>NZ_CP119758.1 GCF_029323795.1 Zobellia alginiliquefaciens | reverse complement strand
GCGAAAGTTTATCTTATTTTTGTTGGTTAGTGATTTTGTAAGTCAGTCGAAAGTATATGGGATATTCCTAACTTTCTCGGGGGGCAAATATGTGAACAAAAAAACTAAAAAAAAAATCAAACACTATTGAATTTACCCTTTTTTTTTTGCATGTTCAGAAACCAAAAAACGAAATCTTTTAAAGATATAATTTTTACATGATAATTTATGAGTTTTAACAATATTTCTTTTAGAGTACGATATTCCGAAACAGATCAGATGGGAGTGGTCTATCACGGGAACTATGCGCAGTACTTGGAGATGGGGAGGGTTGAGTGGTTGAGAGGTACAGGTATTTCCTACAAAAAAATGGAAGAAAACGGAATTATGTTACCAGTTGTTTCTTTATCTATGAACTACAAGAAATCGGCCTTTTATGACGACCTAATTACCGTTAAAACGACGCTCAAAAAAACACCGTCTGTTAAGATCGAATTCGACTATGTAATCTATAATGAAAAGGATGAAATTCTGGTAGAAGCCAATACTGTTTTAGTCTTCATTAATATGAAAAATAAACGGCCTGTTAGATGCCCAAAATACCTTCTGGATTTAATAGAAAAAAGCGAGAAAAAACCACTCTAATTTTTACTTTTATTCGAAGAAATAGGTTTGTCGTTTTTGGAAATTCCGTTAGGGGTGAGCCTGTTAAATAAATGGAATTGGACGTTAAATAATGTCAACTCCGTAAATTCCTACAAAAACATCCTTTATTTGTTCGGCTTCACTTTTTCGAACAGCTATAATTAGCTCGCAATCCATTTCCATTTTTTGTGAAACAATCTGTAGATTCTTTTGTTTGATTATCCGCATTACAACATCCATCTGCGCATATTCAAAAGTAAGTTTATACTGTTTTTGAACTATTCGTTCTACTATGTTAGAATTTTCTAGAGCAAGTTTGGCCCCCATTTTATAAGCACTTATTAATCCGCCCACACCCAATTTTGTTCCGCCAAAAATACGGGCAACCGCTACCAAAGTGTTCGTGACATCAAAAGATTGAATTTGTCCGTAAATTGGCATTCCGGCAGAATTATTGGGTTCGCCATCATCATTGGCACGATAATTTAATTCTGAAATTCCTAGTTGCCATGCGTAACATACATGGTTCGCGTTGGGGTGCTTTTTTCTAAGTTCTTCAATGCGTAGTTTAACCTCAGCTTCGTTTTTAACAGGAAAGGCATAGCCGTAGAATTTACTCTTCTTCTCTTTGAATAGAATTTCTTCAGAGGGTTTGGCAAGGGTCTTATAGGTGTCATTTATCTCTTCCATCAGCCAAAAGCAACTAAAATTATACTGGTAATGGCCAAAGCAATACCGCCCCAATTCTTGGAGCTTATCTTTTCTTTGAATAAAAGTATTCCTAAAAGCGTAGTGAACATTACTATGGCTACATTGTTTATGGTAAATACGGATGAACTGTTCAATGTATCGTTCCGCAAAGCTTTTAGAAGAAAGAAAATTGAAAAGTAATTTACAACTCCTAGGGCTATTCCGCCTAACAAGGTATTCCAATTATAAGTTGCCCGAAGGTCTTTGATCTTAAAGAGGGTAATTAAAAAACCAATACAGGCGGCAGAGGCAAAAACGGTGGCGGAAAAAATAGGATACTCTTCTTCTTTAATGTGAATTTCCTGAATGTATTTTAGACTTGCGTCAATAATTCCAGAACCAAGAAACACAAGAACGGGAAGAATTAAAGCTGATTTTTCAAATTTCTTTACAGGTTCTTTAATGGAAGTGAAATAGACGGCCGCAAGTGCTAATATGATTCCGAACGTTTTTACATAACCTAATTCTTCGGCGTACAGGAGAACGCCAATTATAACCGGAATAACAAATGACATTTTGGTGGCTACCGATGTTACCGATACACCTACTTTTTGTGAAGCCTTAGCCATGAGGTTAAAGACTACTATAAAAAGAATACCTAAGATAAAAGTGCCTAAAAACCATGGTTTTCCGGGTACTTCCGTTATACGGGTTTCTCCCTGGTAGCGTAAAACGCCTACACCTGCGGCTACATAATAATTAGTGACAATAGCAAAAAGGGTGTTGACTTTAAACCGGGTGTAGAGCTTAAAAATTATAAATATGAGGCTAGAAGCCAGTATGCTCAAGGCAAGTGACTCCATTTTATAATTTTGATTTCAATTGAATAATGTCTTCTTTACCAACCTGAATATTCCAACAAGTTATACCTAGCTTTTCGGCGGCATCCGTATTTTCTTTTGTGTCGTCTATAAAGAAGGTTTCTTCCGCTTTTAGTCCGTTTTCATCCAAAACAAACTGATAGATTTCCGCATTTGGTTTTCTTAGGTTGATTTCATGGGAAAGGTAAAACTTCTCAAAAGGCTTTTTAAAACGAGCATAACGCTCAGTGCCCATTTTTTGCTCCACATGGGTAATGTGGAGCTCATTGGTATTGCTTAATAGAAAAAGGCGGTATTCGTTTTCTTTGGCCAGATTTTCAATGAATTCCAATCGTTCTTCAGGAAAGTCCAGTAGCATTGAGTTCCAAATGTTCGCTATTTCCGTGGCATTCGCATTGGGGTATTGGTTTTGAAGCCGAGTGACAAAGTCATCGGAAGTCATTCCACCTACCTCATACACACCGTTTAGTTCAATCATTTCTGGCGTTAGATCTATAGATCCGCCAAATTTTTCCATTTCTCGGAAAATGATTCCCTTATCCAAGTTGATGAATACATCGCCAAAGTCAAAAATAATATTCTTAATCATTTGTATATATGTTTAAGGTGTCACCACCAATGGACTTAGTTGTTTTGATTTTTCCTTTTAGTCTGGGTGCTGATATTCCGTTTCCAAAGGATGTACTACCTGTAAAAACCCTGGCTTCATCCCATACACCCGAATCGATAAAAGTCTGCAAGGTCTGGCTGCCACCTTCTACAAAAACGCTGGTTATATTTTCCTCATGAAGGATAGTGCAGATTTGTTCAGGGAGGTTTTCATTAAAATTAATCAACTTATATTCAATAGAATCTTTTTGGAGCTTTTTGTCTGCTATCTCCGTTAATACCAGCGTGGGGATACTACCGTCCAGCACATGGTAATCGGCACTTATTTTTAATTTTCTGTCCAGTACTAAACGAATCGGGTTTTTTCCTGTGAATAAGCGGACATCCAGTTTAGGGTTGTCTTGCAGTACCGTATTTGTACCTGCCAAAATACTTTGTTCCTCACTACGCCATTTGTGAACTAGCTGACGCGAATATGCATTGGTAATCCAATAGGGTTCTGGGTTTTTGGCACGTTCTTGTTTTTCCGGAGCCACAAAACCATCTGCAGTTTGCGCCCATTTTAAAACAATATAAGGTCGCTTCTTTTCTTGAAAAGTCAAAAAACGGCGGTGGTGTTCCCGGCATTCTACCTCTAAGCAGCCGGTTACCACTTCGCTCCCCGCATTTTTAAGCTTTGCTATGCCTTTGCCAGCAACTTTTGTATGCGGGTCAACAAGACCAATAACCACTCGTTGAATGCCGTGTTTGGCAATCAAGTCAGCACAGGGCGGCGTTTTCCCGTGGTGCGAACAAGGTTCCAAGGTTACATATATAGTGGCTTGTTTAAGAAGTGTTTTATCGGTAACGGAATTAATGGCATTTACCTCCGCATGTGGTCCGCCGTAGGGACTAGTGAATCCTTCGCCTAATATCTTTCCATTGTAAACAATTACTGCGCCTACCATTGGGTTAGGGGCAGTTGTGCCTAAACCATTTTTAGCGATCTCTAAACAACGTAGCATATAGCTTTCGTCTTCGGATGGTATAGATTGAGATTGGGGTTCGTTAGTCGGCATAGGCTTTGTTCGCGGTATTTTTGACAAGTGACATGCGCACATTTCTGCGTATCTTCACACCGTAAAAATATAATTTTATTTATTGGAAATGAGTGCCGTGAACATTCGTAATATAAGAAAGGAAGATAATGTGCAAGTTGCGGCTTTGATTCGCAAGGTTTTAGTGGATTTGGGTGCACCTAAAGTAGGAACCGCCTATGCTGATGTAACCTTGGACCATATGTTCGAAAATTATGATAAACCAAGAGCTGCTTACTTAGTTTTGGAAGAAAATGGCATTATCTTGGGCTGCGCCGGAGTTGCACAATTAGATAATTGCAAAGATAATATTTGTGAACTTCAAAAAATGTATTTTTTGGAAGAGGCCAGAGGAAAGGGAATTGGTTCTCAAATGTTGAAGCAATGTTTGAAAAAAGCAAAGGAATTCAATTTTGATAAAATTTACCTTGAGACCATGCCGTACATGAAAGCTGCACAAAAATTGTATGCCAAGATGGGATTTGAATATATAGATAAGCCATTAGGTGACACCGGCCACTATTCTTGTCCTGTTTATATGGTGGCTAAATTGTAATAAATACTGCTTGTAGACCATGGTTTTAAAAGAAATAAAGAATATTTATCACAAAGAATTGGATGAACTGTACCCAAAGGAAGAAGTAGATAGTTTCTTCTATTTGCTTATAGACCATTATTTGCAACTAGAACGTTTTGTACTGGCCTTGCAACCCAATTTAACTTTAACAAAAGATGAGGAACAACCACTCTTTGATGCTTTGACAGAGCTTAAATTGCAAAGACCTGTTCAATATATAATGGGTGAGACCAGTTTTATGGACCTTGATTTTAAGGTAAATGAACATGTGCTTATTCCAAGACCGGAAACAGAAGAGCTGGTACGGTGGATTATTGACGAAGTAGAAACGGAATGCACGGACAAAAATAGTAATATCCGGATTTTGGACATCGGTACGGGAAGCGGTTGTATTGCCATTTCATTGGCTAAATATTTACCGGACGCCCAGGTATTTGCCTTGGATGTATCGGCAAACGCATTGCAAATGGCTAAGAACAATGCAGCCTTAAATTCGGTTAAAGTCGAGTTTATAGAGGCCGATATTCTAGAGGGAGGTATGTTTGCTTCGGATTTTCACCTCATAGTCTCTAATCCTCCTTATGTGCGGCAACTTGAAAAGCAGGAAATGCATAAAAATGTATTGGAGCATGAACCGGGTTTGGCCCTTTTTGTTTCAGATGAAAATCCGCTTATTTTTTACGAAGCGATAACGAAATTCGCAAAACACCATCTTTTGGAAAAGGGAAGACTCTTTTTTGAAATCAATCAGTATTTGGCAAAAGAAACCGAAGCACTTTTACTTCAACATAATTTTTCAGAAATTGAGGTCCGAAAAGATATGTTTGGTAACGATCGAATGACAAAGAGTATTCTGGCGTAATTCACGCCAACAATTCTTCAAAAGCACATTAAGATTACAGAAACACTTAGTTAGAAAATGCAGATAAAAGAACAAATAGAGGCCCTTCGCCAAGAATTACGTGGGCATAATCATAATTATTATGTGCTGGACAATGCCACCATATCCGATTATGAATTCGATATTAAATTAAAGGAACTTCAGGCACTTGAGGCGAAACATCCAGAATTTTATGATGCTAATTCGCCTACCTTACGTGTTGGCGGTGCGGTGACCAAAAACTTTGATACCGTGGTGCATAATGAGCGTATGTATTCCTTGGATAATTCGTATTCAAAAGAAGATTTGGAAGATTGGGAGAAGCGCATGCAACGTATTTTAGGTGATGCCCAGGTGGAGTTTGTTTGCGAGTTGAAATATGATGGGGCTTCCATTAGCATTACGTATGAGGATGGGCAATTGGTGAGAGCTGTAACCAGGGGAGATGGTTTTCAGGGTGATGATGTCACTACCAACGTAAAAACAATAAAATCCGTTCCGTTACAATTAAAAGGTGATTACCCTCCCAAATTTGATATTAGAGGTGAAATTGTATTACCTTTTGAAGGTTTTGCCCAAATGAACGCGGAGCGCGTAGAAAATGGGGAAGAGCCTTATATGAATCCAAGAAACACGGCTTCGGGTAGTTTAAAGTTACAGGATAGTGCCGCTGTAGCACAACGACCTTTGGATTGCCTTTTGTATAGTATTGTAGGGCAGAATACAGGGATAACTTCCCAATGGCAAATGCTGGAAAAAGCACGTGAATGGGGTTTTAAGGTGCCTGAGGTAGCTAAACTTTGCCGTTCTACGGATGAAGTTATGACATTTGTAAATAAGTGGGATGTGGAGCGCCATAAATTACCTTATGAGACGGACGGGGTAGTGGTAAAGATAAATAGCATTCAGCACCAAGATGAGTTGGGTTTTACCTCAAAATCGCCGCGTTGGGCTATGGCCTATAAGTTTAAAGCGGAACAGGTTTCTACGCTTTTAAATGAAATCACCTATCAAGTAGGGCGTACGGGGTCCATTACGCCTGTGGCCAATTTGGAGCCGGTGCTTTTGGCCGGAACTACGGTAAAAAGGGCGTCGTTGCATAATGCCGATCAGATTGCAAAATTTGATATTCGTGAAGGTGACACTGTATTTGTTGAAAAGGGAGGGGAAATCATACCTAAAATAGTTGGTGTTGATTTTGGGAAGCGTCCTCAGGATTCAGAACCCACAGAATATATTAGCCATTGTCCGGAATGTCACGAGCCTTTAGTGCGAACCGAGGGTGATGCCAAACACTATTGCGTAAATTATTATGGTTGTCCTCCTCAAATTACAGGAAGAATTCAGCACTTTATTTCTCGTAAGGCAATGGATATTGAAGGGTTGGGAAGTGAAACCGTAGAACTTCTTTATAAAGAAGGTCTGATTCAGAATTATGCAGATTTATATACGCTCACCAAAGAACAGGTTTTGCCTTTGGAACGCATGGCAGAGAAGTCTGCGGAAAATCTAGTTCAGGGAGTTGCGGAGTCCGTGAAGATTCCTTTTGAGCGAGTGTTATTTGCCTTGGGCATTCGCTTTGTGGGTGAAACGGTAGCTAAAAAACTGGCCAGAGCATATAAGAACATAGATAATTTAATGGTGGCCGATGAAGAAAGTCTGGTTGCTGTTGATGAGATCGGTGGTCGTATTGCAAGCTCGGTGGTGGAGTTTTTTAATAATGAAGCCAACCAAGAAATCATTGCTCGGTTAAAGAGCTACGGATTGCAGTTTGCCCTTTCGGAAGAGCAATTGGAAAATCAAACGGATAAGCTAAAGGGGCTCACTATTGTGGTTTCTGGGGTTTTTGAAACCGTTAGTCGCACAGAACTCAAAAAAATAATCGAATCCAATGGAGGTAAGGTTGGTTCAAGTATATCTTCAAAAACGGCTTATTTGGTGGCCGGAGATAAAATGGGACCTAGTAAACGGACCAAGGCGGAATCGTTAAATGTACCTATAGTTACTGAAGGCGAGTTCTTGGAAATGGTGAATTAGAAACAGGTTGATTCTAGCGTATGCACCTTGTTATTTGGATAAGGTTTTGTAGGTGCAATAGTGAAGTGAAAGTACAAGATAAACACTAAAGATATAACCTGCAAAATAAGTGTTCTCGCCTAGCTCAAGGCTAGGGTAATAAACGAAACAGAAAAGAAAACTTGTTAAAATAAGCATCCCGAGCAGAAGTAGCATTTTCCTATTTTCCAATAATTTTTGGTAGGTTGTTTTAAGTGATAATGGTTTCAGGTAATCGGTTAAAAGCTGCATAAATACGGGCCACAAAAAGATTAGAGGTAGAGCAAATAATCTTGATTCCCGTGCAAATGCGGTCATAAAAACCAGAGGTGTGTTGATGAGGGCGGTCAATAGGAAAGCATAGACAAAACTGGTTTTCCATGCTTCGTTTCCCTTTTGATTCAGGTAGAAACAGGTGAAATATAGAAATGGCCCCAAAGTAATGAAAATGGATACTACGGATTCAACTAGGTTCTTTGTACTTTCAATATTTTCTAAAAAACAGGAGTATCTACTGGCAATTTCAGTATGGGTGGCGTGCAATAGCCTTTGATGATAAATGAAAAAGATAATATAACATCCGTAGAACAAGATAGGGGATAGAATAAGAAACCCATTTTTTTTCAGATTGGGCCCTAGTTTCTCTCGAGGGTGGTTTTCAGTTCCCGGCAACAATAAAATAAGAGCGGGAAGCAGAAGAACACTGGTTTCCCTTGCTACCATTGCCAAAGAGAACAGAGTTACGTACCAAAACCATTTTCGTCTTACAAAAGCAATAATTGCCGTAAGCAACAAGCAATATTGCAAAGGTTCGTCATACGTGAATACCGGAGGAAAAAAAGCGAACCAAACCGAAAACGATGTAAAAAACACCATCATATTAATTATCCCTTGCCACTTGGTAGCTTTAAGAATAAGGGATAGCCAATATATCAAAACACCGCTTAATCCCAGTAGTAAGAAGTTAACAAGAATAAAAGCATAACCCGCTTTAAAACCGAACAGATGTTGCGAACCCTCAATTAATAAGGTGGTCAGCGGTCTTCTGGCAAAAGGAGCTATTTCCTTGTGATAATTTATTTGAGACCTTAAAAAAACATGGGAAATCTGAGTGTTGTTTTCATTAAGCATACTATCAACGCTCGGGAGCATATGAATGCATAAAATGACCATTGTGGTGAGTAGTGCCAGCACATAGGGTAGTGGTCTCCAAGGGAGTAAGCTTCGTAAGAATTGAACCATTAAAGCATACGGTTAATTTCAATCGAAATTAGGTATTTTTGTGTAGCTAAAAACAAATGACACCATAAATTGATGGCAACACCAAAGAGTTACGAAGATTTTAAACAAACATTAAGTGGTCCGAACCCTCCTGCAGATTGGCCTGAGGCGCTGAAAGCCTTATGGTTTGCGGGAAGTGATAATTGGGAGGCATCCCATGATATTGCCCAAGATATGTTCAATACAATGGGGAGTTGGATTCATGCCTACCTGCATAGGGTTGAGGGGGATAAGTTTAATGCTGGGTATTGGTACCGAAAAGCTGGAAAATCATACCCAAGTGTTTCCTTGGAGCAAGAGCATCAGGAAATAACCGAATATGTGTTGGATAATTAGGGAGTCAGTTCTTTTTTGAAACAGACACTATTTTCCATGCCTTTGTATTGCCCGTAATTGGGAATTACTTTATACTTGTTTTTGGTGTAAAGGGCAATAGCTTCGGGTTGGCGTTTGCCTGTTTCTAAAATGCAATTTTTAAAATTTAGTTCGGAAGTCCATTTTTCCAATTCTTTTAAAAGTAGGGAAGCTATTCCTTGGCCCCGGGTTTCTGGTGAAACGTACATTCGCTTTACTTCCACAGTATCAGAATCGAATTCTTTTATAGCTCCACAGCCTACGGCTACTTCATTTGAATAGGCAATAACTACGTGATTAAGGCTTTCTATGCCGTTATATTGGTGATAGAAATCATGTTCATCACCATCGGTTTCACTTAAATAATCGTCCAATTGGGCAACTAGAACCGGAAAGTGTTTGTTTTGATATGTGGTACGTTCAATTCTTATCATACTTAAACATGGATGGAGACGCCTGAAGCATTACTGTTCTTTGAACCGTCAAAGTAGAAATCTATTCGCCCTAAATTAATGCCAAAACAACCTACTTGGTTGACCAGTACATTGCGGCCTAATTTATTTTCTACAACCGTAGGTTTCTCTAAGAAAGTATGGGTGTGGCCGCCAATGATTAAATCTGTGTATTCTAACGTTGTGGCCATGGCAAGGTCATGGGGCTTCTGTTTGTTTTTGTATTCGTACCCTAAATGAGAAAGGCAAACGATAAGGTCGCAATTCTCTTCATTTTTTAAAGTGCGTTCCGTATCCTGTGCAATTTCAATGGGTGCTAGGTACTGGGTTTCTTTGTACAGTTTTTTGGTCACCAGGCCGTTAAGTTCAATGCCAAGTCCGTACACCCCTATTTTTATGTCGTCAACCATGTAGGTCTTGTACGGTTTTACATGACCGTCCATAACCGTGTTTTTAAAGTCGTAATTGGCGTTTATCATTTCAAAATCCGCATTGGGCATTTGAGCCAACAAACCATCTATACCATTATCAAAATCATGGTTTCCAATGGTGGCCGCATCATATTTTAGCTTGCTCATGAGCTTAAATTCCAACTCTCCACCGTAAAAATTGAAATATGGTGTGCCTTGAAAAATATCACCGGCATCAAAAAGTAAGGTATTTGGATTTTCTTTTCTGATACTTTCCACCAAGGTTGCTCTTCTAGCTAGACCGCCAAGGTTGGGAAACTCGGAGTGATCCGTTGGGAAGGGGTCTATATGACTGTGAACATCATTGGTATGTAATATGGTGATGTGTTTTTTGACATCGCCAAAACAAGAACTTAAAGAAAGTCCGCCCAGACCAACAAGTGCACTAGAGGCGGTGGTGTTTTTAATGAATTTTCGTCTGTTCATAAAACCTATAATTTTAGAATGCCACTGAATTTTCTCGGTTTAGGGCATTTTATTGTGATATTACTTCAATTTAATAAACCTATTATCCACAACGGGCTTAAGCGTATCTGTTTTTTTGAAGTAGTCTATCATGGCATTTCTAATGAGGTAATCGGTATTGGTAACGTTTAAAGCATCTTTAAAAAAGACCATACTATCGCCTCCGTTTACTAAATAATTAGAGGTTGCGGCATAGTAGGTTTTGTTTTCATCCAAAGGTTCGCCTTGAATTTGTACGGACTGAATCTCATTTTTGGCATTTAAGGTCAGTTGCATTCCTGAAATTGGGTGTGCCCTGCCGGAATCTCTTAAATAGGAAACCATTTTTAGAATAGAACTACCTTTTAGTTCAGCTACTACAATAGAATTTTCAAAAGGCATAACCTCATAAGCAGTTCTTGAAGAAACATTTCCTTTAGAAATTAATGACCGAATACCGCCGTGGTTCAGTAAGACCAAATCAATTTCATGCCCTGTTCTGGATTTAAAAATGGGGTTGGCTTCAGATAGAACTATATCTGCCATAAGGTTTCCGGCCGTAGTATTTAGTGCGCCATCGGTTTTGGAAATTGGGTAGGGAGCATAGGATAATGTACTGTCCAGTACATGGTTTATCCTTTCCCTGTAGGGCTTAACAAGGGTCTCAATGGATTCCATAGTGGTAATGGAATCTGTAATCCTAATTTGCTTTCCATCTATCTGTTGAAGGTTTTGTTGTTGCTCACCACAAGATGATAAAATTGCAAATGTTGTAAATATAACAAAGTGTTTTATTTTTAAAACCATATTTCGTTCTATCTTAGCGCCATATTATGCGTGGAGATTCTTTACATTTGTAGAACCCATTCCAAATTTTGCATACCAGAATGGTTACAAAATGTAAAAGTACATGTTTAAGGGAATAAAAGATAAGTTCAAGTACAATTCGGGCGTTAAATTTCTGAAACAAGAGTTAGCCAAAGATCCGCCGATAATCGAAAGAAGTAAAGGTATTACTTCAATAGGTTGCATCGTAGATTTGGATGCTTTTGATGATACGAATGAATTTTATGGATTCGTAGAGGATTATAATTTGCGACCGAATGCTGTAAAGATTGTTGGTTATAAAAGTTATTACGACAAAAATTCGCCGTACTCAACCCCTGTGTTTTCTGATAAGGACCTGGGGTGGAACGGAGCCATAGAAAATAGCTATGCCCTTGAATTTTTGAGTAGGGAGTATGATTTACTTGTAAATTATTATACTACCGATAATTTGTTGTTACAGTTAATGAGCGTCAAAACAAGAGCCCGGTTTCGTGTAGGTTTTAAAGATGTAGATCTTATGTATAATGATTTGATAATGGATTCGCCATTGGAAGATTTTAAGACTTTTAAAACGGAGCTTAAAAAATATCTTGGCGTTTTAAACGAAATTGAGTGATGAAGCAATTAATTGGTACAGGTGTGGCATTGATCACCCCGTTCAAAACAGATTTTTCAGTAGATGTAGATGCGTTACACCGTATTGTTAACTACTGTGTTGATGGCGGTGTAGATTATCTTGTAGTATTAGGTACTACCGGAGAATCCGTAACACTTACCAAAGAAGAAAAACAACTGGTTGTTGATACTGTAACTATTGCAAATGCAGGAAGACTTCCTTTGGTTGTGGGTGTTGGAGGTAATAATACAGTTGCCGTAATAGAGGAATTGCAAAAGCTAGATCTTACTAATTTTGATGCTGTTCTTTCAGTATCACCATATTATAATAGACCTACCCAAGAGGGTATTTATCAGCATTTCAAAGCTATTGCACAAGTGTCTCCCAAACCTATTATCCTATATAATGTTCCAGGTAGAACGGGTAGCAACATGCTTCCCGCCACAGTGGCCCGTTTAGCGGAGTTGGAAAACATAGTTGCTATTAAAGAGGCATCGGGCAATATGCTGCAGGTTCAAGAGTTAATTAAGGAGTGTCCTAAAGATTTCCATGTTATTTCTGGGGACGATGCAACTGCTTTAGCTACAGTTTTGGCCGGTGGTTCCGGTGTGATTTCTGTTCTAGGCCAAGGACTGCCTACGGAGTTTTCTAGTATGATCCGTTTAGGATTGGATAGAAATGTGGATGAGGCTTACAGACAGCATTATGAACTTCAAGATGGAATGGGCTTAATTTTTCAGGAAGGTAACCCTGCGGGGATAAAAGCTATTTTTGAAGTCTTAGGTCTTTCAAGAGCGGGCGTTAGACTTCCGTTAATGGAAGCTTCGGAAAGTCTTAAAAAGAACATCTCCGACTTTGTAAAATCATTGAAGGTTTTTGCATAGTGGTGTTAAATCTTCCCTAAAAGCATGGGTACACGGGGCTATAATACTATTTTAGCTACTTTATTTTTTGTTTTTTATATCCATCGGGAATCCGTAATTTTGCAAAATGCTTTTTAAAATGAGGTTATTAGCCCCTATCTTACTTATAGCTTTGATGTCACAATCATGTAGCGAGTACCAAAAGGTACTTAAAAATGAAGAAGTTAAACCTAAATATGACTTAGCTCAGAAATTTTATGAGGAAGGTGATATGAAAAGGGCGAATCGTCTTTTTGAACAAATTGCGCCCAAATATGTGGGGAAACCACAGGGAGAGCGTGTAATGTTCTTTTTGGCTGATACTTATTTTCAGAGAAAAGATTACAATATGGCGGGCTATCAGTTTGAGCGTTTTGTAAAATCTTATCCAAAAAGTGATAAAGTGGGCGAGGCTTCTTTTTTAGGAGCCAAGAGTTATTTTGAGCTTTCGCCGGTATATTCGTTAGATCAAACGGATACGGACAAAGCGTTGACCAAGTTGCAGCTCTTCATCAATTCATACCCAGAGTCTGAATATTTTGAAGAAGCTAACGCCATGGCGAAACAGCTGACCAATAAAAAAGAACATAAAGCATACGAAATAGCAAAGCAGTTCAATAAATTAGGACAGTTTGATTATACGTTCTTAACCCCAGCAGTAGCGGCTTTTGATAATTTTATCTCTGATTTTCCAGGGTCTATTTATCGTGAGGATGCTATGTTTTACAGGTTTGAATCGGCTTCAAGATTTGCCATTAATAGTTTTGAAAGATTACAGGAAGAACGATTAAGAGAAGCTGTAGCGGATTACAATTCCCTCAAAAAGCAGTTTCCGGAAACGAAATATGCTGATGAGGCAGATAAGATACTTGAAAAAGTAAAGGCACAGTTACAAAATTTCACACAAGAGAAAGAAGCAAAATAAATAAGTTTGACTATGAACATGAACGATCTTAAAAATTCGAATGCTGCCGTTTCTACGGTAACGATCAACAAAAATGAGTTTGATCAGCAAACGGAGAATATCTACGAAGCAATTTCAATTACTGCTAAAAGAGCTGTACAGATCAATTCTGAAATTAAAAAAGAACTTCTTGAGAAATTAGAGGAGTTTGCTACGTATAGCGATAGCTTAGAAGAGGTTTTTGAGAATAAAGAGCAGATTGAGGTTTCTAAATTCTACGAAAAATTACCTAAACCACATGCTTTGGCCGTGGAAGAGTGGTTGAATGATAAAATATATCACAGAAATACGGAGAAAGACCAGTAGTATATGCTAGGCGGTAAGAACATCCTTTTAGGCATTACCGGAGGGATTGCCGCTTATAAAACTACTTTTCTCGTACGTTTATTGATTAAAGCTGGCGCCAATGTCAAAATTGTTTTGACGGAGAGCGCCAGCTCTTTTGTATCCCCACTTACCCTGGCAACTCTTTCTAAAAATCCCGTCCTCTCATCTTTTGTCAATGAAGAAGGAGGTGCAACGGATTGGAACAATCATGTTGAGTTAGGGCTATGGGCAGATTTGATGATCGTAGCGCCTGCTACGGCAAATACCTTGTCCAAAATGGCATCCGGAACATGTGACAATTTATTGTTGGCGTGCTACCTGTCTGCAAAATGTCCCGTGTTTTTTGCCCCTGCTATGGACTTGGATATGTATAAACATCCATCTTCAATAGCATCATTTAAAAAATTAAAGTCTTTTGGAAATATAATGATACTCGCTACTTCTGGTGAATTGGCGAGTGGACTTCACGGTGAAGGACGAATGGCGGAACCTGAGGATATTGTGAAATTCATTAATGGGCATCTTCAAAAAGGACTTCCGCTGAGCGGAAAAAAAGTGCTGATTACTGCTGGCCCCACATATGAAGCTATAGATCCTGTACGATTTATTGGTAACCATGCGTCAGGCCAAATGGGGTACGAATTGGCAAATGCAGCTGCAAATTTAGGAGCCGAGGTTATTTTGGTTTCTGGGCCGTCTCATTTTACGGTTTCACATGAACTTATTACTTTAAGAAAAGTGATTTCGGCAGAAGAAATGTACAACGAGGTTCATTTGCATTATGAAGCTATAGATGTTGCTATTTGTGCCGCGGCTGTGGCGGATTATACCCCAAAAACGGTTGCAACCCAGAAAATAAAGAAAAAAGAAAGTGAGTTTTCTATAGAGTTGGTAAAAACAAAGGATATTTTACTTTCTCTGGGCAATCAGAAAAAAGATCAGTTTTTGGTCGGTTTTGCATTAGAGACAGAAAATGAACTTGAAAATGCTAAAGTGAAGCTTAAAAAGAAGAACTTGGATGCTATTGTTCTTAATTCCTTGAATGATAAAGGGGCCGGTTTTGGAAAACCTACCAACAAAATCACTTTTATAGATAAGAATTCTACGATTACGCCGTTTGAACTTAAGACAAAGGCAGAGGTGGCCAAAGATATTTTTGACGAAATCTTGAAAAGATACCATGCGTAACTTTATATATATTCTTTTATGTTCGTTTTTCATTACGTCGGTTTCGGCGCAAGAATTGAACTGTGTGGTGACCATCAATGCAGATCAGGTATCGCAAACCAATCAGCAAATATTTAAAACATTGGAGCGTTCCCTGAACGACTTCGTGAATAAAAACAAATGGACTAATCGTACATATAAGGAAAACGAACGGATAAACGCGCAAATGTTTATCACGATTACGGATTATGAGTCCAACCGTTTTCAAGGTAATATTCAGATTCAGTCATCTCGGCCAGTTTTTAATACTTCTTATGAGAGTCCTATTTTTAACTATAAAGACAATCAACTTAACTTTGAGTATATAGAATTTCAGCCATTAGTATTTAATGAGAATGTTTTTGAATCTAATTTAGTAAGTGTAGTTTCTTTTTACGTTTACACCATTTTGGGTCTTGATGCGGATACTTTCTCTTTGGAAGGAGGTACCGAATATTTTAGAAAAGCACAACAAATTACCACACAAGCTCAAAGTAGTAGCTACACCGGCTGGGACCAAAATAGTGACCGTAGCCGTTTTGAATTGGTAGATAATCTTTTGTCCAATACATACAGGGAGTACCGCATAGCCATGTATAACTACCATCGTAAGGGGCTTGATATTTTAGGGGATAACAATAGTACAGGCAAACAAGTTATTGCCGGCACAATGAAGCTTTTTGAAACCATGATCAAGCGCAGGCCCAATGCCTTTCTAATTCAGACTTTCTTTGATGCGAAGTCAGATGAAATTCAGAATATTTTTTCTGATGGGCCAAAAGTAGATATTGTTCAATTAAAAGAAACTTTGAATAGTATTGCTCCATTATATTCAAGTACTTGGAACGATATTAAATACTAGTTCTTTAAGTACGAAATTATCATTTATCTTTACGGCACAAATCGAATAGAAAACTGTGCTAGTACACCTTTCCATAAAAAATTACGCATTAATAGATAGTCTTAACGTGGCTTTTACCAATGGTTTTACCTGTATTACCGGGGAAACAGGTGCGGGTAAGTCTATTTTATTGGGAGGTTTATCTCTCGTATTGGGTAAACGTGCCGATTTATCTTCCCTAAGGGATAAGGATAAGAAATGTGTTATAGAAGCTGAATTTCAGATTGATAAGTATAACTTGAAATCCTTTTTTAAAGATGAGGATTTAGATTATGAAGAAAGGACTATAATCCGAAGGGAGATTCAACCTAGCGGCAAATCCCGAGCCTTTGTAAATGATTCTCCGGTTAGATTGGATATACTTACAAAGTTGGGTAGCAGTCTTATTGATGTGCATTCGCAGCATCAGACGTTACAGCTAACTGATAATGATTTTCAATTAAAAGTTATTGATGCGTTGGCCGATAACAAAAAGTTGTTAGAAGAGTACGTGTCAAAACTTAGATTGTACAAAACCACGTCCAAAGAGCTGGCTAGGCTTGTAGAATTTCAAAAAGAAGCCAATAAAGAGCACGATTATAACAGTTTTTTGCTGGAGGAGCTTCAGGCGGCACCTTTAAAATTAGGATTGCAAGAAGAACTGGAGGAGCAATACGAACAGCTTAATAACGTAGAGAATATTTTAGAATTGATTTCCTCGGGTCATCAATTATTGAACGATGAGCAAGTAGGGATTGTAAGCTTGCTCACGGAGCTAAAGCAAGTAGCGAATAAATTATCGGGTTTTGGAAATCAATATGCAGATTTGAACCAACGCGTACAATCTGTTTTTATTGAAGTAGATGATATTGCTTCTGAGCTTCAGAACTATCAAGAAGACACGGAAGCAAACCCGGAATTGCTAGAGGAAACCAACACCAAGCTTCAGCAGCTGTATGATTTGCAGAAAAAACATAGCGTTCAAGAAATTTCGGAATTGTTGCAAATTAGGGAAGAACTGGCCGAAAAAGTTAGTGTGACGGAAAACCTTGAAGCGGACATAGAAAAAAAGGAACAGGAGCTTGTAGCTCAAAAACTTATATTACAAAAGGCTGCGGATTCGTTGACAGCTAAGCGTAAAAAGGTCATTCCGGAGCTTAAAAAACAGTTGGAAGATTCGTTAAAAGCTTTAGGGATGCCAAGTGCTACGTTTAAAATTGAGCTTTTTAAGGCTGATGATTTTAAAACAAACGGAGCAGATGGACTTACCTTTTTGTTCTCTGCGAACAAAGGAGGGGATTACGGGGAGTTGAAAAAAGTAGCGTCCGGTGGTGAACTTTCTCGTATTATGCTAACCATAAAATCTATTTTGGCCAAATACGAAAACCTGCCTACTATTATGTTCGATGAAATCGATACCGGAGTGTCCGGCGAAATATCTGGGAAAATGGGAGATATTATGCAGGTAATGAGTAAAAGTATGCAGGTGTTTTCTATTACGCATTTACCACAGGTGGCATCCAAGGGCGATCATCATTTTAAGGTTTATAAGTTGGAGGAGGGTGCGGTTACCAAAACAAATATGAAGCAGTTATCAGATGAAGAAAGGGTGCTGGAGTTAGCGGAAATGTTAGGAGGTAAAGAACTTTCTGATTCTGCAATGGCTCACGCAAGACAACTTTTGAACTAAAACAAGAGAAGAGTACATGACTCTCGTGGTTTAATTTAGTTATTGAGGCCTCTTTTATTAGTATAAATGCTTTTTTCTTCTTTAGGCAACTCTTTGTTGCCAACTTTTTAAATATCTTTGAAGCTTTAAGAACAACCAACAGAATCTATCAAAATGTCATATAATTTATTAAAAGGTAAGAAGGGAATTATTTTTGGAGCTTTGGATGAAAATTCAATAGCATGGAAAACTGCAGAGCGAATTCATGAAGAAGGAGGAACGTTTGTTTTGACCAATGCACCTGTAGCTATGCGTTTAGGGCAAATTAAAGATTTGGCCGAAAAAACAGGTTCCCAAATTATTCCTGCCGATGCAACTAGCGAAGAAGATCTTGCAAATTTGGTAGCCCAATCCATGGAAATTCTTGGAGGAAAAATAGATTTTGTATTGCACGCTATCGGTATGTCGGTAAACGTTAGAAAAGGACGTTCTTACACGGATGAAAAATATGATTTCACTACTAAAGGATGGGACGTTTCCGCACTTTCTTTTCATAAAGTATTGCAAAGCTTGTACAAAGCAGATGCTATGCAGGAGTGGGGTAGTATCGTTGCTTTGACCTATATGGCCGCGCAACGTGTTTTTCCTGATTATAATGATATGGCGGATAATAAAGCATATTTAGAGTCCGTAGCACGTAGCTTTGGTTATTTCTTTGGAAAAGAGAAAAATGTTCGTGTAAATACCATATCACAATCCCCTACACCAACAACTGCTGGCCAAGGAGTGAAAGGATTTGGAGGCTTTATTAGCTATGCTGAAAAAATGTCGCCTTTAGGAAATGCAACTGCATTGGAGTGTGCGGATTATACGGTAACGCTCTTTTCTGACTTGACCAAGAAGGTCACTATGCAAAACTTGTTCCATGACGGAGGCTTCTCTAATACTGGGGTTAGCCAGGAGGTTATAGAACGCTTTACCGAGGAGTAGGGTAAAACACTTTTCAATAGATTTAATTCTGGCGAAGTATTGTTTTTCGGCATATATTTTGGGCATTTTATAGCATCTATTCCAGTTATTAAAACGCCTTTAGAATTTCCGTATAAAAGCTCATGGATTTATCTTTTTCGTTTATAGTTCCTGTTTACAACAGACCCGATGAAATTGCGGAGTTGTTGGAAAGTCTTACGCATCAGACCTATTCAAAAGATTTTGAAGTGTTGATTGTAGAAGACGGTTCAACTTTTTCCTCTGAAGAAGTGGTAGGAAAATATAGAGATAAGCTATTCATTTCCTATTATAAAAAACCGAATTCAGGGCCGGGAGATTCTAGAAACTACGGAATGACCCGTGCCAAGGGAAATTATTTTCTTATTGTAGATTCGGATTGTATGATTCCGCCTCAGTACTTAGATGCGGTTCATAGTACTTTGGAAAAAGAATTTGTTCATTGTTTTGGTGGGCCGGATGCAGCTCATGAATCTTTTGGTGTTCTGCAAAAAGCTATCAATTATGCCATGACATCAGTGCTTACTACTGGTGGAATTCGCGGTAATAAAAAAGCATTGGATAAGTTTCAGCCAAGAAGCTTTAATATGGGGATTTCAAAAATAGCCTTTGAAACTGTTGGTGGTTTTGGGAAAATACATCCCGGGGAGGACCCAGATTTTACTTTTCGTATCTGGAAAGAGGGATTTAGTACCAAATTAATTCCTGAGGCATTTGTATATCACAAGCGCCGTATAGATTGGAACAAATTTTTTGTTCAAGTAAAAAAATTTGGTAGTGTTCGCCCTATTTTGAACAAATGGCATCCTAAAACTGCAAAAATGACCTATTGGTTTCCTACACTGTTTTGTTTGGGGTTTATAGTGTCACTCTTATTTTTGGTTGTTGGTATTACTGTGCCCCTATATTTATATGTTGTTTATTTTATGCTCATTTTTATAGATTCACTTTTAAAGAATAGAAATTTAGCAGTGGCATTATTTTCATTAATTGCCGTAAGTATTCAATTTATGGGGTATGGATATGGTTTTTTAAAATCCACCATCTTCCTTAACTTTAGCAAAAAGCAACCGGAAACATTGTTTCCACATTTATTTTTTAAATAATTGGTAAACTGGGTAATAGATAAAATAAAGAAGGCACTTAAGAAGAGGAAGGTAAAAATATTTTTAGTGTTTTTATTTTTCTCGACTTTAATATGGCTTATTAATAACCTTTCGGAGAGTTATGTAAGTACCGCCAATTTCGATTTAGAGTATGTAAATGTTCCCGAGGGGTATTTGTTCAAGGGAGCTACGGATAGTGAATTAAAAGTAAAGCTAGAAGCAGGAGGGTTTCAGTTTTTGGGTTTCAACTTTAAACATTCCAAAATAGCTATTGATCTTGCCGATGCCCAGCAAAAAGATTCTATTTTTTATATACCACAAGACATATATAGAAAGCAGGTAGAAAGGCAGTTAAGTGCATCTATGTCTTTAATTGATATTGAAACCGATACGCTGTTTGTGGGAATGCTGGCCGTTGTGTCTAAAAAAGTTCCCGTAAAGCCTAATATAGAGGTCAATATGGCCAGGAATTATTTGATAGATGGAAAGATGGAGGTTCAGCCAGATTCTATTACTCTTACCGGGCCTTCTAAAGAAATTGATACGATAGAGGTGGTGCGGACGCATAAGTTGGCATTACCGGATTTGGATGCTGATTTTTCAGAAACTCTGGAAATCTATAAATCCAAAGAACTGAAAAATACACAATACTCAAGTGGTGAAGTGGAGTTAACGGCTAAAATTGCACGTTTTTCCGAAAAGGTTTTTGAAGTGCCTATTACTACGGTTCATTTCCCTAAAAATATAAATGTAAAAACGTTTCCTGATAAAGTTTCCGTAGTATGTAAGGCTAAATTGAAACGTCTAAAAAAACTGGAAGCTTCAGATTTTGAGGTTATTGCAGATTATGGTCAATTGAAAGATAATAATGCGGATAGGCTTCAGTTAGAATTACGAAAGAAGCCGAGTGGTTTGCATAGCGTAAAACTTCAAAATGAAAGTGTGGAATATATATTGAATAAAAAATGATAAAAGTAGGCTTAACAGGAGGTATTGGTAGTGGTAAAACTACTGTGGCCAAAATGTTCCGGGAGTTGGGCGTGCCCTGCTATAATTCTGATGAGAAGGCAAAAGACTTGATGCAAAATTCTCCAGAATTAATTCAACAAATTAAGGAACTACTTGGGGAGGAAGCTTATAAAAATGGAGAATTGAACAGAGCTTTTGTCTCTCAGCAAGTATTCAATACTAAAGAACTTTTAGAGGAATTAAACGCAATAGTGCACCCGGCTGTCCGTTCGGATTTTATAAAATGGGCAGACGAACAAAGCTCAGATTATGTAATTCAAGAAGCTGCCATTATATTCGAAATTGGCTCGCAGGATTTTTATGATTGCATCATTTTGGTGACCGCTCCAAAAGAGATTAGAATTGATCGAGTTATGCAAAGAGATGCCTCAAGCACGGTAGAGGGTATTAAGGCCCGAATGAAAAACCAATGGGATGATACTAAAAAAATAGAGGCTTCCCACTATATCATCCAAAATGATAATATAGAACAAACCAAGGTTCAAGTATTAGATGTTCACCGTGATATACTTAATAAAATATAGGCCTCACGCAGTTTTAACATTTTTGTTAAGGTTTGGTTAAACGTACTAACTGCTAGTTGTTAAATCTTTAATTTTGCTTTTAAATGAATAAGAGGTTATTTGTCCTTTTGGTGGCGTTGATGAGTCTCTCCCTGATAGGAATAATATCTGTTCAATTCTTGTGGATAAAACAATCTGTGGAAGACAAAGAAGAACAGTTTTCCAATACAGTATCTGAGGTATTGAATCAGGTTTCCGATAAAATTGAGGAGAGAGAGACAAAGGATTATTTTGAACGTTACATTGATGTAAAAGATAGTGTAGGGGAACCTAAAAGTTCTCACTTGCGAAATATCTTTTTTATAGACCGTGATATAAACTCCAATGAGATTCGGTTTTATTCCCATGGTATTTTAGAGGAAGATTACAATATAGCATCTACGTTCTTTGATAATGGTAATGGTGGAGATACCATAGCCACAATTAAGAATTATACGAGTAAGCGGTCCAAAACTATTTTTAAAGAAGATTTTGGATTGGATGGAAAGGAGTATAAGCTAAATGCAGTACAAAAGCTTCAGAAAATTGGGGGTTTATCGTCTATAGAAAGAGCCCAATTTGAAGATGTTTTTAGTGAATATGCTAAGAAAGTGCCTATTCATAAGCGAGTTTCTAATCAAGAAATTCAACTGTTGCTTGACCGTGAACTTAAGAACAGGAACCTTAATATTGAATATGAATATGGGGTGTACAGCAGGGGACTTCCCACCAAGGTAAAGTCTAGGAAATTCAAGTTTACGAAAGATATGCTGTATGAAACTCCTATTTTTAAGGATAGTGAGGGGGCGAGTAATTTTTCTTTGCTCATCGCTTTTCCAAAGAAAAAGAAGTTTTTGATTCAGTCTATTATAAAAATGGCGCTACTATCATTACTTTTTACTTTGGTGATCGTGATTGCTTATTCGGGAGCAATTTACCAGCTTATTCGTCAAAAACAGATTTCAGAGATAAAATCTGATTTTATAAATAACATGACGCATGAGTTCAAAACACCTATAGCAACTATTAACCTAGCGGTTGAGGCTATCCGTAACCCAAAGATAATAGGGGACCCGGATAAGGTTGATAGGTATTTGAGCATGATTCGTGAAGAAAATAAACGTATGCACGCTCAGGTTGAAAATGTATTACGTATATCCAAGCTGGAAAAGAATCAGTTAGATATTAGTAAGGACAGAGTAGATGTACACGACATAATAGAAGATGCAATAGCACATGTAGAGCTTATTGTAGCTGATCGCGGTGGATATATAGAAACACATTTAAAGGCTAAGAGAACAGAGGTTCTTGCCAGTGAAATGCATTTTACAAACGTAATTGTAAATATTCTTGATAACGCCATTAAGTATTCCGCCAAGGCGCCTAGAATAAACGTGTCTACGGAAGTTGCTAAAAACTATATTGTAATTGAAATAAAAGACCAAGGAGCCGGAATGAGTAAAGCCGTGGTCAAAAAAGTATTTGAAAAATTCTACCGTGAGCACACGGGAGATTTACATAATGTTAAAGGGCATGGACTCGGGTTGGCATATGTGAAAAAGATTGTAGATGATCACCAAGGTGAGGTTTACGCAGAAAGTGAAAAAGGAAAGGGAAGTACTTTCTATATAAAATTGCCTTTAATCTAACTCAACAAGTTATGGAAACAGTAAATAAAAAAATACTCTTAGTAGAGGATGATCCCAATTTTGGAATTGTGCTGAAGGACTATTTATCAATGAATGATTTTGATGTCACTTTAGCCAAGAATGGTATGGAGGGATTTGAGAAATTTAAAAAAGATAATTATGACATCTGTATATTGGATGTGATGATGCCTTATAAGGACGGTTTTACCTTGGCAAAGGAGATTCGCGAAAAGAACGAAAATGTTCCTATCGTTTTCCTTACCGCTAAAACCATGAAAGAAGATGTTTTAAAAGGATATAAGGCTGGAGCAGATGATTACCTTAACAAACCTTTTGATTCAGAAGTTCTTCTAATGAAAATTAGAGCTATCCTTCAGAGAAAAGCATCTAATACATTAGCGGATAGTAAGAAATTCGAATTTAAAATTGGTAATTTCCACTTAAACTCAAAGCTTCGGTTTTTGAAATATAGAGACGAAGAGGCTATTAAACTTTCTCCTAAAGAGAATGAGCTTTTGAGGCTTTTGGCGCTTCATGAAAATGATTTAATGCCAAGAGAATTAGCACTGACCAAAATATGGAGAGATGATAACTATTTTACATCTCGTAGTATGGACGTTTATATTGCTAAACTTAGAAAGTATTTAAAATTGGATGATACCGTTGAAATATTGAACATTCACGGAGAAGGTTTCCGTTTGGTTGTTAAGGAAGACGTGTAAACTTAAATTCTATATATTTAGAAGCCTCGCTATTTGATAGCGGGGCTTTTTTGTGATTATATCTCGGAAAGTATTTCAGAGACAATTTCTTCCGGTGTTTGCATGATAGAGACTGTAATAGCATCACTGGGAACCTCTAATGTGTTGAACTGCGATTGAAGTAATTCCGGCGGCATAAAGTGATTCTTGCGCTGCTCTAAACGTGTCATGATTTCTTCAAAAGTTCCTTTTAGGTAAACGAAGACAAGCTTTTTTTCTAATCCGTTTTGCAAAATAACCCGGTATTTGGTTTTGAGTGCGGAGCAAGCGATAATAGCGCCATTGTCTTTGTTTTCAATAGCTAATAAATTTAGCCTTTCTAACCAGCCTTGGCGATCGTGGTCATTTAGGGGAATGCCATCGGCCATTTTTTTTACGTTTGCCTCAGGGTGATAATCATCTCCATCATAGAATTCTAAATTTAATTTTGATGCTAAAAGTTTGCCTATGGTGCTTTTGCCGGAGCCAGATACGCCCATGACAAATACTATGGGGTTTTTATTTTTCATGTGGAACGATGTTATGTAAGGTGGTTATCAGTTCTTGGAAGTCTGAATTATGTGATACCCATATGGTTTCCTGGTTGCGTTTAAACCAAGTGAGCTGCCTTTTTGCAAATCTGCGTGTGTTTTTCTTTATTTCTTCTATGGCAAAAACTAAATCGGTTTCAATAGCCGACTCATTTGACTCTTTTTCAAAATACGTAAAAAGTTCTCGGTAACCAACGGTTTGTAGAGCGTTTAGTTCTTTGTGCTTTTCAAGTTGCCTGGCTTCTTTTATAAGGCCTTCTGAGACCATTATGTCTACACGTTGGTTGATACGGTCGTAAATTAGAGAACGTTCCGCTTCAATGCCAATAGTAATGGTTTTAAAGGGGCGTTGTGTTTTGTTTTTTAATAGAAAAGAGGAGTAGGGTAAACCGGTGCCGATACAGATTTCGAGAGCTCTTATAATACGGTGCGGATTGTGTAAATCTACCGATTCAAAGTACTTTGGGTCTAGCTCCTTTAGTTGATTTTGAAGGCTTTCGATTCCTTTTTCTTTAAGGTTTTCGTTGAGCTGTTCTCGTATTACAGGGTCTACTTTAGGGAAGTCATCTAAACCTTCGGTAACTGCTTTTGTGTAGAGTCCGCTTCCGCCCACCATGACAACAATATTCTTTTTTTTGAATAACTCCTCAAGGAGGCTAAGCGCATCTCGTTCAAAATCACCCACCGAATAGGAATCGAAAATACTAATGTGCTGTATAAAGTGGTGCTGGGCTTGTTGAAGTTCTTCTTCTGAAGGAACGGCTGTGCCAATTCTCATTTCTTTAAAAAACTGCCTAGAATCTGCGGAAATAATTTCCGTGTTAAAATGCCGGGCCAAAGCAATGGCAAGCTTTGTTTTTCCTATGGCGGTAGGCCCTACTACAGATAAAAGTATTTTTTCCATTAGAGTTCGCTTCCGCAGTTATAACAATGGGTGGCGTCATCTCTATGACCTTCTTTTGCGCAGTTTCTGCAAGCTTGGGTGTTTACATGAACAAAGTGCTTATCGTCCATTTTTTTTTGTTCCTGAATTTTTTTGCCAAATTCAGCAGTTACAATTCCAGTGGGAACCGCAATAACACCGTAACCCACAAGCATAATTAACGTTGCTATAAATTGTCCTTGGGGGGTTATAGGAGCAATATCTCCATACCCAACCGTTGTGAGGGTAACAATAGTCCAATAAATACTGGTAGGAATACTGGTAAAGCCGGCAGCATCACCTTCTATTAAGTACATAACAGTACCTAAGATAACGGAAAGGATAAGTACTGCAAAAAGGAAAACTGTTATTTTGGCTCTACTTGCTCTTAATGCATTTTTTAATTGCGATGCCTCTCCTAAAAAACGAACTAATTTCAGAATTCTAAAAACCCTTAAAAGTCGCAAAGAACGTATGGCTAAAAGGACTTGTGATCCGGCAAAAATATAGGATAGATATAGGGGTATGGTAGACAGTAAGTCTATAATTCCGTAGAAGCTGAAAATATAGCGTCTGGGTTGTTTAATACTTATGATTCTTGCAATGTATTCAATAGTAAAGAGAATGGTAACTACCCACTCTAGGACAAATAGGGTTTCATGATACTCGGCATCTATCCATTTTACGCTCTCTAGCATAACTAGAAGAACGCTTATAATAATGAGGATAAATAAAAGAATATCAAACCATTTTCCCAAAGGGGTGTCCGCTTCATAAATAATTTCATGAACCTTATTCTTCCAGCCTCCGTCGGGTTTATCTTCTTTCAAATTTTACTGATTGGTTAATTCTAGAATTTTTAGATTTCGTTTTTTACGCATATAATTTTCGATAATATGAGTCGTGTTATCATTACCTCGCATAGGAACGATTATAGATTCTAAGATATGAATATTATTGATTTGATGATTAAGGTTGTAATAGCCCATACCTTTGAAATCACCATTTTTAACTAAAATAGCACTGTACTCCCCAATTTCTCGTCCTTTATCTATAATCACTACATTTTTGTCATTTAGCGAGTATTTTTGAAGCGCTTCATGGACTCTTTTGTTATAATCCTCAGTAGGCTCCTTAGTGACGCAAGCGCCTAGACATTCCCCGTTATCGTAGTTGGAACAATTATTTTTGGCTTCTGATATTCCGTTTAGTTTATCACAAAGATTAAAATCACGAGTTAATTTGAAAATAAAATTGGAAGCACCTGCCAGACTGTTGAATGTGGTAAAAGCTTCTTTTCTCTCAGTAACCTTTCTAACGGTTAAGGTGTTGTACCCGTCTATGTTTTTTTGAACAAATAAACCGTGACTAAAAATTACAGCTTTGGGGCGGTGATTGTATTTTGGGCGATTCCTTTTAAGTTCTTCATTTTCCTTTAGAAGCGCTACCAATTCATTTCCTGTTCTTTCAAAGGTTACCTTTTTGGTCGCTTTTTGTAATTGTCGTGCACGACCACCACTTTTTGTAAAATGTTGGTTCACCCGTTTTTTAATATTGGTGCTTTTGCCTAAAAATAATATTTCACCATCTTTATCATGCATGTAATACACACCGGTTTCGGAAGGTAATCTATCTACAATATCTAATTGACGATCAGAAAGCTCGCCTTCGGTTTCTTTACGGATTACATCTTTAATTATGGTCTTGTCAAGGTCTTTGGCTAAAAGTATTTTAAACAGTTGCAGGGTTGCTAGCGCATCGCCATTTGCTCTGTGGCGGTCACTAACGGCAATCCCTAGGGAACGGACCAATTTTCCCAGACTGTGTGACTCTGCTTCAGGTATCAATTTTTTGGAAAGCTCTACAGTGCATAAGGTCTTTCTCTCAAAATTATAGCCCAGCCTTCTAAATTCCGTTCTTAATATTCTATAGTCAAATTGGGCATTATGAGCTATGATGACCGTATCTTCGGTAATTTCAACAATTCGTTTGGCCACCTCGTGGAATTTTGGAGCGGTCTGTAACATTTTATTGTTAATGCCCGTAAGCTTTACCACAAAAGGTTGTATCTCTTTCTCTGGATTTACCAAGCTAATAAACTGGTCCACCACTTTATGTCCGTCAAATTTATGAATGGCAATCTCGGTAATGCCTTCTTCATTAAATTTACCCCCTGTAGTTTCAATATCTAAAATGGTATACATTTATGCGTTTTTGTCCTGTGGTGATGGTGCGTTATTGGTCCGTGACAGAATATTAGTAATTGCGATTGCCAAAGATACTACTTCCAATGCGCACCATCGTACTTCCTTCTTCAATGGCTATTCGGTAGTCTCCGCTCATACCCATGGATAATATTTTGATTTGCGGGTTTTCCGGTTTTATCGAATCGAATATTGATTTTAACTGCTGAAACTCCCTTCTGACTTGCTCTTCGTTCTCGGTGAAAGTAGCCATCCCCATGAGTCCAACTACATTTATACTTTTAAGCTGAAGGTATTCATCCGACTTCAGAATGGCAATAAGTTCATTTTTATTCAAGCCAAACTTTGTGTCCTCTTCTGCAATATGAATTTGTAGCAGACAATCTATTGTTCGGTTGTGCTGTTTTGCTCTTTTGTTAATTTCAGAGAGCAATCTATAACTATCCACTCCGTGAACCAAATCAACGAATTCAGCCATGTATTTGACCTTGTTGCGTTGTAAGTGGCCAATCATGTGCCATTTGATGTCTTTTGGCAGTCGTTCCCATTTGCCAACCATTTCTTGAACTTTGTTTTCTCCAAAAATACGTTGTCCGGCGTCATAGGCTTCCATTAAATCTTCATCTGGTTTGGTTTTGGAGACTGCCACCAGTGTTACATCTTCAGGAAGTGTATTCTTGATTTCTAAAAGGTTATCTTTTATCATCGTATCTGTCGTGCTTTGATATTTTTAATAGGATAGTTTAGAAAGGTCTGTCTGTCATAAAAACTGACGAGAAACCTTTTCGGCCTTTCTGGATTCGCTATAATCATAGAATCCCTCCCCGGATTTTACACCTAGTTTTTTAGCCATGACCATATTGATCAAGAGCGGGCATGGTGCATATTTCGGTTTTTTGAAACCGTCATACATCACATTTAAAATTGATAAGCAAACATCAAGCCCAATAAAATCTGCTAGCTGCAGCGGGCCCATGGGGTGTGCCATACCTAATTTCATAACCGTATCAATCTCCGTAACACCGGCCACGCCATTGTATAGTGTTTCAATAGCTTCATTAATCATGGGCATTAAAATTCTATTGGCCACAAAACCTGGGTAGTCATTTACTTCCGTGGGAGTTTTGCCTAATTCTGTAGATAACTTCATGATTTGTTCAGTAGTTTCATCTGAAGTACTGTAACCACGAATAATCTCTACCAGTTGCATAATAGGCACGGGGTTCATAAAATGCATCCCGATTACTTTCTTAGGTCTATTTGTAGCTGCTGCAATTTGGGTAATTGATATGGAAGAGGTGTTTGTGGCCAAAATGGTTTTTTGGTCGCAAATGGCATCCAATTCCTTAAAAATATTCAGTTTTATGTTTAGATTTTCTGAGGCAGCTTCAACCACTAAATCAACTGGGGTAACCCCATCTTTTAGAGTGGTAAAAGTTGATATGTTCTGAAGTGTGGCCGTTTTATCGTTTTCGGTTATCTTCTCTTTGGCCAACATTCTATCCAGATTTTTCTCGATAGTTTTCATCCCTTTACTCAGCGCATCATCGGAAAGGTCTATCAAATTTACTTTGTGACCGTTCTGAGCAAAAACATGGGCAATTCCGTTTCCCATAGTACCTGCGCCTATAACCGCTATATGTTGCATATGTGTGATTTTAATAATTCTAAAAAGAAGCTATGATCTGCAAGGCTACTTTTAGGGCTTGTGTGCCTTGTTTCAGGCTTACAATGGGGGTGCTGTCATTGGCAATGGCATCTGCAAAACTTTCCAGTTCATCAAGAATGGCATTGTTGGTTCCCACGTCTGGGTTCTCAAAATAGATTTGTTTTTTCTCGCCTTCCGCATTTTGTAGTACCATGTCAAAATCACCCACTTTTTCTGGGGCATCTTTCATTTTCACTACCTCAACTTTTTTCTCTAAAAAGTCTACGGAGATATAAGCGTCTTTCTGAAAGAAACGTGATTTACGCATGTTTTTCAGTGAAATTCTGCTAGCCGTTAAATTAGCTACACAACCATTTTCAAATTCAATACGGGCATTGGCAATATCCGGAGACTTGCTAATAACCGAAACTCCACTGGCATTAATCTGTTTTACATCGGAATTTACAACGCTCAGTATGGCATCAATATCATGGATCATTAAATCCAAAACTACAGGAACATCCGTGCCACGAGGGTTGAATTCTGCCAACCGGTGACTCTCTATGAACATGGGCGTGTTGATTTGATGTTTTACCGCAGAAAAGGCCGGGTTAAAACGTTCTACATGCCCAACTTGGCCTTTAACGTTATACTTTTTTTCTAGTTCCAGAAGCTGTTCCGCTTCTTCATACGTATTGGTTATGGGCTTTTCTATAAATATGTGTTTTCCTTTTTCTATTGCCTTTTTGGCACAATCAAAATGAGAAAGAGTAGGGGTAACGATGTCCACTACATCTACAGCTTCTATAAGTTTGTTGATATTATCATAGTATTGGTATCCAAATTCGTCCGCTACTTTTTTACCGTTAATTGCATCTGCATCATAAAAACCGACTAATTCATATTTTTTCGATTCGTTTAGCAGACGTAAGTGTATTTTTCCTAAATGACCTGCGCCTAATACGCCAACTCTAAGCATAAATTTCAATTTGAATCAAAAATAAGGATAGTTTCGGAGTTTTCGGGTTTGAATCGTGAAGATTAAGGATTAGTAATTTAAAAAAATGTAGGCTGACATTTAGTCGCTAGACTTGTGTGTTGAAGTTTTACAAGTTAACTTTACCTTCCAAAACCAAACCGTTGAGAGATACTTTAAAACATAGGGGAATGCGTAATAAGCTGGCCGAAGTATTGGTAGCTAAAGGCATAACCGATAAAAATGTGTTGGAAGCTATACGCACCATACCTAGACATTTATTTATGGACAGCAGCTTTGAAGGTCATGCCTATCAAGACAAGGCTTTTCCGATAGCTGCAGACCAGACTATTTCCCAACCCTATACGGTGGCTTTTCAGTCTCAATTACTAGAGGTAAAGCCCAATGACAATATTCTGGAAATTGGTACGGGTAGTGGGTACCAAACTGCTGTATTACTACTTTTACGGGCAAAAGTCCATACTATTGAGCGGCAGTTGGAGCTTTTTAAAAAGACAAAGATTTTCTTCCGGAAAATGGGCTATCGTCCTAAAAAATTAATTTTTGGAGATGGTTATAAAGGACTTCCCGAACAGGCTCCTTATGACGGAATTATTGTAACCGCAGGCGCGCCAGAAGTGCCAAGGGCGCTTATGAGTCAATTAAAAATTGGAGGTAGACTGGTAATTCCCGTCGGTACCGATGACCAGATTATGACCTTGTTTGTACGTAAATCTGAAAAAGAGTTCGAAAAAAAAGAATACGGTTCTTTCCGTTTTGTACCGCTTTTAGAGAATAAGAATTAAAGAACCCGCTCTAGTTATTGAAGCTTTTCTTAATTCTTGAAAGGTTACGTTTGTTATCGCGGTCTTTTAAGGTTTCACGCTTGTCATACAGCTTTTTACCCTTGGCAAGCGCAATCTTTAATTTAGCCAGCCCTCTATCGTTTATAAATAGATTAATAGGCACGATGGTAAAACCGGAAGTAGTGACGTCTTTGCGTAACTTTCTAAGCTCACGCTTGTTCATGAGCAATTTGCGTTCCGCTTTAGGTTTGTGATTAAAGTGAGAAGCATGCGAATACTCATCAATTTGCATGTTAATGACAAAGAGTTCTCCACGCTCATTAAACTCGCAAAAACTTTGTGTGATAGAGGCTTTTCCTTCTCTAACGGATTTTATTTCAGTTCCGGCCAAAACAATACCAGTTACATAGGTGTCTATGAACTCATATTCAAATTTGGCTTTTTTATTTTTTATGTTGATGTTCTTTTGAACCATGACACAAAAATAGTGAAGTTCCTTAAATTAATAGCTAATTCTGGGGTATAGAAAAGTAATAAGGGTATATTTAAAATTGATACCGCTCGGTTGTACTCTCTCAGAAGTTCTATTTTCGTTCTTTAGGGCAATTACAGTTAATGTGGATGCGTTGCGAAGTTGCTTGTCCGTTAACGATTTGCACTATGTAAAGGCTGCCATTGTCGTTGTCTTCCATTTCGTAGTACAAATCAATGTCTATCATTTTGTTTACGAACTCAGGTGTTGTGTTGCTGTGACCGACCACAAGAACGTTTTTACCTAAATTACCTGTTTTAAACTGTTCTATGTTTACATTTTGCGGCTCGTAATACTTCACGTCTAGTTCTTGTTTCACGGCGGTAGGTGCAGCGGTCATAGAGGTTCGTTGGTAATCGGTCGTATAAATAACGTCTAACTCAACATCCTTGAGTATTTCGGCCCAATGCATAGCTCTGCCTAGACCACGTTGATTTAGTTCAGGGTCCGTATTTTCCGAATCGGAACGATCTTTCTCTGCATGACGGATAAAATAAAAGGTAGAAACTGCCCCTTGGTGGTTATTTTGGTTAACTTTCTGCTCGTCTTTACAACTCACCAAAATTAAGGTTGTGAGCAAAATAATATAAAAGGATTTGATCCGTTGCATATTAGATAATCGTTTTTGGTTGAAAACTCTTGCATAATTGTTAACTAAATTTAGACAAAAAAAGTATGTATGAATACTGCTTTTTGTTTTTTTGTAATCATGCGCAGAACTATAGTAACTTTATTTCTTTTATTGTTTGTTTTGGTTCTGCGGAGTCAAGAGTCACGTTTACCTGCAGATTTAAGGCAGCATAACTTAACTACATACAATGCCAGCTTGTTTAACCCTGCTTTTTCAGTAGATCGGAACAATGCTAATTCTTTGGCGTATTGGGTACGTTGGCAATGGCAGGCTATTGACGGCAACCCTACTACACAATTCTTAAATTATACGAGGAAATTAAATGATGAATCTGCGGTCGGTGCAGCTTTTTTTCAGCAGAACACGGGTATCTATTTTGATACGGGAGGCGTTATAAACTATGCACATAGTTTTGATTTGAACGAAACGGTAAAATTATCTGTTGGAGCAAATGTATTCGGTTTTAAGCAGTCTTTGGCCGATGACCGTTTTACCGTTAATCCTGATTTTCCGCTGTTGCAGTCCTCTTCAACCGATGATTTTATTTTGCAAGTGGCACCGGGTGTTAGTCTTAGTGTAGAGCGACTTACGTTAGGTTTTGCTTCTGAAAATCTTTTCGATTACAATTTTACAGAGAGCGAAGTAAATACGGAAAAGGAGGATAAAGTTTATATGGGCTTGGTATCTTATGATTTTCCGGTCACTCTTGGTGCTGCAATGAATGCTTTTGTGCGTCCCTCTATGTATTTGAGAACTATTCCTGGGGAAGCCAATCAAATAGGCTTCAATGCACTTTTAAATACGAACAACTATTGGGGGCAAGTAGGGTATAATAATTTCTATGGATATGGTATTGGGGTAGGAGGAACATTTTTTAATCATGTGTCACTTGGTGCATTGATTGAATTTGGGGCGGACTCATCTATTAGTACGGAATCTTCTTTTGAGCTTATGGCCGCATACTTTTTTGGTAAACCGGAAGAGCGCCATAAAATGGTAGGTTATATTTCTCCGGAAGAAAATGAACTTGATCAAATAGAATTGGCAGCGGTGGCTAAAGCCGAAGCTGCAGAGGAAAATAAAAATGAAGCTATTGCAGCTGAATTAGAGAAGGCAGAGGAATTGGCCCAAGAATCAAAATCAGAAGAAAAGCTTGCTAAGAAAGAAGAAAAAGAGCGCCGCAAGTCGGAAAAAAGGGCTCAAGATTCTATAGCTAAACTACAGAAACAGGAAGCTTTGGCTTTAAGGAAAGAAGAGAAGCGTCTTGAGAAGGAAGCGCAAAATCAGATAAAAGAAGAAGAGGCTATTGCCAAAGCTGCTGAAAAAGAAGCGCAACAGCAGAAAGGTGAGGAGCTTGCCATAGTTGAACAAGAAGAGCAAAAAAGAAAATTGGATTCAATTCAAAATGCTAAGCAACAGGAGGCTTTGGCATTAGCTGAAAATACTGAAATAGATAAGCGGAAAGCCGAGGCTGAAGCGGCAAAGATTGCGCAAGAAAAAGCTCGTCAAGAAAAAGAAGAGAAAGCTGCTCAAGAAGCTAAGCTGGCGCAGAAAGAAGAAGTAGTTACGCCTAGAAAAGGAGAAAAATACGAAGAGGTTAAAACCGAGGACGGTTTAGAGCCGGGCTATTACTTGATAGCAAATGTATTTGGTACTAAAAAGTACTTTGATGCCTTTATGGCGGATTTAAAGAGAAAGGGACTTCAACCTAAATCATTTGTGCGTAGCAAAAATAAATTCAACTATGTGTATCTGAATCGTTTTGATACTATGGGTCAGGCAAGACAAGCCAGAGATGGTAATTTTGACGGTAAGTTCTCTGGTAATACTTGGATTTTTAGAGTAGTAGGGAAATAAGAGTCAGAAGTCTTGGATGAGGAAGCTGATTGGATGAATAATAAAAGTAAAAACTACTCTCAATGGAGAACTCGCTATTTACGTTCAAAAAATATTGAGTCTCGCAAAAACATATTACTTTTTTTTGTGTCTATGTTTTTTTTGACATTTACTTTTCTAGGAGCTTATTTATGGTGGACTGATGAATTTAAGTTTTTAGGTAAAACAGTTATCTATGTGAATGCAGCTGTAACCCAAGAGAATATGAAACATTGGGGAAGAGGATATTACTACCAAATTGGGGTTTGCAATTATATAGTTGAAGGTAAGGAATACTCATCAGATTTTAGAATCAATGACAGCTATCTTTTGGCAAAGATAGGAGATACAATAGTAGTGAAAACAACACTTGAAAATCCGAAAATCTCCAAATTTATTGGTTACCCTTGAGGAGATGTTCTAAACAAAAAATTATAGTTTTATAAGCTGTAATTTACTTCTTAAGTTCTTTCTTGACCAGAACCTCTAGGTAAGCTATAGTGTTCGTGAGGTATTTTTTGTCGCTGGTCATAGTAGCCATGGCAATAGCCCCTTGAATCATGGTGAACAATTGCTTCGCAAATTGTGAAGGTGTAACCGGCAGTTTAATTTCATCGTTCTTAACGCCGTTTTCAAGAACGAGCGCAATTTTGCCTTCCATTTCTCGTATGGCTTCTTTGTTGGCTGCTACCAGTAGCCTGTTATTATGTTGGGCATCTACACCTGTATTTAAAATAGGACACCCGCCCATGCTCAAAGTGAACGAATCGTAATTACGATAAAAATCGGTGAGATTAAAAATCTTGTCCAAGGCATCGCTTTTCTCGGCCAAAACTTCATCTACTTTTGATAAAAGAAGGTTACTGTTGTATTGATAGGCCGATAATGCCAAAGCTTCCTTATTTTCAAAATTACCATAAATAGCACCTTTTGTAAGTCCAGTGGCCTCGGTTAGGTCGCTCATACTTGTACCTATGTAACCATGTTTGTTAAAAACAGAGGCAACAGTTTCAATTATAAAGGCAGTGGTTCTTTCGGCTTTGGTAGACATGTGGTGCAGTTTTACACGAAGATAAAAAAATTATATACTGCATGGTATATACTTTTAAAAAAAAGCATCCCTTTTGAGGGATGCTTTTTCTTGCGACATTTTTTTTGAAAATTATAGGATTATTCCACTAATTCATCTTGATTTCTAAATACAAGTGCATCATCAAATGAATCAATCAACACAATGCTATCCGCTTTTATGTTGCCACTCAAGAGTTCTTTGGAGAGATTGTTCAAAACATCTTTCTGAATAACTCTTTTTATAGGGCGAGCCCCATATTGAGGGTCGTACCCTTTATTGGCCAAATAGTTAATAGCTTCATCCGTAGCATCAATCGTTATATGTTGCTTGGCAATGTTCTTCTTTAAACCGTCCAATTGCAGCCTTACGATTTTAGTAATATCCTCACGGCTAAGCGGTGTAAACATAATTATGTCATCTATACGATTTAAAAATTCAGGTCGTATTGTTTTGCGCAACAATCCTAAAATTTCAACACGTGCGGCTTCTGTTGCACTATAAGGGTCTTTGCTATTTTCAAATTTTTCTTGAATGATAGAGCTTCCCATATTGCTGGTCATGATGATTATGGTGTTCTTAAAATCAGCGACCCTACCTTTATTATCCGTCAACCTTCCTTCATCCAATACTTGCAATAAAATATTAAAAGTATCCGGATGTGCTTTCTCAATTTCATCAAGTAACACCACGGAATATGGTCTTCTACGAACAGCTTCGGTTAACTGACCACCTTCGTCATAGCCAACATACCCTGGAGGTGCGCCAACCAGTCTACTAACGGAATGACGTTCTTGATATTCACTCATATCAATACGGGTCATTGCGTTTTCATCATCGAACAGGTAAGAAGCTAAAGTTTTTGCCAGCTCGGTTTTACCAACTCCTGTAGTACCTAAAAATAAGAACGAACCAATAGGTCTATTTGCATCTTGCAATCCTGCGCGACTTCTTCTAATGGCATCAGATACGGCTTCTATGGCTTCATTTTGACCAATTACCCTTTTGTGGAGCACATTTTCCAATTTCAAGAGTTTTTCACGCTCGCTCTGTAGCATTTTGGTTACCGGTATTCCTGTCCACTTTGCCACAACTTCAGCTACATCTTCATTGGTTACCTCTTCCTTGATTAAGGTGTCGCCTAATTGTTGCTCGTCTAGTACTTTTTGAAGGTCTTGAAGTTTTTCCTGTGCTTCTTTTATTTTACCATAGCGAAGTTCGGCTACTTTGCCATAATCTCCGTTACGTTCTGCACGTTCCGCTTCGTTTTTAAACTCCTCAATGTCTTGCTTCGTTTTTTGAATTTCATCAACCACCGACTTTTCGCTTTCCCATTTTGCAAAGATTTCGTTACGGTCTTCCTTGAGGTTGGCTAAATCAACATTCAGCAACTTGAGTTTGGCCTTGTCGTTTTCTCGTTTTATTGCTTCAATTTCAATTTCGAGCTGCATAATCTTACGGTCTAGAACATCTAATTCTTCCGGTTTGGAGTTAATTTCCATCCTGAGCTTAGATGCGGCCTCGTCTATTAAATCAATAGCCTTATCCGGTAAAAACCGATTGGTAATATAGCGTTGGGACAACTCTACGGCAGCAATTACCGCCTCATCTTTTATGCGGACTTTATGATGTGCCTCATACTTTTCTTTAATACCCCTAAGAATTGAAATGGCGCTTTCCGTATCGGGCTCATTTACCGTCACTTTCTGGAAACGTCTCTCAAGTGCTTTATCTTTTTCAAAATATTTTTGGTATTCATCTAATGTGGTTGCACCAATGGCTCTGAGTTCACCACGGGCCAATGCGGGCTTTAAAATATTGGCCGCGTCCATTGCGCCTTGGCCGCCGCCTGCACCAACAAGAGTATGTATTTCGTCAATGAACAAAACAATATCGCCATCGGAAGAAGTAACTTCTTTAATGACCGATTTTAGTCTTTCTTCAAATTCACCTTTATATTTAGCACCTGCGATAAGTGCGCCCATATCTAGTGAATAAATGACTTTATCCTTTAGGTTTTCTGGTACATCTCCTTGGATAATTCGGTGCGCAAGACCTTCTGCAATAGCGGTTTTACCTGTACCTGGCTCACCAACCAACATAGGGTTGTTTTTGGTTCTTCGGGATAAAATCTGAAGAATACGACGAATTTCCTCGTCACGCCCAATGACCGGGTCTAACTTGCCATCATCTGCCAATTGATTTAGGTTAAGGGCATATTTGTCAAGCGAATTATAAGTGTCTTCTGCACTCTGTGAGGTTACTTTGCCGCCTTTGCGAAGTTCACCTATAGCTGCTTTTAAGTCTTTTTCTGTAGCGCCTTGATCCTTTAAAATCTGGGCAATTTTACTGCTAGATTTTAAAATAGCTAATAAGAGATGCTCTATGGAAACATATTCATCCTCCATTTTTTTAGCTATGGAACTTGCCTCATTCAGTGTTTTTCCTGCTTCTCTGGATATCATAATATCCCCTCCGGAAACTTTGGGAAAGCTTTCTAGTTCTTTTTCCAAAATTTGCTGAAGCAAAGCAACGTTTATGTTCAATTTTTTCAGAATAAATGGAAGAACATTTTCGTCAACCTCCCAGATTGCTTTGAACAAATGTTCGTTCTCTATCTGTTGATGGCCAAAACCCTGCGCAATCTGTTGGGCTTGCTGAATAGCCTCTTGCGATTTTGTTGTGTAATTATTAAAGTTCATATGTATATTGTTATCTGCTGTTATTGTTTATTTTTGATATCTATAAGTCAAGAATCCTACCAAGATATTAAGACAGACAATATGGCGCTTACTACTGTAAAATAAACGACATTTAGTCAGTTGTAAGTTTTAGGAAAAGGTAAGACTGATACTATAAAAATACGAAATGGGTCTTTTTAATAATATATTTGGAAGTAAAAATGAAGGTGAAAATAAGAAGGAAACTAAAATTCCTTGGATTGCACTTACTTCTGTTGAACAACTAAGTGAAATTGAGCGAAAGTCATTGACAAAACCTCAAGTAATTTTCAAACACTCTACAACTTGCGGAATTAGCCGGATGGTTTTGAATATGTTTACTCAAAACTATGCTTTTGAAGATGGCCAAATGGATTTTTATTTTTTGGATCTGCATAGTTATCGCCATGTTTCCGATGAGACAGGTTATAAATTTCAGGTCGTGCATCAGTCACCTCAATTATTGGTGATAAAAAATGGAGGCGTAGTGGCGCATGATTCTCATGGAGCAATAGCAGAAATCAATTTAGAAAAATACCTTTAAGTTTCCCGGTCAACTAGGGTACTTAAAGGTATTTTCATAAGTACAAAATTATTTTAGCCTTTTTTCTTTAGCGTAAAAGGGGGTAAAAGTTTTGTTCTTACTTCTCCAAAACCAATACGAATATCATCGTTAGCGCAATACCCCTTCATGATAACGGTATCATTATCCTGAATAAACTTTCGTTCGGAACCATCGTTTAATTTTACGGGCTTGGTGCCTTGCCAAGAAAGTTCAAGCATTGAACCATAAGAGTCTGGGGTTGGCCCGGAGATGGTGCCACTTCCCATCATATCACCACTATTTACAATACAGCCGTTAATAGTGTGGTGGGCCAGTTGTTGTGCCATGGTCCAATACATATACTTAAAGTTAGATTTTGAAATGTTCGTTTCGCTACCATTTTCGGTGGCTATACTCACTTCAAGATTAATGTCATAGCTATGTCTTTCTTTTTGTTGTAAATAGGGTAGAGGCTCTGGTTCTTGTGCTGTACTTTCAATTCTAAACGGTTGAAGTGCATCTAAGGTTACAATCCATGGTGATATGGACGAGGCAAAGTTTTTGGCTAAAAAGGGTCCAAGTGGCACATATTCCCATTTTTGGATATCACGAGCACTCCAATCATTAAAAACTACCATTCCAAAAATATATTCTTCGGCCTCATCTACTGAGATGGGTTCTCCTAGTACATTGGCGTCCGTAGTAATAAATGCCATCTCCAACTCAAAATCTACTAAACGTGATGGCCCAAAAACGGGGTTTGTTTCACCTTTTGGTAAAGTCTGCCCCATGGGTCTGTGAATAGGTGTCCCACTTGGAATAATGGTGGAGCTTCTGCCATGGTAGCCAACAGGAATATGTAACCAGTTGGGCAATAAGGCATTTTCAGGGTCGCGGAACATGGTGCCAACATTGGTAGCATGCTCTTTACTTGAGTAAAAATCTGTATAATCACCTACTTGAACAGGTAATTGCATTTCAATTTCATCCATAGAAAACAAAACAACGCTTTTATGGTCCTCATTGTTTTTAAGGGTTTCATTGGATTCCTCAAAAATCTCGCTTATCCGATTACGGACAAGTCGCCATGTTTTCTGTCCATCAGATATGAAATCGTTTAAGGTGTCTTGCAAAAAAATATCATCCGTAAGCGGAATATTCTCAAAATAACCAAGTTGATGAAGAGCTCCCAAATCTATTGCATAGTCCCCAATACGTGTACCTATCGTAATAATATCATCACGGGTAAGGAATACTCCAAAAGGTATGTTCTGTATGGGGAAATCTGATTGATCGGGCACGGGAAGCCATGTTTTTTTTGTAGGATCGTTCGCGTATATAGGCATAGAAAGATTGTTAATTTGTATTTGATAAATTCTTAATCAAATATATTGTTTTATGAGTTTTAACAATGAGCAATTCGTACTTTTGCATTTCATTTAACAGAATATTTGCTTATGCAACGAGACAATCAGATTTTTGAACTAATAGCAGAGGAAAGAGAACGCCAAATAAGTGGTATAGAGCTTATAGCCTCTGAGAATTTTACGAGCCCCCAAGTTATGGAGGCTGCGGGATCCGTACTAACCAATAAATATGCCGAGGGTTATCCTGGGAAACGTTATTATGGTGGTTGTGAAGTAGTTGATAAAATAGAGCAATTGGCTATTGATAGAGCTAAGGAATTGTTTGGTGCTGCATATGCAAATGTTCAGCCGCACTCAGGTTCTCAGGCAAATGCTTCGGTTTACCATGCGTGTTTGAAACCTGGCGACACTATTTTAGGGTTTGACCTTTCTCATGGTGGACATTTGACCCACGGTTCTCCGGTGAACTTTTCAGGAAGATTGTACAATCCTGTTTTTTATGGTGTAGATAAAGAAACCGGTACGCTAGACTATGATGTTATTCAAGAAATAGCAACAAGGGAAAAGCCAAAAATGATTATTGCCGGCGCTTCTGCATACTCCCGAGATATTGATTTTGAGAAGTTCAGAGCAATTGCGGATAGCGTTGGAGCACTCTTGTTAGCGGATATTTCTCACCCTGCGGGTCTTATTGCAAAGGGTATTTTAAATGACCCAATTCCACATTGTCATATTGTAACAACTACTACTCATAAAACATTAAGAGGCCCACGTGGTGGTCTTATTCTAATGGGAGAAGATTTTGATAATCCTTTCGGAATTAAATTAAAGAACGGAAATTTACGTAAGATGTCCGCTTTATTGGATTTAGCAGTTTTTCCGGGAAATCAAGGTGGTCCTTTAGAGCATATTATTGCTGCTAAAGCTATTGCTTTTGGAGAGGCTCTTTCTGATAATTTCTTGAATTACATGATTCAGGTGAAGAAAAATGCTGCTGCAATGGCCGCTGCTTTTGTTGCTAAAGGGTATAATATAATTTCTGGAGGAACGGATAATCACATGATGCTTATCGACCTTAGAAATAAGGATATTACAGGTAAAGATGCAGAAAAGGTTCTGGTACAGGCTGATATTACGGCAAACAAGAACATGGTTCCTTTTGATGATAAGTCGCCATTTGTAACTTCTGGTATTCGTTTTGGGACAGCTGCAATTACAACCAGAGGGTTAAAAGAAGCGGATATGGATACTATAGTAGAGTTGGTAGATGAAGTTCTTACCAATGCTGAAGATGAGGCAAAAGTTGAAGCGGTTAAGAAAAAGGTAAATGCTTTAATGAATGGCAGAGAGCTTTTTAATGCCTAGTGGTAAACAAGAAAGTTACGGTAAGTAATTAATATAATCCCATCCCCCAACTACTTAATTGTATTAAGTAGCAAATGGGGGATTGATTATTTTGGGGAATGGGCAGTTTATATTACTGTCAAACACCTCAAAAAACTTGTTTTCATCTAATGGTTAAGCATAAATAGGTCACCGTGTTCTATGGTAGAGCTCTTTAAATCATAGATGACAGCATCATCTTCAGATTCAAAATAAAGACCCCAATACTGAAAATAATCTTTTTGGGTATTATTGTCAGCTTCTATATTTTGTATGAGTATTTCGTTTTCCTCGTTATTTTCTTCTTCAAAAACAGGAACGTAGATTTCATAAGGTGTTTCTGATAATCCTTTGCTGAAATGTACATAATGTTTGCATATTTCAGCTATGATAGTATCTAGCTGTTCCGGAATGCTGTTATCGTAAATTTTGTTGATGATAATAGCTGTGTCTTTTAAGAAAAAAGTACACTCTTCAATATCTACATTAGAGCCACTTTCGTTAACAAGATTGTTAAGCAGTTTTATGAACGAGGTTCTTCCCGGCTTAAAATTGCCCCAAGTACCTTTATTGAAATGAAATAGCATTTCAACTAAAGAAATATTGCAATTTAACTCAATGGCCAAATTGGTTTTTGCATCTAAATTTGTGCAATTAAGAATGGTGACCTCGGCAAAGAATAGTTTTTCTAAACTATTGGCAAAAGATTCCATCCCTTCTATCTGCGAACCGGACGAATAACCATTAGAATGGTTGTTTCTAAAACTATCTTGATATAGTGGCATATGACGTAGTTATACACTTTGAGCCAAAGATAGTTTTCAGTTTTGTTTGAGCTATAAAGAAAAACCCCATAAAAACGGGGGATTTTCTAGGTGCTGAAAAAAAGATGATTTTTAAACCGCTTGTTTTGAGTGGTTTATGTGTTAACTTTAAATAAAGCCACGTTTTTTTGCTTCCTCAATTAAGGCAAAGTCATTACCATTTTCAACATTGAAGATTACTTTTAACTGTCTTTTTCGGTTTTCCACGGTTGTGCTAGATGCGGCAACTAAAGAAGAGATATCTTTTGTTTTAGTACCAATGGATAATTGATATAATATTTTTTTGTCCCGTTCGTCTATCTGGTCCTCGTTTGCCATTTTTCTACGTATGGCCTGAAGTGCGGCTGCGGTATAGTACGGTGGATTGTCTTTTACCGTCTTTACCATATCTTGAAGCGTTTTTTCATCAACTTCCGACTTCACCATATACCCGTCCGGGTTAACGGTTTTTAAAACGTTGTTAATATGGTAACTATCGCTAAAAGAGGAAAGGAAAACAACTTTGGAAGTTGGAGAAATTTTTCTCGCCAACAGACCAAGATCAATACCGCCTCTTTCTTCTTTGGCGTTATCGGGGAACATCTGTATGTCCAATAATATGATGTCATAAGGCATGCGACTGGCCGAACTTTCTATTTCTGCTTTGCCTTCTAGATAGCTGGGCGCAATATTGACAGTAACCTTGTAATCCTTAAAATCACACCCTTCAATAGTGTACTTGTAGCCAAGTACAATCATCTCATGATCATCAACAGCTAATATTCTAACTAAATTCTCCATAGTTTGCTTGGTCAGTCTTTATTTTCAATAAAGTTAACTGGTTTCGCATGTTGATTGTATTTCTAATGGAACTTTGAGTGTAACGGTGGTACCTTTACCGCGAGCACTCTCAATAGTGTACGTTCCTTTTATTTTTTCTATTCTAGATGAAATGTTTCGAAGACCAATCCCTTTTTTTCTGGAACTTGTTTTGAAGCCTTTTCCGTCATCTACAATCTTAACCATAAAACCAGTATCGGTTTTACTAAGTTCTACAATTACATTTTTAGATGCAGCATGTTTAACACAATTTTGTAAACTTTCTTGAATCATACGGTACACGTTAATTTTTACATTTGCATTAAGTGAATCCCAATCAAAGGTTTCGTTGTATACAAATTTAGATTCAAAATTCGCGGTAGCTTTAACCGTATTCAATAGGTCGCTAATTGAATGGATGAAATTTGGAATGTTCTGGTAAGCTGCGTGACTAAGTTCATGGGAAATAGAACGCACCTCTTTTTCAACTTCTTGTAAGGCATCAATAGCTTTTTTTCTCTCGGTTGTAGCTTCTTCTCCCGAACGTTTATTGAGCCCCGTAAGCACCATACGTGCACCTAGCATTTTTCCTAAAACCCCATCATGAAGTTCTTCTGATATTCTTTTTTGCTCTATTTTCTTTCCTTCTTCCAGTTTTTCTTTTTGGGTAAGCATTAAATTGAAAATCTCTTGGTTAGCTGCCTGTTGTTGCTGTTGAAAACGGAGTTTTTGATTTTTAGATCGCTGATCTAGAATTACGTATGACATAAGTCCTAATAATAATATGGAAACCGCCACACCTGTCCACAGTTGCTTTTCGCGAGCCAACGCTTCATTTTCGGCAATAAATTCATCTGTTTCAAAACGAATTCGTGCAAATTTATTCCTAACCTGTCTCTCGGTATGATGTAGGCTATCATTTAAAGAGATGTATTGCTGATTATAATAACTAGATTTTGAGGGTTCTAACTTGGCTAAAAGCTGGTAGCTTTCTAGAACGCGATCGTTATTACTTGATATTTTTGCATATCCCAAGGCTTTCTTTGCTTGAAAAATAGCGTTTAAAGTGTCGTTTTTACTCAAGTGATATTCGGCAAAGCAGAAATGGGTGCGTGAGACATCTTTAATCTCCCCTAAGCTATCCTGAAGCTTAATTATTTCTGAAAACTGGTCCGAGAAGTTTTCCCTGTTGTTTATTTTGAATTTACTGTAGGTTAAATTATTTAGGGCAGTACCGTACAAAGTAGGTTTTTCTGATTTTAAGCTTTTGTCTTTTAGTACTTCTTCAAAATAAGGAATGGATTCCTCAAAATTGCCTCTTTCCTGGTACACAACACCAATATTGTTCTTAAGGCTAAGACCGTAGTTGTTTTCAAAGTCTAGTTTGGTTTGGTATTCAAGAGCAGTCGCATAGTAATCAAGAGCCCTGTCAAAATCTTTTAGTTCTTTTGTTATTGAGCCTAAATTATTATAACAGTAGTAAAGCCTTTTGTACTCTTCTAGTGGTTTTAAAATTTCAATGGCCCGTATGGTGTTAATTTCACTACCTGTATAGTCTTTAATGTCTGCTTGGGTAACAGCCATGTTGTATAGCATACGGGCAGATTCATAATCCATATGAAGGGCTTCGTATATTTTTTGGGCTTCCGAAAAGTATAAATATGCCTCATGAGTACGTGCTTTTGACCTATGGAAACTAGCTAAATCCCAGTTTGCTTCGGCAAGAGTTATGCTATCATTTGATAATTTGGATAATTCAACGGTTTCTTGATTTGTTCTTAAGAAGTTGACAGAATCTTTGAGGTTTAAGTACTTGAGGGAAATTTTAGAAAAAAGCTTAAGTTTTATTGAATCGTTATCTAACTCGTCCGTTTTTTTTTCGGCTTTAGCCAAATACAGCTTACTTTTCTCTTTTGAGACACCTGAATTGCTGGAGCTGTCGATCAGAGCAAAAACTGAATCGACTTGAACGATGGATTTGTGAATATTATTTTGATCTTTCTTGTGACAAGATATAAAGGATGTGGTAAGCAAGAGAAAGCTTAGATGAACAGTGATTAGAAGTAGTTTACGTTTGACACAGATCATATGGACAATCCTGGTTAAAAAAAAAGCCTTAAAACTTAATTTAAGGCTAATATAATCTATTTTGATTTTATTTTAAGAATCTCGAGTGTCGGTTGGCACGTCATCACCATCGGTAGAAGAGTCTCGTGTATCCGTTGGCACGTCATCACCGTCGGTAGAAGAGTCTCGGGTATCCGTTGGAACGTCATCACCATCTGTAGAAGAGTCTCGGGTATCCGTTGGCACGTCATCACCATCGGTAGAAGAATCTCGGGTATCCGTTGGCACGTCATCACCATCGGTAGAAGAGTCTCGGGTATCGGTTGGAACGTCATCACCATCTGTAGAAGAACCACGTTCGTCAATTTCAACATCGTCGCCGTCGGTTGGAGAGTCTACGTTTACATCATAGGCTGAATCCGTTTCTGTTTCACATGAGACAATTCCAAATGACATAATCATCAATGCTAAAATGGTCGCTACTTTTTTCATAATTAAACTAGTTTAGGGGGTTATTGATTGTTTCTTACACCGCTAAACTAGTGTGGTTTACGATAAATTTAATCAGCTTTAAAATTGTAATGGTGAACGAACCAGTTTTATGAGTAAACTGCTGGGTTTTGAGAGTATTGGATTAATTAAGAGAGGAAATTGTGTTTTTTGACAATAAATTTTTGAGCCCGTCTATATTTTCCCTGTACGATTTGGAGAATGGTAGTTGCATCTTATTCTGTTTTAAGGTGCAGTATGATTTGCCATAACTAATACGAGAAATAAAGTTCGTGTTTACTATGTAACTCTGGTGTATTCTCACAAAGTTTTTTGGCAACTGATTTTCGAAGGTTTTTAACGTTTTGTAGGCATTGTTTATTGTTCCGTCTTTCATAACGAATTCTGTAGAATTGTTATCTGCCTGTAGGTAAAGAATGTCGTCTGTGTTGATGTATTGAAAGTCACGGTACGATTTTAAACACAATGTTTGGGGTTCTGTTTTGGCGGGTACCTGCTTTTTAAGACGTAAAATGGATTTTCTTATATCAAACTCATTATAGGGTTTTAGCCAGTAATCAAAGAATCCATTTTTTATTGCATCGTAAGCGTATTTCTTGCTTTTAGATATACCTATAATAATAGGAAGCTCGTCTAAATATTGATGGAGCTCCATAACCATATGAAAATATTCGTAAGCGCTTTCATTTAGACTAATGAAAATAACGTCCGGACTGTATTTTAGAATTGTATTAGTGCCATCGGTACTGTTTTGCGCAAGACCGGCACATGTAAAATCACCATAATCCTCCAAATAGTGCTGTAATTGCAAATTTGAGGTCGCATCTGAATCTATTATGGTATAAGTATATTCCAAGACACATTATTTTGATGCAAATTAGTGACAGTAAGTCACATAGGTATAAAGATATTCCCCACAATTATTGGGGTTTTTATACGTAAAATATTGGTTATTAGTTAATTTGAAAGAAAATTACTACTTTTTATTGGTTTTTTATAGGATTTTTTTAAAAACCTATTTTGGGTTCTATCTGGTGCTTGTTTGGTGTATCCAGAGCGTAATTGTTTAAAATATAGAAGTTTCTATTCGTAAATACAATTCATATTAGAGTCCGTCCCAGGAAATCAGTATTTAATTTGTGTCAGAAAACTCATAAGCGCCAAGATCTGGCGTATCCGTTCTATCTTGGCCCAAAATATCTTCTGGAACAGTATTACTAAAGGTTTTATCTCCTATGTCTAAAACTGTAGAGGAGGAAGTTAGTCTATAGTTTTCTTGAGAAGTGTTTTCGAATTCTATAGGTTGGTTCAACATATTGGACGTGTACTTGGTTTCATCTTCAAAGCTGTATAGTACTTGTGAATCTGAGGAAAGATTTGCCTTGTTTACTGTGATAGCACAGGAACTGAATAGAAAGTTATATCTGTTTATTCCATTAGAACTATGAGAAAGTTCAAAATCACTATTGCCATCTATAATACAATTTTTAAAATCAGCTTTTATTAAATCTATACCCATGGAGCCGTTCTCTCCGTTTGGCTCAAAATTATTTATGGTCAACGCAGCACTGGGTCGGTAACTTTCTCTCCAATAATTGGCAATTGTGGTGTGTGTAAAAGAATAACTTCCGCCTAGATTACAATAAAGAGAACTATTTCCCGCACTGCCTAAAACGAGATTTTCACCAGAAATAACGGCTGTTTTACCCCATAGATTGATTTTAGAGCTATTGTATATCTGGGAGTTTTTAATATTCAAAGTAGTAGAAGAAAAGGATGGTTCTCCTTCTGCAAAGATACCGATTGTTGCGTTTTTTAGTGTAAGATGTTCTATGGCATTATTAATGCTTCCAGAGGCTATCCTAATGCCTTCCCATTGTCCGGAAACATCTCCATATTCCGGTTCTAACCGATCTCCTTCAAAGATGACTTCATTTTCGAGCAGTTCTTGGTCTGTGCTTAGGGTTCCGTTAATACTCAGCTTAGCTTCAGATTGAACTAGAATTCCTGAATTTTCATGTAAATATATTCTGGCACCTGCATCAATGCTTAATGTCTTTTCTTTAGGGACTACAGCAAATCCATAAATTACGTAGGGTTTCTCATTAGTGAACTGTAGTTGATCGTTTTTAAGCTCAAAACCAGGAGACAGCATATCCTCTCCGTTAGCATCAACCCCAAGAACAACGGTTTCTTTTTGTCCGCCAGAAGCAGTTTTTGGATAAAGAAAAATAGCATCTTGCACCAGTGTCACCAGTGGAATTTGTTGACTGGTAGCACCTTGGCCAAATTGTAAAACATCAGTATATAAAAGCTGATTGGCGCCTTCATTTTCCAATGTTACTGTGGTCTCTATGAAAATATAAAGACTGTCCTTGGCCATGAGTGGAATGTTTGTAAATGTTTTTCCGGCCAATCCATCCACATTCAATCTATAGGAACTAGCTTCGCCTTGCTCCAGTCCTATGAAGGGAATAGAGATATCATCTTTGGAGCGGTTGTACACCTTTAAGCTATACGTACTGCTACCAATATTTGCAAATACCGTATCTAAAAAAACCGTGTCCTTGGAAAATTCTAGATTTCCACTACTGGTAGTATAATCAAAATCTTTTCTACAGGAATTTATAGAGAAGAGTAGGGCTAGTAGCACTAATAAGGTTAGGTATGGCTTCATCTATAAGTTTGCTTAAATGTAGGGTACGGTTCTACACCAATTATGAAAACGGAACGTTCCAAAAGTTTACATTTTCAGGAACACGTCTTTAATTTCCTGGGATATGCGGGTAGGTTTTAAGGTATGGGCATTTAAAAGGCACCACTCCGTACTAGATTTTACTAACAGTTCTTTGGTTTTCTTATTGTGCATTTCTACAATACGAACGGACACAGCACCTCTGCTTTTTTGTATGTAGGTACGCATTTCTATGACATCATCTAGTACAGCTGCACTTTTGTAAGTGATATGATGCGTCATAACAACCCAAATTATTCCGTTGCGCATTTCTTCCGGAGCTACTGTCACCCAATGTTCTTTAGAGATGTCCTGCATCCATTGTACGTACCGTACATTGTTCACATGGTCAAGATCATCTAAGTCGTCTTTTTGAACGGTGATTGTTTTTATGTAACTCTGCATTTATTTCTTTTGGATTTTCACCTCAAACATTTTATCCCATTCTTTTCCGGTTACAAAAAATGTTTGTCTTTCTGGGTGGTAGGCAATACCGTTTAGAACATTATCTGTATCGCTCCAAGTAGCGTGATGGGTTACTTTATTACTTAAGCCTCCAAAATTAATAACACCTTCAATGGCTCCGCTATTGGCATCAATAATCATAACGCTTGGTTTTTGATATACATTAGCGTAGATTTTTCCATTAACATATTCAAGTTCGTTGGCGCTATCATTAATAGACTTGTTAGTAACCGTCTCAATATGGCCTTCTTCAACTAAAGTTTCAGGATTTAAAAACCATATTTTTTCAGTACCGTCACTTTTAAATAATTTTTCTCCGTCATTGGTAAGTCCCCAACCCTCTTTACTTTCTCCAAATTGAAAATTATCAATTTTGTCCAAAGTTTGTAAATCGTATATAAAGCCAACGCCACTGCGCCAGGTAAGCATGTAAATTTTGTTGTTCAAAATGGTGATGCCTTCTCCAAAGTAGGTTTGGTCCAAGTCTACTTGCTGTAATACTTCACCAGTTTTAAAGTCGACTTTCCGCAATGAAGACCTTCCTTTTTTTCCAGTACTTTCATAAAGAGTGTCCTTATAAAATTCTAGACCTTGGGTGTAAGCTTTGTTATCGTGCGGATACTCGTTAATTATTTCATAAGTGTAAATTTCGGGAGGATTTGGAGCTAGTAGCTTTAGGTGTTTAGTAACTTCTACCGAGGCATCTTCATATGCAACGGTAGCTTTAAGTGTTTTATCACCTAAATGCGGCATATTAAGGGCAATTTTTCCATTAGTAACCGGTAGTTCCTTTCCGTCTATGGAATAGGTTACACTTTCAATTGTTTTATCTTTCTTGTTTTTCAAGGATACTGAAATATTCTGGTTTTGCTGAAAGCTTTTGCTGTTTCCTTCTAACTGAATTTCGAACAGTGAAGATGGGGCGTTATCGCCTCCACAAGCCATAAAAAGCATTAAAAAAAGACAGATTGGGAAAAACTTTAAAATTGTCATTATAAAATTAAATTTGGTTATGCCTGATTTACAGGTGTTTTTAGAAGTACAAAAATAACGAACTCAAAACAATTTGTTGATATTAAAATTAGATTGTAAAACAATTGTGAAAGAAACAAAAGGTTGTATATTTGCAGTCGGCAAGTCCTACACGACCAGCTCCTGTAGAATCCCCCAGGGTGGGAACGCAGCAAGGGTATATGGTTGTAGCGGTGCGATGTAGGTAGCTTGCCTTTTTTTGTGCCCTAAATTCTGCTAAAAACAGGGTCAGAATTACAAATTCACCTTATCTCGTTTACATCCTTTAAATTCTTACGTCAATACACTATAATTATTGTTATTTTGCAGCAATTATGGAGCAAAAAGTAGTATTGATTACAGGTGGTTCGTCCGGAATAGGAAAATCTATAGGTTTATACCTAAAATCGAAAGGGTTTAAGGTGTATGGCACCACAAGAAGTTTGGCCAAACATCAGGATTTTGAGGTTTTTGAATTGCTTGAGCTTAATGTATCTGATAACGAGAGCATTGTCTCTGCCGTAAATAAGATTATAGCAAGGGAAGGTAAGCTAGATGTATTGGTAAATAATGCAGGAGTAGGAATAACGGGCCCTATTGAGGAGACACCTCCTGAAGAGGTACAAAAAGCTTTTGATACCAATTTATATGGTCCGTTACGAGTAGTGCAGGCCGTGCTGCCGCAAATGCGAAAGCAAAATGGGGGAGTGGTCATTAATATTACTTCAATAGCCGGTTATATGGGCTTACCGTACCGAGGGGTCTATTCGGCTACAAAAGGTGCACTTACCATACTTACCGAGGCCTTGCGCATGGAAACCAAGGAATTTGGCGTAAAAATAGCAACCATAGCTCCGGGAGATTTTGCTACAAACATTGCATCCGGGAGGTATCATTCTCCGGTTTTGGAGAGTTCGCCTTATAAAGAACCTTATGGTCATACCTTAAAGATGATGAATGATGACGTGTCTAACGGAGAGGACCCAATTGCGGTAGCTAAAAAGGTTCTGGAAGTAATAGAAAACCCAAACCCTAAGGTACATTACAAGGTTGGATCTTCTTTGCAGAAGTTTTCCATAGTCTTAAAGCGTATTTTACCAGATAAAGTATACGAGAAACTCTTGCTAAACCATTATAAGTTGTAATTTTGTCATTTGGAATTCATTATTCCCAAACATGTAGTAATTATCTAATATTAAACCTAATAAACTTTAGAGAATGAAATTTTTTATAGACACCGCCAATTTGGATCAGATACGGGAAGCTCAAGAACTTGGTGTTCTTGATGGCGTTACAACCAACCCATCTTTAATGGCCAAAGAAGGCATTTCAGGACGAAATAATATATTGAAGCATTATGTAGACATTTGTAATATTGTTGATGGTGATGTTTCTGCTGAAGTTATTGCTACTACTTTTGATGAAATGGTTAAAGAAGGTGAGGAATTGGCTGAACTTCATGATCAGATTGTTGTGAAAATACCAATGATCAAAGACGGTGTAAAGGCATTAAAATATTTTTCCGATAAAGGAATCAAAACCAACTGTACGTTAGTTTTCTCAGCAGGACAGGCTTTGTTGGCTGCTAAAGCTGGAGCAACTTATGTTTCTCCATTTATTGGAAGGTTGGATGATATCTCTACAGATGGCCTTAACCTAATTGCGGAAATCAGACATATCTATGACAACTATGCTTTTGAAACTCAGATTTTGGCTGCTTCTATCCGTCACACCATGCACGTTATTGATTGTGCTAAAGTTGGTGCAGATGTTATGACCAGTGGGTTGTCTTCTATTACAGGTCTTCTAAAGCACCCATTAACAGATAGTGGTTTAGAGAAGTTCTTAGCGGATTATGCTAAAGGAAATTAATACAACAATCGTAATTTTATTACGATAGGAATGAAAAAGGGATGCTAAACAGCATCCCTTTTTTTGTATTCGTATTATTGTGAAATTATCTTTAGAACGATGTGTATACGTTGGCAAATGCATCTACAATTACCTTATCATCTGTAATAATACATTTGTTGAGCGGGTAAATGATAAGCGACTTGGTCAATTCTTCAAAATCTGACGAACGGTATTGTTTTGCTTGGTCTAAACCGGACATCTCCATCATTGCCTTCCAATTGGATTCATTAGTTTTAATGTTAATGCCTACGTAAGAGTACTCAGGTTTTTTTGCGGATAGTTGGGCAATTCTTCTATTGATATTATCAAAATGCATTCTATCCGTAGCGGACCAAAAGTAGAAAACCGTCTTATTGTTTTTTGCCGCAATTTGCTTCATAGTTAGAACCTCCCCATTGGTGTTTGTAACAGATACGTTGGGTATTTCTTTTTTAGGCTGAATGTTCTTAATACCTTCGTACAGGGCATCTATTTCATCCATGTGCCTATTATTATGGCTTAGCTCTCGGAAACCACTAATAAACTCTTCATTGTTTTCTTCGGAGTCATGCACCTTCAATAAATAATCAAAAGCTACATATCTAAACAGGTTGTCCCTCAGCTCTTTCTCTTGCACAAGGCTATCTATAATGTGAAGTTTGTGTTTGTTAAAATGAAGCTGGTTCTTAACAACATTATTCTTAATGCTGCATGCATGGGAACAGGTCATGAAAGACATATTGCCAACATGGTTGATCATAAAATTGTAATAAGGCCTTAAGTAAGTTAAGTCCTTATCATTGAAAATCAAATCTTTTCTGTAATCGTAAAAGTCGGAAGGTAGTTCTTTAAGTATTGCCTTGCCCGTAAGTCTTTTGTGCTTAAAAGGATATTCTTCTTTATACGTGTTGTAATTGTAGTTTACACTGGCGCTGGCAATTTTCAGTTCTTTTTCGGAAAGATTACCCTCATTTTTAATTTCATCCAGTTCATCTAACTTTAGTTTTTTTAGGGAATCAATATTCCTTTCAAAATCTGTTGGATCCATTCTATACATAGAACGAATGGAATTAGACTCTTCTTCATGTGCTAGGAAGACTTCTAAAAGAAAGTTATTGAGTTCTTCTCCGTCACCGGAAAAGACTAAAGACTCATCAAAATCAGAAGTGTTTAAGCGCACCACTAAACTATCTCCTTTTTCTAGATATACATACTGCAATTCCGGGTCATGATTAAAATGATAAAGTCCTTCGGAAATAGAGTCCAGTGAAAAGGAAAATCGATTTTCTTCATCCAATTCAGCGGAGTCAATAACCATATCGCCTTTTAATAAAACAATATGATTGCTTGTGGGGTTAACAATTTCCCCAGCAAAAAAAACAGTAGAAGAACCTTTTTCTGCAGCACAACTTCCTAGAAAAAGAAAAAAAAGGTAGAGTAAATTTCTATTCATATGGGTGAACGCTTACTATATAACGTTCAAAATTAAACAACCCTTGGGCAGTTTGCTGTTAATAGTGAGTTAAAAATAAGTGGGTTGCGTTAAGGTTTTAGCTGAAATGAATGCTTTTTAAGTTTATTGGTCTAGGCCATTAAAATTCTGTATTTTTGCACGAATTTTAAAAAGAAAGTTATGCTGTCGGTATCAAATCTATCTGTACAATTTGGAAAAAGGGTCTTGTTCGATGAAGTGAACGTAACCTTTACTCAGGGCAATTGCTATGGGGTGATTGGAGCAAATGGAGCTGGGAAATCTACATTCCTGAAGATTTTATCAGGGCAAATTGATCCAACTTCCGGTCATGTTCATCTTGAACCGGGTAAGCGTATGTCTATTTTAGAACAGAACCACAATGCTTACGATGAATCTACTGTGCTTGAAGCTGTGGTAATGGGGAACAAGCCGCTTTTTGCTATAAAGCAGCAAATAGATGCCCTTTACGCCGATTATACAGATGAGAATGCCGATAAAATTGGAGAACTTCAGGTGCAGTTTGAAGAAATGAACGGTTGGAATGCTGATAGCAATGCCGCGGCTTTATTATCAAACTTAGGTATAACGGAAGAGTTTCATTACACTTTAATGGCAGATATAGATTCAAAACTTAAAGTTCGTGTGCTTTTGGCACAAGCTCTTTTTGGAAATCCAGATGTGTTGATTATGGATGAGCCTACCAACGATCTGGATTATGAAACTATTAACTGGTTAGAAAATTTCCTTGCCGATTATGAAAACACGGTAATTGTTGTTTCCCACGATAGACACTTTTTGGATTCTATCTGTACCAGTATAGCGGATATCGATTTTGGAAAAATGAATCTATATTCGGGTAACTATACCTTCTGGTATGAAAGTAGCCAATTGGCATCACGCCAAAGAGCGCAACAAAATAAAAAGGCAGAGGAAAAGGCTAAGGAATTACAAGAATTTATTGCTCGCTTTAGTGCTAACGTGGCAAAAAGTAAGCAAGCAACATCAAGAAAGAAAATGTTATCCAAGCTTAAAGTGGAAGACATTAAACCATCTAGCAGAAGATACCCAGCCATCATTTTTGAAAGAGAACGGGAAGCGGGAGATCAGATTTTAAATGTAGAAGGACTTTCGGCAAGATCAGAGGATGGTGATTTACTTTTTGAAAATGTAAACTTAAACTTGGCAAAAGGAGATAAGGTTGCGATTATTTCTAGGGATTCTAGAGCAACTACAGCTTTTTATGAAATTATAAATGGCCAAAAGAAGGCGGAAAAAGGGGAGTACCAGTGGGGAATTACAACTACTCAGTCCTACTTGCCGGCAGATAATTCAGACTTCTTTAAAGAGGACATTAGTTTGGTAGACTGGTTGAGACAGTGGGCTAAAACCGAAGAAGAAAGAGAAGAGGTTTACATTCGTGGATTCTTAGGGAAAATGCTTTTTAGTGGTGAAGAGGCCTTAAAAAAATGTACAGTTCTTTCTGGAGGTGAAAAAGTACGTTGTATGTTAAGCAGAATGATGATGCTTAGGGCTAACGTTGTTATGTTGGATGAACCTACCAATCACTTGGATTTGGAGAGTATTACTGCTTTTAACAATAGCCTTAATAACTTTAAGGGAACGGTGATGTTTACCACTCATGATCACCATTTTGCACAAACAGTCGCCGATAGAATCGTTGAATTGACGCCTAAAGGCAACATAGATAGATATTTAGCGTTTGATGAATATATGTCTGACAAGACATTACGGGAGCAACGTAATAAAATGTACGTTGCTACAGTATAGCTTTTGTTAAACCTGTATTCTTAAGTGTTTTTTTAGTGGGCGTTTTTTTAATTCAAGACCCAAACTTGAATTAAAAAAGGGCCCATTATGTTCAGCTGGCAAACCGTCAACTTGAGCCATTTAAGAAACATTAAAATGCAATAGATGAAAACCTACAACCTAATCTATGCCTGTATGGCATTATTTATCCTTATAGGGTGCAGTAAAACAGAAACTGATAACCTTGGTGAAGACGAAAAGAAAAGTGTTCATGCAGATTATACTTTAATCGTTAAGAGCGATGGTAATCTTAGCGGAACTATTTTTAATGTGGAAGGAGAAGCACTGACCATTAAGACCGAAGAGAGTAAATTCACTTCCATGTCAACTCCAGATCATTCTTTTGAGGAGAACAGCGTATTAACTTCCTATAGTAAGAAAACCAATTGTAGCGGGACGCTTACTGTTCATGATTTTAGTGATGGCAGCAACGTTAATTATGAAGTTTTTTCGGATTTAGGCGCTTGCAGCCTTACAGTAAAATCTATTGCTCGTAAAGAGGATAAACTCTATGTTGCTTATGATCTTCATATTAGTCCCACTGTTGATGAGTTTTACGTGCGGGCTTTGGATGTATCCGGCTCGGAACCTACGTTTGTTGATGTAGAATTAAATCAGAGACCTCTTGAACTGGCCTATGCGAATAATAGATTGTTTGTGTTGGGCGTAGATGAGGCCGTAACGGAAGAAAATTCTATTACAGTGGTAGATGCCAAGTCAAATACAGTAATACATAGCCAACTTGTTGGTTATGATGTAAGGCGAATTTTTACAAATCCATCAAACAATATCATAGTTAGTTATGATAATTTACACGGTACATTAAATAGTGTAACCATGGCTTTATCTTATACTAGCTACGGTGAGGGAAAGGAGCCAAATTTCAACAAATCATCTACTTTGCATTTTGACAGTGCAGGTAAGATGTATTATCAAATGTCTCCAACAGCATATAGTATTTTTCCGGTAATACCTGCTATTTATGATTTCAGTAAGAATTTGACGGTGTTGTACGCTTATGAAAACTTCATGACGGAAACTCAGCTTAATTTTGAGTTTAATGTAGAAAAAACAACTATGGTGAGTTATGATGAGGAAAATAATTTGTTATTGATTGGATACAAGAAAACAAGTGGAGAAAATAAAGGTGGCTTATTGTTGATTAAGCCTCAGCCTGATCCAGAGCTATTGAACAGTATAGATGTAGAAGGCATACCCACATCAATTTTTGTGAATTGATCCGTTTGCGATTAAATTCAAAAAAAGGCATTTTACTATGTAGTAGAATGCCTTTTTTATGGAATATAGTTTATGGTCAGGCGTTAAAGTATTTACTGTTCCAAATGGCGTGATTGAAGTTTTTCCCCAAAGCAAAGCCGTAAAATATCACAACGGAAGCCAAACATTTAAACATGAAAAAAAAGAGGAGAAAAAACTGTGCGTTAGAACTACTTTTGGAAAATAGTCCGCTAGGAACTAAAAGTGTAACCAAGTAGCTTAAGGCAATTACAAGACAAGTTAGGTTTACTATGCTTTTAAAAGGCCACATGAGCCATTTTCTCAGGGGATGTAAATCTTCTCCCCATTTATGAACAAGATAGAAATAATCATTGCCAATGGGGGCAAATAGAATAGGATCGTCTTTGTCCTCCAGTTTAAAAAGTTTGGAAGGTGCAATAATTTTAAATCCTTTTAGCTCTATATCGTGAACTCTTTCTAGGTTTTTTATTTCTGCAATGGCCTCTGCTGGTATTTTTCCTTTAAAATAATTTGATGATAAGAAGCGAAGCCTATAATCAATGCAGATTTCCTTAATTTGATTTATATGATAAATGCGGTCTGTTCGTAAGAGATTTAAGTTAAAGGTGTTGGAGGTTACACTATTTTTTGTTTTCAGGGTTTCTCCAATTTTCTCTCGGCTTTCAGAATCTTTGTTGAGTATTTTATGCAATTCAGCTAAGGACTGCATTTGGTCTTCCATGCGTAAAGTTTGACGCAATTTCTCCTCTATATTTACTTTTTTTAAGAGCATAATCTTAGGGCTTATCTCAAAATTAAAAAATTAAGCAGCTGCATTTTGGATGTAAACCACAAGTATTTGTTAATAATTTGTTAAAAATTAACATTGAATCTCCGTAAATTGCAGGATAATTGCCTTATGTTGTAACTTGTCGAAGTAATTGAACCGTTAATCGACTACTTTAACAACTCCCTGGCTTATTTATATGAAATACTTTACTAAAGTTCTTTCTTGTACTTTATTCTTTTCTTTTATGTCACTTACCGCTCAAGAAAGTGTAAGTAATTCCAATTCAACTTATCATAAAACTGAAGGTAAGAAGTCAATTGTAAATTCTACGGCAACTTCTAAGAATCACCAAACTCTTTTGGCTGTTATGAAAGCAACAGATTTGGAAGAACTGTTGGATCACGCTGGTCCTTTTACTGTTTTTGCACCATCTGATCTTGCATTTCAAAAGATATCAGGCAGAACTGTGGAGTACTTATTGCATCCAGAAAATAGAAAGGAATTAAAAGATTTATTGACCTACCATATTGTTGCTGGTCAAATTACAGCTTCAAAAATATTGAAGGCTATGTGCAGGGGCAAAGGTAAAGCAACCTTCACTACTGTTCAAGGGGATACGATTACAGCTACTATGAAAGGTTTGGACATCATTCTTAACGACAGCTTTGGTAATACTGCAACAATAGTAGTTGCGGATTCAAAGCAGCGAAATGGTGTTATTCACGAAATTGATAATGTTATACTTCCAGGGAAAATTTAAGAACCTCTTAAATTTCCCCTTTTTGTATTTATCTTAGTTCCGCTCCTAATTCGTTTTGATACGTTTTTTCAAGTTTACCCATTATACGGTCTATCTGTTTGTCCGTTAATGTGCGTTGGCTATCCTGTAAGGTGAAACTCACTGCGTACGATTTTTTTCCTTCAGGTAACTTATCTCCTTTGTAAACATCAAATAGGTTAATGGTTTTTAGGAGCTTCTTTTCCGTTTTTCTTCCTAATTCATACACTTTCTGGAAAGTAATGGAATCATCCAATAGAAGCGCGAAATCTCGTTTTACTTCAGGATACTTCGGTATTTCACGATAGGTAATGCTATTTTTCTCAGCAAAGGATATTACGTTACTCCAATTAAAATCGGCATAAAGGACCTCTTGCTTAACATTCATTTTCTTTAGTATGGATTTTTTAACCAATCCAAAGGAGACCAAATCTTTAGTTCCCGCATTTAAGCTTAAACCTTCTGAAAATAATGTGTTTGAAGTAGGTGCTGGTGTAACATCAGAAATACCTAAACGATTTAAAATGTTGGTTACAATTGATTTCAGGTAGAAAAAATCATTTGCTTTTTCCGTTCCGGCCCATCCACCTTCATTTCTGTTTCCGGTCAAATACAGGCAAAGATGTTTGTTCTCTATATATTTTGATTTTTTTTGCTCGTACGTTTTACCAAATTCAAATAACTTCAAATTCAGTTTTTTACGGTTGTTGTTGTATTGAATTGTTTCAAGACCGGTAAACAACATAGAACGACGCAAAACGGACAGATCATTGCTTAACGGATTCAACATTTTTACACTTTCCTCCGTAGAATTATCATCTAATAATTCAGCATTACCGGGAGCGGTTAAGCTATTGGTCATAATCTCATAGAACCCCTGAGCAGCTAAAAAATCTCCGGTTATGCTCTGCAGTTTGTAATCGTCAAACTTGGAAACCAATGCTGTAGACGCATTTAGCTTTGTTCCAAAATCAATATTATTATAACCGTAGACACGTAGAATCTCTTCAATAACGTCAACCTCACGATGTACATCTACCCTGTAGCTTGGTATGGAAAGGCCAAGACCGGCTTCGGTAACACTTTTGACCTTAATGTCCAATGATGCCAAAATAGACTTAATAGTGTCTTGCGGAATTTCCTGCCCAACTAGAGAATAGGTTTTCTTAAAGGTTAGAAAAACTTGATGCTCGTCAAATCGCTTCGGATAAAAATCAACGATGTCAGAAGTAATATCACCTCCGGCTATTTCTTTGATTAATAAAGCGGCACGTTTAAGAGCGTACTCTACGTTTTCAATATCAATACCACGTTCAAAACGGAAAGAAGCATCCGTATTTAACCCATGTCTTTTGGCTGTTTTTCTAATGGCCACAGGATCAAAATAAGCGCTTTCAAGAAAGATGGAAGTAGTTGTTTCCGTTACCCCTGTATTTATTCCGCCAAAAACCCCTGCAATACACATTGGCTTTTCAGAATCACAAATCATTAAATCATCTTCATGTAACTCACGTTCCTCCCCATCTAAAGTCATGAATTTTGTTCCGGCAGGTAGTGTTTTTACTATTATCTTTTTACCGTGAATACGATCAGCATCAAAAGCATGCAATGGTTGCCCTAGATCATGCAAAACATAATTAGTGGCATCTACCAGGTTGTTTGTAGGATTGATGCCAATGGCCCGCAATCTGTTTTGTAGCCATTTTGGAGATGGTTTAACCACAAGATTACTTATGGTAATGCCTGCATAACGGGGAACCAGCTTGCTATCATCTACCTGTACTTGTAGTTTTAGTGAGCGGTTGTCTATGTTAAAATGACTTATAGAAGGTGTAATCAGCTCTTTAGTAATCTCTTTTTGCCTTAGCCCGGCCTTTAAATCTCTTGCTACGCCATAGTGGCTCATAGCATCTGCTCGGTTGGGAGTGAGTCCAATTTCAAAGACTTCGTCAACCTCTACGTCAAAAATATCTGCACAAGGAGTACCCGGTTTTAGTTTGGCGTCCAATACCATAATGCCTTCATGGCTGGAGCCAAGCCCCAATTCATCTTCGGCACAGATCATACCATGACTTTCTTCGCCGCGAATTTTGCCTTTTCCTATTTTCCAAGCTTTGCCCTCTGGTGTATAAAGTATGGTTCCAACGGTAGCAACGGGAACTTTTTGGCCTTTTGCTACATTAGGAGCTCCGCAAACAATTTTTAATGGAGTATCGTCGCCTACGTCTACAGTAGTGATTTTTAGTTTGTCCGCATTTGGGTGCTTTTCGCAAGTAAGGACGTGTCCTACGACAATACCTTTTAACCCTCCTTTTATGGACTCAAAAGGAGTGATCCCTTCTACTTCTAAACCTAAATCGGTTAAAAGTTCACCTGTTTTTTGGGAGTCCCAATCAAGTTTAAGAAAATCTTTTAACCAGTTGTATGAAATCTGCATCGGTAAATTTTAGTGGCGGTAAAGATAAAACAATGCATTAAGACATTCAATATACAGCGCAACTGAATTACTCATTTTTTTGTTGTAAGTTTTACGCCTTTAAAACGATTATTAGGAGAAATAGATGATAATGAGGAAATTGATTTTTTTATGGGCGATAATTATTGTTTTGGTATCCTGTAAAAATGAAAATGAAAGCGAGCTGAACCAAGGTATTTGGTTGGGACAATTAGAAGTTATGGATGGTGAAAAACTACCCTTTAATTTTAATGTTTCAAAAAATGAAAATGAGGCATATACCATTGAAATTTACAATGCTAGTGAAATTATTAAGGTTGATGAAATTGAGATAAAGGGCGATTCAATCCGAATTCAGACGCCTGTTTTTGAGGGGTATATTCAGGGTAAATTGAGTGAGAAAAGTATAAAAGGGAATTTTATAAAGGAAAGTTTGGATAGGGTAGTCCCGTTTGAAGCTTTTTATGGAGTGGAAAAACGTTTCGCTGTAAACACAACGCCCGCTGTAAATATTTCTGGTATTTGGGAAACTGAATTTAGTCAAGGCACTTCCGATAGTTATATGGGAAAAGGAATTTTTGCAGAGAATGATGGTAAGGTTACGGGAAAGTTTAGAACTACAACGGGAGACTATAGGTATTTGGAAGGCGTGGTTTCTGGCGATTCTCTAAAATTGTCTGCTTTTGATGGTGCGCATGCATTTTTGTTTCTGGCCAAGGTTACCGACAGTACCCTTAATGGCACGTTTTATTCTGATAATCATTTTAAAGAACCTTTTGTTGCAAAGCGAAATGAGAGTTTTGAGCTTCCTGAAGCGGACGAGCTTACTTTCTTAAAAGAGGGCTATGATAAGTTTGAGTTTTCTTTTCCTGATACAAATGGAAAGATGGTTTCATTAGAAGATAAAGCTTATAAGGATAAAGTGGTACTAGTTCAGATAATGGGTTCTTGGTGTCCTAATTGCTTGGACGAGACCAAATTCTATGTCAATTATTTAAACGATAATCATACAACGGATTTGGAGATGGTAGGTTTGGCCTTTGAATATGCTAAAACCAAAGAGCTTGCTTATAAAAGTATTGAGCGGCTGAAACAGCGGATAGGAGTGAACTATCCTATTTTATTGGCACAATACGGGACTTCGGATAAAGAGGAGGCACAACAAAAACTTCCTATGTTAAATCACGTTCTGTCTTATCCTACCACTATATTTATTGATAAAAAGGGAAAGGTCAGAAAGATTCATACCGGGTTCAATGGTCCTGCAACAGGAGAAAAGTATACCGTTTTCAAAAGGGAATTTGACAGCTATGTAAAAATGTTGATAAACGAATAGGTTTAAATAATAGTAGATTTACCTAAGCCTATGTTCTCATCATTAATACTAGGGCTTTCATCAGATTCTACAATATTTTCTGAAATGAAATCTCCTACATAATCCGTACCGTATTTGCTGCTTCCTAAGACGTCCGTGGTAACCACTTTTTTCACGAAAGATTTGTGAACCGCAGCTACAATGGCATTTGCCTCTTCGTTGAGGTTAAAATGTTGTAGCAACATAGCTGTGCTTAAAATTGAGGCTACAGGGTTGGCAATATTCTTTCCCTTTGCTTGTGGATAAGATCCATGAAACGGTTCGAACATTGCATTTTCGGCACCTACGGATGCGGATGGAAGCAAGCCTACGGAGCCAAGTATAACACTACCTTGGTCAGATAGTATGTCACCGAACATATTATCGGTTAAAACTACATCAAACTGGCGTGGGTTCAACATCATCTGTACAGCGGCATTATCTATAAAAAGACATTCCAAGGTAACTTCCGGGTAGCTTTTTGCAATTTCTGTAACCGTTTTTCTCCAGAGTCTAGAAGATTCAAGAACATTCGCCTTATCTACTAAAGTCAGCTTTTTTCTTCTTTTCTTAGCGGTTTTAAAGGCTAAATGCGCTATGCGGCTTATTTCGTCTTCGGAATAGCTACAAAGGTCAGAGGCTACCGTGCCATCTTCGCTTAACGTTTTTTCTCCAAAATAGATTCCACCTGTAAGCTCTCTAAAAATTACCAAATCGGTATTATCAACAATATTTCTCTTTAAAGGAGAATTGTCCAAAAAAGCAGGAAACATTTTTATGGGGCGTATACTGGCAAAAAGACCAAGCTCCTTACGTAACCTCAACAGTCCTTGTTCAGGTCTTACTTTAGCTTCGGGATTATTGTCGTATTCTAATGAGCCTATAGCACCAAAAAGAATAGCATCAGACGCTCTGCATAATTGCAAGGTCTTGTCAGGCAAAGGTCTTCCGGATCCGGACATAGCAATTGCACCCACGGGCGCTTCAACGAGTTCAAACCTGTGATTGAACGTTTCTTCGATCGCTTTTAGGCATTTTACGGATTGAGCCAATACTTCTGGTCCAATTCCGTCACCACCAAGGAGGGCAATTTTTAGCTGCATCTAGAGAATTTTTAGGGTGCTACCTGAATAAAAGCACATAAAAGTGCTTTCAATCCTTGGGGGCTAAGATTAAAAATTTTAATGACATAATCGCCAAAAAAACAGTAAAATATAAAGGATAAATTCTCTAGCTGTTACCTACGAAATACTTTCTATGCTTATGTTGCTAGCTTCAATGATTTTTGGAATGTCTTGATCGGAAATCTCTTTGTGAATATCCGCAAATTTCAAGAACTCTTGATATACTTCGTCAAGCTGAAGTTTTGTTAGCTCATATCCTACCAATTTGGCTCTATATGCCAAAGCCGCTCTACCACTTCTAGCGGTAAGAACTATAGAAGATTCGTTAACTCCAACATCTGCGGGGTCTATAATTTCATAAGTCTCCCTATTCTTAATCACGCCGTCTTGGTGAATACCGGAACTGTGGGCAAAAGCATTTGCTCCAACAATAGCTTTATTGGGCTGCACCATCATTCCCATTTTCTGGGAAACCATTTGGCTCGTGTCAAAAAGTAATTTGCTGTTGATATTCGTATCCAAGTTTAGACTAGGGTGTTGGCGTAAAATCATCACCACTTCTTCTAAAGAGGTATTTCCTGCACGCTCGCCAATACCGTTAATGGTACATTCTATCTGGCGGGCACCGTTTATTACCCCGGCAATTGAGTTTGCGGTAGCTAAACCTAAATCGTTATGACAGTGGCAAGAAAGGATTGCTTTATGAATTCCGGTTACATTTTCCTTCAGATATTTTATCTTAGCTCCGTATTCATCTGGTAAGCAATAGCCCGTTGTATCCGGTATATTTAAAACCGTAGCTCCGGCTTTTACAACGGCCTCACAGACCCTGGCCAAGAATTCATTGTCCGTACGGCCTGCATCTTCTGCGTAGAACTCCACGTCCTCAACAAAGGTTTTGGCATAACTCACGGCCTCCACGGCACGTTCTATTATAGCATCTCTGTTGGAGTTGAACTTGAATTTTATATGGGAATCGGAAGTTCCTATACCTGTATGTATACGAGGTCTTTTTGCTGATTTAAGGGCCTCTGCAGCCACCTCAATATCTTTTTTTACCGCACGGGTAAGCCCACAAACAGTAGCATTTTTAACGAGGTCGGATATTTGGCTTACGGATTTGAAATCACCAGGGCTAGATATCGGAAAACCGGCCTCAATAATATCTACGCCAAGATTGTCCAATCTTTCGGCGATGACCAATTTTTGTTCTGCATCCAATTTACAACCGGGTACCTGTTCCCCATCACGAAGCGTTGTATCAAAAATTTGTACCTTATCTTTACTCATTATATCTTGTAGTTTAGCTAACTTAGGAACTGCTTGCAACTTTTTCTTTGTCTACAAATATCACATTTTGCACTGTAATGTCAACATTTTTTAATAACCTTAGCCCTGGCTTTTACTAAAATAGGACTGGGTCATGGTGTAAAACCTTAATGTTAGGTTCCAAACAAAAAATAGCAATAAAGTTCAATACGAATATATAACCAATAGGGCGAACCACCTAGGGCCTGCTAAAAATAGTACAACGTTAAGCTGGTTTTGTGGTTATATAATAAACTGATTTTAAGTAAATTAAATAATAATTTTTACGATGACAAATGCCCACAGAGATGCTTTGTTCGTGCTGGTAAAGTCTCTTTCTAAATCTGAAAAACGTCAATTCAAATTATATGTAGGGCGCTTGGGGGTGAATACGGATGCTAAGTTTTTAGCATTGTTCAACCTTATGGATAAACTTAGAAAGTATGATGAGAAGGCTATTTTAGATAGTGGTATCGTTAAAAAGGCACAATTGTCTAACCTTAAAGCGCATCTTTATAAGCAAATTTTGGTCAGTTTAAGATTGAATCCTGTCAACCAGAATATACGGGTTCAGATAAGGGAGCAGTTAGATTTTGCTACTATTTTGTACCAAAAAGGACTTTATAAGCAAAGTTTAAAAATTCTTGATAAGGCCAAATCTACAGCTATAGAGAATGAAGAAAAGAACATTGCTTATGAGATAGTGGAGTTAGAAAAAATTATTGAGACTCAATACATTACCCGTAGTATACCAGATAGGGCAGATGAGTTGGCTGTACAGGCCAAAGAACTTTCTGCACAGAATGTAATGACCAGCAAATTATCAAACCTATCATTACAACTTTATGGTTTAATGCTTAAAGTGGGTTATGTTAGGAGTGATGAAGATTATAATAGGGTAAAGAATTATTTTGAAACTCATTTACCAAGCTATAAACTAAAGGATTTAGGGTTTAGAGAGAAGCTGTGGTTGTACAAAGCGCATCTTTGGTACAGCTTTTTAACTCAGGATTTTCTTTCATCCTACAAGTATGCCAGTAAATGGGTAGACCTTTTTTATGAGCACGAAGACCAGATACATTTAAACCCCGTTTTCTTCTTAAAGGGGAACCATTATTTGTTGGAGTCTATTTTTTACGTGAAATATAGTTCACACTTTAGAGAGGTTTTAGAGCGGCTGGAAGAAGTAGTGGAGAGCAAAGATTTCCCAAAGAACGATAATATTGCTTCATTGGCATTTTTATATATAAATGCCAACAAGTTGAACCTTCATTTTTTGGAAGGTACTTTTAACAAGGGTTTATATCTGGTTAAAATTATTGAGTATGGCATCAATAAGCATAAGGATAGAATAGATGCACACCATATTATGGTGCTGTACTATAAAATAGCTTGTTTGTATTTTGGTATTGGTGACAATAAGACTTGCATTCAGTACTTGAAAAAAATAATAAACAACAAGAACCTAAAAATGCGTGAAGACCTCATGTGTTTTGCTCGGGTTTTAAGCTTGGTGGCGCACTATGAAGCCGGAATGGATTATCACCTAGAAATTCAATTAAAAAGTACCTATAAGTTTTTATTGAAGATGAACGATCTTCATGCGGTTCAAAAAGAAATGATAAAGTTTCTTAGAAATCTCGGAAACATTTTTCCTAATGAGTTAAAAAACGAGTTTCAAAAATTACATACGGAGCTTAAGAAATACGAAGACCATCCCTATGAAAAAAGAGCTTTCTTATATCTAGATATCATTTCTTGGTTAGAGAGTCACTTAGAGAACAGGCCTGTGGCAGATATAATTCGCGAAAAGGCTATGGCCGTAAAAAGATAACTTTTGGCTTCAAGTACATCGTTTAATCTGGGGAACTTTTTGGAAATTAATTTGGCAATGGTACTTTTAAGTACTTCCGGCCCATTGGGTAGATTTATAGAATTACCAGTGGCGGTAACTATTGGTATCCGATCTATAATAGCACTCATTTTATTGGTGCTCTACTGCCGTTTTAAAGGTATTTCTTTTGGTTTGAGCAGTAAGGATAAAGGGCCAATTATCATTAGTGGTTTTCTTATGGGTATACACTGGTTGGCCTATTTTGTAGCACTTCAAAAGTCTAATGTGGCCATAGGAATGCTTTCCTTGTTTACCTATCCTGTTATCACTGCTTTTTTAGAGCCTTTGTTTCTCAAAACGAAGTTCCAGAAAATGCATTTGCTTTTGGGGCTTTTGGTGCTTTGTGGTATTTATTTTCTGGTTCCGGATTTTAGTTTTGAAAACAGTTATACGGTAGCCATTGGGTTTGGAATATTTTCTGCACTTTGTTATGCTGCGCGAAATCTTATATTAAAAAAACAAGTGAGCAAATACCAGGGTTCGGTTCTAATGGCATACCAAATGGCGATTATTTGCTGTATGCTTATTCCAGCTTTCTTTTATTACGATTTAGAGACAGTACCGAGCCAGTGGCAGGGTTTGTTAGGACTGGCGGTCGTAACCACAGTTTTTGGTCATACCATGTTCGTGAACTGTTTTAAGTATTTTTCCATTACCACAATTAGTATTTTGAGTAGTATCCAACCTGTTTATGGTATTTTAATTGGTGCTTTATTGCTCTCGGAAATTCCGGCTTGGTCTACCGTAGTAGGGGGCTGTTTAATCTTGACTTCGGTGATTGTGGAGAGTGTTCGGTCTTATCGGTGAACCTTTTTTCCTCCTGTGCTTAGATTTTTACAAGACGAATTTCATCATTTTTCATCAAAAATTGATTTAATTCTCTTCATCACCTTCATTGATACCCGGAGTAAACCCACCACCTTGGTACTGATTAATCAACCCATTACCTAACTTTTGAAACTCTTCGTTTTGGGCCATTTGGCGGACTTTTACCGGGTCAAAATCTCCATTGAAATATAGGAAAGAACCATTCTGGTTATTGTTGTTGTATATCAAGATTTCTTTTACGGCGTCCCGCTTTTCACGTATGCTTACTACGTTTCGTTTGAGCTCATCGTTCTTACGGTATACTTCTATAAATGAACTGCCTGTTATACCGTTCATTTGTTTGTTGAGAAACTCTGTTTTGGCAGCTGTAGTACTGGGGAAAGACATGTAGCGCAAGTCTTTGGTGTTCCCAACGAGGGATTTCATTTCAGGAGATATACCGCTAATGAGCGAGAGCATAAAACGAGGTACATGTACCGCCGTAACATGGTCATCTTCTTTGTGGGCATCGTAAAAGGTATCTATTGAGTTATAGGTTCTGCAAGACGCAAGCAGTACAAGACTGCAAATGAATAGTGTTCTTTTAATCATGGTTGTGTGTTTATACAGTTAAATATACTGTTTTTAACAACAAGCGTTCCAAACTGGGTCTTCTGGCGGTGGGGCCAAGATTTCTATAGGTTCTTTTTTAACGGGATGTACAAACGAAAGTTTGCGTGCATGCAGATGTATACTGGCATTGGGGTTGCTTCGGTCAAAACCGTATTTCAGATCCCCTTTTATAGGACAGCCAATAGCTGATAATTGTGCTCTTATTTGATGATGACGCCCGGTGTGTAAATCAATTTCAAGTAGATAATAACGATCCAGTTTTTTGATCACCTTGTAATCTAATATCGCTTTTTTGCTTTCGGCTACTTCCTTGATATGTGCGTAAGATTTGTTTTGTTTGTTGTTTCGTTTTAACCAATGCGTAAGGGTGTCCTCGTTCTTTTTAGGTTTATTTTTTACAATGGCCCAATAGGTTTTTTTTGCCTCTTTTTCTGCGAACAACTTGTTAAGGCGCGGTAATGCTTTTGAAGTTTTTGAAAAAACCACAATACCTGATGTAGGGCGGTCTAAACGATGGGCAACACCCAAATAGACGTTGCCTGGTTTGTTATATTTTTCTTTGATATAGAGTTTAACAACTTCGCTTAAAGGCATATCTCCTGTTTTATCACCTTGAACAATATCTCCAGGTCGCTTATTAATAGCGATTAGATGATTGTCCTCAAACAAAACCAAGAGATTATTGGGATTAGAAAGTACCTTTTGGGCCACTAGAGCAAAGTTTTAAGATGAAATTAATACTGCTCGTCGTCGTTCGGAAAATCTTGGCTTTTTACATCCGTAACATACTGCGAAATAGCAGAACCCATTTCTTCATAAAGGTTCATATAACGACGTAAAAATCTGGGGTTGAACTCATGTGTCATCCCCAGTAGATCATGAATTACCAGCACTTGACCGTCTGCATGCTTTCCACCGCCAATACCTATGGTAGGAATGGAAATACTTTCGGAAACTTTTTTCGTCAATGCAGCGGGAATTTTTTCCAATACAATGGCAAAACAACCTAGTTTCTCAAGGAGTTTGGCATCTTCTATCAATTTTTTTGCCTCCTCTTCTTCTTTGGCGCGAACTGTATAGGTGCCAAATTTGTAAATGGATTGTGGCGTAAGTCCCAAATGCCCCATAACCGGGATACCGGCATTCAATATTCTTTTAACGGATTCTTTAATTTCCACTCCGCCTTCCAATTTTACGGCATGCGCACCGCTTTCTTTCATGATTCTAATAGCGGAGCGGAGTGCTTCTTTAGGGTCGCTCTGGTAGCTCCCGAAAGGGATATCTACCACCACCAAAGCTCTTTCTACTGCGCGGATAACGGAAGTGGCATGGTAAATCATCTGGTCCAGTGTAATGGGCAAGGTAGTTTCATGCCCGGCCATAACGTTACTGGCAGAGTCTCCTACAAGAATTACGTCAACATTGGCGGAATCAACAATTTTGGCCATAGAATAATCATAGGCGGTGAGCATAGATATCTTTTCGCCGTGTTTTTTCATGTCCACTAGAGACTTGACCGTTACTCTTTTGTATTCTTTCTTTGCCGTTGACATAATAGTTTTGTTTTGGAGGGATAAATGTAAGGAAAATGTTGGGTTTACGGGCTATATGGACAATGCTTCTAAGTTATGACGGTCCCATAAATTTTAAAGTACTCGTTTTAAGCCGAATATTCACTAAGTTTGATAAAAATCGAATACTATGAAATGCTTATTCACCTTACTATTCGGCTTTCTTACCATTGGGATTTCTGCTCAGAATACGGAAGAATTGGCCGTTCAGAAAACCATTGAAGCCTTTTTTAATGGGTTTCATCAACAAGATTCCCTTCTCATAAAAGAGACGGTGTCCAAAGATGTTGTCATGCAAACCATTGCTCAGGACGAAGCTGGAAATCCGTTAGTGAAGACGGAAGAATTCTCAGGCTTTCTTAAATCTATTGTTGGTATACCAGAAACCACAAAGTTTGAAGAAATACTAAATAGTTTTACCGTTCAAATAGACGGCCCCATGGCTCATGCTTGGACGCCTTATACCTTTAAAATAAATGATACTTTTCACCACTGTGGGGTGAATTCGTTTCAATTGGTCAAAGATGCCCAGAAAAAATGGCAAATTGTCTACCTTATCGATACAAGAAGAACAGAAGGTTGTGATGAGGCAAAATAAAAAGACGGATTGTAAAACCCGCCTTTTAAATTAAAATTTCTCTACACCTTAAAACCATCACGATAGGTTCTGCCAACAAATTGGTTGGCCTCCTCTAAATTGGTGATGCGCATGTTTTCGCCATCCCACAATAATTTCTTGCGGGCGTAGAAATCCATTTTTCCGTTGCTGTCTTCTTTTCGTAATAAGTAACTTCTAATGGCCAAGTTACCCATCAGTACCGTTTCTGTCATTGGGCCGGCATAATCGAAAGAGGAAGTTAAACCTTTATGTTCTTCACTACCAAAACCGGCTTTGCAAGCATCTACCCATTTACGTTGGTGGCCGTATTCCGGCTCATCGTTAGGTTCCGTTTCCGGACCAAAATCGGTTGTGCCATCGTTGAGATATAATTTGGGGGTCAGCGGACTACTATCATTAATATTGGTGGAGATAATTCCTTTTTCACCAATGATCAGGACACCATTGTAACTTCCCGGACCACCGATATCATTGTTCGCAGGGATAATATCTGGATGCGAAGGTCTAATGCCTCCATCGTTCCAGGTCATTTCTATTGGAGTTTTAGTTTTTTCCGTCGCATCAAAATGAAGCGTAATGAACGAGGAAGCTGGGCAACCTTCCGGATGATAGTCGGCATTCCACATTTGGGAATAGACGGAGCTTACGCTAGCTTCAGCATCGGTAGGATATTTTAATCCCAACGTACGGAATGGAATATCTATCAAATGACAACCAACATCTCCTAATGCTCCAGTTCCATAATCCCACCAGCCTCTCCAGCTAAAAGGGTGTAGGTTTGGTGTGTACGGTTTGTCGGGTGCAGGCCCTAACCAAAGATTCCAATCTAGGCTCTCCGGTTTCAAACTGGGGTCAGCTGCTTGCATAGCACCACCTTGTGGCCATACAGGACGATTGGTCCATACTTGAACTTTAGAGACGGCACCAATAGCACCATCGTCAATCCATTTTTGGACCATGCCCAGAAGGGGATTTGAGCCTCCTTGATTTCCCATTTGACTTACAATTTTATTGTCTCGGGCCATTTGGGTAAGAATTCGAGCTTCACGAATGTTGTGGGTCATGGGTTTCTGTACATATACATGAATACCTCTCTCCATAGCATATTTTGCGGCTGGGCCGTGTATGTGGTCAGGAGTTGAAATGGTTACCGCGTCAATACCTTTTTCCTTATCCAGCATTTCCCTATAATCGGCATACAATTTAGCTTTTGGAAAATTCTCGATTGATTTTTTTGCAGAACCGGCAAAGTCAACATCACAAAGTGCTGCTACTTTTTCGCGTCCGTTTACAGAAGCATTAAAAATGTCACTGCTTCCTTTGCCACCGGCACCAATAGCAGCTAGATTTAAACGGTCGCTAGGGGCTAAATAGCCAGCGCCACCTAATACATGTCTGGGGACGATAAAAATTGAGGAAGCAATAGCTCCTTTTTTAATGAATGATCGTCTTGATGTTGTTGAGGAGTTTTTTTTCTCTTTCATTAGATTGTTCCTTTGGTTTTATGTTGTGAATGGTGTTTAAAGTTACTTAAAAATTAAAGACATAAAATAAAAGTTAAACTCTGTTTGCAGTGTTGTGATTGCTTAAAGAAATTCATGTGTAAACGTTATGTATTCCCTATATTTATCAATTGGAAAAATTTAAGAATAAGAATATGGGATTGAAATTGTTTTCGGCCATGGCAGGTGTTATGCTTATGGCAATGGGTTTAAATGCACAGGGGGTAAAATCTTTAGAAGGAAAGTGGGATTTGGTCATTCAAAAAGACGGAGAAGAATTACCGTCTTGGTTAGAAGTTAAACATTCCGGTACCAATACTTTGGTAGGTCAGTTTGTTTATGCCTTTGGTAGTGCCAGGCCTATTGCTGAAATAGAAGTAAAAAACGATATTTTTACTTTTAGTATACCCAAACAATGGGAGCCGGATGGAACTGATATGACCTTTACCGGTTCTTTAGATGGCGAGGAACTGAAAGGAACCATGATTTACACAGATGGTAAACCGTATAGTTGGACGGCGGTGAGAGCACCTAAATTAAAATATGTTGAAAAAGCAAAATGGGGTAAAACTAAGGACCTTTTTAACGGGAAGGATTTAAATGGATGGAAAGCCATGGGTGAAAACCAATGGGTGATTGAAGATGGTGTTCTTTCTAGTCCAAAGTCTGGAGCTAATTTAGTTTCGGAAGAGAAGTTTAAAGACTTTAAGTTACATGTAGAGTTTAAAGTGCCACCAGGGAGTAACAGTGGAGTTTATCTAAGAGGTCGCTATGAGGTGCAGATTACAGATGATAAAGGTTCTGACCCATCTAGTGTTTTGTTTGGGGGTATCTACGGATTTTTAACGCCAAATGAAATGGCGGCTAACGATGCTAGTGAATGGCAGGAATATGATATTACGTTAATTGGCCGTCGTGTTACTATTGTTGCTAATGGAAAAACAATTATCAATGACCAAAACATACCGGGAATTACTGGAGGTGCATTAGATAGTAACGAAGGAGAGCCGGGTCCGTTTTTGATTCAAGGTGATCACGGTCCTATTAAGTTTAGGAAATTTGAAGTGACGCCAAGAGTAGAGTAGAGGTGGATTGATACTATTTAAAAAACGCTCACTGTTTGTGGAACAGTGAGCGTTTTTTGTTTATTACCATTTTATATCCTCAGTATGAATTAGAGGTTTTCGTTCTGTTGGAATAATTGAATTTAAATCAAACTCATTGACTTGGTGAATGGCCTCATCAAAAGTAAAGTTGCATTTGGTTTCTATCTCGGCAGGTGCTACTTCATATGTTTTAAAAGCCTCTAAATCTAGAAAAGATAACCGGGTTAAATCCTGGGTAAGGATAAAAGATTTTGTTTTGAGCGCACCGTTTTCTTCGTAGAGGACAGTTTTGTAAAATTCTGTTGGAATCTTATAACCTCTATATAGGCGATCGTCTTCATGAAAGATACATCCGCCAATAATACTGACACGAGACCGGTCCATGTCTATTTGGTCGTAAAGCGAGTTTTCTAATTTTCCCCAAACACCACCTTTTCCACTTTGGTTGAAACTATCCATTTGTGGAGCAATGTTAGTGAAAACAAAAGAATCTGAATTTGCTTTTTTTGCTTCGTCATAATCGCCCCAATTCAAATCTACACGTCTGGCTAGGTGACCACGGTCTAACGGATTGCTTTTATACAATTGATTCCCAGCCTGACTTTCGGATGGTATTCTAGTGTCCTCAAAAAAGCCGACACCCTTTCTGGGAATGCGTTTAAGGTTGCGACCATCTATATTCCATGCTACCCAAATTGCAAATTTGGTCTTACTGCTAAGTGCAACTGAAAAATGGGTGTAATCTATAACTTCCGAGCCCTCTAACAGAAAAGCATCTTCTAAATTATTTAAAGTGGGAACCTGTATGTTAGTGCTTAAAAATTCAGTATCAAATGCCATGGGAGGGTTTTTGTATTGTTAATGTTAGCATGTCAAAAATGCGAAACATAGCAATACGGTTGCTGTTAGCTATTTTAAATTAAGATTATTTTTTAGGTTTGAATTATACTTTGAAATGTTGGTTACGCATTTTTGAGTTTTGCGTTATTGATGTTTATTTCTTCCGAAATCGCATCCCAAAGTTCAATTCTTTTGGTCAATGCTTCTTTGGCGACGGTTAAGGTCTCTTGCCATTTAACATCGTCGTTGCCGCAAAGTTCGGATACCATTTGAAGTGAAAGTGGACCATGTTCGTCACCATCCAATTCAATATGCCTTTCTAGGTAATAGACAAATTTATTGTATTGTTGTTGCTCTCCATCGGCACTTTTGAGCACTTCCATAAACATATCAGGTATAACATCTTCACGTCCAAAAGTAAATGCAGAAGCTACTAGATGTGGTTTTTGGGTGACAATAATTTCAAAAGAAAAGCGAACAAAGTCCGCCACTTTTTTAGAAATGTCAGTTGCTGTTAAAGCAGAATCAACTGTTTTACCTTCAATCAAAAGATTAATAAACTTGTCAATTTTGGAGGTATTTGCACCTAATTGATGCATGGCCTCCAAGTACATTTCAAAATGACTTTTAGGCTCGTTTAATTCGTTAATATCACTTTCTTCACCGTGCACAATTTCATTGATGAAACGAGCAAGAATTGGATTTTTACTAGGAATCCAAGGGATGCTAACATTTGTTAAGGAAATTTGTAGCGACTTTAAAAGTGACATGAAATCCCAAACCGCAAAGGCATGATTTTCCGTGAAAACCCTTATGTCATCTATGCTGTTAAGATTTTTATATAGTGGGTGGTTTTGAAGTTGATCTCTTAAACCTTGTATTTCATTTTCGACCTGTTCTATCCTTTTCATTTATTTCTGTTTTTGGGGAACAATTTTGTTTCAGTTGATTGCAATATAATATTTTGAAGTATTTAACTACAATAATTGTTGTATTATATTAATTAAAATATTGACGTTATCTAATGCGCAACATATTTGAGACCGACAATTGAACCAATTAGTGTAATGATAAAGAAAACCCTCCAAAAGTTGGCGGGGTCCTTAAACACCAAAATACCCAATAATACGGTGCCAACGGCTCCAATACCCGTCCAGACTGCATAAGCCGTGCCAATAGGTAGTGTTTGGACTGCTTTTATTAACAGAAGAAAGCTAATGGTAGAGCAAATAAGAAAACCACCGTACCATAAGTACATGTCCGTTCCGGTTGTCTCTTTAGCTTTTGCCAGACAGAAAGCAAAGGCTACTTCAAACAGCCCTGCAATGATAAGCATGATCCAATTCATAAATTATTCGTTTTTACAAGGGAGAATATCTAAATATTTCTCTTTTTAAATATGAGAAATTACATTTAGCATTTCAGATTTTATAATATCAATATCCGACGCGCTTGTACGCCAGTTTACAAAAGAGGCTCTTATGCCAAAGGTATTTTTATATTTTGTAGGAGTCATATATACTGATCCAGATTTATTTAAAGTATCTAGAAAAGAGTAAACCCTAGCTTGGCTAGTATCTGATTTGAGAGTGAAACAGACATTGTTTAGCCGCGTTGGCGCAAGAAGTTCAAAGGAATTGTTTTCTTCTATGAAATTGCTAAAAAGTTGAGCCATGTCAACCGCATTTTCTACAATATATCTATATCCTTTTTTACCATATGCCGTAAGAGAAAACCAGGCAGGTAGGGCTCTTAGTCGCCTTGAATTTTCCGATAAAAAATTGAGATAATTAAAATTTTCTGATGGGTCACCTAAGTACGGGGCATTGGAGTTTTGAAAAGTTTCCATTTGTAACTTGCTATGCTGTTTCTTTACGAAGAAAACTGCACTGTCATAAGGAACATTTAACCATTTATGACAGTCTACGGTAATACTATCTGCTTTGTCCCAACCTTCCGTTAGATGGTCGTACTTTGGTGAACAAGCGGCAAATCCGCCAAAAGCCCCATCAATATGCCACCAAAAATTATAATGTTCTTTGAGCTCGGCTATAGCTTTGAAATCGTCAAAATCAGCTGTGTTTACAGTGCCGGCACTAGAGATTAGAATAAACGGATCTCCGTTAAGGGCCTCAATATTTTTCTTAAGGTCTTGTATGTCTATCGCTTCACGATTACCTTTTATGGTTTCTATTAAAGTATAGTTTTTGCTGCCAATCCCTAACATGGAAAGGCATTTTAAAGCAGAAGAGTGTGGCGTGGCCGATAGAATGTTCAGTTTCCCATTTATTCCGTCCTTCGCAAAATCCTGGCCCATTTCTTTTCCTATCCACTGCCGGGCTACTCCTAAGCAGGTAAAATTTGACATTGTAGCACCAGAAACAAATCCGCCTAAAAAATCATTGGGCAATTGAAATAAATCTAACATTAATTGTATGGCAGCATGTTCAATTTGTACCGAAACATCTCCTTGCGAATTTACTGTCTGAGGATTTTGATCATAAATTGTGGCAAGCCAATCGCCCATGATGGAAGCTGGTGTAGTACCGCCCACTACATACCCTAAGTATCTTGGGCCGGAAGCTCCAACAATTTGGCTTTCCCATTTTTCTTTGAATTGTGCTAGTGTTTCCAGACCACCAATACCTTCTTCATTAAGGTTCTCATTAGTAATGGGTGGAACAGTTGTAGAAGTTTTTCTTTTATCTAAGTACTGTAAATATTCAATACCCTGAAGTTTTGCCTTTTCAAGTAACGTTTCAAAATTGATTAGGTCTTCTTTTAAAAAATGCTCCATTTTAAGGTGTAATTATATATCAAAAGTACGCTGACTTAATTTATTTAAAGATGTGGAATGGAAGAAAATACTGCCCCATTAACAGTCACTCATATTAATACCGATTGCTAGTCCACCTTCTGAAGTTTCCTTATACTTGGAGCTCATGTCTTTAGCCGTATTCCACATGGTTTCTACAACCTTGTCCAAAGGCACCTTGGCATCGTTTGGGTCTGAGCCTAAAGCTAGTTCCGCCGCATTGATCGCCTTTATGGCACCCATGCTATTGCGTTCTATACAGGGAATTTGTACAAGTCCGCCAATTGGGTCGCACGTGAGTCCTAGGTGATGTTCCATCGCAATTTCTGCAGCCATCAGTACTTGTTCAGGTGTACCGCCCAGCAGCTCGGTAAGAGCGCCGGCCGCCATAGCGCTAGACACACCAATTTCTGCTTGGCAACCACCCATGGCTGCGGAGATAGTTGCGCCCTTTTTAAAGATGCTACCGATTTCACCGGCAACGAAAAGGAATTTTTTAATGTGCTCAAAATCGGCCTCGTGGTTTTCAATAACTAAATAGTACATGAGCACGGCAGGAATAACTCCGGCACTACCATTTGTGGGAGCGGTCACCACACGGCCCAAAGAAGCGTTCACCTCGTTAACGGCAAGAGCAAAACAACTGACCCATTTTAAAATCTGGCGAAATTTTACCTCGGTATTCCGTATGGTGGTCAACCAAGTTTCGGGAGAATCGTAATTGGTAGAATTACCTAAAAGGTTTTTGTTGAGTTCAAAGGCGCGACGGGTAACATTCAATCCGCCAGGGAGTTTACCTTCTGTATGACAGCCAATGTACATACATTCTAACATAGTGTTCCAAATGTGATGCAGTTTCAGGTCTATTTCGGAATCGGAGCGTAACGAACGTTCGTTTTCAAGGACTATCTCAGAAATACACTTGTTTTCACTTTTGCAATAGGCCAATAGTTCCGTTCCTTTTTGAATAGGATAGGGAAAACTGTCAAAAGTAGCGATGTTACGTTTGGCGTTCTTTCGTTCTTTAACAACAACAAAACCGCCACCAATAGAGTAGTAGGTATTCTTTTTAGTCTTTCCGGATTTTAAGATGGCTTCAAATTGTAGTCCGTTGGCGTGAAACTCTAAAAACTTCTTATGGAATAGAATATCATTCTCTGGGTTAAAAGGAATGGATAAAGAATTTCCAAAGTTCAAAACATGGTTTTCTTTAATATCCGCAACAATAGAGTGTATGTGCTCAACAGGAATTTCAACAGGGTCGGTACCGGAAAGCCCTAACATAAAGGCATAATCCGTAGCATGGCCTTTACCTGTCAATGATAAAGAGCCGTACATGTGCACCCTAATACGGGTTACTTCATTAAAAAGTCCGGAACCCTTAAGCTCGGCAATCCATCGTTCCGCAGCACGCCATGGTCCTAAGGTATGAGAACTAGAAGGGCCTAGGCCAATCTTAAGCATATCAAAAATACTAATAGACTCCATCATAAGTATATACTCAATTTGTGGTATAAAGATAGATAAAGGATACTTCTGGCAAAGGAAAAATAAAGCGTAGAAAAACGGTCCTGTCACTAATTTTTTCAGAAAAGTAAGCAGGAGTATCCTACTTATTTATATCAAATTGTCGCCTTTTACAATAGAAACTGCTGTTTATGGCGTGTTCAGAGCTGCTTGTAAATGTAAAAATGACATCATGTCAGGTTGCCGTTGGTTGGCATATTGTTTGACAATTAGTAATCGATTATAAAAATTAGCACTAATATTTAAAACATATAGCATGAGTAAAATTATAGGTATTGACTTGGGTACTACCAACTCCTGTGTTTCCGTTATGGAAGGTAACGAACCGGTAGTGATCCCTAATGCAGAAGGAAAAAGAACTACGCCATCTGTGATCGCATTTGTAGAAGGTGGTGAGATTAAAGTTGGTGATCCGGCAAAGAGACAAGCGGTAACTAACCCTAATAACACTATATATTCTATTAAGCGTTTTATGGGTAACAAATTTTCAGAGTCTAGTAAAGAAGCTGAAAGAGTACCTTATAAAGTAGTAAAAGGTGATAATGACACGCCACGTGTAGATATTGATGGTCGTTTGTATTCACCACAAGAGCTTTCTGCAATGATTCTTCAAAAAATGAAGAAAACGGCAGAAGACTATTTAGGACAAGACGTTAGCCGTGCAGTAATTACTGTACCAGCTTACTTTAACGATGCACAGCGTCAAGCCACTAAAGAAGCAGGTGAGATAGCAGGTCTTACTGTAGAGCGTATTATAAACGAGCCTACCGCAGCTTCTTTGGCTTACGGTATGGACAAAAAAGATACAGATCAGAAAATAGTTGTTTTTGACTTTGGTGGTGGTACACATGATGTATCTATCCTAGAGTTGGGTGACGGTGTTTTTGAAGTATTGGCTACTGATGGAGATACACACTTAGGTGGTGATGATGTTGATCAAAAAATTATTGATTGGTTGGCTGATGAATTCAACAAAGACGAAAGCATTGACTTACGTAAAGATGCTATGGCATTGCAACGTTTGCGTGAAGCTGCCGAGAAAGCAAAAATTGAATTGTCTTCTTCAGCACAAACGGAAATTAATTTACCGTATGTAACGGCTACCGCTTCAGGACCTAAGCATTTGGTTCGTACACTTACTAGAGCCAAGTTTGAGCAATTGATCGAAGATTTGGTAAAACGTACTATTGAGCCTTGTCAGACTGCACTTAAAGCTGCTGGTCTTTCTAAAAGTGATATTGATGAAATTATCCTTGTAGGTGGTTCAACAAGAATTCCGGCTGTTGTTGATGCTGTTGAAAAATTCTTTGGTAAGAAGCCTTCTAAAGGGGTGAATCCAGATGAGGTTGTAGCTATTGGAGCAGGTATTCAAGGTGGTGTTCTTACAGGTGATGTAAAAGATGTATTGTTATTGGATGTTACTCCGTTGTCTCTAGGTATTGAGACTATGGGTAGTGTAATGACAAAGTTGATCGAAGCGAATACTACGATTCCTACCAAGAAATCTCAAGTATTCTCTACGGCAGCGGATAATCAGCCATCAGTGGAGATTCACGTATTGCAAGGTGAGCGTCCAATGGCTTCTGATAACAAGACAATAGGTCGTTTTCACTTAGATGGTATTCCACCAGCACAAAGAGGTACACCTCAAATTGAAGTGACTTTTGATATTGATGCGAACGGTATCATCAAAGTTTCTGCAACGGATAAAGCTACAGGAAAATCTCAGGACATTAGAATTGAAGCTTCCTCTGGTCTTACAGAAGAAGAAATCAAGAAAATGAAAGCTGAGGCAGAAGCGAATGCAGAGTCTGATAAGAAAGCAAAAGAGACTGCCGATAAGTTGAACGAAGCTGACGGTATGATTTTTCAAACGGAAAAGCAACTTAAAGAATTTGGTGATAAATTATCAGAAGATAAGAAAAAGCCGGTTGAAGAAGCTTTAACTGAATTGAAAGCAGCATATGAGTCTAAAGACTTAGCTGTTATATCTCCAGCTTTGGATAAAATCAATGAGGCATGGAAAGTTGCATCTGAAGAAATGTACAAAGCGCAAGCTGAAGCACAACAAAACGGTGCGGCTCCTGAAGGTGATACTGCTTCTGCAGAAGAGCCAACAGAAGGCGATAACGTTGAAGATGTAGACTTCGAAGAAGTTAAGTAAACATATGCGCTTAGCGCTATAAATAATTAAGACCCGCTCAATTTCTATAATTGGGCGGGTTTTTTTCGTTTTGTCGATTTGGTACGGCTTTTGTTTTCAGTTGCCAGAATATCAAGTAGTTTTGTAGTATGGTGAAAAAATTCTTGTTTGTATGTATGGTATGGGGAATGTCTTCCGTGGTATTTTCTCAAGACATAGAGATTTTTAAAGTATCCGATTTTAATCTGAAGGGAAATGTGAAATCGTGTTTCGTAATTACCGATTATGGTAAAGAGGAATATTATTTTAATTTGAATGGATTTTTATCTAAGTCAGTTACACGGTATAACGATACGGACCACGAAACCACCTACTATAAATATGAGGATGGGTTTTTAAAAGAAAGAAGAGTAGAAAATTATTCTGATGGTGCTTTTGATTATGCCACTTCTATCGCCAGTTTTTATGAAGTTGATACGGTAGGCGGTAAAAAGATAACAGAGAATATAGTTTCTTACGAGAAGGAGCTTATAGAAAAAAATGTCTATTCGTATAATGATGAAGAAAAGCTAATAAAGCTTGTTCGTACGAACACCAGTGGTATAGATGAGAACAACTTTGAGTATAAAAATACGGACAGTTTAAGTACGGTTGAACAACAGGTGAACGGTGTTATTTTTAAATTAACCACGGCCACTCCTTTAATGGAGAACGGAAGGAAGTTTAAAAAAGTAGTTTTAGAAAACTATATGGAGGGTAACCTCACCTCAAAAACTGTTGAGGTTTTTAATGAGAAATATGAATTGACCATGCTAAAGGAGTTGATGTATGATAGCTCTACCAAAAAATGGATTCCGCAAAATGAAGAGCGGTATCAATATGATGAAAATGGCTTCTTAACCACGGTCAAAACACAAAAACGATTTGGCGTTTTAACTCAAGAATATATTTATCAGTTTGATGGTACACCAGCGAATAACTGGGTAAAAAAAATTATAACACCCAATAACACCTACACCACACGGCGCCTAAAGTATTATTCTACTGCTCCTACGGTTAAAGTTTTAGAAGAAGAGAAAAACTAGAAGTTTAATTTCTGGATTTTCAAGAGAAAGGTATTAACAAGAGGAATCTGCAATAATTTTCCATTTGCCATCTATCTTCTTAAAAATAATCATGAAAGTACCATTGGCATCCCCTGCTTCTCGGGTCAAAAAGTACTGTCCCATTACGTAATATGAGTCTTCAGTGATTTTGGTAATCTGGTCCACTTTAAAATTCAGTTTTCCGGTATGAGCCTTAGTAGGATACCCTTTTTTATAGTTACCTAAGGTAGTTTGCCAACCCTTTGTGATTTTGCCACCGCTATAATACGTAAGCTCATCAGATTTCCAATAGCCCTGCATAAACTTTTCTAAATTATGGTCGGACCATGCTTTTTCTTGCTCGTCCAGTATATTCTGTATGGTTTCAATGTCGCTATTTTGTGCAGTTATAGAACCAAATGCAAACAAAAAAATAAGTAAGAGGGTCTTTCCACTTTTCATAGGATAACAGGGGTTAGGTGAAATGGAAAGATAAAAAAAAAGCCTCTTAAAACAACAGAGACTTTTCACTTAAAAATAAACACTTACTTTTTAATCTCTAGAAAGAATACTTAAGATATACCAAAATAAAAGCATCAAGCTTGCAAAAAGGCCAAGTGATGCAGCAACGTGCTGGTTTGAATTATATTTATGGACTAGGTTTGAGGTTTGGTACAATATAGAACCAGATGCCAGTACTACCATAGCGGCACTAAACCAAAGGCCTAGGTTAAAACCAAATAGGATACCTGCCACGATTAAACCGAGTGCAATGGCAAACCCAACAGCTAAAATCGATTTAAGAAAAGAGAAATCTTTTTTTGTCAAAAATACTATTGCCGAGAGTCCTGTAAACAATGATAAAGTCATAATTGCAGCTTGATTAAGAATACTCATGGACCCTTCATCCGTAGCCATTATAGCTATAAATATTAACGGAATGAATATAAAGGCTTCTGCAATAACATAAAGTATGAGACCTACATAGTGTAAGTTCGTATTCTCGCTCTTCAAGGCAAGGCGTTCGGCATAATTTGTAATTAGCATAAACCCGCCCAACATTATTAGCCAGCTATAACCGCCAGTAAGGGAAAGGGCGAGATTCAGGACGGCCGGTATTTGAAAAAATAAAGTTTCTACAAGAATAAAAAGTAAAACTGCACCTGCTAGGTGAGTGTAGGTTTTTCTATAAAAAGAAGCGCGTTCAACATCGGTAAGCATACTTACCATTTGGGTATTTGTGGTTTGGTGGTTTTCCATTTTATTGGTTTTTATGAACAACAAATGAAAGCAAATTTTAATGTGTGATTCTTAATTTTTGTTCAATGGTCATATTATTCGTTTTTTTGAATAAGGTCAAACAATTATGTTGATAGTCGTGTGATTTGTTATATCTCAAAAGCAACACATATTGTTAAACACATTCTATACCCACTAATTGATAGCCAATTATGGTTGATTAATTTCAAGGAAACCTTAGTTTTGTGTCGGTCGAAAAAAATATCACCTATTTTTACGAACAAATGATACAAGAAAAATAATTAACTATAAACTATAAATATGGCTCAGTATTCAAGAATAGAGGTGGCATCCGTTATGAAAGAAAACGGTATGGTACCATTATTTTATCACCCAGATGTAGAATTGGGTAAAAAAGTTTTAAAAGCATGTTATGATGGCGGCTCACGTTTAATGGAGTTCACCGCTCGTGGTGATTTTGCTTACGAGGTCTTTTTAGAATTGAATAAATATGCGATAAAAGAACTTCCCGGAATGATTATGGGTGTAGGTTCTATCACTGATGCAGCTGCTGCAAGTTTGTTTATGCAAATGGGTGCGAACTTTATTGTTACTCCATCTCTTCGTGAAGATATTGCTATTGCTTGTAACCGAAGAAAAGTACTTTGGTCGCCAGGTTGTGGTTCTTTGGCGGAAATTAACCGTGCGGAAGAAATGGGTTGTGAAATCATTAAACTTTTCCCAGGATCAACTTACGGGCCAGGTTATGTGAAGGCTATAAAAGGTCCGCAACCATGGACGAGCGTTATGCCAACAGGAGGGGTTAGCACAGATGAGGCTAACTTAAAAGGTTGGTTTGATGCGGGTGTAACCTGTGTAGGTATGGGCTCTCAGCTCATTAGCAAAGATATTCTGGCCAACAAAGATTATGCTGGCCTAGAAAATCGTGTGAGAGAAACCCTGGCGTTGATTAAAACGTTAAGAGCTTAATATTATTCGAAAAACGCTTTTCGAATTCCTAATTCCAATCCCCGTAATTCCGCTAATCCGCGTAAGCGACCAATAGCTGAGTAACCGGGATTGGTTTTTTTATGGAGGTCGTCCAACATCTGGTGACCGTGATCAGGCCGCATTGGTATTATGGCATCCTGCCGACCTTCTGTTTTTCTTCTTTTTTCTTCGGATACTATCAGCTTTACCAAATCATACATGGGTACGTCTCCTTCTAAATGATTGGCTTCATAGAAATTTCCATTTTCATCACGTTTTGTACTTCGCAAATGAATAAAGTGTACACGATCTGCAAATCGTTCAAACATTTTGGGCAGATCATTATCCGCTCTAGCTCCTAAAGAACCAGTGCAAAATGTGATTCCATTGTTTATGGACTTTACTTGGTCAAAAATATAAGCATAATCCGCTTCATTCCTCATGATTCTAGGCAAACCTAAGATAGAAAATGGTGGGTCATCTGGATGAATGCACATGAGTATCCCATTTTCTTCAGCAGTAAGCATGATTGCATTTAAAAAGTAAACGAGATTGTTACGCATATCATCCTCGTTCATACCCTGATAAGTATCTAGGGTAGCCTGAAACGGACTAAGGTCAAAACCGGTCTTAGGTATATTATAAGTTTCAGAAGACCCTGGTAAACCGGCTATAATGGTTTTTACCAGTTTATAGATGTCATCGTCGGTCATGGCCGTATAATAGGTTTTTGCGGCTTCAATTTGAGCTTCCGTAAAACTTTTTTCTGCGTTCGGTCTTTTTAAAATAAAAAGGTCAAAAGCTGCAAGTGCGGTAGCATCAAAAAGTAGGGCTTTTGAGCCATCGGCTACTTCATAGTCCAAACTTGTACGTGTCCAATCAAGGACAGGCATGAAGTTATAGCATACAACGTTTACACCGCACTGAGCCAGATTTTTTAGACTAATCTTGTAATTTTCAATAAGTTTTTCAAAACCTGCTTGCTGAGTCTTGATACTTTCATGAATAGGGAGTGACTCAACAACGGACCAAACCAAACCATTTTTTTCTAAAAGATTTTTGCGCTCTTGTATTTCTGATATTGACCAAATTTCACCATTGGGTATGTGGTGCAACGCGGTTACAACACCCGTGGCCCCAGCCTGTTTAATATCTTGTAGGCTAACAGGGTCATTGGGCCCATACCATCTCCATGTTTGTTCCATATTAGGTTCTTCTTAATTAGTTCATTATTTTTTGGTTTAAAACTCTGGGATCTTAGACACCGCTAAAAGCACTGAACCCACCATCTACAGGAAGTACGATTCCTGTGATAAACTTAGAGGCATCGCTACATAAAAATTGAATAGCACCATTAAGTTCGCCTACTTCGCCAAAACGACCCATGGGCGTATTTTTTATAATGGTCTCCCCACGTTCGGTGAAAGAACCATCTTCATTGGTTAGCAGCGCTTTGTTCTGCTTCCCGATAAAAAAGCCCGGAGCTATTGCATTAACGCGAATACCACTGCCGAACTTGGTAGCCATTTCTACGGACATCCATCTGGTAAAATTTTCCATAGCCGCTTTTGAAGCAGAGTATCCGGCAACTCTTGTAATAACACGATCGGCTGCCATAGAAGAATAATTAATGATAACGCCCTCTTTCTGTTCGGACATAACTTTACCAAAAATTAAGGAAGGAATAAGGGTACCGTTAAGATTAAGTTCGGTAACCTTATTAAAGTCGTCAATCTTGATGTCAAAAATGGTTTGTCCGGGAGCAACTGTTGCACCAGGTAAGTTGCCGCCTGCAATATTTAGAAGAATATCAATTCTGCCAAAATCGGACAAAATTTCGTTTTTAGCATTTTCTAAAGAGTTCTCACTTAATATATCGGCTTCATATGCTTTAGCGTGTCCGCCCACGGTTTTAATTTCATCTAAAAGCGATTGTACAGAATTCCGCTTACGCGTTAACAATGCCAACTTAGCTCCGGACTTGGCAAGACTTTTGGCAACACTTCCTGCTAAAGCGCCACTAGCTCCAGTTATAACTGCAATCTTATTTTCTATATCAAACATAGTTATGGTTTATTATTAAAAAGCACAAGATAAAACAATCTAACCGATTACCTAGATATGAACCGGTCATATTATGGTTTTGGGGTTGTTGGTTGCCTATCACAAATGGGTAATAGGAGAATTAAAGGGTAACATATTGTCTTTTTTATAGTAGAATGTTTATCTGTAAACATTCACTAGGGGAGACCCTTATAGTTATGGTTATCGGTGTTTTACAAAGCTAGTTTCTTCATTTTGTGTAATTAGGACACTTATTTTAAGGTTAGAACCATTTGTTGTACTCATCTGACCATTTGTTGTTAAAGAATGGTTAAATAAACGGCACATTTGATAAACTCTGAAAAATAATTAACTCAATTAAACCAAAATGTTTATGAAATTAACAAAACGGACAAGTAAAAACTGGCATCCCCAAAAGTTTCTGGCGGGGTTGTTATGGCTGTTAGCATTTGCCTATGGCCAGTCCCAAGCCCAAGAAATTGCGGTTAGTGGAACAGTGTTGGATAATACGGGACTACCGTTAGCTGGTGCTAACGTATTAGTAAAGGGAACTACAACCGGTACCCAGACAGATTTTGACGGAAACTATACCATATCGGCAGATGGTACGGCAACATTAATATTTAGTTATATTGGATTTACTACACAGGAAATTGCAGTTAACAACAGACAGACTATAGATATTAGCCTTGCTGAAGATGCAAGTAAACTAGATGAAGTTGTTGTTATCGGTTATGGTACGCAGAAGAAATCCGATTTAACCGGAGCAATTAGTTCGGTAAGCTCAGAAGAGATTAATGAAATAGCAGTAGTTACAGTTGGACAGGCATTACAGGGCAGGGCTCCTGGTGTTAACGTTACTGCCTCTACAGGTCAACCTGGTGCTAATTCTACAATAAGAATTAGAGGTGTAGGTACGGTTAATAATTCTGATCCTTATGTAATTATAGATGGTGTTCCGGGAAACCTTAATAATCTAAATTCTGCAGATGTTAAAAGTATAGAAGTTTTAAAAGACGCTTCTGCAACAGCGATTTACGGTTCTAACGGGGCTAATGGTGTTATTTTGGTAACTACTAAAACGGGTAGGCCTGGTAAAGTAACAGTTAATTTTGATAGTTACATTGGTACTCAAGAAAGAGCAAGAGATTTAGATATGCTAGATTCTCAACAATGGGCGGGACTCGTAAATGAAGGGTATACCAATGATGGTTTAGCTCCTAAGTTTTCCGCTGAAGAAATAGCTGACATGAATACATATGACTGGGGAAATTTAATATTCCGTACAGGATTTATTCAAAACAACCAACTTTCTGTATCTGGCGGAAATGAATTTGCTTCTTATTTTGTTTCTTATGGCTATACGGATCAGGCAGGTATTCTAAAGTCGTCAGCTTTTAATAGGCATAACATTAGAATTAATAATGAATACAAATTAAATGATAATATAACATTAGGACATAGATTGTCTTATTCCGTTAGAAATCAAAACACAAGATCAGAAAGCGGAGTTTGGCTTTGGGGTCAGACGGCAATACAAGGTTATGGGTGGGAGCCTAATATTCCATTTTATACAGCGGATGGCTTATATTCTTCACCAACATCTGTTAGTGCTATTCATCCAGATGCGGAAGTTAGGTATAGAACAAATGAAAATACTAATAGAGAGTTCAATTTAAATGCTTATTTGAATATTAACTTCCTTAGAAACTTTAGTTTTAGAACTACGTACGCGCCTCAGTTTACCACGTCTGAGCGTTACGATTTCGATCCTGTAATAGATCCGGATAATGTGGGTTATGGGGTTACAGGTGGTATTCTAAGAACTCAAAATCAATTAGAATCAAGAGCCGACCAGACAAGGAGCTATACTTGGTCTAACGTGCTTACTTACAATAATGAGTTTGGTAAGCATGGGGTAACCGCTATGGTAGGACATGAACAACAGGAGTTTACCGGAATTAACACACGAGCGTTTGCAACTGATATTAGTGATTTGTTCGGTAATAATGTAGTAGTTGAAGATGGTAATTCTACTACTGGGGCAGGAAACAGATGGGAGTCTAATTTGTTCTCTTTGTTTTCTCGATTAATTTATAATTATGATGATCGATATCTTTTAACGGCAACAGTACGTAGAGATGGTTCTTCAAAGTTTGGGCCGGATAAAAGATATGGTACTTTTCCAGCAGCTGCGTTGTCATGGAATGTTCATAATGAGAAGTTTATGAAAGACAGTTTTTTTAATCAGTTTAAAGTTCGTACGGGTATAGGTGAAATTGGGAATAGATCTATTGATGATTTCGCTTTCTTTTCTGAGTTGTCGGTTGGACCAACAGCCGGGGTTGATGTGGTTTTCGGAAATCAGAGAGCATCAGGTGCAGCCTCTAAGGGTGTGCCGAATCCATTATTGCAATGGGAGTCAACAACTACTACCAACGTTGGGATAGACTTGGGTTTCCTTAATAATCAATTGACGTTTTCTGTTGATTATTTTGACAGAAAAACAAAAGATATGATTCTACTTATTCCTCCCACTACCCAGTCATCAGGTCTTACGGAGTCAACTTTGTTTAATAAAGGAACGATGAGTAATAAAGGTTGGGAATTTGCTCTTGGTTATAGTAAACAATATGAGGATTTTGGTTTTAGTATTGGTGCTAATATGGATATGATTGACAATGAGTTGACTTCATTGGATACTAATAATGCGTTTTTAGCCGTAGGTGGTGCTTTTGGTCAGAATGGTTTCCTTAGGTCAGAACCTGGTTACGAGGTTAGCTACTTCTATGGCTACGAAACTGACGGGGTGTTTCAGAATGAGGGAGAAGTTACAGCTGGTGCAGAACAAGGAGCAGTACCTGGTGATATTAGATTTGTAGATCAGTTAACTGTTGATACAGACGGAGACGGAGTGGCAGATCAAGCAGATGGTGTAATTAATGCAGATGATAGAACAAAAATAGGTAGTCCACATGCAGATTTCAATTATAGTTTCAATTTAGATTTTAATTATAAAAATTGGGATTTAGGAATCTTTTTCCAAGGAACTCAAGGAAATGAGATTTTCAGTTCATTACCCTATTTCTTTGAAAGTGAATTGGGGTCAGGACTTCAGGAAAGTGCTTTAGGTAGATGGCACGGAGAAGGAACTTCAAACACTTTACCTAGACTTACTTTAGCTGGAAATGCTAGAAATATTCAAATTTCCGATCGTTATGTTTACGATGGTTCTTATTTAAGAGTGAAAAATTTACAGTTAGGTTATAATTTTTCAGCAGACCTAGTAGATAAAATAGGTTTGGATAAGTTGAGGGTTTATATCTCAGGACAGAACCTTCATACTTTTACAAAATATGATATTGGTTTCGATCCTGAAATTGGACAATCTCCTAATGAGTTTGGGGAAAATAATTCTTTGATAATAGGATTGGATAGAGGTGGATACCCACAACCACGAACATTTCTTTTCGGAATTAACTTAACTTTATAAGACTATGAAAAAGATAATATATACACTTATTGCGGTAATGGTTATGGGCTTTACGGCTTGTAAATCAGACGACTTTCTAGAGCCAACACCCTATGGCCTAGCAGGTGATGATAATTTTTTCAGAAATGAATCAGACGCTCTATTGGCAATTAATGCTAGCTATAGAGGGTTGAGACAATGGTATAATAACTTTCAAGGTGATTATGGTTGGGGGAATATAGGAACTGATGATGCTTGGAAAGGTGGAGCTAGCCCTGCAGATCAAGATCCATTAACTGCTTTGGAAAACTACGAGATACTTACAACTGTAGGTGAGATTGTAAATAGGTGGCCTGAGGATTATCAGGGTATTAGAAACGCGAATAAGGTAATCGCAAATGTACCTAATATTGAAATGGACGAAGCCCTAAAAACTAGAATTGTTGGGGAAGCTTATTTCCTAAGAGGAGCTTATTATTTTGATTTGGTAAGATACTTTGGAGGCGTGCCAATTTACAGGGAGAATTTTGAACTGGCTGAAGAATATTTAACAGTTGGAAGAAGTACAGAGCAAGAAACTTGGGACTTTATTGAAGAGAATATGTTGGAGGCTATAGCTAGACTTCCTAAGAAATCTGAATACGCTGCGGAAGACATGGGTAGGGCTACTAAGGGCTCTGCTCTGGGTTTTTTAGTAAGACTTAAAGCGGTCCAAAACGATATGGCAGGAGTTAAAAAATATTCAGAAGAATTATTTGCTCTTGGAGAATATGAATTGGCGCTTACCTATCGTGAAATTTTTCAACCCGCAGGGGAGAATGGACCAGGATCTATATTTGAAGTGCAGTTCAAAGAAGCTAATGAAGGTGGAGGAGCGGTGCAATTAGGTAATGCTACCGGACACGCTTTTGGTCCAAGGTCGGGCGGTTCTTATGGAGGCTGGGGCTTTACCATGGCCAAGCAAGAATTGTTAGACGAGTTTGAGGAGGGAGATCCAAGGTATGAGCATAGTTTTTATAATATTCCTGGACAACCTTATGCCCCTTTAGATGGAGTAAACTCTTATTTCGGTAAAAAAGTGGCTTATGCTCCATATTCGGATTACCCTATTCCGGCTCAAGCTGGCGACGGCGGTGTCAATTGGAGAGTGTTAAGACTGGCCGATATATACTTGATGTATGCCGAAGCTGTAGCAGAATCGGATCCGGCAACAGCGATAGAATATGTAAACAAAGTGAGAAGGAGAGCTCGTGAGGGAGATGATAGCGTATTGCCAGAGGTGCCTGCTGGAACAACAGGGCAAGCTTTGATAGATGCCATACGGCACGAACGTCGTGTGGAATTGAACTTGGAAGGTCTGCGAAAACAAGATTTACTTAGATGGGGACGTACTGATTTATTAACCCCTTTAGGTTTTATTGTAGGTAAACACGAAAAAGTTCCTATACCACAAGTAGAAATAGATAATTACGGAGGAGTTCTAGAACAGAATCCGGGTTATTAGGTAGGCTTGATTACCTATGTTTATAATGTAAAATAAAAAACGGTCTACCTGTGTAAATAAGGTAGGCCGTTTAGTTGTTTTTTAAGGTAAAATGAAAATGGTGTTAGGTTGCACAATAATTTTTTATATAGTTTTAGTTTATGAAGTATAATATATCACCCAGTCTACTTTCAATATTGGTTATTTTAGTAGTGGTCGTTAGTTGCAAAGAGGAAGTTCATACTAAAATAGCTAACCTGCAGGAACCGGAAGTTAAAGAGCCACTTTTTAAACTTGTCCATCCAGATAGTTCAGGTGTGACTTTTATGAACCATGTAGAAGAAAATCTGAAAAATTACGTAGTTCATTTTAACTATGTATACAATGGAGGGGGGGTAGCTATTGGTGATATTAATAATGATGGACTTTCGGATATATATTTTTCTGCCAATGAACAATCCAATAAATTATACTTAAATAAAGGCGATTTTAAATTTGAGGATATTACGGAGTCCGCAGGTGTAAGTGGAGGTGGTGGTTGGCATACAGGTATTAATATGATAGATGTTAATCATGATGGTTTCATGGATATCTATATCTGTCGTGGTGGATATAAGGACACGGATGAGGAAAGAAAAAATCTATTATTCATCAACGATGGTAATATGAAGTTCTCTGAACAAGCAAAAGAATATGGCTTGGCGGATACAGGGTACTCGGTTCAAGCAGTGTTCTTTGATATGGATAATGATAATGACTTAGACATGTATCTTACCAATAGACCAGAATTATTTTTTCAGACACCGGATGAAATAAATAAGGGCGAAAGAGAAAATAATAACCTCTATAGAGATAAACTATTTTTAAATGAAAATAATAAGTTTAAGGAAATTGGTTTACAAGCTGGTATCGTTAACAATTACGGCTATGGATTAGGAGTCAGTACACTTGATGCTAATAATGATGGGCTTACGGATATTTACGTCACAAATGATTACGAACAATCTGATTATCTATATATAAATCAAGGTAAAAATAAATTTAAGGAAAGTATTAAAGAGTATACAAACCATACTTCATTCTATTCTATGGGTGTAGATGTAGTAGATTTTAACAATGATGGCTTTGAGGATATTTTGGCCTTGGATATGGTATCTGAAAATTATATCCGAAGCAAGACTACAATGGCGTCAATGAACTTAGAGAAATATAGGGAAATCATGGAGCGTGGTTACCACAGCCAATATATGCATAACATGTTGCATTTAAATGAGGGGAATGGTTTTTATAGTGAAATAGGTCAGTTAGCAGGTATTGCAAAAACAGATTGGAGTTGGTCATGTCTTGGAAGCGATTTTGATAATGACGGATATAGGGATATTTTTATAACTAATGGCTATCGTAGAGATGTGACGGATAAAGATGCCACTAAAAGATTTTTTAATTATATAAATAGCAATGCTATTAAACAAAACTCTGATGAGCAAAACCTAAAGAATATTCTAAATCTTTATCCAACAACTAAACTTACTAATTACATTTTTCAAAATAATACTGATCTAACCTTTAATAAAAAAGTGGTGGATTGGGGCCTTGACCAAAAAAGTTTTTCAAATGGAGCCGCAACAGTAGATTTGGACAATGATGGGGATTTAGACTTGGTTGTCAATAATCTTGAGGATACTGCATTTGTTTTTGAGAATAAATTAGATGAACAGAAGAGTAATAAGTACTTGAAAATTGGTTTAAAGGGGCCAAAGAAAAACCCCAATGGTATTGGTGCCCAGATAGAGCTAAAGTATAACAATCAAATACAATATCATGATTTTAAAGTAACAAGAGGCTATTTGTCGTCCGTAGAGCCATTGGTGCATTTTGGCCTAGGAGATGTAGGTGTGGTTGACCAAATTAAAATAACTTGGCCAGATAAAAAAGTGAACACGATTAAGGATGTTAAAGCCAATCAATTAGTACAGGTTAGTTACTCCGAAGCAACCAAACAAATAGATGAGCAAATTAATGACCCAATTTTGTTTGCTGAGTCAACCAAAGATATTCAATCAAATTTTAGACATAAGGAGAATGATTTTGATGATTATAAGTATCAAATTTTGCTTCCGCACGAAATGTCCAAACTAGGCCCTTTTGTGACTGTAGGTGATGTTGACGCAGATGGGTTAGAGGATTTTTACGTTGGAGGAGCAAAAGGGCAATCAGGGGTAATTTACACTCAGGATAGTCGAGGGAAATTTAGACCCTTAAAAAATTCTACTTTTAATTTAGACAAAGAGTCTGAAGATATGGGGGCTACGTTTTTTGATGTAGATGGAGACGGAGATAAAGATTTGTATGTAGTAAGTGGAGGTAGTGAGAGTAAAATTGATTCAGAATTTTATCAAGACAGATTATATTTGAACAATGGAAAAGGGATTTTTTCCAAAACTCAAAATTTACCTAGAATTGTAACTAGTGGCTCCTGTGTAATTACACATGATTTTGATGGAGATGGCGATTTGGACCTTTTTGTAGGAGGTAGGCAAATGCCAGGTAAATACCCGTCCTCAGCAGATAGTCATTGGTTGAGAAACGACAATGGAATATTAAAAGATGTTACAGAATCAGATGCTCCTGATTTAAAAGATTTGGGAATGGTTACTAGCGCCGTTTGGGCAAATGTAGATGATGATGATGCTAAAGAGCTAATCGTAGTTGGCGAGTGGATGCCCATTACAATTTTTAAAGTAGTGAATAATAAGTTAAAAAATGTATCGGAGAGGTTTAATTTGGGTAAAACCAATGGATGGTGGAACAAAGTAGTGGCCTCGGATTATGATAAAGATGGAGATGTGGATTTGATTTTAGGGAATTTGGGCGAAAATTACAAATTCACAGCATCTAAAGACAAACCTTTTTATGTCTTTGCAAATGATTTTGATAGCAATGGAACGAACGATATTTTTTTGGCGAAAAAACTAAAAAACAGTTTGGTTCCTATAAGAGGCAAAGAGTGTTCAAGTCAACAAATTCCTGGATTAAATAAAAAATTCAAGACGTATGAAGGTTTTGCTAATGCAGATTTACCTACCATTTTAGGTGAAAAAATAACGGATGCAACACGTTATGAAGCACAGATATTTTCGTCTGTTATTTTGGAAAATACAAATCAAGGGCTCCAAATTAACAAGTTACCAGTAGAAGCACAATTTTCTACAGTCAACGGTATTGTTTGCAATGATTTTGATGGAGATGGGGTTCAAGAAATTCTTTTAGGGGGTAACAAGTTTGAGGTAGAAATAGAAACTACTAGGGCAGACGCTTCTCCCGGGTTTTTGTTTAAGAATAATTCTCAAAACGAATTTAGAGCTTTAAGCCCTGCTCAAAGCGGTTTTTTTATTCCGTATAGCGTAAAAGATATTCAACAGATTAAAATATCTAATGGGCAAGTGGGTATATTGGTAACTACAAATGATGATGTTTTAAGACTATTTAAAACAACAATATTATAATTTTAGGCTGTATTTATGGTAGGAGGCTATTTTTTAAATGGAATTAGGTGTATAACATTATTTTTTGCGATTCTTGTCTGTGGGGAATGTACTTCGGAAAAAAAGAAAGAGAAAAATGTAGAAGCTTCAATAAACCGGAAAACTTTGAAGTTTGAAGTAAAATTAAAGGAGCAAACGCATGTAACCTTCGCCAATACATTAACAGAATCTAAAAACCTTAATTATTTTAATTTTCCTTATATGTATGCCGGGGCTGGCGTTGCTACTGGAGATATAAATAATGATGGACTACCGGATGTTTTCTTTGTAGGGAATGGAGTTAATAACAAATTATATCTTAATCAAGGAAATTTTAATTTTAAAGATATTTCGGATAAGGCCGGTGTTGGTGGAAAAGATAAACCAAGATGGTCTAGTGGTGTTACAATGGCAGACATTAATGCAGATGGTTTTTTAGATATTTATATATGTGTGAGTGGTCCATCTCCTGATAAAAGAAATTTACTATATATAAATAATGGAGATGAAACTTTTACTGAGAGTGCAGTGGAGTTTGGTCTTGACGATGCGGGGTATTCTAATCAAGCCACGTTTTTTGATTTTGATAGAGACGGAGATTTAGACATGTTTTTAGCAGCTTATCCGCCTGCCGAATTTCAGAGTACAAATGCTTTCTATGTGGAAAAACAAAAGTTGGCAACCCAGGAAGAGAGTGACCAGTTGTATGAAAATGTGGGAGGAAATAAATTTGAGAATATTACACAAAAAGCTGGTGTGTATAATTTTGGGTTAAGTTTAAATGCCAGTATATCGGATTTCAACAATGATGGCTGGTTGGATATTTACGTTTCGAATGATTTTAACTCACCAGATTTTTTATATATCAATCAAAAGGACGGAACCTTTAAAGATGGAGTTAAAGAATACATGAACCACACTTCTAATTTTGGCATGGGATCAGATGCTGCTGATTTTAATAATGATGGATGGATAGATTTGCTACAGGCAGATATGATGTCTTCATCTAATTTTGGAAAGAAAAGGAATATGTCTTCCATGCGGCCTGAGTATTTTCATGAGGCGGTAGAAATGGGGCTGCATTATCAATATATGAGAAACAGTCTACAAATGAACAACGGCAATAATTCTTTCAGTGATATTGCAGAGTTGGCAGGTGTTTCAAATACAGATTGGAGTTGGTCAGCACTTTTTGCAGATTTAAATAATGACGGTTGGAAAGATATTTTCATTACTAATGGAATGAGGCGAAGTGTCAATAATAAAGATTATGAACTTAAGGTTGCTGCGGCTATAGAATCCGGTAAAATAGCGCCAAGTGAGCGCTATTTGTTGACAAAAAATATGCCAGTAGAACCGGTAAGTAATAAGGTTTTTGTGAATAATGGCGATTTAACTTTCTCTGAGGACAAAGATCCACAAGGGCTTTCTTATTTTGGCTTTACACATGGAGCATCTTATGCCGATCTAGATTTGGATGGTGATTTGGATATGGTAATCAACAATTTGGATAGAATGTCTATGGTCATTGAAAATAAGTTAGAGGACACCAATTATTTACGTCTTAAGTTAAAAGGAGATCAAGCTAATACATTTGGAATTGGCGCTAAAGTAAGGTTAGTGGCGGACGGCAAAAACCAGTACCAAGAAATGATGCCTAGCCGTGGTTATCTTTCTTCCGTTGAGCCGATAATTCACTTTGGTTTGGGAAGTGTAAAAGAGGTAGATACATTACAAATAAACTGGGCTAGTGGTAAGGAGCAAATTTTGGTTAAATTAAAAGCAAATCAACTTGTAGAGGTTTTAGAAAGCCAAGCCACCGACTCCAGAGTTGATTTGGTACCGGAAAGCGAAATTATTTTTAAAGAAATCTATAAGTCGGGACTGGAATTCATGCATACGGAAAATCAATTTGATGATTTTGATAAACAGGTGCTTTTACCTCATCAATTATCTAAATTTGGCCCATCTTTAGCAATTGGAGATATTAATGGAGATGGTTTGGAAGATGTTTATGTGGGCGGAGCATCAGGACAAACAGGCGTGTTTTTTCTTCAAACCAAAAACGAAAGATTTGAACAAAAAAAATCTAAAGTACTGGTTGAGGACAAGTGGTATGAAGACACAGGGGCCGTCTTTTTTGATGCAGATGGTGATGGGGACTTAGACTTGTATGTAGTAAGTGGAGGGAATGAACAGGCTAAAAATACATCGTATTATCAAGACAGACTATATATGAACGACGGGAGCGGAACTTTTCAAAAAAACAAGAACGCACTTCCCCAAGTAAAGATTAGTGGTATGTCAGTAGAGCCATTTGATTATGACAAGGATGGTGATTTAGACCTTTTTATTGGAGGTCGCTTAGTTCCTTGGGATTACCCTAAATCGGCAAGCAGTGCTATTCTAAAAAATAACAACGGAGTTTTTAGTGATGTAACGGGTACCGTAGCCCCTGAATTAGAAAACATAGGGCTTGTTACTGATATGGTCTGGACAGATTATAACAACGATGATATGATAGATTTTATACTGGTCGGTGAATGGATGCCAGTAACTGTTTTTGAACAGGGTGAAGAAGGTTTTAAGAAGAAAGAGTTGAGTAGTCTAGAAAACACTGAAGGGTGGTGGTATAGTATTAAAGCCTCTGACCTAGATGGTGATGGCGATGATGATTATGTGACAGGTAATCTGGGTCTTAATTATAAATACAAAGCTACGGGAAAACTGCCTTTTGAAGTGTATTATGCAGATTTTGACACAAATGGATCAAATGATTTGGCTTTAGGGTATTACGAAAATAACACATTGTATCCTGTTCGTGGTAAACAATGCTCTACGGAACAGATCCCGAGTTTAAAAAGCAAGTTTAAGTCATATGATGCTTTTGCCCAGGCCGATTTTTTTGAGGTATATAACATAAAGAACACAGCGGATGTGCTACATAAAAAAGTAAAGACATTTGCTTCTTCATACTTTATAAACGAAGGAGATGGTAGTTTAGAAGAGAACAAATTACCCAATATGGCGCAATTATCTTCTGTGAATTCAATTATAATAAAAGATTTCAATCAAGACGGCGTAAAAGATGTTGTAGTTGCTGGTAATTTATTTGCTTCAGAAGTAGAGACCCCCAGAAATGATGCAGGGTCAGGTTTTTATATGGAAGGAACTGTTAGCTCATCTGGAAAATATTCGCTAAAACCTGTATATATGAGCGGCTTAAAATTCAATAAAGATTTAAAAAGCATGCAATTATTAGCAGTTGGAGAGAAGGAATTTCTTGTTGGTGTTAATAATGATGGGCCACTTCAGGTTTTTGAATATTTAACAAAATAAAGAGATTACATTCTTGAATTATTTTTCAAAGTATTAGTACTTTCAAATTATTACGATTGATACTATAGACTATTTTCACAACTATTTTTAACCTAAAATGAGTTGATTTTCATCAAAAGTTAAAAAAGAAATACAGGAGCTTATCATATTTATGTTTCAAATCCATTTTAAAAAAGTTTTAGGTACAGTTGCAATAAACAAGCTTTTCAATAAGTTTTGTTGCGTTCTGTTATATATCTCCGTGTTTACCGGAAACTCCCAAAACCACATTAGCTTTAAGCACATTACCACAAGTGACGGTCTCTCACAAAGTGATATCAATACCATTTACCAGGATAAACAAGGTTTTATGTGGTTTGGAACACATGATGGTCTCAATAAATATGATGGATATAAGTTTACGGTTTACACTCCCAGTTCAAATAAGCCAAGTAGTATAAATAGTAACCTTATATCTGCAATTACAGGAGATGATGAAGGTAACCTTTGGGTGGGTACAACAGGCAACGGTCTCAATTACTACAATGTGTCTACGGGTAGGTTTAAGGCTTATACGAGTAATGAAGAAAATGCATCTAGTATCGTAGGTAACCATATAACCGCATTGTTTAAGGATAGTAAAAATCGCCTTTGGATCGGGGTTCAAGATGGTTTGGATATGATTGACCTTTCCGTTTCGTCGGAAAAAATGAAATTTCAACATTTCAATTCGGAGCAGGACCCGTTTATCATGGGGTGGGACGGTAGTTCCATTTATTCTATTTACGAAGATAAAAACGGACAAGTATTGATCGGTGGGGCAAATGGTCTTTATAAACTTAAAAAAGACGCTAATGGAAGAGGTTACTTTGGCAATATAAACAAAGACTTAGGACTTCCCGACTGTATTGTTAAAGGTATGGTCGAAGATAATATGGGCAGACTTATTATAGCTACAAACGTAGGTTTGTACTGTCAAGTAAAAGGTGCGGGGCCTAAACTTGTAAAGGTTCATGATACGAACTTTAATAACGTCTTGGTAGATAATAACAATCGCTTGTGGGTCGGTTCTAATGAGGGGTTGTTTTATTTTGAAAATACTTCTGTGGAAAAAGAACCAAAATTCATAAAGCGTTTTATTTATGATTCCAGGGATGTAGGTAGTATTAGCAAAAATATTATCAAATCATTATTTTTAGATAAGACCGGAATTATATGGGTAGGAACCAATGGGGGAGGTGTAAATACTTTTGATCCGGGTAAAAAGCAGTTTTTGCATGTCAGAAACACCCCTAATCCTACAAGTTTAAGTTATGATAAGATTCGTGCTATGTACGAAGATAGTAACGGCTCGGTATGGGTGGGTACCGAAGGTGGTGGATTAAACATGCTTGTTAAAAAGGATGATGATGGAAACTACAATAAGTTCAAACATTTTAACTCTTTACGTAGAACATTCGCTATTACGGAAACGCGTATCAATGATAAAAAAACTTTGGTAATAGGCGCGGAAAGTGCTCCAGGTCTCTACTTTTTGGATATCAGTGATCCAGATAATATTAGTGAATCCGACTTGTCGCCACAGGGAGACTTGCCTGGAGTGTTCAGTTTGCTCAACGATTCCAATGAAAATTTATGGATTGGCACCTATACTTCTGGTGTGCGGAGATGGATGAAAAAAGAAGATGAAAAGGGGTATGATAAACAAACATTTAAGAGTTACCCAAAGCAAGCGGATGCATTGCCCAGTAATATTATTAGGTATATCCTAGAGGATAGAAAGGGTAATGTCTGGTTTGCAACAGGTGGCGGTCTTAGTGTAGTGAGTGCTATTGACCGTTATAAAAAGCAACCTAAGTTTAGAACGTTCTTAAATGACCCAAAAGACCCAAAATCGGTAAGTCATAATTATATTCTTTCCCTTTATGAAAGCACTGCTGGAGAATTGTGGATAGGAACTTTTGGGGGAGGTCTTAATAAGTTCGTTCCCGGTAAAGATGGAGGTGAAGGTAGTTTTATTTCTTATTCTGGTCGTGATGGTTTGCCAAACAACGTAATTAAAGGTATTCTAGAAGATTCTCAGGGAAATCTTTGGTTGTCTACCAATATGGGGCTATCAAAGTTTAACCCTAAGAACGAGACTTTTAAAAATTACAATGAGAGTGATGGACTTCAGGATAATGAATTTCAAGAATTGGCTTGTGTTAAACGCGAGGATGGTGAGATGTTATTTGGTGGGATCAACGGTTTTAATGCTTTTTATCCCGAAGAGATACGTGACAATGAAACACCTGCGGAAACGGTAATTACGGATTTGCTTGTTTCCAATAAATCGGTCAAAGTAGGAGAGGAAATAGGTGGACATAGTATTTTGGAGCAAAGTGTTAATACATCTAACACTATTGAGTTAAGCTATAAACAGAATAATTTTTCTTTTGAATTTGCTGCCCTCCACTATGCGGCACCTTCCAAGAACCAGTTTGCTTACATGTTAGAGGGTTTTGACAATGATTGGATACATACCAATTCTAAAAAACGTTTTGCTACCTATACCAACTTAGGGCCGGGTAATTATGTTTTTAAGGTAAAAGCCTCTAATAATGATGGTTTATGGGATGAATCTCCGTCTGAGATACATATTACGATAACGCCTCCCATTTGGCAGACTTCTGCAGCCTATTTATTTTATGGTCTATTGGTAATGGGGGTTTTGTGGCTGTTTTGGAGATATACTTTTATTAGAACTAGCAAGAAACATCAGTTAGAATTAGACCATCTTGAAAAGGAGAAGTCAGAGGAAATGCAGCGTGTTAAACTGGAATTTTTCACCAACATTTCCCATGAATTTAGAACACCGCTTACATTGATTAAAGGTCCCTTGGAGTATTTACGAAAAGACGGTTTAAAAGTAAGCCAGACCAAGGTTCAGGAACAGTACAATATCATGTACAAGAATACCAACTACCTTTTAAAACTGGTGAATCAGTTATTGGACTTTAGAAAGATAGATCAGGGGAAAATGCATTTGGTAGTGCGCAATAGTGATATTATAGAATTTATTCAAGAGGTGGGTCAGCCTTTTCAGTTTTTGGCGCACAAGCAAAATGTAGACTTCACTATTACATCTTCAGAGGATACTATTATCTCGTGGTTTGATCATGACGCATTGGAAAAAATAATGAACAACCTTCTTTCTAATGCATTCAAATATACACCGGATGGTGGCCATATTACGGTAAGCATTTCAATAGAGAAAGCAGAAAATCATGAGGATACATCTAGAAATGTAGTTATCAAAGTAAGGGATTCAGGCTCTGGAATAGCAAAAAATAGAGTGAATACAATTTTTGAAAGGTTCAACACTCAAGATAAGAAAGATAGAAGAAACCTGCAGGGAGCTGGCATTGGATTGTCTTTTACAAAAAATTTAATCGAATTACATCAAGGTTCTATTGTGGTTAAAAGTAAGCCGAATAAAGGAACCGATTTTGTGGTGAAGTTACCCATGGAAAAAGAGAAGTTTGCAAACATTCCGGAGGTTAGTATCAAAGAGGTATCAGAAAGTGATTTCTTGGTGCGTTCTTCGGAAACCGAATCTTTTGCTATTGGTATCAATGATGAAATTTTAGATGAAGATGTTTCTAAATCAAGACCTAAACTCCCCATTTTACTATGTGTTGATGACAATGCGGATATCCGTACTTTGATAAAGCAGGCTTTGGACAGTGAGTACGTGATTTATGAAGCTGAAAATGGTAAACAGGCATTGAAAATGGCAAAAAGCTTGATGCCCAATATCATCTTAACGGATATTTTAATGCCCGTAATGAACGGTACCGAATTCTGTGAAAAGCTAAAAACAAACAAGGAAACAAGTCATATTCCTGTGGTTATGTTAACGGCAAAAGCTTCCGAAGAAAGTGAAATTGAAAATTTAAAATTGGGAGTGGAAGGCTACATCAGGAAGCCTTTTGATATGGAATTGCTACAGCTTACCTTGGCTAATATTTTAAAGCAAAGGGATCAACTTCGCAAGCAATTTACTCGTAATATCACATTACAGCCTACAGAAATAGCTGTCACATCTGTTGATGAATCTTTTCTGCAAACTGCAATTGAAATTGTAGAAAAGCACATGATGAATACAGATTTCAATGTAGAGATGTTGGTGAAAGAAATGGGATATAGCCGTAGTAATCTATATATGAAGTTCAAAGAGATTACCGGACTGTCTTCTAGTGAATTTATTAGGAATATTCGACTTAAAAGAGCGGTTCAGCTTTTTGAACAGAGCGATTTATCAGTAAAGGAAATTATGTACAAGACCGGTTTTAATACGGCTTCGTATTTCTCAAAATGTTTTAAAAAACAGTTTGGGGTGATACCCAGTGAATACGTTTCCAAGCTAAAAGAAAAAAAGACAACCACTTAGATTATACCAATGAAAAAAAATCTGATTATCAAATTTGGCCTATTGGCCTGTCTGTCCGCAACCATATCCTGCGGACAAAAAAACAAAATGGAAACAGAAGCGGTTTCAACCGAAGCAATTGCAGATGAAAGACCTAATGTAATTATTGTTTTTACAGATGATCAAGGCTATGGGGACCTCGCTTCTCATGGAAATGAGATTATAAAAACCCCTAATCTTACAGCCTTTGGAAAGGAAGCACTAGAGCTCACTAATTTTCACGTGGGCACCACTTGCGCGCCAAGTCGTGCCGGACTTTTAACAGGGCGTAACGGAAATAGAAACAACACTTGGCATACTATTGCCGGATGTTCCATTTTGTTGGAAGATGAAAAAACAATGGCACAGGTTTTTGAAGAAAGTGGTTATAATACGGCAATGTTCGGAAAATGGCATTTAGGGGATAATTACCCATACAGACCATTTGATAGAGGATTTAAAGAAACCTTGTACCATGGTGGTGGCGGGGCACAACAAACACCTGATTATTGGAACAATACTTATTTTAACGACACCTATTTTAGAAACGGGGAGCCGGAAAAAGTTGAGGGTTATGCTACGGATGTATGGTTTAATGAAGCTATTAAGTACGTTCAAGGAACTAAAGAGCAGCCATTTTTCTTGTATTTGCCGTTGAATGCAGCACACAGTCCATTTAATGTGCCGGAATCATACGCTAAGATGTATGAGGATGCTCCGTTGACCGATGTACAGAAACGCTTTTACGGCATGATTACCAATATTGATGAGAACTTTGGGAAGTTGGTGACTTTTTTAAAGGACGAAAAGTTGTTTGATAATACTATAATCATCTTCACCACAGATAACGGAACTGCTGCCGGTATATCCAAAGGAAAAGATGGCAGTGTTTTAGGTTATAATGCGGGTTTAAGAGGAACCAAGGGTAGTCATTATGACGGTGGACATAAAGTACCTTTTTTCATCAGTTGGCCAGATGGAAAAATTGAAAAAGGTTCAAAAAGTAATGAACTAGTGGCAAATGTAGATTTACTTCCAACATTGAGCAAAATGGCCGGAATTGAATTCAATTCTGAAAAACCTTTGGATGGAAGTGATATGACATCGGTACTTTTGAAAAAGGCAAAAGATAGTACACGTATGTTGGTCATTGATACGCAACGAGGCCAATGGCCCGAAAAAGGAAAAAACAGTTGTGTAATGAGTACGGAATGGCGACTTATAGATGGTAAAGAGTTGTATAATATAGTTGATGACCCTGGACAAAAAAATGATGTTGCTGAACAACACCCGGATATGGTAAAAAAAATGCAACAGTTTTATGATCAGTGGTGGTCCAGAATAGAACCGGAAATGAGATATGCCGAAATTCCTCTAGGCCACGAGAAGGCTAATCCGGTAACGATAACAGTTCATGATTTGCATACAGATGAAAGTATTCCATGGAACCAGGTGCAAATCCGCCAAGGAAAATCCTCTCCAACTGGTTATTATAGTATTAATGTTGTTGAAGATGGTGATTATCAATTCAAATTATATAGGTATCCTCCAGAGTCTGGTTTGGCCCTTAGCGCTGCCGCAGACCAAATTACGGGTACATCAACCATTGATGCATTGCCGGTGGGCAGGAGTGTTGACTACAACAGCGCAGAAGTAGAATTAGGTGATACTTTGATTAAAGCAAGTGTTGACCCTGCTAAACCTTATGCCCTTTTAGAAGGTAAATTGAAGAAAGGAAGTTATAAACTTCGTACCGACTTTCTTACGGTAGACGGAGCAAAAATGCCTGCATATTATATTGTTATTGATAAAAAAGACAACGTATGAAAAAGACCAAAACAACTGTAGCCAAAAATTTAAATCAAAAAGTTGTACTATCCCGAAGATCGTTTATTTCCAAGACGGCGCTTGCAGCGGGTGCAATCAGTATAGTTCCGAGACACGTTTTGGGAAAAGGTTTCATTGCACCAAGTGATAAAGTAAACCTAGGTTATATCGGTTTGGGTAAGCAGAGTATTACCCTTTCCAATGCCTTTTTGGCGAATACGGATGAAGCTCAAATCGTTGCGGGATCAGATGTGTGGACTACCAAAAACGAATGGTTTAAGGCGCATGTAAACAAACTATATGCGGATAAAAGAAATCAAAAAGAGTATAATGGTTTAACCGTTACGGGTAATTATCTTGAAATTTTAGATAGAGATGATATTGATGCTGTTATTGTTGCCACACCTGACCATTGGCATTCCATTCAGGCTATTGGAGCAATGGAAGCGGGTAAACATGTGTATTGTGAAAAACCTTTGACTCTTAAAATTCAAGAGGGAATCGATATGGTGAAGACCGTTAAAAAAACGGGTAAGGTTCTTCAGACCGGAAGCATGCAACGTTCGTGGGCAACTTTTCAAAAGGCTACCGAAATGGTGCGCAACGGACATTTAGGCGATATCAAAAAAGTGCTTGTTAATGTAGGTGATCCTGCAGTTCCATTTAACATGAAATCAGAACCTGTGCCGTCTCAAGTAGATTGGAATCAATGGTGTGGTCCAGCTCCTTTGTTACCTTATAATGAAAGATTATCTCCACCTAACAGTGCAGCATTTTTTCCTGACTGGAGACTTTTTAGCGAAACTGGAGGAGGTATTCTGACTGACTGGGGTGCTCACATGTTCGATATTGCGCAATGGGGGCTAGGCATGGACCGTTCTGGTCCTGTGAAGTTTGTACCTCCCACAGATAAGAATGTCGTACGCGGAATGCAAATGTTTTATGAAAACGGAATTGAAATGGTCCATGAAGATTTTGGTAGGGGATGGGGTGTTCGCTTTATCGGAACTAAAGGTAATCTTGATATCAGTAGGAGCTATCTTGAAACAGACCCGCCTAGTATTTTAAAATCTCAGGTAACGGATAAAGACGGCCTAAAATCTAGAGGTAATCATTATCAGAATTGGATAGATGCCATTAAGAACGATACTCCGCTTATCTCAGATGTAGAAATTGGTCATCGTTCTGCTACAGTGGGAAATATTTGTAATATAGGCTATCAATTAGGACGTACTTTAGAGTGGGATCCTAAAAAAGAAAAATTTATTGGTGATAGTGAAGCTAATAAAATGAAAAGTAGAAAAAATAGAAAATACTAAAAATTAACCTCCGGGCCTTTCTTTTCGGAAGGCTCCGGGAGTTATTCCATTTTTAATTTTGAACATTCGGGATAAATAAGAAATCGTTCCCATCCCTGTTTTTCCTGCTATCTCGGCTAATGTATTGTTTGTGGTTAGGAGCAGGGTTTCCGATCTTTCCAAACGTACGGTCTGTATGTACTTACTGGGTCGTATTCCAAACTTTTGTTGAAATACCCGTGAAAAATGGTCGGCGCTCAAGTTACTATGTGCGGCTAAGTCTGCTACCGTAAGGGGTTCATGAAGGTGTTCTTTTATGTAGTTGAGGATTTCGTGAAAATCATTCCTAATATTTAGTTTAAAACTTTTACTGTTTTGTACAAATGAAGAGAACAGAAGTTGCAGCAGGGCATGGGTTTCTATAAATGACTTAGCAGATAACAGCTCGTTTTTCTTTTCAGTTTCTGCCATAAACTTTCGGTTGTCATAGACACTGGGGTTGTCTTCCACTAAGTGCCTTTTGGGGTGTAGATGTATGAGCTTTTTAAAATAGTTAAAAACCTGCTCATCTGCCTCAAGATCGTATTTAAAATCTTTCATATCATAAATGGAAAGTCGGTCGCCTACCTCTTCGGTAAAGTGAATGTAGTAGAGTTCCAAATGGTCTTGACATTGATACCGACTATAAGTAAAGCTTGGAATGAGATAAAGGTGACCCGGTTCTAGGTCAAATTGCTCGTAACTGTGATAAATCCGTGCTGTTCCTTTAGTAACCAAATATAAGCGTGAAAACGGACTAATTACATTGTCATAGTCCCATGAGGAATCCAGTTTTGAGTATCCACAATGTAGAAAGGTAAGCTTTAGTGACTGAAGAATTTTATTCATACTAAAAGTTCGTTTATCGGATTTTAAATACTCTTCCTCGTTGGGTAAAGATATAAATAAAGCTTGTATTTGCTTATTATAGGGTGATTTATGGGTGTTTTCTTTAGCTTCTTATATATTGATATACTTTTGTTGATATCGGATTTGTACAATTCATAGCCTGATTTATACAAGAAATCGACAAAACAAATGAGCTAAATTTGTAGGAAACATAAATTTTCTCATAAATAATGTCCAAATTAATAAGCTGTTTCGTTTTTTCTTTAGCATTTGTGTTGTTTTCATGTGGAGGCCCGGACCTTCCTGAAGATGTTGAAATTGCTTATGAAAAGCTTCCGGAAAAAGTAGATTTCAATCAGCATGTAAAACCTATATTATCAGACAAATGTTTTATCTGCCACGGGCCGGACAAGGCAAAAATTAAAGGAGGGCTACAACTTCATGATCCAGAACTTGCTTATGCGGAATCGCCTAATACACCAGGATTATATTCAATAGATCCGGGCAATCCGGGGAATAGTGAGGTAGTAAAAAGGATTTTGACGGATAACCCGGATATTATCATGCCTGCACCGTCATCGCATTTAACTTTATCGCCTACTGAAAAGGCTATGTTGATCAAGTGGATAGACCAAGGAGCAGAATATAAAGATCACTGGGCTTTTTTAAAACCCGTAAAACATGAGGTTCCAAAAGTAAAACAGACGGATTTTGTCCAGAGCCCGATAGATAATTTTGTTTTGGCCACGTTGGAAGAGAAAGGGTTCAAACCATCAAAAAGAGCAGAAAAGGAATTATTGTTAAGAAGAGCTTCCATAGATTTAACAGGCCTTCCTCCAACTTTGGAAGAAATGGATGCCTTTGTAAACGATACATCGGAAAGTGCTTTTGAAAAGCAAATAGACCGACTATTGGCATCTGAACATTACGGTGAACAGATGACATTGGATTGGATGGATGTATCCCGTTATGCAGATACCCATGGCTATAGTAATGACAGGTATAGAGATACTTCTCCATGGAGAGATTGGGTTATAAAGTCTTTCAATAAAAATATGCCTTATGATGAATTTATTACATGGCAACTGGCGGGTGACCTTTTTGACAATGCTACAAAAGAGCAAATTTTAGCAACCACTTTTAATAGGTTGCACCCTCAAAATTTAGAAGGTGGTATTATAGACGAAGAATTTAGATCGGAATATGTAGCGGATAGAACGGCAACGGTTAGTCAAGGTATGTTAGGATTGTCCTATGCTTGTGCTAAATGTCATGATCATAAGTATGATCCTATATCTCAGAAAAACTATTTTGAGATGTATGGTTTTTTTAATAACGTAGATGAGACCGGACTTATTCCTTGGGACTTGGCAACTCCTGTTCCTGCTATGTTATTGCCCACAAAGGAGCAAGAAGATGTACTTGCCTATTTAGAAAAGATTGTAGATGAATCTGAGGAGAGGGTAGAAACTACGGCCAAGACAGAGCACAATAATTTTGAAAAGTGGCTCGCTAGTAATTCGTTTAAAAATATTCCTGTAAAAACACGTCCTAAAGGATTGATTGCATCTTTTGATTTTGATAATCAAAATCTGGTGAACGCTGTTGGAGGAAACGGAAAAAATAACATCAGGATGCGTCAGCATTTTGTAGATAATGAAAAGGCGATTTATAAAAAAGGAGCTAGTGGGAAAGGGCTTTTTATGGATGGGGATACATGGCTAGATTTAGATAAAATAGGTATTTATAAGCGAAACCAACCTTTTAGTATTTCTATTAAAGTATTTATACCTCAAGACCTTGATGAAGGGGTGATATTTCATAAAATGCAAGGTCCGGAATTGCATAGTTTTAGAGGATATCACCTAAAAATCAAAGACAACAAACTAGAGGCTTTATTTGCACATGTTTGGCCAGATAATTCAATGGTTGTTGAGTCGCTCAAAGAAATTCCTAAAGAAAAATGGGTACAGCTCACCCTTACTTATGATGGTTCTAGTAAAGCAAACGGTATAGGCATCTTTATGGATGGCGAAAAATTACAGACCACAACAAATTTTGATAATCTTTATAAAGACATTGTCTTCAACAATATGGACAATTATATTTATAAGGGAACCGTAGAACCAGGTTTAAGAATAGGGGCTATTTGGCGAGGAAAAGGTATTGGTAACGCCTTGGTAGATGATTTAATGGTATTTGATAAAGAGATAAGCGAGATTGAAGTTATGCAAATTAGCACAACGGAAAATCTTAAAAACTTAGTGGCAAAATCTAGTGATGTGCTTAACGAGAAGGAGAAGGAACAACTTGCGCAGTATTATTTATTCAATAATTCGCCTAAATACGAAGAAGTACTAACTGAATTAGAGAAAGACCGTAAGGTATTGGTGGACAGTATAGAGCCTGTTAAGCAGATAATGGTCATGAAAGAGCGTAAAACCCCGAGACAGACCTATATTTTGGATAGGGGTAATTATGATTCTCCTACAGATTCTGTCTTTCCTAATGTTCCAGAAGAAATATTTCCTATTGATGATAGCTTACCTAAAAACAGATTGGGATTGGCCAAATGGATAACGGATAAGGATAACCCATTAACTGCAAGGGTAGCGGTAAACAGGTATTGGCAGAATCTTTTTGGAAGAGGGTTGGTAAAGACTTCGGAAGACTTTGGTAACCAAGGAGAACTTCCTAGTCATCCTAAGTTGCTGGACTGGTTGGCTATTCGGTTTATAGAATCTGGTTGGGATGTAAAGGCCTTACATAAGACCATAATGTTATCCAGCACTTATCAGCAAAGTTCTGTTATAAGTGAAGAGCTTCTTCAAAAGGATATCGAAAACAAATGGTTGGCTAGGGGCCCGTCTACTAGACTGTCCGGTGAGATGTTACGTGATAATGCCCTGTTCGCATCAGGTTTATTGAATGAAACGGTAGGTGGTAAGAGTGTGAAACCCTATCAACCGGATGGATTGTGGAAAGTAAATGGGGATACTTATGTCCAGGATGGAGAAGAAGGTTTGTATAGACGTAGTATGTATACTATTTGGAAGCGTACCGTGCCTAATCCAACGATTTCAACTTTTGATGCGCCTACAAGGGATTTATGTACCAGTAGAAGACAAAAAACAAATACGCCCTTACAGGCACTAGTAGTATTGAACGATCCTACTTATATAGAGGCCTCTAGAGTTTTAGGGAAACAAATGACGGAGGCAGAGGACGTACGGACAGGTATAGCACAAACCTTTAAAAAGCTTGCAGGTAGAAATATTACCGATCAAGAATTGGATGTTTTGGCCAAGCTTCAAAATAAGGAATACAAAAAGTTCAGTACTAACTTGGATAAAGCAAAAGGTTGGCTACAAACCGGGGCTTTTAAAGTTTCAGAAACGGATGATAAAGCATCTATAGCAGCAAATGCAGTGGTAGCAAGTACCATTATGAACGCAGATGCCAGTATCACTAAAAGATAATAGTTAACAGCTAAAAAAAAGATTGTATGTGTAATAATCATCATCACAGCAAATTGACTTCTAATAATAACGATTTACAAAAAATCGAGAAGCAATTAGATAGAAGACATTTCTTAAAACAGACCTCGCTTGGTATTGGAGCCATGGCGTTGGGCAGTTTATTAGGGGCTGAAAAAGCATTTGCCGGTATTGGCAAGAACAGTACGGAAGAAGAGATTTTAAAGGTCTATAATAAGAACCGATTAGGTTTACCGCACCATGCACCAAAGGCCAAAAGAATAATCTATCTTTTTCAGAGTGGCGGACCTTCCCAGATGGATTTGTTCGATTATAAGCCTAAGCTATCGGATATGTTTGGTCAAGAATTACCGGATTCGGTCATAAGTGGTCAAAGACTTACAGGAATGAGCGGTAGTCAAAGTACGTTGCCCATAGCACCATCAACCTTTAAATTTAAACAATACGGAGAATCACGGGCATGGGTAAGTGATGCTATGCCGTATTTGTCCGAGGTTGTAGATGATTTATGTTTCATTAAAAGTATGCAAACGGATCAAATCAATCATACGCCTGCCATTACGTTTATGCAAACGGGAAATCAGTTGCCGGGAAGACCTGCAATAGGCTCATGGTTAAGTTATGGTTTAGGTTCGGATAATGAAAACCTGCCTACCTTCATTGCTTTGGTTTCAAAAAATGGAAAAGGACAACCTCTAAAAGCTAGTTTATGGGGTAACGGATTTTTGCCAACAGAACATCAAGGAGTGCAATTTAGATCGGGAAAAGACCCGGTACTTTATTTGAGCGACCCTGAAAATTACGACGGTAATGATAGAAGGGATATGTTGGATTATTTAAAACATTTGAATGAATTACAGACGGATGCTTATGGTGATCCTGAAATTCAATCGCGTATGTCTCAGTACGAAATGGCTTTTAAAATGCAGACCTCCATTCCGGAAGTAACTGATTTGACCAACGAGCCTGAATATATTTTTGATATGTACGGAGAAGATAGTCGTGACCCTGGCACATACGCTGCAAACTGTTTAATGGCAAGAAAACTGCTAGAAAAAGGAGTGAAGTTTGTGCAATTGTATCACCAAGGATGGGATCAGCATAATTACTGCCCAGGAGGAGTAAAAAGTCAATCTAAAAAGACCGATCAAGCTACCGCTGCTTTGATTAAAGATTTAAAACAGCGTGGCATGTTTGAAGATACGCTTGTTGTTTGGGGTGGGGAATTTGGTCGTACGGTGTATTCTCAAGGTCAGCTAACAAGTGAAAATTATGGACGTGACCACCATCCAAAGGCATTTACTATGTGGATGGCTGGAGCAGGGGTGAAGCCTGGGTTTACGTATGGAGCCACGGATGATTTCAGTTATAACGTAACTAAAGACCCGGTACATGTACATGATTTTCATGCTACACTAATGCATTTGTTCGGTATTGATCATGAACGGTTAACGTTTAAACACCAAGGTAGAAGATACCGTCTCACGGATGTACATGGTCATGTAGTAAAGGATTTATTGACCTAGATTTACCTGCTTTTAGTTAACTTTCATAGTAAATTACCACCACAATAAAACCACTAGTATTATATGAGCAATAGAAGAAGCTTTCTTAAGAAATCGGCATTGGGCGCCACCGCTTTAACTACCACAACATCTTTTGGATTTAATATCTTAAAGAAAACCGCATTGGAAGATCAAATCATAGGTCACGGTGATTATAAGTACAAAGTAGTTAAGGATTGGGCACAAATGTCTGTTGCTCACAACCCGATACTGAACTGTCATGAAATGCAAATGGACAGTAAGGGAAGGCTTATCATGTTAGGAGACCACACGGATAATAATATTTTGATTTTCGATAAATCGGGAAAGCTTCTGGATTATTGGGGAACACGTTACCCTGGCGGACACGGGCTTACACTCCATGATGAAGGGGGTGAGGACATGTTGTACATTGTGGATTGTGGGTGGTTTGTTGACCGAACCGGGAAATGGAGTAAACAGGCAGGAACTGTAAGTAAAACTACTGTTGATGGCCGTCTTTTATTCAACTTGCCCGATCCACATACTATTGGTGTGTATACCGAAGAACAAGAATATTTGCCAACGGAGACCGCTGTAGGGCCCAATGGGGATATTTACGTAGCGGATGGTTACGGCTCTGACTTTATTCTTCAGTTTAGTGGTAAAGGTGAATTCATCCGCAAATGGGGTGGTCATGATAACAGCGATAAAAATTATAATCTTCATAACGCTCACGGTGTTGCCGTAGATTATAGGGACAAGCAAAATCCAGTGCTTGTGGTTACTTCTCGTTCTGATAAGAGTTTTAAGTTTTTCACTTTAGATGGAAAATTCATTAAAACAGTTGAGTTACCGGGAGCGTATGTCTGCCGTCCCGTTCTTGATGATGAAAATATCTACGCTGGCGTATGTTGGTCCGAAAATAAGCAAGGGCATAGGTTTAGCAATTCTGGTTTTGTAACCATTATGGATGGTGAAAACAAGGTAGTTTCCAATCCTGGAGGCAATGCACCTGAATATAAAAATGGCAAACTGCAACAAATGTATCAATCGGAAAAAGCGGTTTTTAATCATGGACACGATGTTTTTGTAGATGAGGACAAGAACCTTTACGTATGTCAATGGAACGCCAACAGAACGCCTCCGGTTAAATTAGAACGGGTATAGGGTCTGATCAGCTTACTTACGTTTAATTACAAATAAGTTACACAAAGACATTTGTGGCTAATAATTGATCATTTCTTTTATTGCTCTGTCTCAAATATGTGTAATTTTCGGGTTAAGGTCTCAAGACTTTAATCAAACTCATATTAACAAAATTTCAAACTTAAATGCGCTGCAAAAAGAACAATCTACTGTATGCTCTTTTGTTGCTTATTGTATTTTCTTCTTGTAAAGAAGAGAAGGCTGTAATCACAGAAAAAAAACCGAATATCATCTACATTATGGCTGATGACCATACTACCCAGGGTTTTGGGATTTATGGTAGTCGATTGGCCAAATTAAATCCTACACCCACCCTAGATAAGATTGCCAAAGAGGGTATCATATTCGAAAATTGTTTTGTTAGTAATTCTATATGTACGCCTAGTCGTGCAGCCATTATTACAGGACAAAATTCGCAATTAAATGGAGTTCTGGATTTAGATGGTCGTATAGAACCGGCACGCCAATTTCTTCCTATAGAGATAAAAAAACTAGGGTACCAAACCGCGGTTGTGGGTAAATGGCACTTAAAGGAAGAACCTGCGGCATTTGATTATTACAAGGTATTACCAGGACAGGGCAAATATTTCGACCCGGATTTTAGAGTTAGAGGAGACAAGCCTTGGCCGCAAAATACGGTTCAGACCAAAGGGCATTCTTCCGATATGGTTACTGATATATCTTTAAATTGGTTAAAGAATGAAAGAGATCCAAACAAACCTTTCTTTTTAGTGCACCAGTTTAAGGCACCGCATGATGATTTTGAAAATGCACCTCGTTATGAAGAGTATTTGGCGGATACCTTTATTCCAGAACCTGAAAGCCTGTACGAAAGAGGAAATAACGGTTCTATTGCTACACGTGGTAAGAACGATTCGTTGACTAGAATTATTGGATCTTCTGTATCGCACAGAAACTTGATTCGTAATCAGGCCATGAACATTTATGTAGATAGCTCTATTCACCGTTCGTATCGTGATGCGGATAAAATCCGTCCAGAAGAATATGTAAAATGGGAAATGGATGATGAAGAGAAAAAATACACGAGTAAGGTTTATCAGGACTACGTAAAAAAGTATTTGCGTTGCGTAAAAGGAGTTGATGATAATGTAAAGCGTTTAATGGATTATTTAGAGGCTGAAGGGCTTTTGGATAACACTATAATCGTTTACACCGGTGATCAAGGTTTTATGTTGGGCGAGCATGATTTTATTGATAAAAGATGGATGTACGATGAATCTATGCGTATGCCTTTCTTTGTGCGTTACCCAGAGAAAATTAAAGGAGGAACTCGCACGGATGCAATTATCAACAACACGGACTTTGCACCAACTTTAATAGAAATGGCCGGTGGCAGCGCTCCGGATTATATGCAAGGTAATAGTTTTAAAACTATCCTAGAAACGGGGGAGGAGCCTGAAGATTGGCAAAAGTCTACATACTACAGGTATTGGATGCATATGGCACACCGTCACCAAAACCCCGCACATTTTGGCGTTCGTACCAAGGATCATAAGTTAATATTTTTCTACGGAAAATATTATGTGGATACCAGCGACCCAAATGCAGAATGGGACAAACAGAATTGGGGTAACGATTTTTCTACGGATACACCTGCTGCATGGGAATTCTATGACCTGAAAAAAGACCCTAAGGAAATGAACAATGCCTATGACGACCCTGCGTATGCAGAAACCATAGCCGAATTGAAAAAAGAATTATTGAGGTTGAGAGAGGACTTAAACGAAACTGATGAAAAATATCCCCACATTCAAAAAGTTATAGACGCTCACTGGAACGATTAAATAACTAGCGTTTAAAGCAAAAACAGAGCGTAGTTAAACCGAATACTCGGTTTAACTACGCTCTGTTAATTTTGTAGAAGGGTTATTAGAGTTTGAAAATACGCTCTAATTCAATCCATTTTTCACCATTTTTGGCCCAAGGCAAGCCTTGTTGGTATTTCCACATTAATTGTTCCCACTCCTGTACGGCAGGGTTATTGGCATCCATTTCAGCCTTTCTCTTGGCATCAAAAGTTTCATCGACTTCCATAATCATAAACATGCGGTTTCCGGTTAGGAAAATCTGCATGTCTACAATACCCGCATCTTTAATACTTTTTGTTATTGCGGGACGGGCGTTACCAGGAGCATGATATTCTTTGTATTCTGCAATGAGTTTTGGGTCATCTTTAAGATCACAGGAATAGCAGTATCTTTTCGTTTTCATGTTAAGCTGTTTTCAATTTGGTTACTTTATAGGCGTACATACCGTAGAATGCAACAAATAAAAGACAAATCATAGGCAATAGGAAAGAAAAGTGAATTTCAGTTATGTTTCCAGCTATCTTATCACCAAATACTTCTTGTCCGTTTACGGTATCTCCAAAATCCATTATACTTGCTTGCAACTTCGGTAAAAATGCACCACCTACAATCGCCATAATAAGTCCAGATGAAGCCAGTTTTGCTTCTTCACCCATATCTTTAAGAGCGAGGCCATAAATGGTTGGGAACATTATCGACATAAAAACCGATACCAGTACCAAGAACACGAGACTGATGATACCTGAGGTCATGATAATTCCACCACACATAAGAGCAGCTGCAATACCAAAATAAGCCAACATTTTTGCCGGGTTTATTTTTTTCATCAATGCGGTACCAATAAATCTAGTAGTTACAAAGGACACCATTGCGGTAATATTCCACCATGTAGCATCAACTCCTAAACTTTGGGATTCGTTCAGATATTCTACCAACTGAAAAATAGCTGTCCAGCACATAATCTGGGCACCTACGTAGAACATTTGGGCAACAACACCCAAGAGAAAGGTCTTGCTTTTAAAAATACGGTCAATAGATTCTTTGATAGATAGATGGTCACCCATTACCATTGCAGGAATTTTTGTCCTCCAAATTACCAGAAAAACCAAAGCGACAAATATACCAACAGCAATGTACGGACCACTGATAATATTCAGGTCAAAAGCTTTGATTTCAGCAGCTTTTTCAGCTCCTTGGGCTAGAATTTCAGAGCTATCTGCATAATCAGCAGATAGAATTCTATCTAATACCACAAACTTGGCAATCAACATACCTGTTAGCGAACCAATAGGGTTAAAGGATTGTGCCAAGTTCAATCTTTGCGTAGCCGTTTCTTTATCCCCCATGGAAAGAATTAAGGGGTTAGAGGTGGTTTCCAAGAATCCTAATCCGCAAGTAATTACAAAGAGCGAAATCAAGAAATAGGTATAAGAACCATTTTCGGCTGCAGGATAAAAGAGAATGGCACCTAAAGCATAAAGCGCCAAACCGAGTAATAACCCTGATTTATAACTGAATTTACGTATGAATAAAGCGGCAGGAATAGCCATAACACCATAACCAAAATAGAATGCGAATTGCACGTTGTATGCTTCTTCATTAGAAAGAATCATTACTTTTTTGAAAGCAGCAACCATTGGATTTGTTAAATCGTTGGCAAACCCCCAAAGGGCAAAAATAGACGTCGCCGCAATAAATGGAACGAGCAAATGCTTAGGTACTACAGGTATTTTGGTGTTTTTTGTCATGGGTTTGAATTTAAGTTGGTTGAGATTAATCTTCGGTCAGTAACGAACGGTCTAAATGCACATAGCCACCGTCCACAAAAATAAATTGACCGGTAGTGTGCGATGACCTGTTTGAGATAGTGAATAAACAGGTATCCGCTATTTCATCGGTACTTGTCATTCTATTTTCTAAAGGAATTTTCTTTACAATGGATTTTAATTTTTCTTCTCCATCAGGTAATGTTCTGATCCAAGTATCATATGATGGAGTCCAGCTTTCTGCAATAATAATTGCATTGGAACGGATGTCATGTTTTATTAGATCAACAGCCCATTCACGCGTAAGGCCTAAAACACCTCCTTTGGAAGCAGCATAGCCAGAAGTTCTTCCTTGCCCTGTCAAAGCTACTTTAGAACCAATGTTCAAAATGTTGCCTTTTGATTTAATGAGAAAGGGAAGCGCATGCTTTACAATAAGAAAATAGCTCACCATGTTCAGCTTAAGCGAATCCATAAACTCTTCATAACTGGCATCTAGACCAACTCCGTCATTTACACCAACGTTATTGATAACCACATCAATACGACCGTATTTTTTGGTAATTGTATTTACGGCATTTTCAATCTGAACGGGGTCGGTTACATCGGTTTGACAGAAAATAGCATCTATTCCTTTCTCTTGAATTTTCTCAACATACCCAAAACCTCGGGCATTACGATCAATGACCGCAGGTATTGCACCTTCTTCCGCCAAACGCTGTAAAATAGTTTCTCCAATGCTGCCTTCTTTTCCTGCCGCGCCGCTAATAACGACTACTTTTCCTTTTAAGTTTAAATCCATTGCGTTCTGTTATTTTGGTGTTGTCCTTTTTTCTAGGAGAGCAACTAGTGCTCAAATGAGATAGACAATCGTTTATAAATTATAGAATTCTTGTGCGTTTCCGCCCATGATCATCTCTTGGTCTTGACTACTAAGCGTTGCAATAAAATGGGTTACAATGCTTTTAACCTGGCCGTAATTGCCTGCTACGAGACAAACGGGCCAATCAGAACCGAACATAATCCGTTCACTGCCAAAAGCTTCTAGAACCAGGTGCATGTAAGGTTGTAATTGCTCTGCTGTCCATGTATTGTAATCCGCTTCGGTAATCATACCGGAGAGCTTGCAATACACGTTTTCCTGTTTGCCTATTTCTTTCATCAAAACTGCCCACCCTTCATAAAAACCATCTTTAATGTAGGGTTTGGCTATATGGTCTATGACAAATCTTTGATTAGGAAATTTTTTTACAAATTCTAGAACGGAGCCTAATTGATGCGGGAAAACCAAAATATCATAAGCGTGGTCATATTTTTCAAGTTTGGATATTCCTCGTAAAAAATCAGGACGCAACAAGAAATTATGATCGGCCTCACCTTGTACTACATGACGCCAACCTTTCAAGTTTTTATCCGTACTGTACTGTTCTAGAACAGAATCAATATTATCCGCTCTTAGATCGGCCCAGCCCACAACGCCTTTAATGAAATTGTGCTCCTTTGCCAAATTCAATAAAAAATCGGTTTCCTCTAGGGTTTGGTCTGCTTGCACGGCAATACAACCATCAACTTGATTTTCTTGATAGACCTTCTTCAAATCTTGGGGAAGAAAATCTCTTCGGATAACTGACATGTCATCATCGATCCAAGAATGTTTTACCGGTTCGTATTTCCAAAAATGTTGGTGACTATCTATCGTCATTTTTCAATTTTTAAAGATTGAATATGGATTATAAGTTTTTTAAACAGGAAGTGATTCCGTTGGCTTCAATGTTTTCGATATTCTTAGCTACGGTTTCCGAAAGACCTTCTATTTGAGTTAAATCTTCGCCCCAAATAGCAGTGTTACTCAATACATTTTTTGTAAAATCCTGTAAGCTTGAACCATTGTCTACTTTCTCCCACTGCGATTCAAAGAAACTTAAAACAGCCTTATCATCATTAACAGCAATATGCTCACCGTTGAACTCGCCTTTGTAAAACCGCAGCAATGCCGAAAGTCCAAAAACAATGCGTTTTGGCAACTTTCCTTGAGCATTGTAATAGTCTTTTAGCGTAGGCAATAAGCGTGCAACAAATTTAGAAGTACTGTTTAAAGAGATGCTTAAAAGTTGATGTTTCAAAAGAGGATTTCTAAAACGATCAAGAACATCGCCAACAAACTTGTTTTTTACATCATCGGGGAAATTGAGAGTGGTAGCGGATTCCTTTAAAAGAAGGTTTTCTACAAAGTTGCTTACAGCTTCATTTTCCATAGCTTCTTTTACAAAGCGGATGCCGGCCAAATAACCAACAGGAACCATAGAAGTATGCGCACCGTTCAAAATACGGACTTTCATTTCACGATAAGGAGCAAGGTCATTTACAAACTCCACATTCAAATCCGTTTGGGAAAAGGGAAGTTCCTTTTGCACGGTTTCGTTGCCCTGAATAACCCAACTATGATAATATTCACCAGCAACCAATAGTTCATCTTTGTATCCCAGTTCTTGTTCAATTTCCTCAGCGCGATCAGAAGGGTAACCAGAAACGATACGGTCTACCAAGGTGCTGCAAAAGTGATTTGCAGTCTCCACCCAATCTTTAAATTCAGCCTCTAAACTCCAATGATCGGCGTATTGCAAAACCGTTTTTTTGAGAGCATCGCCATTATCCTCGATCAATTCGCAGGGAAGTAAAATGCATCCTTTAGAAATATCAGCATTGAAATGTTTAAAACGGTGGTACAGCCAAATCGTTAATTTAGCGGGGAATTCTTTTGGAGGTACTCCATTAAATTCATCTTCCGAATTAAACTTGATTCCTGCTTCTGTTGTATTTGAAACTATAAAACGTAAATCTTCATTTTCGGCCAACTTTAAATATTTGGCCCATTCGTTATAGGAGTGGATTACCTGCTGAACCTCGGTAACTAGAGTTTTTTCGGCAACCAGTTCTCCATTTTTAATTCCGTCAAGAACAACGGTAAAAAGTCCGTCTTGTGCTTTCAATTCCGCATAATCTCCTCCCGCAGTGGGTTTGATTATGGCGATATCTCCATTAAAATCGGTTTCTTGGTTGAGTACGTGAACCATCCAATCCACAAAAGCGCGTAAAAAATTACCGCCTCCAAACTGCATTACCTTTATAGGACGTTGCGTTCTATTGGTTGCGTTAGTATGATTTAAAATCTGCATTACATAGTTGTTTTGTCAAGTTAAAATTTAGTTGAGATAATTAAAGGGATATACCTCTTTTCCAAGGAATAAAGTCTTCTTGCCCTAAGCGTACTGCTGCGGGAATCACCTCACCACTGGCGACTTTAATAATATATTCCAATAGTTCTTCTCCTTTGGTTTCGATAGTATCTTCCCCGGTAATGACCGTACCCGTATTAAAGTCTATAATATCTTTCATACGAGTACTAAGGGCATTATTACTTGATAATTTTATGACGGGAGCAATAGGGTTTCCTGTAGGCGTTCCCAAGCCAGTAGTGAAACAGATTACGTTACAACCGGATCCCGCAAGACCTGTGGTGCTTTCTACATCATTACCAGGTGTACACAAAAGATTCAGGCCTTTTTTCTTTACCGGTTCAGTATAATCTAGTACATCCGTTACCGGGCTGGTGCCCCCTTTTTTAGCTGCTCCAGCAGACTTCATGGCGTCTGTAATGAGTCCATCTTTTATGTTTCCTGGGGATGGATTATTCTCAAACCCAGACCCCACGGATACGGCCTTATCCGAATAGGCACGCATCAGTTTCGCAAATTTTTCGGCATTTTCCTCCGTTTCACAACGGTTGATGAGTTCTTGTTCCACACCGTTCAATTCCGGAAATTCCGAAAGTACGGTTGTAGCACCTAAGCCAACCAATAAATCAGAGGCATAACCTAAAGAAGGGTTTGCAGATATTCCTGAAAAGCCATCCGATCCACCACATTCCAAACCTAAAACGAGTTTAGTTAGCGGTGCTGGTTTTCTTTCTGTTTTATTGGCTTCGATTAAACCTAAAAATGTTTTTTTAACCGCTTCTTCTATAAACTGACGTTCGCCAGAACTTTTTTGTTGTTCCAGAACATACAGTGGTTTTTCAAAACTGGGATCGAGTTTAGCAATGGCCGCCTCCAACAATTTGAATTGCGCATTCTGACAACCTAAACTTAGAATGGTAGCACCTGCCGTATTGGGGTGGGTAATGTACCCCGCTAAAAGGTTACATAGTGTTTCCGAATCTTGGCGAATACCCCCACAACCGCCGTCATGGTTCAAGAACTTAATCCCGTCTACATTCGGAAAGGTCCTATTTTGCTTTATGTCTTCTGGAGTTTTAATGATATCCGAAGAAAGAAGGTCATTCTCAGAAGCTCCATTTTTATATTGGCTCACAAGCACCTCGGTGTCCACTACAAAATCAGTGGTGGTATGGTAGCCCAACGATTTTAGTAATGCCGATTTCATTACATCAACGTTTCTATTCTCACAGAATACCAAAGGAATCACTAACCAATGGTTGGCCGTACCTACTTTACCGTCTGCCCTGTGGTATCCATTGAAAGTAACATCTTTCCATTTACTGACATCAGGAGCGGTCCAACTCAATTTTTCTTGGCCCACCACATATTCTGATGAAGCATGAACCACATTTTCCGTAGTAATCGTTTCTCCTTTGGCAATAGGTTTTGTAGCCTTTCCTACTAGAGAACCGTACATGATAATGGAATCGCCAACATTAAGATTTGTGATTGTAAACTTATGCTTGGCTTTCACGTCTGCCGTTAACTGAAAACGGTCGTTGTTATGAGAAATCTCAGAACCTTTGGAAATGTTGGTAAGGGCTGCCAGAACATTGTCTTCTGGATGTATTTGCAAAAATTGCTTTGACATAGTGTTCTTTACTTTTGTCTGTGCTTAAAATTCTATGAAAGATGATGAGCTTTGGCTTACTCGAAATCTACGGTAGCCTTAATAACTCCGTTTGCTGGATCTAACCAGCTATCAAAATTCGCGATCATTTCTGTATAAGGCACGTTATGTGTTATAAAAGAATTAATAGGGAATTCGCCTTTTTCCAAAACGGAAATCACATGTTCAAAATCTTCTAAAGTAGCATTTCTACTGCACATAACGGTAGTTTCCTTAGCGTGAATTTTTGGATGTGTAAATACCAATTCTCCTTTGGAAAGACCAACCAATACGTATCTTCCACCATGTGACATATAATCCGGACCTGCTTCAAGTGCTCCTTTGTGACCTGTGGCATCAAAAACAGCTGTAGCTAAATCTCCATTGGTGATTTTTTCAACTTGTTCTACGGCATCTTTTCCACCTAAAACCACATAGTCCACACCAATATCATTCTTTGCATAATCCAAACGCTGTTGGTTCATATCAATAGCTATTACTTTTGCTCCTGCAATCTGGGCCAATTTCATAATACCGATTCCGATAGGACCACAACCTACAACAACAATAGTTTCACCAGGTTTTAAGTCTGCACGGCGAATAGCGTGTGCACCAATGGCCAGAGGTTCTACGACCGCCATTTGATCATCCGTTAACTGTTGCGCCGGGATAAGTAAGTTGGTGGGAACTGTAATTTTTTCTTGCATTCCGCCGTCTGTATGAACTCCTAAAACTTTAATGTTCGTACAACAGTTGGTTTTTCCATTTCTACAGGCTATACAAGTACCACAGCTTACGTACGGCATAACTACAACATTGTCTCCTGGTTTAATACCTTGAGGGTTCTCGTCTATTTCAACCACTTGGGTAGCCAATTCGTGACCGAGAATTCTAGGGTAGGTAAAAAAAGCTTGGTTACCTGCGTAAGCGTGCAAATCCGTTCCACAAATACCTACTTTTTTTACTTTTAATATGGCTTCGCCGGATTTTCTTGTTGGTTCCTCTCTTTCTTTAAGGATGAACTCTCCCGGTTTTTCGCATACAATATATTTCATGTGTTTAATCTGTTTTTGGTCACATTTATATTAAAACGAGCTGCTTTTTTAATACTATCCAGAAATTAGGAATTACACCTATTAATTTTACTCGGTAATCGAGATTAAATGCTCCGAGGCTTGCCTCGAAATCAAAGTGTATTTCTTTTAATGTCTCGTGGGCTTGCCCCGAGGTAGTTTACTGTAGTACTGAAAAAGAGCGCACTTTTAAGGTGCGCTCCTAATTTAAAAAAACTAACTCAACTAACTTCTTTATTATAGCACTATAACGATATTTCAAGTACATGTGCAAAATCTCCAGACTTGTTGCCCAAGTCAGAAATTGAAAGTGCATCATCTTTTACATCAAATGTAATTTTAGCATCACTTCCTAGTAATTTTACACTTTTGATATTTAGGTCTTTCCCGTGTTCACTAGCTTTTCCTAAAGATTTAATATCCACTTTGTTACCTTCTGGCCATTCCATCATAATGGCATAAAGTTTATCGCCTTTTTTGGTAAAGCGAATATCCTGACCGGTAAAGCCTTTATTCTGACCCTCACTATGGTGACCTTTTTTAACTTCTGTTGGACCTTCACCAAAAGTATCCCAATATTCAGTATCATAAATAGCTTCTCCATTGGTATTCAGCCAACCCCCAATTTGAAACAAAATTTCTTTTTGGTCTTCAGGAATGGTGCCATCAGCTTTTGGACCTACATTTAGTAAAAGGTTTCCGTTTTTAGATACAATATCTACCAAATCATCAACCAAACTATTAGCAGTTCTAGATTCCCAGTTGGTAACATAGCACCAAGAATTTTTTCCGATGGAAGTATCCGTTTGCCAAGGCAGTTTACGGATTCCAGGAAGCTTACCACGTTCAAGGTCATAGATAACAGTGCCTTCCGGGAAAGCTTCGTGATCAAAATTCTTATCGTTTATTACTACTTCTTTACCCCATTCCAAACCTTTATTGTAGTAGTAAGCGGCAATTTTAGGACGGTATTCTTTGTAATCAGGGATATCTAAATAAAAATCAAACCAAAGAATATCCGGTTGGTAGTTGTCGATTAAATCAACGGTTCTATCCCACCACATTTTTTTAAACTCTTCGGAAACAGGCTCCGTTAGGTCTTTTCCTTTTGGGGAGTATAAATCTGCATATTCAGGGTTTGTAGTGTCAAAATGGTCCTTTTTATTATAGAAAGACCAGTTGAAAGCGTAGTGGGAAGAAGCACCCATAATCATACCTTGCTCACGTCCCTCTTTAAAAAGTTCACCTAGAACATCACGTTTAGGCCCCATGTCTACTGAGTTCCATCTTGTTGTGTTAGAATTGTACATAGCAAAACCATCATGGTGGTCTGCCACAGGAATTACATATTTAGCACCGGATTTCTTAAAGATATCTATCCATTCTTTGGCATCAAATTTTTCGGCCTTGAACATAGGTATGAAATCCTTGTATCCGAATTCTTTTTGGTCACCATACGTTTTTTTATGATGCAGATACGTTGTGTTAGGTCCTTTTTGACCTGGTTTTAACTGGGCACTAAAAGTAGCTGTATCCATATACATTTGTCGTGGATACCATTCAGAACCATAAGCCGGGACGGCATACGCACCCCAGTGAATGAAAATACCAAATTTACTATCGTTAAACCATTCGGGGTCTTTGTAATTCTTTTCAATGGATTCCCAATTCGGTTCGTACTTAACCACAGTTTCGTTGGCGGAAGTTTCTTCTTTCTTTTCCGTTTTTGACCCACAAGAGGCAAGAACTGCGCCGGTCAATATAAGTGTGAAAATTTTATTCATTAAAATGATTTATAGGGTTGGTTAGTGGTGCCAAAGATTGGCGCTTTTAACGAGTTGCTAAGTTGCAATTTAATGACAGAACCGAAAGTGCGAATTGTTCAAATAACTACAACAAATGGTCATTTATTCTATTTGTCCAGTTTTTGAGGAGTTGCTAAAATGCACTTTTTTAGGCCTTTGCATATTTTCTTTGATAGGCTAGAGGAGAGCTGCCCATGAATTTTTTAAATTGTCTATGAAAGAAAGGAAGCGATTCATAACCGCATGAAAATGCAATATGAGAAACTGAATCGTGAGTGTCCAGTAGCATTCTTGCCGAAATATTAATACGGTATTCGTTTAGGAAAGTAAAGAAAGGACGCCCCATCATTTTTGTAAAAAACCTAGAAAAGGATTGCTCGGACATACTGACCAAATCTGCCATCTCTTTAAGGTAAATTTTACGATTGTAGTTCAATCCTACAAACTCGTGTATTTGAGCCATTCGGCTCCCGTATTCAGAAGGTAGGTCTTCTGTAAAACTGGCTCCGGATAGTGTTTTGTAGCTACAACCAGATAATTTTACCAATATAGTGAGTAACTCAATATATAGATCATGACCCTCTAATTCCGGGCATTTTTTTAAACGTGATAAAAGAGGAGCTGTTTCTTTTTTGTTGAATATAAGGCCTTTAGAAGCCATTCTGAGCATATGAAATAAAGAATCTAATTCCGGTACTTTATTAAAAACACCAATATTCCACTGAATTACAATGGATTTTGAAAGCCCTTCTTGGTTAGTGTTGTTTTTCCAACAATGTGGAAGATTTGAACGTAACAAAACCAATTCTCCTGGTTGGTAAGGACCTACATAATTACCAACGAATTTTGTGCCTACACTTTCTTCTATATAGGTGAGCTCATGCTGAGGATGAAAATGCCAAGGTGTCTCAAAATCTTTTTTAGAATGATAAAAACTTGTAATAGTACGCTGTTTGTCTAAGTGTATGGGCTCTAATACAGGTTTCATTCTATTGTTTACTTATGAATAAGAATCTTTTGTGTAGTTTATTTTGTTGGAAAATACGATAAAATTAATAGTTGTTGACAGAATAAGGTACTTATTTGCTAAAAAAGGCAATTGATAGTGATTCCTAAATATTGACTTTTGTATTTCCACAGAAAGACTATCCTATTAAATTATGCCGCTTATATGAAAAAAAGTGAATTTCCAGATCCGTTTGAAAAGGCTAGAGAGTCAAAAGGTTACGGTGAAATGGATGATCAAGATGATCCGGTAACCATGCTTTTACGTCATAAGGACGTTCGTAAAACAGCACACAATTATAAAACATTTCAATCAGGAGCTGTTCCCGGACGTATTGTTGTACCTTCTGAAGTAAATATTCGGGAGACACGTCAAATACCTTTTGAAGTGGATCCACCGGTCCATGGTATGTATAGGGCCTTGGTTGAACCTTGGTTTAAAAGGCCATTGCAGGCAGAATATCAAGAGAAGTTAGCGGCACAGATAGCGAATATAATAGACGAAGTACTTCAGGAAGATTCTGTTGAAGTAGTGACCGATTTGGCACTTAAGTTACAATCTAGGGCGTTAACGCTTCTTTTGAATACACCTTTTTCGGAATCCGAAACCTGGATTTCTTGGGGAACGCACGTCTTTAGAAGTGAGGGTGATGCGCTAGATGGAGATAAGGCCAATATTCTATATGATTATATAGATGCCGAAATAGAACGCGCCAGTAAGAATCCTACAGGTGATATGTACGCTATACTTCTTGATTCCGAATTTGAAGGGAGAAAGTTGACTAAAGAGGAAGTAAAAGGGGTAATGGTACTGACTTTTGCTGGGGGAAGAGACACCGTAATAAACGCGGTTACAAATGCCATAGCGTATTTGGCCGAAAACCCCGAGTCTTTGGAGCGCTTGCGTAATGAACCTGAAATTACAGGAAAGACCGTAGAAGAGATGATTCGGTATTTTTCTCCACTTACCCAAATGGGGCGTGTAGTTACGGAAGATACTTTTGTCTGCGAACATGCGGCAAAAGCAGATACTAGAGTATCATTATGTTGGGCGTCTGCCAATAGGGATTCCAAAGTGTTTGAGAATCCAAATGAGATTGTAATGGACCGTAAAATAAATCCGCATGTAGGTTTTGGCTTTAGTCATCACAATTGTTTGGGGGCTACCCATGCGAGACAGATAATGAAAATATTACTTCAGACTTTGGCTGAAAAAGTAAGCTCGTTTGAAATACTTGATTGCGAGGAAAACATAGAAGATTTACATCACTTTAAACGTAAAGTGGGCTTTCACAGTATACATATGAAATTCAATCCTTTAATAAAATAGAATCCATGGCAAAAATCACTTTTATAACCAACGATGAAGAAACAATAACTTTAGAAGGAACCTCGGGTTCCGTAATGGCATTGGCCGTAGATAATGGTGTGCCGGGAATTGATGGCGATTGTGGCGGAGTTTGCTCTTGCGCTACTTGCCATGTGCATGTAGCTCCAGAAGATATGGAGAAAACAGGAAGCGCAAGTGAAATTGAGACAGATATGCTAGAGTTGGATGATAATGCAGATGAATATAGCCGTTTATGCTGCCAAATAGATATTACCGATGCTATTGATGGTGTTGTGTTGAAAGTCGCCAAATAAAACATAATGTCCGAAAGTACAACAAACAATAAAAATTGTGTAGTAATAGGTGCCAGCCATGCAGGGGTGAACTTTGCGTTTGCTTTACGCCGAGAAGGTTGGCAAGGTTCAATTACCATGGTGGATATTGATCCTACTTTGCCTTACCACAGGCCACCTTTGTCCAAGGCCTATTTAACCAGTTCCGATAGCATTGAAAAAAACCTTCTGAAGTCAGAAGAGAGTTACGTCAAAGAGAATATTGAGCTGAAACTTGGGGTTTGGGTAGACGCAATTGAACGTGAAGATAAAAGGGTTGTCTTAGCGGATGGCACTTCCTTAGCTTACGATAAGCTTGTAATAGCTACTGGTGCTCGGCCAATTATGCCTCCTATTCCAGGGTTGGATACGGCAAAGAATTCATTTGCGTTACGATCAGCTGCAGATGTGGCCAATATCCGAAAGACCGTTGCAGAAAATGTAGGTCTTAAAGTAGTAGTTATTGGAGGAGGATATATTGGACTAGAAACTGCAGCATCCCTAAAAAAAATGGGAGCAGAAGTAGTAGTTTTAGAACGAGAGTCCAGGACACTCGCCAGGGTAACAGCACCGGAAATGTCCCTATTTTTTCAAAAACTTCATGCTGATCACGGTGTAGCGGTACTCACCGAAAAAAATGTAGTTTCTATAGAGAGTAATGGAAATAGGAATATCGTGGTCTGTTCGGATGGAACGAATTATGAGGCCGATATGATTGTGGTTGGCGTTGGTATTCATGTAAACAAAGAACTGGCAGAAAAAGCCGGTTTGACCATAGAAAATGGTATTCAGGTGAATGAAATGGCACAAACCAGTGATAAAGATATTTATGCCATTGGGGATTGTACTTTTCATCATAATCCGCATTACAAGCGTCACATACGGTTAGAGTCCGTACAAAATGCAGTGGATCAAGCTAAAATTGCAGCTGCTGCCATAAATGGTAAAGTGTGCACTTACAATTCTTTACCATGGTTTTGGTCCGATCAATATGATGTAAAATTACAGATGGTAGGTCTTTCTCAGGATTATGATGATGTAGTGGTACGCAAAGAAGCGGATAAAGAAAATTGCTTTTCTGTGTGGTACTTTAAAGGCGATACGCTTTTGGCCGTCGATGCCGTAAACAATGCGAAAGCCTACGTGTACGGCACAAAATTTATCAAAGGAGGCGAGAAATTAGATAAATCAAAATTGGGTGATCCTAGGGCTGAGTTCAAGCCAGCTAATCTTATCGCGCAATAATCAAATATAAAACACAATAGATGTCTATTCAATCAAAAAGTGCTGTGGCTAAAGGAGATGGTTCTTTTATCATTACCGAAGTTACTGTTGCCGAACCAAAAGCGGACGAGTTACTTGTTAAGGTAAAGGCTGCAGGTCTTTGCCATACGGATTATGATTCCCTTACTTGGGGAAAACCTATTGTAATGGGGCATGAGGGAGCAGGAGTCATTGAAAAAGTAGGAGCTGGTATCAAAGGTTTAAAAGTAGGGGACCAGGTTCTTTTGAATTGGGCAACTCCTTGTTATGATTGTTTTCAATGTCAAGAAGGCAATCAGCATATATGTGAAAATAATTCTCCAGTAGTGGCAGGGGCAAACGGTCATACTCCGGGTCATGCGCATTTAGAAGGTAGTCAATGGGAAGGTAAACCAATTGAACGTTCTTTTAATCTAGGTACGCTTAGCGAATACGCTTTGGTAAAAGAATCTGCCGTGGTTAAGGTAGAAGAGGAAAATTTAAACTTCTCCGCAGCCAGTATTATCAGTTGTGGAGTGATGACCGGCTATGGTTCTGTAGTAAATTCAGCAAAACTGGCAGCTGGTAGTTCAGCTGTGGTTTTAGGTTGTGGAGGTGTGGGGCTCAATGTTATTAATGCGTGCGAGATATCCGGTGCAGGCAGAATTATAGCGGTAGATATTAATCCTAATAAACTGGAACTCGCAAAACAATTTGGTGCTACGGATGTTATTTTGGCAGATAAGGCCGATGCAGGTTTGACCCATGTTGCTGAACAGGTTAAAACTATGCTAGGTGGTAGGGGAGCGGATTATGCTTTTGAGTGCACTGCTATTCCTGCATTGGGAGCTGCTCCATTGGCAATGATTCGCAATGCAGGTACAGCAGTTCAAGTGAGTGGTATTGAGGAGGATATTACTATAGATATGCGTCTTTTTGAATGGGATAAGGTTTATATCAATCCATTGTATGGCAAATGCCGACCGCAAATCGACTTTCCTAAATTAGTGCGATTGTACAAAAAGGGAGATTTGAAATTAAACGAAATGATTACCAAAGAATACAAACTAGACGATTTACAATTGGCCCTAGATGATATGCTGGCCGGTAAAAATGCAAAAGGCGTAATAGTTTTTGATTAAAATCCATGATGTTCAGAACTACCGAAATTTCAGATGCCGCATACGAGAGTGCAAACCTTCGTTTTATAACCGTTAAGACGAAAAACCTAAAGGGCAGAGGGGATATTTGTGTATATGTACCACCCATGACGGACTTGGTAGATTTGCCACTTGTTATTTTGCTTCATGGGGTTTACGGAAGCGCTTGGGTTTGGTCTCAAAAAGCAGGAGTACATATTACGGCCCTTGAAATGATGGAGAAAGGAGAGATTCCACCTATGGTGATAGCTATGCCTTCAGACGGACTTTGGGGAGATGGTTCTGGTTATCTTCCGCATAATCAAAAGGATTTTGAAAATTGGATTGTAGACGATGTGCCAAATGCCGTTATAGAAAATATTCCTTCCGTAAGTAAAACATCGGAATTGTTTATTTCCGGGCTTTCCATGGGAGGCTTCGGAGCTTTGCGTCTAGGAGTGAAATATGCTGATAGGTTTAAGGCTATTTCAGGACATTCGTCCATTACGGATGTAGAACAGATGAATCTTTTTGTAGAAGAACCTTTGGAGAACTATAATCAAGAAAATGCTACAGAAAATTCCGTTTGGGGACAAATAGACCAGAACCGTGGTCAATTGCCGAAACTACGGTTCGATTGCGGAAGAGAAGATCAACTTATCGAATTTAATCGCAAGTTGCACCAGCAGTTAGAAGAAAACCAAATACCCCATATCTACGAAGAATTTGAAGGAGCACATGAATGGACGTACTGGAGCGAGCATATTAAGGATACGCTACGTTTTTTTGCATCACACTGTAAATAGCGAACAAAATACGTTTTAAAGGATTTATACGAATAACCGATTATAATTTAAACCACGGGCAATGCAATTAGTAAAAGATTTGGCGGATCGTCATGAATTGATTTCGGACCTTTTTAAACAACCAAAAACACCCGAGGAATGGGAGCAGTATAAGTTAAGTGATGAGCAGGTGGCTCATTTTCATGAATATGGCTATGTTTCCGGGATAAAATTGCTGGATGAAAGTCAGATTAACGTGTTGAGAAGCGAGTTAGAAGAAATACGCGATCCTAAACATCCGGCACATGAACTTTTCTATGAATTTCACGGCAATCAATCCACAGACCCCAATACTGTACTTTTTCACTCTTTAGGACATTGGCGCATTACCGAAGGTTTTCATGATTTATTATGGAATCCGGCTTTTACAATGGCAGCGAGCCAGTTGTTAGGTAATACTAATGTTAGGTTTTGGCATGATCAATTGTTTTGCAAACCTTCTGATCATGGCGGAGTAGTAGCTTGGCACCAAGATTATTCCTTTTGGATCAGAACGGTGCCTATGCAGCATTTAACCTGTTGGACAGGTCTTGATGATGCCACAACAGAAAACGGATGTCTTTATTATGTTCCTAAAAGTCATAAATGGGGATTGCTTCAAAAACCGGAGTTGGCAGGAAAAATGGAAGGATTAATGGAATTTATGACCGATGAGCAAAAGGCGAATTTTAATCCCGTGCCTATAGAGCTTAAAAAAGGATATGCTTCTTTTCATCACCCCTTAATGATTCACGGATCCTATGAAAATAAGTCCGAGTTTAGTAGAAGGGCTTTTGTTTTGAACGTGTTTGCAAATGGAACTGTTAGTGATACCGATGGAGAAATGCTTAGGGGAACGCCAATTAAGGTGCCAAAAGGTGAAAAAATGGACGGTAAATTCTTTCCTCTCCTCTTTGATGAAAAATAAAAATTATAGTAAACAAAGCCTCTTTTATAGAGGTTTTTTCAATTTAACACATGTTGTCTTCATGAGACGATTTTTTTTTATAATCATGAAATAGAAAACGCTGTCAACCCTATAATTTAGTATCTTTCATTTCGATAAAAGTATTTCACCGTAAAATTTAAGAAAGGTATGAAGCATTTTCTCTATTCAATTTTGGCAGTAACTTGTTTGGTTCTGACCAGTTGTAAAAATGATGAAAAAAAAGTAGAAGAAAAGGCTGTTCGGCCAAATGTATTATTTATACTGGCGGATGATTATGGATATCATGATTTGAGTGTTATGGGTAGTAAGTTCTATGAAACCCCAAATATTGATAGAATCGCCAATGAGGGGATGAATTTCACCAATGGCTATGCCGCAAGTAGAGTTTGTAGTCCGTCTAGAGCAAGTATTATGTTGGGAACTTTTACCGCTAGACATGGTATTACGGATTGGATAGGAGCAAAAACAGGAACAGATTGGCGCAAAGCCGGACGTTTTAATAAATTGCTTCCCCCAGAATACGAACATAATCTTCCCGCAGAGGCTATAACCTTACCCGAAGCTATGAAAGCTGCGGGATACAAAACGTTTTTTGCCGGAAAATGGCATTTAGGAGAAAAAGGTTCATGGCCCGAAGACCATGGTTTTGATATTAACAAAGGAGGGTGGGATGCTGGTAGCCCCAACGGAGGTTATTTTGCGCCTTATACGAACCCAAATCTGGAGAACCACGAAGATGGTGAGAACTTAACCATGCGTTTAGCGGAGGAAACCGTAAACTTTTTTAAAGAGAACAACCCAACGGAAACCGGTCAGCCAGTTTTTGCCTACCTCTCTTTCTATGCCGTTCACGGGCCTATACAGACCACCAAGGAGAAATGGGCCAAGTATCAGAAAAAAGCAGAAGAAAATGGCATTGCTGAATCTAGTTATAAAATGGCAAAATTCCTTCCGATACGGCAAGTGCAGGATAATCCCGTTTATGCCGGTTTGGTAGAAACTATGGATGATGCCGTAGGTAGAGTGTTACAGACTTTAGACTCACTTGGACTTGATAAAAATACATTGGTAGTTTTTACCTCTGATAATGGTGGTGTTTCTGCAGGAGATTCTTTTTCAACTTCTAATTTGCCATTAAGAGGAGGAAAAGGCTATCAATTTGAAGGAGGGATAAGAGAACCTTATTTTATAAAAGCACCATGGTTGATAAAAGGAGGGGCATCTACTTCAGAACCTGTTACCGGAGCTGATTTTTATCCCACCATTTTGGATATTGCAGGAGTTGATTTAAAACCGGAACAGCATTTAGATGGAAAAAGTCTAGTACCAATACTTAAGGGAGGAAATCTTGAGAAGCGGTCTCTATTTTGGCATTACCCACATTATGGTAACCAAGGAGGTGAACCATCTTCTGTAATTAGAAAAGGCGATTGGAAGCTGATTCATTACTATGAAGATAATAGGGAAGAGCTTTATAATTTGAAAGAAGACATAGAAGAGTTGACCAATGTTGCTTCGGAACATTCAGATTTGCAGAAGCAATTAAGCGAGGAATTATTTACTTATTTAGAAGAAGTTGGAGCTAAGTATCCATCAAAAGACCCAGAGTACAGTGTTAAAAAAGAAGAAGCGTATCTACAAAATATAGTTGACAAGAAATTACCATCCTTGGAAAAGCAAAGGTTGGATTTCCTATCCCCAGATTTTAATCCCAAAAATGATTGGTGGGGTAGTAAAGTGACTGTGGATTGAAGATGATTGGAAAAATAATGTAAATACATTAAAATTAGTATTTTATGAAAAAGGGAGCGATTTTCGCCTCCTTTTTTTGTTTCGCTTTTGAGTCATAATAAAAATAAAATGGTAAAAAATATTAATGTCCTTATGTTTTTATCCGATAATGTGTTATTGAGTAACATGAGAATTAAAACGAAAAATTCAGAGGATAAATTTCTATGTTTTCGTAACTAATAGCTGCTAGTCCTTTTATTTCTGCGTTCGATTTTGGAATATGTCTATTACTTTTTGAATTTATGAGTTGTTGACTTTTTGTCTAGGTAAATATGTTTAATCCCGAGAGATTTTTTATCAAAATACGGAGAAGAGTCTTAAATTGCACTCATAATATGATATAATGAAGAAAGCCAAGGTAGAGCTAAAATCAACTTATAATGTTCCAAATTTAGAAAGAGGTCTTTCTATAATAGAGTTGTTGGCCACTCGGACAAAAGGATTGACCTTGGCGGAAATTACCGAAACACTTTCTATTACTAAGTCAAGTGCTTTTCGCATTGTAAGCACATTGATTTTTAAAAATTACCTTCAAAAAAACGAGACAACCAAAAAGATTACCCTTTCTAGGAAAATGCTCACTTTAGGTATTTCTTCTATGAATGAGCAAAGTTTGGTTGAGCATTCTATAGATGTAATGCGCGCTGTACGAGACGAGCTTAAGGAATCTGTTATGCTTGGTGTATTATTGGGGTCTACAGGAACCATTTTGGAACAAGTGCCATCTTCATACCCTGTAAAACTTTTTGTGGAACCTGGTACACAGTTTGATCTTCACAGCTCAGTAGGCGGTAAATGTATATTAGCGAACATTCCTGTAGATGAAGCAGATGAAGCCTTAAGGGGTAAAACACTGACCAAGTACACAGAGAACACCATTACTTCTAAAAAAGAATTTAAAACAGTCCTAAAGGAAGTTAAGTCAAAAGGCTATGCTATTGATAATAGTGAAGACATTCAGGGTATTAACTGTGTAGGAGCGCCAATTTTTAACGAACATGGCTACCCGGTAGCGGCACTTTGGATTACAGCACCTTATGGAAGGTTACCTGCATCTCAGTTTAGTAGTAAAGGTGAAATAGTAAAAAAATATGCCTTGGAAATTTCTACTAAATTAGGTTATCTAAAGCATTAATAGTCATTCTTCCTTCTTATTCAAATACGTAATTTTTATCTCTATGTTATTAGATGTAAATCATTTAGTACAACATAACATAGCTGTATTGCACTATTTTTGTAGTTTTTTCCTTGTTAAAATATTTGGATTCAAGAATTTGATGTTTTTGGTGTGGTTTGTGAAAGAAATCTTAAAAAAACACGGCCAAATTATACTGATATGTCAAATTTTTATATATTTTTGATTCAAATAAGAAACTAGTTTCATATTTGAATCAAAAAAACACCTTATGGAAGCAACTATTTTTAATGGAAAGAATGCTCTTGGTGCTACGGACAATGGCGAAGGAGTGATAGAGAACGGAGAACTACGCATAAAAGTTGATTTTATTGATGATTGTGGTGCAGATGTACCGGTTTATAACGCGGTCTTTAATCAAGGGTTAAACATGCCTGCCATTTTACTTGGGGCATTAAACTCATTAGGAGTGAAGATAAAAGTGTTGGAAACCGAAGCCGATGGTAAGTTGACCAAACGCTTCAAGTTGTTTAAGGATAAAAATGAAAAGAAATTTACTGCAAAAAAGGCTACTGAAAGAAAAGATTTCTTAGAAAAGAAGGTAACAGAAGTTTCATCACTTAATATATATGATCGGGAGTTTTTAAATCGAATCAGTATATATATGGAAGAGAACATGTCCGATGATACCTATTGGGTAGATGATTTGTCTTATGACATGAATACGAGTAGGTCTACTTTTTTTAGAAAATTAAAAAAGCTTACTGGGTATGCTCCCAAAGATTATATGAGAAATATGAGATTGACAAGAGCCGCTGAATTATTAGAAAACGGACAGTTGCGTATTGCAGAAGTGAGTTATCAAGTGGGGTTTAGCGACCCTAATTATTTTAGCAAATGTTTCAGAAGGTTTTATGGTACTTCGCCCTCTGATTATAGTGTTTTAAGCAGTGCCAGCTAGTAGAGAAAATTCATATATTTAAATTTATATCAAGTAACTGATAATCATGAACAAATACTCCCAATTTTTAATAGTAGCAGCAGTGCTGGTTTCGGCCTGTAATTCTCCTAAAACATCTAATGAAATGAAATCTACCAATGACTGTGATGATAAGGTGACATTTACTCCAGAGCAAATTGACCACCTCGGTATTACCGATACCAATCATTTGAGCGCAGCTTCAAAAAGAGCATTAAAGTGGCCAACGGATCTAGGTAACGAATGGTTCATTCAGTTTGGACCGCTTCAACCTTTAAAAGGAGATTTGGCCTATGAGGAAGGTGTTGTTCGTCGTGACCCTAGTGCCATTATCAAAGAGAACGGAAAGTACTATGTATGGTATACAAGAAGTACGGGACCCACTCAAGGTTTTGGAGGAGATATAGAAACTGAAAAGGTATTTCCTTGGGACCGTTGCGATATTTGGTATGCTACTTCAGAAGATGGCTGGACGTGGAAAGAAGAAGGGCCAGCGGTTACCCGTGGTGAGAAAGGTGCCTATGATGATCGTTCTGTTTTTACGGTTGAAATCATGAAATGGGAAGATAAATATTACCTATGCTACCAAACCGTAAAATCTCCATATAACGTCCGTGTAAAAAATCAGGTTGGTTTAGCATGGGCTGACTCTCCCAACGGACCTTGGACAAAGAGCGAAGAGCCAATTTTGAGTCCTGCGGACAATGGTATATGGAAGGGCGAAGAACAGAACCGGTTTGCCGTAGAAAAAAAGGGTGACTTTGACAGTCATAAAGTTCACGATCCTTGTATTCTACCCTATAAGGGAAAATTCTATTTGTACTACAAAGGAGAGCAAATGGGTGAGGAAATCACTTTTGGAGGAAGACAAATTCGTCATGGTGTTGCCATTGCGGATAACCCTAAGGGGCCTTATGTGAAATCACCATATAACCCAATAAGTAATAGTGGTCATGAAATTTGTGTTTGGCCTTATGATGGCGGTATAGCCGCATTGATTACTACGGATGGTCCTGAGAAGAATACAATTCAATGGGCTCCAGATGGTATTAATTTCGATATCAAGTCTGTTATCCCTGGGGTTAATGCTCATGCTATTGGTTTAAATAGAACTGCGGATGTTGAAAAAGAACCGACGGAAATTTTAAGATGGGGCTTAACACATGTATACAATAGTGGCGATTACCAAAGTATAATGAGATTTTCTTCTCAACGAAAAACATCGCACACTGCAAAAGGTGAAAAGAAATAATAGAGAAATATAGTTAATGAAAGCAACAGTTTACAAAGGAAACAAAACGTTTTCTGTAATAGAGAAGGAGATTGAGCAGCCTGCAAAAGGTGATGTAAGAATAAAGGTAGCCTATTCCGGTGTATGTGGTACGGATGTGCACATTTATCATGGTATGATGGATAAAAGGGTAGAAATGCCTCAAACTATTGGCCATGAAATGTCCGGTGTCATTGATGCTGTCGGTGAAGGGGTTGAAGGGTACGAAGTTGGGGACAAGGTTGTGGTTCGCCCACTGGATGACCGTAAGGTTAAAGCTTCCGATAAAGGGTTCAATCATATCTGTGAAGAATTAAAATTCATTGGTATTGATAGTCCAGGTTCAATGCAACAATATTGGAACGTACCATCTTTTGTTCTTCATAAGCTAAAGGCTGAAACCGATTTAAAACTGGCGGCTTTAATAGAGCCATTATCGGTTGCCACACACGATGTTCGTAGAAGCGGATTGGTTGCAGGTGAGACTGCCGTTGTTCTAGGTGGTGGACCTATAGGTCTTTTGGTAGCTATGGTGGCCAAAGATGTAGGTGCAAATGTTATTATTTCGGAAGTAAACGAAAAGCGTATTGCCAAAGCTGAATCTATGGGGTTACATGCTGTTAACCCAATGAAAGTGGATTTAGTAGAATACGTAAAAGAGAAAACGGATAACCGTCGTGCAGATGTGGTTTTTGAAGTAGCCGGCGTACAACCTGCTTTAGATATTATGTGCGAAGTAGCCGGTATTCGTGGTAGAATATTAATGGTAGCTATTCATGGGGAAAAGAAACCAGTAGATCTTTTTAAATTTTTCTGGAAAGAGCTGAGCTTAATTGGTGCTCGTGTGTACGAGAAGGAAGATTATGAGAAGTCAATTGAATTGATTACGGCTAACGAACTTCCTTTTGAGGACATGATTACGGACGTACAACCATTGACCAAAATCCAACAAGTTTTTGAAAACATAGATAATAATCCAGATGGTATGAAGGTACTAATGGATTGTCAACAATAATAAAGAGAAATAACGCATAAGGAAATGAGCATATTAAATCAATTTAGCCTAAAAGGTAAAACCGCTTTGGTAACGGGTTGCAAAAGAGGAATTGGAAAAGCTATGGCAGTTGCCTTGGCGGAAGCTGGTGCGGATATCATTGGGGTCAGTGCTTCTTTGGAGAAGCATGGTAGCATGGTAGAGCAAGAAGTTGAAGCTACAGGTAGAAAGTTTAAAGCCTATACTTGCGATTTTGGGAATAGAGAAGCTTTATACGAATTCATTAAAGAAGTAAAAGGCGACTTTCCAAAAATTGATATTTTGGTAAATAATGCAGGGACAATCCTAAGAGCTCCAGCGGTTGAGCACTCAGATGAATATTGGGATAAGGTAATTGAAATCAACCAAACGGCACAATTTGTATTAACCCGTGAAATTGGTAAGGAAATGGTAGCTCGTGGTGAAGGTAAAATTATTTTCACGGCTTCCTTGTTGACCTTCCAAGGAGGTATTACCGTACCAGGTTATGCAGCAAGTAAAGGAGCTATTGGTCAAATGACAATGGCGTTTGCAAATGAGTGGGCCGGAAAAGGAGTAAATGTAAATGCAATTGCTCCCGGTTACATTAGTACGGATAATACGGAAGCCTTAAGAAATGACCCGGATAGATCAGCATCTATCCTATCTAGGATACCGGCGGGAAGATGGGGTAAACCTGAAGATTTTGCAGGGCCTATCGTGTTTTTAAGTTCTGATGCAGCTGGTTATATGAGTGGTGTTACCATGCTCGTAGATGGTGGCTGGATGGGTCGATAATTTGTTCAAAGAGATAAGAAAAAATCCCAATAAAAATTTAAGGAAAATGAAATTGCCAAGACGGGTATTCTTGTTCTTTGCGTCCTTTGCAATGCTTTGTAATTGTTGGGGGCAAGACAAACCTAATATTGTTTTTATCCTATCGGATGATGCGGGTTATGCAGATTTTGGCTTTCAGGGAAGCAAAGATTTTCAAACTCCTGAACTTGATAAATTGGCAAAAAATGGGGTTCGATTTACTCAGGCGTATGTTTCTGCGGCCGTTTGTGGACCATCGCGCGCCGGACTTTTGACAGGAAAATATCAGCAGAAATTTGGGTTCGAAGAGAACAACGTTCCCGGTCTTATGAGTAAAAACGGAATTACCGGAGATGATATGGGGCTTCCGCTGGACCAGAAGACAATGGCGGATTACCTCAAAGAACAAGGTTATAAAACGGCGATATTTGGAAAATGGCATCAAGGTAATGCAGACCGTTTTCATCCTACCAAAAGAGGTTTTGATGAGTTTTATGGCTTCCGTGGCGGCGCAAGAAGTTATATGCCTTATGGAAATGAAAATAAACTTCGTCGGGACGAAGATAGACTTGAACGTGGTTTTGAGAATTATCTAGAGCATGACGGATATCTCACGGATGAATTAGCAGAAGAGGCCAACTCGTTTATGGATAGAAACCAAAAGAATCCATTTTTCATTTATCTGGCTTTCAATGCGGTACATACACCAATGGAAGCAAAAGAAGAGGATTTAAAGAAAGTGAATGGCCTGAGCGGGAAACGGAAAACTTTAGCAGCTATGGCTATTGCAATGGATAGAGCATGTGGGAAAGTTTTGGACCATATTAAAGAACTGGGCCTGGAAAAGAGCACACTTATAGTTTTTACCAATGACAATGGTGGCCCTTCGGATTCTAATGAATCATTAAATGACCCGTTAAGCGGTACAAAAGCAAACCACTTAGAAGGGGGAATACGCGTTCCTTTCTTGATGTCATGGCCCGGTATGTTAAAATCAAATACAGTCTATGAAAATCCAGTAAGTACATTAGACCTTTTGCCAACTTTTGTTACTGCCGCAGGCGGGGATGTTAGTAATGTGGAAGGTTTGGATGGAGTAGATCTACTGCCTTATTTAAAAGAAAAGAAGGCCGGTATTCCCCATACAACATTGTATTGGAAAAAAGAGAACAGGGGAGCCGTTAGGCATAACGATTGGAAATTGGTTCGTTTTCCTGATCGTCCCGCAGAGTTGTACAACATAAAGGAAGATATTTCAGAAGTGAACGATTTGGCTTTGGCACATCCAGAGAAGGTTCGTGAGCTTTACAAAATGCTTTTTGACTGGGAACTTACATTAGAAAGACCGCTTTGGGAATTAGAAAGAAGATTTGAAGGCAAAGCAGCTACAAGAATGGATACATATAGAAAACATAAATAAAATAAGAACATGTCAGCAATTAAAGAATACCAACTATTTATTGACGGAAAATGGGTAACATCCACATCAGGTAAGACCATAGATATCGTAAATCCAACTACGGAAGAAGTTGTTGCGAGAGTGCAAAACGGAACAGTAGAGGAGGCGCAGCAAGCTCTGAATGCTGCTGATAAGGCACAAAAAGAATGGAAAAAATTGCCTGCTCGCTCTCGTGCAGACTTATTATATAAGCTGGCGAACGAGATAAAGGCAAATTCAGATTACTTAGCGGAACTTTTGGTTAAGGAACAAGGTAAATTGCTCAAAGTGGCCAAAGGGGAAGTCGCGGTGACGGCTTCATTTATAGAGTACGCTTGTGAAGGTGCAAGAAGAATTGAAGGAGATATTATTCCTTCGGATAACCCTAATGAGCAAATCTGGATTCAGAAAATACCACGCGGTGTTGTTGTGGCTATTACAGCTTGGAATTTTCCATTGGCCTTGGCAGGACGTAAGTTAGGACCGGCTTTGGTTGCGGGAAATACTATCGTAATTAAACCGACTTCAGAAACACCATTAGCTACTCTTGAATTGGGTAATTTGGCCAAAAAGGTTGGTATTCCAGACGGAGTTATCAATATTTTAACTGGTCCGGGAAGGGCAATGGGTAACGCATTGGTTGAGAGTCCTATAACTAAAATGGTTACCATGACCGGATCTACTCCAGTTGGTCAATCTATTGCTAGGGCTGCTGCTCAGAATCTTACTCATGTGCAGTTGGAACTTGGAGGTAAGGCTCCGTTTATAGTTTTTGAGGATGCAGATATAGATGCAGCGGTTGATTCTGCGCTTCACTCACGTTTTGATAACTGTGGTCAAGTTTGTACCTGTAATGAAAGAATGTATGTGCATGAGGGTGTTTATGATACTTTCATGGAAAAATTCATAGCTAAAACAAAAGCAATTAAAGTAGGTGATCCAATGTTGGATGATACCGATATGGGACCAAAAGTAAACGCATCCGAATTAAAACATATGGAGCATTTAGTAGCCGTTAGTTTGGAAGAAGGGGCAACTTTGGCTACGGGTGGTAAAAAACTTGAAGGAAAAGCTTTTGAAAAAGGATTCTGGTTTGAGCCTACGGTTTTGACCAATGTAACACAAGATATGACTATTGTTCATGAAGAGTCTTTTGGACCTATTCTTCCGGTTTTGAAATTCAAGACTTTTGAGGAAGTTATTGGATATGCCAATGATTGTGAGTACGGATTGGCAGCAATGGTTTTTACCAATAACATGAATACCATCATGAAGTGTAATGACGAACTTGAATACGGTGAAATTTACGTGAACCGTGGTCATGGGGAGCAGCATCAAGGTTTCCACAATGGTTATAAACTAAGTGGTTCAGGTGGGGAAGATGGCAAGTACGGCTTTGAGCAGTACATGGAGAAAAAGACGTTTTACATTAGACATAAAGCATAGATGGCTACGCAAATTAAATCGGTTGATTGTAAGTTGTTCAGGGTTCCGTTGCCGGAAGTCATGAACGATGCCAAACATGGAGACCATACGCATTTTGAACTGGTTACTTCTACTATTACTTTAGAAGATGGGAGTACAGGAACTGGTTATACTTATACAGGCGGGAAAGGCGGAAATGCCATAAAGGCAATGGTAGACCACGATATTGCGCCGGCTTTAATTGGTAAGGATGGTACAGATGTAGAAGGTATCTATGATTTCTTAGAGTGGCATATGCATTATGTGGGCCGCGGCGGTATTGTATCTTTTGCGGTTTCTACAATTGATATTGCCCTGTGGGACATTCGTTGTAAAAAAGCAGAAAAACCGTTATGGCAAATGGCCGGTGGAGCTGGTAAAACCTGTAAAGCATATTGTGGCGGAATAGATTTACAATTCCCTATTCCAAAACTTTTGAAGAATATGGAAGGTTATTTGGCTGCTGGTTTTAATGCGGTTAAAATAAAAATAGGACGGGAAAACCTGGATGAGGATATAGAACGCATTAAGGCCGTTCGTGAATTTATTGGTCCGGATGTAACTTTCATGGTCGATGCCAATTATTCCATGACCGTTGAAAAAGCTATAAAGGCGATTAACAGGTTCCGGGAATATGACATTACTTGGTTTGAAGAACCTATCATACCGGATAACTACATGGGGTTTGCCCAGATTTCAGATGCTACGGATTTCCCGTTGGCCATGGGCGAAAATTTACATACCATTCATGAGTTTGAATATGCCATGGATCAGGCAAAATTATCTTTTGTTCAACCGGATGCTTCCAACTGTGGGGGTATTACGGGTTGGTTGGCCGCAGCAAGATTAGCGGATAAGCACAATATTCCGGCATGTTCTCACGGTATGCAGGAGCTGCACGTAAGTTTGGTATCCGCACAGCCTAATTCGGGTTGGTTAGAGGTACATAGTTTTCCTATTGATCAATATACCAAAAGGCCTTTGGTGGTGGAAAATCATCTTGCCGTTGCGCCGGATACACCTGGTGTAGGCGTTGATTTCGATTGGGAAAAACTTGCACCTTATCAATCTAAATAGAACATCAAATAAGAACATTTTAAATGCAAATGATAATGAGAACAGATCAAACGGATTTTGGTGTACTGAATGGTGAGACTATTCAACAGTATACTTTGGAAAATGATAATGGAGTTCGAGTAAAAATCTCCAACTATGGGGCTACAATTACCTCTATTTTAGTGCCGAACAAAGAAGGTAAAGCCGAAGAAATCGTTTGTGGTTTTGATACTTTTGAAGGCTATTTTTCTGATGCTTATAAAGCAAATGCCCCCTATTTTGGAGGAACCGTAGGTCGTTATTGTTCGCAAATTAAGGATGCTAAATTTTCTTTGAACGGAAAGGATTATGAACTGGCAAAAATAGTTGGTGATAATAATCTTCACGGTGGTAAAGTGGGCTTCGACAAAAAAATATGGAAAGTAAGTTCGTTTTCAAACGAGTTAGCTAACATTCAAATGGAACTTACAAGTCTTCATTTAGAAGAAGGTTTTCCTGGAAATATTACGGTTCAAGTGACCTTTACATTGACAAATGACAATGAACTTAAAATACGATATGGCGCAATAACCGACCAAGACACGCCTTTCACCATTACAAATCACTCGTATTTTAATCTTTCTGGTTTTGCTGAAAATGTAGAGGCTCACTCCGTAATGGTAAACTCGGATACCAAACAAATTTGGGATGAAACCGGTGCAGCAACAGGTGAGAATGTTTCTGTTGCGGGCAAAGCCGATGATTTGCGTACGGCAAAGACCATAAAAGAAGTACATGATGCCATGGGCGACGGTTTTGAGCACTTTTACCTCTTTGAAGATAAAGGATTTGAACTGGGTAAAGTGGCCGAAATATCCGAGCCTAAGAGTGGGCGCTCTATGGAAGTTTTTACTACAGAGCCCGGCATGTTATTGTATACGGGTAAATATACTTCTGATGAACTAAAACGAGAATCCGGCTTGCAGTACGGCAAATATCGCGGATTTTGTTGTGAAACCCACCGCTATCCTAATGGACCGAATATTGCCACTGCTCCCCAGAGCATTCTAAAAGTTGGCGAAGTTTATAACAGTACTACTATTTTTAAATTCAACTGGTAAATCAATAAAAGTCGGGTGGGCCGGTAGTGGTTGACTTGACTTCAATTAAATATTTAAGTTATGACCGAAGGAGTTTTATGGGCGATTTTCGCCGGATTGATGTTGGGCCTTTATGCCCTTCCCGAAAAATTTACAAAGGGGTTCAAGTATGAAAATACGTGGAGTCTCTTTTTTCTCCTGACTATGTTCGTGGTGCCCATTATAGCATCAGTGACTCTTATTCAGGGTTTTGGTGAAATTTTTGGTAATATGCCAACCGATATTTGGATTAAAATGGGACTTACCAGTTTCCTTTGGGGAATAGGCGTTATGATGTGGAGTAAAGCCATAAATCATATAGGACTTTCCTTAGGTTTTTCAATATTTATTGGAACTATAATTTTAGTAGGTTCCCTTTTACCGTTCATAGAAGATGGTTTACCGCCATCTAATGTATTAACCTTCATTTTAGTCGGTATTTTGGTGGTCTTGCTTGGGGTAATATTGAACGGAAAGGCAGGTCTTACGCGAGAAAAGGACGAGAAAAAAATCGCCACGGAAAAAGGAGGTTCCAATAAAGGTTCTATGGTAACAGGTATTATGATTGCTGTTGTTGGAGGTCTTTTGGCTACCGGTTTCAGTTATGCCAATGCCGCAGGAAGACCATATTTGCACGAGGCAAGCATAGCACAGGGCAATGCCGATTGGATAACAGCAGTAGCTGTTATGTTTCCTATTTTTTTAAGTGGGGGTATCGTTATGACTGCTTACTTCTTATGGCAGTTAAATGCCAAAAAAGCATGGGGAGATTTCAAAACGCCAGCTTTTGGAAAGAATCTATTTCTTATTCTGATCATGGCCGTTTTTCATTATGCTGCCTCGGCTCTTTTTGCATATGCTGCATTTAAACTTGGTGCATCCGGAAATACTGTTGGGTATGCAATTTTTAATACAGCTTCTGTTGCTACGGCCATTGTAAGTGGTTTGGTAACTAAGGAATGGATAAGCGCTTCACCAAAAGCTAGAAACCTATTATATGGTGGATTGGGTTGTATGATTGCAGGAATTGTAATTGTGGCTTATGCGAACGGATTAGGTTAATGCCGGCTCTCCATCAAAAATAAAGTTAGTTTGTTTTAGTAGTAAGCCCGATTGTTATTAGCTTTTCAATTGGGCTTTTTTGATTGATATGGTAAATATAGAGTTATGAAAAAATATCTTTTGTTTTTTACACTGATTGGTTCCGTGCTAACTTCTTGCACGAATGATAAACGGGCTACAACAGAATTAACACAAGTATCTACTGATTTCAATTACGATTGGCAGTTTCAGTTGGTAGACACCACTGGGAACTCCGCCAACTGGAAAAACGTAAGACTTCCACATGATTGGAGTGTTGAAGCTTCTTTTGACTCCATAAATGGAGAAGGGGCTACTGGGTATCTTCCCGGAGGTACAGGGTTATATCGTAAGAAATTCCCATTAAAACTACAAGAGAATGAAAATGCATATATATTGTTTGATGGGGTTTATAATAACTCGGAAGTTGTTTTGAACGGAGAAAAGGTCGGTGCTCATCCGTATGGATATTCTCCTTTTTATTTTAACATTTCACCTTATTTGAATTCGGAAAAAGACTCGAATTTAATCGAGGTTAAGGTTGATAGAACCCGTTATGCCGACAGCCGTTGGTACACGGGTTCAGGAATATATCGAGATGTAAAACTTTTGGTCAAAAACAAATTGCACATTCCTGTCTGGGGCGTGTTCATTACGACTCCTAAAATAGATGAAAATAGGGCAGAAGTTTCTGTAGCAATTGATATCCAGAACGATTTTTCAGAGAATAAAAACGCTGAAATACAAACTGATATTTATGATAGAGAAGGGAAAAAAGTCAATGAACAAACAAATACATTTTCCATTGCTGGAAATACGAAGACTTCACATCAACAGTCCATATTCATTGAAAATGCTAATCTATGGAGTGTTGAAAATCCCTATTTATACAAAGCCATTACCTCAATCGTGCAAGACGGAAAAATTATTGATCGACAGGAAACAACCTTTGGTGTTCGATCCATCCGTTTTGAAGCTAATGAAGGGTTTTTCCTTAACGGTGAAAATATGAAAATTAAAGGAGTTTGCCTGCACCATGACGGAGGATTGGTAGGTGCTGCAGTTCCTGATGATGTTTGGAGAAGACGCTTGGCCAAGTTAAAAGAAGCGGGGTGTAATGCGATTAGAATTTCGCATAATCCCGGTTCCCAAGCATTTTTAGATTTGTGCGATGAGATGGGCTTTCTGGTACAGGATGAGTTTTTTGATGAGTGGGACAATCCCAAGGACAAAAGAAAGAACATGAACGAACAAAGTGTGGATTATATCACAAGAGGATATACTGAACATTTTCAAGAATGGGCAGAAAAAGATTTAAAAAATACCGTATTGGCGCACCGAAACCATCCAAGCATTATACAGTGGAGCATCGGTAACGAGATAGAGTGGACCTATCCTAGAAATGCAGATGCCACGGGTTTCTTTAACAACATGGGATGGCAGGGCAATTACTTCTTTTCTGAACCACCGTTTTCCGTAGAGCAGATAAATGAAAAATTGAAAACTTTACCCAAGGGAAAATATGATATAGGAAAAACGGCTCACAAGTTGGCAAAATGGACCAAGGAATTGGACACTACACGCTATGTAACTGCTAATTGCATTCTACCTTCCGCTAGCCATTTATCAGGCTATGCAGATGCTTTGGACGTGGTGGGCTATAGTTACCGACGGGTAATTTATGATTACGGACATAAAAATTATCCGGACAAAGTGATTATGGGTACGGAGAATCTTCCCCAATGGCATGAATGGAAAGCGGTGATGGAACGTCCGTTTATTTCCGGGCTCTTTTTGTGGACGGGAATTGATTATATGGGTGAGTCTAACGGAGGCTGGCCAAAAAAAGGCACGAATAGTGGATTACTGAATTCCGCAGGTTTCGAAAAGACCTCATACCATATGATGAAAACGCTTTGGAGCGATGAGCCTCATTTATATATTACCACACAGTCTTTGGATAAATCTATTTTTAAATTAAATAGTGTAGGAGAACCCATAGAAAAGAAAAAAGATGCTTGGAAAAAAGCATTGTGGTTTTGGTATGAAACCAATGACTATTGGAATTACAATACTAACGAGCCAACGGTAGTAGAGGTATATTCCAATTGTGATGAAGTAGAGCTCTTTTTAAATAATACTTCTTTAGGACGAAAAAACCTTGAAGATTTTGCGGATCATATTTACAAATGGTCCGTTCCGTTTACCGAAGGGGAATTAAGGGCCGAAGGCTATATTGGTGGAAAAAAAGTGGATGCCATTGCGCAGATAAAAACAGCGAAAGAACCTTATGCGGTTCACCTATCCGTAGACAAGACAGAATTAGGTGCCAATACCTATGATGCAGCTCATATTATAGCTCAAATTGTAGATAAAGATGGCAAACCGGTAAGACACCTCAATTCAGAAATTATTTTTACTGTTCATGGTGATGTAAGGCTACTTGGGGTTGATAATGGTTCGGAAAGAAATGTTCAGGATTTTCAGTCCAATAAAATTGTGACAGACCAAGGTAGGACACTTTTAATAGTGCAATCAAACGCTCAGGCAGATAAAGTAACTATTTCCGCTGCTTCCGAAGGTTTGAAAGCAGGGGAGGTAACTTTAAAGATTATACCAGCTGACAAGTAGGTTTTCTTGCTGACTTTAGTTGCATCCTATAAGTTGTAAGTAATGGTCGTTGTTACCAACTAGTATATTGGATTTATCACCGGTCTTAAGAACTTTCATGTCTTTGACATCAAAAGGAGTATAAAATCCACTTTCTGCTGTTGTAATCGGAATAAAATCTCCTTTTCCGTTGCCTTTAAGAAAAAGACCTACACCGGCATCGTTTCTTGGAGTTTCAATCTCGGAGGTAAATAAATTTCCGGCAATCAATAAGTCTTTGTGGCCGTCTTTATTAAAATCTTCTGCAAGGATGGTGTTTATGCTAGATACTTGCGCCAGTTTTGGAAGCTCGTGTAGTTGAAGTGATTTTCCATCAACATTTTCAATATAATAGGAAGCAAAAGTATATGCCGATAAATGAAGGGCATCATTAAGTTGGTCTCCGTATATATCTTTCAAATCAGAATCACCAAAAGATTCAAAAGTGGGGAATTTGGCGTCTAACTCTGGTATTTGCTCCACGGAACAAGACCGCCCTCTTATGGGATAAACTTCTCCTTCTTCAAAATAACTGAGGACAATATCTTGCTTTCCATTTTTATCAAAATCTGCACTATGAACCTGAAATGGATGTTTGGGTGATGCTTTATATTTATAATTCAAACCTAAATTACCTACAATGAAATCATCATCGCCATCATTATCCATATCGGCTTTGGTGACGTTGTAATACCAACCATTGGTTTTATCTAAACCTTCAATAGATGTACGTTCAAAAATCCCGTTTTCGGTTTGCAAGAAAGTTGTAATAGGCATCCATTCGCCAACAATAATCAAGTCTAATTTGTCATCATTATTAATGTGTGCCCATTGAGCGGAAGTCACCATACCTAGATTTTTGAAGTCCGGAGCTTTTGAAGAGGTTACATTCTTTAGATACCCATTATCATTTTGTAGTAACATGCTATTGGCCGGAGAAGGGTATTTACCGGGTGTTTGTCTACCTCCTATAAACAGATCTATATCGCCATCATTATCGTAATCCGCAGGGATTACTTGGGAGCCGCTATCCAAGTATTTTGGTAATCTGCCGCTGTCTTTTTTAAAATGACCCGTACCGTCGTTAAGGTATAGTCGGTCTTGAAGGTTTTTGCTGTTTTCCTGAAATTCGTAACCACCACTAACTACAAATAGGTCTTGGTCTCCATCTTTATCAATATCAAAAAACACACTGCCAAGGTCCTCAGAAATTTTATCTTTCAGAAAAGATAGTTGCGGAATAGAATCAAAACTCCCTGTTCTGTTTTGAACAAAAAGAGCTCCGCTTTTGCCCGAAGCACCCCCAACGTAAAAATCATCAAGTCCGTCCGAATTAACATCGGCTACCGCTATCGTTGGTCCAAATTGAGACATTTTGTGCGGCAGAAGAACTTGTTTCTGGTAATCGTCAAATTCATTTTCTGTATGCTTGTATTTTAGTTGAGCTTTAACCGTGTTCTCTTTGAAAATTGGCTTGATGGATATGTTTGTCCTACTTATAAATTCTTCATTTTTCTGATAAATAGCTAACGACTGATTTGAGCGAACATCTTTAAGCTCACTTACCTGGCCGTTGGGCCATTGAATCCGAATTTTTTCAATGTCTTCCATAGAACCGACTCCAAAATGAGCTGTATTTTCGCTTTTTGACATATAACCCCGCACATTGGTTACTTCTATGGTCTGCCATAGATTAGCGTCTTTATAGAGTGAAATTTTACTGCTTAGAGCTTCGGTCTGTGAAGTGGGGTGGAGGTTAAATCTAATGTAGTTTCCAATATTCTTTTCTACCGTATGGTTTTTATAGATGAAAGCCTTTTCGTCTATATTGTTTATAATAAGGTCTAAATCTCCATCTTGATCTAGATCTGCGTAGGCCGAACCATTAGATAAGGTTTCAAGCTCAAATCCCCATTCTTTATTTTGTTTGGTAAAAGTTAGGTCACCATTATTTTTATAAGCATAGTTTTGAAGCTTGTCTTCTGGCGCAATTTTAGTTAATGCCAAAATATCTACTACATCTTGAAATTTTTTATTTTCCTTTTTTGCAACCTTATCAATGCTATCTAAAATTCGTTCGTATTTTTTATTTACATCGCTGTTACGCATATTTCGCTTAATGCCATTGGTAACGAAAATGTCTTTTAGACCGTCATTATCAAAATCAGCAATTAGTGGTCCCCAACTCCAATCTGTATTGGACACTCCAGCCATTTGGGCTACATCACTAAAAGAACCATTGCAATTGTTTCGTTGTAAAGTGTTGAACATATATTGATAATGCCCACCTTCATTAACCATGTTCCAGAAATTTTCTGGATTCATACCGCCCATATTAGTTTTGATACGTTTGTGGTCTTCTGCAACCATATCCAAAACCATAATATCTAAGTTGCCATCATTGTCAAAATCGGCAATATCAGTACCCATGCTAAAATTGGAAATGTGTTTAAAGTTATTTTTCAAGTTTTCCTTAAACCCTCCTTTTTTATCGTTTAGATAAAAAAAGTCGGGCTCATTATAGTCGTTGGCAACATACATATCTTGCCATCCGTCATTATTAAGGTCTCCAACTGCTACAGAAAGGCCAAAAGCCAAATTCTCGGTTTTGGCCATAGGAGAAACTTCAATAAATCCAATATCTTTCCCTAGGTTTTTATAAAGTTTATCACTGTATGCAGGATTGGAGCCTTTTACCCTTTTTTTTCCTCCTTGTCTATTACCGTAGCCAGGAGGTTGATTTATTACATAAAGATCAAGGAGTCCATTTTTGTCATAGTCCAAGAAACTGGACTGAATAGAAAAACCCTTATCATCTAAACCATAATGCGCAGCCATTTCCTTGAATGTACCATTACCAGAATTTATGTATAGTAAATTGGCACTCTTGTCTCTGTTGCCTTGTTCATTTTTACATACGTATATATCTTGATGGCCATCTCCATTAATATCTGCAAATGTGACGCCGGTAGACCAGCTATCACTTTTTAGGATGCCGGCTCTCTCAGTGACATCTTCAAAAACCATATCTCCCTTATTCAGGAACAGCATATCATTTACCTGATTACCGGAAAAATAAATATCAGGCAGTCCATCATTATTTATATCACCAATAGCTACACCTGCACCAGTAACGAAATTTTCATTTACAAGATGGTTTTCCTTAGCGGTTTCTTTTAAGGTATTTGAAAAATGGATACCAGAATCTTCTGGGTCAACTAGTGTAAATAATGTTGTTGAATCATCAACTGGCTTTTGCTCTTTTTTATTACAAGAAAACAAGAACAAAAATGAAAAACCGAGTAATCCCAAACTCCAGTTTGTTTTCATGGAATCCAAAGCAATAAACGCTATATCTTTTACAGAGAAACTAAACATAATAAGGTTTGTATAATAATGTTCAAAATACGGAAAGACTCTTAACAGAATGGGTAATATAAGTTCATGCTTAGGTAATTATAGGTCAAAAGAGATGCTTGACCTATAATTACCCGATTTTGACCATTTATTGCCGAGTCTTAACAAGCACAATATACTTTCTTTGACAATATAATTATTGATTTATCACCAGAGAAAGGTTTTTAAAGTGAAAATCCTAATTTTTTAAACGAATTTCTGTTGTTTGGTCAAAATACTAACTAACAAAAAACAAGCATTATTATGAAAGAATGTTTATTTAAACAACTCACAAAACGCAAACATTGGTTATTGTTTGGGCTTATGTTGACTTGTGCTTCTATTGGATTTGCGCAAGACTCTAATGTAAGTGGTACAATAACCGATGAACTTAATCAACCCATGTTTGGGGCAAACGTTCTCGTTAAGGGAACAACAAATGGGGTAGTCACAGATTTTGACGGTAAATTTTCCCTAGCCGCAAATACAGGTGATATCCTAGTTATTTCTTATACTGGTTATACCACACAAGAAATAGCTGCAGAATCAGGAACAACAATTAACGTACAATTACAGCCAGATTCTCAACTTCTGGACGAAGTTGTGGTTATTGGTTATGGTTCTAGAAAAAAGGCAGACGTTACTGGTGCTGTTAGTACCGTAAAAACGGCTTACATAGAGCAACAAGCTTCATCCGATGCAACAAGAGCACTTCAAGGTAGTGCAGCAGGTGTTACGGTAAATGCTTCTGCAAGACCAGGACAAAATGCTCAAGTAAGAATTCGTGGTTTAGGTACTATTAATGGAAATGGACCTTTATATGTTGTTGATGGAGTTTTTGGTGCATCGCCACCACCAACAAGCCAAATTGAATCTATGCAGGTATTAAAAGATGCTTCTTCTACTGCTATTTACGGTTCAAGAGGTGCAAATGGTGTAATCTTAATAACCACCACAACGGGTAGAAAAGCTCAACCCGCTAAGGTTGATATTAACTTAAGGAGTGGTATGGGAACGTCTACCTCTAGATATGACTTAGTTACCGATCCTAATTTAATCGGACAACAAATTTGGTTGGAACAAACCAATGATGGTATTGCGCCAAATCATGCTCATTTTAGTTTTGATCCAAATAATATTCAGGCAACACGAGTAAATGATTATTTGTTTCCAAACGGGGCATCTAATGGTGACGCATCAACAAATCCGGCATTATACGACCAAGTAAATTACCCGATTACTAAAACCAACCAAGAAGGAACGGATTGGATGGAAGAGTTGTATCAACCAGCGCTAATACAAGATTTTGTATTGTCTGTCTCAGGAGGTTCAGAAAAAACTACGTATGCCTTAAGTGCTAATTATTTTAAAGAAGAAGGGATATTACGAGACAATTCTTACAATAGATATGCCATACGTGCCAATATAGATTCTCAAGTAAAAGATTGGTTGAAAATTGGTGAACGTTTAGGGGTTACTTTAAGCGAATCTAAAGGAAATACTGTTGGTTTTAATAGCATTATTGAGACTAGTCCGTTAATTCCTGTTAGAGATATTGCGGGTAATTTTGCTGGAGGTGTAGTAGGTGGTGGCTTAAATGACGGCCCTAATCCTGTAGGTAATAATTTTAGACAACGTAAGGATAAGAGAACAACTTTAAATGTAACTGGTAATGTTTTTGTAGAGGTTAAGCCAGCCAACAACCTAACGTTCAAGTCTCTTTTAGGATATAATATGAATTGGTATTCAAATCATGATCCTAGGTTTGCGGATTTAGAGAATACCAATGGTACAGCGGGACATACGTTGAATGAGACAAGAGGAGATAATCTTACATGGAACTTTACCAACACATTAAATTATACTAAAACTTTTAATGATGTTCACCAATTAGATTTTTTATTAGGAACAGAATCTACCAGGTATAAGTATGATCAAATTTCGGCAGGTAGGGAAAGTTTTATTTCTACTGATGATGATTTTTTTATTCTTAGTTCAGGGTCGGAAAACCAGACGAACAGTGGCGAAGCAGCGGCATGGGCATTAAACTCATATTTTGCAAGACTTTATTATTCATATGATGATAAGTATATGGTAGAGGCTACTGTTAGACGTGATGGGTCTTCAAGATTCGGAGCTAATAATAGATGGGGTAATTTTCCGGCAATTTCTGGAGGATGGGTTGTTTCTAGAGAAAATTTCTTGGCCGATAGCAGTTGGTTAAATTACTTAAAACTACGTGCTGGTTGGGGGCAATCCGGTAATGACCAAATAGGGAACTATAATGGTTTCAGCACCTTTAGTTCTAACTTAGGTGGCTCATTTTACGGTTTAGGTGGTGCGGATGGTATAATCAAACAAGGATTTCAATCTTCAGCTATTGGAAACCCTGATGCTAAATGGGAGACGACTACTTCTACTAACTTTGCTATTGATGCAACATTATTCAATCGTGTGAACCTTACGGTAGATGTTTGGAACAAGGATACGGAAGATATGTTATTCCCTATTGCTATACCAGCAGTAGAAGGATTTGCAACGGCACCAAGTGTAAATATCGGTACCATGGCAAACAAAGGTGTTGATATAGAACTAGGTTATAGAGGTGGTGGAACTGATGAAGGAGATTTTAAATATAACGTAGGTGTTATTTTCTCGACCTATAAAAATGAGGTCGAATCCTTGTCTGAAACAGATGGTGAATTTATCGTCGGTAGAAACCAAAGAGCTCAGACCTATTCTAGAGTAGAAACAGGTACTGCGTTCCCTGAATTTTATGGATATGTTGTAGAAGGAATTTTTCAAACTCAAGGAGAGGCAGATGCACACCCGGAAAATGGTACTTATAATCAACCAGGAAACCTAAAAATAAAGGATGTAGATGGTAGTGGAGATATTACTCCAGATGATCGAACGTACATTGGTAATCCAAATCCTGATTTTACAGCAGGGCTGAACCTAAGTATGGAATATAGAGGGTTTGATTTTTCTGCTAGTTTTTATACTAGTCAGGGTAATGATGCTATCAACTATTACAATCGTTTTACGAGATACGGACTTTTTCAAGGTCCTAAAAGTCCAGATAGATTATACAAGTCTTGGGGAAGCCCATATTTAGATAACAATGCAGATGCTGTTCTTCCAAAAGCATCTTCTCAGACAAGTTTTGAGCAGAATACCCATTCGGATTTAGTTGAGGATGCCTCATATATTCGTTTGCAAAATGCGCAAATAGGCTTTAACGTACCGAGCAAAATTTTGGATAAGATGAATTTAGCCTCTATGAGAATCTACGTAATGGGTACAAACCTGTTTACAATATCGGATTACTCTGGTCTAGATCCCGAAATCGCTTTGTATGATGATCCTGATTCAGGTTTTTCAAGTGATATCGATAGAGGTTTAGATTTGGGTACTTGGCCATCGCCGAGACAGATCATTTTTGGTCTTAATATCTCATTATAAAATAAAAAATTGAAAAAGATGAAAAATAATATATTTATAAAAACCGGATTGCTTGCTACGGTCATGGCCCTTTCTTGGTCATGTGGCGAAGAGTTTCTTGAGGAAAAACCAAAAGGAGCGGTTAGTGAAGAAATATTAACGAATGCTCATGGTGTAGACCTTCTTCTTATAGGAGCTTATTCAAGAATGGATGGATATTCTGCAGGGGAAGCTGGAGGAAATGGAGAAGCATCTGCCACGAACTGGGTCTGGGGAGATGTGCCCTCTGATGATATGCACCGTGGCGATCAAACTGGGGGGTGGAGTCCAATTAACCTTATTGAAAGATATGAGACAGATGCGGCCAACCCATGGATAGAAGGTTTATGGGCAGCAAATTATGATGCCATTGCCAGAGCTAATGATGCTATTCGTGTTCTTAAAAAAGCGGGAGAGAATGTAGGCCCCGCAGATGCCATACAATTAGAGGCGGAAGCACGTTGGTTACGCGCATGGTTCCATTTTCAATTGCGTAATAAAATTGAGAAGATTCCATATATAACGGACGATGTTGTTGCAAGTGAAGTGACCAATAACGAGGAAGTATGGGATAAGATTGAAGCCGATATTAAGTGGGGAATAGATAATGGTATGGCCGAAGATGTTGAAATAGGTCGTGCATCTCGTTGGGCAGCCAAAGCACTTTTGGCTCGTGTTCACATGTTTCAGCAAGAATTTACTGAAGCAAAACCTTATTTAAATGATATTATAGATAATGGACCTTTCCAGTTAATGGATCATTATTATGATAATTTCGATGAAGAGAAACAGAACAATTCGGAAAGTATTTTAGAGGTTCAGTACACTGTTAATGATGGTGCAGGTGATGCCAATAGTGGTGCTGATCATAGAACTTTGTTTCCTAGAGGTAGTGATGTAGGCTCTTGTTGTTCTTATAGTGCTCCAAGTTTTGATTTGTTCAATGCTTTTAAAACTGATGCCGATGGCTTGCCATTGTTTGATACTTTTCAAGATGACCTGTTATTAGAGGATTATAAAATTTTGGATACTGAGCCTTTTACACCTACTGATGCTTCTCTCGATCCTCGTGTAGATTGGACTATTGGTAGACGCGGTATTCCTTTCTTGGATTGGGGGCCAATGTCTGGTAGTGATTGGATGTTAGATCAAGCAGGCATGGGGCCTTTTTTGAACAAGAAAATTATGTTCTATAAAAGAAATAAAGGGGTAATATCCATTTCTAGCCCAATTTGGTCAAATGGACTTAATGGTAATAACTGGCGTTTATTCAGGTTAAGCCATGTTATTTTGTGGAGGGCTGAAGTTGCAATGGAAGAAAATGAGCTTGGCACAGCAATGGATTTGGTAAATGAAATTCGCGAGCGTGCCCAAGATGATTTGGTAATGGGTAAGGTAAATAATACCACTTTTGAAAGTGGTTATGAGTTGGATATTGATGAAAACCAACCAGCGGCAAATTACAACCTTGGCTTGTACACTACATTTCCAAATCAAGAATACGCTAGAAAAGCTATCTATCATGAAATGCGCTTGGAATTTGCTTTAGAAGGAATGCGTTTTCAGGATTTAGTACGCTGGGGTATAGATGATTCAACGATCAATCAATATTTAGCCTCAGAATTAAGTAATGAAAAATTAAAATGGATACAAGGGGCAGCTTATACTGCGGGTCAAGATGATCATTGGCCTGTACCGCAAACCCAAATTGATTTGCAACAGGGGGTATTAACACAAGACCCTGCTTATTAAGGATTAAAAAATAAACTAGTTGAGTTAGTTGTTTGAAAGCGGTAACAGGTTATTTTGGCCTGTTGTCGTTTTTTTTTGCAACAAATGCTTCTATAAAGAATATTTTTTATAACGAGCATAATTCACTCTAAACAATAATAATTGTTATCTTGACACTTTTTAATTTTGAAAAATTACTATTCTAAAAGTTTAAAACCTTAATTCCTTTTAAAATTTAACTAACCAAATGACCGATTTCAATCAAATAGAAAATCCCACACGTAAACGTTATAATATATTGGCCATGGTATTCGTTACCGTGGTTATTAATTATTTGGACAGAAGTAATATTTCAGTGGCGGCTTTTGCCATGAAGGAAGATATTGGCTTGAGCAATGTACAGATGGGCTACGTATTTTCTGCCTTTGCATGGACGTATGCCTGTTTGCAAATCCCTGGTGGTATTGTCGCGGATAAACTTCCCACTCGCATATTATATTCTGTCATGATGGCCTTATGGTCTGTAGCCACTCTCATACAGGGAATGGTCAGTTCTTTTGGGGCGTTATTAGGGTTGAGGGCCAGTATAGGTGTTTTTGAAGCTCCTTCTTATCCTATTAATAATTTAGTGGTAACCAAATGGTTTCCTGAAAACGAACGGGCATCGGCAATTGCCATATATACTTCGGGACAGTTTTTGGGACTCGCTTTTCTTACACCGGTTTTAGTAACGATTCAGACCTATTTTGGCTGGAGAGGATTGTTTATTATATCTGGTATAATTGGACTTGTGTGGGCAGCAATTTGGTATTTTTTCTACCGTAATCCACAAAATCATAAATCTATAAATAAAGCAGAATTAGAGCATATTGAAAAGGGAGGAGGCCTTATCGGTAAGAATGATGTAAAGAAAGAAGAGAAGAAAAAATTTGATTGGAACGACTTCAAACAAGCTTTTATCTATAGGAAACTCTGGGGTCTTTACATAGGGCAATTTTGTTTGGGAGCTACAACTATATTTTTTCTTACTTGGTTCCCAACATATTTAGTGGAGTTCAGAGGTTTGGATTTTCTAAAATCGGGGTTTTTGGCTTCCATTCCATTTTTGGCAGCTTTCTTTGGAGTGCTTTTATCTGGTTTTACATCTGATTATTTAATTAAAAAAGGCTTTTCCGTTGAGATATCAAGAAAGACACCTATCATTATTGGGATGCTATTATCTACCTGTATCATAGGTGCGAATTATACGGATAGCACCTTCTTTGTGATTCTCTTTTTGGCTTTGGCCTTTTTCGGAAATGGATTGGCAAGTATAGCCTGGATATTTATATCACTTATGGCACCTAAAAAATTAATAGGACTCACCGGTGGTGCGTTTAATTTTATCGGAGGACTTGCAGGTGTGGTTGTACCCATTGTTATTGGTTACTTGGTAGAAGATGGAGATTTTAGTCCAGCGCTTTTCTTTATTGGAGGAATAGCTTTACTCGGTTTTATATCCTACACCTTTATTGTGGGTAAAGTTGAACGTATCGTACCAAAAAATTAATAAAACACTAAACATAATAAATAGGATTTTATGAAGATATCAGCCATTAAAACTTTTCCCATAAACGTAGGTTTTGGAAGCCAATTAGTCATTAAAGTTGAAACCGATTCAGGTATTTATGGATGGGGAGCTTCTGGTCTTTCTGGTAGAGAATTAGCGGTTATAGGTGCAATTGAGCATTTCAAAGGTTTTCTAATCGGCAAAGATGCACGGAATATTGGTGCACTATGGCAAGAAATGTACCGTGGACAATATTTTGAAGGTGGTAGAGTACTTACAGCGGCTATTTCGGCTATTGATATTGCTCTTTATGATATTAAAGGAAAGGCGCTTGGTGTTCCGGTATATGAACTTTTAGGTGGGAAACATCGCGACCATGTAGACTGTTTTGCTTCGGTTCGTTTTAGAACACGAGAAGAGCTTTTTGAGTATTCTAAAACATGTATAAAAGAAGGTTGGAACATGTTGCGTTTGGCTCCAGCTGAATTTGAGGCCGAAGGAGACAAAGAGCTTTTTGAACCTCGCCAGTCCATTGCAACAATCGCCGAATGGCTTACTGACTTGAGAAAAGAAGTGGGTCCTGCTATTACCATTGGCATTGATTATCATACAAGATTAACCCCTGCACAAACATATTCTTTCATGAAGCGTATGCCTCCGGGAACATTGGACTATATAGAAGAGCCTATCCGCGATGAAAATCCCGAAGCTTATGAGAACCTAAGAAAAATGGTTGATATTCCTTTTACGATAGGAGAGGAGTTCTCCAGCAAATGGCAGTTTTTACCGTTTTTAGAGCGAAATCTGACTCAATATGCACGTATAGATATTTGTAATGTAGGCGGAATTACAGAAGCGATGAAAGTGGCCAGTTTAGCGGAAGCACATTATATAGATTTGATGCCCCATAACCCCTTAGGACCTATATGTACGGCAGCTACGATTCATTTGGCAGCAGCATGTCCTAATTTTGGCTGGTTGGAAGAAATGAATACTCCGGCACAGTATATGGGAACCGATGCTCCGGAATATTATCCTGTGCGTCCAATTTTGAATGGACCTACGTATCCTGTATTGGATACTCCTGGACTAGGTGTTGAGTTCAATGAAGAATTGGCTTTGGAAAAAACTTTTAAACCAATTGAAATACCAAGGTTAAGACGCCAGGACGGTTCGTTTACGAACTGGTAGTCAAAAATATTATTCAACAAATTCCATTAGTCCAAACCTGTTCGCTTGATGTACGTTTTTGGAAATATCATAAATAGGGAAAATAGTTGATGTGGACCGGCGGTTGCCGTCAGCATCATTACGGTCTTGACGAATAGCAAGGAAAGCCCATTTGTTTCCGGGTTCAATTGCAACAACTTTACCAAGCTCACCAAAGTTAGAATAGGGGATGGCCATTTCCATGGTCCATCCCTTATCTATATTATAGTAATAATTAAATCTATGTATTAATTTCCTGACTTTTTCCCTTTGCCCGAGCAGTTTTTACGGCTATCTTTTTCAACATCCACTCCGGATAATTAGAAGCATCTTCGGCTTCATAGATTCTAATATGTTGGTTTTCCTGTGGTTTTTTGAGCTCATCTGGGTCACACTCTAAAATTTGTGCTGCGGTATCAACACCGGAATGCGAGACTCCTGCAACACCATGGGACAAAATACTGGCACCACATAGATAGAGGTTCTCAATTTCGCTTTTAGCTTTGTAAGCAAAAGGACCTATATGTTTGAGACTTTTTTCGGTACCGTAAATATTTCCATCTGTTGTGTTTACATAGTATTTATTGGTCAATGGAGTACCTAAATCTTTTTGAACAATGTGATTTCTGATACCCGGAATAGCTTTTTCTAGTCCGTTTAGCATTTTTTGCATCAATCGTTCTTTAAAATCTAGATATTCTTGAGACCGCTCTTGATTTTCATTTTTGAATTTTTCGAACGCTTTAAAATCTACAAGGGTAATAGCTTCTATACTATGGTATTTGCCATCAAAGCTAGAAGGGTCTTTTAAGGTTGTGCAACTAATGAACATCCCTTCAAAGGCATCTCCTTTTGAAATATCGGATTCGAGCATGCTATCATAAAAATCGTCAGTGTCTTTATTTGGCATCATCCAAATATTGCCTGAATCTAGTCCCGCTTTGCGTAAGTCCATATCAACAATTAAAAACAACATCAACGAAGTACTTGAATATTTTGTTTTTGCTAATTTTTGCTGCAGACTTTTACTTAAGTTTTCTCTACCAATTAGATCGTTATAGGTAATACCTACATCCGCATTGGAAACTACGGTGCTAGCATATAATTTTTCCCCGTTTTTTAAAGTCACTCCAACGGCTTTTTTACGTTGGTCTCCTTCCAAGATTATAGTTTTTACGGCTGTGCTTGTGCGGAGTTCTCCACCATATTCTTTCAGTTTATTGGTCATTGCTTTTATGAGCGCTCCACCACCGCCCATGGGATAGTATCCTCCTTGAAAGTAATGGTACATTAACGCACTATGTAATACAAAAGGAACCTTTTTAGGTTGTGCACCATGGTCACCACATTGTATGTTCAAAATATTTTTTAAAAGTGGATTTTTGATATGCCATCCAATAACTTTTCGTACGCTGAACATACCGTACTTTCCAAAATGTTTGGTTTTGAAAGGAATTGTCAACTTCTGCCAAAACCCTTTAAAATAGGGTAGGGAGTAGAGCTCTTCACTAACTTTACGGGTCAAGTGAAGGTATTTGTAAATTTGTTTTTTCTCTTTAGGAAACCGTTGGGATAGGCGTTCGATTAGCAAATCAAAATTAGCTGGAAAATCAAATCGTTCTTCACCTACAAGAACATGTTCGTAGGCATCGGGATTCATTCTAAAAAATACGAGGTCGTTGGCAATTCCTAAACCGCGGTACAAATCGTTGGTAGCTTCTCCTTCAGCCATAAGTCCAACATAATGTACCCCAGGAGTAAAGCGGTGTCCGTTTAAATAGAAACTATGGCACCAACCACCAGGAACATCGTGTTGTTCCAGTACCACTACTTTCTTACCTGCTCTAGCTAGGCAAATGGCAGTAGCCAAACCACCAGCTCCAGAACCGATGATTATAGAATCGAAACGTTCAGATGAGTCAGTGTCGATGGTCGAGTTTGAATCTTTAGCTGTTTCTTGCATTAGCAGATTTAAAAGTGGAATTTTTGGTAGCCAATACTAACGAAGATATACATAAAAAGGGTATTAGATTTTTACCTAAAAGATTCGAAAATTGTAAGCGTGTACTATTCTTTAATTTTGCAATGCATCGGCAATAGCTTTTTCTACAAGGGGCTCCATTACTTTGTAACCTTCAACAGTGGGGTGTACACCATCTTTTGCATATTTTTTTGGTAGTCCATTGCGCTCGTCTGCCAATGCAGAAAAGTAATCGAGATAAATATGACCTTTTTCTTCAGCATAAGCTTTGATCATCTTGTTTAAATCCACAATTTTTTGGGCAGGCTCCACTCCTGGTTTCCATGGATAATTAAAAGCAGGTAAAGTGGAAGACAAAATTACTTTAATGTCATTTGCTGCTGCTAAGTCTGCCATAGATTTAATATTGTTCATAATCATCTCAAGAGTTGACGGCCCTGTATTGCCCGCTATATCGTTAGTACCCGCTAAGAGAACCATTACTTTGGGTTGTAAATCAATTACATCTTGTCTGAAACGTACTAACATTTGTGGAGTAGTCTGACCGCTAATACCTCTATTTACATATGGTTTGTTAGCAAAGAATTCCGGTCTTGAGTTGAGCCAACCTATGGTAATGGAATTTCCCATAAAAACAACTCGGTTTTCATCTGTTGAGGGTTTGGCAAGTTTAGCATTGTCTTCTTTAAATTGACTCAAATTGGGCCAATCTTGTCCCTTTATCCCATTAATTATTCCTAGTCCCATTAATAAAGCAAGTAGTGTTGGTTTAAGTTTCATGTTGATCTGTAAGTTATCTAGTTGAATTGTTTTTTATCTTCCATAGTTAAAGGAACATTGTCCATAAACTTTCGTTGTGCTGGTTTTTGCATATAAAGATATGCCACCAAGAAAATTGCAATAACCAAAAATAAGGCATTGCCACTAAAGCTATACGCAAAGATAGCTAGAAATGCAGGCCCTTCTATAAGGGCGTACATTACTATTGATGCGGATAGGTATTTACTCAATTTAGCTGATAATTCATCGGTTCTGTTGATGCTTTGAAGTTGTTTTTTAAATAAAAATTGACTCATAAAGTAACCAAAAGCAGCTATTATAGGCACTACATATATAAAAATGTCATTTGGGTCGGCATTAGCTTCAAAACTACCGTTATTAAAGTATGTTATTGCTCCAAACACTAGAATACCACCTACTAGCGCAAGATGAATTATGGATAAGGTCTTAAAAAAATCAGAAGGTTTTGTAGCCATCTATTGCTTGGTTTAGGTGTTTATAAAGATAGCTTTTCAAAAGGAATGACAAAAAATAATAACAAGGGCTTAGTTTGCTATTAGCCAGTAGAGGCAATAAAGAATAAGAAGAGAGATAACTACAGAGAGTATGTAAATCATCGTTTCAAAGCGTAGGTTGTTTTTATGCTGGCTTCTAATTTGGCTTTTAAGAATGGCCCATTCCCTGGGACTCAATTTTTTAAATTCGAGTTCGGTTTTACCTGTATTTTCTTTACAAAGATCTTTTAAGTCTTTGAAATTTCGTTTTTTCAGAAGCGCCCTGTTCGTTCTTAAACTAGTAATCGCATGTGCCATAAAACCTTCTCCCGCCATGAATAGTTTTTATTTATTGGTAGCAATTTATTCAAAAATGTTACAACTTGTAGGAAAATACACTATTAAAATTTATGGTATTAAAACAATTTTTTTACGTGCTAAAGGAAAATTTATTTATATGTAATTTAGAAGGGAAAATTAAAAAAGGTACACCAAATGAAAAATATATCAAGAAGAAGCTTTAATACCAAACTATCGCAGGGCCTGGCCGGTACAGCACTTTTAGGTAGCGTTGGGTTGGGCTATGGATTTTCAGCAGGAACGGAAAAAAAGAAACTAGGCATAGCTTTAGTAGGGCTAGGAGGCTACAGCACGGGGCAATTAGCACCTGCTCTACAAGATACGGAACATTGTTATTTGGCGGGTATTGTTACCGGAACCCCGGCAAAAGAAAAACTATGGATGGATAAGTACAACATTCCCAAAAAGAATGTTTACAATTATGAGAATTTTGATACGATAGCCAATAATGAAGATATTGATATTGTTTACGTAGTGCTTCCCAACAGTATGCATGCCGAGTTTAGCATCCGTGCAGCAAAGGCGGGTAAACATGTCATCTGTGAAAAGCCAATGGCAGTCAGTGTAAAGGAATGTGATGCTATTATGAATGCTTGTAATGATGCCGGAGTAAAATTGGGTGTAGGATATCGGATGCAATCGGACCCTTATACCAATGAGATTAAACGTATGGTAAAAGAGAAGCCTTTTGGTGATGTACGTTACGTATCTTCGGATGCAGGCTATATTTCTCGGGGAAATCCAGATCAGTGGCGTTTAAATCATGTCCTGTCTGGAGGTGGCGCATTAATGAATATGGGCGTGTATTCCATACAAAGTAATATATATGGTACAGGTCAAAATCCGATATCCGTGGCTGCACAAGAGTTCAGCTCTAAACCGGAGTATTTTAAGGATACAGATGAAACCATAACCGCGCAGATGGGTTTTCCTGATGGGGTAGTAGGAAATTTGTTTACCTCTCATAATGCAAACGCGAATCGCCTTTTTGTTTCTTTTGAAAAAGGATGGGCAGAACTGAACCCATGTCACAGTTACGGACCATTAAGCGGACGCACATCCGAAGGAAAGGAAATAAAATTCCCGCATCAAAGACAACAAAAGTTGCAGATGGATGATTTTGCCAAACATATAATGATGGGTACCACCAATTATGCACCGGGTGAGATGGGCAAGCGAGATATGATAATTGTAGAAGCTATATACAAATCCATTAAAGAGGGAGGAAAAACCATTTCGTTAGACTTAGGAGATATGGGTATCGTAAGGGCGTAAAAAAACAAAAAGACAGTATGTACAAAAGGGCGGTTTCTATGACCGTCCTTTTTTTGTTATTTAGATAGATTCTATTCTAAACCTGATTTTATATGCCAAAAATCAATCTTATTTAGAACGAATATGAATGGTAACATTGGGTTAACAATTTAACACAAAGTTATCATCTTGTTTATAGTATGGCTATAATGAGTTAACGTTTTTGGTATAACAGTAAGATACTTTTGGTGAAAATTAGTATAACTAATAACCAAAGAACAAAATGAAAACAGTATCTAAATTGTTATTACTAGCAGGTTTGGTAGCTACTACTTCCTGTGAAAAATTAGAAGAACATGTTGGGCATGGTGGTCCAAAAGAAGATGAAGGAACAATGTTCGAGAACAAATCGAATCTTGAGCCTTTAGTAGTAATGAATTCAAACTTTAACTTTGTAAAACCTTATTCTTTAATCAGTTCTACTGATATTTTAGAGGACGGTTTTCAATTGGTAGGTGCTCAAGATGGAGCCGGTTTCTTAAAAGAAGGTAACGGTTACATGTATATTGTAAATGCTGAAGATGATTATGCGGTTAGCCGTATTCATTTAGATGAAAACTTAAACCCAACAGGCGGTGAGTGGTTATTGAACTCAGGGGTTGCAGATTTCGCTCGTCAGTGTTCTGGTACTATGTGGGAAGCTGACATTCACGGTGGTGCAAAAGATATTTTTCTTTCTGCTTCAGAAAGCTTTCACTATGATGTTAAAGGTATAGATCCTCATGTTGCCGTACCTACGCCAACTGCAGATTTTGGTTTAGATGCTTTAGGTGAGTTCTCATGGGAAAACGCTGTTCCATTACCAAGAGATACGTATAAAGGTAAAACAGTAATTATTGGAGGTGATGATGACTCTAGCGGTTCTGAAGGTCAGATTACTCTTTATTATTCTGAAAATGGGGATGCCGATTTAACCAATGGTAAAATCTACGTTCTTAAATTAAAAGAAGTTGCTTCTGGTTCTACAGATGCAGACGGTAACCCGATCGCGCCAATGGCCGTTGAAGAAGGTGTTATCTATAACGAAGGTCAGTTGGCTTTTCAAGAAACTTATGCTTTCGAATTCGTTGAAATCGAAAACGGTGCGGCTATGACCAAAAATGAAATGGAAGATGCTTGTGTAGCTGCAGGTGCTTCTGCTTTTATGCGTGTTGAAGATGTTGATTACCAAAAAGGTTCTGTTGACAATGCAAGAAATATTTTCGTTGCCGTAACAGGTAGAGGTCCGGGAAGAGGTACTTATAACGATTGGGGTACAGCTTACAAATTGGAGCTGGATGAAGATTCTCCATTGACTGGAAAAATCACTCAGATTATTAGTGGTAATACAGATACTAATAACATGGACGGTAACCTTCCTGAGCTTCAGAGTCCTGATAACATTACGGTTACAGAGAACTTTGTATACCTTCAAGAAGATCCTAACTCTTTCGATAGAAACCACTCGGCTGCTATTTATCAAACGGATTTAAACGGAAACAATGCAAAAACAGTTCTGGAATTATTGATCAGAAACGATCTTGATCCATCAGGAAGCACTGGTTTCAGTGGTGAGTTTGGTGCATTGGTAGATATATCCGATAAAGTTGGTGAAGATGACACATTCTTATTGAACCTTCAGCCACACTACTGGCAGAATGATGATTACAAGAGTAAAGACGGTCACGATATGGAATCTGAAAATCCTGACGCAATTGCAGCAGGTGCTAGAGAAGATAACCAAGGTGGTCAAATCATTATCTTAAAAGGTTTGCCTAGATAAGACCTTACTATTTTATGGTGAAAGACCTCTATCTATTGATGGGGGTCTTTCCCTATTTTAAAATTTTGTTTCAACTTACTTCTGTTATGAATAAATTTCTCCTCTTTTTTTTATCGATATTTTGTATTCTTTCCTGTAAAAATAAAAATGAAGAACTAGCAAAAGTTGACCATGTCGAAACTACCGACTGGAGCTATGCACAAGAGTTCTATATAAAAAATATGACCAAGGCGGTAGATTTGATCGATACCTTGAGTAAAATGGATGCAGAAAGCGACGAGGCTAAAAAAATCTTCAAAGAGCTCCGCGTTGCCTTTAAAAAAGCAGAACCCTATGCATCATATCTAAACCCAGAAGTTGGGCACCGTGCCAATGGGCCCGCTTTACCCGTTTTTGCAGAAGATACAGAACGTATATTGAACCCTATTGGATTACAGAAAATAGAAGAGTCTATTTATGAAGGCGGTGAGTCACCTGCCGTTTTTAAAAAAGAAACGGTTTTGACCAAAGGTTTGATGGTCAATTTATTGAAAAATGTTACCGAACGGGATTTAAGTGCCGAGCGTTTTTTTATAGCCACTCATCAACAACTTTTACGAATCATTAGTTTAGGTATTTCAGGTTTTGACACACCGGTAAGCGGTTTGGGACTTTCAGAAAGTGTGGTCTCGTTGCGAGGGTTGGAAGAGGTTTATGACCATACATTGCGTGATTTAATACAAGATAAAAACAGTGATTTAGATACTAATTTTCATCAAAACATAGAAAAAGCCGTAGATTTTCTTCAAAAAAACACAGATTTCAACACTTTTGACCGCTACACCTTTATACGGGATTATATGAATCCTATTACGCGTAATTGGGTGAGTATAAGAAAAGAAAGTGGTCTTTGGGAGGGGGTAAATAACAAACCTTTCAATTTTGATGCGCCTACTTTCTTTGAAAAAGATGCTTTTAACCTGGAATACTTTACCCCTCCAATTAATAGAAATCCATCAGAAAAACAGATTGCACTTGGCGAAAAATTATTCTTTGACCCTAACTTGTCGCAAACAAAAAGCATGGCATGTGTTACGTGTCACATACCCGAAAAAGCATATACTGACGGTATTGCCGTAAACAACGGAAATAATGGGAGTCCGTTGCAACGAAATACGCCAACTCTGATTAATTCCGCTTTTCAAAAAAGCTTTTTTTGGGACGGTCGTGCAGAGAATATTCTTGATCAAATTTCTATGGTATTCAACAACGAACAAGAATTCAATACGGGCGTTCATGAATTTTCTACCGATATTTTAAAGGATACTACCTACCACGTTTTGTTCAAAGATGCTTTTGGTAGAATCTCCAATAGAAATACAGATATTATTAAAGCCATATCTTCTTATATCTCCACTTTAAATGGGTTTGATTCCAAATTCGACAGGAATATGAGGGCAGAGGAAGATACGTTTACAAAAGAGGAAAAATTGGGTATGAACCTGTTTATGGGTAAAGCGCTTTGTGCAACCTGTCACTTTATGCCATTGACGAACGGAACGGTGCCACCTTTCTATGCAGAGACTGAAAAAGAGGTTATTGGAGTTCCGGAAACTGCTGAAAACAAGATGTTAGATGATGACCTAGGTTTTTATTGGCGCTATAATAAGGCGGAACATTTGGGTATGTTCAAAACACCTACAGTTAGAAATTCCGAATTCACTGGACCTTATATGCACAACGGAGTTTACAATACGTTGGAAGAAGTTATGAATTTTTACAACAAAGGAGGTGGCGGAGGCATGGGCTTTGAACTAGAGCATCAGACCTTGCCTTTTGATGAACTGGAGCTGACCCCAGAAGAGCAAAAAGCTATTATTTCGTTTTTGAAAACCATGACAGATACAAATGTTGATAAAGAGGAAATACCTCAAATAGCCGAAGTTACACCTTAATAGAATGTATTTTTCCTAATAAATTTAAAGTTTAGCTAACCTAGAATTAAAGAAAAGCAGGGTTTGTATTTTTATTAAAGAACTACTTTGTAGCCCAGATAAATAACCGCTATGAAAATGATGATTACTGTAAAATTTCTAAAAAATCTAACCTCTTTAATTTTGGTTTTGGCAATGGCCATAGGGTGTTCAAATGACAGTGACCCTATTGATGATGTGGATCAAGAAGAGGTGGCCCAAGAACAAACGGAAGAGGAAGAAGAAATTACCGAAGAAGAGACTGCAGAAGAAGAGGAGGAGGAAACCTCAGAGGAAGAATCCTTATTGAATGCCGTAGAGTTTATTGATTCTGAAGAGAGTTTGTCCATGTCTTCAGATGCCTTGAATGCTATTGACAATACCCTTACGGATGCTCTTTCCAACGAAAGTGGAACGGTTACATTTTTTGTGCCAAGTAATGAGGCTTTTGCCAATTTTTTAGAATCTTTAAAAGAGTACGCGGCTGTTCTGGATTTTGATGAGGAACTAGAGAAAGAGATTCTTGCCCAAGTATTAAAATACCATGCTGTTATTGGTGGAGCCAATTTCTCAACTGAACTGTCTAACGGAACCATTTTGGAAACGTTGCAATCTGAAGAGATAAAAATTATGGTAGATGGTGATGTTTATATTATTGATACCACAGAGATCGACGCAAAGATTACCGAAGCGGATATTCAAGTTGCCAATGGAGTTATCCATATCATTGATAAAGTTTTGATTCCAGAGGCCGTTCTTGCCGATTTATTTCCAGAATCCCCATCTTCACTAATGGAGTTGATAAATGGGAACGAAGACCTTTCTATGTTCGCTGAGGCCATTGAAGAAGCAGATTTGGAAAGTAGATTCAATGATGGTGACTTAACTGTTTTTGCTCCAACGAACGAAGCCATTGAGGAATTGTTCAATACACTTGGTGACGATTATAATTCGTTTTCGGATTTTTCTAACATATTGGAACAGCAGGCGTTAAGAGAGATAATTTTAGGCCATGCCGTGGCACAGGTTATTCCGCGTAGCGAGTTAAAAGTAGGCTCGCTTCCCACTTTGATTGAAGATGATGCAGTAGATGTAGTTGAAGGTTCTGGCGGACTTGCGCTACAGGATGCTTCTGAGTTTAAGGCCAATTTTGTGGAGTTTGATATTGAGGCATCAAATGGAGTTATTCATACCATAGATAAAATTCTTATTCCACAAAAAGCACTTTTGATTCTTAACTAGTATTGTGTATTCCCATTTGTGTTGCTATTAACTTTTAAAAGTACCCTATGAAAATTGCCCTGTTTAGTGATATTCACTCTAATTTACCAGCTCTAGAGTCCTTTTTCGCGGATGTTGAAAAGAGGGAGGTTGATGCTATGTATTGCCTGGGTGATTTGGTGGGCTATAACATTTGGCCAAATGAAGTGATAGAAGAAATACGCAAAAGAAATATACCAACTATTGCCGGTAATTATGATTTTGGTATAGGAAGAACTAGTGATGATTGTTTGTGCGCCTATAAAACAGAAGAGGAAAGGGCTAATGGAGATATTTCCATAGCGCTAACGAACGAATTGGTAACCGACAAAAATAGGGCGTATTTAAGAACGCTTCCGGCTCATATAAAATCAGAATTTCAACTGAATGAAGATAAGTTGAATCTGTTGCTGGTACATGGTAGTCCCAGAAAAATTAATGAATATCTTTTTGAGGATAGGGCGGAGAAAAGTATGATTCGTATTATGAATCAAGCAAATGCGGATATTATGTGTTTTGGGCATACCCATCAGCCATACCATAGAATTTTTAATACAGGTGAAGAAAATGAAACCCATTTTAGGCATGCCATAAATTTGGGTTCTATAGGTAAACCAAAAGATAATGATAATCGCGGCAGCTACGTTATTATTGAAATAAATGATAATTCTTCTATTTTAGATAAGGATAGTATTTCTGTGAATTTTATCAAGTTTACGTACGATATAGAAAAAGCAGCTAAAGCTGTTGAGGATAGTATACTGCCAAACAGTTATGCCGAAAATTTGAGAAACGGTTACTAGATTCGGTTTAGGCTTGTGTTCTAATTATTTTTAACCTTCCTATTGGCTGTTTTTTGTTATCGAATTAATTTTCGTTTTACTCGATAATCGAGATTAAATGCTCCGAGGAATGCCTCGAAATTATGGTGTATTCCTTTTAATGGCTCGTGGGCTTGCCCCAAGGTAGTTTACGTAAAAGTTGGTATGGTGCTTTGGTAATATTTCCAACCAAACCCCTATATTTAAAGCTTCTTAATTCCCCAAATCACGAGGTAGGATAATCGTGAAAAAATGAGCGTATGGTACAACAGAAGACTTTTAAAAGAATACTTACCGGATTACTGTTTTTGTCAATGGCTGTTTCTTTGGCACAAGATGGTTTTAAACAAGCTTTTAATAACAAAGCGAGGGCAACGACCACAAACGTTCGCATAGATGTCACTGATGATTTGGGCAACGAAGGGTACTTGCCCGTTTCAATTGTAAAAGGAAAAACAGATGGTTCCGTTTTTACCATAGTTGCAGGCGTTCATGGGTTTGAGTATCCACCCATTATAGCCACACAAGAGTTAATGCAAGAAATTGATGTGGATAAACTGGCTGGCACACTTATTTTTATTCCCATAGCCAATAGGGCTTCTTTCTATACGCGAACGCCCTTTATGAATCCGCAGGATAAAACAAATTTAAACGGAGCTTTTCCAGGAGATGCTTCGGGTTCTATAACTCAAAGAATGGCATATAGTATTACGGAGAAAATTATTCCTGTAAGTGATATTTTTTTGGATATCCATGGTGGAGATGCATGTGAAGACCTAATTCCATTTATTTGTTATTACAATAATGAACAGAAACCGGAACAAACCAGAAAAGCAAAAAAACTTTCTGAAAATAGTGGTTTTGAATACGTGGTTTCTTATCCCTATACATTAAAAGATGAAGATCCTGCCAAATATGTGTTTAAGCAAGCCGTACAAGACGGTAAAACCGCGTTGAGTATTGAAGCTGGTAAACTAGGGAATGTTCAAGAAGAATCGGTTCAATTGATTAAGACCGGAGTTTATAATATGCTCGCTCAAATGAACATGTACGACGGGCCAAAAACTACTCCCAAACCAGATTTAATTAAATTGAATTACCAAACCTACATCAGGTCAAATGAAAAGGGCATCTTTTATAGTCCTCTAAAAGCGGGCGATTCCGTAAAAAAAGGAGATATTGTTGGCCGTACCACTGATGAATTTGGGAAGACCATTACCGAGTACAAGGCAACCAGTTCCGGTGTTATTCTATATAAACTAGCTACACCTCCAATAAATAAAGGAGATACGGTAATGTGTATAAGTGAGCATCGCTAACAAACCAGTATATTTTATTATTGGTTAACTTTAAGAGCCTATTTAAAAATCAGAAAAGAAAACTTCATTGGAGAACATTCCTAATATAGCGTTTGAAGGGCAAGAAAACACCAAGGAGTTTGAAGTGCTAAGCATATCGGACCTATCTGCAAAAATAGTAGAAGGTTTAGATCATAACCCTAACAAACCGCATCGTATTACTTTCTTCGCCTTACTTATGGTTACTGAGGGTAGTGGCTTTCATAGGGTTGACCTTAAAGAATATCCTATTAAAAAGGGGAGCGTTTTAAAAATTGCAAAAGGACAGGTGCATTCCTTTCAGGAGGATATGGATTATAAGGGTTTCCTTGTCATCTTCACGGAAGATTTTGTGCTAAAATATTTTTCCAAATATTCAGTTGAGTTTATCTCCCATTTATACAATTATCATCTTTCTGACCCACTGGTAGAGAACACTAATTGTGAGCCGTTTATTGAGCAGATTATTGAAGAAATGAATCTTGAGCCCAGCTATGCCCAGCAAAACATTTTGGCAAAAATTCTTGAGCTTTACTTGTTAAGATTAGAGCGTGAGGCCAATTCAAAAATTAAGTCAACCCAACATAGTGATTACTACCCTTTATTTCTTCAGTTTAACAATCTGGTAGAATCTAATTTTAGGACCACAAGAAACGTAAAGGATTATGCCCAAAAGCTAATGATAAGTACAAAGCATTTAAGCAAGGTGGTTAACGTCTTTACTCTTAATACAGCCAAACATTTTATTGACCAGTATGTGGTATTAGAGATAAAGAGAGCACTATTGAGCACTGATAAAAGTCTAAAAGAAATTAGCTACGACATTGGTTTTGATGAGGTTACAAATTTCACTAAGTTCTTTAAGAAACATACAGACCTTACTCCAAAGGAATTTAAATCTAGTTTTTAATTTAATAGGTTCGCAGATTTACCATTCTTGGTAGTTGATTAACCTTTACCAATGCTTTGTATTCATAGAACTTTGTATTCTAAAATTAGAATTATGAGTCAAATAGCAATTTGCCCAACATGTGGTAGTAAATCAAAAATAAAGGAGAAAGACGGTGTGGTTACCTATCAGGCGGTTCAAGACGAAGAAGCTTTTAAGAAAATTGGCCAAATGAAAAAGGCTATGGAGAAATTTAAAGAAAAAGCAGATAACCTAGAGAAAGAACTAGAAGCGCTTAAAGCAAAAATGTAATCCAACAAATAAAAGAAATCATGAAAATAGCAGTTACTTCAGCCAGTGGTCAGTTAGGTGCATCTATTGTAGGGCATCTTATAAATATAGTAGGGAAAGACAATGTAGTGGGTATTGCCCGCACAACGGAGAAAGCCAGTAATCTAGGAGTTGAGATAAGAAAGGGAGATTATAACAGTCGCCCGGACTTTGATGCTGCTCTAAAGAATATAGATGTTGTTCTTTTGGTTTCTGGAATGGATGTACCGGAGAAAAGAATACAGCAGCATAGAAATGTCATTGAAGCTGCAAAGCAAAACGGTGTTCAGAAAATTGTTTATACCAGTATTATTGGTGATGAAAAGCAAACGGCCTTTAGCCCTGTGGTGAAAAGTAACCGTCAGACAGAGCAAGATATTATTGAATCTGGACTGGAGTGGGCCATTGGTAGAAACGGGATTTACATTGAACCCGATTTGGAATATATAGACCATTATGCAAAGGATGGAGAAATTAAAAATTGTGCAGGCAATGGCAAATGTGGGTATACCAGCCGAGGAGAGTTGGGGTATGCATATGCGCAAATGCTTTCGGAGAATGATCATAACGGGCATATCTATAACCTGATGGGTGAAGCTATTACTCAGTCAAAGCTTGCCGAGCTTATCAATGAGGTGTATGGTCTTGACCTACAATACAATTCTCTTTCCGTTGAAGACTATGCCGAAGAAAGAAAAGCGGAATTAGGTGAGTTTATGGGAACAATTATAGCTGGTATTTATGAAGGAATCCGCAATGGTTCTAACGATATTGAATCCAATTATGAACTGGCGGCAGGTAGACCTCACAAAGACCATCTTGAAGTTATAGAAGCGTTCAAAAGAGACAATCAGACTTCGTAAGATGGATACTTTTTATTGTAGCGTACCAAAATCATAGATAACAGCTTCAGAATACTTTTCACCCGGTTTTAGTACCGTGGAAGGAAAATTGTGATGGTTCATGGCATCTGGATGGTGGTGTGTTTCCAAACAAATGGCAGCATGTGGTTTATAGGCAATATTATATTTCCCTGTGATATTGTCCAAACCATTGCTGGCATAAACTGTTATTCCCGGTTGTGTGGTAAATACTTCTAATTTTCTTCCGGAGGTGGGTTCAATAAGCTCTGCAGCCTTTTTCATTTCACCATCCTTTTTATTCAAAATATAAAAATGATGATATCCGTTCAAGGGAATGTCGTGTACTTTATCTCCAATTCGTGTCATAGTCGAAAGGTCCCAAGCCGTATCTTTTAAGAGGGGCATTTTTCCAGTGGGGGTGATGTCTTCACCAAATTCTGTGTAGGTGTCCGCATCAACCATTAGTTCATGGTTATATATCAACTCTTTTGCCCCGTTCAGGTTGAAGTAGCTATGGTTGGTCATATTCACGTGGGTATCTTTATCGGTAGTAGCTTCAAAAGTTACATGAATTGCATTATTGTCATTTAACAGATACGTAGCGTAAACATCAAGATTTCCTGGGAAACCATGGGAACCCTCTGGTGAGAGGTAATGAAACTGAATTCCTTGTCCGTTTTCTGAAGTTATGGTTTTAGCATTCCAAATGGCATCTCTAAACTCGTTTCCACCATGTATGGCAGTTCCATCTGCATTTGCAGTGAGTTTGTAAACGGAATCATTTAGTATGAATTGTGCATTTTTTATGCGATTGGCGTACCTGCCTACGGTTGTTCCAAAACTTGGGTGTCCGTTTAGGTAATCTTCTAAATTGTCAAAGCCAAGAACAACGTCGTCTAGATTACCATTTTTATCGGGTACAAAAAGGGAAGTTATAATGCAGCCCAAATTGGTTATCTGCATTTTCATGCCATTGGTGTTGGTTATAGTGTAAAGCGAAATTTCTTTGTTATTAACTTTCCCCCAATGTTCTTTTGTAATGGTTTGAGCGCTTCCGGTATAAGTCATTAATATAAAAATTACGCTCCTAACAAGTATCCTCTTCAAAATTTGAAATTTAGAAATCGCATCAAATTACAAAAAAGTAAAAGGGCTATAAAGTAAAAACAGGTCAAACTATAAAAGCTAGACCTGTTTTAATCTATATAAGTAAATAGAAAAGGGAATCTTACGAAAGACCGATTTATAAACTTAGTATCTGACGGATCATTTGATTGGTGAACCCCCATTCATTATCATACCAGGCCAATACTTTAAGTAAATCGCCATCTACAACTTTCGTTAAAGATAGGTCGGCAATAGACCCGTAAGGGCTTTTTATAATATCGCTGGAAACTAGCGGTGCGTATGTGGTCTGTAACACTTTTTTATAACGGTCCGTCTGGGCTTCTTCTTCTAAAATTTTATTCACTTCTTCCGCAGTAACCGTTTTTTCGGTTACGATGGTGATATCGGAAACAGAACCAACAGCCACTGGAACACGAACTGCCATTCCATCAAATTTACCGGCATATTCCGGTAATGCTTTTGTAGTTGCTTTAGCGGCACCGGTTGTAGTAGGAATCAAATTGTTGATACCTGAACGCCCCATTCTAAAACTACCTTTGTTAGGTGAATCTACCATAGCGTTAGAGCTTGTATCGGCATGAATAGTGGTCATTATCGCTTTTTTGATTCCGATGCGTCTACCGATGATCTCTATAACCGGACTAATATTATTTGTGGTACAACTTGCACATGAGAAAATGCTGGTTTTACCATCTTCAGAATTTACACCATGAACAACAGTGGGTACTTCGGGACTTTTAGAAGGGCCCGATAAAACTACAGTTTTGGCCCCTGCTTGAATATGTCTATCAGCATCATTGTACTGGGTGAAAATACCGGTACTTTCTATAACTACATCAATTTCTAATTCTTTCCAAGGAAGGTCTTCAGGGTTTCTTTCGTTATAAAAGCGAATGTCTTTTCCGTCTACAATAAGTTTACCCTCTTCAAAATCTACAGATTTCTCAAATTTACCATGAACACTGTCGTACTCTAATAAATAAGCTATATTTTCTATAGTAGCGATATCATTGACAGCTACAACTTCTAGTTCAGGAGTTTCAAGGATGACTTTTAATGCTGTTCGGCCAATTCGGCCCATTCCGTTAATTGCGATTTTCTTCATAGTGTAATGTCTATAAATATTTGTTTTTAGGTTTCGTAAAAAAAAATAGAAAACAAATCCTTTTTTACGTTTTCTTAGTCGTACTTAGAGACCTAAACCGACTTGAATGGCGTTAAAATGGTGTTAATCCCTAGGTGGATAACTACGCCATAAAGCAAACCGTAGAGGTAATAAGCTTAACTGCCCGAGTATAGCGGTTAAGAATAATAATAAAGAGTTCAATTAAATTTTTAGTGCGCTTTATACCTATAATGAGGTAATTATATTTTTAGCATAATTCTCTTTTACTCTTACATATAGGAGTGACTACAATTCTAACAAATAATTTCTCTATAAGACCATCATCGGAAAATTCCCAAGTCTCGTTTCCGTAGGCTCGGTGCCATTGCCCGTCAATTGTGTGGTATTCATATTCAAATCTAACGGCAATACTATGGTCCGTATGCGCCCAATATTCCAGTTTAAGCTTACGTTCCAGTTCTTTCTCCCCTTTACTTTTTAAAAAGGTTTGAACGCTGGGCCCTCCACAGATAAATTTAGGACCGTTGTACCATTCACTGTTTGAAGCAAAAAAATTGTAAACCTTGGTAAAGTCTTTACTATTCCAAGCATTTTCTATACGCTGAATCATCTGTTTTGCTGTTTTGAGCGTAAATACGGTTGATGACAATTTTCTTTTCATGGTACAAGAATTGCTTAACCACAGTTCTAACAATAAAAGTTTGGGTGATGTAATATGGTTTAGCTTACCGGGGCGTTAGGAAAAAGATACGTGTTCTAGGTGTAACTGTCTTTCTTCCTCTTCTATAGGAAAGTCGTTAACCCTAATAAAACGGTTGTGTATAAGCCCAGTTTTATCAAATTCCCAAATTTCATTTCCGAACGCACGATACCATAATTGGTCTTCATCTCTAAATTCATAGGCTAACTGCACTGCAATGCTCATATCTGTATGAGCCCAATATTCTAGTTTAAGCAAAAAGCAATCTTCATTTTTCCATTTATCCTTTAAATAAACTTCGATAGCCTCGTGACCTTTTATTAAAAGCGGTCCTTTATGCCATTTGCTGTGTATTGAAAAATGGGACAAAACATTTGTAGGACATTTAGTATTCCAAGCGTCTTCTGCTTGTTTAATCTTTTGTTTAGCCGTTTCCATGGAAAAGGGGTGGAATGGTGTCGGTTTCATAGTTTGTTAGTTAGTTTGACGAACAGACCAGTCTGTTTGGTTGTTTAAAAAAAATTACACGTTTAAAATTTTTCTACATGCTCTCTTTCCTACAGTTATTGGTGTAGCACTCTTTTGAATTTGTGATAATATTAAGGCTCCTTCTAACAGTACGAATATTTCAGCACTTAGCTCTTTTGATTTCTTATCGCCTATAGCATTCTTTTTAAGTTCATTATATATATATAAATGAAAATCATTTATATGTATTCGTACGGCTTCTGCGATAGAATCTTGTCCCTTAGGCAAGTCCGTAATAATATTTTGAAATCCGCAGCCTCTAAACTCAAACTTTTCTATATAATATTTGAGACAGTCGAATACTGCGAGCACTTTATCATTCCCATCCTTTTCATTGACCACAAATTCCTCTAAGGCCTGCATAAATAACCAATGTCTCTTCTCTATGTAAGCAACGGCAATAGCTTCTTTGGACCTAAAATGCCGATACATGCTATCTTTTGAAACATGAGCAACTTCTAATATTTTATTAATCCCCGTTTGGTTATACCCGTCCATATAAAACAGTTCGGATGCCGCAGAGATTATTCGATCCTTTACACTTTCTTTTGCCATAGTAAGATAAAGGTAACGCTATACTCTAAATGCTATCTATCTATTCATGTACGAATATACAACAAAATATGCTATGATACACTATGCTATTAAATAAATTTCTTACTTTTTTGCAAAAACCGTTTGATTACTAGGTTTTTATTAATCAATGAAATATTTAAAACAGGTAAGAATTACTAGTAAAGAAAAAGTAGTTTCATCGGTTTTTTTGGCGTCTGAACCTATAAAAATGCATTTCACCGATGATTTTAACATAAAAAAACAGGATTTAGGTAAAAACCTATGAATTATTGCTAAGTGTAGATGTAAGAGTTTTTCTGAACTTTGTCGAAGATATTAACCCCTAATCGAATTTATTATGAAAAATGCGCTAACCTACAATGTGCTTTTTGCCTGCGTTTTTTCGTGTTGTTGCAGTTCAATGACTGCTCAATATTCGGGTAATGACCGTGTTACGGAAATTTACCAAGCAACGAATAAACGAATGGAAAACTACCAGTACCTTAAAAAGCAAGGGTACAAAGACAGAGAAATTTTTGAAGACTTAGGTAATGCCAACTTCTTGAACAAAAACTATGATACCGCCTTGTTTTGGTATGATAAGTTAAAAGAAGTTAATAAGTCTGCAGGCTTGAGCAATAATTATCAGAAGCGTTATGACTACGCTATGGCCAAAAATCAAAATATGGGATCAGCTACCAGGTCCGATAGTAATGATTGGGTCGCTCAAATTGAGTCTGATTATAAAGTGAAGAAACAAAATTCAAAAAATATTTTAGATCAGCCTTTAACGGAGAGGTATAGAGAGTTGGATTTTCAAAGAAAAGATGGTCAGTTTATTGTAGATGACCAAACAATCGTCCAAAATGAGCTTAGAGCTTTATTGGGTGAAGAAAATGAAGATCACAACGGTTATAAAATGCCAGTAGCGGTAACACCGGATGGGAAAACAGCCTATTTTAGTAAAGTAGTAGAAGTTAAACCTTTATACGGTGTTTTTTCTAAGAGTGAAGAAATACATAAAATCTTTAAAGCCGAAAAGGTAAGAGGTGAGTGGAAGAATGTAAAAGAAGTAGCGGTTGCACCTAAGCATGCGTCTGCAATGCACCCTTCAATTTCTTCTGATGGAAAACGTCTGTTTTTCGCCTCTAATATGCCGGGTACTTTTGGAGAGTATGATATATATGTATCTGCCATTGGAAAAGACGGAAGCATGGGTGTCTCTAAAAACCTGGGTCAAAAGGTAAACACCAAGAAAGATGATATGTACCCTAATGTGGTAGGAACAAATACTTTGTTCTTTGCTTCAGAAGGTAGAAAAGGTCAAGGAGGCTTAGATGTTTATATGACTCAAGTAGGTCAGAAACACGTAGACCTGGCAGTTAATCTTGGCAGTCCGATCAATAGTGGAGAAGATGATTTTGCTATCTCATTCACTTCAAACAATGGCAAAGGTTATGTAATGTCTAACCGTGGAAACAACAAAACTAAAATCCAAAAGGTTGCTTTCACTTATGCCAACAAACGAGCAAAAGAAGACGAAAGCCAATATAGAGCGCTAGAAGCTTTTAATGCTAATTCAGAAGCAAGATACACATCTAATTCATTTGAAGAAGATTAATAAAATGGGGGATAAGCTAATACCGGCGATTACCGTCGCCGGTTTATATCCCACTTTTAGGTAATCTAAATGTTCTAAGAAAACCGGACATCTACCACAAGAGTTCCAAGCTTCTAATTCAATAGAACACACCTTATTACCAACAGTTTTCAATAATCCCATAATATCACTACCATGAGCTACATAAAAAATAATATCAACACAATTTTCCTGCTCCTTTTGTTATGTACCATCTTTGGTACGCAGTCTAACTACGGACAAGAAGCAGCAGCAGTAACCGAGATAAACTCAAAGAGCACCTATCACAATCAATTGTTCTTTAACAGATTTTTGATCAACCCTACCTTTTCGTTGGTTAGAGAGAACAAATCATACATTAACATTCTTCACAGAAACCAGTATGCTACGTTTGAAGATAACAACCAAAACTACTTCTTGGGCTTCAGCAATAAGCTTAACGATAAATCTGCACTAGGTATCAGTGTTTATAGCCAATGGTCCGGCGTTGTACAAGAATTTGGTTTTAATGCCAATTACGCAACGGCTGTACAATTAGGAGACGAAAGTAAACTAACCTTTGGTACGAACATTACTTATTATACAGAAGGGCTAGACCAAAATAGAATAGTGGTAGCTGAAACGGATACCAAGATTTCGGATGCCAAAAAAGAAAGTAAAGTTGCGGTTCAGCCAGGAGTAACCTTGTCTTTAGGCGGGTTTGATTTTGGACTTTACGCTACCGAGCTTTTTAAATATAACCAAACAACCAATGAATTTTTAACGAACCTAAGTACAAAGAGCGTAAAAGCCTCAGTACAGTATACACACCAGTTTTTGACTAACAGAGGTATTTTTGCCAATGCACGTTTAATGCCAATGGTACAAGTTGGTAAGAACAAAGAGGGTGGATTAGGTTACGTAGGATCAGTATTATTGGACTTGCCTAATTTAGGGTGGTTTCAGACAAATTTTGACGATGATTATGGTCTTTCTTTAGGACTTGGTTTTAATTTAAGCAAGCGTATGTCCTTAGGATATTTGTTAGAAAAGGATTTAATGACGGATGATGCTGATCTAGGATGGAACCATGAAGTGTCTTTAGCCTATACTTTTGATAACCATGGCTCTAGTATGGATGCGTATGCAGATAGTTCGGAAGATGCCAAAGTAGATCGTATTGTAAGAAATTATGAGGAGCAAATTTTAAGACTGACGGCAGAGAACAAAAAGAACATGGAAAGAAGCAATGCTCCTATTGCGAACAGAGGCTTTGCCAACTCAATTTCTACGGAAATAGAAGAAGATATGAATGGTATGGCTTATGAAAATAGGTTGATTTTAGATGAGATGATCATAAGACAGGATTCTATAGATGCCGCCAGAGATGCTGCTTTTGAAGCACGTTTAAAGTCTCTAGTAGATGTTCTTAAAAAGGAAATCAAAGAGAACTTAAATCCTGAAGTTGAGGAAGAGGAAGTTGTTCCTGTACCACCTGAGTATACAGCTTTGGCCTCTAATATTACAGTTAAGGAAACTCCTAAGGTGTTGGATAATGAAGAAAGGTTTAATGATGTACAAGATTTCTTAGCGGTAAACGATACCCAAATGTCCGGACTTTCTAAGCAAGAAACAGTAAAAGAGAAAACAGTAGAAGTTGTTGCGGAAACAGAATCAAAGTCCATTGTTGAAGAAAATACAAATGCAAAGGACATAAAGGATTATGTAAAGCTTCCGATTAAAATATTAAATCAATCAGATATCGTTGGTGTAAAATCCGGTTATTATGTAATTGCCAATGTGTATTCAAACAAAAAATATTTGAATGCCTTTATGGAGACTCTAAAAGAACAAGGTCTTGATGCAAGACAGTTTTATAACAAAGAGAACGGTTTACATTATGTATACTTAGCAGATTATAATTTTAAGGAAGATGCCAAAATGGCCTATGTTTCTAATCTGAACGGAAAATACAACGACGAAAAATGGATTATGCAAGTAGATGATCATTCTGCTGTAGTGAATAATATATATGAAGACTAAAAGATATTAACTTATGGTTAGTGGGACCTGATTTTTTGGTAGAAAATTAGGCTATAAACAGCGGGGGAGGCCCCGCTGTTTTTTTGTTTTTCACCACTATTTTTACAATTTTCACATCCTTTTTAACTAAATTTTTGATTTCAAGGCATCGATAATTGGTATGAAAATGCCGATATAATGCAGCATAGCAGGGACTTTGACTGTCGTTTAACGAAAATGGGCGATACTACAGTGGGGTGGATACAAATAATGCTTAAGTTTGATTATAATCATACCAAAAGTAACCTATTTATTAATCCCCAAATCGCACAAACCATGCAACAGTACCTACAAGATTACCACAAGAAACGCACACTTGATCACTTCATAAAAGTGCAACATCTCTGTCTCTGATAGAGATAAATTTTCAAAGCAATCATTTTAAGTTTTAGTGCCTTACCTACAGCAATAAAATTTAAGGATTCACCCAGCGTATAGCGTTTATATCTGTTTTAGTTTTTAACTAAGGCCTGGCAGAATACTGTCTTAACCATAGGCCTTATTTCCAAGCACTAAAAAAATGGATACTAAAATCTCTTGATTTACCGATCAATGGGAAAGAGCCCTCTTACGTTCAAATTTGAATAAAATGTCGCTTTACCGGGCGATTATCTATTAATAGTAAACCCAAAATTAACCTTGTGTTCTGTTGATTTTCAATAGGACGCCAAAAAATCCCACTACCATGGAATCAAACATTTTAAAAATTATCGTGATCGATAATGATGTAACATCGCATGAATCTTATGAGACTTATTTTAACTCGTATTCGGAGTATTCCTTAAAAGGAATTTATGCTTCGGTAAAAGATGCCCTGGCGGAATATGATGACGTTTCTCCAGACATTATTTTTTCGGAAGTTTCTTTGCCAGAAATAAACGGCATAGAAGGCATTCGTCTTTTTAGAAAGAAAGACCCGAAAGTAAAGATTATCATGCTCAGCGCACAGAACAATTTTGACTTGGTCAAAAAAGCGTTCAAAAATACCGCGAATGGCTACCTATCCAAACCGGTGACTGAACGCGCCCTTTATAATGCACTTGATTCGATCAAGTCAGAAGGCGCAACAATGAGTAATGATATAATAAGTCAGATTATTTCAAAGTTTCAGCGGAAATCAAATGAATTTTTCTCAGAGAGAGAAAACCAGGTAATTGACTATTTGTGCCAAGGAGCTACATATAAGACCATTGCCGAGAAATTATTTGTAACGGCCAGTGCCATTAATTTTCACGTGCAGAATATCTATCTAAAACTAGATGTTAATTCCAAATCGGAAGCATTAAGAAAGTTGCAAGAATTGGAGTATTCCAATGCACTGGTATAAAACAACTAAGAAATAGTTGCTTTTCCCCGGAGGTTCAATAGGAGGGCCTCCAACCTTTAAAGAAAAAGCTTTACATATTGTAAAGCTTTTTTTTGTTTATAAGTTGAAATAATTCTTATTTTTTCACCAGTCTCCTGACCGATGCCCATTCTTTAAGCATGTCTCTGGCTTCTTGTGCAGGGTAACCAAGAACGGTCTTACCGGCCTCCACGTCATTCATAACTCCAGACCCGGCACAAACTGTAGCTCCGGAATGTATGGTGGTATGGTCCTTTATTGAGGCACTACCTCCAATCATGACCCCGTCACCCAAAGTAACAGAACCTGCTAGACCACTGTGGCCTGCCATAATACATGAACGGCCCAAAATACTATTATGGGCTATTTGTACCAAATTATCTATTTTACAGCCATCCCCAAGAATAGTGGAGCTAAACTTGGCTCTGTCTACGCAAGAGTTGGCACCAATTTCTACATAATTGCCAATAACTACATTTCCAATTTGAGGAATTTTAACCAGTTGGCGGCCATCTTCACTGGGGCGATATCCAAACCCATCTGCACCAATACTTACATTAGCATGAAAAATACAATGGTGACCAATAACACAGCGTTCGCGTATCATAGTTCCGGACCAGACCACAGTAGCTTCACCAATAGTGGTTTCATCAAAAATACAGACATTAGGATAGAGTATTACTCCTTTACCTAATTCAACATTTTTGCCCACATAACAATTGGCACCAATTTTACAGCCTTCTCCAATTTTTGCAGTTTCGTGAACAACGGCAGTAGGGTGAATATCAACATCAAAGACGGGTGTAGACGGCTTAAAAAGTGAAAGAATTTCGGCCATGGCCAAATCCACATTTTTTACCCGTATAAAAGCACGGTTATCACCAGGCTCTATTGTATTTTTAGGACATATAAGAGCAGCGCAGGCTTTTGAATCCGACCAAAGTTTTGAGTATTTAGGACTTCCAATGAAAGAAATCTGATTGTCATTTGCCTTTTTTAATTCTTCGGGCCCTTTAATTATTTGACTGGTGTTACCTATTAATTCACCTTTTAAGATGTTATTAATTTCACTTACGGAGAAAGATATCATTGATTTTTTTTGTGGGTTGGTTATGTATTAAACAGAAAACTGAAATCAATATTGCTTCTACATAATAGGATTCCTTAATTATTCATAGTGAGATACTTATGTAATGTAGCTCTTTGCTTGATGAAAATGAGTTGTAATAGTCGTGAATTAAAGGGATGGTAAAAATCCTGTTTCATAAATAAAACAGTTTGCGGTGCATTATTTAATATAATACATTGGTAATGTAGTTAAAATATCATGAATTTATTCAAAAAAGAATTAAATAGTTGAAAATATTAAAAAGTAATATTAGTCCTGGAATTAATATCTGGCGGCAATCCATTCTTTTTGTTCTTCTTTGGAAAAGAAGGACCAAGCTACTATACGGCTAGACTTATTGCCCGTACCCATAGGAATTGTTTTGGTTTGAGTGGCCTCAACTTTATCTAATAATTTGTAAATCTTTTTAAGATTGGATTCTTTTGAAACTAAGGTTGAAAATATATAACAGTTTTTGGCAAACTTTCTACTTTCCCAAATCATATTTTCAATAAACCTAGATTCTCCGCCTTCATAAATAAGCTCATTGGATACTCCAGAAAAGTTGAGTTCAGGTGTTTTTACTTTTTTTCCGGATAAGTTCTTTATTTTTCTTCGGGTTCCTTTTTGTGCCTCCTCCAAAGAAGAATGAAATGGAGGATTACTGATCACAATATCAATTTTTTGCTCATGAGATAATACACCTTTAAAAATATCTCTCGAACTTTTTTGTAATCTACACTCCACTTTACCTTTAAGCGTTGGATTAGAATTGACAATTTGCTTAGCGGATTCAATTGATTTCGGATTAATATCAGAACCAAAAAATTGCCAACCATATTCCGTGACGCCAATAATTGGGTAAATACAACTAGCACCTACACCTACGTCAAAACAAGATACGCTATCACCCGTAGGTATATTTCCGGAATTAGTGCTGCCTAACAAATCGGCTATATGATGAATATAATCTGCTCGCCCCGGTATGGGTGGGCATAGATTTTCTTTAGGGAAATCCCAGTTCTTTATCCCGTAATAATGATTTAGCAATGCTTTATTTAAAAGTCTAACCGCATTAGGGTTAGAGAAATCAATGGATTCAACTCCAAATTTATTAGGTTTTATAAATTCTTTTAATTCAGGATTGGAAACTTTTAGGGCCTCTAAATCATATCGCTCCCGGTTTTTATTTCTAGCATGTAGTCTAGCTTTTTCTTTGGGCTGTTTTTCTGATGACATGATTTACAGTAGTTTTTGTTGATTTATATAGTTAGCAGGATTTGCAAATAAATGGAATTCTTTTGGTTTTATGTTAGCTATAGCTGCTTTATGACCAGATAAATCTACAATTACATAATCTGAAAAATTACGGGTATAATTAAGCTAATTCCACTTTATTTTGTTCAATACTGCAGAATGATATTAAAGTTAAGCAAACTAGGTTTTATAAATACCCTATTTTTGCACAAGGTTGTCAAAGCTATAGCTAGATAAACTGAAAATAGAAATCAGATGGGGAATAATAGTAATATCTGATTTATAAAGCTAATCATCATTTCCAAAAGGGAAATATAAATAAGTGAGTTTGGATTCTATTAAAGATTTAGAATGGCGTTATGCCGTAAAGAAGTTTAATTCGGAAAAAATACTTCCCGAAGAAAAAATTGAACGTTTAAAACAGGCCTTCAATCTCACCGCCACTTCTTACGGTCTGCAGCCAATAACTTTGGCAGTGATTCATAACAAAAAGATACAGAATCAACTTGTTGAACACTCGTATAAACAACAACAAGTAGTTCAGGCTTCCCATGTATTGGTAATTTGTATTCAGAACGAAATTAATGAATCCTATATCAATCGGTATTTTGAACAAGTTAAAAAGGTAAGAGGTACGAGCCAAGATATTTTGGACCCGTTTAAAAATGCTCTCATGGCCGATTTTTCCAAAAAAGAAATACATGAGATTGAGCAATGGTCCAAAAACCAAGCATATTTGGCACTGGGTAATTTGCTCACTATTTGCGCCTTGGAAAAAATAGATTCATGCCCAATGGAAGGTTTTGTTCCTTCATCCTATGATGATATATTGAATTTGAAGGAAAAGGGATTAACCTCTGTTTTGGTACTTCCGGTGGGCTACCGCGCTGATGACGATATGTTTTCAGGATTTAAAAAAGTCCGTAAAAACATAGAAGAAAGCATCATTGAGATAAATTGAAGTTTTTTCACCTAACACCTAACACCTAACACCTAACACCTAACACCTAACACCTAACACCCAGAACAACATATGCCAGGATTTGAATTATTCGGAGACAAGGAGCGCCAACAAGTTAATGATGTATTAGACTCAGGAGTACTGATGCGTTACGGTTTTGATGGAATGCGGAATGGCCACTGGAAAGCCCTTGAACTTGAAAAAGCACTCTCAGAGAAAATGCAGGTGAAACATACTCAATTGGTGAGTAGCGGCACAGCTGCTTTAACGGTAGCGTTAGCAAGTGCAGGTGTTGGTGCAGGTGATGAAGTGATTATGCCCACATTTACTTTTGTAGCCAGTTTTGAATCTATTTTGGCTATTGGAGCAGTTCCTATTTTGGTTGATGTTGATGCTACTTTAGCGTTAAGTCCACAAGCGGTAGAAGAGGCTATCACGGACAGAACAAAAGTGGTCATGCCTGTACACATGTGCGGTTCAATGGCAGACTTAAAGGCTTTGAAAGCCATTTGTGATACACATGATTTGTTGTTGTTGGAGGATGCCTGTCAGGCAATTGGCGGTACTTTTGAAAATAAACCTTTAGGTAGTTATGGAGATTTAGGTTGTTTTTCTTTTGATTATGTAAAGACGGTAACTTGTGGGGAAGGAGGAGCTGTTGTCACAAATAATGATGCTTATAAAACCAATGCCGACCATTATTCGGATCACGGACATGATCATGTAGGAAAGGATAGGGGAGCGGAGACACATCCTTTTTTAGGATACAATTATAGAATATCGGAATTGCATGCAGCGGTTGGTTTGGCCCAGATGGAAAGATTGGACGAATTTCTAGCGATTCAGAAAAAAAACTACACCATATTACGAGGAGCGTTACAAGACTTACCGAACGTAGAATTCAGAAAAGTACCAGAAGGAGGGGAAGAGAGTTACGCTTTTTTAACTTTCTTTCTTCCTGATACAAATACAGCAAAACAAACCCATACTGCTTTGGGCAAGGCAGGTGTAGATGCCTGTTTTTATTGGTATGACAACAATTGGCATTATTACCGGGAATGGCAACACCTAATTGAAAAACGTTCTTTGGGGAAATTACCACAAGAAGTCTACAAGCAACTACCAGACTATTCTAAGTCTGATTTTTCAGCTTCGGACAAGTGGGTAGGCCGCACTATTTCATGTCTTATTAAATTAAGCTGGTCAGAAGAAGAAGTTAAGGAACGTGCACAAAAAATGGTTCAGATCATATCACAAGCTTAATAGGTTTGCATTTGTCCCAGACTTTTTTCTGTCGATAAAAATCCATTTCAAGAACTTATAGCTATATTTAATTTTTCAAACTTAAACTGAACCAAAAACAAAATGTAATTATTATTATGAACTCAAAACACTCTTTTCTTTTTTTGGTAGCCGCAGCATTTGCATGTAACGTATCTGCTCAAAAGCACTCAAGTACACCCCCCGAAGTTTCTCCAATGCCAATGAAGCCCCAAATGACCGAAATTTGGGAACCTGAAGTTCCTGTTGTTACTCCGGCAAAAACTTTGGGAGATGCTCCTTCTGATGCTATTATTCTGTTTGATGGAAGTAGCCTTGATCAATGGGTAAGCCAAAAAGACAATACAAAACCAGCTCCATGGAAAATTGTGGACAATGACCATTTTGAAGTAGTACCGGGAACAGGTGGTATTAGCACTAAAATGAAATTTGGGGATTGCCAACTGCATATAGAATTTAGTGCACCTGACAAAGTGGAAGGAGAAAGCCAAGGAAGAGGTAATAGTGGTTTGTTCTTGCAGAACAGATATGAACTTCAGATTTTGGATTCGTATAATAACAGAACCTACCGTAACGGACAAGCGGGTAGTATTTATAAGGACCATGCACCTTTGGTAAACGCTATGCGAGGGCCGTTGGAGTGGAATACGTATGATGTAATCTATAGAGCGCCAAGGTTTAAAGAAGATGGTAGATTAGATTCAAAAGCGGAAATTACTGTACTTCACAATGGTGTTTTGGTGCAGAACAATACGGTTATCAACGGAATTACATACTATATAGGTTTACACAATTACCCATCTGCGCATGGTGATGATGTTATTTCATTGCAAGATCACGGTAATAAAACCCAGTTTAGAAATATCTGGTTAAGAAAACTGTAGTAAAGAAATTTTATAAGTTCAGTTCTCTCCGGTGAGCTGAATTGCAACAGCTGTTTTTCAAATTAAAAACCTCCAAGATTCTCATGAATCTTGGAGGTTTTTTTGATTTAATCGCTCCTCTCCAATTAGGGCGAATCTCGTTTTTAAGTTTAGGGTTTTAAAAATCATCAACTTTTAGGGTCTTTCATTTTTTGTCCACTCAAATGTGAATATGACATTAATTTCCGGTCAATTTTGCCTGATGTTTATTTTTTAATACATTTTAGTGGTGTCTTCTATCCCTTTCATAACGGGCTTTTGTGAGATTTGTCCATGTTTTTGAAAAATATGTCCATTCCATATTTGCCAACGAAAACTAAGTTTGAGAGGAATAATTAAAACTAACTAAACTATTATGAAAAAAAATAAACTCTTATTACTGATTCTTCTGATTGGAGTCTCTGCCATGTCTTGGGCGCAGACTACGGTTAGTGGAATTGTATTAGACGCGCAAAGCGTGCCACTACCTGGCGCTAATGTCGTGGTTAAAGGAACAACAAATGGAGTGGTAACCGATTTTGATGGTAACTTTTCTCTTGAAGTTGAAAACAGTAACGCCACACTAGATGTTTCTTACATTGGTTTTGAGAGCAAATCAGTGAAATTAGATGGGTCTGGTAGTTATACCATTCAACTTGTAGAATCTTCAACAGGTCTTGAAGAAGTGGTTGTTATTGGTTATGGCTCTGTAAAAAAGAGTGATTTGACCGGTGCGGTGGCATCGTTAGATACAGAGACTTTGACCGAACAAAAGAAAACTGATATTGGTCAGGCTATACAAGGTAGGGTAGCAGGTGTTGACGTTAGGGCATTGAGTTCAAAACCTGGAGCTCCATTATCAATAAAAATTAGAGGTAATACGGTTATTACAAATACTAATGCGAGCAGAGATGGGGTAAGTGATAATGTGGCCGACGACCTTTCAAAACCTTTGTATGTAGTGGATGGTATTTTCTTTGATGATATTAATGTTCTGAATCCTGCCGATATTGAACAGATGGATATCCTTAAAGATGCATCCGCAACGGCAATCTACGGATCAAGGGGTGCAAATGGGGTGGTTATTATTACAACCAAGAATGGTATAGAAGGAAAAACTGTTTTTACTTACGATTCTTCTTTTGGTCTGCGAACGGCAACGAATGTTCCTGATTTGTTCGATGGTCCAGAATATGTTCAATTTGTAGATGACGTTTTAAGGGCAAGAGCTTGGGGAGGCACCGGTTCTGTGGCCGATTATAATAATATTTCGATTGATAGGTCTACCGAATTTCAAAGTTCAAATGAGGAAGCTTCTAATGTTGCCAATGGAAGATATACGGATTGGATGGGGCTTTATCAAAAAGCAGGAATTCAGACAAGCCACACCTTGGGGATGTCGGGTGGTAGTAACGGACTTGTTTACAATGCTTCCTTGGGATATCTTAATGACGAAGGAGTTATGGGGATTGAAGGATACGAGCGTTATAATATAAGTGCATCTGTATCAAAGAAAGTATCCGATAAATTTACTGTTGGTGTAAAAGCGTATTTGGCATTTGCCGAACGTGAAGAAGGTAGTAGGGAACTGTTTAGAAGTACACTCCGTTTAGCACCTACGGTAAACCCGTTCGATGCTGATGGAGAGCCAATTTTATTTCCGGACGACCAAGATTTACGTTTTGTACATCCTATTTATGATGCAGAAGGGGCCTGGCGATTAAATACAAAAACTTTAGATGTTATCGCAAACGTGTTCTTAAATTATAAACCAACGGAATGGTTGAATTTTAAAACACAGTTCGCGCCTAACATTACTTCACAACGCTTTGGTGAGTTTAGAGGTCTTTTGACAAAGTCATCGCGTAATGATCCTAGTCGGATTCAATCTCATTATCAGTCAGATTTTAACACCTCTTACACGTGGGATAATATTTTAGACTTTGATTTTGACCTTGCGCCGGACCATAATTTGAAGACGACACTTATTACCTCATTATATTATAACAACAACGAAGGCAGCGATATACAAGTCAGGAATTTTGACACGGATGCCTATCTTTTCTATAATACGGAAGGTGGAACGGATATACGGGATTTTGGCAGCTTCTATCAAAAAGAAACTTTGTCGTCATTCGCCGGTCGTTTAAACTATTCCATTAAAGACCGATACCTTTTCACTTTTACGGGAAGATATGACGGTTCATCAAAATTATCTGAAGGAAATAAATGGAACTTCTTTCCATCCGCAGCTTTTGCATGGAGAGCTAGTGAAGAAAATTTTCTGCAAAACGCAGATTGGCTGAACAATTTAAAGTTCAGGGTAAGTTATGGTGAGGCAGGTAACGATAGTACAGTAGGTGCGTATAGCTCGCTTGCCTTTTTATCATCATCAAATTATCTTTTTGGGGACAATGCCACTGTGGGTAAAATAGTAGCAGGACTGCCAAATGAAAATTTAACCTGGGAGGTTTCAAAAGAATATAACCTAGGAGTAGACCTTTCCATAATCAATAATAGAATTGGTGTAGGTTTTGAATACTACAATAAAGAAACAGAGGGTAGTATTCTGGCAAGAACACTTTCCAATATTACAGGCTATGATTCAGCTCTAGGTAATTTTGGATCGGTTAGAAACAGTGGGGTAGAGCTTACACTAAATACGGTTAATGTGCGAACGGATAATTTTTCATGGCGAACAAGCATCAACTATACCAAGAACACCAATGAAATAGTAGAAATAGATGGTGATTTAGATGAAATTCCTTTTGGAGACCACGGAGTTTTGAAAATAGGTTCTCCTGTTGATGCTATTTGGAATACGGAAGTTGCTGGCATTTGGCAAGTTGATGAAGCGGCTGAAGCTGCCTCTTATGGAAATTTACCCGGTCAATATAAGTTTGTAGACCAAAATAATGATGGTACAATCGATCAAGATGACAAGGTAATTTTGGGTCAAAATTCACCGGATTGGATAGGAGGTATGACAAACACATTCAATTACAAGAATTTGGAGATGAATGTGCAGGTATATACAAGACAAGGTGCTTATGGGCATTCAGAGTTTTATCAGAACTTCTCTACTTCTGGAGATGGGGCGGTTTTCAATAGCTTGGACTTGGATTACTGGACACCCAATAATCCTAATGGTTCCTACCCAATCCCAGATTATGGAAATTCAGGTTGGACGTATGAAGATCTATCATTTGTACGAGTCGGGAATATTGGTTTAGCGTACCAATTTCCTCAAAATTTAGTCGATAGGTTAAAAATGTCAAAATTAAGAATGTCTCTTGATGTTCAAAACCCATTCACTTTTACAGATTACAAGGGGCCAGATCCTGAGACTGCCCTGCAGAACTCGTACAATATGACCTACGCGGTAAAAACAGTTTTATTCGGTCTAAAATTAGCATTTTAACAATATAAACAACGAAGATGAAACTAGCTATAAAAATAAAGCACGTAAGCGTCCTGCTTTTGGGCATGATTTTATTAAGTGCATGTGAGAGTTATATCGAAGAAGATATTTTTTCAGATATAACCAGTGAGAATTTTATTGAAGAAGGAACTGCAGACCAATTGGTGGTAGGTGTCTACGCATCTTTGCGGTCTGTCTATAAAGATTATAATTTGCAGTTTTTAGGTACGGATTTATTTACCATTAAAGCGGAACTTAATTCGGTATCAGCTACCAATGATTATTTTGGTTTTGTTTCAGGTGTAGGAGCTTCTGCTTGGAACAATAACTATAATGTAGTAGCCAAGGCCAATACGGCAATCAACCGTTATGAGAACCAAATCGATTGGAGTGATTCCAATCTGGATGAGAAGGCGTATGGCATAGCACAAGCCAAGGCTTTACGTGGGTTGGCATTTTTTAATATGGTACAGCACTATGGAGGATTGGTTTTGGACTTGGAAGAACCAACATCCATTCGTTCCGATTACACGAGAAGCTCCGAAGAGGAGACCTATGCACAGATCATTAGTGATTTAGAATCGGCAATTCCAGATTTAAAAGAAAACCCTGAAACCGGGCGTTTTTCCAAAAGAGCGGCGCAACATGTATTGGCAGAGGTTTATTTAACCAAAGGATATACTTCTTTTGGAAGTACGGCAGACTTTAATATGGCCGCTGAACTTGCTGAAGATGCCATTGGTTCTTATGACATAAGATCACAATCTTTTGCAGAGGTTTTTGCCTATGATAACCAAGTAAATGAAGAAATTCTATTTGCAATTCAGTGGGGTACGGATGGGCTCGCAACGGATCAGGTAAATACAAAACATTCGCTTTTTATGAACCAAGTGGCAAATTATCCGGGTGTGAATAGAACGACTACACCTTACGGTTTTAGTGACTTCAATGCAATGCCAACGCCATTTTTCTATTCCTTGTTTTCGGATAATGACGCTCGGGAAAATGAAACAATTCACAGGGCCATTCTTGCTGATGGTGATGAGCCAGCAGGTCCAGACCCTATTGTAGCTGGAGATACAATTGTGTATTACCCAAAAGTGGCTTTAGATCAAGTGGAATTAGAAGAGCGTTTAAATAGGTATTGGGTGTATCAACCGAACCAATATTTGTTTGGTCGCCCAGATGATATTCCGGGTGTCAATTACCTCTATTCTTTAAACCCAGAGCGTACCAACTTTCCGATTTTCAAGAAGTTTGATGACGAAATTTTTAGCGAGACAACTGATGGTGCTAGAGATACTTTTGTCTATCGTGTAGCGGGAACACATTTGTTAGCTGCTGAAGCCTATTTGGCGGCAGGCAATTCATCCGCCGCTTTAACGCATCTAAATATTGTTAGGGAACGTGCAACGGGAATCGCAAATGAGTATACAACTGTAACCGTAGACGATATTCTTAATGAGAGAGCATTGGAGTTAGCTGGCGAAGCTAATCGTTGGGCGGTTTTGAAGCGAACAGGAAAATTAGAGGAGCGCATCAATGCTTACAATCCCCATGTTCAGGATCATGGTGCTTTTGACGCGAGTATTCACTTGTTAAGACCTATTCCTTCTGGTGAACTGGAACTTTCTGATGGTTCCTTGACCCAGAACCCAGGATATTAATTATAGATAAAATTGAGTTTGTTTTGAGTTAATTGCATATGGACAGGAGTGGTATTCCTGTCCATATTTTTTAAATGAGATGTGATCACTATGAAAGAAGAATACATATAATGATTAATAAACTAGATTTTAACAGGTTTCTCTTACTGCTTCCGCTTTTTAGTTTGTTCTGGTTCTATTCTTTTTCAAATGTACCGGAAAGTTCATGCTACCTTCTAATAGGTACAGGAGCTAACGAAACGGAATTGAATGCTGTTGATGATTTTAAAACTGATATTCAGAAAGCCACATTGGCAAAGGTAAAGGTGGTTTCAAATATTAAAGAAGTACCTGAAAATGCAATGGTTATTGTGGTAGGAACACCAGAATCAAACGTATTGATAACTGCTTTGAACAAATCGAAAAAAATAGAAGTTACTGGCGTTTATCCTGGTCCTAGAGGTGGTATTTGGGCTAAAACAACTTTAAAAAATAAAAGAAAAGTAATTGTAATAGCCGGTTCAGATGTACAAGGACTTCAATATTCAATTTATGATTTTTCAAAAGAGGTATTAGGTGTAGACCCATTACAGTACTGGACTGGTAAAGAAGTGGCTAAAAAGACACTTATGGACCTTGTTACTTTTGAAGATAGACATATTGCACCACCAAAAGTACCATTGTTATGTTATTTTGAAAATGATGTGGACGAGTTGGCTAACTACCGTGGAAACCTTTTGGAATATGATTGGGAGAGTTATACTCAGATGATCAATTCATTGGTTCGGTTGCGATATAATGCCATTCAACTTTTTGATATGTTGGGGCGACCGGAATTTTTTATCAGACCTGAATACAAAGAATTGACAGATTACCAAGTAGATGTAGCTTATGTTGAAAAAATGATAGACTACGCCCAAAGTAAAGGCATGAAAGTAGCAATAGATTTTGCGCTTGGGTATCAAATACACCCTATGTCTGCTGATAAAGCTACTTGTTGGCAAGAGTACAAAGAAGATTGGATCACGGCATGGCGTTATTATTTAGAGAAAACTCCGCTTCGTAAAACAGATATATTCATTTTACGTCCACGTCATCAAGTATGGGACTGGGAGTATGAAAGTAGTTGTGGCGAGGAGAAAATAGAGGTTTTTAATGAAGTTTATAAAGCTTTTGGGGATATAGTAGATGAATACAAGCCGGACGCGCATAAAGTATTGGTGTGCTATTCAGATGGAATGGAAATGTGGAACGATGGTTTTAGACCTCCCAAGGATTGGATAGTTACATGGTCCGATCATGGTTTTGGAGATTTTGAGCATCTACCAAAAACCACGGACGGTTACAATTTTGGAACCTATATGCATGCGGGCTTCTGGTTAAATCATACCGTACACAATCCTTACCCAGAAAAAGTAGAGACGGTAATGAAAGAAATGTTCAGCGCTTACGATGCTGATAAGTTTTGTTTGGTAAATGGACAAAATTTTAGGCCGTTTTTACTTAATATAGAGGCATATTCAGAGGTGTGTAATGATCCCGATACTTTTTATGCTTCATCGTTTTATAAAAATTGGACAGAGCGCTATTTCAATGAAACCAGTGCTAAATACGCAGTGTCTTCAATGAAAGCTTTGCATGAAGCTCAAAAAGAACGAATTGGATATGTGCAGCATCTATGGGAGATAAGGGAAGCTATTTCTTATTTGTCGGATAGTCCGATACAACGTCCCGGGAAATCGCCTGTTCCTCATGATTATAAAAGAGTTGAAAATGACCTGGAACGGGTAGAAGCTATTGAAGGGTTGATAGATATTTCTGTTAAAGAGGCTAAAATAGGGTTGAAGAAAGCAATGTCAAATAGAGTTTTTTATCATGATTACATCTATTTGCCAGTAGTTCTATATCAAGATTTAATTCAGTTTGAACGCACGTTGCATGAGATGGCAATTATGAAAAAGCAATATGAAGAAACTTCGGAAGAGAAGACATTAAATGCAATCAAATTGATGCTGCCGTCCGCCAGAGCTCAATTGGAAGTGGTTTATGAAAATAGGAAAAGTGGTGATAAAGCACCTAAATGGAAGAATTGGTACAATCCGGAAATTAGAAGACCGAACAATGGGTTTCCAACTTTCGAAATGTTAGATAAGATAGAATCGAACCTGAATACAAAAAGTTAAAGATCATAGCACATGAATTTATTTTCAAAAATTCCTTTCTACGGGATTTACATCATAATAGCTGGTATACTCTCTTCATGTGAGTCAAAGGTAGAAACAAAAGGTACCGTTAAGGCTATAGATCCGGTAGACTTGGTCTACCCTCAACTAGACACGGAAAATTCAAGATGGTTTTTCTTTTCTTCCGCCAGTAGGCCTTTCGGGATGGTGAACCTTAGTCCAGATACAGAAGTAGATGGTGCTTGGGGAAGCGGGTATAGATATAAGGTTGATACCGTTCAAGGTTTTAGCCACATTCACGCTTGGCAGCTTTCGGGTTTATCGGTTATGCCTGTAACAATAGACGACTCCAATCAGAAATCAATATTTACCGATTTTAAGTCAAAATTCAGTCACGATACTGAAAAAACATCTCCAGGACATCATTATTTAGAACTTGAAAAATATGATATAGATGTAGACTTAACCAGCACAACGCGTGTAGGCTTTCACAAATATTCCTACCCTAATAAAGGAAAAAAAGCAGCTATACTTTTTAATCTAAATGGAATGTTGGGGCCAAATGAAAATACAGACGGCGTGCTTGAACAGGTAAATGCAAAATCGTTAAAGGGGGCACTAACTATAGCTAAGACGGGAAGAAGACCCAAGCCCGTAAAACTGTTTTTCAATATTGATATAAATACAGAAATAGAATCTATAGAGCGTGATGAGGCCACAGGTAACTATTTGGTTCTTTTAAAAGACTCGGATACTGAGGTTTTAATGAAAGCAGGGATATCCTATACGTCTAATAAAAATGCCAGGAATAATATAGAGGCCGAATTGGATCATTGGAATTATAATGGGGTAGTTGATGATTCTAAAACCGAATGGAACAATTTGCTGGGGAGAATAAAAATAGAGGGCAATACAGAACAGGCAAGAAGAAGGTTTTATACGGATTTATGGCATGCATTGCAGGGCAGACGGATAGTTAGTGATGTCAATGGAGCTTATCCAGACAATACCGGTAAAGCCTTTAGAATAGGTCAACTCCCATTAGATGAAACCGGAAAGCCAAAATTTAACCATTACAATTCAGATTCGTTTTGGGGAGCGCAGTGGACCTTGAATACGCTATGGGGGTTGGTGTATCCAGACATTATGGAAGAGTTTGTACACTCTCTATTGCAGTATTATGAAGATGGTGGAATGGTGGCACGTGGCCCATCAGGAGGAAATTACACCTATGTTATGACAGGAGCCTCCTCTACACCGTTTATTGTAAGTGCCATTCAAAAGGGGATTATCACCAAAAATTTAGAGCATATTTATGAGGCGTTAAAAAAGAACCACATGTCCGGAGGTATTATGGGTAAAGCGGGCTATGAGCATGACACGGACTTAGGGGGAGGACTCAAATACTATATGCAAAATGGGTATGTTCCATATCCTCTTCCAGAAGGTAAATTTGGAGGTCATCAAGACGGGGCAAGTATGACTATGGAATATGCGTATCAAGATTGGACATTAGCTCAATTGGCAAAGAAACTAGACCATTTAAAAGATTATCATTATTTTTTGAAGCGTTCAGGGAACTATAAAAATGTATTTGACCCTTCCGTAGGGTGGATGCGTCCAAAAAATATAGAGGGCAAATGGTTAGAAAATTATAGCCCTTACAATCATGAAAATGGTTTTATAGAATCTAACGGAGCCCAGTCAACTTGGTTTGTACCTCATGATATTGAAGGTTTAGCAGAGTTAATGGGGGGTAAGGAAGCAGCAGTTGAACAGTTGAACACACAGTTTGAAAAAGCTGAGAAATTAGGTTTTACCGCTGGGAACTCACATGCACAAGAATTGCATCCGGAGTATCGTAACATCCCTATAAACTACGGAAATCAACCTTCTATTCAAACGGCTTTCGTTTTTAATAAATTGGGACGTCCGGATCTTACTCAATATTGGTCACGAAAAGTAGCCGATAAAGTTTTTGGAGGCTTGTCTCCCGCCACCGGCTACAACGGTGATGAAGATCAAGGTCTCATGGGTAGTTTGGCCGTATTAATGAAGATAGGACTTTTTCAAATGAACGGGGGTACGGAAGCGGATCCTGGCTATGAACTGGGTAGCCCTAGTTTTGACAAAATAACTATCTCATTACAAAATGGCAAAGAACTTATAATTAGGGCGCCAAGAGTTTCCTCAAGGAGGTTTGAGGTGGAAAGTCTTTGGCTGAGTGAGTCTCCATATTTAAAAAATTCAGTGCCGCATTCGGTTTTGATGGAAGGGGCTACCTTAGATTATAAGTTTATGAATGACCGTGATAAACTAGAATAAGTGCTTGATTATTAGGTGTTGTTCTTTAAAACTCTAAATTGTAGTCACAATTACCTTTATGAGCTACCGATTAACATATCTTTTTTGGTTGATATTCTCTTTATGGAACCTATGCGGGCAATCCTTAAAGTTTGAACATTACAATGATGCTAACGGTATTTCGCATAATTCGGTTAGGCACATTGTTCAGGATAATGATGGCTTTCTCTGGTTCGGTACTTTTTCTGGTCTAAACCGTTTTGATGGGTACGAGTTTAAATCGTACACCAGTGCTTCTCCATCGGAAAACACAATTCCTAATGATGATATTACCGCGTTGGAGTTTAATAGCGAAGCCAACCAGTTGTGGATTGGGACGCGTAACGGGCTTACTCTTCTTGATTTAAACACATATGAATTCACGGTTTTTTTGCCCGATGCCAAAAATGCTAGCTCACTACAGGATACCGAAATCAGGTCCGTTCATATAGACTCGTTTAAAAGAGTGTGGGTAGGGACTAAAGACCAAGGTTTATTTATCTACGATTCACAAACCCAAAAATTCAGTAAAATTCCGCTGGATGATTTTACGTATGTCAAAGAAATTTTTGAAGATTCCAAAGGTCGCTTATGGGTGGGGAGTTATGGCGATGTTGCCATAGCTAGAATCTCTTTGGATAACGTAGGGGCAATTGTTCAAATCAAACAGTATGCATTAGTGGGCCAAAACACAAAAGAGCCTAACCCTTATGTAAATTTTGTCTACGAAGACCATAAGTCGGATATTTTTGTGGGAAGTAGGAATGGGCTGTATAAGCTGAATACAAAAGAAGACCGTTTTGAAAATATGCTTATTGACGATCCAGATGTGAGGGATAAGTTAGGCCCGTATTTTATATCCATAGCCCAAGCCTCTAACGGAAAATATTGGGTAGGGACTTTAGGAGGTATTCTACAAGTTGATGCTTTGGAAGATATACAGAAACAGAAATATCATTGGTATTTTTCTGAATTATCGGATGATGACTCTTTAGTAGATAATTTGGTTTCCGCTCTTTATTTTGATGATTCCGGCGTACTTTGGGTGGGTACGGAAGAAGGCTTGGATAAATACGACCCTTTTGAAAATCAGTTTCAATATAATACTTCAATTAGTAGGTATATAGATAATCAAGCTCCTCGTATTCGGGATTTTTCAAAAACTTTTGATGGTAAAATAATTGTGGCGACTAGACACAATGGTTTATTTATTTCCAAGGGAGAAAATTACATCCCTCTATACCATACAAACAAAGATATAGCAAGTATGTATTCCATAGATGGAAAAACGTTCTATTGTGGTCTTTGGAACGGAAAAATATTGATTTATGACTACCAGAACAGGACAGATAGAGTAATTGACGTAGGTTTTAAACATGCTCCAATTTTAGCTTTTGAGCCATTTGAGAAAGACAAAATGGTTATTGCTTCGCATGGGGAAGGAGCAGTTATTTTAGATTTAAAAACAAAAAAAATAGATGATTCCTATGGTCAATTATTACCTTCCCTGGATATCAATACGGTAAAAGTTAGTGATACTGGGGTTATTTGGTTTGCTACCCAAATGGGAGCTTATTCCTATGATAGCAAAACAACACAGGTAAAGGCCTATGAAGCAAAGTTGGATGTGAAGTTAGGGTTGCCCCATAGCAATGTAAGCGATATTGCAATTGATAAAACCGGTAAAATCTGGGCAGCTACGCGTAAAGGGCTTTCTTATTATGACGCCACAATTGATGATTTTTTACCCATAATGGAGGTAGACGGGTTAACGGACCGTTGGATTACAAATCTCGTTTTTAAAAAGAACGGATTTCTCTGGTTGAATATGAACAACAATAATTTGGGTAAATATGATATTGAGGCTAAGGAATTAAAATTATATCATACAGAAAGTGGAAATCGTTTAGATATTTTTAGTACCAGAGGCTTTTATTATGCAGATGATACCCATATGTTCCTTGGTGGGAAAGAGGGTGTTATTACATTTTCCCCAAAAGAACTTTCTGTAAACGAATACGCCCCGGAACCGGTAATTACAAATATTAGGGTGCAGAACAAAGCTGTTGAAATAGGTTCGGTTGTTAACGGTCAACAAATACTTAAAACGGATATAAATTTGAGCAGGAGCTTACAGCTTCAAAATGCAAATAAGAACTTCTCTTTAACATTTTCAAGTCCGTCTTACGTTAACGGAAGACAGAATAAGTATAGCTATATTTTAGAAGGTTTTGATGAAAACTGGAATACTGTAGATGTACGGCAAAGAACCGTACAATACACCAATTTGTTTTCTGGCGATTATGTATTTAAAGTAAAGGCCATGAACAGTCATGGGGTATGGAGTGATGCTGCTTCATACAAAATTGAAATACTCCCGCCTTTCTGGTTTACCTATAAAGCATTCTTTCTTTTGCTATTGGTTCTGGCTTTGGCTTTTTACCTTATTCGGAAGCAGGTAAGAGCGCGTATTGTTTTAAAACAGCAATGGTTAATGGAGAAGGTGAAACGGGAACGTGATGAGAAACTGAACAACGAAAAGCTGCGTTTCTTTACCAATATTTCACACGAATTAAGAACTCCCCTTACCCTGATTCTTGGTCCGGCAAAACAGCTGATCGAAGATGGAAAAGACTCCGGGAATTATTTTCAACAGAGTAGATATAATCTTATTCACCAAAATGCCAATAGATTATTGAATTTAGTGAATCAAGTATTGGATTTTAGAAGAGCACAATCAGGGGAACTTCGCTTAAAAGTAACCAAGACGGATATTCTCCTGTACACTAAAAATACGTTTCGTTCATTTGAGGAGTTGGCGGATGATAAAAAAATTAACTTTAACCTAATTTCGGAGAATGAGAAAATTAAGGGATATATAGACCGGGATAAGTATGATAAAATGCTGTATAATCTTTTGTCCAATGCCTTAAAGTTTACCCATAATTATGGACATGTAGACCTTTTTATAGATGCGAAAGAAGAGGAGGGAGGTACTTTTTTAATGGTTGAAGTGAGTGATGATGGTATAGGAATTCCTAAAGAAAGTCAAAAGAAGATTTTTTCTCGTTTTTATCAAGCTTCCAATAGTACGAGCCTTAATACGGGTTCAGGAATTGGACTTTCATTAGTACGCGCCTTAGTTGCTCTGCATAAAGGGGTAGTAGTAGTAGAGAGTGAGCTGAACAAGGGCAGTGTTTTTACATTAAAACTTCCCATTGGGAGAGGGGCTTATGAAGAAAATGAAATCTTTGATTATGAAAAGAGCCAAGTGGTTGAAGAATCACCGCAGCTTATTACTGCAAAGAAAATCATTCAAAGTACGCATTTAAAAGAGCGAATTTTAATAATTGAGGATAATGCCGAATTACGAAACTACTTGGTAGATTACCTCTCTGATTATTATAAAGTTTTTGAAGCTGAAAACGGAGAAAAAGGGTTGGAGGTCTGCCTAAACGTAAAACCTGCTATCTGTATTGCAGATGTTATGATGCCGGTTAAAACTGGACTGGAGTTTTGCGAAGCTCTTAAGAACGATGCGGAAATCAGCCATATTCCCGTGATTCTTTTAACGGCCTTATCTGATAATGATGATAAAATAAAAGGGTATAGCTCCGGTGCTGATGGCTATTTGGTGAAACCGTTTGACCCGTCATTGCTAAAAACGAGAATTGAAAATATCATCAATTCTAGAAAAGAACTGAAAAGTAGGTTTTCAGAGGAAATAGAAAGTCAGGTAAATACATTGACGCATTCACCTATTGATCAATCGTTCATGGAAAATTTGACCAATTTAATCCATGAAAATATGGATAATAGTGAACTAAATACTTCCTTGCTTTGCAAGTCACTAGGTATGAGTTCATCAAAGCTATACCGGAAAGTAAAGGAGCTTACGGATTTGGCTCCTAATGAATTTATACGAACCATTCGCCTAAAAAAATCGGCAGAACTACTACGAACAAAGAAATATAATGTATCCGAAGTCACCACCCTTATTGGGTTTAGTGATCCTTTATATTTTAGCCGTTGCTTTAAAAAGCAATTTGGTTATCCACCAAGTCAGTTGATAAAATAAAGCGCAATTTAATGTGAAACCTTAATACGCTACGTACTCAACAATTTCCAAACCGTAACCAACAATACCTACGCGCTTGGTTTGTGGGGAGTTGGATAAAACCCTCATTTTAGCAATATCCAAATCATGAAGAATTTGGGCTCCAATACCAAAGTCACGGGCATCCATATCAATTTTTGGCGCTTTTTTAATTCCTTTTTTCTGAAGTTCTTTCAACTCCGTTAATCGAGATAGTAAATTAAGCGACTGTGCATCTTGATTTATAAAGACTATAGCACCTTTTCCTTCTTTGTTAATGGCATTGAACATATCTTCAAGCTTAGCATCAGGATTGTTGGTAAGCGTGCCTAAAATATCATTGTTTACCAAAGTTGAATTGATGCGGGTCAGTACCGTATCAGTCTTATTCCAAGTACCCTTGGTCAACGCAATATGAACGTGGTTGTTCGTAGTCTGTTGGTAAGCTCGTAAACGGAATTTCCCGAAACGCGTTTCAATATCAAAATCCTCCTTTTTGGCAATTAAGCTATCATGCTCCATTCTATAGGCTACCAAATCTTCTATAGAAACAATTTTGAGGTCAAATTTTTTAGCAACCTTTAGGAGTTGCGGTAAGCGAGCCATGCTACCATCCTCGTTCATAATTTCCACGATATAGCCCGCAGGTTTTAAACCTGCAAGTCTAGCAAAATCAATAGCAGCCTCAGTATGACCGGTTCTTCTGAGTACGCCACCTTCTCTGGCTACTAATGGAAAAATATGACCGGGACGTGCCAAATCATGAGGTTTTGTATCGTTTTTAGTGAGGGCAAGTACAGTTTTGGCCCTATCCGAAGCTGAGATGCCCGTTGTAACGCCACCTCCGCGCAAATCCACAGATACGGTAAAAGCCGTCTCCATAGGGTCTGTATTATTATTGACCATCATATGAAGGCCCAAGTCTTTACATCTGCCTTCGGTTAGCGGAGCACAAATTAGTCCTCTACCATGTGTAGCCATAAAGTTCACCGTTTCCGGTGTAGCCAATTCTGCAGCAGCTAGAAAATCACCTTCGTTTTCACGATTCTCATCATCAACTACTATGATGACTTTCCCTTTTCTGATTTCATCAATGGCTTCCTCAATAGTATTCAATTGAATTTTCTTTTCCATATCGATACTCATTCTTCTTCAGTTTTGTCTTTTCTTGAAAAAAATCGTTTGAAAAGGTCTATTACGTTTCCAAAATTCATCATTCCCTGATCGGCAGTGGCTTGTCTTGTTAGATAAATACCTAAAGGTAACATAACCATAGATGGTAGCCACGCTCCTATAATAGGGTGAATATTTCCTTTATAGCTGTAGTTTTCTGCAAAAACTCCCATAAAGTAATAAACGAGAAATAATAATATGGCAATTACCATAGGTAGGCCTATACCACCCTTGCGGATAATAGCCCCCAAGGGTGCGCCAACAAAAAATAGGATAATACATGAAAGGGCAAGCGCATATTTATCGTGCAGTGAGAAGACGTGCCTACGGTGTATTTCATACCTTTTGCCTAATTCTTGTTTCTTACCGTTAATAGAGGTCATAATATTAGAAACTGAATTTTTGGCAGAATTCATGACCTGTACTTTTTGCCAATCTTTAAATAAGGTGATGATATCAGTAGGAGGTGTTTTTTCATCTACCTCAGTAGAATTGGACAGTGAATCTATTTTTACATCCTCTTGAATCTCATTTTCAGCTTTAAGAGTATCAAGACTATTTTTCTCAGCTGTTGTTTCTTTACTAGATGGCTCTTTCTCCTTTAGGAGTTTCATTTTTTTTGACGCCGCAGTATCTTTTGGCGTAAGAGGGATAAAACCTCCCATACGGTAGACGATGTTTTTTGAGAAAGCCTGAACAATTCTCTTATTATCCGTCTCAAGAGAATCCATATCCTTTATTAAACGAGAAACGTTTTTCATCTTCTCTCGGTTGGATACATTCTCCTCCTCAAGGTCTTGTTCCATTTCCGGGATTTCAATGTTCATCCGGTAAATTTCAAAATGGGTTTGAGTAAATGGATATTTCCTTTTTTCGGTACTTTTTTTCTTATCCATATCACGGTAATCATGACCGTCACGAAGTACCAACTGAATAAGTTCTGATTCTTCACTACTGATTAACTCTCCCGTTTTCGCCTTGATTACAGTGCTATTGACATTGGCAGGAGTTTTCTGATGGATAATTACATTTTTGAGGAAACGGTCTTTTTCGCCGTACTTCTCATCAACTTTTATGCTCATTCCCTCAAAGTCGCTAAACACCCCTTTTTCAATTGCCGCAGCTGGTTTTACCTTGGCAATGTTACGGCGCATGTTGTAGATTTTCTGCTCTGAGGCGGGAATAACGCTATTGGCAAAATAAAAAGTGACACCACCTAATCCTACCATAAAGATAATAAGGCTTAGCATTGAGCGTTGCAATGAAATACCTGAGGCTTTCATTGCTGCAAACTCATAATTCTCTGCTAGTGTCCCAAAAGTTAAAATAGAAGCAAGGATAACGGTTAATGGCAGTACCTTCTCCGTTAAACTGGGCATCATGTAAAAGAAAAATTTCCCTATGATAACAATATCAAGACCCTTCCCTGCAAAATCATCAATAAACAACCATATCGTCTGAAATATGAAGATGAACATCAATATTACGAACGAACTCAAAAAATTAGAAAGGAATCGCGATAATATATATCGGTCTAGAATTCTCAATGTGGCAATATTAGTTTCTTACTATGTAGTACCCGTCATTTTTGTACTTCGCCTCATCAAAAGTAAACAAGGTTTTTGACAAAGGTTGGTCAGTTTTGAAAGAATTAACGGTAATGGTGGTAGTGGTACCATTTTCGCCAGTTTCTATCAGTTTGTAAATATGCTTCGTTTCAGCATCAACACCCAATAGAATCGTCTTTATTTCTGAATTCGTGTCAATAGGCGTAAGTTTTACATACTGAATTTTTCTACCGTTTACGTTCTGAAGAATATCCATTTCATAATTATGTCCTTCTCTGTAAAAAGTTAGCATTTTTGCCGGAGTAAGGGCATTCTCATCGTTAGATTTATCCTCAATGGTTACCTCTTCGTTTTCCGGTATAATAGTGTAAACTTTGGAACCGTCATATAACAATGTAGTGCCAAAGAAATTACCAATGTACTTATCACCTTGTAAGGTGACGTCGCCACGGGTTTCTTGGTTTATACCAGCCTCTGAATTATTGAGGACATATTTAAAATCTATATAAATATTATCATAGCTTTTCACCTTGGCATAAACGTCTTCCAATAACGCTTTTGCTTTTTCTGAATTTTGTGCAAAAGTTACGTTCGATACTAATACAAGGGTAAGTACTAAAAAAATCTTTTTCATTTTACTTTTTAAGTTAATAGCTCTTTAGGAGCTCTCGTTGCTTAATAATTGGTCTAGTGCAATAAGGTCTGGCACCAAAACTTGTCTGGCTTTACTGCCTTCAAACGGCCCTACAATACCCGCAGCTTCTAGCTGGTCTACGATACGCCCTGCACGGTTATACCCCAATTTTAATTTTCTTTGAATTAAGGAAGCAGAACCTTGTTGTGCCGTTACAATTACTTCGGCGGCATCTCGGAACAAAGCATCCCTGTCCGCTATATCTACATCAATACTTGTGCCAGAGTCCTCGCCTGTATATTCTGGCAGTTCATGTGCATTTGGATAGGCACGTTGCGAGCCTATATAATCTGTAATCTTGGCAACTTCCGGTGTGTCAACAAAAGCACACTGTATACGGGTAACATCGTTACCCTGTGTGTACAACATGTCACCTCTACCAATAAGCTGGTCAGCCCCTTGCGCATCCAATATAGTTCTGGAGTCAATTTTAGAGGTTACCCTAAATGCTATTCTGGCAGGGAAGTTTGCTTTTATGATACCGGTTATCACGTTTACCGACGGCCGCTGCGTTGCAATTATCAAGTGAATACCGATTGCCCTTGCCAATTGAGCAAGACGTGCAATTGGGGTTTCTACCTCCTTACCTGCAGTCATTATTAAATCTGCAAATTCATCTATGACCAGAACGATGTAGGGTAGAAATTTATGTCCGTCGTTTGGATTTAATTTACGTGCCTTAAATTTAACGTTGTACTCCTTAAGGTTACGTACTTGGGCGTGTTTTAAGAGTTCATACCGGTCATCCATTTCTATACAGAGTGAATTCAAGGTATTGATTACCTTGGCATTATCCGTAATAATAGCTTCCTCGGAGTCGGGTAATTTTGCCAAGAAGTGTCTTTCAATTTTATTATAAATCGAAAGTTCGACCTTTTTCGGGTCGACCAGAATAAATTTGACTTCTGCCGGATGTTTTTTATAAAGGAGGGAGGTAAGAACGGCATTTAGACCTACTGATTTACCTTGACCGGTAGCACCTGCCATTAAAAGGTGAGGCATTTTCGCCAAATCCACTACAAATGTTTCGTTACTAATGGTCTTGCCAAAAGCGATCGGCAGTTCCATTTCTGCTTTTTGAAACTTGCTTGAGGCCACAACGGACCGCATAGAAACGATTGTCGCATTTTTGTTCGGTACTTCAATACCAATAGTTCCTTTACCAGGAATAGGGGCAATAATTCGTATACCTAGAGCGGCAAGCGAAAGGGCAATATCATCTTCTAAGTTCTTAATCTTGGAAATTCTAACCCCGGCCTCGGGCACAATTTCGTAAAGTGTAACGGTGGGGCCAATAGTTGCTTTAATTTGTGAGATTCCAATCTTGTAGTTTTTAAGCGTCTCTACAATCTTATTTTTGTTCTCCTCAAGTTCTTCTTGATTAATAGTGATTCCACCGGTAACACCATGCTGGTCTAGGAGCTCTATGGTGGGGAACTTGTAATTGCCAAGTTCTAGGGTAGGATCGAACTCACCAAAATCCTCAACTAACTTATCGGCTATATTATCGGTCTCTTCCTGTTCTTCAACAATTTTCTCCACTTCCATTGCTAACTCTTCGGTAGTTTCTTCCTCAACGGGAACGGAAATCTCAAAATCATCTAAAGTAACCTCGTTCTCAGGTTCAAGGGGAGGAATATCTTTCTTATGGGTGTACGTATCAAGAACAACAGGTTCTTCTTTTTCTTTTTTCTTTATGGTTTCCTGTACATCTTTTAAAGTATCGGATGCTTCTTTTGAACTTGTTCTGAGCTCGGATTTTAATGAAGATGATTTTTTCCTGAAAGACTGGGCCATTCCCTCTGGTGTAAAATGAAAGAAACGAACTAAAATAAAAACAAGTCCAAACAGTAGAATAAGAACAACACCAATGTTTCCGGTGTAATCTCGTAGAAAATCGTTCATTTCATAACCTACGACACCACCAAGCAGAGGTTGTGAGTCCGCTAGGAAACCTAACGCAATAGATATCCAAATCATAAAAATAAGACCCCAAATCCATTTTTTGAGAAGCCCCTTTCTTTCTAAGCTCAAAAAGAGGTGTAATCCGGTGATGCAGACTAGAATGGTTAGAATAATGGAAGCAACTCCAAAACCTTTATAAACAAAGAAGTGGCTAACACTAGCACCAAATTTATTAAGCAGATTTTTAGCTTGTTCATTTCTATTGGTAAATTCAGACAATAGACTCTGGTCGTCTTGCCACGTAAAATAAAAGGAGACGAACGAGAAGAATAAAGCCATGCTGAAAAGGATCAGCAAGCTTCCTAAAATAATCTTGTTCTTTTTAGATACCGTGAAGCTAGCTTTTTTGGGGCTTGCCTTTTTTTTGGTTGTCGTTGTTTTCTTTTTGGCCATTACTTTTTTTCCACTGGGTGCAAAAATACGTATTACGAAGTTTTTGGAGTAGAGATTACGAAAAGTCTTTTTGCTTTTATAATATACATACTCTTTTTAAGGTGGTTATGGTTCTATTGTTCCTTGTTTTAGGCATCTAAAGTCTGTTAAGGATACCATCATACAGTGTTGAACAAAGTGAATTTCCATCTTACCCCCTTTTTTTGTTTTTAACGGATTTTTTTTCGCAATGTTGTTCTACAGTCTTTTATCCAGCTTGGGCAATGTAGTGAAAAGTATAGGCTAAAAAATATATGCTATTGAATTATGATAAATTCGTAGAGTGAATATATTCTATGGGTTCGGTAAGCATATTTTGCTTATGCCAAAACGGATTGGAATTAAAGTAGGGCTTCGCTGATTAGAATATTTTCGGGATGTAGATAATACAGCCTACTATGGTAGCGCCAATTGAAACAAGCATTACCGCACCTGCTGCAACATCTTTTATAAAGCCTATTCTCTCATCAAATTCAGGGTGAATGAAATCGCATATTTTTTCAATTGCGGTATTGGCGCCTTCCACACCTACCACAAGAGAAACAGCAAAGACTTGAAAAATCCACTCAGTTGTAGAAATTTCATAGTAAAAGCCAGCGATAGTTACAGCCACGGCCAAAAACACCTGAATTTTGATACTGGCTTCGGTCCTGATTAAAAGCAGGGCTCCACGTAAAGCGAAGCCCACACTTCTTATTCTATTTACAAGAAAGGATTCTTCCTTAGGCATCGGCTAAAACTTCTAGAGCCGCTTTGTAATTTGGCTCATCTACGGTTTCAGGAACTTGCTCTGTATAGATTACTTCACCTGCTTCATTAAGAACTACTACCGATCTAGAAAGTAATGCTGTCAAAGGCCCGTCAGTAAAGGTAACAGCGTAATCTTTTCCAAAACTACCATCGCGGAAGTCAGATAGCATTTCTACATTGTTGATGCCTTCTGCACCACAAAAACGAGCTTGAGCAAATGGTAAGTCTTTGGAAACACATAAAACCACTGTGTTTTCTATTTCTGCCGCCTCTTGGTTAAATTGTCTAACGGATTGCGCACACGTACCGGTGTCAACGCTAGGGAAGATATTTAAAACCACTCTCTTGCCCGAATAATCCGAAAGGGATGCAGATGAAAGGTCGTTTTTTGTTAATGTAAAATTAGGAGCTTTACTTCCGTTTGCAGGAAGATTTCCTAAAGTGTGTATTTCGTTTCCTTTTAGGGTTACTGTAGCCATGATATGTTCTGTTTATATTGGTGGTGAAAATATAAAATTATGGCTAATTATAGGCGCTCCATAAGAGAAATATAGTTTTAAGTAACAAAAGGAAAATAAAAAGTGAAACAACTCAATTGATTTCATTAAAAATCAAAAGTTATTTCACTTCTAAACAGTTAAACAGTAGTAAAAAGTACGTACTTAACTTATTTATCTATGGAACCCATTACACGTTGCATAAATTCATTTAAAGCTTCCTTTTGTGGTTTGCCTTCTTTTATGCCTTTTTGCACTTCTAGTGCACCGTACATGTTTGAAATCAATTCACCAATAACATCTAGTTCTTCGTCTTTAAGCGAGGATACTTCGGTCAGTGCTTCTAGGGTCTCAATTGTTTCAACAACAAAATCTTCGTCGTTTTCTTCAATGAAATTCGTTAAATGCTTAATTACTGGAAGCTTCACTGATCAATTCTTTTAGAACATCGTATTTGTTCGTTTGTACTTGATTTTTAAACTCTCCGTTAGTGAAAGTGGCAAACGTAGGTAAGTTGTCTACATTGGCTAGTTTTCTGCTTTCAGGAAATTTCTCGGCATCTGCAATTACGAAAGTGAAATCTCCGTGCGTAGAGGCCTCTTTTTTGAACTTAGGCTTCATAATACGGCAGTTACCGCACCAACCAGCAGAATACTGTACTATTACATTTTTCTTGTCTGCAATGATTTCTTGCAGATTATCTTGATCCAATTCCAATACCATATCTAAAGGGTTTTAAAATTTGTGAATACTACTTTTAAATGATACCGCTTGTATGTATAGAATACAAGCGGTAATCTTTATAGTTTCCGCGGCTAAAATTAATTAGCGTGTGCAGAAAGGTAACTTGCAACACCTTTTCTATCTGCAGTCATTGCATCTTTTCCTTCTTCCCAGTTTGCAGGACAAACTTCTCCTTTTTCCTGTACGTGGGTGTACGCATCAATAAGACGTAAATATTCGTTTACGTTTCTACCTAATGGCATGTGGTTGATGCCTTCGTGGAATACAGTACCTTCTTCATCAATAAGGTAAGTAGCACGGTAAGTTACATTGTCACCTTCAACAGTAACAACACCAGTTTCTTCATTGTACTGCTCGTTGGTAATATCTAGGATGCCTAAAGTAGAGGCAAGGTTCCGGTTGCTATCTGCCAATAATGGGTAGGTAACACCTTCAATACCACCATTGTCTTTATCGGTACTTAACCATGCAAAGTGTACTTCTGCCGTGTCACAAGATGCACCAATTACCAATGTGTTTCTTTTTTCGAATTCGCCTAAAGCCGCTTGGAATGCATGTAATTCAGTTGGACATACAAAAGTGAAATCTTTAGGGTACCAGAAAAGAACAACTTTCTTATTATTTTTTTGAGCTTCTTCTAAAACGTTCAATTGGAATGTATCGCCTAAATCATTCATTGCGTTTACATTCAAGTTGGGGAATTTTTTACCTACAAAAGCCATATTCTATTGTTTTTTAAGTTTCAATTTGAATACAAAATTACATGAATATTATCCCGGGCAACGTAATGTGTATTTAAAAAATTGATATCAGAATAACTAATGCAAATGCTTAGGAGCGCAAGGTGGAATTGTTGTTTATTCGATAAGAAAGAGATGTTAAAATTGCTTGATTGGCAAAGAATCAACGGCGGGTTTAGAAATCCATAATTAGTGGATTTGTAAATTTTTTCATTTTTTTTAGATGGATGCTTCTTTAGTGGTCAATTGCTTCAATTTAATGCTAAAAGCGGCAAAAATCAAGGTCATAATTGGACTCAACCAGTTAAAAACTGCAAATAGGGCAAACTCAGCTGTGCCAACACCTAAAACGCTACTGTGATATGCTCCACAGGTATTCCAAGGAACAAGTACAGAGGTTACCGTACCAGAATCTTCCAAGGTTCGGCTAAGATTTTCGGGAGCTAAGTTTTTATCGGCATAAGCTTTACTGAACATCTTGCCTGGCACTACAATGGCCAAATACTGGTCCGAAGCGGTAATGTTCAGTGCCAAGCAGCTTCCAACTGTACTGGCAAATAGCCCGAAAGTAGTTTTTGCCATCACCAATAAGGATTTGGTAATACGGTCCAAAGCGCCAATTCCGTCCATAATACCTCCAAAAACCATAGCACAGATAATAAGCCAGATAGTGCCCAACATTCCGGCCATGCCAGATGCGGAGAATAGGTCATTTAAGGACTCATTGTCGGTTGGAACAGATGTTTCTACGGTAATAGCCGTGAGAATCCCTTCATAGCCAGATCTTAATGTAAGTTCTTTGGCTCCAGTTATATTCGCAACTACATCTGGCTGAAATATAAGAGCAAATAAAGCACCTAGTAAAGTTCCGATAAGCAAAGCTGCTAAAGGCGGAGTTTTCTTAATAATAAGTACCACAACAACTATAGGTACTAGAAATAACCATGGATTTATATTAAAAGCGGAGTCAATTGAAGTTAAAATTGAGTTTACATCCGCAGAACCTGTAGTGTCAATAGTAAAACCTAGTACAATAAAAAAGATAAGTGTCACTGATATTGTGGGAACGGTGGTGTAGAGCATATACCTAATGTGCTCAAAAAGTTCTCCTCCCGCCATGGCAGGGGCTAAGTTGGTGGTGTCGCTAAGTGGTGAAAGTTTATCACCAAAATAAGCTCCTGATAATACTGCGCCGGCAGTCATACCTAGGGATATACCCAAAGCATCGCCTATACCAATAAGAGCAATACCTACGGTGGCCGATGTTGTCCAGCTACTACCTGTTGCAACGGATATGATTGCGCAGATAAAAACGCAGGCCGCTAAAAATATTGTGGGATTCAAAACTTGAAGGCCGTAATAGATCATTGCGGGTATGATTCCGCTTATCAACCATGAGCCGGCGAGTGCACCTACCATTAATAGTATGAGCAGCGCACCAGTGGTGGATTTTAGGTTTTCGGCAACCTCTGCCATCATTTGCTCGTAGGATACTTTGTTGAATACACCAACAATCGCGGCAACCGCACCACCTAATAAAAGGATAAATTGGTTAGAGCCGCTAAGGGCATCGTCTCCAAAAACAAAAACATTATAGGCTAGCATAGCAACAAGCGCTATTACAGGAGTTAGTGCTTCCCAGATATTCAACTCTTTGTTTTTAACGATGTTTTCGTTTTCTCTGTGCTCCCCTGAATTTTGGTTTGTCATTAATATCGGTTTAGCTATTAGGTAATATTACAATTTTGATGGGGTTTGTGCAACTTTTGTATAAATTGGTAAAGGATACCCTAAACCGGAAAATAGTGTTAATTTTGTAATTCAAATTCAAAGAAAATTTTATGAGTTCATATGACGTGGCCATTATTGGCTCAGGACCAGGAGGGTATGTAGCAGCTATTCGTTGTGCACAATTGGGATTGAAAACAGCAATAATAGAAAAGTACAGTACTTTAGGTGGAACTTGCCTTAACGTAGGTTGTATTCCTTCAAAGGCTTTGTTGGATTCTTCTCATCATTATGAGGATGCCGTAAAGCATTTTGAAGCGCACGGAATTGATATTCCAGGTGAAATAAAAGTAAATCTAGAGCAGATGATTTCTAGAAAGGCGTCTGTTGTAAAACAAACATGCGATGGTGTTAAGTTCTTGATGGATAAAAATAAAATTGATGTTTTTGAAGGCTTGGGTAGCTTTAAGGATGCTACTCACATCAACATTAAAAAGAATGATGATAGTACGGAAACTATTGAAGCTAAGAATACTATAATCGCCACTGGAAGTAAACCTTCATCTCTTCCGTTTATCAAAATTGATAAGGAACGTATTATAACGTCTACCGAAGCATTAGAGTTAAAAGAGATACCAAAGCATCTTATTATTATTGGAGGTGGAGTAATTGGTCTAGAGTTGGGTCAGGTGTACAAACGTCTCGGTGCCGATGTTACTGTGGTTGAATATATGGATAGAATTATCCCAACTATGGATGCTTCCCTTTCTAAGGAATTGACAAAGGTTCTAAAAAAGCAGAAGGTGAAGTTCAATCTTTCGAGCAAGGTAAAATCTGTGGAAAGGAAAGGTGATGAAGTTATTGTTAAGGCCGATGATAAAAAAGGGCAAGAGATAGAGTTGAAAGGTGACTATTGTCTGGTAGCAGTGGGAAGAAAGCCATATACTGATGGTTTGAACGTTGAGGCAGCCGGTGTTAAATTGGATTCTAGAGGTAAAGTAGAGGTGAACGACCATTTGCAGACTTCAGCTTCTAATATTTACGCTATTGGCGATGTTATTCGTGGTGCTATGTTGGCTCACAAAGCGGAGGAAGAAGGTACCTTGGTGGCCGAGCAATTGGCAGGTCAAAAACCACACATTGATTATAACCTAATTCCCGGTGTAGTGTATACATGGCCAGAAGTTGCTTCTGTAGGTAAGACCGAAGAGGAATTGAAAGAAGCCGGTATAGAATATAAAGTGGGTCAATTTCCAATGCGTGCATTAGGTCGTTCTCGTGCAAGTATGGATTTGGATGGATTTGTAAAAATGCTAGCGGATAAGAAAACGGATGAAGTTTTAGGGGTTCATATGATTGGAGCCCGTAGTGCGGATTTAATCGCGGAAGCAGTTATTGCAATGGAGTTCCGTGCATCTGCTGAAGATATTTCTAGGATGAGTCATGCGCACCCTACTTTTGCCGAAGCGGTAAAAGAAGCTGCTCTTGCTGCAACGGATGATCGTCCGTTACATATTTAAAAAAGAAACTTCTTAATACAAAAATCCCCGAAGAGCATTGCTCCTCGGGGATTTTTTTGGATATATAGTTTTGTAAATGCTATCTGATACTTAATTTTTTGCCCAACCCACTCTTCTTAGTAATCTGTGCAATCGGTTTTTTGCTATTTGAAAAATGTTTATAGCATAAACCTCGACCTTTATATAAGCAAACCTTAAAGCGATTGTTGCTTTTTGGTTAATAATTTCTTTGTGTTCTTCATATTTAAGAGCGGTAAAAGTACATAGGAACATAAATGTCAACGCTCCTGAAATGGCAACGGTAGGAGTTAGGGAGTGATTGAAAAATCGATACAATCCCAAACCTGTAAAAGAGCCATAAAGGATAATAAAATGAACGATATAAATGGACAGTGTGCTTTGTCCGATTTTTAGTACTGTCCTATTTTTAAGTAAGCTTCTAAAGAGCATAAATACACTAAAAACAATTAAAACGTCACCTAATCGTATAAATAAGTAATTATTGAAGTAAATGTTCGCAAATAACTGTAAATCTGTCCATTTGGATAGCTGTAAAAATAAATCCGAAGAAAATGAAATAAGCACTGCTCCCGCTAAAGCGAAAAACGGAATAGCAACGGGATACAAGTACTTAAAATTTTTAAACTTCGTAAAAACAAGTGAAAGGAACCCACCAAAGGAAGCATATCCGAACCAAGGTAGAATAGTGAAAACAGAACCATTGCTTTTGGTTAGGTAATTCGCAAAAGCATCCGGTAAAAATGAAAATCCCCATGTCTTGTAGGTTGGTTCAAAAATGAACAGCAATAGCGTAATACTGACCAATGCTGTTGGGAAAACAAATTTCTTTCGGTTTTGAGCTAATAGATATATGCCAATAATCCCCAATAAAGAAAGACCTATGCAATGTAGAACATCAATTAAATAAAATGAATCGTATATTTTTCCCTGTAACAGACCTAAAAGGTTCATCCGTAATAAATATCCAATAAAGAGTAATTCTAGCCCTCTTTTAACTCCTTTTTTAACTCGTGGATTTTGAAGTCCGGTTGTATCGCCTTTGACTAAAAGATAGGTAAATATAAATCCTGAAACCGTAAAGAAGACCGGAGCGGTGATGCCTCTAAAATATTTCCAAATAGAAAAAGCAGCATTGGTACTATCTCTAAAAACGGGGTCTAAGAGCCCATCAATAAAATGCCCCTGAAGCATCATGAGAATGGCCCATGCACGCATGGCATCAATGAAGTATAGTCTTGTTGTTTTGTTTTCCACTAGTGGTCGTATCAAAAATTGGCAAAAGCATCAATAAAACTCAAAACTTTGCTTTTTAGTACATCCGCTATAAATCTGCGGACAATTAAACGGCAAAATAACTATCTTATATACTTGTAATACAGTTAGTTTGGATGTTTGCGTCGCAAAATTAGATAAATTCCTCGCAATTCAACTGTATTTGCTATATTTTCGCTAAAACACATCTAACTACTCACTATGGCAGCGATATTAGCATTTGCAGGTAGCAATTCTTCAAAATCTATTAATTACCAATTGGTTAAATACACGACTTCTTTTATTGATGGTCAAAAAATTCAATTGTTGAACATGGTTAATTATCCATTTCCAATGTTTGGCGAGGATTACGAGAGAGATAATGGGTATTCAAATTCTTTGGTGGAGCTTAAGGATGATATGGCTAAGGCAGACGGCATTATTATTTCGGTAAACGAGCATAACAGCGGGCCTTCGGCATACTTTAAGAATCTGACCGATTGGCTTTCGCGTGTGGAACGTAAGTTTTTAGATGGTAAACCGGTATTGTTAATGTCTACTTCAGGGGGTCAAAGAGGAGGAATTACTGCCTTGGAAACTACTAAGAGTGTGCTACCTAGGTTTGGTGCTGAAGTTGTTGCTACGTTTTCTTTGCCTTCGTACAGTGCGAATTTTAAAGAGGGGGAAGGTATCACCAATGCAGAACTTGCTAAGACGCACCGTGCTGCTGTAGACCAATTTTTAAGTAAACTTTAAAGGAACTCCCATTTGCGTATTTCTGCGTCTTTCACTGTTTCCGATATTCAAAAATTCAAAGAGAGGTTATTGCTTTGGGCGCAACAATTTGAAGAAATTGTTTGGCTTGACAGTAATGGGCACACGGGTAAATACAACTCGTTTGATGCGCTGTTGGCTGTTGATGCGCTTACAACAATTAAAACGGATAGTGATAAGGCTTTTGATAAGCTGAGAGAATTTCAAGAGCAAGCTAAAGACTATATTTTTGGGTATCTTTCGTATGACTTAAAAAATGATATTGAACGACTTTCCTCTAAAAATAACGATGGCTTAGGGTTTTCTGACTTGTTTTTTTTTCAGCCTAAAAAAATCATTAAAATTACTGGTAACACCGTATGCTTTGAATATCTGCTTATGGTAGATGATGAAGTCCAATCTGATTTTGAATTGATTTCCAACGAAATAAAGATAGAGGAGGAAGCGGTTACCGAAAACATTAAAATAAAACTCCGTGTTTTTAAGGATGAATATTTCCGGCAGGTAAGAAAAATGTTAAGCCATATTCACCGTGGCGATATTTATGAAGCTAATTTTTGCCAGGAATTTTATGCGGAAGACACTCAGATCAATCCTTTTAAAACCTATCAGAAGTTAAATAAGATATCAGCAGCACCGTTCGCATCATATCTTAGGGTGTATGACAGGTATTTGCTTTCGGCCTCTCCGGAGCGGTATTTACGAAAAGACGGGTCTAAGCTAATTTCCCAACCTATTAAAGGAACCGCAAAGAGGGCTGAAAATGCAGAGGAGGACGAAAGATTGATTGAGGCTTTAAAAAACGACCCAAAAGAGCGTGCGGAAAATATAATGATTGTGGACTTGGTTCGTAATGACCTTTCAAAAAGCGCGCTAAAGGGAAGTGTAAGGGTTGAGGAACTGTGTGAAGTCTATACTTTTGAGCAGGTGCATCAAATGATTTCTACGGTTGTTGCGCATGTGGCGGCAGATGTTAATCCGGTAGATGTAATTAGACAATCATTTCCCATGGGCAGTATGACGGGAGCGCCAAAAGTTTCGGCCATGAAAATAATAGAAGAGCTAGAGGCTTTCAAAAGAGGTTTGTATAGTGGTGCGGTAGGCTATTTTACACCTGAGGGTAATTTTGATTTTAATGTCGTAATCCGAAGTATTCTTTATAACGCTACCCAAAAGTACGTTTCTTATTCCGTGGGAGGGGCAATTACAGCAAAAGCAATTCCTGAAAAAGAGTATGAAGAATGTCTTTTGAAGGCTAAGGCTATGCGTGAAGTTCTGGAAGGTTGAGCTAGCGTAAGAGTAAGCTCGTTTCTACTTCTAAATTATAATTCTTGATTACCTTTGTGATGTGCTAGAAGAGTTCCAAAAACATATTGAAACAAATTTTCAAAACTTACTCAAAAGTAATTTTTTACTTGCTTGCAGTGGAGGCTTGGATAGTACTGTTTTGGTAGATCTTTGCAGTAAGTCTAAACTGGATTTTGCCATAGCACATTGCAACTTTAACTTAAGGGGTGAAGCAAGTAATGGCGATGAAGAGTTCGTTAGAAAACTGTCTTCTTTAAGTGGTAGAAAATTTTACACAACTAATTTTAATACAATTGGTTATGTTGAAAAAAATAAAGTATCGGTTCAGCTAGCTGCAAGGGAGCTAAGGTATGATTGGTTTGCAAAAATCATGCAAGAAAATGATATCAAAACCTTGGTTACGGCGCACCATGTAGATGACAGTGTTGAGACATTTTTAATCAACCTTTCCAGAGGTACAGGTATAGATGGCTTATCTGGAATTCCCGAAAAAACCGATACCATTTCAAGACCGCTTCTTCGGTTTTCTAGAAGTCAAGTTTTAGCGTACGCAGAGGCTCAGAATTTACAATGGCGAGAAGATGCCAGTAATGCGGATACTAAATATTTGCGAAATAAAATTCGGCATGAGATTGTACCGCTTTTAAAAGATTTGAATCCTTCTTTTTTAAAGAATTTTACAACAACACAAGATTATCTTTCTGATAGTGCAGTAATTATTGAGAAACATATTGCTGAATTAAAGTTCAGCTTGTTACAAGAAAAAGATGGGGTCATACGTATTCCGATCAGCGAATTGTTAGAATTAAAGCCTGTATCGGCTTATTTACATGCTTTATTTAAGGAATATGGATTTACGGAGTGGAACGATGTAGAGAATCTATTATTGGCCATGAGCGGCAAGGAAATACATTCTAAAACACATCGATTGGTAAAAGACAGGGATTTCCTTCTCTTGACTGAAATAAAGAAAGAAATAGATGTTGTCTATCAAATAAAAGAGGATCAGATTCAAGTTTCTGAACCGGTTCCACTCAAAATAGAATCAGTAAAACATTTATCGTCTTTAAATACAAATACACTTTACGTAGATAAAAAAGCGTTAAAGTATCCATTGATGATAAGGAAATGGGAAAAAGGCGACTACTTTTATCCTTTAGGGATGCAGGGTAGAAAAAAGCTATCCAAGTTTTTTAAAGATGAAAAAATAGATGTGGTTTCCAAAGAGCGCCAGTGGTTGCTTTGCTCTGCCGGTGAAGTCGTTTGGGTAATTGGCAGGCGAGCGGATGAACGCTTTAAGGTGACCGAAAGTACAAGTGAAATTTTAAAATTCACATTAAATTAATGAAGCATATAATAGTATTTATTTCGTTGTTTTTTAGCTTTTTAAGTGTGTTTTCTCAGGATGATGAGAATCCGGTGGTTTGGTCGCAAGAAGTTAAGAAAATAAGCGATACGGATTATGAGTTGATACTTAAGGGAAATATAGCTGAAGGTTGGCATGTGTACTCTCAATTTACTTCAGAAGGTGGTTCTTTGCCCAGTGAGTTCAATTATAAAAATGCAGGTGAAAATTATGAGCTTGTTGGTGAAACTTTAGAGAGCGAAACTATTGTTGAGTACAGTGATATTTTTGAGGTAGATGAAACTTTTTTTAAGGAAACGGCCATTTTTACTCAGAAAATAAAACTACTTAATCCGGATGTCAATCAAATAGACATCAACTTTTTTTACCAGGTTTGTAAAGAGGTTTGTATTCCGGTAGACAAAGATTTTAGTTTTGTTCTTGACGGGGGAGACGCTGTACAGGAAGAGAAAACTATAGATGAACATAGTAAAGCCCTAAGCTCGGCTTTAAAAATAGATTTGAAGAACAAAGAACTTTTAGGAACTACTCATGAGGTAGGTGAGGCAAGTTCCGGCCTTTGGATGATTTTTGGTTTAGGTTTCCTAGGTGGATTAATAGCATTGCTGACCCCTTGTGTTTTTCCTATGATTCCCCTTACGGTATCTTTCTTTACCAAGCATTCTCAGAAAAAATCAAAAGGAATCATAAATGCCCTGTTGTACGGTTTCTTTATTGTTTTGATATACTTTTTATTAAGTCTGCCGTTTCACATTTTTGACTCCGTTGACTCGCAAATATTGAATACCATTGCTACGAACATCTGGTTGAATATTGCTTTCTTCTTAATTTTTGTGTTCTTTTCGTTTTCGTTTTTCGGGTATTACGAACTGACTTTACCGAGTTCTTGGGCGAATAAAATGGATGCTGCTTCTTCTAAAATAGGAGGTGTAATCGGTATTTTCTTTATGGCCGTTACCTTGGCTATTGTTTCATTTTCATGTACGGGACCTATTTTGGGAGGTCTTTTGGGAAGTACAGTTTTGGAAGAAGGTGATGTTGCAATGAACCTTTCAGTAGGTATGACCGGTTTTGGCGTTGCGTTGGCATTGCCATTTGCCCTTTTTGCATTGTTCCCTGCGTGGTTAAATTCGCTCCCAAAATCTGGAGGTTGGATGACAACAGTAAAGGTGGTACTTGGTTTTCTGGAATTAGCGTTAGCGCTTAAATTCTTGTCCAATGCAGACTTGGTGGGTAATTGGGGAATACTTAAACGTGAAATTTTCTTGGTCATATGGATTGTATTATTCGTACTGTTGACCTTGTACCTTTTTGGAATTTTTAGATTCCCTCATGATGGTCCAAAACAAAAACTGTCATTAGGTCGTAAGGCTACGGGCATAGTGAGTGCTGGTTTTTCAATTTATATTCTATTGGGGCTTTTGGGAGTTTCCAACCTTAAGATGCTCAGTGGTTTTCCACCACCGGCATTTTACAGTGTTTTTGAAACCGAAAGTGATTGTCCGTTGGGAATAGATTGTTATAAAGATTTTGATGAAGGGGTAGCGCATGCAAAAAAAGTGAATAAACCAATTCTATTGGATTTTACGGGCTGGGCTTGCGTTAACTGCAGAAAGATGGAAGAAAACGTTTGGAGCGAACCAGATGTTTATTCTATTCTAAAAGAAGATTATGTGCTTATTTCGTTGTATGTAGATGATAGAAAAGAGCTACCGGAATCGGAACAATTCGATTTTAAATATGATACTGGTCGTGTAAAACATATTGAAACGATAGGTCAGAAATGGGGTACTTTTCAGACCGTTAATTTTAATGCGGCTTCTCAACCGTATTATGTGTTAATGTCCCCTGACTTGGAAATCTTGAACAATGCCGTACAGTATACCGATAGTGATGTGTATCTTAAGTGGTTGAGGGAGGGATTGACTAATTTTGAATAAAACAGAATTGTTATAGAAAAGAAAAAAGGTCACTATTAAAGTGACCTTTTCGCTTTTATTTATCAAAAAAATTATTTGGTAATTCTTCGGGAAGCAGATGTGCCTACTATAGCGTCTAGTTCGGATAAAAATGCATTATGCACTTCTTGTTGGCTAAGTATTTGTCCTTTTTTCTTAGTTCCATTGGCTAAATCAAACCCTGCTTTGGCAGCCGCTAAGCGCTGTGCAGGAGTACCGTGATGCCCAGGGCTTTCAAAACCACAATCCCCAATGTTAAAAAATGCGGATAGAAAGTCCTCAACTCGCTTCCAGTTGTATGTGGCTCCTCTTTTGTGAGTTAGGAAGTATCCAGTAATAAAATCCGCTTCCAATTCCGTCATTCTTGTGGATTCAGGCGTATCGTTGAAAGCGGGTATAGGATATTGCCAATCATCAAAGTTTAAAAACTGTATTTGGTGACCCCATTCATGAGCTAAAATGCTAGACCAAACCACTTTGGGGTCAAGTCCCGTTTCTTCAAGTAATGTAACAATGCCATCTCCGATAACAATAGTTCTATCAAAAGTAGCGAAGCCGTCAGAAGCAAAGAAAGGGTTCTCGGGAATTTGATCGCTATTTGTATTAAAGTTCTCGGCAATCTCTAAAATGTAATCGATTTCTTCTGGAGGTGCTGAAGAATAATTTTCATAAATGTATTGGATAAAATCCAAATCCTCTAGAGTTTCTGTATGTTGGCCATTGACAGTAATTAGATTGGCCATTCCCCAGAATTTTTCAAGGCTTCTAACCTGTTGTTTCACATAATTCGTATACTCCCCATCAGCGCCAAAATAATCTGTATTCTTACCTTCATATGCAGCTGCAATTTGGTTTATGGCAAAGTAATCTTCAAGAATTATGGTAATAGCATCAGGATTACCATCCCAAGCCGAAATAAAACCATCAATCAACAAATCATTGTAATAATCTGCGACCTCATTGAATGGTGTATCTCCGCATTCACTTGGCTCAACCGCCGTAGTAAGCTTTAAGTTGGGTTTGAATTCTCTTACGGAATTAGAGAAATCCAAGTCAAAGTGTCCTTTGGCAGGAGTAGTAATGGAAGCTTTAGCGTTCACGGCGGCCGGCGCGGTAGTTTCATCTACCGGAATGGTGTCATCCGAGCATGAAGTTAACGTAAGGCCTATTGCCAATGCTAACCTTAGAATTTTTTGTTGGTTTCTTTTCATTGTGTAGTCTTTTTAAGATTTCATTTGAAAGTATCTAATTTTTTTAACAAGAAATGTTAAATTACAAACAAATTAAGTGAGAATTGAGATTAAAAATGTCAATTAACTGTGTTTGAGCTTCATGCGATTGTTAATACATAATTTTTATAGATTCCACTTTCTACCACGGTGGTTGTGGTTAATGGGTTACTCTTAAAGAACAGGAAGTAGTTTGTCCATCAATTTTAATCTCCTTGTAAATATTTCATATATTACATGAAAACTTAGACTTGAATGAGAAGATTTAAGCAATTGGGGTTGGGTTTCCTCGCTCTTATTGGTGTATTGGCCGTGATAATTGGCAGTTTTACATTTCATCTAAAACCTGACTACGATGGTGAAACTAAACTTCAGGGGCTTTCTGAAGAAGTTCAGGTTTATTACGATACATACGGAATTCCCCACATTTATGCAGAAAATGATCAAGATGCTTTTAAAGCGCTAGGGTATGTGCATGCACAGGATAGACTGTGGCAAATGGAGTTGTTGCGTCGTATCGGCAGCGGTAGACTTGCAGAAGTTTTTGGAAAAGATTTACTGGAAACGGATAAGTTTTTCTTGGCATTGGGCGTAGATGATTATTCCTCAGAAACCATAGCTAAAGTAAACAGCAATGATGAGTCGGTTCAATTGTCATTGGCTTATTTAGATGGAATTAACCAGTTCATTGAAGAAGGTCCTACACCTGTGGAGTTTTATCTTACGGGTACTGAAAAAAAGCCATTCGTTTTAAAAGACGTCTATAATACCTTGGGTTATATGGCCTTCAGTTTTGCTATGGCCCATAAAACGGATCCTTTATTGAGTAGGGTTAAGGATAAACTGGGCTTTGAGTATTTAAAGGATTTGGAAATTGATAGTGATACAACTACGCTGTGGATTAAGAACTATCCCCGTAATCGAGCGGATTCTATACAAAAATCAATATCAGAAGTAATGTCTTCTCTGGAGAAGTTGTCTATTCCTCTTTTTGAAGGGAGTAACGGCTGGGCAATAGCGCCAGAAAAGACTAAAAATGGTAAAGTGATTTTTGCTAATGACCCTCATATAGGATTTTCGCAACCTTCCGTTTGGTATGAGGCACATGTAAGTACGCCTAATTATGAGAAGTACGGATATCATTTGGCAGGTGTGCCGTATCCTATTTTAGGGCATAACAGGCAGCTGGCTTATGGCATGACTATGTTCGAGAATGATGATGTTGATTTTTACTACGAAAAGACACATCCAACGGACCCAAGGAAATATAAAAAAGGGAACGAATGGAAAGATTATGAGATCATATCCAAAACCATAAAAGTCAAAGATTCGGATGACGTTCATTTTTCCTATAAAAAAACACATCGCGGTCCTGTTTTAAATGGTATTGCGGATCAGATAACCGGAGAACGGCCCATTTCTATGTGGTGGATATTTACCAAAGTAGAAAATGAATTATTGAACGCCTTATATGACATGTCTTATGCAGCAAACCTCAATGAGTTTGCCCTTGCGTTGAAACAGCTACATGCTCCTGGTTTGGGTATTGTATATGGGGATGCAGAAGATAATGTGGCCTATTGGGCTGCGGCTAAATTGTATCATATTCCGGATAGTGTTCATACCAAATTTGTGAATGAGGAGGGAAAGGGACTTCCTGTAGAAAAGAGGTATTTGGATTTCGGCAAGAATCCACATACTATTAATCCCTCTTGGCATTATGTTTATTCAGCAAATAATCAGCCGGAGTCAATTGACGGAATGCTGTATCCTGGTTATTATTTACCAGAGAATAGGGCCAGAAGAATTTTTCAACTTTTGGAAAGTAAAAGTGATTGGGATAAGGAAGCGGTAGGACAAATGATTAATGATGATACTTCTCCTGTGAATGTTGAAATTGTAACCATGCTTCTTTCAAAATTAAAAATAGAAGGATTGGGTGCCTCTCGGATCAAAATATTGGATGCCTTAAAACAATGGAATGGAGATTACCCAAAAACGAGTATAGAAGCAACCGTTTATCATAAATGGTTGTATTCTATTTTGCAGCATACTTTTGAAGATGAACTGGGAGATACTCTTTTTGATGAAATAATGAATACGCACTTAATAAAACGGACAATAGCTCCTATTGTGGCCAATGAAAATTCTATTTGGTGGGATGATATTTCAACCTCGGGGATAGTTGAAAGTCAAGCCGATATTATTAATGTTTCGTTTCGGGAAACGCTACAAGATTTGGAGAAAACTTTAGGAAAAGATAGCGCTTCGTGGGTTTGGGGCCGGGTTCATACCATAGAGCACGGTCACCCCATTGGTCAAATAGATGCGCTTAGGTCGTTCTTTAATGTAGGGCCATTTGGGGCGAGAGGAACGCGAGAAGTTATAAACAATGCGTACTTTCCGTATACAGAAGATGGGTTTTATAAAGTTAGTTCTGGGCCCTCTACGAGAAGGGTAATCGACTTTTCTGATGTAGAAAATGGCATGAGTATATTGCCCACGGGTCAATCTGGAAATCCGTTTAGCGAGCATTATAAAGATCAGGCAGAAATGTATGTGAATGGTGGGTTTCGTAAGATGATGTTGAATAAGGAGGAAATCATGACCACCTCAAAATCACAACTCACTTTGAAGCCTGATAAATAGAGATGTAGATTGTAATTTAATTTGAAGGAAATTAACCATAGTATTACTAAATAGTAACATATATGCTCACCAAAGTCTTTGGAAGTGCCGTTTTTGGAGTAGATGCAACTACTATAACATGTGAAGTCAATGTTGACAAAGGGGTTGGTTACCATTTGGTAGGTCTGCCTGATAATGCAATAAAGGAAAGTAACTATCGTATTGCAGCAGCACTTTTAAATAATGGGTATAAGATTCCAGGTAAGAAAATAACCTTAAATCTAGCTCCAGCGGATTTGCGTAAAGAGGGCTCTGCATATGACCTGACTTTGGCCATTGGTATTCTTACGGCCTCAGGTCAGATTAAATCGGAAAACGTAGAGAAGTATATTATAATGGGTGAGCTTTCATTAGATGGAAGCCTTCATCCTATAAAAGGAGGACTGCCAATTGCCATAAAAGCGCAAGAAGAAGGTTTTGAAGGATTTATACTTCCAAAGGAAAATGCAAAAGAAGCTGCAATTGTATCCGATTTAAAAGTCTACGGAGTTGAGAATATAAGTGAGGTTATTGAGTTTTTTGATAAAGGAACTCCGTTAGAACAAACTATTATCAACACGCGTGAAGAGTTTTATAAGACCTTGGATTTTCCTGAATTCGATTTTGCAGATGTAAAAGGGCAGGAAAGTATAAAACGCTCTATGGAAATTGCCGCGGCAGGCGGTCATAATATTATTTTGGTGGGGCCTCCGGGCGCGGGAAAAACAATGCTTGCTAAACGGTTGCCTTCCATTTTACCGCCAATGACCTTGCATGAGGCCTTGGAGACTACAAAGATTCACAGTGTGGTGGGAAAGATAAAGAACATGGGTCTCATGAGCCAACGTCCATTTAGAAATCCCCATCACACCATAAGCAGTGCTGCACTTGTAGGCGGCGGAAGTTACCCACAACCGGGTGAAATATCATTGTCTCATAATGGCGTACTTTTTCTAGATGAGCTACCGGAATTTGAGCGTAGGGTGTTGGAAGTCATGCGTCAACCTATGGAAGACCGTGAGGTAACTATAGCAAGGGCACGTTTTACGGTTACGTACCCCAGTAGTTTTATGTTGGTGGCAAGTATGAACCCTAGTCCGGGCGGGTATTTTAACGACCCAGATGCTCCAGTTACGTCATCACCAGCGGAAATGCAACGGTATTTAAGCAAGATTTCCGGGCCGCTATTGGATCGTATTGATATTCATATTGAAGTGACCCCTGTGCCTTTTGAAAAGTTGTCAGAAGACCGAAAAGGGGAGAGCAGCGTTGAAATAAGAAAGAGAGTGACTGCTGCAAGGGAGATTCAGACTAAACGTTTTAAAGAACCTCCTAATCTACACTACAATGCCCAGATGAATACAAAACAGATTCGTGAATTCTGTAGATTAGACGATGCATCAAAGGAATTGTTAAAAAATGCCATGGAAAGACTAAACCTGTCCGCACGTGCCTATGACCGTATTTTAAAAGTAGGCAGAACCATTGCCGATTTAGAAGGTGTAGAAGCGGTAAATGGGACGCACATTGCAGAAGCTATTCAGTACCGGAGCTTAGATAGAGAAGGTTGGTTAGGGTAGTTATTTTAGGATTTAGCTGTTAAATAAAAGCCCCTAACTTCTAGTGAAGGGAGGGGCCAGGTAATCTAAGTTTGAAATTTTGACAATCCTAAAATGGAGAATTGTTGTAAAGAAAAATCGCCATGACGATTATAAAAATTACATTGAATGCAACATAGGCGTAGGTGAGTTTGTCTCTTGTCTTCATAAATTGATTATCTGTTGTTCCTTCACAAATTTAAAAGGATACACGTATAATAAAACAAAGAAAAACCCCACAATTTTTGGGTAAAAATTCCCTTAATTTGGAGGTTTTTGATGATGTCTTGTTTTTTTAGATAAACATTTAACCTGGTGATAGGTATCGTACTATCCGTATTTGTTGGCCTTAGGGTGCTATAGTGAAAAATATAACGTAAAGCGACCATAAGAAACAAAAGGCGCAAAAGACGTAAACAAGGTAATCGTTCAGTGTAGTTTTTTCCTTCATAGTAAATGGTTTATATATATAAAACGACATTCTATGGTGTTCTTACAGGTATGGATCGTGCAAAGGGCATTAAATTCGATTGAAAACCGGAACGTCGGTAATAAGTAGGAATAATCCTATAAACTGTAAAACGTGAAAATCATCTGAACAGCCTTTTGAAACAGTTCGTCTAGGGGAAGAACCTCTAGTGTAGGAAAGGGTTGGGTGTAAACTAGATAGGTAGTTGTGGTCCTTTTATACAAGTGATAAGAGCATCAATTGGAGTTGTAGGAATAATGCGGACCGTTCTTTTGTAGTAATAGGTGTTTTTGTATTCGCAGTTCTTTGCAGAGAAGCGGCTTTTTGTTTTAAGTATGAGGTGTTAAAACCTATAGTTGAAACTCGCCGTTGCCGTGGTCTTCTTTTCCTTTGTTGCTGGCAAATACATCTTTTAAGATGTAGGCAATTATAATAGTGATTCCCACAGCTAGTAGAGGAATCGCATAAGATTCGTTTAGCATATTCAGGAGACTTCCAGCTATAATAGCAAGGGCGCCAACCACCATGGCTAAATTCCATAGTACACGCGTCATATTATTTTTCTGTCTGCGGTCCTCGTCCAGAAAATAGGCGGTCCCTTCCATAATAAACCAAGTAATAAAAGAAATAGCGATTAGAATTTGAAAGAGTAGGGTAAATGGAAGATCAACCACCCTAAAAAGTCCATTAAGGGCCCAGCTTGTTACCATTACCATTTTAACGATATCAATAAACAGTTTGGTTTCCTTTTTCCAGAAACGAATGGAATATAAAATAAGAATAGCCGTAAAAGCCAAGAAAATAGTTTCTGATGCATACGGCCAATGAAAAATACGTGATAACATGCCCAACAACAAAATTGCGATTGAAATTCTCAAAGGAGTCTTTAAAATCTTTGTATTATTTGACATGGCAATAAGGTTTTAAGTTTATATCGCTTTGATATGTACACGCAAGCCTTCCATTATCCCTAGAATATTTGTAACGGTTTCTTTAAGATAATATTTTATAAGAACGTGTGGTATTCTTATAGTGGTAAAGCCATTTTTGAAAGAATGCATAGCTTCTTCAAGGTCATTAATGGCTTGTTCATGAGTCATCATATGATACTCGGTGTCTACTTCAATATTAAGTTTTACCCTAGAAATAGCAATGTCTATAGATTTGGAGCCATCCCACCATTCTAGCATGGAAGGGACGCCTGCTTCTTTTAAGCCATAGTATAATTGTATGGCTTCACGAGGCGTTTTATTAACCTCCATCAGCTTTATCATTCTTGGTCTGTGTTCACTACACAATTCAACACCTAAGGTGTCCATTGACTGTTTGTGATCCGCATAACCAAGTTCTTTATTACATTCTAAACAATTCATTTCAGTAGGTCAATTTGGCCCCGGTTAAAATGAGGGGGAAGTTCGATTTGGGATAATAATAACCTGTAAATTTTCTGGATATTATATAGATTCGACATACAACACTCTAGTTTTAGATGAACTGCAATTTTTTAGATAAACGGCATTAAAAAATGTTAAAACTGTGGTGAAACGTGGGCTCGCGAGATATGGTTTAACGGTTCAATTCTAGGTTAAGATAGCGTGTTTTCTTACAAAAAGTCTAAAAGTTAATGAGTATTTTAGAAATTTAAATTTTAAGATGAAGGTTAAGTATATTGATTTAAATTGTGACGTTGGGGAAGGTGTAGATAATGAGGAAGAGCTATTACCTTTGCTTTCTTCATGCAATATTGCTTGTGGAGGGCATGCAGGTAATAGCGCTACAATGTCTCTTATAGTAGGGTTGGCCAAAGAGAATAATGTTCTCATAGGAGCGCACCCATCCTATCCTGATAAGGATAATTTTGGAAGGTCTAGTATGGTAATGGATCCAAAAGAACTCATGACAAGTATCCGGAGCCAAATTAAAAGCCTAGTTAACATTGTGAGTCATTTAGGATTAAAGCTTAACCATATAAAAGCACATGGGGCATTATACAATGATATCGCTAAGAACGCTTCATTGGCAGCTTGTTTTTTGGCAGCTATTGAGGAATACAAAAAAGATGTTTTGATTTATGTGCCTTTTGGTTCAGAAATAGACAAGGAAGCTGAGCAGGCAGGTTACAGAGTAAAGTTTGAAGTATTTGCGGACCGCAATTATCAAGCTGACTTAAATCTGGTGCCCAGAAAAGAAAACAAGGCGCTTATCACAGACAAGAAAGAGGTGTTGATGCATGTGGTAGAAATGGCTAATCATAAAAGGGTGAAGACGGTTCATGGGGAGGTCGTTTCAATCATCGGTGATACTTTCTGTATTCATGGAGATACACCTGCGGCATTGGAAATAGTATTGTATCTTACCCGAGAATTACCCAACCATAATATTTTTATAAAAAAGTGAATAAATATTCAATTTCCATACGCCCTTTTGGAATTCACGCTATTCTGTTAGAATGGCCGGGCAGGGTTGATGTGGCTATTTTAGAAGATATATTGCAATTTACCCAGTATCTTAAAGAGTGTTGTTTAAAGAATGAAAGATGGGAAATTGTGCCTGCATATAATTCAGTAACCCTTATTCATAGAGAAGAACCCATTGATTTTAAAGAAATAGAGACCAAGCTTCTTAATTGGTATAAAGAAGATATTAAGATAGTGAAACGCCAAAAAATAGTGTGGCGTTTACCGGTGTGTTATGATGAGAATTTTGGGATTGATCTAAATGAAATTTCCCAAAAATCGGAAAAAAACATAAAAGAGATAATTGGTTTACATACCTCTCATGTATATACGGTTTTTGGTATAGGGTTTTTACCGGGGTTCACGTATTTAGGAGGAGTTCCGGAAGAACTGCAATTTAATAGAAGGGAAGAGCCGCGTGCTAAGGTTTTAAGGGGAGCAGTAGGTTTGGCAGGAAAGCAAACGGGGATTTACCCTCAAGAATCACCTGGAGGATGGAATATCATTGGGAACTGCCCAATACCTATGTTTGATCCCAAAGCGGAAGAGCCTTGTTTTGTAAGTGTGGGAGACCAAGTACAATTCTTTAAAATTACGAGGGCCGAGTTCGATTTATATAAAATTGAGAGTGAAGTAGGGATTTACAAACTTGAAAAAACGGTATTAGATGCTTAAAGTACTTAAATCAGGTTTGTTTACGGCCGTACATGATATTGGTAGGTACGGTTATTTAAATAAAGGTGTACCTGTTGCCGGTTTTATGGATGGTTTTTCTGCTAAGAAAGCCAATCAGCTCTTAGGTAATGATGCGCATGCGGCTGTGTTGGAAATAACCATGACAGGGCCAACCTTAATGTTTGAGGATGAAACTTATATTAGTATGGGAGGGGCTTTGCTTTACGCTACCCTAAATAATGAGCCTATTGCTAATTATGAGGTTATAAAGGTAAAGAAAGGAGATATTCTGTCCTATGGGAAGTTGGAAAAAGGCTTCAGGAACTATCTGGCCATTAAAGGGGGGGTTAAAGCGCCATTGGTGTTAGGGAGTCAATCTTTTTTTTCATCGGTGACAAAAAAGAACCACCTAGATGATGGTGATGAATTGGAGTATGATGCGTGCTCACATTTTGAACCAAAAATTAGTAAGTTGAAAGTAGATTCTTTTTTAGATGAAATAAATTTAGAAGTGTCTCAAGGGCCGGAATATGGAAATCTTTCGGACAGACAACTGGAGAGATTGTTTGGAAAAAAATTCAGTATATCCAATGAAAACAATAGAATGGCCTATCAACTTGAAGAAAAAATAGAAGGTCTTCAAATTTCTATGATTACCTCAGCTACGCTGCCAGGAACAATACAGTTGACGCCATCAGGTAAATTGATTATTCTGATGAAAGACGGACAAACCACAGGAGGGTATCCTCGAATATTGCAACTTTCCGATAAGGCTATTTCGGTGCTAGCCCAGAAAAAATATGGGGATGAGGTTTGTTTTAAATTGAATTCACAATAATTACCAGTAATTTCTGCGAATAATTTGTTGGTATGCACTGACTTTTTCTCTAATATTGTTCTAATGAAAACAAACACACGTATTAACATGGTGGTAAAGGTCATTCTCGAAAGGGAATGATGCAGTTTTTCATAGTTTAGAAAGGCCTGTATCTAATTTATTCGATATAGGCCTTTTTTCGTTTTCAGGGGTGTCGTACAAGGAAAACTGTGATTTGCTGAATAGTGACTATAAAAACGTGTTCAATAAGTGTGAATTGAATATGATAAAATTTACTAGTTAAATTATTGTAAATCAGTATTTTGGATAACTTTTTAGGCTATTGGATTTAGATAGGGGCGCTACGCTTAAAATACTGAAATTAAGAAAAGGATACCTTTGAGTATAGAGAGTACATTTTGTAAAAGAACAACCAATTATATAACGCTTAATGGAACTGAATAAATACAGTAAAAACGTAACACAAGATTCAACACAACCAGCAGCACAAGCAATGCTTTATGCTATAGGTTTTAAAGATGAAGATTTTAATAAACCATTAATTGGAATTGCAAGTACAGGTTATGAGGGGAACCCTTGTAATATGCACTTGAACGATTTGGCCAAGTTGGTAAAGGAAGGTGTTAATTCTAAAGAAACTGTAGGTCTTATTTTTAATACTATCGGTGTTAGTGATGGTATTTCTATGGGAACACCTGGAATGCGTTTTTCTCTTCCATCCAGAGATATCATTGCAGATTCTATGGAGACTGTTGTTCAGGGAATGTCATATGACGGTCTTGTAACTGTTGTAGGTTGTGATAAAAATATGCCAGGTGCACTTATAGCAATGTTGCGTCTTAACCGTCCTGCAATATTGGTTTACGGTGGTACGGTAGCCTCTGGGTGTCATAATAATAAAAGATTGGATATTGTATCTGCTTTTGAAGCCTGGGGCGAGAAAGTAGCGGGCACTATGGAAGAACCCGAATACAAAGATGTCATTAAAGAATCAATACCGGGGGCCGGAGCTTGTGGGGGTATGTATACAGCCAATACTATGGCGTCTGCAATTGAAGCTTTAGGTATGTCCATGCCTTATAATTCTTCCAACCCTGCTATTAGTAGCAATAAAAAAGAAGAAAGTATAGCTGCAGGTAAACAAATGCGCACACTTATTGAAAAGGATATTAAGCCATTGGATATTGTTACGCATAAATCTCTTGAGAACGCTATTCGTTTGGTAACAATATTGGGTGGTTCAACTAATGCGGTATTACATTTCTTGGCGATCGCAAGAGCTGCAGATATCGAGTTTACCTTACAGGATTTTCAACATATTAGTGATACCACGCCGTTTATAGCGGATTTAAAACCTAGCGGTAAATATTTAATGGAAGACGTTCACCGTGTTGGTGGAATTCCAGCGGTATTGAAATATCTATTAAAAAATGGAATACTGCATGGTGATTGTTTGACCGTAACAGGAAAAACCTTGGCGGAGAACCTAGAAAGTGTACCGGATTTAGAAGAAGGTCAAGATGTGATTATGCCTTTGGATAAGCCGATTAAGGCTACTGGGCACTTGCGTATGTTGTACGGAAACTTGGCTGAAAACGGTTCAGTTGCAAAAATTACAGGTAAAGAAGGGTTGTTGTTCAAAGGAACGGCAAAAGTATTTAATGGAGAGTATGCTGCAAATGACGGTATTCGTACTGGTTTGGTTAAGAAGGGTGATGTTGTGGTTATTCGTTATGAAGGACCAAAAGGAGGCCCAGGTATGCCAGAAATGCTAAAACCTACTGCGGCAATAATGGGTGCAGGCCTTGGAAAAGATGTGGCATTGATTACGGATGGTCGCTTTTCTGGGGGTACACATGGTTTTGTTGTGGGGCATATTTCACCGGAAGCACAAGAAGGAGGAAATATAGCTTTGGTGGAAGATGGCGATATCATTACTATAGATGCTGAAACCAACTCTATTAACGTTGAGGTTTCTGCTGAAGAATTTGCAAAAAGAAAAGAATCTTGGGTAGAGCCCGAGTTGAAGTTCAAAAAAGGAGTGTTGTACAAATACGCACGATCAGTTTCATCTGCCGCGCAAGGTTGTGTAACTGACGAGTTTTAATGAATATGAAAGGATTTCTCGAAACACGATGAGAAGTCAGGAGCAGAGTGGTCTCTGCAATTAGTTATATAAGGATTACAGACCTATGGAAACATTAAAAATGAAAACGGAGGAAAACCCAAAGAAAACAAAAATGAAAATAAGTGGTGCAGAGGCCATCATACATTGTTTGCTGGCTGAGGGTGTGGATTTGCTATATGGCTACCCTGGTGGTGCTATTATGCCCGTTTATGACGAATTATATAAATTTCAGGATAAGCTTACCCATATCTTAACGCGTCATGAGCAAGGTGCTACGCACGCAGCCCAGGGGTTTGCTAGGGTTACGGGTAGAGTAGGTGTTGCCATGGCTACATCTGGTCCTGGAGCCACCAATCTGGTTACAGGTCTGGCCGATGCTCAGATAGACTCTACTCCAATGGTGTGTATTACGGGTCAAGTTACGCGTCATTTGTTAGGTTCCGATGCGTTTCAAGAAACCGATATTATCGGAATCTCTACGCCGGTTACAAAATGGAACTATCAGATAACGGAAGCTTCTGAAATTCCTGAAATCATGGCAAAGGCGTTCTATATTGCCAAGTCAGGTAGACCGGGTCCGGTTTTAGTGGATATTACTAAAAATGCTCAGATAGATGAGTTTGAGTTTAGTTATGAAAAATGCACGGCGGTAAGAAGTTACAATCCTGTGCCTAAGCCTAAGGTTAAGCAAATTGAAGCTGCTGCTGAACTTATTAATAATGCCAAAAAACCACTTATTGTTTGGGGTCAAGGTGTAATTTTAGGTAAAGCGGAAGAAGAGCTGAAAGCATTGGTAGAAAAGTCAGGGGTTCCTGCTGCTTGGACAATTATGGGGGCTTCGGCTTTGGATAATGAGCATCCTTTAAACGTGGGTATGGTAGGTATGCACGGTAACTATGGACCAAATGTATTAACGAATGAATGCGATGTTCTAATTGCCATCGGTATGCGTTTTGATGATCGTGTAACAGGTAGTTTGGATACGTATGCCAAACAAGCAAAAGTAATCCATTTCGAAATTGATAAAGCGGAAATCAATAAAAACGTTCATGCAGACGTACCTGTTTTAGGTAACTCCAAAGAGACGTTGGGTATGTTATTGCCTTTGATCAAAGAGAATAAACATGAGGCTTGGCACAACGAATTCAAAGAGAAGTATAAAGTTGAATTTGATCAGGTAATTAAAGACGATATTCAGCCTACAAAAGAAGGGTTGACTATGGGGGAGGTTATTGAACAGATAAATATAGAATCTGAGCAAAAAGCCGTAATTGTTACGGATGTAGGGCAGCACCAGATGATCGGTTGTCGTTATGCAAAGTTCAAACAAAGCAAGAGTAATATAACTTCTGGAGGTCTTGGTACCATGGGGTTTGCACTTCCAGCGGCTATTGGCGCCAAAATGGGAGCTATGGACCGTGAGGTAGTTGCAATTATTGGTGATGGAGGTTATCAAATGACCATTCAAGAATTGGGGGTTATCTTTCAGCATAATGTACCGGTTAAGATAGTTGTTCTAAATAATGAGCACTTAGGAATGGTGCGTCAGTGGCAGGAGCTTTTCTTTGATAGAAGATATGCTTCAACTGTAATGACGAACCCTGATTTTGTTAAGATTGCCGAAGGGTATCATATTGAAGCGAAGCGCGTAAGCACTCGTGAAGATATGAAAGCGGCAGTTAAAGAAATGATTGCTTCCAAAAACCCATACTTCTTAGAGGTGAAGGTGGAACAAGAAGACAATGTGTTCCCAATGATTCCTTCTGGAGCTTCGGTTTCCGACGTTCGTTTGAAGTAATTAGATAAACCGAAAAAAGTGTTCTCAAACCGCATTTAAATAGTAAAGGTGTTAGATTCCAATATACAGGACAAGCCAAAAATCCATCAACAAATAGAACAGAAGTCCAAGGAAATTGGTTTTACCATGCCTTCGGATGTATATATTGGCACATTGCTGAAAACCTTGATGACCTCAAAACCGAAAGGAAGATTTTTGGAGCTGGGTACGGGAATTGGCTTGAGCCTTTCTTGGATGGTAGATGGTATGGATGCCGAGTCTAAGTTGATTTCATTAGACAATGACCCGAAGCAAATTGAGATTGTTTCTGGATATTTTAAAGGGGACGAACGAGTGGAGGTGATTTGTGAAGATGGCTCAAAATGGATAAAGAACTATTCGGGAGATAAGTTCGATTTAATTTTTGCCGATGCCTGGCCAGGCAAATACAGTGAGATAGAAGAGATATTGAGTTTTGTGAAAGTTGGTGGTTTTTATGTGATAGATGATATGACCGCTCAACCAAATTGGCCGGAAGGGCATGAGGATAATGTAGAGCGATTGGTTAAGTATTTAGAAAACCGGGCTGATTTTACATTAACCAAATTAAATTGGTCCACAGGGTTGATTATTGCTGTTAGGAATAGTTAAATCATGCAAAAGTAGAAGTATTAGAAAAAGAATAGCTAAAAATGATACAGGTAGCACATAGTTGGAACGCTAAACTTTATAATGATAAGCATGCTTTCGTATACGATTACGGTAAGTCCCTTATTGAGTTGCTTGCACCAAAATCGAATGAGCGGATACTTGATTTAGGCTGTGGTTCTGGTGAATTGACTTTTGATATAAGTGGCTTGGCGAAAACGGTGGTGGGACTTGATAAATCTCCGGAAATGATTGCCAAGGCAAAATATAATTTTCCTTCTATAAACTTTGAAGTTGGAGATGCAGCTAATTTTAAAGTTGAAGAAAAATTTGATGCTATTTTTTCGAATGCTGCACTCCATTGGGTAGTACAGTATAAAGCTGCAATAGCAAATATGTACCGGGCTTTGAGAACAGGGGGCAGGATAGTTGTTGAGTTTGGTGGTAAAAATAATATTCAAACTATAAGTGATGCACTCCGAGAAAGTCTTTCTAAGAGAGGTTATGAGAAACAAGCAAAGACTACTCTTTGGTACTTTCCATCAATTGGGGAATATGCTTCAAAGTTAGAAGCTGCTGGATTTGAAGTTGTTTTTGCACAATCGTATGATCGGCCAACTGAATTGGTTGACAGTCATACAGGCATTGTAGATTGGATTATGATGTTCGGGAGTTCCTTTTTTGATGGAGTCAATAATGAAGATATCGCAGAGATAAGTAAAGAAGTACAAGATAAGGTTAAACCAGAGCTGTATAGAGATGGTAAATGGTATGCCGATTATAAACGGATTAGGGTTGTAGCTCGTAAAAAGTGAAATCCCTCCCTCGAGTGCAGTCGAGAGGTTAAAAATGAATGAGAATGTTTTTTGTCGACTGCGCTCGATGAAACTATTTTAAAAAGAACAATGGAAAAACAATGGTTTACCATATCGGTATATTCGGAAAACAACGTAGGTTTACTGAATAGGATTTCTGGAATTTTCTTAAAGAGACATATTAATATTGAAAGTTTAAACGTCTCAAAATCAGAAATTGAAGGTGTTTCTAAATTTACGATTGTTGTATACACTACCGAGAAGTGGACACGTAACATCGTGGGCCAAATAGAAAAGCAAATTGAGGTAATAAAAGCCTTTTATCATAGGGATGATGAAACCATTTATCAAGAATCCGCTTTGTTTAAAATAGCCTCAAATCTTCTTTTTGATGAAAGACAGATTCAAAATATCATAAAGGATAACAATTCGCAAATCGTTACCGTTGCAAGAGACTTTTTTGTAATCGCAAAATCAGGTCGCAGAAACGAGATCAATGATATGTATGATGAGCTTAAGCCTTTTGGTATCATGCAGTTTGTACGTTCGGGCCGTATTTCGGTTTCAAAGGAAGAAATGCAGATTACCGCTCTACTGAATGAGTTTTATCAAGATAAATAACTAAATAGAAATCAATAATTAATTTAATAAAGAATTCTGGCTATCGTCTATTTTAGAATAACTTTGGGTGGAATTTGAAAAACACGATTGAAAAATGGCAAATTACTTTAATACACTATCATTAAGAGATCAGCTGACGCAACTGGGCAAATGTAGGTTCATGGATGCTTCAGAATTTGCAGATGGTGTATCGGCTTTAAAAGGAAAAAAAATAGTTATTGTTGGTTGTGGGGCCCAAGGCTTGAACCAAGGTTTGAACATGCGCGATTCAGGATTGGATATCGCTTACACCTTGCGTGATGCTGCCATCAAAGAAAAAAGACAATCGTTTTTAAATGCCACAGAAAACGGATTCACCGTTGGTACGTACGAAGAGTTGATTCCTTCTGCCGATGTAGTGATCAACCTTACTCCAGATAAGCAGCATACAGCTGTGGTTGGTGCAGTAATGCCATTAATGAAAAAAGGAGCTACATTATCATATTCTCACGGTTTCAATATCGTGGAGGAAGGTACTCAGGTTCGTGAAGACCTTACCGTAATTATGGTAGCGCCTAAGAGTCCAGGTTCTGAGGTTCGTGAAGAGTATAAAAGAGGTTTTGGTGTGCCAACTTTGATCGCGGTTCACCCAGAGAATGATCCGGAAGGAAAAGGCTTGGAGCAAGCTAAAGCATATGCTGCCGGTACAGGTGGGCATAGAGCGGGTGTTCTAGAGTCTTCTTTTGTAGCGGAAGTAAAGTCCGATTTAATGGGTGAGCAAACTATCCTTTGTGGATTGTTGCAAACTGGTAGTATTCTTTGTTTCGATAAAATGATCGAGAAAGGTATTGATGCTGGTTACGCTTCTAAATTAATTCAATACGGATGGGAAACTATTACCGAAGGTATGAAGTATGGTGGTATCACTAACATGATGGACCGTCTTTCAAACCCTGCAAAAATTAAGGCTTTTGAACTTTCGGAAGAATTAAAAGATATCATGCGTCCGCTTTTTCAAAAGCATATGGATGATATCATGACCGGTCATTTCTCTAAAACCATGATGGAAGACTGGGCCAACGATGATAAGAACTTATTGACTTGGAGAGCTGAAACTGGTGAGACTGCTTTTGAAAAGACACCAGCTGGCGATGTAGAAATCTCTGAACAAGAGTTTTATGATAATGGTGTTTTAATGATTGCTATGGTTAGAGCTGGTGTTGAGTTGGCTTACGAAAGTATGACCGAATCTGGCATCATTGGTGAGTCTGCTTACTATGAGTCTCTACACGAAACTCCGCTAATTGCTAATACCATTGCAAGAAAGAAATTGTTTGAAATGAACAGAGTTATTTCTGATACTGCTGAGTACGGTTGTTACTTGTTCGATCATGCATGTAAGCCTTTATTGACTGACTTTATGAAAAATATCGATACAGATGTAATCGGTAAAGCTTACGCCGGTACTAAAGGTAATGGTGTTGATAATGCCAAATTGATTACAGTGAACAAAGTACTTCGCGAGCATCCTGTAGAAATCGTTGGAGCTAGACTTCGTGCCTCTATGACGGCAATGAAGCCTATTGTATAATTAATAGAACAACCCTGTCCTTTTTTTAGACGCTCCTTTTTAGGAAGTCAAAATTCTCGACAGGGTTTTTTCATATGACCTATTTCCCTAACATATCAGATATTAAAAAGGCGGCTTATACCATTGCTCAGGTAGCAACGGAAACTCCGTTAATGCCCAGCATACGTTTATCCAAAGTTTATGATGCCAATGTGCTTCTAAAACGAGAGGATTTACATCGCGTACGGTCGTATAAAATTCGTGGGGCATTCAATAAGATCAGCTCGCTTTCCGAAGAAGAAAGAAAAAACGGAATTGTTTGTGCCAGTGCAGGTAATCATGCTCAAGGTGTGGCCTTTGCCTGTAACCATTTAAAGATTGAAGGCAGGGTATACATGCCATCTGTGACACCCAAGCAAAAAGTGGAACAGACAAAAATGTTCGGTGGCGAATGGGTTACCGTAGTTTTGGAAGGGGATACTTTTGATGATTCTTCAAAGAGTGCTCGGGTATTTTGTGAGGAAAATAAGAAAGTTTTCATTCATCCTTTTGATGACCCCAAGGTAATAGAGGGACAAGGTACGGTTGGTTTAGAGTTGTTAGAACAGTTTAAGCAACCTATAGATTACATTTTTGCTGCAATTGGAGGTGGTGGATTGGCTTCTGGATTGATTGGGGTTTTTAAGGAGCTGTCTCCAAACACCAAAATTATTGGGGTGGAGCCGGAGGGTGCTCCTTCCATGAAAACATCCATAGCAAACAATAGCAATACCGAGCTTTTAAAAATTGATAAGTTTATTGATGGAGCTGCAGTTCAGAAAGTAGGCGACCTCACCTTTGAAATCTGTAAAAACGGACTTCATGATATGGTTACCGTTCCAGAAGGTAAGGTATGTCAGACTATTTTGGATCTCTATAACAGAGATGCCATTGTTGTTGAGCCTGCGGGCGCATTGACAATTACCGCTTTGGATATGTTTTCTGAAGAGATCAAAGCCAAGAATGTGGTTTGCATTCTTAGCGGCAGCAACAATGACATAACCAGGACTGCAGAAATTAAAGAGCGGGCTTTACTTTACGGTCAGCTTAAGCATTATTTTATTGTTCGATTTCCACAAAGACCGGGTGCATTAAAAGAATTTGTGGCCGAAATTTTAGGTCCTGATGATGATATCACTCATTTTGAATACTCTAAAAAGTCCAGTAGAGAGAACGCCCCGGCTATTGTAGGGATAGAATTAAAGAGTCCTGATGACCTTGACCCATTGGTTCAGCGTATGAAAGCCAATAACTTTTATGGGGATTATTTAAATGATAAGCCAGACTTGTTTCAATATTTGGTGTAGGGTTTCACAATTTGCACTTCTTTTATGAAAAATTGATAAACGCAGGGCGATTTAATTTTTTCATAACCAACTCTGATTTGTTAATTATGTATTTTCGTTATAACTACTTTTTGTAGTCTTACAATCTATGACAATAAACCATTCTGAAAATGAAAGCAATACCCGAAGAATATCAGATTACTAAAACTATTGATCAAAAGAAGTATTTGGTAAATGGTGAATTAAAAACGTGGAACGGAAACACTACCGAGGTGTATTCAACTATATCTTCCACCGAAGAATATAAGCCTACGTTATTGGGTAGCATTCCGGATATGGGGGAGCCCGAAGCCCTGGATGCCCTGGATGCAGCAATGAAGGCTTTTGGAAGGGGACAAGGGGTTTGGCCTACAATGCACGTAAAAGACCGTATTGAATGTATGGAAAACTTTGTGCGTCAGATGAAAACGAAGCGCGAAGTGATTGTTAAACTATTGATGTGGGAAATCGGTAAGTCGTTACCGGATAGCCAGAAAGAGTTTGACCGTACAGTAGATTATATTAACGACACAATTGAAGAATATAAAGACTTAGACCGTAATTCGGCTAAATTCCAAAAGCAAGATGGCGTTTATGCACATATAAAAAGAGGACCTCTAGGGGTCGTGCTTTGTCTTGGACCGTATAATTACCCTTTAAATGAAACCTTCGCTTTGCTTATTCCTGCTATTATTATGGGGAATACAACAATCTTTAAGCCAGCGAAACATGGGGTCTTGTTGATTACTCCGCTTTTGGAAGCTTTTCAAAGTAGCTTTCCTAAAGGCGTTGTAAATATTCTCTTTGGTAGGGGTAGAGCGGTTGCTGCACCCATTATGCAAACGGGCAAAGTAGATGTACTTGCATTAATCGGGAACAGTAAGTCTGCAAATGCGTTGCAAGAGCAACATCCAAAAAGTAACCGACTTCGTTTGGTTTTAGGATTAGAGGCTAAAAACCCGGCTATTGTTTTACCTGATGCTGATTTAGATTTGACTATTGATGAATGTATTGCCGGAACCTTGTCCTTTAACGGACAACGTTGTACGGCTTTAAAGGTAATTTATGTTCATGAAGATGTAAGGGAGGAGTTTTTAAAGCGATATGCAAAACGAGTAGATGCGCTAAAATTTGGGAACCCGTGGGATAATGGGGTGAAATTAACACCACTTCCAGAACCGGGCAAGTCGGCATATATTCAAGAATTGATTGATGATGCGGTCGCAAAAGGTGCTAAAATAAAGAATAAAAAAGGAGGGCAGCAGTTAGATAATTACATTTGGCCTGCCGTTTTGTATCCGGTAACTAAAGATATGAGAGTGTATCAAGAGGAGCAATTTGGGCCAATTGTACCGATACTTTCATTCTCGGATATTGAAGAACCATTAAATGATATGGCCGAAAGTAATTATGGGCAGCAAGTAAGTTTGTTCGGAAAAGATGTATATGCACTTTCTCCGCTTATCGATACTTTGGTAAATCTGGTTTGCAGAGTAAATCTGAACAGTTCTTGCCAGCGTGGGCCGGATATGTATCCGTTTACCGGAAGAAAAGATTCCGCACAAGCTACGTTAAGTGTTCATGATGCCTTACGCTCTTTTTCTATTCGGACATTCGTGGCCTTCAAGGATAATGACCTGAATAATGAAACGGTTCAGCAATTGTTGGAAGCTAAATTATCCAATTTCGTTAGTACAGATTATATTTTATAAGTGGCCCATATGTGATGATATGATATGTTTTCAGTTTTGTTTTTAAACATATTTTAAGCTTTTCTGAAAGTATCTAAAAAATATATAAAATATGACATTTTACCCCTCTTTTGAGGGGTATTCTTTTTTATAGGGTAATATGGAACATAAATGTGATAAGTAGGCATAGCTGAGCAAAATTATCTTACCCTACATTTGTAACGTAAATAGGAGAGGTTTCTGTAATGTAAGTTTTAGTATGGAACAGAGACAAATGTCGAATGAAAAATTTTTATGATATGAAAACAAACACAGCAAATAGAAAAGCGCTTATAGCTTTAGCGATAGGAGGTTTTGGTATCGGGTTAACAGAATTCGTTATAATGGGGATTCTTCCCGATGTTGCCAAAGGTCTAAATATTACCATTCCGGAAGCGGGGCACTCTATTGCAGCGTATGCATTGGGAGTTGTTGTAGGAGCGCCGTTATTGACAAAAATAGGAGCTAAGTTAAATGCAAGGACCGTTTTGTTATTGCTAATGGGGTGGTTTACCCTGTTCAATACGCTTTCTGGTTTTGCGGATAGCTATACAACCTTATTAATTACTCGGTTTTTATCAGGACTTCCACATGGTGCTTTCTTTGGAATAGGTGCGGTGGTAGCAGGTAAATTGGTAAAAGCAGGAAAATCAGCTCAAGCCATTGCGGTTATGTTTTCCGGTTTAACTATTGCCAATGTAATCGGGGTGCCCACAGGAACGTATATTGGCCATCACTATGATTGGAGTATATCTTTTTTTATGGTAGGTGTAGTTGGTTTGATGGCTATTCTTAGTGTTTTGCTTTGGATGCCTAAAATCGCCCCTGAACTTCCAAAACCACGGTCTAAGGATAATAAAGGGTTGAGGAATGCAGAACTTTGGGCATTGATTGCTCTGACAACCATTGGAACAGGTGGGTTCTTTGCATGGTACAGTTATATTGCACCATTAGTAACGGATGTTGCCGGTTGGGGGGAGCATATGGTCAGTTATGCCATGATATTGGCCGGTCTAGGTATGGTGGTCGGTAATTTTGTGGGTGCAAAGATGGCGGAATGGTTTGTACCTTTAAAAGCGGTAGCCATAAGTTTAGGTTTTATGGTGGTATTGCTATTGATCAATTCTGTTGTTGCAACCAACCCACAAATGCTGTTGGTTATGACTTTTATAATCGGGTTGGCTTCATTTACAGTTTCAACCCCTATTCAGATGGCTATAATCAATACATCTAAAGGAAATGAAATGTTAGGGTCCTCAATGAATCAGAGTGCTTTTAACATGGGTAATGCTTCAGGAGCTTATTTGGCAGGACTTCCAATTGCTTACGGATTTGGAGTTACATATTCAGGAGTGGTGGGCGCAGTACTTGCCGGAACCGGTCTGGCCATGGCCGTTGGTATTCTCGTGTATAGAAGACAAAGAGCCAATAAATATAGAAAGTTGGCTTATAATAGTTAGATGAAATAAGTAGACATGGCTAAAATATAAATGACATTTTGCGCCATAAAAAAACCTCCCAAGTTTGCCTTGGGAGGTTTTTTGCTAATTAAAGTATGTTTAAATATTCTTAGCTAACCAATCACCAACTTCGCTGGTTTTATATGATTTTGCATCTTCAGAAAGGTCTTCTGTTACAACACCTTCAGCTAAAGATTTGTTTACCACACGACGGATATCCTCAGCTTCTTCCTGTAGACCGAAATCTTCAAATAGCATAGCAGCGGAAAGTACGGTTGCTAATGGGTTGGCAATATCTTTGCCTGCAGCTTGTGGATAAGAACCGTGAATAGGTTCGTATAATTTTGTTTTCTCACCAACTGAAGCAGAAGGCATCAAGCCCATAGATCCAGAAATAACTGAAGCTTCATCCGTTAGAATATCGCCAAAAAGATTTTCGGTAATGATAACATCATATCCTTTAGGCCATTGTACCAAACGCATGGCTACGGCATCAACAAATTCATAGGAAACCTCTACCTCAGGATAATCTTTTTCCATTGCTTGTACAGTTTCTCTCCATAGGCGAGAAGATTCCAAAACGTTGGCTTTATCCACACAACAAAGGCGTTTAGAACGATTCATTGCCATTTCAAAACCTTTTTTTGCTAAACGTTGAATCTCTGCACGAGTATAGGTCATGGTGTCAAACGCAGTGTTGCCATCGTCTTTTCTTCCGCGTTCACCAAAATATACACCGCCTGTCAATTCACGAAGAATAATCAAATCCGTACCTTCAATGCGCTCACGCTTTAAAGGCGACTTATCAATTAACGAAGGGAATGTAAAGGTTGGGCGCACATTGGCGAACAAGCCTAATTTTTGTCTCATTTTTAATAAACCTTGCTCCGGACGAACTTTTGCGGAAGGGTCGTTATCAAATCTCGGATGACCGATTGCTCCGAAAAGTACGGCATCTGCATTGGCGCAAACTTCGTGCGTATCATCTGGATAAGGTTCTCCAACGGCATCAATAGCTGCAGCACCCGTCAATGCAGGTTTCCAGCTGATTTCATGCTTATATTTTGTTGCGATAGCATCACAAACTTTTACGGCTTGGTCAATTACTTCGGGGCCGATTCCATCTCCGGCCAATAGGGCAATGTCTAGTTTCATTCTTTTTGCTTTACGCGGCACGCCAATCGAGTTTTACACTATTTGTATTTTAATTGGTGTGTAAGGTTAATTAAATCTTATTTATCAAATTATTTAAACTTCTCCTAATTTTGTCAACTTTATCATTAAGTTCTGCAAAAACTTGTTGCTCCAAATATCCTAAATCTTTGGTTAAGACCGTAAAATATTCTAGTTCGTTTACAGATCCTTGTGAAATGATGGGAAACCGTCTGAACTCAGCATCCGATTCTCTTTTACAGCCTTCTGTTATATTTGAAGGGATTGAATAGGCAGCTCTACGCATTTGACTTACTATTCCGTATATTTCCTGTTTCGGGAAATTTTGAGTTGACTTATAAACGTTTAAGGTTATTTCGTGTCCTAATTCCCAAACCTTATACTTTCTATAATCCCTCATTTGTTTTTAAATATTAATTTTGCCATAAACAGCTATTGGCGATGAGCGAATGGCTCAATTATATAATATTGAGCATCTTTTCAGTTGCTTTGATTGCTGATACCGTTTGATCGGAATCCAAACCTCGAGTGGTTAACTCTTTGCTTCCATTTTGCCATGTAATTATGGTCTCGCATAAAGCATCGGAATTACTCCCTGGTGGTATTCGTACGGCATAATCGATTAAATTTGGTAATTCTATCTTTTTGGATAGATACAGTTTGCGCAGGGCGTTCATAAAAGCATCGTATTGCCCATCTCCTTGTGCATGAGCCTCTAAGAGTTCGCCGTTCATTTCTAAAGAAACTGTTGTTGATGGTCTTAAGCCCATAGCGTGGGTAAGAACATACGATTTTATGAAAACCTTTTGTTGATGATTTCCGCTATCTAAAATATCGGAGATAATATAAGGTAGATCTTCCTTGGTAACTCTCTCCTTTTTGTCGCCCAGTTCAATAATACGTTGGGTTACTTTCTTAAGTTCGTCATCATTCAAGGTGAGGCCCAGTTCTTGAAGATTCTTCTGAATATTTGCTTTTCCAGATGTTTTTCCTAAGGCATATTTACGTTTTCTACCAAAACGCTCCGGCAAAAGATCATTAAAATACAAATTGTTTTTACTGTCTCCGTCCGCATGTATACCAGCAGTTTGTGTAAATACATTATCGCCAACTATAGGCTTGTTATACGGAATGCCAACACCTGTAAACGCAGAGACAAGTTTACTTACTTTAAACAATGATGATTCATTTACATTGATATCAACATCTGTCAGAAAATCTTTAATAACCGCCACTGCACTTGCCATTGGAGCATTGCCTGCACGTTCACCCATTCCATTTACGGTAAGGTGAAGACCGTGACAGCCAGCTTTTGCGGCTTCCATCACATTTGCCACGCCAAGGTCATAATCATTATGCCCATGAAAGTCAAAATGACTATTTGGGTAACGTACGACAGTTTCTGAAATGAAATCAAAAGTTTCGGTATGGGTGAGTACGCCCAAAGTATCTGGCAGTAAAATTCTTTTTACCGGCTGCTGCGCTAAAAAATCTAGATATTGAAACACGTATTCTTTTGAATTTCGCATTCCATTGCTCCAGTCTTCCAAGTACACATTGGTCTCAATATTATTTTCCAAAGCCAATGCTATGGTTTTTTCAATATCCGAGAAATGCTGTTCAGGCGTTTTTTTAAGCTGATGGGTAAGGTGGTTCAGAGAACCTTTTGTGAGCAGATTCTGCACTTGGGCGCCTGCTTTTTTCATCCACTCTATGGAAACACCACTATCTACAAATGTCAATACCTCTACCTTATTGACACAGTTTTCTTCGGATGCCCATTGTACTATTTGCTTAACAGCTTCCAATTCCCCTTCAGAAACCCGTGCTGAAGCAATTTCAATTCGGTCTACTTTCAATTCTTGTAAAAGTAGCTTGGCCAAGGTTAATTTTTCCGAAACCGAAAAAGATACTCCCGAGGTCTGTTCCCCGTCCCTAAGGGTGGTATCCATTATTTCCAGCTTTCTTTTCATTTGCGTTGGGTGTGTTCTTAAACTGTAGTTTTATTTATTAGAGGATGTAAAGGAAAACAATCTGCCGAACTCTAGATTCAACAGATTGTTATATGACGGCCTCTTGTTTTGCAAGCTTTATAAAGGCCTGTCAGAAGCAAATTCTCTAATATCTTCCTGTATATTCAAAAGGTAGTCTATATCATCAAAACCATTTAATAGGTTCGCTTTTTTATAAGCGTTGATATCGAAACTTTCAGATTCTCCACTGCTGTCTATTGTAATAGTCTGTTCTGGTAAGCTCACTTCAAAAGTAGCGTTAGGATCTGCTTCAATGGCTTTTAGAATTTTGTCTAGAAAATCAGCGCTCACCTGAACCGGAAGAACACCAATATTCAAACAGTTATTTCTAAAGATATCGGCAAAGAAACTAGAAACCACACAACGGAATCCGTAGTCATAAACTGCCCAGGCTGCATGCTCACGTGAAGAACCGGAACCAAAGTTTTTACCTCCTACTAAAATTTTACCGCTATAGGTAGGGTTGTTCAGTACAAAGTCTTTCTTTTCTGAACCGTCACCGTTGTAACGCCAATCTCTAAAAAGATTATCGCCAAAACCTTTACGTTCGATAGCTTTTAAGAATCTTGCAGGTATAATTTGATCGGTGTCCACATTCTCAATAGGAAGTGGTACTGCCGATGATTTTAATGTATTGAATTTATCGTATGCCATAATTTCAAATTGTAATTCTGAATTTAGATGTAAATAAGGTTAGGCCGTTTCAAGCTCCATTAATTCTCTTGGATCGGTGACCTTACCCGTAACCGCTGCTGCTGCTGCAACAAGTGGACTAGCTAATAACGTTCTTGAACCAGGACCTTGTCTACCTTCAAAGTTTCTGTTGGAAGTACTTACCGCATATTTTCCGGCAGGCACTTTATCGTCGTTCATTGCCAAGCAAGCAGAGCAACCAGGCTCACGAAGTTCAAAACCGGCTTCGTTCAAAATAGCTAATAGACCTTCGTCTTTTATGGCTTTTTCAACTTTGTGTGAACCAGGAACCAACCAAGCCGTAACATTTGGTGCTTTTTGACGTCCTTTTATCAGCGATGTGAACAATCTAAAATCTTCAATTCTTCCGTTGGTACAACTTCCCAAGAAAACGAAATCGATAGGTTTGCCCATCATACTATCGCCTTCACTGAAGTTCATGTACTGCAACGATTTTCTATACGTGGCTACGCCTCCTTCTACAGCATCCGCTTGTGGAATACCATTAGAAATTCCGATGCCCATACCTGGGTTTGTACCGTAAGTAATCATCGGTTCTATATCAGAGGCATTAAAAGTAATTTCTTTATCGAATTCCGCACCTTCTTCGGTTGGAAGCGATTCCCAATACGCCATGGCTTTATCCCACGCTGCACCAGAAGGGGTAAACTCTCTTCCTTTTACGTATTCGAATGTTTTCTCGTCCGGAGCTATCATACCTCCACGAGCACCCATCTCAATACTAAGGTTACAAACCGTCATACGACCTTCCATAGTCATATCGCGGAAAACCTGACCTGCATACTCAACAAAATAGCCTGTAGCACCAGAAGTTGTCAACTGAGAGATGATGTACAAAGCAACATCTTTAGGAGTTACTCCTTTACTCAAGCTGCCTTCAACATTAATCCGCATGCTTTTAGGCTTGGTCTGCATAATACATTGTGTAGCCAAAACCATTTCCACTTCAGATGTTCCAATACCAAAAGCAATAGCGCCAAAAGCACCGTGGGTAGAGGTATGAGAATCACCACAAACAATTGTAGCGCCTGGTTGCGTAATACCGTATTCAGGACCGACAACATGAACAATACCGTTCTTTTCATGCCCAAGCCCCCAATATGAAATACCAAATTCGTTAGAGTTTTCCTCTAGCATGCGAAGTTGGTTCGCAGAAAGTGGATCTTCAACAGGTAGGTGCTGGTTGATGGTAGGTGTGTTATGATCTGCCGTAGCAAACGTTTTTTCAGGATACATCACTGGGATGTTCCTGTTTTTTATTCCTAAAAAAGCAACAGGACTCGTTACTTCGTGCACCATGTGGCGGTCAATAAACAATACGTCCGGTCCGTTTTCTATGTGTTGTACCACATGCGAATCCCAAACTTTATCGAATAATGTCTTTTTTGTATTCATATTATATAAATTCTAAGCTCACAAATCTAACGAAAGTGGGCGTTGTTAAGAAATTATTGTAGTTGAAAATTACGACGTTCAACGTATATAATTCCAAATATTTTGTGTTTTACCATTTGCGGATTGGTACGCTAAACCGCCAATATTTTTATCATTAAAATTATTCTATCGTTTAAAAGCAACGTTCTACTCAGTATATCGAAATTTTAATCGGGATAACGAAAAAATTATTGGAGTTAAATAATAGGTGATATTTTTGCAGTGCTATGCGTCCAAAAGACAAGGTATTTTATCCCAAATTACCTTAAAACCTACTTGATTATGAAACTGAAGAGTCTATTTCTCATTTTATTCGTTGCATTTACTACAGTGGCAATGAAAGCGAATAATTCACCTATACCAGTAACCGTAAATGAAAGTATAACGGTTACCTTATTTTTTCCTTCAGAAATCAAAAAAGTAATAGAGCCTGCACCTCATTATAAGTTTGAATATGAGCCGGACGCTAGAATGGCTACTCTAGTTGCAAGAAAGGGAGCGGCCAGTAATCTCACGGTGATAACCAAAAATGGGAGTATTTTTTCGTTTCTATTACAATACGATACGGAAGTCAATAATTTCACCTACATGCTGGTTGAAGATCAGGCAATAGGAAAAATGAATGGTTCCAGTGTTGTTGCGGTTAGTGCAAAAAATGACAATACTCATGACGAAAAGGCTGAAAATCAAGAACGTATTGCTGAAAACGACCTTGTTACCGAGGAAAATCCATTTCTAAAAGAAAACGGGAAGACTAAGAAAAAAGAGAAGGCTATACCAAGAAGTAGCAATTCTACAATAGAGGAAACATCTGAAATTACGGGAAGTAGTCTCTACAACTCGGATAGAGAAGGGTATTACCAGATTTTTTGCGAGAATAGTTATTTGAAAAAATCGAGTTTTAAAAAAAGTGTAAATACTATTAATTTAATTGGGCTACAGCTCAACAATATTATCAAGGATCATAATGATTTGCATTTTGTGCTGGAAGTGAAAAACGACTCATGGAGTGATTATAAGGTGAAATCTTTAAGATTTTTTGTTAAATCATTGAAAGGGAGTCACGAAATACAAATTGAAGAGTTGTTTATTTACAATCTACAAGAATCCATTGCGGCCCATAGTAACAATCATCTCGTTTTTGTCTGTAAAGATTTTGTTCTTGGGGAAGGTCAAAATATTTATGCAGTTCTTGAAGAGGAGGGAGGCAAGGAGCGCTCTGTAATGTTAGGTTTGAATGCAAAACAAATTAAACGTAGTAAATAAGCTATTTGCCAGCGTAGCATTTAATCTGTGCTTCCTCCGGTTTTTTTTCTAAAATTGTAAAGCGAAAATAAGATTCCCGCTCCAATTAAGAGGTAAAGTCCATACGATTGCAAAAAGGAGGTTTCCGGAGATTTTGCCAGCGCCGGGTTGGCCTTATCATAATAAATAGTCACCGAATCATTAACCGATTTTAGGGTGCCAATAAAAGGGATCGCTAGTAATTCAACTCTGCTCTTCTGTTGTTTACCATTTTCATCCAAGTAGGAAACAGTAGCAAATGACCTTGTACCCCTAGCTTTTATATTATTGTGTATTTCGGTAATCGTAGCTTTGGTCTCAATCCAGTTTTTATCGGTATCCTGTGCGCTTATAGGCCAATAGAGTAACGCGGTCAAAATGAATAGCAAGTGAATTTTCATGAGGGGGTTTCTTTCTACAAATATGCACATCATTTTATGAATTTGGGCAAATTTTACCAATTTAGTCAGCTTCAATTAGACAATACAAAACTACTTTTTCAACTTCCTAACGCTAAACTTTTTATTTAACTGTTGGAGGTAAAATATCTATTTACCGGTGAATAGGTGTAGATAAATGGGTGACTTTCCTTTTTCATTATTTTGAATTTATCCATAGGAACTGTTGTAACAGCTATTAACTGGCGATAGGGGATATAGCAAAAAAAAGGCAGCTCATAGAGCTACCTTTGTAATAGGGGATTAAGCTTATTTAATTAAATATCGTAACGATCTAAATTCATCACTTTGGTCCAGGTTTTGGCAAAATCACTAACAAATTTCTGTTTTGCATCTTCGGTGCCATAAACTTCGGCCAATGCACGTAATTCAGAATTAGAACCAAAAATTAAATCTACTCTAGTTCCTGTCCATTTTACCGTTCCTGTTTTACGGTCGCTACCTTCAAATAGGGTGTCATCTTCTGAAGCAGCTTTCCAAGTAGTACCCATATCTAGTAGGTTTACAAAGAAATCATTAGTTAAAGCACCAGGTGTTTTCGTAAATACTCCGTTGTTGGAACCGTCATAATTTGCGCCAAGAACACGAAGACCACCAATTAGTACGGTCATTTCAGGAGCAGTTAATGTCAGTAAATTTGCTCTGTCTATCAATAATTCTTCCGCTTGAACAGATAGTTTTTGTTTGGTATAATTTCTAAATCCGTCTGCAATAGGTTCCAAAGCTTCAAAAGCTTCAATATCGGTTTTTTCCTGAGTAGCATCCGTACGACCCGCATTAAAACCAACTGATGTTTCAAAACCAGCAGCTTTAGCAGCATTTTCTACTGCTGCAGTACCCGCTAAAACAACTAAGTCAGCAAAAGAAACCTTCTTGTTGCCAGACTGACTATCATTAAAGTCCTTCTGAATTTTCTCTAAAGTTGAAGTAACCTTTGCCAATTGTGCAGGGTTGTTTACTTTCCAATCCTTTTGAGGGGCTAAGCGAACACGACCACCATTAGCGCCACCACGTTTATCAGAACCTCTAAAGGTTGAAGCAGAAGCCCAAGCAGTTGAAACCAACTCCGCAGTAGATAGACCAGAAGACAAAATAGTCTTCTTAAGGTCTGCTATATCAGCATCATTAATCAATTCAAAATCTACAGCAGGAACCGGATCTTGCCAAAGTAACTCTTCTTGAGGTACTTCAGGACCTAAATAACGGTCTACAGGCCCCATATCACGGTGCGTTAATTTATACCATGCACGGGCATAGGCGTCTTTAAATTCATCTGGATTCTCTAAAAAGTTTCTTGAAATTTTTTCGAACTCAGGGTCAACACGTAAAGACATATCCGTCACCAACATAAATGGTTGGTGGGTTTTCCCTTCAATATGTGCATCTGGCATTTCTCCTGCACCTGCATCACCAACAGGCTTATATTGCCATGCGCCAGCAGGGCTCTTAGTTAATTCCCATTCAAAACCGAATAGATTTTCAAAGAAATAATGGCTCCATTTTGTAGGTGTTTGCGACCAAGCGCCTTCTAAACCACTGGTAATGGTATCTGCGCCAGAACCGGATCCGTAGCTGCTTTTCCAGCCCAAACCTTGTTCCGTAATATCTGCCGCGGCAGGTTCTGCACTAACATAATCATCTGGGTTGGCGGCACCGTGGGTTTTACCAAACGTATGACCACCTGCAATCAAAGCCACGGTCTCATAATCATCCATTGCCATTCTTTTGAATGTCTGTCTAATATAATGTGCAGCTTCTAAAGGGTCGGGATTTGCATTGTGTCCTTCCGGATTTACATAAATAAGACCCATATGTGCTGCACCTAACGGATTTTCCAATTCGTTACCGTCCTCATCATATCTTTGTTTGTTGCCTAACCATTCTGTTTCAGAACCCCAGTACACATCTTCTTCAGGTTGCCAAATATCTTCACGGCCACCAGCAAAACCAAACATTGGCAGCCCCATACTTTCATGAGCTACATTTCCCGTAAGTATCAATAGATCTGCCCAAGAAATCTTCTTTCCATATTTCTGTTTAATGGGCCACAACAGTAAACGGGCCTTATCTAGGTTCGCATTATCCGGCCAACTATTTAAAGGGGCAAAACGTTGGTTTCCTGCACTTGCACCACCTCTACCATCAGAAATACGGTAGGTTCCGGCACTATGCCAAGCCATACGGATGAAAAACGGACCATAATGACCGTAATCTGCAGGCCACCAATCTTGACTAGTGGTCATTAACTCGGTTAAATCTTTCTTTACCGCAGCTAAATCTAATGACTTAAACTCTTCAGCGTAATTAAAATCATCGTCCATTGGATCGGCCATTTTAGAGTGTAACCTTAATATATTAAGGTTTAACATATTTGGCCACCAGTCTTTATTAGTGGTTCCTCCACCTGCTGCTTGATGCATTTCGCCATTTAAAAATGGGCAATTTGCCGCCGAGGATTCATTAACATCCCAAGCTTCACCTTTTCCGTTAGTACTACTCATGATTGTGTCTATTTTATATTGATTAAGTTCTTTTAAGTAAAACTATTGAATTTTAATCTATCAAAAATAATTTTTTAATAGAAAAAATCTATGATGTTATTTTGGACCTACTATACCCGTTGCTTTTTTAATAGGCTGCACTTAAATATACGGATTCTAGGGTTGAAGGTCAACTGATTCTATATTGAAAAAGCATGAATAAGTTAGTATTCAAAACTTTATAGCTTGCCTTTGGCATACTAGTGTGTAAACAAGCTCTAAAAGATTAGATGTAATCTGAACTAGTCAAGCTTCTGTAACGCCTTTCTAATTGGTAAGAACAATGCTTTTTATAGGAAAAACGCCTAGTGCCTAAATTGGTTGTGAAATTATCTTCGGTGCTAATTTCAATTATGAGGATAGTCTTCAAAGGTGAAAATACAGTTAACAATTGGTAAATCAAGAATTCAGTTCCCACGATACATTTCAACATTATGACAAGCTTACCAAATTGGATAAGAGAATTAGATGAAGTTATTCAAAAACAACAAATACGATGATTTTTAGTTATTTAGACAGAGTAGCTACTGAAGATGTACATCTGTACTAATGTAATACATAAGTTTTATGGTAAGAAGCATTGAGAAATCTATATACGCTAGCAGAACAGTATCCCTATTAATGCTTTTGGCAGTACTATTAGCTTCTTGCTCATCAGAAAATGAGGATATTAGCTTGGCTAGTCAAAAAGATGAATTTGAAGAGGTACAGGAAGAGCCCATTGTCATTACAAACCCAAAAATCACCGAATTCACTTTCCTGTCTGCTGATAACGAAGGACTTATTGCAGATATCGTTGGAACTTTAGATGAAGACAACAAAAAAATCTATGTTGCGCTAAATTCTTTCATGCTTTCAATTGAAGAGTTGATTCCTACCATAACCGTTTCTTCAGGGGCTACGGTTAGCCCAAAGTCCAAGGTAGTTCAGGATTTTAATAATGAAGTAACCTATACCGTAACAGCTGGTGATGGTACAACAGTCATTTATACGATTTTACCTACAATAAAAAGTTACATCTGTAGCGCTAATTTACAAGAATCCGGTCCTATCATTGTAAGTGAGGACAATCAAAAAATAGAAAACCTTTATATTAAAACTTCTAGTCAGCATGGCATAGAAATTAATAATTACAGCGGAGTAGTCATCTCTAACTGTATTATTGAATATACCGGTGCTTACATGGGCATTAAATTTTCAAATGCCGATAATTTAACCATAAAAAACAGCTACATTAAGTACACGAATGCACCTGTTGCTGGTCCTTTAGCTGATTTTACTAGCAATTGTATTGAAGGATTGGAGTCTCAAAATTTAGTAATTACAAATGTAAAAGTGGAAGATGGTTCTACCGGAATTCGATTAAACCAATGCGATGACTCTGAGTTAACCTATATAGAAGGGCATAATATGAGAGGTCCTTATCCTAGAGGGCAATTTGTACAATATGATAAGTGTATAGGGGGATTATTAGAGAATTTCTCTGTGATAAATGATCGTGAGGTAGCTTGGACGGAAGATAATATAAGTATCTATAAAAGTGCAGGGCAACAAATTAAAAAAGGCCTGATTATAGGCAACAACAGTCCAACAGGAGTGGGTATTTTATTTGAAGACCAAAATACCGAAGGTGCCCGAGGCGGCTTTGGAGGCGCTGTAGAAGATGTGGATTTTCTAGAGATGGGTAATGGCGTTGTATCCTCGGTAGAAGGTTCTAAGAATGTTACGTTCACTAGAATTCGTGCTAAAGAAATCATTTGTGGCGAGCTTGGACAAGGAAGAGGGATTCCTACCTCTAACTCTCTAATATTCGCAGCTTTTGGTACTGCCGAAAACACAGGGAATAATAAAATAATAGATTGCCTTGTGTATAATTCCTGCAACCCGACCAATATTGTTTGGCCCGAAAATAACTTTGAGGTCATTGACTATAGAGATGATATTGATTTTGAGCCTAGAGCCCCTATAGTTCTCAATTTTTATTGCTTATCTGATGATTAGAGGAAGTAAAGTGATGTCATAGAGTTTTCTTAATCCATTTTCCCGGGCATCCCACCCTTATGTCTCATTTAAAAATACAAAAGCCATCCAAATGTTTAAATAGCTTAGTTTGTTGTTTCTTACTCAGTACGGCACTCGTTGCAAACGAGCGCTAGCGGGGGAGTGCCGTCCCAGTTATTTACTATTAAGAATCTGAAAGAATCAATTGTAAAACCAAGGCTATTATTGCCAAGGTTTCTTGCTATGCCATTTTCTGCTCATTATCTAAAAATACAAAAGCTATCCAAATGTTTAGATAGCTAGTTTGTTGTTTCTTACGCTGGACGGCACTCGTTATAAACGAACGCTAGCGTTGGGCTTTTGGTATTATAGTTCTTGTTGTCTGTCTGTTTCTCTGTCATGTATTCCTAAAATATTAGCTAGAGTTTCTTTGTCTATTTTTAGCAATTCGGGTTCATCTAATTCATTAAATTCTTCTTCTTCTTCCAATTCGTATATATTTACACTTGTACCTAATGATTTCAAATCCATAATGAGATTAATCAAACTTTTAGCTACTTCATTATGATTGTTGTAAAAGAGCTTTCTTTCTAAAATAGGTTGATTTTCAGATATCCTTGATTTTATCTCAGACATTCCAACTTTTTCTATTTTTGCAATACTTCCAATGGTCCTAGGTAGGTTGGTATATTTTTCTATTTTCAATACAATTTTCGACATAACTTTAAAATTAAAATTCTTCTGGGAAGGATGAGTCTAATGGTTTCCCAAAAGTATCATTTTGATAATTCCCGCCATGCCATCTACTAAAATGTTCGACATTAGTTGCGGGATAAATATTATTTGCATCATCAGCAATTTGGGGGTGGTCTAAAGCATTATATTTATGATGACCTTCTATAGGGTCTCCATTGTGTTTTGGTGTCTTTCCTGACACTATATCAGCTCTTTGCTCAGGTGACCAATTTCTTGATCCCTGTCCACCCTGTTTTAATGATCTCCTTTCTTTAGCCCAAAACCTACTAACGCCTCTCGAACGTCTATTTGAGAATCTCCTATCCCAATCTAGATGTTTATATTCATCCTTGGTTATAGTACGATTTTTTAATTTATTTCTTAGGGTTTTTCTTCTTTTTTGTGATAGCGGTTTGAACGGTGTTGCATGAGTAGGAACACAATCTAAACCTAAAGGATCAATCCAACTATTACAATCTACAACGTAGGCATAAAAATTAGGGTTTGAACCTTCTAAACGGATTGGGTCTTGACTCAGATAAACTCCTTCTTCAGACACGTAATACCTAAATCCGTTATAATACAACCCAGTTTCACTGTCCTCATATTGCCCCTGATAACGGAACGGACAATCTTCCAAAGAACCTTCAACAAGTTTACGTACTTTCCCGTAAATATCATATTCAACCGCCCAGGTTTTTTCGCCTTGCGCATTGTACATTTCAACAGGGGTGCCCAAGTAATCCGTGATGATACTAAAGTGTTCACCGTCTACAATCTTGGCGGCAGGTTTAAATGTTGCTTCATCAAATACCCAGGTAATTAAATTATCAACGGGTTCTTCTTTATCCTTAGAAAGCATGCCCCATTCATCTACCATCCATTCCGGTCGGTCTTTTAAAGGGTACTTCCATTCATGTAGCGGTACGTTGCCATCCCAAACAAAGCGGGTTATCGTGCTTCGCGACTTCGCTCGAAGGGGTATTGTTTTTTTAGCGGTCCTACGACCTAGGGCGTCGTATTCAAATTCTACTCTTTCTCCATTGGTTTTAGTGACCGAGCAAAATAAACAAAATATACTGCTGTTGGGTTTTTAAACTTGTGTTTTCTACTCATTGTTTAAAAATACAAAAGCTATCTAAATGTTTAGATAGCTTTGTTTGTTGTTTTTTACTCTGTAGGGCACTCGTTACAAACGAGCGCTAGCAGGGGCAGGTATTAATTCCAATCGACAGTACCGAGATACTTTAATCCTTTGAAATACTCATCGAAACTATCACTATCTAAATCTTCATCACCGTAGTATAAAACTGCATTAGGACTTAAAATATTTTCTTTTTTACATTTATTCAAAACTTCTTCTGCTAAATCACTGTCAGGCAATGTGTTTATCAATAAATCCTGAATACTTGTATCTTCAACTTTAAAACCTATGAAATCAGTATCATAAGAATCATCGTCTATATATTTGCAAAATTCACATCGCTCAAAACCATCTTCAGAATCATAGTTTTTATAAAAATCTGTTAAATCAAAAAAACCTCTAAATTCCTCGATTGACCCCTCGAAATTACCAACCCATACGTGTAACTCATCCATAGTTATTTACAATTTATATTTGGTGTTTTAACATATTTATTGTGCATAGTTGTTATGACTCTTTTTGCTACTTTTTTACTTTTAGCTGCTTTAAGTTTGGCAATTAGCATTTTGTGGAAACGTGCAGAAGCAGGAGAGTTGTCAACACCAGAGGAGACATGAGGTCCCGAAAGTAGATTACCTTTATTATCAGGAACATTTTCAAAGAAAACATCAGAAGTTTTCATTGTTCTTTCTGATAGTTCATCATACGTGAAATCAAGTTCTTTGGCTTTAGCAGCTTGAGACACTGGAAACATTTCGTGGTTACCTCCACCATGCATTGCTCTCATAGCATTTTTTACAGATTTGATATTATCTTTGACATCTTGAACTGAAGCTGCATCCCACCATTCTTTAAATCCTCCCTTAGGCCAAGGAGCCAAACCCCAAGGATCTAAATATGTATTACTATCCTTTACATATCTATATAGATTTTTATCCCCCGCCAGCCCAATCGGGTCTTGGCTTAAATAAACACCTTCGTTTGGCGAGTAATATCTAAACCTATTATAATTCAACCCAGTCTCCTCATCCTCATACTGGCCTTGATATCGGAACGGACAATCTTCCAAAGAACCTTCAACAAGTTTACGTACTTTTCCGTAAATATCATATTCTACCGCCCAGGTTTTTTCGCCTTGCGCGTTGTACATTTCTACAGGGGTACCCAAGTAATCTGTAATGATAGAGAATTGCTCTCCATCAATAATTTTGGCTGTTGGTTTAAATGTTGCTTCATCAAATACCCAGGTAATTAAATTATCAATGGGTTCTTCTTTATTTTTAGACAGCATGCCCCATTCGTCTACCACCCATTCCGGTCGGTCTTTTAACGGGTATTTCCATTCGTGTAAGGGTACGTTGCCGTCCCAAACAAAGCGAGTTATGCCGCTTCTGGACTTCGCTCGGGCAGGTATTACTTTTTTGGCAGTTCTACGTCCTAAGGCATCATATTCAAATGCTACTTTTTCTCCATTGGTTTTATTGACCGCTTGTAGCATACCGTTGCCGTACCATTCGTAGGTTTCAGCTCCGTCTGGTGTTCGCTTTTCAATCAGGTTGCCTTCATCATCATATTTAAAGGAGGTGTTACCATCTTTTAGCAATTGCCCACCAGCGCCATATTTTCTATCGCCTTTATTTCTGGAGCGGTAGAGGTTACCCACTTCATCGGGCAACTTATAGTCCATATCATTGTTCTCATATTTGGCGGAAGCTAAATTACCAAAAGCGTCATGTGTATAGCTTACCTGTCCTTTGTTCAGCTCGTCCACCATTCTGGTCAAGCGGTCGTTTACACTCCAATTATAGGTGCGGTGGCGCATTTCGCTACGGCCACGGGTCACCTTCTGTTGAATAGGGCGCCCTGCTTCATCATATTTCATTTGGGAAACCACACCGCCTGGGAGCAGGCGTTCTACTTCTATACCAATGCTGTTATACGCAAAGTCAGCACGCCAAGCTTGAGCATTTTTAGTCGCCCCAGTTTTCTCTTCTGATTGTATGTCATTGACTTGGGCATTCATCGTTTCAATCTGGCCCAATTTGTTGCGCAATAGGTCAATTTCTGCACCTAGGCTACTGGTAATTTGTATCCGGTTACCCAAGTTGTCATAGGCGCTTTCAACAAGGTGCCCGTCTTGATTTTCGGCAATAACCCTACCCGCATTATCGCGAATGAGTTGCACCGTGCTATTTTCATTTACAGCTTCAATCAAGTTGCCATTACGGTCATAACTGTAGGTTTCCCAAGTGCCATCACTATGTTCGGCACGGGTAATCCGCCCATTGGTGTCATATTCATATTCCGTAAACTTGCCACCAGGGCGGTTCACACGGTATACTTTACCGGCACGGTCACGTTGGTACCAGCGTGTTAGGCCGTCAAAACCGGTTTCTGTAATGATTTCCCCATTGGGGTTGCGTTTAAAGCGGTACCGCTCTCCATGTTCATTATCTATGAAACGTAGTTGCTCTTCCGTATCATAATTGAAGAATACTTTTCGCCCCCGTTCTTCCCTCATTTTCAGGCTTCCCATTGGGGTGTATTCAAACTTTACTTTGCCATTTTTTTGATGTAGTTCCGTAACTTCATCATAGGCATTGTACTTTAATTGTACGGCATTGTTATCTGCTTCTACCACTTGTTTTAAGCGGTCTAAATCATCATAAATAAAATTCTGTTCGTGACCAGCCGCATTTTTTGTTTTATGACAACGGCCCCAAACATCGTATTTCCAAGTAGCAATGGCCTTATTGGGCAGTTGCATTTTAGACAGGTTAAAATCCTTGTCATAACTTAGTGTAGAAATATTCCCGGCATTGTCCCGTACTTCGCTTATGAGTCCGTTTTCATTGTAATCAAAAGAAGTTACGCCTCCGTCAGCTGCAATTACAGCATGCAAACGGTCTTCTTTAAAGGTGCGTACCGTAGAACCGCCAACGGGAGGTTTGGTAAGCACCAATCGGTCTTGATTATCGTATACGAAAGTGGTTACAGCACCGTCGGGCAAGTGCAGACCAACCAGATTACCGCGTTCATCATAGCTATAGCCTGTAATATTACCTTCCTCATCAATATCACGATACGGCTCCATAAAAGCAGTGTACTCGTGAAAAATATGTCCGCCCATAGGGTCGGTTACTTGTGTGCAGAGATTCAGGTCGTTAAAATAATAAATGCTTGTTTCGCCTAGTGAGTTGGTAATAATGTTCTTTCCTTTACCGTATTCCAAGGTTCCAGAAAGTATGTCTCCATCACCACGGGTAGCGATACACTTGGCGCCTGTTTTATCACCATCATACTCCCAATAAAAGGCCTGCCCATTACGGTCGGTCTTTTTTACCATCAAATGGTTTTCATATTCCATTGTGGTGTATTGGTCTAAGGCATCACCAATTCTTATAAGGTCACCTTCTTTGTTGTAATCATAAGAAACCAATTTTCTGTGCTGACCTTTATGCTCGGCGGAAATTTCGCTAATACGGTTCTGGTTATCCAACCGCATTTCTATTGTTCTGCCCACACTATCGATTATTCGGGTAAGGGCATTACTGGAATTATATTCCAATTGTAATTTAAAACCGTCTGCATTACGGATTTCCGAAGGTTTGAATAGCGCGGGATTGTGTTTGCTATACACATAAGTAAGCTGCTCTTCATGATTTTCTACTTCATAGGTATTTCGGTCTATATACGTAAGCGTTAGCTTTTCGCTACGGTTATAATGTTGTTCTCCGGGAATGGATAATTGTGGCATTAGTGTGATTCGGCCGTCTGCCAAACGTAGTGCCACAGCATCTTCTTTTTCAACAATATGCAGGGCTAGGTCATAATTGGAATGAAAGCCGTGCCCCATTAGTCCTTCGTATTCTGAATCGGAATACCAGTTACGTTTCCATGTGATGGGAATAGGTCCTGCAAGGCTAAAATCCTCACCATCATAAACCATACGGCCGGTGACCAGATCAACGGGTTCAAAGCCCATTTTACAGAGCGATTTTTTTAGGCCATTAGTAGATGGTAAAGCATGATTGAGTTTTGTAAGTCCTTTTTTAAGTCCCTTTCCAACTTTTTTCATTAAGGCACCAAAACCATAACTCATAGCTAGGCCGGTTAACATACCCAAAAGGTCGGGCGCATAAGGACCACCAACCATTACCGGTTTGCCCATAGGCAGTGGAATGGTCATTGATGAGGGAAGGTACATACTGGGTATGGGCTTCATTTTTTTTCCTGGAGCAAGTGTTAACGGCAAGCCGATGTCATTACAGGTCATTAACATGTGGCCCGATGGGGAAAAATAGTTACCCTCCGTACTGACCGTGGTACTACCAAAAAAGTTTACGGAATCATGGCCGATCATAGGAGCCATCAAAAACGGACCACCCATAGGAATATGGAAAAAAGTACCTAGAACACCTGCTGTCTGGCTGTTACCTTTAGGAACACTGTTTACGTTTACCGTAGACCCTATAAAAGGAATATAGTCCATTGGATCCATAACCATACCAATAAACGGATGGGGCAGTGGCGTAGGAACACCAAAAAGGATAATGATGTGAATATCTATTCCTAATACGGGCGTAAAATGTTTGTTGGCCAACAGCATATAGTATGGGCTTAATGTTAGTTAAAAACTATATATTTTTTTATTAGGTAGAAACACTTGTTTTAAGGTTCTGTTCCTGTATTTGCAATTGCTCTTTCCAGTTTTTATTCTCCAGTTCGGTCATAAAAGAATCTATTTTTCTTTGTACCTCTGGATTAGAAAGCGAGTGATGTTCTAAAGCAATATGACCGATGGGACTCGTTTTTAACTCCTCCGGAGTTAACGTTCGTGCAAAATTATAAGCCTTGGCTACGATTTCACGATGGCGTGAGGCATTCTTTTTCTTTATCAGTGTATAGGCCGTCATATAGGCTGTCAATGCTTGCTGTACCATTCTATATGAAATGGCCAACTCAGCTTGCTGGCAGAAAAGGTCTGTTGCAGTCTCGGCTTCATTTTGATGCTGCTTACTTGCCGCCATAAAACCATAGGTCTGCAAGTGGATGGGTTTCACGGATTCGTCACCGGATGAAATTCCCTGTTTGGCAATGGTCATTGCTCTTTGCAATAATTTATCAATAGTATCGAACTCCTTAAAATTGAAGAGCATACCCGCATAAACGGTATGTGCCGATGCAAAGGAAGCCTTATTGCCGGTTTTTTGCGTTACTTCTAGACCTTTTTCGCCCCATAAGTGTAAGCGTTTCCTGTTATTTTTTACCGCACTGTTCCCCATTTCTAGCATGCATTCCCGAAATTGTAGTTCGGGATCGTTAGGGTCACCAGAAAGCGCAATTTTTTTTGTGGCACCGTCTAAGTCTAAATCAACTAATAGTGATTTAGCCACATCTTTGTATTTTATTTGAATAGGTTCAAAATAATTTTCAGGAATGTGGTCAAATACCATGAACCTTACTTTATCGGGTAAACCAATAGCCAGTAAGGTGTCCATCCAATCGTTATAATTTTGTGTTGATTGTATGGTATAAGGTAACAGCGAAAGTACCAAGTGTTGTTCTGTATCAGGTAGCGATTTTTGAAAACTACCTAATAATTCAATCAAAAGTGCGTTAAAATCAATATCGTCTTTTTGAAGTTCTTCTTTGAAATACGCTATGTCCCAAGCCAATTCCAATTTGCCATTTTTGATATTTTCCTGAATCTTTTCATCCTTTTCAAAATTGTTCAACCAATCCTTTATCAGCATTTTGCTGTGTACTTTACTATCTTGAAAAGAGGTAAGGAGTACCACGGGAATATCTGGGATTGAACCGTGAGAAGAGGATTCTAATCTAAGAAATCCTTCGTATAAACGGGCCTGCTCAGGCTTTATAACCCATCGAACCCATTTAATATGTTCGTTCGGAGCTATATCTGCAATCCATTTCTGTTGGATTTGAGAGACTAGTTGTGCTACCGGATTATGCTCACTATTCATAAAGAGAAAATCTTAATTAAGGTTTAGAAGTCCACCTTTTATGTTCGTCATAGTAGTACCATCCGCATCCAGAATGCCATCACTTTTTAACTTAAGTTCCGCGCTACCTTCTACTTGGGTACTAGGTGCGGTCATCTCCACCTTTGCAGCACTGTTCACCGTTACTTTTGAAGTGCCGTCTGCCAATATTTCCTTAGAATTAACATTTACATTGTTGGAACCTTCTATGTTAACCGTTTTGGAAGCCGTAATATTGATTTCCTCGGAATTTAGATTTAATTTTTTATTAGCCGAAATCGTGATTTCTCCGTTTCCGTTCATAACCACCGTATTACCGTCAGCATCGGAAATAGTAACGCTACCATCCTTATCGTTCATGATAACTTCGTTACCACTACGGGTCTTGATGGCTTTGAGATCATTTTCGGAGTTGTAATACTCGCTTTTGGCCTTTGTGTTGAAGCCTGCGCTAATTATATATGGTTTTTCAGAGTTTCCGTTTTCAAAGCCGACTAAAACCTCTTCATCCTTTTCTGGGATAAAATAGAACCCTTTTCCATTACCGGCATACGGAGTGACCATCTTTATCCAAGGTGTGCTTGTGCCCATAACCTTTTGCCATGGGAACTGCACTTTAATTCTACCTAACCCATCAGGGTCGGCGTTGTCTAATACGAGTCCGCGTTGGTCGGCCGCTCTGGGTGCCGCAAAGCTGTTGGAGTAGGGCAAGTGTTCGGTACCTTGCGGTACGCCCTCAAAAGAGTTGCTGTAATGGCCGCTATGGTCAAAACGGTGAACCACTTTTATAATATCGTAAGACCCATAAGGATCCTGTTTCGTGGGATCCGAAAAATTGAGTCCTTTTAGTTCAAGCGTATCGCCCACGCGCATGGATACCAGTTCCGAGCTTCCCGAAGCGGTGACCATGCTTGAAGCCCTGCCAAAGGTGTTCACCTTGGCGGCTGTGTCCAAACCTGCCTGTGCGCTGTACTCGTGTTGGCCTACGGTATAGTCGTAACTGCCCTTTTTGTTGAATACGGCATCCGATTCGCCCTTTACCGGTGCAAGATAAGGATGGGACGAATTTGCTACATGGGCGGATGATGTTGCCTCTAAGAGCGTATCGTTTACCCAGTCATGTCCTTTGATGTCAAAAACTTGTTCTTTGAGAGAGGTAGACAAATTGAACGATAATACGTCAATCCCGTATACGCCGTTAAGAGTGGTACTGTCCGTTTTTCCCACGCAAAAATCGCGTCCGTTATGGTAGAGCCACACTCCATAGCGACTGCACAGTCTTTGAAGGAACGATAGATCACTTTCATTATATTGTACGGTGTATGGCAACGTAACGTCTGTACCCGTTCCTATACTTTTTTTCAATATATCCGTGGAATGTCCTTTTAAGGTGTCCTCTACAACCTGGGATAGCGATGTACCCTCTTCGTAACTGAAGCACTGCACCGAGTTGGCCAATAGAACGGAAGGGCCATGGCCCGATATTACCAAAGTTCCGGCCGCACCAGTTCCTTTTTGAAGGTCCACATTGGTAACGATACCTGTAAATTCCATTTGGCCCGCATTAAGACCAATGGACATCTTTTTACCAATATAACCTAAAGCATTTTCCATAAGAGGGCCAGCATAGGTTTCCGTTGCGTGGGCGGGAAAAGCGATCCGGAAAGTACTGTGGCCGCCAATGGCCTGTTCTACGGAAACGGTATAGCCTGATTTGGGTAAAAACGTGTTCCCGTTTAAAATAAGTTTGATCTCTACAATTTTGGACATGCGGTTGTGTTTAAGCGGTTTAAGGTATTTAGAATTATACGGGTTACCAAAAAAAAAAAATCAAGATCGATGAACGGTATTTCGTACAGGCTTACTTTTTACATACGGATAAATGTAGGGTAGTGGATGGCTGAAGTTTAACTTTAGTTGTGAAAGTTTGTGAGAGGGCTTAATAATTAAAACTGAATAGGCTCACTTAGTAATTGTATTTTAACATTGGGGTGGGCAGGCTTATTTTTAACGAAGGGCGCCAGTAGAGGATATTCTACTTTAACTAAACATCCATTCGCATCATTTAAAAAGCATTTGCTTCCAAGGCAATATTGTTGTGCACTATTTTCTACTCATTATTTAAAAATAGAAAGCTATCTAAAATTTTAGATAGCTTTCTATTAACTCTAGTTAGTTTTTTACTCAGTACGAGCGAGAAGGATACTTAAGCTAAATATAAAAACGTTGAAGGACATATGGTGAATTTTAAAGATTTGGATATCTTAAGAACAGCAAAAAGCGGGTCACTGTTGGTCAATTATTTCTTTTAGGGTACTTTGGTAAAGCTTGTACAAGCGGAAATGATTGGTCAAAACAAAAACTAAATTAACTGAGATGATAGAGACTAGAACAAGAAATAACTTCAGTCCGGAGGTTTCATCTTGGCATAAGATACCAAGGGTAACCCCACTCATTATCCATATAATTATAAAATAGAATAGGCCCAGTAAATTTATTTTGCCGTTCATATCCTGCTTCAAAAGTTTCAATACTAGTCTATAGGGGATATATATTAACGGAACTCCAATATAGGCCAACAGCCTGATGTTATTGGCATTTTCGTTTATACTTTTTATAAACTCATAAGACTCAAAACTGAACTCCATGATACTGTTTTTCTTTTTCGGAAATCTGTAACAGCTCTTTATTCCAATACCCCATAGGTTTGGCCAATAACAGCCCAGGAAATTCATTGACACCTATATTGTACAAGTTGACACTGTCGTTATATAGTTCCCTTCGGTCGGCCAAGTGGTTTTCCAATTCAGAAACTCTTCCTTGTAAGGAGAGGAAGGAAGTATTGGCCTTTAAATCGGGGTAATTTTCGGAAACGGCCATAATATTGGCAAGCGTATTGTTCAGTTCATTGGTTGCCTTTACCTTGTCGTCATTTTTGGAAGCATTCAAATATTGGGTTCTCAGGCTGGTCACCTTGGTAATCAGGTCCTCTTCATATTCCATATATTTTTTAACGATTTTCACGAGCTCCGGTATTTCATCGGCCCGTTGTTTTAAGATTACATCAATATTAGCGAAGTTCTTGGCAACGTTATGGTTTAACATTACCAACCGATTGTAGATTTTGATGCTGCTAGTAACGATAAAGACCAGGATTAGGGCCAGTATTATAATTAAGATAATATTGTTCATACACTTATTTGTTAAAATTTAAAAGAAAAAATTGTTTTAGGTCAAACCCTTTAAAAAGATACGCAAGCCTAATGGTTACCTCTTTGTCCTCAATATGTATATTGCAAAGCAATATAAAACTAACTAACGCTATTAAAAATAAGATATGCCTTATAAACGAATTACGTAGTGGACGTGAAATGTTCCAACGTTGAACATAATCAAAAGGAGCTATGGCAAAAATGTTTCTTGAAGGTTCTTTGTCAATATAAATTTGCTGCTTTTTATTGGTGGCTTTACCTATCACAAGTACCTTCATATTTTCTTCCAATAAAAATAACTGATAGCGTTTACCGTTCGATTCGTAACTATGGTCGGATTTTGAAAAATTCAAGATACTTATGCCCTCTCCTTTTACGGTTGCTATTCCGCTATCGTCTATTATTTCAAAAGTATTGCACTTGGTTTCCGTTGAGATGTTATTATAGCTTTTCTTCCCTTCATCATCTTTACTAACGCTGTCTATTTTATATAAATAACCTATACAGGGCTCTTTTTTTATTCTTGAAATAACAGGTTCCAGCATTTTGGTCTTTCCGGACACCTCTACCAGACCCATGGCCATTGTACGTATTTTGGAAGTGGGTAATATACGTTGCAACTCATAAAAAGTTTCACTTTGGTTGGGCGTTAAAATTTCTCTCAAAATAACGAATGCTATAAGTAGCACAAAGCCATACGGCCAAGTAAGTATCGTTATGGGTAAGAAAAGAATAAATAATAAATAGGGTATAATGGATTTTTTGTTACGTATCGCTGAATAGACAGGTCCTAGAAGCATTAGTATAAGAAGAATAGGAAAATTGCCCAATGAGGCCAAAGGCACATAGCCCGGGTTTATTGAGGCTATAAGCAATACCATGGAAGGAGGTATAATATATAAAAGCCAACCAGGTTTAATAGTAATTTTATAAAAACTTTTGAATATCAAATAGTAGAATAGACCGAACGAAATAGAAAAAAAGGTAAGAATACCTATGACCATTACATCTACATTGTCCCAATAAAAAATTTCCAAAGTGTCTTATATTGATATAGAAAGGTTTAAGATTAACCTTGAGTTATAAAACCAAATTAATTAGCATCTAAAGAAGGTGGCTTATCAAAAGTTACCATATATGCCACTCTCCGGTTACCTTGTTTTTAAATAGATAAAAGGGTTGCCAGCCTACAGGTTCTCCCGTATCTTTATCGGCCCACCAAATTGCGGAGTCGTAGTCAAATGTGTTGAGTAAAGTAACAATTCTACCATTACCATATAGGCGGAGTTCATAATTTTCCAAGGGTTGCAAAACCTCATTCGGTCTTTGCGTTGTTTTAGAGGATAGTTCACTTATTCTTTCTTGGGAATAATAAAGTTGGACATGTGCCCGTTGTAAAATATCGTTCATGAGCTTTTTATCCTCTCCATGATTTTTGAGTTGCCTATGTCTTTGTTGGAATAAATGTAAAACCTCCGGCAGTAATTTTTTTCCATCCATTTTAGAAAGGTCTAAGGCGTATTTATCCAAAATGTCGATTTTATAAGGCACCTTGGCTTTAAAAACAGTGTCCATGGCAAATAAGGGTAGGTCTTGATCTATATCGGGCATTTTCCATTCCCATAGAACGGTACTGCCACCATAATCATTTTCCCTATCGGTCATATCGGGGTACATCATTAAACGAAGTTGTAAACTTGCTTGGTTGCTTAAGGTGTCACCATTAAATGGCAGAACCTTAATGGATAATGATTGTTCCCCACTTTTTAATATCCTCTGATTTAATGGTATACGAACGGAGTAGCTTGGATATGGATCGAAATATTTACCTCCATTTAAATCATTAACCCTTATATCGTAATAACAGTTATGACTGTTCACTTGCAAATAATACCCAGGTCTTGAATCATTAAGAAATTTATAATTTCTTAATTCTTTAGCGATTAAAGTGTTATCTGTTTTCATATTTTTTTTTTGTGAACAACTAGTTGCGACAGTCAAGATGCTGATTAACAATAAAATCTGTATTTTCATTTTTAAGGGGTTATTTCAAAATAATAGGTATCACCCAACATCGACGGGGTGGGTTCAATAATTTCATATCTAAATGCTTCTTTTTCTTTTTTCATAAATTCATCCGATTCCGTCACCTTTTTACCAACAGCAATAAGTCCTGTAAAATCTAATTTAGCATCTAAAAATAGGCCTTTGCTAGCTTCCACGCCTAGACCGAATTTCAACTCTAAACCGGTTTCTGCCTTTGCTTCATATTTTGTTTTTGTGACGAATCCATCCCAATCACCTCCAGCGAACAAAAAACCCGCTAGACCTCCATCGGCTGAAATACTTGCTTCAACTGTAAACTTTAAAGAATTGGTGTTTTGAACCTCTAATTTACTTGCATTATTATTATCATCAAAATGTATTTTTCCTTTTGCAGCAAGGCTTATAGAACCTTCAGCTGTTAAAGTGAATACAGGTTCAACACCTGAAGACTCTAATACTATCCTAACCACCTTTATGGCTTGGCCTGCTGCAGGTATAAATTCACAACAGGTTATAATATCTAATACCCCTGATGCCTTAAATAAAGGGTCGGCTTTTAAGAATAAATCAACTTCATAGGGAGCGGTTGGGTTTTGTACAATGTCTTTAGAAAAAACTTGGTAACCCCAAGATGCACCAACACTTAATTTAGGGTTATCAATGGTAATAGTGGCAGGTAACTTCTTAGCAAATTTACCTAACTTCCCTAGTTTATTTACTTGTTTATTTATTAGTTCAGGCTTTACCTCATCAGGTACATCACTGCCAACCATTTGGTCCATTAAAGCTTTTGCCAGCGTAAAAGCATATGACACATTGATGATTTTGTTTGCTAAATTATCAAAGCTTACAACTTTATCATCGTAAGAGGCTTTTATACCTAGCTTTAATTTATTTATTTTCCCTAGTTTATCTAACAGTTCTTGATAATACCTTAACTTTTCTAATTTATCTTGTAATTTTTCTGGGAGTAATTTACGTTCTATGAATTGTCTTAGTTCTTTTTCTTCTTTAGCATGTTCTTTTAAGATTTTTTTTCTTTCGGCTGATAGACTTTTCCCCCATTCAGCTTTAGCTTTTGGATTTTGGTCACCATATGTAAAAGATATGGCCCATACTATATCTGGATATACCAAAATGCGTACTCCTTGTTTAGGATAAGCGCATGTTTGCAGTGGCACGAAAAATAATTGAGGTTGGAGGGATGCTGGCCAAAAATATTTGAGTAGGGCATTATCATCATTAATGTGGTAAGGATAGGTTAGTTTTAATTGAATTTGATTCTTCTTAGGAATTTCATAGTCATTGGGATATATCCATTGCTGTTTTGCTTTAGATTTAAATTCTTCAAAAATTGAATTCTTATCATGTTCATAATCGTATGCGATACAGCCCTCTGTTTCTAGGCCACCTATGTTGATTACTACCTTTTTTTTATTCTTTTCTTTTCCGGCAACTATACAGTACTCCGTCTCCGTTAAATCGGAAATAGAACCATCACCATTTTCTCTGAAAGCAATAAACCTTCTTGGTTTCTTTTCATTCTTGCTGTGTATTTCCTTAATTAAAACGGATGTATATCTACAAGGGTGATCGTTTTGTAATTTATTTACTTTGGTATCCATTATAGATACCATTTGCGCGACCGTTTTATTGCGCTTTTCAATCATTTCCCTATTACCATTGGAGTTAATTTTAAACGAATAATGATTATTTATTCTATTTTTTAAATGTTCTTTGTCATAGAAATTGAATGCTTTTGAGTCTTGTGAAATAGATTTTATTGGGTCAGAAAATGAGATTTGATCTTTTTGGGTATTATAGCGCTCTTCTATAATAGCTCGATTTTTTTCAGCAGCAATTGTCTCGTAGGCTTTGACATTATAGCTAATGTTCAGCTCTTTAATCTGGTTTTTTTCGTGATTAAACTCCTCCTTCCACTTAGGGTCAATATAAATATCAATAGTAATAATGCCATTATATTTAAAGTCATCAACAAAAATTGTATGCTTTTTTCCAAAAGCAACAATTCTATCGTCTATGGTACATTTAATATTTATTTCGTCTTTTTTTGTTAGACCATGGGTATGAATTTCTATACGCAAGATTTCACCATAATCAAAAATTTGGGTTTCTTTGACTGAATCTTCGGTTCGTTTTAGGGTGTTAATTTTCGTAAAAAAGGTTTCAATAATTTGAGGGTCATCGAAAGCAAGTACATATACTCCCTTAGGTTTTTGGACTTCAGGCATTTCAGGATGATGAATAAATGCCTCTAACCAATAAGGACGCCCAATTTTTGTCGAATTACCGATTTGAACACTTGCACAGGTAGCGTAATCTGTAACTTGATGACCATTTATATTCATCGGAATTTTGTCACCACTAGTCCAGGAATTCCATTTCCACGAGCCATCTTTTAATTGCGTTCCGAAGATCCATTTAGTGCTTTTTACTGTAGCGTCAGGATTACGGGTGTCCGCATATAGTACGGTCTCTACACGGGCGTGGCTCCCTTTTTTTATGAGTATTAATTTGTACGATTTCCCTCCTACACTAATATTTTTCTTTACTAAAATATTGGGTGGGGTTTCATTTAATAACTCCAAAGTTTCTATTCCTACAGACATAGACTAAGTAATTTCTGATTTAACCTCTATTCCTTCAAATGGTTCTTCTTCTACAATTTCATCAGGTCTAACCAAAGGGTTTAATTGATTGTGCATCTGTTGGTTGGTATTTTCCAAATTTGATTTCTGAGGTGATCCAATTTGTCCATTGGTCATGAATTCGACAACGGGACTTCCGGCAATAGCACATATTCCTTTACTTTCCTCGGTTAAAATCTGTCCTCCATTGGCAAGTTCTACTTTTTCGTAAGGTCCGTCCCATTGAATTATATTAGGTACACAGGTCATAAAACTACTGCCGGTCGGTTGTAATTTACATTGCCCAAAGGTTCCTGCTTCAAAAGGAATACCCAAATCCATAGTGCTTCCAATTAGTTTACTACTGCCACTTTGGTCATTAATATAAAATTTTGACTGGCTCAGGACTTTAAAAAGATCCGGTGCAAAACCTTGTTGGCATTGGCACATAGCTCCCTGACATACTAAATATTTATCTTTAGCCATTTTTACTAGGTTTTAATTTGGGGATGGTAATAAAATCACTTTGTGCGGCGATTTTATCTCGATTGACCAAATAATAAGCTTGAATTTGAAAAGCCAATTTCTTGTCCTTTTCCAAATTTATATCTGCTTCTGCTGTAAGGGAATGAAGTACGTTTGTTTCCTTGTGAAGCTCGTATTTGGCAATAAGCTCGCCCTCAAGTTTTTTTGATTGTCCTTTTCCCGTAAAAACAGGCTCGTTTAATTTGTGTGAAATATCTTTTTGGGTTCTTGAATCGGTAATTTTTCCTTGTTGGGTAACGGTAATAGTATTGAACCTAGTATATTTTGGTGAAACTTTTTGTTCTAGAGTATATTCTATTGGGCTGCAAAAAGGAACTATCGGAATATTCATGATAGTTGTTGCCGAATTCGTTAAACGATTATACTGTTGATATAATGGAGCAAAGAAAAATGAGAGAAATAGATTCTGTTCAACTGCTCGAAGATATTTTTCAGGATGGTTTACCGAATCATATGCTTTCGAGAAATACCTATCTATCATAGAACTTTTATAAAGTAGTTTGGTTTCATTTTCTAATGTATTTAACTGTTTTATAGCAAGTGGTCTAGATTTAATAACTTTTGTTGCCCAGTTACTCGATACTTGAATTTGAAGTGGATATATAATCTGACCACATTCAAATGCTAGTTTTTCGGATATTGTATCTGGATTCTCCTCATTTATATAGAGATGTCTCCTGTCAAATTGAAACATCCAAGAATTCTTTTCTTTAACTTTTTTAGCTAGAACCTCAATTTCAAAACGTAAAGTTTGTCTAGGTTCTCCTGTTTTTTCAAAATCAATAGTTACACCATATACTCTTCGCAAACTATGCGGGTTGAGGGCTAGGCTATGATCGGGGGTGAAAACTACGGATTTTTGCAAATGATAAATTTTTAAAAAAGTTTAACTTTTTCATTACTTTGAATATCTACCGATTTTTGAGAGAATAATACAAGGTTTTTTGCAGTACTGTTAATTGCTATTTCTTCTGACGTAATTTCACAAGATTTAGATAATACTTTAATATTTTCCTCAATGACCTCGGTTTTATTCTTAGCCATTATATTACAGCTTTCACTTGCCGAATCTTTTATGCTTTTGCCAGCTTGAGATACGATGTCTTCTTGAGCACTTAATTCAATATTTTTAGCAGATAGTTTTATAGTTTCTACAGCGTTAATATTAACATTATTATTAGCATTGACAGTAATATCATTAGTAGCGGTATCAATCTGAAAAATATTCTCATTCTTATCCTTAATCGTTATACTCTCCCCGCCATCGGTATCATTCAATTCTATTATATGTCCACTTCTTGTTTTTATCGCTTTAATATTATTATCTGCATCCGCAAAGCCACTACTGGCACTGCTGTTGAACCCTGCACTAAGTACAAAGGGTTTTTCCGGGTTTCCGCCCTCAAAGCCTACCAATACCTCCTCGTCCTTTTCGGGAATGAAATAAAACCCCTTACCGCCACCACTGTAGGGAGTAGGTACTTTTATCCACGGAGTGTTGGTTCCCATAGGTTTTTGCCAAGGAAACTGCACTTTTATCCGTCCGAGGCCATCGGGATCTGCGTTGTCCAAAACAAGTCCACGCTGATCGGCAGACCTTGTAACAGCAAAACTGTTGGAGTAGGGCAGGTGTTCGGTACCTTCTGGCACGCCCTCAAAAGAATTGCTATAGTGTCCGCTGTGGTCAAAACGGTGTACCACTTTTATAATATCGTATGATCCGTAAGGATCTTGTGCTGTAGGGTCGGAAAAATTAAGACCCTTTAAGGAAAGCGTATCGCCCACGCGCATGCCCACTAGCTCGGAGGATCCGGAAGCGGTCACCATACCGGATGCCCTTCCCAAGGTGTTCACCTTGGCAGCGGTATCAAGACCGGCCTGTGCACTATATTCATGTTGACCTATGGTATAGTCGTAACTGCTTTTTTTATTGAACAGGGTATCGGATTCGTCTTTTACGGATGAAAGATAGGGGTGGGACGAATTGGCGGTATGAGGGGCCGAACTTGCCTCTAATTGGGTGTTGTTTACCCAGTCGTGCCCTTTAATGTCAAAAACCTGTTCTTTGAGCGAGGTAGATAAATTGAATGAGAGGACATCGATCCCGTACACGCCGTTAAGGGTAGCGCTGTCGGATTTTCCCACGCAAAAATCACGTCCGTTATGATAGAGCCAAACCCCGTATCGGCTGCACAATCTTTGTAGGAACGAGAGGTCGCTTTCATTATATTGTACCGTATAGGGCAAAGAAATACCTGTACCCGTACCTATACTTTTCTTAAGAATGTCCGTTGAATGTCCTTTTAAGGTATCCTCCACGACTTGGGATAGCGATGTACCCTCTTCGTAACTAAGGCACTGTACCGAATTTGCCAGTAGAACGGACGGTCCATGGCCCGAGATGACCAGGGTGCCGGAAGCACCGTTTCCTTTTTGAAGGTCTACATTGGTAACCACACCTATAAATTCCATTTCACCGGAATTGAGCCCAATGGACATTTTCTTGCCGATATAGCCCAAAGCATTTCCCATAAGGGGTCCGGCATAGGTTTCCGTGGCATGGGCAGGAAAAGCGATACGAAAAGTACTGTGGCCGCCAATGGCCTGTTCTACGGATACGGAATAACCCGAATTTGGAAGAAATGCATTACCGTTTAAAATGAGGTTGATATTGACGATTTTGGACATGCGGTGGTTTTTTAACTGATTAAGATATTTAGAATTCTAAGGGTTACCAAAAATTCAAATGACAATTCGATGAACGGTATTTCGTACAAGTTGCCTGTTTGTATACAGGCAACTTTGTAAATTATAGTTTACAAATTATATTACGCTATAAGCTAACGCATTACCCTATTGGGTTATTCTAGGTTGCTAGGTATAGAAAACCCGAAACGGCAAAACATTGGCTGATTTGGTCTTTATGCCGATCAACAGCTCTTTTTTCAAATGTTCCCAGTCCGTCTCACTATAATCGGCATCTACATTCCGGGTTATGTAAATATCGGTAGTAGGGGTGTAACCCACGGAGTTGCTTTGGGATACCATAACACCTTTTTCTACTTTTACTTTTGTTATGGCATCTTTGAATACGGCATAACAGTGGTGAATGATGTCCTGACGGGTAATGATACGCCCTCTAGAGAGCACTTGTTCCCTGTAGGCATAAATTTTTTCGCTTGGATTGGGTTCATCATGACCGCCTAAGCTTCCTGTTATAAACACCAGTGATTCCGGCTTAAAAGCGGTTCCCGAGTATTGGAATAATTTACTGTACGGATTTATTTTATTGGCCTTCTCACCCGTAGTTGTCCAATAGTCCGTAAAAACTATTTTGTCCCTATTTTTTTCTACACTATTTCGGTTGACGATCAAATATGGGATTTTGTGTTTTCTGAAATTGCGAAGTTCTATTTGCTGCTCGATCCGGGAAACAATTTGCTTTAAGTCCTTAAGGTTGCTGTTTATAAAATCATCGCCCATGGCGGAAAAAGCAACACTATCTTCTTTTAGAAGGTCTAAGGTATAGTTTAATAATTCCGAAGCATCGCGCTCATCAAACCTACTTACACCTCCATAACGTAAATAAGCCTGGGGGCGGGTATCATCTTTTTTGTTTCTGTCACGTACATAATATTCATTACCGCTGTCTCCCAATACGTTGTGGACATCCAAAAAGAAATCTTCTCCCGCCTCTAATGGAATGATATTGAAATTAGGCTGTAACCGCTTACTAACACTATGCGATTTTTTATTTAAGGTAGGGAAGCAGTTGATGTGGCAGTGCAGGTTCTCTAACATTGAAGAAGAGACCACAGTAGAAAACTCTATTTTTATCCATAACAAAGGCGTAGTCAAGGTATCTAAATCTTTCTGACTCAAGAATTCCTTAAACTCTTCCGGGTATTTTTTAAGCTTTCCCTTTAAATTGATGCTACCCTCCAGCGTATAAAAATGATCTCTGTAAAACTCCCTTACGTATTCCTCGTAAAACTGTATCTTGCTTTGTATGCTTTCGTTAATATATGCGCTGTAGTCGTCTTTAACGATTTCTGGCTGCGCATACCCCTTAACTACGTTTAATAGTTCTCCGTTAATAGACCAGTCCGCAATACCTAAATGGTGTACCAATAACTCTTTGTTGGTAAAGTTTAAAAGGTCAAAATAGCAAATGAGGTCGTCAATGGTCTTTATGCCTGGAGCAGGTTTTATACCCATATAGATACTGCTATTTTCCGGACTACCGATAAAATCCGAACTATTGAGCCATGGCGTTGTTCTATGATTATGGTGCGAAACTATTTTATCCGGAAAGGCTATATAGCTAAGCTCGCAATTGTTTAAAGTAAATTCACCGGAAGGGCAAAAGAAAAAATCCTTAAAATCTTCATTTCCGCTATCCCTGAACAGCGGCATGCGTTTTCTATGAAAAAATTGACTTCGTTCGTTTATTACCATTTTACCATCAAGAGGTAAGGCATGTACAATAGCATGTGCGGGTTTGGCCGTAACCGATATTTCCGGTGTAAGCAAATCTACCAAACGCTCCGTAACCTTGGTACGACTAGTTTTAATGGTGTCTGAGATACGTTCAAACTCATGAGCACAAGCATCAAAAAGAATTCCGACAATAGGGTCAAAGGAATATTCTATTTCCATATCGTCTACACCCCAATCCTCGGCGGCCCTTCGGATCAGTCTGTCTTTTATCTCCTCTTTTGTAAGGCTCTTCATTTAGTTGTTTTTTGGCTGATAATTGAATCTAGTTCTTCTGTACTAACTCCTATTAACTTAATTATTTATAGGATAATGGAGCTAAATAGTAGTCTCCATTAAATGTAAACGGCTCATCTGTCTTTACAATTGTACCTTTTATGGTGATATAGAGGTATTTCTTTAAGCGAACCTTATTGGTTTTGGAAGATAGGCTTTCCATTAACTCAATATTTAGGTCTATATTCGATAGGCGTTTTTCGTAGGTCTTTATTTGCGCCGTTAACGACTTTTTAATTCTCTCTTTTAGAACATTGGTATTTACCAAAAGGTCAAAATCCGTTTCCCAGATTTCACTACCAAAATGCTCATCAAAAGTATATTCCTCAAAATAGGTGGTTATAATCACACTTATGAATTGAGAAATAGAATCTTGTAGCGTTAATTTCTTTAGCTCTTTCTTTTCAAAAAAACGTTTGAAATCAAATGGTGCTTGGTAATACGGTTTAGCCATTATTTTTTCAGATACGGTTAATACTACTATGAACTAGCTTGGTTATTTCTTCACCTTAAATTCCAGTTCACCTTTCTTTAACGCAACATTAACCGTTTGTGGTGCCTTTATCTCTCCCGAGATGATCATTTTGGACAACGGCCTTTTTAATTTATTACGGATAACGGCCTTGAGCGGGCGTACACCATAAGTTGGGGAGAACCCGTCTAAGGATAAATGTTCTTTGGTTTTTTTGTCTATTTCTAAGGTGATTCCCAATCTTTCCGTTAGTACCAAGAGCTCCTTTTTTAAGTGTAAATCGAAAATAAACGGAGCGTTTTTCTCGGAAATGGGAGCGAAAGGAACAATTTCAGTAATTCGGCCTAAAAATTCCGGTCTAAAATAGCTGGCCATTATTTCTAGCAGCTCATTGGATTTGGGTATTTTTCCTCCTTCTATTGATTTGCTGATAAAATCGGAACCAATGTTTGAAGTGAACAAGATAACGGCGTTTGAAAAATCACCCACTTTCCCCAAACGATCGTTTAGTTTCCCTTCGTCAAGTATTTGTAAGAATACATCAAAAACGGATTGATGGGCTTTTTCAATTTCATCAAAAAGTACGATTGAATATGGCTTTTGCCGTATTTTATTTACCAAGACACCGCCTTCTTCATACCCTACATATCCCGGAGGAGCTCCATAAAGCAAGGCTGCGGAATGTTCTTCCTTAAATTCGGACATATCAAAGCGTATGATGGCCGATTCATCATTAAACAAAAACTCCGCTAACGATTTTGCCAGTTCCGTTTTACCGGTTCCGGTAGGGCCCGAAAAGAAAAAAGAACCAATGGGTTGCCCGGCCTTGGAAAGCCCTGATCTAGATTCTATAATGGCTTCCGTAACGGTTTTAATGGCGTTATCTTGACCAATGACCCTTTTCATAAGCGTAGTCTCCATTTCCAGCAGTCGCTCACGTTCTTGGGATTGTACCTTTCCTGCCGGAATACCAGTTATACCGGCAACCATAGCTGCTAAATCCTCTTCGGTAACAGCAGTTCGTTTTTCTTTGGAATGTTCCGTTATACCGGATAATATACTCTTTATGTAAGCTGATTTTTTTTCATAGGTAGGTAGACGTAAGCTATCTTCCGTATCAAATTTTCCGGTTACAATAGGACTTAATCTATTTTTTAATTCGATGTAGACCCAATCTATAGCCTGAATTTTTTCGGACTCCTTTTGTTTTTCCGTTTTAGATTCTATTGCATGGAGCTTATCGTTCAGATCTTGTAAATCTGTAGGCAAGGATTGTGTGGACACATTGGCGGCGGCCATTGTTCTATCTACCAAATCCAATGCGGAATCTGGTAGGCTTTTCTCTTTTAAATACCGTTTTGCCAAGCGAATGGATTCTTTTAGTGCCTCATCATCAATAGTGAGCACATGATGCTCAGTATAGGTCTGGCCAACACTTTTTAAGATACGAAAAGCCATTTCTGGATCAGGTTCTTCTACGGTAACGGATTCAAATCTTCTGTTAAGTCCATCATCATTGGCGATGTGTTTTCTATAACTATCCGCTGTGGTTGCCCCGATCAAGATAACCTCACCTTTATTTAATTCCGATTTAATAACATTTAAAATGCCTTGGCTTGCAGACGCGTCCTGTAACAGCACATGAAAGTCATCTATAAATAGAATAGGTTTTACCAGGTTTTTTGCCTCGTTAAAGATACTTTGTAAACGATCTTCAACTTCTCCTTTATACGAAGCTCCAGAAAGTAAAATGGCGGTATCTATTTCCAATAAGGTGGCCTCTTGTAAAGTATCCACGATTTTTCTGGAGTGAATTTCCTTGGCCAAATTATGTATCAAAACAGTTTTGCCTACACCGGACTCGCCTTGCACCATTACGTTGGGCTTGGATTTTCGGCTAAGGATTTCAGCGATTTGCTTTAGCTCCCGATCACGATTTATGATATGGTCATAATAACCACCGGAAGCTTCAACAAGTAAATCGTTGGTATATTTTTTTAGAACATCGGTGTCGGTTGTAAAATCGTCTGTAGTATTTACGCTTTTCTTGTTAGCCGCACCTTTGCTATCCGTACCGTTAGAAAAACTATCGAATAGTTCTGAGCTGCTAACGGGTAGTGATTTTACTTTATCGAAACTAAAACCTACACCTGGCGTAATAGCGGATATGAATAAGCAGATAAGGTCTACATCTGGTCTGTTTAACTTGGTCTGTATCTCTTCCGCCTCAACAAAGACCATTTTTGCCTCTGAACTAGCTTTTACCGCCAATGTGCGACTGGTACGTTTAGGGTGGGATTCCATATTAACATCTGCCCACTCTTCTATAAAGTATACATCAACCCCTTTGTCGTGTAAAATACGAAGTAAAGAAAGGTCCCTGTTTAAAGAGGCTTTGATTAAATGAGCGGGGCCAAAGCTTTCATGTTGGTGTTCTTCGGCAAGTTGTGTGGCAATATGTATAGCTTTCTCTAATTCAGTATTCATGCAATGGTTAGTTTCGGTTCATACGTTTGGCAAGATCTAATGCGGTATTGAGCCTGCTGATTTCTTTTTCGTAATCGGTAATTTGCTCCTCTAGGTCGTTTATTTCCTGTCTGGCGCTCTCTACTTGCTTTAAATCTCTTTTGGCATCTACCAATTTGTTGTAGGTAAGGACCAAGTTTTCGTACATACTGCGGTCATCCAAAGAATCTTTAGGAATATCACTTCTAAGGTCTATAAGGTTTTTGATAATGGACTGTTCTACAAAAAACCAACCTTCTTTTACGGTATCCAGAGAATCTATTTGCTTGTCTACCCCTTCTAACGCATTTATAAATTTTTTCTGGTAGATAAATTCATATTGCATTTTTTTATTCTCCTTACGCAGAACGGCATTTTCCTTCCAAGGTAGTTTGTAGCTATAGAAAAAAGCCGTGAACAGAATACCCACCGTTATGGCGAACATTAGTAAGAACAATAGGAAAGAGGAAGTTCGTTCTTTTTTGTTTAGTATCTCCATAATAGAATTTTAATCAGCTAGGAAAGAAGGTTTGTTGGATTTGTCCTGTTTGTTCTGGACTATATTTTCATTTACGAAAATTCCCATATCCCTTCGTTTTCCGATATAATCAACTTGTGTTAACACGGTAAGCAAACGGTCAATAACGTTCATGAAGCCAGACGCTAAAATTAGGTTTTGGTTCACATCGTTGTGATTGTATTGCATGTTGATTACATCCGTAAATATTTTTTCATAATCACCTCCTTTTAATTCGGTCCATTCTCCAAAATAATTGAAAAGTTCTTCCTTATTCTGTGATGATGAGATGTCCACAGATCCTTTAAAAACTCTGGCAAAACTCACTATAATTTCTAAAAGCTCCTTTGGGTGCATATCATACTCTTCCCATTTTATCTTTGTAATCTGCTGAGCCAGGTATGCATATGCTTTATCAACCGCCAAATGCATGGCATCCGCAACGGGATTATCGCTCTGCTTCGCCATAATTTTTTGAACGATAAGAATTGCGTTGCGCTCTGTCATTTTTACGAAGTTTTCGGTATCGTTATAAAAGTCGATTAAACTTTCATGAGCGCCTAGAGTTAAACTAGGAGGTATATAGTCTGTTGCAATAGAAAGGCTTTTGCCTTCTTTTTGAATTTTGGCAATTGGGAGTTGGTTGCCGGACAGTCCTGATTTTGCGAAATCATCACTGGTTATAAAAGTAAAAAACTGACCGTTGGTCAAAAATGGATGTCTTGGTGGAATTTCCTTTGGGTCCTGTTCTCCAAAAGGTATGGTGTGCTCTGTATCTAGGTTTATTAGCAGAAAGCCTTCATCAAGCTTACTGTCCGCTAATTCATCAACCACAATTTCTTCTTTAACGGAAGGCGTATTTTCTGTAATCTCTATTCGGTTTCCGTTTGGGGTAATGGCTCGTAATTTTTTGATGCTTACCTTTAGGCTTTTGTGAATGTCCAGGTTTATGGCGTACTCATTATTACCATCCAGATAAGACGCTAAAAAACCATGACCGTATCTTCCTTTACGAACAACATAGGCATCTTTTATACTGTTTTCGGCAAAATTCTGAAGGCTTTCAAAATGCTCCTTGGAGATTTTCATGCCGTCTACCCAATTAATTTTAAAGTTCTTGATATCCTCTATCATGATATTTACGTTATATACGTTGGCAAATTACTACATCGCCATCGTTTAGGTTATTATCTTCTACAGTAAGCTCTGAATCTATATGTTTAGAAGCTCCGTACCACTTTGGTTTGCTATAAAAATACCAACCGTGAGGGTCGCCTGATGCATCCGTTAGTTCTATTTTGGTTGTTGTTTTTTTAACGTTATAATCGTTTATAAAGAAAAAGAACAGCCGGCCGAATTCCATATTTTTGGGTGCTTTGGCTTTAAAGCTGGTCATTTCCCCAGCTTCGGTATTTTTGTAGAACATAAAGTTAAGTATGATCATGTTCTTTAGTTCGTAATGCTCAGGTGTATCGTATTTTTTCTGTAACGGGTAATACCATTTGGTGTATAACTTTACAGGAATTGAAACCGAATATTTATAGAGTACAAAAAAGCTTGTAGGTATGGTAAATGCCGCAATCGTCAGAAAATAATAGGGCAGATATTGCAAATCTTTATAGTGCGCCGCAATAAGGATTACGGGGACCATAACCGCAAAGGAGGTTATAATTCCATAAAGTAATTCTTTTAGCCCCTTATCTATATCGAATTTTTCAAACAGATAGCGGTAGAAAAACACGTGAAGACCGCCCATTACCGTTGCAAAGGCTAATATCCAAAAATAACGGAACATTAATGCAGACTGTTTCAGGTTATATATTATAGCTAAAAATATGCCCATTACGGCAATTAGCGCAGCAAGATAATAGTAGTATTTTTTCCTTCTAGTTTTGAAACCAGGGGTTTTCCGGGCCAGTAAACCAAGAGCCAACAAAATAAAAACCAAGACCATTGCAAAAGGAATCAGTGCTTCTACGTTTATAAATCTTTTCAAGTAACTTCCAATCATAGGGGTCTAAATTGTAGCGGATACGCCAAGTCTTCCGGAATATATATCTTCGCTCATCACAAATTCTCTTTCTTTATCTGCCAGCGTAAATTTTATTTCAAAATCGGCCTCATAGGGCAAGGTGTGTTCCAAAAAGAAATTCATTAGTACATTAATTTTTCCATTGGGCATGTAATCAACTATTTTTTTAGGTCGTCTTATTTTGTCAATGATAAAAATGTATTTTGGAAGAAAGGTAACAGGTTTTCCTTCTGTAGCCATATTTATTCCCAATTGCCATGGTTCTTGCTTCGTTTCGGATGCTATAGTGGCATAATCTTTCTCAATTATTAGCTTTTCTTCAATAATGTTTTCCAATACTAATTGTAACAACGGCAAATCACCGGCTATCTTGTACATGAAAGGCATTGTTTTAAGAATTTTTGCAGCCGTACTTGCCGGGATCCTAGAGTCTATTTGCCAAAGATTTAACAAAAAGTCAACCAATTCCGGACTGCCTAAAGATTTAAAGGTAAGGTCTTCAGCTGACTCTATGGCAACACGCTGAAGAAAAAATTCGGTTTCCAAGGGCTTGAAAAACTTTCGGGCATTTTCTTCTTCAACCTTTCTACCGTTATAATCCGTAACCATGGTTTCTACATATGGCGTTCCGGAATAAGTTTGATGAAAAAAACGTTCGGGAAAAATATTATAAAAACTTCTGCGGCTTAACGATACCTCTATAGTGTTCTTTTTGTCCAGACTTTCCTGTATAGTCGTTATGTCTTTACTAAAGCGTCTTTTGAAGAAGTCTCTAAGAACTATATCAATTGCTGTCTCTTCATTATTTAAATAAGAAATAAAGGTTTCTGCCTTTAAATCAAAATCAAGGTCGAACAGCTCTTGCTGTATTTTTTCTGGGGAAAGGGTTTTCATTTTTACAGGTTTTTGAGCAAACGTGCGCCAGAGACGAATCTATCTTGCCAATATTTTGAGTTCAAGTCTGCAATTTGAACTCCATGGGGGGAATTTGATCCTGTAAATTTTCCGTTTTGAAGGTAAATGCCCACGTGGGAAACCACTTTGTCTTCATCTCGTAATCTAAAAAAAAGTAAATCTCCTTGTCTTAAAAATTTTTGACCAGAAAAGTGAGCTTTTATATCAAAATCAAACTGTTGGATAGAAGTTCTTGGAAGTTTTAAACCATAAACTTTTTCATAAATATCTTGTACATAGGCAGAACAATCAACTCCATTTTTGGTAGTGCCTCCCCATTGGTAGGGCGTGCCCATCCATTCATCTATACTTGCATACAATTTTTCGTTTTCTAGGTCTTCATACGGGACACCTAATAATTCAGAAAAACCCTGTCTTTGTTCCTTAGTTAGGTAGGAGGGTTCTACTATGGTAATTTCTTTTTTATCTTGCACAACTTTTGCTGCGGCCAAACGTTTGGATTTTTCTATTTCTTGCCTATAATACTCGCCTTGGCCGGCTATAGCGGTTTTATTGGCACAACCGCTAAGCAAGGCAATAATTAAAAGAAAAGACAGTTTTAATTTCATATAAAAAATCGTACATTTAATTGAAGGGAACAATGGATAAAATTAGAGATTAATTATGAATAATAAAAGTATTAAAACTCACTTTGACCTTAACGTGTTTATCACTTTTTTAGTATTGTTCTTTGCGGGATTAGCCCTTTTTTCTTTTCGTTTGAACAGTGAGGTTGATTGTAGCAATGTAGATTTTGAGATTATTTCCAATTCCTACACAACTGAAGATTTAATAGAATTTAAAAGCACGGATCCTTCAGGATTTAACTGGACTTGGAATTTTGGGGACAATGAACCTGAGGCGTTCCGATCAGACGTTGTTCATCAATTTAAAAAACCTGGTAAATATTCGATTTCTTTACAAATGAATGGCGAATGTGTAGCATCTCGTGAAATTGTAATATCTAAGGACAAGATAGTGCGTGATGCAAAGCTTATTCCCAATATTGTTTTGCCAAAACAGGTTAGGGTAGGTGATGAAGTCGAATTTTTTAACGATTCCAAATTCGCTACTTCTTGGCAATGGAGCTTTGGGGAAACAGCAACTGTAGACGGCAATGATAGAAGGGAAACATATACTTACAAGTCTTCCGGGGAAAAAACCATTCTACTTGTGGTGAATGGTGATCGCAGACACGAGGCAAAGCGTATTTTAACGGTATACCCTTCCAAAAAGAAAGTGAGAATTAGTAGAAGTAGAAATGCTAGTGCGCCCATAGAAAATGTTTTGGCAACAATTCCTGAAGCGCCAAAAGAAGAGAAACCAGTAGTTGTAGAAGAAGATACTGTAGACAAACCTCCATATATTGAAATCTCAAATGAAGAGATAGAAGATATGTTATTAAGGTACTCGGTCAGAAATCTAGATGACGTTAGCATACGAAACTATTTTTGTGTAACGAACATTCCTGTTTTCAATAAAAGCGGAGATCGTTTTACGGTTAGCCAATTCTTTAAAGCGGTACGGGACGTTAAAATAGAAATCAATAGCCTTAAACTCTATAGGGATAAGCAAACTGGTTGTATAAAAAGTATGACGGTTGACATGCGGACCAAAAAAGGATTGTTCTGGAAGAGTTTTTAGTGGATGCTTTCGTGAGGACTTAATATAAGAATTACTAGGTTGGTGTGACCCGACACAAGTGGAAGAAGAGTGGTTTTTTTAAAACTTACATTTTTTATCGGGTCTTAATTCAGGTTTTTGGAATAGGTTTACTTCACGAATTGTTCCCTGTTAAAATGGTATATTGGCAATGAATTTATCTTCAGTATATAGTGGTATTTACTATTATTAAAATAGCTTTTTTCCTACGTTATTTTTTATGTCGAATATTTATAAAAACTTGCACTTTATCGAAAAATATTTGGAGACTATCAGATATTTAATAGTTTAGCATTGTCTTATTGACGTTTATATATATTTAATCAGGTATTAATTACCACAAAAATTATTTTTTATGTCTTTTAAAGCTAAATTGAATTTAGGAGGAAAAGAGTACAATGTTTTAAGTTGTAACTACGATCTTTTTCAAGAAACAGATCCAACAGGTCGTCCATCTTCTGTAACAAGAGGAGGTAAGATTACTGTTACTGTAGAATCCAATGACGACACTGCCGGTGTTGAATTAATGATGGATAACTTCGGTAAGAAAGATGGGTCTATTACTTACACAAAAAGAGATACGGACGCTAAACTTAAAGAAATCAAGTTTACGGAAGCCTATATGGTAAAGTACAGAGAAAACTTTGATGCCTCTGGAACCAATCCTTTAACGGAGACGTTTACTTTGTCTGCAAAAGAATTGAGTATTGGTGGTGGTCAGCACCAGAACGAATGGGTAATGTAATCCATTTATCAATCTATAATATGAAAAGGAGGCAAGCAAACGCCTCCTTTTTTTTACTTTTTTAACCAACGAACTATTAAATTTTACATTTCATACCTGTTTCCTAGGTAATTGTGATGAATCTATATCGTATAAATGCCTTTTAAATATTGCTATTAGGAAAGTTTATGATTCAAAAGTACTGATTGTCGTATTTCTATACGTAGATAACGTTTAGGTAATATTAAGGAAAAAACCTACCTATGTACAATCGGTTACTTTATTTGCGCATAACTTTTTTTTAAGTAAATTTAGAAATTAAAACAAATTAAATATGGCTATTGATAACGTAGGTATTGGTGGTAACGAAGTAAAAGGCGATGCTAGTGAAGCCTTGAACGAAATTCCACAGAACAGAGCTTTAATTGCCGGTAAGCTCACCCCAAATGCACCGGTAAAGCCAGAAGTGGTAGAAGGTCTAAGAACCGTTGAGGATATTTTTGAACATTACGAACCCGAACTCAAAATTCCTTTTGAAGATAAAAACGGCGGTACCGTAAACGAAACCCTGAAATTTAAAAACCTGGGTGATTTTGGTAAAAAAGGCATTATTAATAATAGTGTTTTTTTAAAGGAGCTTGAAATTGAGAGTGATCAATACAAAAAAATCATTAAGCAATTAAAGACCAATAAAATCTTGAAAGCCGCTTTAGAAGATCCTGAAGCTAAAAAATCTTTGGTAGGTACCATAGATGCTTTGATCGAAGAAATTAAAAATACTAAATAAACTTAAATGGCCGATACACAGAACAACCAAAAAGCTGCTCAGCTTAGTGAAAAGCCCTTTGCGCAACAGATAAAGGAAAAATCGGACGGACTTGTCAAATACGGTGGATACGACCTTTTGGAGTCTGCCATTGACGATGTACAGAACTTAAACCCCGATCGTAAGGCGCGAAGAAAAATGTTCCTTACCGAAAACAATAAGAAGCAAGAGCGCGAAGAGCTTTTAAAGAAATTAGAACTTTGGTCAGAAACCCTTAAGTCTGGCGATGATATCATAGATTTGGTACAAGCGGCAGATGATAAAGCAGCTTTATCACAACAGGTACTTACAAAAAACTTAAAGGCAGCTCTAGAGGAAACACGAGAGTTGGAAACCTCTTACCGTTCCGTAGCTTTGTTCTATAAAAATACGGATTTACCTTCTTTAAAGAACGTTTCTATCATCAACGCGGAACTAGACCAACTTACAGATTTGGACAACACCCGTTTCTTTGATCATATACGTGAAGAACTGGTTTCTAAATACGATCGTTTAGACCTTCGTGAGAACTATTCACTTATGGTGCTTCCTGGATACTTGGGCTCTAAATCCGTAGTAGATAAATGGGCGAAGGTAGCTCATGACAATAAGGTAACCTTGGTAACGGATTTTGCGCATTTAGATGAGCCGGACGATGTTATGGAAATGTTTGAAAGTGCCAATCTTGCTAGTGGAGATATGTACTTGTCCAATACCATTATGACCTGTAACTGGTTGGTAGGCCGTGGCAAACATGATGAAGTAGGTGAAGAAGAAGATGTCCATGTACCGCCTTCTGGAGCACTTGCCGGTAAAATTTACAAAACCCTAATGTCTCAGGTAACTGCGGGTAAAAAGCACGGTGGCCTTAGTGAGGTAGATGGTGTAAGCTTTGATCTAAGAAAAAGCGAAATTGCTAATCTTGAGAACCTAGGATTGGTACCTATGGTGAACGAATATGGTAAGGTAATGGCATTTTCTGCCAAGACCCTTTTTAATGGAGACAATTTAGGTCTTCAGACGTATTCTGTAGTTCGTGTGTTTGATTATGTAGCCAAGGTGTTAATGGACTTTCTGAACCGTAGGGCTTTTGAGAATTTCACGACCAAAACGCGTAATGAGATACAATCTCAGATTGTACGCTTTTTAGATGATATTACCGGTCCGGATAAACTAATAGAGAATTTTGAGATCCGTAGGTTTGAGCAAGACCCGAACCAAAAAGACCGTATTTATTTAGATGTACGCCTAAAACCTTATTTCCCGGCCAAAAACTTTATGATCAAAATGGATGGTCAAAAAGGAGATGAAGGTACGGATTGGGATACGGAGTACGCACAACAGTAAAACAGTTCTAAACGAAGTTATATCTTCTAAGGTCTTGTTATAGAGAATAATAAACAAAAACTAGGTTTTTGGTTAGGACTCTTTTGCTTAAGAGTTAACCCTATGAACCGTAACTTACCACTTTAAAAACCTGAATAATTATGTCATTTTTAGCAAAACTTACTGTTGACGGGCAGATATATAATGTGCTTAACTGTACCTATAATTTTGAACAGCCTATTGATGGAACAGGCAAACCATCAGGTAAACCAAGAGGAGGACAAATTATGGTCACTGTTGAATCAAAGGGTGAATATGATTTGTTTCATTGGATGAATGAGCCTGAACAAACAAAAGATGGTACCATCGTTTTCTTTAAGCGTGATGCCATGTCAAAACTACAAGAAGTGAAGTTTACCAAAGGATTTTGTGTTAAACTTACAGAGAATTTTGATGCTATAAGTTCTAGGCCCATGCAAAAAAGAATCGTGATTTCTGCAAAAACCATTACTATTGGCGATATGAATTTTGAAAATCAATGGGGCGAGTAAAATCCTGAATTTATGGAAGAAGAACTACTAAAAGAACTAGATAGTATTCTACAGCCGGCCATACAGCAATCTTGGCAATCGGCCAAAAACGTTAGTCATGGAGGTGATCCTAGAGATGCATTCTTGGATTTGATTAAAGTTCAGGTGGATAATTACAAGATTGATATTTCGAATACACTTCAAAAATTAGATTTAGCAATGCAAGGCAATTCTTGCAGTGTTGAAACGGCGGCGCAAGATTTTGAATTTCCCGAAAATGTAGAAGAAGGACTTCCAGAGATAGATTCTTATGAATATGTAAGAGAAACTTCAGACGGATTTGAAGTATGGGATGGTATGCGTTGGATGCAGGTGTCTAAACAGGCAAATATTAAGGTTGATGTGTTTGAAAATCCGGAAAATGATAATAGGCCGGCAGTTCGGGTATGGGCCAAAGATTCAGTAACGGAAACTAGTATACTTTTTGTTGACAATGATATTGTTTCTTCAGGTTATGATTTATCTATGACCAGAACGGGAGATTTTGATTATAACTACGATATTCCTAAATCTAATGGGGGTTATTGGGAAGATCCTATGTATAATATTTCCAAAAATAGTACGGGCATAGGAGGTATGTTGTCAGGAGCTCTTGAAATTAATCAATTGGGAGATCTGACTCCCTGGCGTACAGGTGATGCTCTTAAAAATGCAAATGGATGGTATCGTACAAAAGAAGGGTTGCTTAGAAATCTCAATAAACAAAGAGGAGGCTTTGCTACAGGTGTTGGTGGTCATCAAAAAGGAGCTAATGCAGCTTTAAAAAGATCTAAGATATTTAATAGAATTGGAAAAATAGCTTTTTATGCAAGTGCAGTTTACAGTGGTTATGGAGCTTATGATGCTTTGCAAAGTGATGACTCTAATCAATATGAAGTATATACCAAAGCTACAGTTGACATTGTCATTGGAGCAATTGGGGTTTGGGGTGGCCCAGTGGGGTGGGTAATTTCTGGGACATATTTAATTTTAGATATCTCTGGAGTTTTTGGAGATTGGGGTAAGCCAAGTGGAATGTCAATGAGCGAGAATAGTTTACGAAATAAGATGCTATTTGACCAAAAATATGGATTTCTTATGAAAGACATGAATTTTGAAATTGAGTACCAACCAACTATGGAAGAAGAAAAAAAGTATTATCTAGAAGAACGTACGGTGAAGCAAGATAATACAGGAGTCGCAAGGAAAAAGGTGCTTTTTGAAAAATTTTATTAATGAGCTGGATAGAAAATCTACGTCCGCCAAGGTTTTATAGGTATATGTTTTACCTTCAGTACAAGTTCTCTCGCAGTCTTTGGGACAATGACGCCCAGTTTTCTGCATTAGTGGGTACTGCGCTAACCTTAATGGCGCAGTTCGTATTTCTTATGGTTACGCTCTCCTATGTTCTTAAAATTTCTTTTGTGATTAATTTGCTGAAGAATGTTGGACCCCATCATGTTTTAATTTGTTCTTTTTTCTTTTTAGGATTAAGTTATCTTTTGTTTTATAAAAACAATAAATGGATAACTATTATAGATGAATTTCGAAACCTTGATGATGAAAATAGGAATTTTCATTTTTTTCTATATTTATTCTTTTGTTTTTTCTTAGCGTTCTATCCTATTTTTTTTAAAATTTTCCTTGGAATAGACTTATCGAATTAGAGTTGCTTTGATTAAAATTTGAAACAAATATTTCCTTGAAAAGTGTACGGTAGAACAAGATAATATGCGTATTGCAAAAAATCGACAAATTTGATGTAGGAGTGAGTGGTTTTTTTAGTAATTATGGAGGTGTCGTTATAAAATCTGCATTTGACTGGAAATCTAAAAACGATTATGGTACAAACAATTTAAATAATTTTACTACTAACATGGTTTTTGGTAGTTTAAAATATAAAGCTAGTAGTTCATTTACTGAAGGCGTTGGAAAACCATTGTCCACCTTTGCTCCCGGTCTTGGTGATATTTTCGCACAAGGAGGAAAGTCTACTATAAAAATTACGATAGGTGCTGCTTCTAAAAAAATTAAAGAGAATTGAATTTATTGAAAAATAAATATTTTAGCCTATTGCTATTTTTTCTTTTTGCTGGAGTATTATTAGCAATAACAGTTTGGTCCAAATATGATATTGCCCAACATGAAAAATACACAATTGGCTACGTCTATGATATTGATGGAGGAACCGCTACGGCTGGTCCAAGTTTGGTCTATAAATATTATGTTACAGGTAAGGAGTATCATTCAACATCACCATTTTATGAAAATAAAAAATTATATTTAAATCATTTTTATAAAGTTAGGTACTCTTCTAAGAACCCGAGCTCAAGTGAAATTCTATTGGATAGTGTAGTAAGTGATACAATACTTATCAAGAAAGCTGGGTTTTCATTGCCAAAGAGGAAAAAGAACAGGTTTCAAGAGTTTTAGGTGATTTGTATGAATTTTAAATATCTTGTTTTACCCTTATTTTTTCTTTTTACATCGCTTTGTTCATCTCAAAAAACTCTTATTAGCGATAAAACAAAAAAAGATTTAACATTAGTTCCGGGAACGAGAATATCCCTTCAATTACCATCAGGGTTTCAACTATCAAAAGATTTTATAGGTCTTGAAAACGGTGATAATGAGATTATCCGCTTTTATGATATGTATGGTACAGATTATTATGCGGATTCTAACAAGTATTCCAAAAAAGCATATGAGAAAATAGGAGCAATTGTATATGAATTTGAAGAAACGATAATTGATGATTACTATGGAAAAGTGCTCGTTACCAATAGTGACTATGCAAACAGAGCCGTAACCTTGGTTTTTGGCGATGCTTTTTTTTCTGTATTAGCGGTTGCTGTTACGAACAATACTAACAACACTGAAGTTAGTCATATAATAAATTCATTTAAAAGCATAAAATATGACAAAGACCGAGAAATAGGCTTGATGGAAGCAGCATTTTTTTCTATTGATATAGAAAAGAGTGGCTTTAAACTATTTTTTCGTTCAAATGAAATATTTCACTTTACGGAAAATGCAGAGGAGCCTAGTGATGTAAATGTTTCTTCATATGTTATAAACCAAATGCTCGTTGATCCTGCTAATCCCAATTTAAATTTTATAGTTGACAACGTCATAAACTCTAGTATTGAGAAAGGGTTTAAAGTTACTGGTAGAAAACAAACATCAAAAGATAACATAAATGGTTACCATTGTTTTAAAGAATTGGTTTATGGCGAATCTGAAGGTGTGGAAACCCAGATAGTATTTACTGTTATCCAAGATGGTAGAAGAGCCTTGGCTATAATGGGGAGTGCGAAAGAAAACTTTCAGGAGAATATTGAAAAATTCAATCAATTGACTTCTACAATAAAATTTAAGTAGATTGTTTCCCTCCCGCAACGAGTGCCGTACAAAGTAAGAGCAGGATTAAACTAAAAGTACAGTTATCTGAAGTCTAGTGTGTTTTTAGATAATTAAGATGAAAACTGTAATGTGAGTAAATATAGACGGCACTCGAAAAATATGAGCGCTAGCGGGGGAATATTTTTTGACCCATCCGAACCAAGATTCATTAGGTCTAAAAATGAGTATTGATACATTATATAGATTTAAAAAGGTTCGACCTGTTGTAGAACTTTTCAATGATGAATTGTATTATGTTGGCGTGCAGGAAATAAGAGATACTATCTTGCAAAAGAAAATTCTAAAAAAGTCACAAGATTTAATTTATAAAGAAAATAAAAAGAACCAAGAACGTGCAGAAGAAATATTCGATAAGGGCGATTATTAAATACATATTTCTTTTTGGCTTTATCTGTTATAGTTGTAAGGATAATCAAAGCAAAAGAAATAAAAGTCAGGAGGTAGTTATTTCACCAAGGATTAGTGAAAATTTTCGTGTTTTGGACGGGGATAGATATTTGGACTTTAAATTACCGGACACTATAGCCTTGAAGGATTCTATAAAAGGATATATTGTTTATAAATCAAAGTTTGACACCATAAAGAAGACATCTAAAACAACTCATTTTGTAGATTTATATTTTGCAAATACTGATAAGCTTTCCGAAGATTTCTCGGAATTCCAAAATAAAAAATCCGATACTTTCGCTAGAATACACGATTCTCTTTTTATTATTTACGGTATTAAGTTCAATAAGAGAGGTAATCACTCATTAGAAGGTTACATTAAAGATTATTTGTATGAAGAAGTAAGTCCAGATAGCGTTCGTTTTCGAACGATCGAGGATCATATTCTTTATGAAATTTATGTGAAGTAATCTTTAGAATACTACGAAGATTAGGTGGCTTTCGGTTACAGGCTTAGAGTCCTAGATTCAATCCGTCGGGAAAATGATAGAAAGAGGAGGGGTTAACCATTGGTTAAAACAAAATTAATAATGTTTCGTACGTCAAGTTTTCTACTCATCTTTTTTGTTGTGTTCTCCTGTAAAAATGAAGTACATAAAGAGCTCTACCCAAGTGGTAATTTAAAGTTTGAATCTACGATAGGCGAAAATGGATTGTTTAACGGGGGGTATACTGAATATTATGATTCGGGGGAAGTCAAAACCAAAGGGAAATACGTAAATGGTAGTATTTCGGATACGGTTTATGTATATTATAGAAATGGGAACCTGAAATCAAAAGGACTTTTTGAAGAAGACATTAAAAAGGGTTGGTGGAACTATTATCGAGAAGATGGGAAACCAAAGAGTTTTGAGGAGTACGTTATCGTCCGTGACAGTATGTACAAGAATCAATCGATACATTATCTGAATAATGAGGAAATAGACTTAAAAAACAGTTCTTTCTTTAGTTTGGAAATATCCGATACGATAGAGGTGGGTAAAAATATTGGAAAAGTTTTGAACTATAATTCCAACTATACATCGGATAAATATTATCTGTCGGATTACTATTTCTTAACGGTAATCGTTGAAAATGAATATGAAAACGGGTTGATAAAAAAAGACACTTTTAGTGATGGTTCTTTTTCTCCGGGTTTTGGGATTTTCGCTAGAAAAAAAGGAAATCAGACAGTTAGAGGTAGTATCTTGGAGGAAATAGTATACGACATTCCTTCTGATAGCTCCGTAGTTGTTAAAGAGCATTTCAAATACTTCGAAAAAGATGTGTTCGTTCAATAATACCTCGCTAGCGCTCGTTTGCAACGAGTGCCGTACAAATTAAGAACAGGTGTAAACTAAAAAGAAATCTATCTGAAATCTTTTGTGTTTTTGGAGAAATAGGATGAAAACTGTAATGTGAGTAGCATAGACGGCACTCGTAAAATACGAGCGCTAGCGGGGAAAATAAATATTATAGATACAAATAATAATGAGGTACCTTATTGTTTTTATTATGTTGTTGCCATTTGTTGTGTCAAGTCAAGAAAGTGAAGTGAATTTATACGGAACTTGGCATTATGAGCGCCGTTCAAAACCGGAAATAGGCTTCACCATGAGAATAGATGGTGAAGATGTTATCGAAGCATCGAATGATGAATCGGAAGACGGGGACGGCATGGACCATTTTTATTTGGTTTTTGAGAGTGAAGGACAATTAATCGAATATAAGGTAGGCATGGGGTTTCGCTCAAAATATAAAATCCTTGACAACACGGTCTACTCAAACGGAGACCCATTATATGAAATCGTGACATTCAGGGATAGTTTAATGGTCATAAAACAACCGAATGAAGTTGATACCGCCACGTATGAAAAGGTGGAGACAGATTTAAGTCATCTGGAAATAATTAATTGATATCTTTAAATAGAGAAGAAAAACAATATTTCCTAGAGCTATATGAATTTCAACAAATCTTATCTAGCAATATTCTTTTTACTTTTAATAAGCTGTCAAGCCCAAAAGAAGGATGTTTTGGTTGAAAAACTTTCACAAAAATATTGCAAAGCCATTGAAAACATAGAAATGAATGGGAAATCTCACCAAGTTATTTTAGAAGATATGCTAGTGGCTGCTAAAACGATAAACAGTGAAAACACTGATTTAATTAAAACGGTTAGAAAAGGAATAGCTCAAGAAATAAAATCGACCGACGAAAAGAAAATAGGTTACGCTTTCGCAACAGATTTTGTTACGAATTTGATGGAGAAATGTCCATCTTATTTGAAAATGGCAAGAACTCAGATAACAAAACTAAAGGAAACAAATGGTACGGTGGAGTATGTTTCTAAAAGGGTAAAAGGGTTTTTGGAGGAATGGAAAGATATGCCGTTTAACCAACTTTACAAACGAGCTAATGACTCCATAATAACTAGTATTGATTACTCAAACTCTTATTTCTCAGACTATAAGTCGGAAGACCAGTGGACCAACATAAAACCAATAACTGATATTCATGTACATCTTTTGAACACATCTGATACTTATTTTAAAGCATTTTTAGTAAATGAACAATCTCGGGCAATGGGTTTGCCAGCAGAAGATTTTCCCCAAGCAAGAGTTATAGAATGGGAGTTTCAAGAAATCGATTGAACTAATTTTAAATAGACAGTATCCAAAATTCTGTTTACACAAAATTTTGGATACTGTCTTGAATTTGGCCGGTATTAAAAACTATAACTTTATCCTCTTTCCCAAACTTTATTCCGTTGTTTAACTATATAGAACCACCTAAAACCAGCAAACTTCTCTGTTCATCGATTATTTGGTTTGTTTTCCCGTTAATTCGTATTTTTGTGTTTTTCGTTTTACATTCTTATGTAAGATACCTAAACATTGTTGAAAGAAATTAGACCTACTTATGAAGTCGTTCCCTACTTTATTAATTCTTTTTCTAGGCAGTTTTTTATTTAATAACCCTATTCTTTGGTCCCAGACTCCAATTGCTGTAAAAACTAATGATTTTGTAACGACCACGATTTTTTTTCCATCTAATATTAAAAAAGTTGTAGAGCCTGCGGCAAATTTTACATTTACTTATGAGAGCGGTTCTAATATAGGGTTGCTTAAAGGTAAGAATGGTAGGCCAAGTAATCTTTTGGTTATTACTGAAGAGGGCTATATTTATTCGTTTGCACTGAGTTATGCAGAGGAAGTACCGGAATTCAGTTTTATTTTAACAAAAGATCAAGCTATAAGTAGAACCATACCAAGTAACAACAATAGTTCGCAAAAACCTGAAGTTGCAGAAAAATATTCTGATAGTCAGCGTCAAATAAGTGATGCAACCTATGAAGAGTCATCACAAAATATTCCAGAAGGGAGCAAACTAGATGATGGAATTAGTCAAATACAGGTCGCAGATGTTCCGTTACAGCAGAATGACAGTATGGCTAAAGAATCCAGGTTTGAAAGTAATGCTGAGAGTGGGGAAGAGGATTTATATGATGTAGATCGTGAAGAGTATTATCGTATTTATTGCGAAAATAACTATCTGCAGAAAACCGTTTTTAAAAGAAGTTTTAGACAGAATAAAAAAATTTCCGTGCGCCTTAATAATATTTTGGTGGATCGGAACGAAAAATATTTTGTGGTTCAAATAGAGAACAACTCCAAAAAAAAATATGATATTGCAGGACTGAGCTTTTTTAAAAAATCGAAAGTTGGACAACTTGAGAAAATTATGAATCCGCTGTACACTTTTAATCTCCAAGAAAGTATAGATCCTGAAGGCATTAATGAAGTTGTATATGTGTTCAAAAATTTTAATATTAGCGCCAGAGAAAAAGTCTCTGTAGTTTTGGCCGATGCGAATAGCGATAACATGGTAATACTACCACTCGATTATTTACTAATTAATTCTCCCTCGAATTGAAACATATCACGGTTTTACTTTTATTGCTATGTTTTCCTATAGTAGTTTTTTCTCAAACTTATTCCAATACATTTTCGGTATCCGGTGGTTTATTTGGTGATGGCTATGGAGGAGAGATAACTTACAATACTAACCTGAGTGAAAATACCCACACCCAAATAGCACTAAATGGCACTTCTACAAATTATAAAAGTGGATCTGCAAGTATCCCATATACAAGTGTCACAGCGAGTTATTCTTACTTTCTTACAGTCTGGAACAGGAACAGGAAAATGCAGTCCCTTTCATTGGGTGGTGGAGCCTTAGCGGGTTATGAGTCGGTGAACAATGGTAATGTAGAACTGAATAATATTATTTCTGTTGACGGGGATAGTAAGTTTATTTTTGGAGCAGTAGTTACGGCCGATTTGGACATTATACTTACCGAACACCTTTCCTTATTGGTAAAGACCTCCGAATTTTACCATGTAAACAGCGATTTTGGAAATCTTACGAATTATAGCGGATTGGGAATCAGGTACTATTTTAATTGATTGCAGATTATGCAGTTAAAAAAGTCGTACATATTATTTCCTCTTATCCATAAATCATACGTTTCATCGATAGTTGGGTCCAAAATGGATGTAAGGGTATATATAATTTAAACCGATTCCATATCTTGTAGGACTTTCTTGTCAAAAAGAGAGTTCTACCGTTTACGGTGTTTAAAAAAAAGAATCGATAGTCCCTCGGAAAAATGAAGAAGTACCTTAAGGTTTCAGTCTGCTGTTTCAGTCTTTTTTTAATAGCGTTGGCGTGCACCAAGGAGGTGGGCCTTATCACCGAGGTGGAGTTCGAGCTTACCGAGCAGCACACTGCGGAAGGCTATGTGAACCAAGGGCTTCCCAGCACATTTACGATCGTACCGGAAGAGGTACTGGAGGACTACGAGTACAATATCACCTACGAGATACTGGACGGCGAGGGCCATTTCGAGGATATGGAGGGCAACCCCTTGGAATCCGGAAAGGGATGGTCCATGCCCACGGGACTTAGCGCCCCGCTTCTGTACAAGGGTTCCGCAACGGGGGAGCACAGGGTAAGGATAACAGGGGCCGATAATTTCGGCATCTCGGAGGATATCGAGGTCATGTACGAGCTTTCCGATGTCCCGGTGGTCTGGGAGGCCTCGAGCGAATTCTCGCAGCTCGAACTTGAAAAGCCCGTAGCGCTTTCCCTTCTGTTGGAAACGGACGAGGCCTCGCAGGACGTGGACTATGAGACCATCTACGGGTTCGCTTCGGGCTCCGGGAGCCTTGAGCCGTCCGAGGAGAACGGCTATGCCCCGAACGGGGAATATGGTCCTATCTCGGCAGGTACCTATCCCCTTGTCTTTACACCTTCCGAACTGGGGCCACAGCGATTGGTCTTCACCCTTAGGGACAGTAACGGCCAGGAAATAGAAACGGGACTGGACTTCAACGTTTCCGAGTTCATCGAGGTAATCTCCATAACCCTTTCGAGCCAGGATACGATAAAGATGAAACTGGGGGACGAAATACCCCCGGCCTTCGTTTTCGAACCTTCCAACGCTACCGACCAAGAGGTAACGGTGGTCTCCAGTGATCCGGATGTCGTATTCATCGACGAAAACAACGTTTGTATCGCGGTCGGACTGGGTACGGCCCAGGTTACCGTTACCTCGGTCTCCAACCCCGATGCTAGCGACACGGTCACCGTAGAGGTAATACCGCCGGACAGGGTACCCGTAACAAGTATCACCGTTTCCCAGGAGGATGCCGGGGCCACGGGAGCGCAGCGAAAACTGGTGGCCGCGGTCCTTCCCCAGAACGCCACGGACCCGAGCGTGAGCTGGTCCTCCGGTGACGACACGATAGCATCCGTAGACGATAACGGACTGTTGACCGGTCTTTCCGCTGGAACGGTTACGATAACGGCCACTTCGGTCTCCGACCCGGACGTGACGGGGAGCGTCATAGTGGAGATCACCGGTGTATCGTTGTTGTCGGCCAACGATATCGAGGCCTTCGCCCTGAACGGACAGATAGAGACCGCAACGATAGATACGCAGGCACATACCGTTTCGGTGACCGTTCCCGAGGGCACACTACTGAGCGTAGCACCTATTATGCTGACGGTATCCGAAGGGGCCACCGTAGAACCGGGGCTTCTACAGGCACGGGACTTCGGTTCCCCTGTTCAATATACCGTCACCTCGGGCAACGGTACAGAGCAGGTATGGGCGGTGACCGCCAGTGTACTGACCATTCCGGTGGTGGGCGGCAACGACATCCTCGCTTTCGAACTGCCCGGACAGAACGCTTCGGACATAGATACGGACAACCGTACCGTAACGGTGAACGTGCCAGATGGTACGGACCTGAACGTAGCGCCGAGCGTAATGGTCGTTTCACCGGACGCCACGGTGGACCCTGCGATAAATATTGTTAGAGATTTTTCGAGTGCCGTTACCTATACGGTCACCGCGGAGAACGGAACGCAAAGAACTTGGCAAGTCAATGTTACGGTAAGTCCGGACGATACTGCCCCAATAATTGAATTGATTGGTTCTAATCCCCAAGAATTAACCCTTGGGGGAACCTATAATGACCCGGGCGCTACGGCCAACGATAATGTTGACGGTGACATGACGGGGAGCATCGTGGTGGACCAAAGCGGTGTCGATACGAGTACAATAGGTACATATGAGGTGACCTATAATGTGATGGATTCCGCGGGGAACCCTGCCGATGAAGTGATACGTACGGTACGTGTGGTTACTGCTCCGGATACTACGCCACCTGTAATCGATTTGATAGGGGGCGATGTTGAAATAACCGTCGGACAGAACTATAATGACCCGGGCGCTACGGCCAACGATAATGTTGACGGTGACATCACGGGGAGCATCGTGGTGGACCAAAGCGGTGTCGATACGAGTACAATAGGTACATATGAGGTGACCTATAATGTGATGGATTCCGCGGGGAACCCTGCCGATGAAGTGATACGTACGGTACGTGTGGTTACTGCTCCGGATACTACGCCACCTGTAATCGATTTGATAGGGGGCGATGTTGAAATAACCGTCGGACAGAACTATAATGACCCGGGCGCTACGGCCAACGATAATGTTGACGGTGACATCACGGGGAGCATCGTGGTGGACCAAAGCGGTGTCGATACGAGTACAATAGGTACATATGAGGTGACCTATAATGTGATGGATTCCGCGGGGAACCCTGCCGATGAAGTGATACGTACGGTACGTGTGGTTACTGCTCCGGATACTACGCCACCTGTAATCGATTTGATAGGGGGCGATGTTGAAATAACCGTCGGACAGAACTATAATGACCCGGGCGCTACGGCCAACGATAATGTTGACGGTGACATCACGGGGAGCATCGTGGTGGACCAAAGCGGTGTCGATACGAGTACAATAGGTACATATGAGGTGACCTATAATGTGATGGATTCCGCGGGGAACCCTGCCGATGAAGTGATACGTACGGTACGTGTGGTTACTGCTCCGGATACTACGCCACCTGTAATCGATTTGATAGGGGGCGATGTTGAAATAACCGTCGGACAGAACTATAATGACCCGGGCGCTACGGCCAACGATAATGTTGACGGTGACATGACGGGGAGCATCGTGGTGGACCAAAGCGGTGTCGATACGAGTACAATAGGTACATATGAGGTGACCTATAATGTGATGGATTCCGCGGGGAATGAAGCTTTGGAGAAAACAAGATTTGTAAACGTAACCGCCGCGCTTGATGAAACAGCTCCCGAAATCACCTTGGTAGGTGGAACGGTGAATTTGACGGTAGGGGAAACTTATATTGAGCCAGGCTATTCTGCCATGGACAATGTTGATGGAAATATCACGGGTAGCGTCGTCGTTTCCGGCCATCCCAACATGAACGTAGCGGACAGCTATACGGTCACCTATAATGTGATGGATGGAGCTGGAAATACAGCCCAGGAGAAGACTAGGATTGTCAACGTAACGGCGGTCCTTGATGAAACAGCTCCCGAAATTACTTTGGTAGGGGGAACGGTCAATCTAAGCGTAGGAAACACATACATAGAGCCGGGCTATAGTGCGATGGATGATGTTGATGGGAATATCTCGGGTAGCGTCGTGGTTTCGGGTCTGCCTGATATGAGCGTAGCGGATAGCTATACGGTAACCTACAATGTAATGGATGCAGCTGGAAATGCAGCCCAGGGGAAGACGAGAATTGTCAACGTAACGCCTGCCCCTGATGAAACCGCTCCTGAGATTACTTTGTTTGGGGGGACGGAGAATTTAACCGTCGGCGGAACATATGTAGAGCCGGGCTATAGTGCGATGGACGATGTTGACGGTGATATTACCGCGAGTGTTGTGGTTTCCGGTCTTCCGAACATGAACGTGGCGGATAGCTACACGGTGACCTATAATGTGGTGGATGCCGCAGGCAATGGAGCCCAGGAGATGACACGAATCGTAAACGTAACCGCCGCCCTTGATGAAACCGCTCCCGAAATCACCTTGGTAGGTGGAACGGTTAACCGAACGAGGGGAGCTACCTATGTTGACCCTGGCTATTCGGCAACGGACAATATAGATGGTGATATAACAGCAAATGTAGTAGTTTCAGGTCTTCCGAATATGAGTGTAGTCGGTAGCTATACTGTTACCTATAATGTGAGTGATTTAGCTGGAAATCCAGCACCTCAGAAAACTAGAAGAGTAAACGTAACTGCTCCACAAGTAACAATAACATATAATGAATCTACAGGTGTTTACACAGCACCGGGTGGGTCAAGGGTGACAGTTACATTGCGATCATATGGAGCAGGTAAGGGGAATGCTAGCGTGTCAGGAGGCGGGTCGGCGTATACCTCTTGGAATGGATCTGATAGTACTGAATTTACAGAGACCGATTTTTATGAATTCGATATGCCTTCCAGTGGCAATGTAACATTCTCATCTTCTCATATGGAGATAATTCCTACTTCGCAATCGAGCGTAACAATTGAAAACGATGAAGGTGCTACGAAAAGTTTTACTTTAGTAAAAAATAATGGAATACCTTGATGTTTAGGTAAGTATGATGGTAATTATACATAGTTGTAAATCATCTAATTAGTCAATCATATTTTTTCAAACACAGCCTGGCCTCAGGGGATAAGTACCAATGCAAACTCAACTTATATAATTCCAAATATTTTTATATTTCACAAGTTGAGAATAAGCATGCCTAATGACTAGATTTTCTGATTTTTCGAGCGAGGGGTCATTTTTTAAAAGTTGTATGGCATGGTAGCGAGCGGTTTTGAGAATGTCATTATCTTTTACGATATCCGCAATCTTTAGGTTGAGTACGCCGCTCTGCTGTGTGCCCATAATATCTCCGGGTCCACGTAGTTTTAAATCCACTTCTGCTATTTCAAATCCGTCGTTGGTTTGCACCATGGTCTGGAGGCGAGTTTTAGCTTCTGTAGATAATTTGTGACTTGTCATTAATATGCAAAAACTTTGGTCGGCACCGCGACCTACACGACCGCGAAGCTGGTGCAACTGTGATAGTCCAAATCGCTCGGCACTCTCGATGATCATTACTGAAGCATTGGGAACGTTAACCCCAACTTCAATAACCGTTGTGGCAACCATAATTTGGGTTTCGCCTTTTACAAACCGTTCCATTTCGTAATCTTTGTCCGCTGGTTTCATTTGTCCATGAACGATGGAAATTTGATAATCTGGCATAGGAAAGTCGCGTGCAATACTTTCGTAGCCATCCATCAAATCTTTATAATCCAAAGCTTCGGATTCTTGAATAAGAGGATATACGATGTAAACTTGACGACCTTTCTTTATTTCGTCCCGAATAAATTGAAATACTTTTAAACGGTTGCTGTCATACCTGTGAACTGTTTTTATAGGTTTTCGCCCAGGAGGAAGCTCATCTATTGTAGAAACATCTAAATCGCCGTACAGGCTCATGGCCAATGTTCGGGGTATGGGTGTAGCGGTCATAACCAAGATATGTGGCGGAATTTCATTCTTGTGCCAAAGTTTGGAACGTTGCGCCACACCAAAACGGTGCTGTTCATCCACTATGGCCAAACCTAAATTTTTAAATTTCACTTTATCCTCAAGGAGAGCATGGGTGCCGATAAGAATCTGTAGTTCTCCGCTTTCCAATTGTTCGTGTATAGGGCGACGGTCTTTTTGCTTTACGGAACCGGTTAAAAGAGCACAAGTAATCCCTGTACCTTTCAAAAGTTCAGAGATGCCCGTGAAGTGTTGATTGGCCAGTATTTCAGTAGGAGCCATTAAACAGGCTTGGTAGCCGTTATCTATGGCCAAGAGCATGGTCATTACCGCAACTATGGTTTTTCCTGAACCTACATCACCTTGTAGCAAACGGTTCATTTGCGCATTGCTTCCCAAGTCCCCTCTAATTTCTTTGATTACTCTTTTTTGAGCTCTCGTGAGTTCAAAAGGTAAATGGTTTTTGTAGAATTCATTAAAAATTGTCCCTACCTGATCAAAATTAAAGCCTTTTATTTTCTGCTTGTGAAGCATGTTTTTGGCAATCAACTGCATTTGAATATAAAAGAGTTCTTCAAACTTTAGTCGGAATTGTGCTTTGGCTAATAACTCTTGATTTTTTGGAAAATGGATGTTAAATAAAGATTCATTTTTCGGTAGAAGTTTCAGTTCAAACAACAATTTTTCGGAAAGTGTTTCTGTGAACCGACCTTTGGATTCAATAAATATTTGTTGAATAAGTTTACTAATCACCCGGTTGGAAATTCCTCTATTACTCAATTTTTCCGTGGAAGGGTAAACGGGTTGCATGGCCACGGCAAGTCCTTTTTCGTGGTCTTTTTGAAGTTCCATTTCCGGATGCGGCATTGAAAATTTACCATTAAACCAGTTGCACTTCCCGAAAATCACATAAGGTGTGTTTAGTTTTATGTTTTCACGAATCCATTTTTGTCCTCTAAACCAGACCAGCTCCATTTCTCCCGTATCATCAACAAAACTGGCTACAAGACGTTTGCCTTTTTTCTGCTCAACGGTTTTTATATGTACAATCTTACCAATAACCTGAACATCCGCATTGCTACGCTGTAGCTGGCCAATTTTATAATAATGGGTTTTATCAATATACCGATTTGGGAAAAGATTAAGTAAGTCCTGAAACGTATGTATGCCCAATTCAGACTGTAGGGTTTCGGAACGGTTTGGTCCAACACCTTTTAAGTATACAATGGGAGTCTGAAGGGAATTAGCGTTCATGGGACTAAATTAAGTGATAGGTACAATTGCAACAAACTAAAATGCTAAATTTGGTCTACTATTTATTTCTACAACTTCATGAGAAACCTTTTTGCACTTTTATTTTTCAGTTCGATATTTTTCTGTTTTGGTCAACATCAGGATAAAGTCGACTTTATAAAGGGGGATATATATGTTTCACCGGTTCCTTTGGCAAAGGAGATCAAAGGTGGTGTAGTGTATCGTTTTAATGTACTTCAAAATGTAGATTCCGTTTTTCTTGATGCCAAGAATATGACGTTCAGTAAAGTGGAGTTGGATGGTGAAACAACCAATTTTATTCAAACGGAACGTACCATTTCAATTCATAAGAAATTTAAAAAAGGCCAATCTCATAAGCTTGTTATTGAATATCTGGCCAAACCAAAACAGACTGTTTATTTCTTAGGTTGGGAAGATGATATAGATTGGAATGAACAGATTTGGACGCAAGGTCAAGGTAAGTATACAAGTCATTGGTTACCTAGCTTTGATGATATGAACGAGAAGGTAGTATTTGATATTGCTATTCAAGCGAGCAGGAAATATAATGTGATAGCCAATGGTAAATTGGTGTTGGTTCCGTTTGAAAGCGACGAGAACCCGGTGTGGCTCTTTGATATGGAAAAACCCATGAGTAGCTATTTATTGGCTTTTGCTATTGGGAATTATAAAACACAAGAATTGATATCTTCAAGTGGCGTTCCCATAGCTAATTACTATTACGAAAAGGATAGTAGTAAGGTAGAGCCTACTTATCGTTATACAAAAAGAATTTTTGACCTTTTAGAAAGTGAAATCGGGGTTCCGTATCCGTGGCAGAATTACAAGCAGATTCCCGTTCGTGATTTTCTATATGCTGGAATGGAGAATACAGGGGCGACTATTTTTTCTGATGGCTACGTTATTGATTCCACTGCTTTTGTAGATAAGAATTATGTGAACGTTAATGCTCATGAGTTGGCGCACCAATGGTTCGGGAATCTGGTTACCGAAAAAGATGGGAATCATCATTGGTTACATGAAGGTTTTGCCACGTATTATGCATATTTAGCTGAAAAGGAAATTTTTAGAGAGGACCATTTTTACTGGAAGTTGTTCAGTACGGCCAAAAATCTTTACAAAATATCTCAAGAAGGGCAGGGCCAAGCTTTGATTGACCCAAAGGCGAGTAGTGCTACTTTTTATGAAAAGGGAGCTTGGGCTCTGGTAATGCTAAAAGATAAGGTAGGGGAGGAAGCTTTTAAAAAAGGAGTGTCGGCATATTTGAACAAACATCAATTTAAAAATGTGACCATTGATGATTTTATAACTGATTTAGAACTGGCTTCTGATCAGAAATTAAGTGGTTTCAGAAAAAAGTGGTTGTATTCAAAGGAGTTTCCAAGAGAAGATGTTGAAACCTTTTTAAAATCTAAAAACGCTTCTATACACAGGTTTTTTCAGGTCAGGGATAATGATATCAATTTAGAAAAGTGGCTGCGCGAAAAGCGACCCATACAGTTTAAGGAGGCTTTAATAGACGAATTTCAGAAAGAGATAGTAGAGCAAGGGTTAGTATTTCTATTGATTCAGGATGTTAATTTAAAAATACGCCAAAAAGGAATTCAACTTATAAATAAAATTCCAGCTGAGCAGAAAGGGTTAGTGGAAAAATTACTAAAGGATAAAAGTTATATTACACAGGAGCTCGCTCTGTACAAACTTTGGTCATCTTTTCCAGAAAGTCAGAAGGCTTATTTGGATGCAACAAAAGGAGTAATTGGTCTGCCTAATAAAAATGTGCGTTTGTTATGGTTGTTACTAGCTGTGGCAACCAATGGTTATGAACCTCAAAATACAACCTCGTATTTTGATAAGCTCAGTGGTTATACTTCGCCAGAATATGGATGGGAAATTAGAATTTCTGCGTTTCAGTACTTACAAGAAATTGGTTTTTCGGATGAAGCACTGACAAATTTAATGAAGGCGACGAATCATCATTCATGGCAGTTCAAGAAATTTGCTAGGAGATTGACCAATCAGCTTTTAGAGGATAAGGATTATAAAGCTCGAATTCATAACTTGATTAAGAAACTAAATGAAGACGAATCACGTTATATTAAAACCAAACTAAATTAATTATGAGGGCATTGGTTATATCAGGCGGAGGAAGTAAAGGGGCCTTTGCAGGTGGCGTTGCACAGTATCTAATGGAAGAACTTCATCATGAATATGATTTTTTTCTTGGTACCTCTACAGGGAGTCTACTTATTTCTCACCTCGCACTGGCTAAAATAGAAAAGATAAAAGAGGTATACACGAATGTAAATCAGCATAGTATATTTAGTAACTGCCCTTTTACTATACAAAAAAAGCATGGCGTACATACTATAGGTATTGCCCATTGGAACGTGCTTAGGAATTTTTACAAAGGGAGAAAGACTTTTGGCGAAAGTAGAAACCTTCTTAAGCTTATTAAAAACACCTTAACCGTAGAGGAGTTTGAAAATTTAAAAAACGGACCCAAAGAAATAATAGCAACCGTTTCCAATCTATCCTTAAATCAAGTAGAATACAAGAGTATTAATGATTGTACATACGAGGAATTTTGTGAATGGATTTGGATTTCTTGTAACTACACACCTTTTATGAGTTTAGTGCGTAAAAATGGCTGCGAATATGCAGATGGTGGCCTCGGAAATATGGTGCCGATTGAGGAAGCTATAAAACGAGGGGCTACAGAGGTTGATGTTATTGTTTTACAAACTGAAGTAAGTCATTTAAACCGACTCCCATCTCGAAACGCATTCTCGTTGCTGACTACTATGTTTGAATATATGTTGGATAGAATAGAACATCAAAACATTAGGATAGGAAAATATGTTGCTAGGCACAACGATGCGATTATCAATTTTTACTATACACCCACGGTGCTCACCACAAATTCCTTAATTTTTGATAAGGAAAAAATGACGGTCTGGTGGGAGAGTGGCTATAACTTCGCAAAATTTAAAAATACCGAGCTAAACCAAATAGAGCCGGAAAAAGGAGAAGTGCTGTAAATTTAAAAACCGCACTAACGTATGGGTCAGAGCGGTTTTTTCTAAACTAGTTGTGTTTAATATTTTTCAAGGTTTTGTTATTCCCATAGGTACCCTATTTCTTTTTTGATATAAGATAGAGCTGTGGCCGAAGGCGATTGTTTTTCCATTGTTTCGGTTAAAATATCTTCCCGTAATTTATCCGCAGAATCAGTTTCGCTCATTGCTGCTTTTCGTATCATTTGAACCGTAGCACTCTTAGCGGCTTTAATAACATTCCAACATTCATCTGTCATATAGATTTGTTGTGAAAGATTGTGTTCAAATTCAGTTTCTATACTTTTGATTAAAAGACTTTCGTACGCATTTTTATCAGAGGTTTTTGGAGCTACACGTACTACCAAGCTTGGAATTGCAATACGTTCAAGAAAAAGAGCCATGCGTTCATATGCTTGTAAGCGAATAGGAATAGTGTCTTTTTGAGAATCTTTATGCAGTAGAAAACGTCTGCGTCCGTCTTCGTTTTTAGTGTGTAACTTAAAAAAATAAAAGGCAACAACCCCTGTAACTACAGCCGGTAATAAAAAGCCGAACATTTGTAAAATTCCTTCTCCAGACATTTTTTTGGTATTTGGTTTATTTGGATACTAGAACGGGGGATTTTATCAAAAAGTATACAAAATTTGGTATAACTTTTAGTTCTTCATTTGCTCTCTGGCCATGAGATAAAATTTGTTGAAGTCAGGGTGAATGTTCACTTGTACGCCTTCTTTTAAGTTTCCGTCTCTCCCCAGGGCATTGATTCGTTCAGGAGCTATAGCAAACTTGGACTGTAGAAGTGTTGCTATTGCCATAGCCTGTTTTGCAGGTGTTTCAAGGTCTCCGGTCATACTTAAACCTTCTATAGTTACGGATGTGCTGGGATTGGCCTTTAGTATATTGGCAATTTTCTCTGTCCAGGCTTCTGCAGCGGGTGTTAAAGTTGTTCCGGTATCACTTCCGTATAGACTTGATAAATCCGAAGAAATAACAACGGCACCTTCGGAAACGCCAATTTTTGCGTTTTCTCCCATGGTTTGTTTTACGTTAGTGAGAACAACAATTGTGGTGGAATCATTTGTAGCAATAGCATCTTTTATTACTTTGATCTGCTTTTCTTTGGCTTCAAGGTTAGCCATTGCCGTAGTCACCATGCTAGAATTTTTATTGGAAACCTCAGCAAAACTGTTCAAGTTTTTCATTAAGGTGTTATTGGCATTTTGAAGCTCCGTTACCTGTCCTTCATAAGATTCGGCTTTGGCTACAGCTACCTTTTCATTTTTTCTTGCATCAAAAACTTCATCGTTTACAGAATCTAACTGCATCTTCAACTGGGCTATTTCTTCAATAAGGTCGCTTTTTCTTTGGGCTTGCATAGATAAACATGCAAAAACTAAAAGACTAAGGGTAAGTAGGGGGTGTTTCATAAATAACTCGAATTAATTTTTTTAAATATGACTTGGAATGTTATATATCTTCAAACAAATGTATATTATTCTTTGCTGTTTTCACAATGCTTTCCACCCAAGTGAATACAATCGTGCAATTTTTTCATATTTTCAAAAGGCACTTTGGTCTTGTTGTAACCGTAAGATGAAGCCAAACTACGGTTAAGGTCATTATCATCTACATTAAGTTGAATATCATCCATAGTGTACTGGCAAGGATGTTCGTAACCGGAAGCATGTGTAATTTCTAAGAATTCTTTTCTAAACGTCATAAAGTACTGCGCTAAACGGTCGGATTTTAATGGAACATTGATACCTTTTTGCAGCCATTTATTCTGTGTGGCAACCCCTGCAGGGCAGCGGTTAGTGTGGCAAACTTGCGCTTGGATACAGCCAATGCTCATCATGGCTTCACGAGCAACATTTATACAGTCTACACCCATTGAAAAAGCCATTGCGGCCTTAGCGGGAAAACCTAGCTTGCCACTTCCTATAAAGACAATACGCTCTGTTAATTTTCTTTTTTGAAAAACTTTGTACAGGCTGGAAAAGCCATATACCCATGGTAGTGAAACGTGGTCGGCAAAAGATGGGGGAGCGGCACCTGTACCACCTTCACCGCCGTCTACGGTAATAAAATCCGGACCTTTGCCTGATTTTTCCATTAGGTCCGCAAGTTCTTCCCATTGGTCTAGTTTACCAATTGCTCCTTTAATACCTACAGGTAGTCCTGTTTCTTCGGCAATGTCCTCAATAAATTGAATCAACTCGGGTATAGTGTCAAATGCTTTGTGAGTAGCAGGAGAAATAACGTCTTTTCCAATTTCTACACCTCGTATCTCGGCTAGTTCAGGGGTGATTTTGGCACCAGGAAGAACACCTCCTTTGCCCGGTTTTGCCCCTTGGGATAGTTTTATTTCAATTGCTTTTATAGTGGGGTTCTCGGCAACTAGTTTTTTCATTTTCTCCATAGAGAAGTTTCCGTCCGGTGTACGAACCCCAAAATAACCCGTTCCAAAATGAAAAATAACATCCCCACCTTGTTTGTGGTAAGAAGATAATCCGCCTTCGCCTGTATTATGGTAAGCACCTGCTTTGGCAACCCCTTTGTTCATCGCTTCAATTGCAGCAGCGGACAAAGAACCAAAACTCATTGCGGATACATTAATAATAGATCTAGGCCTGAACGGTTTTTGTCTATTATTGTGGACCCCCATAACCTTGGCACAAGGAAGAAATGTCTTGTCAATTGCATTGATATGATCTGCGGGCACTTTATAGGCCATCATTTGGTTCTTTACGAATATATGTTGATGGGCATAAATATCTCGATCTGTACCAAAACCTTCGTAGTTATTTTCTTTCTTCGCCGAAGCATAAATCCATCCCCGTTCAATACGGTTAAAAGGGAGTTCTTCGCGATTATTCGCAACAAAATACTGTCGCATTTCTGGGCCTATGCTTTCCAGCCAATATCTAAAATGACCTACTACGGGAAAGTTGTGGGAGATGGTATGTGATCGCTGAAAAAAGATATCACGAAGGGCCACTAGCAAAATGGCGATTACAACCCAAATCCACAACGAAATATTCTGAAAAAACGAAATTATTGGCTCCATAAATATGCTAAAGAGTATTTAAACTGATTGTTTATTTAAACTGTGTTAAACCATTACTTATTAAGAAAATCTATGCTCATTTGAGTTAAGGCTTTAACCCCTAACAATAATCCGCTGTCGTCAATTATAAAATCAGGTGTATGATGTGGGAACGATTCGGTGTTTCCCCGTGTCATTCCTCCTAAAAAGAAAAAGAAACCAGGCACTTCTTTTTGAAAATAAGAGAAATCTTCAGCTCCTGTAACGGCTTTTTGTGTCTGTACATTGTTTGCTCCGGCCACTTTGTTTAGGGTTGGTAGCATTTGGGTTACCAGGTCAGGGTCGTTATAAGTAATCTCGGTGGCATCCGTTATGTTAATTGTGGCCTCTCCGCCGTAGGCTTTGGAAATAGAGGTGACCATTTCTTCCATTCGTCTGTTGATTTGATTTTTCATATCGTAATCTAAGGTACGAATGGTACCAATCATTTCCGCACTTTCCGGGATGATGTTAAAACGCACGCCACTGGTTATTTTTCCCACTGTAATCACTGCAGCTTCATTGGTTAGTTCCGCTTCACGGCTGATAATAGTTTGTAGGCCGTCTATAATTTTTGCACTAATCAAAATTGGGTCAACCCCGGACCAAGGTCGTGCACCATGACTTTGCTTGCCTTTTACATTGATTACGAATTTTTGTGCGGCAGCCATTGTGCCTCCAGATTTATAACGAATAACGTTGGTAGGGGTCTGAGAGTTGATATGTAGTCCAAAAATAGCATCTACATCCGGGTTTTTTAGCACTCCTTCTTTTACCATAAGCAACGCTCCACCTTCTTCTCCTTCCGGAGGACCTTCTTCTGCTGGTTGAAAAATGAATTTTACGGTTCCTTTTATTTTATCGGTATGATTTGATAGAATTTCTGCAACACCCATTAAAATGGCCGTATGAGTGTCGTGACCACAAGCATGCATAACGGGTACTTCTTCCCCTTTAAAATTAGCCTTTACCGTAGACTTGTAGGGGAGGTCGTTTCTTTCTAGAACCGGTAAGGCATCAATATCGGCACGTAAGGCAATAACTTTACCCGGTTTTTTCCCTTTTAAAATGCCAACAACACCGGTATGGGCCACACCGGTTTGCACTTCTATACCTAAAGCGGTAAGGTGATTCGCTATTTTTTCCGCAGTCTTGAATTCTCGGTTGGATAGTTCCGGGTTTTGATGAATCTCTCTTCTCCATTCAATTACCCTGCTCTCTATGGCTTTGTAATCTTTTTCAAAATTTTGTGCGAGGGCAGAAATTAGATTTCCTGCTAAGAACAATAGACATACGAGTAGTTTTTTCATTCGGAAAATTTTTTAATGGCGTAAATGGGTCAACCTGAAATTGTTTACAACAGCTGTGTTTGTCTCAAAATAGTTTCCAGAATTACGAATTTTACCATTTTATGATTAAAATGGCATTCAAAAAGGTCAAAATTTGATATTTGAGGCGAATATATCAACAAAATGGATAAATCCATTGTTAATTACTTTAACAGTTTGGTGTTTTATCTTTTTAATTGTCGTCTTATCTTTAGCGGTACTTTAGTTCCAAACCCCTGATTTATGTCCGACAATTCCAATTACACAGAAGATAACATACGTTCACTTGATTGGAAAGAGCACATTCGACTGAGACCCGGTATGTATATCGGTAAGTTGGGTGATGGCTCCTCAGCTGATGATGGTATTTATATTCTGCTTAAAGAAACCATTGATAACTGTATTGATGAATTTGTGATGGGCGCGGGTAAAACCGTCGAAATTTCAATTCATGGTGATAAAGTAATCGTTCGCGATTACGGTCGTGGTATTCCTTTGGGCAAGGTTGTGGACGTGGTTTCTAAAATGAATACGGGTGGTAAGTATGATTCCCGGGCGTTCAAAAAATCCGTTGGTTTAAACGGTGTAGGTACGAAAGCGGTAAACGCACTTTCTAGCTATTTTCGTGTGGAAAGTACAAGGGATGGCAAGTCTAAGTCCGCGGAATTCCAAATTGGTGAACTTCAAAATGAAGAGCTATTGGAGGAAACTACACGCCGCCGTGGTACAAAAGTTAGTTTTACGCCAGATGAAACCATTTTCAAAAAGTTTAAATACAGGGCAGAGTATGTAGAACGCATGCTTAAAAATTATGTGTACCTGAACCCAGGCCTGACCATTGTTTTTAATGGCGAGAAATATTACTCGGAAAACGGGTTAAAAGATTTACTGGAGGATAATAACAACACCGAGGATTTTCTTTACCCTGTTATTCATTTAAAAGGCGATGATATTGAAATTGCCCTCACGCATAGCAAAACACAATACAGTGAAGAGTATCACTCGTTCGTAAACGGACAAAATACCACACAGGGAGGGACGCACCAAACAGCTTTTCGAGAAGCTTTGGTGAAAACAATCCGTGAGTTCTACGGAAAAAACTATGAATCTTCCGATATAAGAAAATCTGTAATTTCGGCCATTTCCATTAAGGTGATGGAGCCGGTTTTTGAAAGTCAAACAAAGACAAAGCTAGGTTCCACGGATATGGGGGGCGATTTACCTACCGTTAGAACCTACATAAACGACTTCGTAGGAAAGTATCTTGACAATTATTTGCATAAAAATCCAGATACAAGGGAAGCCCTACAGCGTAAAATTTTGCAAGCCGAACGAGAGCGTAAAGAACTATCGGGCATTCGTAAATTAGCGAAGGACCGGGCTAAAAAGGCAAACCTTCACAATAAAAAACTACGTGATTGCCGTATTCACCTGGGCGACACAAAAAAAGATAGGAATTTAGAGAGTACCCTTTTTATTACCGAGGGGGATTCGGCTTCTGGTTCCATCACCAAATCACGTGACGTGAATACCCAGGCGGTTTTCAGTTTAAAGGGAAAGCCATTAAACTCTTACGGGTTGTCCAAGAAGATAGTTTATGAAAACGAAGAATTCAATTTGCTGCAGGCGGCATTGAATATTGAAGAGTCCATGGAAGACCTTCGTTATAACAATATAGTAATCGCGACCGATGCGGATGTTGACGGTATGCACATTCGTTTATTATTGATTACCTTCTTTTTGCAGTTCTTTCCCGAACTGATAAAAGAAAATCATCTGTATATATTGCAGACGCCTTTGTTCCGTGTTCGGAACAAGAAGGAAACTATTTATTGCTATAGCGAAGAGGAGAGGAGAGATGCAATTGATAAGCTTTCCGGCAAACCGGAGATCACCCGCTTTAAAGGTTTGGGTGAAATTTCCCCAGATGAGTTTCAGCATTTTATTGGGGATGATATAAGGCTTGAGCCTGTAATGCTTGATAAGGCGATGTCCATAGAGCAACTGTTAAGTTTTTATATGGGCAAGAATACGCCAGACCGACAAAAATTTATTATCAACAACCTTAAAGTAGAGGTTGACCTTGTAGAATAAAATCAATTATAAACCAAAGAAATACGATTTTTTCTGAATGGAGGAAAATGACGAATTGAACGAAGCTGAAAATCAAAATTCACCAGAGGACCAATCCGGTCAATCTACCGAAGGCCAAGAAGAACAAACCGATAATCCGCAAGCGGGAGAAGGAGAGGACCAAGGGCAGGATGATGCACTTACCCGTGTAACGGGCATGTATAAAGACTGGTTTTTAGATTACGCATCTTATGTGATTTTAGAGCGAGCGGTACCGGCAATTGAGGACGGTTTTAAGCCGGTGCAACGCCGTATTATGCATTCGCTCAAAGATCTTGATGATGGGCGTTATAATAAAGTAGCCAACGTTGTGGGGCATACGATGCAGTATCACCCGCATGGTGATGCAAGTATTGCGGATGCCATGGTGCAAATTGGCCAAAAAGACCTGTTGATCGATACTCAGGGAAACTGGGGGAATATTTTAACGGGAGACCGTGCCGCAGCTTCCAGGTACATTGAGGCGCGTTTATCTAAATTTGCTCTTGAGGTGGTTTTTAGTCCAAAAATTACCGAATGGCAGCAATCCTATGATGGTCGTAAGAAAGAACCGGTAAATCTTCCGGTTAAGTTTCCGTTGCTTTTGGCGCAAGGTGCGGAAGGTATTGCCGTAGGTCTTTCAACTAAGATAATGTCGCACAACTTTATTGAGCTTATAGATGCTTCCATTAAGCATTTAAAAGGGCAACGTTTTAAGTTGTTTCCTGATTTTCCTACTTCGGGTATTATTGATGTTTCAAATTATAACGACGGTCTTCGTGGCGGGAAGATTAGGGTGCGCGCTAAAATCGCTCAACATTCCAAATCAACCCTGATTATAAGTGAGATACCCTATGGCACTAATACTTCTACTTTAATAGATTCTATTCTAAAAGCTAATGATAAAGGGAAGATTAAAATTAAGAAGATAGAGGATAATACTGCTGCAGATGTGGAGATTTTAGTGCATTTACCACCAGGTATTTCTCCGGATAAAACTATAGATGCGTTATATGCGTTTACTGCTTGCGAATCTTCTATTTCCCCATTGGGCTGTATTATTGAAGACAATAAGCCACTTTTTATAGGGGTTACTGAAATGCTGAAACGCTCTACCGATGCTACGGTGGAATTGTTAAAACAAGAGTTGGAAATTCAGCTTTCCGAATTAGAAGAACAATGGCATTTTGCTTCTTTAGAAAGAATATTTATAGAAAACCGAATTTATCGGGATATAGAAGAAGAGGAAACTTGGGAGGGTGTAATCTCTGCCATTGATAAAGGTTTGGCTCCTTTTACCAAGCATTTGAGGCGTGCGGTAACGGAGGAAGATATTGTTCGTCTTACTGAAATTCGTATTAAACGTATATCAAAATTTGATTTAGATAAAGCGCAGCAACACCTTGATAATCTGGAAGAAAGAATAGCAGAGGTAAAGCATCATCTGGAGCATCTGGTGGATTATGCTATTGCTTATTTTCAGAAGTTAAAAGATACGTATGGAGAAGGGCGTCAGCGAAAATCCGAAATACGACTTTTTGATGATATAGAGGCCACCAAGGTGGTAATTAGAAATACAAAACTATATGTAAACCGCGAGGAAGGTTTTGTAGGCACATCGTTAAGGCGAGATGAATACGTTACAGACTGTAGTGATATTGATGATATAATCGCTTTTACCCAAGATGGTAAAATGATGGTGTTTAAGGTCGATTCAAAAACCTTTGTTGGTAAAGGGATTATTTATGTAGCCGTTTTCAAGAAAAAAGACAAACGTACCGTTTATAATATGATTTATAGAGATGGTAAGGGTGGTGCAACATATATAAAACGATTCAATGTAACCAGTATTACCCGAGACAAACATTATGAGATGGGTGGTAGTGGAAAAGCGGGAACCTTTGTTCATTATTTTTCAGGAAATCCAAATGGGGAAGCGGAAGTTGTGACCGTGAATCTTCGTCATGTGGGAAGTATTAAAAAATTGAAGTGGGATATCGACTTTGCGAATATCATGATCAAAGGGCGAGCTTCCAAAGGGAATATTGTTACTAAATACTCCGTAAAACGTATTGAATTAAAGGAGAAAGGATTATCTACATTGAAACCTAGGAAATTGTGGTTTGATGAGACGGTACAACGTTTAAATATTGACGATAGAGGTGAGTTTCTGGGTGAGTTTACCAGTGAAGACCGTCTGCTTATCGCAAACCAAACCGGACAGGTGAAAACGGTCATTCCCGAGCTTACACTTCATTTTGATGAAGATGTAGTGGTCCTTGAGAAATGGAATCCTAAGAAACCACTTTCCGTGGTGTATTGGGAAGGTGAAAAAGAATTGTACTATGTAAAACGATTCTTGATCGATCATCCTGATAAAGAAGAAAATGTCCTTACCGATCATCCTAAGTCGCATCTTGAAATAATTAGTACGGATTACAGGCCTATCATAGAAATTGTTTTCGCCAAGAAAAGAGGGCAGGATCGCAAAGAGAATTTAGAGGTGAATCTTGAGGAGTTCATCTCCGTTAAAGGAATTGGTGCCATGGGTAATCAATTGACTAAGGATAAAGTGTTGGAGATAAATATGTTGGAGCCATTACCTTATGAAGAACCCGAACCGCAAAAGACCGAAGATATAGAGGTTGTGGATGAGGACAGTGTAGATAAAGGAGTTGATTCCGGTGCTACCGAAACCAAGAAAACAGGCGAGGGAGACAAATCTGCTAAAGATGAGGATGGTGATGACGTTCAAACATCTTTGTTTGAATAAAGTGCAGAATCTATTATGAAAAACTTTGTACAGGAATTTAAGAATTTTGCCATTAAAGGCAATATGGTCGATATGGCTATCGGTATTATTATCGGTACGGCTTTTAATAATGTGATCAATACGCTGGTCAAGAAAATTATAATGCCGCCATTGTCATTAATGACGGATGATGTTAAGCTGAGCAATAAAAAATACATTCTTCGGGAGGCCGTAGGTGAAGTGCAGGAAGTGGCTATTGGATACGGTGAAATGCTTGAAGTTTTAATCGATTTTTTAATAATAGCCTTAACCATATTTGTGGTTATAAAGGGGTTTCATCGCTTTAAGTCAAAGGCGGAAGACCCTGAAAACAAAACAGTTGAAACACCAAAAAATATTGAGTTGTTAGCTAGTTTGGAAAAGCTCATGCAGGAACAGAATGCATTGCTTCGAAATAAGAAAAATTGATTCCTGTAAAATTTAGTATTTGTATTGATTATGTTGTAATAGTCTTAAATAATGGCCTTAATGCGGATTAGGTCTTATTAATGCTATCTTTGCAAAAAAATTGTTTGAATATGGACTTGACGAACCCCCTAGTTTATGGTGTACCCTGCTTTATAGCATTTATATTGCTGGAAATCACTTATAGCCATACCCATGGAGATAAAGACCTCTATGTGTGGAAAGATTTTATGGCAAGTGGTGCAATGGGTATAGGTTCGGCAATATTGGGTCCACTTATTAAAATTACGGTTCTAATTACGGTTTTTACATATACCTATGAGTTTTTTAACCCTATTGTAGATGGGGTGCGAACAAATATTATGGGGTATGAATCTTTTGGTTACGCTTGGTATGTATTTGTTTTATGTCAATTGGCAGATGATTTTACATATTACTGGTTTCACAGGGCCAACCATGAGGTAAGGTTGCTTTGGGCGGCGCATATTGTGCATCATTCTTCGGACCATTTTAATTTGGGTACCGCTATTAGGAACGGTTGGTTTACGCTTTTGTACAAGCCCTTCTTCTATATGTGGATGCCGGCTATAGGTTTTCCTGTAGAGGTCGTAATTTTTGCGCTAGCTATTGAGTCTTTTTGGCAGTTTCAGTTGCATTCACAGTATGTTCCTAAAATGGGATGGGTTGAAAAGATTTTCAACACACATACCATGCATCAAGTTCACCATGCTCAGAATGTAGAGTATTTGGATAAGAACCATGGTGGGTTTTTAAATATTTTTGATAAGATATTCGGAACATGGAAAGAATTGGATGATGATGTAGAGGTTAAGTTTGGTGTTATCCATGCTCCACAATCTTACAATCCAATAGTTATACTAACTCATGAGTTTAAAGATATTTGGGCCGATGTTAAAAAGGCTAAAAAGTTTTCGCATAAGTTGATGTATATTTTTGGACCTCCAGGGTGGAGTCCAGATGGTAGTACGCTCACCGTAAAGCAGCAACAGCGTCTTTTTAAAGAGCATAAGGAAACAAGCCCGGAAGTGGTTTATAGTAGGCCTAACTAAGGATATTTATAGTATGAAATTAAAACCGACTTCTTAAGTCGGTTTTTTTATGTCCTGTTCTGTTGTTTAGTGGTATAAGGATTTATGTTGCTACTTATTTGGAGGGATGGGATATAAGTTGAAAGGATTGCTGCGACGTCTTAAAACGCTTGTAAGCCCTCGTTTTTTTTTATTCTTTTGAACTCTTCCTTGTAAAAAAATGTCGATTTTAAAATGTAAGGTAGGCGGAATAATCTGTTGAGGGTTTTGTGTTCTTATTCGGTCCTTGTTGCAGTTCCTCGGGAATGTTTACTTTCTCCTACGATATTGTATTGAAATGTATAGGAGTCCTCAGTAGTGGAAAGGATTTTCATGTGTACGGACTGCTCTTCGGATTTATTCTTGGGATTGAGTTTTTTTACGATATACTCGCAGTCATTTATCCATCTTACGGAAGCTGAATCCGCTTTTCCATCAAAATAATCGATTTCCAAATCTCCATTTCTATGGAAAATAGTGGTTTTTTCTTCACCATCTATTGTGGTGGTGAAAGCAAATTTTCCGTCTTTAAAATCAGTGCAGTTCCTATCCGGATTGTAGCAAGAGGTCATTAAAACTAAAGCGAGGACTATGGGGATTATTTTCTGTATCATCTCCGCAAAAATAATGAATTTTAAGCCTACTAATTGGCATAAGCTTCAAAACTTCCATCGGAATAAAAAATAATAATCTTCTCAATACTTTTTCCGGGTTTGGACATAGTTTTTGTTGGTAATTCTAAAGTGTCTTTCTGTTGAGTAGTTGAAGGGCTAGGTTGTGAAATTTCTTTTTTTGCATCAGAAGGGAAAGACCCTTTTCCATTCAGAAGCCAGTATAGATTAACTTCAGGAAAGACATTTATTACTTTAAGTACAAAGTCTAGGCTTGGTTTATTTCGTCCTGATAAAAGATGTGAAATGCTTGAGCGTTGCACGTTAACTTTATCTGCAAAACTAGAGGCGGAAAGGCCGTAATAGCGCAATAATTCATTAAGTCGGTCTATAAAATCCGTTGTGTTTACCATTGTAACTCGTGTGTGTTCAAAAATAGCAAAATGAAATATAAAATAGTCTAAAATTAACTAAAATCATCAATTTTATTAAATTTTAATGTTTAGATGATTGTGTATAAATATTTGATTTATAGTATTTTGAATGTTGTTTTTGTTATCCGCAGAAAAAAGCTGGTTTTAAGAATTACAATTGTAACAACCAATACCAATCTCAATACATTTTTAGTTTACAAATGTGTATTTTTATGATTACAATTGTAAATTATTATGGAGCTACTTTTGTAACATCAAACAATTATAAAAATGAGTATTTCACAGGTTGAGTATAATTCTATTAAGGAAAAATCCGTCAGTGGTCGGTATGTTGTTAATGGTCAAGTTCTAGACTTTATGGAAAAAAACAGAGATTCATTGTCCATAAAAACTATCGGAAAATCTGTTCAAGGACGCGAAATAAAAAGCATACAATTAGGAAGTGGATCACAGAAAATTCTAATGTGGTCTCAAATGCACGGTAATGAATCTACAACAACCAAAGCGGTTTTAGATTTTGTAAATTTTTTGAATAAGGAGTCATCTAGTGCCTTACAAATTTTTAATAGTTGTACCCTTTTGATTATTCCTATTCTAAACCCTGATGGAGCAGAAGCGTATACTAGAATAAACGCAAATGAAATAGACTTAAACAGGGATGCTCAGAATAGATCCCAACCCGAAAGTGTGGTGTTAAGAAATGTCTTTGATTCTTTTCAGCCAGATTACTGTTTCAACTTACATGATCAACGTACCATATTTAATGTAGGTAGGACTCCCATGCCTGCGACGGTATCATTTTTGGCACCGGCCCATGACCCTGAAAGAAGTATTTCTAAAACTCGTGGGGTTAGCATGCAATTGATTGTGGCAATGAACAAGCTATTGCAAGAGAAGATTCCAGGTCAGGTGGGGAGATATGATGATGGTTTTAATGCAAATTGTGTGGGTGATAGTTTTCAAATGCAGAATGTTCCTACTATATTATTTGAATCTGGTCATTATCCGGAAGATTATGGGCGAGAGAAAACAAGAGAGTATATTTTTTACTCCCTGTATGAAGCTGTATCAACTATTGCCCAAAACAATATAGATGCATTTCAGCAGAAAGATTATTTTGATATTCCGGAAAACGGAAAACTCTTTTTTGATGTGTTGGTCAAGAACGCCCAGATACTTAATTCAGAATTAGTAAACGGAGATAGTATAGGTGTACTTTATAAGGAGGTGTTGAGCGATAATAAGATAAGTTTTGTACCGAGAATTGAGCAAAAAGGGTGTCTTGATGGCTATTTTGGCCATAAAACATATGATTGCCTTAATGAAGACGATTTAAAGGAACTAAGGCAACAGTCTTTTTATCAGCTTGTTAAAGCCTGATTTTTTTGAGCATTATTTTTTAAAACCATTGAATCTTTACGTTTTTGTTAAAAAAATGCAACTTTTAATGCGTAATATTTCTTAATTTTTTATTTTTGCCAAAAACACGACCATAATGGGAAAAGTAAAATTAGACGAGATTGATCACCAGATTCTGGATATGTTAATAGATAACACCAGAACTCCATTTACAGATATAGCTAAAAAACTCTTGATTTCTGCAGGTACGGTTCACGTACGTGTTAAGAAAATGGAGGAAGCAGGTATCATAAAAGGTTCATCTCTTACATTGGATTACGTAAAATTAGGCTACGCGTTTATTGCTTACGTTGGTATATTTTTAGAAAAAACACACCAAACGAAATTTGTTTTGGAGCGTTTAGAGCAAATTCCAAATGTTACGGTAGCGCATATTACTACAGGAAAATTTAATATTTTCTGTAAAATTAGAGCTAAAGATACCAATCATGCTAAGAATATTATTTTTAGAATTGATGATATTGATGGCATCAGCCGTACCGAAACTATGATTTCTTTGGAAGAGAGTATAAATGACAAGAAGAGGTTGATGCATACAATTTTCAATGAATTGTAATACAGCCTTTGGAAACAGTAATTTAAATTCCTGGGTGGTTCTACTGCTCGGGAATTTTTATTTTATAAACCTATGAGAACTTCAGAACTTAAAATTGTACCACCAATTCCTTTTTATAAGACCTATATAGATGTATTGGGGGATGTTGATTTGTTGGAAATGTTAGAAGGTCAGTTAAAGAATTTTCCAAAATTTATTGAGAATATCCCTGATGATAAATTGACTTATGCGTATGGACCTGAAAAATGGACCATTGCTCAAGTGCTTCTGCATATTATTGACTCCGAACGTGTTTTTCAATACCGTTCACTTCGGTTCTCAAGGGGGGATAGTACCGCTTTGCCTGGGTTTGAGCAAGATTTGTATGCGCCTAATTCAAACGCCGAAACACGCTCCAAGGAAAGTATTATAGAAGAATACAAGGCGGTTAGGCAATCAACCATTACGCTTTATAAAAATTTTGATGCCGTTACTTTAGGTAAACAGGGTGTGGCCAGTAACTTGCCTTGGGATGTGGCTACTTTGGGTTTTGTTATTTGTGGTCACCAAAAGTATCATCGCAATATATTACGAGAGCGCTATCTTGATCAAGTTTAAAGTTATAGGTTAATCTATATCTTCTGCATCAGGCTCAGCTTCATTATCCATTTCATAGTTAATGGAATCCGTTTCTTCTAAAACGGGCTGTGACGGGGTATTGTCAAGTTCCTTTTCAATATTTTCCTCAAAATTAGCAATGAAATTGGAAAGACTCTTACTAATTTTTACAAGGTAGATAGTGTCATTCGTCTTCAGTTCAACAGCCTCAATAGTTTCGCCTTTTAGATTTTTGAAAACTATAATATCATCATCACCATAACCATCAGAATAGGTTTCGATTAATAATGCGGCCAGATCGTGATCTAATTTTTTGTAATCGACTAATTTACGTAGCATAGTAGGTTGGTTTTAACCTGATTGATTTCAGGTGGTTATTGATTTGGATTATAAATCTGAACCTAAACTATGTATTTTTTACGCTGAATTTTCTAAAGAGTTGTCAAACAAGGGGAATTAGTATATGTAACTATATTTCAGCGTAGTATGCAAAAGCAGCTTCGTACATTTCGTCAGGAATTCTAATATCTATATCTGGTTTTCCGATAGCGGAAATAAGGACAAAGTTGATATTGCCATGAGAATTTTTCTTATCAAATTTCAATAGGGATAAAATGGTGGTAATATCTTCTTTGCTGAAAATCACCTTTTCATAATGAGAAAGAAAGGTTTTTTTAATATCCGCTAATTCTAGATTCGTAAGACCAAGTAGTTCTTTGGAGAGGTAGGCTTCTAGAATCATTCCTATGCCAATAGCTTCGCCGTGCAATAGGGTTTTATGTGTTTTGCTTTCAAGAAAGTAAGATTCAATAGCGTGCCCTAGAGTGTGGCCGTAATTTAATATTTTCCGTAAGTGTTGTTCTGTTGGGTCCTGAAGAACTACCTCGTTCTTAATAACAACGGAATCGTAGATTAAATCATCTATATTCAAGAAGTCCGTAACATTTTTTAGAGCTTCCCAATATGCTTGGCTCTGGATTAGGCCATGTTTAAGCATCTCGGCAAAACCACTACGCAATTGTCTTTCTTCAAGTGTTTTAAGGAAGCTTGTTATAATAAGGACCATTTCTGGTTGATTGATAACACCAATTTGGTTCTTTAGAGGTCCCAGGTCCACACCTGTTTTTCCTCCCACGGAAGCATCTACCATAGATAATAGGGTAGTGGGTACATTAATGAAGTCTATGCCTCTTTTGAATGTTGAGGCTACAAATCCACCTAAATCCGTAAGAACGCCACCGCCTAAGTTAATAACAAGGCTTTTTCTGTCTCCATCCAATTCGGATAAGGCACTCCAAACTCCTGTGCAAGTGTCAATATTCTTGTTTTCTTCACCAGATTCAATTTCTATAATTTCAAAATCATAATCCCCTTGTATTTGGGTCATAAATGCAGGAAGGCAATGCTCGTGAGTGTTCTCGTCTACGATAATGAAAATTTTAGAATATACCTTGCCGGACAAATGGGTATTTAAAGCGTCGTATGCTCGTTGGTTAAAATGTACGGCGTAAGAAGAGGTTGTTATGGACTGCATTAATGAGTAAATTTTGTTCCGCACCTGTGCGGGGATTTTTTAATGACTATGGCACAAAATAAAGCATATTTTTTATCTAAAGAATAGAATTTCTGTCTTTATATTTGATCCCTCTACAAATGACATTAAATGAAAGAAATTTTTGAAGATACCGCAACCGCTTTTGCTTTGAAAACCGACTCAGAGCTTGAGCGTGCTTATTTTTTGTTCCGGATGATAGCGAACGAACCTCTTGTCCGCATTGGAACGGCAATGACAAATTTTGCCATTAAAGCCCATCTTCCTGTGGAAGGATTAATTAGGGCTACAGTGTTCGATCACTTTTGCGGTGGTGTAAATGAGAAGGATTGCATGTCCGTAGTGGACCGGATGTACACTAAAAATGTATGTTCAGTTCTGGATTATTCGGTTGAGGGGAAAGATACTGAAGACCCTTTTGACGATGCTATGGCCATGATTTTAAAGGTACTAGACTTTGTTAAGGAAAAAGATGCTATCCCTTTTGCTGTTTTTAAGCCTACAGGCTATGGTAGATTTGCTTTATTTCAAAAAATTGGTGAAGGTAAATCTTTGACTGAGAAAGAAGAGGCGGAGTGGCAAAGGGTGGTAGCCCGTTTTGATAAAACCTGTAAAAAGGCCTATGATTTAGATGTTTCCTTGCTTATTGATGCGGAAGAAAGTTGGATGCAGCAAGCAGCTGATCAGCTTGTAGAAGAAATGATGCGGAAATATAATAAGAAGAAGGCGGTGGTCTTCAATACTTTGCAAATGTACCGATGGGACAGGTTAGATTATCTAAAGGAGCTACAGCAACGTGCCAACGAAAGCAACTTTAGAATTGGAATGAAAGTGGTGCGTGGTGCTTATATGGAAAAGGAGAATGATAGGGCTGAGGAAAAAGGCTATAAGTCGCCCATTTGTAGTTCAAAACGAGAAACCGATGAAAATTTTGATAATGCCGTTGCTTACATAATGAATCACTTGGATACGGTTTCAATATTTGCGGGTACCCATAATGAAAATAGTTCGTATAAGATGATGAAAATTATGGCTGAGAAAGGAATAGCCAATAATGACGACCGCGTATGGTTTGGGCAATTGTTTGGGATGAGTGATCATATTTCCTTTAATCTGTCCGATAAAGGGTATAATGTTGCTAAATATTTGCCGTTTGGTCCGGTGAGGGATGTAATGCCTTATTTAATTCGTCGTGCAGAAGAAAATACTTCGGTAGCCGGCCAGACTTCAAGGGAGTTGTCCTTGTTGAAAAAAGAAAGAAAACGAAGGAAGATTTAATTTTACCCAGCGTCCAAAACCAATATTTTGGACGCTTTGGTTAGTAAGTTACAGATTCTAAAAGCGCTTTTTCTTGACAATTTCTGACCTTCAATACGGCCTCTTTGTCTTCTATAGAGCCTTCTATAATGTAGGTTTTGCACGGTGAAGTTTTGGTTTCGCTATTTGAAAAATCTACTTCACCATTTCTTAGGATATTGATGATATCTAAAGTATCTATTTTCTTTTCGGAAAACAATCTGCTTACATCATCGGAATAGGACATTGGTTTAGAGCGGATGTTCTTAAGTGTTCTGCAGTTAGGGAAATAACAGAACGAAACCCCCGTTTCTTCCGATTTTTTCTTGAAAAAAAATGTCAAAAAAATGATTCCTATAGAAAGCCCGATAAGATAAAAACCTAAACGTTTTAAAAAATCCATTACCTATACTGCTGAAATTAATGATTTGTGCTTTGCGCTTTTTAGCGTTGTATCAAGAATGATAAATGTTCCCTCGTCTAAAGCGATGGCAAAAATAGCAATAAACCGCTTATGTAGACCGGTTAAGTAAAAATGATATTTGAAAAACCCTTAGAAAATAAGGAAATTAATGTCACTATACTGTAAATCAAACCATTCACCCACAGATTTGTTCGTAAGTATGCCATGATACATATAGAGACCGTTTCTTAGGCCTTTATCAAAGCGAAGCGAGTTCTCCAATCCGCCATTCTCCCCAAGTTCCAGTAAATATGGGGTAAAAATGTTACTGATAGAAAGTGTTGCTGTTTTAGGGTAGCGTGAAGGTATGTTGGGCACACCGTAATGAATGACCCCGAATTTTTCAATAGTAGGTTTATTATGAGTGGTTACAGTGCTAGTTTCAAAACATCCGCCCATATCAATACTTACATCAATAATCACAGCTCCTTTTTTCATGTGTTCGACCATGTCGCTTGTCACTACTACTGGAGAACGATCTTTACCGCGGGTTGCCCCAATAGCTACATCGCAACGTTTTAACGATTTCAATAAATTTTTAGGCTGAATAGTAGAGGTGTAGACGGTTTGTCTAAGACTGGATTGTATGTTTCGTAATTTGGAAAGTGAATTGTCAAAAATCTTAACGTTGGCCCCGAGTCCCAGTGCGGAACGGGCAGCAAATTCACCCACCGTTCCGGCGCCAATAATTACAACTTCAACAGGAGGTACACCACTGATGTTTCCAAACATGAGTCCGTTGCCATCGTTGGTAGCAGCCATTATTTCCGAAGCGATAAGAACAGAGGATATTCCTGCAATTTCGCTTAAAGAACGGACAGCCGGATATTTTCCATCTTCATCACGGATATACTCAAAAGCAATAGCGGTAATACGCTTTTTGGCCATTTTTTCAAAATAGGCTTTGCTTTGGGTTTTAATCTGTAAAGCTGAAATAATGGTCGCTTGCGGATTCATCATTTCAATCTCAGAAAGCGTGGGAGGTTCAACTTTTAGCAATAACGGACAAGAATAGACTTTCTTGGTGTCTCGTGTTATTTCTCCTCCGGCATTGGTGTATTCTAGATCCGTATAATTGGCTCCATCACCAGCTCCGGACTCAATTAAAACTCGGTGACCGTTTGATGTTATTGCGTTGACCGCATCCGGAGTAAGGCAAACTCGCTGTTCTTGGTATTGATTTTCTTTTGGGATGCCAATAAAAAGCTCGCCTTTTTGACGAAGAACTTCCAAGGTTTCCTCTTGTGGAAGCAGTTGTTGTTTGCTAAAAGGAGAAGAAGGTTGATTCATAGTTTTTACATCTAATCGTGTAACACGCGATTAACAGTAAAAATACGACATTTAGTTGAATTTAGTGTGAGATTACGGGCTGTGATATGAGAAAAACAAAGATGTAAATCAGAATTTAAGATTCAGCCAATTGTTTAATTTATGCTGAACTTCCCTGAAGCTAGATTCAATGTTATTTGTAGGAGAAGGGGTGTCTTTTTTTTCGAACTTGGCCTGGTCTTCTTTTGGAGAGTGTTCAGAAACTTCAGAAGAAATGAATTTATCCAATTTGGCATTACTGGATCGTGCTGCTTGTTTTTTCTTTAAAGCGGTCAATTCAGCTTCCATAGCTTCTAGGTCTATGCCGTGAACGTATTTGTCTACAAGTTTTAATCTGATAAAATAAACAATAGGTATAACTACCATGCAGACACCTAGAAGATATAGTATTTCATTTTCGTCAATCTTAGTGATGTCCTCACTTAGAACACTATATAGTTGGAAACTATACATGGCTATAGGGATTAATAGAACATGGTACCACCATTGTTTACAGGTGATAAACCAGATAATTAGTAACGATAGAGGGACAAATTTACCTATATAGAAATAGAAGGCAGTTGCTACATCTTTATATCCGTTGTCCGTAAATTCAAACCAAAGAATGTTCCAGCTTGCATCCGATTTCGCAGGTATGTACTTGTAAAAATAAAATATTAAGGGAATCATGGCTAGGAAGAAAGCTATTAAACCCTCAAGAATTAACTTTGTTCGTATTTTGTTTTTATCAGCCATAATCAGTATCATAACTCTAAAGATAGGATTTTATTGCAAAAAAAAAAGGCACTTAATTAAAAGTGCCTTTTTAATAAAAAACAGGTTTTTATTTTCGTCTGCCTCCATCAATTTCTGCAGTCTTTTTGTCAATTGCATTTGTTTCGTACAAGCTATCATCTTCAGCTGTATTAGAAGATTCACAAGAAACGGCTAAAAGAGCTACACATGCCAAAAGGCCAAATACTAATTTTTTCATTTTCAGGGGTTTTAAATTATTAAAGATTAATTAGTTATACAGGTCAAAAGTAGGAAAAAAAACTTCCTAATGTACGTCTTTAAATGTTAAAGGCAATCCATTAATCCGAAAAAACGTACACGTTGACTAATTTAACAAGTTTTATACAATAAATAATTAACCCAAACGATGTTTTCGACGATCGGTAACTAAGTTTACGATATTTTGATTTTTCGGGTGGTCATATCCACGATTTCAATATCTATATTGGTACTGTTTTCAGGTAAGAAAGACTCAATTTTACTGGGCCACTCAATGAAAACCCATACATTTTGATTGAGATAATCTTCAAAACCCATATCTAAGGCTTCCATTTCGTCATTTAACCGATAAAAATCAAAGTGATACGCTAATAGATGGCCTTTTTTGTTTTCATATTGGTTTACAATGCCAAATGTGGGGCTGTTTCCTGCATCCGCAACTCCAAGGTATTTAGCAATCGCTTTAATTAAAGTGGTCTTGCCTGCTCCCATGGGGGCATGAAAAAGGAGAACCTTGTTTGTGGACTTCTCAATTACCATCTTGGCAATTTGGTCAATTTCCTTTTCGGTATAGGTGATGTTCATTATATAAATACTTCTATTTTGGTGATAAAACTACGAATGGAATGATCATCTCTTCTAAAGAAATTCCTCCATGTTGGTAGGTGTTCCTATAATAGCTAACGTAATGATTGTAGTTGTTGGGGTACGCAAAAAACAAGTCGTTCTTGGCAAAAATGAAAGAACTACTCATATTAATACGTGGTAAATGAATATGGGCAGGGTCCTGCGCCGCTAGTACATCCTTATCCTCATAAGTTAGGCTACGACCGGTTTTATAGCGTAGGTTGAGACTGGTTTCTTTATCGCCAATGACCTTGGAGGGTTGTTTAACGTTGATCGTGCCATGGTCTGTGGTGATGATCAGTTTCATTCCCATTTGTTGTGCCTGCTGAATTATCTCTAATAAAGGAGAGTTCTTAAACCAACTTTGAGTTAACGACCGGTAGGCTTTGTCGTTACTTGCCAGCTCTTTAATGACTTCCATTTCTGTTTTTGAGTGGGAAATCATGTCTACAAAGTTGTAAACGAGCACGGTGAGGTCATTGTCTTTTTGGGATTTAAAGTTTTGGCATAAGTTTTTACCTTGCTTAAGGGTGCTTATTTTGTGGTACTCCCATTTTAAATTTAGACCTAAACGTTTTATTTGCTCACCTAAAAAATCGGATTCGTGAAGGTTTTTGCCTCCTTCGTCCGTATCGTTCTTCCACCATTGAGAATATTTTTTTTCCATAGCCATGGGAGTGAGGCCTGAAAAAATTGCATTCCGTGCATATTGGGTAGCGGTGGGTAAAATACTGAAATATGATTCTTCTTTATTCTTTTTGTAAAACGAGCTAACCGTATCCTCTAAAGCATACCATTGGTCATATCGTAAATTATCAATAACAAGAAGGAGGGTGCGAGAATCTTTCAGCTCGGGTTGTACAAGCTCTTTAAATAAGGTGTGCGAGAGTACGGGACCGTCTCCGTTAAACCAGCTTTCGTAATTTCGCTCTACGAATTTTCCAAAATGGTTGTTGGCTTCGGATTTTTGAGACTCAAGAATCTCAAACATGCTACTGTCCTCAATATCTTCCAATCGTAATTCCCAATATATTAATCGCTTGTAGAGGTCTGTCCATTCTTCAACTGAGTTCACCATTGATAAATCCATGGCAATTTTTCTAAACTCTTGCTGATAATTGGATGTTGTTTTTTCTGAAACTAAACGGGAATGGTCTAAATTTTTCTTTAACGATAATAGAATTTGGTTTGGGTTTACCGGTTTAATAAGGTAATCGGCAATTTTGGAGCCAATAGCCTCTTCCATTATAAATTCTTCCTCGCTTTTAGTTATCATGACCACAGGTATGGATGAGTCCAGTACTTTAATCTCTGCTAGGGTCTCTAATCCTGATATGCCGGGCATATTCTCATCAAGGAAAATAATATCAACCCTAGATTGCTGTAATTCTTCTAGTGCCTCTTGTCCGCTTTGGCAGGTGATGACATCATAGCCTTTTCCCTGTAGAAATATAATGTGTGGTTTGAGTAGGTCAATTTCATCGTCGACCCATAATATGGAGATTTTATTCATTGAATAGTAGTGTTACTTCGATTATAAAACGGTCTAAAATAACATTGAAAACTTAAAGAGTAGTCAAAATATTCATTTACCGAGTTTATTACTTTGTCTTTTACCTAACTTTACCACCGTGAACATTGCAAAGCAACCCTCATTTTGACAAACTCAAGAAAGCTTAAAATTTTTAATGATCCAATTTACGGATTTATTACTATTCCTAATGGACTAATATTCGAGTTGATCGGTCATCCGTATTTTCAGCGTCTGCGAAGAATATCTCAAATGGGCTTGTCCTATTTAGTGTACCCTGGGGCGCACCATACAAGATTTCATCATGCTCTAGGTTCAATGCATTTAATGCAAAAAGCTTTGCAGGTCCTTAGGTATAAGGGCGTAGAGATAAGCGAGGAAGAGGAGGAAGGCTTGTGTATTGCTATTCTTTTGCATGATATAGGGCATGGACCTTTTTCTCATGCTATGGAGCATAGTATTGTAGAAAGCACCGATCACGAATACATTTCGTTGCAATTCATGGAGGCTTTGAACACTATCTTTAACGGAAGATTAACGCTTGCCATTTCAATTTTTAAAGGACAATATGAAAAGCGGTTTCTAAACCAGTTGGTATCCAGTCAGTTGGATATGGATCGTTTGGATTACCTTAAAAGAGATAGTTTTTACACCGGTGTTGCTGAGGGTAATATAAACTCGGAACGATTGATTACCATGCTCAATGTAGTTGATGGAAACCTAGTAGTTGAAGAAAAGGGAGTGTATTCTGTTGAAAAATTCCTGATGGCCAGAAGGTTTATGTATTGGCAAGTATATCTGCATAAAACGGGTATTGTGGCTGAGCAGCTATTGATTAAGATATTGCAACGAGCCAAGGAAATCATGAATGACGGTCAGGTTATAGTTTGTAGTGATGCACTTCGGTTTTTTATGGAGAACAGAATTGAGAAACAAAATTTTGACCAGGAAATTTTAACCATATTCTCAAAATTGGATGATGTAGATGTTTTGGCCGCTATAAAGTTATGGCAAGACCATCCAGATTTTATCTTGTCTAAGCTATGCGGTATGCTTATAAACAGGCGGTTTTTAAAAGTAAAATTGAAGAACAGTCCTATTGATGACGCAGTTTTTCAAAAACATACTGCACGGGTTAAGGAAAAATATAAACTTACCGATAGAGAAACCACATATTTTGTTTTTAAAGGTAGGATTGAGAACAAAGCGTATGATCGTCATCATCAGAACATCAATATATTAAAGAAAAACAAAAAGTTGATTGATGTGGCAAAAGCATCTGATCAGTTTAATCTTAAAGCGTTATCAAGAACGGTAACAAAATATTATATCTGTTATCCCAAAGATTCTGTTTAACTATTTTTCTTACTTTTGTGCTCATGGTATTTACAGCAGGTCAAATTGCAGGTATTTTAGAAGGTGAACTAGAAGGAAATCCAGAGATTACCGTTCACAAATTGGCCAAGATAGAGGAGGGCGAGAAAGGCGCTTTGACTTTTTTGGCTAATCCTAAGTATACTTCCCATATTTATTCTACTAAGGCATCTATAACAATAGTTAATAAAGATTTTGTTCCCGAGCAAAAACTTGAGACTATCCTTATTAAGGTGGAGGATGCGTACGAGGCGTTTTCAAAAATATTGGAATTTTATAATCAGGTAAAAAATAATAAGTCAGGCATTGAGGAGCCCGTGTTTAAATCGGAAACGGTTACATATGGTGATAATTTTTATCTGGGGGCATTTTCTTACCTGGGAAACAATGTTACTATTGGGGATAATGTAAAAATTCATCCTAATGTATATATTGGTGACAATATATCCATTGGTAATAATGTAAGTATTTTTGCGGGAGCTAAGGTGTATTCCGAAACCGTGATAGGAAATAACTGTGTCATTAATAGTGGAGTGGTTATTGGAGCGGACGGATTTGGATTTAGCCCAGATAAAAATGGCGAATATCAAAAAGTACCGCAAACAGGTAATGTTATTCTTGAGGATAACGTAGATATAGGAGCAGGAACTACAATAGACAGGGCTACTTTAGGTTCTACTATTTTGAGAAAAGGCGTAAAACTGGATAATCAGATTCAGATTGCCCATAATGTTGAAATTGGTGAACATACCGTAATTGCCGCTCAAACGGGTATTGCAGGTTCTACCAAGATAGGAAGACGTTGTATGATTGGCGGGCAAGTAGGTATTGTAGGGCATATTACCATTGGTGATAATGTAAAGATACAGGCACAATCCGGTATTGGCCGTAACATAAAGAGCAATGAAGTGTTACAGGGCTCACCGGCTTTAAACTATGGTGATTATAATAAATCCTACGTTTACTTTAAGAACTTACCGAAGATTTTAAATAGAATTGACGAACTGGAAAAAAACTACAGCGATCAATACAAGAATGAAACAGAGAACCATTAAGAAAGAGGTTATTCTAAAGGGCGTTGGTCTTCACACCGGTGCCGATGTAACCATGAAATTTGTTCCCGCACCAGAAAATCACGGGTACGCATTTAAAAGAGTAGACCTAGAAGGTGAACCGATTATTGAGGCGGATGCCAATTATGTAATCAATACACAAAGAGGGACCAACTTAGAAAAGAGAGGGGTTAAAATCCAGACTTCGGAACACGTTTTGGCTGCTTTCGTAGGCTTGGAGGTTGATAATGTACTTATTGAACTAGATGCTCCGGAACCTCCCATTATGGACGGTTCTTCTAAATATTTTGTTCAGGCTATTGAAGAAGCTGGTATTGAAGAGCAAAATGCGGAACGGGAAGAGTATATTGTAAAAGACGTTATCTCTTTTAAGGACGAAGCAACAGGTAGTGAGATTACCGTGATACCATCAGAGGAATATCAGGTAACTACTATGGTAGACTTTGGTACCAAAGTTTTGGGAACGCAAAATGCCACATTGGAGCACTTGTCAGATTTTAAAAATGAAATCTCTGAGGCACGTACGTTTAGTTTTCTGCATGAGTTAGAAATGCTTTTGGAAAACGGACTCATTAAAGGAGGGGACCTTAATAACGCTATTGTATATGTAGATAAGGAGATTTCCGAAGAAACCATGAAGAAGTTAGAAAGTGCTTTTGATAAGAAAAAACTTTCGGTTAAACCTAATGGTATTTTGGACAATCTTACTTTACACCAACCCAATGAGGCGGCACGCCATAAGTTATTGGATGTAATAGGAGATGTTGCTTTAGCTGGTACCCGTATTAGAGGAAAAATAATTGCCAATAAGCCCGGTCATTATGTAAATACCCAGTTTGCAAAGAAAATTTCAAAAATTATAAAATTAGAGAAACGCAATAAGGTTCCTCAATATGATTTGAATCAACCTCCTTTGATGGATATTCATCAAATTATGGATATGCTTCCACACAGACCTCCATTTTTGTTGATAGATCGTATCTTGGAGTTATCGGATACGCATGTGGTGGGAATGAAAAACGTGACAATGAACGAAAATTTCTTTGTTGGCCATTTTCCAGGAGCACCGGTTATGCCGGGAGTATTGCAGGTTGAGGCAATGGCTCAAACAGGAGGAATCCTAGTTTTAAGTACCGTTCCTGATCCGGAAAATTATTTAACATTTTTCATGAAAATGGATAATGTTAAGTTCAAACAAAAAGTACTTCCAGGTGATACGTTAACATTTCACTGTAGCCTTATTACGCCAATAAGAAGAGGTATTTGTCATATGCAGGCGTATGCTTACGCAAATAATAAGTTAGTATGTGAAGCAGAATTAATGGCGCAAATAGCTAAAAAGAAATAGAATGAATCAACCCCTTGCCTATATTCACCCGGGCGCAAAGATTGCTAAAAATGTTGTGGTAGAGCCTTTTACCACAATTCATAACAACGTAACGATTGGTGATGGCACTTGGATCGGTTCTAATGTGACCATAATGGAAGGTGCTCGCATTGGTAAAAATTGTAATATTTTTCCTGGCGCCGTAATTTCCGCTGCACCCCAAGATTTAAAATACAATGGTGAAGATACTATTGTAACCATTGGTGACAACACCACTATTCGTGAATGTGCTACAATTCATAAAGGTACTTCCGATAGAAATAAAACCGTAATTGGTCAGAATTGTCTAATAATGGCGTATTGCCATATTGCGCATGATTGTATTGTTGGTGATAACTGTATTTTCTCTAACAATTCTACACTTGCAGGGCACGTTACTATTGGTGATAATGTAATTCTCGCAGGATTGGTAGCTGTTCATCAATTTGTATCTGTTGGTCAGCATGCTTTTGTTACTGGCGGATCTTTGGTTAGAAAAGATGTGCCTCCATTTGTAAAAGCTGCACGTGAGCCGCTTTCGTACGTTGGTATCAATTCCGTAGGTTTGCGTAGACGTGGTTTTCAATCTGAAAAGATTCGTGAAATACAGAACATCTACCGTATTCTTTACCAGAAACACTACAACAATTCACAGGCAACCCAGATTATTGAAGCTGAAATGGAAGCTACTCCTGAAAGGGATGAGATTCTTCAGTTTATTAGGGATTCCCAACGTGGAATTATGAAAGGGTATTTTAGCAATAATTAATTTAATTTTTCAGGTGGATAAATATTTAGTTTTAAGGTTATATCCATCCTCATAAATAGTAAATAAACAGTAGACCAAAAATGGCTTCAACATCAGATATTAGAAAAGGACTTTGTATTCGTTACAATAATGATATTTATAAAATCATTGAATTTTTGCACGTTAAACCGGGCAAGGGTCCTGCTTTTGTTCGTACCAAATTAAAAAGTGTTTCCACTGGTAAAGTATTGGATAATACTTTTTCCGCTGGCCATAAAATAGAGGATGTTCGTGTTGAAACACGTTCGTACCAATTTTTGTATCCTGAAGGAGAAACCTATCACTTCATGAACACGGATGATTATAACCAAATTACACTTCAAGAAAGTTCTCTTGATGCTCCGGGATTATTGAAAGAAGGAGAAGTTGTAAAAATCCTTTTCAATACAGAGGATAGCATGCCATTATCGGTAGAGATGCCTGCAAGTGTTGTGCTAGAGGTAACGTATACCGAACCTGGTGTAAAGGGTAATACAGCAACTAATGCCACAAAACCTGCTAAGGTTGAAACCGGGGCAGAAGTAAATGTGCCCTTATTCATCAATGAAGGTGATAAGATAAAAATAGAGACCGATAAAGGGACCTATATGGAGCGTGTTAAGGAATAATTTTTCTTCTTTATAAGCAGTCAAGAACACTTTTTAAAAGTAATAATCGCATATCCTGTTCCATTGAAATTTCCACAACCACAAGAACTAAAGACCGTAGCCGAATTAATTAATTGTGATTATGTTGGCGCTGATGATTTTCAGGTTTTGGGTATGAACGAGATTCATGTGGTTGAAAACGGAGATATAGTTTTTGTAGATCACCCTAAATATTATGATAAGGCATTGGCTTCAAAGGCCACGATTGTACTTATCAATAAAAAAGTGGATTGCCCAGAAGGAAAGGCACTTTTAATTTCCGATGACCCCTTTCGGGATTTCAATAAGCTTTCGGTGCATTTTCGTCCTTTTGAACGAGCCATAAATTCAGTTGCTATGTCTGCGGAAGTGGGAGAGGGGACCATCGTTCAGCCTAATGCATTTATTGGAAACAACGTAAAAATCGGAAAGAATTGCCTGATTCATGCCAATGTGTGTTTATATGATAATTGTGTAATCGGTGATAATGTAATCATTCACTCCGGTTCCGTTTTGGGAGGCGACGCTTTTTACTACAAAAACCGTCCAGAAGGTTTTGATAAACTTATTTCTTGTGGCCGTGTGGTTATTGAAGATGATGTAGAAATTGGTGCACTTTGTACCATTGATAAAGGGGTTACAGGCGATACGACCATAAAAAAGGGAACAAAATTGGACAATCAGGTGCATGTGGGGCATGACACTGTCATTGGTGAAAAGTGCTTGATAGCCTCGCAAACCGGTATTGCAGGATGTGTAATTATAGAAGATGAAGTAACACTATGGGGCCAAGTAGGTACCAATAGCGGAATTACCATAGGAAAGAAAGCGGTTATAATGGGGCAGACCGGAGTGACCAAATCGGTCGCAGGTGGCAAGAGTTATTTTGGTACACCCATAGAAGAATCACGTGAAAAGCTAAAACAATTGGCTTATGTGAAGAAAATCCCGTCTATTCTTAAAAAATTAGAAGAATAATATGCGGTCTGAGTTCAGATTTCATTTGTAAACTTATATTTTTGTCACATTAAAATAAACTAGAGAGTATATGAGCGTTTTAGTCAATAAAGATTCCAAGATAATAGTTCAGGGCTTTACAGGTAGTGAAGGTACTTTTCACGCAGAACAAATGATCGAGTACGGTACCAATGTTGTTGGTGGTGTAACTCCTGGTAAAGGAGGTCAAGAACATTTGGGAAGACCTGTGTTTAATACGGTTGAAGAAGCTGTTGAAAAGGTTGGTGCGGATACTACCATAATTTTTGTACCGCCAGCTTTTGCTGCTGATGCTATTATGGAAGCTGCCAGTGCGGGTATTAAAGTAATTATTACTATTACCGAAGGTATTCCTGTTGCCGACATGGTAAAGGCTTCTAATTACATTAAGCACATGGATTGCCGTTTGGTAGGTCCTAACTGTCCAGGTGTAATTACTCCAGGAGAGGCTAAAGTAGGTATTATGCCTGGTTTTGTATTTAAAAAAGGAAACGTTGGTATTGTATCTAAATCAGGTACGTTAACGTATGAAGCTGCCGATCAGGTAGTGCGCCAAGGTTTAGGTATTACAACCGCAATCGGTATTGGTGGTGATCCAATTATTGGCACAACAACAAAAGAGGCCGTTGAGCTATTGATTAACGATCCAGAGACCGAATGTGTTGTAATGATTGGTGAGATAGGTGGTCAATTAGAAGCAGATGCTGCTAAATGGTACAAAGAAAGCGGCAGCAAGAAACCGGTTGTTGGTTTTATTGCCGGAGAAACTGCTCCTGCTGGTAGAACTATGGGTCATGCCGGTGCTATCGTTGGTGGAAGCGATGATACAGCTCAAGCTAAAAAGAAAATTATGAGAGATCACGGAATCCACGTGGTCGATTCTCCTGCTGAAATTGGCATAAAAGTAAAAGAAGTTATGGGTTAATTCCCTGAAGGATATAAGAATCCCGTTTTCGATATTTCGGAAACGGGATTTTTTTATAGCCGTTTTATGAAACAAAACTTATATTTGAAGTAGAACAGAGCAAATCTATTTAAAGCATGAAATTGTTAGAAGGAAAAAATGCAATTATCACTGGAGCCAGTAGAGGAATAGGTACAGGCATCGCAAGGGTTTTTGCCGAAAATGGAGCCAATGTGGCTTTTACGTACAGCTCAAGTGAAGCGCCGGCATTGGAACTTGAAAAGGAGCTAACTGCATTGGGCATAAAAGCAAAAGCATACAAAAGTAATGCGGCAAGTTTTGAAGCCGCTGAAAAGTTGGTTGCAGATGTTCTTGAGGATTTTGGTGGTATAGATATCTTGATTAACAATGCAGGTATTACCAAAGATAACTTGCTTATGCGTATGTCAGAAGCTGATTTTGATAGCGTTATAGAAATCAACTTAAAGTCGGTTTTTAATATGACCAAAGCGGTTCAGCGTACCATGCTGAAACAAAGAAAAGGTAGTATTGTAAATATGAGTAGTGTGGTCGGTGTTAAAGGGAATGCAGGTCAGACAAACTACGCAGCTTCAAAAGCCGGTATGATTGGGTTTACAAAATCTGTGGCTTTGGAGTTAGGCTCAAGGAATATTAGGTGTAATGCTGTTGCCCCAGGTTTTATTGAAACTGAAATGACTGATAAGCTTGATGAAAAAGTGGTTCAGGGTTGGAGAGATGGTATTCCGTTAAAAAGAGGGGGTTCTCCAGAAGATATTGCAAATGCTTGCCTATATTTTGCGTCAGACTTATCGGCCTATGTTACGGGTCAGGTGCTGAACGTAGATGGCGGCATGCTTACATAAGGTATATATTCCCGGAAGGTAGTTGATGCTCTTCCGGGTAGTATAGCTTCAAAAGAAACTTCCTTAATGAACACCCAGACGATTCTCTTTATAATCTTAGCCGCAATTGTTTCATTGGTGCTGGTGTTATTTCAGTGTTTCTATAAAAATAAGAGAAAGGATAAGCTTAGTGTAGCTCTGGCGTTCTTACGTTTTATAACATTCTTCTCGGGGTTTCTTCTCCTTATAAACCCGAAGTTTACCAAAAACGAGTATACCACTGAGAAAGCCAATTTACTGGTTTTAAAGGATAATTCCTCATCTATGGCTTCATCCAAATTAGCTATAGAGAAAACAATAGAAAGTCTTAAGGAAAGTGATGAACTCAATAAACGTTTTTCACTTACGGAGTATAATTTTGGCGCGGAGTTAAAGGATAATGATAGCTTGACTTTTGCAGAAAAAAACACCAATATTTCAAAAGCATTATCGGCATTAAAAGAAGTGTATTCAGCTACTAATTCTGCTATTGTTTTAATTTCTGATGGAAATCAGACTTTAGGTCGCGACTACGATTTTCAGAGTGAACAACAACAATTTCCTGTTTTTCCCATTGCTGTGGGAGATACTACGCGTTATGAAGATGTAGCTATTTCTCAAGTGAATACAAATAGGTATGCCTTTCTAAAAAATAAATATCCCGTAGAAATTTATATTTCATACACCGGAAGTGAAAAGGTAAGTGTTCCCATTCAAGTTTCATTAAACGGCAAGACGGTTTTTAGGCAAACACTTTCATTTTCCGACACTCATACAAGTGAAGTGGTCAATCCGTTACTAGAAGCAAATTCTATTGGGGCTAAAAATCTTCAGGTTTCTGTTGGAGCACTTAAAAATGAACGAAACGTAGCAAATAATAAAAGAACGGTCGTTGTAGAGGTTATAGATGAAAAAACAAATATAGCCTTGGTTTCTAGTTTGTTACATCCGGATTTAGGGGCGATAAAAAAATCAATAGAAAGTAATGGTCAGCGTTCGGTAACCATTATGAAACCCAATGCGGGGGCCAAGGAATTGGAAGAGGTAGACCTTTTTATTTTATACCAACCTAACGGTTCTTTTAAAAATTTATTCAGCTATATAGAGAAGAAACAGGCCAATACATTTACCATTACGGGGCCTAAAACCGATTGGAATTTCTTGAACCGAGTTCAAAAGAAATACACAAAAAATAGTTACAATCAAGAGGAAGAGGTATTCGCTGTTTTAAATTCTGGCTTCGGTCTCTTTGGCAGTGGGGAATTTACGGTAGATGATTTCCCTCCACTTCAAAGTAGTTTGGGAGATATTGTGTTACATGGTAAAAATGATATTTTGTTGACGCAAAAAATTAAGGGCGTCGATTTAAATCAGCCTTTATTAGCGGTATTCGAAGCAAATGGAAAGAGAGATGCTGCGTTATTTGGGGAAAATATATGGAAATGGCGTGTACAGACTTACGGAAATCTGCAGAGTTTCCAAAATTTTGATGACCTTATAGGGAAACTTGTTTTGTATCTGGCAACCAATAAATCTAGACAGCGGCTGACCTTAGATTATGAAAATGTTTACGCAGGAAGTAACGAAGCAAGAATTTCAGCGACCTATTTTGACAAAGCGTTCGTTTTTGATGCAAATGCTGAAATAGTACTCAAGCTAAAAAAATCAAAGACAAAAGCAGTTACGGAAGTGCCAATGTTGCTGAAAGGGAGCTACTATGAGGCAGATTTAAGTAATCTACAAGCGGGAACCTATGATTTCTCCGCAACGGTAAAAAAAGACAATTTATCCAAAACAGGAAGTTTTACTATTTTGGATTTTGATGTTGAAAAACAGTTTTTAGCTACGAATGATACGAAGTTAAATCGTTTGGCGGAAAATACTGGTGGACGTTTGTTTTATCCGAATCAAAATTCGGATTTAATTCAGACGCTATCAAACGATAATCGCTTTTTACCTACCCAGAAAAACAAGCAAAATGTCGTATCTTTGATAGATTTCAGACTATTGTTGGGGCTAATGGTTATTGCCCTTGCAGCGGAATGGTTTTTAAGAAAATATAACGGATTAATATAAATTAAAATAAATGGACAAATTACCCAAAATTGCATTACCAGTAATATTCGCTTTTATAGTAGTTATCATCTTAATTTCAAAATCTGCGGTCACCATTGGTTCTGGTGAGGCAGGTGTACTATATAAAACTTTTGGAGGTGGGGTTGTTACAGATGAACCGCCATTGGGAGAAGGTTTTCATATTGTTGCACCTTGGAACAAGGTCTTTGTATATGAAGTAAGACAGCAAGAAGTGCTTGAAAAAATGAACGTTCTGTCAAGCAACGGTTTGGATATTAAACTGGAGGCTTCGGCATGGTTTGAGCCTATCCGGAACGATTTAGGAAAGTTGCATCAAGAAAAAGGAGAGGCGTATGTACAAAGGGTCTTGTTGCCAACCATTAGGTCGGCAGCTCGTTCAGTTGTTGGGCGCTATACTCCAGAACAATTGTATTCTAGTAAGAGAGATGCCATTCAGCAAGAAATTTTTGATGAGACCCAGAAAATTGTTTCGGGCCAGTATATTCAATTGAACGAAATATTGGTTAGGGATGTTACTTTGCCTCCAACAATCAAAGACGCTATCGAAAGAAAATTGAAACAAGAGCAAGAGTCTTTGGAATATGAGTTTAGATTGGTAACTGCTAAAAAGGAAGCAGAAAAAGTAACAATTGAAGCTCAAGGTAAGGCGGACGCAAATAGAATTTTGAGCGCATCTCTTACGGATAAGATTTTGCAAGATAAAGGTATTGATGCAACTTTGAAGTTAGCGCAATCTGCCAATGCCAAAGTTGTGGTAGTAGGTAGTGGAGAATCTGGTTTACCTTTAATCTTGGGAAATAACTAATCTGTTTTAGTTAAAAGGAGTTGCAGGGTTTTTGTTTATTTTGCAACTATTCTTTTGAGAAATGAAAAATAGATTTTACATTTACGTCATAATGAAAAACAGAAATACACATCATCATATTTACACTGGCTCTCAGGCGAGGTAAATATGTATTGTAGTATTACAAAAATATTAAAAACCCGTTTGAGCAATCAAGCGGGTTTTACTTTTAGAGCTCTTTTGGTGGCTTGAACATAATCAAAAATGAAAATGACAAAAATTAGAATTGCTATCCAGAAATCAGGTCGGTTGAATGAAGATTCACTACAAATTTTAAAAGATTGTGGGGTTTCTATCGATAATGGAAAAGACCAGCTTAAAGCCTCTTCAAGAAACTTTCCCTTAGAGGTGTTTTATCTTCGTAACGGAGATATTCCCCAGTATTTAAGAGATGGCGTTGTTGATATTGCTATTATTGGAGAGAATGTTTTGATTGAAAAAGGCGAGGACATAGGCATAGCCGAAAAGCTTGGTTTTTCTAAATGTAAAGTCTCTTTGGCTGTACCTAAGGCCGTAAAATATAAATCTGTTCAAGACTTTGAAGGCAAGCGTATAGCTACTTCTTACCCGAATACAGTGCGGAAATATTTAGATGGAAAAGGGGTAAAGGCTGATTTGCACATCATTAATGGTTCTGTGGAAATTGCACCTAATATTGGTCTTGCAGATGGTATTTGTGATATTGTTTCCAGCGGAAGTACCCTTTTCAAGAACAACTTAAAAGAGGTTGAAGTAATGTTGACGAGTGAGGCTGTGTTAGCAGTTTCTCCAAATATTTCAGAGGAAAGAAAAGAAATTCTAAAGAAACTTCAGTTTAGGATAAAATCTGTGCTACAGGCACGTCAGTCTAAATATGTTTTGTTGAATGCTCCTAATGATAGATTGGATAAAGTTTTAGAATTGTTGCCTGGAATGCGAAGCCCAACAGTTTTACCTTTAGCGGAAGAAGGTTGGAGCTCTGTACACACGGTAATCAATAAAGACAAGTTTTGGGATGTTATAGATGAGTTGAAGCAAGCTGGAGCAGAAGGTATTTTAGTTTGCCCGATTGAAAAGATGGTACTTTAGTTTTCAGCGATGGAGGGCGAATTGATACTGGAACTGATTCCTTACGAAAAAATGGAGTCGATTCTACCTTTGGTCTATGATTTAAATGAAGGTAAGCTTTCAAAAGAAGTATTGCAAACCCGGTTGGAATCAATGAAGGCTATGGGCGGTTATGAATGTTTGGGGGTTTATGATAAGGAAAATTTAATCGCTTGTTGCGGTATTTGGTTTTTGCATAAGCTATACAAAGGCAAACATATAGAGTTAGACAATGTTTTTGTTACTACCGAATATAGGAGTAAGGGAATAGGTAAACTCATGATGGAATGGCTTGTAGACTATGCAAACAGTAAGGGTTGCAATAGTATTGAACTTAATTCTTATGTCGCGAATGAAAAGGGAGTAAAGTTTTGGGAACGTCATGGTTTTGAGCCATTGGGTTATCACATGATTAAGAACTTAGAGTAAAAAAATGAACAAAATTTATAATCCTGATAAGGGGGAGTGGAGCAGTGTTTTAATGCGCCCCACACAGACCGTGGCAGACATTGAACAAACGGTAGAAGGTATTTTTCAAGAGGTTCAAGAAAATGGTGATGCTACTTTAAAGAAGTACACTGAGCAGTTTGATGGTGTTTCACTTGAAAATTTAATAGTTTCTGAGCAAGAAATAGTAGAGGCCGAAAGCTTAGTTTCTCAAGAACTGAAGGATGCCATTCAATTAGCGAAAAATAATATTGAGGTTTTTCATAAAGCGCAGAAAACGGACAAAGTTACTGTGGAAACTGCGAATGGTGTGCAATGCTGGCAAGAAAAAAGACCCATACAAAAAGTGGGACTTTACATTCCCGGTGGTACGGCACCTTTGTTTTCTACAATCTTAATGCTTGCTGTGCCCGCTACCATTGCAGGTTGTGAAGAATTGGTATTGTGTTCGCCTCCAAATAAAGAAGGTAAAATCAATCCTGCTATTTTATATACCGCAAATTTATGTGGTGTTAAAAAGATTTTTAAGGTTGGTGGCATTCAGGCGATTGCTGCTATGACTTTTGGTACGGAAAGCATTCCTGGGGTGTATAAAATTTTCGGTCCCGGCAATCAGTATGTTACGGTCGCCAAGCAAATTGCAACGAAATACGGTATTTCTATTGATATGCCTGCAGGACCCAGCGAGTTATTGGTTTTGGCAGATGATTCGGCCAATGCCGCTTTTGTAGCTTCAGATTTGTTGAGTCAGGCGGAACATGGTGTGGATAGTCAGGTGATTTTGGTTTCTACTTCCAAATCTATGATTGATGCTGTTGAAGAAGAGGTAGAAGTACAGCTTGAAAAATTGCCTAGAAAAGAGATAGCGGAAAAGGCCATTGCCAATAGCAAGTTGATTTATGTGACCGATGATCAAACGGCAAATGATTTAATCAACGCTTATGGACCGGAGCATTACATCGTTTGCGTGAAAAACGAAGCATTTTTCGTGAACAATATTAAAAATGCCGGATCGGTATTCATAGGTAATTATACACCTGAAAGTGCAGGTGACTATGCTTCAGGTACGAATCATACTCTACCTACCAATGGCTATGCAAAGCAGTATAGCGGTGTAAATTTGGATAGTTTTATGAAGAGTATGACGTTTCAGAAAATCAGTGAAAAGGGCATTCAGGAAATTGGCAATGCCATTGAAATTATGGCGGAAGCCGAAGGACTTCAAGCACACAAGAACGCGGTAACGCTAAGACTCAATAGCTTAAAGAATGAATAAAGAATTCAATATACAAAACCTGATAAGGGAAAATGTAAAAGGCTTGAGTCCGTACAGTTCCGCTCGGGACGAATACGTTTCCGACGGCTCGGAAATGGTATTTTTAGACGCGAATGAAAATCCGTACGAAAATGGAGTGAACCGATATCCAGACCCGCAACAAAGAGGTTTAAAGGCGGTTTTAGCAGAACAGAAAGATATTTCGGTGGAAAATATTCTTTTAGGCAATGGAAGTGACGAAGTACTAGATTTAATATTCAGGACCTTCTGTGAACCGAAAGTTGACAATATTATTTCCTTGCCTCCAACATACGGCATGTACAAAGTGCTTTCGGGCATCAATATGGTGGAAAATAGAGAAGTGCTTCTAACCGAAGATTTTCAGCCAGATGTTGAAGGGATTTTAAAAGCTGTGGATGAGCATTCAAAACTCTTGTTTTTGTGTTCGCCTAATAATCCTACCGGAAATATTTTTAGCGAAGAAAGTATGGTGAGGTTGCTGAATAAGTTCAATGGTTTGGTGGTTATTGATGAGGCCTATATAGATTTTGCAGAAAGCGAAAGCTGGGTCTCCAGATTGTCTGATTTTCCAAATTTGGTCGTAACTCAAACGCTTTCCAAAGCTTACGGAATGGCGGGGATTCGGTTGGGTGTTTGTATTGCATCCAAAGAAGTAATAACGGCACTCAATAAAATTAAGCCACCGTATAATGTGAATGAACTCACGCAGCAAAAGGCATTAAAACGGGTTCTTGATGTACAGTCTGTAAAAGACGAAATCTCCAATATATTGAATGAAAGAGAGCGTCTACTTAAAGTATTGCGTGAAGTTTCGTTTGTGGAGAATATATATACGTCAGACGCCAATTTTGTGTTAGCCAAAGTGGATGATGCTACCAATAGATACAATCAATTATTGGCAGAAGGAATTGTAGTGCGCAACCGAACAACACAGCCCCTTTGTAAGAACACCTTGCGTTTTACGGTGGGTACACCAGAAGAGAATAAAAAATTAATAGAAGTACTAAATAAGCTAACCTAAACCAGAAGCTTAAGAGACCAATACTATGGCAAAAAAAGTTTTATTTATTGATAGGGACGGTACCATAATCAAAGAGACTGTTGACGAGCAAATTGATGCTTTCGAGAAAATGGTCTTTTACCCCAAAGCATTTACGTTTTTGGGAAAAATAGCCAAAGAACTCGATTACGAATTGGTAATGATTACCAACCAAGACGGACTTGGAACCGATGTTTTTCCAGAGGATACGTTCTGGCCCGTGCATAATTTTATTTTGAAGTCCTTTGAAAACGAGGGAGTCGTTTTTGACAAGGTTTTTCTAGACCGTACGTTTCCCCATGAAAATGCAAATACCAGAAAACCAGGTACAGGTTTGTTAACGGAGTATTTTTCTGAGGATTATGATTTAAAAAATTCGTTCGTAATCGGTGACCGCCTTACGGATATTGAATTGGCTAAAAACTTAGGGGCTAAAGGCATCTTCATTAACGATGAAACCAATTTGGGTACTGGAGAAATCACAGTGAAAAGAGGCGAGTTGGATTCCGTTATCGCTTTAGAAAGCAACGACTGGGAGAAAATCTATGAGTTTTTAAAGTTGGAGAACAGAGTGTCGGAAACGCACAGAAAAACTAATGAAACGGATATTTACATCAATCTAAACCTAGACGGGACGGGCAAAAGCAATATCAAAACAGGTCTGTCTTTCTTTGACCATATGCTAGATCAATTGGCTCGCCATGGACAAATGGATTTGGAGATAAAAGTAGATGGTGATCTAGAAGTAGACGAGCACCATACTATTGAAGATACAGCTATTGCTTTAGGGGAGGTGTTTCACACGGTACTAGGTTCTAAAATGGGGATTGAACGCTACGGTTTCTGCCTTCCTATGGACGACTGCTTGGCACAAGTGGCCATAGATTTTGGTGGTCGTAATTGGTTGGTTTGGGATGCGGAGTTTAATCGGGAGATGGTAGGAGATATGCCAACGGAAATGTTCTATCATTTCTTTAAATCTTTTACAGACGGAGCCAAAGCCAACCTAAATGTAAAAGCGGAAGGAAAAAATGAACATCACAAGATAGAGTCCATTTTTAAAGCATTCGCAAAGGCAATTAAAATGGCGGTAAAACGGGATGTAGAAAAAATGGTACTGCCAAGTACAAAGGGAGTTCTTTAAAAATAGTAGTGAGTGTTGAGTACAAGGCATTAATTTTTTAATATTCGCTCTGTACTCATTACTTGATACTCAATACTAAATAAATGAAAATAGTAATTATAAATTACGGTGCAGGGAATATTCAGAGTATCAAATTCGCTATCAAGCGATTGGGGTACGATGCCGTTTTGAGTAGTGATGCAGAAGAAATTAAAGCTGCGGACAAGGTTATTTTTCCAGGTGTAGGTGAGGCGAGTAGTGCCATGAAAATGCTTTTGAACAGCGGGCTGGACAAAATTATACCTACGCTAAAACAACCCGTACTGGGTATTTGTTTGGGTATGCAGCTCATGTGTCACTCTTCCGAGGAAGGAAATACAAAGGGCTTAGGAATTTTTGATGTGGATTGTGTTAAGTTTTCTAACGAAGTTAAAGTCCCACAAATTGGATGGAACCAGATAGCGAATTTAAAATCGGACTTGTTCAAAGGCATAGCCGATAAAGAGCATGTTTATTTGGTACACAGTTTTTATGCACCATTGTGCAAAGAAACCATAGCGGTATCTGAATACGGACTAAAATACAGCGCAGCCTTGGCGAAAGACAATTTTTATGGTACCCAATTCCACCCTGAGAAAAGTAGTGACGTAGGAGAGAAGATTCTTGGGAATTTTTTGAAGAATATATAGAGGAATTAGTACTGAGTAATGAGTATTGAGATTCCAACGAGGAAATATATAAATATGGAGAAGTTAGAAGTAGAGATAAAGGATAATAAATTAAAAAAATCTCAGGTAAAGCATTTCTATAATGGGCGTTTTTTAACTTCTACTAACTACTAACTACTAACTACTAACTACTAACTACTAACTACTAACTACTAACTACTAACTACTAACTACTAACTACTAACTAATGAGAATAATACCCGCAATAGATATCATAGATGGTAAATGCGTTCGCCTTTCAAAAGGGGACTATGATACTAAAAAAATATACAATGAGAACCCGTTAGAGGTAGCGAAGGAGTTTGAAGCACATGGTATTCAATATTTGCATTTGGTGGATTTGGATGGCGCTAAGAGCAAACATATCGTAAATCATAAGATTTTAGAGCAAATTGCTTGTGGCACCACGTTGAACATTGATTTCGGCGGCGGATTGAAAACGGATGATGATCTAAGAATCGCTTTTGAAAGCGGAGCGAACCAAATTACTGGCGGAAGTATTGCGGTAAAAGATAAGGAGACGTTTTCCAGCTGGATTCAAACTTACGGTGCCGAGAAAATTATTTTAGGTGCGGATGCCAAAGATGAAAAAGTAGCCGTTTCGGGTTGGCAGGAGGAATCTACTGAAAAATTGATTCCGTTTATTTCATCATATCAAGAAAAAGGAATTGCCTATGTCATCTGTACCGATATTTCCAAAGACGGCATGCTAGAAGGACCTTCATTCGATTTATATAAAAAGATTTTAGAGCAGTGTAAAGTTGATATGAAGGGAGTTGAGGGAAAGGTAACCCAGCGACTAAAATTGATTGCCAGCGGTGGTATTTCAACTTTTGATGAATTGCCAAAACTTGCAGAAATGGGCTGTGAAGGCACAATAATCGGAAAAGCCATCTATGAAAATAGAATCAGCTTAAAACAGCTAGAGGATTTTATATTGGAAATGGGAGGGCGGTAAGAAATTTAAGCAATAAAGAACATTGTAATATGCTAGCAAAGAGAATAATACCCTGTTTGGATATAAAGGATGGAAGAACGGTAAAAGGTGTAAATTTTGTTGATTTACGTGATGCGGGGGACCCAGTGGAATTGGCTGAAATTTATAGTAAGGAAGGAGCGGACGAGCTGGTTTTTCTAGATATTTCGGCAACGGAACAGAAGCGAAAAACTTTAGCGGAGCTAGTTTACCACGTAGCGGAAAAAGTAAGTATTCCGTTTACGGTAGGCGGGGGAATTTCGTCTGTGGAAGATGTTGATGTTCTGTTGCAAAATGGAGCGGATAAGGTTTCTATTAATTCATCCGCAGTAAAGAATCCACAGTTAATAAACGATTTGGTGGCGAAATTCGGTTCGCAGTGTATTGTGGTAGCCATAGATGCCAAACAGATAGATGGAGAGTGGATCGTTCATTTGGTAGGAGGTAAAGTGCCTACGGAACGTAAACTGTTTGAATGGGCAAAAGAAGTAGAAGAACGGGGAGCAGGTGAAATTCTTTTTACCTCAATGGATCATGATGGTACTAAAGATGGTTTTGCCAATGAAGCGCTGAGCAAACTGAGTACGGAATTGAACATTCCTATTATTGCTTCAGGCGGTGCGGGAAACATGCAACACTTTACAGATACCTTTGTTAATGGAAAAGCCGATGCGGCCCTTGCAGCCAGTGTTTTTCATTTTAAAGAAATCGGTATTAAAGATTTAAAAGAAGATTTAAAAGATAACGGTATTCCGGTACGATTATAGGCCGGGAGTATGAACAAAGAATTCAAATAAAATAACCGACTATGAAAAAAATAGGATTGATAGGGGGCATTACATGGCAATCAACACAGTTGTACTACCAGTTACTGAATTCAAAAGTAGCAGAAACATTAGGTGGGCAAAATTCTTGTAAATGCATAATTGAGTCTGTTAATTTTACGGATATAGCTGAAAAGCAGGGAAAAGGCGATTGGGATACGCTGCACGCTGAAATGGCCAAAATAGCCTTGCGATTGCAAAATGCAGGGGCCGAGGTTATTTTAATATGTGCCAATACTATGCATTTAAGTGTTCCCGCAATCGAAGAAAAAATAGATGTTCCCGTATTGCATATAGCGGAGGTTGCCGGAGAGGCGGTCAAAGCAAAAGGATGCCAAAAAATATTGTTGCTGGGTACGAAGTATACTATGGAGTTGGATTTCTATAAGGACATCCTTAAAAATCAGTTTCAAATAGAGGTATTGATTCCTTCTAAAGAAGATAGAGAGGTGGTTCATGACGTAATATATCATGAACTCTCCAAAGGCATTATTACTGAAGAATCAAAAAAGAAATATTTAGACATTATTGGCAAAGCCGAAAAAGAAGGTGCGCAAGGTGTTATTTTAGGTTGTACCGAAATACCGTTACTAATTCAGCAAGAAGATTGTACGATAGCGGTTATAGATACCACAAAAGAACATGCTCATGCGGCCGTAAAATTCGCACTGGCTTAAAATATATACGATGAAAATAGATTTCAATAAAAATGGAGACGGACTTGTACCGGCAATTATTCAGGACGCAGTTACAAAAAACGTTTTGATGCTGGGGTACATGAACCAAGAGGCTTTTGACAAAACTGAAGAGACCAAAAAAGTAACGTTTTATAGTCGCACTAAAAAAAGATTATGGACCAAAGGGGAGGAGAGCGGAAATTTTTTGGAGCTGGTAGATATTAAAAACGATTGTGACGATGATACACTTCTAGTTTTTGTAAAACCCGTAGGTCCTACTTGTCATAAAGGAACCGGTACCTGTTGGAACGAAGAGAATAACCCTAATTTTGGTTTCTTTTCGCAATTGGAAGAAGTCATCAAGCAGCGTCGTGAAGCTTCGGATTCTAGTAAATCATATGTTGCCTCTTTATTTGAAAAAGGCATAAACAAAATAGCCCAAAAGGTTGGGGAGGAAGCCGTGGAAACTGTAATAGAGGCCATGGATGATAACGATGACCTCTTTTTATATGAAAGTGCCGATTTACTTTTTCACTACCTAATGTTGCTTCAGGCAAAAGGATTCACCTTAAAAGATATAGAAGCGGAACTAGTAAAACGACATAAATAGTCGTTTTACTAGTTTCTATTTTTTAGCTGTGAAGCTCCTTTTATCCGTTCATGATTGATAACTGCAGTACCCTTGTAGTTTAGAGTGCTCGCTCCCGTTGCCTCTACATCTATTGATTCCGTGGCAGTAAGGAAAGCTTCACTGGCTCCTGAAAGATCTATGTTCAAACGTTCTATTTGTAAATCGTAATTTCTAAAGTCACTGCTTCCGGAAAGGTTGGCGTGTATGGATTTTACTTCCCCGTAAATATCGGCTTCAGATGCACCATTTAGGTCAACATTCAGATAATCTGCAAAGACTTCACCGGTAAGGTCAGACGCTCCGGAAAGCTCAATTTTGCCACGTTCGGTATTCCAAGGACTTTCTAAGGTTACGCTTGCTGCTCCAGAGAGGTCAAATTCAGAAATGTCTTTGGTGGTTATAAAAGCCTTTAATGTGGGATTGCCACTTACCGTTGTGTATCTTTTAAGTTTGATGATAACTTCGTTTCCTTCTCGTGCAACAACAATACGGTCTTGTAAATTGTCATTCGCTTCAATTTGGATTTCCTCTTCATTATCTGAAAAGGTAACGTAGACATCAAAAGCATTGGAAACTTTTAGTCCGTCATAATCTGAAATGGTTAAATCTTTAGTGGTGATTTCATCCGAAGCTCGTATATGGTCATAGTCACAAGAGGTAAGAATTCCACATGCCACGGCCATGGCGATATACATCGTTTTTTTTCGCATTTTGATTGATTTATGCTTATCAGTGGACAAGCAGGTTGATGAATTGTAAATTTTTTATAGGTGCACTAAGCGTTCTTTGAGCTGTGTAACGGGAATCCATTGAAAATTAATGGGAGACCATTCCTCTACATTTAGTCGATTAGAGTTGGAGTCGTTTTTAAGGTACACTTGATTATTTTCGCTGAATACATGTTGTGTCTCAATTACGTCATGGCAGAATGCACACTGTCTTTTGATTTTTGTCATTGTATGTTCTTTTTATAACGGTTACGGCCCATATTAAAGATGCCTACTTTAACTCCTATTCCGGCTGAGAAGCCATTAATGCGTGTAGTGCGCGTTGGGGGAAGTTGAATTCTACTGGAAAAACGATATTTTACACCAGCTTCTAATTGCAGATAGCGTGATATATTAAAAAGAGCACTGATTCCGGGTTCTGCTACAAAAACTACATCAAAATCATCTTCTGTAAGTTCTTCTTCGTACCTCTCATCATCATGAAAACGATTATCTATATACCCCACACCACCGGCACCTAGTAAAAGGGGAAAAGAAAGGTTGACACGTTTTTTACTAAAAAATATAGGCTCTAGATGTAAACCACCGTAAGCACCTATTAAGTCTTCGTAACGCGCTAGACTGTTGTTATAAATATCTTGTTCCGAGTATAGAAAATTGCCCGCAAAGCCTATTTCAAATTGGCGATTGGCTACATAGGCAACTTTAAGCCCGCCCATGAATGCATTTTGATCATCAATTTCGCCAACACCCATAGTAAGGCCAAGATATACCCCGTGAACGACGTTGTTACGGTCGTTAAATTCCAAGTATTCTTCTGTTTCATTTTGGGCAGAACCAAAGAAAGTTGCTCCCAAACATAATACAAGAAGACTCGTTTTTAATGATTTCATCACTGTTCATTTTTTGATTGATTACCTAATAGACAACCTAAGGCACGAAAAGTTGCACCAAAAACGAATTATTTTCAAAAAAAATGAATTTTTCCTTGTAATAGGAATTGTGGGTAGTGAAAAGGATACTTAATTTAATGCCGGTTTACTATTGTCAGCGCCCCATTTATCCAGACTTTCTAAGATGTCTTTGAGTGATTTTCCTTTTTCTGTTAAACCGTATTCAACTTTTGGAGGAACCACGGGAAATACCTCTCTCATGACCAGTCCGTCTTTTTCTAGTTCACGTACAGTTTGAGTAAACATTTTATTTGATATTCCTGGAATTTTCTTCTGTAATACGCCAGAACGTAATGGCCCATCAAGGAGATGAAAAAGAACAATTGGTTTCCACTTGGTACCGATTAAATTCATGGTGTGATTTAAAGGGCAGTAATTTTTATTATTCATTTTAGATACAAACTGTTGGTAATTAGCAATTTACTCTTTTTGGTAACTATGTCACTTTTGGGTAAGTTATTGTCTATAAGTCAAATATAGGTTTATTTTGTAGTGTAAAACTAAAAATATGAACACAAATAAAGAGTATCCAAAATCATTTTCACATATTGGTATTACGGTTCCCAAATTAGAAGAAGCCGTTACATTTTATTCTGAAGTAATGGGGTGGTATGTGATAATGGCTCCATCAAAAGTTAAAAAAGAAAAAGAAACAGCCATTGGCCAGATGTGTATTGATGTTTTTGGTGAAGACTGGGAAGAATTTGAAATTGCCCACATGTCCACTTCCGATGGTGTTGGAATTGAATTATTTTCATTTCCACAGGGGGTTAAAGAGGCACCAGATTTTAATCCGTTCAATACGGGACTATTCCATTTTTGCATACAAGACCCAAACATTGAAGATTTGGTTGATAAAATTGTAGCGCATGGTGGAAAGCAGCGTATGCCCATAAGGTCTTATTACCCCAATGAAAAGCCCTATAGAATGTGTTATGTGGAAGACTCTTTCGGAATTGTTTTTGAAATCTATTCGCACAGTTATGAGTTGACGTATTCTTCCGGGGCATATACGGAGTAATTGAAACAAAATTTAAAATGAAAGCGACCAATACTCAAAAGAGTGTTGGTCGCTTTTTTATACTTAAAGAATTTCTCAAAAGCTAACTTCTCAATACTGAATACTACATCACTACCCACTACCTTTAAAGTTCCTTCAACAAAACCACACCCTTTTTCCCGGTAATGGAAATACGACCTTGCACTTTCTTACCATAAATAGCGTTGATTTTCCGAAGCTTTTTACCTTTATCCAGCATTTCCGAATCTACATCGTGAAATGATTTAGGTAAGCGCACCAGGCCTTCTTCCAGTACGGCCGAGAATTCGTGAGGGAAGTCCGTAATATTAAGGCTTACTTCTGACGACTCTTGCTCAATAATAATTGTACCATTAGTAGATAGGATGTGATCAGCTCTAAAATCCGATATTTTTAAGACTAAATCTATATCCTTGGCCAACCTTCTTAATTGAATGGTACTGAACTTAAGCATCCCGTAAAAAGTGCCTGTTTCCTCTAGGTCAACCTCATCTTTGTTGGAGTAGAACTCCAAAGAGCCAATAGTATGCATGCTAATTTCACTACCACTACTGTTTAATCGCATAGTGTTGGAATCATCCATATCCAACCCGCCATTCTTCAGGTCTAGGTTGCCGTAGTTGATATTTTTTGCTCGTAACTTTCCATATTTCAAATTAATATCCGCTTTGTTCAGGTTATCGTTTATCCACATATCGCCATGTTGTACATCGGCTTTTAAGATACCTATCCAATCTTCAATAAAAACATCACCAAATTTGTTTATAATTTCCATTTCGGCCTTTTCGGGCATGTATACTTTATAATCTATTTGCACATTACTACGGTCAAAATCAAAAGGGTTAGCTTTTTCAAAAAGGTTAGAAAAGAATCCTGAACTGTTTTCTCCGATCTCATAACCAACGGATAGAAAATCATTGCTTTGGCGAATGATGGGTTTAATGCGGTCTAAGAGTTCTTTGGCATTATCTCTTTTTTTGTGGGTTACCGTAATATTTACAGTTATGGAAACCTCATCTTTGGTCCATCCGTAGATATTGATATTACCATATTTATTGTCTAAATGAATTTCTCCTGCATTGGTAAACCCGTAAGTCTTGGTTACCTTTTTAGACACTTTTTCCTGCGCCATGACCGGAAGGCCAAAGAGCAACACTGCAGCAAAAAGTAGCAGTTTTTTATAAAGTGTATCCATAATCCTCATCTTTTAATTTTGATTCGTTAAGCTGGTGCAATAGGTTTTCTATGAGTTCTATTCGCTTTCTATAATTAGAAACAATAGCCTCCAGTACTAGTTCGTTATCCAGGTTGTTCCTCATTTCTAACTTTAATTGTTCATACTCGGCATCCAGTTCATCCATAAAGGATAAAAACTCTTCTTTATCGGCCTCTGATAGTTCATCGTTATTCTTCACCAATTGAACCTGGTAGGAGACCAAACCTTTATAATGCATATCTATATCTTGTAGTTCCTTGGACACAAAGCTATTCTCCGTACTGGAACCGTCCAGAAAAGAAACACCGATGAGACCGGAAATCCCCAAAATTATTAGGACGCTAGCGGCAATACGGAGCATAGGAGATTTCCAAAGTGGAACTACTTTAGGCTTCGCCGGTTCTAGCTGGGCCTCTATATTTGCCCACATTTTGCCTCGGTCTGCTTTATGGTCGTCAAACAGCGCCTTGTTCTCCCGGATGTGTTTTTCAAAATTGTCCATTATAATGTGTTTATAATTTCAACTAGTTTCTTTTTGGCCCTGTGGTATTGTGATTTTGAGGTGGATGTGGAAATACCCAGCACCTCGCTTATTTCATTGTGGTCATAACCTTCAAGCAAATACAGGTTAATTATTTGTTTATAGCCCAGGGGAAGCTTTTCAATTCCTGTTTTAACTTTCTGTATGTCAACAGCATCTACCTTTTCTTTTTCCTCTTCTATGGTCAGGTGATACTCATGGTCGTCCATTGCCGCAAGGGGTAGACGTTTTACTTTTAAATGGTTTATGCTTTTGTTAATGACTATCCGCTTTAACCATGCTCCAAAAGTGGATTCATATTTAAAGTTGTGCAGGTTTTTAAAAGCATCTACAAAACTGTCCTGTACAATATCTTCCGCATCTTCTTTAATTCCCAAAAACCGCATTCCAATATTGTACATGGCATCCACGTAGAGCTCGTACAGTTGGTACTGTGCGTTTCTATCGCCAGACTTGCTGCTTTCAACAAGTGACCTATGCGTAAAGCGGATATCGGTTTCCAATTAATTTAAGAGGTTGATTGTACTCTAAATTTGATTTCACTAACAAAGACAAACAAAAATTGCAAGGGTTGCATTTGGAAAGATTTTTTTTTGCCTTCTATATAGTTATGTAATTGTTCTTTAAATATAATACCATAAAGTCTTCTCAATGTTATTATTTTGAAAAAAAATGAAAGGTCATGCAACCTTCTGGAAGTTTGCTTGTCAATAGGGGTGTTCATCAATCGAAATAAAATATAAAATGACGAAAAAAAGAATAGATAAGAAGCGGCAACGAAGGTTTACACCCTTACTAAGCTTAGTATTGCTGCTGGTGGCCGCATACGGTATGGCCCAAGAAAATTATACCGTAAGCGGGAAAATAACAGATGCAGCCAATGGAGAAACTCTTTTTGGAGCTTCGGTATTTTTAGAAGGCACCAGCATTGGTGTGGTAACCAATGAGTATGGTTTTTATTCCATTACGGCTCCGGAAGGCAATTATCGCTTGCATATCTCATACATGGGGTATTCGGAAAAGTACCAAGCGGTTACTTTAGATAAAAACCAGAAAGTAGATTTTGAAATTTCAGAAGCTTCAACCGAGCTAGAGGAAGTTGTGGTTAGTGCGGATGAACCGGAAAGAGCGGTTTTGCGAAAGCCGGAAATGAGTGTGGTTAAAATGAACATTGCCACTGTAAAACAAATGCCAGTTGTTTTGGGAGAAGTAGATGTTCTGAAATCCTTACAAATGCTTCCCGGGGTTACAAATAATGGGGAGGGTACTGGAGGATTCCACGTACGCGGTGGTGCCGGAGACCAAAATCTGGTATTGTTGGATGAAGCTATCATTTATAATACGTCTCACATGTTCGGATTCTTCTCGGTTTTTAACGCAGACGCCATTAAAGATGTTAAACTGTATAAAGGAGGCATTCCTGCTAGGTATGGCGGTAGAGTATCCTCCGTGTTGGATGTACGTCAAAAAGATGGGAATAATAAGCATTTTGCCGCAACAGGGGGAATAGGTATTATCTCCAGTCGGCTTGCACTGGAAGGCCCTTTATTTAAAGAAAAAGGTTCGTTCTTGGTGGCTGGGAGACGTTCATACGCAGACTTGTTGTTAAAGGCTGCAGGTGAAGATAATAGCGTGAGTTTTTACGACTTAAACTTAAAGACGAACTACAAGATAAATGCAAACAATAGATTATACCTTTCCGGGTATTTTGGAAGGGATGCTTTTGAACTAGGAGAGAATTTCTCTAGTAGTTACGGTAATTCAACAGGTAACTTACGTTGGAACCATATTTTTAATGACAGGCTTTTTTCCAATCTATCGGCAGTTTATAGTAAATACGATTATGATTTAGGTATTACTACAGCAGAGTTTGATTGGGTTTCATCCATTACAAATTATAACCTGAAATATGATTTTAAATATTATTTGAGTGATAAGTTTAAGCTCGATTTTGGGGCAAGCGGAATTTATTATGATTTTGATCCGGGAAAAATTAGTCCTACTTCTGAAACTTCTGCGGTAAACCCAATGACATTGGATAGTAAAAAGGCATTTGAGAGCGGTCTCTATATTAATGCCGAACATAAGCTAACCGATAAACTAACCGCACAATACGGACTGCGTTACAGCGGATTTACAAGACTTGGTGGACAACCTATAGTAAACTATGCCAACAATCAGCCTGTTGTATACAACCCCACTTTGGATATTTACGAACGGGGAACCGAAGTAGGAGAGACCTACTACGAAAAAGGGGATGCTATAGAAACATTTGGAAATTTTGAGCCTAGAGCTTCTTTAGCTTATGTTTTAAATGATAATTCTTCTGTAAAAGCAGGGTTTTCTAGGGTGGCACAATACATTCATTTATTATCGAACACCTCTTCTGCGACTCCGTTGGACGTTTGGGCACCAAGTGGTGAGTTTATCAAACCACAGTTGTCAAATCAATATGCATTGGGGTATTTTAGAAATTTTAAGGATAAAACTTACTCGATGGAAGCCGAAGTTTATTTTAAAAACACCGATAATCGAATTGATTATATAGATGGCTCCGACTTAATTGGGCAGAACACTATAGAAACAGAAATTTTAACGGGAGAGTCACGCGCTTATGGTCTTGAACTCCTTTTACGCAAAAACGAAGGCGATTTTACAGGGTGGATTTCATATACCTTGTCTAAATCTGAACAACGCACGCCAGGCGGTAATGCTGGTGGTTTAGGGATAAACAATGGGGATTGGTATAACACGCCCTATGATAGAACACATGATATTTCTGTTTCCGGTGCTTATAAGTTGAATGATAAGTTGAGTTTTGGTGCTAACCTGGTTTTTCAAACCGGGAGACCGGTAACGTATCCAAACGGCCAATATGAGTATGAGGGTATTTCCATTGCTAGTTATGCAGATAGAAATTCTGACCGTTTACCTTCTTATCATCGTTTAGATTTATCTGTCAATTACAAACCCAACCGTAAACCTGAAAAACGTTTTAAAGGGGAATGGGTATTAGGTATTTATAATGCTTATAACCGTAAAAATGCCGCCTCAATTTCCTTTGGTCAGAATTTAGAAACGGGAGCTAATGAAGCTACCAGAACGGCTATTTTTGGAATAGTTCCTTCGTTAACCTATAACTTTAAATTTTAGAAAAATGCAGAATATATATAAAGTCACCCTACTACTTTTAATACTATCGATAACCTCGTGTACGGATGTCGTTGATGTGGAAGTACAAGAAGGCACTAAGCGCTTGGTGATCCAAGCTTCCTTGGATTGGAAAAAAGGAACATCTGGTAATGAGCAGTCCGTGAAATTGAGTACATCTACAGAATTTTTTGATACCACTAGCAATACTGCTGTTACAGGCGCTTCGGTTTCAGTTACCAATGACACAAGCGGAGCTGAATTTATTTTTACGGATCAGAACAATGGGGAGTATACCACTTCGGAATTCGTACCTGTTATGGATCAATCATATACGTTGGAAGTTGTTTATAATGGGGAGACCTTTACTGCCCAAGAAACGATGACGCCAGTTACTGAAATAACTGATTTGTACCAAGGTCGTGAAGATGGTTTTGACGATGAAGAACTAGAGTTGCATGTAGAGTTTACAGATCCTGAGGACGAAGAGAATTTTTATCTTTTTAGATTTCATAAACTTGGTGATTTATTGCCTGAATTTGAAGTAGGCAATGATGAATTTATAAATGGTAATGAAATAGATACTTGGTATGAAACTGAAGAAGATGAAGATACTGATAAAATAGAAGCGATTCAGCCAGGCGATGTAGTCACTGTAGAGATGTACGGTGTGTCCGAAGCTTATTATAACTATATGGACATTTTAATAGACCAAGTAGGAGGCGTAGGTATTTTTTCTGCAACTCCCGTAGCGGTAAAGGGGAATTGCGTAAATCTAACCAACCCTGACAATTATGCACATGGCTATTTTAGGGTGACGGAAGTAGAGAAAGGGAGTTATACTTTTGAGTGATTTCTGTTGGTGTTGAGTAGTTAGTATGGAGTATAGAGAATAAAGTATTGGGTCGTTGTTTACAGTTTTAAAAGTTGGTACTGCCGGATAATTAAAATGAAAAAAAACTCAGGTAAAGCATTTTTAAGATGGGCGTTTTTTAACTTCTACTAACTACTAACTACTAACTACTAACTACTAACTACTAACTACTAACTACTAACTACTAACTACTAACTACTAACTACTAACTACTAACTACTAACTACTAACTCTTACCACCAAACCACAAAGAGTTTCTCATATTCAGTGTCCGATTTTTTCATCCATAGCATGGGGGCATTTTCATTTAGGGTTCGCAGGTTTACTTCCATGAGAGTTTCAAAATGTGAAGACCAGCGGACCTTTCTATGTGGTTCTATTACCCATTCTGATTTACTGGGAAGGTAATATTTACTGTTTCTAAACTCTTCTTTTTCAAAATCATTAAAACGAAGCCAATAACCATAGATGCAGTCCGTATTTAAAGGAGTGATATCAACTTTCATATTAGAATAGGGCATGAAGAGCTGCGCTTTATAACAGGCTTGGTGCTCAATGTCTTCATGGTTTATATTCTTTTCCGATAAAGTGGCAATACCATTTTCTGAGTGCAGTAAGGGGAACTGTCTATCTCGTATTTTTTCCATTTTAGTATAGAACATATCTCTTCGGTTAGGTCCTATTAATCGGTGAATAGGTTCTGAAATGGTAGGGTCAACGATGTAGAATTTATAAGTAAGTTCAACGTGAATCAGTTGTTTTGATTCTAAATTCTTCAGAATAAAATCGATTTCACCAATGGTAAGATTTCCATCTTTTACCGGTTGGTTGTGAAGCACAAGTTCGTACGTATCGTTTCGTATTAACAGCTGTTCAAAAACATGTTCCATTTGATGACCTAACCGCATCTTTTTAAAAATGGGTTTAGGAAGAAAACGATTCATGTTCAGTTCCGGGAAAAGAAACTGCTCAATCCCAAATTGCTCACCAAGCCACAGAGGCGGGGTATTCAAAAAACCTAAACATTGTTCTTTAATCATCGTTTACGAAGATATGGCCTCTAAACGTGCTGTCAAAAAAATAAACGGCACTTTGTAAGACTTTAGTAATTGCAGCATTTCTTGTCATTTTAATCCCTAAAACTTCTTTATCTTGTAATTTCATTTCTACAACAACTCACAAAAAAAGATAGATGAACTCAAATAGAAGAAATTTTCTAAAAAAATCGTCATTGGTAGGTGCAGGGATTGCTCTGGCCCCAACTATTTCTCAAGCCAATTTTTTAGGAACCGAGCGGCCTTTTTCGTCGCAATATATGGGTGGTTTTAGCGCCCCAAAATTAGACAAGGTGCGTTTTGCATTTATTGGGGTAGGCGCTAGAGGTTCAGGCCACGTAGCGCAAATTGCCGCTATTGAGGGAACGGAAGTTGTTGCTATATCGGATTTATATGAAGATTTGGCCCAAAAGTCGGCTGATGTCTGTAAGGAGGCAGGTAAAGGGCAACGCCATAAAAAAGTAAAGCTATACACGGACGGTGAGGACGACTGGAAAAAAATGTTAGAAAAGGAAAAACCGGATGCTGTAATAATTGCGACTCCGTGGGGTTTACACGCCCCAATGGCTATTGCAACAATGAATGCAGGAGCCCATGCTTTTGTGGAAGTTCCTTTGGCCTTAACTATAGAAGAGATGTGGCAAATTGTGGATGTGTCCGAAAAGACAAAGAAACATTGCATGATGATGGAGAACGTTAACTATGGCAGGGATGAGTTGTTGTATTTAAATATGTGCCGAGAAGGAGCAATTGGCGAACTGCTTCATGGTGAAGCGGCCTATATTCACGAATTGCGTTTTCAGATGAACGAGGTGGATCGTGGTACGGGTTCGTGGCGTACACCGCATTATGCACATAGAAACGGAAACTTATATCCAACACATGGTTTGGGACCTGTTGCCCAATACATGAACGTTGGACGCACAGATGACAATTTCAAGTTTATAAACGCTTTTTCATCACCTGCAAAAGGTCGTCAATTATATGCTGAAAAGAATTTTCCCGCAGATCACAAATGGAATAAGCTGGATTATAAAGGAGGGGATATCAATACTTCCATTATAAAGACCAACTTAGGTAGAACCATTATGGTACAATGGGATGAAACGAGTCCACGACCATATACCCGCCATAACATGATTCAGGGTACAAAAGGTACTTTGGCCGGTTTTCCTACACGAGTTGCAATTGAAGGAGGTGTAGAAGGGGCGACCGAAGACCATCATCACTGGGCGGAAGGCGATGGCTTGGCAAAAATCTATGAAAAATATGAGCACCCGTTATACAAACGAGTAGGCGATTTGGCAACGAAAATGGGAGGTCACGGGGGTATGGACTTTATGATGCTTTTCCGCATTGTAGAGTGTTTAAGAAACGGAGAACCTTTAGATCAAAATGTATACGAAGGTTGTTTGTGGAGTGCAGTTTCTCCTTTAAGTGAGGCTTCTGTGGCAAATAATGGTGCTCCACAAGAGTTTCCAGATTTTACCCGTGGTGCGTGGAAAACGACGGCACCTCTGGGTATTATAAGTTAGGTGACTTTTAATTTTAATAAGTCTAACGTCAATGTTTTTTTAGTGGCAATAGCCTGTAACCGTTAACATTTCCTAAAAATGGAGGTGTTAACGGTTTTATTAAGTAATTTTATATAATGGCTATGAACACAAGAAAAGGGTTCCGGTTTTCAACGTATGAAGCACCGGAACAGACTCCCTTTGAAAAACTTTTCGATATTTTTCAAGAACTCATAACCCATACTTCGGGCGATTTTGATGAGGCCATTGATTGGTTGCGTGAATTGGATAAGGAGTATGAACTGACGGATGATGAATACACGATCGATGATTTCATAGAGGAGCTAAAAGCAAAAGGATATATTCAGGAAGAATTTGAAGATGGTGGTGCTGGTGGAGAAGGAGAAGAGGGCGATGAAAATGGTGGAAAAGGTAATATTTCCATTACCGCTAAAATGGAACGCCTTATTCGCCAACGTGCTTTAGACCAAATTTTCGGTAAAATTAAACGTAGTGGCTCTGGAAACCATAAGACCGGTAAATCCGGGCAAGGGGATGAGCATACGGGAGATTTAAGGGAATATCGTTATGGTGATGGTCTAGAGAACATTTCAATGACCGAGAGTCTTAAGAATGCCCAAATCAATCATGGAATGGGCAGCTTCACCTTAAATGAAGATGATTTAGTGGTTGAAGATACGCAACACAAGGCCCAGATGAGTACAGTGTTGATGATAGATATTAGCCACAGTATGATTTTGTACGGCGAAGACCGTATTACACCTGCCAAAAAGGTGGCAATGGCACTTGCGGAGTTGATTACCACTCGGTATCCCAAAGACACTTTAGATATTTTGGTTTTCGGCAATGATGCTTGGCCGATTCCGATCAAAGATCTTCCCTATTTAAAGGTAGGGCCTTATCATACCAATACTGTAGCGGGACTACAATTAGCGATGGATATGCTCCGCCGTAAGCGGAATACCAACAAACAGATTTTTATGATTACGGATGGGAAGCCCAGTTGTTTACGGCTTCCTGATGGTACGTATTATAAGAATAGTGTAGGCCTGGATGATTATATTGTTGAGAAATGTTATAATATGGCACGGCAGGCACGGAAATTACACATCCCCATAACAACTTTTATGATTGCACAAGATGCTTATTTAATGCAGTTTATTCGTCATTTTACGGAAGCGAACAAAGGCAAGGCTTTCTTTACGGGATTAAAAGGTCTGGGTGAAATGATTTTTGAAGATTACGAGAGCAACAGGAAAAAAAGATTGAAATAAGAGATTCTACCTATGAAATTAGATAATAAAAAGATACAAACGCTTGGCGAGTTAAAAGCTGCCGGATACCAGACCAAAAGCGTTAAGGATGAGTTACGTGACAATCTCATTCAAAAAATTAAAAAAGGAGAAGATGCATTTACTGGCGTGTGGGGTTATGAAGATTCCGTAATTCCAGAATTGGAACGTGCGATTCTATCTCGGCATAACATCAACTTATTAGGACTACGGGGACAGGCAAAAACACGTTTGGCACATTTAATGGTCAATTTGCTGGATGAGTATATTCCTGTGGTAGAAGGTTCTGAAATTAATGATGATCCATTACAACCTATGTCGCGCTACGCCATGGAGCTCATTAAGGAAAAAGGTGAAGATACTCCAATTTCTTGGTTGCATAGAAAAGAGCGTTTTGCTGAAAAACTAGCAACACAGGATGTAACCGTAGCCGATTTGATTGGAGATGTGGACCCGATAAAAGCGGCGAACCTTAAATTGTCGTATGCTGATGATAGGGTGATTCACTTTGGAATGATTCCGCGTGCGAACCGTTGTATTTTTGTTATCAATGAGCTTCCGGATTTGCAGGCTAGAATTCAAGTTTCGCTATTCAATATCTTGGAGGAAGGCGATATTCAGATTCGTGGTTTTAAATTGCGTTTACCGTTGGATATTCAGTTTGTATTCACGGCAAACCCTGAAGATTATACCAACAGGGGAAGTATTGTAACACCGTTAAAAGATAGAATTGGGTCCCAAATTTTAACCCATTATCCAGAGGATATTGAAACGGCAAGAAAAATCACGGAACAAGAAGCACATCTTGATGCACGCCAAACAGATTCTGTTTATGTTCCGGATTTGGCAAAAGACTTGTTGGAGCAGATTATTTTTGAAGCACGTGATAGTGAGTATGTAGATGCTAAAAGTGGGGTAAGTGCACGAACTAGTATTACGGCTTTTGAGAACTTATTAAGTACTGCAGAAAGAAGGGCTTTACTGGCCGATGCCGATGGCACCATGGTACGCTTAAGTGATTTTATGGGTATTGTTCCTGCTATTACCGGTAAGATAGAATTAGTGTATGAAGGAGAGCAAGAAGGCGCTGATAGTGTTGCCGAAATATTGATTGATGATGCGGTAAAAAGTCTGTTTCCTCAATACTTTCCTGCTATAAACAAATTGGAAAGAAAAGATGCTCCATCTCCTTATGATGACTTATTAAGTTGGTTCTTTCAAGGGGAAGGTTTTGAACTTTTAGATGAGTTTACAGATGAGGAATATAAACGGACTTTGGATAGTATTCCTGAGTTGAATCAGTTGATAAAGGAGCATCAGCCCGATTTTCCGAAAGAAGATATATACTTCTTAAAAGAATTGATTCTATGGGGATTGGTATCCCATAAAAAATTAAGCAAAAATAGATTCTCAGAGGGGTATCAATTCAAAGACCTTTACGGAAGTTATATAGACGGTTTGTAAAAACTATAGTATAAAAGTAAATAGCCCTTTCGTTAGAAAGGGCTATTTTAATATTTGTGTTTCATCCTGAAATAAGTTGACATAATCGACTTATTCATGAAACATTCAATTGTTCAGTTATAATTATTCAATTACCCACACGTCATTGTAATGTGTTCTAAGATTGTCATCTTGGTCAATGTTCAATCCACCGGAAATAAGTATTTTATTTTCAAATAATACTGAAGCGTGTCCTAATCTTCCAGGATAGGAATCGTTGCCGTTCAGTTTATTCCATTGGGTTCCATTATCTGAATACCACACATCTGCAAATGATATAACATCTTGCTCCATCGTTTCTTGATTCGTTACAGCTTGCCAGCCACCAATGACCCACATTTTATTATCATAAACTAATGAAGTTTGATTAGCACGAATTTCGAATACGGATTCAGTAGCTACTTCCGTCCAGTTAATACCATCGGTTGACGTGTAGATATCATTGTAAAATAACGGAGAAAAATCTTGAATAGAGGTTCCTCCCATTAAGTACATTTTACCATTAAATACAATAGTAGTGTGGTCTGTACGTGGAGAAAATTGCGTGCTTGAGGCTGCTTCTGTCCAAGTTATACCGTCTTCGGAGTACCAAACGTCATTCATTTGTTCATTTACCTTAGTTCCACCAATAACCCATAACTTACCATCATAAACTACAGTAGAATGTCCTTCTCTAGAACCGAACGGACCGGATAAATCATTTCGTACCCAATCTATACCATTGGTAGATGACCAGATATCACTAAAACCGCCACCAATAATCCAGAACTTGTTTTTGAACACAATAGCGGTATGATTGTTTTTGCTGAAAAAACCAAACGGGTCTTCTACTTCTAGCTGCCAAGTCTCACCATCTACAGAAGACCATACATCATCATATATAGAATTGTCATCACCGCCACCTATCAACCATAGTTTTCCGTCAAATTCGGTAATACTGTGGTTTCTTCTTTTGCTAAATTGTGCATTAGCGGTAAGGGCAGATTCGGATAAAGCGAAGCCTTTCGTGGTAAAGCTAAAAGTTTCGGTACTTTCGGTTTCACCTCCATTACCGTCCGTAGCAATTACTTTCCAGTAGTAGGTTTTATTTCGGTTTAAGCCTTCCGTAATGGAAAACTCTGTTGTAGTAAGGTTTTCGGCTATAGTAGTTTCAGGAGATTCATTTATATCCAAAACAAGTTTATAGGTTATTGTGTCATCATCTTGATCTGTGGTCGCAGCCCAGGTCAAAAGGGGATTTATTTCTGCATCTACGGCACCATTTTCTAGAGTGGATAGGCTGAACGCATCAGGGGCATTGTTTTCGGATTCCTGTTCTTCCTCTTCCTGTTGCTCTTCTTGTTGTTCTGTTTCAGTTTCTGGGATATCAGCTAACAAATCGTCCTCGGAACATGCGCTGAAAATTACAAGAAAAACACTTGCTAAAAGTAGGTTGTTAAACTTCATATATTAGGGATTTTAAGTTAGAAGTATATAACTATTGGCCTAGAAAAAAATTTGAAGCTATAGACGAAGTGCGTATTCTTCCTGATGAACTTCAAGCATAATAAATAGCTGGCATATCTGTCTGTAAGGAATTTTAAAACGGAAGTACCAACATCATATTTCAATAGTTGGAAACCGTTAAATAGTTTGCTTAGAAGGATAATTAGGTTATATTTGGTAAACCAATTTGGTAAACCAATTAATTCGAACTTTTGGTGAATACTGAAAATAGATTTTAAAAATTCTCAACGGTTTAAGCAATCTATTAAAACAAACCTTCTCAACATACTTGAATGATGAAAACTAGATTATTAGTAATAAGTGTCGCTCTTTTATTTTTTTCGTTTACAACTGAAGCTCAAAAGGAAGAGACGTATGTTAACGATATTGCGGAGTTGAATGCCGCCATTAATTCCGCAAGGCCGGGAGATGAAATTATAATGGCCAATGGGAATTGGGATGACGTGCAAATAAAATTTGTAGGTTATGGTAAACAGGGTCAACCTATAACTTTAAAAGCTGAAACCGCAGGTAAGGTAATTATAAGTAGCCAATCCGATTTAAAACTTGGTGGGGAATACTTGGTTGTTAGTGGTTTATATTTTACCAACGGGGCATCTCCTTCTGATGCCGTTATAGATTTTGCCATCAATAAAGATACTGTGGCCAATCATTCCCGGGTAACAAACACCGTAATTTTAGATTTCAATAAAGTTCAAAGAAACCAGACGGATCTCTGGGTACTTTTTAATGGACGTTATAATGAATTGGACCATTGTTACATAGCTGGGAAATCTAACAGAGGACCTACCGTTAGAATTGATTTAGCCGGAAACAAAAGCATAAAGAACTACCACAAAATACATGATAACTATTTTGGGCCAAGACCTCCAAAAGGCGGGCCTAGTGCAGAAACCATACAACTTGGCAATAGTTATACCTCAATGGCCCCAAGCTATACCATGGTATCCAACAATTTCTTTGATAGATGTAATGGGGAAGTAGAAATTATCTCAAGCAAATCAAATTTTAATGAATTCAGGAACAATGTTTTTTATAAGAGTGAAGGTTCCTTGGTAACAAGACATGGTAACTATTGCATAGTAGACGGTAATTATTTTATAGGCGATACCAGTTCTGAGCAAATAGGAGGGATTAGGTTAATAGGCACTGGGCATTGGGTTACCAATAATTATTTCTATAATCTAAAAGGCAAGACCTTTAGAAGTCCGCTTGCTGTAATGAACGGTATTCCAAAATCTCCGCTTAATAGATATTTGCAGGTAACGGACGTGGTGGTAGCCAATAACTCATGGATTAACTGTGATTCGCCGTGGCAGTTTGGAGTGGGGGCAAATGTAGACCAAAAGGATATTCTTCCACTTTCTGAAATCCGGTCGGCGAGACCTATTCGCACGACTGTTGCGAACAACCTAATTTATAATGATAAGGGAGATGAGCAACCTATTATAGCTCACGATTCTATAGATGGAATTGATTTTGAAAGTAATATTATCAACAACCAAGGTGTTTCATTTAAAGAAGTTCCAGGATTAGAGCGTAAAGACTTTACAGTTTCGGAATTGGAGAAAAACGTTTTTATTCCTACAAACGATATATCAGGTACGGAGCTGTACAATGGTTTTGAATTTGAACAGATTAAAACGGACATCTTTGGAAACTCCAGGGCAGATAGTAACTCTGTGGGAGCCATTGTTAAAGCACCAGCTGAAAAGCTAAATATTATGGATAGGTCGCAATACGGACCTGATTGGTATAGTTCAGGAATGGCTAAAAATGAGGTTCATAGGAATCATTCCGTAGGTTCGGTTTCTCAATTGACAAAAGCTATTAAAAACGCAAAAAGTGGTGATACTATAGTCTTGACTTCCAGCCGATATAAACTTAAAACCTCGTTAAAGATTGATAAGAACCTGACCATTCGCTCTGTAGATAAAACTAAAAAAGCTTCCATTCAATATTACGGGCCAGCAAAATCCCCAGCGTTTGAAATGAATCCAAAAGGAGAGCTTACCCTAAAAAGTGTTGTTTTAAAAGGTACTGATGAGCAGTATGCTTTTGCGAGTTTAAAGAACAATATGTCCAGTTTGTACAATCTTACCGTTGTGGATTCTGAAATATCCAATTTTGACTATGTGCTAAAAGCCTATAAATATTCATTCTCGGAGTACATCAAATTTAAATCTACTGCGATTGTTAACTGCGCAAACGGTTTAGAATTATCAGAAGAGACTGATGATCGTGGCGAATACAATGCAGAAAATATATTCATTGATGATTGTCAGTTTACGGAGGTGGGTAAGAACGTAATTGATTACTATAGAGGGGGGTATGATGAGTCTACGGTAGGTGGAAATTTAATTGTGACCAATAGCGTCTTTACAAAATGCGGTGAGCACGAGGAAGATGGTATTTTAATCAATACCTATGGGATTATCAATGTTGAGCTTTCAGGAAATACATTTCAGGACAACGCTGTAAAATTTGTTGCCCGCCTTTGGGGAGCGAAAAACAATACACATTCTAATAACCAAATACAGAATTCAGGAGAATTGATTGTAGAAGAAAATTTGCCACTTAAGCTTATGTACTAATTCTAGTTTACGCAGGTTGCGGAATCCTTCGGGTCGGGATTTGATTAAAGGTAAGGTATATTTCCAGAACATGCGGTAGGTGATTTAAAGCAACAGAAAGCGGAATAAGCCAGTAATTATATTTTTTTTGAAAAATTCAACGGTCAATACTACCCATATTGACCGTTTTTGTGTTAAATATTTGTGGGTCTATTAAATATATGTATTTTTGGTAAACCAGTTTGGTAAACCAATTATAGTTATGAGACACCTAAGCAAATTTTTATCGTTTATTATTATTACCATATCATGCTCTCTTGCTGAAGCGCAGCACACGGAGACCGTAAAAAATGTTGCGGAGTTCAACGAGGCTCTTTTAAATATACAACCCGGAGATAGCATTGTTCTTGCCAGTGGTGTATGGATGGATTCAGAGCTTTTGTTTGAGGCTGATGGTACCGCTGAAAAACCAATTATACTTACCGTTCAAGAAAAAGGAAAAGTAACTTTAGAAGGAGCTTCTAATTTAAGAATAGCGGGAGACCATCTTATTGTTAAAGGGCTTGTCTTTAAAAATGGATATACCCCAACTAATGCCGTGATCTCTTTTAGAAAAAGTAGGGAGGAAATAGCAAATAACTCTCGGTTAACAGAATGTGTAATCGATAATTTTAATAATCCAGAACGACAGGTACAGGACTATTGGGTTACTATTTATGGAAAAAATAATAGGATAGACCATAATCATATTGTAGGTAAAAAGAATCTTGGGGTTACCATGATTGTTGGCTTGGATACAGAAGATAGTAGAGAAAACAATCATAAAATAGACCATAACTATTTTGGCCCTCGTCCTACTTATGGGAACAATGGAGGTGAAACATTAAGAATCGGAACAAGCCATCATGCATTAGAAAATTCAAATACCTTAGTAGAATCCAATTATTTTGACAGAACTAATGGCGAGCATGAAATCATATCAAATAAATCCTGTCAGAATACTTTTAAATACAATACTTTTTTTGAGTGTACGGGAACTTTAACCATGCGCCACGGAAACGAAACTTTGGTGGACGGTAACGTTTTTATTGGTAATGGAAAGCCAAGTACAGGTGGTGTTCGTGTGATTAACGAAACACAAACGGTAATCAATAATTACCATATTGGTTTAACGGGGTACCGTTTTAGAGGAGCCTTTGTAATGATGAACGGAGTGCCAGATTCTCCGCCAAACCGCTATGTACCCGTAATTAATTCTAAGGTGAACAACAACACTTTTGTAAATTGCGATAATATTCTTTTTGGTGCTGGTAGTGACGAAGAAAGAAGTCAAGCACCACGAACATCGGAATTTTCAGAGAATATTATTTACAATGAAACTAAGAAAGACATCTTTACTATTGATGATGACATTAGCGGAGTGACTTTCAAGGATAATATTTTAGGTGAAAATTCGAAGACCACTATAGAGAAAGGGTTTAAGAATGCTGATATGAAGTTGGTGAAAAACGAGCAGGGGTTTTTAATTCCTACATCAAAAAAAATTAAGACTAAGGTTACCATAAGCCCAAAAATTGCAACTAAGGAGAACACGGGGGTAAGTTGGTACTCCAAAGTAGATAATTCCGTAGCATTAAGTTCTGGTAAAACACTAAAAGTAGAAGTGGGCATAAATACGTTATTTGAAATCGTTAAAAATTCGGAAGCGGGTGATATTATTGAGTTAGAAGAAGGAGGTATTTATTTATTGACGAAAGCCGTTAAAATAAAACATCCGCTTACTTTTAAAACTAAGGGAACTAAAAAAGCGACTATTTTGTTCGAAAGGATGATGGCTTTTGAGATTCAAAATGGCGGTAGTCTGTCTTTGGAGAACATTACTTTTGATGGGGCTAAATCTCCTGATTATGCGGGTAATTCGGTTATCAGTACAAGTAAAAACTCTATGAATGACAACTACAAATTATTCATTGATAATTGCGAGTTTAAAGATTTGGTAGTAAATCATTCATTTGATGTTTTAAGGGTTTCTAAAGGCACATTTGCGGATACCATCAGCATTAAAAATTCGACCTTTAAAAAAATCACGGGTAGCATTGCGGCATTAGATAAGGAGACGGATGATATTGGAGCGTATAACGTGGAATACTTTATTATGAAGAACAACACCATTAGCGAGTTACAAGGTGCGGCTTTACGTTTGTACAGAGGTGGTAAAGACGAAAGTACTTTTGGTCCGTTTTTGGAGGTGGACCACAATGTGTTTGATAATGTGGGTTATGGCAAGAAAAACAAATATAAAGCTGCCATCTCTTTGTATGGCGTTCAAGAGACGGATATAAAAAACAATATTTTTAAGGATAGCAAGGCTATTGAAATGCACTTGGTAGTTGGTGAGCCAATCGTTAAAGTGCGTAATAATGCCTTAAGTAACTCGGAAAAACTTGTAGTAACAGGAGACCAAAAGTATGTTGTAGAAAACCAATGGGAGTTGGCTCCTGAATTCATGAAGGGCTCTTATTCCCTTAGTGAAGATTCCCCTTTTAAAGGAAAAGCTACTGATGGTAGTGATTTAGGGTTGAAATAAGAGCAAATACTAATAATTTGGCCGAACATCGTTTATTCATAAAATGATGTTCGGCCTTTTAGTTTAAACTTGATACGCAGGAAGATTGAATATAAAAGAACTTCCTTCTTTAGGCTTACTCAATACGGTGATCGTAGTGTCATGCAAGTCCATTATTTTTTTCACAATGGCAAGTCCAAGTCCATAGCCTTGTTTCTTAGAGCTTTTATCTACTTGTTTATACCTGTCAAATATAAAGGGCTGTTCGTTTACGGGAATTCCCGTACCGGTATCCGTAATGTTTATTTCAACATTTTTTCCTTTTTTCTGGAGTGATAGGGTAACCTTTCCATTGGCTTGCGTGTACTTCAAAGCATTTTCTATCAGGTTTTGTAAAGCTCGTTCCACGAGACTTACATCAGCAAAGACCATACAATTTTCTTCAGGATTATCTAGCTGAAGGTCAATTTGCTTCTGTTCGGCCAGCACCCTGAACTTTGCAATTAGATCATGAGAAAGTTCGGTTATTGAAAACGGCTCTTTTACCGGTGTTACTTGTTCGGCCTCCAATTTAGAATATTCAAAAAGCTGATTTATCAAGTTAGAAAGCTTATCTACATTGTCATGGGTTATCTGTAGGTATTCTTGTTTCTGGTCTTCGGAAAGTGACTCGTTTTTAATCTGGAGCGTTTCAATATATCCTTTTAGAATAGCCAACGGAGTCCTGAGATCGTGCGATACGTTTGCAATTAATTCCCTTCGCAACAAATCAATGGACTGCATTTTATCCATGTTTCCCACAATATTATCCGCCATTTCGTTAAACGATTTGGCAAACACTTCAATATCTGAATTCTCGGGATTTTTTATACGCGCCTGTAAGTCACCATCATGGAATTTGCGAACGGTCTTGGTAATTAGGCGTAAATTCTTAGTTAAGAACCAAATAGCTATAAGGCCAATAATTAGTGAAAACAACATAGTAAGCAAGGTTGCACCAATACCTAATTTTGTAAAATACTGAGTCAATAAATTATTGCTTACTTCCTGAAATTTTTTACCAGCTAGTACAATGTAAACATATCCATTGCGCCCATCAACGGAGTAGGGTGCCGCCGAAAATATTTTTTGCTCTCCAATATTTCTAGGGTCATCTCCAAGAACAAAACGCTCGCCTTTATTTTTAATGAAGAATTCTATAGGCGACAGTGAAACACTTTTAATAGAACTTTTGTCGCCATGATCTAATACTACGGAATACAGAACTTCCCCCGTCTCATTCAACAGGTAAACTTCAATACTTTGGTTTACAGCCATCATATCGTGCATTAAATCCCCAAAAAGAGGTTTGTTTACACTACCATCTTCAAGAAATGGCGAGGCATCTTTAAACTTTTCAGCTATTACATGGTTTGCAACATCGGCATTAAGCCGTTGCGTGGTCTCTTGGCTATATTTATTGGCAAAGTACCCGGTAATAAATATAAAAGAAGCCCCCATCAATAAGACCAGAAGGATAAATGCCAACCAAAGTTTTTTGATCAGCTTGGGCGTCAAGGTTTTTTCTGTCTGGCTCATAGTGAGATGTCTTCGTTAAACTTATAGCCAACGCCCCAAGTTGTGAGAATAAAAGTAGGGTTGGCCATGTCTGATTCAATTTTAGCTCGTAGCCTATTTATATGAGAATTTACCGTATGCTCGTAACCCTCAAAATTATAGCCCCAAATCATATTCAAAAGCTCGGTTCGTGAGTAGTTTCTTCCCGGGTTGGAGGCCATGAGAACTAAAAGTTCAAATTCCTTTGGAGATAGTTCAACTTTGGAATCGTTTAAAAGTACTTTCCGTTTATCAATATCTATAAAAAGACCTTCACATTCAATAGTTGCCGTGTTTTCCGCTTTAGTTTGTTGTGCGTCCGTACGTCGCATAACTGCTTTAATACGAGCCAATAACTCGCGTATACTAAATGGTTTTGTGATGTAGTCATCCGCACCAATTTCTAGTCCTAAAACGCGATCTATCTCTTCCGATTTTGCGGTAAGCATAATTACCGGTGTATTCTTTTCGGCTCTTAGTTTTTTGCAAATTTCAACCCCATCCATACTTGGTAAGGTTAGATCCAATAGAATAAGGTCATAATCTTTATTTAACGCCATTAGTAAGCCTTCAGCACCATCCATGGCTTTTGAAGTCTTATAAATGAGATCGGTAAGATGAATCTCTAACAGTTTGATGATTTCTGGATCATCTTCTATAATCAATATTTCTTTCATAATTCAGAATACGAATGACGTTAAAAAGTATCACATAGTTATCACGGTATTTCTAAAATAGACAAACGGTAGGTAATGGTCCACAATATCCTTTGAAACCCGAAAATTATTGATAACCTGATGCTTAAGTCGTAAAAGTTCACAAAAGTATCACGGAATTAAAGGAAAAGTTTAGCTTTCTGTGACTTTTCCTTTCAATATAACAATTAGTTTGGGTACAACTTAAAAACACGTTATTATGGAAAGAAAACTACTTTTTAATTTGAATGCGAACAACAGATCACTTTTGTATTGGTCTGCACTCTTGCTGACTTTAGTGATGTTTTTCATGTCACCAACAATTTTAGCAAATGATACTACTGAAGCATCCGAAGGGGGAGAAATTAGCGGAGGTCCTTTTATGTTTTGCGTTGGAGATAATTATCCAGACCACGTTTCCGGGGTAGAAGTCTCTGGAAATAACGGAGAAAACTCACAATGGGTCGTAACTGACGAAGCAGGTACTATATTAGGATTGCCACCAAATCCGGAAGCAGTAGATTTTGATGGCGCAGGACCCGGTACTTGTTTGATATGGCATTTGAGCTATACCGATGGATTGGCAGGCTTGGCAGGTGGCATGAATATTTCTGGGTTGGAAGGTGAATTCAATTTTTCCAATTCTGTTACGGTGTATCGGAACCAACCGGACGGAGGTACATTAACAGGAGGCCCATTTGAGTTTTATGTAGACGGTTCTCCGGATATGGTCAGCGGAATCGCCGTTACGGGAAAACGTTCAGGCAAGAACAGCACATTTGTCATTACCGATGAAGCTGGGAAGATATTGGGAATACCGCCATCCATGGCCGCAGTTGAAGGCGTAGATTTTGATGGAGCAGGAGCTGGCACTTGTCTAATCTGGCATTTGCGCTATGAGGACGGACTGCAAGGTGCCGAGATGGGTCTGAACGCCAATGACCTTGTAGGGTGTTATGACCTGTCCAATCCTATAGAAGTGGTACGAAAAGAGAAAATGGTGGTCAATGCCGGTGAGCTTTCCGGTGGTCCTTTCTATTTCTGTGTGGACGGAATTGAGGATATGGTCTCGGGAATAACCATGGACGGTGATGCCGTGGGGACCAACAGTTCTTTTGTCATTACGGATGATACAGGGAAGATATTAGGACTTCCGCCAACTATGGAAGCTCTGGAAGGTGTAAACTTTGATGGAGCTGGAGCGGGCACATGCCTGATATGGTACCTGAAGTACGAAGACGGACTGGAAGGCGCGGAAATGGGTCTGAACGCCCATAATTTAAAAGGGAATTTCGATTTATCCAATTCAATTATGGTCGTCCGCACGGAAACCGATGCAGGTACATTAACAGGAGGCCCATTCGAGTTTTATGTAGACGGTACTCCGGATATGGTGAGTGGAATCGCCGTTACGGGAAAACGTTCAGGCAAGAACAGCACATTTGTCATTACCGATGAAGCCGGGAAGATATTGGGAATACCGCCATCCATGGGCGCAGTTGAAGGCGTGGATTTTGATGGAGCGGGAGCTGGCACTTGTTTGATCTGGCATTTGCGCTATGAGGACGGACTGCAAGGCGCCGAGATGGGTCTGAACGCCAATGACCTTGTAGGGTGTTATGACCTGTCCAATCCAATAGAAGTGGTACGAAAAGAGAAAATGGTGGTCAATGCCGGCGAGCTTTCCGGTGGTCCTTTCTATTTCTGTGTGGACGGAATTGAGGATATGGTCTCGGGAATAACCATGGACGGTGATGCCGTGGGGACCAACAGCTCTTTTGTCATTACGGATGATACAGGGAAGATATTAGGGCTTCCGCCAACTATAGAAGCTTTGGAAGGTGTAAACTTTGATGGAGCGGGAGCGGGCACATGCCTGATATGGTACCTGAAGTACGAAGACGGACTGGAAGGCGCGGAAATGGGAATGAACGCCCATGATTTAAAAGGGAATTTCGATCTATCCAATTCAATTATGGTCGTCCGCACGGAAACCGATGCGGGTACATTAACAGGAGGCCCATTCGAGTTTTATGTAGACGGTACTCCGGATATGGTCAGCGGAATCGCCGTTACGGGAAAACGTTCAGGCAAGAACAGCACATTTGTCATTACCGATGAAGCCGGGAAGATATTGGGAATACCGCCATCCATGGCCGCAGTTGAAGGCGTGGATTTTGATGGAGCGGGAGCTGGCACTTGTTTGATCTGGCATTTGCGCTATGAGGACGGACTGCAAGGCGCCGAGATGGGTCTGAACACCAATGACCTTGTAGGGTGTTATGACCTGTCCAATCCTATAGAAGTAGTCCGCAAGGAGATTCCGGTTACAGAAACGACTTCAAAAGCTTACCCAATACCAGCTTCCGATGTTTTAACTGTTTCCTTACCCGAATTTACTGCACCAAACGTCGCAGTTTCATTATTTGATGTTGCAGGCAATCCTGTAAAAACTGAAATGAGTTCGGTAGAGGATAAACAAATTGCTCTCAATGTGCAATCGGTGCCAGGAGGTTTATATCTTCTGCGAATTAGCCAGCCAAATGGTAAAACAATTACAAAAAAGATTGTAATAAAATAACCATAAGATTGTCATGAGGTTTTGAACGATCTCTTAATTGTTCAAAAAAAGAAACCCCGTTAATTAACGGGGTTTTCATATTGTAATGGATTATTGGTCATTCCCAAGAATCAATATGTTGGTTCATATCATCAAATTCATAGGCTCCGACCATATCTCTACGATATTTGATTGCTAATAGGGTGAGTCCCAATAAAAATACGTGCAACAAGAATATCAATATACCTATAGGGAAAAAGCTAGCAGGAATAATATGGTTTTCAAACTCAGAATAACTAAAAAGAATATATAAGGATTCTAAGGTTTTAAATACATATACCGCAAATACAACATATAATATATATTCTATGTTACGCATTTGTGGGTCCGTTAATTCGTCTTCTTTTATCTTAAACCAAAGTACATATAGAAAAGTGAAGTGCGTTAAGGTCAACAACGGAAAAATATAGTTGTTGGGTTTAAGGAGATAAAAGGTGTTGGTGTACAGCCCGTAAAAACTAAAAATAATGAGTACAGCTATGACGGCTATTGAACTATGTATTGTTCGTTTCCAGGGGAATATTTTTAAAATAAACTTCATAAAAAGTTGTTTTCCAGAGGTTGGGGGTTTATTTAGGGGCTAAAAAACGTCTTTTTTCCTACATTATTAAAAATAATCGTTAAAGCGCATGATGTTTTGCTAACGCTATGAAAATAGAATTCTACTTTAATTAGCTTACGATGACAATATTATGAAATCCAATTTTTAGAAATGCAAGATTTTGCAAATAGAACAAGGGCAACGCTCACTATAATAACCATAACTGGTAAAACCATTGCATTGGCACCATAGACTTCAAAAGTATTGCTTAAGAAAAATTGATATATATTCTGTGCAAGCACTCCAATCAACGAAATGAGGAGAATGGTTTGCGCCCATTTCTTACGCATGAGCAGAGCAATACACCCTAAGGCACCAGCCCAAACGGCAGTTGCATAGGCCGCAGTTACCCAAACAGGTCTAGACTCATACAGAAACCGTTGTTCTTGAGACAAATTTGCTAGGTCTTCAACAGTCATATAAGCATCGGTCAAGTAAGCGAAGACTCCCATTAGATTCCACAAAAGAGCGAGTATGCTAATAATCCAGAACCAAATGGGTGGTTTGTTTTCTATATTGGCGGTCATTTTAATTGGTTTTAAAAGGTTGTTCCTTACAAAGTACAAAAAAAATAGTAGCTTGGCCGTAAAGAGAAAATAGCATGCAAATTGCTCGTTACTGTTATTTGATTCGAGTTCAGTATTTAGGTTTTCGCTACAGCGGATGGCAAAAACAACCTGGTCAAAAAACGATTGAGGTGATGTTGACTAAAACCTTAAAGTTTGTACTTGGAAATCAAAAGTTCAAAATTCTAGGCGCTGGTAGAACAGATGCCAAGGTTTCTGCATTATCTATGGTTTTTGAACTTTTTCTAGATGGAGAACCTTTGGTGGATAAAGATGTGTTTCTATCCTTGTTCAATAAAAACCTGCCACCGGATATAAAAGCATTGTCCATTTCAGAGACCAATAGTTCTTTTAATATTATTCAGGATGCAAAAAATAAGGAGTACGTATATTTGTTTTCTTCCGGAGAAAAGAACCATCCGTTTTGCGCCCCGTTTTTAGCCAATATTTTAGATCCGTTGAATATTGAAAAAATGAAAATAGGCGCCGAGCTTTTTGAAGGATGTCATGATTTTAAAACATACACCGCGCGGTTGCAAGAGAATACCAAAACTGAACGCACCATACTTTCTTGTGAACTAAAGAAAAACGAATTGTTAAAAGCAAACTTTTTCCCGAAGGAAAGCTATGCGTTACATGTTAGTGGAAAGGGATTTATGCGCTATCAAATACGTATGATAATGGGAGCGTTGATTCAATTGGGAAAAGGTGATTTGACCTTAACCGATATTGAAGACTCTCTAAAACCTGAAAGTACCATCAAACTTACTTATGTGGCCCCCGGTTCTGGGCTTTTACTGAATCAATTGGAATTTGAATCACAAGAAATATAATTGATCAACTTCTTGCTATATTTATAAAAAAAATAGCTGCATGGCCCGAAGAAAACCTTTGAATAAAATAATTCCTAAAAGAAAGTCAAAGTTCCATAAAAAAAAAGGTAAAGCCCCTGGAACTATTACTTACATGGGGAAAAGGGAAGGAGGAGCGTCCGTTGTAAATATTTTAGAATATAACGAGAATAATTTCAGAGAACAGACACCAGGAAATATTGATGAGATAGCCGCTCACAAAGATCCTCCTGAAATATCGTGGGTTGATGTCATTGGTTTAAGTGATGAAACCTTTATAGACAAAGTTGGTAAACGATTTGGTCTTAACCCGCTGGTGCTTGAAGATGTTGTAGATACCAATCAACGTCCTAAAATAGATGAATATGAAGGCTATATATTCGGGGTTTTTAAGATGTTGTATATCAATGAAGAGCAACAAGTGGTATATGAGCATGTAGCCATGGTAATGATGGAAAATTGTGTTCTTGTTTTTCAAGAGTTAGAAGATGATGTGTTCAAGGGCGTACGAAATAGAATTACTTCAAAATCTGGCCGAATACGCACACGAGGAGCTGATTATTTATTCTTTGCCTTATTGGATGCTATTGTAGATAACTATTTTGAAGTCTTGGAACACTTGAACGAGAAGATAGAACGTCTTGAAGAAATTGTCTATGACCAGCCTACACCAGAGGTTGCCCAGCAAATTCAGGAAGTGAAAAAAGAAGTGCTAAAAATTAGGAGGTGGATTTTCCCTGTAAAAGAATTGATCAGTAGATTAATAGATTCTGAAAACGAATTGATTACCAAAGATACCAAGGTGTTTTTACGCGATGCCCTAGATCATTCTATGGAAATCAATGAAAGTATACAGATTTACAGAGAAATGTCCATGAGCCTTATGGAGATGTACATGAGCAATATGAGTAATAAAATGAACGAAGTCATGAAAGTACTAACGATTATGGCTTCCATATTCATTCCTCTTTCATTTGTTGCCGGTGTCTATGGAATGAATTTTGAGCACATACCGGAGTTGCACTGGGAGTATGGTTACTATTATTTTTGGGGACTTATGATTACACTTTTTATAGGTATGATGATTTATTTTAAGAGAAAACATTGGCTTTGATAGCATCCATTTACATGTATAAGTTGCCCGTTATTTGTAAAACCAATTTCAAAATTTAAGTACGGTTATGCGCAGATTGAAGAAGTGGGGATTGATACTTTTTGTTTTATATGTATTGATTGCCGTTCTAGCTTACACTTACCAAGAACGTTTGGTGTTTTTCCCGTCAACCATGCCCCAAAATCACACCTACGATTTTTGTCAGGATTTTGAGGAGCTTAACTTTACTACAAGTGATGGTGCTCGTTTAAACGCAGTCCATATCAAACAAGACAGTGCCAAGGGGGTTATTTTATATTTTCATGGCAACTCCGGAAACATTTCACATTTAATACATGTAGCGAATCTTTTCTCGGCAAAGGGTTATGAATCTATTCTTGTGGATTATAGGTCTTACGGAAAAAGTACGGGCAAGCTAAGTGAACAGGCATTGTATGATGATGCGCAACTTTTTTACAACTATGCTAATAAACTGTATAATGAAGATGAAATCTTGCTCTACGGACGGTCTTTTGGTACGGGAATAGCTACTTGGTTGGCTTCGGAGAACCACCCGGAAAAATTGATTTTAGAATCTCCCTTTTATAGTGCGGTAGCATTGGGCAAGCATCGGTTCCCATTTTTGCCAATTGACTGGCTGTCTAATTTCAGATTTCCATCCAACGAGTATATAAAGGAAGTGGAATGCCCTATTTTCATTTTCCATGGAAAAGAAGACGTGGTCATACCATATGAATCCGCAGAAAAACTCTACGCGGCCATTCCCGGTAGCAATAAAAAACTCTTCACCATCAAAGAAGGCGGGCATAACTATCTTCAAGACTTTAAGGTCTTTAAAGAAGGGATGAGCAAAGCCTTAGACTAAATCAATCGCTTTAATCGAATAAATCAGAAGACAAATATCGGTCTCCTCTGTCGCAAATGATGGAAACTATAGTTCCACTTTCTAGTGTATCTGCTAGTCGTAAAGCTGCTGCTGCTGCGCCGCCGCTACTCATTCCCGAAAATATACCTTCTTCTTTGGCAAGCCTTTTAGCCATTGCTTTGGCTTCGTCTTGACTTACCTCTATAGTATGGTCTACTTTTTTAGGATTAAAAATCTTGGGAAGATATTCTTTTGGCCATTTTCGAATTCCTGCAATACTGGAATCATCGGTAGGTTGCACCCCAACAATTTGAATGGCTTCATTTTTTTCTTTCAAATAAGTTGAAGTACCCATTATCGTTCCCGTTGTACCCATAGCAGAAACAAAATGCGTGATTTTTTCATCGGTATCTCTCCAGATTTCCGGCCCTGTAGATTGGTAATGCGCTTTCCAGTTATCGTCATTAGAAAACTGGTTCATCATTACATATCCTTCATTCTTTACTTTAGCTTCGGCATAATCCCTAGCACCTTCAATCCCCACATCAGAAGGGGTAAGGGTAACCTTTGCGCCATACGCACGCATGGTTTGTACACGTTCAATGGTACTTTTTTCTGGCATTACTAATTCTATATCCAGACCAAAAATACCAGCGATCATAGCTAATGCAATACCAGTATTTCCACTGGTGGCTTCAATGAGTTTAGAATTCTTGTCAAAATCCCCTCTATCAAGACCGTTCTTGATCATATTGTAGGCAGCACGATCTTTTACGCTTCCGCCGGGATTATGCCCTTCCATTTTAAAAAAGAGCTTTACATTAGGGTTTTTGTTCAATACTTTCGATTCTACCAAAGGAGTATTACCGATTAGGTCCAAAATACTATGAGACATGGGGAAGTGTTTTTATTTTAATTTCAGGTGTGTGAAAAACTGTTGAATTTGGGGGCACAGATGCTGTTAGCCAAGCATTACCCCCAATAATGGAGTTTTCTCCAATTACTGTTTCTCCTCCCAGTATTGTAGCGTTTGCGTAAATAGTTACGTTATTTTCAATAGTAGGGTGCCGTTTGGTACTCTGCAAATGTTTGGCCACATAAAGTCCTCCCAAAGTAACCCCTTGGTATATTTTTACATGGTCTTTGATAATGGCAGTCTCACCAATAACAACCCCTGTTCCGTGATCGATATGAAATGAATTTCCAATGTCAGCTCCGGGGTTTATATCCACACCGGTTTGCCTATGCGCATATTCCGTCATTAATCTAGGAACTAGAGGAAAACCTTCTGAATAAAGCTCATGTGCCAAACGGTAAATGGCAATGGCATAAAATCCAGGATAGGCCATATATACTTCTTCTACGGACAATGATGCTGGATCACAGTTTACCGTAGCTTCTGCATCCAAGTTTAGACGTTGCAATATGTTGGGGAGTTTTTCTACGTAATTTTCCCAAACCTTTTTACACGGCTTATTAGTATCCCAACACGCTAGATCAACTACATCATCAAAAAGCTGTTCTAGTTTGTCTAAATTCTTCTCTACAGGCGTATCAATGTCAAAAAGTGTATAAAAAAGTAAATTGGTAAACTCTTCAACTTTTTCTTTAAGCTTGTATCTTAAGTTAGGCTGTTTTTTGTGCCTGTTAATTTTGTCTATGATTGAAGTATGGTCCATATGCTATTGCTGAAAGGGCTAAATTACTCATAAATCTAAAAGCCGATTTCGTAAAAAGGTTAACTTTATCTAAAATAACAACATTTAGGTCGTATGTTAGATCCCATAATTACGAAAGAAACACTCAATTTTTTAATTCAGCTTAAAAAGAATAACAATAGAGAATGGTTTACGGAAAATAAAACGGAGTTTAAACGTCATGAACAGCACGTTAAAGCTTTTTTTGAAGATGTTGCAACCAAACTTGGTACTCATGATGAAATTGAAAAAACTAAGATGTTCCGGATTTATAGGGATGTTCGGTTTTCCAAGGATAAAACTCCTTACAAAGCACATCTAGCAGGTTCTTTTTCTCGTGCAGGTGCCCAAAGGCGTGGCGGTTACTATATACATATAAAGCCGGGAGAATCGTTCTTAGCAACAGGTTTTTGGAATCCGAGCAAAGAGGATTTGCTCCGGATTCGGAAAGAATTGGAACAAGATGCTTCAGAAATGCGGGAAATTATCTCGCAAGAGCATTTTAAGGAAGCTTGGGGTGATTTACAGGGCGATGAACTGAAAACCGCACCCAAAGGTTTTGATAAAGCTCATAAGGATATTGACTTAATTAAAAAAAAGCAATTCATTTTTACCCGAAAGTTTACCGATAATCAAGTATTATCTCCAAACTTCGTTAGCGAAATTAATGACACGTTTGCAGCCATCAGACCTTTTTTTGATTATATGAGTGATGTGCTAACGACAAATTTAAACGGAGAATCGCTTTTAGAGTAATACAGGTTCTTCAAAAAGCTGGACTTGGTCCTTTAAGCGGTCTATAACCATGTTCATCATGCGCTTGTTCAGTGCAGAAGAGTTTTTAATGTAGATTTCGTATTCTTCTACGGTAAAATGGCCAATTACAATACCTTTTAGGGAATTACGGAACTTAATGTCCTTTTGTATGGCATTCTCTATAAACTCAAAACGTTTTTCAAGCGAAAGCTCATAAAAACTGTTTTTATGTTTAACTATATAATTCTTAAAAACGGCAATGAACATGAAATTCTGAAGCTTTAGAATAGGGCGAAAGGTTAGGTTTTGAAACCTTTCATTTTCGCTCATATTATCAGTAATTTTTGCAGAAGGAATTTCAGGACGAATACTTAAGAGATTGTGAGATCGATCGCTCATGATATAGGTTTTTATAAAGATAGGGATTAAGCCGCCCAGCCCCTTTTGTGCTAAAATTAGTTTTTAACGAGGTTATGAACATTCTTACAAAACGGTTACTTTGTAGCTACTAATAAATGTATGCCTAGTGTTTGTATGTACCACAAAAATAATGAAATGAAGGAATCTATTAACCCATATAGCGGAGAAAAATTATTCAAGTTTAACGAATTGAACAGTAGTGAATTAGAAAGAAAGGTTAAAGTGGCGAATGAATGCTATCTTAATTGGAAAGAGACTACATATTCAGAACGGGCAATACTCATGGGTAACGCTGCCATGGAGCTCAGAAATAACAAAAGAAAATACGGAGAAATTATAACCAAAGAAATGGGTAAACCTATTACCCAAGCTATGGCCGAAATTGAAAAATGCGCTTGGGCCTGTGAGTACTACGCAGAAAATGCAGAAGAGCAGTTACAGGACGAAATTATAGAAACGGATGCCGAGACCAGTTATGTACACTATCAGCCCTTGGGTGTGGTTTTGGCGGTTATGCCTTGGAATTATCCGTTTTGGCAAGTTTTTCGTTTTGCGGCCCCTAATTTAATGGCAGGTAACGTGGGAATTTTAAAACATGCCTCAAACGTTATGAAATCCGCAGAAATGATTCAAGAGGTTTTTGAGAATGCGGGCTTCCCTGAAGGCTGTTTTCAAAATTTAATATTGAGTAGCGATAAAATAAAATCTGTAATAGAGAACCATTTGGTAAAAGCCGTAACCTTAACAGGAAGTAAGCCTGCGGGGTCTTCAGTTGCATCCATAGCCGGTGAACAAATTAAGAAAACAGTTCTGGAACTAGGGGGCAGTAATGCGTTGGTGGTATTTGATGACGCCAATTTGGATGAAACCATAGAGACCTGTGCTACAGCACGTTTTCAGAATGTTGGTCAAAGCTGTATAGCAGGTAAGCGCCTTTTGGTTCATAAAAGTATTGCAGAGCAGTTTACAAAGCTATTTATGGAAAGGGTGAAACGTTTTAAAGTCGGAGACCCTATGGAAGAAGACACCTATATTGGGGTAATGGCCAGAGAAGATTTAGCAAAAGACCTAGAAAAACAGGTGTCCGATTCCGTTGAAATGGGAGCGAAGGTCGTTTTGGGCGGGAATAGAAAGGGTACGTATTTTGAACCGACCATACTCTCCGGAGTTACTGCGGATATGCCTATTTTTAATGAAGAAACGTTTGGCCCAGCTATTGGAATTACTGTTTTTGACAGTGATGATGAGGCCGTTGAACTTTCTAACAATTCAGTTTTTGGTTTAGGTGTCAGTATATTTACTTCTGATAGATGTCGTGCTAAAAACCTTATTCCCAAGTTTAACGAAGGGGCTGTATTTGTTAATGAATTGGTGAAAAGTGACCCTAGATTGCCTTTTGGAGGGATTGGTATATCGGGATATGGGAGAGAACTGTCGTCACATGGAATTAAGGAGTTTGTGAACAAGAAAACGGTATACATAAAGTAGTTATTCTTTACTTTACATTTTGTTTGTAACTATCTTTTTGTGATTTAGTTATGAGTTGTTTTTTGCTGCTATGGGATAGGTCAGGAGAGCAGTTGCAATTAACGATTAATATTAAACAATTAAACTTGTTCATTTTTGAAACGTTTGTATCTTGTAAGAAATATTAACCGCTATAAACAACTAAATTCAGATGAGTAAATTTTTAGTAATGGCATTATTGGTCGTATCCGCTACTACCTATGCCCAGAAAATGAAAGTAAAAGAAGGGGATATAAAAAACCTCAAGGATATTTCTGCCTATACCTTGGAATTTGACTACAGCAATCTGGAAATTCCAAAGTTCGATTCGGAAGAGGATTTTTTAGCTGATAAAATGGCTAAACGAGAGGAAAAAGAAGCTGGTACGGGTGAAAAATTTAAAGAATCTTGGTTTGCGGATCGCGAGGAGCGTTACGAGCCTAAGTTTATTGAATCTTTCAATAAGCGTTTTGATGATGGTGAAGTAAGTGTTTCTATGGATGCTGCTGATTATACCATGAAAATACATACCACTAAAATCTATGCCGGCTATAATGTGGGAATAGTTAGAAAAAATGCCGAAATATCTGCTGTTATTACGGTGTATGAAACAGCAAATCCAACTAATGTGTTATTAGAAGGTACGTATGAAGATGTTCAGGGCTATGGCGCAATGGGCAATGATTACAATAGTGGCTACCGTATTTCGGAATGTTACGCTAAACTTGCTAAAAATATTGCAGGGTATATTATTAAGAAGGCATTGAAGTAATTTCAGTAAATATATTATTTTAAGAGCGGCTATTTCAATAGCCGCTTTTTTCTTTAGGTAAAGTGCCACATTGCCATTCAGTACGAATAAATTTAGAATTGAAAATTGATTTAAGATGAAATTTGGAAAAGTAGACCATCCAGAAAATATTGATTTTACACTACCTGAGGACCATGTAGCTACTGCTGGAGTACTATCTAAGGTTGATATAAATCAACCTTTGCAAATTTCCGTAGGGTGTGCCAAATGGAACCGTCAAGATTTGAAGAATTTTTATCCGCGAGGAACAAAAGACGAGCTGGAATACTATAGCTCACAATTTAATTGCATAGAATTGAATGCAAGTTTCTATCGCATATTTCCTGCCGAACAGTACACCAAATGGTATGATAAAACCCCGGAGGGGTTCACATTTTTTCCAAAAATCTCTAGAGATATCAGCCACCTTAGACGTTTGAACGAAGCCTCTCTGCCCATTGTAGATAGGTATTTGGAAAACACCTCAAACCTAAAAGAGAAATTAGGGACTATCTTTTTACAAATGCACGATAATTTTGGGCCAAAGAACTGGGATAGGGTGGTGCGCTTTGTAGAATATTGGCCCAAAGAGTTTCCTTTAGCTATGGAATTTAGACATACGGATTGGTTCAACGAAGAAAAAGTAAGTCAAGAACTGTATCACCTTTTAGAAGAAAACAACATAGCCAATATAATTGTGGATACGGCAGGGCGCAGGGATGTGTTACATATGCGCCTTACCAACAACGAAGCTTTTATTCGTTATGTGGGCGCCAATCATAGTAGTGATTACAACCGGTTGGAAGATTGGATTGAAAAACTGGATAGTTGGAAAAAGCAGGGGTTAAGAAACATTCATTTCTTCGTGCATCAAAATATGGAATTGGAGTCCCCTTTATTATCGGCACAATTTATTGACAAATTGAATAAAAAATGGGACACAGACCTTCAAATTCCGAAAATGCTTCAAGATTCTTCGGGTAAACTATTTTAGGGTTAGTTTGTTTCCTAATTTCGCATAAAAATTCAACACTCTTAAACCATTAGTAACATGAGATTTCATTCTAGGAAATGGGTTAAACCCGGAGATTTAAATGCTAACGAGACCTTATTTGGAGGTCGTGTATTGGCGTGGATAGATGAAGAAGCTGCGCTATACAGCATTATTCAATTAGAAAACAAAAAAGTTGTCACCAAGTACATGTCGGAAATCAATTTTATGAGTTCTGCTGTAAAAGGTGACATTGTAGAAATTGGTATTGAAGTTGTAAAATTTGGCAAATCTTCACTAACCTTAAACTGTGAAGTCAGAAATAAAATGACTCACGAAACCATTGTTACCGTAGATAACATTATTATGGTAAATCTAGATGATGATGGCAAACCTAAGCCTCACGGAAAAACTAAAATTGAATATGTGGTAGACCGTTTGGCTACAGAGGATTAAGGTTTTTGCATTTTTTTGGCTATAGCTTGGACTTCATCTAAGACTCTCAACAGATTTTCGCCCCATAATTGGGCAATTTCTTCTTCGGTGTAACCACGTTTTACAAGTTCAAGGGTAACATTAAAGGTTTCAGATGCATCTGACCATCCTTTGATGCCGCCACCTCCATCAAAATCAGAACTAATGCCTACATGGTCAATACCTATTAAATTGACCATGTAGTCTATATGATCTGCAAAATCCGAAACATCTACCATTTCTGGTGCATCAGCAGATTTATCTGCGATAGAAATCGCAATCTTTTTCACTTTTGGATAATTCTTCATAAAAACCTCCTTTTGGGAATCGGTTAACGAAGAAAACTGGTTTCTTGAATACCATTCTACGCCCATAGAATCGGCCACTTTTTCTAAAATGGTTTTAATATAGGCATTATAGGCCTTATCTTTTTCGGTATTGAGATACGAACTGAATGCTACAGTTTGGACAACACCACCATTCTCTTTCATTAGTTTTAATTGCTCATCATCAAGGTTTCTACTATGGTCACATAAGGCTCTGGCCGAAGAATGTGAAGCGATAATAGGTGCCTTGGAAAGTGCAATCATCTGTTTCATAGCTTCTTTTGATGGATGAGAGACATCTATCATAATACCTAATCTATTCATCTCTTTTACAGCGCTTTGTCCTAATTTACTTAAACCGTTATGGAGCCATACGCTATCTTTCTCGCCAGTATTGGAATCACTAAACTGACTGTGGCCATTATGCGATAATGAAATATAGCGTGCTCCCAAGTCATAGTACTTTTTAAAATTTGCCAGATCATTACCCATAGGATAGGCATTTTCAACACCGATCATGGCAACTTTTTTGCCAGATGCATGTATACGTTTTACATCTTCCGAACTTAGGGCAAGTTCGATTTCCTCTGGTGCAATTTCTTCACACAACCGATGTATGGATTCAAATTTGGACATGGCATTTTTTTCAGCTTTGGCGTAACCATCACTGGTTAGGGTGTCTTGACCGGTATACACTATAAGCCATGTAACATCCAATCCACCTTCATCCATTTTTGGCAAATTAATTTGTGTTTCTAAGCGCTGGGTATAGTTAAGGCTGTCCGTAAAATTATGGACATTGATGTCATTATGGGTATCTATTGTAATCACTTTTTCATGAATCCGTTTAGCCTTTTCCAGTTGGGATTCTTGTGTTTTTTCTTTTACGTTTTTGTTGGTTTCGCCGCAGGATAGAAAGGATAGGATACTTAAAAAAAAGATAAAATGCTTCATATTTATAGGGTTTTGACATCCAAATTATGTCTTTTTACAACATTTATGGGGCTTTAGAGAACATAAACTTGCCCACACCTTGTTAAAAAGTGAATTTTACTTTTAGAGCATGTTGTACTTATGAAATCTATAAATAACATTATGAAAAAATAGTAAAAAATCAGTCCCATTCTTATTAACCTAAACTACCTAAATTGAAAACGAAAAACCTACTTTTCCAATTAACGGATTTAGAGTCGCACCTAAATGATTTTTCAGCTGAAAAATTAACTACAGATGAGGCTTTTCACCTTAAAATTTCTTTCCAGCATTTTAAAAAGAACCTTTTAGAATTGGTCTTCCTGTCCAAGGAAAATACTAATACGGATAAGCAAGAGAAAGTATCAAAAGCCAAGACCGGTGAGTTTGAAAAGGTTTATCCTGAATTAGACTTAAAGACATACGAAGCCATAATAGCACATCACAACTCGTATGGAAATGTTCTAAAGGAACTCCAAATAGATAAAGCCATGGATAAAAAAGATATTATAATTCTGAACGGAAAAACCAACACACCTAAGAATACAGATGTTGAGATTGATCTCCAACTTATTTTAGATGAATGTATGGGAGAGGTTAGCCTTTTACGTGAGTTAATAACTTTATTTATTGGTAATGCACTAGAATTTATGGGTGCAGCTAAGATTCATCTTCAGACCCAAGATTTTGACCAGTTAGATTTAGCCGCCCATAAAATAAAGGCTGGTCTGGCTATGATGCGTACAGATGGACTTCTTGATATTGTAACACAGATTCAAAAGGGGTGCAAAATAGACAAGGACGCAAAACACCTAGAGTTTCTTTGTCAGTGTTTTAATGAAGAATTCCCTAAAGTGAAAACAGCATTAGATCAGGCTTATGTAGAGCTCACGAATAACTAAACTCCTTGCAATGACCAAAAAGAGATTGTTGTTAGCCGAGGACGATGAACTATTGGCGGCCCTGTTGAACTTTAGATTAAAGAAAGGCGGGTACGATGTTAATCATAGAACCAACGGTAAAGAGGTAAAGGAGTATCTATCTGACAATATGCCCGATATTATTGTAAGCGATATTATGATGCCCTATTTCTCCGGTATGGAGCTTATTGCTTATGTACGTAAAGAACTGAATTCACAAGTACCTATTATCATTATATCATCTGCGGGTAACGAGGAGAATGTCTTAAATGCGTTTGAACTGGGCGCAAACGACTTTATATCAAAACCGGTGAGTCCTTCGGAACTTTTGGTGCGCGTTGCGCGAGAATTGAATAAAACTTAATTTGGTAAAAACCTTTGACACATATAGGGGCATGGCATTTATTACGCCACCAAAAGTAAACACGGACATTCTGTGGGGGCTATCTATTGTGTTCGTTGTTCTAGCTGTGGTGTATTTCATTTCGGTTTTCTTTTTTAGAAATAAAATATCTGCAACAGCGGCACGTACCAAGAAAAGAAAGAAGGAACTCTCACCCATGATCAGTGAGTTTCTATTTTATGAAGAAGATGCGGATAAAGGAGAAAAATCCAACTATATCTCTTTAAAGATTGAAATAAGGGAGCTACTAAAGGATCATTTCAATAGAAAAGTTCTAGTAGAAGTGCTTTTAGACCTTAGAAAGGACGTTTCGGGAGATACCCAAATTCGTCTTTTTAAGCTGTATCAAGATTTGGGACTTCAAAAAGATGCATTTAAAAAATTGAAAAGCTGGCGTTGGGAAGTGATCTCCAAAGGAATTTTGGAACTTACCCAAATGCAGGTGGTAACGGCCTATGGTTTTATAACTAAGTTCATTAACCACAAAACAGCAACCATCAGAAAGCAGGCAGAAATTGCTACAGTTACCCTAAAACCAGAAGGGATTAACTATTTTCTTGACACTACACGCTATAAAATATCTGAATGGCAACAGTTAAAATTGCTGGATGTACTCAGGAACCAGGAGAATTATGAACCACCAAGGTTTAGAATGTGGTTAACGTCCAAGAACAAACATGTTGTTTTGTTCGCTCTTAGGCTCATTAAATATTACAATCAGAATGATGCCAATTCTTCGCTTATAGAACTGGTGAAACACAAGAATTACCAAATAAGGGAAGAGGCAATTGGCTGCATTAAAGAGTTTTATGTTGTTGAGGCGATACCAACCCTTAAAGCTATTTTCAAAAAATGTAATACGGATGGAAAGATTGCGGTATTAGGAGCTATTTCCGAGTTAGGAAGTGTTGATGATATTGATTTCTTAAAAAATGTGGCAAAAAAAGAAAATAACTTTTCCGTCTCTAGTAAGGCTTTAGCGGCAATTAATACCATTTCTCCAGAGACCGTTATGCCATCTGAGGGGTTGGAAAAGCCCAAAGCCTATATAGCAGAAACAGAGGAAAGTGATGCTTTAGAACATATTGATGCAGAAAATCCATTGTCCGTTATTCCCGAGGATGAGATAGTGATACTCCCCGTTGCCGAAAAGAATCAAGAGGAAGAGAGAGGTCAAGAAGAGTTACCTGAAGTAGATACTGTAATTACGGATAGTACAATTGATCAAACAGCGATAGATTCCATTGAAATTTGTCCCCCAGATACAAAGGAGGATTCTGAGGTTCATGAAGTTAGTTTTAAGGAGCTTATGGTGCCTGAGGAAAAGTACAGACCAAATAAGAATGAAGACCCAATAGAGTTTGTTCAAATAACTGAGATATTAGTGGTAGACCCAGTTATTGTGACTGGTTTTTTATCAAAAACAGAAAACATACAAATTGAAAATTTTTCAGACCCTTCATTACAACTAGACTTTTTACCTGTTGTAATTGACAATCCAGTATACCCTAACCAACCAACTATAAAATACCGACCCATGGCCGATTCAGAAAACAACAATCTTGATGTTAGATGTATTGAAGTTGAATATGAAGAAGTGGCTTCAGATACTCAACCGGAAGGCTTACCGAAGCAATCTATTTTTGATATTGCTAAAATTGATTTCCTCCCAATAGTAATTGATGACCAAGAATTAAAGTTTGATGAAGTTGATACTAAAAAAGACGTAAATAGTAAAGATACCTCAGCGGACAAAGATTATGAAGAGTTACAAGAACTAATAGATGAAGTTAACGAGCTCAATTTCTTGCCTATTGTAATGGATAGTGAAGTAGTGGAAGAACAAGATTTATCAGAAGTAAGCTTAGAAGGAGGGATGTCTGAAAGCGCAAATAGCCTAGATGGTTTTACTCTATCGGATTTTGAAATCGATTTTGAAAATGCTGAAGAAGTATTGCCTTTACAAAATGAGGAAATGTGTGGAGAAACCGTCAATTCTGATTTCCCTGAACCAGAGGTAAACGAAGCAGAGGATGTTATGACTTGGTTAATGGGAGAGAATGAACTCAGGGATATTGAATTGGAATATGAAGTGGTTTCGTCCAAAGAATTATCCAACCCACTTTTAGATTTAATTCCTGAGCCTATCTACTACAACGAGCATGAAGCGTATATGATGGGGCTTTTAGATGATTTGGAAGAAATGGGTGATCATCGTGAAATTCCTTTGTTGCAGGAGCTTTTAGCAGAAGAAACCGAAAGTTTTGTAAAAGATCGTATCAATAGTCTTATTGAGCAATTTTCATATTTGGAAACTACTCTTAAAAAAGTTATAGGTAAACCACAGCAACAAGCAGATGAAGAATTGCCTGTATTTAGTGTGTTTGCTGATTTGTTCAAAAATATAGATACGGAGTCCAAGTTGATTCTTTTAAATGAAGTTGTTTCGGTAGGTGATGAAAAAGAAATCGATTTTTTAGATGGCCTGTTAGAAGACCCAAATCCTAAAATCAGAAAAAAGGCGCAAGAAGCATTAAAGTTGCTGGTTGAAAAAGTATCCAGAAAAACCGAGTTTGAAAAAGACCTGCTGCCCAGACCTCTAGAGGCACTTCCTATTGACTTATCCATTTTAGAACCATTTACAGTGTCTACATCCAAAAAGGCAACATACGTTCCTAAAAAGCATGGGAACAAGTATGATCGTGAAGAAGTGGTTGATTTTGATTTTGAACTGGACGATACTCAAGTTCTTGATAAAAAGTATGACCAAAAAACACTGAATATTGATGTAAAAGCTATTGATGTATCTCCTAACGAGGGCTCTTTTCTGAATACGATCATAGATTTTCCAAGAAAATTTATTGGTAAATTAAATGGATAGTACCTTTTTTAATATCCTTTTAGATTACATAAACATCGTTTTTTTGATGTTTACGGTTATTCTATTCACTTTGTTTACCATTATGGGGTATCTGTCTACCCGTAATTCTATACATTACCGAAAGAAAAATAGTTTTGGTAGCCTTTCAAAAGTAATGGCTTCACCTTTATCTCCCAGTATTACCATTATAGCACCCGCTTACAATGAGGGTTTGACCATTGTAGAGAACATTCGCTCACTCATGTCACTCCGTTACGTAAATTATGAAGTAATGGTGGTTAACGACGGTAGTAAGGATGATACGCTTCAAAAGATGATAGATGCGTATGATCTGGTTAAAATTGAACAACAGATAGACCCTAATTGGAAAAACAAACCTATTCGTGGTATTTACAAATCTCCCCATAGGGCATTTTCCAAGCTCACGGTCATAGATAAAGAAAATGGAGGAAAATCCGATGCCTTAAATACAGGAATGGCACTATCTACAAACCGTTATGTGGGGTGTATAGATGTTGATTGCCTTCTCTTGCCAGATGCATTGTTGCATGTTGTAAAATCATTTTACCAACGTTCCGAAAAGCGGGTAATAGCGGTAGGCGGAGTGATTCGTGTAGCTAACTCCTGCGTGATAGAAGGGGGACAATTAGAAGAAATTCGTTTACCTAAAAACTGGTTGGCAAGGTTTCAACTTTTAGAATATACCCGATCTTTTATTTTAGGAAGAATGGCCTGGGGAAGTATAGACAGCCTTTTGATTATTTCGGGAGCTTTTGGTTTTTTTGATCGGGAAATTGCATTGGCCGTTGGTGGGTATGATACAGGCACCGTAGGCGAGGACATGGAAATTGTCTTTAAGATGAGAAGGTATATGCATGACCGTAAAGAACCATATACCATTGAATACATTCCTGATCCACTGTGTTGGACGGAAGTTCCCGAGGATTTAAAAATTCTGGTGAACCAAAGAGATAGATGGGCTAGGGGCAACCTGGAAACTTTGTTCAAGCACAAGGACATGTTCTTTAATTCCAAGTATGGACGTCTGGGCTTATTAAGTTATCCTTATTGGTTTTTTTACGAATGGTTGGCTCCGTTATTGGAGTTTTTCGGCTTCTTTACCATTATTCTTTTTACATATTTGGGAATTTTAAATTGGGACTTTTTTATTGCCATTACCGCAATGGTGTATTTATTCTCCATCATGTTTTCGTTTTATGCCATTCTATGGGATGTATATAGTTACAATGAGTACAAAAAAACAAAGGACATTTTAACGCTTATGCTTTGCGCTATTATAGAGCCCATATTTTTTCACCCTATCGTAGTATGGTCTGCGGTAAGGGGAAATTATAAGAAATTATTTAAAATAAAATCGGGTTGGGGATCTCAGGTAAGAAAAGGCTTTGCTAAAGCCACATAATTTAATAGATGAATACAAGTACAATAGATAGGTACTCTTTAAAGCACTACACGAGATTGATGATATCTTTCTTTGGTAGTCTTTTGGTGCTTACTATATACCAATACACCACCTTGTATTTTAAAGGCGTTGTAGATATTATTTTTGGAACCAGCTTCTTTATTGCCGTAGTCCACCAAATAGGGTTTACCTCTTTGATAGGGGTGATTTTAGCGTTTCCCTTCAATTTTTGGGAAAACCTGAGACCACGTTATGGCTTCAACTTGGTGTTTGTGTTGCTTCTGATCCTATTGATTGTTGAGGCTATGCTTATTAGTTATTTCTGTACGGCTTTGGTGCCTTTAGGTTCGGATTTATTGGGCTACAGTTTTAATGATATTAAAATGACAATTGCCAATTCTGGCGGTATCTCCTGGGTGTTGCCTATGGGGTTTGTGATTATTGTGGCTATGTTCTTTGGGTTTTATAAAGTTTCCTCAAAACATTACCATCACATTAGTAGAATGTACCCGTTTACCATCATCTTGTTTAGCATGTTCATTGCCACGCTTTTTATTGAGGGAAAACCCATTAATCACAATAAAACGCAATACTTGGCAATAAACCTTTATGATACCTCTACGGAGGATACTTCGTATGATTCAGATGTTGAGTTTCCTTTAATTAAAACACAACCTATTCAGAATGTTTTAGGGGAATATTTTGAACTAAAAGACCAGAAACCCAATATCGTATTTATAATGGTGGAAGGCCTTGGGAGAGATTTTGTTGGAGAAGGAGCGGAGTATGGTGGTTTTACCCCTTTTTTAGATTCGCTTACGACTAAATCATTGTATTGGGAAAACTGTTTAAGTAATACCGGGCGTACTTTTGGTGTGCTTCCATCTTTGTTAGGATCATTGCCTTTTGGTAAAAGTGGATTTATGGAGTTGGAAAAATATCCTAACAAACTCACTTTGTTCAGTATTTTAAAGAATAACGGTTATCACACCTCTTTTTATCAAGGTACCAATAGCTCTTTTGATAATGTAGATCGATTTCTAACTAGTGAAAATGTAGATTTTGTTTTGGATAAATCGGGCTTTGGTAACAAATACCAGATGCAGGCCGAAGATGCTGCAGGGGCTTCGTGGGGCTATCCGGACAAGGAACTTTTTAAAAAGAGCATGAATTTGCCTCGTACAGCAGAACAGCCACGTATGGAGGTTTATATGACCATAAGCACGCATGAACCGTTTATTCCGCCTAAACAGGATTATTATGAGGCTGAGGTAGCCAAATTAGTGTCCACGGGGGATTATAATGGAAAGGTGGAGAAGGTTATTGAGAAAAATGATAATGTGTTTGCTACGTTGTTATATACTGATGATGCCTTAAAATATGCACTTGAAGAATACCGAAAACAGCCCAACTATGACAACACCATATTTATCATCACCGGAGACCACAGGTTGATTCCCATACCACAGCGTAATAACCTTAGCCGTTTTCATGTGCCGCTTATTATGTATAGTCCGCTTTTAAAGAAAACTAAAAAAATGAGTGCGGTCAATTCTCATTTTGATGTTACGCCAACTTTATTGGCACTCATGGAAGCTAAGTATGAGTTGAAAATGCCTAAAAAAGTAGCTTGGATGGGCAGTTCGTTGGATATGTCCGAAGATTTTCGCTCTGTCAAGAACATTCCGCTAATGCGCAATAAAAATGAGCTAAAAGAATTTGTGGACGCAGAGAAACTTTATTCTGATGGATCTATTTACTCTTTGGACGAGAATATGGATTTAGGATCCTCTTTTAGCAGCTCCAATAGTGAGAAAAAGTTGCAAGCTTTTAAATCTATGAATGCTTACGTGACAAATAATGACAAAATAATTCCGGATAGTTTGGCCATATTTTCGGTGAAAAAAGAAAAATTCACAGACTCGGAAATTGTATGGATAAACAGTGTTTACAACGGTCAGAATTTTGATAAGGTTTATATGATCGCACGGGAACTGGCCTTTGAGCGCGAATATGAAAAATCACTTTTACTTAGTCGTTATATTCTTTCGGAAGCTCCAAGTCATATAGATACCAAGGTTTTAATGGGTAGAGTCAATGTGTGGATGGGCAACTATGATGAGTCCATTAAAATATTAAAGGCGTGCATTAAAATGAATCCTAATTATATAGATTCATATTCCGCTTTATTTGATGTTTATTTTTGGTCGGAACGTTCTAAAGAAGGCTTGGAGTTAGTAAAGTTGGTTCAGGAGAATAGTTCAAGTGCCCATGAAATTAAGGACAAAATAGATAGGGCCAAGAGGCAGGCACAAAAGAAGAGAATTGCTGCATCCATAGAAAAAATTAGAAATTCCAATACGGAGACCGCCATAAATACGTTTGAAATAGAATGAGTAGCCAAACTACATATCTATTTCTGTTATGCATTTTCCTAAGCCTATGGGCTAGAGGTCAGGATGTTGTTCTTAACGATGTTAGTTTTGATGAAGCTCGTGACTTAGCTTATGAAGGTGATTATAGGTCTGCAAATGCGATGTTGGCCCAATTGGTGAAACCGGACTCCAAAGATACTGGTGCACGTGCTTTGTTGGCCAGTACGTATAGTTGGAACGGAGAATATGATAAGGCTAGAGATGAATTTAATACTATAATATCTTCAGAAAGGAACGATAGAAAAGTATGGATAGCCGCTATAAAAAATGAACTTTATGCTAGAAATAATGCTACAGCAATGGGCTTGGCAAATAAGGCTTTAGTGTATCTTAAAAGTGATGTTGAGGTAGAAAGACTTAAAAGTATTGCCGAAGAGGATTTTAAAAACAATGAATATTCAGAGATTGGTTGGTTCAATAGTAATGACTCGGTGGTTCCAAAAGAACAAGTTGAAGTTGCCGTTGCTAAAGAGAAAAAACCGGAAGCTATTGATACTCTGGCGGCGAAAACTCCGGTTGCAGAAGACGTTTTTAAAAATAGGGTAGCAGTAAGGAACTCCGCGACTATATATGATACCAGGTATGACCCAATGTTTTATTCCAGTATTTCATATAATAGACAGACCTTGGCAGGAACTCTTATTCCTAGAATAAATTATAGTAATCGTTTACAGACGAATGGGGTGCAGTATGATCTGGATTTTTATCCAAAATTCTCAAAACGGTTTTACGCTTATCTAAACTATGGTTTCTCAAACGCTTCAATTTACCCTAAACACAAGTTTGGTGGAGATTTGTATGCCAACCTTCCAGGTGCTATTGAATTCTCTGCAGGGGGTAGATATATCAGTTATGATAACACCAATGTATCCGTCATTACAAACTCGTTAGGGCATTATAGGGGGAACTATTATTTTTCTCTTCGTTCGTATATTACGCCAATGCCGGATAACCTTACCCGTTTTTCAGGTAACTTGTTGGTTCGTAAATATTTAAAAGATGCCGAGAATTATCTTGGATTAAATGTAGGCATGGGGTATTCGCCAGAATTGAGACAATTGACTTCGGGCGATGAGCTTTTGGCGGAAACTCTTTTATACGTAGAATCACAACGTTTAAGTCTGGAGTATCAATTTACAGGTAAGAACAATCCAAATATTTATAGAGCTAACGTGGGTGCTACCAGACAGGAATTGGCATTTGCTTCAGGTACTTTCTTTTACGGAGTTTCAGCAGGAATCACTTATGAGGTAAAATTCTAATATTAAACGGTTTATTTGCTTTCCTTTTTTACAGCTGTATCAAACACCCATTTATCGGCATACATACCGTAAACGAGCCCTATTTCATTCTCCTGAACATAGGTTTCATCTTTTCCGGGGTCAAAATTTACATTGTACACATATACCTTAATATCATTAGCTCTCAGTTGAAGCAACAACTTCTTTTGTGAAGCAATTATTCTACGGGAGAGGGCTACATGTTTCACGTTGTTAATGGTTAGCCACTTCAATTTATCGCCTTTTATCTTCAGTAATGGCTCTTGTGACATCATTGCATTAATACCTTGTTGTGAGGCTTCTTCTATGGCCATAGGGCTAAAAAGCTCCATCAGTAATCTGTCTTTATCTATAAATTGATTAGCAAAACCTATAGGGTCGTTTACTTTATCTGTAACCAAAATAGCATCAGGGTGAGTTTTAAACCAGGTATTTATTCCTTCTAGGTCTAGGGTTGTGTACGTTCCATAAACCTTATGTTTCATGAATTCTGAATGAGAAGGAGGTAAGTCACCAGGATAATCCGTAAATCGTGCCCACATGGCCCAGTCATGTGCAGCTACCATTTTTCCGTCGGAAGTTTCAATAATATCAAGTTCAAAAAGACGAAACCCCTTTTTATAGTTTTCGTCAAGTGCGTTTTTAGTATTGGTAGATTTAACTCCATCTATCTCACCACCTGCATGGGCTATATACCGATTATTATTGGGTTCAAAGTCATAGGTGATTTTAGGGAAGTAGATTTTGGTGTCTTTTGATATGTTGGGGACATTTTCAGAAATTATAACGGAACTATCGTTAACCTCTTCCGTAATTATACCATTAAAGTTATGCATGGTGTATGCTTGGCGACCTTTTAAGGCTCCTAGTTTTTGAAAACCCATTTGCGTCAATTCAGCTGAGGATTTTAGCTTACCGTTTACAGCAGAATCATGGGCGAGAATGGCGAAAGTAGCTTTGTGGGATTGTAACTGTTTTAATACGGACATAAGTTTATCCAGTTCTTCCGGGCTAGAGTAGGTGTCATAGGTTTTAAACTCAAAAGTGTCCGATGAGTTAAAATGAATTACCGTGAGACCCCTTTCAATATGTTCGGTTTGACCGCCAACCGCAAAATTACTTTTTTGTTGGGCGTTAAAACTATGGCTATTTAGGGTTAGGCTTGTTTGGTTTACTGTTAGGGATGGCGTAAGTGGAGTAGAACCGGTTTCCATCCAAAAGGTTTCAGGCGATGCTATACAAAGGTTGGTATATATAAATAGTAAGCCGGCAATTTTTGCTTTGTTTTTCATTGTAACTGGTAAATGTAATTTTCAACACACCATATATATAGTATATAAAGTTATTCTATAAACATTAGTGTATAAGGTAGTAACGTTTTGGATTGCTTGCTTATTGCGGTGTATTCTCAGCGTGGGCGATATAGGTCTGTTCTGCTTAAAAGAGTTGGTAGATTATAGAAAACTAGGTTCTAAAGTAAAAAAATCTCTAGTTGATAGATTTTGAAAAATAAACGACTAAAATCACTAGCACAATGTAGTATAGATTGTAAATTTGAGGCGAAAAATGCCCTACATCACCTATGAACATTGGGGTTGAAAAACAATAAACATTTGATAAACAGAGGTTAATAGATTAAATGTGACATTTTTACGATGAATAACACACCTGTTTGGCTCAATAAAAGAGCATTTTTGCACGATTAACAGGTTTTACAACATTTTTCATTCGTTACACCACATTTTGTTGTTGAAGGTGGTCTTAATGAATAAGTTTACATCATAATAATTGAGACACCAAATCAAAATATTAACTTAACCTATACAAGATTATGCTTTACGATACCTACGGAGAAGAATATTTATCATTCCTTCAAGACTTAAATGAAATATTAAGTTTAAACGAATTAGTAGAATTAGATTATATGTAATCAGGATCCCAAATCCATCAACTTTAATACCTACAACTATGGCAAATCAAAACCCAGACAATGCAGCTTACATGAATTTTATTGAAAACTTAAATGAAATTCTAAACAGTGAAGAAATTAATAAACTAAATTTTTCTTAGTTATTTAGTGAATATTAGTTGTTCAAAAAAAGCCCTGACGTTTTATCGTCAGGGCTTTTTTATATGCTTGTTTTTAGAGGCTTAGCCTAAATAAGTCTTCAGCAGTTTACTTCTTGAATTGTGGCGCAGCTTTCTAATTGCCTTTTCACGAATTTGACGAACTCTCTCTCTGGTAAGATCAAATGTCTGTCCAATTTCGGCCAAGGTCATAGATTGTTGGTCGCCTATTCCGTAATACAATTTAACCACGTCCGCTTCTCTTGGAGATAAGGTTTCTAGAGCACGGTTGATTTCTGTATTTAGCGACTGTTGCATTAAAATTTTATCCGGCTTTGGAGACTCACCGCTACGAAGTACATCGTAAAGGTTGGAGTCTTCCCCTTCTCTCAGAGGCGCATCCATAGATACGTGTCTTCCGGAGTTTTTCATGGATTGTTTCACCTCACTTACCGTCATTTCTAGCTCTTTGGCTATTTCTTCGGCAGAAGGTGGTCTTTCATGTGCTTGCTCTAAATAAGAAAATGTTTTTTTAATTTTATTAATAGAACCAATTTTGTTGAGTGGCAGACGCACAACACGAGATTGTTCGGCAAGAGCCTGAAGAATCGATTGACGGATCCACCAAACGGCGTAGGATATAAATTTAAAACCACGTGTTTCATCAAAACGTTTAGCGGCTTTTACAAGTCCAAGATTACCTTCGTTAATTAAATCGGGTAACTTCAACCCTTGATTTTGATACTGTTTGGCCACGGAGACCACAAAGCGTAGGTTAGCTGTAGTTAATTTTTCTAGGGCTACTTGGTCCCCAGCTCGTATTCTTTGTGCGAGTTCTACTTCCTCAGACGCATTGATAAGATCAATTTTACTGATATCTTGCAAGTACTTATCCAATGATTTTGATTCACGATTCGTAACTTGCTTGATAATCTTTAGTTGCCTCATATATCTAGTATGTTTAGGATTACTACAAGAGTACAGTATACATTTTTATTATCGATTTTCCAAAGAGATGTCAGTATTCTTATACAAAATTTATGAGAAGTTTAAGATTTTAAGTACGAATGTAGGCGGATTCTCGTTGTTCCGTTATTTTTGAAGATAAATAAAGTAAAATGAGCAAGCGAAAGCTGAAAAAATACCTTTCAGAAATTGATAAAGAAGCTATTGAAGAACAGCTTTTAGATCTATATGATCGTTTTCCAGAGGTAAAGGAGTATTATAACTTCATCTTTAACCCAAAAGAAGACAAGCTTGTTCAAGAAGCGAAAACTAAAATTAGCAACGAGTATTTTCCTGTGAGGAGAAAAAGGCCCAGGGCCAGACGGTCCGTGGCGCAAAAGTTCATTAAGCACTTTAAAAAACTAGGGGTAGATCCACATCTTACGGCAGATATTATGTTGTACAACTTAGAGATTGCCCAAATATTTGAAAAAGACCGGAACATACCGGATTCCTTTTATAAAAGTATGATGAATTCATTTACTGAAGCTGTTCAGTTTGTTTCCGTAAATGGCCTGCTGGGAGAATATAAAGAACGTATCGTAAAGATTTATACCATAACACAAGAACAAAATTGGCAATTTGGCGAAGGATTTTCCCGAGCCTTGGATATCATAGATTAATATGGCAATAGTAATTATTAGACAGGATGATAAAATTGGTCTTTGGAAAAAAGCCCTTTTAGAGCAGCAACCAGATTTGGAAGTGTATAGCTACCAAGAAGAGCATCCCAAGGAAAAAATAGAAATGGCCCTGGTTTGGAAACACCCAAACGGAACTTTGGCGCCTTATCCTAATTTAAAATTAATAGCATCAAGTGGAGCAGGGGTAGACTTTATTTTTGAAGATGGAACAGCCCCTAAAAACCTCCCTATTACTAGAGTTGTAGATGATATGTTGGCCAAAGATATGAGTGAGCATGTTTTGGCTGTCATCTTTAGTCATCTTAAAAATCTAGACCGTTATAGAATCAACCAGACCAAAGGGGTTTGGCAACCTCTACAATACCATCGTATTTCAGATTTTACTGTGGGTATAATGGGGTTGGGAGCACTCGGTAAGGAATTGGCAACAGACTTGGTAAAGTACGGTTTTAAGGTTCAAGGATGGGCAAATTCGCAAAAAGATATTGATGGTGTACAGTGTTTTGTTGGTGAAGGGGACTTTCAGGATTTTCTTAAGACCTCTCAGATTTTAGTATGCCTTTTACCTTTAACGGAAGCTACTTCTGGAATATTAAATAAAAAGCTTTTTCAACAACTGCCAAAAGGGGCCTTTGTAATAAATGTGGCTCGTGGTGGCCATTTAGTTGATGCGGATTTGTTGGAAATGTTGAACAATGATCATTTGTCAGGCGCGGGGTTAGATGTGTATCATCAAGAACCTCTACCTAAAGACCATCCGTTCTGGAACCACGAAAAAATACAGATGACACCTCATTACGCCAGTGTTTCCGATACAAATTCTGTAGTACCTCAAATTTTAGAGAATTATGATAGACTTCAGAAAGGCCGCCCGTTATTGAATGAGGTGGTTATGGATAAGGGATATTAAGTGAAATTTCGATTTCTGAAAGAGATGAAAATCGCTCCCGTGTTTAGGGGGATTGGAAGTTTTTGTTTTGCCTTTTTATCGATTTAACTCGAATTAATTTCAAATAAGTACAAATTTCCTTTAATTTTGTAAAATTGAGATTTTGGGATACCCCACCTACTTACAATAATCGAACACTAAATTTTAGACCCTACTTGGAGTTAAAAAAAAATACTACCGAAAAGCAGCTGTACGACTATCAGATTGAAGATCTGAATACCATTTTTAAGCATCTTGAGGATCCTGAAGAGAAAGGAAACTTACTCTATCAATTACCTACGGGAGGCGGAAAAACGGTTGTTTTTTCTGAGATTGCCCGTCGTTATATTGAGAAAACGGGTAAAAAAGTGGTTGTACTTACACACCGTATAGAGCTAAGTACACAGACATCTAGAATGCTGAAAAGCTTTGGTGTTAAGAATAAGATCATTAATAGTGAGGTAAAGGAACTTACCGATCAAGATGAGTTCATGTGCTTTGTAGCCATGGTAGAAACCCTTAACAACAGGCTGCAAGAAGAGAAAGTAGAGATAAATGACATAGGCTTGGTTATTATAGATGAAGCCCATTACAATTCGTTTAGAAAGCTATTTAAGTTTTTTAAAAAATCTACGATTTTAGGAGTTACCGCCACACCTTTAAGTTCCAATATAAAACTACCCATGAAGGACAACTATCAAAAGTTGATCGTGGGGGAATCCATTGGAGCTTTGATCAAGAGAAATTTCTTGGCCAAGGGCAACATGTACAATTATGATGTAAGTCTGCAAAGTCTTAAATTGGGTATTAGTGGGGATTATACCGTTAAATCATCAGATGAGCTGTATAGCAACCAAAGTATGTTGGGCAAGCTGCTATCGGCATACAAGGAAATAGCTGAGGGTACAAAAACGTTAATATTTAACAATGGTATCAATACCTCCCGTTATGTGTATGAAACGTTTAAGAAGGCCGGTTATAATGTGCGTCATCTAGACAATAAAAATACCGCTTCTGAACGTAAAGAAATATTAGAGTGGTTTTCCAATACGCCAGATGCTATTTTAACTTCGGTTAGTATTCTTACTACGGGTTTTGATGAACCGTCCGTAGAGACCATTATTTTGAACAGGGCTACGCGTTCACTTACCTTGTATTTTCAGATGATTGGTCGTGGATCCCGTATTTTGGAGAATAAAAGTGAATTCACGGTTGTAGATCTAGGAAACAATGTGGCACGCTTTGGCCTGTGGGACGCTCCAATAGATTGGCAAGAAATTTTTCATTTTCCAGATTTCTATCTTGAGAACATTAAGAATGATGAAGAAATTGAGAAAGAGTTTGTTTATGAAATGCCAGCTGCACTTCGTGAAAAGTTTAAAAATTCTACCAATATTGAGTTTAATATAAAAGAGGAGTATAAAAAAGTTTTTGCACAAGGATTACGGTCTAAAATAGTACTAGAACGTAGTATTGACCAACATGCCCAAATTTGTGTAGAAAATTCCGAAGATGTTTTTGATGCACGTATTCTGGCGAAAGAACTCAAAGAAGAGATCAAGTATAGGGTGCGTCAATATTCGTATTGCATCATGAACAATACCAAGAATTACAAAGAGTGGCTAGAGGAGGATTATGAGCGTAAATTGCGGTCAAGTATTTCTCGTATGTTCGCTGCCAAGATGTAGTTAAAATTATTTTGGATAACCTAAACGTTTAAATAGGTCTAGTGAAGCAAAACGTACTTTTAGTTATTGGTTTTACTTGGCCGGAACCTGCTTCTACAGCTGCAGGAAACCGGATGCTCCAACTCCTGGTTTTTTTTAAAGTTGAAGGGTACCGTATAGTGTTTGCTAGTACAGCCTCGGAAACAGAACTTTCATTAAATCTTGATGCACTTCAGATAGAATCAAAGTCCATTGCATTGAACGATTCTGGTTTTGATACTTTACTAAAGAAAATAAACCCTGATGTTATCCTGTACGATCGTTTCTTGACCGAAGAACAATTTGGATGGCGAGTTACGGAGAATGCTCCACAGGCCATTAAAATATTGGACACGGAAGATTTACATTCTTTACGGAAAATAAGGGAGCAATCCCATAAAAAAGGAATTCCTTTCTCAGTGGAGGATTGGCTAACACATGACATCACCAAACGCGAAACTGCAAGTATCCTCCGTTGTGACCTTTCTTTAATGGTTTCAACATTTGAAATGCAATTGCTGACCCAAACGCTTAAGTTAGATGAAAACCTATTTTTACATCTTCCTTTTCTTTTGGATGAATTGACCGAGGAAGCTCAACAAAACTGGCCTAGTTTTATTGAAAGGGCAAATTTTGTGTGTATCGGGAACGGAAAGCATGCCCCTAATGTTGATGCCGTACTATGGTTGTATCAAGAAATCTGGCCATTGATTAGAAAAGCTGTGCCAGATGCCCAAGTTTCCGTTTACGGAGCATATTTGCCGCAACAAGTGACGCAGCTTCATAAACCAGAAATTGGATTTTTAATAAAAGGTTGGGCCCAAGATGCGAATGAGGTAATGGCAAGTGCACGTATAAACCTTGCTCCGTTGCGTTTTGGTGCAGGCATTAAGGGAAAACTTACCACAGCCATGCAAAATGGAACCCCAAGCGTTACTACACCTATAGGCGTAGAAGGAATGCAAGAAGGTTTACCGTGGAGTGGAGCCATTGCCCAAAAAGCACAGGATTTTGCACAAGAAGCCGTTCAATTGTACAGCGACGAAAAAGGTTGGTATGAAGCACAACAAAACGGTGTAGTTCTTATTAATGAGTTGTACAATGCGCAAAATTTAAAGGAACGATTATCCAAAAAAATAAAACACTTACATCTCAATCTTAAAGACTGTCGTGCTCAAAATTTTATTGGAAGTGTATTGCAACACCAAACCATGCAGAGTACAAAGTACCTTTCAAAATGGATAGAAGAAAAGAACAAAAAAAATGAGTGCTAATGGGTTTATGAACTCTCTTTTGTCTTTTCTATTAGCATTTGAAGCTTATCACTTTTTAAAGGCTTGGAAATGTAATCTACAACCGAAGGATAATTTTTTGCACGTTCAATGTCCTCTGGGTCTACGGATGAGGATACCATGTAAATAGCAATCTGTTTAGCTAGTGAAGCTTCAATCTTGCTATATTCTTTTAAAAATTGAAACCCGTCCATTATGGGCATATCAATATCCAACAAAATAAGATGGGGTAGTGCATCCGCATTGTTTTGGTTCTCGGTGATGAAGGTTAGGGCTTCTTCTCCATTAGGGAAGACAGAAGTTTTGTGCTCTATTTTTAAGAATTTTGCCGATTGAATAATAGTAAACCTATAAATATCATCGTCATCAACAATACAAAGGTGAAAGGGGTTTTTCATAATTTTCTAAATAAATTGAATACTAAAAGTAGTGCCTTCATTGACCTTACTTGATACTGATATGGTTCCTCCCATGGCTACTATCTGGGTTTTGGTCATGAATAGACCAATTCCTTTTGCTTCTGGGTGATTATGGAAAACTTTGTTTAATCCAAATATTTTATGACCGTGTCTTTTTAGGTCTATGCCCAAGCCGTTGTCTTTAAATTTTAAAATCACTTCGCCATTTTTCATTTCTGAAGTAACCTCTATTTGAGGGTTACGTTCCTCAGACCTATATTTTAAAGCGTTGCCTATAAGGTTTTGAAAAATACTTTCCATGTAAATTTTGTGGCAGATCATAGAATCTACCTGAGAGAAATCACTTTTGATTTCAGCCTTTGTCTGCAGAATTTCAGCAGCGAATATTTCCTCGGTTTTTGATAGCACTTCACTGAAGGATACTAAATTCTGTTCTTTTGAGGTGTCCGACTTTGTTGTAAGTGATTCTATAAGTGTATTGAGTGTAAGGGTAAGGTTGCCTATAACACTTTCAAATTTTTTGAAAAGTTCGCGACGCTCTTCTTCATCATCCGTCATATTGAAAATTTCGAGCAACGAGTTTAGGTTACTTACCGGGGCGCGTAAATTATGTGAGGTAATTTGCGTAAAATCTGCAAGTTGTTGATTCTGTTCTGTTAATTCTTGGGTAAGTACCTCAAGCTCTTCTTTAGCTTTTAAGATTTTAGTTTGGTAATCTTTTTCGGCAGTTATATCCCTAACTACTACGGATAAAAGAAAGCCTCCCTCTAACTGCAGTGGGCCAAGAGTCACCTCAACGGGAATTTCACTTTTCTGTTTATCGTACATATATAAATCCTCGCTGAAATTATATGTTTTAATTTCAGGATTGGCATAAAAGGAATCTCTTAAGGGAGCTCGTTTTTCATCATACCTGGAAGGAATTAAAAGGTCGATAGATTCACCTACTAGTTCTTGTGTAGTATAGCCAAACAGGCGTTCTGCCTGCAAATTGATCATTTGTATAATATTGTCCTTATCCAGAATAAGAGTAGCGTTAGGAGCGGTTTCCAGTAATGCTTTAAATTTCATTTCCTCTGCCCGTTGCTCACTAATATCCTGTAATGTGCCCAGCATTTCAATAGCCCTTCCAAATTCGTCAACAATAACGGTGCCTAACAATTCAACCGTTTTTATGGTACCATCTTTAAGGACAATGCGGTGCACAAGTCTTTCAAAAGATTTGTCTTTTAACAGAATTTCTACTTTTTCTGTAACCTTTGGTTTATCTTCTTCGTGAATGTAATCAAAATAAGTTTGAAAGGTTATTGGGGCATTTTCTTCATGCTCATAAATTCGGTACAGATTGGCAGACCATTTCACGTTGTTTGTACTTAGGTCCCACTGCCAATTTCCCATCTTGGTTATTTCCTCTGCATAGTCCAGTAATTTATTTTTGTTCAGCAGTTCATTTTGGGCTAGCTTGGACTTAGTGATATCTTGGCAAGTACCCATCATCATTTGTACTTCCCCTGTTTCGTTAAAAACGATTTCGGCCAAAAGTTGAATCCATTTAATGGAATTATCTTCAAGAACAATTCGATGGGTAATACTGTCAAAAGATTTTTTCTTAATTGAATCTTCAATATGTAACTTTACTATAGGTTGATCTTCAGGATGAACGCTATTAAAATAGGAACTAAATTGTAAATTTGAGTTGGGCTCTTTTTCAAAAATATGATACAGATGATCTGACCAGAATACCTGATCTGTAATGGTATTCCACTGCCAATGCCCAATTTGAGCTTTTTGTTCGGCAAAAGCCAAAAGCTCGTTCTTTTTTATTAATTCTGCTTGTATATTCTTGTAATTGCTAACATCTTGTGAAATGCCAATAATGTGGGTGATATTACCATTACTATCGGTATAGATATCACCAATGACTTCCGCTATGCGTTCCGAACCATCTGCACATATTATCCGATGGTAAAAGCTCTCAAAAGTCTTGTTGTTTATATTGGTTTCTATCTGCTCTTTTACGTACGCTAAATTATCAGAAGGTATATCCTTTAGTAAAGTTTCCAGGTTAAACTTGGCTCCTTCAGGAATACCAAGAACCTCACATAAAAATTTCGAACCGAGAAAATGGTTGTTTTGAAAATCCCAATACCAATGGGCAAGCTTCGCCTTTTGTCCGGCAAGATCAAACAATCTATTCTGGTGAAGTATGGCTTCTTGGGCACTTTTTTTATCTGAAATATCTTGAATAACCCCTAGGATTTCAGTGCACTTACCGTCTTTAAATTGACTGTTGCCCAAAACGTGTAGCCATATCGTATTTCCTTTTTCCGTGACAAATTCCAGTTCATGGTCAAAGGGCACGCCTTGTTCAATTGTCTTTTTCAGACCTGTTTCAACTTTTAGAACGGTATCTTCGGTTCTCTTAAAAGGCATTTTTTTTCCTCGCTGTAATACTGTAGTATGAGGTATTTGTAGTATGTCACAAGTAACGTTATCTATTGTGTATACACCGGTTTCAACGTTCAATTTCCACGAACCTATCTTTAGCCTTTCATGAATGGAATTCATGATACTTGGGCCAATAATATTTTTATTGTCTTTTGAACTCATTTTGTGCGCTTGAAACTAGTCTACCGTATAATTTGAATAAGTTAAGTATATGTATCTATATTTATACGGTAACAACAGCGTTTTTGTTTTTCATGATTCTAATTTTAGTTGGGTATTATCGTGTCGATTATAGTTTTAAGCTGCTCGCTTTTCAAGGGTTTTGAGATGTAATCTTTTACAGAGCTATAACTTTTAGCTAATTCAATATCTTTTGGGTCTACAGATGATGAAACCATATAAATAGTGATGTTTTTTGTTAAAGTGGGCTCTATATCATCGTAACTCTGTAGGAATTGAAAACCATCCATAACCGGCATATCAATATCTAACAAGATAAAGTGGGGTAGGGTTTCGGGATTATTTTGATTTGCCTGAATGTATTCTAGGGCATCTTGACCATTGGAAAAAACGGTTGTTCTATATTCCATATTCAATGTTTTTGCCGTTTGAAGGACTGTAAATCTGTATATATCATCATCGTCAACAATACAGAGGTGAAAGGGAGGTTTCATAATTTAATTAATTAAAATGAATACTAAAAGTTGTGCCTTCGTTGATTTTACTAGAAACAAATATTTTGCCGCCCATAGCCTCTATTTGAGTTTTTGTCATAAAAAGACCAATACCTTTTGCTTCGGGGTGGTTATGAAACACTTTGTTTAAACCGAATATTTTATGACCGTGTTTTTTGAGATCTATACCTAAACCATTATCCTTAAATTTTAAAATTACTTTGTTATCACTCATTTCTGAGGTAACCTCAATTTGAGGCGTTCGTTCCTTGGCTTTGTATTTTAAAGAGTTGCCAATCAAATTTTGAAAAATACTATCTAAATATATTTTGTGATATTTTAAAGTGTCTATTTGAGAAAAATCGCTTTTTATTACCGCCTTGGTTTTTGTGATTTCAGCAGTGAATATTTCCTGAGTTTTCATAAGGACTTCGCTAAAAGAAACTTCACTACGCTCTACCGAAGCATCATTTTTTGCACTCAATGCTTCTATGAGCGTATTAAGCGTTAGGGTAAGGTGAGAGATTACCGTTTCGAATTTTTCGAACAACGCATTACGTTCTTGTTCATCATCCATCATTTTATAGATGTCTACAAGCGAATTCAAATTACTTACAGGGGCACGTAAGTTGTGGGACGTTATCTGGGTAAAGTCCGCCAGTTGTAGATTTTGGGCTGTTAATTCCTCCGTAAGTACCTCTAGTTCTTCTTTAGCTTTTAAAATTTTATGCTGGTAGTTTTTTTCTGCAGTTATATCCCTTACAACTACGGATAAAAGAAAGCCTCCCTCTAGCTGTAGAGGGCCAAGAGTCACCTCAACAGGAATTTCATTCCTCTGTTTATCATACATATAAAAATCCTTACCAATATCATAGGTCTTAACTTCAGGATTGGCGTAAAAAGCATCTCTTAGTGGAGCTCGTATTTCATCATATCTGGAAGGAATAATAAGATCAATAGATTGGCCTACCAGTTCTTGGGAGGTATAGCCAAACAGGTGTTCTGCCTGTAAATTAATCATTTGTATAATGTTATCCTTACCAAGAATAAGAGTTGCGTTAGGGGCGGATTCCAATAAAGCTTTAAATTTCATTTCATCTGCCCGTTGCTCGCTTACGTCCTGCAGGGTACCCAACATTTCAATTATGTTGGCAGACCGATCAAGATTCACGGTTGCCAATAATTCTACTGTTTTTATCTTTCCGTTCTTTAATACAATCCGGTGTATGACTCCCTCAAAATTTTTGTGTTTTGATAGCGCATCAATTTTGGCAGTAACTCTTTCTGCATCATCTGGGTGTATAAAGTTGAAATAAGTATCAAATTTGATTGGCGTTCCTTCTTCAACTTCAAAAATGCGGTAAAGGTTGGTAGACCATTTTATATAGTTAGTGGAAAAATCCCATTGCCAGTGACCTATTTTTGAAATCTTTTCAGCAAATCCCAATAATTGATTGTTGCTTCTAAGCTCATTTTCAATAATTTTTTGATCGGTCACATCTTGGGAGACTCCAAGAATATTTACAATTTCCCCGTCAGAATCTGTTATGACCTTCCCTTGTACTTTAACATATATAAGTTGATTATCTATAACAACGCGATGCGAAAAACTGTTAAAATACTTCTGCTTAATAATTTGTTCCAAACTTGCTCGCACGTGGCTTACATCTTCTGGATGTACATCCTTTATTAATGTGTTTAGGGGAAATTCAACGTTTTCTTCCACTTTAAGGAGTTGGGCCATGTTTTGGGAACATATTACTGTATCCGTGTCAACTTCCCACTGCCAATACCCAAATTTTGCTCTCTGCTGAGCAACCTTAAAGAGTTGGTTTTTTTTCAACAGTTCCTCTTCAAATTGCTTTATTTTTGTAATATCCTGAGAGCTGCATATAAAACCTTTTAAAGTAGAATCTTCGTCTATGATGGGCTCTCCCAAAACTTGAATTATCCTTTCGGACCCGTCTTCTAATCGGAATCTGTGAAAAAGCGTTTCAAAAGTTTTAGTTTTAACCGCATTATTTAAATGCGATCTAACGTCTTCAATATCTTCTGGGTGTACGGAACCTGTTAACTTATGAACCGATATGCGTTTGCCATAGGGTACTTTAATGATGCGAGATATGTTTTTGGAACAGGTAACTAAATTAGTGCTAATGTCCCATTTCCAATGCCCTAAAGCAGCCTTGTTCTCCGTAAAATTTAAAAGTTCGTTCTTTTCGATTAGTTCGTTTTCCGATTCTTTTCGAGCGGTAATGTCCTGTATCATCCCTGACACTTTTATTCGCTGTTCTGTGGATGTAATACACTTGCCAATTAGCAACACCCAAATAGAATTTCCGCTTGGAACCTCTAATTCAACTTCATGGTTAAATGAAGAGTTCTGCTCAACCGCATTGTGTATAAGCTTTTTAATAAAGGTCCACTTCGTTTCATTTCTACAATAGGCAGTGCTCTTTTTGTCATGTAAATCGGTTCCATCCGGTAATTGTAGTATTTCATAGCTTACCCGATCTAGCTTGTATTCGCCTGTTTGAACATTGAAAATCCAATAACCTATTCTGGCTATAGCATTTAAATCTGCTATAACTTCATCTAAATCTTCAATTTGATAGTTTTCAATGTTCATTTGCTAAACTTATTGCCGCATTTTAACTAGGAAATAAAGGTTGTCTGTTTGATGGAATCTTAACTTTGAGATACTTGGTTTAGGAGTATCACAGTGTATCATAAAGCTAAATTAAGTTAATTTGAAATAATTTATTGCAAACTATTATAGTTATTCTCCTACAATTAATGAATTTTTTATCACTTCTTCTTACTTTTTATACGCTTTCTTAATCCTACAAGCTGAAAATGTATTTTACAGCACAATATCCTCCTTGTAATTTAGAAGAGCCTACAATGATAATTTGTTTTTTCAAATTGCTTTACTTTGCAAAAGTTTAAAAATTACCTCATGCAGAAACCAGATTGGAAAACGGCCAAAGAATTTGAAGATATTACCTATAAAAAAAGTAACGGGGTAGCTCGTATTGCTTTTAACCGTCCTAACGTACGAAATGCGTTTAGACCTAAAACTACAAGTGAATTGTATCAAGCTTTTTATGATGCCCAAGAAGACACTTCCATTGGTGTAGTATTACTTTCTGCTGAAGGCCCTTCTACGAAAGACGGAATATATTCATTCTGTAGCGGAGGAGACCAGAAGGCTAGGGGAGAGCAGGGCTATGTAGGTGAAGATGGGATGCACCGTTTGAATATTCTTGAAGTGCAACGCCAGATCCGTTTCATGCCAAAAGCGGTTATTGCGGTAGTACCTGGCTGGGCCGTTGGTGGCGGTCATAGTTTGCATGTGGTTTGTGATTTGACGCTAGCTAGTAAAGAACATGCTATTTTTAAACAGACCGATGCAGATGTAACGAGTTTTGATGCCGGTTACGGTTCTGCTTATCTTGCTAAAATGGTAGGGCAGAAAAAGGCACGTGAAATCTTTTTCTTGGGAAGAAACTATTCCGCACAAGAGGCTTATGAAATGGGCATGGTGAATGCCGTAATTCCACATGATGAATTGGAGGATACAGCCTACCAATGGGCGCAAGAGATTCTTGAAAAATCGCCAACCTCTATAAAAATGCTAAAATTCGCAATGAACCTTACGGATGATGGAATGGTAGGTCAACAGGTGTTTGCGGGTGAAGCTACACGTTTGGCATACGGTACGGAAGAAGCCAAGGAGGGTAGAAATGCATTTTTGGAAAAAAGGAAGCCCGATTTTGGTAAGAACAAGTGGATACCGTAAATGGTTTTAAGTTTAGCTACTTCTTAAAACCAGAAAAAGCCTTCCCTGTCCGGAAAAGGCTCTTTCATCGAGAACACTATATGAAAATGAAAAAATTTACTTTTTGTTTTTTTATTACACTGTAAACTTACATTGAAGCTTCATTTCCGCATAACTATTGTTGCGAGCTAAGCCAGAATTGTTGTGTAACTACAATAAAAAGATATTTAAGCTTTTTCTTACGTATTTCGCGAGCCTTAAAACGGCATACTTATTTGATTGCCGCAAGTATATTTTTCAAGAATTCATTAATATCAAAATCAGGAGCTTCGGCAAGACCGGTCCGTACTACCACTAAATCTTTAGAGGGAATTATAAAAACACGTTGCCCTTGGTAACCATTTGCAGAATAAAGGTCTCTGGGTACATCTGGGTATTTTCCGTTGGCATTAAGCCAAAAATGACCCCCATAAGTGCCATCGGAATGTAAAGTTGGTTCCGAAACATAGTCAACCCAAGATTCGTCAAAAAGTTGTTCTCCGTTCCAATTTCCTTTGTTAAGATATAACAGGCCGAATTTAGCCCAATCCCTTGTTGTGGCCCAAGCATAAGAGGAACCCACAAAATTCCCTTTCATATCGGTTTCAATGAGCATACTGTTCATTCCTATTTTATCGATCAGTTCTTCATATGGAAAGTTGATATAATCCTGGTGAGTTTCAAATTGTTTCCTTAGAACACCAGATAATAAATTAGTTGTTCCCGAAGAGTAGTTCCAAACTTCGGTGGGCGCAGCAATGGCCTCTTTTTTACCTTGCGACTTGGTCATATCGGCATCCATAAAGAGCATACGTGTTACATCTGAAATAGAGGTGTAATCTTCGTCCCATGCAAGTCCGCTTTGCATCCGTAGCAGATGGTTTAAAGTAATTTTTTTGCGATCGTCCTTATCCCAATCGTTTAAAAGTACAGGTTTATCAAGGTCTATTTTTCCTTGGTATTCTAGAATGCCATACAAAGTAGCCAGTACGCTTTTTGTCATACTCCATCCTAAAATAGGGGTGTCTTTAGTAAAGCCTTCCAAATATTTTTCGCCAATAATATGGTTTTTATGGGCAACTAAAACGGTTCGTGTCTTTTGAACTTCATTATTGGTGAAAGCGCTATGGATTCCTTTTTTCAATATATCATAATCCACATTGCTAAAAATAGTGTCTTTGGCTTCATTATCCCCGTAAGGGAAAACTAAATCATTGTTACTTTTAACACGCTGGGGTACGGGTATAGTAACATTTGGGTCATAATCCTTATTTACCAATGTGCAGCCCAGCCCCTCATGACATATTGCTTTTCGCTCCATGAGTCCGAATACCGATGCGGAAGCACTATTTCCGTCGGTCTCAACATCGGCAAGATTAATAAGGGGTACATCGTTATCATTTAATTTAACGGACTCAGCGCTACGGTCTGTTATAAAAACGGTAGAGGCCATATTTTTGGAAGCGTAACCAGAAATGAAATTGAGTTTGGGGAAATTAAAATAGACGGCCACGATGAGAATTACGAATAAAATTAAAAGTATGCGTTTGAGGATTTTCATGTAAATGGTGGGGTTTGAAAATGAAATATGCACCAAAAGATGCGTAAAAGTAAACCAATTTGTAAAACCGTAAGTAAGATTTTATAAATTGCTTGCTATGAAAGTACTCGTACCGCTAAACATACCGGACATTGGAATAGAAATGTTGAAAAAGGAGGGCCTTGAAGTCACCAAATGGACCAAGGGTCTACCCATGACCAAAGAAGAGCTTTATGAAGCAGCCGCTAAACACGATGCGCTTTTAAGTACAAGTAATTATAAGTTTGATGCTGAATTTTTAAACGCGAACAAGCATCTTAAGATTATTTCTCAATATGCAGCGGGTTACGATAATATAGATTTGTCCGAAGCTAAAAAGTTGGGTATTCCTATTGCGAACGCTCCCAATTCTATGACGGATGCCACGGCGGATATGGCTTTCATATTGATGTTAGCAGTATCAAGAAGAATGTTATACATGCACAAAACTATTGCCAAGGGCGAATGGAAACATTTTCGGCCACAAGCTCATTTGGGTATGGAATTAAAGAATAAGACCGTCGGCATTTTTGGTTTAGGGCGAATAGGGTTTGAATTTGCCCGTCGTTGTAAGGGGGCTTACGGAATGAATGTTCTCTACTGTAATCGCTCCAACAACCAAGAAGCAGAAGAGGAATTACAGGCTAAAAAGGTGAGCTTTGATGAGCTGTTGGCGCAGAGCGATGTAATTTCGGCTCATTGTGCGCTTACCGAAGACACAAAGTATACGTTTGATGCCGAAGCATTTCAAAAAATGAAACCGACCTCCATCTTTGTAAATACAGCGCGCGGTCAGGTTCATAAGGAGGCGGACTTGATTACTGCTTTACAAAATAAAGAAATATGGGGCGCAGGTCTTGATGTTACCGACCCAGAGCCTATGAAAAGTGACAATCCCTTACTCGCTATGGAGCAAGTAGCGGTTACGCCACATATTGGCTCGGCTACCATTGAGGCACGGAATCAAATGTCCGTATTTGCGGCAAGAAATATCATTGCCCTGCATAGGGGAGAACCCCTACCATATCTAGTTTCTTAAAATTATGTAGCTTTAAGGGAAACTCTTCAGTTATGTTCAATAAGATAACCGCATTTTTGTTGCTGGCTTTGTTTTATAATGCCTGTGCCAAAAAAAACGACTACGTCTGGAAAACAAAGGAGGTAAACGTTTCTGCATACAACTCCGTTCATTGGCAAACAGATGGTGAGCCTAGTGTAGCTGCCTGGGGCGATACCCTGAAGCCTGGGATGAAGATTATTGCTATTTCTCGAGATTTAATGAAACTAGGGTTTGAGCCGGGTACTCAAGTAAAAATACATGGGTTGGAAGGTATTTATGAAGTAAGGGATAAAATGCACAGTAGGTGGAGAAATAAAATTGATGTCTATATGGGCTCAGATGTGCAGAAAGCTAGGGAGTGGGGAATGAAAAAAGTAAAAATCGAATACCGCGTGAAGCGAGAAGATAATACTCAGAGTGAATGAATAACAATTTTAAAATACTCATAGTTCTTATTTGCTGCGCTGCCAATGTGAACTGTAAACCGGTAAAGGAAACCGTAAAACCCCCTGAAATAATTGATAAACCTATAGTTTTTGACATAACCCGAAAAGAACTTACTTTAGAATATCTCAAAAATAGATATGGAATTGAAAAACAATCACCTACCATAGATCCAAAAATGATTGTTTTGCATTGGACGGTCATCCCTACGATGGAGGAAACTTTTGATGCCTTCAACCCGGCTACCTTACCTAATTGGCGGCCAGATATTAAAGATATAAGCGGATTAAATGTTTCTTCACAATTTTTGGTGGACCGGGATGGAACCATTTACAGGTTATTACCTGAAACTACAATGGCGAGACATGTGATTGGATTGAACCATTGTGCCATTGGTATAGAAAATGTAGGAGGAACGGATGCTTTACCCTTAACGGATGAACAAGTAAAATCAAATATAGCATTGGTAAAATACTTGGCAAATAAGTATGCTATTGACTATCTAATTGGTCATTATGAGTATACGCTTTTTGATAACCATCCGCTTTGGTTAGAAAAAGACCAAGGCTACCGCACAACTAAAACAGATCCCGGTGAAGATTTTATGAAGAAGGTTAGACAAGCCACCAAAAATCTTAATTTTGAATCCTTACCCAATAAACCGATTACCCCATGAAAATACAGATTACCGCATTGTTTCTAGTTGCCAGTCTTTTTTGTGCCGCTCAGGAGAAAGATTTAACCACTATGCTTTACGATACCTATGAAACCTATAAAGAACCGGTGCTAAAGAAGAGGCGTATTAAACATGCCGATTTGCAACCGCTGGTTGAAGAATACCGTAAAAACGACAAGTTTAAGGTAAGGCAGGTAGGTACTTCAATAGAAGGGCGATCATTATCGTTAATGAGTATTGGTGAAGGCGAAACCGATGTTTTTTTATGGTCTCAAATGCACGGTGATGAACCTACGGCAACCCAAGCTATTTTTGATATTTTCAATTTTTTTGATAGTAGCGATTTTGCTTCTGAGAAACAGGAGATACTGGAAAACTGCACCCTGCATTTCTTACCTATGTTAAATCCAGATGGTGCGGAAGTATATCAGCGTAGGAACCGTTTGGGCGTTGATATTAACCGGGATGCCCTACGATTGCAATCCCCCGAAGGGCAAACATTGAAAAAAGTCCGTGATAGTCTAGATGCTGATTTTGGATTTAATTTACACGACCAAAGTACGTATTACAATTCGGAAAGAACCGGGAAGCCGGCTACCATCTCGTATTTGGCACCAGCGTACAATTACGAAAAGGAGATAAACGACCAACGGGGTAATGCCATGAAGGTCATTGTTTTTATGAATAGTATCATCCAAAAATATGCACCCGGACAAGTAGGGCGTTATAATGATGATTTTGAACCTAGAGCTTTTGGCGATAATATTCAAAAGTGGGGTACAAGCACTATTTTAATTGAGTCGGGTGGGAATTACAATGATGTAGAAAAACAGGAAATCAGAAAACTGAATTATGTTTCCATTTTATCCGCAATTTATTCCATTGCTACGGAAAACTATAAAGAAATTGCTCTGGAAGACTATGAAAATATACCTGAAAACGACCGAAAACTTTTCGATTTAAAAATAGAAAATGCCAATTATCCGCTACTGGGAAATAACTATATTTTAGATATAGGAATGAACCGTCTGGAAGTGGATAAAAAAGGCCATAACGATTTTTGGTACAGTAGTCGTATTCTTGATCAAGGAGACCTTTCTACATATTACGGGTACGAGACTTTGGATGCTGCCGGATATACGATTGCCCCGGGCAAGGTTTATCCAAAGCTGCTCACATCCATAGATGCGGCAGCTGCATTGGATATTAAATCTTTGTTGAAATCTGGGTATACCTATGTTCGTTTGGAAAATATTCCTTCAACAAAATTGGCTTCTCCATTGCCCATCCATATTATAGGGAAGCGCTATGAAGTGCCGGAGTTTTCTGTGGAAATAGGACTCAATCCAACCTTCCTTCTAAAAAAAGATGGGAATTTTACTCATGCAGTAATTAATGGTTTTCTTATCGACTTGAACAGTGAAAAGAAAACTAATTTTAAGAATGCGATGATCTATAGGTAACGGATTATGTTCCTAGTAACCGAATCTCATAGCCATTTCTGACATTTCAGAGGCGTGAATTGCGATTCTAAAATACATTGTAATTGCCACTATTGCTATGATAGTGAATAACGAAAGGGTTAAAGCCTGGTACCATTTAGGCATTCCGTTTAAAGCGGTGTTCTGAATAATAACTGTTAATACATCCATGTGTTCTAATTTTGCCATTTAGCATAGCATTTGTTCTCAGGATGTAGGTGTTCATTTTCGAATATGGGGTACTCGTGTTCTTTAGACAACGAAGTAGTGGAAAACCCTACTTAATATTATTTTAATTCGTTGAACGGTATAAAAAAAGGGAGAACGGTATGTTCTCCCTTTTTTCAATTGCTAAATTGATGTATTTAGCAGTTATTAGGTATTCATTCTTAAAGTGACTCGGCATCTAGAAGTGCAAAGAACTTGTTTAAGTTAGGAATGATGACGATTTTAGTACGTCTGTTCGTAGCTCTGTTCTCTCTTGTGTCATTATCTACCAAAGGTAAGTAGCTACTTCTTCCGGCAGCAATCATCTTAGTAGGATCAACATTGTATTTGTTCTGAAGAATATCTACAACGCTAGTAGCACGTTTAACACTCAAATCCCAGTTGTTACGGAACATTTCCGTGCTTATAGTTTTAGAATCTGTGTGACCTTCAACCATAACTTCCATACTTGGCTCAGAATTGATTACTTGTGCCAATTTTTCAAGAATTTTGTTGGCTTTGCTGCTTACACGGTAGCTACCACTGTTAAAAAGAAGCTTATCGGAAATATTGATCATAACAACAGTCTTGTCAATATTTACATCAACATCATCTTCATCATCAGAGATAGATTTTTTTAAGTTGTAGGATATAGCCAAGTTCATTGAATCTTGTAAAGTCTTAGCCTCAGCCAATTTGGTAGGGTCAACATTTGCAAGAGTAGCTCTCATTTTATCTTTAGTGTTGTTGCTCATTACGGCAACATCATCCACAGATGTCATTTGGCTATCGTTAATTTCTTTTAAAGAATTGATTTTAGAATTGTACTCAGCTACACGAGCCTCTATCTTCGTCATTTTTCCTTCAAGCTCTTCCTTTTCAACTTGTGTCTTGGTCAATGCGCTTTGAGTTTCAGATAAATTGTTCTCAAGAGCAACATATTTTTTCTTCGAAACACAAGATGCCATAAGGGTTACGGCAAGCGTACTTAGGATAATAGATTTTTTCATTTTTAAACGTTTTGTTATAAAGTATTTGATTACTAGTAATACGAGGTAGGTTTAATATTGGATGTTAAGGTCCTACTAACATTATCGATTAAGAGAGTGGTAAATACGATGAAAAAATATATAATCAATTGATTTTAAGAAGGTAATGAGGTGTAGTGCGATATAAAAAAAGACACCCAAAATAGGTGTCTTTTTTTTCTTTTTTTATGGGTTTTGCTAGCTATTCGCAGCCTCCGGTGAATCCGTCAGCATTAAATTTGGTCTGAACAGCGCCCTGTAAACTTCCTTTTTGAACTTGAATGGCCAAGTTATTATCACCACTCCTTTTAGGGCTGCAGTATTCAAAAAGATAAAAACTACTTGCTCTTTCAGAAACCAGATCAGAAATTTTATTAAATGTGTCTTCCAATTCTTCTTTGTTTGCAGCAAACTCACTAGAGGTTTTTCCAATAGCAGTTAATGCCTCTGTATCTATCTCAGATCCTAAACCAATTGTAAAAAAGGAGATGTTCGGGTCTGCAGTATCTACCTTTTTCTGAGCTGCATCTTTTGAATAACGAGAAGCTTGGTCTTTACCATCTGTAAATATAACAACGGACGCAGCGCCTATTTTTTCGCCTTGCGTACTTTCGTTTAATAGGTCGGTAGCTATATCGGTAGATTTTATGACGGCCCCATAAAGATCAGTAGAAACATCACCACTAATATCATTATCAATACTTGCAATAGCTTCGGTCAATTCTGATTTCACGGAAGTCAGCGGATTCAGTTCATGCAGCACATCCTCGCCATCAAACCAATAAATGGCCATTTTATAGGAATCTTGAGTAGTAGCCGGCATGACAGTATTAACAAAACTTGTACTAGCGGTCTTTAATTCCTCTAAGCTACTTTGTAAAACACTGTTACTTAAATCCAGTATTAGTAAGGTGTTACTTGAGAATATTTGCTCATTAGGCGAAATCCTTGCGTTAGATTCCGAGGTTGAGATGGTATTGAAGCAATCATCATTTCTACCTTGTTCATAAATGGTAAACTGGTCCGCAGTTAACCCTGATACCGGTGTGCCATCGCTATTGGAAACTTTAAAGAAAACAGAAACTTTTCCTGGGTCTTTGGTGAATTGGTCTTGTATGGATAGGGTCAAGTCATTTTCTCCAAGGTCAAGGCAGTCATCAACAACTTGTCCTTGCCCAAGTCCATCGCCTGTATTTAAAGCATAGTTTACATCGTCATCTGCATTTCCACAGGAAACGAATAAAGCAATAGATAGAAAAAACAAAATAAGTTTAAAGGAGGAATTCATTTTCGAGATTTTTACGTTCAACCATCACAACGTTGATTTTCGTTTTAAAGTATGAATGCATTAAAAAAATATGTTAATTATTGTTAAGGCCATAAAACAGGCAGTTTAATCCATTTAGTGAAAAGCATATTTCTTTTTTATAAATCAGGACGTTTTAAAGGAGTTTTATGCGAATTGTGTTTAGCCTATATGGATCGCAAGCTATTTTGGTGAAGCAAGAGTATGTTGTATTCAACTAAAGAAATTGTTAAATTGATATATAAAGGTGATAATTTTAATATCTTGTAATATTCTAACAGACAATCAAAACTAAAACGATATTTATGCCAACCTATCAACTAACGGTAAACGGAAAAGCTCATACGGTAGAAGCTAGTGAAGACACCCCATTATTATGGGTTTTACGAGATCATTTAGATATGGTCGGTACAAAATTTGGTTGTGGTATTGCACAATGTGGGGCCTGTACGGTTCATGTTGAAGGTAATGCTACTAGAAGTTGTTCCTTACCGGTAGCATCGGCGGAAGGAATGTCCATTACCACCATAGAAGGATTGTCCGAAGATGGCTCTCATCCGGTACAACAGGCGTGGAAAGAAGTAGATGTTCCACAGTGTGGGTATTGCCAAGCGGGCCAAATGATGACCGCATCTGCGTTTCTGGCTCAAAATCCAAATCCTTCAGAAGATGAGATTAAGAATGCAATGAACGGTAACATCTGTAGATGTGCCGCATACAACCGTATTAGAAAAGCGGTAAGCGTAGCTGCTGATATAATGGCTTAAAACATACTACTACGCTTTTAAAAAAAACTAAAAGCTGCAATTCTATAAAATACTGCTCATGTCAACACCATCCATACAATTTAGTAGAAGAAACTTTTTGCGCACGTCATCTTTGGCGAGCGGAGGCCTTTTGATAGGCTTTAACCTTTTTACCGCTTGTAAGTCGGACGTAAAGCTGCCTGTAGATTTAGCGGATTTGAATTATAACGACTTTAATGCCTTTATTAAAATAGCCAAAAACGGAGCGGTGACTATCTTTTCACCAAATCCGGAAATCGGTCAAGGTGTAAAAACCTCAATGCCCATGATTATCGCCGAAGAGCTAGATGTTTCTTGGGATAATGTATATGTGCAACAAGGGGTGCTAGATACCAAAAACTATACAAGACAAATCGCCGGTGGTAGCCAGTCCATTCGTTTTGGTTGGGACGCCCTTCGTCAAACAGGTGCCACGGCAAAACAAATGTTGGTAAATGCAGCAGCAGCTCGTTGGGGTGTAGAGGCATCCGAACTTTCGGTTAGTGATGGTGTAATTACGAACAAGGCAGGTGAAACTTTAAGTTATGGAGATGTTGTGGATGAGGCCGCTGTTTTGGAAGTGCCTGAAAACGTTACCCTAAAAGAACCTAAGGATTATAAGATTATTGGTACGGATAGGCGTAATGTAGATATTGATAAAATTGTAACAGGTCAACCGCTATTTGGTATTGATTATAAAGAGGAAGGAATGCTTTATGCTTCCGTACTTAGGCCCCCTGCTTTTGGTCAGGAATTGGTTTCATTTGATGCTACAGAGGCGAAAGCGATACCAGGCGTAGTTGATGTGATTCAAATTGGTGACATGGCCAAGGCGCTGTTGGGTGAAGAGAAAGTCAACTGGACGGCACAATTAAGTGGTAGCGGAAAAGTAGTGGTTTTGGCAAAGTCTACCTGGGAAGCTTTTAAAGGTAAAAAAGCGATTAAAGCGGTCTGGTCTGATGCTACTCCTTTGGAAAGTACTGAGTTTCATGATGAAAAGCTAAACGGACTATTGAATGGTAAGGATTTTGTTACCATGCGTAAAGATGGTGATGTAAATAAAGCGTTCGCACAAGCGGATAAAGTTTTGGAGCGCACCTATGAATCCCCTTTCTTGCCCCATAATTGTATGGAGCCCATGAATTTCTTCGCGAACGTTAGCGATGAAAAAATTCACTTGGTTGGTCCGGTCCAGACTCCGGAGGATGCTGCCAATACGGTTGCGGCACTTTTAGGGCGTGATGTTGAAGACATTCATTTAGAAATGACCCGTATGGGTGGTGGGTTCGGCAGAAGGCTTTATGGCGATTTTGTATACGAAGCAGCTGAGATTAGCGCCACAATTAAAAAACCGATAAAAATGGTCTCTTCTCGAGAGGATGATATGTCCACGGGGGTTTATAGACCAGCAATTAAATATAGGATTAAGGCAGCTATAAAGGATGGTCAGTTAACTGGTTATCAATTGAAAGAAGCAGCTATTAATAGTAATATGTACGGATTGATACCTAACTTTTTTCCAGCTGGCACTGTAGAAAACTATCAGGTTGATGTTGCTAATTACAAGAGTAATATTACCACAGGGGCATGGCGTGCTCCATATACCAACTTCTTGGCGTACGCAGAACAAAGTTTCTTTGATGAGCTTGCCGAGGAAATGGATGTGGATAAGATTAAAATGCGTTTAGACCTTTTGGAAAAAGTAAAAGGCACGGAGGATGAACGAATTCAGTATTCTCCAGAACGCATGCAAGAGGTTATAAAAATGGCCGTTGATAAGTCCGGTTGGGGCAATCAGCCAAAAGGTACGTATCAAGGATTTGTAGCGTATTACTGTCATAATACCCATGTTGCCGAAGTAGCGGATGTGCAAATTGAAAATGGTTTGCCTGTAGTTAAAAAGGTGACTTGCGTTGTGGATTGTGGTATTGTAATAAACCCAATGGGAGCCTTAAACCAAATTGAAGGCGGTGTTGTTGATGGTATTGGCCATAGTATGTATGGAAGTTTTGGGTTTGAAGATGGAAAACCAACAGCCAATAATTATGATAAATATCGTTTGGGCCGTATGAAAGAGGCAGCAATAGTCGAAACACATTTGGTGCAGAACGAACTTTCTCCAACAGGATTGGGAGAACCTACTTTGCCACCGGCCGGTGGAGCGGTAGCAAATGCGTTAAAGGCGGCTACGGGTAAAAGAGCATACAAGCAACCTTTTATTCAGCAAGAAGAGCTCTGGAAAGTTAAAGAAGAGGAAATATTGGGGTAATAGAGCAAAACCCTTCATTACATCATTTTCTTAATCGATTCCGATTGTATATGACGCATGAATTAAAAAACATAGTTAAGGCCTTTCAAGTCGCAAACGAAAAGAAGCAAAAGACCGTCCTCGCGACGGTCGTTGCTTTAGAGGGCTCTTCGTACCGTCGTCCGGGAGTCCGTATGCTTATTCGCGAAGACGGAAAAAGGGTAGGAGCGGTAAGTGGAGGTTGCGTAGAAAAAGAAATCGTTAGGCAGGCGCAAACCGTATTTTCCAATGATGTGCCCAAAATGATGATTTATGATGGTAGATATCGATTGGGTTGTGAAGGTATTTTATATATTTTGATAGAACCCTTTATTCCAAACCCGGCTTTTCTTGAGGCTTTTGATGAGATATTAAAAAACAGAGCTCAATTTGAGATAATTTCTTCATTTACAAAGCAAGAAGGCCCACATGCTGACCTAGTTTCTTTTTTAGTTTTTAAAGGCAAAAAATTTGCGGTACGACCTGATGTTGGATTGAGTCATGAAAGACTGTTATTTCAACAGCAAATGAAGCCATGTTTTAAGTTGATAATCATTGGTGCGGAGCATGACGCGGTACAGTTATCTTCTTTTGCTTCCCTAGCAGGTTGGGAAGTAACTATCGTAGCCGCGGCTGCAGAAGAAAAGAGTATAAATGACTTCCCTGGAGCGAGTCTTTTTCTAACGGAAGAACCAGAAATGTTATCCATAGATTCAATCGACAATCAGACTGCAATTGTTTTAATGACACATAGTTACGTTCGCGACTTAAAGTATTTGTTGGCCATAAAAGAGTCTCGCCCCGTGTATTTGGGATTATTGGGTCCTGCGCAACGCAGGGAGAAACTTTTAAACGAGTTTATGGAGCTTTACCCAGAAGTTTCAGATGCTTTTTTTGATGTTGTCCATGGTCCTGCAGGCTTGGATATTGGTGCTGAAACCGCTCAGGAAATCGCTTTAGCTATTCTTTCTGAAATACTTTCGGTCACAAGAAATAAAGAGCCCATAATGCTTAAAAATAAACAAGGGAGAATCCACACCTAATGAGAGATACACAGCACCGTATCGCTATTATAATATTGGCAGCGGGAGCTTCTTCAAGAATGGGGGAGCCAAAACAACTCCTTCCATGGAAGAACTCTACCTTGTTGGGGCATGTAGTTCAAACTGCACAATCTTCAAAAGCAATAGAAGTAGTAGCTATTTTAGGGGCTAACGCGGGCCGTATTAAAACCACTGTTAAGGAAGATGTGGTTTTTGTAGAAAACGCCCATTGGTCATCTGGGTTGGGGACTTCCATCGTTACGGGAGTGGAGTGGTTGTTAAATTCTGATATTGAATGGGAGGGTATATTGGTTATGCTTGCGGACCAGCCACTAATAGATGTAATGTATCTGAATAGTTTAATGGATATATCTGAAAATAATACTGAAAAGATTGTTGCATCGGCCTATAAGAATGCAGTAGGAGTACCGGCAATTTTTCCTAGGACTTATGTAAGTTCACTTTTAAAGTTAAATGAGGATTTTGGAGCGAAACACCTATTGCAACAAGAGCAGGATAACGTTATTACTGTTACTGCTGACCATCGCATAAGTGATATTGATACTAAAGAAGATTATGAACAGCTAATGTCTGGTCTTAAAATTGATAATTAAACCTGATTTTCTATTCAATTTGCGAATAGTCGTTACGCTATCTAAAAATGTATTTTTGAGAACGCTCTATGGTTAGTTTACTCGATAATCGAGATTAAATGCTCAGAGGCTTGCCTCGAAATCAAAGTGTATTTCTTTTAATGCCTCTTGGGCTTGCCCCGAGGTAGTTTACGTTGAAAAAAAATTCTTTAGCACGGATATTTCCATCCTAATTTTTAGTAAAAAGCTTAACGCTTTATTTTTGCAGGTAAGATGAAAACGTACGAAATTACATCGTGAACCCTAAATTTTGAACTTATGTGTACAAAAGCCCAATGTTATATCATCCCTCCATACTTACTTGAAAAACTCGCTAAACACGGTAATAGCAGTTGTAAGAGAGCTTTAAACGATACAGGGCGTATTGCCGAACGTAGACGCAGTAGTCTTAATAATTTGCTGCTCCGTAATGAGCCAGAAGGGAGCGGGAAACGTTTCGTATACGATTCTAAAAACCAATTTGAGCAGCGATTGGAGTTGGCAAGAGAAGAAGGACAAGATGCTACGGAGGATGAAACCGTTAATAATGCGTATGATACTTCGGGTTTTGTGCGGGATTATTTTCAAGAAACTTTTAATTTAAATTCTATTGATGGAAATGGTCTGGATATAATTTCCAATGTACATTATGGGGAGGCGTATAATAATGCATATTGGGACGGTGATGAAATGACCTACGGAGACGGAGATGGTAAAGAATTTAAGGATTTTGCTAGTGCCATTGATGTTGTTGCGCATGAATTGGCTCATGGTGTAACCCAGTTTTTCGCCAATTTAGAATATCAGAGTCAGCCTGGGGCACTTAATGAGCACTTTTCAGATGTTTTTGGTACTGTAATCAAGCAGAAATACTTACAACAAGATATTTCGGAAGCAGATTGGCTTATAGGAGATAGCGTTGTTACCGAAGAATTTCCTGGAGTGGCCATCCGTTCCATGAAAGCTCCCGGTACAGCAAACGATTTTGATACACAGCCCGATCATATGGATAATTATTTCAATGGTATGGGAGATAATCAAGGGGTGCATATCAATTCGGGTATTCCTAACAAGGCTTTTTATCTCTGTTGTCTTGAAATTGGTATTGATAATTGTGCATTAATATGGTTCGAAACATTAAAAGCACTTTGGCGTACGGCAGATTTTAATGATATGGTCGAAACTTTGGTGGGAACGGCCCAACGTTTAATTTCGGAAGGAAAAGTGTCCGATAAAGCGGTAGAAGCGATAAGTAGTAGCTTTTCGCAGGTAGGATTAACCCCAATTGTTGTATAATGAAATATGAAATTAATATAGAGGGTGGCTTTACAGGTATTTCCAAGAGATTTGAGGGAGAAGTAAAGCTGAACAAAAATGAAGAACAAGAGATGCTAGATGCGGTAAGTGTCAAGCAGGAAGATCATAGTCATTTGCGCGATGGTTTTACCTACACGGTAAAGCTAACCGATGAGGAAGGTGTTTATGAATCACAATTCAATGAATCTAATTTGCCTAAGAAAATCAGACATTTTATTACTGATATTCAAAAAGGAGGCAACTGAACTGCAATCAAAAAACAAGATAGAATGAAGAAACCCGAGTTGCTAATTTTTGATATCAACGAAACACTTTTAAACTTGGAACCGTTGACCCGTGCTATAAACGATGCATTAGGTTCAGAACATGCTTTTTCGCTGTGGTTCAGGACTTTATTGCACTATTCTTTAGCTGAAACTTTAACAGGTAATTATGAGGATTTTAGTGCAGTAGGTAAAGCTACCTTAAAAATGACTATGCAGAAGTTTGGGAAAAATCTGTCGGATGATACCTTGGATTCTATTTTAGGAAATATCAAAAAATTGCCAGCGCACGATGATGTAGAGGAAGGTTTGAAGATTTTGAAAGAAGCTGGTATTAAGTTGGTAGCACTTTCTAATAGCAATGCTAAACTATTGAACGAACAACTGCAATTTGCGGGTATCGCTTCTTATTTTGATGCTATCGTTTCCGTGGAAGAGGTGGCTAGTTATAAACCGGAAGCGGCTCCTTATAAAGCTGTTCTTGCCAAAATGAGCGTATCACCAGAAAGCACCATGATGGTTGCCGCTCATGGGTGGGATATTTTAGGGGCCAAGCGCGCAGGTTTACGGACTGCATTTGTTGCGCGTACTGGTCACGCCATTTATCCGTTAAACGGAACGCCGGACATGGAGGGCAAAACTATCCTAGAAGTAGCCCGAACAATTTTGGAAAACTAGCTATTAGCTTGTCCTTCCTTCTCGTTCAAATCACCATAATCTTGAAAAATACCACATGAGTATTCTTTCTTGATCAAAGATTTCTCTTCTTGTTTTCTTTTTTTGGCTAGAACTTCTATTTGAGGAGATAAGTAACCCATGTTTTCTATTTTTTTAGGTACCGTTAAAACGTCCTTGGTTAAAAATTGTTGTCTTTATTTTCGGTTTTTAGTCGAAATACAAGTCAAATGTAAATCCGTAATTTGAAACCGAATATAATTTTACAAAAACTTTGTGATTTGTTTACCTATAAGTTGAAAATGAGTTAGATAGAAGTGTTCAATGGTTTGGGTAATAACCGTGATAATAATGTTGAAGAAGGTTGAAAACGGTTAAAAAACAGAAAGGAATTAAGATATTCGTTGCAGAATCTATAATACTACAAGTTGCTTTTCTATGTAGCTTTTTACGAGCATTAAATTCATTTTAAGAACTAGTGCTGCAGAGGGAATATTATCGTCCTCAATGGCCGACACAATGGCATCATGTTGATCATTGGAATTGTAATGAAAGGAATCATTGGACATAAAAGCTCTTTCATAGAAAAAAACGCGGGTTTTTAAGTCTTTTAATATCTGTTGAAAAACCGGGTTTTTGTAGTTGCACGTCAGTAGTCTATGAAACTCCATATATGCGTTTACACGCTCCAATGCATTTACTGCATTGGCAATATCATTTCTTTGTTTTTTGAGTTTGGCTATTGCAGCTTCGCTAAAGGTAGATTCTTCTAGGGCCAGGACTTCTAAATGGGCGACCAATTCATAAAGGTTTTTAGCTTCTTCGGGATTTACAGCGGCAATTACAAATCCTCGGTTGGGTATCGCTCTAACTATATGGGCTTGTTGCAATTGGGTTAAAGCCTCTCTGATAGGGGTTACGCTTACTTTTAATTTTCTAGATAATGCAGCAAGATTAATACCTTGTCCGGGTTGTAAATCTCCCTTTTGCATTTGTCTCAAAAGATGTTCGCGTACCTTGTCTCGTAATATGATGCTCATTCCCATAGGGTAAATATAGTAATCGTATACGATTATACAATGTCTTTTTGGTAATAGTAAGCAATGATTTGTTTAAAAAATGGACCTCTGTTGAGCTAAAAAAAGTGTATTTCACCTGAAAAAAGGTGTGAACTATACTAAAAACCAGGGGCGGACGTTTTAGAGGAAAATCCAAAAATTTGATTATGAGCTACTTATTTAAAAAAATCAGTCCTTACTCTTTAGTTGTTTCCGCTGCACTTTTGACGTTCAGTTGTTCCAATGACGCTGAAGATGCTTTAAATAATGAACAAGACCAGAAAGTTGACCAAACTGAAATTAAAACTATTTTGGAAACAGATCAAATGTCAAGTTCTGCAGATATGGTCGTTCAGGATTTATTCAGTAATAGGGAGGCGGGTAAAACAGCCAAGGATACTTCTTGCTATACGGCGGAATATTCGGATACTGGTTTTACGGTTAGTTTTGATGATTGCTCCGCTGAAGAGAACGGAGAAATACTAAACGGTTCTTTAAGTGTAGTTTATGGTACGGATAATGATTCATTTGCTTACACAGTAATTTATGATGATTTAAAAGTAGGAGGGATAGGCTTAGATGGAACAAGGTCTTTTACATATAGTCAAAGCGAAAGTGGTTCCTTGCTTTTTGATGTAACTATTGATATGACCTTGACTTTAGAAGATGATAAGAAAATATCCGAAAAAGGGTCTAAAACTTTTGGGTTCGTATTTGAAGAGGAAAAGAATATGTTCACTATTGATGGTGATTGGGTACTTAAATCAGGGGATGATACGTATGAAGTAGATATTACTTCAGATTTAGAAACTGAATTTGCATGTGAGTACATTGGCAAAGGTACAATGGACTTATCTAAAAACGGTTTGGAAGTATCTGTAGATTTTGGAGATGGCACATGTGATGATACCGCTACCCTTATTTATCCGGATAGTACCGTTGAAACTATTTCTTTAAAAGAGTAATCTTTCATTGATATAAAATTGAAAAGCCCCGAACGGAAATCCGTTCGGGGCTTTTTTATTAGGTCGAGAACTCTATTGAAGAAGTTCGGCAACTTTTTGCTCCAAAGCTGGACCTCTAAGATTTTTAGCAATGATAATACCATTTTCATCTAATAAGAAAGCAGCAGGGATAGCATCTACATTATATAGCTTAGCAATAGGATCGTTAAAATAGGCCAAGTTGGAAACTTGGTTCCAAGTTAAGCCATCATCCGCAATTGCTTTCTTCCAGGCATCTCCCGTTTTATCCAAAGAAACACCAATGATGTTTAAACCTTTGTCATGGTACTTGTTATAAACATTTACAACATTAGGATTCTCCGCACGACAAGGCTTACACCAAGCAGCCCAAAAATCGATCAAAGTAACCTTGCCCAATGCATCGGCAAGAGCTAATTCTTTTCCGTCAGGAGTAGGAGCGGTAAAAGCAGGAGCTTTAGCACCTATAGCCGTACTCTTTTGGCTCTCTTCGGCTTTTTTCTGTGCCTCTAATTTTTCAAGAACAGATGTAGCAGCTTTGGTCTTCTGGATTTCAGGAGAAAGTCCGTCGTAAATAGCCTGGGCTTCTTCTCCAGTTACGGCGCGAGCTCCAATAGCCCTATCGATCAATAGAACAGATATAAGTGCGTCTGGATGCTCCTTTATATAAGTAAGCTCAAAGTTCTTGTATTCTTCTTGAAGTTCCATCATCTCATCACGAAGTGAATTTGCCGTAGCCTCATCGGCTCTTTGCATATCTTCCTGTATGGACTGTGCCTGTGCAGTAATTTTTTTGGACTGGTCCATATAATCCATGAACACTTCATTCTGCTTAGAACCTTTTACGGTAGCAAAACCTAAGCTGTCTTTCTGTGCTTTAAGTTCAATATCACCATTTTCCAAGATCACAGCAGTGTAGCCCATTAGCTTATCAACAAAAACATAATGCATTTCTGGGGTATCGGCAACACCGGTAAAAGTGAAGGTTCCGTTTTCTACAGTAGTTGTGTCCACATCTACAGGTTGGCCATTTTCGCCCATTGCCCTAAGAAATACTTTTGTTCCGTTTTCAACTTCGCCGGTAATATTTCCTTTAAAGTTATACCCTTCGGGCTTTTGGTTACAGGCAACTAAGCCTATTAAGATACAGATTGACAATACTATTTTTTTCATTCTTTATATTTAAGATTGAACAAATGTAGGTATATATCGGTACAAAAAAAAGCCCTTAACATTCTGAGTCAAGAGCTTAGGATTATATGGTTATTTAAAGGTTTTAGAACTGATAACGGATGCCCAAGGCAATATCAAAATTGAATTTATTATCAAAATTCTTAAAACCGATCAGACCTAGTTCCGGTCTAAAATCCAATGATACAACTATCGGTAGATCAGGATTGTACTCTACACCTACATCTCCTGCTAAAAATACAAATAGGCCGCCATCTGGGTCTTCAATAATGCTGGGGTTGTTTCTATTGGGGACCGGAGCAAAATCCACGCTTCCTAATCCGCCTCCTGCTCCATAGAACCAGTTGAACCCTTGATCAATTTCATATACCCATTGGTACACACCTGTAAGTTTAACGGCATCAAACTCACGGCTGTCTCGGTAGCCAAGGTCCAATTCCGCTCTAGTATAACGTCCAATAGATTTTTGATAGGATATTTCGGCTCCAAAACCATCACTGTCACCAAGGCGTAAACCTAATGCGTTGTCCGCTATTTCTTGGGCTTGCAGTGAAAGTGCAGTAAAGCAAAAGCAAATTAAAAATAAAACTTTCCATTTTTTCATATTCTTGTGATTTTTGATTCTAAAAAGGCATTTTTCACTCGCCTTTCAACCATAAAAACTTAATTTAGCAATCTAAATTGTTTACCGTTGAATAAAAATTTACTGCAAGAATTAGCTAATTCTCTACAAGGCCGCGTTTTATCGGATAGTTTAACAAAAACCCTATACGCCACGGATGCTTCGGTGTATAGAAAAATTCCTACAGCTGTTACTTTGCCTGAGACAATCCAAGATTTAAAAACTTTAGTTCATTTTGCCAATACACATAAAATTGGACTTATTCCACGTACCGCTGGCACCTCTTTGGCAGGACAAGTTGTTGGTGAGGGAATTGTTGTGGATACATCCAAGCACTTTACAAAAATCGTTAGTGTGGATGAAAAAAACAAACAGGTTACGGTTCAACCTGGGGTTATTCGCGATGAGCTAAATCAGTATCTTGAGCCTTATGGGCTATTTTTTGGTCCTAATACATCTACTGCAAATCGTTGTATGGTAGGGGGAATGGTGGGTAACAATTCATCCGGGACTACATCCATAAAATACGGGATTACCCGAGAAAAAATTATTTCGCTTAGAACGGTATTGTCCGATGGAAATGAAGTGGAATTCAAAGCGCTTACTACAAGTGAATTTGAAGAAAAAATGAGCTTAAACACTTTAGAGGGTACTATTTATAGGGAAATCTATAAAGAACTGTCCCCTAAAGAAGTGCAACAACACATTCTTGAGGAGTTTCCAAAACCGCAAATACATAGAAGAAACACAGGTTATGCAGTAGATGAACTGCTAAACACTAATGTATTTGGTGATACCGATGAAAAAATAAACGTTTGTAAATTACTAAGTGGTAGTGAGGGTACCTTGGCCTTTACTACGGAGATTACTTTTCAATTAGACGAGATTCCGCCCAAGCTCTCGGCGATGGTGGTAACTCACTATTACACTTTAGAGGACTGTTTGACGGATGTTGCGCCGGTTATGGAACACGATTTGCACCTTTGCGAAATGATGGATAGGGTGATTCTAGACTGTACCAAAAACAATAGGGAACAACTTAAAAATAGGTTTTTTGTTGAGGGAGACCCGGCCGCATTGTTAATGCTGGAGGTCAAAGCCCATACCGAAGAGGATTTAGAGCGTCAAATAAATGAGATTCTTGCAACGGTTAAATTATCGGGACTTAGTTATTCCGAAGCTATACTTAGAGGGGCCGATGTAAATAAAGCTGTTGTTCTCCGTAAAGCAGGTCTAGGGCTATTGGGTAACATGGTTGGTGACCGTAAAGCGGTAGCTTGTATTGAAGATACCGCAGTGGCCATAGAAGATTTAAAACCTTTTATTGGGGAATTCACCAAAATCATGGACGGCTATAAACAATCTGCTGTGTACTACGCGCATGCAGGTGCAGGGGAGTTGCATTTACGCCCTATATTGAACTTAAAGAAAAAAGATGATGTGGTGATGTTCAGGGATATCACTACGGATGTTGCCCATTTAACAAAAAAATACAAAGGTTCATTTAGTGGTGAACATGGTGATGGTATTGTTCGTGCGGAATTTATTCCCATAATGATCGGTGAGCAAAACTACCAATTACTAAGACGTATAAAATCTTATTTTGACCCTGAGGGTATTTTCAATCCTGGAAAGATTGTGGATGCCTATTCTATGGACGAATCGCTGCGATATGAGGTAGATCGAGACGAACCAGAGATTAAGACTTTACTCGACTTTTCCGACAGTGAGGGCATTCTAAAGGCTACCGAGAAGTGTAACGGTGGCGGTGATTGTAGAAAAACTGAAAATGCTGCGGGAGCCATGTGTCCTAGTTTTCATGCGACTAGAGATGAGAAGCACACCACACGTGGTAGAGCAAATGCATTACGAGAGTATTTAACGGTCGGGGAGCAAAAGAACAATTTTGTCCAAAAAGAATTAAAAGAAGTTTTTGACCTTTGTTTAAGCTGTAAAGCTTGTGCAACCGAATGTCCAAGTAATGTAGATGTAGCGACTTTAAAAGCCGAGTTTTTGTATCAATATCAAGAAGCGAACGGCTACCCTATGCGTAGTAAATTATTCGCCTATAACACCACACTGAATAAGTTGGGAAGCAAAATGCCGGGGCTTACAAATGCGGTATATGATTCTAAATTTTTTGGTGGGTTATTGAAAAAAACAGCTGGTGTAGCACCAGAAAGAAGCTTGCCTAAAGTTTCAAGCTTTAATTTTGATAACTACTTGCAATCTTTTAAAAATAAGCACGCTAGTACAAAACAAAAGTTAGCACTCTATATTGATGAATTCAGTCAGTATTTAGATATTGAGTTAGGGAAGGATGCTATTGAAGTATTAACTAAACTTGGGTATGACGTTCAACTCTTCTATGGAGAAAGTGGCAGAACCTACCTTTCCAAAGGGTTTTTAAAGCAAGCTAAAAAATTAGCTTTAACGAATATACCTAAGTTAAAAAAGTTTGTTGACGAAGGGATACCGGTAATTGGTCTAGAACCATCGGCAGTTTTAACGTTCAGGGATGAGTACAAACGCTTTTCGCAAGACGAAGAAACAACCAGTGCCATTGCATTGAATACATTTCTATTAGAAGAGTTTCTTGCTCTGGAAATACAGAAAAAAGAAATTTCGTCTGACTTATTTACCAAGGAGGCTAAAACAGTGAAGATTCACGCTCACTGTCATCAAAAGGCCTTGAGTAATCAAAAAGTCACTTTTGATGTGCTCAACCTTCCTGAAAACTATAAGGTTTCCATTATTAGCTCCGGTTGTTGTGGAATGGCCGGTTCTTTTGGGTATGAAAAAGAGCATTATGAGGTGAGCATGAAGGTTGGGGAGTTAAAACTTTTCCCATCCGTAAGAAAATCACCTGAAGACACCATTATTTCAGCAAATGGAACCAGTTGCAGGCATCAAATTTATGATGGTACTAAACGGGAGGCTCTGCATCCGGTGACGATTTTGAAAAATGCGCTAGTTTAGACTAGTTGTCAGTTGGAGTTTCGCCTTCTTTTTTAGGCTTTGCCTTTGCAATGGCAATAGAATTAATAAGGTCTTGCATATTCATGTTCTTCAGTTCTTCATCCATAAAAAAAGGGGAGAGTTTATCGTGATTATAGCGGTAGACTTTCCATCGTTTTAAGGAATATTCAAGTGCGGTCAGGTTTTCCACCCAATCCCCTGAATTCAAATAGGTACATGATCCTTTAGAAGTCTGGTGTAGGCTTTTTTTAGGTTGATGAATATGTCCGCAAACCACATAATCGTAACCGTTTTCAATCGCAATATCTGCAGCCGATTTTTCAAATTTACTCGTGACCTCCATACTTTTTTTACCGTTCTTCTTTATTGTATTGGATAAGGAGTATTTGTCTTTTCCTCTTTTTTTTAATGACCAATTGAACATTCTGTTCGCAATAAAAAGAAACGCATATCCAAAACTGCCTAATTTGGCGAACAATCGAGCATTTTTTATCGAAAAATCAAAAATATCACCGTGAAAAAACCAAGCTTTTTTACCATGCAGGTTTAGGACCAATTTGTTGACAATATGCAAATTTCCTAAAGAAATACCCGCAAACCTCCGCATCATATCATCATGGTTTCCTGTGATATAATAAACCTCGGTCCCTTTCATGGATAGTGTGATAATCTTGCGCAAAACCTTTGTATGTTTAGTAGGGAAGTAGCTTCGGTTAAAGCGTTTAATGTCTAGGATGTCACCATTTAAAATAAGGGTTTTAGGCGAAATGCTGCTTAAATAGGTGAGTAATTCATCTGCATGGCATTCATGAGTGCCTAAATGTGCATCTGAAATTACGGAGATATCTATTTTTCGTTTTTTCATATTCAATTGGTGTGTACTACTGTTTAGTATTCTGAGTCACTTAAAAAACGAAGAAATACAAGTGGGTGCACTTGTATTCCATTTTAAAAGAAGGGGATATACAAATTAATCACTTGCATGTAAAGTCTAAGTAAAATTGATACTATGATTAGATGTTGAAACCATTAAAAAAACTTTAAGGGCTATATGTGTGATGATATGATGAATTGGCAATGGCTAATTTTGTGGTCAATGATTTAAGATTTATCTTTACTGCTTGCTTAAACAGAAAACCAAAACCGCTGTAAACCGAGCCTGTTTATGTTCAATTACAGATTTTAAGGTTTTGGCAGTTTTGGATTGGGTAGTACTAACTTTTAATTTTTTAGAATGGCAGGAAATTCTTTTGGAAACCTATTTAAACTCTCCACTTTTGGGGAATCTCACGGTGCAGCAATAGGGGGTGTGTTAGATGGATGTCCTTCAGGAATTGAAATCGATTTTGATGCCGTTCAAAATGAACTGAACCGAAGAAAACCTGGACAGTCTGCAATTGTAACCCAAAGGAAAGAACCGGATACGGTTGAATTCTATTCGGGTATATTTGAAGGTAAGACTACAGGGACGCCCATTGGTTTTGCCATTCATAATACCAATCAGAAATCTCACGATTATACACATATCAAAGATTCCTATAGACCATCTCATGCAGATTATGTATACGACCAAAAATATGGTTTTAGAGATTACCGTGGGGGAGGGCGCAGTTCTGCACGCGAAACAGCCAGTAGGGTAGTAGCAGGCGCTATTGCCAAGCAATTTCTGTCCGAAATGAAAATCAATGCCTATGTTTCTCAGGTAGGCAACATGAAAATGGAAACTCCGTATCAAGAGTTGGATTTTTCATTAATTGAATCCAATCCTGTGCGTTGCCCTAATCCAGATATGGCAGCTAAAATGGAAACGTATATTAAAGAAGTGCGTGGAGAGGGAGATACAATTGGCGGCGTAATTACATGTGTGATACAAAATGTGCCTATTGGCCTTGGCGAACCTGCTTTTGATAAACTTCATGCAGAGTTGGGGAAGGCAATGCTATCCATCAATGCGGTAAAAGGTTTTGAATACGGCAGCGGATTTGCTGGAGTTGCCATGAAAGGCAGCGAGCACAACGATCAATTTAATCAAGATGGGACTACCAAAACAAACAATAGCGGTGGTATTCAAGGGGGAATCAGTAACGGAATGGATATCTACTTTAATGTAGCTTTTAAACCTGTTGCTACAATTATTCAACCGTATCAAACTATTGATAAAGACGGGAATTTCGTACAAACCAAAGGAAAAGGGCGTCATGATCCATGTGTAGTACCGCGTGCCGTACCTATAGTTGAGGCTATGGCCGCATTGGTAATGGCAGATTTTAGCTTGCTAAATCGTACTATTAAGGCAAATTCGTAATCAATTTATTGGTAATTTATTAATTCCATATGCGATTTGTAGGTTGTTTTTCTGCTTTCGGACCAAAAGCAGTATATTACTTCCTTAAACTTTGATGCATGCAAAAATTGGAATTACACTGGAGGATACTAATCGGAATGATCCTAGGTATTCTCTTTGGATTTGGAATGACTTATGTAGAATGGGGAAAGGACTTTGTCCTAGATTGGATAAACCCGTTGGGAACCATTTTCGTTAAACTTCTGAAGCTCATTGCAATTCCACTTATTTTAGCTTCGTTGATCAAGGGCATATCCGATTTAAAGGATATTTCAAAATTCAGGAATATTGGTTTACGAACCATTGGTATATATATTGGCACTACAGTTATAGCAATCTCCATAGGACTTGTTTTAGTAAACCTTCTCAAACCGGGTGAAGGAATATCAGAAGATACCATCACACAATTAACGGAAACTTACTCCAATGATAGTGGTGTTACTTCAAAATTGGAAGAGGCGCATAGACAGCAAGATAGTGGCCCGTTGCAGTTTTTAGAAGATATGGTTCCCGACAATGCCTTCAAGGCACTGGGAGATAATAGTCTAATGCTTCAGGTGATTTTCTTTACTATTTTTATGGGTATTTCTATGCTCTTGATAGGAGAGGAGAAAGCTAAGCCCTTAAAGGATTTCTTTGATTCGTTAAATGATGTAGTCCTAAAGATGGTAGATTTGATTATGCTTACTGCGCCAGTGGCGGTTTTCGCTCTATTGGCAAACGTAGTAGTTTCATCGGGAGATTCTGATTTACTGTTTGCACTGTTAAAATATGCAGGTGTAGTTGCTCTAGGGTTGATACTTATGATTGTCTTTTACAGTATTGTAGTAACCACATTTACACGATACAGTCCATGGAAATTCTTAAAGGAAATGAGTCCAGCCCAACTGTTGGCATTTTCCACCAGTTCTAGTGCCGCCACACTACCGGTGACTATGGAGCGTGTGGAAGAACATATTGGTGTGGATAAAGAAGTGTCTAGTTTTGTACTTCCTGTTGGTGCTACCATTAATATGGACGGAACAAGCCTTTACCAAGGTGTTGCCGCTGTTTTTATTGCCCAAGCCCTAAGTTTTGATATGCCTTTTTCTGCCCAACTAACAATTGTACTTACTGCTTTATTGGCTTCCATTGGTTCTGCGGCCGTTCCCGGAGCAGGAATGGTGATGCTTGTTATTGTACTTGAGGCGATTGGCTTCCCTCAGGATAAATTGGCAATAGGTCTCGCTCTTATATTTGCCGTAGATAGACCTTTGGATATGCTCCGTACCGTAGTAAATATTACAGGTGACGCCTGTGTTTCTATGTTGGTCGCTAAATCTGTAGGCAAACTGGGTAAACCCAAAGTGAAAAACTGGGATGACAACTACAATGAGGTCAAATAGACTATAAAATTATTCCCGTAAAATAGTAAAAGGCGTTTGTTCAAGTGAACAAACGCCTTTTACTCAATTCTCAATTCTCAATTCTTTTCACTGTCAGCTCCTTCTTCTGCATCTTTAAAAGTAATATCATCATCAATAACACCTTGGAATGCTTGAATCCATGCGTTTTTAAATATATTGGTAACGGTAGGCCAAAGTTTTGTGCCCACATTGTTCAGGTCGCCCTCTAGTGGAACTTTTGTAGCCAAAGTATCGTTCTTTTGGTTTTTTAGAAGGAATTTAAAGAAACCTACGAACCCTTCCCAAAGCGTTGACAAAAAGCCATCATCCTTTCCAACCAGTTTACCGTTTTTTATTATCGGTTTTAGGGAGCCTTTTAAGAATCCATCGGCAATGGCGACCTCCCCAAAAACTTCAAAGGTTCCACTGTCAAAATCAATTTCTGCATAATATTTTGTGAAATCATTTAAAGCTTTTACATCGGCATTCGTTATGGAGAAAGCAATATCCATATCCGGAATTTCTTTTACTAAATTCATTTTCCCATCTAATTCCATAGCTCCATTTCCAATAGATGTTGCTGTAGCGTGTATGTCCGAAGGCAAAGTACGTTCTTGCTGTACTACGTTTCTGAGGTTGGTCGCATTCAGGTTTATATTTTTAAGATTGAGGTCTATTGTTGGGTCAGCTTGAAGTTGTACAAAGGCAACCGTGCCCTCCGTTATTTTAAGGTTGTTGATTTCTATAGGAACCAAATCGGTGAGTGCCTCGCTCCAATCTTCCACCTCTGGTTCGTTAATACTGTCTTGCTGATCTTCAAAGACGTAAATTACTTTGGGGCGTAAAATTTCTATTTCACTAACAATTTTCCCATCCAAAAGGGCACTCCATTCCACAGAAATATCCGATCTTTCAAAATCCAAGAAAGGCACTTCTGAACCCGCTTCAACCTTGCTAAGAGATAGATTTTCAATTACATATGCCCCGCGGTATAAAGCAATATCAATACCATCAACATGCCCGTAGTATCCAGGGATATCCGCCAAAACACCATTCACATAATTCTTGACCAAAACCGGCATTAATAAACGTAGGCCAATTAGAAAAACAATAATTCCAATGGGAATCATGTATCTCTTTTTCTTAAATCCTCGTTTTGTCTTTTGGTTTTCCATACTTGAAGTATTCATCGTAAAAGTCGATTTTTTGAAAGATATTTAATGATACATTCCGATAAAAGCCTAGCTCATAAAGAGCTATGTGTAGAGATTTGATGATTTACTCGATAATCTAGACTAAATGCTCCAAGGCTTGCCTCGAAACCAAACTGCATTCCTTTTAGCACCTCGCGGGCTTGCCCCGAGGTAGTTTACTTGTTATAGTGAAAATAAGAATTATACTTTGATATTAGATTGATCACATCTAATTAATCGTATACGATACAAGTATTAAGTGTTGATGTATATATGTTGTAAACCATTGACTAATCATCAAACTGTCGGTATCTGGCCATAGTGAACATATAAACGCCATAACATACCAAACCTGCAGCAACCACACCCATCAACCAAGGACCAGATGAGTTTTGTTGAATAAATTGAAAAGCTTCAGAAGTTCCTTTCATCTCCGAGGAATCGCTGCCTGCTAGATTAAAACCAGCTTTCAAAAAGAAGTAAGCAATAATACTCGTCATAATCCCTCTGGCAATAAGTCCTATGTAACCCATATTCTTAATAAATTTTCTACGGGTAGCATTGGAAAGAGAGGAGAGATTAAATTTCTTTAAAAAATTACCTTTATACACTTTTATAAATTGATAAAGTCCTTTTCCTGCTAAAGCAGCTCCAATACCTATAAAGGCATAGGTTCTAATATCACCGGATAAAAAAGAGCTGGAGCTACCAGAACCGGAGTTAGGTTCATAAAAAATATCTACAATTGCAAATATTCCCAACGCAAGATAGATGAGACCACTTATAAAAAAGCTGATTCTTTTGACCATCGCTTTGCCATCGGACCCCATATTTTCCGGATCCTGAATGCTTTGGACAAAGCGCCATAAAGCGTAGCTAATCAAACCCAGGCCCAACGCGCCTAGAAGTACGTTACCAAAAGGTTGCTTTTCTAAAAATTCTATGACTTGAAATTTCCCTGCTTTTTGGCCTCCAAGATTAAAGGCTGCAAGAAATGCTAATATTCCCGTAATGGCGTAGACAGCTCCTTTGGCTGCAAAACCCACGTAGGCAACTTGTTTTATTTTATCGTTCATGGCAAATGAAGTTTGGTAATATTACTTCAAACTTCTGATTACCTATGTCCCTATTACGATAATAATTGAACGTAAAGAAAAGATGGTTCCTAAATTTTTCTAGGAAAGAAATTTATTCTGTAATTCTGGCGTAGGAATCATACATTGTTCCTTTTTGCCGTACCATTTGTATCGGTTTCGCGCTACAAAATCATATACGATATTACGTAAACTACTAGGTAACCAGGATAAAGCAGAAGAAATTTCCTTGTAACCTTTTAGATTCTTACCAATCTCCAATGCGGCATCGGATTTAATATAAAAAGCGACTCCCGGGTCAATTAAAATAATAGAATCAATAGTCTCGGAATCAATATTACGCTCTGAAATCAGCTTTTTTCCCAATTCACTTTGCAGTGGGGCAAAACGGAAAATATCATTTGTATCACGTTTAATGATAAACTGAATAGCGCCATTGCACAAGTTGCAAACGCCATCAAAAAGTACGATTTGTTTTGAATTTTCCACAGCATAAAATTAGTCTAGTGTAAGGTGATGTCCTAATGTTTACAAACAATTAAATGAATAATCACTTCTTAACCCGCTCCACAAGCTCCAATTGGTCTACGCTTACATTAGTCGTAAAAATACCATAGTTTACAATCGCCTTGTTTTTTTCAAGGGTATCTATAGACCCCACTGCTTTACCATCTTGCATACGCACGCGATCGCCCACCTTAAAAATAGGCCGTGGCTTGTTCTTTTCTTTGATAACCGCTTTTTTCTTTTCGACTATCTTCTTTTCACGAATAACCTTCACCTTTTCCTGAACTTCTTGAACCACTTTTGCTTTTTTGGCCCGTTCAGCCTTAGCTTGGTTCGCGGTTTTCTTCTTGCGCTTGCTGTTTTCGGTTTCTACGATGCGCAGTAATTCGGAAACCAACGGTCGCTTCTTCTTATCGCGGAAATATCGGTCTGCCGCTTTATCTATCTTGTTCCCCAGTTGCACCATGCGCTGGTCATGGTCATATAGTTCTTGGTAATTCTCCAATTTGCTTTTCACCTTAGCATTGAGCATTTCCAACCGAGAAGCCTCTTCACGTGCTTTAGACTCTTCTTCTTGAAGTCTGGAACCTGTTTTAGCCATTTTACTGCGTTCTTTCTGTAATTTGGCTATGGTGGCATCAAAACGGACTTTCCCTCGCTCTATCTTCTTCTTTGCTTTGTTAATCAAGCTATACGGTATGCCGTTCTTCTGGGCAACTTCAAAAGTAAATGAACTTCCTGCCTCACCCAACACCAACTGAAACGTGGGTTCTAGCGTTTTGCTATTAAAGACCATGTTGGCATTTGTGGTATGTGGCAATTCGTCCGCCAATGCTTTTAAGTTGGCATAGTGCGTTGTAATTACACCATACGCACCACGTTCGTAAAACACTTCTAAGAAAGCTTCCGCTAGAGCGCCACCTAATTCCGGGTCACTACCGGTACCAAATTCATCAATTAGAAAAAGGGTATCGTCATCACAAATCCGTAAAAAATTCTTCATGTTCTTTAACCGGTAGCTATATGTGCTCAGATGATTTTCTATGGATTGATTATCCCCAATATCAGTAAGTATTTTATCAAACAAACAAACAGAACTCCTTTCATGAACGGGAATTAGAAGCCCTGATTGAAGCATTACTTGAAGTAGGCCAATGGTCTTTAAAGTTATACTTTTTCCACCTGCATTTGGTCCACTGATTACAATTATCCGGTTTTCGGCATGTAATTCTATGGTTTGCGGATACGTTTTTGCTCCTTGTAATTTATTGCTCAAATACAGTAAAGGGTGAAAAGCATCACGTAAATAGAGTCGCTTTTCATCATTGATTTTAGGCAACAAGGAATTCGTATCACGGGCATATGCAGCTTTTGCGGCAGTAATATCAATATGTGTTAGATAGTCCTGATATTCCGCCAATAGCCATGCAAATGGCCTTATTTGGTTCGTAAGCTCGTTTAGTATACGCTGAATTTCTTCTTTCTCGTCATATTCCAGATTATTCAGCTCCCGGCTATATTTTAAAGTAGCTTCAGGTTCTATATAAACGATGCTCCCCGTTTTGGAGGTGCCCATGACGGTTCCTTTCACTTTACGTCGGTACATGGCCTTCACCGCCAAAACCCTGCGGTTTTCCACAACAGACTCCCGTATATCGTCTAAATAATCAGAACCGTGATAGGTATTTAATGCTGAAGCAAAACTTTGGCCAATTTTACCTTTCACCTGATTCATCTGACGGCGAATGTCGAAAAGCTTGTTGGATGCCCTGTCTTTCACCTCTCCAAAGCGGTCAATGACTACCTCAATTTCCTTAGGAATATCCGTATTCAGCTCAACTCTGGCTGAAACCTCAAAGAGTAGGGGGTAATACTCCTTGAATTTTTTAAGGAATTTTTTATGTGAGGCCACCGTTGTGCAGATGGTCCCGATTTTTTTAAAACTAGAGACTTCTAAAGTCGTATTTTCTATTCTAAGAAGTTGAAGCTCTTTGTTTATAGTGTCAAAACCATGAGGAGGAATTCGGTTTTCATTCTCAAAAGAGGATAAATACTCCGCCGTTTGCCCTAAAATTTCAACAACGGACTCCTTATCGGATATCGGAACGATTTCCAATGCGCTTTCTTTCCCCATTTCCGTTGAGCAGCGTGCAGAGACTTGCTCTAAAACAGTAGGGAATTCTAGGTCTTGTACGGTCTTAGCGTGAATATTTGCCATTCTTATTTAATTGCGACGGCAAAGGTAGGCATTGATAGTGAAATGTGAAACGGGTTGCGACACCAAGAAAGACAAACATTACTCAATACGTCTACCTACCGTGGTAAACGACAGTCCTTGTTGAGACATAGTGGAATTCATTACGCCTTCAAATAAAGGTTCCGGACACCCTTTAGGCACTTTCCATTCTATTAAAAAATTAGAACCGGTACCGCCTTCAATATCAACTTCATCAATAATAATTTCGGTGGTTTCCATGGGGGCTAAATAGATGGGGTGGTCAAAATATGTTCTAACCGATTTTCCATGGGTATCAAAGTATTCGGCCTTTGTTAAATAGATGGTGTCTTTATCACTTGTATTCCGTAAACTGGCCATCGCCGTTAAATTATGGGTCTTGTGCTCGGATATACTATAAATTTGAGAATATATGGAAAGATAGGTCTTGCCGTATTCCAGCGAGTCTTTGGCCGAAATTGAAACCTTTCGCTTTGCCCAATTTTCAGGATTTACAGAGCTTATTTCTTTTTCTTCAGGAATGCAGCTAAAAAGTAACGACACCATCAATAGGGATAAAACACACTTTTTCATTTTGTAAATATTTAAAGCAGACCTTTCTTAGCCAATGCACTATATATTTTAGGTAATTTTGAAATTGATACAAGAACCGGTTCCCTTAAAGAAGGTTTTTCTTTGACTAATACCAGTTTTTAGGCAATTACCCTTGCGTTACAAAAATGATAATAATAAATGACAGTACAAATACATAACAGTTGGTTAGGGCCACTTTCCGAAGAATTTGAAAAACCCTACTTTAAAGAATTGACTCATTTTGTAAAAAAGGAATACGAAGAACACATTTGCTACCCCAAGGGTAAAGACATTTTTGCCGCTTTTGACCATAGTCCGTTTAATAAAACAAAAGTGGTGATTATTGGTCAGGACCCCTACCATGGGCCAAATCAGGCAAACGGACTCTGTTTTTCCGTAAAGGACGGTATACCGCACCCACCTTCTTTGCAAAATATTTTTAAAGAGATTGAAACCGACTTAGGAATACCTTATCCCGTAAGCGGAAATCTAGAGCGTTGGGCGGAACAAGGTGTTTTACTTTTGAACGCTACATTAACCGTACGTGCACACGAAGCAGGAAGCCACCAGAAAAAAGGATGGGAAATTTTTACGGATACCGTAATCAGGAAGTTATCAGAAGAAAGAGAAGGCCTTGTTTTTTTACTATGGGGAGGGTTTGCAAAAAAGAAAGCAAAGCTTATTGATGGGAAAAAACATCATATTCTAACCTCTGGACATCCTTCTCCATTAAGTGCTAATCGTGGTTACTGGTTTGAAAATCATCACTTTAGTCAGGTTAATGAAATCCTTAAGAGAAAGGGGTTAGAGCAAATTACTTGGTGAATCAATAATTTTTAAGCAGATATAACATATTACCAAAGGTTTCTTTTAGCTTTTAAGCTAATATTTTGCGATTATGATAAAATACCTGACAAATTAACAATAAATACCTTACGTTTTAGGTTATTTATTTAATTTTAAATAAGATTTTTTATCTAAACACTAGACGCAGCACTAACCAACAAAGAAACCATGAAAAATTTAGAGCAATTAAATTCAATATTACTTATTGATGATGATGAAATAAACAACATCTTACATTCAGTTTTTATTAATAAATTAGATTTGGGTTTAGAAGTTAATACAGCGCTAAATGGTAAAGAGGGCCTTGACTTTATTTTGGGTGATGGCGAGGTAAAATTAGAATTGCCATGCATGGTAATGCTTGATTTAAAAATGCCGATTATGGACGGATGGGAGTTCATGAAATCATATGAAGAATCTGTTCCAAAAGAATTGAAGGATCAAATCACCATAGTTCTAGTAACTACAAGTGATAATCAAGAGGATAAGGATAGAGCGAAAAGCAATAAGTTTATTGATGATTTCTCTCAAAAACCTTTATCTGACGATACTTTTAGGCATTTGATTCAAAGTCATTTCAATCTAGTCGTTATTTAAGTTAATTTAAGATCTTTGATAGGGAAATAGGTTTATCAATTAGATTTAATTCCCTTAAGGTGTCTTGAACTTTTGTTAGTGTAGCTTCTGGAAGTTGCTTCTGGCTCCATTGCGTTATTCTTAACCACTCCTGAATATCCTCCAATTGCTGTTCGTATCTGTTGGCTAGACTGCGACCTATACTTGGTATTTGTTTAAATTCAGAAGTATAGTTGTTAATGACCTCTAAAATATGTCGTAAGATACTTTCTTCTTCATTAATGAATTTTTGAGTAGCTGCAACTACAAAACAAGGCCAAGGAGTAGGGCAGTCGCCCAACCTTCTAAAAACAACTTTGTCCACCAAAGGTTTTGTTGTGAAGTGTTCCCACATGAAATAATCGGCTGTACCTTCTGTTAAAGCGGTAACTGCTCCCTGAAGATTATTTATGATTTCAAATTGCAGCGTTTCTGTAGACCATCCTTCATTTTGCGCGTTTACAAAAGCCATTAGATGGCTTCCGCTGCCCATCCGGCTAATTGCAGCTTTGGTTCCTTTAAGGTCGGCTATGGATTGGTATTCGCTTTTGGCACCTACATGTATTCCCCATTGTAACGGCGTAGAAATATATTCTTGAACAATTTTAGATGGGTTGCCCTCCGTTATACTCTTTACGAGACCTTCAGTTAGAATTATGGCCAGATCTGTTTCATTGTCCTGAAGCATTTGGCACATTTTCCCCGTCCCTTCCGGAACCTCCGTCCATTCTAAATCAATACCTCTTTCTTCAAAAGCGCCTTCTTCTATGGCCATATGCCACGGAAGGTTAAAATGTTCTGGAACGCCTATAATTCTTACTTTTTTCATATGTATGCTGTGCTACTTAATGTTGTAAAATTAAGAAAAATCCATTGGAGGAGAAGTATCATAAACAATCCTTCTATTTGTCTACCGAAACTGCTCTGTAATTAGCATTGCGTTTTTGCTTCAGATACTCATAAATAGCATATTGAGAACGGATGGGATTTCCTTCTTCTGGTGACACCAGTGTATTGCTATCCTTTGCATCCTGCACACGGGCCTTTGCCGTATCGTTTAACTGAAGCTCTAGAATATCTTTTAATTCACTAAAAACATCGGTATCCAAAACAGGGGTGAGCACCTCAATCCTTCGGTCTAGATTTCGTGTCATCCAATCCGCAGAGCCAATATACATTTTTTCGTCTCCATTATCGTGAAACAAATAGATACGGCCATGCTCTAAATAACGGTCTACAATACTAGTTATAATAATGGGAGAACTGCCCGGCGGCAATTCCTCAATGGGTTTAGCAATTAAACAGCAAAACCCGCGAACAATTAGACGGACTTGTACACCTGCTTCACTAGCACGATATAGCGCATCTATCATGGTTTGATCTTCCAGGCTATTCATTTTTGCGGTAATCTTTGCAGGAAGGCCAGCTTTACTATTTTTTATTTCGGTTTCAATGGATTTTAAGAATACATTTCTGGTATTGAAAGGCGAAACAAGCAGGCGTTTTACTTTGGGGATAATCAAACGGCGTTTTAAAGTTGAAAAAACCTGATATAAATCGTCAGTTATTTGATTGTGAGCTGTAAAGAGTCCATGGTCGCAATAAATTCTTGAAGTGGTGGCGTTAAAGTTTCCAGTACCTATGTAAGCATATTTTTGAATAGAATCGTTTTCTATTCGTTCCACTAAGGCAATTTTGGAATGCACCTTAATATTAGGAACGCTAAAGTAAACCTGAGCTCCATTATCTTGGAACACCTTACCCCATTCAATATTGTTCTTTTCGTCAAAGCGCGCTTTTGCTTCTACAAAAATAGTTACTTTTTTTCCCTTTTTAAGCACCAGAAGTAGCGCGTCTGTTAACACCGAAGATTTTGCGATACGGTATAAGGTGATTTTAATATGTAGCACCTGATCATCTTTAGCGGCTGCAGCAATAAACTGTTCCACCACATCAAAACTTTGATACGGAAAATGCACCAATTGATCTTTCTCTTTTATGGATGAGAAAATATCTTGGGTTTGAGACAACACAGGATGCGGTAGCGGCTGTTGTGGCTTATAGACTAAATTAGGATTATCCGTAGGGTTTTTTAAGCTGAAAAAATCCGAAAGGTTATGATATCTCCCCCCTGGAAAAAGGTCAATTACGCCGATATCCAAGACTTCCCTGATAATTGTTAGAAACGCCTCAGGCATTTTAACATCGTACAGCAGCCGTGTGGGTTGTCCTGATTTTCTCTGATCTAAAGCATCGTAAATTTGATCCGCTAACGGCGTGTCCCCAAAATCATCTTCCAAATAAAGTTCAGCGTCTCTGGAGAGCTTTAAAGAATAACTGGCCTCAATTGTTCCTACTGGTAAAAGTTTATCCAGATTCAATTTTACCACATCGTCCAAAAACATAAAAGAATGGTCGTCGCCAGGAAGCTTAACAAAGCGCTCGTGGGTATTAGAAGGTATACTTACAAAATAACATTCACCATTGGTCTGAGCTACGAAAAAATAGAGTCCACCATCCTCCAGTTTTGGTTTCTCTTCCGCTTTAAATACATTACAATTTTCTGAAACACCCTTGAAAAAGGTGTCTAGAAACTGTTTTTGGTCAGGATTTAGTCCTTCATCCGTCAAAAAGCGAATATGCTCCTTAGCGAGTTCATCGAAGATTTCTTCCATGATGCTGCCAAACCGCTGTTGTTGTTCATCTACAATACCCAGAATTTTTTTCAAGGTTTTGTTTGAGCGTAAAACCAGTTTCTTTCGAAGGGATTTGTCAACGGATTTTAATTGTCGAAGTTGTGAAACACGCACTTGAAAGAATTCATCAAGATTTGATGAGAAAATGGCTAAGAATTTTAGCCGTTCCAAAAGAGGAGTGCTGGGATTGGCAGCTTCCAATAGTACTCTTTCATTAAAAGACAACCAATTTACATCTCGGTGTTTATACAATTTTCTGTCCATAGCTTACAAAAATAACCAATCATACACAGTTGAACCTAAAATTAGTGTTAACTGATTTATGGAGTTGTAAGCTTTTCTAAGGTATATTGAATCAGTTCTTCAACGGATTGGGTAGGGTTTTCACTAAACTCTCCGTTGGCTCTATTTGCTAAAATACAGTTCATGGAAACTGCACGGTGACCTAACAATTTGGAAAGCCCATAAATGCCCGAAGTCTCCATTTCTAGGTTGGTAACCTTTACATTTTTATAGTCAAAAGACGCTAATTTCTCTTGAAGATCAGCATCCCTGAGATTAAGCCTTAAAACTCTACTTTGCGGTCCGTAAAAGCCTATATTGGTAACAGTTGCCCCCAATCGTATACGATTTGAAAATAGCTTTTTGCCCAGACTTTCATCATATTTAACCACATATGGCACTGACTTATGAGGTGACCAATTTGTATGATTTACAAAAGCATCAGATACATCCAATTCTTGGACGGCCTCACTATCGTAGAAGTGTAAAAGGCCATCAAAACCCATTGCGTATTCGCTCATTAAAAAGGAGTCGATTGGGATATCTGACCTAATAGATCCGGATGTGCCAATCCTTACAATGTCCAATACGGTCTTATTTGGTTTTACCGTTCTTGTATCAAAATCAATATTGACCAATGCGTCAAGTTCGTTAAAAACTATGTCGATATTATCCGTTCCAATTCCAGTAGAAACCACCGAAATACGTTTCCCATTGAGTGTTCCCGTATGGGTATAAAACTCTCTTTTTCCTTTTTTTACCTCTATGGAATCAAAGAACTTGGAAACCGTAGCTACACGATCAGGGTCACCGACCGTAATTATAGTTTCCGCAATGTCTTCGGGTAATAAATTTAAATGATAAATGCTCTTATCGGCATTTAGGATAAGCTCAGAGGCGCTTAATTGCATGCAGTTACAGCTTTAGGATTCTGTTAGCTTCGGTATTATAAAGGAAATTATACTTTAAAGCACCACCTAGGTATACATTGTTATCTTGAATACAGGAATAGTAGCTTGTTTTGTTTTCTAAAATCTCTTTTCCTTTTCTAGTAAGTCTAACGGGGTTAAAAGAAGAAAACAAAGGTTTCAGCCTTCCTAAGGCACGGTCGTATTGCGTATCCGAAAATCCTAATAAACCTTGATTCTGAAGGATTTCAGTAACAAACGCTCCTTTTGAGGTGGGCTTTTTGTCTAGCGCAAGTCTTAAGATGTCATTTTCCATTTGATTAAGTCCGTTCTTAATACTTGGAAAACGATGTAAATGCGTACGAACCGCATCTCCTAAATAGTTAAACTGGAATTCGCCAAAATCCGATAAATTTTCTAAACGTATTGGGTTGTCACTGCAATACAATTGCCAAACATAGTCCGCATACTCAATATCATCTTGCGTCAGCTCTACTTTATTCTTATATAATTCCTGTAGCTGGTCATCGTTTAGATCGTTCAGACTGTACATTTTATCCGTACTGTCTTCCTTACCGCTACAGACCAAAGAAACTTGTGCATACTTGCGGTTGGTTTTTAGCCAACTTAGTACAGCTATCATATTTACCTGACAAAAAAGATCGTACTCAAACCAGAGTACGATCTCATCTTGTTGTTTATGATTACAAAGGGATCGGTATTCTTTTAAGGTTTTTTCAATAAACCATGATTTTGATACCTTGTAATTTTTATTTAAAAATTCAAAACGGGCTTTCCAAAAAGATTCACTCCCCACATTAGTGAGGGTTTTTCCTTCGCATAACATTTCACGCCACGTGATAATGTCACCCTTTATTTTTAGTGATTTTAATCTATCCGTAAAGCTATCTCCGTTAGTGATGTGCAAAAGGGAACTCATGTAGGGTGTATTATAAGGTTCAAGTGAATAAAAGTACTATTAATTAAAAAAAAAGCAAAAATAATTAACAGAATTAAGAAGTCTTCAAGCAAGCTTCGTTAAGTGCTGTTTTTAAAGGGTTTACCCTCCAACTCGCTTCACTGCAAAACCTTTTTCTTTCAATAAAGTCATAATTTTATCTCTATAATCGCCCTGAATAATGATTTGACCATTTTTAAAACTACCACCTACGCTTAATTTAGTCTTAAGCTCTTTTGCCAATTTTTTAAAATCACTTTCCGCACCGTTATAACCTTCTAAAATGGTAATAGGTTTCCCTTTTCGCTTTTCGTATTTACAAATAATAGGGTCGTCCTGTAACCAAATATCACTTTTCTCCTCTGCAGGAGTTTCTGTTTCTTCGGGTTCGTGGTCCGGAAAAAGGTTCTTTAATTGGTCTTGCAAATCCATATTTATCCTTTTATAAGTCCTAACTCAATCAAACGCTCATGCAGGAACTCGCCAGCTGTAATGTCTTCAAATTGCTTTGGATGGGCGTCATCTTCGCAGTTCTCTAAACAATTAAGGGGCATTTCGCTTATGGGATGCATAAAGAAAGGAATAGAATAACGAGAAGTTCCCCATAGTTCCTTAGGCGGATTCACAACTTGATGAATAGTAGACTTTAATTTGTTATTGGTAAGCCTAGAAAGCATATCGCCCACATTGATCATTAACTGATCAGGCCGTGCAATAGCATCTACCCATTCGCCTTCATGGTTTTTTACTTGCAGTCCGCGACCGTGAGCTCCCATTAATAAGGTTATAAGGTTAATATCACCATGTGCAGCTGCACGCACCGCATTTTTAGGTTCAGAGGTAATAGGAGGGTAATGAATAGGGCGTAATATAGAATTACCGTTCTTTATATAATCATCAAAATAAGTTTCTTCTAAATTAAGATGAAGTGCCAAGGCCCGCAGCACATACTTGGCCGTTTTCTCCAGCATCTGGTAAGTTTCTTTGCCAACCGCATTGAAGGTCGGTAACTCGTCCACCATAACGTTATCCGGATACTCCGCTTCCAATTTAGGGTTGTCTTGTACATATTGCCCAAAATGCCAGAATTCCTTTAGATCACCTTCTTTTTTACCTTTTGCGTGTTCCTTTCCAAAGGATGTATATCCGCGTTGACCACCTATTCCTTCTATTTCATAAGAATCTTTCACATCTTGGGGAAGGTCAAAAAATTTCTTTATTTCATCATAAAGACTTTTTACTAAATCATCCGATAGAAAATGACCGCTTAAGGCTACAAAGCCAATATTCTCAAAAGCGGAACCAATTTCTTTTATGAATTTCTCTTTTCTCTCGCTATTATCCGAAACAAAATCTTGTAAATCTACACTAGGTATTGCACTCATGACGTTGCTTTATAAATTTTATCAAAGTTAGTAAAATCTACTCAACTTTAATATGTAACAAAGACGGCGTCGGATGTGGTATTTTTGCTACTTTTATCTACCGAATTGGAAACACATCCCCGAAACTTTATGCAAAACGATAAAAAGAATATAGACGAAACTGTTTCACTAAAACTCTATAAAGACCTTCTACGTCCTAGGATGATTGAAGAAAAGATGTTGATTCTTTTACGTCAGGGAAAAATCTCCAAATGGTTTAGTGGTATTGGTCAAGAGGCTATTTCTGTAGGGGTGACGAACGCTTTGAACGATGATGAGTATATTTTGCCCATGCATCGGAATTTAGGAGTATTTACTACACGTGGTATTCCTTTAAACCGATTATTTTCTCAATGGCAAGGTAAAATGAACGGTTTTACAAAAGGTAGGGACCGTAGTTTTCACTTCGGCACTAAAGAATATAAAATTATAGGAATGATCAGTCACCTTGGTCCACAATTAGGTGTGGCCGACGGTATTGCTTTAGCCGAAAAACTTCAAAATAGAAATGCGGTTACCGCTGTTTTTACAGGAGAAGGTGGTACTAGTGAAGGGGATTTTCATGAGGCTTTAAACATTGCATCCGTATGGGACCTGCCTGTTATTTTTTGTATTGAAAACAACGGATATGGCCTCTCTACGCCAACAAAAGAACAGTATAACTGTGAGAATCTAGCGGATAGAGGTTTGGGGTATGGAATTGAATCGTATACGATTTATGGTAACGATATCATAGGGGTATACACCAAGGTGAAGGAGATTGCTGAAGATTTACGGGAAAATCCACGTCCGGTTTTAATTGAATTTCAAACGTTTCGAATGCGTGGTCATGAGGAAGCAAGCGGTACTAAATATGTTCCAGATGAACTGATGGCCGAATGGGCGGAGAAGGACCCTATTTCTAATTATGAAAAACAACTTCTAGAAGCTAATATGATATCCGTAGAAAAGATTGAAGCCCTTAGGGCTGAAATTGAAGAGGAAATTAATTATAATTTAAAATGGGCCTTTGACGAACCTGAAGTTGAACCGAATATGGATCAAGAGATTTTGGATGTATACGCACCTTTTGAATATATTGAGATTCAACCAGGAAGTGTTGTTGAACATATTAGGTTGGTAGATGCTATCTCAAAAGGATTACGGCAATCCATGGAAAAACATCCCGATCTGGTAATCATGGGGCAGGATATAGCGGATTACGGTGGAGTTTTCAAAATTACGGAAGGGTTTATGGATGCTTTCGGAAAGGAGCGCGTGCGAAATACACCTATCTGTGAATCGGGGATTGTTTCGACCGCTATGGGATTGTCGATCAAAGGAATGAAAGCCGTGGTGGAAATGCAGTTTGCGGATTTTGTGAGTAGCGGGTTCAATCCCGTAGTCAACTACCTTGCTAAATCTCATTACCGTTGGAACGAAAAAGCAGATGTTGTAATTCGCATGCCCTGCGGGGGCGATGTGGGCGCAGGCCCTTTTCATTCCCAAACCAATGAAGCGTGGTTCACCAAAACCCCAGGGCTCAAAGTAGCCTACCCTGCTTTTCCGTATGATGCGAAGGGGTTACTGGCTACTGCCATCAATGATCCAAATCCGGTTCTGTTCTTTGAGCACAAAGCTTTGTACCGCATTGTTTACCAAAATATACCTGCCGATTATTATACACTTCCTTTCGGGAAAGCGGCTTTATTGAAGGAAGGGCAGGATATAACTATTGTTTCTTATGGAGCAGGAGTGCATTGGGCTTTGGACACGTTAGAGAAACATCCGGATATTTCAGCAGACCTTATTGACTTGCGCACATTGGCTCCTTTGGATATAGCGTCCGTTTATAAATCGGTAGAAAAAACGGGGAAACTTATCATTCTTCAAGAGGACAGTATGTTCGGGGGTATTGCCAGTGATATTTCTGCCTTGGTCATGGAAAATAGATTCCAATATTTAGACGGACCTGTTAAACGTGTAGCTAGTATGGAAACGCCAATTCCTTTTTCAAAAAAGTTAGAAAATAATTATTTACCTAAAGAAAGATTCATTTTTGCACTTAAGGAACTTCTTGCTTATTAGTAATTGAGCAAACATCTTGTTCTTTCACACCGGTTTACATTTTAACAAAATGGCACCTTTGTTATATTAATAATTGTTTAACGGTCTCTTGGCAACTTTGACGCCAACTAAACCGTATCTATGCAAACTTTAATTCAAAATTATGATCAAAAATAGCGTATTGATGTTGGCTCTAGCAGTTGTAGTCTCATCATGTTCTCTTTCAAAAAATGTGCGTGAAGAACGCAAAACCATTAATGGTAACTGGGTTTTGGAAAATGTAGGATATGAGAGCAATGGTGGTTCCTTTAAATCCATGCTTTTTAACGATGCCAATGGTTTTTGCTTTGAAGGTAGTACCTGGTATTTCCTAGAAAATAATAGTACCGGCAGTTACACTATACCTACATCTAACAGTGTTTGCCCTGGTGGGGTTAGAAATATTAGATGGTCAGTTCTAGAGAATGAGAATGGCAATGACAAGCTGCAGTTCAAATATATTGACGAAAAGAAAAAAGATATTTACGGTAGAACCGGGTATCGTTTAGAGATTGTATCCTTATCTCCATCTCAGATGACATTAAAATCAGATGTAAATGTGGATGGCAGTCCAGTTTCGGTCGTTTATAAATTTTCAAAACAATAAAATAGAGTCACATGAAAAAAATAGCTTTAAAATCAATATATATCATCATGGCCATGACCATGGTTGTAGGTTGTAAAACGGTGCAAAATGCCAATAACAAACAAAAAGGTGCCGTAATAGGTGCTGGTAGCGGTGCTGCTATTGGTGGTGTAATCGGAAACAATGTTGGAAGTGGTAATAATACGGTATTAGGTGCAATCCTTGGTGCCGCTATTGGCGGTGTCGCTGGTGGATATATCGGAGATCGCATGGATCGTCAGGCAGAGCGTATTGAGGAAGAGATTCCGGGTGCAGAAGTAAGTAGGGTTGGTGAAGGTATCAATGTTACGTTTAACGAAGATGCAGGTGTTTATTTTGATACTAATAAATCCGATGTAAAAGGTACTTCTCAAACCACATTGAATAGTATGGCTCAAATCTTAAAAGATTATCCAAAATCTAATGTACTTGTAGAAGGTCATACGGATAGTGCTGGACCTGATGAGTATAATATGAACTTATCAAAACAAAGAGCTACTTCTGTAACTGACTATTTAATTTCTCAAGGCATTGACAAAAGCCGATTGGAGACAAGATGGTACGGCGAATCTCAGCCTGTAGGTGATAATACTACTACGGAAGGTAAAGCTAAAAACAGAAGGGTAGAATTGGCAATTGTAGCCAGTGAAGCATTAAAGCAAGAAGCAAAGCAACAAGTAAAAGGATAATTCTCTTTTTATAAATCAATAATTTTAAAAAAATACCGGCATTTTTTGTCGGTATTTTTTTTGTCCAAATTGACTATCTTTCCTTAGTGGAGCAATATGAGGTTATCATTGTAGGAGGTGGATTGGCAGGCTTAACGGCGGCTATCCATTTATCAAAGACTGGGCATAGGGTTTTGGTCTTTGAAAAAAACACATACCCGCACCATAAAGTTTGTGGCGAATATGTATCCAATGAAGTGCTCCCATATTTAAAAAAATTAGGAGTAAACTTAGACAAGTCTGGAGCTGTCCCAATCACTACGCTACGGTTTTCGACGGTTAAGGGAAGTGGTCTAAAGACTGAATTACCGCTTGGAGGAACAGGCATTAGTCGGTATGCCTTTGATTATCTGCTGTATGAGAAAGCGGTGGAATCAGGAGTGGACTTTATTTTTGACAGTGTAAATTCTATTGAATATAAAAATACTGTTTTTAAGGTAGTTACAATCGATAATCGAAAGTATACTTCAAGCATAGTCATTGGTGCTTATGGCAAGCGAAGTGTGCTAGACAAGCAGTTGAACCGTAGTTTTATCAAGGAGAAATCGTCTTGGCTGGCTGTAAAGAGTCATTACCGCTTGGCAGACTTTCCAGACCGTGAAGTAGGTCTCCATAATTTTAAAGGGGGGTATGGTGGACTATCAAAAACGGAATCGGGAGCGGTTAATTTTTGTTATCTAGCGTCCTATCAAAGTTTTCAAAAGGAAAAAGACGTTGAACGATTTCACAGGAATGTAGTTCAAGAAAATCCAATTCTAAAAGATTTTCTCTCCCGCGCAGAACCATTATTTGATTCCCCTTTGACCATAGCGCAAGTGTCTTTTGAAGCTAAGGCTCCTATAAAAGACCACGTCATTATGTGCGGAGACACAGCTGGTTTAATTCACCCTCTTTGTGGAAACGGTATGGCGATGGCCATTCATAGCGCTAAAATAGCCTCGGAATATATAGATGCTTTTTTATCTGGAGATAAAATGAACCGAAAAGATATGGAGCAGGGGTACATAAAAAAATGGAATCGTACCTTTAAAAGGCGCTTGTGGTTTGGCAGACAATTGCAGTCTCTGTTGCTTCACCCTAGTTGGTCCGCCTTCGGAATTTCACTCGTTGCAAGACAACCATGGCTTTTAAAACAACTGATTAAAAATACCCACGGGAAACCTATAAACGAATGAGCGATTTTTCAATACGAAGTACCGAACCCGAATTAATGGACGACTTGTCATTGGATGAAACGCATCTTAAACAGGTATTGTTGGATATTGATCGTTCCAATCGTTTTTTGAACGGGAACCATCTCACCATTCAAGCGATAAGTCGACTTATTTCTGGTAAAAATCACAAATCATATACGATTTTAGATATGGGGTGTGGCAACGGAAGTATGCTTAGGGCAGTAGTTTTATGGGCACGGAAGCAAAACATTAGCGTTTCCTGTATAGGCGTTGACCTAAACGAAAAAAGTTTGGAGATAGCACGTGAAGATTCACAAAATTATCCTGAAATCCAGTACTGGAAACAAGATATTTTACAACTAACTCCAGACAAGTTAAAGTGCGATATCCTTCTATGTACTCTTACAATGCACCATTTCCGGAATGAGCAGATTCCGCAATTCTTGAATCAATTTTCGAATTTGAGCCGAATCGGATTTATTATTAACGATTTACACAGAAGCACCATGGCTTATCATCTTTTTAAACTCTTTAGTACTATTTTTATACGAACCGATATTGCCAAAAAAGATGGCCTTATTTCCATAAAAAGTGGATTTAGCAAAGAGGACTTAACAGGTTTTTCTGATAAACTACCGGATATGAAGCATACGATTCAATGGAAATGGGCTTTTAGATACATATGGGTTGCCGAACAAAAACTCCCGATTTAAGTATATGAATGAAGTTCGAATCATAAAAACGGTGAAGCAATTACCAGCCTATTGCAAACCGACGAATGAAATTTTGCCGTTTGTGAACTTGTGGCTTTCTGGCCAAGAGGATCGCTTTAGGCGTAAGGTTATCAAGATATTTGAAGGTGCCGCCGTAGACAAGCGCTACAGCATTATGGCGCCCGAAGAGGTCTTTATAGCCACCTCCTTTGAAGAGAAAAATGTTATTTATGCACGGGAAGTCAAGAAACTAGGAAAACAGGTTTTAGAAAAAGCCTTAATTCAAAGTAATTGGCAAGCAGATTCCATAGATTTTATCATTACCGTTAGTTGCACAGGAATTCTAATTCCTTCTTTGGATGCTTATTTGATCAATGATTTAGGGTTACGGCAAGATGTAGTACGGCTTCCGGTTACGGAAATGGGCTGTGCGGCCGGCGTTTCCGGGTTGATTTATGCGCATAACTTCTTAAAATCCAATCCAGGAAAAAGAGCGGTGGTAGTAGCCGTAGAAAGTCCCACTGCTACATTTCAACTCAATGATTTTTCCATGGCCAATATGGTTAGTGCTGCCATTTTTGGTGATGGTGCTTCCTGTGTTCTTTTATCTTCGGAAGAAAATGCGGAAGGCCCTATGATAAAAGGCTCGGAAATGTATCACTTTACGGATAGTACACATATGATGGGTTTCGATTTAACCAACCACGGTCTTAAAATGATACTGGATATTTCCGTGCCTGAAACTATATCAGCACATTTCCCCAATATTGTACACCCTTTTTTGGACAAACATAATTCTTCCATAGAAATGGTGGACCATTTGATTTTTCACCCTGGTGGAAAAAAAATTGTCCAAACCGTGGAGTCCCTTTTTGGCGAAATGGGAAAAAATATAGATGACACCCGCGAAGTGTTACGCCAGTATGGGAACATGAGTAGTGCAACCGTGCTCTATGTATTGGAGCGTTTTATGGAAAAAGATATTAAAAAGGGAGAGCAGGGCCTTATTCTAAGTTTTGGTCCGGGTTTCTCTGCCCAAAGGGTTTTATTAGAATGGTAACATATGGAAGTGGTAAAATAGTATGAAAAAACAGTGGGCACTTATTCTTGGAGGGAGCAGCGGACTAGGTTTGGCAACCGCTAAAAAAATGGCGCGTCACGGATATCATCTCATAATTATACATAGAGATAGGAGGTCTGATTTAGAAGAGATTAACACCCATTTTAAAGAAATCACTTTAACAGGAGTGCAATTGTTGAGTTTCAATATAGACGCTGCCAATTCGGATAAAAGGAAACAAACCATTGAAGAAATAAAAACGACTTTAACAAATTCGGGAAAAATAAAAATGATGGTCCATAGCATCGCCAAAGGCAGCCTCAAACCTATGGTTTCCAATGAGGAAACCACCTTAAACCATCAAGACATAGAAATCACCTTAAACGCCATGGCATTAAGCTTTTATGATTGGGTGAAGGAAATATATGAGCAAAATTTATTTGATGAGGATGCGCGCGTAGTGGCTTTTACCAGTGAAGGTAGCAGTAGAGCCTGGGAGGGTTACGCAGCTGTTTCCGCAGCTAAGGCAACGTTGGAAGCGCTCACCCGAAGTATTGCACTAGAATACGCTTCAAAAGGGATTAAGGCTAATTGTATACAAGCGGGAACCACGGATACAAAAGCATTTCAGATAATTCCTAATAGCAAAGACTTAAAGAAAAAGGCTTTAGAGCGAAACCCGAATAAACGATTAACAACCCCAGAAGATGTAGCCAATACGGTCTATTTACTAAGTACCGATGAGGCCAAATGGATTACGGGTACGGTGATAAAAGTGGATGGTGGGGAGAGTTTGCGTTAAACCCTTCCTTCGACTGCGCTCAGGAAGGGTTTGTGTGGGACTGCGCTCAGGAAGGGTTTGGTGTGACTGCGCTCAAGAAGGGTCTGTGAAGGGGTTATGAGATTTGTGCCTGTGATTGCGCGCTGCGTAATATGACTTAACACAAAATATTTATAAAATGACGAAAACAGAACTTATAAATCAATTACCGTACGGCCCTCCGTTCTTGTTTGTTGACGACCTGCTTGAGGTGAATAGCGATGGGGTGGTTGGTACGTATTTGTTTTCCGAAGATTCGGATTTTTACAGGGGGCATTTTAAGGGGGCTCCGGTAACGCCTGGGGTGCTGTTGACGGAATGTTGCGCGCAGATTGGTGTGGTATGTTTGGGTATCTATTTGCTGACTGAAGAGGGTGGTTTTACTGTAAATAACATGCAAATCGGTATGAGCAGTTCTCAGATGGATTTCTTGCTGCCAGTACAACCGGACGAAAAAGTAACGGTGACCTCCAAGAAAATTTATTTCCGATTCAATAAGTTAAAATGTGCGGTAAAAATGCATAACTCCAAAGGGGAATTGGTATGTAAGGGTGAAATTTCAGGAATGTTTAAAAGTGATGCAAATGCGTAAACGAGTTGTAATTACGGGAATGGGTGTTTGTGCTCCTAACGGAATTGGTCGAACTAATTTTGCCGATGCCATGGCGCAGGGCAAAAGTGGCATTCAGTTTCAACCGCAGTTGAAAGAATTTGAATTCGGCTGTCAAATTGCAGGGAAACCTGAGTTGACCGATGAAATTCTAGCACCTTATTTTACGCCCTTGCAGTTACGGGGTCTTTCAGCAACTGGAATAATGTACGGCGTAATGGCGGGTACCGATGCGTGGAATGATGCTGGGCTACCCAAAGCCGGTCAAGAAAAACCGGATTGGGATAGCGGTATTCTCTTTGGTTCCGGCACTTTAGGGGTAGATAAGTTCTATGAGGCCATACATTTGGTAGATGCAAAGAAAGTCCGTCGTTTGGGCAGTACTACGGTTATTCAAACCATGGCGAGTGGCGTAAGTGCGTATTTAGGAGGTATTTTAGGGTGTGGAAATCAAGTGACGACCAATTCTTCGGCCTGTACCACGGGAACAGAAGGTGTTCTTATGGGGTATGAGCGAATTGCAAATGGCCAAGCAGAACGTATGTTGGTGGGCAGTTGTAGTGATAGTGGCCCATATGTGTGGTCCGGTTTTGATGCCATGCGAATTCTTCCTAGGAATTACAATGATAATCCGGAAGCGGCAAGCAGGCCCATGAGTGCTTCGGCAGCAGGGTTTGTTCCGGGAAGTGGGGCAGGGGCACTGGTTTTGGAATCTCTGGAAAGCGCTCGGGCACGTAACGCCAAAATTTATGCGGAGGTTTTAGGAGGCGCTATAAATAGTGGAGGACAGCGTGGAGATGGTACTATGACCGCACCCAATAGCGAAGCGGTGCAACGTTGTATTTCACAAGCGGTTCGGCAATCGGGGATTGAAAATTCGGATATCGATGTGATCAACGGGCATTTGACGGCAACCTCTAAAGATGCATTGGAAATAGAAAATTGGAGCACGGCCTTGAAACGTTCCGGCACCGATTTTCCATATATCAATTCTTTTAAGAGCCTTTTTGGACACTGTTTATCCGCTGCGGGAAGCATTGAATGTGTTGCTGCGGTACTTCAGTTTGAAAAATCACAAGTGTTCGGTAACATAAATTGTGAGGATGTACATCCTACAATTACAGAAATAATAGATGCCGACTGTATTCCACAAAAAACGATAACACATAAGCCTCATATTTTGGCAAAGGCTAGTTTTGGCTTTGGAGATGTCAATGCTTGTGTTATTTTTAAACGATATATGGATTAGAAAAGACTGAAATCAAAATGGATGAAAGCACTAAGTACAACACTTTAAAAAAGATTATTAAGGTGTATTTACCGGAAGATGTAGCTGTGGATGCAATTTCCTTGGATAGCAATCTTATAACCGAGCTTAATATAAATTCCGCACATCTGGTAGATATTGTTCTAGATGTGGAGGATGAGTTTGATATTCTTTTGGAGAACGAGGATATTGAAAAAATGAAAACCGTTCAAGATGCCTTAACCATTATTGATACCAAACTAGAAGCGAAGTAATGTGGACCGAATTCTGGAACTGGGCAAAACCTAAGTTATTTGTAGATAGCAGGTTAATCGCTGTTTATTGCATTGTTTATTTCACTTGGGGCATGGTAATGAATTGGTTTGGAGCTACCATGGAAATAGCCAAATTTACCTACTGGTGGCAAGTCATCAGCTGTTACATTTTATACATGGTACCGCTATCGCTCTTGCTACGAAAACTTCCTTTTCACACCCAGTACGCATACGGACTGGTTGCTATGGGGTTCTTAGAATTTGGAGGCTATTATTTTGAAACTTCCTATGCATACCCTAATAACCTTTTGGACCAAACCTTTGGCATCCGGAATTTCAGTTTGGGAATGGCCTTGTTTTTCGCTCTGTACTTCCCGTTGGGAAACTGGACCGTGAACAAAATCTATGAGAAGTTATTTCTGCAGAGGTATTAACGGGTAATTTATTCATCTTCCATATGTGGCAACTCATCTTTGTTTTCCTTTTCAGGAATGAGCAACGAAGCTGCTATACCCGCCGCCAACGCTACTGAAATAACCGCCAGTGACAACCATTCCGGCAATTCCACTTGATGGGAAAACAACATTTTAAGCCCTACAAAGGCCAGAATGACGACCAGACTATAATTGATATAACGGAATTTTTCCAGCATCCTTGAAATTAAAAAGTACATGGACCGTAGTCCAAGAATAGCTAAGATATTGGAGCTAAACACTATAAAAGGGTCAGCCGTAATGGCCAAAATAGCGGGAATACTATCTAAAGCGAAGAGTACATCTGTCAATTCAATAACCACCAAGGCTACAAACAGTGGAGTAGCGGCGTTCAGCCCTTTTTTCTTTACGAAGAAATCATGCCCGTGAATGTTGGATGTAATGGGATATACCTTTCGAATTTGTCTAAAAATCCAAGAATTTTTTGGGTCGAAGTTTTCTTCATCACTTTTAAGCATTTTATAGGCGGTCCATAACAAGAACACACCAAAAACATAAATGATCCATTCAAATTTGGTGATAAGTGCCACACCGAACAAAATCATTAATCCCCTAAAAACAATAGCTCCCAAAATACCCCAGAAAAGCACACGGTGTTGGTATAGCGCGGGTATTTTAAAGGAGGAAAAAATAACGGCAATAACAAAAACATTATCTATACTCAACGATAATTCTATAAGATAGCCCGTAATATATTTAAGTACGGCGTTATTGGGTGTTAGGTTGGTTGGATTTTCTACAAGCCCTTCCGCGAACAACCAATAAATAACGCCACTAAAGGCTAATGCCACGGAAACCCAAATAGAGGTCCAGATAGCGGCTTCCTTAGTTTTAATTACGTGTTCATCTTTATTGAACACACCCAAATCTAGAGCGAGAAAAACAATAATAAGAGCAATAAAAAGTATCCAAACCCACATACAACACAGTTTTTACGGCAGCGAAGATACTGTTTTTTGGTGTTCGTAAAGACGCATTAAAAAGAGTCTTTAACTCATTTAACACAGGGCGTTAACTTCTTAATTTTCAGCGTATATATGAAGTAAAATGGTAACCACAACTTTATTCTCCGCTCTCTCTTTTTGGATGGGAATTCCATAATCTGATGTAAACAGGGTAGTGGTCCCCACCAATTGGGATGGTTTTCTAATAAATTTGATGGTAATAGGCTTGGAAGTACCTTTTAAAGTCAAAGTTCCCGTAACCGAAAATCCATCTGCGGTCTCTTTTATTTCCGTACTTTCAAAATTGATTTTGGGATAGTCATCTGTATTGAAATACTTTTTGCTCTTTAAATGCCAATCCCTAAGAAAGTTACCGGTTTTAATCGTTTCTGCATCTACAGATCCTTTAAATTGAGAAGAACTGATAGCGGAAAGGTCAATTTTGGATTCCGACTCAAATCCCGATAAACTACCCTCTACATTTTTTGAAATAAAATGAAACGTAACCTTGGCTGAAGTTATGTTCGCGGGGTTCTGGGCAAGGACTAACATATTGCCACTGAACAGTAAAGCTGTGAATATTACTAAAATGGGTTTCATAAATGATGTGGAAATTCTGGTTACCTAAAGATAAGCGATTTAAAATTACCGATAACATGAACCCATTTATCGGTATATGTACAATCTAAACTGCAAACTAGCGGCGTTTTAGACAAATTAGTATCTTTATAACAGAACTAATATGAAGTAATTATGAAAAACCCCCTTTTTATGATCACTGCCTGTATTCTTATGGGCACATGTGGATTATCCGCTCAAGAAATAAAAGAAAAGAAATCCGAACTTACCAAGTACACGGTAATGGAACGATTTGAACCCAAAGTTATGCTGACTTTGGAAGAACGCACCCAACTTAGGGAAGAACGTATGGCGGAGACGCAAAGACGAAAGGAAATATTGGATACGTTAGATATTTCAGAAAGAAAAAGACAACGATTACTTCAAGATTTAATAACGGAACCGTTCTCGAATAGACTATCTAGAACCATGGCCGAAATTGAATTTGAGGACGAAGAATAAAGTATAAACCACCTAAACTTAAGATACTTCCATAGGGCAACCGCCTTTTGGAGGTATTTTTTTGCTGTAAAATTAGTGCTATAAAGTGGCTTTAAATCAGTTGAGCAGTGAATTAACGGCCTTAATTCAAAGTATACCGTTAAAAAAGAATTGAGATCCGATTTTTTGTAGGATGTTCTACTGACACCAAAAAAGCAGATTATTTTGTCTTACCACGTTTACGTTCAGTTAATTAGCTGTTGATAAGTTCTGTATAAAATTACTTCATTTTTCATGTGGCATAGTATAGTAAACAACATAAATTTAGTGTTAAAGTCTGATTATATGTAAGTTAAACACAAAATTGTAGGATTTTTTTTATAACTTAGAGGAACACTCTTTATCTCAACAACCCAAAATCCTGCACCTATGACAACAATTCAACGCCCATTATCAAGTGTAGAAGAAAACGACAAAAACGCCATTGTTGTTCGACTTCAAAGAAATCAAAAAGATTTGGTTCAATTACGAACAAAACTCAATTCGTACCGTTGTGAACCAAAAACCTATTCACTTTATGAACGAATAGAATCGCTGCGAAGTAAAATGGATTCATTAAGCCATTCTAACAGCGAAATTATCTCATCATTAAAGGACACCCGCAAAACGGTGAACGTTCATTTGGAACGTGCAAAGCGACATCTGACCGAGTTTAGAAGACTTAATGATGGAGTGGAAGACTACTTCAATATTTGCACCAGTCATTAACAATTTACTAACCTAAAATCCAATTGATTAGGTTTAATGTAAATGTAAGGTTAAACGTAAGATTTACCGTATTAACAGACCTATTATAGTGTATCTTTGGCGTCGAAAATCAAGAACACTATAGTAGGTTTTTTATGGAACAGATATTGACGGCTACATTTCCAAAACAAGAGGACATTCTGACCAGTGACATACAGCTGCAAAGGTTAGACCGTAACCTAAAGGATATTTCCCAATTATACGCCCAGTTATCTTCATATATAAGTGAACCAAAGACTTACGACCAATTTTTACAGTTGGACGAGCTCAAAGAAGACGCAAAAATCCTAAGGAACAATAACAGAAATATTAGCAGTAAGTTACGCCAAGAACCCAATATGGCCGCGCAATGTTACCGTCTGTTCTTAAACTATCTCATACGGTTTGAGAGTTTTGCGAACAAAGTTGACCGTTACCTGAACACCGTTTAGGCTACTATCCCATTTTTAAAAATGTCTATTGACTGCCTGTAAGAGAAGATCGGCTCGTTTTAGTTTGGACTTTTTAATGTATTGATAGCTGCGGTCTAAATAGTATTGCGCCTTTTTATTACCCGCATGTAATTTTCTGGAACGGTATAAATCTAAAGTGGTCTGCAAATCTTCCGGGGTATAGGTTACACCTGTGTATTGTTGTAAAATCTGAAGGTTAAAAAAACCGTATTCTTCTGTAGGCTCCAACATGGTACCCTCCCCAAAATCGTTCCAAGTGGCCAATTGAATAAAATCTGCCGCTTGGTGATGTGTATAGTTCAAGGTTTCCACAAATGTATTCCCGTTATTATGAGCAATGCTCCAATCATGGGTAAGACCCCAACCGCCTTCTTCATAAAAACTATTAAAGCCTGGGTAACAGCTACCCACCGTAACAAAATTGCTATTTAAATAGGTGTTGTAGTAATACTCATGAGCCAATAAATGGTCTGGTGCTACCCATAGAAATTCTCCGGAGGCATTTGCACCCACATTCTGATTCGCGGCCCAAAGTGTCAAAAAATGTGGTTTCTCGTTTTCAGGAAATATTGAAAATATAGTGTCCCACTCCGTAGCATTTGTTATGGTTCCAGGACCAAAAACAAACATTAGCTTTCTATCATCGTACGTAAAGAAGTTATCCTTTATAAAGTAATTGATTTTGATATAATTGAAATCGTCTTGTGCCGCATCGGTCGTTGATAAATGGATGCCCTGGTCTACCGAAGCTTGGGCTACACGGTCTTCGTACATAATGGAAAAGCTCAGCCCCAGATCATCTAACCGGCCCATGAACGATTCTGTTGCTTGCTTTATCAATTGGTAATCATATACGTCTTTACTCCCGTACCAATCAAAAATGACCCCATCTATACCTGCTAATTTCATCAGAAGCATATGGTATTCCTGTAAATCAGGATCATCAGATGCATAGGGACCGATAATGGGGTAGTAGTAGGAAGCAATTTCCCGTTGACCATTAATATCGATAATTTCGGGGTTTTTGTTGACCATCGTCCAATGTTGTCCCCAATAGCCATTATAATCTTTACTTTGAAACCATGGCATGTAATGAATGTAGACTTTTTTAGGATTCTCCTTTTCTACGACCATACCAGAAATGTCCACGATTCTTCCTGTTTCAATAAGCACTTTAATACTGTCTTCTTCCTGTAAAACTGCTTGTAGTTCAGCATCGGTAAACGTAGTATCTTGAACTACGGAAGGCAAAGCACTATTTTCTGAATGTATTTCTGGGGTATGATCATTGTCTTTCTGACAAGCCTGTATTAAAATTAGGGTCAAAAAAAATAACGTTGGTAATCCGTTTTTTGGTTGTAATCTAAAATTCATGGCGAATCTGTTTTAGTATCCGTTTTATATAACAGATTGTAAATCAGTATATTTAAAAGCTGCGAAATATTCGATAAAATGCTATAAAGGATTGATTTTAATCGTATTACAACGATGTATTCGTATGAATTTCGTTGAACTACACGGACAATGATATTTCAAAAATTTTCACTGGGCTGAGCAATAATTGGCTGAAATAATAGTATTAGTACTGTTACAAAACCAAAATTTATACCCCCATGAGAAAACAAAAATTATTCTTAGGACTGATGCTAGCCACAACCATGTTTATTTCTTGTTCCAGTGATGACAATGATACTGAAGAGGAGATGGAAACCCCGGATTACGCAGAACTTATTCTCGGAGAATGGAACTATGTATCACAAACCTTAAATGGTGAGGATTACCCGTTTGAAGACGAATGTCAGAAAGAGTTTGAATATCAGATTTTCACAAGTGACGGCATATACAACCAAACCGAGTTTGAAAACATTAGCGGCGATGGTTGTGAACAAGTAGAATCATCTACGGGTGTTTGGAGTATTGAAGATTCTATTTTGAACTTAATGCTCGATTATGAAGATAGTGAAAACTATGAGCTAACCATATTGGAATTGACCGAAGAAACTTTAAGTTATCAAATAGATATTGATATTGACGGTGATGAAGAAATTGATGATTACATCGTAACTTTATCCAGAAGAAATTAGTAGGAAAGACTTAGAAAAATAGAGAACAACGAAGCCCCTTGGAAACAAAGGGGCTTTTTTATTTGCAAGAATTACCCAATAGTGGAGTTCTTGAAATATTCTATTTTACATAATATAAATTATGATACAGATTGATATATAAGTATTTAAGGTTCAAACCTTTAGCTGTAAGTCATAATTCTATTATGTAAAATATCCCTCACGTTTATAGCTTTTATGAGAGTTACTAACAGGGTCATCAACCTGTTTAATTTACGTAGCTTCAAATTTTTCACACAGAATAAAATGTATTCGTAACTTCCAAATTCGTCAACCCTGTCAACAAACCTTTCGTCTGTACTCATAATTTGCCGTTATGTAAAATAGCCACTACCAAGCGCTCGATTGCTTTTTAAAAATTTAAATTCCTTATATGGCATTTATTTTTAAACACAATTATCCAACGCTTGGCCAGCGCCAAAAAAAGCAAAACCTTTTAGGTTTTTTGGAATATGCGATTTATAAGAAACTATCTGCCAATAAATTTTTCAAGAGATTCTCGGCAGATTGCCGCAACACCACAAAATTTTAGAAATAAAAATTTCTGTGCACTTGCTACCACTATCCTTTGTTTGAATCTTTTCTTTTGGTGTTTCTAATATTATATAAAATAGAATTATGACATAGTTCGAATAACTATTTACTTCTATCTTTTACTATTTGAATACCAATTTAAATACCAAATAATCTTGGGTCAAATTTAAATGGTTCTACTTTTTTTACTTTAACCTTGGAAAAATCTTTGTGTAGAGGATTTATAAGAATATTTGAATCTCCGGGAACAACTACTGATGGTGCTCTTAACACTAATCCTTTTAGGCCTAATAAGAAATCATCTCCCATATACTGAGTTATTGGAGAAGGCGGATTCGTTCGCCAATCAAAACCTGCTAATAATTTGAGATTAACTTCAAGAATTTTAGTATCTGGAACACTAATAGAGATTAGAAAATAGTCTGTTGGTAGTATCCCATAATCAACATGAACTGCAACTTCTGCCATAGCCAATGCTCTCGATGAGGCGGTATACAACATTTTGTTCCCTTTGTTATTCCATCTACCTCCATAGAGTTCTGCCCCTGTACCAGATAAATCATCTTTATATTTACCTTTTGAAATACGGTATACTATCATGCGAAGATACCGTGTTCAATTCGGCCAATGGCATCCTTAACCATACCAAAACCAACGGACGTATCAAGTAAGTTTTTGGGAATTACACCCCCTAAACCTATATTTTCTCGAATCAACCATGCATTAAAATTCGTAGTACTTCCAAAAACTTGTTCTCCGAATAACATCAATTGCTGAATCTCAATAATTTTTTCAGTTTGGGTGGGAGAAAATGTTTTATTGTCCTTTTTATATCTATCTAACGTTCTTGTTGTAGTATCTAAAATAACTGCCCAATCAGCTTCAACTAAAGGGGCTCTCTTGGCAACAACTTGAAATGTACTATAATTAATTCCTTCACGTATTACGGAAACCAACTCGTATCCTCGAGAATCATCATTCCAGTCAAAAGATACATAGGCTATTTCTTTTTTGACATTTTTAAATGTTACTTTAGGTTGAACAAGCATTGCTGTTGCTTCAGATTCTGAATAATCATACTTTTTTACCATGTCTAACCATTCAGAAATACTAGGTACCTTTGAAGTTGCGTCGCTTTTATCTTTTCTCTTTATAGTCATAATTTTGGATTCAGTTATTCAATTTACATAAAAATATTGACAAATGTCAAATATATAACGACAATTGTCTTAAGTTGTTGTTAAAATGCTCAAATCATGGTTTAAATTAAAAGTGCTCCTGTCCAAATAGGACTATAATTATGATTAAAATTTACTGTAGGTAAAAATGTTCTTTCTTTTTTTCTTGATAAAAAAAGAAACAAAAAAAATCAAGAATAACAGAGAACTTTGGAAACAATGTACGGGTCGGTAGCTAAATTTTAGGATCCATTGTAACACCAAAGACTGCTTTACTGTTAAAGAACCTGTTCAAATGTCGAGAAAAATTGTGACCAGCCCCCTAAAATTCTTAATGCTCCTCTCCCCTATTGTTTTACCAAAATTCTCTTAGAGCGATTACCCTCTCGACAACCAAGAAACCCTTAGGTTACTTTTTGATTATTTTTCTAGTGTACGTCTCGTTAGAAGTTTCGATTTTTAAGGAATACATTCCTGAGGAAAAACCGTCCATGTTGACTTTAACAATGCCGTTCACGGTTTTGACAGTTTTTCCCATGATTTGTCTTCCCCTCGATGTATATAGGGACAATTGGACATCCTTTATTGAAGAATCTTTTAGAATGATAGTTACATCACCTTTTTCAACAGGGTTGGGATAGACAGACAATCCAAGATGGGAAAAAAATATTTCTTCATAAACACTTTGACATTCCTTGTCCGTGCTTACGGTCAAATTATTTTCGATTTCCGATACTGGCAGGTGGATTTGGTTATCATCGGTGGTGTATATTGTGCCATTTAAATTTACTTCATAAATGATTCCTCCACTTAACTGTAAAACAACCGACTTACCAGAATCATCCATTTTGGAACTTACGGACAACAATTCAGGTTCGGTAATCTCAACAGAAAAGCATTGTTCAAAATCAGAATGTTCGGTAATTGTGATACAAATATCATAGGTTCCTGCAACTAAATTCTCAAAGTTCGCGAAATCGCCGAACGACTTTGATTCGTTAATCGAATTTCCCGTTAGGATTACATTATAGTTATATGGCAAAATTGCGCTAATATTAATACTTCCGTTATTGGCGTCGGGGCAAGATGCACCCGTAGTTTGGATGGTAAAATTATCATTTGGCAAAGAGAATACGAAACACCCATAGGTATCCACCGAACTTCCCAAAGGAGTTTCTGAACATTGGTCGTTTTCATTAGAAATACCGTCTCCATCAATGTCATCATCGCAAGAATCGCCAAGACCATCATTATCAAAATCAGGACTATTTGGTTCTGAAATGATTACCGGAACAGTTTGGTTGCAACCCATTGCATCTTTAGCAAAAACGTTATATGTTGCAGGTATCAGGTTGCTAAAATTGTTGTTCGTTGTATAGTTTGTGCCATCTAAACTGAATTGATAAGGCGCTGAACCGCCGTTGGCATCTACCTCAATACTTCCATTGTTTGCCCCTTTGCAGCTTACATTAGTTTTAATAGATGTAACTTGCAGTTCCCCAGGCTCGATTATTGTAAGGGTATTTGAGAAACTTTCATGTGGAGTATCATCAATTACTTTAACCATATAATTACCCGGAGCAAGATTTTCAAAAATGTTGCTAGATTGAGCTGGAATGAGGACGTTTGAACTATCATCCAACAATTCATATAAATATGGCGATTTACCACCACCTGCATCGGTTTGGATAACGGCATCATTAGAACCGTTACAGGAAACTGGAGAGATTAATGTTGAATTGGCGCCTAGTTCTTCCACACTATCGCAGGCATCACCAACGCCATCGCCATTTGAATCTTCTTGTAAAGGATTTGACGTAGTTGGACAATTATCATTCTCATTTAAAATATCATCACCGTCAATATCCTCATCACAGGCATCGTCTATTCCATCGCCATCTAAATCCGTCAGGTTTTCTTTTTCACCAACGGTTACCTGCCGATAAACAGTGCAGCCATTACCGTTCAACACTGCAATAACATGATTTCCTTCTGAAAGCCCATCAATTATATTAGATGATTGAAAACCTTGACCACTGAGACCATAACTATAAGGTCCATCGTCCCCTGTTGCCGTTATTTCAACAATACCATCAGCGGCACCATTGCAGCTAACACCCGTTACACTTGTTGTTACTTCAAAAATTTCAGGATTTTCAATATTTATGTAAGCGATGTGTTCATCACCATAATCATCAATTACTTTGGTGGTGTAAAATCCAGCTTTTATGTTTTCAAATAAATTGCTGGCCTGAGTGGTTGTTGGGTTTCCATAAGCATCCAACAATTGATAGAGGTATGGTTCTTTCCCACCTGTTGCCTGAACTTGGATAATACCATCACTTTGATATGGGCAAGAAATAGGTTGATATTCTACTATCATGGAACCCAAGGGTAGTGGATCTTCAATAAATTCTGTAATTGCAATGTTTGTAATTATGGGTGGGTTAAAATCAAAATGAATGTTGGCTAGACTTTCAACCTTATCGCCCACTGATACATTGTTTTTTGGTTTTATTTTGAAGGAAATGTAACCATGACTTTCAGGTTCGTTGGACAAACTATCGGGTAGAAAAATATTTTTAAAGAAAAATTCAACATCCTTGCCATTTGTTATGGTGGTAGTATTTTCATGGCTTGAGGATATGGGCGTAAATGTTTCCCAATCCAAATTTGCATCAAGTTCATGATTTACCTTAACATTTATTGCAGAAGCCGTACCGGTGTTTTGAAATCGAATGAGATAGTTTAAGTATTCATCAGAATCTTTCATAAAAATGGAATCACCTTCTATGATTCTAATATCATTAGGATCGTAGGAGCCAATAACAATTTCACGAAGTGTAAAATCATTATTTACCCATGTGGCATCACCATTTTTAGGATCAATACTGGCTTTGAATGTCAAAACATCGAATAGGTTGACCTCAGGAATTGTAGGTATGTTAAAATCCAAAACGACTTTTCTAGACTCCAATGGACGTAGTTGATTGTATAGAATAGTTAGAGTGTTTTGCGTTTGGGTTTCAATGGTTGTATCCGCTCCCAAAAATTGTAGTCGATCATCAAATTCAAAGTCTACAGATCCGTCTAGAATTGTTGTTCCGGCGTTTGCATAAATCAGTTCGTAAGAAACATCAAAACCAGGTCTTGGTTCGTTTAGCGGCACGATATTGACATTTAAATCATTTATGGTTTGGGTTTTTGTAAAGCAAAAGCCAATATTCTCCGTATTTCCTATACCTGTGAAATTAACCGTTCGACTTGTCGGATTAGGAGAAAACCAACCATTGTAGTAGGGTTCAACCGAAACTTCATAATTTCCTTCCTCTACAAAGAGTTGATAATAACCATTGCTCAAAGTATATGTCACGTAACTATGAACACCATTGGTGGCGATAACTTTATACTGTTCAATAGGTGTATCCGATGGACTACATCCGTTTTCATCAAAGTCTAGTTGCACCCTACCCTCTATTTCGTTTTTCTGCGGGCCTAAATTTTTGTGAAGTACTATGGAAGTATCATCTCGATAAAAACCGCTGTTTGCATGCACCGTAAGCATGTCATTAAGACCATCTCCGTTTACATCCCCAAAAGCAACAGCTTTTGGATGCTGGAACCTAATATTGTTTCCCCAGGTTTCATCTGTAAAGGATTCAATGAAATGATTTTGCATAAGCCCAAAATTGCCCAAGCCATCAAGATTTTCAAACCATGCATATCCGTAATCATAGGTGGTTTCTCCATTTTGAAAATCATACTTTTTGGTACTTCCATAAATATCTAAATCGCCATCACCATCTATATCAATAGCAACCGTGTTTTTAAATTCTGAAACGGCTTCATTCTCCGAAGCCTCAATATTTATTGAACTAAAATTTCCGATACCATCGTTTTTAAGCCAACCTATATTTCTGCCAGTTTTAAAAAGAATGTCCAAATCACCATCATTATCAATGTCTGGAGCTGTTAGGTTATATAATCTTGAATTAACACCGTAATAGGCACCAATATCGGATATGACAACATTGCCATCATTAAAGTTTCCCTGGCCATCTAAGTTTTCATACCATAAAAGCCTTTCATAGTTTAGGGAGCTAGGACTATCTGAAACTTCAACAATAGCCATCACATCTAAGTCGCCATCACCATCAAAATCTTCCAACAGTATGTTTGAATTGGAAATCATACTATCATCTATGATAATTTCTGAAATATTGTCTGGCGAATCAAAACCATCCGTGCTTTTTAACCAAGTAATTTCTATTGACGTATTACCACTATTCTGACCGCTAGCAGCCAACACATCAATATTCAAATCACCATCTATATCACCAACTGCGATCTTATAATATCGGGAAGAGGGCTTTTGAAATATAGTGTTTTGTTCAGAAAAACTATCAGAACCAGTTATGTTTTCGTACCAGAAAATAGTAGATCCGTTGACAAAGGGAGCTATCAAGTCTTTATCCCCATCTAAATCTAAATCTTCAAATAATAATGGATATCCACTAGTAAATTGAACTATTTCTTTTGAAGCGCCGAATGTGCCATTTCCATCAATATTTTCAAACCACACAACTGGTTTAAAATTGTCATTTTTTGAAGTAACTAAAATATCTAAATCTCCATCTGAATCAATATCTTCCAAGAAAGCACTGTGAAAATTTGTGCCAAAACTCTCCTTATTAAACAAAAGACCATCTTGAAATCCTATTTGTGCAGACAAGCTGAATGATATGAAAAAAAATAGAAGCGAAAACAGCAGGTTCTTCATAAGATTCGGGGTATTAAAATTTGGTATGTGTCAGGTAGGTTAATTGGCTTATTCTATGAAAACGAAAATGTTAAAAGTTTATTTTAAACCATTTAATCGCAGAGCGGCAATCTAAGTGGTAGTTTAAATACTAGAAGAGTTGTGAGAGGGGTATAGTAGCCATGATTCTATCACTAATATTATATCAAAAAGCCTGGTTCTAATTTTATCGAACAAGTATATCGGCTTATTGAGGGCGATGTACATTCGATAAGTTATAAGAAAAAAATCAAGAAACATTTGGACGACTGTAAGCAACTGATCCAAAAAATGAACGACGGCGACTTCGAGGATTATGAATATGGCAAAGGCGCAGAATTGGTTTTGTAAGCATTCAACCTCAATAATACATCCTAAAATCCAGTACTTTACAGGCATTATAATGTCTTTGGTGCAACTCTTCTACTACTTCCAGCATATCATCGTCTTCTTTAAATAGATTAAAGAACGCCTTGTCCAGATTTGAGCTACTTACGCCTTTAAATTCGTTTCCGTAGCCAGAAACCGCTTTTGCATTGGTAATATCCAAGAAATATTGTGCTTCTTCCTCATCTAAATTCAAAATTTTCGCGTTTGAAAAATGTAAAATCTTTCCTTTTAATTTTCCTTCAAAAATTTCCGCGATTTCCTGTAAACTGTAGTAGTAATCATTTAAGCAAATGCTATTGGGCTCCCCTGCCATAACAAGGTAGATGATTTCATAATCCTTAAAATTATGATCATCGAGCACTAATGCATTTAAGCTGTCTTCTAACCCTTCAATGGTGTCGCATGTTTTATAAATACTGGCAATACCATAATTCATGGCCAATTGCTCCAAATCTATTTGCGCTTGGGTAACCTTGTCTGTCGCTATCTCGTCCACCCCTTCTAAACAGTAGATGAAGTAGTCTTCATCTGTTAATTGTTCTTGGGGTAACTGATTTCTTTTTTCTAACAAGTCTTTGAGTTTAAAGATGATGAATGAAATACAAAATTAAAGTAACTGGACTATTATTTTGAGCGTTTTTAAATTATTTTCTATACCGCGTGCCATTGTTTCAAATACAAATGAATTCATTTGTATTAGTCGCTAATTGCACATTTATGACGGATACTGCAATCAGTTTGACTTCTAACGCCAATACCAAACCTATTCATTGCTTACCTGAATCAATCTATTTTATGCAAATACTCTATCCAATACTCATGTAAACGAAGTACTTACCGCAATATCTTAACATTTTTTAAGTTAAATACAAGCCATTTGGTTACCAAAAAAATAACATCCAACCAACTAATTTTAACTGAACCACCTTCCCCATGAAATACCTACTTACCCTAGTTGCCTTATTTGCAGTTCTCATTTCTTGTACTAATGACGACCATGAATTAGAAAAGGTCTCTATAGACCCAATTAAAAATGATACTATCGTTGTTGATACCACAAATGCGGATATCATAGCGAGTACCGACCTAGAATTTGCAGCAAAAAATTTCGGAAACGAACTAAGCGGTAATTTTATGGGTAAAATCACTGATATTGCCGGAACACCCTTAGAAAATGTCAAAATTACAATAGGAACTCAAACTACTTTAACGGATGTTTATGGTGTTTTTAGCTTAAATGAGGTTGCTGTACATGAGAAATTCGCATTTATTAAAGCTGAAAAAGAAACCTATATTTTAGGTTCTAGGACTATAGTTCCTTCTTCCCATGGTAGTAATATTGTAAACATAACCCTCCTTAAAAGGAATAGCATTGAGACGATAAATACCGGGGAAACATCAGAAGTGAGTTTACCAAATGGAGCCAAGATAAATTTTGGCGGTAGTTTTATTGATGCTTCTGGCTCTGAATATTCAGGAAAAGTTCAGGTTTCCATGCACTATTTGGAACCCAACCAAACGACTACATTTTCTCAAATGCCAGGTTCTCTGTTTGGTAAAAGAGAAAACAATGAGCCCTCCGTTATGGAAACTTATGGTATGTTAGCCATTGACTTATACGCTCCTACTGGAGAACTTTTAAATATATCAGAAGATACTCCTGCGGAATTACATTTTCCTGTTTCTACATCAACGCCAAATGCGCCTTCAACCATACCTCTTTGGTATTTTGATGAAACGGTCGGATATTGGAAAGAACAGGGAGTTGCCACAATTATGGATGGGATGTATGTTGCAGAAGTAACACATTTTACTTGGTGGAACTGTGATTTACCTATCAGCTCTGTTAGGGCATGTTTTGAATTGAAAAAAGACGTTGTTTTACCCAACACCCGTTTTAAGATTACAACATCATCAGATGACCAGCTTATATATACCGGTACTACAGACGAGCAGGGTTTAAACTGTGGTTTATTTCCGAAGAATGAAAAACTTACCATTACCCTTTTAGGAGATTGTGATACTGAAAAAACCGAAGCTTCTCTTGAATTTGGACCTTTTTCAGAGGATAGCCCATCTATTTCCATTAATGTTACCGAGTTGGCGGACTCCGCTATTACTACTTTGAGCAGTACTGTAACTAATTGTAGTAATGCACCTTTAACGAATGGATATGCTCTTTTGTATTCCACCAATAACAGCAATGATTCCAAAATTCTCCCCATACATAATGGTGAAATTGAACAACAGCTTGTGTATTGTAAAGAAAGGGACTATAACATGGTTGTAATAGACTTGGATACCAATGAAGTTTCTGATGAAATCACCCTAACTATTATTGAAAATGGTATTACCAATTTAGGACAATTACAAACGTGTCCTGGTGAAGCAAGCACTGTTTTTGAGGGGTCTATAACTTTAACTACCCAAGAAGAAGTAAATGCTTTTGGAGCTTTTGGATATATTGAGATTACCGGAGATATTAAACTGGATGGAAAAGAACACATTTTTTCTTTAGAAAGTTTAGCAACCTTAACAACTATTGGAGGAAACTTGTATTTAAAAACTGGAGTTCAGAACTTAATAGGTTTAGAAAAACTAGAAACCGTGGGTGGTGATTTTTCCATACTTCAAAACTCAAATCTTACTACTCTAAGGGCTCTTGAAAATTTAACTTCCGTGGGTGGTCTTTTATGGATTGACATTAACACAAATCTAACCACATTAACTGGTTTAGAAAGCCTAACTTCTGCCGGTAGTATTGTAATTAATAGTAATCAGAACCTTACCGCGTTAACGGGGTTAGAAAATTTGACCACTATTGATAAAAACTTATATGTCACTAACCATCAGAATTTAACTAACCTCCAAGGTTTACAGAATATAACATCAGTTGGGCTTGATTTAACTATTCAAAGTAATGATAAGCTATCGACAATTGTCGGATTAGAAAGCCTTAATTCCGTTGGAAGAAATTTTAGAATTCATGGCAACCCGTTACTTCCGACACTAACAGGTTTAGAAAATCTAAATTCAATTGGTGACATACTATTTATTGGTACTAGTTTTCGTCCTAACTCAAGTTTATCTAATTTTTGTGCTTTAAACAATTTAATTACCAATGGCACCCACGGTGAAGTTAGAATTTCAGATAACCAATACAACCCAACCTATAATGACCTTTATAATGGCGATTGTGAGGAACAGGCTCAAAGTGGCGGGATTTATGAAGGCTCTATTACGCTGACTACCCAAGCTGAAGTAGAAAATTTTGGAACCATTGGTTATACGGAAGTTACGGGTGATGTAATTATAGAGGATAGTGCTACGCCAACCATTACTACACTTGCAAGCTTAGATTATTTGACGAAAATTGGAGGGTCTTTGACAATTTCCAAAACCGCCATAACCAATTTACAAGGTTTGCAAAACCTTTCTTTCATTGGGAACCGTTTAACCATTTCAAACAACAACAACCTTAACGTGCTTACTGGATTGGATAATGTTACATCTATTGGAGGACATTACGTAACTATCACCAATAACGATGCACTAACTTCGTTGACAGGACTAGAAAATATAACTGAAATCCACGGCGAGTTGAGGGTTTCTTATAATAATATTACTACGCTTGCAGGTCTAGATAATATTACATCAATTGAACTTGCCCTAGTCATTACTCAAAATAGAAATCTTACCTCGTTAAGCGGGTTAGATAATCTTACTTCTATTGGTCATGGCCTTGTTTTATCAGGTAGTGCCTATAATACCGTTGGTCTGCAAATAGGGGCTAATCCTGAACTTACTACATTTAGTGGTCTAGACAATGTTACCGCCATAAAAGGTGATTTAGAAATTAGAAATAATGCAAAACTCATCTCTCTTGAAGGGTTAGAAAATATAACTGAGATTCAAGGTCACTTAAGTATTTCCAAAAACAGTCAACTTACCTCTGTAAAGGGTTTGAATAATACTACCTCGGTCCTATACAATGTGGCTATTTGGAACAATTCACGGCTTAACTCTATTATGGATTTGGAAAATATCACTACAATTGGCGCTGCTTTATCACTGCATGAAAACGGAATTACCTCATTAAATGGTTTAGAAAAACTTATCTCCGTAGGTGACAAAATTACAATTGGTGCATCGTATGATGAAGATTTTAACTTGATATATGGCGGAAACTATTCATTAACTGATTTTTGTAGTATAACAAACTTAATTAAGAATGGAACATATACTGAGGTTTTGATTGAGCAAAATGCATATAACCCCACTACTGGTGATATTTATTCTGGTAATTGCTCACAGTAGAAAAGGTGAGAACTATATCTAAAAACTTAACAAACTGTTTTTCCCGATAACCGAGATTAAACGCTCCGAGGCTTGCCTCGAAATCAAGGTGCATTTCTTTTAATGCCTCGCGGGTTTGCCCCGAGGTAGTTTACTTCGTTTTAGGTGAGATTTTTTTGCCCTTACTGTTTAAAATCTGAAAATAACTGTATTTAAATGTAATAGTTTCTATTAGTATTCTAGTGTCTTGCGCATGAAGCTCTTCAATATTCCAGCCTACAGGCAAAGCTTGCTCAATATCCCAAGCGCTAATAGTCTCATGTTTAGCATCTAACAACCTAATAGTGAAATTTTCATGGAGATATTTTTTATTATTGATAGTATCCATACACCAGGCAAGCAGTTTAGAGTTTGGTTCGTAAGCTCGCTTTAAAACAATGTCTTGAAACTGAGCTATGGGCTCTTTACGCATCTCATCTTTTACAAGCTTTACGCTAAGTCCGTCTACAGATTGAAATTTATGGTCTAAACCATATTCCTTACTATGGAAATCCACAGCAAAGTGTGTGTTTAACGGCGGATATTTATTTACAATAGCCATTATGTATGTTCAATACTTAAACCTTCATGAGCAAGCTCTAAACTCTCAATAGCTATTTCGCTATTCGTGCTATGCAGGTTTGTAGATTTAAGGGCTACGGGCCATGCCGATTTTACAAGCCATACTACTACGGGTTCATGACTTTCATTTAAAAGCGAGATGGTAATATCTCGTTTTTCTACAATATTCAATTGGGTGGTATTTAGCCATTCATAGTACTCGTTATCCGATTTAAAAACACCTCTCTTTAATATAATATTAGAATAACGACGTAAACCAGGGATTTTTATTGGAGCATATTCCGGACTAGCACCTTCACGGTATTCAAGAACCTCTTGTTCAATATCCAACCCAGTGACCTCTGTAAAACCGATTCGAGTACCTCCCCAATCAACTTTAAAATGAAAATTAACTAATAGATTTTCTGCCATAATTATTGTTTTAAGTTCTAATTAGCTTTTATAGGAATCTTTACATAATGGCTAGACAACAAAGAGATAGAAAATGGATTCCTGTTCTCGCCTATATAAAATCTATAAACCCCAGAAAATGAGTACATCAAAAATAAGCTTAACCTTTTCTTCTTAAATGAAATATGTATGTGTGGATTGAATTAGTGTATATATTGAACTTTGTAGCTAAATTCATTATACAACATTAACTTTCCTCCCCCATTAGAGCTAATGCAGATTTTCTTAAATGTAGAACAGCATAAAAATTAGAATTCTCTAACTTTTGCCCTCCTCCTACACTTAGGTAACGGTCATAACCCAATAATCAGATTCCATTTTCTTAAACGATGATTTTATGGAGCGAAAAGATAGCGGGCTTGATCCAGCAATTCAGCTTTTACAATAGGAAGCGGAGATGAAAATATAGAGTAACTTTTTGTAATTACAATCTGACATTTTATCGCGTCAATAATACTAATCAAAAGCGCTAATAATCGATTAAAACTTCATCGATCTTGCATAAAAGTGCTTAAAACAGGTAAATTTGACGCCAAAATTAATCAAGGCTTTTCATCAATTATGCTATGCCTTGTATGTCAATCATTTAATAAAATTTACAAGATATTATTCCTTATGAAACATTTATTTCTAATTGTCACTACGGTGCTTATTGGTAATTTAGCTAATGCACAACTTCAAGTTTCTGCAAGTTCTGGCTATGCCCTGGGAAGTGCTACTATGAAACTTGGAGAAAGGGTGAACGCTTCTGAAACGGAAAATACATATGGTAGTTATGGCGAGGGAGTCAATTTTCAAGTTAGGGGAACTTATTTTTTTGATGAATCCTTCGGTGTGGATTTAGGTATTGGATATTTGCACGGTACAGACCAAGATATCTCTATGGTAAATTTACCGGATACTGAAGTAGATGCTATTGCCAGAGCACGTGCTTTTGGTGCTTCGGCTTCCGTGGTATACAAGTTCACCAATAACATTTATGGTCGGTTTGGGGCCTTGATTAAATTAGGAGGGAAAACGGAAGGTGTGGTCTATCAAAAATCTGTTTTTTCCGAGGCTGAGGCGGATGCCTTGGGAGTTCCACAGGGTTCGTATTCAGAGACTAATTACAAAGAAGATTTTCACGGACATTTTCCTTTAGGTTTTGTGGGTGCACTCGGGTATCAATATGAACTAAATTCTAATTTTAGTGTTTTCGTAGAAGCGGAGTATTACGGTATCAGTCTGAAACGAAAAGACTCGGAACTATCTGCATTTCATACCGATGTTAAACTTCCCGATGGTTCGGTAGCTGTAAACGGACTATACACTTTAGAAAACCTACCTGACGGCGTTGTGAAAAAAACGGATTATGTAGATAATCTTTCAAATACCAATACTGACCCTTCCCAAGAACTATCTCAAAAAGTACCTTATTCTTCTTTTGGGCTGAATATTGGGGTTACCTATAAATTTAAGCGCACAGTTAAGCAATAACCATAGGCTTAACAGAAAAATTCTGAACTGACAACACCTATTAAAATCCTATTTTTAATAGGTGTTTTTATGTTGATTTACTTGAAAATCTTTTTCCATTTAAAAGCTAAATAGATAACTGCTCCCAATAGAAAAGAATCAAGAAAATAAGCCCCTGTTATCTGAAAAAATTCAAAATAGGTAAGCATGCTTATTAGAGAGCTTAATACCCAACTTATTAAAGCTGCAGGTTCTCATAAAGAGTGCTAAGTTCAAATACAGGGATTTAACTATGTTATAAAAAACAAAAATTGACCTCCCGTCTCTTTTAAGTTCACTAATTTTGCGCCCTTAAAATTAATATCAAGAATCTCAAATTGAGATAGCAACCTGCATTAACGAGCAAGGTGCTAAAATGATAAGCCAATACCTTGGAAAAAACGTTATATCCTTCCTATTGTATTTGCCATTGCTCTATTTGTTATTCTGCAAACATAAATTTATGACTCAGGTTAAGGCTGTGGTTGCAAACTACAAGGCACTATTTCCATTTTTAGTATTTGTTGCTGTCTTTTTAGGTGCGGGTATCTATCAAAATGATTTTTATGCCCTCCCCGCTCCTATTGCGGTAATTGCAGGAATCCTTGTGGCATTCATGATGTTCAGGCAGCCCATGAATTCTAAAATAGGTATTCTTCTAAAGGGATGTGGTGACGATAAAATACTCACCATGTGCCTAATTTATTTATTGGCGGGCGCCTTTGCCGCCATTACCAAAGCTATGGGTAGCGTTGATGCTATTGTTCATTTAGGATTGGATATTATTAGTCAGGAGTATATTTATGTGGGCGTATTCGTTATCGCCGCTTTTTTATCCATTTCTACCGGAACCTCCGTGGGTGCTATTGTTGCATTGGCCCCAATTGTTATCGGTTTCGCAGATACGGGAGACTTTGCGTTATCTATTTTATGTGGAGCATTGTTGGGGGGTGCAATGTTTGGGGATAACCTTTCCGTAATTTCAGATACGACCATTGCCGCTACCCAATCGCTAGAAGTTAAAATGAGCGATAAATTTAAAGCCAACATAAAAATAGCGTTACCAGCGGCCATAGTTAGTATGGCTATTCTTATCTATCAAGGCTTATCACTCAATAGCCAAGGCATGGAAATGGAAACTTTCACCTATTCCATTCTTAAAATAGCGCCCTATTTAATTGTAATTATTTTATCCGTAGTTGGTATCAATGTATTTGTTACCTTGGTATTGGGTGTGATCTCGGCTGGAATATTAGGTGTTCTTTATGGCGATTTCTCAATACTCGAATTCACGAGAATAGTCTATACCGGTTTTACGAATATGACCGAAATATTCTTATTATCCCTGTTAACAGGAGGTTTAGCTGCTTTAGTGACATATAACGGAGGAATTGAATTTATTCTTACCAAGATCAAAACATTCATTAAAAGTAAAAGAACAGCTCAATTTGGTATTGCAGCTTTAGTATCGAGTATCAATACAGCAATTGCGAACAATACCGTATCCATTATCATTTCTGGACCCATTGCTAAATCCATTACCGATGAATACTCCTTAGAAAACAAACAAACTGCCTCAATTTTAGATATTTACGCCTGTATAACCCAAGGACTGTTGCCTTACGGAGCCCAGGCTTTAATGATTTTGAGCTTTGCCAGTGGAAAAATCACCTATTTAGATTTGGTTGGCAATACGTGGTATTTATTACTATTGTTGGTGTCTAGTGTACTATTCATAGGCTTCAAGAAGGCTAGTAAAAGCATAAATTCCATCAAAATCTAAAAATAGTAGTAACTGTTTCGTTTACTCTTATTACGTAGAACTCATGAAGGTTGAAGTGTAATATGGACATGTAAAGATACTTTCACTCCTTTCGTCCAAATTAATTTTTCCTAATACTACAACGAGCTACTTTTCTAGCAAATTAGATATTTATGAAACTTGAAATAGTTATTGTGGACGATTCCGTTGTATGGTTGTCCTTAGCTGAAAAGCTTGCCAAAACCCATCCTTTAGTGCGCAGTGTAACTACTTTTGAAGATTCATATGATGCTTGGATACATATTCAAATTTCAAAACCACAGGTGGTATTATCGGATATAGAAATGCCAGGAATGGACGGACTGTCTTTTCTTGAAATGTTCGGTAACCGAATGCCTTTTATATCTAGTTCTACCAAACAAAGCTTTGAAGATATAGCAAGAGAACTTGGGTGTGTAGATTTTATTAGCAAACCCTATACAAAAAATGAATTTCACAAATCGATAGATTTGGTCTACAAACAGATACATGGGAGAACTGCCGCCTCCTAAAAATACATAATCCGCTTTTCTTTTAATACAGCTAATTAGCCCAACAATCACTTTATACATAGGGCTTCATTCGTATTTGTTTAAACACTTGTTTAGAGCCTCTTAATTTGGACAACAAACTTTTCGTTCAATTAAAATCAGGCACTACAAAAACCATAACTGACTTAGTATGTGACCAGTATATCTTTACATATGAAATTGTGAATATCTATTGCTAATTATGACTTCCCGCCCTAAAGCATAATCTTATATTTGGCACCCCTAAAACAATAGTTATGAGTGCAACGTGGTATGAATGCAAAGTAAAATATAGAAAGCTTGATGAAACATCGGGCACACAAAAAGTAAAAACAGAACCTTTTTTGGTAGATGCCATTTCGTATACCGAGGCGGAAAGTAGAATAACCGAAGAAATGTCCGTTTACTTAAGTGATACCGATGAAATTAAGATTACCAATATAAAAGTGGCAAACTACGCAGAGATCCACCCTTTTGAGAATTCTGACCGCTGGTTTAAGTCTAGAGTATCTTTAATCGCTTTTGATGAGGAAAGTGGTAAGGAGCGTAAAACGAATCAATACCTATTGGTACAGGCAAATGATGTAAAAGAAGCGTATGACAATACGGTTGGCGTTATGAAGGATACCATGGGCGAGTATACCATACCTGCCATTTCAGAATCCCCAATTATGGATGTATTCCCTTATTTTTCTGGTGAGGAAGATGAACTGGAGCGCTTGGAGAAATTCAATGCGTTAAAAGATTCTGTTCCCGTAAATCTTGAAATGGACGAAAAACTGGAAATGGCCGATGTGCTAGCAGAAAGTGAAGAAGAGTAGTTCTCTAAAAATACACATTAAAAAAGGCTGTCCAAACATCTGTTAGACAGCCTTTTTTATGTTTGGACATTTCGTTTTCATAGTTGATTTTCCTGTTTATACGCGTAAGTTGCCCTTTCTCTATTTTGGTTTCAATTTAAGTGGTCGAATCGATGTAAAATTGAAAATTCTTTGAAAAATTTTTAAACAATTCGGATAATCATTAGGATTATTGCAATAAATCCCGTATTATAAGATAACAAATTAAAAATAAAATAAATATATGAGGCAATTGAAAATCACGAAACAAATTACGAACAGAGACACTAAATCCTTAGAAAAGTACTTTCAAGAAATATCTAAAATTGATTTGATCACCCCAGAGGAAGAAGTGGAACTAACAAGAAAAATTCGTGAAGGAGATGATGTTGCCCTTAATAGATTAGTAAATGCCAATCTACGATTTGTAGTTTCTACGGCAAAACAATACCAAGGAAGCGGATTACGACTTTCTGACCTGATCAATGAAGGTAATATTGGGTTGGTAAAAGCAGCCAAACGTTTTGATGAAACCAGAGGGTTTAAATTTATCTCCTATGCCGTATGGTGGATCAGACAATCCATATTACAGGCCATTTCCAATCACTCGCGAATGGTACGGATACCGCTGAACAAAATAAGCGAAATCAGTAAAATCAATAAGGTGCATTCTTCTTTGGAACAAAGGCACCAAAGACCTCCTAGCGCCATAGAAATCGCCAAGGAATTAGATATGAATGCCGCTCAAGTGAAATTCGCTATGAAAAATTCTGGAAAGCATTTATCTATGGATGCCCCTTTTCAAGAAGGAGAATCTTCTAGTTTATATGACGTTATTCAATCTAAAGACGCAACTAGCCCTGATGCTAATATGATGGTCGATTCCCTTAGAACCGATCTAGACCATATTTTAAATACACTCCCGGACAGAGAAAGTGCCATCATTAAGTTATACTATGGCATTGGAGAACGCAGCCCAAGAAGTTTAAGTGAAATTGGTGAACTTTTTGATATTACAAGAGAACGGGTAAGACAAATAAGGGAGAAATCGATTCGTATGCTCAGAAATAGGTCTCAGAACGAAATTTTAAAAGCATATCTGTAAACATACAACTTTACATAATTACAAAAGCCGACTTTTAACGAGTCGGCTTTTGTTTTGTAAACATTGGGTGTACTGTTTTACCCATACCTAATCGGACAAGTATTACGTGTCTATTTTACAATTATTCTTTTTCAACGTACTTTGTGCCAACAAATTATATTACATTCGTGATTTAACCAACCACCATCACCCATGAATCACAGTCTGTACGTTTTATATATATCTTTTTTTTGTTTACCCATTCTACTATTCGGTCAGGAGGGAAAATCGGAAAACACAACTGCCCAAAAACCAAATATTGTTCTCATTATTGCCGATGATGTAAACTGGGATGATATTGGCCCTTATGGTAACAAAAATATCAGAACTACCAATTTGGACCAACTGGCAAAAGATGGAATGCTATTTACAGATGCCTTTTTAACTACAAGCTCCTGTAGCCCCAGTAGAACCAGTATTATTTCTGGTCTCTACCCCCATAACACCGATGCAGAACAGTTGGCATGGCCTCTGCCCGAGGAGAAAAGGACCTTTGTTCAGGAATTAAAAAACACAGGATATTGGACCGGTTTGGCCGGAAAATATCATCTAGGCGAAGCCGTTACCGACGATTTTGATGTGTTGTTGGAAATGCAATGGAACGATAATATTGGCCTAAAGGGATTGGATAGAAGATTAGTTGGCGACGGTAGTGGTTGTGATGAATGGATCAAACTCCTACAACAAAGACCAAAAGACACGCCCTTTTTTACGTGGTTAGCTTCTTATGATGCGCACAGGCCTTTTTACGAAGGTATAACGGATAATCCGCATGCGCCCGAAGATGTGATTTTACCCCCTTATGTACCAAATACGGACGGAGTTAAAAAGGACTTTGCTTTATACTATGACGAAATTTCTAGAATGGACGCGTACATTGGCAAAGTGGTCGCGGAACTGGAGGCTCAAAATGTGGCCGACAACACCATTATCCTCTTTATTTCGGATAACGGGAGAGCTTTCCCAAGAGATAAAACTACCTTATACGAAGGCGGTATAAAAACACCATGGATTATAAAATGGCCTGCAAAAATTAAAGGCGGACAAACCAATACGGAATTGGTGAGCTCCGTGGATATAGCACCAACTTTTATGCAAATGGCAGGATTAGAGCCTTTACAGGAGTTTGATGGCCTTAGCTTTATGCCATTATTGGAAAACAAAGAAGTAGCCATTCACGATGAAATATATGCGGAAGACCATTTTCATGATTTTGAAGATTATACCAGAGCAGTACGCACCAAGCAATATAAGTACATAAAGAATTACTATTCGGATTTGCCGAATACGCCTTCAGCGGATATTATAAGAGGGCTTGGCTGGCAAAGTATGCTTGAAGAAAAGAAAAAAGGAACTTTAAACGAGGCTCAGCTTAAATGTTTTACCACACCCAGAGATACAGATGAGCTTTTTGACATTGTCGCAGATTCGTACGAGCTGAACAATCTAGCAAGCAATCCTGAATACAGCAGTATACTGAAAGACATGAAATCTAGATTAGAAAAAATAAGAACCGCAACCAATGATGTGCTTCCTTCGGAAAGAACTCCGGATGATTTCTTTAGGGAAACAGGTTTGCCTACCAAATATCGCATACGTCCAAGACCTTCTAAAGCGGTATATATGAAAGCCCGAGCAGAAGGTGAAGTTTTGGTAAATCCTGATTTTATGGAGTAGTTCTATTATTTTGAATGCTCAGGTTGCAGAATTTTTTATGCCGTGAAAACGACTTATTACTGCCGGAAAGACAGAGAATTGACCCCATAAAAAAGCCCAATCATAGATTGGGCTTTTTACAATTTATATTGGTGTGATTCTATTTCAAAAGAAAATCTTCTTTCTTAAAACCATTATTGAATCTTATATCCGTCATAGTGTATTCACCACTTTTTACATAACCCCCTTCTTTATTGGGCATATAACTTTCACGTACCGTAGATAATAAAACACCATCTACTGTTTCGTAAGTCAAGGTCATTTTTAAAATGGGTTGGTTGATACCAAATGCGGGTAACGAAAAGAAAAACTGATCTACCAAATGTGTTTCTGGATTGAAATACAGAATATATTCATCGTTTTGCTCTTTTTTGGTCACATCGGCATTGTAAGTCAAGCTTACTTTGTCATAGGTAACATCACCCACTTTTTCGGTGCCAAGGTATTTATAGTTCGTACCTGGATTCGTCAATTTATACATCATTGCAAACCAGTAAAAATTCACCTTACGCAAGAAAACCGTTCCTCCAAGTGCTTTTGGGTCGGTAATACTTTTACCATCTAATGTTAGGGCCGGTTGGTTATCTACTAGCGATTGTACCGCTACTCCTTCTTGTTTGGGCAGTAAATTAATTTCATGTTGGTCATACGAACCCCAAGACTGTTCACCATTAAAAATATAACGTTCGGTGGAGACATCTTTACCTTTGTCAAAGTTGTCATACACATAGTGGTATTCCACATCTTTTTTAGCGGCCAAAGTTCCGTAACCCCCATTCACTTCTTCCAAAGCATCCAGTAACTCGGTTACTTTAGCCTCAGATTCCTGAGCATTTACCGTACCTACAGCTACAAAAGCCATTAAAGTTCCGGCTAATACGTTTTTAAGTTTTGAATTCATCTTTCTTTGTTAAGTATTGTGTTTTTAATTGAGCATTAGTCTGTGACATGTACAAACCTTACAGGAAATAGATTTTTTAATGCGAATCACCTCCATAACATCCTTATGGTGATGTTTCTGCCTAGAACCGAATCCAATTAAAAGCGCGTTGGTTTCGCTACTTTCTCCTTCAAAAACGGATTCACGAAAAAGCAATATCTTTGATATTCCTATTCCGTAACCAAATAGCACCCAAAACTATGGACACTAAACCGCATATTTTAGTCAACGGACACACACATGTACGCTACCAAGAGAACATACTGTCCCAAAAAGAATTACTGAAACAAAGCCAGGCGCTTTATTTTCATTTGAACAAAAGAAGATCCGTTCGGGAATACGCAGATACTCCTGTTCCCAAAGAAGTGATTGAAACCTTGATTAAAACGGCTTCTACGGCACCCTCGGGAGCACACAAACAACCTTGGACGTTCTGTGCGGTTTCCAACCCTGCATTAAAATCAAAAATAAGAGAGGCGGCCGAAGCTGAAGAAAAAGAGAGCTACGAAAGTAGAATGAGCGAAAGATGGAAAAAGGACCTAGAACCTCTGGGTACGGATATGCATAAACCTTTTCTAGAAATTGCCCCGTGGCTTATTATCGTGTTTAAAAAAGTTCATGATATAGATGAGAAGGGTGAAAAAACAAACAACTATTACGTAAATGAATCGGTAGGTATTGCTTGTGGCATGCTTATTACCGCAATACATAAAGCCGGTCTGGTTACATTGACCCACACCCCTAGCCCTATGAATTTTCTTGCCAAGTTATTGAACAGGCCCAGTAATGAACGGGCCTATTTACTGCTACCCGTAGGGTATCCAAAATCACCCACCTACGTTCCGGATATTAAAAGAAAGCCGTTAGATGAAGTTGCGGAGTTCTATGAGTAAACTACCTCGGGGCAAGCCCACGAGGCATTAAAAGGAATACACTTTGATTTCGAGGCAAGCCTCGGAGCATTTAATCTCGATTATCGAGTAATGTCTGAAGGTTCTATAAGCCGCTTGTAAAAGTGTCACTATTTTTACGGAATGAGCCCGCAGAAGTGGCAACGAACGTCTATTTTCCGTGATATCCATTAACAGCAAGTTTGGATACATCACCTTAAACCGGAAATATGACAAAAGACGATTTATTAGGAAAAGAGATGAGCAACCTCTACGCCATCGCAAAACAGGTCAACCACTATTTTAACGGGAGCGATATCAGCTTTCTCAAGACGAGAGTACAAAACCTACTGAGTAATTACGTAAAGTTTAGCTGTACGCATGAAGAACAGACCGCAGAAATGCTCAGAAATCTTCAGGTAAACCCTGGTAACACTATAGATTCCATTGTGAATGAAATGACCGAAAACTTGGATGAAATCGTCAAAAGCGACCTTAGTGATTCCGTAAAACAGTTGAGCTACGAACTATCTTTAAACCGACTAATTTCCTACCATAAAGCCAATATTGAAAATATTGAGCACTTATTGTAAACAAAAAAACTCCGATATTTCTATCGGAGCCGTTCAACATTAACCCGCTAAAGTCAAATAATTATTTTTACAATCCCAAGGCTGTTATAGCCTCATCGTCTACCGGAAAGGCATAAGCTCGCCATGGCCTTCTTATATCCGTCGTCTGCCATAGAACATCACCGTTATTGTTTACCTCCCAAATAGTACCATCACCTTCCGCTATTAAAGTATTGCCATTGCTCATACGTACGGCACCCCCAATAGATAAATTATATAGATCCGGGTCCGTGAACTCCCAAGTTACCGTAGGCTCGTTATCTTGCCCTGCAACTAGTTGGTAGGGCGGACTTAATTGATATTCCACCACTGCAGATTGCCCGTTATATAGGTTATTGGCAAAAACCAGCATTTTGTTGTCATCAAAAAGGTTCGGGTAATGTACCCGGTTTAACGTAACATCCCCAACGTTATCATACGCTAGCGGATTTCCAAAGCGATATACCAAATCCCCACCTAGATTATAATTGCCTCCTTCGCTCGTAGCCGCTTCTTCAGTAGTAGTACTATGGTCTATGACCCAAACTTCACTATAATAATTGACCGTTACATACAAAAGGTCATTGGTTTCGTCTAAAGTTAGCCCGTTAGCATGGGTAATATCACCGTCATTCTGAGTGCTATTATAATTGATGTCAATTTTATTCGGATAATCCGCCACAACTCCATAATTATCAAGATTGCTATCATAATCCTGAATTACATGATCGGTAAAATGCCATTCCCAAACCACTTCTTGGGTCAACGGATTCATTTCAATTACGGCATCAGGGTAAATATCAAAATTACCTGAAAAGCCCATTTGAGCGGCATCGTCCGAATCTACCTTTTCCCATATTAAGAAAATAATATTACCGTTGGAAAGGTAGTTTACATCATGGTGCGAAATATAGGAATCACTAGAATAGGTAAACTCCCAATCCGTGGTCTGATCCGCATTTATTTTTATGAATTTACCGCCATAACCCCCAAAATTAATCCGTGGGTTAGTAGCTGCTTGGATAGCCACCAGACTACCATCACTCTGCAATTCGGCATCATCTCCCAAGCCATTAATTGCCCATTCAAACAAAGTTTCGCCATCATGGTTGATCAATTCTACCCCATCATCTGGATCTACCGCTAATATGTATGAATTTGTGTCTATGCCACTGTTATCATCATCTATAATTTCTTCATCTTCCACTACACTTAAAGCGTCTATATCATCACTACTACAACTAGTTAAGACAATCAAAAATACATATGAAAATGATAAGCCAATTCTACTTTTTAATTTGTTCATGGTCAAAATTTTAGGAGTATATTAGATAACGGCCATAGCCCTATCGTTAGATACCGTTGTATTATTTGATGGTAAATATAGGGTGAGGTTACATTGTAAAATGGGGTAATCAGTGAAGGGATACTACTAATCAGTAAACAGGGGAATGTAAGCCGTAAGTGAATTTGCGGTCAGAAGAAAAAGTTGTTTTTTGGTAAAAATAAAAGGTAGTTATGCGACTTTTGGTGCAGGATGGTGGAGAAAACACCTTAAACCCCGACCCTAAAATTTAGGGTTTTAAGGTTCGCTTTTAGAAAGTTGATATCAGCTTAATCTACTTTTAGCACCTTTTCGGTGTGTACGGTGAACTTAGCAACATTTCGCACGGAAACCACATACATTCCTGCAGATAAACTACTCATATCAAAAGGATAAGAAGGCTCACTTGTAGTAATACTTTTAACCTGTTTTCCGTTCATATCGGTGATTTGAATGACCGATTCCGAAACCATTCCCTCAATATTAAGAATGTCAGAAGTGGGGTTCGGATACATAGTTACCTCTACATTTTCTAGGATTTCATTTTCGGAAATACTGCCATTGGTATTATAAACGGCCACAACTGGTGGTCTTGAGTAGGTACCTTGTTCCATGTCGCCACTTTGTATGGTCAAATAGAGGTTTCCGGTGCTAGGGTCAAAACTACCGCCACCAATACCTTTATTTCCGGTTTCTTGAAAAGGGGACTCAAAGAAGCCATGATCATAGGGCATTACCTCATATGCTTTTAACGTTCCGTTTTTTACGGCCATTAAATCGTTCATATCCCACAGCCAGTAGTATTGATACCTATCACTAGCCACAGGTGGGCAATAACCGCCACATAAGTTACCATTGTCTTGGGTACACTTGTAGCATACACCACTTTCGTGCCCGCCACTATTGCCTAGGGTCAAATACGTTCGGGTTCCGGGTACGATAAAACTGTAAGTGGCCCTGGATAGGTGCGTCCAGATATTGTTGGTTTTAGATTCGTTGCTCAAATCCTTGTTCAAGGGGTTGGATAAACTAAAGTCTAACAAAGTAGTGGTTTCTATGGATGTTACCGCGTTCAAAGCATCACTCATTTCAAAGGAAAATGCAGACGGTCCCACACTGGCCCTGGATATAATGGGGATTCCACTGGACTGACCCGTAATATGTGAACCTTCCAATGCTTTTTTCCATGCTTCCGGTACTGGGGAAATCCATCCAGAAGTATGGCCGGCACCGCCTTTAAAACTATAGTAACCACTAACTGGGGAAGTTTCAATGGCATTGGCATCCTCAATGATTACCGTAGTCATGGTATTATCTGCCGGGGCATCATAATATTCATAACCGTTCACGATAAGTTTGGCCTGTCCGCCATGGTTTACATAATACATCCCTCCTACACTATTGATTTTCTGAGGGTTTCCGTCATTTGTTTTCGTTAATACGGAACTAAAAACCTGAATGGGCGTTTCTACTATATTCAATTCTGAAAGGGTTTCGCTCTTTACGATTTCTGGAATCGCATATTCCGCTATGGCCTGGTGGTGCGAATGACCAACAATATAAAGGGAATGGTTTTCATAATTATAGGCAATGGGTCCTTGATTGTAGTTGAGGTTGGAAACACCATTGGAATGTGAACTGATACGAAATGCACCTTCATAGGTCAATTGAGGCATTGAAAATAAAGGAAGTTCTTCTGGACTTTGACCGAACATTGGGAAAACGGACATGACTAGGAACATCCAAATAATGGATAAAAACTTCATGGTAGGTTGTTTTTGGGGACGATATTTCAATTTACGTACATGCTTCAATAGAGCTTTAATCTAACGTAAACTTCAAGCAAATGTTGCTGTATAAATTTGATTTTGAATATAGTTTAGAAGGGATGCCCCAGAAGTCCGGTGGTATAAATTTACCCGAAAACCAACCGCAAAAAATAGTAGTGTAAATCTAAAAATAAAGGCATAGGCTTACATTTAGTATACCTAAAGCCAAGAATACCTCAAAAACAAGGTTTGTTGTTTTTGCCTTCTTGTTGTACGTAATGGGTTGATGCAGTGGAAGTTATTGAATTGTGGTGGAAGATTGACAGCATGAAGAAAATACCATAATATTTTAATAACGCTTCGTAATCAATTGTCAGATAAATAAAAGAAAATTATTACTATTCTTTTTTAGTACCAACCGGATATTTGAAGATAACAACCGTGAGGGGCATTGTATTTTTCAAGTTTATAGCGCGGAGGCCACCATTTAGCTAAAGAAACTCTAATTAGAGTGCCCTTAGGTATTAATTTTGGAGGTTTTTCAAAACCAACCCATTTTAAACTTTTTTCGGATTCAAAAATTCCTAGAGTTTTATATTTATAAAAGTATCTTTCCTTATGTAATATCAAATCTTTGTCACTAACCCAAAAACCAACACTATATTTTGGAAATTCATCTTGTGTTTCAGCCAAATACCCACTACCATTTTTTAACCAGCTTAAACAACCGTCAAACAATTTATCTATGTGACCTTCCCAAATTTCAACCCCTGATTCTTTTATAAAAGAATCAAGGTCATCTATTTGTTCAATTTTAGTTTTTTTACCAATAAAAACATCCTCTATATGAGGTGCTTTAGTGTAAGGTGATATTTTAATATCAATATCCCAAATATCACCAATGTTCAATGGTGTATCCAAAAATTGATACCATCCTTCAGGTTTCTTAATTCCCCCAGGATTGAGGAGCCTAACGAAACTTTTATTTTCCAAATTTAAGCCACCAACGCAAGCATGTTTTGAGCCATATCTTGTTTTTGAAGTAATTAAAATACGCATATTTACCTACAAATCAATGAATTCAAGTTTGTACTCATCTTCTATTTTTTGAGCAACCAAACTACGATGACAAGCCTTTGGACGTTCTTCAACACAAAACAGCACAATATTTTCTGCATTGTTAGTTTTCATTGAATCAAAAAATTTTAAAAAATTGAATCTACTTATAACTTCGGCTTTATAGTGACTCTTGAAAACGGGACCTAACTCTTCACGGTTTCTTTTAAATATATTATTTTTTATATCAGCTTCTTTTTGTTTGTCTCTTATTTCTTTTGTCGGAGCTAACTCTAATATATGCTGATAATTAATATTTAAGTCTTTTAGCCTTCTCTGTAATTTTATGCTATTGACAAATGAATATTTGGCCCCACGAACACCACGCCTTTGCCGAATATCACAAAACGTGTCAATGTTATTATTAATTAACTTGCCAAAAAATTCTTCCTCACTTGAATTGTAAACACCAATAGTATAAAAATTCATAGAACTAAAAATAAGTATTTCTCGAAGTAAAATCTTTTTCTCCGAAGAGGTCATTTGTTCCAAATCCTTGAGTAAGGATTTTAATAACTTCCTCCTGAGATTTTATTCCATTAGAAGTTATATGTTGAACAGATATTTCATGGTTTAATAGTTCCTGACCAATTAACTTGCACCTATGGCATTCTTCAGGTTTCGATTCACTACACATTAAGGCGATTCGCATTTTTTCTTTGTTCGCATCAACTAATAAACGAATACCTTCTTTAAAGAACTTTTTAGTCCTTATTTTGGCATAATCAACCTTTCCTTCTGTGTAACATGTTTTATCTTTAGGAAGCCCTCCGAGATGTTCCCCTAAAAATTCATATGTTATATTGTTTTCAGGCAAGTCTCTCTCAAGCCATGTTTTATTGAAATGAAAATTAAACCTAGACATAGGATTAGACCTTACATCTAAGAGAAATTCAATTTGATGTTTTTTTAGTTCATCTATTAAATCTTCAAATTTCTTATTGCCATGACCGATAGAATAAATTGTTGACTCCCTCATTTCTCAAATTTAGAATATTAAACTTAGCTGTCAAAACTCATTTGACATATATTCTAGACAATTAACACCACGAAAAAGAGAACTTTAAGTCTTAATTATTACGAGATAAAATTAAAAACTAAAATTCATATTTTTTTACAGTTTTCTGTAATCAGCATAAAAAAAAATATTACTGAACTCAGTTAAAATTAGATTTACTCCCCTATTTCCCAACTAACCCACCTATCCATCCCATCCTGATACCACCTATCCCCAGAAATAAACAACAAATCATTGTTTCTCTCGACCTCAAATTCTACGGGCTGGTTATAGATTTTTCCGGCTTTCCAAGCCTCAAAACATTGTAGAAGCAAGTCTATCTGTGCGTCTTTGGTCAGGTCCATATCCAGCTCATAGAGTTGTTTTATAAGCGGTACGGCATCCGTAGCAAGTTTGTCGTCATAATGAACAAGTGGGGATAACCGTATGAGGCTATCGTTCAAATCTTTGCCCGTAGCGGCTTTAAAGAACATCATGGCCATATAATTAGCAGTGTCCGGTGGTTGGTATAAAATGGTCTTGGCCTGGTTAAAAACGGTTTCCATAAAGAAACTGAGCTGCGGTTTAAATTTGTGGATAGCCCATTTCTTTCTTCGGTATTGTAGGGTGTCCAGTTTCCAATTCCAGAACTGTTCTTTTTTATCCGTAGACATTAAAGGGTTACTGGTCCCCAAGGAGACTATCTTAATGTCCTTTAGGGCAATACCTAATTTATAGGCCTCTATGATGCCGGCTAAAATAGGATTGTTAAAACCACCGAGGGCGCCATCCCAGAGTTCAAAAAACACCCCGCTTTCCTGCGCTTTAAACCGTGCCGGAAAATCAAAATACTGCACTGGCGCATTGGAAGAACCGTTAATGGCCTGGGTTAATCGCACCGAGTCATATCGCGAAGGCGTTAACGCATAGGATTTAAAAAACTTTGCTCGGTTGTTGAGTGCATCATAGGTACAGACCACAATTTTCAGCGATTCCTTGCCAATGATTTTTGGCAGTTCGTTCATCTGCACCTTATCCACTTCGGGAAACAGGTATTCAAAAGCCTCTTTTTTCTTGGTTGCGCTATATTTGGGTCCAAAGCCAATACCAACGAACCGTAGATAATCCACCGGAAAAAAGCGGTCCCAGAAGGCATTCTTACAAAATATGCGTTCTCGGTTTTCTTTCTCCTTGAACAGGCTAATGGCTTTATCAATGGAATAATTCTCTGCCAAGGCCGCCAAAACAATACTTCCCCCGGAATTGGCAATCACCAAGTCAAACTTACGGAGTACCTCATGGCCATCCATATTTCCGTAGCGGTCCCTAAGGGTAAGCAATTGAATTATGGCCCAACTGCCGCCACCGTCTAACGATAAGATTTTATACATGTTTGGTCAGGTTCTTTGAAGTACTGTCTTGGAGCTGCTAAATATATAAAATTTAATACGTAAACGATTACAGAAATACGTAATAGCCCCTAAGATCGTACGGGCAAACCTATGGCACCAAAACAGCATTTTAGACTGATGATATTTTACTCGATAATCGAGATTAAATGTTCCGAGGCTTGCCTCGAAATCCAAGTGTATTCCTTTTAATGCCTTGTGGGCTTGCCCCGAGGTAGTTTACTTTCCCTTTTGAGAAATACGGCTTTTTACATGCGGAACATACCCTAAAAAACCAATATCTTCGCGCCCGTTATGTGGATGTATCTTGGGCTTCTTGCCGCTTTATTCTTAGGGTTTCACAACCTGCTTAAAAAACATGCCGTTCAGGGCAACGAGGTGTTTCCGGTGCTTTTGGGCACCATTTCTTCGGGCTTTCTGTTGTTGCTGCCCTGTTATTTGGGTTCCCTTTGGTTTCCCACTAAAATGCTTGACTTGCAACTGTTCGTTACCGATATTCCCTTAAAGACTCACGGATACATATTTATAAAGTCCGCTATCATGGCGGCCTCTTGGTTATTGGCGTACCAAGCGCTAAAGCATCTGCCCATTACCATTGTGACGCCCATACGGTCTGCCGGTCCGTTTTTTACTTTTATCGGCGCCATTACCATTTACCAAGAAAAGCCCAACGGCTGGCAGTGGATAGGATTCTTTCTGATCATATTTTCGGTGCTGCTGTATTCCAGAATCGGCAAGAAAGAAGGTATTCATTTTAAAAGCAACAAATGGATATTCGCTATTATCGGAGCTACTTTTTTAGGGGCTTCCAGTGGACTGTACGATAAATTCCTGATCCAGAACCTTACGTTGAACCCACAGACGCTGCAATTCTGGTTTTGTTTCTATACCATTCTTATTCTGTTGGTAATCCTGAGCATCACCTGGTTTCCACATGCGGAGAAGCGCAAGGCGTTCAAGTGGCGCTGGTCCATTCCTCTAGTGGGTATGCTCCTGCAAATAGCCGATTACTTTTATTTTAAGGCCTTGCAAGACCCTGATGCGTTGATTATGCTGCTTTCCGCCATAAAACGCAGCCAGATTATCATTGCCGTAGTGGTAGGCGGACTCATCTTTAAAGAACAGAACAAACGCAAGAAGCTAGTACCGCTGGCCGGTATTTTAATCGGGGTGTTTTTGATTTTGTATTCGGAGTGAGGTTGTAATGAACAGGCAATCTATTAGCCTTTAGTATTTCCCATTTGCTGATTAGTTTGAACAGTATTTTCAAAAGGACCCAAACCCTTAAGGTAGAGAAAGGTCAAATTTTAAAATACTGTAACAAACGTCTGTTAGTTTCGTCTTTAAAGCGAAACGAATGACCAACTCATGAGAAATACACCACTACTTATCTTCATTGTACTTCTAATTACTTCTTGTAGTCCACAAAATGAAAAAACATATAGCATAGGTCAAAAATCAGTAACCTTTGTAGATCAATCTAGAGATAGACCTTTACCGGCTGAAATATGGTTCCCTACTTTAAATACTATAATTCATAAAGAGCCAAAAGAGAATCCAAAGGAACTTTTTAAGACCATAGAAACAGTTGCGAATGCCACTATTCCTGATGAAAAATTCCCGTTACTGATTATCTCTCACGGAACTGGAGGGAATCGGTTTTCACTGACTTGGTTCATAGCAGAAATGGTAAAAGAAGGCTACGTAGTCGTTTCACTGGACCACTACGGGAATTCTACTTTCAACAAAATACCCAGGGAATTCGTAAAATGGTGGGAAAGGGCCATAGATGTTCAATATGTGCTGACCGAAGTTCTAAAAGACACCGAAATCGGGACAAAAATAGATACGAGTAGAATTGGTGGCGTTGGTTTTTCCTTGGGTGGTTACACCAATATCGCTTTGGCAGGCGGCTATGTTGACAGAACCATAACCGCAGATGAAAAACCCGAAGAACGGGAAATGCCAGCGGAATTCCCGGACACGGATGAAATTATAGATTATGAAAATGATAGCCTTATTGTTTCGTCATACAACCAATACCGTAATCTAGTAAAAGATGATAGGATAAAGGCCTTTTTTGTAATGGCTCCGGCCATAGGATTCGGCTTTCATTCCAAAGAGCAGACCCATAAAATTACAGCTCCAATTTATATAGTTGCCGGAAAGGGAGATTCAGTAGCACCTGTAGGTACCAATGCCGAAAAGTACCATAAATTAATTAACACCAGTAAAATGTATCTTTTTGATGAAAACGTAGGACATTATGTGTTTTTAAATGAATCTACGACCTTAGGAAAGGATATAGTACCAGCAATAGCCGTTGACCACCCCAGTGTCAACAGAAAAAACATCCATGACAAAACATTGCAATTGGCATTGGGTTTTTTCAATAGTTCGTTGTGATGGTTTTAGTTATTTTTCACTTGATAGTGAAAAAATAATTACAAATTTCTCTAGATTTTATCTTAAAACGAAATGAATGGTAGTTTGATTACCCGTAGATTTTAAATGAACTTTATTATTAATCAAAGTTGTGAGTGCAAGAAGTCAGCAGTACCTTTCAAACCCCTATTTCTTAGAATATCTAAAACTTCAAATTCATCTAAATCAGGATTTCGTCGGTATAACACCATCTCCTTAAATGCTTTTGTCGCTTCCTCAGGATTTAAGTCAATAATATCCGTAAGAAAATCATCCGCGGTCTTAGCGGAAAGACCAAAAGAGGATAAATATTCTTTCGGAAAATCTTTTATATTATTCGTTACTATAATGTTAGCATTCGTCTTAATAGCTGCAGCAAGTACGTGACAATCTTTTTTGTCGGGTAATTCCAATCCCGAAATTAACCCCGAGTAGTTCGATACAAAAGCATCTGGAAATGCCAAATTAGCCCTGTTCATACGCTTTAAAATTTCTTCTTCAGAAACTCCTTTTCTTTTCATTACATCCGCCCATTCGTGAAAAATATGTTCACTCCATTTAGGAGTATATAAATCATAATGAGCAAACCAAAAAAGCAAATCCCTAATCTCAATAGGATAAATAACATTTGTATCTAAGACACAGATAAAGCGAACACTATGTATCATATAATCCAGTTTCCTCGTCCGCTTTCATAATTTGGATAATGTGGCTTTTCTGCGCTTCCTTCATTTTGCTTTTGTACCTCATTACATCCTCAAATTTTACTCTTCGATGCTTTCCAACCTTCGTGAAATCTATTTTTCCATTCTCTAAAAGCTTAACAAAGTGAGGTCTTGAACATCCTAAAATTTCAGCAGCTTTTTGAGTTGTAACTTCCGTAGCTATTGGCACTAACGAAAATGGCTTCCCTTTGCTCATTGCTTCTAGTATATCTCCTAAAAGTTTCAATGCACTTAATGGAATTTTTATTCTTTCCTGAGTTTCATCTATCTCAATTTCCGGGTTGTTGGACTTTAATTCCCTGATTACGGAAGATAGAGCGTCATATGATTGAATAGCAATCTTTTGCTCCTCTTTTGTGGCTTTATTAACGTTATTATATGTTTCCATTTGGTCTAACTGTTTTTTATGATACAATAATAAACGAAATAAACGAAACAATCTTGCATGTAAAACGTTAAATTTCAAAAGTAGTTGATTCATAATATTGAAGTTAACGCAAAACCACGCTAAAAATAAGTTCCTGCACAAATTTCACTTTCCCCAGTAGTTGTTCCTATCTTTGCATTTTAGGATCCGTTTGATTTAGAACCACAATTTTAGTAGAAACAGCATATGCCATTTAGAAAATTACACCCGCACTTATTAGAAAATTTAGAGCGTTTGGAAATAGAAACGCCAACGCCATTTCAAAAAAGTAGCATTCCGGTGATTAAGAGTGGTATCAATGTCTTTGCTTTTGCTAAAAAAGGAAGCGGAAAAACCACCGCGTTAGTCCTGACTACTTTACAGAAGCTAAAATGCGAAGCCGTGGGCGATGCGCCAAGAGCCGTAGTTCTAGTAGAAAATAAAGAAAGAGTTCTAGAACTCTACGATGCTTTTGCCGAATACACCAAATACAGTACGGTACGACTTTATGCCAGTTACGAACAACTGCATATAGACGTTCAGAAGTCCGAAATATACATGGGCGTAGATGTTTTGATCACCACACCTAAAACACTTCATAACTTATTTTTGACCAACGGCGTGAGTATTTCCGAATTAAAAATCGTTAGCGTAGACGATGCAGAATTCCTTTCCAACAAAAAGGAGTCTACAGGCCTTATTGCAATGGCAGCCAGTATAAAGAAGAGTCAGTTTGTACTTTATGCCGAAAAACCACACCCACAATTGGAGCGTCTAAAGAGTCATTTTATGGAGCACTCTAGAACTGTAAAAGCATAATTGTAAGCTTATTACCAAGAAATAGGGAAGTAATCCTTTAGGAACTTTCCACACCAGTGTTTTCCGGTATTGATACCATCAAAAAGCGGGTCCACTACCCTTGCGGCACCATCTACAATATCTAACGGTGGTTGAAAATCGTGAACTTCCTGTTTTCTTTTGGCCAGTTCTGCAGGGTCCTCATCCGTTACCCAGCCGGTATCCACCGCGTTCATGTATATGCCGTATTTCGCCAAATCGCCAGAAGCGGTATGCGTAAGCATATTCAAGGCCGCTTTTGCCATATTGGTATGCGGATGACGTGATTCTTTAAAAAACCGATGGAACTTGCCTTCCATGGCCGTTACGTTAATGATATGCTTCTGCCCCGTATTTTCCTTTTTCATGACTTCTGAAAGTCGGTTGCACAATACAAAGGGAGCCACGGAGTTTACGAGTTGTACTTCTACCATTTCGGTGGTTTCAATGGCACCGAGTTTTAAGCGCCAGCTGTTGGTTTTACGTAAATCTACTTGCTGCAAATCGGCATCCAACTGACTTTCAGGAAACACTTCCTGAGTAACCAGACTGGCATCAAAACTATAGGGAATCTGGGATAGTTTAGCCGAGGACCGTAACCCGATACCAGGTTCCGGACCGTGCCAAGAAACCGGCATATTCTTATTGGAGGATGCTGTGGATGTCAATGTGGTCAATTCTTCCAAACAGCTTCTATGATCCTTTAAAACCCCTTGGGCAAACTCAGGCAAGGACTCAAAAGACCTTTCCTCATTTGGCATGAGATGCGCATAAAAACCTGCGGGACGACGTACCGTTTGTGCTGCGTTATTGATGAGAATATCCAATTTCTCATAATTCTGCTCTATATAATTACAAAAAATCTCCACACTGGGAATATGCCGTAAATCCAGTCCGTGTATTTTAAGTCGGTGGCCCCATTCCATAAAATCTTCCTCTTGGGAAAAACGCAAAGCGGAATCCACAGGAAAACGTGTGGTAGCAATAACCGTTGCGCCACCACGCAATAACATGAGAGAAATATGATATCCGATTTTAAGTCGAGAACCCGTAATAACGGCCACTTGGCCTTTTACATCCGCAGTTTGGAAACGTTTGGCATAATTAAGGTCGCCACATTCCGTACACATGGTATCATAAAAATGGTGCAGCTTGGTAAATTTGGCCTTGCAAACATAGCAGTCACGAGGAGATTCCAGTTCCCCCATTTCCTTTTGAGCCAGGTCTGAAGCACCCAATAATTTTGGAGCTACGAATACCGAGGATTCACGTGCGTAGCGTATTCCCGTCTCGGCACGCGCACTTTTATCTTTGGCAGCCTGCTTTCGTTTTGCCGCTTTTTTAGCATCTTTTTTACGTCGAGAAAATTCTTCCCGGCTTGGTCTAGACAATTGTCCGGAAGCCTTTATTAAAGCGGTTCGTTGCGCTTTAGGAATTTCAAATATCTGATTGGTGTCCGCTACCAATCGCTCTAGAACAGCAATGGCTTGTTTTACCTCGTCTAAAGAAACCTCCTGATTATCATCCAATTCTTCACTCTTCATGCTGCCTATTTTTATCCGTAGTAAACCACGACCCGATCACATTTTATGCCGCGCGAAATTACACCTTTATTCGCTTTGCATTATGTAAATCTGTCGTTTTATTTCAATCTTGAACAGAAGGTTAATAAATGACTTTCATCCGAAAGCAAACCTATACCAAACAAAAAAGCGCTTACCAAAAATGGTAAACGCTTGCTTCTTGTGGAAATCTAAATTATTACATATCAATAATCCCAACTACTTCATACGCTCTAGTACCATCTACCTGCACTTTTTCATATAAAATATTAGCGTACTCGTAATACGTTTGACCGTCAATCGTTACTCTTTCATAATCATCTGGCAGTTCGTAGACTATAGTGCCTACTTCTGGTTCCACTACTTCATATTCATTACCGACTTCGGAATAAAAAATACCACCAAAATTGAAATACACATGATTGTTGAAACGAACTCTGTGATGCCCTGTTGGCAAAGTGCTAATTCTAAATCCGATTTTAGGAGCTATGGGAATATAACGGCCCCTAGAAGAGGTATAATATCTGTTATTTGCATAGTAATAATCCTGACCTTGGTATTTTACGACCCGCTTATTTGGAACCGTTCGTACGGAAACCACTTTCTTTCTAGGTGTTTTATAAACTACCTTTTTACTTGACACCCGGTTAGGCGTACTTTTCGTTACCGTTCGTGTTGTTGTAGTCGTTGTTTTTGTGGAACGCTTCCTAGTTTGGGCCGTACCCGCAAAAATGAATCCTATTAATAACAATGGTAACACAAAGTATGTTTTAGTATTTGTTTTCATGATTTCTAAATTTTAAAAGGTTAAACTTTCATTTATACTATCACTTCTTGGACTGCAATTTTCAAGCCTGGTTTAATGAAAAAGGCTGCTTTTCATCGAAAACTAGACGAGCAAATATTTTTTATCTACCAACTTGCAGATTTTATAGATGGAAAATTGCCCTATTTTAAGAGTTATGAGCAGCAAAAAAGGCGTACACCCAAGTGCACGCCTTTTATTTCCTAAAAACGGTGGTCTAGTTCAACAAGGCAAGTATACCTTGCAGTTCCGTAAGGTTAAGGTTTGAATCGTTATCCGTATCCAAGGTGTCAAAATTTTCAGAAACGGAACCAATGGCTTCTGTGGAGCTAATGGCGTCATTATTATTCGTATCCAACAAACTGAATAAGCTTGCTACTTGTTGAACCGTAGAATTTGAGCTCAATGACCCTAATAATGAGGCCGCTTGTGAAGCGGTGGAGGTATCCATATTTTTTACGCTGTTACAGCTTGCTAATGTTGCTACAAGAACGAATGATGCTACTACTTTTTTCATGGTTTTGTGTTTTATAAAATTTAAACGTAAAATTAATCTTAATCAGTGATTATTAGAAGGCTTATATACGAAAACAGCATATGCATCTATATACCAGTTGAAAGTATAGACGAAACCGATTATAAAACCGTAAAGCCATCCTATGAGTTATAAAATTTATTTTCCACAAAAAAAGCCCATCTAAATAGATGGGCTTCTTGTAAAACTTAAAGTATATATAGAATTATAATACTGTTACGTTTACTGCGTTTAGGCCTTTTTTACCTTCTTGTAGATCAAATTCAACTTCATCGCCTTCACGAATTTCGTCTACTAAACCTGAAACGTGTACAAAATGATCTTTCTCAACACCTTCTTCAGTGATAAAACCAAAACCTTTAGTATCGTTGAAAAACTTTACTGTTCCTTTACTCATTGTAATGTAATTAAAAATTTATAATGCTAATTGAGGGGCAAAGATGACTCCATTTTTTTGACATTCAACATTTTAATTGAATTATTTACAACGAATTTTTATAATACGCTTACACGAACTTTTTTATTCTTTAATCTAGAGTTGTTCAGCTTCTGTATCATTTGGTTCGCCAAGGACACCGGTACGGCCACAAAAGCACAATCTTGCTTGAGTTCAATGACGCCCAATTGGTCTCTTTTTAAACCACCTTGCTTAAAGAAGAGTCCCGCAATATCACCCTTTGAAATTTTATCCTTTCTCCCACCGGATATAAATAAAGTTTCCCAATACGGTGGTTTCCTCACCCCTTTTTGTGATATGTCTACCGGTTCTACATCTTTGATGAATTCAGGAACATATTCCGTTTTGGATTGTAGAACGTATGCCGTTCCTTTGGCATTGACCCGAGCTGTCCTCCCATTACGGTGGGTAAATTCTTCTACGGCCCTGGGCAGTTCATAATGAATAATATATTTCATTTCTGGAATATCGATTCCCCTGGCCGCTAAATCCGTTGCAATCATTACCTGACATGTGCCATTTCTGAACTTTATCAATGAACGCTCACGATCACGTTGCTCCATTCCCCCAGAAAAACAGGTGTGATCGATACGGTTTTTATCTAAAAAAGTACTCACGCGTTCTATGCTATCCTTATAATTACAAAAAATAATCCCTGGCTGGTTCCCAATATGGAACAATAAATCTACCAGCGTCTGTAGCTTATCCTTATCAGGAGAGATTACGGTTCTAATCGCTAATCTAGATTTCCTTTTCGTATCCAAATAATCAATAAAAGCTGGCTTATCCAACCGAACGAAATTAGGAATTTCAACCCCTTGAGTAGCGGAAGTAAGAATCCGCTTTTCAAGATTTGGCAACTGATTAATGATTTCACTCATTTCACCTTCAAAACCGGTTTCCAGCGATTTATCAAATTCATCGAGCACCAAGGTCTTGATATCAGATTTAGTAAAACGGTCACCTCCAAAATGATCCGCAATTCTACCGGGTGTACCGATTAAAATAGCGGGAGTATGTTTTAATTCTATTTTATCTTTGGAGATAGGTCTGCCGCCATACACTGCATTCACCTTAAAACCAGAACCCATCTCACGCACCACCTGTTCAATCTGAATGGCCAATTCTCGGGAAGGCACCAGAATCAATCCTTGCACTTCACTACACTCAGCATCCAGCGTTTCTAAAAGCGGTAATAAGAACGCCAAGGTTTTACCTGTACCCGTTGGAGAAAGTAGCACGGTATTTGCGTTTTTGCCAATAACTTCCAATGCTTCTTCTTGCATAGGGTTCAGTGCCTCAATGCCCATTTTCCGTAAAATATCCTCTTGTGTACGAATGTCGTTGGCCATGGCTTATTTCTTTTGTGGTTGTTCCGTTTTAGGTGCAGCTGGAGTGTTTTGCATGATATGGTCTGCCAGTACTTTTTCTATTAGTTCGTCTTTGGTCAAATGATGAAAAACCGTTTTTAGCTTCTCTTTGGTGTCTACGGAAACCGTACGGTTAGGCTTTGTCTTAAAAATACGTTTGGCCCAAAGTACAAGATTGGTTTCTTCCCTATTTTCAGCATCTTGCTTTTTCATTTCATTGAAAACCAACCCCAATTCCTCTTCAAATTCAGGAATATCGGCGCGTTCTTCTTCTTGTATAATGCTCAATGAAAGTCCGGTTGCCCCTGCCCTGGCCGTACGTCCACTACGGTGTACATACGCTTCATAGGTATCTGGCAAATGGTAATTTACCACATAAGAAACTTCTTTTACATCAATACCACGTGCCGCTAAATCCGTTGCCACAAGAATATCAATATATCCTTCTCTAAACTGTCCCATAATCCGGTCACGGATGCCCTGTGTTAAACTACCATGAATAGAGCCCGAAGAAAATTTATTGATGGCCAATTTCTTTGCCAGCTTATTAACGGCCGCTTTGGTCTTACAAAAGATAATACCACGCTCCCCTTCTTTGGAATTTAGAAAATGAAGTAAAACTTCGAGCTTTTCAATAGGCTCCACTACCATATATTTATGGTCAATACCTTTATGGCCCATTTGCGCCATATCCGCTTCTAGGTGCACCACATGCTTGGACATATAATTCTGTACCAATTGTTTTACGGTACCGGGCATGGTGGCGGTAAACAAAAGCGTTCTACGTGATTTTGGCATTTCCGCATCTAAGGTGTCCAAGTCGGCTTTTAGAGCTGTTACCATTTCATCGGCTTCGTCCAAAACCAAATATTTCAATTTTTTAATAGTGACCGCTTTTCGCTGAATCAAATCTATTAATCGTCCTGGAGTAGCAACAATAATGTGAGTAGGTTCCTTTAAACGCTCAATTTGAGGTTTTATAGGAATACCTCCACAAACCGAAGCAATGGAAATCTCAGGACTATGCGATGCAAAAGAAACCAAGTTCTCATAAATCTGCTGACCTAGTTCCCTCGTGGGAGATAATATGACTACCTGAACATCCGTATTTGTCGTATTGACCAACTGCAACAAGGGCAAACCAAAAGCAGCTGTTTTTCCTGTTCCCGTTTTTGCCAAGGCAACAACGTCATCTTTTTGGGATAATACAATTGGAATGGTCTTCTCCTGAATATCCGTGGGTACGGAAATTTTAAGGTCTGCTAAACTCTGTAGTAATTGTTCGTTGATTCCTAATGCGGAAAATGACTTGGACATAGAATAATTTTAAGCAAAGATAGGCACACGAAGCATGAGAGTCGTGTAAAATGAGATGCTAATTCCTTCAAAAGCGAGCAATTAGCCCTCGGTAAACCAGCATTATTATAAATAGGTGAAATTTAAGCTTCCTGTAGCGTACGTTTCGATTTTCTGTAGATATACTTAGGATAGATGCTACGTTTGGCAAAACGATTCAATTTATTGGAATTGACCATTTTAATGTAAACCGCTTTGGTAACGCCAAAATATTCATAGGTTGTACCATCCAAAAAAGTAATTTCCAAGAGCATACCTTTGTGTACATAGTCCGCTATACCAGAATTATTAATGGTTTCATTATAGGCGTCTAGATTGGCCGCAATAGTTTCAGGAGCAATACTCACTAAAAAATGATAGCCATCAATGATAGCACGGCTATTTACTTCCGCCTCCTCACGTTTAGGGTCTCCTTCTTGAAATTTATCTGGATGCCATTCTTTTACCAAATTCCGGTAGGTGGATTTAAGCGATTTCAATTCAATTTCCTTCTCAATTCCGAATAACTTCTTGTACTGACTAATACGTTTCATAGACCCAATTTTTGAAGCGGCGAAGCTACGTCTTTATTTTGAACGACTTAGGTTAATTTTTACGTTTTTCGTTTTATTAATATTTAGTCAATATTCAAAGGGTAAATAGATGGTTTCGCTGTATAACTTATCGCAACAATTTTAAATGTACGGTCTGTTTTTCCAATTTTAAGCACGGCAACCTCATTTACTTTTTTGCCAATTAGCACTCTTGCAATGGGTGAAAGAAAAGAAATTTTATCATCTGCAATATTAGCCTCATCTACCCCTACAATTTGAAACTCTTTAGGTGTTTTGGCATCACCAATTAATAAAGAGACTATAGCGCCAAACCGAACTTCGTTTAGCGGTTGGTCTTTTAGGTTTACAACTTTTGCCGAAGAAATACGCTCATTCAATAGTTGTAATTTCGCATTTATTAAATTGATGGCAATGCGTTGTTCTTTTTCATTATCTTGATGGGACAATTCTTTATCCTTTATCAGTCTGTCCTTCTCACTTACTAATTTATGTAAACCTGTTTCGGTTACATAGTTGGTGGCGCCTAATGGCAAGTCTGCCCTTGGTGGTACCATTGGTATTTCTTCCTGATCCTCTTCTTTTACAAATCCTCTGCTCATCGAAATAATTTTAACATGCAATTTACTGGATGTCTCCCTTCTTAATTGATGACATACAACACATCTTTGTCTCAAAAAAGAGATATTCTTTACATATCAAGAATCCATTGTCAATTGTAATTTTAAAAGATGTAGTTTCATTATATTTAAGTACTTATAAATCATAAAACAACAATTTACTCATGAGTTCAAGAAGAAATTTTATAGAAAAGCTATCCATAACCGCGGTAGGTCTACCGTTATTGCATAGTCCCGCTCAATTGTTCGCAAATTCCACAGATCCATACGACGGACCCATTTTAAAAGTTGCCATAATGGGATTGGGTAGCTATGGTACCCGTGTTGCCAAGGCAATGGAAGATTGTAAAAGGGCAAAACTGGTTGGTGTCATCAGCGGAACACCTTCTAAGATTAAAAAATGGCAATCAAAATATAATATACCAGATAAAAACTGCTACAACTACGAGAATTTTGATGCTATTAAGGACAATCCGGATATTGATGCCGTTTATGTAATTACACCCAACGGATTGCATAAAGATCAGTCTATACGAGTCGCCAAAGCGGGTAAACATGTTATCTGTGAAAAACCAATGGGCGTTAATGCAGAAGAAGGTCAAGCCATGGTAGATGCCTGTAAAGCTGCAAATGTAAAATTACTGATAGGGTATCGAATGCATTTTGAACCCAAAACGGTTGCAGTAATACAGATGCGAAAAGACGGTGCTTTTGGTGAAACAAAATTTTTTCAAGGTCAATCTGGTTTCACTATTGGCGACCCAACACAATGGCGCTTAAACAAAGAACTTTCAGGTGGCGGTGCAATGATGGATATTGGTATCTATTCAATTAATGGTGCACGTTATATGTTGGGTGAAGAACCTGTTTGGGTTACCGCTCAAGAAACGAAAACCAATCCTGAGAAGTTTAAAGAAGGTATTGATGAAACCATACAATTTCAAATGGGTTTTCCTAGTGGTGCCGTTGCAAATTGTTTATCCACCTATAATATGAGTAATTTAGATCGATTTTTTATGACTGGTTCTAAAGGTTTTGTTGAAATGCAACCTTCAACAGGATATGGACCCATTGAAGGCAGAACACATAAAGGAAAACTGACCCAGCCCCATGTAACCCATCAAACTTTACAAATGGATGGTATGGCAGCTTTAATATTTGAAGGAGTTCAACCCATTGTTTCCGTTGATGGCGAAGAAGGTGTTAAGGACATGAAAATTATCGATGCCATATTCTTAGCGGCAAAAACAGGAGATAAAGTGATGTTATAAATTGAACCGATAATTGTTGGAACTAAAATTCAATTAGTTCAATACTTTTAAAATCTATTGGGTGGCTATTGGACTGTAAGGAAACATAGCCACCTTTTACCTTGGTATCATCGCCATCCATTAGTTTTTTTGCCATTTCGTTTGCTGGGTTGTATGTGGGATTTGAATAGGTTAGAATTTTTTCCCCGTTTACAAAATGTGTAATAACCCCGTTTTTAATTTCAATTTCGGCAGTAACCCATTGGTCGCCATGAAATGTTCTTGCAATATCAGCGGCAATACACGTGGTTGTATTCTTTTCACCATTATATTCAATGAACATACCGTTCGTACAGGCAGCACCTAAAGGGCGCTCGTCCGTTCCATTACCACCATGAAAATTGTATTCTAAACATACCGGAAAAGCTTGATCTATTTTTTGCGTAACCGGTGGTTGTCCGTGGAATTGGATGCCACTATCACGATAACCCCAAGTAGGTGCCCCAGGTGCCGTTTCGCCAACAAATCTGTAAACAACTTTTAGCCGGTAATTAGTTAAATATTTATCAAAATAAACGGTGCCGAATCGGTCTTTAAATTCCGATCCGTATGCATCATATCGTATTTTTAAAATACTATCCTCAACCCGTAAGGTATTTCCAAAATTTTCACCTAACTCATGTCCCGGAATTTTTATGGTCCATCCGGTTAAATCTTTCCCGTTAAAGATGGAAGTCCATTTAGGCTCGGTACTAACTGCTGCCTGCTCCGTAGTTTGCGCAGTATTTTTTCTTGCTTTTTTATTTCCACAGGAATAAGAAGTAAAGAACAGTATAGCAACTATTGCCGGAGTACTAATAAGTCTTTTCATAAATAGGACAAGTTTGTGATGTCAGTCCTAAATGTACAGAAAATTAAAAGGTGATGGTATAAAATTACCTTCGGGCTTTTAAGAATTCAAAGAGTTGTCATTAATGTATTCTAGAAATTGGGCCTTGTACTGTTCAGAGACCGTAATACGTTGTTTGTTGATGATAATCTGGCTACGTTCAATCACTTCAACATATTTTAGGGCAACTATAAAAGATCTATGTACGCGCATAAACTGCGAAGAAGGTAAATCTTCCTCTAGGCTTTTTAGACTCATTAATGTTAGAATTGGCTTCGGGTTGTCTTTCAACCAAATTTTAATATAATCTTTTAAACCCTCAAAATAGAGTACATCTGCCAATTTAATGCGTAATTGTTTGTATTCGGATTTTACGAAAAGAAACTCCTTTTCTTGAGGTATTTCTTGACTTTGAGCGGTTTTATTTCCTCTCACTAATGAAAACCACTCTAAAGCTTTATTAGAAGCCGTTAAGAATTCAGCATAATCAAAAGGTTTAAGTAGATAATCTAAAGCCTCTACTTTAAAGCCTTCTATCGCATATTGATCAAAAGCAGTAGTGAAGATGACCTTAGAATTTTTCGGTAGCATTTTAGAAAACTCAATTCCTGTTAAATCTGGCATCTGAATATCAAGAAAAAGAAGGTCAACCTGTTCTGTATTTAAAAACTGCATAGCTTCGATTGCGCTATTACATTTCTTTTTAAGTTTTAAATACGGAGTTTTCTCCACATAACTTTTTACTAGATTCACCGCCATAGGTTCATCGTCTACAATTATACAAGTAATCTGAACTGCTTCCATACTAGGTTATAATTTTCAGGTAAACCGAATAAATACCATCTTTGGTTTCTTGTGTGAACTGGTGTTTATTGGGGTATAGTAATTGTAATCTCTTTTCTAAGTTAGGTAGCCCAATACCAGAACCGCTTTTATCTGTATGCTCTTTAGGAAAGTTATAATTTTCTATTTGAAATATTACACTATTATCTTGGGTAACCATATCAATGGAAATTACACTTTCTTTATTGGCAGAAACACCATGTTTAAAAGCATTTTCAATTAATGAAATAAACAGCAAAGGGGCAATTTTAATTTGCGGCTCACTTAGTGGAAAACTAGACTCTACCGTGGTTTTATCCGTTAGGCGCAACTTCATCAATTCGATATACTTTCTCATGAATTCAATTTCCTTTGAAAGTGTCACTAATTCTGTATTTGTTTCATAAAGTAAATACCGCATTAGTTTACCTAAACTATGTATGGTAGATTTAGCCTTATCCGGTGAAATATCAACTAATGAATATATGTTATTTAAAGAGTTGAAAAAGAAATGTGGTTGAAGTTGATATCTTAGATGTTGTAATTCTGTTTGTAACTTAAAATTATCAGCTTCTTTTCGTTCTGCTTCTGTCTTCACCCATTTTTTAGTCGATTTAATAGCTATGGACAGTAATACAGGAGCCGCATAGGATAACATTTGCACATATATGAACAATTTAAACGGTGGTCCTTCCCTATTTGCATTTGGGGGTCTATTATTAATTAGTTCGCTAAAATAATTATCTTCAATAAACTCTTTCAATAAAATAAAGAAACCGATTAAGACTAAATTGACGATGGCAAAAATCAGTGTTTTCTTAGAGAAAAGAAACCTGTCTATGAGTACAAAAAAATTTAAATAAAATATCACTGCATAGAATAGCATAGGAATCAAGAAATGGGCTACCAATCTATTGGTATCCAATTCTTGTCCGTATGATAGAACGAAGGGCATGCTGAACAGCACCAACCAAATAAGAAGGTGCTGTACTAGTAGTATTTTTTTGTTTTTATACATAGTTACTTATTCATAGCGTAATGCTGTAATAGGATCTAACGCCGCAGCTTTTTTTGCAGGGTACCATCCAAAGAAAATACCGGTAATCGCACACACGGCAAATGACACAAAAATGGAATACATGGCTACACTTGTAGGCCAATGTAAGAACTTTTCTATGAAAACGGTAGCGCTTAAACCTAAGATTACACCTAAGAGTCCGCCCGTAATACTGATCAGTATAGCTTCAATCAAGAATTGTAATAGAATATCAGAGCCTTTTCCTCCAACTGCCATACGTAGTCCAATTTCCTTGGTACGTTCTTTTACAGACACATACATAATGTTCATAATACCGATACCACCGATTAATAAAGATATACTTGCTACTGCAACCAATAGTATGGTGAGCATTTCACTGGTTGAACTAAAAGTTGAAATTAATTCTTCCATAGAACGCACAGAAAAATCATCCTCTTCATTATCTAACAACTTGTGTTCTGAGCGTAATATATCGGTAACCTCAATAACGGCATCAGGTGCATCATCTTCACTAACGGCAGAAGCCATAATCTGATTCAAATAATTAATGGCCAAAATTCTTTTTTGTACTGTCGTATAAGGCGCTATTACAATATCATCTTGATCTTGTCCAAAGGTATTTTCTCCTTTTTCCTCCAAAACGCCAATTACCTTAAAAGGAATATTATCAAAACGTATCATTTGACCTACGGGATCTTGACCATCTGGAAAAACATTTTCGACCACAGTTTGACCAAGTACTACGACTTTAGAAGCTGACTTTACCTCTGCATCGGTAAACATGCTACCACTTTGTAGGCCAACTACTTTAATCTCTAAATACTCAGGATTGACACCGTAAATGGTACTGGGCCAGTTGTTGGCTCCGCTAATTACTTGTCCGCCGCCATTCACCACTGGTGTAATGTAACTCAATAGCGTAGATTTTTCTTTGATAACCTCATAATTGTCTAGCGTTAAGGTCTGAACATCACCACCGCTACCTCTCGCCGGACCCCTATCATCGGTACCAGGTCTTATGGTGATCATATTAGACCCCATGCTAGAAATGGTACTTCTTATACTCTCTTTTGAACCTTCCCCTATTGCTAACATGGCAATTACCGATGCTACACCTATTATTATACCTAACATGGTCAACAGGGTTCTCATTTTATTGAGAACTATGGCTTTGTATGCTATTTTAAGTAGATTTAATATTCTCATAATCAATGGTCTTCTTGAGGCAATTTTGCCAATTCTTTTGCTGCAGACTGTATATTTTCATTCTTATAGTCTTGAATAATATTCCCATCTTTTAAAACAATGGTTCTGTTACTAAAGGTGGCAATATCAGGCTCATGCGTAACAAATGTGATGGTAATACCTTGACTGTTCAGATCCTGGAACAAAGACATTATTTCATACGATGTTCTTGTATCTAAATTACCGGTGGCCTCATCTGCTAAAATCATAACAGGATTATTTACCAATGATCGGGCAATGGCAACACGCTGTTGTTGCCCCCCAGATAGCTGAGATGGGGTGTGATGTAACCTATCGCCTAAACCGACCATTTCCAATGCTTTTACGGCACGTTCTCTACGCTCATCATTACCTACGGTACTATTATAAAGTAACGGTAGTTCAACATTTTCTATAGCAGATGTTCTTGCCAATAAATTGTATGATTGAAAGATGAACCCTATTTTCTCATTTCGGATGGTTGCCAATTGATTACGGCTCAAATCTTTCATACCAACACCATCTATCTCGTACGAACCAGATGTTGGTTGGTCTAAACATCCTAAAATATTCAACATTGTACTTTTACCAGAGCCACTAGATCCCATAATGGTTACAAACTCACCCTCGTGTATGGTAAATGAAATTCCACGTAGGGCATGAACTGTTTCATTGCCCATGGTAAATTCACGTGTAAGGTCTTTTATCTTTATTATTTCTTTACTCATGATTTTTATTTTTTACCTCCCGGTGGTTTTGGCATGAACGGACTCTCTTCAGAACCGCCCGCTGGTGGTCCAGATATTCCGGTTTCAGACTTTAAACTGTAGACCAACTTGTCTCCTTCGTTTATACCACTGAGAATTTGAACATTAACTCCGTCACTCGCACCTAAAGTCACTTCTTTTGGGGAAATAGCTCCGTTAGATTCCATCACCCAAACCTTAGTAGATTCTTCATCATTGTTCATAGGTCCGCCTTCTGGACGTTCAACGGTTAAATTTTCTTGCTCATTATAAGCCATCATTTCCGGAGGGGTAGGTTTAAAATTGATAGCCTTTGCCTCTACCGATAACACATCCTTTAACTCTAATGTGTAAATAGATATCGTTGCTGTTAGTCCGGGTTTCAATCTCAAATCAGGATTGTCGGCTTTTATAACCACAGTATACGTAACTACATTTGAGGTTACTGTAGGATCTAACCTAACCTGAGTGACTTCTCCTTCAAATTCTTGACCTTGGTATGCATCAACCGTAAAACTTACTCGCTGACCTTGTTTTACAACACCTATATCTGCCTCATCAACATCGGCTTCTACCTGCATCTCCTTTAAATCTTGAGCTATGGTAAATAGCGTTGGTGTGCTATAGCTTGCGGCTACCGTTTGTCCCTCTTCAATATCTCTAGATAGCACTACACCATCAATTGGAGAATAGATATTGGCGTAACCTAAGTTGGTTCTCGCTTGCTGTAGATCAGATAAACGCTGCGTTACAGTACCCTTTGCGGTTTCGTAATTGTAAAGAGCATCGTCATAATCAGATTTACTTATAACCTGGTTGTCATATAATGTTTTTTGCCTTTCATAAATCGTCTGTAGATAATTTCGGTTGCTTACCGCATTATCATATGAGGCTTGTGCTTGTACTGTTGCAGCTTTTAGATTGGTCTTATCCAACTCTGCAATAAGCTGCCCTTCTTTAACAACGCTATTATAGTCCACATATATTTTTTCAACTACACCGGATACCTGTGTACCAACATCTACTTGGTTTATAGGCTCTATGGTTCCTGTAGCAGTGACCATGGTAGTGACGTCTCCTTTTTTGGCGACTATAGTTTTAGCTTCAATGGTGGTATTTTCATCCCCTTTCATAAAGCTATAGGCTGCAAAGGCTACGATTACCAATGCAATACCGCCTAATATGATTTTGTTTTTATTTTTCATTTTAGTTAAAGTTTAATTTCGTTTCCTTGATAGAATTGTAATAATTGGTGGTACAGAATATTTAGATATTTAGACTGTAGGTAATTTTGTTGGGCATTGGTATATGTGTTCTGACTTATAACTAGATCAGTTGTACTTAAATCGCCCAACTCGTATTTTTTCTGTGCTAGATTATATGATTGCTCGGCAGCTTCTTTAGAAACTTCGGCGGCAATCAATTGTTCTTGTGATGAAAGCGCATTTTGGTAAGCGGTTTCAACCTTTTTAATGACTTCTTTTTCTACAGTTTGTTTTTGTATCTCAGCTTTTTCTATATTAAAAGATGCGGTCTGCACGGCAGCCTTAGTCTGATTCCTGTTAAAAATGGGTATGGTTAAGCTCAACCCCAATTTCTGGTTGAAATTCACATCCAGCTGATCAGAAAATGTATTGTCGTTTATACTGGTATACCCAGAACCAACGCTTCCTATAAGCGACAATGTGGGCAGGTAACCACCTTTGGCGATATCCAATTCCTTTTCATTCACGGAAATGTTGGTCTTACTTGCTTCCACCTCAGGCAAATAGTTTAAGGCATTCGTATAAATTGCTTCTTTATTGAGTTCCAGGTTCAATAGATCCATGTTCTGATCAATAGTTTCGATTTCTAGATTTTCTAAAGGCGATAATTCTAACAATTGTTTTAAAGTGATGATATTCTGTTCGTACTCATTTTTTGCGGTAATAACATTGTATTTGTTGGTCGCAGCCTGACTCTGAGCTTCGGTGTAATCGGTTAGGGCTATAGAACCGGCATCGAGTCGAGATTTTGCACGTAGTACCTCTTTTTCGGATGCGTCTAAATTGCTTTCAGCAATAGCAATTCCTTCTTTACTAAATAAAGTTTGCAAGTAGCTTTCTAAAATACTGATGACAATGCTGTTTTTAGCTTCTTCCGCCAGCAGACTATTTTGTTCTAGTAAAAGTTTATTTTGTTTAATTTGATTTGAAAGTTGATTCCCCTGAAAAAGAGTCATTGAACTGTTAATTCCAAGATTGGTACTATGAATTTGATCCGAAACATAATCACTGGTAATAGGATCAATAGAAGTACCACTTGAAAAATTCTGAGATGCACTACCGAAAAGGTTTGGTAGCCGAGCTGATTTTGATTTGCTATAATCTACTTCTGAAATACTTGCGTTCAACGTCGCATCTTTAACTGTGATGTTATTTTCAATAGCGTACGCAATACAATCTTCTAAGGACCATATTTTTGAAGCTGTAGTTGTTTCGGCTTCTTGTGAAAAAGCAAGTTGTGCAAATAAAATGCTTGTTACTATGATTATGTATTGTTTCATTTAAAGCGTGTTTTTAATTAACACCCCAAAAGTGAAACATTCAACTTCTTTATTAAAAGGGAATAGAAGTCTACCGTTATCATCTATACAAAAGCCTCCATTTTATCGACGAGATTTTTACAAAAGAGAAGATGCTCATCTCTATAGATATGTATAACAACCTCCCTACGCCTTAAATCACATCCATTACTTCAAATTCTGAATATTGACAATGCTGTTAAACTTCTACCAAAAAGAAGTATATGGCTAAACATACCGTAATCTATTTCCTATTTTTAATAACGAAAAGTGTTTAAAATAACCCAATGAAACAATTTCTATATGTAATTTCCAGTTTATACTTCTCTTCTTACATACAAGCGCAAATCCCACAAAAGGAATATCTCTCATTAGACTCTTTGCTCATTACCAATTTATCTCAATACCGTATTGAAACTCCTGTGAGCTTAAATGGCGAAGTGTTTACCAACGGAGCTTTCGACTACAAAGTATCAGATAAAATAAGTGTAGGATTAGAAAGGGATTACGCAAAATTTGGAACCCATGAGCGCATAAGTCCGTCCGTTGTGTTTACTTACGATGTAAATGAAAAGAAGTACGTATTCTTCCGTGGCGGACCAACCTATGACATTAACCAAGTTACAGGAAAGGCCGAAGGAAATCTTATCAATGTTAATCTGGGTATTGGGTATAGAATAAAGAAAAAGATGAAATTGGAAATAGGTGTGCAACTTGGAAGGACTATCATACCTGACCTACCCCCTACTAACCAATTTTTATTATCTGTACGGTTTAGATTTTAAAACTGATTTAGTTTTACTTTTTTACTTTGGTCCTAAGACTTTCTGTTTTAGTACTATTTAAAGTTTTTCAACTATTGACAGGCATATACAAAACAAAGTCCATCTAATACAAAAACCTGAAAGCAAACACTTTCAGGCCTTTTAGCTTATATTAATTTTCCTGTTAGACGCTCATAGTCTCCCCAACCTCTAGCAAAATCAGCTCTTTTCCTACTTTTTTAAATGTTTGCTTTGCTTCTTCATGATTGATTTTTGTAAAGGGCAAAGCATCATAATGAACACCGAGTACGCGGTTACAACCCACAAAATCACTGGCAAGAACGGCATCATTTATGCCCATTGTTACCACATCGCCTATGGGCAGTATTGCCAAATCTATTTCAAATTGCAGCGGTAACAATTTCATATCCATCGTAAGTGCAGTGTCTCCGGATATATAAATAGTTTTACCTTCTGCTGAAAACACAAATCCGCCAGGATTACCCCCATAACTTCCATCTGGAAAGCTACTGGTATGTATCGCATTTACATACTTTACTTTACCAAAATCAAAAGTGCGAGAACCTCCATGATTCATCGGCATGGCGTCCAGACCTTTCTCATCATAATACTTGTAAATCTCAAAATTGCTGACAATGGTGGCTCCTGTATTTTTAGCAATGGCCTCCGCATCTAAGATATGGTCAAAATGGGCGTGGGTCAGAAAAATATAATCTGCCTTTAATTGCATGATGTCTACCTTATCTTTTGAAAGTTCGTTCTGTGTGATAAATGGGTCTACAATTATAGTTTGGCTTCCTATCTCTATAGATAAGCTATTTTGTCCGTAATGCGTGATTTTCATTTTTATTTGTTTTAGATTGATATACATTGAGAAAATAAAAAAAATACATTTTCTATTGAAATTCTTGAAATGAAAAAGGGGCCTATGTTCACAAACATTTGAACATAGACCCCTTTTTTACTAAAAAGTTTGAAAAATATTAGTCCATATTCACTTTCATCACGGACTTCACATTTACGAATTCCCGTATTCCAAAACCACCGTGTTCCCTACCGTGACCCGAATTTTTAACACCTCCGAAAGGCATATTTGGTTGTGCCAATCCAAATGAATTGATAAACACCATTCCGGTATCAAAATACTTTTTGGCCAACTCAAAGGCTTTATCCTCATCTTTTGAGAAAATACCCCCACCTAAACCAAATCTGCTATCATTTGCTATACGCATGGCGTCTTCATTATCTTTTGCTCTAATAAGCGATGCGACCGGTCCAAAAAGCTCATCATCATATGCGGGCTGCCCGGGTTCTAGATTCTCTAGAATTGTTGCGGGATAAAAGTATCCGGCGCCACTTGGCATTTCACCACCAATAAGTACTTTAGCGCCTTTCTCCACACTCTTCTGCACCTGCTTATGAAGAGTTTCACGTAAATCTTCGCGAGCCATGGGTCCTAAGTCGGAGTTTTCATCGGTTGGGTCGCCTAGTTTCACATCTCTCATCGCTTTAACAAAAGCATCACGAAACTGATCATAGACTTTATCAACTACAACAAATCGCTTCGCTGCCACACAGGTTTCCCCATTGTTATAGATTCTACCCATAACACTCGTTTTAGCCGCTAGCTCAATATCGGCATCGTCCAATACCAAGTACGCGTCATTACTACCCAACTCTAAAACTGTCTTTTTAAGAACTGCTCCTGCTTTTTCAGCAATAATTTTTCCTGCATCCGGACTCCCGGTCAAGGTAACACCACGAACCAATTCATTTTTGATGATTTCATCAGATTGATCATGTTCGATTAACAAGACCGTAAATAAATCTTTTGGAAGACCAGCGCTCTCATAAATTTCTTTTAATAGCAATGCCGAACCTGTTACTCCACTTGAGTGTTTTAGTAGCACGCCGTTACCAGCCATTAAATTAGCAATTGAATACCGCACCGCCTGATATGCCGGGAAATTCCATGGTTGTATGCCATAGATTACCCCTATTGGAGAATAGCTAATTACTCCTTTCCCTCCATTTGGGAGTTCTCTTTCCTCGTCCTTTAAAAGTTCTAGACCTTCTGTGGCCGTATATTCGCAAATACCGCTACATAGGTCAATTTCAGGAGCGCCCTGTTTTATGACTTTACCCATTTCTTGGGTCATTAATTTCACGAATTTATCTTTGTTCTTTGCGAGTTCTTCACCAATAGCCTTTATAATTTTGGCTCGTTCTTCTAACGAAGTCAACCGCCATTCTTTAAAGGCCTTATGACATTTTTCAACTGCATTTTGAGCTTCTTCGGTGCTCATATATTCATATTCCTTGATTTCCTCTCCGGTTGCCGGGTTTTTTGTAGAAAATCCGTTTACTAAAGTTTCCATTTTCAATTTAGATTTTAGGGTTAATATTTAATGTATGGTTATAGGTTGGGGATTAATTCTCTTGTTTTTGCTTTATAATCTGTGTAGCCCTCTTTGCCGGTGGTATAAAATGTACTTTCATCCCACTCGGTCCTTTCAATTCCTTCGCGAAAGCGACCGACCAAATCAGGGTTGGAGATGAAAAGTTTTGCGAATGCCACCAAATCGGCATTCCCTTCTCTCAATACCTTATTTGCTTTTTCTTGGTCAAACCCGGTATTTATAATCAGTGTGCCATTATATTTTGGTCTATAGCGTTTGGCTATGTGTTGCTCGGCAAACTCAACTTCGGACACGTCATTAAACGGCTCGGACAAATGGATATATGCCAAATCATAATCCCTGTCCAGCTTTTCAATTATATAATCGAAGGCCGGAATGGTTTCTTCATCCATAGTCATTCCGAAAATATTATGTAAGGAAGGATTAAAGCGTGCCCCCACTTTATTTAATGGCACCACATTCTTGATTTCTTCTAGAACTTCAAAGAAAAATCGCGCCCGGTTTTCAATACTACCACCATATTGGTCATCTCTTTTATTGCTTGTCGCATTAAAGAATTGGTGAAAAAGATAGCCGTTGGACGAGTGTATCTCAATACCGTCAAAACCTGCTTCAATTGCATTTTTAGCTGCACGGACAAACTCTTTTTTAGTGATTTCTATTTCTTCAATAGTCATTGCCTTGGGAGTTACCGTCTTTTTCTTTCCTTCCGGAGTAAAGACTTCAGCCTCAGGGTTTATTGCGGATGGCGCCCAAGGTAATTCTCCGTTATGGAAATCGGGATGCGAAATTCTTCCTACGTGCCACAATTGGGCAAATATTCTACCGTCTCTTTTATGAACTGACTGGGTTACTTCTTTCCATCCATCTACTTGGGCTTTAGAATGAATTCCCGGAGTGTTAATATAACCTACCGCTCTTTCCGAAACTTGTGTTCCTTCGGTTATAATGAGTCCGGCCGTAGCCCGCTGTGTATAATAGGGTACGTGTAAATCTTCAGTAGGTTTCTTTTCGTCGTTATTAGCCCTGCTACGGGTCATAGGCGCCATAACCACACGGTTCGGCAATTTTAAACTTCCTAATTTGTAAGGCTCTAATATATGTTGTTCTTTCATGAATTATTTTGAGTCATTAATACTATTTCAAGTAGACGTCAAACTATAAAAGATACAAAGAGGTAAGGGCTGCAATCAAAATAGATTTTAGCTTAATAAAAATGGCAAGTGAGTTCTGCTCAAAGACGTTAATTTTTCAGCAATTCAAATAAAATAGCCTAAAGTACCAAAAGAAGATTTTCCACCTATTACTACATCCTTTTTGGACTTTCGTTATCGATAAAAAAGAAGAGAAAAATTATGTCAAAAAGACTTTGAGAAATATAACCCAACATTTCCTTGACCGTAACGAGGAACCAGTGTTACATTTTTAAATTTTAAGAAGGGATTATACTTCCATAAATAATCAAAATGATAAACGAGTTTGGTAATTAATATTCCTACTCCAGCACCTGCAAGAATATCAGAAATAAAGTGTTTATCATTAAATAATCTTAAACCACCCGTTACTGTGGCAAAACCATAACCACTATATGCTAAATAGGCATTGGTGTCCTTATATTCTTCATAAACAGCAGAACCAGAAGCAAAAGCAATAGAAGTATGCCCAGAAGGAAATGCATTGTCATTAGAACCGTCCGGTCTTATTTTATACACTGAATTTTTTATGGCTCTGGTTACCACATCCGTAAGTATCATGGATACCGCTAGATTTTTAGTTTGGTCAAACCAATGGTGTTTTGCTTTTACTCCGGCTACGTTCGCAACAAAAATAGTAGCCACGGGAGCATAACGGGTGTAATCATCCAAATGTGTACGAAAATCATTGCCCACCCAACCTTGCGCGGTTTCGTGAAGTTTTTTTTCAAAATTACTGTCCGATAATAGTATACCTGCGGTGAGCAAAGAAAGAGGAACAATTGTTTTTTTAAACAACTTCTTTTTCGGTGGAATCTGTAAACTATCAACTTGGGCAAATAGACTTCCAATGGTACAAAATGTTAGAAGTACAGCAATTTTTATTTTCATATTCGGATGGTGTTGGGTGAACCTTTATAAACCCTGAAACCCCAACCTGTATGGTGTTCAAAACCTTTTGGTACCGTAACAATATACTAAATGTTTTAAAAATATTTTTTTTTGATTTTTCACAATTTAATATATGTAAGATAGTTAAGAACAAAAAATAAGGCATCAACTAAACGTCAACGCCTTATTCAACTAAACTAAACAACTCTCAATTGTAAATGTTATTTATCAACCAGTTTGTAGGTGTGAATCCAGTCTATTTTCATAGTATTCAATGTACTATCCGACAAATGTTCTTTTTGTGCCAAACCGCCCAACCAATCGGCATCTACGGTCCACAGGTCCCATATGATATTTAAGTTTCTTGTAAATTCTCTTGCAGAAACCACATTTCCCGCTGGTTCCCCGTCCAAATAAAACTGAATGTGTGTAGCATCTTTCCACCAAACCCCAAACGTATGGTAGTCCTCATTCCAAGGCACTCCTTTTAAAGGGTTTTCGTCTGAAAGCTCACGATTATCAAAATTCCCTTTATTACGTTTGGTTTCATCGTCAATGACATGAAAATACTGTGCGTTCATCTGCCATGGAAAGTCCGGTTGGCAATCGCAAGAAGGGTTTGAATTATTTTCTATAACATCAATCTCATTACGATTAGAAATATTGCCATTGTTCAACCAAAAAGTATTGTAGGCCGATATATGGGCATTCTTGATTCTACTCACCGTAAACATCGGATAATTTACATCGGCAATGGACATAACCCTTGAACTTTCAAACCAACGTTCACTATCATTGCCCAGCGTAGCTTTTATCCATAAATTACCATCGGCCACTCCCGAATTTTCTTCAACCATTTGAACCGGGACCCCATAATTCCACAGGGATTTAGTCCATTTTGAAGTATTTAAATCGGCATCTTCAAACTCATCCGAAAGTTCATCAATCCGGTTCCACTCCATTCCCTCCGGAGCCTGTGGAGGTGTTTTTCCCGTGAAATCATATACGATATCACTGTTGGCATTTTCATCAGTATCTTCCTCCTCAACCACTTCAGTTGGGGTTAATTCTTCCTCATTAGGTAACTTTTGCTCCATCTGTTCTACAGCAGGTTCTTGTTCAGGTTCACTCTTGCAGGCGAAACTAAGTAGACAAACACTTATAACTACTAATTTTGAAAAATTCATTGAGGGGCATTTTGAGTTAAATTGATATGGGCAAGATACAGAAGGTGTCCAATTAAGAAAAGAAAACGAACTGATCAAAAACTTGACAATTGAAGAAAAAAACTCTACTTTTTCTAACAAATAATCACTAAACGTTTGGTATTCTTTTTATTAACTAAAAAAAAGGCTTGAGGTAGAGGAAATACGACCAGGCATATTCTATTTCCCACACGAGCAGAATTTTGAGAAGACTTAAAAATACAAAAACGGCTGTTTAATATGTAAACAGCCGTTTTATATATGTGTTATTAAATTAATTTTGATTCTCTTCTAATGCAGTTCTTATTTGTTCGCCATCCCAATGGGTGTCAAATTCAACAACACCTCTTTTAAAGTCTTGTTCCAGTAGTTTCTCTTGTTGTTCTAATTCCTTACGCGCTTTAAAGATGTAATTTTCATCACCAATTTTCTCTTTGGCCAAACGTCTAATACTATCTTCATCATACTTAATAAAATTCTGGATTTGACGCTGCAACGTATATCGTCTAAAGCCCATTTGGCTTAAAACCTCACTAGCCAATTTTAATGACGTTTCTAAAGATTCCCTATAAATATGGTCGATTTCCAAATTTAAAAACTCATAGGCCGCATACCTATCCCTTGCCCTGACCATTAATTTTACTTTGGGATATTTACTTTTTACGGTTTTCGCCAGTTGTTTTATCACCTCCGGATTATCCATGGCACAGATTAGAATATTTGCCTCAGAAATACCTGCGGATTCTAATAAGTCCATTCTGGTGGCATCCCCATAATACACTTCAAAACCCATTTTGCGCAGAAAATCCACTCGGTTGGAATCATGATCTAAGATAGTAGCTTCCACCCCATGGGTACGCAGAAACCTACCAATAGTACTACCAAAGTGTCCAAAACCTACTAGAATTACTTTCTGCGACCTTGCAATATGGTCCATTGGTCTTTTTATAGACTCTCTGGTGCCCAATCTTGGTAATAAAAGTCTTTCATTTATAATTCCTATTATGGGTGTAACCGTCATGGTCAATGCTGTTACCACCAACATAATATCTAATTGATCCTGTTCCAAAATATTCAACGAAAAAGCGAACGAGAGCAGTACAAAGGCGAATTCCCCAATCTGTGCCAAACTAAACGTAAGTAATAATTTTTGATTCAATTTCAACTTAAAAAAGGAACCTGTAATAAATAAGACCAATGCCTTTAAAACAATAACCGCTACTAGGATACCACCTACGGTCAACGGACTTTTTGCAATAACTATAAAGTTTATGGAAGCACCAACCGCCATAAAGAACAGTCCTAAAAGTAAATTTTTAAAGGGCTCCAATGTGCTTTCCAACTCGTGCTTAAACTCACTATTGGATAAAACTACACCACCTAAAAACGCTCCTAAAGCAGGACTTAGTCCTACCAATTCCATTAAAAATGAAATGCTAAAAACGATAAGCAAAGCCGCAGCTATCAGCAATTCCCTAACTCCCGTTTTTGCAACTTTACGCAATAACGGAACAATTAAATAACGACCGGTTATTATTATGGTTACCACTGAACCCAGAATGGCCAAAGTCTGTAAGCCTAATGGTAAATTTTGGAGAAGGTTAGCATGTTCGCTATGGCTTTCTTCAGCAGGTATGTCTGTATTTACCAGTAATGGTAAAGCTCCCAACATGAATATTACCACGATATCCTGAAACAATAAAATAGAGAATGAGGAAGCCCCAAAATTGGTATTCAACAGCCCTTTTTCTTTTATCGTTTGTAGTGCTATTGCTGTAGATGACAAGGCAACAGCCATAGAAAAAGTTAAGGCCACTTTCCAATCAAAATCAAATAATATGAACAAAAAATAAGAAAGCAACATGGTCCCGGCAACTTGTATACCTCCCATTCCCACAATTGTCTTCCTCATTTTCCAGAAGTTCTTAGGCTCAATCTCCAACCCAATTAAGAATAGCATCATAACTACTCCGAACTCCGCAAAATGAAGAATGTCTTCGCCCTCGTTTCCTATAAAACCCAATACATAAGGACCTATTAAAACCCCAGCCAGTAAATATCCCAGAACAGAACTTAGCCCCAAGCGCTTGGCAATAGAGACACAGATTATTGCGCCCAATAAAAAGACTATGGCTTCAAAAAGAATACTACCTGTCATAGCTTTACGTATTTAGTTGTGGAATATCGTTTAAAAAAGAAATGGTACTTACTTCGGCCACTACTACATCATCCATTAATAAATCGATTAGTTTATCATACTGATCCGCGTAGGTATGCAACTTTTCATCCTCTATTTTATGAGTACCCATAACGGCAAAAGGAGGTAAATACCGCATGCCACACAAGTTGGCCGTTTGCTGAAAAGGACGTAAAAAGTCATTGATAGCATAGCAGTTAATTCCATTTTCACAATACATAGCTTTGGAACCACCGGTAGTAATCACATTCAACCATTTTTTTTCAAGCAAAGCGTTTCCAGAAGGACCATAAGCCCAACCAAACTCTAAAACCATATCTATCCATTGCTTCATTAAAGGAGGACAGCTATACCAGTAAAATGGATGATGGAAAATAATAATATCATGAGACTCTACCAGTGCTTTTTCAGCATCCACATCTATATGAAAATCGGGGTAACACTCATACAAATCATGAAATGTTACCCCAACTTTATCCTTTATTTTATCCGCTAAAATGGAATTTGCCCTAGATTTTTCAAACTTAGGGTGAGAAAATAAAACTAATATATTCTTCATAACGCAAATTTAGCTGAAACTACAATGCAAAGAATCATTGTTATTTACTTTTTATACAGTAATCATCCGTATTTTTCTTTATAACTTATTCTATTCTAAAGTGATGGTGTCACTTAATGCAATGAGTTCTTCAATCTTTCTTGAATTATAAGCATCCGGATGTGCTTGCGAATACCCACCTTTATCATTGTCAAAATAAGATGCTGTTTTAGCTCTATCGGTCATACCTAAATCGTATAGAATGTCTACCCCTTTTTCAGCGGGAGACCAATGCTGTCCGTATGCTTCTTTCGCCATTTTTGTATTTAATAATGAACCAGGGTTAACGGCTACCACAAGAATAATAGGTTCTTTCGCAGCCAAATCAAAACTCCACATGGTTAAGGCTAATTTGCTTTGCGCGTAGGCTTCATTAGCACCTAATTTCGCTTTTCCTTCTAATGCGATCAATGAAACCGGAGACTGTGCCGCTGAACTCAAATTTACCACGCGTGGGGCTTCTGATTTTTTAAGTAAACTTAAAACTGAATTGGTAAGTTGATACGGTGCTAAATAATTTACTGCCAAACGAATATCAATTCCCGAAGGAGTACTATCTACCTTACTGGTAAAAATACCTGCATTATTAACCAGCACATCAATTTTCGGCATTTTTTCAATGACATCTGCAGCCATTTTTTCAACATCTGCTAGGCTTGAAAAATCCGCTAAAAAGCCAATTACATTTTCGTTATTGGATTGCTCTTTTATTTCTTTTAATGTAGTTTCTAATTTTGTTTGGTTTCTACCATGGATAGCCACAAAGTGTCCCTCTTTCGCTAAACGTAACGCTAAAAGTTTGCCTATGCCGTCTGTACTTCCTGTTATTAATATATGTTTCATTTTTTTAAACTTTTTATCTATTGAAATTTTTTTAAGTATAAAATCTTAGGTTAATCGTTACATTTGGGTGTTGGCATATTCTGGTAATGGATCAGGAATGTGATGCTTGTCATCATCGATCATTTCTCTAATATCAATTTCTATTGCCCTAGAAATGGTGGATATTGGCACATCATTACCCATTCCTTCAAACGGATTTTCAGAAGTATCTCCTACGCGTTCCATAGCAAAAAATATCCACGATATAATAATGGTAAACGGAATGGATAACCACACAAAATGTTCTACAAAAATTCCAAAAAACGCATTGTGTACACCAGATGCAACTAATGATTGGGCAGTTAAATCGAACTGACGCATAAACCCAAATGGCATTATGAAAATAAAAACCCAAATAAAATAGGAGTTTAAAGTAGCAAATTGTCTGGGATACGGGAAGTTTTTAATACGTTCCGCTTTTCCTTGAAGGGTAAATAATTCCCCAATTACAGTCTGAAATTCTACGTGTCTAAAGTTATCAATTAATCCTAATGAAGCTAATTGCCTAATGTGTTTAGACTGAAAATTTAAGACCGCAGTTTGCTTGTTTGTTTTAGAGAGCACCGCTGCTTTTTCATCCAAGGACAAATAACCTTCTAACTCATCTGATAGCGTATTTTCAAATTCTATTACCTTTATTTTTTTCATATGCTCTTGATCCGACTTATTTGTTTTGGCCGTTTCCCAGGTTTTCTTTTGGCGCAAGGCGTGTCTTAAAGCACTCATCCAAGCGACATGCCGTAAAACCATGGTTTTTCTTATTTGAAACATTTCGGCCTCTGTTTTATGAATATCGGCATAGCTATTGGTTATAAAATCATTAACCATTGTTGTAAACCAACGAGAGGCATTTACTATACCGCCATAAATTTTTCTAGCCTCCCATTGCCTGTCGTAAGAAGCATTGTTTTTAAAACCAGTAATAAATGCCAGTGCCATACCAATTAGCCCAATAGGTTGCCACGGTAACGTTAACCATTTAAAACCTGCCACTTCGTAAAGTAGAACCGGGATTAATGCGGTTATAAAAAAGATATAAATATATCTCCTGGTCCATTTAAGAACTGTTGAAATTGGGTATTTTGGTTTGGTATACATAATTTTATTGTTGGTGAAAAACCGGCAACACAAGCGTTGCCAGTTTCCAATGTTATTTATTAGACCGCACTATAAGCAGTAAGTGCATAACGCATACTTCATGTCTTTTTAAAACGGTGCAATGGTATCTTTAGGACCATCTGGTAAACTCCAACGCTGGCGTGCCGTGATGTCTTCTGCCGTCACAACTTTGGATGCAGCGTTATTGCCACCACCATAGCTGCTGGTACTACCTCTTGGTATTTGCATGCGGTCTCCATATAGCCATACTACCAAGTTACTGCGTTGTCCGCTGGTGATTGGGTGTGTAGCATGTGGTGCATTACCACGGTGTAGTATTGCCTTACCTGGTTCAAAAGTTGTTTGTACCGTTTTTCCGGAAGATTTATCATAGAAATCAACTTGTGAACCTGTAAATTCTTCATCAGGTAAGTTAATGTTGATATTTAAGGTTGCAGCCGAGGCATCCGTATGTGCGTGTAAATCTTTATCCTTATCTGGATTGTACTGAATAGAGAAACCAAAGGTTTGGTTATCGTAGCCATAAGTGCCAAGTAGCAAACGAGCGATCGGACGCATGTAACGATCCATCATTTCATTATAAAATGCCTGAAAATTAGGAGCTGCAAGATGACCTTCCGATCGTGGATCTAACATCATACCATAGCGATTCAATTGAATACCGTAAGGTGCGCGTTTCGGAATCTTTGAGTTGACCACATCTTCCAAATAACTGCGGAATTCTGCTAAACGTTCAACATCAAAAAACTGTGCAACATAAACACCAGGAATAATTTCTTCCCACAAATCGGCAACGGCAGATTCTTTTTCTGGATTTTCCCAAGCGTCTTTAATTGCTTTACGTAAACGTGGGTCAAGCAAGGTTTCATCAGGAACCAGTAAATCGTCTTTATTTTCAGTTTCCCATTCTGCCCAAGCGTCTTCTAACAATGTACGGTTGTCATTCCAAAATTGAGCAACAGATGGATCGCGTCTTAAAGAAGCTTCTCGTGTAGGAATTTCTAGTGCAAGAGCTTGTTCAAGTGCATTTGTATGTTCTATTGTTTTCATGATTTTTATTTTTTAAAAGTTGTATAACTGCTTATGTTCTTGTTATTTAATACAAAGTTAAGGACCAAAACCTGTTGGCGTTTGGTAACAAAAATGGAAGTTTAGGTAAAAAACAAGGTATATATATCCAGACCAATACATACACTTATTAGAACAAAAGGATGGAGGTATAATCCTGAAAAAAATTAAAAGAAAATAAGGGAAGCGGTTAGATATCTTTTTTATCCCAAAGATTATCTCCAATTATTTTAGGCACGACCTCTTTACGATAATTTCTGCTTAGTGGAATTTTATGTGCTCCTATTTGTAGTTCGTGTTGGGCGACACCTTCAATTTTATCAATAGCGACTATATATGATTTGTGAACTCGTATAAAAGCATCTTGACTTAACTTCTCTTGTACATTTTTTAAGAACAATAATGTAACGTATTTACGTTTATCAGTTTGTATGATCACATAGTTCTGCATGGCTTGTACAAAAAGAATATCATGGTGATTAATTTTTTCGTATTTACCATCGCATTTTATAAAAAAGCAACCACTCTCCTCTTCTTTCACTAATGCTATACCATTATTTATGAGTTGATATTGGTGGCGGGCTTTTGTAATTGCGGTAAAGAAACGATTAAAGGAAATAGGCTTTAACAAATAGTCTAGTACATTAAGGTTAAACCCATCAATGGCGTAATTTGGAAATGCTGTAGTTAAAATGGTCATAGGTGCATTAGGATTAGATTTTAAATATTCTAGACCGTTCATAAGAGGCATTTGTACATCCAGAAAAAGCAAGTCTACATCAGTTTTTTCTAAAATACGCGGTATATCTAAAGCAGACGTACCTGTGCCTACACAGGTTAGCATATCTATCTGGTCTATATAGTTGGTTATACATTCCCTAGCCAGCGGCTCATCATCTATAACAATACATCGCATCATACCGAAACCTTTTTTAAGTGTGCCCTAACAATATGGGCAAGTGTTAGAACTAGCTTTACGGTGTGTACATCTTTACCTTTTTTAATAAGAAGCACATGCGCATTTGGATAAATTAAATCTAACCTACGCTTTACATTTTTGAGTCCTAATCCACCATAATTTATCCCTTCCGGCAATTGATGGCGAACCTCGTAATTAGCACTATTACTCAGTTCAAAATTAAGCTGATTATTTTCTATGCCGATAGAAAGGTTAAGCCATTTTCGCAATTCTTTATCTTCTGAAATATGTTTAAAGGCATTTTCTATAAACGGAATTAATATAAATGGTGCAACGGTAAGAGTTTCAGCTGTTATTTTAGGAATCTTAATTTCAAGATCAAAATTATCATTCTGTCTTAAACTTTCCAGTTCAATAAAACTTTCAATGTATGCAAGTTCGTTTCGTAGTGGTATTTGATTGCTATTGCATTCATACAATTGATAACGCATTAGACTGGAAAATTTCACCAACGATTCTGATGCCATTTCAGGATTCTTGTTGATTAATACAAAAATGCTATTTATGGTATTGAAAAGGAAGTGCGGATTGAATTGTGATTTTAGAAATTTCAGTTCGGTTTCTAGCTTCTCTTTTTCCAATAGTTGCTGTCGTTTTTGAGCATCTAGCCAATTCTTAGCCAACTTAATGCTCATGCCTAAAGTTGTAGCCGAAATACAGGAAGATAGGGCATTATGTAAAAAAATAGTAGCGGGTGCCGCAGGGCTAATTTTGAAAAGTACATAAACCGATTGTTCAGAGAAGCTCGCCGCAAAAAAATAATTTGCTGTTATTAGGGCAGCCATACCTAAAATCACAATAGCAACTGAAATAAAAAAATGAAGGTACTTGCCTTTAATCAAGTATTTTGGAATGAGAACATACAGACAAAAATATACTCCAACCGCTTGTACTACCACATAACCCAAATACTTAATAATGGTATGGGTATGTTCAAACGAGTCTATAACTGAACTAATACTATTGGTATATACCGTCCACCAAACAAAATGATAACATGCCCAAAAAAGTACATGATGCACCTTATAGCGTATCAAAAATGATACTACTGTATTTTCATAACTACCAGGCATAGTTTTTTAAAGTCTTTTGCAACAAGATACAATGGTACTTGCTTTATATCAAAAGATTACGTTAGAACTTGCTATCAGGTAACTAATAATTGACGAAAGGTAATTGATGACACATATGTATCTATCGAAGCAAAAAATCGGATATATGCTCCTCTTATAATGAATATCCCTCTGTTCATCAATCGCTTTTTTATGCTGTGCTTTGTTAGCGGTACTTGTCTTAAAATTAAACGCAATGAATTTAAGATTTGTAACTACACTAATTGTCCTTAGTATTTCATTTAGTATTTCGGCACAGATAACAGGAAGAATATTGGATGAATTAAACAACCCTGTTGCATTTGCCAATGTAACGCTGCACGATGCAAAAACGAACACCTTAATTTCTGGAGGAATTAGTGATGACGATGGATATTTTGATATAGCTGTTACTCGTATGGGCAGTTTTAAATTAAAGATAAGTCTACTATCTTTCCAAACATGGCAATCTGGTTTGCTTGAGGTTACTTTACTTCCTTATGCACATGATTTCTCAAACATCAACCTGCATGAAGAGGTAACGGAGTTAGAGGGTGTATCGGTTCAAGGGCAACGTAGATTAATACAGCGCACACAAGAAGGTAGTGTAATAAATGTACAAGCCAGTGTTATGAGCAAGGGTACTACCGTATTAAGACTATTAGAGCGTTCACCGGGAGTGATCTTAGATCAATATAACAATACGTTTTCTTTGAACGGAAAAAGCGGAACCTTGGTGCTTATTAATGGTAAACCACAAAGAATGCCTACTTCAGATTTGATAGCTATGCTAAATGGTATGAGTGCAGATACCATAGAAAAGATAGAACTGCTCACCAATCCCTCCGCTCGGTATGATGTGGACGGTAATGCTGGTATCATCAATATAGTAACCTTCAAGAATGAAACTTTAGGCTCGCAGGGAAATTTAAATGTAAGCGCCGGACATGGTGAAGGACCAAAACAGACCACTAGCCTTTCTATAAACCACGGTGGTGAACTAGCAAATTTCTATGGTAGCTATACCTTTTCGTATGATGATACGTATGGTGGATTCAATGCAAAAGGCACCACTGAAATACCCGTTTTAGGTGGATTTACCTCGGTTGATTTTGCAAGTCATACCAAACAAATTAATAGAAATCATAATTTTAACTTAGGATACGAAAGGCAAATTACCAAAACTTCAACTTGGGGTGCCAATGTATTGTACAACATATCTAAACCATTGGTGCTAACAAAAAATAGAGGTATGTACGAGTTTACGAACAATCCTTTTTTAGATGCACAGATTATCTTAAACGGAAATGGCAGGCTAACTAATTTAAACATGTCCACTTTTTATGAAACACAAAAAGATGATAATACTTTTATGGTCTCGGCAGATTTCATAAAATACAATACCAGAACACCCAACCAAGTCAAAAGTTCTTATTTTGATGAAAATGGCAATTCTTTTCAGCCTGAAAATGAAATTTACAATAGAGGAAACAGAGGGTTTAATGAAACTGACATTAAGGTTGGCGTACTTAAACTAGATTATAAACACCAGTTTAAAGAAGATTTGGTTTTTGAAGGTGGAGTAAAAGGTTCCCTGTCCAAAACCGAAAACGATGCCCGTATAGAAATTTTACAGAATGATGAATATGAGCCCGATGACCGCTTTATCAGTAACATTGAAAATATAGAACATATAGGTGCTATTTATTCCATACTTGATGTTGGTCTCGGGAAAGGAACAAAAGCACAAATGGGTTTACGATATGAATATTGGAATCAAAACTTTGATAACTCCGACTTGAATCGAAGTTTTGGGAAAATTTTCCCAACAGTGTTTCTAACCCATTCATTTTCTGATACTACGGCATTGAATATTGCATATAATAAACGTATAACTAGACCAAATTATTCAGACTTGGCTTCTTTTTTAGTGTACAATAGCCCCACTTCCGTATTTAGTGGAAATCCACAATTATTACCCGCCATAACCAACAACATAAGTATAACTTATAATATTCACTCTTTTAGCGTATCCATTATGGCATCGAATGAAAAAAACCCAATTGCCCGTTATCAAGTTACAAGAAACGCCCAAAGTAATGTAGCGGTAATTGCTCCTGTAAATTTGGACTATCAAAGAAATTTAGACGTACAGAGCAACATACCTATAAGGCTCGCAAATTGGTGGAATGTAAACCTTAATGCTACAGTAGGTTATAGAACATTTAAGCTATTACATACCGATGAACCTAAAACTCATAATTATTTACATTATAATTTTAATGGAAGCCAAACCTTACGTTTGCCTGCAAATGTATCTTTAGAATTATCGGGTTGGTACACTTCACAACATTTCAACGGAAGTACTAAATTCAGGGGATTTGGAACTTTAAACGGGGGACTAAAAAAAGAGTTTAAAAATGGAAGTAGTTTGCAATTTACGATAACCGATATTTTTGAAAGTATGGATATGCGTTCTCAGGTAGGTAGTTTAACCAGAGAGGCTTTTGGAGACAGATTTAATGTATCCTATAGTCCAGAATCTGGTTTTTCACGAATCTTTACTATTGGATATACCTATCCTTTTGGCAATAACAAAGTAAAACGGTCCAATTCTAGAACAGGCGCAGCAACTGAAAAATCTAGATTAGGACAATAGTTAATAAAAAATGCCCCATAAATGGGGCATTCAACAAACATATTAATCGACATATATACATATGAAATCTATTCCTTCGCGTACATTTAATTCTAGTTCTCAACTACTATTTTACCAATAGCTTTACCACTTTGTAAATGTGCGTAAGCATCACCAACTTGTTCTAAAGAAAAGCTGTTTTCATCTACAATTGGAGTTAAGTGTCCTTCGTTAGAAATTTCTGCTAAACGCTCTAATACATTACCGTGCACGTCTCTTTTAAAATTATGTAACATTGGTATTAACATAAATACTACGTGTAGTGTAGCTCCTTTAAAGTGTAACGGTGTTAAATCTAACTCACATAATGAAACTGTAGTAGAAATGTGTCCGTTTAAGGCAACGGCATCAATAGAATTGGTTAGGTTTGGACCACCAACGGTATCAAAAACAACATCAAAACCACCATCGGTATATTTTGCTGTGTAATCTGCTACCTTTTCAGTTTTAAAGTCAATAAAGGTTGCCCCGAATTTTTCAACAATTGCTTTCTGGTTTTCTCCTGTTCCTGTAGCAAAAACTTCTGCTCCAAAATACTTAGCCAGTTGTACCGCTAAGTGACCAACGCCACCAGAACCACCGTGCACCAATACTTTTTGACCTGCTTTTACGCCTGCTCTTGTCAACCCTTCGTAAGCTGTAATAGCTACTAATGGTAAGGCTGCAGTTTCGCGCATTGTTAATCCTTTTGGTTTGTGAGCCACAAGGTTGCTATCTGCTACAATGTATTCTGCTAATGTACCTGGTAAATCTGCAAGTCCGCCTGCACAACCATATACTTCATCACCAACATTAAAACCTTCCACACCATCACCAACTGCTTCTACAATACCTGAAAAATCCATTCCCAATAATGCTGGAGTTGCAGGTGACAAAGGCAAATCATTACCCATATTTTTAATCATAGTGTCTATAGTATTTACACTAGATGCCGCTATTTTTACTAAAACGTGATTTGCGGTAACTTCTGGTTTCGCTATTTCTGAAACTTCAAAATTTGCATTTTCTCCGTAACTGTTTAATAACATTGCTTTCATATCAATCTCTGTTTTTATTTAATTATAATTCTTGTTTTATTAATTTACTTCTTGAATATCCATCACCATTTGCTCCCAATTCTTTTGGTTATTATGGTCAAACTGGGCACCGTTATCATCTGCATATTGGAAACGCTTAACGGCTGGTGTTTTACTTGTTGCTTGAAACAATTGGTATGCTTCTTCTTTTAAAGCCTCTTTAATTGGTAAGTCTATAGACGCATAAACTGCGCGTTTGCTAGCTGCAATAGAATCTGCCGGAAATTTTGAAATACGTTCTGCCAAAGCATCCACATAAGGTCCTATTTCATCAGGGTCTAAAGCTTTGTTTATGGTGCCAAATTTTTCAGCTTCATCAGCATCCCAATCTCTTGCTCCTAATATTATTTCTAATGCTTTTCCTAATCCTGCTTGTCTTGCCATACGTGAAGCTCCACCACCACAGGGTAAAATGCCCATACCTACTTCCATTTGCATAAATTTGGCTCTTCCTCTGGCTGCAAAACGCATATCTAAAGCCAATGCCATTTCATGTCCGCCACCACGCGCAAAACCTTCAATTTTTGCTATAGTTGCTTGTGGCACGTTGCTTAAGCGTTCTAATACAGCTTGTAAGTCCAACAATTCCACTTCGTTTCTTGGTACTGCTTCTATAGACATATCTCTAAGCAAGTTGGTATCATAATGACATACCCAATAATCTGGATTTGAAGATTCAAAAACGACTACTTTTACACTTCTATCGCGTTCTAATCGTAAACAAAGACTGCTTAAATCTGCTAGCATTTCTTGTCCTTGTACGTTTACTGGTCCAAAGTTGATATCAATTGTTAAAATTCCTCCTGTTTGTTTTGCCGTAAATGTTTGAAAATTCTTGTAGTCCATAGTATTAAGTTTTTGGTTGATATTTATTCTGTATTAATCTCAGTACAAAGGTATCTTGGACATACACTTTTAAATGGGTAAAAAACAAAGGGCTTCTGGTAAAAAAAAAGGTTAATGGTGATTTTTTAAGTTTATGGAAGTAAATTACTCCAATACAATTGAGATTAATATGAGTACATCTTGTAAGCCAGCACCACAGAATAAAAAAGAATTCATTTCTGATATAGGAGAAATACTAGTTAGAGATAATGGTAAGAAAAAATATTACACACCAGAAGAGGTGAAAAAAGCGCATAAAAAGAGTAAGTGGTATGATTATGTGGACTTGTCATGTTGGGCAATGTCCGTTTTTACATCTCATGAAGCCTTTGATTTGTATCATGAATTAGCGGGTGAAGCTTGTGATTATGTTGCGATGAAAACTGAAATGTTAACCGGACTGTCTTTGACATCAGCATCTGATTGGACTGAAATTTCAGACTTGGATATTGATGCTTCTTGGTTGGATTTCGGTGACGTATTTGAGGGGTTACTTGAAGGAGTTGTGAATTTATTTCAGGAATTTTTGATGGTATTTAATTAAGCAGAAATACTAGCCTTGTAAGCCCCAATTGTCATGCCTTTGTAGCTTTGGAAAGTTTTGTTAAGGTGACTGGAATCTGTAAACCCTAATTCCATTGCAATTTCTGAAAACTGCAAATCGGTATATTTTAAACGGGTTTCTACTAGTTTTAATTTGTAGTTAAGAATGTACTTTTTTAAAGAAACATCGGTATGTTTTTTAAAGTACTCACTAATATAATTGTCCGCCATATGAAACTCTTCTGCCAAGTTTTTGGTGGTAAGCAATTCTGAATTGTAAATATTAGCGTGAATGAAGTTGATGATTTGCTGAATTTTAGACGATTCAACAATTTTAGTGCTCATATCGGCATTTAAAAACTGAATGTTACGCGCAATTAAATGAAGAATTACAGAAAGTGAATTTTGAATGATAAAGAGATCATAGGATTTCTTTTTATCGTTTTCAGCAGCCACCATTTTTATCAGTGATATTAGGTGTATTTTGTCCGATTCCGTTTCAAAACGCATTTCACGTAATTGATGACTTTCACTATTTAAAATACCTTCAATTTTACGAAACCAATCGTTTATCGGAAGATTTGCATTTTGCGGAGCATCTCCCCTAAAAAAGCTCTTTAAAAACTTAATGGCTACAGTTGTAGTTGCCGATTCCGGATTTACGATGTAAATATCGTCCGGCACAAAAACGAAAATACTGTTAGCTGAATAGTTTACCGTTTTCCCATTAATTTTAATGGTGCCCGTACCTTTTTCAAAGTAAACAATTTCAAAAAACCGAATGGTTGTGTATTTACAAAATTCAAAAAACGTTTGCTCTTTGTATTCTTGAATTACAATATTTTCAATTATGGTACGTGGCATGGTCTATAAAATTACGATACAGTATTCACTTCGTTTTCCAGAGCTAAAAACTTATGGATATCACTCACCACAATAGACCCCTCGCCTACTGCCGAAGCTACACGTTTTACCGAACCTGAACGCACATCACCCACAGCAAAAAGTCCGGGTAAACTGGTCTCGAATGTATAAGGCTTTCTATTGTTGAATACAGATTCGCTTTTAAGGGCATTATCGCAAATGGTGAGACCCGTGTGCACAAAACCTTTTTCGTCGGTATCGATAATATTGTCTAGCCATTCGGTACAAGGTTTGGCACCAACAAAAGTGAACAGGTAATTGATGTTATTCTCAATCAACGTTTCATTCTTTTTTATTTCAACCTTTTCTAAATACGTATCCCCGCTAACTTTAACCACGTTACTACTGGTCAATACTTCAATATTTTCGCAAGCGATGATACGTTGCACCAAATAATCGCTCATTTTGGCACCAATATCCTCATTTCTGATGATTACATAAACTTTGTGTGCATAATTAGCTAAAAATAATGCTGCTTGTCCTGCAGAATTACCACCGCCAACAATACCAATTTCACTATTCTTGCACATATTGGCATGCATAGATGTGGCGCTATAGTATATGCCAGAGCCTTCAAATTTTTCAATTCCCTCTAAAGGAAGTCTTCTATATGCAGCGCCAGTTGCAGCAATTACTGTTTTGGCTTTTAATGTTGAAGTGTTGTTAGAGTTGATTTCATAGAAACCTTCTTTACGTTCAATGCCTTCCACTCTATGCGGAACGGAAATAGTACAGCCAAACTTTTGAGCTTGAATGTAGCCGTTGTTCGCTAAATCCCGACCTGAAATACCTGTCGGAAATCCGAGGTAATTTTCAATCTTAGAGCTCTTACCTGCTTGTCCGCCAGGAGAATTACTATCAATGGTCAATACATTTAACCCTTCTGAAGATGCGTATACGCTAGAAGCCAAACCTGCAGGTCCAGCGCCCACGACCAAAACATCATAGATTTCATCATCTAATTCTAACCGAACTCCCGTACACATACCAATTTCATCAATCGATGGGCGAACAGAAATCTTATTCTGACTGTTGATCAATACCGGTAAATCCGATTCCTTTAAGTTGAAAGTATCTAGCATCTGTACCAATCCGTCCTCCTTGTCAGAATCTATAAAATTGTACCAGATATCATTCTTATCCATAAAATCACGGATAGCATACGTTTCATTGGAGTGTTCGGATCCTATTAGTTTTATACCCTGAACGTTGTTTTTAAGAGCATCTTCCCGTAATAAAAAGGCATTTAAGAGTACATCGCTAATATCGCTGAATTTGGCAATAGCGCTTTTTAGCTTTTCGGGACTAATACGTATTAGTTGTGTGTTTTCTAAAGTTTCGCCACATACACCAACCGTTCTATGAGAGAGAATACTACTTGAACCGGAAAATTGATGCCTTCTATGTATGGTAAGGCTATCATCTTTTTTATCAGGATCAATAATTCTTATTCCGCCAGTGAGCACTACGAAAAAATCGTAGTGTTGATCACCAAAATCCAACACCACGGTGGGCTCTTTATAAAATTCGATTTCACCGTAAGATTTAAGCTTCTCTACTTGCAGATCGGTAAGTTCTGGATATTTAGGATCAATCATAGTTTTTGGTTTAGTAAGTTATAAAAGCTTCATCGGCATAGCACCATAGCCATTGTTCATTTTGTTCCGCGGAACTTATGACCGGATGTTTTGTAGCATGATAATGAGCTGTTGCATGCTTGTTCTTTGAATCATCACAACAACGGGTAACACCGCATTCTTGACAAGTTCGCAAATGCACCCAACCATCACCTAACTTTACACATTCGTCACAAACATGCTCAATAGCTGTTTTAATTTCTGAAATAGCAGTTATATGGTTGCATGGCTCTCGTTGCATAATACCTTTTTTGGGTGTTTTATAAATTTAGCGAAAGTACCTGGTACTACCACCACTCACACTTAACCGCTTTATACATTATTCTCTTTTTTTTCTTTAAGCATGCTAATCAGCAAAAAGAAATGAGTTCCAAAACCTTCTCTTCTGGGTCCTACTGTTTGAGTTTAGACTATAAACTTATTTAATCTTCTGGCGGATGACCGTGAATTTGTTCAAAAACGGAATCAAAATTTTCCCGAAGATAGGCGTTAAGCTTTTTTTGGTAATCCAGTTTTAACCAACTGATAAAATTATAGGTACTCTTACTTATACATTTACTGTACACTTGTATCCTGTTATCAATATCTTCTTTAAGTAATTTTGCCAATGCAAGAGCATCGTACAAATCTTCACTGTTTTCTATACAGATATAGGCATGTTGTTCAATGGATTTTTCCAATACCATTTTAGAGGATTCTCCCGAAAAGGTGATATCCTTATACAAAGCCTTAATATCCAGATAAGTATTTTCGGATTTTGAAAATTCCGAACGAATGTCATCGGCCAACTCATGTTTAAAGGTGCTTTCAATATCTTCATCGTCCTTAATACGGTCTATGTAGAAATTCGGAGATTTAAAAATAGCCTCCCAGTCTAGGTCCGCTCCCCAAGGACCAAAACGATGGATATTATTTCCAAGATCTATAACGGTAAATTTAGATTTGTTGTTCAGCACCCTAGAACCCCTACCAATCATTTGGTAGTACAAGGTCAAAGATTTAGTGGCCCTGTTTAGGATAATGGTATCGATAGTAGGTTCGTCAAAACCAGTTGTTAGAATACTTACGGATGTTAGTATCGCGTCCGGAGTTTCATGAAACCACTTCAAAATTTGTTTCCGTTGTTTTTTGGTAGCCGTATTGTCCAAATGCATAACGGGCAACCCTGCGTTTCTAAACGTATGGTATACCTGAATGGAGGTTTCTATACCATTATTAAATATTAATGTTTTTTTTCCTTTGGAATGTGCGGTATAAGCTTCCAATAATTTATTTAACATGGACGGACTCGTATACAGGTCCGAAGAGGATTTAACGGTATAATCCCCATTGGAACCTATCTCCAAAGAAGTCAACCCCATATCATATTGATACGTTTCTGCCCTGGCCAAAAAGTCGTTTTCAATTAAATTCTCTATGGATTCTCCTGGAATCAGCTCATCATAGTTACTGTTCATTGGCAAGTCCTTATTGGAACTTAAAGGCGTAGCCGTAACCCCAAGGACAAAAGAGTTTTCGAAAAATTTGAACAGTTTTGTAAAGGAGTTATAATGGGCCTCATCTACAATGACCAAACCAACGTCCGAGATATCCAATATACCGTCGTTAAGCCTATTATTTAATGTTTCTACCATGGCCACATAACAATTGTAGCGTTCTTGGTCATCTAAATTGGCTTTGCTATTGACTACTTTATTGACTACCCCAAAACTAGTAAGCACTTTAGAAGTCTGGTTACAGAGCTCTACACGATGGGTCATTACCAAAACCTTTTTTGAGTGGTTTTTAAGATATTGTCTAACTATTTCAGAGAAAATTACGGTTTTTCCACCGCCTGTTGGTAGTTGATATAATAGGTGATAATCATCTCTTTCATTATCAAACTTTTCAAATATTTGATTAATAGCACCTTGCTGGTAACTGTAAAGTTCTTTATCCGTTTTCTTTTCCTGAATTTCAAAAGGGGGCTCTTGCATGATATCTTTTTCTTAAGTCTGCAAAGGTAAAACCTTCAATAAGTTATTACTAATATAATGAAAGGCTTTCCGCAACAATTCTCCACGGTTTTCAAAAATACCATCGATTACAGGTATTCATTATAGAACTCTCACATGGTTACCGACAAAGCATCCCGTTTTACAACAAGATGCTTTAATTTGTTTTGCATGTTAGAATGATGTTGCTTAATAAGAACAGAACCTAACTCTTATCAATCTCTAGATACTATTTGTCTATATATTACCTAAAAGCAAAACCTTCAACAATAGGTTTAAACCTGAAAATATAAAAAGGTCTGGTCGCTACACTTTTACCATCATTAAAAGGAGCTCCCCTATTTACTTGTGCGGCTGAAACATACATGTACCCATCTGCGTGATTGTAACTAACACCATCTGGCCATACCATATTCTCATCTTGCACCATAGTTTTTACACTACGGTCTTTTGCTAAAACTACAGCTACGCTTTTGGTCTCCAAAGCTGTTAAGTAAATATTTCCTTCTTTATCAATGGACATTCCTCCATTGTTTGGTTTGTCTGAATAGGTTTCAATTTTAGCATCTAATTCGACATCTGTAAACTTTTCATTTACCAAATCAACTGTTTTGATACGATAGATTTTTGGTCCGTTTAACGGTCCGTAATAAATGTATTCAAAATTAGCATCGGCAGTAATTCCGTCATTACCAATCAACAAATCTTTTCCGTTTACTGCCAGATGCTTATTATTTATAACCGTTGGGGTATTTTCTGGTTTTGTAGTACGTGTACCCTCCAAAACCCGAGGTGTTTTTCCCGTTTTCATATCTACGATGATAAAAGCTGCCTTGCTTCCATCTCCTCCATTACCAATACCTTCATCGGCAATAATAAAATAACCGTGTTTGGTATCAACCACCATATCATTAGGTTGGTTAATTGAAGGTACACTTGACTCTGGCAAGTAATATATACGTTCTAATTTATCGGTTTTTGTATTCCAACCTACAATTTTTGGCGTAACATTATTACGCTGCGCCATATCTATCATCCAGATAACACCATTTTCATCATTACGGATTCCCAGAACATTACTTAAATAATTATCATCGGTTTCTCGTGGTGTGTTCCATTCCAAATTAGGAAAAGGCGAAGTTGTATTCGCCTTTTTATCAAACTTTACCACTCTTATTTCCGGAGAAAAAAATGGATGATGACTATACACTAATTCACCATCATTGGTGAAAGCAATATTCCCCACCGCTTGATCTACCGTAGCATATGTTTCTACTTCGGAAATGGTGTTTTGTCCTTGCAAAGCCATAACTGAAGTAACTAAACTTAATATGATACTAATCTTTTTCATCATTACTTCACTTCAAAATCACCGTTACTTCTTATGTATATCACCGTTTCTTTAGCTGTTGAAATGATTGAGGTTGCGTTTTCTTCTGCACCAAAATATGAAGGAGCGTCTAATTGATTTTTAGTTCCCTTTTTAGAAAACTGATGTGATATTCCTCCAGAAATAACAACTGCCCTAAAGTTAGGACTCAAATTTTTGATTTTTCCACTGAAGCCTGCTGGTAACCTTAAAAGTGTTGCACGCAATTGATTTTCCTCGTGGCTTCCCCATAAAAATGTAGTTTCAACATTACTCTTTGCAGATACCCATTCAATATCATTAGCATTTAGCCAAACCATATTGGTTTTGTCTACATTAATTGGTCTTTCCCCATTATCAAAAGCTTCCGATGTTGGTTGTACTAAATACGGACCTTCTTGAATATCTAAAAAAGCCATATTTTCATTATCGTCAGCAGCTGTAATATGTGCTTCTCCTGCTGGTTGCTGCCAATAAGATCCTGCTGGCAACCACTGTTTTTCTGCTTTTTCATCGTCATTGTGTAATAAACCTTGTATTACAACACCTCTATAAGTAATGTTGTGAATGTGTGGAGGCGATGAAAACCCTTTTTTAAATTTCACTAAAAAACCTGCAGGTTCATTTTTTGTACGATCTCCCCAAAGTTTTCCGGCAGCCGGACTTTTGTCCCCACGTAACGGATTTAACCAACCCCATTCTACATTGTCTGCCGTTACCACCTCATTTGCAGATTTGGCAGGATCCGTTGTTGGTGTTTGTGCACTTGTATATGCCGTTGTTGCTATTGCTAATGCAAGTAATATTGTTTTTTTCATTTTGATATATTTTATAATGTTTTATTAATAAGTATTGCTGATGCAAATTTTATTCGCTTTTCTTTAAATAATCTGGTAATTCTTTACTTAACCAATCTTGGCGAACAGGAACGTGAACATCTAAATCCACTGTTTTTTCCAATGCCCAAAATTCGTGTGGTACATTTTCTGGGAAAACAATTACTTCTCCGCCAGAAACAATTACAAATTCCTCTTTGCCATCAATTATAGTCTTGATTTTTACCTTACCAGACGTAATGTATGTTATCTGCTCATTAGGGTGTTTATGCCAAGGAATATGTGCTCCTTTTTCCAAGTCAAAAATGGTCATTTGCCCTTTTTCACCGTGAAACCATTTTCTTTTAATGCCTTCACCTATGGACTCAGATTCCATTTCATCAAAATTGAAATGTTGCACTTTTGAAGTGGCTACAGAATCTATGGTATTTACTTGAGCATTTGCCGTAGTACTTATAAATAATGCTGTTATAGCTACTGCTGCAAGTGTAATTTTAATTTTCATTATAATATATTTTTTGGCTCATTACACTTAAAATCCTTCTAAAACAATTTTACCTTTTGCTTTACCCGTTTCTAAAAAAGCGTGCGCTCTTCTAAGGTTTTCAGCGTTTATAGTTCCAAAATTTTCTCCTAACGTAGTTCTAATAGTTCCGTTGTCGATTAATTCAGAAGCTTTGTTCAATATATTATGCTGCTCAAACATATCTTCGGTCTGAAACATAGAGCGTGTAAACATTAACTCTATATGCGTAGAAACCGCTTTACCTTTAAAAGGCATTACATTTAGCGATTTTGGATCGTCTATAAATCCGAATTTCCCTTGAGGTTTTATCAGTTTAGCAATTTCATCTACGTGGTGTTCCGTAGCATTTAAGCTTACTACATACTCCGGAGCCGGTAAATTGTATTTCTCGAACTCTTCGCTCAATTTATTTCTGTGGTTAATAACCGTGTCTGCACCTAATTCTTTTAACCAAGAGGTAGTTTCTTCACGAGAAGCCGTACCTATAATGTTCAACTTCGTCAGTTTTTTAGCCAATTGCACCAAAATAGAACCTACACCACCGGCTGCACCAATAACCAAAATAGATTTGTTGGAATCGTCTTTAGATACCTCTAACCTATCAAACAACATTTCATAGGCTGTAAGCGTGGTTAAAGGTAATGCTGCAGCTTCGGCATAAGATAAGCTTTGAGGTTTTTTACCAACAATACGCTCATCTACAATTTGGTATTCTGCATAACTCCCTTGTCGTGTAAAATCGCCTGCATACCAAACTTCATCCCCTACATTAAAAAGGGTAACATCTTCACCAATTGCTGTAACTATTCCGGTAGCATCCCAACCAATAACTTTCCAGCTGTCACCTTCTGCAGGCATTCCCGCACGTACCTTATAATCTGCTGGATTTACGGAAATAGCTTTTATTTCTACTAAAATATCTCTTCCCGTAGCTTTTGGAGTTTCCAATTCTACATCTTGTAAAGACTTTATATTGTCAATTGGAAGGTTCTCTTTGTATCCTATTGCTTTCATAATATTTCTTACTTCCAAGTTACAATGTCCTCTAATGGTCTTCTAGATTTTGGAAATTCCGGATCCGCTTTTCTGTATCCGAATGCAGCCATAAAAGAAATTCCATATTTATCCGTATCTATTCCAAATTTATCTCTTAATAAAGCTTCGGTATCTTCAATATGGAAACCTTCTATAGGACAAGAATCTATACCTGTTAAGGCCGCGGCAGTCATCATATTACCTAGAGCAATGTAGCTTTGCTTTGATGACCAATCGAATAACTTTTTATCGGAATCTAAGGTAAAATCGCGCTCCTGAAACTCTCTGTAAAATTTGGAGTACACATCTACAATCTCTACAGGCATTTGTTTTACCTCTTTCATCATATGTTCAATATACGCCGCATCATGTTTTACCATAGGGGCTTTCATTGCCAGACCTAGAATAAAGTGACTAGCAGTATCTAATTTTACGGGAGCGCCCCAAGCTACTGGCTTTAAAAGCTCGCGTAATTCTTTATCTTGCACAACGATAAAATGCCAAGGTTCAAAACCAAATGAACTTGGAGATAAATTTGCTGTTTTTAAAATGAAATTGATTTGCTCATCGGTTAATGTTTTTGACGCATCAAACTCTTTTGTAGCGTGTCTGTAGTTAAACGCGTTTAAAATGTCTTCTTGTGCAATGTTTGGTGTGTTCATCCTTATGTAATTTATATTGTATTGTTTAATTTTCCTGAAGACAAAGGTAAATCCACAACACACCTTATTTAAGGTACAAAAAGAGGAGAAGAAGGTATAAAAAAAGGTTTTTTAGGGGTTAAATCTTAAAATATTGCCAAAATGCGACATGGACCGGTAAAATTACCGGTTTTTAATACCTTAAAATAAGAGCAAACCTTTATTAGTACAAGCCTAGTTTGTAAGTTCAGTCATCTTGTAAGCAGTAACATTTTCTAATTTGTCTTTTGAGGCAAGCCTATAAGCCGCAATGTGGTCACTTTGTGAATGTTTGGTCAAATAATCTTGATTCACCCATTTCTCGTGGAATAAAAACAGATTCGGATTATCGTTATCTTGATGTAAGTCATAGGCAATACAACCTTCTTCTCCTCTCGTGGGACTAATAAGTTTTAGCAACTCGGCTTTTATTTCTTCTCTAAATTCTTCTTTTACTAAAATGTGTACCACTAAGGTTAAATAAGATTTTTTCATAAGATGCTTTAAATTGGTTCTAAAGTTAGAACTATAAAAGTAAAGATTGATGCCGGATAAATTAGCCGATCCACCTAAAGGTTAGGTTAATTCGTGGGGAAATCTGTTTTGCGGTCTTTGGTATTTTATGCTTCCAGTTTTCTTGGGTAGCGTCTTGCATCAATAAAAGACTTCCATTTGCTAATGGGATATCTACACGTTTTAAATCTGTTCTTGATACATGTTTTAATTGAAAAGGTCTGGTTGCACCAAAGGTAACAGAAGCAATAACCGTATTTTTTCGTTGTTCCCCTTTATAATCTTGATGCCAGTCTACGCTATCTTTTCCGTCGCGATAATAATTGAGCAAACAGCGTGTAAATTTAATAGCTACCTCCTTCTCTATGCGTTCTTTAATGAAAAGTAAATCGTTATTCCACAAATGCATTTTACTCTTGGTATTCGTGTAATTAATGGCTTTGTCAACATCTCCATACCAAGCGGTCAACCTAGGGTAATCTACCAATTTACCGTGAATGGCAATTTGTTCTTGCTGCCACGGCGTATTATGAAGTAGACTTTTATACAGCTTGTTACTCTCTTCAATGCTAAAGAAATTTTCAAACAACGAAATATCCGCTCCTGGCAAGTCAAAAGTAGTTTTACGGACTTCTTTAGCTGAAAATAAATTGGTTTGATTAAATAAATCCATTTGTATTTCTCCCTCTTAATTATGCAGTAATTTGTCGTGGTATTGACTCAAAACTTACCAAAAGCATAGGCCTGCTACAATATATTCTTCAACCAATATTCTGCTTTTCGTTTGGTGATTTACACATCATTAATACTGATGCCAAAGCGGATTCTAGTATTAGATTTTATTAAGTTTAAAATCAGAATCGTCATAAAATACAAGACAAAGATATTTTCTTCTGAAGGTTAGAAAAAGGATAATTATGTATTTTAAAAGGTTAAAATGGATATAAAAATGGATCGTGCTCGTACAAAATCGTATTTTAGCAATCTAAATTGCCTATTATGCGGATATTGGAAGCTCATAAACCTTTTGAAATACAAGAAATTGAAATGACAGAATGGAAGCAACGCCCTGTCAAGAATAATTTTTTTGAGTTGGTATTAATAAAAGAAGGACAAGGTTCGCAGTGCATAAACTATAATGACCACAACTACGGAAAGGGCAACATGTTTCTGCTTCCCCCTCTAAAGTGTCACTCATTTACCATTGAAAAAACTACTAAATTTGTATTCTTAAAATTCACTGATTCATTTTTCAAAAATGAAAACGGATCGGTAATGGAGAAAAATGAATGGTTTAAGGAGGCTTCCTACATTTTATCCAATTACAATCAATTACCGGGAGATATAATTAAAAATGAAACCGACAGACAGTATTTGTTAAATCTGATTTCTATGATCTTACAGGAATCTAGAAGTTTTGGGAATGAATCTGTGGCCTTAATAAAAAGTTTGATGATTTCCGTAATGGAAATATTGATCAGAAATATAAAAAAGGGTAGCTTTTATGAACTCCCAGAAAGTAATATGGATGATCGTATTACAAAAATGTTGACTTTCATCAACGAAAATATTGATAAACCAGAGCTATTAAAAGTTGAAAATTTAGCGGAGGTATTTATGATGTCCCCTACCTATGTAAGTGAATTTTTTAAAAAACAGGTTAGCATCTCTTTGCGGGAATATATTATTAAAGCAAAGCTGAAATTAGTAGAAATACGCTTATTGAATTCGGATTTTACATTGACCCAAATAGCGGATGACCTAGGTTTCACGGATGTGAGCCATCTGTCTAAAACATTTAAGCGATACGCAGGAACATCTATACGTGACTTTAAAAGCAACGGAGAATACATGCTTTTAAAACGCAATAAAAATTGCGCTGCTCCTACCGCACAGCTATAAAAGAGCTGCTTTTAGTAGAACATATCATTATCGTTTCTATGCACCCCTCTTCTCCAAGCTATACTGGTCCCCATACTTGGGTATTGATTAGAACAAACACTTTTTCCTTCTAAAAGTCGATCCAAGGCCAAAATAAGGTCAGCTCCTGTAGCTGGTTGAATGTTGGGTCGGGTCATATCAAACCTTCCTGTATAAACACATTCCAAATTATGGTCAAAAACAAATAAATCCGGATTGCTTTCTGCACCGTAATCCAATGCCACATCTTGGAATTCATCATAGAGATAAGGAAAAGGGTATTTATGGTACTTAGCCACTTGAGACATTATAAAGGGAGTGTCTTCTGGATGCTGTTTTACATCATTACTGCTAATAGCTATAAACTGCATGCCCAAAGCTTGGTATTTATTAGCTATTTCAACAAGTTTTGAATTTATATGTTTCACAAATAAGCAATGATTGCAAATAAATATTATAACGGTTGCTTTGTCGGATTTTAATTGCTCTAAAGACAATAACTCTCCTGAAACCACATCCGGCAATTTAAACTCCGGGGCTTTCTTTCCCAATTCCATCATACTGGATAATACGAATGCCATAGTTATAGTATTAGGGGACTCTCTGTCCATCATTAGACATTTTATATTACATATAACGCAATACTCTCGCAAGTTTAAGTTAAGTATATCTAAAGGTTTTAAAGGTACAAATAAAGGTTTTTTCAAAAAAAAATTTGTATGCTATGCTATGATATCAGGTAAAATCGTACTTATTTACCCTGATAATCGCCAACACACTAACTTATTGCAGATAAAAATCCCTTATTCGTACAATTAAGAATATATTATCCCCTTTAGAGGGTATGGTAGATTTCGTCAATAAATGACCAAAAAGATGAAAAACGTGTAGATTTTTATGACATAAAAGCCCAAAAGCTACCTATTCCTTCCTAAATGATTAAAATAGTCCAAGGCTATCGATGAAAAAAGAAAGAATCTTTCCATCCTTTTAAATTACCCACTGGAATGAATACTATTTTATATTCGAAGAATAAATTACTGAACTCCTATAGAAGATTTAAGTAGAATTATAAACGGAGTTGTAGAACAATCCATGTCAATTTTTTGCCAAACCTATTTCTCTATAAAGGCAAGTACACTTTAAAAATAGCATAATGATCAGGCTTACCCAGAGCAATAATTTCCCCTCGGTGGTTTTCTACAATGCGTTTAACAATGGAAAGTCCAATTCCTGTAGACTTATCGTCTTCTTTAAATTTGAGACGTTGGAAAATTTCAAATATTTTTTGGCTGTATTGCTGATCAAAACCTGTTCCGTTATCTTTTACTATAATCTCACAATACATAACGTTATCCTCCAAACCTTCCATCCCAAACGTTTTACCCAATCCTTTAGCACTACTCACTTCAATTAAAAGAGGTCTTTTAGAACTCTTAAAACTTAGACTATTTGCAAAAAGGTTATAAAAAAGCTGTTCTATTTGTATGGGCACCACATTTAATGTACATAGCGTATCAATATCTATGACCGTGTTGGTTTCCTCTATTTGTTTGTTTAGCCTGGATTTTGCGCGCTCTACAAGAACTTTTAAGTCTTGTTCCTTGAAACTTTTAGGTTTAAATTCGGTCTCTGAATAGGTTAAAAGGTCATTGAGAATACGCCGCATTCTGGTTGCTGCCTTTTTTATCGATTTAAAATATTTTTTACCCTTATTCGAAAGGTTTTGATGCTCCTGCTCTTCAATGGTACTAGTTAAAATTTGGATTTTCCTAAGGGGTTCCTGCAAATCATGACTAGAAATAAAATCATAGGCAGCGAGCTCATTATCTTTCTTTTTTATAGCCGTATCTTGTTTACGCATGGTTTCAATAGCATCTAGGTGAAATGCTATCAACTCTGTAAACATAGAGAACATGTCAATAATTTGCGGATTGTTTACCTTGTTTGGTTTAAGGTCCAACGCACAAAGCGTTCCAAAGAATTCACCATTTTTTCGGATAATAGGCACGGAAATATAACTCTGAAATCCGTACTGCGCCGGTATTGGATGGTTGTGATAAACTTCATCGGTATCAACATGATCCATTACCACTAATTTATCACTTTCCCGAACCTGCTTACAAAATGTAGTTTCTATGGCCAACTCATCACCCACAGAAAGTCCAAAAGGAATCTTGTCCAGAACACCACACGTTACCCAAGTGTCTTCGGTTACCCTAGCAATAGCCGCAAACCCCATTCCGGTAGCTCTGCAAACCACATCTAAAATTGTGGGCACAATGCTTATTGACTGAATGTCTTCAATATCATTCTGTAAGGGACCAATTATCTTCATCAAAATAAATACTATATAATAAACTAACTTTTACCCTGATTACTTTACCATATAATTTAACCAAGAAATGGCCGTATGCCTGTAATCTATTACTTCAATAATACAATTTTTGTTTTTATTTTTTTCGCTGAAACTCATTTTTATATTAAAATTATTCATTTCATAAGATTATCCCCACAGTAGATTCTGTTTAATGTATAAATTGGATAGTTTTGCATTTTGAAAAAACAGTTTATTGAATGCGATTCATAGTATCTATTACCATAATTCTCCTTTTCATATACAATTCCAATGCCCAGTTGGTCAATATTGAATCTAAACGAATGCAAAAAGATTCGGTTCGTTTTGCCCTTAAAAGCGATTTACTCTTTAATTACACCGATAATAATGGCGCCTATATTCTTCAAATTGGTTCAAACCTTACAACCCAATTAAAGTCTAAGGACCTGAAGAAAATTCTCTTTTTTATTGGCAACTATAATCTTATTAGAAGTAAGGACGAAGACTTTCAAAACTCTTATTTCTTTCACCTACGATACAACCATAAAATAACGGACTTCTTTAGACTGGAAGGTTTTATACAAAATCAGAATAATACCCTACTTACCATTTCCAACAGGAATTTAGCCGGTGCGGGAATTCGCTTAAAACTAATTTCCGAGGAGAACGCAAAAGTCTATTTTGGGAATGCCTATATGTACGAGATAGAAAAGCTGGTAGACTCGGAGGTACGCCTATATAACCACCGAAATAGCAGTTACTTATCCGCTACATATGCCTTCCCTAAAACCCGATTAGACTTTACGGGAACCGTATACTATCAGCCTTTGTACCGTTATATGGCCAATCATAGAATACTGGGACAAGTTAAGGCCGAAATGCCACTAACGGAACACCTTAGCATTTCCGCACTGTATAATTATTTCTACAGCAGCTTCTCTACTTCTTCTGAAAGCGACCGTTCATCCAATCTAAAATTAGGTCTCACCTTATCCCTTTAATAATACCCAAAATAGATCAGTCCGCTAAAACCTTGCTCATCCCCTCCCCTATTTTTAGTAGATTTTTACGCTCTTCCTCTGTAAAATCGTACGGTACGGGCTTGGCAATGCCCAATGTTCCATAAAGTTTTCCATTGAGCAACATAGGCACTGCAATGGAGCCTTCTACTTTAGTTTCTTTAGCTGCAGGACGTGCCACTCCGGAATCATCCGTCTGGAGGTTACACATTTCTACGGCTTCCTTCCGCTCAGCAGCAATTCCCGCCATTCCTTTTCCAATAGGAATAGTAGATAACTTTGGGATTAAAAACGGTGGAATTCCTTTATGTGCCTGTATTTTTAAAAGCGATGTTTCTTGATCTAGAAAATGAACAGTACCCGTACTGCAATCAAAACTTGTTATTACATTTTCTAGCAATTCTTGCCAATCTACGCTTCCTTGCTTCAAATCTGATAAAATAGTCGCTACGCTTAATCCTGTCCTCATAATCTGGTATTTTCAAAAAATAGATTAGTGTATTTATAAAAGGCAATTGAATTATTAAAACCCTTGCCCTACAAATTTAACAAAGTAAACGGAAGCATGAGCCTGCCATTCTGGACTTAAAAACTAAACCTTTGTTAAAAAAGAATGAACGTTCATTTTTGTTCTTACCTTTGGACCAGAATTAGAAATCATGGCAGAATTAACAAAGAGTCAAATTAAGAGAAATGCACTGGTAAAAGCTACCATAGAGTTGGTAAACAACAGTGGTTTTCATGCGGCACCTATGTCCAAAATAGCTAAGATGGCCAATGTGTCCCCTGCTACTATTTATCTCTATTTTGAGAATAAACAAGATTTGGTAAATCAGGTGTATATAGAAGTAAAAGCAGCCTTTACAGCATACGCATTCGCCACTTTTGATGAAACAATGGATGTTGCGGAGGGCTTTGAACTCATTTGGAAACGCATAGCCGATTTTAAACTTAAGGAATGTGAAGAAGCTATGTTCCTTGCTCAATGTGACAACACTCCTATAATAGATGAACCTAGCCGTATGGAAGGTATTAAACATCTACAACCTTTGTTGGATCTATGGGCTCGTGGCAAGGCGGAAGGCTCTATTAAACCCTTAGATGATTACATCTTATATGCATACGCCATTAACCCGCTTTCTTTTCTGATGATCACACAAAAACGAGGCTCTTTTCAACTGACGGAGGAACATTTAGAAGAAGCTTTTCAGTCGGCTTGGAGCAGTATAAAAAAATAAATACAACTATCTTAAAATACGATAAAATGGAATTACTTGATAAATTAAATTGGAGATACGCTACAAAAGCAATGAACGGAAAAACCGTTCCGCAGGAAAAAGTTGACCGTATTTTAGAAGCGGCGCGCCTTGCCCCTACTTCTAGTGGTCTACAACCTTTTGAGATTATTGTAGTAAAAAATCAAGAATTAAAAGAACAAATCAAGCCTGTAGCTTGGAACCAATCCGTAGTTACGGATGCATCACATCTATTGGTATTTGCCGCTTGGGATACGTATACCGAGGAACGTATCAATAAAATGTTCGACCTCACCAATGAGATTCGTGGTTTTAAGAACGAAGGTTGGGAGAATTATAGAAAACAATTGTTAGGTATATATCCACAGAGAGATGCCGAAGAAAACTTTCAACATGCAGCAAGACAGGCATACATTGCCTTTTCACAGGCTATAACCGCTGCCGCCTTTGAGGGAGTCGATTCTACACCAATGGAAGGTTTTGACGCAGATGCGGTCGATAAAATTCTTGGACTACGCAAAAAAGGCCTGCGCAGCTGTGTACTGTTGCCAATAGGGTATAGAGATGCAAAAGAAGATTGGTTATCCGACTTAGTAAAAGTAAGAAAGAGCACTGAAGATTTAGTAACAGTTTTGGACTAAAAATGAAGAAAAACATGAAAACAATTTTATTAAAAAATAGACCAAAGGGAAAACCTTCGGTATCGGATTTTGAATTTGTTGAAGAGGATGTCGCATTAGACATAACGGATGGGGAAGTTCTTTTGGAAACCGTTTACGTATCAGTAGACCCCTATTTACGTGGCAGAATGAATGACAGCAAATCATACGTTCCTCCTTTTGAATTGAACAAACCCGTTCAATCAGGTATAGTGGCAAAAGTTGTTGCATCTAAGCACAATGAGCATAAAGAGGGCGACTACCTTTCCGGCATGCTAGATTGGAAGACCCAACAGGTTTCCACTGGAGAAGGTCTTAATAAAGTAGACCCCAATAAAGCACCCTTGAGCGCCTATTTAGGAATTTTGGGTATGACAGGATTAACGGCATACTTGGGTCTTACAGAAATAGGAAAACCCAAAGCCGGGGAAACTTTAGTGGTTTCCGGTGCAGCTGGCGCCGTGGGTAGCGTAGTGGGCCAAATAGGAAAGATTCTAGGTCTTAAGGTCATTGGTATTGCTGGTAGCGATGAAAAGGTAGACCTACTGAAAACGAAATTCGGTTTTGATGAAGGTATTAACTACAACACTACCGAAGATATGACCGCAGCTATCAAAGAGGCGGCTCCTGACGGAGTTGATATTTATTTTGATAATGTTGGCGGACCTATTTCGGATGCCGTTTTGTTCAGCATCAACAGATTTGCGAGAATAATTATCTGTGGGGCCATTTCGGTCTATAACAATACTGAACTGCCCAAGAGTGTTAGTGTGCAACCCTTTTTAGTAAAGAACAGTGCGCTTATGCAAGGTTTTATTGTTTCAAATTATGCGGAGAAATTCCCAGAAGCTATCAAACAACTGGCTACTTGGTTAGGTGAAGAAAAATTGACCTACAGTGAAACTATCGTAGAGGGTTTTGATAATATCCCTCAAGCATTCATCGATTTATTCGATGGAAAAAATAAAGGAAAAATGGTCGTTAAAATATAACGACAGAAACTATTGAAAAAGAGAATACATTATGAATAATTTTGAATTTAAGAATCCCACTAAAATTATATTTGGGAAAGATACTATCCAAAAATTAACCGATGAGATTCCATCCGATGCTAAAGTATTACTGCTTTATGGAGGTGGAAGCATCAAAAAGAATGGGGTTTACGACCAAGTTAAAGCTGCACTGAGCGAAGCTGATGTTGTTGAGTTCGGTGGAATTCCTGCCAACCCGGAATACGCTGTTTTAATGGATGCCCTAAAGGTCATCAAAGAAGAAAACATCACCTATCTTCTTGCCGTTGGTGGAGGTTCCGTAATTGATGGAACTAAATTTTTATCTGCTGCTGCAGTTTATGAAGGTGAGGAACCGTGGGATTTTGTAAGAAAACGAGAGCCTATGAAAAAAGGGATGCCTTTTGGTACCGTTTTAACCTTACCGGCTACGGGTTCTGAAATGAATTCCGGTACCGTAATCTCTAGAAAGGAAACTCAAGAGAAATTAGCGTTTGGAGGACCTGCCCTATTCCCGCAGTTTTCCATTCTTGACCCACAGGTGATTACTTCCATTCCAGAAAGACAATTGGTAAACGGTATAACGGATGCTTTTACCCATGTTCTTGAACAGTACATGACCTATCCGGTAGGTGGATTTTTGCAAGACCGTTTTGCCGAAAGTATTTTACAGACGCTTATTGAGATAGCTCCAAGAGTGATCAAAGACCCTAGCGACTATGAAGCTGCAGCTAACTTTATGTGGAGTTGTACCTTGGCATTAAACGGACTTATCCAACAAGGGGTTCCTGGTGATTGGGCCGTTCATATGATGGGCCACGAGCTTACTGCCTTGTTCGGGATAGACCACGCTAGAACATTAGCCGTTGTTGCCCCAAGTCACTACAAGTACAATTTTGAGGCTAAAAAGGAAAAATTGGCCCAGTACGGTGAACGTGTTTGGAATATTACAGAAGGTAGCATTGACGATAAAGCCTATGCGGCTATAGAAAAAACCGAAGCTTTCTTTAAAGAGTTGGGTATCGATACCAAATTATCCGATTATACTTCGGAGTACGAAGGTACCGCTGAAAAAATTGCCCAACGATTTACCGATCGTGGTTGGGAAGGTCTTGGCGAGCGTCAAGCATTAACCCCAAAAGATGCAGAGAAAATCGTAAAAATGGCATACTAGCCATAACAGTAACTTAAAAACTATATACATGAAAATATTATTCGTTTTGACCTCTCATGATAAATTGGGAGATACAGGGAAAAAAACAGGATTTTGGGTAGAAGAATTTGCCAACCCGTACTATACTTTATTGGATAAAGGAGCCGAAATAACTTTGGCCACTCCAAAAGGTGGTGCAGCTCCTATTGATCCCAGTAGTGATGCTCCGGATGCGAGTACTGCGGATACCGAGCGTTTTAACAATGACCCCGTTGCTCAAGAAAAAATCAAGAATACAAAGGTATTGGCGGATATGAATGCCGATGATTTTGATGCGGTTTTCTACCCTGGTGGTCACGGTCCGTTGTGGGATTTAGCAACAGATGCTCAATCTAAAGCCCTGATCGAAAAATTCAATACGCAGGATAAACCTATTGCTTTTGTTTGTCATGCCCCTGCTGCTTTGAAAGAAGTAAACGGAAAAGACGGTAACTCAATTGTGAAAGGTAAAAAAGTAACCGGATTCACAAACACGGAAGAAGAAGCAGTGCAGCTTACTAATGTTGTTCCTTTCTTGGTAGAGGATATGTTACAAGCAAATGGCGGAATCTATTCTAAAAAAGAGGATTGGGCCGCTTATGCTTTACAAGATGGCAATTTGATAACAGGTCAAAACCCTGCATCATCTGAACTAGTAGCCGAAAAACTTTTGGCTAGCCTAAACTAAATTGTAGTTCCCCCAATAGTAAAAAGCTTACTGGTTTATCAGTAAGCTTTTTTGTTTTTATGCTACCTTACTACTGTTGCTTCTAATTCTACTTTCAGCGTTTCAAATAGACTTTTCACTTCTAATAACGTACTTGCCTGTTTCATACCTTGCTCGTTTACCCAATCTTGGAAAATATCAAAACAGCTAAAAAGCTCCTCCGTAGAGGTTGTATAAACATTTAGCCTTACTATATTTTCACAGCTATAACCAGCATCCTCTATAACCTTTTCTAAGTTTTGAATTGATTGTTTAAGCTGACTTTTCATATCGGCCGTGCTTGTATTACCATCGGCATCTATGGCGGTTTGACCAGATACATAAAGGGTTCCATGAACATCTGTTACTTCAACAGCCTGTACATAACTTCTTTGGTCTTGCCACTCCCAAGGGTTAATTGTTCTTTTTTCCATTGCAATGTTTTGTGCGGCCAATGACATTCCACTTAGCGTTAGAATTGCCAACATTCCGCTTTTATAGTTCATACCTATTCATTAAAATCCTATTACAAAGATTCAAACAAGAAAAGGGTTAACATGTGACAAACATCACAATTACATTCAATGGAAGAATTAAGAAGAAAGCCTACTGAGCGTTTCCCGAGAAACCCCCAAATAAGATGCTAAAAGAGTTTTAGGTACGCGTTGAAACAAGACCGGATGTTGTTTTAGAAGCTGCTCGTACCTTTCCGTAGCGTTAGAAGTTAGAAAAGATAAGACTCTATTTTGTAAAGCAATATGACCAGAATGAGACTTCTTTAAAAAGAAATGCTCCATTTTAGGCAAACCCGCAGCGAGTTTATTATAATTCTTTAATGAGATGACAAACACCTTACTGTCCTCAATACATTGTAAAGATAACTTGGCCCTATTTCCAGAGAAAAACGCAGAAAAATCGCTTTCCCACCAGTCTTCCATGGCAAAAGATGCAATATGTTGCTTTCCGTCTTCATCCTCTAAAACCAGTTTTAACAAGCCATACACCACATAATAACATTGTGTTGTTTTATCCCCTGAACGGATAAGAAAATCATTTTTTCTATAGTTTTCAATCAAAAAATGAGATAGCACAAATCTGTACTCCTCATCTGTTAAGTGTACTACTTCCTCAATATGCTTCCTTAACTGGTTCTCGGCGGTCATAATCTCATTTTGGCTTTACCTATATTTTAAAGCTTGTTCCGCAAGTTAGTCTTAATGGGTTTTATTTATATGATTGTCTTTTAACTTCTTTAAATGGTACACATGAATAATACAGAAAACAACACCGGCAATAATTAACGGGCCGGATTTTAAGAATAGTCCGTAAATAATATAGAAAAAGCTGGAAACCAGGTGCCATATTCTAAATGACCCCATTTCTTTTTTGGTTGCCGCAAAAAATCCCGTACCAATCGCAATATATCCCAATATTTCAGCAAGCAGGTTCATCTCAAATCTAAATTGTTTAATGTTCGTTCCTTATAACTTTTCTTACTTATCTTAATTTCCATCTCTTTTAATTCCTTAATAAAATGCGGACTGTTGGCTACCAGCTCTTCGGTCGTTTTCATTCCAGCGTTCCAGTGTTTATGGAAAAGAGGTAGCTGTTTTTTGGATTTCTCAGACAGCTCTAGCAATTGTCTTCTCAAATCGCGATCATCTGTTCTGGTGGTTACATATCCCTTTTTCTTCATTTTGTTGATAATCTTGACACATGCGGGATGTGACATTCTCAACTCTTGCGCTATTTCCGTAATGGTCATGGACTCATGCTCCTCTAACAATAAGAATATCAAATGCCAATTAGGCTCAATATCCAAACCCACCGTTTTGTAGTAATCTCTTGTGCTATAAAGGATTTCATCACTCAATCGCTTGATTCTACTTATTAATCCTGCAAATTCTATCTCTGATAAATAGTCATCCATAGTCATATATGTAACTGGTTACTCAAATATAAAAATAATATCGTAACTGGTTACATAAATTATCTAAAAAAAGACGTCTTTATAGAATGTACTTTATAAATCTATTGTGCTTAGGTATAGAATTAAGCCCTTTTTATTCTCTTCTTAAGTCTAAGAATACCTCCCGTAATCAATGCTGGAATAGTCATTAGAACCGTAACCTTCACCATGGGAAGCACGTATCTCATTCAAGTTTTAGGACGACCCTCAGAAGTTTCATTTTGCGCTCTTTCCGTCACTTCTTTTGTGATTCGCAGGCTATCTGCCCACTCGCTATAATCTAAAATATAGATCACAAAAGACATAAAAATACTGAATACAATTATATACATCAATTGGCGCGAACTCGTACCTAGAATTCGTTTGACATCTGTTAAATGATGTATATCGCTTTTAAACTTAAGTTTCTTAAAGGCTCCAACAATCCATTTCCAATGCAGGGCAATGTGTACACCTAGTAAGGCCATAAATAATGTAGCACTCACATCGTGAATTTTAGACCAAAATGCATCCGGTTCAAAATGGATACCCACCAATGGTAAGGCGGATTCCGATATTACTATTCCGGAAACGGTAACAACCACCATAAATAGATATAAAATCCAGTTGAAAACATAGTCAAAACGAGTCTTATTAGGCTGTTTCTTGAAAAATTTATTGGAATTTGCACGAATCCATTCCCAATTAATAATAAGATGCAAAAAGAAAGGCATAATAATGATAAAACTTGCCCATTCATGAATAGGTACACCCGTAGTTTGAGGAATTAACACAAGAATCATCAAGGCAAAAAAGAAAATATCTACATATACCCTTACTTTAGAAGTTTTCTTCTTTACTGGATTTTCACTCATTTTTTTATGTATTAGTTTTTACTTAAGGTTTTTGATCGAACCTGCAAAGATGTGCCTTAATAACATTGGAATAAAGGTCAAAAAACGGTCACAGATGGTAAATCTGTAACCAGGGGTTCGTTTAGACAATAATGATCAGTACACCCCTACTGCAAATTGAATACAGAAAACTATTCCAACCCCTTTTTACCAGGATTCCAAAAAGGTTTTGTTTTAATTTGTTTGGTATTCCAGTTCAGTTCCTTTCTAAAATATTTGTTCAAAGCCACACAAACCCTACTGTCTCCTGCAATATAGACCATCTTTTTACCGGACATATTAGGGAGCAGTTTTTGCAACACCTCACTAAGAACTGCTGTTGGGTTTTGGTCCATTTCATAAAAATCGAAAGGGACGGTTCCATCTACATCTGAAAACAATTCACTCAGGTCTGAAGTATAAATAAGGCTCTCTACCTGCTTCGCATTACTCAAATGGCGGTTAATCATATAGAGGTGGGACAATGCCGATAAATCACCGATCATGAGGTAACTGTCCGCTGTATCATCCAGAAGGAAGTTCCCTTTTTTCCATTTAAAATATACTTCATCGCCTACTTGGCAATTTCCGGCCCACTCGGCCCCAATACCTCCACTATGAGTGGCAATGGCTAGGTCTATGGTTTCATTTTCCCGGTCTATATACCAAATACAATAACTTCTTACTTTATCTTTAAGTCCAATTTCATCCTTACCGATACCTACTCCTAATCGGATAAAATATCCAGGAACAAAATCCACATTTTTTATGTGCTCACTCCGTATCCTAATTTTAAAAACAGATTCCGACAGTTGGGTCTTCTGTACAATCATTCCTTTTTCAAGTACCTTTTTAATAAGGGTTTCCACTAATCCCATTCTATTCTTTTTTTTTAGATTCATAGGTAAAATCGCCTATACTTACACCAATCTACTGATTATCAACACCGTATTACAAGCACACCAATATTCAATCATCTGTTCTGGGTTCCTACAGATATAAAGTAAAACCAAAACCTTCTACTATTTAAGGTAAGAGGTGCTGAAAAAGCCGAAACCAAATCTCTTATTGGACGTTTATTTTTGTTTAAAGTTTAACCGGATACCCACTTTATTTACTTCTTTTTTTTGAGATTGAAAGCTGAAGCTGCAGATTCTATTAGCTACTTATGGTATCCTACGCTTTCTAAAATGAAATCTACAATTGGGGATGGATTTTCTAAACTATGCGGGTGATGCCCTACCCCCTTTTTTCCGATGAGTTCAATAGAACCTCCCGCCTCTTTAAACTTTTCCGAAAGCCTAGCGGTATTTTCATCATAGGGAACCACTACATCTGCATCTCCATACACATGCATTACGGGAATACCTTCCTTGGCAACTTCTACTGCATTGTTGATAGGAATATCTGTAAAGTCTTTAACTGAAACGCTATCAAGTTGATACGCTGCCAAACAAAGTTTCCAAGCCTCTGGACTACCTTCCCCATTGTACATTCCTCCTGGCCAACTTTTAATATCGCAAACGGGAGCATCCGCATAAATGCTAAAAACTTTATCCGTGTTTTTCGAGGCCCAGTTGTAAACGATCAATCCACCGCGACTCATTCCCTCTAAAACCGCTTTTCGGTTTAAATCGTACGTGGAAACACAAAATTCATAAAAGTCGTTCCACAATTCTACCGCTTCATTATTTCCGAAAAAGTTGGCAACGTCCACATAAACCACATGAAAACCTTTATTTAACAACGCTTTATCTAATTGTGGCTCATGCCCCCAGAATCTTGCTCGCCAAATCCAGTAGTGGTTGGCGTGTGCTTGTTTTGGAAATACAATTTTGGCATCACGACCTTTAAAAGAGAATTCCTTTACCGTATAATCCGTAAAAATTGTATCCTGCGCAAATACAGAAAATGAAAGAAAACAAGTGATTAAAATTAAGATGAGGGCTCTACTTTGATTCATGTTTCCAGTTTAAATTATCTTCCAGTTTTAGCAACTCTACATACGGATCTCCTTTAATTCCCAAGAGTTTGGCAAAAGCAGGTTCCGTTTTTAGACCTTTTGATTTTAGCTCTATAATGGCCTGTCTAAAATCACTGCCCTTTTTAAGTATCAGTCTATGCTCAATTATCATATGCCGGTAGGCATTTTGTTTTTCAGTGGGTAGGTTTTGACCAAAAATCTCAATTTCAAAGTTATCCAATTTAAATATTGCTACCGTGGTGTCCATTCCGTTTTGCGTTGCAGTGGTCAAACTAAAATCTTTTTCCTTTCCAAAATGCTTCTTTAAAAAACCCTCAAACTCCCTATGGTCCGTACACTGGCAAATTATATCCAAATCACTTTCCGGCAGATCTATTTCAATCGGAATAGTACCCGTTAAAAGAGGGCTATACTTTTCTAGTTTCTCAAAAACCTGGTGTTTTACTAGTACAGCATATGCCGATTGTTGTCTGCTGTTACCTTGTTTCAGGTAATCAATATTTTTAAAATCGATGATCAATTCTGCTTCTCTTTTAATTCTCGAAAATAGTCAATTTGGAGTTTAGCGAATAACTTCAGGTTACATTAAAACCAACGGTAACCGGCTTATAAAACAATCTTAAAGCCAGCCGGCAGTATTTCTCTTCAATGATTTCTATCCACTACAGTGAAAAACCGCTAGAAACAATTTTAGCTAAAGAAAATCAACTCAAACCTTTACCACACTAACAAATGCACACGCTTTATGTTAAAGAATGCCATTTTTAATAAGAATAGGGTGTTTATCATCTATTGTAAAGACAATAATGCTAATTTACAATCCGTTTAATTCTAGCTTGATAGTAAATCCGTTCAAGGCAATTAATTTGTACTGTGCGGTGTACGTTCAATTTTTGATAATTAATATTGAAGGAATTAAAACCCCTGAAGAAGTTTTATAGAATGTCCCTACCTATTGAAAAATTAGAGCGTATTTTAAGCAAACCACATAGAATTGTGGTAGTTTCCGTACTATTTTCCATCTCTTTATTTCTACTATCCGCTTGTTTCATTAAGGTTGCTAATTTTGTTTACGGTTTTACGCTTGCTTTTGTAATGCCCATTATCATTTCATATCCCATATCTCTAGTGGTGATTGGTTACACCCGAAAGATAAAAAGACAAAAACAGGAACTTACCAAGCTAAATACCATCAACAAAAAGCTTTTTACTTTAATATCCCATGATATAAGAAGTCCTATTGCCACTCTTGAGGGGTTGGTACATTCTATGGCGTGCAATGATTTTGACAAAGAAACAGAAAAGGAGTATTTAGCGCGATTATCAAAACATATTGGTAATCTAGATCTATTCCTAACGGATCTACTACAATGGTCACAAGATCAAATCCAGAATAAACCCGCTAATTTCACCCTATTCATGTGCAAAGATACCATTACCCAAATGGGCGGTTTGTTTGAAGGTATGCTACTGGAAAAACAAATAGATTTTACTATGGAAGGTATTGATAATACTATCTATGCCGACGAACAAAATTATGCTTTTGTTGTTCGGAACATTCTGCACAACGCCATTAAGTTCACCCCAGAAAAAGGTAAAATACATATTTCCGTGAAGGTTAAAGAGGATGAAGTCCATACCATAGTCCAAGATTCAGGCACAGGCCTTTCCAAAGAGGAAATAGATACCATCTTTAAGGGTGAACAGCTCTTTACCCAATTGGGAACGTTTGATGAAAAAGGAACAGGTTTTGGATTAAACGCCTGTTTGGATTATTTAAAGAAGAATAAGGGTAGGCTAGAAATTACAAGCGACCCTGTTAAAGGCGCTCGGTTTTCCATTGTTCTACCTAAATCGGCTTCCTAGGTTAGGAAAAAACCAATTACAAGCTAATTTTATTAGCTCCTAAGAAGGTAAATACCCTGTTTTTTCTGAACGAAGTAGTTATGTTTTATTGAGGTTTACTCTTTTTGTCATGGGCACGAGCGTGACACTAGAAAGCCTTTGTTTTCAGTAGATTACAGCAAGTAAAATATACTATAAATCATACCTAAATTGAACCCAGCATGACAAATTATAGAACCCCACAAAGAATCTGATGAGGTTTTCATTCTAAAAAAAATGAGGCTGACAACAAACATTCCCAAAACCCATATCAGTGTGGGAATAATATAAAATTGCCATCTACCATCTATATACAACAATCCAAAATGAGCTATATATGTAAGCGCAAAAGCTGAACTATCTATTAGCGATGCTTTTCTTTCTCCAACGGACTTCGCGAAAGCTCCATGAACAATGCCCCTAAAGAATAACTCCTCTCCAATAGGACTAAACATCATACCCGTACTTGCCATAATTGAGAACAGGACAAGCTTATCTTCAGCTGAAATTATAGCAGGAATTTGGTATGATTTACCAATATATTCATACCAGTTTTGAAAAGAATTGCCATATAGTTCCTGACCTAAAAAGTAAAGTAAAAAACTAAAAGCAGCCCCTACTCCTAAAGCCAATGCCAATGCACCCCATTTCTTAGTTGCTCTAAAACCAATCTTATATCTTCCTCTTTTATTTAAGAAAATAAATGGGACTAGTGCAGAAACAAGCATAATAGCACCAATAGGACCATAATTACCCGTTTGGTTGGCTTGTAAAACCAGTAGAAAACGTGGTACACAAATCAGTATAAGAAGAAACAACCCGAATTTCCAATCGAATTTAAAATACCTATTCCAAAATGGTTTGAGTTCAGCTTTCACTTTTTCTTCATCTTTGATGGTATTTTTACGCTAGCACAAGCATATTTCTTTTACTTTTCCTCTTTTTAACTACTGATAATTTTAATAATCTACAGCTCACATCAAATCTCTTTAGCCATTCGGTACATACCTCTCATAGCTTCATGCATAAAGTCCGAATCAAAACTAAAACTATTCACCTTTTTAAAACCCAATTTCTCATAAAACCGAAGTGCTTGATCTTGCGTATCCATCACTTCTAGCCATAAGGTTGATTTTTCCGTAGTTCTGTATTCCCTCTCTACCCAAAGGATGAGCGCTTTGCCAATACCTTTTCCTTGTAGTGACTGGTCTAAATAAATACGTTGTAGTTTGGTTCCGTTAACTGTATGGTCAGGAGGCAAAGATTCATTTAGAAGTACTTTTAAAATTCCCGCTTTTTCATTTTTATAGGTGATGAAAAAGTATTCGGAATTTGGTTGACCAAGCTCCTTCTCTAAATTCTCTTTAGCGTATAAACTGTTTATATACGAAGCTCCCTTATCCGGCCACAAATGTGAATAAGCAGGCGGATATATAGTACACATTAAATCATATAGCTGTTGATATTCACCTATCGTAATAGGTTTTAAATATAGGTCTACTGTTAACTTATGCATTTGAATAGTCCTGTTCTAGGTTACTAGACTAAAATACGCTTTTATGGGGTAGTAATCAGTTGCGAGAATGATGCCTCCAATAGCCTGGGTAGATTTGAAACTATTTTCCTTAAAGAGTTTTCGCTAAATAGTTAATATACAAACTCTTAGGTTACATTTTTTTCGCGCTAGCGTAGGCATATTGTTTGTGCCGAATTGTCCTCATGCTTTTATGCTATTTTGCCCTATTAGTTGTGGGTACGAGCGTGACCCTCGCACTAGCGGGTTTTTTTTCAATATAGCCTTTCAAAAATCCGATAGACCACATTAAATTCAGGTTTATTATCTGTAAAAGCTGCCGCTGGCCCAAGTGGGTTTCCAATGGCTAAAATCCCATATTTCTTATTAAATAAAATTGGACCCATTCCGTCTATTTCGGGTTTTATATGGACATAACTATCAAATCCATAATTTGAAATATCTCGATTAATTAAACGATTATCTTCTTCCTTTTTATAACCTGTAAATCCTAGGATTAGCTCCGATTGAGACTTGTTATAGTGTGCTTTAAAATTTCTTGTAGTGTCTATTTTACTTAAGTATTCATATTCGATAACCGAATCACCAATTGTTTTAATGAGCTGATATTCCGTTCTGATTTTCAAGGAATCATTTGAAATTCCAGAAAGAAATCTTGTTTCAGAAACTGTTCGTTTCGTGTGATTACCGTCAGAACAACTTACTAATATTACGGTGAGCAGTATTATAGAGATAACTTTTTTCAAAATGTTTTATAACTTTTTGGCTATGCGCAGTGTCCCAAAGGGCATTGCGTATTGGTGTTGTTGTGGTGCGTTTTCAATTGTTAAACTCTTCGTCAATTTCTATTAACATTTCTTCTAGTTCGTTTAGTTGGTTTCTTAAGCTATCGAGGAATATTTCTGCATCATCATTTCCAAACAAAGTCTTTTCTGCCCACCATTGATCGAATCGTTTAAGGATATAATCAATCAGTCGGAATGCTTCAGATATTCCACTAGGTAAATTATCATTATACCGTATATTTAAATTGCTTCTTATCTCGTCAACAGATGCTTTTAAGGTGGTAACTCCCAACTCACCTTGAAAATTCCTTGTTGTATCTCTTATTCCGCGATAAATGAGTTGGATATTTCTACCTGTTCCAACCATCATTTCTTGAAGAGATTTGGTTTTATGTTCGTTCTTTTTCATTTCAATCTTTTTCAAAATTTCTTCGTTTACATTTTGAAGAACATTTCTAGTAAAATCTAATTGTTTGCATATGAATGTTTTTAAATCAACTTCAACCTTTCTGAATTCCGGTGTATATCCTGCATATGTAAATCTATCTTTAGAAATCGGGCCTTTTGCGATAAAATAGAACTCTGTCTTCTTTCTGTTTGTTGGGTGTCCCGCAATATCGTTTCGAACATCTCTTATTTCCTTGTCGAAAGAGAATGCCTCAAAAAATTCCGTTTGTTTTATATTTTCATTTACAACACATTTGTACAAATGATACAGTCCGTCTTGCTGGAGAAAAAGAGATTGTAAGAGCCCATAAATTAGTAATGTACTTCTTCCTTGCTGGCCAATTGACTTAATACTTTCAAATTCTTCTATTGCTATTTGACTATCTTCAATTAAGTCGATTGAAGTAAATTTCTGATTATACACCAATTCGTTCGGTATATTATAGAAATTATGATACAATGGTTCGTGTATTACCCTGTTTAGAGTATTACACAAGTCTAAAATCTCATTCTCCATTGTTCTGTTAGTTTTTCGTCATCCTTTTAATGCAACACCATAATTGGGTAGCATCATTGATGCTATCCTGATTAAATGCACACTAAGATCATAAATTCTTAAACGCCTCATACGTAAAACTACTCCACACTAGCCACTTGACTACTCCCATCATCATAGCTCAGTCTATAAATAGCATCTCCAAAATCATCGGAAATTAATAATGAACCATCTTTTAGAAATAATAAATCTACAGGTCTACCAAATTGCTCTTGGGTTTCGTCATCCAACCAGCCATCAATAAGGGTTTCATAGGCTACAGCCTCATTGTTCTCAAACTTTACCAAAGAAATTCTATATCCAGATTTTTTGGAGCGGTTCCAAGAGCCATGTTCAGCTATAAAGGCGTACTGTTTGTACTTTTCAGGAAACATATCGCCCGTATAAAACTTGACCCCTAACGGCGCAACATGGGCACCTAAGGTCTGCACAGGGGAAACAAAATCCGAGCAAGGGTGTTGGTCGCCAAACTCAGGGTCTTTAATTGTGCCACCATGACAAAACGGATAGCCAAAATGCTGGCCAGCTTCCGTAACACGGTTCAACTCACATGGGGGAATATCATCACCCATCATATCCCTACCGTTATCCGTAAAATACATTTCCTTTGTTTCTGGGTGCCATGTAAAACCCACGGTATTTCTAACCCCACGGGCATACACTTCACGATTGCTTCCGTCTGGATCCATACGGGTAATAGAAGCAAAACGCTCATCTACGGAAGTAGAATCGCAAATATTACAAGGCGCGCCTACGGGCACGTACAGCTTATCGTCCGGTCCAAAAGCAATGTATTTCCATCCATGGTGAAAATTTTCAGGATAATCTTCATAAATCAATTTGGGCTCAGGAAGACTGTCTAGATTTTCCTCAATATTATCATATCTAAAGAGCTTGCTCACATCTGCCACATACAACGACCCATTTCTAAATGCCACTCCGTTGGGAGATTCCAAGGTAGAATCCAGTTCAATTATATGATCCGCTTTAAAATCTTTATCCCGATCTTGGACGGCATAAATACGTTTTTCATTTCTTGTACCTACAAACAAGGTTCCGTTGTCTCCCATAGCCATAGAACGCGCACCATCTATACCATCTGCATATACTTCTATTTTAAAACCAGCGGGCAAGTTCAAACGGTCAACGGGCAGTTCAGAAACTGGCTCATCATAGTTTACCATAGGTTCCTTCTCCTCTACTTTCTGCTTTTTTTCATTACAAGCGGTAAAACCTACAACCGCCAGAGCGATTACTAATGTTTTAATTGTGTTGTTTTTCATGAGATTGGTTTAAAGATATTGTTGCAAGTTCTTTTTGAAAAATTTAGCGCTATCAGCGATACTCTTCATGGAGTTTTTGGCAAAATTACTGCCTTGTTCTATGTAATAATACTCTAATGCATCCGTATCTATACCCGAAAGCATTTTTTTATAATCTATAGAGCCGTTACCCAGTTCCGTATAATCACGGCTTTCCTTATCCATATCCTTTATGTGCCACATGACAAAGCGGCCCGGATTGTCCGTAATAAGTTGCTGTGGTGTCTTTTTTGAGGAATGCATTACCCAATACATATCCATCTGTAACTTTACCAATTGTGGGTTAGTTTCCTTTAATAGAATATCATATCCGGTTTGCCCATTGTGGTCCGTAAATTCAAAATCGTGGTTATGGTACGCAAATTTTAATCCGGCGGCATTTACATATTCCGACATCCAATTCAGTTTTTCCGAAAGAATTTTAAAATTTTCAATTGTTCTAAATTCCGGAGCCAACCAAGGCCAAGTTATATAAGGCTTGTTTAAAATGTGAGCCCCTTGAATACAAGAGTTTAAATACCTTTTTAGTTCATCATCGGGTTTATCAAAATAAGACGAAAAGTCATAATGGCCACTGGTAGTGGTGAGGTTAAGGTCATCTAATATCAACTTAAATTCTTTTGCCTCATAGCCATAATATCCAATTTGCTCTGGGTCAAAACCATAAATTTCCAAGTCTTCATAGCCCATAGCCTTTGCTTTTTTTAAGCTACCCAACGGGTCTGCTTTCATGGCATCACGAATGGTAAATAATTGCAGCCCCATTTTAAATTTGGGTTTGTTTTTCATGGTAAAACCAGTTACCGGCAAAAATGTAGCGGCAGAAGCCAAACCACTCTGTTTTATAAAGTCTCTTCTAAGCATATTTTAATGGGGGAATTTCAAAAAATTGAACAAAAAAACGGGTTTGCCTTTTAAGGCAAACCCGAATATATTACAATCTTTCCGTACGACCGAAAATATCTACATTTTATGAAACCGAATCTATAGCTTTTCCTATTAAGGTCTCACCTTCCAAAATTTCGAAAGTGGCGTTTTTAGCCGCATCATCATGTAAAGAACGTACCAACGTCTGGGCTACATCATCCCTGCTAATTGACCCTGATTGCTCTAAACTTGCTTCGGCCTTAATTTTCCCTGTTCCCTTATCGTTCGTTAAAGAACCCGGACGAACAATAGTATACACAAGGTTGCTATCTTTTAGATACACATCTGCATTATGCTTGGCCTGTAAGTATTCTTTTAGGTCACTTGCCTTATCTGGGTTTTCGGCTCCCATAGAGCTTAGCATTACAAACTTCTTTAAATTTGCCGATTTTGCAGCATCTACCAATTTTTTAGCTCCGTCTTGATCTACAGCCTCTACCTTTTTTCCACCGGAACCAGCAGCAAAAATCACTTTGTCTATGTTCTTTACCGTGTGGGATATATCTTTTTCCAAATCGCCCATAACCGTGGCGATATTGTCTTTTTCAAATTGTTCTTTCTGCGATTCTTCCCGAATCATGGCTATAGGTGTAAAATATTGAGACTCGTTTAGAAGTGTTACTATTTTTTTTCCCGTGGTACCATTGGCACCCGCTACTAATACATTTTCCATTTCTTCATTTTTTTGTTACTACAAACTTATGCTACCCTAGGCTATTTTATTAATGCAGATTGATTGATTTTTAACCCATAAGAACTTCTTTGATTTTCCCATCTTATCCTACACTTCTCTCTAGGTTTTACAAGTTAGTCTTTACTACCTTTACACCATAATCTTTTAAATGGCCCACCAACATTACAAAATGTACAAACCCTTTGGATTTATAAGTCAAATGGGAAGTAATAATAGAAAGGAAAAAAGGTCCAAGCGATTTATAAGCGAGCTTCACCCATTTGATGATAGCGTTATGGCCATAGGACGTTTGGATTTAAAGTCCGAGGGTCTTCTTTTAATGACCACGGATGGAAAACTAAGCGATACCGTCAATCGTTCCGGAATTGAAAAGGAATACTATGCCCAATTGGATGGAATCATTACCCCTGAAGCTATAGCTGAATTACAACAAGGGGTTGAAATTGGGATTGAAGGGAAAAAATATTTGACCAAGCCCTGTAACGCAAGACTACTTACAGAAGAACCGGATTTTCCTGAACCACACCATTTGCTACGTGTTGGTACGCATAGACCAAATTCTTGGTTGTCCGTTACGTTAACGGAAGGTAAGTTTAGACAAGTTCGGAAAATGACAGCTGTAGTGGGTTTTCCAACGCTGCGTTTGGTGCGCGTTCGGATAGGGTCGGTTACGTTAGAAGGTATGAACCCATCGGATGTAATCGATTTTCCTGATTTACCACAGGAATTGAATTTGGAATAGAAAATAAGTTGAGACTTATTCTGTAAGTTGAGTGATCGGCGTGAGCGCAACCTTTCTAAACTCAACTTCCGAGCCTTCTGCTTGCAAAGCGATCTGCCCCGTCTGTGCCGTAGCATCATAACCGTGGTTTACCAAGTCGCCATTGACCCAAACCTTAATTTCGTTTTTTAGACACTCAATTTGCATGTGGTTCCACTCGCCTACCGGCTTTTCGGAATCATCGGTCAGGTTTAATATTCTCCGTTTCTTACCTTCGGTAATACCCCATTCTTCTTGAGGTCCACGACGCGCCAGCATATCATCAACGGTTATATCCTCTACAATACACCAAAAATCCCCTGCATTTTCGTGCATCATTTGCACCTCAATAGATTTTGGAAACATTTTGTATAGGGAGCGTGGCGTAGAAGCAAAAACCAAAACTCCACAGTTGCCAGGTTCACCGGCAAAACGGTATTCCACATCTAAACGAAAGTCTTCGTATGTGGCATCTGTAATAATATGGCCTGCTGGAGTGCCTAAGCTCACCAACATGCCATCTCTTATGATAAAAGGGTTTCTTGCATCTGTGCTATCCATAGCCGGCACATCTATATGCCAACCATTTAAATCTTTTCCGTTAAATAGATTTTTTGCTCTTGGTGCGCATGACCAAAGGGTAGCAAAAACTATAGAAAAAACTAAAATATATTTTTTCATAAATATTGGAAATGGACAAATTATTATGCCCAATTAGAACAATGCAATTGGAAGTTGAACAGCAACAGGTGCTATATTTTCTTTACTCTAACCGCATTCATACCTTTCATACCTTTTTCAAGTTCAAAAGATACTTTATCGTTCTCGTTAATTTCGTCGATAAGACCGCTTACGTGAACAAAGTATTTTTCCTGATTCTCAGAATCGATGATGAAACCGAAACCTTTTGAGAAATCAAAATAAGATACTTTTCCATTGCGTACCGGGTCAAATTCTTCTTCGTCTCCCTCTTCTTTTTTAGGAATACCAAGAACAATATCCTCGGCATCAACTTGAACTTTTTGTGATGGATCTGGCGGAGTATCCACTAGGTTGCCATTGAAGTCTACATAGGCAAACGGAATTCCTTCGTCATTTTCTTTTGCAGCAGCTTTACGCGCAACTTTTTTCTTTTGTTTCTCTTCGCGTTTCTTTAAACGTTTTTTCTCTTTTTCAGTCTTATTATAAGTTTGCTGAGATTTAGCCATTCGGTATTTTTCTTGTTTTAAAATTAGGAGGATAAGGTACGAAATAATTTTGATTTTATTTTGATTTCCATGTTAAGAAACACCAGAGACCTTAACATGAACTTATCATTTAAACAATCGATACAATTAATTGAAAAACAATATATTAAATATATTAATTGAAATTCAAAAACATTCTAAATAGTGGCTTTTTGACCTGCATGACAGAGAACCGACCATTTTGAACGACTACGAACCCATATCATGAAGCTGTAATTTCAAAGTAGAGAGGTAGTAAACTTCCTCGGAGCAAGCCTACTAGGAATAAAAAGGAATACACTTTGATTTCGTGGTAAGCCCGGAACACCTAATCTTTATTATCGAGTAAAAGGCGTTACGGAATTCATTTTTTCGGTTTATCTAGTTTTTATGTTTTTCATGTCATAAGCAATACTTTTATTTACCTTTATTAGTAACTTCCCCTAGTTTCATAACGCTGTCCCTCAAGCGAATAAAACCCTTTTGATTGTGAAGAAGCACTTAAAATCCTTTGCATTAGTAGTTATATTGTTAGTCGGTTACGCCTGTTCTAGCGATAGTAACGAGTACGAGCCTGTCCCTGACCCAGACACGGAATCTCCAACTCCTGATCCCGATCCAGAGCCGGTAACTGAACCTGAAGTAGTTCTGGAGCTAGATGCAATCCCTGCCTCCACCCAAAGAATAGGCAACGCCGCCCAAGGGTATGAGTTTTTGACTAGCGGAAACTACATGAGCTCCGGTGTACCTTATGACGCCTTTATACAGGGCTTTGGAGAAGACCATACAAACGTATTGGAACGCACGGGTGACAACGCCAATATTGGCTATGAATATACAGCCATTGATGCCGCAAATGGTGTTCGGATAGTCTCTCCCAATTGCATGTCATGTCACGCAAGTTTTATAAATAATGAGTTCATGGTAGGCCTCGGAAGTCAGGTTGCCGATTTTACCATTAACAGAGCTGATAATATTGGCCTGGTCAGTACCGGTATTTCTTTACTTTATGGTGGACAGGATAGTGATGAATGGGAAGCCTACGACCAGTTTAGAAAAGGCATTGAGGCTATAGGTCCTAAAACGGTTACGGAAACCCGCGGTGTTAACCCTGCGGATAAAATTACTAGGGTTCTAGCAGCCCATAGAGACAAAAACACGTTGGAGTGGACAGACACACCCTATGTAAATGTCAGTAACGAGGTAATTCCTACAGACGTGCCTGCCTGGTGGTTATTAAAGAAGAAAAATGCCATGTTTTACCACGCTATAGGGCGAAGAGATTTTTGTAAATCATTCATCGGTTCTAGTTTATTGACACTGGACGATAAAACGAAAGCGGAAGAGATAGACCCCAAAATGCCCGATGTACTAGCCTATATTTATAGTATAGAAGCACCGGAATACCCGTTTGAAACTGACACCGATTTAGCAGCTCAGGGTAAACCCGTTTTTGAGGAAAACTGCGTAAAATGCCACGGCTCTTATGGAGAAACCGAAGAATACCCCAACCTCTTGGTATCCCTTACATCTATTGGAACAGATCCGGCCCTTTCTAATCTATACACGACACCTTCAACCGTAAATGACTATTTTTTAGATTGGTTTAATACAGGTTGGTTCGGCACCGGAACTACGGGACTGGAGTTCAAAGCAGAAGGAGGATATATTGCTCCTCCGTTGGATGGTGTTTGGGCAACTGCCCCTTATTTCCACAACAGTTCTGTCGCAACAATAGCAGAAGTGCTAAATAGCTCTGAACGTCCTAAATATTGGAGCCGCAGTTTTAACAGTACCGATTATGATAAAGAAAACTTAGGATGGAACTACACCGTGGAAACTAGTAAAGTAGACAAGGAAACCTATGATACAACCATAAAAGGCTACGGAAACCAAGGACACACTTTTGGAGACGACCTAACCAGCGCCCAACGATTGGCACTTTTAGAATACCTAAAAACACTTTAGAAGTCTAACGCAATACAACAATGAAAAATGCCCTTATCCTAATGGACAAGGGCGTTTTATATTTATATTATGTCCCGTCCTAACATAGCGATACACTAAAATTTAGTGTAATGAATACATCAGTAAAGACGGGTTATATAAAAAGAACCCAAAAAGACTATTCGCTTTCTTTTAAGCTTCAAGTAGTAGAGGAAATTGAATCTGGTAAGCAGGATAGACTTTCCGCTCACCTTAAATATGGCATACAGGCCAGATCAACAATTACTTCATGGTTACGAAAATATGGTACCTTTGATTGGGAAAACCTATCCGTAGTAACCGTGGCAAAAACACCGGAACAAAGAATCGTTGAGCTAGAGGCTAAAGTTAAACTTTTGGAAAAGCAAAAGGCTCGTGCCGAGCACTTGGCCGAAAGAGCTGATAAAAAGGTAATCATTTTTGATATGTTAGTAGATATGGCAGAAAAGGAATATGATATTGCTATCAGAAAAAATTACACGCCCGAGTTATTGAACGCTTCAAAGAAGAACAAAAAGAAACAATAGTTTCCACCTGTAACTTACTCGGGCTAAATAGACAGGTATATTATAGAGCTGTTAAATCTAGGACGAAAAAGCAGCATATAGTAAAACAAGTCATTGCTTTAGTGCGCAGCATTCGTAGTGTCATGCCTAAAATAGGTACTAGAAAATTGTATTATATATTGAAGGATAAACTCTTTGTTTTAAATGTTGGCAGAGATAAACTCTTTAGAATACTCAAAGCAAATCATTTGCTTATAAAGCCTAAAAGATCATATCACATAACTACAGACTCGCACCATCGATTTAGAAAGCATAAGAATATTGTTTGCAATGTTGAGATCAATCGACCGGAACAAGTATGGGTTGGCGATATAACCTATTTAGGGGCTAGGAAAAACCCATCTTATCTAGCATTGATAACGGACGCTTATTCTAAAAAGATAATAGGATATAGCGTATCGGAAAGCCTGGCAGTTGATGGAACCATAAAAGCTCTGGAGATGGCTTTGAACAATAGGATGTATAAAGATGGACCACTTATCCACCACTCCGATAGAGGGTTGCAATATTGTTCCAATGAATATCAGAGCCTATTGTCGCAACACGCAATTACATCCAGCATGACCGAAAAATACGATCCTTATGAAAATGCAATTGCAGAAAGGATCAATGGTATACTTAAACAAGAGTTCAACGTTGCAAAACCTATGGAGTCGTTACCTATGAAGAGAAAATTGGTAGAACAAGCTATTTGCATTTACAACAACTTAAGACCACATCTATCGAACCACATGCTAACACCGGAACTCATGCATCGGCAAAACAAAATCATAATGAAACAATACAAATCAAAAAATCTCATTGAAGCTAGCTTCAATGAGATTTAAATAATAAATTTAATCCTAAATAATCTGTATCGATTATTTAGTACGAGTCATATCTATTTTAGAACTTGTTTCTTACATCTCTAAACTCACCTATAACTTTAGCGCTTCCGAGTTTTTTAACACTTCCAAAGACATTAGCTACAGAATCATCTCCTATAAATTCAAGGGTAGCACCATCATTAAGAATTATATCTCCGTAGACCGTAAAGTTACCTTCAATTCTAAGGGTAGCATCTTTATTAACTGTAATATTTTTTTTAGAATTATTTCTACCGATATACAACGTACCGTTCATTTCAAATAATCCACCACTATTGATGTAGCTACTGTTTTTCACTGCCCAGGTACCACATAATAACAAAGAACCGTTTACATTAAGGGTATTGAACCATTTAGACCCTTTGTATTCTTTAGTTTCACCTTCATTTACGGAGAGGTTAGAACTACCGGAATAATATAGCAAATCAGAACAACGAGCTTCTAAGCTTTCGTCAGGTCTATTTAATTTAACTATCTGCAGACCGGCTTTACCGGAAGCGGCAAAAATATAATCGCCTTTTGAGGCTACAAAGTTTATAGACCCGTCTAAATCTACAACCCCTATAATATTTGTCTGACCATCTTTTTCTTCGGAAAGACACAAGCCCGCACCACCATTGGCCATAAGCAACACATCTTCGTTAATTGCTACAGCGTTGGTTACGATGTTTTCACTTTCGGTTCCTTCAGGATTCAATAGAATAGGAATATATTGTACCAAATCTCCACTGGTCATATTATAAACTCCAGCACCTTTAGCACCTTCAGAAACAAATAATCTATCTCCTGAAAAATCCAACGTTCTCTTACTATTATCTCCAAAATCCGAACTAATTGAAATTTCCTGACTTACCGTAAAATCGGTATCCATAATACTCACACCATTACTGGCATCTAAAACTGCAATAGTTCCATTATTATGTGCCACAGAACGTAAATCGGAAAAAGAAACATCGTTTTGAGTAGAAAGGTCAGTGCTCTTATAAGACGTCAACAAACCATCTTTACCACTTGTAACCAAAACGCCATCAGATGATATTTTTACATCATTGGCCGTAAATCCTTCTTGAAAACCATATACCAAGTCACCACTTGTATCCAATCTTCCTCCAGAAGCAGGAATTTTAACCACAAATGAGTTTGCCGTAGCTCTCACCGACTTTTCTGCATCTACACCACCCACAGCATATACATATCCATTATCATAGGCAATGGCGTTAATATCTGCATTGGAATAGTACAATCTAGAAGTTACTTGAGGATTGTTTGGGTCACTTACATCTATAATATCAATACCGCCCGCATAACCATCTTCAACTGTATTATAAGATACATAGGCGTAGTTACCATCAACATCTACATGGGAAGCGGTAAGGTTTTCTGCACCAGCATATGAAGGTGGATGAACACGGGCAATTAACGTTAATGGATAATCGCCTGCCATTTCCTCAATTGTCTTTGAGGTTTTACCGGAAGAACTCTCGGTATTATTAATATCCAATACACCGGCATCATCATAAAGAATACTATTTTTTAATACAGATTCTTTGGCTTCTATAGCAATATCATCTTCAGTATCGCTAAAAACGGTTGTCTCATCACTACAAGATGTAGCAAATACAACAGCTGCTAATGCAGCTAGGGAAAGTCTTTTCATTATAAGTAGGTTTAAAAGCTATTAGATTTGGGTTCTAACAGAACGTAAAACTACGTTCAAGTGTATACCTATCTTATATTTTTTCGATGAAATACCTATATAACGGGATTTTCCTGCCTTTTTACCGAAATATTAATACGCTAACTAGGAGATTTATTAAGGAATATAGATAAACGGCACCTTATATTTTTCCCAATTTTGCCATCACAAGAAGTATAATAATGGGCAATGCCAGCAACCCTACCATAAGTGGCTCATTGACCAATAATCGAGGCATAAAGAGAAGCATACTTACATACCCACCAATGGCTCCCCCAAAATGGGCCGTATGGCCAATATTACCTAAACGGCTTTTCATTCCATAAATGGAATACAATAAATAACCAATACCAAAAACATAAGCCGGGAGAGGTATTGGAATGAACATAATACCCAATTGCATATTAGGTTGCAGAAGGATTGCCGCATAAAGTATGCCGGTTACCGCTCCACTAGCACCAACGGCACTATAATACGATTCATTTTTATGGAAAAAGAGAGCCAATAAACTTCCGGCCAACAAACTAATAAAATAGATGCCGATAAATTTTCCGGACCCAAACCAGTTCACTACCACAGGCGCAAAAAAGTAAAGCGTAAACATATTGAAAAAAAGATGGGCAATATCTACATGCAAAAAACCAGAGGTTAACATCCTATCCTTTTGTCCGGCTTGAATCTGACCTATGCCAAATTTATAACGTTCAAAGAAAGCGGTATCATTAAATCCTTTTAAGGAGACTAAAACATTGGCAGCGATTACCACAATGGTGGCAATATCTAGGTTGTTCATATTGTGAAGTTAATTTAGTGTCAAATATAGCTATATTTGTGCATTAAAATGTTTTCATGCAGTTGCTTGTTTTTGTTTTGGCGTATCCGTTGCTATGGTTAATTTCTATACTTCCCTATCGCCTTTTTTATGGATTTTCCGATTTTGTTTTCTTTTTGGTATTTCATGTGTTCGGTTACCGAAAAAAGGTTGTTAAGTCCAATTTAGAATTGGCGTTCCCAGAAAAGTCTCAAAAAGAAATATTAGACATTCAAAAGCGATTCTATCACCATATGTGCGATGCTTTTTTGGAAATGGTAAAGACAATGAACCTTTCTAAAGAAGATGTCCAAAAACGGTATGATGTACAAAATATTGAGCTCATCCAAGAAATTGAAAAAGAAAAAACCATTCTCGTGGTATGTTCCCACTATGCCAATTGGGAATGGAACGTTAGTATTAACAATTATGTGGAATCTAAAGGCTATGCCGTTTATCAAAAAGTAAGCAATCGATATTTTGATAAATGGGTAAGGAAAGTACGCGCACGTTGGAATACGACTTTAATTACCAAAGAAGAAACTGCTAAAACTGTTCTTGTAAACTACAAGAATAATGTGAAGGGAATTTTTGGCATGGTAAGCGACCAAACTCCTCAAATGTCACGTGCACAGTATTGGACAGAATTTATGGGCGTTAAAGTTCCTGTGATTAATGGAGCGGAAAGCCTAGCTAGAAAAATGGACCTTGCCGTAGTTTTTCTAAAAGTATCCAAAGTAAAAAGAGGCTACTATAAAGCTGAATTTATTCCTATAACCACCTCTGGGGCTTCTACCGCAAAACACGAGATTACGGACACTTTTATTCGTCTTGCGGAAGCACAGATTAAAGAAAAACCAGAATATTATTTGTGGACCCATAGGCGATGGAAGCATAGAAACAAGGTTCCTGTTGAGTTTCAGTAACCCCTCCCTTCGGCTGTGCTCAGGAAGGGGCAGTTATAACCAATAGTTTCAAACTGACTGTGCGCTGAAAGGGGTGTTTAATTATGGCCAAGCTCCAAGTGAGCTTATACACAAAAAAACGCTTGGAATATAAATGAGAGTAACCTCATTAAACATTCCAAGCGTTAAGTCTTAAAGCACAACCCTGAGCCTAGTCTAAGGGTGGTCTTGTTACAACCCCGCTACCTCTTTGATCTCACCAATAACGCGATCGGCAAGTTCATCTGCTTCAGACTGACTTTTTGCTTCGGTGTAAATACGGATAATAGGTTCCGTATTGGATTTTCTCAAGTGTACCCAATTTTCTGCGAAATCTATTTTCACTCCGTCTATAGTAGATATTTCTTCGTCTTTATATGTATCGGCCATAGCCTTCAAAATACCATCCACGTCCAAACTTGGTGTTAATTGTATTTTCTTTTTACTCATAAAATAAGAAGGATAGCTTGCTCGTAATTCTGCAACAGTACCCCCTTTTTCGGCCATTAACATTAAGAACAAAGCAGAACCAACCAGTGAATCACGACCATAATGGCTCTCTGGATAGATTATTCCTCCGTTGCCTTCACCACCAATAATGGCGTTGTTCGCTTTCATTTTTGTAACCACATTTACTTCTCCTACTGCTGCAGCTTCATACGTGCCACCATGCTTTTGGGTAATATCACGTAATGCACGGGAAGAAGATAGGTTAGAAACCGTATTTCCTTTGGTCTTGCCCAAAACATAATCCGCACAAGCCACTAGTGTATACTCTTCTCCGAACATTTCACCTGTATTGTCAATAAATGCCAAACGGTCAACATCTGGATCTACTACGATTCCAAAGTCCGCCTTTTCTTTGATTACCAAGTCACAGATATCTCCTAAATGCTCCTTTAAAGGTTCTGGATTGTGTGGGAAATGGCCTGTTGGGTCACAGTATAATTTTACAACTTCCACTCCTAGCTCTTCCAAGAGTTTAGGAATAGCGATACCTCCGGTAGAATTCACGCCATCTACCACAACTTTAAATTTTGCCTTTCGGATGGTATCTGCATCCACTAAGGGAAGATCCAATACTTCATCAATATGGATATCTATATATGAATCGTTTCTGGTAATACTCCCTAAATCATCTACTTCAGAGAAATCAAAATCTTCTTTATCTGCAATGTCTAGAATTTTAGCCCCTTGCGCGGCATCTAAAAACTCGCCTTTTTCATTCAAAAGTTTTAGTGCATTCCATTGTTTTGGGTTGTGACTGGCCGTTAAAATTATACCACCGTCCGCTTTTTCCAAAGGAACGGCAATCTCCACTGTAGGTGTTGTGGAAAGGTCCAAGTCAACAACGTCTATACCTAATCCTACCAAGGTAGAAACTACAAGGTTCTGAATCATTTCACCAGAAAGACGGGCATCACGACCAATTACCACTTTCAACTTGTCTTTTTTTGAATATTCTTTAAGCCATATTCCATAAGCTGCTGCAAATTTTACAGCGTCAATTGGGGTAAGGTTATCACCAGAACGGCCGCCGATGGTACCACGTATTCCTGAAATCGATTTTATTAATGTCATTTTTTTCTAAATTCTAAATAGTTTATGCAAATATACAGGTCTAGGGCTAATACTATGTTTGCAATTTGTAAATTCGGACTTATGAATTTTCTTGCACATATTTACCTCTCCTTTGGAGACCAAGAAATTACCTTGGGAAACTTTATAGCGGACAGTATTCGCGCCAATAAATACAAGCATTTACCAGAACGGGTGCAGCAGGGAATTATTTTACACCGCGAAATTGACACTTTTACGGATACACATGATATTCCTAAAATAAGTAGTAAACGGTTGCATAAAAATTATAGCCACTATAGCCGGGTAATCGTGGATATATTCTATGATCATTACCTGGCCAAAAATTGGAGTACCTATAGTGACACGCCTTTGGATATTTATGTGGAGAATTTTTACGACTTGCTAGAAGACAATTATACCATTCTGCCTGCAGGCGTGCAACGGATGATGCCGTATATGATTTCTGACAATTGGATATACAACTATTCCAAAATGGAAGGTATAGCCAAAGTTTTGAATGGCATGAACCGGAGAACGAAAAATAAATCCAAAATGAATTTTGCCATTCTAGATCTTGAGGAGCACTATGATAAATTTGAAGAAGAGTTTACCGCTTTCTTTGAGGAGCTTATGGTCTTTTCAAAACAAAAATTTATATCACTTTAATATAATATACAAGCTTATAGGATTCACTTTAAAAATAGATTAAAATTTTAAACCGGACCGCTTATGAAACCAACACGTTTAATCCTGCTCAAGTTCCTTTTACTTCTTCTCTTTGTAAATTGCAAAAGCACACCCGCTAAACCGGCAAGACCTACCGGTGTAGTGGCCGAAAAAGCAATGGTGGTCTCTGCCCGCGAAGAAGCTTCTACTATTGGTGCAACTATTTTAAAACAAGGAGGCAATGCTTTTGATGCTATGGTGGCTACTGAAATGGCCTTAGTGGTAGCCTACCCTTTTGCAGGTAATGTTGGTGGTGGCGGATTTATGGTCTATCGCAAAGCGGATGGTTCTGTTGGAGCCTTGGATTATCGGGAAAAAGCACCCTTATCAGCTACAAAGGATATGTATCTGGATTCGTTGGGCAATGTTATTCCGGGTATGAGTACCAAAGGTGCAACTGCCGTGGGCGTGCCAGGTACGGTGGCCGGAATCATTGAGGTACACAAAAAGTTTGGGTCTATGCCCTTAGCGGACATTCTCGCTCCCGTAATTGCACTCGCAGATAGCGGCGTTATCGTTACCGAAAAGCAAGCAGCCCGATTTGAAAATGTACGTGATGTTATTCTTGAAGTAAATGATAGCGTTACAACCTTTCCCATTGGTTGTAAAGCTGGCGATTTGGTAAAGTATCCCGCTCTTGCAAACACCCTGCGCCGGATAGCCAAAGATGGCCGAGACGGATTTTACAAAGGTGAAACGGCAAAAGTACTGGCAAGTTTTATCCAAGAAAATGGAGGTTTCGTTACCGAAGAAGATTTAGAGCAATACCAAGTACAATGGAGAGAACCGGTTTCTTTTAGCTACAAAGATCTTCATATTATTTCTATGAGCCCCCCAAGTAGCGGTGGAGTCACTATCAACCAAATATTAAAAATGATGGAGCCATATGATGTGGCTGAGTTTGGCCATAATTCCGAAAAGACCGTTCAATTGTTTACAGAAGCTGCACGCCGTGCCTATGCGGACCGTAATTATTGGCTGGGTGATCCTGATTTTGTAAGTATACCAATGGAAGACCTTTTGAGCGATGCTTATATTGAAGAAAGAATGGACGATTTCTCCTTTGATAAAGCAACTAAGTCTGTAGATGTTCGTGAAGGAAATCCGCAAATGGCGGAAAGTATGGAGACCACCCACTACTCTATTGTTGATGCAAAGGGTAATGCCGTTTCTGTTACCACTACTTTAAACGGAGCCTATGGATCAAAGCTCTATTGTGACGAGCTCGGATTTTTCTTAAACAATGAAATGGACGACTTTAGCGCCAAAGCCGGAGTACCTAATATGTTTGGGCTTGTTGGAGCCGAAGCCAATAGCATTGCCCCGGGAAAACGTATGTTAAGTAGTATGACACCTACTATTGTGGAAAAGGAAGGTCAACTGTGGATGGTTGTGGGAACACCGGGAGGCTCTACTATCATTACCGCTGTGGCACAGACCATTTTAAACGGGTATGAGTTTAATATGAGTATGCAGGAGGCCGTTGACGCACCACGTTTCCATCACCAATGGTTACCGGATATGGTTATTTTTGAGCCAGATGGTTTTTCTGATGAATTAAAGAACGAACTGAAATCCAAAGGTTATAACATTAATGAAGACCGGACGCCTATTATCGGAAAAGTAGATGCCATTCGTGTGTTAGCCGATGGTACTTTGGAAGGTGGTGCCGATCACCGTGGTGATGATACTGCGGTTGGTTTTTAATAGAATTGTAGATGATAAAAAGACTATTGAAAATTATTGGAAAAGGCGTTTTAATTCTTGCCGCTATTCTTCTTATCGGTTTTGGGGTTCTCTATCTAATCTACAATGAGCCATTACCAGAAGGAACCCCAGGAGTTGAGGCCGATGCTCTTGCAAATAAAATGTTAGAAGCGATAAATAATGAAGCCTATACAAAAACCAATTATTTGGAATGGAGTTTTGCCAATGGGGCACACCATTATAAATGGGATAAAACGAATGGTAAAGTTGATGTAAAATGGGATGACTATCATGTTCATTTGCACTTAAAACAATCGTCAAAAAGTAATGTGTTTGAAAACGGTTCTGAAGTAACAGGTGATACTAAAAATGAACTGATTAACAAAGCTGAAGGATTTTTTAATAATGATTCCTTTTGGCTGGTAGCTCCTTTTAAAGTTTTTGACCTCGGAACGGAACGGAGTTTAGTTACTCTAGAGAACGGTTCTAAAGCTTTACTAATTACGTACTCGTCTGGAGGCAGCACGCCTGGGGATTCCTACCTCTGGCATCTAGGCGCTAATGGCGTACCAGAAAGCTACCAAATGTGGGTCAGTATTATTCCCATAGGTGGAGTCAAAGCAACCTGGGAGTATTGGAAGATTATGGAAACAGGGGCTTTCTTGCCTACTTCTCACAAACTAGGACCTATAACTTTGGATATGGGGGAAGTTAGAGGTTATAATTGAGAGATAATTCTTAGCCTTGGATGGTTTTGGAAAGGTTTAACTCAATAATTTTTCACTCAAGAATCTCCCGACTTTTTTGATGTTTAACGATTTTCTGAATTTAATTTCAAAAACACCAACACCACTCACCCATATTTTAAAATCACTATCGCCATCAAAAGTTCCTGCCGTTTCGATGGAAAAGGAGCTAATTTTTGAATACGGAAAAGACTTAAATTCTTTTTTACTGCCCGTAAGTCCCTGAACATCCATAGCAATTATTCGCTTTGTAGTAAACCAAACTTTATCCCTTACATGAGAATATGCTAGGTTTATTTCCTCTCCGTCTATAAGTATATCTTCAATCTTTGCTCTGCTTGCTTCGGGGTTTTCTTCCTTTGTAACGCTAAAGGTTACTAGTAAATCAATTTTCATAAATTACTTAATTCAATTTTTTATACACCTCAATATTCTGAAAAACAGTGTCATTACGGCTGTACGTATTTACCTGTTTGTAACTGTTGGTACTACGTTCTATTGGAATGATGTAGGTGTTCACATCACTCTGCATGGATTTGGACATGGATGTCAAGGTTTCGGTAATTGTATCGTTCTTAAAAGTATACCTGCCATAACCATGCCACTCCGAACCATCGGGAGCTGGGTTTGTATTCCAAATAACATGACCGTCCATGTAGATTTTATGTTGCACTTTAGAGGTGTCTGTAATCAGCGTATCTCCATTACCAAGATTATAGAAATGGCTTAACTCCCACACGCCATCTATGGGAGTTGCATTTTTCGCTTCTGCTGTGGAGCTTGTTGAACCACAAGAGGATAAAACTAGTAGTAAAAGACTGAAATTGGCAAAAATGAGGTTTCTTAGACTAATTTTCATGTTCATTGTTTTGGGTTAAAATTATTATACATTTCTGCCCATTTTAAACGACAAAAGGATAGAAAAGCGTTTATTTCATTTTCAATCAATTCTAGCGCAAACCCAAGTTGCCTCAGCAATAGGTTCATTCTGAGCAAATGCAATACCTGTTTGCTTAATTATCCTATTGCTTACTCTAACATTTTGAATTACATATTTAATTTCCTCTCCATAGGTTACACCTTTCATAAAATTCACATCTGTCATACTCACTAAACCAAAAAAACCATCTGCGAGCCCGGCTTTCTTTAAACCTGCACCTCCACATTGCGCCATAGATTCAACTAAAATCATTCCGGGTATGAAATCATAATCAGGAAAACTTCCTGTTAATATTGAATCCACGGATTTATCAAAACTTTGTAGCCCGATTACCTCTTTCTCGTTCGCAATTAAAATTTTATCCACAAACAAAAAAGGAAATCTATGTGGTATTAACTTTTCTATTTCAGTTTCCATCGGATATTCGTTTTATAATATCCAATTTACGGCCTTTAATAGAATATACCCTACAAAAAGATGTAAGATTAGATATTAATTTTTTATAATAATGGTTTATAAAAAATGCAGCAAAAGCATAAAGCTTCTGCTGCATCAATTTTCAACCCGGTATTTGAGTAGTAACTTCTTTGTGATGTTTACATCACTTTGAATAGAATCGTTTACACTACCCCGGCCACAGCCTCCTTTTCACTTACCATATCTAGAATAAATTCATCAATCTGTGGTTTAGTTACATTTGGCATACAAATAATATGAGTGGCCTCATCTGTGGCCAATTGCCATTTGTCCTTTATGGATTTGGCTACTTTAGGAAACACTACGGTAATACTACCAGGATTCGTCCAAGCTTTAACTCCGATTTTAATTAATTCCTGTTTACAATATTCGGCTGTTTCTAAGCTATGACGGTAACGCTCTTCCAACCCTTTTACACCCATTTTCTTTATAGCATACCATAAAAAAAGTGGACTATGCCCGTTTCTAGAGCCTGTAATTGTTGTATCTAACGAACCTATATACGAAATGCCCCTTGCAATTCTATCCCTTAAAGAGCGCTTGGCGATAATAACTCCAGAAGGAAAAGGAGACCCAATAAATTTATGTCCACTTATAGAAATACTATCGGCGCCATCTTGAAAGTCAAAAGGAATCCTAGGTTCAATAAAAGGGCCATATGAACCCGCTAAAGCAGCGTCACAATGAATGTAGTGATTTTGAATAGCAAGCTTTTTTATAATCCGCTTTACCCTAGAAACATCATCCTTCGCCTCGGTCATGGTAGTACCAAAGGTTGTAAGAATAATTGCGGGTTTATCCCTGTTGAGTTGCAACGTATTTTCCAGGTCTTCATAATCTAGTTCCCCATTCTCTTGTGCTCTAATAGTAATACTTTGCATATTCAACAAATGAATATTCTTTCTTACGCTATAATGGGTAGATTCCGAGAAATACACCATTGCTTTTGGATGCGATTCCCGTGCTAAATACAAGCCATATAGGTTACTTTCAGAGCCTCCGTTGGTTACGTAGCCCCAATAATCGGATGGGTCGGCTCTAAATAAATTCGCAAAGAAATCCACCACTTCTCTTTCCATCTCATGTGTTTGAACCTTATAGGTTGTATCCTCATAAGGGTCTCCCACATTATTTATAGGGTGTTTTAAAAATTCGTACAATCGGGAATAATCAAAATCCTTCGCTACTGGGTAACCTAAAACTCTATTTTTTTCTTCAATCAGTTTGGTTAGCAGTTCATCTACCTGTTGCTCATCATTCATATTCGTTGATTTTATACTGTAAAATTACAAATAGTAAAACCAAATACTGTAAATTTTACAAATACAGAATAATAAACTATTATATTTGCTGTGAAAGTGTTTTTATTCTTTTTGAAAGGATAAATAGTTGAACCGTAGAAAAATAATCTAATATGGATGCGATCGATTACCAAATACTCATGCAGCTTCAAGCGAATGCGAAACAGAATACCAAAGAAATAGCGGGTAAAGTCGGACTTAGTGTAACGCCTACCTACGAGAGAATTAAAAAACTTGAGCAACAAGATATTATCAAATCTTATGTTGCCTTGCTTGATAGAAATAAAATCGGAAAAAAACTTATTGCTTATTGTCAGGTTACTTTAGTACAGCAGCAGAAGAAATTAGCGGACAGCTTTAAAAGTGAAATGCGTTTATTACCCGAAGTAATGGAGTGCCACGAAGTCTCAGGGAACTTTGATTATCTACTTAAAATTGCTGTGGACGATATCGCAGGGTTTCATCTGTTCATCAACCAAAAACTATCCATAATAGACGGAATTTCCACCATACACACTTCCTTTGTTCTAGACTCGGTAAAGGATAGTACGGCCTATAGTTTATAATTATGCCGCCATTTCTTTCAAAGCCTTTACAAACGTATCTAGTTCATCCGTTGTTGTAAATACGTTGGGCGTAATTCTACATCCGTTTACATTGGCATACTTAACAGCGACGGTAAAAATCTGATAATCGTCCAACAATTTCTTTGCTAAGTCGGCAGGTTCCATACCCTCAATACCCACATTGGCAATACCACAGGCTCTATAGGTTTCTTGGGGAGTGTTCAATAAAATCCCGGGTAAGTTTCTCACTTTGCTGGTCCAGTATTCCTGAAGATAGCGCATGCGTGCTTCCTTTTTTGCTCCACCTAATAAATTATAATAATCTATGGCATTTTCAATGGTCAAATCATGGTATACAGGTATTGTTCCTGTATGGTTCAATCTAGAAATATCACCCGGTTCTCTCTTTGCTTCTGCAAAAATGGGCCAAAGCGTATCTATATGCTCGTCGGCGACATACAATAAACCGGTACCTAAAGGTACTGCCAACCACTTATGGAGGCTTGAACCGTAGTAATCACATTCTAAATCCGTAATATCGAATTCAAAATGACCAATACAATGCGCTCCATCTACCAAGACCTGCACGCCCTTCTCATGAGCCATCTGACATATTTTTTTGACGGGTAAGATATGGCCTGTAATATTGATCATGTGGCTTACCATCAGTAATTTGGTATTTGGGGTTATAGCTTTCTCGTAAACGGCGACAATTTCCTCATCTGATTTTGGGTGATTAGGTACTGAAACTTCTTTATTTATAACACCATAACGTTTTGCCACCTGCTCGAACATGAGTTTCATGGCTCCATAATCTTGTAGGGCATACACCGCTTCATCGCCAGTTTTCCAATCCATACCCATAATTACCATATCTAGCGATTCGGTTGCATTTCTGGTTATGATAATGTTCTTATTAGTTGTGCCAATAATTTCGCCCAACTTCTCGGTCATCCGCGCTTTGTTCTCCCATTGCACGGTACGCATGTAATAAGACCCTTCGTAATTTATCTTATCTATATTTTTGTGAAGCCCTTCTAGTGTTGGTGTTGGAATAATATTGTAATACCCGCTTTCTAGGTTAATATAATCCGGTTTAAGTTTATAATCATCACGTACCTTCAACCAAAAATCTTCATCTGTAGTTAGTTTATGTATAGGGGTTTGTGCAACAACTTCTGCCGAATTTGCCAAAGCACTGCCGTAGAATGGTGCACCCAAAGCAGCCAATGATACATTTTTGAGGAAATCACGTTTTTTCATAAGGTCGGTTTTACAAAAATCACATTAATTAGAGAAAACCCAGATTGTGATAATTTGACTAAACCAACCTGGACCTTACTAAATATAGGGCTTTACAATGATTTGTAATACGGACATCAAAGAGAATTGTATATTATGTGTTCTTAAGGGTAGGATTTTTAGAATAATGAAATTTAGAGGGGCTTCTTTTCTCTCATATATAGCACATCCATTCGTATTACTAAGAAAATAGTGCTAGTGTTTCACTCCCGCAACAGTTATGGATTAAAGTTGAATTACCATTGTCAGGTATTTTCCTTATCAAAACAAATGGTTCTCTAAGATATTTATTTCAGATCTTTAAATGGCTTGTTGGCCTATAATGGTCAAAAATTCATCCCTATATGCTTTATCTGCAAAGCAGCCGCCATATTCTAAAGTTGTAGTGAAGCTGTTCTTGTCTTTAATACCTCTTGAAGAGACACATAAATGCTTGGCACTTACGGAAACGATAACATCTTCTGTATCCAACACCTTTTGCAAATCATTGCGTATTTGTAGAACCAATCTTTCCTGTACTTGCGGACGATGCGCATAGTAGTCTACCAGACGGTTAATTTTGGACAACCCGATTACTTTGTCCTTTGGAATATAACCCACATGAGCATGCCCAACTATAGGTAAAAAGTGATGTTCACAGGCAGAATCGATAGTAATATTCTGCTCTACCAACATTTTCTGATAGCCATATTTATTGTCGAAGGTAGAAAGCTTGGGCCTATTGGCTGGGTTTAAGCCATAAAACAACTCTTTTATATACATTTTAGCAACGCGATATGGGGTACCGGATAGGCTATCATCGGTTAAATCCAAGCCCATTTCTTTCATTATCATTCCAAAATGATGTTGAATGTTCTTAATTTTTTCATCATCGGAAGTATCAAAAGCGTCCGCACGTAAAGGAGTTTCCGTATTTGCAGAAAAATGGTTATCTCCCAATATTTCAATCTGCTCCCTATTCTTGTTATTCATGTGCACAGCATTGGTCGTTAGGTGCACAGTTACAGTACTTCTTATTGTAAAGGTGAAGTACTATCAGCGCCAAGGTAGGAATATAGATTACTGCTTCAGGTATGGGCAAAAGCCCCATTTTTTCATTCATAATAATAAAAAATAGGCCGCTATAGCTTAACCACAAGGCTGGTTTTATCCAATTGATAGTGGTTGTTTGAGTTGAACGGTAGACCGCTAAGAATGATATAGCAAGAAAAATATAATCTAGAAATTTCCACCATGAAGGCATAGTAAGGTGATTTACTACCAAGCCGCTTTGGGCAACAAATAAAAACGGAGTGGCAACGCAATGTACCAGACACAAAGAACTTGCTAATGCACCTAAAGCGTCCGGTTTTTTTGTAATATCAATCATGTATGTATTATTAATGCAACTGTGTTGCAAATGTAAAACACAAAATTTGTTGTTGCAACTATGTTGCGTTATATTTGTACTATGGGAATTGTTAGAAGGACAAAATCGGTCGATGCTATTTTGGAGGAATTTAAAATGAACTCGGGTGCTATTTCGGTGGTCAGTTTAGTGGACCAACTCAGTTCTCGCTTTAATAAAACTACTGTTTATAGGGTTTTGGACAGGCTAGAGGAAGATGGAATTCTACATTCTTTTCTTGGAAAAACAGGAATTAAATGGTACGCTAAGTGTTCTGGTTGCTCGGCTTCCGAACACCATGATGTACATCCGCATTTTCAATGTCTTAGCTGTGGAAAAGTGGATTGTCTAATCGTAAATGTTCGTATTCCCAGTATTCCCAATCGTAAAGTAGAAGCTTCCCAAATATTGCTTCAAGGGCAATGTGAGGCTTGTTTGGTGTAGTTTGGTACATTCACCCTACTCCTTTACTATTTCACTTGCTATAAACTCAACACTTCGCTTTTCTAAATATTTCCAAATCTCTGTTGTATTTGCCGTTTCTGATAATGTAGTGAAATCGTTTTGCGACATACAATAGGTGAGAAAACCATTAATATTACTTTCGGGGATATTGAAACTTTCAGCCATTGTTTCCTTCGAAAAATTAGCAAGAATTTTCTTTTCCATCTCTGTATTTACATCTCCTTTCACCATAGTTTCCAATAAATTGGTTTTACCGGAAATTCTATTGAAAATCTTATCCGTATTAACTACAGCACCAATTTTAAAGAACCCCAATAAGATTTTATCATCTTTCATCATCTCTTCTATAGTCATCAATCTTGCATATGTGCCCCTGTCCGCTACTAGAAGTTGTCTTTCATAATGAGACAGAACTTTTAAATTCGCATTGGGCAAACCCAACGTTTTAGAAGTGAGTATAGGGTCTAGACTTAGTCGGTCTAAATCCTGATCTATTCGCCCAGTTAAGTTATATGGGGTAACCGTTACATCCTTTAAATTAATGACATTCTCAACTAGGTTTATAGTAACTAAGCTCAGACTTAAAATGGCATCGGTAATATTAATATCCTTCGTAAGGTATTGAACGGCTGTTACCCTTAGTAAATCACCCAATTTTACCTCAATTGAAAATTGACCTAAAGAATCCGTAATTGTGGTTTTCTTAGAATTAAGGTTCATAACCACAACATCTCTAACTTCATTCTCAAAATTTTGAATTTTACCCTTGAGTAATTTAGTATTGACTTGTGAAAAGCAAGAATGTGTATTTAACAAAATGAATAAAAAACAACTAATTCCAAAATAGGGTTTACATACAGACATTCTTGTTTTTTTCTAAAACCAAAATAGAGAACAAATTAGTATCGAGGATGAAAACAGCAGGTAAAATATTGTTAAATAACTTGTTATAAATATGCTCAACTACTTTTTTGCGAATTCATTTTCTTTGAACTCAATACTTCGCTCTTCTAAATATGCCCAAATCTCTGTTGTATTTGCCGTTTCTGACAATGAAGTGAAATCGTTTTGCGACATACAATAGGTTAGAAATCCATCAACATTTGCTTCGGGGATATCAAAACTTTCGGCTAGGGTTTTCTTTGAGAATTTAGTAATGACCTCTCTTTCCATATCCATAATTTCATCACGAAGAACCATATCCTCAAATGATTTAGTTCTCCCGGACAATCGGTTCATTATTTTATGAGTGTTTATTATTAGTCCAATACCATAATAACGAATATACTTACCTCTATCGGCCTCTAAAAGTAGTCGTTGGCTTTGGCTCATGACCTCTAAATCTGCATTGGGCAATGCTAATGATCCCGAAGTTACCAAAGGTTCAAGTCCTAACCGGTCTAAATCACGGTTTATTTCTCCTGTCAGGTTATACGGGGTAACCGTAACATCCTTTAAATTGATGACATTCTCAACAAGGTTTATAGTAACTAAGCTCAGATTTAAAATGGCATCGGTAATATTAATATCCTTCGTAAGATATTGAATGGCAGTAAACCGGATTAAATCGCCCTTTTTAACCTCAATAGAAAATAGGCCTAAGGAATCTGTAATTGTGGTTTCTTTTGAATTTAGGTTTATCACCAATACGTCCCTAACCTCATTGTCTGCGTTTTGCACCTTTCCTTTTAATAGTTTGGCACCATTTTGTCCAAAAGCAGAGTTTAGGCCTAAGAACAGACAGAAAAAGCAACTAAAGCCGAAAAAAATTTTGGATACCAACCTTCTAGTTTTATCTAGAAGAAAATTATAAAACATTTACGGACTGTGGTTGATACTGGTAGGTAAATTATTGTTAAATAAACAGTTGTGAGCCCATACATTCTTCTTGCGACACAACTTTCCTATATATACTATATCAAGATACATATACCACAGCTACTGTTACAATCCAATCAACACATTTCATAATTGAAGAAAATCATTATCAAATTTTATGGATGTTTACAAAATAGATAAGGGTAAATGATAATTCAATTTAAATAAAATCAAAACTTCTTTTCATAGCAATACTTTAATAAGTTAGTATGTAGAACAGACTTAAAATCAACACTATTTGAAAGAAGAAATCAGTATTTCGCAATTGCAGGAAAAGTTTCCGAACGGAAAAACAGAAACGTATGAAAAGGGTCATACCATATGTTTCATACATAAGAAAGTAACCACGTTTAGGTGGCTTTTAGAAGGTGGTATAGCCTATTACATTTCTATTGAAAACCCTGATAAAGAAATATTGGTCTGTCAAACTTCCGAACCGTTTTCAACTTTGGGACTTAATGGCTTTACGCCTCCCAAACGTTATGTGTACAAGGTATTGGTGGCTTCCGAAAAAGCGGTCTTTTTTGAAATTCCTTTTGAGCAGATAGAAACATACCTGCAGGAAGGACATAAAAATATTCTTCTTAAGAACATAGGTTCAAAATTATACCACCTTTTACATACGGCCTTATTAAAGCAATCGGAACTGTTAAATCCGGTGCGTTTTCAACCTTTTGTGGAAGACCGTAAGTTTCATATTTCGCCCGTAGCGGAAAAAGAAGCGGTAATTTCGTTAATGAGGCGTTCCCCTTTTTTAGATTATTTTGAGGAAAAACAATTGGCCGCTATGGCTACATTGGCCGAGCGTAGGGAATACGAGCCGGACGAAGTACTATATGTCCAAGATGGTTATAGTAATGGCTTATTTATTCTGATCGATGGCGAAGTATCCATAAAACGTATTGAAAATTCAATAGAAATTAAACAGCGTTCCATCAAAAACTCAGGTTTTGTATTCGGTTGGTCTTGTCTACTGAAGCAAAAAGATAGCTGTTCTGCCATTACGCGTACCCGAACTTCGGCCTACTTTATTCATGACCATGACCTCATGAAGCTATTCCAAAAAGATGATCAGTTCGAAGGTCAGTTTTTTCAACGTTTAATATGGCTGATGGGCAACCAGCTGAACGCAGCATTCATAAGATATGTGGGCTTGCTTGGGAAGCATAATCTTCAGGCTGTTTTTCAACTGATCAAAAATAATGAATCCCGCTTATCGGTTTCTTCTTCTTTGCACCAAGTGCCCCATTTGTTAAAAAGCAATAACACCAAAGCTCTGGCTTATGATGCTTTGAACTCTTTGCTTGAAAATGGCACTGCTTTGGAAAGACATATCGCCTCTTTGAGTTTGGAGTTGCTAACGGAAGACCAAAAAGAGAGCAATTTTATAAACGGATTACAGGAAATCTATTCAAACGTAGCGGCAAGGGATACAACGGACCTGGATTTGAATCGGAAAATATGTGCCCGATTGACCAATAAAGTCTTTGAAAATGTACCGTATGTAATTGAAGGATGGGAAAACCTACCAGAAACGGCAGGTCATATTTTTACCTACAATCATTTAATCAATGATGCCCACTACACCTTAAACAACAGTTTTCAAATTACCTTGGATTCCCACTTTTTGAGTGCTAAGGTATTGTTCGAAAAATATGGGGAACCGGGTATTAGAACCGTTCGCATTGGCCGCGGACAGGAATATGGTCATCAAAACTATTACAACAATTTAGGCCATATAAATGTATATACCAAAGACTCGGAGCTCACGTCTTCCGAAAATGTAAAACAGGCGCGAAACATTTTTTATGAAGAGGCCTCCAAACACCTGAACAATAATTACAATATAATTATTAGTCCAGAAGGCACGTCTTACCGAACCGAAGAATCTCCCGGTCCTTTTAAAATGGGTGCTTTTAAATTGGCCGCCGCACAAGAAAAAGAACCGCTAATAGTACCCATAGTTCTTGTGAATTTTGATGACCGAATCGGTAGGTCCTTGTTTTACTGTAAGATTGGACAACCGTTTTTATTAAGCGAAAAGGTGGCATCAAAAAGCAAGGATGGCTTGCGTGCGTTTGTACAACAATACCAAGCGGAGTATACAATTGATGTTCAAAAGGCGAGAGAAAGAGCGGAAGAATTATTCCTATCTCCTGGTGGCACGGTACTTAATGAAGAACCACCTGCCATGTGGGCCAATGAAATTAAAAGGCTTAAAAGAAGGGTTTCAAAACTGAAGACCCAAGAAAATCTGATTGCCATTTATGGAAGTTCTTCGGTACGTTTATGGGTACACATGCAGAAGGATTTACAGCCCTTTCATACTGTGAACCTTGGTTTTGGAGGCTCTACATTTGCTTGGTGCATTCATTATTTTGATGAAATTTTTGCCGAGGTAAATCCTTCTAAAATTGTGCTTTATGCAGGTGAGAACGACCTAAGCCAAGGTAGAACACCGCAAGAAGTACTAGCGGATTGCCACGAATTGGTGGGCATGGTCAAAGCCAAATACCCAGATGTGGCACTGGCTTTTATAAGTTTGAAGCCCAGCGTGGAACGGGAACAGATGATTCCGTTGATTATAGAGACCAATTTACTGTTGTCTAAATATGTGATTTCCGAGTTAAACGCGCAGTTTATAAATGTATTTAGCCATATGATCAGTAGTGACAACCGGCCCATACCGGAACTCTATCTCTCGGACGGCTTGCACTTAAATAAAGAAGGCTATACCATTTGGAGCAGAGTTATTAAAAATGCGCTGGAGTCAGTAGCGCTGTTGGAGGTTGAGAAGTGATATTATGTATTGAAGGCAAGGCCGTCTTGTCGGTTTTTGTAAAAACCGGACTTCACAAGCTGCAAAGTGGGTTTCTATGTCCTGCGAGAACAATGGTTTGTTCTGGTGCTTAAAAAAAATCCCGCCCTAAAAAGCGGTTATGTGAGTCGTTATTTTAATGATTATGGGGTTGTGCAACGGTTACCAATGTTCTAAAACGTGTTTTATTCATTATTTAAATCAGTCCATAATTTATATGCACCGAGAAAAAGTCCAAAGGGAATACATATTCCAAACAGTCCAACATATTCTTTTTCAGAAATGGCGTTTGTAATGAAAAAATAAACTATTGTGAATGAGCATATTATTCCAAAAACAGCAAAAATCTTTAACATTCCTGTTCCCATAATTTTATTAAAACTATTGTTCATTCGAGTTGAGTCCTTTGAAAGACTTGAAAAAAACCAATAGAGCATATGAAATCCAACATTAATTGATATAAGAGCAAAAATCCGTTCTTTAAAATCAATGTCAGTTAAAAAAATGACAAGAAGAATACTGAAAATAAGGTTTGCATATCCGAATATTTGATAGTATTTTTTTATGTCTGTTTGATTGAAAATTTCCATTCAGATTTCGTTTGACAAATGTTTTACGTCAATGAGACTATGGCAAGAAGGCTGGCAAGGAAACCTTTCATTCCTGTCTTAGCACGAAGCTAAAGCTTATTGTTTAGTTTTATTTTTCTTATCCAGAGCTAAATCCATAAGATTTAGCGACACAATAAATATACGCAGACCTTTCGGTTTAGCCCTAAAGTCCGAATTGGGTTTAAGTTTAGTTAACTCATAGTACTATGCCAGCTCTCTTAGACCAAGCACTAACCCATTGATTACCATATGCAATAAAATAGAATATTTTAATCCCAATCGAATTCGAACATAGCCGAAATTAATACCAAATATAAAAAAAGGCAGCAAAATTAGAGGTAAAAAAATTACGTCATAAATATCTAAGTCTAAGTTGAAGATATGCATGAATGCAAATAAAGTTGCATTTGAATAAAATATAATATTTGGTTTCTGATTCCATCTTATTTTTAAATTAACAAATGCATCACGTTTGTAGTTCAATAAAATGAAAACAATACAACTTATAACTAAAATGTAGAAGATCCCGAGTAAAAAAAATGTAATGTTAGTGGAAGGCCACCATAGAATATCAACAAGTAAAAAAGAAATTAGCAGTCCACTAAGTACCGAAAACGAAATTTTAAAATTTCTTACATTAAAATTAGTTAATGGTAGTCTAAATGAAATCTCCTCTAAGATTGGATAAATGATAACAGATAGTAAGAGAAAATATGGTTTATAACTGCTTTGCTGTACTATGGAATCATAAATCTTAATTGATTTCATCTCAACTGGTTTAAACACTTCAAAGTGTACCAGAATCGTTTCCGGGATTGTAACAATAAATATTCCTAAGTAAGTCAATACAAAAACCTTAAATAAAATAACTAATTTACGAGAAGGGGTTACCTCAATCTTTTTCTCATACGTAGGATTTCGCAAAAAATTAAAATAGTCTTTTCTTATAGATTTTTTATCCATACAAGGTATTTTCTATTACCGAGGTTAAAGCGTATTGTTTAGTTTTATTTCTTCTTGTCCAAAGCTAAATCCATAAGATTTAGCGACACAATAAATGTACTCAGAGCTTTCGGTTCTGCCCTGAAGTCGCCATTACGTTTAGCATCTGTGTTGGCAAGCGTTATTTTTTTTCGTTCTTCTTGCGTAATTTTTCCGCCCAAAACAACATAATATCGGTATGAATATCTGGCGGATTTATCTCGTTGTACTTGGACGCAATATTGTATGCATTTGAACCAATTTGTAAACTAACAGCGGTACCATCAGTAAAATATATATTTATACCTTCTCCCGCATGTACATCTTTATGGAATTTAGTTTCTCCAAATTCAATGCTTTCAATTGTTTTTCCTTTCATTTTTAAAGCTTCCTCTAACTTAAATTCAGGCCTTGGTGGTTTGTCAAATTTTGGAAATATTGACAAAGACTCTAGTCTTTGTAAGCATGATTCTGAATCCAAATCAAAAACTATTTCAAATAGATTTTTTAATTCTTTTAAAGCACTAAATATATCTTCTAAATCAGAATTAAATGTTTCAAATGCAGCATAAGGAGTTATGCCTTTGGAAGGGATACCATGAATGGGCATTCTCTTTCTATTTATTTTGTGGAATGGCGTATATATTTCGGATTGTAGATTACTAGGAATTATTTCTTTAAAACTATTTAAACGTTTTCCCTCATCTTTCAGAGTAATGTTTTGTTCTTTTGCAATTTTAATTAGGCAGTTCTTTTCTATTCCATCGATAACCAGTCTATAAAGTTCTAATATTGATTTCGTGTATTCTTCACTATTTTCAGCAGCTGGATAGTTTACTAACCTATATTCATCTTGCTTAAATAATTTGTGGTTCAGTTTAGTTTCGGTAATTGAATTAATAAGTTTTAATTCTCGTTGAATTCCAATTTTTGGACCATCCATTACATCCCAAGAACCATCCAAATATCGTTTTGTCCATCTCTCAAATCCTTTGTTTACTTTATGAAACGATGGGTTTTTAATATAAAAAGCAATCCATTTTGCGTGGTCTTTCTCAGAAATTTTATCTTTAAAAGAAGGCATGAATGCTGCAATACAAACGAAATTATTTTCTAATTTTCTAAATGCAAATTTGAATTCAATATATGGATGTTCTTCACTTAAATTTTCATCCCAATTATCTGAAATGCGAATTTCTCCGCCCATATCATCTTCAATTAAATGATAAGCATGGGAATTTGCTCGATAGTAATTTAATACGGCTCTGTCGAAATATTGAAAGTATTTTTCATGTTCCATATTTTGTCATAATATTTGCTAACAATCATATCAAGCAACAAGTTGCTTTATATCTCTTTTACAAGACCTGTAAGATACACCTATTAACAAAATCTATCTTACAGAAATCTGTAAGGTTTTTAACAAAACCTTCAACAATAACACTTTAAAAATAGTATCGGAAAATTAACAAAGTCTTTGATCGTATTGTTGGTTGACTTTCTTTGAAATAGGTTATTTTTCACCTTACAAACCCTAACTAGCAATTCCATGAAAAAACCCACTGCCCTATTTATAGCAGTCCTTACCATTGTTCTTACCTCCTGTTCATCCACTAAAAAAACGGTAGACAATAAACTCTACGGCACCCTTTGGGAGCTGGAATATCTTTTCGGGCCCCGTATTGCTTTTCAGGGGCTATACCCAGACCGTAAGCCGCGGATTACATTTGTAGAAGCAACAGGTCGTGTTCAGGGTACCAACAGTTGTAATGGCTACTCCGCCCCATTTACCATTAATGGCAACAAACTTTCTTTTGGTGAACCAGGCCCCACTACAATGATGTTCTGTGGCCAAGGGGAATCGTTCTTTTTGAAAACCATAAAACAAATAACGGCCTACCGTATGGATGATGAAGGTAAACTGAACCTTTTGATGGGCGATGTTTCTATGATGCGGTTTAAACCGGTTGAAAATGGTTCAGCCAATGCCTCAGCAAATACAAGCGATAGCCTTCAACCTGGTTGTTACGGGTTTAGTGATACCAACAACAGTTTGGCATTCAACATTACCGAGGTAAAGGGAAATAAAGTAAAGGGCGAACTCAACTATGTTTTACATGAAAAAGATGCCAATACCGGTCATTTTTCAGGAAAGGTAGAAGACAATAAATTGATTGGAGACTATACATTTCAATCGGAAGGAAAGAAAAGCATACGTGAAGTCGCTTTTATGATAAAAGACAATGCCCTTATTGAAGGTTATGGTCCTATGGATGAGACCGGAACAAAGTTCAAAGACCGTTCCGTCATAACGTTCACCTCTACTTATCCGTTAATCATGGGCGACTGCCCAAAGCAATAACCTATATTGTTTTGGGCTGTCACCTGATGTATGGCTAATTGATTGTTACGATACTCTCCTTGATATTTCGGTCATTTTAAAGCGACTTTGCGGGATAGCGGGAAAACGAGCAAGATTCATATTTAAATTCTGTTCTGGAACCCTGTAAACTATGGTATTCACCAAAAAGTCCAAAGCGGACTTCATAATATCTATGGTAACCCATTCGCCGGCACATCTGTGGTTATGCTCGTGGTCACCGCCACCTTGGGGCACAAAATCATAAGGGCAACCACTCCACGAACTAAAACGGTCCGGATTAAAAACGGAAGGTTCGTTCCACCTTTTGGGGTCGTGGTTGGTAGCATACAAATCTAACAATACCCTAGAACCTTCTTGAAATTCAGTATCCTGCCAAGTAAAGGTATTTTTTACTATTGCGGCGGTATAGGGGAAGAATGGGTAAAAACGTCTCACCTCCTGCACGAACAGCCACTGAAAGTTATCTTCGTTCTTTCGTAATCTTTCCAAGTACTGCGGATTTTCGTGTACGGCTTTCCCAATAAAAACAATGTATCTTGCTATCGCTACAATAGGACGTATTAGGTTCAGTAACTCAACACTTACCGTTTGGGCATCCAACAGATTGCCTTCCAAATCTTTATATTCACTAAAACGCTGTAAAATGGTCTGGTTTTCTGGATTATTATTCTCCGGAGCTTTCTTTCGTTCTTCTTCTACCAAAGACGTTATCCAATCCTCAGCTTTCTTTCTACTCGCTTTGCCTTTGTAATGCCGTGTACCCAGGGCACCGGCACCATCGATCATATGATGCAGTTCTTCAGCTCTCAAGTCCACTTCCTCATCGGGCAATGGTACACCAACCCATAAGCAAGCTGCCTCGGTCAGAATTTTTTCCATTTCGCTGAACAGTACAATTTCCTCAGTTTTCTGCCAGTTTTCTAGATACTGGTGCCATATTCTAATAAAATGTTGTTTAAATATAGTAATGGATTCCGGTGTCATTTCACGCATAAACAGGTTTTTACGATGTACATGCGCTTCTCCGTTAAGACCTTGAACCCCACCTTTACCAAACAATGTTTTTTTGAATCGATCAGGGGTCGCCCCTTCCCTAGTAAACTTATCTTGGTCATAGAAAAGTTCCGCGGCCTTCTCCCCTCTTATAACATGGGTATTCTGAAATAATATAGTTGTATTTATAACGTCTGTATTTTCTTTATTGAACTGACGTAAAAAATTATTGTATCCACTTATTGCAATTCCTAAAGTACTATCCATAGCATGTATATTTTATATCCTGTCGGAAAATTATTGTCTAACAAATCGAAACTAATTTAAACACCGCTATCTATTTAATTTGACCTAAAACGTTTTTGGTTTAATACAATACATATGTATTCCAGATGGTAAGTTCTTTTTTATAGCCTGGCGTTTTTCATCCATAGTATAACATTACAGGGGTTCAGATGTATAGATGTTTTGAATATGTGGTATTTGGTTCAAATTCATTTTGATAGCAACCAATTTTTGAATTCCCTTCTTGTACTTTTGCGCAAGCCTTTACAGGTTTACTTTTAGACAATTATCAAAACTCTCATCTATGAAGAAAATATATATCCTACTGCTTGTAACCATAGCCTTTCAGTTTACAAACGCGCAATCGGAAGAACTGCAATGGCTAGATATTGAACTGGCTAATTATGAGTATCCTCTTCCCGTATCCGATATAACGGTGAACAATCAGAAGCAGACCTTAAAAATGGCCTATATGGATGTGCAACCGGACGACTACAACGGTAAGAACGTTCTTTTGCTACACGGTAAAAACTTTAACGGTGCCTATTGGAAAACGACGATTGATGCATTGACTAAAGAAGGGTTCCGTGTTGTTGTTCCTGATCAAATAGGTTTTGGAAAGTCTTCAAAACCCGACCATTTTCATTATACGTTTCAGCAATTGGCACAAAACACCAAAAGCTTGTTGGACAGTTTATCCATTTCAAAAACAGCCATTTTAGGGCATTCTATGGGAGGGATGGTCGCTACACGCTTTGCTTTAATGTTTCCCGATACTACGGAGAAATTGATTTTGGAAAACCCCATTGGCCTAGAGGACTGGAAACTGAAAGTACCCTACAAACCTGTAGAATGGTGGTATAAGAATGAATTGAAGAAAGATTACGAGAGCATCAAAAAATACCAGTTAGAAAGTTACTATGATAACAAATGGAAGCCTGAATATGACCAATGGGTGAACCTTTTGGCAGGCTGGACCAAAAATGCCGATTATGAAAAAATAGCCTGGAATGCCGCCCTCACGTATGATATGATTTTTACCCAACCCGTAGTATACGAGTTTAAAAATATAGAAGCTAAAACCTTATTAATCATCGGTACGCGAGACAGAACGGCTTTGGGCAAACCCTTGGTTTCGGAGGAAGTCCGAAAAACTATGGGGCTTTACAGCCAACTGGGCAAAACAACCCAAGAACGTATTCCCAACGCGCAATTGGTAGAAATTGACAACATTGGTCACTTGCCTCACATAGAGAGTTTTGAGCGGTTTATAAAACCTTTGGTTCAGTTTTTAAAGGAATAGGGGGCTAAAGCATCTTTTGAGTGGCTACTTCGTCTTTTTTGTAGACTTCTTTTACTATCTCGTACAAATCCGGAATCACCGTTTTGGCAATGGGCGAATTGTTGTTCAATAGCACACAGATACCTAAATCGGCCTCCGGATACACGGCAATTTCATTCCTGTAGTTGTTCACGCTTCCACCGTGGTGCCAGATGGTTTTTTCAAAATTGCTATCGCCTTCGGTGAATTTATGGATTCTCCATCCAAATCCGTAATAAGATCTAGTGTGGCCTGGCCATCTTTGGTAGTATTTACTATGTCCTGAAATTTCTATAAACGGATTAAATGCCTCGTTTATGGCATCGCTCTTCATAATATCAGGATTGTGTCCTAATAAAAAACGCATCCAACGGCCCATATCATGCGCGTTAGAGCTTATTCCCCCTGCTGCAACCGCATTGTAGTAGTTGTCCCTAATTTTAGCCGCTCTCCAACCATGTCTGATTTTTACATGTGGCATAGCAATATTAAGCTCGTGCGTTAGGGTTTCATAATCTGTAGAGGTAGTACACATTTCCAACGGCTTAAAAAAGCGGTCATCTAAAAGTGTGTTTATCTTTTTACCCGTAGCTTTTTTCATCATTTCGCCACAAAGCGCGAACATGGCGTTTTGATAGCTATACATAATTCCCGGCTTACTAATGGGCATCACCTCTTTAAAACGTTTGGCAATATCGTTTAAAGGAAGGCCTGCTTCTACCAAATTAGTATAACTGTGGTACGGTGTCCCGGAAGTATGCGAAAGAATATTGGCCAGGGTAACATTTTTGGTATTGGAACCATCGCCCAATTCAAACTCCGGAAGGTAATCGCTTACCCGGTCCGTCCAGTTTATTTTTCCTTCGTCCTTAATATTTGCCGCTAACATACCTGCAAACCCTTTGGATAATGAACCTAGCCTAAAAACAGTCTCGCCATTTACGGTATTATTCTCAACACTATTCTTTCTTCCAAATCCGTCTGAGATTAATATAGAATCTCCTTTTACAATGCTCACTCCTGCCCCAACAACATCTCCTTTGGCAATTGCTTTCTTAAAATAAGCCTTTAAGGCAGTTTGTAAATCCTTTTGTCGGGAAGCGTAAAGGTGAATTTCTTTTGTATTTCGGGGAGCTTTTTCCGAAGTGGTAACTGCGGTTTCTGCTTTTTGGACTTTAGTTTCTGATTCTGAACGAAATACTCGGGACGTAAGCGCTGACAGCGTAAAAACAATGAGCGCAGAAGCAATTAAAATTTTATATTTCTGCATTACGAAAGGGACTTTGGTTGTTTGAGATGAACGAAAATAGGATGAATTGCTTAAATAACGGATGAAATACACTTTTTCTTATGTTTTTAAGTCACTTTTTAAGTAGTTTTTAACATTATCCAATAATCCACCTTAATTTTCATGGGAATCTCACAAATACCATAAAAAAGTAAACAAAAATTGGAGTGCCCTTATCTTCGTATTAAATTTGACCTGAATTAGATACATGAGTTTAAAAGAACAAAGCCTTTCACTTAAAGAAGCCCAAAAATTGGCATTGCTTTCCCAGCGATTACCTGCTAAAAAACAGCTTGGTTCTACCCAAAATGCCACACTCTTCGCAATTGAACACTTGGGGTATATTCAGATAGATACTATTTCGGTAATTGAGCGGGCACACCATCACACCCTGTATAACCGCAATCCTAACTATAAGGCCGACCATCTGTCAGCCTTAGTTGCGGATAAAAAAGTGTTTGAATATTGGTCTCATGCCGCCGCCTTTTTACCTATGACTGAATATCGCTTTAGTCTTCCTCGTAAAACTGCCATTGCTTCCGGAAAACAAAAACATTGGTTTAAAAGGGATGAGAAGCTCATGAAAGCAGTTGTTGAACGTATAACACACGAAGGCCCTTTAATGGCAAAGGACTTTGATAAAAAGGGGAAGAAACATGGAGAATGGAAAACGGCACCGACAAAACAAGCGTTAGAAAATCTGTTTATGCAGGGCGATTTAATGATTACCAAACGTATCAATTTTCATAAGGTATACGACCTTACCGAACGGGTTTTACCTAATGATATCAGTACAGTCATACCTACGGAAGATGAATATGGCCGGTTTATGGTTAAGAAATATTTACAAACAAACGGACTAGGAACACTCCCAGAAATAACCTATTTGCTAAAAAACGTAAAACCATTGGTTACGAACGCTTTGGATACCATGCTGAATACTGGCGAAATAGAACTGGTAAACGTTTCCAACACTGCATATTACGTACTTCCCGAAGCACTAAAACTCCTAAACCAACCTTTGGCCAGAAAGAAACTTAAAATTTTATCTCCTTTTGATAATCTCCTCATTCAAAGAAAAAGAATGACGGACCTCTTTAATTTTGATTATACCCTGGAGTGCTATGTACCCCAACACAAAAGAAAACATGGCTATTTTACCTTACCTATTTTATGGGACGGTAAATTAGTAGCCCGAATGGATAGCAAGGCCGATAGAAAAGAAAAAGTTTTACACATTCACCAGTTAACCTTAGAACCTAGTTTAAGAAAAACCGAAGCCTTTGCAGATGCTTTAAGCAGGGAATTAGAATCGTTTATGAAGTTCAATGCTTGTAACAGTATTCTAATCCATAAAACGGAGCCGGCCAGCTTTAAGGAAGCATTTTTACGTAGCTTTCCCCCATTAATGGGATTGTAGATTAGAAAATTGAGTTAAACCAATTCGCCGTTCTAGGCTACCTCAAATTGAATGTTCATAGAGTTCTTTGTTCAAAAAAATGAACCTTAAGCCAAAACCCATTCATTAGAGGAGTGTCTCCCTCATTTGGTCTTCTTTTTTTGTTTAACTTGTACGTACTATGTTTTAATCTAAGCCTTGGAGAATAGCAATTTTACGCCATATAGCTTGAAACACTTTTTTCATCCTGAGGTCTAAAGAAATTTCAATTTTGAATGGATAACCTTCTTACCTTTTCTATTACCGTGTTCACTGGTTTCTTTGCCATAATGAATCCACTTTCTAACATGCCGGTTTTTTTATCCTTAGTTGAAGGTGCCGATAGGCAAACCCAACGCAACATTGGCAAAAGAGCCACCTTTACGGCCTTTATAATCGTTACCATTTTTCTGGTGCTTGGGAAGTTTATATTTCTCCTGTTTGGAATTACAATACCAGCTTTTAAGATTACGGGAGGTATTTTGGTTTTTGTTGTAGGTTTTGATATGCTCCAGTCCAAAAAATCCAATGTAAAGCATCTTAAAGAAACACACATTGATGAAAACATAGCGATTTCTCCACTTGCAATTCCCATATTGGCAGGACCAGGTACTATTGTAACCGGAATGAACTTTGTTTCCAACGCGGGATACCTTAAGATTGGAATTGTTATCTTAATTTTTGCTGCCATGTGCCTAATGACCTATTTTACATTTATGCTGAGCGAAATGTTCATTAAAAAAATTGGAAACAACGTCATATCGGTAATCGGAAAACTCATGGGACTTATCATTGCTATAATTGGTACGGATATGATTATTCAGGGAATAAAAATATCATTTTCACTATAACTAATAGGGAATGAATTTCTTCCATTTAAAATTATAATTTATGAACACAGCAGAAAACAAGAAAAATGCAATAGCCTTTTACAGAATGGCTTATGAAGGTAACCCTAAAGCTGCTATTGAAAAGTATTGTGGTGGCCAATACATTCAACATAACCCTGATGTAGCCAACGGGCCAAAAGGTTTTATTGATTATTTTGAGCGCATGCACCGTGAGTACCCAAAAAAGTCCATCAACTTTGTGCGATCTGTTGCAGAAGGAAACTTGGTTGCGCTACATACGCATCAAATCTGGCCAGATAATGACCAATACATCACCATGGATTTCTTTCGGTTTGATGAAAAAGGGAAGATTTGTGAACACTGGGATTCCATTCAGCAAATTCCTAAAACATCGGCCAATCCTAATACAATGTATTAATCCTAAAATCAGTTACTTCAAAGGTTGGTTAGTCAGTTTTTTGTATCAATTTTAAGATATACCCGTACTTTTGCTTCCAATATATTCTTAATTTTACTCGATAATCGAGATTAATTGCTTCGAGGCTTACCTCGATATTAAACACTATTTTTTTTAATGCTTCGTGGGCTCGTCCCGAGGTAGTTTACTTCAAAATTTTCAAATTACTAGGCATGACCATCGAAATTCTACATAAATTCAATCTTAACGATCAGGTTCAACAAGAAATTCAGGACTTATACAAACAGCTGAACGACAAAAACAAACAGCGACCTTTGCATCAAATACTTCAAGATGACAATCACGTAGTTTTTGCAGCTTGCAAGCACGAAGGTCATATTATTGGAATAGCACTTTTGGCAACGTACAAGGTTATTTCTGGGTATAGAGGTCTAATTGAAGATGTGGTGGTCAATTCCGAACATCGTGGAAAAGGAATTGGAAGGAAATTGATGCAAAAGCTTCTTGCTGAGGCCGAGCACTTAAACCTAGATGAAATCATTTTGTTTTCAGGTCATCACAGAACAGCGGCAATCAAACTTTATAAAAGCCTAGGTTTTACAACAAGGGAAAGCGGAGTTTACAATTTAAAACTAGCGGAGTCCTAAAAAACGGACTACACTTTTTTAACATGCTGTAGCTGACTTTTTAGTTCATCCATTGATTCCTGCAATTGTCTTAGTAGTCCTTTTTCCGTAGTAGCATCCTCCCCAAAGGTAATTCTACTGCTCACCTCCCAAATCTCCTGAATTTGAAAGGGTTTAATATCATACGGAGGGTAGGTTTCATTCAGAGAGACCAACGTGACATTATTTGAATTAGGTCTTTTTTCAACCTTTTTCACCAAAACGGCATCTTCTAAAACCACAACATACATTTTATTAGGGCTAACATCATCAATATGCTCCACCGCTTTAGCTAAGACCCACTCCCCTGACCTTAAATTGGGTAACATACTATCCCCATCTACCTGAAAACCACGGTATGTTGCATTTCTAAACTCTGGTATGGGAAGGTCAAAAGCGGGAAGTTGTTCATACCAGCTGGTATCCGCTATATTCTGCGGATATCCCGCCGCAGCTTTGGCATTTACTAAAACCATATTATCGTTTCCGGCATTGTCAACAGTTACTACCTTAGGAATAACGCTAACCTTTGAAGTCTCTAAAAACTGATTATCACTGTCACCAAACAACCATAGCGGATTTATCTTAAACTTCTTTAAAAGTTCCATCACCACTTTACCGGACAGTTTTGTCCGTCCACGTTCAATATCCGCAGTAGTACTGGACACTCCAATCAATTTAGCAAACTCTGCCTGTGTATAGCCCAGTTCTCTACGTATATCCGTAAAGCGCTTTAAAGTTATTTCATTTTCCATAGAGGTCAAGAATTACATCTGTTAGCGAAGTGATTAACAGAATTAGAAAAACTCTGCTACCCTTTCATCCTCAAATATACACAATTTGGATATACTCCAAAATATTATTTGGATTATATCCATTGTATGGATTTTTTCCATAATTTTGGAATAAATACAAATACCGTAATGACATCATCTTTTGATAGAATAAAAGAAAAATTGAACATTTTGGCTGATGCGGCCAAGTATGATGTTTCCTGCTCAAGTAGCGGAAGCGTTCGTAAAAACAATTCAAAAGGTTTGGGAGACAGCAGCGGAATGGGCATTTGCCACAGTTATACGGAAGATGGCAGATGTGTATCCTTATTAAAAATTCTATTGACCAACCATTGCATCTTTGATTGTGCGTATTGTGTTACTAGAAAAAGTAATGATGTACAACGGGCCGCTTTTAAGATTCAAGAGGTAGTAGATTTAACCATAAATTTTTATAGGCGGAATTATATAGAAGGGCTTTTTTTGAGTTCCGGAATTTTTAAAAGTCCTGATTATACCATGGAGCGTTTGGTGGCAGTAGCTAAGAAGCTTCGGCTGGAAGAAAATTTCAATGGCTATATACATCTTAAATCTATTCCCGGAGCTAGTGACGAGCTCATGCGTGAAGCTGGATTGTATGCGGATAGATTGTCCGTAAATATTGAGGTGCCTACCATTTCCGGACTGAAGCTATTGGCTCCCGATAAAAAACATGAAGATTTCACAAAACCCATGTTAAAGGTGAAGAATGAAATTATTCAATATAAGTTAGAGAAAAAAATCATTAAAAGTACACCCAAATATGCCCCTGCAGGCCAGAGCACTCAAATGATTGTGGGTGCAACAGGAGAATCTGATAAGGATATCATGTATTCCGCAACACATTATTATAAAAATTACAACATGAAACGGGTCTATTATTCTGGTTATGTTCCTGTTGCAGAAGACAGTAGATTACCTGCTATTGGCACACAGGTACCAATGCTAAGGGAAAATAGATTATACCAGACAGATTGGTTGTTACGATTTTATGGTTTTGGCGTTCAAGAGCTATTGAATAACGACCATCCTAACTTGGACATGGATGTAGACCCAAAATTGGGGTGGGCCTTGAGAAACATGGAGTATTTTCCGGTGGACATCAATAAGGCGGATAAGAATGTTTTGGCCCGTGTTCCGGGTCTTGGTATGAAATCGGTTCATAAAATAATCAGTGCTAGACGCTACCGTAAGTTGAACTGGGAGCACCTTAAGAAAATTGGTGTAGCCCTTAACCGAGCAAAATATTTTATTGTTTGCGACTCTAATACTTGGGAACATAAAGATAGGGAAGGAACAAAAATCAAAGGCCTGATTCTCCAGAATTCAGTGGGGAAATTTAGAAAGGAATACAGTAATCAATTGCAGTTATTTAGTTGATAGTGCCTTCTGGAAGACCATATGAACAGTGAAAAAACATGAAACTATGAATGCTACAAAAACCTTAATTTACGACGGAAGTTTTAATGGATTTCTAACGGCCATTTTTGTGGCTTTTGATGAAAAGGCCCAAGTGGTGGATATTCAAAAAAACTCATCTTCACAAAGCGGACTTTTTTCAGAAACTGAAACTATTTTTACTCAAATGGACAAAGCAAAAAGAGTCTGGAACGGTATTCACAAGAAAAGTCATAACGCCATCAAAGACATCTATTTTGCCTATTTGAGCGAAACTAAGGGCATTGAATTGTTGTTGTATAGATATATTAGAAAAATGTTTGCTTCGGCCTCTTCTATTTCTTCGGATTATTCAGATAGTACCGTTTTAAAAATTAGTCAATTGGCAAGGTCCGTAGGCAGGGAAAAACATAGAATGGAAGCATTTGTACGGTTTCAGTTGACAAAAGATAATATTTACTTTTCCAATATAGAACCGGATTTTGATGTATTACCGTTAATTACTAAACATTTCAGGTCAAGGTATGCAGACCAACAATGGTTGATTTATGATGTAAAACGCAAGTACGGTATTTTCTATGATATGAATCAGGTTGAAATTATAACTTTAGAACTTGAGGCCGCCTACACGAATAGTTTGAAAAAAAGTGTTCACTTTGGTGAGGAAGAATACAACTACCAAGACCTTTGGAACAACTACTTTAAGAGCACCAATATCAAATTCCGCATCAACCTAAAATTACACCAACAGCACGTTCCTAAAAGATATTGGAAATATTTAAGCGAGAAGAAGGTGGTGTAAAATATTACGAAGTATACGGGCTTATAGTAAATAGTTTTAAGACCATGGTTTCTATCGAATAAAATATAAATGCTAAGAGTGCTACAACCTATTAATTCAGGTGTTCACATGATTTCCTTAACATAGATATAAGTACCGGTCACTTCTTTGTTAAAGGTCAAAAACGTACCTTTGCCACTTTGCTATAGAAAATGATAAATTACGAAGAAAATATTGAGGTTCAGGGCGCTCGCGTTCATAATCTGAAAAATATTGATGTTACCATACCAAGAGAAAAATTGGTGGTCATAACCGGACTTTCGGGTAGCGGAAAATCCTCTCTTGCCTTTGATACTATTTATGCTGAAGGGCAACGACGATATATTGAAACTTTTTCGGCCTACGCAAGACAGTTTCTGGGAGGTTTGGAAAGACCGGATGTGGATAAAATAGATGGACTTTCTCCCGTTATCGCAATAGAACAGAAGACCACTTCAAAATCGCCTCGGTCTACCGTGGGTACTATTACTGAAATTTACGATTTTCTACGGTTGCTTTTTGCCCGTGCCGGTGATGCCTACAGTTACAATACGGGCGAGAAAATGGTAAGTTATAGTGATGAACAAATAAAAGACCTTATTAAAAAGGATTATGATGGTAAGAAAATTAATATTCTTGCCCCAATCATCAAATCTAGAAAAGGACATTATAGGGAGCTTTTTGAACAGATTGCCAAACAGGGCTTTGTAAAGGTTAGAATTGACGGTGAGGTAAAAGACATTGTTAAGGGCATGAAAGTAGACCGTTACAAAACACACGATATCGAAATTGTAATTGACCGGTTAAAAGTGGTCGATTCAGAGGATATGGACAAGCGCCTCTCCGAAACGCTGAATACTGCAATGTACAGCGGGGACAATGTTCTTATGGTACTCGAGGAAGGCCAAAAAGTAGCTAGGTATTTTAGTAGGGATTTAATGTGCCCAACAACCGGCATCTCCTACCCTGTTCCCGAGCCCAATACATTTTCATTTAACTCCCCAAAAGGAATGTGTCCTAACTGTAACGGTTTGGGCCATGTGTACGAAGTAAATGAAAAGAAGATATTTCCCAATAAACAATTATCCATAAAATCGGGTGGGATTGCACCTTTAGGTGATTATAAAAAATCATGGGCTTTCAAACAGATTGAAACTATTGCACAACGCTATAATTTTGAGCTCACAGACCCCATTTCCAAAATTTCGGATGAAGCTATCAACGTATTGTTGAATGGCGGACAAGAAAATTTTGAAGTAGATTCAAAAAGTTTGGGTGTAAAACGCACGTATAAAATTGACTACGAAGGAATAGCCAACTTTATAAAAAGTCAATATGAAGATGCCGGTACAACAGCTTTGAAACGTTGGGCCAAAGAGTACATGGACAAAATAGTTTGTCCGGTGTGCGAAGGTTCTCGTTTACGAAAGGAATCCCTTAATTTTAAGATAGATGAAAGGAATATTGCGGAACTGGCCCATTTAGACATTGCAGAGTTGGCAAAATTCTTTAAAGGACTAGAGAAGACGTTAGAAGGCAACCAACTTAAGATTGCCGAGGAAATTATTAAAGAAATTAGAACGCGAATTCAATTTCTGCTAGACGTAGGCCTAGATTACCTTTCCTTAAACCGAAGTTCTAAATCGCTTTCTGGTGGAGAGGCGCAGCGTATACGATTGGCCACCCAAATTGGTTCTCAATTGGTAGGTGTTCTTTATATTCTTGATGAACCAAGTATTGGCTTGCATCAACGGGATAACACTAGATTGATTAAATCGCTGGAATCCCTTCGTGATATTGGTAATTCGGTGATTGTTGTTGAACACGACCGCGATATGATCGAATGTGCAGACCATGTTATCGATATAGGCCCAAGAGCGGGTAAACATGGTGGTCAAATTATCTCGCAAGGCGCTCCAAAAGATTTAAAAAAGGAACATACACTTACTGCAGACTACATTACGGGAAAGAAAAAAATAGCGGTTCCTGACGAGCGTAGAAAAGGCAATGGCAAAAAGATTACCCTTTCCGGTTGCACAGGGAATAACTTAAAAAATGTCTCAATTACTATTCCTTTAGGGAAAATGATCGGTGTTACCGGGGTTTCGGGTAGTGGCAAGTCCACATTAATAAATGAGACCCTCTACCCTATTATGAACGCACATTATTTTAATGGCGTTAAAAAGCCTATGCCTTATAAAAAGATTACGGGCTTAGAACACATTGATAAGGTAATAGACATTAACCAATCGCCCATAGGCAGAACTCCACGATCTAATCCTGCAACATATACCGGTGTTTTTGGTGAAATTCGTTCATTGTTCTCCAAAACACCGGAAGCCGCAATTAGAGGATATAAGCCAGGTAGATTTAGTTTTAATGTAAAGGGCGGGCGTTGTGAAACTTGTCAAGGTGGCGGTCTTCGGGTCATTGAAATGAACTTTTTACCGGATGTTTATGTAGAATGTGAAACCTGTAATGGCAAACGCTTTAATCGTGAGACCTTAGAAATTAGGTATAAAGGAAAGTCCATAGCAGACGTTTTAGAGATGACAATCAATGAAGCTGTCGATTTTTTTGAACCTATACCCAAAATTTATCGTAAGTTAAAGACCATACAGGATGTTGGTTTGGGGTATATTTCCTTAGGACAGCAGTCTACCACGCTTTCGGGAGGTGAGGCTCAGCGTATTAAGCTGGCCACAGAACTTTCTAAGCGAGATACGGGCAACACTTTTTATATTTTGGATGAACCTACTACTGGACTTCATTTTGAAGATATTCGTGTATTAATGGAAGTTTTGACTCGTTTAGTAGACAAAGGAAATACCATTTTAGTTATAGAACACAATATGGACGTCATTAAAATGGTTGATTACATAATAGATATTGGATACGAAGGTGGACGTGGTGGCGGAAAAGTCGTTGCCAAGGGTACACCGGAAGAAGTAGCTCAAGATAAAAAGAGCTATACCGCTAAATATTTAAGACCAGAATTGAATATTCCTGATTGAGTATAAAAAATCATATATTAATTTAATAACAAGTTCAACTATAAATGTGTATAGTTGTGTGCTGCAATAAAATAAAAGCAATAAATTCATCCACTGAATCAATAAATAGAAATGGTCTTGGAGTACATTTAAGTCTTCTTAAAGGCCGTTAATAGTTTGATAATTAGATACTTTGCCTAATAATAAAATCATAAATGAGAAAAGAACAACATCATAAAGGTTGGAATGAAATAAAAACCAACGACTCTTGGGCCATATTTAAAATCATGGGAGAGTTTGTAATGGGATTTGAAAAAATGGGAACCATTGGACCCTGTGTTTCTATATTCGGATCGGCCCGTACCAAGGAGGGTGACAAATATTATGAATTGGCAGTAAGCATTGCTAAAAGTATTGCCGAGGCCGGTTATGGTGTTATAACAGGTGGTGGACCTGGAATAATGGAGGCTGGAAACAAAGGTGCTCATGAGGCAGGTGGTACTTCGGTTGGATTAAATATTGATTTGCCCTTTGAGCAACATGACAACCCTTATATAGACTCGGATAAGAGTCTAGATTTTGATTACTTTTTTGTGAGGAAAGTAATGTTCGTAAAATATTCCCAAGGTTTTGTTGTTATGCCAGGTGGGTTTGGCACACTTGATGAGCTTTTTGAGGCAATCACTTTAATTCAAACCAATAAGATTGAAAAATTCCCAATTATTTTAGTGGGAAGTGAATTCTGGACGGGTCTTATGGATTGGATTAAAAATACGATGCTAGAAGTAAAAAACATTAGCGCCCATGATTTAGACCTTATTAAAATTGTTGACACAGAAGATGAAGTTGTAGACATTATTGACGCATTCTACAAAGGTCGCAATTTGAGTCCTAATTTTTAATAGTACGCTTGAAAATCAAATCCCTCATATTTTGTTTTTATCTAGGAGCCACTATTTTTGGTGCTTCCGAAGAATTAGTTGCGCAGCATGAAAATGTACTGACCGCTACACTTGATGGCGTGGAAAAAGAAATCCATGTGCAGCAGGAATTCACATATAAAAACACGACCAACATTACCCTTAACACCTTGTACTTTAATGACTGGGCACATGCTTATGCAAGTAAAAGTACAGGTTTGGCCAAACGTTTTTCCGAAGAGTTCAAAAAAAGTCTTCATTTAGCTAAAAAACAAGAAAGAGGGTATACCAATATAATGAGTGCCGTAGACAGCGAATACAGGGGGCTTCATTGGCAGCGAACAACTGGTGAGGATATATTAAAAATCGATTTAAATAGTCCGTTGGGCCCAGGAGAATCAACTAAACTTTTTCTAACCTACACTATAAAACTTCCCGAAAACAAGTTTACGCCTTATGGTTATGACAAGAGAAAGAACAGTTATTACCTTAAGGACTGGTATTTGACACCGGCATATTTTGACGGTGCTTGGCATTTATATTCTAACAAAAATTTGGAAGACCTGTATACCGGGGTTACGGAAACTACGGTAAACTTTGTTTACCCCAGTAATTTAAATTTGGTTACCAATTTTACCGTTTTGGGCGATGACCCCATTCCAAATGGGCAAATGGCACAGTTAACTGCGGAACAACAGAAAAATTGTGAGATTCTATTAAGCGCTGAAAAGCGATTCATGACGCATGTAACCCCACAGATAACCGTAATAACGGATATTGAAGTTTATAAATATGAAGACATTTTTAAAGGCCTATCCATCAATAGAGTCACAGAGTTCATTGAGGAAAATCTAGGTACATACCCTCATAAACAACTATTGGTAAGTCAATTGGATTATGAGAAGAATCCGTTATATGGTATTAATCAGTTACCTTCTTTCATAAGGCCCTACGAAGAACAGTTTCAGTTTGAGATGAAGTTTCTAAAAACTGCCCTCATCAACATTCTGGAAGAGACCCTTTTTCTAGACCCAAGAAAAGAACAATGGTTAAGTGATGCTATTGCAAATTATTTAATGATAGAATTTGTAGAACAATACTATCCAGATCAGAAACTACTGGGTAAACTTTCCAAAATATGGGGGGTGCGCAGTTTTAATCTGGCAAAAATGGATTTTAATGAACAGTATCCGTTTTTGTATATGCTTACGGCCCGAACAAATTTAGACCAGCCACTGAGTACCAGTAATGACTCCCTGATAAAATTCAATCAGAAAATTGCCAATAAATATAAAGCAGGTCTTGGATTGGCTTATTTGGCAAGCTACATAGGCAAGGATAAAGTTGATAAAAGTATAAAGACATTTTATAAGCATTACAAGCTAAGTCAAGTTAAAACTTTAGACTTTGAATCCATATTAAAAAGGTCTACAGAGACCGATATTGATTGGTTCTTTAAAGACTATGTAACTACGGATCGTAAAATAGATTTTAAAATTAAAAAGGTTGAAAAAACCGAAGATTCACTCAAGGTTACCATTAAAAACAAAAAAGGGACTAACGTTCCGGTTTCCTTATTTGGGCTTAAAAAGGATTCCGTAGTATCTAAATATTGGTTTTCGGGTATTAGCGATATAAAAACGGTGACCATTCCCAGAAACGAGGAAAAACGTTTGGTACTCAATTATGACCAAAAGATTCCAGAATTCAACCAAAGGGATAACTGGAAGTCTTTGGGCGGCTTTTTCTCCGGAAATAAAAAGCTTAAGTTCACCTTTTTTAAAGATTCGGAAAACCCGTATTATAATCAAGTGTTTTATGTCCCCATTCTCAACTTCAATATTTATGACGGATGGACCCCAGGCATGCGGTTGTATAATAAAACCTTCTTAGAGCGCCCATTCGTATACGATTTTTCACCATCTTATTCATTCCGGGAAAAGAGTTTCGTAGGCTCAGGAAGTTTTTCATATCGTAAATACCTTAGCAAAAGTGGTTTGTATGTAGCCAATTTTAGGCTTGGTGGGTCAACCTACCATTTTCAAGAAAATTCTAGATATTCAACTATAACACCTTCTATTACTTTTGGATGGCGGCCTGAAAATTTAATTTCCAACAAAAGGGAATTCCTGAACTTTAGGTTTGTAAATGTCCTAAGGGATAAGGATGAGAATTTAGGAGATTTTGAAACCCCACCGGACTACAGTATTCTGAACGTTAGGTACACCAACAGAAATCCGGGTATTATTAATTATGTTTCTTGGTTTGCAGATGCCCAACACGCCAATGATTTTACCAAAGTTGCTTTTGAGCTAGAGTATCGGAAGCTATTTGAGAACAACCGTCAATTCAACTTTCGGTTTTATGCAGGTAAATTTATAAGAAATAAAACTACAGATTATACAGACCCCAACTATTATAGTTTTGCTTTGGACCGACCTACGGATTACTTGTTTGATTATGGGTACTTAGGTAGATCTGAAGATTCCGGTATTTACAGCCAGCAAATAATAATTGCCGAAGGTGGTTTTAAATCCTTTCTTCCAGAGGAGTATAGATTTGCCAATGACTACCTCACTACAATCAACACGAGCGTCAATCTTTGGAAATGGATTGAGGTCTATAGTGACCTAGGTTACGTTAAAAATAAAGGTCGAAGTGGCAAGTTTGTATATGATTCTGGTGTTCGCCTCAACTTGCTTACCGATTATTTTGAACTCTATCTACCTGTTTACTCCAATAATGGATGGGAAGTCTCACAGTCTCAGTATGGTGAGAAAATTAGATTCATCGTTACCGTAAGCCCTAAAACTCTAATTGGCCTATTTACTAGAAAATGGTTTTAAGATTTAGTTATTGAATTCTTAATGAAAATTAAATTTAACAACTGAAAATTGTCATAATGATATTTGAAAACAGTCTTTTTTGAATATTTTTTAATGAAGTATATGATGCAAGCATTGTAAAAATGCTTCTAGTTTGTTATTTTTGTGAAAATTCTCACAGCTTAATGGATACATCGCCTAAAACAAGTAACGATATTACGTTTGATGATTTCAAGACCCAAATTATAAGCGATTACAAAATTGCCGTTCTTAGTAGAACCGTAAGCTTATTGGGTAGAAAAGAGGTTTTGACCGGTAAGGCAAAATTTGGGATTTTCGGAGATGGAAAAGAACTGCCGCAATTGGCCATGGCCCGCTCTTTTAAAGATGGTGATTTCCGAAGTGGATATTACCGCGATCAAACATTCATGATGGCTTTAGGGTTAACCAATCCCAAAGAAATGTTTCATGGACTTTATGCCACTACGGATATTGAGAAAGAGCCTATGAGTGCCGGCAGGCAAATGGGCGGTCATTATGTGACCCACAGTCTTAACGAGGATGGTAGCTGGAAAAATCTTACCGAACAGAAAAACAGTAGTGCAGATATATCTTGTACGGCCGGGCAAATGCCACGGTTGTTAGGTCTTGCCCAGGCATCACAAATGTACAGACATTTGGACGGTGTGGATGCAACCAATTTCTCCAACAAAGGGAATGAAGTTGCTTGGGGAACAATTGGGAACGCCAGTACCAGTGAAGGCATGTTTTTAGAAACTATAAATGCCGCAGGGGTACTTCAGGTTCCTATGGTAATCAGTATTTGGGATGATGACTATGGTATTTCCGTGCCTGCAGAATACCACACCACAAAAGAGGATATTTCCGAAATGCTTAGCGGCTTTAAACGTACCGATGAAAAGGAAGGGTTTGAAATCCTAAAAGTTAAAGGATGGGATTACACGGCCCTTATGCATGCCTATGAAAATGCTTCGGATATTGCACGAGAAGAGCATGTGCCCGTTATTATTCACGTAACAGAACTTACTCAGCCCCAAGGCCATTCTTCCTCAGGTTCACACGAGCGTTATAAAGATGCCGAAAGATTAGAATGGGAAAAAGAAAACGACTGTAACAAGCGCTTTCGTGAGTGGATATTGGAAACCGGAATTACCACCGACGAGGAACTTAAAGCAATAGAAAAAAATATTGTTAGAGAAGTTCGCTCTGCTAAAAGAGAAGCATGGTCAGAATACCTGGAGGAGCACAAAGCACTCAAAAAGGAGCTAGTTCAGTTATTGGACAAAGCCTCTGCCAAAAGTCAGAACAAGAACTTTATAGCAAAAGTAAAGAACGATCTCATAGCCATTGAAGAGCCTATTAAAAAGGATTTGGCGGTAAGCTCAAGAAAAGCTTTGCGATACTTAATTGGAGAGTCTTTTTCGGAAAAACAAGAGCTGCTAAACTGGACCAACAGTTTTCTGAAAGAAACCCAGCCAAAATACAGCGCGGATTTGTACAATGATGGCCCAACAGGAGCCAAAAATATCAAGGAAGTCAAACCGGTTTACGCGGATGATGTCGAAAATGTTGACGGACGTATTATTCTCCGTGATAATTTTGACAAGATATTAGAGAAATACCCGAACAGCCTGGTCTTTGGAGAAGATAGTGGTGCTATTGGTGATGTAAACCAAGGGCTTGAGGGGCTTCAAAACAAATACGGTAAGTTTAGAGTAGCAGATACAGGCATACGCGAAACTACCATTATTGGACAAGGAACCGGGATGGCATTAAGAGGACTCCGGCCTATAGCCGAGATTCAGTATTTAGATTACATATTTTATGCTCTTGCCACGTTAACAGATGACGTAGCTTGTTTACGATACCGGACTTTTGGGAAACAAAAAGCTCCTTTAATTGTACGTACAAGAGGACATCGTCTGGAGGGCATATGGCATTCAGGTTCCCCAATGGGAACTTTGATACATTCGCTCCGCGGTATGTATATTCTTTCTCCACGGAACATGACGCAAGCGGCAGGCTTTTACAATACCCTTTTAAAAACAGATGAACCGGCACTAGTAATCGAAAGCTTAAACGGGTACAGACTAAAAGAAAGGAAACCTATAAACCTAGGAGAATTCTGTACACCAATTGGTAAAGTTGAAACTATAAAGCACGGAACGGACATCACCTTGGTTTCTTATGGCTCCACACTTAGAATTGTATTAAAAGCTGCCGAAGAGTTAAAAGAAGTTGGTATTGATGCCGAAGTAATAGACGCACAGACCTTATTGCCTTTTGATATACATCATGATACTGTAGAAAGTGTAAAGAAAACAAATAGATTGTTGGTAATAGATGAAGATGTTCCCGGTGGATGTTCGGCATATTTACTAAATGAAATTATTGAAAAACAGGGAGCTTATACCTATTTGGATTCCGCTCCGCAAACGTTAAGCGCTCAACCTCACAGACCGGCATATGGCACTGACGGGGACTATTTCTCAAAACCCAATGCCGAAGATGTTTTTGAAAAAGTATATGCGGTTATGAACGAAGTTGACCCAGGAAGCTTTCCTAAACTACGTTAAACACTTCATAATCAAACCAATTGGTATTTAATTTGATGACAACACTGTATTTTACAGTGTTCCTGTGGAATTTTTGTTTCATTTGTATTTTGGTCAGTTCATAAAAAAGAATACTTTTATCAATAATATAAACTGAAAAACACATGTCTAACACACTTTTGAAAGATATTGGCTTAGCTCTATTACGAATCGCAGCTTCTGCTATGATGGCTGTTCACGGTTATGGAAAATTGCAAATGTTGATCAATGGTGCTGAATTTGGAGATCCTATTGGTATAGGCGCAACACCATCCTTATTTTTAGCGGTATTGGCAGAGCTTGTGTGTCCAATTTTGATCATATTCGGTTTTAAAACCAGATGGGCGGCTATACCCACCGCCATTACTATGGCTGTTGCCGCTTTCCTTGTACATGGAGCAGACCCTTTTCAAAAGAAAGAATTAGCCCTAATGTACTTAGCAGTCTTTGTTTCCATTATTCTTTTAGGGCCTGGAAAATATAGCGTAGATAAAAGGTAATTTATATTATTTTAACCAGCAGTTCTTTCAATAGATCTGCTTGAGAATTAACATTAGCCCCTACCCCTTTTCCTTTTAAGTCCATTTCACGAAGAGCAGATATAATTCCGCTTACCTTTCTCATTGGATAATTTCGAGCCGCAGTCTGAAACTCACCCACAAAATATGGGTTAATTCGCAATGCACTTGCTACACTCTTAGCAGAATGGTCTTTTAAACCATGATACTGCAAAAGTTGACTAAAGAATGTATGCAATAAAGTTACAGTGAGTACAAATGGATTATCTTTTGGATTTTGAGCAAAATAATTGATTATTCGCGTAGCCTTAAGTACGTTTCTCTCACCAATGGCCTTCTTTAGCTCAAAATTATTGTAGTCCTTGCTAATACCAATATGAGCCTCTATATCTGTTGGTGTAATCTCACTCTTTTGAGGCAGTACAAGCTGAAGTTTTTCTATTTCGTTGTTTATACGGCTTAAATCCGTTCCTAAAAACTCCGTAAGTAATATTGCCGCTTTGTGCGATATACTATACCCCCTGCCCTGCAAGTTTTTCCTTATCCAGTCAGAGACTTGGTTTTCGTACAGTTTTTTGCTTTCAAAAAGAACACCTGCTTTTTTAACCGACTTATATAACTTCTTGCGTTTATCCAGTTTTTTATATTTGTAGCAAACAACCAAAACCGTTGTTGGTTGAGGATTGTCTACATAAGAGGTCAAGTTTTCAATGGTACGCACCAAATGTTGGGCCTCTTTTACGATAACCACTTGCCGTTCCGCCATCATAGGGTACCTTTTTGCGTTGGAAACGATATCATCTATTGTTACATCCTTTCCATAAAGAACCATTTGGTTGAACCCTTTTTCCTCTTCCGCAAGTACATTTTTCTCAATATATGAGGCAATGGCATCAATATAATAGGGCTCCTCCCCAAATAAAAAGTAAATGGGTTTAATTGTGCCGTTTTTAATATCGCTAACTATTTGTTTTGCTTCATCCATCCAAAAAAAATCATCAAATTTGCTATATGGTACCCCTTAATTTTCCTGAGTACAAATTCCGGTTCAAAAGTAGCGAAAATAACGTGCGTATTTTTGACAGCATACGCAAAAAATTTGTGGTACTACAACCGGAAGAATGGGTGAGACAGCATGTAGTCAATTATCTGTTACTCGAAAAAAAATATCCTAAAAGCTTAGTAAACGTAGAGAAACAGCTGATTATCAATAACATTAAAAAAAGGTATGATGTAGTTGTTTTTAATTCTGACGGAAGTATCCATATACTTGTGGAATGCAAGGCTCCTGAAATTACAATTAACCAAGTTACCTTTGACCAAATAGCGCGCTACAACCTAGAACTCAAAGCAGATTACCTGATGGTAACCAACGGGCTCGACCATTTTTATTGCAAAATGGATTTTACGTCAGAAAAGTATACATTTCTGAGGAATATTCCTGATTTTAGCCGTTAATTTGCCATCGTCTTGCGTATAGCCATAGTCATACTTAATTGGAACGGAGAGGTACTTCTTGAAAGGTACCTTCCATCGGTCATTCAATATTCCGATGGTGCGGAAATTTACGTTGTTGATAATGCCTCTACAGATGGTTCCGTAGCATTTATCAAAACCAACTACCCCAATATTACCGTTGTTCAAAATAGTGAAAATGGAGGGTTTACCACAGGGTATAACATAGGTTTAAAAAGTGTAGAAGCCGATGTGTATTGTCTTTTAAATTCCGATGTGGAAGTTGCAGAAGGCTGGTTGGAACCTATTATTAAGGCTTTTAAAGAAAATGAAGATGCGGCCATTATTCAGCCTAAAATTCTTGATTTGATGCGTAAAGATCATTTTGAATATGCCGGTGCTGGTGGAGGTTTCATTGATCAATTGGGGTATCCGTTTTGTAGAGGTAGAATTTTCCAAGAATTAGAGGAAGACAAAGGGCAATATGATGATATTATTGAAATATTCTGGGCCACTGGCGCATGTATGTTCATTAAAAGTGATGTGTTCTGGGATTTAAAAGGATTTGACGAGGATTATTTTGCCCATCAGGAAGAAGTTGATTTATGTTGGAGAGCAAAAAATAAAGGATATAAAATTCTATATGTGGGCACCTCCCATGTATATCATTTAGGTGGTTCCACTCTAAGTAATATGAACCCGAAGAAGACATTTCTTAATTTTAGGAATTCCCTTTTCTCCTTGACCAAAAACCTACCACGAAGAAAAGCATTGATTTTGGTGTTAATTCGCCTTCTATCCGATGGAGTGGCAGCCTTACGATTCATCTTTCAACTAAAATTTACACACTGTTTTGCCATTTTAAGGGCACATTTAAGCTTTTATAGACATTTTGGAAAGATGTATAAACGACGTGAAAAAGCTAATTTTATACCAAAGTATTATAAGGTAAAGTCCATTGTATGGCAGCATTTCGTACATCATGTAAAGAATTTTAACGATTTAGTAAAACATTAACTAATTTTACAAATACCGAGCAGTACGATTATATAATTTTGTAGCTTAGTGACGCTTATAAAAAAAACAAATAACAAACATTAAATACTAGTAACTCTCATTATGAAGAAATTAATTTTAGGCTGTTTAGGAGTGACCTTGTTGTTGTCCTCATGTGTTTCACAGAAGAAGTATTCAGATTTAGAAGCCAAGCATAAGGAAGCACAAGATCTTTTAAATTCTGCAACGGTTAAATTGAACGATTGTTTAGAAGAAAAAGCCACTGCTAGTTCTCGACTTAAAACATTACAAGATCAAAATTCATTTTTAAAAGCGAATAACCAAGAGTTGATCAATAACATGGGCAACTTAACTACCTTGACCTCTAAAGGTGCCGAGAACCTTGAGAAGTCTTTGGAAAGCTTAAAAGAAAAAGACCTTACGATACGTAAACTGCAGGATGCGATTACTAGAAGAGATTCTGTAAATCTTTCTTTGGTTCAGAGTTTAAAAGGTGTTTTGGGTAACTTAGATGACGAAGACATTGAAATCAGCGTTGAAAAAGGTGTTGTTTTTGTGTCTATCTCAGATAAATTATTGTTTAGCAGCGGTAGCTACAACGTAACTAGCAGAGCCAAAGAAATTCTTGGTAAAGTAGCAATGGTTGTAAACAACAAACCTGATTTTGAATTTATGGTAGAAGGTCACACGGATGACGTGCCTTACGGAAGACATGGTGTTTTGTTGGACAACTGGGATTTAAGTGTAAAACGTGCTACTGCCGTAGTTAGAATTTTACAAAATGATTACAATGTTGATCCTAAGCGTATGACTGCTGCCGGTAGATCAGAGTATGTTCCTGTATCTACAACTGAAAAATCAAAAAACAGAAGAACACGTATTGTTGTACTTCCTAAAATTGATCAGTTCTATAGCATGATCGAAGAAGGCATGGATGATCCTGCCATCAACAACTAAGAAGCTGTAAAAGCATAAATAAAAACCGCTACTTAAATTAAGTAGCGGTTTTTTTATGTCCTATTTTTTGGTTTAAAAGGAATACAGTGCTCTACTAGAAAATATCTAAATGACCTTTACCTTCTCTAAGCACTTCCGGCATACCCGTAGATAAATCAATTACTGTAGACGCCACATTATCTCCGTAACCTCCATCAATCACTACGTCCACTAAATTTTCCCACTTTTCATAAATGAGTTCAGGATCGGTAGTATACTCCAATAAATCATCATCATCCCTAATAGAAGTTGAAACAATTGGGTTTCCCAAACCTTCCACAAGAGCCTTGGATATAGAATTATTTGGCACACGAATACCTACCGTCTTTTTCTTTTTAAAGTCTTTGGGCAAATTTGAATTACCAGGAAGAATAAAAGTATAAGGACCAGGTAATGCTCTTTTTAATATCTTAAATGTAGCCGTATCTATTTGACGTACATAATCCGATAGATTACTCAAATCCGCACAGATAAAAGACCAATTGGCCTTAGCCAATTTTATACCTTTTATTCGCGCTATTTTTTCTAAGGCACGAGAATTGGTAATATCACACCCCAAACCATAGACCGTATCCGTAGGGTAGATAACCAATCCACCTTTTCTTAGAACCTCTACTACCCTATTAATTTCTTTGGGGTTAGGGTTCTCTTCATAAATCCGTATAAACTCAGCCATAATATTATTAGCATTTACTCCACTTCAAAAATAATTCATTTTTCTTTATCCAATTCAGCTAAGGCATTTATTCTCAGGGCTAAAACAAAAGTAATACAAGCTAGGGGAAAATGACTCTTAAATTGTTTACCGGTACATTATGGAACCATCTATAAAATTCCTTTCTCAATTGTTTTTGAGCATTAACATACCCCGCCGACATATATATATTTATGACTCGTCCTAAATAATCGATACAGATTATTAAGGATTAAATTTATTATTTAAATCTCATTGAAGCTAGCTTCAATGAGATTTTTTGATTTGTATTGTTTCATTATGATTTTGTTTTGCCGATGCATGAGTTCCGGTGTTAGCATGTGGTTCGATAGATGTGGTCTTAAGTTGTTGTAAATGCAAATAGCTTGTTCTACCAATTTTCTCTTCATAGGTAACGACTGTATATGTTTTGCAACGTTGAACTCTTGTTTAAGTATACCATTGATCCTTTCTGCAATTGCATTTTCATAAGGGTCGTATTTTTCGGTCATACTGGATTTAATTGCGTTTTGCGACAATAGGTTCTGATATTCATTGGAACAATATTGCAACCCTCTATCGGAGTGGTGAATAAGTGGTTTATCTTTATACATCCTATTGTTCAAAGCCATCTCCAAAGCTTTTATGGTTCCATCAACTGCCAGACTTTCCGATACATTATATCCTATTATTTTTTTAGAATAAGCGTCCGTTATCAATGCTAGATAAGATGGGTTTTTTCTAGATCCTAAATAGGTTATATCGCCAACCCATACTTGTTCCGGTCGATTGATCTCAACATTGCAAACAATATTCTTATGCTTTCTAAATCGATGGTGCGAGTCTGTAGTTATGTGATATGATCTTTTAGGCTTTATAAGCATATGGTTTGCTTTGAGTATCCTAAAGAGTTTATCTCTGCCAACATTTAAAACAAAGAGTTTGTCTTTCAATATATAATACAATTTTCTAGTACCTAATTTTAGGCATGACACTACGAATGCTGCGCACTAAAGCAATGACTTGTTTTACTATATGCTGCTTTTTCGTCCTAGATTTAACAGCTCTATAATATACCTGTCTATTTAGCCCGAGTAAGTTACAGGTGGAAACTATTGTTTCTTTTTGTTCTTCTTTGAAGCGTTCAATAACTCGGGCGTGTAATTTTTTCTGATAGCAATATCATATTCCTTTTCTGCCATATCTACTAACATATCAAAAATGATTACCTTTTTATCAGCTCTTTCGGCCAAGTGCTCGGCACGAGCCTTTTGCTTTTCCAAAAGTTTAACTTTAGCCTCTAGCTCAACGATTCTTTGTTCCGGTGTTTTTGCCACGGTTACTACGGATAGGTTTTCCCAATCAAAGGTACCATATTTTCGTAACCATGAAGTAATTGTTGATCTGGCCTGTATGCCATATTTAAGGTGAGCGGAAAGTCTATCCTGCTTACCAGATTCAATTTCCTCTACTACTTGAAGCTTAAAAGAAAGCGAATAGTCTTTTTGGGTTCTTTTTATATAACCCGTCTTTACTGATGTATTCATTACACTAAATTTTAGTGTATCGCTATGTTAGGACGGGACATTATAACAAATAGAAAAGCCCCATGAAATCTATTCATGGGGCTTTTGTTTCTTGTAAAACTAACTCGGGGCAAGTCCACTAGGCATTTAATCTCGGTTATCGAGTAAATGTCTATCAATTAGCCTATTATCTCCAACTTAGCAAAGCGAAGCAACAACTTCTTTATATCCCCTTTATCAAACTGGATTTCGGCTTTTTTATCGTTGCCCACACCTTCAATCTTCAATACCTTACCACGACCAAAACGCGTATGGTTAATAACACTGCCTTCAGCTAAATTAGGGTCTACGGAATTGGTATTCCCAACCGGAGTAGCAAGTTCTGGTTTCAATTTTCTTAATTTTCTGAGCTGCGTTTCATTTGGTTTTTTACGGCTTGGAGGTGTTCCACCTACTGGTTTAGCCTGCCTTAATCTACTTTTATCTACTTCCCCAAAAATATCATTATCTACAAGTGGCTTATATCGATATCCTGTATCTATCGGCGTAAGGTTCTCTACATATTTTTCATCGATCTCCTCTAAAAACCGACTAGGCTCTGCATCTATTAATTTCCCCCATCGGTATCGGTTTTGGGTGTATGTAAGATAGGCCTGTTTCTCTGCTCGCGTTAATGCTACGTAAAATAACCTTCGCTCTTCTTCCAACTCACTACGGGTGTTCATACTCATTCCAGAAGGAAAAAGATCTTCTTCCATCCCAACAATATACACATATGGGAACTCAAGCCCCTTAGCCAGGTGGATAGTCATTAAAGCCACACGGTCATCATCTCCCTTGTCATTATCCAAATCGGTTGCCAAAGCTACATCCTCTAAAAACTCACTGATACTTCCGGTAGCTTCGTCTATTTCTTTCTGCCCCTCCACAAAATCCTTAATACCATTGAGCAGCTCTTCAATATTCTCCATCTTGCCAATACCTTCTGGCGTGCCATCCTTTTTAAACTCTAAAAGAACACCGGTTTTTTTAGCCACATGTTCGGCCAAAGTAAAGGCATCCGTATTTTCATTCATAATTTGAAAACTTTGGATCATGGTGGTGAAATCTTGCAACTTTCGCTGTGTACCCGCGTTGATTTTTAGATTAATTTTTTCCAGATTTTGAATCACTTCAAAAATAGAACGGTTATAGTGATTGGCAGCCACCGTTAGCTTATCCAAAGTGGTTTGACCTATACCTCGGGCAGGAAAATTTATAATCCGCTTAAGGGCTTCTTCGTCTTTAGGGTTAATAATCAAGCGTAAATAACTTAAGACGTCCTTAATTTCTTTACGTTGATAAAAAGAAAGTCCGCCATAAATACGGTAAGGTATATCCCGCTTCCGCAAAGCATCCTCAATAGCACGTGACTGGGAATTTGTACGATATAATACTGCAAATTGACCATTGTCCAACTGTTCGTTCATTTTATGGTCCCAAATGGAACCCGCAACGAACCTACCTTCTTCAGCATCTGTAGTACTCCTGTGTATTTTTATGCTTCCGCCATCATCATTTGACGTCCAAACTACTTTCTCTAGCTGTTCTTTGTTATTTGCAATTATGGAATTAGCTGCGTTTACAATATTTCTAGTAGACCTGTAATTCTGTTCCAGACGGTACATTCCCACATTATCATAATCTTTCTGGAAATTTAGAATATTACTAATGTTAGCTCCACGGAAAGAATAGATACTCTGCGCATCATCTCCTACTACACAAATATTATGGAAACGATCAGCAAGAGCTTTAACAATAAGATACTGGGAGTGGTTGGTATCTTGGTACTCATCTACCAAGATATACCTAAATCGATCTTGATATTTTGCCAATACTTCAGGAAAACGATTCAGAAGTTCGTTGGTTCGAAGTAGAAGGTCATCAAAATCCATCGCGCCCGCTTTAAAACAACGGTCCACATAGTTCTGATATATTTCCCCTATTCTGGGTCTTTTGGCCATGGCGTCCGCCTCTACCAAATCCGGATTGTTCAAATATGCTTTAACCGTAATTAAGCTGTTCTTGAAAGAGGATATACGATTCTGTACCTGTTTGTATTTATATATATCCTTATCAAGTCCCATTTCTTTAATTATGGAAGCTAATAAACGCTGAGAATCTTGAGTATCGTAAATAGTGAAATTACTGGGGAAACCTAATTTATCTCCATCATACCGCAACAACTTTGCAAAAACGGAGTGAAATGTCCCCATCCAAAGGTTTTTGGTCTCAGATTTACCTGCAATCTTTCCAATACGCTCTTTCATTTCACGAGCTGCTTTGTTCGTAAAGGTAAGCGCCAGAATATTGAAAGGATCAACGCCTTGCTGCATTAAGTAAGCAATCCGAAAGGTGAGTACCCTTGTTTTACCGGATCCCGCTCCTGCAATAACCATTAACGGACCGTCTTTGTGAAGAACGGGTGCTCTTTGGGCATCGTTCAGTTCGTCTATGAAATTCTTCAATTTACTAGAGTATTTTTTAGAATTGTGAATTTAACCATAAATAGGCTTATCCTAAAATGATGTTGATTTCTTTTATAAACAGTATGGACTATTAGCTGTTAAAATAAAGGAAGACCACAAAAGTACACTTCTGTGGTCTTAAAAATATGATTTTTCCACACACTCAACATATTGAGCTGTACGGTAATGCTGTCTTGCGAATTAACTATTAACTTACTATACGTTAAATCTAAAGTGCATAACATCACCATCCTTAACGATGTACTCTTTACCTTCTACGCGCATTTTACCCGCTTCCTTTACTTTGGCTTCACTACCAAACTCCACATAATCATTATAAGCGATAACTTCCGCGCGAATAAAACCTTTTTCAAAATCCGTATGAATAACACCTGCTGCTTGCGGAGCAGTTGCTCCAACAGGAATAGTCCAAGCACGCACCTCTTTTACACCAGCAGTAAAATAGGTTTCTAAATCCAATAATTTATAAGCTCCACGAATCAACTTTGCAGAACCAGGCTCATCCAGACCCAAATCTTCCAAGAACATCTGACGCTCTTCATAGGTTTCCAATTCCGTGATGTCCGCTTCTGTGCCAACGGCCAAAACAATAACTTCAGCATTTTCTTGAGCAACGGCAGCTTTTACCTTTTCAACATAATCATTTCCTGTAGCAGCAGCTGCTTCATCAACATTACAAACATACATTACGGGCTTATCCGTAATGAACTGTAATGGTTTTACATATTCTTCTCTATCATCATCGGAAATATCAATGGCACGGACCGAAGTACCCGCCTCTAGGCCTGTTTTTAACTTCAACAGAACAGCTTCTTCTTTTTGAGCTTCTTTATTACCCGTTTTAGCGGCACGTTTTACCTTATCCAGTTTTTTGTCTACTGTTTCAAGGTCTTTTAGCTGCAACTCCATATCAATGGTTTCTTTGTCCCTTATAGGGTCTACAGAACCATCCACATGAACAATATTATCGTCATTAAAACACCGTAATACATGCAATATAGCATCAGTTTCCCGGATATTCCCCAAAAACTGATTCCCTAATCCTTCTCCCTTACTTGCCCCTTTAACCAAACCTGCAATATCAACAATTTCAACAGTTGCCGGGAGAACACGCTCTGGATCAACCAAAGACTCTAATTTTTGCAATCTTGCATCGGGGACATTTACAACCCCAATATTGGGTTCTATGGTACAAAAAGGAAAATTGGCGCTTTGCGCTTTGGCATTGGAGAGACAATTAAAAAGGGTTGATTTTCCTACGTTTGGCAACCCGACTATACCTGCTTTCATGTAATTGAACGTTAAATTTTAGAAGCTATTGACGCTTTTGATCTTTCGTTTTTCTTTTTCAGGATGCAAAGATAACGTATAAAGCCATAAATAGACCTCAAAATTCAAGAAACAAAAAACCCGAGCATTGCTCGGGTTTTATTCACGGTCTTTCGACCCAAAAAATTTCTTTAATTTTCTAACCGTCAGGGTGCATGAATTTTTGCTTTGCCAAAAGCGTGTCTTCAGACTCAACATGGTCATCATCGGGCACACAACAATCTACAGGGCATACCGCTGCACACTGTGGCTCTTCATGAAAGCCCATACATTCCGTACATTTATCTGGTGAAATATAATAAATTTCATCACTGATCGGCTCCTGAACCTCTTCGGCGTTTACTGCTTTCCCATCAGGAAGCACAACATCACCTTCAAGAGAAGTACCATCACTATACCTCCATTCATCCGCACCTTCGTAAATTGCAGTATTGGGGCACTCCGGCTCACAAGCTCCGCAATTAATACATTCATCTGTTATAACTATTGCCATATTATTCAATTTAAGCTGAACAGACTTAAAAGCTGTTCGTTATATTTTCATTTCGTAATCAAAAAGAAAAATCAATTCAGTATTCTTACTTTTGCACAAAGGTACTTCGGAATACAATTTTGAACAAATATATGAACGACCATCACAAAACTTTTATTGCATTTGTTAAACTCGGCCACTTTCTTAGAGAGTTTGTTACATTGGAAACACCAACTGAGGAATGGGCTCGGAAATTAGACGATGCTATTACGTTGTCCAAACATAAAAATGGTTGGTTTACAAGAGAAAATGTTACCCATTCACTAAAAAGCTGGGGAGAGCTATTAACAGAAGAAAATCTTTCCTCTTGGTTGGCATCTTATGATTTAGGTACCAATAGACCAAAAACGGTAGCCTTAATTATGGCCGGAAATATTCCGTTAGTCGGTTTTCATGATTTTTTATCCGTTCTCATTACGGGAAATAAGGTGTTGGTTAAACTATCTTCCAATGATAATGTACTCATTTTATTTTTAAATAGTTACCTCTGCTCTATTGAACCTATATTTAAAGAAACAATTGAGATAGTAGATGGAAAACTGGAAGGCTTTGACGCTGTAATCGCCACGGGAAGTAATAATACTTCTCGCTATTTTGAACACTATTTCAGCAAAGGTCCTCATATTATACGGAAGAATAGAAATTCTATTGCCGTACTAACCGGAAATGAATCAAAGGAACAACTGAATGCTTTGGGCGAGGATATTTTTAGATATTACGGATTAGGATGCCGTAGTGTAAGTAAAGTTTTTGTTCCTAAAGCGTATGATTTTGCTACGCTTTTTGAAGCAATTTACCCATACCACCCTATTGTAGACCATGATAAATATGCTAATAATTACGATTACAACAAGGCTGTTTACCTTATGTCCGAGTTTAAAATACTGGATAATGGGTTTCTTATCTTAAAAGAAGACCATAGCTATTCCTCTCCTATTGCTTCCCTATTTTATGAGCGTTATGAAAATTTAGACGCACTAAAAGAACGTCTGGCCTTAGACTCAAATGAATTGCAATGTATTGTTTCAGAGAATGTTGTTAAAAACGAAATAGCTTTTGGGCAAACCCAGCAACCATCACTCAATGACTATGCGGACAATATTGATACTGTTGATTTCCTGTTAAAAACCTAGTAGATTTTTTATCTAGAAACACCCCTATTTTCCTTTAAATTGAAGACCTTTACCTCTTAAATTTTTATAAGCCTTATGAAAAAACATAATTTTAGTGCCGGCCCATGTATTTTGCCTCAAGAAGTATTTCTAAAAGCTTCGGAAGCTATAATGGATTTTAATGGCTCGGGGCTTTCCCTAATAGAGATTTCTCATCGCAGCAAAGATTTTGTGGCGGTAATGGAAAACGCCAGAAGCTTGGCTCTTGAGCTTTTAGGGTTGGAAGGAAAAGGATACTCCGCAATCTTTCTTCAAGGTGGCGCTAGCATGCAGTTTTTGATGACAGCATACAACCTCTTGGAAAACAAAGCAGGATACCTTAATACGGGTACCTGGAGCGAAAAGGCCATTAAAGAAGCCAAAATGTTTGGTGACGTTGTAGAAGTAGGTTCGTCAAAAGATGAAAATTTTAATTACATACCTAAAGGGTATTCAATTCCCGAAGGACTTGACTATTTACACCTGACTTCAAACAATACTATTTTTGGAACGCAAATAAAGAAGTTTCCAAACACCAATGTACCATTGGTATGCGACATGAGCTCTGATATTTTCTCTCGTCAGTTGGACTTTTCCCAGTTTGATCTTATTTACGCCGGCGCCCAAAAAAATATGGGTCCAGCGGGAGCAACTCTTGTGGTGGTGAAGGACGAAATTCTTGGTAAAGTGACCAGACAAATTCCTAGTATGTTAAATTACCAGGTCCACATTTCAAAAGATAGCATGTTTAACACACCTCCTGTTTTTGCGGTCTACACATCTATGCTAACTTTAGAATGGTTGAAAAATGCGGGTGGCATTGCAGCAATAGAAGAAATTAACGAAAAGAAAGCGCAGTTAATCTACTCTGAAATTGACTTAAACCCAGTTTTTAAAGGATACGCAAATAAGGAAGACCGCTCTAACATGAACGCTACTTTCAATCTAACGGACGAGAAGTTAAAAGAGACTTTTGAATCCATGTGCAAAGAGGCAGGAATTAACGGTATTAATGGGCACCGTTCCGTAGGAGGCTACCGTGCATCTATGTACAATGCGCTTTCACTGGAGAGTGTTGGCATCCTTGTAGATGTAATGAGCGAAATGGAGAGAAAAGGGTAAACAAACCCTAATCATTAGGTTTTAAGAATACCTCCGTTGGCACGTAAGAACGGAACGTATATTGTGGACAGTCAAACTACCGCGAGGTATTAAAAGGAATACATTTTGATTTCGAGGCAAGCCTCGGAACATTTAATCTCAATTATCGAGTAAATAAAGCCGAGCTAAACCTTTCATTATTTACTGTCGATTATCAACAATACTAACAAATTTTCCGAATAGAATGAAGATACTTGCAAACGACGGAATAGCACAACCCGGCATAAAGGCACTTGAAGCCTCCGGTTTTGAAGTTCTTACCACCACAGTAGCACAAGAGCAGTTACAGAATTTTATAAATGAGAACGAAATAGAAGCTTTGCTGGTGCGAAGTGCTACACAGGTTAGAAAAGACCTTATTGACAACTGCCCTACCCTTAAACTCATTGGTAGAGGTGGTGTTGGCATGGATAATATTGATGTTGAATACGCAAAAGAAAAAGGTCTTCATGTTATAAATACACCTGCAGCTTCTTCGTCATCCGTAGCGGAACTCGTCTTTGCCCATCTCTTTGGAGGTGTACGCTATTTGCACGACGCCAATAGAAATATGCCCCTTGAAGGCGATAGCAATTTCAAGAGTCTAAAAAAGTCCTATGGCTCCGGAATAGAACTGCGCGGAAAAACCTTGGGAATTATAGGTTTTGGAAGAATTGGTCAAGCTACAGCCAAGATAGCTTTGGGCGTTGGCATGAAAGTTATTTTTTACGACCCATATTTAGAAGAAGCGTCAATTACAATTCCGTTTTTTGATGGACAATCCATAACCTTTAACTTGGAGTGTCAAACCAAAGAAACATTGGTTTCAACTTCAGATTTCATAACTCTACACGTACCTGCGCAAAAGGATTATGTTCTAGGCAAGGAAGAGTTTGAAATGATGAAACCCGGTGTTGGAATTATAAATGCCGCCCGTGGTGGTGTTTTAGACGAAGTTGCCCTTATTGATGCCTTAGAAAACGGCAATGTTATTTTTGCAGGTCTAGACGTATATGAGTCTGAGCCTAATCCAGAAATTAGAATACTAATGCATCCTAATATTTCTTTGACCCCACATATTGGTGGCGCCACTGGAGAGGCTCAAAACCGCATAGGGACTGAATTAGCGGAACAAATCATTTCGTTATTAAAATAAGTCTAATTCATCAATGCAAAAAACCTCGTTGAGCAATTGCTTTTCAACGAGGTTTTTCGCATTTCACCCATCACTACACCCGAGAACTGTAATTGATTTAATAATTGAAATAAAACTGTTAAATCACTGTTTAACAATGTTTTATTTCAATTATAAACATTTGTTTACTTTCATTTTAGAATCTTCTTTTTTCTCTTTAGCACAATTTTGAAGAAATCTTTTTCGTAAATTGTTATCCAATTATAAAACACTAAGCATTATGTCAGGATTATTAGATTTATTAAGCAGCCCAATGGGCAAACAATTAATAAGTGGTGTAGCCAGCCAGACCGGTAAATCTACCGATCAAACCGGTAGCGTATTAAGCATGGCTTTGCCTGTATTAATGGGCGCAATGAAAAAGAACGCATCTTCCCAGGAAGGCGCTGAAGGTTTAATGAATGCTCTTTCGGGAAAACATAGCGGAGGAATTCTAGATAATCTTGGCGGTCTGTTTAGCGGTGGTGTAGACCAATCCGTGCTGGATGATGGTGCAGGTATACTAGGCCATGTTCTTGGAGGAAAGCAAGCCACTGTAGAAAACGCGATTAGTCAAAAATCCGGAATGGATGCTGGTTCTGTTTCTACTATTCTAAAAGTAGCCGCCCCTATCCTTCTTGGATTTTTAGGCAAACAAACTCAGGAACAAAATATCAGTGATTCAAGCGGTATTAATAACCTTCTCGGCGGGTTAATGGGTGGTGGCAATGCTGGCAACCAACAGCAATCACTAATAGAATCTTTCCTAGACTCTGATGGTGACGGCAGCATTCTTGACGATGTAGCTTCTATGGCCCTTGGGGGAAAGAAAGGAGGTATTGGTGGTATGCTAGGTGGTTTGTTCGGAAAATAGCCGGAAAACCTTATGAAAATATGAAAAGCCGCTTGTTTACACGAGCGGTTTTTTTTGTAAATTGTTTTAATTGCATCATAGCATAAAACAAAGTTTAAGTCATGAGAAAACTATATATCCTTTTAGGAACGATTTCTTTTTTTACTTTATGCATAATAAGTAGCTGCAAAACAACAAAAGAAACCGTTTCTATCTCTGAAGAAGAAAAATCTGCATTCCAACAAAAGGAAGGCGACACCATTACTATTGCCGACGATTCTACGGAATATGAGATTATTATTATTGAACCTGGTTTTAATTTCTGGCTTCAAAGTATAGCTAGGCCGCGTAATTTTTATTCGCAATCATATATGGAGAATAGAAATCAGATTTTCGTTACCAATTACAATCAGCGAGTTACGCAACCCATGCGCTTTGACCCGAATCTGTACGAACTGCAAATTAACTATGATCCCCATATAGATTACGGTTATGAAGTAAATTATAAACTCTACAATTATTTTATTTATTTTCAACGAAAATACAATCAACGCTTAGGTCCTTTTGTACCAAGAATTTGATTGTTTATATTTGCGGAACATTGATGTTATGGAAAAATTAAAACAACGTTGGGGAATAGACTCCAATTTTCAGATAGTAGTTATCTTTATCGTATTTGCCATTACCGGCTCAACAGCTGCTAAATTGGCGGCACCTGTAACTGAATTTATAGGTCTGGATAGCGAAACCACCAATGCTTGGCTGTACTGGACAGCCCGCATACTGCTTATATTCCCCATATACCAAGTGCTCCTAGTGGCAATTGGATGGCTTTTTGGTCAATTTCAATTTTTTTGGAATTTTGAAAAGAAAATGATCAATAGAATCGGACTAGGGTTTCTGCTAAAGTAATTCGTAAATTTTCTATCCCAAACCTATTGCTTCTGTACTTTATGGAATAGAAGCAACATAATCATACATTTTATTTTACGTTTTATTTTACTGCTATTTTACACCATAGACATGCACGAGTATTTCTGATTCATGACTAACCATAAAAATCTAAAATAAAGCTGATTAACAACTTTTCCTAAAGCAACCCTTTAAGAAGTTTTCAAAAAAATCAGCTATTAAGATGATATATTTGTATAGAAATTGAAGATATTTTATTGGCTTTTTCTTCTAAAATTAAAACCATGTACCAGCTGACCCAGAAAGCTTTTAGGTAACTCGTGGTCCCCCTCATACCCTAGAGGTACCAAACCGCTATCCTCGGGAATATAATCTGTTCTAAATATATAATCCCACAAGCTTAGACTTATACCATAATTCACTCCATTCTTTCTGTTTTTGGGAAGTTCATAGGCATGGTGATACAAATGCATAACCGGATTATTGAAAATATACTTCAAAGGTCCCCAAGTAAGTTTTATGTTCGAATGATTTAAATGACCAATGGATATGGCAAAGAAATGAACAATATAAGCTTGTTCCGGCTCAAAGCCACCCAACAGCATTACTGCAAACGTTTTTAGCGGTTTATAGAAGATATTTTCCATCCAATGGTACCGCATATGCGCTGCAAAACCCATCTCTTTCACACTATGATGTACTTTATGAAACTCCCACAAAAAAGCATACCTGTGCAATAACATGTGAGTAAACCACTGAACAAAATCCAGCAAGACAAAAAAGACTCCTAATTGCACTATAGAAGGCCAGTTATCAATATCAAAAATTGATATAGTATCAAATGAAATACCGATATCTAAAAACAATATTTCCAATAACTTATAAAACCCACTAATAGCAATAGCGAACAAGAAGAAGTTGAAGAAAATATAGAACGCATCCAGCCAAAAATCCTTCCTGAAAACGGCTTGGTTTTTGCGCCATGGAAAGGCAATTTCAAGAATCCAAACTAAGATGGACAGCAAAATAATTCCCCAAAAATAATTGGTATACCAAGGCACCTCAAACAAAATGGATTTCCATGTCCAATTTAGAGTACCCAAGAAAGAATTCAGAAATGCATCTCCATACTTCTCCATTGTTAGAAGGTGTAAGTTTTGACTTAATAGTCGGTAAAAAGATTTAATCTTTCAACTCGTACCATTCAATATCTGTTAAAACTTCTCTTCTACCCTTCTTCTTAGGTGGATAGTTCGTTACCAAGTAATCTATGATGATATCTTCGTTTTTACCTAAATCCCATAAATTTTGGGTTTCCTGCATCCATTTAATAGTAGATTTCCAACGCTCTTTGTTCATACGGTTTTGCATCACCAGTTTAGCAGAATGACAATTGGTACAATTTTGAACCGTCTCCATCATTCCTGGCGCTTCTACAAAACCGGTACGTACATGAATTCCATTTTCAATCTTATCAAAATCATCCTCTTCCACAGGCACATCAACCATTTCCGAGTTATGTTCGGAGCTTTTAAAACTAGACAAATCAGGGTCAGCCATAAGATAAATCATAGCTACTGAAAAAAGGGCTACAATTACACATGCTAAAATTAGTATGCGATAAAAACCCTGAAATTCTTGTTTCAGTTTATCGTGATCGTATTTATTCATCTAAGCAACTTTTACGGCTATCCTATGACAAGCATTATTTAAATATCCTTTAGGATTCCAGCCCGGCAGCAACATAGGTTGGCTAACCCCATTAGCATCTGTTGCCCGTGCCCAAACTTCATAATACCCTTCCTGAGGAAAATCTACTTGGGCCGAAAAATGCTGCCATGCCAATCTGTTAGCAGGTTTATCAATAGAGCACTCTTTCCAGGTAGAACCAAAGTCAATAGAATATTCCATTTTAGAAACTTCTAGTTCTCCTGCCCAGGCGTGCCCACGAACCGTTAATTTTTTTCCTCTGGAGATAGTTGCACCGGATTTAGGATAAGTAATAAGGGATTTTACCGGCATAGATTCTATGATACACATATCTTCATCTGCCACCTTTTCTCCGGGAGCTACAGGTTTACAAGGCACTCTGTATGCAGTGCCTGTCATTTTAGTACCATCATGCACTATATTTCTAATGCTGATGCGTTGCAACCATTTGCCAGAAACCGAAGCAGGCCAACCACCCGCAATAACACGAAGCGGATATCCATGAACTAGTGGAATATCTTCCCCATTCATTTTAAAAGCCAATATAGTTTCATCCTGAAGAGCTTTTGCCATTGGAGCACCCCTAGAAATAGGTTCTTTACTCGGATCGCGACTCAAATGAATATCTGCTGCGTGATACCCAAAATATACAGCATCATCTTTTATTCCCACATCTTCAAGTACATCACGAAGTCTAACCCCGGTCCAACTGGCACAATAAACCGCTCCAATAGTCCATTGGTTTCCTTTTGCCGGTGGATCAAACTCACTCCTACCGTTCCCACCACATTCTAATGTTAATTGATAGGTATGATGTTTAAATTTCGATTTTAATTCAGCAAGTGTATAGGTCTTTTTCTGTTTTACAGATTCTCCATCTATGGTAAGCGTCCAGTTGTTCACATCTATCTGCTCTGGTATAAGTCCGTTGTTACGAACAAAAATAGCTTTGTTGGGCGTTATCTTATCATCTAAAAGATGGGCCTGTGCCTCCATGTTCCAAGGTTTGTCGTTCAAGACCACCATATCCTTGTCTTTTTTAAATAATTTAAAAGGATCTGGATCCTGAAGAGCCAATGGGATATAATTTTCGGTCATTTTTGAACCGTAAACGATATCGGTTCCAACGATACTGGCCAAAGATGCTAGCGCAGCCTTACCAATAAACTTTCTTCTTTGCATAAAATCTAGGTCTGGGTTTTACTCAAAGTTATGGCTATTTCATATACTCCTCTATGCTATTTTAAGAATTTAATTTTTTTTTAAGGTTTTGATTGCGACACTCTTAAAATATATGAAGTAAAAAGTCGCAGCCCCATACATACAAGAGCACAATGGAATTAAGAAAATTTTAATCCTAAGGATTTAAAAATGAATTATGTAAACAAATACCTACTAAATCGATGGGTTTTTAGGCAAACTGAAGCGCTTACCAACCTTTGCGCAAATATGCGTTAACAAAACATTAACTTTATATTTTGATAGCTTCCGCGTGCTTTGATTTTTTAAAAACATAGGTGTACAACCACATTATGGTGAAAGTGGGAATTACATCTAAACCAGGTATAATTTCTTCCAGGAAAGTTACAATACCCGCGCCTTGGCCAATTTTGCCCTTGTACATGCGGGTCATAAGCCAACCGGCCAGTGGTGCCCAAACAATATCCGAAAATTCGCCTACAAATGGAATAGCAAACGAGAGCATGCCAATCCCATCAAAAAGCAAACTTAGAAGTAGTTTTTTATATTTATCGTCTTTCTCTTTTGACATGATGAAAAGTTATTTATTCTCTTCATTAAAAGCAATAAGAGTGCCAAAAAATAACGATTAAATCAACTTGGTAAAATACAGGTGAACAAGTCCTTATGACAAATCTGAACTAATCAATTTCAAAAACTCGTTTCGAGTTTCTATTTTTTCAAACTGGCCTCTAAAACCGGATGTAGTAGTAACAGAATTTTGCTTTTGCACGCCACGCATCATCATACACATATGAGAAGCTTCAATGACCACGGCAACACCTTTAGGTTTTAATGTATTGTTTATGCACTCTAAGATATCATGCGTAAGACGCTCCTGCACTTGCAAACGACGAGCAAACACGTCCACCACACGAGGTATTTTGCTCAAACCCACTATATGTCCATTCGGTATGTAGGCTACATGGGCCTTACCAAAAAATGGTAGCATATGGTGCTCACAAAGGGAATACAGCTCAATATCCTTTATAATGACCATATCGTCATAATCTTCTTTAAACATGGCGCCCTTAAGTATTTCTACCGCATCTTGTTGGTAGCCCTGGGTAAGGAAAAGCATGGCTTTGGCAGCTCTTTCCGGAGTTTTTACCAACCCTTCTCGAGTAACGTCCTCCCCTATTCCATCTATAATTTTTGAAAATCGGTCTTTGACGTCGGCCGTGATTTCCATATTGTATTCTTCCAAATTTCTATAGGGTGCCATAAAGCTATATTGTTTATTGTAAATGTAAAAATAATGAACAAAAGTACAGTTTTCTATACTAAAGGGCGAATTTACTCTTTTTACCGTGAAAATGGAGTTTTGTTCCATCAGTATGTAAACATCAAATTTCACTACTTTTACTATCTCCTAAAGTTTAGGGTTATTTTTATTGATAGATTTCACGCAGATTAAGAATTAACATATATGATCAAAGCCAATAATATTAAAAAGTTCTACGGGGATTTAGAAGTTCTTAAAGGTGTTGACCTACATATAAAGAAAGGAGAGGTTATATCTATAGTTGGTGCCTCTGGAGCAGGAAAAACTACACTTTTACAGATATTGGGCACATTAGATGTTCAGTCTAATCCCAACGACAGTGAACTTTTGATAAATGGTACAGAGGTAACAAAACTTTCTGATAAGAATTTAGCGAAGTTTAGAAACGAACATATTGGTTTTATCTTTCAGTTCCACCAATTGCTACCAGAATTTACCGCTTTGGAAAATGTATGTATTCCTGCTTTCATAAAAAACACGCCTAAAGCAAAGGCTGAAACAAAAGCAAAACAACTTTTAGATTTCTTAGGGCTTTCCAAGCGATATAATCATAAACCCAGTGAGTTATCCGGTGGTGAGCAACAACGGGTTGCGGTAGCAAGAGCTTTGGTAAACGAACCTTCTATAATTTTTGCCGATGAGCCCAGTGGCAATTTAGATTCCGAAAGCGCAGACAACCTTCATAAACTCTTTTTTGAGCTAAGGGATGAATTTGGACAAACCTTTGTTATTGTTACCCATAACGAGCAATTGGCAGATATGGCCGATAGAAAACTGACTATGGTAGACGGTCTTATAGTCAACAAAGAAGTGGTTCTAGACGCTCCGGAACTATAACACACATTTGTTAAAATTTCTCCCTAAAATGAACCGTACCGAATTAAAGCAATTTTTAGATGCCAAGGTATTGGAGTACGAACATCCTAAATTTTTGGAAACAGACCCAATCCAAATACCACATAAATTTTCAAGAAAAGAAGATATTGAAATCAGTGCATTTTTAACGGCCACTATTGCTTGGGGAAATCGAAAAAGCATTATCACCAATGCCAATAAGTTAATGGACCTCATGGGTAATTCTCCCTATGATTATGTGGTTGAATATAATGCGGATAAGGCGGACGAACTGTCCAATTTTGTACATAGAACTTTTAACGGAGAAGATTTAAACTACTTTATAAAAAGTCTACAGAACATCTACGCAAACCACAATGGATTAGAATCGGTTTTTGCTAAGAAGTCCGAAGCCAACTCAATGCAAACGGCAATTTCGGAATTCAAGAAAACATTTTTTGAACTTCCACATCCTATCCGCACACAGAAGCATGTAAGCGACCCTTCAAAAGGTTCTGCCGCCAAGCGTATTAATATGTTTTTACGTTGGATGGTGCGAACCAACGCCACCTCAGTAGATTTTGGTCTTTGGAATAGCATTTCGCCCAGCCAATTATCTTGTCCTTTAGATGTTCATTCCGGTAATGTAGGCAGAAAATTAAAGTTGCTCACCCGAAAACAAAACGATGCAAAGGCATTGGCAGAACTAGATAAAAACCTGCGAAAACTAGACCCTTTAGACCCAGTGAAATATGACTTTGCTCTGTTTGGTTTAGGTGTTTTTGAAAAATTTTAGTTCTTATAGAGTCCTTTGAACTCCATGGGCGTCATTTTTGTTTTTGTTTTAAATACACGAGAAAAATAAGCATAGTCTTCATAACCAAGCACTTCTGACACATGTGCCAACGAGCTCTTTGAATGCACTATGAGTCGCTTAGCTTCCAATATGATACGCTCTGTAATTAAGTCCGAGGTGGTTTTACCCAATGTAGTTTTGGTCACCCGGTTTAAATGTTTTGTGGTTATATGCAATGTATCCGCATAAAAATGTGCCTTTTTTTCCGTTCGATAGAACGTTTCTATAGCCTTTTCCAAGTCCGAAAGTATCTTTATATAAGTAGAAGATACGCTATCAACAGTTTTGTCAAGCTCGGCATACATGCGGCTCAAGTCTATATATGTCAAATTTACAAGGCTTGCTAGTTTTTGCTTTTTGTACACACTATGGTGTTCATACTCTTCATTTATTTCTTTAAAACAAACCTCAATTTTTTGGAGTTGTGTTTCGTTTAAACTTAAGTTAGGTGGGTTCTTATAGGTATAATAAAAAGGAAATTGATGCAACTTTACATCCGATACACTCAGCTCAAAGAAAGGCTGTGTATGGAAGAATATATAGCCTTCCACTGGTGAATTAAATTTCCAACTGTGTGTTTGTCCAGGTTTTAGAAAAAAAAGGCTCCCTTTTTTAATGGGATATGAACTAAAATCGATTTCATGGATACCGCTTCCTTCAAGAAAAAGTACACAAAGAAAAAAGTCATGTTTATGTGGTTTGTGCACAATCCCCTTATTTTTCTCTAAATGTGCTGCCAAATTATTACTATAGAACTCTACTGAAGAACTATCAGGCTCAAATTGTTCAATATGTAATACGGGCACAATTTTCATAAAGCTTTAATATGTCCTAAAAGTACAAAAACCTGCGACAATACTATAAGACTTAATTTGCCTAAACCCATTAATTTTGTTGTTGAATTTATGGACTTTTATATTTTCAAGAAAACCCTGTTCGTAAAGTGATACGTGAAAAATATAAAATTCCCAATTAGATCACTCTGAACTGATATAGAGATGTTTTGTTGGTTATTGATTTTATAAAGTGAAGACTATGGAATTTTTAAAAGGAACTAAAGTTTACAGCATATTTACAGGCTCTTGCCCCGTTTGTCAAAATGAGAGTATGTATTTAGAATCAAACCCGTACCAACTTTCTAGCACCCTAAAAATGAAAGAACGCTGTGGGCATTGCAACACCAAATACAAAATAGAACCTTCATTCTTTTACGGAGCAATGTACGTGAGCTATCCCGTAGGGCTCATTTTTGCGTTTATCGCCTTGTTTTTGTGCTTTTTTGTGTTAAACCTAAGTTTGTTGACCACTTTTTTAATCATTGTAATAGAAATGATACTGGTCTTACCAGTTGTACTGCGGCTATCAAGAAATATATGGATCAACTTTTTTATGCATTACGGGCAGCATCTTAAAACAAAACAAAAAGCTTAACTGTAATTTAATAGAGCTAAGAAGAAATTAGTTCATTTAATATCTGTCGTATTTTTTCGGCATTCCAATCGGTAGCGCCTGTTTCCTTTACACTCATCTTTCCTTTTTTATCAATAATATAATTGGTAGGAATGCTTGTTTCGTAAAGTTTCTTAGGCGCTTGCATTTTTGGAATATACACTGGTAAATCAAAGTCCTTTTTATCTAAAAAACTACGTACAGTTTCAGGTGCCTCATTTGTTAAAAGAATAAAGTTCACCGACTCCCCATAATCATCATATAATTTTTGAATGCTTGGCATTTCGGCAATACAAGGTGGACACCAAGTTGCCCAATACCCAATAAATGTGACTCTGCCTTTTCCGATTTCCAGAGAAATGTTTTCACCATTCAAGGTTTCAACTCTATAATTAAAAGGCTCTATAACCGTTTGATTTTCTTCGCTTATTTTAGAAGGAGAGAAAAATTGCATTTTCACGCTATTAAGCGCCACCTGTATTGGTTTGCGTGTCTGGGGAATGACTAGTAACAGTATAAAGACCAACAAAACACCATCACTAATACTAAGCTTTCTTTTTTTCATTCCCATAAATATAACTACAAATTAAAAAGCGATAGTTTAAAGTAGAAGAATCTATTAACTAGCTTTTTTCGCTCATTTTTTTGAACTGTCTATAGATCCATTGTTTTTCTTGTAAGGTAAACTCTTTGTTTTCAAACCAGTCGTGAGCCGCAATTTTTTCATTTTCGATTTGAGCGTTCCGTATGGCCTCAAGGGAAACCAAGTGCCAATGTACACCTTTCTGACGGTTGACAGAATAACCGATACTCTCAGTAATATAGGATATTTTAGGACGATTAATCAGCTTTACGCCATTTCTTAATACCGCTAAAGTTTTAGTGAGTTTAACAACTTCCGAAAAAGAATATCGCACAAAATCGTTAAAACCTTCTTGTTTAGTGTTGTATAATTTGTCGCCTACTTTGAGTTCTTCCATGGGTCTAAAAAGCATCCAAAATTAAAGGCTTCAAACGGTTTTCAAAGAATTAGGATGTAAGAAATTATTAACAAATGGTATTCTTGGTGGATAGAAGATTGATTGCTAAGCATCCACAGAAAAAATAAAGGATGTTGATACAATGGCATCAACATCCTTAAAAAACACTTACTTAAAACTCTTGAATCTAGAACTTATAGGTAACCATTCCGTAAAAACTTCTAGGATCTGTTTGGTTGATGTAACGAGTACGATAAGCATTGTAACCAATTTCATCGAAAATATTATTCAACAATACACGAACACCCCAATTTTGGTTAATTTGATAGGCTACCTGTGCATTTACAAGCGTATATGCTTCAACATCAAAAGGCTCTTGAAGAGGGACAATTCCCTCATGCGTAACAGGACCTGCACTCCAGTTGTTTATAGGGCGCTCTCCCGTATAGTACGCTCCGGCTCCAACCGAAAGCCCTTTTAAATTGTTCTTGAAGGAGTAGTTTCCATAAACGTTAAAGGTGTGTTTAGGCGTGTTCAAAGGTGCCGAACCATAAACGTAAGACGTGTGTTCCTTATACTGCGCATCAATATAGGAATATCCCGTAATGACTTCAAAATTATCAAGAATACGACCCGTAAGTTCTACTTCAACCCCTTGGCGTTGGTCGTTACCTCCTTTTTCGTAAAAACCTGTAGCCACCCAGTTTTCATCGTATACAGGAAGGTTCATGTCTTTGTTGTTAATTTTAAAGTAAGTAAGATTGAAGCGTAATCTACTATCTAACCAGTTGGTCTTTATTCCTGCTTCAAGTTGATCATAACGCTCATTACCTAGTTCCGTGCCGTCTGCGCTTAACCTTGTCCCATTTAATGGATAGGAACTATTGGTATAGGAAGCAAAAACATTCACGTTTTCTAAAGGAGAAATAATAATACCCCCAAGTGGGTTAAACGCATCGCTATCGGTGATTTCCGCATCTGTGCTGGTTTCGGTAGTACTGTACCGGAACCCTAAGAAAGATTTCAACCAGGAATTGAAGGTAATTACATCTTGTGCTACAAAACCAATTGACCTAGATTCCGAACCTCCCGTTACATCACCTGTTAATTCAATATTATCAGGTGTACTATTTGATATTGTACCAAAAACATCTAGAGTATCTACAACGGCAGCGCTGTTGCTAAATGTACTAAATGTTGTTTTTCTATAATCCATTCCTACCTGAAAAGTATGACTGATGCCTCCTGTTTGTACTTCGTCCCCAATAAGGTCAATTTGTAAAACGCTGTTCTTATCGTCTCTGGTAGATGTAGCGTACCCTCTTTCTCTCAGGTTGTAAACAGGGTTTCCATCTGCGTCATTAACAACACCGCCAATACTGGCATTCTTTACATCAAGGTCTAATTTAGAAGCGAAATACGCTGCATTTATACTTAGCTTATCATTAATCTTTTTCTTGAAACGCGCAGAATAGGTAGCATTCTGAGTAAGGTATTTATCCTCTTTATAGCCCAAAAACTGCTCATGCGGTAAATCATAGATAGAATTGGTGTCATCTGCACTAAGGTTAACGGTACCCGGATCTGGAGTTCTACTATCATCAAAATAATCCATTTCTAGGGTTAAGGTCGTACCTTCATCAATTCGCCATTCAAAAGAAGGGTTGATATAAAAACGTTGTGAGGATACGCTAGCACGGTAACTATCTGCCCTTTCTAAAGCTCCGTTAATACGGAACGCCGTGTTTTTCTTATCGTTCAAAGGTCCGTAAACATCAAAAGTAGGCCTTGCTTGTCCAAAACTGCCTCCACGTAATGAAGCAGAACCTCCGTACTGATACTTTGGCGTCTTGGTTACAATATTGATAACCCCACCTGGGCTACCTAAATCTGTGGCTACACCTTGAGTAATGGAAGCCGCACCCTTTAAAACTTGAATATTATCTACACCTTGCATATCGGTTAAAATACCTTGCCCTCTAAAATCTGAGTGTACACGCACGCCATTTTTAAGAATGGGAATTCCTCTAAATCCACGAGAAGACATACTTTCACTGCGATTTCCATAAGTGGCAAAAGAATATACACCGGGAACATTCTTGGTAGCATCGGCAATTGTTAAGTTACCTTGGTTTTCAATTACTTTTTCAGAGATTACGGATATACTCTGTATCTGATCATAGGTCGCCAAAGGTAATCGCGTTAAAGCCTCTATTTTATCCGGATGCTCGTATCGCGAGCCGAATACTTCTACTTCATCCAATTCGGAATCCATACGGACAATAAAATTCAAGGTTACGTTACTATTAGTAATAGTTACTTGTTTTTTAAGCGGCTTAAAGCCCACCGCACTTACATAAAGTTCATATGTACCTGAAGTTACCCCTGATATCTTATAAACACCATTCTCATCTGCGGCGGCACCATTCTTACTTTTTACCACCGAAACATGAGCATAAGCAACGGGTTCCCCGTCACCGGCAGTTACTTTTCCTTGAATTGTATATTGTTGTTCTTGAGCATAGCCAAAAACTAAGCTGAACATAAATAGTAAGAGTGTTGGTTTCATTAAATTTTATTTAGACTTGTTATAAATAATTTTCATGACACAAATGTAAGTCACGATCAATACTTGACCAAGTTATTTATACTCAATCTAAATAGAAGAAAAATAAGTGTTTGATTTACAAGTTTTAAGAACCTAAATTTTAACATTTAAACCATAAGAAAAACCACGATCATTTGACCGTGGTTTAATAATGTATATTTAATTTGTTTTAGTTGAAATCAAACTTTTTTAGTCCTTCACGACTTACTTTAATAGCCTCCAAAGGTTTCATTTTAAAGGTTTTGTCCTGTTCTACCATATAATACTTCATACCCGATAATTTCTTTTGTGCTAGAATACGGCCAAAATCGATACTACCAGTGCCTACCGGCGCAAACCAACCTTCTTCATTCATGTCTTTAACATGCCAAATCTTAAAACGTTTTGGATATTTCTTAAAGTATTCAACCGGGTCAGCTCCCGCTTTAGTTACCCAGAAAAGATCCATTTGAAAGTTTACCAGTTTAGGATTACAATTTTCCAAAAGGTAATCTATGACCACTACCCCATTTTCATCTTTCTTAAATTCAAAATCATGATTATGATAAAGCAGTTTAAGTCCTTGTTTTTTACATTTTGCCCCTAATTCGTCAAGAATGTTCGCTAAGTTTTCTGCACCTCCGGTCATTCCCATTTTCATACCTTCTTCTTCAAAAGTAAAAAGTCCCATTGGTGGAATAGGAATTACGAAATACTTAAAACCTGCGGCTTTTACATCCGCTATCATGACATCTGCATTTTCTAGAGTTACCGATGCTTGATGACTACTAATTGGTTTTAGTCCCAATTCTTTTAGAGTGCTCTTGAACTCCACCGGGGTCATTCCATAGAACTTTCCATCGTCATAACCTGCCGCTTCAATGTATTTATAGCCCTCATCCGCAACGGCTTTTAGCGTAGTTTCCGCATTAGACGCCATATCATCTCTCAGAGTATATAGTGCCAATCCACCATAATTATCTTGGGCATTTACAAACAAAGTAGCCCCCATAAGAAGACAAACAAGAAGTACATTAATTTTTTTCATTTTCAATTATTTGAATTTAGTGAAGAATGCTAAGATACTATATCCTATTAAAAATAATCCAAATGTGTATTTTAGACTTAAAATTGATACAGATGCAATGTCCTTGTAACCCTATAAACATCTACCAAAACTGTTGTCAAAAAGCGCACAATGATATTAATAGTGTGCCAACCGCAGAAGTTTTAATGCGCTCTAGGTACAGTGCTTTTATTTTAGGAAACATAAATTATTTACAAAAAAGTCACCACAGTGCTACCAGACCGAACAAACGGGAAAAACGAGAAATTGAGTCCTGGGCCAAGTCGGTCAGTTGGATAAAGCTTGAGGTTCTGAATACCACCAAAGGAACTGCAATGGATACCGAAGGAACGGTAGAATTCAAAGCATTTTACACCGAAAATGGACAAATGGGCATCATTCACGAGAACTCAAATTTTAAAAAAGAAAACGGGCATTGGGTGTATGTAGATGGAATACATAAAAAATAGGTCCTCTATTTCATTATCGTATCAATGGTAAACTTATTGTTCGCCTTTAAATGCATGTCGCTTCTACGCTTTCCCCATCTGCACAACAACCTTCCCTTCATGCTTACCTTCTCCAAAATATTGGACCAAACGGGGAATGTCTTCAAATGGGTAAGGACCATCTATACGAACATTAATTTTATTCTGAGTATACAACTTTATGAAGTCATCCAAATTCTTATTTGTTTTTAAACTTAAAATCTGAAGTTTTTTTGAGGAGAAAGCTGTAGCCAATCTTCCAAAAAAGAAAATGCTAAGTAAACTGGTTAATTTGCCTCCAATGGTCACATATGCTCCATTGGGAGTTAGCAAGTTAGGGTATGAAAAAGCCGATTTGTTTGTTTTACAGTCCAGAATAAGGTCGTAGGTTTTTCCGTTTTGGGTGAAATTTTCTTTTTTGTAATCTATAACATGGTCAAACCCTATGGATTTCATCATATCAAGTTTCGCTTTGGAATCCACACCCGTAACCTCACAATCATAATTTTTTGCCAGTTGTAGTGCCAACGTACCTACTCCTCCACCTCCTCCGTTAATAAGAATTTTATCACCTTTTTTAATTTTCCCTACATCTTCCAAACCTTGATACGCCAATCCAAAAGCGTGAGGAGCAGAGGTGGCTTCTTCATAGCTCAACTCATCAGGTTTATTGACCAATGATTTTTCTTCAATACAAACATATTCTGCAAAAGTTCCAAAGCCGGATTCCGAAACATCCCCAAAAACGGCATCTCCAACATTAAAACGTGTTACTTCAGCCCCAACAGACTCTATTCTTCCTGCCAATTCCATTCCCATTATTGGGTGTTTCGGTTTGAATAATCCAAACATTAAACGGTATAGATATGGTTTTCCTCTCACCATGCTCCAATCATAATCATTTATGGCCGTAGCATGTACTTTAACCAAAACCTGGTTGGGTTTAGGAGTCGGTTTAGGAACTTCGGTTATTTTGAGTACTTTTTCCGGCGCTCCATATTTTTTAAAGGTAATGGCTTTCATGATTCCTAGAATAACGAGGCATTATAAGGCTGTAATTTAAGCAATTAGCTTTAATTATTTCGCTATCTTTTTGATGTGTGTTTTCTCTTCAACGGATTATACTTATGTTATACAAGGCGTAATCTGACCGGTATTGACCGTTAAAAACTGAAGGCATCCCTTAATTTTAGAGAAACCATTAATTTTTCAATTTCCAAAATGAAAAAACTTATCTCTTCTATTCTGCTTTTTCAACTTATGTTATTGTGGGTTTCGGCTCAAGATTCACCAAATATCCTATATATCATTACCGATGATCACCGGCCCGATGCCATAGAATCCTACAACCAAGCAACCACCGGTAAAAGAGAAAGTGCTTTAGGTTATGTATCTTCTCCGAATATTGATAAATTGGCGAACGAAGGCACAATGTTTGTAAACGCCTACTCCAATTCTCCCGCCTGTGGCCCCTCTAGAGGCTCTATAATTAGCGGGCGATATCCCTTCAGAAACGGGCATTATGGATTTGAACAGACACATCAGAATCCGGATTTTGTAAAACCGACTTTCCCTCAAACTCTTCAAAGAGAAGGGTACAATACGGCCGTTTTTGGAAAAACCGGTTCTTATATCTACAAGTGGGGACCAGGCCAAGGCTTCTATGACGCTGGTCATTACAACCATGTAACACACTTTAAACACAGTTTGCAAAAAAATGGTGTAGGTGACCTGTGGACAGCTAGCCCTTATAAAGTTGTTAATGGCAAAGGGGGATACCAAGGTGTTCTAGAGTATGTAAAATTTCCTGACGGAAGAACTGAAAACTATTACCTATCAAAAAAAAAGGGAGACATTAGCCCGGAAGATATTGCCAAACGGAAAGCTGTAGAAAAGGAACTTGATATTTTACGTTCGTATACGCGCTATAATAAGCATCTAATTATTGGCGGACTTAACCCCATGCCCGCTGGTGAAACTATTGATGCCAAAATTGTAGAAGAATTCAAGAAATACCTTTTCAATACCAATACAAGTTACGTCACTAGTTATGGAGAGGAAATGCAAGGTGCAAACAATCAGAAACCATTGATGATCAATTTGGGTTTTCATTTGCCTCATACACCAGTTCTTCCACCGAAAAGCTATCGGGAACGTTTTCAAAAAGAAAACTATAAAGTACCTGAATTTGATGAAAAGGAACTCGAGAAATTCACCCCACAATTGAAACAATTACATAAAAATTTAAACATGTCTAGAATGACCGATGCCGAAAAGCAACAGGCCATTCAGGATTATTATGCATTTTGCGCTTATGGTGACCGTCTAATTGGAGAAGCAGTTGAAGCTTTTAAGAAATATTGCGAGACTAATAAGCAAGAATACTTAATTGTTTTTACCGTTGGCGACCATGGGTGGCAATTGGGCGAACAAGGTATAGGTGCAAAATTCGGACCTTGGAAACAATCTACCAATGGAGCGGTCATTGTGGTTTCATCTGACAAAAACAAAGTTCCTGCAGGTAAAATCAAGAAGCAATTGGTAGAGTATGTAGATATTGCCCCTACCCTGCTTTCTGCATCTGGAGTTGATATTGAGAATACCGAATTTGATTATTTGGACGGAATAAGCCTTTTCAATTTTATTGACAAGTCAAAAGAACAACGTGATTATATTGTGGGAGAAATTAATCTGATTGCAGGTCCCAGGGCATATCTTAGGTCTAAAAATTTCTCATTTTCTATGCGGACCAGGCCTTCGAACAAACTGCAATTGAACAAGAATATAAAATGGGCATTGGAATGTCCCACCGAAGAGGTTGAACTCGCCTTGTACGACCTTAGAACAGACCCATTGGAACGCAAAAACATAGCCGCCGATCAAAATTACCACAAATTGGCAGCTTGGTTAAGAAACAAACTGGGTAATATTGTTTTAGGTGACGGTCGTGTGGAGTGTGATTGGTCTCAGGCCAACACCTACAACATAAGTAATTTTGCAAAAGGGGCTCACGACGGACATTTAAATATTCCCAAAAACCTGATTCCTAATTTGTAATTGATTTTTGTTAAGAAATTTTATGGCATTAACCGTATGTTAACATGCGGCTGTTGAAAACTCCCCTGAAATAAATGACCATGTTATTTAAATAAAATTAATTCCATGGTTGGCGCAAATGGCAGCTACTTTGTCAAAGTCCGGTGGTCCTTCGGGCAGTTCTGCCAATTCTCCAAACATTATCTCTATACCTGCCGGAAAAGCCGATGTTATCATTTCTGCCTTTTCCGTGCCTACAACCGTCCAAGCATGAGGAATGTTTTTTGGAGCATAAGCAACGTCTCCTTCCTCTAAAACAGTAGTTTCACCGTCTACCATGATTTCTACTTGCCCCTTTATTACCCTAAAAATTTCATCTTCTTTTGTGTGGATATGCGGTGGTATGCCCACACCAGGGTCAACATTGCTTACCCATTCCGTTATTTGATTTCCCGTACCTTCTCCTGCCAGTTTATGTGTTTGTATATCACCTAAAACATTTAAGATATCGCCTTCGCTATTTTTGACAATCGTAGGTTGGCTAGCGCCGGAAAGCCCAGAACTATCGGAATTGTTTTGACATTTTACCAAAGTTGGCATCAAGGTTAATCCTAACCCTAATCCTGTTGATTTTATAAAGTGCTTTCTGTTCATTACTGTAGTTTTTCTGCAATTTCGAACTTTAATAGGCACATGTAAATGTGAAAACCACGGTAAAACCATTGAATTTGAGAAGAACTAACTTTTTCTTAGGGAGGAAGGCGTCATTCCTGTATGGGTTTTAAAAAAATAACTGAAATAATCCGGAGTGGAAAAACCGAGTTCAAAGCTGATTTCCTTCACGGTTTTATCCGTAAACTTTAAAGCGTGACGAGACCTCATAAGCAATTGTTCAATTATGATGTTTTTGGAGCTTACCGAAAGAACTTCTTTAACACATTCATTCAGATATTTTGGAGATATGGTCAGCAGTTCCGCATAATCGGAAACATCATGTTTCTCACTAACATACTTATCTACTAGTTGTTTATATTTATATACCACATTGGTCTTGGAATTGGTGCTCGAGGCTACAGATTGAATGTTACATTGCCCATCGCAATACACAAAAAAGGTGTTCAAGAGTGAGAGTATGGCGTCATCTCTGTGGTTGAGTTGAGAAACCAAAAGTTCATCTATCATCTCAAGAATTGCCTGGGTCCGTTTTTCTATTCCAGGGCTGAGTTTAAACAAGGGAATTTCATCAGAACTAAAAAACCGAACTTGGTTAATGTGTAAATTGCTTAACAGCGGATTGCTCAAAACGGACTCTGCCAAGTACAATATATATCCTGATGAGTGACCGTTGTCGCTTTTTCCAATCTTCCAATATGCCTTTGAATCCAAAAAAATAATGGAGTTAGAAATATTTTGATACACATTCCCATTAATTTCAAGACACTCAATTTCATTCTTGATCCAACAAACCGTATAATGCCCATTATGGCTGGACACGGTTTCTCCTACTATTTGTGATATGTGTATCGTGTTTTCTTCCATTATATAATTACTCAATTAAAGCTATAAATCATAACCTACTGAAAAACAAATATTGAATGGGGGAAGTATATCTTAAAAACAGATACAGCAAAACTGTAGTTTTGATTTACCAAGCACTATAAATATACTAGTTTCTGTTAAATGGTAAAAACTATTATGGTGTAACAAATTCAAACACAGTAGTGTCTCTTTTCACTTCAATTAGTACACGATTGTTGAGAGCTGCTCCATTGCTATAATAGCCCTTTCCCACAATTTCTTTCTTCCCATTAGAACGGATAAAACTCAGCGTATATCTGCCATCTACTTTATTTTTTGACATAGGAAGAAACCCAGTGTACTGTATATTTGGGCCAATACTGTCCAGAACAACTGATTCAAGTTTTTCTGTAGTCGAAAACTCTACTTGAGTAACAGTTTCTTTTGTAGCGTTCTTAATCTGAACTTCAATACCATTTTTTTCAAAAAGCGAGCATGAAGTTAGAGTTAAGCATATAAAGACAAAGGCAGTTAGATTTCGCATTATCAAGTATTTTAATAAAAGAATATACACTTATAAAAGAAATAGAACTGTAAAAAACAAAACCCCATAAACAAAAGTTTACGGGGTTTTTCTGCGGAGAAAGAGGGATTCGAACCCCCGGAGGTGTGACCCTCAACAGTTTTCAAGACTGCCGCATTCGACCACTCTGCCATTTCTCCTGAGTGCCTCATCAGGTATTCCCTGAATGCGGGTGCAAATATAGTAACCTTTTTCTAGTTGGTAAAATATTTTTTTAATTTTTATTGCCCGTGACTTAATTTGCATGTCTATTTTCCTAAATTGCAGCCTATGCAACATCCCCTTGTTAGTATACTTATTCCTTTTAAGGACACTGAAGACTTTATAAATCAATGCCTTAACTCTATTGTATCGCAGAGCTACGAACATTGGCAAGTGCTTGCGGTAAATGATGGCAGTACAGATGGTAGTAAAAATTTAGTTCGTGCTTTCGCCAAAAACGACTCGCGCATACAGCTGTTTGATAATGAAGGAAATGGCATTATTGAAGCCTTACGAACAGCATATAAACAGAGTAACGGACAATTGATTACCCGAATGGATTCCGATGATATTATGACTCCAGAAAAATTGGAAATCATGGTAAAATCGCTTTTAAATCATGGGAAAGGTCACATAGCAGTTGGCCAAGTTCGCTACTTTTCGCATCGCGGAATCAGTAATGGTTACGAACGTTATGAAAAATGGTTGAACGAACTCACCCAAACAGGACATAACTATACTGAAATTTATAAAGAGTGTGTTATACCATCCCCTTGCTGGATGGTCTACAGAGAAGATTTAGACCGGTGCGGTGCGTTTATGCCTAATTTGTACCCTGAGGATTATGACCTTGCATTTCGGTTTTACGAAAACGGACTCAAATGCATACCATGTTCCCAACTCCTGCATATGTGGCGTGATTACGACACCCGAACTTCAAGAACGAGTGAACACTATGCCCAAAACTATTTTCTAGATATTAAACTACGATATTTTCTAAAGTTAAACCATACACCAACCCGACCTTTAGCCGTTTGGGGTGCAGGCGCCAAAGGAAAAGAAATCATAAAAAGCCTACAGGAACAAAATGTTGATTTTTACTGGGTCTGTGATAATCCAAAGAAAATAGGAAAACATATTTATGGTGAAGAAATGTTTCATTTTAGTAAGCTAAAGTCATTGCCGGATGCACAAAGTATTATTACTGTTGCAAACGCAGACGCTCAAGTGCATATTAAAAAGTTCTTTTCTAATCTTAATCAGAAACCCATGGAAGACTATTTCTTTTTTTGTTAAAAACTGAACGTCAAGCATTATCCAAAATTTTTTGACCTCCTTTAAAATTAGTTTTTACGTTGAGTAGCAATAAAGCACGAAATGTCTATCTTTGGAAACTCAATTCAGGAAATGCAGTTTAAATATCCAGAACTTTTTTGGGCCCTTTTTCTTCTCCTGATTCCTATTTTAATTCATTTATTCCAACTTCGCCGTTTTAAGAAAACACCATTTACTAACGTTAAGTTTTTAAAGAAGGTAGTTTCAGAATCAAGACAGAGCAATACCTTAAAAAAGTGGTTATTGCTCCTCACCAGAATGCTATTGTTAGCAGCATTTATATTCGCTTTCGTGCAACCTTTTTTCGCAAAAAAGTCGGCCTTAAAACATAAAGAAACAGTTATTTATTTGGATGATTCTTTTAGCATGCAACTAAAAGAAGAAGGTACATCACTATTAGAAAATGCAGTTCAAGAATTGATTAAAAACGTGCCCTCAGATGAGCAGTTTTCACTATTTACCAATTCAAGAACATTTAGAAACTCTAACATGCAAGATATTCAAAATGAACTTCTTGCGTTACAACACAGCAACCATCAGTTAAAGATTAATGAGATTTATTTAAAAGGTAATACCCTATTTTCTGCCGACCCCTCCACAGAGAAAAATTTAATAATTCTTTCTGATTTTCAATCACTAATGGATGCGCCTCAAATGGATAGCGTTAGTAGTATAAGTTCGCATTGGGTGGCATTGCGTGTTGACGAAATTAAAAACGTAGCCATTGATTCTGCATATATAGAATCCGAGACTTCAGAAAACCTAAATTTAGCGGTGCTACTTTCTGGTTCTGGAACTCTAGATAACACACCTGTTTCGCTGTTCAATGGAGAGAAATTAATGGCCAAAACATCGGCCTCCTTTAGCAACACAAAAAAAGCAACCATAAATTTTTCAATTCCTAAAAATGCAGCTTTTGACGGAAAGATTAAAATATCGGATTCAGGCCTTACCTATGACAACCATCTTTATTTTACTATTGGCGAAAAGGAAAAGATAAAAGTACTTGCCGTAAATGATACACCGACTGATTTTCTTGGCAAAATCTTCACCGAGGATGAATTCATTTATACCGAAACAAGCTTAAAAAATTTAAATTATAGTGACCTGACGACGCAAAACTTCATTGTATTGATCAATTTGCCTGAGATTCCCGCTTCTCTAACAACTAACTTAAAAGCCTTCACGGACAAGGGCGGACATTTAGCGGTTATACCAGCTTCGGATATCGATTTAACTTCTTATGACATATTAACGGCAAATTATAGCGGCACTACCCTTTTGCAAAAAGTTAGTGATGAACGTGCGGTTACAACTATATCTATTTCACATCCGCTATATCAGAATGTGTTTGAGAAAAATGTAACGAACTTTCAGTATCCCAAAGCCTCTGAATTTTACCAAATTAGTACAGGTGCACCAAGCGCATTGAGCTTTCAGGGGAACGAACCGTTTTTGGTGGGAAGCAAATCATTCTTTTTATTTACTGCATCCTTATCCCAGGAAAATTCCAATTTCATTAGCTCGCCATTGGTGGTGCCAACTTTTTATAATATGTCGGCAAGTAGTTTAAAATTACCTCCATTGTACTCTGTATTGGGAGAGTCAGTATCTATTGATGTACCAACCTCATTGATTCAGGATGATATTCTAAAGTTAAAGAAAGGGGATTATGAGTTTATTCCTCAACAACAATCGCTAAGCAATAAAGTATCGCTTTCTTTTAACCAAGAGCTGCAAGAAAACGGTAGTTATGCAGTTCTGCAAAGCGGTAAAACCCTGAAAAATATTAGTTTTAACTACAGTAGAACCGAAAGCAATCTTTCCTATATAAACGTAAACGAACAAAATATAGCGGCTACATCAACCTCAATACCCTCTTTGTTCCAATCCATTGAAAAAGACAGCAGTGTTACGGAGCTTTGGAAATGGTTTGTTATTTTAGCGTTGGTATTGCTGTTTGTTGAAGTACTTATTCAAAAATATCTTAAATGAACATTCTTTTAAAATCGGCAAAAATAATTGATAAGACTAATGAATCGCTTCATTTAAAGACACGCGATATTCACATTAAAAATGGCATTATTGTCAAGATTGCTGCTAAAATAGAACCTGAAAGTAAAACTCAGGTTATAAAACAAAAGAATCTACATGTATCTATCGGCTGGTTTGATAGTAGTGTTTCTTTTGGCGAACCCGGGTATGAAGAGCGTGAAACTATTGAAAATGGACTCCAGGTAGCTGCACACAGTGGATTTACAGATGTGGTTCTCAACCCCACTACCCATCCTTGCCCGGACAGCAGTTCAGATATTGTTTACCTTAAAAATGCTGCTACAGATCAACTCACCAACTTATATCCGCTAGGTACGCTTACCATGAAAGCGGATGGTAACGATTTGGCCGAGTTATACGACATGAAAAATGCTGGAGCTGTCGGTTTTTATGACTACAAGCTACCCATGACCAATGCCAATCTATTAAAGGTGTCATTGCAATATGTCCAGAATTTTGAAGGGTTGGTTTACTCTTTTCCCTTGGATACGAAAATTGCCGGAAAAGGAATTGTAAACGAGGGAGAGATATCCACTAAATTAGGGTTAAAAGGAATTCCCGCCTTGGCCGAAGAACTTCAGGTTGCCAGAGACCTTTTTATTCTAGAATATACAGGAGGAAAGTTACATATACCCACTATCTCAACGGCAACATCCGTGAAACTGATAGCAGAGGCCAAGAAGAAAGGTCTAAATGTGAGCTGCAGTGTAGCAATCCACAATTTAATGTATACGGACTCCGTTTTAGAGGAATTTGATTCAGCTTACAAAGTAATGCCCCCGTTACGCACAAAAACCGACACTAAAGCACTATTAAAAGGGCTAAAAGACGGAACCGTAGATTTTGTAACGAGCGACCATACCCCAATGAACATTGAAGAAAAGCGAGTAGAATTTGATAACGCTTCCTATGGGACTATAGGGCTGGAATCCGCTTTTGGAAGCCTTAATCAACTTTTGGATACGGAAACGGCAATAGACCTTCTAACGAAAGGGCGTGAACGCTACGGATTAAAAACACCTGAACTTAAAGAAGGAAATTCCGCTTGCTTGACACTTTTTAATCCCGAAGAAGCCTATATTTTTAACGAAAACAACATCGGCTCCACTTCAAAAAACAGCATGTTCTTGGGTGCTGAACTGAAGGGCAAAGTATACGGAACTATCAATAACGAAAAGTACAGCAACAACGATTAAGAAATAACACCTTAAACCAACCCAGTATGAACCACAATACAATTGAAGATGGAAAAACGATAGCCATCATTAGCTATATCACTCTTTTAGGAACCCTTGCTGCTTACTTTATGAACCGAAGTAAGAATAATGAATTCGCTACTTTTCATATAGGACAAGCACTTAGGGCATGGATTACAGGCATAGTGGTAGGCTTTATCGCAAAACTTTTAATTATGTTTACCGGTATAGGTTTGTTGGGTTATCTGCAATACGTAGGATTGATCCTAGCTATCATAGGCGCTCTAAACGCCATGAACGGTAAAGTGGAAAAGATTCCTTTGGTAGGTGATATCGGATAAATTAATCTTTAAAGTATAAGATAAAAGAGACCGGAACAAGGTCTCTTTTTTTTGTGCAAGACTATCGCTTACGTTAACTTTGGCTCCATGAACACAGTAAAAGAAGGAAAAACTGCCGCCTTAACGGCTTATTTTACTTTAATAGGCTCGCTTATAGCCCTGAGTATGAACTCCGAAACTAGAAATGAGTTTGCCAGATTTCATATTCGTCAAGCTCTTGGGTTACATTTATTCTTCTTAGGTTTCGCTTTATTTCTTAGCCAATGGTTTAATCAATATGCCTGGTACGGGCTATACATTTGCTATTTTGTACTTTGGTGGTATGGTTTTATTGGCGCTTTACAAGAAAAAAGACAATCCGTGCCTCTTGTTGGAGGCTTGATTCAAAAATGGCTTAAATTTATATAATGACAACAGCTCCCCTATCCCTAGAACATCTCATCAGACCATCTTCATTGACCGAGGGAAAACCTCCCGTTTTATTTATGTTTCATGGTTATGGCAGCAATGAAGAAGACTTATTTTCTTTTGCGCCGGAACTACCCGAAGAACTTTGTGTGATTTCAGTACGGGCGCCCTACCCTATGGAACCTTATGGAAATGCCTGGTATGCTATTAATTTTGATGCCCAGCAAGGTAAATGGAGTGATGATGAGCAAGCAAAATCTTCTCGGGACAAGATTGTCGCTTTTATAGATGAAGCCTGTGCCACCTATGCTCTGGATGCAGAACGTGTTACCATTTTAGGTTTTAGCCAAGGTACCATTCTAAGTTATGCAGTTGCGCTTTCCTACCCAGAGAAAATTAAAAATGTAATCGCATTAAGTGGTTATATCAATGAAGCTATTTTAAAGGGTGGGTTTGAAGACCAAGATCATTCCGGTTTAAAAATATATGCTTCACACGGCCAAGTAGACCAAGTTATTCCACCGGAATGGGCACAACGTGCACCAGAATTTCTAAAGAATTTGAACATTGACCATGTTTATGAGGAATTCCCCGTAGGTCATGGCGTTGCTCCTCAAAACTTCTATTCCTTTAAGAAGTGGTTGGCAGATAAAATCTAAACTATTCGCTGCGGGTATACAGCAAATGGTCTAGCATAGTGAAATCTACGCCTAAATCATCTTTAAGCTCGTACTTAATTAAAAGTTCTCCCCAATATTTTCCATCGGAAAAATCCGTTAGAATCCATTTGTGGTTTAGCACTTTGATTTTATTGATTTTAAAATCGCTTTCCATCCCCTCGTAAGGCACTAAAGGGTTATCACCTTTACTTTCGTTGGTCTCAAGCAACTTATCAGCAATATATCTAGATGGGTTTTCCAGCTGCAAGTGATCGTAATACGCCAAAGCATCATCATTGTTTTCCAAGGAAAAGTATTGCATTTCCAACACCTTTAATTTTGCATCTTGCACCGAGTCTTTTAACTGATCTATTTCAGCTTCCAGCTTAGCGATACGCTCATCTTTAACTGTAGCCATCTTTCCATTGCTCACAAAAAGATAAAGGCAAATAAGTGATACAAAAATCAATAGATAAAAAACGATTCTACTTTTCATAAATAAATATGGTTTGTAATTTAAACTGTAATGGTTAGATTATCGTATGCCAAATGTACATTTTTAGGCAATTTTTTCTCAACTTCGGCATGAAACCCCAACATATGGCTAATATGAGTGAGGTAAGCTATATCCGGATTCATCTCCTCTATAAACTCCAAAGCCTCTTCTAGGTTAAAATGGGAATGATGAGGCTCCTCCCGAAGCGCGTTCACAACCAAAACCTTACTGTTTTTTACTTTTTCCGCTTCCTCGTCTGTAATTGTCTTAACATCGGTTAAATACGTAAAGTCCTTAATGCGAAAACCAAGTACTTTAATACGATTGTGACTAGCTTCAATAGGAATCACCTTTACATCTCCAACGATAAAAGGGGTATCCTTATCTACAAGATTGACGGCTACTGCCGGGGCGCCAGGGTACCTGTTTTCATCAGCAAAAATATAATCAAAGCGTTTTTTAAGAGAGTCCGCCACTCGTTCGTGCGCATAAATTGGTACATCGCCCTGTCTAAAAAAATAAGGTCTAATATCATCTAAACCGGCGGTATGATCAGAATGCTCATGGGTAAAAAAAATGCCATCTAAGGTAGTCACCTGGTTTGTAAGCATTTGTTGTCTAAAATCAGGCCCGCAATCAATAACATAATTACAGTTACCCCATGAAACCAATGCAGAAACACGGAGTCTTTTATCTCTTGGGTCATCACTATTGCAAACTGGGTGATTACTGCCTATTACTGGGATTCCCTGTGAAGTGCCCGTACCCAAAAAAGTAATTTTTAACGCATCGTTCATCTAGAGTCAAATTTATAACTAAAAAATTTAATAGGTAACCCGATCTTGTTAACTTTGTTAAAAGCAAAATCGGACAAATGGCTTCAGTTTTAAAACGAGATACGGTATTTGAGAATATCCCTTCCATCAAAGCGAAAACTTTGAGAATTAACCTAAATCCTGACATTTACGGAACGTATTCGGAGATTGGTGCGGGCCAAGAAACGGCACGGCACTTCTTTCGCTCCGGAGGTGCTTCTGGAACCATTGCCAAAGCGATGAGTGCCTATGACAAGGATTTTAGCGATGCTATTTATGGTATTGAAGATGATGGCCGATATGTAACGCAATCAAGATTGAAAAAAATGCTTTCTCATGAGATGACCCTTATGGAAGAGCGTATTAGTCGCGAAACACACCCAGAACGTCTTTTCTTTTCGTACGCCAATACAGTGGCTACCATAGATTTTTCCAAACGATACAAAGGTCATGGTTGGGTAGGCATCCGTTTTCAGTTGGATCCTAACCAAAAGGAGTTGGACGAAATTATATTGCACATTCGTTTTAAACAGAACGAAGCACGCTTACAACAAGAAACTTTAGGTATTCTAGGTGTTAACTTAATTTATGGTGCTTTTTATAAGTACCATAAACCAAGGAAAATGCTGAAATATCTTTATGATCATATTGATAAGGATACCGTAGAGATTGATATGGTAAACTTTTCAGGGCCTAATTTTAAAGAGGTTGACAATCGACTAATGAGTCTTCAGTTGATCAGAAACGATATGACCGATGCAGTTATGTTCGGTCCTGATGGAAATAACTTCTTGCCTGCTGCTGCACTTTACAAAAAAAATATATTGGCGCTGCGCGGAAGCTTTAGGCCGGTTACCAAGGTAAATATGGATATGTTCCATAAATCGTACGATATTTTTATTCGCGACCCGGCCGTTAATCAAGAAAGTACCATGGTTATTTTTGAAATAACCCTTTCCAACCTAAAAGCTTCCGGAGAAATAGATGAACAAGATTTTATGGATCGTGCCGAACTGCTTTGTTCTCTTGGCCATACGGTAATGATCTCTAAATTTCAGGAATATTTTAAACTAGTAGAGTACTTTAATAGATATACAAAGGCCAAAATTGGTCTTACTATGGGAGTAAACAACTTGGTAGATATTTTTGACGAGAAATACTACAGACATTTATCCGGTGGAATCTTAGAGGCTTTTGGTAAGCTGTTCTTTAAAGAGTTACAGGTTTACCTCTACCCAATGAAAAATGCCGAAACCGGTCAGATTATGACCAGCAACAATATAAAGGTTCACCCAAGAATGAAAGAGTTGTACAAATTCTTTAAGTACAACGGTAAGGTAATGGACATTATAGATTACGATCCTGAGATTATGCATATTTTCTCAAGAGATGCGCTTAAAAAACTCATCAATGATGAAGAAGGATGGGAAGAAATGTTACCTGAAGGTATTCCTCAGATTATTAAGGATGAGAACCTGTTTACCAGGAAGTTAGTAAAACCAAAAGAAGACAAAGTAGAATAGAATTTAAAAAGGGGCTTAGGCCCCTTTTTTATGAATTTACTTTTTAAAAGCATCAAAATCTACTTATTCTTCAAGCAATTGAGTCGCGTGGTCCTTGGTTTTTACTTTGTCAATTACCTTAGTTACAATTGCATCACCATCTACAAGAAACGTTTTTCTATGGATACCATCGTATTCACGGCCCATGAACTTTTTAGGTCCCCAAACACCAAAAGTGTTGATTACAGTGTGGTCTTCATCTGCCAATAAAGGAAATGGAAAATCATATTTCTTCTTAAAGTTGGTCTGTCTTTTTTCGGAATCCGCACTAACTCCCAATAATTCATACCCTTCAGCCTGAAGATCGGCATAATTATCTCGTAAGTTACATGCTTCAGCAGTACAACCTGGTGTACTAGCTTTTGGATAAAAAAATACAATTAACTTCTTACCTTTAAAATCAGATAATTTAATTGTATTTCCGTCTTGGTCTTTCGATGAAAAATCGGGTACTTTGTCTCCTACTTGCAATGTGTTCATAGCACTTCTTTATTTTGTGTTTCTATTTTCATTGCTAAAATTAGACAAAAATGACAAAAGCGGAAAAGGTTGATTTTACTATTAAAACCCTTAGAGAAATTTATCCATCCATTCCGGTTCCATTAGACCATAAAGACCCCTATACTTTATTAATAGCCGTACTCATGTCCGCCCAAAGTACAGATGTGCGAGTTAACCAAATTACACCTCTTTTATTTGAAAAAGCAGACAACCCTTATGATATGGTAAAATTGTCCGTAGAAGAGATTCGTGAAATTATAAAGCCCGTAGGACTTTCTCCAATGAAATCAAAAGGGATTCATGGTCTATCTAAAATATTGATTGAAAAATATGATGGTGTGGTACCACAAGAAATTGAACTTTTAGAAGAATTTCCCGCTGTAGGGCATAAAACTGCAAGTGTAGTGGTGTCGCAAGCTTTTGGGATACCAGCATTTCCCGTAGATACTCATATCCACAGATTAATGTACCGCTGGGGATTTACAAACGGTAAAAATGTAGTTCAAACTGAAAAAGATGCCAAACGCTTATTTCCAAAAGAAATTTGGAACGACTTGCATCTTCAGATTATCTGGTACGGTAGAGAATATTCCCCGGCCAGAGGATGGAATTTAGACAATGACATCATTACCAAAACTATTGGCAGAAAAACTGTGATAGACAATTATTACAAAGCAAAAAAGACCCGCAAAAAAATCGAGTCTTAGTAATAATATTAGTTCAAGCTATTTTCAAATTGAAAATTCTTGTATTCAACAATATGAAATTGCTTTGAAAAACTCAGCAAAAAGTTGATAGTTTCTTTTGTTGCTTGTATAGCTTTACCTCTTTCAAGGTTCTCAGAGTAAATTTTTTCCATAATAGTAGTATTGTTATACAAAGGATAACGCAACTAGAATGGAAATATTGTCAAAAATTATTAGCGATCTATTAATTCGTTAAAACAATGTTATGCTTATCTATAATTTTTCTAAGATTAATAAGAGCGTAACGCATTCTACCTAAGGCAGTATTGATACTTACCCCTGTATTTTCAGAGATTTCCTTAAAGCTCATATCTTTATAGATACGCATTACTAAAACTTCTTTTTGATCATCCGGTAACTCCTCGATCAAGTGCTTTAAGTCTGATGTAATCTGATCTTTTATAATTTGCTTTTCTGCATTTAACTTATCATCCCCAATTACTGAAAAGATATTGAAGTCATCACTACCTTCAAACATTGGCATTCTTTTGTTCTTTCTGAAGTGATCAATAATCAAGTTATGTGCTATACGCATTACCCACGGTAAAAATTTACCTTCTTCACTATACGAACCTCTTTTTAAAGTTTTTATCACCTTAATAAAGGTATCTTGAAAGATATCTTCAGTAACGTCTCTATCTAGAACCTTTGAATAAATAAAACTAGAAATTCTTTGGTTGTGACGGTTGATTAAGATTTCAAGCGCTTTTTCATCTCCGCTGATATAATCTCTTACTAGTACTGAATCTTCGATTTGTGAGCTCATGGTGTAGGGTTTTTAGTTTTTGACTTGAGACTTTCTGAAGAAAGGCTTTTCGTTATTTAGTTAATTAGAGTTCTATTTTTATCCTTTGGTGGATGACCTTGTTGTTAATTATGATATAAAACTAGATAATAGAGGCCTCTAGAAAAAAACATTGTTGTAAAACCGCCAGTTTTTGATGTGAAAAGCTACTTTTCTATTTTTCTGCAAAATAAAATGCAATGTAGTGCGTTAGCCACACAAAATCAGACTTCTGAAGAATAGCCTGAAAGTGCTGTAATAATAAGTTGCTTTATAATAAATGGGAGATAACATATAGTATGTGCTATAAAGACAGTAAGTATAGTTGGTTATTTCCTACAAAAAAGCCCCGGCAAATTAAATTGCCAGGGCTATATATACTTTAAAAGAACTAGTGCTAGTTCAAATTCGATTCGAATTGTAGGCCTTTTGCTTCTGTAATCTCTAATGCCTTTGAATAATCCAATAGAAATTTAACTGTTGAAGGTTTTGCTTTAGCCAATCTACATTTGTCCGATTCTGTAGCGTAAATTTTTCCCATATCTATTTTAGTATTGTTACAGAAGTATAACGCCACCAAGGTAAATATAATGAATCGGTTCGACCTACCGCTTATTAATTCGTTAAAACAATATTGTGTTGATCAATAATCTTCCTAAGGTTTATCAATGCATAACGCATTCTTCCCAAAGCGGTATTAATACTTACACCCGTATTTTCGGAAATTTCTTTGAAACTCATATCCTTATATATACGCATAATCAAAACTTCTCTCTGATCTGCGGGCAACTCCGCCACAAGAACTTCTAAATCACAATCTATCTGGTCTTTTATTAATTGACGCTCTGCGTTTAGTTTGTCATCTCCTATGAGAGAGAAAATATCAAAACTATCCGCTCCGTCAAACATGGGCATGCGACTACTTTTTCTAAAATGGTCTATAATAAGGTTATGGGCAATACGCATAACCCAAGGTAAAAACTTACCTTCTTCATTATAGGCACCACGTCTAAGGGTTTTAATTACCTTAATAAAGGTGTCTTGAAAAATGTCTTCGGTAATATTACGGTTATTTACTTTGGAATAAATGAAACTGCTTAACCGTTGGTTGTGCTTTTCAATCAAAATTTCCAATGCTTTTTCATCACCGGAAACATAATTTTTAATAAGAAGGGAGTCTTCTGTCAATATATCCATAACAATTACTTTAATAGTTAAAACGAGACGCCTTCCCTATGGAAAGGTCTTGTAGTTAATGTTTTAATCTTTCTAAAAGTAATTTTATGCTATAGGCGTATTAACGTTTTGTTAGGGTTCAAATATAGATAAAATTAAATGACTTTTGAAAATTTCTGTTGTTATGCACACATTTTTTAATGCCATCCGTACAATTTTAGTTATTGAATTCCTCATATCGTATCTTTGCAAACTTAGACAAGAACATGGCAGAAATAGTAGATGTAAACCCTAAACACAACATTATCATTAAAGGTGCAAAACTGCATAATTTAAAGAATATAGATGTTGTTATTCCTCGTAATAAACTTGTAGTTATTACCGGGCTTTCTGGTTCAGGAAAGTCTAGCTTGGCCTTTGATACGTTATACGCAGAAGGTCAAAGGCGTTATGTAGAAAGTCTTTCTTCCTATGCTAGACAGTTTTTAGGAAAATTGGACAAACCCAAGGTTGACTATATAAAAGGTATAGCACCTGCAATTGCCATAGAACAAAAAGTAAACTCTACCAATCCAAGATCTACCGTAGGTACCACAACAGAAATTTATGATTATTTAAAACTTTTATATGCCCGTATTGGGCGCACCATATCCCCTATTTCTGGTCGTGAGGTAAAAAAGAATACGGTTACCGATGTTGTTGAACATGTAAAATCCTATGATGAGGGAACCAAACTCTTGCTGTTGGCCCCAATTGCAATTGATGAAAACAGAGAGACCTTAAAATCTCTCCAATTATTATCTAAACAGGGTTATGCAAGAATAAAATATAATAATGAGGTACTTCGGATAGATAATGTACCGGATGATATTGGCAGAAACTTTGATTTGGTCGTTGATCGAGTTATTGTAAAAGACGATGAAGATTTTTACAATCGTTTGGCCAATGCGGTTGATACTGCTTTTTTTGAAGGTAAAGGTGAATGTACCATTGAAGAACTATCTACCCAAAAGCAAACACCATTCAGCAACAAGTTTGAGTTAGACGGCATGTCTTTCTTGGAGCCCAATGTGCATTTGTTCAGTTTTAACAACCCATATGGAGCCTGCCCAAAATGTGAAGGTTATGGAGATGTTATTGGTATTGATCAGGACCTTGTTGTACCCAATACGGCTTTGTCTGTGTATGAAAATGCCGTGTTTCCCTGGCGTGGTGAGAGTATGGGCTGGTATAGAGACCAACTTGTAAACTCCGCTTATAAGTTTGATTTTCCTATTCACAAACCTTGGTTTGAACTCTCCGAAGAACAAAAACAACTGGTTTGGAATGGCAACGACCACTTCATAGGACTCAATAAATTCTTTGAGCAATTAGAAGAGAAAAGTTACAAAATACAAAATAGGGTAATGCTTTCTCGTTACCGCGGAAAAACAAGGTGTGGAGTCTGCCACGGAAAACGATTAAGAAAGGAAACGGACTATATTAAGGTAGGCGGCAAAAATATCTCGGACTTGGTTGAATTGCCAATTAAAAAACTGATCCCATTTTTTGAAGAATTAGTCCTCGATAAATATGATGAAAAAATAGCTTCTCGTCTTTTAAAGGAAATCAACACTAGATTAGGTTTTCTTCATAAAGTAGGATTAAGCTACCTGACCATGAACCGAAAATCCAATACACTTTCAGGAGGGGAAAGTCAACGTATCAACCTCGCAACATCATTGGGAAGTAGTCTGGTAGGAAGTATGTACATTTTAGATGAACCAAGTATTGGCCTTCATCCAAAAGATACCGAAAACCTAATTGAGGTTCTGCAATCGTTGCGTGACCTTGGTAATACGGTGATTGTTGTAGAACACGATGAAGATATAATGAAAGCGGCGGACGAAGTTATAGACATTGGCCCAGAAGCAGGTACCCATGGTGGCGAAGTAGTTGCCCATGGCACATTAACTGAAGTTCTAAAATCAGCTTCATTAACTGCAAGCTACTTAAACGGAAAAGAAGAAATTGCGGTACCTAACAAAAGAAGAACATCTACAGATTACATTACTATTAAGGGCGCCCGCGAAAACAACTTAAAGAATATAGACGTTACTTTTCCTCTGAATATGCTCACTGTTATTACTGGAGTTTCCGGTAGTGGAAAAAGCACTTTGGTTAAAAAACTGTTATACCCTATCATTCTTAAAGAAGTTGGCGGATACGGTGAAAAAGCAGGTCAGTTTACGAAGGTAGAGGGCAAATACAAGACTATAAAACACGTAGAATTTGTTGACCAAAACCCCATTGGGCGGTCTTCTCGCTCCAACCCGGTAACCTATATAAAGGCTTATGATGATATAAGAAATTTATTTGCATCTCAAAAACTTAGTAAAATAAGGGCCTACCAAGCCAAACACTTTTCTTTTAATGTTGATGGAGGCCGATGTGAAAAATGTAAGGGCGAAGGGGAAATAACAGTGGAAATGCAGTTCATGGCAGACGTTCACTTAAAGTGTGATACCTGCGATGGTAAACGTTTTAAAAAGGAAGTACTGGAAGTTAAGTTCGAAGATGCCAGTATTGATGATGTCCTGAATATGACCATTGATGATGCCATTTCTTTTTTTAATGGGCACAAGCAAACCAAAATTGTAAATAAATTGAAGCCCCTACAAGATGTAGGTTTAGGCTATGTTACTTTAGGGCAATCTTCCTCTACGCTTTCAGGTGGTGAAGCACAGCGAATTAAACTTGCCTCATTCTTGGTAAAAGGCACAACTAAAGATAAAGCCCTTTTTATTTTTGACGAACCCACAACAGGCTTACACTTTCATGATATTAAGAAATTATTGAAATCTTTTGATGCGTTAATCTCTAAAGGGCATTCCGTTATAGTCATAGAACATAATATTGAGCTAATAAAATGTGCCGATTATATCATTGACCTGGGACCTGAAGGTGGCGAAAATGGTGGACAACTTCTAGCCGAAGGCACTCCAGAAGAAATTATTAAGAGTAAAGCCTCCTTTACGGCTAAATACCTTAAAGAGAAGCTATAATTATCAAATAGTATAAAAAACAAGACCCTATTTCCGATTGTGAAAATAGGATCTTGTTTTTTCTAAGCACTATCTAAGATTACCTATTCTCATTTTAAAACTCTATCTAAAAAAAACACAACTTACTGATTACCAATATGTTAATTGCGAGTTGTGGTTTTTGGCATGCTGTTTGTATACTACTACCCGAATGTCAATAATAGCATTCAGAAATTAAAAACCTTATATCATGAGAAACTTACTACTCTTTTTTTCGGTCCTTATTTTAGGCACCTCTGGTGCTATGGCCACAAGTACAGTTGAAGATAAGGTTGCAGAACGCAATGCTTATAGATACAACGACTCATTCATTTTTGTAGAGAATGGCATTACGTTTTCGGTATATCCAGATGGTGAATTCGATTTTTATATAGATAGCCGAGTAACTGGTCGTCGTAATGGAGTAACCTTTAATTCCGGTTATGATTATAGCCCTTATGCACAGTATGATGATTATGGAGCTGTAATTCAAGTTGAGAACGTTCCTATTTATTATGACTATTACGGACGAGTAACCCAAGTTGGGGATGTAGACATAAGCTATAGCAACAACCGTGTTCGTAGTGTTGGGGGAATGTATGTATACTATAACAGAAGAGGTCTTTATGATTACCACACGGGTTATATCAACGTTTACAATAGAAGATATGTGTATAGACCTTTCCATGCTTTTTTCGCTAGACCTATAATTGGATTTAGCCTAGTGTTCAATAAGCCGTACAGAAGATACTACACTCCTATTCGATATACGTACTACAATCCATATAGATATAATAAAAGACGTGCTTACGCTACAATAGGAAAAACACACAGATATAATAAAGTACGAAGCAATAGATCTAAAATTTATAGAAACGACAGGAGAGTAGCTGTAAGGAATAGTACTTCTAGAAACAATAGATCGGTCTCTAATAGGAGTAACACTAATATCAGAACAAATAGAGCTATTGCAAGCCGAGATAATTCAAAAAGAAGAACTATATCTAGAAGTAGTGCTACACGTTCAAATACCCAAAATGGAAAAATAACGAACAGAAGCACAGCGGTAAGATCAAGATCAACAACTCCTTCTAGGAATAAATCGGTTACACAGCGATCTACTACAGTAAGAAGACCTGCTAGTAACACCGTTACTAAAAGAACGGTAACCAAGTCTCCGCGTAGTACAACAGTAAAAAGAAGCACAACGACTTATAGAAGTCCACAAAATAATAGAAGTACAAATAGAACTGTAAGAAAATCCCCTTCTCAGAGTAGAAGTAGTGTTAGCACAAGAAGTTCGTCAAGAACCTCAGTAAGCAAGGCTCCTTCCAGAAGTAGCAGAAATACGGCATCTTCATCAAGAAGCACATCATCTAGAAGTTCTAGAAGATATTAAAAATAGTTTTTAGGTTGGTTAGTTGTTGCCCCCGCAGTAGATTTATTTGCTGCGGGGGTTTTGTTTTATAAAAATATCAGCTAACTTTTTCAACAGTTACTTTAATAGATTTACTGATTGGCGTTTTACTCTTGTCCGCATATTGATCATGTGGAATCAATACATTGGTTTCCGGATAATAAGCGGCCAAATCTCCAGAGGGAATATTATAAGGTATAACCAAAAACTTATTTGCCGTACGCACTTTTCCATCGTAGGTACTACTAATATTGATAACGTCTTTTTTCTTTAGACCTTTCCTTTCCATATCCTCAGGATTCATGAACAACACACGTCGTTCATTATAAATACCCCTGTACCTATCATCCATACCATAAATAGTGGTATTGAACTGATCATGGGATCTAATAGTCATCAACATAAATTCATCAGAATTCAAACTGTGTTCTGGCAACGGATTTAAGGTTAATTGAGCACGCCCATTAGGTAACATGCTAAAATCCAAATCACGAACATTGTTCGGTAAATAATACCCTATTCCTTTAGAACGCTCCTTTGTATTTTCAAAACCCTTGATTACCTTGTCTATACTTTCACGAATAAGGTCATAGTTCTCCCCCATTTCCTTCCACTTAACAGAATGCTTACCTCCAAAAAATGTATGGGCCAGTTCGGCAATTAGTTCAGGTTCACTCTTTATATTTTCAGAAGTGGGTTTTAGCAAGCCACGGGATTGTCTTACACGCCCCATACTATCTTCCATAGTCTGATAGCGAAGGGTGCCGTCTTTCATATCTTTTTCGGAACGTCCAAAAGTTGGTAAAATCAATGCGGTTTTTCCTGTAACCAAGTGAGACCGGTTCAGTTTTGTACTCACCTGAACCGTCAATTCGCAATTTTGCACAGCTTCGGCAGTGTATAACGTATCTGAAGCGGCCATTAAAAAATTACCGCCCAAGCAGAAAAACACTTTACCTTCCTTATCATGCATTGCCTTAATGGCCCCTACCACGTCAACCCCTTCTTTATCAGGGGCCGTAAACCCCAAATGTTGTTTTATGCGTGCATTCAATTCTTCATTTACAAAATGCATAATCCCAACACTACGGTCACCTTGCACATTACTATGTCCGCGTACAGGGCAGGTTCCTGCATTTGGTTTCCCCAATGACCCTTTTAGCATTAATAAATTCAGGTATTCGCAAATGGTAGCAACACCATTTTTATGTTGTGTAAGCCCCATAGCCCAACAAACGACTATATTACTACTGGTGGCTAAAAGTGCTACTGTTTCATTTATTTTCTCCTCACTAACACCACTGAGACGCAAGAGGGTTGATTCATCATAATTTTTAAAATCTTCAATAAGAGCATCATAACCTTCAACATATTCCACTAAAAAATCATGGTCAAAGACTTTCTGCCCATTTTTATCTAAAGCTGCGAGTTTTTTCAGAATTAGCTTCATTAAAGCTATATCTTGATTAATACGCACTTGCAAATGTATATCCGTTAAATCTTCTCCACCTCCAATCAGCCCGTTTAAATGCTGCGGATTTTTAAAATTGATTAAGCCGGATTCCTCCAACGGGTTTATACTAATTACTTTACCACCGTTCTTTTTGCACTTTTCTAGGGCCGAAAGCATTCGTGGATGGTTGGTACCAGGATTTTGGCCCGCAACAATAACAACATCCGCTCCGTACAAATCCTCTAGTTTTACAGAACCTTTACCAATACCCAATGTTTCGGATAGAGCCACACCGCTAGATTCGTGACACATATTGGAGCAATCTGGCATATTGTTAGTTCCTAACGCACGAGCAAACATACCGTATAAATAAGCCGCTTCATTGCTAGAACGCCCGGAAGTATAAAAAATAGCATCGTCGGGCGAATTCAATTTATGAAGTTCTATAGAAATAACCTCATACGCTTCTTCCCAAGAAATAGGCTCATAGTTTACGTTGCCCGGTCTTAATACAAGCGGTTCCGTTATTCTTCCGAATTTATTAAGTTGATATTCCGTAAGTTTAGACAGTTCTTCAACTGAATATTTTCTAAAGAATTCACGGTCTATTTTATGGGTCGTAGCTTCATCTGCAACCGCTTTTGCTCCATTCTCACAATATTCCGCAACGGACGATGGATTTTCGGGATTAGGCCATGCACAGCTAGGGCAATCAAAACCATCTTCTTGATTCAGCTCTAAGAATGCCCGCATAGATCGCACAACCCCCATTTCTTTAAATCCATGACGCAACGCCTCGGTAACTCCTAATTTTCCGGCGGCATACCGAACCGGCTCCGTAATTTTAATATTTGAAAAATCTTCAGAACCTATTACTGTTACGTTTCTATGGAATTCTTTATTAGGCATACTAAATTCTATTTCTAGTGTTGTAATTTAGGGTTAGGATAATTATCGGACTCATCTTCCCCTCTATCATCCAAACAGGTGAAATCTTTTTCTACCAAAAGAGATAACTTGTTTTTGTCATTCAGGAATATTGAATTGCTAAACCCTATCTTTTTGTTGTTTTCCCAACCTTCAATAATTTGTGAAGGCAAAACCAAGGTTATTTTGTTCTGTTCAAAATTTGCCGTTAACTCAGGAGCATCTGCCATGCTACTCAAAGCATAAGTGAAGGTATTTTGAGGAAATTGAGTTTTTTCTTCAATATACCCTGTTTTACAAAGTTGAGAAACTTCTGTTTGAGTAATTCGCATGCGTATGGAATTACCTTTAATGCGTATTTTCATTTGAGGTACTAATGTTGTTGGCTAATAAAGTAGCCTTAAATCTTAATTGACCCTAAATATACAAGTCAATTATGAAACAACGCGGAATATTTCTCCTTTCTTGGGTCTTACCCATAGCTCTATTCTCCTCATATAACAAAATACCTTCAGAAGTTGTTATTTTAAAATAAACTCCTGGTCCGGGAATAGAAGATATTGGGGTTTCAATACTTAAAAGAGGAGAGAGATAAGTTTTTTTGAAGTCAATACTTTTATAATCTATTCTAAACTGTCCATTACTATCGGAAACTGCACTTCCCAAAAAATCGTCCTTTACCCAGTCAACGTCAATAGCCGAAACTACCACCCCATCAATGACCATATTTTTATCCGCCGCAGATTTTACACTACCTAGAATCGTCCAAATATCAAACTGTTGCCTTACTTGACTCCAGAATTGAAAATTGAAGCTGTAATTCCAGCTAAATTCCTTGACCTCGTTATTATTTCTCCATATAGGATTTAAGCGACGTGCCGTAAACTGTATTCGATTACTTCTTTTCTTGCGAGTTGTTAACTTATCTGAAACCACCAGATCTATTTCTATTGCGCCCTCATCATACAAGTCACAAATATTAATTCCGAAGTTTCCGTCTTCATCTGTAAAGCCAGTTCCTAAGCATCTCTTTTCCTTAGCAGCAATAGCATTTTCCGAAAGTGTAAGCAACTGGTTTTTGGGTATATTGGATTCATCAACCCCATCCAAGACCTTATAAATTAGAACTTGGACGTTATCTAAGGCCTCATAAATATCTAAATACAAACAAGCTCTTAGATTTCCTTTAATGTTGTACCCCATATTTTTTAATCTTACTTCTAATGAAAACTATTAGAGCCATAAAAGGCAAATCAATCATTTTGGGGGACTACTTAATAATTTAGAAAGCTTAAGGTAAAATTATTGTTGTTTTTTTCCAAATACTTTAGACAAGAGCTGAAAAACATCTTCTGAAATCTTGAATTTATACAAGACTCCAATGTAAAGTATACTGATACCAGCACTCTTTATAATTATGTTTACGATGGGATGAAAAGAAAGATTTACAAAATAAAAAGCAAGAATAGTTACCCCTAACAATAAAGACGTTTGAACAGTTTCTTTAGTAAACGGAAGCATATTGAACTTCATTTTTACATATATTACTTTTACAGTATTGTAGATAAAAAATGCAGAGAAACTGGCAATTGCAGCACCATCCAAACCATATGCGGGTATAAGCCAAACATTTAAAAGTACGGTAACTACGGCCAAAAACAATCCCATATACAAAACTGCCTTGTAATAATCCGAGTTATATAAAATGGAATTATTGTTTCCTAATATGGCGTCATAGAGTTTTGCCAGTCCTAACCAAACAAAGATAACATATCCATTGCGGTAAGCATCCGGTAACAATTCGTATAAATCATCCAAACTCAGAAATATTAGTGCAAATAGAAGGCCGGAAATGATGTACAAGGTCAATGAACTCTTTTGGTAAAGCCTACTCAACCCTACTAAATCGTTCTTATTAAGAAGTTCTGCTGTAAGCGGATAGGTTATCTGGTGCATAGAGCGTGAAGGAACTGCTATGACCAAAGCAATAAAACTGGCCACACTATAATATGCTACATTCTCAATCTTTATAAATTGATTGATCATTACCTTATCTATTTCCAGAAGTACAATTGCTACGGATCCCCCCAATATAATTAATGCACTATAAACAAGAATTTTTCGGGTATTCTCCGGAAAATCAAAAATTAATCTAGGTTTATGTAAGGTATACGCATAAATCTTCATAAACAACATTCGTAGTATATAAACCACTACAAGTCCGTCTATAAACGAGGTCACAGATATCACATCAAAATATAAAAGGATTAAAAGCGTGGATTGCCCTACCCTACCAAAAATCTCTTTCATGAAATTACCAAACACAGATTTCATATGTACCCTTGCCCAAGCATAAAAGACTTCAAAATAAGCCATGACCATAGCAATCAAAAAGATATGCCATACGTACCCCTTTACAATGGGGTTCTCTTTGGATAGGAAATTTCCAATAGTATCGTTAACCACATACGTAAGACCGGCAATAGGAAGTATTAAAACCAAAGGCAAGAATAACATAAGGGTCAAAAAACCATCAGTTGATTTAGCATCATTAAAGCCACTATAGAATTTTACAAGCGTGTTTGGAACTCCAAAAGCGAGCAAAGGCATCAAAACTACGGAAGCAGAGAGGACTACTTGCAGTAGACCATAATACTCGGGTTCCATAAATTGCAAGTACAACACAAGTGTATTCAGTGCCCCAAGTCCAAACCCTAGGTAGGTAATAATTGAGTTATTGAGTGATTGTTTAAATACCAATCCCATTACAGTAGTTTAGAAAGTTCTTGGGTCAATGACTTACGGCTATATTTTTCAATATCCGTAGATTCTGAAATAATCTTACCTTTTTTAAATGCTGTATACCATTCAAGGATGGTTTTCTTCAATTCAGTTTGAGCTTTATAATCAAAAACTTCACCCGCGTTCATATTCTTAATAATATCTCCTGCCTCCCAGCCTTCTGGACCAATGGCCAAAATAGGTCTTTTTGCAACCATATATTCAAAAAGTTTCCCGGGTATTATCCCTTTGGTCTCATCGCTATCTATTTCTACCATTAACAGGAGTTGAGACCTTTGTTGCTTACGTTGAGCCTCTGCATGAGAACCATAGCCCAACATTTTTATGTAGGGTCCTAACTCATAACGATACATGGAATCCATTACATCTTGACTAACAACTCCCATAAATTCTAATTGAAGGTCACCACGAAAAACAGCATCTTCTGCCGCAATCTGGGAAAGCACCTTCCATAGGTTTTTAGGATTTCTTCCGGTCAACAAAGAACCAATGTGCGAAATTGTAAAATTACGATCCAAATGTGCATCACCGCTATAGTCTGAATCATAACCATTGGTGATTACCGAAATGGGTCGTTTGGTAAGCTCCTCAAATTCTAGTTTTGTAGTGTTGCTCGTAACCAAAATTCTATCGGCCTCGTTTAAAACAGCCCGTTCTAATTCTTTATGTTTTTTTTCCGAACTACGGGTAAGCTTTAGCTCTTTATGATATCCAATAGAGGTCCAAGGATCTCTAAAATCTGCCAACCACGTAACTCCTGCATCTTTCTTTAGTTGCCTACCTATTAAATGTACACTGTGAGGTGGCCCTGTAGTAATTATAGTGTCTATATTTTCCTTGGATATAACTTCCGTTAAATATTTGACAGAAGGCTTAATCCAATATTTTCTAGCATCAGGAATGAAAAAATTACCCCTAACCCATAACATTATCTTTTCAAAAAACGATTGGTTCTTAGTCTGTATAATACCCGAACTTATCCGTTTTGTTTTTTTTGAAGAAAATACTTTTGCCAATCCATAGGGTTCAAAAAGGGGCTGGGTATATACTTTTAGACTTTTCGGAATTTCTGATGCCAAGGTAGCGTCCTCAATGGGATAATGTGGGTTTTCAGGAATATAAACAATAGGCTCAACTTCAAAATCTTGAAGGTATTTTACAAACTTTAACCACCTCTGTACACCTGGACCACCAGCGGGTGGCCAATAATAGGTGATAACGAGGACTTTTTTCATAAGTGTGATTTACTAGGTGTAAGATTGGGGAATCTTTACAAACTATTTTTGTACTTCTTTCTTTTCTTGACCTTCACTCTTCTTTGAACTATAGAAAGTAAGTCCAATCCCTCCCAAAACTATTAGCGCTAACAGAATTGAACTTGCCAACGTAATCTGGCTACCTATTCTAACAACTTCAGGTTCAAACTTAAACTCTATGGTATGCTCGCCACTAGGTATTTCAACTGCCCTAAGCGTATAGTTGACCTTAAAGTGTTCTGTTAGATTTCCGTCTATATAAGCATTCCACCCGTTAGGGTAATACATTTCCGAAAAAACAGCCAGACCTTCATTTCTGTTCTTGGATTGGTATGTTAAGTCATTCGGCTTATAATCCGTAAGAACTATTGCAGCCGTTGAATCGACTTTAAATTGAAAATTATTTAGATTCTTTACCTTAGCCAGGTTGACCACAGCTTCGGTCCGTGTATTTAGTTGCCCTAAAGCTTGAATCTCTTCATCGGCCGAATTTACCTTAACCACTTCTTCTACAAACCACGCATTCCCATTTGCATTTGGGTTTAATGCTGGATAGCTTTTTCCTTCTTCATCTTGTTGAACTACGTATTTTACGTTTAGCATATTCAACACCCCCATGTTGCCCTTATATACATAAAAGCTAAACAAATCCTCCAGACCTGCAGGTTTTGCCGCATGATAACCTCCAATTGATTGGTGGTAATAAGATGTTCGCGCACCGTTTATTCCTTCTTGGGGGTCGTAAACCCTATAGACACCTTTATCCTTATTTATTTCTTGATCAATAGCTGTCTCTGGAAAAGGCTGTGTCATTTTTCGCTTTGAAACAAAATTATTGGAATCTACATAGCGTAAACCTACACCTACCAAATCAAAAAGAATAAGAGCACCTACTGCAACAATCGCCAAGTTCTCTTTTAGTTTTCCTTTGATATAAAACCATAATGCCAAAGCGGACAAGAAAACATATATCATGGAACGCAAAAGGTCTGAATTATATACCGCCTTTCTATCCGCCTCAATTAATGAAACCAATTCATCTCCATAATTTCTTTTCAGGAATTCATCACTTGGTCCTTCAAAATCAAAACCAGCTTTAAAAATGAAAAGGGCTACACTTATTCCTAAAACCGTGAAAAATGAAATGCGTAGCGCCTTCAGTTTTTCTGAAACATCAACCGTAGATTTAAAAAGTTCTCGTAAAGCCAAAATTGCCAGTACGGGAGCACATAATTCTAAAATAACCTGAATAGATGATACGGCCCTGAACTTGTCATACAGCGGAAAATAATCTATCATTACATCGGTCAACAAACTAAAATTCTTTCCCCATGAGAGCAGCAAAGACATAATAACACCTCCCAGTAGCCACCATTTTGTCTTTCCCTTAACCAAAATAAGCCCCAGAATAAACAAAAAGAAAATAATTGCACCAATGTAAGCCGGACCAGATGTACCTGGCTGATCCGCCCAATATAACGGTAATCCGCTTGAGAAATTCAAAGCCTGACTTCGAGAAACTCCCTGATCGATTAGAAAATTATAACTTTTTGAATTTTCGCCTAAATTTTCATTGTTAGATCCCCCGAACAACCGTGGGACGAATAAATTAAGCGATTCCGTAATGCCGTAACTCCACTGCGTTATATATGCCTTTTCTAAACCTCCAGTATTTTCTTTCGTATTCCCATCAGGGTCAATAGTCAACTCGGATTTTCCACGCGTACTCCAATCCGCATATTCTTTTGTGGCCATTAGGCTCGTGGCATTTGCAGCAATGCCAAGAAAAACCGCTACCAACAAAAGCCCTACCGAACTAAAATAGTATTTCAACTTTTCTGTACGAATAGCATCAACTAGATATACAACTCCTAAAATCAACACCAATAGCATAAAATAATAGGTCATCTGGTAGTGATTGGCCCTAATTTCCAATGCCATGGAAATAGCGGTAAGAATAAATCCCCATAGATACTTTTTGCGGAATACCAACACAATTCCGCCCAATAACATAGGTAAGTATCCCAATGCGTGGGCTTTTGCATTATGCCCTACCCCAAGAATAATAATAAGATAAGTAGAGAATCCAAAAGCTAAAGCTCCAACAATGGATAAACGGTAATCTACTTTTAAACAGCAAAGCAAAATGTAAAATCCAATAAAGTACAAAAACAAGTAGTCTGCTGGTCTTGGTAAAAACCGAATGAGATTATCTAACTTTTTCACATAATCATGAGGATAATAGGCTCCTAATTGATAGGTTGGCATACCTCCAAAAGCACTGTTGGTCCAGTAGGGCTCCTCCCCTGTTTTCTTCCTAAAATCGTTTTGCTCTTTGGCCATTCCTGTAAACTGAACAATATCCGACTGTTCAATGACCTTGCCCTGAAGCACAGGGTTGAAATACGCCAGGGCGGCAATCACAAAAAAAACGGTAACAAAAAAATGTACGAAGAAGGCCTTCAATCCTTTTTGCATAATGGGATTTATCGGGTTGATTCGGCTAAAATAATGAAGTTATCTCGACTTTCGAATTTGTTTTGATCTTAACTTAAGATATAGCTATTAAGATTAGGATAATCAGCATAAAATAATTCAGTATTTCTTAAGAGAGAAGAGTAATTATCAAGCTGAAAAATATGGAATAGATTAATCGATTTCTTCAAAATCGATATAATCCCCAACTTTATTATTTGAAGAGGTCTTTCTAGAAGGTTTCTTATCAATTATTACATCACCTACTTGCTCGTGTTGTCTCTGAGCATTGTTCTGCTGAGCAAAATCACCAAACTTTTCATTGAAGTGCTCTTGTGTCTTACGAGCAGCATACCCAAAAATCTTAGGCGCAAACATCTTTACCAATATCTTAAAAAGGTAATAGATCAATACAATAATTAAGATTGTCTTTAAAAATGCCATACTTTTTTCAAAATGATTATATCAAAAATACGATTCTAACGTTGTAATAACAGTGTAGAAGTGCTAAAATATTATTAAAGTACCTTCTTTGGAGACCCTTATAGAAATGATAGTTGGTATAAACTGCCCTAAATAGCGGTGAATAGCAACCATTTTCTATTGTAAAAAAGCTCTGAGGGATATTTAGTATATATCCGTATTCTCCACAATAGAACAATTTGAAACGAATAAGAAAGTAACACCAAAATGAAAAAATATCTTTTATCCTTATTTTTCACGCTTCCATTAATTGGATCCGCTCAGTATACTGATGTTATAAATTCTAACCGACCAGGTTTGTCGGTCAGTGCTTATGCGGTGGGTAGAAATGTGTTGCAAGTAGAAGCCGGACTTCTCTATGAACAGCGCGATCACACGCTTTTAGATACTAAAAGCAATATTTGGGGCTCGGATATCTCTTTACGTTATGGTTTACTTTTTGAGCAACTAGAAATAAATTACGAGGGAACTTACGTAAACCAAGATATAACGTATAACAGTTTAGGTACTTCTGAGAGTTTTACAGATTTCTCTAGAAACCGGGTAGGTCTTAAATACTTAATTTATGACCGCTATAAAGACCCAGAACGAAACAAGCCCAATCTATATAGCTGGAAGGCCAATTACGGGTTCAAATTTAAAAATTTAATTCCATCCGTCTCTCTTTACGGTGGGGCTACTTTTAATCTAGGTGAGAATCCTTTTTATGTGGGCGACCCTACGGTTTCATACCGTGGAATGGTAGCCACACAAAGTAGACTAACACCACGGTTTGTTCTTATTACGAATATAGCATACGACCGGATTACGACAGATTATCCTGAATTGAGTTATTTGATTTCCATATCACATGCTTTCCGAAACCCTAAATGGAGCGCTTTTATAGAAAACCAAGGTATACAAAGTGACCGCTACTCAGATGCATTGATTCGTGGTGGTATAGCGCATTTGTTGACTGACGATTTGCAAGTTGATTTTAATCTAGGTGCTAGTTTTAAAAACACACCTTCTCGGATTTTCATAACTGCAGGCGGATCTTACCGATTTGATTTTCATAAAGATAAGTTGAAAGCGATAGATGAGCAGAGTGCAGGTGAAAATGGCGGTCCAATTAAAAAGAACGCTATGAAAAAGAAAGAAAAAGAAGAACGGAAAAAACAAAAAAACGGCAGTGGCGCCGAGGATATAGATTTAGGGCCTTCTAAAAAAGAATTGAAAAAACTTAAGAAAGCAGAGCGAAAGAGAAAGAAAAATGAAGAACGTGGTAGCGGAGCTATAGATTTCTAACTGATGTTAGCTAAGTCATAATTCATAAAATTAAGTTTCATAATTTTATTCTAACCCTATTTATCCCTAATATTGACCTTACAAAATGAATTGTATGGTCACCCTAAAAGAAGCGATTTCAAAAGACGAACTCAAAGCGTTCGTTAAATTTCCATTTTCGCTTTATAAAGATTCTGCTTATTGGGTACCGCCTTTAATTGCGGATGAGATGGCCACTTTTGACAAAGACCAAAACCCTGCATTTAAAAATGCCAGCGGATGGTTTTTTCTGGCATATAAAGACAATAAACTCGTGGGTAGAGTTGTGGCTATTGTCAATCACCTAGAGGTTAATAACCAAAACGTAAGGAAAATGCGATTTGGTTGGTTCGATTTTATTGATGACCCTGAAGTCTCAGAAACACTTCTTAACAAAGTTGCAGAAATAGGTGCAGCGCACAACCTGCAGTTTATGGAGGGACCTGTGGGCTTTTCTAACCTTGACAAGGTTGGTGTGCTTACAGATGGTTTTGACCAACCAGGTAGCATGGTAACTTGGTATAATCACGCATATTACATTAACCATTATGAGCGTTTAGGGTTTGTAAAGGAAAAAGGGTACGTAGAAAATAAGTTTCCGGCCAGTAATGCAGACCCTGCTCTATTCACCAAATTAAACGGGTTAGTAAAACGACGCTATGGTCTTCGCGAAATTAATTTTAAAAAAACTAGCGAAGTACTACCGCTAGTTGATCAAATGTTTGACCTGTTTAATCAAACATACTCCAAACTCTCATCGTTTGTACCGATTACGGATGTTCAAAAGGAATACTTTAAAAAGAAATACATAACATTTATAGATCCAGAATACATTAAGTTCATTGTGGACAAGAACGATAACCTTATTGCATTCGCCATAGTAATGCCATCTTTTTCCAGAGCTTTACAAAAAGCAAAAGGGAAGTTGTTCCCATTTGGGTTTCTGCACTTGCTAAAGGCTAAGAAATACAATAAGGATGCAGTATTCTATTTAATCGGTATCCATCCTGATTACCAAAATAAGGGTGTAACAGCTATCATCTTCAACGAGTATTACAAAACATTTAATAAAAGGGGAATTGAAATGTGCTACCGCACCCCTGAACTTGAAGACAATATTGCTATCCGCCAAATGTGGAAGCATTTTGATCCAAAAATATACAAACGGCGCTGCACCTATAAAAAGAGCTTATAGCTCAACGAAACGCTTTATTCCGTTTGTTTTAAATTATTTCAGGACGAGACATACCAATAAAAAAGCCTTACTTTAATAAGTAAGGCTTTTTCTTGTTTCAGGAGAGAAGTAAATTATTCCCCCATAGCCGCAGCAACTGCAGCCGATAATCTCTTATAAGTACCGTTTTCCAAACGGTCTCTAATTGCTGAAAAAGCATCTAAAGTTTCGTCAATATCCTGCATGGTATGCGTTGCCGTAGGAATCATTCTTAATAAAATCAATCCTTTAGGTATTACCGGATAAACAACAATAGAACAGAATATTCCATAGTTTTCACGTAAATCTTTAACAAGCGCCATAGCTTCAGGGATACTTCCGTTAAGATATACAGGAGTTACACAACTTGTAGTCGTCCCTATATCAAAACCTCTTTCTTTTAATCCATTTTGTAAAGCATTTACGTTCTCCCATAATTTGGCCTTCAATTCGGGCTGGGTACGTAACATATCCAATCGCTTCAATGCACCTTTCACATATACCATAGGTAATGATTTAGCGAACATTTGCGAACGTAAATTATATTTTAAGTAATCTATTATTTCTTGGTCCGCAGCTACAAAAGCACCAATACTCGCCATTGATTTAGCGAAAGTTGCTAAATAAACGTCAATACCGTCCTGGACACCTTGTTCTTGTCCTGCTCCTCCTCCAGTTTTACCTAAAGTTCCAAAGCCATGCGCATCATCAACCAAGAACCGGAAACTAAACTTCTCCTTTAAAGCTACTATTTCCTTAAGTATACCTTGTTCACCTCGCATGCCAAAAACACCTTCGGAGATAACCAAAATACCTCCGCCAGTTTGCTCGGCTAATTTCGTAGCTCGTTCTAGGTTCTTTTCTAAACTTTCAACGTTGTTATGAACAAAGGTAAATCGTTTACCCATATGCAGACGCACACCGTCAATAATACAAGCATGACAATCCACATCATAAACAATAATATCATCTTTAGTTACGAGGGCATCTATAACAGACATAAAACCTTGGTAACCAAAATTCAATAAATAAGCGGCTTCTTTTTCCACAAACGCAGCACATTCTTGTTGCAATTGCTCGTGAAAGTCCGTGTGCCCGCTCATCATTCTAGCTCCCATAGGGTATGCCGCACCATATTCTGCTGCTGCTTCACCATCAACTTTCTTAATTTCAGGAAGATTGGCTAAGCCTAAATAATCATTAATACTCCAGGTTATTACCTCTTTCCCTTGAAACTTCATTCTGTTAGAAATTGGTCCTTCTAACTTAGGAAAAACGAAATATCCTTCTGCCTGTGAAGCCCATTTTCCTAATGGCCCCTTGTTCTCTAAAATTCTGTCAAATAAATCTCGCATTTAGGTGTACTTTGGATTTTAGTGCAAAAGTAAGTTTTTAAGAGCAACATTCATAAAATATTATTCTCTAACAAAAAAGCAACGACCTAACGGCCATTGCTTTCTAACTTTTACAAACTTATAAGTTATTCTTTAATATACTGTACTTTTTGAGTTTCGCTTACTTCGTTGGTATCGAAGAAACCTTGATCTTCCATCCATTGATCACTGTAAACTTTACTCATATATCTTGAACCGTGATCCGGAAAAATAACAACTACATTATCTTTTGGCCCGAACTCCCCTTCTTCATTCAATTGTTTCAATGCTTGCATTGCCGCTCCACTTGTATAGCCTGCAAAAATACCTTCGGTTTTAGCCATTTCCCGAGCGGTATGGGCACTCTCAGAATCTGTAACCTTAATAAATTTGTCTATTACATCAAAATCGGTAGCACCTGGAATCAAGTTTTTACCCAGACCTTCAATTCTATATGGGTAGATTTCGTTGGCATCAAACTCTCTGGTTTCATGGTATTTTTTCAATACCGAACCAAAAGCATCTACACCAATAACTTTAATACCCGGGTTCTGTTCTTTTAAATATTTTGCGGTACCAGAAATAGTGCCTCCTGTGCCACTACACGCTACAAGATGGGTAATCTGACCGCCAGTCTGCTCCCATATTTCAGGACCTGTACTGTGGTAATGGGCATTCATATTCAACTCATTAAAATACTGGTTGATATAAATAGACCCGTTCGTTTCTTTGTGCAATCTTTTGGCAACTTCGTAGTATGAACGTGGATCATCCGCGCTTACATGAGCAGGGCATACATATACCGTAGCCCCCATCGTACGCAGCATGTCAATTTTATCCTTAGACGACTTTGAACTCACCGCCAAAATACATTTATAACCTTTAATAATACTCACCATAGCAATACTAAATCCCGTATTACCAGAAGTAGTTTCTATAATGGTGCTGCCTTCGGTTAAAATGCCCTTACGCTCCGCCTCCTCTATAATATGCATGGCAATGCGGTCTTTAGAAGAATGACCTGGATTAAAAGACTCTATCTTGGCAAAAAAGTTACCTGTAAAGTCTTCGGTAATGCGATTTAATTTTACTAATGGAGTGTTTCCTACAAGTTCTAGGATATTGTTGTATGCCTTAATTTTGTTTTCCATAAAGGATGTCTGGTTTTGGGAACTACTCAGAATCTATAAAGTTTCCAAAATATTCTAGGAGCAAAATTACTATTTTTTTTGAATATGTCATTTTATCATGGAAAATACCTCAAAAAAATGAAGAATTTAGGGCTCAAACGCCACTTTATTAACATTTCGTTAGCATTATACCGCAGATCTAGGTAAATTAAAAGCGGCTAGAACGTATATTTCATGAACAACCATGAGATTAAACGCCCAAAATCCTGCACCCATATATTTATCTAGTTAATTTTTCCTTCCAAATCCAATAAAAAGGCATATTCTTTAGCTACTTCTTTGAGTGCTTCAAAACGACCGGATGCCCCTCCGTGTCCCGTATCCATATTAATATCCATCATTAAAAGATTATTATTGGTCTTGACCTCCCGTAATTTCGCAACCCACTTGGCAGGCTCAAAATACTGTACTTGAGAATCATGAAGTCCTGTAGTCACCAATAAATTAGGATAAGCTTGAGCCACTACCTGGTCATATGGTGAATAGGACAGCATGTAATCATAATACGTTTTCTGGTTGGGGTCTCCCCACTCATCATACTCTCCCGTGGTTAATGGAATAGAATCATCTAACATTGTGGTAACCACATCTACAAACGGTACCGCTGCAATAACACCATTATATAATTCCGGTGACATATTAATTATTGCCCCCATTAATAAACCTCCTGCAGACCCTCCCATAGCATATAGATGCTCTGAAGAGGTATAACCTTCATTAATCAGATACTTAGAACAGTCTATAAAATCCGTAAACGTGTTCATTTTTTTTAATAATTTCCCATTTTCATACCAAGGTCTACCTAAATACTCCCCTCCTCTTATATGTGTTATGACAAACACAAACCCTCTATCTAATAAGCTTAGACGGACAGTAGAGAAATATGGGTCAATTATATGGCCATAGGAGCCATAGGCATATTGTAATACCGGTGTGTTTTTGTTCAATGGAGTGTTCTTGTGGTAAACTACGGACATAGGCACTTTTACTCCATCCCGAGCCGTTGCCCAAATACGTTTCTCTTTGTAATTGGCTTTATCAAACTTACCGCCTAATACTTCCTGTTCCTTTTTTACTTCTTTTTCCTTAGTTCTCATATTAAAATCAATAATGGAACTTGGAGTGGTCATGGAATTATATCCATACCGAAGAATCTCCGTATCAAAATCCGGATTACGACTTACACCAGCTGTATAGGTTTCACTTTCAAAAGGCAGGTAGTAAGAACTAGAACCGTCCCATCTATTGACCTGCACCAGGTTTAGTCCGTTTGTCCTTTCGGAAAGGACGTAGTAATCTTTAAAAATATCGATATCCTCCATAAGAACGTCTTCTCTATGGGAAATAAATTCCTGCCAATTGGCTGAAGAAGTTTTGTCTTCTTCGGTCTTCATCAACTTAAAATTTGTAGCCCCATCCTTATTGGTTAGGATGTAAAAATGATTTCCATAATGAAAAATACTATATTCTATACCTCGCTCTCGACTAGAGAACATTTTTAACTCACCATCTGGATTATCTGATCGTAAAATTTGATATTCCGAAGTAAGCGTACTATAAGAGCCTACAATAATATATTTCTTTGATTTTGACTTATAAACATAAGTGCCGAAGGTATCATCCTTTTCTTGAAAAACTAACTTGTCATCGTTGGCTGAGGTTCCGAACTTATGTTTCAGAATCTTATCCGAACGCAATGTAACCGCATCCTTTTTCGTATAAAAAAGCGTTTTATTGTCCTCTGCCCAAACAGAACCGCCGGTGGTATTTTCTATCCGGTCCTCATAAATTTCACCGGTTTCAAGATTTTTGATTCTTATGGTATATTGCCGTCTTGAAACGGTATCTACTCCAAAAGCAGCAAACTTATTATTTGGACTAACAGCTATACCCCCAATACTAAAATACTCATGGCCTTTTGCCATTTCATTTCCGTCGAACATAATTTCTTCAGGGGCCTCAAGACTTTCTTTCTTTCTAGCATAAATAGGATATTCTTTACCTATCTCATATCTAGTTATGTACCAATATCCGTTTTGCTTGTACGGTACGGAAGTATCATCTTCCTTTATTCTAGACTTCATCTCATCAAAGAGAAGTTCCTGATATTCCATAGTGTGTGCCGTTAAAGTATCATAATACTTTTTTTCAGCTTCTAAGTGAGATATTACCTCAGGATTCTCTTTGTCATTCAACCAATAATAATTATCCACCCTGACATCACCGTGCTTTTCTAGATTATGCGGAATCTTTTTGGCTATTGGCGCTTTTACTTTACTCATATTCTTTTCTTGACTTTGAACTAGGGGCACAAATGTAAGGCATAACCCAAGAAGGATTTTCTTTTTTTTAGAGAGACTCATAGTTAGTGGTTTTTCCTACACAATTTAGTAATTTTGCAAACTAATTTATTTATTAAAAACAAAACTATGTTTGGAGACATGATGGGTATGATGGGGAAACTTAAAGAAACCCAGCAAAAAGTAGAGGCCACAAAGAAACGCTTGGATACGGTAACACTAGAAGAATCTTCTTCTGAAGACCTGGTTAAGGTAGTTATTACAGCAAATAGAGAAGTAAAACAAATTCATATTGATAATTCTTTGCTTGAGGATAAGGACCAATTAGAAGATTTTTTAATTCTAACCATGAATAAGGCTATTGCCAAAGCAACTCAGGTAAACGAAACAGAACTTGCTGCTGTTGCCAAGGAAGGAATGCCCAATATTCCTGGTATGGACTCGTTATTTAAATAATGGCAAGCTATTTGCTTCTAAGTTATCTAAATTCAACTCAATGAAATTATTGCTTTTTCTCATATTACCTTTTTGTTTAATTGGCCAAACCGACGTTTCTACCAGTATAGAATGGTTAAAAGATTATGACGAGGCGCTAATAATATCAAAAAAGGAAAATAAGAATGTTCTAGTTTATTTTACAGGAAGCGATTGGTGCCCACCTTGTAAAATGCTAAAGCGTGACCTTTTTGATACTGATGAATTTTCCGAAGTATCAAAAAGCTATGTTTTACTTTATATAGATATACCTAGAAACAGAGATTTATTGAGTGAGACGCAATGGAACCATAATCAAGATCTTTTAAAAAGACTCAACAAGAAGGGCGTTTTCCCTATGTTGACCGTTTTAAACGAAAAAGGAAAAATGCTTGACGAATATTCCGGTTACGGCATGACCGGAGAAATTAGTTATCATTTAAAATTTCTAAAGAAGAATAAGAAATAAAAAAGGGCCTTTATAAGGCCCTTTTTTTGTGTGTTATTTAAAATTGATTAATTATTGATCAATCTAAATTCTGTCCTTCTGTTCACAGCATGTTCTCTTGAAGTACAAGAAACACCGTCTTTACATCTGTTTTTAAGCTTAGTCTCACCATAACCATTAGCAACCAAAAGACTAGAGTTAATGCCTTTTGAAATTAGGTATTGAGCTACAGATTTTGCTCTTCTCTCAGATAAATCTTGATTAGAAGAAGCACCACCTTGCGCATCCGTATGGGAAGCCAACTCTACCTTAACGCCAGGGTTTTGAGCTAAAACAGGTAACAAGCGAGTATCTATAATGCTCTTGGCCTGAGAAGTTAGAGTTGCACTACCGGAGTTCCAGTTTATAGGAAGCGCTTGATAGGTAACCAATTCGCACTCCACTTCTTTCCAAGTAGTTAAACCTCCTTTTTCCTTCAATACCTCTTTTGTGTAGGATTTGGTAACGGGCGGTACCATTTCCTCTACGGTGTAGGCATCCTTATCCAAAACAGTTCTAGTGATTTCATCATAAACCGCAGGAACAACTTCCTCAACAACTTTAGCTGGCGAAATAAGTATCCTTTTGGTATAGCTAGCGCTTTTTTCAGGAATTGCAGTTTTGCTTGCGCTAGCGTCATTGGCAAGTGTTGCCGTTTCTATGGTCTGAAACTCGGCAGGATAACCCTTGTAACACCAATATCTACAATCATCTGGGTTACCAGAATCACAATCCGGTGCAGAGGCACCCAGTTCCCATTGAGCGTACGCAGGTTTCACTTCAATGGTCTGCGAGGCACTGCCAAAACTAGCAGGACTTATACTTAAAGAATTTCCACCCTCTTTAGACACATAAGTAACCTTTTCAGAACCCCACTCTTCGGGTATAATACGGAGTTTTTTACTCTCCTCCTTAACCAAAACACGTTCGGTCACAGTCTTGTAAGTTGCGGGTATAGTTTTTAAAACTTTGTAGCCCGGTTTAACAGTGATTGTCACGGTTTCATTCACGTAGACATCGGGAGTGGTACATCGTACGTAACACTTTCCAGGTTCAGGGTTTTCTGGCAGGTCTTGTGCCATACCAAATGTTGCCGTAAGCACGGCCACAGAAAAAAGAATTTTTTTCATAATACAGTTAATGTTTAATGTTATTTATAGTTGCATTAAAGTTAACCGTTTAATATTTTTTTAACAAGTAGATTCCTGTTAAGTATAAAAAACATCGATGAAATGCATCATTTTAGAGTAAAAAAGCTTAAAAAATAACACTAGCATAGCATGCCTCATTTAGTTAAGTATTGTCTTTATAACCTGTGGTGTTTTGCATTTGGATTTATTTGTTTCGTAAGATTGCTGAATTAAAACCTTAAGCGTGTAAACTGTTACGCTTATTTTGTATCTTTTACCTAAAAAACCAAAGTGATAGAAATAGTTAACTTATCTAATTCCAATTTTCAGTTTCACATTAAATCCAAGAGTGGTTCCACGCTTCTTGAAAGTAAGGAGTATAGTGACAAAGCCGATTTAGAGACTGCGGTTTTCAACCTTAATAACCTCCAAATACATAGAAGTAATTTTGAACGAAAAACCAATCACCAAGGAAAGTTTCTCTTCAATTTTAAAGATAACAATGGTTCTTTAATAGGTACAAGTCAACTTTATGATTCTGAAGCCGGAATGGAAAACGGTATTAAAAATTTACACAATCGTCTTACCGAAGGAAAAGAATTATAAGCCCTTGAGTATTTCCATAAACCTATTGTGCATGTCAGAGGTATAATCCATGTGGGTGACTATTCGTAATTTTCCTTGACCCATATCTATAATGTGTACATTATTTTCTTTGAGTTTTTGCACAAAACTGGCACCACTCATGGCCTGTTCGTCTATTTCAAAAATGATAATATTTGTCTCTATTGGCTCTACATTTTTAATACAGTTCAGTTTTTTCAGCACCTCCCCTATTTCACGCGCTTTTAGATGATCAAATGCCAATCTTTCTATGTGATGGTCCAATGCATAAATACCGGCTGCCGCAAGAAAACCCGCTTGACGCATTCCTCCTCCAAATATCTTACGAATACGAAGCGCTTTGGACATCATTTCTTCAGTTCCCACCAACACAGAACCCACTGGGCAGCCCAAACCTTTGCTTAAGCATACGCTAATGGTGTCGAACAATTCCCCATATTCAAATAGGCTTTCCTTTTTCTCCACTATGGCATTCCATAATCGAGCTCCATCTAAATGATAGGCCAAATTGTTGTTTACACAAACGGTTTTAATTCGCCTTAACTCCTCTATATCCCAACAAGCACCACCACCCTTATTGGTTGTATTTTCTACACAAACCAAAGAAGTTAACGGACTGTGATAAAAATCGGGAGGATTAATTGCGGCTTCTACCTGTTTAGCCGTAATCATTCCCCTGTGTCCATTTATTAATTTACAGGAAACTCCGCTATTAAAACTAACGCCACCACCCTCATAATTGTAAACATGGGCATATTGATCACATATAAGTTGATCTCCAGGTTGCGTATGTAACTTTATTCCTGTCTGATTGGCCATAGTCCCCGAAGGAAAAAACAATGCCGCTTCTTTTCCGAACATTTTGGCAACCTTATCTTCAAGAGCATTTACAGTAGGGTCAGCTTTAAAAACGTCATCGCCCACCTCCGCAGTCATCATGGCGTCCAGCATTGCCAGCGTTGGTTTTGTTACCGTATCACTAATAAGATTAATATTCATGCGTGTTTTTTAATAATTGAAAGTAAAAAGACCAAATCCAAATGAACTTTTGACGAGTTTACCAATAGTCAATCAAAAGTAGCCAAATATGATAAAAAGAGGGTGTTTTAGCCTTTTTTCGCACAAAAAATGGTAAAAAAACCCCGTTATTTTTATTTATACTACAAATTTTCATATTGATTATTATCTGATTCTTTCAGTTAAAAACCTTGAAAACTAATACCTTAAGTACAAACAAATGTACTATGGTAAACCTCGAGAATCAGATCTTTTCATCTTACGAAAGGAACCCCGTTTTATTTGACGAAATCTTTGACGCCCAAGGACAAGTAAAAGAAGTATATTCTAAACTGTTCAATCTCTATGGAGAGCATTCCATTAATGATTATGTAAACCTGAACGAAAAGGCAAAATCATCATTTTTTAATCAAGGAATTACTTTTCAAGTGTATGACAAAAAGCAAACAAAAGAGAAAATTTTTCCTTTTGATCTTTTTCCGAGAATTATTCCACCTGAAGAATGGGAAATTATTGAAGCTGGCTCCATACAGCGCAGTAAAGCGCTGAACTTGTTTCTATGGGACATCTATCATGATAAAAAAATAATAAGACAAGGAATAGTTCCTATGGAACTCATAAGTTCTTCTGCTAATTATTTAGACCAGATGGTTAATGTTAATCCTCCCGGTGGCATATACAATCATATTTCAGGTACCGATGTCATTAAGCACAGTGACGGACAATATTATGTTTTAGAGGACAACATTAGATGTCCAAGCGGTGTAAGCTATGTTATTTGCAACCGTACGGCCTTAAAAAGAGCGCTCTTTGGCGTTTTTAATCATTACAAAACGTTCTCGGTAACCAATTATGCAGAGAATTTACTAGACCTATTGGAAACCGTTAAACCTAAAGGTGTAGATACACCCAACGTGGTTGTGATTACTCCCGGCATGTTTAACTCGGCGTTTTACGAACATTCCTATTTAGCAAAGACCATGGGGGTGGAACTGGTTGAAGGAAGAGACCTTTTTGTTGAGAATGATTTTGTATACATGAAAACCATTAAAGGTCCGCAGAGAGTTGATGTAATATATAGACGAATTGATGATGGCTTCATAGATCCGCTAGAATTTAATCCAGACTCGGCAATAGGTGTTCCCGGCCTATTTGCTGCATACAAAAAAGGAAATGTAACCTTGGCCAATGCTCCTGGTACGGGTGTAGCTGATGACAAGGCTATTTATACCTATATGCCGGAAATCATTAAATACTATTTAAATGAGGAACCAATTCTGAATAATGTGCATACCTATCACTGTAGCAGACCAAAGGAATTAAAATATGTATTGAACCATATAAAAGATTTAGTGATCAAACCTGTAGATGAAGCAGGAGGCTATGGTATATCTATAGGGAATAGGTTAAGTAAGAAGGAAATTGAAGTAGTGAAAGCCCAGATACTTTTAGATCCAAGAAAATACGTGGCCCAGCCCATAATGTCTCTTTCGGTACATCCAACCTACATAGATAAGACCGAATCTTTTGAACAACGCCATGTAGACTTAAGAACTTTTACGGTACTGGGTAAAGACAAAGAATTTGTACTTAAGGGAGGACTAACACGTGTAGCCTTAAAAAGGGGAAATCTAATCGTGAATTCCTCACAAGGAGGCGGGTCCAAGGACACTTGGGTCTTAAAGGTTTAAAGAACAAACATAAGCGAAAGACACACGATTAAAGAGAACACTAACATATAAAAAATGCCTATGCTAGCACGAGTTGCCAATAATCTTTTTTGGATGGGACGTTACATTGAACGTTCGGAACATATTGCCCGATACCTCCGTGTAAATTACTTCTCATCGTTAGATGCTCCTAATCAGATTTCTCAATCTAGACAATTTGTACTTCGTTCTATGTTAACTATGGTGGGCGACCCTATAAGTGATGATTCCATAGAGTTAAATGAGCCAGAGGTATTATACAAAATCGGACTAGACCCTAATTACCAATCATCCATTTTAAATAATGTTAGAAGCTCCCGTGAGAATGCCAATAGTGCCAGAGATTTGATCTCTACGGAATTATATGAATCGCTGAATAAGTTCTATCACTTTATATCTAACTATGATGTGAACGTGTACACAAAAAACGGACTCAACGACTTTACCCTGAATGTTACCGAAATGTCCGCTATTCTAAGGGGCAAGGTACGAAGTACTCTTATGCATGATGAAATATATGCCATAATCATGATGGGCGCCAACATTGAGAGAGCTATGCAAATTATACGTATTATAAATTCAAAATATAATGATGCACTAAAAGCACAGGGAAGTTATGGCGATAAATTTAAAAACAGCTTTGAGTGGACCACACTTCTAAAGTGCACGGAATCTTATGATATGATGCGCAGATATTATAAAAAAACCCCCACTAGTATATCTACTTTGGAGTTTTTGATTCTTAATCCTAATTGCCCAAGGTCAATTATGAACAGTCTTAACCAAGTGTGTAAACATATAAAGATATTGAGTCCGGACAAAAAACACGAACGGGGTTCAACGGCTTTTTTAGTGGGCAAGGTCCGAGCAGAATACGAGTTCAAATGTATTGTGCAAATAGAAAACGATATTCAATCTGTTATAAACGAAATACTGGGTAGCCTCTACGAGATAAGCGAAAAAATGGAAAATGAGTTTTTTAGCTATTAGAATCATTTATAATACTTCATCATACCTAACCAGTTTACACATCTACCATGTCTCTAGAATACGCTATTACTTATAAAGCTGAAAACACCTATCAAGAATGGGTTCATGATGCCTATTGGCAATTTACGGTCGTTCCGGAAGAAAACGAATCACAACAGTTCATAGCGGTTGATTTTGAAAATTCACTGAATGCCAAAAATGAATTCTCCATTAACGGATACGGTTTTAAAACCATACGTGTACACCCAAAAGACAAGTTTAAGGAAATCTCTTTTGAAGCTAATTTTAAACTCATCAAAAAAGAGATTAATCCGTTTGATTTTGAGCCAGATACAGACGTATCAAAATCATATAAAAAAATTAAAGAACTAGATTTTAAAATAGATTATGAGGCCTTCCTAAAAAAAACACACTACACTTTAATTCCTGAAGAAAAAACGAAGCTGTTTGAATTTGACAAAGAAAAATCGGTTTTCGACAACCTTCTTGCCTTAAACAAGTACACCTATAATTTTATTCAATTTAATGCGGAAGCTACGGATGTTCACACCACATTATCCGAACTATTGAAAATTCGGCAAGGGGTATGTCAGGATTTCACCCACTTGTTTTGTGCTTTAGCTAGGGCCAACAGTATTCCTGCCAGATATGTTTCCGGTTATTTACATCAAGGAAACGGTTACTTTGGCGATTCACAAATGCATGCATGGGCCGAAGCCTATGTGCCTTTTGTAGGCTGGATAGGATTAGACCCTACAAATGATATTTTAGCGGGCACAAACCACATTAAAGTTGCTCATGGAAAAGACTATAGTGATTGTTCCCCATTAAAAGGAGTGGTGTATACCGCGGGCAAAAATGAAACCGCCCATTCGGTACAGGTAAGTAGCCAGGACCAACAATAGGAATATAAAAATAACCTATACTTCTATATAAACATTCAACTATTTACTACAGAATAGATAAAAAAGAGTAGTATTTTTGTCTGAAAATAGAATAGAATGACAATTACTACAGACCTATTTAAAGGTCTTCAAGATCGCCTTGGTGCGTTAAGGAGGTATCTTTGACGTTGATGCGAAACTTATTGAAATAGAGAACGAACAGGAGAAAACCTTAGCTCCTGATTTCTGGGACAACCCTCAGGAAGCCCAGGCTCATATGAAATTCATACAGTCTAAAAAACAGTGGGTGGATGATTATAATGCCGCCAAAACACGTGTGGACGACTTGGAGATTTTAATGGAGTTCTTACAAGAAGGTGAGGTAAACGAAACAGAAGTAACCGCTCAATATGAAAAAACAATTGATCAGTTAGAGAAGTTAGAGTTTAAAAATATGCTTTCCGAAGAAGGAGATGAATTGCCTGCCGTTTTACAAATTACAGCTGGTGCCGGTGGAACCGAAAGTTGTGATTGGGCGTCCATGCTTATGCGAATGTATATGATGTGGGCCGAAAAGAATAAATACAAGGTAAAAGAACTTAACTACCAAGAAGGAGATGTTGCCGGTATTAAAACCGTAACGTTGGAGATAGATGGCGATTTTGCTTTTGGATGGTTAAAAGGTGAAAACGGTGTTCATAGGTTGGTACGTATATCCCCGTTTGATAGCAATGCCAAGCGCCACACTTCATTTGCTTCAGTATACGTGTATCCACTTGTTGATGATAGTATTGAAGTTGATGTGAATCCGGCTGACATAACTATTACCACAGCGCGCTCTAGCGGTGCGGGTGGTCAAAATGTGAATAAAGTGGAGACCAAAGTACAATTGGTTCACCACCCTACGGGCATTCAAATTTCTTGTTCGGATTCTAGAAGTCAGCATGACAATAGGGCTACGGCCATGAAAATGCTGAAATCCCAATTGTACGAAATAGAATTGCGCAAGAAGATGGAAGCTCGCCAAGAAATTGAATCTTCAAAGATGAAAATTGAATGGGGGTCTCAAATCCGTAATTATGTTATGCACCCGTATAAATTGGTGAAAGATGTGCGTACTACTCAGGAAACCGGTAATGTAGACGCTGTAATGGATGGTGATATTGATGCCTTTCTCAAAGCCTATCTTATGATGATGGGACAAAAAGAAGAGGATTAGGAAATTAGTACGACTATAGAAGTGTTCAAGAAAGTTTATCAAAAATATTACTTAAGATGATTAAAATTTATCATAACCCAAGATGTCAAAAATCTCGAGAGGGATTGAAGGTTTTAGAAAATTCAGGTAAGGAATTTGAAGTTATAAAATACTTGGAAGATGTGCCTACCAAAGAAGAACTTCGCAAGGTTTTGGATTGTTTGGCCATAACTCCCGAAATGCTAGTTCGTAAAAACGAAGCTGTTTGGAAAGAAAATTACAGAGGAAAGTTACTCTCTCATGAAGAAATTCTAGATGCAATGATTCTTCATCCAAAATTAATAGAAAGACCTATTGTCGTAAACGGAGGAAAGGCTGTCATTGGCAGACCTGCTAATTTGGTAGAGGATATTCTTTAAGAACGTTACCAAATCTTTAAAATTAAAGCATGAAGGTATCTCATTGGTTTTAAATGAGGTACCTTCTTTGTTTTTAGCCTATAATTCTCTTCAATAATTTGGTACATTTGTTGCATATTAGCTTTTAACAAAGCTTTAACCTAATTGGATTAAACCATTCTATAAAAACATAATCTCATTAATTGATATCGTCATGAAAAACAATATCCCATACGTTATTTTATTTTTTGTTCTATTGCTCACAAGTCCGGAATTAATGGCCCAATATGGCTACGGTGGCGGAGGTTACGGTTATGGTGGAGGTGGCTATGGTGGTGGATACGGAAGACAACGTAGTGCCATACCTCAAGTTCAGGATACCCCAAAAGAGCCGGAGCCAAAGACTGCCGAACAAATTGTGAATGATGAGATGCCCAATATTGCAGCTGTATTAGAACTTAACGAGTTTGAGTCTGCTGTAATGAGTTCCGTGTTAAAAAAGTATCTGCAAAAACGAATTGAAATGCAGATACTACAGCTTACTCCCGAGCAAATGCGCGAGGGTATGGAAAAGATTACCAAAGCACAGGACGAAGAGTTAAAAGCTGGGCTTCCTATTGAGAAATACGACGCTTTTGTAGAAATGCAGAAGAAAGGGATGCAAAAGACAAAAAAAGAAAAGAAGCGAGAAAAAAAACGAAAGAAGAAAAAATCTAAAGATTGATATGAAAAAACCGTTCTTGATTGCCCTGTTACTGTTATCGCTAAATACATTTGCACAACGGCCACAGAGGCCCCAAAATCAAGAACAAGAACCCATTAAAATAACCGGAAAAGTTCTGGACAAAGATGATGGGCAACCTTTAGAATACGCTACGCTGGTACTGCACAGCGTAGAAAACCCTGAAAAGGTCACGGGAGGCATTACAAATATAGATGGGGTGTTCGAAATTGAAGCGGCTCCCGGGGAATACAATGTTAGCGTAGAGTACATTTCATATAAGACCTACAAACTACCCAAACAACAACTTAACAAATCAACAGATTTAGGTACCATTAGACTCGCTCTAGATGTAGCACAATTAGAGGGTGTTGAGGTGGTTGGCGAAAAAACTACCGTAGAGGTTAGACTAGATAAAAAAATCTATAATATAGGTAAAGATCTTACCACAAGTGGTGCTACCATTAGTGACGCTTTGAACAATGTTCCTTCTGTAAATGTAGATGTTGAAGGTGGTATTAGCCTAAGAGGTAATGAAAACGTAAGGATTTTAATCAACGGTAAACCTTCGGCACTGGCCGGTTTTGGATCTACGGATGCACTTCAGGAATTACCCGCAGACGCCATTGAAAAGGTTGAAGTAATTACCAGCCCATCTGCACGTTATGATGCGGAGGGTACGGCAGGTATTTTGAACATTGTTCTTAAACGTGAAAAAACCCTTGGTTTTAACGGTTCTGTAAATGTTAATATAGGATACCCTTCACAAAGCAGTTTGTCTATAAATGCCAATCTCCGTACGGATAACTTTAATATATTCAACACCCTAGGTTATCGTTACAACAACTCACCCGGACACGCTTTTTACAAAAACTCATATATTGATGATGACGGAAGCCAAGTATACGATCAGATTAATGAAGAGCGCGATTATACAAGATCGGGCAAAGGCATTAATAATAACTTTGGAGTAGAATATTTCATCAACAAAAAATCTTCGATCACAGGTAGCTTTTTTGTGCGCTTTCAAGATGGTGATGACCTCACCGAAAACTATAGCGACTACTTTGAAAACGGAGTTCTTACAAGACAAAGTTTTAGGGAAGAGATTGAATTGGAAGATGAAGAAAATTACCAATTCTCTTTAAATTACATGAACAATATTGATGACGACGGACAAAAATTAACGGCCGACCTTCAATACTCAAATGGAGACGAAGTAGAAAATTCAACTATTGATGATAACAATACTTTTCCCAATTCAAGTTTAAACACGCTGGAAAGTGTTTATCAGAACGAAATTGAAGATGAGTATTTGGTGCAAGCAGATTACGTCCTGCCTTTAGGGGATGCCCAGTTCGAAGCAGGCTATAGAGGTACGTTCGAGAGAGAGATTACCGACTATAAACTTGACTCATTAAATCGAAACACGGGACAATTCGTCACTAACGAAGACTTGACCAATAAGTTTGAATATCACGAAAACGTAAACGCTCTGTACACACAATACGGTAACAAATTTGGAAAATTCTCCTTTCTCGCAGGGTTACGCTTAGAAAACACTCAATTAAAAGGAGAGGTTACTTCGGAATATGATACCGCTTCAATTGAAGAAGCTCTTGGGCAAGATGTAGACCTTAATTTTGACAAAAACTATTTAGGCCTCTTCCCTACCCTAAACTTCATTTTTGAAATAGGAGAGATGGAGAACATATCCCTAGGTTATAACCGCCGTATAAACCGGCCTAGAGGACGTTTTATAAACCCATTCCCTTCTAGATCTAGTAGAGCAAACATTTTCCAAGGTAATCCTGATCTGGATCCAGCTTATTCCAATTCATTTGACTTGGGCTACCTGAAGAGATGGGACAAGCTCACCTTAACCTCTTCCGTATATTATAAACGTGAGACCAACTCTTTTGAATACATTCAACAGGCTACAGGCCAGGTAACTACAGATAGCGTACAAATTATAAGATCTATTCCCATTAACCTTTCTTCCAATGAAAGAATTGGTGCAGAAGCGGGTATTCTTTATAATCCAAAAAAATGGTTGCGAATCAATAGTAGCGTAAATTTCTTTCAATTTTCTAGTGATGGGGAGTTTGATGGTGTGGATTACGGAACGGACAATACAAGCTGGTTTGCACGGTTTGGATCCAAAGTAAGCCTGCCAAAGAAAATAGAATGGCAAACCAACGCGTTTTATATGGGGCCTCGCCAGAATGCACAGACGGAAACCGATGGAATGCTTTCCATTAACTTAGCATTTAGCAAGGATATTATGAAAGATAAGGGAACTGTCTCTTTCAACGTGAGCGACCTTCTGAATTCTAGAAAACGGCAGTCATATACCGTTTCAGATGATTTCATCTCTGAAAGCGAATTTCAGTTTAGGCCTAGATCATTTACTTTATCGTTCCGGTACAGGATAAACCAAGCTAAAGACCGTGAACGTAAAGGTAGAGGTGATGATAATGGTGGCGGTGAAGACGAAATGGAAGGATAAAAAACTACGTAGTAAAAAATCCCTGTTAGATATTTAAATCAGTAGGGATTTTTTATTTACCAATAGGCATAAAAAAAGCAGGAAAGCGACAAATCGCTTTCCTGCTTTTTTCTATAAATAGAAGCGTTATACGCTACGTTTTGCTTTCTTCTTATCTCTCCACTCTTTGTAAAGTTCCAAGATGTTGCCACCTAACCAATAAGGTACTACAAAGGTTAACAAGAATATCATTAACCAAAAACCAATAGTTAAAATGGTCAAAAATGCTAAAAATCCAAGATACTGATCAAATTCCATGTGCTCAATTTTGCTGTACAAAGATACTTTAGAAAGAATGAAAATTGCAAATCGAAATCAAAAAAAATAGCATAAATTGAAAAACCTAAATTTTTAAAGCCCCAAAGGGGAAATAAAATGGCGAAATAGTACCTTTGTCAACTAACGTAATACTACCAATAATGAGCTTTAGAATCGAAAAAGACACAATGGGCCAAGTAGAGGTTCCCAGCGATAAATACTGGGGCGCCCAAACTGAGCGTTCTAGAAACAATTTTAAAATAGGACCTTCTGCATCTATGCCCTTAGATGTAGTATATGGTTTTGCTTACCTAAAGAAAGCTGCCGCTTATGCCAATCATGAACTAGGGGTTCTCGCCAAGGAAAAAAGGGACCTTATTGCACAAGTTTGCGATGAAATTTTAGAAGGGAAACATGATGACCAATTCCCTTTAGTTATTTGGCAGACCGGATCAGGTACACAAAGTAACATGAACGTTAACGAAGTTATTGCAAACCGTGCTCACGAAATAGCGGGCAAAAAAATCGGTGAAGGCGAAAAAACAATTCAGCCTAATGATGACGTAAACAAGTCGCAATCATCCAATGACACTTTTCCTACAGGCATGCACATAGCTGCTTATAAAAAAATTGTGCAGAATACGATACCTAGTATAACCCAATTGCGGGATACTTTAAACAAGAAATCAGAAGATTTTGCTGAAGTTGTAAAAATAGGTCGGACACATCTTATGGATGCCACTCCCTTAACCTTAGGTCAAGAGTTTTCTGGCTATGTTTCGCAATTAGACCATGGTTTAAAGGCCTTAAACAATACCTTAGACCACTTAAGTGAATTGGCCTTAGGAGGAACGGCAGTAGGAACAGGTTTAAATACACCAAAAGGGTATGATGTACTTGTAGCAAAATATATTGCGGAATTTACCGGACTCCCTTTTCGCACAGCGGAAAACAAGTTTGAAGCTTTAGCCGCCCATGATGCTATAGTAGAAAGTCATGGCGCCCTTAAACAATTGGCTGTTTCCCTAAACAAAATTGCCAATGACGTGCGTATGATGGCTTCTGGCCCAAGATCAGGTATCGGTGAAATTATTATCCCTGCAAATGAACCTGGTAGTTCTATAATGCCCGGCAAGGTTAACCCAACGCAATGTGAAGCCATGACAATGGTCTGCGCTCAAGTAATGGGTAACGATGTTGCCGTATCCGTTGGTGGTACGCAAGGACATTATGAATTGAACGTATTTAAGCCTATGATGGCCGCTAACATCTTACAATCCGCTGAGTTGATTGGTGATGCCTGTGTAAGTTTTGATGTAAACTGCGCCGCTGGTATTGAGCCTAACCACGAAGTAATCAAAGAACTTTTAAATAATTCCTTGATGCTGGTTACCGCCCTTAATACAAAAATTGGCTATTACAAAGCTGCTGAAATTGCAAATACCGCTCACAAAAACGGAACGACTCTAAAAACAGAAGCCGTTAATTTAGGGTATGTTACCGCCGAAGATTATGACGACTGGGTAAAACCTGAAGAAATGGTCGGGAGTCTAAAATAGATAGACCTTACCGTTGAACAAAAAAAGGGGCAATCTTTAGATTGCCCCTTTTCATTTATATGTAATGGATAGTGCGTTTTCTATTTTAAAGTGAACTTAGAAGTTCCCAATAATTTTAGTCTGTCATCATAAACATTCACCATATAGTTTCCTTCTTTGAAATCTCCAGAAGGCTTATTGATATAATCACAAACATCTAAAGACTTATTCTCATAGTAAAAACCAGTTCCTTTGCTGTATGTTACAGAAGCACCAGAATCATTAGTCTTAGAATAGCTCTCTCCTAGTACATTTCCTTGAGGATCAAGAACCTCAATAAAGAACTCTCTATCTCCAGCTTGTGCAATTACGTTGTCCGCAACCGTAAAACAGATTTTAAACTTATCACTTCTTTTAGCTCTAGAAGTAGAAACTAGTTTTCCACTGCTACGTTCCTTAACAGCATCAACACTAAACTTGGACAGGTTAAGAGCTGAACCTTTTTCAACTACATCTGCCAATTGAGTGTTCTGTACAACTAAAGAATCGTTAAAAACAGTTTGCTTCTCTAGTTCTGTATATGTACTGTCTCTTTGCATAGCAATAAAAGTGTTCGATTTGGTAAGTGAATCTACTTGCTTCAATAATTGCTCTCTTTCTTGCTTTAAAACACCTACTTGTCTTCTATATCTAGAAAGAGAAGAGATATCAGCCTTCATTCCTTTTACAGAATCAATATATTTTGCAATATTATCCCTTGCTGAAACCAACTCTTCATTTGTGGCGTTGCTCTCTAGGATAGCTTTGTCATATTCCGACTTCAAACTATTTAAATCCTCAACCACCAATTGCTTCTCTTGAGTAAGCGCAGTTTCGTTTTTCTTCTTTTCTTGGTATAGACTAACTGTGTAAATTATGGTACCCAAAAGTACTACACCTAGCAATCCTGCCAGCACTTTTAACCCATTGTTGTTTTTTGTTTCAGTCATAATGTTAATATTAATTACTAATAAAAATTATTGGTTTGTATCGCTTTATATACGATAAGATTTTCTTTTTAGATTTTTTGATGTAAAAAAATCAAATAATAAGTCAATCAAAAGTTATGATATAGTAACTTTAAACATCAGTAAGAAATTAACTGAATCTTATGTCAATCAAAATTATTCCTTTCAAAACCGCGTACGCCCCCATTTTTAAAGAGCTAAACCATAAATGGATAGAGCAATACTTTTCGGTTGAACCAATGGATATTTACCTTTTGGAAAATTGTCAAGAACATATCATTGATAAAGGAGGATATATCTTTTTTGCGCAAAAAGATGATAACATCGAAGGGTGTTTCGCTCTTTTGCCTGTAAACAACACCACTTTTGAGCTAGGAAAAATGGCTGTGTCATCGGAATTTCAAGGCCTTAAAATAGGTCAGAAAATGCTATCCTTTGCTATAGAATTTGCTAAGGACAAATCCTTGGAAACACTTATTCTTTACTCCAGCACCAAATTGGACAATGCTTTACATATCTACAAAAAATTTGGTTTTAAAGAGGTTCCCATTGAAAAACACGTAGAGTACGCACGAAGTGACATAAAAATGCAATTAACCCTATAACAGAAATATCATGAAAAATCTTTTATTTATACTAGTGAGCTGTGGCGTTCTTTTCCTAGGATGCAAAGAGAACAAGAAAAACACGAAGAGTACAACAGAAGTAGAAAATACTGCCGAAGCCGCACCTGTGGATAAAGAAATTGAATCCGAAATTAAAATAACACCTATAGAGCATGCTACCGCCGTAATGGAATGGAACAATGTTACTATCTATATTGATCCCGTAGGAGGAGCGGAAGCGTTTGATGGGCAAAAATCTCCCGACTTAATATTAATTACGGATATTCACGGTGACCATTTGAATGTAGAGACTATAGAAGCCCTGGGAACTGACAAGGCTAAAATCATAGTTCCACAAGCTGTTGCTGACAAACTACCGGAAGTATTTACGCCGCAGATTGATGTATTAAACAATGGTGATAGTAAAGAACGTTACGGTATTACCATTGAAGCTGTACCCATGTACAATTTAAGAGAAGAAGCTTTAAAATATCATGAAAAAGGACGTGGTAACGGCTATATATTAAATATAGGTGATGAGCGTATTTATTTTTCCGGTGATACCGAAGATATACCTGAAATGAGAGCCTTAGAAAATATTGACAAAGCTTTCATTTGTATGAATCTTCCGTACACTATGACCCCTGAAAGCGCAGCGGCCGGGGTGTTGGCTTTTAAACCAAAACAAGTGTATCCATACCATTACAGAGGCAAGCCCGATGTTAGTGATGTTTCCAAATTCAAAGAATTGGTAAATGCCGGTGACCCCGAAATTGAAGTAGTTCAATTAGACTGGTACCCAAATGAAGATTACTAAAAATAGAGTCACTAAAAAAAAGCTCCTAAGAATACGTTTCTTAGGAGCTTTTATATGAAAGATGGTTCTATTATTTATCGAATCAACTTCTTGTATTTAATACGTTGAGGAATTAAATCACCACCTAAACGTTTCTTCTTGTTCTCTTCATAATCAGAGAAAGACCCCTCAAAGAAATAGACTTGAGAATCGCCTTCAAAAGCCAAAATATGCGTACAAATACGATCCAAGAACCAACGGTCGTGAGAAATAACAACCGCACAGCCTGCAAAATTTTCAAGCCCATCTTCTAATGCACGTAACGTATTAACATCTAGATCATTAGTTGGCTCATCCAAAAGTAATACATTACCTTCTTCTTTCAGTGTCATTGCCAAGTGAAGTCGGTTACGCTCCCCACCGGAAAGCATATTTACTTTCTTATTTTGCTCACTTCCGGAGAAGTTAAATCTACTCAAATACGCTCGTGAATTTACTTGACGACCGCCCATCATAACAAGCTCTTGCTCATCACTAAAGTTTTGCCAAATTGTTTTCTCTGGATCTATGTTGGAGTGACTTTGATCTACATAAGAAATCTTGGCAGTTTCCCCTACTTCAAAATCACCTTTATCAGGCTTTTCTTCTCCCATGATCATTCTAAAAATGGTGGTTTTACCTGCGCCATTGGGTCCTATAACACCAACAATACCTGCTTGTGGAAGTTTAAAGTTCAAGTCTTCATAAAGCAACTTATCATCATAAGCTTTACTAACACCTTTAGCTTCAAGCACATTTGTTCCTAAACGTGGACCATTTGGAATATAGATTTCCAGTTTTTCGTCAAGCTGTTTTTGGTCTTGACTCATTAACTTATCATAGTTCTTTAAACGCGCTTTCTGTTTGGTCTGACGGCCTTTAGCTCCTTGACGAACCCATTCCAGCTCTCGCTCCAATGTTTTTTGTCTTTTAGATGCCGATTTACTTTCATCTGCCATACGCTTGGATTTTTGGTCCAACCAGCTAGAATAGTTCCCTTTCCACGGAATACCTTCGCCCCTATCCAATTCTAAAATCCATCCAGCTACATTATCCAAGAAGTATCTATCGTGAGTTACAGCGATTACGGTACCCTTATATTGTGCCAAATGATGCTCCAACCAATGTACGGACTCTGCATCAAGGTGGTTGGTAGGCTCATCCAATAATAGGATTTCCGGTTCTTGCAGTAATAGGCGACAAAGCGCTACACGTCTTCTTTCACCACCGGATAACACACTAATTTTCTTATCTGGCTCCGGAGTACGAAGGGCATCCATTGCTATTTCTAATTTCGTATCCAGTTCCCAAGCGTTTGAAGCATCAATTTGATCTTGGAGTTCTGCTTGCTTGTCCATCAACTTCTGCATCTTATCAGCATCCTCATATACTTCAGGAAGCCCGAACATATCATTGATTTTATTATACTCATCAAGTATCGCTACGGTCTCACTTACCCCTTCTTTAACAATTTCAAGAACCGTCTTGTTCTCATCTAGCCCTGGCTCTTGTTCTAGGTAACCTACTTTATACCCGGGAGAAAAAACAACATCACCTTGAAAGTTCTTATCCACTCCCGCTATAATCTTAAGCAAGGTAGATTTACCTGATCCGTTCAGACCTAGAATACCAATCTTGGCACCGTAGAAAAAGCTTAAGTAAATATTTTTAAGAACAGGCGTATTTGCGTTCTTATATGTTTTGGTGACTCCGGACATGGAGAAAATCACCTTCTTATCATCAGACATATTATGTTATTAAATATTTTATTAAAAGGATATTGTGTAACTTACCTAAACTCTTCCTTTAAGTGCATTAAACACCCAAGCAATAGCGAAAAATCCTATTCCAACAGAGGCAAAGCCCCAACCGGCAACTTCATCGTATCTAAAAGCGCCTAAAGCAATTAGTGCCAGACCCACAAAAATCATAATAAAAGTGGCCCATGCCAAAACGGTATTTTTATTCATTCCCATGTTAATTCGGTTTCAATTTTGGTAACTTCAAATATCGTAAATTTTAAAATATATTAGGGCTCTATCCCTGCTTTTGTTCCTCAAAAGGAAAAATAACCCCCGATTCCTGACGTACATCATAAAGAAGCTGTGCCAAATCCTTAGTATTCTGATGGCTCCAAACGTTACTTTGGAGTTGTCCGGAAGTTAAACAAGAATGTACTTCTTCAATTTCATATGTATACCCTTTACCCTGGGTGGGCAAACTATAATCCGTCAACTTACCTTCTTTTTCTATGGTGTATACCTGTGCTTCATGCCATCTTGGGTGAAGAAAAATGGCACCTTCACTTCCTGATATTTCAGCTTTCATTTCAGATTTTGAATTTAATCCACTGTAAAGAATAGCCTGCGCTTCGTCATACTCAAAAATTATTGAAGTCTGCATTTCTACACCTGTCTTAAAAAAACGAGATGATGCCTGTATTTTCTTTGGCATGCCCAGTAATATATAAGCTAAAAAGATAGGGTATATACCAATGTCCAGTAGAGAACCTCCTGCTAAATTTGGATTCAACAACCTACTTTCAACATCCCTACCCAACGCATAAAAAGCAAAATCGGCATGAATAAATCCAATAGGACCAATTTCTCCTTCTTCCACAAGTTGCTTGGTTTTTTGGATGGTTGGATTAAACCTACTCCACAAAGCTTCCATTAAAAATACTTCGTTCTTTTCCGCAACAGAAATCATTCGTTCTACCTCCGAGGGGTTCACTCCCATGGGTTTTTCACAAAGCACATGCTTACCGCTTTCCATGGCTCTTACACTTAAATCTTTATGGGATGTATGCGGTGTAGCTATATAAACCACATCTACCTCGCTAGATTCAAAAAGCGATTCATAACTATCAAAAATATGCTCCACCCCATATTCATTAGCAAATTCCTTAGCTTTATCCATACTCCTGGAAGCAACAGCAGCAAGAACTCCCCCTGAAACTAAAGCCAAATCTTTTGCAAAAGTGTGGGCAATACTTCCCAATCCTACTATTCCCCAACGTACCTCTTGTACCATATGATTTTCAATTTTTTCAAATGTAAACAATTTTACTCCTTATCTTTAAGCATTGAAATGTCAAGGCAAAAAAATGGATTTAAAATTTAACAAGAACGAAGACCACAACAAATTGCTTTTAAGCGACCTTAAGAGGCGCTTGGCCCAAGTAAAATTGGGCGGTGGTAAAGCGCGTATTGAAAAACAACACGCTCAAGGGAAAATGACCGCTCGCGAGCGCATTGACTATCTGCTGGACTCCAATAAAAATAGTGTTGAAATAGGTGCTTTTGTGGGAGACGGCATGTATGAAGAACATGGCGGATGCCCATCTGGCGGTGTCGTTATTAAAATTGGTTACGTTTCCGGCAAACAATGTATTGTTGTTGCCAATGATGCAACGGTAAAAGCCGGAGCCTGGTTTCCCATAACGGGAAAGAAAAACCTCCGTGCGCAGGAAATTGCCATGGAAAACCGCTTGCCAATTATTTATCTAGTTGATAGCGCCGGTGTTTACCTTCCGCTACAGGACGAAATTTTTCCTGACAAAGAGCATTTTGGCAGAATATTCCGGAACAATGCCGTAATGAGCAGCATGGGAATTACCCAAATTGCCGCAGTTATGGGCAGTTGCGTGGCCGGTGGCGCGTACTTACCTATAATGAGCGACGAAGCTTTAATAGTAGATAAGACAGGTAGTATTTTCTTAGCAGGAAGTTATCTGGTAAAAGCTGCCATTGGAGAATCCATAGACAATGAAACCTTAGGAGGAGCCACCACGCATTGCGAGGTAAGTGGCGTAACCGACTATAAGGCCAAAGATGATTCTGATGCGTTAACCACCATTAAAAACATCATGGATAAAATTGGCGATTTTGATAAAGCCGGTTATAACAGAAAACCAACGGAAAAACCAAAAGAGAACCCAGAAGATATCTTTGGTATCCTTCCTAATACCCGGACGGACCAGTATGATATGGGCGAAATTATAAAGCGCCTAGTAGACAACTCAGAGTTTGAAGAATACAAAGAAGGCTACGGCAAGACCATTCTAACCGGCTATGCTAGAATAGACGGCTGGGCAGTAGGTATTGTTGCCAACCAACGTAAAGTAGTAAAGACCAAAAAAGGTGAAATGCAGTTTGGTGGGGTTATTTATTCCGATTCCGCGGATAAAGCCACCCGTTTTATCGCTAATTGCAATCAGAAGAAAATTCCTCTTGTATTCCTGCAAGACGTTACAGGTTTTATGGTAGGAAGCAAAAGTGAGCACGGGGGCATTATTAAAGATGGTGCAAAAATGGTGAATGCCGTCAGTAATTCAGTGGTTCCTAAATTTACTATTGTTATTGGAAATAGTTACGGTGCCGGAAACTACGCTATGTGCGGAAAAGCGTATGACCCAAGATTGATTGTAGCTTGGCCCAGTGCTGAGCTTGCCGTAATGGGCGGTAATTCTGCTGCCAAAGTTTTACTACAGATTGAAAAAGCATCCTTGAAAAAGAAAGGTGAAACACTAACCGAAAAGAAGGAAGCAGAACTTTTTAATAAGATCAAAAGCAGGTATGACAACCAAGTTTCTCCTTACTATGCTGCTTCACGTCTTTGGACGGATGCTATTATAAATCCTTTGGATACCCGTAAATGGATATCCATGGGAATAGAAGCAGCAAACCACGCACCTATTGAGAAGGATTTCAATCTAGGCGTTATTCAGGTTTAGCTGTTTCAAAATACTAAAAATTAAAAGGCAATCTTATCTAGGGTTGCCTTTCTTTGTATTTTACCACTTGTGGTTTCCTCAAGCCTGTTCACAGAATAAATCTTCTTGGGTATTTCAAATTTCTCAAGTGAAGCTACTTTTTCTATTTTACGCTGAAGAGCCAGTGTATCTTGATTACCCTCTATTATCAAAATTAATTTTTGGCCCAATTTATCATCTGGAACTCCTGCTACAAAAAAACGACTCTCCACCACAGACGCTAGCTTTGTTTCTATATGTTCAGGAAATAATTTTACACCTCCCGAATTAATGACATTATCATAGCGTCCCAGCCATTTAAATTGGTCTTCAGACACTAAATTCACCATATCATTCGTATGAATCAACCCATTGGAAACTGAAGGCGCATCAATGAGTAAACATCCTCTTCTATCCATTTTTATTTTTACATTGGACAAGGTCGAGAATACATCCATATCCATAGACTGATTCAGTAAAGGCTTTACGGCTATATGGGTAATGGTTTCGGTCATACCATAAGTTTCGTAAACTTTTGTTTCTTGAGCCCCCTTCAAAAACTGCTGTTTCAATTTGTAAGAAATAGGCGCACCACCCACGATTAATTTCTTAACCCTGTTTAGTTTGTCCAAAGAATTCTCGAACTGTAAAGGAACCATTGCCACAAAATCATATAAATTATCGATTTCCTCTAACGGATATGAAGATGGGGTGACGCAATCAATTGAAAGTCCCAGTACCATTGCTCTGACCAACATCATCTTACCTGCAATATAAGTTGCCGGCAGACATAGTAAAGCATTGTTCATGGGTTGAAGTTCAAAAAAAGCCCCTGTTGCCAAAGCCGAGTTAACCATATGCTCCTTTAGCAGTGTAATGGGTTTTGGTTTTCCTGTAGAACCGGAAGTATGTACCGTTATAGTTGATTTTTCGTTTAACCAATCTATCAGAAAATCACCAATGTGCTTTTCGTACTCCTCTCCTTCCTTAACTAAACTGTAAGCTACTTCTTTCAGTTCCTCTTTAGCATATACATTGCCATTAAACTTAAAATGTTTATGAAGATTTTTATACGTCTGCATTTTCTTTTTCTAAAGCTAAAAATGTTTCTTCGGACGGAACATCGCCTGTTAGTCTTTCCTTCCAATCCGTCCACTTGTATTTTTTAGAGAAAACATAGAGAAGGATCGGATAAATTACGAATACCGGCACCAATACATCCCAACCCAAAACTGGGTCAGAAATATCTCTGTATATGGAATCCACCTGAAACGCGGTCCAATCTGCGGTCACCAAAAGTGCCGCTGTTAGGTTATTTGCTGCATGAAAACCTAAGGCCAATTCTAAACCTTCATCCATTAAGGTCAATATACCCAGAAAGAACCCTGTGCCAATGTAAAAAACCAAAATGCCATAACCCAGTTCCGCTACTTCCGGATTAAAAATGTGCATGATACCGAATAATAAGGAAGTAACCACTAAAGGCAGCCAACGGTTTTTGGCCATGATGCCCAGCCCCTGCATCATATAACCTCTCATATAATACTCTTCCATACTCGTCTGCAAAGGAATCATCAAAATTGCGATAATAGCCAAAACTACAAACCGATCTAGGTTAAAGTTTAATTCATAATCCTCCGGAGCCAAGGTTATATCTATAAAAATGAATGCCGTAGAAATCAATGCCCAAACACCAAATGCAAAGAATACCCTTTTAAAATCGATTTTCTTGCGTGAAGTGGTGAGCTGTGTAATTTTCTGTCTATGCACTATACTCACATAAGCGAAAAGACCTACCAAACCAATAACAAAGGTGAGTAACATAAAAAACAGTAGCGTATTTGAGCCTAAAACACTGGCCATTGCCCCCATATCCCCCGCGCCCAATACCGAAAGGGAGTCAGCTTCTACCAAAAGAGCTATTATCAAAGGAATACCACCAATAAACTGCCAAACAAAAAACACTGCCAAGAGACCAACTACATATCTCCATGAATCACTTAAACCTTTATAGGCTTGTGCTATATACATAAATCTTCTATTAAATTACTTTTCCAACTCTTTTCATTACTATAAAATAATTGCCCGTTTTTGACTGTTAAGGGAGAATCAAAATTATTTGTATACAAACCACCTGTTCCTAAACCCTGCGGCATTGAATTTTGCAAAGTATAGGTCCATTGAGCTATTGCATTTAAACCAATATTACTTTCCAGAGCACTTGTCACCCACCAACTAATATTCATTTTCTGAGCTATATCAATCCACTCTTTAGAACCTTTGTATCCACCTACTAAACTTGGTTTTAAAATTATATATTGAGGGTTTATGGTTTGTAGAAGTTCTTTCTTTTTTGTTACACCAAAAACCCCTATTAATTCCTCATCTAAAGCGATGGGTAAAGGAGTTTCCTCACAAAGACTATGCATGGCGGCATACTGCCCTTGTTTAATGGGCTGTTCTATGGAGTGCAGAGAAAATTGGGATAGAGTGTTTAATTTTTGCAATGCATCTTCCGGCGTAAATGCTCCATTGGCATCAACACGTAACTCTATTTCCGAAGCATTGTATTTTTTTCTGATAGACTCCAGAAGTTTAATTTCTGTTCTAAAATCAATAGCCCCGATTTTCATTTTAATACACCTGAAGCCGTCCTCTAATTTTTGGGCTATTTGCTCCAGCATAAACGATTCATCACCCATCCAAATAAGTCCATTAATGACGATAGGCTGCTGTTCTTTAATAAAACTAGAAGGAAAAAGTTGAAATGGGTTATCTGCAGAAAGTGATAAAAAGGCCTGTTCTACCCCAAACTGAATACTGGGATACTCCATTAATGCCTCCCACAAGGCATCTTTATCTAGATGAATATTTTCGCAAGTCCATTTTAGTATTTCCTCATAACCCTCTACATCATCAACACTTAAGCCTCTTAAAATTCCACATTCTCCAATTCCCTGACTTTCGTTATCGTTTAGGATTAGGAACCATGTCTCTTTTTGTCTTAAGATACCTCGGGATGTTCCGCTTGGACGCTTAAAGTCTAAAATATATTTTTTATAAGTTGCCTGCATAATTGACTTCAAATTTAGCTATATTTTACCTCATAAATACCCAAAATGGCAAGCATAAACAATAAAACAATTTGGATTACCGGAGCTTCTTCTGGAATTGGCGAGGCGTTGGCGTATAAACTGAGTGAAAAAGGGTGTCAACTCATATTAAGCTCCAGGAACCAAGCAGCACTTGAAGTCGTCCGAGGTAACTGCAAAAATCCAGAAACCGTTAAAATACTTCCATTGGATATTACCAAATATGAACTGATGCCCTCAAAAGCTGAAGATGCAATTAATGCCTTTGGCTCCCTAGATATTTTAATCAATAACGCAGGCATAAGCCAACGTTCTTATATTTTAGATACCGACTTTGAGGTTTATAAAAAATTAGTGGATATCAACTATTTAGGGACGGTAGCAATCACAAAAGCGGTTCTACCTTATTTCATTAAGCAGCAAAATGGACATTTTGCCACAGTAACGAGTCTGATGGGAAAATTTGGTTCCCCTATTCGCTCGGGGTATTGCGGCTCAAAACATGCTCTTCATGGCTTTTTTGATGTTCTACGGATGGAACATGAGAAAGACCACCTTAAAGTTACTCTTGTTGCTCCAGGCTTTGTTCAAACCAATATTGCAAAAAATGCATTAGTTGGGGATGGTAAAGCTAGAGGTCATGAAGATGAGGACAACGCCAACGGATTAACCACAAGCGATTTTGCAGAGAAAATGATCAGAGCTTTAGAAAAAGAAAAGTTTGAAGTATATATGGGCGGAAAAGAAGTTTTAGGCGTCTATCTAAAACGATTTTTTCCAAGGTTACTACATAAAATGGTCTTGAAAAATACAGCTAAAAATTCATAACCTAGCAAAAATTAAACCAGTACCGAACCCCATCTTCAGCGGTTTTATCGATATTAAGTGTGGTTTGCAATTGGTTGGCCAAACGATTCATTAACCTAATACCCATTGATGAATTTGCTCTTTCGTCCGTGTCATCTGGCAAACCTATACCATTATCGGAATATTCAAAATACCCTTCTTTCTCTCCAATTTTTCGAATGTGAATGTAAATCTTCCCATTATCATCATTCTCAGGAAAGGCATACTTAAAAGAGTTAGAAACAAGCTCGTTAAGCATAAGACCAAACGGAATAGCCCTATCAATATCCAACTCAACACCTTCGGCATCTACTGTAATATTAATATTGTGCCCACCTTTTTTGTAAACCGATTGAACGCTATTAATTAAACTTTCGATATAACTTTGCATTTCAATAACCGAAAGGTCCTCGTTTTGATATAATTTTTGATGAATCAGAGCCATAGCCTTAACCCTACTCTTTCCTTCTTCCAAAGCTTCTATAGCGGCTTTACTCCGTGTGTTCTTAGTCTGCAAACTCAATAAACTAGAAACCATCTGAAGGTTGTTCTTTACCCTGTGGTGAATCTCTTTTAAGAGCGAATCTTTTTCTACTAAAGAATTTTCTATAATATATTTCTGCTCCGCAATTAAACGTTGATTTTTTATACTTTTTAAATAGGCATAAACCAAGCCGGCAAAACCTACCAGGGTAAATAATAAGGAGATAAGCACCAAGTTGATATTTCTATCCTTAGCCATCATATCATTACGAGACTTCTCCAAAGCTAACTTTTGCTCCGCCAACATGGTTTGAGAAACAGCAAGATCTTGCCCCATAACCGTAGCTAATTGCTGCTTTCTTAATTCCGATTGATTATCTAAAATCGAATCTCGTACGCGAATGTTCTTTTTTAAATAAAGAGCTGCATTTTTGTAGTCCTCGGTTCTATCATAGTACAATGCCAGTAATCTATTTTTACGAAGCAGATTTTTAGTTGTACTAGTCTCTAAGTTATCACTTAAAAAATCAGTAGCTTTTTCATAATCTTCCAACTGAAGATAGCACTCACTAATTGCCAGGCTATTCTCGGTTATCTCAGAAGACAGCTCCTTGCTCTTATACTTTTTTAGGGTATTTATACCACTTTCCAAGTGTGGAATAGCCTCTTTATATTGTTTTAAATCTACGTGGCACTTACCTATATTACCTTCTATTATTCCCTTTAAAAGGTTGGCACTTTCGATTTCTTTTTCAGATTTTTTACGGGTAATAAGATTCATGAAGACATCTATATACCCTTTTGCCTTTTTGTAGTGGCTTAATGCAGTAGGTGCAGATTCATCCAACCTTAAGTAATTCCCTAAATTATTATAGTATTCAGCTTGAGCGTAGAAATCATTCTCTTCAATGGTCTTTTTAACATTATCTATATAATGCTCCATTGCCTTTCTATACATTCCTAGATTGGCATAGATATCATAAAAAGCTACGTTGTCATTGATTTTGAGCTCCTTTTGTTCCTTACGAATTTCAATTTGCTCAGTATACATCGTTAACTGCCCATAATTGTCGTCCATTGTGTCCAACAACTTAGATTTCAAATAAATATCTAAATCATCTTTTTCTGCATAGAGCTCTTTTGAAATAGCTAAACTCTTATCATAATCCCCTAAATCATAATAAATTCTAGCCTGAATAAGTTTGTAACGTACAATTTCCGACTCATCATCATCTTTTATTGCAGCGTTAAGGTAGAGGTTAACCAAATCCAGCCAATCATAGGTCGAAGTTTCCCTATAACGGTCTTGAGCGTTAAAAAAGAAACTGAGTTTCTCTTCAGGGGTCTCAATGTCCTGAAACTGATGAAACAAGTTTTGCTCAGTGGTTTCTTCTTCCTGGGCAAATACGCCGAAGGATAGAAAAAAAACTGCCCAAACAAAAAAGGTGTTTTTATAGTAAATGTTGCTCATATATCTAAATGGAACAAAATCAAAAATATTCTGTTCTGTTTGTACTTAGTTCTTACATTAGCTTATGGTATCCGGTCATAATACACACAAAAACAACATTTTATTAAAGCTAATGGCTTATCTAAGCTAATCTATTTAATTGGTTATTTAGTCCATTTATCTATAAAATTAAAAAAAAGGACTGTAAGAAAATAATCTAATCCAAGAACTATTCAAAATAAGTGTGCCGCCCCTATATAAAGTACTTGTCTATGCGATATTTTAATAATATAAAAATACTATTAACAAGTAAAGAACCGATTACTATTGTTGTGAAACCCCATTTAGTTGTTGTGAAATGTAACTTCCTTTATATACTCTTATGTACATCTTTAGCTTCCAATAACACTATATGAGAAAAATTTTCCTACAATATTCACAAACTAAAAGGAACCTTATCTGGGTAGACAAGGCTCCTTTACGAGAACACTATATGAAAATGAAAAATTGTATATCTATTTTGGATGTATTGTTTTTCTAATACACTACCAAACTATTGTATTATGTAGGAAAATGGAAAATAATGTTGTGAAACCTTCAAAAGTTGTGGTGAATGCGATCTTTTAGCAAATAAAAAAGGAGAACATACAAATGTTCTCCTTTTTCACTATTATATTTTGTTTGCTACGAATTCATGGCAGAGATAATAAACTCCTTAAAATCTTTTGAAATAGGAATTAATGTATCTTTTATCATAATATCCTTTGAGTTGATAGCGTCTATATGATCAACGTTTACAATATATGATTTATGGGCTCTGTAAAATTTGTTTTTCGGCAATTTCTCTAAATAATCCTTTAGTGGTGAACGGACCAAGAACTTCTTATCTACCGTATTCACTTCTAAATACACATTATCCGCTTTAATAAAGCGAATATCACTAAATTGTATACGATAATAAAGGTGTTGTTTCTTTACAAAAATAGAATCCTTTAAAACAGTATTGGACATTGGAACATCTTCTTCATTTTCCACTACAGCTGCCGTAGATTTGTCCGATCTTGTAAAATTAGAAAGAGCAATTTCTATAGAAGTGTAAAGGTCTTGCTGTTCAAAAGGTTTCACTAAATATCCATTTGGTTTTACCGTTTTAGCATTCTCTACTGTAGCCCTATCTGAGTTTGATGTTACAAATATGAAAGGTATATCATAATTTTCTCGAATATGTTTACCTAGGTCAATCCCAGTTTTGTCAGAAGCTAAAATTATGTCAATTAAAACAAGGTCAACATGTTGTGTTTTTAAAACTTCTTCGGCTTGCTCATAGACAATAACATTATCTACAATCTCATACCCTATTTCTTCTAGCATGGATTCCATATCATCTGCAATGATAACGTTGTCCTCTACGATTAGAATTCTAATTGGTTGTTCCAAAATGGTTGTTATTTTAGTAGGTTCATATTCTAAATTTACAAAAAAATATTACAACTGATGTAAATCAGTACTGACAAAAAGAAGGTGCTTAATGCTAGTTTCTTTAACTCAGGGTCTATTTGATCATTTCTATCCGTTCCAAGCACCCTTCTCAAATGAAGGAAAATTGGTACGTAAGCAATTAAAGGTAAAAAAAATAGCCAACCTTTTAAATTCACAACGGAAAATGCCAGTGTACTGAAAAAGGCAATGATCAATAATATACTATGATAGATTTTTCCTTTTTTAAACCCCATAAAAACAATCAGCGTGTTTTTATTGGCCTTTTTATCCGACTCATAATCCCTTAAATTGTTGAGATTCAAAACCCCTACACTCAAAAGTCCAATAGCAACTGCCGGTAATATGGCAATACTATGAAGCTCTTTTGTATAAAGTACCATAGAACCTATCACTGCCAATAATCCAAAGAAAAGAAAAACAAATATATCTCCTAATCCTCTATACCCATATGCCGAAGATCCTATTGTGTATTTTATGGCTGCCCAGATACTTATTGCCCCCAGGATTAAAAATAATATAGGATACATCATATTATCAAAACCGAAAGCAAAATATACTAGCGCTACAACCAGTATAACATCTATAAGTATTGAAAAAATTATACCTTCTTTTAAATCTTTTCTAGATATGCTACCACTCTGCAGTGCTCTTTTGGGCCCAATTCTGTCATCATTATCAGTTCCTTTTACTCCATCGCCATAGTCATTGGCAAAATTAGAGGTTACCTGAAACCCAATTGTAGTTAACAACGCTAAGACAAATACCACTGTATCTTCAAAGCCAAAGAAGTTAGCTAAAGCTGTACCTACTACTATACCAGAAACAGATAGTGGTAAAGTTCTTAACCTAGCCGCACGTATCCAAGCTTTAATATTCGTCAAAATTACTGAGGGGATTCAATCTGTATTCTTTTTCCTTCCTTATATGATGCTACAAAAGCATCTTGAAAACCAAGGTCTACCAATTGCTCCCTAAATTTTCGTGCCTCTTCTAAAGTTTCAAAATTACCTAGCGAGTATGAGTAAAATGGATTGGTTTTTACAAATATGGTATTGGTAAGTGCTTCCGAAGCAAGTGTCATATTGTTATCTACAAACGACTTTATTTGTACCGAATAAATTTTTTCCTTTTCTAAAAATTCTTTGGCCAAATAAAATTCACGCACCAAACTAAGTTCTTCATTTTGCTGCTTTAGATTGTCTATTCTAGACTTAATAGCATCTAAACTATCTATTGAAACCAGTAAGTTGCTTGGGCTTTCAAAATTATTGGAAACATTTCTTCCCGCGGTAAAAGAAAACACAATTAAAGCTCCAATAAGAAATAACCCAGTTACACCTGCAAGTAAGTTACGCTGCAACTTCTTCTTTCTTATCTCCTTATTTTTAAACTTAATCTGATCGAGAAGACGTTCGTTTATAATCTGCGCCTTGTCTATATCTTTGTGCAACTCCAATAAGTCGCTTTCTTCTATAAATGGCATATAATTATTTTTTCTAGGTTATACTGTTAAAGTTAACCAAAATACCGAAAGATCGATGAAATGCACTCCCGGAATGTTGCAAAATTACCATATTCTGTGGTATAGAATATAATACGCGATGTTAAAAACTAACCGTTCATCGATAAATAGCCTACCGTTCATCGAAAAGAGTCTCGCTTTTAATTAGATAGCATGGATACCATCCTCCTTAATCAAAATCTTTCGCTCTCTGTATAATGTCCCCACCCCTTTTTTAAAAGTCTTCTTGCTCATCTGAAGTTCTTTCTTAATAAGTATTGGATCGGATTTATCGTGAAGCGCTAAATATCCTCCATGCGCCATTAATTTCTTATATATTGCCTCTGCAGCAGGCTCAAGTACTTTTTCACCTATTGGTTGTAGAGAAATATCTAATTTGTTATCAGGTCTTATATTTTTGATATACCCCTTAGTTCTGTCCCCAACTGCAACGTGCTTATAAATCTCATTGGAATAAACCAAGCCTTTATGCTGGTCATTAATTATAACCTCCCAACCTAAATCTGTTAACCTGGTAAAAAGTAGTTCTACTTCCTGGCGCTCACGAACTGTTAGTTCATCATTGCTCAAAAACTTATCTATTTTATTGGAACCGACCAATCTAAAAGAAACGTCGTCCATATAGCAGCGTACCACATACCACTGCCCTTCTTTCATTTTATCGCGTTGTTCACTAAACGGAACCAACAAGTGCTTCTCTAGACCCCAATCCATAAAAGCCCCAATCTTATTCACTTCTGCCACCTGCAGAAACCCAAATTTATTTCTAATAACACTTGGTGTCAGAGTTGTAGCTATAGGTCTTTCCTCATGATCTAGATAACAAAATACCTTGATCATATCTCCAATATCTATTGTTTTTGGAACATACTTATTTGGCAAAAGAATTTCCGTGCCGGTCTTACTACCCAAAAAGAGTCCAACACTCGTGTCTCTAAGCACTTCTAACTCATTATAATTTCCTAATTCGATCATACTGCAAAAGTAACTTTAAAAATTGGGTATAAAAAAACCGTCCGCTTAAAAGCGGACGGTCAAAATTATATTTTATAAGTCTTTCTAGTATATAGAAGCTTTATCAAAGTGCTTACAAAGCATATAATATATAACCGCTCTGTGCTTATTTCTGTTAGAAGAACCGTATTTTTCTACTACAGACTTAATAGCTTCCATCAATTTTGGATCGTCAGCCATACCTAATTTCTTCATTAAGTAGTTTTTCTTAACCGTTTCTAATTCCTTTTCGTCAGAACCAGAAACCTTAGAAGCATCAATATTGTAGATTGCCGGACCTAGGCCCACGGTCACTTTTGTAAGAAGATCCATGTCCGGTGCTTCACCAAATTTATCCTTAATGTCTTCGGCGTACTTTACGATTAAATCGTCTCTTTTACTCATAATAGTTAGTGTTGAAAATGTTAATGGTTTTTATTAATTACCTCGAAGATATAAAATCAAAATAACCGAGCAAAATTTTGTTGTTTATAAATCTTGGTGTATGGACTTCCAAAATTTTTGGTTTTTCTGACAAAGCATAAAATTCCTTGAGCCTGTCATTCAGACTAGTTACCTCGTTTACCACTACATATTCTAACCCGAACTGACTACTTAAGTGTTCCACATTTCTATCGTGGGCAGTTTCAAAAAACGTAGCAAAATTTTCCGTTTCTTCTTGACCTGGTAAAATTCTAAAAATACCACCTCCATTATTATTTATAACTATTATTCTAAAATCTGGCCGAATATAATTATTCCATAAACCATTGCTATCGTACAGAAAACTAATATCTCCCGTAATCAACAAAGTAGGTGTTTTTCCATAAAATGCCGCTCCAACCGCCGTTGATGTACTTCCGTCTATTCCACTTGTTCCCCGGTTGCAGAAAATTTCTAAAGAAGGGTCAAGGTTGAATAGTTGGGCGTAACGTACCGTTGAACTATTGGCCAACTGAACTTGGTAGTTTTTTGGAATAGATTTAAGAATACTGTCAAAAGCTAGCATATCTGAAAATTCAATTTCATTTATGTAATTCTCTCGCTTGGCTTCGTACTGCAACCGCTTATTATTCCAATATTCGAAATAATCACTTTTTTGGGAAACAGTAAATTTCATAAGATTTCCAAAGAAGTTATTCACATCAGTTTTGAAGTGATGCGTTAACGAAAAAAATGTATTGAACGCCTTAAGCTCATCTATATGCCAATGATGTTCGGGTTTATAATCCCTTAAAAATGCTTTTATTTTTTTTGACACCACAAGTCCCCCAAACGTCAACAGCACCTGCGGACGAAGATTTTCAAACAACTCGTTTGATACCGAACTTTTTTCAATAGGAGCCACTATACTATCAATACTGGCAAAAAAATTAGGATGATGGAGATTAGAAGTAGTTTCCGTCATAACAATGACGGAAGGATCTGCCGCCAAAGTATTTAAAAACTTTTGTTCCACAGCATTGGGAGGATTCACCCCTACAAGAACCATCTTTTTATCGGAAGTATTCCAAATATCGCCGTATGTCTTATAATCTATAGCATCAATATCATTGATATTTTGAACAGGAACAATCAACGCCTTTACTGTAGGTTCCGTAATGGTATCATACAACGGCTCTTCAAAAGGAATGTTTATGTGGACAGGTAATTTCACCTGAAGCGCCACATTTAAAGCCGTATTGAGCTCCTTATCGTTATAATCCTTGATGTTTTGTTGTGCGGTTTCCTTATCCCCATTGGATAGCCATTCCGATTTGTATTTTTCAACACGTTGTACCGCATGCGAAACATCTTGTTTTAAATTGGCCGAATAGCCTATATGCCTGTCAAAAACATTATCCTGCCTAATGGTCTGACCATCACCAACATCAATTTTATAAATGGGGCGGTCTGCAGAAATAACCACTAACGGAATACCACTGTAAAAAGCTTCGGCCACAGCTGGATAGTAATTAAGCAACGCACTGCCCGATGTACATACCACCGCAACAGGTTCATGCAATTGCTGCGCAATGCCCAATGCAAAAAAAGCGGCGCTACGCTCATCTACAATACTAAAACATTTAAAATAGGGGTCTTCACTAAAATCTATGGTCAACGGAGCGTTTCGTGATCCTGGGGAAATTACTATGTTTTTTATCTTTTTCGCCTTGCAGTGTTGTACTACCAATTGGGCGGAAGGTATGCTAGAATATCTCATGAATTACAAAAATACAACGGTTGTATGTCTTAAACCAATCTTGTGTGAATTACTCGGTGGCCATTATTACCTTAAGCATGGTCTTGCTTTTAGCTACTGTTTCTTTCCATTCTTTTTCTGGATCCGAATCTTTAGTGATTCCGCCTCCTACATAGATTTTAATCTTATCATTAATCACCTGCATACAGCGTAAGTTGACAAAAAGTGTTGTGCTCTTAGAAATGGACCGATAGACACTATTCTCTGTATTTCTTGGGCGGTTATTACGATTTCTTTCTGTTTTAAAATTTAATTCACCTAAAAAACCTGTATAAAACTGGCGGTCATATTTTTCTTCTGTCAAAATAAAAGCTTTGGTCTCCTGCTTAGGCATACCACAAACAGCGGGCGTTGGATGCAGCGCACTAATTATTGTGCTAAGGTTTTCTTGTTTTGGAAATCCTGATATTTTGGTTCGCAAGTGCAATAAATTCCCGGCCCGTACGGTCTCCGTCTGTGTTTGTTCAAGACCAGAAACCTTGTTGCTTAAGGCATTAACAATATATCTTGTGACCAACTGCTGTTCTTCAAGTTCCTTGTTTCCCCAGCTGGGGTTTTCATTGGCAATATAGTTTTGGGTACCGGCCAATGACATGGTCGTTAACTTTCTATTTTGCATGGTCAATAGAATCTCCGGGGTAGCTCCAAGCCACATACCAACCTTAGGATGATACCATAAATAGCAAAATGCCAATTTATATTGACGCAACAATGTTTTGAATAAAGGCAAAGGTGGAATTTCCGAATTAACCTGAATTTTGCGTGATAACACCACTTTATCAAAAGTCCCAGCATCAATCTCAGCTATTCCTTTTTTCACCAAATCTAAGTGGCTATTTTTTTGTTCATCATTATCTTCTTCCGCATGCGTTTGAGATAATTCTTTGGTTTCAGAAGAGAAATCAGTCAAACTAAAAACTTCGTCCAGTTTTAAAAGTACTGCAGGCGAATCTGAATCAAAAGGAGCAAAAACGAAACCCGTTTCGGTATAATCCTTTACATGATGTAAATCACTATCTTTTTGGAAAATGGCGTTAATTGCATTCTCATTGGGTTTGCGATATGCTACAAAAGGTAATTTACGCTCTAACTGAGATTCAATTTTTTGAAAAAAATCCAACGGCATTAAATTTTCTTTGCTAATGCAATGGTCGTCAATTTACAGAACGAGACCAATTTGCCTTCTTCATTAGTAATCTTAATATCCCATAACTGAGTGGTTTTGCCTTTATGTAAAATAGTCGCTTTGGCAAAAACTTCACCTTTACGTACACTCTTTACATGGTTTGCCGAGATTTCAATACCACGGATAGCAAACTGTTGGGCATCAAGAAAAATATAGGAGGCCATACTACCAATGCTTTCGGCCAAGGCAACCATAGCTCCACCATGAAGTACCCCATCTGGCTGGTGAACCCTAGAATTGACAGGCATTTTGCCTATCAAAAAATCCTCCCCTACATCTACATACTCAATTTGCAGGGTTTCCATAAGTGTATTTTTTGAAGATTCATTACAGACCTTCAGTATTTTTTCCTTGTAGCCATCCATATCTACTATTTTTTTCAAAATTAAGCATTACGGCATCAATAAAAGCTATTACTTTTATGGAGATTTTTTATTCTATGGATTATTCTGAAAACACGGTGTCCTACACCTCTACAAATAGCTATGTTACACTCAATACACTAACAACCCGGACAAAAAATGTTTGGATTGTATTGCATGGTATTGGTTATTTAAGTCGCTACTTTTTGAAATATTTTGATAATCTGCCTCCTGAGGAGAACTATATTATTGCTCCACAAGCACCCTCTAAATACTACCTGAACAACAAATACAGGCATGTAGGTGCCAGTTGGCTCACCAAAGAAGCTACAGAGCAAGAAACGCAAAACGTCTTGGCCTATTTAGACGGTGTACTCGCCATGGAAAACTTTCCTGAAGATTGTAATTTTATTGTATTTGGGTATTCGCAGGGCGTTTCTATTGCTACCAGATGGGTTGCTAAACGAAAAATAAAATGTGATCAAATGGTATTATATGCCGGAGGAATTCCTAATGAGCTAACTGCTTTAGACTTTGAGTTCCTACAGGAAAACCAAACAAAAGTAACGACCTTAGTTGGTGATGCAGATGAATATTTAACTAAAGATAGAAGAACTTCCGAGTCCAATAAAATTATAAATCTATTTAACGGAAAGGCTGAGCAAATATTCTTTGAAGGAGGCCATGAAATAAAAAAAGAACTTATCCTTAATTTAATTTCATGAGCTCAGCTATTACTCTAGAAAAAAACTTGGTTAAATTAGTTCCCTTAAAAGAAACACATGTGGAGCCGCTCTGGCCTATCGCTCAGCAGGTAGACCTATACCAATATGGGTCTAACGATATTTCTACAAAGAACAAATTAAAGGCCTACCTCATGACCGCCTTAAATGAAGCGCAGCAAGGAAAGGCCATACCGTTCGCTATCTACAACACATCAACCAATGCATGTGTGGGTAGCACTCGTTTTGGTCATATCGATCATAAAAACAAAGTACTACATATTGGATGGACATGGATTGCTCCTGCGGTTCGTGGTACCGGCTTTAACCATCAAATGAAATTCTTGATGCTCAGTCACGCTTTTGAAAAAATGGGATTTGAAAAAGTTGAGTTCAGAATTGACGAACGAAATATACGCTCCAGAAAGGCTGTAGAAAAATTAGGTGCATCCCTAGAAGGTACCCTAAGAAAGAATATTATAACTAAAGACAATTTCAGAAGAAATTCTTGCTGTTACGGAATTCTAAAACAAGAGTGGGCAGGAATAAAACAAACAAAATTTAAGGACTTTATATGAGCCAAGAGATAGCACAGATTACCTTAGTTGTTAAAAACTATGACGAAGCAATTAACTTTTATACTAAAAAGTTAGGTTTCTCCCTTGTAGACAATATTGACCTTGGTGATAATAAAAGGTGGGTGACCGTATCTCCTACAAGCCATAATGGATTTTCTCTTTTATTGGCCGAAGCTACGAATGAAGAGCAGCGGAAGGCAATTGGCAACCAAACGGGAGGTCGTGTTTTCCTATTCTTGCATACGGATGATTTTTGGCGTGATTATAAAACAATGAAGGACAATGGTGTTGAGTTTAATGAAAATCCTCGCGAAGAAGCTTATGGTACCGTAGTAGTTTTTAAAGATTTATACGGTAATCTTTGGGATTTGATTGAAAAGAAATAACCAACTTATAAGTTTTTAAAACCTTCTATCCGGGGAAAAAGGTTCAATATTCATAGATATATTTCTACCATCTACTACTTCAGAGACCAATTTTCCTGTAGCAGGGCCCAAACTCCACCCCATCATGGCATGCCCTGTAGCAAAAGTTAAGTTGGCACATTTGGAAGACCTGCCAATGTAAGGCAAGCCATCTGGTGATACGGGACGCAACCCCGTTTTTACATTGGCAATCTCATTTTCATTTATATCTATATTGGGATAATACTTCTTTGCTCCATTGGCAATGGCAATCACTCTTTCTTTACGGATAAAATCGTTGTTTCCCGAAAATTCCATTGTACCGGCAAAACGAGTAAAACCTTCCATTGGTGTTACGGCCATTTTAGACTCCATAAGTATGGCCGGGATGGTTACTCCGGTGGGTCGTGCCACATTAATACTATACCCTTTCCCTCCTTGTAATGGTACATTAAGATGAAGTTTTTTTGCAATTTCCCCACTCCATGAACCTGCCGCTAGGACAACTTCATCTGCCTTATAATTAGATTTTGAAGTGAAGACCTCCTGAATGTGCCTCCCTTTTAACTTTAGATTCAAAACCTCTTCGTGGGTTCGTATATCCACGCCAACGTTTTTTAGATAGGATATCATTTTTGGCATAAATTGGGTGGGCGTGGAATGTGCATCACACTCATAATGAATAGCCCCTTTTGCATCAATAGCTACTTCTGGTTCAAGTCTGGCCAATTGCTTTTTATCCAATTCTTTTACTTCAAGACCAAGAAAAGCAGCTTTACTGGCTACATCTTTCTCATGACGATAAGCCTCCACCGTCTTGTAAAGCATTAATAGTCCCTTTCGCTCCAATTGAAAATCTCCTAAATCACCGGAGGTCTTTATGCCTTCAAAAAGTTCAAGACTTAACGTATTTATATCTTTGATGACCGGTATTGCCTTAGTTACTTTTTCTTTTGTTGAAGACTTGTGAAAATACCAAGACCATTTAAAAAAATCAGTGTCCCATCTAGGTTTCATATAAAAGGGGCTAGCTGAATTGAACATCATTTTGATTCCTTTGGCAATCATTCCTGGCGAAGCCAACGGAACTATATGACTTGGCGTGATATATCCCGCATTTACGAATGACGCACCCGCACTCATATCGGACTTATCAATAACCGTAACCTCATGTCCCTCCTTACTGAGGAAGTAAGCAGAACTCAGGCCAACGATTCCCCCTCCTATTATTATAATTTTCTTGCTCAATTCTCTTCTGTATTATATCACCTGAAACCCATGTGCGTAAGGGTCGTCATCATCTATTGTAATTGTATTGTGACCGTATATTTTCGCCCACCCTTGAATACTGGGGTAGATTGCCGTCATCCCATTCAAAACGGTCTCCTCCTCTACACGGCCGATAAATTTTGAACCTATAAAGCTCTCATGAACAAATGCTTCCCCTATTTTCAACTTTCCTTTGGCGTACCATTGGGCCATTCTTGCAGAAGTACCCGTACCACAGGGAGATCTATCAATTGCCTTATCTCCATAAAAAACAGCATTTCTGGCAGTTGCTTCTGGGGAAATAGTTTTTCCTGTCCACAAAATATGACTGACGCCATTAATGCTATTATCATCCGGATGAATAAATGTATCGGGATATTCAGTATTTATTTTATCTCGGATTTCTTTGCTCATTTGCACCAACTTTCCTGCAGAAAAATCTTGAATTCCCGAGAAGTTTTTTTGCGGATCTATAATGGCATAGAAATTCCCTCCATAAGAAACATCAAATATCAATTCACCTAAAACCGAGCTTTTTATAGTTAAATCTGTAGCTGCTAGATAAGATTTTACGTTTGTTAACTTTACCCAATCTACCTTTTTATCAGTTTGTTGATAAGTGATTTTCACTAAACCAGCTGGAGTTTCCATACGTATCTCTCCTGGAGTTTTAGGTTTTAACAAGCCCTCTTCGACACCTATGGTTATCGCTCCTATAGTTCCGTGACCGCACATGGGCAAGCACCCACTCGTTTCAATAAAAAGAATACCAAAATCGTTTTCAGGATTTGCAGACGGATAAAAAATACTACCACTCATCATGTCATGACCCCGGGGTTCAAACATAAGACCTCTACGGATCCAATCGTAATCCTTTAGAAAATGCTGTCGTTTTTCGCTCATAGTTGAGCCGCTAAGCTCAGGGCCACCATGAGCTACCACCCTAACGGGATTTCCACAAGTGTGTGCATCAATACATGTGAAAATACTAGTCGCCATAACTCAACTATTTTTTAATTAACAGTACTTTTATTCTATTTTTTTACTCGTATGTTCACTATCCACAATACGCATTATAGCAAGTGGATTCTCATTTTGCAATGCTTCCGGGAGTGCTTCCTGTGGCCAGTTTTGAAAAGAAACGGGTCTCACCCAACGCTTAACCGCAGAAACTCCAACCGAAGTAAACCGACTATCCGTGCTGGCCGGAAACGGCCCACCGTGTTGCATAGAAGGACAGACCTCTACCCCTGTAGGCACTCCGTTAAAAATTATACGTCCTACTCTACCTTGCAAAGCGTCTACTGCCGTACGATACAATTTTAATTCGTCTGCATTACCGAGCACAGTTCCCGTTAATTGTCCCTCTAAGCGATTTAGGATTTCCGTCAATTCCTTTGCATCGGCACATCTTACCACAACAGAAAAAGGACCGAATACTTCTTGATGTAATTTTGGATTTTTCAAAAAATTGGTTCCATTAACCGTCAACACCTTTTGTTGAGCATAATTTGGGGCAACAGATTTTCCATATTCCGCAACCACATCCGTACCTCCTTGGGAAGACACCTCTTTCTTCCCTTTTTCATAATTGCTATGAATATTAGGGTGTAGCATACATGTAGGCTCCAATTTATCTATTTCCTCGCCAAGGGCATTAATAAATACATCTAGCGAAGTGCTTTTTATCCCCAATATCAACCCTGGATTGGTACAAAACTGACCTGCACCTAACATAACCGAACCCGCATATTGCTTGGCCCAATCTATCCCTTTTTCCCGCAAAGCGGATGGTAGTGCAACCACAGGGTTAATGCTTCCCATTTCCGCAAAAACAGGAATAGGTTCCTTACGTTCATTTGCCAATTTATAGAGTGCCGTTCCTCCTTTAATACTTCCGGTAAAACCAACTCCTTTAATTTTTGGGTGAAGTACCAATTGTTGACCTACTTCAATACCACTACTATTTAAATTTGAAAAAACGCCATCCGGCATATTTGTACGTTCCGCCGCTTTAATTACCGCCGAAGAAATGAGCTCCCCAGTACCGGCATGCATTGGATGACTTTTTACGATTACCGGACAACCGGAAGCCAATGCGCTGGCCGTATCACCACCGGCGGTAGAGAATGCAAATGGAAAATTACTAGAACCAAAAACCGCAATAGGGCCAATGGGAAGTAACATTTTACGTAAGTCAATTTTGGGTAAAGGTTTCCTATCCGGTTGAGCGGTATCAATTGTAGCTTCAACCCAAGAACCTTCCTTTAATAATTGAGCAAACGCCCTTAACTGCCCCATTGTACGGCCTCTTTCCCCAACGGCTCTACCCTCTGGCAAACCTGACTCCCTACAATAGGTTTGTATAACTTCATCCCCTAAAGCCTCTATTTCTTCGGCAATTGCTTCTAAAAATTCAGCTTTTTTTGCACCTGAAAATGTTTTGTAGCTTTGGAAAGCTTCACTTGCCTTACTAACAGCACCATCTATTTCTTCCTTTGTGGCCTCATGAAAAGTCCACTCCGTATCCAAATTTAATTTTGGATCAAAGGTTTTATATGTGTTCGCTCCATTTGACGAAAGTTCCTTTCCTATATAATTTTTTCCTGTAATCATAATATGATGTTTCAACGCTTAACAATGAGCATGAAGCTACTCTATTTGAGATAAAGCACCAAGAATTTCAAAGAAAGTCTTTTGCCTTATAATTGAGAATAAAGATCAAAGATTTTGCTTCTTTTTTGGGATTACTTTCCTTTGAATAGCCCTGAGATTATTTATTTACCGATCAACTTCAATGTTTATATAAGATTAAAATCTCTACAAAAATTAATTAGTATACTAAACCAATTGCTTGTTCACATTTGTTAAACTCTTATAATCCGGTAAAACTGGTCTATTCTTTAAACCGGTATTAATAACGCTTAAAACTCGTTCACGCTCTTCGCCCCGTAACGGAAGCCTTGGTTTTCTTACAGTTTCTGTTCCAATTCCCGTAGCTACTTCGGCCAACTTAATATTCTGTACCAACTGCGGACTTATATCCAGCTCCAATAAAGGCAGAAACCAACGGTAAATTTCGGTAGCTTCTTTGGTGTAACCCGCTTTTGCCAGCTCGTAAATTGCAACTGTTTCAGCTGGAAAAGCGCAAACTAGACCCGCTACCCAACCATCGGCACCTATAAGAAGGCTTTCTAATGCCAAAGGGTCAACTCCGGTTAAAATACTTAGGTCAGAGCCAAACTTGTTTCGCAAACGCCCAATATTAATAATATCTCTAGTAGATTCTTTTACGGCTGTGATATTTTGCAACTCCACTAATTCTTCGAACATACCAACCGTTACCTCTATTTTATAATCCACGGGGTTATTGTAAATCATTATAGGAAGTTCTGTGCTCTTGGCTATTTCTTTAAAATATTCAACAGTTTCATAATCGGTAGATTTGTAACGCATGGGAGGAAGAACCATTAATCCGTCCGCACCACTATCTTCTGCGTCTCTTACCGATTGGAGTGCAACCTTTGTAGCCTGCTCCGCAATGGTCATAATTACCGGAATCTTCCCTTCAACAATGTTAATAGTTTCTTTAACCAAAATGATTTTCTCCTCTGACGTTAAGGTACTTGCCTCACCTAAAGACCCACCTAAAACAATTCCATGAACACCCGCTTTTACCTGAGCTTCTATATTGGTCCTGAACATTTTCAAATCTAGTGTATCGTCCGGATTAAATTTTGTGGTTACCGCTGGCATAACGCCTTTCCATTCAAATTTCATGTGATTGCCTTTTAATTATATCATTCAAAATTAAATCGCTTTCATGATCTACAATTAGATGATTTTATCAAAAAATTAGATTATCTTATCCATAAATTGCTGTAAAGTAACAATACAAGCGTTAAATGCGCTTATTAGAAATATGAAAGTACATCCGTTTCAGGTACCAAAACCTTTACATCAGAATCTAATTGTACAAGTAGACCGTGAATTGGTATTCTATGACAAACTGCATCAGCATGCAGAAATACAACTGACCTTAATCGTTAAAGGAAAGGGGAAACTGATTATAGGTGATAGTGTCCACCCCTTTACGGACGGGGATTTTTTTGTAATTGGATCACACAGTCCCCATTTGTTCAAAAATGAAATATCAGACGAAATGGTTCATAAAATTTCTATATTCTTTACCGAAACCACTTTTGGAGAATCCTTTTTTGCACTGCCCGATTTAGAAGAATTACAAGTATTTTTAAACTCATCAAAAGAAGGGTTTCATGTGGTAGGAAATACGGAAGCAATTCACAAAACTATGATTGCCCTTCCCAACTTGGAAAAACTAGACCGATTCATTTGTTTCGTGCAATTGCTACAGAACTTGATCAGTGCCGATAAAAAGACCTTAACCAACTTTGTCTACCCAAAAAGAATTGGTAGTTCACAAGGTCAACGTATGCAAACTATTTTCTCATATGTAGTAACGCACTTTCAAAACGACATAGATTTAAAAACCGTGTCGGACCAAGTTCACATGACGCCCAATGCCTTTTGTAAATTTTTTAAACAGCACACGAACAAAACATTTTTCCAATTCTTGATCGAGCTTCGTATTGAACATGCTTGTCAGCTATTAAAACGAGAAGATGACAACCTCTCTATTTTGGAGATTTCGGAACAATCCGGGTTTACCTCCATTTCTAACTTCAACAGGCAATTCAAGAAACTAAAAAATGTAATCCCTTCTAGATTTGTGTCTCAACAGAAAACGAATAGACCTACTATGAACAACGCCTAGTTTTCCGTAACACCAAACTTGTAGGTACAATACGAAGTATATGTTTCCCCTGGATTTAAGCGTGTACTAGGAAAATCCGGCTGATTAGGAGAATCGGGGAAATGTTGTGTTTCAAGACAAAAAGAACCTCTACGAACATAAGGATTTCCACTTTTACCAATATCGGAACCATCTAAAAAGTTACCACCGTAAAACTGTACGCCTGGTTCGGAAGTGTAAACTTCTAAGGTTCTACCACTGTTTGGCTCTACTACTCTAGCCGCAAAAGTAAGGCCTTCATTATTTTTAGGTTCTTCATTAAGAACAAAATTATGATCGTATCCTTTTCCTATTTTTAATTGTTCAAAATCTGCATTAATATCTTTTTCAATAGTTTTAGGCGCTCTAAAATCAAAAGGGGTGTCCTCCACATTCATTATTTCCCCCGTAGGAATCAACCCATTATCCACAGGTGTAAACTTATCCGCATTTAACAGGACCACATGATCGTTTACAGTGCCCTCTCCTTCTCCTTTTAAATTAAAAAAAGAATGATTGGTGAGGTTTACATAGGTAGGCTTATCCGTCTTTGCCTCATAACTAATCCGTAGTGCATTATCATCAGTAAGTACATAACTCACCGTAACTTCTAAATTACCCGGATACCCTTCTTCCATATCTGGAGAAACACGACTAAAGCTAATGCTATTATCCGTATGGTCGTCAACCTTCCAAACAACACTCTCAAAACCGACCAGACCGCCATGAAGGTGGTTTTCATTATTATTGATGGCTAAATCATAGGTTTTACCATCTAAACTAAATTTTCCCTTTGCAATTCGGTTACCATATCTACCTATAACTGCGCCAAAGAAATTCTTTTTCGCTCTGTAATCCTTCAAATTATCAAAACCTAAAACCACATCGTCAAATTTACCATTCTTATCCGGTGCATATAATGACACTAGACGTTGACCGTAATTTGTGAAGGTGACCTCCATACCATTGGCATTAGTTAAAACAAAGAACTTTACGGAATCTCCTTCTATAGTGGTGGTGAAATCTGCAGGGTTAATATTTTGCGCGTATTTTGCGCTTGGTGTTTTTGAAACGGATTCGGTCATTTTTTCTTTTTTCTTTTGATTACAAGAAATGCTTATAGCACTGGCAAGGCTACAAGCGATTAGTAGTTTTATAATTTTCATAATAAGAAATATATCTAGATTTGATAAAACCTTGAGCAAGTTAATTAAAAAAGTAATGGACCTGCGTACTAAATATTATCTAGTAAGAGACCGGTTCTATTTGTTTTCGTTATTTTTGGAAACTTTATGAAAGCATAACTCACATCACATGAAAAAACTCATAATCCTTAGCATAGGATTGGCTATGGCCTGTAATTCATCGCAAACCACTGTTTCCGATGGAAATAAAACTGTAGCTACTAAATCTACTCAAACCCCAGAAACTTTCGCCGAGACTATAACCGAAAGTGAACTAAAAGAACACTTGTACACCTATGCCTCCGATGAATTTGAAGGTAGGGAAACAGGTAAACCTGGACAAAAAAAAGCTGTTGAATATTTAAAAGCAGCATATGAAAATTTAGGAATTCCAGCCGCTCAGGAAAACGGTGATTATTTTCAAAAAGTGCCGCTCGAAGTCAGTCAGCTGCCTGTTGGTTCTCTTACTGTTAACGGTAAGGAATATCCATTAGGAGACGATTTCCTAACTTTTTCAAAAGCACAAGGGTCTTTTGATAATATCGTTTATGCCGGTTATGGTATTGAAGATGGCGATTATTCAGATTACAAAAACATTGATGTTACCGATAAAGTGGTTCTGGTAAAATCCGGAGAGCCTTTAGCCGCAAATGGAAACTATCTTTTATCCGGAACTTCGGAAAAATCTATTTGGAGCAATATGTCCGAATCTTTAGGCAAACGTTTGGAATTGGCTACATCAAAAGGCGCTAAAGGCATTCTTTATTATGACGAAACTAATTTTTCCCGTTTTAAAAGTAGGTTTAATTGGATGAAAAATAATGATAGTGGAAGAATGGAACTTTCTAAAGATGGTGCGGACGATTTTTTTAACTTCTTAATCAACGCTAAACTCGCTAAAGCCATTTTACCAAATATCCAATCTGACGATAAGCCAAAAAAAATAGCTAAAAAACTAGCCGTAGACGTGCGAAGTGAAAATAATGGGATTGAATCTGAAAATGTTGTTGCCGTGCTAAAAGGTTCGGAAAAACCAGATGAATATCTGGTGTTGTCCTCTCACTTAGACCATATTGGTATTACCGCAGATGGCGAAATAAATAATGGTGCTGATGATGATGGTTCTGGAACCGTTGCCCTTTTAGAAATTGCCCAAGCGTTTAAAAAAGCGGCAGATGCTGGTCAAGGCCCCAAGCGTTCCATTGTTTTTTTACATGTTACCGGTGAAGAAAAAGGGTTGTTGGGTTCTCAATACTATGCCGATGTAGATCCTATTTTTCCTTTGGAAAACACAGTGGCCAACCTAAATATTGATATGATAGGAAGAATTGATCCTAAACGTACAGGTGATCGGAATTATATTTATCTAATCGGCTCCGACAAACTTAGTACTGATTTACATGAGCTATCTGAAGAGGTCAACACCAAATACACTAATATTGAATTAGATTACACCTATAATGATGAGAACGACCCTAACCGTTTTTACTATAGAAGTGATCACTACAATTTTGCTAAGAATAATATTCCTATCATCTTTTACTTTAATGGTACGCATGATGATTACCATAGACCGGGAGATACACCGGATAAAATTAATTACGATCTTCTAGAGAACCGTACACGTTTGGTTTTCTATACTGCGTGGGAAGTTGCAAATAGAAAAGACCGTGTTGTTGTTGATAAAGCAACTAAATAAAAATATGAGCCCATAAAAAACCTGCTCTATAGGGCAGGTTTTTTTATGTCCAAATTTCAGCAATGTATATTACCAAAAAGCCCTGTCAATTAAGACAAGGCTTTTTATTTTGGGGTGGAAGACCGGTTTCGAACCGGCGACCTCTTGAACCACAATCAAGCGCTCTAACCAGCTGAGCTACAACCACCATTTGTAAGCGGTGGCAAAGATACTTTTTTTCAAGTAATCTTTCAAAATAAAACTTCTGTTATTTTTATACGTCATCAGATTACACCATAGAACGTGTTGATAATGAATGTCTAATGGGAAACAAAAACTTCAAAAACATCGATAAAGTGCAAGGTACTTACGTTAAAACACACAATTTTTAGCGTTTCACAACAATTATTAGAGATATCTACATCATGTAGATAAATTAGATGAATAATTAATTTTCAAAATGCTTTTTGTCAAAAATCTTTCTTTGACCCCCAACCGGTTATCTCAAATAGGTATTTTCCTCTTTGGAATACTGGTTTTGTGTACTGCTCAGGTAAAAGCGCAACATGAGATTAAAGACAGTTTACAAACACGCATTAAGGAATTAAGAAATACTCCCAATTTTTCCCCTAAAGACACCACTCACATCAACCTGTTAAATGACCTGGCTTACGAATTAAGGTATTATAATACGGACAGTCTTCTTTTGCTTTCACAGCTTGCCCTAGACTATAGTAAGTCTTCCCACTACAAAATAGGAGAAAGTTACGCATTAATAGGTATGGGTAATTATTATTCCGATAAGGGAGATCATACCCAAAGTATGCTTTACTTTAAAAATGCGCGCTCCATAGGCAAAATGATAAAAGCTGTTAAACCGCAGTTGAGGGCCCAGAACAATCTTGCTTCAGAATTCGCATATATTGGTGATTACGCAAAAGCTCTAATCTACTATTTGGAAGCTATAGATATCGCCAATGAAAATGACGACAAATTCATGCAGTCCGTGCTCAGTGAAAATGTAGCCAACCTATACGCTTCACAAAAAGACTATGTGCAGGCCTTGGAGTTTTACAAAAACGTAAAAAAGATTAACGAAGAAATTGGCAATGAGATATATTCTGCGGAGACCATGAGCAATATAGCCTCTTTATATGCAGATATGGGTGAATTGGAATACGCCATGTACAATGCCAACTCTAGTATTGCCATCTTTGAGAAGAACAAGAAAATGGAATGGCTTGCGTATGGTTACGCTACAAAAGGTAAAATCTATTTAAAGGACAACAAACCGGAGTGGGCACTATATTGGTATAGCCAAAGTGAAATGTTGCACAAAACCATTCAGGATGATCGAGGCAAAATAGAGTTGCTAAACGGAATGTCTCAAGCCTATCTAGGAATGGGTAAAGACAGTATTTCTGAAAAATATGCATTAGATGCTTACGCTATTTCCAATGACATACAAGATATGGAAGAGTCTCAGCAATGTGCTAAAACGCTATATCTAATTAATAAGAACAAAGAAAATTACACCGAAGCTTTAAAATATCACGAGATATATCAGACGTTGTCAGACACACTATCACGAAACGAGAACAAAAAGAGTCTGACCATGTTGAAAACCAAAATGGAACATGAAAAACAAAAGGCAGATCTTATAGAAGAAAATAACAAACAGCTAGACATGCAACGGGCTTATGTTAATGTAGCCCTAGGTATTCTTGTAATTTTCATTATCGTTACTTTATTGGTCGGTAGAAGTGAGAAAATCCAAAAAAACTTAAATTCGGAACTTCAGAAGAAAAAAGAAGATTTAGAGCAAAATGAACTTGCCCTACACGAAATAAACCGTACCAAAGACAAACTATTTTCTATAATTGGTCATGACCTTCGTGGTCCCATTGCCGCTTTCCAAGGGTTATTAAAATTATTTAAAGATGGGGAGATAGAACAAAATGAGTTTATGGGATTCCTTCCTAAGCTCTCTAATGATATCGATCACATATCTTTTACTCTAAACAACTTGTTGACTTGGGGCCAGACCCAAATGAACGGTGCGGTTACCAGACCTGAAGTAGTTGCGCTAGAAACGGTTGTAAAAGATAATATCGATTTACTTTCCGAGATAGCAAAAACAAAATCTATACGTCTTATAAACCATTTGGAAACCAAGACACTTTCTTGGTCAGACAGTAACCAAATAGATATTGTTGTTCGTAACCTCATAAGCAACGCCCTAAAATTTACACCTGAAAACGGTATGATAACTATTACTGCCATTGAAAAAACAAAACAATGGCAAGTTTCAATTAGAGATACCGGTGTAGGTATGACAGAAAAAACGATTGAAAGGCTATTTTTAGATAACTCCACATTAACAACTTACGGCACCAATAATGAAAAAGGTACTGGTCTAGGTCTATCTCTTTGTAAAGAAATGATAGAGAAAAATAATGGAAAAATCTGGGTAGAAAGTACTTTTAGAAAAGGAAGTACCTTTCACTTTACCTTACCCAAGGCTAAAAACAAATACCAACGAACTGCTTAGATTAAATCGTCAATATTTTTAACAGCAACAAAACGTTCTGTTGTAAAACCCTCGGCATACTCTACTCCTACCAATCTCCCTAAATCCCTAGCTCGGTAATTTACACTTTCAATAAAATTTTTACTGCTTATGGGCGTTTCCGGTTCCTTACTATTAGGATCATGAAACTGTGACGAATATGCTAAAATCGCCTCTGTTTTCTTTTCAATAAATTCTGAAATATCTACAACAAAATCGGGCTCTATATTTTTCCATTGAATATAATGGTACACCACTTTAGGCCTCCATTGTCCTTGGTTCGTCTCTTCTCCATCTAACTGCGTATCAATTTTCACCAATCCACTTAAAAAACAGGCATCACTAACCAATTTACTTCCCTTACCATGATCTATATGGCGATCATCTATAGCATTACATAAAACCATATCCGGTTGGTATTTCCGTAGTATTTTAATGATTTCTAATTGATGCGCCCTATCGTTCACAAAAAAACCATCTGCAAACCCCAAATTTTCACGAACCGTTACTCCCAATATTTCAGCGGCGGTAGTAGCCTCCTTATCTCTTATCTCCGCGGAACCCCTCGTACCAAGTTCGCCCCGGGTCAAATCTATAATTCCTACTTTTTTACCATTGGCAATGGCTTTGGCTATAGTTGCTCCGGCACCAAGTTCAACATCATCTGGGTGAGCGCCAAAAGCTAATATGTCTAATTTCATTCGTTTTTCTTGAGTATTGATAATCTTTAAGGTCTTTTGAGCCTAACTAGTCGTTATTACATCAGTAGACCTTACTTTTTCCAATGCCTGTTCTATGTCCGCTATTAAATCCTCTGGTTCTTCTATACCCACTGAAAAGCGAATTAAACCGTCTTGAATTCCCTGTTTAGCTCTTTCCTCGGCACTCAAAAGTGCGTGCGAAGTTTTGGTCGGCGAAAGTACGGTACTCTCCACCCCTGCCAAACTCATAGAAGGTTTAATTAATTGTAGTTCTCTCTGAAACTGAGCTGCATCATAATCTTCGTTTAATTCAAAAGACAGCATACCTCCAAAACCATGCATTTGGGATTTTGCCAGTTCATGATCAGGGTGACTTGGTAAACCTGGGTAATACACTTTATTAACAGCGTTGTTCTCATGAAGATATTCCGCCATACGCTGGGCATTCTCATTTTGTGCCTTCACCCGTATTCCCATAGTCTTTAAACTTCTTTCTAAAAGCCAGACCGTGTAATCACTAAGGCTTCCGCCAAAATTCTTTGCCAAACCAAAAATACGATTGATATTTTCTTCGGATGATGCAACAGCTCCTGCCAAAATATCGGAATGCCCCCCCATATATTTAGTCGCACTATGAACAACTACATCAATACCAAAGTCAATAGGATTTTGATTGACAGGACTAGCAAACGTATTATCGATCATGGAAACTAGGTCATGCTTTTTAGCCAACATTCCTATAGCATCCAGATCGGTTATGGTTAACAATGGATTAGAGGGGGTTTCAATATAAATGACCTTGGTGTTAGACCTAATCTTTTTTTCAAAATCCTCAGGACGCCATCCTTCGGTAAAAGAATATTCTATACCAAATTTCTCAAACTCCTCTACCACCAAATTATACGTCCCTCCATACAAAACCTGTTGAAGAACAATATGGTCTCCAGCTTTTAAAAAAGCCATAAGCGAAGTAGTAATAGCAGCCATACCACTGCCAAAAATGAGTCCTGCTTCAGCATGCTCCAAAGCTGCAATTTTTCTGCACAGTGCTTCTTGATTTGGCGTATTAAAGTATCTAGGGTACCGTTTTGCATCAACGCCTTCAAAAGCATACGAACTGCTCATGTATAAGGGCGAAATTGCTCCTTTAAACTGTTCATCTTTCACTTCACCCACATGGGTACAAATTGTATTCAGGCCTATTTTCTTCTGCTGCATATTTTCCAAGATTAAGAAGGATAAAGTTACAAAAAGCGGATTAGACGCTCACCTTTTTCCAGTTTCCTTTTTTAAACCAAATCATAGAAATTATGGCCAATAGAACCTCTGCAGCGGTAATTGCAATGAACACGCCCATAGCCCCCAAATTAAATGTTATGGCGGCCAAGTAAGCAAATGGCAGTTGAAACAACCAAAAAGCAATAAGATTAATCTTAGTAGGTGTACCTGTATCTCCAGCCCCATTAAAAGCCTGAGTCACCACCATACCATAGGCATAGAAAATATACCCTATAGCTATTATCTGAAGACACAACCCTCCATTTTCCACCACTATGGGATTAGTATTGAACCACGCAACGATATCGTAAGCAAAGAGGAGATAAATCACCGAAACAACCCCCATAAAAATGGCATTGTACTTTCCTGTTTTCCAGACCGATTTTTCTGCGCGTTCCGGTTGTTGGGCACCTAGGTTCTGCCCAACTAATGTAGCCGCTGAATTGCTCATACCCCAAGAAGGCATTAACGTAAATAACATTACCCGGATGGCAATCGTATAACCAGCCAATACCTCGCTACCAAATTCCGACATCATGCGCATTAAAAATACCCAGCTAGAAGTGCCAATTAGAAATTGAGCGATTCCCCCAAGAGAAACCTTAATAAGATTGAACATTACACTAAAACGAATGACAATATCTTTGAACCCTATTTTTATACGGCTCCATCCAAAGAATAAAACCGCTAGTTGAAACAAAACGGCAGTTCCTCTTCCAATATTGGTTGCTATAGCAGCTCCCATTACTCCGTATTCCGGTATTGGACCCCATCCGAAGATAAAAATAGGGTCAAGAATAATATTGAGTCCGTTAGAAAGAACCAAGGCCCACATAGCAACGGAAGCGTCACCCGCTCCCCGAAATATAGCATTGATAAGAAACAAAAGTAGAATAGTAATATTACCTCCTAATAAAAGTTGGGTATAACCATAGCCCTCCGCTATCAAATCTGGTTCAGCTCCCATAAGAGCCAGAATGTCTTTGGCGTAGAAAACCCCCAAAACACCTACAATTACCGAAACTAATACTCCTAGAGCAATTGCTTGCACGGCGGCTTCTTGTGCACCTTTGATGTCTTTTGCCCCAATTCTCCGAGCAACGATTGCAGTAGCTGCCATGCTCAGGCCAATGGCAACCGCATATACCAAAGTAACTACGGATTCGGTAAGTCCAATGGTTGCTACGGCATTTACGCTTACCTGTGATACATAAGCTATATCTACAATGGCGAAAATAGATTCCATCATCATCTCCAAAATCATGGGGATGGAGAGCATAAAAATAGCCTTGCGGATACTTCCGGTGGTAAACTCTGTTTCTTTACCCGTAACGGCAACTATAAAGTACTGAAACAGTCTTTTAAATGTGATTCTATTTAAGTGTGGCATTTGAAATGAAATTATGTTGATAAAAAGAAAAGTATGTCAAAACCGAACGAAGAAAGCACGATTCATTTCTAGGCAAAAACCTAGCGACATTTATATGGAACATAATTTCTATAACTTCATGATGTTGCAAAGATGCAAAAAAAAGTGAATCGACTCCTCCAAAAAAAGAAAAAACACACTAGAACTACTTCGTTTTGCGTTTATAACTTACTTAAAGTTAGCAGTATGAAATACAGTCAGCATATATATAAGCATATTTTCACTCTATTATTCACATGTCTGATCGCAAGTGCATGTTCCAAAAATTCTGATAAAAACACCGATACCGGAGAAAATTCTAAAGAACAAATCCAAACTGTAACAGATGACGAAGGCAACACTAAAGAAGTAGATGTTTCAGGAAATAAAAAGTCTGTAGGTGATTCTTCTAATGATCTATTGAGCCAAGACACCTATAACGCCATTATATTTGAACTGTTTTATGTAGCAGGATTTAAACCAACGGAAAGCACAATTGAAAACTTTGAGGAATTCGTTTCTCAACGATTGAATAAACCCGAACAAATTAGTCTAGAATTAATAGAAATTGAATCTCCTGGGCAAGAGGTGTATTCCATAGAGGATATTCGTGACCTTGAAGATGATATACGCACCCAATATAACCTAGAGAGTACTATTGCCGTGTTCGGTATATTTCTTGATGGCGAATATTCTAAAAACACGGAGAACGGGTCTGTTCTTGGTATTGCGTATCAAAATACATCTTTTGTTATATTCGAGGAAACCGTAAAAAGTTTTAGCGGTCAAACACTTGGTCCGAGTCTTGCTGTTTTAGAAAGCACTGTTCTGAAACATGAATTTGGACATCTATTGGGAATGGTAAATGCCGGTACACCAATGCAAACTGAACACCAAGATACAGAACATGGTCGCCATTGTACCGATGATAAATGTTTGATGTACTGGACTGCGGAAACCGGTGAAGGACTGGTAAACATGCTTAGTGGAGGTACGGTGCCCAACTTTGATTCTCAATGTTTAGCCGATTTAAAGGCGCATGGAGGAAAGTAAAACCGCCTCGTATACCTATGTCCAAACGAACATTAGTACTCGAAACGGCTTGTTATTTCAGGTTGTGAATGTACTAAGGTTTTTAACCTCAATTATTTCAATTCCAACTCTTTGATCTCCACATCAGACGTACCTCTTATTGCCTCATAATCAGCAATTAGCTCTTGTAGTTTTTCAGGATTTTCCTCTGCCACGTTTTTAGTTTGACTTAAATCCTCTTTTACATTATACAACTGGTACTCGCTGTCGTTACCTAATTCAATATTAACTTGCGTATTAACTGCAGCACCCTTATATGGTGGAATCATTGCCCAATCTCCTTTTCTTAAAGCCGTTCTAGAACCGGCTTCCAATACTAGTTCCGTTCTTGCTTCCTTAGTTTCACCCATAAAGGCCTCTAAGAGATTCTCACTATCCTCTCCTTTTTTATCGCTGCCTACCAATGTCGCCAAGGACGTAAGTAAATCCACCTGACAAACCAAAGCATCTGATTTCCCCGGAGCTATCTTTCCTTTCCAATAGGTAATAAATGGAACACGCGTACCCGCTTCAAAAAGACTATATTTTCCGCCACGCAGTACTCCCGCTGGCGTATGGTCACCTAATTTCTCTTCTGAATCGTCATAATAACCATCATTTACCACAGGACCGTTATCACTTGAAAAAACAATCAGCGTATTTTCCAATAACCCTTGGGCTTCCAAAGTTTTCATGAATTCACCTACAACCCAATCCGCCTCAAGAATAACATCGCCACGTGGTCCCATTCCTGATTTACCCACAAATCTTGGATGTGGCGTACGCGGCACATGTGGTTGTTGTAATGCGTAGTATAAGAAGAAAGGTTCATCTTTATGGTCTGTTACATAGGCTTGCGCTTTCTCCAAAAAGTGATCTGCCATATCCACATCCTTCCATTGAGCAGCTTCGCCACCTTTCATGTAACCAATACGTGGAATTCCGTTTACAATACTATTATTGTGGCCGTGATGCCATTTCATGGTAGTCAACTCCGGGTTGTCCAAGCCTGTCGGCTCCCCTTCAAAGTTCTTCTTATAATCAACCTCGATCGGATCATTGGGGTCTAGACCGTCTACATTGCCATTGTCTATATATACTGTTGGAACCCTATCTTGTGTTGCCGCAAGAATATAAGAATAATCAAAACCGACTTCGTTCGGCCCTGGTGATACTCTTTCGTTCCAATTTACATTTCCACTTCCTAAGCCCAAGTGCCATTTACCTACTATACCCGTAGCATAGCCTTTTTCCTTTAGCATTTTAGGTACGGTCAACTGATCCGTACTTATAATTAAAGGTGCCGTTCCCGGAAGTATTTTCGCATCTTTGTTTCTCCAAGGATACCTACCGGTAAGAATGGCATAACGACTTGGCGTACATGTGGCTGAAGTAGCATAACCATTGGTGAATTGAACACCACCTTCCGCCAAAGCGTCAATATTGGGCGTACTCAATTCGGTTGCTCCATAGGAACTAAGGTCTCCGTACCCCAAATCATCCATATAAATGAAAACGATATTGGGCCGCTTTGGACTTTCGTCCTGAACTACCGTTTTTTCTTCCTTTGACTTACAGCCAGATAACACCAGCAATAAGATGGCGCCACTCAAAAAATACTTCCTTAAACTTGTCATGAACTATTTTGTATTTATAAATTAATCTACTCTCAAATTTATTCCTTTTCGCTTAAATAGAAATTACCTTTTTAGGATCAATGGTTATTTCTATACCACTTATGGTTTTTTCTGTTGCCCCTTCTCCTATAAGTAGGGTGTATTTCCCCTTTTCGTATACGGAGGGCGTATAACTATTCCCTTTAATCCGCATAGCATGTACCAGTTCTTTGGTATCTTCATTGATAAGCTTCACCAACTGATCTTCTGTTTTTAACTTTAACTTTGGAAGAAATCCTATTGCTCTTCTTCCGTCATTATCCGTTTGTTGAATCGTTAACGGCCACCCGGGATAGGTGTTCTCTTCAGAATTGTTATTCAAATCCGCTAAAAATCGAATAGCCTCCATTTTTATAGTACGTTCAGAAGTATTAAAAGTAACGAGCCCATACCCCGAAGCTTTTTTCTGCGCCTTTTGGTATCTGTTGAATTCTTCATCAAAATCATCTGTGGGGTTACCAACGGCATAAATGAAGTTATCGTTTCCAAAACCATCACGATAACATCCTGTGTTCGGTAATCCGTGTGCCGGTCTATCCGTATAAGGAACGTTTACTGAATCTGGTTGTCCCCATCTTGGGTACCCTGTAGAAATAGCTGGCGTACAAAATGTCCAACCTCCATCCCTTGGTTCATTTACACTGTATTGTACCATAAATGGCAAATGCTGATCACCATTAATGTGAAAAGCACAAGCTTTTCTAATTGTTTCAACAACCTTATCCCGTTTTGATTTTGGCCATCCTCCCGAATCAAGGTCTCCAAAAAGAAATTCTTTTGTTGGCCCGTGATGTGTTCCCACATTGGAGAAAAGCGTCTGACTCAGCAATACTTTCATATTGGCCCCTTGCCAATCTGCAACCCATTTTTCTAGAAAATGGAGTTGTCTTTGCCCCATAAAAGAAAGGGTTTCCGCTTCCAATTCCCCTTCTTTTGCAGGAGCGGTCAAGTGATCTATTCTGCCCTCGCCTTCCCTAACCATTTCTGGTCCGGATTTAAAAAGACGATCACTGACAATGGCAAAACTGACCTTACCATATACCAGCTCCGTATACCAAGTGGTCATGCCGGATTTTAAAGGTGTAGCATCATAAGCATCTGGCATGTGACCACATTGTGTCTGGTTCACCACATTTACAAAATTGGGAGTCTGTACCAAACCACCATGGGCATCACGCACTTTCTCCCATTCTTCAAATGAGATTCCTTCTCCCCCTTCTCCCCAAAGGTTTCCTTGATACACATCATGATCATCCGGTGTACATACGCTTGGTCTATTTTTTAGAACATCGCCAAACGCCCATCCGAACATATACCATTTGCCCAAATAATTTAAAATAGCCTTATTTTCCGGTTGTCTTTTAATAGGATAACCACCGTTACCTTCATACAATTGGTCTCCTGAAAAATAGAGCATATCCGGATTGGACTTATCTAAATTTTCAACCAAAGGACGGTACGGAAACCCCATAGCATGCTGACATGTTAGTCCGCCAAAGGTTAACGCTCTATCCGTAGGTTCTTCACGTATAACGCCTTCGTAACTATGTTTTTTCTTATTCAAACTGTAACGTAGACGGTATTTTACATCTTCAGAAGCATCCCAGTTAGCAACAGAAAAAATTGAAGTAAAAGAAACAGGATCTATTTGTACCTTATCTGCTTTTACCCATTTCCCATTCCTCAAAAACTGCAGTTCCACCTTTTGTGAGTCTTTGGCCCCTACAGGCGGTAATTGAGCGGTAAGCTTTAAATTCCCTTGCGACAAGGTATACATTGCCCATAAAATAGGACCAAAACTGTTATCTGGTTCATGTTGAACCTTTGTGCCCGATAGATTTATAGCACCCCACCAAAAAGTACTTTCCTCTTTTTCTCTCCCTTTATTCTCAAGAGCGACTAACCCGTTTATATTTTTATCTACTGAATACTCTAGAGTTTTAGAGATACCTGCACTATCAATTACTTCAAGGGTCAATTCTGTAGCCTTAGCTTTAGTTTGTCCATTCAGTTGAAGGGAGAAATTTTTAAAGTCGAATTCCGCTGGAAGCGATTCTTTCTTCTTATCAAGATATATTTCCCTATCTAGATTTACCCCTACGGATATACCTTTCCCAAAATAACAGGCAGCTTTTACACTTTTAGGATCGGTGAAATCTTTAATTCCTACGGAAAAACCAACACCTCCTTTTTTGCCCTTATCCGCTAGTAACCCTAAGTTTCCTTTCAGCACAAAATCACCTTGATTCTCACCTAACACATGGGTTAAGATATGTAGCCTTGACTGTTTTTCTACACCGGAAAATTCCAATCGGTTGTTTTTTATTTCCCAATCTTCCATGGGTACCGCCCAGAAAGAGCTACCAATCCACACTCTATCATTCAACTTTTTAAAATCCGCTGAAAAACTAGAGCTAGCAGAATCTAATAATGTCCCTTTCTCAAATACCATTTCTTTGGCAAGAATAGGATTAAAAGGACTTGCCAGCATGGGCACGGCAAGTCCTAAATTTTGTATAAACTTTCTTCTTTTAATGGTCATGCTTAGTTTCCTAATTTAGGATTAACGTTAACCTCAGATTCCGGAATAGGCCAAATATCATCCGTTCCTGCCCTGAAATTTTTGGTCGTCACGTACCATCTTGATTGTGGGTCGATTTTCTTGGATGTAGTTGGATACAAAGTGGAGTTTGGAAAAGGAGCTCCCCAGAAATCGCCAACTAGGACTTCGTCTCCTATATCCCATCTAAAAATATCCCAAAGGCGCTGACCTTCCAATGCCAATTCAATTCTTCTTTCGTTTCTTAAAATAGGACGAAGTGTAGCCGGATCGGTTTCGGTTATCGGTGGCAGTCCTACAGAAGCTCTACCTCTAACCTTATTAATAGTCTCGTCTAACAACGCTTGTGTTATAGGGTTACCCGCTTCAAGCTCAGCTTCCAAATAACTCAATAAAACTTCGGCATACCTTACAATTGGAATATTTCCGCCATAATCAGATTGCAGATTGCCACTGAAAGACTCGTCAAAAAACTTTCTTAGCCCATAACCCGTTCGCGTTGCCTGTTTGGAATACGTTAACTGATCCAAAGATTCTGTATGATCAGGGTGACAGTCATAAATTTTGTCTCCAAAAGAAGAACCGTCCCAAAGCAAATTATATCTAAACCTTGGGTCTCTATTGGCACCCATATCATCATAATCAAATCTAGGATCGTCATAGGACAATGGCGTACCATCATCAAAACCATAGGCATCTGCCAAGCTACCCAAGGGGTTCACAATATGCCAACCCGAAGATACTGCTGGGTAAGCATGTTGAGGCAAAGCATTCCCGGCCTGTCCTCCAAAATATTGTGTACTGAAAATATTTTCACTGCTTGCTTCATTAGCCGGAGTAAAAAGAGAGGCATAGTCCGGGTCTATTATATTCTCGCCCATATCTATAATCTCTTTGTACACCTTTGATGCTTCCACAAAGTTCTTTTCTCCAAGGTACATTCTACCCAAGAAAGCCAAAGCCGCTTGCTTGCTGGCCCTACCTGCCTCTGTACCGGACAACTCTGCAAAAGATGGTAAATCTGCAGCGGCTGCTTGTAATTCACTGATTACAAAAGAAACCAATTCTGCCTTTGATACTTTATCTACATTGTTTGCCTCATCTGGCGTTAAGGTTGTGGTCACCAAAGGAGCACTTCCCCAAAACTGGGAAATATAAAAATACGTTGCCGCCCTTAGGAAACGAACCTCGGCACTCATTCTATCAATCTTGGCCTGATCCATATCAACATTACCAATGTTTTCTAAAAAGTCGTTACAGATGGCGATTCGCTTATAAGAACCTGTCCAATACCCATTAATAACATTATTATTTGGTAACAAAGTACCGTCGGTAAGACGATTTTGAGTGGAGTTATCCCCCCTACGATCATACGCGTTATCCGTTGCAAATTCCATAAAAACGATTCCACAATACGTCCACCAATCAGAGGGTACTACTTGCGTTCCGTATTCTATAGCCCCGCGATATGCCCCTGTCAAGGCTATATCTGCATTGGACTCCGATGTCCAAAAGTTATCTTTTGCAAAAGCATTACTTGGAAATTGTTCTAGTTCTTCGTCGCAGCCCCATAGGGTAATCAATGCCATGCTTAAAACAGCGAACCGAGCGGTGGATGATATGCGACCTATATATGTGTTTAATAAGTTTGTCATGTCCTAAAATTTTAAGTTTAAACCAAAGGTGTAGGTAGTTAGAATAGGATAATAGCCCCCAGAAGAATTAATCTCAGGATCCCATCCATCTCTATAGGAATTGAACGTATGCAAATTCTCTGCGCCCAAATAGATCCTTAGGTTATCTATACCGATTAAATCGGTTACCGGATCAGGGAAATTATAGCCCAATTGCACATTTTTAACTCGAAGGTACCCAGCGTCTATCACCCAAAAATCCGAAGTTTCCGTATTTGGTGTACCACTGTTGGTAATCACTTCAAGTCTAGGATAGTCTGGGTAACGTACCGGGTTTTCCGGGTCAAACCTTCCTTCCATTTGCCACCTTTGGATATTACCTAAATTGTAAAAAGCATAACCAGCATAATTGGTCAACTGCCCTTTAACCCCTCCAACACCTTGAAGGAAAAGGGAAAAATCGAAGTTTTTGTAATTAAGGTTAATGTTAGCTCCATAGGTGTACTTTGGAATACGACTTCCTAAATATTTACGGTCATATGTTGGATCAACTTGACCATCCGGTACCCCATCCGGTCCACTGATATCTTTATATCTAAAATCTCCAGCCTGTGAACTAGGGTTAACTGCTGTCTGGTCTGCCCAGCTAGATACTTCTCCGTCATTTAGAAAAACACCGTCCGTTTCATACCCATAATACATTTGCATAGGGTAGCCAATAAAAAGATCAGATCCGTTACCAACATACCCGTTAGGTTGTTCTACGTTACCTAAGCCCAATGTTACAACCTCATTATCTATTACCGAAAAGTTTCCGTTAACCGAATAGCTGAAATCACCTTTACTTCCTCTGTATCCTAAATCAAATTCCCAACCTGTATTTTTGACCGCTCCCGTATTGGTTTCACTAATGCCAACCCCTAGAACCGAGGATACACTTGAAGACGGCTTAAAGAGAACATCTGTAGTATTTCTTCTAAAATACGTAGCGTTAAACGTCAATCTACCATCAAAAAATCCAGTTTCGACACCTATATCGGTAGTTTCCGTTGACTCCCATTTAATGTCGGCATCTCGATATGTAGAATACGCAGCACCTGTTGAAAGTCCACCGCCCAATGCATAATCACGCCCTGAGGCCAGTACGGTCTGATATGGATAGTTCCCAATATTCTGGTTACCTAAAATACCCCAAGATCCTTTCACTTTTAAGTTTGAAAGCCAATCTACATCTTGTAAGAAAGATTCCTGTGATGCTCTCCAACCAACAGCCGCCGCTGGAAATACCGCATATTTATTACTCTTTGGGAATCTTGATGATCCATCATAACGAAGCGTAGCTTCAAAAAGGTAGCGCTCATCAAAACTATATTTTAAGCGAGAAAAGAAAGACTGTAAGGCCCACTCCGCATCATAACCCGCAGTTTGCTGATTTTCCGCACTACCTAAATCTAGTACAGTGTAATCATTACTAGCAAAGTCTTGACGGTAGCCATTAAAAAATGAAAACTCTTCGTTCTCAAAAGAATAACCTCCCAAGAAGCTAAAATCATGTATGCCTACTTCTTTTGACCATTCACCTGTAAATTGCAGTGTTTTATAAAGTTCTTTATTACTGTACTGGTTCAAATAAGACTGACTCAAATTAATCTGGTCGTTCAAACGTTGAGACGCGTAGTATGAGCGTTCTTCGTGCAGTGTAAAATTATACCCGCCTATTGCCGAAAACACTAAGTTATCATTAGGCTTATAGTCTAGTTTAACGTTTACACCTGCTTTTGTCCGTGGGTTTTCCAAATAAGAATCAGAAGCCAACCAAGCCACTGGAGTTCCACCACTTTCAGGACCGATTCCAAAATTACCTTGAGAATCTTGCCCTAGCTCAATTGCTGGATATCTTACGGCATTAGATACCAATTGACTCACAAAACTGCCCGCATTATCAGTTGCGTCAGATGCCCTACTAGCTTCACTCTGGTACCCTGGGCCTTTATTCCCTGTCACCTGAGGCTCTTCTCTTTTTTCTACACTACCAAAAAACCGGGTATTTAATGTAAACTTATCCCCCAACTTATTCTGAAGGTTCATACGCACATTATAACGGTTAAAACTATTTTTTGGAACGATACCGTCTTGTTGTAAGATTCCGGCAGATACATAGTATTTATTTTTTTCGTCTCCACCATTCAAGGTTAGCGTATGTGAAGTCTGGATTCCGTTTTTTGAAAATAAATCTTCTAGAAATTTTGTGTTCGGATAATTATCCGGGTCATCTTGTGCCTTATATTTTGCAATATCCTCCGCAGTAAAACTATTACTGCCAGAAGCTATATTATACATTTCGGCATATTCCCAAGAATCAACAAATTCCGGAAGCTCTGTTGCCGCATTAAAGCCAACGTAGCTATTGTAATTTATAGAGAACTTGTTCTCGCTTCCATTTTTTGTAGTAATAAGAATTACCCCATTTGCCGAACGCGCTCCATAAATTGCCGCAGAAGAAGCATCCTTTAGAACAGAAATAGATTTAATATCATCCGGATTAATATCATTCATACTTCCAGCAATACCATCTATCAAAACAAGTGCGTCCGGTGTTGCTCCAAAAGAACCTACACCTCTAACACTTATGTTTCCACCACTCTGACCAGGTCGCCCAGAGCGTTGAACCACCGTAACACCCGGCATTTGACCGGTAATGGCCTGAGATACCTGAGTAACCGGTCTGTTCTCTATATCTTTGGAGGATACTTGCGAGACAGATCCAATTACGTTCACTTTCTTTTGTGTGCCAAAACCCACAACAACCACCTCTTCTAGACCAGCAGCACTTTCCACTAGCTGAACGTTAATGGATGTTTGATTGTTAACGGGAATTTCCTTGGTAGCAAAACCAATGTAAGAGACTACTAAAATTGCATCATCAGAGGTTACTTCAAGACTAAAATTACCGTCAAAATCTGCCGTAACACCGTTTGTGGTTCCTTTTTCTACCACATTGGCACCCGCTAGGGGAACTCCGGTTTCGTCTGTGATAGTACCGCTAACAGACTGTTGGTCTTCATTTATAACATTATTTTGGGGAATACCTGATACATCATGTGCACTCCTTTTTAAAACAATTTGGTTTTTAACTAAAGTATAGGTGACATTTTCCCCAAAAACCAAGTTCAAGACTTCTTTTATAGGGCGTTTTTCTACATTGAGTGTTACTCTTCTAGATACGTTTAACTGTCCCGTTTTATAAAAAAAACGGAACTGACTTTGCGCTTCTATTTTCTCCAATACACTTTCAATAGTTTCGTTGTTCGCTTCTATTGAAACCTTCTTGTTTTGCGAATAGGAATTCGCATGAAGATTGAACAAGGCAAAAGCAAACATTAAAATGGATATTTTCACTGTGCGATTCTTGTTAAGAATGTTTTTCATGAGAATGAAAAACAATGGTTTTTTTTCCATAATTTTAAATGATTTTGGTTTGTTATTACTCGGACTGAAATCACTATTGATCGGGGACGTGGCAGCGTACCCCGATTTTTTTATATTTTAAGCTACATCATATTTATACTGGTTTTTTGATTAATATTTGGTTATTGGCTATCTCATAATCGAACTCTGCACTCTCCTTGAAAGTGTCTAACAAGTCTTGTATCGTCTCATTTTTAAAAGCCCCCCTAAACCGAACGGCTTCCAATTCTGTATAACCATTTTGAATACGTACACCATAGCGACGTTCTATTTTTCGTATAATATCTTCAAAAGGCTCATTGTTGAAGGTTAAATCACCTTCTCGCCAATTAAGGTAATCGTTTATATCAACCTCACTGATTACAACAGCTTCTTCTTTCATAGCTGCTTTTTGTCCAGGCTCAAGAATACTTGGTTCTTGCTTTATCTGTTCACTTCTATTATCATTTATAGCCACACTACCTTCGGCAAGTACCGTATAGGCTTCTTCGTTCGCATAACAACTAACGTTAAAATGGGTTCCTAGCACCTGAACATCCATATTCTGGGCCACCACGGTGAATTGATGATCTGGGTCCTTGGCAACTTCAAAATAGGCCTCCCCCTTTAAAAAAACTTTTCGCTCTACACCTTTCACAAAACTTACGGGATACTTGAGTGAAGTATCTGCATTTAAATGCACTAATGTGCCATCGGAAAGTAGTAATTCAAAGGTCTTTCCCTTTGGAATAATTATCTCATTATACACAAGCTCAGTAGTAGGCTTGCCATGGTACACCATTTGATCATTAGCTTGCGATGCCAAAATGTTCCCATCTGCATCTTTTATGGATTCCTCACTACCAACAACGATTTCCTTTGTTTTATTATCACCGGTTTTCAGCACAATAGCGGTATCATCCACTACCAATTCCGATTCTTCCGATTTATCTTGGGTCAGAAAAAAATATGATCCCATAAGCCCCACTACCCCAACAAATATGGCCGCATACCTTAAAAAAGAAAGATTAAAATTAACTTTCTTGATTTTGGATGGATTCGTTTCATTTGTGATTTTTTGCCAAACCTCCTGCTTTACCGAATTGTCAAACTTAAAATTTGACATTTCAGTGTCATCACCTTGATACGATTCAAGAAACCTCTCCAACAACTCTCTTTCCTCTGCAGAGCACTCATTATTCAAGTATTTCTTAAATAGCTTTTTTGCATTTTTTGCGTTCATCTATACCTCTATTAGAAACCGATATCATTATTAAGTACCCAAAATAATGCGATGGTACACGTTAGAAGTCGATTATTTTTTAAAATCAATAAAATATTGATGATTAAATTGCGATTAACCCAATTACAACCACCTGACATCTTAACTAAAAGGAGCTTTAAAACACTCGTTAACAATGTTTAGCAGAAAGGTTTAATAAAGAAGAAGGAGAGAAAGAATAATGGCTTCCTCTAACTGAAGATTGTTTCTAAGAGAAGCCAATGCTTTTGAAATTTGATTTTTTACCGCTTGCACGGATATTTCTAGTTCTTCGGCAATTTCTTTGTTCGATTTGTGATGGTACCGGCTCAGAACAAAAATATGACGACACCTTTTTGGAAGTTTAGCTACATGATCACGTATAATTTGATCAAGTTCTGAGTACTCCAGTTTTTGAGATACGTTCATTGAAACGTCAATAATGTTCAATCGGGTTAAATCTTCCGTCGATAACTTATTGTTCCTAAAATGATTGAATATCTGAAACTTTACAGCTTGAAACAGGTAAGGTTTTAAGGAAGTAATCTTATTTGTTTTTCTTTTTGACCAAAGCGAAATAAAAACCTCTTGAATAATATCTTCACATACAGCCCTGTCCTTAATTATGTTGTGCGCATATATGAACATAGCCCGAGAATATTTGTCATAAATAGCCTTGAAAGAAGAGTTATCATCTTCTTTCATGCCCTTTAAGAACGCGGAATCCTCTGTTATCATCTTCATCACACAACAATCAAGATGCTAAATCTATAAAAAATAGACTTAAAATTACAATAACAGTAAAAAGAACACTAATTTTTAGATAAATATGATGCCTTATAACTAATAAACGATAGATTCCAAAACCTACTTCACATAATTAACCCTATACCTCCAGTAACTTATGATGCCAAGAATCAATGCTCCTAAAGCTATATACCAAACATAATCTGGAGTAATTGCAGCTGCACCACTTTGTCCGTAACTATGTAGACCTACCAAGTAATAATTCACTCCAAAATAGGTCATCATAATACTTCCAAAAGCTATAACACTTAGAAAATTGAACGTCCATTTACTTCGTAAAGCGGGTACGAGACGTATGTGAAGGACAAAGGCATACACCATTATGGATATCAATGCCCAAGTTTCTTTAGGATCCCAACCCCAATATCTACCCCAACTTTCGTTTGCCCATTGCCCCCCTAAGAAGTTTCCAATGGTGAGCATAACAAGCCCTACAGTCATAGATAGTTCATTGATAATAGTCAGCTCTTTAATATTCAGATCCATTTTGGCTTTGTTCTTCTTGTTGGTAAAAATCATAAGCAACAAAGAAACCAAACCAAGAATCATAGCTACGGATAACGGCCCATAACTTGCAACGATTACGGCAACGTGAACCATAAGCCAATAACTATCAAGCACCGGCACCAAATTAGAAATAGCAGGATCTACCCAGTTCCAATGCGCAATGGTAAGCAACATACTCGCAACAAAAGCCGAGGCTGCAATGGTTATATTACTTTTTCTAGCAAACAAGAGTCCCATTCCCATGGTTGCCCAGGAAACGTAAAGAATACTCTCATAGGCATTTGTCCAAGGGGCATGTCCTGAAATATACCAACGTAAAATAAGACCTGCCGTATGCCATAGGAACAGAATAAAAATAGTACCCTTTAAGGCGTACACGGAAACCCGCCAAATAGAACGATCTTTAAAAATCTGGAATACCAAAATAAAGAACATTACCACCCCTACTACAGCATAAAGACGATACAATGTGTTGAAAATATCCAGCTTATTATAGATGACCTCCGTATTGATTTTAGCTTCAGAAGGAAGTACTTCTTTACCATGATTCAATTGATTTTGCTTAAAAGCATCCAACAATTTATCGGCATTAGTATAGTCTCCTGTTTCCTTTGCTTTACGCAAAGTCATAAGATAATAGGGAACCGAATTCTTTATAAAGTTGGCGTAAAGCGAATCCGAAACCTGATACTGCCCTCCTCTATATTCTATAGCCGATATCCATTTGTTGTTTTCGTCATTCAACAATGGGAAAATTTTAATGATACGCCCACTTAAAGCCTGATCTAATAGACTTAAACGAATATTGGCATCCTTTAGATCCGTATCAAACTGATTGGGAATATTGGTTGAAGTTGCTTTAGCTAAAAAGGGTTGTAATTTATAATTGCCTTCAGCATCAAAAAAGTCGGTAGCCTTAGCAAATTTCTGTCCTTCCGGAACACCTATTACGTGTCGTATACTATCGTTCTTTCCCTTTTTATCAACAGCCAAGAATTTTGCATTGTACCACGCTGCCGGACTCAACATCATGGATAAAAACACCTGATCGGCATTCATATCCTTATACACATCCTTTAAGCTTAGTTTTCTTAACAACTCTGATGAAAACGTATGGATAGGCTTCATACGGCCACCTTCATCCTGAATTACAAGTTTCCCAAACTTCTCCGCATGCTCCTCAGAAACAATTGTAGTTTGCAAAAGGGAGTCTATTTGAGATTGAGTAGGTGTGGTGCTACTATGATCATGACCATCATCTGCTGAATGTTCCTGAGCATTTACATTCAACAACATTCCCAAAACCAGAACCGTGGTCAGTTTTGCTTTTTTGCTTTTTAACTTCTCCAGAGAAACCGCTAAATCTTTAAACCTTGTTTTTCCAAAAAACATAATACCCATTAAACCAATGTAAAGTAAATAGTACCCCAAATATGTAATGCGCGTACCCCACTGATCATGGTTCACGGACAGAACGGTACCTTTTTCATCTGGGTGGAAACTAGACTGAAAGAAACGATACCCTCTATGATCCAAAATATTGTTCATAAAGATTTTATAATCGAACGGGCGTTCATCTTCTACGGTAACCTTACTCATAAAAGATTTATATCCTTGCTCTGTACCAGGGTATTTTTCTGCTATAAAATCATTCAACTTAATACTAAAAGGAAGTTCATAAACCTTGGAACCATAACTCAAACTAAAATCTAGACCGCCTACGGTTACCTTATCCGAAAAATCAGCAACCCCTCTTCCTCCCAACAATTTTTGCTGAACGGTTTCGCCATTTGCTGAGATTTCAACCACCAAAGCATCCATAGTTGCATCGGTAATTTCTTCTTTTGGCACTTTTACTATTCCGTAAGAACCGGTTACTACCGGCTCCGGAATAACGAATTGCATACCCGCTGTAGAATACAAGGACCGCAATTGAAATTCTTGCAAGCTATCCTTAACGACCTGCCCTTGAAACTGGTCTGCCATTCTCATAAAACTACCCTCAAAAGGGGTTTTTATTTGATATGCACCGTCTTTCTCAAAAATATTTATTGCACCATCCGTTTCATAGTTCAAAGAAAAAAGCACATTATGAATGCTTGAAACTTTACCACTTTCTAAAAAATGTTCATGACGCTCTCCATCACCTGCTTCAACTATCTTTAAATAGGTTTTTCCGTTTTCATCAGGAATCATTCCTTCCTTTGCGCCATCAATAAAATCTACATAAGCAATAGAAAAGGACTGGCCATTAAAATCTGACTTCCAAGGTAAATTAGACTTTATGTCTTCTGCCGTAACAATTAAATCTTCCTGTAACGTCTTTCTCTTGGGCTCTCCATTTATTTCTCCGTCAACGTAGGCCGTTAAATAGGTTTTATCCGAATAAAATACTTTTTCTGATTTACCCTCACGAATTGGCATCATACCTTCATAACTGATATACCTTGTAACAAAGGCGCCAACTATTATAAATATCCATGAAAGGTGAAGTGTTAATACGGCCCATTTTTCCCACCTTAAAAGGCGATATCTGAACATGTTACCAATAAAATTGATAACAAAAAACACCATAATAGCCTCAAACCACAACGTATTATAAATCCAAATTCTTGCTGTTTCCGTACTGTACTTACTTTCAATAAACGTACCCAGCCCCATGGCAACGGCAAATACTATAAAAAGAACGGACATCAATCTTGTAGAGAAAAAGAATTTCTTGAGCATGTTCATCAGCAGCAGCTAAATTGGTTTTCAGCAGGCAAAAATACGCCCTTTTTATTATTTAGAGGTGAAGGAACGCCCCTAAAGTCTTCGCAAAACTGTTAATTATAAGTGAATTTTTTCTGAAATCAACTTTAAAAACATCACCTATTTATGAATTGTACAACTATATGCCTGATTTGTACAAAACGGAAAAATTTCAATATTCTCAAAACCAATTGTTTCATTTACCAAATTTGCAAAATCAGTGTTATTTTTTATTTGCAGAAAATGCCAAACCTAAATATATGCTTATTTTCGCCCTATGATCAAGGTTAGTATTTTAGGAACCGGCAATGTTGCAACCCACCTTTTCAAGGCTTTCTCAAAGTCTAATGAAATAGAAATAGTGCAAGTTGCAGGCCGCAATAAAAAAGCGCTTCTTGCTTTTGGGCAAGAAGAGAAAACTACTTCGGATTTCTCCAACTTAAAACCTTCAGACATATATATTATTGCTTTAAGTGACAACTCAATACAAACTGTATCAGAGCAAATTGGAACTAACAGAGGATTAGTAGTCCATACCTCGGGAAGCACCTCTATGAGTCAACTTTCCGGACATGAGAGACATGGAGTTTTCTACCCATTACAAACATTTAGCAAAGAAAAAATGGTTGATTTTAACCAGGTACCCATCTGTTTAGAAGCGAATACCAAAGAAGACCTTACGTTATTAAAAAGGCTAGCAAATAGTGTTTCTGAAAATGTGTACGAGATAGATTCCAAACAACGAAAAAGTCTTCACCTTTCCGCTGTTTTTGTCAATAATTTCACGAATCACCTTTATCATATGGGCGCTCAAATCTGTAAAGAAAACAATGTTTCTTTTGACATTCTGAGACCGCTTATTCAAGAAACCGCAGAAAAGATTGAAACCCTGTCACCTTTAGAGGCACAAACGGGCCCTGCAAAACGTGGCGATTCCAATACTATATCATCCCATTTAGAACAATTAAAAAATCCTGACTACAAAGCAGTTTACGAACTGTTAAGCAAATCAATAGAAAAAACTTATGGAAAAGAGCTATAAAGAATACCTTAAGAACATAGATACTTTTGTTTTTGACGTGGATGGTGTTTTTACGGACAGCACCTTAATTATTACCACAGAAGGAGAAATGCTCCGTAGAATGAGCGTTAAAGATGGTTATGCCGTTAAGACTGCCCTACAGAAGGGATATAAAATCTGTATTATCTCAGGAGGAACCAACGAAGGAGTCCGTAAACGACTAAACGAACTTGGAGTTACGGACATCTATTTAGGCGCACACCATAAAATGGATGCGTTAAATGAATACATGGCCAATAACAATATCACCCCTAGCACAATGCTGTACATGGGAGATGATATTCCGGATATTCCACCAATGAGAACTGTAGCCCTACCCACATGCCCTCAAAATGCCGTTCCCGAAGTAAAAGCAACATCCATGTATGTTTCCCACAAAAATGGTGGTGAAGGTTGCGTTCGAGATGTTATAGAGCAGGTCCTAAAAGTTAAGGGAGATTGGATGACAAATTTTAGTGCTGCAAATGATTAATTATGCTCGATTTAAACAACCATTCCATAATTCTTGCTAGTGGTTCCCCTAGAAGACATCAGTTTCTTACAGAAATGGGGCTCCCTTTTGAAGTACGCCTAAAACCTGTAGATGAAGTTTATCCTCCTGAATTAAAAGGAAGTGAAATCAGTGATTATCTTGCTAAGCTAAAAGCCGATGCTTTTAAGGGTTCTTTAAAAACAGGCGAGATCCTAATTACCTCGGACACGGTGGTTTGGCACAATGGCCTTTCATTGGCAAAAGCGGCCGACGCAGAGGAAGCCTTTAGTATGATAAAGGCCCTCTCCGGCGATTGGCATGAAGTCATAACTTCAGTTTGTTTTACAACCCCCAGCTCTCAAGAGGTTGCCAACCAAATTACCAAAGTAAAGTTCAGACAACTGCTGGATGAAGAAATATACTACTACATCAACACCTTCAAACCCTATGACAAAGCTGGTGCTTATGGCATTCAGGAATGGATTGGCCTAACCGGTATTGAAGAAATAAAAGGGTCTTACCCAAATGTTGTAGGCCTACCAACGCAATTGGTATACAAAATGTTAAGCGCCATGGTCAAGTAGTTCTTTTTAATTAATTTTAAAAAAACTACTCTACAATGAAAACCAGAACAAAATATAGTCCTTCGCTCCTGTTTTTTACTATACTGCTTGCTTTTTCCCAATCTTGTAAAGAGGTTGAAAAAGAGACCGCTAAGGACATGGCGCTTAACAAGGAAAAAGCGGAAGAGCTGCCAAAGAAGGAACTTTCGAGCGAATTCAAAAAATACTGGTACGCCGGCGAAGCAGAAATTACCTCTTACAAATTAGAACAAGCACGCTATGGAGAAATTCGCGACGGAGAAGCTGTTCTTATCTATGTCACCGAGCCTTTTCTCAAGAAGAAACAAGTAAAAGCCGATGGACAAAACCCAGACAATATACCTGTTTTAAAATTGAACGGCACTAAAAATTATCTTACGGGAATCTACCCCTATTCCATCATGACCAGTAGTTTTTATCCTGTACGCGACAATGACCACGCTCTTAAAGTCTCTTTCTCTGCACAGGAGTGGTGCGGACAGGTTTACGCTCAGCTAAACAATCGTGAAAATTTTGATGTAATGTCCCATTCATATTTTGAAACTGAAGCCGACCAAAACTTTGAATTGGAAAAAGCTACATTGGAAAATGAACTCTGGAACAAAATTAGAATTGCCCCCGAATCATTACCGACCGGTAATTTAAAAATAATACCGTCCCTAGAACATATACGATTGTCTCACAGGGAATTAAAGCCGTACGAAGCAACTGCTTCTTTAAGTGATAAAAATGGAATTACTTCTTATAAAATATCCTATCCAGAGTTAGAAAGAACGCTAACCATTAACTTCACATCTACTTTTCCTTACCGTATTGAAAGCTGGTCTGATACCTTCATTAGTGGCTTTGGTAAAAACGCCAAACAAATGACTTCAACAGCTACAAAAATTAAAACATTAAAAACACCATATTGGCAGCGGAATGGAAATAAGCATATATCTTTGCGCGATAGTTTAGGCCTATAATTTATGCAAGAGTTTTTATTATCGAACAAGAACGAAATGATAGCGACCGCTATAGCATTTTGTTTGCTTCTTATACTAAAATTCGTAACGGATAAAACCATTCGCAAGATTGGTAGAATTAGTGATATTGTAGAAGCACGCACCCTTTTGATTACCAAATACGCCTCTCTGCTCCTAACTTTAATAGGGTTTGGCGTTATTTCGTTTATCTGGGGCGTAAATTTCAAAGAAGTAGGTCTCGTGTTTTCTTCGGTATTCGCAGTAATTGGCGTTGCCTTGTTTGCCAGTTGGTCTATTTTGAGCAACATTACCGCTGGTGCAATTTTATTCTTTTCATTCCCATTTAAAATAGGGGATCGCGTAAAGATTTTAGATAAGGACATAGAATCTGAAGAACCTTTTTTGATAGAGGACATTAGAGCTTTTCACGTAAGTTTAAGGAAATCCAATGGAGAGCTATTAGTATACCCAAACAATCTAATGATGCAAAAAGCGGTTACCTTAATCTATAACTCTGAAGATACACCGGACGGAAGTGAAGAGGCTTAATGCATAGCATGACTCTTTCACCTGAGTACCACATCTCTTTATTTTTGTTAAAGTAGTTCTAAAAAACCCACCTACCCTTATTAAACTTTCTATCTTTGATATGGTGTCGTCTCTGTTAATCAGTAGCCTCACCCATACAAAAACCAACTTTATGCGCTATCTTTTGGCATTCGTTGCCGGAATACTCTTGTCTTTAAATATTGTCAGTGCACAGAAACCTGTGCAACAATCAACTTCCGAAATTTACCATTCCCTTGAAAAGCTGAATTTTCTGGGAACCGCACTCTATATTGCTGCACACCCAGATGACGAGAACACAAGACTTATTTCCTACCTATCCAATAAAACAAAAGCTAGGACCGGTTACTTATCTTTAACAAGAGGAGATGGCGGCCAAAATCTTATTGGGCCAGAACTTCGTGAACTTCTTGGTGTTTTGCGTACGCAAGAACTGCTGGCTGCAAGGCGTGTAGATGGTGGCGAACAATTTTTTTCGAGAGCAAATGATTTTGGGTATTCCAAACATCCGGATGAAACCTTGGAAATATGGAATAAGGAAGAGGTTTTAGGTGATGTGGTTTGGGCCATTCGTAATTTTAAACCTGATGTAATCATCAATCGTTTTGACCATAGGAGTCCAGGTACAACTCACGGGCATCATACTTCTTCTGCCATGCTAAGTTATGAAGCTTTTGATTTGGCCAATGACAAAAGCGCTTATAGCCAGCAATTAGAGCTTACCGAAACATGGCAACCACAAAGGCTATTTTTCAATACTTCTTGGTGGTTCTACGGGAGTCAGGAAAAATTTGAGAATGCCGATAAATCCAAAATGGTCAATTTAGACATCGGCACCTACTATGCTTCTTTAGGGAAATCCAATAACGAAATTGCCGCTTTAGCCAGTAGTCAGCACTTATGCCAAGGTTTTGGTCGCTTATCACAAAGAGGAACGGAAAATGAATACGTTGAGCTATTGAAAGGCGATATGCCCAAAAATTCAAATGATTTATTTGAGGGGATTGATACTTCATGGTCTCGTGTCAATGGTGGTAAAGCTGTAGGTGAGATTCTTTATGCGATTGAAAAGGATTTTGACTTCTCCAATCCTTCAAAACATTTGCCTCAATTAATAGAAGCGTATGAATTGCTTCAAAAAGTTGATGATCCCTATTGGAAAGCTTTAAAATCCCTAGAGTTAAGAAATATTATTTTAAATGTAGGAGGACTTTATCTTGAAGCATCTGCCGAAACTGCTTTTTCCAATCCTGGAGGTAAAGTAAAAGTGAAAGTTGAAGTAGTGAACCGTAGTTCTAGCAATATTGTTTTAAAATCTATTTCCATATCAAATACGGGTACAGCGCTACAACCTTCAATAGCTTTAAAAAATAATGTAAAGCAAAATTTTGAAATTGATTTAGAAATTCCTGAAACAACGGAGTACACAAGTCCGTATTGGCTCAAAGAAAAAGGGAGTTTAGGTATGTATAAAGTGGATAAACAATCCCTTATTGGCAAACCTGAAACGCCACGTGCATTCATAGCAGAATTTGAACTTGATTTCAATGGAAAATCCGTGGTTTTTGAAAAGCCCGTTATATACCACTACGCAAAACCTGATAAAGGGGAATTGTTTCAACCTTTTGAAATACTCCCAGAGGCTACTGCTAGTTTTAGTGATAAAGTATTAATATTCGCTGATGGAAAATCGAAAAAAATTCCGGTTACCGTAAAGGCCAATGCAGACAATATTAAGGGAAGTTTGCAACTGAAGCATTCCAAAGGGTGGACGGTAGATGTTGAATCAAAACCATTTGAAATTGCTAATAAAGGTGATGAACAAACTTTAATTTTCACTTTAACACCACCTGCAGACGAAGATGAAAGCTACATCTCTCCTGTTGTAAAATTAAACGGAAAAGAAATCACTAAGGAATTGGTGAGAATTGAGTATGACCATATCCCAACACAGTCCGTATTACTGCCTTCGGAGGCCAAAGTGGTTCGCCTAAATATTAAAAAATCCGGAGAACACATTGGCTATATTGTGGGTGCCGGAGATGAAGTGCCAGAAAGCTTAAGACAAATTGGCTACATTGTTCACACAGTTGCGCCTAGTAGTATTGCAAAAGGATCATTGGATAAGTATGATGCAGTAGTTGTTGGTATTAGAGCGTACAATGTATTAGATGAATTAAAATTTAAACAACGATATCTTTTCGATTATGTAGAAAAAGGTGGTAATCTTGTTGTACAGTATAATACTGCCGGCAGATGGGGAGACCAGTTTGAAAATTTGGCGCCCTACCCTATTACGTTATCCCGTGATCGAGTAACGGATGAAAATTCAGAAGTAGAAATAGTGGCCAAGAAAAATTCTTTGGTAAATTATCCGAATAAAATAGAGGCCAATGACTTTAACGGATGGGTACAAGAACGCGGACTATATTTCCCCAATAAATGGTCTAAGGAATTTACGCCTATCCTATCTATGAGTGACAAAGGAGAGTCCGCAAAAAAAGGAAGTCTTTTGATAGCCCCTTATGGAAAAGGAAATTATATATACACAGGGTTAAGTTTTTTTAGGGAACTGCCTGCTGGGGTACCTGGAGCGTACAAGCTATTTGCCAATATGCTTTCGGTAGAAAAGAACGTGAAACCCACCAAATTGAATTAAACGGGATGTTAGATAAATTCGATTGGAAAAAAGAATACACATTGGTACTCATACTGAATATTGTATACGTGCTTATTTTTTGTTATTTAATGACTGCATTCACCTAGTATGGGAACATTAGACTGGATTATCTTATCGAGTACACTGCTCTTCATAGTTGCCTATGGTGTTTGGAAAACCAAAGGGAGCAAAAGCGTAGAAGATTATGTAGCTGGTGGCAAAGATGCCAAGTGGTGGACTATAGGTTTATCCGTAATGGCCACACAAGCCAGTGCCATAACTTTCCTTTCAACCCCAGGGCAAGCCTTTCATGATGGAATGGGCTTTGTGCAATTCTACTTTGGCCTTCCTTTGGCCATGATTATTATTTGTTTAGTTTTTCTCCCTATATACCACAGGTTAAAAGTATATACCGCATACGAATTTCTTGAAAATCGGTTTGATTTAAAAACCCGTTCATTGGCGGCCATTCTGTTTTTAATACAGAGAGGTCTTGCTGCCGGGATTACTATTTTTGCACCGTCCATTATACTTTCAGCAGTGCTTGGTTGGGACCTCCGAACCTTAAATATCATTATTGGGGTCCTAGTAATTATCTATACCGTTTCGGGAGGTACCAAAGCTGTAAGTGTTACACAAAAACAGCAGATGTTCATTATCATGACAGGTATGTTCATCACCTTCTTTTTCATCTTAGGATACTTACCTGCCGATATTAATTTTAGTAAAGCACTTAAAATTGCCGGAGCCAGCAATAAGCTAAATATAGTTGACTTCAGTTTTGACACTACCAGTAGATATACATTTTGGAGCGGAATTACCGGTGGACTTTTCTTGGCATTATCTTACTTTGGAACAGATCAAAGTCAGGTACAGCGCTACCTTTCCGGCAAATCACTTCGGGAAAGTCAGTTAGGTCTGGTTTTTAACGGACTTTTAAAAATACCTATGCAATTCTTTATTCTATTAGTAGGTGTTATGGTTTTTGTTTTTTACCAATACAACCCCTCCCCTTTAAACTTTAACCCTGCTGCCACGGAAGCGGTAATGAGTTCCGAATACGCCAAGGACTACTCCATTCTTCAAGAAGGACAGGAAAAATTAGAGGAAGAAAAGAAAATGGCCCAAAACAAATTTTCCGCTGCTTTGGAGCTTAAGGAATATAGTGCCGTTGAAGAGGCAAAACAACAAATTATTAGTCTTAATGTAAAAGACAGTACTAACCGAGCAGCGGCGAGAGCATTGATAAAAGAAGCGGATAGCGTGGTCGAAACCAATGATAAGGATTATGTCTTTATTCATTTTATACTTCATAATCTACCGAGAGGACTTATTGGTCTGCTTTTGGCCGTTATTCTTTCTGCTGCCATGTCCTCAACGGCTTCAGAACTAAATGCCTTGGGTACCATTACCGCTTTGGACCTGTACAAAAGAAATATAACAGGACCGCTGACCGATGAGCACTATGTGCGGGCTACAAAAGCATTTACATTATTATGGGGAGTAATTGCTATTCTTATTGCCAGTATCGCCAATCTGTTTGACAATCTCATTCAATTGGTAAATATTATAGGTTCTATTTTTTATGGGAACGTTCTAGGTATATTTCTATTAGCGTTCTTCTTTAAGTTTGTTAAAGGTAATGCCGTATTTTTCGCGGCTCTATTAACGCAACTAATTATCTTTGTGCTATTCTACAACCTTATATTCATCCATCCAAGTGGGGAAGAAAAATTAGGATACTTATGGTTGAACTTTATTGGCGCCGCAATGGTTATTGCAATGGCTATGGCTTTTGAAGGATTTGACAGGTTGTTGAAGAAGCCGCCTGTAAGTAATTAGATTTCTGTTTAAGAAATCACACTTGCTTGAGAATACTACACTTCCAGTCAATAGAATTAAATATTTTTTCCTTTAGTTAGAAAATTAAAAACCCGGCCCTCAATGGAGAGCCGGGTTTAATAAATTTTGAGAGAATTGAGTTTACTTAGCTTTCCACTCCGCAATAGACTCTGTGTTCATTTTAATGTAATCATCATTACCAGCTTCCTTAGCTTTTTCTAAAGACTTTTTTGCCGTTTTAATAGCCGCTTTTTTGTCTCCTGCTTTTGCCTGGATAAGTGATTGTTGACGCAACTGCCAAAAAGCGGGTTCCTCAGTTTCAGACATAGCTTTGTCCATCCATTCAGATGCTTTTTTAATGTCCTTATCTTCCGATGAATAGTATACAGCGGCTGCGTAGTAATCATCTGCTTTTGGAGAGCCAGCCATTGTTTTTTCTATATCGGCCATTACCTTCTCATCCGTAGGAACTTCAAAAGGTACGGCCACATAGGTACGCTCCCACATCATACCCAAGTTAGCTGACCCAGTGGTCATATCATCAATAGTAATTGTGAAAGCTTCGATATCTACCGGTAATGTATAAACTTCTGCAGTTGTCTTAGCCGCTACTTTACTTTCATCCCATTCCTTTGGCGTTCCACCACCATCAACATCAGTATAAAAGAAAACCTCCCAAGAAGTGGCTTCCGGTTTTGTGAAGATTGAGTATGTACCTGCTTTTACGTCTTGCCCTGCAATTTGAACATCGTCACTAAAAGTGATTTTAGTATAAGCATTAGCTCCTGTTCTCCACAACTTGCCGTGGGGAACAAGATCTCCAAAAATGGTTCTACCGCGCATAGAAGGTCTTGAATAGTCTACTGTTACCTCGGTTAAACCTACGGTCTGCTGTAGCTTAGAAGCCGGGCTGGGCGCTGGTGTTTGAATTTGAGCCTGCATTGTAGCAGTGGCAAATACTATACTAGCTAAAAGAAATATTTTTCTCATTTTAATTGGTTTATATGTTTCTAACAAAACTAAATATAAACCTTTCTAGATGTGTTAACGAAATCTTAAATATCTGAATTATTGAACTACAAACGGTTTTGAAACCACCTTGCTATCCAAGGAAAGCGTGAGGTAATAAATCCCCGATTTTAAACTCGAAATATTTATTGATGAGTTCTCTATTTCGTTTCTATGATGAAGTAACAATCTCCTACCGGACGCATCATAAACTGCTCTGATTAAAACTAAATCATCCTCATCAACTAGGTACATCAAATTAGTTTCAGTTGCACTTTTTACAACGATTAATCCTGAATTACCGTCTACGTTATCATCTACTGAATCAATACCGTCAGAAATATCGACTGCCTCTTCATTTTCCTCTTGATCTGGGTCAGTTTCCGTTTCTCCTTCATCATCCAAGCCAGGTTCTTCTTCTTCTTCTTCTTCTTCTTCTTCTTCTTCTTCTTCTTCTTCTTCTTCTTCTTCTTCTTCTTCTTCCTCATTCTCTAGAAAAGAATTGGTGACTAAAAGACTATAAAGTTTTGGTTCAAATGAAAGATTAAAACTTTGCCGTTCGAATTGTTCCGATGTTAGATAGTATGTATTCGCGTTTACATGAACAATACTTTCCACTTGTGAAGTTTCCATATCTATTTTAAGATTTTCAACTACCCCTCCAAAAATAGTATTTGTTGTCGCTCCATCTATGACATATACAAAAGGAGCTAAAATAGAAGAGTATCCAACAATATATAATTGCTCGGTCGTAGGGTTAAAATCAGCTCCTGTTACCAGTCCATTTACTTGGTAACCGTCCAACTCTTTGGCCATGTATTTACCCGGTTCCGTTGGTAGACTATACGCTACGGTTCCGTAGTTATTCCATTGCTTGGTCAAGATTATCAACTTATCCTGTAAAACTAACAATGCCTCAGCGTCCCAATCGCTATTTCCATTGTTAACAAAGTTATCCTGATTTTCATACTCAAATTCAATCTTCTCTGCCTCTATGGTATCAGATGCTAAATATTCAGATTTTAGAATGCGGTAGACCAGTAAATCTTTTCTAGTACCATTATTATTTCCAATATCTCCAATATAGATGTAAGTTTCATCTTGCGCTATATCCTCCCAGTCTCTATTCTCTGCATTAGTTATGGTTATGGTTCGCTGAATTTCTAGGGAGACCGTGTCTATTTCATAGAGCTGAGGCAGATTTCCTGAATCATTATGGGTTATTAGTCTATTATTAAAATAAAGTAACCCTGAGCTTTCGGATAACTCCATAGGCAAAGTCCCAATTTCTTCCACAGTATGTTGAGATGAAAGAAAAAAGCTCACAAAAAGAAATACTAATAAAAATACACCTCTCTTCATATTTAAATTCAACTTGAAATGTACAAAATTGTCTCCATAGACCTATTCCATATCCTTCAATTTGTTGATATTACCTTTTTAGCATCAAAATCGAGTAGCCTATATGTTAATTTGTTTATCGATTGCATTAATTTGTTAAACAAAATGTTTTTACCTTTGTAATATGAAATTATACCAACTACACTCCAAACAATCTTTTCCTATAAGTACCGCTGAAGCTTGGACGTTTTTATCCGACCCCAATAACCTCAAAGTTATTACGCCTAAACATATGGGTTTTAAGATACTCTCTGGTGATGACCGCCCCATGTTCCCAGGTCAGATTATACAATATACAGTTTCTCCTTTTCCCGGATATACCACAAAATGGGTTACCGAAATAACCCATGTAAAAGAGGGCGAATATTTTGTGGACGAGCAACGTTTTGGGCCATATGCTCTTTGGCATCACAAACATTTTATAAAACCAGTACCTGGCGGTGTTGAGATGGAGGATATAATTGATTATAAAATTCCGTTTGGCATCCTAGGGCAACTAGCGCATCCATTACTAGTAAAAAAGCAGCTAAAGCAAATTTTCTTTTTTAGGGAACAAAAGCTAATAGAACTCTTTGGAGCATTAGAAAACGGTAAGAAAGAACTCCATTTTAAATCAATTTAAAATTTGCAATATGAAGAAGAACATACTTTTAATTGGTGGATCATATGGAATAGGACTTGAAATAGCAAAACAACTATCAGAAGAATATGCGGTTTATGTTGCATCTAGAACTTCTGAAAAGCTGAACGAAACAAATATTACGTATATCCCCTTTGATGCAAATACCGATGTACTTGACATAACGAACTTACCAAATGAGCTTCACGGTTTTGCCTATTGTCCCGGTTCTATCAATTTAAAACCATTTAAAATGATGTCTCTAGACACTTTTGAATCCGATATGCAGTTAAATTTTTTCAGTATGGTAAAGGTCATCAAAGAAATTATACCTTTAATGGCCAAAGAAAGCTCGATGGTACTTTTTAGTACGGTAGCCGTAGGTTCCGGAATGCCTTACCACACCAGTGTTGCGGCGGCAAAAGGTGCTGTTGAAGGTTTCGGAAAATCATTGGCAGCGGAATATGCACCAAAAATACGTGTAAACGTCATTGCTCCTTCTTTGGTGAATACACCTCTGGCAAATCGTCTTTTAAGTAGTGACAAAAAGGTAGAAAATATGTCTCAAAGACACCCCTTAAAACGCATTGGTCTAGCTGAAGATATTGCCAATACAGCTGTATTTTTACTCAGTGAAAAAAGTTCTTGGATTACTGGGCAAATTATTGGTGTAGACGGTGGTATATCAACCTTAAATTTAAGTTAGTTTATGTCAGAAAAGATTTCAGTTTTTTGGTTTAGGAGAGATTTACGTTTGGATGATAATATGGGATTTCTTGAAGCGCTGAAGGGAGATAATCCTGTTATGCCCATTTTCATTTTTGATACCGAGATTCTTGAGAACCTACCTAAAGATGATGCCCGGGTTACGTTCATTTTTGAAACACTGCTAAAGATGAGGAATACCTTGCAAGACGAAAACTCAAGCTCTGTAGGTATGTATCATGGCAATACAACTTCAATATTTAAAACACTTATAAACGAATATAACATTGGTGCGGTGTATACGAATCATGATTATGAGCCATACGCCAAGCAGCGGGACGAACAAATCCATAACCTTTTAAAAGAAAATGATATTCTCTTTCAGACGTTTAAAGACCAAGTTATTTTTGAAAAAGACGATATTCTAAAAGGGGACGGAGATCCATACATTGTTTATACGCCCTATAAGAACAAATGGAAAGAACATTTTAATCCTGAGAAACATTTAACCATTCATTACACTAGTCAGTACAGGGATAACCTGATTCAAAATTCCAGATTACCAAATCTATCATTAGCGGATATAGGTTTCAAAGCTTCCTCTTTAAAAGTCCCTGACCCTATTGTCACTCCCTCCTTAATTGACAATTATGAAGATACCCGAAATTACCCTGCCATTGAAAACGGAACTTCTAGATTGGGCCCTCATTTGCGATTTGGAACAGTTTCCGTTCGCAAAATGATGAAAAAGGTAATTGCCGAAAAAAATGAAGTGTTCTGGAGCGAGCTTATTTGGCGAGAGTTTTTCATGCAAATTCTATGGCATTTTCCAAGAACCGTAAGTGAAGCTTTCAAGAAAAAGTATGACCGTATCAACTGGCGGAACAATGAAGAGGAGTTTAACAAATGGAAAAATGGCGAAACCGGTTTTATGCTGGTGGATGCCGGAATGCGGGAACTTAATGAAACAGGATATATGCACAACCGGGTGCGTATGCTGGTCGCAAGCTTTCTTTGCAAACATTTACTTATAGATTGGCGTTGGGGCGAAGCCTATTTTGCAGAAAAACTACTGGATTATGAAATGAGCAGTAATGTGGGTAATTGGCAATGGGCTGCTGGAAGTGGTGTTGATGCAGCTCCGTATTTCCGCATTTTTAACCCAATGACGCAGGTAGATAAATTTGATAAGGACAGAAAATATATTTCTAAATGGGTTCCCGAGCACGAAACAGATTCCTATGCTCAAAAAATGGTGGATCACAAGGAAGCCCGGGAACGTTGTTTAAGTACATACAAGGAAGCACTCAACTAAATACCGATAACAATTATTAACGAGAAAGCTGTCTCTCTAATTGACGCTTTTCTGCCATGCGGTACTTTAATATGTTTACATATCGTAATGCATCGCCATTATTATAATCGGTATATGATTTTGAAGCCCATTCCATGGCTTTTTCAAGATTACCATTAATTTCGTTAATTATAGCCATGTTATAGCATGCTCTACCGGCAACTTTCATATCTGGATTGTTCACCTCTTTTTCCCATAGTTCAGCAGCTCCGTCCCAATCACCGGTTTGCGCTCTTCTTTTTGCAATTACAAAATTATCCGTGCCTTTAACAAAGTAATCTCTAGAAATTCTTTTTCTCAACGGACGAACATCATAACCATATGAGTTGCCGATATCACTACTTCGTTGCAATACCGCTTCTTTTCTTCCTATTACAGCCTCAACGGCTTTCATAGGATTAATTCCAGAACCCATAGACGTTACGTAATTATTATTCGTGTACTCATCTAAAATCAGCTTACTTTGTGGATCATAAACTCTCCATCCGTTTTTAATAGCCGTATTAAGCGTTACCTTATGTCCGGGTAAATTTGCTTTTATTCCAAAGTCGTTTGGTACACTTACCATGGTAGCTTCATAATCTACTTTTGTATCCGTATCATAATATTCCAAAGAGAAAAGTACATCTACACCATTAGCTTCACAGATTTCCTGAACAGCTTGCCAGTTCAAGGCTGCTGGGAAAATACCAAGTCCTTTTCTTTGAATATCGGTGTCGTTTATTATTACAATCTCTTCAAAACGTTCGTTTCGTGTAAGTTCATCAAAAAGTCCCGTTACGGCAGACTCCGCTCCTTCCCTATCAAGATTTAGCCCTTCCAAAGACAGAATCTTATCTATTTTATCTACCACCTTATTTTCTTCCGATGGAATGCTTCTGTTAATCAGACCAACTCGTACCGCATTTGACGGTAAACTTATTCGGGCAGGCTCCGTTGCACCCATTGTTAATTTATTAGTGGAAACACAACCGGATAAAAGAAGTAAAACAATACCCGCAGATAGTAATTGGTTAAGATTTTTCATGGGACAAAAATTAAAATCATTATACTTTTTGATTTTTTCAAAAAGCCAAGTAGGTTCGTTATAAACTGAAAGCGCCCCGTATTATTGCGTTTTGCCCCGCTATAGTCAATAATATCGACCAATTACCTAATTTCTCAAGTTGTAGTATAAAAAAGACTCTAATTGTACCGCGTCCCTGTTATTTTATACTGATGCGAAAAATAGAAGAGTACAAATAGTACACTAGTCCTTTAAAATGCTTTTGTATCTTACCAGTCGAAAAATCAACGTGCAGTTTGTTGAACATCGATTTAAAAAATTAATTTTATTAGTATAGACCAAATGAAAAGAATATTTCTCGCTTTCCTATTCGCAACCAGCTCAACTTTATATGTACAAGCACAACAGTTTGATTTTAAAATCGACCACTTTGCATTGGTCGTAGAAGACTCAGATGTTAGCGCCGATTTTTATGCCAACATTCTAAAATTAGAAGAAACCCCACACCCGGATAAAAAACCCGGTTTTAGGTGGTTCATTGTAAGTGGCAACTCTCAAATACATCTAATTGAAAAAGAATTCGCCCCATTTGAAAAAAATAAATCCATGCACTTATGCCTATCTACGCAAGATTTAGACGGAATGATTGCGCATCTTAAAAAAAACAACATTAAGTATTGGGATTGGCCTGGCAAAGAAGGAGCCGTTACCCTACGTACTGACGGCGTACGACAAATTTACTTTCAAGACCCTGATAAGTACTGGATAGAAATCAATACTGCAGAACATTAAAACATAAAAAGAGGCCGATGAGGCCTCTTTTTTATTATATTATATTCAATCTACTTTATGGAATACCCAGGAGCCAATATAGCTTTTCCTTCTTCTGGATGGCGTTTAATATAAGCTGCCACGAACGGGCACAAAGGCGCCATTTTCATATCAGCTTGCTTAATAAACTCAAACACTTTGGAAACCAAAGCACTTCCCACTCCTTGGCCTCCTAATGACTTAGGAACTTCCGTATGGGTCAAATAGATGATATTCTGCTTAGAAATCATATATTCCATAAACGCTATTTGTCCGTCAACATCAATCTCAAACCTACCTTTTTCACCTTTCTTGTTTACAAGTGGTATCTGGGTAAAATCTCTTTTTGACATGGAGTTAACAAGCTAGTGTTTATAAAACTTATACTCTAGTGATTTTAGCACCAATAGCACGCAAACGGGTATCAATATCTTCATACCCACGATCTATCTGCTCAATATTGTGAATAGTAGAAGTACCTTTTGCAGATAATGCCGCTATTAACAAAGAAACTCCCGCTCTAATATCCGGAGACACCATAGTAGTAGCTTTTAAAGTAGATTTAAAATCATGACCGATTACGGTAGCGCGGTGCGGATCACATAGAATAATCTTTGCACCCATATCAATAAGTTTATCTACAAAGAACAAACGGCTCTCAAACATCTTTTGATGAATAAGCACCTCTCCTTTTGCCTGTGTTGCTACAACAAGAATTATACTTAATAAATCTGGCGTAAGTCCGGGCCATGGTGCATCTGCAATAGTAAGAATAGAACCATCTATAAAGTTCTGTATCTCATATCCATTTGTATGCTTGGGAATGAAAATATCATCGCCTTTTCTTTCTACCGTAATTCCCAACTTTCTAAATACCGTTGGTATCTGACCCAAATCGTCCCAACTTACATTTTTAATGGTAAGTTCACTTTTGGTCATAGCGGCCAGACCGATCCAACTACCAATTTCAATCATATCCGGAAGCATGGTGTGTTCTGTTCCCCCTAAGGACTCAACACCTTCAATTTCCAATAAATTAGAACCAACTCCGGAAATCTTAGCACCCATACGGTTCAACATTTTACACAGCTGTTGCAAATAGGGCTCGCAAGCAGCATTGTAAATCGTTGTTTTACCTTCTGCCAGAACAGCTGCCATAAGAATATTAGCTGTACCCGTTACGGAAGCTTCATCCAGTAACATGTAGGTACCCTTTAATTTTTTAGCCTCAACACCATAGAAGTATTCTTCTTTGTTGTACCTGAACTTGGCCCCTAACTTTATAAACCCTTCAAAGTGGGTATCCAAACGTCTACGTCCTATTTTATCACCGCCCGGTTTAGGAATATATCCTTTTCCAAAACGCGCCAAAAGCGGACCTACCAGCATAATAGACCCTCTAAGACCACGGCCATCTTCTTTAAATTGGTCCGACTGTAGATAATCTAAATTAATATCATCTGCCTTAAAGCTGTACGATCCTTTTGCTTTCTTTTGGATCTTTACGCCCAAATCTTCAAGCAGAGCAATAAGCTTATTGACATCTACGATGTTAGGAATGTTTTTAATGGTAACCGTTTCATTCGTAAGTAATACGGCACAAAGAATTTGTAGGGCTTCGTTTTTTGCCCCTTGTGGCGTTATTTCACCAGTAAGTTGGTGACCGCCTTCAATTTTAAAGGTACCCATGTAAGATTGAGGAGTATTAGTATCGCTTTTTACCGCGATTGTTATTGTTACGTTGGTTATTTTTCTTTCCTGAATTATTATTTCTTGGAGTTTTTGCCACCCGGTTTTTCAAAAATTGACCGCTATCGGTAAGGCTTTCTCCTTTTAAATCTATTTGACCGTCACTAAGTTCAAGTAGGTGTTTGAAAATAGCTGAGTCATCCACAGTATCTTTGTTCCAATTCAGGTAACATTTTTTCATGTGGTTGGCAATGGCATATTCCAGGCCATCACGCATATCTCCCTTTTCCCATTTAACGGCAACATCTATCATTCGTTTGATGTTATTTCCATAAAAACGGTATTTTGGAAAATTCTGAGGGTATTCTAACGGCTCTGGACGCTGTCTCAAAACCTCTTTACTAGTGATAGGAAAAGGTGATTTCACATCTAATTTAAAATCGGACATGATAAATAACTGATCCCAAAGTTTATGTTGAAAATCGGGCACATCTCTTAAATGCGGCTGAATATTACCCATAACACTAATAATAGCTTGGGCTACTTTGTTTCGCTCTTCATCGTCCTCTATGGAAATGGCATGATCTACCATTTTCTGAAAATGACGCCCATACTCGGGAATGATCAATTTTGACCTTTCCGTGTTATATTCTAGGTTTTCTACTAAATTCAAATTGAAAAATTTTGCTTAAAAAAAATAAGGAAGTGTTCTTATAACGTCTGCAAATTAAGAAAATTATGGCTTAAATGCTATTTAAAGGGAGATTACCCCTTCAACTTGGCCAACTTCTTTATATTTCTCTATTACAGCATCGGGATTTTTCATGTTCACCGTAATGGAAACGCTCGTATATTTTCCGTTTTTAGACTCCTTCAAATCTATTACGGCACCCGTGTTATCAAATATTTTATGAATTTGACTTACTTTTTCAGGTTTACTTTCTACTATAAATTTATATAGGTAATTAGAAGGCCATTTGGCGCTCTCTTCCAATTGCTCATGTAGACGCTTATAAAACGCTTCAGGATTCTCTTTGTCCATAATATTCATTTTCCACAAAGATAACGGTTAACCGTCAATTTTAAAATCATTAGGGATTGATTACTTTTGCTAGACTAACAATTATGTATTGGATCTTAAAAAAGTAGTTATTACAGGTGGCCCTAGTACGGGCAAAACATCGGTTATTGAAAATCTTGAGAGAAAAGGGTATCACTGCGTACACGAGCTCATCCGAAGTATGACTTCGTCCGAAAAGAATGAGAATGACGCTCCAGATTTTGCAGTTAACCCTATAGTTTCCGTAAAAGACCCTAAAAAGTTCAATCAAAACCTTTTAGACGGCAGAATTAAACAATATACGGACGCGGACAGCACTACTGAAGAAATTGTGTTTTTTGACCGGGGAATTCCAGATGTACATGCGTATATGAACTGTTTTGGGCAAACCTACTCCGAGGCGTTTGAAAAGCCATGTTACACTTATAGATACGAGCAAATTCTATTGATGCCGCCATGGAAAGAAATCCATGTAGTAGATAATGAACGTTTTGAATCTTTTGAGGAAGCAGAACGGATTTACCAACACCTTAAAACCACCTATGAGCAAGTAGGTTATACAATTACAATAGTACCTACGGGAACAATTGAAGAACGTACCGATTTTATTCTAAAACAGTTAAACCTAAAATAATGCATAAAGACCCGATATCCATTTTACGGCAATATTGGGGCTTTACGAGTTTTAAAGGCTCCCAAAAAAAGATTATAGATGCTGTTTTAAACAAACAAGATGTGCTAGCCTTGTTACCCACCGGTGGGGGCAAATCCGTTTGTTTTCAAGTTCCCGCCATGGCGCAAGAAGGGCTCTGTATAGTAGTTTCTCCTCTCATCGCCCTTATACAAGATCAGGTAGAAAGTCTTAAAAGAAAAGGAATTAAGGCTATTGCCCTTACCGGAGGTATCCCCTTTACCGAGCTTTTGGACTTACTGGATAATTGTTTATACGGAGGATATAAATTTGTATACCTATCTCCAGAACGTCTACAACAAGATTTGGTACAGGAAAAGATTCAACAAATGAACGTGAATCTTGTGGCTATAGATGAAGCGCATTGTATTTCTCAATGGGGCCATGATTTTAGACCGGCCTATCTAGAATGTGCCCAACTACGCAAATTGCTGCCCCAAACACCCGTGGTGGCACTTACCGCCACGGCTACGGACAAAGTTGCCAATGACATTGTGGAAACGTTACATTTAACAGCTCCTACAATTGTAAAAGACTCTTTTGCGAGAAAGAACATTTCCTTTAAAATTCTATGGGAACAAGATAAGTTGTATCGTCTAGGGCAGTTATGTTCGCAAATACAGAAAAGTGGAATTGTTTACGTAGGTACACGAAGAAGTACGGTAGAACTCTCTCAATTTTTAAATTCCAAAGGATGTAGCGCTACTTTTTTTCATGGTGGAATTACCAAAAAGGAGAAGGAGAAAAAACTGGATCAATGGCTGACGAACAAAGTTCAGATTATGGTGGCTACAAATGCTTTTGGCATGGGAGTGGACAAACCAGATGTTTCATTAGTTGTACATTACCAAATACCGGACTGTTTAGAGAATTATTATCAAGAAGCGGGAAGAGCAGGTCGCGATGGTTCTCCTGCAGAAGCTGTTCTAATTACGAATTCAAATGACGAAGAGCAACTCAAGAATCAGTTTTTAAGCGTTTTACCAGATACGGCATTTTTAAAAAAAATATACAATAAACTTAATAACTACTTCCAAATAGGGTATGGCGAAGGCAGCAATGAAATACTGCAATTCAACTTTAACGAGTTTGTAGGAACCTATGGGCTCAATTCGTTTTTAGCTTATAACGGATTAAAAGTTTTAGACCGTAACTCTGTAATTTCATTATCGGAATCATTTTCAAAAAGGACGATAGTACAGTTTATTTCAGAAAAAGATGCCATTTTCGATTATCTGGATTTACATAAAACTGCTGCAAACATCATCCAGACCATTTTAAGAACCTACGGAGGTATTTTCGACTTTGAAACCAAAATAAACCCTGGACTCATTGCGAAAAAAACGAATAGTTCAGAACAACATGTCCTTAAAGTTTTGGACCAACTAAAAAAAGACGGAATCATTACCTATGAAGCACAACAGAGTGATTTAGAGATTATCTTTCTTGTTCCTCGCGAAGACGACCTTACCATAAATGTATTTGCAAAAGAAGTACAAGAACAAAACCGAGTAAAAACGGATAAGATTTTCCAAATGATAGGTTACATTAAGAATGATAAAAAATGTAGAAGTAGGCAGATTTTAGAATATTTTGGAGAAAACGATACGGAAGACTGTGGCATCTGTGATGTTTGCCTAAGGAAAAGAAATGTAGCGGAACCAACTTACAATCAGGTTTCAGAGGAAATCAAAACCTTATTAGCAGTATCCCCACAAACATCACGTGCACTTGCAGCGGTCATGGACTATAAAGAAAAAATAATTTTAAGAGCTTTACAATTGATGCTGGAGGACGGTGATATTGAGATAAACACAAGAAATCAATACAGAATAAAATAAACCTTATATAGGTGTAAACTAAAGGAATACAATGAAAGATTTACGCATCGTTTTTATGGGAACGCCAGAGTTTGCCACTACCATACTAGCAAAGCTTGTTGAAAATAATTATAATGTAGTTGGTGTAATTACCGCTCCGGACAGACCGGCCGGAAGAGGCAGAAGCCTACAACAATCTCATGTAAAGAAATACGCGCTTGAAAAGGGATTAAAAATCCTACAACCTACCAATCTTAAAAATGAAGATTTTTTAGCCAAACTAAAGTCTTTAAACGCAAACCTTCAGGTTGTCGTAGCTTTTCGCATGTTACCAAAAGCGGTGTGGGCCATGCCAGAATATGGTACATTCAACCTTCATGCTTCACTACTACCAGATTACAGGGGGGCCGCGCCAATAAACTGGGCCATCATCAACGGAGAAAAAGAAACCGGGGTTACCACTTTCTTTATAGATGATAAAATAGATACCGGAGAAATCATCCTGCAGGATCGTACGAGTATCAATGAAGATATGTCCGCTGGAGAATTACATGATAATTTAATGGTTATGGGCGCTGATCTTGTGCTTAAAACTGCTGAAGCCATTGGCAAAGGACCAGTGACCACAGTAGCGCAACCCACTTCAAAAGAATTAAAAGAAGCCTTTAAAATACATAAGGATACTTGTAAAATTAATTGGAACGCGTCAATAAATGACATTTACAATCACATAAGAGGATTAAGCCCCTATCCTGGCGCTTGGACAACTTTGGTAAATGGAGATGAAAAACTCTTCATAAAGATTTTTGAAACCTCGAAAGAAAATACTGACCATGAATTACAAGTGGGAGATATAGAAGTAAGTAAAAAGGAACTGAAAGTTGCGGTTAATGGCGGCTATATACACCTACTGGAAATACAATTGCCGGGTAAGAGAAGAATGAAGATACAAGATGTTCTAAATGGCCTAAACTTGCAAAAAAATGCCCAAATGGTGTAAACGCCTAGTATCATTGGGCTGCGAGAAGCGTAAAAAAACCCCTACTTTATCAACAAAGACCTATAGTTATTAACAAAAACAGTGATTTCCCCCCATTTTACTTGCGTTGGGCGCAAATCCGTATAAATTTGTTTAACAGTAAAATACGTTTAACAACAATTAATTAATTAAATTATGAACAAAACAGAATTGATCGATGCAATGGCAGCAGATGCCGGCATCACAAAAGCCGCAGCAAAAAAAGCATTGGAATCTTTCTTAGGAAATGTTGAAGGATCTCTTAAAGGAGGTAACAGAGTTTCTTTGGTTGGTTTTGGATCTTGGTCAGTATCTAAAAGAAATGCTAGAGAAGGAAGAAACCCTTCTACAGGTAAAACTATCAAAATTGCAGCTAAGAACGTTGTTAAGTTCAAAGCAGGATCTGACTTGGCCAGTTCAGTAAACTAAGTCTTACGAGCCATAATATAGAGAAGCGTCTGCAATGCAGACGCTTTTTTTTTATTCGTATTTGCTTTTTTTATAAGAAATGTCTTATTTTTAGTTATAACTAGCTATGTAATTATGGTAGACTTAAAACCAGAGAAAGGCAAACTCCTTATTGCCGAACCAACTTTGACCGGAGACGTATCTTTCAATCGTTCGGTCGTTCTTTTAGCGGAACATAATAAAGAAGGCTCTGTAGGTTTTATTTTAAACAAACCGCTGGAATATACTATTGGCGAGCTTATAAACGAAATAGAAATACCGTTTCAAGTATACAACGGTGGTCCTGTGGAGCAAGATAATCTGTACTTTATACATAAGGTTCCGGAATTAATTTCCAATAGTATTGAGATTTCAGATGGAATTTATTGGGGCGGTGATTTTGAGAATACCATCGACCTTATTAATCAAAAAGTGATATCGGAAGAAGATATTCGGTTTTTCTTAGGGTATTCCGGTTGGTCTTCCCTTCAATTAGATAAGGAGTTACTATCTAAATCTTGGGTGGTGGTAGAAAACGACTATGAAAGCGGACTCATTCATAAATCATCGGACGCTTTTTGGAAAGAAAAAATGGTAGAATTAGGAGGGGATTATCTTCTTTGGTCCAATTCACCTGAAAACCCTAACTTAAACTAGCTATAACATCAACCTTTAAGAAAGTCTTGCTGCGGCATTTAACTTCCCTAAAAGTCCTTTTGCTACGGTATTGGCAAATTCTTTTTTTCTATACTTAGAAATAGGCTGAATGCCCACTATACTGTTTGTAATGAATATCTCATCTGCTTTTTGCAATTCAAAAGGAGATATTGACGCCTCCTCAAACTGATACTCATCAATTTTACTTAGAATCTCTATCAGCTTTTTACGAACAATTCCGTTCAAACAACCCTCTTTTATAGGTGGCGTTTTTATGCTTCCATTCTTTACAATAAAAATATTACCGTTTAAAGCCTCCACTACTTGTTTTGAACTATTTAGAAGGAGGCAGTTCTGATAATCGTTTTCTTTAGCGTAAATGCTTCCAACAACATTTATAATTTTATTATTGGTCTTTAAGGTGGATAACATATCTGCATTAACGTAGAAATCTTTAAAAAGCTCTACTTCGTAGGGCGCATCATTTACTACATAAAAAGGACTTTGAAGCGGCAGGGCTTCAATGCAATAACTAATATCGTTCGTAGTAGGTAAATAAAAACCTCCTTTTTCCCTAAAAACTGAAAACCTTATACGGGCTTGGGAATTGGCCAGACCATTTGCTTCAACGGTTTCACTAATTTTAGACTCCAAAAATTCCATGGTAAAATCCATAGGAATTTCCATACGCAGCACGCGCATAGATGCCATGAGTCTAAGATAATGGTCTTCCCAGAAAAATAATTTTCCGTTAACCATTCTCATAGTTTCAAAAAGGGCATCACCATACCGCAAGCCCCTGTTTTGGTGGTCTAAGAACTGAGTGTTTTCTTCTAGAAGATTTCCGTTGTAATTAATCATAAAAAAGTCCCGATAATTATCGGGACCAAATATAAGGTGATATTAGAAGAATACGGCTACTTGGAACCTAAAACCTGCTTCAAATCCGTTACTTGATTTGTCCATAGCATTTTAGCTTCGTCAACTTCGTCTTCTTCTGCAAAATCTGTTATAAATAGAGAAACGTCCTTGGTAATTTCATCAACAATGATTTTCAATTCAAAAAACGAATCGTCTTCATTATCTACCCATGCGAACTTTACAAACTCATCACTTTTACGCTTCAATAACTTTGCTTCCTCTTCCGAACCGTCCCATATAAAACTGAACATTTCACCTCTAGAGTTCACATTATCAGCAAACCATTCGGAAAGTCCTGACGGGGTTGATATATATGTATATAGTAATTGCGGTGAAGATTGTATTACAAATTCTAGTTCAAATTTTATTTTATCGTCCATTCTTAAGTGTTTACGTTGGGCAATATATAGATTTCCTTATGATAAAAAAATAAAAGAGATAGAATAATTTTAGCAAAGTATTGCGTCAGAACAAGAAATAAACTTTATATTTGCAGCCGTTTCAAAATAATAATACGGCGAGGTAGCTCAGTTGGTTAGAGCGTCGGATTCATAACCCGGAGGTCGGGGGATCGTGCCCCCCTCTCGCTACAAGGCTTAAAATGCTGTAAATTAACGGATTGCGTACTACAATCCGTTTTTTTATGTCTTGTATTTCCCTTTTATTACGTTCCGTAAACGAAAACGTAAACACTTTTAAAATGAAATTGAACTACACCGAACCTAAAATCTTTACAGGTGGTGTCGATATCACCCAATGGTCCGCCCTTGACAAAAAGCAACGCAACGATGCCCTTGCAAAAGCCTGGTTTGTATATTTCTCTTTCAGGGACCCTGATACCGGCAAACTAAAAAAGCAACCTTTTATCAAAGCCGGAGCCAACCGCTTCAAAGGAAAAACTAAACGTTTACAGTTCTTAAAAGTGCTACAACGAAACCTCCTTCTGTTATTGGAAGCCGGATTCGACCCTTATAAAGACAATACAGAGTTAGAAGACGAATTTAGACGGAGAGCAATAAAAGAAGAACGCCCCATAAACAACTTTCCAGCGAAGAAAGAAGTGGAAAAAGAATCTACAGCAGCAGTAAATAGAGAGCGTATTGACCTTGCCAATGAAAACGCTAAACCAAATCCAGTACCTATTTCAGAAATAGAAAACAATGTGGTGGACGAGAACAAAGTTTCAGTGGCCGAAGCATTCGAACTGGGCCTAAACATTAAAAAGAGCACATTGAACGATAATTCGTTCAAGAAGCAGAAAAGTCGAATAACCAAGTTTGAAAGATGGCTTGCCGAAAATGAGGTGGATGTTTCCGATATTAATAACATTGACAAAAAGACCGTAGTGCGCCACCTGAACGATGTTTTGCGCACCTCCAGCCCTAGAAACAGGAACAATACCAGAACCGCTCTCAGTGCGCTCTTTGGCACCTTGGAGAACAATGAACTGATCGACGACAACTTTATTCGTAAGATAAACATACTAAAATCCGTTCCGAAGCGAAACAAGACCTACACACCCACACAGTTGGCGGAAATTGACGCACATCTTATGAACAATGACCTTTTGATGCGGATGTTCGTCCAAATGGTCAGCTATAATATGTTGAGGCCTATAGAAATATGTCGCCTTAAAGTAGGTGATATTGACATCAATGACAAGAAAATATATGTCAAAGCCAAGAACAAACCTGTTAAGATAAAGATCATACCGGATATAATGCTTGGGCAATTGCCGGACCTTTCCAAGATGGACGCCAAACATTCCCTATTCACTCCACAAGGCTTTGGCGGAGAATGGAACCTTGCCGATAACGACAAACGGAACTACTTTTCCAAACGCTTTAAAAAAGTAAAGGACCATTTTAATTTGGGCAATGAATATGGGCTGTACAGTTTCAGACATACGTATATAACCATGCTCTACCGTGAGATGATAAAAACGGGGACGCCTGAAGAGGTTAAAAGCAAACTGATGCTCATTACGGGCCATGCCACCCTTGATGCACTTGAAAAATACCTTAGGGACATAGATGCCGAACTACCCCAGGATTACTCAAACCTATTGAACCGATCCATCAACAAAACCGACAAATGAGTTACTTTGGACTTTTAAAGAATTTGGACCTGAACTCGTTGACAATGGACGAGCTCACTCGTGTACAGCTCTCAAGGGGCATACTCCAAGAGGTAACACGGGTACCGCTGTCCGTTGAGGGAATACCTAATGCCATTTCCCCCAAGAACAGTGAAACCGTTTATGTTCCCGACCCTAACATGACCGAGGAGTTTTATGGGTTTATAGTGGATGTGTATCAAGATATAATTGAAAATAGCCTCATTGGGTTTTATTATGTGTATGAAGAGGATATGATGGGGCTGGATGAACCGGATACTCGAAAAGTTGCTTTGGAGCATTACAAAAGAATTGCCCAACTTGCCATTAAAAATGAATTTGATATACTGAAGCCTGTAAATTTGCCCAATGGACACCTAAGCATACGTAGAGCTAAGAAAGTAGAGCTCTTTGAGCTGCGGAAGGAGGCACTACAGGAGCGTCTTGCCACAGAATGTCCAGTGCCCCTGGCCCACTTCCTGATCGGAAACGTTGCATATTTTGAAGATTCCCTAATAGATAAGTTTCCTGTACTGAACGAAACATTAAAATTTGAGGCATCACTTGGGATCCTATTGACCTTGAACGAGCAATTTCAATTTGAAACGGTGGACGACCCACCCAAGAAAATTGAGAATAAACTGCACACTGTTCAACAACTAAAGGAGAAAAGTACAGAACGTAAGAAAAAAGACGCTATCATTTCCGATGACGAAGCCATAGACTTCCTGTTAAATTCGGTTTTCTCCAAGTCGTCTAAATAGCACCATAGGCATAGGCCAAAATATGGTTGTCTTATACTGTCCTAAATTATATTGGCCTAATATCCTACTAAGCTTTTTAACCACATAAAATATAACCATACTTTTTTTAGATACCACCATATAAGCTATAAAAAGTAACCTTATTTTGTCCAAATACACATTCAGGAGCACCATAGCTATGGTTGCCCCCTTATGGTTAATTACTTAGTTACTTTAACCATATATTTTAAAAAGAATATTAATAGTAACCCTATTTTTGTAATGCGCTACGGGCAAAGGAGGGTCAACCATACCTTAGCGAACGACATACTGAAACAACAACCCAAGTTTACTGCCAATGCCAATTATATTGATAAACAATCAATTAACTTCTATTCCTCCCGTTACATTCCCTTGTTCATATAATCTTGCCAGGTAACCAGAATGTATTTTTCTTTTCCATATTCGATTTTTTTCAAGAAACCGTATTCATAAATAAAAAAATATACGTCTCCCTTTTTGTTCTTCCAATAGTGGGTGAAAAAGTTGGAATCGAATCCCTGCTCCGAAAGAACCTTACATCTTATCGTTACCTTGCCCCCTTTGTTATATTGTTTAAGAATCTTCCGGTTCAGTTTTAGCTGATTGTCTACTTTATTGTAAAAGCGTTCCGGTCTTTCCTTTTCTTTTTGATATTGGAAAGCACTCTTGCAATGTAGATTGCAATATTTTTTATCCGTTCTACCCGTAAGTGGCTTTTTACAGTACAAACACTCATGTTGTAGTCTCATTTCCATAAACTTAAGTGAATCTTTATGCGAACATTATTCGATTAAGATACGATTAAATCATTTTTATTAATGAACTTGGAAAAAAAATAACATGTTTAAAGGTAGAAGCATTACGTTAAAACATTTATTGATAAATAACGTAAAACATATTGGACTCCAGTTCAAATCTGATAAAGTAATCCAAGCGCTTGTGGAGAAATTACCACACATATGTTGGAGCCAGGAATATGGCATGTATCATGTCCTCAACAATAAAACCAACCTTAGTACACTTTGGAGTACATTTCGTGGAGAGGTCTGGATAAACGGAAATTATTTTTTCGAGAATAGCCATGGACTAAACCCAGACAAACCCCATAACATAAACTGGTACAGGAACAGGGAGCTGAAAGAAGGTTTTAAAAGATGTCCGGAAGAGTACCTGGACAAGTTGGAATTAAGCAGATATGCGGAAAATACGGTAAAGACCTACGTACACCATTTTGAAACCTTTATAAATCATTTTCACGGCATACCACCCAATGCCATTACTGAGATAGAGGTAAGGAAGTATTTGCAAAAGCTAACAAGGGATGTCCGTTCACACTCTTATTTAAACCAAGCAGTCAACAGCATCAAATTCTATTTTGAGGTGGTCATGGGTATGCCCAACCGCTTCTATAACATTGAACGGCCCATTAAACAAAAACAACTGCCCAAAGTACTTTCAAAAGAAGAAGTTCTAAGCCTTATTGAGTATACCCGCAACTTAAAACATCGCTGTATCATTTCCCTATTATATTCGGCAGGCCTTAGAAGAAGTGAGCTTCTGAACTTAAAAATAGACGATATAGATGGAAAGCGAATGCTTATCTGCGTTAAGGCGACCAAGGGCAATAAAGATAGAATGACCGTCCTAAGCCCCACACTCTTAAAAGAACTACGTGCTTATTACAAAGAGTATAGACCACAGCACTATCTATTTGAAGGCCCCGGTCAAAAAGCCTATACCGCTTCAAGTGTATTAAAAATTACCTCTATGGCTGCCATGAGATCGGGCATCCGTAAGAAAGTTACACCTCACATGTTACGTCATAGCTTTGCTACCCACCTTCTTGAAAACGGCACTGATATAAGGCACATTCAACTGCTGCTAGGCCACAGTAGTACCAAAACCACGGAAGTTTACACTCATGTGGCAGAAACCTCGTTTAAAAGCATAAAAGATCTCTTATCTTAGTTCCGCATATATAATATATATAGATCATATGATCTATATTACTACGTTATCTGCAAGCTGAAAAAATATCTTAACTTAAATAATGTCAAATGGAATAAACTTCCGAAATCACAATTTTAACGTAAGCCCTTTTTTGACACTTAATTGAATTTTAAAATATTTTTAATTTCATCTGAAATATCGCCTACATTTTCATGTTTCTGATTTGTTTGAACGATTATCGTTAATACATCTTTATCATTATTAAATCTTCTTACTATACATTCATAATTCCCAGCAGAACCATGATGAGAATGCTCAATAATTCTATTCTTTGTCCATTCTACAGAACCCAAAGGAGATTGGATATTCCCAAAAAAATCGGCTTCTTCAGACAAGAACTTTATGGATTCTTGATTTATAATTTTATAAGAATGAAGGTTTTCTATCCAATTATATAAATCGTTTGCAGTTAAACTAAAAATAGCTCCCGAGATTGTTACTTTATAAGAATCTTCCTCATAATTTTCATTAAAAGGAATAGCCATTAAGCTTTTATCTAAATATGGGGCTTCTGGATGAATTACTGCATCTTTTAAAGAAAATGGAATGAATAAATTTTGAGTAACATACACTTTAAAAGTTTGATTTGTGACTTTTTCTACAATTTGCGACAATAACATTGGACTATGATTCGTATATAAGTAATCTGCACCTGGCTCAAACTCCAACTCTTCTATATCTATTAAATCTTCCTTAATTTTTTCATCAGTAATCCGTTCATTTTTCTCAAAGTACTTATCCCATTCAACTTCAGGAAGACCACTTGTGTATTGCAATAAATTTTTAATTGAAATTGTTGATGCCCAACTTGGCAAATCTTTTAAATATTTATTTATTTTATGCTCTACATTAAGCAATCCTTTTTCTTGAAGTTGCATGATTGAAACTGCTGGAAACTCTTTGTATACTGACCCTAAATCGAAACGAAAATCTTTAGTTAACTTAACTGTTTTAGAGCCATCTGAAAACCCGAAAGAATTTTGGTAAACTTCTTCTCCATTTAAAACCACTAAAACATTTCCATTAAAATCACCATCTGCTACTAGCTCTTTCATATAAGAATCTATAGAAGTATGACTTTTACAGTTCATGAAAGTTGTTGAAATAACTACCAATAAAAGAGTAGAAAAAAAATGTTTCATAAATTTTAGTGTTTTACTATATTTCAAAGACGAACCAGTAAAAGTTTTGTTACAGTTTAAATTCTTTTTCATTTTAAAGCTAATAATGTCAGACCTAATCGAAATTTAACCCCAACAGAAAAGCCAGCAGATAACAAAACCTATAAACAATACGGGCTTCAGGGCTTAATCGCAGGGTTTGCGTATATTTATGATGACCGCAAAATCTTTGGGATTTTGCTTTGTGGAGAAAAAAAAGAGAAAACAAAACCAAAAGATTTTGCTATGTGCGTGGCGGAAAGTAAACGCTATTTTGCTCCCGTACTGTTCATAGCTAGATCGTTGTACACAAGCTAAAAATTAGAAATGATAAGAAAACATAAGGAACAAGATCTTGAGCAAATTATTAATGTTTGGTATAAATCATCCACATTGGCTCATCCTTTTTTGAATTCTAGTTTCGTGGAAAAAATAAAATCGGATATGACTAATATTTATATTCCGAACTCGGAAACGTGGGTTTATGAAGTTGAAAATTCAATAGTTGGATTTATAAGTATGTTGGAGAACGAAATTGGTGGGCTTTTTGTTTTACCAAATAATCATTCTAAAGGAATTGGGACAAAATTGGTCGATTTTATTAGTCAAAAACATTCTGAGCTTGAAGTCGAGGTCTTTGAAAAAAATGTTATTGGAAGAGCGTTTTATGACAAGTATGGTTTCGAAAGAATAAAAAAATATAGCCACGAAGAAAGCGGAAATGAAGTTTTGAGATTAAAACTTAAAGCTTAAATTATGCCAGTGTACAACAACGGCTATAATTCATTGTGGCGGAATTTTCCACCGAAAATTCCTATCTTTCAATCATCGCTTGGTTCTCGCGGAATAGTCCTTGCGGACAATTCCACAACGAAACCATAGCCAAACACGTTAGCAAACATATTGCAAGAAAAGTCCAATCGGTTCGCAATTAGCCTGAATATCTAAAAAATAATAAGAGTTTGGTTCGGGCAAATCCGCATTTTTAAAATGGTTTCTTTAGGCTTGTTACTTTCTCAAACTTCAGATATTTCTTTAATAAATTACCTTGCCAAAGTTCTCGCTCGGACGGACTTCACTCAGACGCAACTGTTGCGCAGACGGACTTGCGGCTTTCTTACCAAAGTTCGGGCAAAACCGAAAGACCAAAATTGTATACTTTTAAAGTACGGCGGACTAAAAAAGAAACCATTTTAAAAGTGTTTGGGAAACTAATCAGTGTTCTGTGACAAGACCAAGGGTTTGCGCTGCAACACGTTTGCTAACAATATGTATAATCTATACTGTCCGATTTTCCGTCGGAAAATCTACGTATATTTAGAATGTAATCGTACGGCGGGAAATCCTACGGATTTCAAAACCGTACAGATCATACATTAGACGTTAGCAAACATATTGCCATAAAAATAAAATCGTTGCGCAATTAGCCTGAATATCTAAAAAATAATAAGAGTTTGGTTCGGGCAAATCAGCATTTTTAAAATGGTTTCTTGAGGCTTGTTACTTTCTCAAAATTCAGCTGTTTAATTAATAAATCACCTTGCCAAAGTTCTCGCTCGGACGGACTTTACTCAGACGCAACTGTTGCGCGAACGGACTTGCTAGTTATTTGCTATTTTCTGTTCGAAAACGAAAAACTTAAATCGGTTACTATTTAGGCTCGACGGACTTAAAAAAAGAAACCATTTTAAAAGAGTTTGGGGAATAAATCAGTGTTCTGCGACAAGATTAAGGGTTTGCGCTGCAACACGTTTGCTAACAATATGTATAATCTATACTGTCCGATTTTCCGTCGGAAAATCTACGTATATTTAGAATGTAATCGTACGGCGGGAAATCCTACGGATTTCAAAGCCGTACAGATCATACATTAGACGTTGTGCAACATTTCAAATGACATTCGAAATTGGAAAATATATCGTCAAATTATTAAACGAATCTGATTTTCAAATAGGTTCGAAGGACAATAATATCGAGTATCGAAAAAGCTTTTTTACTGAATCAGACTTTATTCTTGCAACAAAATTCGGAATACAGATTTTAGAAAATGGACTTGAATCTCAAAACGCAATTATTGGCGCCGAAGGGGGTGCTTCTGGATTACACGAGACTTCACAAATAATTGAAAAAGAGCGAATATTAGTTTGTTGCGGCGACACGATTTTTTGTTTAGGAATACCAGACCTAAATCTAATCTGGAAATCCAAAGTGGACGAGTTTACTTGTTTTGAGATTTTTAAGATAGAAAATGGCTATATAGTTCATGGAGAAATGGAAATTTCAAGAATTGACGACGATGGACAAATAGTATGGAAAAATGGAGGGGCGGATATTTTTGTGTCAGCTGATAAAACAGATGATTTTGAAATTTCGGACAACTATATCAAAGCGTTGGATTGGGACAAAAAAGTGTATAAGTGGGACTTTGACGGAAATGAAATCGCGTAAAAAAACGTTGCACAACACAACCTAAACGTAATGCGGACTGTAGGGCAAAAACGAAAGGTCTGTGTATATTTATAATGTCGCTAAATCTTTGGGATTTAGCTTAAGACAAGAAAAAATAAAACTAAACCAAAAGTTTTAGCTTCGTGCGCAGACGGAAACGAAAAGTTTCCTTGCCCCCGCACTACGCTTAGCCCAGACCGTTGTGCTTAATTTTGGAGCAATTTTTGATGATTCAACTAATATGAAAAAACTAGCTGTTATCTTCCTAATTTTTCTGACTGTTGGAACTACCGTAAATGGACAGGAAAATCCGATTGCTGAATTTGATTTATATGGCTGTTGGATTTTAGAACGAAACGAAGATGGAAGTCGTCCAAGGAAGCTAATTTATAAACGTTGTGAAGATTCGAATCCTAAACTAACAATAAAAAGTTCTGAAATTTCCCTTTTGGCATATAATGAAAGTGAAGAGCAGATGCTTCACCCTTATATTTGCCCAGTTACTTATACAGAAAAAGGAACATGGGAATATGATGTTAAAAATGGATTAATAATTATGTACCGTAATAAAAAGGTCATAAAAGAACTTAAAGAAAAACATCCCGAGGAGTTTGCTAAATTTGGTTCTCCCAAAAGACTTGTATCTAATAAATTTAGAATAGTCAAACTATCGAAATCTCGACTGGAAGTAGAAAAACTAAGCACAACAAAACCTATGAATTAATGCGGGTGGTTTGGTGTTTAATTCTAAGTTTTGCGTAATTTTATAAGGTCGCCAAATCAGTTTGATTTGACATTTTAATAATTAAAAAAGAAAAAACGCAAACAAAAAGCTTCGGCTTAGCGCGAAGACGGAAACTTTACAGTTTCCTTGGTTCCGCACTAATCATAGCTCAGGCGTTGTGCGCAAGCTGAAAAAATATTTTAGTTGAATGAAAAATACCACGATTGACATTAACGAATCGACTATAAAAAAGTATGTGGAATCTTTACGTCCGGAGAATCCAGAAATTCGTTCTCAACTAGATTATGGATATTCTTATGACGGAAAAGTTGAGATTCTTTATGAAGTTCGACCTGATTGGAACAATCCTAAAAAACTACAACAAAGTGAATTTGCGAAAATAAGGTTCTACAAATCTAAGCAGGAATGGAATCTATATTGGATGCGTGCTAGTGGGAAATGGGAACTTTACGAACCGTTTCCCAAATCAACATATTTAGAAAAAATTATTGAAATTATCAAAGAAGATAAACACCATTGCTTTTATGGATAATTCTCAAAAAAATATTATCAAGGAAATTGTGGAAAATCTGGATTGCGGAAACAATTGTTATTTCAATTCCAAAACAAATGAAATTGTTACAATTCCAAATTTCTCAAACACCTCGGACGAACAAGAACTAAAAGAATTTTTTCGAGATGACTTAAATAAGATAAATGACCACAAAGCGGATTTTATAAAATTTGAAGTATTAGAAAGCTTTGAATCATTTAAAATAATGGAACGTTTCTCTGAGCAATTGACGGACGAAAAATTCAAATTCAAATTGAGAGACATTTTAGAAAAGAAAAAGCCTTTTCAGAATTTTAAAAATACTATCGACCAATCAGATTTTAGACAAGAATGGTTTGATTTTAAACAGAATGAACTCGAAAAAATAGTAGAAAGCCAATTAGAACGTGGAAAAGCCAGCGCACAACACAACCTATAAACAATACGGGCTTCGGGCTTACCTGCCTGCCGGCAGGCAGGATCGCAGGTTTTGTGTATTTTTATGAAGTCCGCAAAATCTTTGGGATTTTGCTTTAAACAAGGAAAAGAAAAAACAAAACAAAAAGATTTCGCTATGTGCGTGGCGGAAAGCAAACGCTGGTTTGCTCCCGTACTGTTCATAGCTAAACCGTTGTGCTTAATGTTGAAATCGTGCTAAAAACAAACTTTCATCCTTCCGAAAAACATCTTGCTGATATAAAAAATTGGCTGATTGAAGAATGGAATAAAACGAACAGCGGATTTTATTGCAATTGGAATATAATTGAAGACGAGTTTGCGAAAAATAACGTAGCTGTAATCACCAAAAATGATTTTGCAATCGGATTTACAGTTTATAGAATCTATGAATTTCAAGCAGTAATCGACATAGCCGAAACTAAACCAACTGAAAGGAAAAAAGGAATTGCAAGAAAATTAATTAATGACACTTTAGAATACTTTGGTCAAAAAGGTATTTTAGTTTGTGAATTATTTTGTTCGCCTGAAAATTCAGAGCCTTTTTGGAAAAGAATTGGGTTTGAAAATTCCCCTGATTTACCACACAACTCAAGAATCAATATGTTCAAACCACTCGTTGAGACTTTAAAGCCGACTGAAAAAGCAGAATCGGAAACAAAAATCAGCTTGTGGAATTGTGAACCTTATCAAGCGGACAGAGAAAAACCAAAATGGAATTGGGACTTGAATTTCGCAGAGGACAATGAGACTTTGACAAAACCGATTATTTTCCCAGTCTCAAGTGATTGGCAAGTGGAATTAACCAAAAACGGACAAAAAATAGTAACGGAAAAAATTAAAAGATTTCCGATTGATTTAGCAGATTATGGTAGTTTTATGATTATCCGAAAATTAACAGAGTGAAAAAAACACTAAGCACAACGATGTATAACCGCAATTACGGCGGATACGACTACGTCCGAATCCACTCACAATTGCTAAAGCCTGTGATAAGCCGAAAAACATTAACTTTAATCCCGTAACTTCGGTTATACCTACCGTTGTGCAACATTTCAAATGACATTCGAAATTGGAAAATATATCGTCAAATTATTAAACGAATCTGATTTTCAAATAGGTTCGAAGGACAATAATATCGAGTATCGAAAAAGCTTTTTTACTGAATCAGACTTTATTCTTGCAACAAAATTCGGAATACAGATTTTAGAAAATGGACTTGAATCTCAAAACGCAATTATTGGCGCCGAAGGGGGTGCTTCTGGATTACACGAGACTTCACAAATAATTGAAAAAGAGCGAATATTAGTTTGTTGCGGCGACACGATTTTTTGTTTAGGAATACCAGACCTAAATCTAATCTGGAAATCCAAAGTGGACGAGTTTACTTGTTTTGAGATTTTTAAGATAGAAAATGGCTATATAGTTCATGGAGAAATGGAAATTTCAAGAATTGACGACGATGGACAAATAGTATGGAAAAATGGAGGGGCGGATATTTTTGTGTCAGCTGATAAAACAGATGATTTTGAAATTTCGGACAACTATATCAAAGCGTTGGATTGGGACAAAAAAGTGTATAAGTGGGACTTTGACGGAAATGAAATCGCGTAAAAAAACGTTGCACAACACAACCTAAACGTAATGCGGACTGTAGGGCAAAAACGAAAGGTCTGTGTATATTTATAATGTCGCTAAATCTTTGGGATTTAGCTTAAGACAAGAAAAAATAAAACTAAACCAAAAGTTTTAGCTTCGTGCGCAGACGGAAACGAAAAGTTTCCTTGCCCCCGCACTACGCTTAGCCCAGACCGTTAGCAACAACTATGAAAAGAATCCTGCTCATAATATTAATTGGCATTTCTAATTTGACTTTTGCTCAAATTGGACCAAACTTGAGCGGAAAAATAGTGGATGAAAAACTGACTTGTTTATTCGGAGTAAAAATCACGAACCTGAATAGCGGAGCGGAATCTATATCTGACCAAAATGGTGGCTATGAAATAATCGCAACGGAAAATGACACTCTGGAATTTCAAATGATTGGACTGACAACTGACAAAATAAAAATTGAAAAGCCGACTCAGACTCTGAATTTGATAATGATGGATAAAGATGTGAATTGTTTAGGAGCAATTTGGACAGAAAGGCAATATCGCAAAGCGTATCGAGAAATTGAAAAACGACTAAAAAAATTATATAAAAAAGCGGAAAAACAGAACGTGTGGAAAAATAGCAGTTGCTAACAAAACCTATAGCAAATAGGGCATAAAGTGCTGAATTTAAAGGATTGGGCGTGTTTGCCAAGTCCGCCAAATCTTTTGGATTTGGCAATTAAAAAATGAAATTAATTACAAAACAAAAAGCTCTGGCTACGAGCGCAGACGGAAACAAAAAGGTTTCCTTGCTGCCCAACTTGCCATAGCCGTACCGTTGTGTATAATGCGGAAAAACCGTCTCGAATGAAAAATATAATACTTCTTTTATTGTTAACGACTTCGGTTTATGGACAGAATTTGGAGAAAATTTCTGACGGACAACTGTGCGGACAAATCAAATCAGCGGTTAAATACCTTAAAGCTGATAAGGAATTAAAAACTCGGAATTTTAGATTTGATTCCAAAATTGGAAACGGATGGAATTATGATATTTTTTCATCAGAATATGTTGCTCATCAATTAGGTGTTGAAAAAGAAAAGATATTTGATTTTGATAAGACCAAAACTTATCCGATTTATAAAAAACTAGAAAACACCAAACGCAAAATTTCCGAATTGGAATTAGATTGTGTGAAAAAGAAAAGAAAACCGAATGCGGAATTATCTAAATTGGACAACGATAATTTGCTGATTAACGTGACAACAAACCGAGTCGGAAAAGAAGGCGCAAATGGAATAGCTTATTTATTCTTTTTTGAGAATGGAGAAATATCAAAAGTATATAAAACGAGTTGGATTGAATAAAAAAAGCACTATACACAACAATGGTAACCGTTGCACAAGTCATTAATCCCTGAAAAAGCGGATTTATACAAGCCTCTTTACCGGGCTTTTTTTTTGGCCGCTCAGAAAGGGAAAGCTAATTTTGGACGCTTTAAAGAAGGACCGAACAGTAATTCAAAGGCACTTTTGACAAGTGTTGCAAAAGCGGGTGTTCCTACCCCGCTTTCCACAAGTTTTTGGTCGAATTTCAGATACTTTTTCAGATTGTAGGCGATCGCAGATAGGTGCATTACCTTGTTGGCCTGTTCGATCCCGATGGTATTTATCTTCCTCAGTCCCATGAACTGGGTCAACGTTCCGAATACGGGCTCTACCGTGCTTTGCCGCTTACCCTTCATATAGCGTCCTTGGGGGCTCTTCACCCGGGCGATGTTACGAAAATATTCCGCACGGTAATAAGTGACGCCGAACTTCTTCTCCTGTGCACTTTTGCCCAGGCAGCTACTGCGTATGGGGCACCCGGTGCAGATATGCTTTCTTGCCCTGTATTCCTTCTTTCTTGTTCCCGTGCGATGGTCCCTGAACTCCTTGGTGAACGGTATGGTTTTCCCTTGGGGACAGCGGTAGCTGTCCGTCCCTTGTTCATAAACGAAACCATCGGGACCTCCCTTGAAGGTTCCGTGGGCGGGTATGAAACTCTTGAGCCCCCTGCTTTCCAAAAAGGCATAGTTCTCGCCACTGCTATAGCCCGTGTCGGCCACGCAGTTCTCAAAAACGAAGCCCTGTTGCCATAATCTTCTTTGTAGGCGTTGTACGATATCCTGTAACTGCTGGTTGTCCTTTCCATCGGCATGGTATGCCCTGATGTCCGTGATCACATGATGGGCGGTATCGACGCTCAACTGACTGAGGTAGTTCAGCTTTCTGGCCTTGCCCGGCTTTACGCTTATCCTGGCATCGGGGTCGGTAGGGCTGTAATGGGTCTTGTTGCTCGTATACTTTGCTCCTTTGTTACCTGCGCCCGGTCTCTGATCCTGATCTTTTGCCCATTTCTTGTTCCTGCCCTTTATCGCATCAAGTTCCTTATTGTTGGCGGTAACACTTCGTTGTCCTTTATCCGACCTGTCGCCTTTACTCTTGCGGTGGGGCGCTTCTTTATCCATCGAACTAAGGGTACGTACCTTTCTAAGGTGCTCGTCAAGTTCATCTTCCGGTACCTTGGGCTCCAAGGTATCCATAGAAGCGTTCGCTTTCACGGGCGCACTGTCGATCGCCTGGGTATGACCGGAGACCATCCCCTTCTCAACACACATGCAAAAGACTTTGGTGAACACTTCCTCGAATACCGACTCCGGGTAAAGTTGGCGGGTACGGCTTATGGTAGAATGCCATGGCAGCTCCTCGTCGATATCGTAGCCTATGAAATATAGTATATCCAAGCGCATAGAACAATGGTCGATAAGCTTACGGTCGCTGATGATGTTCTCCAAGTAGCCTACAAGACATAACTTGAAGAACACAACGGGGTCGATGCTCTTCTGGCCGCTCTCTCCATAATAGGGACGGGTAAGCATATAAAGAAATTCCAAATCCAGAACGCATTTCAAACGCCTGTAAAAATTGTTCTTGGGGATGCGCTCGCTTAGTTGAAATTGTGCAAAAAGCTTTTCCTGATACTCCTTTTTTCCCTGCATACCTAAAGTTACGATCCTTCTCCCTATTGGCAATGATCACAACCCTATTTTTTCCTAACTTGTGCAACAGGCACAATGCCTAAACGTAATGCGGACTTATGGGCTAGAATCTAAGGTCTGTGTATATTTATGAAGTCGCTAAATCTTTGGGATTTAGCTTTGGACAAAAAAAGAAAAAGCAAAACCAAAAGCTTTAGCTTCGTGCGAAGACGGAAACGAAAAGTTTCCTTACCACCGCACTACGCTTAGCCGAGACGTTGTAAGCAATTTAACCTTAGATTTAAAATGGGATTTTTTAAAAACCTTTTCGGTAGAAAAAAGGAAAAAGAGTTAGGCGAATACGAACAGTATTTGAAAATACGTGAGGAGAAAGCTTATGATGAAAAAGCTAGGGGAATTTGGGCTAATTACGTTCCAAAGAATGGACAGGCGGAATTTGTGGTTGGAGAATTATTAAGAGCAATCGAAAAATTGCGGGACGAAGCTAATCGCAATGGAAACATCAATTTTAATGAAAAATGCCACGGAATATTAGTGGAATACTTGCGGGAAAAACTAACTGATGAGCGTGTATTTGACAAAGAGATTATTTCCGAAATTAATAGTGAATTGGATTTATTGAAAATTGAAGACGAACCACAAACGGGGGATGAAATTTATGATTGGATTTCGGACAGAATAATTGACTGGCATTTGATTTATGATGAACCAATAAAGCATACGAAAAATCCCGAATTGTATTGCTAAATAAAACTGCTTACAACAAAACCTATAAACAATACGGGCTTCAGGCTTAAATCAAAGGTTTGCGTATTTTTATGATGTCCGCAAAATCTTTGGGATTTTGCTCTGGACAAGAAAAAATAAATCAAAACAAAAAGATTTCGCTATGTGCGTGGCGGAAAGCAAACGTTAGTTTGCCCCCGTACTGTTCATAGCTAAACCGTTGTGCGCAAGTTGAAAAATATTTTAGTTGAATGAAAAACACCACAATTGACATTAACGAATCGACCTTAAAAAAATACGTGGAATCATTACGTCCGGATAATCCAGAGATTCGTGCTCAACTTGATTTCGGATACTCATATGACGGAAAAGTTGCATTGCTTTATGAAATTAGACCTGACTGGAACAATCCTAAAGAACAACAACAAATTGAATTTGCTAAAATTAGATTCTACAAGTCCAAACAAGAATGGAATCTATATTGGATGCGTGCTAGTGGAAAATGGGAATTGTACGAACCTTTTCCAAAATCAACACATTTGGAAAAAATCATACAAATCATAAAAGAAGATAAACACCATTGCTTTTATGGATAATTTTCAACAAAATATTGTCAAGGAAATTGCTGAAAATCTGGATTGTGGAAATAACTGCTATTACAATTTGAAAACAAAGGAAATGGTTACAATTCCAAACTTCTCTGACACTTCAGACGAACAAGAATTAAAGGAGTTTTTCCGAGATGACTTAAATAAGATAAAGAACCACAAAGCGGATTTTATAAAATTTGAAGTATTAGAAAGCTTTGAGTCATTTAAAATAATGGAACGTTTCTCTGAGCAAATGACGGACGAAAAATTCAAATTAAAATTAAGAGACATTTTAGAAAAGAAAAAGCCATTTCAGAATTTTAAAAATATAATCGACCAATCAGATTTTAGGCAAAAATGGTTTGATTTTAAACAAAATGAACTCGAAAAAATAGTTGAAAGCCAATTAGAATGTGGAAAAGCCAGCGCACAACAACACCTATAAACAATACGGGCTTAGGCTTTAAACGCTAAGGTTTGTGTATTTTTATGAAGTCCGCAAAATCTTTGGGATTTTGCTTTGGGCAGAAAAAAAGAAAAAACAAAACACAAAGATTTCGCTATGTGCGTGGCGGAATGCAAACGCTAGTTTGCTCCCGTACTGTTCATAGCTCAACCGTTGTAACCAATTTAAGAAAAACCTCGAAATTGAAATTTGAAACCATCATAAAGACCATTTCTTTGACTTCTTACTCGCTGATAATTCTAATGGGACAAATGATTGGAATTCCATTTATTGTATGGCTATTTTGGACAAGTTTTGAATTTGGCAATAATGACCAAATTTTTGCAATTATTGGATTAATTGGACTTATTTCATTTTTTACGAGATATTTTAAAAAGAGAATTTTTAGAATCCTGATTTTTGGGTTAATGCTCACACCATTAATTAGGCGTTTAACAGAAATACCAATTGAGAAGTTTAACTATTTGGCTTTTCAGATACCATCAATAATTTTCATTACGACCTTTGCAATTTTGATTTTAAAACCTAAAATTAAATGAAACGCATCCTAATTGGAATTGGAACATTTTTATTTATCGCAATTTTAGTTTTGCGATGTGATATTCCAATGACGAAAAATACTGTTGAAGGAGTTTACGCAAATACGAATTACGGTAATGAAATTTGCTGTTTAGAATCACCTCATAAAGCAGACACTTTAATATTAAAATCGGATCGAACATTTACGAGCGGATATTACGGAAATGGAACTTATAAAGTTAATTACGGAATACTAACAACCGAAATTGACTGGACTTACGAATATGAATTCGGAAAAGCGGGACATAGTACATATTTCAGCAATAAGATTTATGAAAAACCAAAAATCATATTGAATTACGACTTGAATCATTACTATGAGAAAGTGGAATAAAAAACTGGTTACAACAATGTATAACCGCAATTACGGCGGATTCGACTACGTCCGAATCCACTCGGAATTGCTAACGTCTGTGCTAAACCTAAAATAATCGCTAATTTAACCCGTAACTGACGGTTATACGAGACCGTCAGACTGTCTCAATACTTAAAGATAGCTTTACCTCGCAAGGTTCGATATTCCTTATCTTTAAGTATGGAGTATCAACAGAAACAATCCCGTACCCAGCTTACCCTCTACACCACTTGTTTGGATGATATGATCGCCGAGGAAAATTCGGCACGCACCATTGACCGTTTTGTGGACGGTCTGGACCTACAGGCCTTAGGGTTTGGGCCCATGGCATCGCAAGGGCGTCCGCCCTATGACCCCGCCGATCTCTTGAAGCTTTACATCTATGGGTATTTGAACCGGATACGTTCGTCCAGAAATTTAGAGTTGGAGTGTGCCCGCAACATCGAACTGATGTGGCTGCTCGGCAACCTAAAACCAGACCATAATACTATTGCCCGTTTTAGAAAGGACAATCCCAAGGCGATAAAACGGGTGTTCCGAGCCACGGTGTCCATAGCCAGGAACCACGAGCTGATCGGCGCAATCCTCATTGCCGGAGATTCCACCAAACTCAGGGCGCAGAACAGCAAAAAGAACAACTTTAACCTAAAGAAGGTCGCACGCCACCTGGAATACATCGATAAAAAGCTCGAAGAACACCAACAGGAGCTGGCCGAGGCGGACGGCGACCGAAAGGAGGATATCCGTAAACTGGCAGAAAACAGGGAACGACAAAGGGAAAGATATCTCCGTATCCAAGAGGAACTACGGGCGGACACCTCCACGGAAAACCCACAGATATCCACAAGCGATCCCGATAGCCGCCACCAAATCGTCAGGGGCACCATAACGGAAGTCTGTTATACCGCACAGACAACGGTGGATGCCGACCATAAGCTCCTGATCGATTACAAGATCACCAACCAAAACGACAAAAAGGCCATGGGCGGTATGCTCAGAAGGGCAAAGGCCATTTTGAGCACCAACGCTTTTACCGCATTATATGACAAAGGCTACCATACCGGAAGCGAGTTCAAGGTGGCCGACGACCTTGGGGTCGACACCCTGGTGGCCGTGCCCGGTATCGGCCGTGCCAGCCAGGCACCGGACCCGGCATATAATGCCGAACATTTCAACTACGACCCACAACGGGACAGCTATCGCTGCCCACAGCGCCATGAGCTTACCAGTAACGGAAACTGGTACAGGGCACGCAACTATCGGTTCAAACAATACAAAACGAAAGCGTGCAAAAATTGCCCGGTGCGCAACCGATGCACATCGGCAAAGCAAAATGGAAAGATATTGCAGCGCAGCGAATTCACAACGTTTATCGAACGTAACGCCCGTAGGGTAGAGGAGCAACCAGATGTTTACAAAAAACGGCAGGCCCTTGTCGAACATCCTTTCGGTACCATAAAAAGGCAATGGGGCTTTGACCACATCATCACCAAAAAGGGAATCCCTGCGGCCGGTGCAGACTTTGGGCTTATTGCATTGGCGTATAATTTAAAAAGACTTATCAAATTAGGTTGGAAGCCCGAAATCAGGGAAAATCACCGAACGAACATCTTAAAAAAGCCTCTTCTAACCGTTAAAAGGCTGAAAGATGGGGTCCTGTCCCATATATCCGAATTTATGAAAATCCCCCCATCTTTCAGGCCCATATCTCGTATATCCCAAATTGTGTAAATTTATTCAAAATAAAAGGTGGTTTTGAGACAGACTGCCGTTATCTCTTATTTTATAAAAATTATGAACCATCAAAAAATCGAGAACGTTTTTAACTTAAAACCATCCGAGAGGTATGGTTTTTTAGTGCGTAAAGTTGCTGATTTTGAGCAAGTATTCCTTATTTCGGACAAAAATGGAGATTACGTTACTTGTTCGAATGGCGAAACGGAATGTATTCCGGTATGGCCTGAAATGGAGTTCGCAATGGAGTTCCTAAACTCGGACTGGATTGATCATAATGTTGTGAGGGTAGAATTAAGTCCGTTTTTGGAGTGGTTAGATAAGCTAGAACAGGAAAATTATTTGATTGGAGCATTTCCGAATCGCGTATTTGATGCAATTGTCATTAAACCGAGTGAAATGAAAAGCCATTTGATTTTTGAATGCGAACAATACGAATAAAAAATCCTAAAAATTCAGGGTTACGTAAATGGACTTTACTCAAACGCAACTGTTGCGCAGATGGACTTTTTAGCTTGGTTGCTAAGGTAAAAGTAATACAACGTGCTTACCCAGACGCAGAAAAACAAGAGATAACAAAACCTAAACGTAATGCGGACTCTAGGGCGAAATCGAAAGGTCTGTGTATATTTATGAAGTCGCTAAATCTTTGGGATTTAGCTTTTGACAAGAAAAAATAAAACTAAACCAAAAGCTTTAGCTTCGTGCGCAGACGGAAACTGGCCAGCGCGCCAACTCGCCCACTGCTGTCGCAGATGGCGTACCACCGCACTACGCTTAGCCCAACCGTTGTATGCAATTTAAAATCACCAAATAAACTCATGAGAAAATTTGTAGTCGTATTTACAATTCTGCTTCAATCTTGTTTATTTGGTGCCGGATTAGTGGAACAAGAGATAACGGACAAATATTGGTTAACTGCTAATAATACGCTGGACGAAATGAGTATTTGGTATTTTCCTGGAGAACATCAGTCTAAGCTAATTGTGGAACAAACTGTTTTTGAAGTTGGACATAATGATAATTTTATAATTGCAAAAAGCCATCCCAAAGATTCTGTAAACGGACTGAACAAAAATGTGACGTATTACCATATAATTGAAGTGGCTAGAGCAAGTAAGAGTGTTCCTTTATCATTAGAGCAGTTTGAATTTAAAAAAAAGGAATTGCAGGTATCTGAAAAGCTAGAATTCACTAAGGTTTTCCATGAATTGAAATAAAAACTGCATACAACAAAACCTCCTATGAAAAGCCTTCGTCCAGTTCTCTCTAAAGTTAATTAATATTTTCTTTTTACTTTAAACCACCTTTTTTTCTTTTAATATAACTTGCTCGCACTCCTATTTGTGATCGTCTCAACACTTGAAACGTCACCGGCATCTGTATTATTATAAATTATAATAAAACCGGTCACTTGCTAAAAATGTGATACTGAACGGTACAGGTCACGGGTTTTGTTTTGTGATACGGTCCTCACTACTATTCTAGAGCTTTGTTATGATTCTTATTATATTGTTTTTCTACTTATTATTCAATAACCCCAATGGTATATGGAACTTCCGTCTTTATTACCGCCAAGGTTCTACTCAGTAGCTTTCTGGCTACTTTGACAATAATACTTTTTACGTTCTTTCCTTGATGTTTACGATAGTAAGCCTGCATAATAGGGTCTGCACGGATAGCTTGCCAGGAAGCCTCCACGAAATAACTCCTTAATAAACGGTTCGCACGTGGAGTCATGCCCATTGTCCTTTGACTGTTTCCGCTTTGATACATACTTGGTGCCAGACCTACGTAACCTGCCAAATGCTTGATATTGTTAAAACGTCATAAATCACCTAGTTCACATAATATGCCGCACGCCACGATACCTCCGATTCCCGGTATACTTCTAAGCAATAGATAATCCTTCTTGTAATGCACTTTGCAATACTTTCTCAGCTGGGTCGATACATCCCGAAGCTCTTGGTCCACAAAACGAAAGAAACGCATTCTACTCTCCAATGTGGCCTTCGCCGTTGGGTACTCGAACATTATATCATCCAGCCAATTGCGGTACTTATGGCTCCAATGGTCATTATCAAATTCTTCAGGCTCTTTGATTCCGAAATACAACAGCTGCATCTTTATATAGCTCTTTATCCTTCTAAAATCCTTTACAAGGTCGTTCCTGCGTCTGAACAAACTTCGAAGCTCTTCCCGTTTCCTATCCGGCACTGTGATACTCTGTAATCGGTTATCCTTCAACTCCCTAGCTATCAACTGCGCATCTATCCTATCGGTCTTGGCATGTTTCTCCTTGCCCTTTCTGTGAATGTCCGTCGGATTGACTACTAAACTACGCCAACCGTAACTCTCAAAACAGCGATGGGCATGGTAACCGCAACAACCTGCTTCATAGGCCACGGCAACTTCATACTCCTTGAAATGTTTTGAAACATAGGCATGTAATTGCTTTGGGTCGGGCGACATACTGAAAGACTTACCTGCGAACAAATCTGTTGCACAATGTACTTTCCAACTTCGTTTGTGAATATCGATACCAATGTATAACTTCGGGAAAGCAGTTTGTTGAGTGTTCATATCTTATTGTTTTAGTGAACTTTAAAGATACTTGACTTGCTGCTTTTTCATCGATGCTAAACGTAATGCGGACTTTTGGGTAAAACCGAAAGGTCTGAGTATATTTATTGTGTCGCTAAATCTTTGGGATTTAGCTTTGGACAAAAAAAATCAAACTAAACAAAAAGCTTTAGCTTCGTGCTAAGACGGAAACGAAAAGTTTCCTTACTTCCGCACTACGCTTAGGTACTGTGTCAAAAAACAAGCTCCAAAAGTTTTGAAAGCGATAGGAACTAAAAGTGTTTGTATAACGCTTTTTCTTACCCCTAATCAAAAAAGTTTAGCTGGTTAGCAAACAATTAGTATTTTGAAATCGTTATATTCCTAAACAATCTACTGATCAGTGCTCAAGAACCTACTTCTAGTCTCATTTGTTTTGTTATGCAATGTGATTTCTGCGCAAATTACATTAACACACAATATTGGTAACACCCCAATAAAAACTGATGTGACTTCTTGCCAATATGAAGAAGCATGGGCAAGGGCTTTTACACTTTCTGATTTTGGCATAACCACAGCAGATCAGTTTTTAATCAATTCGGCTCAGGTAGCCATTGGCAATTCATATGATGGCGCCAGACTGGTGTTTAATTTTTACAGTCTTACCTCCGAAGCGCCCACCCAAAACCCACAACGAATTAGTTATGGAAATCTGGTATTGGCACCTGAAATTGGGGATACACCTGAAATCGTTCAGATAAATTTTGATTCCCCGGTAGTCATACCTGCAGGCGTTGAACGAATTTTGGTAGAGGTCACGCAAATGGACGACATTTATAATGATGACTACAAAGAGGTTTTAATTGCGGGCACTGAATTTGACAATGACACCTCTTGGTTTAAAGGATGCAGGGAACATTATACGCATATTAGCACCGAAGACTTAAATACATCCGTTTCTGATGCCAATTTTTTTATAAATGTCACTGGAGAAATCCAAAACATTGCCCAAAGCGGCGCATCAGTAACCCTATCCCATAATTTATGTGACGATATCATAGAAACTCGAATACACTCGTGCTCCTCCTCTTATATTTATTGGGCAAGAGACTTTTATTTAGATGATTTTGGAATCTCTGACGATGAAGAATTTGTAATTACCTCTGGGCAAGTTGGCATTAATAAAGTAGGGTGGCTTCCCGAAATAAGCTTCAATATTTATGAGATTGATGACAATTTTCCAGATTCATTTTCTGAAGCAAATTTAATAGGCAGTAGTCAATATCAACAGCTTTCACCGAATATAGATAGGAATTCTCGAATTATAAATGTAGCCTTTGATACTCCTATCGTCGTCCCGGCTGGAGTCAATCGTATTCTTGTTGAAGTACATAAAGGAATTGTATATGGAGATGGCTTGGCATTTATTGCAGGTTCTAGCCAAGATACAGGTGTTTCATGGCAAAGAGGATGTACTAGAACCTCATCCGAACACGATTTCGGCTTTGACGAATACGTAGACACCCAAGATTTTGGAAGGCCTGATGCCAATTTTTACATCAATGTCACAGGAGACGTACATCACGTCACCAATAATTTTTCAATGAACATATCCAATGTCTGTTCAGAATTTTTAAAGGAATTCAGCGTGACACCGGCTGGAAATGTTGCTTCGGTAGTGTGGGATTTTGGAGACCCTGCATCGGGGGGTGACAATAGTTCCAATGATTTATCACCCTTTCATGATTTTTCTTCTGACGGCAATTACACAATTACAGCCACGGTAACGGGTAATGATGGTACTATTGAAGTATTGACGGAAACCATAGAGGCCAAAGAACCTCCAAATGCGTATGGCATAGATAACCTTTATGCTTGTGAAGACATTTTCGGCACTGGAATTTCATCTTCGTTCGATGTTTCGCAGACTGTCGCACAAGTCTTAGGCGGCCAAAACTATATGAAAGTTACCTTTATTGATGGGAGTGGAAATGAATATGAAACCTTACCTGATACATTTACCAACACGGTAAGGGATAGGGAAACCATAGTGGTCAGGGTAGCCCATGCCAATAATCTATGTTGTTATTCCGAAACGACATTTGACTTGATTGTACATCCGATTCCCGACCTTTCTTCAGTTACCGACCTCTTTGTTTGCAGCAATGGAACGGACGGATTTTCAACCTTCGATTTGGAACAGGTACAAAATATTATCTTGGCCGATAATACTGCAGCTTCCGTCTCATTTTATCGCGCCGATGGCAGTCCTATTGGGGACCCTTTAAATGCTGTGGAGAACCTTGTTGCCAATGAAGAGGTTATTACGGTACAGGTGGTGGAAAGTGTCAACAACTGCACTAACGAAGCTTCATTTCGATTAATGGTCAATCCACTTCCAATGGCGTATGAACCCGAAGTTTTGATTGGTTGTGATGATAATGGTGATGACATTTCAGAATATTTTGACACTTCCAATGTGGAATCTCAGGTTACTAGGGGCCAAATTGGTCTAACGGTATCCTACTTTGATGGAAATGGCCTTGTATTGCCCAGCCCTTTACCCAATCCGTATACCAATACGGTCAGCAATGAGGAAACCATTACCGTACGGGTAACCAACGAGGAGACCTACTGCTATGAAGAGACCCAGCTATTGCTACGCACGTCTTCGCAACCCCAACTCAATAGCCCGCAACCCATCTACGCCTGTGATTTGGGGAATGGTTTCGCCCAATTTGACCTTTCCCATGTTGAGGCTGAAATCCTGGGAAGTCAGACAGGCTTGGTCACACATTTCATTCAAGAAGATGGCGTGGAATTGCCAAATCCACTGCCCAGTTTTTACGAAAATACCGCAGCATGGAATCAAACCTTATTGGTACGTGTGGAAAATGAACTGAACAATTTATGTTATTCGGAAACCAGCATTGACCTAGTGGTTACTGAACTACCATCAACAGCCTTGTTAGAGGAAACATATTTTATATGCGGACTTGAACCCTCATTAGCGATACAAATAGAAACCGATTTTGAATATTACCAATGGACCCAACCGGACGGCTCTGTAATCTCCAACGCTTTTGAAACGGAACTTACGAGCGAAGGAATGTATACCCTTACAATTGGTCAAACTACCAACGGACTATACTGCGAAAACCACTATGAATTTGAACTCGTTCGGTCTGAACTACCGACCATTGTTGAAATAAAACGGCGAGAATTGTCTACCGATAATTATATTGAAATTATAGCCTCTGGTGATGGAGATTTTGAATATTCGATAGATGGCGTGGTATTTCAAGACAGTAATTATTTCCCCAACATCCTTGGGGGCAACTACACAGTTATGGTCCGCGACAAAAAGGGCTGTGGAGAAGATAGCCAGCAAGTTACCCTTATCGATTATCCAAGGTTTTTTACCCCAAACAATGATGGTTTCAACGAATATTGGCAAATATTTGGCATCGAAGCATTTCCAGACGCTCAAGTCTATATTTTTGACAGGTATGGAAAACTACTGGCCCAATTACGACCTGAAGACGAAGGTTGGGATGGTTTTTTCAATGGTAGGGAAATGATTTCTAACGATTATTGGTTCCGGGCCAATCTAGGAGAAGGCACCATTTTTTCGGGCCACTTTACTTTAAAAAGATAAAAGCCAGTTGCCAACACGGTGTATAATTAATTGCGGGCGGATTCCTTAAACGGAATCCTTTGCAATCAATTATCTTTAGAACCGGGCGGACATTTTCCGTTGGAAAAGTCCGCAACTAATCATACACGAACCGTTGTAGCACATTTACCAAAACCAACTAAATGATTAAATTAATACTTTCGACTTTAGCAGAATTTGGACTTATTCGCGAGGATTACAAACATCGGAAACGAATTAGTAAAAAAGAAAAAGAAGATGGTGTTAAAAGAGCTATTCAGAAATATTTTCTACAACCGAGTTCAATTATGGTCATTTCGTTTTTAGTAGTTGGAAGTATAAGCGCATTACTATTTTTCGGTTATTAAAGAACGTCTATCTATCCTGATAAAACTGAAAAAGAAATAGCTGAAATTAGTGAGAGAATGGCAAATTGGAATGAGAAGTTTGGAAAATATCCAACAGACCTGAATGAATTAATCGGAAATAATCCTTTGAGACAAGATTGGAAAAAAGACGCTTGGAATAGAGAGTATGAATTTAAGATTACGGAGAATGGGCAAGGATTTTTAATCATTTCTGTTGGTTCGGATGGAAAACTTAAAACGGGAGATGACATCAAATCGCAATAAAAGAAATTTAAAAATTGTACGACTTTACATAATTAGTCTATTCTGTATTATCGGTTATTTCTTAATGGAAAATTATAATGTAATATATGAACTTACTAAACAATGGAGTACATTTCGTTATAATCAATATACTTCAAAGTTTGTTTCTGTATTATTTACGGGATTACTCAAATATGGATTATTGACTGTTGGGATATGTATTTTTTCAATATTGAGCTTCATATTAATCAAAGAAAAATTAAACAAATAAATAAAAACGTGCTACAACACAACCTATAAACAATACGGACTTCTAACTTAAACGCTAGGGTTTGCGTATTTTTATAAGGTCGCGAAATCTTTGGAATTTCGCTTTAATACAAAAAAAGAAAAAACAAAACCAAAAGATTTCGCTCTGTGCGAGGCGGAAACCAAACGCTAGTTTGCTCCCGCACTGAGCATGGCCAAAACGTCAGACTGTCTCAATACTTAAAGATAGCTTTACCTCGCAAGGTTCGATATTCCTTATCTTTAAGTATGGAGTATCAACAGAAACAATCCAGTACCCAGCTAACCTTCTACACCACTTGTCTGGATGATATGATCGCCGAGGAAAATTCAGTGCGTACAATTGACCGTTTTGTAGATGGTGACCTCCTCCCATATTTAGGTACCGGTCATAATTAGAGAATCCGGGCTTTTACGGAAGGCTACAGTTACTTGGCGTTATCCACGCATTTATAGTAAATAAATAGCCTATACTCTATTGCGTTTAGGAATTAGAAAGAATACATTAGAAATTAAACGTGCCTTTTCAAGATTGTTAAAAAGTTTTGACATTCTTAGGATTGCGTTTTTTATAGGCTGAAATAATATTTGCCGAATGAAATGTATGTCTCTTTGGTGTCATCATGTTCTGCAAGTCGTCAATTCCGGAAATGGAACATGAATCATCTAAAAATCCGTAGCCCTGGTAAACACCATGTTGAACTAAAACAAAACTGCGTTCATCATTAGCACGACCTTTCTCAAAAATTACGTAATTCTCTTTTTCATTATTTAAGTACTGTAAAGCATTCTCCACTTTTTGGTTGTAATCCGAAATATTTTCTGAATCTTTACAAATTCCCTTACAGGTATATATATCACCAAACCTACAAGAACCAAGTTTACTCTTTAAACCTGAATAGGTAGGACATAATTCAAATTTCGTTGTTAATTCAATTAACCGATTTATTGCATCCCCTCTCTTGAGAAATACTTCTGTTGGCGTATGTTCAAATGGTCTTCTTTCTATTTTTAATTGAAGTATACCCTTTTTATTCTTTTGCGGAATGATATGATAGGTAACGTATTCCTTTTTTTGAATGTAATTGTAAACCGGATCAAGACTATGGATTAAATCTGCTTCTCGTAACAACGCTATCAACTCATTGCCCGTTATTTCAAAATCGATTTTGTACGTAGCCCCACAAAGCAGGACTTCTTTATCGCTTGTATTACTAAAGTGGCTTAATACCCGTTTCTTGATATTCTTAGCCTTACCTACATAAATTACTTCACCTTCCTGATCTTGAAACTTATAAATGCCTGGTTCACTGGGCAAACTGGTCAATTGGGAATTCTCCATGTTTGCTGACATTGCCACTCTATTCTTTTCCTTTGGTGCTAAAAGCTGGGACACTACTTTCCCTTGCTCATCAAGTTGTAAAAGTCTATCGAACATAATGGATACCGCCCGATTTAAATCTATCACATCGTCATTATTATATAACGGTATACCAAGCACCCCACACAGATAAGATAGTTCATAGCTCAACATATCCGGAATTAGCTTTTTAGCGAGCCTTTGAGTGCATAATTGTGGTAACTTAAAGGTTAACCCTACATCCCTGAACTCAGACTGTAGCGCATAATGCAAGAAAGAAGCGTTATGCCCCACTATAACGTATTCTTCAAGTTCCTTAAAAATAATTTCTGCCAACTCTAGAAAACATGGTGCTTTTAATAAAACCTCATCAGTCAGTCCAGTTTTTTGCTGTATGTAGTTCGGTATTTGCTCTTCAGGATTGATATTCGTTGATAATACGGGTTCGTAGCTGCCGTCTTTAAGTTTACTTATCGTCAACTGTACAATTCTCAAAGGTTTTGGTTTATAACCAAATGTGGTTAATGTAACCACCGCAAATTTTCTTTCTAACATAGTGCATCCTAACTAAAGTCCATCCCAGAGGACAAATCAATATTATTCGGTTCCGGGGCGTCTCTAACGGTTCTAAAATCATGACCTATCGTTTCTTGCTTGACCAATCTCTGGGGAATAGCCATCAAAAAATATGTTTCAGCATCATCGGATTGTTGACCCTTAGCCGTAGGTATAGATTTGCCATGAATAGCCGCAATCGATGCGGTATTCCTCGTGATAATCAATCTATTCTTCGCACGCGTAAGTGCCACATACAAAACCCTGCGGTCTTCTTCAATAGCATCCAAATCATCTAAAGACCATGAAGATGGAAATGATTTTGGGGATACATTCAATACAATACAAACATCTGCTTCTAGACCTTTAGCCGAATGGATAGTAGAAATTATTACATGATCTTTAATTTCTGCGGTATCTAATTGTGATTCGCTTAACACGGGAGCCCCATTCATTTTATCGGCATTATCCAACAGACCCTCACCGATAAATTCCCCAAGACTTGAATAACTGTCCGCCAATAGTTTTAATACAGGAAAATCTCCTTTCCGTTTTTCAATCCAATCTTTTCTATATTTATAAGCTAGTCCCAACGACATAGCGTCATAAGCAATATCTACCATTTTGCCGACCTTCCCCTTTTCTTTTTGTACGGCATTATATAACTCTGAGATTTTTATTCCATCATCCCCTGGTATGGCTTTTTTCAATAAAGTCGGAATATCGGTTTTCCCTTCGTCAGCAATTATAATCGCCATGATTCTAGATGCCCTAACTTCTCCGATGCCCTCCCAAAAGGTAAGGAAACGAACCCACGCTATTTCGTCATAAGGGTTGTTAACAATTCTTAGTAATGAAACCAAATCTTTTATATGTGCCGCTTGTAAAAATTTTCGCCCTCCATAGGTAACATAGGGTATCTTCCGCCTAATAAACACGGCCTGTAATGTTTTCGTATAGAATTGTGAACGAGACAGAATAAGGTGGTCAGAAAATTGACGGTCTTCATCCGTATAGTTTTTCAGCACTTCATCTGCGACCCAATTTGCTTCTTGCCATTCATCACTGACATTTAATAAAATAGGGAGTTCTCCAGCACCTCTTGCCGATTGCAGTTTCTTCTTGTAATCAATTGGAGATTTATCCAACAGCCAGTTTGATATGTCCAGGATTTCTTGAGTGGAACGATAGTTTTTCTCTAGCTTATATACTTCAGAATCCTTTACCCGCTCCTTAAACTGGTGTACATTCTTAAAATCCGCACCACGGAAAGAATATATGGATTGTGCATCATCACCCACACAGAACAGCTTACATATGTCTATAAATGGAGATAATAGCTCCCACTGTAAAGGATTCGTGTCCTGCATTTCATCAACAAGTAGGTATTCAAGGTCTTGAGAAAGTAGCTCTCTTGCATCAGGATTGGACTTTAACTGTGTTGAGACCACGAGCAACAAATCATCATAATCTAGATACCGTTGCTCCATTTTTTTTTTCTGATATGCCCTTAGCAACGTTTCCACATTAGGTTTCATTGCCGTAATCTCATACTCGGTATCCTTATCTTCCTTACCCTTGTAAATCAAAGCACGTAGGGATTCTGTTAGGTTTTTTTTTGTATTTCGTGCGTACGAATAGGTGTCCAATAATTGTTGCGGTTTTATCCTTAGCTTTCCGTATACATCACTATGGTTACCGGAAACCATTTTCATAAGACCTAATTGGTCATCAGGATCAATTACGGTAAAGTTGGCCGCACCGAACAGGTTTGGGTATTTTATTATCAATTGGTTACACCAAGAGTGAAAAGTCGCACCGTTCAATGAACGGCTGCTAGACTGTGGCAAACTTGCTTTTACCCGTTCCACGATTTCATTAGCAGCTTTTTTTGTGAACGTTAGAATCTGAATTTTAGAAGGGTTTGCACCGTTTTCGATTAGATATGTCGCCCTACCAATAATCGTTCGGGTTTTACCGGTTCCTGCGCCGGCTAATACTAAAAGGTGCTTGCCCGAAAACTCTACGACCTTGAGCTGTTCTTTGTTAAGTTCTTTCTGGGTCATTAAAATACTTTCTATGCTAGAATATAATTGTGTACTATAAATTAATCAAAATCATTAATATTCGACAATGTAGCTTGCATGTCAAAGTCGGCATTAATCAATTTGCTAAATAGGTCTCCATGCTTTTCCAATCGTTTTGGATAATCTTTCATCAAAAATTTACGTGAACTAAGTTTGTCATTCAGCTCGTCCCAAAAGATAGGTGCCGATATAGGTGCTTTTTCAACAGGCCTTACCGAATGAATAGCAGCAATGGTGTGCCCCCTTCTGTTTTGTAGATAGTCCAAGTAAATTTTTCCGTTTCTCTTTTTTATGGTCCGCTCTAACGTAGTTAGTTTCGGCAACCTCTCCTCTACCAAATGGCATATCAGTTTTACAAAATTTCTTACTTCTTCATAAGTGTATTTCTGTGCCATAGGAAGATAAATGTGGATACCTTTTGAACCCGAAACCTTGCAAAAGCTTTCAATCTTTATATCCTTCAGGATTTTACGAAACTCCTGTGCTACTTGCACCACATTTTTAAAGTCAAAACCGTTCGGTGGGTCTAAATCTATAATTCCGTAATCGGGATAATCAAGGCTAAACACTTTTGAACTCCAAGGATTAATTTCGATACAACCCAAATTAGCCATATAAATTAATGATGCCGTATTCTGGCACATTAAATAATTTATTTCACGTTCAGAGGATTTCGAATAAATGGAAACCGTTTCGAACCAATCGGGCAAACTATCATTGTCTTTTTGGTAAAAGCTTTCCTCTTCAATACCATTGGGATGTCTATGCAAACTTTGTGGCCTATCTACCAAATGCGGCAATATAAAATCAGCTATATTCAGATAATAATCAATTAAATCATACTTTACCAAGTGGCTTTGCGGCCAATAGACTTTGTTCAAGTTACTGATAGGAACCTTTAAACCATCAATGGTAATCACCTCTTTCTTAGCACTTACCTTATATTTGGCTGGTGTTACCTCTTTCGAAACAGTTTCGGGCAAAGCAGTCGTAAACCTCTTAAAAATGGGGTTTCTTAGAAAACCATTTTTTGTACGCTCCGAAAAAGTTACCTCACATTCAAATATAGGTTCTAACCAATGTGCTTTCCTCCCTTTTAAAGGTATTTGTTTTTCAAACACACTTTTTTCTATCTCAAAATTTCTAAGTGATTCTTGAAGTTCTTTTCGGCTCTTGTCAGAAAAACCAGACCCACAATTTCCGATATACTTCAGTACATTGTTTTCATACTGGCCCAGTATGAGCGAACCAATTAATTGGGGGCTATTATTGGACTCGCTATATCCACAAACAATGGCATCGACACTTTGTACTCCCTTAACCTTTAACCACTTTTCCGTCCGATAGCCAATCGTATACTTTGAATTCTTTTCCTTGGCCATTACGCCTTCCATACCTGCCTCAATTGCTTTGTTGTACAATGCGGCACCCATACCTTCTATATGGTCGCAGTATTGGGTAATTACCAATCCATCTATAACCTCTTTAATGAGACTTTTTCTCTCTAACAATTTTAAATCGAGCATACTGTGGCCGTTGAGATACAGCATGTCAAAAACGTAGTAGCGAAGTTCGCCTTTGGCGTTAGGGTAATTTTGTAATTCCCCAAAATGTGAAACGCCATTAGCATCAACCAAAACAACCTCTCCATCTAAAATAACTTCATGTTCTATGGCTCCTAACTCCTCATATAATTTTTCGAACTTTGTGTTGTAATTAATACCGTTACGTGATTGCAATAGCACTTTTCCATTAGCAATTTGGGAAATAACCCTATACCCATCCCACTTTAGTTCATAAATGAAATTAGGGTCATTAAAAATTTCTTTAGTACTAGAAGCCAGCATAGGTTGTAGTATCCTGCCAGGCTTTATCTCATCATTGTTTTTGCTAGATTTACTCTCCGAAATGGGTACTAGGGTTTCGGCATCGTAAAAAGTTGTAATAGCGAACTCATCTTTCTTTTTCAGTAGTAACCATTGCTCCGTATCAGTTTTTGAAGTTGTGCGAACCAAAGCAAAACGCCCACGGATTTTTTTCCCGTAAAACAGTAATTTTATATTGCCGATCGCTAGTTGTTCAGAAAGACTTTTATCCGTTTCGGTATCATCTATTTTAAAAGTACCGGTATCCCATATAATCATTTTACCTGCACCATAATTCCCTTTTGGAATAGTGCCTTGAAAATTAAGGTATTCAATAGGGTGGTCCTCCGTTCTAACAGCTAATCTTTTATCGCTAGGGTTCATAGAAGGACCTTTGGGAATAGCCCAACTTTTAAGAGTTCCATTTATTTCCAAACGCAAATCATAATGCAACCTACTAGCGGCATGGCGTTGAATAACGAACCGTTGTGTATTAGATACAGGTTGAAGGCCCCCTTGTGGTTCGGGAGTGTTCTTAAAATCTCTTTTATTATGATACGACTTTAAATTCACTCGTTATGATGCCTTTTTATCACGTTTTTCTAAACTAGCCTTTAACTGCGCCATTAAATCTTTTGCCGGTGTCGGTTTTGATTCAAATTTTTCTGGTTTGGAAACTTTTCCGGAAGATTTCGATTCTATTATTTTCAGAAGCTGGTCATTATAAATGTCCTTGAATTTCGCAAAATCAAATACCTCGGTATACTGATCAATTAGAGAAATAGCCATATCCATTTCTTTTTTGGCGATTTTCGTTTTAGGTAACTCAAGTTCGGCCGTACTTCTAATTTCGTCTTCAAATCTAATTACGTGCAAGACAAGTGCATCTTCATAAACCCCAATTAAAGATAGATGCTCTTTCTGACGCATAACGAATGTTGCAACTCCGAGCTTTTCTGTCTTCTTTAACGCATTTCTGAGTAATGCATACGATTTCTCTCCTCCCTTTTGAGGCTTAATGAAATATGGTTTTTTAAAAAGAACATCCGAGACTTCATCGGCCTCTATAAACTGTTCAATATCGATAGTCTTACTTTTTTTCATATTGGCATTTTCAAAATCTTCCTTTTCCAATATGATATATTCATCATCCTTTTTATAACCTTTGACAATGTCTTTCCATTCCACTTCTTTCCCCGTGTCCTCATTTACTCTTTTATAGCGTATTCGAGCTCCGTCATGGCTATCCAACATGTCCAAATCCAATTTTCTATCTTCAGAACCTGAAAATAGCTTGATAGGAATAGATACTAAACCGAAGCTTATTGAGCCGTTCCATATTGATCTCATAGAATTTTACTTTATGTTACTTAATATATTTCTTGAACTCTTTTGTTGGTCTCCCTCGGCATATAGCATTAATTCTTACTGACCACATTTATTTACCCAAGTTCATCCTTTTTTATCTGGTATAAATTAGGGCAGGTCTGTATAACTAAGTGACTCAAAGTGTTTATTATTTAACCTTATAAGGTTAAACACCTAAATCAATACACCCCACCGACCATAGTCAGTTCATTATATATTGTTGATAACATTTTCAAAAATAAAGCAAATATTTTGGAATATATCCTGAAATTTGGAAAATGTCCATTACAGTATTTCGAAACCATGATATTAGTGCCATTAAAGTCCTTCTGAAAGAGATTGGTAAAGAACGGTATGAGTGTGCATTAAGCGATGCCGGACTATCTACAAATAAGCCACTATCCATGCATGGTTTCTTTGTTGAGTATGAAACCGACACCAGTAACATTTACCTGTACTACAGATATCCATCACGTGCAGTATTTAAAATCATGTCCGTATTGGGTTTTTGGAGCGTGCCAACCGAACAATGGGTAAGAGAGCGGAAATCTTAGAAATTAAAATATATAAACCATTAGAAAGATGAATATTATGGCAAGTTTGATAAAAAAATCAACAAATGGTCATAGGGTCAAAAGACCAACCCAAACTGGGTTTTCAAGTCCTGCAACCCATTATCAAGAACCTAGAATAGACCTAAACGAAGAATTGGTTACCAATTCCTCTTCTACATTTTTTATCCGGGTTGAAGGTGATTCTTTTCAGGAGTTTGATATAGATGAAAGTGATGTTCTAATTGTTGATAAATCATTATCACCGAAAATGAACAAGCTCATTCTGGCCACTGTTGACGATACATTTACAATTCTTGAATTTGATGGAGCCGGTGATAGAGAATTAAATATCTGGGGTATTATAACTTATATCATAAAATCTAGATGATTGCATTAGTTGACTGTAATAGTTTTTATGCTTCCTGTGAGCAGGTGTTTAGACCGGACCTAATGAACAAACCTGTTGTTGTTTTAAGTAATAACGATGGATGTATTATTGCCGCTAACAAAGAAGCAAAGGCATTGGCTGAAATACCTATGTTTCAACCCATATTTAAAATACGAAAGTTACTTGATGAGAATAATGTCACGTACTTTTCGTCTAACTATACCTTGTACAGTGATATGTCTAGAAGGGTAATGGATACTTTAGAACTGTTTTCTCCTATTGTGGAAGAGTATAGCATTGATGAGAGCTTTGTAGACCTAAGTTCATTCAAAAATGGAGAATATGATTCCGTCGCCCATAAAATAAAGGATACCGTTCATAAAAACACAGGAATACCTGTTGGGGTTGGAATAGCAAAAACCAAATCACTATCAAAACTAGCCAATAAGTATGCGAAAAAAATTGCTTCAAATAATAATGTATATGTAGTTGATACGGAAGAAAAGAGGAAACATTTACTAAGAAATCTTAAGGTCAAAGACATATGGGGAATAGGAAAAAAACACGCCATTCGTTTAGAGAAAATCAATGTTGTTACAGCACTTGACTTTGCCAATATGCCCGTGTCATGGGTACGAAAGGAAATGACCGTTATTGGCGAACGTTTATGGAGAGAACTTAATAATGTGCCATGCCTAGAAATGGTGACGGAACCGAATGCAAAAAAAGGAATAGGTACCGCTAAATCCTTTGGTTTTAAATTAACGGATTTTACACTTATTGAAGAAGCCTGTAGTTATTATGTGTCCGAAGTTGCCGATTTATTACGACAACAGCAAAGTGTTGCTTCTCAGCTAGAAGTCTCTTTGCAGACCAATCAACATAGTGAGATAGATAAACAATACTCCAATAAAATTGTAATTAACTTAAATTCTCCAACGGATAGTACCATTAAGCTTACCAAAGAAGCCCTTAAGGGTTTAAGAAAAATCTATAAGCCAGGCTATCGCTATAAAAAAGTTGGAGTAAATCTTACTCATCTGGTCAACCGAAGCGAGGTACAAACAAATTTGTTCGACCCCCCCCATAAAAGCGAGAGTAGCTCTATTACAAACGTTATGGATGACCTGAATAATAAATACGGTAAGAACAAAATTAAAATGGCTATGGTGGGTAACCGAAGTAAGAAATGGGCTCTTATAAAAGACCACCGTAGTCCAAGATTTACCACCCAATGAAATGAACTATTAACTATTGGCTCTTCAAAAATTAAAAGCAAAGAATGAAATTTTGGCTGAATAACGTTAAATTTTCCGAATAACGTTAAACATTTTATTCGGATGTTTTTATTTTTGAAAAAAACACTAAGAATGTTAAGGTTAAGAGAAGAAAGTCCTCTTGATATGTTACGTCAATTTTCGGTTCATTTTGACGGTGATTTACTTGAGAACTTAGGTGCCGCCAAAATGTCCATTGAAAATGAAAACGGCATTGGGTACATTAGTTTATATGAGATATTACCAGGTCTCACTTCTTGGATATATAATATAAACTTTACGAAAGATTTGGTGATTAATATGAATTTCACCGATGACAAACCTTATTACTTCGGTTATAATATATCAGGTTATCAACTACAGAAGTTTCCAAAAGATGAAGATTATAAAAAAATCCGCCAAGGGCAGAATTTTGTCATAATCAGCAAACCAAATAGTAGTTCAGAGTTTATAATCCCCGGCAACATAGACTATAAATGCTGCTATATTATAATCAACCCAAAACTACTTAAGAAAAGTAAAATCTCCAGCAAACTCAAATTGGTTCAAGATTTAGCTGAAAGTTTTAAGCTTGACAAGGAAAATGAACCCTTCCGATATTTTGGCGATATAGATGCTAGAATTGGAACTTATGCAGATATTATAGTAGAGAATGAAAGAACGGATATAATTGGCAGATTGATTACCGAAGGAGCTATTCTAAGAATGTTGGGATCACAGATAGAGGCTCATGAACACGATAGTAATAGCGATAATTTCAAGCCAGCTTTAACCAAATCCGAACTTTCAAGAATTACTTATATTGGTGATTATGTTTTAGAGAACATTTCGGAAAAAGTCTCTATTGATGAGATTAGTCTACACTTAAGGATTTCACCAAAAAAACTGCAATCGGGCATTCGTTTTTTATATGGCTATTCGGCAAATGAATATCTCACTAGGCTTCGCTTAGAGCACAGTAAAGAATTAATGCATTCTACAGAAATGAATATCTCAGAGATTTGCTTTGCCGTAGGATACCAGAGTAAAAGCTATTTTTCTAAGATTTTCTCGGATACCTTTGGCAACTCTCCTAGTGTCTTTAGAAAAAGTTATGAAGAGGCCAATCTGTTATATGATATAAGTTATCGCTCATTGGCCGTAGATTCCATTGATGGTAAGGATGTTGATAATATCATTAATATTGCGAGATCTTTCAACCCTCAATTTCAAATAACGGGTAGTATTATTTTTCACCGTAATATCTTCTTTCAAATTATTGAAGGTCCTAAAAAAGAAGTCCTGGCCTTGTTCAAGAATATTTGCAATGACAGAAGGCATAAAGATATTCAAATCATGTGGCAAGGTTTTAAAATTAAACGTGAGTTTAATAACTGGGCTTTAGCAACTATTAGTGACGAAGGAGTGTTAAAAGTAGATATTCAAGGAAATACTAAAAATCTTGAATTAAGTAATCTTCTTGGAAAATTAGATAAAAGCGCTATGGATTCTGAGAACCTTTGGAGAAAAGTGAGAACTATTATTAAAGTTAATTCCAACAACTCCGCCGCATAACTTTTAGGTTGTTTTTGGTAACAGTTCTTTTTGGCACAAATCCTCAACGATTTGCTTTAACTGTGACTGCATCCGACTTAGGGAGGTTTCTTTAGTCAAAAAACATATCGCTCCCATTTCCATAAGTTTACGCTTATCCCCCTCAGATGAAGAGGTTGAATATATAATAACAGGAATTTCAGTCAATATTTTATTTTTTTTTAATTCGGACAAACACTCGATTCCGTTCATTACGGGCATGTTCAAATCTAAAAAAATTAATCTAGGAAGAATTCCAGCCGATAAATTAGACACGATAAAGGTCAACAGTGATTTCCCATTAGGAAATAAATTCATTTTAATATTGGGAAATATTTCTTGCATCGCCTCCTCAAAGAACATTCTATCGTCTTCATCATCGTCGGCATAAGCTAATGGGCTAATCATACTATAATCAATCATAATAATTCTATAAGTGAAAGATGTACTTTCTGTATTTAATAAAGTTAAACCTTTAGCTACAATACATTTAACGAAATACAATAAACCTGTAACAGTTTTAGGTTATGCAGTTTTACTTATTTGGACACAGTTACTTTATGACAAATATGAACGAAACATTAAATAATTATTCCAAATTCTATTCACTTAAGAGAGGTATAATTGAATTCTTTTTACCAGTACTACCTGTTCTCCCGAAGTTCTAAATCTGAACAAATAATTGCTTTGGATATTGTTATTGTTTACCTTACGCATTAACTAAAATTAGTACTAACACAGTAAACAATTCGGTAAACAGTTTACCAGCATTTATATTAAAATAGCCTAAAATTTGGATATTTTTCCAAATTCATAACCCGGAGGTCGGGGGATTGTGCCCCCCTCTCGCTACAAGGCTTAAAACCAGTAAAAACAGCGGTTTGTGTACTCACAAGCCGTTTTTTTATGCCTTCTATTTCCGTACTTTTGCAGAGCGTACACGAAACAGTACATACTTTTACAATGAAACCGACCTATACCGAACCCAAAATTTTCACGGGCGGAGTGGATATTGACCAATGGTCCAAGCTCTCTAAATCAGAACAAAAAGAAGCTCTTAGTAAACCTTGGTATGTTTATTTTTCGTTCCGAAATCCTGATACCGGATTATTAAAACGCCAACCCAACATTAAGGCAGGTGCAAATTTTCACACGAATAAAAGAGACCGACTTTCTTTTCTTAAAATTATTAGGACCAAACTACACTTTCTTTTAATTGAAGGCTTCAATCCATATGAAAGGAATATAGAATTGGAAAACAGGATTAAGAACGGTACACAAGAAAGTACAGACCTTAGTTCAGAAACCACTCAAAAGCCACCAAAAAAGCCAATTCTACCTCCTGTTCCCGTAACAAAAGAAGTTATCAAAGAAACGCCAACTCCTCCTCCGGGTCCTATAGAAATTGACATATTTTCCGCTTTGGACGATAACCGTATAGAATTGAAAGAAGAGGTCAAACCGGAAACCAAAGAAGTGGAGTCAGAACCCCAGATGTCCGTAGCAGAGGCTTTTGCGCTTGGATTGAAAATAAAAAAGAGTACGCTTAACGTAAACTCCTATTCCAAATATGAGAACCGAATACTTCAATTTCAACGATGGCTGGGGGAAAACGAGGTTGATGTTTCCGACATTAAAAATGTAACGAAAAAAGTAGTTATTAAACATCTGAATGCCGTCCTCCAAAGAACTAGCCCGAGGACCAGAAATAATGCTAGATCGGCATTAAGTTCTTTCTTTACCACCTTAGAAGACAATGAACTGATAGAAGACAATTTTATTCTAAAAATCAACAATCTAAAATCAGTTCCAACACGTAACAAGACCTACACACCGCAATTGGTACGGGATATTGACAACCACATGAAGGAGAACGACCCGTTGCTACGTTTGTTCGTTCAGTTCGTCTCCTACAACTTTCTTCGCCCTATTGAAGTATGCAGATTGAAGATCGGGGATATAGATATACATGATCAAAAATTATATGTAAAAGCAAAGAACAAACCGGTGAAGGTGAAGATTATCCCTAAAATAATGCTGGATAGAATACCTGACATTTCACAAATGAAAAAGGAACTCTATTTATTTACTCCCAATGGAATTGGTGGAGAATGGACCGTCTCCGAGACCGAAAAGCGGAATTACTTTACCAAACGGTTCAAAAAGGTTAAGGACCATTTTAAACTAGGCAAAGATTATGGCTTATATAGTTTTAGACATACGTTCATTACAAGGCTCTACAGGGAGATGGTGAAAACCAGCACCCCAGAAGTAGTCAAAAGTCGGTTAATGCTCATAACAGGCCATTCCACACGCGAGGCTTTAGATAGATATTTGCGAGATATAGATGCGGCTTTACCCGAAGACTATTCTAATCTTTTACATCAAACAGAAAACAATTAGATTTCATGAGCTATTACGGACTACTCAAAGGTTTAGATTTAAACTCGGTGAGCATAAACGAACTGAAAGAAATACAGCTTTCCAATGGTGTTTTTGAACAAGTAAATCGGGTATCGTTAACCCTAGATGGTAGTCCTAATTCTATTTCTCAAGAAAATAGTGACCCGGTATATGTACCTAATACCGCATTGACCAAAGAGTTTTACGATTACCTTTTAAAGGTATATGAGAATGTTTTAGAAAATTCACTGATTGGATTCTTTTATATGTACGAAGAAGATATACAAGGACATGATGAGAAAGAGACCAAAAATATTGCACACAGCTATTACAGAGAAATTGCACAACTCACCATTAAGGATAAGTTTGATGTTATCCGTATCAAAAGGTCTAGTGACGGGTACCCCATCGTGAGTAGAGCCAAAAAAACAGAGCTTTTTAATATGCGGCAAGAGGTTTTACAGGAAAATTTGGCTACTCAAAATCCAATACACCTCAACCACTTTCTTATTGGGGATGCTAGTTATTTTAATGACTCGCTGATTGCTAAAAGTTCTATTCTTTATGAAATATTGCAGTTTGAAGCTTCAAGAAGAATCCTGACAATTTTCAATGAGCAGTTCTATTTTGAAACTGAAGATTCTAGTTCGATAGATGAAAGTAAAAGTGAAACAATTCCGGAGACTGTAGAAAAACCTATCAAAAAGAAAAAACGCCTTCCCTTAATTTCAGATAAAGAAGTCACCACCTTTTTGATTGATACGGTTTTTATTAAGCAGGCTGAAAAGAATAAAACTTAATTTTTTTTACCTAGAGACAAATATTTAAGTTTACCCGTAAACTAGTTTATTGAGTTATTATTTCTGCTCCCTTTCTGACCTCTTTCTCCCAAAGTAAAAGTTTATTCTTCATAGTATTAAGTAAAGTTGAATTTTCTAAAGCCATATTATTTTTTTCAGAAAGGTCATTTATCAAATCATAAAGTTCATAATTAAAGCCATTGTCTTCTTTTATCCGAATCATTTTCCACTTACCACTTCTCACAAAACTTAAGTTTCCATATGCAAAAAAAACATCCCTTTCAGGCAGGTCAGATTCATTTAAAAGGCTGTTTTTGATACTAATACCATCTATGTAATTCGCAGTTGGTTCTTTTTGAATTAAATCAAGTACAGTGGGAAGTAAATCCATTGTAAGAACCGTTTGATCATTAACAATACCCGCTTTTATATGACCTGGATAACTAATAATTGCAGGAACTCTACTACCACCTTCATAAACTTCATTTTTAAATCCCCTTAACACACCATTGCTACCATATTCATTAGCTCCATTGTCAGACAAAAAAATTACGACTGTATTATCATACTCTCCAATTTCTTTTAAGGCCTCCATTATTTCACCCACTCCCTCATCCATAACCTCTACCATCTCTCGATAAATGCTTTGAATACTATCTTGAACCGCTAGAGTACCCGCCTTACCAACTTCTCTCAATACTCTGTCTATGCGCCTTTGATAGGGTCTGTGAGGAGATTCGTGTGGTAGATATAAGAAAAAGGGTTTATTTGTTTTCTTAGGATCATTTTCTTTTAAAAACTTTACCCCGTATTGTGTTATTAAATCTGTAACATACCCATCTTCATTCTCCATTTTTGTTCCTTTCCACCAGTCTAAGTATCCTTCTTGGTCAATATGGCCGTGATAATCTATCCCTCCGCTAACAAACCCTGCATAATCATCAAACCCTTGATTCATAGGGTTATATTTTTTTGAATACCCTAAATGCCATTTTCCATAAATGCCGTTATTATAATTATATTTTTTTAATTCTTCTGCAATGGTAATCTCTTTTAGGCCTAGGCCTACATCTCTATGTTTTTTGGAAGTAACAACTCCTTCTATTCCTGTCCGCTGTTGATACTTTCCTGTCATAAAAGCAGCTCTTGTTGGACTGCAAACAGGAGCGTTAGAGTGAAAATCAAGAAACCTAGTCCCTTCATTTGCTAATTGATCTATATGGGGAGTTTTTGTATGAGGGCTACCATAACAAGAAATATCTCCATACCCTAAATCGTCCGCCATTATAATTATAAAATTCGGGGTCTTTTCAATTTCCTTTTTTTTATCGGAGCATGATAAAAAGAATGTACTAATTAATAACAATACTATTATTTTTCTCATAATCAGTTATGTTTCTTGAACAAATGATTTACTTTTTTGAAGTTTAAATATTTGGCTGATAAAATGCTTTCGCCCTTATTCCCATTCATACGATTTACCAAGTGCGTACTTAGCAAACCATTCTAATTCCACATTTATCTTATACAAACGATGCTTTAATTCCATCCATCTATGACCCTCTCTAGGAGCAATATATAGATGAGTAGGTACATTATTACTTTTCAATGCTCTAAATAACTCTACAGACTGAGGCATTGGAACAACAGGGTCATTTTCACCAACTATAACAAGTGTTGGTGTTTCAACATTACTTATATCTTTTAATGGAGAACTGTTCCAATAAGCCTCAATAGGTGCATTTTTTTGCCATGGAGAACCACCAAACCACTCGTTTCGATTATTTCTAACATTACTTTGAGAATACATACTTATCCAATTGACAGCACCTGCTCCTGAAGAAGCCGCCTTAAACCGGTTCGTATATGTAATCAATTTATTGGTCATGTGTCCGCCGGCACTCCAACCCATTTTTATCATTTTATCTGCGTCCGCAATACCTTTGTCTATAAGCAAATCAACTCCTGCCATTACATCTAGGTGAGATTCATTAAAATACCCACCTACCATACCTCGTAAGAATTCGTCGCCATAACCAGTACTACCTCTATAGTTTGGTTGTAACACTACATAACCCAAGCCGGTAAGAACCGGTACATAAGTAGTATATCGTAATGACATTCCATATTTTTCAGAAGCTCTTGGACCACCATGTGTTTGAACAACTAGTGGGTATTTTGTATCACTATTATAATTATGTGGATAATATATTAATCCTTCTACAGAAACTCCATCAGACCCTGTCCATTTGATTACCTCCTGTTTTGGTAAATTGAATTTCACGCTTAAGGAATCATGATGATGAGTAATCTGATTAAACTTGCCCTTTTTAAAGGAATAAATATCACCTGGGTTTTCCATTGTTTTAATGGTTAAAAAATGCTCATCGTCACGCTGATTATAAGTCCATTGCCCTATTGAATGCTCACCTCGAGTAAGTTGAATTAACTTCTTAGCTGATGTTTGATATTCCCATAGCTGAGATTGTGACCCCATATTAGCAACAAAAAAAATTCTTCGCCCGTCTGAGGACCATTCAGCTGCAGATACTTCGTAAGGAAAATCTTTTATTAGCAAATCAATATTTGAATTTGCAGAACAATTCAATTGAAATAATTTATTATTGTAGTATTCTTCAAGTTTATCGTTAACAGGAGCTACAAAAAGAATGGTTTTATTGTTTGGAGAGATTCTAGCTCCCGTTTTAAAAAGTCTGTTATTTGCTATTTCTGAGATTTTATTATCCGTCAGTTGAATTGCATTACTTCCATCCTCATTCATCATCCAAATTTCACTGTGGAACGAGTAATCGGGAAGAGGATTAGGTGATTTATGCACAGCAAGTTTTTTACCGTCATTTGAAATACTATAATTCAAAATTGAATAATCCCCTGAAGTAATTTTTTTCTTATTAGCTTCTAAATCTACTTGCCATAAATGTTTTTGTTTATAATTTTCTTCAAAAGGAAAAACATCATTCTTATCTGTTTTTGAGTGCTGTTCAATGGCTGTCATAGAATCATTAGCAATAAAGAATATTTTTTTGCTATTCGTTGACCAACTCAGGTTTGAAACGGAAGTGCTATGTTTTGTTAGTTGCCTACTCTCCCCACCATCTGATTTCATCAAATAAATTTGACTCCCCTTATCAGCATTTCTTTTAGATAAAAAAATGATCCATTTTCCATTTGGAGACCACAGAGGCTCACTTTCATTTCCTAGACCAAAGGTTATTTGCTTTGTTTGCTTACCATTACTATCTACTTGCCAAACGTGTTTTATTTGTTTATTGGCTTTCCAATTACTTTCGGTTAGAATGTATAGTATCGATTTGCCGTCCGGCGAAATTTGGATATTGGAGACACTAGGAATACTTAAAAAGTCTTTTATGGACATGTTCCTTTTCGCTTCCTGAGAGTAAATAGTCAATGTATTTAGAAAGACCATCCCAAGTAAGTAATATTTTATCATCTTGTTAATTTTAATTTGCTGTTGAATTGAATAGAAAATATTTCAATTCAAATTTGGAGCTCAAAAATTTTCTCAACTGCTCCTTTAAACACTGGTTAACCAGACAAAATAATTATACAACCCTGCTCATAATACCTTAAAGTTGTATTAATTGCAGGGTCAATAATTATGATAGCTGTTTCTTAAGCCAAAGTCTCATGTATAGATATCTTAAAGAGTATTTTCTAGCTCCCATAATATCCTATAATATTATAATGGATTTTGCTCAACTAAAGGGTTAGCATCAATTTCGGATTTCGGAATCAAAAACACCCATCTCTTGTCGCCCGCAGGAACAAAAGATACATTTCCAATAAACGATGCTTGATGTGTACCCGTATCCGCAAGACCTACTTCCCTTACCAAATCTTGATTTAAACGTTTTAAATCATAAAACCGAAATCCTTCCCCCCAAAGTTCTACCCTTCTTTGAACCATAATCTCATCAATTAATGCCTGGCCAGTATTTGTTGATAAAGAATATTCTAAATCTCGGGTTGAAGCAAAATCAAACAATGCTTGTGCAGCTAACGCATCCGCTCCTCCTTTACGTGCATTTGCTTCTGCTATTATCAAATACATTTCCGCAGCTCTCATTAAAGGAATATCAATCCGACTATCTGCTATATCTTCAACAAGAAATTTCTGATTTGTGTAAGGGTGTCGTGTGTGGTTATCGGTCAAATCAACATCAGGGTGCAAACCTGTAGGGTCCCAAAGTGTTTTTCTTACGTCGCTATCCGCAATTTTATCGTATAAAACTTTTGTGATAGCTCTTGGATTCCCCCTGACAGCATTTCCATTGAAATTTCTTGAAACCCAAGCACCATAATCGGAAAAAGGAATTGCTTGATCTCCTGCTATTATTTGAGAAGCCCACATGAATTCTGGATTACTCTCTGAATCGCTAGTAAAACCTTGAGCATAAGTTGATTGATTCATTAAGGCAAAACCTTCATGAGCCATCGTTGCATTGGTGATTGCAACATCCCAATTCCCTTGTGTAAGTGCAACTCTAGCTTTAATTCCTAGGGCGACCGATTGATTAATATGGGATTTGTTCAATCTTCCTTCTCCCTCAAGTAATTTGATGGCAAGATCTAAGTCTGTATTTAACAAACCATAAACATTCTCCACAGTTTCTCTAGGTACCAATAAATCATCCGTGTTAAGTTTATAGGGGACACCTAGTTGTTTATTATCAGCTTCCGGATTGTATCTTTCTGCAAACAACTGAACTAATTGATAATGCGCAAATGCTCTATAAACAAGGGCTTGGCCTTTAATATAGTCTCTTTCATCCTGAGTACCTGTTGCACCATCTATTCCATTAATAAGGATATTTGCATTGGCAACTAAGTGATAATAAAACTTCCATGCAAAATCGGAAAATAAATCAGTATCACTTGTAGAGGCAGTCCACTGGTATACGGTTGTCCATGTATTATTACTTCCGGTATCAACAAAATCATCACCAGCTAGATCATTTATTATTAGTTGACTTCCAATTCCATTAAAAATTATTCGTGTGTAGAACTTATGATACATAGACCTATGTAAACCGTTCAAAAGAATCATCCCATTAGCCGTGGTTTCTACGGCAAGATCTGCCGAAACTTGATTAGTGGGTTCGGTTTCCAAAAACTCTTTATTACACGAAGTAATCAATACACAGCAAACAAGTGCCAGGGTCAGTTTTATAATTATATTTTTCATCTTAATTTTTTATAACGTTATGTTTAATCCAATAGAAAATGACTTAGCTGGTACATATAAATTAGAAGTGTTCCCGCTGTAATCTTGTTGCTGGTTCAAACCTTTTCTTGCATTAAGATTAAATACATTCTCTGCATTGGCAAAGAACCTGATACTAGAAACCCCCATTTTTTGAATCAAGGTATCTGGAAGGTTATAAGACGCATTAATTTGTCTCAAGCTTAAGTAAGACGCATCAGTTAAGAACCTGTCGGATGTCTGTTGCCATTGAGTGTCCATAGTAGTGTCCGCTCTTGGAACATCTGTTATATCACCTGGTTGTTGCCACCTATTTATTACATCGGCATGTAAAGCCGCTCCGTAAGTGTCAGTGGCCATTAGATTTCCATAATTAAGATCCAGGTTATCCCCTCCTATTTGATAGGTAAATAAGAAGCCCAGGTTAAAACTTTTATATCTTAGGTTAGAATTGATTGACCCATAGAGATCAGGAAGCACAGAACCTGCGTACACTTCTTTTGCATTGTTAGCAAATGGCGTAACAGATACACCATCTATAGTTCTAACATCGTTAGCTGTTGGGTCATTGGCTACAAATAATCCTGAGCCATCTGAAGGGTCTACACCGTACCAATCACGTAAATAGTAATCAAATAAACCCCTTCCTACCTCCAGTCTTTTATTGTCATCTGTCAAAATGGCTTCTTGGCCTTCCGGTAACTTTGTGATTTTATTTTGAATTGTTGAGGCATTTATCGTAGTCGACCATCCGATGTCTTCCTTTTGTATAATATCATAGGTTAAAGACAATTCAATCCCCTTATTATATAACTCTCCAACATTTTGTAATTGACTATCATCATAAACTATTCCTCCCGCGGATAAAGGTAGTGGTACTGCAAAAATTAAATCTTTAGAGAGCTTTTTATAATATTCGACAGATCCCCTCAATCGATTGAAAAAGCTGAATTCTATAGCAACATCTGTGTGTACTGACTTTTCCCACTTCAAATCTGGTGAACCCAATGAAGTTGTAAGCACACCAGCTTCAGATTGATTATTGTAGCCCAGCCCAAGGAGTGGAAGATAGGGATAGTAAACACCGTCCCCTAAATTAGCGTTCCCCAGTTCTCCTTGTGAAGCTCTAATTTTTAAATTATTAATCCAACTCGCATTTGCCAAGAAATCTTCTCGATGAATACTCCATGAACCACCTATAGAATAAAATACACCCCACTTATGCCCATCGGCGAATTTGGAATTTCCATCTGTACGGATGGATCCGCTTAAAAAGTATTTGTAATCATAATTATAACCAAGCCTTCCAAAATAACTATCTTCTTTTACTTTATCAATGTAAGATGTTGTACCATTTGGAGATACAAAATTTGCTAGTTCCTGATTACCTTGAAATATTTGTGAAGACATGTTAGTATACAAATATGTCCTAGTAAAATCTTGAGTCTCATGACCCGCCAAAACATCAAACGAATGAATTGAATTTAAATCAAAATTATAAGTCAGTAATTGATTGAAAGCTGCAGTAGAAGTACGTATATAAGTTCTTGCAGCCTCTCCACTAGGGGCTGCATCCCCTATTTCTGCATTGAAATAGTCACTTGCATAAAAATCTTCAACCTCATAAGACATGTTGTTTGTAAAAGTTAACCCTTTTGCTAACTGTATTTTAGCAAATGTTTTACCATCAAGTCGATTTCTCTCTTCCAAATGGGTGTCGTTCTCTATTTCATATAATATATGTCTAGCACTACTAGCTCCCGGCCCTCTTACTAGGTCCAAGGTTCTTTCTCCATTTTCATCCAAGATAAAATCGCCTGTAACGGGATCATGTTGGTAAATAGGGTAAATTGACCCCATATTCCGGGTAAACCTGAATGGATTAATTGTGCTTCCTGAAACTGAGGTTTGGGCCTGATTTGCTTTTGAAAGTGACCCTGATAAATTTATACCCACATCTAACCAAGACGTTGCTTTATAGCTTCCCTTTACTCTCCCTGTAATTCTATTAAAATCTGAATTAATTAAATACCCCTCTTCATCAAGATATCCTAAAGAGCCATATAGATCTCCTTTTTCTGATTTACTATTGAAACTCATGTCCGCAGTACGTCTTATTCCTGTTCTGGTAAGAGCATCTACCCAGTCTAGATCATCAGGGTATAATAAACTTGCATTAGGATTAATTTTTCCATCGGTGCCAACTATTTGGTCATTTGGCACATTAAAAGGATTCTTTAGCAGATCATCATAAATACCAGCTGACGATGCTAAATTGGCTGCAGTTAATTCTGCATTACTAGCAATACCCGGTACTGCTATCGCGTTTCTTCTTGCGTCCCAATATGCTTCATAGAAATCTGCCGGCCCTAATCTATCATATTCTTTAGTTCCTCTATTGATGGTTGACGTAGACACACTAACTTTAAGTTCTCCATCTTTGCTTTTCCCACTTTTTGTAGTAACCAGAACAACTCCGTTAGCAGCCTTATTACCATACAAAGCTGTTGACCCTGCATCTTTTAAGATATTCACACTCTCAATATCAGAAGGATTCAAATTGCTTATGTCTCCATTAATGGGGATACCATCTACCACATATAAAACATCATTTGAAGAACCGTAAGACCCAAATCCTCTCACGCGAATACTTTGCCCTGAGCCCGGCTGCCCTGAAGGTGCTGCAACAATAACTCCAGGTGAAGAACCCTCAATAACAGTTGATATATTCGTAATGCTCCTTTTCTCAATGTTTTCTGAGGCAATAGAAGATATAGACCCAGTTATTGCCTCTTTCCTTGAAGTTCCGTATGCAACAACTACAACTTCGTTTAACTCAGTTGAATTCTCTTTAAGAACAACATTTATAGAACTCTCTGTAGTAACGGTTACAGTTTGCGACTCCATACCGAGATATGAAAATAATAGCACATCATCTTTGTTTGCTATAATTTGATAATTTCCATCAAAATCAGTTTGCACACCCGTTGTGGTTCCTTGTATAACTATTGACACACCTGCTAAAGGTTCGTCATGTTCATCTTTCACTGTTCCCGTAATGGTGTTTTGAAAATTTTTCCCCATAAAAGAACTAAGATTCGTACTTGGAGACTGCAACGAATTATTACGTTGTTTTTCCTGTTCCTCTAAGTATCTCAAAAATTCCTGACCGGAAGGGTCATTTTTAGGGAACAGAACAATCTGATTTTTGAAGATTTTAAAACTTATTGTAGTATTGGATAGGAGTTCCGTTAAGACAAGCTCTATACCTTTCTCATTAACAACTATAGTTGTCCTTTCTGATACGTCTACGATACTACTATTATAAAAGAAATGATAACCGCTAGTAGCTTCTATTTTATCAAGAATGCTCTTGAGTTCTGAATTCTTTTCTTTTAAAGTAATTGTCTGTGCATTAACATTAGTAGCAAATAGCTTTGTGAGACTAATAAATACAATTACGATGTAGATTTTCATAATTCTTAGAAATTGTTTTCTAAGCGAAAACCTTTTAAGTTCGCTTTTTTTCATAATTTTGAATTGGTTTGATATTGATCAATAATTAGATTGATTGATATAAATAAAGGGGATGCGACAACATCCTCTTTTTTATTTACTCTTTCATTTTAAGTACTATTTCATTTTCTGATATTCTAAAATCAATTGGGGATGAAATTTTCAGTAATTCAAGTGACTCCTCTAAAGTCAAATTATCTAACGTTCCGGTATATTCATATTTTAATAATCTTACAGAGTTAATTGTTATTTTTTTGTTGTGTTTTCGTTCTAAATCAAGAGCAACTTGCTGTAATGGTGTATTGTTGAAAACAAGCGTTCCTTTCTGCCATGCAACTACATCTGCAGAAATTACTTTTTTAACTTTTACTTTATTTTCTACTTTATGAAAAACAGCTTTTTCAGAAGGAGAGAGAACTATAGGGTTTTGTTTATCCCTTAAAAGTTCCACCTTTCCGGTTATGAGGGTTGTTTCCGTTTGGGTATCATTTGGGTAAGACTTAACGTTAAACGTAGTTCCCAATACTTTTACATCATAGTGTTCTGTTTGGACAATAAAGGGATGTAAGGAGTCATGGACAATATCGAATATTGCTTCTCCATATAGCAAAATTCTCCTTGTTTCTCCCGTAAAGCTAGCAGGATACTCAATACGGCTATCAATATTTAAAACCACAGTACTACCATCGGGCAGAACTACACTTTCCTTATTTACATTGGATGATTCAGCAAATTGAAGTTTATCTTTTAAAAATTTATGATCTTTTTGATCATAGCTTAAACTATCCTTTAAAAGGAAAAAACTAGTTGAAAGAAAAATTAAGCCAATTGCAGCGTAAGAAGCATAGTGAGACCACCGTCTCTTGTTTTTCTTCCTTTCAAAAAGTTCGTAAGCAGTTTTAGAATCAGCAATTGAACTTTGATTTAGTGATTTCGCTACGTATCTCGCCTTTAGGGCATTAAAATATTTACCGTTTTCATCACTCTCTTTTATCCAACCATTAACAAATTTTCTATCCTCCGGAGAAAGTTCATTCTTTAAATATTTTTGAAGTGAATCGTCTTGCATTTAAATAGTGTCTTTATAATAAAAACGAATTAAATGCAGTTACCCCTTAAGCGATTTTCGATTTTTTTTTAAAATAAATGTAAATACTCCTGTAAATGAAAGCGCATATGCTTTAAAGCCTTTCCAATATGACTTTCTATCGTCTTCGTAGAAATTTGGAGTTTTTCTGATATTTCTTTATGATTAAAACCTTCTACCCTACTTTTTACAAACACATTTTGACATTTCCTCGGAAGCAATTCTATGGCTTGTCGAATTTGCTCTGCTAATTCTTTTGCTATTATGTCTGTTGCTACATCATCCGTAAGCGCATTATAGTTTATACTATCTTCTATTTGTTCAGCAGGACCATATAAACTTAGCTGTCTCTTTTTTTTTCTTAAATAGTCGAGACATCCATTTTTAACCATTATAAACAAATAATTACTAATTTCATTAGGTTGGAGAGTTAGTAATTTCCTTTTTTGCCATAATTTGATAAACGTTTCTTGAACTATTTCTTCGGCGTCTTCTTTTTCAACAACATAGCTTTTTGCGATATGTAATAGTTTAGAATGATAAAGCTTGAATATAATTTCAAACTCCACATCGCTATTAATATTTAAACTGTGGCTATATGATTCACTCTTAATAGTTTTATAATCTCGGGGCATCAACAGTGGTTTATATTCTAAACTTAACCAAAAAATAATATTGGGTATAGTATATCTCCGAGAATAACAGAAAACCCTTTTTCCGCATATCTATATTATAGATATGACATTTTCTTATTACTTAATATCGCAATTTAATAAGCTGTTGAATCCTTGTTAACATCAGTAAATAAGGGATTTTCTTACTAAATTTTCCTATAGTTCATCAAATAAAATACACCTACTGTTTCCTCAATTTGTTTAAATTAAACCCAAAAAATAGGGTGTATTATTGGTTAACCAATAATACACCCTATTATAATCTATACTAGAATTAAACCTCCTAAACTGAAAAAGGACATTAGCTAAACTGACTGTTCCGCATCCACAGTAGACTCTAAAATAGATTCTATAGTATCGGATATGTTCTCAAACAGGTCATACCCTGTCAAACTCTCTATATTATCTACCGTAGTTTTAAAATGTGTCCAATCTGTATTTATATCTTGGTCATTAGGTACCAGTACAGCAATCACCCTTGTGGATGTTGTCACACGTTGAATATCATTATTTCCGTTAGGTAAAATCAATGCTACTTTCCAAAAAGCATCCGGTACATTTATTTCTCCGTTTGATATTGTATTGGCCGATCCATTGCTACCCGTACCACCGGTACCAACAACCCCGGAAATAATATGTATTTCATTTCCTTCTAAAGTTAATGACCGTAAATAGCTTTCAAGATTAGCCCATGACCTACGATTTTTATCCGGAGCCTGTGGCGCAATATTGGTCATGTAATAGGTATTCTCGTTTGAATCTTCGCTACCATTACGATCTGCGGATGGGCACAAATGCCCTCTGTCAAAACCAGAATTTGTATAGTCGCTGGTAGTGGCTCTAAAAAAGGTGGTAGGCAATGTTTTATCCGACTTAAAACAGTTGCACCTAGAAGTGGTTCCTGTCCATGCTGTACTTAAATGCCAGCTAACCCAATTGGCCGTTCCGTTACTGTTGTTATATGACAAGCTAAAATCAGGCTTAGAAAGGAAATAATTATCAATAGAAGAAGCTGCATCGGAAGGATTACCAAAAGTAAGGTTACTATCCATGGATGGACTGGTGCCTCCACCCGAAGTATTTACTTCAATTTCAATATTATCAATATTAATTCTGTTAGACCCCCCGGAAATTTTATAAATACCATATCGTACACTTTGGGTTTCATTTACCTCAAAGGTAACCGTATTTAATGTGGTTGAATTGGTTGTTATAGTATCTCCTATATAGTACCAAGTGGTACCATCATCGTATGAAGCCACTAATCTCCAATCGGATGCTCCGTTGGTACCATATGCCGCATGACGAACAAGAATGCTACTAGCTCCATTATCCATATTGAAACTCATGGTTAAAGTGCCATTGTTTCTTATCCTGACCGACTTGGAACCAAACTTTCGGTCGTTCGTCAATGAACCTACAAGCGCATCATCAAGGTACCAATCTCCTGAAGGGGATAAACTTACAGTACCTCCAGCATAGCTACCCTTTGAACCTGACTCAAAAGTTTCCGTAAAACCAACAGTTTTTGCTGTTAATCCATATGCCTTGTGCTTATGAGGCCCTTGATTATCGTAATAATAGGTATCAACAACCAGTTCGCCATTAATTATAATTCCTTCTGTGGGAGTTTCCTCTATTGGAACTTTCTCATAAATAGAATTATCTGTATAATATTCATCTGTAGAACATCCAATCAAAAAAAAAGACAAAACGGCAAAAAGAGAAAGGTAATTTGGGGTAAAGAACTTCATAAGGCTATTACTTTTAGTTTTACAATATGTTATCTAGTAATCATAATGTAATACTTTACCTACTTATTGTGTCATATAAAGGATGTTTCAAAATAATTTGATGATGAAAAAGAAATCTATTAAATGTTGTGTTGTGAAGAAAGTTAAACACATGATTGATTACTCTATAAATGAATCCTCTTGGTCATTATGCAATGGAACATACTTTTGTATAATGTATGGAGTTATCGCCTTTAAGGTTTTTTCACTTATAGGGTGTAAACCGGGTGCTGTAAAAAATTCATATTGCTTATCGTCGTTTCTAAAGTACCAAACTAGAGGTTGACCTTTTTCATTAAAATAATTATAGGCTAAATGTACCCTAACTCTTTTCAAGTTTTTAAATCTATTTTCTTCGTAAGGAATAACCTTTGTACCATATTTAGAATACGGTCCTTTATCACAGGAAACCTTAACGTAGGTTGAATCCGCCCAGGTCATACATTCCTTATACATAGTGGCATTGGATTCATTTATGCTCCTCTGAGATATTAAAAAAGATATACCAACACCAATACTCAAACAGATTAACAAGACCGCAACCCATATTTTTTTTAAACTTTTTTTAGTTGGGTTGATTACTTCTTCGTCAGAAATTCTCCTATTGATATTCCCGTGTGATTTTATGAACTCCGCATAATTTACATATCCTAAATATTGACATAAGGGTTCTATAAGCTTAGGCTTTAAATCATCTTGGGGTCCCGTATCTCCTTTTTCTATTTTATTAAAATAGTCCCTTAACGTACGTTCGCTAATGGTATAATTGTAATCTTCTTGCAGGACATCCGAAAGATGCCTGGCCAGATGTGTTTTCCTCTTTGACCCAATTTCCTTTTCTGCCTTTTTAAAGGCAAGTGCTAAAATTTCTAGTGACATACTATTGGTTGGTTTGGATTCTAAAACTAATACTTATGGAAATTTCATGGAACTATTTTTCCGGAATTTCTTTTCCCCCGATTCTCCACAAATTTATACTTCACCTCATTTACTTTGTTCTCGAAATGATTGTCGCCCTGCATTGCTAACATGGTGTTTCTAGAAAAATCATTTCATAAGAAAGTCCAGAATACAGTCGGCAAAAAGCCCAATTGAGAAGTAAGCTGTACGCTACTGTATTCGGATTTCTACTTCTCAAAACCGGGAGACGTCCCTTCATTTTTTTACGCGATGTATTCATCGCAAAAATCACTGAGTATTAACTCGGACGGCCATCGGCATGTCCTGTAATTCCAATAAAATGAAGCGAATAATTTTAGCCATAACGGTCTTAGCTTTTAATACATTTCTATTTTCCTGTAATGATGAAACCATTGCAGAGACAGACGGATTATACAATACCCAATCAACGGAAGGGGATGACGGCAATCCACCACCTACTCCACCGCGTGGGTAGCGAAATCTGAATATTTGGGCTGTATTGAACGTACAGCCCAAATTATATCATTTATTCAATTTTAAGCTCCAATAAAACAGGTAAATGATCGGAAAGATTACGAGCACTTGTTAGGTTATCACAGTACTTTACAAAATCTATTGCCATACCCTTTACCTTTGAAATTTCCTTAGAATAAAAAATATTATCTATTGTATGGTTTAAATATCCATTTTCCCTGCATTCATGTTTTAAAGTAGTTTTTTGATTACGAATACTCGGTTTATAATCCAGCTCTTTAAGTGTATCAAAAACGAGTTCTTTTTCATCAACATTAAAATCACCTGCAAGTACCAAGGGATGGGCAATTTCTTTACTTTTTAGGTAATTGGATATAGCCATGATTTCGGCCTCCGGATTTTTGTTGTGAGGTCTTGAATGAAAATTAAGAACAGTTAGCTTCTGCCCATTTATGAAAAAATCGATGTAAAAAGGTTCTCTATCTACCAAAGTGTCCAATTCTTTAATTAACTCGCCTCGGTTCTTAATTTTGATTCTTTTGGTTTTCCAAATAAAGGCATAACGTTCGGTAGCGTATTTTGTACTGTTGGTAGGGTTGCTGATTACATAATCCCACTTTGCTCCTTTTCTATTAAGATTATCAGCAAGTTTAGCAACCGCTTGTGCACCTCCATAACCTGAAACTACTTCTTGAATAGCAACAATATCCGCATCACGAACTATTTCTGCCATTTTATCTAATTCTTCGGAGTTTTTGGTCTTCCCCATGTCTCTTATGTTCCAAGAGATGAGGCTTATTTGTTCTTGGGAGAATACACTAAAAGCAAAGAGAACAAATACGTAAACGAGTAACTTTTTAAGCATGGTTTTTTTATTACAAAGCAAAATTAACAGAAATAAATTGTGCCCATTACGGGATTCTGTAAAGTATGACTAGCGAATTGTAATAGGTTTGAAATGTATTTAGCCAATCCAATTAACAAATGAAGTATAATTTTAAAAGAGATTTTTATAGCTACTTAGCCCTAGCTAGTGCTTTCATTCTAACCTTAGCAATTTTTCCACTAGATAGCTTCTATTATAAATTTCTAAGAGTATTTGTCTGTATCAGTGCTTTTATCATTAGTAGTCAGTTTACTAAGAACCCTTCCACTCTTCTTTCATTCATTCTTATAGCCTATCTATTCAATCCTATATTCCCTATCTATCTATTTCAAAAGTTTATTTGGATTCCAATAGATATTATCTGTGCATTAGTCTTTTTAGCCAGTGCATTTAAAATAAAAAACACCAAACCCTTTATACCGTATGCTAGAAAAAAAGCAGCCAAATCCTATGGCAGAGATAGAAAATTTTAACCAAACCCATTTTTGATTATGCAGAACCAAACCATCTCAGAAGAGATTAAAAGCCATTTTTTAAGACTTTACCAAATTGCATTGGCAGACGACGAATTCAGCCCATTAGAAATGCGTCTGCTCTATCAATTTGCAAACGAAAGAAACATATCCAAAGAACAGTTAGATGAAATTTTAACCGCGCACTCCGGTATCATCACTATTCCCGAAACCTTAGAAAAGAGAATAGAATATCTATATGATTTTGCCCTAATGATATGGGCAGATGAAATAGTTACAGATGATGAATACAATACCTTAAAAAAGTACTGTAAAAAATTTGAATTCCTAGATGATAAAATAGTTCCTCTCACCGAATATCTCATTGAGAGCGCTAAAGAAGGAAAAAGTAAAGAATCGATTTTATTAGAACTAAACAACTAGCTTATGGGACTTTTAAAAAGTATTGCTCAAATAAAACCAATCAAAAAACCAGAGGTTAATAATAGTGCACCAACTTTTGAAGATCAACGAAAAACGTATCATGAAGATGGACGTTCTACCTCCAAGTCATGTCAAGGACGTTCTGAAAACCTACAAGCCAGTTTGGATGCAATCTATCATAAGTTCGAAAACAATTGCAAAAAAGAAGAGTTAGAGCAAATAAAACTAAAGCAACCCTACGTTACCGAACTTAAGGGAAAGAAAACCCTCTTATTGACCAAAGATGAAGAGCTACAACGCGAAAAAGAACGAGTTGAAGAAAAAGAAAATAAAATTGAAAAATTAAGAACGGATATTGTCAAGGTCAGAAGAAGTCCTCAAGATTTTGGTATACCCGTAGATAGAAGGTCTTCTTCTAAGTTTTGGATTGGTTCTATTCTCTTGGCATTTTTAACCGTTTATATCTTCATATTTTATATTTCCACATCATTTTCAGCTTTTTTTAGAACTTTTGACCCGTCTACTGAACTATTCGGGGGAATGTTCTACCCAAAGGCACTACAAGAAGCTTATGATGCGGGTGCATTAGAATTGGGGTTTATTCTCTTTATCCCCTTTGTGTTTTTTGGGTTAGGGTATCTCATTCATATTTTCATGCACAAACATAGTATTGGAAATATTTTCAAAGTAATTCTATTATTTATAACCACATTTATTTTTGATGCACTCCTAGCTTATTTAATAGATGAGAAATTATATAACTTAAACAAAACATTTGAAGATCCGGATTTTTCTATTGCCGTAGCTTTCACAAGTCCAAGCTTTTGGGTCATCATCTTTGCGGGTTTTGTCTCTTATATTATTTGGGGACTTGTTTTTGACATCGTCATGAAAGAGCATGCGGATAAGGATAAAATTGAAAATTATATTTCCTCTTTGGAAAGTGATATAAAGAATTTACTTCAAATTATAGATAAGCAAAACGATACCATTCTATCACTGGAAAAAGTTATCAGTGAAAATAAAATTAGATGTTCGGAATTAGAGGATATCATTGATGGTTTCATACTTCCTATTAGAAATTACAAAGCACTATCATCTGAGTACTTGCAGGGCTGGCAAGAGTGTATTACCTCAGAAATTGTATTAGGCCCGGAACAAACAAGAGATTATTTAAATGAGTGCCGTAAAGTATATGACACCCATATTACCAAATTAGACCTTGACTCAGATGACTACCAAAATAAAGTTTACACGAAAACCTTATAACATGAGAAACATACAACAGCTTTTTATTTACGCTACCATTTCCATTATACTTTCCGCCTGCAAATCCGATACAAAAGAAGAAACCAAGGAAATCAAAATTGCTAAGACAGAAATTAAAGGTGACTGCCCTAAATATATTCTGGATAACAAGAAGAACAACCTGAACATTAGTGTGTTTTTAGACCTATCGGATAGAATAACACAGCCAAAAACCATTCAAAAAGACACCGAGTATTTAAAGAGTGTTTCTAAGGCGTTTACATCTCACGTAAAGACAAAAAAATTGATATTCTTACAAGATCAAATGCAATTGTATTTCAATCCCGAACCTACTAATGATGCCATTAATGCTATAGCAGAAAAACTCCATATAGAGTTCGATAAAAATTCGCCAAAAGCTAAAATTACTGAAACGGAAGAATTATATGCTGGCCAACCTGCCGAAATATATAATCTTGCATTAGCAGATGCTAAAAACCCGAAAGATTTTCCCGGTTCAGATATATGGCAATTTTTCAAGTACAATGTTAAAGATTACACCATTAGCAATTGTCATAGAAATATTCTAGTGATTCTCACGGATGGCTATATGTATCATGAAAACAGCCAAATTAAAGAAGGGAACTTAAGCTCGTATTTAACTCCAAAATCATTGCATCGTCTTCCTTTATCTAATTCAAAGTGGGAGACCACACTCAATGAAAAAGGATATGGTTTTATTAAGGCAAATGAGAATCTTGAAGACTTAGAAGTATTGGTTATTGGTGTTGAAAGCTTAAACCCTAAGAACCCATATGCTATTGATGTTATGCGGGCCTATTGGACCAATTGGTTCAATGAAATGGGTATTCAAAAATTTAAAATTCAGAATGCAGATCTAGCTTCAAGTGTTGAAAAGGTCATTGAGGGTTTTGTGAACCCATGAAATAATTAACCCTAGTAGTCATTTTGTAAAAGATAGTATATCATTTTTCTTATACTAATAAGTATATTTAAGGTTCGTATATAAGTATCACGACAGTTATCATTTAAGATGACCACAACCAATAAAAAATGACCCAAGAAAATATAAAGAAATTAGAAATCGAACTTTGGGACGCAGCCGATGATCTTAGAGCAAATTCTAAACTAACTGCTGCCGAATATAAAGACCCATTATTAGGTTTGGTATTACTGCGTTTTGCCCAAAATAGGTTTGAAGATGCAAAAATAGAAGTAGAAAAAAAACTGCCTATTAACCCAAGAACGGGTAAAAAACGAGAGGCAAATAAAGGGGATTACGCAGGCGCTGGCGCTATGTTTATTGCCGAAAAAGCAAAGTATGATTATTTAGCCGATTTACCTGAAGGCGAAAACATAGCCGAAGCCATTAACAATGCCATGAAGCTTATTGAAGCCGAATATCCAGATTTAGAAGGTATTCTACCAAAAAGCTATCAAGAATTTGATGATAAACTATTGCGAGACTTGGTACGTGTATTTAACAAAGACGCTGTAAAAAATGCCAAAGGCGATGTGTTTGGACGTATTTATGAGTTTTTCTTAATGAAATTCTCTATGCAAGGCGCAGGTGCGCAAGAAGGCGGAGAGTTCTTTACACCACCATCTTTAGTTAACCTCATTGTTAACTTTATACAACCAGACCATGGTATAGTACACGATCCTGCTTGTGGTTCTGGTGGTATGTTTGTACAAACTGCGCACTTTATAACAGACCATGAAAACAAAAATGTTAACGAAGCCATAACCGTTTATGGTACGGAGCTAAAAAGCAACAACACACGTTTAGCAAAAATGAACCTTGCCATTCATGGCATAGAAGGTAAAATTGTAGAGAGCAATAGCTTTTACTCTAACCCACATAACCTAACAGGTAAGTGCGATTTTGTAATGGCTAACCCCCCATTTAATGTGGATAAAATTGATGCTAAAAATAAGTTTCTAGCAGATGATGATCGTTTACCATTTGGTGCACCATTAACAGGAAAAGGTACCATAAGCAATGGAAACTATTTATGGATGCAATATTTTCATTCGTATTTGAATGAAACAGGAAGAGCTGGTTTTGTTATGGCAAGTTCTGCAACTGATGCTGGAAATGCGGAAAAATTAATACGCCAAAAACTTATAGAATCTGGTGATGTAGAATGTATTGTAGCCATTAGCAACAATTTCTTCTACACACGTAGTTTACCATGTCACGTTTGGTTTTTTAATAAAGGGAAAAAGAAAGAAAACAAGGATAAGGTCTTAATGATAGATGCTCGTAACACCTTTAACAAAGTAAGCACCACCATTAACGACTTTAGCGATGAGCACCTAGAAGGCTTAACTGCTTTAATGAATGCCTTTAGAGGAGACGATTTAGGTGTAAGCAAAGGCAATACTTGGTTTAACAAAAACTTCCCTAAAGGAACTTACCAAGACATAGAAGGTTTATGCAACATAGCCACACTAGAAGAAATAGCAGAACAAGATTACAGCCTAACACCAGGACGCTACGTTGGTGTGAAGATTGATATTGATATGGATTTTGACTACAAGAGTAGAATGACCGAAATACATACTGAACTAGCAGAACTTAATACCGAAGCCAATAGTTTAATGGAGCAAATTCAATCTGTGAAATTATGATGGAAAGTTGGAAAGAGGAATTGTTAGGTAATTTATTGGAGATTAAATCTAGTAAAAGAATATTTCTTTCTGATTACGTAGAAAAAGGTATTCCCTTTTTTAGGTCAAAAGAAATTATTGAGTCATTTAAAGGTCAAGATATAAGCCTTGAACTATTTATTGAAAAAGACAAATACCTCAAGATTAAAGAAAAATATGGTGTTCCACAACTAGGAGATATTTTAATAACATCAGTGGGAAGTATTGGAGTCCCTTATTTAGTAAAAAATGAAGAACCATTTTATTTTAAGGATGGTAATTTGATATGGATAAAATTTAATAAAAGTAAAAACAAAACTTTATCCAAATTTCTTTATTATTTTATTGTTAGTCCTTATGGTCAGGCCAAATTAGATTCAGTTTTAATAGGTTCATCCCAAAAAGCTTTAACAATTTCAGGGTTGAGAAAAATAAAAATCAATCTTCCACCATTAAAAACCCAACGCAAAATAGCATCCATCTTATCGGGTTATGATGATTTAATAGAAATCAATCTAAAACGCATAAATTTATTAGAAGAGCAAGCACAACAAACCTACGAAGAGTGGTTTGTACGTTTTAAATTTCCTGGTTATGAGGATGTGGAGACTGATAAGGAAAGTGGTTTGCCAGTTGGGTGGGAGAAGAAAAAGATTCAAGATGTGATAGAAGTAGGTAGAGGGAGTTCGCCAAGACCAATTTCAAATCAAAAATATTTTGAAGGAGGAACTATTCCTTGGTTAAAAATAGCAGATGCGACTTCTTCACATATTTATATTTATGAAACCAAACTCTATGTTAATGAATATGGAGCATCTTTTAGTAGAAAATTACCAAAAGGTTCTATAGTTGTTGCTGCTAGTGGGACTTTAGGTTTTCCAATGATTTTAGGTGTTGAAGCTTGTATTCATGATGGTTGGTTATATTTTAAAGGAATAGATGATAAATTAAAAGAATATTTTTATTTCAGCTTTATAGGTTTAAAATCATACTTCGAGAGTATTTCTTATGGAGCAGCAATTCAAAATATTAACACAGGAATTGTTCGTCAATCACCTTTTATTGTGCCTTCCGAAGATATTTCTATAAAATTCAAAACGTTTGCCTCTAAAGTATTTGAAAGTATATCAAATCTTCAAAACCAAAATCAACACTTAAAAGAAGCACGCGATATTTTGTTGCCACGTTTAATGAGTGGGATGATAGATGTTGATGGTTTGGAGGTAGAAACCAATAAAACAGAGCTAATTAATTAATACTTATGACCGAAGAAATACAAACACTAAAAGCACGCTTTCTTGAAATAGAAAATATTTTTGAAGAAGGAAACGAAGACCACCAACTCATATATGATTTAGAAGAAAAAATTCAAGAGGTTTTTCATCAAGTTTTTAAAGAGGAAGATGAAAAACAAATTAACAAATTAGATAAACTTGTAAAAGAATTTAAACAAGAGAATGATTTTTACGATGCAGAAGGAGAATTAGACAGCATGTTTCCTGATAGACACGATGAAGATTTTGATGATGATTCTATGTCTTATGATAGTGTGTTTGGTGATGAATAATTAAACTAATTGTTAAAAAAAATACATAATATTTTACTGACACGTTGTGATAACTGCTATTGCAGGTATTAACAATTTAGAAATAGACGAGAATTAGCTAATGATTGCAGTAGAAATAATAAGAGTATTTATAATGAAGTTGTTTCGTTAAACAAACAAAACTATAATGGCAGTTATTCAAAAATATATAGCATTTTTAAGAGAATATAATAAGTTACTTGAAAGAGGATCTAAAAATGTATTGCGTTTAAAAAATACTTTATGGAAAGAAGAAATTGAAGAATCTGACATCGTTGTTAAGAATGTTTTTGAAAGTCTGTTTGCTGTTGATGTAGAAGAAACTAATACTAATATACTTCTAGATGTACGCCGCCCATTACCTAAAAATGATGGACTAGATGAAGATGAAGAAACTTTTGAAGAAAAATTTAACAGAGAGGCGTATTCATATTTTTATCAAGCAGCAAGAGATACTGCAAAAAACAGTAGTTTAGAGTTTGTGTACTCTTTTGGTTTGTTTCATCTTAAAATAGGTGAATCAATGGTAAAAGTTCATCTTTTTCATATTCCACTTTCTGCAATTATATCAGGCAGTAAAGTCGTTTTTAAACTAGATACCATTGAAGATCCGTATATAGACGCTTTTTTTCTAAATAATCCACAAATAGATAGAAATCAGCTTTTAAAAATAATAAATGCTTTTGAAACAGGTATTGATGAATTAGGTGTCGCTTTTTTAAAAACAGCAGCTTTTAAAAAAATAATTAGTAACGATGTTTTAGCATTACACCCAAGTCTGGTTTATGACCCCAACCACTCAAAACCAATAGACACCCTAACTAAAAATTTTGTAAAGTTTGCACCATGTTTTATTCTAAGACATAAGCGACCACGTCATTTTCAAAAACTAATGGATAAAATCATTGACTTCTCTGAGGGAAACAATGTTAGTCCACCTGTTCTAGACATTTTATTAGGGCAAAAAAATAATTTATCGCAAGGCGATTCTCATTATTTTGCAAATATCTATGAGTCTATAAAAGATAAATTTACAAGTTTAGATGCTTCAGATTTTGAAGAGTTTTTTCCTTTACCTTATAATAGAGAACAATTAGATATTTATAAAAATTACAATACACACCAATTATCTGTCGTAACCGGACCACCTGGAACAGGAAAATCTCACAGTATTGTAAATTTACTTTGCGCTATGTTAGCAGAAGGTAAACGTATACTTATTACGGCAAAGACAGACAAAGCTCTAGAATCATTATTGGACAAAATTCCTTATCAATTTAATGGGTTGGTAATGGCTGATATTAAACAACAAAATCAATCGGAATATACTTTATCCAACAGCATAAGTAATATCAGGCAACTCTTATTAAATAGTAACATTTATGACCTTAATGCAGATCTAGAAAAACTAAACAAAACCAAAAAAAATTATAATTCAGAAAAAAAGATTCTTGCAAAACTTCTACGGCAAGAGTATACCTCTATAAATATTCCATATTTTGAAAGAGACTTTAGTATTTATGAGTTATACACCTTTGTTGATGAGCGAAAAACGAATTGGGAGTATATAAAAGATACTGTTAATGATCAAACGTTATCAAATTCTGACCAAATTAATAGGGCTTTAAAAAAGTACATAGAATTACAACCAGTAACCAAAAAAAAATCATCGATAAATTTTGAAGAAACTTTTAAACTTTTAGATTTAGTTGATTTTGATAGATTTGATAATTTATCAGATAATTTTAGAGGTAAACTGGAAACCTTAAAAGTATCAAGCCTAAAAGAATTTAATTTTGAAAGGGCTAGTTTAATACCAAAAACTCTAAATAACTTTAAGGATAAAGACTTAATAAGTGAGAATAAAGAATTACTTGATTCTTTGCTTAAAAAGCGTGCTATTATTGAAGAAATAGTAGAAGATTATCAGATAAATAGATCTGCCCAAGAAATTAAATTAAACAGTGCCAAATACGCTAGAGACATCTCTACGTACTTAGCTCTCTTACCAGAGGGAAAAGACACCCTTTCATTTTTTCAAAAAAAACTCAACTCACTTTACAAAGATGTTAAGTATATAGATCAAATTTCTATAAATGATGTGTTCTCTAATAATAGGAAGACATTGATGAAGTTTAGAGTCTTTTTAAACACTTTCTCCAACCTAAATGAACTTATAGAGTTACTGTCTGAAAATAACTTTATTGACTATGCCCTAAAAGAACAATGTAGTTTAAAAGAAATGCAAAGTGCAGCAAAAAAGGGTATTATAAAAGTTGATATGAATTTAGAGTTATTAAACAAATTAAATTCAGATGATATAATTGAGTTTAAAAAAACATATGAGTTAACTCATGCCAAGTGTGAAAAAATTACAAATACTGCAAAAGAATTAATTTCTGTTTTTGAAGAAGCTAATAGAATAAAACAAGAAAAAGATAAAGTAGGTGATGCTATAATAAATACTCAAAAAATAATTTCAACTATAGGAATCAGTTTACTTAACAAAAAAGAAAATATAGTAGAGGTAAAAAACAAATTACAAGAATTAGAAAGCGCGCATCTAGCGCATCAAGAATCCGCAAAAGCAAAAACAGTTCTAAAAGAATTTATACCGCAAACCCTAAAAACTTTAAGTACTAATTCAACAAAAGTTTTAGAGGGCATAAACAAAGATTCTTTTCACTTGAAATATGGTGCCCAATTAGTTGAAGATGCAACATCAATTGATCTTCAAAAAACAAGTGAAAGACTACGCTACCTTACAGATGTTATTAAGAATTCCAAAGCAGACATTTTAAGCGGTTTGGCTAAAGAAAATTTTAAAAAGCGCTTTAACCAACAAGAAAAAAATGACTTCATCAATTTGCTTTCAAATTTTGAACATGAATTCAAACAAAGTAAAAGAGGTATTGCAGATAAAGATAAATTTAGAAGAAATGCCCAACAAACGGCGAAAGCAATTGCGCCGAATATATCGTGTTGGGTAATGAAATTTGATGACGTTTTAAAAACTGTAGATTCAGCCCCAGAAGTTTTTGATTGCATAATTACAGATGAAGCTAGTCAACTTAACTTTAACAGTATACTACTTGGCTATTATGGCAAAAAGATGATTGTTGTAGGTGATGAAAAACAAACATCGCCAGAAGATGTATCAATTACTAATGAAGCATTTGACTCTCTTAGAAAGGACCATCTTAATTTTATGGGACCAAAAGCGATAAATATAAGAGCAGATGCTAGCTTATTTTCATTAGCAAATTTAGTTTCTGGTTCTACAAGCCAAATGCTTAGAGAACACTTTAGGTGTGTACCTGAATTAATTGATTTTTCAAAAAAGCACTTTTATGAAAACAAATTAATCCCTTTAAAGGTAATTAGTGCCAATAGACTTACCCCTAAAAAAAGATTATTTATTAAAAATGCAAACTATGATAATAAAATAGTTAAAGAAGAAATAAGAGCTATCGCCACAAAGCTCCGTGAGTTGATTGAAGACCCCACATATGCTAATAAAACTATCGGTGTTGTAAGTTTAGGGCTTGCAAATCATACCCGAGAGTTGAAAACAATTTTAGAAGATTTATCTATTAAAAAGCTAGAAAAACACAATATTATAATAGATAGCCCAGCACAATTTCAAGGTGATGAAAGAGATGTAATATTGGTTTCTTTAGGCGTAGCAAATACTGTAAATAGCGATAACTCAATTAGTGCTCCAGGTTCAATAGTTGATAATATAGATCAAAATCTTACTTCTAAACTTAGAGGTATTAATGTTGGTTTAAGTAGAGCTAAAGAGCAGATGATACTATTTCATTCTATTAAATTAGATGAATTGAAAACAACAGATTTTCGAAGAAAAATTATCTCGTTTTTTGATGAAGAATTTAGTCCTGTTAAACCAATAGAACTACCACCAAATCTAGAAAAAAAACTTAGAATTCCTGAAAACAGACCAAAGCCATTTGATAGTTGGTTTGAATATGATGTAGCGAGTTTACTTTTTGAAAAGGGCTATCAATTTATCTTGCCTCAATATCAAATCAAGAAAAAAGAACTATTTCATAATGCACGTTTAGGAAAAGAAACCTATGTACATTTTATTTTAGATCTCGTTGTTTATAATAACGGTACACCCTTAGCAATTGAATGTGACGGCGATATATATCATTCTTCAATAGAAGATGTTGCCTACGATATTGAGCGCCAAGAGTTTTTAGAAAGAATAGGTTGGAAAATTCATAGAATCACATACTCTAGTTTTAGAATTGACCCCGAAGGTGAACTAGAAAAGCTTATCACTTTTATTGAGAGAAATTCACAAAGACAAATTGAAGTTCTTCCGGAGTTTGATGAAGAAGAAGATGAAGAAGAAATTGAATCCATTGAATCTGTTGAATCTGTTGAAGAAGAAAAGGAAGTAGTCATTGAGGAAACGATTAACAAGCAATATGCAAGTAAACCCAAATTGAAAGAGGATGTTACACAAGACTTGTTTTCTATGGATTATTCTGAATTAGAGAAGACAAGCGCAACTATTGTAGCAGTAAACAGTAAGTGTAAAATTACAATGCTTGATATGCAAAACAAAATACAGGAAGTCTTATTAATGGATATCCCAAGAAATCAACAACCCATAAGCCGAGATGGGATTCGGGTACTGTCAATACATAGTGATTTGGGTAAGTTATTGTTAGGTAACCAAGAAGGTGATTTATTGAAATTTGCAGAGCGGGATCAAAGAGTTAAAATTAATAAGGTTTATTAATTCACCTTTTAGCATTCTTGAAATAACATCGCAATATTTTATAACCACGTTTAATGAGTGGTAATTTGGAGGTTAGAGATTTTATGGGATGGTCGCAGAAGGGAATGCAAAATATAATTAATAATGGAGAGCAAACTAGATTTTATTACAAAAGACTTAATTGATAAAGCGGCTCTAGAGATAGATAAAAATGGCGTTCCTTCTAAAAGAAAAGGTACAGGGTATGCAATTTCAATAAAAGGTACAAACTACCCTTTTAAATTATTGGTTACAGAGGCAGCAAAATTAGCAGACATTAATTTGACTTTAAAAGATTTTAATAGCAAAACAAACTATAGAACTCATCTTGAAAAAGTAACTGGATATTCTGTAGTTGCTTTTAAAGATAACTACTTGAAAGATTTAATCAATAAATACAAAAAGCACTTAGTAAAAGTAGGTTTAGAAGAAGAAGTTTATAAATGGCATTTATTAAATCAATATAAGGGCAGACCAAACACAAGGGCTGTTAATTTTACAGAAGAAATAAAAGAAATAAATTTTGCGAATCTTATTTACCCTGTTGGTGTTGGTGTAATAAACCATTTAGCAAAAGATGCTGCAGAGGCATACCGAGAATGTTTTAATGTTTTGTTTGATGAATCACGGTCATTAGAAGAAAGGGTCCAATATTTTGATGCAGAAACTTTAAGAATTTACAGAACATTTGTGCCAGAAAAACGTTTTTCTCATCATCATGATGAACGTACAATGGCGACTTTTCTAACCTATTACAATCCAGAAAAATATACTTTTTATAAAAATTCATTTTATAAAAAGTATTGTGATTTAGTAGGTGTAAAATCAAAAAAGAAAGGTGAAAAATATGTCCATTATTTACACCTAATTGAAGATTTAATTGATAACTATATTAAAAAGGATAAAGAACTAATTTATTTGTTTCAAAAAAATTTACCAAATGAGGCTTTTAATGATGTACACTTTAAAATTCTCGCCCAAGACATTCTTTATCAAGGTTTAGACAAAGAATTTGGAAACAAAAAAAGATATTGGAGAATAGGGACTAAAGATGACAATACAAGTTATTGGGAAACTATGAAAACCAACAATAAAATATGCATTGGTTGGTCTGAGATAGGAGATTTAAATGAAACTGAAGTTAAATCAAAAAAAGATATTATAAAACTGCTAAAAAACAAAGGGTTTTATCAACATGACAATAGAACCATAAGTAGAAAAGCGGGCGAAATTTTCAATTTTTATGATATTAATGTTGGAGATGTTATTCTGGCTCAAGATGGTGCACAAGTATTAGGTATTGGTATTGTTTCTGATGAATATGTATATGAAGGCGTAGATAATTTTTCTCATCAAAAGCAAACCGATTGGAAAATTATTAATCCAGATTTCACTAATGATGTTGGACTTATGACAACGGTTTATGAGCTTTCAACAATCGGATTAAAAAAACAAATTGATGATTTCCTTTATAGCAAGCAAACATCATTAAATACAAAAAACAATTATATGGAGTTACCTTTAAATCAAATCCTTTTTGGACCTCCAGGAACAGGAAAAACATATCATACTACAAATAAGGCAATAGAAATTGTAAATCCACAATTTAACCTTCAACAAGATCGTAAAGAGGTAAAAAAGGAATACGATAAGTTAGTAAAAGAAAATCGTATCGTGTTTACAACTTTTCATCAAAGCATGAATTATGAAGATTTTATTGAAGGTATAAAACCTCAAAATCCTGAAGAAGACGTGGACTTTTTGAAGTATGACGTTGAATCTGGTATATTTAAAAAAGCCTGTGCTCACGCTGCATATGCTTGTTATAAAGAATTAATCAATTCTAATCAAGCATCAGAGCATTACACTTTTGATGATTTGTATGAAGCATTTATAAGCCATGTTACATCATTAATTGATAACAACACTCCTCCAATTTATAAAACATTAAGAGGGAACGAAGTTGAAATTAAAGAAATCAACAGGAATAACTCAATTATTGCAAGAGCTAAAGACTCTATTGCAAATAGGTCAGCCCCATTAACAAAAGAGAATATTCAAAAATTATACGACACATTCAAGTCAATTAATCAGATTAATAACTTAAGCCAAGTTAAGGATGCGGTTCAAATTACAACTAGGATAACTGAATTTTACGCGGTGTTTGGAGGTCTAAAGAATTTCGAGGAGAAAGTTTTCAATCCAGATTCACAATTAATAAAAGAATCAAAGGAAGTAGACACCTTAGATGAAAATGAAATTATAAAAAAATTTAATAGCGGCGTATTTAGAGAAGCAACTAATAAATTAGGTGATTCAGCACCTCCGATTGTTATTATAATAGATGAAATTAACAGAGGTAACGTCTCTCAAATTTTTGGAGAACTTATTACATTAATTGAAAGAGATAAACGATTGGGTCATAAAGAAGCTTTACAAGTTACATTACCCTATAGCAAAGATTCTTTTGGAGTGCCGCCAAATTTATATATTATTGGCACTATGAATACTGCTGACAGAAGTGTGGAAGCTCTAGATACAGCTTTGCGCAGACGTTTTTCGTTTGAAGAAATGCCACCTAATTATGCTTTAAATGAACTAGATTATTCTGTATTTAATTACAAAGTTTCAGGAATTCTTAAAACTATTAATAATCGTATTGAAAAGCTATTAGATAAAGATCATGCAATTGGTCACTCCTTTTTTATTATAGAAAAAGAGAAGAATCGTGAAAAAGAAATAATCAAAGCGTTTTATAAAAACATTATTCCGCTTTTACAGGAATACTTCTTTGGTGATTATGGAAAAATAGGATTGGTCTTAGGAAAAGGTTTTATTAAACTTATAAATTGGGATAAAAATACTGATGGTTTCGCCGATTTCGATCATGATAGTACTAGCGATTTTGAAGAGCGGGAAGTTTATGAAATTATCGATTATAGAAATGAAAATCATAACTATTTAGTAAGAGTAAAGAATAATGAAATTGAGATGACTTTTGATAAAGCCATTAAACTATTAATGAAAGATACTATTGTGTAATCAAGATAATCATATTGTTGTTTTTGAACATGAAGCACTTCGTTTTGATAAAGGAGAAAAACGGATAAGTAAGCCACAATTTGATGCACTTCAGAAATATTATGGCTCAGGTGTACCCTATTTTAAATTAATTTATAATGGAGTTCAATTCAATGAATATGTTGGGGTTATTCAAATAGGTAAAACTACTATTGAAGTTTTACCAAAAGCGGACAAGAATTCAAATTCGACAATAGAAGAAAACAAATGGCGTGATATCTTAATTGGTATGATGCGTTCAGTTGGTAGTTTTAATATAAAATCTACAAGCTCAAGTAATTTAAAAATAAAGCCTAATTCAATACTCGATTTATATTTTGAAATGTTTATAAATGAGGTTGAATATATTCTACATTCAGGCTTAATAAAGAAGTATAGAAAAAAAAAAGGTAATGTTCTTGCATTAAAAGGTAGTTTACAATTTAATAAACATATTCAATATAATTTAACACATCAGGAAAGGTTTTATGTTAGCCATACAACATATGATGTTGTGCACCAATTGCATATTATTTTATACCAGGCAATTCAACTTATCAAACAAATAAACAGTAATACATCATTACATAGTAGAATTGGGTCTTTGTTATTGAATTTTCCAGAAATGCCAAATATTAAAGTAACAGAATCTACTTTTAACAAATTAATATTCAACAGAAAAACGGAGCACTATAAAAAAGGAATTGAAATAGCCAAACTATTGTTATTGCAATATCATCCAGACATAAGCAAAGGTAGAAATAATGTTTTAGCGTTAATGTTTGATATGAATATGCTTTGGGAGAAATTCATATTTAAGAGTTTACTAAAATATAAAAATAGTCAGTCTCGCATTACAGCACAAACATCTAAATACTTTTGGAAGCCAGAAAAAGGAAATCGGTCTAAAATGAAACCTGATATTTGGATAGAAAATGATGGAGAAAGTATTATTCTAGATACAAAGTGGAAAAATTTGAATGGATATAATCCATCTCCTGATGATTTAAGGCAGATGTATGTTTACCATGAATATTATAAAGCTCAAAAAGTTGCTTTAGTTTACCCGGGAGTTAAGAATGAAAAACGAAATGGATTGTTTTTAGATCCTGTTTCTAGTAATCCAATAGATAAAGAATGTGGTGTCATTACTATTGAAGTAGATAACAATATAAAGAAATGGCAAGAAAACATAAGTGAGCAATTTAATGACTGGCTTAATTAATTTTAATTAGAACTATGAGCTACGAATATTCTGAAGATGCTTTAATAGAACAAGCCACCCAAGATGTATTACAAGAACTAGGTTGGTCTGTAGTTACAGCTTGGCACAATGAATCTTTTGGTGAGAAAGGGTTGTTAGGCAGAGAAAACAAAAATGAAATTGTTCTTACACGGCATGTATTTTCTGCACTTAAAAAGCTAAACCCCAATCATCCTGAAACTGCTTACGAGCAAGCTATTGAACTGATTAGTCAAAATGTAGCAGATCAAACTTTAGGTAGGATTAATAAAGACAAAAGTAATATCCTTAGAAATGGCGTACCTGTTAGCTATACCAACGATAAAGGTGAATTCATAAAGACCAAACTAAAGGTTTTTGATTTTAACAACCCTACTAATAATGAATTCTTCGCCGTACGGCAATTAGAAGTTTTAGGTGAACTTTATTTAAGAAGACCAGATGTTGTTGGTTTTGTAAATGGTATTCCCCTTGTATTATTTGAGCTTAAAGCGCACCATCAAGAATTACGGCATGCGTATTCAGACAATTTAAAAGATTATAAAGATGCCATTCCACAGTTATTTCATAATAATGCATTTATAATTTTAAGTAATGGCACAGATGCTAAAGTAGGCACCGTCACCAGTAAATACAAGTACTTTCTAGATTGGAAACGTATAGAAGAAGATGAAGAAGGCGAGGTTAGTTTAGACACTATGCTACGCGGTACATGTGACAAAAAACGTCTCATGGATATTTTTGAGAACTTCTTGTTATTTGATGATTCAGGGGGAGATGTAGTGAAACTTATGGCTAAAAACCACCAATATATTGGTGTAAATAAGGTTATCGACAATGTACATAATATTGAAGACCTAGAAGGTAAACTCGGTGTTTTCTGGCATACCCAAGGCAGTGGAAAGTCATACTCAATGGTCTTTTTATGCGAAAAAATTCACAGAAAACTTGGTGGCTCGTACACCTTCTTAATTGCTGTAGATCGTACTGAGCTAGAGAATCAATTATATGATACTTTTTCAGGGGTTGGTGTGGTCAACGATAAAAATGTAATTGCAGGCAAAAAGAAAGGAACTACTGGTCGTGAACACCTTCGACAGTTACTATCAGAAAATCATCGCTATGTTTTTACCTTAATTCATAAGTTTTCTATTGATCCAAAACTAGAAACTGAATACCCACTTATTACAGAACGTAAAAATGTAATTGTAATTAGTGATGAAGCTCACAGGACACAATCGGGTACCTATGCTAGGAATATGCGTTTTCATGGTTTACCCAATGCATCATATTTAGGTTTTACAGGTACGCCAATTATAAAAGAGGAAGAAGAACTAACCAAGAATATATTTGGTGAATATGTATCGGTCTATGATTTTAAAAGGGCAATCGAAGATCAGGCTACCCTACCCTTGCGCTATTTAAATAGAGGTGAAAAATTAGATATAATAAACCCTGATCTAGATGAAAAAATGGCCGAGGTTTTTGAAAATGAAGACTTAGATGATGACCAAAAGAAAAAATTAGAATATCTATTTAATAGAGACTACCCTATTTTAACCTCGCAACCTCGTTTAGAAGCTATCGCAAAAGATTTAGTTTGGCACTTTAACGAACGTGGCTATCAAGGTAAAGCTATGTATGTAGCATTAGACAAGCCAACAGCTATTAAAATGTATGAATTAGCAGTTGCATATTGGCCAAAGTATTTAGAAGAATTAAATCAGCGAATTAAAAATGCCGACGATGAACAAGAAGCTCAAGAATTAAGAAGAAAATACAATAAGGTTAAAGAAACAGAAATTTGCGTTGTAGTTAGTAGTGAGCAAAATGAGTTAGATAAATTCCGTAAAATGAATTTAGATATTGAAGTTCACCGTCGTAAAATGGTGGAACGAAATCTAGAAAAGGAATTTAAAGATGAAGACAACCCTTTTAGATTAGCATTTGTTTGCGCTATGTGGATTACTGGTTTTGATGCTCCTTGTGTCTCCACCGTTTATTTAGACAAGCCAATTAAAGGGCATACCCTAATGCAAACCATAGCTAGGGCTAACAGAGTTTACGACGATGAAAAGGAAAATGGATTAATAGTAGATTATGGTAATGTTTACAAGCAATTAGAAAAAGCCTACTCTGTATACGGTGAAGGAGGGAAATCTGGTCCAGAAGGCAAGCCAATTGATCCTTTAGAGGATTTGGTGAAAGAGCTGAAGCAGGCGATTAAAGATGTAAAGGCATATTTAAAAGAACTTGATTTTTCGCTACAAGAGCTTAAAGAAGTGAAACCCATGTCTAAAATTGCAAAACTAAAAGATGCTACCGATGCTGTTTGTTTGAATGAAACTACAAGAACCACATTCGAAATGATGGCTCGGAATGTATTTAGAAAGTATAAAGCGTTATTTCCTTCAGAAGAACTAAAACCACATGTTACAAATTTTAATGCAATAGAGGCTATTTACACTGCACTAAATCAGAATGTAAAATCTGCTGACGTCACACAAATTATTATGGATCTACAGGCGATAGTTAGTGACAGTGTAGTCATTCAAGATACTATTTTAAAAGAAGGTGATGAAGATGTATATGTAGATTTATCATCCTTGGATTTTGATAAATTAAGAGCTGCTTTTTCAAAAACTCCTCGTAAAAATACACTCGTTTTTAACCTACAAGATGCAATTGAAAAGAGGTTAAAACAAATGGTTAATGAAAATCCGCTTCGAGTCAAATTCTATGATAAATATAGAGAAATCATAGAAGCTTATAATAAAGGAAAAGATTTAGAAGACACCATCAGAACATTTGACAAGTTAAATGAATTCATTAAAGACTTATCATTTGAAGAACAACGAGTTGTAAGAGAAAAACTTAGCAATCAAGAAGCTTTAGCAATATTTGATTTACTTAAAGAGGGGAAGCAATTATCTGATAAAGAATTAAAAGAAGTAAAAAAAGTAGCTGTAAAAACACTTGATATTCTAAAGGCAGAAAAACTTAGCATAGATAAATGGAGAGAAAGTAGGCAGATAAAAGCACAAGTCAAAAGTACTATCTACGATAACTTACTGTACCTACCACAAGAATCTTACTCTGATGAAGAAGTAGGTATTAAAACTGCCAATGTATATCAACATATTTACTCTAACTACTATGGTGCCGGTAGGAGTGTTTATCAAAGTTAACGTTCTCACAACTGTGTGTAATTAAAAAATACGAAGTAAATAAAAAGCAAATACTTCTCTATACAAAAAAGCCGGCTCCAATAAATTGGAAGTCGGCTTTTCTACTAAACATCCCTTTCATTATGGTGTCCAATTAAAAGTCACATAAGAGACATTAGCATGTGTAGTTGACCTAAAAATATAGGTTGAAAAATACCCTCTGATAGTTCTATCTGAAGTTACCATTCTTATCCCATAGGCACAGTCTATATCCGCTCCAATAGCTGGCATATCAACAGATGCCAACAAACTGCCATTTCCTGGGTTGGTGGCTCCTATAATACCATTTGTGTCTAAGGGAGTACCTTCATCATATTCATTAATCGCAGGAGTAATACCTACTCCACTTGAGGCTAGATTTCCACCGAAAAGCAATAGAGAATAGGCATTGAAATGTGCATCCTTGAAATTACCATAAACGTACACTTTTTCTGCTCCTTTATATTTTCCGCATTTTTTAATAATACCGGCTTCATTTTTAACGGTAACCCCTTGTTGTGGTATGGTAGCATCTACAAATTCAAAGTGCTCTGGTCTCTGATTATCCAAAAACACGGTAACCTGACATGAAGCACCTACAATTGGTACTTTTGATGTACCTGCAAGTTCTATTCGTAAGATATGCTGTCCTGTTCTTGTACCACTACTCCAATTGGCTAAAGGTGTATCACTATAGTTTCCTAAATCCGTATTGTAATTGTTTACAGAGAACCATCCATCTGCATCTGGTGTTCTTTCCGCTACAGTCAAGAAACCTGTTCTATACTTCCTTTTGGTCAATACCGTATTCCAGGTGGCTCCATTATCATCACTAAAGCGCATACGATAATATACCGCTGTAGCATTATTAATACTACCCCAAATGGCTATGGTGGCGCCAAAAGGACGGTCAAATATCGATGGTGAAAAGGTTGAATCATCAATAACCTTACGTGCATACCCTTGGCTATTAATATCTTCAACCAACACTTTATTTACATGTTGAATCTCACATTTATCATTTACACTGCCATATGGTCTAACCTGTATACGACACTCTTTAACATTACCCCAAGACGGTCTATACGTATGACTTGTGGGAGCAATCTCCCAACTTAAAATAGCACGAACCCGAATGATATTTTCTTCTTTACAACGCTTTAATTTTTTAGCCATATCCCGAACCCGAAGATTAACGGCATACATTAACGGATTAACATCTCTAGGAATATCATGTGCCTTAAAGAACTTTGTACCTTCATGTTGGTAACCCAGACCATCTCCCCAATTCACATAAAAAGCTACATACTCCTCACTGCCCGTTGAGCATAAATTCCCTTTATAACCATTTTGCTTTTTAATCGCTACCGTAGCTTCTAGCGTGTCTCTTTCTGGGTATAGCCCCACACAAGTTAACTCCTCATAATTGGTGTTATAATTAAAAGGCTTTACAGGAAGCAACCATTTTGGGTCTATTAATTTTGGCTTGAACTTTTCTAAAATTTCAGGAGGCAACATATAGATTTGTTCAACTGCGGATTGAAAATTATCCTTATCCGCCATTGCTGCATAAAAATTAGGGTTTTTAAGAATATTATCCTTAAAATCCACACGCTCCTTTTCAAGTCCCTTCTTATTATAGTCCAGTGAACTTTGTAATGACTCGATCAGTTCTTTTTTGGAAACCTGAAGATCACTGTATGACTTCACTAAGCTTATATCACTAAATTTATCGGTAAGTATATCCCAAGATTTTTTGATAGGATCGATCTGTACCCACGCATCTTTAATATTTCCCCAAGTGGGAATATAATTTGGCCCCATAGGTGGCGTATTCCAGCTTAATATGGCTCTAACCTTAACCAAGTAGGGTGTTTTACAGCTCTTCTTTTCAAAGTCTACAAACTGCTTAACCGCATAGCACAAAGGCCCTTTACGAACAGTACCTAAGCTATGCGTGTTTACCGAAACCGCAGGGCCTACAGATTGAAAACCTGAACCGTAATCCACATAAAAGGATACATATTCCTTACTCCCATCCGAACAGAGGTTACCGCCAAATCCGTATGGAAGTTTAACTTTAAAGACCGCTTCCAATTCATCCGTTTCAGGATACAGTCCTATACACTCCAATTCTTCATACTTTGTATCTCCTTTCTTTGGGGTGATAATTGGAGGAATTTTAGGAAGCTTTAATTTTTCATAAGCCCCAAAATAGTTGGGATTTAGTTTTACAATAGAATTAAACTGAAATCTCGTAAAATCGTAAGATACCGCTTCCATTACGGATTCCGGAAGCTTAATTTCTATTTGGTCTAATGCTCCACTTGTTTCAAAAATATTGGACTCATGAACATACATGAGATTTCCCTTTTTATTTAAAACCTGCAGATGCGCACTTTCAATTTGTGTGTCTTTTTTTTCTGTTAGCACTTCTATTTTAAACCTTCCGTCCTTATCGGTTCTATTCGATTTGACCATACTGAATTTAAGTAGATTTGCATCTACCAATTCTACGGTCAACCCTTCTAACGAGCACCCCTCTTTTTCACAGGTTACCCTACCATAAAGCATTTGCCTTGATAATGATTCTTCCATTACATTTTCATTTTATAGATTATTAATTATTCTAGCACAAAGGACTTTTGAGTCTAATGACTTTTATTTTTCTCAAAAGGTTACAAGAGGGAATAATTGGGAGAAAGTAATGTTCAAGTATTGTAGTGTGTACTTGTTTTATAAAGAAGATGGTCGGTCAGATAATTTCCGATACTCAAAACGCATGAGAAATTATCACGCCCCAAATATATTATGATTGTAGTTTTGAGTATGCGTTAATTTGTATAGCCAGTGGTGATTTTTGTGTGAATCGTATTATTTTTTTGGTTTGGCCACCAGAATGAAATAGTATGGTTGATGGGTTTCTTATCTGCCATATATTATTAAAGCCCCCCCCTTCAAAGCGATGAAATAGGAGTTAAATAATATGGTGATTGTAGTTAAAAAGTACTTTTAATAGGGTACTATAAAAGGAATGTATGGTTATGACGGAAAATATATTGTGGTTCATTTTAATAATAGCCACCATACACATGGTGGAGCTTCAACCATGTCCATATGGTTGTTTTTAACCAAAAAAGAGCAACAGTTTCCTGTTGCTCTTTTTCACTACTCAACTAACTCAACTAACTATATTATTTAAATAGCATATCACGCACCATTAATTTCGCATCGGTTTTTGGGTATTGAGTCTCTTATTGAAATCATTCAATACCAGTTTTAACTCTTCTAATACCTCTCTCATAAATCAAGATGAAGATTAAGCATACCTATTTAGGTTTAAAATTTGAGATTAATTTTCTTTATAAAAGACCTCATCGCTTTGCCTGTATCCTATTCTATGAGCTACTGTTACAATTTGCTCATCAACATTTATAGGAAAAGGATTGGTATATACTTTCCACTCTCCAGCCCTATCTTCTTTTTCAGTCAAAATTTGATAGCCTATTGATGCACCTTCGGTCGCACTACTTATTACAACCTTTCCGTTTTCATATTTAACTACAGGATTAATCGTTTTAGGTTGTTCTCCGGAAGGCCATATAGATTCTACATATTCTTTTTCGGTCATTAGACCCTTATCGTTCACTTCTCCCATCCACCGATTACACTCTGCTCTAAGTTCTTTTAGTTTATCCTCAAATTCAGGTTTGTCCGCTAGATTATTAAGTTCATACGGATCATTATATGTATCAAATAATTCTTCGGGAACCTTTTTTTTCCGGAACCACTGTGCTTGATTTTCATTAAGTTCTCCATTATCCCGCATTCGTAGTAACTCTTGCATAATAGGCATTTGCTCTCGAAAGGCTACGGGCAAATAATACCCCTGTTCAGTTTTAAAATTCTTCAAATATTTAAAGCGATTGTCACGAACCGCTCTAATCATATCGTATTGTTTATCAAACCGGTCTGCTGCCCCATATACATATTGTCTCTTTTCTTTTACTTCAAATTCACCAGCAAAGGCTCTACCGTCAAGATTCCCGGGTGGCTGAATTCCCGCCAAAGACATCAAAGTGGGCTTAAAATCAACAAAACTTATCAAACGATTATCAACTGTTCCTGCATTCTTTTTTTCCGGATAGCGTATTATCAATGGCAATTTCATTCCCGAATCATACAATAGACGCTTTTGCCGTGGTAAGGGCCCGCCATGGTCGGCATACCAGAATATAACCGTATTGTCCAATAAGCCGTCCTCTTCCAACTGAGCCAGTATTTCCCCTACTTGATGGTCCATTTCTTTAATATTGGAATACATTCTCCTGACATCGGTCCTCCCTATTTCATTGTCCGGTAAATAGGGCGGTACCGGTACATCTAAATCTGCATCGACCCAAAGCGAGTCTTTGGCCTTCGCCCATATTTGGGATTCATGTGTAACCCCCAGATTGAATATCGAGAAAAATGGCTGATTTGGCCCCCGGTTTCTCCAATGAGCTTTTTTACTACTTTCGTCCCATGCTGTGACAGGTGCCATAAATTGATAATCCTCCTTACTGTTATTGGAACAATAATAACCTTCAAGTCTTAAATGTTCACTGTGCATCTTTATATCGGCAGGAGGCATTGCACCATAAGGTTGAATTACTTCTGGCAAGAATTTTCTATTCCCCCTAGTTCTCATGTGGTGCGCGCCGATATGGTTCTGGTACATACCCGTGGCAATTGCAGCCCTACTAGGCGCACAGACACCAGATGGTGAATATACATTCGTATATCTAACACCTTCCGCAGCTAACCGGCTAATATTGGGCGTAACCACTGTGGAGTCGCCAAACGATGGCAATACCGGACTTAAATCTTCGGCCACTATCCAGAGTATATTAGGTGGCTGATCTACGGCAATTTTTGTCGGGACCCGCTCTTTCTTTAGATTAATACAACCGAATAGGCACAATAGACCAAAAATTAGGATACCAAAGTTTTTCATAGTATATGTTATTTTAATTATTAAAACCACTTCTTGAATTCAAGAGCTCTCCCCCGCTTTGAACGCCCGGCATTTCTCCCCTGACATTCAAATTATTTTCTATTTTTTTACCCCCGTCCCGAGTGTACCAATCCTTTGTCAGATTCTCGGGGATATTATCTCCCGTATCCTCTTTCCATTTTTGTAAATGCCTTTTGAGTTTCCCCTGAACGTTCAGGTACGCTTTACGGTCGATGATATTATCGAGTTGCAACGGGTCGTTTTTGACAGCATACAGCTCCTCCGATGGTCTCGGTGTCAAGAACACGTCATATTGGGCACTGGTCAAAGCGTTATTTTGGTTTTGCTCCTGCAGCGACCTGAAGGAAGAGCTGTTAAGGGCATCGGCAGGACCTTGGTTCGGAAACTGTGGTCTGGAATTAAGAATGTAGATGAAATCTTTGGTCCTTACCATACGCTCATGGGCCTCATGGTCGTGCCAATTGTGTTCGGCAAAGGCATAGGTCCTAAAATCCTTGGATGGATCTTTGAAGAGTGTTTTAAAACTTTTTCCCTGAAAAGTTTTGGGCACCGCCACATTGCAGGCATCTAAAATCGTAGGGGCCAGGTCAACGCTACTGATCAGGCTATTGCTAGTGCCTTTCAACAACCCCTTGGGCCAGTGTGCGATAAAGGGCGTCTTCATTCCCGAGTCGTACATTCTTGTCTTGTCCCTGGGAAACGGGCGGCCATTGTCGGCCATTATAAATATCAGGGTATTTTCATAGACACCTTGCTCCTTTAGAGATTCTACGACCATGCCGATATGGTGGTCGAACCGCTTGATCTCATCATAATACCGCGCCAGATCAGTGCGGGTACTGTCGTTATCGACCAAGGTCGGAGGAACATCTATTTGTTCGATCCCGTGGGTGTTGGAGAAACTGTTCTCGCCCCATACTCTGTGGGCGTCATACGCAGCGAACCAAAAGAAAAAAGGCTTGTTTTTGTACCTTTCTTCAATAGAAGGAACCCACATGTTCTCTCCTCCGTCCCCGTTTACTTGCCTCTTCTCATAAATTTTATCGAACCCCTTACGCAACAATTTGCCCATATGCCATTTGCCCGCTTGACCGGTGTAGTAACCATTGGCCTTTAAACTAGAAGCTATCGACCCGAAATCCACTTTTGGCTCCGTATGAAGTTCTGCTGCCCCCGTATTATGTGGATAACGCCCGGTCATAATGCTTATTCGACTGGGACTGCACGAACTTGCGGTCAAAATCGCATTGTCGAATCTCATTCCGTTTGCCGCCAACGCATCGATATTCGGTGTATCGACGAACGTATTTCCGTAACACCCAAAATCGTTCCAGCTGACGTCATCAGCCATGAATACGATGATGTTCGGGTTATCGTTTGTAATGGAAGTGCTCAACCCTTGTGTATAAGCTATAGGCTGAAAAACAAAATAGATTAGAGTGAAAAATACGGCCGTTAAGTTTATTCTTTTCATGTAAATAATTGTTCGTCTAATTGTTCATTGGTTAATCTTAGATGTGCTAGTTCACCTGTTTTTGTAGTCTCAATAAATGATGCCACTTCTTTGTCAAACGACTGGATTTCCCGGTACTAGACAATTACATCTTTCCTAATTTCTTCAATATTCAGAAGGTACAAAGGAACCTTTATATCGTCTAAAGCTATGTTTCGTTTATTCAAACTATTCGTATCATAAGGCCTATGCAGATTTCTGATACTGAACCAGTACATCCATGGTTTACCCTTTCAGCTAGCATCATAAAATTCCTTGAAAGAGTCAAGCCTCTCTCCTCAGCATTATGTAGTCAACTACTTACCGTTGCATTACCAGGTCCCTCAATTTTACTTCCGTGCCCATTTTACAATCCGACTCTTACATTAATTTTGAGTAGACTTTTATCTTTGGGAAGCTGCTCCAAAGATTAGCAGCTTCCTTTAATTTCCATAGATGTTGCCCCGTTAGTATCGCTGCTCAACAAAGTGAACAAGTGGGTGCCGCAAAGGACATTTGTAAAAAGAACACCCTCCTTGGCTACCTGATATAATTCAGGTCTTTCGAGTACTCGGTTTCCGTAGCAACCAAAATTGATTGTCAGACATTAAAATAGAATGTTCGTTCTTTTACCTACTTGCATCAAGGAGTGTTCATTTAGTCACTGTTCATACCTTAGAAGGCAATGAACAATTTAAAAAGGGCTACGTGGCACATAAAATTTCATAAAAGTGTATCGGATTACTTTTACGTGAGATGAATATTTCAACAACATATAACTTTTTTAGTTGTAACCGTTGTTTTGGGTTATATCAGGGTTAATGTCAATCTCGTTCAATGGGATTGGAAATACTAATTTACTCTCACTAATGCTATACCCTTTTGACCCCATTACCTCTACTGCCCTGTTGGTTCGGACCAAATCAAAGAATCGATGGAATTCAAAACAGAGTTCAATTCTCCTTTCATGTTCTATTGCCAAGCTAAGTGATGGAAAATCGTCAGATGGATAACCTACCGATCCAAAACTTGGCATTCCAACCCTGTCACGGACCATATTTAGATACTGGGCATCTTGGGTAATTTCGGCATACATAAGTAAAATATCCGCATATCTGATTATTTCAAAATTTTGTCCTTCATTTTCAAAATCCGGATCAAAAAATTTCATAGTAAAGGGATAGTCTACAAATTCGCTCGTTGACAGGTTTTCATACCCAGGATATATACTAGTTTCTTTACGTGGATCGTTCTCCTCAAACTCATTTTCCAAATCTTCGCTTGGCGTATTATGGCCATTACCCCGAAAAGTAATGACTTGATCCGGAAGATGGAAATCGAAAAAGAACGGTGTGTAATTTACTTGATGGTTGGCGTTACTGGCATTGACACCTGACAAATATTGAGCTTCAAGAATAGATGATTTACTGTTCTTAGTATCAGGTTTAAATAAAAATAAATAATCTTCTTCATTAATCGCACCATCATTGTTTGCATCCAATGAATAACGGTTGCTTTCCAAAATAATTTCGAGTTCTGTTTTTGCAGCAAGGTTATTGCCTTGTGTAAGATAAACCTTAGCCAAAACTGCAGATGCAGCATATTTTGTTATGCGCCCAATATCATTTCCTGTATAAAATTCCGGGAGATTTTCCTTTGCAAAACTAAGGTCTTGAATAAGATTTTGATATACTTCTTCAGGTTCAACCCTAAGATAATTATAGGATTCTTCGGGGGTTATCTTGGTATCAATATATGGAATAGCACCCCAGGCCCTAACCATATTAAAGTACAGCAAGGCTCTAACAAAAGTAGCTTGGGCCTTCAACTGGTCTATTTTAGATGATTCGATTTCGACCGATGTATTTTCAAGTTGATAAATGGCATTATTGCAAATTCCAATAGCTTCGTAACATGATTCCCAAGCTGCACGAATCAAGCCGTTATCTGATTGCAAAAAATAATCGGTGATTTGCTCTCCATAATTATTAATGCCCGTCCGTAATATTATTTTAGTATTGTCTGAGTATAATTCACCGAAAAGATCAGGTAATCCGTTAGCATTATAAATCAACCCTAACTGGTGATAAATTTCATCAACTGTTTGTTCTATTTCTTGTTCGTTTTGATAAAAAGTTCCTTCCGTTTGTTGGGTAGTTGGATACAAATCAAGCTTATCACTACATGCCGAACATACAAGCAATCCGATTGTCAAAAAAATTATATATCTATATTTCATTACGCTGATATTAGAATTTTACATTAAGTCCTAAGGAATAAATTTTAGCAGAAGGATAAGCATTACCTCCATTGCCTCGGTAAAGAGGTCCGTCGCCATTTTGACCGGCGAAATTTTCAGGATCGTAAACTGGAGCTTCAGAAATTGTTAAAAGATTAACACCATTTATAAAAAGTCTAGCATTTAATAACCCGAATTTAGAAATGATGTTTTCCGGCAACTTAAACCCAACAGTCACATCTTTTAGTCTTAAGTAAGTTCCATTGCTGAGCCAGTAACTTGATGCCGTCTTTTCTAAGCCATCAACATCTACAGAAACTTTATAATGATACCCATCCCCAGGTTCTGACACTGAACGCCACCTCCCATTAACACCATCTAAATAATTACGTCCCTCATGATAAAGCAAAGATCTATTTGCGTTATTATCATAAATTTCACCGCCAACCACACCTTGAAGCGAAAAACTTAAATCAAAATTTCCAGATACAAAACTGTTGGTTGCACCCCATATAAAATCTGGTTGTATATTGCCAATTATAGTCCGGTCGTTAGCATTTAAGACACCATCTCCATTTACATCCACATACCGACCATCACCTGGAGTTGTGGATGCCGGACTCGAAGAATCAGCGTCTATTTCTGCCTGATTCTTATAGACTCCGTCGTATTTATATCCATAAAACCCAAACGCCGCCTCCCCTATTTGATTTATTCTTGGCATATTAGAATTAAAAATCATTGGTGCACTATTTCTACCAAGCTTGGTTACTTTGCTCCTATTCATTGAATAGTTCAATTGCGTACTCCAAGTGAGTTTTTCATTCGAAATATTGATGGTTTGAATGTCTACCTCAAGACCCTTATTTTCAACCTCACCATTGTTCGTAAAGGCGCTGGTATACCCACTAGTTGAAGGTATTGGTATATCAAGTAATAAATTATCAGACTTGGAATGATAAAAATCCGCCCCAATACTCAACCTACTTTGGAACAACCCCAAATCAAGACCAAAATTTGATTGTTTCGTACCCTCCCATTCCAAATCAGGGTTTTCGATGTTCGAGGGATAATAAGTAGTAATAAGACTGTTTCCTATTGCAGTTCTTGCCTGAGTCAATTTGCTAATCCATCTATAGTCTGCAAAATTATCATTGCCCGTCACACCATAACTTGCCTTCAATTTCAAACTACTGATATTTTTAAACGCTTGCATAAAATTCTCATCGGAAACCCTCCATGCACCTGAAAAGGAATAGAAATTCCCCCATTTTGTGTTTGGCCCAAATCTAGAAGACCCATCTCTTCTATAGGATGCAGCTACAATATATTTGCTTAAATAATTATAATTAATTCTCCCTAGTACCGAAACCAAATTTGTCTGCGTGGCTGCGTCCGTGGCCTGAATTATTTCTTGACCTGCTGAGAGTGAATGTATATTATCATTGTCATAACCTTGTCTTCTTGCCAAATCCATATAATAATCTCGGTGGTTATATTCAAAACCAACAATCATATTTACACTATGATTATTAATTTTCTTGTCAAATGTCAACAGGTTGCCCCATGTATAGCTTAAAGTTCTATTATTATCTACTGTGAAACTTGCGGTAGTTTTAAACGAATCACCTAAATTATGATCTCCCGCATTATAATCGGTGTTACCTTCATTTTTATAAAATGCATTAAACGACGTTTTGAACCTCAGATAATCGTTGAATTTAAACTCCGTAAAAAAATTACCCATGGCAGTAAACCTACGGTGCTGGATATCGTCATTAATACGGTATAACGGATGCCCATTATTGGGTCTGAATAAAATTGCAGAATAGTTCTCAAATCCATCTACCGTTAAAGGTCCTCCTAAATATCCATCATTACCATAAATTGGATATATGGCTGGGTATTGAACCGCCCATTCCACAATTCTTCTATACGGTTCATTTTCATGATCATAAACCGTATTCAGCATAGCGCCCATCTTCAACCAATCTTTTATTCTGCTTTCCACATTCATATTTAATGAGTATTTTTTATAATCTGAAGTAATTACAATACCCTCTTGATTAATATATCCACCAGAAATACTATAATTTGATTTTTCATCCCCCCCAGAATAACTCAAATCAATTTTATGCATTGGGGCAGCCCTGAAAATTAAATTCTGAAAATCGGTATTGGCCAGATTTTCTGGCGATTCCAACTCAATAGGCCATGTATATTTATAATTTCCCCTAGCTTCTAAAGTATTGGGTGCATCTGGGTCCCCTCCGCTGTCTATCCACCCATTCTGAGCCGCGTCAATGGCAGTTTGTGCGTATTCCGAAGCGTCCATTACATCTATTTTTCGAATAACCTGTTGAATACTAGTGGTATAATTTAGCTGTAGTACAGGTTCACCTACTTTTCCTGATTTGGTAGTCACTAAAATGACTCCATTTGCACCTCTAGACCCATAGATTGATGCAGATGACGCATCTTTTAAAACCTCTATCGATTCAATATCAGAACTATTTATTGAGTTTAAATTATATTCGGGCAATTGCACTCCATCAATCACAATTAACGGTGAACTTCCGGCCGATATCGAATTAACTCCGCGAATTTGAATTGATGATGAAGTACCAGGCCTTCCGCTACCATTTAGCACTTGCACTCCTGCAACTTTACCTGACATTGCCTGGCCAAAATCTACCACCGCTCTACTCTTTAAAGTTTCATCCATTTTCAAAGATCCAACAGATCCAGTAATATCTCCCTTTTTCAAAGAACCATAACCAACCACTACAACTTCCTCTAAGCCTGCAGCACTCTCCTCCAATGAAACATTCACAGTAGTTTGTCCATTTACTGGAATTTCTTTAGACGCAAATCCAATATAGCTCACCACTATTATTGCATCTTGGGCAACTTCAAGAGAAAAATTACCATCAAAATCTGCCGTAACACCATTAGCCGTACCTTTTTCCACAATATTTGCTCCGGGTAATGGTTGTCCATCGGTATCGGTTACAGTACCAGTTATAACAAACTCTTGCTTAACTATTTTTTTATCATGGATCAGCTTGGCGCGCCTTCTTTCTTTAAGAAATATTTGTTTGTCCACAACCCGATGGGTAGTTCTTGTTTCCGCGAAAATCCTATTTAAAATCTGTGGTACCGTTTCTTTCTTGGCTTTTACACTAATTACTCTCTTCAGATCCACATCTTTGATCTGATACACAAAATGAAACTCGGTTTGACTTTCAATTTCATCTATAATTCTTTCCACCGATACATTATTCAGGTCTAATGAAATCTTGGTAACCTGGGAATACGATGTTTTTGCCTGCATGGTAAACAGGACCATAAACATGAACAACATACTGATTTTCATCTTCAAATTGAGTTTAAGCAATGGGAGACCCCTTCTTGTTTGATCAAGAAATTTTTTCATACTTTTATAATGTTTGATTGTGGTTATACAATTTGGTTAATCACTTCTGCGAATCGGGAAATGGTGACGCATTTTCCGATTTTTTCACACCAGTTGAGAATAGGTGAAAAAGCGAATTTTACTCTAGTCAATTCTTCATTAGCGGTTTGTTTTAAGTTATTTCATAGTTATTTTACAATTATAATCTTGTTCTCTATTACATAGTCCATATCATACTGACTCTTGAAGTAATCCAATATTTTCTCAATAGACATATCTCCGAAACTGGCATTAAAAGTTTCAGAGGACAATCGTGAATTTTGATTAACGATCTTGACATCGTAATGTCGTTCCAATTTCTTTAGAATATCCTCAAAACTCATGTTTCTAAATACCAATACACCTTGCACCCAAGATGTGTAGATACCTGTTACAACCGGCTCAGTTGAAATATCCCCGATTATATTATCATATTTACCCTTTGTTCCAGGAGTCAATAACGTTTCTTTTTCTGATTGAAGACCGTCTGTTTTTGCGTACATTCCTACAGATCCTTCAACTAAAACCACTTCTTTCACCTTGTCTTCAGGATAGGCCGAAACATTAAAACGGGTACCATAGACTTTTACGTTCAAATCGGATGCGTTAACAATAAATGCTCTATTCTTATCCTTTGCTATATCCAGAAAAGCTTCTCCTGATAAATAAATTTTCCGCTCCATTCCTTTTTGGAATTTTACTGGATATTTTAAAGATGATCCTGAATTTAAGTATGCTATGGAACCATCCTCCAATTTAAGTTCAAATCGTTTCCCATAGGGCACATTTAACGTGTTATAAACCGGCTCACTTGTTTCGGACTCATTATTAACTTCATATACCAATTGATTGCCTACTTGAGAGCCTACTACATTTCCGTTTTTATCTAAAACTTGAGTCGTTCCTTCTTCTGAAATCACTTGAATATTTCCGTCTTCACGTTCCAGAGTAATAAAGTTATCTTCTAAAGAAAAATTGGTTTCCTCCTCTTTCTCATAAACAAACTCTTTTACTAAATACCCTAGAGTCATAGACAAGACGATTAGGGCAGCATACTTAGCAAAACTATTGAGCTTGAATTTTTTAGGTTTCTTTTTATCCTTTCTCATTTTATCCAGTAACAAGCGCTTTGACTTTTCAGTATCGTAGGTTTTCATTTTACTGTCAATTCTGTAGTTTAACTTTACACATTCATTAAAAAGTTGAATATGGGACGGGTGATTGAGCTCACTTTCCAATTGGTCCAGTTCCGATTTAGAAATCGAATCTGTAACATATTTGATAATCAGTTTATGTAATTTCTTTGGCTTCATTCATTATGCAATTCACACTAACACGAATCAAAATTGAGAAACCCCTACGTTTTTCACATTTTTTTTTCATATTTGTCAAATATCTCAACCACACTACAACCAACCAAAAAACATGAAAAGGCAATTTAACAATCAAGATTTACTGATTGAAGGTTTAAAAAACGGTGATGAAATTGCATATGTTCATCTCATAGAACAGTATCACAATAGATTATGCAACTATGCTAATAGCTTGATTAAAGATGACCTAATAGCTGAGGATATTGTTCAAAATGTATTTGTCCAAATATGGGAAAAACGAAAGAAGCTCAAACACGAACTATCCTTGGAAAGCTACCTATACAAATCAGTCCATAATAAGTTTATTGACGAATATAGAAAGGGAAAGGCCGTTATGGCTTTAGAAAAGAAATATATGACCGCCCTGGAACTTGCCATTGATGAAAAAGACGAGGTGCAAGAGCAGAAGATACTTACTATCCTTTTTGACGCTATTCACCAATTGCCTCCAAAATGCAAACAAATTTTTCTTATGAGCAAAAAAGAAGGTCTTACCAATATTGAGATATCTGAATGTCTAAACCTCTCTAAAAAAACTGTTGAGAACCAAATAACGAAAGCTTTCCGCATTTTAAGAAATAAGATGGGAGAAAAGTATGAAACTATATTGATGGTAATATTTCAGAATACCAGCAATCCAGTAAGCTAATTATTTCTAAACTTATCCTTCTCCGAACTAATCCTCTATAGAATAAAATTGTACAGCATTTCACGGAAGTTCAGTAAACATCTTTATGCTTTTCTCCGAGAAATAGCATTGTCATCGAGACTATAAAATCATCCTATAGGCATCATTAAAATACTCTTCAAGGACCTGTTTTATAGCTTTTAAAATTAAAAAGTAAGTAGTGAATAAAGCATTCAAATTTAAAAAGTAAAATATATTTGACAGCGTAGATTTTTGATGTTATCTTTAGATAAATATTTAGTTAAACCAGAGTACACAGCGCGGTACACTGATATAAGACAAAACAGCGGGAAACCCTATGAATACGGCGTTTTTGACCGATTTCATAACCCGGAGGTCGGGGGATCGTGCCCCCCTCTCGCTACAAGGCTTAAAATGCTGTAAACTAACGGATTGCGTACTACAATCCGTTTTTTTATGCCTTGTATTTCCCTTTTATTACGTTCCGTAAACGAAAACGTAAACACTTTTAAAATGAAATTGAACTACACCGAACCTAAAATCTTTACAGGTGGTGTCGATATCACCCAATGGTCCGCCCTTGACAAAAAGCAACGCAACGATGCCCTTGCAAAAGCCTGGTTTGTATATTTCTCTTTCAGGGACCCTGATACCGGCAAACTAAAAAAGCAACCTTTTATCAAAGCCGGAGCCAACCGCTTCAAAGGAAAAACTAAACGTTTACAGTTCTTAAAAGTGCTACAACGAAACCTCCTTCTGTTATTGGAAGCCGGATTCGACCCTTATAGAGACAATACAGAGTTAGAAGACGAATTTAGAAGGAGAGCAATAAAAGAAGAACGCCCCATAAACAACTTTCCAGCGAAGAAAGAAGTGGAAAATGAATCTACAGCAGCAGGAAATAGAGAGCGTATTGACCTTGCCAATGAAAACGCTAAACCAAATCCAGTACCTATTTCAGAAATAGAAAACAATGTGGTGGACGAGAACAAAGTTTCAGTGGCCGAAGCATTCGAACTGGGCCTAAACATTAAAGAGAGCACATTGAACGATAATTCGTTCAAGAAGCAGAAAAGTCGAATAACCAAGTTTGAAAGATGGCTTGCCGAAAATGAGGTGGATGTTTCCGATATTAATAACATTGACAAAAAGACCGTAGTGCGCCACCTGAACGATGTTTTGCGCACCTCCAGTCCTAGAAACAGGAACAATACCAGAACCGCTCTCAGTGCGCTCTTTGGCACCTTGGAGAACAATGAACTAATCGATGACAACTTTATACGTAAGATAAACATACTGAAATCCGTTCCGAAGCGAAACAAGACCTACACACCCAAACAGTTGGCGGAAATTGACTCACATCTTATGAACAATGACCTTTTGATGCGGATGTTCGTCCAAATGGTCAGCTATAATATGTTGAGGCCTATAGAAATATGTCGCCTTAAAGTAGGTGATATTGACATCAATGACAAGAAAATATATGTCAAAGCCAAGAACAAACCTGTTAAGATAAAGATCATACCCGATATAATGCTTGGGCAATTGCCGGACCTTTCCAAGATGGACGCCAAACATTCCCTGTTCACTCCACAAGGCTTTGGCGGAGAATGGAACCTTGCCGATAACGACAAACGGAACTACTTTTCCAAACGCTTTAAAAAAGTAAAAGACCATTTTAATTTGGGCAATGAATATGGGCTGTACAGTTTCAGACATACGTATATAACCATGCTCTACCGTGAGATGATAAAAACGGGGACGCCTGAAGAGGTTAAAAGCAAACTGATGCTCATTACGGGCCATGCCACCCTTGATGCACTTGAAAAATACCTTAGGGACATAGATGCCGAACTACCCCAGGATTACTCAAACCTATTGAACCGATCCATCAACAAAACCGACAAATGAGTTACTTTGGACTTTTAAAGAATTTGGACCTGAACTCGTTGACAATGGACGAGCTCACTCGTATACAGCTCTCAAGGGGAATACTCCAAGAAGTAACAAGAATACCACTGTCCGTTAATGGAAGACCTAATGCCATTTCCCCCAAGAACAGTGAAACCGTTTATGTTCCCGACCCTAACATGACCGAGGAGTTTTATGGGTTTATAGTGGATGTGTATCAAGATATAATTGAAAATAGCCTCATTGGGTTTTATTATGTGTATGAAGAGGATATGATGGGGCTGGATGAACCGGATACTCGAAAAGTTGCTTTGGAGCATTACAAAAGAATTGCCCAACTTGCCATTAAAAATGAATTTGATATACTGAAGCCTGTAAATTTGCCCAATGGACACCTAAGCATACGTAGAGCTAAGAAAGTAGAGCTCTTTGAGCTGCGGAAGGAGGCACTACAGGAGCGTCTTGCCACAGAATGTCCAGTGCCCCTGGCCCACTTCCTGATCGGAAACGTTGCATATTTTGAAGATTCCCTAATAGATAAGTTTCCTGTACTGAACGAAACATTAAAATTTGAGGCATCACTTGGGATCCTATTGACCTTGAACGAGCAATTTCAATTTGAAACGGTGGACGACCCACCCAAGAAAATTGAGAATAAACTGCACACTGTTCAACAACTAAAGGAGAAAAGTACAGAACGTAAGAAAAAAGACGCTATCATTTCCGATGACGAAGCCATAGACTTCCTGTTAAATTCGGTTTTCTCCAAGTCGTCTAAATAGCACCATAGGCATAGGCCAAAATATGGTTGTCTTATACTGTCCTAAATTATATTGGCCTAATATCCTACTAAGCTTTTTAACCACATAAAATATAACCATACTTTTTTTAGATACCACCATATAAGCTATAAAAAGTAACCTTATTTTGTCCAAATACACATTCAGGAGCACCATAGCTATGGTTGCCCCCTTATGGTTAATTACTTAGTTACTTTAACCATATATTTTAAAAAGAATATTAATAGTAACCCTATTTTTGTAATGCGCTACGGGCAAAGGAGGGTCAACCATACCTTAGCGAACGACATACTGAAACAACAACCCAAGTTTACTGCCAATGCCAATTATATTGATAAACAATCAATTAACTTCTATTCCTCCCGTTACATTCCCTTGTTCATATAATCTTGCCAGGTAACCAGAATGTATTTTTCTTTTCCATATTCGATTTTTTTCAAGAAACCGTATTCATAAATAAAAAAATATACGTCTCCCTTTTTGTTCTTCCAATAGTGGGTGAAAAAGTTGGAATCGAATCCCTGCTCCGAAAGAACCTTACATCTTATCGTTACCTTGCCCCCTTTGTTATATTGTTTAAGAATCTTCCGGTTCAGTTTTAGCTGATTGTCTACTTTATTGTAAAAGCGTTCCGGTCTTTCCTTTTCTTTTTGATATTGGAAAGCACTCTTGCAATGTAGATTGCAATATTTTTTATCCGTTCTACCCGTAAGTGGCTTTTTACAGTACAAACACTCATGTTGTAGTCTCATTTCCATAAACTTAAGTGAATCTTTATGCGAACATTATTCGATTAAGATACGATTAAATCATTTTTATTAATGAACTTGGAAAAAAAATAACATGTTTAAAGGTAGAAGCATTACGTTAAAACATTTATTGATAAATAACGTAAAACATATTGGACTCCAGTTCAAATCTGATAAAGTAATCCAAGCGCTTGTGGAGAAATTACCACACATATGTTGGAGCCAGGAATATGGCATGTATCATGTCCTCAACAATAAAACCAACCTTAGTACACTTTGGAGTACATTTCGTGGAGAGGTCTGGATAAACGGAAATTATTTTTTCGAGAATAGCCATGGACTAAACCCAGACAAACCCCATAACATAAACTGGTACAGGAACAGGGAGCTGAAAGAAGGTTTTAAAAGATGTCCGGAAGAGTACCTGGACAAGTTGGAATTAAGCAGATATGCGGAAAATACGGTAAAGACCTACGTACACCATTTTGAAACCTTTATAAATCATTTTCACGGCATACCACCCAATGCCATTACTGAGATAGAGGTAAGGAAGTATTTGCAAAAGCTAACAAGGGATGTCCGTTCACACTCTTATTTAAACCAAGCAGTCAACAGCATCAAATTCTATTTTGAGGTGGTCATGGGTATGCCCAACCGCTTCTATAACATTGAACGGCCCATTAAACAAAAACAACTGCCCAAAGTACTTTCAAAAGAAGAAGTTCTAAGCCTTATTGAGTATACCCGCAACTTAAAACATCGCTGTATCATTTCCCTATTATATTCGGCAGGCCTTAGAAGAAGTGAGCTTCTGAACTTAAAAATAGACGATATAGATGGAAAGCGAATGCTTATCTGCGTTAAGGCGACCAAGGGCAATAAAGATAGAATGACCGTCCTAAGCCCCACACTCTTAAAAGAACTACGTGCTTATTACAAAGAGTATAGACCACAGCACTATCTATTTGAAGGCCCCGGTCAAAAAGCCTATACCGCTTCAAGTGTATTAAAAATTACCTATATGGCTGCCATGAGACCGGGCATCATGTTACGTCATAGCTTTGCTACCCACCTTCTTGAAAACGGCACTGATATAAGGCACATTCAACTGCTGCTAGGCAACAGTAGTACCAAAACCACGGAAGTTTACACCCATGTGGCAGAAACCTCGTTTAAAAGCATAAAAAATCTCTTATCTTAGTTCCGCATAATATATATATAGATCATATGATCTATATTCCTACGTTGACCGTAACATACATATTAAAAAATGCCAACTAAGAGTTTCCCTCCTTTTTTGTTGTTTACCCAATAGTTTGACGAAATAGATTCATAAGCAGTTCGTTTATCAGCACAACAAAAAACTACGCTTTATAAAGCTAAAATATGTCCTTTAAAAGTGTTTTGGGTTTTATAAAGAGCAACTAAGAGTAAAATCCTTTTGCCGCCAGCACGTAATCTCTACGGAATCGTTTCCCAGTCTGACTTGTGGTTTGTCATATTCAACGAAGTTATATTGGAGTTTTAAGCATATTTCTGTGTTTACAAAAGTCTGGCTCAGTATGGCAAATGCGGCAAAATCTACGCGGATTGTTCCTTTCTTTTTCCTTGAGAATAAGGTTTGCGCTGTAAGCTACGGTCAACAAAACCTAAGAATTAATGCGGGGCTTTGGTGTTTAATCAAATGGTTTGCGTAATTTTATAAGGTCGTCAAATCTGTTTGATTTGACATTTTAATATTGAAAAAATAAACGCAAACAAAAAGCTTTGTCTTAGCGCGAAGACGGAAACTTTACAGTTTCCTTAGTTCCGCACTAATCTTAGCTCAGGCGTTGCCAGTAATGCGAGGCAAATCAATAAAAGTTTCCATATAATTCAACTTTTTTGTTATCTTTACTTAAGTAAATCGACAAAATAAACTGAATGAAACCAAAATTTGAGGTAGTTTTTCTTGAGCAGGCTATAGACTTTATGAGTAAAATAGATGCAAAAGCCAAAAAGAAAATCTATTACAATTTGGATAAAGCGAAACTCGAAAATGACCCAAAACTGTTTAAAAAACTGACAGATGATATTTGGGAATTCAGAACGCTTTATCAAGGAATTCAATACAGACTTTTTGCTTTTTGGGATAAAACGGACAAAACCGAAACTTTTGTTTTGTCAACTCACGGAATGGTTAAAAAAGTGAGTAAAGTTCCAAAATCACAAATAGAGAAAGCATTGAAAATTAGAGCTGAATATTTTGACCTATAACATTGAAATTATGGCAACGAAAAACAAAAAAATGAAAATGATGACACTTGACCAAATGAAGGACAAGGACATCGGAAAAGTTGGAACACCAGAACGAGACAAATACGAATTTGACTTGCGAATGGAAGTGCTCGGCGATATGATTAAGTCTGTCCGAAAAGAAAGGAATTTGACACAAGAACAACTTGGAGAATTAATTGGAGTTCAAAAATCGCAAATATCAAAATTGGAACGAAATACAAAGAATGTGACTATCGAAACCATTTTAAAAGTATTTCGAGCATTAAAGGCTAACGTTCGATTTAGTGTGGAAATGAACGAATTTGAATTCAAAGTAGCGTAAAGCACTAATGACAATCGAGTGGATGGCTCCGCCATCAAATGACGGAGTGCCCCCCTCACACCACCGTACGTACGGGTCTCGTATACGGCGGTTCGTAAATCATCAAACCAAGGCTCTTTTCACCCTTGGCACTATCTTCTAATTTAGGCATAGGCTACAACATGTGCTCCTATGCGAATTTTGAAGAGAATTACGTTCGGTCCTTCCTTGTTTGTGAGACCTCTAGGGTACTAGCTCGTTTCCCGTAAGTACTATGACCTCTGCTGACTTCTCCATGTAGCTACACGTAACTTTGGAGACCTCCCCAGGTAAGAACATCTTCTTTCTCTCGATCCCTGCCGTATCTACATACTTACCCTTTTGTAATCTTGGGGCGTTACAATGATGTGCGTGCTTACCCAAGTAAATATGCCTCTGTATACGGTTCCTGTTCGTCAGTACCGAGTTTTGTAGTCTCGCTTTCTTCAGATGTAACCTCACGGTTACCACCCTTGCGACTTACTAATGCTTCCAGACGTTACTCCAGCGCATAAGGGACTTGCAGCCTCTAGATTAATTAACTACTTTTCTGTAGTTAAAAGATGCCCATACTGGGCACACACACTGTATATGAAATCATAGCTCCCATTCGGTCGCTACGCTTCATATACTAACCGTTAGCGGTAATAAGACAAATCAACTAAAATCCTGAATTTAAATACATTTATCCTTGATTTGAAAACTTTATAAATCTGTATGCCCCGTAAATTTGTGAAAAAACAAATATTATGAGTAAACAGAAAGTTTGGTTCATTACAGGAGCGTCTAAAGGGATGGGACTTGAAATCACAAAAGCGGTTTTAAGTAATGGCGGTAAAGTCATTGCAACTTCTCGAAATACGGACACGCTTTTGGAAAAAATTGAAGAACAAGAAGGAAATTTGCTTCCAATAAAGCTGGACATCACTAATGAAAAAGATGTTGAAAATGCGATTTCAAAAGGCATAGATGAATTTGGACAAATAGATGTTGTGGTCAATAATGCAGGGTATAACCTGTTGGGTAATATTGAAGAAATAAGTGATGCCGAATTTAGAAAAACAATGGATGTAAATGTTTTTGCAATGACCAATATTATTAGAAATGTCCTCCCACATTTACGTAAGCAAAAATCGGGGCATATCATCAATACTGCGTCTATGATGGGTTATATGAGTTATCCCGCTAACGGAAGCTATAGTGCATCTAAATATGCGGTTATTGGACTGTCAGAGGCACTTGCTCAAGAAGTCGCTCCTTTTGGCATAAAAGTAACTATCCTTGCTCCAGGAACATTTCGTACAAATTTTATGAATGAGGATACACTCAATGTTGCGGAAAATAAAATTGACACCTATAATTTAAATAAGCAGGTTGAACAGTTTATTGGGTTCGATGGCAAACAATTAGGGAATCCTAAAAAATTAGCAGAGGTAGTACTTAAACTTATAGAAATGCCGAATCCTCCCTTGCATCTTCCTTTAGGTTCTGATAGTTACAATGCCATTTTGGAAGTTCGTAAAAACGAAAAGGAAGAAATGGAAAAATGGAAAGCCTTATCTTTATCAACTGATTTTGAATAAAAATAGTGTGAAAAAAGCTGCTCCATATAAAATTGAGTCAATATCTGAACTTCATAGATTATTCAATTTACCAAAACCAATTCATCCTTTGATAAGCGTGATTGATTTTGAGCATTTGAAATTCTATTCCAATGAAATTTGGAGCAGCTTTTATTATGATTTCTATTGTGTAGCTATTAAAAAAGAGGCTTCAGGCAAGTTTAGGTACGGACAAGGTCATTATGATTTTGATGAAGGCCTGATGAGTTTTACCAAGCCAGGTCAAATCTTTTCTGTCACGAATCCTGTGGATGACCCCGTGTCAGGATATATGATGGTTTTTAAACCTGATCTTATACGACATTATCAATTAGGTAAGATTATAGGTAATTATGGATTCTTCTACTATTCTACCGCAGAAGCGCTTCACCTTTCTGAAAAAGAGGACAATATCATTATGTCACTGATGCATCAAATGCAGGATGAACTAAAAAATAACATTGACCATTATAGTCAGGATTTAATAGTATCGCACATTGACTTGCTTCTCAATTACGCAAAGCGTTTTCACAATAGGCAGTTTTTGACACGAAGTTCTGTGAATAAGGACATTGTAGTAAAAATGGAAAAATTAATGGATGCGTACCTAAAAAGTGATGCTACACTATCGGGTGTTCCAACGGTCAACTATTTTGCAGAGAAACTCAATATCTCTCCCAATTATTTGAGTGATTTATTAAAAAATGCTACCGGTAGAAATGCACAAACCCATATTCAAGAATCCATAGTTGAAAGAGCGAAAGAACTGCTTTCCACAACTAATTTAAGTATAAAGGAAATCGCTTATGATTTGGGGTTTGAATACCCTCAATCATTCAGTACTATGTTTAAAAAAAACACACAACAAACACCATTGCAATTCAGGGCATCATTTAATTGAAAAAATTACTACCGCTAACAAAGTATATAAAAAATAGCGGTTGAATTGCTTAATCCAAAGTGATTTTCATAAATTTATAATCAGTATCAAACCGAAAAGTCCGTGCGTAAAAACCGCTACTTTTCATATACGCAACCGTCAGACTGTCTCAATACTTAAAGATAGCTTTACCTCGCAAGGTTCGATATTCCTTATCTTTAAGTATGGAGTATCAACAGAAACAATCCCGTACCCAGCTTACCCTCTACACCACTTGTTTGGATGATATGATCGCCGAGGAAAATTCGGCACGCACCATTGACCGTTTTGTGGACGGTCTGGACCTACAGGCCTTAGGGTTTGGGCCCATGGCATCGCAAGGGCGTCCGCCCTATGACCCCGCCGATCTCTTGAAGCTTTACATCTATGGGTATTTGAACCGGATACGTTCGTCCAGAAATTTAGAGTTGGAGTGTGCCCGCAACATCGAACTGATGTGGCTGCTCGGCAACCTAAAACCAGACCATAATACTATTGCCCGTTTTAGAAAGGACAATCCCAAGGCGATAAAACGGGTGTTCCGAGCCACGGTGTCCATAGCCAGGAACCACGAGCTGATCGGCGCAATCCTCATTGCCGGAGATTCCACCAAACTCAGGGCGCAGAACAGCAAAAAGAACAACTTTAACCTAAAGAAGGTCGCACGCCACCTGGAATACATCGATAAAAAGCTCGAAGAACACCAACAGGAGCTGGCCGAGGCGGACGGCGACCGAAAGGAGGATATCCGTAAACTGGCAGAAAACAGGGAACGACAAAGGGAAAGATATCTCCGTATCCAAGAGGAACTACGGGCGGACACCTCCACGGAAAACCCACAGATATCCACAAGCGATCCCGATAGCCGCCACCAAATCGTCAGGGGCACCATAACGGAAGTCTGTTATACCGCACAGACAACGGTGGATGCCGACCATAAGCTCCTGATCGATTACAAGATCACCAACCAAAACGACAAAAAGGCCATGGGCGGTATGCTCAGAAGGGCAAAGGCCATTTTGAGCACCAACGCTTTTACCGCATTATATGACAAAGGCTACCATACCGGAAGCGAGTTCAAGGTGGCCGACGACCTTGGGGTCGACACCCTGGTGGCCGTGCCCGGTATCGGCCGTGCCAGCCAGGCACCGGACCCGGCATATAATGCCGAACATTTCAACTACGACCCACAACGGGACAGCTATCGCTGCCCACAGCGCCATGAGCTTACCAGTAACGGAAACTGGTACAGGGCACGCAACTATCGGTTCAAACAATACAAAACGAAAGCGTGCAAAAATTGCCCGGTGCGCAACCGATGCACATCGGCAAAGCAAAATGGAAAGATATTGCAGCGCAGCGAATTCACAACGTTTATCGAACGTAACGCCCGTAGGGTAGAGGAGCAACCAGATGTTTACAAAAAACGGCAGGCCCTTGTCGAACATCCTTTCGGTACCATAAAAAGGCAATGGGGCTTTGACCACATCATCACCAAAAAGGGAATCCCTGCGGCCGGTGCAGACTTTGGGCTTATTGCATTGGCGTATAATTTAAAAAGACTTATCAAATTAGGTTGGAAGCCCGAAATCAGGGAAAATCACCGAACGAACATCTTAAAAAAGCCTCTTCTAACCGTTAAAAGGCTGAAAGATGGGGTCCTGTCCCATATATCCGAATTTATGAAAATCCCCCCATCTTTCAGGCCCATATCTCGTATATCCCAAATTGTGTAAATTTATTCAAAATAAAAGGTGGTTTTGAGACAGACTGCCGTTAGCTACCATTATGACCCGTCCTAAAATATGTTTACAAGAAACAAACTCAATTATAAAGATTCTTTTTTGTAATTTTTTTATATTTGCTTCAGGAGAATTTTAGACACATTATTTGTGTTGAACTTATTTTTATCATTAGAGAAGATTTTGGAAAATAAGTTTCATTCTTGCACAACTAAATAGTGCTACTCTAATAAAATTAAATTTTTATTAGAATGAATACAAAAGCACCATTAGTTTTATCCTTATCCGAAGTAACAAATACCTTAAAAAATTTAAATTTAATACCTTTAATAGAAGAAGGCTTTGTCTCCTTATCTTCTAATAAGGCTATTGTTCCTCCAGTAGGAGAATTACTTTTCGAAAACCCAAGAGGTGAATCGCATATTAAATATGGTTATATCATTAATCAACCGTATTATGTAATAAAAGTAGCTTCTGGCTTTTATGAAAATCCAAAAATAGGGTTAAAATCAAGTCAAGGTTTAATGTTGGCTTTTAGTCAAAAAACTGGTGTGCTTAAAGCGATTCTGCTAGATGAAGGACACCTTACAGATATTAGAACTGCTATTGCTAGTATGATTACCCTAAAATATTTAGCTCCTAAACACAATATCAGAATTGGGATTATTGGAACAGGTATACAAGCAGAACTTCAATTAAAATACCTTCATACTGTTAGTAATTGTAAAGAAATATTTGTTTGGGGGAGAACAGCAGAAAAGGTAAAAGCTTTCAAAGATATTTTTAAAGACTCTAATTATAACATTACAATAGCTCCTTCTATACCGGAATTAGCTCACAACTGTAACATTATTATTACTACTACTCCGTCTACAACGCCACTATTGTTTTCATCACAAATCAAAAAAGGGACGCACATTACTGCTATAGGTTCTGACACTTCCGAAAAAATGGAATTAGACACAGACATCATAAAAAAAGCAGACATAGTAATCTCAGATAGTATTGAGCAATCTAAAACGAGAGGCGAAATCTATAAAGCAAGACAAAATAATTGCTTAAGTAAAGACACACTTCGTGAATTAGGAAATATTATAAAAGACCCAACATTGGGTAGACAAAACGACAATCAAATAACCGTCGCAGATTTAACAGGAGTGGCGGTACAAGACATTATGATAGCGACCGCAATAATTAATAACTATAAAATTTAAGATTATGAACATTAGAACTTTTGACCTTGAACGTATTCAATCCTTATATGAGAATACAGTTCCAATTAATTTAACCGAAAGTGGTTTTCATCCATATACCTTAGAGGAGTTATTGAGCGTAGACCAAATAAAAATGCTTTCTTCTACGGTTTTAGGGTATGGACAAACTAATGGTTCAATACCATTAAGACAAATTGTTTCTTCACTATATCCTAATTGTAATGAAGATAATGTTTTAGTAACTAATGGTTCTGCAGAAGCTAACTTTATTGCTTGTCATACCATTTTAAAACCAGGAGACGAAATGGTAATGATGGTACCAAATTATATGCAAATTTGGGGTATTGTTGAAGAAATGGGATGTACTCCTAAAAAATTTCATTTAAGAGAAGAAAATAACTGGAAACCTGATTTGGAAGAATTAGAATCTAAAATGAATTCTAAAACAAAAATGATTGCTCTATGCAACCCTAACAATCCTACTGGATATGTACTAACAGAAAACGAGATGAAATCTGTAGTTGAAATAGCTAAAAAATATGATGCTTGGATTTATTGTGATGAAGTTTACAAAGGAGCAGATTTAGATGGTATTGAAAAGCATAGTTTTTATGGAATGTACGATAAAGTAATGGTAAATGGCGGGCTTTCAAAAGCATATGCGCTTCCTGGTTTACGTTTAGGCTGGCTAGTAGGCCCAGAAGAATTAATTGCTGATACTTGGGCTTATCATGATTATACTTCATTAACAGCTGGGATTTTAAGTCATAAAATAGGAGAAATAGTTTTACAACCAGAAAAAAGGAAAGAGGTTTTAAACAGAAACATTTCAATGCTAAACGAAAATCTCAAAATTACTCAACAATGGGCAGATGAACATAGCAATTCATTAACTTTTGTACCTCCAAAAGCAGGAGGAATGGTTTTTATAAAATATAATTACCCAATTAATTCGACAGAGTTATCAGATTGGTTACGTTTAGAAAAAGGAGTTTTTATTTTAGCAGGTGATGTATATGGAATGGATAATCACTTTAGAATAGGAATCGGAGCTGAAAAGAAAGAACTTTTAAAGGGGTATAGTATTTTAAGTAAAGCTCTTAATGAACGATTTGATATTTAAAAAACGGTAGCTAACAATGTATCCTATGAAAAGCCCTAGATAAATTATTTAATTTCATTGCATGCTATAGTATTAAAATTTTCAAATATGTAAAAATGAAAACATACTTGTTATATAATGATAAACATATCAGAACATATAAATGAAAAATATCCTCATTTTAACCTTACGGATGAAGAAGTGTCTATTTTAGAGCAACATTTAACAACGTGTTTCTTTAAACGAAATGACCTTTTTCTGAAAGAAGGAACTCCGTGTGAAAAAATAGGCGTAATATTTAAAGGGACAGCTTACTCTTATAAAATGGATGATAATGGAGAAGAAGTTATAAAAAACTTCTTTTATCCCAATAATCAAGATATTCTTTTTAATTATGAGAGTTATTTACAAAATGAAAACTCTAATTTAAATATTAAATTTCAGGAAGAATCCTTTGTAGGTTTTTTTTATATCAATGATATCATAAACCTTTACACAGATTATCCTCGTTTTCTTCATTTAGAAATGTTACTTATAAAACAGCAATTTCAATATGCATTGCAAAGAAGCAAGATATTACAACTTGGTTCAGCAGAAGAAAAAATAAAATTACTGCAAAAGTATAAACCTAAAGCCTTTGAATTATTTCCTTATTCGCATATTGCTTCCTATTTAGGAATTCATAGAAACACATTTAGACGTGTTTTTTCAAAACAATAATAAACCCTCATTTTTTATACCAAAATAGCATCTATCTTATATGTACAACCATAGTTAAATATTATGTTAATCAATAAAGATCTTGCTGATTTAAATATTTAAAAATAAAAAGTATTGCCCATCTCCCTTCGCATAAAAATGTAATTTTTAAAACACAACCAAACCCATAAAACCTATTTGCACCATATGGTGCGTTATTTACTTTGAACGCTATTATACTTTTGTATTAGAGTTATTTACTCAATTATGTACAAGTAGTTAAAATAGCAATTATGGACACAAATAATAAAAAAGTAAACACGGAACTCTTAAACGAAATATTAAGTAATAGAGAAGGAGATGTTTCTGACGTATTAAGAATTTATGACCAATTAGAACCTGTAAACTTAGATTTTATGACAGGTCGTTGGAAAGGTTATGAAATTAAAACAGGCCATTCTTTAGATGGTATGTTAGTCCCTTCTGGCTGGTATGGAAAAGTATTTAAATCTCCCGAAGAAGTACATCCGTTAGTTTTCTTTGCTAAGAATAAAACTCAATTATATGCTGTAAATCCTAAGAAACTTTCTATGGATGTAAAAGTTCCTAATAATATTATAGGTGTATTAATGTCATTAGCAAAGCCGTTTTTACAAACAAAAAAGTCTGGTGCTCGGCTAAGAATGATTGAGTATAGAGGAAAAGCAACGGCAACAATGCAATATGATGATAAGCCTATTAATGATCATTTTGTAAAAATTGATGAGAATACCGTATTGGGACTTATGGACAAAAAAGGAGATTCTCCAAATTTTCCTTATGCTTTTGTATTAGAAAGAGATAATGAGTCTAACTACCAAATAAAATTCTAAGCATATGAAATTCAAGGATAAAATAGTATTGATTTCTGGAGGAGCAAGTGGCATAGGACAATTACATGCCACAAAATTAGCTACAGAAGAAGGCGCTATAGTTGCCATTTTAGATGTAAATGAAAAAGGATTAGAAGAAACAGCTTCACGATCAGCGAACATACACCCCTACTATTGTGATGTAACAAATATTGAATTAGTACGAGAAGTAATTAACAAAGTGATTACTGACTTTGGACCTATAGATCGTTTATTTAATTGCGCTGGGATTATGCCTGCTGGTTTACTGAAGGATTTAACCGCAGAACATATCAATAAGTTAATGCTAATCAATTACTGTGGAATGGTTAATATATGCCAAACTGTAGTGCCTGAAATGTTAAAAAGAAACAGTGGAGATGTCATTATTTACGGTTCTACTGCGGGTATGTTGGTTACTCCTAAATTTGGTGCCTATGGTGCTACAAAAAGCGCTAATAATTTTTACACCAAAGTATTAATCGAAGAAAACAAAAAGTCTAAAGTTAGAATATTATTGGTTTGTCCGCCAGCTGTAAATACACCGCTCTTAAAACAAGCAGAAGAAACAGATCAACCCGATATGTTTAATACTACGTTCTTCAAAAAATATATGACCTCTTCCCCTGAAGCTGTTGTAAATGCCGTGGAAAAAAGCATTAAAAAAGGAAAAAAAATCTGCTATCCAGGTGCTGCCGGTATTATGGCGTTTTTAAATAGATTTATGTAAATATCAATTAATAAACATAATAAAATAAGCGCCCAAATGCGTAAATAAAAAATTTAAAAAATATAATCATGAAAGAGCATTTTTTTGTACCTAATGAAATAACCTCAAATTTTGATAGACCAGATTATTCATTTCCAGATTCTGAAACCTATGCAATAGCTTTTAAAACAGATAAAGCTGCACTTGAAGGATTTTTACCTGAAGGATTGAGTTTTGTGCCAGGTTACGAAGATGTTGTATTACTAAGAATTAATAAGTTTGAATGTACAGAGAAAAAAATTAGACCTTATTGGGAGTCTGTTATATCTGTTCCTGCTTCCATAGAAGTAAATGGAGAAAATGTAATTGGTGAATATGCCGCGCAATTATACTTAGGTTCTATTGAGCCAGAAAGTGATATATCTCCTATTTTAAGCGGTCAATTACTGTATGGATACCCAAAAAGGGAAGCTATATTCTCTATAAATGGTGAATTTGGTAAAAGTGATGTTAGTGTTGTAAAAAGACGCCACGGAAAAACATTATGTGATGTAGACTTTAAAACTTGGACATCAGAAGCACCAGATAACCTTGGGGCTGCAGTACCTCAAGGACCATTATTACTTTGTAAAGCAATTCCTAATGTTAGTGGAAATGGGTGGGATGTTTTAGAGATTAATACACCAGGAATGGTTGATGGTTCTTTAAAGATTAAAGAAATGAGACCCCTAGAAGGAAAAATTAATGGAGATATAATTTTAGATACTGGTCGTGCTTTACCTGTAAAAGAAATTCTTGAGTCATATTATATGAAGTATGATTGGATATTAACTTGGGGAATGACACTACATAATTATCTTAAATAATAGATATGACTTCCATACTTACTTTGAAAGGTTTTTAGTAAAACATCAAAAAACTATTGCTAACAACGGTAACAGTTGCACAAGCCTATAATTAGAAATAATTACTATCGATATAAGCCTCTTTAAGGGGCTTTTTTTATGCTAAGCTAGAAGTTGAACTTGAATTTTCCGTGCGCCGGAGAAAGGCTTTTCACGTAATGAACCATGACTTTTACGAATAATGGCAGGGCAAGCTTTCCCGCCCCACTTTTCGGGTGTTTGTTCTCGAATTTCAGGTACTTTTTGAGGTTGTAGGCGATCGCCGATAGGTGCATCACCTTGTTCGCCTGTGCAAGTCCAATGGTAGTTATCTTCCTCAGACTTATAAATTGGGTAAGACCCACTTAATTTTAACAATAAAAAATAAAATGGTTGGTCAGTTCGCTGTTTTTAGTCATTTCTTAAGCAGACTTAAATAATTTATAGCCTTTATGGTTTTCCGTAATGGACTGTGCGTTGATAATTGTAGGTTTATTCTTTAATAGTATATTAGTGAGCAGAAAAACTATTACACATATTCCTCGATAATAGGGGTGTATGTGCAATTGTACACATACACGATTGTTACCACACATTTTGAAAAAAAAATATAAACTCAACAACAAATTACTAAATAAGCTCCTAAAGCAAAACTTATGGATGCTCATACTTTTGGTGGTTTTTTGTTTGATAAATTGGATATGGTTTAGTAGCAGAGATATTGAATCTTTTTGGCTACTTTTTCTAATTATAATTGGAGTTTTATTAGTATTTAACTTACCGTCATTGGTCCTATTTTTAAACTATTACAAAGAGAATAAGTATACTGATTTTGAAATAGTTGAAAAACCCAATTCAATTAAAATAAACCAAAGTGGAATTATTAAAACTTACATGCTGAATGATTGTAAAAAATCAACATATCATTTAGCTTACAACTATAAAAATACTATCGACAATAGAGGGAGAGACTCTATGTTTTTTTCGGATTTTGGATATTGGGATTTGCAATTTGAAAATGGAGACCGATATTACTTGACAAATCTCCTGAACGACTTTGTTCATCAAGCTCCAATTATTCGAAAAACAAAATATCGATTTAGATTGTTTCCGTATATAAAAAAATTGGATTCAAAAGAAGGTGTGAAATTAAAATCTATACCGAAAAAATATTAATAATTAATGGACTCGACTCAAACGCAACTGTTATGCAGATGGACCTTTTAGCTAGTTAATGTAGAAGGAACAATCTTAACAGAATTTATGCGCATTTAAAACGGTGTTGTGAAGAAAAAACGTGTGGTAACAATACCTATAATTAATGCGGACTTGTGTCTTATTCGCAAGGTCTGTGTATATTTATAAAGTCACTAAATCTGTTGGATTTAGCTTTGGATAAAACAAAATACAAATCAAAACCAAAAGCTTTAGCTTAGCGCATGGCTGGAAATCCGTCGGATTTCCGCGCCGCACTAATCATAGCCGCAACGTTGTGGTGCATATAAAAAAATGAGAACTAACATTAAAATATCGTTTCTGATTTTACTGATTTTGACAATAATCGGATGTCAAAACTCTGAAAAAAAAGAAAAACAGTTGGTTCAAATAGATTTCGGAAAATGGGACAAAGAAAGCGATAGTCTTGGTGTTGAATTAGTTTATAATCGATTCGAAAATTGGAAAGACTTACTCAAACGGACTGAAAGAATTGCTTGTAACGATAGCATACCGAAAATCACTTTAAAATCTGACGATGAAATTAAGACAATCTATTTCCATAATCCTTGTTGGGAAAATTTTGCTTGTATATTAATAAAACAAAAGAATACAATCGAAATTCATAATGATACAATTAATAAAAATTACGAGAATTTCTATCCTTTAGATAGTTTGGAAAGTGTTTTAAAAAGAGATATTGAAAACAATGGGAAAAATCCGCAGTTAAGTGACAATCCCGAAAAATTACTGATTTACGTTTCTTATGACGAAAACGGATTTGAAAATTTACCTAAAACATTAGACAAACTAACTCAAGCTTATAAACGAATTACTAATAAAACGGATATAAATATTTGGCTGAATGAGAAATTTGACATTCCTCCTCCGCCACCACCTCCGAAAGAAATAATAAAAATTGAATAAAAAATACGCACCACAACAAAGAACTGAGGTAAAAAACAAACAAATTTTTCTTTAATCTGAGACAATATTATTCTAGGCTCATAGATTCTAAAATCAGGTTCTTTGAGCTTTTTTTTATTTGATTTATCTGCTTTTATCTCAGCAATACAGATACGTAAGTTTCATCATATGGTTTGCCAGATTTTGCGATGGCAAAGGACTGTTTCAATAGTTTGTTGGCAACGGCTATCAATGCCAATTTCTTGCTCTTGCCCTTGTTCACGATTCGCTCATATACCTTTCTGCATGCCTTGTTGTGTTTACAAGCATTGAAAGAACATAGAAACAATAGGTTGCGAAGCTTTCTATTACCGACCTTACTTATTCTCGCTCGACCTCTTACACTGCTCCCAGACTCTCGTATCGTTGGGGTTATACCTACATAACTACAAAGCTGCGAGGCCGTTTCGAACTTGTTGAAACCATCGGCGACCACTATTAGGAACAATGCTGTCTTTTGACCTATACCAGGTATTGACATCAATAAGGTCAATTGCTCCTGTTGGTCCTCTTTTACCAATGATAAAATCTTTGATTCGATTGCAGCTACCTCTTTATTCAGCTGCTTCCTGTTCCGTATCAAGGAACGATAAACAAACTTTGAGGGTATACCTAAAACTACCTCCCCATGTATCTTGTTCTTGGTCGCCGTTCGTTGTTTTAAATAGTTATCCAATAACCGGAACAACTGTAAACATTCACTCTGAACATCTGTCAAGGCATTATAAATAGACACCTCGTTGACCAGGGCATATTCACATATAGCCTTCGCATCGCTCTTGTCCGTTTTCACCTTGGCAAGTCTCATTTGAATGAAACGTTTGATCGACAATGGATTTACTACCGAAACGATTACGTCGTTCTTGTAAAGAAACTGTGCAAGTCTATAATGATAATATCCGGTAGCTTCCATAACGACCAATGAACCTTTGGGTAATTCCTCAAGGTATTTCTTGAATCCAGTTTCATCGTTCTTATACTGCTCGTGACCCTTCCTACTTCCATGTACATCAAAGACATCTTTACTGATGTCGACTCCAAAAGTTTCTTTATATTTATTCATAAGAAATGTTTTATGAAAGAACCGGCTACTTCTGCCCACAACAACTTGAAAACGAGATCTAAGGTCTCACAGAACTGAACGTGGTTTAAGTAGTAAAAGAGAGAGGATTATCAATGTTGTCGAAGTCTAAAGCTTCACTGTATAACATAACCTTAATTCTCTCTTTTGTTCTTTCTGGTTACAACAACAATTTACTGAGAATCAAACTTAAGCCGTATAAAAATAATGCTTAGTTTAGTGCTTAATCAAGAGTCCGTGTACTTTTGTTACGTCTGATTTTCCTACGGAAAATCCTCGCACACAAAACCGCACTATTCTTATACAAACACGTTAGCAATAATTTAAAAAAACATTACGGACTAAGAAATAGTTTGATAAAGAATGAATATATCCGATTTCAAAAATCATAAAGAGTATCAGAAAATTATAAAGAAAGAAAAAATACCAATAGGTAACTTCTCTTATGAAATATACTTGGGTTCTGATATTCTTTTTCAGAAAAAAGATGATACTGGTCTTTGGGATATCACAATTTATAAGAGATTGGAAGGAACACCTCTTGAAAGATTAATGATTATTTCTGCCTTGGGGACTATTAAAAGTAAAGAAGAAAATTGGTATAATGATGAAACAAGTCCATTTAGCATAATTGGTCCCGAAATACAAAAGTCGTTTCATCTAATTGACGACAAATGTAAAAAAATAGCAGAAGAAGTTTTATGTGATATAAGAAATAGTCTACACTATATGTTTGAAGTAGATTTTTTATTGCGAAAAAATACTTCTCTATTAACGATGTGATACAACTCGCAAAATATTATCAATCAACGAGTATGATGTCATCAATGTTTTTTCAATTCTTGACAACAATTTCAGCTTTAAAAAAACATAACGGAGATGTTGTAAATTTTAATGAACATTTAATTTCAATTAAAAGATATGAACTTCTTCAAATAATAGATGTTGAAAGAGTTGTCTTGGATAATTCCAAGATAACAAAAAAAGATATTAAAGATATATTCAATTTATTATATCCTGACAGAGAAAAAATAGCATCAAAATTTGAATTAGAGCAACAACTCAAAGAAATTAAAGGAAGTGATAAGTGTTTTATTCTTACAGAAGATAGTAAATCAAATAACTTGACGAAAGTAATATTTGAATCTAATGGATTTGAATTTTCTGAAACGTCCATTTTATCTTATGATAGTTGTAGTCAAATCGGCTCAGTAATATTATTTTCCGCTTTTGTAAAACAAAAATTTCCCTACATTGAGATAATTGTTCACAGAGATAGAGATTATTTAACAGATGCTGAAATCATTAAGTTAGAAACTCAATTCGAAGAAATTGGAATAAACTTATTTATAACTAACGGAACAGACATTGAAAGCCATTATGTTAATGAATTGCACGTAAATAAATGTTATCCCGAAATAAGTATTCAAAGAGCTAAAAAACTAATTGAACAGTCTTTTGAGGAAGTTAAGGAAAAGTCAATTGATTTATTAAAGAAAAAAGAATTCGGAGAAAAATATAAAAACAAATCCTCACATTTAGAAAATGCAATTAATGATATTTATACAAATAACAAACTAAGATTTTCACAAGGTAAAGCGTTGTATAAATGTTTAAAAAAAATCATACAAAAAGAGATTAAAGAGAATCCAAATCTTGAGGTAACAAGTGAGTATTTAAAAATCGATAAACTTGAAGGAATATCAAGAAAGATTTGGAATAAACAATAAACATCGCGAAAAAAACTATTGCTAACAAAGAACTGAGGTAAAAAACAAACAAATTTTTCTTTAATCTGAGACAATATTATTCTAGGCTCATAGATTCTAAAATCAGGTTCTTTGAGCTTTTTTTTATTTGATTTATCTGCTTTTATCTCAGCAATACAGATACGTAAGTTTCATCATATGGTTTGCCAGATTTTGCGATGGCAAAGGACTGTTTCAATAGTTTGTTGGCAACGGCTATCAATGCCAATTTCTTGCTCTTGCCCTTGTTCACGATTCGCTCATATACCTCTCTGCATGCCTTGTTGTGTTTACAAGCATTGAAAGAACATAGAAACAATAGGTTACGAAGCTTTCTATTACCGACCTTACTTATTCTCGCTCGACCTCTTACACTGCTCCCAGACTCTCGTATCGTTGGGGTTATACCTACATAACTACAAAGCTGCGAGGCCGTTTCGAACTTGTTGAAACCATCGGTGACCACTATTAGGAACAATGCTGTCTTTTGACCTATACCAGGTATTGACATCAATAAGGTCAATTGCTCCTGTTGGTCCTCTTTTACCAATGATAAAATCTTTGATTCGATTGCAGCTACCTCTTTATTCAGCTGCTTCCTGTTCCGTATCAAGGAACGATAAACAAACTTTGAGGGTATACCTAAAACTACCTCCCCATGTATCTTGTTCTTGGTCGCCGTTCGTTGTTTTAAATAGTTATCCAATAACCGGAACAACTGTAAACATTCACTCTGAACATCTGTCAAGGCATTATAAATAGACACTTCGTTGACCAGGGCATATTCACATATAGCCTTCGCATCGCTCTTGTCCGTTTTCACCTTGGCAAGTCTCATTTGAATGAAACGTTTGATCGACAATGGATTTACTACCGAAACGATTACGTCGTTCTTGTAAAGAAACTGTGCAAGTCTATAATGATAATATCCGGTAGCTTCCATAACGACCAATGAACCTTTGGGTAATTCCTTAAGGTATTTCTTGAATCCAGTTTCATCGTTCTTATACTGCTCGTGACCCTTCCTACTTCCATATACATCAAAGACATCTTTACTGATGTCGACTCCAAAAGTTTCTTTATATTTATTCATAAGAAATGTTTTATGAAAGAACCGGCTACTTCTGCCCACAACAACTTGAAAACGAGATCTAAGGTCTCACAGAACTGAACGTGGTTTAAGTAGTAAAAGAGAGAGGATTATCAATGTTGTCGAAGTTTAAAGCTTCACTGTATAACATAACCTTAATTCTCTCTTTTGTTCTTTCTGGTTACAACAACAATTTACTGAGAATCAAACTTAAGATGTATATAAAACATAGCTAATATAGGCTTTCCGAAAGGTTTATGTGTATTTGCGAAGACCGCCAAATTTTTAAATTTGACGATTTTCAATAAAAAAGATAAATAGTAAAATTTAAAAATTCGGCTCGTGTATAATCCGAAAAGATAGCGTCTTTTTACACGCTACGTTTCATATACGGAGACGTTGGCAACAATATGAGAAAAACCGTTTTACATATCATAATTCTTCTGATTGTAGCCTTACCCTTTTTGTAGCCTTCCCTAAAAATAGGACAGTATAAAATTCGAATTTATTAATTTTAAACTTTACTGCACCTTAATTGCATTATAAACGCAATTAAGGTGCATTAATGCTATTTATTATTATTTTTGTCAGCATTAAGTTTTGCTAGTCTGTAATTATTTTTGATGAAAATTGGTCGTCTAAGAAATAGTATAACGTTTCTCTTCCTTGCGCTATTCATAACAACGAAAATGGCGGGGCTTCATGTATTTTCACATATAGATGAAGATGACCATGGGGTGGAATGCGCTATTTGCGTCCATGTAAACGCAATCAACTCAACTCCTGCTATTACACCTGATTCTCTGGGTCCGGTAATAGAAAACACAGCATACGTACCCCATGAAGCAATAACCGAAATTTATACCTTCGTTGTTTCTAGTACAATTGCTCCAGACCAGCTTTTTTCCAGGCCTCCCCCATTTGTATTATAAGAACTCCTGTACACCTTATGGGTGGTGATGCATACTGCACCTTATGCAATTAATTTATTCGTCCTTTTGATTATGTATTATTAATTGATTGACTACTTCAGCATCACCTTGTATAGGTTGACCTAGGCCCTTTTTTGGGACAATAGTTTAATATCTTATAGTACATTACATGTTTTATAAATATCTGGGTATATGGCTATTCTTTAGTCTATACGCAACTGCGTTTGCACAAGATACTTTTCAAATAAAAGGGGTTGTGTTACACGCAAAGGACTTATCACCGGCACAAGGTGCTACAATCGTAGGTAAAAAACTTTATGCAGTTTCTACGGCAAATGGTGCTTTTACCATCAACAATGTGGCAGAAGGCACATACACTTTTACCATATCCCATATTGGTTGCGAACCTACAACCCTAAGTGTTGACGTACAGCAAAATATGGACGGATTAAAGGTTTATTTGGTTGAATCCGCAACGGTTCTTGAAGAGGTAAAGGTTAACGGGAAAACAAAAAAAAGAGAAGCTTTAGAAGTTCCTATTGTTACCCAAACGGTTTCCAAAGAATTTCTTGAACAGAATAGAGAAAACACCTTAATGCAAACTTTGAGTAAAATTGCCGGTGTAAGTACGATCAATATTGGTTCTGGGCAGTCAAAACCGGTTATTAGAGGTTTGGGTTTTAATAGGGTTGCCGTCGTACAAAATGGTATTAAACACGAAGCACAGCAATGGGGCAATGACCACGGTCTAGAAATTGACCAACACGGTATTGAAAACATTCAAATCATTAAAGGTCCGGCTTCTTTATTATATGGTTCTGATGCTATTGCCGGTGTGGTAGATATTCAACCTAACCAAACTCCGTTACCTAATTCCTTTGGTGGTGAAGTCAATATTCTTGGAGAAAGTAATAATGATCTGTTGGGTGTTTCAGCTGGTATAACATCTAGAAAAGATAAATGGTTCTACCGTGGGCGACTAACATATAGAGACTACGGGGACTATAAAGTTCCCGCAGATAGAATCAATTATGAAAATTATGTTTTTGAACTAGATGATAATAATTTAAGGAACACTGCAGGTAACGAAGCAGATGCCAGTTTAGGTATTGGCTATGTAACTGAGGGATTCAAATCTGAAACCGTTTTTAGTAATGTAAATGCAAAAAATGGATTCTTTGCAAATGCACATGGTTTAGAAGTACGAACTTCTAGTATAGATTATGATAGCTCTAACAGAGATGTTGACCTTCCATATCACAAAGTAAATCACTTTAAAATAACGAACAATACTTCAATCAGTGCCGGAGAACATTTATTACATATAGATCTTGGTTATCAAAACAATAATAGAGAAGAACATTCAGAACCTGTACCGCACGGGTATATGCCTACACCACCGGACACTAAAGAAAGGTTGTTCATTAAAAACACCTACTCTTTAAATTTTCGAGACGACTTTAACCCTACCGATAAACATGATATGGTGATAGGTCTAAACACGGAATATCAAAATAATAATATTGGTGGATGGGGTTTTCTAATCCCGGAGTACAATCGATTTACAGCAGGTGTTTTTGCCTACGATCAGTTTGAGATTAATTCAAATTTTCATGTGCTAAGCGGATTGCGTTATGATGTAGGTAGGGTAGATACCAAGGCATATTATGATTGGTATCCTTCAACTGTAAATAATGCCGATGGTTCCACATCATATATTCACCAACAAAGGTCTAAAGACAAAACCTTAGATTTTGGGAGTCTTAGTGCTTCTTTAGGGTTAAGTTATATTCAAGATAAAACCAGTTACAAAATAAATGTAGGTAGAAGTTTTAGAATGCCACTGGCCAACGAATTGGCCTCGGACGGAGTTAACTATCACATGTATCGCTATGAAAGAGGTAATCTAGATTTAGACCCCGAGGTTTCGTATCAGCTAGACTTATCGTTAGTACACACAGAAAAATCTTTTAGTGTTGGTGTTAGTCCGTTCGTGAATATTTTTCAAAATTATATTTACTTGAATCCAACTTCAAATTATTACGAAACCATACAAATTTATGAATACACACAAGCCGAAGTTTTTAGAATAGGTGGTGAATTCAACGCAAGTGCTACTATTACTAAAAACTTGCGGTTGGATGCATCGGTAGAGTATGTGTATTCAGAGCAAACCAGCGGTCCTAAAGAAGGCTTTACATTGCCATTTTCTCCGCCTTTATCCGGATTGTTATCTGCCCGATATCAATTTGATAAGCTTTTGATTTTTAACAAACCACAATTGATTGCGGATTATAGAATTACCGCAGCTCAGGAAGAAATTGTGCCACCAGAAGAAAAAACAGACGGCTATCAAGTATTGAACATGTCCTTTTTAACGGAAATGAATGTGTTAAAAAACAGTTTACCGCTAGAAATGCGGGTAAAGCTAAACAACGTATTCAATACCAAATACTTTAATCACACTAGTTTTTATAGGCTTATAGATGTACCAGAAGCCGGTAGAAATATCTCATTATCACTAACAATACCCTTACAGTAATCAGTAATCAGTAATCAGTAATCAGTAATCAGTAATCAGTAATCAAATTAAAAATTAGTACAATGAAAACAACCATTATGAAACAGAATTTAAAATTTTTAGCAATCGTTGCGTCTGCCGGACTCTTTTTACAATCATGTAGTAGCGATGATGACGGAGATATTGAGTTAAGCGCTCCTGTTATAGCCAGCTTTGAATATGGTGAAGGTCATCATGACGAAGATGGTGATGAGGACGAAGATCATGACCATGTTTCAGAAGAAGCATATGCTTATAGAGGATCAGACATACATTTAGAAGCAGAAATTACAGCCGAAGCTACGGTAAGCAGTATTACCGTTTCCATTCATTCAGATGAAGTAACTGCTGGAGAAGGCGAAGTAGATTGGGAGTTTGAACAAGTTTATACAGATGCAGACTACTTAGTTATTAATCCTACTTTTCATGAACATATAGATATTCCTGCAAATATTCCAGTGGGGGAATACCATATTGAACTATTAGTAACCGACGAATTGGGGAATAGCACAGAAGTAGATGGTCACCTTGAAATCATGGACACCATTACTATTAGTGGTTTTGAAATGGATGAAACAGTAGCTAGAGGAGAAGATTTCCACGTTGAGTTTATGATACTTGCTGCACATGGCATACATAGTATTGCTGTAGATATTCATGCAGACGGTGTTACTCCTGGTGATGGAGAAGTAGAATGGGATTATGAAGAAGAATTTTTAGAAGGTTATCACGAAGAAACCGAAGCAGAATTCCATGAGCATATAGATGTACCTGCTACTGCTCCTGCAGGAGAATATCATATCATCTTTACTGTTGAAGATGAGGATGGTGACACTATTGAATATGAAGCACATATTGATGTTACTGCTTAATTAAAAAAACAAAACCGCATAGCATAAAGCGTGCTGTGCGGTTTTAAAACTAATCTTATGAAATCTACATTTAAAAATTTTTATTTTTTAGTCATTATACTGCTAATAGCAGCTTGTTCTAGTGATGACAGCACTGAAATAGACGAAGAGAAACCAACTATTAGTGTTAATTATACTGGAGGTTTCCCTCAAGGTTGTGCAATGTTAACTAAAGGAGAAACTTACAATTTTAGGGCTATGGTGACCGATAACAGCGAACTTGCTGCATACAGTATTGATATCCATCATAATTTTGACCATCATACCCATGATGACCAAGTAACCGAATGCGAATTAGGCGAAATTCAAAGCCCTGTTAATCCTTTGATTTATGTAGAAAACTTTACAATTGAAGGCTCTTTGACCAGCTATGAAATTAATATTCCCGTAACCATCCCAACTGATATTGATACAGGCGATTACCACTGTGCCTATTCGGTTACAGATGCCACTGGCTGGCAAAGTAGAACATCTATTGATATTAAAATCGTGGAATAAGCAACGTTATAAAAGCTTAAAAATACCTATTAACATATGGAAGCGATTATTACAATTGTTGGCTTTTTGGGAGCAGGAAAAACTACTTTATTAAAGTTTTTAATAGATAGTTTTTCTGAGAAAGGTTGGAACCCCTTTTTGATTCTTAATGATTATGAGAATGCAGATATGGATGCCCAGCAATTTATAGCGCAAATGCAAACCAATAGCATTAAAGCGCTTACAGGCAGTTGTATTTGTTGTAGTGGTATAGTAGAGCTTAGAAACATCGTAAATAGAATTGCGGAAAGAAAGAACGGAATTACTTTAATTGAAGCCAATGGTACTTCTGATGCTTGCTCTCTTATGGAGTTCTTAGGCGTAGGCCTAAATGATAGGTTCTTCCCCCCTATTCAAATATCTGTTGTGGATGTTAAAAATTGGCAAAAACGGGGAGAACATAATGAATTGGAAGCCAATCAGATTCAGGTTTCCTCACTTCTTGTTTTAACGCACTTAGAAAATACAACCAAAAGCCGACAGGATGTAGTCGTTAAGGAAATAAAAGCGCTCAATCCACTGGCACGAATTAGCACTATGGAAGATTTAAATATTTCGCTTCTTCCAGAACTTTTACCCGCTACCAATGCGCCTCAAAAAATGGAGCATCACAAAGCACATTGGTCTTCCTGCTCTGCAGATTTGCCCATTTTGTCCCACCTAGAGTGTATCCATAGGATTTGTGAAGCCCTCCCCAAAAACATACTCAGGGTAAAAGGCTGTGCTCAAATCAATGAGGAAAGTGCTTACACTTATTTTGAACGCAACCCAGATGGCGAGGTCCATATTAGACCTTTTAACGGTGTTCCCATAACCGGCACCAAGCTCTTGGCCATAGGACCAGGCAGTAGTCCTGAAATTTTAGAAAAAATAATACAACAAAGCCTTAACGCATCAATTTCAACATAGAAGAAAAAAACTTCAGCTAGAAAAAATACTAAGCGTCTCTTAAATTTTAAATCGTATGGAAATGAAAAAACTACCTGTAACCGTATTAAGTGGCTTTCTAGGTGCTGGAAAAACCACCTTACTCAATCATATTTTACATAACAAAGAAGGGTTAAAAGTAGCTGTTATCGTAAATGATATGAGCGAAGTAAATATAGATGCCCAATTCATTGAAAATGAAAATACACTATCTAGAACCGAGGAAAAACTGGTAGAAATGTCCAATGGATGTATTTGCTGTACCCTTCGTGAAGATCTTATGGTAGAAGTGGAAAAACTTGCCGCCCAGAATAAATTCGATTACCTATTGATAGAAAGTACGGGCATAAGCGAACCTATACCCGTGGCACAGACCTTTACCTTTGAAAGTGAAGATGGCACTATTGATCTGAGCCGTTTCAGTTATGTTGACACCATGGTTACCGTAGTAGATGGGTTTAACTTCTTAAAAGACTTTTCCAGCCCGGACTATCTTACCACCAGGTCGTTAACGGATATTGAAGGAGACCATAGAACCATTGTTAATTTACTTACCGATCAAATTGAATTTGCCAACGTAATCATCATCAATAAAATTGATTTAATTACGTCCGATCAATTAAAAGAACTTAGGGCTATTATTCATAAATTGAACCCCGAAGCGCGTATTATTACAGCTACTGAATCTAAAGTAGAACTAGTGGATGTTATCAACACAGGGTTGTTCGATTATGAGAAAGCAGAGGCCTCGGCAGGGTGGATCCAAGAACTGGAAAAAGAACATGTGCCCGAAACCGAAGAATACGGAATAGGTTCCTTTGTCTTCAGAAGTAAAAAACCATTTCACCCAGAACGTTTTTTAACCTACCTCAACCAAAGCTTCCCTCAAAATATTATTAGAAGTAAAGGGTTGTTTTGGTTGGCATCTAGATCGGACCAAGCATTGTTATGGAGCTCTGCAGGAGGTTCTTGCAAAGCTGATTCTGCCGGTGTCTGGTGGACATCCATGCCTTTTTCAGAACGAATAAACTATGCCTCTTTTTGTGACAACCAGAATCAAATTGAATCGGATTGGGATGTTCTTTTTGGTGATCGCAAAATTGAATTGGTTTTTATCGGGCAGCATATAAACAAAGAAAAAATGATTTCAGAATTGAAAAATTGCCTGCTCACGGAGCCGGAAATAGACCTTTGGGCAAATCAATTATTCCCGCAACAAGACCAATGGCCCATAGCGTAGCAATAGTAGTAATACAATTTTAAGATGGTTCAAACAGACAATCTCACATTTCATTATAAAAAAGCGGAACATACGTTCCGCTTTCCCAACATAGATTTAAAAGAGCAGGAAAGTTTACTCATTTTAGGAAAATCCGGAATAGGAAAAACAACCCTGCTACATCTTTTGGCCGGTCTACTTAAGCCTGCAAGCGGAACGCTAGTGATAGATAACGTAGAGATCAACAAGCTGTCTCACTCACAATTGGATAAATATCGCGGGCAGCATATTGGGCTAGTATTTCAAAAAAATCATGCTGTCAGGTCGTTAAACGTTCTGGACAACTTAAAGGCCCGTCTTTTTTTTAGCGGAAAGTCCATCAACCCTACCGTGATCGACTCCTTGTTGGAGCAATTGGACTTAAGCGAGACTAAAAGTAAGGGAATCAATGAGCTCAGTGAAGGACAACTACAGCGTTTAGGAATCGCTATGGCCGTAGTACATCATCCACATGTAATTCTAGCTGACGAACCCACCTCAAGTCTGGATGATGAAAATTGTATGGCCGTATTGCGATTGTTACAACAACAGGCAGAGAAAAACGGAGCGAATTTGGTAGTCATTACCCATGACAATCGCATTAAGTCTGCGTTTAAAAATGTTATTACGCTATGAACAATTGGAAAATAAGCCTTAAGAACCTTATCCATAAACCGCTCTATGCGTTTTTAAGTATATTTTCCCTATCCATCAGTATTGGCCTTCTATTGGGCATTCAACAGTTGGATACTTCCATACAAAACCAATTTGAAAATGGTTTGGGTACTACAGAAATGGTAGTTGGTGCCAAGGGAAGCCCGCTACAATTGGTGCTTTCCTCTGTACTGCACATAGATAACCCAACGGGGAATATCGCGTACAGCGAAGTGGCAAAAATGAAAAAAAATCCTTTGGTAAAAGAAGCCGTACCCATCTCCTATGGCGATAGCTACAAAGGCCACCGTATCGTAGGCGCTACGCTGGGTTTCGCTAAAATATACAGTGCGGAACTACTAAAAGGAAGAGAAGTTGAGAGTGCTATGGAAGCCGTTTTAGGCAACGATGTAGCCCAACGATCAGGCTTAAAACTGGGCGATACATTTGTGAGTTCGCACGGACTAACCGAAAATTCAATCGAACAACATGAAGAATCCTTTACGGTGGTCGGTATTTACAAGCCAACTTACAAAGTAATAGATAGATTGATCGTAACCAACCTAGAAAGTATCTGGGATGTTCACGACCATGAAGACCATGACGGCCATGAGGAAGCCCATTTAGAACCAGAACATGATTCCCATAGTGAACATGAGAATCACAAAAACCATGAAGACCATAATGCACACGATTTGCATGAAAAAGAAGATGATAGGGAAGTAACCTCTATTCTGGTTTCCTTTAGAAACCCCATGGGTCTCATGACCATGCCAAGAAATATTAATTCCAATACGGACATGCAGGCCGCCTTGCCCAAGTATGAGCTAGAGCGACTGTTTCGCTTTACGGGCGTTGGGGTCAAAGCAATCTCCTGGATCGCCTATATTATTCTACTCATATCCTGTGTTTCTATTTTTATCGGTCTATACAAGATGGTGCGCGAACGTGCTTTTGACCTTGCTTTGATGCGTACCTATGGTGCCAGTAACTTTCAGCTGTTCCGTATTGTGGGTTTTGAGGGTATGCTAATGGTATTGGCATCCTTGATATTTGGTTTTTTGTTTTCCCTTATCGGGATACATTTTATTATCGATGTATTCAAATCCCAGTTTCAACAGGATATCGTTCTCACATTTTCTACGGACCAAATGCTAAGAACGCTGCTCATAGTAATAGCTATAGCTATGGTTTCCGTAGCATTGGCCATTATTCCTCTGTTAAAAATGAACATCTCAAAAATTTTAAGTGATGAAACATAACCTTTTATACGCGCTATTTTTTCTCGTTTCCATTACCGCCATGGGGCAGGTAGACATTACCTGGGACGATTTGGCCAAAGTAGATTACACAGAGAAATATTTCCCCACCTATGATTCCAACTTTCTGTACCCGGAGTTCAGTCAAGAAATAATCAACCTTCAAGGCAAAGAAGTAACCCTATCCGGTTATTTCTTAGATGTAGACCCCAATGGGGAACTCATTATTCTATCTAAGAATCCATTGGCTTCCTGTTTCTTTTGTGGTAACGGAGGACCGGAAACAGCAGTAGAACTTCATTTTAAAACTAAACCCAACTTTAATACAGACGATGTAGTGCTTATAACAGGCACCTTAAAACTCAACAAAGACGATGTTGAGCACTTTAATTACATCCTAACCGATTGTTCCGGGTTTAAATTAAAATAAAACAACACTTTCATACCAAAATAACATAAAAATGAACAGAAGAAAATTTTTTAGAAACGGATCGCTGCTTACGCTTGGGACATCCTTACTTCACCCTTTTAACAGTACTGCCAATAGTATCGGGAACTCCGGCAAAAACAAAAAAGCAAAAAACATTATCGTAGTGGTTAGTGATGGTATGAGTATTGGCACATTGAACATGGCCGATTTGTACCTTTCCAGAAAAATAGGTACAGGCACCAATTGGTTGCAACTGTATAAAGACAATAAGGTAACCAGATCACTTATGGATATGGCTTCCGCCAGTTCTATAGTAACGGATTCCGCTGCGGCAAGCTCCTCTTGGGGCGGAGGTGTGCGTATTGATAATGGCGCATTAAACGTGAGCAAAAACGGAGAAGAACACCTTCCTATCTGGCAGAAATTTAAACAAGCAGGAAAAAAAGCGGGTTGTGTCACCACGGTACCCATCACCCACGCTACTCCAGCCGGATTCTGTATTAATTCCAAATCAAGAAACGCCCAGGAACAGATTGCCGAGAAATACTTGCAACAAAAATTTGATGTAATGATGGGGGGGGGCGATACGTACTTTTCTCCGGAGAAGCGAAAAGACAAAAAGAATTTGTACAAAGATTTTTCATCAAACGGTTATGAAGTGGTACAAACCAGAAATGAAATGCTTTCGGCATCTATAGATAAACCAATTTTAGGGGTTTTTAATGATGGTGCACTTCCCTACTCCATAGATAGAAATAATAGTAAAGAACTTCTGCAAAAAGTACCTACGCTTGCCGAAATGACGCATAAAGCCATTGAAGCCATGAAAGACCACCCTAAAGGTTTTGTATTACAGGTAGAGGCCGGAAAAGTAGATTGGGCCGCACATGGGAACGATATTGCCGGCCTTTTGTACGATCAAGTGGCGCATGACGACGCTATACAAGTAGCTATGGATTTTGCCGAGCAAGACGGCGAAACTTTAGTCATTATCACCACAGACCACGGTAATGCCAACCCAGGATTGATTTATGGAAAAGAGACAAACGATAATTTTGATTCCGTCCAGAAATACAAACACACCAATGAGTGGATTTTGAACGGTATCGGCAAAGAAACATCCGTATCCCAATTGAAGGAAAGAGTAGCTTATGCCAATGCAATGCCGCTTACGGACGAAAAAGCAAAACTATTATTAAGTTACTATTCCGAATTACAAACGGAAGACGGCCTATACAATCCAAAGAAACTTCCTTTTAAGGTTTTGGCAGAAATACAGTCAAAACACAATTCTGTGGGTTGGATCAGTATGCAGCATTCTGCCGATTATGTTGAATTGGCCATGTACGGACCGGGAAGCCAACATTTAAAACCCTTTATAAAGAATACGGACCTACACTACTTTATGCTTGAAGCTGCGGAAGTAGAAAATACTTTTTAAAAAAGAGCAAGCATCCCGAAAGAGAAATTAGTTGCTGAATTTAAAAACAATACATACCTATTTGCCACAAATCTAGAGCCTAAAAAAGAGTTTGATTTCGATTCATTTATTAAAAAAAGGTTGGATTTAACTCTTCTTGGTCTTAGAAAATTGAATGTTCTGAAATAAATACTGGTGCTAATAAGTAAGCATCCGTGCGGTCGGTATTGACCGAGCATGAATGTGGTGTTGAACTACATCGGATCTTTGGCCGCGTTGTTTCCTATGGGTATTGATATGTATTGGGAGGGAAATTTGAAGAGGCACCTGTGTGGATACCTTTTACGGTTAGCGTGTTTTCTGCCTCCAAAGTACTCTCAACATATTAAATCAACATATGTGCCACTCAATTCAAGTTATTATAAGACAAAATTAAAGTTTAGGTAATATATGCGTTAACTTATCTAGGTATCATTGCAGGTGTTAGACCACACCTATGAAAATCTCAGATGCCAATTTGTTTTTGCTTACTCTCAAGGACAACGAGGTTGCTTTTAAGCAACTCTATGACCGGCTCTGGAAAAGTCTTTATCTATTCTCTCTTAAACTTTTACAAAACGAAACAGAAGCCAAAGATGTAGTTCAGGATGTTTTCTGTAATCTCTGGACAAAAAGGAAAGAACTTGAAATTAAAAATGTAAAATCTTACTTGTTTTCTGCAACTAAATACAAATGCTTAGAATATATAAGGAAAAACAAAAAATATTCTGATTTACTAACTCAGATAAATCTTGCCGATTTAGAAAACAACACGGAGCGGGAGTTGGACTTTAAGGAAACGAAGTCCAAAATTGAAAATGGTATTAATACATTACCATTGAAGACCAAGCAAATTTTTACCATGAGCAGGTATGATGACCTTTCTAACAAAGAAATTGCCCATAAATTAAATATTTCAATAAAAACCGTTGAATATCATATCACCCAATCAATCAAACAATTAACTCCGGTTATTGCTTCTTAAAATTATTTTTTTCAAAAAAAGCACTTTCTTGCTTAGGGTTAACCTTCTTTTTTCTCTCTTACTTATAGAGCACCATAGTAATGACGGAAAAAGAACTTCAAAATTTAATAGACAAATACATTTCAGGCAACTGTTCCCAAGAGGAACAGGAGCTTTTGGATAAAGTTCTTGACAGCTATACTGATGCCGATGCTACTTTGCCGGAAATAGAAGAAGAGTTCCGTATTCAATCGGAAATATATTCCCACATTCTTAAAAAGGGAATAGCCCCTAACAAAACCCACTCAACCAAAACCTACAAATGGTTGAAAATTGCTGCAGCAATGGTTTTACTTTTATTTAGTTTAAGTGCTGCTTTTTATACCATCAACCCATTTGAAAAAGAAAATGTAGTTGCCCAATCTTTTGTAACTAAATCTACGGAATGGGGTCAACGTTCTACTTTAACGCTGCAAGACGGAACAAAAATTACCTTAAATGCGGGCAGCAGTATTGAGTTTCCCGAAAGTTTCAATGCGCTATCTACAAGAGAAGTGAAGCTAAATGGTGAAGCATTTTTTGAAGTAGCAAAGAATCCCAATAAACCGTTTATAATCCATACAGAGAATGTAACCACTCAGGTATTGGGAACCTCGTTCAATGTAAACGCTTATGACTTTAGCGAAAATATTTCAGTAACTGTCAGGACGGGAAAAGTACGGGTACAATCGGAAAATAAAGATGGTGCCATCAATACGGTATATCTTACTCCCAATCAAATGGCTGCATACAGTAAAAAAGGTGATGAACTTATTACCTCTACCGTTGATAATGAAAACTATCTAGATTGGAAAAATGGAATTATCAGATTTAACGATATCACTTTCTTAGAGGCTTCTAAAATGCTCACCAGATGGTACGGTATTGAAATAGACTTTCAGTCTCCATCCCTTAAAAATTGCCATGTTACGGCACGTTATGAGAAAGCAAAACTCCACGTAGTTCTAGAGAGTATAAAATTTGCTACCAAAGGAATGGATTACGAGTATTTAGAAAACCATACCATTTTATTAAAAGGATCATGCAACCATTAAAACCTATACCACCATGTAAATAAAATAGACTCAGAAAAAAAAGCAGCCTGTGACACTTTGGCGAGGATCAACAGACTGCATAGCATTTAACGATTAAATAGATAACCATTAAACATTCTGTGAAGTTATGAATTCACTAAGTATTAAACAATTTATTGCGTTGACAATGAAAATTACCGTTCTACTTGTGATTGTTGCGCTAATGAACCCTCTTTTCGCATCGACGGTTGAAGCCCAACGATTAGACCAAGTTTCCGTAGAACTATCCCTAAAAAATGCCTCTATAGAAGAGGTTATCTCTACTATTGAGGACCAAACTACATTTAACTTCGTATACGGTCGATCCATTATCAATTTAAAAAACAGGTACAATTTTAATTACAGTGGAGTTTCGTTAAAGTCCGTTTTAGAAATTCTGGCCAAGGATGCGGGTCTTGCTTTTAGACGAATAGATGAGAATATTTCTATAGATCGACGAAAGCAAACCGAAAATAAAGTTGTAGACCTAATTTTTCAGCAAGTTGAAGGAAGGGTTCTAGACGAAACCGGTCAACCCTTACCTGGCGCCTCTATTGTAGAAAAAGGAACTACTAACGGCACCGCTACCGATTTTGATGGTAACTACAGTATTAATGTAGGTCCGGATGCGGTACTGGTGGTATCATATATTGGTTATAATACCGAATATGTTCCGGTAGGAAACGAAACTCAAATAGATATTAAATTATCTATGGCTTCCTCTGCCCTGCAAGAGGTTGTACTTATTGGGTATGGTCAACAAGCCAGAGCAAAGGTGGTTGGGTCGGTCTCCGAGATAAAGAACAGCGAACTTGAAAATGTTACCGCTGCTACGGTCGATCAGCAATTGGCCGGTAAAATTTCCGGGGTAATCATCAACCAATCCAACGGTCAACCTGGTTCAGATTCGCAAATTATCATTAGAGGTACAGGAACACTAACTGCGGGTACCAACCCTTTAATCGTAGTTGATGGCTTTCCGCTTACAGAGGGAAGTTCTTTAAGTTCCGTAAACCCTAACGATATAGCCGAAATCAATATTCTAAAAGATGCCGCTTCAGCATCCATTTATGGTTCAAGAGCTGCGAATGGAGTAATATTGATTACTACAAAATCCGGTACCCGTAATCAAAAAACAACCGTAACCTTAGAAACTTACGGAGGTGTGCAACAGCAAAGCTCGGGTGTAGAATTGGTGGACGGTTATGAATTTGCTCAATTCCTGACCGAAGCTAGAAACTGGGGTTATGTTTCTAAAGACCCTGCTAATAGGAGTGAAATCGATCCGAACTCCGTGAGGGTTACAAAACTTATTGATGGAAAACAGATAGACGGCCGTGAACTTTTCTTGCCAGAATTAACACCCTACCTAAATGGAGAGCCCGGCCTTGTGAATACGGACTGGATCGATGAAGGTTTTAGGAATGCAGCCTTGTCCAACTATGCGCTATCCGTTTCTGGGGGGAATGAAAAAACAACCTATTACACATCTTTGGGATATTATGATCAAGAAGGTGTTGTGGTTGGTACGGATTTTAAGCGTTACTCGGGATCGGTAAATCTTCAGAGTCAAATCTCGGAAAAGGTCAAATTTGGTATCAACCTAAAACCTACGTACTCCATTGAAAACTCAGTAGACCAAGGTAGCCGAAGCAACGGTGTGCTTGGCCTTTCCGTTCTTAATTTTCCATTTTACAGCCCTTATAAGTCAGATGGAAGTATTAATATTAGTGACCAGCTTGTACACGAACAGCATGAGGTTGAAGGCGTCCGTATTAATGGTACACCAGTAGAAAACCTAATTGCCACTGCCAATTTAATTACGGACGTTAAAAAACGATTTAGGATTTTTGGTAATGCCTTTATTGATGCAGAAATTCTAGAGGGCCTAACCTATAAATTTTCTTTAGGAGGCGATTATGATTCCTATGTTCGCGACTACTACTACCCTATTAGCGTGGGATCTTACCGGACTCCAGCCCCTAGAGCGGATGCTAACGGTGAACAACGTAAGCAGAATAAAATCAATTATTTGCTTGAAAACACCTTAACATACGATAAGAGTTTTGGCAAACATCACCTTAACCTTTTAGGTGGTTATACGTTTCAAAAGGAAAAAACGGATTATACTAGGGTAATCGGTACCGGTTTCGCAGATGATAACATTCAAAATATTGCGGGTGCAAGTGCTTTTACCGCATCGGCGGATGTAGGTATATGGACATTAGAATCCTACTTGGCTCGTTTACAGTATGATTTTGATTCAAAGTATCTGATATCGGCAGCTATTCGTCGTGATGGATCTTCAAGGTTCGGAATCAATAACAGATGGGGTAATTTCCCTTCCGTTGCAGGCGGTTGGGTATTTACCAGAGAAGGTTTTTTTCCTCAAAATGATGTAGTAAGTTTTGGTAAGATATCGGCCAGTTGGGGTCAAACTGGAAACAACCAGATTGGAACCTATGCTTCTAAAGCATTGGTAACGGATTCCAACTATGTATTTGATGGTGGTATTGCACCAGGATATATTACCACATCTGCCCCTAATCCAGATTTGGGTTGGGAAGTAGCTTCTTCTTTTAACATTGGTCTGGACCTTGGGTTGTTCAATAACAAACTGAACTTCAACATGGCCTATTATAAGACCAACACCAAAGATTTGCTATTGGATGTTCCCGTTCCACAGCAAACAGGTTATGATAATGTATTGGCCAATATTGGTGAAATGGAAAACCAAGGCTGGGAATTTCAGATATCCGGGAACGGTTTTAAAGTAGGAGAGTTAGGCGTTGGGTTCAACGCCAACCTAACCTCGTATGAGAACAAGGTTATTGCTTTAGGGCCTGGGCAAGATAAAATTGCTACGGGTAGGGACCAACTTTTTACAACTCAAATTGGTAGACCTATTGCCGAAATCTATGGGTATACCTTAGATGGTGTATTTAAAACACAGGAAGAAATTGACTCAACACCACATTTAGACGGTACCCTTACGGGTGATTTAAAAGTTGTGGACATCAATAACGATGGTGTTATAGATGATGAGGACAAAACATCCAAAGGTACTTATGCTCCTGATTTTACCTATGGTTTTGGTGTAAACCTAGATTACAAAGGCTTTACCTTAAGTGCCAATTTTGCCGGTGTAGAGGGAAGAACATTATTGGATGGCGACCTTAGCTCCATAACCGAATCCGGGGAAGGCTTTGGGGTTCCTACGCAATATTACTTTGACAATAGGTACCACCCGGTCAACAATCCTGACGGATTTTTGGGTCAGCCCAACTTTGGTAATTTCTCCAACTCAAGAAAAATTCTGCGTAGTTCTGTAACTGTAGAAGAAAACAATGGTGATTATTTCAGATTTAGAGACCTCCGCGTAGGTTATAATTTTCAGGAAAACTTATTGGAGAGAATCAAACTTTCCGGCTTACAAGTTTATTTTTCAGGAAATAACCTGTTTACCTCTACCAAATGGAGAGGTTGGAACCCAGATGGTACTTCAAGTGATATACTTACGTCCGGCTACAACTCCGGCGGTAACTATCCTATTTCCAAGACCTATACAATCGGTTTAAAAATTTCATACTAAAAAGCTATTCAAATGAAAAAGTATATATCCTTAACTATTGCAGTTCTTGCTCTGGGATTGGTAAGCTGCGAAAAAGAATTGATTCAGAACCCAACCACCACTAAGGTTGCCGATAATTTCTATGCCAATGAGGCAGAAATGGAAGAAGCGGTAAATGCCGTATTCGCTACCCTGCAATTTACAGGTGTTTATGACACGGCCATGCCCGCTGTTGGAGAACTTCCGGGCGAAGATGCCTATGATGAAACTCCAGCCAATGATGGTGGAAACTATGGGATGCTGGACGACTTTATCGTTATTCCGCAAAGTAGCCTTATAGCCGATGTTTGGGAAGACACCTACAAAGGCATTCAAAGAGCCAATATTGTGCTCAGCAGAATTCAAGAAGTAGAGTTTGAAGATGCCGCATTAAAAGAAGCGCGGACTGGAGAAATGTTATTCATTAGAGCATTACTTTATTTCAATTTAGTGAGAACCTTTGGTGATGTTCCTTTAATTGTTGATGAAGTTGAAAATCCACAAGAGTATTTTGGCCAGTCCAGAACCTCCGTTACGGAAGTCTATGCTCAAATTATTTCAGATTTGGAGGCTGCGGAAATTGTGCTCCCCATTCGGAATGACAGTAATAGAGGACGTGTGGTAAAAACTGCAGCACAAGCGCTTCTAGGCAAGGTTCATCTTACCCTAGGAGATTATTCTGCAGCTAAGGAAAGCTTGTTAAAAGTTGTAAACTCCAATGCCCATAATCTGATTGCGGTAGACGAAGTATTTTCGGTTGATAACGAACTTAATGAAGAGCTCATTTTTGTAGTTCAGTACGCATCAGGAATAAACTCAAATGGAGAAGGTTCAGATGCCTATAGAATGTTCAACCCAACGGGAAGACAAGATGGCGGTATGGCCGGAACAAAGGGACATGGCGTACTTAAACCTGATTTTTTCGCATTGTATGATGATACCGATAGCCGAAAGGACGTATTTGTAGGCCAACTGGAATCTGGTTTAGCATATAACAATAAAATTGCCGTGCCAACTACGGTAATAGGCGATTCCCCTAGCGATTGGGTGGTACTGCGTTATGCAGACGTGCTTCTCATGCTGGCCGAGATAGAAAACGAATTGGGCAACTCCACGGATGCAGTCTCTTATTTGAACGAAATTCGTAACAGAGCAAATCTTGGGGATTATAGTGGTTCTACCGATAAGACCTCATTGTTCGCCGAAATAGATTTACAAAGACGTTTAGAGTTGGTATGGGAAGGTCACCGTTGGTTCGATTTATTGCGCCAAGACCGTGCACAGTCCGTATTAGGTATCACAGATGCCAATAAATTATTACTACCGTTGCCTGCAAGTCAAATTGCGGCAGATCCGGCATTGGTTCAAAATCCAGGATACTAAGAACAGATTATGAAAAAACAGATGAAACGCACAATCCAGGGGCTTTTATTTTTCATATTTGGAATGCAAATAGTTGTGGGGCAAGAGTCCCACAACGCATCCCAAAGCAAGGCCGCGCAAATTTTACATCAGCTTAAAAATCCGTCTGCAGAATATATCGTTGCCATTTCCCACAGAGGAGATTGGCGCTATGCTCCAGAAAATTCATTAATGGCCATTCAACGTTGCATAGACTTGGGTATTGATGTTATAGAACTGGATTTTAGACTTACCAAAGATGGTCACTTAGTGGCTATGCACGATACCACCGTGGACAGGACAACCAACGGAACTGGAAAAGTAAGCGAATTGACCTTAGCGGAAATAAAACAATTTCGATTGAAAAATGCAGCTGGGGTGAGACATTCCAACCAACAGGTGCCTACACTAGAAGAGGTTATGAACTTGGTAAAGGGAAAGGTCATGGTAAACTTGGACAAGACCGAAAGTAAGTGGGTAAGAGAATCTTATGAAGTATTGAAGAAGACCAAAACAGTAGACCATGCTATCTTTAAAGGTAATGATGATATTACGGTGATGCGCCAAAAATACGGCTCTTTAATGGATAGTATTATATACATGCCCAAACTTTGGTACAAGAACCCAAAAGTAAAAGAGTTATATCAAGGATATGAAAAAGACATTGACCCCTTTTACTACGAAACTATTTTTGATACCGAGGAAGCCGAACCCCTTAGAATTGCCAAATCACAAATGAAAAAGAACGGTGATGGCTTTTTGGCCATTGCCCTGTGGGATGAACTTTGTGCAGGTAGAACTGATGAAATGGCTTTGTTGGAAGGACCTGATAAAGCTTGGGGCTGGTTAATTGAACAAGGTGCCAATGCCATCATGACCGATAGACCTGAGGAACTACTGGAATACCTTGAAAGCAAAGGATTAAGAACTATGAAAACGGCTAATCAAAATCGATAAAAATGAATCTAAAAATAGGCGTTAGTACTATCCTTTTTGCTTTTTTGTGCATTAACCAAGGTTTCTGTCAAACCAAAAAGGTAGATAGTATTCTATACGATTTTAACCACAGACCAGAAAAGATTCTAGTGGCGGCCCATAGGGCCGCTCACCAGAATTATCCTGAAAACTCCATTGCTGCAATTCGCGAAAGCATACGTATGGGAATAGCCATTGTTGAATTGGACATCCGGGTTACAAAAGATAATAAATTGGTAGTGATGCACGACCGAACCGTAGACCGTACGACAAACGGATTCGGTAAGGTAGAACAGCTTACATTCGAAGAAATAAGGAGCCTTCGCCTTAAGCATAAAGATGATTTGACCGATGAACAGGTGCCTACTTTAGAAGAGGTACTCTTAGAAGCTACAGGAAAAATACTTATTGATATAGACTTTAAAGCAGCGCCCAAACACATTGACAAAGCCTTAGTTCTTATAGAAAAACATGCAATGGAAGACCAGATTATCTTCTTTTTATACGACCATAAGCTAGCGCCAAAACTTCATAAGAAAAGTCCGGATATTAAAATTATGCCCCGGGCCCATAATCAGAGTGAAGTAGAAGAAATTTTAAAATGGAATTACATTAAAGTTATTCATGTGGATGAAAGTTTTTATGATGATGCACTTATGAAACGCATATTGGATGCCAACGTGCGCGTATGGATGAATGCTTTAGGAAAATATGACACCATGGAAAAAACAGAAAGGAATTCCGGTTTTGAAGCTTTATTGAAGCAAAAGAACATCAATATCATACAAACGGACTTACCTGAAGAGTTGAACAATTTCCTTATTAATAGAAAATTTAAGGAATAGTTTCATTTTTTTCTCAATTTGATTAAGGGGCATAACTTGCCCCTTTTTTAACCCTTAGAAAATAGTTTACTAACATAGGTGTCTTATTTTTAATAATTCTATTTCTTAGTATCACAATTACCACAAACCAAACAGAACACTTAATGAAACTCCATCAAATCCTCTCCGCTTTAGTACTCTTTTTAGCCGTACACCAATACAGTATTTCACAAGAGTCAAGTGAGACTAGTATGCATGGTCATAGCCACTATAGCCGTTTCTCTAATACAGTGGACCACAAATTGATATTTCCTTCTAAAGTGCCCGATAGAATTATTGTTAATCTAACAGCAGACCCTTCCCATAGTTTTGCGGTAAACTGGCGCACGGAACAATCCGTTGATACGGCTTATATTGAAGTTGCCCTAGAATCTCATGGTCCTGAAATACGCATACCAGGTGTCGCACGCCGTATTGTAGCGAAAACGGAGCTGTTCGAAAATGAAAATATCCGTGACAAGGAAGCTTTGGTAAAGGCTGCTTATCATTCCGTTTTGGTCGATAAACTGGAACCTGGCAAAGTATACGCATATCGTGTGGGGTTTGGGGAAATGAACGATAGTACTTGGAGCGAATGGTTTCAAATAGAAATGCCGAGCCCAGATGTTGATGCGCCTTTCAGCTTCGTATATTTTGGAGATGCGCAGAACGATGTTAAATCCATGTGGTCCAGAGTTATCCGTAAGTCTTACAAAATGGTTCCCGATGTTGATTTTATGCTACATGCCGGAGACTTGATCAACCACAGTGAATCCAACGAAGAATGGGGCGAATGGTTCTATGCGGGAAGCTACATTCATGCTACGGTACCAAGCGTAATGACACCGGGCAATCATGAATATAGAGACGGTAAGCTATCCAGCCTATGGAGTCCCCAGTTCAATTTGCCACAAAATGGACCTCAATTAGAGGAAATGGAGACCTACTATACCCTAGATTACCAAAACATGAAACTGATTTCTTTTGATGCGGAGCAGTTTGACGAGCACCCTGAATCCCGTAAACAGGTAATGAAATGGTTAAAAGAAACCCTCTCCATGAACACCCGTAAATGGATTACACTTTTTATGCACTACCCTATCTATTCCACTGCAAAAGGGCGTGATAATAAAGCGTTACGCGAAGCACTAAAACCTTTGATCGATGAGTACAAAGTGGACTTGGTACTGCAAGGCCATGATCATACCTATGCCCGTGGAAATGATCTAAACAAAGATCAAGGCAAAACCCTTGTTTCCGACGTGGGAACTATCTATGCCGTATCCGTTAGCGGTCCTAAGATGTACGAATCGCAAGATCAAGATTGGATGGCTCGCCGTGGCGAATACACACAATTGTTCCAAATCATAACGGTGTCCAAAAACACAATTAAATACCAAGCTTTTACTCCTTTAGGTGGATTGTACGATAGTTTTGAATTACAAAAAGATGATAACGGAAAGAAAAAACTCATCAACCAAGAAGCTGAACTTCCTTTACGTTTGAAAAAGGATTTTGTTGGGGAGTAAGTTTTATACCTATTCTCTCAAGCAATAAAACTCTTAGCTGAATTTGTGAAAATGGAAAGCATTTAGAAGCAAACTGAAAGGCGTCGATTGGAAAGCCAAGAAGCGCATCCTATAAAGGCGACCAAGCTATTATAAATGGTTCATTCCGAAAATTCAACACTGTGCTTTCCACTTGGGAAGTTTCCACTTATAACTATCAGAATGAAATCAGATAATGTGCAATTAGATTCCAGAAAAAACTTAGAAACGGCTCCAAAAACTACATACGAATAAAAACGCAGTATGAGTATACAGCCGTTCTTTACATCAAAACTTTACTTGATAGTAATTTGGATAGCGTATATTCTTTACAACATTTAATTGAGCCCTACACCATTTTCATTTGAATGGCAAGTACAATTACCCAGGGTTCGTCCGCTTAAAATAATCGACCATTCTAGGACCTGTCAATCCATGTATCAATATACTTAGGATAACAACGCAAGAAACAACGGCATATATTTCATTGGCAGATGAGAAACTACTTTCATATAAAGCAAAAGCCAGATAAAAAAAAGAACCGACTCCTTTAATACCAAAAAAGGAAACAGCCCATTTTTTATTTGCTTCAATCGTACTACCCAAAAGGCCAATTCTACCTGCCAACGGCCTTAGAAACAAGATGGCTGTTAATGCTACCAACACTCCTTTCCAATCCGTATAGTTCAAAATTCCCGAAGCAACAAAGCCTCCAAAAATAATTGTCCATAACACGATTAGAAATTCTTCAATTTTCTCATTGAACAATAAAAGCTCTTGCTTATCCTCATTGGATTGCCCATCCTTCTTTTTAGCTTCTTTTGATCTTTTAAGGTGATAATGGTACTGGGCGAACAAACCGGCAAAAAAGGCACTTATGAAACCATATGCATGCAAGAGTTCTGCAATACTGAACGCAAGAATTGCCAAACCAATACCCATAAAACCGGATAGTATTTCATCTTTATATTTGCTGGGAGTATTTGTTATCAAAAGACTGAAGGAATATCCTAAAATACTGCCTATGACAATACCTCCCAAAATCTTATAGAGTACATAATAGTTTATCCAATGGTAAACATCTACCTCTGACCAAGCACCTACTTTTGACCACATTATCGCTAAAAACACGAATGGAAATGCCATTCCATCATTTAATCCTGCTTCTGACGTTAACGCATATCTTATTCCGGTATTCTTATTTTCATACATTTCTTCTTTCTGCAACTGTAGTTCTGAGGCCAAAACTGGGTCTGTAGGTGCACATACAGAGGCTACAAGAAGAGATGACGCTCCATCCATGCCCAAAAAATAGTAACAAATTGCAGTCAATGCAGATATATAGAGTGGCATCGTAAAAAATATAAGTCTCAACGGATCTTTCCAATGCCGAATGCCGTACCGCATTCCGATTTTTAGGCCTGCCCCCATGAGACTGATAATTACAATAATCTCTGTCAATATTTTAACATATTCATGCTTCCAAACCGGATTTGGCCAAGATACGGGCAGGCCGAAGTAGTAATACAATAGCCCAATAACTAGCAATGGTACCGTATAGGATATCTTAATCTTTTTCAAGAAAATGGAGGCAAATGCGACCAGCACAACCGCTCCGCTGAAAGCGAACAATATTAAATAATAATCTTTGATGTATTTAAATATATAGTTCTACAAATAGTTTTTGTTTCCAGACACTACGCTATCGCCAAGCGCTTCTGGAGTACATGAGACAAATAAATCACTATGCTATATGCAATGTTCCTTCAGCTGCATTCTTATGCAAAAGCGATTCTACTATACGTTCCAGAGACGATACCAGCGATTCGTATGACGAGGTCTTTATCAAATACCGATTAGCACCTAGTTCAAACAATTTTTCTATGCGATCAATATCAAATTCCGAGGAATATAGGACTATAGGCACGTTTTTTAACTTTGATTTTTTCCTAAGGGCTATTAAACATTCTTCTCCATCCATTTTTGGCATGTATAAATCCAAGACAATTATATCGGGTATGAATTTCTCGGACCTAATTCTATCAACCACCTCTACCCCATTTTGGAACGTTGTTAGCCTAATGTCCCTGTCAATTTCGTTTAATGCTTCTGCAAAGGCTTCTCGATCGGTTACATCGTCATCAGCTAAGTAAACGGATAAGCCCCTTTTCCCTCCTAAAGTTGATGTCATAATTGTTAATTTTTAATGAATGTGGTTATAATATAGCTTACGAAGGTATTTCTTGTATAAACGATCTATTAAACCAATTAAAAATTAATTTGACTGTTTAGAATTTGTACGGCTCTAGTCCGTGTTACAAATACATCTAAAAATATACCACCTCTCTGTAAAAATGTTTTTAAAATCTAAGACGTTATAAAGAGTCGATTGGTTCTAACACTGAATTAAACTTTTGAATGCTGTCTTTTGCGGTTATCATCGACTATATATTCATATCAATTCAAATTCTTTGTAATCGCGTTAACTAATGAAAATTACTTGATTGATATTCGCATTACATTTAAACAGCAAAAGCATGTCTCTATTAACTATCATTTTAAACATTTTTCTTCCACCATTAGCCGTATTTTTAAAACATGGGCTAGGAACAACTTTTTTAGTCAGTATAATTTTGACCTTGTTCGCTTGGTTACCGGGTGTAATCCATGCTTTTATAGTAAATAAGTAGTTTTGAGCTTATTTTAAATGAAAAGTAACAAGACTCATTATTCAACGTGCCACTCCAAGAGTGTCAGTAGGTTTTATAATTTAGAGGATTGCCCTATGTTCTAACACCTAATTTATTTTGGACTAATCTTTACGGGGAATTCAGACTCGCCACCATACAACTTAATTTCTTGTATATCCGCTGGCATATAATAACCAGCCTTTTCTAGTTCCTCTTTTACATTTCTCACCACATTACCTTTTGTTATCAGTGCCATTCTCCTAAAATCTTTAGTATCTACCCAGAAAAAGACTTTTAAATTAACCGTACTTGTAGCCAGTTCATCTTCGATAACAAAATTTTCATGCTCTTCATCTTCTATGACATTGGGTTCTTTCTTTAAGGCATTTAAAACGGTTTCTTTCGCCCCTTCAATATTGTCTTCATATGCGATCCCGATAATGAAATCCCATCTAAAAAAGCCATCTTCCGTATAATTGGTCACAGGCTTCGTAAGTACATCACTATTAGGTATATATACATCTTTACCATCAAAGGTTTTAAGCTTCGTATATCTGAATTCCAAAGCTTTAACCTTTCCGAAATTCTTATCTATCTCTACCGTATCATTAACATTAAACGGTCTGCCAAAAGCCATTATAATACCCGCAATAAAATTTTGGCCAATATCTTTAAAAGCGAATCCTAGAACAACCGCACTAGCCCCTGCGGCAGTTAATATTCCTGTGGCTATGGCCCCTAGCCCCGATGCTTCCAAAGCCATCATGATAGCAATGATTACAGAAATATATTTTATGGCCTGCCCCAGAAATTTACTCATTAGAGGGTCGCCCGTTTTAACCGCCAGCCTTCTTTTTGCAAATCCACCTAACCAAGAACCTATTAATAAACCTAAGATTACTATTAATATGCCCATTCCAATACCGGGTAATTGCTCTATCAATCCGTTGTAAAAAGAGGTAATAGATTCCGATATGGTGGTGATATTGTCCTGCATGTATTGAAAGAATTATGTTTTATATCTGGTATAAATTAAGGAAGGCCGTTACAATTAAGTAACTCAAAGTGTTTATAATTTAGCCTTAAAAATTAAACTCCTAATTATCTCACTTTATCCCACCGGATTTTTGCAGTTGTCATTTGCCTCCGCATTTTATTTTTTTGCAGATCAAAATCAATAAACATACCCAAAGAACTTTTACCGACAACTTCGGTCATGCATTAATTGACAAGCCTTTTCACCACAGGTAACATCCTAACCATAAGGGATAAACCAGAATCATTCCTTGTTAATTCAGCCAATACTGTATGTCAAAAATTATGGATCTAAAGGTTGATAGGGGTTCTGATGCAATGAAACCGGCAATCCTTTGAACTCTATTGTAAGGGGAGATAATCGCTCAAAAAGTTTTATGGGTTGATACCCTAATTCTTCCGAACATCGCTCCGAAAAATTATCGCTTTGTAAGTAACTACTGTGCATAGGGCCCGTGATCACCAAGCTTTTCTTTTCCAAAGGAATGCCGTAAGACATCATTAATCTAGTTGCGTTACGCATATTTGTAGTTGTATGGCGTGCGTAAGGTTCAATTAGTATACGCTCTTCTGGAATCCCGTATATTTTTATAAGCTCCCGCTTCATCTCAACACCTTCGTTATACGGAGTCATAAAAGGATGTGTATGTCCTCCAGAGACGATTATAAATGGCACTTTGTACCTACTGTACGCATTAACCGCCATTTGCAACCTCATTTTTGCCATACCCGATAAACGATCGCGGGTTGTTTCCGGACCAGAACCTAGTACTACCAAACAACCATAATCATAGTTGTCAAAATCGGTGGACTTTACAGTTTCAACGGCTTTTGCATTTTCTTTTTCCTGAAGTGGCTCGTATCGTACGGCCTCATCACGGTGATTGGCATATAGCAACCACAGAGATAAGTCTAAGCTTGGTTGAAAAAATAGGTTTTTTTCTTTCGGCCGAACCAAGACCAGATTCTTTAAAACGTTTAAACCATAAGTATATCTCTGGGAATGTACATTATAAGAAACCGAGTCTATTTTTTCATATAATGGTTTTTTCCCTAACCCGTATACCTCCAAAATGGTATCCATACCTTTCGCGCAGAGCTCCCAAGATTTATATAGAAAATCATCATCTGACTTATCTTTAAAATTGGCATAGTTGCCGGACTGTCTAAGGTCAATTATTAAATCTGCCAAGGCTTTGTTCTTTTTGGACAGTTTCACCAGCCTCTTGCCTACAACTTCAATAGCTTCATCATTCCACATAAATAGGTTGATAATTTCTTGGCCACTTTTGGGCATCTCAAGGCTATTTTGCTTGGGATAATAAGGATTCAAATAAGAGTTTAAAGTCTTATCTTTTTGCAAAACCTCACTTACTTCTTGATTGTTATTTATGGCCGTGAACAAATAAAAATTTTTGTTCTGTAATTTTTCAAATGTCTTATTTTGATGCGCCTGATCAAACTCTTTTTCTTGAGCCGTCACCCCTGTCAAAATTAGAAACACCGTTAAAAAGAATAGCTTTTTCATACCGTACATGATAAAAAAAGGGCCTCTATAATAGAAGCCCTCGTTATAATAATTAATATCCGTTGTTCTGGGTTATAAGCCCATCTTCTACACTATCTATATATTCTTGCGGAATAGGCCAATATTCATTTTTACCTGCGGTGAAAGCTGCATTCGTTAAATGACTTCGTCTAGTTTTTTCTATCACCAGATAATCGTCTATAACATCTTTGGCGATACCCCAGCGAACAAGGTTAAAAAATCTATGTCCTTCCATTGCTAATTCCAAACGCGTTTCTAAACGTACTTTATCCCTTGCATCGTCTATATCTGTCCATACCGTGTCATAAGTAGCTATAACATAGTTGGCAGCATCCGCTGAGCCATCAAGTGTTTTTACAAACTCAGAGTTGGCAGCACGTTGTCTAATTTCATTAACCAGGTTGCGGGCCTCTTCTAGGTTACCCAATTCTACTGCTGCTTCGGCTCTCCATAATAGCACCTCAGCATAACGAATGATATAGTAGTTAAGCGCATCAACATAAGGCCAAACCGTAACATGATAAGGAGAATTAGCAGAAAGGATTCGCTTTTTAGGACCGAAAGGTCCATAAGTGGCCAAATCACGTGCCCAGTTATCCTCATATAAAACATCTAAATCTTTATATGGAATTCCTGGACGGCCAATTGTGATATCCAAGCGTGGGTCAACATTGTCAGTTGCAGTAATTTCTACATTATCTACCACCGGAAGACCACTAGCATCCGTCTTAAAAGTATTCACTAAATTCTGAGACGGGCGGTGGAAGCCATACTGAGAATAAAAAGGACCTCCTGGAGCAGTCAAACGATCACCGATACTACCATTGTAGTTATCGGACTGACCATCATTAACCGAATACTGTACCGCAAAAACCACTTCTATACCGTTATCGTTCTCCGGAAGAAAAACGGACTGAAAATCATCCATAAGTCCGTAGTTACCACTCATAACCAAAGTGGTGGCATCAAATGCATCTTGCCATTTTTCTTGAAAAAGATAAGTTTTTGCCAAATAGGCCATGGCCGCCAATTTTGTAGGCCTACCTTGTTCCTCTTGTGAATCTGGCAGTACATCATAAGCCGCTTGAAAATCGTCTTCAATTTTACCCCATAATTCTTCAGAAGTAAATTCCGTATTTGAACGGGCATAATCGTCTACTGTTTCCGCAGTCTCATCTATGTACGGAATTTGATTATAGATTTTCTTTAGCTCAAAATAGTAGTGTCCTCTAATAAATCTCAATTCGGCTCTACGCTGTGCTTTTAAACCAGCATCAAAATCTTCTGACGCATCTAGCAACTTCATTGCCTCATTGGTTCTTTTCACACCTTCATAAAGAGCCATCCATTTGCGTTCAACATCATAGGTTGTGGAATTTGTATTATATAATTCCATTTGATGAATTTGATTCTGATCACCGGTTCCACCACCACCTTTGTAGCTATCATCTGAAACTACATCGCCAAAACTCCAGTTCGAGGCAGGTGAGTTATAAGCGTTGCTCGCTCCATCAATCTGTCCGTTTAGAACACTGTAGGCCGAAATAATAGCTTTCTCTACATTTTCGGGTTTAGTCATTTCAGATGGAGGGACTTCCCCAAATGTTACTTCCTCTAAATAATCATCGGAGCAAGAGCCCATTATTGTCAGTGCTATAACCGCAACGATTACAAGTATTTTCGATTTTTCTTGTCGTAAGTTTTTCATCGTTTTATTAAAGTTTTAGGTTACATCCAATTACAAAAGTTCTGCTTGGCGGGTACAAGCCTCTATCTACCCCAATGTCTAGATTCCTATTACTACCTGAATAGTTTTGAAGTCCTACTTGCGGATTCATACCGCTGTAATCGGTAATTGTAAATAGATTACTGGCCTGCGCATAAATTCTAAGGTTTACACCTCCTAACAATTCCGGTTCAAAATTATAGCCGACCTGCATATTGGTAAGCCTGACGAAAGACCCATCTTCTACGTAGTAAGAAGAGGGACGAATATTATTGTTGGGGTCATCTAATGATAGACGTGGTATGCTACTGTCAGTATTGCTTGGAGACCATGCATCCAATAATACATCTTCCTTGTTGTAGGCCGCTTGATTAAAAAAGTGGTTTTTGTACTTGGTAAAGTTATAAGTATCATTACCAAAACTGCCGTTAAAGAACATGCTCAAATCAAAATTCTTATAGTTGAACTGTAGATTAAGGCCAAGCATGATATCCGCATGCGGAGAACCAATAAAAGTTCTATCATCAGCATCAACATCACCATCACCATCAACATCTTTGAACTTAATGTCACCAGGGCTGGCATTAGGCTGTAAGCCATAGCTATCTATTTCTGCCTGACTTTGAAACAAACCATCTGCTTCATGTCCGAAAAAGGATGCGATAGGTTGCCCAACCGCACTTCTAGAAATTTCTTGGTCAAAGTTTACACTGTGTAAGGATGAGCTGGGTATTCCTAAATAATCCGAAGTGTTCAACTCTGTTAGTTCATTATTAGCTCCGGTAAGATTTAATCCAATTTGATACCCTAATTCGCCTGTCTGATCGGCATAATCGATGTTAATTTCAAAACCATTGTTTTTCATCTTACCATCGTTCACCCATTGGCCATCATTTGTTCCTCCATAGGTTAACGGTACAGTGTTATAGATTAAAATATCATCGGTTTCTTTGATGTAATAATCTGCAGTAATGTTCAGTCGGTCATCTAAAAGACCTAAATCGACCCCCAAAGAAGTTTGAGTTGTAGTTTCCCATTTTAGATTCGGGTTGGCAATACGTGATTGGGTAAGTCCAGTGTAAACCGCTTCTTGAGCTCCATCTATAGCGTAGTTAGAATTGGCATTGTTGTTTCTGTAGCTATCAACAGTAGCGTAGTTGGAAATTTCTTGGTTTCCGGTTTGTCCCCAACTACCTCTTAACAATAAGGAAGAAACAAGCCCATTCGTATTAAAAAAATCTTCACGGTCTAAACGCCATCCTAAAGAAAAAGCTGGGAATGTTCCCCATCGGTTATCCTCACTAAATCTTGAACTACCATCATTCCTTACTGTTGCCGTAAATAGATATTTCTCGTCAAAATTATAATTCAACCTACCAAAATACGAATTAAGCGACCAACCAGAGGCTCCTCCGGAGTTGAGCATATTCTCCGTTCCAAAGCTTAAATAGCGAAAATTTTCATCTTCATATAAAAATTCGCTCACCTCGGCACCAAAATTTTCATAGTTGTATTCAATAGCCTCTTGCCCTAACAAAACATCCAAACTATGATTGCCAAAGCGCTTTTTATAGTTCAAAGTATTCGTAAATGAAAACTGGTAATTGAAACTATTTGAAGTGGACAAAGAATTTGTATTGTTCGTAACCAGAATTTCATCAAAAGTTTGAGAAAACTGTCTATAGTTATAATTTTCATAATCTAGGCCAAACGAGGTTTTAAAAGTAAAATCTTTTATATACAGATTGGCAAATAAATTACCTAAAGCCTGTACTCGCTTCTGTTTATTGTCTTTATTGCGGTCCAATTGACCCATAGGGTTATTACTGTCGTTTATAGGATTACCGGCGTAATTGCCATTTATATCCTTTACAGGAACTATAGACGGAAACTGCATTGCAGTAAGGATTACGCTACCCAAAGCTTCATTTGTACCTACTGAAACGCGTTCTTTATAATTGACCGTAAAGTTTTCTCCAATAGTTAAAAATTCACCAATATTATACGAGGAATTGAATCTTGCTGAATACCGCTCAAAACCCGTATGTTTAATAAGGCCTTCTTGATTAAAATATCCAACGGAAAACATATGCTGTCCTTTAGAATCCCCTTTTGCCAGTGACACATTGTATGATTGAACTGCTGCTGTTTGCATAATCTCGTCTACCCAATTGACATCTGCACTGGGTATGGTCTGATCTGCATTCAAATATTGTGGCACAACCGCTTGAGTAGGGTCATCGCCATAAATATCGTTGGAAGGCGTGCCTCCATCGTTTAAGGTCGCCTGCCATAATAAATCTCCGTACTGCTGAGCGTTAAGCATTCTTGGTAGATTGTAGCTAGACTGGATACCCGCGTAGCTATCAAAAGTGACCTCGTAACCACCTTCCGAATTAGAGCCCTTTTTTGTAGTGATAATTACAACCCCATTTGCCGCCCTTGAACCGTAAATAGAAGAGGAAGCTGCATCCTTCAACACTTGAATACTTTCAATATCCGTAGGGTTAATTCCGTTTAACCCATTGGAAGCCGGCACACCATCTATTATAACCAAAGGATCGTTGCTATTGATAGTACTAAACCCCCTTACTCTTATAGAAGTTCCTCCTCCTGGAGAGTTATCACTCATAATCTGGACCCCGGGCAATCTACCTTCCAACATTTCAACCACGTTGGCCTTGGGTTGTGTATTTATATCTTCTGGTGATACTGTAGCGATAGCTCCCGTGATGTTTTTTCTTGATTCGGTGCCATAACCTACCACAATAATTTCATCTAGCTGTGAGGCACTTTCAGAAAGCATTATGGTTATAGTATCCAACCCTTCTATACTAACATCTTGTCTTTTGTAACCGATATAGGTAACGGAAAGAGTGTTAAAGTTAGAAGGAATTTCAATGACAAATTTTCCATCAAAATCAGATACTGCACCGTATTCCGTTCCCTCTACAAAAACATTGGCTCCGGGTACGGCAATACCCGCCTCATCCACGACGGTACCGGTTACTTTCCGCTTTTCTTGAATAAACTTTACCAACACCCCTTGATCGGTAACCTTAAAATCTACATTGGCTTTACCTTTAAGCACGTCTAAAACGGAGTTCAGGTTCTCTTTGTTTACATCTAAACTGATGCGTTGTTGCAGGTATTGAGCATCGGCGGCATAAATAAATCTTTTTCCGGTTTGACTGGCAATCAAGTCAAAGACTTTCTCTAATGAAACACTTTTAAGGCTCAGGTTAATATCATCTAAATTCTGTGTCTTTACCGTTGATACCGGTGTAATGGGAATTTCTTTTCCCAGACCTAGAAATGGCAAGCACAGTAATAGTGCTAATATGTTTAATTTTTTCATTTGGTATTAGATACTTTAGTTGTTTGTTCTCAATAATTCTAAGTAGTTGAAAGATTTGTTTTTAGGGTTGTACCATAAGTAGTGAGGTATAGGGTTAATATTGCTTTTTCTTGAGTACGGTGCTTCTAATGATTTTTAAGGCATGGGCCATATGGCTTTCTACAGTTTTCACAGAAATCCCCAAGATTTCAGAAATTTCTCTGTATTTGAGTTCGTCCAGCCTGCTCATTTCAAAAATTTGACGAGACTTCTTGGGTATTTGACATAGGATTTCTTCTATTTTCTGACTGAATATTTCCTTCTCTTCCTGATTTATAATTTGCTGTTCTATACTTGGACTCGTAGTGTATTCAGCTTCAAACCCCTGGTCAAAAGACTGCTTGAGATTAGATTTGGAAATAGCCTGTAGCAATTTGTTTTTCACTACTACATACAAATAAGGTTTAGGGTTTCTTATTTCCTGTATCCGAGTTTCATTGTTCCAAAGCTGAAGAAATACATCGGACACAACTTCTTCTACACTATTCTGCTCATTAGTGTAGGAGAGACCAAACCTGCAAAGCCCATCATAATGTCTATTGAAAATGGTCTCAAGGGCTCCTTTGTCTCGCTCTTGAATCAATTTAAACAACTCCAAATCGGACAACCGTCTAAAGCGCTCATGGTTTGTTGTGTAGGATTTAGTTTTCATCACTTGGGGAAATTGAAAATTTGTTATCCGATATAGGAGTTATTTTTACATCTGCAATAAAGGCCAGCGTTTGTATAAAGTCATCAAGACTTTGGTTCTCAAATGCGCCATTAATTTCTTTCGCCCCAACAAGACTGTCGCCAACAGAGAAGTCAACCCCATAAAATGAATTGATATCTGCGAGTGCTTTTTGAAGTGGTAATCCATTTAAAACAAGAATATTATCTTTCCAAGATGTAGTTTTTGAAATATCAAAATTTCGCTTTATCACCTCCCCTGTTTCACTATTCCAAATAAGTTCTTCTTTAGGCTCTAATCGTATCTCGTCTCCCGACTCTTTTAATTTCACCTTTACTTTTCCGCTTTCTAAAGAAACTTTGGTTATAGTGCCTTTATCGTTTACGTTGAACTTTGTACCTAGAACCTCAATTACAAATCCATTTGCCCTCACCCTAAAAGGCCGGTCAACGTCTTTAGTTATATCAAAATAAGCTTCTCCTTCTACCCATACTTCCCTACTTTTTGTACCGAACATTTCCGGATATTTAATCTGCGCTTCAGAATTAAGGGTTACGGTAGAATGGTCCGGTAATGTTATTTGTGTACGCTCACCTTTTAAAGCGGTAATATGATTGGTATACCTAGAATCGGTTCCTGTTAGAAGTCTTGATACGAAAAGAGCTAACAAAATTGTAGCAGCAACCGCTAACCACATTTTATTTTTAGTGTTTAGGACTATTGTTCTTTTTTTAGGTTTTGAATTGACCTCGTTTCTTAAACGATTTGCAAATTTATTTTTGTTTAGATGAAGTAATGGTTTGGGATAAGCATCCCAGAGTAACTTGTAGTCTTGGTACAATTCACTTACGCTATCATCCAACAGCAGTTTTACCTCAAACATAGATTGTTCTTGGTTGCTCTCCATTTCTCCCGCAAGTCTTCTGGCACATTCAATATCTTCCTTAGATATTTCCATGGTCTCTTGTTTACTTCTATGAGCGCGAAAAGATAGTTTTACCCCTAGACCGCAATGTCACCAAAATGCAAAAAGTCGATTAACTTAATGTTAACCCACTTTTTTAAAAATGATAAAGAGTATCAAATTTTGACCTCATATAACTATAGTCATTACTTTATAAATATTTGGTCATCTTTATTCGTTTTCTACATAGTCCTTTCTCAAACGAACTGGAGTTTCGGGAATCCTATTTACTAACTTCTTCTTTCCGTTAATTTTCATCAAATCAAAAGCGTCATACAAAGTTCCAATTGGAGTATAGGCCTCATAACTCAGTACATTGCCTGCAATTGTAATTATCTGGAATAATTGAGTAAACTCTCCTCTCCTCTCTATCCAGCTTTTATCAACCGACTCATACATCTTTGGCCCACTTACCGATACGGCGTAAATAGTACCGGCATCAGAAACTGAAGTCACACCAGATTCTTCATTATTTATCTGGCCCCGTGCGTAGGTGTGATCATGACCTTGCAAAACTAAATCCACCTTATACTTATCTATTAAAGGTTTAAGATGCTCAATAAGCACCTCATAGTTCTCTCTTTTTTTAGCGGGAGTATATAAAGGAAAATGTAATGTAATTGCCGTCCATTTTTTGGTATTGTGACTTAAAACGGAATCCAACCATTTAACCTGTGCTGCTCTTTCCTCTTCATTTTTCTTAAAATGGATACAATCGATAGATATGACCTTTAAATCTTGATAATCTACAGCATATGTAGTTTCTACTACCCCATCTATTCCTTCAGGCCCGTTTTTAGGTAGGTTAAATTGAGGTCTCCATAATGGCGTAAGATCAGCATCTCTGTACTCATGGTTTCCAGGTGTCATTATGCTCGGTATGGTAGCATGAATAAAACTCCCTGCATGAAACCATTCGCCCCATTCAAGATTAGAATCCTGACTGTTTATCAAATCCCCGGCATGAAGCATAAAATCCACAGAAGGGAATTGTTTATAGGAATTTCGTATCACACGGCTCCACATAGATTTTACATCATTCTGAGCATCCCCAAAATAGATAAAACTAAATTCTTTTCCGCTTTTGTCAGATGCGGTTCTATACTGAAACCATTCGCTCCATAAAATATCGCCTTTGATTTCACCAGCATCGGTTCCAACTCGATAAACATAGGTTGTGTCTGGCACTAAACCGGTTGCCGTAGCTGAATGAAAACTTGCTTTAACCAAGGGTTCCGGATTTTTCTCGTGCTTGTTTTCAAATCTTTCAGTAATGGCTTTGGTTCTCATAATATTCCCCAATCTAAATTCAGGGCCGTCTGTAGCCAGTGCCACTTCCAAATAAGCTGTGTCTATTTGCTGGTTCGTTCGCCAGTTAACCGCTAACATAGTGGCGGCATCTTCTGGTAAATTTGCAATAATTCTATCGGGAACTTTACTTGGGTAGATAAGTTTATGCGATAATACCGTATCGTGCTTTTGATAGTGGGTGTGGTGGTGTTCATCTTGTCCTAAACCATGCATATGGCCTTCGTTGCTACTTTGTTTACAAGAAACAAAAAGAATAAGCCCTAGTGCCATAACAAGCTTGCAACAACTAGAATTAGATTTAAATATTGACTTCATAGAAATATAATTAGGATTCAAGTTTACTTTTAATATAGGACGGCCCTATGTGGTCCGCCCTATTCCTTTTATCGTTTTATTATCATAAAAGCCTTACTGTAGCAGCCACATTTTGGCCCACTGGTCATTCTCCGCCGGATTTAATCTAGAAACGGCATCAACCATATTACCTTCATTATTTGGATCTGAATAGATAAAACGCACTGGAGTAATTTGCCCTTTGGTGCCGGATATAATATTCTTATCCAAATTAGGATACCCCGTTCTTCTAAAATCGAACCAAGCTTCATAAGTAAACCAAAGTGAAATCCACTTTTGATGTATGACCGGTTCCAATGGATCGCTTGCCGTGTCATATATTGTATTGGCGTTAGCCAAATAAGAAGCCTTGTCAAAAGCCACTAACTCATTGTTCTGCTCATCATAAACAGCTTCCGCATCGCCATCTTGTATCTCATACTGCTCAAAGGATAACTCTATTCCTTTCTCGTAGTGAGACTTGGCATCATCGCCGATCCAACCTCTAATACTTGCTTCCGCTAACAAAAACTCTATCTCTGCTGCATGCATGAATACAGCTTTTACCAATTCATTGCTGTCTTCTGAATACATTGATGTTAGATAAGAGGTATGCGGATTAGCCGCTGCCGCTAAATAAATATTGGGGTCCAAGGCCGCAATTGCATCACCAAAATCAGTTAAGGTAGATGCACCCAAATTAAAATCGTTCGGTGCGTTCAATGCTATTGGGAGACCAACAAAAAGAGAAGTGTTTAAATCGTTCTCAGGATTGCCATCTGAGTTAATCGCGTCAATATCCACATCAACATAACGTTTTAAACGACCGTCTTCTTCCTCCACTTTATTCTCTGTACCCGGTACTAATTGCACGTCTACCGGCGCTACCCATTTTGTTAACCTAGGGTCATTAAGTTCAATAAGGTCGTTTACAATCGTAGAAGAAGGTTTACGTCTATAATATTCCGATCTGTTACTATAATTAAGAGGTCCGCCAGGCCAACTATTATCGTCAGCAGTCCCAACATATGAAATAGTGGCGTTAGCATCATTTGAAAGAATTATAGGTGCTCCACTATCAATGATTGCGGCAAAACCGCCGCGAGCATCAACCTCAGTTTTCTCAGAAAGGCGCATGTATATCCTAAGCCTTAAAGAATTAGCGAATTGACGCCATTTTTGACTGTCTCCTTGATATACAATATCCGCATCGGCTACTTCTGATATTGTACCAGCCGTACGAAGTAATTCTACAGCTTTTTCTAAATCAGCCAAAATGCCTTGGTAAATATCCTGTTGATTGTCATACGCCGGTTGAAACGCTGCACCACCTTCTTCTGCATTTAACGCTTCGCTGTACGGCACATCTCCGTACACAGAAGTTAAGAATTCATAGCCGTAGGATTTAATTATAAGCGATACCGCTTGGTAATAGTTTTTAACCTCACCTTCTTTTTCGGTCTCGGCACGCTCGTAAATATAATCGGAGTTTTTAAGTGGTTTGTAATAAGAACTAAAATCTATAGGTGACCATTGATAATTATTTTCCTCATAACTGGTAAAATCTCTTTGCAGGTACTGTGAAGCAGCGGATACCTCTACCCATTCGTAGCACACCGAAGATTGAATTTGAGCCGTTTCACTTAAAATACCAGTCAGCACAAACTTAATATCCACCTCAGTTTCCGCTAAGCTGTTAGGGCTAACATTTATTTCCGTCAATGACTTTGTGCAGGCGCCATTTATGATAATAAGCCCAAAAAAAGCAAGTTTTAATATGTTATATTTTATAGTCTTCATTATTGTATTTTTTAGAAACCAACATTAAGTTTAAATCCGATTGGAGCTGTCCACGGGGCTAAATTCCATTTTTCATGCCCTTGATCACCACCATCGTAAGCTAACTCAGGATCAATACCGATACCTGCTGCGGTCCATAACATTATGTTTTTGGAATAAAGGGATAGTGAAACATTATTTGCCGATATCATTTGAGCAACCTTTTTAGGAAAATCATAGGTAAATGTGATATCTCTAAGTTTCACAAAGGAAGCATCGTACATAAATGCATAACCGGTACGCCAGAAACTTCCGCTAGATTCAACCACACGATAAGCATCGAACATCTGGGTACCTTCTGCACCAAAATTTTCTGTGTACGTACCATCACCATTATCAATCACGCCCGGAAAAAATGCACCGTTATAATTACCATTGTAATCAAAACCGCCAAGTTCTTGAGTTCTACCACCAACCCAAACATCATTATCTCGGTAAACAGGATTGTTCTTAATTTCTTCCGCCAATGCATCTCTGTCCCCTCCAAAAGAATTAGCATCCAATATCCCGGAAAATGTGCTAGAACTTACGCCATTTTGCCAATCTTCTATTTTACCGGATCGGGCCATACGTTTCATAGACTCTGAGAAAAACTCACCTCCCTGACGCCAATCAAAACTTGCAGAAACCGTAAAATTCTTATACTTGAACGATGTGGTCATCCCCAACGTAAAGTCGTTGTTGAAGTTGCCTACTTTTATTTGGTTCTCTTTTGTACGGTCTACCACCCATCTACCATTAGCATCTAAGAGATTCCACCCCGCGTATGGACCGTCTTCTACTTTTTGAATGTACGGAGAATACAAATCACCTATTTCTCCCCCTACTCTAGTAAAAGACCCCATGTCCGTACCTCCTCCAAAGGATATTCTGTCTATACCATCAACCAACTCTACTAATTTGCTCTTTTGTGTAGTGAAATTGAAATCCATATTCCACTCTACATCCTTTGTGCGAATAGGAACAATTTGCATACCCAATTCTACACCGTAATTCTCAACATTACCGGCATTAATGGTGGTACTGGTATAACCGGAAAGTGGCGTAGCATCTACATTAAGAATTTGATTTTTGTTTTGATTCTTATAGTAAGTACCATCAAAGCCCAACCTACCTTCAAAAAACTTTAAGTCCGTACCAAATTCATAAGATGTAGCTATTTCTGGTTTTAAGTTGGTATTTGGCATACTACTAGGAAGCGAGTACGTATAATCATCGCCCCAATACCCCTGGGAAAGTATGGGATGAATAGCATAGGGCGAAGTATCTTTACCTACTTCTGCCCAACCAGACCTAAGTTTTACAAGAGTTACCCAGCTAGGCATATCTAACGCCTCTGAAACCAAAAAACTTCCTGAAACAGAAGGATAGAAATAAGAACGATTTTCTTTTGGCAAAGTACTGGACCAATCGTTACGAGCCGTTACATCTAAAAACGCAATATCCTTGTAACTTAATGACAGTAGTCCATAAGCACTATATATTGCTTTTTCCGAAACGGAACTAGCGTATAATAAACCAGCTCTGGCTACATTTGATAAGGTGAACAATCCAGGTAAAACCAAGTTATCACCACCAGCATCAAGGCTTTCTCCTTTAGACTTTAAAATATTCCCCCCTACAGAAGTAGAAAGATGAAAATCTCCTAATTGTTTGGTATAGGAGAAAAGAGCTTCAAAATTCGCTTCACGTGTTAACCCTGTGCTTATGTAATATGAACCAAAAGGCTGTGTATCACCAAAACCTTGATAAGACCACGGACGTAGAATTTCTTCTTTGTTGTTTACACTGCTATACGATGCTCGCCCCATAGCGCTAAATTCGGGTGTTATCTGCCAATCTAATTTGATGTTCCCAAAGCCACGAATCTTGTCGAACCTATTCTGACGTTCACTGCTAAACCACCACGGGTTGTTATAACCTTCCGTTACGTTTCGTTGTTGCACGTTATTCTCTACCCACAAATCTCCTTTTAAGTCATTAATGTTAATGTGAGGAGCAATATTGTAAACATCAAAATACTCGTCATTTCCCCCGATAAGGTTAGAAGGGTAATTATCCGAATAAGAGTTTGATAAATTGATGTTCACAGACACATTAAAATTATCGGTAACCTTATAGGTCGTACCCAAATTCATACCGATTCTTTGCAGCTCAGCTTCGGGAGTTATCCCTTCTCCTTTTAAATGGGAAATACCCAATCTAAAATTTCCCTTGTCATATGAACCGGAAATTGTTGCATCATTAATTGTGGTGAGTCCTGTTTGAAAATAATCTTGCAAACTATTGTCATAAAACTGTAATGGAACAGCCTCTCCGTTACTATTATATTGTACTGCAGCCGTACCTTCTTCCGCTCCATACCAATGTTGCCATGTAGCTTCATTGAACTGACCCTTTTGACCATTGGTAAACCTGTTTTGCAAATCGATATATTTATAGGGGGAACTCAAGGTCATTGTAGAGTTAAGGCTCACACCGATTCCCTTTTTACCTTCACCTGATTTTGTTGTAATGAGAATTACTCCGTTTCCTGCACGAGACCCATACAAGGCCGCAGCGCTCGCCCCCTTAAGGACACTTATGGTCTCAATGTCCATAGAACTGATATCTCCCATAACACTTGCATCACCCACGGGTGCACCATCGATAACAACCAAAGGCTGATCATTTCCCGTCAATGAAGTTTTACCACGAATAGTAACATACGTTTCCGCAAAAACATCATTACCGGAACGACGCACATCCAACCCTGATACTTTTCCTGAAAGGCCACCAAGGGCATTCTCTTGCGGCACAAGGTTCAACCTTTCCGTATCTGTTTCGCCCACTGAATAACCAAGTGCCTTTTTATCTCTCTTCATACCTAATGCGGTAACAACTACCTCATCTAATTCTCCTGCATTGGGCTTAAGTGAAACTCGAATATCGGAGCTGTTGACAAGAACAACTTCTTGGGTCTTGTACCCTAAATAAGATACCTCTAGCGTGGCATTGGTATTTGCAACCTGAATTATAAAATTGCCATCAAAGTCTGTTGTGGTTCCGTTCGTTGTTCCTTTTTCAACAATACTTGCGCCTGGCAAAGGGTTTTCTGCTTCATCTAAAACCAAACCTCGAACCTCATATTGAACGGAACTTGTTCCCGAACTACTTTGGGTTTTATCTCCAATTTTTCTTGCGGTTAAATGAATCTGTTTGTCTTTCTCTACAATAGTGTAGGACGTATTGGTGTTGTTGAAAACAAATTTCAACACTTCAGAAATAGGTTTTCCATTCACATTTATAGATACATTTCTACCTAAATTGACATTCTTAACTCGATAAATAAAACGAAATTCAGATTGACTTTCGATTTCATCTATTAATTGCAGTAAAGGAACATCTTGCAAATTGAGCGTAATCTTAGTTCTCTGAGCCAAGGAATCGCTCGCTTGTAATGTAAAAAAGACCAATAGAAACAATAAACTCAGTTTCATTTTTAGATTTTTCAAATAGGTTTTGGGCCTTCTTTCTAGTTTAAGAAGATTTTTCATATTTTTGTTTTGCTAATAGTGGTTATATTTTTAGTAATCACGATTTTACAATCGGGAAATGCGGGAACATTTTCCGATTTTTTTTACTCTTTTTTTCTCACATACATCTATTTTTTAATTCTCATATAGTTAGTTTATAAGTACTCGGTCCCCTTCAATTTGATAATCAATTCCGTGGTATTCTTTTAAAGTCTCCAACACTTTCTTTATGGGTACGGCATCAAATCTGGCACTGAATTTTTCCTTTGCCAATTGATCGTTTGTATTTGTGATGACCACGTTATAGTGTCTTTCTAGTTTTTTCAGTATATTTTCAAAAGGCATATCCCTAAAAACCAACTCGCCCTGCATCCAAGAAGTATAAATGGAGGTTATCACAGGGGTAGTAGAAATTTGAGAATTTTGGTTATCAAAACTTCCTTTATATCCCGGTTCTAAAACAACAGGCTTCGATGGAGTTTTCTTATCTGCCGCATAAAGACCAACGGCACCTTCTACAAGTACAACTTCTGTAACTTGGTCTTCGTGATAGGCTTGTACATTAAATTTGGTGCCTAAGACCTGAACATCCAGATTACGCGCATTTGCTATAAATGGATGGGCGGAGTCTTTGGCAACTTCAAAGAAAGTCTCTCCTGTTATATAAACTTTTCGGTCTTGCCCCTTTAGGAATTGAACGGGGTATTTTAATGACGACCCGGCATTAAGATGAGCGATTGTTCCATCAGATAATTGAATCTGGAATTTTTTACCGTAGGGAACATATAAGGTGTTGTATATTAATTCCTGAATCGCCTCAGACTCTTCATATACCAATTCATTTCCCTTTTGCTGACCAACAATATTTCCTTCCCTATCATAAACATTTGTGGTGCTATCTTCTTTGATAATCTTGGTTGAACCATCTTGTAATTGCAAAGTGATAACATCACTTTTGTCCATCCGGTCATTTTGCACAACAGTTCTTTGATAGTAAATGGTAACCGCTGCTATAATACCTACAACCATTGCGGCCGTACGCCAAACAAACTGAAAAGAAAATTTAGATGTGGCCGTCTTATTTTGTTCGACGGTATCGGTTATTCGTTTTAATAACCGTATACGTGCCTGTTCTTTATCGGAAAGGTTCCAGGCACCCTCAAAATTTTTTACTTGAGTATCTTCACAGAATTCATACAGTAGTTTTTCCTCTTTAGAAGAACATTCTCCTTTTTCAAACTTATTTAATAAAATAAAGAATTCATCTTTTGTCATGCCATGGGCCTTTGAATACCAAGACACATAACCTGACCACTTTTCACACGACAAAATTCGAAAAACGACCTATTTAATGATTAGATAACAATTCAGATACAAGCTGCTAACCTAAGCAGGAATTCTTTTAGAAAAGGAAAGTCAAGAATAAGGCCGTACCTAGCTCTTTGCGCAAATGTTTTAGCGCCAAACTGATTTGGTTTTCGACAGTTCGTTGTGAAATATTAAAATGATTGGCTATTTCTGCAGAAGAATAATCTTGAAATTTACTCATGTAAAATATGGCCCTGCACCTTGCCGGCAACTTTTTGGCCGCAGTCTCAATAGCTAATACGGTAGCGGTCTTATTAAATTCCTGTTCTATTTCAGGCTCCAGTCTTAGCTTATCCACAATAAATTCATCCAAGGCTGAAAATTTGTCGTCTCTAATTTTTAGAAGAGCTCTATTTCTAACCCCATTGTATAAGTAGCCCTTTAAATTGGTTATTTCCAATTTTTCTCTTCTTATCCAGATTTGAGTAAAAACTTCATGTAGAACATCCTCAGTTAGCCACGCGTCATTAAGTATATTGTGAACATACGCGTAAAGACCTTCCCAATATTTGTGATATACCTGACGAAAAGCCAATTGATTGCCTTTACCGATCAAAATTAAAAGATGTGCTTCTGATAAATCCTTGATGTTGTCAGTATTCAAGCTGAAGAATTTTGAACAAAAAAAATGAAAGTATTTGAATAGATACTAGAGTTAGAGGTTAAGGAAATATTATGTTTAGTTTTTTGAGAACGAAAATTGGACATGACCGTATCCAGACCATTTTAAGTATTGTCCTATAAAACAAATGGTAGTCCATTTGGAGAGTTAAAAAGTCCTAAACATATTCTAACTGGAGAAACTTCTTGTGAATACACGATTGTTTAATTAGGAAACAGATAAGTTTTTGCTCATCTATTTCCTTTTTTTACTGGTATAGATAAGGCCGAAAAAACAACGTTAAGGATACGTTTTATTTGTGTAGTTTTTCTGTCAACTTGTGTAATGAATATAATTATTTTTCATATTCCCTTTCTTTATTTAGATTAACATATACATACGTATTCTGCTACATTTTTAATTTAAAAATAACTAGTAAATGGAATTTAAAATAGTTTTAACGGAAGATGAATATAAATCTACCGATAATCTTATTCACAAAGCATACCATCAAAAAAAACTAATAGACAATGGTGACTATACACATATAAATAGATTAAAAAAAGCTAGTGCTATTAGAGCCTACGGCAAGAAAGAGATCGAACCGATCATAACTTGTTCGGCGATATTCAGTTCTAAAAAAGAAGAGCTACCCAGTTCGGATATCTATGCCACGGAAATATTAGAATTACTGAATACTAAAAAATATGTTGCCGAAGTTTGCCTGTTGGCCGATTGCCGAAAAATCCCCAGATTTCACGACCTATTGAATATACTTTCACTACTCTCTGCGGAGGGTATGAAAAAAGGTGTTACGGATGTAATCCTTTCCGTAAACCCAAAATCATGTAGTTTCTATGAAGTATTTTTTAATTGCAAAAAACTGGGGAGCGAAAAAAGATATGAGAAACTTTCTGAAGCTCCCGCTCAATTAATGTATTTAAATTTAGCACAAATCGATTCAGAAAACTTCCCTAAGTTATTTAGAAAAACTGTCTATAAGTATTATAATGAATAAAGTCACGATTAAGAGATGTCTAGACAATCTGTCTTCAAGCAAGAAGATTGTTTATCCAGTAAACGTATCCGAAATAAAAGAGGTAATCGAATATTGTAATTTGAATTCTTACAGTTTTTATCCTGTCTCATCCGGGAATAACTGGGGCTATGGAAGTAGTTTTCCGCCTAATGAAAACACTCCAATCGTAATGAATCTGTCAAATATGCCCAACGTTATCAAGTTTGATGCAGATGAGGGTTTATTGACTTTTGGACCAGGATTGACACAAGGAAAACTTCATGAATTTCTAACCGCTAACTCCTACAAGTTCATGGTACCGGTTACCGGAGCAGGTCCGGAAGCCAATATTATGGGTAATGCACTAGAAAGGGGGTTCGGGATAACTCCAGTTCATGACCATGTAGAGTCCGTTCGTTCTTTAAAAGCCATTTTACCAGATGGTAGCAACTATGAATCTACCTTTTCTCAGTTAGGTCTGTCAAATCTGGATAAACACCACAAATGGGGAGTTGGTCCTAATTTCGATTATATTTTTTTTCAATCGAATTTTGGGGTGGTGTACGAAATGACCATAAAACTAGAGCGTACTCCTGATAATATTATGATGTTTACGCTATCGGTTTCAGAAGATGCTAGCCACGCTTGCCTATTAAAGCTAAAAGAAATTAAAGAGACCTATAAAAACTTTATTTCAGGCATCAACCTAATGAACACGCGAAGGATGTTAGCCATGAAAAGTAACTACCTTGCAGAAGAGAACGGCTACTGTTCAGAAGACAAAATAGGAGAATTAAAGAAAATACATAAATTGGAAGAGTGGACCGTTATGGGTGCTATATACGGATCTAAAGGAATCCAATCTACCATTAGGAAAGAAATGAAAAAAGCGTTAAAAGGCATTGGAACCAAAAAACGTTTTATTTCTTCTAACAACATCATATTAAAAAACAACTCCTTAGGTAAACTTTTTATTGATGCGGAAGACCTAAAAAAAATAAATGAAGGGTTCTCCATTTTAAAAGGAAAGCCTTCTAAATATCCCCTCAACTTAATTTATTCCTTGTCTAGCATCCCTGATGCAAACAAAAACCACAATCCGTTAAAGGATAATATAGGTATTATATGGTTTGCCCCTGTTATACCGTATAAAGTGAAGGTTTTAAATGATTATATGACTGGTATTTACAACATATTCAAAGAATTTAACCTTGAGCCTATGGTTACCTTGACCATTCAGAATGAAAATATAATCGCTTCAACCATTCCCATATTGTTTGACAAGACAACCACTAACGGAATTGACAACGCCCATAATTTGTACAGAGCATTATTGGATTTTTGTTTAGACCTTGGTATCTACCCATATAGAATACCAACTGTTTTTCAAAGTGAATATGTGAGTAAAATAAATTGGGAAGATAGTATAGCCTATAAATTGAAAAACAAACTTGACCCCAATAATATATTGGCTCCAAATCGATATTCAAAATAGGTGGTTCCAACAAATGAATAAACCGTGTCTATCACTACTAATCGAATTTAGGGTGAGATATAATTATTCACCTCTTCCCCATAAAACGTTGAATGTTATGGGGAAGAGATAAACTTATATTTACAAATTAATTCCAATATTCATTAACTACCTTTTCTATCTGTGGATATTTAGAGTCGTCTTCTTTTACCTCACTTCTTAATTCCTTCAATCTAGTTTTTAAATCTGAAATAACAGTGGCGTATTTTTCATCTCCATATCGATTATCCATTTCCTCTGGGTCATTTTTAAGATCATAAAACTCCCAAGCCACAGGCGTAATAAAATCAGACATAGATTCCGGATTGTGCGCCCATTCTTGTTTACTTGTATCCCTATCCGTATCATAATCCCTACCGTAGAAAAAAATCAGCTTATAATCCTTGGTTCTAATCCCAAAATGGGCAGGATTATTATGTTTGTGCGCCATATGCATCCAGTAGCGGTAGTAGGTATCTTGTTTCCAACCTTCAGGTTCTTTTTGGGTTTCTAAAATGGATTTAAAACTTGATCCTTGCATATAATCCGGAACTTCACCACCAGCCATTTCAATCATAGTTGGAGCAAAATCTGTATTATTCACCATCGCATTGGTGCGTGAACCAGCTTCTATGGTTTTTGGGTAACGTACTAAAAATGGCATACGTTGTGACTCCTCATACATCCATCTCTTATCAATATAATCATGTTCCCCTAGCATAAATCCCTGATCGCCCGTATAAATGATAATGGTATTATCCATTATTCCTTCAGCTTCTAGATAGTCGAAAATACGTTTTACGTTATCATCCACGCCTTTTACACATCGTAGATATCGCTTAAGATACTCTTGATACGCCATTTTTTTATACTCAGGATCGGGAATATCAGGGTCTATTTCCATATGCATACCCATGTTTCGGATTACATTTCTATGACCAATAGACGATCCGATCGTATCCATCAATTCATTATTCTTTCCCCTTGTTGCTATTGAACCGTTATTTCCATTATACCACATATTGGCTGGTTCAGGAATTTCTACATCCTCTAAATAGTCTTTATAACGTGGTGCAAATTCAAAAAAATCATGAGGTGCCTTAAATTGGTGCATCAACAAAAAGGGTTTTGACTTATCGCGTTTGTTTTTCAACCAGTCTAGAGAAATATCCGTAATAACATCCGATGAATGTCCGTCATACGTTGTAGCATTCACTTCACGAACCAAGTCTTCTTCAAAACGAATTTCTTTCTTTTCTCCTCCTTCGTTACTATAAAGCGTAGGATTATGATAATCTCCTTGACCAGGAAGCACATTATAATAATCAAATGCTTCCGGGGCATGTTTTAAATGCCATTTTCCAATCATTGCAGTTTCATATCCTTGCTTCTTGATTTCTATTGGTAAATACTGATTTTCAGGAGCTAGTCTACCACTCAAGTCCACTACTCCATTAACTTGTCCAAATTGACCCGTCATGATGCTAGCCCGTGATGGGGTACAAATGGAATTAGTTACAAAAGCGTTTTCTAATAAAATACCTTCCTTGGCCAAGCGATCAATAGTAGGAGTTGGGTTTAAACGTGCCAATCTACCACCATAAGCCCCTATAGCTTGTGAAGTATGGTCATCTGACATTATAAAAAGGATGTTTGGTTTTGTTATTTTTGATTCTGTTTGAGCATAAGAAAATGTTACGACAGCAAATAGAAAATAAGTAAATAGGTTTTTAATAGTGTTCTGTTTCAAGGGTATTAAATTTGATTAAATTTAAGGATTGTAATTTATAAAAAAGCTGCCAATTTTTGATTTAAAAAATGACAGCTTTTTATTGTCAAACCTGTTGAATTACAGTTATTCTAATTGTTTACTAAAGGATTGGAGTCTACTAACGATAATGGGATTTTTACTTAGTTTTTGAATACGAAAAACAAAAAGGACAGTATCCATAATTTTTACCCTCTAAGGTTAAACTGGACGTACGAATGAACAAAAACCAACAGACCTGTAGGAAGCAGCTTTAATCTTTAGAAAATCGAAAAAATTAATTAGCAACTTTTCAATTCTAAAAATTAAACCCCACACTGAATATGAATCTATTTCCATCTCCTCCGTGATAGAAACCTAGATTTCCTGTTAATGCACTAAAACCGGATATCCATATAGAGCCTCCGTAGTCATTGTGCCATTGGGAAGAATTATCATTATCCGTCCAAACGCGGCCATAATCAAAACCGGCACTTACTCCCATTTGAATAGGTATGAAATTAGTTTTAAATCTAGTAATTCCTACTCTTAAATCTGTACTTTGATAAAAGGCGGATTTCCCATTAAACCTTTCATTTCTGTACCCTCGCAAACTTTGGTTTCCGCCCAAAACGGCACCATTATAAAACTCATAGTTATCTCCTATAATCGCTTCTCCCGCTATTTTAGTTGCAATTACGGCAATACCGCTTGGATGCAATGGGTAGGTTAATGACAACGACGGTTTTACATACCCAAAGTTATTATCGTAGCCATTTATGTTCGATTTATAACCCGCTACCACCTCTGCATCCATAGCCCGATTAGGAAATGCGGGGTCATTTTGATTGTGGTAATTGTAACCTACTTCTGCTGTAGTGTATAATTGTTGTTCATAAACGTCATCATCGGCAGTAAATGATTGTCCTACAAAACGGTCATCGTCATTAGATACATCAAAAGATTCCAATGCAGCTCTTAAGTAGTATTTACTTCCCGCACTTTTATGTACCAGATAAGGAGAGAATTTCCATTGTCTAATACGTACGCGGTTGTAATCAAAGTCTAAGTCATTGTCATATTGAGAATCATTGCCTGCTCCAAAATAGTTCATGGTAAAATTGGGGCTAGCGTATCGAACATCAAAACCAAGGTTCCAATTGTGAAAAACGTGCCCAAATTCGGCATTATAATCTATTGCGAAACCGTTAGTAGCAAAAAAATACTCCGCTCCTATGGTGTGCTGTGATTTAAACGGATTGTTAGCTAAACCGTATGTAGTAAAACGGTCTTTTAGCCCAATCCTAAAACCTGTATCCCCATCATATCCTAAACTTGGAAATATGATATTTTCATGATACTTCCTTTTTTGATAGTCATAAGTATTGACATCATAGGAATCTGTGAGCCATTTTTTGGACTTTGGGTTTACTATGGTATTATTCTTGCTTTTATAATCATATAACTTTACCTTTTTAGTGGATTTAAAATCATAGGTGTCGTTTTTCTTGCCTCCTATTATTTTAAGGTCTATAAGCTTATTTCCCTCTCCCGTAACAGTAAAGGTATCGTTCCCGTCTAGCCCATACACCCAAATTTCCTTGGTTTGTTTAGAATTATAGCTATTATTAAAAACTATACTATCTTTTGAAATGGAAATGTTGGTTGCCCCATTTGGTTCTCTAGTTATCAAGAAATCATCATCCTTTTCCGTTCCAATTACGACTTCAAAATTATTTAAGTAATCATAATACGATTGGGCGATAGCCTGTAAACCATCACGTCTTGACCGAAGATTCTTTTTAATTTCATTGATACTACTGTCCTGCGCCGCTTCTGGTAGAGAATTAAAAGCAATGTCTATTTCTTCATCTGATAAGTTTTCCTGAATAAAATCTACTTGCTTTTTCCAATCATCCCAATTTGCTGTTTTTATAAAAGCCTTATCCAACGGATAGCCAGAGAGATTAAACCATTTAACATTTTTTATATCCGCATCAAAACTTTCCATTTTACGAAGCAAGGGGAAAGAATATTTTAGCATGGCAATAATAGGTCCGTCGTATTTGGGAAAAGCCTGGTCCCAGTCCCTCGGTATGGCTTCATACCTTTTTTTACCATCTTCGGTTTTAAACTGCGCCCATCGCCATTGGTCTTGATGACGGTCCCAATTACCAACTAGCATATCAAACAATCGTGCACGGATAAAGCTTGGTTCATCTACGTAGGAATCCTTAGACTCCATCAACTCTAAACGTAAATCCGTTGTACTTAAAATGTCATCTGGTTTTCCAAATGTTTCAAAGCTTTTGTTTTCATCTCCCACATGTTCCTCCAACATAAAAAGGGCGTTCCCATAATCTTCATTATAAATACCTAAAGCTTCTTGCTTGGGTACATAATATATATTTGGATTTGCATGGAGCACCTCCAAGGTTTCGGACAGTTCATTCATAGCAAATTGTGCGTAAGGATGTGCAGTGGTATAAAAATCCATCATATAACGCTCGGCCACGGTGTTTCTAAGGTAATCTTCCACATAGTGATTATCTATAGCATTGGTCTGCAGAAAGCGTAAAGCACTTTTACGCAATGCCCTTAAAGTATATTCATGTTCATTATCATCTATTAACCTTAGTGATCTAGATTGTGTACCACCACCCTCAGAAATTGGCCGTACATTACCCGGCAACTCATCTAATTCTAATACCGGAGCCTCTATTTCTTTGCTATAAAGGTTTCTATAATGGTCTCCCCAAACCCATTTATAAAATCCGCTTTTATCTGTTTCTTCCTTGGTGTATATTGAGGCTTTTTCTGTGGGCCCGTATGTTTTTTGGGGATACGAAATATCGTCTATAGAAAGTCGGTCTCTTTTAATTATCTGGGTGTAAGTAACTCTTGAATTACCACTCTTTATTTCTATAAAATCTACTTCTGAGCTACCATCTTTAAACACCTTTAATTTTGCATATCCATTGTTTCCAGATTCAAAATGTTCATCTTTGGGCGCTCTTGCTTTTTCTGTTTTACCCACGGCTCCACTAATAATCTGCGGAATACCATCATCTTCTAAATATTGTAGGTTACGGTCTTTTCCCGATACGAATATCACATCCTCAAACTGACTGGCAATAGTCTCCATTCTACCGCGGAAAAGTCTATTCTGTTTATTTTGATATGATTCCGGTTGAAACCCGCCCATCTTATCTATTACAGAAATCTTACTATTGCTCATAACCGGCTGGTAGACCGCAACAATAACCGTTTTACCTTGACTATCCTTTAAATCATCTTTAAACTCCGCCAAAAACTGGTCTCTTGTTTTATGCTCACACTTTTCATTGATGTACGGATGCTCGTCCCAATCTTCTAAAAACCACTGAGAATCTACCATCTCCAAAACTACATCGTCATTAATAGTTTCCCGCTCAACAGGACAACCATCATTAGGCCAGAATTTAGCCTTACTATTATCCTGTAAAAACGATTCTAAATCATCTATACTTTGTGGAGCTCCCGTTAGCCATTCGTTCTTTCCTGGTGTTAAAATTACATTGCCGTTAAATTCATCCCATAATTGCATTAAAGGCTTTAAGTATTTCTTTGCCTTATCTTGTTTTTCTTCTTTTGAAGGAAATCCTTCCTTGTTTATAACATTGCCCAATAACAGCAATGTAGCATCCGTATCATTTTTAGAAGCCGAATTGATTTCGTCCAATATTACTTTTGCTTCTTCAAAAGAGACATTTCCAACATTTGAGGTTATATAGAACGAATGGGATACTTCCTTATCGGAATTAGAATCTTGCGGCTCTGATACTTGTGAAAGCAGAGTTGTACAATAGAAAAGAAATGATAATGTTAAAGCTAGTGAACGCATGTATTTGTGTTTGTCTGTCATGTAGCGGTTTGAACGACACGGATGGCTTAAAATGGTCGAATAAATTCTAATAGTCGAAAAGAAAAATTTGATGTTTAAATCACAACAAAAATCCGAATCATGAGCAATTCGGATTTCAATTATAATATCTCTCTTATTTGATTTTAATTTCTAATTTTTTATTGAATTCCAGTTTAAAATTTCGTGCTGAATTTCTTGTGGGGTACGTTGATGTTTTTCGGCCAAGCGGTCGATCAAAGCACTAAAACTTCCATCTTCATAATTGGTGTTCACATCTTCCAAACCTGGATAATGAGAAAGATACTCATCGCGCACAGCGTGCCACTCTTCTTCTAAGTGAGGTTCTAGTTCACTAGATTTTACGCCACCGTTATCAACAGGTTTTACAAAATCATTAGGCTTTTCTTCCGAACTGTTCTCTGGATAATCTGCATCCATACCTCGGTTTTGCTGCACATCATTCTGTAAGCCTCCGTGATTTCTCTTATTATCTCTATGCTTGTTTTCCGTTATCATATCGTCTTCTTTTTATCTAACACTTATAGTGGTGTAAAGGTACAGATGCACCGCTTACCTATTTAACTCAATAGGTAATTTATGTGACCATAAAAATAAATCCACATCATTTATGTTCCGAGTTAATTTTCTTTTTGATAGCATCTTTTGGCGCATAAATTTTACTATACATTCATACATAAGAATAAGAATTAAACTAAAAGTAAAAATTATGAAAAAACACATATTAACAGCAGCAGTTTTAGCATTTGCGTTAACTGCCTGCACCGGAACAAAAAAAGCAACTATGAATAAGACGGATGATGAAATGACCGCACAACAAACGAGCAGACCAACAGTTTCATCCATAGAAAATTCTTCAACGGAAATAGATAATGTCTCCGGTGGCGTTGCTGCCAAGACCAATGGCTCAACAGGGGCTATGAACAATGTTCAAGCAACTAGCACTGGTAATAGTAGTTACAATAGTGCTATGATGAGCAGTAGTATTTACGAAGAAATAGGTATGACCGAAGACCAAATCACCGCTTATGAAGCTGCCATGGAAAACTTTGAAAATAAAAAACGTAATGCGCCTAATGGTGAGATGTTAGGTAGTATAGAGAGTGAACGTACAAGGCAAATGAAAAGCATTCTTTCTGAAGACCAGTTTGAAACGTATCAAAATTGGGAATCAGAAAACCAATAATATATTTTTAATAGCAATGTAAAATTGACAAGGCCCATAACAGCAGTTTGCGGCCTTGTCTTTTCTTCCCTAGCTCTTCTGAAGACCAAGATTATTGTTTCAGCAGGCCACAATAATCCAATTGTACAAATAGTATAGGCCACTTGTAATTCATAACACCAATTTTAAACAAACTAATATAATATCTGATGATTTTGTTAGCAAGGGTCAACCACTTGTTAGTGAGGGTTCAAAAAGACTTTTCAGAAATAGGAATCGAACCTGACTGGACCTTTCACTCCGAGTTTCTATTCAAAATTTTACTTGCCATTCTAGCTGGTTTCTTTATAGGCGTAGAAAGGGAGTATAAGGGGAAAGATGCAGGGTTAAAGACCAACATGCTGGTTTCGGCAGGATCTTGTGCTTACGTGATTTTATCCTTACAATTTTTAGGAAGCGAATTCACAGATGTAACCCGTGTCTTAAGCCAGGTTGTTACTGGTATAGGTTTTTTGGGTGCAGGTGTAATTTTGAAAAGAGAAGACACCATTCAAGGCCTAACAACAGCCGCTACGGTCTGGTGCAGTGCTGCTGCCGGTTGTATTGCCGCACTATACATGGTTACCAACTTAATGCTATTTACAGCAGCGGTCGTTGCTGTAAACATAGTATTCGGTCTACTAGACAAAAAAATATAACAAGAGCCTAGAAAGTCAAAAAAATGTATTCATACCGTCGTAATCCGTCCATTTATTTATTTTTCCTAATCGTTGTTCTTCCCTACATCTCTGTTGTGGCACAAACTAAAAACGAAAAAGAATATAGAATCTCAAAAGAAAATTTCCCAGAAGCAGCATTATCGCAACTAGAAAACAAACTGAGCTCTGCAAAAAGAATACGATACTTTAAAGAATACGATAACACTCAAATAGGCTATGAGGTAAAATTTAAACTTAAGAAAGTATACCACAGCGTGGAATTTGATTCTATAGGACAGCTTGAAGACATAGAAACCTACATAGAAGAAAAAGATATACCCGAGCCCATTTTACAAAAGGTCAATAACTATTTGGACGAAGAATTTAACACCTACAGAATCATAAAAATACAACGCCAATATACACTGGAAATAACTAACGCTCCAGAAACATTGTTCCAACATGCTTTTAACAAGGATAAGAATATTGGCGAGAATTATGAGATAGTTATTGCAGGCAGGAATCAAGGTGATTTTGAAAATTTTGAGCTGTTATTCTCTCCGGAAGGTACCTTAATCAATAAACGAAAATTCACATCTATTGGATATGACCACATACTCTATTAAATCGTTATTATTCGTTTTTTCACTTTTGGCCTCTTCATTTAAATTACAGGGCCAAGAAACTTTCATGGGGTATTGGGAGCCAGAAATAGGTATCTCTTATAAGGTAGCCCCCTTATATTCACATAAATTTTCCATAGAAAAAAGAACACTTTGGTATGAGGAAAACACCGTTTTTGATGTGGAACAAATTGATGTTTCGCATTTCTCAAACTATAAGTTGCTAGACAATCAAAGTATTGCTCTTGGGCTCATGTACCGCTTCGAATCGGTTTTCTCTGACGAGCGCGATGAGTTTCGGTTAACGGAACAGTACAACCTTACCACCACCCACATTAATTATAGGTTAGGGCATCGTTTTAGGGCAGAGCAACAATTTTCAGGTACTCCCGTAAATCACAGATTTCGATATCGATTAACTATAGATTTTCCTCTTCAGGGAACAAGGCTAGATGTTGGGGAAATATTCTTCACTTCTTCCATTGAAAACTTACTGACCGTAGCTAAAACCCAAATGCCAGAATACGATCAGCGTTACACCATATCCCTAGGATTATTACTGAACAAAAAATTGACCTTTACTAACGGTTTGGAATATCGATTGGAAAATTATACAAATCAGGCAGCTCATAGTTTGTTTTTGCTCAGCTCGCTTAATATAGACTTGTAGAATCATTGTGATTTACTATTTCGAGTCAATACTTCCAAAGGAGCTAAAATTCTTGAGTCAAAAAATATAGGTATACCGATCGTCTATCCGTTTTTCATTCAATACCTTTTCATCCAGTTATTCAAAGTCAACACTACTCCCCTATTTCCAATTCCAAGAATAAATCAATTTACAAAATAGAGCAAAAATGGAAAAACATATAGTTAAAATCAAATCAATAAAATTCATTAATTATAACGTCTTAGAAATAGAGACGGAAAGACCTGAAGGTTATGATTTTAAGCCTGGTCAAGCAACAGAAATGTCTATAAATACGGAACAGTGGAAAGAAGAGACAAGTCCGTTTACCTTTACAAGTCTACCCCAAGACGATTTCCTAGAATTCACAATAAAAGTGTACCCAGACCATAACGGAATGACCGAACAACTCTCTAGGCTAAAAGAAGGCGATAAACTTATTTTAAGGGATGTTTTTGGAGCTATTCAATACCAAGGAAAGGGAACGTTTTTAGCGGGAGGTGCCGGTGTAACACCGTTTATTTCTATTTTACGGTCTCTGGAAATGCAAAACGACCTTGAAAAAAATGCCTTGATATTTGCCAACAAAGAGGAGAAAGACATTTTTCTTCGCGATGAATTCGAAAACTTATTGGGACGAAAATACGTGAATGTGCTATCCGAAGAAAACATAGCCAAATACGCTCACGGTCATATTGATGAAAATTTTATGAGATCTACAATTTCTGATTACTCACAGTATTTCTATGTTTGTGGACCTCCTGAAATGACGGATAAGGTGGTTGAGGACCTGAAGAAATTAGGTGCCGCAGATGATAGAATTATAATTGAAGATTACAATTGATTTTTCTACTTTAGATATTTCATCTCAGTGATTCAACATCCATAAAACTATAAAATTCACCTATTTTAAAAAACCGCCACTACAAAGTGGCGGTTTTATTATGTTAAGCAGCAAGTTTACGACACTCTTCCGCGCATACCAAACATGAGGCTGCACATACTTTACAGTGTCCATGTTCGTGTTGCTGACATTGTTCAGCACACCACTCACAGATTTCGGCACATATTCTTGCATAATCTTTCGTAAACCGGCTATCGGCTACCATAGACTTAATGCATATTAAACAAGCATCTACACACTCTAAACAGCACTTTGGACAATCATTGGTACTTTCCATTCCTGCCATTTGCACAAGGCAATTCTGGCAATCTATCAAACACTGCTGACAGGCTTTTATACAACTTTCATAATTAGATATCATCTTCTATATTTTTAAGGTTCTTTATTAATTGAGCGTAAATAATAATACGCTCCTTAATGCGTATTAAGCATTTTGTTTCTCGTGTTTACCTTCTTTAACTTCCTCAATAAGTTTGTTGCAAAAAGCAGGTAAATCATCAGGGTTTCTACTGGTTACCAATCCATTATCTACAACTACAGGCTCATCTACCCATTTTCCTCCAGCATTAATAACATCTTCTTTTATACTTTTGTAGGAGGTAACTTTTCTTCCATCAATTACGCCTGCATTTATAAGAAGCCATGGTGCATGACAAATAGCCGCTACAGGTTTACTTCTCTCAAAAAATGCTTTTATAAAATTGAGAGCTACGGTATGAGTTCTTAACGTATCAGGATTCATGACTCCTCCTGGCAGAACCAGAGCATCATAATCGTGTACGGGAGCAGAATCAACATTTCTATCGACTTTTATGCTCTTGCCCCAATCGGTCTTATCCCAGCCTTTGATTTCGCCTTCTTTTATTGAGATAATTTCTACAGTTGCTCCTTCAATTTTTAGCGCCTCTAGGGGAGCAAAAAGTTCTGATTGCTCAAAGCCATCGGTAGCCAAAATCGCTACTTTTTTATCTTTTAATTTCATGATATTGGGTTTTAGGTGAATATTTTACTTGAAAATAAAGAAATGCTTTAGCCAAGCTTACCCCTAAAAAAATCAACGTTAATGATATCACGTATATGGCTCACGGCAACAAAACCAAAGTGGTGAATTGGGTCAACATATTGTTTTAACGAATCAATGCCAATTAGTTTTATGAAGTATTTTAAATATCTGAATTATAAAAAATAAGGATATGGCTAATACAAGTGATAAACGAAAATTTAAAAGAAAAAAAGAACAAGTTAACCCTACTAACCCAACAGGAAACGTTAATCAAGAAACCAATGAATTCAACATTGAAGAGGATACGATTCGTGATCAGCAAAACAAGGGTTAACCAATAACAATTTGAATAAATTTAGCTCGAAAGGTTCCCAGGTGGAGCCTTTCGTTTATGTAAAATCACTGGATTATGTATAGAACAAAAGAAATAAGATGGTTTTTTGACAATGACAATCAACATATTAGAGAATGGTTTAAGCAACAGAATTTAAATTTTGATTGTAGCGAGGAGAGACGTGATCTTTACTTGAATACAGAGAGCAAGAGCTTTAACATTAAACTTAGGGACAATAGAATAGAAATTAAACAACGGGAATCGTGCCCTGTTGGCCGCACCAACCTTTATACTGCATTTGGTTATTCTGAAAAATGGATGAAATGGAGTTTTTCTTTACAAGACGCCCAGGCCGAATATGGCATATTATCGGGCCTTGAAAATAATGAATGGGTAGATGTAACAAAAAATAGGCTAACCGTAAATGTTGTTGATGTTAATGGAAAGTTGGAAATTAGACAGACCACTGAGGGCGAAGAATCTGGCTGCCAAATTGAATATAGCAAGGTAACCGTTAAAAATAAAATCAGCTATACTTTCGGTTTTGAGTGGTTTGGCAAAGAAAAAGTTTTTCTTGACAACGCCTTATTAAGTGCTATTCTTGGTGATTCAAAGCTAACCCTGAACCAGTCTATGGGATACGCCGAATTTTTAAAAAGAAAAGAATTATAGTTTACCAATTCTCAATTTCGGAGCGAATTTCTGGAACGGTCTTATGTGTTACTTCACTTATTTTTTCCAATACCCTTTCAAAACCGCCAGTTTCAAAATACAAATCCCCCAACTCTACATTGGGGTGTTCTTTTAAATATTCCTCTTGAATGTCGTTCCACTTATCGCGTAGGCTTTCATAGTTATGTTTTCTGGATTGAGGATCTTTCCAGTCAACATTACTCTCTCGGTTTATATTTTCTTCATCCATAATATTGCACTATTTATTTTTTTCGAAATCTGGAATCGTCAAACTCCTTTCTTCCATAGAAAAACTCATCTTCTTCTAAATTTCCCTCGCCATCTATTGTTTCGTTCTGCGCATTAAACCAGTCGACTTCATTTTTCTCTGAAGACACAATGGTTGCATCGTTATCAGTAATGGGCTCCGTAAAGTTTTCTCTTCTTTCTTGCTTATAGAGTTCTGCATTTTCCATCTCACGCTCTACATTTTCTGTTTTTGGCTGATGTACAAACCTCCTGTTATACGAGTCTAAAATAGCGTTTTCATAAGAGCGGTCTATAGCGCTATTTTCCCGAATACGTTTGGTACTGGCGAAGGTGTTATGGTCAATGGTCTTTGAAAAAATGTAGTCTTCCGCCATATTAATATCTACCAGACCTATTGGAATTATAACATGGTTCTCTCCTTTTTCATTAACGAATTCTTTTAATCTCGTGTCCGTATTATCATAATAAGGGTCGTGTTCGGCATCAATAATTGTGGCATCTACCTCAATATCCAAGTACACCACCTTCTCTACCTTTTTGTTTACGAGTAGATTTTTGACACTCCCTACGTTTCTTAAGTTTGCATCCTTAACGACCCAGCCACGAATATCCGGGTAACCATCTTCAATTTTATATTCTGAAAGCTCGTTGAGATAGTATAAATGTTTTTCTTTAGTTCCCATTACACATAGTTTATTGGACACATAGCCCGGTTCATAAAATAGCAGTTGCCTTTCTACCTGTTCTTACCCCATATTACCTGCATATATAAAATACAGCACCACGGCTATAACTAGTATTAAAACCAACCAAGGCCAGATGGGACGTTTTTTACGTATTTTAATTTCTGCCATTTCTGTTAATTTATCTCTGTACTATCAATTTCTGTTTCATTTGGATTTCTTGTGCTATCAATTGCTGTCGTGTCTACCTCTTCATCTCTGGCCCATTCTTCTGCTCTATCCATAGCCTCCACTTGTGTTTCTTTTACACCATCCATTGGAGTTCTCTTTGTTGCGGAATCTTCAGGACTTTCACCGCAGGACATAACCAATACAAAACATACCAATGCCAATAACCGTTTATGTATACTTGCTTTCTTCATTAATTTTTCTTTTTATAGTTCTGTATGAAATTATACTACCGGCAGAAAAGTAATGGGTCGCATCGATAGAAAAATTATCTTTAAAAAGATGCTGTACACGACTATTGCGAACCTGTATTCAGAACCAAGAACACTATGGCCAGAAATACCACAAAAGCAACTACCATAATAATGGTCGCCCAAGGAAAACGATTTTTAGGTACATTGGTGGTTTGATTATTTACAGTACCGTCATCTACTTGTTTGGTAGGCATTGGCGCACTTTCACTTGCTTTTAATTGCTCTTTGTTTACTCCTGTACTCATATCTCATTTTTTAATAGTTACATACCTAATAGGTACCGGACCATACAAACTGTTGTAAATAGAATAGTCCATCAACTTCATAAAGTTGAGAAATAAACAGGGAATGAAATATCTTATTTCAATGAAATCTTAGCTCAAAAACAAAACCTATATAGCTTTTGAGTTTTAGAAATAAAGATTGAAAAAACTGTAAAAAATTAAGTTACTCTATGCTTTTAGAGTCGTTACCTAACATATAGGATTTTCTAAATTGTAATGGAGTTACACCATACTTCTCCTTAAAAATTTTAGAAAAATAACTACCACTAGCCAGGCCCAATTCCCCGGCAATATCAGAAATTGCAAAGTCAGGATTCTTTAAATGAACCACCGCGGTCTCTAAGCGAATATTATGAACATATTGGTTGGCCGTGGTATGATAAAGGCGTTGAAAACCTTGTTGTAATTTATTTACGTTCAGCCCTACACGACGGGCTATGGTCTCAATATTATCTGAAGTTGAGAGTTCTTCTCTCATAATTGCCGCCGCTTCTTCGATCAACCTTATTTCTGACTGTCTCAAAACGTTTCTCTGCCCAGCTTCCTTTAAATCATCTTTAAAAGCTAGAATCTGTTTGGTCAGAATCTGATAGGCTTTACCCTCTAGGAAAATCTTTGTCAGAAAATCGGTCTCTTCAAATTCGTGAATCTCCTTTATATTATCGGCAAGTTGAAGACTGTAAAAACCGTCATAGAAAAATTCCTCTTCGGCATTGACATCATTAAACAAGGTTTTAATACGATTATCAGTAGAGTTAAGTTCACATTGAATCTTGGTGAGAAAACGGGCTCTTACAATTTCTAGGCTACTTATTACCGTATTGGTGTTTGCCTCAAACAATAGCACATGCCCATTTCTGTTTTTACTGGCTACAATGGCATTCTTGTATTGGTCTACGATATGAAATTCCGCTTCATTTCCAAACCTATGTTTTAAGGTTCCCTTTAAACAATAAATAAACTTCAGCGGATGAACTTCATTAACTACAAACTGTATTTCAGTATCTTCAATAAAATTACAATCATATTGTATGATACCCAATCCACTTTCAAAATTGATACCTCGTATAATTCCACTTCCTATATGTTCCGGTATTTCTACAATGTATTGATCGCAATTTTCAGTGTATCCGGTTCCAAAGGCATCTGCCAAATCGGTAATTACTTCTTTTAGGGGTAAAGAGTTAACCTTAATCTTCATATTGTAGTTTGCTTTACTATCAATCCTTTGCTTAATTACCGACTTATAGAGAACGAAGAGTCTTCAGCATCGTATTTCTAAGATAAATATAAAGCATTTTTAAATATTCATAATTTTCTTGTGCGTATCCTAAATACACCTTCGTGTACAAAAAAGACCGTTATCTGTTACGAACTAAACTAGAACCATTAATACATAAATTTGTCGACAATTTCAGTCAACATTTGTTTCATTTCGTCAAACGACTTGGACTTTGTAACGAACATATTGGCACCTGCTCCTATACATTTCTCCTTGTCGCTAACGTTGTTAGAAGTTGAATATATAATCACCGGTATGTCTGAAAACAGCATATTTTTCCTTATTCTTTTAAGACATTCAAATCCTGTAAGAAGTGGCATATTAAGATCTAAAAAAATAAGTTTAGGCAAGTTTGAAACATCTTTGGAAAGACGTTCTAAAAATTTAACGGCGTTGTCGTATGATTCTAGAGGCATTTTGGGGAAAAGCTCATCAATGGCTTCTTCAAACAGCATTCTATCATCTTCATCGTCATCAATATAAATAAGTGGCCTGTTGGTCATAATATGCTGAAATTAAAAGCCTCTAAGATATATGAAGTGTAAACGAAGAGTTTTTCAAAGATAGTTGGATATACTTCAAAAAGTAACAGAATACCGTAAGAAAAAGAAACTATTAGTTAAATAACCGGTAACAATTCCTCTCAAAAAAATATTTTCTGAAATTTTCTTTTAGAACTAACTTTTCAATTTATAGGATCAATAACGCGTATCAATCTCACCTAATTTCATGACAATTATTAACCCAAAATAGAACATCATGAAAAATTTAAATGAACTTTTTGAACATCAATTAAAAGATTTGTATAGTGCGGAAACCCAACTTATAGATGCGCTGCCTAAAATGGCAGAAAAGGCAAATGATAGTAAGTTAAAAGAGGTGTTTAAAAACCATCTGGAAGAAACAAAAAACCAGAAGAAACGTCTAGAGGAAATATGCGATGAGCTGGATATTAAACCTACTGGCGAAACGTGTAAAGCTATGAAAGGCCTTATTGAAGAAGCTAAGAGTTTTATGGGCGAGGCCGAAACAGATGACGTTATGGATGCAGGTCTTATTGCAGAAGCCCAACGTGTAGAACATTACGAAATCTCTGGCTACGGTACTGCTGTACGTTATGCTAAAGAATTGGGCAAAGGAGATATTGCAAAAAAACTTCAGGAAACTTTAGACGAAGAATACAATGCCGATAATAAACTTGACAAGTTGGCCGAAGGTCGTTTGAACGAAGAGGCAATAGCCTAATTGTTCCGACACATTAACTCATTAATTAAAAGCGCTTTAACCAAAGCGCTTTTTCTATATTTATCGGTTTTAACATAACCTAATTACTCTATACAGAAAAAATAATTTATTATTGAAATTAGACCTGTAAAATGCGATTAGGTTAAAAAAACATCTTTTCGACACCATGCCATTAACATCTCAAGAATACATTTGATCTTGTGTCTATTACAGGTAGACCTTATTTAATAAATAACCGTCATATGAGCTTCACATTTATTACCAACCCCACCCACCATGAAAGATAAGGTTTTCAATATTTTCTTGACCGATGACGATGCAGATGATAGAATGCTCTTTGAAGAAGCATTATTAGAGCTAGACATACAAGTTGAATTTAGATCATTTGAGAACGGTGTGGATTTAATGAAAAATCTTCTCGATCCAATTCAGCCCTTACCAGATTATATTTTTCTGGATTTAAACATGCCTTTAATGAATGGTGAAGAGTGTTTGAACGACATTAGAGATGAGCCGAAATTTTCTAAAATTCCGATCATTATTTATTCTACATTTATTGATAGTATAAAACTTGAAGTGTTGCGATTAAATGGAGCCAACCTATACCTTAAAAAACCTAATTCATTTTCATTGTTGAAAAGAGCTATTGAAGATTGTATTGCAAATATTAAGACGCAATCAAAAGAACCTATTCCACCCTCAGATTTTATTCTGCAATATTAGAAGCCTATGCATAACAAATTTGATGGAAACCGCTTTCCGTTTTTAGAGGGCGGAGGAGAAATGGGAAAAATAATGCGTGAAAAAAATTGGGAAACCACTTTACTTGGCAGCCCTATAACTTGGCCTCAGAGTCTAAGAACAACGCTAAGCATAGTTCTGGATTCAAGATTTCCAATGTTTCTTTTCTGGGGACCAGACCTAATTAGTTTTTATAATGATGCTTTTCGTGCAAGCTTGGGTAATGACGGTAAACACCCAAATATTTTGGGTATGAAAGGTAAAGAAGCGTGGTATGAACTCTGGGACACAGTTGGACCATTAATTGATCATGTTCTATCAGGCAAAGGAGCAACCTGGAGCGAAAACCAATTAATTCCTATTTATAGAAATGGGCAGATAGAAGATGTATATTGGACATTTAGTTATAGTCCAGTAAAAGATGAATCTGGAAAAATAAACGGTGTATTCGTTACCTGTTCTGAAACGAATGAGAGTGTATCAAACCTTGAAAAGCTAAAAAATAGCGAAAGTGAACTAAAATTCGCTATTGACGCAGCCGACCTTTGCACGTGGGACTATTATACGGCTACACATCAATTCACAAGTAACGATAGACTTAAAAAATGGTTCGGTTTGCCACCAAAACAAGTAATTGATCTTCAAGAGGCTATAGAGGTCATCATTCCAGAAGATAGAGATAGGGTGGTTACCGCAATTGAAAAAGCTCTACATTATAAAACGGGTGGAAAATATGATATTACCTATACCATCCGCAATAAAACAACAGGTCGTGACCGCGTAGTTCGTGCGGTAGGAAGAAGTTGGTTTAACGATGATCGTGTAGCTTACCGGTTCAATGGTATTCTACAGGACATAACGGACGACAGGAATGCGGAACTCAAAATCCAAAAGAGTGAAAAAAAGTTTCGGAACCTCGTAAAAAATGCTCCTGTGGGTATTGCAATTATTGGTGTGGGCGATTATAAGGTACATCTAATAAACGATATGGCCTTAGAGATATGGAACACTAAAAGATCGGAAACCGAAGGGTACTCCATTTTTGATGTTTTAACGGAAATTGAAGCAGGCCTGCGTCCTATTTTTGAGAACGTGGTGCAGACCAAAACTTCAGAAAGAGGTATGGAATATCCTTTCTTATTAAAAAGAAATGGTAAAACAGAAACTGCATATTTTAATTTTATCTTTAGTCCTTCGTTAAACGATAAAGGCGAGGTTGCAGAAATTCTTTGTGTTGCCTCAGAAGTTACCGAGTCTGTAGTTGCTCGTCATCACCTATTAGAAAACGAAGAAGAGTTTCGCAACTTGGTATTGCAATCACCAATTGCTATGGGTATCCTAAGAGGACCTGAATTACGAATTGAAATGGCAAATAACGAGTTGTTGAGCCATTTTTGGCGAAAAACAGAAACCGAAGTACTCGGTAAGAAATTACTTGATGTTTTTCCCGAGTTGGAAAATCAGAAGTATCCCGAGTTCCTGTACTCAGTAATGGAAACCGGTGAGTCAATATCCGAAATAGAATCCATGGCTATAATTGATGGTAATGACGGTAGCAAAGCGTTTTATGTGGACTATAATTATGTACCTCTAAGAGAGCTAGACGGTTCCGTGTCAGGAATTATGATGACGGTTACCGATAGTACCAACAAAGTATTGGCCAGACAAAAACTTGAGAATTTCTCTAAAGAACTGGAACAGCAAGTTCATGAAAGAACCGAGTTACTAAAAAAAGCGAATGTAAAATTAAAAGAGTCCGTTCGCGAATTAGAAAAGAGTAATGATGAGCTTGAGTCATTTGCTTATGTTTCTAGTCATGACCTTCAAGAACCTCTGCGAAAAATTCAAATGATGACCAGCAGAATCTTAGATCAAGAAAATCAAAATTTTAGTGATAAGGGTCGTCAATACTTTGATCGTGTAGTATCTGCCGCAGAAAGAATGCGCACCCTGATTGAAGACCTTTTGGCTTTCTCCAGAACCACAAAGGGGGAAAAAGAGCTTGAACAACGAGACCTGCGTGAATTACTCGAACAGGTTATTGAAAATTTATCGGAAAAAATAGAAGCTACGGGCACAAGTATTGTCTATGACAACCTCTGTGAGACTAAAGTCATACCTTTTCAAATTAGGCAGGTCTTTCAGAACTTAATTGAAAATTCCATAAAATTTGCCAAAGCGGACAAACTGCCAACTATAAAGGTAATTACAACAACAGTTGAAGGTAGCGAGCTATCTCATCTTCCATTAGATATAAAAAACACCTATTATGAAATTAGTTTTGTAGATAAAGGTATAGGATTCGCACCTGAACACGGAGAGCAGATTTTTGAAATATTCAAAAGGCTACACGGCAAATTTGAATACAATGGCACCGGTATAGGGCTTGCTATTGTTAAAAAAATTGCGCTTAATCACAATGGAACTATTATAGCTAGTGGAGAATTGAACAAAGGGGCTGTATTTAAACTTTACCTACCCAAACATTAGATTCTGCGTATCATGGAATTTATTCAAAATCAACTATTTACTTTCCATTGTGTTGATTGGTCTTCAAAAATTTCCTTTCCAAAAACAGGCACCTCTGCTTTTATGGCCTCTACAACATATTCCAATGCTTTAAATACTTCTTTCCTCCTGGGCGATGACACGAAAACAAAAAGACATATTTCTCCTGATTTCACCTCTCCCAAACTATGATAGATATGCATACAGGTAAGGTTAAATTTATCAAAAGTAGCCTCCCTAATATCATGGAATTTTTTATTTGCCATATCTTCATATGCGGTATATTCAATGGCGGTCACTTTTTTATCCTCTATAACATCTGCCCGCACTTGACCTAAGAAAATATTATGAGCGCCAATTGTAGTTTTAGATTGGTGTTTGGCAATTGACTCCCCTATAAATTCCGAAGAAATTGCTCCTTGTTTAAATACGTTTTTATAAGTAGTACTCATTTTCTAATGCTTTTTTTGCTCTTGTTTATTATCTTATTTCGTTTCTTAAATTCCGTTTAGGGTTTCAAATTCTTGGTCTAAAAAATCCCAACACTTTTTATTGATCTGTTCAAAGGCTTCTATTAGACTCTTCCCATACGGAGTAATAACCGTTCCACCTCCTTTTTGCCCACCAACCGATGTATTTACTACTGCTTCTTTTGCAGATTTGTTTACGGCATCTACCAATGTCCAGGCTTTCTTATAAGACATTCCTATATTTTTGGCAGCCTTGGATAAGGAACCCTGGGCTTCAATTTCTTTTAATAGCCGTACTCTTCCTTCTCCCACTAAAACGTTATCCCCTACTTCTATCCAAATCCTACTTTTAATTTTATAATCGCTCATAGAAGACTTCTTATTTAAAGGGCAATAGTATGGCTTCCACCATTTGTCCTTTTTTTTTTCAGCGGAATTTTGAGGTAAATATACTAATGCATTGGCATCTCCAAAAGCTTTTACCATAGCTGAGCTTTGTCCGCCTAAAATAATAGCACCAGTTCCTTCTATCCTTGCCTTTAAAAATTGTGCCTGTGTGCCTTTTACCGTATAATCCGCTAACAAGGGTAAAGAGATACGAGGAAGGTTCAACTGCTCCGCTCCTTCCCATTTTTTCAAAAGAGGATATACATATACATAAAAACAACTCAGTGCCGCAGCTGGGTTTCCCGGTAATCCGAATATTGACGTATCACCTTTTTTTCCATAATACAAGGGTTTTCCCGGCTTTTGCTTCACTTTATAGAAAATCTCTTTTACACCAATTTCAGCAAATGCTTTTCCAACAAAATCATAATCACCAACAGATATACCTCCGGTTACGAAAACTATATCATGACTTGCTAAACTAGATTTCAATACCGTTTTAGTATGCTGAAAATTATCTTTAATAGTAACTACCGATGTATTTGCATACCCCAATTCCTTCAGTACAGCCGTTAACATATAGCCATTGGATTGGTATATTTGGCCGTAAGCCAACTTTTTACCGGAATCCACCAGTTCGTTACCAGTAACCACTATGGCTATGGACGGCTTTGCACGGACCGAAACCTTGGTAACCCCAAGACTGGCCAAAAACCCAATATGGGTTCCCTTTAGTGTAGTTCCTTTTGTTATTGCTAAGGCACCTGCTCTAATTTGCTCCCCTTGAGGTCGGATATTAGCTCCTAGATATACAGGTCCGTCTAAAGTAATTTCATTACCATTAACTCGTACCTTCTCCTGCATTACCACTGCATTGGCCGTATTGGGAACAGGAGCGCCTGTAAAAATCCGTGCCGCCTGCCCTTTCTGCAACCTTGGGTTTGTATCAGCTCCGGCCTTTATCTCTTCCTCCAAAGAATAGGTAACACCATCATTAAGATGCAGTGCATAACCGTCCATAGCAGATTGCCTAAAAGGAGGCATATCTATTTCAGAAGTTACATCTTTGGCCAAAACATAGTCCAATGCATTTTCAAGTTCCATTTCCTGTACTATTGTACTGGTAGAACCATGTATCGTGACTAGTTCCAAAGCCGTAGCGGTATCTATCATTAGCCTTGATTTCTATTTATCTGTTCCTGTCTTTGGAATTCCACTTTTCCAATAAGCGATGAATATACAAAATCGTTATTTCCGTTCAAACATAACGGTTGATTTTTTATATTTCTATAATTTGATTGTCTATTGCGACAGACACTTCTTTAAAATATGTGCCCATAGTGTCTCAAGAACTTTTTAATGCTGAAAAAATCTATAGATTAGTATTCGTAAAGAGAAGTAAACGGACTTAAATTTAAATCCTAAATTAAGATAGGGTACCGATAAAAATGACTTTATTCAAAAAATATTAAAGCGAAAAGACTTAGCAGTAGATAAGGTTAAGTCAGAATATAGTATAAACTATGGGCCTTAACTCACATTTGAGTATAACACTCCTCATCAAGCAAAGCAATGAAAGAATACCTAAAATCATTTAATCTATTTACAGAATTAGAAATTAATGATTTCTTGAAATTATCTCAAAATGTTGAATTAAAAAAAGGAGACTTCTATATTAATCAAAATGAAATTTGTGAATCTCTAGCCTTCGTTAAAAGTGGAATTTTTCGTTCCTTTTATTTTTCGAATAATGATGATGAAATTACATATTGTTTTACTTTTCCAAATCATCTGCTAATGGCTTACTCTTCGTTTATTTCACAAAAAAAATCTGAAGAGAATATTCAAGCTCTAACGGATGCTGAAATAATCTCAATACCTAAATTAACTTTGGAAACCTTAGCGGAATCCAATACGAACTGGTTGAAATTTTTAAAAATTATAGCTGAAAAAGAGTATATAGAGTTAGAAAAATGGATATTCAACCATCAAAAAGATAAAGCTCCCCAACGGTATTTGGACTTAATCACCAAACAACCTGAGTATATCAAAGAGATTCCACTCCACTATATTGCATCATACCTAGGCGTTACCCAACGACACCTTAGTAGAATTAGAGCAAATATTTCTTATTAGACAAATGTCCTGCTCTTAAGCCTTAACCTCTAAATAAATTTGCATATGATTTTAAACAAAACAATATATCATATGAAAACAATCATTTTAATTGGAGCAAACGGAAAAATGGGGCAAGCCGCTTTATCCGGTCTTGGCAAACACAAAGTTATTACTGCCGGACGTTCGTCTGACGGTTATGATTATCAAGTAGATATTACCAGCATAGAATCTTTACGGAAATTATTTAAAGAGGTTGGGCATTTTGATGCTGTTGTAAACACGGTCGGTGTTTGTGAATATGCAAATTTCACCGAAATGACCGAAGAACAATGGATGAATACCATTTTAAGCAAAATGATGGGACAAATCAATATAGTTCGTATAGGTCAGGAATATATTACAGATAATGGTTCGTTTACATTAATTACGGGAATTCTAAATGTCAAACCTATTCCCTTCGCTATTGCTGATGCAACTACAAGTGGAGCTATTGACACCTTTGTTAAATGTGTTGCATTTGAAATGCCACGAGGTATACGGGTAAACTCAATAAACCCAACTGTTTTGGAAGAAGCTTGGGAAGTATATGGAGAAATGATGCCCGGTTTCCAACCTGTTCCAGGAGCCTTAGTAGGAAAAGCTTTTGAACGTTCTGTAGATGGATTTATAACGGGTCAAGTAATTTTCGTAGACGCTTAACTATTCACCCTGCACTAAAAATGTAGGGTGATTTTAAAAGTTTCTAAATATCAGGGATTTAACTTCATCCACAGACCGTAAAGAAAAATTGCACTGGCACTAACCTATTCTTCATCTCTTCTAGCCTGGGTAACGGCACTAAATGAAGGGGGATTTTCAGTAATACTACCTGCTCCCTTTTTGTTAACTTTAAAAATAAGGTCCTTTTTGGTAGTAAATAACAGAACTGATGAAAAATGGGTCTTTAAATGAGATTTCAAGACAATAAAAGCCTCTTCTAATGTAAGTTCATCTTCCTCGTCCTCGGTCTCCTTTGATCTATAGCGTAATTTTAGAAGGACTTTAAAGTCGTCTTCAGAATACACCGGTCTAACAAAGATATTTCTCAAATTTGGATTCCCTATGGTCTTTGCCATAGTCAGCTTGGCAAAGCTACCTTCTTGGACACTCTCTTCTACCTGATTCCAAAAAAGAACAAACACATCTTGATACGGCATAAATAAAATTTCAATTAAGCGGACTTATCACAGATCAAAACTAATACTAATAATTCAATTCCTTACCTCCGAATCAATTACAAAGAATCTTGGGAAACTTTGTTTTGTTATTCTAGAAAAGACGCATTTGGCATGGAACTGGGAGAATTCAAGTGAAAAAATCAGTGCGATTGTAAATAATCAATTATAATTGGCCCAAATACCCTTACCATACGATTTTTCTTGATTACTTTGCAAAATGAATACTTTCCAAGATTTTAAAATCAAAAAGCAATTGCAAAATGCTATTGTTGATCTAGGGTTCGATAATCCTACTCCTATTCAAGAAGCGTCTTACTCCACCATTATGGGCGGTTCTGATTTTGTTGGGATTGCACAGACGGGTACGGGAAAAACAATGGCATATCTCCTGCCTATTTTACAAGACCTAAAGTATTCTGACCAGATGCACCCTAGGGTATTAATTCTCGCGCCTACCAGGGAGCTTGTTATTCAAATAGTAGAACAGATTGAAAAACTAACTCCCTACCTTAGTGTGAGAGCACTGGGTGTTTACGGAGGTTCTAATAATATAAATCGTCAAAAGAGAGCAGTTGCAGAAGGCCAAGATATTATTGTAGGTACACCTAGAAGGACGTATGACCTTGTTTTGGCAAATGTCTTACGATTAAAGGCCATTAAAAAGCTGGTGATCGATGAAGTAGATGTCATGCTAGATTTTGGATATAAAACGCAGCTAAGGCACATCTTTGAATACTTGCCTACCAAACGCCAAAACATTCTATTTTCGGCAACTATGACGAGTTATGTTGACCAATTGATGGATGATTTTTTGGTCAATCCGGTCAAAAAAACAATTTCTATAAGTGGTACGCCTTTAGTTACAATTCGTCAAGAATCCTATGCCGTCCCTAATTTTTATACTAAGGTCAACTTATTGAATCATCTTTTGCAGGATAAAGAAGAGTTTAATAAAGTATTGATTTTTGTAGCCAGTAAATCTATTGCCGACAGATTATCCGAGACGCTGGATTTTGAAGATGAAATTTCCGTTATTCACTCCAGTAAAGAGCAAAACCACCGTACAAAATCTATTGATAAATTTGAAAGTGGTACAAGCCGGATTCTAATTGCAACCGATGTTATTGCACGTGGTATTGATATAGATAAAATTAGTACAGTTATTAGTTTTGAAACACCTTTCTACCCGGAAAACTATATCCACCGAATAGGAAGAACCGGTAGAGCCGGTGAAAAGGGAAGGTCTATTCTTTTTTATGGCGAAAAAGAAAACGATTTAAAAGCTGCAATTGAAAGCTTGATGAATTACCAGATACCACAAAATGAATTTCCTGAAACGGTAGAAATTAGTTCTGAGCTCATTCCTGAAGAACAAGACAAACCTATAGATCTAGAAGAAGAATCCGTCAATACAAAAACGGTTGAAAGAGGCCCTTCATTTCACGAAAAATCGGCAAAGAACAGTAAACAAAAAAATAAGGTAAAAAGCTACGAAAAGACCTTAAAACAGAAATACAAAAAACCGCAGAAACGGGGAGACAAAATTCAAAATAAAAAAAGTCGCAAGAAAAAATGGTGATATAACACCTTATTGAATCTGGAATTTGTTTTTATTCCTATACTTCCTGTAGTTAAAAAAAATGACAGGGAAAATTAGAAAACAGCCCTAGTTTAAAAATGCAAAAAGTATGTCCATTAGACTAGCAAAACCTGAAGATGCGAAACCCATAGCCGCACTTATGTTGTTGGCAACTAAAGACTTTGTATTTACGTTTATTGGTGAAAAGTCCATCTCTAAAGCAACTCAGTTCTTAGAAAGACTAATTAGCGAACCTGGAAATCAGTACTCTTATGAGAACTGCTGGATACTTGAAAATGAAGATGGAGTAATAGCCGTAGCCAATGTCTATGACGGAGCGGACTTACATAAGTTGAGAGCTCCCGTAACAGCACTCATAAAATCGTGGTTTAAAAGAGACTTTACTCCTGAAGATGAGACCAGCAGCGGAGAATTTTATATTGATAGTTTAGCCGTACGTCCCGACCAGCAAGGCAAAGGTATCGGTTCTAAAATATTGCGCTTTTTAATTCATGAATATGTTACCGAACAAAACGGAAACCTTGGTTTATTGGTGGAAAAAGACAATCCTAATGCCAAAAATTTATACCTAAAAACAGGTTTTGAAAGTATTGGAGACAAAATACTTACAGGAAAGGTACTAGAACATCTTCAGGTTAAAAATACAAATCATAGCGCTCCAAAAGTAAAATAACCGTAACCTATTTACCTGACCAACCGCCCAGTAATATTACCACCTAAAATACTAGTAACTTCTTTTACCGTAGCCAGATTCACATCGCCTTCATAGGTATGTTTTAGTGCGCAGGCGGCACTTGCAAATTCCATAGCTTTATAATCGTCATACTTTTGTAAGCCATAAATTAAGCCTGCCGCAAAAGCATCTCCGGTTCCTATTCTATCAACAACATGGGTAATATCCAAATCTTCGGTTTCTCTAAAATCCGTGCCGTTCCACATTCTAGCCCTTATTTTATGCCAAGAAGAGTTCAATGAAGTTCTAATCTTATCAAATACCTTTTCAATGGTTGGGAAGGCCAACATTAATTGCTTGCTGGCTTCAATAAAATCATCGTTTTCGTAACCAAAATCAGTGCCTAGCACTTCATTAATCTCATTTACACCGCCAATAAAAATAGTAGAGTAATTAAGAAGTTCCGATAATGCTTCTTTTGGGTCTTGTTCATATTTCCATAAACCACTGCGGTATGTTGGGTCAGCAGAAACCGCTAAGCCTTTTTGCCTAGCTAACTTAAGTCCTTCCCTTAGGGTCTCATAAGCTCCTTTTGATAAGGCAGGAGTTATTCCGGTCCAATGTACCCACTCCCCGTCCTGCAATGCATTTTCCCAATTCACCGTTGTAGGCTCAATCTCTGAAAAAGCAGAATGAGATCTGTTATATGAAATCATACTGGGTCTAATCACAGCCCCCACTTCTAAAAAATAAACGCCCAAAGGACGTTTTGATAGCGTAATTGAAGAGGTGTCTACACCAAATTTACGAATATAGGCTATGGCGGTTTCTCCAATAGAATCATCCGAAACCATACTTATGTGCTTTACATCTCCACCAAAATTAGAAATTGAAATACCCACATTAAGCTCTGTGCCTCCAAAATAAAATTCAACAATGTTAGATTGAATGAATTTCTTGTTGCCTCTTGGCGAAATACGCATTAATACTTCTCCAAATGTTATAATCTGACCCATACCCAAATTTTAAGCCTAAAAATACCCATTGTGAAAGAAATAATAGATGCTTATTCCAAAAGAATTTGAATAAACTATTGTTACAAATAACGTTCATACGTATCTTACCCAATGATTTATGCGCTACAAGTCCTTTGGTTGAACAGAAGATAATACCAGACAAGGGTGCAAAATACCTCCTCCAAAAAGTATTAGGTAATCATTTTTAATGACCGTTAAAAAGTCACATAAGATTTGTACCCATTACAACGTTATTCATTTTAGATATGACTGGTATTTAACCTAATAGCGATTAGTTTGACCGAACAAAGAAAAATCCTGTGTCTTCAATTTAAAAAGTGTACTTAGCAAGGCAAAACAAGGTATTCATAAGGTCATACCAAACAGCTCAAATGTGTGTGAATTACAAATATCAGGTTGGCATAAGTGGGACTTTATTTTTCTAAAACATTCTAAGTACAATGAAAAAAATTATTGGAAAAGCTAAAATTTACTGCATGGGGCTTCTGTCTAGAAGTCGTTGCAATTCTTTGCCTTTTCATAACATGGAACACACCATGGAAGTTTATGAAAGTGTCTTGAAAATAGGAATGTACGAGAATAGAGACTTGGAAGAATTGCATTCCGTTTTATTAGCGGCACTTTTTCACGATACTGGTATGGCAACGGTTTTTGCGGACCATGAAAGTTACAGTAGTATAGAGGCCAGTAATTTTCTATTGGCTCAAAACTGCTCCAAAGAAATAATAGAATTAGTGACCGGTTGTATACAGTCCACACGAATGCCACAAAATCCGCATGGTATTTATGAAGAGATAATTTGCGATGCCGACCTGTTTTACTTAGGTACGGACCAGTATCAATCAAAAATCAAACTTTTAAGAAATGAATTGGCCAAATTTTCACATACAGAATTCTCGGATGTTGACTGGCGCTCCATGAATGTTGAGTTTTTGGAAAATCACAGGTTTTTCTCCAAATATGGAAAAGAAATATTGGAACCCATAAAACAGAAAAACTTAGCACAGTTAAAACGAAACGGCATATAATTATAAGGTTCTTTCCCTACTCGGTCTCCCCTCCTATCCCAATATTCTTAAATGTTTGAATAATCAGATTCATTTCTTTTTCGTGTAAATGGTTATCCGAAACAGCCATATCTTCTAAAATTTGAGCCAAAACCTTCTTTTTAGGATATGTCATATTGTGAAGAGAAATCAAAGCTTCTTCAACCGTTGTTTCCTGAGCCTCACTTACCAAATCCGCATTCATGGCAATATCTTCCTGGAGCTGGTCCATGGCCTTTAGCTCGCTAGGGTGAACTTTTCCATCAGCCAAAACAACCTGATTGGTCATCACATAAATAGCCTTTTTTTCCTCTTTATCAAATTGTGCTTTTTCCAGTTTTTTAGTTTTCATAGTTTGTGTTTATCAACTTCACTTGTTCATAGATTCAAAAATATAGGTCATCAAGCTATTTTCCTTTGCATGTTTAAAACCATCGGAAATTGCTGTCATTTCCAAAATGCCTTCTAACTTATTTTTATTTTCTGGGGACATTTGTTTCAGAATAGAAATAGCTTGCTCACTTTCAATATTTCTAGCTTGCATAATGAAATTACTATCAAAGTCAATCTGTTCCATTAGTTGTGTTACGGCATTGATTTCACCATTATGAATCTGCCCATCTGCAAGAATTACAGAATTTACAACATGTACCATGGCCAATTTCTCTGCCAAGGTAAAGGCGTTTGTTTCTTGATGCATTAATTGTTAATGATTTGTGTTAGCAGCCGTAATATAGTGAATTCTATAAAAGAGCATTTGACATATCATTCTTAAAATACTGGTAAAGTTACCTTAAGGTTTTACTATATGTATTAAAAATTAGCATACGATAAGGGTTTACAGGCTAATATTTAGACATCAATATTGTGTAAGGACTACGTCGTTAAAAAACTTAATGATATAAAACTCATTTTAAAAATTGATTTCTCAAGGATTATTTTATAATCACAGCATTGTTTTGTACAAAAATTCAACAATTTACAAAACCTAATATTTACTTTTTTGTTGATTGAATCATAAAATGAAAATATACCGTTCATAAAGAATTTGTAAATTACAGGTGTAATTTATATCATTACCATATTTATGGAGCAAGAATATTTGTATAATGCAAAAACAAGAACTTCATCTAACAGTTTAGATGATTTCAATGTGATATACAATTTCTTTAAACCCAAACTTTTTATAATTGCCAACAGTTATATTCCTTCTAAAGAAGACGCTGAGGAAATTGTACATGACATTCTTATTAAACTTTGGGAAAAACGTGAAAAAATAGATATAAAATCTAACTACACAGCATACATTTACAGCATGACCCGCAATGCTTGTCTGGATTACTTAAGAGCCCGTAAAAATAGGCTTTCAAAAGAGATTATTAGCGACCAGCAAGAATATTGGCTTAATTACAGTGCATTATCGGATGAAACTGCTTCCAAAATTATTGTTGAGGAATTACAAAATTTAGTCGACGGTGCCATTTCTGAACTACCTGAAAAATGCCGAAAGGTTTTCATGAAAAGTAGAATAGATGGTCTGGGCCACAAAGAAATTTCCCAAGAATTTCAAATTTCCCCCAAAACAGTTGAAAACCATATCACGAGGGCTCTCAAAGAATTAAGAGTTGTGTTACGAGAGTACTTGCCTATCTTTTTTATCTAAATTTATTTAATTGGACTAGGGGATACTTCTACTATTTACGTCTTGTAATTAAACACTGCTCCATTACAAGATGAACAAAAGAGATATTATAGCTTTAGCGGAAGGCCGTCTTTCTGAAAAAAGAAAGCAGGAAGTACTCAAATGGATGCTTAAAAACCCTAAACGACAGCAACAGTACCATACCATAAAAGCTAAATACGTTGTTGATAGATTAAAGGAATCTCAAAACGTGCCTAGTGGTAATCTTACAGCTTCCAATATTTATAAGTATTTGGGTTACGTCGCTTGTATAACAGTTTTGTTGTCACTGGCATTCTTGTATAAAACATCTGACAATTCAGTAGAAACGGAAGGTACTACGGCGCTCATGGTATCAACTTCTATAGGAGAAAACAGAACTGTTAAACTTCCTGATGGTACCGTTATAACACTAAACGCAAACACTTCACTTTCATATCCGTCTACATTTACTGCTGATACTAGAGAAGTGATTTTACGGGGCGAAGCTTTTTTTGATGTCACCCACAATGCCCACAGACCTTTTATAGTCAAGACGGACGATGGAATGAAAATTCATGTACTAGGAACTACTTTTAATGTAAAATCCTATCCGGAAGATTCCAATATGGAGACTACTTTAATATCCGGCAAAGTACGGGTTATAGAGGAAAAAGATAATAAAACAGTAGTTCTAAACCCATCGCAAAGAGCCACTTATGTAAAGAAAGAAGATAAGATTATCATAGATAAAGTAGATACAAAAACCTTTACCGCATGGCGAGAAGGCAAACTTGTTTATGACGAGACCCCTATTCGTGAGGTAATTGCTGACCTAAAAAGAAAGTATAAGGTGTCAATAGCTGTTGCTTCTCCTGAAATCATGAACTATAAGTACACAGGTACTTTCGACAATCTCACTATAGAAGAAATTTTAGACCTTTTTGAGGTATCATCACCTATAAACTACAAACTAACGCAAAACAAAATCACACTACATATGACAGAATAAAAAAGAAAAAAGAAGAGGAAAGTGCGGCAACACTTTCCCCTTTAAAAAATTATTTAACTACTTAGTAATTAAACAACTTAAACTACTCAAAATTATGAAAAAAAAATATCCTTTTTTTTCAAAAATCCCTATAGTCCGGATAATGAAAATTTATGTCATCTTATTGACACTCACATTAAGCAAACTATTTGCCTCTGAAGTTAATGCTCAGAATATTTCGTTAGACTTGAACAACGTAAAGTTGAAAAAGATCCTAAACGAAATTGAACGTAAAAGTAACTACAGTTTTTTCTACAACAACAGCATTATCGATGTCTACAAAAGAAAGTCGTTAAACGTAGAGGAAAAAAACGTTACCGAAGTTTTGGAAACTCTCTTTGAAGATTCGGATATAGACTTCAGTTTTGTTCGCGATCAAATTATTCTGTTTCCTAAGAATAACCCAGAGATTAAGTATAAAATAGAAAGTCTTCTCAACAAGCAAGTAGATAAAATGCCTTCGGTCTTAAGTCCCCAAAAAATCAATGAGCTTATTAAATCCAATGTGCAATTTACAGTTCAGGGCGTTATAACGGATAAAGCCGGAATGCCCATACCTGGAGTTACCGTATTAGTCAAAGGTACGTCTAAAGGTACTGCCTCCGATTTTGATGGAAACTATAGTATCATGGCCGATACCGGTGACGTATTATCCTTTAGTTATATAGGTTTCACTAAAAAAGATGTTGCTGTCAACGAACAACAAACAATAAATGTAACCTTAGAAGAAAACGTAGACGCACTTGAAGAGGTAGTAGTAGTCGGTTACGGTACCCAAAGAAAATCAGATCTAACAGGTGCTGTTAGTGCAGTTAGCAGTGAAGACTTATTGAAGGCTCCGGTAAGTAATGCCTTGCAAGGCATGAGAGGTAAGGTTGCCGGCGTTAATGTTTTCTTGAATTCTGGTTCACCTACTGGTTCACCAAGAATTGTTATCCGTGGAGTTGGCACCATTAACTCCTCTTCAGACCCACTTTACGTAGTAGATGGTGTGGTAATGGACGATATAAAGTTCATAAATCCAAACGACATTGAGCGAATGGAAGTTTTAAAAGATGCTTCTTCAGCCGCCATTTACGGTGCAAGAGGTGCCAATGGCGTAGTGCTGATTACAACCAAAAGAGGAGGTAAAGAGGGCAAGATTACTATTGGCTATGATGGATTCATTAGCATGGGAAGTATCCGAAAGAAAATGGACTTACTAGATTCCGATGAATGGTTAGAAGTGGTCAGAACAGGTATGGAAAACACCCCAAAATACAGACCGGACGCCACTCCTCCGGTTTTCACAGCGAATGACCCTAACTTATTCGATGAAAACGGAAATCCATTATACCATACAGATTGGCAAGATGAAGCTACGAGAACGGCTTTCTCAACCAACCATCAACTTTCAGTTCAGCAAGGAAACGAAAAATCTTCTGTGGGTGTTTTCCTTAACTACTCTCATGTAGAAGGTATTATGCTAAACAACAAATTAGACCGTATTAGTGGTAAAATTGCATATGACGTTACTCCTAAAGATTGGTTAAAAATTGGTGTAAACCTTTTGGTGAACGATGTTAAGGACACTGAATTTGAAGAAGGTGGCGGTGGTCAATCTCCACGTAGGACAATGATTGAGATGCCTCCTATCTTCCCTGTAAAATTTCCAGATGGAACTTGGAGCAATAGCCAAATGATTTCTGATGCTTACAACTTGGAATCAATGTCCAACCCGGTTCATGTTTTGGAGACTCAAGAACGTTTTTGGGAAAGAAATCAAATGTTCGGAAACTTTTATATGAATTTTAGCATTCTTCCAGGTCTAGATTTTAGAACTCAATTTGGCTTCGACAAGAACATCAGGAACAAAAAAGAATACTCGCCTAGAGACTTGGTAAATATATCATCCCCTGATGGCTATGCCAGGATTTTTAATGAAAAAAGCCTGTACTGGCAACAAGAAAACTATCTGACCTACAATAAAGAATTTGGTAAACACAGAATTAATACCATGTTGGGTCTTAGTTGGCAAGAACGAGATTATGAATCTTCTACCATTTTTGCAAGAGGGTTCAGTGATGATTTCTTTCGATATAACAATATTGGTTCCGCCAGTAATCCTAGCGCTCCTGAATCGGAATTCGAAGAATGGTCTCTTAATTCTTATTTCGTTCGGGCCGGTTATACTTTTGATGACAAATACTTAGTTACGTTAACTGCACGAGCAGATGGATCGTCTAGATTTGGAAAAGACAACAAATATGGCTTCTTCCCTTCTATAGGTCTTGGGTGGAATATCAGTGAGGAATCATTCATGGAAAATGTAAATTTTATTAACCGTTTAAAACTACGTGGCAGCTATGGTATTACCGGTAATACTGAAATTCCACCATATAGTTCATTGGCAACTGTCTCTTCTGGAACTGTCTTAATGAACGGTTCACGTGTAAGCGCAAGTTCCGTAAACCGCTTGGCCAACCCTGGTCTAGAATGGGAAAAGACCAGTCAATTTGATATCGGACTTGATTTGGCAGCATTTGATCACCGACTGCGTTTTGAGTTCGATTACTATGATAAACTTACCAAGGACTTGTTGTTAGATAGACCTGTACCTTATACCTCCGGGTTTACTTCTGTGAGAGATAATATCGGTTCGGTATCCAATAAAGGAATCGAGGCAATGATAAGTGGAGAAATTATTCGTGGTGCTGATTTTGGATGGGAATCTTCTATCAACATGAATTACAATAAGAACACCATTGAAAGTTTGGGCGAGAACGATGAAGATATTGAACCAGGTCCTTTCTGGGTATCCGGCAGCCAGACTATCCTTCGTGTGGGCGAATCATTAAGCTCATTCTATGGCTATGAAAGATTGGGTACTTGGGGGACTGATGAAGCTGCAGAAGCCGCTTTGGTAGGCGCAGTGCCAGGCGAAGCCAAGCGCTCTGCCGATAAAAAAATCCTTGGTAAAGGTTTACCCGATGTTACCGGAAGTTTTATCAACAACTTTAGATATAAGAATTTTGATTTTACTGCAGATATTCAATTTGTAGCAGGTGTAGAAATTATGCAACAATTCTATCACTCTACGGAAGATCGTAGCGGTATTGCCAATGGCTTGGCAACTATTCTTTATGACGGCTGGACAGAGAACAACCAAAACACCATGGTTCAAGAAATCAGAAACCAGGCATATGCTGGTCAGAATAGTCAAGTAGATAGCAGATGGGTCGTTGACGGTTCTTATATAAGGGGAAATCTTTTCTCTTTGGGCTATAGTTTCAATGAGCAATTTTTAGACCTTATCGGGCTTAACAGTCTTAGGGTATATGCAAGTGCTGAAAATGTATTTGTCATACACTCCAAAGATTTCCAAGGGTATGACCCTGAAGCCACTTCTTGGGAAGGTAATCAATGGGGACAAAATATTTTCTTCTTCCAGTACCCAAAACCTAGAACATTCACCCTAGGTTGTAGCCTTAAATTTTAATGCTTAAAAAAAGAAAATCATGAAAATTAAATATATAGCTTGTTTAATCGGACTTGTTTTACTCGGTTCTTGTGACGATTTTTTAGAAGAAGAACCCCTGAGCGAATTAAGCTCAGACCAATTCTTTTCTGAACCGGATCACGCTTATAGCGCAGTTAACTCACTTTATAGAAATGGAGCACCCAATATGACAGATGGTGGTGTTTATAGTGGTACACCACTGATGTTGGGTGCTTACATGAGCGGGTTCTTTACCAATGAATATGCTGGGCAGGAATTACATGTTAGCAATACCCAACAGCTTACATTAAATGGAGAGAATATCGGAGGTTACCTACAAGATAGATGGAGAGAATTGTACCTAGGTATTTCTAGGGCCAACAATGCCATTAAGTATATACCTGAAACTCCAGAATTAACTGACGCACAACAAAATCAACTATTGGCCGAAGCCAAATTTTTCAGAGCCTTTGCCTATTACTATTTGGTAAGATGGTTTGGTCCGGTACCGTTAACGACCGAACCATATGAATCATTAGATGATCTTTATTTAGAGCGAAGTCCCGTTGCCGATGTTTATGCCTTGATAGAATCAGACCTTACCGAAGCTCTAGAGCAAGGTAATTTACCAAAATTAAGTATGGTGGACAACGGAAAGAGAATTACGGCAGGTGCGGTCGCTACTCTACTTTCGGATGTGTATCTAACTATGAGCGGAAATCCACTCAATGCGGATAGATATGCAGATGCTGCTGCACTAGCGCAAGAAATTATCAACGGAGAATATGGTGCTTATGCTTTGGCTCAACATGACGAGACAGATGGAACTATTGATTTTGAAAACTCAGCATATAACAAAATTAGAAAAGGTGATGCTTCGGATACAGAACATATATACATTAAAGAGTATGACCCAGAAATAAGTACTTCCATTTATCCAAGATACTCATATCCCGTTGCCTTGGCCTCCGAAGTATTGTATGATATTACCAACGGAGCATATCAACCTTCAAGTCAATTCGTGGATTTTTATCATCCAAATGAGGATTTAAGAGCTCAAGAAAGACAGTATTTCCACAGTACTTATCTACCCAATGGACAAACCTTTGATACTGCTCCCTTCTTTTGGCATGATGATACCGCTATTTTTGAAACAGCAAATTCTGGTAAAGATTTTGCCGTTTATAGCTATACGGATGTTTTGTTAATTGCGGCGGAAGCAATTGCAATGAGCAGTGGCAATAACTCTAATGCCGTAGATTATTTGACCCAAGTAAGAAGCAGGGCCTATTGGATGAGGGATGCCGCGAACATAAGTTCAGAATTATCTGGACTGGGAACTGATGCATTTGTCGAAGAAGTTTGGAAAGAAAGACACAGGGAATTGGTTTTCGAATTCAGAAACTGGTTCGATATTGTTCGCACAGGTAAATTCCCCATTTCAGATGCTCCTGGTTCCATCTCATTTGTAAACGCAGTGGGCCATACGACCGAACAAGGTAAACAAATTGAACAGAAACATATGTTGTTACCCTTACCAGGGCCTGAACTTCAGAGAAATCCGAGTTTAGGAAGTGACAACAACGGCTATTAACCAAACAGCCATTTATGTAGAAACCCGCCAACTCTAGTTGGCGGGTTTTACTTTTATAGAAATACCCTTACGCAGCAACAGGGCATTTTGTAAAATATCGTTATTCCCGAACTACCTAAAAAACATATACCCTTTGGTTTTCATGCTTCCAAATTTTCAATGCTTATCCATCTACATTCTATGAAATTCACCTTACAATTCAACTATTTCAATAACACCAAGAAAAAACTGAATCGAAAAAAACCTTACACTTCACTTCAACTAACCAATGAATAATCATATAAACCTACATTCCAAACTTGTATCCAAAAGAAACTAGCAACGTAGTATTTCTAAGAGTAGACAAATCATTAGCATAAATATTAACCAGTCCAAACTCAGTAACTAAACCTATCTCAAATCTTTCGTCCAAAATAACGCCAACACCAAAATTAAGTCCAAAATCAAATGTTTTAAAGTAATCATTGACCGGGTCAGAACCTATGTTAATTTTTGTGTCGTTTCTATTAGCAGATAACATATAACCCAAATTAAAACCAGAAAGCCCATAAAGATAACCAGAACCCCCAATTGCAACAATATCATAACGTGCGCTAAGAGGCATCTCTATGTAAAACGTATTGAAAGTGTCCCCAACTGTAGAAGCACCCTTCTTGGCAAATCCTAGACCCGAACCTATATATAAATCATCGGTTATATCAAACTCAATAGTACCTCCTATCTTGACTCCTAAAGTTCGCCCGAATAGGTTATTACCTCCTTCATCCGGAGACGTTATATTTGCCAAACCTATTCCTGCTTTTACACCAAAAATTTGGGCATTAGCAGAGAAACCTGATGACACCATTAATAAAATCATAAGTACTTTTACCGACTTGTTCATAATATAAATTTTAAAGTTTGTGGATATTCGGGTTCTCGAAAACTCCATTTATTTTATGGTTGAAAGGTAACCGAACAAGCTGTTTTTTGAAATACCATGTTAATTGTATTTTTTTCTACCGGATTACCAGTAGAATGTAGAGAGCTTTAAAACTAAAAAGAGCCCTATCATAATTAAATAGGGCTCTAAACAATAAATTAAACTTAAAATACAACTTACTCCCCACGATAGTACGAAGGACCAAAGACGCCGTTTTCAGCTATTACTAAAGGATTTAGACGGGCACCATATCTAAAGAAAGAATTTAACCATAAGGTCTTGCCCGTATTCGCATCTATTGTCAATAGCCCCACATTATTATCTGTATCATCCGTACGATACAAATCGTGCCCATAAGAAAACAAAATACCATTTGCATATACGGGACTATGGTCTACACTTACATCTGCGTTATACCACAATTCTTCACCACTTTCAAGATCCACAGCAAAAGGTTTAGCATTAGTTGCACCAGGAAAACTTGAGCCTTTATCATAATTACTATACACTACATTTTCCACTATTAAGGGATTCCACAGCGTATCTACTCCAGTATCTTTTTGCCAAACAATAGACGTAGTACTCATGTCTATACAATACAAAGCAGACCTTAAACCTTGTCCCGGAGGTATGGCATTCACAATTAATCTATCTCCAGAAATATAGGGCGTACCGGCACCATTTGCTTCAAATTCCCATAATACATCCATAGTATCTAAATTTATTGCGTAAAGATTTTTAGCTGGCAAATACATGATATTATCAACAACCAAAGGGGTACCTGTTAATTCATAGGGTAACTTCACCTTTTGAATGAACTTACCGGTTTCCTTATCCAGAATGTGCATATAAGGAGGAAAATCGCTTATGAAACTTTCTTCGGAGAAAACATATATCTTATCTCCGTGGATTATTTGCGAACTGTTGCCATGCAATATATTATCTAACTCACCCGACGGATCGGAAGTATAATACCATTTAAGATCCCCCGTAATCTGATTAACCGCCGTCAACACTCCAGTGGTACCGGAAGCATAACACACGCCATCCACACAGGTGGGAGGTGTAACACCATAACTACTAAAATCGCTTTCTAGTAAATACTGTTCCCAAACAAAACTCTTGGTATTCACATCAACTGCATTGATAGAGTTATCATCTGCGGTTACATAAATAATACCGTCCTTGTAACTTGGAATCAACTCAAAGTCCGTTTGGTACGGGAATTCATAAATTGCCGTTTCTTCTCCCGTTTGAGCATCAACCGTATATAGGGTTTCATCTTGTGAAGCTATTAGAAAAGTATTTAATGCTGGGTTACCAGATACAATTTGATTCCCTTTTTGAGGATTGATTACCTCTCCATTTTCATCTAGTTCTACTCCATCGCCTTTTTCACAGCTAACCGTTATAAGGATGAAAAAAGATAGAAGCAGGCCTTTAATTAATATTCTGTTTTCCATTTGTATATAGTTATTGCACATTAAAGTTGAAAATTTCCGAAAGGGAGGTATTACCTATATTATCTTTAGTTTTTACCTGCCAATAATACGCCTGACCTGAAACTACATTTGTTATCATAGTGTTCTGATCCGTTGTACCTAATGAAACCGCGGGGGTTTCTTCAGTACCAAAGAATACCTCATATTCTATAATATCATTATCAACATCATTTCCCTGCCACTCCAGTTCAACACTTGTATTTACCGAGATAGACCCTCCTCTATTGGGATAAAAAGCTTCTGCTGGAAATGGCGCATAATTCACGATCCCTTCTCCGGCGTTATAGAACTTCCAAGTAGCACTTTCGGGAGCCGTTTCGGAATCATCGTTTCTAGTTATCACATACCACTCATAAGGTGTATTGCTATTAAGTGTTAAGATTGCCTCATTACTTAAGGTTTCCGTTACCTGAGTTTTTCCATTTGCAAGGTTCTTCAGGTTTAATTCATAACGAGCAGCGCTTTCAGAAGTTTGCCATTGAAAAGTAATAGCACTTTGTAAATCGTTTACAGTTTCTCCTTCCGTACACTCAGAATTGTTCTCCGGAAAAACCAAACTTACACTACCAGGTTCTCCCATTTCATCCATATCAGGACCTTCGTCTTTACTACCCGGGCATGCCGTCATAACTAATAGTAATAGCAAAAACAGTGTTGATTTTAATATTCTCATTGTTTTATGATTTTAAATGTTCTTGTACCTCCATTAATTTGAACTGTCAACACATAAACCCCTGTTGTAAGACTGTTTGCATCGATTTTTAAAGTGTTTGCATTGGGTTTTATTACTTTTTGTAAAACCATTTTACCATCAAACGTGTTTAATTGAATGGGAACGGGTTCTTCAGACGTTTTACCCAGTGCAACGGAAATCTCACCACCTTTTACAGGGTTGGGGTAGATAATTACTTGCTCTTCAAAATCCAGGATTTCCTCATGAACCCCTTGGCAATTCTTATCTGTAGTAACCGAAAGTTTTGCTGTTGCCTCATAGACGGGTAGAGTTATCTCAGATTCCGCAGTAACTATCGTTTCTTCGTTAAGTGAAATCGTATATTCTTCGGCTCCGGCTAAATTAAGTGTCACCGATTTGGCACTCAGGTTCACTTTAGACGTTACCGCAAGCGCTTCTGGCTCAGAAACCTTTACATCATAACAGCTCTTATAGCCTGGTTCTCCTTGCACCGTAATACAGACGGTATATGAACCGCTTTCCAAATCGAAAAAAGAAACAGAGCTTGTGAAATTATTTGTTTTACTCACTCCGTTTCCGGCCAGGGTTGCTATATAGTCATAGCCAGTGTTTGCATTAATATTGATACTCCCATTATTGCTTCCTACACAAGATTCGCCTTTGGCGGACACCGTGAAATTAGAACTTGGCAGAGAGAAAATTTCACAACCTGTAAGGTCTACCGTTGCACCATAAGGGGTGTTTGGGCATAAGTCATCTGCATTTACTACCCCATCATCATCACTATCATTAGGGTGAACAGGTGTACTTTCTCCTAGGCTTATGATAAAATCTTTTGTAGATCCGTCTTCTGCCGTAACCGTATAAACTACCGAGTTAGTGAAATCATTGACATTTACACCACTAATTTGGTTTACCCCCAACACAGAGACCCTAGCATTATTAGAAGTAGTGAACGTGGCTATTAAGTTTTCAGGGTTGATGTTGCCCGGAAGTTCTACTGAAATAGTACTACCAGATATAACCCCAACTGCCGGTGGTGAAGTAACATTAAATCTAAAATCGGTGATTTCCTTTTCGCTACTGAGTGTACTTCTAGATCCAACCGTGTACCAAATTCCCCATTTACCATTTGGAATCAATTCTACCAAATTACCGGTTGACGTCATTTTATCAGATGCCATATCAATAGACATGATATCTTTATCGCTTCCATTATTTGTATCGAAAATAATCTTGTCGTCAGTTTTGGAATAGTTGGGAAAGCCTAGCTTATTATTTTCATAAACTACATTTACCTCACCCGTCTCTATATTGGCGGTAATTATTTGATATTCGCCTTTTAGGTTATCAAAATAATCAAACGCTAAAATGTTACCCGAGGTTTTAGAAAAAGAAGGATTGCCTATATTGACACCTTCCGGTAGATTGGAGAATATTTTTTGGATATCACCATCTCCAAATGTGTTGGATGCATTGTCCCAAACTCGCAAAGCCCCTACGTCCCAATACTCTATTGCTTCGCCTTCTGCATTATCCAGTCTGTTTAGCGCATCATATATGAGATATTGTCCGGAATAATCCCACTCAAGTGCATCCGGGTATAGTACCTCTCCCGTGGTTATACCATCTGCAGAGGTTGGGTTATACAATTTAAACTCTTTAAATTCACCACTTACCAAATCCGAAATATAGATGATATTGGTCTCATCATTAAATATCGATGCCAGTTTGGTCCCATCTTTCGAAAGTGCTACACCCCCCCAAACTGCATCATCCGACACTACATCTTCTACTGGTGAATTCAAATCTAGAATAACTGAATTTACTTTATTTTCATCAGTAACGAACAAAGCAAAACTACCGTCATCCGCAACGCTAGGTTTTTTATAAACGCCTGTTTGTGCCAAAGGAAAATATTCAGTTGCCTTCGTATCCGAAGCATATAAAGTATAAGGGTCCATATCCCTTATGTCTATACTTAAAATAAACTCCTCTCCAGCTACTGTGGGAATATCATTGTCCGTATCCGAAGCTTCTCCATCCGTAATACCTACCGTATCAAAAGCTGTCTTTGCCGCTAGCACTTCTTGTGAATTGTCTCCATGCAAATCTGTTGCAGATTTTATAACCGCTAACCTAAGATCAATAAATTGAGAAGATACCGTCAAATACGTTTCTAAGGCACGGTAATAGATTTGCTCTGCTTTGTTCTTGCCAATTTGGGTAGCCATTAAGTAATAGGCTCTATTTAAGATTCCACTATTTCTATGAACCCCACCGTTATCTTCCGAACCGGAATAATACTCCGTCATATCTTTTGGCTGCCAACCGTTCTCTCCAGGATTGACTCCATTGTTCGGGTCCTGAAGATTACGCATTGCCCCTGAAGCAAAATAATTTCTGTTCACAATATCCTCTCCCAACAACCAATCTTCCCGATCGATCATTGTACCAAAAATATCTGCAAAGGATTCATTGATTGCGCCGGACTGATTCTTATATTCTAAATTTGCCGTAACCTCAATAACACCATGGGACATTTCATGACCGGATACATCTAAAGCACCTGCAAACGGGGCAAATGCGTTCTTTCCATTTCCATAAAATATGGCTTTCCCATTCCAAAATGCGTTATCATAATCCTCATCGTTTTCATCCGCTACATTTATAAAAGAAATTATTGTACCGCCTTGCCCATTTATTGAATTTCGATTGAAGGTGTTTTTAAAATAGTTATAGGACACCTCCGCATTGTAATGTGCAGAAACTGCAGTAGGATTGTTCCAATTGGTTCCTGTAGAGGTAACATGATATACTTTTACACCTTCGTTAGGAGCTTTATTCCTGAGGTCTAGCGTAAGAATGGCGCCAACAGGATTGTCCGGCAGCTGTGATTGAGCAGCATTAAACATAGACTCTGAAGTGTTAAGCATATAATGAATACCATCTACTTCATGCGTTTTTATTTGCCGGTTGACTCCATTTAAATCTATTCCAGAACCTGTGGTTGGTGGAGCCAAGATAGCAGAGTGCTTATGACCCTCCTTTTCTTCTCCATAGTTATGATATAGGGTGCAGGTGTGGTAACGTTTATCAAGTATACGCCCTGTTTGAGCATCAATAAAATATTCCCATCTGTCTTTTATATCTGGGTATACCGTTAGATGCCACGCTAGAAAATTGTTCCCCTCAATGGGGTAAATCAAAAGTTCTTCCTCAAAATTTGCAGGTTCCGTAAGGATACTGCCATTTTCAGATTTATTGGAAAGCGTAACCCCTAAATCTCTTTCTGCCTGTTTTAAGGCATCTTGTGGCGTTAGTTTTGGCTCTGTACTTTCAATATGGGGTGTTGGTTTATTTCTACCGTTTAAAGCACTTATCTTATTACTTTTATCAAAATGTAAGATTACCTCACTACCATACACTTTAATCCCTTTAAATACCTGCTGCATTTTAATATGCTTCTGTCCTAAGTTGTCACTCTTGTTAGAAATTTCAACAAACTCATCTTCTGGATTTTTAATCTGGATAAGGTCCTTAACATCTATCAAGTAATCCTTTACTACATCTTCTGAAGATTGTTTTGACGCTAATAAGGCTACTTCCTTATTAGCGTCACTTTCTATAAATAAAGGATTGCCATTTTCGGATTTCGCAGTTATACGATGCTTGTATTTACCATTATTAGTGGACATATTAAAAATAGATGGTATTTGAAAATTAGTACGCCCTGTAGCGGTAGACCTCTTTTTACCTATAGCCATTTTTAGTGGCGCAAACTTGTTTGGTCTACCTGATTTGGCGGTCGTACCTTTTCTATGCCTTTTATCGTCAAAAGTATCTTGGGCCGTAATGGACATAGCCATAAAAAAAGCAAAGGCAAAAGTGAATAGATGTAATGTCCGTCTCATAGTTGTTTATTTAATATGGTTTTTCATCTCCTCGTAGAAATCCAAAAAGCGTTCAGCAGGTTTTTGACCAGCAGCTCCCCAAACAACTTTATGCTTTGCATCTTTGTTCACTTCTTCTAAAAAATAATAACGGCTACCAGGATGGTCAAAATCCGTTTCAGAAATTGATAATGCTTCAAATTTTAAAAAGCACGCACTCGCTTCTTTTTTTGATAGCGACTCTAGCTCCTCTGTTTGTTGGGTTAGTGAATTCGTATGGAATAACTGTCCGTTTTCTAGAAGTATATAAGTGTCAACTGTTCCGGCCATGCCGCCGCCATATCCAAAAATCAATTGTTTAGCGGGTAATGCATTTGGGGTGTATTGTTGAGATTTACAAGCTAACAGTGTTAAGAAGAGTAAACCGTAGAATAAGAGTGTTTTTTTCATCTTTACTTATGTATTGATTTTTTAAAGGTTTTTGCGGTAAGAATGCTCCTTTAAATTAGCTTGGTGGGTATTAAACACTTCATGTAAATTGCTGATGGCAAGGTATTTTTAAATGCTTGTTTCTGAAATACCCCATTGATTGTATTTTTTTCTACTGGTTTTCCAGTATATTGATAACAGGGTAATTATAGTGCCGTATAGTTGTAGTATCTTGGCAGTAAACAATCAAAAAAAAGCTGATACCTAAATGCGCTCTCTTGTATTTGTTTTTACATTATCCCTATCGTTCTTAAGTAGCGCCCAAACCGGACGCGAAGCACGTATAGATAGTCTAGAAAATGCTTTAAACATAGCGGATCAAGATACCACACGGGTGAATATTCTTAGCGAGTTGGCACGCTCCTACGGTGGCGTAGACTCCTTAAAAGCCTTTGAAAAGGGTTTTGCCGCCATTGCCCTAGCCAAGAAAATTAACTACCTAAGAGGTATGACAGATGCCAATATTAATGTAGCTGGTTGTTATCTAGATTACTTTGATGCGGAGAATGCAAAGAAGTACTTTACAATAGGTAATAATTTTGCCGATAAATTGGTAGCAAAAGATTCTTCTACACGTAACATGAGAATATGGTTACGAGGCAAGTATAATATAGGTGTAGCTTATGGTTACGAGGGTAATATAGAAAAGGAAATAGAACTTATTGCAGAAACCATACCCTACGCACAGCAAATGGGCGATAAAATGTTTGTAGCCAATGCCAATACCAGTCTGGGCATTAAATATAGTTCTTTATCACTATTTGATAATGCCTACGATATCTTTTTAATAAGTCAAAAGCAATATGAAGAAGTAGGCTCCACTGAAGATATGATTTACCATAGCTTATCTTTTTCTACCGCTTTGGCCTCTATGGACTCTTTGGAACTAATGAAATCTACATTAGATATCGCCAAAAAAAACCTAGATAAGATTCCAAATTCTTTCTACGAAGGCCATTATTATATGGAACTTGGGCTTTATTATGCAAAAATAGGAGAGTATGTTGAAGCGCTTAATGCATTAGATAAATCCTATACATATTATAAGGAACAATCTTCTAGTTTCTATATAAAATTAATATATCAAAGGTATGCCGAAACCTATAGTGGAATGGGTAATTTTAAAAAGGCAAAAGAATACACATTGAGGTATATTAACTTTAGTGATGATAATCATTCTTTTAATGATAAGCTAGGGTCGTACTATTCCCTAGCAAAATACGATGCCAAACTGGGCAACTACAAGTCGGCGTACAACTACTTAAAAGACTACGTAGCTGCACTAGATAGTGCCAGAGTTGGAGAACTGGGTAACGAAATGCAGCAGCTCGAAATACGATACAAAACTGCTACCAAAGAAAAAGAAATCCTAGCGTTAAAAAACGAAAAAAATGAAGCAGCATTAGCGCTTCAAATAAAGAAATCACAAACCTATCTTTTGGGAGCAACCGCAAGTATTTTGGCCCTACTCCTCTTTGTTGGTTTCTATGCCTATAACAGTAAGCTTAGAAGGGCAAGAAAAAAGGAACGCGAACAAGAAAAAGAAGTAGCCCTCTTAAAACAGCGGCAAGAGAACGAAGTGTTTTCGGCCATGATAGAAGGTCAGGAAAAAGAACGAAAAAGGCTGGCTATAGATTTACATGATGGTCTAGGCGGAAGGTTATCCGGCATTAGCCTAAACCTCTCTAAACTCAACAAAGACGAACCAAAAGAATACCCTAAGGCCCAATTACAAAAGATAATGAAAGACCTTGATGACTCGCTAACGGAACTGCGCTCTATTGCCCGTAATATGATGCCAGAAACTTTAGTAAAATTTGGTCTACAGGCCGCGCTCAAAGATTATTGTAGTAGCATGACGGGTAGCGGTACTAAAGTAACGCTACAATTTTACGGTACTGAAAAAGGCATAAGCCTAAATCAACAAGTTACCATATACCGTGTTATACAAGAATTGATCAATAACGCTGTAAAGCATGCCAAAGCTTCAGATGTTCTTGTGCAATATATGAGAGATGGCAATAAAGTAGATATTACCGTAGAAGATAATGGTATAGGCTTTAATAAAGTAAATGTTACAGAAGGCGGCATGGGACTTTCTAACCTTAAAACAAGGGTAGCCTATTTAAAAGGGGATCTAGAATTTCACTCAGAAGAAAATGAAGGAACAACAGTTAATGTTCAAATTAATGTAGATGCAGCGTAAACCAATACAAATTTTAATAGTTGATGACCACCCTATGGTAATTGAGGGACTTAAAACCTTACTTAGTGATGATGAGAGAGTCTCTGTTAAAACCCATTTCATAAACGGAACGGATACCCTTTCCTATTTAGAAAAAGATACGGCAGATGTTATTTTGCTAGATGTAAACCTACCGGATATAAACGGCGTAGAAATGGTAACCAAAATTTTAAATATCCGGGCAACAGTGGGTATTATAGGGCTTAGCACCTATAGTGAGCCCAGCATCATAAACCAGATGATTAGAAATGGTGTAAAAGGGTATTTACTTAAAAACGCTACGGCAGATGAGTTGGTGAATGCTATTTCTCAAGTACACCAAGGTAATTTCTATTTTGGCTCAGAGGTCCAAAAGATACTAGCGGATTCGGTATCACAAGATAGCAACAACCTCCCTAAACTTACTCGCAGGGAAAAACATATCCTGACATTGATAGCGGACGGGAAGACGACTAACAACATTGCAGAAGAACTTTTCATCAGTCCCCTTACTGTTGAAACACACAGACGTAATCTTATGCAAAAGCTAGAAGTTAGCAATGCTGCTTCTCTTGTTAAAGTTGCTGTTGAGAAAAAGTTGATTTGACATTTCCTCCACTCCTCTTTTAAACCACCAAATACTCAAACTATTGGAAACATCCTACGGATCACTCACTATTTGCCTTGTTTTGTTTTAGGGTTAAAACAAAACATTAAACAGTTCATGCAATAGAACAAAATTCCTATATACGAATAGGAATTATTGTAAGATATTCATTACTTTTATTTAGTTGAAAATCAGCTTTAAATGGAGGAAATCCGCTCAATTAATAAAAAACCAACGCAAAATATCAAGGTTGAAATCAAATTTTCAATTATTGGAATCGGTTTTAGTGTGGGCGGCTTAGAAGCTTTAAAGTCTTTTTTTGACAATCTTCCTCTTAAATTTGCACATAGTTTTGTTGTGGTCCAACATTTAAGCCCGGACTACAAAAGTCTTATGAGCGAACTATTGTCTAAGAATACGGACATGCCCATAGTTGAAGTCAAGGAAAAGACCAAAATAAAGCCTAGTACAGTATACCTTCTGACTCCCAAAAAAAACATTTTTATAAAGGACGGGTATTTACTTTTAGAGGATAAACCCACCACCCGAACCATAAATTTACCTATTGATTTATTTTTTAAATCACTGGCTAAGGAAATGACAAATAAGGCCGTTGCTATCATCCTTAGCGGTACAGGAAGTGATGGCACCTCTGGCACCCGAGATATTAAAGAATATGGCGGTATGGTTATGGTGCAAAGCCCAGACCAAGCAGAATTTGATAGTATGCCTCAAAACGCTATCAACACCAATCTTGTAGATTACGTTCTTCCCACGGAACAAATGGGAGATGAACTTAAAAGGTTTATTCATCACCCCGCTGTTTATGGATCTTTGGAAGAAAATATTCTTAGTGACGAAGAAACACTTGTTAAAATCCTAAACTTTCTAAACAGTCAGACTAAATTAGATTTTGAATATTACAAAAGGCCTACCTTGGTTCGGATGATTGCCAGGAGAATAGGCATCAATCGTTTGGACACGCTCCAGGAATACAAAGACTATCTATTTGAAAGACCTGAAGAAGCCCATGTTTTAGTTAGGGAATTTCTAGTAGGCGTTACCAGCTTCTTTAGGGATGATCTTGTATGGGAGGTCTTGACCAATGAGGTTATCCCCAAAATAATATCCAGTAAGAAAAAAGACGATACCATAAAGTGCTGGTGCGTTGGGGTAAGCAGTGGTGAAGAAGCCTATTCATTAGCCATAATTATTAACGAGATACTCACAAAGCTCAATAAGAAGAACCTAGTTAAAATTTTTGCCACGGATATTGAAAAAAATCACCTGAACGATGCTTCAAAAGGGATGTATAATGAAAGTACCATCGCCAATATTTCCGAAAAAAGGCTGCTTTTGAATTTTACCAAAAAAGGAGATTATTACCAAGTCAATGAAAACATAAGACGCATGGTGATATTCAGTAAGCATAACGTTCTTAAAGACCCGCCCTTTAATAAAATGGATCTATCCATGTGCAGAAACATGCTTATATACCTACAACCGGTAGCACAAAATAGAGCCCTAGATGTTCTGCATTATTCGCTTAACATAAACGGTATATTGGTTTTAGGCAGTAGTGAATCTCTTGGTCAGCAAAAAAACGCGTTTAACGAACTGTACAGAAAACAAAAAATTTACTGCAATATTAGACCTGCTAAAATTCTTGGTCTTCAAAAGTACGGTTTAGGCAATAGCCAAAAAAACCCATTCGGACTAAGAAATATAAGTCAAGAAAGAAGTACCAGACAACATATAGTAGAGGCATTAAGTGACAACCTAGATCTTGCTGCCATTGTTATAGATAGTAATTTTAAAATTGTTGATGCTTTTGGAGACCTTACTAATTATATAAGTCTTCCCAACAAAGGGTTCAGCATGAACTTGTTAAAAATGGTTCCTGAAAGTGTAGCCACTGTTTTAAGCTACTCCCTAAAAAAAGTTGGAGGTACGACCCAAAAATTAAAACATGAAAATTTAAATTTCTCTACAGGAAAGAAGACGACCATTGCAAATATGCATGTAGCTGCTTTTTGGAACCCATTGAATAATAACCCCTCCAATTATTTAGTGATTATAAAACCAGCGGACCTTCAGGCAATACAAACATCCAGCAGTGAGGAGGATGATTCTTTTAAAAATATAAGGGAAAACGAACTACAAACTGAATTAAAAGAAACCAGGGAGAGTCTAAAGAATATGATTGAAGAGGTAGAGACCAGCAATAAAGAACTGCAAGCTACCAACGAAGAACTTTTGGCCTCAAACGAAGCACTACAGAGTGTAAACGAAGAGTTGAATACGGTCAATACGGAACTTCAGGAAAAACTAGAAGAACTTGCCACTCTTAATTTAGATTTGGACAATCTTTTCGAAAGCACGGATATTGGCACTATATTTTTAGACAACAACCTAAAAATACGGAAATTTACACCCAGTGTCGCCAAGCATTTTAATTTAATGTCCAGTGATATTAACCGTCCTCTAGAGCACTTTGCCAGTACCTTTCATAAGAATAATTACAAAACATTTATTTCTGATATTAAAGAGGTAATCAGCAGTGGTACTTCACAACAAAATGAGGTAAAAGATGCCAAGGGACGTTGGTTCTTACAAAAAATTGTTCCTTTCCGCGATGGAACAGGTAAAATTGAAGGAGCAACCCTAAGTTATGTGGATATAAACGAGCTTAAATCCGCAGAACAGAAATTAAAGAACCAGTTACTTGCCTTTGAGCAAACAACGGACAGTTTTTGGGATTATGACATAGAGAAAAGTTCTTACTATGTAAGTCGTTCAATCCGCCATGTCCTAGGTTACGATGAGGATGAAATTGAGGAAACTTCAGAATTTTGGGATAAGTTAACTCATCCAGAGGATTTAATAGCCCAAGAGGCTGCCATGGAAAAGCATTTGTCGAGTAACGGTAAAATCCCTTATACCGTTGAAACGAGATACAAACACAAATTAGGACATTATGTAACCCTATTAGTAAGAGGAAAGCTGGCTGAATGGACCCCGGAAGGAAAACCTAAACGAATGCTAGGTACCACAACCGATGTTTCTATGCTTAATAAAATGTCTAAACTTGAAAAAGAACTCCTAGATAAAAACATGGTGTTTGAACAAGTTCTGGAAATAACCCTAGCCGGATTTTGGGATTGGAATATACAAGAAAACACAGAGTACCTAAGTCCTACCTTCAAGCGGATGTTCGGGTACGAAGATCATGAAATGGAAAATACGCCCGAATCTTGGCAAAGAATAATTCATCCGGAAGATTTACCTGGCGTACTAGCCACTTTTGATGCTCATGTAGCCAGTAAGGGAAAAGTACCTTATGATAATGAGGTCCGCTATTTTCATAAAAACGGAGGTATTGTCTGGGTTTGGTGTAAAGGCCAAGTTATAGAATGGGGAGAAAATGATGAACCTATACGAATGGTAGGCAGTCATATAAACATCACCAACCTTAGACAACTTTCTCAAAGTAACAAAGAATTGGAACGCTTTGCCTATGTAGCCAGTCATGACTTACAGGAACCATTGCGTACCATTAGGGACTTTGTAGCTCTATTTAAAGAGGAGTACATTAAGTTGTTTGACAGTAAAGCCGCCACCTATTTAGAATTTATAGAGGAAGCTTCCGCAAGAATGGGAGAATTGGTAAAAGTAATTTTGGCCTATTCAAAGATTGGAAGCGATACTGAAAAAGGGATTGTAGACCTTAATGCAATAGTTAAAAATGTAGAAAAAGATTTACGCATCCGTATTGAATCTACCCATACAAATATCATAATCAAAGACCTACCCACAATAACAGGTCACGAAATTGAACTACACTCACTTTTCCTTAACCTAATTGGCAACTCCATAAAATTTGTGGATAGCACGAGTGATCCAATTATTGAAATTGGTTCCCTACCTTCTGAAAAAGGACATCATATTTACGTAAAGGACAACGGAATTGGAATTGACAAAAAAAATCAAGATCGTATTTTTGAGGTATTCAAAAGGTTACACAACCAAGAAGATTATGAAGGAACCGGTATAGGCCTAGCGCATTGTAAAAAAATAGTAGAGCTACATAACGGAAAAATCTGGGTAGAATCAAAAATTAATAAAGGAAGTACCTTTCACTTTAGTTTAAACCTATAACGCCAAACTATGATTAATTCTATTCTTTTAGTAGACGATAACACTGCTACTAATTTCATTCATGAGACCTATTTAAGCCGAGTAAATTGTGCTGAGAAGGTTACCTCTTTTACCATGGGGAAAAAAGCCATTGAATATCTAAAAAGCCTTACAACATTTCCAGAACTCATATTTGTTGATATAAATATGCCCACGATGGATGCTTGGGAATTTATGGAGGTTTATGAAAAGATGGATATGTCCCTAAAGATTAATACTAGGGTTATACTATTAACAACGGCCATTATTCCATCGGACAAAGAGAAAATGGGGAGATTTAGTGAAATTGATGCTATTATGTTCAAACCATTAAATGAAAATGCCATTAAAGAAGTTATGTCCGAATACTTTAACCTTACGCTGTAAAAGTAAGTTAGCGCAATTCACGGACGGCCCTTGTCAGTGACTTCTGTTTCCAATTCCAGGGCCAAATTAAGCATTTTACTACTTAGGGTAAAAAGCCATCGCAATTGTCCGAGTATTAAATGTGCTTCTTGTAGATTACGCTCTTCCCCCACTTTTACCGCATTTTCAAAATCCCACGCAATCGTATTAAACTTTGAGCGGTTACTCTCAAAGGACTTTTCTTGGTGTTTAAGGGAAAAATTATCTTTCGCCCCATTATGTGCCAATATATCTGTTGCTCTTCCCAAATTTTCCTCAATATGTGCTATTGCAGCTTTAAAACCTTCCGAAGCTTCGGTTGTACAATGGTTCTGAATATAAGAACTTAAAGATGCCAATGAAGACAAAAAAGCATGACTTAGGGTTACCAGTTCATAAACTTCATTTATTTTCCTTTGTTTTGATTTAGGTTCTTGGGCCATTTCCTGAAAAGCAGCACTTAAGTTAGAAGTCTCCTGAAAAGCCTTTTTACGACTTATGCGTAAAGAGGTCGGTTCTTTTTCCTTCTGATTATAAAAAGACGCTATTTCATCTAAAAAATTCCTATTGGCAACCAAGCAGCTTTTTAAATTGGTATTAATGTTCAAAAAACTCCATGAAGGCCATAGCACCATTGTGGCTACAAAAGACAACACAGCTCCCAATACCGTGTCTAAAACCCTAAATTGTATCACCTGCATAATATCAGGTAACATAATGCCGTAGATAAAAATAACACTAAGGGTAACAAAAGTAGCCGCTGTCTTATAATTCCTTTGCAGCATGGAAAATGCCATAACTAACGACACAAGGCCCAAAACTGCGTAAACATAGATATTTTGAAAAAGACTTACCATAACAAAAGCAATGGTTGCTCCTATTAACGTTCCAATAATCCTATCTTTTGACCTGGTTTTGGTAAGTCCGTAACTGGGCCTCAAGATGATAATGATGGTCAACAAAATCCAATAGGGTTTCTGAAAGTCGAATATTGTACCTATACCATACCCTACCATTGCAGTAACCCCCAAACGCAATGCATGCCTAAAACTAGAAGATTTTAAATTAAAGTTTCTAATCAGGTTTTTGGGGTCATAATCCTGTGAAGCAATGAACTTACGTGCATAATCCTCATCTATAAATTGTAATTCTTCGGTCTTGGCCTCATGAAGTATCCAATTAATCTTACCCAGTAGTTCTACCTGTTTTTCTTGATATTCATACAGGTTTTGTAACATTAGATAGGGACTAAGATTCTCTTTTTTAGGTGTGGTCTTTAACTGGTTTATATCTGCTAGAATCTTATCTAAATAGGGTTTCAAATCAATACTCAAAGAATGACCATTTCTACTTCTATTTGAGTAGGCTATTTTTTCCAGTTGCTCGGATATTTTAAAAATCAGCTCTTTAAAACCATCCTTGTAGGACATATGTTTTTTAAACACCTTATCCATTCGGCTGTAGTTAACAGGTTTGGATATGGCTGTTTCAAGCATTTCTACCAACTGTGCAAGAACCAATAGTTTTTTTCCGTGATAAACGGAGTGGCTAGACTTTTTTCGATTAAGAACAAGCATCTCCCGTAAGGTTTCATGTTTCTCAATTAGCTGTTCCTGTAATTTGTTTAATTCCGATAGCAATTTTTTGCGATCAGAATCCGGCTCAACAAGTTGCCCTCTTATTTTTAAAAACTTGGAGGTCAAAAGATAGGTCTCCGTAAATATTTCCTCAATCTCTCCTTTTGGATTTAGGTAATACCAAACTACTACGGCCAAAAAATACCACAAACTTCCAACGCCCACTAACAACGCATATTCAAAAGTGTTGAGCAATAGGGGCTCATGGGCAAAACTGAGAACCAATGCCAATAACCCCGAAAAACTGACCAAAGTAGCCCTAAACCCAAAGACGGATAGATAAGACAATGAAAAAGCAATCACCCCTAGAATAGGAATCAAAATATAGGCAGGCAAGTCTAGATACCCTCCAATAAAGCTAACAACCACCACCAAAACCGTAGCACTAAGTATAGCTATTCTTTTATGTCTAAAACTCCCGTTTGCATTACTGGGAGCCGTCCACAAGGCACCAAAGCAAATGGCCAGACCAACCTCTAACTGATCAAAGTATAGTCCTAATACAATTGGGGTACTAACGGTCAATCCCACCAAAAGAGCCTTTGAAAAATCCGTGCTTTTAAAAAATTGAAGAAATTCTCTAAAATTGCCCATTACGTCCCACTAATTTTATCCAAATATATTTTGTGTTTGAAGTCCAAAGATAGCCTATAACTTTGGCGTACTTTAAAATGACCCGCTTTCTTTCTCAAAAGCGACCAACTTCTCTTTAAAATGGTAATGTATCCAGATAATATGTTTCGTAATTTTACTTTTTTTAATGCCCCTTCTGATCTAACTTTAGCTTTAAATTTGGTCTATGAAGAATACGATTTCAGCTCGCGTTGCCGATTTCCTTAAAAACTACCCTCCATTTAACGAGGTAGATACCAAAGAGCTCGAAAGCCTATCCGAAGAAGTAAGTATTATTTACAAAGTTAAAGGTGAAATAATATTCGCCATAGATGAAGAAGCACATCAGTATTTTTATGTAGTACATAAAGGCGCCGTGGTCCTTACCAAAGAACCTAATGACGAGGTGGTAGACTTATGTGATGAAGGAGATATCTTTGGCCTCCGCCCTCTTATTGCCAATGAAAATTATAAAATTGGTGCCAAAGCCTATGAAGAAACAATTCTTTATGCCATTCCCATAATTGATTTTAAACCCATCATCAAAAAACATGATGAGGTAGGCACTTTTCTTATTGAGAGTTTCGCCTCCAATACCAGAAATCCATACTCTAACAGCTATAGGGGAAAACTTTATGAAGCTACATCCGCTACGGAACAGAACCGTGTTAACGACAAAGAGTTACTAGATCTTCAAGGTGTTCCTTATTCCAAAAAACTTATTACTTGTTCGGAAAACACTACCATAAAGACCATAGCAATTAAAATGACCGAAAAAAAAGTAGGTTCGGTACTTGTGGTAAACAATAAACTACCCGTAGGCATTATAACAGATAAAGATTTAAGAAATAAAATTGCTACCGGTCTCTTCCCTATCACCACTAGGGCTAAAAACGTGATGAGTTCACCTGTGATTACATATCCTAAAAAAATGACCGTTACCCAAGCCCAAATGGCCATGATGAAAAGTGATATCAGCCATTTATGCCTCACCTTGGACGGTACAACCAACAGCGAAGCCGTAGGTATCATAAGCAAACATGATATTATGTTTGAGCTGGGCAATAACCCGGCCGTGCTTCTAAAGGCTATTAAAAGGGCCAATGGATTTAAGAAAATAAAAGCGGTCCGCAGAAGGATTATGAGCTTGCTACAGGGCTATTTAGACCAAAATATACCATTAACCCTCACATCCAAAATCATTTCAGAGCTCAATGATGCTTGTATCAAGCAAATTATTAAAATCGCTTTGAACAAAATGGATGCACAGCCACCGGTTAAATTTGCTTGGTTGGCCATGGGCAGCCAAGGACGTAGTGAACAGTTATTACATACGGATCAGGATAATGCCGTAGTCTTTGAAAACGTATCCCAAGATCAATTAGAGGAGACACGAAACTATTTCTTGGACTTGGCAAAAATTGTAACCAAAGGGTTATTTGACATTGGTTATGAATATTGTCCTGCAGAAATGATGGCGTCCAACCCAGATTGGTGTTTAAGCCTATCGGAATGGAAAGAACGCACCTTCCACTGGATTACGAATCCCGGTCCGGACCAAGTGCTGCTTTCCTCCATATTTTTTGATTACAACCTTGCCTACGGTGAAACGAGCCTGGTAAACGATTTGAGCACCCATCTTTTTGAAACTACGGAAAAGTATCCTAATTTCTTTTTGCATTTGGCCAGTGGAGCACTTCAAAGTCCATCGCCTAGTGGATTTTTTAGGAGTTTTCTTGTGGAAGAAGATGGTGAATACAAAGATTTTTTTGATTTAAAGCGAAGAGCCCTAATGCCACTAATTGATGGTGCCCGTGTTCTGGTTTTATCGCATAAGGTAAAATTGATAAACAACACGGCGGAGCGGTTTGAAAAACTGGCCGAATTAGAGCCTAACAATGAAGAACTGTTTTTAGCCTGTTCCTACGCTACCAAGGCCCTTTTGAAATTCAGGACTAAACATGGACTTCTTCATAATGATTCCGGGCGTTTCATTGCCTTGACCAAACTTACCAAAGAAGAAAAAATTAAACTAAAGCGCAGTTTTAAAACCATCAAAGATTTACAAGAACTTCTTAAAGTACGTTTTAAAGTAACAAACTTGCTTAACTAATGAACCTGTTCAAAAAAAAACGAAAAAAGAACTATCCTGACTTTTGGATGAAATATGAAGCCAAATTCGAAAAAAAGGCATCGTATGCCCTTCCAGAAATTCGCTTTGTGGTGTTTGATACCGAAACTACTGGATTTGACTATGATAATGATCGGATATTGTCTATTGGTGCGCTATCTGTAAAAAACAACAGCATTCATATAAGCGATAGTTTTGAAGCTTTTTTATATCAGCATTTTTATCATGCCAAGAATATTGAAATCCACGGTATTTTACAGGAAGAACGACACGAGCGTATAACCGAACTGGAAGCGTTAATTCAATTTTTAGATTATATAGGAAATTCCGTTTTGGTAGCGCATCATGCAGGGTTTGACAAAAACATGATCAATTACGCCTTAAAACGTCATGGTATGCCCGACTTAAAAAATAAGTTTCTGGATACTTCCGTACTCTACAAAAGAACGTTAATAAATTCTCCTCTCTTACCGGTTAAACCTCAATACTCATTGGACGAGCTTGCTGAAAAATTCGATATATCAAAAAAAGACCGTCATACCGCCTTAGGTGATGCGTACATTACAGCTATAGCTTTCATGAAAATTGTTCAAAAACTGAAATTGAAGAAAAATTTCTCCGCTAAAAAATTACTGAAATAGCACTTAGACACCCTTCAAGTAATTCAATACATTGATTTCTATACGACTCTGAATATCAGATATATTCGCCTTAACAAATCGTTCCCCGGTTATATTCTCGTACAATTCAATATAACGCTCAGAAACGGACGCTATATAGTCATCGCTCATCTCTGGCAAGGTCTGCCCTTCCAGCCCTTGAAAATCATTTTGAATCAACCATTGCCGAACAAATTCTTTGGATAATTGCTTTTGAGGCTCCCCTTTGGATTGCAACTCTTCATAGGTATCCGCATAAAAATATCTTGAAGAATCCGGTGTGTGAATCTCGTCTATTAGAACGATTTTACCGTCTTGGGTCTTTCCAAATTCATACTTCGTATCCACTAAAATAAGTCCTCTTGAAGCCGCAATTTGGGCTCCTCTTTCAAAAAGGGCCCGTGTATATTTTTCCAACACCTCATAATCCGCTTCAGAAACAATACCTCTTTTAAGAATATCCTCTCTTGAGATATCCTCATCATGATCACCCATTTCCGCTTTGGTAGCAGGCGTAATAATGGGCTCGGGAAATTTATCATTTTCCTTCATTCCCTCCGGCATAGGTACGCCGCACAACATGCGTTTACCGGCCTTATACTCACGCGCAGCATGACCCGATTGATAGCCCCTAATTACCATTTCTACTTTAAAAGGCTCGCAAGCATGCCCTACTGCAACATTTGGGTCTGGTGCACCCATCAACCAATTGGGAACAATATCCTTGGTAGCATCCATCATCTTTGTGGCAATCTGGTTTAGTATTTGTCCTTTGTAAGGAATACCCTTTGGCATCACCACATCAAAAGCCGATAAGCGATCCGTGGCCACCATGACCAAAACCCCATTTTCAAGTTCATAGACTTCACGAACCTTGCCTTTATAAATACTTTTCTGGCCCGGAAATTTAAAATTGGTATCTGTAATGGTACTGCTCATTGGATAATGGTAATTTTCAATGTAAAAAGAAAGGTTGCTATTAATTCTGGTGCTCTATATTCTTGTAAGCATCAATAACTTTTTTCACAAGTTTATGACGGATAACATCTTTATCATCTAGATAAACGATTTCAATACCTTGGGTGTTCTTAAGAATCAAAAGCGCTTCCTTAAGACCTGAAATCACCCTTCTTGGTAAATCTATCTGACCAGGGTCTCCCGTAATTAAGAATTTGGCATTTTTCCCCATACGGGTAAGAAACATTTTCATCTGCGCATGCGTGGTATTCTGTGCCTCGTCCAAAATAACAAAAGCATTATCCAACGTACGTCCACGCATAAAAGCCAAAGGTGCAATTTGTATGATGTCGTTCTCTATTAAATGTGCCAATTTTTCAGCGGGAATCATATCTCTTAGGCCGTCATACAAAGGTTGCATATACGGGTCTAATTTCTCTTTTAAATCTCCCGGTAAAAAGCCAAGATTCTCGCCAGCCTCTACTGCAGGTCTAGTTAAGATAATACGCCTTACCTGCTTTTCTTTCAGTGCTTTAACAGCAAGTGCAACCCCCGTATAGGTTTTACCGGTACCCGCAGGCCCTATAGCAAAAACCATATCGTTTTTCTTGGCCGCATCAACTAACTTTCGCTGGTTTACGGTTTGTGGCTTTATAAGCCTACCATTAACACCGTGCACCAATGTTTCGCCACTATTTGCCGGCGATTCATAATCTGAAGACGTATTACTGGTTAGTACCCTTTCGATTATATTTTCGTCCAGTTTATTGTATTTGCCAAAGTGCACCGTAAGCATATCAAAACGCCGTTCAAATTCCTCAAGGAGTTCTTCATCGCCGTAGACTTTTATTTTGCTTCCCCTAGCTACTATTTTCAACTTTGGAAAATACTTTTTAAGCAAGTCAATATTTTCATTTTGTTGCCCAAAAAATTCTCTTGGGCTTATCTCGGTAAGTTCTAATATAAGTTCGTTCAAAAAACAGAGGTGTTAAAATGAAAGCCTGTGAACATAATATTTCGCTTGGCTATTTTTTTGTTATAATTTTGTTTAACAAACTTAACGAAAATTTCAGTTTGCCTAACTAAAACATATCAACATTACTGTATGATAGCGAACTCAAATAATCATATTCATTTATTCTCAAATAGCATCTTGCACAGCTTTCTATACAGGTTTAGCGTAGTTATTACGGTTTCACGCTTCACAGGTCGTTTATTCCAATTTAACAAAATACCTGTTTTTCCTGATGTAAATGAAAGTAATTTATGAATCCGATTATAACGCTAACCACAGATTTTGGTCTTAAAGACTATTTTGTAGGCACCCTTAAGGGAACCATATATAAGGAACTTAACGATGCCAGAATAGTTGATATCTCCCATAACATAAGTCCGTTCAACATTCAAGAATGTGCCTATATCCTAGAAAATTCATACAAGCATTTTCCCGAGGGCACTATACACATTGTTGGGGTGGACTCAGAACCCACACCAGAGAACCAGCATGTGGCAGTATTGGTAAACGGCCATTATTTCATAAGCGCCAACAATGGAGTTATTGGTCTTATTACCAGTGAAATAAAACCTGAAAAGGTAGTGGAATTAAATATTCCCAATCCTAGTCACGGTTCTTTTCCCGTATTGGACGTGTTCGTTCAGGTTGCCTGCCATATAGCTCGGGGCGGCACTTTAGAGGTGGTAGGAAGATCATTTGACCAGCTTAAAGATTTAAGGGAGTTCTCACCTACCGTTACTGATAATGGAAGTAAAATAATTGGCAGCGTTGTTTACATTGATAATTATGGAAACGTGGTAACCAATATTAGTAAGAACTTTTTTGAAGCCTACCGTAAGGGGAGGGATTTTGAGATTACCGCGCGGACTACCAAGTTCACCAAGATTCATAATAAGTACAGCGACATCATCAACTTTGACCTTGAGAAAAGTCAGCGTAAAGGTGCTGGAGACCGGTTAGCACTCTTTAATAGCGCCAATTACATTCAGCTTGCTATTTATAAAAGCGACCTGAATACAGTTGGCGGAGCCTCTACCCTTCTTGGTCTTGATTTTAGAGACACCATTACCATTACTTTCTCATAACAGATTGAAAAACGACTTGGATTGTATTTAACAAATGTTCGTTTAATTTATAATTGTTTATAAATTTGGGATTATACTTTTAAGTATGTTTTAAAAATAACCATAAACCGAATGTATTTTGCTCCTTATGAACTGGGGCGTTCAAAATCTAAAGCCGTATATGCTTGCCATTTTTAAACGTGAAATACAATCGTTCTTTACATCGCCCATAGGGTATTTGGTCATCGGGCTTTTTCTTGTACTGAACGGATTGTTCCTTTGGGTATTCAAAGGCCCTTTTAATATTTTTGATTACGGCTTTGCCGATCTAAGCAACTTTTTTCTCCTAGCGCCTTGGGTATTTCTTTTTCTGATACCCGCTATAACCATGAAAAGTTTCTCTGAAGAAAAAAAATTAGGGACTTTAGAGCTGCTTTTTATTAAACCCATTTCAATTTGGGAAACGGTTCTTGGAAAATTCTTCGGAACTTTCGCTTTAGGACTTATAGCTCTTGTACCCACGCTTCTCTACGTTTATAGCATTTCGCAATTGGGTACCACAAACGGCAACTTAGATACCGGACTGGTTCTAGGCTCTTATTTTGGTACCTTATTTTTAATGAGTTGTTATACGGCAATAGGTTTATTGGCTTCAACCTTATCAGAAAATCAGATTGTCGCTTTTATAGTAGGAATAATTTTATGCTTCCTTTTTTATTATGGATTTGAAGGTCTTGCCACTCTTTTTGAAGGAGAAACATTAGTGTTCATTGAAAAATTAGGGATGAAACACCATTTTGAAAGTATAGCAAGAGGCGTTTTAGATACACGAGATTTAGTATATTTTATCACTTTAACCATTTTCTTTCTTTTTCTAACCGTTATACAACTTAAAAACACGAACCGGTGATGAAGAAAAATCTAATTCCAATAGTTTCGGCTTTAGCGATTCTAATCGTATTGAATTTTATTTCCGGTTGGGTGTATACGCGCTTTGACCTTACGGAAGACCACAGGTACACCTTATCCGAAGAAGCCCTACAAACTGTTGAATCTTTTGACCAACCTGTTATTGTTGATGTGATTTTAGATGGAAACCTTCCTCCTGAATTCATAAAACTACAGACCGAGACGCGCCAGCTACTGGAGGAATTTGCATCAAAGAACAGTAATATAAAATTCAGTTTTATAAATCCGTTGGAGGACGCCTCACAAATTGATGGCACCATAACAGATTTGCAAGCATTAGGACTGACTCCCGCTCAAATTACAGTTGAAGAAAATGGAAAGACTTCACAAGAAATTGTTTTCCCATGGGCCATGGTCAACTACAACAATAAGACCGTTAAGATTCCCCTGTTAAAAAACAAACTGGGCGCTACCACCGAAGAACGAGTCAACAATTCCGTTCAACATTTAGAATATGCTTTTACGCATGCTTTTGCTAAAATAAGCATAACTGAAAAAAAACAGATTGCAGTACTAAAAGGTAATGGTGAGTTAGATGACATTCACTTGGCGGATTTCTTGACCTCCATAAAAGACTACTATAATATTGGTGCTATTACTTTAGATTCGGTAGCTACCAATCCTCAAAACACACTAGACCAGCTTAAAAACTACGATTTGGCGCTAATAGCCAAACCCACAGAGCCGTTCACGGATGCCGAGAAATATGTGTTGGACCAATATATAGTGAGCGGAGGAAAATCTATGTGGCTCATTGACCAGGTAGATATGGAATTGGATAGCCTTTTTAACGAAAATGGAGCGGCCATGGCATTGCCAAGGGATTTAAACCTGAATGATTTCTTTTTTAAATATGGCGTTCGAGTGAATCCCAATTTGGTAAACGACATGTATTTTACCCAAATTGTCCTAGCTTCGGGGGAAGGTAACGCTTCCGAATACAATCCCGTGCCATGGTATTACAATCCTATGGTTTTTTCAAAAAATGACCATCCGATCAACAATAACCTAGAAGCTATTCGCTTTCAATTTGCCAATTCTATAGACACTTTAGCCAATACCTATACAAAAACGGTACTTCTATCAAGCTCACCCTTATCTAAATTGGACGGCACACCAAAACAAATTAGCCTAGACCTTATTAACACACCTCCCAAAAAAGAGCTGTACAACAAAGGAAATAATCCGCTGGCCGTTCTGGTATCGGGAAAATTCACCTCGGCCTTCGCAAATAGAATCAAACCAATTTCTTTAAAAGGGGCTTTGGACAAAGGTGAAAAGAACCAAATTTTGGTGGTTTCCGATGGCGATATTATCCGGAATCAAATACGGAACAACCGGCCGTTAGAATTAGGCTATGATAAATGGACAAACAACTATTACGGCAATAAAGAATTTTTAATAAATGCGTTGAATTTCCTTTTAGACGAAAAAGGACTTATAAACATTAGAAATAAAAAAGTTGCGGTACCCTTTCTGGATGACCAAAAGATGACAGACCAAAAAACTAAATGGCAACTAATAAATATTGGCCTTCCCGTGGGGTTGACACTTCTTTTTGGAGCAATTTTCAGCTATTTTAGAAGGCGTAAATACGGGGCCTAGATGTTAATAAGTTTGTTTCGGTAAAAAATGCATTTCAAATATCTTTGTTTCATTCAGGTTTTTCGAAGCTTGTATCAATATCGAGACATATTAGACACTATATACCACAAATTGAAATAACGATTCTCCTATGAAATTCATAGTATCCAGCACCTATCTCTTAAAGCAGTTACAAGTTTTAGGCGGTGTTATCAATAACAGTAACACCTTACCTATTCTAGACAATTTTTTATTCGATCTAGATAACAACAAATTAACGGTCTCCGCTTCTGATCTTGAAACTACAATGAGCTCGGTATTAGATGTTGATTCGGACAACCAAGGAACCATTGCCGTTCCCGCTCGTTTGTTGTTGGAGACGCTAAAGACTTTTCCTGAACAACCGCTAACTTTTGTTGTAGAAGACAATAACACCGTAGAAATAAGCTCTAATCACGGTAAATACGCATTGGCATACGCTGATGGTGCTGAATTCCCAAAAGCAGTTGAACTGGCCAACCCTAGCTCCACTACCCTTCTTGGCGATATTTTAGCAACTGCTATTGACAAAACCATATTTGCTGCAGGTAACGATGACCTTAGACCGGTAATGAGCGGCGTTTTCTTTCAGTTCTCTACGGAGAATTTAACTTTTGTCGCTACAGATGCCCACAAATTGGTAAAATACCAAAGAACGGATGTTACGGCTTCACAGGTTGCGGAATTCATTATGCCTAAAAAACCCTTGACGCTGTTAAAAGGAATTTTGGCCGGTAGCGAATCGGATGTTATAATTGAATATAATGATAGTAATGCCAAATTCAGCTTTGAGAATACAGAGCTTATTTGTCGTCTAATCGATGGAAAATATCCTAATTACGAAGCCGTAATTCCTAAAGAAAACCCTAATGTACTTTCTATCGCCAGAAATCAATTTTTGAGTTCTGTAAAAAGGGTGGCTATTTTCTCCAATAAAACTACCCACCAGATACGACTTAAAATTGCTGGCGCAGAACTGAATATTTCTGCCGAGGATATTGATTACAGTAACAAAGCGGAAGAACGCTTAACTTGTTCTTATCAGGGAGACGATATGCAAATAGGTTTTAACTCTCGTTTCTTAACAGAAATGCTGAACAACCTTACTTCTGATGATGTATCATTAGAAATGAGCTTACCGAACAGAGCAGGTATCCTAACGCCTATTGACGGTCTTGATGAAGGAGAAAACGTAACTATGCTAGTAATGCCGGTGATGCTGAACAGCTAGGAAGTTATTTTAAAATACAAAAGCCCCAAGAAATACTTCTTGGGGCTTTTTGTTTATATATGTTTTTTATATTTTAAGATATAAAAGGAATAGTCATAAAGGTATTGGGTTTTTCGCCATTACTTGCTCTTACTGCATTTACTATAGGGATTATAAACGCTACGATACCTATAAAAATTAAACTTAAAATACCTAGGCCCAAAAGTAATATAGCAGGAACACTAATAATAGTCCCGAGTAATACAGTTAACTGAAAGTTTATAATAGACTTGCCATGCTCGTCCATACCAACAACACTGTCTTTAGAGGTAAGCCACAACAACAAAGGAACTACGAGGCCGCCAAAACCTGTTATGTACGTTAAGAATTGTGATAAATGGGCAATGACCAACAGTTGATTATTCTGTTCTAATGTTTTGTTTTGATTAATGATTTCCATTTTTTGATTGTTTTAGAGGTTCTGTATATACGACGAACAAAAAGAGGAAATGTTACATTACAAAACAAAAAATCCCGTAAGAATCGGTTCTTACGGGATTGAAAAATATATTTTTTTACTTGTTTACAACTTTCTTTCTAGCTTAATCAGTTTTTCCTGATTTTTGTTCATGCTAACTTTTATTTTATTCAGTTTCTTTTCAATTTTAGCAACATCATTTGGAGAAAGTTTGCCCTTAATTTTATCAACCTCCATTTTGTCACTTATTTTAGCAACCTTCTTTTCATCTTTTTCCAATCCCTTTTTTATAGAATTGATTTGACTTGTAAGCTTTTCGTATTTCTTTTGAGCTTTTTCTGATTTCTTCTGTGCTTTTTTTGCCGCTTTCGCTTCTTTTTCAGCTGCTTTTGCCTCCTTTTCGGCCGCTTCTATCTGTCTTCTGATTTCCTTGGCCTCACGCTCCGCCTGCTCAACCTGGGATATGGAATCCATTTTAACCCCGCCGTCTTCCTGTGCAAATGAGAAAGTTGAAACTCCAACTAGAAACACCAAAAATGTCAATACTCGCATGTTCATAATAATATAGTTTTAATAGTTAATGGAGGGCGAAGGTAATTATTTTCCTTAATTCATAAACATTAGCGTCATTTATTTTTGATGTCTTAAATTGACATTTGCTTCTACTTGTTTTTCCCTATTTTTGCAAAAACTTTTTAATGGTCCCAAACGATAATATAATAGCATTGGCAACCCCTTCGGGCGCTGGTGCAATTGCCGTCATTCGTATTTCAGGAGAAACTGCAATAGACATTGCCGCTACTTTTTTCAAATCTGCCTATGGTAAAGATTTAAGAAAAAAGAAGAGCCATACTATTAGTTTAGGTCACATTACAGAAGATAATAAGATTCTGGACGAAGTTTTAGTTTCCATTTTTAAAGGTCCAAATTCGTACACCGGAGAAAATGTAGTTGAGATATCCTGCCATGGCTCCCCTTATATACAGCAGCAGATAATTCAATTATTCCTTAGGAATGGCTGCAGGACCGCAGATGCCGGGGAATTTACACTAAGAGCCTTCTTAAATGGCAAAATGGACTTAAGTCAGGCCGAAGCTGTTGCCGACCTTATTGCCAGTGATAATGCCGCTAGTCATCAAATTGCCATGCAGCAGATGCGTGGTGGGTTCAGTAATGAGATCAAGAGCCTACGAACAGAACTTCTAAATTTTGCTTCGCTCATAGAACTTGAACTCGATTTTTCCGAAGAAGATGTAGAGTTTGCGGACCGTACTCAATTTAAAGAGCTATTGGCACGTATTCAGAAAGTTTTAAAAGGTCTGATCGATTCTTTTGCGGTAGGAAATGTAATTAAAAACGGAATTCCTGTTGCCATTGTAGGCGAACCCAACGTAGGTAAATCTACCCTCCTCAATGCTTTTTTAAACGAAGAACGTGCACTGGTCTCCGACATTGCCGGAACTACCCGAGATACTATTGAAGATGAAATAGCCATTGGTGGTATAGGGTTTCGTTTTATTGACACCGCAGGAATTCGTGAGACCGAAGATGTTGTGGAAGGCATGGGGATAAAACGTACATTCGAAAAAATTGAACAAGCTCAAGTAGTATTGCTTCTAGTTGATGGCTCGAAAATTCTCGCCGATGAACAAAAGCTGAAAAATATTGTTTTTGATTACGAGAAAATTAAGAATCAGAATCCTCAGAAACCTTTGGTACTTCTGGTCAATAAGGCCGATACCCTATCAGACACCGATAAAAATACCATTTCCGAGCATTTACAAAATGTAAATTACCTCTCCGCAAAAACAGGCGAAGGCGTAGAAGAATTACAGGATAGTCTTTTGGAGTTTGTAAACACTGGAGCCCTTCGTAATAACGAAACTATAGTCACCAATACACGGCACTACAATTCCTTGCTAAAAGCGCTGGAAGAAATAGAAAAAGTGCAATTTGGCATGGAAGAAGACCTCTCTAGCGACCTGATGGCCATAGACGTTCGTGAAGCGCTATACCACTTAGGGGAAATCACAGGGCAAGTGACGAATGACGAGTTGTTGGGGAATATATTTGCTAACTTTTGTATCGGGAAGTAACTATAGTTTCATTTATCTCTATTCCATCAACTTTATGAAAAATAAAAATGGAATATCACTAAAAAAAGATTGGCTGATTTTTTCTGTAATTCCCAACTTCTTAGCTATAGCTGAAGATCTTTTATGGCCCTGACCCGGAATTTCCGATGTGTTCCTGAGCTGTTATAGTGATACGAGGCATTGCCATCACTGAATTTTACAAGACGCGCTTGATGCTTGTCAAAAGGTGTAGCGCTCCAATACAACTCGGCTACGAATTTACCTTCGTTGTCCGCACCCTGTCCGATAGTTTTATATAGGAGACGCAATTCATCTATCTCAGGCAACCGCCAGCCTTCACCTAATTGTTCGTGAATACTCATCGCATCTTTCCATGCCATGGGACCTTTATCCTCCATATAAGCAATTTTACCAGTTTTGTTCAATGGGTCAAAGGCAAAAATGATACCGCCATTATATGTATCTCCAATACCTAGTTTTAGGATAGCCGCTGCCTGATTCTCCGGCTTCTTTTCTGTAATTACTTCAGCAGTGAAATCAGAATCGGAATTTAAATCAAGTTCAGAATCGACTGGCACTTCCTCAATTTCCGATAGTGTAATCGGCTGTTTTTCAGAATCTCCTTGAATTACGTAAATCAATATGCCAAAAATAACTAGTGCTACCGTTAAGAGGCCAGCACGAACGCTTCCTATCTTACTTGCATATATATAATTCTTGGCTTCCCTAAAAAATTGACTGAATCCTGTAGCTGATTTGACTTTATATTTTTGTAAAGTGGTTCGAGTTTTATTTGTGACGCTGTTTAACACCTCAACTATTCTCCCCTTTTCAACCTTCTTTCCTGCTACTTTGGATTTTGCTGCTTTTAAAAAGTGTTTAATCCCTTCTGCGCTTTGCTCTTGATATTCTCGCAAAGCCAACCCAGTTCTTTTTAGGACTTTTTTCAGTTCCTGAACTAATTCGCTAGGTTTTTTCTCCTCTACAGGAACCTGAATTTTCGTTTCTTTATCTACCTGCCTTTCTTCTTGAACCAAACTTTTGGCCTCAGCAACTACTTTTTTACCAAATAGATAATTAATTCTTGTAAAGTTCTTTTTCGTAATTGTTTTGAGGACTGCGACCCGTTCATATAGTTTCTTGTCCCATTGCGCCTCTCGTAAGTTTTTCAAAAGTACAGTCCATCTTCCCTCCTTTAAGACTATTTGGGTCTTTGGTTCTTCTTTGACCGACCTTTCTTCTTGAATAACTTCAGAAGCTTCGACCTCCCTTTTTCTGTCAAATTGGTAGTTATGTCTTGCTAGATTAGTTTTTCTAGTTACGGTTTGATCTACCGGAACTGTTTCATTTGATATCTTTTCCCGTTGCGTCTCTCTCTGAGGAATTGCAATTTTTGCGCTACTTTTCTCCTCTACTACTATTTGGATTATAGGTTCTTCTTTGGCACGCTTACTTTCCGGAACTATAGTTCGAGCCTCTATCGTGTTCTTATTACTGAATCGATAATTATATTTTGCAAGGCCGTTTTTTCTATTCGGTATTCTTTGGGTCGTAACTGTCTCCCCTAATACTTTTTCCCATGCCGCGTCTCTTAGCGGTTGTGTTACTTGTTCGTGCCTTTTCTCACCTATTGCTATACGAGCTTTTATAAATTCTCTTTCTCGGCTTTCGTCTTGAACTACTACTCTTCTCGCCTGGACCTCTTTTTCAATTCGTATTTGGTTTTCCGCTTTCTGTCTTTGCCTTTTCTCTCTTCTAATTAATTCTTTAGCTTCGGCCTCTTCTCTAAGTTTTTTATTTTTTTCCTCTCTCCTTTTTAATTCAGCTTCTTCTTTCTGTTTTTTCTCGATATCGGCTTTAGTATCAACCTCGCTTTCTCCGAAAAAATTCATTACAATTTGCTCTTCCTTCTTTTTATTCAGCTCCTTCTTCTCTCCCTTGTTTTCGGATTCCTCCAAAGCAATTTTTTTAGAATATGATGCAAGTAAACCGCGAACATAAAAGCCCACTTGCATACAAACTTTATCCGTTGGGTTCCAACCGCCTACTAGTTTTTCATCTCTACGGAAGACTTGTAGTTCCTTAAAGTTAAAATTGTAATCGTCAGAGGTGAATTCAATGTCCCATGGACAACTTTCCAAAAGTATAGGTATAACAGTGGCCCCACCCTCTTTATAGCGGTCTATAACATTTTTAAATTCATCATACTTGATAAATTCCGAATTCATAAAAGCATTGCTGAGTAAAAATAGAAATACATCTGCACGCTCCAATTGTGAAGAATATTGTGGATTTAACGGCTGTTCTCCATCAATGGCATCATCACTCCAAATAGCTATATTGAAGTCCTTTGCCAAAGGTTGCAAATGAGGCAATAGATACTGCAGCACATCTTTATCTTGGCTGGAATAAATCGCAAAAATGTTGTTCGTTGAACTCATTTAAAAAAACACAACTGTAAGTGAAATCCTATTAAATATAAAAGTCAAAAACTACTTAAAGTAAATAATTTGACAAACTGTATTTTCCGCTGAAACATAGTGAATTATATTCTAAAAAGCAGTACTAAGTATTAAATATTTTTCAATTTGAAAAAGTATCAAAATTTCAACATAAATACGAATGTTATGAGGGTTTTGGTTGATAGAAGTTGTTGATTTTTCAATACATCGATTTTCTAACCGTTGTCAACCCTCCTCATATTAAATAGGAAGCCTGTAATCAATTGCAAATACATGAGTCATTTTAAAAGCCTTTTGACTACAGACGATAAAGAAATCAAGAAGAGCCTGCAAAAAAAGTCAAGGAAAAATGAGAAGAAGGTACCTGAAAAATTTATAGGTATTATCGTCTCGAATACAAACCGAGAACCCATAAAAGATGACGTTTTTATTTGCTTGGACGACAGACCTAGCATTTTAAAAGCTAGTGAAATAGACGGACGCATACTTCAAAAAATGAAAACGTTCATAGACATATTTATAAATGGAATGGTGGGCTAATAGTATCACCTAATGAAAAAAGCAGCTTTTCAGCTGCTTCTTACTATTTATTAAATTTTGTCCTTTACTTCCCAACGTAAGTTAATGCGGTCAAGAAAGTTTTGTTTTTACCTCCATTTGCGGATATGAAAAAACTATCATTCCGGCAGCCTTCGTTGTCTTGTAAAATGGAGTTAATTTAACCTCCAAAACAAGTTCCCGCCGTTGAATTTGTTTAATAAAAGAAACTAGACAAGATTTAAAAACTAGTCATATTGTACAAAATATGTGATACTGGTTATACTCTAAAATTATAACCATACCTCTTCTAGCTTTCAATTAATTACAAATAAAATTCAAACTAAAAACTTCTGATTCAAGAATTAAATACACTTAAACTTTAAACTTAGTGTAGATGTTTTACCCATGTATGGTTTCATCCTTTCCGTAGTTCTTTATCACTTCTGCTTCGAACGCTACCAGCTCTTTCCAACGTTTATCTACATCAACATCTTGGCCATATTTACGAGCAAAACCAATAAAAGTAGTGTAATGGCCTGCTTCGCTAATCATTAAATCACGATAAAATTTTGAAAGTTCCGGGTCTTTTATTTCTTCCGAAAGTAGCTTAAAACGTTCACAGCTCCTGGCTTCGATCATAGCCGAAAACAAAAGTCTATCTACCATAGACTGAAGTCTACTTCCTCCTTTGTTCATGAACTTATACAACTCGTTAACATAGCTGTCCTTGCGCTCCCTACCTAACGTATACCCGCGCTTTTTAATAATATCGTGGACCATTTGAAAATGAACTAATTCTTCTTGCGCCAATAAAAGCAAGTCTGTGACTAAATCCGGATATTCAGAATTGAGCGTAATTATAGTAATGGCGTTAGTAGCCGCTTTTTGTTCACACCATGCATGATCCGTTAGTATTTCCTCTAGGTTTTTTTCAACTATATTAACCCAACGTGGATCAGTAGCTAATTTTAAATGAAGCATGGGCTATTATTTTGTTATAAACTACCTTGGGAAAATCCCACTAGGCATAAAAAGGAATACACTTTGATTTCAAGGCAAGCCTAGGCGGATTTAATCTCGATTATCCAGTAAAAATAGGCATTCAAATGAGATAAATCGCCAGTTAACCAAATGAAATCTTTCTAATACCTCATATTTGGCACTCCAATACGATATAAAAAAAGAATCTTATCTGTTTTATAAGTACAACACAAAAAAAGCAGCTTTACAGCTGCTTTTCTAACTCAAATTCTAAAAATTCCTTTTTTATTCGCCCACATACGTAAATGTAGTCAAGAAAGTTTCGCTGTCACCACCATCTGCGGAAACCGAAGAAACTGTTGCAGACGTTGGGTAATCGCCATCATAAGTATAGGACATGTTAATTGTATACTCTATTTCTCCTTCCTCATTTTTGTACACCACTTGAGAAGGATTGTTGTTAGGGAACAATGCTTTTGCTTTCAAGATTTCTTGTGGTTGTGGCGCTACGGCAAAATTCAGTTGCACTTTGTCCATTACATCAATCATACCGGCAGCCTCAGTTGTCTTGTAAAATGGGTTTGGTTTATTATCATAAGAGATTTCTGCCGTAAAATACACCATTTCTTCTTCGCCTGTCATATAATCATAATTGTACTCAACAAACTTTATTACTGAAGGGTTTCCGTTATCATCATATTCTTCAACATGGCCTGTTTCAAAAGCATCATAAGGAGAATCATATAGCTCCTCTACATTTCCATTATCACCCTGACCGGTCACATCACTTAAATTGCCATTCTCATAAACGAAATTTGTAGTTTCAGTACCATCAAAAATAGAGGTCAATCGAAGATCGGCATTATATGAAAATAATATCTTAGTATCCTCATCTGAATCTTCAGCAGAGGTTACATCTATAGAACTTATAAGTTTGGTTTCTATATTCCCATTTACATCTTCAAATTCATCTGATGTAGATTTGTCACAGCTAAAATTCACAACTGCTAGGGACGACATTAAGAGTAGGCTGTTAATTCGTTTCATAGGTAAGCTTGGATTTGATTTATTTGTTTTGTCTATACGTAACAGTTCCTGTTCAAAAATATTGCTCTCCATATTTTACAGTATTCCGTACTATTTTAGCTGAAGTCAATCACTATCGAATCTTTCTAAATTTATATTTATTATTTTAAGTATAATCGTTTACAATTAGCGATTATTTTGTAGGAATTTTCGCTTATGAAAAAGCTCCATATTTATTACAGTTAAAAACTAAACTGTATAATTATAGAGAAGACTTAGTTAGCAACGGTTATTTTCCGTTGTTACAAATCAATCCATTTTTGGTGTGGTTAACAAAAACCAAAATAATGCCCAAAGTAGTCCGAGTGAATTTATAATTAAAAGAATGATTTTTTGACTGTATTTCTGTCTAAAAGTCATTCCTGATGTTATCAGTAAAAGATTTATCGACACTGAAATTGGTACAATTAGAAGTCCATAACCCATTGGCCCTCCACTTACTTTCCACCAAAACACTTAAACCTCACTTAAGCCAAGGTTTAAAGCAGATCGCAATCTGTTAAAAATCAAAGCTATAAGAACCATCACATCAATTTATGCGTACATTTTTAAACCCCGAAATCTATTTCTTATGAACAAAGTGAAAATCTACCTGTTAATTTTTAGCATTGGTTTCAGCATTCTAAGCTGTACTAGCGACAACTTAAATTTAACCCCTAGTGACGATTCCGAAGAACAGGAATCTGTAACTCCCGAAGAAGAGAACACTGAGGAAGAAGAGGATGTCACCGAAGAAAACCCCACCGGTGAAAACGAAAATTCAGTTGCTGTTGCCACGGAGCTAACGGCCAATGACCTAGAACCGCACCCTATGCAAGACATTGCTAGACCGGGTTATTTGGAAACCATTGTAGATCCCTCTTTCGGAACGGTAATACGAAGGATTTCGGACGCCGGTGACGGAAATATAATCAAACCCATGTACAGTACGGTACAAGCTTGGAATGCAGACGAAACCCGAATGATACTATATGACCAAAGCAATGGTGTACACCAATTGCTAGATGGTAAAACGTATGAATTCATTAGAAACCTGGATGATGTTCTACCAGATGATATTGAGCAATTGTTTTGGGATTTTAATAAGCCGGATATACTTTATTACTTAGATAAAACAACGGATGATTATATTAAATACACTGTTTCTTCCGGCAACAAAGAAGTGTTGGTCAACCTTAGGGACATTACAGGTTGTACAGGCGGAATCAGCATGGGTAATGATGTACAAATGCCTTCTTGGGATAACGATGTCATAGGTTTTAGATGCGAAAACAGTACCGCCTACGCTTATCGTTTTTCGACTCAAAAACTGACCGCCTTTTCTATCAACGACGTTAACTATACGGCGGCAATGCCTGCTCCAAGTGGCCTACTTTTTTATCATAACATATCTTCCTATGATGATAACGGAAACCTTGTCTCAAACCTCAATAAGCAAAAACCGGAACATTCCAGTTTAGGCAAAATGGCAAATGGGACAGACACTGATTTTTCAGTGACTTTTAACGCCGGTCCATATGGCGGATGTCTTGGTAACATCATTGCTTATGATCTAAATACCGGTGATTGTTTACCCGTAATTTCTGAAGATTTAGGATATGATTATCCTAAAAGCGGAACTCATATTTCTGCCGTAGCTCATAAAAATCCGGGATGGATTGCCGCCTCTATGATTGGTTTTGAACAAGACGGGCAAAAACTTCTTGACCAAGAATTGGTTATTGCTAGAATTGAACCTGGAAATGTAGAAGTATATAGAATTGGACACCACAGAGCTGATGAAGATGAATTTGATTATTGGGGCGAACCTCATGCTGTAATCAGTCCATCGGGAACACGCGTGCTTTTTGGTTCGGATTGGAGTGGTAGCGATGATGGCAAATCAGTTGAATCCTATGTGGTTGAATTACCTTCTTATCAACCGTAACTTTCCTGTTTCTATCAGCCTAAAATTTAAATAACTTAAAACGGACGCTTTACATACGCGTCCGTTTGAGTTTCTATAGACTCCATTTATACAGAAATACCGGTAAAGTGAACAGGATAATAGCCCTTTTGTACAAAACCGCATTGTTTACATTCATTACTTTTTAATTTAGTTAGGATTATAAGTCTGTGCTCTTTTCTATCAATTACAGAACTGTAACCCCATTGGCTTATCATCTGCCTCCCCCTTTTATTATTAAGAACCAAAAGAAAGGCGCTATGAAAGCAAAACTTCCACTACCTTGGATTACTGTATTATTCTTCCTAACGATATATTTTTTACATAAGGATGCCAACTCTTACCAAATAAACGGGTATCAAAAAGCGTCGTTCAGTTTTACTAAGTGTACTCCGGCAAAATTTATGTTGAACGGAGTTGATACCACCAAACAGATTTCGCCATTGTTCAATAACTTGGGAAATCTTCATTTTCCGATAGCTACAAAAAATGAGCGCGCTCAGCAATTCTTTGACCAGGGCATAAAGCTGTCCTACGCCTTTAACCATGCAGAAGCTCATAGGTCTTTTTTGGAAGCCGCCAGATTGGATTCCAAATCGGCCATGGCGTACTGGGGGCAAGCGTATGCCCTTGGCCCAAATATTAACGACCCCTTACCGGACGAACAACGAAAAACCAAAATTAACGAAGCATTGGTCATGGCCAATAACATGGCACCAACCGCAAATAAAAAAGAACAAGCTTTAATAAAAGCACTGAACGCCAGATACAGTACAGACCTTGACATGGACCCGGACCTTCTGGACCTTGCCTATTTTAAGGAAATGGAAAAAGTGGTCGTACAGTATCCGAACGATGCCAATATTCTAATTCTCTTTGCACAGTCGGCCATGAATACGACAAGGTGGAACTATTGGGACAAGAACGGAAACCCAGGCCCGAATATCAAAGCAGCAAAAACGGCCTTGGAAAAGGCTATGGAACTTGAGCCCGAAAACCCTGGCGGACACCATTACTATATACACATGGTAGAATTACCGCATCCGGATATGGGCGTAAAAAGTGCGGACAAATTGGCTTCCCTCATGCCCGGTGCAGGCCATATTGTTCATATGCCTTCCCATATCTATATTAGAGTGGGAAGATATTTAGATGCCGTAAAAACAAATCAAACCGCTATTGCCGCAGATGAAGATTATATTGCTCAATGCTTTTCGCAGGGGCTTTACCCTTTAGCGTATTACCCCCATAACATTCACTTTTTGTGGTCTTCCGCAAGTCTTTTGGGTGCTAGTGAAATTGCTATAGATGCAGCAAAAAAAACAGCCGAAAAGGTTCCCGTGGGTGAACTAAAGGAGCTACCTTTTCTACAGGATTTTGCCGCTACGCCCCTATTGGCCTATACCCGATTTGGAAAATGGAACCAAATTTTGACCATCCCCGCCCCGGATTCGGAAATTAAGCATCTCAATCTTATTCGCCATTACGCCAGGGGCATTGCCTTTATAAGAAAAGGTAACCTGAAAAAAGCCCAAGAGGAACTAGAGGCGTTAGAATCCATCAGAAAAGACCCTGAACTGGAAACCCTTGTTGCAACGGCAAATAATGCGTCTATCCGTTCAGCCCATATAGCTTACGAAGTGGTGGCGGGGGAATTGGAAGCCTCAAAAGGTAATCACGATCAAGCCATTATGCATTTGGAAAAAGCAGTAGAACTAGAAGACGGTCTTACTTATACGGAGCCTGCTGCTTGGCATATTCCTACTCGACAAAATTTAGGCGCAGTGCTTTTAAAAGCTGAGCAATATGATAAAGCCGAAACGATATTTAAAGAAGATTTAGATGTCCTTAGACAGAACGGATGGTCTTTAATGGGACTTTACCACGCTTTACAATTTCAAAACAAATCAGAAGAGGCAAAGGCTATCAAAGCCGAATTTGATAAAGCTTGGGAGCACGCCGATATAAAAATTGAAACTTCAGTTTTATAAGTCCACATCCGAAATGAACCTGTTTGGCAAGTTAAAATATCCGCTACCTACTATCCTATTTTTTACTCTATCAGCGAGTATTTTGTTGTACGTCCTACTTTCCTCAAGCACCAAATTACCTATTTATAATGCAACGGATTTTAATGCGGAATTAGTTGATACTTCCGTTCAGGGAAGTTTGGAAAAACACACGATAGCCAATTTTCACCTAATCAACCAGAACAATGAAATAGTTACCCAAGAAAATTATAGAAACAAAATCTACGTAGCCGATTTCTTCTTTACACGTTGTCCCACCATCTGCCCGGTAATGGCCAACAACATGAAAAAATTGCAAGATGAATTCCTGAACGAGGATGATGTAATGCTCCTTTCCATGTCCGTAACGCCAGCACTGGATAGTGTATCCGTTTTAAAGAAGTACAGTGAAAGACATGGTGCCATAGATACGAAATGGCATATTACCACGGGCGACAAAAAACATATATATAACCTAGCGCGAAAAAGCTTTTTTGCCGCCGTTGACCAAGGCGATGGAGGTTTTCAAGATTTCATACACACCCCTAATTTTATTTTAATCGATAAAAAAAAGAGAATTAGAGGTGTTTATGATGGCACCAATACGAACCATTTAACCCAATTGACTACCGATATTAAAACTTTACAAGGTGAAACTCCGTAAAACGGCTGCACAAAAACCTTGGCATCATTTAGTGTTGATTTATATTTCCTAAATCAACTCTACCCCATTGTCCCTGTAGGAAGCTAGCAATTCCGAATTCGGATCAAGCTCCGTTACCAAAGCATCCAAAGTACTGATATCACAAATTTTATAACGGTTTACGGTATTTAATTTTTTGCTGATGGTAAGAGCTACCAAGCGTTTTGAAGCCTTGATCATGGCACTTTTCATTTGTGCAATTTCCCAATCTGCTTCTGTTATACCTCTTGTATAGTCTATGTATCCGGTTCCTAAGAAACAAATATCCACAGTAATGTCCGCTAGGCTGTTAATAGAACCACCACCTGTAACCAGTTGCGATTCTTTGGATAACTTCCCTCCTATGAGATAAACTTCATGTCTCGCAGACATATTATTGACCAATTCAATGGCCATAGGTAAACTGGGCGTAAAAAAGGTCAGGTTCATTTTTGCCGGTATCAATTTTGCCAATTCAAGATTGGTAGACCCTCCACTAATAAGAATAACATCGCCATCCTTTAATAAGGATATACCTTTGCGGGCAATATTAACTTTGCTGTCTTGCTGAAAGATTTCGCCTGATCGGTCAGTATATATATTAAATCCGTTTGATATAGCACCGCCGTGCACCTTTCGTAGCTTTCCTAATTTATCCAACTCTTTTACGTCTCTTCTGACGGTATCCATAGATACATCTAAAATTCCGGCCAAATCAGTCAAAAGCACTCTATTGTGCAGATGTACCTCTTCTAATATGACCTGATGTCTGTTACTTTTCTTCAATTGCTAATGGTTTTGTTTACACAATAATATCAAATTAAGAATTAAATCGCATAGTTTGCAACAAAATACTGCATTTTACATACTCTTTTTATTAAAATGCCATAAACACTTCTGTTTTGCTGTTTTTTTGCAATAATAAATTGCAAATAATAGAATATTCTTCTAAGTTTGGTCAAACAACAAGCTAAAGACTCTATTATGACAAAAACGAATTACGTGCTCTCTGTGCTCTTGCTAGTATTTTTCTCGCTCAGCTCATTTGCACAATCAACTACAATCTCGGGAACAGTCCTTGCCGATGACGGATTTCCATTACCCGGTGCAAGTATCGTATTAAAAGGAACCACTACGGGAGGAACATCAGATTTTGACGGAAATTTCAGCATTCAAGTAAGTGATGCTACCAACAAAACTTTAACCATTAGCTACATTGGTTATAAAACTGCAGAAGTTGCTTTGACCGGATCAGACCAAGTGGTGAATGTAACATTGCATGAAGATGCAAATGCCCTAGACGAAGTAATTCTTGTAGGTTCTTCCATAACGCAATCCAGAAAAAAACTGGGTAATGCCATTACTACGGTTAAATCGGTAGAATTGGTGAAAGCAGCTCCCGTAAATATTACGTCTTCCTTACAAGGTAAAGTGCCCGGTGCCCAGATTACACAAAATTCCGGTGATCCTGCCGGTGGTTTTTCCATTCGTTTAAGAGGACCGAGTACTATTAAAGGATCTTCTGAGCCCCTTTATGTTGTTGATGGGGTAATTACCAGCAACCTGACCACCAACGTTACCAACCTAAATATTGATAGCGGAGATGCATCACCTGGTCAAAATAGAATGGTGGACATTAACCCTAACGATATTGAAAATGTAAATATTTTGAACGGTGCCGCCGCTGCTGCCATATATGGTTCACGAGCATCTAACGGTGTTGTGGTGATTACCACTAAAAAAGGTGGCAATTACGAAGATGGACCCGAATTTTTCGTAAAGTCGACTTTTAATGTAAGTACAATTCGTAAAAAATTGGATTTGAACTTACGCGGGGAAGAGTTTGAAACGGTACCTAATAGTGCGCTTTCCGGTAGACTTTGGCCTATTTTCGGTTTTGACCCCAATGATGGCAATGCCCTTACTACTTATAGAAATCTATCTACCAATAAATTCGAAACAACACGTTACGATTACCAGGACGAAATTTTTCAGACCGGGTTTGGTAGCGATACGTATTTTTCTGCAAAAGGTGGAAACGAAAAAATGAGCTATATGGCATCCGTAGGGTACCTAAGCAACGAGGGTATTATTAAAAACACCCAATTTGACCGCTTTTCAGCGCGATTGAATTTTAAACATCAAATAGCCGATTGGATTTCTTATGACCTTGGCCTTTATTATGCCAATAGCAAGTCTGATGAGAAGCCTGACGGAAACGTATTCTGGAGCCCTATCAACTCTATCAACATTACCAACAATACGTTTGATATTACCCAAAGGGACGCTAACGGTAACTTAATGGCCGTAGAAGACACACGAGTGAATCCTCTCACCATAATTGAAACATTTGATATTACTCAAAATGTCAATCACTTTATTCCCAATCTACATTTAAAAATTCAGCCTATCGAAAACCTAACGATAGACCAGATTATTGGTGTGGATACTTACAATCAAAAAGGTCATATTGGTATTCCCGTTTATCCGTATGCGAATGTTAACCCTGCCTATTTTAATGATGGATATATGGGTGATGCAGAAGCTAAAGTCTTTAACTGGAACTATGATATCAACGCCAATTACAATATAGATATCTCTGATAAATTAAACTCAGTTACCACTGCAGGCTATAGCTTTCAATCTAGTGAGCTTTCTTTTGAAGGTACGCAAGGGCGAGGTCTAGATGCCAACAACGAGCCTACCATTCCCTTGTATACTCAACCCATTGACACCAATCTAGATATCTACGGATTTTTTCTTCAAGAAACCTTGTCCTGGGACAACAAATTATTTTTGACCTTGGCAGGAAGAATAGATGGCGCTACAAACTTTGATGTAGACGAACGCTCTAACTTTTACCCAAAGGTTTCTGGGTCATATGTGCTATCTAACGAACCTTTCTGGAACAGTGATGGTTTCTTTACCTCGGCAAGATTAAGAGCATCGTATGGTGAGGCAGGTAACCTAACCGCCATTAGCCCTTATGAAAGATACGGAAGCTATAGTTCAAATGATTTCCTAGGTTCTTCAACTCTACAGCAGAACAACAGACTGGGCAACGAAGGTCTAAAACCTGAGCGTACCAAAGAATTTGAAGTAGGTACAGATTTAAGTTTCTTTGATAATAGAGCTTCGTTATTGTTCACCTACTATCGTCAAAATATTGAAGACCTAATCGTAGGCCGAGTGCTTGCGCCTTCCGTTGGCGGTTCTTCAAGAACGGAAAATGTGGGTACTATGCGTAACAACGGTATTGAGCTTTACGCTAGAATCACTCCTATTAAAACGGACGACCTTACTTGGGATCTGAACTTCAATTACAGTAGTAACAAGAATAAAGTACAAGAAACCATTGGTGGTGATATTACCATTGCCAGTTTAACAGGTGCCCCACCAGTAGTTAAAGAAGGAGAAGCCTTAGGAGTTTTCTATGGTACTTACTATGCCAAAGATGATAACGGAGAATTGCTTTTAACCGGTGCATCTACGGATGGTAGTCCTGTTGGCGTTCCACAACCGGAAAGAGGGGATTTAGCAACAAACACACCAATGCGCGATGCCAACGGTCAACCTACAGGCGATGTTTTAAGAAAAGTCATAGGAGACCCCAACCCTGATTATATTTTAGGCGTAGGTACCGACCTTGCTTACAAGAACTTTTCGTTCAGCATGCTTTGGGAAGCCGTACAAGGTTTTGATGTTTTTGATGCCGATAAAAGAACTAGACAAGGGGTTGGTCTTGGCCAATTGGCCGAACAAGAACTTAGTGGTGAACTTCCAAGAGGATACATTGCCGGTGTTTACCCTATTGAGGAATTCAGAATGGAAGACGGTTCTTTTGTAAAGCTTCGTGAAGTATCGTTAGGATACGAATTTCCTGAACTTTTCAATTCTACATTAGAAAATGTAAAGCTGTCTTTAATAGGAAGAAACTTGATTTCTTTTGATGATTTCTTCAGCTACGATCCTGAGACCAACGCAGGTGGACAATCTAACTTGTTACGATCCGTAAACTTCGGTAACGTTCCAATTCCTATGACCATCTCATTATCACTAAGCGCAAACTTCTAAAAAGACTGATATGAAAAACATAATAAAACTAATGGCTATTGCTTTGGTGATCGTTGCATCATCTTGTGATACCGAATATTTAGACCCCAACTCTACTCTTGAACCAGATGTAGTGAACAACACAGATAATTTAGTAATGTTGATAAACGGGATTCAACAAAGGTGGAGTTCGGACCGTGCGGGTATTATTTATACGTACACGCACATATCCGGATTGAATACTGATGAATTGAGACTGTTGAACCCTGGTAACCTAGGTGAAAACGAAATTTTGCTTGGTGGTGATGATGTAAACGGAGGAAACGAAGTTTTAATCAACATGTGGACGAATGCAATGTTAACCCGAAAAGAGGCGACTACGGTGATCGATGCCGCTGATGATGCAAGTGAGAGCGCCTCTGCTTCGGGTTCTTTAAAGGCTTACGGTCTTTTCTATAGAGCAATGGCTCACGGAACCTTAATCCAATTTTTTGAAAGCATTCCATTAGAGATTGTGGAAAATGCAGCTTTTGAAGATCGTGCCACCGTACTACAAAGTGCCATAGCAGATTTAACCGAAGCCAAAGGATATATAGATGCAGGACTGGATGCTACTGCCACCGCAGATATCTTTACCTCAGTAGACCTAGAAAACTCAGTGAATGCTATGTTGGCAAGATTCAATCTAATGGCCGGTAACTATGATGCAGCACTAACTGCCGCTAATGCAGTTGACCTTTCGGCTAAATCTACTTGGGTTTACGATGCTTCCATTCCTAACCCGCTGGCATTTTGGTTCGGTTCACAGAACGTAACGCAGGCAAAAGATTTAACCTTCGGCCTGCCTTCGGAATTGTTGCCTGATGAAAATGATGCACGTATACCTTTCTATGTTACTGCAGATGATTTAGAAGCAGAAACTCCAAACTACCAAGTAGTTGGTTTTTGGAGCGATAATCTTGATGAAATCCCTGTGTATTTACCGGGCGAAATTCTTTTGATCAAAGCAGAAGCATACGCAAGAACCAATGACCTTACGAATGCAGTTACCGAACTAAATTCAGTATTGACGAAAACAGCAACAACGGATATTTATGGCCTAGGAGCTAATCTTCCTGAGTATTCAGGACCTATTGTCGAAGACGATATTTTAGATGAAATCTATAAAAACAGAAGAGTAGAATTGTATTTAACAGGATTGTCCTTAGAAGACAATAGAAGGTTTGAAAGACCGGGACCTGGGGATGCGGATTCAGAAAGAAACCGGAACTATTACCCTTACCCTAATGCGGAAAGAGATAATAACACCAATACTCCTGCAAACCCCGCTTTATAATTCCAAACACTTGTAACATAACGGGGCAGTTTAACAGCTGCCCTTATTTTTGGTTCGCTTATACTCCAAATACAAATGAAGCTTCGTTGATAAAGTCTTTGTCAATACACTTCATTAAACCTTAAAGCCTACATTTTTGAGTCCTACTCTAATCTTAATTATCATAGCCATCTATTTCTATACTTTGATGGCCATTTCTTATTTCTCATCAAAGAATTCAAGTGACGAAACCTATTTTACGGGCGATCGTAAATCGCCTTGGTATTTAGTTGCATTCGGTATGGTCGGTGCCGGTCTATCTGGAGTTACGTTTGTTTCCCTTCCGGGGATGGTGGGTAACAACAATTTCCACTTCTATCAATTTATATTGGGGAATGTTGTGGGGTATCTCTTTATCACTTTTGTATTAACTCCCCTTTATTACAAATTGAGATTAGTGTCCATTTATTCCTATCTCAATGACCGTTTCGGCAGTAAAACCTATAAAACGGGATCACTATTTTTTCTTGTTTCGCAATCTTTTGGTGCCGCATTGCGATTATTATTGGCTGCAAAAATTTTACAATTCGCGGTTTTCGACCACTTTGGTGTTCCTTTTTTCTTAACCGTGATTCTTATTCTAGCCCTAGTTTGGCTCTATACCAACAAATCAGGAATTAAAACAATTGTATGGACGGATACCATGCAAACGGTTTTTCTCATTTTAGGCGCCGTAATAACTATTTACACCATCATAACTTCTCTAAACCTAAGTTTACCGGAAGCCGTTGAAAGCGTTACAAAGCACCAATACTTTAAAATTTTTAATTGGGATGCCGCTTCAGGAAACAATTTCTACAAACAATTTATAGCCGGTATTTTAGTGGCCATTGCCATGATCGGTCTGGATCAAAACATGATGCAGAAAACCCTAACCTGCAAAAACGTTTGGGACGCTCAAAAAAACACACTCACCTATAGCCTCATTTTGGCCATTACCCAATTTCTCTTTATGGGACTTGGCATTTTAATGTACATCTATGTTCAAGATAATGGTATAGCCTTACAAGTAGGCAAAAACGGATTACTGTTAGATACGGATACTCTATTCCCTAACTTGGCATTGAACCATCTAGGTATTCTGGCAGGTATATTTTTTATCCTGGGAATTATTGCCGCCTCATTTTCTAGCGTGGACTCTGCTTTAACCGCCCTTACAACCTCGTTCACCTACGACTTTCTAGATATTGAACATAAACCAAGTGAAACCAAAAAGAAGCTGAAGAATCTAGTTTTAATCGGGTTTTCATGTGTCATTTTTGTAATCATTATGGCTTTCGCCAATAGCAAAGGTGATGTTATTTCACTCATTTTTAAGGTTGCAGGATATACTTACGGGCCGCTATTGGGCTTATACCTTTTTGGCATGTTCACCAAAGTTTCCGTTAAAGATAAATGGGTACCCTTGGTTTGCGTTTCCGCACCTATAGCCACTTATTTTTTGGGAAGTTATTTTCAAAATACATTTCAATTCGATTTCGGATTTATAAACATAGCCGTAAACGCAGCTATTACTATTACAGGACTACTATTAATACATAAAAAAACAAAGAAAGATGAGTAAACCCATCACTGAACAACCCTCTAAATATGACAATCTTGAAAAGATGGAGTTATTAGAGCTGCTCAGTTCTATAAATGCTGAGGATAAAACCGTTCCGATGGCCATAGAAGAAGCGCTACCACAGATTCATAATTTTGTGGCCGCTGTAGTTAATAAAATGCAGCAAGGCGGAAGACTTTTTTACATTGGCGCCGGTACTAGCGGACGATTAGGAGTTTTAGATGCCTCTGAATGTCCTCCTACTTTTGGGGTGTCAGATGACCACATCATAGGTCTTATTGCCGGTGGTGACGTGGCTCTAAGAAAAGCGGTAGAAAATGCGGAAGATAATACGGAACAAGCTTGGAAAGACCTGAAAACCTTCAATATCACTAAAAACGATGTACTTCTGGGTATTGCCGCATCTGGCTCTACCCCGTATGTAATTGGCGGGTTGAAAAAGGCCAAGGAAGAAGGTCTCATAACCGGAGGTATTTCTTGTAACGAAAACTCACTTTTATCCCAGACAGCGGAGTATCCCATGGAAATTGTAGTTGGACCCGAGTTCGTAACCGGAAGCACCCGAATGAAGGCCGGTACGGCTCAAAAACTGGTTCTGAATATGATTTCAACATCGGTAATGATTCAGCTCGGAAAAGTAAAAGGAAACAAAATGGTAGACATGCAATTGTCTAACAAAAAATTAGTGGAACGTGGTACCAAAATGATTATAGAAGCTCTTGGTATTGAAGCTGATTTGGCAAAACTACTCCTAAAAAAACATAAAAGTGTAAGGACCGTTATAGACCTCTACAAAGATAAAATGCCTAAAAGTAGTTTTGAATAGAACCTTTTTGCCCCAATTAAAGTTTAGTTGTTAAGCGAGAATACCAAATGCCTCGATTGGGATTTTCATTTTTTAATTGTTACTGTTCTATTCAACTACGCAGATCGACCGGAGAAACTTTGTTTTTTCGGTCTTTCTTTTTTAATACATCTTCTTATGAAATGAACCTTTAAAATTTTCAATATTTTCGCAACTGAAATAAAATTATATGACTGTTGAAGATTTAGTTGGGGAATATAGTATAATGGGGAGCAATCAAGATGCCGAAAATAACACCTATAAAGGAAAATTGATTTTATCCTTAGATTTAAATTCAAGAATTATAGCTAAATGGACCATCAACAATACACAACAACAAACAGGGACGGGTTTCTTTAAAAACAATATTCTGGTAATAAACTTTAGATATTCTGGTGATGACCAAAATATTTACAAAGGTGTTGTAGTTTACCAGTGCATCAACAATGATGTTTTAGACGGATTTTGGTCTGAAAAACATGGTAATCCGCTTTATTTAGGCGAAGAAAGGTGCTTTAGGGTAAAACAAAATACATCTTTAATGAATTAACCCTACACTATTTAAGCGTACTGAATTCTAACAGTTAAGCAGGATAGCCATTGATAGCTTCGATAAAAAACTTAACCACTTCTTTTTTGTTTCTATGATCAGCGATTAACACGGCTCCTTCAAAACCTTCGTTCTTCCATTCACCCAATGAAAGGTTTTTAAAGTTAGAAGTATCAATTCCTTTACCTTTTTCATATCCACTGACATAAAAATAATGTTCGTTTACCATGGCATCAGGAATTGCCAATCCTAAACCTACCGCTATATCGTCATTTAAACTGGCATAAGCTCCAGAATCAAAATGATGTGGCCAAATACGCACATCCGATTCCAGTCCTGTTTCCTTAAGTACTTTTTCCAAACTAGACTGCGCCAAAGTTCTTAAACTTGCCAACTCCTTTAATTCCGATTCATCTAAGTGATATGTAAATGATGTATCAATAGTATAAGGCAAGTCATAATGAAAAGCATAGGTATATGATTTGCTTAAAAATGCCGCCGAAGTTTCTTGAATCCATTTTAAAACTTCCGCATGGGACCTATTATTTAAAGGCAATGCGGCAGAACCACTATTAGAATTCCATATTAAACTAAAAGTCCCGTAATCCAGTGCAAGTACATCCCCGTTTGGAGATAACCGGTGTGTTTCCATTTGCTGCTTTTCATTGGACCAGCCCAAATTGGTGTGACTATCGTCATCTTTTTTGGGTAAGAAACTGATTCCTGCAGCGGCCAAGTATTGGGCTGCTAAATGCATTTGTTTTCTCATTGGTAGTATTTTTATTAAAAAGAAAAGCCCAGTACGAAGACTACACGTCCACCGTCTACACTATTAAAATATCCTAGATTTGCCGTGAATGCTTCAGCGCCTATTAGCCAAGCCGAAGCCCCTACGGAATTATGCCATTTTTTTGAGGTATCGCCCGCTAGCCAAACTCTACCATAATCAAAACTTCCCGTTAGCCCAAATCTAAAAGGAACCAGACTTGTTCTTAATCCTCCTAAGGGAAATCTTAAATCTGTATTCTGATAAAAAGATTGTTTAGCCGTAAAACGCTCATTTCTAAAGCCTCTTAAGCTATTGTTTCCACCAATAGTTGCGGCGTGATAAAATTCAAAGTTATCACCAATTAAGACGTCACCAGCTATTTTAGTAGCAAAAACCACACTACCGCTTTTGGTTATTTTATGGTCTATAGCTAAATGTGGTACCACATAAGCAAAGCTATTTTCTGCATCGGTATTATCAATATTGGTCTTATAACCCAACGTCAAACCGGCATCTAGGCCCATGGTTGGAAAAGCTGAGCTGTTCTTGTTTTTAAAATTATAAGCGGCCTCCACGCCACCGTAGGTCTGTCTGTCAAAAATTAAGCTGTTTGCCGGTAATAATGAAACAAAGCGGTCAGACGTATTCTCCACATCAAAACTTTCAACTAAAGGCTTAAAATAAAATGAACCTCCGTTAACGCCTTCCCAATTTAAAGATATAGCTGCCTTGAATTTTCGGATTTTAACCCGATTAAAATCCAAATCTTCTTCGTCTTTATCATAGTAAGTTTCGTTACCAAAACCAAAGAAGTTTTCCGAGAAATTAGGGCTGGTATACAAACCTTCTAGACCAAAATTCCAATTATGAAATACATTTGAGAACTGACCTTTATATGACAGATCAAAACCCGATGTACTGGTATAAAAAGCAGCATTTATACTATGCTTGTACGTAAACGGATTACGCTGTAAATTATAAGAAGTATGGTTACTAACTATCCCTATTTTAACTCCATCATCAGGGTTAAAAGCAATTAAAGGTAGCTGCTGATTAAAACTATGTTTTACTTTTTTATGGTCGTAATTGTTTAAACCATAATCATCAACCAACCATTTTTTAGAACGTTTGTTTACAACCGTATTGGCTTTACTTTTATAGTCATATAGTTTTACTTTCCGTGTATTCTTAAAATTATAGGTGTCATGTTTTTTACCGCCCACAATTTTTATTTTGATAGGATGGTCACCTTCACCCTCAACCAGAAACGTATCTTTGCCGTCTAACCCGAAAATCCAGATTTCTTTGGTAATATTTCGTGAATAAGTCTGATTAAGAAGTCCCAAATCTTTACGGTCAATTTTCACAGTGGTTTTACCATCTGGCAATCTTGTTATCGTAAAATCATCTGATTTTTGGGTACCGGTAATTACCTGAAATTTATTCAGATATAGGAAATAGGCTTTCGCAATTTCCTTTAGATTATCACGCCTACCCTGCAGTTTCCGTTTTATACCTTCTATTGTTGCTCCCTGTATTTCCTCCGGAATTGCCTCAAAAGCTTTGACGATATCATCATTGGAAAGTCCCTTTTGAATATGTTCAGCCTGCTTTTCCCATTCGTCCCAATCCGATGCATGTATCAAAGTTAAATCTAAATGATAGGGTGATGAGGCAAACCACTTTACACTTCTTATGTCTTCATCATAAGTTTGCATTTTTCGTAAACCAGGAATCATTCTTGTTATGAAACTGACTAAAGCACCGTCATATTTTGAAAAGGCTTGGTCACGATCTCTAGGAATAGGACTGCAATATTCCGTTCCATCTTCATTTTTATACAGCGCCCAACGCCATTGGTCTTCATGGCGATCCCAATCTCCTAAAAGCATATCGAATAGTCGGGCTCTGATATACATAGACTCATCTACAACCGATTTACCCGATTTGTTTATCACTTGTAAAACATCTGCCGTGCTTAATATGTCTTGTGGTTTTCCAAAACTTTTTGCTTCTAACTGGGTGTCACCCACATGTTCTTCGATCATATACAACTCATCTCCAAACTCATCATTGTAAACCCCTAAAGTTGCTTGTTTAGGAACGTAATATAATATAGGGTTGGTATGATTTACCCCTACAGCATCTGACAACCCGGCAATGGCGAAAGGAGTATAAGGGTGAGACGTGGTATAAAAATCAGCCAACAATTTATCTACAGCGGTATCATCTAAAACATCGCCAATATAGGCCTCTTGAAATGCATTGGCCTGCAAGAATTTTATTGTGCTTTTTTTTAAGGCACGCATTACGTATTGCCTACCGTGTTTATCTTCCAATCGAAGTGATTTTGATTGTTGTCCACCACCACGTTTCACAGGGGCAAGACCTCCCATTAAAGTATCCAATAAAACCAAGGGAGCGTTTACATCTTTACCATAAAACGCTCTGTAATGTTCACCCCATACTGCTTTACAAAATCCTGTTTTGGTAGTAGCCTCTCTGGTATAGATTGATGCTTTTTTATATGTATCGAAGCTTTCTGGAAAAGTATATTTTTCCGTATCGCCGGTTTTTCCTTTTAAAACAATTGTTTTGTACACTTCGTTAAAAACACCATTTTCTAATGCCAGATAGTTCGCAGAAACTCCGCCATCGGTAGTAATATCTAACCGGACATAACCTTTTTCAGCAATTGAAAAATCACCTTCATTGCCTTTCTCTACCGCTTCAGTTTCTCCCGCTGCACCACTCATGATTTGTGGCACACTGCTATCTATATATTGTAAATTTTTACCTTGACCAGATAAGAAAATAACATTTTCTGCACCCCTAGCTATTGTTTTTAGTCTGTTTCTTAGTGTGCGGTATTGTTTGTTTTGAAAATCCCCTGTCTTGAAGCCCCCAATATCATTAAGAAAACCTTGTTTTGTAAGTGTTCTTATGGGGTGATGTATAACAACAAGGACTATTTTACCCTGTGCTTTTTTAATGCGATTTTCAAATTCTAAAAAGAACAAGGTCCTATTCTGAATTTCAGAATTTTCGTTGATATAAACATGGTCATCCCAATCTTCTAAAAACCACTGAGAATCTACGGTAATCAACTCTACATTTTCGCCTAAATCATGATGCTTAATGGGCTCTGCATCGTCAGGATAGAATTTAGCTTTGCTGTTTTTCTGAATATATTTTTCAATATCCGAAACGCCTTTATGTCCATATGTCCATTCTTTATGGCCAGGCATAAAAATTACATTTTTTCCTAGCGGTTCAACAAGGCCCAGTTGTTTCTTTAAAGAATTCTTGTATGCTTTAGTAGGCACAGCATCACCCACAATCAGCAAAGTTGGGTTCTGAGTCAATTTTGACTCGTCAACTATACTAGATAATATTTCGGTATTAGAAGCATCCCAAGTATTTGCCGTAACAAAAATAGATTGTTCTGTTTCTTGTGCAAACACGATATTGGCCACAAAAAACAAAATGTAAAGTAACGGGTAATTTTTTTTCAATAGTTTCAAAATTGGTTGATTTTGGCCTATTTGTCGAATAAAAATACACTTTCTTTCCTTTAGCAACCGCTAAAATGAAAGATATCCTAATTCAGCCTAAACCAACAAACAATTAAAACTATGGCTTGCCTCTCAGTCGTTTAAACTGTTTGTACGCATCATTTACTTTTTTCTCAGGTGCTTGCACAAATTCCTTTTCCGTTACCTTATAAACCTTTTGAACACTATCTAGCTTATGGTGCATTTGTTCAATTACAGATGAATAGGTTCTATCATCAATTATGTTATTCAGTTCTTTTGGGTCTTTGTACAGGTCATAAAATTCCCAAATATCAATATCATCATAAAAGTGCATTAACTTATACCGTGCTGTACGAATGCCATAATGTTTTTTCACCATGTGAAAGGCAGGATAATCATAGTAATGGTAATAAAGTACATCTCTAAAATCTTCAGGATTCATAGAACCATCTAAAAGTCCTTTAAACGATTGTCCTTGCATGGCTCTACTTTCTCCTTCTACACCAGCAAAATCGAGAAACGTCTGTGCAAAATCCAAATTTTGAACCATAGCGTCTACCTTGGTTTCTGCTGAAATAGTGCCTGGCAATTGCATTAATAAAGGGGTCCCAAAAGACTCTTCGTACATAAAACGCTTATCGAACCATCCTTTCTCACCCATATAAAAACCTTGGTCTGAAGTATAGACTACTAACGTATTTTTATCCAATCCGGATTCCTCTAAGTAATCCAAAATCTTACCTACACCTTCATCTACAGCGGCTATGGTGGCCATATAATCTTGCATATAGCGCTGGAACTTCCATTTGGCCAAATCCTTACCTTTTAAATTCGCCTGATGAAAGGCATTATTTTTTGGTAAATATGCTTTGTCCCATGCGTTTCTCTGTTCAGGGGACATTCGCTCAAAATCGGTTGTCCAAGGATTGTGTGCCAATTCCGTACTTCCGTATTCCTTGCTCATTTTAAGGTCATGACCCTCGTACATATCGTCATATATGGTCTGTAGTTGAGCTTCTGCCGCTTGTTGATTTTCTAAGGACGGGAAATACGTATCAGGCAATGGAAACTGAACGGAGTCATATTTGTTCATATAACGCAATGCCGGCATCCAGTTACGATGCGGGGCTTTGTGATGCACCATCATAAAAAACGGAAGGCTATCGTTTCTTTTGTTTTGCAACCAGTTAAGGGCGTCATTGGTAATAATATCTGTCGCATAGCCCTGTATTCTTGTCGTATCGTCTTTTTCAATAAAATCCGGATTGTAATAGTTGCCCTGATCTACAATTATTTTGGAATAATCAAATCCTTGAGGCTCCCCGTGCAAATGCCATTTTCCCACAATTGCTGTTTGATACCCCGCTGATTTTAATATTTTGGGTAGCGTCACCTGATTACCGTTAAACTGATCTCCGTTCTGTCTGAAACCGTTTATATGACTGTGTTTTCCGGTCAATATTACAGCCCTACTTGGCCCACAGATAGAGTTTGTAACGTAACTGTGCGTAAAAAGCGCCCCGTTCTTTGCCAAACGGTCTATATTGGGAGTCGGGGCCTGTTGTGTTAGCGGATGCCCGTAGGCGCTTATGGCTTGAATAGCATGGTCATCGGCCATGATAAAAAGGATGTTGGTCTTTTTATCTGATTTTTTAGGTTCAATGGTCTCCTCTTTACAATTGAGAAATACCAACGAAACCAGTACTAGTAATTTTGAGAAACGAAACATGATAATTAATTTTTGGGGGACATTCTCACGTGACTTTGGATAAGCTTTCCGTTGAGAACATTTTGTAGAATAAATTCAGAAATTAGGTCTACCTGAGCATAGGGCAGATTTGCCCAATCATGACTACCGTTCGGGTCATAAACCAAGGTGCATGATGTATTGAGCACCTTCAACCTTTCAGCAATGGTCCTTGAACCGTCTAACATAAGATAACCAGCTGCGGATGCTATGCAGTGGTGGTGTGGCGCAGTTCCAAAAGGTACCAGTTTATCCTTTTTACCATGGAATAGTAAAGTAGGGACAGCATTATTTTTCACTATGTAATCCGCATTTAGAACGGCCCCGGCAAATGAAACTACACCGGCAAATTTTATATCTCCATAAGGCAATTTTTTAAAGTCCGGGTGATACTGTAAAAATGCCGTATTGAGAACAGCTTCGGCCCCGGCACTGCTGCCCACTAGAATAATTTTATTTTTATCGAAATTCAACTTAGCGGATTTGCCTATTAAAAACCTAGTGGCTTTCAAAACATCGGCAGAAACGGATTTGAACGTTTCTATTTTTTCGGTGGATGGGCAATCGCACCCAAAGGATTTTCCTTTTCGTAAGCTGTAACTGATTGAAGCAACGGCGTAGCCTCTTTTTGCCATAGCTTCTGAAAATCCGCTTTCCAAGAAATTGTCTCTCTTCCCTCCGGAAAAACCTCCACCATGAACTAAAATCAGTAAAGGACGATTGGGTACAACCCCTTTTTCAGAAGAATAGAAGTCCAGTTTTAAGGTATCGGAATAAGTAAAAGTTTCTTTGCCGATTTTGGCATGAATACTATCTAAATACACCTCTTGTGCTTGCGTAGATTGAAACCCAAAAACCAATACAATCAATACCTGAAAAAAGTATAAACGCTTTTTCATGCTAGTTCAATTTAAAGGATGCCTTCAATTCCGCTTGCGAATTGGTACCCACGAATATTTCAAAATCACCTGGCTCAGCAACAAACTCAAGTGCTCCGTTATAAAATTTAAGGTCATTAGGTTGTAGTGTCAATTTTACAGTCTTGGTTTCGCCTTTTTTCAAGAAAACCTTGGTAAATCCTTTCAACTCTCGCATGGGTGGTGTAATACTCCTTACCACATCTCTAAGGTAGAGCTGTACGATTTCCGCACCATCAAAATCACCTGTATTGGTAACCTCTACCGAAATTTCTACCGCTTCGTTCTGTGCGATTTCCGAGTGCTGGACCTTCAGGTTTTTATAGCCGAATTCAGTATAGCTCAATCCATAGCCAAAAGGAAAAAGTGGGGTATTGACTACATCTAGATAATTGGACTTGAATTTTTGAAAATTATCAGCTTCAATCGGTCTACCCGTATTCTTCATACTGTGATACACGGGAACCTGACCTACGTTGCGCGGCCATGTTGCCGTTAATTTGCCCGAAGGATTATAATCTCCAAATACAACATCCGCGATAGCGTTACCTGCTTCAATACCGGCATGCCACACCTGGAGTATACTCGCTGGCAAGGCAAACTCGTCCTCAATGGTCAGAGGTCTTCCGCTCATAAGGACTATGACCATTGGCTTACCTATTTTTGATAGTTCGGTCAACATTCTTTTTTGACTTTCAGGAAGGGATAAATTGGTTCTGCTTGCGGCTTCTCCACTAAATTCACTTGCTTCTCCTACCACAGCAACAATAACATCTGAATTTGCGGCAAGCTTTAACGCTTCGTTCAAAAGCGTTTCCGGTGAACGTTCGTCTATTTCAACACGCGTTCCAAATACATTGGCACGCTTTGCCAAATCTGGGTCGTTGGTAATGTTAGCTCCTTTTGCATAATTTATTTTTGCTTTTGGTGCTACATTTTTAAACCCTTCAAAAACAGGAACGGAAAGCTGCGGGTCTCCTGTCGGCGCCCAAGTACCCAACATATTGTTTTTATTGTTCGCAAGAGGTCCAACTAGAGCTATCTTGGCACTTTTCTGTAACGGAAGTACATTCTCATGCTTTTTTAATAATACGAACGATTGCCTTGCTGCTTCTCGGGCAAGCTTGCGGTTCTCTTGGCTTAGAATATCTTTTTCAGGTCTACTTTCATCGGCATAAAGGTAAGGGTCGTCAAAAAGGCCTAAGTTGTATTTGGCCGTCAAGATTCTTCGGCAAGCCTGAGTGATAGATTCCTCGCTTACCTTACCTTCTTCTACAGACTTTTTGAGTGTTGTTAAAAAGCCTTCGCCCACCATGTCCATATCAAGGCCTGCATTTAAGGCAAGTGCCGACACCGTTTGTAAATCACCCAAACCATGCGCTACCATCTCATTGACCGAAGTATAGTCGGAAACTACCATTCCCTCAAAGCCCCATTGTTTCCGCAACAAATCCGTAATCATCCATTTATTCCCGGAAGCCGGTACGCCGTCAATATCATTAAAAGAGGTCATGGCGCTACCTACTCCTGCGTCCACGGCAGCTTTATAAACTGGCAGATATTGGTTGTACATTTTCACTTTTCCCATGTCTACGGAATTGTAATCACGCCCACCTTCGGCAGCGCCATAAAGCACCAAATGCTTCACCGTAGCCATCATGGTGTTAGGTTTCTTTAGATCCGTACCTTGGTAGCCCTTTATCATTGCGGTTGCAATGGCACTTCCTAAAAACGGGTCTTCCCCTGCTCCTTCGGCAATACGCCCCCATCTGGGATCACGAGCGATATCTACCATGGGAGAAAAATTCCAGTTGATTCCGTCCGCAGTGGCTTCCTTGGCTGCCGTCTCTGCCATTTTCTTTATCAGCTCCAAATCCCAACTAGCTGCGGTTCCCAAAGGAATGGGGAAGGTAGTTTTATAGCCGTGGATAATATCCGAACCAATTAACAACGGTATTTTAAGTCGAGAGTTTTCAATAGCTATTTTTTGGGCCTGACGCACCTTCTCTGGTCCTGCGACTCCAAACAAGCCCCCAACCTGACCTGCTTTTATCTTTGCTTCTACATTTTTACTCACCACCGAACCTGTGGCAATACCTCCACCAGGGGTTAATAAATTGAGCTGCCCTATTTTTTCTTCCAAGGTCATTTTTGAAAGTAGCGCTTCTACTTGATCTATCTTTTCCTGTGCTTTCACGGAAAATAATCCTAAACCAAACAAAAGGATAAAGGAGAGTAATTTTATTTTTAGAGTATTCATTTTCAACATTTTATCATTTTCATTCACGTTCAATAAAGACCAAAACATCCCTGTGCACCATTCCTTGTAAAGTGGCACCTTTCAATCTTATCCTAACTAATTCACTGGGTTCTAATAGGTAAACCCTAAGGCATCCAGACCTTTATTTACATCTTCATTTTGCATAAAAAGTCGCCATAGTAATTCTGACCTATGGTTTTCTATCATAACTAAAATAGGACCTTGGTCTATGGCCAAATATGCATCTGCCACCCAAAAATCGTTTTGCGGACTAAAAGCATCATAAAAACCTGCAGGGCCTAAAAGTTTATCTTTATTCTTATAAAAATACCGTAACGCTTTCATCGAAGCTTCCGGAGTATACGGCATAGAACTTAGTGCCGCGGTAGGCGAAACTACACCTGTGTCATTAGACGGGCTATGCGCATTGTACCCTATACCGCCATCGGCATTTCTACTGTAACTAGCAGTAAGACCCCAACAATCTTCGCCATAATCCGTAAAATTTTTTGGGTTATCTATGCAATACGCCAAATTGATTTTGGCATGATTTACGGCCGCTTCACCATAATTCACAAAAGCGTCGGCCAAGTTTCGAGGATCTAGCCCTAAATAAGAGTAGTGTGCCCAAAACAATGGCCCGCCTTTGGGAGAATTACCTGCATGGTCTACAACCAGAGGAATATCATATGCTAAAGCGCCATTGGCAATAGCGCCATTTGATGCCCAGCCATTTTCATAAATTTCTTTATTAATAGGAAAATTGGGAGAAGCCGCTGCCATAACGTACGTCATCAAAACTTCGTTGTACCCCTTTAATTCTAAGTTGATATCGAAACCAAAATCGGGACTCCAATGCCAATACAAAGTATTTTGATCTTGGGTGAACCAATTCCACTCCACTCCTTTCCATAAACTATCGGCTTGCGCTGCCAACTCCTTTTCTTCGGGAGAACCGTTTTTTAAGTATTCCTTTACACAAATTAACCCCTGTGTTAAAAATGAAGTTTCGACTAAATCTGCACCATTATCTTTTTCACTAAATGGAAGCACCTTACCTGTCTGTCCATCTAACCAATGAGGCCAAGCGCCATGAAAGCGGTCTGCTTCCTCTAAAAACGACATAATTTTAGCGAGTCTTTCCACACCTTCGCTTCTTGAAATGAATCCCCTTTCAATTCCCACAAGAATCCCCATTAACCCAAAACCTGTTCCGCCAACAGTAACCGTATTAGGGTCATTGGTCAGGTCTTGAGGATGATATCTTTCACGAGCAGCACCTGATTCTGCTTGCGCGAAATCATAAAAATATTTGAAGGTCTCTTTTTGCGTCAGGTCTAACAGTTCCTCATCCGAGAGCTCCGGAAGTTCTTCCTCCTCTTCCTCTTCTTCTTCAGGTACATTTTCCTCAGGAACTTCGGGCAGCTCGGAAACCCCGATTGCGCCATTTTTCCCATCATCAGAAGAACATGAAAAGCACAACGAGACCAATAAAAAGAGACCAACAACTTTATTCATTTGGCAAACTTGGAGAAGTGAATCCTAATTTTCTTAAACCTTTTTGCACATCTGAATTGGTCATAAAAAGTTGCCAGAAAAGTCCGCTTCTATAATTCTCTATCATTACAGGAATAGGCCCTTGGTCAATTGCCAAATACCTTGGCACGTACCATTTGTGCTCTAAGCTAAAGGCATCATAGGGACCATATTTACCAATTAAAGAGTCCTGTTCCGTATACATGTACCGTAAAAAATCTTTACTCTGCTCAGGCGTATATGGCATAGAGGCAAGTGCGGCCGTTGGTGATATAACACCAAGGTCACGGTCAGGTCTATGACCTGCATACCCTTTCATTGAGTAGCTAGAAGTAAATCCCCAAAGATTCTTTCCGTACCCTTTATATTCATGCGGATTCTCTACGGCATGACGATACTGAATCATTGCATGGTTCTCGTTTAACTTCCAATAATCTGCGTATTGGTCTTTTAAGTCTTTCGGGTTGAGGCCCAAATACGAATAATGTGCCCAAAACATTGGGCCAACAGGAGACCTGTCATGCTCATAATGATTTATTATGGTTCTTAAACCATAAAAAGTAGTATCATTTTTAATTTCGCCATTTTTAGCCCAACCTTGTTCGTAAACTTCCTTTTTTATAGGATGTGTTGGCGAAGCTGCAGCCAAAACATACATAATAAGAGCCTCATTATATCCACCTACAGGGAAGTTCATCTCCCATTTGTATTCAGGCGACCAATGCCAATAGAGTACATTTTCACCTTTGGTGTACCAGTCCCACTCAACCTCTTCCCAAAGTTTTTGAATTCTGTTCGCCAGTTCTTTCTCACGCTCATTACCCGACTCAAAATATTCTTTTACGGTCAACAGGCCCTGTACCAAGAAAGCAGTTTCTACCAAATCCCCTCCATTATCCATCTTACTGAAAGGCGTCATCTTTCCGTCGGGCATAAGCCAGTGGGGCCAAACCCCATGAAATCTATCCGCTTTTTCTAAAAATGAGACCGATTTCTCGTAACGCTCCAAAGCTTGTTCACGGCTAATAAAACCGCGCTCTACCCCTACCAAAATGGCCATGAGGCCAAAGCCTGAACCACCTGTGGTAATAATATCCTTGTCATGAGCTGGATAAACGTTATCCAAATGAATACGCTCACGAGCCAAACCAGATTCTGGTTCTGCACCTTCCCAGAAATAGTCAAACGTCTGTTTCTGAACGGAATCCAACAACTGCTCATCGGTCAATTCCTTACCTATCTCAGGCTCTTGTTGGGTTCCAATTTTTTCTTTTTTTGATGGATTGCCACCACACCCGATCAAAAGGGAACCCGTAAAAAGGGCTATAGTCAATACTCTCATACGATTGTATAATTTGATTTTAAACTGCTATAAATTAACGTTCATAATTTCTTGAATTTCTTCTTGAGATAGCGCCTTATTGAACAAGCGTAGCTCATCCATTAAGCTCTCATCGGCCAAATGGCCCCACTCCGTAAATCTTGGAGCTCCCGAACCTATGGATAGAATATCGCAATCCGACCAATCAATACCACCACTTACGGCATTTTGAGAAACCTCTTCCCCGTTGATATAAAGTACCGCTTTGCTAGCTGAAATAGAGAAGGCCAAATGCACCCATCCGTCCGTAGTTGGGTTAATGGCCGCTGCATCTCCTCCGTCTAACCACGTATCAGCTTCACCATTACCTACATTTAGTTTGAAAATTTCTCGTGTAGCATCACCCTCGTGCATTAACCTAAAACCACTAATCCTTAGATTCTGAACTTCAGGATATCCATCTTTTTCGGTGTCTTCAGGACTCATTGTCAATACTCCTCCATTACCAGATTCCGTATCGACCTTGTACCAAAGTGTGGCACTGAACTCATCTGTAGTCAATCCGTTAGAAGGAACGGTCAAATAAGAATCTTCCGCACCTACATAAGCAGCTTCACCCGCAATAACATCATCGGAAAAACCAGGTGTACCCACTACATCTGCCTCCAAACCAGTAAACAGATTCTCATACGAATTCTCAAAAGGCATATAAAACATCTCTCCCGAGAAATTAGGAGGGTAATCCGATACCACGATACCCGAATCATCTTGAATGATTTGTTTCACTTCTTCTTGCGTAATAGCGCGATCAAAAATTCGCAATTCATCAAGCAAACTTAAATCGGATTTATGATTCCAAGCTGAAAAATTAGGTTCACCAGACATAATGGAAAGAATGTTTACATCCGTCCAATCAATACCCGTTATCTGATCTTGACGAACCATCTGTCCATCAATATATACCGTAGCTTCCGTTGGGGAAATAGTCAACGCTACATTCACCCACTCATCAGTAGAAGGGTCAACTTCAGCAACTTCCCATCCTGCTAAACTAGTATTAGAATCACCAGACCCTACGTTAAGAATTAGACGTTGTTTCCCGTTTGCATTTTCCCTAAAAAACCTGAAACCACTGGTCAATACATTTCCACCTGTTTCGCTAAGAGGGGGACTCATTGCCAAAATACCGGCACGGTCTGGTACTGCATTTAATTTTATCCAAAAAATAGCACTTAACTCTGCATTCTTGAATCGTTCCGGATCTAGTGTCAAATAGGAGTCTTCCGCACCAGCATAAGAACCATCTCCCGCTAAGCTTTCTTCGCTAATGGAAGGCGTACCTACTTGTTCTGCCTCTTCAAAACTCAACAAGTCTACATACCCCCCTTCAAAAGGCATATATAAGAGCTCGCCAGGGTATTTGGAAATATACGCTGGCTCTTTGGTAAAATTGACCACCTCACTGGTAGATTTCCCATCCAAATCTTTGGCAATAACCGTAAGTTGATGCGCCCCATCTTCCAATTGATCATACACCAAATCATCAACAATCAACTTACGGTAATCTTTAAAACTGTTATAATTGCCTATTCTAGTTCCGTTCAGCAATACTTCTACCGAACCTAGCTCTATATCATCTTCGGCCTGAAACTTAACGGTAATCGTTGCTAGCTCCTCATTTACCTTAACCGCTAGGCCCTCTGAAGGTGAAGTAATTGTTATTGCCGGTGCCGTTGCATCTGCCCCGGGATCAACTTCGGTTAAAGAATCGATACCTTGATCACAGCTATAAAAAAGCGTAGCTGCCATCAAACATGATACTATGTATTTTACATTTTTCATCTTTCTGTTTTGTTAGTTGAATTGGATTAATTCTGAAGCACCGGAAATTGGTCTATCTGTGGTTGCGGATAAGGCAAGAAGGTCTTAGCCTCAGTGAACGTACGACCATCGTACGTAAGCTCATCAAACCTCTGCAAACGAATCATATCATAATAGCGTTTGCCCCATTCCATGGCCAATTCGGCAAATTTCTCCTCCACAACCTGATCTAGAGTTACCCCGGATAAAGCAGGCATTCCCGCTCTCTCGCGAACTAAGTTCACAGCCTGATCGGCTGTTATTGCCGAGCCTGATGCGCCTTGTGTTAGAGCCTCTGCATACATTAGCAAAATTTCGGCATAACGAATAACGTTGTGGTTTTTATTACTACCATACTCGGTACGTCCTTCAATCAACTGATTGGACGGCAGGTAATGTTTTCCGCTTGAAAAGTAACCCCGTGGAAAATCATTGATGGTATCGTTGTCTCGGGTAATTTTGGTCATGTAACTTGGCAAATCGGAATACGCTGGATCTGTCTGTAACTCCGCTATACCTTTTTCCGTGAAAAGTACACTCGTTTCCAAACGTACGGTTTCACCACGGTCTAGCATAAACTTGATGAATTTGAAACTGGGCTCATAAAAACCCCAACCACTATTGGAACCTTCTACAGCGGGAGACCAGTTTTGTGGACCATAAGGAGCATATAGGTGTGCAAAACGATCTCCTTCGCCTTGGTTAAAATCGGAATATTGTAAATCCAATAAACTTTCATCACTTAACTTACCGGGAGTTTTAAAAAGCTCATAAAAATCTGGATACAAGCTGAATTTCCCCGAAGCGATAATCTGGCCGGTGGCATCTGCAACCGCTTGGTAATTTTCCAATTCTTGGTTTGCCAATGCTTTAATTGCAAGTGCCGTATATTTAGTAACGCCGCCTTCTAGATCGGTTCTCTCATTAGGTCTAGCATCCGGTAATAACGGAATAGCCAAATCCATCTGATCGGAAACGTGCTGCATTACTTCCGCTTTCGTTGGCAGGGTTTCCACTTCTAACAACAATTCCGTATCCGAAGACTCTGGAATAAAAATATCTCCGTATACCTGAGAAATTTGAAATAACATCATACCTCTTAACACCTGTATTTCTGCGATATACTGGTTTCCCAACGCAATTTCAGCATCGCTACCAAATTCTTGGTAACGTGCAATCTGCTCCATAGCGGTATGCGCGGAAATAACATCTGCATAGGTGTTTTCCCAAAGGGAATTTACCATCCAATGGTCTTTACTGTAATTGAATCTATCCATTTCAGTAAATTCTGGCTGATCACCCAAACCACCTGAATTAACATCATCTCCTCGAACGGACATAATGAGCGGTTGCTCCCATCCTCTAGAATAAAAAGCTTCGTAAGCACCAACAGTGGAAAGTAACATTCCGGATGCATCCGTAAAATCAGTACCTCCTGCGAAATTGTTGTTCAGTTCCGGTTCATCTAACTTATCGGTACATCCCCAAACGGCCAGAACCAAAAGCAACACAAGGGAAGGTTTTGAAATTTTATTAAATAGTTTCATAGTCGTCTTTTTTATATTTTAATGTTTACGCCTATTGTGTAAATAGCCGGAATAGGATAGGTATCGTTATCAACACCATTAGGTACTTCAGGATTAAAACCATTGTAATCAAAAACGGACAATGGCTTCTCCGCAGTAACATACACCCGAGTTTTAGGAAGACCTTTTATCTTTCCATCTTTGTTAATCGTATATCCTAAAGTGATATTTTGAATTCTAAAGAAATCACCGTCTTCAATAAAGAAATCGCTTAATTGTTGGTTCCATCCCTTTCTAATTCCTGCAGAAGATGGGTAACTGTTAGAAGTACCCTCCCCATGCCAACGGTTCAGTGCAAAATCACGGTCCCAGTTGGTATCATTGGTAAAAATGACCTCACCACGTTTACGGTTTAAAATTTTATTTCCTCCTTGGCCCAAGGCCGCTGCAGAAAAATCCCAAGCTTTATAGTTGAAGCTCATATTAAACCCAAAAGAATAGGTTGGCAAGTAATTACCTAACATAACACGGTCATCTGCTGTTATGCCGTCTACACCATCCTGGTCCCTAAATTTTAAGTCTCCGGGTACAATTGCTCTTCCATTAGCTATTTCCACTTGTGCTGCTGGATCCGCTGCTATTTGTGCCTCATTTTGATAAACACCATCTACTTCTAGACCGAAGAAAGAAAATACCGGGTCACCCACACGCGTACGTTGTCTAAATTCCGCAGAGCCGGTATCTATATTCAATTGACGGTCAGTGTCCAATACTTCATTCTTTAGGGTAGAAAAATTAGCACCGAGCGAATAACTAAAATCATCAGAAACTTGATCGTTCCAGTTTAAAGCCAATTCAAGACCTTGATTTCTAATTTCACCCACATTTTGCCGGGTTGCATCCGGAATCAAAGGAACTTCAATTGGAATTACAGCATCCTTTGTATCACGTATATAATAATCCGCTTCCAAAGAAAGTCTATTGTTTAATGATCGTGCCGAAAGACCAACGTTCACTTCTTCAGTAACCTCCCATTTTAGTGCCGTAAAATTGCTGCTGGTATTAACCCCGCTCACCATGGTATCTCCAAAAGAAGTAGTTACAACGGTAGACGTTATTGCGCCTTCGCTACCAGGTACCTTATCGTTACCCAATTTACCCCAACTACCACGGAATTTAAGAAAGTCAAACACTCCGTTATTTTCCATAAAATTCTCTTCAGAGAGAACCCATCCTGCACCTATGGTTGGGAAATAGCCCCATTTTTCTTGATACTTGTTCGTTCCATCTGCACGGTACGTTCCGTAAAGCAGATACCTATTATCATAATTATAAGAAACCCTACCGAAGAACGATAGACCATATTCACGACGACCATCATCCTTTACATCATCTTGTACAATAGTCTGTGCCTGATCCAAATAATAGGCCTCTTCCCCGGATAACGGAAAGTTCAGACCTTTTGCCTCAAGGCGCTCAAAAGATTCGTCTCTAAAAGATGAACCTCCAAGCACCGTAAGGTTATGTTTGCCAAAAGATTCTGTATAGGTTAAGGTGTTGTCCCAAATTTGGTTTGAATAAGTATCGTTTCTCTTTACCAATTCTGCATTTTCACGCTGAAAGCCGTTACCTATAAAATAGGGCAGTCTAACCTCTCTACGTTCTATGGTTTCAAAGTTGTGATTGTAAGCCGTTTTGAAGGTCAACTTCTCAGGAATGATATGTACCTGCGCATAAAAATTGGCCAAAACGTTTCTTATTTTAGAACGAAGTTCACTATTATCCATTGTAGGGAACGGATTCTGACCGCCACGATATCCTAAATCTTGGGCATTCGCATAATTGGTTGGATATACACTCTCGTTACCAGCAAGTGTTTCATCATACACCGGAAGAATAGGAACTGCATAATATGCCAACCTGAAAGCAGAGTTCTCTGCATCATAACGGGTAGCGTTACTAATTACCATATTTCCACCAACCGTTAAATTATCGTTTACCTTAAAATCAATTTTACTTCGGAGGTTGAAGCGCTCGTATTCATTCTTCATTTTAAGAATACCCTCTTGTCCAAAATAATTGGCGCCAATTGCATAGGTAGCATTATCGCTACCACCGGTAATGCCTATACTATGGTTTTGAATCAAAGCGGGTCTCAAAATTTCGTCATACCAATCCGTGTTTACGTTAGGTACATTCGGGTTAATTCGGCTACGCCCGTAACGCTGCATAGCGTTATCAATAAATTCATTATCGGGTGCAGACCCTGATTCTCTTGCCAAGGTCACAAATTGCTCAGCATTAGCCAATTTCAACACATTCTGTGCGACCTGAAAACCGGAATACCCATCATAAGTAATTTCCGCTTTCTGATTGTAAGCACCAGATTTAGTTTCAATTAGCACTACTCCGTTTGCAGCACGTACTCCGTAAATTGCTGCGGCAGAGGCATCCTTTAAAACAGATATAGAAGTTATATCTGCCGTATTCAAGAAATCTATGTCATCAAAGAACATTCCATCCACCACGTAAAGTGGACCACTAGCATCAATCCCATCGTCATTGTTGTCATCATACGAACCAATACCACGCACACGGATCGTTGGGCCTTGTCCAGGACCACCATTACTTACAACCTGCAAACCGGCAACCTTACCTTGTAGTGCTTGCATAGGTGAACTTGTTGGTGTTGCAGCGATCTCTTCGGCCTTGACCGTCGTAATTGCAGAAGTAAGATCTTTAGATTTCATTTGACCATAACCAATAACCACTACTTCATCTAAGGCTTGAGCATCCTCAGATAATGATACATTAATATTGGTCTGCCCTTTCACTGAAATTTCTTGTGAAGTAAAACCGATATAGCTTACTACTACTATTCCATCTTCATCCACTCCGTTTAAGGTGTAGTTTCCGTCAAAATCGGTTTGTGTTCCTGATGTGGTACCCTTAACTACGATACTTGCTCCCGGTAACGGTTCTCCATTAGCATCACTAATATTACCTGAAACGGTAATACCGTCCTGAGCAAACAATGCTAACTGAAAGAGAAAGAAGCACATCGATAAAAAAATGTTTCTTATTTTCATAATTATCTAAAAGTTGAGTTATAAATTTATCAATCTGTTAAATTCAAGCACAAGTTATATAATGTAACCAGCGTCTCTTTTGTGAAAGGCTACATAAAAAGTACATCAACGTAAATAGGGCTGCGAACCCCATAATACACGGTATTTGCAGTAGTGCCAGTGTTAAGAAAACTTAAAACTTTAACACTGTGATGTAGTCTTGATGTAGTGGTTTAAACGGATGGAAATTAAGGATGTAAGAAAATAGCACCGTTAAAAGAGCTATTTAAACTTAATTAGGAAGTTCGACAGATTTTGAGAACTATCAATTCCCAATTTTTTACGTAAACGGTAACGATGTATCTCTACCCCTCTAATAGAAATTGCCATAAGTGGAGCGATTTCCTTACTTGATAGATTCATCTTTAAGTAGGCACATAATTTCAAATCTTTTGGTGTAAGTTTCGGAAACTGCTGCAATAGGTTATCAAAGAAATCATCATGCAGTTCTTTAAAGTTAACCTCAAAATTTTTCCAATCCTCATTCTCATTGATGGACCCATCTAACTTTTTGGTCAATGAACGATAACGTTGCTTATTGGAAAAAGCATCTTTGTTCAAAACCATAAGGTCTTTGAGTTCTAGAATAAGTTCGTTTTTTTTCGCAACACTCATAGTTGTTCTTGCCAATTCGGTTTGCTTCCGTTTAATTTCCCTTTCTAATTTTTCCTTTTCTAATTGCGCCAAACGTTCTTCTTGCTCACGCTCCAAGTTTATTTTTAAAAGCTCATGCTTTCTTTTTAGTTTTTGTCTGTTATACCAACGTACCCCTAATATGACCGCAATAACCAATAGCAAATACCCCAACATACTTAATTTTGACAAATACCAAGGGGGAGCTATATTAAATGTAATTATTTTAGGGTCGCTTTTCTTATGGTCCATACTCACCGTATGCACACGAAGCTCATAACTACCATGTGGTAAGTTTTGAAAATTTAGGGTTCCTACCGTAGCATACTCCTGTTGTTCCAAGGGTCCCTGCAGTGTGTAATAATACCTAGGTTGAACCATACGCGGTGCAGAAAACTGAAAACTTAAATCTTGGGCATCTATAAATGGGATTTCAAAATCGCTTTCTGTAATCGCATGGCGCTGTGCATCATCACTAAAGACCGAAAGTTCCGGAACTGGTATAGCAGCACCCTGTAAGTGTCTTTTTAACTGGGTAAGATTCATTTGCGCAAAACCATCGCTCAAGGTTATAAGATAGGTAGAATCGTTACGCCTAACCGCCCTTTCCATATCGGGCATGAGCCTTTGGTTCAATTGGGCCTCACTAATAGCTATGGTATTTTCACGTAAATCCGTATATAAGAGCTCTTTTGTTTCCGTATCCTTCAAAAACCAAAAATGTTCACCATCCTCATAAATAAGGGACATATCCGTAAAGGGCTCAAATTCCTCTAAAAGGACAATTTCCCCCACCAATGGATCATACTTGTACCATTTGCCCTCACTCTGAATGACAATTTGGTTTTTAATTCTATATAACTTTACATTATAGATGTTAGGAAGTACGTTGGTACCAAAGGCAACTTTATCCTCAACCGCAGATAGATTTTCATTTAATTTAAAGCGAAACAAACCCTTATAATGATGGGCGGCCCATATGGTTCTATTATCTTCAAAACACAGTTGTTTCACAGGAAAATCTATTCCCAAAATAGAGTTTGTATCCCATTTACCCGAAGCCTCTTTTTCATATTTGCTCACACCGGTATATGTACCTTGCAGAAAAACATTACTCCTTTCCGGAACCTTTACAAATTGATAACCACCTGCCCTATTGGATACTTTTTGCAATCTGTCACCCTCTAGCCTAAATGTTCCCGTATTATGACCAACCAACACATCGTTTGCAATGGTCTCAACATCCCAAACATGGCCCTGAGAACCTTCAAAAAACTCCAGCTCATCATCCTTAAAATAATAGATTCCCGTGTTACTGCCCAGATATGTGGTCCTATCTTTTATCGCCACATCATGAACGGTACCCAATGACCCGGTATGATCCGTATAAAAAGTAATTGGTGAGTTTACCTGAATCCGATCTATTCCACTTTCCAACCCTGCCCAAAATTGATCATTGAACTTTGCCAAAGAGAGCACTGTATTGTTTTGCAAGCCCGTATTTCTATTAAGATTACGAGAAGTTCCTGTAAGATTATCATAAATATAGATGCCGTTCTTTATTGTGCCAAAAACAATTTCTCCAGTATCCAATGGTAATATTTTATTGAGCTGATGTTCTTTCAAACGGTTGTTCATATCCGTATTAAAAGGCAAAAACGCATCATCTTTGAATAACAAACATCCGTTTAACTGAGTCCCGATCAAGAGCCCATTATCAAAAGGAACCATATCCGTAATGGTCTGGTTTTTCAAAACCTCCTTATTAGCGATGGATTTAAGCTGATTTTCCCTCAAAACATAGAGTCCTTCATTCTTTGCTGCTACATACACCTCATTGTTATAGACTGCTAGGGCCGTTACTACAAATTCCGGGTCTATTACCATTATTTTTTCACCTTCATATTTGTACAAAGTAGAAAATGACCGAAAATAGACAGACTCTTTAAATGGTAATATCTGCCAAAATTCCTCACTGGTAAACGTATGGTTTTTTATCAGCGAAGTCAGCGAAGTATAATTCAATTGCCCCATATCCGATTTCTCCCAATACCCAAACTCTTCGTACGAACCCGTATACACCCTATCTTTATTGGTCGCTACGGAACGTACTACCGTATTATTGGGTAGTTTGTTTAAAATCCATTCCTCTCCATTATAAGAAAGCAAACCCTTATCATTGGCCGCATAAACATGTCCGTTTTCATCTATACTGAGGCCCCAATTCTGGGCTCCCGCATTATACTCAAACACCTTATAATTATAAATAGGTGGCAGCAGCGTTTGTGCGGTTCCAATAAAGGGAAGTAGCACTAACAAAAAAATTATGTAATATCCATTTCTCATTTCTAATCTCTACTTTACATAATACAAAAATGGGCTTGAAGAAAATCAAACCCTGCTGCAAAGATAAACAGATTAAAGAAGCTTATTAGCACTCCGCAATCTTGAAAACAATCCTATATGGATAAGAATTATGGATTACTGTGTAAATAAGAGAAAGCAGGTTGAAATCTGGTTCGTACCTATCTAATTCTATTTAACATGGTATTTTAATCCATCTAACTGATGACGATTGATAAAAAGAGCGAAAACCACGTGAAAATATGTAATTTTGCATCCACTAATATACAGGGTACATGCGTTTGGTTTCTAAGGAGCAATTCCCCTTCATAAGCCACTCGCTTAAACCTGTACTTCACAATCACTAATCCGACATTTTTACTATGACAAACAAACATGAATTTTTTATGCGTCGTGCTATTGAAATGGCTGCCAAGGGAATGAACTCAAATGCAGGTGGACCTTTTGGTGCTGTAGTCGTTAAAGACGGCGAAATCATTGCTGAAGGCCACAATAAAGTAACCTCAACCAATGACCCAACAGCACATGCCGAAATGGTTGTCATTAGAGACGCCTGTAAAAAGCTGAACACCTTTCAGTTAACCGATTGTATTATTTATACTTCTTGTGAGCCCTGCCCCATGTGTTTTGGTGCCATTTATTGGGCTAGACCTAAAGCTGTGTATTATGGCTGCGATAAAGCTGATGCCAAAGCTATAGATTTTGACGACCAGTTTATTTACGATGAATTAGAGGTTGGTATGGAAGACCGGCAGATTCACTTTAAGCAAATGCTACAAAATGAGGCCGTAGAAGTGTTCAACGACTGGGCCTCTAAAAACGATAAAACAAAATATTAGGACCAGTTTCCTCCATTATAAAATCTATTGCCAATTGCAGATATGACCGAAAAAGAAAAAATGCTCCATGGAGACCCTTATAATTCCCGAAATCCAGAACTATTGGCCATGTACCATAAAGCACGAAAGTTATTACTGCAATACAATGCTCTAAATTCTGAGTTAAGTAGTGAACGTGATGCCATTCTCACCGACCTTTTTGACAAAAAAGGAGATGGTGTATGGATCGAAGCTCCCTTTTTCTGTGATTATGGCGAAAACATCATTATAGGTGATGGCACTTTTGTAAACACCAATTGCATTTTTCTTGACAACAATACAATTACAATCGGTAAAAACGGACTTATAGCTCCCTACGTTCAAATTTATACCGCTACACACCCTCTAAAAGCTTCCGAGAGGATAATTACCGAAGAAGGGCAATCTCGCTACCTGACCCATACAAAACCAGTTTCTATTGGTGATAATGTTTGGATTGGCGGAAACTCTGTCATCTTTCCTGGCGTAACCATTGGAAACAATGTAACCATAGGCGCCGGTAGTGTCGTTACCAAAGACCTTCCAGATGATGTTTTGGCATTTGGAAACCCTTGTAAAGTGATCAGAAAGCTATAATTAGAGACCTGCTTTAGTTTTATAAGCTACGCTAAACAGATTCCTCAATCCCTAATAAAGTTTTAAGGGTTTACGGCCAATACGTCTTAGTTTCAACAAAAAAAGTTCAAAGATGATTCAGCATTACTCATACTGGAAAACATCTTTGAACCTTACTTTAATTTGATATCAATGCCTAGCGAAGGGCTTCCTCTATAGGTAAAACCTCATCAAAAACTTTTATTTCTATATTTCGATAAAAAATCTCTGCAGTTTCCGCTTGTAAGCCTATTTCACCCTCTGAATGACTGAGATTGGTCAGAACATTTACAACCTTTCCGTTTAGTTTATAAACCGCATAAGCATTGCCCATAACGATAACTTCGCACTGGTTCCATTGTCCATCAAGAGCGTGAAATTCCGCTCCCTTATGAGCTTTATGTTCACCTCCACGATGCTCCTGTGCCACACCACCCTCTTCTTTAGAAAGGTAAGTCCTTAGTTTTGGGTTTTCTTCTGAATTATCAGCATACCAATCAAACTTGGCACCTGAGTTCCAAACACAACCGGTATGGTTTTCATTTTTAGAATCGTCATAACGAACTTGATACTCCAATCCCTTTGGCCAAATATTTACATCAAAAACATGAAAATACATTCCTGCATCATATTGAAACTGGTCGTAATTATTAAAAATTTTATCACCCCACTTATACTCGAATTTAAAGCTATAACTGCTATACTTTTCTTTCGTAAAGAACATACAGTGGGTTCCATTTTTCCCTACTTCGGTACGGTCGCCGTTTGGAAAATCTTTATAGACATGCATTTCTCCATTTTCCCCGGCAGCAAAAACTTTCTTCGCCAAACCTGGCTCCTTGTCTCGGCACATGATATTCCAATTGCTCATATCATGCCCATTATAGAGCGAAACATAACCGTCCTCATCGTTTGTTGATTCGGACGGTATACTACTTTGTTTGGCCTTGCACGACAGAGCTAATACCACTATGCCTACTACCGCAAAATATCCATTGATCTTCATGTAATTCTTATTTTGCTCTTCGTACTAAAATAGCCCAATCTTGCTGTTTCTTATCAGGCGACTTTCCTAGTTCTACCACTGAACCACCCGATACTTTCTTTACTTTGGATTTTCTAAGTTCACCTCCTTTTTTCGGATTGAACCAAAGCACTTCAAAATCACCAGAGGCATTGGATAAATCTAAAGCAGCTGTAGGAACAGAATTTAGATATACCGCATAGACCTCATTCTCTTTGGCCAAGCAATACACTGTATTCTTGTTATCTGAATTTCCAACTAAATCATTTCTGTTTTCGGTCTCCCAAAAAGGAATATCATTATCCTTAAAGAACTTAACCGCATTTACTGCCTGATCCCAAAAGAGGTCTCTAGAGCGGTAATCTTCACAAGTAAGGTCTGAATGTGGGTGTGCATAACCAAAATACCATTCATTACCCCATCCGCCGGCCATAAAAGTACCCCAAAGGCCATTTCTTCGAGCATTATCATGATCAGGGTTTTCTGCATCCGTAATTAGCGAATGTTGCGCATCACCAGGCTCATCTACCGCAACGGCCCATTGGAAACCTGCCTTTTTAGACTCATCCAACCAATGTAACACTTGCCCGTGAACACGACTAAAATCGGTTTTATTGGTCTGAACGGATGGTCCCGTAAGTCCGCTTTCAGGTCCTAAAAGGTCTACAAAATCTTTTCCGTTATGAATTACCAAATGATGATGGTAGGGGTCGTTCTTTTTAAAATAAGTTGTCATTGCCAAACGCTGCTCCTCTTCCTGCGGTGGCGTGGTCGGGTTCTTTACCCATTCGCCATTTTCCTCGCAAAGATTCCAGTTAAGTGCTAAATGATGTCCAAAACGCGCCATTATCTCACGGTAGTACAATTTTGTATTTGCACCAACCCCCCCATTATCCAAAAGTCCTTGGTTTTCTACTTCTAAAAGTTTAAAATGAAGAAAAAGACCTAGCTTTTGTGCATGCTCAAAAATAATTTCCCACTGGTCCATTTTGGAAACATCTATTCGGTCATACGTATCATAATCAACATATGGAAAAACGTTCTGGTCATCACCTGCTATATTGTTGGTCAAAAACGAAACCGAATTCAAACCTTTTGAAGCCAAATAATTCAATGCCCCAATAATAGCTTTTCCCTTGCCATTCTTCCAGGTTGGGTCATTCTGCTTATAATCCTGTAAATGTGCAGACCATGTTTTCACCATCTTATCCTTATGACCATCATCCTTAAACGTACCGTCCAAATCTACATAGGACAAGAAATTTTCGGGAGCATCAGGACCTTGCTTTAAGAAGTATTCACCTGTCTCGGCAAACTTCAAATAACGTTCGCCAACATATTGCAACCTTCCTTTTCCTCTAAAATCCGCACCAGATTTATCGGTTTTTTCTATATTGAACGTTCCACTTGCTCCGTCCATAAAGCCAGCACTGACACCCGTATTGGATTTTGTACTTACCGCAGAATAGTTGCCTTTTCTAAAATCAACAGTATAAGTCCACTCTCCTATTTCATCGGGAGCAAAATGCACACGCCATTTGTTTCCTTTGATGGAAGAAGATTGTCCGGCATCACCATCTGCCGCATAATAACCCGGTACAACAAAAGACTTTTCACTCTGCTTGTGCGTAAAGGTTACATTAAAACGATAGTTCATAAAAGGATTGTAATCTGCATCCTCAGAAGTACTTGGCCCATCAAAAGTTAGAGTTACCTTGTGCCACTTTTTAAGTTCTCCCGTAATCTTTAAATTGGTCTGGTCTGCCATTTTCTGCTGTATTTCCTCCAACAGCTTTTTACCAGTACCCGCCTTTACCAATACCAACCCACTCCAACGGGCACGGCTAAATTCTTTACCATCTTTACTCTTTGGAACCGCCTTTAAGCCAATGGCATCATTATTCTTCAATTCAATATTGGAATATACTTTTACATATTCCAACCCTTCCTCAAACATATTACTGCTTAGCGGAGTTCTAAAATCCTGAAAACTCTCATCGTTTTTTTTCAAAGTGTATATAGAACGACCGTCATTTTCACCAACCGTAAAAAGAAGTACGTCATAGTTACCTTCTGGACCCTCAAAATCAAGAGAAGCTTCAGCCTCATTAAATTTCTCCGGGTTAATTGCTAACCATTTTTTATCATTATAAAAAGTATTTTTAGTACTCTTAAAGGTCTGAGCAGGGTATATTTTAGCACTTGGCCTTACTTCTTTCACCATGGCCAATACATCTTGATCAGCCACAACCTCACTTTTCTTCGCTGGATGAAAAGAGCTATCCTTGGTTAGGATAAACTGATCCATTTCAAAACCATCCTCCCGCATACTGAACTGAATATCATGTTCACCAGTCTTGTCAATATCTATATAAATAAAACCAGGAACCCCACAATGTCTTTCTTCTGTACGCTGACTGTTGCCCCACGTCCAGGCGTCCTTTCCTTCGCACCACTGCATACGCTGACCAGATTCCGGCCAAGTACCGTCAACACCAACGTGAACCCCGTTATCTTCCGTTCCGCTGCTAAAAGCACGTACCCATACATAATATCTTCCCGTCTCGGAAAAATTCACTTTGTAATGCAAAACACCCATTTTGCCCGGCTCATTTGAAAAATTTTCTCCAACAATCAGCTTTTCATCATGATTGGTGCGTGTATCCGGTAAAATTTCAATGTATTTTTCGCCATTGGCAGCCTTAAAATGTAAATTATGCTCAAGGCTTTTCATCTTTGCGCCGTAAGCTGCATCTATAACATACCACTTGCGCTTGTCCGTATGGCTCTGATCATAAAAATCTTCGGCCTCAACCACAACTTTACCTTTTGTTTCCGTATTACTTTTGGGCTGATTTGCTTGTGTCTGAAAAAAACTTAAAGACAAGGCAAGTAAGAAGTGACTCTTTACAATGGACTTCCATTTTTGTTGTTTCATTGGTGTTCTTTTTTCTGTTTATTGATACTGAGATAATTAGAGCTTCCTTACGGCAAAGCTTGATTGTTTTAACGATTACTAGTACATTTATAAAAACGATACAAAGTTTTATGAATCTAAAATTTTGAGTGACTCAATCGTCTGTATAATCATTGTAAATCGATGATTTTGAATTGCGCAAATTTTGCACTTATTTTATGTAATTCCACAATTTTAAACGAATTAACACTTAAACCATACAATAATACAGATTAATTCATCAATATCACATATTTTAATTGTGCAAATTTGTGCAATAAAAATACCTTTGTTTGAGGTTTTTAATAAAAACATACCTCTATTTAACCGATACTTGAGCGTACTATACCTTATCGGCAATTCTCATATTCCAAACCATTTCTGCTGTATCTTTGTTTTAAAACACAACACTCCTTATTTCTAATGTATTACCGAATGTGAAGAAGTCCCTATTTATATTACTGTTTTGTCTTTCGGCATCAATAAACGCCCAACAAGCGTATACCAAAACTTTAAAGTTAATGGGCAGCCGGTTTGATATTACCGTAGTTGCCAAAGATTCTGTAGATGGAAACAAAAATATAAGTTTAGCAGTTGACGAAATTTCTAGGATAGAGAACCTAATCTCTTCATGGAACCCTGACTCTGAAACTTCAAAAATTAATAAAAATGCCGGAATACAACCCGTATCGGTTTCCCCAGAACTGTATCAACTGATTGAACGGGCAATTAATCTATCAAAACTCACTGATGGAGCCTTTGACATTAGCTATGCCTCTATGGATAACATATGGGTGTTTGACGGTAGTATGACCCAAATGCCAAATAGAAGCTCTATAGCTTCTTCAGTGGCTAAAGTCGGTTTTCAGAACATCCTACTTAACCCACAGGACAGTAGCGTTTTTCTGAAAAAAAAAGACATGAAAATAGGATTTGGTGGCATCGGTAAAGGATACGCCGCAGATATGGCCAAGAAACTTTTAATCGAAAAAAGAGTTCCCGCAGGGATTATCAATGCTTCTGGGGACATGAATACATGGGGGAAACAACCCAACGGTGAACCGTGGAAAGTTGCCATAACCAACCCCATGAACAAAAACAAAACCTTTGCATTGCTCCCCATTGCACAGGGAGCGGTAGTCACTTCCGGTGACTATGAAAAGTTCGTGAATTTTAAAGGTAAACGCTATTCACATATAATTGACCCTAGAACCGGATATCCTTCCTCAGGGATTATTAGCGTTACCGTTTTTGCTCCTAAAGCAGAGCTGGCAGATGCCTTGGCTACTTCGGTCTTTGTAATGGGTAAAGAAGTAGGGCTCAATAGAATAAATCAAATGCCCAAAATAGAATGTATCATTATCGATGATAAAGGAAATATTTTCACATCGAAAAACGTTGAAATAGAAAACTAAGATGAGAACGTTTCTACTAATCCTAGGTTTGACACTTTCCCTTCACAGCTGTGTTGTAGTAAAAGAGTACGAAAAGGTAAACCTGAATGACCCTGATATGCTTCTATCGGATAAAAAATGTGACCGAAATGTTACTGTTGCTCATTCATATAGAGAAGCAGCTGTTGGTGCCAACGGAGGAAAAACAGGTGGCGGCTGCGGCTGCAACTAAGCTATGAGATGATTATGACTCTACTAAAAAACATATTTCTTTTTCTCCTGATACTGGCTCTACAACAAGTTTGTGCCCAAGACACGGAACAGACCTATAAAAAACGTGTTCTTGAAACTACGGAGGTAGATTTCTTATCGAGCTATTACTCTCAAGACGGGGATAATGCCGCGGTAAGTGGCGGAAGAGGAACCGAAGAACTAACGGATGCTACCGGAACAATTATTGTTTCCATTCCGCTAAACGATGATGATGTACTTACCATAGACGCCGGGGTTTCTGCTTACACCTCCGCCTCGTCTAGCAATGTAGACCCTTTTGACAAAAGAAGTGATGCCGACCCATTTGTTGCCAGTTCAGGAGCTTCTCAATCTGATACTTGGGTGAATTTAACAGGCAACTATAGCCATAGCTCCGATGACAGAAATGATATTTGGTCGGCCAAATTCTCCGTTTCCTCAGAGTACGATTATTTTTCTCTGGGTTTTGGAGGCAGCTACACTAAACTCTTCAATGAAAAGAATACGGAGGCCAGTATCAACGCCAATGTGTATTTGGACAAGTGGACCACTATCTACCCTTTTGAACTCCGTCCTTTTGGAGAAAATGGAATAGGATTTTTTAGACCTGAGGAAATTACCGGAAACACCAATTACAATCCAAACTTCTCCGAACTGGACCAAACCAACAGAAATTCTTATTCATTAGGGTTAGGTCTCTCGCAGATTCTACACAAAAATGTACAAGGGTTAATATCATTTGATATTATAAGTCAACAAGGCTTACTTTCTACCCCATTTCAACGTGTCTATTTTTCCGATGTAGACGATTCCTTTATAGAAAATTTTCAATTGGCCGATGACATAGAACGTTTGCCTGACGGAAGGTTGAAGTTCGCTTTAGGCGGACGTCTGAACTGGTACCTTAACGAAATTATAGCATTAAGAACCTATTACCGCTATTATTTTGATGATTGGGGCATCAACTCGCATACGGCAAACCTTGAGGTATCCGTTAAACTAGGAGATAAATTTACCTTATATCCTTCTTATCGCTTCTATAACCAAACCGAAGCCGATTACTTTGCTCCTTACGAAACCCACGTTTCTACCGAGGAATATTACACATCTGACTATGACCTATCCGAATATTCAGCAAATCAATATGGCTTGGGGATCTCGTATACCGATATCTTTACAAAACTGAATATTTCTAAATTTGGACTTAAAAGTATTGACCTGAAGTTTTATCAGTACGACAGGGACACCACATTTAGCTCATCTATCATTACGGCAGGGGTGAAATTCGTTATGGATTAAATCTAAACCATCACCTTTTTTTAACCCATAAAAAGACACAAACTATTGAATGTTATTCAATAGTTCTTAATTTGAAATAAGGATTTTATGAATTGTTGATTCTCCATCACTAGTCACTACGCGAACAACATACATTTCCGGTTTTAAAATACTTACATCTAGTTTGTAAAGTTTCTGTTCAACTTGGATAGCATCGGCTTTTTCCATTTTAACCAATGTTCCATCCATGGTATAAATAGCAATATATTCTGCTTCTTTTTGTTCTTTTTGAAGCGAAATATAAACTTCAGTATGTGCTGGGTTGGGATATAAACTAACTACACTTAGGCTCTGCTCCACTAACAAATCCGAAGCAATTCCAGCTTCCATATTTCTATATAAATCAACAACTTCTGTTTGTGTAGTTGAATTTTTACCGCTAAGCGAGCAATTAAAATCCGTCCCTCCAAAACCAGTTGGTAGTTCCCCGTTTTTAGTAACGTATATTTTATCAAGTTTAGCACCTTGTTCCCTATGGGCAAAAACTATGGTATTGTTTCCTTCATTCAAATCCAAGGTCACAAAAACAGATCTGCGTTCCTTATCGTGCAACTGTCTCCAATTAAAACCGTTGCCTCCTAAAATATAATTCCATTTTAACCAAGGTCCGTTATTCGCTCGAACCCAAAAACTATCATTATCTCCTGTAGGTGTATCCACAAGAGCAAATAGATTATAAGTTCCTTCCTCAACGGAAAGGTCAAAACGTATACTTGAATCTTCATCGGTAGGTGCATTATAAAAGTGATTGCCAGAAGGTGCTTCCAAATATTTCCCGCCGGAAACAGAATCATCCGTTCTAATCAACCAATTAGCTCCCACATCTGCGCATTCTGCTTCAAGCCAAATATGGTTGCTCAGACTAACTACCTCTGGACCAACCGTTACTCCAACCTCATCTGAATTAGCTTGATTTTCATCATCGGTTATCGTTAGCCGAAAAACATAAGAGCCTTCTATTAGATTACTCGCATTAAGTTCCGAATTCATAACCGAAGATAAGGTAGCAGCATTTGGCCCACTAACCTGTGCCCATTGGTATGAAACCGCACCACCGTCCGGATCACTACCAGAACCGTTCAACACCACTTCATCCGTAGGCAGAACTATGCTCTGATCTTGCCCAGCATTAGCAATAGGCTCTAACGAAGGCTGGCCCCCTTCTTCCCCTACAATCTCAATGGCATTGATAATAGGATGTCTAGAACCCCCATCGGATTCCAATGCCGAAAAGTCGATATTAAGGACGCCATCCGTAATGGAAACCGAGTGCGTGCGTACCAATAGGGCATCCGCTCCCACCGATGCAAAAACATCCAAATTATCCTCTACCAATTCATTCTCCAAACGTACATCAAAAACACGGCTGCCCGTTCCGCCAGACCCTCCTCCGGTCGCACCAAACCACAGTTCGGCAAAATGTAACCTTACTGTATATGCCCCGTCAGGCAATGGAATATCATAGCCCATAAGCTGGGACCTGCTAAACCTAAAACTCCGATATGGTTCAGGCAAACCTGTTTGTGGTCTATTAAGAATTGAACCCGTATCGAAATGCTGGTCTGCGATAAACTCATTACCATTATAGGTAGTTTCTAGACCACCCGCATTGATACGAAGAAAGAAATCACTCTCGGTTGGCTCTGGCTGCACAGTAACATTCACTTCATCAAAAACCGTATCGTTCTCGTCGTCGATTACAGTTAGTCGAAATGTGTAGTCTCCCACCACTAAATTTGCAACTATAAGATTGACTGAGTTAGAATTGGTTAATGTAGCGCTGTTGGGACCATTTTGTTGCGTCCATTGATAAGTAACCGTACCACCATCTGGGTCGCTGCCCGAACCGTTCAGGGTGATGTTAGAGGTAGGTAAGTTGATATTCCGATTCCCTCCTGCATCAACAATAGGTGAGCTTGACTCTACAGTAAGGGCTACCTCATCAGATACTGTATCATTATTTTCGTCGGTGACCGTTAATCGAAATACGTAGTTACCCGCTAAAAGTCCTGCTACGGAAAGGTTCGCTGTGTTTTCATCGCTTAATGAAGCTGAATTGGGGCCACTGACCTGCGTCCATTGAAAAGTAACCGTACCACCGTCGGGGTCGCTGCCTGAACCGTTTAGGGTGATGTTAGCGGTAGGCAAGTTGATATTTTGGTTCTCTCCTGCACTGACAATGGGTGACTGCCCACCACCGCTTGATTGTGCCGTAAGGGTAACCTCATCGTATGTCGTTTCGTTATCTTGGTCAGTGACCGTCAATCGAAATACGTAATTTCCTGCTAAAAGCCCTGTTGCGGTAAGGTTCGCTGTATTTTCATCGCTTAATGTTGCTAGATTGGGGCCACTGACCTGCGTCCATAAAAATGTAACCGGACCGCCATCAGGATCATGTCCCGAACCATTGAAAGTGACGCTTGTAGTAGAAGGAAGTGTAATTGTCTGATTGTTTCCAGCCTCCGCCACAGGTGGTGCCGAGGGACTTCCGCTACCAATCACTTCAATAGCGTTGATTATCGGATGCCGACTGCCTCCATCTGCAGCTAGTGAAGAAAAGTCAATATTAAGCATGCCGTCGTTTACATATGCGGTATGCGTCTTTACCAAAGGTTTCTCTGCTCCCACTTCGGCAAATACATCCAGGTTATCTTCTACCAACTCATTTTCCATGCGTACGTCGAACACTCTATTTCCTACTGCTCCTTCACCACCTCCCGTAGCCCCAAACCAGGTTTCGGCAAAATGTAATCTCACAGTGTATGCTCCATTGGGAACCGGCAGGTCGTAATTCATAGTTTGCGAACGGCTATAACGTATGCTACGGTAAGGCTGCGATAATCCTGTTTGAGGCCTGTCAAGTGTACTTCCTGTATTAAAATATTGATCGTCTATGAATTCTTCGCCATTAAAGGTGGACTGAGAACCGCCGGTATTGATACGCAGTGTGAACCCTCCTTCAGTTGACTCGGGAACTACGGTTACGGTTACTTCATCAAAAGAGTTATCGTTCTCATCGTCCGTTACCGTTAATCGGAAGGTATAGTTCCCCGCCACCAAATTGGATGCCGTTAGATCGGCGGTGTCGAAATTGGTCAATGTGGCCGTGTTAGGTCCATTTTGTTGGGTCCATAGAAAAGTAATCGGACCGCCATCAGGGTCATTGCCCGAACCGTTCAAGGTTAATTCAGAAGTAGGCAAGTTAATTTCCCGGTCATCACCTGCATTGACAATTGGCACACTATTACTCACCGTACTTTTGTTCTCAAAAATCCTCGGCACGATATTATCCCATCCTATCGAAACAATATCCAAATCACCATCATTGTCAATGTCTACTACCTGTGCCCCATCGTGATGGTCAAAACCGGTGCCTCCGGCATTGATGGTATGGGTAATCCAAGTACCGGAATTACAAAGATCATTCTCGAAAGTCAGTAATCGGTTGTTTCCTTTCCACTCTCCTACCACAATATCCTCATCCCCGTCAAAGTCAATATCGGAAACTACGACACTCAAACTTCCGTTGATATCCGTAGCCAAAATACGCTTCGTCCATGGTTGTGTTGGATCTGCAGGTGCTTCAAACCAGGCGAACTCAGTCTTCTCCGATGAGCTTGTTCCCAAACTTAGTTGACCTACAACGGCATCCAAATCACCATCACCATCAAAATCGGCCAATTGGGCCCTATCGGGTGTGGTTACATATGAAATTCCAGTAGCAATCGTTGTCCAGTTACCATTGCCCTCATTACGTAACCAATTGCTCGACTGAAACAGATCGAGGTCGCCATCACCATCAATATCGCCCTTTTGTATATCCTCCCCAAGGGAATCGGGACTGATATCAACAAGTGGCCATGTCGTATTGACCGGGTCAACGGGAACACTCAACATTTGTACAGGGGATCCCGTAGACTCCGCACCGTTCCAGTTGATTGCCATCTGATATGGGCCTCCATTTTGAAAAATGCCACCGGAAATACCCGCCAAAAAGGGCTCACTATAATTTGTGTTTCCTGCGGGAATGTTGTTATGTATAGTAAAATTGCCCGTACCATCATTTTGCGCCCAAACCAAATCTGAACCTGTGTAAGCACCGGTTGTACCCAACATATCCATATCACCGTCATTGTCAAAATCGTGGATATGAGCCATATTATTAAATGAATTGCCAATTGTTTTCCGCTCCCAATTACCTGATGCAGAACCCGGATTTTTATACCACCAAGCTCCCGTTACAATATCCTTTAGGCCGTCACCGTCCAAATCTTCCTGTGGAAGGATATAGACCGAGCGATAAGGCAATTCGTTACTTTCCAATTCATGTACCTGCCATTGGTCTGGAAAGGGTGTATTGCCGCACACATTTTGATCACTGACGTTGACCGTAACTTCATCGAATATACCCGTAGGTACATGACCGGCTTCATAAAGCTCCAATTTTATGGTATGGTTACCAAGGCTTAGGTCATTAATGGTAAGTGGCCCGTAACTGTAATGCGGGCCCACCATCACATCGTCTATATAATAATGCATGTGGGTACTTCCTTCAGAAATTTCCCAATTTTGTACGGTAAAAGCTATATCGAACGGTTGGTTTACCGATGCACCATTGGTAGGTGAATTGATAACTATGGTTGGTGCAATCGTAAATGCATCTGCCGGTAATATCTCAATGGCAGAAACTTTAGGGTTTTCAATTACTGAAAGAAACTGAATATTAGCAACCCCGTCTGTAATTGAAACATTGTCAAAATCCTTTATTATTGCAGTTGCCGGCGTGGTCTCTTCCAAAATATCAAAATCGGTCAATACCGGATTGCCTTCTATCGTAACGTTAAAAACCCTCGATCCCGGTCCGCCAGAGACGCTACCTACACCAAAATAGAGCTCAGCAAAATGCAAACGAATATCATACGTGCCGGGAATAGGTAACGGAATATCATAAGAAAACGTTTGGAAACGTTCAGTCTGATAGAGCTCGTCGTTGGAGGTATTGGCAATCGCTATGTCATTACTAAAAAGCTTCCCACCATTCGCGTTTTGATCCCCTAGAAAAGTATTTCCATCAAAAGTTAATGATGGCCCGCCTACATTGATGCGAACAGGATCAAAAATGGATATGGGGTAACTATTCGTTATAACGGCCAAACCAACATTATTCTCAACATTGCCTATTGAAAGACTATATGTCGTACCCGCTCCCAGTTGTGAATGAGTGAGCATTACCGTTCTATTATCAGCCTGCAGTACAGCTGCCGTAACTGTAATGCCGTTGTCTATGGAATAATTGGCCAAGTTTTCTGCGGAATCTTTGGTGATATATTCGGAAAATTCAACACCTAATTCAGTTGCATTAACTTGACTTACGGCTACTACCTCAGGTGGGGAATTGTCAATAGAAACCCCGGAGCCTATAAACTCTATATAGTTGATATCAAAAATATTCTGCTGCCCAGGATTGTTCTTGAAAACAAAATAGATATTGTTTTTCCCTCCTGGATCGGTAAAGGTAGATTCAACGTCGACCCAGTTATTGGTGCTTCCCGTTACTGGTATGTTAGTGGTTGCCAAAAGTGGCCCGGTAACGCCACCTGTCCTAAACTCTATAGTACCTCCGATAGCGGCGGCCGATATTCTATATCGTATTGCATCGATATTTAAAAGATTTCTATCCTCAAAAACAATATAGCCTCCATGATCAGCACGAATGGCTTCACTGCCTCCACCAGAAGCATCTGTATTTGAGATTTTAAGTACATCACTTGCTTCTGAAAAGAACTCCGCTTCCATACGCTTCGGGTAGAGTTTCAATTGATCAAAAGAAGTTAGTCCTCCTTCATCCGTATAGTTTGCATTCAGCACATAAAAAATATCCATTTCCCCGTTAGTATCGTGGGAGCCGGGATCTAGAGTCAATATTTTGGGGCATCCATTGATTGTTACGCCATCATGAAAATGATTGAGGTGTCCTAAGGAGGGAACTAGAGACACATCACTACAAGCGATTCCACTTGATGTACTACCATCTTCTATATCACTTACGGTTAGGTCGAAATCGATGTCATCGTCCCAAGCCATAAATCCGCCGTCAGGTGGTGAATTAAAAGTGAATGTTGCCGCATTGTTACCCGCGTGAATCGTACTATTTTTAACCCCTATACCTCCATTTCCATCGTCGACTTTAAGCTGCACATTGAAAGTCCCTGGAGAAGTGAAAGTGAATGTAGGGTTTTCTTGAGTTGAATCTACTGTTCCGTCGGACTGAAAATCCCAGGCATATGCTAACGGGGAATCTCCATTGGGGTCCACGGTGCCAGCACTGGAAAATTCCACGCTCAATGGTAGAGAACCGCTCGTGACATTGGCATTGAGAACTACCTTCGGTGGAGAATTGGAGACTTCGCCTGTATAGTCTATGCGAAGAAGCTTTCCGGTACCGCTGTTGTCAGGGCAACAGCCTGTGCCATAAGCCAAAATGTACATATGACCGTCCGGGCCAATTTCCATATCTATAAAACCATTTGAAGACTTGGGAAACACAGAGGGCGCTAATTGATCATTGCTTAAAATAGTCCCATTAGCGTCCATTTGTACTGCCCATATCTTACTGGTATTAAAATCGTAATAGAAAAAAACTTCATCCAACTCGACTGGAAGCCTTTGTGGATCGCTCAACGTACCATCATAGTAGTATCTTGGTCCTGCAAAATAACTTTTGTGAAAAAACTCAAGCCATGATGGCTGGGCAGGAGGCAGGGCAACAGAACCAGTATTCCATGTAGAAATATTCTGCGGAGCGTTCTGATTGTTATAATAAGGTGTACTAGCATAGGAGATTTGATAGGCTTCGTTTTTACCCGAAAAATAAGGCCAGCCATAATTGCCTGCTGATTTGACCAGATTCATTTCATCCATACCTTCTGGACCCAAAGAACTTGACGAATTTGCATCAGGACCGACTTCTCCCCAAAAAAGCCAGTCCGTATTGGTCTTATCGACAAAAATCCGATATGGATTTCTGGCTCCCATAACATAAATTTCCGGTTTGCCACCTACACCATTTGGAAAAAGGTTTCCGCTGGGTACGGTATATGTACCGTTTGTTTGAGGAGTTATTCTAAGTATTTTTCCACGGTAATCATTTGTATTTGAAGAGCTTTTTTCAGCACTTTTTGTAGGATTGGTTTCGCTTAATGCCCCATAATTACCATGATCCGTATTGTCTCCGGTAGCTATATATAAATTGCCTTGCGAATCGAAAGCCATATCGCCACCTGCATGAAAGCTAAATACACGCTGTACCGGCCATTCTAGCAACGTTACCTCCGAATCCACATCAAGAATATCACCATTCATGGTAAAGCGGGATACTCGGTTTGTAGAGGATGAAAATACGGAATAGTGTAAATAAATATAGTCGTTGTCAAGAAAATTGGGGTCGAAAGCGATACCTAACAATCCATCTTCAAACTCATGAAATACAGGTAATACACCCGACGATACAGAAAGTTGGGTATCCGTATGATAGATTTTGACTTCACCGAAACGATCTAAGATAAAAATGCGGCCGTCCGGCGCGAACTGCATTGTTGTAGCGTTTGAAAGACCTGTCAACAGCTCCACCTTTTGAAAATCGGTCGGCAGCTGAGCTTTTAACTCATTTGTTCCCAACAGCAAGAATAAGAGCCATACAACATTTCTAAACTGACGACATAGAAAAAGGTATAGAACGGTTTTTTTTACACTTGGAACTTTACGGCAAAAGATGCTAGTATTTCTCATGGTTTGGTCTGGCAAAAATAATTGAGCTGCTTTCGCTCGTACAGGAAAAGCAGTGTTGGTAACTTTAAATTGTTTGTTGGGGGGTAGAATAAAAATAGAATATTTTTACGCGCTTTACAGACTTAAAGTATGATAATCGTCTAACCAACAACACTTAACGACAAACGGTGTAGATATGCTCCATCGACAAATGGCGGGATGGATTTCTAGCTCATTTTTGTTAGAAAAGCCTCGAGATTGAAGTACAATACGGACCGGATTCCAGTAGCGACCGTAATAGCACCCACATAGTCATTCTGCAGTCCGAAAGAAAACAGCTTCCATTGGTTTTTTTCTTGAGGATTCCAATCCGTACGTAACAATTCCGCATTTTCATCCTCCAAAGAGACTGTAAACGAAGCTAAAGGAAAAGAAAGACCAATACCCTTTGCCTTGATAAAAGATTCTTTTCTGGTCCAACAACAATAGAAGGCCCTGTGTAAATCATTTTTGGGCACATCATTTAACATCTCTATTTCCTTAAACGAGAAAAAATTTTCTGCTAGTTTCAATACGTCAAAATCAGTTTTGATTTTTTCAACATCTATACCAATGGTACTATTTTTCACAAAGACTAAAACAATAAGTTCTCCCGAATGAGATACATTAAACTTAATTGACGTTTCTAGGTTATAGTCCGGTTTTCCATATTCGCTGTATTTAAAGTGGATTTTTTCCGGAGAAACGTTCAAATAGCGTCCAGATAAGACTCTTAACAACCCTCTCGCTAAAATGTAGGTTTTCCTATCTTTTTCAAATTTAAACCGAGTAACCCTTTCTTTTTCATCAAGAGATAGCAATTTTAAATAAGTGCCCATTTCATCAAAATCACTCACTTTAAAATTCCAGACATGTGCGTCGTTTTCGGTTAATTTCATAGGGAATGGATTAACCTTTTTTCTGACTAGTTTCAAACTCAACCATACAAGCATCTACGGCAATAGCGGTTTTGCGCACCATTTTTGAATCTTCAAAAAGCTTATCATGATGCCCTTCAACCGGGACAATTACAACTTCTTTAGTTGTCATTTTCTTCCACGAGCCAATGACCTGAGTATTAAAATCACTACCGGGTTTTTCCGTCAATAACAAACGAATATTGCTCGCTACAGATTTCCACTCATATTCTTGATATAATTTAATATGATTGTTATGAAGAATTCTAATCAGTTTTTGGCTTCCGCTACTCTTCAGCGTTTTATATTTTTCTTTGAAGGGGTAAATCAGTTTTGACTTAACCAAACGACGGACAGCATCTACGGGTCTTTTTTTAAATCGCTCAAAAAAAGCGGTTGTACGTACTTTAGTCCTGGATGCCGCAAACAAACTAAGATAGTCCGCCATGGTATCCGCAACAATAAGATTTGGCTTATCCGAAGACTCATCCAATAACCTCACAACCTCCATTCCTATTGCCGTATTGTAGCAATATGCAATAAAGTGATAAGGTCCATTAGGTTGCACTTTTTTAATTTCCTGAATGAAACTGACCGCCATTTCATGAACACTTCTATGTAAAGTAAGCTGATCTTCATGTCCAGAGGCTTGTAGCGCATACACGGGTCTATTTTCTTTTAAATGGTTGGCAAACTCATTATAGTAAAAGAAATGAGTTCCACCAGAATGCAAACAAAACAATGGTGGTTTAGCACCTTTGGAACGAATAGGAACTAAGTGTTTGAATTTTGTTCCATTCAATATTTCCTCTTCCCTAACACTTTTTAATTCCAAATTACGCACGAGTTCAGAAATCGTTTGACATTCAAATAGTTGATTAGGTGATAGCTGCATATCAACAGCTTTTGCCTTTGAAATGACCTGTATGCTCAATATAGAATCTCCTCCTATATCAAAGAAATTCTCATGAAGTCCAATTTCAGACAAATCAAGAACTTCTTTCCAAATAGCCAACATTTTCTTTTCCAATTCCGTAGCAGGTCGTTCAATTGTCCTCTCTTTTAGCTCTGGTTCAACCGGTTGAACAGTTCCTAAACGCACCTTGTCCACCTTTCCGTTGGGCAAAAGCGGGAACTCACTTACCTGAATGATTTGTGTAGGCACCATGTATTCTGGCAACCTCGCTTTTAAATCTGATTTTAGTTCACCTATTCTAATATTTTCACTTGCCATAACGTAAGCGATTAAGCGTTTGTTATCTTCAACCGTTGCTACGACAGTTGTTACAGTGTTAAATTCCAAAATGGTTTTCTCCACTTCATCTAGCTCAATTCTAAATCCACGAACTTTAACTTGTTGATCTACCCTTCCCAAAAACTCAATAGTACCGTCATTTCTGTACCTCCCTAAATCGCCCGTTTTATATATTTTGGAGCCGATTCTAAAGGGGTTATCTAAAAACACGTTTTCCGTTAGTTCCTTTCTATTGAGATACCCTTTGGAAACTCCCGTTCCACCAATATATATTTCTCCCACTGCACCAAAGGGAACAATATCTTTGGACGAATTCAGTAGGTATATCCCTGCATTGGCTACGGGTTTTCCAATAGGAACGATTTCAGAATCATGAGTTGCTTCAACTTTATGTGCGATGCACCAAACAGTAGCTTCCGTAGGACCATATTCATTATATAGACTTGCAGTTGGCAGGTTTTTAAAATGGAGCTCTCGTAAATTCCGCCCACAAGCTTCGCCCGCTACTATTACCGTATGAAGACTTTTTAATTTGGAAAGATCCCCATGCTCTAAAATAACTCCGTATAAAGAAGGAAGCATAAGCGTATGACTCACTTTATGATCCCATACTAATTTCTCAATTTTAGTAATATCTTGTTCAATCCTATTCTCAGTAAGTATGAGGTTCCCCCCTGTACAAAGGGTCCAAAAAATTCCGGCCTTTGAACTATCAAAAGAGATGGAGGACAGCAACAAAAACGCACTCGGATCGTGCGTATAAAACTCCAATCTCCCCGCTGTAGAATTGATTATGTTTTTATGAGTTATGGGTACGCCTTTGGGCTTTCCGCTACTGCCAGAGGTATAAATGACATAAGCTAAATCATTTTCGTCCACATCGGGCAAAATTACTTTTTGCAATTCAGTGGTTGTCAACGTATCAGTTAAAATGATATGCTTATTTGTTTCTTCAAAAACTTTTGCTAAACTGCTATTGGTAACCACAATGTTACAATTAGCATCTTCCAAGATGAAATTCAGCCTTTCCATAGGATATTTGGGATCCATTGGCAGATAGGCACAACCCGCTTTTAAGATGCCCAATAGCGCCACTATCATCTCTATTGACCTATCCATGCAAAGCATTACCATTTCATTGCGCTTCTTTGTTTTTTGAAGAACGGCAAAAGCGAATGTATTTGCTCGTGCATTCAACTCTTGGTAGCTTATTGAACTTCCGTTAAAGGTCAATGCTTTATTCTGAGGGAACTTTTGAGCTACATCTTCTATAATGTGATGAATAGCTTTATACGATGCAAAATGTGTATTACTTTTAGCTGGCTCAGGAAGCAATATATTTTTTTCTCCCGAGGTCATCATGGATAGGTTAGCCACCTTTCCATTAGGATTGGAGATCATTCCCTCCAATACTATTTTATAATGCTGAAGAAACCGCGTAATGGTATCAGATTCAAACAAATCTGTGTCATATTCAAAAGCTAATGAAAGGAGTCCGTTAGATTCGGAAATGGACAAGGTTAAATCGAACTTAGAAACTTCTGTGTCAAATTCAGCTTCATTTACTAAACGTAAATCCGTTCCAAATGAAGGAGTTTCAGTAGATGAGTGATACAAGAACATCACCTGAAAAAACGGACTCACGGCCAATGACCGTTCTACTTTTAATTCCTTCACGAGAACATCAAAAGGTACATCTTTGTTTGAAAAGGCAGAAAGCGTATTTTTTTTTACCTCATGAATCAATTCTGAATATATAGCATCCGCATGGACTCTATTTCTCAACACCACTGTATTAATAAAAAACCCGAGCACCTTATCAAGTGATTTTGTGCTGCGGTTTGCAATAGGCGTACCCACTAAAATATCCGATTGACCAGTATACTTATATAAAAACAGATAATATGCCGTGAGCAAGAAAACAAAAGGTGTTGTCCCCATTTCCTTGGAAGTATTTAAAACCCTAGCAGAGAAATCTGCACCTAAATGCAGTGTCTGTTGCTTTCCCCTAAAAGCCGGTTTTGAAGGTCTTACATTATCGGTTTGTAAATTCAAGAGAGGAATATCTCCGGAGAGTTCTTGCTTCCAATATTCCAACTGCTTGGTATCTATTGGAGTATTTCGCTCCCAATGGGCATAATCCGAGTATTGCAAAGTTTCAGAAACAGCTTCTAACGATTCATCAGAGAGCAACTTTAGGTATATGTTCGCTAACTGTTGCTTTAAAACATCAATAGACCATTCATCTATAATAATATGGTGCATGGTAAAGAAAAGAACAAATCTGTTTGGTGTATGTTTTATTAAAGATACACGCACCAAACCGGGTTCGGACAAATCAAAAGGCAAGGATGATTGCTTGTGCATTAGATTACTAGCCTCTTCCCTTGCTTCAAATTCCGTTAAATGACTCACATCAAACTCCTTAAGGTTCGGTATACCATCATCCACTTTAAGAATGGGAACACCTTCAATAGTAGGATAATATGACCTTAGACCCTGATTATGCTCAAAAATATAATTGAGGCTCTTGTTTAATACATCAACATTCAGTTTTCCTTCAAAAGTCAGCGCCTCAGAGTAATTATAGAAGGGGTTATCAGGATATAATTGTTGTAAAAACCAGATACGCTGTTGACCGCTAGACAAAGGAATTTGAGCATCAACAGGCACCTTAGGTATCTGCAATGACGTAGATTCCTTAGTCTCCCGGTTTTTCCATCGGTTTAATAGCGAACTATTTTTAGTGCTTTCTTTCAAGTGCTCTATTTTGTGAGTTAATTACTTTAAACCAACAAAATTCGCCACAGGGTATAAAATATTTCTGTTGATAAACTCATCCAAAGGCAAATCAATATCAAAAGCTCTTTCTATAAGCCAATACGCAGAAATAACTATCAAAACTACGGAAAGCCATACCAGAAATCTAGAGTAGTATTTGTTATTCCTTATAAAATATAGAATTGGAAAAATCAATGCTATGATTGCAATCTGACCAATCTCCACTCCCACATTAAACCCAACTAAAGATAATGACAAGTACTCCCCTTTAAAACCTAAATCTCCCAAAACACTTGCAAAACCAAAGCCGTGAAAGAGACCAAAGACAAAAGCAATTACCCAATCTTCACCTTTAAATATGGGCCTAATATTATGAAAAGCAGCAAGACCTACAGAAAAGGCAATAATGGATTCTACCACCCTAGAAGGAAGGTTAATTATCTCCAGAGATGCCAGACTAAGTGTAATAGTATGGGCAATCGTAAAGAAGGTTACAATTTTAAGAATGTAGATAAAAGCCGGCCTAAACTTTTTAACTGGTTCCCAACCCCAAATATTGAATTGACCTTTGTCCACGGGTGCACCCGTAACTCCATTTTTCTTTCGTCTTCGTACCACGGATGGCAATATCAACGCCACCAAAAATAGAATATGATCCATACCTATCCAGATATGCCATATTCCTTGTTGCACCATAGCTAGAAAACCTTTCCACAAAGATGTTTCTTTAATAGAGAAAGTGCCATTTCTCTCCCCTTCCGATAGGTATAAAGCTACAATATGCTCATTGTTTATCAAGCCTGCCTTCCAATTATACTCCATTGCCACAAGACACATATGAGTAGGGTCTTCATCAAAAAACGCATCATAATCCAATGTAAGGCTATCCGGTAAATTTTCTGAATTTTCTAGTCGAAAATGGAAGTTGACAAAATCCCCATAAGACAGGTTTAACTTTGACATTTCTCCTGTAAATACAATCTGATACGCTCCTAATTCTGATGAAAACTTAGCATTTTCAAGTAAATAGGCTTGGATTTTATCTTGGTAAGGTCTTATCTGCTCTATACTTGGATGCAGCCCAACATCCAAGCCAAAGACATTGACAAGTTCATTGGCGTTGACCTCAAAACGACCTTCAATACCCGTTTTCTCATAAATCCGAAGGTATATTAAACTTTGTTTGGGTTGATGAGCGAACGTAACAATAGGGACCAACAAAAAGAGTCCAAAAATAAGTGGTAGTAATAGTTTTTTCATAGCGCCATCAAGATAGAGAATTATTTGAATTTTAACTTATTTTTTCGATTTCCAACGCCAAAATCGGATTGCTACAATTTTTAAAAGGTCCTTACTACCGTTTAAAAAGATTTGTACAGCCTTTGTGCTGAACCCAAAAACCACATGGCCCAACTATTGATTATTCAGTAAAATAAGATAGAGAATGTTGAATATTTTAAAGTAAAATCGATAAATACCTGTAATTTTTCGATGACCGACCTGCAAATCAGTTATTGAACTACTTTTTTTCTTGATAAGCTCAACATCATAAATTATATTAGCCATGCTATGAATTTGGAGGTTTTGAGTGGAATCAAAAAGCTCGTGGTTTGTGGTATGTAATCAACTAAACCCGTAATTTGAAATCACCGTATACATTACCGCAACTTATTGATAATGTAGCAAACACATCGCCTAATCGCGAAGCCTTTCGTTACCTGGATCAAACCATAACCTATGGCGACCTTCAACTTAAGTCTAACCTGCTAGCCTCTTATTTAGTATCAATAGGCATACAGAAAGGTGACCGTGTTGGCATCTACATGAACCGTTGTCTTGAAACCTGTATTGCCGTATATGGTATTCTCAAAGCTGGAGCCGCGTATGTTCCATTGGATACTTTTACCCCTTACAATCGAACTGCTACAATACTAAATGACTGTGGGATTACGTGCCTAATCACTACGCCAACGAAAAGACGAAAAGTAATGTCGCTTTTAAATGAAAGCCATGCTATATCTACAATTATTGGTGACACGCTTCCTCATTCTATTCAATCTATTGATTGGGATGCTATTTTCTCAATTGGGTTGAAAGATGTTATAGCTCCTATTATTCTTGAGCAAGATTTAGCTTTTATCTTATATACTTCTGGTTCTACAGGAAAGCCTAAAGGCATAATGCACACGCATTATAGCGCATTGAGTTTGGTTAAAATAGCAGCCGACACATATGGTTTTAATTCCAATGACATATTCGGAAATCCGGCACCTTTACATTTTGACCCTTCTACTTTTGGATATTTTGTAGCTCCTTTAGTAGAAGCAAAAACCGTAATAATTCCTGATGCCCATTTAAAAATGCCCGCGAGCCTTAGCGCTCTTATAGCGAATGAAAAAATTACGGTTTGGTATTCCGTACCGCTTATGCTCATACAACTTTTAAATAACGGTACTTTGGACAAGAACGATTTCAGCTCTTTGAGATGGGTACTTTTTGCGGGGGAAGTTTTTATAACCAAACATTTGAGAGCCCTAATGCTCCTGTGGCCAAATGCAAAATTCAGTAATTTATACGGTCCGGCAGAGCTTATTTTATGTACGTATCATCATGTACCCGAACCACCAAAAACTGACAAACCAATACCTATTGGCAAGGTGTGGGCCAATACAGAATATAAAATCATTGATGATAAAAATACCGATGTTCCCGTTGGGGAAACTGGTCAACTAGTTATCCGTTCGGCCACAATGATGAAAGGATACTGGAATAACAAAGCACTTACAGAACAATCACTTCATAGGGTAAACGTTGCAGATGGCTACGAACATATTTATTATAAAACGGGAGATTTAGCTCAGTTAAACACAAGAGGAGAACTACTCTTTATGGGCCGGAACGACAGACAAGTAAAATTAAGAGGCTATCGTGTAGAATTAGACGAAGTAGAACTTACACTACTCAATTATGAAAATGTTGAAGAAGTAGCTGTGATAGTTTTGGGGAAGAACGAAGAAGTTCAGGAGCTAGCTGCGGTTATAAAGCCAAAAAAGGACACCGCCATAAATCTAACGTATCTAATGGAATACTGTAAACTGGCCCTACCCTCCTACGCTATTCCCAAAACCATTGAATTTATGGATGATTTACCCAGAACGAGTTCCGGTAAAATAAGCCGAAAAGAAATTGGCAAAATACTAGCTGAAAATTATATATGAAAAATAAGATCATAGACTATATAAAAAGTGACTTAGCAACAGAAACAGTTGAAGAAATAGGTCTAAACGAAGACTTATTAGGCTCTGGCCTCGTAGACTCTGTTGGAATGGTACAATTGGTGCTTTTTATTGAAAATGAAGGGGAGATAAAAGTGGCTCCCGAGGAAATGACTATTGAAAATTTCATGACTATCAGTCATATTTTGGAATATATAAAGCGTAAACGCGATACTGAAACAAAGCAATCATAATAATGACGAACACTCAAAAAGATACATTTCTACCGCTAACTAAAAGTCAATCTGCCCTTTGGGCCGGTCAGCGAATGCATCCTGATGTCCCGCTTCATAATGTGGTCTATACTTTTGAGATAAACGGTGCTATTGATAAGGCTGCTTTTGAAAAGGCTTTTCAGAAATTAATTGCCTCTACAGATATACTGCGTACTGTATTTTCCGAAGAAAAAGGTGTCCCCAATCAGACTATATTAAGTGATGGGCACTTTAAACTCGAATATCTAGACTTTAGCGCTTCAGATAATATTCAGAATATGGAAAAGTGGCTTCACGAGCGTACTATCCACCATATGGATATTTCAAAACGTGTATTTGACAGTGTTCTTCTTAAACAAAGTTCCACAAATTATATCTGGTTTTTAAAACTGCACCATTTAGTCACCGATGCCGTTTCTAATTCTATTCTCTACAATAGAATGAACGCTTTTTATTCGGAAGAAGTTACGAATACTACTCCTACAACTGAACACTTTCCAACGTTCTCAAACTATATTGAATTTGAACAAGACCAAAGAGCAACTAAAAAGAACAACGATAGTTATACCTATTGGAAAGAAAAAACTAAGAATCTTTTAGAAACGCCCCAATTATTCGGAGAAAAAACCAATCAAACAACTAGAGCAAGACGAACTATAGTAGAACTTGGCGTAGAACGCTCCCTGAAGCTTCGTGAACTTGCAAAACATAAAGAATTTAGAGGGTGGACAGAAGACTTAACGCTGTTCAATATATTCTTAACGCTGTACTTCACTTACATCCACAGAATAAGCAATCAAAACAAAATTGCTATTGGAGCACCTGCACATAATAGAGCTACCAGAGGTTTTCAAAAAACTGCCGGGCTATTTATAGAGGTACTGCCATTAGTTGTAGAAATTGAAGATGAAGACACTTTTGTTAGTCTTTTTAATCGGGTTAAAATTGAGACCAACTCCTATTTAAGAAACGCTCGCCCAGGCAGTACTACTGAAAAGACGAATAGCAGCTTCAATACCATATTGAATTTCATTAATGCCGATTTTCCAGATTTTAGCGGATTTCCCACCAAAACGGAGTGGTTACATCCTGACCATATGGATAGCAACCATACCTTACGCACCCATGTGTACGATATGAACAAAAGTGGTGAATTTAAAATTGCTTTTGATACCAATTGTAGTAGCATTTCTGAAATAACGGCCAAAGAAATGCCTTCTCATTTTATCAACCTTTTAGATTCATTTTTGGACAATTTTGACCAATCCATTTACAGGCCTAGTTTATTATCTTCTACGCCCAAGCCTACAGAAGAACCTCCTTCCAGTACTTTTCAATCCGTAATTGAAACGTTTGAAAGGCATGCTGCAAACAACCCAAACAAAGTTTCCTTACAATTTAAAAATGAAATACTTACGTATAACGCGCTTAACAAAAAGGCGAACCAATTAGCTCATTATTTAAGAGACAGAGGCGTAACCAAAAATAGTAGAATAGCGCTTCACTTTCAAAGAAGTACAGACTATTTAGTTAGTGTTTTAGCTGTCCTAAAAACGGGTGCGGCTTTTATACCTATTGCTTCAGATTACCCCGCGGAGCGAATAAAATATATCATCTCAAGTTCAGAAAGTAGTCTTCTAATAAGCCAATCCAATCTCATATCAAAATTAGAATTACCAGATTTAGGTGTTTTAGATGTTGAGAAGGAAAGCCTAAGTATTGGCAAGCAACCAATTACTAATCCAAACACAGAAATCTTACCAGAAAGCCTAGCGTATATATTATATACATCTGGAAGTACTGGAAATCCAAAGGGAGTTTTAATCTCTCAAAAAGCCTTATCAAACTATATTTTCTGGGCGCAAGATTTCTATGGAATAAACGACAAATCCATTTTTCCCTTGTTTACATCCATTGGTTTTGATTTGACCATCACATCTACATTTTTACCAATTGTAAGCGGTGGAAGAATAAACATCTATAAAGAACCGGAGACAGGGCCCGATGTAAGCCTTTTAAAAGTAATAGATGACAATCTCGTAAATTGCATCAAATTAACTCCATCCCATTTAACTCTTTTTAAGGGAAAAGAACTGAGTACTTCGTACATACACACCATGATAGTTGGTGGTGAAGAATTAAAATCAAATCTTGCAAGGTCCGTTAAAAATACGTTTACATCTGAATTAAAAATATACAATGAATATGGACCAACCGAAGCTACCGTTGGCTGTATAGTTTCTGAGTACGATGCAAATGTTCATACGAAATCAGCGGTACCTATAGGTTTACCAATTTCGAATATGACCGCCTATATTTTAGACACCTACCAAAACCAAGTACCACAAGGTGTTATAGGTGAGCTCTACCTTAGTGGTACTGGCCTTTCGGATGGTTACGCGAACGATTCTTTTACAACCGAAGCTAAATTTATTGACAATCCACTTGCTCCTAATCATAAAATGTATCGCACAGGAGACCTAGCAAGAATAAACCAAAATGGAAACTTTGAATACCTAGGGCGGTCAGATGAGCAAGTGAAACTTAGGGGATATCGCATTGAACTAACTGACATTGAAAGTAATCTGAACAGATTTAATGAAATTGAGAACTGTGCGGTTGTTTTGGTAGAAGACCGCAAAAATAACGTGGAGGAGGAAGTTGTCAATTGCACAAAATGTGGGTTACCCTCAAATTACCCCAATACAGATTTTGACGAGAATGGCGTATGCCACTTATGTACGGCATTTGAAACGTACAAAGACCAAGCGGAACGTTACTTTAAAAATGATAAGCAATTGGCGTCTCTATTGACATCAAAAAGAGCTCAAAGTTCCGAATATGACTGTATTTCCTTATTAAGCGGAGGAAAAGACAGCACCTATGTTCTAGCTAGGCTTGTAAATATGGGATTAAAAGTTTTGGCTTTCACCATGGATAACGGCTACATCTCCGAACAAGCGAAAGCAAACGTGGAACGAATTGTTAAAAAGCTTGGTGTGGACCACGTTTACGGTGAAACGCCACATATGAACGAAATATTTGTTGATAGCCTAAATCAACATCACAATGTCTGCAATGGTTGTTTTAAGACCATTTATACGCTCAGTACTAAAATTGCACTTGAAAAGAATATTCCATTTATCGTTACCGGTCTAAGTCGCGGACAGTTTTTTGAGACACGATTAACAGAAGAACTTTTTTGGGATGACAATTTAGATACCACCAAAATAGATGATACTATTCTAGAGGCCAGAAAACTATATCATCAAGAATCAGACGCGGTAAAACGACTTTTAGACGTTTCAATTTTTCAAGATGAAAGCGTTTTTGAAAAAGTGGAATTTGTAGATTTTTACAGATTCAGTGATGTTAGTTTAGAAGAAATGTTGGTCTATCTGAAAGAAAAGGCAAGCTGGGTAAGACCTACCGATACCGGTAGATCCACCAATTGCCTCATTAACCAAGTTGGTATTTATGTTCATAAAAAGGATTTAGGGTATAGCAACTATTCTTTTCCGTATAGCTGGGACGTTAGGCTTGGCCATAAAACAAGAGATGAAAGCCTAGAAGAAATAAACGAGGTAATTGATGAGAAGGAAGTGCTGCGTATCATGGATGAAATTGGCTACACATCAACTCAACCAGAATGGGAAAATAACTCAAAATTAGTTGCTTATTATACAGGAAAGAAAAACATAACCGTAAAAGACATTCAATATAGATTAGGAAAACAATTGCCATCCCATATGATACCTTCTGTTTTTAAACATTTAGATGAAATGCCATTAACAAAAAACGGAAAGGTTGACAAAAAAGCTTTAAAAAACCTCACTTCGGTGCAATTAACCATGAGCACCTCGTATACTGCTCCGAGAAATGAAATTGAGGTTCTTCTTGAGCGTATATGGGCAGAAGTCTTACAACTGAATAAAGTTGGCGTTCATGATGATTTCATTGCCTTAGGAGGGCATTCTCTGGCGGCTATACGTGTTACAGCACGGATTAATGAAGAAATAGAATATAATTTTCCTTTAAATAAAATCTTTGAAAACCCTACTATAGCTCAATATTCCAAATATTTAGAAGAAACATTAACGTCTCTTTTGGAAAAATAAAACCTTTAGCATCATGATTTCGTAAGTAGAATTGTATGCAGCTTAAAAAAGAACATTTCAGCAATTATGCTAGACTAGAGCTTATAAAGTTTATGGCCCTTGTAATTGCCCTTTGTTATGTTTTTAACCCCTTACATCAACAAATCAGTAGCATCTTTCATGAAGTTTCCCATGTTTTAGAAATGCCAAATACCGTAATGGAGCATACTCCATTCTCTTACGAAAATGACACCCATCACTCTCATAATCACAGGAGTACGGATAGCACTCACGAACATAAAATTATTAAAATATTAGATACAATTTTTGATGGTACGGACAGCAAAAATTCCCCTGAAGACACATTACTGACAGATTTCAAATTTGACAAACATATTACAACGAATAATTTTCACTTCAATATCTTGGCATCCGTAGATTCACAGGAAAACTTCAAAACCGTGGATGGCAACCTAAAATTAGGATATTACTTCATCCTAGAAGAGCCTCCTCGGTACGCAAACTCCCCTTTTTCCATTTAAGGCGTAAACGCCTATTTTTTTAATTAGCGATTTAGCATTACGCTTAAATAATACCCACATGGGTAAATAAGCACGTGTGCAATAACTATCAATCTATTTACAATGAAAACATATATTACATTCATAGTACTCTTTTCTTTCGCCATAGGCATAAGAGCGCATGATTTAAGCGGTACTGTAACAAACGAAGACCAAGTAGCCCTAGAAGGTGTTGGTGTTTACAATAAAACCACTGGCGGCTATACCTATACAAATGTATCCGGTTATTTTGAACTTGACGATATCTCCGTAGGAGATGCTATTTACTTTTACAGTCTGGGGTACAAGAACCATCAAATTACCATTTCCGAAGAACTTTTGGATGGCAAAATAAATATAACCCTAATAGAATCTGCCGTTTCATTAGAGCAAGTGGTATTGGTTTCCAAAGTTAATGCCTTAAGCAACTTTGTAAATGTGGATGTTAAGGCCAACCCCGTAAAATCTTCACAGGAAATTTTACGTAAAGTTCCTGGCCTAATTATCGGTCAGCATGCTGGTGGCGGAAAAGCCGAGCAGATTTTTTTAAGAGGATTCGATATTGACCATGGTACCGATTTGGCAATCAATGTTGATGGGCTTCCTGTAAATATGGTTTCTCATGCGCACGGACAAGGATATTCGGACATGCATTTTATTATTCCTGAAACCATTGATAATATTGACTTTGGAAAAGGCCCCTATTACGCCAACAAAGGAAATTTCAACACAGCGGGGTATATCGATTTAAAGACTAAAAGGAAATTAGACAAAAATTTGATTTCTGCCGAAGTTGGTCAGTTCAATACCCTACGTACATTAGGAATGTTTAAAGTTGCCGAAAGCGATTTCAGTAATGCCTACTTAGCTACAGAATTGGTGTTAACCGATGGTCCGTTCGATTCTTCTCAGGATTTTAATCGAATTAACATCATGGGTCGGTATACGTTCAATAATCGAGAAGATCAAGATTTAAGCATTACGCTTTCTCATTTTCAAAGCAAATGGGACGCTTCTGGTCAAGTTCCCCAACGTGCCATAGATGCCGGTCTTATTGGTAGGTTCGGTGCAATTGATGATACAGAAGGAGGTAATACAAGTAGAAGTAATATCCTACTAAACCATACAAAACAGCTAGACGAGCACTCTAGGGTTAAATCAAAAGCGTATTTGACCAAGTATGACTTTGAACTCTTTTCTAATTTTACTTTTTTCTTAGATGACCCTGTAAATGGAGATCAAATAAGACAATTTGAAGACCGAACCATTATTGGTGCGGAAACTAGCTATGAACATTCCATTCACGTAGGTGACCATGATTCTCAGCTAAAATATGAAACTGGAATAGGATTTAGATATGATGATGTGAACGATGTTCAATTATCGCATACCAAAAACAGGCAAGAATTATTAGAACGCCTCGCTTACGGTAATGTAGATGAATTAAATGCCTATGGCTTTTTTGATGTCACCTACAAAAAGAAAAAATGGACGTTGAATACCGGATTAAGATTGGATTATTTTAAGTTTGATTATGTAGATAAACTGACCGAAACTTATGATAGTAAAAGTGAAAACAAGCTTTTTCTAGGTCCTAAACTTAATATAATCTATGCCGCAACTTCCAACTTACAACTCTTTGCGAAATCAGGTATTGGATATCATTCAAATGATACAAGGGTAGTAACCGCTAATAACGGTAAAGAAATTCTTCCTCTTGCTTATGGAGCGGACTTAGGCGCTATCTACAAACCCATAGACAAACTGGTTGTTAACGCTGCCTTATGGACACTATTTTTAGACCAAGAATTTGTATACGTTGGTGATGCCGGAATAGTTGAACCCAGTGGAAAAACCCGAAGACTTGGTGTTGATTTTGGACTACGATATCAAATTAACGATTGGCTATACGCCAACGGAGATGTCAACTACACCTATGCTAGAAGTACCGATGAACCTGACGGACAAGATTTAATTCCGCTAGCACCGGACTTGACTTCCTCTGCAGGACTTTCCTTTTTAGACGTTGGAAATTTCTCAGGAGGAATCAATTACAAATACGTTAAAGACAGAGCTGCCAATGAAGATAATTCTATAGTTGCAGAAGGTTACTTTGTAACGGATTTAAATTTGAACTACTCCATTAAGAATTGGACATTGGGTGTTATCGTCGAAAACCTTTTTGACACGGAATGGAACGAAACCCAATTTGCCACGGAAAGTAGATTGTTCAATGAAACAGAACCAACAGAGGAAATCCATTTTACACCAGGTATTCCTTTTTATTTAAGAGGCAAAATATCAGTTAATTTCTAAATACCAAATTAACTTAATACAATCAGGGATATGACAAATTGGTCGTATCCCTTTTTTATTTCTCGAGATAAATCAAAGTTGATAAGAATTGTTACAATTGTAGTGGTTCTAACTTATCTTTGCATTGTACAAAACAAACATCATAAATAACGTATTGACCGTTATACTTCTTAAGTTACTAACGAAACCACAGTAAATGTTTCACTTTTTTAATAAGAAAAAATTTTTAGTCGATTATCTAGATGGATTTATTGACGTTCACAACCACATATTACCCGGTATTGATGATGGAGCAAAAACAGTAGATGAATCTATTGCGCTTATTAAAGCTTTTTCTGAGTTTGGGGTTACGCATTTTATTGCCACACCTCATATAATGTCTAACTACTACCCCAATACTAGAGAAACCATCAGTGCTGCGTTAACGGAGTTAAAGAATGCCCTATTAAAAAATGGACTGAAGGATGTTTCAATAGAGGCCTCTGCCGAACATATGATAGATGATAATTTTGAACATTTATTGGATAGTAACGGGGTGATGCCATTGCGAAAAGACTATCTACTTGTAGAAATGTCATATTTACAACCCCCAATAAATTTTGATGATGCTATTATAAAAACAGCTTCAAAGCGGTTTTTCCCTATTTTGGCACATCCAGAGAGATATGGTTTTTTACACCATAGAAAGAAAAGGTACCGTGAGTACAAAGATAATGGCATCTCTTTTCAAATGAATCTATTATCACTTAGCGAATATTATGGAAAGGAAGTGCCAAAAGTAGCTCAAGAACTTTTAGAAAATGGCTTGATAGATTATGTAGCTTCTGATATTCATACCATGACCCAATTAGAAGCTTTGAAAAAGCTTACACTTTCCAAAAAAATGGTTGAACAACTCTTACCAATACTAAATAATACAATTCAGACTTTTTATTAAAATCAGGAGAGTTTCGTAAAATTAGAATATAAAAAATGCCGCTGAAACAGCGGCATTTCTCATTCGAAATCCTAATATTATATACTATTAGTTTTGTATCAATAACTTCATAATAACTGTATCTCCCATGTTGTTGGCAATGTTAACAAAATATATACCATCTTCCAAAAGATAAACAGGAACTTGATACGTATCATTTCCTAAAACTACAATCTCCTCAGCACTTATACCCGTGATCAAACGTCCTTGTTGATCATGTAGGTTAATGCCCAACATCATGAAGTCTTCTGGCTGATTTAAAATACGTATGGTTGCTACACCCTCTCTAACTGGGTTCTTTTCTAAAATAAAGCCCATCTTCTCACCTTCAATCGTTTCTGAAATGGTAACAATTACCGTATCTGAATGAGATTCTCCACCAACACTACTCACGGTCAGCACTACCTCGTAAGTTCCATTTTCCAAAAATGTAGTTGCACTGTCCGCCTCGTCAGAAGTATTTCCATTATCAAAATCCCAAAAATAAGTTTCAATATCACCTAATGAATTACTACCAGTAAATGTCACCTCAAGTGGCGCACTTCCCTCAGTAGAGCCTACTTCCGCTATAGCCAATAAGCCATTTTCAGGTACTACTGTAACTTGAACATCGTCAAAAACTACTTCATTCTCATCATCGGTGACAGTCAATCTAAATACATAGACCCCTTCTTCCATATTTGTCACTGAAAGTTCCGCTGTTGTTTCGCCATTTAACGTAGCTGAATTTGGTCCACTCTCCTGTGTCCAAACAAAAGTTACCGTTCCACCATCAGAATCAGACCCTGAACCTGAAATAACAGTACTATTATTTGGAAAAGTTATCATTTGATCCTCCCCTGCATCTACAGTTGGAGCACCTTCAACAACCGGTTCGATAATTTCTATCCCAGAAATTTTTGGAAACTCCGTAACAGGTGTTAAAGTTATTGTTAAGCTACCATCTAATACATTAATACCGTTAAATGCTTCTATTACTGCAGTTGCTGATCCACCCGCAGCTACTACTATATCATAATTTTCTATTTGCTTTTGACCTTCAATATCAATATTAAAAACCCGTGAGCCTACACCACCTGCAGAACCATCACCAGGTACGCCATAATAAATTTCAGCAAAATGGAGATTTACACTATGCTCACCATTAGCTACTGGAATTTCATATGTTAAGTCTCCTTGAGTTCTATAACGCTCTGTTTGATACAACGCATCATTTTCTGTATTAGCTATTTCAATGGAATTAGTTAAAACAGAGCCGCCATTAGAGTATTGATCCGAAGCCCAACTTACCCCATCATAAATGAAATTAGTACCACCACTGTTAATTCTGGTAATAGTAGAGGTGCTAGATTTAGTTACCGAAACGGTATCAAAACCGGTCTCGTCTTCTTCATCGGTGACAGTTAAACGAAATACATATAAACCGTCAACAAGGTTCGTAGCTGTTAATTCTGTTGTAGTAACACCACTTAAAGTTGCCACATTGGGACCACTTTCCTGAGACCACTCATATGATACAATTGCACCGCCATCAGGATCACTTCCCGACCCCACAAGGGTCACGCTAGTTGTTGAAATAATTTTATCCGAACCTGCATCTGCTATGGGCCTATCATCTAATAATAATGGAGTTGTATTCTCGTATATTCTTAGAACTTTATGTTTTAACCATCCATTGGATACTACATCTAAATCCCCATCAGCATCAATATCTACAACTCTAGCACCATCATGATGTTCATACCCTAATGCACCATCATCCAAAATAATCTTATTAAATTGCCCAGAACCACAGAGATCATTTTCAAAAGCAATCAAACGGTAATTATCTCTCCATTCTCCAACAACTATATCCTGATCTCCATCAAAATCTATATCTATTGCGAATACACTTAAACTACCATTTACTTCACTATCCAAGTCGTGTCGTATCCATAACTGTGTTGGGTCAGAAGGCGCTTCAAACCAAGCGAACACAGTTTTAGGCCCTGTACCATCACCGCCACTACCTAAACTTAACTGTCCTACCACCGCATCTAAATCACCATCGCGGTCAAAATCAGCCAACTGTGCGCGGTCAGCAGTTGTAGAATATGCATCGTTTACGCCCGTTTCAAACTTCTCAAAATTTAGGCTGCCATTGTTTCGCAACCAATTGACTCCTTGAAATAAATCCAAATCACCATCTTGATCTATATCCCCCGCTTGTATATCCTCTCCTGAAGAATCATTACTAATGTCGGTTAAATCCCATGTTTGGGTGGTTATATTATTTTTATTCGGAGGTGTAAGCATTTGAATGGGTGACCCAGTTGATTCGGCCCCGTTCCAATTTATTGCCATTCTATACGTACCTGTATTATCAAATACACCTCCAGCAATACCTGCTAAGAAGGGCTCATAATAATCCGTATCTCCTGCCGGTATGTTTTCATAAACCGTAAAATTACCATTCCCGTCATTTTGGGCCCATACTAATTGAGCTCCTGTATACTCTCCAGTGGTACCCAAAAGATCCATATCGCCGTCATCATCAAAATCATAAACATGAGCTACGTTTTTAAAACTATCTCCTACAGTATTTTTTTCCCAATTTCCAGAAGCCGTCCCTGGGTTTTTATACCACCATCCTCCGGTAACAATATCCTTAAGTCCATCGCCATCTAAATCGTCATCAGCAAAGGTATAGACCACTGTATAAGGATTTGGATCAAATTCATGCACAACCCACGATTCAGGAAATGGAGTTTCATTACAAGTTATTAACCCTGTAACATTTACTACTACTTCGTCATAAATACCAGTACCCGTATGATCAGCATTAAATAATTCTATTCTAATGGTATGTTCTCCGTCAGCTAAATCAGTAAACGGGATAGGGTCATATCCATAGTATTTATCTATTAGGTCACCATCTACGTAATAATGAATATGAGTATCATCTTCATTAATAACCCAATTATCTACCCTAAAAGCCACTTCAAAAGATTTGTTAACATCCCATCCATTTGAAGGTGACGTAATAGTTATTTTGGCATTTGTTGCCGTTCCCCCTTCAAAAGTGTCCTTTGATAAGATTTCTATACCATTTACTTTTGGACTTTGTACAACACCATTAAAGAATATACTCGCAAAGCCATCAGTAATCGTAATATTGTCAAACTCCTTGACCAAAGCTGTTGCCGGGTCTGTTTCGGAAAGTATATCAAAGTTGGATAAAACCTCGTTGCCTTCAATAACGACATTAAAAACACGAGCACCAGGCCCTTTATCAAGTTGATTTTCATCTACTCCAAAGAATATTTCAGCAAAATGTAGCCTAATATCATACTCCCCAGATAGAGCTACTGGAATTTGGTATTCAAAAGAACCTTTATTATTAGTATAACGTTCTGATTGATACAATTCATCATCATCCGTTCCTACTATGTCTACAGTTTTACCATATTCGCTCCCTGAATTAAAATACTCATCTTCTTTGAAGATTTCTCCTTCGGGACCGGTAATCTGATCTCCGCCTGCATTGATTCTAATTTCCTCAAAAACAAAGAACGAGAAACTCTTAGCTGCCATAGAAACACCACTAATGTTTTGAACATTGGAAATACTGAGACTGTAATCAACATCGGCGCTTAAAAGAGAGGTCGTAAGAAACACTGTGAGCCCATCAGGCTGAAGTTCTGCACTTTGAACAGTTATACCATTACTAATCGAATAGTTCGATAAGTTTTCAGCTGTACCTTCGTTCACATATTCAGAAAATTTCACCTTCAAAACATTGTTTCCATCAGGTTGCACACTATGAACTTCAGGAGGGGTTTTATCTTCTGAAACTCCGTCACCTAAAAATTCAACATAATTCAACCTGAAGATATCCTGTGAAGAACTAGCGTTCTTAAAAACAAAATATAAATCATGTTTTCCTGTAGGAACACTATTTATTGGAGTTTGCACATGTAACCAATTATCATTCCCTCCGGTTGAAGGTATAGTCGTAGTTGTTACCACGTTTCCTGTAGGACTGTCCAATCTAAGCTCAATAGTACTACCAGAATTGTCCGATGCCACTAAGTATTTAACGGCATTCATATTCATCAAATTACGTCCTTCAAAAGATATATAAGAATTGTTATCTACCTGTATAGCATCCTTAGCACCTTCTAATTCATACGTATTCGGGATAATCGTCACACCACTTTGAGTATCAAAATACTCAGCTTCCCTCCTTTTTGGATGTACCCGAATCTGACCTCTAGATATAAGGCCATCGCTATCCGTATAATTCGCGTTCAAAACGTAGTATATATCCATCGCCCCGTCTATTTGATGATCTCCATCATCCAAGGTAAGAGTTGATATACACGCATCCAAGGTCCCTATATCGTGAAAGTGGTTTTCATGTCCCAAGGATGGTACCACATTAACGTCCTCACAAGAAATAATACCGTCTTCTGCATCATTGGCCACCAAATCAAAATCTACATCATCGTTCCAATTAAAAAAACCACCGTCTACAGGCGAATTAAAATTAAATTCCGTAGGGGTATTACCCGCATAAATTTTTATTGTTTTAGCACCAATAGCCCCTTCAGGATCCGTAACCTTAAGTTGTGCCGAATACGTTCCTTTGGTAGTGTAAGTATGAGAAATATTAGGTGTAGTATAATCAACCGTACCATCTATATCTATGTCCCAAGCATAGCTCAATGGGGAATCTCCATTAGGGTCTGTCGTCTGATCTCCTGTAAAATTGACCGTTAACGGCAAAGGACCATAAGTAACATCAGCTCCCATAACTACAGAAGGTGGGGAATTTGTAGTAATACCGGTATAATTAACTTGAATAAGTCTACCTATGCCTTCCGGAATGTCCTGAGGACAACAGCCCGCACCATAGGCCAAAATGTACATTTTTCCATCGGGGCCTAATTCCATATCAATATACCCATCTTTACTATTTCCGGAACCCGGGAAAACCTCGTCCGAAAGCATTTCTTCGGAAATAATTGTACCATCACCCCCCATTTCTACTGCCCAAATACGGCTTGTGTTAAAATCAAAGTAAAAGAAAAGTCCATCAAATTCAGCTGGTAGACGTTGTTGATCTAACAATTCGTCGTTAACATAATTGTATCTAAAACCTGCTAAATAACATTTATGAAATTTTTCAATCCAGGCTTCTTGAGCCGAGGGTAGTACCGTTGCCCCTGTGTTCCATTTTGAAATATTCTCAGGTGCCGCTGGATTATTATAATACTTTGGATTGGCATATGAAATTTGGTATGGATCATTATCTATACCAGAAAAATAGGGCCAACCATAATTACCTGCTTGCTTGGTTAAATTGATTTCATCTAATCCTTCTGGACCTAATTCTCCTGCTTCATTTCCATCAGGCCCCACCTCTCCCCAAAACAACCAATCATTATGCTCTTTATCCACAAAAATTCGATAAGGGTTTCTTGCTCCCATTACATAAATTTCCGGCTTGGTATTCGGCGTACCAGCGGCAAACAAATTCCCAGTAGGTATGGTGTAAGTAGTACCTGGCCCAGGTTTAATCCTTAATATTTTGCCCCTTAAATCATTCGTATTAGAAGAAGCTTTCTCCGCACTAAAGTCAGAATCATCTTCATCAAGTGGTGAATAAAGTTTGCTGCCATAAGTGGTGTTATCCCCCGTGGCTATATAAAGGTTGCCTTGAGAATCAAAATCCATATCACCGCCAGAATGCCATAACGCAGACCTAGACGTATTCCACTGGATAATGACTTCCTCAGAGCTGAAATCTACCATATCCCCATCAACACTAAATCTTGAAACCCTATACCCTACAAAATCTATTGGTGCATAATGAAGATAAATTTTATTATTGTTTTCAAAATCAGGATCGATTGCTACACCAACTAAACCATCTTCATGTTCATGATAAACAGGTAATGTCCCAGCCGTTACCGTAAATTGTTCATCTGGTTTATAGATTAAGATTTCACCGAAACGATCTAGAATAAATATCCTGCCATCCGGTGCAAATTTAAAGTTGGTTGCATTGGACAATCCAGTTACGATATCAACTTTCGCAAATTCATCGGTTAATTGTGCGGTAACAGTTTTATGACCCACTAAAAAGATAGTAAGACATGTGAAAACTAGTTTAAAAAAGTATTTTTTTTTCATGTTACTTAAGTGTTTGGTATCCGGATTTAGCGTGTTAGCAGACCAGTGACAAATATAATCTAATAACAGTTTGAGACGGAAATACCCTACTGCTTTTCGTTAAAACAGGATTGATACTCGGCAAATAACCAGCCGACTTAATAAAGTTATCAACTTAGAGTATCTCTGAACTGTCCACTACATCTGTTTACTTAGAATATAGTGTTCTATCAATTAAATTATAGGGGGAAGATTATTATAATAAATACTAATTTGGATAGCGACACACACAATAATGGCTACACAACTACCGAAAACACCCTGAATTTTACTTCAGGGGTATTATAAAGTGAAAATTTTTAAAACTTCCACCACTTTTTCTGGGATTTTCCGTAACCATATCCATATTTTCCACCATAACCCAAATTAGAAGAATCTACATCGTTAACAACAAAGGAAAGTCCTTTTATTTTTCCTTCTTCTTGAAGTTTTATTGGGTAATCTACAGCGTTTGTCTCTGTAACTCCAGCTCTAGTAACATACAGCAAAAGATCAGCATACTCACTAATAAGCAATGTATCCGTAACAACCATTAAAGGTGCTGTATCTACAATTACATAATCGTAAGTTTCAGAAACTTGAGTAAATAATTCTTTTATCCTTCCACTCATCAAAAGTTCCGCAGGGTTAGGAGGTATTCTACCCGAGTAAATAACATCTATTGTATTTCGATGCACGAGCATAGGATTAACGATATCTCTTATCGCAATAGTATTGTCGTATAAAAATTCTGTAAGACCAGCATCTTTATTTCTGTTAGGCTTCTGCATGTTATCCATGTTACCACCCGAGAAAAATGTATACAATTTAGGGTTTCTAATATCAGCCCCTATTAAAAGTACTTTTTTATTGGTGCTAGCCAATATCATAGATAAATTGGTAGAAAGGAATGTTTTACCCTCACCAGGGACACTAGACGTAACAAACACAATATTATTCTTCCCAGACTTCTCTTGCTTTGATTTAATCAAATAATCCAGATTGGTACGAATAATTCTAAGGGATTCCGCAAGCACTGACCTATCTTCTTTGACTACAAGCTTTTCATCCTTTTTTGTTAATCTTGGAAGCTCCCCAAGGATTGGTATGTTCTTAACCAATTTCTCCAAGGAATGCATATTATGCACTTTATTATCTAAAAGATCCTTCGCATAAATTATACTAAACGGAACAAGCAAGCCTAAAATAAAAGATGCCAGATAAATTATAGATTTTTTTGGAGAAACCGGCAATTTACTAATGCTGTAGGCTTGATCTACAATTTTAGATTTAGGCGAACTGGAAGCTGCTGAAATTTGTGCTTCCTCTCTTTTTTGTAGAAGATAAAGATATAGAGATTCTGTAGTCTGCTGCTGCCTAGTAATATCCCTCAACGCCCGTTCATTTGCCGGTGAAGAATATATCTTAGAATTAAACCGTGCCTGTTGTCCACTTAAAGAATTTACCGTAAGCCCAAGATTATTTACAGTGCTACTTAAACTAGACTGCATACTACTTTTTAGACCAGCAATTTGTTGATCTAAGTTAACTATTACCGGGTTTTTCTCATTTGAACTTTTAAGAAGCCGCTTACGTTCCAAAACCAGTTGATTATAGCGATCTGTGGTACTTGCTATTGTTGGGTCTGAAAGCCCAATATTGGTTGGCAAAACCTCGTAACCACCTTGCTGCTGGACCAATTCCTGCATAGACGCGGCCATGTTAAGCTGATTTCGGGCATTTGCTAATTCCTGCTGATTGGCAACACCAACATTTAAGTTAACATTCGCTTCCGCTGCAATATCGGTAACACCTTTTTCTGTTTTAAAATCCTGAGCTGACTGATCTACACTAGCCAAATCAGAAGAAATATTACCTATTCGTTCATCAATAAAATTAGAAGTCCGGTCGGCAATAATCTGCTTATCCTTTATAGCATTTTCGTTATATATACGTACTAGTGCATCAAGAATATTTGCTGCTTTCTCTCGTATAGGGTCTTCCAAGGTAATATTAACTATATTAGATAGTTCACCCGGATTACTAACTATAATTCGTGTACGGTACCCTTGTGCAACATCTTCAATAGGTTTTACCGAAATCCTTAACTTTTTATCTTTATAACTTTCAAAAACTCCAACATTAGGAGTAATAACTATATCCCCTATGGGTGTAGGAATGTTTTTACCGAAGGCATATATTTTTACTGGCTTATCCTCCTCTTCCGTGTAACCAAAAGTTGTTGAGGACGAAATGGTTATAAAAAAATCTAAATTTGCTCGATTCAATATTGAGTCGGCTGCAATAAAGTTTAAATTAACCGGAGGATTTTTATATAACTCTGTCTCCTTAATATTTCCTTGAACTAAAATTTGAGTGTTTAAATTTAGCTCTTTAACCACTCTGATAAAATTAGATCGAGAACTTATGAGTTGTAGCTCATCTTCTACTTTATTCTTGCCTCCACCCAATAGATTCAAATCTTGAAAAACATCCAGCTCAGAGCCCGATGTCTTATCTTCCAATATCTGAATCTGCGTTTGAACGGCAAACTGCGGTGTAGAATATCTAATATAAAGAAAAGCTATAATTAAAGCAACAACTACAGACAATATAAACCACTTCAAATGTACCGTATAAGTATTTAAAACTTCTTTTATATCAAAGGAATTATTAGACATTGAATTCTGAGTAGATATGCTCATTAATATTAATATTAATTAGGTAGAAAATCTTGTGATTAATTTCTTGTAATCAAGAGCACTGTAGATGTTATCAATAACGAAGCTATAGATATTGCTACTGTAACTCTGCTATCAAAAGATGAAGCATTAATAGCAGATTTATTTGGCTCTACATAGACTACATCATTCTGCGTAAGATAATATACTGGTGAACTTAGTGCTTCTTTTTTTGTAAGGTCTATTCTAGTGTACACCTTGGTACCATCAAAATCACGAATGACCATAACATTTTCTCTCATACCTTTTATAGTCATATCACTCGCCAGACCTAAGGCTTCTAGTATAGTAATACGCTCACCATCTACAGGATATGTACCTGGTCTATTTACTTCTCCTAAAACCGATACGCTAAAGTTACGTAACCTGATATTAATGATTGGATCTTTCAAATAATCTGAAAGTTTATTCCGCAACAAAACTCTTACCTCTTCACCAGAAAGTCCGGCAATTTTAACCTTACCAATAACGGGAAAATCTATCTCACCTTCTTTATCTATCAAATAGTCTACTTGTTCAGGGCGTATCCCACCTTCAGAACCTCCCCTAAATAAATTAAAGGGCGCACTTGCCTCACTATCTAATGTTGAGACATAAATACTTACTAAGTCATCAATTTTAAATTTGGGAGTAAAACTATTCTTATCCACTAAAGTTTCAAAATCTCCCGTATTCTGAAAATATACTACTTCTTGTCTCGTAGCACATGACGATAATAAAACAACTGAAATTATTAAAAGAAAAAATGTACTTTTTAAAGACTTGACAATATGGATTGAACTCATTTTTTTAATGGACATAGTGTTTCTAATTTTAATGCAATGATAACAAATTAAAAAATTATAGGACTTTTTTAAGCGGATGATTCTTAGTCTTGCTTTCTTTCTTCTTATCTAGAAGACATAGTTCTGAATTATTGGAAATAAATTCAGGAACAATCTCCTTCATTAAACTCACGGTACTTTCATTGAAGAACATATTTGATACACAAAGCTCATCAATTTTCGACCTAACTAAAGTATAATCAAGTTCTCTGGTTTTGCCTATCATTATTTTTTTATGGTAAGTAGGCAAAGTATTTTCTCCATTTGCCAACAACTCTTCGTATAATTTTTCACCCGGACGCAAACCTGTGATTTTGATATCAATATCTTCCGGATATTTAAGTCCTGAAAGCTTAATCATATTCTTGGCCAAGTCAAATATTTTTACTGATTCTCCCATATCAAATATGAAAATTTCACCACCATCACCCATTGCCCCAGCTTCTAACACAAGCTGAGAAGCTTCTGGTATAGTCATAAAAAACCGAGTAACGTTTTCATGAGTAACTGTCAATGGGCCGCCTTTATCAATTTGTTTCTTAAAAAGAGGTATAACAGAACCATTAGACCCTAATACATTTCCAAAACGGGTTGTAATAAATTTAGTTTTCCCCCTCTGTTGCATACAACTAATGTACATCTCTGCAATTCGCTTAGTCGCCCCCATCACGTTTGTAGGATTAACCGCCTTATCCGTAGATATAAATATAAATTTATCCACGTTATGCGCTATAGACAAATCGGCTACTACCTTCGTCCCTGCAACATTTATTTTAATGGCTTCGTACGCATTATATTCCATTAAGGGCACATGCTTGTATGCAGCGGCATGAAAAACTACGTTAGGTTTATATTCCTGAAAAAGATTATTCAACCTATTCTTATCTCTAACATCTCCAACAATAGGCATAAAGTTATGAAAGCCATTTTGTTTTAGTTCTTGTTGTAAATCATACAATGCCGACTCTGACTGATCTATTACAATAAGTGATTTGTAATTATACGTACATACTTGACGTACAATTTCACTACCAATAGATCCAGCGCCTCCTGTAACGAGTACAACCTTATTCTTAACCTCTTCGGATATTTTAGAATTTCTAATGTTTATAGGTGCTCTATCCAAAAGGTCTTCAATTTGAATCTGTTTGATTTGGGAAACCTTCAACTCTCCATTAATCCACTGTTCTACCGGTGGCACAATTTTCACCTGAACAGGATAGTCAACCAAACCTTCAACCAAGACACTAAGACTTTTAGGGTCTATATTTTGAATTGAAAAAATTACTTCGGAAATACTATTTTTAAGAATGAATTCTCTATTAAGAATGTCTTTGTGAAATACTTTTACTCCATTTATTTGCTTCCCAACTTTTTTATCGTCTTCATCTATATACCCAACTACCCTTACTCTACTCTTCGTATGATTAACAAGAGCGCTTTGGGTCAATATTCCAGATTCTCCAGCTCCAAAAATCAAAACGTTTTTATTCACCTTAAAATCTCGAGCCATAAAATTGGTATAAAGCGATTTAAAGACGTAACGAGAAGCGGTAAGTGCAACAAAACTCAACAGACTATGTATAATTATAATCCCTAACGGAACTGTGAAGTTTTCAAAAACCCCCAATTCACGATTGAAAAGGACCATTGAAATTAATAAAATACTAGAGAGACAAATGGCATTGAATATGTTGTAAACATCCCTAACACCGGTATGCCTAACTACCCCTTTATAAGACCCGGTAAAGATAAAAGAGGCCAAAGCTATCAATGAAATAATTGGTAATTGAACAAAAAGCTTATCAATATCAAAGTCTAACGTAAGGTTAAACCTAATAATGTACGATAACACGAAAGAAATAGCTATCATCACCACATCTATAGCCAAAACCAGCCATTTAGATGCGTATTTATGAGCGTTATTTACTAGATATTCTTTTATCATCAGATTAAATTTTGGTTAGTATCAACTCTACCACTCTTTCAAGGTCACTTTGTGAAAGATTAGAGCCACTAGGCAAACATAGCCCTCGGTTAAAAAGGTCTTCGGACGTACCATCAGAATAATGAGGGAATTCAGTAAAAACCGGTTGCAAATGCATAGGTTTCCATAAAGGTCTTGATTCAACATTGTCTTCCAATAGAGCAAGACGGATTTTTTCCCTTATTTCGAAAGAGGGTGTAAGTATACAAGACAGCCATCTGTTACTATAATAGGTACTTTGTTCTTCTAAAAATTCAACTTCAGGAAGATGTGCCAAATGTTTTTTGTAAAATTCGAAATTTGACCTTCTCTGATCCACACGGTTTTGAAGCACCTCCATTTGACCACGGCCAATTCCTGCCAAAATATTACTCATCCTATAGTTATAACCTACGGATGAATGTTGATAATGTGGTGCATCATCTCTTGCTTGAGTAGCTAGGAATACTGCTTTTTTCTTTATTGCTTCTTCTTTAGCGATTAAAGCGCCCCCGCCAGAAGTTGTTATAATTTTGTTTCCATTAAAAGACAAAATACCTATTGCACCAAAAGTACCGCACTTTTGATTATTAACACTGCTGCCAAGAGCTTCAGCGCTATCTTCAACAACTGGTATATCGTATTTTTTTGAGATTTCAGCTATAGCTTCAACCTTATATGGCATTCCATATAAGTGGACCGCTATAATTGCCTTAGGTTTTTTACCTTTTTCAATTCTATCCATGATAGCATCTTCCAGCAATTTTGGAGAGATATTCCATGTATCCTTTTCACTATCCACAAAAATTGGTGTAGCACCAAGATACATGATCGGGTTGGCGGAAGCAGAAAAAGTGAAACTTTGACAAATAACCTCATCACCTCTGGTGACGCCTAGTAATTCCAAAGCCAAATGGATAGCAGCCGTTCCTGAACTGAGCGCAGCAACATAAACATTACCTCCAACAAACTCGCTAATAGATTTTTCGAAATTATCTACATTAGGCCCCAATGGAGCCACCCAATTGGTATCAAAGGCTTCTTGAATATATCTTTGTTCGCCCCCTCCCATATGCGGAGAAGACAGCCAAATCTTATTTTTAGTAATAGTTTTCAATTAAAATTGGTTTTAGTTCTTTTCGTTTGGGGGTTGCCTTTAATAATTTAGTATCATCGGCCAAACATATAAATATAATCTAAAAATTACTAAAAAGTTCTTTTTGATTACGGAATACAAAACTAAACCCTAATCATTGAACTCTTTACTAATTTTGTTGTAAGCCTCAAAAATTCGGTTAATAACACTTGCACAGCTAACCATCTTTTATTTAGCTTAAACTTCCATACCTACGTTAGAAAGCTAAAAATAGATTTTCTGTTCTAATGCCAACTATTCGAATAAATGCATAGAAACCGTCATTAATACCAACAATTTGCGTATAAAAAAATAAAGGAGCTAATCTGTTTTCCGATTGCTCCTTATAATTATATATTCAAAAATTAAATCCTATTATAATCTTTAAAATCCTTATGATCCTTTTTGTACAACTCTTCTTCTGGAAGCGACTTAAAGTACTCATACGTCTTTTTCATTCCTTCGGACCTTGACACCTTGGGTTCCCACCCTAAAATTTCCTTGGCCTTGGAAATATCCGGTTGTCTTTGCATAGGGTCATCTTGCGGCAAGGGTTTATATATTACTTTTTGATCTGTACCTGTTAATTTAACGATTTCCTCAGCAAAATCCTTAATCGTAATCTCATGAGGGTTACCAATGTTTACCGGCATGGGGTAATCACTGAGCAAGAGTCTATATATACCTTCAACCTCATCATCCACATAACAAAAGGAGCGGGTTTGACTTCCGTCTCCAAATACCGTCAAATCTTCACCTCTCAGTGCTTGACCTATAAATGCAGGAATTACCCTTCCGTCATTTAATCGCATTCTAGGACCATAAGTGTTAAAAATACGCACAATTCTGGTTTCTAAACCATGGAAGCGATGATAGGCCATTGTAATTGACTCCTGAAACCTTTTTGCTTCATCATACACTCCTCTTGGCCCAATCGTATTTACGTTACCATAATATTCTTCTGTCTGAGGATGAACCAACGGATCCCCATATATCTCCGAAGTAGATGCTATTAAAATTCTAGCCTTTTTCACCTTTGCCAGACCTAAAAGATTATGTGTTCCCAAAGCTCCTACCTTTAAAGTCTGGATTGGGATTTTCAAATAATCAATTGGACTAGCAGGAGAGGCAAAATGTAGAATATAGTCCAGCTTACCAGGTACGCTCACAAATTTTGTCACATCATGATGGTAGAATTCAAAATTTTCTAACTTGAACAAATGTTCAATGTTACGCAAATCACCTGTAATAAGATTATCCATGGCAACAACGTAATAACCTTCTTTTATAAAACGGTCACACAAATGGGACCCTAAGAAACCTGCCGCCCCGGTAATCAGTATTTTCTTCATTTCTTACATTTATCATCCTGACAAACAAGTACATTACACTTTTGCACTAAAAAATCCAGAATGGTTTGTGAATATTGTCAAAATATTTCCACGAATATAAATACATTGCCTTAGATTAAATATGATTTGCCTTTAAAAAACTATGAAATTCTAATATTTTTAGACAAAAGGTAAATAGTCCCATTCGACACAACTTTCGTATATAATTTCGGACTAGTTATATATTACAGTAATTACAAGCTTGAAAGCTATTGCAAAAGACCATATGATTATTAATACATCTTTAAATTCGCCTTCATTTAACCACATAATCCTGAAATAAATCTTTTTAACCGAAAAAATGCAAGGTAGTTTTGAGTTATTTAGTAATCTTTGCAACCTAATAAAATGAACCCAGTCATGAAAAAAGTAAATAAGATATGCTGCATTGGTGCAGGATATGTAGGTGGACCAACCATGTCCGTTATTGCTAGTCAGTGCCCTGAAATAACTGTAACCGTTGTGGATATTAACCAATCGCGCATTGACCAATGGAACGATTCAGACTTAGACAACTTACCAGTTTACGAACCGGGACTTAAAGAAATTGTAGAAAAAACCAGAGGGAAAAACCTTTTTTTCTCAACCGAAGTGGATAAGGCTATAGACGAAGCCGAAATCATATTTATATCAGTAAACACGCCTACTAAGACTTACGGAAAGGGAAAGGGACAAGCAGCAGATTTAAAGTTTGTAGAACTTTGCGCCCGTAATATTGCCAAAGTAGCCAAGAGTGATAAAATAGTAGTAGAAAAATCTACTTTACCAGTAAGAACTGCTAGTGCAATAAAAAGTATTCTAGAGAATACAGGTAACGGGGTTAAATTTGAGATACTTTCAAATCCAGAATTTTTAGCGGAGGGAACAGCAGTTGAAGATTTATTAAAAGCAGACCGTGTCCTTATAGGTGGTGATGAAACCGCTTCGGGACAAGAAGCCAAGGACACTTTAAGTTCAATTTATGCTCACTGGCTGCCAAAAGAACGCATCCTACAAACCAACGTTTGGTCTTCTGAACTGTCCAAATTAGTTGCCAATGCGTTTTTAGCGCAAAGAGTTTCTTCCATAAATGCTATTTCGGCCTTATGTGAGCGAACAGATGCAAATGTTGCAGAAGTTTCAAGAGCAATCGGAACTGATAGTAGAATTGGACCAAAGTTCCTTAACGCCTCTGTAGGATTTGGTGGATCTTGCTTTCAAAAAGATATTTTAAACCTGGTTTATATTTCAAGAAGTTTTGGACTAACCGAAGTTGCGGATTATTGGGAACAGGTGATTATCATGAACGATTATCAAAAAAGACGTTTTGCAGAAAATATAATATCCACTCTATATAATACGGTTTCCGGTAAGAAAATAGTTTTCTTCGGATGGGCTTTTAAGAAGGATACAAACGATACTCGAGAATCTGCGGCCATTAATATAGCTGATGCCTTGCTAGAGGAAAAAGCAGAAATCGTAGTCTACGATCCAAAAGTATCCGCAGAAAGAATTTATGCAGATTTAGATTATTTGGATACGCGATCGCCTGAAGAAAACAGAAAACTTCTAACTGTTGTTACGGATTCAATGGATGCTGTTCAAGATGCACATGCCATTGCCATTTTGACCGAGTGGGATGAGTTTAAAAATTACGACTGGGACACCATTTTTGAAAAAATGTTAAAACCAGCATTTGTATTTGATGGTCGTCGTTTATTATCAAAAGAAGATATGGAAGCAAAAGGCTTCCAATATTATAAAATAGGACAATCATGAAAATTCTTGTCACCGGCGCAGCTGGCTTTATAGGGTTTCACCTTTCCGAAAAACTTCTTCAACAAGGACATGAAGTTATTGGCTTAGACAACATCAACGATTATTACGATGTAAATCTAAAATATAACCGATTAAAAGAGTTAGGTATAGCTCAAAGCGCTGCCGAAATTTTTAACAAATCATTTTTTAGTTCTATCTATGGAAACAAGTTTTCTTTTGTTCGCATGAATTTGGAAGACAGAGAGGCCTTACCCCAGCTTTTCAAAGAAGAAAAAATTGACAGAGTCTGTAATTTAGCTGCTCAAGCCGGCGTTCGTTACAGTATAGAAAACCCTGAAACCTATATTGATAGTAATGTTGTTGGTTATTTGAACCTACTGGAATGTTGCAGACATAATAAAATAGAACATCTAGTTTACGCCAGTAGTTCTAGTGTCTATGGTTTGAACGAAAAAATACCTTTTTCAACATCAGATAGTGTGGACCACCCAATAAGCCTTTATGCAGCAAGCAAAAAGAGCAACGAACTAATGGCACACACCTACAGTCATCTATTTAACATTCCAACTACGGGCTTACGTTTCTTTACGGTCTACGGTCCATGGGGCAGACCGGACATGGCCTTGTTTCTTTTTACAGATGCTATTGCTAATGGAAAGCCTATTAAAGTGTTTAACCATGGAAAAATGGAAAGGGACTTTACCTATGTAGATGATATTGTAGAAGGAGTTGTTCGAATTTTGACAGGATCTACCGAAAATAGAGAATTGTACAAAATTTATAACATAGGAAACAACAATGCCGTAAAACTTAATGATTTCATTGAGGCAATTGAATCTAGTATGGGGCAAAAAGCCGAAAAAGAGTTAATGCCCATGCAACCAGGTGATGTAGAACGTACTTGGGCAGATGTTGATGATTTAATCCAAGATTACGAATACCAACCCAATACTTCGGTTACAGATGGTGTTCAGAAATTTGTAGATTGGTACAACGGATATTATGGAAAATAGATTCCACACAACCATATTCAAGTAATTTAATATAAAAGACTCAATATTAATTGAGTCTTTTGTTTATCAGAAAATATATTAAACACAAAATCCTAACGTTTAAATAGAAAGGGTTTCACCGTTTTCAATATAAAGGTATGCTATTCAATTCTATAGATTTTGCAATTTTCCTACCAGTGGTCTTCGTTTTATATTGGTTTGTTTTCAACAAAAACCTCAAAGCACAAAATTTTCTTATTGTAGTTGCTAGTTATTTTTTTTATGGCTGGTGGGATTGGAAATTTCTAAGTTTAATTGCCTTTAGCACTCTGGTTGATTATTCAATAGGAGTAGCTTTATCAAACGAATACAGCGATTTGAAACGGAAAATTTTACTTTGGACCAGTATCAGTGTAAACTTGGGTTTTCTAGGGTTTTTTAAGTATTATAATTTTTTCTTAGATAATTTCATATCTGCTTTTTCCCTTTTTGGACACACCCTAAACACTAATACTCTTAACATCATTTTACCGGTGGGCATAAGTTTCTATACTTTTCAAACATTGAGTTACACTATAGATGTCTATAGAAAACAACTTGAACCCACAAAAGATTTCATTGCATTTTCAGCATTTGTTTGCTTTTTCCCACAATTAGTTGCTGGCCCCATTGAACGCGCCACCCATCTATTGCCACAGTTTTATAGTAAAAGAAAATTTAATTACGCGCTTGCCGTTGATGGCTTACGTCAAATATTATGGGGGCTCTTTAAAAAAATTGTCATTGCAGATAACTGTGCTCAATACGCAAATCAAATTTTCAATAATTCTGACCAATTTTCAGGAAGTAGTTTATTACTAGGCGCCTTTTTCTTTACTTTTCAAATTTATGGCGATTTCTCGGGTTATTCAGATATTGCCATAGGAACTTCACGTCTATTTGGTTTTGATTTAATGAAAAATTTTGCTTTCCCTTATTTTTCCAGGGATATTGCAGAATTCTGGAGAAGATGGCACATTTCATTGTCTACTTGGTTTAGAGACTACCTTTATATTCCTCTTGGGGGTAGTCGAGGAGGCACTTGGACAAAGATTAGAAATACATTCATTATATTTCTTGTAAGTGGTTTTTGGCACGGGGCCAATTGGACGTTTATTATATGGGGAGCACTCAACGCTTTATACTTTTTACCACTAATGTTATTAGGAAAAAATCGACAAAATCTTGGTATTGCAGCTGAAAATAATACTTTACCCAGTATTAAGGAACTATTTCAAATAAGTACCACATTTATAATTACCGTACTGGCATGGATTTTTTTTAGAGCAGAAAATGTAACTCATGCTTTTAGTTATCTAACAGGAATTTTTGACAAATCTTTTTTTTCATATCCAGAAATTTTTCCCACCACCACAATCGTTTTAGTAATTTTATTTATTGGTATAGAATGGCTTCAACGAGAAAAAAATCACGGACTTGAAATTTACGGTAATGGACTATTAACAAGTCGCCCGGTTAGGTGGGGAATGTATTTAGGACTAATTATACTGATTTTCTCTTTTGGCGGATCTCAACAAGAATTTATTTACTTTCAATTCTAAAATTAAATGAAAAACTTTATTTATAGAATATTGCTGTTTGGCACATTTACATTTTTTGGCATGGCGCTTTTAGTCATAATCACTGCTTCAATTGCGAGAAATTCATTTGATTTCAAAATAGCCGACTTTAAAAATATCTTAATCCTCGGCAATTCTCATCCAGAATGCGCCATAAATGATTCTTTAATACCAAAAACAAAAAATCTTGCCCAGAGTGGTGCTGCTTATTTTTATGATTACCTGAAACTAAAAAACATCACCAAGCACAACAAACAAATCGACACAGTTATCCTTGGATATTCCTACAGCATACTTCAGAAAGATATGGATGCTTGGTTGAATGCTGAAAGCAAAATTAATACCCAAATACGGTATTATTTTTTTCTACTTGATTTTAAAGATTATTGGACCTTGCTTTCCGCTAATCCAATTGCTACATTAAAAAGTACACCACAAACTATTTTTCATAATCTAAGAATGAAGTCCAAGGGCTACAGTTACCTAGGTGGTTACAAATCATTATCAGAGAGAAAACTTAAACAGGCTAAAAAATATATAAAACCCTTAGACATCGGTGAAATTCACGAGTATTCTCAATATCAGATAAAGTACCTCATCGAAATATACAAATTTTGCGAGTCCAATAACATTTCTTTAATTTTAATAAACACCCCTGTACACCCTATAATTGAAAAATTACACGAACCCTTAAAAAAAGGATACTATGATTTTGCTAAGAATCAACTTCCAAATACAACTCTGATGGACCATTCAAGTTTTGATTTTCCCGAATCTGCTTATAGAGACTTATCTCACCTTCATAAAACCGGAGCCGAAATCTACTCGAATTATTTAAAAGAGCTGTTAAACTCCAAAAAATAACAAAATACCTTCCCTAACATATCCTTTTCTTTTTTCATGACATTAACAAACTCTCGAAATGGACTTTATTGACAATTAAGAGATAGGCAGAATGTACTACACCTTTCATCCCTTAAATAGACTTTTGACAGAATATTACTTCCTTCATGACATTTTTTTCACATCTTTGCAGCCTATTAACCACCCCAATTGACTAAAGACGACTTTAATTGTTAATATTTTTTTAAATCAAAATTCGATGTCACTCGAAAAACTGAATTTCCCATCCAAATACACAATTTTAGTAACCGGAGGCGCCGGTTTTATTGGTTCTAACCTATGCGAAACCCTCTTATTAAATGGTAACAAGGTTATTTGTCTTGATAATTTTGCAACAGGAAAACGCAAAAACATTAAACCTTTTCTTAGTAACGAGAATTTCACCTTAATTGAAGGAGATATTCGTGAGCTAAGCACTTGTGAAAGTGCTTGTAAAAATACAGATTATGTACTGCATCAAGCCGCATTAGGATCTGTCCCACGCTCCATAAATGACCCAATTACTAGTAATGATGTTAATGTTTCCGGATTTTTAAATATGTTGGTTGCAGCTCGCAACGCAAAAGTTAAGCGTTTTGTGTATGCTGCCAGTTCCTCTACTTATGGAGACTCCAAGTCGATGCCCAAAGTGGAAGACATTATCGGTAAACCATTATCGCCATATGCAATTACAAAATATGTGAATGAGCTTTATGCCGATGTATTTTCAAAAACTTACGGAATTGAGACCATAGGGCTTAGATATTTTAATGTTTTTGGAAGAAGACAGGACCCTAACGGCGCATACGCCGCGGTAATTCCAAAATTCACCATGCAACTCATGAATCATGAATCGCCCGTTATTAATGGAGATGGGAGCTTTTCAAGAGACTTTACGTACATTGATAATGTAGTTGAAATGAACGTTAGAGCTCTTTTAGCTGACAATAAGCAAGCTCTTAACACCGTTTACAATACAGCCTACGGCGAACGTACGGATTTAAAGGAGCTAGTAGAACTATTAAAACAATACTTAAGTAAGTACGACTCTGAAATTGGGAACATTCAAGTAACCTATGGTCCTGAGAGGCAAGGAGATGTACCTCATTCTCTAGCCTCTATTGACAAGGCCCGAAAAAACCTAGGCTATAACCCTCAGTTCAATATAAAAGCAGGACTAATGTCGGCTATGGATTGGTATTGGAACAATTTAAAATAAACAAAAGTATGAACACATCAAAGATTGCGATTATCGGTCTAGGCTATGTAGGTCTACCATTAGCACGTTTGTTTGCTACCAAATACCCAGTAATCGGTTTTGACATAAACCAAAAAAGAATTGAGGAACTACAATCCGGAAAAGATAACACCCTAGAAGTAAGCGATGAAGATTTAAAAGCAGTTTTACAAAAATCCGCTAATTTTGATAAAGGCCTATATTGCAGTTCCAATTTAGAGGATATTGCAGATTGTACTCATTATGTCGTAACGGTACCAACTCCTGTTGACAGTACCAATAGACCCATCTTGACGCCACTTTACAAATCCAGTGAAACAGTTGGTAAGGTTTTGAAAAAGGGTGATTTGGTCATATACGAGTCTACGGTCTATCCAGGCGTAACCGAAGATGAATGTGTGCCCGTCTTAGAACGAGTAAGTGGATTAAAATTCAACGAAGACTTTTTTGTGGGTTATTCTCCTGAACGAATCAATCCGGGAGACAAAGAACATACTGTAGATAAGATTCTAAAAGTAACTTCTGGCTCTACACCTGCTATTGGAAAGAAAGTAGATGAACTATACGCTTCCGTTATTACCGCTGGAACACATTTAGCCCCTACCATTAAAGTTGCGGAAGCGGCCAAGGTCATTGAAAACTCCCAACGAGATATAAATATCGCTTTTGTTAACGAATTGGCAAAGATTTTCAATCTCATGGACATTGACACGACTGCTGTTTTAGAAGCAGCAGGGACCAAATGGAATTTTCTTCCGTTTAAACCAGGTTTAGTAGGTGGGCACTGTATTGGAGTAGATCCTTATTATTTGGCTCAAAAAGCACAAGAGTATGGTTATCACCCTGAAATTATTCTCGCTGGGCGCAGAATGAATGACGGTATGGGTAAATACGTAGCTTCAGAAGTTATAAAATTAATGGTTCAAAAAGATATCAAGATTAAAGAAGCCACGATCCTTATACTTGGCATAACTTTTAAAGAAAACTGCCCCGATGTGAGAAATACAAAGGCGGTGGACGTTATAAGCAATTTAAAAGGCTATAGTACAAACTTAACAATTTTTGACCCATGGGCCTCTAAAGAGGAAGTGAAAAAAGAATTTAATCTTGACATGGTATCAACCCTACCAGAAGAGAAGTTTGATGTTGTGGTTTTAACTGTAGCCCACAAAGAATTTCTTGATTTCGACCTCAAAAGTTCTTTAAAGCCTAATGGTATTATATATGATGTTAAAAGTATTTTGAAGGACAAAGTAGACGGAAGACTATAACCTAGAGAACTCTAAATAAACCCAAAAAGGGCCAACACATTGTGTTGGCCCTTTTTGGGTTTTGATCATGTATATCCTAAAGTAGGTTTAAAGAATTCAATTTCCTTCCTCTCGAACATCTTTCCTGTATGATATTAGCACGATACCGTAAACAATTCATTCAATTTTGACGTTCCGTTAAAAAACAGGTTCTATCACATCAAAAGTTAATCATATTACGCAGTTTATCGATTTTTTTCTTAACAAAAAGTTAAAAATGACAAATGCAGACATCTACAACCCGCTTCATTAGCGTATTGTATTTTGTAATCGACGAACGGTCAATTTTCACGCATTTTAACACTTGTTATCGAGTTTTATTTATTTTTCATCGATAAAACTGATTTTTAATAATTTGTTTCTATTTTTAGCCGCTTGTAGTTTATCGACAAAATTGGTTATTGACCGATAAAAGACGATTTGAGAACCGTATATTTTTTTTACAAAAATTTAACTTTTTAGCCCACTTATGAAATTTCACCCCACCGCTCCTAACAAATCTTTAATAGGATTCGTATTTATATTTTTATTGATAATTATATCCTGTAGTAAAGACAGTGAATTACTGAAGGATGCTGTTTTAGCCGACCCATCAACTGAAGTTAAAGAAGTTACCAATGAGACTTCCGAAGAAATTTCCGAAGAGGAATTAGTTCCCGAAAAAGTCGTTCTTCCTGAGGAAGAAGAAATCATAGAGGAAATAATTTATGAAACTAGAACAACGGTGTTCACTACTATTCATGATGCTCATTTACAAAGCGGTAAAGGATATAATCAAGATTTAATTCGTCTTGATGAGGGGCATAGGGAAAGTTATTTGATGTTTGATATTAGCCCTATTGACTCTATTGGCGGAATTTTAGAAGAGGTTCACCTAGAGTTCACTATAAGTACAGATGACGGACACGGGACTATTTCTGTTTTGAAAGGTGAATCAACGGAATGGTCGGAACATGATATTTCAGAAATAACCGCTCCTAAATCCGATACCCTCCTTGGATCTACAACAAATGATTATTATGTAAACCAAACGCAGGAGATAATTTTAGATCAAGAAAAATTAAACCCTGAAGTACTTACCTTAGTTCTTAAACATGAAGATGGAAACGATTTGGCTTTTGCTTCAAAAGAACATAGCTCAAAAAATGGTCCAAAACTGGTTATTACCTATAGTGCTCCCCAAGATTCCGAAGGTATAGTCTCCGCTGATCAAAACCCAACTACAGAAGTACCATCATCACCGGCTATAGTTGAAGAAGAAACCCCAGTACAGGAAACACCGGAAGAACCCACAAACCAAGTTACTGAAGAAGAGGAAGGAGAACTAAATACTGACACTCCCAAAGAAGAAGAAGAAGAAGAAGAAGAAGAAGAAGAAGAAGAAGAAGAAACGCCTGAAACTCCTATCTCAACGGAAAATCAATCGCCTATTGCTGTGGTAGATGCATCACCATCTTCAGGTACTGCTCCACTTAAAGTAAGTTTTACAGGAAATAATTCTAGTGATGACCAAGAAATTAAAAATTATGGATGGAATTTTGGGGATGGGTCATCCTCAAACGAAACTAACCCCTCACATACCTTTCAAAAGGCTGGGACCTATAAAGTTGTTCTAACAGTACAGGATGCGCAAGGAAAAATTGATACTGAAGAAACCACAATTACAGTAAAAGTCAAAGAAAACAATGCTCCTACTGCTGTAGCTAAAGCTTCTGTAACATCTGGTGAAGCCCCATTGAAAGTTAATTTTGATGGAAAAGAATCATCAGATGATATTGAAGTAACTAGTTACCTGTGGGATTTTACAGATGGCGACAAGGGAAGTTCATCTTCTACTTCGCATACGTTTACAAAAGCAGGTACTTATGAAGTGGCATTGATAGTCAAAGATAAAGATGGATTAGAAGACACGGATACTGTAACTATAACTGTAACTGAAAAGGAAAACAAAGCCCCTACTGCTATAGCTTCCGCGAATACAACAGAGGGTGAAGCACCATTGGAAATTCAGTTTAAGGGAAGCAATTCTACCGATGACAAAGCGGTGAAAAATTACTTTTGGGATTTTAAAGATGGTAGCTCTTCTACAAGCTCCAACCCTTCTCATTCCTTTACAAAAAAGGGAATCTATAATGTAATACTTACAGTAACAGACGAAGAGGGCTTAAAAGATTCCGAAACCATCACGATTACGATTACCGAAACAGAAAACGAAGCACCAGTAGCAATTGCTTCAGGCTCACCTTTAACTGGCGACGCTCCTTTAAACGTACAATTCAGTTCAAATAACTCAACGGACGACAAAGAGATTACGGGTTATTTTTGGGATTTTAAAGATGGGTCTACAACTACCAACAAAAATCCATCCCATAGTTTTTCCGAACCAGGCACGTATAAAGTTGAACTCTCCGTAAAGGATAAAGAAGGACTTACCCATTCAACTACCGTTGAGGTTAAAGTAAACGAGAGACCTGTTGACAATGGTGGCGGTGACACAGGCGGTGGAGATACTGGCGGAGGTAATACAGGTGACGGAAATACTGGTGGCGGTGACACAGGAGGAGGTGACACTGGAGGTAGTTCTGGAAATTATCCGTCCAACGCTGTGTTCGCTTCTAGTTATGGTTTTAAATCAGGAGATGCAACAGCTGCTTTTCAGGCTGCAATTAAATCGGGAAGTTCGTATGTAGTTATTGATAAACAAAGTAGCGACTGGGTTGTTCAACCTTCAAAATTCTTTAACTTAAAAAATATGACTATTGTTTTTGAAGCTGGAGTTATCTTGCGTGCCAAATCTGGAGCTTATGGTGGCATTAGTGACCACATATTTCAAATGGTATCTCCGTCTAATATTACAATCGAAGGCAATGGAGCAACATTTCAAATGAACAAATCCGAATACACAAGTGGAGAGGGGCGTCATGGGCTCAGCATTTACGGAGGTAAAGACATAAAAATAAGTGATTTAATTATAAAAGATACAGGAGGCGATGGTATTTTTATTACTAGAACTTCGAGTAAAACTTTTTCGGAGAACATTACACTAACCAATATAACTTCTCAAAATAACCGCAGACAAGGAATGAGTATAACAAGTGGAGAAAATATCTATATCAGAAATTGCAAATTTATAAACACAAGTGGCACCAAACCGGAAGCAGGTGTGGATTTAGAACCAGACTATCCCTATGAAAGATTAGTGAATATAAATTTCAGCAATTGTCAATTTTCAGGAAACGATAGTTCGGGTTTTCATTTAGCCACTTTAAAAATGAACAGTTCTTCTACACCAATAAGCGTAAAAGTTACGGATAGTGAGTTTAGCCATAATATGAAATCCCCTTCCGAAGGTGTTACAGGCACAGAAATTTATTTAAGCCAAGGAGCTACCAACAATCCCGTTAAAGGTGAAATCAAATTTGAACGTATACAATTTAATGGTAGTACCGATCGTATTATATTTAGCCGAAAGGCCCATGATTCTTTTAAAGTAGTTTTTAAAGATTGTATAGCAAAAAACATAGGAACAAACGAATCAAGAGGACTGATAGAGCTACAAGCTTCTTCCACTGAAACTTCTTTGGGAGGGTTTGTCTTTGAAAATTTTAGAATGGAGTACAACAAGAATGTTCCATTTATGGAAATCAATGCTCCTAATAGCAATTTTACCGTCAGGGATATAAGCGGTTCTTTTACTATTGTCGAACCGAATAATAACCCATTAAAATATTCGGGGGGGTATAAATCTTCCAACAATGTAAATGTATCTATTAATTATACGCACCTTTAAAAAGAATAGAATAGAAAAAACATCGCTACAACCTAGTTGAAGTTGTAGCCTTACCTGAAAATGTAACCTTACAGAGTTTACATACGATTTTCTCAAACAGTTTAAAGCAGGAGAGAAACTCTAAGATTTTTTTTGAGGAGGTTATTTTTTGAGACTGCAAACTGAACTCTGTCTGAAAAAAGATTATAATTATTAATTTTATTCAGACAGAATCATGACAAAGAAAGAACAAACGGAACTTAAAAAAAGTGCTCGAACATTTCATGTCGGGCAAGAACCTTTTCGGAGAGGGGGAGCCTTTGCTTTTTTGTTTCATATATTTCTGCCACTTATTTAACTTTGGAACCGTAAACAGTTCTCGCAACATAATTGGTAAAATATATAGCTCCTTTTTCAGACATATGCGTCGCATCTTTCCAATTAGACACATCTGAATTTTCACCAAAAAAATCACCAAAATCCTTATATGTTAAGTTCATTTTATTCATTTCCTCACTTAAAAACAAATTATCCTCTTTACAATTATCAAACAGCTTAGGGGACGTAAAAAATATAAGTCGCTTTCCATTCTTTTCACTAAACCCTTTTAAATCTAATAAATAGGCCCGGTAAATTGGATTCAAAGTATATTCTCTTTTCGCACATTCTATTTGTATTTCTCCTTCTTTTAATTCTAAAACATTTCTATTTGACGAATTGTTTACATGCAATGGATCATACCCATTGTAAGTTGTATAATTATAATTTGGCTTTAAATAATTCTTAATAGCACCAAACAGAATTCCGTTAAAAGAAATACACCAGTAAAATTTCTGTAATGGATTCAATTTCTTATACTTATCTATTTCATTCCTAACTATTTCATTCTTATAATACACAGCCTTCAAACTGCCTAAATCATCGGCCTTGTACAAATCATCTACAGCATTCTCTGGATCTATATGAAATAAAACCGTTTGCTTCCTATTAGGCAACAATTTGAACAATGTAGCTGAAAATGCAATTTTCTGACCATCCATTCCCATGTTATACCCATTTTCACTAATTAATGATGGGTTTATATGATGATTAGCCCTAGAACTCCCAAACACTATAAAATCTAAACTATCTTTAATCGAAAGGTATTGATTAAATTTTCCAACACTCTGACCTGTATAAACCCCATTCTCAATCTGTCTGATTCCAAAGTATACTAGTTTGTCCGTGACGTACGAAACCATTAAAAAAAGGATAAGTATTCTACTTAAAAAAATCACATTTTTCCGATTCATACCTCACTAAAATTGAAAATATATAAAATTATCCGATGTAGAATAAAAGAGTGTTATCAACAAAGAAATAACACATGTTAAAACAATTAATTTCGTTGTGCCTAAGCTACTCCCCATCTTCTCCAAACTAAACTTAGTTCGATACAAATAAAAGTCGAATACAAGCCCAACAATAAGCATGGCTATACAATTGGCCAAAACCGTAATATCTCCTACATAAGGCATGTTTAGTTGCACTTGAAAAATCTTTCTCAAGGCAAGAAGTGCCGTATTAAAGTCTTTAGCCCTAAAAAACACCCACGCTAAAAGTACCACTACAAAAGTCAATATCCGCCCTAGCCAATTGACACTTCTTATTGCACGAAACCATTGATTCGCATTTAAAAATTTTTCTATACTCAGTACAACACCATGAATCCCCCCCCAAATAACAAAATTCCACGAACTTCCATGCCACAAACCTCCTAAAAGCATTGTAATCATTAGGTTTCGATAAGTAAGAACGATTCCTTTCCGATTCCCTCCCAAAGAAATGTACAAATAATCCCGCAACCAATACGATAGGGAAATATGCCATCTTCGCCAAAAATCGGTTAAAGATGTAGCAAAATAAGGTAGATTAAAATTACGCATAAAACTAAAGCCCAACAACTTAGCCGTACCAATAGCTATATCGGAATAACCAGAGAAATCAAAATATATTTGAAACGCATAAAAAACTGTTGCCAAAATAATCGTTGTACCATCGTGCACTTCTATATTGCCATAGACGACGTCTACATATTTGGCCAAAGTATCAGCAATAACAATTTTTCGAAAAAGGCCTACAACTATTTGCAAGATACCCTCGCTAAAATATGCTTTCGTAAAAGTTCTTTTAGACAATACTTGAGGAAGCAGATTTGAAGCTCGCTCAATGGGGCCGGCAACCAATTGAGGAAAAAAAGCTATATACGTAAAAAATGCTACAATATCTTTTGTTGGTTTCAGAGTGCCTCTATAGATATCCAAGGTGTAACTTAAGGTCTGAAAAGTATAAAAACTAATACCCACAGGTAAGATAACATTCAATGTTAATTCATTAGGTGTCCAGTCCCAATTTTCTGCAAAAACAACGAAAGATTCAACAAAGAAATTATAATATTTAAATACACCTAATAGGCCCAAATTTACTGAAAGACTAAGTAATAACCATCGCTTCTTAATTATTGCGCTTTCAGCCTCATGAAGACGTAATCCAATCACATAGTCAACAATAGAACTAAAGATTATTAAAGATAAAAAACGCCAGTCCCACCACGCATAGAAAAAATAACTAACTAGAAGCAGAAAAATATTTTGAGCCTTTAAATTAAACTGCAAGAGCCAATACAACACAAATACGGTTGGAAAAAAAAATAAAAATTCAAACGAATTGAACAACATATCGGGCTAGGCTTATTTCATAATTCGAAACGAAAATACTTATAAAACTTAATGATTTCCAAATAGTTTGACGACCTATCATGTATTTCATCGACTTTTTTAAATTACCTAGTGCATTTCATCTATTAAATGGATATTTCAACAACAATATTTGGCATAATAAGGTTATGATATAACCAAAGATTTCTATACGTAATAACAGGTATATAATTAAAAACTAAGACAAGGATCCCAAATCCCAAATCTTAACACCTACTTATGAAAATTCTAAACATAAAAGCCATTAATTTGGCCATGCTATTATTTGCTCTAATTTTAAGTATTTCTTGCAGCAAGGACACTGACTTACTTGCCGAGTATGTCGTTTCCGATTCTCAAGAAGCCCAGTTGACCGGAAACCTATTTATAAATGACTCCTATGTGTTGACTGGCAAAGATGTAATGGTCTTAGACGTATTGGCCAATGATATTATCGCTAATCAAGATAAAGTTAAAATAGTTGACACTTCTCCTCCGGAAAATGGCATCGTAATCATTAATGAAGATAAAACTCTCACCTACATCCCTAATACAATTGATGAAAAACCAGAATCTACTAGTAATATAGGTGTAGAGGAAGAAAAGACGCAAGAACCAGAACAAACCATAGAAGAAGAAGCCCTCGCCCAATCAGAAAATATTACTGAAAATAACCAGAATTCTATAGAAAGTTCAGACGACACAGAAAAAAATTCTTCGGATGAAGACACCTTTACCTATACCGTGGAAATAGACGACAACGGTAAAAAAGTAACCCAAGAAGCAACAGTGAAAATTGTAAAGGATATGGGAGAACTTCGAGCCTTTCCTGGCGCTGAGGGTTTTGGCAAACACACAACTGGTGGACGTGGTGGATATGTATATGCCGTTACGAATTTAAAAGATTCCGGAAAAGGAAGCTTGAGATATGGCGTGGAGACAATCTCTGGAAATCGTACAATTATTTTTAATGTTTCCGGATACATAAATTTGACAAAACCTTTAAAAATAAGAAAAGGATTTGGAAACATTACTATAGCAGGACAATCAGCACCTAATCAAGGGATAACTTTAAAAGGCTCTAGCTTTTGGATACAGGACTCGAACGTAATTATAAGGTATATTAGGATTAGACCAGGTAAAGATTGGACGACGACGACAAACACAGCTTTGGATGAAAATTACGAACCCGATGATGTCTTAAGAATTATTGCTTATAGCGGCCAACATTTGAGCAACATAATTATTGACCACTGTTCGCTATCCTGGGGAAGAGACGAGATTCTTGATATCTCAAGTTCAAAATCTGGATCTATAAGTAATGTAACCATACAGAATTGTATAATCTCAGAAAACCTTGATAAGGGATACGGTGTATTAGTTTCAAACAATGTTAGCAATCTAACTTTTTACAAAAATGTATTAGCTCACAATAAGGAGAGAAATATTTTATTCAACAATTATGTTGATGGTGTTGAGTTTATCAATAATATTATCTACAATTTTAGCAGAGGAACAATTTTATTCTATGGAGTAAAAGGCGATTTGATTGGCAACGTTTATAAAACAAATTCTACATCCAACAGAAAATTAGAAACCGTTCGTTTGGAAAGTAGCGAAAAAGCTAAAGATAACACAGGTCTGTTCATATTCGATAATTATGAAAATTCTAATGATATTACAATATCGTCAAAAGGCTCTAACAATTTAATTACACATATTTCCAGCAATCGATTTTTTAACTCTAAAACACCGAACATTCCTAGCGGTCAGGTTTTAGATAATGTATTGCCAACCGTCGGCGCTTATCTCTTCCAAGACGCTATTGACAAAAGAATTATTACCGAAATCATAAATGGTAACGGAAAGAGAATCACTCACGAGAATCAGGTTGGAGGATATCCTTCCCTACAATCCATTTCACGACCAGAGAAATTTGATAGCGATTTAGATGGTATTCCTGACCAATGGGAATATTCAAATAACTTAGAACCTCTTAATTCTGACGACGGTTCTAGTGACCAAAATAATGATGGATTCACTAATTTAGAAGACTATTTGTATTCATTAGAAATTTCTAATTAAAACGAGGAATATCCCTTATTTTTGGGAAGGCTACAATTCATCCAAGAGCAATTTTAAAACAGGCCCATTATTCAGTTGATGAAACGTTATATCCTGACCTTTTAAATTTACTTCGATTAAAACAACATCTCCTTTTTTATCAATGGCCAAATCCCATGAAATTATTTTGAAATAAGGCATTTCACGATGAAATTGTTCAACTGATGACCTTATTTCTTCAAAAAAAGGTAGGTGAATTTGATCAAATTTAGTTCCAGTACTAGTAGCAAAAAATTTATCTCCTGATAGCTGATATCCTATTGCATTCAGTGTACCGTCAGGTTTAACCCCACAAGAGACACCTCCCGTAGTAGAATTATCTGTGACAGCTCCATTTCTTCCCATTCTAACAATAGCAGATAGAATAACAACTTCACTGTTTCTTAAATAGGTCATTACTCTAAAAGTATTGAGTGATGAGAAATTTAAATTAGCCATAAGTTCATGCTGCTCCAACTTTTGTTGAACTATAAAGTTTTTACCATAAACATCAAGTAATTGATTCAAATTATCTTTCCCCATATCCTTATTAGTCAGGATAGAAACATTCTTTCCTCCTCCAGTATCCAAAGAAGGTTTTATCACCACCGCAGCATATCTTTTTAAAATTTCTAAAACAGTATTTCTGGTAATGATTTCACCTTTATTGTTAAAAAAAAAACCATTAATGTTTTTAATTACAGTTTTAGGCTGTTTAAAGCCAGGGATAAGTTTCTCCAACATATTTTTATCCATCAATACAGAGGCTGTTTCTCTATTGTTTAATTTAGGTTCCATATATATATAAAACAAGTTCTCAGGGATATACTCAGCCGAATAAATTCCATTGCAACCAAAGTAAAATCTATGCCAATACGTTTTGATACCCTGTACCTTCTTTTCAGAATAAAATTTCTTAATATCAACAACTTGCTCTTTAGATAATTTCGGACAACGACCAGATTTAAGAAGATTTTTAATCTTTATCTGCCATTTCATATCGTGAGAAATCCTTGATAATACTTCATAAGCTTTCAAAGCCCCATAAATAAATATACTCAATGGATTCATCATCAATATAATTTTGATATTCTTCAGATAAATATACATTTAAATATCCAAACTTGAATATCTCAATAATTACCCATAATTTGAAAAGAAAAAATTGAATTAAGTGATAAGCTTTAACTATAACATCCAAAATCGCGCTCATCAATAAACATATAATCTACATGTTCAATACACTATCGAGAAGTTTTTCGAGGATGCCTTCAACAATGCCGATTCTTCAAAAGAAAGCAAAACCTCGATGATAAATACCCCAAAGAGACAGTAACCTGAACTCTGTCTGAAAAAAAGGTGCTCGAACAGTTCATGTCGGGCAAGAACCTTTTCGGAGAGGGGGGAGCCTTTGCCCCCATGTTGAAGAATATGATCGAGAAGGCTCTGGAGGCGGAGATGGACGACCATCTGGACAAAGGCTGGCGCAGCAATGGCAATAAACGCAACGACAAAATGAAAAAGACCCTGAAAAGTGGTTTTGGCACCTTCGACATCGACACCCCTCCCAAGACCGCCAGAGCAGCTTTGAGCCCGAGCTGGTGAAGAAACGCCAGACCATTTTGGCGGACAACCTTTCGGAGAAGATCATCGGCCTCTACGGCCTTGGGCCAGATCAGCGATAGGGTCCTCCCGGAGGTAAAAGCTTGGCAGAACCGCCCCCTGGAGCCCCTCTATTGCATCGTATGGCTCGATGCGATGCACTACAAGGTGAAGGTGGACGGGAAGATGGAGCACAAGTCCCTTTACAATATCCTTGGTATCAACAAGGAAGTTCTGGGCATGTACATCTCCGAGAGCGAAGGTGCCAACTTCTGGCTCCAGGTACTGACCGACCCAAACAACCGGGGATTGGAGGATATCCTTATCACCTGTACCGATGACCTGAAGGGCTTTACATGCCCCAGAGGGATTGATAGATCGGACAGAGTTTAATTTACATACCCTCAAATTACTTAAACATCTAAAAAATCACAATATCTTCCCTCTGGAAAGTTCTGTTAAAATTATAAAAAAACGTTGTTCTGAAGGATTAACAAACCCTTTTCTTTCAGAAATACTTAAAGTTTCAAATTGTAGAAATGCTCCCATAAGATTATCCATTGTGAATTTCTATCTTTGCAATTATATTAGAAATAATCTTTTTTAATCGTTTATCACATTGCCATAAATAGTTCTAAAAGCTTAGAAACAATAAATAATCTTCTCTATCGTTTGCTTTTGGCTTTATCCCTATAGAAATGAAAAAAAAAAATCTAGCTTTTGTAATACACTCAATGGCCTCAGGTGGGGCTGAGCGTGTAGTAAGTATTATTTCAAGTAGACTTGTATCCGAATACAACGTTTTTATTTTCACCCTCACCGCGGAAAAAAGCTATTATCATTTACCTCCAGAGGTAACACACATTTTTTGTTGTGAAGGCTCAATGCCCAGTGCTAATATTTGGGATGCACTAAAAACAAATTACAAGATATACAAAGCAATTATCAAACATCTAAAAATGTATCAAATTCATAACTGTATAGCTTTTATGACATCAACCAATATAATTACAACTTTAGCTAGTAAATCCCAAGGAATCCCCGTAATCATATGTGAGAGAAACAATCCCTATATAGAAACTAAATCAATAAATTTATTTTGGAGAATAATAAGAAGGTTAGTATACCCTTTAGCAAATAAGCTTGTTGTCCAAACAGATCAAGTCAAAACTTTCTATCAATCATTTATTATCGAAAAAAAGTTAAAAACTATACCTAACCCTATTAATCCTGAATTTCAAACCCTCAAAACTTCGAATATACCCAAAAAGAATATTCTTTTAAACGTTGGAAGATTAGAATATCAAAAAGGACAAGATGTGCTAATAAGAGCTTTTAAAAAAGCCAATCTTGAAAACTGGGTTCTATTTATCATTGGTGAAGGAAGCTTGAGAAACCCACTAGAAAATCTAATTGATGAACTTGGATTAAAGGACCAGGTATTTTTATTGGGTAAAAGAAAAAATGTGTCAAAATACTATCTCTCATCCACGATTTTCATATTCTCATCTCGCTTCGAGGGATTTCCAAATGCACTCCTTGAGGCAATGTATTTTGGTATGCCGTGCATCTCTACGGATTGTCCTACCGGTCCATCTGAAATGATCAAGGATAATGTAAGTGGCTTGCTAACACCCGTCGACAATGTTGACAAATTAGCAAAAAAAATATCTCTTTTATCAAAAAACCCCACCTTAAGAAACACTTTGTCAAAAAATGCTTACGAGTCTGTAAAACAATATTCTTGCGGAAACATAATAAGCGAGTGGAGAGACTTAATAGAGAAATTACCTTAATAAATCAAGTTAGATTTACTACCCACGATGAAAAAGATTAAACAATACCTTTATATTCTCAGAAATAATATTGTTGCTCAAAATATTATTTTAGTAGGCATAATTACTTTTATAATAAAAGGCTTAGGCTTTTTCAAAGAGACAATTGTAGCATCTAATTTCGGGTTAACTGAAGTACTAGACACCTTCTTTATCGCAATTCTTGTTCCCACATTTATTAGTAATGTTTTTTTAGGAGCTTACCAAAGTGTTTTTGTCCCGAATTATATTGCTGAACTGAAAATTAAAGGAGATAGGGCGTCTTTTCAAAGTTCAGGGTTTATTGTTACCCTACTGGTTAGTATTTTTTTTATGTTTATTGCCTATTTGGCTACTGATGTGTTTTTAGAAAACCTTTATCCTGGTCATGACACAGAATTTTACACTTTAGTCAAACAACAGTTTTACCTCATGCTTCCTTGTGTTGTCTTTTGGGGATTCTCTTCCTTATTTGGAGCATTACTGAACATAGCCAGTGCGTATCGCCTTTCTTCGTTTGCAAATGCCCTTACCCCTATTAGTGTAATTCTATCGTTGTTTTTCCTAAAAGATATACTCGGAGCAAAAGTTTTGGCTTTTGGCACACTGGTTGGCTCTGCACTATCCTTTATATACTTGCTTACCCTAGCAACCTCTAAAAAACTTATTGCGTTAGCTCCCCCCAATTTCAACAACAGAAACATTAAAATTTTATTTCGGCAAATACCAGCCAAAGTAGGCTCTGGTTTATTGACAGGATTGAACCCTGTGGTAGATCAATTTTTCGCGGCTAAATTGGCAATAGGTTCAATTGCAGCTCTAAATTACGGGCTAAAAATACCGGCATTTATCACTGGGCTAGTTACTATAGCCATATCTAATGTTATGCTTCCTTATTTCTCAAAATCTATTTTTGAAGATAAAAATAAAACATATTCCATCTTATTCAAATCACTTAAAATAGTGTTTCTAGGAGTCAGCATTTTAGTTATTTTAGGTTTCTTTTTTTCAGAAGAAATTATTGAAATTTTATTTGAAAGAAAGGAATTCACTAAAAACGATACTATTGTAGTCTCACAAATACAACAAATATTTTTGGTTTACCTACCTTTCTCCATATCGGGTATGCTTATGGTAAATTTTCTGACAAGTATTAACAAAAACGCAATTATGGCATATACCGCTCTAGTAGCAGTTTTTTTAAACCTATTATTTGATTTTCTCTTAATTGAACACTATGCCATAATTGGAATCGCATTAAGCACAACAATTATTGTAATTCTAAAAAATGTTTATACTTTTATTTACATTCGTTCCTTGAGAAACAAAGAAATCTCTTCGGAACTTTAGCACTCGAAAATTATCAGTTTAATTGAATAATACTAATCATAATATTCTAAAAAACACTAATTAATCAAATAACACGTTTTAACTTTAGTTATAATCCCATACGAGATAATTATACATGAAAACCTCCCTATTTAACTTTTATCATAAAACTATTTTAGGTAATGGGATCCGAAAGATTTTCCATATTGTTTTGCAACACCTTCCTGACTCCATCTACCAGAGATATAGATTTAAAAAATATACTGGTAAATATTTAAACCTTAATCAACCGAAAACTTTAAATGAAAAAATAAACTGGCTAATGCTGAATGACAGAAGACCTCTACTTACGCAGTGTGCGGACAAACTTGCTGTTAGAGACTACATTTCAAAAACAATTGGCCCTGAATTCTTAGTACCCCTATTCTTTTCCACAAAAAAAATAGAGGACATATCCCCTAAAACAATTACCCAAACCCCTTGTATAATAAAGACTAACCACGATAGTGGTGGAGGATATTTTATATATGATGTAGCAGAAATCGATTGGAATAGCATTCGGCAAAAACTTAAAGAAAGACTATCTAAAAATTACTATCGCAGTTCAAGAGAGTGGCAATATAAAAACATAGAACCAACTATAATTGTAGAGAAATTACTCTTGACAGAAAAGGGTGATATTCCATATGATTTTAAAATACACTGTTTCAATGGAAACGCTAGGATGATTCAAGTAGATGTTAATCGAGGAACCGATAAACACTATCGAAAATGGTATAATCGAAACTGGCTTCCAGAACCCTATGAATGGTTTAAAAAATCGAGAAATAAAGGGATAACATACTATGAAAAAGATGTTCCCAAACCAAAGTTGTTAAAGAAAATGCTCGAGTTATCCCAGCAACTGGCATCCCCTTTTGATTATGTCAGAGTTGATTGGTACGATGTGGACTCACAACTTTATTTTGGAGAAATGACCTTTCATCATGACGGCGGGACCAATCCTATTATACCGGAAATATGGGATTTGAAACTAGGTCAAGAATTAAAATTAACCAATCACCTGTAAGGTCATAATCAGAAAATAACTTGAAATTCGGCGTAACATTTTTTTCCGTGAATAAATTGTCGTTAGTTTTGTAATTAGACACTTAATAATTTGAGAGCTTTAGAACCAATAAAATATATTCTGTTATTTCTGTTGTTATGTAATATCCCTGCTTATTCCTTGGTTTATTTTGGGCCTGGATCAGGAGCGACAACAAGTGTTTTGAGTTCCCTGTTACTAATTATTTATTTTGCTCTTGCCAAACCAAAACATAAGCCACCCCTTCCTTTTATCATTTTTGGTCTAATGTTTTTTTGTTTTAGTAGCTTCAATTATTCCGAAGTAGACACGACTAACTTTTTTATCAAGGAGTTTTCTCGGTTTATGATTGTAGCATTCTGTTCAGCTACCTTGTTATATCATTCTAAAACTAGCGATTTTTTTTTTATTTTACTTATAGGCGCACTTAGTATTATTTGCAACGCTATTTTATTTCCCGAAGCGAATGCCGAACATAATTTGGTAATTGGCAGATTCAGTGGATTTTTCCTCAATCCGAATTATGCGGGTAGTGCCTGCCTAATCGGGTTTGCCCTTTCCTATAGAATAAATTCACGCTATATTATGCTTGCCGGACAGTTTCTCTTTACATTTGCAGGAATCCTAACACTGTCGCGTACATTTGTAATTGTTTGGCTATTAATTAATCTTATTGCCATTTATAAAAGCAGAAAAAACCTCATGGCTCCATTAATAGGGGTCGGCGTATTATTAGTGGTTTTTACAATGACAGATACTAAAATTTTTGCCAGTAACCGTTTCTCTGCTTTGGAAAGTTTTTTTGGTGATGGTCCGGTTGAAACGGAAACTTTAAAAGAGGATTCAAGAACAGATACATGGGCTATGTATTACGACATGATTACAGATAAGCCTTTGTTTGGACATGGGTTCATGAAATTACAAAAACATACCTCAGAATTACCGGGAGTTCATAATACATACTTATTAGTAATTGGAGAAGGAGGTATAGTCCCATTTTTGATTTTAATAGGAATTTATTTCTACCTCTTGATAAAAAGTTATAACCATTTTGGGTCACATCCTGAATTATTATATATCATTCTAATCGTAATGCTTTCTATGACCACTGGTCATACTTATTTTTTTATTTATAACAATATTCTGTTCTCAATCTATGTTTTTATAATGATAAAAAAATTAAAAGCTATGCCATCCTTGATTTCAGACTAAATTACTCTATGTAATTAACCAAATTCACTTACAATAAACACTGCCATGAACCCAAATTTTAAAAAAAAGACTGTTGTTTTTATAATCCCCTCCCTTTCTCCAGGAGGAGCAGAGAGAGTTTTTTGTTTTCTTTCCCAAAATCTTTCTTTGGAAAAATTTAACACAGAACTAATCGTAATCGGTAGTGCCAAAGACACATCATACGCTGTAGAAAACGTACCAATAACATACTTAAACAAAAATAGGGTAAGACAAGCAATACCCCAACTGTATTCTTTATTGGCAAAAAAAAAACCTGATTTTGTTCTTAGTTCAATAGCTCATCTAAATGTCATCATGGGCTTGTTCTCATACCTTTTTTCTAACATAAACTTTATTATTCGCCCAAGTAATATAGAAAATGAAAATAAAAATTTTATCTCTCAGTATTATTATCGCGGTATTTATAAAATTGTTTGCCAATCACATGACATGGCGAACAATTTTCGCAAGAAATATAAGGTTGCCCGAAATAAAATTATAATTATAGGGAATCCAATTACCAACTTTGAACATATTCAACCAAAAGAAAGTTACCGTACTCCAAAAAAATTTATAACGGTAGGTCGCTTAAACAAAATAAAAGGGCATTCTAGAATCATTTCCATTTTAAGTAAGCTTCAAGCCGATTTTCATTATACACTTGTGGGAGATGGGCCAGAACTAAATGAGTTATTTCGATTGGCAGAAACACTTCAAATAAGGGATAAAATTACACATATTCCATTCACTAAAAATGTAAACATGCACCTTAAGGAAAGTGACCTGTTTTTACAAGGCTCTTATTCAGAAGGTTTTCCAAACGCAGCTTTAGAAAGTTGTTCTGTTGGAGTACCCGTATTAGCTTTCGATGTTCCAGGAGGGACTAAAGAAATAATCGATAACTATAAAAATGGATTTTTAGCAAAAACAGAAGAGGATTTTCTAAATTTCATCAAATCCAAAACAAAATGGAATAATTTGAGTGTTCAAAGCACCGTTGCCAACAAATTTTCATCTAAAAATATCTTAAAAAAATATGAACAACTATTATCCTCTTAAAATTAAAAAACCCAGTATCTTGAAGAATATCATTCATCCAACCTAGTCGTCTTAAATAACTAACAACGAAAAATATGTGTGGAATATACGGAACTACAATTAGTTACACTGAAAGGCAAGTTAAAAAAAAACTTGAAGTAACAAGTTTTCGAGGGCCTGATCAAATGGGAATCGAGACCTATAAAAACAGGTTATCAACTATCACTTTTGGACACAACCGTCTATCAATTATAGATCTTGACCCACGATCAAACCAGCCTTTCAACTATCAAAACAGAGTGAATATAGTATTCAACGGGGAAATTTTTAATTTTGGGGAATTAAAAGCAATTCTTAGAAAGAAAGGACATTCATTTAGTACAGAAAGTGACACTGAGGTTATATGTGCAGCCTATTTGGAGTATGGCACAGAGTGTCTATCTCTCTTCAATGGAATGTTTTCTTTTGTTATTTACGATATTGAGAAACAACTTCTTTTTGGTGCTCGAGACCGCTTAGGCCAAAAACCTTTTTACTACTACCATAATGGAGATAAATTTGAGTTCGCTAGTCAATTATCTTCAATCCAGCTCTTCAACCCAAACTTAACTATCTCTGAAAATAGCATTACAAGCTATCTAAACTGGAATTCAGTACCTCCACCATCTTCTATTTTCAATGAAATAAAAAAATTAAAAGATGGGCATTTTCTCATCTTTGATATTAAAGATTCAACTCTAAACATTGAAAAATATTGGGATATTGATTATCAAGGTAAAACCCAATTTACAGGAAGCTATGAACTAGCCCAAACGCAACTAGAATCATTACTAAAAGACGCAATAAACAAACGTCTTTTTGCAGACGTCCCTGTTGGAGTATTTTTGTCTGGTGGAATTGACTCCTCTTTAATCGCTGCTATTGCAACTGAAACGAGTGAAAAACAAATAAAAACGTTCTCCGTGAAATTTGATGAAAAAAAATTTGACGAAAGTGAATATTCTAAAGAAGTTGCAAATCATCTGGGTACGAACCACAATATAATAGAATGTAATTATAAAGAAGGTATCAACTTAATTCAGAATTTTCATGACTTTTTTGATGAACCCTTTGCTGACTCGTCGGCAATACCTTCCATGCTACTATCGAAACACACAAAAAAACATGTAACCGTAGCCCTATCAGGTGATGGAGGAGATGAAGCGTTTTTAGGATATAGCCGATATACATGGGTAAAGTCCAAAAAGAAAATTTATAAAATCCCTTCTCCTGCAAGAGATATTATCTCAAATTTTCTAAATACAATTCCATACAAAAACAATAGGTTTAAAACATTTTCGCAATACTTAAAACTTTCGAATATCGAAGAGGCATATATTAAATCCATGACAACACCAGACACTACATGGATAAAACCTTACCCCAAAAAACAAACTATAGAAGAGCTGAAGTACTTATTCCACACAAAAAAAAATATTTATGAACGTATTTCCGATTTTGATTTAAAAACCTATTTATCTTGGGACATCAACACTAAGGTAGACCGAGCTAGTATGGCCTATTCCTTAGAAGTTAGGTCTCCCTTATTAGATTATAGAATTATCGAATTTTCACGTTCTCTTCCAACAAGTTATAAATTTGATGCAAACTCTCAAAAAAAGATTTTAAGGTCAATTTTATTTAAGTATGTTCCAAAAGAAATTTTTAATAGGCCTAAGAAAGGGTTCAGTATTCCATTTGAAGAATGGTTCAGAAATGAATTAAAGGATTTTGTAATGGATGAGCTATCTCCTACTCAATTAAAGACTATTCCTGGAATTAACCATTTAGAAGTAAAAAAACTTATAACACAACATATGGATGGATCATGGAATCATTATTTATTAATCTGGAAACTCTTAGTACTTAAACAATGGCTAGACAACAACGGAAAGGGTTTTTCTATACAATAGCCAGATTACATCTAAAAAAAGAATGAACGTAACCCTTTTTATATATTCCATGGCCGGTGGTGGTGCCGAACGAGTAGTTTCCTATCTACTACCCTACCTAAAAGAACAAGGATTTTCCGTTCATTTGGTGCTTATGAACGACACTATCAGTTATGACATTCCCAAAGACATTAATATCCATTATTTAGAAAGGTCAAAGGGCGATGAAAATGGAATAATCAAACTATTAAAACTACCTTTTTTGGCTTTTAAATATGCCAGACTACTGAAAAAAATAAATGTTAGCCATTCGTTTAGCTTGCTTACACGACCCAACTACATTAACACTTTGTCTCGGTTGTTTTCTTCATCTAGTCCTGAAATCATTATAAGTGAACGATCGTTTCCTAGTCTTCAATATGGCTATGGTAATTCTCAATCAAAAATAAATAATTGGCTAATTTCTAAGTTGTACCCGAAAGCCGATTATATACTTTGCAATTCACAAGGAAATGCAAACGATTTAATAGCAAACTATGGTATTGATTCAAATATAACCGATGTTATTTATAACCCGGTCGACATTGAGAATATTACCAAGAAGCAAGCGGCTAACTCGTTTTTCGACCCCGACTATTTCAACATGATTACGGTGGGGAGACTTGATACCGGTAAAAACCATGAACTTTTGATTCGTGCTCTACAAAATTTGTCCCAGGCCAGGTTATATATTTTGGGCTCGGGAGTACTATCGGAATATTTAACCGAACTCGCAAAAGAATTGAGATTACAAGACCGCGTATTCTTCTTGGGTTTTGACAATAATCCTTATCAATACTTAAAATCGGCCGATTTATTTGTTTTCGGCTCCAATCATGAAGGATTTCCCAATGTATTGTTAGAGGCCATGTGCTGTGGGTTACCTATCTTGACCACAAATTGCAAATCCGGTCCAAGTGAGATTATGAAGCTTGAAGAAGCCCATGACGAAGACATAATGATAACACCTTACGGCATCCTAACCCCTGTAGGTGATGTTCAGGCTATGTCAAAAGGAATGGCTTATTTTTTAGAAAATCCAGAATATTTAGAAAGCTGTAAAACCCATGTTCTTGAACGAATAAAAGACTTTAGCAAGGAAGGAATCTTAAAATCATATGAATTAGCTTTATCCAAACAATAAAGGCCTTCATCTATAATTTCATTGGTGCAAACACCTTAATCAATAATGAAAAAAAAACTTTTTAGAATCGCTGCTGCTCCCGGCTCACTTGCCGTGCTCTTAAAAGGTCAATTATGCTTCATGAACGAGAGTTTTGAGGTTAGCGCAATAGCTTCTGAGGGCGAGCAACACCAAACTATAAGAGAAACCGAAGGTATCAACACTATAGTGGTCAATATTGATAGAAGGATTAATATTTTGGCCGATATAAAATCCCTTTGCAAATTATATACCCTCTTTAGAAAGGAAAAACCGTTTATTATTCATTCTATTACTCCCAAGGCCGGACTTTTAAGCATGGTTGCCGGATACTTAGCTGGTGTACCCAATAGACTGCACACTTTTACGGGGCTTGTATTCCCTACTCAAACTGGGATCATGAAGAAAATGTTGATTTTTTTTGATCGTATCATCTGCTTCTGTGCCACAAACATCTACCCTGAAGGCCTAGGAGTCAAAAACGACTTAATCTCTTATGGAATTTCCAAAAAACCTTTAAAAATAATTGGCCACGGAAATATTAATGGAATAGACCTCAGTCATTTTGATCCAAATTTATACTCCAACACTGTACTGCAAGATATAAGGAACGAACTTTCTATTCTAGAATCCGACTTTGTTTGGTGTTTTGTAGGTCGCATTGGGCGTGATAAAGGTATAGAGGAGATGATTACTTCATTTACTCAGATACAGAAGCAATCAAAAAATTCAAAATTATTACTCGTAGGGCCATATGAAAAAGAACTGGACCCCTTACCTACTTCAATCGAACATGAAATTGAAACAAACAAATCTATAATTTCAGTTGGTTGGCAGCAAGATGTAAGACCTTATTTTGCTATCTCAAATGTTTTTGTTTTTCCCAGCTATAGAGAGGGTTTTCCCAACGTCCTATTACAGGCAGGTGCCATGGGTATTTACAGCATTGTTACCGATATAAACGGTTCCAATGAAATAATTGAGGACAAATTAAACGGCACCATAATTCCTGTCAAGGACAGCAATGCATTAACAGAAGCTATGCTAAACTGTCTAAAAGACAGGTCTAATCATGTCAATTACAATGAAAAGTATAGACAGATGATTGCTAAAAAATACAGTCAAGAGTATGTTTGGTCCGAACAATTAAAAGAATATCAGCTTCTAAAGTAATTAGCATTTATTGAACTATATAAAAATCTACTACTATTTTTAAGCTTAAACCCATTAAAATATAATGTAATTCTGTTTAAAACCTAAGCTAGACCTAGCTTTTAATTGTATTTTAACAAAAAAGCAAGTACTTGGTCTATATCCAAAATTAGTAGGTATTTTTATAGTTATTTTGCGATAGGAATTAGAATTGTTTTATGATTTACAGGCATTTTTTTAAGAGACTAATTGATTTTATACTGGCATTGTCAATTTTAGTATTGACTTCTCCCATTATACTGCTTGTCATTATCTTTTTAGGAATTGCAAATCATGGCAACATATTTTTTGTTCAAAGCCGTCCAGGAAAAAACGGTAAGGTTTTCAAAATACTGAAATTCAAAACCATGAACGATAAAAAAGATGCCTCAGGCAATCTTTTACCCGATGAAGTAAGGCTTACCACCGCAGGTAAATTTGTTAGAAAGACATCACTAGATGAATTGCCACAATTGTTAAACGTTTTAAAAGGAGACATGAGCCTCATTGGTCCTCGTCCTTTATTGGTTTCTTACCTGCCCCTTTACAGTGATTTCCAAAAGCGAAGACATGAAGTTAAGCCCGGCATAACAGGGTGGGCACAAGTAAATGGTAGAAACGCTATTTCTTGGGACAAAAAGTTTGAATATGATGTGTCGTATGTAGACCATTTGACATTTATACTGGATTTAAAAATACTGGTTAAGACCGTATTGAAAGTTATTAAAAGTGATGGTATTTCCTCCGATACAAGCGCTACAATGGAACTATTTACAGGAACGGGAAATAACAAATTATGCGATTAAGTATCATTATACCATGTTACAACATGGAACTTTATTTAAAAGAATGTGTAGACAGTCTTTTAGATCAACAAATGACAGAAACAGAATGTGAGATAATTATCGTAAACGATGAATCTAAGGATGCTACGCTAAAAATTGCTCAAGACTATTCCAATAAGCATTCCAATATCCATATAATTGACAAAAAAAACGCCGGAGTTGGTGCGGCCCGTAATTCGGGCTATGATTTAGCACAAGGGGAATATATTTATTTTTTAGATCCTGATGATTATGTTGCCGAGGGTACATTGCCCGTCCTTCTGCAAATTGCAAATAACAACAACCTAGATATTCTTACTTTCAAGACTAAATCTGTTGTAGAAAAGAGATATCCCGTTTCGGATAATTTGGGTGATACCTTAAATACTCTTATTATAGAGGACGGTATTTCCTATCTCGCGCACAGAAAACACCAAAACGAAATCTGGTGGTACCTCATAAAAAGAGAGTTTATAAAAAATACGGGCATACGTTTTATTGAAGGCAAATGGATGGAAGACGCTATACTTACTGCCGAGCTGTTCTGTCAGGCCAAAAGAATGGCGCATACCAACTTGGACGTACACAGATACCGGATTTTGCCAACGTCGGCAATGCGCAATAAGAGTCCGGAGCATTACAATAAAGTCATTTATGACAATGCCAATGCAGCCCATGTATTTGACAAGCTAATTGCAACTGTTCCCAAAGAACATGAAAATGCCCATGCATGTATTAAAAGATTAAAAACCAGACAGCAATCGTTTGTTTTTTTCCTTATGGTACGTCTAATGAAATCAGATATTTCGGTATCAGAAATTCCTGCTATGTTATCCGATTTTGAAAAAATAGATGCGTATCCCCTAAAAAAATTCTTAGGTGAAGATTATCACGGTATAGGCTATTCGTGCTTGGTTTTCGTATTTAATAGAAAGCCTTTGATAAATCCATTCATAAAGATGTTCCGATCTTTTTATTCTTTAACTCAATGAATATTCTTATATCTTCTGCCGGTAGACGAGTGTCTCTCGTCCGAGCATTTCAAAAAGAACTTAAAAAAATATATCCTAATGCAAAAGTCTTTGCATCAGATGCGAATCCTATACTTTCAGGAGCTTGCCAAATAGCCGATGGATTTTTTAAAGTTCCTTTTGTTACCCATCCAGATTATTTTGATGTCTTAATAAAAGAATGTAAAAGTCGAGACATAGGTTTACTCATCCCTACCATTGACACAGAACTACTTCCCTTGGCGGAAAATAGATCGCTTTTAGAAAAAAACGACATCAAACCCATTGTTGCTTCAACAGATTTTGTTGGTAAATGCAGGGATAAAAGGCAGATTCATACATTTTTTGAAGCACACAATGTAGAGGTGGCCAAAGAGTTTACTAAAGAAAACTACACGCTTCCCCTATTTATTAAACCCATTGATGGCAGCAGGAGCGTAGATACTTATCTGATAAGAGAGCAAAATGAATTAACGGATTATCATTTTAAAAATGATAAACTTATGTTCTTGGAGTATCTAGACCATGATATTTATGACGAATTTACATGCGACCTCTATTATGGTAAAGACCACAAATTAAAATGCGTAGTACCCCGCAAAAGGATAGAAGTAAGAGATGGTGAAGTGTATAAAGCCTTGACCGTAAATAATCTTTTGGTAGATTATATCAAAAAGAATCTAGCTACAGTAGATGGAGCTGTGGGGTGTCTTACTGCTCAGTTCTTTGTTCACAATACCGAAGATAAAGTACGTGCCATAGAAATCAATCCCAGGTTTGGTGGAGGTTACCCCTTATCCTATTTGTCCGGAGCGAACTTTCCTAAATGGATTCTAGAAGAGTATGTACAAGACAAACAAATTGATGAAAAATTTGATTGTTGGGAGAGTGATCTTCTAATGATTAGATATGACGATGAAATCTTGGTCCATGGATATAAAGGTTGATGAAAATTCGGTCATTGTTTTCGACTTAGATGACACTATCTATAATGAAATCGACTATCTCAAGTCTGCATACACTGCCATAGCCAAAAAACTGGACCCAGAGCAAGGGGAAATCCTTTTTTCTCAAATGTTCTCCATGTACCGTAACAAGGAGAATGTCTTTGAATATCTTACAACCCATTTTAATGTTAAAAAAGAGACATTAATTGAGCTCTATAGAAATCATATCCCTTCAATTAGTCCGTTTAAAGGTGTTTTTCCTTTGTTTAATGCAATTAAGAACCAAGGTGGGAAACTTGCTTTAATTACTGACGGACGAAGCAAAACCCAAAGAACAAAACTAGCGGCTTTGGGAATTGAGGAATATTTTGATAAAATAATTATTTCGGAAGAAATAGGGTCTGAGAAACCAGATGAGAACAACTACTTGGCGATAGAGAAAACTTTCAAAAATCATCGCTACTGTTACATTGCCGATAATGTTAGAAAGGACTTTATCTCTCCTAATAAGCTAGGTTGGGACTCCATTGGACTTATTGACAACGGACTGAATATCCATAGCGACTCCTATCTTTACTTTACTAAAAATTGTCTTCCAAAAAGATTTGTAAGAAGTATTGAAAATATTAAAATTATCTAATTCCCTTTAGGAAATCGACTAAAATGGGTGAAAAATTACCCTTTCATTTATTTTTACTACTTAAAAATCCTACTTGGTTATAGGAAAAAGGAGTAAATCTATGCTTTCCTATACTGCTATATAGTCCATCTTTTTAAGATAAACATATATAAAAACCAACCATTTCTAAATGGTTCTACTGTTTATCGATTTTTTTCTTAATATTTTCTTAAAAAACATCCATACACTACACTTCGTCGTATATATTCGCAGTTAAACCCCGTAAACGACAGCACCGTGGCTAAGTTAAAAAACAGTTCCCCAAAATCGAGCCTAAAAGTATGGTTCGCAGAATTAAAAGAAGATATTATTCTTTCAATCTATCATAGATCACCTATAATTTTTCTGTTGTTTATCCGTTAAATTCTTTCAATTTAGAATTTAACTTACTTTAAATAAACTCCCCTTGGTTGACCTGAAGCGTAGAATTACGCGGTTTTCTAATAAAGATGTAATTTTTACAGACTTCTTTGATACATTAGTTCACCGTACTGTACACCCTAATTATGCCTTACGCTTATGGGGCAAATTTATGGTTAGAGAACTTGGCATGAGCCTCTCCTCCGAGATTCTCTTTACGATACGTAACGAGTCCTTATCATACGTTGCCAAGAAGCAAGGTCGTTCTACCTTAGAAACCACGTACGAAGATGTTGTTAAGGAGGTTTATCAGAGACTGGTGAACACAAACCATCTGAAAAACACATCTTTTAGTAGGTTTAAAACACTTTTTGAAAAAGCCGATTTAATTGCGGAAACCTCAGTTCAATTTAAAAATGAGGAACTGATTGAAATTCTCTCTTATTTTAAACAAAAAGGATATCGTATTTACTTACTATCTGACTTTTATCTTTCTGAAAAAATAATTTCAAAAATTTTAGAATTTCATAAAATAGACCATCTTTTTGAGGATGTTTTTATTTCAGCTACCGTTGGAGAAAGTAAAGAAAAAGGCGGTTTATACCCGTACGTTTTAAACAAAATCAATACAGATGCCAAATCTGTGCTTATGATTGGTGACAATAAAAAAAGTGATGTCTCCAATGCTGCCAAGCACAATATTGATTCGTTACACTTAAAACATTTTTCTCATAAATTTCGAAACAAAAAGAACCTTTTTGGATCGGACAAAGGAGATTTTAAAAAAGTCTGCCATACTCTTGAATCTAAGTGCTTGCAAAGTGAATACCTCTTCAGTGAGTATATTATCCATTTTTATTTTTTTACCGAAAGGCTTTATATCAATGCCAAAAAGAATGGCATTAAAGACCTCTACTTTCTTGCTAGAGAAGGTCATTTTTTGAAACAATTATTCGATAGTTACCAAGAGATGAATCTTTTTCAGAGTGAAGAGAAGATACACACGCATTATCTTAAAGCCTCTAGGCAATCCGCTACTCAACTTGCTTTACGCCCATTAGCAGAAGAAGATTTTGAGAAATTGATGAAAAAGTTCGGGGATATGTCCTTAGAACATTTTCTTGATTGGTTTCCTTTTTCGGATGATACAAAAAACAGTATTATAAAAGGTATTCCTGTTGACAAAGATGAGACTACCGCCAACTTTTTTAGTTCGCATACCATGGGTCACCTTAGAAAAAATATAATTTTTCAAGAAGCCTATGAAAAGAACAGGATATTACAGAAAACTGCATTCTTAAAATATCTAGAATCTTTTGGAGCTAACTATAGAGAAGATGGTTTAGCGCTTGTAGATGTGGGTTGGGGCGGTACTATGCAGGAAAGCATCTATAAATTTTTCTCAAGAGAGATTCCCGTTACAGGTTATTATTTAGGTCTAAAAGAAATCTACACTATTGAGCAAGATACCAAGAGATATGGTCTAAATTTTTCAATATACCCGAATCATGATTTTTCGGATGATATTCTTATGGCCAACGGGCAACTTTACGAACAATTACTAGCAGCGCCTCATGGTAGTACCTTATCATACCAATTTGCTGAGGAGGGAAAATCTCCTACCGTTGAGTACCATGAACCTAGCGAAAAAAAGGTTTATGACGAATATATTGGTTCTATCCAAGAATACATGTTTTCAGAATTTAAGAACTTGTTCGCCCAGCTACGTCCCATAGATTATTCCCAAACCGTTACTCAGGAATATCTAACCGATATGGCTATGAGAACGGGAATATTTACTACCAGAAAGAAACTTAAGTTCATTCAACAAATTACAAAAGGCTTTTACCAAAATGTTGGTGAGAATAAGGTTGGACTTGAGTACAACCCTAATCACATAAGTATATCCAAAATTGGACTGTTAAAAACCTTTATTAAATCACCTGAAAAGGTTTTCCGTTACTTAGTTAAAGTTAAGCCGTTCTTATATTACAGGGGATACTATTGGCTATCGTGGCCCGTGAACCTGTCATATTACTACATTAAACTTAATTTTTGGGCCAAACGAAAATGGCTTAAAAAAGGCCTTATCTCATAGTAATCCTAAAATTTGGTGATTATAAATTCTGAACGCCTATTTATTTGGTGTTTTTCCTCTTTACAGTAGGTAGAGTCATCACATTCATTTAGCAGATGTGATTCACCGTAAGCCTCAGTTTGAAGCCTATTAATGTCTATACCTATTTTGATAAGATAATCCCTAGTACGTACAACTCTCCTTTCGGACAACCAATCGTTATACGTAGAAGCGCCTCGTGAATCTGTATGAGAACTTATCTTAAGTTCTAAGTCAGGATATTTACGTAATATTTGCGCTAAACCATCAAGCACGGATTTCGACTCCGCATTCAGATAAGATGAATTCAAATCAAAATAAGCAAATCCTAAATTATCTATTTCCGTTTTTATTTTCAATTCCTGCTGTTTTTTAGCATCTAATTTAGCTTTCTCGACAGCGGCCAAACGAGCTTGTTCCTTTTCTTTTGCTAGACGAGCTGCAATAGCAGCCTGTTCTTTCTCTCTTTGAACAGCAGCAATTGAATCTTGTTCTTTTTGACGTTTCGCTGCTAGTTCTTCTAACAAAGCTAGTTTTTCTTCGCCTTTCTTTGATAATCCTTTCTCAATACCAAATTGGTAAACTACCCCTATAGCGTGTTGTAGATGATTGGTTGCTTTATCATTATTGACCGCCCATTTACCGGACGAACTTAAGTCCAGCCCTATCCTATCCGAGAACCACGTTCTAAATCCTACTACCGCATTGTAAGTGGTACGTGGTTTATTATCCGCTTCAGTATAACCTGCTCCAACACCTAAATAGGGGTCAAACCAACCGGTTTCACCTATTAGTTTATTCAAGTCATAGCTCAATCGGGCATCTAAACTATAATAATGTGATTCTTCAAGATTGATACGTCCATCAATTAATTTCCCTACCCTATACTTATTGTAACTACCAATGGCCTCTACTCCAATTCCACTTTTAAAATAGCGACCAATACTTAGTCTTGAAGGATACGAAAGTGTGTTCCATTGTTCTGAATATGAAAATAAATCATCAAATACGTCTCCGGAATCATCAACAACATTATAACCAACCCCAAACATCCACGAGCTTTTTACAATACTGTCCTTTTGGGTAAGTTTTAACTCTTCCTGCGCCTGCAATAGATTGAACGAAGCGCATAGCAAAAGCGCCACATAATGGGTGTAAGTTTTCATAGCAACTAAATTTGGGTGTCCTCACCACAAAGTAATGACTATCAAAATAATAAGCCCAAAGAATGCTGTGAATGGCAGTAATAATCGGTAGTACGTAAAATTTATATTTTCATTAACAGCTACTCGCTTTGCTCCTGAAGTATAATTTTTTTTCCGGTAAGCGGTAATTTATAAACTGAAAACGGAGTAGTGATAGCGGTATTAATTTTCTCTGATTCTTTTTTTTCTACACCTAGAATTAGATTTTCAGATGTTTCATTTTCAATAAAGACTTTAGGTCGAGAAGAATCTTGTTGTTTTCCAGCACAGTAAACCACAAGTAATTCTTTAGTGAAATCTATTTCTGGAATTGGAAGACCGGGTTTTCGAGTTTTATTGACCGTTAAATAAAATTTTTGTAAAGTTTTTATATCCGATATAACTAAAAACTCCTCCGTATCCGAACCACTATAATCATCACTTTCAACCAATTGTAATCGGTCATTATCCATTGACTCTTCACCATTTCCTGCACTCTTCTCTTGTCCTTTACAGGATAAAAAAACCAGTAATACGCTGAAGAACAAATATTTCATACAAACAACTACAGATAAGATTTATCAAATCTGGCTTTATACGCTTTTTCGTAAAGCGACTCATACAGAGGAAGGACTTTAATTATATCGAAACGACCAGCGGACTCCACTGCATTTTTCTTAAATTCTTCCAAAGTAGCATCATTTCCTAAAATACGAATGGCGTTCTTGGCCATATCCTCAACATCTCCAACATCGCTTAAAAAACCTGTTATGCCATGTTCGTTAACTTCTGGTATACCACCGGCATTACTTGATATCACCGGTACTTTGTTGATCATTGCTTCTAGAGCAGCCAAACCAAAACTTTCCGACTCTGAAGGCAACAAGAACAAATCTGAAAAACAGAGAATTCTATCTATTTCATTGCTATTCCCTAAAAATATGACCCGGTCAGCTATTCCTTTTTCTTCGCATAATCTCTCGGCATTTTCTTTTTCAGGTCCTTCACCTACCATTACCAATTTTGCCGGAATCTCTTTTTGTATGCGATTGAAAATCTCAATTACATCAGGAATACGTTTTACTTTTCTAAAATTACTTATATGGGTAACGATTTTTTCATGGTCCTCGGCCATTAAAGAACGCTGACAGTCCGTAAACGAGGTGCTGTAATTAGATTTATCTATAAAATTAGGTACTACTTCAATTTCTTTTTTAATATCGAAAAACTCCATTGTACGTTGCTTCAAATTTTCCGATACAGAAGTAACCACATCAGATTGATTGATGCTAAATGTAACTGCAGGCTTATAGAACGGGTGTTTTCCTACCAACGTGATATCCGTACCGTGCAGAGTAGTAATCATAGGCACAAATATTCCTTCTTCCTCCAACATTTTTTTCGCCATATATCCTGCGTAAGCATGAGGAATGGCATAATGCACATGAAGTAAGTCTATATTATGTAGTTTGACGGTATCGACCAACTTACTGGATAAAGCCAGTTCATACGGCTGATATTTAAACAAGGGATATTCCGGTACATGAACTTCATGAAAGTAAATTTTATTACCCAAAAGTCCCAAACGAACCGGTTGCTTATAGGTTACAAAGTGAACTTCATGACCTCTATTGGCCAAAGCTATACCCAGTTCTGTGGCTACTACACCGCTGCCCCCAAAGGTGGGGTAACAAACTATTGCTATTTTCATTAGTCAAATTTAGCTAAATCTATAAAGTAAGTCGGTATAACTTCTTTTAAATTTCAAGACAGGGTACAGATAATACAATATGTCTGCTATTAATCACGTAAGCGATTCGTTTTCAAATAGCTAATACAATAAACTTGTTCGATTTAATTTAAGATAGCATCGTAGATGACTTGCTGAATTCGTGTTCGCAAACCTGATTTAATCAAAAGTGTATTTGAAGAGGATGGGTAAGTTCTATTGGAAAGAAACACATAAACAATCTCTTCTTCTGGATCGGCCCATGTATAGGTGCCTGTAAAACCACTATGTCCAAAGCTTTTTCGGGACACACAACCACAAGTAGGGCCACTATCTTTCAATTGTGGTTTATCAAAACCAACGCCTCTTCTTACATTTTCATCACAAAAGTAGCAGGTATTGAATTTCTTTACTGTTCGTGCATCTAAAAATCGAGTTCCTCCATAAATGCCGTTTTGCAAGTACATCTGCATGATTTTCGCCACATCTTCCGCATTACTGAATAATCCGGCATGGCCACCTACTCCTCCTTGCATGGCAGCCCCCATATCATGAACGTATCCTTGAACTCTATCGTAGCGGTAATATTTATCCTCTTCCGTAGGCACAATCCTATTTTTGGGGAATTTTTCAAGTGGATTATAACTTGTACTCATTGCACCAATAGGTTGGTACAAAAACTCATCCACTTGCTTATCCAACCTTTCTTTACCCACTTTTTCTACGAAATTTTTCATGACATAGTAAGCTACATCACTATACCGATAGCGGTTAGATTTTAAATCTTGACGTCCAATTCTGTTATAAATGGAATCGTTATACGCATCGGTTAAATAAAGCTTGTCCGTTACTTTATATGAAAATCCATCGGTGGGTTCCGTTCTATAAAATTCTTTTGATGGCTTTCTGTTTTTATCCAACGTATCAACATAAAAAGCAATCCACGCTGGCAGCCTGCCATAATGTGATAATGCTTTCAGTACGGTAACATTTTTAAGTTCAGAATCGGCATAAGCAGGAATCAATTCTTGAAAAGTATTGTTGAGCTTAATACTGCCCTCTTCTTCCATTTTCATTATCATGGGAAGTGTACCCAATATTTTGGAAATAGAAGCTAAATCATAAATACTTTTGGTGGTTATACTATCCTCGGAATCATATGTAGGTTTCCCAAATCCCTTATTATAGACCACTTTTCCTTTTCTTGCAATTAGAACCTGAGCACCTGGAAACATTAGGGAATCTATGCCATGTTGGACCATAGTATCTACCTTTGCTAATTTAGCGGCATCAAACCCAACTCTTTCAGGAAAACTATATCCCAATCTTAAAAGCGATTTTAACTTTACTTGAGTATTAACAGGAAACTCTTTATTTGCCGTAACCGGTAACTTTCCTTCCGCAGGAATAGCTCCAAATATCAACTGAGCTGCCTTACGCTGGGCCAGTTCGCTATTTTGATATGCCACCAAAACCCCATCAATACTTTTGAACGAAGGTATATCCAAGAGTGCATAAGGCTTAGCAAAAACAGAGAGTATTAGATTAGAAGTCCGTTCTTCTGCAATTTCTTTAAGCCATTGTAATTCTTTTTTAGAAAATTTATAGGCTTTCCAAGGGCTTTCATTGCTTTTATGATGACCTATAATCACCAAATTATAATTCTTTAATTTATTTTTTAAAGTACTAATATCACTAGCGTTAACTTGTGTTACAGAAGCATACTTATTAAGTTCCTCTATGAACGGGTCACTATCCGAATCACCAAACTTAACGTATGCGATTTTCTTATTTTCCAGGCGCTTAATCCCCATCAAATAAAAATCGTTTTTTAATACCGTCAATGCATTCTCAATAGCCTCTTCGTAAATAAGGTCGTCCGTTCGTGAGTTTAAGTCCTCATATAGATTCTCTACCTCCACAGGTTTGTACCTATTTAATCCCACTTTATATTTTGCCATCAAAATCTTCTTGACGGAACCGGCCAAACGCTCTTCGGAAATTTTGCCCTTATTATAGGCCTTGGTAAGTTTTTCTTTCGCCTTTTCTACTTCCGTTGGCATCAATAGAATATCATTACCCGCCATAAATGCAGCAACTTCTGCATCGCCATCTTTACCATGATTGGTAACACCTTTCATATTTAAGGCATCGGTAAACACCAACCCTTTAAAACACATTTCTTCCTTCAGTAACCCGGATATAATCTGTTCGGACAATGACGATGGAAGTTCTTTTTTCAGCTCAAGTGCCGGTACTTCCAAGTGAGCCACCATAACACTGCTCAACCCTTCATCTATTAATCTCCTAAACGGATATAATTCTAAACTATCTAAACGTTCTCTGGTAAAATTGATAATTGGCAAGGCCTTGTGGGAATCGGTAGCCGTATCCCCATGACCTGGAAAATGCTTGCCGCTAGAAAGCACACCTGCACTTTCCATTCCTTTCATAAAAGCGATACCTTTTTCAGCTACATTTTCACGGTCTTCACCAAAAGAACGGTTTCCTATTATTGGGTTTTGCGGATTAGTATTGATATCTACATCCGGTGCAAAATTAATATGTACGCCCAAACGCTTAGCGTGTTTACCTATTCGCTCACCTACTTTTTGTACAATAGTGTTATCCGTTATTGCTCCTAGGGTCATATTCCACGGAAAAGCATATGTAGAATCCAAGCGCATGGCCAAACCCCATTCTGCATCCATACCGATCAGTAAAGGTATCTTTGAAGCCGACTGATATTCGTTGGCAAGTTTTGCTTGACGGACCGGACCTCCAGTAGAAAAAATTACTCCACCTATTTGCTGCTCCTTAATTAATGTCCGGACTTTATCCGTACTTGCTTTAGACTGATCCGAAGCCACCATTACCATAAAAAGTTGCCCTAATTTTTCATCAAGGGTCATTTTATTGTATTGTGCATCTACCCAATTGCTTTGTGCCAAACTATCTTTTGTTACCAAAGGATGTTGCTGGGCACTGGCCGTTAGAAAAGCGAAAAATAATAAGGAAAAAACAGGAAAAAACCGCATTACTAGATTGATCTATGGCAATAACTAAAAACTAAAGGGAATATTGCATTTCATCCGATATATATAATAAAATCAATACTTCGGAAAACACAACAAACAGGAAACCTACATAAAACGGGCATGCCAACTTTCAGAAGCGGGCACTTCCCAATGTTCTTGGTACTCCTGTTTATTAGTAACCAAGTTGTTAAAAACAATGGTGTTTTTTGACACTGCTTTTTGTTTGGCCATCTTTTTGAAATCTACCAAAGACTTATAAGCAATATGCTCGCCTTGTTTGTAAGAAACATTCATCTTATCCAACAATTCAACATTGTACTTTTTCTCTAAATGCTGAATGAAATGAACTGAAGCATCTATAGAGCAACCAGAAGCTGCAGTTGCACTCTGATCTAAGGCAAGAATGATGAATCGCCTATATTTTATCTCATACCCGGCCTTTAATTGACTTCCATGGGCGGTCCATTCGGTTATAAAACTATCCAGCTCTTTGTGTATCTCGTCTAATTCCGCTTCCGTAAAACTACGGTTGGCTTGGTATATCCATATACGGGAAGCGTCCGGTAAGGTGTTAAATTCTACTAACATTAAATAGTGTTCTAATTTGGGGTTCTAAAATTGGAAGTTCTACAAGTCTCCGGCGGAAGCCATAAGCTCCGCTATATCCATAACTGCAATAGCTCCTTCTTTTTCTTTATTCTTTACGCCGTCTGTCATCATGGTATTACAAAATGGGCATCCTGCTGCAATTATTTCAGGTTGGGTTTCCATTGCCTGTTCGGTACGCTCAATATTCACATCCTTATCACCTTTTTCAGGTTCTTTGAACATTTGCGCTCCACCTGCACCACAACACAAACCTTTCTCTTTACAGCTTTTCATTTCGATAAGCTCGGCATCCAGTTTACGAATCAAATCCCTAGGAGCCTCATAAACATTATTTGCTCTACCTAAATAACAAGGATCGTGATAGGTAATACGCTTACCTTTAAATTTACCGCCCTCTAAAGTAATTCTTCCATCTTCAAAAAGCTTTTTTAAGAACTGTGTATGATGAACTACTTCATAATGACCTCCAAGACCTGGGTATTCATTTTTAATCGTATTAAAACAATGCGGACAAGCCGTTACAATCTTATTTATTCCGTACGCATTCATTACCTCAATATTGGTAACCGCTTGCATTTGAAAAAGAAATTCGTTACCAGACCTTTTTGCAGGATCCCCAGTACAACTTTCTTCTGTTCCTAAAACTGCAAAAGAAACATTGGCCCTGTTCAATAATTGAACAAATGCCTTGGTTATTTTCTTTGCCCTATCATCAAAACTTCCTGCGCAACCTACCCAAAATAACACTTCTGGTTTTTGACCTGCGGCAAAAAGCTCTGCCATTGTTGGAACTTTTAATTCGTTCGCCATTATAAAAAAATTCTAGTTCTAAAAATTAATTGAAAAAAAGCCGAAGCTTTCTTATTCTTCCTTGGCCCAATTTAATCGGTCCATTTGGTTAAAAGGCCATGGAGCACCATTATTCTCTACGTTCCCCATCATATTATTTAAGTCTGTAGGTGCTGCGGACTCTTCCATTACCAAGTACTGACGCATATCCATAATAATAGAAAGCGGGTCTATACTCACAGGACAGGCCTGAACACAGGCGTTACAAGTTGTACACGCCCAAAGTTCCTCTCTAGTAATATACCCGTCCAACAACTGTTTTCCATCATCTACAAACTGCCCTTTGTTGGCATCCATGTTTTTACCAACCTCTTCCAGCCTATCTCTAGTATCCATCATTATCTTTCGTGGAGATAACTTTTTCCCCGTCTGGTTTGCAGGACATTCATCCGTACAACGACCACATTCCGTACAGGTATACGAATTTAAGAGTTGTACCCAATTTAAATCCATAACATCCGAAGCTCCAAACTTAGCCGGTTCGGCAGATTCATCCTCGGCAGGTGCAGCGAAAGGGTCTGCAGATGGATCCATCATCAATTTCACCTCTGCCGTTACGACATCTAAATTTTTAAATTGTCCCTTTGGCGCCAACTTACCGTAGTAGGTATTTGGAAAAGCCAAAAGTATGTGCAAGTGTTTTGAGTAATACAAATAATTTAAAAAACAAAGAATCCCAATAATATGCAACCACCACGCGGTTCTTTCCAGAACAATTAAAGCACTCATGGACATGCCGTTAAAAAGTGGCGCAATAAACTGGCTTACAGGAAACATACCTGCCTCTGTATAATGTGCAGCACCCATTTGCTGTAATTGATAATCAGCACCGTTCATGGTTAAGAACAATACCATCAGTACAAATTCTATATACAGAATAAGGTTTCCATCCTTTTTTGGCCAACCGGTCATTTCTGGTTTTATGAATCTCTTGATGCGGACAATATTTCTTCGTACCCAAAAAACAGTAACCGCTACAATTACCAAAAATGCCAATACCTCAAAAGATGCAATCAGTATATCATACACCGTACCTAAAGGAGCAAATAAACGGTGCGTACCGAGAAGACCGTCTAAAATAATTTCTACGACTTCAATATTTATAATAATGAAGCCAACGTAAACTATAATATGTAGAAAACCGGCTATGGGGCGAACAACCATTTTGGTTTGGCCCAAGGCTATTTTCGCCATATTCTTCCATCGTTGGCCTGTATTATCAGAAACATCAACATCTTTACCCAATTTAATATTCCGTGATAGGCGCTTTACATTTCGGACAAAAAAGCCAATACCAACAAGTAGTACGACTAAAAATATAATATTCGGCAGGTATTCCATTTATTGTTGTGGTTGCGGTTGTAGTTGATTGGCTGGATCTTCTTCAGGAAGTTCATATTCCTTCTGTTTTTTACCAAAAACAGATACATTAACGTAACGTTTAGGATTCAAACGAAAATCTTGTAATAACAGATCTAACTCTCTAGATGCATTATTAAGGTTATTATAAAGCTCTTCATCTTTTACAAGTTTCCCTAAGGTACCATTTCCATTTTCTATATTGGCCATTAACTTATTCAAGTTACCCATGGTAGACTCTAGATTTGCCAAAGTACGCCCCAAACCTGCATTGTTTAACGAATCCGATAGTTTTGCAAAATTAGAAGTCAACTCTTCAAAATTATCCAAAGATTCGTTCAACCTACTTTCGTTGCCACTTAAAATTCTATTGAGCACATCTGCACTTTTCTGAAAACTGGCTACAGTACTGTTCAGTCCACTTAAGGTTTCCCGTAAATCCCGTTTTGCCTTATCATCCAAAACCTCATTAACGTTCATCAGTAAACTGTCCGCATTGGTAACCGCACCTTCAACCTTCTTCTGCAATGGAGTAAGTTGTTTTTGAACCAATTGAGTTAGCCCAAGTTGAACTTTACTAGGTAAGGTATCACCGGATTTAGCCATATTAGCTCCGTCAAAAACCGGCTTCACCTGTATGCCCTTACCTCCTATTATACCTGTATCGTACAGCTCGGCAGGACTATTCTTAGAAAATTCGAAATCGCTTTTAATAAAAAGCTCTACTACGAGATTACCACTATTATCTTTAAATCTTACGCCTGTAACATTACCTACAATAAAACCGTTAATGGTTACCGGAGTTCCCACCTGAAGTCCTCCAACTTCTTTATAAACAGCATATACCGTTTTTCCATCTTCAAATAATGGAGACGATTTTAAGTAGCTAAAGCCTAAGATGAATAACAGTATACCGCCTATTACGATGATTCCTGTTTTGATTTCCCTGGATAGTTTCAAAAGGATCGATTTTGGATTAATAAGAGACTTACTTAAATCTATAGGTCTCTAACAAAATTAGAAATAAAATATGGAAGGTACTTATTTATTGCTGTGAAACCTATTTGAGACTATCTTTAAAAGGTATTCGCTTACCGTCTCTATAGGCCACAATATATGATGTTTTATACCCTTTTAAATCTGCATTGGATTTTAACATTTTTGCCTCCTCCAATGAACTTGTTTTACCATACACGTATCTAAATAAGTTTTTAAAAGGCTCTTTCTCAACACGATTTAGTCCATTGAAAGAAGAGGGACGCAAAGGAATATTCTTTGCACTAGCCATAATTTGCACCTTATAAATTACATTGGATTTAGCTTTTGGTTCTTCTACATCATTTATTTTAGAAGGTTTGGCCACCTGCTTGGTTTCGGTTTCTTTTTTAGTGACAACCGTACTTTTACCGCTTTCTTTTGCTTCCTCTATAATCTGAGTCGCCGCTTTCGCTTTATCCTCCACGGGCAACTCTGCGGTTTTAGCTACAGAAGCCTCATCCTTTATCTCAACCACCTTTTCTTTCTTAGCAACAACCACTTCTTTTTTCTTTGGAGCTTCATTTTGCTTCTTTACAGCTTCAGGTTCTGGTGCTGCCGGAATGCTATTTGCCGAGAAGTCCGCTATATTGGCCATTGCATTCTTTTTATAGGTAACGATAGCGTCTGCAATAGAAGTTGCAATTTCTAATTGCCCTTTCTTTGAATTTAGATAAGCGCCTTCTTCTTTATTGGTTAAAAACCCTGTTTCCACTAAAACACTTGGCATTACGGTCTGATGTAAAACTATAAAACCGGCCTGCTTCACCTTTCTATCCGTTCTTTTTAACTTGTTTGAAAAATTATCTTGCATAAACTTGGCCAAGGCAATACTTTGATCCAAAAACTCTTCTTGCATTATGGTAAGCCCTATAACCGATTCAGGCGAATTGATGTCATAACCCGCATATTTAGACTTATAATTATCCTCAAGATAAATTACGGAATTCTCCTTTTTGGCAATTTCAAAATTCTGCTTGTTCGCATGCAACCCCAACACAAAGGTCCCTGCTCCATGGGCATTTGAAGTGTGGGAATCACAATGAACAGAAACAAAAAGGTCCGCATTGGCCTTATTCGCTATCTGTCCGCGTTCGTACAAATCCACGAACGTATCATCCTGTCGTGTATAAATAACTTTAATATCAGGGTTCTTTTCTAGCAGTTCACCTGCTTTTAGAACAATATTCAAAGCTATTTTCTTTTCCAAATAGCCATTTCCCAAGTTACCGGGATCATGTCCTCCATGACCTGCATCCAACACAACGGTAAATTTACCATCATCGTTATCTTGAGTGTTATTTTGATGAAAAGAAGATAAAATTAGCGTTAAAAAAACTATAGGAAATAAAAAAAACCGTCGTACACGCATGTTCACACTGTATTTGTAAGCCTTCATTATGGTTAAATTTATGGTAACACCCTGTATGGGGAACGAAAAATATATGTAAGTTTGAACTCCGAAAATAAAGCCAAACGGTTACAAAAATAGGATATATAGCCTTGCAATCAAACAAACATCTTTTTCTTTTACTGGCATTGCTATTTGTTGGCACTTTCTATTCAGTTGCTCAGGAAGATGGCATTATACCACTTCCCATTAAAGCTGAAAAGGATACAATTATTGCGCCACTTTTTCCGGACCCTGCTAAAAAAGACAGTATTTCGGGCGACTCCACTGCTTTAAAAAGAAACAATGGAAAAGAGCCCCTTTTGCTCGATAAAATTAAATACAAGGCCAAAGACCATGTTAGGCTTAGCCAAAAAGACCAAAAAATATACCTCTACAACGAAGCTGAAATCTATTACCAGGATACCGAATTAAAGGCCGGCATCATTATAATGGACTATATTAAAAATGAAGTTTATGCGGGTAGAATTAAAGATTCTTTAGGCAATTACACGCAGCTCCCCTATTTTAAACAAGGGGACAATGAGGTAAGACCAGATAGTATTCGTTTTAATTTTGATACTCAAAAAGCACTTATTTGGAATTCCAGGACCGAACAACAAGCTGGTTTAGGCCAATTGGGAAGTGATGCAATGAAAGTATATGCCGAAATCACTAAAAAAGAGAACGATTCTGTATATTTCTTACATGAAGGAAAACTAACAACCTCTGCGGACACCATAAACCCTGATTATTACATCCGTATTAGAAAAGCGAAATTTGTGCCCAAAAAGAAGGTTATTGCAGGTTTTAGCAACTTGTATATTGCAGACGTCCCTACGCCTATTGCGTTGCCCTTTGCCTACTTTCCTTTAACAGTAGGGCGCTCCGCTGGTGTAATGATGCCTACCTTTGGTAATGACCCGGATAGAGGGTACTTTTTACAGAACGGAGGATATTATGTTCCCTTTTCCGATTATGCGGATATTACCCTTACGGGGGATTTTTACACTAACGGAAGTTATGGTTTTAGAACACAAAGTGTATACACCAAACGCTATAGGTATCGAGGTAATGTAAACTTTAGATACGAAAACTTGGTGACAAGCCAGAAAGGATTTGACGACTACAGCAATAGCAAAGTCTGGAATATTCAGATTTCCCACTCTCAGGACACCAAGGCAAGCCCAAATTCGAGGTTTTCCGCCTCGGTGAACCTAGGAAGCAGCTCGTATTACCAGAACTCTTTAAATCAAGTTAACTTACCTTTAACGCAAAACAACAACCTGTCCTCGTCAATTTCGTATTCCAAGACGTTTCCCGCATACCCATCAGTAAATATGAGTCTTACGGCTAGCCACTCGCAAAATACGAGTCCCGCAGCGAGGGCCGACCCTGATTTAGATAATATACAGATGACGCTACCAACGTTTCAAGCCAGTATGGAGCGTATATTTCCTTTTGCCAAGAAAGATGGTATCAAAAAAGGGGTCATACAAAATATTAATTTTCAGTACGACGTTAACGCACGTAACTCGCTGACAACAAACGATGCAGACTTTTTAAAGGCTGCAATGTTTGACAATGCTTTGGTTGGCGCAAAACATAGAATCCCCATAAGTACCAACTTTAAAGTAGCCAAATTCTTTAGTGTTACAATGGGCGGTAGTTATGAAGATGTATGGGCCCTTGAAACTTACACCCAACGGTATGAATTAGGTGAAGATGGAGCTACAGGTTCAGTGGTTAGAGATACTATTTCCGGTTTTGACCGCTACAACAAATACAATATGAGTGCCAGTATCGGTACAACGGTTTACGGTACTTTTAATTTTGGAGAGGATAAGAAAATTCAAGCTTTACGCCATGTAATGCGGCCATCCTTAAGCTATGGCTACGCCCCTTCATTTGATCAGTTCTATGATGAATACCTGAATAATGACACCGGAGAAATTGTTCAGTACAGCCGGTTTGAAGGCACATTGAACGGAGCACCAAGTTTAGGAAAAAGTAACAGCCTTAGCTTTTCTTTAGCGAACACATTAGAGGCCAAGGTCAGAGATAAAGATTCCACTGCTACGGAACCAAAAAAAGTGCCTATTCTTAGCAATTTTAATATTTCGACAGGGTATAATTTTGAATCCGATTCTTTAAGATTGAGTCCGCTTAGAATTAATGGCGGAACCAATATTTTGGATAATAAAATGTCTATTAACTTTTCCGCAGGCTTAGACCCTTATGCTATCGATAATAATGGGAGTAGAATAGAAAAGTTCAATATTGACAACGGAGGAAGCCTGTTTAGGTTAACGCAGGCCAATATTAATGTAGGATATTCCATTGATAGCGAAACTTTTGGAAAAAGGAAGGAAGACGAAGAGGAGCAAGAAGAAGAGACTGGTGCCTACGATTATGTAGCACAAAGCGGTGGTAGAGATGACGACCTTTTTGGTAGGGCAGATAATTTTGACGACAGGCGAGGCTTAGACGACTACGATAAAGACAAAGATGAGGACATTGAAAATCCTAGATACGCCACTAAAATACCGTGGAACTTTCGATTGGCCTATTCTGCCAGTTATTTTAACTCTGCCAGACAGAATGAATTCAGTAGTCACTCTTTAATGTTCTCTGGAGATATTGAACTTTCCCCTCGCTGGAAAGTAGGTGGCTCTAGCGGTTACGATTTTAAAAATAAAGGATTTACCCTAACTCAGTTACGATTTGAAAGGGACCTTAAAAGTTTTAGAATGAACTTTAACTGGACCCCTTTTGGACAATACTCCAGATGGTATTTCTTTATAGGCATAAAAAGTTCTATCCTTAGCGACTTAAAATGGGAAAATCGTAGCCAGAACTAATTGGTTTAGTTTACACATCTCTTATCGTATTTATAGCTGTATTTAAGTATTTTTACTCCACACTTAAGACTTAAATACACAATCAGATGAAAAAAATAATTAATACCCCAAATGCCCCAGCACCTATAGGTCCTTACAACCAAGCCATCCTTAGCGGAGATACTTTATATATTTCCGGTCAAATTCCTATTGACGTAGCCACTGGAAAACTAATTGAAGGTGATATTAAAAAAGAGACACGCCAGTCTATGGAAAATTTAAAGGCCATCCTTACCGAAGCGGATATGACTTTTGAAAATGTTGTTAAAAGCTCAATTTTCTTAAACGACATGAATCAATTTACAGATGTAAATGAAGTCTATGGGGCCTATTTTGATAGTGAGACCGCTCCTGCCAGAGAGACAGTAGAAGTTGCCAATCTACCAAAATTCGTAAATGTAGAAATTTCAATGATAGCTGTACGCTAAATTAAAACGGGCCTTGATGTGATAATCAAGGCCCGTTTTATTAATATAGAAAACTAAATTTAGATGGTTTCCGCATGAAACTCCATCAAACCTTCTATTGGTCTTTGTCTTATGACACCAACAATTAAATCGTTACGTTCCAGTACCGTAATAAGCTCATCACGCAAGTAATGTGCAATACTACCTACAAAGTTAATTGGCACCTTGGTAGCTAGCTCAAACTGCATAATATAGTTGTTAACGAACTGCTGGAAGCCTTTGTCTATAACCCCTTTACAATACGGATGATTCTTATTCTCTACTAAAAACCTGGCAAAGGTTGCCAAATAGGTATTTGGATTGGGCTGCTTATACAGGTTCTCTTTTATCACATCGGCATCTAAGTCATGCTCTTTAGCGAATCTTATACCTAAGTCTTGAGGCATTTTATGAAAGTAGTAATCCCTAATTAGTTTTCTACCAAAAAAGTTACCACTGCCATCATCCATTGGTATATATCCCAATGAAGTTACCTTCTGAAACAACTGGTGCCCATCATAATAACTACAGTTAGAGCCTGTACCTAAGATACACACAATACCTTGATGCCCTATTTTTGTGGTGGAAAAAATAGCCGCATAAGTATCCTCCCTAACATCTGCCTTTGCATTCGGAAAAAAGTCCTTGAAAATATCTCTCAGAAAATTTTTCATACGCTCCGTACCACATCCGGCACCATAAAAATGTAACCGAGTAACCTTCTCTTTATTTTTAGAAAGTTCAAAATTATTGGCCAATCTATCTTCTATAACCTCCCTCGTTAATACTTCGGGACTCAAACCTAATGTTTGGGTCATAAACAACTGATTTCCCTTTTCATCCAAGGCAATCCAATCCGATTTTGTGGCACCACTATCTACAATTAAAATCATAATGTTCGTTTAAAAAAATAATCCTGAAAATAAGCAAAATTTTGCCCACTCTCAGGATTACAATTAGTAATATTCAAAAAAATTACAAACTAGCAACGTGCTGAGCTAAATCTACCATTTTGTTAGAGAAACCAGCCTCATTATCATACCAGCAAATTAATTTGAAGAACTTAGAGTTTAGTTCAATACCGGCACCGGCATCAAAAATACTCGTACGTTTATCACTTACGAAATCCTGAGAAACAACAGCTTCTTCAGTATAACCTAAAACACCGCTCAACTCCCCTTCAGAAGCAGCTTTAAATGCTTTTTTGATTTCTTCGTAAGAAGTTTCTTTTTCTAGACGGACCGTTAAATCCACTACAGAAACATCAGCAGTAGGAACTCTAAATGCCATACCCGTAAGTTTTCCTTCTAATGCAGGAATTACTTTAGTTACCGCTTTAGCTGCACCCGTAGACGCAGGAATAATATTTAACATTGCACTTCTACCACCTCTCCAGTCTTTCTTAGAAGGACCATCAACAGTCATTTGTGTTGCTGTAGTAGCATGAACCGTAGTCATCAATGCTTCCTCAATACCAAAGTTATCATTCAATACCTTAGCCATTGGAGCTAAACAATTGGTAGTACAAGAGGCATTGGAAACAATTGTATTAGAAGCTTTAACTTCCTTATGGTTAACACCCATAACGAACATTGGCGCATCTTTAGAAGGAGCAGAAATAACTACCTTTTTAGCACCACCATCAATATGGTATTGAGCCATTTCCAAAGTAGTGAAGATACCAGTACATTCAGCAACTATTTCAGCGCCAACAGCATCCCATTTAATACTTTTTGGGTCACGTTCTGCAGTAATTCTTACTGTTTTTCCATTGACGATCAAGTTACCATCTTGAATATCAACAGTACCATCAAATTTACCGTGTACCGAATCGTACTTTAAAAGGTAAGCTAAGTGCTCAACATCCAACAAATCGTTGATTGCCACTACATCTACACCTTCTCTTCTTACAGTTTCCCTAAAAACCAATCTTCCGATACGGCCGAATCCGTTAATCCCTATTTTTAAATCTGACATGCTCTATTGTTTTGAATTAAATTATGTTGTCATTATTTCCGATACTCTAATAAGCTCCTTATCTATTTTAGTATGCCCTTTTATAGCCTTACTGATAGGAGTTAATATAATTTTGTTGTTCTGAATACCAACCATAAAATTGGTCTGACCTTCCAACAAACTTTCCACAGCTTTTACGCCCATTCTACTTGCCAAGACCCTGTCATAACAAGATGGGGAACCACCACGCTGCATATGCCCTAGTACGGACACCCTTACATCATATATTGGCAAATGTTCCTCTACATATTCCTTAAGCTCAAAAACGCTTTTTCCGATTTTATCACCTTCGGCAACTACTACGATACTGGAGGATTTTCCCGATTTTTTGCTTCGTTTTAAAGACTCAAGCAAACGCTCAAGGCCACGGTTAGCCTCAGGAATTAGAATTTCTTCCGCTCCTGCACCAACACCTACGTTTAATGCAATATGACCTACATCCCTACCCATAACCTCTACAAAGAAAAGTCGGTTATGCGAACTAGCTGTATCCCTAATTTTATCAATTACATCCACAACGGTATTCATGGCCGTATCAAAGCCCACCGTATTGGATGTTCCAAATATATCATTGTCTATTGTACCAGGTATACCTATTATAGGAAAATGATATTCTTGATTGAATACCATTGCTCCGGTAAAACTGCCATCTCCGCCAATTACAACAAAAGCATCTATGCCTTCTGCCTGTAACTGTTCGTAGGCCTTTTTCCTGCCTTCTGGAGTTCTAAAGTCGTCACAACGTGCAGATTTAAGAATGGTCCCACCCTTATTGATGATGTTGTTAACGCTTCTTGCGTCCATTGGCTTAAAATCCCCTTCTATCATGCCCTGGTATCCTCTATAGATACCTACGCAATCTACTTTCATGTAGGCACAAGTTCTAACCACGGAGCGTATTGCTGCATTCATACCGGGGGAATCTCCTCCTGAGGTCAAAACACCTATTTTCTTTATTTCTGAAGCCATTAAAAAAAACTAAGTCGCAAAACTAACAAACTTATTTGAATTCCAACTGTCTTATCCTTCTAATTTAACGTCATGATAACTTAGCTCACATTTTCTTAGTTTTTTCTTTAAATTATAACAAACTTACACTTGTAAGCCCCTATATATTGAGAATGCCACAAAATGAGGTTTTACCCAAAACTATAACGTTTTCGTAAGTTTTTAGTGATTTTAGTATGACGGAACAACCCCATTTACCGTCGAAGTCTGGGGCTCATTTATCACATAAACAGTTTTAGTTTAACCGTTTATCCTTTGGGTAAAATCGCAATAGACTATCCTTACCCATTACAGCACTTGGCACTTCCTTGGGGTCCGGAAGTTTTTCTTTAGGTTCTTCTTTTTTCAAAAGATTTTTAAAAAGCTCCCTAAAACTGTTAAAATCTACCTCATAAGAGATACCTACACCCTGAGTATACCCTAATCTATCCGCTAAATATTCCTGAATTTCATTCTCCCGGTTGAAAAACTTGGCACTTAAAGTCCCTTCCTCGTTCAATAACAGCTGAATTTCAAAATTACCAGCAACAACGGTTTCCGTAGTTCCACCTACCGGAACCCCTACTTTACCATTAAAAAGTAAACGATCACTAATTTGGGTGGAGACGGTTACCCCTATTCTGTTTTCTGTCTGATAATCCGCACTTCTATCCAAAATACCCTGCTCATAGGATAATCCAAGATTGAATTTATCATTATTCCCTAAAACCTGATTCAACAGCCCCGAAGCGGACTGTAACAAGTTACCCGTTACCGCTTGTTGGTCAATACCGGTTTGGTCATTTACAAAAGAACCCTGTGCCAATAAAAACAGTGCATTCTTTTCCTCTACGGTAGGATCCTGTAGCCTATATTCCAACTCTGATTGCACAATGGAATTTGTTCCCGGAAAATCAATATTAAACTCAATATCCGGGCTTTCAAGGTCATCCGTTAGCTTAATTACCACCTCTGTTGCTATTCGCCTTGTGTACCCTGGATTATCCAGTAGCGGCGCTGGATTGGCATTTAATGCATAAACTGCCTCTAAATCCAAAGTTGCTTTTAGCGGTTCTCGATCCCAAACAATGGTACCACCGGGCTGTACTTGAAAAGTTTTATTGATTACACCGCCAAATTTATAATTGTACTGCCCTTCTACTACTACAAAATCACCGTACATTTCAAAAGCACCCCGTGTATTGATACGGATTAACAAAATACCAACACCACTTCCTTTTAACGAACTTCCTGTTTTGGTATCCGTTACAATTTCAACCTCCGCATCTGGCGTAACATCTAAATCAAATGTGAGTTCCAACCCCTGAAATTCATCAAGAATACGCTCTTCTTCAACGTGGTTTAACTGATTCTTTTCTACAAAATTTATGAATGAATAATCCCCTACCGACGCCACATCGCTCAGCGGAATTTTCAAAGAAGTACCCCTTGCCGTTTTTCCTTCAACCTTTATATTCAAAGCCTTTGTTGGCCCAAATATCCTTCCTTTTCCATCTAAATAACCCGTACCATAATACAGAACCTCTTCCTCAAAATCTGTATTCAATATTAAAAGACGGTCATTCTTGGTGTCTACATTTAAATCTAGGACCCAATTATCAAAAAAGGAATGAGAGATAGTCCCATCTAATGTTGCTTTGGTTTTCTTATCTACATCGGTAATTTTAATCTGATCAAAATCAAACGTTTGCTTATCCAAATTCACTCTTGAATTAGCGGCAAAATTATAATTCACATTCAAATAAGGTATGCCCAGTCCAGCTTTGTCCAACGAAAGGACACCACTAAAATCAGGATTATCTACCGGTCCTTGAATGCGCGCATTACCACTAACAAAACCTCTAATATTATTTATAACATCCTCACCCAAGGGCGCAAATGGCTCTAAATCAAACTTATCTAAGCTAACAAGTAAATTACTGGTAGGAATATCCCCTTTGTTACTCACATTACCCACCACGCTCAACTTCTCAACCCCCTTGTCCGTAATTTGCGAATTAACTGCAAATTCAGTCAAATCCTTATTCCCAACAATGCCTACGGTGAGGTCCCCCAAGCGCATATCATTGATTGAAAAATCCTCTACGGCCAAATTAGAAGATGGCAAATAAATATTATCTTTTTGCAAAATGTTCAAGGTTCCGTTCACCTCACCTTGCAATTTAAGACTGTCTATAGCCGGGGTTATCTTATTAAGGGAAACTATTTTAAACTGCAGCTGCAAGTCTTTATATGTAGAATCTGCCAATTGCCCTTTTAACCTGATCTGCTCTTGCTCGCTATTGTTCATTACAATCTCACGAATATCTATACTATCTAACGTACGGTTAATAACCACTTTGTTCTTATTGTCCCCGTCTTTATTAAGAACCCATTTGTTCCCTTTAAAGTTTACGTCAGATGTCTTTAAACCGATTACAGACTTATTGTCCTTGTTAAACGTATGATAAAAATTAAGGTTATAACTATCGTTGAGCTCACTACCTCCTTTAAATTCCGTCCTAAAAAACAGCGTATCCTTTAAAGTGGTATTAATTAGGTTGAAATCTTTTACATCATAATAGTTGGTAGAAAGATCGCTCACCGAAATATAGGTATTGAAGAGCGGATTCTTATTATCGATTTTAACATCAATATTATCGGCCTCATTACCAAAAGCGACTATACTTGGCGATTTAAAATTGAGTTTAAAATCGCCTTCATCTGCTACAATCCTGCCTTTTATAAAGGTATTAGGGTCAAACTTTACTTCTGGAAAGAAAACATCTACAATTTTATTGTAGATTTTAAAATTGAATGCAAGGGTCTGCCCGTCAGAAATTTGAAAAGGCCTGTAATTGGTATAAATACTACCTAAGGAGTTCTGGACCAAACGGCCTAACTCCTTTACCTTAAACCTACCTTTTAAATAGCCCGTAATAATATCTGGTGAGTTGATATCTATGACCCGAATATTATTATTCTCAAAAGTAGAGGACACCTTAAAATCTTCAAAATAGTAGATATCATTCTTATTTTGGAATATAGTTTTAGTAAATTTTACGTCTCCGACCAGATTATCAAGGGTATTACCCGTAATATCCATATTTACGTTTCCCTTAAATATGGAAATGCTATCGTTTATGAAATTTAATTTATTAAGGTCTGCATAATCAACAGAAGCAATAAAGTTGAAATTGTTTCTCGCCTCCCCAAAATCAGCAAGTCCTTTAAAACTAAACTGTATGTTTTCATCATTACTTAAAAGCGTACCGTCAAACAATTGCTCCTTTAAAATTCCCGAAACCTTTAAATCATTGTATTCGTAATCATTGAATTCTATAGCGTACACCTCCCCTATCACTTCCGTATTCAGGGTTTCCTGCACAAATCCCTGCCCTTCTACATTAAAATCCAAAGTTGTCTTCCCAAGCTGTTTATTATCCGTAAAATCGCCGAGGTCAAAATCAATTAGAGAAACGAAACCTTTATAGGTTGCATTATCTATATTATTAATGTCAGAAAGCTCAAGATCCGCATAGCTACTACCAATTGCCGTATTTAGATTTACCTTGGCATCTATAGAGTTTTCAGTCACTACGGTATTGCCCCGTATAGTAAACTGTCCTAATTTCTGAAACGAAGAAGGTAACGATTTACCCAGAATATTAGGCATTAACGAACGTAACTCATAATAACTAGAGGTTACATTTTTCATATCGGCCCGCATGATAAACGGCTGTTTTCTAACGAATAGATTTTTAAAATTAAAATCGCCCCTTATTCCCGTATTATCAGACTGTAGAAAAAGTTCCTTTGTATCCAGATCGTTTAATACACCACTCACTTTTGAAGAAAAATTGACCGTTTTTCCCTTTCCAAATTGATTATACAGTAGGTTTATCTCATCAAAAGCAACCTCAGACTCAACAAATTCGGCATTTAGATTCACCTTATTCAAGAAATCGGCAAAATCTTTTCGCTCATAATCAAAAACCAAATCTCCCTTTAAATGAGAACCAACCGTCTGTATTCGCAAGGAATCAAAACGCATCTGTTGTTTGGTATACTTAAAGTCCGTGGACATCTGCTCAACGTTGATACCACGCTGACTATTAAAGGCCATTGTATTGATATCCGCAGACACCTGAGGGCCTAAAATTTGAAAATCCGATGCGGCAATATTCAGCTCTTTAAAATCCAGTAAAAGTTCATTTTCAAAATTTTCATCTATCAAACGAAAGGTACTATTTGAAATCTCCACATCTGAAGACGAAAAAAAGAAAGGATCTGTACCCGGTTTTCGTGGCTGGCCATCATCAAACTTATCTATAAATACCTCTAAGTTGGTATTTCTATTATCTAAATAAGTTTTCAACTTAAAATCGAGCTCGTCAATTTTAATATCACCAAACTCCAGTTTTCCCTTGCTCAGATTCCGAACACTCAGAATTGAAGTAGTAAGTCTGTTAACGTAAAAAAGTGTGTCTTTTTGGTAATCTTCAATATAAACACCCTCAAGGTTCGTATCCCAAGTAATCAGGGATATACGTAGTTTATCTATATTAATATTTGTTCCAAAATCTTTGTTTAGGCTATCAGTGGCATATTTGGCAAAACTTGTTTGAACGAACGGCAAAGAAAGTATGACCGTACCCAAAATACAGATCAGCACGATCACCATCATGGCTCTAATCAGTATTTTTCTAAGTTTTTTGATAGATCTTTATGTTTTACCTTTGCGACGTCAACTTTTATTCCAAACTCGGTGAAAAACGAAACTATTTATATTCTTGCTATTGAATCTTCTTGCGACGACACATCCGCTGCTATTTTAAGCAACAAAAAAGTGCTCAGTAATGTTACGGCCACTCAAAAGATTCACGAGGAATATGGGGGTGTCGTTCCTGAACTTGCCTCACGGGCTCACCAACAAAACATTGTTCCGGTAGTACACCAAGCTTTGAATAAAGCAAATATCGACAAAAAACTAGTATCTGCCATAGCTTTTACACGCGGTCCAGGATTGATGGGGTCACTTCTTGTGGGCACCTCTTTCGCCAAGTCTCTTTCTTTGGGTCTCAACATCCCATTGATCGAAGTAAACCACATGCAAGCCCACATCTTGGCGCATTTCATTGAAGGGCAACCAGATGGCGCTCCAGAATTCCCTTTTTTAGCCATGACCATTAGCGGTGGACACACTCAAATTGTGCTGGTTAAAGACCATTTTGACATGGGAATTTTAGGGGAAACACTAGATGATGCAGTAGGCGAAGCTTATGATAAAAGTGCAAAAATTTTAGGTTTACCCTATCCCGGTGGACCATTGGTAGACAAATATGCACAAGAGGGAAACCCTAAGGCCTTTCTCTTCCCCAAACCAAAGGTGGATGGCCTAAACTTTAGTTTCAGCGGATTAAAAACGAGCATTTTATATTTTGTTCAAAAAGAAACCGCCAAGAACCCAAACTTTGTTGTAGAAAACCTGAACGACATCTGCGCATCCATTCAAAAAACGATTGTTCATATTTTAATGGATAAGCTCAAAAAAGCGGTAGAACAGACAGGAATTACCCAAATAGCCATAGGAGGCGGTGTCAGTGCCAATTCCGGAATTAGAAACGCACTGAAAATGGCAGAAAAAAATAGAGGTTGGAAAACGTTTATTCCTAAGTTTGAATATTGCACGGACAATGCAGGTATGATCGGCATTGTAGGTCATTTAAAATATAAACAAAACCAATTCACCAAGCAAGATGTTACCGCAAAGGCACGATATGTTCTGTCTTCCAAATAACATTGGTTAATATTTATCACGTCATATTGTGAACCGTAACCGTTCAAAATTGTTTATACCTTTGTGCTATGCAACTATTTTACAATCCAGATTTAGACAAGAGTGTTTCGCAGTTTACTTTCTCACAAGAAGAAAGTAGGCACATTGTAAAAGTACTCCGTAAAAAGGAAGGCGATGTACTGCACATCACCAATGGAAAAGGCTATATTTTTGAGTCCGAAATTTTATTTGCCGACCAAAAAAAATGTAAAGCCCAAATTATTTCTACAAAGAAAAAACACGCCAAGGCACATTGGCTTCATATAGTAGTAGCCCCCACCAAAAATAACGATCGTTTTGAATGGTTTTTAGAAAAAGCTACCGAAATAGGAGTAGATGAAATCACACCCGTCTTTTGCGATAGATCAGAGCGAAAAATCATAAAAAAAGAACGGTTGGAAAAGGTAATTCAATCTGCTATGAAACAAAGTTTACGCAGCTATTTACCAAAATTAAACGAAGCCATACCCTTCAAGGATTTCATTGAAAAAGAACAACTAGGGCTTCTTTTCATTGGGCATTGTGAAGAAGAGGAAAAAGTTGATTTAAAACGTAGAGTTGCACCTGATCAAGACATAACCATTCTTATTGGTCCGGAAGGTGATTTTTCCCAAAATGAAATTAAAACTGCCTATGAGAAAGGTTTTTTACCCGTTTCCCTAGGCGAGTACCGTCTTCGTACTGAAACTGCGGCAATTGTAGCCTGCACTACGGTAAATATGATCAATAACGGTTAATAATTTCCGATTTCATTTTACTATTGCTTGCTTTAGGCTTTTCCTAATTTTAGAACGTATTGTAACATCGCCGTGCAAAACAATACACATAAGAGCAATTCGTATCCCCATCATAATTCATACATTTGATTTATGGTTATTCAGTTTGATTACAAATGAAACAACTTTCGTATTTTGTTATTATCCTCACCCTAGCATTAGCACAGGTTCAGGCACAAGAAGTTGCTATTTTAAAATATAATGGCGGCGGGGATTGGTATGCGAACCCCACGGCACTACCCAATCTAATTCGGTTTTGTAATGAAAATGCCGGTACTGAAATAAATGAGAAACCTCAAACCGTAGAAGTGGGTAGCAGTACTATTTTTCAATATCCGTTTTTACACATGACAGGACACGGTAATGTAGTTTTTTCCGATGAAGAAGCGGAAAATCTAAGAACCTACCTGTTTTCCGGTGGTTTTTTACATATTGATGACAATTACGGCATGGCCCCTTACCTAAAAAAAGCGCTAGAAAAGGTATTCCCTAACAGTACTTTAGAAGAGCTAGGTAGTGACCATCCTATTTTTAAAGAAATTTACAAGTTTCCCGATGGATTACCTAAAATCCATGAGCACGACGGAAAAAGACCTCAAGCTTTGGGTGTTTTTCAAGAAAACCGACTCGTACTGTTATTCACTACAGAAAGTGATTTGGGTGATGGCTGGGAAGACCCATCCGTACATAATGACCCTGAAGAAATTAGAACAAAAGCACTACAAATGGGTGCCAATATAATGACCTATGCCTTTAAAAATTAGTGAAAGACAAAAACCAAATTACTAATGGACGCAAAAACAATTAGCCAAGGTATTCTACGCTCAGTAGGCATTATACTTGGTGTAGCGCTATTACTTTACTTTTTATGGATGATACAATCCGTAATTGCATATTTAGCTATTGCAGCGGTAATCGCCCTAATAGGGAGACCCGTTGTATTTTTCCTTAGACGTAAATTAAAAGTGCCCAACACCTTGGCAGTTATAATTACAATGGTCCTAATGGTAGGTATCTTAGCCGGGATTATAGCCCTTTTTGTACCCTTACTTACCGAACAAGGTAAAAACCTTTCTTTACTAGACATAAATCAACTGGAACAAAACCTAGACTCCTTACATGATCAAATTGTGAATTTCATAGGAACCGCACCTAACGTGGTTGACGAAATTATTGAAGAAACGGACTTTGAAAAGACCATTGTAGATAGTTTAAACATTGGTTTTATCCCCAATTTTCTTAATTCATTTTTAAATGTATTAAGTACAGCCAGTATTGGTCTGTTTTCTGTTCTTTTCATCTCTTTCTTTTTCTTAAAGGATAGCAACCTTTTTCAAAGTGGAATCTTGGCTTTCGTAAACGAGAGTAACGAAAAACGAACCATTCATTCTATAAATAAAATCAATAATCTTCTTTCCAGATATTTTGTTGGTTTACTACTTCAGATTTTTATTTTGTTCGTAATCTATACCATAACATTGCTCATCGTAGGTATTGAAAATGCCATTGTAATTGCCTTCTTATGTGCCTTGTTCAATATCATTCCTTATGTAGGTCCGATCATTGGTGGAGTCATCATGATCGTGCTTACAATGACAAGTAATTTGGGTATGGATTTTAGCACTGTAATTTTACCAAAAGCAGGCTATGTTTTAATAGGATTATTAGTAGGACAGTTAGTGGATAATTTCTTTTCTCAACCCCTAATTTTTTCGAATAGCGTAAAGTCTCATCCGCTTGAAATTTTCTTAATAATAATTATCGCAGGATTACTCTTTGGGGTAGTAGGAATGATAGTTGCCGTACCCGGATACACCGCAATTAAGGTGATTCTGAAGGAGTTTCTATCCGAAAATAAGCTGGTTAAATCACTTACCAAAAGTTTATAGTTTTAGTTTGAATAAAAATATATTACATACTGGTGTACAGAAATTTATAATAAAAAATAAGAGTACTGACATCATGTCAGTTTTACTCAAAAAACCTATTTTTACCAATGTTTCCAATAGTGAGCTGGTAGAACAGCTCGAAGCACGTAAAAAATCAGAAAAAAAACTACCAACTTGGTTTTCTGCCAGCAATATCTACTACCCCAACAAATTAAATATTGAGCAAACTTCTTCCGAAATTACAGCCAAATATAAAGCGGATTTAGTCAGTGGAAAATCCCTTGTAGATGTTACTGGAGGACTAGGTATTGACAGCTATTTTTTCAGCAAGAAAACAGATCAAGTTCATCACTGTGAACTAGACCCAAATCTATCTGAAATTGCAGCTCATAATTTTAAAATTTTGGAAGCCATCAACGTAACATCGCATGCGCAAAATGGCTTGGACTTTATAAAGAATTCTAAGACCAATTTTGATTGGATTTATATTGACCCATCCAGAAGAGACGATTTAAAACAACGTGTTTTTTTACTCTCGGATTGTCTACCCAATGTTGTCGAAAATTTGGATTTATTATTCTCCAAATCCGATAAAATTCTTATAAAAACAGCTCCCTTATTAGATATTTCCGCAGGAATAAATGAACTGAATCACATTAAGGAAATACATATAATTGCCATAAATAATGATGTAAAAGAATTACTATGGGTTTTACAAAAAGGGTATCATGGAGGCATTTCTATAAAAACAATAAATAAAAGCGCTCAAAACAATCAAACCTTTGATTTTTCCCTTAATTCCGAAAAAGAAGTGGTTTCCGAGTTCTCGGAACCATTAACCTACCTCTACGAACCCAATGCAGCCATCCTCAAATCAGGAGCGTTTAAAATCATTGGTCAAGTAAAGCAATTAAAGAAACTACATACAAATACCCATTTATACACTTCGGACAGCCTGATCGATTTCCCTGGTCGCAGGTTTATAATTGAAGACATCCTACCCTACAATAAATCGGCTTTAAAAAAAGCAGGAATCAAGAACGCAAACATAACTACAAGGAACTTTCCTGAAAGCGTAGCTACCATTAGAAAGAAGATGAAAATCAAAGATGGCGGCGAAAATTATCTCTTTTTCATTAGAAATCTTGACGAAAACGTTATAGTTCTACAGTGCAAAAAGGTCAAATTTTAACACTTGCCATTAAATTTTTGTGTTAATCTTTAATTTTTTTTTCAGAAAAACTAAACATGTTTACAACATATGAAGCATTGGCTAAAACACCCCTAATTGTTCGTATTAGACACAATATCAACGTAAACATAGTCCTACAAAAATTTATGCGCGACATCCATGCAACATTTTTACCATTGCCCTGATGATACGCTTACAAAAATAACCTGCATCCTATTTTTTACATATTTATATAATTGTTACATTTATTTTTTGTTTTTCTTAACATTCGGCAAGAAAAATAAGGATTTAATAAACTAACAAACAACACTCACACTATGAACCAAAAACGCGATTACAAATCGTTAAGGTCCAAGAGCAAAATTTCCACACTAGGAATTGGACTTTTCTCAATGATGATTTGTGCTGGGCCACAAACGGCCTTTGCAAATTCAAGTTCAGACCTCAAAATTGAGGTAAAGGACATTTTTCAAACAACAATTACCGGAACGGTGTTAGACTCTGGAGGTCTTCCGTTACCGGGAGCCAATGTAATAGTTAAAGGAACTACTACGGGCACACAAACAGATTTTGATGGTAATTACACCATAAATGCAGATGAAGGATCTGTTTTGGTCTTTAGCTACATCGGGTTTAAAAACCAAGAAGTAACTTTAGATGGCCAAACTACTGTAGACGTTACTATGGTAGAAGATGCTGCTGCATTAGAGGAGGTAATAGTTACAGGGTACTCTACACAAACTAGAGGAGATCTAACAGGTTCTGTTGGAAGCGTAGATATTTCAGAAGCCACCAAAGCTCCTATAGTGAACGCGGCAGAAGCGTTACAAGGTAGAGTTTCCGGGGTTACCATAACCAACAATGGATCACCAGGCTCATCTCCAACCGTAAGAATCAGGGGGTATGGTACTGGTAACAGTAACGATCCATTATATATTATTGATGGAGTGCAGACAGATGATGCCAGTATCTTAAACTCCATAAACCCTGCGGATATATCGCAAATGAACGTACTTAAAGATGGTGCGGCAGCTATATATGGAGCAAGGGCTTCTAACGGTGTTGTGATTATTACTACCAGAGGTGGTGGTTATAATATGGATACGGCAAGGGTCTCGGTTGACACCTATACTGGTTTTTCAACCGCCACAAACTTACCGGAGCTACTAGACACAGAGCAGCATGGAGCAATGATATTCCAGAGTATTAGGAATGACGGTGGTATCCCATCACATGCACAGTATGGTAGCGGAAGAAATCCCGTGACACCGGAAACTTTACAAAGAACCCCGGACGGAATTTCCGCAACTGTAAAACCAAATGGAGGAACAGACTGGCTAGATGAGATATACAGAACTGCAATTACTCAAAATGCCTCTATAACCCTTGAAAACGGAAATGAAAAATCTAAATTCTTGTTTTCAGCTAGCTATTTAAACCGTCAGGGTATTCAGATCGCTACTGGTTTTAAAAGGGGATCCACTCGATTGAATTCAGAATTCAAAATTGGTGATCGTATTAAAATAGGACAACACGCTAATATCTCTTTTGACAGAAAGAGCGGAGGTCAATCTTGGTTTAACTTTGCAACCAGAATGTCTCCATTAGTTCCTGTCTATGATGACGCAGGGGCTTACGCAGGTAACTATAGCAATGACACAGGACTCTCTAATCCTAACAACCCGGTTGCCGAAGCAAATAGGCAAGCAGATAATTTTGAAAAATCTTTCAGAGTTTTTGGTGATATATATGCAACACTCGACATAATTGATGGATTACAATTCAAAACTTCTATTGGTGGATCAATTAAAGCATACAATGATAGACGTTTTAGAGCTTTGATTCCTGAGTCTTCTGAGCCCATTGCCACAAACACCCTAGAAGAACGTGATTACGATAATTACGAATGGGTATGGAACAATACGTTAAGCTACAACAAATCTTTTGGTGAACACAGTATAAATGCTCTAGTAGGTATAGAAGCATTAAATGTTACATCAAAAGGTAAAGATATTTCAAGAACCGATTTTTTCTTCGAAACCCCTGAATACTATTTGTTAGAAAATGGTGGAGGCGCTGCAAACGTTGCAGAAGCCTATGACAATGCTTCTTCCCTATTTTCAGTTTTTGGTACTGCCAACTATAGCTACGGAGGTAAATATTTATTAACCGCTACTGTGCGTCAAGATAAATCTTCAAGATTCATCGGAGACAATAAAAGTGATATTTTCCCATCTTTCAGTGCAGGTTGGGTGGTTAGTAACGAAAATTTCTGGCCTGAAGATGGTCTCGTAAGTAGGTTAAAATTTAAAGGGTCATGGGGACAGTTAGGAAACCAAACATTACCTGTGGGCAACCCTACTTATAATATTTCTGTTTTAAGTGAACAATACGCCAATTACGGTTTTAATGGTAGTGGCGGTGTATCACAAGGTGCTATTTTAGAATCAGCAGGTAACCCAGATTTAAAATGGGAAACTAGTGAAACCACCAACTTTGGTATTGAACTTGGTTTCTTTGACAATAAATTAAGCCTTGGTGCGGAATACTTCATCATCAACACCAAAGATTTAATTAATCAAGATGGTAACTTATTTAGTTCTACATCAATTGCTTCAAATGCTCCCTATGTAAACCTTGGTTCTATAGAGAACAAAGGTATTGATGCTACTCTTAGCTTTGCAGATGAATTAAATTCAGGTTTCAGGTATGGTATTGACCTTAACTTCTCTAGTTACAAAAACGAGGTTACGGAGCTAATTAGCGCTTTTCAAGTAGGGTTTGATAACTTTAGAACAACGGGTGCTGTTACAAGAACACAAGAAGGGCAACCTATTTCTTCTTTTTATGGCAGAGTGGTTGATGGAATATTTGCTTCTGAGGCCGAAGTTAGTGCTAGTGCTGATCAAGGCTTTGCAACCCCTGCTGATGGTGTAGGTAGATTTAAGTATAGTGATTTAAATAACGACGGTACAATTGATGATGCAGATAGAACTTTCATAGGTTCTCCTCACCCAGATTTCACGTATGGTATTAACCTTACAATGGGTTATAAAGGTTTTGATCTGTCTGCCTTCTTACAGGGCTCTCAAGGAAATGACATTTTCAACAACGATAAAGTTTACACGGACCTTCCCACTTTCTTCAACGCTAATAGAAGCGTGAGAGTATTGGATTCATGGACACCAGATAATCTTGATGCTAGTTTACCGGCCCTTAGCCAAAGTATCACCAACAATGAAGGGTCTGCAAATTCATTTTTCGTAGAAGATGGTTCGTACATGAGAATGAAAAACCTTCAGATCGGTTACACATTTAATGATAAGATTTCTGGTTTATTAGGTATGGATAGTGTTAGATTCTATCTTCAAGGAACAAACCTATTCACTATTACTGGTTATGATGGTGTTGATCCAGAATTACAACCAAGATTTAAAGATGATGGTTCTATCGACAACCTTACAATTGGGGTATCCGATAACAACTATCCGTTAGCCTCAATTTATTCACTAGGTGTTAACTTAAAATTTTAAAAAATGAAAAAGAATATATTTTACTCAATAACACTCGCATGCGCTATGCTAGGTGCATGTAGTGACGACTTCACAGAAGTTGCCCCAACCGGAGCACTTTCGGACGAAGCCTTGCAAAATGCAACGGGCGTTGATTTGAAACTGACCGCGGCATACTCGGCAATGGATGGTGAACGCGTTAACCGACAAGGAGAAGGAGTTTCCACTGGTGGTGATAACTGGTGGACAGATGTAGTTGCTGATGATGCCCACAGAGGAAGTACCGATGGAGATAACACTGAATTATTTCAAATCGAGACCTTAGACTGGCAAACCGGTAACGGCTGGTTTTTAGGAAGGTGGAGTGCTCTATATGGTGGGGTCAATAGCGCAAACGCCGTATTGTCTTTAATTGCAACTATACCGGAAGGAGATTTTGCCCAACAATTTGGAGAAGCTTCTTTTTTAAGAGGATATTATAACTTTGAATTACAGAAATTTTACGGAAACCCTGCTTTTATTTCTGTTGAAAATCTTGATAATTTGGAATTCAACCAACCAAACCCAGGGCCGGTATGGTCTGAAATTGAAGCTGATTTTCAAGCTGCAATTGATAACCTAGGACCAGAAGTGGTTAATGGTAGAGCAAATTCTTGGGTTGCAAAAGCATTCCTAGGAAAAGCGTATTTGTATCAAGAAAAATGGGACGAAGCCTTTACTTTGTTAAACGAAGTTGCTATGGAAAGTCCATATTCCTTAAACCCTGAATACGTAAGCAACTTTAACTTCGCTGGAGAAAATAGCTCGGAATCAATGTTTGCCATACAGTTCGTCTCTGATGACGGACGTTCTTTTAATGGTAACGGTGCGGGAACTTTAAATTTTCCCGGTGGTGGTCCTTTAGGAACATGCTGTGGTTTTTACCAACCTACTCAAGATTTGGTAAATGCTTACCAAACAGATGGTAGCGGACAACCTTTGCTAGACACCTTTGCTAATACTGATGTAGCAAGTGACTACGGTATTGATAGTGCCGATGACTTTACCCCACACACCGGACCTTTAGATCCTAGGTTAGATTATACAGTGTCTAGAAGAGGTATTGACTATAATGGTTTTGGTCCAAATCCTGGAAAGGAATGGATAAGAGCTACTTTTAAAGATATCTCTGGACCTTATTTACCAAAAAAGAATGTATATCAAGCAGATGAAGTAGATGCTAACCGTGGTACAGGCGGCTGGGGGTCTGATTGGTCTGGGATCAATTACAACGTAATGCGTTTTGCTGATGTTTTGTTAATGGCTGCTGAAGCCGCTGTTGAAAAATCCACTCCAGATCTTTCTTTAGCACTTGAGTATGTAAATATGGTTAGAAACAGAGCGAAAAACATGACCTATGTTCAAAATGAAGCAGGTGATGGTCCTGCCGCTAATTACCAGATTGAGCCCTACGGAGCTTTTGCCGGCCAAGAATTTGCAAGAAAAGCGGTTCGTTTTGAACGTCGCTTGGAATTTGGTATGGAAGGTCACCGTTTATTCGACCTTAGAAGATGGGATGTTGCGGAACAGGTAATCAACACCTACATTGCCAATGAAGCAGAAGACCTTAACCAGTCCGATTATGGTTCTAAGTTTAAAACATACACGGAGAAACATGATTTATTCCCAATTCCTGTAAATGCAATTGACCAAAGTGGTGGCATTTTAGAGCAGAACCCTGGGTATTAATTAAAACTTTAAGCAATAAAAATCTTAACAAAATATAGACATGAATAATTTTCGAACTATAAGTATTGTTTTATCGATGCTCGCATTACTAGGACTCGGATCCTGTAATGACGATGATGTCGACGGGCTTGGCAGTGCCATCATTGGCCCGGGTACGGTTTATACAAGAATTAGTGCCAGTGGTAGCTTAACATCCTTGGATGCTGCCCTTAATACTGCTACAGGAGACCTACCCTCTACTTTAGAAGGTACTGGTCCCTTTACTGTATTTGCCCCCACCGATGGTGCATTTACTACGCTTGCGGAATCTCTTGGTTTTGAATCCAACGATGACAGATCCGCAACTGATGCTATGTTAGCGGATATAGATCCTACACTACTTTCACAGATATTAACATATCATGTAGTTCCTGGTAATCTAGAAGCCAGTTCATTATCAGATGGAGCAACACTAACCACTGTTCTAGGAGACGACCTTTCGGTAGTGGTTACAGCAGATGGAGATGTTCAGTTATTGGATGCTACTAAGCTAACACAAACCAACCCCGTATCTAACGTTTCCCAACCAAATGGTTATGCCGATAACGGTATTGTGCATTTTATTGATAAAGTTCTTTTACCACAGGGAGCAATTGAAGCTTTAAGTTTTGATACTAGACCTTCTATCCTAGAATGGGCAAAAGGTACAGAAGACTTAAGTCTATTTGCAATTGCCCTAGATACGGCAGGTTTGGCAGATGCAGTTGTAGAATTAGATACCGCAAGACTCCTAGCCCCTAACAATCAAGCTTTTGAGGATTTGTTTGCTGCATTGGGAAGTGACTACAACAGCTTTGAAGATTTTGATAATGATGTTGAAAAATCTTTGTTGGCAGATGTTCTTTCATATCATATATTAAAGCCTGTAGATGGGTCTATCGATTTAATGGCAGGAGCTGCCGAAACTCTTTTAGAAGATAACACTGTTGAAGTAACGGGGGCATCCGGAGGATTTGAGTTTGGAGATAGTACACCAATAACGGCTACTAGAGTTACCGCAGATATAGACGCTAAAAATGGCTTTGTAGATATAATTGACAAAGTACTTTTACCTCAGGCCGCATTAGATTTTATAGCATTGTTAGAATCTGACGATTTAGCAACTACAGTAGCCAGCACGCCTCAATTGAGCGTATTAGGGGAAGCCTTGGCTCAAACTGATTTAGTAAAAACCTTTGAGGACATGACCAATGTTCAAGATACTACGGCTACAAATTTCAGCTACCATATGCCTGCAACTGTATTTGCACCAACAGATGCAGCTTTTGCAGACCTATTTGATGCTTTTGGACCTGATTATACGAGTATAGCTAGTTTTGATACAGACGAAGAAAAGGAACTTCTTAGTGAAATACTTCTATATCATGTACTAGAAGGAAAAATAGCAAGTGAAGATTTAGAAGCGGGATCGGTAACCACAGTTTCCGAAAATGATATCGAAATCATTAGTGTTGTTGGCACTGAGAATTTTGTAATAGGTGATGCAACTAACGATGTAAATGCCAATATAACAACACCGGATGTTTTTGCAAGAAATGGTATTGCCCATATTATAGATAAGGTGTTACTACCAAAAAGTGCTATTGATTTTATTAATTCAATGGAGTAATAAAATTATTTTACCAAGACGTTGTTATCAAACGTCCATAACTACAAACCACCCTGTACCCTATGGCGTAGGGTGGTTTTTTATTAACACCTCTAAAAAGGTAATCTATTTATTTCCTACTGATTACTATGTATTTCTCTAAATTTGTTAACTACTTAATAGGATATTTTCGTAGTAGCTTATTTTATTACCTACCACAACACAAGTAAAAACACAATGAAAAAAATCATCTTCATTTCATTTATTACACTTATAGTACTTAGCTCTTGTGAGAAGAAAGCTGACACCCTGTTCACGCAAGTAAATTCTGACCATTCTAACATAACATTCAACAACACAATTGTTGAAACGGATAGTTTCAACATCCTTACCAGCGAATACATATTTAATGGTGGTGGTATCGCAGTTGGAGATTTCAACAACGATTCAAAACCAGATCTTTTTTTTACCGGGAATCAAGTAGCCAATAAACTTTACCTAAACCAAGGTGATTTTCAATTTAAGGACATTTCTAAAAAGGCAGGTATAGAAGCTATAAAATCTTGGAAAACCGGTGTGGCCGTAGTAGACATTAATAGTGATGGCTTTTTAGATGTATACGTTTGTGCGGCCATGTATACTAAACCAGAAGAAAAGACAAATATGCTTTTCGTAAATCAGGGGCTAAACCAAAATGGAGAACCTACATTTAAAGAATTAGCTAAAGAATATGGTATAGCCGATGCTGGCAACAGTATGAACGCTACGTTCTTTGACTATGACAAAGATGGGTTACTGGACCTTTATGTACTTAACAATGTAGACATTCATGAACTACCCTCTAATTACCGAGAAAAAATTACAGATGGTTCCGCATTGAGCAATGATAGACTATACAGAAATAACGGAGATAACACTTTTACCGATGTTACTTTAGAAGCTGGTATTACCATAGAAGGGTATGGTCTAGGCCTTGCTATTGCAGATTTAAATTATGATGGGTGGCCAGACATATATGTCAGTAACGACTACCTTACTAATGATATCCTGTATACCAATAATGGTGACGGAACTTTCTCTAACACCATAGATAAAGTTATAAAGCACCAAAGTAAGTTTTCTATGGGCTCTGATATTTCGGATTATAATAACGACGGTTTTTTGGATATCATTACCATAGACATGTTGGGAGAAACCAATTATAGACTTAAAACTACTGTCCGCGACAGCAGATATAATGATTATAACCTTAATGAGAAATTTGGCTATGGCTATCAATATATGAGAAATATGCTTCACGTGGGGCAAGGCTTGGATGTACCGTTTAGTGAAGTTGGGCTTATGGCGGGCGTATCACGGACGGACTGGAGCTGGTCTCCCCTATTTGTAGATGTTGATAACGACGGGGCCAAAGATTTACTTATTACAAATGGTTTCCCTCGCGATATTACGGACCTAGACTTTGGAGAGTTTAATTTTAATGTTCGCCGTTTCCTATCACCAAGTCAAATCTTAGACTCTATTCCTGTTGTCAAAATACCAAACTATAGTTACAAGAATGAAAAAAATGGTCTTTTTAGTGATGCTGGTAAAGAATGGGGACTAAATATTCCCTCTTTCTCTAATGGTGCTGTCTTTGCTGATTTAGATGGCGATGGAGATATGGATTATGTAGTGAACAACATTAATGAAGAGGCCTTTGTGTTTAAAAACAACCTTAACACAGGCAAAGAAAAAAAGAACAACTACGTTACAATAAAACTGCAGGGGCCAAGATCAAATGCTTCTGGTATAGGGGCTAAAATTGTAGTTCGCTCAGAAGACGGTTCTTTTCAATATCAAGAACATTATTTAACAAGAGGTTATATGTCCTCCGTCCAGGACATTGTTCATTTCGGCCTGGGCAACACTAAAAGTATTGCTTCAATAGAAGTAGTTTGGCCCGATGGAAAATTTCAGCAAATCAAAAATACGGAGGTAAACAAAAAAATAGATGTCAATTACGAAAATGCAAGCAGCTTAGAATTGAGTAAATTGAGTTTTCCTCTTATCCAAAAGGAGCTACCAACTATTTACAAAGAAGTTTCCAAAGCTGTAGGCATTGATTATGTTCATCAAGAACAAGACAAGGTAGATTATAATTTGCAACGCATCCTACCCCACAAACTTACACAGAACGGCCCATGTTTAGCCACTGGAGACATTAATGGAGATGGTACCGAAGACTTCATAGTTGGTAGTGCTTCTGGGTTTTCTCCTGTAATTTTTCTTCAAAACCAAGATGGGACTTTTGTAAAATCGCAATTATTTAAAGATGATAAAAACAAAGAGTTTGAAGAAGAAGGGATTGCATTGTTTGATTTAGAAAATGATGGCGACCTTGATCTTTACCTTGTTTCCGGAAGTAATGAGTTTGATAAAGAAAGTCCTTTTTATACAGATAGATTATTCATCAATGATGAATCCGGTAATTTTTCTATGACCACTGATAAAATGCCGAAAATTAACTCTAGTGGATCAGTTGTAAAAGCACATGATTTTGATGGTGATGGATTCGTTGACCTTTTTATTGGAGGAAGAACACCGTTTGCTAATTATCCACTCCCCGAAAACAGTTACCTTCTTAAAAATTCAGGAGGAACCTTAGAAAATGTTACTGACTCGTACTGTCCCCAACTCCATAAAATTGGTATGGTAACAGATGCTACTTGGGCAGATATGGACAAAGATGGATTGGCAGATCTAATAGTAACCGGAGAGTTTATGCCAATTACAATCTTTAAAAATGAGAAATCTAAATTTGTCAAATTTAAGGAAACCGGCCTTGACAGCTTAACAGGTTGGTGGGAAAGTATGGTAACCCATGATTTTGACAATGATGGCGATTTAGATTTAATTGTTGGGAATTTAGGTTCCAACAATATTTATCAACCTTCAAAAGACAGACCTGTTACTTTACTTTCTAAAGATTTTGACAACAACGGAACTGTAGACCCTGTTATGTTTGCATACATCAAAGACAATTTTAATGATCAAACATACCGGTCGTTCCCTATTAATTTTTGGGGTGATCTATCTGGTCAAAGTCCAATGTTTCGTGCAAAATTTGATTTTTACCGAGAATATGCAGAAACAACCCAAGCTGAATTATTTAGTCCAAAAGAATTAGAAGGCGCCTTAGAAATGAACGCTAACCATGATAAGACCAGCTATTTTGAGAACGTAGGGAATGGAGGATTCAAATACCATCAATTGCCCTTACAAGCTCAAGTTGCTCCTATAAACCGAATACTCACTACAGATTATGATGGAGATAATAATGCGGATTTGCTTATGATAGGCAACAATTATGGAAATGAAGTTTTTGTGGGTCGCTATGACGCATTTAATGGCGGGCTTCTAAAAGGTGATGGTACAGGTGATTTTAAATTTATAAATACATTAGAAAGCGGATTTAAAGTATCCGGAGACGCTAAGGATATGATTACGGTCAAAAATGCTAGTGGAGGCAATCCTTTTATTATCGTATCTCAAAACCGGGGAAAAATAAACGTATTTCAACAAAATTAAATCGTCTTAATTTTGAAAAAAATATCTTATAATCATTTTTATTGATCTCATACACTGTTATAGTAAAATAACAGTATAAAATAGATGGAAGAAAACAGATATTTTATCCGGGTTATCATTTTAGCAATCGTTGGGCTAGCTATTTCATGCACTTCTCCGTCTGAAAAAAAAGCTGCTGTTTTATACAATACCCATTGTGCTAGTTGCCACTTACTACCAGCCATAGATGACCTTCCAAAGCATATCTGGAAAAATGGCGTGCTACCAGATATGACTGCCAGAATGGGCATTAAGGATTCTACGGTAAACCCTTACAAAAATGTTTCTTTTACCGAGCAACATGCTATTATGCAAACAGGAATATATCCTTCAAGACCTCAACTGTCCTTACCTGAGTGGCACTTACTTAAGGAGTACATAATTTCTTTAGCACCAGATTCCTTGCGAGCTAGTGCTACCAAGGAATATAAAAAAATTGAACAGTTTGAAGCTGTACCTATTCAACTAGATAGCACAAAAGGAACATTTATAACATTTTTACAATTTGATGAACGAGACAATTCTATTATCTCGGGCGATTTAAAAGGGGACTTGTTAAAGTACAATTTTATACGCAAGAAAATAGATACGTTAACAACCACTGGCGGGCCTATTACAGGATACACCAATAACCTAAAATCTTCCTTCATTACAAATACCGGCAACCTAAATCCGTCTGAAATTGCTCGTGGTGATATCCAAATTAACTCCAAGAATGTTAATGAACAATTACCTTTTGTCCTCCACCGACCTGTTCATACGCTCGCAAAAGATTTAAACAAAAACGGTCATGATGAATTAGTGATATGTGAATTCGGAAACTTCACGGGAAGCTTATCATTACTTTCAAAAGAAAACAATGGGAATTATAAAAAAGAAATTCTGATAAATCAGCCAGGGTTTATAAGAACAATCGCCAAGGATATGAACGGAGATGGTAAAGATGATTTAATAACACTCGCCTCACAAGGAAAAGAAAGCATCTTTATTCTCTATCAACAAGGCAATCTTGAATTTACTATTGATCCTGTGATTAAATTTAGTCCTGTTTACGGTACTAGCTGGTTTGAGCTTATTGATTATGATGGGGATGGAGACGATGACCTAATTACAGTACATGGCGATAATGCGGACAAAAGCTATGTTCACAAACCGTACCACGGTCTTCGTATTCACATAAATGATGGTACAAATCATTTTGAAGAGAAATTTTTCTTTCCTTTAAATGGAGCCACTAGAGTGGTTGTAAATGATTTTGATCAAGATGGAGATTTCGATTTTGGCATACTATCTACATTTCCCGATTATTCAACGAATCCAGAATCCTCTTTTGTCTATTTAGAAAACAAAAACGCGCAGATGTTCTCCTTTAAGCCTTTTACTTTTTCAAACTCAAAACTAGGTCGTTGGTTATTGCTAGACTCAGGTGATGTTGATTCCGATGGAGACATAGACATTATTTTAAGCTCCTTTACATATGGCTTCACCCCCGTACCTAAAGATTTTCTAAACATTTGGAAAGATACGGATGTAGATATAATGTTACTCAAAAACGAGCTTAACTAATTTTAATAAATTTCAAGGAGAATAGAAAAGAAGCTGATACCCTACTCACTCCACTCGCTCCTGCTCCATAAACCACTCATACAATTCATCATCTTCATAAGCTTTTATCCAAGAATCGTGGCCTACTCCTGGATATCGCGTGAAGCGAATATCATGTCCCATACTTTTTAATTTGGAAACCATGGTTTCCGACTCTGAAATTGGAATGGATCGGTCTTCTTCCCCATGAAAAACCCAAATGGGCATTTTCTTATCTATCCAAGAAGCATAGGGCAAGGGCGTCATTCCGCAAACAACGGCCATGGCAGCAAATCTTGTAGGGTATTGAACTGCCATTTCCCAGGCGGCCCCTCCTCCTCTACTGAGCCCGGTTAGATAAATTCTATTTTTGTCCACGCGATTATTCGCTACTATAGTATCTAGCAATTGCATAACAGAACGGGTATTCCACCACATTTTCTTTTGTGGGTTCTGAGGTGCTAAAATCAAGAAAGGAAACTTCTTTCCTCTTTTAATCAATTTAGGCGGTCCGTTTCTTTTTACATATACCAAGCTATCTCCTGACTCTCCTCCTCCATGAAGGAACAATAATAAAGGATACTTTTCTTCCGGTTTTTCATCATATCCTTCCGGGAAGTATAAATAATAGCTATAATTCTCTTTGATAATTGTTTCTTGTTCAGCATCGACCAATTTATATTTTGACTGGGCGGCACAACTCTGTAACACAAAGCAGAGTAAAATGAAATATAATCTTTGCAGCATTTATCAATTCTTATCCGCAGAAGTACAGCGGAATTCATCCGTTAAAAATACGACATTAAAAAGAGCGCTAAAAAGAAACGGATGCCTAAATGGACATCCGTTTTTCATTTTAATAATTAATTAACTTTTATCTATAGAGTGTAAAATGTCCTACGTAGCGTATATCCCTATCATCATTTTGGTTCACAACATACCAGTAGTCTCCAGTTGGCAGCTCTTTACCATCATAAAGACCATCCCATTCGCTTACCTGGTCCAACTCCGCAACAACTCTACCATAACGGTCATAGATAATTACTTCTATATCCGGGAAGAACTCTCGGTTACCCGGTGCCCAGAAATCATTTTCATTATCACCGTTAGGCGTAAAGAAATTAGGTATTTCTAACATTCCAGTAAATTCAAACGGAATAACAGCTACTGCCACACAACCATTCTGATCTACTACTCTAATTTCAACCTCGCCACTTTCGGTAGTGGTATACAAGCCTTCGCTTCCATAAGACTGTCCATCAAAGAAGAATTCATAACCTCCAAAACCACCTTCCGCAGTTGCTGTAATTTCATTTGGACCTGTTTTCTCTGCCACTAATGTTAAAGGATCATACGCCTCAATCGTAAACTCAACAAAGTTGGTACATCCGTTTTCATGGTAAATATAAACCGTATGGTCTCCCGCAGGTAAGTCTCCCCATGAACGTTCGGTTGTGGCCAAAGCCGTAATGGCATCTGTTGGGTCTATAGGATTCAATGCGAACAACAGTTCAGGAATCAAACTCTCTTCTTGCATTTGAACCGAAGCCGTACTATTTGGGAATATACCTTCACAACCGTATTGAACTAGAGGTTCTGCTGTTAAATCTACTCCTATATCTATAGGAATAAACACATTTGTACTACACCCATTGGCATCTTGTACAAAAACAATATACCCTTCACCCCCTATTAAGTTATCAAAATATAAATTATCATTTCTTAAGAACACTTCGGTTCCATCAGAATTAGGACCAACTAAACGAGTCTCATAATACTCATCTAATGTTGTAGGGTCTACAAATGGCGTACCACCGGTTATTGTAATTTGTGCCGTACCATCTTCAAAACCGATACATGTTTCAGGGGTTGTACTGAAATCTGTAACTTCTAATTCTTCTGGTTCGGTTACGGTAATTTCAAAAGTCTGCGGACAACCTTCTGCATCTTGTGCCAATACCGTATACGTAGGGTTGCTGGGCGTATTAGCGGGTAAATCCGTAAACGTATAGACAGTTGGGTTATCTGGATCACTAAAGAACTCACTTAAATTAGGCTCTATGGCAAACTGAACTAAACCTGCCGTGGCACTTGTAACCTCCATTGTAATGGTACCATCATCCTCTCCATAACAAGTTGTTGGCGTGCTTGATTCAACAATATTTACCGGTATGGCTGGGTCTATGGTAAACGGACCTTCAACCACCCCGCAATTAGCGCGGCTAATTACAGAAATCCAGTAATCACCAGCATCTAGGTTTTCAAAAGTTCCAAAATCTTGCATTGTACGGTTTTGGTATGTAGGCATCGTTTCTGCTGCGAAAGCATCAGAACCTGGGTCAGAATTATAGATTCGGAATTCATAAATACCCGTACCTCCATTAGCAATACCTTCTATTCTACCATCTACTTCGTAGGCACACGAAACATCAAAAGTAGGAGAGTTTATATCTATACTCAATGGTTCTGCATCAGTAATGGTAATACCGTTGGTCTTAACTGCCAGACAAGAACTTAAACTACCCACCTTACGAACCTCATAGCGATATGAGTTACCAATAGTACCTGGAATACCAGTTGCTACCGGAAGCCCATTGGAATCTGTTCCACTAATAAGCGTCCAAGGACCACCAGATCCATTTACACTGTATTCGTACGTTCCTCCTTGCGGATTATTTACACGGATCATCATAGTCGCCGCGTTACCACAGGCCGGAACTGAAGTCTGAATCAATGCCGGATTAATTGGTGGTGGCGGAATTACTTGAATAGGTGCTGATACCACCCCACAATTTAATGTAGATGCTACTTCAACAGCGTACCAACCTCCAGGAATAACACCCGAAGTACCAGAAAATTCTGGGTCATTTTGGTAACCGGTCATAGAATCTATGTCGGTATTATCATTACTTCCTAAGTGCAATAATCGATACTGGTATCCTGCTCCAGGTTCACCACCAATTGCCCCAGGATTTGTTGTTCCCGGCTCCACAGCCACGATTATAGCATCATTACCCGTAGGGCATTCCAATTCTCGTGTGATAATAGCTTCCACCTCTATAGGAGGCAGAGCCACTAATTCAATCTCTCTACTATGGGTACATCCTTCAATGTCCCGTACGGTTACTCGGTAATTACCACTGGATAGACCTGTAAAGGTGTCATTGGTTCCATTGTTTGCAAAATCAGCATACGCAGGATTTGAATGAGGTGTGAATCCACTACCCACGGTACTTTCATATTCCAGCATATATTCATAAGGTGATGCATCCCATCCTCCTTGGGTAGTAGCTACAATCTCACCTAAATCATTAGTACATCCTACTCTACCAATTTCATCCAAAGAGGTGATAGCGAGGGTGCCATTAGGCGTGTTCAAAACGGTTACATTGCTAAATACGTTACAACCCGTTACTGTTTTTCCTTGTTCACGAATCACAACACGGTGGTTACCGCCTTCAATACCCGTAATTACAGCAGGGTTTCCATCTATTGCGGTATCAATTAATCCTGTTGAGTTTCCAGCAACCGGTGTTCCAAAAGCTCCACCAGTGAATCCTGGGTCAGAGGATTCATAAACCCAATATTCATATACTCCCGTAAATCCGCTTACATCAATTGTTAGCTCACCATCTGTGGCGCCAAAACAACCCACAGCTTGTGATTCCGTAATAGTAACAGTAGGCAATACCGGTTCATCTACATTATATGGCTCTAATGGATAGTTACATCCTCCATTATCGTTTATTTGCAAACGGTATTCACCAGATGACATTGGCAAGTCTAATATGGCAAAAGTAGCTCCGTTGACAACTTCCGTAGTAACAGGCATTACCGAGTTACCTTGATCAACTATACTAAAGTCAGTTGTACCAGTTACATCTATTCTGATAGTCTCAGGATTTTCACAATCCATAGCAGATTCTTGTGTAATTACCCCCGTTACATTACTAGGAGGACTAATAGTTACATCTGCACTAATATATTCACAACCATTACTATCTATGGCATATACATTAATAGTTTGGACTGATCCATTATCTACAATTTCAAAATCCATAGTATTACTACTTGTAGTTTGATAACTATCCGTAGCATTGATTTTAAAGCCATAATCAGAACCGTTACCAACTCCACTAACCGTAGCGGTCAGGATGGTTGTACTGAATCTGTTCGCTCCAACCTCACATAATAATGTACCTGCCGACGCATCTACAGTGAAAACTGGCGGTTCACCAATAATCACTTCTTCCCTATCATAGCAATTTCTATCCGTTACCACCTCTAATACATAGGTACCTGGAGCTAGGTTTGAGAAAGAACCTGATAAGTTATCATCGATGCGAGATGAGTTATCATAGTTTGAAGGCATCGAAGCCAAATCACTATTATACAAGTTGTACTCTTTAATACCATCTACATCAGTTCCCGCAATTAATGACGCCGAGATACTTCCATCATTTAGACCATTACAACTTACATCGGTAGCTCCCGTTTCATCAATATCCGGACTCGTTGGAGCGGACCTCACTATACCATTAACCGTAAATGTACAGGGGTTTATCCCATCTGTAACCTGATTATCAGTCACTTCTACTTGATAATCTCCGGCAGCAATACTTGGAAAAATACCGTCATTGTTAGGATCGGTAATATTCACGGGACTACCAAAAATATCCGTACCAGTCAGTACATAGGTGAAATCGCCACTACCGCCATCTGCCGTAATTGTAATCTCTCCATCCGTTTCTTCACAACTTGGCTCACTAGAAAAATCTCCTGAAGCCGATAACACTTGGTATACCTCTGCCACATCATCCACATCACATCCGTTGGCATCAATAACATTTACAGGGTAAGAACCTATATTGTTTACCGTAAACGTAGCTTGAGTAGGCGTACCAGCTACGTATGCAGGGGTTTGACTCTCACCATTCAAAGTGAAGGTAGGTGTATCTATATCTCCCGGAACCTCTACAGTAATCGTAAAGCCACCTACGGGAGTTGTAACATCACATTGGTTATCAACACTAATGGTTGGCGCTGGTAAATCAGGATTCAACTGTATAACCGCTGCAGAAATTCTATAGGCACAATCATTGGCATCCTTTACCCAAATATCATAATCAATACCGGGAGCCAATGCACCAGGCAGTGCAACCGTAGAAGCGTCACTAAAATCATCGGAAGAATCACTTGGCGTGGCTGTTCCGTCATTATCTACAGGAGTACCCGCTGGCACATAGGCATATAAATATGGACTTCCAGATGCATAAGGCGTACCTCCACTACCTCTGACCGTTAACTGACCCAGGGCATTACAGTTTGCATTTTCGTTACTAATAATATCAACTCGTGGAGCCAACAAAATTGCTTCGCCCTCATCTCCATAGGAGCAACCTCCATCATCCTCAACAGAGACCCCATATCTACCACCAGGAACTGAAATAGCAGATGCCATAGTGGTTAAAGAAGTACCTAAATCCGTATAGACAACCTCACCTGTATCAAGATTGGTTATAACCACGTCAAACGGAGCGGTACCTGAGGTAATATTATAATTTACACCAACATCACCATTTCTACATGTGGCATTATCCACAACTATGTCAACATCTCCTCCTGGGCCATCTGGCAAGGTAATTACTTCTTCATAGGTACAACCTGTACCTAAATCACGCACCTCAACAGTATAGGACACTCCCCACAACAAATTGTTGAAACAGTGGTTTGCAGGCGGGTTACTTGGTGTAGTCCATCCCACTAATGGATCCGGATCCGCCAATCGTATTTCATAACTACCTGATCCGTTTACGATATCTACACAAACTGTAGTTCCTCCCGGAGAGCAAATTGCTGGCGGTGGTGGAAATGTTGGAACAATATCCAAACTTAAGGTACCAATAGTAAACGCCTCAATATCTCTACACCCTCTTGAGTCCAATACAATTAACTGATAATTACCTGGAACAAGACTAGGGTCCGTCACGGTTAAAGAAAAATCAGAATCCGCTACGTTATTTTGTGTATAGAAGGGGTTTCCAAAATTATCTTCAATTATTACGGTATAGTCCTCTACACCAGGAGTAGGCAAACCAATAGTTACTCCACCTGATAGTGCACCGGGAGAACCGGGAGAGCAGGTAGCATCAATTGGAGTTGCGATAACATCCGGAGAGGGACGAGTATCATCGGCTACCGTTAAAGGAATTACTGCCGTGACACAATTTCTAGCATCCTTAACAACATACTCATAGTTACCGGCTACTAATCCTGAATATATAGTTTGATCAGAGAATACATAAGTTAATGTCGGATCCGGATTACTAGGGTTGGCAGTCAAGTTCCCAGCGGGAGCAAAAACGACCTCAAATGGAGGAATACCAGATGATACTGTAGGTATAACCTCAACAAACCCGCTATTTGGATCACCACAACTTGGACCTTCTATTCTATGCGTAGCAGCAATATTCGTAGGTTCTTCAAAAGTTATAATTTCTGAAGTATTGGCACATCCATTGGAGTCGGTAACTGTTACTTGGTAATCTCCATGGTTTCCAAAAGGAACTGTATAGTTGAAATTCCCAGAAGGTAGCTGTACCCCATCATGGCCCGATACGGGTGTAAAGGGATTAGGGCTTACATCACGATACTCAATAGTATATGATGTGGCACCCAAATTGGAAATATCGCCTCCATTTATACTTATTTCCATCTCTCCATCTCCTCCACAAGGTATTTCACTTGCTATATCCAAACTAACTTGAACCTGCGGTGGTATTCTAATTGATGATGTTGATGCCGTACAACCGTTACCATCTACTACCTCAATAGTATAATTACCCGGTACCAAACCTGTAAACGTATGTGTGCCACCGGTTCCTACCAATGATCCACCATTAATACGATATTGATGTGTACCCAGGGCTGCGGATCCCGCCGTTGACGTAACCGAAATCTCTCCTTGATTAGTGGCTGAATAGCAATAATCTATTGTTCCTTCTGCAATAGTTGGGGCATCTAAACTAGTCAACGAAAAAGTCGTTGAAGCCGTACATCCTTCAGAGTCTATTACCGTTAAGGTATATGTACCTTCTTCCGTTAAATTACCAAAAGTCCTTCCTGTTTTTGGGCCTTGTAAAGTTCCTCCTGGCCATTCCAATTCATAACGATATCCGCCAAAGCCGCCAACACCTGTTCCTGTTACTCTACCAATGTTGTTATTCTGACAACTCATATCGGTTACCGCTCCGGTAACACTTAACGGAGTTGCAGCTTCTATTACATCAAAAGACGCAGTTGAAGTACAGTTGGTATCATTATCGGTTACTGTAATTTCATAAGTACCGGCACCTAGACCCGTAATGGGAATTTCTTGATCTGTACTGGTTCCACTAGTAATTGTAGTACCAGGTAATTGAACTATGGTATAATCATAATCCACAGCAAAACCATCTATTAAAAATGCGCCGTTCCCATCTGTAGCAGAAGGACAAACTCTTCTATCTCCACCAGATTTTACACGAGCTCTAATAGTACTAAATCCACCGGTTGTAAAACTTGCCGTATGGGTACAACCACTATCATCTGTAATTTCAAATTGGTACGAAGTATCTAAATCCAAACCAGGAAAAACATTACTTGCCTGCGCTGGAGGAAGTGTCGTAGAAGGATTAGATGAAACAATTTCGTATTGTGTAACCGTATAAGTTGCCGGAAGAACATCAACAGTAACCCTACTGGTCCCTGTACTACAATCCAAGTTATCTTGAGCGAAAGTTATGGAGTCCGGTGGTGTCGGCTCCGTGATATCTATTGGTCCTAATGCCTGCAAACACCCTGCATCGTCCCTTACGTAAGGAATATAGCTGCCTGGCGTTAAACCAGTAAACGTAGTTCCGGATTGGAAGGTTACATTATCCACACTGTATTCGTACCCGGTACCTGAACCACCAGTTGCCGGTGTGAAGTCGATTATTCCTCCTCCATTGATACAAGTATAGTCTTGGGTCATTGAAGCCGTACTGCTCAGGCCACCTGCTGACGTAACCGTAACCGCAGGCAGAGACAATACACAAGTAAAAGCTCCTTGAGAATACTGAACTTCTACAATATTATAAGTTCCATCAGCAACAGGTATGGTAGAAGAACTTGTAAAAGGGTCGCCAGCGTTATTGGTAGCCCTAAATTCTAAGTTAAAACCTTTAGGATCGATAACGTTAAAATCTACCTTTCCACCTCCATTGGTACACGTACCTACTATGTCAGATGCTGTAACATCCGGCGCCTCCAATTCCGCTACATATTCAGATTTTTCCGCTGTACATCCCTGATCATCGGTAATATAAAATGTATAGGTACCTGGACTGGTAACCGTATATGAGCTAGTTCCTGTAAAGTTACCGCCCGAATTTCCTCCATCACTTACCGTATAGCTATACGTACCCGAACCTCCAGAAGGTGTAACATCTATATCTACACTTGAAATCGTTGAACATCCAAAGCTCATACCATTGGTATCCGTAATGACAGTTATAGGACTTAGCCCTGTTCCTACCGTAATTGGGTTTCCACTAGTATCCGTATATTGAATTGGAGCTGCAATTCCATTTGGAATATCTTCCTTACAATCATTTGTTTCTACTTTAACTGCATACGTACCTTCACTAACAGCTCCAAACGTATAGGTGTTACTAGATATAGTTGAAGTAAACTCTATTTCCGCTCCACTATCATCTAATAAAGTATACACATAAGGACCAGGAACTTCAGGATTCACCGTTACATCTATTGAACCTGTCTCTCCACTACATGTAGGATTTGTGAATGTTACATCAATTTCAATATCTACTGGCTCAATCTCAATAGGGCCAATTAAATATTCACATACCTGCCCGGAAATATTCAATCTTGCTTTTACGGTATAGGTACCTGGATCTAAATTTGAAAAAATAGAAGAAGATTGATAAGGCCTTACAACCGATCCTCCTTCGCTAAGGTTAAATTGATAACTGTTGGGAAGACCTGTAATCTCAATTCTACCAGGGTTGTTACAAACATAATCTTTAGAAGAAACGCCGTATGAAATAGTACTTTTCTTAACCTTAAAAAAGTATTGTTGCCCATCGGCAACAACACGATACTCTGCTCCAGAGGTAGCTGAAATACTACTCGCATCTAATTGAAAAGTATCCGTATTAGCTACTTCCGTATAACAGGATATATTTGTATTGGGACAATCTTGGTTTATATCAGGACTACAACTACCTCCTAGGACTTGCCACGAAACATTAGAGTATGAACCGGAAAGCGAAATAATTTCATCATCAGAATCACCACAAAGATTAAAACGTGCCACTGTAAAACCATTGGCCGTACAACCCACTTCTTCATCTGCATTCTGAATAATAGTCGAAAACATAGGAGCGGCAGCGGCTTCTTTAGCCGTGCTACTTTTTAGAGCCTTGGTTGAAATAGACTTGGCACTATTGGCAGCTTCGCTTTTAACTGAAACTACTTCTTTAACGGCAGAGGCTACTTCAGCATAGATATTGAAGGCCTTCTTGCCGGCTATAGCAGAAGTACAAACCACTGAAAAGGTCATTAACAGTAGCGCGTACAGAATACGCTGTGTTTTTTTTGGGAGCATAGGTTAAGTCATTTTAAAAAGAAAATGAGCGATTTGGGATGCATCACTTTCTCTCGGGTATTTCTTTTAAACTTATAAATTCTCGTTATCTTTAACCATAACGGGATACCTTAATAATATCATTTAACGTCAAATTATGCAAAATAGTGTATTAACGATAGCCTTAGCTGCGATAACTCTTAGTTATTCTTGCGCTCAAGATACTGAAAACAAGGTAGATACCCCACAAAACACCCCGTACACCGCTCAACTACTGATCGATGAACTGCAGACTCCATGGGGTTTCGTTTTTTTAAACGAAAATGAGCTTTTGATTACCGAAAAATCCGGAGAACTGATTCATTACAAAAACGGAGAAAAGACGAATGTAAAAAACGTTCCCGAAGTATACCAAAGAGGACAAGGTGGACTGTTAGATATTGAATTGCATCCAGATTATAAAACTACGGGGTGGATTTATATTTCTTATGCGTCAGAAGAAGGGGAAGAAAAAGGTGGGCACACGGCATTAATGCGATGCAAACTAAGTGACAACACACTGACTAACAAAGAGGTAATTTACAAAGCTTCTCCAAATACAACAAAAGGCCAACACTTTGGTTCGCGTATTGAATTTGATAATGATGGCTACTTATATCTATCCATTGGTGAACGTGGTGCACGAGATGAAAATCCACAAGACATAACCCGCGATGGTGGCAAAATTTATCGATTTTATGACGATGGAAGAATTCCTGAGGATAATCCCTTTGTAGGGAAAGAAGGTGCCAAAACCGCAATTTACAGTTACGGACACCGAAATCCACAGGGCTTGATTAAACATCCTGAAACCGGTGAAATATGGGATAATGAGCATGGTCCAAAAGGCGGAGATGAAATAAATATTATTAAAGCAGGTGCCAATTACGGATGGCCTGTGGTTACCTATGGTGTAAACTATAGTGGCACTTCTATCACGGATAAAACCGAGATGGAGGGCATGACACAACCTATTCACTATTGGGTGCCTAGCATAGCACCAAGTGGCATGGCGTTCGTAACTACGGATAATTATAAAAACTGGAAAGGTAGTATTCTTGTAGGTTCGTTAAAATTCCAATACATGGAACGTCTAGAAATGGAGGGTACCAAAGTTGTAAAAAGAGAAAAATTATTGACGGATTTAGGTCGGGTGCGAGATGTAAAAGAAGGTCCTGACGGGTTAATTTACGTAGCCATCGAAGGAAAAGGAATTTACAAACTAGCGCCTAAACCCTAGACAAAAAACTGTTTTATCAATCGTTTGCTTAATTTCAACCGAACAATATAAATGAAACTTATTTTCAATACCCTAGTCTGCTTGATTTCAATGGGATGCTTCGCACAAGCACAAGAATCTGAGTTAGCAGAAAGTATGCTCAGAGGTAGTGAAATCTATGCCGATTTCTGTGTTACTTGTCATTTAGAAGAAGGAGAAGGTATAGCAAGCACATTTCCCCCTTTAGCAGAGTCCGATTATCTTGCTCAAAACCGACAAGCAAGTATACATGGTGTAAAATACGGTCAGCAAGGACAAATGATTGTAAACGGAGTCACCTATAACAATATCATGCCTTCGATGGGGCTTGAGGATGAAGAAATAGCGGACGTTATGAACTACATAATGAATTCATGGGGGAATTCTTCAGACAAAATAGTAACACCTGAAGAGGTAGGGGCTATAAAGAAGTAAGCCTATGCACCAGCATCAATAGCCGCTTTTACAGACCCATGTTTTTTAAGTAATTTCTCCGCTTTATCGTAATCAATACCTAAACCTTCGGAAACATAGCGCGCTCCCCTATCCACCAATTTACTATTGCTCAACTGCATATTGACCATCTTGTTGCCTTTTACCCTACCTATCTTTATCATTAAGGCTGTAGAAATCATGTTTAAGGCCAATTTCTGAGAGGTTCCACTTTTCATTCTTGTACTTCCTGTCAAGAATTCAGGACCTACATTTAATTCTATGGGAATATCTACAGCAACCGCCAAAGGAGCCCCTGGATTATTTGTAATACCAGCTGTAAGAAGTCCATTTTTCTTTGCTTCGGCAATACCTCCTAAAACATAAGGGGTGGTTCCGGAAGCAGCAATACCAACTACCACATCAATATCTGTTATATTGTGCTCCATCATATCTTTCCATGCTTGCACACCGTCATCCTCTGCATTTTCAACTGCTTTTCGTATGGCAGTATCACCACCGGCAATTAGGCCAATAACCCTAGTATGTGGCATACCAAAAGTTGGCGGAATTTCAGAAGCGTCCAAAATGCCCAATCTGCCACTAGTTCCTGCTCCAATATAAAATAAGCGACCTCCTTTTTCAAAACGTTCCGCTAGCCCATCTACCAATTTTGTGATTTGTGGAATTGCCGCAGCAACGGCATCAGCCACTTTTTGGTCCTCTTCATTCATTTTTTGAAGTAAGGTAGTGGTATCCATCTTTTCTAAATGGTTGTGGTTAGATGGTGTTTCGGTTATTTTGGAATACTGCATACTACTTAAAGGATTCTAATATCGTGGTTTCTAAATGAGTTTAAAAGGTCGTTCTCTGGTTCTAACTCCGTTATTAGGGTATTAATTGCATTAATATCACATGTTTTATAGCGATGTTGCGAATTGAGTTTTTCTGAGATGGACAAAAGTACCGTTTTTTTTGAGCATTTAATTACGGCTTTCTTCACTTGCACAATATCCCAATCAAATTCTGTTAACCCAAAATATGAGTCCACATAACCGGTTCCAATAAAACTATAGTCTACTTTTATTTCCGCTAAATTGTGAATGGCATTGGCACCAATAGCGGTCTGTGATTCCCCTGAAACCTGCCCGCCAACCATTATAACGGTCACATTGGGTTTTGTAAGCAACTCCATCGCTACCGGTAGACTGTGTGTAAAACAGGTTACTTCTATATGTTCGGGTATCAACTGCGCCAACTCTAGACAGGTAGTTCCTCCATCAACAAAAATCACACTACCATCTTTTATAAGGGCCAATGCTTTCTCTGCTATTCTAATTTTGTCCTTCTGTTTATATATATTACTGTTACGTGTACTATTCGTAGTAAAACCCAGAGATATGGCTCCGCCGTGAACACGCCGCAACTTTTTTTCGGCATCTAGCTCCTTAACATCCCTTCTAATAGTATCAATAGAAACATCTAAAGTATCGGCTATATCGGTCAAGAGAATCCTATTATGCAGTTCCACTTCGTTAAGAATAGTCTGCTGCCGCTCTTCTTTTAACATTATCGCTTAAATTAAATTCATCAACAAAGATAGCAAAATATGAGAATTGCCGTTTTATTCTAGACTAAAGTTAAATTATCATTAATAATTGCAAAAAACAGCATCTTAAAAACGCATAAAACAGCAAAAATGGATTTCGTTTGCATATATTTGCCGTATTGAAACAAACACAACGCACACAAAATAGCAGCTAATATGAAAACAATTCTAGAAAAAAATAGGGCCGATATTAAGTACAGGCCCGTAGGTCAATTTGAAGAAACCCGCTTTGAGAAGATTCACAACGTGATATTCTCTGACTCTTACCAGGCTTCTATTAAAGTTGCCGAAGAGATTGCTACGCTCATCAGAAAGAAACAAGCTGCTAATAAGAATTGTGTGTTAGGCCTAGCTACCGGATCGTCTCCCATAAAAGTGTATGAGGAACTCGTTAGAATGCACAACGAAGAAGGCCTTAGCTTTCACAACGTAGTAACCTTTAATCTAGACGAATACCTTCCAATGGAAAAGGAAAACCGTCAAAGTTACTGGTATTTTATGCATGAGCACCTTTTCAATCATGTGAATATTGCACCTGAAAACATCCATATTCCCGATGGTACTATACCAAGCGAAAAAGTGATTGAATATTGTATTGCCTACGACGATAAAATCAAAAAAAATGGTGGGCTGGATTTTCAACTTCTAGGTATTGGCCGTACGGGTCACGTGGGGTTCAACGAACCGGGATCACATTACAATTCCGGTACACGGGTTATTACATTGGACCATATTACCATAGTTGATGCGGCACCTGCCTTTTTAGGAATAGACAATGTACCTAGAAAAGCGATTACCATGGGTATTGCCACGGTTATGAGCGCCAAACGGATAGTCCTTTTAGGATGGGGTGAAAACAAAGCTAGCATTATTAAAAAAACAGTTGAAGGAGAGATTTCCCCTCAAGTTCCGGCTACGTATTTACAAAACCACAAAAACTGTACGTTCGTTTTAGATACCGGTGCCGGGAGCCAATTAACACGTAACAAAACTCCTTGGCTCGTAGATGAGTCTTTAGAGTGGACAGAGAGTTTAAGCTCCAAGGCAATCGTCTGGCTTTGTAAAGAAACCAATAAATCTATCCTGAGCTTAACCGATAAGGATTACAATGACAATGGTATGTCCGGGTTGCTTGCCATGGAAGATTCCTATGACCTGAACATTAAAATGTTCAACAAACTACAACATACTATTACGGGCTGGCCGGGAGGAAAACCAAACGCTGACGATTCTAGCCGTCCCGAGCGCGCAGAACCTGCAAAAAAACGGGTGATCATTTTTAGCCCTCACCCTGATGATGATGTAATTTCAATGGGTGGGACCTTTGATAGGCTTATAGAACAAGGGCATGACGTTCATGTAGTGTACCAAACTTCCGGTAATATTGCCGTTTCGGATACTGACGCTATGCGATATGCCGAAATATCAAAGCGAATAGCACCCTCAGAGGCCGCTCAAAAGATAATCGATACGATTAAAGAGAAGAAAGACAGTAGTTTTGATTCTCTAGAAGTAAGAAAATTAAAGGGGAATATAAGACGAGGTGAATCTTACGCAGCCGTTCGCTATTTAGGTTTGGACGATTCAAATGTTTACTTTCTAGACCTTCCGTTTTACGAAACCGGAACCATCAAAAAGAACAACCTTTCCGAGACGGATATAAAAATTATGATGGACATTATTTCCGAAATAAAACCACATCAGATTTTTGCTGCAGGAGATTTGGCAGACCCACACGGAACTCACAAAGTGTGTCTTGATGCAGTTTTTGAAGCAATGAGAAGGCTAAAACCTGAACCGTTCATGGACGATTGTTGGTTGTGGCTTTACAGAGGTGCGTGGCACGAATGGGATGTTGATGAAATTGAAATGGCCGTACCAATGAGTCCTAGTCAAGTTCTCAAAAAACGTTATGCTATTTTCTGCCATCAGTCTCAAAAAGACGGGGTTATGTTCCAAGGTGATGACTCTAGAGAATTCTGGATGCGCGCCGAAGAACGAAATAAAAATACCGCCGAGAGATACCGTGCCCTTGGGCTTTCACATTACGCGGCCATGGAAGCTTTTGTACGGTACAGATTCTAATTAGCCTTATAAACAAAGGCCTGTTACGTAAAATTAACAGGCCTCTGTTATTTCTAGAAAACAAAAATCATCCTTCCCAGACATGTTAAAAAAATCTGGAACAAGGGTTGATTTCTACACAAGATACTCTTAAAAATAGTAGCTTTAAACCACTTTTAAATTTCAAGCTACACATTTCACTTCATGATAGAAAAAGACAAAGGAGCATGGGTCTGGGTACCCATTCTATATTTTACCCAAGGCCTACCCTACGTTTTAGTTGTAAGCGTATCGGTTATAATGTACAAACAGCTGGGCGTAAGCAATGAAGACATTGGCCTATACACCAGCCTTTTATACTTACCATGGGTTTTAAAACCGCTGTGGAGTCCGTTCGTAGACCTTAAAAGTACCAAAAGAAAATGGTTTTTGTCTATGCAGCTATTAATCACAATAGCTCTTTTTGGGGTCGCACTTACTATTCCAACGAGCCTTTTTTTAACCACTACCTTGGCTTGCTTTTGGATGGCGGCTTTTGCTTCGGCTACCAATGATATTGCTTCAGATGGTTATTATATGCTAGGTTTAACCGAGAAGAAACAATCGTTTTTTGTTGGCATGCGCAGTACTTTTTATAGACTTGCCATGGTTACCGGCGAAGGTCTAATTGTAGTGATGGCGGGGTTCCTAGAAAATAAATACGGAGACAATTCAAAAGCCTGGAGCCTCACGATGACAGCAGCCGCTTTTCTTATGCTCATCTTAACGGTTTCTAACTTTTTTGCAGCTCCCAAGTATGAAGCTTCAACAGAGGTTATCAAAGACACCCCAAAAGGTTTTTTTGAAGTATTCGCTTCCTTTTTCAAAAAACCGGGAATAGGCATTGCTCTAGCCTTTATTTTAACCTACCGTCTTGGTGAATCTCAATTGGTAAAAATGGCCGCTCCTTTTTTATTGGACGCTCCGGACCAAGGTGGTTTAGGCTATTCAACTGAACAATTAGGAACTATTTTTGGCACCGCTGGCGTTATATTCCTTTCTATTGGAGGGATTCTTGGAGGTATTTTAATATCTCGTGATGGACTTAAAAAATGGATGTTACCTATGGTGATATCCTTAAACCTACCCAATGTACTCTACGCTGTTTTAGCCATGACCAAAACTACAAGCGTTTATGCCGTTACAGGAACCGTAATACTTGAGAAATTTGGTTACGGATTTGGCTTCGCCGCCTTTTTAATGTACCTCATTTACATCTCCGAAGGGAAGTCCAAAACCTCTCACTACGCCATTGCAACCGGGTTTATGGCACTGGGGATGATGCTCCCGGGAATGATCAGTGGCTTTATGCAACAATGGTTAGGATACGGAGGGTTCTTTGTGTGGGTGGTTATTGCTGCACTACCCGCTCTATTTCTAGTGAAATTTATAAAATACCCCGCAGATTTCGGGAAAAAATCAACCAAATTAGATGCCTAAGATAGCACCATATACCCAAGCCGAGCAAACATTAAGCTTAGCCGAAAAAGTAGGGCAACTCTTCATGCCTGCCGCGTTCATCAATGACACTGAAGAAGAAATTCAGCAATTGGAAAAACTGATCAAAGAACACCATATTGGCTCTTTGTGCTTTTTCCATAGTAGGGCCAGTGCGGCGACTAATTTTGAAGGAAAGAAAAAAGTGGTTTCTAACGCAAAGAGTTTTGAAACATTACAAAATCTAATCGCCCGTTATCAAAAAGCAGCTAAATATCCATTACTCATTGCGATTGATGCGGAATGGGGACTGGCCATGCGTATTGAAAAAACACCTCAATATCCATATGCCATTACACTAGGAGCACTACCGGATGCACACAATGATTTGATTTATGAAGTAGGAAAAAGTATTGCAAAAGACTGCAAAGCTGCTGGAATTCATTGGAATCTTTCACCTTGTGTAGACATCAATAATAACCCAAATAACCCCGTTATTGGCTATCGTTCTTTTGGAGAGGACAGAGTAAAAGTTGCTCAAAAAGCCATGGCCTACATCCATGGCACCCGCTCTGAGGGAATATTAACAAGTATTAAGCATTTTCCCGGTCATGGAGATACGGCAACAGATTCACATTTGGGACTGCCCCTAATAAACAAGACCAAAGAAGAGTTGACCAATAATGAACTATATCCATTTCAACAACTAATTTTAGAAGGTGTAGATTCCGTTATGGCGGGACATTTATCCGTTCCTGCTCTAGCAAACGAAACGGATACACCTTCGAGCATATCAAAAGATATTATAAAAGGAGTTCTTAGAACAGAAATGGGATATAAGGGAGTGGTTATTTCCGATGCACTGAACATGCATGCAGTTTCAAAAAACTTTCCAACAAAAGGAGAGTTGGAATGGCTTGCTTTTGATGCTGGAAATGATGTGCTTTGTTTTGCTGAACATGTTAAAGAAGGCATAGATACCATCTTGAAAAATAGTTCCGAAACACAGATACAAGAGAGTTTTAATCGTTTTTGGAGATTAAAAGAAAAAGCGATTGCGTCCACAAAAATTTCAAGTACCACCTTAACAAATCCTGATGTATTAAACACAGAAATAGCCCAGCAAAGTATTACACTATACCAAGGCACAAATGAGGTAATTACCGAATTTAATACAGGAGCATTTACAGGTGTACAACTACCGTTGTATCATGAAAATCGGTTTTTTAACTCGATTAAAAAACACAAAAAATTCAACGTAGTATCAGATAAAACCCTTACTGAGGAAAGTGACAAAAATTTTCTTTTAGCGATTTTTCCACCTCAAATAAAACCTACTAACAACTTCGGTTTTACTCAAGACGAACTGGCTTTCATCAATGAAATTATAGCTAAAAAAAATGTGATTCTTTACCTATTTGGAAATCCCTATGTACTAAACCATATCAATGTTGAAAATGCTAAGGCAGTGGTTATCGCATATCAAAATTTAATATCGTTTCAAGAAGTCGCAGCAAATCATTTTTTAGGTAATTTAGAAGTACAAGGAAAACTACCCGTAACCATTTAAACTATGACAACATATAAAATTTTAGGGCTTATGTCCGGCACCTCATTAGATGGGTTGGACCTGGCCTATTGCACTATTTGGCAGGAAGGGCATACCTGGCAATTTGGTATTAAAAAAACCAAAAGTGTTTCATACTCCGCTGAAATGCAAAGCCAATTAAAAGACGCCATTCTTTTGCCCGCAGACTCACTTTTAAAACTAAATAATACATACGGCACCTGGCTGGGTGAGCAATGTAACTTATTTATTGAAGATAATGGCCTAGAGGTAGACTACATAGCTAGTCATGGTCATACAACGCACCACCAACCAGAAAACGGACTTACCTATCAGATTGGTAGTGGGCAACATTTAGCCAATGCAAGCAAGCAAAAAGTAGTATCTGATTTTCGTACGAATGATGTTGCCCTGGGTGGTCAAGGAGCACCTCTTGTCCCCATTGGAGACCGACTGTTTTTCAACAAATATGATTTCTGTTTAAATTTAGGAGGCATAAGTAATATCTCCTTTGAGCATAACGGGAGTCGGGTTGCCTATGATATTGGTCTCGCCAACATGATTTTAAATTACATTACCCGAAAAAACGACTTGGATTATGATGCGGGCGGAAATCTTGCAAAAAACGGCAAAATAAATACCGTAATGCTCCAAAAGCTAAATGCACTTGAGTTTTATAAGCTTCCTTTTCCAAAATCGATAGGGTATGAATGGTTTATAGAAGAGGTTGTTCCCATCGTTGAGAGTACAGAAGACAGCATGGAAAACCTATTGTGCACGGGAGTCCATCACATCTGTGAGCAGGTGGCTATTCAAATAAAAGCAAATAAGAAAAAAACCGGAAGTACACTGTTCGTTACCGGCGGAGGTGCATTAAATGACTTTCTTGTAGAAACACTTCAGCAAAAATTAGGTGATTCGGCAAAAGTAGTTGTTCCCTCTAAACAGTTGATCGAGTTCAAAGAGGCTTTGGTCTTTGCTCTAATGGGTGTTCTGAGAATAGAAAAAAAGATAAATGTTTTAAGTTCAGTTACCGGAGCAAAAAGAGACTCCTCTTGTGGCGTTCTTTTTTTGCCCAGCTAAAAACCCCTGCTTTATTTGAGTGAAGTACTTCAGGACAAGACCATGAGGCATTAAAATGATACAATTTGAATTCTAGGAAAGCCTAGGAGTATTTAATCTCTATTTATCGAGTAAAAATCATTATTTTCAACATCACAATCTAAATTCCTAAAAATGTCTGAAAAACAAGAACACGCATCTGCCTACTGGAAAGAAAATATAAAATATCTATTTATTTTACTGGCCATTTGGTTTGCGGTTTCTTACGGTGCGGGCATCTTGTTCAAAGAATCTTTAAATGAAATAAAAATTGGCGGATTTGAACTAGGTTTCTGGTTTGCTCAACAAGGTTCTATCTATGTTTTTGTCATCCTCATTTTTGTCTATGTACGGCTCATGAACAAATTGGATAAAAAATATGGATTCAACGAATAAATAGCAACCTAACCAACCCGATTATGACAGTTCAAACCTGGACGTACCTTTTAGTAGGACTCACATTTACCCTGTATATAGGCATTGCCATTTGGTCTAGAGCCGGATCAACAAAAGAATTTTATGTTGCCGGTGGTGGAGTATCCCCTTTGGCCAATGGTATGGCTACAGCCGCAGATTGGATGTCCGCCGCATCATTTATCTCCATGGCCGGCATTATTTCCTTTGCAGGTTATGATGGGTCCGTATATTTAATGGGGTGGACCGGTGGCTATGTACTGCTAGCACTACTCTTAGCCCCCTACCTCCGAAAATTCGGGAAATTTACGGTACCGGATTTTATCGGTGACCGCTATTACTCAAAGACTGCAAGAATCGTTGCGGTTATCTGTGCCTTAATTGTTTCGTTTACCTATGTAGCCGGACAAATGCGGGGCGTTGGGGTTGTATTTTCTAGGTTTCTTGAAGTAGACATCAATACAGGAGTAATCATAGGAATGGTTATCGTGCTGTTTTATGCTGTTTTAGGCGGAATGAAAGGTATCACCTATACGCAAGTAGCCCAATACTGTGTTTTAATATTCGCCTTTATGGTTCCAGCTATTTTTATATCCATTCAAATGACCGGAAACCCTATTCCACAATTGGGCATGGGCGCTAAATTGAACGATGGCTCCGGTATGTATTTACTGGATAAACTAAACGGCCTTTCCACCGAACTGGGTTTTGCTGAATACACCGAAGGAAAAAAATCCACAATAGATATTTTTATGATTACGCTGGCCTTAATGGTGGGTACGGCAGGATTACCTCATGTAATCGTTCGTTTTTTTACTGTAAAGCGCGTGAAGGATGCCCGAAAATCCGCTGGGCTCGCCCTGCTGTTAATAGCTATTCTTTACACCACGGCACCGGCTGTGGCCGTATTTGCTAGAACCAATATGATTAAAACGGTCAGCAATCAAGAATACGCCAAAATGCCTGAATGGATCACAAACTGGGAAACCACAGGGCTGTTAAATTTTACCGATAAAAATGGAGATGGAAAGATTCAATATGTAGCCGATAAAGCAAAAAATGAACTCATTGTGGACCCAGACATTATGGTTCTGGCAAACCCGGAAATTGCAGATTTGCCTGCGTGGGTAATCGCCCTTGTAGCAGCCGGAAGTTTGGCTGCGGCCCTATCCACTGCTGCAGGACTACTTCTAGTGATTTCCGCATCGGTTTCACATGACTTGATCAAAAAAATAATAGCACCTAGTATTACGGAAAAAGGAGAACTTTGGGCTGCTCGTGGCGCTGCTACCGTAGCAGTTGTAGTTGCCGGCTATTTTGGCATCAACCCTCCTGGGTTTGTAGCAGCAGTGGTTGCCCTAGCTTTTGGTCTCGCAGCGGCTTCTTTCTTTCCCGCAATTGTATTGGGGATTTTTTATAAGAAAATGAATAAAGAAGGGGCTATTGCAGGCATGGTCATTGGTATTTCCTTAATGTTGTTCTATATGCTAAAGTTCAAGTTTGGCCTATTTGATGGAGGAAAGGAAGCTGTAGCCGATCTAGAAAAAGATTGGTGGTTTGGCATATCACCAGAGGGTTTTGGAAGTGTTGCCATGTTCGTGAATTTTATTGTTTCCATCGTCATCATGAAATTCACTCCAGAACCGCCAAAAGAAGTACAGGAAATAGTTGAAGATATTCGCATTCCTACAGGTGCAAAAGAAGCAACAATCCACTAAATTTTATGTAATTTTAGGTATCCTTTAAAAATTACCATTAGATCTTAAAGATAAGTGGTAAATGATTTTTTTTGGATATTAACCATATAATTAAAACAATCAAGGCAGAATGAGTAATTACCACATTAAACATTTAGAAGAATACTACCAAGTATATAGAAAATCCGTTAGAAATCCTGAGGCCTTTTGGGAAGAGATTGCGGAAGAACATTTTGTTTGGCGTAAAAAATGGGACAATGTTTTAAGTTGGGATTTTACTAAGCCTGAAATTAAATGGTTTGAAGGGGCGAAACTCAATATTACCGAAAATTGCATTGATAGACATTTGCCCACACGGGGAGAAAAAACGGCCCTACTTTTTGAACCGAACGACCCTAATGAGGAAGCGCAACATATTACCTACAGAGACTTGCACGAGAGAGTATGCCGCATGGCAAACGTCTTAAAAGACCACGGGGTTCAAAAAGGTGATCGAGTTTGTATCTATCTACCGATGATACCTGAACTTGCTGTTTCCCTTTTGGCCTGTGCAAGAATTGGAGCCATTCATTCCGTTGTTTTTGCAGGGTTTTCATCCAATGCACTTTCCACGCGGATCAACGACTCCGATTGTAAGATTGTACTAACATCGGATGGTTCTTATCGGGGTTCAAAAACAATCGACTTAAAAAGCATTGTAGACAAAGCTTTAGAAGATTGCCCAGGAGTTAAAAATGTGTTAGTTGCAAAACGCATCAACACTGATATACCTATGGAAGAAGGTAGAGATAAATGGTTACAGCCATTGCTTGACGAAGCCTACGCCGATTGCGTTGCGGAAATTATGAATGCGGAAGACCCATTGTTCATACTATACACCTCTGGATCTACAGGAAAACCTAAGGGAATGGTACACACTACAGCGGGCTACATGGTCTATTCGGCATATACTTTTAAAAATGTATTTCAATACAGAGAGGAAGATGTATACTGGTGTACCGCGGATATTGGATGGATAACAGGACACTCGTATATTGTATATGGTCCGTTAGCTAATGGTGCTACTACGGTTATGTTTGAAGGTGTTCCCTCCTACCCAGATTATGGACGTTTTTGGGAAGTTGTAGAAAAGCACAAGGTGAACCAATTTTACACGGCTCCGACCGCCATTAGAGCGTTAGCCAAAGAAAACCTTGAATTTATAGACAAACATGATCTTTCCTCATTAAAGGTATTAGGCTCCGTAGGTGAACCTATCAACGAAGAGGCATGGCACTGGTACAACAACAACGTTGGAAAAACCAATAGCCCAATTGTAGATACTTGGTGGCAAACCGAGACAGGCGGTATTATGATCACCCCTATTCCTTATGTTACACCCACTACGCCAACCTATGCCACTTTACCGTTTATTGGTATACAGCCCGCATTAATGGATGAAGAAGGGAAAGAAATAAAAGGCAATCAGGTATCGGGAAGGTTATGTATTAAATTCCCATGGCCTTCTATCGCGAGAACTATTTGGGGAAATCACGACAGGTACAGAGACACTTATTTTTCCGCCTATAAAGACATGTATTTTACAGGAGATGGTGCATTACGCGACGCTGTTGGCTACTACAGAATTACGGGACGGGTAGATGATGTTATTATTGTTTCAGGGCACAACCTAGGAACAGCGCCAATTGAGGACGCGATCAACGAACATCCAGCGGTTGCGGAAAGCGCTATTGTTGGCTTCCCTCATGATGTAAAAGGAAATGCATTATACGGTTATGTTATTCTGAAAGAATTTGGGGAAACTAGAGATCGTGATAATGTACGAAGAGAAATTAACCAGCAGATTACAGAACATATCGGCCCTATTGCCAAGTTGGATAAAATTCAGTTTGTATCCGGATTGCCCAAAACACGTAGCGGAAAGATTATGCGCCGTATTCTTAGAAAAATAGCTTCAAAAGACACTTCCAATTTGGGAGATACCAGTACGCTCCTAAATCCAGAAGTGGTTGAAGAGATTATAGAAAATGCTATATAAATCAACATAAAATTCGGGTAGAAGAGACTACTTAATATACCCTTCTACCCGAATTATTTTACTTTCAAAAATTTAAAGACTACTTCGCTCAGCAGTGGCAAGCACCTTTCCTTTGGTTCCCAATAATATGGTCACCAAAGAAAGTACACCACAAATAGTAAGACCTGCAAACATGGGCCAAACCGTATCCTGAACATATCCGCCTATATAATTTGCTATAGGCACGGAAAGAAGGGTTGAAATAAAACCATTTATAGCAGCTCCAATTCCTGCTATATGCCCAATAGGCTCCATAGCTATAGATCTAAAATTTCCCCATAAAAAACCTAAACACAAGAATTGAGCGAATAAAAATGCAACCAGCACTGGCATACCCGGGTTGGGCCTACCCCAAAACATCACCACATAAGACATTGCTATGATACAAAATGCACTCATAGCCGTCAGCGCCAAACGGCGCATACCAAAGCGTATTACCAGCGTACCGTTCAAAAAAGTAGAAAGGCCAATGGAGCAAGCAAGACCTGCAAATATGTAGGGAAAGTTTTCCACCATACCGTATTGATCCTCAAATACATGCTGAGATGAACTTAAGTACACCAAAAAAGCACCCGTTACAAAGCCAGATGCAAATGTAAAAGCAACGGTTTCGCGATATCTAAAAAACTCTTTTGAGCCACTGATAAAAACCGAAGCAGAGAACGGTATTTTAAATTGAGGTTTTAAAGTTTCCGGTTGCCGTTTCCAAAACCAGATACTCACTATAAAACTGAAAAACAATTGGATGTAAAATATATATTCCCATCCAAAAGCGTCCATAATCCACTTGCCAATGGCTGGAGCCACTACAGGTACCAAAATAAAGAACGCGGTAACAAAAGACATAATTTTTGCCATATAATCGCCTTTATAGGTATCCCTAATTATAGAAATAGCTATGGTACGTGGTGCTGACAGGCCAATACCTTGTAGAATACGACCTACAATCATTATTTCCAATGTAGGTGCTAATACACATATTACGCTTGCAACAGCAAAAAGCGAGAAACCAATGTAAACTACAGGCTTCCTGCCGTAACTATCGGACAAGGGTCCAAAAAACAATTGTCCCACGCCAAGACCTAGGAAAATCATGGTGATTAACAGCTGATTTTTTATTGGGTCTAAGCTGTTAACGGTAATCCCAATGTTGGACAAAGCAGGCAATAACGCATCTATGGCCAAGGCCACAATAGACATAAGAGAAGCCATTAAGGCTATGAATTCAAAATTGGGTTTTACGTTGTCATTTTGCATGGTACAAAAGTACATATTCAGGTAGAAAAGGGCATTGTTAAAAGTTCCTTTTAGGTATAAGTCCAATAATGCTTCACAAATATGTATTTTTGACAAAAAATTAAATAGCATGCTGATAATTGGAATAGCGGGAGGCACAGGTTGTGGGAAAACTACAGTTGTAAATCAGATCATAGACTCGCTACCAGAAGGTGAAGTTGGAGTTATCTCGCAAGATTCTTACTATAACGACCTCTCCGAAATGCCATTGGAGGAAAGAAGAAAGACAAATTTTGACCATCCAAAATCCATTGATTTTGATTTACTTGAAGAGCATTTGAAGCTTCTAAAAGCAGGACATTCCATTAAACAGCCGGTATATTCTTTTTTAGAATGCAACCGCACGGGAAAAACGGTGCCTGTTCACCCCACTAAAGTGCTTATTGTAGAAGGTATTCTTATTCTGACCAATTCCCTACTTCGCAAAATGATGGACATTAAAATATTTGTTCATGCAGATTCTGATGAAAGATTGATTAGAAGGTTAAAAAGAGACGTAAACGAAAGAGGCTGGAACCTAGATGAAACCTTAGATAAATATCAGTCTAACATAAAACCCATGCATCTTCAGTTTATAGAACCTACTAAAGAATATGCAGATATTATCATTCCCAACAATAAATATAATACAGTGGCAGTTGATATTGTAAGAACAATCATCAACGAGAAACTGGTATAGAGAGATGGGATTCAAAGATTTGAAAAAGAAAAAATGGTTTAGCATACTTACCAATATGTACGTGTTGGTGCTGACCGTATTTGTTATATGGATGTTATTTTTTGACACCAATTCCTTATTAATTCATCTAGAACTCAAAAAAGAAATCCAAAAACTGGAGAAACAACAGGAATTCCTAAAGGATGAAATTGCTAATGACAAGAAGATCCTAGAGAAATTATCCGATCCAGAGGAGTTGGAAAAGTTTGCGAGAGAACAGTATTTTCTCAAAAAAAAGAATGAAGAAATTTACCTAATAGAGTATGAGGATAGCCTAAAAATCAAAGAAAAAAAGTGAGATCAGCATTGCTTTTCCCATAGTCATCTTAAGAATGTTAATAACATCCGTGGTTTTTATTAAGAAATTACTTTTCTGACAATTTCTGTTTAGCAAACGATAAAACACCTGTTAAAACAAGAAATTGAAAGTTTACATAAAAAACAGTAACCATCTAAAAACAAGTAATTTAATCCAATAAAAACCCTTAAAATCAAAAGTTGTTTGAATTTTCACTTCTAAATACCCCTTCCAATCCAGCTTCCAATTTTCAGCAGCAAATCTCCGTTTAGAAACATTATATTTCAAAAAAAGACACTTTCAGTTAACGAACTTTAACGCAAAAGGCCACACTTATTCACTTTGTGTTAACAAAATGGTTTCAATAGCATTGTAAATAATCGTATTTTTACCCCCTAACTCAGACTGATAATGGGCAAGATTATTGCTATTGCGAATCAAAAGGGAGGAGTGGGCAAAACCACTACAACAGTTAATTTGGCAGCTTCTTTAGGTGTTTTGGAGAAGAAAGTATTGCTAATAGATGCGGATCCACAGGCCAATGCTACTTCAGGTTTAGGCATTGATGTAGAAAGTGTTGAATATGGTACGTATCAACTTCTTGAGCATACTAAAAATGCCAAGGAAGCGATTATTAGCACTGACTCCCCCAACTTAGACTTAATTCCTGCACACATTGACCTGGTAGCCATTGAAATTGAATTGGTGGACAAGGATCAACGGGAATATATGATGAAGAAAGCAATATCTGACCTTAGGGACAGCTATGATTATATTTTAATTGATTGCGCACCTTCTTTGGGTCTACTTACTTTGAACGCCCTTACTGCGGCAGACTCGGTAATTATACCAATACAATGTGAATACTTTGCTTTGGAAGGCCTTGGAAAACTACTGAACACCATTAAAAGTGTTCAGAAAATACACAACGCCAACCTAGATATTGAAGGCATGTTATTGACCATGTACGATTCTCGTTTAAGACTTTCAAACCAAGTAGTAGAAGAAGTACGCAAGCACTTTGTAGATATGGTTTTCGATACTATAATTCAGCGTAACGTAAGGTTAAGCGAGGCACCTAGTTATGGGGAAAGCATTATAAAGTATGATGCAAGCAGCAAAGGCGCTACTAATTACTTGAACCTGGCCCATGAAGTCGTCAAGAAAAACAAAGAGATAGCTTAATGGCGAAAGCAACAAAAAAACAAGCACTAGGCCGCGGACTCTCCGCTTTATTAAAAGACCCTGAAAACGACATTCAATCTGCTGCAGACAAGAATGCGGACAAAGTGGTCGGAAATATTGTAGAGCTGGATATTGAGTCTATTGAAATGAACCCTTTTCAGCCGCGTTCTAATTTCAATGATGAGGCGCTTCAGGAATTGGCCACTTCAATTAGTCAATTAGGTGTTATACAACCTATAACGGTTCGTAAATTAGATTTCAATAAATATCAACTGGTTTCTGGTGAACGAAGATGCCGTGCTTCCAAACTGGCAGGTCTCACCACTATACCAGCATATATACGTATTGCGGATGATCAAGAATCATTGGAAATGGCCTTGGTGGAGAATATCCAACGCCAAGACCTAGATCCAATTGAAATTGCGCTGTCTTACCAAAGGTTGCTTGATGAAATTCAACTTACCCAAGAAAAACTTAGTGATCGTGTAGGTAAAAAACGCTCTACCATTACCAATTACCTGCGTCTCTTACGTCTAGACCCTATTATCCAAACAGGTATTAGAGATGGCTTTTTAAGCATGGGACATGGTCGTGCACTGGTAAATATTGAAAAGAAGAGTGACCAGATAGATCTATACGAAAAAATTATAGGCCAGAATCTTTCTGTACGTGATACGGAACGTGCCGTAAAAGCTTATCATGAAGGTAGTTCCCCTGAAAAACCTGCAAAAAAGGCTCCAAAAACCCCGGAATTTGCAAAGGGAAATATTAAACCCTTTACCGACCATCTTTCGGTAAAAGTAGATATTTCCGCTACAGAAAAAGGGAATGGAAAAATAACTATTCCGTTTCATTCTCAGGAAGAGTTCAAACGAATAAAAAAATTGATCCTAGGTGAGTAAATCCCTCCTAACCCTTGTTTTCATTACTCTTTTTACATTAACTGCTACTGCACAGGAAGAAACAGCTAAAGGTAAAGAGGTAGATTCACTCCAAACTGATTTAGCGGAAGAGGGAATTATAGTAGTGGATACGCTGAAAAAGAAAAAGGTTAGAATCAACCCGCTTGCCCCAAGCAAAGCGGCTTTTTATTCTGCTGTTTTACCTGGTTTAGGTCAGATTTACAATAAGCGGTATTGGAAAGTGCCAATAGTTTATGGAGCAATTGGTGCCGCTGTGTATGGGTATACTTGGAATAACAATAATTATCAACGTGTACGAACGGCTTTTAAAAGAAGAAGGGCCGGTTTTACCGATGATGAATTCTATGACCCTAACAATACCGGAAGTGGGCCGCTTTTAGGTTTAGACGATTTACAGAGTCAACAAGAACGTTTTCAAAATGATCGAGATTTGTTGTTACTTGTATCCATTGCATTATATGCTTTAAATATTGTAGATGCCAATGTAGATGCACATTTAAAACAATTCAATATTGATGACGATTTAAGCTTTGATATGGAACCGTTTCTAGATTTGGACCCCATAACCAACAACCCTAGTTACGGGATGGCCCTGATTATAAAATTTTAAACACAAATAACTGATTTTAAGGAGACTAAATTCAGTTGTCAAAATAATTACATACCTTGAAAATAGCACTATTCGGATACGGAAAAATGGGTAAGATGATTGAGAAAATCGCCCAAAGCAGAAACCACACTATTGTTGCAAAGATTGATGTTGATGCGGTTGATATTGATTTCTCCGAAATGGATGTCGCTATTGATTTTAGCATGCCAAGTGCCGCATTTGGCAACCTTACCAAATGTTTTGAACACGGCGTACCCGTGATTTCGGGAACAACAGGTTGGTTAGATAAATATGATGAAGCCGTCGCCTTGTGCAAGGAAAACAAAGGAGCCTTTATTTATGCATCCAATTTCAGCTTGGGGGTTAACGTATTTTTTGAACTTAACGAATATTTGGCCAAAATGATGAAAACCTTAGACCAGTACAAGGTATCTATGGAAGAAATTCATCATACCCAGAAGTTAGACGAACCCAGCGGTACGGCTATTACTTTAGCGGAAGGCATAATCAAAAACACGGATTATAAAGCTTGGAAACTTGAAAATGCGCCTGCGGGGGAAATTCCGATCGTATCAAAAAGAATTGGCACAACGCCTGGTACGCATAGCATTGATTATAGTAGCGAGGTTGATTCTATAGAAATTAAGCATACCGCCCATAACAGAGAAGGATTTGCCCTTGGCGCTGTTATTGCAGCTGAATGGATTGTAGGAAAAACTGGTGTTTTCACTATGAAAGATGTGTTAAACCTTGGTTAACGGATATAATAATTGAACAAGAATTAGGCTTATTTGCAATAGAAGCACTAGATTTCAATGCTTTAAGAATTTAAATAGGAGCATTTTTACAATATAAAATACACAAATGGACGCAACACAGTGGTTACTTTTTATTCTGATTATTCAGATAATCCATTTTGCAGGAACCTGGAAACTTTACGTAAAAGCAGGTAGAAAAGCTTGGGAAGCTGCTATTCCCGTATACAATGCTATAGTCTTAATGCAAATTATCAATCGCCCAAAATGGTGGACGATACTTTTGTTTATTCCAATTATCAATCTATTAATGTTTCCGATTATATGGATTGAAACCATACGCAGCTTTGGACGTAACAGCACTGCAGATACATGGTTGGTAATACTTACTTTAGGCTTTTACATCTATTATGTAAACTATGCTTTGGATGTCAAATATATTGAAGACCGAAGCCTTCAACCAAGAACGGCGACAGGAGAATGGGTAAGCTCAATAGCCTTTGCAGTTATCGCCGCAACCCTTGTTCATACCTATTTTATTCAACCTTACGTAATTCCGACACCTTCGTTGGAACGAACACTGCGTGTTGGTGATTTGTTGTTTGTTAGCAAGTTTCATTACGGAGCCAGAACCCCCATGACTACCATTGCAGCTCCAATGGTACATGACACACTGCCCCTTGTTCATACCAAATCATATCTATCAAAACCACAGCTTCCGTATTTCAGGCTTCCAGGTTTTACCAAAGTAGACCGGAATGACATTGTTGTTTTCAGCTGGCCTGCGGATACGGTGCGTCAGTTTTTCAAAAGAGAAAAAGGAGTTATAAAACCTATTGACAAAAAATCGAATTACGTAAAACGTTGCGTAGGTATTCCAGGGGATTCATTGGCTGTTAAAGATGGCTATGTTTATATCAACGGGAAACAATTGGAACTTTCGGATAGGGCTAAATTACAATTTGATTACGCCTTGTATTCCAGCAAAGGAGTTTCTTCCACCATGCTAGAAAAAGTGGATGCTACAGGATGGAATAGAAAGTATATCATCAATTCACTGAACCAACAGCAACTGAACAGTATCCAAAAATATGTAAAAGGCTACAGGCAACGAAATGATGGTAAGTTAGAAGTCTATACAAATGAAGGCGGTATTCCTATTTCTGTAGCCCGCAAAAATTCCATTTCCCTAGCCGAAGAAACAGGTCTTGAGCGTATTGCCCCCTTAACGGATGAAATGGTGGCGGAACTTAAAAAAGAGCCTTCCTTGGATTCTATCGTAAGGATAGTAGAGAAAAAAGGCGTTCCCGGAGGTAACATATTCCCTCAGAACCCAGATTACCCATGGAATTACGACCAGATGGGCACCATTTATATTCCAGAAAAAGGAGCCACAGTACCGCTAAATCTAAAGGTATTACCGCTCTACAAAAAAATTATAAGAGAATATGAAGGCAACACCATTAGTGTATCTGGTAACCAAATAAAAATTAATGGGGAAGTAGCGGACTCATACACCTTTAAACAAGATTATTATTGGATGATGGGTGACAACAGGGACCACTCAGAAGACAGTAGAGCTTGGGGTTACGTACCGGAAAACCACATTGTTGGTACCCCTATTTTTATTTGGCTAAGTGTTGATAATTTCAATGAAGGTATTTTTAACTGGAAACCAAGATGGGATCGTATTTTTACCACGGTAAACGGAAACGGCGAGCCGGTTTCTTATTTTAAATATTTCCTGATAGCCTTGGTTGCTTACTTTGTAGGAAGCTGGTTATGGAACAAGAAGAAAGCCAAGGGATAATTAAGAATCCCACTTCTAAAAATACATTCAAAATGATTGCCTTTGAAAATGCTTTTAATCAGGTAGTACAACATACTCTGGACCTTGGGAATGAAACGGTTGCACTTTTAAACAGTACCGGAAGAATTCTAAGCGAAGACATCAAAGCTGATAGGGATTTCCCGCCGTTCAATCGTTCCACTAAAGATGGCATCGTCATAGCTTTTTCAGCAATCGAAAAAGGAATTACACGTTTCAAAATTGAAGGTGTCCTTAGTGCAGGTATGCCCCAGCAATCGCTATCAACAGAAACCAATTGCCTTGAAATCATGACAGGTGCCGTCCTTCCAAAACAGGCCGATACTATAGTTATGTATGAGGAAACGGAAATTGAGGATGGTTGGGCAACCCTCAAGAATATCCCTAAGAAAGGTCAGAATATTCATGGCCAAGGCAGTGAGGAGCAAAAAGGCGCGATTCTCTTAAAAAAAGGAACAGAAATCACAGCTGCCGCTATAGGCGTACTTGCTTCGGTCGGAAAAAAAGATGTACTGGTAAAAAAGCTTCCTAAAATCTGTGTCGTCTCTACCGGAAACGAACTTGTAGAAATACACGAAACTCCACTACCTCATCAGATTAGGAAATCCAATTCCCTTTCATTGGCAGCTGCACTGGAAAAAGTAAAAATAATACCCACCCTCCTACATATAGCCGATGACAAAAAGACTATAGAAACAGAGCTTGAGAAGGCTTTTTCCAAATATGACGTTGTAATGCTCAGCGGTGGTGTCTCCAAAGGTAAGTTTGATTTTATCCCGGATGCTTTAGCTAATCTTGGTATAGAGAAAATATTTCACCGGGTTGCCCAACGTCCTGGTAAACCTTTCTGGTTCGGAATTCAGAAGGAGAAGCAAAAAGTAGTATTCTCCTTTCCCGGCAATCCTGTTTCCACATTTGCCAATTATCATGTTTACTTTTTACCTTGGTTAAAAAAATCGCTAGGCTTGGAAGTGGAAAAAGAGAGCGTTATTTTAGATGAAGCCATACAACCCCACCCTTCTTTAACCCTTTTCATACAGGTTACCACGCAATGGAAAGAAGGGAAGCTATTAGCAAAAACAATTAAGGGTAACGGGTCGGGAGATTTGGTAAGCTTGGCTCTCGCCGATGGATTTATCCGAGTTCCTCAAGGAGGTGAAGAAATAGCTCAGAATACGGTTTTTGATTTTATTGTGGCCTCCTAATTGTTTATTTCAAATTACTCCTATCTATTTCTTAAATTGGATATTTTTCGTGATACCCAACCATTAATTCTACGATTTTGCTATAACTTTTAATACCATCTTTTTGCTGATTTGCTTTTAAAAAGGTATTAAAGATAGATTTAAAAATAGGTTCAAAAGGATTTATGTACTCCATATTATGCTCATAAAGTTCCCGGTAATTCTCCTGCACTCCAAGATTAACTTTCGCATACAACTCATCAAATTTAGCCTTGTCCGAACGCCGTATCGCACTTAAACAATGACTTAGCGCGTAAGCTGAAGCCGAATATTGAAAATAGCGGTCCTTATTTTTTACGGTTACCAAATACCCAATAAAATTGGTTTCATTCTCTTTAGAGTATCCTACTTGATGTCCAACCTCATGCCCACTTACCACGGGAAACCGAAATACTGGAGTTAGTGCATTTACCTGCGCTTCGTTCGTGAACGGATTTAAGTATCCTCCAATTCCCATATAACTGGCCAATGAACTGAACATTGATTTTTTTAGACTACGATGTTTATATTTTAGCAGGGGCACCTCACCCTCTAATTGCTTGTATCCTTGTTCCGTCTTATCAAAAATTTCATTACCGGTATAGGGTACTTGCACTCTCTTGGTGCTATCCGAGGTCAATTCAAATTGAAGTCGGTTTGTTTTGACAACTAATTTCTCCGCAAGGTCTACCACCTCTTCCGTAGTAACGCTATCCCGGATGGCAAAGTTCTCAGCAATTGGTTTTCTATAATAATTCAATCCCCAAACCAGATTGAAAGTCAAATAAAACACGGACAGGACAACCACTATATTTCGCAAAAATTCAAGAGGTCGTTTTTTAATTTTCAATCGGTTCACATACACATACCTAATACCGAGAACAATGAGTAGTACGTAAATAATTTCACCAACCGAAAAAGGAACCCATCCAAAGAGAATTCTAAAAAACTGACTAATTACCGGGTAGATACCATTACTATAATATGTTTCTACAATTTCCGGGTTACCACCAAGCCAAGCCACTATTAGAATTTGTGGAAGTAGACTTAATGCAATACCATTTCTTAATTTGTTTTTCAATACGCAGCTTTTACTTGAAACAGGCCTACCCAATTAAATGATTTCTCAATTATATAAGGATATAAAGCCAAAATTAACCAAATATCATCCATACCAATTTTTGACTCCGTATTTTTGCAAAAATATAACATCACATGAACGAAGCTATAAGAGAATTACAACCCAAGGAGGTCTGGAATAAATTTGCAGATTTGAATGCCGTACCACGTCCGTCCAAAAAAGAGGAACGTGTTATAGAATTCATGTTAAACTTTGGGAAGTCACTCAATCTTGAAACTTTTAAAGACCATGTGGGCAATGTCATCATAAGAAAGCCCGCAAGTAAAGGTATGGAAGATAGAATTACCGTAACCTTACAGTCGCATTTAGATATGGTACATCAAAAAAACAATGACACTGTTTTTGATTTTGAGAACCAGGGGATTGAGATGTTCATACAAGAAGATTGGGTAAAGGCAAAAGGCACCACCCTTGGTGCGGATAATGGTATGGGAGTGGCGGCTATTATGGCCTTGCTACAAAGTTCTGAGATTACGCATCCAGCTATAGAGGCACTTTTTACTATTGATGAAGAAACCGGAATGACCGGTGCTATGGGACTAGAAGGAGGCGTTCTTAAAGGCGATATTTTATTAAACCTGGATACCGAGGAAGATGACGAATTAGATATAGGTTGTGCCGGCGGTATAGATATTACTGCCACCAGAAGTTATAATGAAAAAACAGCACCTCGTGCAACCACTGCTTATGAAATAAAAGTAAACGGCCTAAAAGGAGGTCACAGCGGCATTGAAATACATAAAGGTCTTGGTAATGCCAACAAGATAATGAACAGGATTCTATATACCGTTTCCAACTCATTTATGCTACGTATTTCTGAAATAGATGGAGGTAGTCTAAGAAATGCTATCCCAAGAGAAAGCGTAGCTAAGATCGTAATACTAAAAACTCAAAGTGATGCTTTTGAGAGTTCCGTAAAAGAACTAACTCAAACCATTCAAAAAGAATTGAGTGTTATTGAACCTAACCTACAAGTGACCCTTGAAACGACAAAATTACCAAAAACAGTGATGGGGCTTGGAGCTCAAGAACGTTTGCTGCAAGGTGTTTATGCCGCACATAACGGGGTTTATGCAATGAGCGCCGCAATACCGGATTTGGTAGAAACGTCTAACAACGTTGCTAGGGTTTTGGTAAAAAATGGAAAGGCCAAAATAGGATGCCTTACCCGTTCTTCCGTTGATTCCGCAAAAATGGATTTAGGTAATGCTTTAAAATCTACATTTGAATTAGCTCGTTTTGATGTTGAATTTAGTGGCACCTACCCTGGGTGGACACCAAATGCAGATTCTAAAATTCTTAAAGTTGCAGAAGAGAAGTACATTACTCTTTTTGGAGAAAAGCCAAAAGTAGCGGCATGCCATGCTGGGTTGGAATGTGGGATTTTAGGTCAAAACTATCCTGAAATGGATATGATAAGTTTTGGTCCTACAATTTTAGGAGCGCACTCACCAGATGAACGCGTGAGTATTTCCTCGGTACAGAAATTCTGGAAATTCCTTTTAAACATCCTAGAAGATATTCCTAAAAAATAATTTAAAAAAAAGGGTTTGCTGTTATAGCAAACCCTTTTTTTTTATTGTTATAAGACTATACTTTCTGTAAGCTAGCTTGTTCTTCACTTTTTGGGTTTGGACCATATTGGTTGTCTCCTTCCTCACTATCCGTACATGCCAAAATAAGATTGTAAATAGGTACAAGTATGAACCATCCGCTTTTACCAACATCATGCATTCTTCGTACACCCACGGCAATACCGGGAATTAATACCCCTAATGAGTAAATAAGCGATAAAAATAGAAGTGCTGGCACATCTATTACTACAGCTACAATTTGTAAACCGTAAGAAATTAAGATGTTGAACAAAAAGAACATCCAATATTCTTTTCTTCTGGCGCGGCCTTCAAATCCGGCATAGTTTTGCAATACTTTTAAGTACCAATTCATAGTTTAAGATTTAGGGTTAACTATTAATGAATGATATAAACGGACAGCATTACATTGTATTATGAATTATTAGATGAACTGCACAAAAAGAGAAAAAAACTCGGTGAACACTAAAAAATAGACTGATCAACCAAGTCTATTGCTATTTTAAACATGCCAAAAATCTTAAATATCCGCATAAAAAAACCCGCAACTTGCGGGTTTTGAATTGTATGTTCTTCTTTATTACTCGGCTATTCCGGTAATTTCAAGATCAAAAACCAAATCTGCACTAGGAGGTATCGGCCCTGTTCCTTGTGGTCCATATCCTAAATGAGAAGGAATAAAGATTCTTACTTTATCTCCAACCTTCATATTTAAAAGACCTTCTTTAAAACCGGCTATTAAACCCGCATCAGGACTATATTCCATGGGTATTGGCTCGTAACCTCCACCTTGCTTTCTTCTTGCATCAAATTTATTATACTTAGTAGCAACATCTTCATAGTTGCTATCAAATAAAGTTCCGTCTTCCAAGAAACCTGCATAATACACAAGTACTTGACTACCTATAGATGGCTTTTCTCCTTCACCTTCTTTTAGTGTTAGTATTTTCAGTCCGCTTGGTAACTCCTTGGCCTCTTGTTTTTGTCCCTCAAGACTAGCTTTAAAGTCGGTTTTCATTTTCTCAAAGGCAGCAATCTTCGCTTCTTCTTCCGCAAAATAATCGCTCATTACCTGAACGGCATCAAACTTTTTAGCTGTTTTTCCATTACGAACGATCTCAACAGTATTCATTACTACATCCACTACCGGTCTATCTTTGGTCATCGGGTCTTGAGAAACCTCTGTAGTAGCTATAGAATCAACTACATCCAAACCTTCAACTACATGACCGAAAACTGTGTGTCTTCCATTTAAAAATGGAGTTTCCTTATGCGTAATAAAAAATTGACTACCATTGGTTTTAGCACCTGAATTTGCCATAGACAAAATTCCTTTTTTATCATGCACCAAAGAGTCATTAAACTCATCTTTAAACTTGTAGCCTGGATTACCACGTCCCGTACCCGTTGGATCCCCTCCTTGAATCATAAAATCCTTAATGACCCTGTGAAAAATAAGTCCGTCATAATATTTCTTCCCTTTTAAGCTATCCGTAACAAATGGGCTATCGCCTTCCGCTAAGGAAATAAAGTTAGCCACCGTAACTGGTGTTTTCTCGTATTCTAATTTAATAATAATATCACCTTTGCTAGTATGGATATCAGCAAATACGCCATCACCTAATTCGGCATATTGACTTTTACAACTAGACAACAAAACCACTAGGGTCAATAAGTAATAGATTTTTTTCATCTTTAAATCCTTTGTTTTTATTTTACTTTTATTGTTTACTGGTAAGCGTTATTCAATTAACTCGTTTTCTTTTTCGATTTTAAAAATAGATAATGTAACCTTAAAGGGTACATTAATACCTATCCTATCATTATCTCCATGATATCCATATCCTAAAGATGAAGGAAACAAAAAAGTAGCTGTTTCCCCTTCTTTTAACATCTTTACACTATTTCTTAAACCTGGGAATAAATCTTGCTTGTCTACTTTATATGTTAACGTACCTATATCATCCGCACTGTAAATAGTATCGTTCCTTAGGCTAACAATATTGTAAGTCATCACCACTAAATCATCTGGCTGTGGGGTATAATTTGCATCTTCGTTCTTTTCGTCATAGTAAAACCATGACCCACTAGCGGAATGTGTATATTCATGCAAAGTATCATTGGCCATTACCTCTTGCATTAACTTTTCTTCTTTTGCCAAAAGTTCTTTACTCCGCTTAACGGATTGCTTAAAAAAACTGCCTGACTTAACTTCAACAGGTCTTCTAGCCTCTGGACCTCCACAGCCCACAAGTGCCATTAAAAAAATAAGACTTAAGATTCTCATGCCTGTAATTGATCTTTATAATTTTCTAAAAGTGACTCAAAATAAACCGCTGTTTCCTCTAGTGACCTATCACTTTTACCACCAGCGGCATTGTTGTGTCCACCGCCATTAAAATAGGTCCTAGCAAATTCATTTACGTTGAAATCCCCTATAGACCTAAAGGATATTTTTATTATTCCTTCTTCTTTATTTTCTATAAAAATAACAGCAAAGATAATACCTTCAAGAGTAAGTCCGTAATTGACAAAACCTTCCGTATCTCCTTTTTGATACTTATAGGTATCGAGTTCATCTTGACTTAACGTTATATAGGTCGTTCTGTACTGATCATGAATAACCATGTTCTTTAGGGCACACCCTAAAAGGTGTAACCTTCCTGGGGTATTCGTATCATAAACACGGTGATGTATCTGCGTGTTCTCGGCACCCCTATCTATTAAATCGGCAATAATACGGTGCGTTCTACCGGTAGTAGACCTAAATTTAAACGAGCCTGTATCCGTCATAATACCCGTATACAGACAATTTGCTATATCTGCCGTTATTTTATCCACATCACCCAAAAACTCAATGAAATTATACACCATTTCACAAGTAGAACTCATTGAAACATCTGAGTACATTATCTTTGCATAATCCGACGGTGCCTGATGATGGTCTATCATTATAAACGGAACTGTCAAATCCTCCAAAACAGCCTGCATTTGACCTATTCTTCCCAAATGATTGAAATCTAACGTAAAAACTACCGTTGCTTCGGCTATCTTCTCCTTAGCTTGACTGTTATGTTTTTCGAAATTCAATATATTCTCGTTGCCGGGCATCCATTTTAAAAACTTAGGATAATCATTGGGCGCGACAATAACGGCCTCTTGCCCCCTATCAAGAAGGTAATGACATAGCGCTAAAGTTGAACCAATGGCATCACCATCAGGGTTTTTATGTGGTACGATTACGATTTTTTGCGGTTGGGAAAGTAGTTGCTTTACCGCTTCTATAGACTCCAAATTCATGCGTGCAAAGATACAATTTAATAACGTAGTCTTTTACGACAATGTTTTATTTTTACCGCATCAATTTAAAACCAAAATATGCTCAATAAGTATTTGGCCTTTTGTTTCGTTTGTTTAATCGCTGCTTGTAAGACCAAGGAACAAACCACACAGACCATTAAAAATGAAATAACGGCCCCAACATTTACAACAGACTTTACATTAGCCTTTGGTTCTTGTAACAAACAAAACGAAACCAATTCGCTCTGGGACGATATTCTAAAATCCCAACCGGATGTTTGGGTTTGGGGCGGTGACAATATCTATGCCGATACCGGCAACATGAAGCGGCTAAGAAATATGTACGCACAACAAAATGCAATTGAAGGTTATAAAAAACTAAAGAACCAAGTACCTGTAATTGGTACGTGGGACGATCATGATTATGGCCTGAACGACGGCGGTGTAGAATTTGATAAAAAGAAGGAGAGCCAACAAGAGTTTTTAGATTTTATGGGGGTAGATAAAAATGACCCTAGGAGAAAACAAGAAGGCGTGTACGCTTCTCACACTTACAACACTCCCAACGGAAGCATTAAAGTATTAGTTTTGGACACCCGGTACTTTAGAACGGCCTTGACACCCGATATAGGTAGTACTAAACGCACCAAGCCCAACGAATACGGAGAAGGTACCGTTTTAGGTGAAACCCAATGGAATTGGCTAGCAACGGAACTAAACAGTTCAAAAGCAGATTTTAATATTTTGATCAGTAGTATTCAAATACTATCCAATGAACATGGTTTTGAAACTTGGGGCAACTTTCCGCATGAAGTAGATAGACTTGAAAAACTGATACTTGATTCTAATGCAGAAGGTGTAATTCTTTTATCAGGTGACCGACATATCTCCGAATTCTCAAAAACCGAGATATCAGGATTAACATATCCTATAATTGATTTTACAAGCAGCGGATTAACACATACCTATACCAAATTCAGTGGCGAACCTAATCCTTTTAGGGTTGGAGAAGTAGTTTCAACCAAAAGCTTTGGACTAATTAAATTCAATTTTAAAACTAAAGAGACGCAAATGCAAATGATGGGTAATGATTTAAAAGTTCTAGGAGAGTTACATCAAACCTATTAAAACTTGCCGATTGTTGAATAAAGCGTATTTTTGCAAAAAATTTTTACAATGACAACGAACAGAACATTTACGATGATCAAACCGGATGCGGTTGAAAACGGCCACATTGGTGCCATTCTGGAAAAAATAACTTCCGCAGGTTTCAAAATCGTAGCCATGAAGTATACACAATTGAGCACAAGAGATGCACAAGAGTTCTACGCCGTTCACAGTGAGCGTCCATTTTACGGAGAATTGGTAGAGTTTATGAGCCGTGGTCCTATTGTTGCCGCTATTTTAGAAAAAGACAATGCAGTTGAAGATTTTCGCGCATTGATCGGGGCTACAAACCCAGCTGAAGCAGCAGAAGGTACTATTAGAAAATTATTTGCTTCCAATATTGCAGAAAATGCGGTTCACGGATCAGATAGTGATGAAAATGCAGCTATAGAAGGTTCTTTCCACTTTGCTGGAAGAGAAATTTTCTAAGAATATTATAACTTTTATATAAAGCCTGTAGGTTTCTAGTTCCTGAAATCTACAGGCTTTTATCTTAATACCAGTTTTGTAACAAGCTCCTTACCCAAATCTTCATTGAGCATTCTAATAATTTTTGATTTGCCAAGACTCAGCTCCTCTCTAAGTACGGAAGACGATAACGCTACAAAAAGCGTATCTCCCCTAAGTTCAATATCCGTGGTGTAGTTATTTACACCGTTCCCCATTAGATTACGCCAGGCTTCCCGCGCATCTACCTTATCCATTCCTTTTTGCAGCCTATTCTCCTTGATGAATTCATTCAAGGCTTGACTCATATTCAAGTTCTCATTTCTTCTCTTTGCCATTTTATTGAATTGAAATAGGTTCAAATCTTTTGTAATCATACCGAATACCTTCTGCATTCTTTACCGAAAACGAAGTATCGTCCAGCTCAATTAGTTGCTCTGACCATTCACTAAGCTCAGTCTTATAGTCTATAGAAAAAGATTGTTCTTTTTGGGTGATCACAAATGCCTCGGCATCATCAGATGTTTCATACGTGCCGTTTAGCCTTGGTTGCATCTTTTTTCGGAAACCTTCCTCTCCATCTATGGAAATATAATCAACACTGGTATTTACGTTGTATTCTTTAACATTTCCATCGGGCAAAGTTACTTTTGTAATTTCCCAGTAGCCACCCAACTTACTTAAATCTTCCTTTGAAATACCCGAAGAACATCCCAAAACCAGGCCTACAAATCCTATTAAAACATATTTATTCATCCTTCTCAAAAATCTAGTCCTTATAATTTGAACAGTTTATACGTTTGATGGATCTGTTTTACAACCTCTTCCGTACGTTCCGCATGTGTATCACTAATGAAAATCTGTCCAAAATTCTCATTGTTCACCAAAGCTACAATATGTGACACTCGATGTTCGTCTAATTTATCAAAAATATCATCCAGTAATAAAATAGGTGTTGTTTTAGATCGGGCCTTTATAAACTGAAATTGGGCAAATTTTAGGGCGATCAAAAATGATTTCTGTTGCCCTTGGCTCCCAAATTTTTTTATAGGATGTCCCGAAATTTCAAACCCCAAATCATCTTTATGTATCCCAACCGATGTATACTGCAAGGCTTTATCCTTTTCAACGGACTTTTCCAAAAGACTCAATAAGTCTTCATTTAGCAATTTACTTTCATAACGCAATGCAACTTCTTCATGCCCTCCAGAAATGGCAATATATTGTTCTTTAAAAATAGGAATGAAATCCTCTAGAAAAGCAACGCGCTTATCAAAAATCTTGGTCCCATAATCATTCAATTGCTCATTGTACACCGCAAGGGTATCTTTATTAAAGGTATGGTTGGCCGCAAAATATTTTAAAAGCGAATTTCTTTGTGCCAACACCTTATTATACTTTATAAGGTCTTGGAGGTACTCTTTATCGGATTGGGAAATGACTCCGTCTATAAACTTCCGTCTTGTATCACTCCCCTCAATAATAAGGTCTCGGTCTGCCGGAGAAATTATCACCAATGGCAGTAAACCTATATGATCGGACAATCGATCATACGTCTTGCCATTACGCTTAATAATTTTTTTGGCTCCCCTTTTTAAGCTGCAGACCACTTTCTCTTCTCGTTCATCTTTTTGAAACTCGCCCTCGATCACAAAAAAGTCTTCATCGTGCTTTATGTTTTGTGTAGAAACCGGGTTAAAATAACTCTTACCAAAGGAAAGATGGTATACGGCATCCAACACATTGGTCTTCCCTACTCCGTTCGGCCCCACCATGCAATTGATTTTTTTATCAAGCTCTAAATCCTTTGAATCAAAATTTTTGTAATTAATAAGGGATAATTTCTTTAAAAACATGCGCTATAAATCCAGTTTTGACGGTACTTGGTTCACAAACCTCAAAAATAACGAATAAATACCTGTTCGGTTTTGGATAAAACCTTTATTTTTGCGCGACCAATAAAATTAGAAAATGGCAACATACAAGAAGCGGGGATTTAAACCAAAAGATAAGGTTGAAGAGCAAGAGTTTACAGAACAAGAAAGCGCGACTGCGGAAGTCTTTAGTACGTTAGACGAAAGTGCTTCAAAAACCGAAGCTTGGGTAGCCAGTAACCAGAACTATATTCTGGGTATCATTGGCGTTATTGCTGTTGGCGTACTTGGGTATTTAGCTTACGCCCAGTTTGTAGAGAAGCCTAAAGAGGCCAGTGCTGCAAATGAAATGTATTACCCACAGCAATATTTTGATCAAGCCCTTAACAGTCCAACGGCAAAAGATTCTTTATACAATCTTGCTTTGAACGGTGCTGAAGGAAAATATGGCTTTCTAGATATTATAGAAGAGTACAGTGGCACCAAGGCAGCTAACCTAGCGAATTACTCTGCTGGTATGGCCTTTTTGAACATGCAAAAATACCAGGAAGCCATTTCCCATCTTGAAGACTTCAGCTCTGAAGATGATATCCTTGGCGCTTTGGCAAAAGGTGGCCTTGGCGATGCTTTTATGCAATTAGGACAACCGGAAGACGCTTTAGGGTACTATGATAAAGCTATATCCCATAGCAACAACAACTACACAGCTCCTAAATTTTTGTACAAAGCTGGTGTTACAGCTTTAGAGTTGAACCAAAACGACAAAGCGCTAACTTATTTTCAAAAAATTAAAGACGAGTATTCATCTTCGGATGAAGCACGTTCTATAGATGCTTTTATAGGAATGGCTAAAACCTCCAATTAATGGCTACGGCAAATAAAAATTTATCAGTTTACGATAAGACAAAAATCCCAAATGCGAAAGACCTTCGGTTTGGGATTGTTGTTTCTGAGTGGAATACAGAAATTACGGAAGGACTATATTCCGGAGCTATTGAAACGCTTCTAGATTGTGGTGCACTGGAGTCCAATATCCTCCGCTGGGATGTTCCAGGGAGTTTTGAACTAACTTTTGGATGCAAAAAAATGGCAAACACACAAAATGTTGATGCCGTTATAGCTATTGGAAACGTTATTCAAGGTGAGACCAAGCATTTTGATTTTGTTTGTAGTGCTACGGCACAAGGCATCAAAGACTTGAACGTGCTATTGGATACCCCCGTTATTTTTTGCGTATTAACGGACAATAACATTGAACAGTCTAGAGAACGTAGTGGCGGTAAACATGGTAACAAAGGTACCGAAGCTGCAATCGCTGCTATTCAAATGGCTGTTTTAGGTAAATAATCACCTTACATCTGCTTTTAAAATCTTGCTTTTCCGGCATGGTATGCTTTAAAGTATTCATGCTTAAAATCTGCCTATCAGGACTTACAACCTCTCATTTTGTGGTCTGTTAACAAATTTTGGCAGCGGTAGCGCAGCATATTTTTCGATTTTAAGTAACTTTGACGTTCATGGGAATGCTAAGTAAATTTACACGCTTAAAGCGAAGCAAGAAGTTTGAATACAATCCTCGTTATTATGACGATAAGGGCAAGGGCAGTCCGTTTAAAATTGAACCAAAATTCGACCAATACAGAACTACGCTTAACCCATCAAGGGGTCTAAAGAATAAGTTTGGTAGTGCAATGTCAGATATAAAAAGGAAAGGCGATACCAATCTAAAAATACGGATGGGCGTCATTCTAGCCATTTTAGTTCTTATAGTCCTTTACATAATCGATTTTGACCTCTCTATATTCTTACCAAAATAATGGCAGATATTATAAAACTTTTACCGGACCATGTTGCGAATCAAATTGCAGCTGGTGAAGTGGTACAACGTCCTGCCTCAGTGGTTAAAGAGTTACTTGAGAACGCTATTGATGCCGGCGCCAACACTATAAAACTGATTATTAAGGACGGAGGTAAAATTCTCATTCAGGTCGTTGATGACGGTCTGGGTATGACCGCTACCGATGCTCGTTTGAGTTTTGAACGTCATGCCACTTCAAAAATTAAAAAAGCGGAAGACCTTTTCAATTTAAATACAAAAGGTTTTAGAGGCGAGGCTTTGGCATCAATTGCGGCAATAGCCCATGTGGAGATGCAAACCAAGCCCGAGAACGAAGAACTGGGTACACACCTAAAAATAGAAGGCAGTAAAGTCACATTTCAGGAAGCTACTGTAACGCCAAAGGGGACTTCCATGGCCGTTAAGAACCTGTTTTTTAATATTCCCGCAAGGCGAAATTTTCTAAAAAGTAATCAAGTTGAGCTGCGCCATATTACAGATGAATTCCATCGGGTTGCATTAGCGCACCCAACCATAGCATTTCATTTTTATAATAACGGAAACGAACTTTTTAACCTTCCGTCCGATAATTACCGGAAACGTATTGTCAATATTTTTGGAACCCGAACCAATCAAAAACTGGTTCCCGTAGAAGAAGAAACTCCAATAGTTAAGATAAGCGGCTTTATCACCAAGCCCGAATTTGCAAAGAAGAGTCGCGGTGAGCAGTTTTTCTTTATCAATAATAGGTTTATAAAAAGCCCCTATCTACATCATGCCGTAGTCGCAGCTTTTGAAGGGCTCATAAAATCAGATAGCTACCCTGGCTATTTCCTTTATCTGGAAGTGGACCCTGGTTCTATAGACATCAATATACACCCAACTAAAACCGAGGTGAAATTTGATGACGAGCATAGTTTGTACGCCATTTTAAGGTCTACGGTAAAGCACAGCTTAGGACAGTTTAACGTTGCCCCTGCTTTAGATTTTGAACACGACCCTAATTTACAGACGCCTTATGATTTTAAAAATAAGTCCGTTGTACAACCCAAGGTTTCGGTAGATGCCGCGTTTAATCCTTTTCAGGAAGCTAAAAGCACACCTTCCGCACCTCGTAATTCTAGTTATAAAAAACAGGAAACGAAAAGCTGGGAAAGTTTGTATGTTGGTTTGGAGTCAAAAATGGGTGCCGAAGATGATTTGGGCAGTATCAGCTTTGAATCTGACACAATTACAGGTTCTATTTTTGAAGGTGAAAAAGAAACTACGGAACCTGTTACGACTACTTTTCAAATTAGAAGAAAATATATTGTTACAACTATAAAATCGGGCATGGTGGTTATAGACCAAAGCCGTGCTCACCAAAGGGTTCTTTATGAAAAATTCTTAAAGAATAGCACTGTAAAACAAGCAGTTAGCCAACAATTACTATTCCCATTGCATCTCACATTTTCAAAGTCAGAAATTAATGCACTTCAGGAAATTGAAGATATTCTAGTTTCCATTGGTTTTATATTCGACAAGATTGAAGGAGAATCTATTACGGTAACCGGAGTACCTTTATTGGTGGCAGAAAGCGAAGTTGGCATGATATTAGACCAATTGATTTCTGATTACCAACAAGAACTAACGGACGAAAGTTTTTCTCATACAGATATCCTTTCTAAAACTTTAGCAAAAACATTGGCGGTCAAGACAGGAGAAACACTGGACAATGCTTCTCAAATTGCCCTTGTAAACGACTTGTTCGCTTGTAAGGAATCTATGGTGAGTCCGTTTAATAAACCGGTATACATCACCATTACCGAAAATGACATTGACAAAAAATTTATTTAGATGGGAAGATTGACCGACGCCATAAAACACCTGCTCATAATCAACATTTTGTTTTTTGTGGCTACTTCTATGTATGGCGACCAAATGTATCAATGGTTTTCACTTTGGTTTCCAAAGAATGAAAATTTCACATTTTACCAGATAGTTACCCATATGTTCATGCATGGAGGCTTTATGCATATTGCTTTCAACATGTATGCGTTATGGGCTTTTGGCACTCCCCTTGAACAGCTTTGGGGTCGGAATAAGTTTTTCTTTTTTTATTTTTCAGCAGGTCTAGGCTCTGCATTAATTCATACCGGGGTTAATTATTTTTATTTTAACGAAGGTATGCAGGCATTGGTCAGTAGCGGCATGACCGAAAGTAATGTACTAGAAATCATATCTTCCGGTCAATACAGTCCAGATTGGTATAATGTTGCCTCAAAAAGCACAATAGACAATTTTTTATCAGCATATAACACCCCAGCAGTAGGTGCGTCAGGAGCAATTTATGGAATTTTGGTTGCCTTTGGAATGATGTTCCCAAATAGCGAACTTTTCTTGATGTTCATTCCCGTTCCTGTAAAAGCAAAGTATTTTATACCTGTTTTAATAGGGTTGGATTTGTTTTCAGGGGTAACAGGGTACAGTCTTTTTGGTCAAGGCATTGCTCATTTTGCCCATATTGGAGGCGCTCTTTTCGGCTTCTTGATGATGTGGTATTGGAAGAAAAATCAGTTTAACAATAACCGCTGGGATTAATATGACAAATGGAGACTTAAGATATCAATATGCACGGTTGAGCGTTTCTGAAAAGCTCATAGCCATTAACGTTCTTGTTTTTATCGTTATGGGTCTTATTACAGCGCTTATAAGCCCAAGCGTTGAAAATTGGTTCGCCCTGCCCAAGGATTTTTTCGATTTTCTAATGCAACCTTGGTCTATTGTGACCTATTCGTTCTTGCACGGAGGTATTTTTCATATTCTCTGGAACATGTACGTACTCTACGTAGCGGGACGTATTTTACTCAACCTTTTTGACGGTAGGCGCTTCTTGAACATTTACTTTTTAGGAGTCATTCTAGGCGGCCTTTTATTCCTTTTAAGCTACAATATTTTCCCCTCGCTTATTGGTGTTAATGCCTCACTCATAGGAGCGTCGGCAGGAGTTATGGCCGTACTTATTTTTGTGTGCACCTATATTCCCAATCAAGAAGTACGTCTTTTTATTTTTAACGTAAAACTTTGGCAAATAGGTCTTTTTGTGGTACTAATGGATTTAGTTCAAATTCCTATGGGCGGTAATGTTGGTGGGCGGATAGCCCATTTAGGAGGTGCACTTTTAGGCTATATGTATGCAAGACAATTATTCAATGGAAGGGATATAGGAGAAGGATTTTCAAACTTTATCGATGCCATAGCCAACCTTTTCAAAAAGAGCGAAAAGAAAGCGCCCATGAAAACGGTTTACAAAAACAAACAGGCTACCGCATCTAAACGGGCGGCCAATCACGACAAAGAAACTCACCAGAAAAAAATTGATGCTATTTTAGATAAAATCAGCAAATCTGGATATGAAAGTCTTTCTAAAGCTGAAAAGGATTTTCTATTCAAGGCTGGCAAGGAAGACTAATATATGAGAGGGCTTTCGATTTTTAATAAAATTCTCTTTTTTATAAATATCATTGTTGCAGCTATACTTTTGGTTGCCTGCGCAGTGCCCTACCTTTCCTTAGAAATTTTTCCGTTTTTGTCTATTTTAAGTTTAGGTGTTCCCGCTCTGGTCGTTGCCAACACTATTTTTTTTCTATATTGGTTGCTAGGTCTCAAAAAGCAAGCCTTCACCTCTTTGTTTGTTCTTGTCTTTGGCTATTTTGTACTGGGTACTTTTGTTAAACTCTCTCCTAAATCTATTGATTTTAAAGAGGATGAACTAAAAGTAATGACGTTTAATGTACGAGGTTTCAATAAGTACAATTTTTTAGATAACGATAGCATTCCCCAAGAAATAAAGAACTTGGTACGGCAGGAAAGTCCTGATATTATTTCCTTTCAAGAGGTGGGTTATGATATGGAGGAAAATTATTTAGATTATCCGTATCATCATCTAGAGCGTATATATTCAGGCGAAAAGGTACACATGGGTATCTTTTCAAAATATCCGATTGTTAAGGCAGAAATCATAAATTTTCCCAACAGCATCAATAACGGGTCTTATGCGGATATTCTTTATAAAGGCGATACACTACGCCTCTACAACTTACACATGCAATCCCTTGGCATTACTCCCGGAACCGGAGTTTTGCGCTCACAGTCCTCAGAGAGGCTTTTGAGGCGTATGACCAGTAAATTTAAAAAACAACAGCAGCAAGCCCAGATTATAGCCGAGCATAAGGTAAAAAGCCCATACAAAACTTTAGTTTGCGGCGATTTTAACAACACTCAATTTTCATCTGTATATCATACCATTAAGGGCGATATGCAAGATACTTTTATTGAAAAAGGTTCTGGCTACGGACGTACTTACAACTTCTTAAAAATTCCTATCCGTATTGATTTCATTATGGCCGATGATAATTTTGAAGTAATGGCCCACAAGAATTATGACCAAAAATTATCGGACCATTTTCCGGTCATGGCCTCATTTCGACTGAAACATTAGCCAGCAATCGGTGATATCCGCCACAATATGAATTATTAAGGCCAACCCGTAAATTCTCGTTTTCTTAAAAAACAACAATCCAACATAAATGGCAATGGCCCAATAGCTATGTAAGGGGTGAAAACCGACACTACAGCGGTCTGGAGCAAAAATAGGAGTGGCCAACAGATGGTCTACATCAATTACAATACCAGCCAAAAGTATCACTATTGCTTTTGCTCGATACTCTTTATAGAAATACCAACCAATAACTATTGGCACTATAAAGTGGATGCCGTAGTGAACCAAGAACCTAAGCATCCAAAAAGCTTAATTTTTGATTTTTCAAATAGCTCAGCGCATTGGTTCCCTCGTTAAAAAGTACATCTAGAATACTAGCATTGGGGACAAAATCATTCCTGTCAGAAAAAACCTGAGTATATTCTTCCTGATTAAAGTTCAATTTGTTTTTTGCATCAACTAGAAAGCGACCATCAAAAAGATGTTCAGGTTTTGTTTCGTAAACCGTTGTTCTATCCTTTGGCATATCCATCTGAAGACAATCACAAATAGTTTCTATGGTCAGCAGGTTAAAATCCATCAGAAATTTATACTCCTTTTCATAAAGTGGTGCAATTTCATCCTCATAAAACTCAAAAAAAGGAGACGTTCTATACGCTGTTTGCATAGACCGCCAATGTTGACGTTGCCAATGATAGGCATTCTCCAATTTAACATCCCTATATTTTTGTTTGCCTTGCCCCTTGCCAATATGTTGAATAGGGATACTCAACATTTGTTTACCCAAATCATTACAGATATAGGCGCGGTTACGGTAGGTCTGTTTCTGAAAATTATCTTGAACCTCCCAGCAAACATCATGTTGAGCTATGGTAGAAAATGTGGCAACATCCGGAATATACGCTGGGCTTAAAAGAATCGTCAATGCTATTGTGTTTTTAAATCTGTTATTTTAGAATACCTGGGGAATATATTTCAGCAAAATACGAACCCCGACCACAAAAACCAATAGGGCCGTGACCCTTTTAATTCCTTTAGGCGTCAATCTTTTTAAACTGATCCGTATTCCCAATTGCCCTCCTACCAAAACGGAGACCACAAGCGCCAATGTTTCTTTCCAAGGTAACTCTAACATACCTCCTTGAACCAGTCCCGCTAGGCCCGAAATAGAATTCACCAATATAAAAAAACTGGCTAATGCGGCAATTTTAATCGATTTATCCCATTTAAGGTGATTTAAAATAGGTGCCAAAAAAATACCTCCTCCAATACCGACAAGTCCCGACAAAAGTCCTATTCCACCTCCTAAAACATAGGTCAAAAACTTAGGGTAATTGGCTGTCTTTTCAGAAGTTTCCCTCTTAGAAAAAGTCTGTGATGCCAAAAAAATGGCAGAAGTAACCAGTGAAAAGCCCAATAAAAGAAAGAAAACATGCTCTTCTAACCGAAAAGAAGCACCAATGAATGCCAACGGAATACTGGTTAGCACAAAAGGCAAAAAATCTTTTAGTTTAGCGTGACCATTTTTAAAATATAGATACGTACTACCCGATACCACCACCAAATTACAAATTAAGGCAATAGATCTAATGGCAAAAAAACCTCCTAAGAAAAGTGTTAATAAAGCTAAATAACTAGATCCACCACCAAATCCAACCGAAGAATACAAAGTAGCTACAATAAAAAAACCCACGCACAGGAGCACTAGGTTTTCAGTACTTAACAACATATTTAGAAATTTCGTTCATTCCTCCTTCAACATTGATCAAATTGGCATTAGCATAAACACCTTCCAAAAATTCAACGCCCTTACGACTCCTCACTCCTGACTGGCAAACCACATAAACCGGTACTTTAAATGAAATTTCATTGTGTCTTTCATTCAGTTCGGATAATGGAATATTCTTTGCAAACGACAAGTGGTTTCTCTCAAACTCCGTTGGCGTACGGACGTCAATAAGTTGCACCTCGTCTTTTTCAATAATCTTATGAAAAGTTTCCGAAGAAATAGAACTTACTGGTACTTCGCAATCAAAATCGTAACTATCTTGAAGTGTTTTTATATTCAAGTTATCTGGATTCACCGCAAAGCGGATTTTCTGAAAATTATTTGATAACCCATCACAAAGTAGCAATTTACCTGATAAGGTCTCCCCTATTCCCGTAATCATTTTCACCACCTCTAAAGCTTGAAAGTTACCAATGATTCCGGGTACAATACCCAAAACGCCATTTTCGTTGCAATTAGGCACCTCATCCGCTTTTGGCATTTCAGGAAAAAGACAACGATAGGTAGGTCCTCCTTCAAAATTAAAAACGCTAACTTGCCCCTCAAAACTATGCAATGCCCCATAAACAAAGGGCTTATTTAAAATCACACAGGAGTCGTTCACTAAATATCTTGTAGGGAAATTATCGGATGCATCAACCACCAGGTCGTAATGGGTAATAATTTCGAGTGCATTTTCACGTGTTAAAAACGTTTCGAGGGCAATGATTTCCGTCTCCGAGTTCTGCTCCTTTAATTTTTGAACTGCGACCGTAACTTTAGAGCTATTGACATCCTTTTCGGAATACAAAACCTGGCGGTGCAAGTTGGATAACGAAACCACATCATTATCTACAATACCCAAAGTTCCCACACCCATGGCGTTCAAATAGGTCAACACAGGAACTCCAAGTCCGCCAGCCCCAACAACCAAAACCTTGGCCGCTTGCAGCTTCAATTGGGCATCCATGCCAAATTCTTTGAGAATCGTCTGTCGGTCGTAGCGCTCAGTGTTCATTCCACTGCTAATTTCACGATGGCTTCCTTATACTCTTCCTCAGAATTGGCATTTAGAAGTACATTAGGGTTATCAGGAAAAACCAATTTTACATCACTATTAATTAAATATTTTCTTGGGCAAGTTCCATTACCACTTGCTAAATAAGCGATACTTTCTTCAAAGGCCTTGGGTTCCCAAATAGCACAAAGTGGCTCCGGTAACGGGTCTTCTTTTTGAGCAAAAGAAGTAGCTATTTTATTGGGGTCGCGAGCCGCAATCAACTCTTGCAAGGCCAGAAGGTCAATTAAAGGAAGGTCACAAGCCAAGACCAGCCATGCAGCATCAGGATGCTGATGGTGTGCGGATAACAGTCCATTATATGGCCCTTTATAAGTATTTTCATCTATAACAACCTCAATATCATCCTTTAACTCACTCTGTTGTTCCGGTCTGATACTCATAAAGGTTTTCTCACAAACCCTACCCAACAAATTATATAGATAGTCGCGCTGTGGCATTCCGTGATAAGGTATCAACCCTTTGTCTTTTCCCATTCGGGTACTTTTTCCACCAGCAAGCACCAAACCGTATATTTTAGGACCTATAATCATTCTTTCCCCCTGTTTTTTGTTTCAATTGAACATCAGTGATCTTAATATCATGAGAAAGTGCCTTGCACATATCATAAATAGTTAACGCACTTACAGAAACCCCGGTCAAAGCCTCCATTTCAACCCCTGTTTTTTCCGTACATTTTACCGTACAGTCAATTTCCAAAGATTGCCCGTTTGGCACAATATCTATCTGAACCTTTGACAAGTTAATTTGATGACAAAGCGGAATTAACTCAGATGTTTTTTTGACCGCCTGAATACCCGCAATAACCGCTGTCTGGATTATGCTTCCCTTCTTTCCTAAAAAATCCTGTCCTGCCAGAGTATCAAAAACCTCTTTAGGGAATTCTACCCTACCCGAAGCCATGGCCATTCTAGCCGTTACTTTTTTCTCGGATACGTCTACCATTGCCGCGTTACCCGAGGCATCAATATGTGAGAGTTTTTTTTTCATAAACCTATCCTCCTATTGAAGTCATTGAATTGGCGAAAACGCCTTTGTATTTCTCCTGTGCCTCAAAACCTGTTTTAGAACGGCTTCCTATCGCTTTTAAAATACTCTCCTTAATTTTTTCTTCCGAACCTTCACTTCTGAAAATATCACGAATATTCATACTAGGTTGGGCATAGAGACAAGTAATAACATCTCCCGTAGCAGAAACCCGTAAACGATTACAGGAACCACAAAACGTTCTACTAAATGAAGGAATTACACCAAAAGAACCTTTATAACCAGGTATTTTATAATTAATGGAGGTAGACGTTTTAGGGGACGGCAACTCATAATAATCAGGATGCGCCTCTTTTACATAACTTAATATACGCTTATAGTCCCACGCAATGCTTTCAAACTTCTTACTGCCTCCATTAAATGGCATTTCTTCCAAAAAGCGGACAGATACCTCATAGTGTTTGGTAAGTTCCAGCATAGGTAGAATATCTTCCGTATTCTGACCTTCCAATGCGATAAAATTGATGCGCACATTAAAACCTTCGGTAATTAACCTAATGATATTGTTATGTACTGTATCATACTGGTTACGGCGAGTGATTTTCTCAAAAGTTTCCTTATTAATGGCATCCATACTCACATTGATGTTCTTAATACCCAACTCTTTGAGTTCATCAATATATGGCCCGATCAGCGTAGCATTTGTAGTTACGGAGATATCGTTCAATCCTTCCATTTGAGACAGGTTGCGCATAAGCACCATCAAATCTTTACGCACAAAAGGTTCCCCTCCCGTAATACGTATTTTGTCCACACCCTGCGCTACTAAAATTTCGCTTAAACTAGAGAGCTCATCTATTGTAAAAAGCTTATCGTTTTTAGCAAAGTTTATTCCCTCTGCAGGCATACAATAATTACAACGTAGGTTGCAACGATCGGTAACCGCTAAGCGAACATAATTAATAGTTCTATTGTGATTATCTATCAGCATATATTGTTCCTTCTCATTTCATTTTCGGTAACTGCAATGCGTTACATCTATTACTTTTAATATTAAAAGTATAAACTACCCGCCACTAACGGGAGGGATTACAGCAACTTCGTCTCCTCTATTTAAATTCATGGCATCTTCTGCATACTCACTATTTACCGCTATCGCTAAAGAAGAAAGCTTCCCGAAATCCGGAAAGCTGTTTTTTAATTTCTGTTTCAACTCCAAAACAGATTTAGGCATTTCATCATTCTCCTCAAAACGAAAGGATGACCTACCTACTATATCTTTGGCAATACCAAATAACAAGACCTCCATATTCAAATAAAATTTTGAAGATACAAGGTACTATAAAAAATAGGAAATCTTAAGGTTTTAAGATGACTTTTGCATTTCCCGGGACGGCATAAAACGCATCAGGTTGTGAGCCTTCATGAAGTGAACTATTTTCAAAAACAACGGTTTTTTTAGGCTCTTTTATTGTTTTTCCATCATTTACATGCCAAGTGATGGATTTAGGTAATTTAACCCCATCAACATCTTCCCAATCATTATAACGAATAAAGCTCAATTTGTCTGATTTTTCATCTGTTCCAAAGGTAAAGGTATATGCCAACCAAGCCATTTCGTGCGATTCTGAATCATAGTACAAATAATAATCATCTTTAGAGGAAGCCCCTACCCCATCATTATAGGATATATGAATGCCCGGGTAGTTTTTACCCTCATACTCCAGGTCTTTTGCAACTTCATATTTTATACCGGGATCTGCCAAAACAAAAGGCATGGCATAAAAATAAAACATAAGATTATGATACAGCGCCGCATTCCCTTTATAGGCTTTTTGCTCATCCAACAACCAAGCATCTTTACCGTTAAAACCTAATGTAACCGGAGGAATCTCAATTTTATCCTTTCTGCTATACAAGTCTACCGTATGCGTTTCGTTTCCGCTAGGCTTAACGATTTCAAAAGTTAAAGTACGTTTGCTCTTAAAGTTTTTAAGGCCTCCGTGAGCATCAAAAACTTCAATCAATGCCTCCGGATAATTATTATCCTGTGCTCTCGTAATTTCAGTTTCCGCTTCAACCGGTTCAACATTATCTTTCTTAGTCGCCTCTTTACAGCTTAGTAAAGTTAGAATGACAAGTGTACTAACAATGATCTTCATGTCTTTATTTTTAGTTTTAGGGAAATAGGTCGCACAATTCCACTTTTATTTACATTTGTAGTATGCACAAAACTAAGCAAATCTCTAGCGTTCAAAATTCCCTGGTAAAGAAAATACTGCTTTTAAAGGAAAAGTCTAGAGAGCGAAAAAAATCGGGTTTATTTATTATTGAAGGCCACCGAGAAATACAACTAGCACTCAAAGGAGGTTATGAAATTGAAACGGTACTATTTCATCCGGAATTAATGAGCGAAGCGGAAACCTCCACACTTTTTGCGAACGGTTCATCCGCAGTAGATTTTATTGAAATAACAAAAGAAGTTTACCAAAAGCTTGCCTATAGACAAACTACGGAAGGTATTTTAGCAATTGCCAAAAGTCAATCTTCCTTATTGACCGACTTACAACTACCCAATAAAAACCCATTGATTCTTGTTGCCGAAGCTCCAGAAAAACCGGGAAACATAGGCGCTTTATTACGTACTGCAGATGCCGCAAATCTTGACGCCGTAATCATTGCCAATCCAAGAACAGACCTTTACAATCCTAATATTATACGTTCTAGTGTAGGTTGCGTTTTTACGAATAAAATAGCCACAGGAAGCACTTCCGAAGTTATTGAGTTCCTCAAAAACAAAAATACAAACATTTATTGCGCAGCATTATCAGCATCCGAAAATTATGTTGAAACCAATTTTAAATCCGCATCGGCAATCGTTGTTGGAACCGAGGCAGACGGACTCACTAAAGAGTGGCTCAATAGCTCAAAACAAAACGTAATCATTCCCATGCAAGGAGAGATAGATTCCATGAACGTATCGGTCTCGGCCGCTATTCTTATCTTTGAAGCAAAAAGGCAGCGGGATTTTAAATAGCCCCTGCTGTATTTTTTATCCAGACCAACCCCAATTCACCTAAAAACAAAAAGTAAATGAGCACATTGTTCTATATCATCATTACTATTCTCGTGCTACAGTTTATTCTAGAGACCGTTCTTGATCGCCTGAACGCCCAACGCTACAATGACCCTGTTCCAGAAGAACTAAACGATGTTTTTGACCAAGCTGAATACAAGAAATCTCAGAAGTACAAAAAGACCAATTACAATTTTGGACTTATAACATCTAGCTTTTCATTTATATTGACTTTAGGTTTCCTGATTTTTGGAGGCTTTGAGTGGGTAGACCAAATGGTACGTAGTGTAACAACAGAACCTATTCCCATGGCCCTTATGTTCTTTGGTATCATTATGATAGGAAGCGATATTGTAACCCTTCCCCTCTCTTACTACTCTACTTTTGTAATAGAGGAAAAATTTGGTTTTAACAAAACTACCAAAAGCACCTTCTTTTTGGACAAAATAAAAGGGTGGCTCATGATGGCCGTTGTTGGCGGAGCTATATTGTCTTTGATTATTTGGTTCTTTCAGTTGACAGGCTCATATTTTTGGATTTACGCTTGGGGGCTAGTAGCCGTATTCACCATCTTCATGAACCTATTCTACAGTAAAATTATTGTTCCATTATTCAATAAGCAAACCCCATTAGAAGAGGGAAGTTTAAAAACCAAAATAGAGACTTTTGCTAAAAATGTTGGCTTTGAGCTTAACAACATATTTGTTATTGACGGCTCCAAACGATCCACAAAAGCCAATGCCTATTTCTCAGGATTTGGCAAAGAAAAAAGAGTTACGCTATACGACACCCTAATCAACGATTTAGAGGAGGAGGAGATTGTTGCTGTTTTAGCCCATGAAGTGGGGCATTACAAGAAAAAACATATCATTTTCAACTTAATTGCTTCGGTAATGTTAACAGGCGTTACCCTATTCGTGCTGTCCCTGTTTGTTAACAATCCAGCTGTATCCGCAGCCATAGGAGTGTCCCAACCCAGTTTTCATGCGGCACTAATCGGTTTTGCAATTCTATATAGTCCTATTTCAGAAATCACCGGTTTGATTATGAACCATTTTTCAAGAAAATTTGAATATCAGGCAGATGATTATGCCAAAGACACCTATGCGGCGCTACCGTTAATCACCTCGCTCAAAAAACTATCAAAAAATAGCTTGAGCAATCTGACGCCTCATCCTGCATTTGTATTTATGCACTATTCCCACCCTACACTTCTTGACCGAATTCAGAATCTAAAGCGTTAAAACTGACATCGACATTTAAAATTAGTACCACTTTAGTCAGAGGCTTAAAAGAGGAATAATTTTTGTTGTACGACTGCTAAGATTGTGCTATTTTTATTTGAATATGACGCAGGAAGCTATAGAGAAAGAAAACAAAGAGATTGCCAAGCAATATAAAGAATTGCTACGCATTAGCTATCAACATCTATCCGATGATGACAAAACGCTGATACGCTCTGCATTTGAGATTGCGGTAGACGCCCATAAAAACCAACGTAGAAAATCTGGTGAAGCCTACATTTTTCACCCCATAGCGGTAGCTAAAATTGTAGCTTCGGAAATTGGCCTTGATGCTACATCCATTGCCTCTGCCCTTCTTCACGATGTCGTAGAAGATACGGAGTACACCTTGGATGATATTGAGCGTATGTTTGGGGAAACCGTGGCCCGTATTGTTGATGGTCTCACGAAGATAGCGCACCTTAAAAAGGACATGAGCACCTCACAGCAAGCGGAAAACTTCCGTAAAATGCTACTCACCTTACATGATGATGTTAGGGTTATTATAATTAAGATCGCAGACCGTTTTCACAACATGCTTACTATGGATGCCATGCCAGAGCACAAGCAGGTACAAATGGCTTCTGAAACTCTATATATCTATGCTCCATTAGCCCACCGTATTGGACTTTACAATATAAAGACCGAATTAGAAGACCTTAGTTTAAAATATACGGAACCTCATGTATACAATGGTATTAAGGATAAGATTGAGGAGTCCAAAGAGGAGCAGCAAGCCTATATTGACGCCTTTTCGGGGGTAATAGACAAATCACTAAAAGAAGAGGGTTTAAACTATTACATCAAAGGCAGGATGAAGTCAATTTTCTCCATCCGGAAAAAGATGAAGGCTCAAAACGTGACTTTTGATGAGATCTATGACAAATTTGCCATTCGTATTATTTATAAATCCGACCGGCAGAACGAAAAATTCCTAGCATGGAAAATTTACTCCATTGTAACGGATAATTTCACCCCTAACCCTGTACGGCTCAGAGATTGGATATCATCACCAAAATCTACGGGTTACGAAGCTTTGCACATTACTGTCATGGGACCAAAAGGCAGATGGGTAGAGGTTCAGATACGCAGTGAACGTATGCACGAAATTGCGGAAAAAGGATATGCGGCCCACTTTAAATACAAACATGGGGACCAAAAAGAACAAGGTATAGAAGTATGGTTAAACCGTTTGCAAGAAGCACTTGAAAACGCCAATACCAACGCGGTAGATTTTGTTGAGGAATTTAAACTGAACCTTTATGCTAAAGAAATTTTTGTCTTTACCCCAAAAGGGGAGTTAAAATCGTTACCCAAAGGTGCCACCCCTCTAGATTTTGCATTCAACATTCATACAGAAGTAGGTATGCGTACCCGAGGCTCCAAAGTAAATGGAAAACTCGTTCCTCTCAACACCACCCTACACAGCGGTGATCAGGTAGAGATAATTACCTCTGATCAAGCAAGGCCTAACCAAAATTGGTTGGATTACGCCACAACGGCAAGGGCCAGAGCAAAAATAAAATCTTCGCTAAGAGAAGAGAAAAAGTCGGTTGCGGAAGAAGGCAAAGAAATTTTACGCAGAAAATTAAAATCTCAGAAAGTTGCGCTTAATGAAGATTCCATTAATAAAATGGTGACCTTTTTTAAGCTAAAGACCAGTCTAGACCTCTTTTACAGAGTAGGCATTGGATCTATTGACAACCAGATGCTAAAAGAATTTTCCTCATCTTATTCCAATGCATTCATCAGTTTCTTCAAAAACAAAATGCGAAGAAACCCCAACCCTCTTGAGGTTCAGAAAGAAGAGATTACCACCAAATATGATGTACTTGTATTTGGAAAAGAAGAGGAAAAACTTGAGTATAAACTTTCTCAATGTTGCAACCCTATTCCCGGAGATGAAGTATTTGGATTTGTTAGTGTAAATGAAGGTATTAAGGTTCATAAGAAAAACTGCCCTAATGCCATACAATTACAATCTAACTATGCCTACCGTATTATTAGTGCTAAATGGATCGATTCCAGTCAGGAAGAATTCTTATCTGAGATTCGATTAACCGGAATAGACAACTTAGGTCTGGTAAGTGAGATTACGGAAGTTATATCCGATAATATGCACGTTAACATCAGAAACCTCAATTTCAGTACTGATGGCGGGACTTTTAAAGGCACCATTACCGTAGTAGTCAAAAATAATGGCATTCTAAAAAAGCTGATGGCAAATCTCAAGAAAATTAACGGAATAGATAAAGTCTCAAGAATTTAGAATTGTAATTAAAATATAACCGTACCTTTGCGGATTGACGAATATAACCCTAGTTATGGCAGCCAACAAAAATCAAGAAATAGTAAAAAATGTTTTCACCACTTTTTTAGAAGAAAATGGGCATAGAAAAACACCCGAACGCTATGCCATACTTCAAGAAATTTATGATAGCGAAGAGCATTTTGACATAGAGTCGCTATACATAAACATGAAGAATAAAAATTACAGGGTAAGTCGTGCTACGCTCTACAATACTATTGAACTTTTACTAGAGTGCAAATTGGTTCGCAAGCATCAGTTTGGCAAGAACCAGGCACAGTACGAGAAATCTTATTTTGATCGCCAACATGATCACGTTATCCTAACGGATACCGGTGAAGTTGTAGAATTTTGCGATCCTCGTATTCAATCAATTAAGAAAACCATTGAGGAAGTTTTTGATATAAAAATCAATACACACTCCCTTTATTTTTATGGTACTCGAAATAAAAACGAAAACACGAACAGCTAACCAAAATTTTAGATGGCAGTAGATTTATTGTTAGGATTACAGTGGGGAGACGAAGGAAAAGGAAAAATCGTTGACGTACTTACGACGGATTACGACATTATTGCAAGATTCCAGGGAGGTCCAAACGCAGGGCACACATTAGAGTTTGATGGTATTAAACACGTTTTACACACAATTCCTTCAGGCATTTTCCACAAAAACGCTTTAAATATTGTAGGTAACGGGGTAGTTATAGACCCTGTAATTTTCAAAAAAGAGTTAGACGCATTAAAAAAGTTCAATTTAGATATTAATTCAAAATTGTTCATTTCAAGAAAAGCGCACCTCATATTGCCAACCCACCGTTTATTGGATGCTGCTTCCGAAGCATCTAAGGGGAAAGCTAAAATTGGTTCTACCCTAAAGGGAATAGGACCAACATACATGGACAAAACAGGCCGTAACGGTATGCGTATCGGTGATCTTGAGATGTCTGACTGGAAAGAACAATATCGCAACTTGGCAAACAAGCACGAGGCTATGATTGCCTACCATAATGTAGATATACAGTATGATTTAGCTGAACTGGAAAAAGATTTCTTTGAGTCCATAGCCGAACTTAAAAAATTGAAGTTTATTGACAGTGAGGAATACTTGTACCAAGCTCAAAAAAGCGGCAAGAAAATTTTGGCCGAAGGCGCACAGGGCTCATTATTAGATATTGATTTTGGAACATATCCTTTTGTAACTTCCAGTAATACTACCGCCGCAGGTGCCTGTACCGGTCTTGGGGTTGCTCCAAATCAAATAGGTGAGGTAAAAGGTATCTTTAAAGCCTATACTACAAGAGTGGGTAGCGGTCCTTTTCCAACAGAACTTTTTGATGAAGATGGCGAAACTATGGCTCGCGTAGGTAATGAGTTCGGTGCTACTACAGGACGTCCTAGAAGATGTGGCTGGTTAGATTTGGTTGCTCTAAAATATGCGGTTATCATTAACGGTGTAACCGAATTGATGATGATGAAAGCCGATGTTCTAAGTGGATTTGAAACCTTAAAAATCTGTACGGCTTACAATTATAAAGGCGATAAAATAGAACACCTTCCTTTTAACATCGAAGCTGAAAACGTAACCCCTATTTACTCAGAAATGAAAGGCTGGAAAGAGGACCTTACTAAAATGAGTAGCGCAGATCAGTTGCCACAAGCATTACAGGACTATATAGATTTCTTGGAAAAAGAACTAGAAGTGCCTATTAAAATAGTTTCTGTAGGGCCAGACCGTACACAGACTATATACAGATAACCAAAGGTTAAAAAGAACTTCGGAACGTAAATTCCGATATGTAGTTTAGGATAGTGAGGAACAATACAGATTTCAGTGCGGTTTGTAATCGTCCTAAATCTATCCTAAACTACATTGCTTCCTTTAAAAAAAAGCTATTTTTGGTCAAAATTCAGATAGCATTGAATCTACTCCGTATTTTTTCGTTTTTCCTTGGCATGACTCTTATTGGCCATGCTCAAGAAGAAAAGACTTCCCCAAATGATACTACACAGAGTAAACAGATCAATATTGTTTACGGGGCCAACTTTACTAAAAATGAAGAACAATTTCCCGGAGCTTCAATCTTTAGTAAGGACGATAGACAGGTTCAATTTGAACATCAAGGCGCAGACCTTTGGTGCGATATTGCCATTTACTACCAAAAAGAAAATAGGCTACGAGCTTTAGGAAACGTTCGCCTTCAGCAAGGTGATTCTATAGAAATGACCAGTGGTAAAATCAATTATGATGGGGAAACAAGGCTGGCCAAGGCTTTTGAAGACGTACTTTTAGAAACCGATCAGCAGAGTGGTAAAATGACGCTAAGAACGGACACTCTCTATTTTGATCGTGAAAAACAAGAATCATATTACAATAGTTCAGGTACCATCATAGACTCTACCAATACACTTACCAGCGAAATTGGTCGATATTTTATGGAATTGGACAAGTATCAGTTTCTAGACAGTGTTCATATAGACAATCCGCAGTACATACTAGATTCCGAACAACTAGATTACTATACCTCCTCCAAGAACGCGTACATGTATGGCCCTTCTACAATTACTGGTGAGACATACAAAATTTATTGCGAGCGTGGTTTCTACGATACTAAAGTTGAAAGCGGATACGGTATAAAAAATACGCGCATTGACTACAACAACCGTATTATAGAAGGTGATAGTGTGTACTTTAACAAAGCCTCTGAATTTGCTTCTGCCACTAATAATATTACAGTTACAGATACCGTAAATAACGGAATTATCCGTGCGCATTATGCCGAAGTATTTAAGGCAAAAGATTCTGTATTTGCTACAAAACGAGCCGTTTCCATTAGCCTGGTAGAACAGGATTCTCTTTACATGCACGGTGACACCTTAATGATTACCGGAAAACCTGAAAACAGGGTGCTACGTGCCTTTAGAAATGCAAAATTCTATAAAACCGATTTGAGCGGAAAATGCGATTCCATTCATTCTTCTGAAAAAACCGGAATCACCCAATTAATACGCAATCCGGTTTTATGGAACGGTGACAATCAAATGACCGGAGACAGCATCCATTTGATATCCAACTTGGAAACAGAAAAATTAGATTCGCTCAAAGTATTGGAAAACGCTTTTATTATCTCGTTAGATAGTATAAGTATGACGGGTTATAACCAAGCCAAAGGCAAAGACCTATTTGGTAAATTTGTAGATAACGAGCTTAAATACATAGACCTGGTTAAGAATACCGAGGTTATTTATTATATGTATAATGATGATGACGAGCTTATAGGTATAGATAAGACCATTTGTAGTAAGATAAATATAGTAATGGCCAATAACGATGTTGAAGACCTTACTTTCTTTATTGAGCCCGATGGCGATATTTTTCCTGAAACAGAACTCCCTGTTGAAAGCCGAAAATTAAAAGGATTTATATGGCGAGGCGATGAACGTATTGCTACCAAAGAAGATATTTTTGACGATGACGATAACAATATTGTCTTACCCATCATTAGAGGTATAGAAAATCCTATTGATATTGATGCCGAGGAAGCAGAACGCTCCGGAAACTCAAATGATCCCGTCAATAATATCCCCCCTACCAACAACAAAGCCCCCAAGCCCATACTTAGGCCTAAGCTTAAAAAAGTGACATCAAGTCCTGTTCAATGAAACAAGATTTTCTAAAATATCAAGCGCAAACTTCACCACACCCACTGGCTTTAGAAGTTTCGCATGCCAAAGGCAGTTATATATATGACTCCCAAGGTAACGCACATTTAGACTTTGTGGCTGGCGTCTCCGCATGTAGTTTGGGGCATTGTCACCCCAAAGTGATTGCCGCTGTTCAAAAACAGGCCGAAACCTACATGCATGTTATGGTGTACGGGGAGTATGTTCAGGAACCTGCCGTAGCCTATACAAAACTGCTTGCATCGGTTTTACCTAGTTCTTTGGAAACAACATATATGGTCAACAGCGGAACAGAAGCCGTTGAAGGTGCCATAAAACTGGCAAGGAGAGCTACGGGGAGAAGCCAATTGCTGGCAATGAGGCATGCCTACCATGGTAACACCATGGGTAGTTTGAGCCTTATGGGCTTTGAAGAACGAAAAAGTGCCTTTAGACCACTTATTCCAGATGTAGGTTTTATTGAATTCAACAATGAAGAGGATTTAAATAAAATAACCAAAAAGACAGCAGGTATAATTATCGAGACCATACAAGGCGGTGCCGGTTTTATTGAACCTACAAACGGGTATTTAATAAAAGTACGTCAGCGCTGTAACGAAACAGGCACTTTGTTAATTTTAGATGAGATTCAACCTGGTTTTGGTCGAACCGGAAGATTGTTCGCTTTTGAGCATTATGACTGTGTTCCTGACATTTTAGTAACAGGAAAAGGAATGGCTTCCGGCCTACCCGTAGGTGCATTTACGGCTTCTAACAAATTGATGTCCACCTTACAGGATAGCCCTAAACTGGGCCATATTACCACTTTTGGCGGAAATCCGGTTATAGCGGCGGCCTGTCTGGCCACGTTAAAGGAAATTACCGAAACAGAACTCATTAAGGAAACACTAGAAAAGGAGACCCTTGTTAGAAATCTCCTCAAACACCGACTAATTAAAGAAATTAGGGGAAAAGGTCTTATGCTAGCTTTAATACTAGAAAATGCCGAGATAGCCAATCATTTAATCCTTACTTGTGCTAAGAAAGGTTTAATTCTATTTTGGTTACTTTTTGAGCCCACTGCGGTTCGGATTTCTCCGCCATTGACCATTTCTACAGATGAAATTGAAAGCGGTTGTGGCATAATACTTGAAGTTTTAGAAGGTTACAAGCAATAACCTGTTAACTAATTTGTTAATAATATAGGTGTAATCAAGTTTAAAAGAGTACTTCAAAAGGTTACTTTTAATAACATAGTTTAACCAAAACGTTCCTATGGCGTTAGAATCCAACGAAAGGCCAAACAGGCCGATTGCCAAATTTGAATCGATGCTTAAAACCGACGACATCTATTTCTTTGATGCCGAGGATTTTGAAGATATCATACATCATTATTTGAACAATGGTAAAATAGCGCTAGCGAAAAAAGCAATTAAAATTGGTCTACAGCAACATCCAGATTCCACGGAACTGAAGTTGTTGAATATTGAAGTGCTGGTTTTTGAAAACCAGTTGGATATTGCCGAGCAACATCTAGATGAGCTTCAGATATTAGATGCCACCAATGAGGAAATCTTTATTCAGCGGGCAAATATTTATTCAAAAAAAGACAACCACGAGGCGGCCGTAGCCCTGTTAAACCAAGCTTTGGATTTAGCAGAAAACAGCTTTGACATTCATTCTTTATTAGGAATGGAATATCTTTTTATGGACGATTTTAAATTGGCCAAAGAAAGCTTTATGCGTTGTGTTTCTTTTGACGAACAAGACTATTCCTCATTATACAATGTCATTTACTGCTTTGAATTCTTAGAAGATCACGAAGGGGCAATTGTATATCTTAACGATTATCTAGAGCGAAATCCGTATTGCGAAGTGGCATGGCACCAGCTGGGTAAGCAGTACATGTACAAGAAAATGTATACGGAAGCACTTGCCGCATATGACTTTGCCATAATATCGGACGACACCTTCATTGGGGCCTATTTTGAAAAAGGTAAAGTTCTTGAGAAAATGGGCAAATACAATGAGGCCATTGAGAATTATGAGGCTACCATAAAAATGGAAGACCCTACTTCTCACGCTTATTTACGAATTGGTAAATGCCATGAAAAGCTACAGAATGACGATATGGCCAAGTATTATTACTACCATACGGTTCACGAAGACCCTTTATTGGATAAAGGCTGGTTAGCAATTACCGATTTTTATTACCGTAGAGAAAATTACACTAAGGCACTTTACTACGTAAACAAAGCTCTAAATATAGATGGTGAAAACCCACTCTACTGGAAAAAATGCGCATACATAAATGCAGCCTTGAAAAAATATGATCAAGCCGACTTTGCTTTTAAACAAGCCGTAGACTTGGGTAATTATGAATTAAAGACTTGGCTTAATTGGGCAGATGTTGTTCTCAACAATGAAGATGCTACCAGTGCTCTACAAATTTTAGCGCAAGGCCAAGAGTTCTACCCTGAAAACGCAGAACTTAAATACAAAATTGCCGGTTTTCATTTAGCCAACAATGATATTATCAACGGGCGCATTAGTTTAATGGATGCCTTAAAACTTGATTTACAAAAACTACCACTTTTCTTTGAAGAATTCCCGCAATACACCAAATCTGACTGGGTATTGAAGGCTGTAGAAAAAGCCGAAAAGTCTTCAAAATAAACAACTAATTAACAAGCCCTTATGATTTTTATAGTATAAAATTATAAGGGCTTGTTCCATTTTTTCCTACGTTCAAATTTTAAAAGCTATTTTTGCTTTTCAACGAACAAATCACATGGAAAAAAGAAACTTTTTAGACTATACCTTTATTACCCTAAAAGGAATGGCTATGGGCGCTGCAGATGTTGTACCGGGAGTCTCAGGAGGAACAATTGCTTTTATTTCTGGAATTTACGAAGAGCTTATCACCTCAATAAACAACGTAGACCTTTCCCTCTTTAAAGAACTTAAAGAAAACGGACTAAAATCTGCATGGACCAAACTGAACGGTAATTTTCTCATGGCCCTATTTTTAGGTATTGGTATAAGTGTGCTCTCTTTAGCAAAACTTGTGAGTTGGTTGTTAGAAAATAAACCTATTCTAATATGGTCCTTCTTTTTTGGTCTAGTTATAGCAAGTATACTGCTTGTAGGTAAAGAGGTTCAAAAATGGAATGCAAAAACTATAATCGCTTTAATTGTAGGTGCAGCAATAGCATATTACATTACTATTTTACCACCTTCGGAAAGTGCGGACAGCCTACCCTACCTCTTCCTTTCAGGAGCATTAGCCATCTGCGCTATGATTCTTCCTGGAATTTCGGGAGCGTTTATTTTAGTTTTGCTAGGATCTTATAAAACTATAATAGATGCGGTACATAATCTTGATTTTAAGGTTATAGGCGTTGTTGGTGTAGGTGCTATTTTTGGCCTTTTAAGTTTTGCTAAGCTTTTAAAGTGGATGTTCAATAACCAAAAAAACCTGACCCTTGCCTTATTGACCGGGTTTATAGTTGGTTCTTTAAATAAAATATGGCCTTGGAAAAGAGTTTTGGAAACAAAGACCATTGGAGAAAAAATTATCACCATAGACGAAAATGTGAGTCCGTTTAACTTTGAAGGAGATAATCAACTTATGGTAGCTATCATAGCCGCACTGGCCGGTTTCTTGGTTATATTTATTCTTGAAAGAACTGCTTCAAAAAAATAAGTCCCCCGTGCATGTATAACACCAGAACATTTACTGACAAATTCTTTTTGGTCATAAAAGGTCTGTGCATGGGTGCTGCAAACAAAGTCCCCGGTGTTTCAGGTGGTATAGTCGCTTTTGTAGGCGGGTTCTATGAAGAGTTTATTTACTCCCTTCAAAAAGTAAATGGAAAAGCCTTCAAACTACTATTAAACGGAAGGTTTAAAAGCTTTTTTAGATATATAAACGGTACATTTTTATCGCTTCTTATTTTTGGAATGCTTGTAAGCTATTTCAGCGTTTCCAAACTGCTTGATTATTTTTTGGCACAAAAAGAGCTTTTTGTATGGTCTGCTTTTTTTGGGATGATTTTGGGTTCCATTTATTATATTTCAAAAGACTTTGAACACTGGAACAGAAAAACAATAATAGCTGGTATAGTTGGGCTTATTGTAGGAATTTCCATAAGTTTCCTAAACCCGGCAAAAGAAAATGATAATCTATTTTTCATTTTTGCCTGTGGTATCATTAGCGTATCCGGTATGACTTTACCTGGTCTTTCGGGCTCATTTATCCTTATACTTCTAGGCAATTATGTATTGCTCTTGGTAGATTCCGTAAACGCACTTTATGATACTTTTGCTGAACTTCTGAAAGGAGATTATAGTTTTACGAGTAACCCGGAACGACTGGACACTTTAACTATTCTAGCAGTTTTCACAGCAGGTTCAGCCACAGGCTTAGTAAGCCTTTCTCATTTATTGACCTATGTTTTAAAACACTTTAAACACATTACCACCGCCGTTATTATTGGGTTTATAACCGGTTCTTTAGGTGTAGTTTGGCCATGGAAACGTACTATTTTTAAAATGGATGCTTCCGGAGAAATGATTCTTGATAGTAATGGAAAACAAATTATTAGTAACTATGAGCGTTTTTTTCCTGACTTAGGGAGTTCTGAAACCTGGTGGGCGCTCTTTTTTGTTGCTGTAGGAATTGCCATTTTGTTAGTATTGGACTGGTATGGCAAAGTTAGAAAAGATACAGAGGCTACAGTATAAAAGGCTTCGCATTTATCTCAAAACAGAAAAATGAAAAAAGTAAGATTCGGATTAATAGGAAAAGATATTTCATATTCATTCTCTCGTGGGTATTTCACGGAGAAATTTTCTAATATGGGTCTAGATGACCATTCTTATGAGAACTTCGACTTTCAAGCTATTGAAGAAATTACAGACGTGCTAAAAGACAACAAGGATATTTATGGTATGAATGTTACCATACCCTACAAACAACAAGTAATGCCATTTTTAGACGAACTCGATCAGGAAGCTGAAAAAATAGGAGCCGTGAATACCATCCAATTTACGGAAAACGGCTTAAAAGGCTTTAATACGGATGCTTATGGATTTAAGAATGCCATGTTGCCTTTTTTAAAACCTCACCACACCAAAGCATTAATATTGGGTACCGGTGGTGCTTCCAAAGCCGTAGCATATGTTTTAGGTGAGCTTGGTATTTCCTATACTTTCGTCTCGAGAAGTCCTGGTAATAATAAAATAAGCTATGATCAAGTTACTAAAGACGTATTAAAAGATCATACAATTTTAGTGAACTGTACTCCTCTTGGTACTCACCCAAATATTGAGGAGCGTCCTTCCCTACCCTACGATTTTCTTAGTGATCAACATTTTCTATTCGACCTTATCTACAATCCTGAAAAAACTGCCTTTTTAAGAGCAGGAGAGTCCAAAGGAGCCCAAATCTGTAACGGTTTACGAATGTTAGAACTTCAAGCAGACCGTTCATGGCAGATTTGGCAAGAAAGTTAATCCGGTCTTCCTTCTTTCGTTTCACATCTAATCAACTTACTAAAAGACAGTTACAATTTCATTGGCTTTTACAAGGTCTGCGGAGAAATCCACATTTTTGCTAAAAGCTAAAATACCCCTATACCTTTTGTTGTTAGAGTGGTTGTTAGTATCTTACCCTTGCATTTTGCAAAATCAATATCTTAGAAATGATGGAAGATAAGGAACGGGAACTACAACATAACGTAGGGGAAGAAAACAAAGAAGAAATCATCGAAAATACGGAGAATTCCACTAGTACGGAGGCTTCTCAAACGGTGGCTACTCCTGAAAAAGAACTATCCGGAACACCCGAGGATGAAGGCTCTTACAACGAAGCACAAACAACGGTAACTCCCGAAGTTGAGCAACCTTCAGCTTCCGAAAAAGAATCTCCGTCCGAATCTATTAAAGAAGAAACTGCTACTGCTGCTCCTAAAAAAGAAGAGAAAACGGAGGAAAAAGAAGATGTTCTTGACGAAATTGACGAGAACAATGCTGAAGATGCAGAAGATACGGACAACAAAGAACGCCATACTATTCCACTTTTGGATTACCATTCCATGTCTATGGAAAATTTGGTAGGTGAACTTCAAAAATTGGTTCGTAATGAAAAAGTGCAGGCCATAAAGAAACATGTAGATGGCATTAAATCTGAATTTGACCTAAAATTTCAAGAATTCATTGAAGGGAAAAAGGAAGATTTTATAAATGGAGGAGGTAATGAAATTGACTTTAGATACAATTCAGTAACTAAAAGACAATTCAACGAGGTTTATGGTGATTATCGTGAGAAACGCAATCAATACTATAAATCCCTCGAAAAAAACCTCAAAGAAAATCTTAACAGACGCCTTGAGATCATTGAAGAACTAAAAGGTCTTGTCAATGTTGATGAGGACATGAACACCACTTACAAAGCGTTCAAGGAACTTCAGGAAAACTGGCGTAATGCTGGCCCCATACCAAGGACCGAGTACAACAATGTATGGCGTACCTATCAACATCACATTGAAATCTTTTATGATTTTCTACACCTGAACCGAGAGTTACGGGACCTTGATTTTAAACATAATTTAGAAGAAAAGGAGAAATTAGTGATACAGGCGGAAACCCTAGCCAAAGAGCCAGACCTGACCATTGCTTTTAGAGATTTACAGACCTTGCATAAAATCTGGAAAGAGGATATTGGTCCTGTAGGTCAAGAACATCGTGAGGAAATATGGGAGCGTTTTAGTAATGCCACAAAGGTCTTGCACCAGAGAAGGCAAGACCATTACAAAGAGCTTGATGCACAATACGAGCAGAATCTGGTTAAAAAGAATGAAATAATAGCTACTATTGAAGCTATGTCCCAAAATGTTGCTACCAGCCACAAAGCGCTACAGCAACAAATCAAAAAACTGGAAGAACGTAGAAATGCTTTTTTCGAAGCTGGTAAAGTCCCTAGAAGTCAAAATGAAAAAACCTGGGATGCTTTCAAAACGGCCGTTCGTAATTTCAATAGGAGCAAAAATGCCTATTACAAGAACCTAAAGAAGGAACAACAAGAAAACCTAGACAAAAAAAGAGCATTACTTGACCGTGCCGTTGCGCTAAAAGATAGCGAAGAGTATGACAGGGTTACCCCAGAAATGAAACGCATTCAGAATGAATGGAAGCAAATTGGACACGTACCTAGAAAATACTCAGATAAGATATGGAAGGAGTTCAAAACCGCTTGCAACCATTATTTTGACCGTCTACATGCCCTAAAAAATGAAGGGCTTAAAGAAGAGCAAGAAAACTTTGAGAAGAAAAGTGCCTGTCTTGAAAAAGTGTCCGCTTTTAAACTGTCCGGCAAGCGAGACGAAGACCTTAAAGCTATAAAAGCGTTTATTGCGGAGTGGAAATCATATGGTAGAGTTCCTTTTAAGAAAAAGAACATAGACCAAAAGTTCAATAAAATTCTAGACGGAATTTTCAAGAAATTGGATATTGACCGTCAAGAGTCGGAATTGTTGAAATATGGAAATAAAATTCAGGAATTGGCAAATGCCGATAACGAACGAGCTATACAAAACGAGCGTAGTTTCATCCGTAAGAAAATAGAGGAAAGTAAAGGTGAGATTCGTCAATTAGAAACAAACCTTCAGTTCTTCTCCAACGCTTCCGAAGATAACCCTTTAGTTCGTGATGTAATTAAACGCGTAGACGCGCATAAAGAAACTTTAGAGACCTGGAAAGCGAAGCTAAAGAAACTCAACATCTTAAAAAATGATTTAAACAGGGCTAACGATGCTGAGGAAGAAACAGCAGAAGGAAGCGAAGAAGAGTAAGATGTAGCTTTAATGCAGCTAATATATTTGAATGGTATGGGGAGTAATACCCCATTAAATGGTCTGTATCCTCTGAAATAGTAGTTCTTTCTGGGATTTACTCAATGGAATAACCTTTCTATTGATAACTAAATGGTCATCAGCAATTGTATCAAGCTTAGAGATGTTCACTATAAACGATCGGTGTACGCGAACAAAATTGGCTTTCGGCAGTCGTTCTTGCATTATTTTCAGGGTTTGGCTCAATACAAAACGTTTCGTTTGGGTCACCACAGTGCAGTAATTCCGGTTCGCTTCAATATAAAGCATATCATCTAGCAGCAGTTTTTCCATTTTACCATTATAGCGAATAAATACGCGATCCTCAAGAACTTCTAGATCAGGTAGCGATGCTGTTTGGACATTCTCCTTCACTAGCTGGTCAGCTACCAATTCTATAGTCCGCTCTAGATTTAATTTATTGAAGGGCTTTGTTATAAAGGCCTTGGGTTTGGTTTCCTTGGCCGCAGAAAATGTGGCTTCATCTGTATTGGCCGTAAGATAGATAACGGGAATATCACTATGCTTATGAATTTCCATTGCCGTTTGAATACCGTTCAAAGGTCCTTTTAAATTAATATCAAGCAATAAAATATCAGGTGCATTCTCTTTGGTTTGCATTAAAGCTTCCTCTCCCCTTGTTACGATGCCAGTAACTTCATATCCCAAACTCTCTAATTGCAATGAGATATTGGCAGCTATAATCATGTCATCTTCCACTATAAGTATTCGGGTCTTGTTCTTCATATTCACGCCGCTTTGCCAGGTTCAAATTGAATGGATACTGCTGTTCCCGGATTTATTTTAAGTATCATTTTGCCATCCAATTGTTTTGTAAGCAACTCTACCAATTGTGTGCCAAATCCTGTGCCTTGGGTATTTGTATCTAGTTGTTTCCCTATACCGTTATCCATAACCTCTAACTTTAGTTTCCCTTTTTCTTCTACCAGGCTTATTCTAATCTTCCCTTTTCTTCCTTTTGGAAAAGCATATTTTAGTGAATTCGTAAACAGTTCGTTTACAATAAGTCCAATGGGAATAGCCAAATCAACATCTAACTCTAGATTTTCCATTTCAACCTCTAAACGCACATTTTCATTGGCTCCAAAAGCATCAATAATATATTCGCCCAACTGCTTAAAATAGCCCTTCATTTCAACCGCTGCCAAATTCTTGCCGGTATACAGCTTTTGATGGATCATACCCATACTCTGAACCCTATGTTGGCTTTCCCTCATGGTGGAAAGCATACCGGCATCCTTTATTCGTGCAGATTGTAGCGATAGTAAACTAGATACAATTTCCAAGTTGTTCTTAACCCTATGATGTATTTCCTTTAGCAAAAATTCCTTCTCCTTATTTTGCTTTTCGAGCATTTTGTTTGCCTTTAATTTATTCTGAATTGCCTTGTAGGAAATTAACAGAAGTAAAAGTAACAGTCCGGCAATAACAATAATCAGGTTTTGTGTGGTACGCTGTTTTGAAATGAGGGCTTCTTGTGAGCGAATCTTTCCCTCTTTACCGGCTACGTCAAATTCTGTTCTTAACAATGATGTTCTATTGTCTGCCTCGGCCGTAAAAACAGCAGCCTTATATGTATCGTACTTAGCAAGTGCGGTATAAGCTTCTTTATACTGATGGTTTCCCGCATGCGCCTTGCCCAAAGCCTCATACGCCTGACTCAAAAAGAATGCATCGCCAAAATCATCTGTAGCTATGGTAATGGATTTTTCAAGACAGTCAATGGCAGAGGTATACTTCCCCTGCAGGTTCTTCACCTTACCAATGGAGAGCCAACTTCGCATCGTTAGAAAATTATTATCTAGCAACTCCGCATATTTCAAGGCATTGGAACCAGCTTCTTCAGCTTTTTCAAATTCGTTGAGATAAGCATATGTATCCAACATAACCATATAGGCATCGCTCAGGTTATTGTAAAAACCATAACGCTCGCCAATAGCAATAGAATGCCGAAGGTAGTTTAAGGCCTCTTCATGCCTGCCCAATGACAAGTAGTTATTTCCAACGACAAAAAGCGTAAAATCATAATCTAAATCATTAATACGGCGCTCTTCATATAGCAACAATGATTTGAGTCCGTATTCTAGACCCGTTTCAAACTTTGACTGTTTCCAAAAGAGATTACTTAAATCGCTATATGCCATTGCAATTGCCCGATTATCGTTCAATTTTTCACCTACTCGTAAGGCTTCAAGGGCATAGTCTGCGGCTTTGCCTAATTTCCCCCTACGCTCGTATACATACCCTAATTGGGTATTTAAATGCGCTAAATCCTTTTCCATAACCTTACACTTTGCACTTTCCAGCACTTTTTCGGCTTGGTCAAGCTTTTCCTTTCGGAGTAAAATTGCGGCTTCGGTTATCTGAAAACGGCCTTCCCACAGCGTGTCATTACTTGTTTTGGTCAATGCCAAGCCTACTTTAGTAAACTCCATCGCTTTGGTCAAGTTTCTAGTGTGCCAATAATAAGCAAGATCATTAAGCATGGAGAACTTAACGGAATCCGGTCTTGCCAAAGGATAAGATTTCTCTAGGAAATCTAAGTAAGAAGCTCCGAAATTATCCGTTTCTACAAATATTTTTTTATAGGATTTGCCATCGTACAACTCCGTAATTTGAGCAAAGAGCGGCGTACAATTCAGGATAAAAAAAGAAAAGAAAAAAACGGAGTAGAATATTTTTTTTTCCATGGTTGGTTGTGTTTCTCACCAGGGGAAAAAATGAGGATGTTTAAATATACAACAATCCTACAATATTTACTTCGGTAAAATTATTTGGCTATTCGGACAGTAATTAGAGTACTTCGTCCTTTTTCACAAACCTTGCGTATTAGAAATCAATAGCTTCATTCAAAATTATATGCAAAGTTCCTCCTGCTAAATTAATAACCTTCATATGTAGGGTAGCTATGAAAGCTTTAGGACTTTTATTCTCATTTCTTATCATTATACCGCTGTCTTGCAAAGACAATGGCACCACTCATGATCCTACCGCACAAGAGCAACAACTCACTGCTAATTTCAAAAACTTCATAGAAATAGCATGGAACGAAAAAAACATGGATACTCTAAAATCCACCATTGCAAATAATTATACCTGTAATCACAACGGTATCCGAATAGCCAATAACCAAAGTGAAAAGCAGGCCTTTATGACCCTCTATTTTACAGGCTTTCCGGATGCCAAAATCATCACTGAAACCATTACGATCAAGGATAGACAACTATTCACCCAATGGACATTCACCGGCACAAATACCGGAACATTTAGTGAAATACCTGCTACGGGCAAAAAAATTAAAATAAACGGCTACGCTACTATCCTATTTAATAACCAGGGTAAAATAGCACAAGAAGACATCTATTATAATGAGCTGGAGTTTCTTCAGCAGTTAGGCTACACCTTAAATCAACCTATACTTGAATGACAACTAAAATTAAACCCAATAAACATTAAACCACTTTAATAATCAAACCTTTACAAAATGAAAAAAACAATTGTAATTCTCGTAATGATGACTTCGCTCATCACTCTGGCCCAAAAGAAAAATGGAACCGTTTATTCTGAACACCCATCTATTGATGTCCTTGCAACTTTTACAGAGGCCTTTGCCAGTGGAGACACTGTTAAATTAGCCAGTTTATTGACCGATGATTTTAAATCTTATAATGGGGTGTCTACAGATTCTAATATAAAAGGAACAGAAAAGGCACGCTATTTAAAAAGTGCTTACCGCTGGTACGATGAACTTGACTACTTCTCTATAAGTGATTTCCCTGGTGCTTACCCTGATGCCATTGAGTACAAAAAGGACAATGAAAACGGTGAAATATGGGTGCAAACTTGGGAACTGATAAAAGGAGTTCATAAGAAAACCGGTGTGAAATTCACTTCCCCCGTTCACGGCCTGTACCTGCTTACCAAAGACCTAAAAATAAAAACAGAAATCATCTATATGAACGAAGGCATTTTTGAGGAAATGTATAAAAGTTTATCAGATCGTACCAATGGTACCATCTACAACCACCATGATAATATCAATACCGTCCGAAAGGCTGTGTATGCCTTTGAAAATGGGGATTTGGACAAGGCTATCGACTATTATAGTGAAGATGCCCGATTCTATAATATTAACGATGACTTGAACGCTCCAATTACTAGAGATGCCGTAAAGGCAGTCAGGCAAGAATTTTTAGACAATTTTGAAATAAAAAGTATAGATATGATCGGTTACCCTGATTATCTGGAATATGAAATGGACAATGGCAGATCGGTTCTATCCTGGTGGAATTTTCACCTGATTAGAAAGTCGGATAAAAAAGAAATAGAGCTTGCCATGCACATTAACGATGATTTTGATGAAGAAGGAAAAATCATATCAGAAATAATTTATTTCAACCGCACTTTATTAGAAAAGTAATACTGCTGAGCTTATCCCGAACAACTATAAACTCAAAACGATTGTGTCTCGTCACTAATGGTTTGAATTAGCTACTTACCAAAACTGACCGACTTTAGAAAGGCCCGGAATTCATTTCTGGGTCTTTTTTTTATACCGAAAAAGTCCGATTTCCAAATAATTGATAACATCTGATTTTAGGATGGAAGTTGAGTTAGAAGCTTATAACTTAAATTGAAAACAAAGTAAATCAGCCAGATATAGGCGTGCCGGGTTGTGTAAAAGTATAGCCCAAATTTAATATTGACTTTTATGCTTGTTCACAGAGTCTGTGTATCTTTAAGTTTATAAAACCAATTAACTGTTTTAGCTGCACTACAATTAAACTGGAAGGTTCGATAAAATAAAAACTATAAAAAATGGCAGAATTTTGGGAAGAAAATTTCAGCGAAAAACAAGAAATGTGGGGCCTTGACCCTGCAAAATCCGCTGAATTGACCAAAGATTTCTTTGTTGAGAAAAATTTAAGAAATATACTTATTCCTGGTATTGGATACGGGCGCAATGCGCAAGTTTTCAGAGAAAATGGAATTGAGGTTACGGGAATTGAAATCTCTAAAACCGCTATTGATTTAGCCCAAAAACATTATGGTACCGAAATGACCTTTTATCACGGTTCCGTTACAGAAATGCCATTTGACAATAAAAAATATGACGGTATTTTCTGTTACGCACTCATACACCTACTTGACACAAACGAAAGAACAAAATTAATACATGACTGCTATAACCAGCTGGCAGATAACGGCCAAATGGTTTTTACCGCAATAACAAAAGGTGCCCAAAATTTTGGTAAAGGAAAGCGAATTGAAAAAGACCGATACGAATTTCACAAAGGGGTGAAAATATTCTATTATGACAAAGAATCAATTGCATCTGAATTTGGTGATCATGGCCTCTATGAAATTGTTGAAGTAGAGGAAAACCAGCCCATGTTTTTAATTAAATGCGAAAAAAACTAAAAAATTTTTCCTCGCAAAACTCCAAACTTTCAGTTTTTCTTATGATTGCAGTCCCCATTTTTAATGAATGGTTTGCCTATTTTTGTACCCCAAAAATTTAACAAAGCTGCTGTATTATGGGTTTAGAAGTAAGTTGTTTTACCTATAGCTAACCCGATTATCGGAAACTTAAAAGAATGTTGATGGATACAAATGAAGAATTGCAAAATGGGAGCAACGCTATTGCCCCAACAGTTTCAAAACAAAGCCTACAGACAGCATACAATGATGTTTTTAGAAAGTCTGCCAATGAACCCGGATTTTACGTTTGGAATTTTGGAAATAAAATAGATTCCACAACATTTAGGCAAAATATGGTGGATATTAAAAACGAACTTTCTAAACTCTGTGAGCTGCACTTAAACAAGCAACTTAATTTTCAAAGTATCGGCAGGTTCAACCACCAACATTCTAGCAGACCTCACCGAGACACTGCCAAGCCACACTCATTTTTGATGTTGGGCTATGAACCAACAAAGGTGAACAATAAAGTATATGTTACGGACTATTCCAAATACATTGATAGCCAGCAAATTTCTCTTAAAGAATTCTTTGGAGGTGACCCAGATGCAAACCTTATTCTAGATAACAGTGTTCTAGAACCTTTTATTACCGAGTTAAACCCTTTCCCTAAAGAGAATTATAGACTATTGTTACTGAATAACAGTAAATCTTTTGAAGATGCCACATTTGGTGTTTTTCATAGTGCAGAAATCATAGAAAAACTTGAGGGAGAAAACAGGGTCCTAAACTACAACATGATGCATTTATGCAATTTAAACACTGAAGAAGAGTACAATTTACAAGCGATCAACGACTTTGTACAAACCGACCAAATTGATGGCTAATAAGTGATAACGTGGGGTATTCCAATTTCAAATAGAGCTTGACAAATTAAAAAAAAAGAACTTAGTTTAATTTATGGCCCTAATTGGTAATCATTAAATACTTAGCTACTTTTTTAAAATAGTAAAATAAAAGGTGCTTCCAGAGCCTTCTTGGCTTTCCACCCAAATCTTTCCACTGTGGTATTCCACAATTTTTTTAACAATGGACAAACCTATTCCCGAAGAGGAACTGGTACTTTCTAATTTTGTAAAAACCTTGAATATTCGTTCAAAATAATCAGGATTGATTCCAATTCCATTATCTTTTACAAAAAACTCGTAAAACTCATTGTTTTCAGTAAATCCAATTTCAATGACTCCTTGCTCTTTATCGCTATACTTTATGCTATTGGTAATTAAGTTTTGAAAGACTTTCTCAAACTTCCAAGTACTGCCAATCAGTTTTGGCATATTTTCCTGTACAGAAATTTTTATATTATCCGGTACCGTAATCGTCTTTAGAACCTCACCTATCAATCCGTTAATATCAATTTGCCTGTCATCAGACTCTAATTTATCAATTGTTGAATAATCTAAAATACCTTTAATAATTTGGTCCATTTTCTCCACATTAAAGAGAACTTTATGCAATGGCTCAAATGAATCTTCGCTCAGCGCCTCTTTATTATCATCTATAAACCAACTAATTAAGGTGTTTATATTTACTAACGGGGCCTTTAAGTCATGAGAAACGGCATGAGCATACTCATTTAACTGCTCATTCTGAAGTGATAAACTTTTTAGCAATTCTTCCTTTTTCCGTTCTTGTTCTTTAATAAGTTCTTCGTGCTCTTTTCTTTGGATAACATTTACCAGCATATTTGCGAACACAAAAAGAATTTCCTTCTCATTTTCGGAAAACTTGTTAATTTTTCTAACCGAATCAAAACCAATAAACCCGATTAATTCATTGTTTTTAATCTTTGGTATGGCAATTAGACTTTTAATGCCTTGAGGTTCTAAAATTCCACGCACACTATTTTCTCCACCATCAGGTAACTGGCTAACATCTTCTATATACAAGGCTTCACCTTTTTTATGGGCGTCCAGCCATTGGGTAAGAAACTCAATAGGAATATTTTGCAAATTATCAATCTCCGCCTCTATTCCCGTATTACACCATTCATAGGTATTAGAAGTAGTCCGATTGACCAAGTCATAAGAAAAAATATAGCTTCTGTCCGCTTCTACAAATTCACCAATTTGTTTTAAAGATTTGTTTAGAACCTCATCTATATTTGATAAATCCGTATTAATGTATGTGGTAGAAATACTGATTAATAACTCTTGAAAACGTAATTGGCGCTCTATAATTTTATCTTTCTCAACCTGTCCAAAATCATCTGTATTACTATCAATTAGATTCTTTTCGCCCATAACAATTTTGCTTTTTCCTTAAAGTTGATTTATCTAAAATCCTTTTAATTTTCTGTTATCCTATAGTGAAACGTTGCTGTCACACACTTTATTGGAGATTTGCATGTATTTTTATAATATTTGAAGGTAGAATTACAGACTACCTTTAAGAATTTACCCCTATATCTTTCTATAATATTATTCTTACAAATAATTTAAGATTTAAAGTTACCAAAATTCATAAATTAAGCGAAAGTTAAAAAGCTAAAAATGAATATAGTAACACCTACAAAACCGGATTAAAACATTCTACTACCTACAATAGGTTTCCAAAACCATATTTCTTTACTCTTTGTGGTATCTTGCACCTTTATCTAATGCTGATATCATCGCTTCAACAACTTACCATATCGTACCCCAACTGACCACGCCTATACGACTACAAGAGTACGGTGTGGGTATTTTTGCTTCGGTACCCACAAAATCCGCATGGAAAAAAGTCCTAAATAAAAATTTGGTTACGGTAAACGATACTATTGCCAATACAGCGACTTTTATAAAGGGCGGGGAAACCATTTCTCTCTTGAAACCACTGGAACCGAAAACTCGAAAAAAACTGATTTTTGAGCTCAAAGTTATTTTTGAAGATGAACATCTTGCAATAATTCATAAACCTGCTGGTATTCTGGTAAGTGGCAACAGTTTTAAAACCATTGCAAACGCGCTTCCTCAAAATTTAAAACCTAGCTGTCTGGTGGACGCCACAACGCCACAGCCTGTACATAGATTGGATTATGCCACCACCGGGCTTTTGTTAATTGGAAAAACGGCTAGTAGCATTCGCAAACTCAATTTACTTTTTGAAAATAAAAAGATTCAAAAGATCTATTATGCTGTGACCATAGGAGAAATGGAGCTTTCAGGAAAAATAAGCTCCGAAATTGACGGTAAAAATTCTGAGAGCCTTTATGCTGTGATTCATTCTGTTGCTTCAGAAAAATATGGATTATTGAACTTAGTAAAAATAGACCCAAAAACGGGAAGACGCCACCAGTTGCGAAAACATTTGGCTTCTATTGGCAATCCTATTCTTGGAGACCAAACCTATGGAAAAGAAGGTTTTATTTTAAAAGGAAAAGGACTCTATCTACATGCTTATTCGCTAGAATTCACCCACCCTTTTACGGCAGAGCAAATTCATGTGAAAGACAATTTACCGAAACGATTCACTAAAATTTTCGGCATACTAAAATAGATTTTCAACACTACCCTGCAAAAATCTCCCAATCTTTAAAAACAGGCTCATATCCTTGTTTCTTAATCATTTCGCTGATCTCGGAAGTGGAACGCTCATCGGAAATTTCAAATTGCTCCAAAGATTCCGGTTCGGCAGTGTACCCACCGGGGTTGGTTTTGGACTCTGCACTAATCGAAGTTATACCTAATTTAATGATGTTGTTTCGGAACGTTTCACTTTCCCGTGTTGACATTGAAAGTTCTACATCTTCATCCAACAGCCTGTAAGCACAAATAAGTTGAACTAAATCGGCATCGGTCATTTCAACCTTCGGCTGCACATCCCCTTGGTGTGGCCGCAATCTCGGAAATGAAATGCTATACTTCGTTTTCCAATACGTCTTTTGCAAATATTTTAAGTGCATGGCCGTATAAAAACTATCCACACGCCAGTCTTCCAAACCGAACAAAGCACCTATTCCTATTTTATGTATTCCTGCTTTTCCCAATCTATCTGGCGTATCCAATCGGTAATTGAAGTTGGATTTCTTCCCTTTAGGATGATGCACTTTATATGTAGCTTCATGATAGGTCTCTTGATACACCAAAACGGCGTACAACCCAGCCTCCATCAACTCCTCATATTCTTCTTGGTCCATGGGCTGCACCTCCATACTTATATTGGAGAAATGCGATTTTATCAACTCGATGGCATGTTTTATATAAGCGACGCCCACTTTTCTGTTCGCTTCACCGGTTACCAATAAAATATGGTCGTATCCCAATTCTTTGATATGGGCTACTTCTTTTAAAATTTCAGCATCCGTAAGTGTTTTTCTTGGGATTTTGTTTGTCATGCTGAATCCGCAGTAGGTACAAATATTTTGGCATTCGTTGGAGAGGTACATTGGCAGGTACATCTGTATGGTATTTCCAAAACGTTTTTTGGTCAATTGATGGCTCCGTTGCGCCATTTCCTCTAAAAAAGGTTTAGCGGCCGGAGAAATCAGCGTTTTAAAATCATCCAAAGAAATACTTTCCTTTTTTAAAACGGCAGCAACATCTGCTTCGGTTACGGTATAAATTTCCCGTTCCAACGTATTCCAATCATAAGTATCAAATGTATCTCTGAAGGACATAAAATTTGGTTCTAATTTAAAAATGAGGTCAACGGGCTACTCGCTTCGGCAACTTCTTTCATTGGTGCCAGTTTAGCTCGGTAGGCCATCCGACCTGCTTCCACGGCCATTTTAAACGCTATTGCCATTTCAACCGGACTTTGGGAAACTGCTATGGCTGTGTTCACCAAAACTGCATCTGCACCCAATTCCATGGCATAAGCGGCATGCGACGGCGCTCCAATACCGGCATCAACTATAACAGGTACATTGCTCTGTTCCATAATTATTTTGAGAAAATCATCGGTTTTTAAACCTTTATTACTGCCAATAGGCGCTCCCAAAGGCATAACGCACTGCACACCCACATCTTCCAATCGCTTGCATAATACCGGATCGGCGTGAATGTAGGGCATCACTACAAAACCTAGTTTCACCAATTCTTCGGTAGCTTTTAGGGTTTCAACAGGGTCTGGCAATAGATATCTGGGGTCAGGATGAATCTCTAATTTCATCCAATTCGTTTCTAAAGCCTCACGTGCCAATTGTGCTGCAAAAACGGCCTCTTTAGCTGTCCTCACTCCAGAAGTATTTGGCAATAGGTTGATATGTTCCGCATTCAAACTCGTAAGCATATCATCAGCCTTGTTCTCTACTTCTACCCTTTTTAATGCCACGGTAACCAATTCGCTTTCAGAAGCTAAAATAGCCTCTCGCATCTTCTCGGAACTTGAAAACTTACCCGTACCAGTAAATAATCTGGAGTTAAAAGTCTTATCCGCTATTTGAAGTACATCTTTCATGACTAAAATTTTGTTTCGCTATTCCAAACTTGCTCGTTTGCACTAGGTGCTTTCAATAATTGGTGAAAAGCATTTATTTTATTGAAGTCACGTGTAATTTCTCCTGATGCTGCAATACCGTGCACCTTTGTTTTTAATATTGCCGGAACATCATCTAAAGTGATGCCACCGATGGCAATTATGGGCGTATCGGACTTCAACTCTTCTACGATACTATGATACCCCATAAGTGGGATAATCGGACTCAGATTTTCTTTTGTTGTCGTAAAACGAAAAGGCCCAAGACCTATATAATCGACTCCCTTCTTCACTAAGGCCAAGCAATCATCTAGTGTATTTGCCGTACCACCGATCATGTAATATTCACCTAGCAGTTTTCTGGCTACTGCTGGGTCGGCATCAGTTTTCCCCAAATGAACTCCATCTGCTTTAACCTCTTTGGCAATTTGATAATGGTCGTTAATTATCAATCTCGTTTGATAATGAGCGGTAATCTCCCTTGCTTTCTCCGCGGTCTTCAACACCACATTTTTCTTTACGTTCTTCAAGCGCAATTGTACTAATTCCGCTCCTGATGTACATGCCTTCTGAATGTTTTCAAGATGTTCTTCAGGTGTCTTTCCTTGAGATATATAATGTAATTTTGGTATGTTCATATTACGTATTTCTATAAAATTCTTGCATCGCCTTAAAATCTTCAATAGGCGTTTTACTGTTCCAAATTCCTCCTAAAACCCCAACACCTTGAAATCCCAATTTTTGAATTTCAAGCAAATTGTTTTGGGTCACCCCACCCATACCAATGATTTTTTTATCGATATGGTTTACATCAAAACCCCTGCCTTCATATCCTTTTTTTGATATGGATGAAAACACGGGACTCAACAAATGGTAATCAAAAGCAAAGGTACAGTCCTGCAACTGTTCAGGTTCATGAAAGGAAGAACTTATAGTTTTGACCTTCGCCCTCTCCGCTCCCAATGACGAAATATATGCTTTTATTGTCTCGTCGGTGCTCTGCTTCTTTTCTCTTCCGGATTGAAAAATAGTTCTCCTCTTCTGCTCTTGAAAATGGATTCCCTTTAAATCAAATTCACTTATCAACTCATGATGAAGGTGTGTTATAATTCGGTTATGATATTTTTTATCAATTCTTTTCAAATATGCTAAATGCCCCTCGTAATCCTTATTAGGTTTACGTAGGTGATAATATTCCAATCCTTCTTGAAACAACTTATTTAGCAGCTCCAATTCATTGGTCACATCGGTTTCAGGGGCAATCAGAACAACCATTTACAAATATACTTCTGAACCTTTATCCTTAAATTCTTGCGATTTTTCTTCCATTCCCTTTTGAATGACTTCATTATCAATAATGTCATTTTCAGCCGCAAAATCACGTACCTCTTGAGATATTTTCATGGAACAGAATTTTGGTCCGCACATCGAGCAGAAATGTGCAATCTTGGCACCATCTGCAGGTAAGGTTTCATCATGATATTCTCGTGCCAGTTCCGGATCTAGACCAAGGTTGAACTGATCCTCCCAGCGGAATTCGAATCGCGCTTTGCTCAAAGCATTGTCACGATGCTGTGCACCGGGATGCCCTTTTGCCAAATCTGCCGCATGGGCCGCCAGTTTATAGGTAACAACCCCTGTGCGAACATCATCCTTGTTGGGTAATCCTAAATGTTCTTTAGGCGTTACATAACACAACATAGCACAACCGAACCACCCAATCATGGCAGCTCCAATACCGGAAGTAATATGATCATAACCGGGAGCAATATCCGTAGTTAAAGGACCTAATGTATAAAACGGCGCTTCGTCACAAACCTCAATTTGCTTCTCCATATTTTCCTTTATCATATGCATAGGCACATGACCAGGACCTTCAATAAAACATTGTACCTCGTGTTTTCTGGCAATCTGTGTTAACTCACCCAAAGTTTCCAATTCAGCAAACTGAGCTTCGTCGTTCGCATCGGCAACAGAACCAGGTCTAAGCCCATCACCCAATGAGAATGCTACATCATATTGTTTTAGAATCTCACAAATATCTTCAAAATGGGTATACAAAAAGCTCTCTTTGTGATGCGCCAAACACCATTTTGCCATAATAGAACCGCCGCGGGAAACGATACCAGTTACCCTTTTTGCGGTCATTGGTACATAACGCAACAATACGCCTGCATGAATGGTAAAATAATCCACACCCTGTTCGGCCTGTTCAATTAGGGTATCTTTAAAAATCTCCCAAGTTAGGTCTTCAGCAACCCCGTTTACCTTTTCCAACGCTTGATAAATAGGCACTGTCCCCACTGGTACCGGTGAATTACGAATTATCCACTCGCGGGTTTCGTGTATGTTTTGACCAGTTGAAAGGTCCATTATATTATCCGCTCCCCAACGGCAAGCCCAAACTGCCTTTTCTACTTCTTCCTCAATAGAAGAGGTTGTGGCCGAGTTACCGATATTTGCGTTAATCTTTACCAAGAAATTACGACCTAATATCATAGGCTCCGCTTCAGGGTGATTGATGTTTGAGGGAATCACTGCACGCCCACGAGCCACTTCTTCACGAACAAATTCCGGCGTTATTTTAGACGGAATAGCAGCACCAAAATGCTCTCCTTTGTGTTGTTTTACAATCTCTGTCATTTCATCTATTCGCTGATTCTCACGAATGGCAATGTATTCCATTTCTGGGGTAATAATGCCTTGTTTTGCATAATGTAACTGAGTAACATTCTTTCCTTTTTTTGCGCGCAAAGGCATTCTCAGATGCGAAAAACGCATATGGTCTAAACTGGTATCGTTTAAACGTTGGTTGCAATATTCCGAAGAAAAGCTATCTAATTGCTCTACATCATTTCGGTCTAAAACCCATTTTTCACGAATCCGCTCAATTCCTTTATGCACGTTTATATCCTTCTCTGGATCTGTATACGGACCCGAAGTATCATATACAGTTACAGGCTCGTTCGGAGTCAATTTTCCCGTTAAAGAATCTTTGGTATCGCTCAGCTCAATCTCACGCATAGCCACTTTAAGCTCTGGGTGAATTTTTCCATTTACATAAATTTTCTTTGAATTTGGAAAGGGCTGTCTTGTAATTTGACCTTCTTTTGGTGCAGTGTCTTTGTTTTTCATTTTTTTAGTGGCTATATGCTTTAAGCTATTTGCTCTTGGCTTGTTTAACTATGTGTTCAATTCTTTAGTAGATAGACTGATGGAAGTTGGATACGTATGTTTATCCATTAACCACCTTGCGCAGCTTGAATGACCAAAATCTGATCTTGGTCTTTCAGTTCTTGGGTCTGCCAATCACTTTTGGATACAACTTGTTCGTTAATAGCAACGGCAACACCATTTAGTGAAGAATCAATTTGATTGAGAAATTGATAAATGGTAGTTTTCGGGTTGACCTCTAACCGTTTTTGGTTCATGTGAATCGTTATCATACAGAATAGTTTTATGCTGTAACGATAGAGGCCCGTACGTCTTTGAAAAGAAAGTGCTCCGTGAGAAAACCTCGGACACTTTATTGAAAAGTGTTGTAAACATCTATTTCAAAATGTTTTTCAACTTTTCCCTTCGTCGGTACTAACCGCATCAGGTTCAAAGGGTATGTCTCAGTCCCAATAAATAGGAACACCCCTAAAGTTTACATTTACAAATGTATACAATGAAGATTAAAAAAAAGAATTTAGTTGCGCCAAATTGGTCAAAACAAAAAAAGGGAAAAAGCTATGCTCCTTCCCTTTCTTCCCTTCAAGTATTTATTTTCTTCTATTCTACTACTATAAACTCCGATCGTCTATTCATCTGGTGCTGTTCCTTGGTACAGGGCACCCCGTTGCTACAATCGTTGGTCAACTGGGTCTCGCCAAAACCTTCAAAGGAGATACGGTTCTCAGCAATACCCTGCCCTACTAAGTATTCTGCAGTAGACTTGGCCCTATTTGCAGAGAGTTGCATATTGTAACTGTCGTTCGCACGAGAGTCCGTATGCGATCGTACCTGTACCTTTACGTTCGGGTATTCGTTCAAATACGCCAGTACTTTGTTTATACTGATGCGTGCATCATCACGGATAAAGTGCTTGTCAAAATCAAAATAGATCGGTTCAATATTCAGATACTTCGCAAGGTCCGTCCCAACTGGTGCCGATTTATCCGCTTGCGCCAATACTACCTCTATACCCGTAGCGTCTTGCGCATTGACCGTAGCGAACATCTTGTCTCCCTCATCATAATCCGCCTTCGTGGCCACAATTCTATAGTTCCCGTCAGTACAGTCGCCCTCCATGGCAAATTCGCCGTTGGCATTCGTTTCGGAACTCGCCATTAGGTTCTTTTTGCTATCATACACTTTTATGGAGGCGTTGGCCAGCAATGCTCCTGTTGTTTTATCCTTAACCGTACCCGTAATATTGGTGTGGCAGGTAAAATCCAAAGATTCCGTCTCTAAGAAACCATAAATGTCGTCACTACCTAATCCACCTTCACGATTGGAGGCGAAGTATCCTTTTTTTGTTTCTTCATTTACTATGTACGAAAAATCATCTTCTTCACCATTCAATGGCCTTCCTACGTTAATGACCTTGCCACTATCATTCTTTAGGTCTGTAGCGAATACATCAAGACCGCCCAAACCCGGATGTCCGTCCGATGAAAAATAAAGAATATTGGATTCTGTTACAAAAGGAAAGGTCTCCCTAGCCTCTGTATTTATTTGTGGCCCTAAATTTTGTGGTGCCCCAAAAGTTCCGTCTTTGTTGATTTCCACGGAAAATATATCGGACTCCCCAGCTGTTCCCGGCATATCCGATGCAAAGAACAGTTTTGTTTCGTCCTTATTGAGCGTTGGGTGCGCCACGGAGTAACCGTCTCCGTTAAAAGGTAACTCTGTGATATTGCCCCATTCCCCGTCTAAAAGATTGGCCCTGTATATCTTCAGTCTACTTATCCCTTCCTCATCCCTGGAGAATTTACCATTGTCCGAGTTATTACGGGTAAAATACATGGTCTGCCCATCTTTGGTAAAGGCCGTAGAGGATTCATGTGTTTTCTTGTTCAGTTTTCGGTCCAGCTTTTCCAAAGCCGTAAAGTTACCTTGATCGTCTCCCGTAGCTTTGTAAAGGTTTAGAAAGGCTCCGTTGTTCCATCTATGGATGTTTTTGGATATCCGTCCGCTGTCTCTTGCTGTGGAAAAGACCAGGTCCTTTCCATAAAAAGAAGGTGCAAAATCCGATACTTTTGAATTCAGTGCTAGATTTTTTAGCTCGTATCTTCCCGAGCGTTCCTCGATCTGGTCCAAATAATCCAGGTTGTTACCAAATGCCAGTGCCCGTTGATCATTAGATCTTGCCGTCTTAAACTTGTTCATCCAAATATCGGAAGCCTCGTACTTTTCCAAGGACTTTAGCGTTTGGGCGTAGCGGTACATATATTCTGGGTCTATATCCGTTATCCCTAACTGGAACAATTGACCGTACCAATTGGAAGCTTCTTGATAGTTCGCGTTCAAATAGTTCGCGTTGCCCAGGTTTTTGAAGATCTCCTCTTCCGTATACCCATCCTCCACTAAATCCTCATAAGAACTTATTGCCGAGGCGTAGGCGTAGTTCGTAAACTTGGTATCCGCTTTTTTTATCTTTTTCTCTTGTGCCTGAGAGACCATGGTCATTACCGCTAGGCCACAGAATATATATCTTGCTTTTTTCATGTCTTGTCTATTAGAAGAATCTAGGGGTAATCACTCGTTTGTAACGGTTCAGGAATTCGTACCTAAGGAAGACTTCAAAAGAGCCATGATTGAACCTCGTTGCACCTAAATCGGTAATCTCTCGATCATAGGCGAGACCCAGCATTAACTGGTCGTTTAGCTGAAACCCGAACAGCGCACTCAGGGCAGCGTCCCATCTATAGGCAAGTCCTAACGAAAACTTATCGTTCATTAAAAAGTTAGCACTCAGGTCTACTTGTAATGGTGCTCCTTTTACCGCTTTGACCAATGCCGCAGGTTTGAACTTCAACCTTTGGTTTACATCAAAAACATAACCCGTAATGAAATAGAAGTTCATACGCTCCTCCGCAAGAAATGAACTGGCATCCGTATTGGAACCGTCAAAATGCTCCGTCTGAAGGAAGTTGGGTACCGATAGCCCCGCATAAAAATGGTCCGTGTGGTAGTATACACCGGCTCCAATGTTGGGAGAGAACTTATTGTCTATATTGGGCAGGTTACTTTCCGCTCCATAGTTCCTCAACTTAGAAAAATCTACGTTCAGAAGGTGACCGCCAGCTTTCAGACCAAATGACAGTTTGCCCTCACGAGACGTATTCACCGTATAGGAAAATGCCGCATCTACATAGGTATCCTGGTTCGTTCCGTTACCGATTTCATCGTTCACGATAGATAGGCCCAACCCCACTTTACCTGAAACCGGTGTATGGAAATTCAACGTCTGGGTCGTTGGGGCCCCATCTAGGCCCACCCACTGCGAGCGGTGCAGTGCGGCAATACTAAACACCCCTCTAGAACCTGCATAGGCCGGGTTTACCGATATGGTGTTATACATGTACTGTGTGTACTGTGCATCCTGCTGACTAAACACCGAGACCAGACCGGCAAATAAGAAGAGGATCGTTGTTACTACTTTTTTCATGGTTATTTGTTTTTTTGGGGAATTTATCTGTTGATATATAGGTAGCCTGCTTTACTTAAGTTCTCTCCGTTGTTTTCATATTTGATTACGTAGAAATACACTCCTACAGGTAATTCTGAATCCGTTTGAATTGTCATTCTTCCGTTAGAAATACCTCTAAACGAATTAGCTCCGTTGTCATAACCTGACATTTCATACACAATAATACCCCAGCGGTTATATATCTGTACGGTATTATTAGGATAGGATTCTATATTATCAATTATAAAAGAATCATTGGTACCATCACTATCCGGTGTTATAATCTCATTGGTAACAGAAACACCTGTTTCTACTAATTCCGGATCACAACCTGCTTCTAAGGTAGGTACTCCGTTCAATGAGTCGCACGGGTTAAGTGGATCTGTTCCATCTTCAATTTCCTGACCATCTACAATAGTATCTCCATCCGTATCCGCAACATCCGGATCGGTACCGATCGCTTCTTCTTGAGCCGTAGTTAAACCGTCTCCATCACAATCAGATATAAGATAATCCCCTTCTTGTTGTAAGGTAATACTATTTTTATTGTAATCGCAAGGATCTTCTGGATTGGTATCATCTTCTAGCTCCTGACCATTTATTACACCATCGCCATCACAATCTGCAATAAGGTAGTCACCTCTGAATTCTAAAGTAACGTTCTCTATTACATAATCACATGGGTCGTTCTTATCCGTGCCGTCGGCTTCTTCTTGGGTGTCAAGAACTCCATCTCCATCGCTATCCCCTATTTCCCTGAAATTCACTTCGGGAGTTGTAGCGTCATCATCATTATCCGTACCATCAGCACCAGTATCCAAATCATTGTTTACATCCAAACCTGGAGTATCATCAAAGCCATCATCCAACCCATCAGAATCAGAATCAACACCTGTAAAAGTTCCTTGTCCCGCATCTTCTATATCTAAGACACCGTCATCCTCGGAATCAAGGTCTAGATAATCCGGAGTTCCGTCGCCGTCCGTATCTTCTGGCACCAAACCACTTGGGTAGTTGGTATCCAAGCCTACTATATCATAAGCATTAGCAGGTACAACATACGATAAGGTTGGCTGTGCTTCCACGTTATCGGGGATACCGTCATCATCCGCATCGATATCCAAGAAGTTAGCTTCTCCAGAACCATCTGTATTTGGAGGTGTTGTCCCTTCCGAGCTATCGGCCTGACCGTTATCGTCCGTATCCGTGAAACCGGTATCGTTATTGTCGATTACTCCATCGTTGTTCGTATCAAGGTCAGCGCTACCGGCTTCCACTACATCTACGATACCATCATTGTCCGAATCGAAATCGAAGTGGTTGGGAATACCGTCTCCATCGAAATCGAAGGCCGGCTCCGTTGTTCCGTTCACGTCACCAATAGTTGGGTCCGCCGGGTCATCATCGGAATGGTTTGGAACACCGTCATTGTCATCATCTCCACTTGGATCTACAGCGTTGGCCTCGTCCAAATCGGAAATTCCATCGTTATCATCATCCAGATCAAATGTATCTGGAATACCATCTCTATCAAAGTCTAGAATATCCCTAAAATCAACTTGAGTTAAATCAGCATCATCTTCGTTATCCGTTCCTTCCGCTCCGGTATCCAAGTCATTGTTGACATCCAGACCCGGAGTATCATCGTAAGCGTCGTTAAGTCCGTCACCATCAGCATCAGCCATAGGGTCTGTCAATGTTCCTTGACCCGCCTCTAATGCATCTACTACTCCATCAGCATCTGAATCGGTATCAATATAATCAGGAATACCATCCATATCCGTATCTTCTGGTTCTAATCCACTTGGATAATTTGTATCCAAGCCAGAAGCATTAAGAGCATCTGCCGGTACTATATAATCATCCGTAGGTTGTGCTTCCACGTTATCGGGGATACCGTCATCATCCGCATCGATATCCAAGAAGTTCGCTCCGCCGGTACCGTCCGTATTTGGAGGTGTTGTCCCTTCCGAGCTATCGGCCTGACCGTTATCGTCCGTATCCGTGAAACCGGTATCGTTACTATCAATAACACCGTCATTGTTCGTATCAAGGTCAGCGCTACCGGCTTCCACTACATCTACGATACCATCATTGTCCGAATCGATATCGAAGTGGTTGGGAATTCCGTCACCATCGAAATCGAAGGCCGGCTCCGTTGTTCCGTTTACATCACCAACCAATGGATCGTTAAGATCATCATCGGAATGGTTTGGAACACCATCGTTATCATCATCTGCACTTGGGTCTATTCCGTTGACCTCGTCCAAATCCGAGATACCGTCGTTATCGTCATCTAGATCAAATGTATCTGGAATTCCGTCCTGGTCGTGGTCCAGAACCGACCTGAAATCGACCTCGGACATATCCGTATCATCCTCGTTATCCGTTCCTTCCGCTCCCGTATCCAAATCATTGTTCACATCATGACCGGGTGTATCGTCAAAGGCATCGTTCAGTCCGTCTCCGTCAGAATCCGCCAACGGATCGGCGATAACACCTTGACCCGCCTCCAACATATCCGATATACCGTCATCCTCGGAATCAAGGTCTAGATAATCCGGAGTTCCGTCGCCGTCCGTATCTTCTGGCACCAAACCACTTGGGTAGTTGGTATCCAAGCCTACTATATCATAAGCATTAGCAGGTACAACATACGATAAGGTTGGCTGTGCTTCCACGTTATCAGGGATACCGTCATCATCCGCATCGATATCCAAGAAGTTAGCTTCACCTGAACCATCTGTATTTGGAGGCGTTGTTCCTTCCGAGCTATCGACCTGACCGTTATCGTCCGTATCCGTGAAACCGGTATCGTTACTATCAATAACACCGTCATTGTTCGTGTCAAGGTCACCGTTACCGGCTTCCACTACATCTATGATACCATCATTGTCGGAATCGATATCGAAATGGTTGGGAATACCGTCACCGTCAAAATCGAAGGCCGGCTCCGTTGTTCCGTTCACGTCACCAATAGTTGGGTCCGCTGGATCGTCATCCAAGTAATTTACGATACCATCTCCATCAGCATCGCCACTTGGATTTACACCGTTCGCCTCGTCAGAATCGGAAATCCCATCGTTATCGTCATCCAAATCGACAGTATCCATAATACCATCTTGATCACGATCTAGGATAGATCTGAAATCGACCTCGGCAGTATCCAAATCATCCTCGTTATCCGTTCCTTCTGCTCCCGTATCCAAATCATTGTTCACATCATGGCCCGGTGTATCGTCAAAGGCATCGTTCAGTCCGTCTCCATCGGCATCGGCCAAAGGATCGGTGATTGCTCCTTGACCAGCTTCTACCGCATCTGGAGTACCATCATCGTCAGAATCGGTATCCAAATAATCCGGTATTAAATCGCCATCCGTATCTTCCGGTGTAATTCCGTTTGGATATTGTGTATCCAGTCCTTCAGCGTCAAAAACGTTATCAGGAGCGTTATAGGCCGCTGTAGGTTGTGCTTCCACGTTATCGGGGATACCGTCATCATCCGCGTCGATATCCAAGAAGTTCGCTCCGCCGGTACCGTCCGTATTTGGAGGTGTTGTCCCTTCCGAGCTATCGGCCTGACCGTTATCGTCCGTATCCGTGAAACCGGTATCGTTATTGTCGATTACTCCATCGTTGTTCGTATCAAGGTCAGCGCTACCGGCTTCCACTACATCTACGATACCATCATTGTCCGAATCGATATCGAAGTGGTTGGGAATACCGTCTCCATCGAAATCGAATGCCGGCTCCGTTGTTCCGTTCACGTCACCAATAGTTGGGTCCGCCGGGTCATCATCGGAATGGTTTGGAACACCATCGTTATCATCATCTGCACTTGGGTCTATTCCGTTGGCCTCGTCCAAATCCGAGATACCGTCGTTATCGTCATCCAAATCCGCAGTATCCGGAATTCCGTCCTGGTCGTGGTCCAGAACCGACCTGAAATCGACCTCGGACATATCCGTATCATCCTCGTTATCCGTTCCTTCCGCTCCCGTATCCAAATCATTGTTCACATCATGACCGGGTGTATCGTCAAAGGCATCGTTCAGTCCGTCTCCGTCGGCATCCGCCAACGGATCGGCGATAACACCTTGACCCGCCTCCAACATATCCGATATACCATCATCCTCGGAATCAAGGTCTAGATAATCCGGAGTTCCGTCGCCGTCCGTATCCTCTGGTCTTAGACCGTTTGGATAATTCGTATCCACACCATTTCTATTGAAAGCATCTGCAGGAGTAACATAAGCTGCTGTAGGTTGTGCTTCCACGTTATCGGGGATACCGTCATCATCCGCATCGATATCCAAGAAGTTAGCTTCACCTGAACCATCTGTATTTGGTGGCGTTGTCCCTTCCGAGCTATCGGCCTGACCATTATCGTCCGTATCCGTGAAACCGGTATCGTTATTGTCGATTACTCCATCGTTGTTCGTATCCAAAGCATCGTTACCGGCTTCGTACACGTCATATAGACCGTCGTTGTCAGAATCGATATCGAAGTGGTTGGGAATACCGTCACCGTCAAAATCGAATGCCGGCTCCGTTGTTCCGTTCACGTCACCAATAGTTGGGTCCGCTGGATCGTCATCCAAGTAATTTACGATACCATCTCCATCAGCATCCGCACTTGGGTCTACACCGTTGGCCTCGTCCGAATCGGAAATCCCATCATTATCGTCATCCAAATCGACAGTATCCATAATACCATCTTGATCACGATCTAGGATAGATCTGAAATCAACTTCGGACATATCCGTATCATCCTCGTTATCCGTTCCGTCCGCTCCCGTATCCAAATCATTGTTCACATCATGGCCCGGTGTATCGTCAAAGGCATCGTTCAGTCCGTCTCCGTCGGCATCGGCCAAAGGATCGGTGATTGCTCCTTGACCAGCTTCTACCGCATCTGGAGTACCATCATCGTCAGAATCGGTATCCAAATAATCCGGTATTAAATCGCCATCCGTATCTTCCGGTGTAATTCCGTTTGGATATTGTGTATCCAGTCCTTCAGCGTCAAAAACGTTATCAGGAGCGTTATAGGCCGCTGTAGGTTGTGCTTCCACGTTATCGGGGATACCGTCATCATCCGCATCGATATCCAAGAAGTTCGCTCCGCCGGTACCGTCCGTATTTGGAGGTGTTGTCCCTTCCGAGCTATCGGCCTGACCGTTATCGTCCGTATCCGTGAAACCGGTATCGTTATTGTCGATTACTCCATCGTTGTTCGTATCAAGGTCAGCGCTACCGGCTTCCACTACATCTACGATACCATCATTGTCCGAATCGATATCGAAGTGGTTGGGAATACCGTCTCCATCGAAATCGAATGCCGGCTCCGTTGTTCCGTTCACGTCACCAATAGTTGGGTCCGCCGGGTCATCATCGGAATGGTTTGGAACACCATCGTTATCATCATCTGCACTTGGGTCTATTCCGTTGGCCTCGTCCAAATCCGAGATACCGTCGTTATCGTCATCCAAATCCGCAGTATCCGGAATTCCGTCCTGGTCGTGGTCCAGAACCGACCTGAAATCGACCTCGGACATATCCGTATCATCCTCGTTATCCGTTCCTTCCGCTCCCGTATCCAAATCATTGTTCACATCATGACCGGGTGTATCGTCAAAGGCATCGTTCAGTCCGTCTCCGTCGGCATCCGCCAACGGATCGGCGATAACACCTTGACCCGCCTCCAACATATCCGATATACCATCATCCTCGGAATCAAGGTCTAGATAATCCGGAATTCCGTCGCCGTCCGTATCTTCCGGTGTAATGCCGTTCGGATATTGTGTATCCAGTCCTTCAGCGTCAAAAGCGTTATCAGGAGCGTTATAGGCCGCTGTAGGTTGTGCCTCTACATTATCCGGGATACCGTCATCGTCAGCATCAATATCAATATAGTTTGCACCACCTGTAGTATCTGTATTTAATGGGGTCGTACCTTCGGTCGCATCAGCTTGACCATTATCATTTGCATCTGCAAAGACATCGTCGGTACTGTCTATAGCACCATCATTATTGTTATCTAAAGCACCAGTACCGTTCTCAACTACATCTAGAATACCATCATTATCTGAATCTATGTCTAGGTGGTTAGGATTTGCATCACCATCAAAATTATCGATTGGCAACGCGGTACCCGTGCCATCTGCAGGCGTAGGTGTTGTATTGTCATCTGGATCTACGATATCCGAAAGTCCGTCACCATCTGCATCATCAATAGTACCTGTTCCGATAACACCATCATTATCTAGATCTGAACCACCGGCTTCTGTAACATCTGGAATTCCATCATTATCAGAATCTGTATCAATTCTATCATCAAACTCGTCACCATCGGTATTCGGATTTTCAAGAGGAGTACCTGGTGTAGTAGCATCCACTGGATCAACACTATCTGCTAAACCATCACGGTCTGTATCTGTTGCGAAAGTATCAATTACACCATCACTGTCCGTGTCAGGACCTCCGGCTTCAGTAACATCTGGGATACCGTCATTATCAGAATCCAAATCTAATCTATCTTCAATACCGTCGCCATCAGAGTCTTCGTCCGGTAAAGGTGTAGTTGCAATTTCATCTGCAAGACCGTCATCATTAGTATCCGTCATAGAAGTTGGGTCTCCCGGAATTGGGTAGTCTATATGACCGTCTCCGTCCGTATCCGTACCTCCTGCCTCCGTAACATCCGGAACACCATCGTTATCAGAATCTAAATCGATACTATCTGGAATACCGTCTCCATCCGTATCACCTGTTTCATCCGTGTCTAAAATTCCATCATTATCATCGTCAATATCGACTGTATTCATTATACCATCGTTATCCGAATCCAAAATAGATCTGAAATCAACTTCAGCTGGGTCTAAATCATCTACATTATCAGTAGCAATCGCACCAGTATCCAAGTCATTATTTACATCATAGGCTGAAGTAGTATCGTCAAAAGCATCGTTTAAACCATCACTATCGCCATCGGCCAAAGGATCGGTTATTGTTCCTTGTCCTGCTTCCTCCGCATCATCAACACCATCATTATCTGAATCTGCATCCAGATAATCTGGAATTAAATCATTGTCTGTATCTTCAGGAGTTAATCCTGTCGGGTAGTTATTATCTAATCCGTTTGTAGCTTCTGTTTCATCGGGAGCAATATAACCAGCTGTAGTTTGTGCCTCAACATTATCTGGAATGCCGTCATCATCGGCATCTATATCCAAATAATTCGGGCCACCAGTACCATCTGTATTTGTAATTGGAAGTGGAGAAGCTGATGTAGCATCATCCCAACCATCGGTTGTAGCGGTATCATCAAAACTATCTATGGCACCATTACCATCGGCATCTGTACCCCCTGCTTCGGTAGTATCCGTAATACCGTCATTATCAGAATCAATATCTATATGGTTCGGTACGCCGTCGCCATCAAAATTATCGATTGGCAGCCCTGTTCCAGGACCATCGCCCGGTGTTCCGGATGTGGCATTGTCATCTGGATCTACAATATCCGAAAGTCCGTCACCATCATCATCTGCGATAGCTCCCGTACCTATTCTTCCATCATTATCCGGATCTGTTCCTCCTGCTTCAATTACATCTGGAATACCATCGTTCTCTGAATCTAGATCCAATCTATCATCTAAACCATCATTATCCGTATCTGGATTTGGAATAGGAGTACCCGGGGTAGATGGACCAACTGGATCTACACTATCGGCAAGACCATCGCTATCAGTATCTGTTGCGAAGGTATCAATGATACCATCACCGTCACCATCCATACCACCAGCTTCGGTTACATCTGTAATGCCGTCATTGTCCGAATCTAAATCTAATCTGTCTAAAATTCCATCATTATCCGAATCTTCATCTGGTAAAGGCGTAGTATCTACGCTATCGGCAACACCGTTATCATCAGCATCAACAAAACTATCTATGGCACCATCACCATCCACATCTTCGCCACCAGCTTCTGTAGTATCCGTAATTCCATCGTTATCAGAATCCAAGTCCAATCTATCCTTAACACCGTCATTATCCGAATCTTCATCAGGTAACGGAGTCGTTGCAATTTCATCTGCAAAACCGTCATTATTCACATCTGTCATAGAAGTCGGGTCACCGGGAGTAGGATAGTCTACTTGACCATCGTCATCCGAATCAGTACCTCCAGCTTCGGTAATATCTAGAATACCATCATTATCCGAATCTAAATCCAAATGGTCCGGAATATTATCATTATCGGCATCCAACAATGTGCAATACTGGAAATGAAATAACTGCATAGTGACATTTCCGCTGTTTCCTGCACTGTTTTTCCCTGCTATTATTTTTATCTGTGTTACAGGTCCGGGTATAGAAACGAAAATACTATTTGAAGGGGCATTGCTTCCCGGTGCACTACTAACTACTGATTGACCTGTAAAGGTTCCATTTGCCCCTAAATTATCATCAGAAAGAAAAACGGAAGTATTCATTCCCGAGTTAGATGCAGTAAAATCCGACCTGTCATCATTATCCAATCCTCCCCATTGAAATTGAACATTGTAAACCGGGCCATTAACAAAATCAATAGTATAAACAGCGACATCCCCGTTGGAGAAATTTGTATTTTGAGGTTGTACATTTATATAATCTCCAGTAATGGACCCGTTACTTTGACTTGCCACACCAGAACTCCATGTGGTTGAACCTTGAAGTTCATAACTGAAATTAGCATCTACACCAGAGAAAGCATAAATATCATTTATTGTACCTGGATTACTTGTGGAAGCGAAACTTTGACCTAAATCTACAAAGCCAGGAGAACAGTTTAATTCGTCTGTATCTAATATTCCGTCATTGTCATCATCTAAATCGTCAAGGTTTCCAACACCATCATTATCGGTATCATATTGTACTGTAATTGTTTCCGACAAATCATCAGAATTGGTAATTGGATCCGCCAAGTTATCGGCGTTTGCAGCCCCACTAATAGTATTAGTGATTGCAGTTCCTTCTGTTCCCGGATCTACTTGAGCATTTATTTCTATGCTGGCCGAATTGCCGTTGGCCAAGTCACCAATTTCCCAAAGACCAGTACCACTATTATACGTATTTATTGTACCTCCGGTAGGATTGGTTGAGCTTACTAAAGTCAAACCTGTTGGTAGCAAATCGGTAACTTCTACATTAGTTACATCTTCAGGTCCGTTATTGGTAACATTTAAATTGAATTTAATTATTTCGCCCGCTATTGGGGTGTTATTGTCTACGGTTTTGGTAGTAACCAAATCACTATCAATAGTTGAACTAAAACAATAATCTAAAACAGGAAAGACTCCACAATCTAAAGAATTATAAACGCTAGACCCTGTATCATCACCATCACCAACATTACCTTCGGCTTTATGACCACCAAAGCAAGGTTCATCTTGCCCAAATTTCTTCACTAAAACGTAATGCCCCGAAATTCCTATGTAACTTGCAAATTCCGTTCCTTGAACAAAACCGTCGGGAACCCTTGGACTATTATACTGCGCCCCAGTACCCGTAAGCATGCTGGTACTATTATCTCCCCAGAAATAAGGGGTTCCATCACTTGTAATAGCCCCTGCTGCCGGGTGTCCTGGGCTATTGTCCGCAGCACTTAAAAAATTTACATTTTCTAAGTCTCCTGTATTTGTTTCATTTTGAACAATTACCCATGACAATTGATCTGTAGTATTACCTATTCCTAGTTGTCCATTTTTGTTTTCACCAAAAGTGTATATTTTATTATCATTAGGATTAAGAGCATAATAAGACATCATATCTCCTCCATCACCACTAGCTGTAACCGCTAATGAAACTGCTTGCCCCACAAAGGGTGCTGTCATCTGTGTTGGATTATTTCTGGAAGCAAATGCTGAGCCATCACCTAAAGCAGTCAAATTTCCCCATGTAAAATACTCCCCTGAAGTATTCATAGCGAATATGGCTTTTTCCGTTACTTTAATATTTGATACATTGGAAATATTGGCTTTGTGCCAATTCACATCCAAAGCGGTAGACCCATCACCAAATAATTCAAAATCATCATCGGCCATAACATATACATCACCAATATTGGTTAGTAATACAATTACACCTTTAGAGGCTGACATATATTTTATATCCGTTGGGTCTATACCAATTGGCATACCGGTAAGCGGATTTCCTGTTGGAGCTGATACGGTTAACAATTGAAATGCTTCACTTGTAGTTAGCGAACCGTCAACAACAGCATTCTCCTGCCCCCATACATATATACCGGCAGTTGTTAAGATAAAGTTTTGAGGGTTGGCCCCTCCTTGCGCATCATCACCAATGGTACCAAGTAGGGTTGTACCACTATAATTGTATCCATTGGCAGGTGTAATAGCCTGGGGGGTTCCGGTCGTAGCTCCACTGGCTAGTGCGTTATCCCCCCATATTACATAACCCGTTTCCGTACGGACCATTGTACTGTGATACCCTTCAATTAATATCTCAGAATCATTGGTAAAAGGTAAGGATGGACAATCCTGAGCATTTATACCGTTAAAAGATATGGTTGCCATAAGTAGAACCAATATCAATCCATAATTAATTTTAAATTGAAAAAAGTGCATTTTAAACAGAAACTTCAAATAAAAAACAGAATAGTAATTCGTTAAGTTCATTTCATTTTTTTTCATACAGGGGGGGGACTTGTCGGTTGTTATTGGATGTTAGCAATATAAGTAGGTGAAAGACTACATATATAAAGTTAATATTCTCAAATATATTTGCAAACCATAGCTTGTGCTATTTATTGTTGTCTATTATGAGAGATTGTATGGGAAAGTCCATATTTTGTATATGACACAACCAATTAAAATGCATTTCATCGAAAAAGCCCTTTATATCAACAGGTTCAAGACACAACGTTTTATCGACGAAACGCACTATCAACTATAACGTTATAGTTAACTCTTGTATTTTTTGGTTTTCAACTCAAAAAAACAATAAAAATATTATATCCAGAAAGTGCGTGATCCAGTGTATAGTTCAGGGAGAGGATAGAATGCAACCATCATATATTTGTAAGAATAAATACATGGACATACAAACTTCAATTCTACTTCTTTCCAATTTATTTTGATACATTTGGTTTTCTTATTCTCACCCTTTGTTTTACTGTAATTATGAATTCAGCATATCCTTGTGTCCTAACTATTGCCGGTAGTGATTCTGGAGGTGGAGCAGGTATTCAAGCAGACATTAAGAGTATTAGTGCTAATGGTGCCTATGCTGCTTCTGTTATAACAGCAACTACCGCTCAAAATACAATGGGTGTTTTTGACATTCACCCTATTCCCGTAGCCCATATTGAGAATCAACTAAAAGCAGTTCTTGACGATATTCAATTTGGAGCAGTTAAAGTTGGAATGCTCCATTCGTCAAATGTTATTGAAACTGTTCAGAACATGTTGCGCAAATACCGTATAAACAATATTATTATAGACCCAGTGATGGTAGCAACTTCAGGTGATAGACTGCTAGCCGAAAACGCGCTGGAAAGTCTAAAATCTTTTATGGGCGACGCCCTTCTTATTACTCCAAATATTCCAGAAGCTGAACTTTTAACCGGCAAAAAGATAAATTCAGGCAATCTGGCTCAAATTTGCATAGAAATTGGAAATACTTATAAAACTTCCGTATTACTGAAAGGTGGCCATTTGGAAACATTTGATCAAATGACGGACACTTTATTTCTATATGACACTCAGAAAACCATTTCTATTCACAATACCTATATTCAGACAAAAAATACCCATGGTACCGGTTGTACTTTGTCTTCGGCTATTGCCGCACAAATAAGCTTAGGCAAGAATTTAGAAGAAGCTGTAAAAGAAGGTTGTTCATATTTAAACAAAGCCATAACACAAGGAAAAAATATACGTTTAGGTCGGGGACATGGGCCTGTAAAACATTTTGTAAAATAAATCATGTTTTTTTACCCATCATATCGATATTTACCGATATTTGCATATATGAATTTAAAAGAAGCGGTTGAAATAAGTAAATGTTTATCAAATAAAACCCGAATGCAAATAATGGAGTGGCTCAGGGAACCTGAAAATAACTTTCCGCCACATGTAAGCATAGACCATTTTAATGATGGGGTCTGTGCTACCTATATATTCGAGAAATCTAAACTATCTCAATCAACCATTTCCAATTATTTGACCAACATGGAAAAATGTGGTCTATTGATTATGACCCGTCATGGAAAATGGTCTTATTTTAAAAGAAACGAAGCTATAATTACGGAATTTGCAAAATTCTTATTATAAAAATTTATTAATACAAATCGACATATATAGATATTACAATTTGAAATGAAACTCCTTATTGATATTTTTGGATGGATGGGCTCGGGGCTCATTATCCTGGCCTATGCCATCACCATGATGGAGAACCAAAAATTTATAGGCTACAGCAAGTACCTTAACCTGCTTGGTGGATTATTAATTGCGACGAACTGTTATTACTACAGTGCCATACCCCCATTTGTATCTAATATGTTGTGGAGTATTATAGCTACGCTTACTATTTATAAAACCCGAAAGAAAGGACCAAAACAGAATAATAGAAAACGTTTGACCTAAAAACATTGCACATGAAAATCTTAATTATTGGCGGACACGGAACCATAGGTAAAAAAGTAACCGCTCATTTTGCCCAACATAACCAGGTTATAATTGCAGGTAGAACAAAAGGCGATGTCCTTGTAGATATTGAGGATACTGCCTCTATAACCAAAATGTTAGAGCAAACTGGAAAATTAGATGCCATAGTCTGTATTGCCGGCGAAGCAAAATGGGCCAATTTCAATGACCTTACGGAAGACGATTTTCATGTTGGTTTGAACAGTAAATTAATGGGGCAGGTCAACTTGGTACGAATTGGTCAGAACTACCTTACCCAAAAAGGCTCTATAACACTCTCCACAGGTATTCTTGCGGATGACCCCGTAGCTATGACCACCAGTGCGGCAATGGTAAACGGTGGTATTCATAGTTTTATTCAGGCAGTTGCCTTAGAAATAGAAAGCGGAATTAGAGTAAATGCGGTGTCATTGGGTATGGTAGAGGACGCTTATGAGAAATATAAGGATTTCTTTCCGGGTCACAACCCTATTCCAATGAACAAAGTAGTTAACGCTTACATAAGGAGCGTAAACGGAAAAGGCAACGGCGAAGTTATTCGTATTTACGATTAAAACGGTTTTATTTTTAGAGACTTTTTCCATTTGGTCTACACAGCGGCATAATTATGCCGAAATTGGTTAAGAATAAACATATGTGGTAGAATAAAAAATGTTCGTCGCCCATCAACAGACATTATTTTTAGAATTTGCCACCGTGTTACTAGACCTTACCAAATGAAAATTAAAATCGCTTCTATTTTAACGTGGACACTTTTTTCTAGTGCCCTGTTATCTCTTTCAGCTCAAGAACCTGGGGTAAAATGGACCAACCCATTTCCAAAGAACGAACTCGGTTCCAGTTACACCATCACTCCAAATGAGTTACCCTCCAATCAAAAATTATTCGAAATAAAAAAGAATAAAATAGAGGTACTCTATGATTGGAAGGGAGAAAAAGCTCCCTTTGGTATGATTACCACAACCAAGGAGTACAGTCATTTTAACTTGGAACTCGAATATAAGTGGGGGGAGCGCAAATTTGCTCCCCGTCTCGAAGCCAAAAGAGATGCCGGTATCGTTTTTCATGTACAAGGAGAAAAGGTAATCTGGCCTACCTGTTTAGAATGCCAAATTCAAGAAGGCGATACGGGTGACCTCCGGGTCATAAAAGGACCACAAGTAACTTGGTTCCAAAAAGACGGTTCTGAAATATTTCTACAATCCAACGGTAAGAAGACATACATAGAAGGCGATAAATATGCCAACCATGAAGTAGAGGGTTGGAACAAGGTACGTGTGGAGGTTAGAGGTTCCGAAAGCGCCAAATTCTTTGAAAACGGCCATCTTGTTAACGAGCTGAAAGACTTTTTAGATTCCGAGGGCAATCCTTTGGAAAAAGGGAATATAGCCCTACAAGCTGAAGGTGCCGAGATTATCTACAGAAATATTAAGATACAAGAAATTGAACAATACCCTCAATAAATTTCATTAACCCTTCCCATATTAAATGAAAAATCTCTCTACAGTATTCCTATTAATCTTCACCTATGCCGTTTCTGCCCAAGAAAAATTTAAACCGGAATGGAATAGCCTTAAACAACATAAAGCTACACCTGAATGGTTTGCAGATGCAAAGTTGGGTGTCTATTTTCATTGGGGCGTATACAACGTTCCTGCCAATGGAAATGAGTGGTACGGGCGTTTCATGTACGAACATGACCGCCAAAAAACCTGGGGAAAGGATGTTTACGATTACCATACAAAAACTTATGGGAGAGATGTAGATTATCACGACTTTATACCACAATGGAAAGCTGAAAAATTCTCGGCAAAACGATGGGTGGATATGTTTGAAAACATGGGGGCAAAATTCATAGGAACCATTGCCGAACACCACGATGGATTTTCACTCTGGAAAAGTGATGTGAATCCTTGGAACTCATTTGATAAAGGTCCTGGTATTGACGTGGTACAACAAATTAGCGAAGAAGTAAAAAAACGTGACTTAAAGTTTATGACCACTTTTCACCACGGATTTCATATGCTTTTTTATCCTAAAAAGGAGAATAGTTTCCTTCGTCCGGTAAGTTCGCACTCGGTTACTTATGAAAACCCCGAAGTTCCGCAAGATGAAAAATACCGTATTCTATATGGAAATACCACGTACCAAGAAGAATGTGATATCTGGTTGGGAAAACTTAATGAAGTAATCAATGCCTATTCTCCGGATTATATTTGGATGGATTTTGCGCAGGGTTATGTAAAGGAAGACTATCGCAAGCAATTTTTGGCCAATTACTTCAATGAAGCGGCCGAACTGAACAAAGAGGTAGTGGTAAACACCAAAGGGTCGTTTTTCCCAACGGATTTAGCCGTGGTCAATCTAGAAAGAGCCACTGTAGAAGACATTGCTCCAGAAGTTTGGGTAACCGACTTTCAATTAGGTAGTTCGTGGGGATATAACAAAAACAAACGCACTGCTTTGGACCCCAAAAAAGCCATACGCATATTGGCCGAGGTTGTCAGTAAAAACGGGGTAATGATTTTAGCTGCGGCTCCAATGGCCGAAGGCGTTATTCCCCAAGAACAAGCCGAAGCCATGAAAGGTATTGGCGCTTGGCTCAAACTATATGGAGAGGCTATTTACAACACACGTCCTTTTGTGGAATATGGCCAGGGACCCACCCAAATGAAACGAAACCCAGAAGACGAGTGGAACGACTACGGAGCTATAAAAGCTGGTTTATACGACCTGAACGCAAAAGATATACGGTATACCACCAATAGTAAAACAGTCTACGCCATTCAATTGGGATGGCCAGCCGAGAACAAAGAATCCGTATTGACCGCTTTTGCCAACAAAGCAGAAAACATGGAAATTAAATCCGTCTCGGTCTTAGGAAGTAAACAAAAAATAAAATGGAAAAAAACCGCAGAAGGACTTACAGTTATCGCTCCAAAAAAAATGCCCGCTGAAGCTGAAGCCGCTTTAGTCTATAAAATCACTTTAAAATAAAAAAGAACACCATAAATGAAGAACATCAAACTCTTATTCATATTTGCTATAGGTTTTATGACAACCCTGCCGAGCAGAGCTCAACAACAAAAACCGAACATTATAGTAGTCTTAACGGATGATCAGGGCTGGGCAGACGTTGGCTTTAATGGTGCAACGGATATTCCTACTCCCAACCTAGACCGGATTGCCTCTGAGGGTGTAATCTTTGAGAACGGATACGTTTCTCATCCCTATTGCAGCCCTTCCCGTGCCGGACTTTTAACAGGTCGTTACCAAGCCCGTTTCGGACACGATTGTAACATGCCTTACGAAGCCGAAAACGATGATACGGTAGGCACTCCTCTTTCTGAAAAAATGATTCCCGAAGCCTTAAAGGAACAGGGCTATCGTACCAGCGCCATTGGTAAATGGCATCTGGGCGACCATGCCAACCTGCACCCCCCGCATCAAGGTTTTGACCATTGGTTCGGTTTTGCCGGTGGCGGAATGAACTATTGGGGCAAACCTAGTGGGCCAATAAAAACTGTTGTAAGAAATGGCATACCGGTTCCTGAAAATGAACTACGGTACCTTACGGATGACTTTACGGATGAAGCCATAGACTTTATCAACAAAAAAGATGATAAACCCTTCTTTATGTATTTGGCCTATAATGCCCCACACGCACCTGACCATGCTACAAAACAATATTTAGAGAACACAAAGCATATTGAATATGGTGGACGAAGTATTTATGCCGCTATGGTAAATGCCTTAGATGCAAACGTAGGCAGAATAGACTCAACACTAATTGTCAATGGTATGAAAGAAAATACAATTCTAGTATTTCTAAGTGATAATGGCGGACGCACGCAGCATGCGGACAACAGACCTTTTCGTGGTCATAAGGGCATGTTGTTCGAAGGGGGAATAAAAGTTCCCTTCTTTATGACATGGCCCAATAAATTGAAGGGCGGTCAGCGTTATGAGAAACCCATTAGTTCATTAGACCTCTTCCCTACCTTTCTAGAAGCAGCTGGAGGAAACGTAAAAAAGGAAAACCAATTAGACGGTACTACCCTTCTACCCTACATTTTAGAAGGAAAAACGGACACTCCACATGAAAAGTTGTTCTGGCGATCGGTGGGAGGTTTTGAATATGCCGTCCGAATGGGAGATTACAAACTCTACAAAAGCGCATACAAAGCTAAAACCCTACTTTTTAATCTGAAAAACGACCCTTGGGAACGAACGGATATAGCAGATAAACATCCTGAAGTAATTGCAGAATTAGAAAAAGCTTATACCGCCTGGGATGCTAAAAACCTAGTTCCGGGCTGGTTCGACCCCCACCAAGAAAATGTAATCAAAGAAGAAAAAGCATTGCAGGGCATGCGCAAAAAAGCCCAGGGTACTACGGGTAAATAAATAATACTAATAAAAATGCAATTATAATATGAACCGGACAGCTATAAAATCAATTTTCACACTGCTTTTTATTTACGTAACCTCAATAACTACAGGCTACGCCCAGGATAATCCGAACTTTATATTCATATTGACGGATGACCAGCAATATGGTCTTATGGGCTGCACAGGAAACACAATTGTTCAGACTCCGAACCTAGATAAATTGGCGAATGACGGTGTACTTTTTACTAATGCCCATATTACCAGTGCCATTTGCACGCCCAGTAGAGCCAGTATCCTTACGAGTCAGTTTGAAAGGAAACACGGTATAAATTTCAATTCGGGTACGAGCATGTCAGAAGAAGGCTGGACTAACACCTACCCTATGGTCATGAGAGAAAATGGCTATTACACGGGATGGGTAGGTAAAAACCATGTACCTGTAGGCGAAGGTGGATACGACAGCGGAGTAATGGAAAAAAGCTTTGATTACTGGTATGCCGGTCATGGTCATTTAGGTTTCTATCCTAAAGACCGCCACAAGATTTTTAAAGACGCTATAAACGATACTCAAGTAGAAGTAGTTGGTGAAGGTATTCAAGATTTTCTATCGAACGAACAGAAGCTAGGTGGAGCAATAAAATTCATTGATAACCGACCAACCAATAAGCCCTTTATGCTTTCCGTTTGCTTTAACCTTCCCCATGGGAACGGAACAGGCTCTATGGAAATGAGAGCGAGTGACGATGAGATATACAAAACCTTATATCGCGACCAAAACTTGCCTTTACCAGAAAATTATGTAGCTCGAAAAGATATTAAAACCCCGAAACTTCCTAAGGAAATCCATCATGCAGAAGACCGTCAGACAGGCTATGACTATGTAGATACACCTGAAGGTTTTAAAGAACGCTACACAAGACAACTAGAGGCTATGACAGGCATAGATCGACTTATTGGTCAACTAAGACAAACCTTGAAGGACCAAAAAATAGATAAAAATACCGTTATTGTTTTCACCTCGGACCACGGACTTTTTATGGGACAATTCGGACTTGGCGGAAAAGCTTTGTGTTATGAGGAAACCACTCACGTCCCTATGATTATATTTGACCCTAACACAAAAAAATCAAAGCGGGGTAAAACTTCGGATGCCTTGGTACAAAGCATAGATATTGCTCCCACTATGATGACCATGGCGGGTATATCCATTCCGGATAGCTACCAAGGCAAAAATTTGACACAATTATTAGCCGGAGAAGAAGATGCCGTTCGCCCTTACCTTTACACTGAAAATTTATGGTCCACTCAATTTGGAAACCCAAGATGCGAATCGGTTCAAGACCATGAATGGAAATACATTCGTTACTATAAAAACGAAAATCTATCCGCATTAAAAAAGATTGAAACAGCAAAAAAAATGGGCATCAACACGAGCGCCATGCTCTATAAAGTCCATGATCCAGATATAGCGTTGTACCGTTCTTTTGCTGATGGCCCTTTGCAAGGTGAACCCGCTGTTTACGAAGAATTGTTCAATCTAAAGAAAGACCCAAAAGAAACTACCAACTTAGCTTCGGATGCATCAAACCAAAGTAAATTAGAAGAGTTGAGAAAGGTGTGGAAAACAGAAATCACCAATGCTAGAGGCACTGAATTCCCAAAGGTTCTTAGGTATACCGCAGACAGTGAAGGAGAAAGAGGTGTTATTATTGAACCAAAGTAAAACTAAGGTTTGTAATTATAAAAATTAGTCCTATTGAAATAATTTGCAACCCAAGAGTAAATAAGTGGTCTGCCTGTTTTAAATTGTTAAGAGGTAAGAGCTTATTTGGTTTCCCCCAATCTTTTAAGGGTTGATTTTACCCCTGATTCATTCTTTCAAAAAATACGGTAAATTATTACACTGTCATGAATGGATTTTGCCAAGAACGTTTTAATAGCAACAGTTGCCTATCCATTTTTCTTTGAATAATAGATAAATAAAAACCGCTCCTATGTTTCCATAGAGAGCGGTTTTACCTAAACAATTAACACACTACTAACTCTACTCAAAATTATTTATGGCCGATTATCATCTACTTGAATTATATAATCGTCATAATAAACATCACTTATTCCTGCTGGTACGGGTTGAATCCTTACCGTTCCGTTTGAGGTGGCATCTGCAGTAAAAGTGAACTCAACCAACTGCCAAGTTCCCAATACGTCTTCCGCACCGTTCCAAGAATCATCAATTTGCTGATTCCCAAAATAATGCTTGGCAAATGTAGTTGTGGTGGTACTGCCCAAATACCTTTTGAATTTCACCCTGTATGCTACACCAGCTTCAAACGGAAAGGTTGCACTGGTAACCGTATTAGGTTTGTTCCCATCCGGAGCGGACAAATGCATGACGTTTCCTGTGGGCTCCACCATAGAGATGACATCAGGTGTTGGTGCCACAATTATATCAGCTGCTCCCGCACCATTAGAACCCGTATTTAACCAATCCGTATCAATCGGATTTTCATAATTACCTACGTCACCTAAAATATTGTCTTCATTCGCCATGACCATATCAGGACCAAAATCTACTAATTCCCCAGCCCCAATAGAACGAATATCGCCTGGACCAGCATAGGAAACGGTAATCTCATCATCTCTATATAACTCTTCGTTCAGTATCATTCTTAAACGAGTAGAATCTGCAGGATCCACTTCAACCGAGGCGACTGTTAAAGGAACACCGTTCACCATGACCGAAAAGCCCATAGCAGCGTCTGCAGAGGCAGTAACCGAAGTTGGGTCTAGCGGTTGGTCAAAAGCCACCAAAATTACATCGTCCTCAGTAGTTTTTTGAATCATTCCTACCCTATTCACAGGAACGGGAACATACACCTCAACGGGAGCACTACTAAAAGCTTCCAGCACACGTTCATCTACAGATTGCAATGTAGCACTACCACCGTCATAGGAAACCGTAACCGTATTAGCTGCATCAGTACCCTCTAATTGAGTGTCTAAGCTAAGTACAAGTACAGAGGCATCTTCAGGACTCTGTACTACAGAAGTAACAGACCTAGCCGTACCATTTACTTCAACTACAAAGTTGGTGGAAACATCTTCTGTAAGAGGTACCAATTTAGAACTTAAAGGCACTTCAATAGTATTATCCGCCAATTCAATTACATCTCCAGACTGTTCTAGAGCTTCGTCCAATGCGGTCACATTGAAAACTACGGGTATCTCATAAGTTTCGTCGTCTGCCTGAACGGTTTCGGTCCTATCTCTTCTTGAAACCAAGCGGCCTTTGAACTTACCAATACGCTTGTTAAAGGTTAGCGTATCAATAGTTTTTTCTTCGTTTACATTTATAATATTCACCTTGTCTTCTTCATTCTCCTCTATGGTATGAATAGTCCAAATTGTAGATGTTGGTCTAGAAGTATTGTTTTGGCGACTTAAATCTTCAAAAATAAGTTGCTCACCAAACTTAATATCTATTTCAGCTTGATTTTTAAAATCGATAGTATTCCCTTCCAAGTCCCTGATTTCCATATCTGCCACGATAGTATCATAAACATCAATAAAAATGGTGTAATCCAAAACCCAGGCCGAACCTTTTTGCACGGTCTTTAAGGTATCTATAATTACCGAGTTGGTTTCCGCATCCCAACCCGTGGGCAAAGCAAACTCCGTATATTCCTCATATTCATTATGGAGTTTTATAGGAGTTAGGGAATCTCCTTTTGTAAACAACACATGTACCGTTCTTTCATCCGAAACCTTTCCCGTACCCTCAATAATATTAGACTCAAAGCTATCTGCTCTGGTGGGTAGAGGCCCTTCCAGAAAAAAGGTTCCTTCCGGTATGGTCCATTCGTGTTTTGTGGTTCCATTGGATAGGTCCATAAACGACCCATAATTGTTGATATCTATATCTCTTACTGTCGCTGTACCCCATGTAGTGGTAAAAGCTGCATCTACAAAGGTATTCGGTGCTATGTACTCGTCATCATCTTCACAGCCAACAACAATCAGCAGCAAAAAAAGAAACCTAATACTATATTTTATATCTCTCATTTTCTTTGGTTTAGATTTGATTTATTGAACAAATTCGTCCCAATTAAGGTTAGAATCAATTTCACTTTGTGGCATAGGTAAATAGGCATGTAAGCTTTCATTAAATTTCTGAGCTCCTACCGTTGCATCCTGCACTTCCGGTGGTTGGTTAAATACCTTTTTACCCTCAAACGTTGCGGGCGCTTCTCCCGAAAGCGTCAAGAAACACTTGAATCTTGTACCATGTTTCCCGTTCAAGTTTTTCTCGTAATGCCAGTAATCATATTTTATTGAAGCTAGATTTTCCAATTGCTCCTTAAATTTACCCCAACGTCTTAAATCCGTAGCACGGTCTCCTTCCAGGGCTAATTCTAAAGGTCTTTCCGTAAAACGTAAATGTTCCATTAAGTTTTGAACGGTAACAGGCTGTTGGCCGTTTGAAGAATCAAAATCTATATCATCCATATAAGTCGTCTCCAAATTATTGAACTCTGCACCTGTCTCCGAAGACTTGCCCAATAAAACCAAGTGTGAACGCTTTCTAATTCTATTGATATACTTTAGGGCCTCGGATAGATTACCGGCCTCTAACATACATTCTGCATACATTAAATACACATCTGCCAAACGTATCACCGGAATATTAATCCCGGAACGATTGTTCATTAAGGTTGACCTATCTTCTCCTGCACCACCGCCAATGGTATTCCAGTGCAAGAACTTTTTAAACATATTAACACGGTTCCTGGCAAAAGGAGCAACCCCTGATGCATTACCGTACTCTCCATTTATCACACCATACATGGGGGAATCCGGGTCATCTACTTGCCCCATACAATCGCCCATTCTTTTACTGTACAACCGCATACGATCCTCCGTACCAATTACTTCCCCGTTATCATTGTACACATCTGCTCCAACATTAATATTAGCTGGATCCGCTGGATCCGGTTTTTCCGATCTATACTTCATTACCAACCATGAACTGGGCTGAATGTTAGCGTTAAAAACTATGTAAGTGATATTCTGGGATAATGATTCCTCTCCCGTCGTTTCAAGGTTTACATTGGTTGTATAATTAATCTCAAAAATAGACTCTGAATTGAATTCTGCTATGCCCGTTACGGTTGTAGCAATATCCTCTACCAATGCATAATTATAATTCTCAATTACACTTTTAAAGTAGACCTCAGCATTTTGAAAATCATTTTCCGTCAAATAACTTTTGCCCATAAGAGCTTCACATGCCCCGGCAGTAATACGACCTAGATTATTACTCCCCAATGACTCCCATTCCGAGTAGGTTTTGGGTAAATTGTCCATTCCATATTGCAAATCATCACGGTAAAAAGCCTGTACCGCTTCTGAAGAAGACAATGCTTTTTGAAAATCTTCAAAATTCTTAGGAACCGTACTTACCAAGGGTACATTCCCGTTATTGAAACTTGTATTAAGTACATAATAAAAATACCCTCTTAACGCACGTGCTTGCGCGTATATCCTTAGCCCTTCTTCTTCAGCCGCCTCAGTAGTATAGCTCTCTGCTAATCGCTCATAGTTCTCAATAACTTGATTGGCCCTAAACACACCTAAGTACAGCGCGTTCCATTTGTTCTCTACATACTTTGTATTTGACGTAAAATCCTGAAAATACATTTCATCCGGTCTTGTTGCTTGTCTATAACCGCTGGGAACGGCTAAATCTGTTCGGATAGATTCATTTTGAATACCTAAAATGTCATTATCCTTCAATGCACTATAAACTGAATTTAACCCCTGATTAAGTTGAGTATTGTTTTTCCAAAAACTTTTTGTAGTCAGGGAATTAGGATTTGTCTGGTCCAAAAAATCCTCGCTACATGCCTGAGAAACCAGCACTAGTAGGCACACCGCCATAGCTCTCCTGTAGAGACTAAGCATTGTTCTCTCTTTTATTTTATATATTTTTTTCATCTTTAGTTGTGTTAGAATTGTAATTGTAGACCCACTTTATATTGTGAGGTTACCGGGTATGTACCTTGGTCAATACCTCTGCTACTGAAACCATTGTTCCCCACCTCTGGGTCAAAACCTGAATAGTCGGTGATAGTAAGTAAATTCTGAGCTTGGACATAAATTCTAAGCTTGGCTATTTTCATCTTATCCGTAAGTTTTGACGGCAATGAATATCCTAGACTAATATTTCTAAGTCTAATGAAAGAACCATCTTCTAAGAAGTAATCCGAAGCATCTCTATATGAATCCGTATTTGGCGAACCATCATAATATGGAATATCCGATAATGGGTTAACCACGGTCCATGAGTAATAAATATCCGCATGTGTTCCCGATTGGTAGGCATAGGCTTTACTACCGTTCATAACTTCCGCACCTTGAGAACCATACCAGTTCATCGAAAAATCTACACCTTTGTAGTTCGCTCCAAAATTGAAGCCCATGTTAAAATCTTCTGAGCCACTACCCTTGTATACCTTATCATCTTGGTCTATTTTGCCGTCACCAGCATCTGGAATACCATCACCATCTGTATCTACGGTTGGTTGATCCACATACCTTAACTGGCCCAATGAGGCCGCTGGATCAATTTCTCTATATGCTTCCAGTTCCTCCTCCGTTTTAATAATTCCGTCCGTTTCACGTAAAAAAAAAGCCGCCGCCTCATAGCCTTCGCGGATAACACTTACCAGTTCCCTAGGTCCTCTCTGTGAGATATAACTATTATCCAAGAATATAACAGGGTTGTTAGGACTTGTTTTGGTTACCATATTTACGTTTTTGGCATAGGTAACACCAACATTCCATTTGAATCCTTTCTTACCATAGTGATTGAATTTCAGAGCCATTTCATGACCTGTATTTCTCATATCACCAATATTTAGAATACTACTTCTATTACCTCCAAAAACTCCTGTTGATGGTGGGTTGACTACTCCAAACAACAAATCTTTCTTTTCACTTACATATACATCATTGGAAAAAGTAAGCTTACCGTTAAAGAAGGCTAAATCAACCCCAAGGTTTCGTTCTTTGGAAGTTTCCCATTTTACATTTTCATTGGCATACCTCTCTTGCGTTGTTCCCAAAGCCGGTGTTTCTGTTGTAGAATTCAGACTTGGATCAACATCGGCACTTCCAAAAAGGTAATCCTGCCCAAGATCTACAACGGCTTGGTTGCTGTACGATGCAAACCTATCATTACCTGTGGTACCGTATCCGACCCTTATTTTAAAGGAGTTGACGGTTTCTTTAATTGGTTCCCAAAATGGTTCATCAGACACATTCCAACCAAAGGAGGCACTAGGAAACCAGCCCCACCGGTTCTGCGGACTGAACTGGGAGGAACCGTCCCTTCTAATACTTCCGCTAAAAATATACTTACCATCATAGTTATACTGTATCCTACCCAAATACCCAATAAGAGTTCTTGTATAGTCCCTTCCACCGGAAGTAATCAAATCTCCCGTAGTATAGCCATCAAAAACAGTTACTGCAGCATCGGCATTATCTCTTTTTTCTGCCCTGAAGTATTCATTTTCCGTACGTTCCATAGAGTTTACCAACAAAACGTTTACATCATGTTTACCAAACTTCTTATGGTAATTCATCATACCTTCAAACGTTAGCTTATTATTATCCGTGACAGCGGTCTGTATTAATGAAATATCCCATGGATTTGGCGGAATCAAATCACCGGCCGTATTATAAACGTCTAACCTTGGTATAATTCTAACCCCTTTTTCATGTGAAAAATTAGCTCCTCCCCTAGCTGTTAATTTTATAGATGGAGTGGCGTCAAAATCAATTTGAATATTGGCACCGTTACTGGTACCATCTCTTACCTCTTTGGTATTTAAATTTCTGGCTACCCCTCCTAGATTTCTAATCGGACCGATTCCTCCAGTCTCATCCACATCATCCTCAGTAACATCGGTCAATTCTGTTTGTCCAAGTTCTATATCCGGTTGATACGGTTTGTACTCCAAAATTTTATTGAAAACGCCATAATTAGGTAGTGTCTTCTCATCTCTCTTAAAGGTCAGTCCGGTTGCTATTTTCCATTTCCCCTTAGTAAATTGGGTGTTTGACCTAATATTAAAGCGACTATAATCCGAATTGATCATAATACCAGATTGGTCATAGAAACTAGCATTGAAGTTATACGTTAATCCATCTTTACCCCCAGAAACGTTTACCGAATGATTTTGAATAGGAGCTAAATCGTTAAGAATCAAATCTTCTAACTGAGTATCGTTTGTAAACCATGATCTATTTCTATGAATCTCTGCATTTACACCCCCCTGAACCTTGCCGCTGGATTGAGCGCCGCGTAGCATTTCCATATAGGTGAGTTGATAAGGGGTCATAAGTGGTGTGCCCGAAGTAATGTCCTGGACTCCATATTCAGAATTCACCCGAATATCCATTTTACCAACTTTACCCTGCTTGGTAGTAATTAAGATAACTCCACCCGCGCCACGCGTACCATAAATAGAAGCAGATGCGGCATCCTTTAAGACATCTATAGATTCTATTTCACTAATACTTAATTGTGGATCACTATTATAAGGAATACCATCAACCACATAGAGCGGGCCATTCTGCCCATCTAATAGCGAGCTAAAACCACGAATAAGAATATTGGCTTCCTCTCCGGGTTGTCCAGAACTGGCCGTAATGTTCACACCTGCAATCTGGCCTTGTAAAGCGGTACCGATATCCGATGTTGTAGTCTTGGTCAATTCTTCTGACTTTACCTGCACCACCGCACCGGTAAGTTCCTTTTTTCGCTGTGTACCATAACCGACAACGATAACCTCATCTAATTCCGAAGCGTCTTCCTCTAAACTAACGTTCAAATTTGTTTTACCGCTTACGGCTATTTCTTTGGTTGCAAAACCAATATAACTGAAGGTTAATACATCAGTAGACTTGGCAATAATACTATACAGACCGTCAAAATCTGTAACGGTACCGGTTTGCGTTCCTTTTACTAACACACTTACTCCCGGCAATGGAGCACCATCGGCGGAGACCGTACCCGAAACGGATAGCTCCTGCGCACTAGCAATACCAAAGCAGAGACCCAAGATGAGTATCATGAGCTTCCGCCTAGATTTTTTAATTAATAATTGCTTGTTTTTCATATATTCTCGTTGTTAAAGTTTAGTTAAACAAATGTTCCTTTTTTATTTCAACGAGATAATCACAGATGAGTTGATCTTTAGATCAAATGATTAATGACCAAGTAACATTGTGCCGTATATGGTTAATCAGCAATATCTTAACTCAAAAAAACCTAGTACAAAGAGTAAATAAAAAATGCAATTAACAGAGGTAATACTGCCAATGAAGTGTGTAATGACAGGCTTTCCAAAAGTTAAATTTATGTTATAGAAAGGCATTTATATAGGACAGACAAGAAATAGCTGAATACAATCAGAAGCACTATGATCAAAAGATAGTTAAAACAGAAATATTCCAAAATACCCCTAAAAACAAGGGCTAACAGAAATAAACCAGATATGATTAATCATATGTTTTACTATCAAAACCATTTACTCCATTTCAAATCTTAGTTTTATCTTACATTGTTATCAAAAAATGGACGAGATTTTTATCATACTCATTTCAGAAGAAAGAGAGTAAACCGCCAAACGGAAATTTGGATAAATGATAAGTTTCTTTTGAAGTATCTCAGGTTAGAATAAATTTTCCAAAAGTGAACAGTGGATTCCATTTATATCTCACCCTATAAGCTTATCATAATTATTAATGCATTGTATTAAATGGGTCAAGTATCTAACAAAATAAAATCAATTTATTTCTTCTCACTCCTATGCTTAGGGGTTCTGACGCATTCATTGGGTCAAAATCAAATCTCATTTCAGCATATATCTACCAAAGACGGGCTATCACAAAGTGATGTCAACATAATTTATCAGGACAAACAAGGCTTTATGTGGTTTGGAACCCATGACGGCATCAACAAATATGATGGATATGAATTCACGGTATATAACCTTGATGACAATGACCCGGAAAGCATAAGCAGTAATCTTATTTTTGATATTGCAGCGGATAATGATGGTAATCTTTGGATCGGTACAACCGGCAGCGGCCTCAATTTTTTTAATGTTACCACAGGTAAGTTCACGCAATACACCCACGATAAAAATAATCCTAAGAGTATTTCTAGCAACCATATTACCAAAGTTTTTATAGATAGTAAACAACGCTTGTGGGTAGGTTCTAGAAACGGACTTGATAAATTAGACCTCAATACCGCTTCTGAAAAATTAGATTCTGAAAAGCTAGAATTTGAACATTTCAATTCTGACATCAATTCTCATATTGCCAGGTATGACGGTACATTTGTAAGCTCTATTTATGAGAATAAAAAAGGGGGGCTGTTCGTAGGTGGTAAAAGTGGAATTTACAAGCTTAGAAAAGATGGCAAAGGCAAAGACTTCTTTGCCAATATTACTGATGAAATCGGATTACCTTCAACTACTATTAAAGGTATAGCAGAAGATGCCACAGGCCGGTTATTTATAGCTACCAGCAGAGGCCTATATTACCAAAGCCACGGATTGGAGAATAATTTTAAACGCTTTCATACAGGAACATTTAGCAGCATTCTTCTTGATAAGGATAATCATATTTGGGCAGGATCTGACCGTGGGCTATTTTATTTTGAAAATTTTACCCATGACAAACAACCCGTCTTTTTAAAAAAATTCATTTATGACTCAAAAGACCCTACAAGTTTAAGTAAAAATATTGTACGGTCATTATTCATGGATGATACGGGTATTATATGGATTGGCACCAACGGAGGAGGAATCAATACTTTTGACCCAAAGAGAAAACAATTTCAACATGTTAGAAACACCTCTGATCCTAAAAGTCTGAGTTATGACAAAATCAGGTCCATGTTCGAAGATAGTAACGGCACCTTATGGATCGGTACGGAGGGTGGTGGTCTTAATATGTTGAAAAAAGAAGAAGCCAATGGCACCTACAAAAATTTTAAGCATTTCAACTCCATTTCAAAAATCTTTGCCATAGAAGAAACCGTCATAGGCGATAGTCCCATCCTAATGATAGGCACGGAGGGGTTCCCCGGGCTTTACTTTATGGATATTAGCGATCCTCACAAAATATCAAAAGAGGCTTTGACCAAAACAAATTTGAACAATGGTGTTTTTAGCCTATTGTCAGATTCTAACGAAAATATGTGGATCGGCACTTATAATTCAGGAATTCATAGGTGGATAAAGACCGACACCGTGGGGCATTTTCAAAGACAAGCTTTTGGGTATTATCCCGGTAAATCAAACTCGATCTCTAGTAATATCATCCGGAACATTTTAGAAGATAGCAAAGGTAACATGTGGTTTGCTACCGGAGATGGGCTTGGCATGCTCTCCAATAAAGAGAGATATAAAAAAAGGCCTAAGTTTAAAGTATACAAACATGACCCGGACGACCCAACATCTATAAGCCATAATTATATTCTTTCTCTCTACGAGAGTACTGCGGGTACTTTGTGGGTAGGCACTTTTGGTGGCGGACTTAATAAGTTTATTCCGGGAACAGATGAAAGTCAGGCCACTTTTGAACTGTATTCTACTCTAGACGGGCTACCAAATAATGTAATCAAAGGAATCTTAGAAGACGGTAAAAAAAATCTCTGGTTATCTACCAACAAAGGGCTGTCTTGTTTTGATACTGAAAAGAAAACGTTTCAAAATTACAATCCAAGTGATGGCCTTCAAGACAATGAATTTCAAGAGCTTGCCTGCCTAAAAAGAGCAGATGGAGAAATGCTTTTTGGTGGCATTAACGGCTTCAATGCTTTCTACCCTGATGAAATACGTGAAAACAAATATCCCGCAAAAACGGTAATTACAGATTTACTATTATCTAACAAATCCGTAGAAATAGGCGATAAAATAAATGGCAGGGTTATTCTACAAAAGAACATCAGCAAAAGTAGGGAGATAGAGCTCAAATACGGTAACACCAACTTTTCCTTTGAGTTTGCCGCTCTACACTATGCCGCTCCTTCCAAAAACGAATATGCGTATATGTTAGAAGGTTTTGATACGGATTGGACACAAACAACTGCAAAAAAGAGGTATGCTACTTATACCAATTTAAAGCCCGGTAATTATATCTTTAAAGTAAAAGCGTCCAACAATGATGGTGTTTGGAACCCGGAACCCACTATCTTGCATATTAGAATTATACCTCCGTGGTATCTTACCCATATTGCTTACGTTTGCTATGGGTTAGTTCTAATAGGGCTACTTTGGTTATTTTGGAGATATACTTTTATTAGAACATCTGAAAAACATCAATTGGAACTGGAATCCGTTGAGCGCGAAAGGTCAGAAGAACTTCAACGTATGAAACTGGAGTTTTTTACCAATATTTCGCATGAGTTCAGAACGCCACTTACTCTTATAAAAGGCCCATTGGAATACGTTCAAAAAAACGTTTCCACCCTAGATCAAAAATCGCTTAAAGTGCAATTTGGCCTGATGCAAAAAAACACCAACTATTTATTACGTTTGGTAACGCAGCTTTTAGATTTCAGAAAAATTACTCAAGGTAAGATGAGGTTGGTTATGAGAAATAGCGATATTATTGCGTTTATACGTGAAGTCGCGGAACCCTTCCAATTCATGGCGCACAAGCAATCTATAGATTTTGAAGTGGATGCCATCTCGGATACGCTCATTACCTGGTTTGATCATGAGGCTTTAGAGAAGATCATGAACAACTTGCTCTCCAATGCTTTTAAATTCACCGAAGCAGGTGGCCGAATTAGAGTAAAAATATCAGAGGATATCATTGAGGGAAAAAACGAAGTCGTCATTAAAGTGAAGGATTCCGGAATTGGTATGCCAAAAGCCAAAATGTCAAAAATATTTGAACGTTTTAATTCTGCAAAAGAAGGGACTAACAATCAAAAAATAAACCCTGAAGGCATTGGTATTGGACTTTCGTTTACCAAAAACCTAGTGGAGCTCCATCAAGGACGAATTGAAATCTTTAGCAAACCGGATAAAGGGACCAAGTTTGTAGTTCACTTACCAAAGGACAAAGAAACCTATACCAATATTAACGAGATTAGCTGTAAAGACGTTTCCGATAATGATTTTCTCGTCCGCTCCTCGGAAACCGAATCTTTTGCCATTGGTCTAAACGATGACCTAATTGATGAGGGCTTATCCGAAACCAGGTCTAAACTACCTGTTTTATTGGTAGTAGATGACAACCCGGACATTCGTACGTTCATAAGCAAAGTGCTTGGCAAAACTTATACTGTCTATCAAGCGGAAAATGGTAAGAAAGGATTGGAAATCGCCAAAAAGGTAATGCCCAACATTGTTATTTGCGATATTGTAATGCCTATTATGGATGGTATTGATTTTTCCCGTCACTTGAAAAGTCAACCTGAAACCAGTCACATTCCTATCATTATACTAACCGCAAAATCATCGCAAGAGATAGAGCTAAAAAGTCTTGAATTAGGTGTTGATGAATATTTGCGTAAGCCTTTTGATTTTGAACTTTTAAAACTCAAACTTTCAAATATAATTAAGCGAAGAGAACAATTAAGAAAAAGGTTCAACAGAAAAATAACGGTTCAACCTAGCGAAATTGCCGTGACCTCCATGGATGAAAAATTCCTGAGCCAGGCCATAGAAATCGTTGAAAAACATATGATGAACACCGATTTTAATGTAGAAATGCTCGTAAAGGAAATGGGTCTGAGCAGAAGTACCCTCTACCTTAAATTCAAAGAACTTACTGGCTTATCTTCAAGCGAGTTTATTAGGAATGTACGTCTAAAACGTGCCGTGCAGTTCTTTAACCAGAGTAGCTATTCCGTAAAAGAAATCATGTACAAAACTGGTTTCAGCACCGCATCATACTTTTCTAAATGCTTCAAAAAACAGTTTGGAGTGGTCCCTAGCGAATACGTGAAACAAATCAGTAAGAAAAAAGAAGCTGCTGATACCTGAAAAATGTTGAAATATTCAATTGATACTAGTCAGTAATACACAAAAATCATTTATAATCAGAAGCATAATAAGTATCCAAAATACACTTTTGAACATGATTTAGTATATTTACAATGACCTTATTCAATACAAACTATTTAACCCAAAAATTAATCCTTTGAAAAATTTAACGCTTGCCCTTATCTCGGTTTTGCTATTCTCCTGCAAAGCCGAAAAAAAAGAAAAACCCCTTTCTAAACCTAATGTAGTTTTCATTTTTGCCGATGATATGACGTACGACGCCATAAACGCCTTGGGAAATAAAGAAATAAAGACTCCAAACCTGGATAAATTAGTCCATAACGGAACCACCTTTACACATGCCTTTAATATGGGCGGATGGAACGGTGCTATTTGCGCAGCTTCTAGAGCTATGATTATTTCCGGTAGAAAGTTATGGGAAGTAAATGAGTTTCGTAAAAACTGGAATAACGGTAAAGAGTTTGATAAAACATGGGGTAAACTCATGGAAGGTGCCGGATACGATACATATATGACGGGAAAATGGCATGTTGATGCCAAGGCTCAAAATGTATTTCAAAATGTAGTTCACACCCGCCCGGGAATGCCTGGAGACCTGTGGGCTAGCGAGAATATTCAGGCAAAATTTCGCACTTTAAAAGAAAAAGGACTGACTCCTGCAGATATAATGCCTACAGGATATAACAGACCCTTAAACGAAAGTGATACTACCTGGACGCCCAATAACATGAAACATGGCGGTTTTTGGAAGGGTGGTAAACACTGGAGCGAAGTCCTAAAAGATGATGCCCTTGGATTTATAGAACAAACTGAAACAAGCGATAATCCTTTCTTTATGTATTTGGCTTTTAACGCGCCCCATGACCCTAGGCAGGCGCCAAAAGAATTTGTAGATATGTATTCTTTGGATAGTATTAGTGTTCCGGAAAGTTTTCTTCCCCTCTACCCTTACAGAGATGGTATGGGCAATGGACCCAGTCTAAGGGATGAAGCTTTAGCTCCTTTTCCTAGAACCAAATTTGCCGTTAAAGTGCACACCAAAGAGTATTACGCCCTTATTACCCATCTAGATTTTCAAATCGGGAAAATTATAGAGGGATTGGAAAAAACGGGTAAAATGGATAATACGTATATTATCTTCACGGCCGATCACGGTCTAGCTGTCGGTAAACACGGACTTATAGGCAAACAAAGTCAGTTTGATCATAGTATACGAGCTCCTTTCCTAATAGCTGGTCCCAAAATACCTAAAGATAAAAAAATAGATGCCGATATTTATTTACAGGATGCCATGGCCACTAGTTTAGAGTTGGCTGGGATTAAAAAACCAGAGTATGTATTCTTCAATAGTGTGCTAGACCTAGTAAACGGGGATAAAAAAGAAAGTCATTACGATGCTATTTACAACGGCTATATAGACTTACAGCGTATGATTCGCAAAGACGGTTACAAACTGATCATATATCCTAAAATGGATGTAGTATTACTCTACGACTTGAAAGCGGACCCAAAAGAAATGAACGATTTGGCAGCAAACCCGGAATACCAAGAAAAAGTTGACACCATGTTCGCTGAGTTGCTACAACTTCAAAAAGATATGGAAGATACACTTGATATTAGTAGTGTACTTAAAAATTACAGAGCAAAAAAGTAGCACCTTCAAACAGAATACCATTATTAAATCGCCCTATTCGTAGTCATATGAACAGGCGGTTTATTTGTTTAAAAGCTTTTTATTACCTAAATACAGGCACAAAAAAGTGCCCCGGCTATGAACGACCGGGGCACTTAAAACTAACACAAAAAAAACAATCTTAAAATAGAGTTTACATTAAATTGAAATCTCTAATACATGGGCATATTCACCCGATTTTTCACCTAAATCCGTAATGGACAATGCATCTTCCGTTTGCTGAAAATTAACTGTAACATCACTGCCCAATAAACGAACCGATTTTATATTAAGGTCTTTGGCGTATTCCGTAGTGCTACCTAATGATTCAATAGCGATTTCACCATTTTTAGGCCAAGCCAGCATAATAGCGTAAAGCTTATCTCCTTTATGGGTAAAGCGAATATCCTGTCCTGTAAATTCTTTGTTTTTCCCTTCGGAATGGTGACCTTTCTTTACCTCCGTAGGGCCTTCGCCAAACGTTTTCCAATATCTGGTATCATAAATGGCATCTCCATTAACGGCAAGCCAATCACCAATTTGTAATAGAATTTCTTTCTGGTCATCAGGAATGGTACCGTCGGCTTTGGGACCTACATTCAATAGCAAGTTTCCGTTTTTGGAAACGATATCCACTAAATCATCGATCAGCTGATTGGCGGTTTTAGAATCCCAATTGGTAACATGAGACCATGAGTTTTTACCAATAGATGTATCGGTCTGCCATGGAAGTTTACGAATGCCAGGAAGTTTACCACGTTCTAAATCATAGATTACGGTTCCCTCGGGAAAAGCTTCGTGACCAAAATTCTTATCATTGATCAGAACCTCTTTGCCCCATTCACGACCTTTGTTGTAGTAATAGGCAGCCAATTTGGGTCTTAAATCGGCAAAATCCTCTATATCCACATAAAAATCAAAATAAAGAATATCCGGTTGGTAAGTATCTACCAAGTCAATGGTTCTGTTCCACCAGCGCTCTTTGAATTTTTCGGAAACAGGTTCTCTCAAGTCTTTTCCTTTACTGGAATATAAGTCGGCATACTCAGGGTCTACCGTATCAAACTTGTCCTTTTTATTGTAAAAAGACCAGTTGAAGGCAAAGTGGGAAGAGGCTCCCATTTTCAAGCCTTGAGCACGACCTTCCTTAAAAAGCTCTCCTAAAACATCTCTTTTCGGGCCCATGTTATACGAATTCCAACGCGTAGTGTTGGATTTGTACATAGCAAAACCATCATGATGATCGGCAACGGGAACCACATATTTGGCTCCTGATTTCTTGAATAAATCTATCCATTCTTTAGCATCGAATTTTTTGGCCTTGAACATTGGGATAAAATCTTTATAACCGAATTCCTTTTGGTCTCCCCATTTCTCTTTATGATGTGTATACGTTGCATTTGGACCCTTTTTACCAGGTTTTAATTGTGCCGAAAACGTAGCCGTATCCATGTACATTCTTCTGGGGTACCATTCCGAACCAAAAGCGGGAACGGAATATGCGCCCCAGTGAATGAAAATTCCAAACTTATCATCACTGAACCACTTTGGGTCTTTATAATTTTTCTTGATCGATTCCCAATTGGGCTGAAACACTTTAGAGGTGTCCGCAAGGCTCAACTGAGCTTTGTCCTTTTGATTTTTCTTATCCGAGCTGCCACAAGAAGCAATACAGACAATAGCGACGGATAATGCCGCTAAATGTTTAAAATTCATAGCGAGGTTGTTATGACGATAGTACTTTTCTATCGCCCTGTTAAGAATTGCTAAATTCTATTTTTACGGTCTATACACGCGCTACACATGTTCTAAAGTTTACAACAAATGGACATACAGGCATTTGTTTTATAATGGGGTCCGCACAAGTTTAAGGGTATCGCCCCACTTAAAACTTGACAATTCATTGACAACCTCTATTTTCTTATGAACGCCAATGCCTACTATAAAAAGGCATTAAACTAAGTGCTTCCGATATAGAGCAAACAAAAAAAACCATCTGTTCTATAATTTCAACTGTTCGTGGTCTTTTGCCCAATAATTATTTAAGACTTTCACCACAATAAATATTAACGTGAAAATGATGTTGAGAAAAAGCTTTCTATTTATCCTCTTACTTCAATTTGGTTTTTCCTTTGGTCAACTAAGTTCTAAAGCTACCCATGGTGATGTATCCTTTAATAACGATTGGCTCTTTACAAAAGGAGACCCAAAAGATGCAGAAAAAACCACTTTTAACGATGCCACATGGCGAAAATTAAATCTACCCCACGATTGGGCCATTGAAGGTCCTTTTGATAAAAAATATAATGCCCGCACGGGCGGTTTGCCAGTTCATGGTACAGCTTGGTACCGCAAACATTTTACTGTAGATAAGAAATATGCGGAACAGCAAATAGCGGTCTTATTTGATGGTATAATGAATAATAGTCAAGTGTACATTAATGGCAAATACAATGGCGAACGTCCTTTTGGTTATATGGGTTATGAGTTGGATTTAACCCCATACATAAAATTTGGAGGGGATAATGTAATTGCGGTAAGGGTCGCTCCGGAAGATTTAGCCTCCCGTTGGTATTCAGGTGCCGGTATCTATAGAAGTACCTACCTGAAAATTAACAATGGTGTTCATGTTCCATTATGGGGAACTTATATTACTACTCCCCAAGTATCCGATGAAAAGGCGACAGTTAAAATTGAAACTACAGTTAAAAATGCTGGCGACAAAAATGCTATTGTAACCCTGGAAACAAAAATAATTGGTGGGCTGAATAATGTAGTTGTAAGCAACAGTCAGGAAATTAAACTAGAAAAATCTACGGATAAAATTATTACAGAAGAGTTGGTCGTAGGCAACCCCAACCGCTGGAGCATTGAAAACCCTTATTTGTACGACGTAGTCACCCAAATTAAAAAAGGCAGTACAGTAATAGACGAATTTAAAAGCACGCTGGGTATCCGCAGTATTTCCTTTGATGCAAAAAAAGGGTTCCTACTGAACGAAAAACCTGTAGAATTCAAAGGGGTATGCATGCACCATGACCTTGGCCCTTTAGGTGCCGCAGTTAATTATAGGGCTACGGAACGTCAAATGGAAATCATGCAAAGTATGGGCGTGAATGCCTTGCGTACCAGCCACAACCCGCCATCACCAGAAATGCTACAGATTTGTGACAAACTAGGAATTGTGGTCTTGGACGAAGCTTTTGACGAATGGAAAATACCCAAAGTCATTAACGGATACAACAAGTTTTTTGACGAGTGGCATGAGCGCGATTTAAGGGATATGATAAAAAGAGACCGCAACCACCCCTCCGTAATCATGTGGAGTATTGGTAACGAAATCATAGAACAGCGCGAAAAAGATGGATGGAAAGTCGCCAAAATGCTGAATGACATCTGTCATGACGAAGACCATACCAGGCCCACTACAGCCGGTTTCAACAATTATAGGGGAGCGTTTAAAAATAAATTGGCCTATCAAATTGATATTGTTGGTCTTAATTATAAACCTTACGATTATGCCGCAACGGTAAAAGAAAACCCAAATATGATTCTGTACGGTTCTGAAACCTCATCGCAGACCAGTAGCCGTGGTACCTATCATCTACCCATTACCTATGAACATCAAAAAGAAACCCATCAAGTATCCAGTTATGATGTAACCGTAGGGCCATCGTGGGCGTATCCTCCGGATGTTGAGTTTGATGTGCAAGCCGAAAACCCAACGTTTTTAGGTGAATTTATGTGGACAGGCTTCGACTATTTGGGCGAACCTACCCCATATGGTGGTCGTGACAATTCTACAGATGGGTATTGGAATGATGATTGGCCCGTACACGCTTCTTTCTTTGCCCCCGTTGATTTATGTGGCTTTCCAAAAGACCGATATTATTTGTATCAAAGCCAGTGGACCACGGAGCCAATGGTACATGTTCTTCCCCACTGGAACTGGGAAGGCAAAGAAGGTGATGAAATTCCTGTTTTTGCGTATACCAATTGTGATGAAGTAGAATTGATCGTGAACGGAAAATCTATGGGCAGAAAAATAAAAGGAGTTGACACTACAGATATCCCGGCGGAATTCCGCGGGTTTGAAAGAGGAATGTACACTTCTAAATACCGATTGAGCTGGAAAGTGCCCTATCAACCGGGTAATCTAAAAGTTATAGGTTATAAAGACGGAAAACCCGTAACGGTAAAAGTTATCAAAACAGCTGAAAAAGCATCAAAGATAAGCTTGACGCCTGATCGCACCGAAATTACAGCAGACGGAAAAGACCTTTCTTTTATAACGGTGGATATCACCGATGCAGACGGAAATATAGCTCCCTTGGCCAACAATGAAGTGAGCTTCGCTGTAGAAGGTGCTGGGGTTTTAGCCGCTGTAGGAAACGGAAATTCAGCTTCCTTGGAAGGATTTCAAGAAACGAAAATCAAAGCTTTTAATGGAAAATGTTTGCTCATCGTAAAATCTACGGATGCAACCGGAAGTATTACCATCACCGCCACTTCCAATGGATTAGAAGGCGCAAAAACCACCTTAAAAACCCTATGAAACGAGTACAATTATTTTTTATAGTTCTCTGTGGTATTTCCTGCCTGCAGGCCACAGCTACTGATTTTAACGTGGTAAACTACGGAGCAAAGGCAGATGGAATTACCGTAGATACACAGGCCGTTCAAAAAGCGATAGATGCCTGTACAAAAAATGGCGGAGGCAGAGTTTTGATTCCCGCCGGAAAAACGGTCGTGACAGGTACTATTTACTTAAAGGACTTTGTAACACTACACGTAGAAAACGGTGCCGTGCTTTTGGGAAGTCCCAATTATAGGGATTATACAACCAATACCCATAAGAACATGTACAAAAACGAACCTCATATGGATCGTTGTTTGATTTTCGCCAAGGATGCACGCTCCATCGCCATTGAAGGCTATGGTACTATAGACGGTAATGGGCATAAAGAAAACTTTACCAAGAAAAAAGGAGGTAGACCTATGATGATTCGGTTTGTAAACGTAAAGGACATCCATTTAAACGATATCACCTTAATCAACCCTGCTGCATGGACCTCTGCATGGCTGTATTGCGATAATATTTCCGTGAGCGGCATCAATATTATCAGTCGCGTGAACAATAATGGTGATGGACTAGACTTTGACGGATGCACCAATGTGCGGGTTACCAATAGCAATTTTGATAATAGCGATGACAGTATTTGTTTACAAGCATCACGACCGGATAAACCTTGTAGGAACATTTCCGTAAGCAACTGTCACTTTAGTACCAAATGGGGCGGCATGCGTATAGGCTTATTGTCCCGTGGAAATATTGAATCGGTTACGGTAACCAATTGTACCTTTAAAAACATTCAAGATTCAGGACTCAAAATTCAGCAAAACGAAGGTGGGGAAATGAAGAATATGGTTTTTAGCAACTTGGTTATGGAGAACGTACCAAGACCGGTATTCATGACCTTTACACAACAACGAGCCTCCGTAGACACTCCAGAAGGAGAATTGGAGCCTCTAAAAAGAATGCACAATTTTAGCTTTAGCAATATTGTAGTGGACAATTCAAAATCGGACAAAAATTCGGCCTTTTTCTTAACAGGTTTCCCTGGGCACAATATAGAGGATATCACCATTAAAGATGTACAGTTTACGGTTTCTGGAGGAGGAACCCTAGAGGATGCCAAAAAATTGGAAATTAAGGAATATACCCAAGAAGTATTAAACGGCTGGTGGCCAGAATTCAGCTTGGTAGGCTCCCTACCCGCTTCCGGAATTTATGCAAGACATATAGACGGATTGGTAGTAGATAATTTTATTCTGAATACAGTAAATACCGATTCCCGAAAACCGATAGTACTTCAAAATGTAAAAAACGAAATGATTACAGGTGTACGGCTAAACCGAAAATCGATTTCAGAAAACGACATACTTAAACAATAACATGCTAGAACGAACACACAACAAAAACAATTCAATCAAGAAACACACTCTTCAAGGATACTTATGGGCAATTGTTGCCCTTGTTTCAATTCAAGTTAGTTCTGCCCAAGAATACCAAGCGGATTGGGAGTCACTAAAACAACACACTACTCCTGAATGGTTCTTAGATGCCAAATTCGGAATTTATTGCCATTGGGGACCTTACTCGGTTCCAGAATTCAAAAATGAGTGGTACTCCCATTGGATGTATGTAAACAAAGACAATCCCGAAGCTAAAAATGGCAAAGCAAGCCAATTCTATGAACATCACGTAAATACCTACGGGCCTTTAGACGAGTTTGGGTACAAAGATTTCATCCCCATGTTCACTGCAGAAAAATTTGACGCAGCAGAATGGGCCGACCTCTTTGAAAAATCAGGGGCTAAATTTGCCGGTCCGGTATCCGAACATGCAGATGGTTTTGCGATGTGGGACAGCGACCTCACCAAATGGAACGCCAAGAACATGGGGCCTAAGCGGGATATTATGGGGGAACTATCCAAAGAAATAAAGAAGAGGGATATGAAATTCATAGCTACCTTTCACAGGCATTGGTTATTGGGTTGGTTTCCTACTTGGGACGAATCTACGGATGCCAGTAACCCAAAATACGCCGGACTTTACGGCCCTAAAATGAAGAAGGGCGACTTTCAATATCCGCCTTCAACCCATGATATTGATGCAGGAATAGAAAAATATTATCCGCTTGCAGGTGAAGAGTTCAATAAAGAATGGTTGGCCCGTCTTAAAGAAATCATTGACAAATACGACCCCGATTTAGTTTGGTTCGATAATAAAATGGATGTTATTGGCGAGGATTACCGAAAGGAATTTCTTCAATATTATTACAACCAAGCTAAAAATAAAAAACAGGAAGTTGTTACTACTTACAAGTTTTATGATTTAGCCAAAGGCACGGCCGTTTTGGACCTTGAACGTTCCCGTATGAAAGACAAAATGGAGTTTCCATGGCTAACAGATGATTCTATAGATTGGAATTCCTGGAGCCATATTAAAAATCCCAAATACAAATCCGTTAACCGATTAGTTGATTTCTTAGTTGATGTGGTAAGTAAAAATGGAGCGGTTCTCCTTAATATTACGCCAAAGGCCAATGGCGAAATTCCCGAGCCCGTAAAAGAGCGTTTGTTAGAAATGGGCCAATGGCTAAAAGTAAATGGCGAGGCAATTTACGGAACAAGAACCTTTGAAGTGTACGGAGAAGGTGAAACTAAAGTTATTGAAGGTCATTTGAGCGAACAAAAAAATGCCGATAACACGTCAAAAGACATCCGTTTTACTACCAAAAACGATCAGTTGTATGCTATTGCCCTTGACTGGCCTTCCAATAACGAGTTGCTCATAAAAACATTAAAACAAGGAAACACGGTGTATCCAAAATCGATTAAAAAAATTGAATTATTAGGGTACGAAAAATCCTTGGAATTTGATGTTACTACAAAAGGACTACGCATACAGTTACCCAAAAAACAAGTGGGCGCGCATGCTTTCACCTTTAAAATCATCACTGAACAATAGCCATTTTGGAACCGCTTAAAATTAGAAGCCACAAAGAGCGCAAAATGAAATTGAAACAAAAACTAATTATTCCCGTAATACTCTTATTTTCAATGCTCATAGCCTGTTCCGAAAAAACGAACACCTATAATGTAACCGATTATGGTGCCGTAGGCGATGGCAAAACAATGAATACCAAAAATATTCAGAAGGCCATAGACGCCTGTAATTTTGCTGGTGGAGGCACTGTAACTATTGAAAATGGCGATTACCTTTCAGGAACACTTCTTTTAAAAGACAACGTAACCCTGCATGTAGCGGAAGGTGCAAAACTGATCGGAAGTTCAAATCCGTTAGATTATAAAAGTATAGATTCGTTTCAAGATGCCACTGGACAATTACGCGGCAATTGCCTAATTGGGGCAAAGAACGCAACAAACATTGCCGTAACCGGAAAAGGAATTATTGACGGAAACGGAGAAGCTTTTCTATCGAAAAATATAAAGGCAAAAATTCAGGAATTGAATATTACCGAAACTAAAAATTTTGGCTCCAATAGGCCCTTTCTTTTGCGGTTCGTAAACTCCTCTCAAATAAAAGTACAGGATATTCATTTACGCCAGCCGGCCGCATGGACTTGCCATTTCTATCAATCCAATGCTATCTTGGTAGATAACGTTTCCATTTATAGTCATGCCCACAAGAATAATGATGGTATTGATTTAGATTCCAGCTATGATGCAATAATCAAAAATTGCGATATCAATACGGGAGATGATGCCATTTGTATTAAGACTACAAGCCCAAAGCCTACGTACAATGTTCAAGTAAGCGATTGCAAGCTCAAAAGCGATTGGGGCTCTATTAAGTTTGGCACCGAGTCTATGGGAGATATGTACAACATAGATATTAAAAACTGTCAGATTTATGACACCAAAGGTGGCGGAATAAAAATCCTAAGTGTAGATGGTGCCAACATTCACGATGTGACTATAGACGGCATCCAGATGGACAGAGTAGATATGCCTATTTTCATTCGTCTTGGAGAACGCCTACGCACCTATCGTAATGCAAAAAAACAAGAAGTAGGCTCCATTACCAATGTGGTCATTAAAAATGTAAAAGGTAACGCCCGAGTTTTAGATAGTTCTAGGGTAAAGCCACCATCCGGTATACTAATTACGGGAACGCCGGACCATAAAATCGGTAAAATAACTTTAGAAAATATAAACTTGGAACTCCCTGGAGGAGGAACTATGGAGCACACTATGGCCAAGGTTGAAGAAGATGTAAAAAGGTATCCGGAATTCAGCTTTTTCAAGGTCCTTCCGGCGTATGGAATTTACGGTAGGCATATAGAAAGCTTACACACGGAGAATATCTCCTTTTCCTTGAACGATGATGATCAAAGAGAAACTCAAATTTTAGTGGATACACATTCAGTTCAATCAGAATAACAATATGAAGTTTAGAAATCGATTTTCACTTTGCTTTTTAGTCGTTTTTTGTACGTTATTGGTGCTTCCCGTAAGGGCTCAAAAACGTAAAACCAAAAAGAAAGACCGGCCTAATGTACTTGTAATCTATACGGATGACCATCGCTTTTCAGGAGTACATGCCTTGGGTGGCATGCAAGTAAAGACTCCAAATATGGATGCTTTGGTTGCTGATGGCATTTCATTTTCCAATGGATATTTAATGGGTGCTTTTTCCGGTGCTACCTGCGTTCCCAGTAGAGCTATGTTATTGACCGGTAGAAACGTATTTGAATTACAGGGTCAGGGACACACTATTCCGCCCGAACATTCAACCATAGGAGAAGCCTTACAGGCCCAAAACTACAACACCCATATTGTGGGCAAATGGCACCAAGATAATGCCAGTCTGTCTCGTTCTTTTGATTCAGGAGATCGTATAATGTCCAGAGGTATTTACTTGGTCGATCACTTTCGTATGCCTTCTTGGGACTGGAAAAAAGACGGTGATTACAAAAAAGAGGATGGATATCTACTAGTATATGATACCGATGGAAAAGTGGTCCGTAGACCGGTAACCAAAGAGGATAAAAGAGGCCCTTTCGGCACAGAAAAAAACGGTCCACATACCTCTCAAATCTATGCAGAAAGTGCTTCCAAGTTTATTATGGATTATAAAAAGAAAGATCCCTTCTTCATGTATTTGGCATTTCACGCGCCTCATGATCCAAGACAGGCACCACAGAAATACAAAGACATGTACCCAATTGAGGATATCATCCTCCCCCCTTCCTATATGGCACAACACCCTTTTGATAATGGGCATATGTTTTTAAGAGACGAAGAATTGGCCGTGTGGCCCAGAACACCGGATGTGGCGAAAGAACAACTTTCCGATTACTATGCCATTATCACTCATTTAGATGACCAAATAGGTAAAGTCATTGCATCATTGAAAGAAAGCGGCGCCTATGAAAATACGTTAATTGTTTTTGCTGGTGATAGTGGTCTGGCAGTTGGCAATCATGGTTTAATGGGGAAACAGAATATTTATGATGAAGATGGAGTTCATATTCCACTCGTTTTTTCAGGTAATCTCATAAAAGACAAGGGCGGTAAAAGAGAGGCTTTAGCCTATAACTTCGATATCTTCCCTACGATCTTGGATTTTATCGGTAATGATGTGCCTAGTTCGGTTACCGGTAAAAGTCTTTTGCCTGTAATCAATAAAGAAAAAACCAGTGTTCGGGATTATACCTACCATGCTTACAGGCAGTTCCAAAGGGCATATAGAAAAGGGGACTATAAATTAATTGAGTACGTCCGTGCAAATAATTATGACAAAAAGAGCGGTGAAACCGTAATGGGATCCCGCGTTACCCAATTGTTCAATATTAAAAACGACCCCTGGGAGGTTTATGACCTTTCCTTCTTTCCCGAATACGCCGATCAAGTACGGACCATGCGCAAAGAAATGAAGGAGAAAGCCAAGGAATTGGGTGATACTAAAAAAAATATTGAAGGTGAGAAATACGGATTTTGGGAATTTTATTGAATCCAGACTACTTAAAAACATATCAAACCAGAACATGAAAATTTCAAATCATAAAGTCTTATGGGTTTTACTAGGAAGCCTGATGATAACCTCATTAGGAATAGCCCAAGAAAAACCTAATATCATTCTTTTATATGCCGATGATATTAGTGCCCGTGAACTGCCCATTTACGGCTCTACGGTTTGGAGCCCTCCAAAAGGAGGTAATACCTCAGATATGCAATACCGTGCAGAAACACCTGTATTGAACACACTTGCTGAAGAAGGTTGTTATATTAAAACCGCCTGGGCAGCTACGGTTTGCGGACCAAGTAGGGCTATGATGATGACAGGCAGGTATGCGCATTTACACAAATGGTGGCATAATAAAGACAAAGGTAAAGCTCCCAACGGCAAAGGCGTTTGGAACTTATATGACAGTTCACCTCACTCCATCGCCAATGTGGCCAAAGCAGGTGGCTATGTTACGTTTTGGGCAGGAAAAACACAAATGGAGATTGAAGGATTTCAGTTTGACGAAGGGTGTTTTACGCCAGGAGAAGGCTCTTACAATAAAGCCATACACACCACGGACTTCCGTTTGGAAACTAGAGAAATAAACGGAAAGAAGAAGATTTTTAATGCCGATACCAATAAGGAAATCCATAAGAAAAGCTACGTACAATCCGGTTGGTATTGGAAACCACATGTACAGCTCATGAACCACCCCGGCACGAACAAAAAACTTGTGTGGTGGCCCAATACTAAAAAAGCGGAAAAAGAATTTGGATTGAACACCTTTGGTCCCGATGTGGAACTAGATTTTATTTTTGAGTTCATGGAAAGAAAGCAAAAAGAAAAAGAACCTTTCTTTGTATACCATACCAGTCACTTGGGTCATGATGCTTGGGACTTTTTCAACCCAGACTCCGGAAACAAATGGCCCGGTACGCCAAAAATTTCATGGGACGGATCAAAATACACACGTATTAAACCTAATGTTACCGGAGATAACGGAGTGTATGACACCCATGGTACGGTTACCGATAGCGGTATTCACCATCATATAAACTATCTAGATTATCAGGTTTGGCAGTACATGAACAAACTTAAAAAGCTAGGTATTGAGAACAACACCATTTTTATTTTTTGTGCGGACAATGGTACTAGTGGCTACGGCAAATCAAGTCCAGTATCTCAGAAAGGTACGCACGTACCTCTAATCATCTACGCTCCAGGAATGAATATGACCAAAAAAGGAATGCAAGATGTGCTTGCAAATATGTCGGATGTGCTCCCTACCATTGCCGATATCGCTAATGTAGAAATTCCCAATAGTTATGAAATCAATGGAGAAAGTTTAATACCCTTTTTGACTACGGATAAAACAACACATCGGGAGTGGGTTTACGGCTATCATAAAGAAACCCAAATTGTAAGAGGGAACCTTGTTCTAAAAGATGGAAACGATGTGTGGTATGATGTAAGTAAAACACCGGATGACCTTATCAGCTATCCTAAAATAAAAGATTGGAGTCAAGTTTCACAAGCACATAAAAATGAACGTGACAAATTATTAAAAACTATTCCTACTTTTAATCTTCATGAAACCCAACATGATGCTCCTACAAATGGTATAGGAAAAATTGATTCCCTTAAAAAAACAAAATAAGCGGTTGGGACTAAACTATTATCAAATGAAAACCATTTTAAAATCATTTATTTTACAACTTTTCATAGGTCTAACCATTGGTGTACAGGCACAGGCACAGAAAAAGACAGCGCCGCACTCCTCTAAAAGTCCGTCTCCAAAAGACAAAATATGCTTTGCCTTATATACCGTTCATGAGAACACCTTAAAACTTACCGCTCAGTTCTATCCTATAAAGGATTATGAACCATTTTCCGCAGAGCTACAGATTAAAGAAAATAATGAATGGAAGACCGTTCAAGAATCACGGATTAACTATCCTGGCTACACAGCTCTTTTCCGGATAGATAACTGGGACGACACCCTAAAGAAAGAATACCGGGTGGCGTATAATAAAAAGTCGTTTTACACAGGCACCATTCAAAAAAATCCTGTAAACAAGGAAGAAGTAATTATGGCCGCCTTTTCCTGTTGGTCCATTTACAAAAGACATGGCGGTCAAGGCCCAGCAGACGACATCATAAATAATTTAAACAAATTAAAACCAGATGTGCTGTTCTTTGCGGGAGACCAAGTGTATGACCATAGTCAGCATTACAGCTATTGGTTAAAATTCGGGGAGGTTTTTGGAGATATCATCAGGAATACGCCAACCATTACCATTCCCGATGACCACGATATAGGTCAAGGTAATTTTTGGGGCGATGGCGGAATAAAATCCGAAAACAGAGACGGTACAAAGGGAGGGTATTACATGCCTGTTTCATATATTCAGGAAGTTGAGCGTGCACAGACCAGCCACCTACCGGACCCCTATGACCCTACTCCTATTGAACAGGGCATAGGTGTCTATTATACCGATTTAAAATGGGGCGGAATCAGTTTTGCAATCATAGAAGACAGAAAATTTAAATCGGGGCCGGACCGCGTATTGAATAAAAGAGGTTTTACAGATACACGCGAAATGAACGTGCCCGAGGCTACCCTACTGGGAGAGCGCCAAATGGACTTTTTAGAAGATTGGACCACAGATTGGGAAAATGCGGAAATGAAAGCTGTACTCTCCCAAACCATTTTTGCCAGTGTTTCCACCCATTCCCCTACCCTAGAAAAAAGACAACGCTATAGTGTAGATTCCAACGGCTGGCCGCAATCGGGAAGAAACAAAGCACTCGGTATCATTAGAAAAAGTTTTTCCTGTATGATTGCGGGAGACCAACATCTAGGTTCTGTGGTTCATCATGGAATTGAAGATTGGAACAACGCCGGTTATTCATTTGCAGTACCTGCTTCATCTAACTTTTGGTTACGTTATTGGAAACCTGAAAAACCCGGAAAAAACAGAAAACCCGGCACAGCAGATTACACGGGTGAATATTTGGACGGATTTAAAAATAAAATTACGGTTCATGCCATTGCCAACCCTACCCATGAAGACAATACTCCCACAGAAAACCTATTGAACGGAAGAGCTTCAGGCTATGGCATTATTCGCTTTAACAAACCTAAAAGAGAAATCACTTACGAATGCTGGCCAAGAAATACGAATATGTTTGCAGACGATGCAAAACCGTATAGCGATTGGCCGATCACTTTTAAGCAAACGGATAATTTTCAAATTAAAAATGGTTATGAATTACCCGGTTTAAAGATTTCAAAACCCGATCAAGTAGTCACCGTAAAGGACTTTTATACAGGTGAAGTAATAACCTCTCTCCGAATAAAAGGTGCTGAATATAAACCCAAAGTGCTCCAACAAGGTGCTTACACCATTGAAGTTGGGGAAGGAGAAAAACTTCAGCGCTTTTATGAAGTTGAAGCACAAAAGAAAAATAACAAGAAAATAAGCGTGAGCATCTAACTTTTGCTCTCCAAAAAATAATAACCTAAACGAAATAAAATGATTTTTAAACACGCCATTATATTTTTTGCATTTGTAAGCGGTAGCCTATTTGCTCAAGAAATACCTAATACCAATGAAGAAACTCGCCAGGGACCCCCAAAACCGCCTATGGGCAAGCGTTGGGTTTTGAACCCTGATTTTTCAGATGAATTTAACGGTACAGAACTAGACACTACCAAATGGTACGACCACCACCCCACTTGGATTGGACGTCCACCGGGACTTTTTATGGCATCACAGGTTTCTGTGGGTGATGGTTTTCTGAAAATGACAAGTAAAAAACTTGAGAAGGATACTATAGTTCATGCCTACGGTAGAGATATAACTTTTAACGTTGGAGGGGCCGCCGTGGTTTCGAAAAAATCGACTCAATTTGGTTATTACGAATGTCGTGTTAAAGCTGCCGCTACGACCATGTCCACCACATTCTGGTTTTCGAGCAGCAACAATTTTAAAGGACCGAACGATTGTGACAAATACGGTTTAGAGTGGGATATTCATGAATCTATTGGGCGTGAAGGGGATTTTAATGGAAGTTACTTTGCCAGTGGAATGCACTCCAATTCCCATTTCTGGTATACGGACTGCGATGGCGAAAAACATGATTACCGAGCCCCACAAGTAAAATTTGAAGACGAAAAACTTACCTCGGAAGATTTTAATATATATGGAGGTTGGTGGCGTAATGAAAGTACAGCGAGCTACTATTATAACGACCGACAGCCAAAACATCAAAAATTTTACGATAAGATAAAAGAGAAACCCTTTGATCAACCTATGTACATGCGTTTAGTGAGTGAAACTTATCCATTTCCGTGGATAGAAATTCCTAGTGCCGAAGAATTAAACGACCCAAGTAGAAATACGGTGTACTATGATTGGGTTAGAGCTTATAAGCTGGTAGACGCCAATGACGCCAATTCAACGAATAAGAGTACGTTGAAACTTTATAAAGAAAATGTATCGTTCAATACGGCCATTATCTCTCAAAAAGAGTCTAACACTGTTCAAATTCCACTTACCTATCAGGCAAATCAAGACCGAGAAATAGAACTGAAATTGTTTGATGCAGAAGGCGAAAAAGTGGCGGAGTCCAAATTTATTGCTTATGCGGGATATGCCAATATTACCACAGTGGTTCAGGTGGAAGAAAAGCTATCTACCGAATCGCCCTATAAGCTAACGGCCAACATTCGACCTGTAAACGGTGATAACAAAAATATTTTAGATCAAAACACACTGTATATCAACTTGATAAAATAAATAGGCTTCCATTTTCCAAACCACAGTGATATGAGTAAAACCTCCCTTTCTAAAATAGCCACCCTATCCTTTCTCTTCATGGGAATGCTGATATTCGCTCAAGCACCGCAAAAAGGTTCTACTTTTTTCAAACGCCTAAAGACCGAAAAAGTATCATCCGACCCTTCTGTGGTTTGGCAACAATTTGGCCCTGGCATGAGTGGCAACAACAAATGCGCCTTTTGGCACCCTACGGACCCAAATGCTCTCTATATAAGCCCTAATATGGGTAATTCTTACGTTTCTTTTGATAAGGGAAAAACGTACAATACCATATTGAACGGTGATGAATCCGGTTACAGGGAAGGGCACCGAGGCCCCATGCAACTTTTTAGTGTAGATTTCTCCCACCAAAACCATGATTTTGGTTTTTGTAGCGATGACAAGAATAAGGGTATTTTCATTACCAAAGACCGAGGCCGCTCTTGGAAAAATCTCAATCATCCTGTTTTTAAAGGCAAATACGTTTCCTGCGTAACCGTCGACCCTAAAGACGATAATATCTGGTATGCCGGTGGTGGTGAAATGAGACATTTAGGTAGAATGTTGTTCCCCAATAGCAAACCCCACGGCTCTAAAGAACATGAACCTAGTTTAAACAAACTTTGGAAAAGTACGGACAAGGGTAAAAACTGGGTAGTACTGAACAAAGGTTTGCATCCAAAAACCCAATTCGAAACTTTATTGGTAGACCCAAAAGACTCAAATATTATATACGCCAGTACCAACTATGGTTTTTATAAAAGCGCGGATGGTGGAAACAACTGGTCCCAAAAAAACAATGGTTTTGATTATGATGTAATGCGAGCTATGAGCCATCACTACAACAAAAAAAATGATGTCCTAACCCTATACGTTATATGTAACCCCATGTGGAAAGCAGATGGTAAAACATTGACCAATGACAAGGGTGGGATTTTCAAAAGTATTGACCGTGGCGAAAGTTGGGAAAAATTAGATGGCAACTTGCCTTTGGATATGCGGCAATTTCAAAAGAATGCAGATGTCAAAAAGAGCTATGTACACTGCGCAGCTTATGTTTTTGATATGAAAGACCATGATTTTAAGGAAAAATTCCCGGAAATGCCCTCGGCCATTACCATCCGTTTTAACACTATTGCGGTAGACCCTAATGATGCAGATAATATTTACCTTAACAATGAATATTCCAACGCTTCTCGGAACAACTTCAAACCCGGTCAGATTTGGCGCAGTAAAGACGGAGGTAAAAATTGGCATGTTGCCCTTCGTAACGGAAAAGCCTGGAAAACGACCTCCAAAGATTATGCCTACTGGAAAGAAAGAGGCAACCCTATGGAAACCAACATCTCTCTTCGTTACCTAAAAGATTGGGTAGACAGGGACTTCTATGAACGTAAAGGGTCCAATTTTATACGATGGAATGCAGACGGTACAGTGCTTCACACCCAAATGGCCAAAATATCCCTAATGAGCTACGACAAAGGTGAAACTTGGGTAGATACTGATGATGAGTATACCACTCCGGATACGGAAAGTTATGTAGGGGCCGGAAACAGTAATCTGCCAGGTCATGGTTTCTACCAACATCCGGATATAAAGAATAAGGTATTCTGCATGGCGGGAGAAAACAGTTTGTGGATAACCAACGATGAAGGGTCTCAGGTTCGTCCCGGAGCTCAAGGTGCAGAATCCCATAATTTTCTGGACCATGAAACATCACTCAGTTGGTATGCCATACATCCAAAAGATACCTTGGTTCATTATGCTCTGTTCTTCAGACAGGCTGCAAAAGGTAAATTGTTAAAATCCGTTGATAATGGAAAAACATGGAAAGAACACGGTATTGCCATTCCTAAATGGGAGATAAAGGCGCATAGTGGAGACCAAAGCGTACATCAAAATCACCTTATCATAGACCCTAAAAATCCGGATAACATGTACTTTGTAGTCCCTAAGAATTCTATTGATATGGAATGGGTAGGTAATTCCGTAACCGGATTTGGAGTTCATAAAAGTCATGATGGCGGCAAAACCTGGCAAGAAGCCAATACAGGTCTGCCCGATTCACGAGATGCTACCAAAATAGCCTTTGACCCGAAAGACCCCAACACATTGTATGCCACCATACAGAATAAACATGGAGGTCTTTTTAAATCCGTTAATAATGGTACTTCCTGGGTAAAAGTTACGTCCACCGAGAACATATCGGGCAGTCAAGGCATAAATGACATTCATTTTTCCAGAGACGGGAAAGCCTATATTACCGCCGGAACCAAAAGAGGAAAGCCAAATGCCGGAGGAGTTTGGGTGAGCGATGATGACTTACGTACCTGGAAACCTATTTTTGATTATCCTTGGACCAACCGTATTGAAACGGCGTATTATAACCCGAATACCATTTTGGTATCTACTCTGGGTAACGTTTCCATCGGCACAAAAAATGCAGGTACCTATCTTTCCCAAGACGCCGGAAAAACTTGGACCAAAATTAATCGGGGCAATGGTCAAAGTGATCGTATAAACGATATTGCCATAGACAACTATACGCCAGGAAAATTCTATGTCTCTACTCGTGGTAGCGGGTGGTATGTAACGCAACACCCTAAGCCCAACCAAACCATTAAGCTATAACAAACAACTTTATAAAACATATTTCAACCACAAATACCAGAACAGTAATATGAAAAAATATATTTTACTAACATTAAGTTTGAGCACTTTTATTATGGCTCAAGGCCAAGAAAAGGCGTTCCCTTATGACTTGCCAGAGGAGAAACCCAACAGACCTTTAAGCGCTGCTTTACAACGGAACTATGATAATTATTTAGGCCCTCGTCAAGAAAGCAATGAACTTTACACTCAGTTTAAATATACGGAACTTAAAGGCTTTGATTACAATGGGAACGATGGTACTATAACCCGGCGTGACCCTTCAAAGGTGATTTTTGAAAATGGCCAATATTATATTTGGTACACCCACCGTGAAACTCCAGTGGCGCCAGTAGGAATATCAAGAGTTGAAGAATCTAATGATACCATACCTTCTGCAGATTGGGATTTATCAGATATTTTCTATGCAACCTCTAAAGATGGATTCACATGGGAAGAACAAGGTGTTGCCGTTCCGAGACCTCCAAAACCACAAGTTGGCTGGCGCTCGGTTACCACTACTGATATTTTAAAGTGGAAAGGGAAATACTATTTATACTACCAAGCTTTTTCTGAAGCCCCGGGAAAAAGTGGCGGAGACAATTGTCCCGTTGCCGTTTCTTATGCCGATTCTCCAAACGGTCCGTGGACACCTTTTAAGAAAGAAGTGATTCCCAATGGGGCTCCTGGCTCGTGGGACCAATTTTCAATTCATGATCCCTACCCCATCGTCCATAATGGAAAAATTTACCTGTACTACAAATCGGATTTTGGAAAAGTTAATGGAAAGAACAACGTACGCATGCACGGTCTTGCCATAGCAGATGACCCGTTAGGTCCGTTTAAAAAACATCCTTTGAACCCGATTATGAACTCCGGACACGAGACTACCTTGTTTCCGTTTAAAAAAGGAGTTGCCGCTTTTGCCATTAGAGATGGTAATGAAGCCAATACGATTCAATATGCCGAAGATTGGGTGAATTTTGAAATTGCGGCTATGGTTGAAATGATGCCCAATGCCGGCGGGCCTTTTGTTCCAGATGCTTTCACGGACACAAAGGATGGTCGTGGTATTACTTGGGGTATTTCTCACTTTGCAAATCCTAATCGCGATTGGAAAAAAAATCATGTTATTCTAGTCCGTTTCGATTGCGATCTAAGCCTAGACGTGGATGACAAACAAATGAAACGCCATCATAACACACCTAGGTTAGAATACTTGCTACAACACGGTTTAAATGCCGAACAACGTGAGCGTGTAGCTAATGAGACAAAGCAATTAAATCAAAAGTAATGTCTTTTCTAAAGCTTTAGCTCCCTTTTAAAAAAGAACGGAATCAATATTTGCCTTTATTTTCTAAAAGTCCAATCCCCTTACGGGCAAGTTCACTCCCGAAGAAAAATATGAAATGAAAGAGCTTGGTTTTTGGGATTATCGGCCATGGCGTTATGAAGCAGATGCCCTTCTTATCATTCGGAATTTAAAACCAAAAAACAAATGAAAAACCTAACTAAGATTAACCGGCTTAAACTACCAATATTCCTGATTTTCTTTGTGATAACCACAATAAATTATGCTCAAAATTCGAACCATGAAAATGAAATACCGGCTGTGCCGTATGCAGCAGATTGGTCGTCTTTACAAAAACACAATACGCCAGATTGGCTTTATGGATTGAAATTCGGGATTTACTGTCATTGGGGGCCGCAAACTGTACAAGTAGCTTCCAAAAACACCCAAATGACCATCCTTGAAGCAATTGATAAATGGAAAGGAGAAAAATTCGATGCCAAAAATTGGGTCGATTTAATGGAGGATGCAGGCGCTCAATTTGGCGGCCCAGTAGCATGGCACGGTAGCGGGGTCGTAAATTGGGATAGCGATATAACGGATTGGAATTCGGTAAAAAAAGGACCAAAAGTAGATATTTACGGTAGCTTGGCAAAAGAACTACGTAAACGAAATATGCCCTTGATATCCTCTTTCCACACAGGTGATTTTTGGAGCCGTATGTGGGGCCAACTATCCAAAGAAGACTCAACTTACCTCAACCCCTATGAAGACAATTCAAAGTACGCTAATGCCAATGAAGGCCGATTGGCGGAGGTTATTTTCAAAGCTTGGTTTGACCGCATTTCTGAAGCTATAGATACGTACGAACCGGATATGATCTGGTTCGATACCGGCTTTGGGGGAACCGTAAAAGGCGAATTAAAAAAGTACACAGATCGAGGCCGACTTTTACCGGCCGGGGATAACGAATTAATCAGTGTACCGGAAAGCTATCAACAAAAATTAATCAGTGATTATTTCAACAAGGGACTTGAATTAGGCAAAGAAGTAGAAGTCTTTTATAAAACCCATGATATTCCACCAGGAATAGGAATTCGCGATATAGAAGATGGGAACCTGCAGGGAATGCAATATGACCCATGGATGGCAGATATCAATATGCAACGTCACTTTGTATGGCCCAGTCCTTGGTTCTATAATCCTGCCAACAAGGTAAAAGAGGCCGGCACATTGATTGATATGCTCATTGACATGACCAGCAAAAATGGTAGAATGCTTTTAAATGTGCCTCCAAAGGCCGATGGTAGCTTTGCCGATGAAACTAAAAAGGAACTTTATGCCATGGGGCAATGGCTAAAAATTAATGGAGAAGCCATTTATAACACCATGCCATGGATATTTTACGGAGAAGGCCCCACGGAAGTAACCAATCCCGGCCATCACGGACAAGGTAAAAGCCATGGGGAATTGATACCAAAATACACTTCGGAAGATATTCGGTTTACCCAAAACGGAAAAAACTTGTACGCCATCTGTATGGAATGGCCAGAGAAACAAATTACCATTAGAACTTTAGGCAGTAAGGGAAAGCTCTATCCTGGAGACATTCAAAGTATTTCAATGTTGGGAAGTAAAGACCGTGTCAGATGGGAACAAAAACCCGAAGGTCTCGTTGTTCAATTTCCAAAAGAAAAACCATGCGATTTCGCTTATGTTTTAAAAATCGAGCGCCGTTAAAATTTCTCTATTAAGTCATATAACAATACTGTAGTCACTCAGAAAATGATACATCTAAATTACCATCTAAAAAAAGAAAATCTAGCAATTACATTTAAGTTATGTTCTATTATTTTCTTTATTTTTTGGAATCTGGGTGTATCGGCCCAAACCGTTCTTCTTGGGGATAACGCCCCCTACCCTAATGTAAATGATGGTGATTTTAATTTGATAAATGCCGGTTCTTGGCGTCTTGGGTTACAGTCTCCTTTCTGGACGCCCTCTAACCAACCTCAAAAAGAAGGACATTCCATGGGCTTGGTTCAAGGAAAGTACTTTAGTTCTTTTGACTATGCTTATATCCATTCGAAACCACTAAACACCAACTCGAATTACCGAATCTTAAAGGAAGGTGATGTATTACATTGGAGTATGGGTGCCGATTTAGAATATATCAGCAACGGTACGGTTTCATTACATCTCTTCTTTGGTGAACAAGCGCGACTTTTAGTCGAAAAAGTAAAGCTCATTGGCTCAGACAAAACGGTTGAACACTTCTCAGGAAATTATACCGTAACAAAAGAAGATGCCCTAGCGGGCGCCCCAAGTGTACGGGTTTCATTTTACTCAAGTGAAGACGTTAAGGTTTATCTGGATTATGTAAACCTGAGCCTGCAAACTCCCGAGAAAAGAGGTCCTACGCTGTCAGGAGAAATCGTTGAAAAAGGTATTCAATTGGATTGGAAAGATGAAAAAGCGAATTCAGACACTCAATTTTCAATCTACCGAAGTAAGGGAAAAAATGGAGCGTATCAAAAACTCACGACTACCCAAAATTTTAGTTTTACCGACACTAACCTCATCAACGGTATTGCTTATAATTACGTAGTTACTCGCCTTGATACTTCTGAGTCTACAGGCTCTAACAAAGTACATCTCAAGAAAATTGATAATGCATCACCCGCTCCTCCAACCGCCCTAAAAATTGAAGCCCTTAATACTGAAATTAAGTTGGAGTGGAACAAAAGTGTTGATATTGATGTGGCCAACTATTCAATCTATAGAGGTGATACAGAAGGCAAGAATCTAAGACAAATAGCACATGACATAAATGACACTGAATATATAGACTTTACACCAAAAAAGGACGTAACTAATTCTTATATAGTTTTCGCTCACGATTATTCCGGCAATAAGAGTAGAGCCTCAAAAATGATAAAAGCCAAGGTAAGAACTGTTTTGGGAACTTCTTTTAGCGACCTAATTCTTCCGATGCCCATACACAAAAAACTAAGAACCGACCTCTGGGGAGCGGATGCTGTTCTTCCACGAGATGCAGACAACGGAATTGAAGACCCGGAATGGAGTTACTGGGGAGGAAGACCTGTAAAAGACAAAGACAACAAATACCATATGTTGGTAACTAGGTGGCCAGCAAACGCAACCAAAGGTCATTGGGAGTGGCCCAATTCAACCGTTGCCCATGTGGTTTCCGAAACGCCTACAGGACCCTATAAAGTGAAAGAAGAAACAGTATATGACTTTCATAATGGGTTGGGGCACAATCCAGATATAGTTTTGTTAAATGATGGCTCATATCTCTTCTACTCTTTAGTAGATTGGGAAGCTACACTTTTCACTTCAAAATCTATGAACGGCCCTTGGAAACGGTTAGGAATTATGACCGTAGACTGGAAAAGTACGAATGAAAACAAAAAACTATCCTATCGGTATTACAGAAACTTATCGGGTGTGCAACAAGAAGATGGGCGTTTTCTGTGGGTAACAAAAGCAGGAGAAATGATGCAAAGTAAGACCGATGATCCATTAGGGCCCTATACCGTACTTACTGACCAAATTAGATATAACAAAATCATTCCAGAAAAATACCGAAACTCCAATTACGAAGACCCAGTGCTTTGGAAAGATGATGTGCAATATCATATGTTGATCAATGCTTTTTGGGACTATCGGGCCATCTACTTACGTTCACCTGATGGTATCCATTGGAAATTCAACCCCGGTACGGCGTACACTCCAGACAATACTTCCTATGAAGATGGTTCTAGAACCCATTGGTATAAATTGGAACGACCACATGTACTTCAAGACGAACATGGTAGGGCAACGCATCTTTCATTGGCTGTTATAGATGTACCAAAAGCAGACGATTTAGCACGAGATAAGCACAGCTCAAAAAACATCATTGTTCCCCTTACCGTACACAAGCGCATTCAGCTCTTGAACAAACAGAAAATAGGCCCATCAACAAAGAAGATAAGGGTCTTGATACATTCAGAAGCGGATTTTGACGCCCAAAACGATATAGAACTGCCCTCTTTACGATTTGGTGCTTCAGAGGAAGTCGATTTTGGAAGAGGATCAAAAGTAACCAAGACCAAGAAAAAAGGTAAAGACCTGATTATTGAATTTAACGGCAGGGGAAACGGATTGTCCGAAAACAATTTTGCAGGAAAACTACTTGGAAAAACAAAGGAAGGTAAGCTGATTATAGCGTATTCAAAGTTGCTTCATGAGTAAAATCATCTTCAGTTCAACTAGTTTGCCCGTCATACTCTGATTAAAAAAACAACACTTAAATGAAACCAATCAAACACCTCTACAGACTAGTTTGCTTCCTATTTCTTGCTATGATTCATATCTCATGTATGGCACAAGAAAACCCGAATATCATTCTCCTTATGGCCGACGACATCGGTCTTGGCGATATTGGTTTTTACCACAAAGATAATACTGGCCAAGAGCCTATTGTCCCCACACCTAATATAGATGAACTCATAGCCCTCATGGCACAAAAAGGGGATATAAAGACCGCTCTTTTTCAAAAATGGAGAAAGGTCTTCAACTATATTTAAATAAAATTATACTAGATGAATCTGCAAATGTTTTAAAATCAAATTGAACTAATTAACATTTCCGAAAGGAACAAAAATGATGTTCAGGAGCTTTCTACAAAGGAAAAATCACTAAAAATCCATTTGATATAGCCATCTGATCATATGTAACAAATTCAGCAAAGTGCTATGATTATTTTTACCTCTGGAGAAAATTTGTATTGATGTTTACTAAGACCCAAACAAAAACTAACAACGAGTACCGACTCAAAAAAAAGTATATGACTCAATTCCCTTACCAACTCAAAAAAATCTTTACCAACAACCACGTATTTTTTATTTCCGCTATTTTACTAAACTCCCTCGGCAGTTGTAAAAAAGAAAAACCGGTTTACGCAGATGTTATTTACTCTAAACCTACACTTGTAAAAGACCCGCCGGTCACTTTTATGTCGCCCGAGGAAAGTATGAAAACTATGCACCTGCCTGAAGGCTATAGAATGGAGCTGGTTGCCAGTGAACCCATGATCAATGAACCCGTAACTATTGCATGGGCTCCCGATGGCAAACTGTATGTTGCCGAAATGCTGACCTATATGCAAGATATAGATGGTACGGACGAAAATGAACCGTGGAGCCGAGTTTCTGTGCTTGAGGATTTGGACGGAGACGGCAAAATGGATAAGAGTACTGTTTTTGTTGATAGTTTGATTCTGCCGAGAATTCTACTTCCGTTAGACGACAGGGTGATCATTGGCGAGACATACAACCGCAGCCTTTACACGTACAGGGATACGGACGGCGACAATGTTGCCGATGAAAAAAAGCTCATCCTAGAAAATAATAAACGTGACAATGCAAATCTAGAGCACCAATCCGCCACAATGATTTGGGGGCTGGATAATTACCTTTATCAATCCAATGGCTCTTTGCGCTATAGATTTACAAAGGGTGAAATGGAGGTTGATACTTTAATGGATGCACCTTCGGGTCAATGGGGCATGACGCAAGACGAAGTAGGTCAGATTTATTATTCCAGCGCAGGTGGCGAAACCCCTGCATTGGGCTATCAACAACATCCCTATTATGGTAATCTAGAAATGGAAGGCAAATGGGAAGAAGGTTTTGAAAAAGTGTGGCCAATTATTGGAACACCAGATGTGCAGGGCGGTCTCCATAGGCTTCGAGAAGACGGTACACTCAACCATTTTACCGCAAGTTGCGGGCAGTCGGTATTTTTAGGCGATAAATTGCCCATGTATGGCGACCTTTTCATTCCCGAACCAGTTGGGCGCTTGATTCGTAGAGCGAAAGTGAACCTAGTGAACGGAAAAAAAGTACTTTCCAATCCGTATGGTGAAACAGAGTTTCTGGCATCCACAGATACCAACTTTAGACCAGTTGACACTCAAACCGGACCTGACGGTTGTTTGTACGTTGTAGACATGTACCGCGGAATTATTCAAGAGGGCAACTGGGTTAGAAAAGGTAGTTTTTTACGTCCTGTGGTAGAACGGAAAGGATTTGACAAGAATATTGGAAAAGGTAGAATTTACAGAATAGTTCATGAAGAAATTGCACCTGCCAAACAGGAAAACCTCTTGAACAAATCAAATGCCCAATTATTGGATTATCTGCATCACCCTAACGGTTGGTACCGTCTTACCGCTCAAAAACTTTTGGTACTCAAGGAAGACAAATCCATAGTTCCGGATTTAAAAGATATTGTAACTGGCGGTGACCCTTTTATGGGTTCAATGCTAGGTGATACGGATTATGCATTGGGTAGACTACATGCTATCTGGGCTCTAGATGGTCTTGATGCCATTGACAAATCTCTTATTCTATCAGCTCTGCAAGATGATGATGCCCGGGTACGTATGGCAGCGCTTCGGGTAGCCGAACCTTTGCTAAAATCCGGTGATCAAGAAGTTATTGAAGCGGTCCAGACATTAAAAAATGATACAAACCCAGAAGTGTTGCAACAACTGGTGCTTTCTCTAAGGTCTGCAAAAGACAAAGCAGGAAACAAAACCATTGCCCAGGTCATTTCCTCAAATCCATCAAACGAAGCTATTGCGGTCATTGGTGAAGAGAGTCTAAAAGAAGTACCTCTAGAAATAGAGCAAATCAAGAAGAAACACGTGCTTCAGAATACTCATACCCGCAGCAGAATTGTAAAGGGATACACGCATTTTAAAAATTTATGTGCGTCCTGTCATGGTAAAAATGGTAATGGTATTGAAGGCATGGCTCCTTCATTGATCGGTTCTCCCAGGGTGACCGCCAAAAAATGGGATATTCCCGTGAAAATTCTTCTAAATGGTCTTACGGGACCTGTTGATGGCAAAGAATATTCCGGTGTTATGGCAGGTATGAAACAACAAGATGATGATTACATTGCAAGCGTCGTCACCTATATCAGAACGCACTTGAACAATGAAAGAGGCGTTGCTCCTTGGCAGGTTGCCAAAATCAGAAGAGACCAAAAAGACCGAGAAGATTATTGGACCATAGAAGAACTGGAAAGCAAAAACTAAAACAATCAAATTACAGCCAATGCATAATAAACTCATAGTAAAATCTATACTCATAACGCTGCTATTTCATCTTACAGCTCATGCACAACAAACGACCTTACCCGAAGGTTTTGAAAAAACAGATCGTACCAAACTCAATATTAATCAAGGGTGGAAATTTCATTTGGGTCATCCTGATGCCGATTTTTTTAAGACGGATGTTGATGATTCCAGCTGGGAAACCGTAAACGTTCCTCACGGGCTGGAGCTCACCACAATGGACTTGAACGGCGTTCAAGATGATAAATACCAAGATACTTTTATGCGAAAAGTAGGATGGTACCGAAAAGAAATTGAGGTTTCGGACAACTCCCAAAGCAAAGTTTTTCTTGAATTTGAAGGCGTTCACCAAGTAACGGATGTATGGGTAAATGGCAAACACATAGGTCAGCATGCCGTTGGTGGGTACACCCCTTTCCATTTTGATATTACCGATTTTGTAAATCGAGATGCAAAAAATTTAGTTACCGTTTTAGCCGATAACCGCAAGCGCGAAGACGTGCCGCCGGACCCAGGCCCTATGGACTATATTAAATTTGCCGGTCTGTATCGCGATGTGTATTTGGTCGAAACCAATCCGTTACATATCACCTTTAATTGGGAAGCCGAAAACGCAGGCCAATACATTACCACCCCCACCGTAGATCCGGTGAATATGAATGCAACGATTAATATTAAAACTACGGTTCGGAACGAAAATAATCAACCTAAAATAACTACGGTTATAAATAGGGTTGTTGATGATAAAGGTTTGGTGGTTTTAAAATTGGAGCAGACAAAAACCATTGCTTCCGGTGCAGATGTTCAATTTAATGTAATAGGAAGTATTGAAGACAACTTGAAGCTTTGGTCTATAGATGAACCTAACCTATACCGTGTAAATACTTTGGTTTTAGAAGCCGATAAAGTAGTAGATCAGATAGAGGTAAAAACCGGATTCCGTAAGATTGAAATGAACAATCATGACGGTATTGTTCTCAACGGAAAACCTCTAAAACTCATTGGAACCAATTTACACCAGCACTATGGTTTTATTGGGGATGCCATGCCCAATTCACTGCATTACAAAGATATTCTTCAATTAAAAAAATTGGGAATGAACGTCATTCGTACGGCACATTATCCGCATGACAATTCGTTGTTGGAAGCCTGTGACGAACTCGGTATGCTGGTGTATGAAGAAGCCCCTACGTGGATGTCAATAGGTAACGAAGCTTGGTTCGATAATTTTGAAAAGTCCGCCAGAGCAATGGTGCGCAACCACAGAAACCATACGTCCGTTTTTATTTGGGGGGCTGGTATAAACCATAGAGGTTATGTTCCAAGGGCTCATAATGTTATCAAACAGGAAGATCCGGTTAGGTATACCGCATCACAAAGTAGTAGGTGGACAGGCTGGCAGACTTCCGGCTTGACCGATATTTATGGTCAAATGGTGTACGGCCCTTATTATTGGAGCGGAGATGAGCCTATGGTTGCCATGGAAGGCCGTCGCGGTCCGGAGGCGGTTAATGAATACATGAACGACCCAATGAAACTGGGACTTATTTCGTGGACAGCCCATGCCTACTATACTTTTCACCCTACTAAAACACCTAAAAATAGAAGTAGAGGTGGTTTCATGACGGCCTTTCGCTATCCTAGACCTGAGGAAAACTTGGCTTGGTACCCAGCTGAACTAACGGATTACCCCTATTTACATATTGCGTCCGATTGGAATGAAGACACAAAAGAAGTGGTGATTTTTAGTAATTCGGAAAAAGTACAGCTTAAAGTAAACGGTAAAACAATTGCCGAGGAACATCCTTCGCGAGCGGATAAGTACAAATATTTAAAACACGCACCATTTGTATTTTCCATTTCAAAATATGAAAAAGGAACACTGACCGCCAATGGATTGTTAGATGGTAAAATTGTGGTTTCCGAAACTACAAAAACTCCGGAAGAAGCCTATAGAATCATCCTAGAGCCAGATATGAAAGGACGTAAGTTCGTTGCCGATGGTTCCGATATTCTGGTGGCATATGCCAAAATAGTGGACAAAAATGGCATCTTGCTTGGTGATGCAGATGTAGCTGTAGAATTCTCAGTAAAGGGTGATGCCGAAATAATTGGAGACAAGGAAGGTATTGGCTCTAACCCTATGCAAACGGAATATGGAGTAGCTCCTGTTTTGATTCGTGCAGGAAACTCTCCTGGGCAGATAACCATCACAGCAAAGGCAAAGGGACTTAAATCAGCAACAGAAACAGTTACTACCGAAAAAGCGAATTTTGACATGATTACTTCTACTGCCGAACCTATTTATGATTTTGAGAGCATTCGGGTAGATTTAGGTGGAGATGAACAATTGGTGCAGTTTGATTGGATTCCGTGGAATGGAAAAGATAATGCTGCCTCTACCAAACAATTTGAAGAACTTGGTGGTTTTTCAGCTACTGTTCAAAGTAATGGCGATGCCAGCTCTACACGCTGGTTGGGCGAAATCAACGTCATAGGTAAATATGGATTTGCCCATGGCGAAGGGGTTTTAGGAGTTTCAAAAGAGGGGCTGACCTTAAAATTTTCTGGTTTGAAAAAAGGAAAATATAAACTGAATACGGTTCATCATGCACCAAGAACCAATACAGATAGTATGGACCCCAATCAAGAAAAAATGGCTACATATAGAATTTACAAAATTCCGTATACCAAAGAGCTGGATGTGACCATTTCAGATGCCAATGGAACCTCTACCCTATCGAACGTTACCGTTACCGAGGGCGAGACCATGCAAACTTCGCCGTTTCAACCCACCGAGATATATTTTGAATCCGATGGAAAAAGTAACATTCAATTCATTTTTAAAGGAACAGACCAAAAAGCAGTTTGGCTTAACAGTTTTGTGCTAAGTGAGTGGCATTAGATAATCTTTTCATCCATTAAGAAATCCCCGGAGCATGGCTTCGGGGATTTTTTTATGTCTATTTATTTGGGCTTTACTATATAACTTAAAAATCACCTTTATATCAAATCTTCATATTTACCCTACAATTAATATTAACATCACTTATTTGACGCTAGATTATTAGATTAAAAATAATTTTATATATTTACCAAAACCATACTAGACCATACTAGTTTTATTTTCACTATTTCTATTCCATGCCACTTATGAAAAAGTTACTGATTGTTACCCTGCTCCTCTTTAGTTCAATTTCTTTGTTCGCTCAAGACGTACTCGTTGAAGCCGAAAGCTTTGATAATCCGGGTGGTTGGCTGGTAGACCCACAATTCGTTGAGCAAATGGGTTCTCCTTATCTGAATGCACATGGTATGGGAAAACCCGTAAAAAATGCTTCCACAAAAGTTAATTTCAATAAATCCGGTTCGTACCATATTTGGGTGCGCACTATGAACTGGGTTCCAGGGGAATGGGAAGCTCCTGGAAAATTTCAGTTAAAAGTGAACGAGGCCGTACTAGATACGGTATTGGGCACACGTTCCGGTTGGGGCTGGCAATATGCAGGCGAAACAAAAATCAATAAGAAAAATGAAACACATATAGAGTTAGTTGACCTTACTGGTTTTAACGGCCGCTGTGATGCCATCTATTTTTCTACCAAAAAAACAACACCTCCATCATCTCCTAAAAAGTTAGCGGCTTGGCGTCAAGAACTAGCTGCGGAACCAAATGCACCAGAGGAATTAAAAACCTATGATTTAGTGGTTGTAGGCGGAGGATTGGCAGGCTGCGCTGCAGCAATAGCCGGTGCAGAACAAGGTTTAAAGGTGGCATTGATTCATGATCGCCCAGTTTTAGGGGGTAACGCCAGTGAAGAGATACGTGTTCATACCGAAGGTATTTATGGCAATTTTGAGCGTATCCTTAAAAAAATAGACACCAAGCACTACCCTAACGGTTCGGCAGAATCTAAACTGGACCAGCAAAAAAGAGACGAAAATGTTAAGAGCTATGATAATATAGATTTATTCCTAAACTGGCGTGCTTATGATGCTATTTCGGAAGAAAACAGTGTAAAATATGTAGATGCCAGACAAACGTTTACAGGGGAAAGAAAACGGTTTACAGCACCCTATTTTGTAGACTCTACAGGTGATGGCTGGATAGGTTTTTGGGCTGGCGCCGAATTCTCGTACGGTCGTGAAAGCGTAGATACCTACGGAGAATATTGGGAAGAGCACGGTGAATTATGGAGTCCAAAAGAAGCGGATAATGCTGTTATGGGTTCTTCCGTTCTTTGGGGATCTAAAGACACGGATAGTCCGCAGAGTTTTCCAGAAGTACCTTGGGCCATGCCGGTATCAAAGGATTATGCAGAAGTCAATGGCGAATGGCAATGGGAGTTCAGTAGAAACGACCTGAGCCAAATTGACGATGCCGAAGAAATACGCGACCACATGCTACGTGCTATTTATGGTTCATTTTCCAATGCCAAAAAAGACGAGGTAAACAAGAACCGAAAATTGGAGTGGGTTTCATACTTGGTTGGAAAACGGGAATCGAGAAGACTAGTGGGCGACCATATTTTTACCTTTAACGATGCTAAAGAAGGACGTGAATTTCCCGATGGCGTCGTTATCGAGAAAAGAGCGGTAGACGTTCATTACCAAACGGTATTAGAGGACGAGAAAAATCCAGATTTCATTTCGGAAGCCTTATTTTATAGAGGGCCGCAATATTACATTCCGTACAGAAGCCTGTATTCTAAAAACATTAGCAACCTTTTTATGGCCGGTCGTAATTTCAGCTGCTCCCACGCAGGGCTCGGTGGGCCACGTGTTATGCTTACTACCGGGCAAATGGGTGCTGCCGTTGGTTATGCGGCTTCCCTTTGTAAAAAATACGAGGTTATGCCACGTGAAATTTACACAGGTTATTTACAGGAATATCTAGATTTAATAGAAGAACAGAAATACGAAAAGATTCCTACGTCTAAAAAATGAGAAGACTTGCATTAGGCATCCTTTTACTTCTAACCCATCTTTGTGAAGCTCAGTTTGGGTCGGCTGTTTCTTTTCCTAATAGTTCGGAAAAAACGGTTTTGGATAAGAGTCCGGAGTTTTTTGTGTTGAGTTGGAAACAAGGCACTATTCTAAATAGATCAGAAACCCCAATGGAAATTGTTGTGGATTCCGTAGGTGCTCAAAAAGTAAATATTTTTCAAGATAATTCGGATGCACCGGTGCTGTATTCCTCAAATATTATTACCCCAGTTTGTGCCGATGGCGATTGTAGACTGATGCATATTACTTTGTATTGGACGCTTTTGGGCGATTACGCCGGTTTTGACCGATCTAGCGAAGAACCGTTGACCAAACATGACCATGACGAATTTTTGTTCTCCGACTACTGGAAGCTTCATGAACTGCTGAAAGACCACAATTCCATTTTAAAAAGAAGGGCTATAGATGAGCTGGTCACAAAACCGAAGCCTTCAACAATAGAAGGCGTAGATGCTTTGTCCGGTGCCACTATAAAAGAGGTAAAAGAATCTGTTGTCTCCGGTGCCCTTTACTCCTGTTATGTAGCCTGGCACCTGGTGCATGGTGATATTAAAGACCAAATAAAAGCATTTACCGTTGCACAACAAACTGAAGGAATGTTGGTTCGCATGTTGAACAATGAGAACATTAACTATCAAATGTATGCCCTTGAAAATCTGACCAAAAATCAATATGACACCAATTTTTCAAGAATATCAAAGCTTTTTAAGTCGGGTATTCCACTAGTACGTTCGTTCATCATTAAAAATTTAGCGGAATCCTTTTCAAAAGAACCGAATAAGATGCAACCCTTTTGGGATGCTTTACCTTATATTGACATCAACACTCGAAGCTTGTTATTGCAACACATAGATACTGCATCGGAAGCTACGGTGACCTCCATTTCCGGACAGTTAAGTGTGCTCACTAAAAATCAGATACGAGATTTTTTATCACATTTAGAAAATAAATCGCAAATTTCCTCCGAAATTCTCAAGAATCTACGCAATTTTGCAGGTTCTAACAAAGAGAAGAATTCTTATCTTGTAGTTCAATTTTTAGAGGATAATAGCTAATCTGCCGTTTAAAATCTACTCTTTATGGTTTCCTTCATTATTTCTGTTCTTGTACTTATACTGGGTTATTATACCTATGGCAAACTGGTAGAACGTATTTTCGGAATCGACACGGAAAAGGAAACCCCTGCAATTCGTTTACGGGATGATATTGATTTTATGCCACTACCGGCTTGGCGTATATTTCTTATTCAATTTTTGAATATTGCGGGACTAGGACCCATTTTTGGTGCCATTGCGGGAGCCATGTTCGGACCTGCCGCTTTTCTGTGGATTGTCCTGGGAAGTATCTTTGCCGGAGCCGTTCACGATTATTTTTCCGGTATGCTCTCCGTTAGACATGACGGATTGAGTATTAGCGAAATAGTGGGCATCTATCTGGGGCCTCAGATGAAACATATTATGCGTTTTTTCACGGTGATATTATTAATTTTTGTGGGGACCGTTTTCCTAATGGGACCGGCAAAAATTATAGATGGCATGACCGGAAACATGTGGAATCTTTGGATATGGGTAGGTATAATTCTAGTATATTACATTTTATCCACCTTACTCCCAATAGACAAAATGATAGGAAAATTGTATCCTATTTTTGGTATTGCCATGCTCTTAATGGCCTTTGGATTGGTCATCGCCCTCTTTTTTGGAGACTATCATATTCCGGAATTGGTACCGGCAAATTTAGTGAACATGACGTCTGACCCGGAAGCAACGCCGCTCTTCCCCATTCTTTTTGTTACCATTGCCTGTGGAGCTATTTCTGGTTTTCATGCTACACAATCCCCACTTATGGCCAGATGTATGAAAAATGAACGGTTAGGGAGAAAAATTTTCTTCGGCACCATGATTACCGAAGGTATCGTAGCACTGATCTGGGCTGCCGCTGCAATGACGTTCTTTGGCAATGTAGGCGGTCTAAACGACGCTATGTTGGCCAATGGAAATAACGCAGCTTGGGCGGCTAATGAAATCTCTTTAAACATGCTAGGTAAAATAGGAGGTGTTTTAGCACTATTGGGAATTGTTGCAGCCCCAATTACATCAGGTGATACCGCATTTCGCTCGGCACGATTAATTTTATCAGATATTATTAAAACCGACCAGAAACAGATTAAAAATAGGCTTTACATCAGTATTCCCCTATTTATCATCGCCTTTGTTCTCACTCAAATTGATTTTGGAATTATTTGGAGGTACTTTGCTTGGAGCAACCAGACCTTGTCCACCGTGGTCTTATGGACGATTACCGCATATCTTATTTATGAAAACAAATTGTATTGGATAACCCTAATTCCGGCCATATTTATGACCATGGTATGTACCACATATATACTTATTGCTCCAGAAGGCTTTGAACTAGAGAACAACATTGCCTACATAGGCGGTACAGTCCTTACCATTGGATTTTCATTACTGTTCTGGTATTATGCCGTTCAGCGAAAAAAAGTTTATGTGAGTTTAGGGTAAATTCTATTTCTAGAAAGAGCTTCTAAGAATCAGTTGGCTCTCATTTCCTTTCCGCTCTCTTCGTCCTTCTAAAATCATTTTAGCGGCTTCTTCTCCCATTTTCTTAAAATCGGTACTGATAACGGAGATTCCTCCATCTAAAATTTCCTTCGTACTCGTATCATTATAGCTGATAAGGCCTATTTCATTACCTAATTTCCAACCCACTTTGCGACACATTTTTATAATCTCTACCATATCTCTATCATAAGCATCAATAGTGATGTAGAGACAACCTTTCTCAAAATAATCCGTAGAAAAGCCATTTTGAACATCGCTTTCAAAAGAAAATTCAGTACAAAATCGTTCAAAGCCTTTCTGAACAAAATCTCCGTGAGGTGCATTTAATGGGTTCAATAGCATCAATTTGTTATACTTTTTCACCCTTTCAAGATTCTCTGACAGCAAATTGAAAATGTCATTTTCAAAATCTTGAAAAACCATGCCACAATCCCCATCAATATTAGGCTCATATTTATCTAGAATTATAAGTTTTTCCGGTGGAACCTTGTTCAGCACCTTCTTCACTGTTTTAGAATCCCTTATATATGTAGTGATAACGAAATGTGTATAATTTTTAAGATTGTCTAGAATTAATGGGGCAAATATCTCTTCGTTTTGATGATGAAAATAAAGACGAACCTTTACTTTATCACCTAACCGAGCAATTAAAGAGTTATATAAATCCTCTTTAAAAGGAGTAAATTTATCCAACATAAAAAACACCTTGAATTCCGTCTCTACGGAAAGGTCATTAACAAAGTAACCTATCTTGTCCACGGCCCTAACGATGCCCTTTTCACTAAGGTGGTTGAGCGCTTTAAATACGGTTTCTCGACTAAAATTAAAATGTGCCGATAGCTTGTTTACTGAAGGTAAACGCTGATTAAGAACCAGTTGCTTTTGTTCAATTTGAGAGGTAATACTGTCTGCCAGCAGAAGGTATTTGGGCTTCTTTGAGTTCTTTTCTATACTAAGCTTTACCATCTGTTCTGTCTTGTCAATTTGGAAAAACGCAAAAATACTAAAACCAAAATTATCTATTCTGTAGCCCAATTTGCAACAATTCGCTCCACTTTATAGAATAATCATCGATTTTTCAGTTTCTAATTTAGACAAAATCAGCTTAATAATCTTGTGACACCTCATTTTCGAGCAAGAAAAATCTTATAAATTATCAGGATATTTAAGAGAATACCAATCCTTACACCCTAAAATTCAACATTTAGCAAAAAATATTTGGCAAATATAGAATAATGTTATTTATTTGTTAAACAGACTAGACCAGACTAGACTTTTATTGGTCTGTATTGTATAACTCTCAATTATCAACTAAAACTACTCTTATGAAACAAGCAATTGTATGCTTTCTCCTCACGGTATTTGCATTTAGCGAAATATCGGCCCAAATTACGGTTTCGGGTACCGTAAGTGATGAACAAGGTGTTCCCATACCCGGGGTCAACATTGTAGAAAAGGGAACAACAAATGGAATTGTGGCCGACTTTGATGGCAATTTTTCCATTGAAGTACCTGAAGATGCCACTCTGGTATTCAGTTCAATTGGTTACGGAACCATTGAAAAACCAGTAAACTCCCAATCCACGATCAATGCTACCATGGCGGAAGAAGCGTCACAACTAGACGAAGTGGTCGTAGTGGGCTACGGGACCCAAAAAGCGGTTAATCTAACCGGTTCTGTAGAAACGGTAAAAGCGGAAGAAATAGCAAAACAACCGGTTGCCCAAGCCTCTCAGGCACTAGCAGGTCTTGTTCCTGGTCTTACCGCAACCCAGTCCAGTGGCCAGCCCGGTGCCGATGGTGCCGCTATTCGTATTCGCGGTGTAGGCACTCTAGGAAATGGCGCTAAGAACAATCCCTTGATCTTGGTAGATGGTATCCCGGATGACATTAACGGATTGGACCCTAGTGATATTGAATCCATATCTGTTCTTAAGGATGCTTCGGCTTCTGCAATTTACGGGTCTCGTGCCGCTAACGGTGTGATTCTTATTACTACCAAAAGAGGTAAGGAAGGTAAAATATCAACAACTTATAATACCTACGTAGGTATACAAAGCGTAGCGCAAAACTTAAAGTTCATGGACGCTTTGGGATATATGGAAGCCTTTAATAGCGCTGAGCCAGGTGCATTCTCGGAAGAAACCTTAAATCAATACCGTTCTGGGAATGGGGTTGGTACAGAGGCATTGCCCAATACGGATTGGGTAGACCTTCTTTTTAGTTCTGCAGCAATACAACAGTACCACAGCTTGTCCGTTCGTGGTGGTTCAGAAAAACTGAAGACCGCTAGTTCTATCTCTTTTACAGATCAAGAAGGTAACATAGCAAATTTTGATTTTCAGCGATACAACGGTAGGTTCAACATAGATTATGCGCTTAGCAAAAAGCTAGATGTTGCCTTTGACTTGAACTTTAGACGAGAAGTAAAAAGCCAGCCTGCAAGACTGCAAGACCTTACGCGGTCTGCATACCGATTACAGCCGCTATTTGTTGCGTATAATGATGACGGCACTTACGGCTCTGGTTTTGGTGGCAGTAATCCTGTTGCACTTGCAAACTCGACGGCAAAAGACGAAACAATTTCTAATTACTTTAGAGCGCTTGCCAAAGTAACATACCGGCCTTTTAACAATTTCTCTATTTCTGCAACCTATGCTCCTCAGTTTTTTGACAGAGATCAAGACGACTATAGAGCTAAATATATGTATTACGAAGGTTCTGGAGGAACAATGCAAACTTCTGTTGGAGGTGGTTCTTCTGAAAGTTCATTGTTCAAACAAACTTTTACCACTTTCCAAGACAACTTCAACGCTGTTGCCAACTGGGGAAAAGAATTTGGAGACCACAACGTTTCTGTTTTAGGTGGATATGAATTTTTAAAATTTCAATCTGAAATATGGTCTGCAAGCAGAAGAGGTTTCGTACTTGATGACTACAGAGGTTTAGACAATGGATTACCTGATACCCAGCTAAACTCAGGAAATTCCACACTTAACGGACTAGAGTCTCTATTTGGTAGATTCAATTACTCTTATAAAGACAAGTATCTTTTAGAGGCCAATGTTAGGAGAGATGCTTCCTCTCGTTTTGCAGAAGGTTTTCGTTCTGCAACCTTTCCTTCATTCTCTTTGGGATGGGTAGTATCGGAAGAAAACTTCTTAAAAGATAGCGAAACGTTGAACTTCCTTAAGTTTAGGGCTTCTTGGGGTCAACTAGGGAATCAATTTATCTTTTCGGCAAATCAAACGGATAACAATGGAGACGCTGTACAAGGAGCTGATGGCTCTGCGGTGGCACAGGAGGTTAATTTCCCTTATACGTCACTATTTGGTCTAGGTAACGCCAATGCTGTAATTGGTGGTACGCCAATTGTTGGTGGGGCACAGACGGTACTGGCAAATTCACAATTACAATGGGAAACGGGTGAGACCCAAAATATTGGTGTCGATGCAAAATTTTTAAACAGTAGACTTTCGTTTACCGGTGAATACTATGTACGTAAGACCAAAGACATTTTATTAGGCGTTACCATACCTACTTCCGTTGGCCTTGATGCTCCAGTCCAAAATGCCGGTGAAGTTTGGAATACAGGTTATGACATTTCAATTGGATGGAACGATATGATTGGTGAGGATTTTAGATATGGCATTAACCTTAACTATTCCGGTTTTGATAATGAAATCAAAGATTTGGGCGGATTGAACCAATTACCTCCTACAAACACGATAAATAGAGTTGGCGAGGAAATAGGTGCTATCTACGGTCTAAAGGTAGAAGGCTTATATCAAGAAAGTGATTTTGACACAGACGGAAATCTGAACAGCGCATTACCAAGTCCTGGTTTTGGAGCTATTCAGGCCGGTGATATTAAATATGCCGATATTTCTGGACCGGATGGCGTTCCTGATGGTGCCATCACAAATGATGACCGTACCATTATAGGAAGCAACATTACTACCGAAAACTGGGGGCTTGAGCTTTTCTCAGCGTATAAAGGTCTAGACCTTTCTATTTCTCTATTAGGAGCAGGAGGACGTGATGTAGTGTTGGAAGGTGATGCAGGTTGGGCGTTTTACAATGCCGGTAAAATTCAAGAATGGCAAGGTGATTACTGGACTCCTGATAATACAGATGCAGAGTATCCTCGTTTAACCCCAGGTAGTTCTCACTCAAACTGGAGAGTTAACGAAACCTGGATGCACGATGCCTCATACGTAAGGTTAAGAAATGTAACCTTAGGCTATAAACTGCCACGAGATTTTATCGATAAATTCAATATTGCGAATGCTAGAATCTACCTATCAGGTCAGAACTTGGCAACTTGGGATAATATGCCAGATGGCATAGACCCATTAACCCCGCAATTCTCAACTGGGTCATTTTACCCTGTAACCAAGGTATTTACCATGGGGCTTAACGTAACTTTCTAATCGTATAATTTCTATAAAATGAAAAATATAAAATATATCATCATCTTAAGTATCGGCCTACTTGTTTTTGGGTCATGCGAAGACAATGTCCTTAATCTAGAAGATCCCGGAAGTCCTACCGATGCAACCTTCTTTAGAACGGAAGCGCAACTAGAGGTAGCCTTGACCGGTATTTACGAACAAATAAATTATGTTAGTTCGGTTCCTTTTCCACAATTATTGGATCACACCACAGATTACGCTTTTAACAGAGGTAATGTAGGGGGAACCATTGCTGCAACCACTGGAGGCCTTACCTCTACTGAAAGCCTTGTAAATGGTTTTTGGAACAATTTCTATACAGGAGTGCAACGCGCTAACAACCTATTGACCAATATGGACAAGGCGGCAGACGCATCAGACCCTAATCGTTTTGAGCAAATTAAGGCAGAAGCCCTTTTTCTACGTTCTCTTTTCTATAGTTACCTAACGGAACTTTATGGAGATGTTCCCTTTAGAACCGAGGTAACCTCGCTAGAAGAACTGGAAATAGTAGCCAGGACCCCAAAGGCTGAAATAGTAGCAAGCATTATATCTGATTTGCAGGAAGCTGCTGCCATACTCCCTCCTACCCAACCGGCTACGGAGAGAGGTCGTGCATCGGCAAACGCTGCAAACGCACTAATCTCGCGTATTGCTCTCTATAATGAAGACTACGAATTAGCGGAAAGTGCCGCTCTTAAAGTAATGAACTCGCCAGAAACTCCTTCATTGTACCCAGATTACGAGGGGCTATTTACAGATGCTGGTGTAGGTTCTTCCGAAGTGTTATTTGACCTTTCCTATATTAACGGAACAAAAACCCACGGCCTGTCTCAAAGACAAGGTAGTAGATTTGGTGGATGGTGCCAATTGGTACCTGCGCAACAAACGGTAGACAGTTATGAAACAATAAACGGATTACCTATTGACGAAGATCCAGAATACGACCCTGCTAATCCGTTCGAAAATCGTGATCCAAGATTGGCGGCAACAATTGCCTTGCCCAACAGAGTTTGGACGGGCCATATTATTCAACAGCATAGTGATAGTATTGCTACATGGCGAATAGAAGACGGTGTTAAAGTAGAGCGTGTATTCAACCCAAATTCGGCCAATCCTGCAGGACGTACCATAGTTGATCCTTATGACGGTACGGAATATGTAACCGGCGGCGCTAACCGTTTTACCGCTTTTAGTGGTTATTTCTGGAAAAAATTCTCGGATGCCCCAAGGTTATTGGGCTCATTATCCGGTGGACCTAGCCCATTACAATCAGAACAGACCATTTATTTGATTCGGTATGCCGAAGTACTTTTAAACTATGCAGAAGCTAAAATTGAAGCTGGTTCCATAGACGGTAGCGTTTTAGACGCTCTTAATTCCGTGCGTGAAAGAGCTTATGCCAATAGTGGCGTTCCTTTTCCTGCTGTATCCACTACCGATCAGGCAGAGCTTAGAAAAATTGTTAGAAGGGAACGTAAAGTAGAGTTTGCAGATGAAGGTTTAAGATTGTTTGATATTAGGCGATGGAAAATTGCCGAAAAAGTATTGAACACCACTCTTTTGGGTGGCCCCGCAAACGGATTCAGTAAAATAGGAGATTTAGGTTTTGTACCTAACATTGATGATGACGGTCATATAGATTATACCGGAGCACCAACACAACCAAGGGTGGAGTTAGGCAACCTAGATTATAGAGAATTGGAAGAAAGAACTTTTGATGCAGGCAAGCATTACTTATGGCCTATACCACAGGCGGAAATTGATGCCACAGAAAAAGTTGTTACCCAAAACCCAGGATATTAAAAAGTGTGTTAGTTTTTGTTAGTTTTAATGAAATAGGAGGTACAAGTTTACCTCCTATTTCTTAACTAGCAAACTTATAAACAGTAAATCCAGCATTAAGAATGGGCCCAATAGATATTACAGTTATACTGATTTTCACTTTACTTGTCTTTGTATGTGGATTAAGCTTCTCAAAGTCGGGTAAAAACATGAAATCATTTTTTGCCGCAGGTGGTGCCCTACCTTGGTGGATGAGTGGTCTCTCCCTGTTTATGAGTTTCTTTTCCGCAGGAACATTTGTGGTATGGGGCTCCATTGCATATTCAAGTGGTTGGGTCGCCATTACCATACAAACGACCATGTGCATAGCCGGTGTTCTAATCGGTTTTTTCATTGCACCTAAATGGCAAAAAACAAAAGCTTTGACCGCAGCAGAATTCATTACGGATCGTTTAGGTTACAGCACTCAAAAAATATACACTTACCTATTTCTATTAATATCCATCTTTACCACGGGTGCCTTTTTGTACCCAGTCGCTAAAATTGTGGAAGTATCAACGGGTTTCCCTATAAGCACGAGCATTATCGTCTTAGGTATTTTAATATTAATATACACCGCTGTTGGCGGACTTTGGGCAGTAATTGTTACAGATGTACTTCAGTTCGTTGTACTAACTGCAGCTGTTTTAATAGTGGTTCCCCTTTCGCTAGATAAAATTGGGGGGATGAACAATTTCATTACACAAGCTCCCGAAAACTTTTTTGCTTTGGTGAACGAAGAATACACTTGGGGCTTTATGATTGCCTTTGGATTGTACAACCTTTTCTTCATTGCAGGAAACTGGGCCTATGTACAACGTTATACTAGTGTAGCCACGCCCAAAGATGCAAAAAAAGTAGGTTGGCTCTTTGGCGGACTCTATTTGGTAAGTCCTTTAGTTTGGATGTTGCCGCCAATGATCTATAGAGTTCTTAATCCGGAATTGGGCGGCTTGGCAGATGAAGGCGCCTATCTCCTAATGTGCAAAGAAGTGTTGCCGGTAGGAATGTTGGGCCTAATGTTGGGCGGAATGATTTTCGCTACTTCCAGCTCGGTAAATACCACCCTGAACATTTCTGCAGGAGTTTTGGCAAATGACGTTTATAAGCACTTTAGACCTAATGCAGACGGAGATAGACTTGTAAAAGTAGGTAGATTGGCCACCATATTTCTTGGCGTTCTTACCATTATCATAGCATTATTGGTTCCTTATATGGGCGGTATTGTAGAAGTAGTTATGAGTCTAGCGGCCATAACTGGCGGTGCTATGTTCCTACCTCCTATGTGGGCTTTATTCAGTAGACATCAAACAGGTAAAAGCGCTCTGATTGTTACGGTTATCACCTTAACAATTAATGCTTTTTTCAAATTCTTGGCCCCTACCCTTCTAAATTTTTCATTTGACAGGGCTCAGGAAATGGGATTTGGAATGGGTATTCCCATCGTTCTACTAGCGGCATTTGAAATATATGCCCGTACACAAAATACCACAACGGTAGAATATGACAATTACCAACTTAAAGTTGCTCAAAAAACATCGGAAGCGGAAGATGATGCTGCTTCTGGAAACAAAAAAGGTACTCGGGTCATAGGTATAGGCGTAGCGCTCACCGGCCTAATGATTTTAATACTGTCGTTCATAGCCGAAACTGGTGCCATATTAGTGGGTAGCATGGGATTTTTAGTAATGCTTTTAGGTAGTTATATCATTTTTAAAGCCACTAAAAAACACCCTGATCAAATGGCGCAATCCAATTAAGGCATATAAAATCCAAATCTAATTACTAAAGTACAAATCGCATTTTATGATTTCAGAAGCATATAGTTCCCAAACCAGAAAAACAAAGACCATACCCCTAGAAGCAGACTTGGTGGTTGTAGGTGGTGGTCTATCAGGTGTTTGCGCTGCAATTACGGCAGCCCGCTCAAACCTAAAAGTTGTCCTTATACAAGACCGACCCGTGCTTGGCGGCAATGCGTCTTCCGAGGTTCGTTTATGGAGCTTGGGTGCCACCTCCCACATGGGGAACAACAACCGTTGGAGCCGTGAAGGTGGATTAATCAATGAGATCCTATTAGAAAACCTAAAACGTAACAAAGAAGGAAACCCGTTAATTTTTGATACGGTTTTGCTTGAGAAAGTCTATGAAGAAAAAAACATCACCTTACTGTTGAACACAGCGGTGTATGAGGTTGAAAAAGGCTGTGATGAAAAAGTGAAAAATGTGACCGCTTTTTGTAGTCAGAACTCTACTACGTATATCGCCTCATCGCCTTTATTTTGTGATGCCTCCGGTGATGGTATTGTTGCTTTTATGGCGGGCGCCTCTTTTAGAATGGGTGCTGAGACCAAAGGAGAGTTTGATGAAGGTTTTGCCCCTAATATTAAAGATTATGGGAACCTTTTAGGGCATTCTCTTTATTTTTACACCAAAGATGTAGGCAAGCCTGTTTCATATACAGCACCTTCTTTTGCTATAAAAAATGCAGAAAACCTTCCTCGAATAAAAAATTATCAACTCGGAGACCATGGTTGTAAATTATGGTGGGTTGAGCATGGCGGTCGCCTTGACACCGTTCATCAGTCCGAAGACATTAAATTTGAGCTTTGGAAAGTTGTTTATGGCATTTGGGATTACGTAAAGAACAGCGGAAAATATCCGGAAGCGAATAACCTTACGCTAGAATGGGTAGGTACGATTCCCGGAAAGCGAGAAAGTCGTCGGTTTGAGGGCGATTTTATGCTGACCCAAAAAGATATTGTAGAACAACGCGATTATTACGATGCGATTTCATTTGGCGGTTGGGCAATGGACCTTCACCCTGCAGATGGCATCTACAGTGAACATAACTCGTGCACGCAATGGCACGGCAAGGGAGTATACTCTATCCCATATCGTTGCTATTATTCCAAGAACATAGATAATCTTTTTTTAGCGGGTAGAATCATCAGTGCCAGTCATGTTGCCTTTGGTTCCTCTCGTGTTATGCTTACGTGTGCCCATGGTGGGCAGGCGGTAGGCAAAGCAGCGGTTCTATGTAAAGAAGAAGGATTACTTCCCAGAGATATTGCATCTAAAGATAAAATAGAAAAATTGCAATTGGCACTGAATAGAGATGGGCAGAGTATTCCTAGACTTTCGTTGGAAGATACTGCGGACTTAACAACTAACGCAACTATCCATGCTAGTTCCACTTTGGAATTCAATGGTTTCGCTGCCGCGGATGATTGGCAGACCTTAACCTTTGGTCTTGCACAGATGCTACCTTTAAAAGCCAACGAAAATATAACCCTTGAAATTGAAGTTGAGGCTGTAGAGGATACCGTTTTGGAACTACAACTTAAAAGCAGTTCGGCATGTACGCATTTCACTCCTGATATTGTTATCGACAAACAAGAAGTTGAGCTTAAAAAAGGGAAGCAGACCGTCACTTTTTCAACTACTAAAACGCAAAGTCAAGACCATTATTCATTTTTCTGTCTTATGAAAAATGAAAATATTAAAGTTCGTCTTTCAGATGATCGTGTTACCGGTTTAATGACTGTAGAGAACAAAATAAACAAAGCTGTTTCTAACTACGGGAGACAAGACCCACCTGCTGAAATTAATGTAGATAGTTTTGAATTTTGGACGCCTCAACGTCGCCCTGAAGGAAAAAACATAGCTCTTAAACTATCAAAATCACTATCAGTTTTTCAGACCGATAATCTAAAAAATAGCGAAGTACGTCCTACTTCGAACGGAAACACTAATGCTTGGGTAGCGAATATAGAGGACAAATCTCCTAGCCTTGCGCTGCACTGGAATGAAAAAGTAGATATTAAAACCATTAAGCTCTTTTTTGACTGCGATTATGACCATGCCTTAGAAACTACATTGATGGGCCACCCCGAGGAGGTCATTCCTTTTGTAGTATCCGATTACCGGATAAAAGATGCTTCAGGTTCTATTCTTAAGGAAGTGACAGGAAATTACCAAGCCATAAACACTGTTGAATTGGAAGAATCCATTTCCACGGAAAAACTTCTTTTCGAATTTATTCAAAATGAAGAACAAATACCTGTTTCGGTTTTTAAAATATCGGTTTTCGCATAAAAAAAAATCAGTAGTATGAAAAAAGTAAAATACCAGTTTAGCCTTGTCATTGGTCTCTTTATGTTGATTTCGGCCTGTAGAAATAGTAATTCTCAGAAAGAAACGGCTACCTCAATGACAAGGGGCAATACAACCGTTTCCTTATTTACGGCAACCAACGGACAACTTGCTTTTCAGATTCATAAAGACCAAAAGATTGTTCTTGATACTTCCCTATTAGGTATTTTTATTGATGAGAGGCAACTGGGGAAAAATGCAGAAATAATACTTGAAGAACAAAAAGAAATAAAAACAGAATATCCGTTAAACGGAATTAAGAGCGAAGCTTCCTATACAGGAAATCAATACACGTACATAATTTCAGAAGCAGATGGAAGCCAATGGAATTTAGAATTTCAGCTTTCTAATGAAGGTGTAGCCTACCGGTATATTGTATCTGGTAATGGTACTCAAAATGTAAAGGGTGAAGAAAGTAGTTTTAAATTGCCCAGCGAAACCAAAGTCTGGTACTTTGAACGCGATAGCGACTGGAAATTAAAATCGCACGCCGGCGAATGGCTCTCCGCCGATATTTCCGAAATGCCTACCGTTTCTAAAATGGGGCCGATACAAGGGTTAACACTAACTTGTGAGCTTCCACAAGGTGGTTATGCCTTGCTAGCAGAAGCTGCTCTCTATAACTACAGCGGTATGCGACTAGAAGCCATTGGCAACAACACGTTCAAAGCTAATTTTGAGGAAGGCGATAATGGTTTTGCTATCAACGGAAAGGTTACCACTCCATGGCGCTGTATTCTTTTGGCAGATAACCTTAATGATTTAGCGAACAACACCATGGTGGCATCGTTAAACCCTGCTCCTGATCCTGAAATTTTTAAAAATACAGATTGGATAATTCCCGGAAAATCCGTTTGGCACTGGTGGTCAGGGAAATATGTAGATTATAACGAAGAACATGATATGGTAGATGATGCCCAAGCTTTAAATTTTGCCTATTCCATGGTAGATGAAGGCTGGGAAAGATGGGCAAACAAATGGGAGTCGGTTACCAAACTTTGTGACTATGCGGAGGAAAAAGGTGTTGGTATTTTTGTATGGAAACACTCCAAGGAAATTAACTTCCCAGAAAACGATTATGCCTTAATGGGCCATTTTTTAGATAGCGTGAAGCAAACTGGTGCCGTTGGAGTAAAAGTGGATTTTATGAACGGCCAGAGTAAAAGTATCATATCGTTTGATGAAGCCTTATTGAGAAAAGCGGCAGAAAGACAATTGATGGTCAATTTTCACGGCTGCCAACAAAGTTCCGGCGAATACAGAACCTACCCGAACGAAGTTACACGTGAAGGTATACGAGGTTTGGAGGTCAACCATATGAAAGAAGGTCCCTTAACGGCTTCCCACAATGCGGCATTGCCGTTTACAAGATACGTAACCGGACACGGAGATTACACGCCATTAGGGTTTACTGAACCGGGGGAAACCACATGGGCTCATCAATTGGCCACATTGGTTACTTTCTACTCCCCTTTTAACTGTATTGCGGAAAATACTCAGTTTCTACTTAAAACCAAGAGCATTCAACCCGCGTTGGATTTTATTAAGACCGTACCTTCGGTCTGGGATGAGACCTTTGTCTTTCCCCAAAGTAAAATTGGTGAATTAGCGGCCATAGCCAGACGTACGGACAACAATTGGTATTTGGGCGTTCTACGTAGTGGCCCGGCCCAAGAACTACAAATTGACTGTAGCTTTTTAGGCGATGGTGAGTATACTGCTGAAATATTTACGGATGACACCAAAGCCAAACGCATCAATTTAGAAGGACTCAATAACGAAGCTAACCTGCGCCAATGGAACACGGCCGTTCCTTTTAAAAAATCATCGGAAACGGTCTCCAAGGAAAAAACACTTACGGTTCACCTAGCGGAACATGGTGGTGCCGTCATAAAATTTATCAAAAAATAAAAAGTACCCATGAGAAATTTTGCTTCCATTGCACTTTTTACCATTGCCTTTCTAAGCGCCTGTACAGAGAAAAATTCGGAAACGTCTTCTGAAAACGAAATTCTATCCCTGAATGGGAACTGGCACTTTTTTGCCTCCAGCGATGAGAGTGATCAAGACCTACTAAATGCAGATTATGCACAATGGGACACCCTTACCGTTCCTGGTAATTGGGATGTTGAAAATGAATATGCCCACTTTAAGGGTAAAGGCTATTACCAAAGAGATTTTACCCTTCCCGAGAACTGGAACGACAAACAAATCCGATTAAAATTCGATGCTGTTTACGAAACATCCAAAGTATGGTTGAACGGCAAATTATTAGGTGAGCACGAAGGAGGCTATACCCCTTTTGAATTCAATATAACAGACCAAGTACGGACCGATAAACCCAACTCTCTTTTGGTCATGGCCGATAATACGTTTAAAAGAGGCGCTTGGTGGGCATGGGGCGGTATCAGCAGAGATGTTTCGCTACTCGCAAACAATAATGTACGTTTTGTATGGCAACACATTACCGCTGTGCCGGATTTTACTTCTAACGAAGTTGACTTTGCCATTTCGTATAAAATCGAGAACAATTCCAATGAGGTGCAAAACCTTGAAATAAATACCAAAATCAACAACCCTAATGGGCAGCAGTGGCATAATAAAACACTTAAAATACAGGTGCCCGCAAATAAGACCGTTGAAAAGACATTAAAATTCTCAAATGAGTTGAAAGAGGTTGAACTATGGCATTTTGACCGTCCAAACCTTTATGAACTGAAAAGTAATGTTTCAGCAGGTAACCAAGAAATTGATAGGGTAAAAGATAAGTTCGGTATTCGCAAAATGGAAGCCATTGGCGAACAACTTTATCTTAACAACGAACCTGTACGATTAAACGGTTTCAACCGAGTGCATGACCATCGTCTGTACGGGAACACAGAACCCGATGAGTTGATAAAAAACGACATTTTAGATATCAAAAAACTGGGCGGTAACTTCTCAAGAATTATGCATGCACCTTCTGCTGAAAACCTCTTAAAATTCTGTGATAGTATTGGGTACATGCTTATTGAAGAAATTCCGATTTGGGGTCGTGGTGCTCCAAACGCAATTCCAGATAATCCAAGAACGAAAAAATGGCTAGATGAAATGATTGCTCGCGATTTCAACCACGCAAGTGTTGTGGGTTGGAGTGTGGGCAACGAAATAGGCGACCCTGATGGTGATTGGCAAGAAATGACCATGACACCGGGGCAATATGAATATGTAAACGATATGATCGACCATGTGGCCAGTTTAGATTCCACAAGACTAAAAACGGTGGTCAGTTTTACATCCCATTTACCCTTAGCCAAGCCAGGGAACGAACCTTACGAAAAACTAGATTTATTATGCATGAACTCCTATGGGGAAACCTATGAAAAAGTGGGTAGAGCTCATGAAAAATTTCCTGGAAAACCTATTTTCATTTCCGAAATAGGTGATAACCAAATAGGACTCACTCCCGATGCTAAATTCACGGACCGACTTATAAGCGAACTGGGCAAAATTAGAACATTACCTTACGTGGTAGGTTCGTCTTTGTGGACGTATAATGATTATCGCAGCGATTACAAGGCAACTCCACCATCAGAAAATAGAGCTTGGGGTGTGGTTGATGTTTGGCGCAATAAGAAAAAGGCATACAAGCAAATTCAGGATATTTATGCACCCGTTCAAAGTTTAGGTGCTACCATGGACAAAAATGGAATAACAATCACTTTGCGCCCTAGAAACAAACAAGATATTCCCGCTTATATTATGGAGGGGTATACGCTGGTATACGAGCTTTTTAACGACCGAGACAAATCAATCGGTAAAGAACGAATTGATCTCCCGATCGTAAAACCTGGGGACGACTCCCTCGAATTCAGTTTCAAAAATGAGCAAAGTGCAACTCGAATAGATGTTTCCCTATGGTCGCCCATGCAAATTGAAGTTAAAACCTCCTCTTCAAAAGAATGGGAGAAACCGTTTGTTGAAAGCTCCAATTCTCCCGTTATAGAATTTTTGGGCAAGACAGATAATGGTATAGGCATAGGCTATACCGTGAGCGAAAAAGACTCCATTTTTACAGTTAAATACGGAAACAACAAACAAAACCTCAATAAAAAGAAGACCACAAACCTAAAAGGAGCTGTTAAAATTGAATGGCCACACAACGAACCTTTCTTTGTGAAAATAAAATCCGATATAACGGATTGGTCTCCCATAAAAGAACTTAAAAAGTAAATATTAATATAGCATCATCCCATATGAAACTGATTAAAATTCTACATCTGGCGCTTATACTTCTGCCTTTTACAGCGATATCGCAAAGCGATTCTTCCGAACGCCCCAATATTGTTTGGATAATGCTAGAAGATTGGAGTCCAGATTTAAGCTGTTACGGAACTAAAGGAATTGAAACCCCGGTTACCGATAAATTGGCCTCTGAAGGTGTGCGCTATACCAATGCTTTCTGTACTTCTCCCGTTTGTTCAACCTCCCGTTCTGCAATGCTTACGGGGTATCATCAAAATTATATTGGGGCAGAACAACACAGAACGGCAAAAGAAGAAAAAAAACCATTGCCTTTTGACATTAAACCTATGCCTTTACTTCTCAAAGAAGCGGGTTATTTTACATCTCTTTCAATCTATAATAAAACCGATGCCAATTTTAGCGGCGACTTAGGTTTTATGGGTAAGGATTGGAAGGAGCGTAAAAAAGGGCAACCTTTTTTCGCTCAGATTACCTTGGGAGGAACACATAGAGCTTGGAACCGTGACCCTAAAAACCCCATAGACCCATCAAAAATAGAGCTTCCCCCCTATTATGTTGATACGCCTTTTGCTCGACGCGATTGGGCGAATGGCCTTGAACAAATGCAAGTTTGCGACAGAGAAATTGGCGACATTCTACACCGACTTGATAAAGAAGGTTTGACGGATAACACTTTGATTTTCTTAATTGGAGACAACGGTAGATGCCATTTTCGTGGCAAGCAATTTTTGTACGACCCAGGTTTACAGGTTCCTCTTATTATAAAATGGCCCGGGCACGTAGCTCCTAACCAAGTGAACAAAGATATGGTTCAAACCATTGATATTACTGCTACCATCTTAGATGTAGCCGGCGCAAAACCTGAGCATCCATTACAAGGAAAGAATCTATTTAAAGAGGAATCCAAAAACAGGAAGTACATTTTCGCGGCACGCGGTCGTATGGGAGGAACACATGATGCTATGCGGGCTATCCGTTCAAATAAATACAAATTGATTCATAACCTAATGCCTGAACGAGCCTATTTGCAATACAGTGGTTACAAGGAAGATATGTATCCTATGCTGGCAGAAATGAATGTTATGAATTTGGAAGGAAAACTTAACGAAGATCAGGCCAAATTCTTTGCCCCTACCAAACCAGAGTTTGAGCTTTATGATATTGTAGCTGACCCTTATGAGCTGAACAATCTTGCTTCTGCCCCTGACTATGGAGACCTTAAGGATGAAATGTTGGAAGAACTTTATGTTTGGAGGAGGTCTATTAATGACAAAGGTGTTTCCCAAGAATTTAGAAAAGGTGGACTTTCATCAAAATACCCCACCCGAACTTTAGAGGAATGGAAAGAACGCTACGAAGCATGGAAACCGTGGGTTTTTAGAAAACCAAAAGAAAAAGTAAAACATCCTTTCGTTAAGAAAAACTATTAAAATATTTTGACTAAATGCAGCTCAAACCTCTCCTAACCAGCATTTTCATTTTAAGTCTCTGGTTTTGTCATGCTCAAAAGGCAGAATATGTTGCCGCTGGAGAAGAAGAACTTTTGTTAAGCGGTGATTGGAAATTCCATACTATTTACGGCGAAGGTTCCAATTACATTACTGTTTCCGAAACTCCTGAAGATATTGTAATTGAGAATTCCAGTAAAGAACATGTAAAGGTAAAAGGAGAATGGATATTGAAGACACAAGGCGACCGAGGTTCTACTTTCTATGGCAAAAACTACCTACAGCGTAGTTTTGGAAAAGATGAGTCTGAGAACAATTATGTGAGGTACAGTCCAGATTTACCCCAATCTGGGTTTTACGAGGCCTTTGTATGGTTTCCTTTCGCTTCGCACCTTACTGCCCAAGTAAACGTAAATCATGCTGGTGGTCTTACCTCTTCTTATTTTAACCAACGAAACCGATGTGACCAATGGTTAAGTTTAGGTGTATTCACTTTTGATAAAACCGATACCAATTATATTGAAGTGACCGCAATAACGGCAAATACCGTGGTTGCAGATGCCGTTATGTTCCGCCCGGTTTCCACCGAAAAAATGGAAACTTCCAAAGAAGAAAAAGCAACCATCTTTAAATCTGATTTTGACGATTCCAATTGGAAAAACCTAAGTGTACCGGGACATTGGGGAATGCTAAACGAATATTCCAATTACACGGGAATAGGTTGGTACCGCAAAACCTTTAACCTCCCTCCAAACTGGAAAAAGAGCTCAGAAGAACGTATTCGGATCAAGTTTGATGCCGTATATCACCTGGCAAAAATATTCTTGAACGGAGAGTTGATAGGTAGTCATCAAGGCGGTTTTACTCCGTTTGAATTTGACGTGACCGACGAACTCAATTTTAACGGTCCCAATGTAGTGGCCGTGGAGGTTGATAATAGTGCATTGGTAGGTGCTACATGGAATTGGGGCGGAATCATTCGTGATGTGCATTTGGTAAAAAACAATGATGTGCGCATCAGTTATCAGTACATACATGCCGAACCCGACCTAAAAAAAGGCTCTGCAAACCTGAAAATTAAAATTCGGGTCAAAAATTCATCCGCAAAAAAGCGTATGGTTTTGCTTGCTTCCCACATTGACGAAGCTCCACAAACAACTGATTTACAACACACGATAACTATACCGGCAAATAGCACAAAAGAAGTTCAGTTAGCAAGTACGTTGCCGGCAAGTGCAGTTAAATTATGGCATTTTGATGCGCCTCATTTATACCATATAACCACAACGGCAACTGAAGACGACAAAGTAGTTCATACTCAAAGAGACCGTTTTGGTATCAGAAAAGTAGAATTGACCGATTCCCAATTAATTTTAAACGGCGAACCTGTACGCTTAGCAGGTTTTAACCGTGTAAGCGACCATAGATATTGGGGTTCCTCAGAACCGCAATATTTAATCAATAAAGATGTAGACCTAATGAAAAATGCCGGTGCCAATTTTATGCGCATCATGCATGGCACACAGAATAAAAAGTTGATTGAGCGCTGTGATGAAAAAGGGATTCTAATTTTTGAGGAAGTCAATGTAAGAGAACTTACCAATCCTGAGTTTACGGCTCCAGATTATCCGTTGGCAAAACAATGGCTAAAAGAGATGATAGACCGCGATGTAAACCATCCTAGTATTATTGGCTGGAGTGTTGGCAACGAGCTAAAAGATCACTACGATTACGCTAAACTGACCATTGATTATGTTAAGAACGAGCTTGACCCCTACCGCTTAGTAACCTGTGTAAGTAACAGTGGATGGCGTGATACGGCAACTCCCGAGAACGACCCGAATTCGCTGGTAGATATGATTATGCACAACCTGTATCCGTTTCAAGGTAAACCGGAAGAAGTGTTTAAAACCCTACGTTCCAAATGGCCCGATAAACCTATTTTTATTTCTGAATATGGTATAAAACCAATGGCTACCACCTCCTTGGACGGTGATATTCCTGAAATATCAGAATGGAACTCAAGTTTACAAAACAAAAAACCTTTTGTAATTGGAGCTTCGTTGTGGACATTCAATGACTACCGAAGTGGTTACGCAGCAACATCACCTGAGGAAAATCGGGTATGGGGACTTGTAAATGCTTGGCGCCAAAAGCGGAAGTTATATAACAGAATAGAAAATGAGCATAGTCCTGTTGAGCAGTTAGAAGTATTGGACTTGGATGTTAAAAAAGGCCACGCACAAATTACGATTACGACCAAGAACTCGGGAAATTACCCAAGTTATACCTTAAGAAACCACAGTTTAGTCTGGTCGCTTCATAATACCAAAGGAGACACCTTAGCTAAGAATGCCGTAGAACTTCCCACGTTACAACCAGGAGATACTGCAAGTAAAATCAGTATGAATTGGAAACCGTATCTCACTGATGTCACCAGTTTAGATGTTCGCGTTCTTTCCCCCAACGGTTATCCCCGAAAGAAAAAACGTATTGCCCTAACCGTTCCTGAACGACCCTCAATTTCAACAATAGAAAATGGTGATGCTTCCGTTAGAATTCATTTTAATCCTGTTTTTAATGTAAATACCTACCATGTTACGCATCAAGATAATAAAGGGGAAATTGTAAAATCAAAAGAGACGATGACCAATTTCATAGAACTGAACAATTTAGAGAACGGAAAAGAATACTCCTTTAAAGTTATCGCCACGAATGAAAAAGGTGAAAGCAAGCCTTCCGAAACGCGGATGGCCAAACCTAATGGTAAAGTATTACCACCAGTTATCTGGGATGCATTTGTTGTTGGTGACAAACTTATTGTGGGCTATTCCGGAGAATCTAACGATGTGGAATATACCGTGAAATATGGGTTAAGAGAAACTTACTTTCAGTATAAAAGCACCACTATAACCAGAGGTATGACCGTTATTGCCTATGAAGGGGACGCTCCGCATTTTATCAGCATTATGAAAAAAACAAAAAATGGAAAGAGCGATTGGTCTAAACCAACACACGTTTATTCATTGATAAATTTTGACAAATAGAAATATGAAAAAATTAAATGTAATTCTTGCCTTTGCCACAGTTTCACTTCTCTTTTCGTGCAAATCGGAAAAGAAATCAAACTCGGAAGCTGAAACCTTGGCAAACTCAAATATTGCTGCGAACGAAGCGGTTCCCGATTATAAAATAGAATTCGGTGAAGTTTCTCCAAAATCCGTTTTCAGAAATGATAGTTTGAGCATCTGGGGCGGGTCGTTGGTCAAAGGAGAAGACGGACTATACCATATGTTCTATTCCCGATGGCTTAAGAATATAGGTTGGGAATGGGTAAATTATTCAGAAGTGGCCCATGCGGTTTCAGAATCGCCTTTCGGACCTTTTGAGCATAAAGATGTGACATTACCCGACCGCGGTGCTGAATTTTGGGACGGTTCTACCACCCATAACCCAACTGTGCATAAGTTTAACGGAAAATACTACTTGTATTATATGGGTAATACCGGAGACAAAAAGATTGTAAGTACCCCCGGTAAACCCAAGATTAACTGGGTACACCGTAACAATCAACGTATTGGTGTTGCCGTTGCCGACTCCCCCAACGGACCTTGGAAACGTTTTGACAAGCCCGTTTTAGATGTTTCCCCTAATGATGATTCTTATGACGCTCTAATGACTTCAAACCCATCCGTTTGTCAAATGCCAAATGGAAAAATATTAATGGTATATAAGGCTGTTGGCAAAACAGACCCATTGCCAGGCGGTGGTCCTGTAGTACATATGGTAGCTATTGCGGATTCGCCCACAGGTCCCTTCAAAAAATATCCTGATCCTGTCTTTACATTCGAAGGTGAACGTTTCCCTGCGGAAGACCCTTATATCTGGTACCAAGACGGTAAATTTAGAGCGATTGTAAAACGTATAAAACATGAAGGCAAAAAACGTGAATTCTCTTTGGTACATTATGATTCTGAAGATGGTATTAAGTGGGAAAAGGCCAAGAACTTTGAAATCTCTAAGCGCATTGTAACCTGGAAAAATGGCCGCGAACAACAATTTACCCATCTAGAACGGCCGCAAGTTTTCAGAGAAAATGGAGAACCGGTTGCACTGCTATGCGCTGCCGATACTCTTGATGCTAATGGGGTTCGAGAATCGTTCAATATTCAGATTCCTTTAAAAATCGAAAAAAACAAATAACTAAACACTTACAAACTAAAAACTCATTTCAAACTCTAAACCACATATTATGCAGCTCAAACCTCTGTACAAACACTATTTTTTGAGTTTTTTACTGGCGGGTTCTTTCATTGCCTGTTCAGATTCTAAATCAGAAAAAGCTCCTGCCGCTTCCGAAGAAACCGCTTCAACGGAACATCAAGTATTTCCACATAAACTACCTGCGGAAAAACCCGATATGCCATTGAGTGCTGCAGCCGAACGTATGTTTGATTATCCAGCTCCAAGAGTACAGGACAACGAACTTTTTTCTCAATTTAAATACACACGTTTAAAAGGTTTTGACTACAATGGCGGTGATGGAACCGTATCGCGTCGTGACCCTTCAAGACCCATTTTGGTAGATGGCAAATACTACATGTACTACACCAAAAGGGACACCAAAGTGCCACCTATTGGTTGGAACCGTGCTAAAGAGGCTACAGATGAAATTCCCTCTACGGATTGGGACCTTTGCGATATTTGGTATGCTACGAGTGAAGACGGAAACTCATGGAAAGAAGAAGGTATCGCTATTAAAAGACCTGAAAAACCAAATCCTGGTTGGCGCTCGGTTGCTACTCCCGATATTTTAATTTGGAAAGGAAAATACTACCTCTACTACCAAGCCTTTAACGAGCCAAGTGGATTGAGAGGTGACTGGTGCCCGGTTTCCGTATCGTATGCCGATTCACCTGCCGGTCCATGGACACATGGAGGAGATTCTGTAATTCCTTTTGGAAAGAAAGGGGAATGGGATCAGGATGCCACACACGATCCACAGCCCATAGTTTACAAGGGAAAAATTCACCTGTATTACAAAGCCGCCTATAATAAGTGGCCGGACATTCGTGATAAGTATGCCGTAGGTCATGGTCTTGCCATTGCCGAAGATCCCCTTGGTCCATTTGAAAAACACCCTTTAAACCCAGTTATGACTTCCGGACACGAGACCACTTATTTCCCGTTTAAGGAAGGTGTAGCCACATTGGCCATAAAAGATGGTAATGAAAGATACACCATGCAATATGCCAAAGATGGTGTCAATTTTGAAATTGCTTCGGTTGTGTCCCTAGCACCTACGGCAGCAGCTCCTTTTGCTGCGGATGCTTTTACCGATTCGGGTAACGGAAGAGGAGTTACTTGGGGACTTAGTCATTTCACAAATGCGGGCAGGAGCTCTAAAAAAGCATATTCCATTATGGCGCGTTTTGATTGTGACCTGAGTTTAGATGTTGATATTCCCTCTTATAAAAAAACAGGAGTGTATCATGACCCTGAAGTTTATTTTGCACAAAAACCTAATGAAAATAGAAATCCCGAAGGACGATAAAACAGTTTCCCTTTGAAATTATAACAGTCCGTGAGTAGGTTGTTAAACAGTGGTAAAAGCTTAATAAATACCTTACATTTAGCAAAGGACTTTTTTGAGGATCAAGGAGCTATCTATCCTCTTGCTCGTTCAAAAAAGTCCTTTTATAGTTCAATGACAACCAAACCACCGCTTACATGAAATACTCGTCTATTTTTCTCGTTTTAATCGCCCTACTCCCTATCAATCCCTGCTTTGGACAAAATCAAAATAATCGCCCACCTAACGTAGTTCTCGTTTTTATTGATGACGAAGGCTATGGGGATGTTGGTGTGTATGGTGCCACGGGTTTTGAAACCCCAAATATTGACCATCTGGCCGCTAAAGGCACACGATTTACCAATTATTATGCCGCGCAACCGGTTTGCAGCGCATCGCGAGCAGGTCTTTTAACCGGTTGTTACCCCAATAGAATAGGGTTTTCAGGTGCACTTTTCCCAAAACATGACATTGGACTGAACAAAGACGAACTTACCATTGCAGAAATGTTCAAAAAGCAAGACTATAAAACGGCATGTTTTGGGAAATGGCATTTGGGCTGGCAAAAAGCATTCTTACCTCTACAACATGGGTTTGACGAATTTGTTGGCCTGCCCTACTCTAATGACATGTGGCCACAAGATAATGTTACCGGTGAAAATCTTTCCGATAAGATGAACAGAGCTAACTTTCCGGACCTACCTTTAATTGAAGGAAACAAAGCTACATCCTACATCAAGAATTTACAGGATCAAGACCAACTAACTACGATCTACACTGAAAAAGCTGTCGACTTTATAAATCGAAATGCAGACGAGCCCTTTTTTCTATATGTACCGCACACCATGGCCCATATACCGCTGGGCGTTTCGGATAAGTTTAGGGGAAAAAGCGAGCAAGGACTTTACGGCGATGCGATGATGGAAATTGATTGGTCCGTTGGTGAAATCGATAAGGCCCTTAAAACAAACGGAATTGCCGATAATACCATCTTTATTTTTACCACGGATAATGGGCCTTGGCTAAATTTCGGAAATCATGCTGGGTCTTCCGGTGGTTTACGCGAGGGGAAAACCACCAGTTGGGAAGGCGGACAACGTGTGCCCTTTATCATTCGGTGGCCAGGCAATACTCCAGAAGGAACGGTTACGCACAAATTGGCCTGTGCCGTAGATTTACTTCCTACGTTCGCGGCCATTACAAACGGAAAATTATCCAACCATAAAATAGATGGCGTAGATATTTCATCTCTCTGGAAAGGAAAATTTTCCGAAACGCCCCGTAACACCATATTATATTATCACGGGAAGAACAACCTAAACGGAGTACGAAAAGGCAATTGGAAACTGGTATTGCCCCATACTTACGCCAGCTATAACACAGAACCCGGTAATAACGGTAATGGTGGTAGACGCATAAAAACGGTTGTTGAGGAACCTGAACTTTACGACATGATGCGTGACCCAGGCGAAAGGTTCAACGTAATTGCTTATTACCCAGAAAAAGTAAAAGAACTGATGCTTGAGGTCAATAAAGCTAGAAAAGAACTTGGCGACCTTAACGTTGGTATCGAAAAAGGTACCGAGAACCGAGAAATCGGGAAACTATAACAAATCACTTGAACTCAAAACAACTCCATATGAAACTCAACAAATTCTTCTTTTTAGTGGCTTCACTACTTCCACTACTCTCAATCGCACAAGAAAAGAAACCTAATATTGTTTGGATTTTTTCCGATGACCATTCCTATCAAACTATTGGTGCGTATGGCGGTAAACTTCAAACTTTAAACCCTACCCCAAACATTGATAAATTGGCTGCCCAGGGAATGCGATTTGATAAAGCTTATGTTGAAAATTCTATATGTGCCCCTAGTAGAGCCACTTTATTGACGGGAAAAATGAGCCACCTCCATAAAAAACTGGACAACACCAAGAAAACCATTTTTGACCACGATCAACAACAGTTTCAGAAAATCCTTCGTCAGAACGGTTATCAAACGGCTATGATCGGAAAGATACACCTGCCAGGTAAAATGCAAGGTTTTGATTATTGGGAGGTGTTACCGGGACAAGGAAAATACTACAATCCCGATTTTATCACCGAAGAAGGTAATACCAATTACAAAGGTGAATATGTAACGGATGTTATTACAGACCGAGCCCTTAACTGGCTTGAAAACGAGCGTGATCAGGACAAACCGTTTATGATGATGGTACACCATAAAGCACCACATCGTAATTGGGACCCTGCGGAGCGCTATATGAACAAATATGAAGACGTAGAAATTCCCGAGCCGGACAACTTTTTTGATGATTATGCTACACGTACTACAGCGGCCCATAAACAAGAAATGGATATTGCCACAAGCATGAATACCCATATTGATTTAAAAGCCGAAGGTGACCGCTACGCGAACGACCCAAGGTACAAACAGCGTTTTGAAAAGTTCAAAGCGGATAACCTTAAAGGCAAAGACCTTGTTAAATGGAAATATCAAACCTACATTAAAGACTATTTACGTTGCATTTGGTCCGTAGACGAAAGTGTGGGCGAAATAATGGCTTCGTTGAAAGCGCAAGGGCTTGATGAAAATACCATCGTAATCTATTCTTCTGATCAGGGTTTTTATATGGGTGAACACGGCTGGTTCGATAAACGTTTTATGTATGAAGAATCTTTCCGTACACCCCTTATCGTAAAATGGCCCGGTACCGTTAAACCGGGAAGCGTCAATACCGAATTGGTTCAGAATATAGATTTTGCAGAAACCTTTCTTGATCTTGCCGATGCCCCTATTCCAAATGATATGCAAGGTAAAAGTGTAGTACCGCTTCTAAAGGGAAAAGCCCCTAAAAACTGGCGAAAATCTATGTACTACCATTACTATGAATACCCTGGAGCACATGCGGTACGTCGTCATGAAGGGGTTGCAAATAAACGCTACAAACTCATTCGGTTTTATGGCGAGGATGTTCCTAACGGGGAAGAGTGGGAGTTTTATGACTTAAAAAATGACCCTTCGGAAATGAACAATATGTATGGTACTTCGGCCACCGAAAAAAAGGTTGCTGAAATGAAAAAAGAACTTAACGAGCTGCGTACTCAATATGCGGTTACCCAATAAAATAACTCCGTTATACAAACTGAAGATAGAATGAAAAAAATAGTATTGGCAGCCTTAATATTGGCTTCTATGTATTGCAATGCCCAGGAAACAAATGAAACCAGAAAGTTTGAACCCTATGTCAATCAATTAGGCTATAACCTAAACGAATCAAAACGCTTTGTTTGCTATGGGGCCGAAGATGGTACTTCTTTTAAAATTACAAACACCGGCACTTCAAAAGTTGTTTTTGAAGGAGAAATACTGAACAACGAAGGTTGGTTTTCAGATTTTAATCCGGACGGAATTACCGATGAATTTATAATTACGGTTGATGGCCATGGCAGTTCGGTTCCATTTTTAGTAGCCGATCACCTTCTGGAAACAACATCCTCAAAATTAGCCTATGACTTTTTTGTAGATGCCAGAGGATTTTCAGATTTAAACACCTATGATATGGCTGCGGTCTACGGTGGAGGACCTACGCGTGATGGTGGTGCTTACGGATTAGAAACTATTTTTGAAATTCTACAATATGCCAGTAACCCTGCGCTTTTTGACAACTGGAAATCTGAATTGGGCGATAAAAAAGTAGCCGACCTCATTGAACTGATTCTTTGGCATGCCGAATTTGCGTACAAGTATGTAGATTATAACGGTCCCGTAAAAAAACGCCATGGTACTTTAGGCTACCAAGGACAACCCAGAATGACCTATGATTATTGGAATACTTTAGATCAACTGGCTGCAGTTTGCGCTGCATACCATACTTTTCTAAAACCGCATCTAGACGAAGAAACCTATCAAAAATATCGAAAAGCCTGCTTGGACAACTGGGAAGCCTATGACCGGCATAAGGTGGTCCGGTTTTGGACGTATAGTACCAAATGGGTAGACCAAGGTTTTCAGGAATTCAATGAAATGGGCAATGCCTACGGGCAATCGGTTTTTCGTAATCTTTTAATGTATGAATGTGAAAGACATGAAAAAGATGGTTCACCGGAAAAATTTCTAAAATGGGCACAAGCCGGTGCATCGGATATTATAAAGAATTGGGATTTTGAAAATCCCAGACATATGTGGTGGATTAGAAATGCAGAACATATTACCCCACAAGCATTATCTTTCTTTTTATTATTGGCGCCTGAAAAAGCACCAAAAGAGACCAAAGAAAAACTGGAAGCCTGGGCACTTCACATGAAACAAAAAACCAATAATTTCTGGAAATATCGCATGCATAGCGAAACCGAATGGGCTCACCCAAAAACCAAAGAATTGGGAGGTGCACCTGCTCTTGGCGGATCTATGTTCGCTATAGCCTACCTATTGGAAGACCCTGAGCTACGAGCATTAGGATGGGCACAAACTGATTTTGTTTTTGGTGTAAACCCTGTTGGCACCCACCTGAGCAACAAAAGTGATGACCGAGTGAAAATTGGTGGTTATTGGCCAGGGGTTGAAAAAGGATGGCCACAATCCCATCCGCATGGGTATGGGGAATTGGGCAAAGTAAGAGGAACTTTAGATGGTTCTCCATTGGATAGTCAATTTCCTATAGCCGAAACCGTGGAAGCGATTGAAGGTAAAAATGAAGGTCGGGTTTTTGGTAAAAATGCCTACGCAACAGAAGGTTGGGGCATCTCCAACCGTGGATGGCAAGCTACGCTAACCTTTTCTACTTTGGGCAGTCATAGTCTAAAAATTCTTGATTCTGAAAGTACAACAGAAATTAGCGAGGTAAAACCCGGTCAGACGGTGAATATCCTGTTAAAAGCAGCTCTTAATGTGGACAGAAACACTAAAGATAAAGGCTGGGTTCTATTAAAAACAGGGGAACAAACTGAAAAAATAGCGCTTACCGAAACAGGTATAAACACTGGAATCTTTACTACCAAGTTTAAAATTCCCAAAAATACAGATGTAAATATTTTAGAACTATCTTACGGGTTCTTAGGATTTGAACAATCTTTGACCCTGAACGTACAGCACTAATTTAACGTCATTTTTAACATGAAACATTTTTCAAATTATCTAGTATTTTTTATTCTCGTAACAACGTTACTTTCATGTAAAAACGAGCCTAAAAAAACGGTTATGGACAATGCTGAACAAGAGATTGAAAATTCAAATTTAAAACTACTCGTCGGGACGCATGCAAGCGGTGACGAACAAGGTATATATCAATTAGACTTTAATGCTGAGACCGGAGAGTTATCAAATTCAGAGCATTTGGTGAAAGAAGACAATTCTGGGTATTTATACCTCTCCAAAGATGGCAAGCGCGTATATTCTTCCAACGGAACAAAACCGGGAAGTGTATCGGCATTTGAGTGGAACGAAGACGGAACTCAATTAACCAAAACCTCAAATTTTTCCAGTGAAGGCGATGGTGCTTGTTACATTGAGTTAAGTCCTAAGGAAGATCTTCTTGCCGCTGCCAATTATGGTTCAGGAGGTATTGTTATGTACCCTGTTGATGAAAAAGGAAATATCATAGACCAACCAGATGCCAAACAACATGTTGGCACAGGACCTCATAAAAATCAGAAATCGGCGCATGCGCACTGTGTAAAATTCAGTAAAGCAGGTGACTTTTTATATGCCGTAGATTTAGGAATCGATAAAATACTCGCCTACCCCATTGATAGTGATGATAAGCTAGGAAAGGTGCATATAGCCTTACAATTGGATCCTGGGGATGGTCCACGTCATCTTATTTTTCATCCAACAAAAAACAGGGTGTACATAATTAATGAATTAGGAAGTTCCGTAGTTTCTGCCAATGTGGATACCGAAACGGGAACTTTTACCAGAATTGATAAGAAAAGTACTTTACCGGAAGATTACGATGGAGATAACGCCTGTGCCGATATTCACTTGAGCAATGATGGTAAATTTCTATATGCAAGTAATAGAGGCCATAACAGTATAGCAACCTTTTCCGTATCCGATACAGGACAGTTGAATTTACTGGGGACCGAGTCCGTTCAGGGTGATTGGCCTAGAAACTTCTCACTATCACCGGATAATAATTTTCTGCTCGTAGCGAACAGAAAAACGGGAAATATAACTGTATTTAAAAGAGATGCAAGCTCTGGACTATTGTCCTTTACGGGTCATGAAGCAAAATTGCCTCAGCCTGTGTGTTTAAAATTTAGATAGCTTGCTCCCCTATTGGACTTCAAAAGAGTAAAAAAATTGCCATGAATTTACAGTGCCAATAAGAGAGCTCCGATTAGCTATCTTCTAAAATTAGATACTATCTATATCTATATACTTATGTTCTTGTTCTACAAGTTCTATGCGCATACGTTGCTCTCCCGCAGGGAAATCCCATATTAAAGAATCGCCTTGAGCATAACCAATTACAGCAGCTCCCATTGGAGTTAAGATGGATATTTTACTATTGTATACATCGCTTTCCGTGGGAAGTACCAGTTTAAACTTCTTTGTCCACCCATTTTCGGAGGTAATAGTAATAGTAGAATTGAACCGGATTACATCTTCGGGCATATCCGCCTCATCGTGTATTTGAGCCGATTCCAACTCACCCACCAATTTCTCTACTGATTTACGTAAAGTTTTATCCTTATAATAGCCTGAAAGGTTCATGAATCTCTTCAACAACACATATTCTTTCTTTTCTATAACCAAGCCACCGTATTTCATTTTACTAGTATTTATGGAAAAATTCCTCTTTGTACATACGTTTCTTCAAGTCTTTCAATTGCAATGATAAACGCGGCGGTTCTCATATCAATCTCTCTTTTAACCGAAGTTTCCACTACCTTAGTGAACGATTCCCTAAGCTTTTTTTCCAGTTTTTCCAAAACTTCATTTAACTGCCAAATCTCACCGTTACGGTTCTGAAGCCATTCAAAATAACTTCCTATTACCCCTCCGGAATTGCAAAGAATATCCGGTAAGATGGTAACGCCTCGTTTTAACAAAATTTCTTCCGCTTCAACATCTGTTGGTCCATTTGCACCTTCTGCAATTAAATATGCTTTTATTTTTGAAGCATTAGTCGCAGTAATTACGTTACCCAAGGCTGCAGGAATACATATATCACAATCCAAACCGAAAAAATCCGCATTCTCTAAGGTTTCCGCTCCGGAAAAGCCCATGATACTGCCTTTATTAGCCTTAGTATACGCCAATAGATCATCTACGGAAATACCTTCTTCATTTATGATACTACCGTAAGCATCTTGAACGGCAACCATTGAGGCCCCTTCTTTCTCAAGAAAGTAAGCTGCCCAAAAGCCCACATTACCAAAACCTTGGACAATAAAGCGTTTATCCTTTAACTCTATATTCTTGTGTTCTGCCCAAAATTTAATATTCAGAAAAACACCGTAGCCCGTTGCCCTATCACGACCTTGTGAGCCACCGGCGCCAATAGGTTTTCCGGTTACCACATGCATGTTAGTTGACCTTTCTGCCGGAGATTTTGTAGACATATACGTATCCAAAATCCAAGCCATAGTCTGCGGGTTGGTATTTACATCCGGAGCGGGAATATCCAACTCAGGACCAATATTGTCGCCCAATGCATAGGTAAACCTTCTGGTAATACGCTGCAATTCCTCGTTTGAATATTTTGTTGGGTCTAACTGAATACCTCCTTTAGCACCGCCATAAGGCAAACCTGCCAAAGAAGTTTTCCAAGTCATCCACATGGCCAAAGCCCTAGCCGCATCTATATCTACCGTTGGGTGATAACGCAAACCACCTTTATAGGGGCCCAAAGAATTGTTATGCTGTACTCTATAGCCCGTAAATATTTCAACTTTGCCATCATCCATCCTCACAGGAAAATGAACGACCAATTCATTATTGGTGACTTCTAATATCTTTCTGATATTAGAGTTTAAACCAATGATGTCCGCGGCATTATCAAATTGTCGCATGACGTTGGAGAGCATGCCTTGCTTTACAGCCGTTTTCTGCTCAGGAGTTTTTACAATCATAGATTTACACTTAAAATAAGACCTTTTTAGGTCTTCGTTTTTGAATTACGCGTTTTGGTACTTGTTTCTTTTGTACCAAAATTGCGTTTATCATTGGTTCATCTTCAAATAGATGAACGTATTCACTACAGGAGTTAATAGTGTTTTTGTTGGTTGTAATCACACAATGCGTAACGTACCTACAGGTACTGCAAATACTTCTTTTGTACCCATTCATTTTATGATTTGTTAGAAACTATAAATTAAAATCTACCCGATATTCCTGAGAATTCAACAAAAAACTCAGGTGCGGACAATCGGGTAGATATAAATAACCAACTATCAAACTAATTCATTAGCAACTCACCTGAAGCCAGTGCATTGCTTATATCTGCAGCAACAACGGTGTGGGTTCTAAAAAACCGGTTACCATCCTTACGCTTTATTTTTATCTCGGTAGAACCGTTTTTCTTGTTTTCTACAGAGGTTACAACTACATTATTGCCTTGCAAAGCTTTGTAATTTGCCAAACCACCTCTTTTTATAATAAAATTGGCTCTTGGAAATTTTATATGTTTATAATTCGTGGTTACGGGTGCACCTATCTCTAGGACATCTCCTACTTTCACGTTATTCGCGTTGATCTTAGTTTCATCTTGAGCATATAAAAAACTTCCTGAAAGCATTAAGGCTAATACAAATTTCTTCATCATCGATTCTATTTTAAATTAAACATATTACTTTTTACACTTCTACTCCCTCCGCTTCTACTCCGCCTACCTTTCTTATTCTTAAAGAAATACGATCTGCGGGAGGCCCATAATTAATAATATCATCTTCTGAGCGACCAATTACAGAAGCACCCATGGTACTTGTAACCGATATTTTTTGATTCGGAGAATCTTCATCTTGTAATAAAACCAGTTGAAAAGTATAGTCAACATTGGATATGCTGGACATCGTTACCGTAGACTCAATTCTAACGATATCATTTGGCATATCTTCAGAACTTAAAACCAATGCGCTCTTTAAATTTTTATCTAAGGTTTCAAGTGCGTCTTGATGTATATAGTCTACTAGGTACAAATTAGAATTTAGGTACTTTTTCAGTACCGTATAATCATTCTTTTCTATAACCAGACTACCATACTTCATCTCGTTTACTTTTCAATTTAGCCACCTATTACGGATGACGTCATCAAAAGCAAATGGTATGCCTATTGGAAGAACAAAAACCTAGACGCACACAACAACCTGATTATCAGAACTAAAAAATAAATTAAATTTTACAAGACAGAAAATGTAGTGGGGAGAATTTACCCGATTGGGTAAATTCTCCCGTGTAGTTATTTAATTTTTTCACGTAAAGTTTTACGGTCTATTTGAAGAATTTCTGCCGCTTTTGTCTTGTTACCCTGAGTATGGAGAAGTACACGCTGAACATATTCTTTTTCCATTTCCCGTAGTGGTTTATAGTTTTCTTCCGGGAAATCTATTTGGTATTTTAATGCCTCGGGAAGGTCTTTAACTCCAATGGCACCGTCACACATGATTACGGCCCGCTGTACTACATTCTCCAACTCCCTAATATTACCTGGCCAGTTGTATCTTTTTAATATCTCTAAAGCATCGGGAGATATCTTTAACAATCGGTCTTTGTACTCTACACCGTATTTCAACAAAAATTTATCTACCAATAACGGGATATCGCTTTTACGATTTCTTAGTGGAGGCACATTAATTTCTACTACCGTAAGCCTATAATAGAGGTCTTCTCTAAACCTCTTTTCTTGAATATCGTTCTGTAGGTCTGCATTTGTGGCGGCAATAATACGTATATCTATCTTTTCGTTTTTTCTGGAACCCACTTTGGTGATTTCCTTTTCCTGTAAAGCACGCAATAACTTTGTCTGCACGGTTAGCGGTGCGGTTCCTATCTCATCTAAGAAAAGTGTACCACCTTCCGCTGCCTGAAAGAAACCGGAACGGTTATCGTTCGCTCCCGTAAATGCTCCTTTTACATAACCGAACAGCTCGGATTCGAGCAAATTTTCTGGAATCGCCCCGCAATTAACCGCTACAAAAGGTGCTCGAGAAAACTTTCCTGAATAATGTATGGCACGCGCCACAAGTTCCTTTCCTGTTCCGCTTTCACCTTGTATCAATACGGTGGCCTTATTATCCTTTACTCTTTCTATTACATCCGTTATCTCTTGAAAAGCTGCAGACTCCCCTATCATTTCACTATGAACGGCCCTATTCCCATTAGCTTTTTTAGGCCGTATGTTTTTGCGGCTCTCGCCATGCGCAAAAGCTTTTTCAACCGCCAGTCTAAGCTCTTCTTTTGTAAAAGGTTTGGTTAAATAGTCTATTGCGCCAGATTTAATTACTTCTAAGGCCCCATCAACAGATGGGTAACCGGTAATAACCAGTTTTGGGATTTCAGGATAATGCTCATCCGAGAATTTTAACAATTGTAAGCCATCTACCTCGGGCATTTGAATGTCCGTTATCAACAAATCAATAAAAGTATCTTTCAATATATACAACGCTTCTTTTACCGAAACAGCCTTGTACGTATGGTAATTCATTGATTGAAGATGACGCTGTAAAAGCTCCAAAATATTAATATCATCATCTACCAGTAAAATATTCTCTCTTTTAAGCATACTTACAATTTAGGAAAATCTAGAACGAAAACCGTTCCCTTTGGTTTGTTTGGCCTATGTTGAATTGTACCCTTGTGGCTGCTAATTATACCGTGAACAACACTCAAACCCAAGCCAGAGCCTTCCCCCAAAGGTTTGGTGGTAAAAAAGGGCTCGAAAACTTTATCTTCTATCTTTGGATCAATTCCTTCGCCTTCATCTGAAATGCAAATTTGAATTTTCTTTCCCTTTTCAACGACAGACACTCCAACCGTGCCCTTTACCGGAGAATAGTAAATGGCATTCATAACCAAATTGAAAAGCACCTGTGTAAACTGAACTTTATCGGCACGCAACCGTATATCATCTGATCCAAACTTTTTAGTAAGCTTAATATTTTTGGTCCGTAAAGAAGGCGTCAGTAATTTTAACGTACTCTCTATCATTTTATTAAGCTCTACCGGCTGCATTTCCTGGGGCATCTCACACGCAAAGAACATCAGTTTTTTTACGATCTCACGACTAAATATAGTGTTCTCAACAATTTTATCCAGATCACGAACGGCTCCTGAGTCATCTATTCTTTCTTTTAGTAGTTCCGTAAAACCTAAAATATTAGCCAAGGGTGTATTGAGCTCGTGCGCAATACCGGCGGTAATTTCCCCTAAAATATGAAGCCTGTCCGTTCGTTCCATCTGCCGTTTCACTTTGGCTTCACTTTCCCTAATTTGTTTTCTTTCTAGCAAGTTTCCAATAGCGATGGTAACATTATTCAAAAGGTCTTTTTCCTCCTCAAGGAAATCCGCATAAAAATATCTGTCCTCTGGGTATCCTACTTTTATAATTCCGCTGATCTTATTGAAGACTTTTATGTTGGAATCCATCATGGTCATGGAATCACGAAAACCTTCGGTTTGGATCGTATAATCACCCAAACTGAGATGTACCTGCGTTACCTCATCAAATTGCCATGCATTTTTTAAGCAATACACTATAGCCTCCAAAGATGTTTCTATCTGATCAAAGTCGGAGTTTGCTATTATTGAAGTTACCTCATAAAGACAGGTCAACTCCTTTATACGCTCTTTTAATTTGTCTTTAACAGTAGTCATACACAAAAATAGTTCTTATTACAAAGATCATATTTAAAGTGGACTTCAAACAAAATATTTGAGATTCTTACAGTTTACACGCTAGAACTCCGAGAACATAAAACAGAAAAAGTTGAGATTTAAAAATGTTATCAACCTCAACTTCTAATTTTATTGGTACTTATATACTATTTAATTTTCAAGAGTGAAATCCGGTAGTTTTATAAGCTCACCTCCTTTTAATGCCGATTCATGTGCCAAAATACCAACACAAGTAATATTTGCCGATTGCCTTGCATTTGGGTAGGGTGCTATTTTCTCTATTAGGGCATTTACAAATTCATGCACCAAATGTGGATGTGAGCCTCCATGGCCCGCTCCTTGTGTAAAACTAAGGTGTTGATGTTCTTCGGAATCATAAACCCCTTGGGTGGTGAAATGCTGAATTTCTTTTGGTAACAATTTTGCGAAATCAGGACTTTCTATCTCCTCAGGAATTTCCGGTTCCGGTTTTTTTGCGGTGTGCACTACTAGGGGTTCACCTTCAATAAGTGGCCATTCTACGGATTTTTTAGAACCGTACACTTCAAAACTTTCCCTGTACTGACGTGCTACATCAAAAAGTGAACGGTATACCTGAGCACTCAAATCCGAGTTTCTAAATTTGATATGAGTGGTTTCCACGGCAAAAGGTGAGCTGTAATGGGGTATCAAATCCTCACGAATAGTACCAGAACCAAAACAGGACACATATTCTGCCTCGGCCCTATTTAAGGCTAAAACAGGACCAACGCAGTGAGTAGCGTAGTGCATAGGCGGAAGCCCCGGCCAGTAGTTGGGCCAACCATCCATATCTTGCTGGTGACTAGCTTTTAGAAATTGAATTTTACCTAGTTTACCACTTTCATATAATTCTTTCATGAATAAAAACTCCCTGGCATATACCACGGTTTCCATCATCATATAAGTTAGACCGCTTTCTTCCGTTAAACGAACTATTTGCTCACACTCCTCTAAAGTTGTAGCCATAGGTACAGTACATGCCACATGTTTACCCGCTTTTAAAGCCTGAATAGATTGCCTGCCGTGATCAGGTATGGGTGTGTTGATATGAACCGCATCTATATCCGGGTCCTTCAGTAGTTCTTCATACGAAGTAAAGCGTTTTTCAATTCCAAAAGTATCTGCAAGCTGAATTAACTTTTCTTCGTTACGCTGACATACCGCTACCAAATTTGCATACGGATGCTTTTTATAAATAGGAATGAACTCAGCTCCAAAACCAAGCCCGACAATGGCTATATTTAATTTTTCTCTACTCATAGTTCTCTTTTATTATGCGAATGTTTTCTTCAAAAAATCGATGCCTTTAACAGCAAACTGGTCTTGGCTATCTGCCAAATTTTTCCAGATACAAACGGCACCTGCCAGTTCCTTAATTTCCGGCGTAAAGCTTTCAATCACCAGTGCCCCTTTATAATTTATGTCATCAAGGCCCTTCTTAAAATCGCCCCACGCTGTAAGTCCCGTTCCGGGAATGCCCCGATGATTTTCCGATACCTGTACGTGAATTAATTTATCTCCTACTAAGTTAATGGCTTCCCTAATATTCTGCTCCTCAATAGTCATGTGAAACCCATCAAGTAAAACCTTTGCATTTGATTGATTAATATCATTGACCAACCGCATTACATCTTTTGCCGTATTGACCAAATCCGACTCAAAACGATTTAAGGGTTCCAAAGCAATGGATAGACCATAATCCCCCGCCATTTTGCACACCTTACCTAAATTGGTTACTGCACGGTTCCATTCTATTTTGCGCTGTTCTTCAGAAACCATGCGTGCTTTCCCCACCGCCGAATACATCGGCCCTGCAAAAAAATTGGTCCCTAAAACTGCACACAGCTCAAAACAATCGGCTATATAATTGAAACTGTTGCTATGCAAAGCGGCATCGTCTGCAGTAAAATCTTTTGTTGGACCGAACGCACCGCAGACAGTAGCACAAAGGCCATTATCGTCCAAAGCTTTTCTAACTAGCTTACCATCTATCCTTGCAGGGTCTTCCACTGGTATTTCGACCGTATCAAAACCCATTTCTTTTATCTTTGGAAACAGGGAAATAGAACCTGAGGTAAAGGGTGATTGCCATAACCAAGTACTTACCCCAAAAGATATAGTATTACTCATTTATCCGTTGTTAGAGATAATTAATTAGCTACAACCTTCATTACACCTTTCATTATGCGCCAGTGCCCCGGAAACGTACAAATAAACGGATATTCCCCTGGCTCAATGGGTGCTGTAAATTTTAAGGTTACCGTTTGCTGTGGATCAACCAATGCTGTGGCAAAAAGAACCTCATCCATTTCAGGAACATAATTTTGTTTAGCTCCATTAGGGTCCGCTGCCAGTTTATCTGAAGCCTCACCTACCTTATCCATCGTTCCTTGTTTTACAATGACCAAATTGTGCTGCATAAAGTCTACATTCTCCAGAATTAATTCTACAGGTTCGCCCGCTGGCACAACAAATTCTGAGAGATCGTATTTCATTTCGTTCTTAACCGTACGCATTCTAATTACAAGTCGCTCATCAACATCATCGTTTTTTTCTTCATCATCAATTTTATGCATATAGGCTTTGGCAAAAACTTCGGCAATGCTGGATTTAGAAAAAAGGTCATCTGTTTTCTGTAAAAGGTTTTTTTCCACTTCATATTTCCAATCTCCGGCCAATGCTATTTTCTCGTTTCCTAATGCTAAAAACATTAGATTTTCCTTACCATATATTCCACCACCTCCACCAGTGTCCTCTACGCGAATGGCAATGTGGTTTTCTCCTTTCTTTAAAATCCCTGTAGCTATTTTATATACACGTTCATCCGCATAGCTCTGCTCGGTCCCTCCAACCTTAACGCCGTTTATATAGACAACATCAGAGTCATCAATCGGCCCCATGGAAATGGTTGCTTTACGATTTAAAAGCTCTTCTGAAATGGCAACCGATTTGCGAAACCAAATGATTCCGTCCATATCCAGCCCGGCATCTTCTATATATTGAGGTAATTTCATTGTTTTCCAATGACTATCTTCATGGTTCATTTTATGTCTGTCTACACTTTCGTCTTTTTCGGTTGTAATACTAGTATCAACTTTAATATGCTGCATAAACCCCTTTCTATGCGAACTAGCTGCAGCATACACAGCCTGGGACAGCCATGGGTCTTCCACAATTTCCTTTTCAGTACTCATTTCGTACAGTAGGTTCCCCACCTGTAATGAAGGGGGGCGCTCCGTAAAATAAAGCAAGGCAGCCAAACGAACTTTTGGGTCTTTATCGAATAACAGTTTTCCGTTTAATATGGCCTCATCGGTTTTATCCGTTTTCGGTAATATTTGTATAGCTGCTTTGCGCACCGCTGCAGAAGGGTGATACAATGAATTGGTTACCACCTCATATATTTCAGGGTCTGATTCAATAGCTCCCAACCCTTCTAAAGTCCATAAAGTGTGTAGCACGGACGGATTCATACCCAGTTCATCAACTTGGGTATTAGAAATTAATTTGGCTAACTTTTTCAATACCGTTGCATCGCCACTTTCTACCAACAAGCGTTGGGCGGTCATACGCCAGAACAAATTACTATGAGAAAGTGTATTTATCAATTCCTCAGGTTTTTCTTTATGTAAAACTATCCTTTCATTTGATTTGCTGGCCTTGGAAACAACTCTATAAATACGTCCTCTAGATTTATCCCTAAGAGGATTTTCATACGCATTTCCCTTTCCGTTAACTGCATTATAGCCACCTCGGTCTACGTTTGGCGTAGGATTATGTTGAATGATAAAATTATACCAATCCAACACCCATACGGCACCGTCCGGACCTACTTTAGCTTCAACTGGTGATACCCACTCATCAGAACTAGCAAAAAGATTACCTCCATCCGTTTCTTTATACCCTGCTCCTGTTTCATTAATTTTTGCCATATGAACAATACCTCCAGTGGGTTCACAAACAAAAGCAACTTTATTAAAATAAGCACTAGGAAACTCTCTAGCGGTGTAAAAGTGGTGACCTGCAGCAGCAGTGAATCCACCAAAAACATCTACTTGCCTAATATTTCCTGTTATCGGTTGCATATCATAATGCCCGTCTATTTTTAAACTTCCATTTATAGGTATACCCTCTACGCCCTTTAAATTTTTGTCCGGAATACCTAAATAAACACTGTGTGTATTATTTGCTGTAGAGGCAAAAAGTGAATTGTCTTCGGTTATGCCCAATCCCCATGTATTATTACTGGTTCTCGTTAAGAAATCGAAGGTTTTCTTTTTGGGATCAAAATGATACATTCCTTGAGAAAACTGCTCATCTTTACCAAAAATACGTCCCGAAAACCCGGAATAACCAACTACCCCATAAATAGTATTATCAATTCCGTTCTGAAGGTTAGAAGGTCCTGCATGAGTATCAAAAACTCCCCACCCATCTATAAGGGTCTCTTTAATATCAGCTTTATCATTACCATCCGTATCCTTCAAAAATAAGAATTGGGGCGCTTGGGCAACTATAATTCCGCCATCATGGAATACGAAACTTGTGGGTATATTAAGTTTATCAGCAAAAACGGTTACCTTATCCGCACGACCATCACCATTAGTATCTTCTAATATTTTAATCTTATCGTCACCTACCCCTTTGTCATCACGAACCGTATTTGGATAATCTACGGTTTCTATAACCCACAGTCTACCTTTTTCATCCCAATTTGCGGCAATAGGGTTTATTATATCCGGTTCAGCTGCAAATAACTGCAACTCAAAACCGGCTGGTACTTGAATTAGTTTTGCCGACTCATCAGGTGCTAACGGCAACTGATATTTTAAAGGAGGATTCCGTTTTTCATAATTGGGTATATTCAGCCTTTCTTCATATTTCAATTGGGGCATATCTTTAGCAAAAACTTCCCAATTTTGTTTTACATTATCGTTCACCGACCAGAGAACCCCCTCTTTGATCAAGTTAAGAAACTCCAGATTCTCCCACGTCCGCTCATCATGCCCTAGGGCGGTGTAAAAAACTTTTCCTTTTCCGTATTTTTTTACCCAGGTATAGGGTTCACGATAGTTACCTTCAACACGCTCCATTAGTACCGTAATATCATCTGCTAACTTATCATGTACATAGGTCTCGTCCCAAGTCTTGAATTCCTTAACATTTCGCATAGCGGCATGTGTACTATCGATTATTTCTGCCGTGAAAGTTCCAGTTTCATGCGTTGCGAATTGAGCTCCGACCAAATCAATATATTTCTCTGAATTCTTAAAGCAAAAACTGGCCGAATGAATAGGAATAAACCCATTGCCCTGTTCTACAAAATTGAGCAATGCTTTTTCCTGTTCGCTATTAATCTCTTCGTGATTAGCATATATGATTAGCCCATCATATAGGTCTAGGTTTTCAGAATTTATATCCGACAGGCTCTCTGAATAAGTAAGATTTATTCCTTCCTTGGCTAAAGCTGAAGCCAAAATTGGCATATAGGCCCTAGAATTATGGTGCTCTAAATTGTGGCCCAAAAACAATAGTTCCATTCTCCGCGGACGATTGTCCAAAGCCTTGTTTTCTTTTGTTTCCCCTTTACAGGACAGGAATAAGACACCCATTACCAAAAAGCTAAAAAACACCTTCTTTATATTTCCCATAATCATGTATTCTTGATACACCCCAATTTTATAACTATTTCAAAGACGGTATAGACTTTCTAATATCATATTTTGACTCTTTTATATCATCATATATTATTATATGTATTTTTAAAGATAAATTAGTGTCGTTCTGTCAAAACATATTGAAAAAATCATTTATGAAAACCGCCCTCAGAAAATCGCCTATCCCCAAGACTCACGCATTTGTGGTGCAAAAGTTAAAACAACCCATTTTTGACCCTAATTGGCATTTTCACCCTGAATACCAATTATTTATGGTATTAAAAGGAAAAGGGACTCGGTTTATTGGTGACCATGTAGAACAATTTCAAGAAGGAGATATCACCTTCACCGGACCAAATCTGCCCCATTTATGGAAAAGTGACATGGATCATCCTGACCAAAAAATAAAAGCGGAGGGCATTGTAGTTTACTTTGATCATGATTTTATAAGTGCGCCATTGTTACACAAAGAAGAATACATTAGATTAAGGCAACTATTTAAAAAAAGCTTACGCGGATTTAAAGTAGTGGGAGCAACAGCAAAATCACTTCGAAAAAAAATAGCCGATCTACCCACTTTAGAAGGATTCGATTCTGTATTGGGCCTATTACAAATTCTAAATATTCTAGCTAAGACCGAAGACCTTAACCTACTTGCAAGTTCTGGCTATACAAATACTTTGCGAGAAGGAGATACGGAACGTATGAACCGGGTATACGCTCATGTAATGAAGCATTTTAAACGAAAACTACCCATAACCGAAATGGCGCAATTGACCAATATGACACCTACCTCGTTCAGTAGGTATTTTAAAACACATGCCAATAAAACATTTTCTGAATTTGTAAGTGAAATAAGAATAGGGCATGCCTGCAAATTACTTATAGATAAAAAGATGAATCCTTCGCAAGCCTGTTACCAGAGTGGGTTTAGAACATTATCAAACTTTAATAGACAATTTAAAATAGCTACGAGCATTACCCCAAGTGCCTATAAACAGAGGTATAGGATGAATTAATATATCAATTCTATACCGTAACCCCTGTTACCTCTTTGCAAAAATCATGAAACTACAATGACTACTACAATTGTACTTCCTAATCAAGTAATCCACACAAATATCAAATATTTGTCTTTTCAAAAATTACAGAATCACCTAAACTTATAGGTAAATTATGACTATATTGAAGGTGTATTCCTATAAATTACATGGATTTTGGAAAGAACCTCTAAAAAATCGAAGTCAAAAATACCATACCACGAAATATTTATTGAACAGGCACCTACTGCCATTGCCATGCTCGATAAGAATATGTGTTTTATAGCTGCTTCTAATCGTTGGGTTGAAGAATATAAATTACAAGGCATAAATATTAGCGGCAAAAGCTACTATGACTTATTTTTTGAAATAAGCGACGATGTAAAAGAACTTCACCAGCAATGTCTTGACCAAGCCATAAGTATACAAGACGAGGCTCCTTTTAAACGTAAAGATGGTACCGTGCAATGGTTGTACTGGGACATTAGCCCTTGGTATATAGCTAAAAACAAGGTAGGAGGGCTTTTTATTCATACTATTGATATTACACCCCACAAAGAAAATGAGTTAAAAAAGGCGAGAACAAAGGACATTTTCTTAAAAACAAAAGAGGTTGCTAAAATTGGTACTTGGGAATCAAACATAGCTTTAGATAAAGTATATTGGAGCAAAATGGTACGCAAAATACATGACCTACCGGAAGACTTTCAGCCCTCTTTTGAAAATACAATTCACTTTTATACCAAAGAGAGTCAGGAAAAAATCAATAAACTTATACCTACAGTTACCGAAAAAGGAGAATCATTTGATATTGAACTTGAGCTCGTTACCGCAAAAGATAATCATAAATGGATTAGACTGATTGGAAAAACAGAAGAGGTTGACGGCATCCCTAGCCGAATTTTTGGTATCGTTCAAGATATAACAGAAATAAAGCAAAACAAATTAGAACTTAACAAAGCACAGGCCGAGTTAAACGCCATATTCAATTCTGAAGCACTTTCTATTTTTTCTACGGACGCTAATGGTATGATAAAACACTTTAATAAAGGTGCTGAAAAATTCTTAGGTTATGCTGCCGAAGAAGTAATTGGAAAAATGAAACCCTCAGGCTTTCATCCGGAAAAAGAAGTCAAAAAATTTAAAGCCGACCTAGCCGCTAAATACGGTAAAAATCCTGTAGGATTTAATCATTATAAAGATTTAAGGAATGAAAATGTAAACGACACTAGACAATGGACTTACATTAATAAAGATGGTACCTCCCTACCCGCCCAAGCTACTGTCTCCTCTGTTAAGGATAATCAAGGTAAAAATATTGGCTTTATAGCCTTGGCAACCGATATTTCAGAAATAAAAAACTATCAAAACGAACTTCTTGCCAAAAATCAACTTCTCAATTTTGCCGAACAAATGACCTTAATGGGCCATTGGCGACGCAATTTTATTACAAACAAAGGGTATTGGTCAAAAAGTTTACATAGGATTTTTGAAAGTGAAAAAGATAGCTCAAATTTTAATCAAGAAAAATTTGAAAGCCTCATACATCCTGATGATCGACAAATAATTTCCGATCATATACAAGAGACCTTACAAACAAAATTATTTAAGAGTTTTTCACATAGAATTATTACCCCTTCCGGAAAATTAAAGACCATTCACGTAATGGGTAAAGTTATCACCAATGATAAGGACGAAATTGTGGAGATAATTGGTACAACGCAAGATGTAACCGAACTTAGAATGGCCGAAAAGAAATTTAAAGGCCTGTTAGAATCCGCTCCGGATGCCATGATAATAATAGATGAGCGAGGTTCTATTCAATTGGTAAATAAACAAACGGAAAGTTTGTTTCAATATTCCGCCAATGAATTAGTACACGCTTCCGTAGAACCTCTAATTCCGTGTATTACCGCTTCGGTTAAAGCTGCCAAATTTTCTATCAATAATAACACAAGACAAGTTGGTATCATAGAAGAGCTATTTGCTATACAAAAAATGGGTAAAAAAATACCCATTCAGATAAACATGGCTCCATTGCAATGGGAAGAAGGAATTTTAGTCTCTCTGGCCATACGCGATATTACCAAGCAAAAAGCTGCAGAGAGGAAACTTATTAAAGCTAAAGAAAACCTAGAAGGATTCGCAAAAAAATTAACGGAGCAGAACAAACAGCTTGCAGATTTTACTCATATCACTTCCCATAACTTACGTTCACCAGTTAGCAATCTTAACTCTCTCCTTGATATTTACAGAACAACAGATGATGAAACGCTACGAGCAAGTTTGTTCGAAAAATTTGAAACAGTAATAAATCATCTTACTTTAACACTAAATACCTTGGTAGAAGCGTTAAAAACAAAGAGTCTGTATTCCGATGAAGATATTCAAGAAGTTGAATTTGAAAAAGTACTGAATAAAACCAAGGAGGTATTGGCTGGGGAAATCCTGAAAACAGGCGCTATCATTAAAGCAGATTTTTCTAAATGCCCCGGGATTGAGTATCATAAAATATATATGGATAGTATTTTTTTAAATCTACTAAGCAATGCTATAAAGTACAGATCTAAAGATCGGAAACCAGAAATTGAAATTGAAACCATAATTGAAGATGGTAAAATAATGTTAGATTTTAGAGATAATGGGTTGGGCATAGATTTAGAACAACACGGTCATAAACTGTTTGGTCTAAATAAAGTTTTCCACAGACATCCAGACGCCAAAGGAGTAGGTTTGTTCTTAACCAAGTCTCAAATAGAAGCTTTGGGCGGTACCATTTACGCCACAAGTAAAGTAAATGAAGGCACAACCTTTACAATAAATTTTAATTGACCCAATGAAAGAAACACCAAAAATCTGTATTATAGATGATGATTATATCTATCGTTACACTGTAGTTAAAAAAATGGAAACCATGAAGTTACCTGTAGAAACAGTAACTTTTGGTGATGGTGAAATGGCTTTGGCGTATTTATTGGAAAATCTAAATATTGATTCTGAATTACCTGATGTCATCCTTTTGGATGTTGATATGCCCATCATGGATGGTTTTCAATTTCTAAAGGAATACTCTAAAATTGAAAAGCAATTAAATAAGAAAATACGTATTTACATGATTTCCTCTTCTTTGGACCCTATAGATATTGAAAGAGCTCAACGGGTACATTTTATTGCAGATTACTTTGTTAAGCCCATAAACACAGAACAAATAAAATCTGTTTTTTTAAACCTTTAAGTTTCTAGCTTTTACGTTTAAAGATTTCCACACTATTGCATCCTAAAAGCAGTTATAGGCTATTCCCTATACCCCAATCTTTATAAGTAATACTCCAAAGAATAACTATTATTCCCTCATTGTCATTCTATGGTAAGTAGTTTAGCTCAACGAATGTTTATTCAAATTTACATTATGAGCCACTCCCCTCTTTTCTGCGAATTGATTTGAATTTCTCATTAAACGAGACTTTTAATTAGCACACACTCAATTATTGCACAAATTTCACAACAAAACCTTAAAAATGGTAAAATAGTGCAATCGCTAGTTAAATTTCGCAAATACCCCCCCTTCTTTTTATGGTTCTTTTGTAGAAACAAATTGAATATTATCAATATCGCATACGCCATAACCAAATATGACTCACACAATTAATACTTTAAAAGCTAAAATATAACCGACCATAAAAGGAGAGTGCGCTAACACTCCCCTTTAGAAATTCATGCAATGCATGAAGTAAAGTAATACCCCATTGACTCTGGGGCATGTTTAACTCTAACTAATTCAAATTTATGAAAATTAAATGGTTCATTGATGGGGATTGCCTAGGCAACTCTATCAAAAGGTTACACGTTTTAAAATTCGTGCTAATCTTAGCAATAGCGATTCCCATGAAAGGGCATGCAAAATCAACTTCTACCGAATCGTCTTTAGAAAATGACCTCACAGCTAACTCCGTGCAACGTACGGTAACAGGTACGGTATCTGATGCAATGGGACCACTTGCCGGTGTTACTATCCTTGTAAAAGGTAGCACTAATGGTACTTCCACAGATTTTGACGGTAACTATAGTATTGAAGTACCAGATGACCAAACTACTCTTGTATATTCCTATATTGGGTATTCTTCAAAGGAAATCCAAGTAGGTAACCAAACCGAGATCAACGTAACTTTAGAAGAAGACGCCGCTAAACTTGATGAAGTGGTAGTTTTGGGGTATACGACACGTAAAAAAGGTGAGCTTACCGGGTCTGTAAGTACCGTAAGTTCAGAACAGATTGCCAAGGCAGGTAACAAAGATTTAGCCAAATCCCTTTCTGGAACCGTACCGGGATTGATCATAGCGGATAGAGGTGGCTTACCAGGTTCAACTAATGATGATGATTTAACCCTTCTTATTAGAGGTAAGTCTACCTTGGGAAACAATTCGCCTTTAATATTGATTGATGGAATCACAGCCAGTACATTTTCCCATCTGGCTCCACAAGATATCGAGTCCCTAACCGTACTAAAGGATGGTGCCGCTGCTATTTACGGAGCTAGAGCGGCTAACGGTGTTATTTTGATTACTACAAAAAGAGGTAAATCCGGAAAACCAAGCATTAATTTAAGTTCTTCCTATAACGTCTCCAAATTTTCGGTTGCGCCAAACTTAATGTCTTCAGAACAGTACGCCATTTACAATAATGAAATCGCAGAACGAAACGGAACACCGCTGCCCTATACACAACAACAGATTGACAATTATGCATCTGGAACAGACCCTATTAACTTCCCAAATACAGATTGGGCCGATCTTACTTTTGCCAAATCTTCACCGGAATCCCGTAATTCCATTTCCATTTCTGGAGGTAGTGACAATGTAAAGTATTTTGTGAGCGGCGATTTTATAAGTCAAACCGGGATGTATAAATCCGGTGATCTGAACTTTAAACAAAAGCAGGTACGATCTAATATTGACATTAACCTAACTGATAACTTTAAAATCGGGGTAGACCTTTCGGGTAGATTCGGAGATAGAAATCAACCGGGTGTAAGTGTAAGTGAAATTTATAGTCGCATCAATACCAACGAACCAACGGAAGTTGGCATCTACCCTAACGGTTTACCTGGGTGGGGTGGAGAAAATGGAGCCAACCCTTACGTAATGGCTACACAACAGTCCGGTTATTCAAAGCAAACAGATAATGAGCTTCGCGGAAGGTTCTCCTATGACTGGAACTTGGACAATTTTATCTCAGGACTTCGTTTAAAAGGGTTTGCGGGTGTAAGACGGATGAACAATGATATAAAAGCGTGGTACACTCCGTGGACCGTTTATACCTATCAAGAAAGTACGGACGACTATACTCCTTCGCAAGGTTTTGCCCAAGGGCAAGGAAGCCAGAGAACGCTTCGTGAGAGTTTTTGGAAGTTTGATGAGCTACTTTTAAATTCTACACTTCACTACTCCAAAAGTTTGGGAGACAATCATTCCATTAGCAGTTTTGTAGGTGTTGAACAAGCTACTTCCGATCAGCGTTCTTTTTGGGCCGAAAGAAGAGGTTTCCCAACTTCGGAACACAGTGAGCTTTTTGCGGGAAGCGATGAAGGCCAACAATCTTACGGAGAATCTCAGGAATGGGCGCGTGTTAATTATTTTGGTTCGTTTTCATATGATTTTAAGAAAAAATACTTCTTGGACCTTACCATACGTCACGATGGTTCCAGCAACTTTGGACCTGGAAAACGATTTGGTACATTTCCTGGTGTAGCCGCTTCATGGGCCATCAACAAAGAGTCATTTCTTGAAAATGTAGAATGGTTAAATGCTTTAAAAATAAGAGCTTCATGGGCAAAAATGGGTAATGACCGTATTGCGCCTTTTCAATATTTAACTCGTTATAACTATGGTGGACCAACAAACAATGCTCAGCCTAATTACGCCATTTTTGGTACTCCCGGCGTAAGTTACAACGGCTATACCAGTGCCAATGTTCCCAATGAAGACATAACCTGGGAAACGGCATATATGAAAAATATTGGATTGAACTTTACTCTATTTGACAACAAACTTTCTGGTGACATCAATTACTTCTACCAAAACAGAGAGGATATTTTGGTTACCCGTGCCGCAGCCATTCCTGATGCAGCAGGTATTACCCTTCCTGCAGAAAATATTGGAAAAGTAGACAACTTTGGTTGGGAGGTAGAACTAAGCTGGAGAGACAAAATAGGAGAAAACTTAAGTTATAATCTTGGAGCAAATTTTACCCAAGCAAAGAATGAAGTGGTATTCTTGGCGGAAGCGGCAGACGTTCCAGAATGGAGAAAAAGAGAAGGTCATTCATTGGATTCTTACATTACCTATCCAACAGCCGGTATTTTTAGAGACCAAGCTCAAGTTGATGCTACGGAAGTAAAATTAGATGGTACCGTAGAAGGTGAACCTATCTATTTAGATACGGATGGAAATGGTATAATAAATGCCAATGACCGTGTACGGGCCTACTCTTCCAATGTTCCTGAAATTCAATTTGGTTTCTTTGGAGGTTTCAATTATAAAGATTTTGACTTTAGTTTCTTGTTTCAAGGACAGGCCGAAGCTGAAATGCTGATTTTCTTTGAACGTCCCGGCGCTAGACCCGATTTCCTTTTTGATCAAAGGTGGACACCGGAAAACAGAAACGCAAGATACCCTAGAGCATACGCTACGGGCGACAAATTTAGTGGTAACCAAAGTGGAAGCTCAGCAGATTTTGAAGGTGCGGACTTCTGGTTGCACGATGCATCTTTTGTTAGATTAAAACAACTGGAACTGGGCTATACCTTCCATAAAGAAGATATTAAACTTGGTGATTTAAAGCTTTTTGTAAGAGGCTATAATATGTTGACCCTATTTTCTGATGTGGCCGATTTAGGCTTAGACCCAGAAGCTAATGGATACTATGATTTTAGAGAAAGTACGTATCCATCACTACAGACCTACACCTTGGGCCTTAATCTAAGCTTCTAATTTGTAATGAAAATAATCAAGCTCATTAATCTTATAGCGCTAACGAACGTTAACAAAAAACTAAATTGAAATGAAACATATTAATATAAAACAAGTCTGGGCATTAATTGCCCTATTTGCAACACTTGGTTGTGAAGATGTATTGGACACCGAAGCTTCGGATGCCTTTACGGAGGACATTATCTACAGTGAGCCTGCTCAGGTAGAAAGATTGGTTTACCCAGTTTATAACAGTACCGAAAGTTGGGGATTGAACAAGGCCCAATGGTGGTCACGTAGATTTAATATTGAAGTGGGTTCTTTTGAGGCCAAATTCAACTTCAATGATTTAGATCAACTTAGATTAAGAGCAGGTTGGTCGCCTAGCAATGTGGGGGTTCTTGCTCAAAAATGGAGTACTTATTGGGATTATGTTAGGCTTGCTAATGAATTCTTAGATAAAATAGATGACAGCGAGGCAATGAAAACTGACCCGGACAAGGTGGCTATTCTTAAAGCTGAAATGAAATTCCTTCGCGCTAATATTTACAGTAAGCTTATTAAATTTTATGGTGGCGTTCCTATCCTAGAAAACGCTTTAGGGCTTGATGCCGATTTTGCTTTGGTGAGAAACAGCTACGAGGAGTGTGTAGATTTTATTGTAAAGGAGCTTGATGAAGCTGCTGCTATTCTTCCGGAAACCCGTCCAGACAATGAATTTGGCCGTGCTACAAAACTCTCTGCATTAGCTGTAAAATCACGGACTTTACTTTACGCCGCAAGTACATTGCACGACCCAGCCACTGAGCCTAGCGGTCCACTGTATGACTATACCAAAACTAGTAAATGGCAAGATGCATCGGATGCCGCCAAAGAAATCATAGACCTGGTAGGTGCCCGTGACCTAATAGCCGTTACCAATGCCAAAGAGTATCAAGATCTATTCTTATCGCCCAATCAAGATATACTGTTTGCTCGCGCTTATAGTAGTCTGTATTATGATTTTGGTACGGATGCCAACTCGCTATGGAATCAAACCCAAGCTCCAAGTGGCTATGGAGGATGGGCGCTATCCTCTCCTACCCATAATTTTGCGTTACAGTTTAATATGGCAGACGGCACTAGTACGTCCGATGCTGGTTATGATCCTGAAAACCCAAATGACAATAGAGAACTACGTTATTATGCGGATTTGTTCTATCAAGGCGCATCCTTTAGAGGGAGACCTGTTGATTATGCTTTAGCGAATAACCCCACCGAGGCTACCCCACACGGATTGGATTCTCCAGAAGGTCTTGGAAACACCGGACATTCATCAAAAACAGGATATAACATCAGAAAGTTTCAAGACGAAAGCGTTGGCCTTACGGATGTATCCCCTAATCGCCCATACATATTATATCGCTTGGCCGAAATCTATTTGAACTATGCAGAAGCCCAATACCACTTAGGTCTAGAAGGAATTGCCCGTGAGTTCGTAAGCAAGGTTTCCACAAGGGGACTTCAACCGGCAATTACCGCCTCTGGCCCAGAACTACTTGAAGCCATTAAGCGGGAAAGACGAATAGAACTAGCTTTTGAAGGTCATAATTTCTTTGATGAAAGACGATGGATGAACGAAGAGCACCTTGGTTTTGATGTTAAAGGTTTAAAATGGACAAAAACCGCGGATGGTAGTTTAACCAATGAAGAATATACCGTAGTAGAAAGACCATGGTTTGAGAGACAATATTACCTACCCATACCACAATCTGAAGTTGAAAAGGCACCTTCAATGGTTCAGAATGATGGATATTAAAAACACCTGTAGGTACTTCTTATAAAAGTTGTTTGTTGAGTTAGTTTGTAACCGGAGCGCGATTAAACCGCTCCGGTTTTTTTATTTGATTTTTTTATTGTGCCTGTTTTTCAAAAACTCAAGTCGGCTTAGTAGTTCAGACTTTTCCCCTAGAAAATCTGTATTTATTTTCTTTTCGTCAACATTAAAATCATAACCGTAAGTTGAAGAATTTAGCAGCACGATGGAATTCAAAATAAGTAAAGCTTCTGTTTCAGATTCCGCAGAATAAAGCGCATCTAACATGGTAGGCACAGGATTTCCTGATTTTGTTATACCTAAAAATTCAGCTGCTCTCACTCTATTTATTCGCTCCTCATCATTCGTAACGATTTTCTTGATTATAGGGTTAAGGCCCTTCAATTCATCACCAAAACTGCTACAGACAATCAGCGCCCAATACCGTTGCCATGGATCTGAAGATTGCAGTGCTTTTTCCAACTCCGTCCGTATGGTGGCAGCATCGTTCAAAATTAAATTTGCTGTTTTTAAATAATTCTTAATATCCTTTTTATGCTCCCTACCAAATTCAACAGGGTTACCCAACGCATTTCTTACCAAATAAAACTCTGGATAGAAAGAAAGGTCGGGCATGTCTGAAATCCAATCATTTAACAGACCGCGCATTTCTTTTAAAGTTGGCTCAAAAGTAGAATTGTGCGCCAAGTTTGTAGTCTCATAAGGATCGTTTTCAACATCAAAAAGCATTTCTGGAGCACGAGATTTAAAAAAAGTAGATTGCACATCCGTTAATTTTCCTTCTTCGTACATTTGTTGCCATTCCCTATAGGCAGCCTGCTTATAACGGTATTCGTTCATTAGACCATCAAAATTGAACGTATTGAAACTTCTAATATATTTGTATTTTCCTTTACGTACCGATCGGACCATGTCATACTTTTCATCAAACCTGTCGGCATATCCATAGGCAACATTTTCTTTGGCAAGTTTTTTCTCATCTATATTTTTACCCAAAAATGGCACCCCGTCTATTTGCACCGGTATTTCTACTCCAGCCAAATTCAATACGGTTGGGGCCAAGTCTATAAAGCTTACAAAACGATCGGTTTGGCTACCAACCTCTAAGTCAACCATATCTTTATATTTTTCAGGAATGCGCACCACCATAGGTACATGAAGACCGGTTTCATACAAATATCCTTTGCTTCCGGGCAGTACCCCGCCATGATCACCATAATAGAATATAAATGTGTTTTCCAATTGCCCATCGGCTTCTAGAGCTTTTACAACTTCACCCAGTTCATTATCCATTTCAGAAATTCTATCTCTATATCGCGCATTTGTATAGCGAAAAAGGTCTGTATCTGGGTGATTGGGTTGTACGTGGTAGTCATTCACTCTTGCCTTAGTAGGGGCATCTTTCATATCACTTTCAGGAAAGTGAAGTCGGGATTCATGTGTTGTTCCTATATTGTGAACGTAGAAAAATGGCTGACCGGGCTTACGGTTTTTCCAATTCCCTTTTCCAGAAGATTCATTCCAAACATCATCTCCTTTAACGAAGTTGTAATCCTCTTTACTGTTATTCACGGTATAATATCCGGCATCACGCAAGTAAGCAGGGAACATACGAAGCGAATCCGGTAAATTAACCAATTTTGAGTGTCTATGAAATTGGGTTCCTGTTCGTGGGGCATAGCATCCTGAAATAATTGTAGACCGAGCTACACTACACACAGGTGCGTTAGAAAATGCTCGGTTGAATTGTACACCATGTTCAGCCAATGCTTTTATATTTGGAGTTTCAATTCCGTTGGGATCGAACATTTTTAAATAATGTTTTGAATTGTCTTCAGAAACTATCCAGACAATATTCGGTGGCTGTTCCGATACTTTTTCTTGCCCCTTGCAGGCCACATTAAAAATTAATAGAAGTGTGATAAGGAAAAAACGAAATTTCATAAGTATACGATTATAAGTGCCCACATTCATTGGTAATTTAAGGCCGAGCATCAAAAATGGCATATATCTTTTAAAATTCCCATTACTAAGGGCCTAAAATGTAGAACAAAAGTTTTTTGTATAACAGTTGTTAAGTTTTAAAAGGGGATGATTTACCAAAGAAGCACTACTCATACAAACTGAGTTTATTCCTGAGCTTTACCATTTCTTCATTTGCTCGTTCTATTCGCTCCAAGAGTCTTGTAATGACCTCAACTCCTTCTAGATTAATATTTAAATCTGTGTGCAGCCGTAGCATTTTTTCGGTCTTAGGAAGTTCTTCTAAGGGTATATATAAACTATCACTACGTTCTATGACTCTTACAAGTCCAAATTCGTTCAGCTGACTTATAATTGAGGTTGAAATGCTATGACCATTACAAAACTCGGTTACCGACACATATTCTTGTTGTTCCATAATCTTAGTTTTTAAGTGATGCTAATTGTTTGAAAAGGTTTTTCTCTTGATCCGAAAGATCACTAGGGGTTTGAACGGTATAGGTGATAAAAAGGTCTCCAAACTGGCCTTCCTTCTTATAAATAGGGAATCCTTTTCCTTTTAATTTCACCGTTGTTCCACTTTGTGTTTCAGGTTTTACCTTAAGTTTTGCTTTTCCATCAAACGTATCAACTGTGATTTCCCCGCCCAGAACAGCAGTATATAAATTAAGCGCTATAGTTTTATACAGGTTGTTCCCATCTCTTTTAAAAGAAGTGTTGTTATCTATACTAAAAGTTATGTACAGATCGCCTTTGGGGCCGCCGTTCCGGCCAGGGCCGCCATGACCAGATATTTTTATGGTCTGTCCGTTCTCTATTCCTGCGGGAATTGTTATTCTTATATTTTTACCATTTACCGTTAAGGTTTGCTTTTGAGTTGTATAGGCATCCCTTAAGTTGAGACGTAGTTCCGCATTGAGGTCTTGCCCCCTGAATCTGGCCTGCTGCCGACCACCAGTAGAAAATCCGCCGCTACCGCCAAACATCGATTCAAAAAAATCCGAAAAATCCCCACCTTCAAAGTCCTGGGTGTATTGTTGTCCCGAACTGCCTCGTGAACGTTGCTGTTGTGCTTTTGCTTCTTCAAACTGTTCGGCATGCATCCAGTCCTTTCCGTACTGGTCATATTTCTTGCGTTTTTCAGGGTCTCCTAAGACTTCGTTAGCTTCATTGACCTCTTTGAACTTTTTCTCCGCAGCGGCATCATTGGGGTTCACATCCGGGTGATACTTCCTTGCCATTTTCCTGAAGGCTTTCTTAATATCCTTTTCACTGGCGTTTTTGGTCACACCCAAAACTTGATAATAATCTATATAATCCATCTTAAGCTCTATTTAAAGAATGACGCTAATTACACTATGAAATTAACCAAAAATCGTCTCGGGGTCAACCCTTTAAAAGAATGTTTTTGATTCAAAAAAAGATAAATAGAAATGAATGATAAAAGTCAGGTAAAAGAACCTTAAGCACAAAAAAACCATAGGTTCATAGTTTAAATTATGAGGGAACTACCTATGGTTAATTACAAAATTTTAAAAAATCCTCTGATTACAGCTTTATATAGTTTTAGGCAAGAGTTGTGACATCTATTCCTTTACAGGTTTATAGATTCTTATCCAATCTACTTTAAACGTATTATTATCTATATTTTCCAATTCTTTATCAGTTGGTGTACGCGTTTCGGACTGAAGTCCAGATGCCGGGGATGACCTCCAGGTTTGGTCTTCCGTATTTATAATAATATCCATTTCTTTATTGAGACCAGTCCGAGTGTCAATTTCTGTGTTACCCGGTTCCGTGGCATTCGTAAAAAATTTAGGGTCTATGATATCCTTCCCGGAAACCGTACGTACCAAAATGCCGTCTATATAATATTCCAAATGCCATGGATTTTTCCAATACACACCGTAGGTATGAAAATCTTTGTTCCAAACTGTTCCATTTTCATACCAAGAACCGGCATCCCTAGGCTGATAGTCTTGAAAGGGATCGCGAATAAAAACATGATGACTGATATGGATTTTCTTTGAAAAATAAGACTGTTCACTTTGTGCACTTTCTGAATAATCTGCGCCATACGCTTCTAAAATATCTATTTCCTGAGTATCATCTGGGCTCAACAGCCATACATCCGAGGCCAAAGTAGAGTTCATTACCTTTGCCCTTGCCTCAATGTAAACAGGATAGACCACACGAGTTTTTGAAGTTATACACCCCATGTTGATTTTATTGGAGCTGGGTTTTCTTGTTGCCCACATCTGTAAATGACCATTTGCAACATAAGAAAACTCCCTTTTCCACTCTGTTAGTCCAGGGCCCGCCCAATTGTTATGGTAAAAGTCGTCCCATTTATCAAAAAAATTATCTCCCTTGTTATCTCCAGGAGCATTGTACTCAAAGTTATCGGAGATTTCTTGAAATTCCCAAATCATACCAACACCGGCATCTGCAGGCACGGGAAGTTCATTATAATCAAGGTCTACATTATTTTCTTCAACAGGAGCTTCTTGATCTTCATCAGTTTGAACTCCATCTAACGCTTCCTCTGTTGCAGTATCAACATTTGAACTTGTACCACAACTATATAGTAAAGCGAAGCAAAAGACCATTACAATATGGTATGCATATCTATTTTTCAATTTGATTGTCTTTGGAATTATTGGTTACTAAGCGAATAAAAAAGGGAGAACCTCTCAATTCTCCCTTAACTTAAACAACTCAATGGGGACTATGGTCTTTCTTCTTTTTCTACAATTGTGAAGTTGTCATAATAGACTGTCACGTCTGTCGTTTTCTCTGCGTTAGGTAGAATTCTAAGGTAGAATTGTGATAAAGCAGAAGTATTGACATATTCTTTTGTGATTGTTATCCAAGAGCCTTCAGGGTGCTCAAAAACAGTCTGTACTTGGAAATTCCAGTTCTGAAGTAAGAATAACCCTGTCTCCGCATCTTCAGAACCTACTGTACCGGGCTCCACATACATATCATAGGAAACTATATATGTTTTACCTTCTTCAAAAATTATAGGGTTCTCGAACATAGCACTAGCCTCTGCATTATCCTGACCCGCTTCAATTTGAAGCTTCAGGCTATAATCACCAGTTGCTGCTTGTTCAGTTGAATACTCCACAGTTCCCTTATTACTCCAAAATGTACCCCAGCTATCAGCTCCAGTCTCTAAACCAGAAATATCTGCTGGTACTAAATTAACAGTACTCATAATTACAGGTTCGTCCGTAAAGGATAATGCCTCTCTTGTATCTGCTGATTCTATAGTTCCTCCAGCATACGACACAGTCACGACATCCGGTCTATATATTGGCGCCGCCAACTTAATATCCATCTTTGTACCATCATCCTCATTAACTGTCACCGAAGCAACATCAAAAGGCTCACCGTTCACCATTACGGTAAAGAACTCTTCTTGACCTCCAAAAGGAGCGAATTCTCCATTATACGGTACTTGGATAGTTTCATCCTCTAGCTCTCTAATTTCGCCTGTAAGCTCAAAGGGTTTAGAAGAAGGGATTACTTTAATTGGTGCATTTATTGGGTAAGTGGTTGAAGCTCCAGGAATATTCTGCCCTGATCGAGAAAGGTTCATACTAGCTCTAAAACTCCCCAATTGATTGAAGGTAATATTGGCAATAGAATCTCCACTACTGTTCACTACAGGATTTTCTGCTACCTCTTCACCGGGTTTTAAAGCTCTTCTAATTGACCAATTACGACCTGTAGGCTCACCGATTGTAGATAAATCCGTAAACTCCAAGGTATTGCCCGCTTCTACATAAATGGTATCGTTGGCTTCATGATTCACCGTTGCGTCTCCATTTCTAACCTTAATTACCGGAACTAATTCAGGATATACCTTAACCATGAAAGTAGTATCAATTACATAGACGTCTCCTTTTTTAACTGCCGCCATTTCATAATCCACATCAGCGCGATTACCCTTAAAAGTCACCATTTCATTAAAGGTGTTATATAGCCTTACCTTTTTCATTCCAGAAGTCTGAAAAAGAACGTGCACCGTTTTGTCAAAAGACGTAGTTACCCTTGGTTCAATGATAAATTGTTCCGTAATAGAGTCCGTCCTGTCTATAGGCCCCTCAAGAAAAACATCCGTTTTCTCAATTGTCCATGAATGGGATACCGCTCCTTGGGACAGATCTGTAAAAGACAAGTATTGATCAAGGTTAATCAGAAGTTCGTTGGCCGTACCTTTACTTGTATAAAACCCTATATCCGAAAAAGGGAATGGAGCTTCGTAATCATCATCTTCACACCCTACGAAGAGCATGGCCAAAACAGCTAATATTCTTATTGCGTTTTTCATTTTATGATATTTTAATTTCTTGTTTTTTCGCATTTTGAATGATTTAATTATAGTTCCCTACAATTTTTAATCATTCAATTGTGGGTTAGATATAATTTCTGAATTCGGTAAAGGCCAGTAAGCATGTAAAGACTCATTATAATTAGCCGCTGCCTCCTGGAACTCGTTCCAGTTTTCGTCAATATCAGGATCACCTACTGGTAGTTCCTTTACAATTGATCCCCATCTAGTGACAGGTTCACCTTCTTCACTCACCATTTCATAATGATCTGCAGAGTATCTTTTCTGAGCCAGTTCTTGAAAACGTTCCGCCTTTACACCCCATCTTCTCAAATCGATATTTCTATTTCCATCACCTTCTGCCGAAAGTTCCAATGGTAATTCAGTGTACCTCAAATGCTCCATCAAACTTTGTGCGTCATATGCTACATTATCATGATCATTAGCCGGGAATTCACCCGTGCCTGCCAGTCCTAATAATTGTACCCCTGATCTTCGTCTCACTTTATTAATATACTCTAATGCCACATCAATATTACCTAATTCAATTTGACACTCAGCATATTGAAGATATATTTCGGCTAAACGAATCAAACGCTCATTTACTCCAGATCTAACTTTACCTGGAGACAAATCTTCTTCTGATCGTGTAATATCCCAATTGGTGTGTTTTCTCCAAAATGCTGTCATTTTCACATTAAAATTTGAAGCTTGCCCAGTTTCTTCCCTTAAATAATACCCCATATCAGTATCATCTACAAGGGCAACCGACCACGATGTTCTTAAACTAAATTTTCTAAAACTTTCGTTGCCTTCATCATCAATAATTTTATTTCTTGGGTCTGAAAAATCTAATGGTTCTTCCCTGTATTTTAAAATTAACCAGTTCGCAACAACGGCACCAAACCATTTACCATCACCACCAGTAAACTGTCTAACATAAGCAGCATTCGCAACATCTCTACCATCATAAGCATTTAGTTCATTTTTATAATCCAATGAGTACCCTACTTCTAGTATGGATTCCTCATTAAATTCATCCATAGTGGTAAAATTACTACCTATGTTTGGCGTTAAAGCATAACCAAAATCATTGATAACACTTTCAAAATATGTAGCCGCGGTTTCAAAGTTTCCTTCATAGAGGTAGGACTGTCCAATTAAAGCAACTGCCGCACCTGCTGTAACCCTACCCTTATCTTGACCTTCCCAAGAAAGAGGTAGGTTTTCTGAAGCAAATTGTAAATCATCTAGATAAAATTTCTTTACATCTTCTGCCGGGGAAACGGACTGATAGAATTCACTTTCTTCTACAGGAACAAAATCATAAATTGGCACAGAACCTCCATTAAAAGCATGATAGAGATTAAAATAGGTATAGCCTCTTAAAAATCGTGCTTGAGCAAGCATCACAAGGCCATCTTCCTTCTCTTTATCTGTAGTATATGTTTCTTCTAGCGCTGCTGCAGCTTCAATCACTTGATTAGCCCTGAAAATAGTGGTATAACTTGTACTCCACTTATTATTAGGTACGGACGAAGCGTCATTAAAGACCTGTAAGTAATATTCGTTGGTGTTATTTGGTCGTTGATATCCACTGGACCAAGCTAGATCGGTCCTAGCAAGTTCCCCCACCAAATTAATGGTATTAGCATTTGCGAAACCCTTATAGGTGGCGATTAACCCTTGTTCCAAATCTTTGTTATCTCTCCAAAAAGTTTCGGTAGAAATCTGATTGGGATTGGTCTGCTCAAGAAAATCATCTGAACAGCTCAAAAATGCTAACACAGGTACCAGTATGCATAGCAACCGTTTTGTTATCGTTGTTTTCATAACTCTTATTTTTTCATTTTTTTTATCGGAATTTATCATCTTCATTTCAATTTTCATTAAAATTCGATTTGAAGTCCGGTTCGTATCTGCGAGCTTACGGGATACGTTCCTTGATCAATACCTCGTGTACTTAGTCCGTTGTTACCAACCTCTGGGTCATACCCGTCATATTTGGTTATAGTCAACGGGTTTTGAGCAGCGACGTAAATTCTAAATTTTGTAACACCCAATTTTTCGGTATATTCTCTAGGTACTGTGTACCCCAAAGAAATATTACGTAATCTCACAAAAGTACCATCGTCCAACCAATAGTCCGTCTGACCTCTGAAGTTGTTATGGGTCGCATTTCTATAAACAGGTATATCCGAAGTGGCATTTTGTGGTGTCCACTGGTATACTAAATCTTGGTGATTTCCTTCTTTGTAGGCCAAAGCTTTATTTCCATTTATAATTTCTGAACCAAATGCACCATACCATTGCATGGAAAAGTCAAGTGCCTTGTAATATGCTGAAAAATTAAAGCCCATTTCAAATTCCGGGGTACCGCTACCCATATATTGACGGTCATCTATATCTATAGTTCCATTATTATCAAAATCAACATATTTTAAATCTCCCATTTTAGCATCGGGTACAATTGCCTGATAAGCTGCCAGTTCTTCTTCCGTTTTTATGGTACCATCCGTCTCCACTAGAAAGAATGCACCACCTTCGTAGCCCTCAGCTAAAGCCGATACCAAATCTTGGTCATTACTGTGGCCAGAAATACTACTGTCATCAAAATAAATGATTTTGTTGCTCCCACTCATTTTGGTAATAATATTATCGTTGCGAGTATACGTTACTCCTGCATTCCATGATAGTTTACCTGAGTGACGGTAGTTCATGGCGAATTCCACACCTTTATTGGTCATATCACCAACATTAAGTGTCACTTCTGCATTTTGACCACCACCCGCAGTTGGTGGTAACAATACAGGGAACAACATATCTTCCTTTTTTGTTTCATAAATATCTCCGGAAAGTGTCAATTTATTATCGAAAAGGCCCATATCGAAACCTGCATTCAAAGAAACCGAAGTTTCCCAGCGTACTTTTGGATTGGCAAATCCGGTTTGGATGGCACCCAGAACTAGATTTTGATCATCACCCGAACCTAGAACATAGTCATTTTCTAATGTTATTGTTGGCGTGTAGCTATAGTCTGCAATACCCTGATTACCTGTTGTACCTCTACTACCCCTCAATTTAAATGAAGAAATGGTATTTTTTATAGGATTCCAGAAATTTTCATCCGATACATTCCATCCGGCAGAAACCGAAGGAAACACCCCCCACGGTTCTTCTTTGAAACGAGAAGAACCGTCTCTTCTAACCGCACCACTTAGTAAGTATTTTCCTTTATAGTTGTATTGAAGTCTTGCCAGCATACCAATTAAAGTACTTTCACGATCTTGGGTCCACTGATTGTTACCCGAACCCACATTTGGATCGGCAGTAGCTCCATTTAACACCGTTATATCATTGGAAGCCAAATCGCTTTTTTCAGCGAAAAATTCTGAATAATTATATTTTTCCGAAGAATAAACCCCTGTGAAGTTAATATTATGATCACCAAAGCTTTTTTGATAATTCAATATATTCTCCCATGTAAATTTTTTCGCAAGAGAACTTAAATTACGCACTTTAGATCGTTGCGATGTTACTTCTGAACCATCATCTCTATACGCTGTAAATTTAGGGTTAATGGTGATTCTAGTTCCATTATCATAGCTGGTTGCCATTCTAGATGTAAACTTCAGGTTATTTGTGAAGTTATAGGTCAAACTCAAGTTACCATCAAAATAATTATTCTCTTGGTTATCTTCCTGCAAGAACTTATACCCTAAATTAGAAATGTTAGTAGCTCCATTTCCATCAGGTCCGGCATTTTCTATTACACTTTGGTTTGGGTCAATACTTGGGCTGTACGCCGTAAATCTAATGGCATCCCTAAGTAGCCCCCACGGAGCATGTTCCCTATTCTCTACCCGAAAAGACAAACCTGTTGTAATATTCCATTTACCTTTTACGAACTGGGTGTTTGCTCTAACATTAAAACGATCATATCCAGATTTAATGATGACCCCTTCTTGATCAAAATAGTTACCCGTTACGTTATACGTAAGACCATCTTTACCGCCCGATAGTGTAAGGCTATGGTTTTGTATAGGCGCCATATCGTTTAGAACAACCTCTGTCAAATCCGTATTGTTCGTAAGAAAATGTGGGCTTTGCTCAATTGTTGTCCACGTATTACCATAGCTACTTCCATTTAATGCAGCTCCTTGTATAAACTGAACATACAACTTGTCTTCAACATTCAGTAATGGAGTTGCAGAGGTTATATGTTGCAGACCGTAGTAACTATCAGCAGCAATTTTCATCTGCCCTTCTTTACCTCTTTTGGTAGTTATTAAAATTACACCTGCAGCACCTCTAGTTCCATAAATAGCGGCTGAAGCGGCATCCTTTAGTACATCTATAGTTTCAATTTCATTTATACTTAATTTAGGATCGCCCTCAAAAGGAATACCATCCACAACATACAGCGGTCTATTAGCACCACTAATAGAAGTAAGTCCACGAATTTGAACGTTAGCCTCGGAGCCTGGTGCACCAGAACTAGCAGTTACGTTTACACCTGCAATTTGACCTTGTAACGCGGCACCGATATCTGAAGTAGAAGTTTTCATCAACTCTTCAGACTTAACTTGTGCTACTGCACCGGTCAATTCTTTCTTCTTTTGGGCACCATAGCCAATGACCACTACTTCTTCAAGAGCGGATACATCTTCCTCTAGGATTACATTTACAGTTTTATTGCCTCTAACAGCAACTTCTTTTGATTTAAAACCAATGTAGCTAAACACAAGAACTGCGCTAGATTCTGCGTTTATGGAGTATAACCCGTCAAAATCCGTAACCGTTCCGTTGTTGGTTCCTTTTACTACCACACTAACGCCCGGCAAAGGTGCATCATCTGCAGATACTGTTCCACTTACCGTTTGAGACTTTACTGCGGCCGTAGTTAGGCACAGGACCAAAAACAGCACCATGCTCTTACCATGGAATCTGGAATAAAAAATGTTTTTGAAATTCATATTAAGTTTCTTGTTAAGTTTTAAATAATCTACAATCCAAGTGGCACTTTAGCATACAAGCAACCATTGAACAAAATCCGTTGCATAACGAAATTGCCAGTTGTTCCAGCTATTAAAGAAGATATTGAACGAGGCGATTGATCACCCTTTTTTCTATTACCTATTTCTTTATTTAGATAGAGATTATTCTTTTGTAATTTTTAATGAAAATTCCTGAATTCTAATTCAATAGTTATTCGTACTATATTCTTTTAGTAGAAAATTTGATTTTGCTCCGATCAGAGGAGGAGCATTGTTCTGTAAGAAACAATTTTTTCTTTTCATAATGAGTTGGTTTAAGTGTGAGTAATGTTTGTTTGTCAATTCATCAATTAAAGGCTTAAATAATTTTCATAAACCATTTAATCTGTGTCCAAAATAGAGATATTGTTAATTTACTCCTAAAAAAAGGGCTTGACAAAAACTTGACAAAACCATATGTTATACACATACTACCATCCTAAAACCCTGATAGAACCGTGTTTTGTGAAAAAAAACACCGTAAAACTACACTACAAACGGGCAAAATCAGACTATGTTAAAATTTGTTTAATTTTAGCTGGTGTAAATGTATCTAAAGAGTAAAAAAACCATTTGTAACCTTAAAACTGCCCCTATCATCAACACAGAATTTTGTAATTACTAGATAAAATGCCCGTAGACCAAGAAGTTAAAACGTAGACCTATAGGCGAAATAATTTTGATAAATTAAAGAAATTAGTTACACTTGATACGCTATGATAACATTGCCCTAATTTATAATAAAGATTAAAGAAACATACGAACACTTCTTTCATTCATTAAGTATTAAAAACAGTACTATACCATTGGGTTACACAAATAATATTAAAAGACGTTGGTCTCTTAAAAGCTGTATTATCTTTCTTTTTTTGAAGAGCTCCCTGCTTATTGCCCAGGACTCTTCAATTCCTTTGAATGCTGTCGTTACCAATAGTGATAGTACCACTGTAGTGGTTCAAGAAAACAATATAGATTTTCTTAAATCTGCGGTTGAAGAAACATTAAAGACCGGAGATACTGCACAAACCGCTTGGAAACTACTAACGTTAACGGATGCTTACAGCCATCATGCCAACTATGCAAAGGCCTATGAAACTATCTGGCGTGCACTTAGTTTAACGGACAATTATGACAACCAGGTCCTAAGATCATATATTTATAGACGACTTGGAGCACTATATAGCTATAACAAAAGGCAGAAAGAAGCGCTGAAATACTTGCAAATGTCCCTTGACATTATGAAAAATTTGGTGGATCGCGGCGTTATGCCCAGAGCTAGCCTAGCCAATAACTATTATACCTTCAGTTATACCTACAGAGGCTTAAACCAGGCCAAATTAGCTAGGAAATATCTGGACAGTAGCTATATCTACTATTCTGATACATCTGATAAACTAGCTCTTCCTTTTTATAAGTTTGAAGAATCATATGTGCTACGCGAGGAAGGAAAAAACGAAGAGGCCTTGCAAACTTTAAAAGATATAGAGCCTTGGTTTAAGGAAAACTATCCTTCATATCTTGTTCTGATCTATGCGTATTTTGCCGAGATCTATAAAAAATTAGGCGAACTAGAGAAAACAATCGATTACTATAAGAAGGCTATTGAGATTTCTGATAAATACCAAAGCCATATTGATTTTACGCCTTTCATATATGAAAAAATAGCAGAAAATTATCATCTGCTGAACAACGATACAGAGGCGTTTAGAAATCTAAATAAGGCGAAGGCCTTGAATGCCAAATTTTTTGATGGTAGAAGTGAAAATAACATTTCACTAATGGAAATCAAAAATGAATATCGGCTTCAAAAAGAGCTTCAAGAAGAAGTAATACGCCAGCAAAGGCTAGAAAAATTGGAACAGCAAGATAAGATTTCAATGCTGCAACGCATTATTCTCATCGGTTCGCTGATCTTTATTATTATCATTGGCTATATCTATGTAAAGCACATACGCTCCAAACATTTGGCAGAGAAGCAAATGATACGAAAAACCAAAGCGCTTGAGATGCAGAAAACCAAGGAGCTTCTGGAAACTAAAAACAAAGAATTGGCCGCCTCTACACTTCAACTTGTGGAAAAAGACGAGTTTTTGAAAAAACTTAAAACCGAATTACGCGGCGAAGACGGGACTATAAAAGTGGCCGAAATTAATAGGGTGCTAAAATCAATTTCAGTAGGAAGCAACAATAATTGGGAGGAATTTAAGCTACGGTTTACCGATGTTAATAAGAACTTTTATAAAAAGTTGAACAGCACCTACCCTAACCTAAGCCAGACCGATCAGAAAATTTGTGCCTTGATCAAATTGAATCTTACTAGTAAAGATATGGCGAGACTGTTGGGTATTTCCACAAAATCCGTTCATACAACACGACATCGATTACGCAAAAAAATGGGCCTTCAGCGTAGTGATAACCTTGAAGAATTGATAGCGTCGTTGTAAAATTGCCTTTGACATACTAAATCTGCCCTACTTAAATAGGGTGTCTTTTTTTCATTGCACTAAAAATTTGTGTTATCACAACAGGGCATAGACCACTGATGGGTTACTTTTGCAATCTCCTAAGTATCCATTAAAAAGAATACCATCTTATGAAACTTAAAATCTCGCTCTGGATTTTAATAGGCTTACAATTTCTTATTGCAGACCTATCCGCACAAACTCTTACTAGAGAAGAGGTGCGTGACACCATGCAAAGAATACCATCCTTCACCATTCATAAAGACAATTACTTTATTACCGGTATCCCCACAAACAACCCCATTAACAGTTCTACGGCAAATGCCAAATATCAAATAAGCTTTAAACAGATTATAACCCGTACAATTCTTCCTTGGGAAACCTATCTGTATTTAACGTATAGCCAAAAGGCATTTTGGGATATTTATAAGGATTCTTATCCTTTTAGGGAAATCAATTTTAACCCAACATTGGGTGTTGGCAAAGCTTTTTATAACTCTGATGACCGTGTGAATGGCCTAGCTACACTTGTCTTTGAGCACGAATCCAATGGAAGGGACAGTATTTATTCTAGAAGCTGGAACCGCCTTAGCCTTCAGTACTCTACTCTAGTAGGAAAGAAAACCATGCTTCATGTAAAAGGTTGGCTCCCCTTTGGATATAAAGAAGGAAACCCTGATTTATTGGATTATGTAGGGTTAGGGGAAGTGAGTGTATCGCGCGATTTGATTCCCGACAAACTAATTTTTGAGCTCAAAGTGAGAAAAGGTCTAGATTTTGATACAAGAGGATCTATCCGAACACGATTAAGTTACAGGCCGTTTAAACATAATTCCAATCAATATATTATGTTTGAGTGGTTTGCCGGCCATGCCGAAAATCTAATTGATTACAAACAGTATTCAAGTATGGTACGTATTGGGTATGTAATTAAAAGTACAGAATTTGGTTTCTTGAAACCAAAATAACAACTACTCCCTAACTTCTAAGACATAAAAAAAGCCCCATTTTAGGGGCTTTCAATTTAATTGAAAGTAATTATTTAACGTCTTCCAATGTTTTAATGGTTTTTAAATCTGTCATTAACCATTCTCTCTGCTTTCTAATTACTTCTGCAGCTTTAATTGGCAAATGTGTGTCTGCCAAAACTTCATTATACTCTTCTATTGCGGCTTTGTCACCACGTATAGCTTCTTCCAACATAGCTTCATCGTTATCTCCCGAGAAGAAAGTCTTCACATCCATCCAGGCTCTGTGCATAGCTCCTGTTGCGCTCCCATCTATATCTTCTCTAGTTTTAAGGGCCGGTGCCGCTGCTTTCAATTCAACAAGAAAATTTCTTCTTTCTATTGATTTATTCTGAAAATAACTCTTAAGACCTATTCCTTCCGCATTTTCTGCTGCTTTATCATATCCTTTGATTGCATCTTCGTTTTTCTGAATAATATCGTTCAGTCTATCTTCAATTTCTTTTATATCGGTATTCATGTCATTTTATTTTGCGGTAACTTTGATGCCTACCGTTTGGCATTTCTCCAAATTTAACTGGAAAACTTGGTCTAGATCGATTCCAAAAAATATCAATTGAACGTTTTTAAAAATATCTGTTTCATGCTACCCTCCTGCCATTACCTAGCCGAACTATACAGATATAATCTTCATTTGCCAATTTACATTCGCCCAAACGCTGCATCTCTGCCTCGGTTGCTATATATTGAAAAAAATCATTGTTACGCAAAACACCAATTTTACTCAAATCATTAATGTTCGAAAAAAGTGTTTCACCTGTAATTTTGTCTTTGACCGTGTACGTATACTTAAAATTCTGCATAACCTAAATATTTAATTAAAAACTAACCTGAACTTTCACAGGCTCTCTCATTGCTCTTTTTATCATACAGACTGTCATACCCCCTATTAAAAGGACACTCCCACCTATTGTATAAAAAGAAATACCAAATTTCAGTTGTACTTTCGGTTTGAAGTAGCGAAAGCGTAGCTATCCGTTTTAATGGAAATCCTACAAAACTTCTGAAATTTCTTATGAAATTATTTAATCTTATCTAGTTATTTGAACACTTTTAATAGAAAAATGAGCGCAATCAATTACAAAAAAGATACTTCCATTTTCATGGAAGTATCTTTTAGAAGAGTAATCTGTATTTTTATTATGAGCGGGTAACGTCTTCCATTAGAAAATCTTCAATGGGACGGTCATGTTGCTTGTGAAGTACAGAAATATCGCCAGTAGTCTCAAAAACAACTGCTTTTACCTCAGAAAGCTCGGTTATATTAGCCTCCCTTAATTTAGCTCGTAAATCGGATTTTGCTACTCTGCCCTTACGTAAGTTGTCTTCCAAAATGATTTCCCCATCCATGAGCAATAAAGGCGTATTGTCCATTACTTTTTTTACCATGTCGTTCCGTCTAGCGTAGGCGGCTCCCATTTGTAAAAGGTAAATTGTAACAATGCCAATAATACCATCATACAAACTCACTGTTTTTGATAGTACCGTGGTGGCTATTACAGACCCTACCGCTACGGTCATGGCAAAATCAAAACTCGACATTTTTGAGAAGCTACGATTACCGCAAATACGTGTCATTAGTATCACGGCAATATAAATACCCAAAGCGGTAATGATGGTAGCACCAAAAGCATCCCAGGAAAATTTAAACCACTCGCTCATACTTTTTTATCTATTCTGATTATTGTATTCACTTTACTTAGAAACAAAATGTTAGTTTAAATCACAGTTAATCATCCAATTAATACCATAACGGTCTGTAAAACGACCAAACAACGCATTCCATTCTCGCTCTCTCAATTCATGATGCACACGGCCACCAGCGGATAGCTTGTCATATAAATCCTGTGCCTCGTTCTTATTGTTTAGGTCTACACTTAAATGTATTTTAGTACCTTCTGTAAGCGGCGTATCCGGTGCGGCATCATAGGCCATAAAATTGACACCTTTACCTTTAAGCTCTGCATGCTGAAGTCTATCTCTATATGCTGAAGGAACATCTATTTTCTTATCGGCATAGGTCTGTCTATTTTTTATCTCTGCACCGAGTACATCGGCATAAAAATTAAGTGCTTCTTGACAGTTTCCATCAAATGCTAAATATGCTTGTGTTTTCATTGTATGATTATTTTAAGTTGAATAGCAAGATACCTCTAGATAATCGGCACTATTGATTTCATCACATTTAACCTTGACACAAATGATCAGTTTGATTAAAAAACGTTGATGACCGTCCATTTAATCCATTTTTGAAGATGATAACGAATAAAAAAAGGGCATCCGCTAAAAAGCGAACACCCTAGGAATCAAAAAAGCGTCTTTAAATCTTAACTCCCTATAATTTCACCTCCATTAATATGTAAGACCTGCCCTGTCATATAACTACTATCTTCGGATGCCAAGAAAACGTAAGCCGGTGCCACCTCAGATGGCTGACCACACCTACCTAAAGGGGTGTCTTCTCCAAAATCTTCTATATCATCCATGGTTGCAGGAATTAAGGGTGTCCATATGGGCCCCGGAGCAACACCGTTCACCAAAATATTCTTCTCTGCCAACTGCGAGGACAATGCTCGCGTAAAAGAAGTAATAGCACCTTTTGTAGAAGAATAATCTACCAATACCTTATTGCCCCTATAACTGGTTATGGAAGTTGTATTGATAATGCGAGCACCTTCTCGTAAGTGAGGATATACCTGCTGGGTAAGGTAAATCATTGCTACAATGTTCGTATCAAAAGTTTTCTTTAACTGTTCCAGTGGTATCTCGCTAAAATCTTCCTGGGTGTACTGGGTAGCCGCGTTATTGACTAAAATATCTATTCTGCCGTAGGCATCTATCACTTTTTCAACCAATTCATTACATAAATTATGGTTTCTAAGGTCTCCCGCAACGGTCAAACATTTTGTGCCTTCCTTTTCTACCATCTTTTTTGTGGTGTCCGCATCTTCGTTTTCATTTAGGTAGGCAATGGCAACGTTAGCCCCTTCTCTTGCATAATGCACTGCAATGGCACGGCCAATACCACTATCACCACCGGTAATCAATGCTACTTTACCTCTTAACTTATCACTGCCCTTGTAACTAGATTTTATAGTTTCTGGCTTTGTTTTCATATTCGCCTCAAGACCTGGTCTACCTAAATCTTCTTTTCCTTTTTCAATAGTTGCTGTATCTGACATAATGTATATTTTAAAATTAATTTTCGTGAACGACTTTTGAAGGTTATCGCATCTTTACAAAGCGAAATTTCCTTCAAAAACCAAATCGAATTTAATTATGAGATTCCACAAGAAATAGCTCAGTTACGATTAAAATTGATTCAAATACCTTTCGTTTCAATCTTTTAACATCCAACCTCGCATAATTAGCATTTGCACTAATAATCATTTTTTTACAGCCATAATCTTATAGTATCCTTGAATAATTTTATGTATTGTGAAATTTGAATCAACTCTATGGAATGTCTTGAACAACTTCTGAAAGTATATGTAATAAGTGAAATACACTATGTAGAATGCGCTTTGAAAGAGAAAAATCCAATGATGCGGATGCTCATGGAACAATGTGCTATTGAGCGTTCAAACTTCTTGCTGGATATATGGCACGTTGCTATAAAAGAATCGGATGAAATTGAATTTTCAGAATTGTACGCATGGCACAATCAGCTGTACGGTAAAAACTATCTTAATATGATGGTCGGCACCAGTCTAAACATTGACTTGTTGGATAGAAAAGCTTTGGAGATTTGTCATGTTATGATACAATTGGACCTCCCCCAAAAATTAAACTGCCTACTAATAGAACAGGCTACAAAAATAGAAGCCAGTATTCTGGCCAAAGCTCATTTCAGGGCAATGGATTAAAGCTAAAAAATTACTCCCCAACAATTTTCAATTAAATGCACTAAAAAATATGGAATCAAAAAAAAACTCCAATAAAGTAACTACAAACAAAGACGAACAACTTGAAAAGTATTCTGTAGACTACACCGGTAAACCGTTAACTACTAGACAAGGATTAAAAGTCAATGACACCAACAACTCTTTAAAAGCAGGTGCACGAGGCGCTACGTTGCTTGAGGATTTCATGTTGCGTGAAAAAATCCACAATTTTGACCACGAAAGAATCCCAGAGCGTATCGTTCATGCCAGAGGAAGTGGAGCTCACGGTTATTTTGAACTTTACGATAGCATTGAAGAATACTCAAAAGCAGGTATTTTTACGGATACATCTAGAAAAACACCAGTGTTTGTTCGCTTTTCTACAGTGGCAGGGTCTAAAGGTTCTACTGATTTAGCGCGAGATGTTCGGGGCTTTGCCGTAAAATTTTACACAGATGAAGGTACATGGGATCTAGTGGGAAACAACATGCCTATTTTCTTTATTCAAGATGCGATGAAATTTCCAGATTTGATTCACTCGGTAAAGCCAGAACCTCATCAAGAAATTCCGCAAGCAGCATCTGCTCATGACACATTTTATGATTTTGTATCGTTAACTCCAGAAACGCTTCACAACCAAATATGGTTAATGAGTGACCGTGCCATACCACGTAGCTTTCGTATGATGGAAGGGTTTGGTATCCACACTTTCCGTTTGATCAATAAAGAAGGAAAAGCCCATTTTGTAAAATTCCACTGGAAACCTAAACTGGGTGTACATTCCGTAACATGGGATGAAGCCGTAAAAATTAGCGGAGCGGATTCTGACTTTCATAGGAGAGATTTATGGGATGCCATTGAAGCGGGGCAGTACCCTGAATGGGAACTGGGATTGCAAATTGTACCTGAAGAAGACGAACATAAATATGACTTTGACCTTCTTGATCCTACAAAACTGATTCCGGAAGAGATGGTTCCTGTAAAAGTCGTGGGTAAAATGGTTCTGAACAGAAACCCTGAAAATTTCTTCGCAGAAACGGAACAGGTTGCCTTTATGCCCGGAAGTATCGTACCTGGTATAGATTTTACCAATGATCCTTTGTTACAAGGTAGATTGTTCTCATACCGAGACACCCAACTTTCAAGACTGGGCTCTCATAATTTTCATCAAATTCCAATAAATAGACCTGTGGCCGAAGCACAGAACAATCAGCGTGACGGTCATATGCAAACCGAGATACCAAAGGGCAGAACGGCATATTTTCCTAATTCAATCAGTGGAGGATGCCCATACCTTTCTACGGTTGCCGAGGGCGGTTTTGAGTCGTATCAAGAGCGAATAGACGCTAAAAAAATTAGGGCTCGTAGTGAGAGTTTTAATGATCATTTCTCTCAGCCTGCATTATTCTATAGAAGTCTTGCCGATTGGGAAAAAGAACATGTAGCCGGAGCCTATACCTTTGAATTGGGCAAATGCGAATTCAAGCATATAAAAGAACGTATGCTCTACCTCATTGACCAGATTGATTCTGATTTGGCTAAAAAGGTAGCTACAAACTTGGGTATTGAAGTTCCTTCTTCGGTTGAAATGCCATTAAACCAAGCTATTGGAGCGGATGCGAATGTGGAAGAACAACAACCAGGCGAGAAAAAAATATATCTGGACGAGTCCCCAAAATTGAGTCAGGCCAACACTAATTTTGACTCCATCGCCACCCGACAAATAGCTGTTCTTGTTGCGGATGGATTCCATATGGGTATTTTCAAGAAAGTGAAAGAAGAACTTGAAAAAGAAGGCGCTATGGTAAAATTGGTTGCCGCACATGGGGGAACGGTGAAATGTGATAAGGATAAGGACCATAAAGTAGATGCAGCTATAGCAACTACGGAAAGTGTCCTTTTTGATGCGGTCTACATTCCTGGAGGAAAAAAATCTATTGAAACCCTAATGGCACAGGCCAAATTTACCAAATTCGTTAACGAAGCCTATAAACATTGTAAGGCCATTGCTGTAGATGGAGAAGCAGAAGAGTTTTTAAAAAGTACAGCGGTTATGGATATTTCAGATGACGACGCTCTATTTGTGAACGGTAAGCCAGAAGCTTTTATCAAAGCAATAGCGAAGCACCGTAACTGGAAAAGAAGAGAGAAAGCGGAGAATATACCCGCTTAATTATAAAACTTAAACGATACTATTATGAGCAATGAATATGCAAAACATGAGTCGAATTATATTAAAGAATATGAAAAACTAGGATATACAGACTCCTACCGCTTTGTTGACGGAAAACTAAAGAGCACCAAGACGGATAAATCCTTTGAGGCAAGCGATATTACCATAGTAAAAGAACATAGATACGAAGGTATGAGCAACCCTTCGGACATGTCTTTACTCTACGTTATGGAAACAAGTGACGGTAGCAAAGGAACATTGTTGGCCGGTTACGGCCCAAGTGCCAATGCAGACCTGTATGAGTTTTTAGAAAACGTTCCGGAAGAGCAGGTAAAAGATAAAGATTTACTTCCCCCGAATGCAGTATAATTTTTGAGTTATACTACTAAAAAACCAGAAGCTAAGCTTCTGGTTTTTTTATGATTTTTAAATAGTTAATCGAATTTTGAAAACTGAAATGTTTTTATTTCAATGGAAGCTTCATCCAGTTTCTGGTTGAAATGTTTTTCATCTTTAAATTTAAGCTCCTTTAACACACGGGCGTCTACACATAAACTAAAATGGTTTTTTCTAAAAGGCCATGGTTCTACCGTAAAAACCGTGTCCTTTGTTTTGTAAATGAAGTACCGATGGTTCTTGATAGATTTATTTATTTCCAGCTTTCTGCCTAAGGTAGGTGTTTCTTCCTGACACAAAATAAGGGAAAGCCGATCTGAAAAAAGCATGATTTTATAGAGTTCCTCTGCTCCTGCTTCATCAATACCATGAAATTTAATGCTCTCTGACCGAAAATCCTTTAGTTCCTTCAAAAATGCTTTAAAGTCTTCTACCTCTTCCATTTTATCGGAATATAAAAATTCAAGATGGTAGGTAAGTAACATAGCCGACCAACTAGATTTTTTCAATACTTTTTTAAAAACGGCTTTGGCATGGACCAACATCTTTTCCAAAGGCACTTGGTGAGTAACAAAATCCATCGCCATACCCAAATCGGAAATATTGTTTTTGGCTTCATTGCTCAACTGTTCATCATCGTGCTCAATAATAGCAGTGAGCGTTTCCATCCAATGATTTTGGTATGGACGATTCTTTAGTTGATCCGCAATTTTACCTGCAAGCAGCCCGTGCGCAGGATGCGATATAACCTCTATACCCTTTTCTAAAAAATTAATGATCATAAAGTCTAAATGCTAGGTATTCCTAAATCCTAATTAAAAATAAAGTACGGTAACCAATTCCTTTGTTTTTAAAGTAATTAGGATTGATGCAATCGCTTATAGCGTATTTAAGTTCAGTAATTGCGATAAAATTTAGAGCAATTACGTTCCTTGTAAAACTATCACCTCTTTAAATTTGATGAAAATTAAGATTTATGAGGTCTCCCAGAATATCTAAAAACAGAAAAGTGATCAGAAAAATTGCTAGAGAAAATACATTGAATTTAAGAGCAAAGCATCTCAATAGACAGATTAGAGAACTAAAGAGAACCTTTGAAAATAACTTTCCACAGTACCCGTCTGATAAATTTGAAATGGTACGAGATTTTAATATCAAATTAGTTCGTGCCAAATCTCGTTTAAAACGTATTTCAAAAATAATCGTGAAGAATAGAAGACAAGCACGTCAAATGTTGATTCGTGTTACTAAAGAAATTCAAATATTAAAAGATACGAATAGACAGCTTTCTAAATCATCGGAGAGCAGTACCAACCTCTTGTGATTTTATTTGATTTTCCCTTTACACAGTAAAAGATAACATCAAAGAAAAAGTTTCGATATCGTAACGCCCATCTAATTCATTTTCTTAACCTAGCAAACCGTGTGCGTACACAAAAACAGTGCATTTGTTTCAAATCACTAGATTTATCCCTATATTTGGCATACAAATAATTCAACTCCAATAAATTAAACACCGAATGAACTGAGGTTGAATACTACATTTTAAACTAAGTTATTGAAAACGATTAAAGATATTGCCGAAGAAGCCAAGGTTTCAACAGGCACGGTAGATAGGGTAATTCATAAACGCCCTGGAGTATCTCCCAAGACTAGGGAAAAAGTTCAGAAATTACTTGATAAGTATGATTTTGAAAGAAACATTCTTGCGAGTACTTTAGCTTTTAAAAAGAAATATAGGATTGCCACCCTTATTCCCTCTGTCGTTTCTAAAAATCAGTTTTGGTACGGTCCCCATTTAGGTATGAAATCTGCCGCAAAGGAAATTCAAAAGTACGGTGTAGAAACACATCGTTTTTTCTTTGACCAATATGATTTAAAATCCTACGAACAAGCCCTGGACAAAATTCTGGCGCTAAAGCCCAATGGTATCGTCTTTGCTCCTTTCTTTTACAATACCTCATTGGCCTTTGCTGAAAAATTGAAAGAAGAAGAAATACCGTGTGTCTTTATAAATATTGATTTGGACACCTCAAACAAACTTACGTACATAGGTCAAAATGCGTTGCAAAGTGGTAACCTATGTGGTAAGATGATGAACCTGATTACTAAACCTGAAGACTCAATTGCTATACTAACCTCCCAAAAGAATGTGGGCAGGCATCTGGCTATTGAAACCCGAATAAAAGGTTTTCTAGATTACTTTTCCGATAACGTAAGCGATAAGAAAATCAAAAAAATAATCATTGATGATTTTGATACGGAAATGATTGAAAAAGCACTTTCTAAAGAATTAGAAAACGAAAAACAGATTACAGGTATATTTGTCCCTTCTAGTGCCATTTTTATGATTGCCAGCTATCTAGAAAGGAAAGGTATTACTACCATCCGCACTATTGGTTATGATACCCATTTGGACAATCTTGAATATATTAGAAAGGGAAGTATTGACTTTGCCATTGATCAAAACCCTTTTGAACAAGGGTATATGGGCCTAAAAATACTTACGGAATATTTATTATTGAATAAAACACCCAAACCAAAATATAGCTCTGCCATTAATATGGTTACTAAAGAAAATGTAGACTATTTTGATGTAGCCGATACTATTGAATACGCCGTATAGATTAACTTATTGCGTTGTATTTTACGCACAGACCAACCATGAAAAAACTACTTCTATTAACTCTGTTCTGTGTAGTTTGCATAGGCAATGCCCAGCACTCGGTTGCCAGGCAATGGAATGAAGTTTTACTGGGTGCCATTAGAGTAGATTATGCCAGGCCAACGGTACATGCACGTAATCTATACCACAGTTCCATGGTCATGTATGATGCTTGGGCCTTATTTGACAGCACTGCACAAACCGTTTTTTTAGGCCAAACGTATGGTGGTTATGAGTGTAGGTACAATGGAATTCTACAGCCCGATAACGCTGATGTCGCGCGACAGGAAATCATGAGTTATGCTTTGTTCAGGTTACTAACGCATCGCTTTTCTACATCACCGGGAGCCTTTGTCACTTTAAACAATATAGAAGAGTTATTCTTTTCTTTTGGATATGACCCAGAATTTACATCTACAGATTACAGCAGTGGTTCATACGCGGCACTTGGAAATTATTTAGGGAATGAAATGATCGCTTTTGGTAGACAGGACGGTTCCAATGAAGATTTTGAATATGGCAATCAGCTGTACAACCCTACCAATCCCCCATTAGTACTTGCGGAATATCAGGATATAACCGATATAGACCCCAACCATTGGCAGCCTTTGTCTTTTGACCTTTTTATAGATCAATCGGGAAACTCAGTTCCTGTAGCCATTCCTGACTTTCTTGGACCGGAATGGGGAACCGTAGTTCCTTTTGCCTTAGACGAAGCCGACTTACAGGTAAAGAACAACGGTTTTGACTCTCACCTTTATTTTGAAACTCAAGATCCACCACAAATAGGCGATTCTAGAGCTGATGGCATTAATGATCCTTACAAATGGAACTTCACATTGGTAGCTGCATGGTCTGCGCATTTAGACCCGGAAGACGATACTGAAATAGACATCTCTCCTGCAAGTTTAGGAAATGTCGATATTGACACCTACCCTACTACGTTTGAAGCGTTTCAAAATTTCTATAACCTTATGGAAGGTGGGGATACAGGTCAAGGATGGGACCTTAATCCGTATACGGACAGACCTTACGAACCTCAACTGGTAAAACGCTCCGATTATACACGGGTTCTGGCAGAATTCTGGGCAGATGGCCCAGATTCCGAAACTCCACCCGGACATTGGTTTACAATTCTTAACTATGTGAGCGACCATCCTATGGTCACTAAAAAGTTTAAGGGAGAAGGCGCTGCCATGACCAGTTTGGAATGGGATGTAAAATCGTATTTAGCGCTGGGTGGAGCTATGCACGATTCAGCCATTGCTACATGGGCCATAAAAGGTTATTATGACTATGTAAGACCTATCTCGGCCATTAGATATATGTGCGGTAAAGGACAAAGTAGCGATTCTTCCTTACCTAGTTTTGACCCACATGGCATTCCGTTAATCCCAGGGTTAATTGAACTTATTGAAGAAGGTGATGCACTTGCTGGTGCGATGGGCGAGTCCGTAGGAGAAGTTAAGATTAAAGCATGGCGCGGACCAGACTTCATAAACGACCCTGAAACCGATGTTGCCGGCGTTGGATGGATTTTAGGAACCCACTGGTGGCCCTACCAGAGAGGAACTTTTGTTACCCCTCCGTTTGCCGGTTATGTTTCCGGACATTCCACTTTTTCCAGAGCTGCTGCCGAAGTTATGACGCTACTTACAGGAGATGCATTTTTTCCTGGAGGTATAGGGACTTTTGATATTAAAGCGAATGAGTTTCTAGTTTTTGAAAATGGACCTTCAGAAGATATTACGCTGCAATGGGCAACATATAGAGATGCATCCGACCAAACCAGCCTCTCAAGAATATGGGGCGGTATACATCCTCCCATAGATGATATACCAGGACGCTTAATAGGTGATGAGATTGGTAAGCAGGCATTCGCTAAAGCGGAAAGTCTTTTTGGCGACCGTACGTCTTCCGAACAAACAACTGATAGCTCTGTACTCTACCCTATCCCCTTTCAACAAGAAATGAACTTGGCAACGGACCTACAGGGTATATGCACAGTTCAAATTTATAGTATGAACGGAGAATTAACCCATACCGAAACTATTGATCTAAACGAAAAATCGAAAATAGATACTTCAGCAATTTCTTCTGGTGTTTATATTTTGGTCATCAAGAATGCCGATGGAACTACAGTTCACCGCCAAAAGGTAATCAGGAGATAGTTTTCTTTACCCATTCATTATCGTTTTACAAAAAATATAAATACATAAAAAAGGTCCGCATAACATTGTCATGCGGACCAATTAACTAACAAAAAAACAAAATGTATTTAGCTTGCCCTTTGCTGGGTATGGCACTTATAATTTAGGCTCCCAACCTTGGGCATATTCCCGTTTCCAATTGGCCATAGCCTTTTCGTTATTCAAAATTTTACCGGTAGCCTGATCAATCTTTAAGGTTTCTCCTGCATCCTGAGCCATATTGCCCAAGTGGCACAACATGGTTGAAATACTGGCATCCTGTATATCTGCATGAAGCGATTTATCCGTTCTTATAGCATCAAAGAAGTTCCCTACATGATTTACATCTAACTGTCCCTGCCCCATTGTATTGGTTGTTGCACTGGCAGCTCCTTCTTTTTCCTCTTTTATAAGGTTACCTTCTAAATCGAATAATTTATAAAAGTTTCGGTCCAACTGAATAATACCTTTACTACCGTAAATGGTAGCGCCACGACCGGGTTGGCTAGGTAAAATTTTCCCTCGGCTATGTCCTGTCCATGTAATGAATTTATCATCTTTATATTTATAGGTAACCTGTTGGTTATCTACAAACTCCCAATCGTCATCATATGCATATTTACCCCCAAAAGAAGTAACACTTTCCGGTAGGTCTACACCCAATGCCCAACGGCATATATCAATCTCGTGTGTACCATTATTATGCACTTCTCCGGTACCCCAAGTTTTAAACCAATGCCAGTTATACGGGTGTACATTATCCCTGTATTTCTCTCTTGGCGCCGGTCCTTGCCACATATCCCAGTCTAATGTACCCGGAACGGCAATTTCAGTACCTTTGCCAATGGACCCTCGATTATTGCTGTAGTACGCCTCTCCTTTGTACACCTCACCTATAACTCCGTCCCTAATATCCTTAACACCCAAAATAGAGGTCTGTGCCGAACGTTGTTGGTTACCCATCTGTACTTTTTTACCGTACTTCTTATGCGCTTCAACCAGCAAATCGTTCTCATAAGGATTATGACTACATGGTTTTTCTACGTACACATGCTTTCCTGCCTGTAAAGCCATAATAGCCATTGGTGCATGCCAATGTTCTGGCGTTGCAATAAAAACAGCATCTACATCCTTATCTTCTAGAACCTTTCTAAAATCCTTTTCATTTTTAGGGATGTATCCAATATTTTCTTGGCACCATGCATTGTGTTCTTCCAAAATAGTATCATCCACATCACAGCTATAAATAATCTTAGCATTTTGCTGCTCATGAATTGCCATTACATGTGCCTTTGCTCTACTTCGAACCCCAATTATTGCACAATTGATATGGTCATTTGCACCCAAAATATTAGCATGCGCCATAGAAGGTAAAATAAGGCCGCTAAACGATAAGGCCATTGAACCTGTTGCCGTTTTCTTTATGAAATTTCTTCTACTGGTCATTACTTATCTTCTTTTGGTGTTTTTATTTGAATGTTTTTAAAGCTAACCCTATCTCCATGGTCCTGTAATAAAATCTGACCCGTTTCCAGCTCGCCAAAATTTGGCCACTTAACGTACTTACTTTCAGAAACCAATTTTCTAAAGTTGTCGCTCTTTCTTTCATATTCAAGAACTTTAGCGCCATTCAGGTAATGTTCTACGTGATTCCCTTTTGAAACAATGTGAGCCGTATTCCATTCGCCAATAGGTTTGATCGGCTTTTTAGGGTCTGCTTTAATTAAATCGTATAGTGAAGAAACCGTACGGCTACCTTCGTGGTTTCCTTTTTTAGCATCAGGATGTTTGTCATCGTCTAAAATTTGGTATTCCAAACCTATAGAAGAACCTTCACCTTTATTGATATTGGTATCAACATAGTATTTAATTCCACTGTTTGCGCCTTCGGTTAATTTAAAATCTAATTTCAATTCAAAATCACCATAGTTTTCCGTAGTAACGATATCACCACCTGCTGCCGATTCTTCACCTCCAGAAGATAAAACGGTAAGGATACCATTTTCAATTTCCCAACCCTTATCTGGGAAGCTTTCCAGTTTAGCACCTCTCCAACCTTCAGTAGTTTTACCGTCCCAAAGTAATTCCCAACCTTGGTCCTTTTCATTTTTGGTTAACTGATTTGCCATGTTTACTGCTGGCAGCGGTGTCTTTTGAGAATATTTCTCTACATCTTCTGTAATGATCTTAATATCCTTCCAAACGATTTCTGTACCAGGAGTTTTGTCCTTGCCGATAGAGTGTACCTGTAAACCAATAAAACCACTGTCTGTTTGCGTATCTATCAAATGCGATGCCGGTACTCCGTTAATCCACGTTTTTAGGGTATCACCAATGGCTTCTATACGATAATGATTCCAATCATTTTGTTTGAAAGCTTCTTTAGCCTTGGTATTGTCATCCGCTAGAGGATGCAACCAGCCTCTACGGGCTTCATCATAAATACCCGCACTCCAAGCACGATCAGACGGGTCAATTTCTACTTGATAACCATGTATTCTTCCATTCATATAAGGTGGAAAACTATTGCTACGAATCTGAATACCGGAATTCATGGAAGGGTCTACCTTATAATCTAACTCCAAAATAAAATCATCATACATTTTATCCGATGTCATAAAAGAGTTTGGAGTATTGCTAACCGTTGTTCCTACAATGGCATTATCCCTAACTTCATAAATGGCTTCTCCTCCTTTTTGGGTCCAGCCCGTTAATGTTTCACCATCAAAAAGTTCTGTCCATGGTTGAGTTTCTTTTTTTTCGGTCTCACAGCCTATAAAAAGACTTGATGCCATTAACAACAGTGCACTATTATATCCAAAGGTCTTTAGTTTGCTCAGTTTTAAGTACTTCATTTTAATTATTTAAATTGTTTTGATGTTTATGATCTTAGAAATATGTATGACTTATGTAGCCAAACACATTTCTTATAATTCTGTCTAACTCTAAACTAGTTTCAATATAATTTCGTCATCCATACTAATAAATCCTGTACATAAAGTCAATATTAGCTGGATATTCATATTTTATAACTATATAAATTTTTACGAATGTAATTTTCTGCCCTCAAATAACCTAGTAAAATCTCTTAAAATGTGTGCGCACACAGAAAATAATCGTGTCCGAACACGGTTAACATTATAGGATTCTATCAAAAAAGAGGTCTTATATTGTCAAAAACGTACCCTAAACCCTACCTAAGTAAGACTTTTAAAACCGCTCCCAAGGTTTACGAAAATCTATAATTTTTGAAAATAGCTCAGTCTTTTGAGTTAACTTCTGTACCAATCCAAGCCTTCTGTTTAATCTAAAGACGTTATTTTAGCACCATACTTTGTTTTTTGAATATATACACATAAAACAAGGTTCCAAACAAAACCACGTGACGTATATGTGAAAAATATTTTTTCTAAACTCAATATAGTGCTAGCCCATATTTGATAGATAAATGAAAGTGTACACACCGTTTCACGACCAAAAAAAATAAAACTTTGATATGCTTGACCTTTTTTTAGCGGATGATGATACCGAAGACCGAGAATTGTTTGTTGAAGCGCTTAGTGAGATCAACATGCCCACCAAAGTAACCGAGTTTGATAATGGTGTAGATTTAATGGATGACCTTTTCTCAAAATCTCCTCTACCCGATGCTATTTTCTTAGATTTAAATATGCCGCTCATGAACGGTTTTGAGTGCCTAACGGATATTAGAAACTTTCCTCGTTTTAAGGATATTAAGGTTATTGTATACTCTACCTCCTACCGTCAAAGAGAAGTAAACCAATTACAAACGGACGGCGCCAACCAATATATTCAAAAGCCCTCCTCTTTTGAAGATCTAAAAATTATGCTTCAAAAAAGCTTGAAAACAATAATTCAAAAAGATGCACAAGAACCGAGTGCTGCGCAATTTGTTATTCTGGTTTAAACCCTACACTTATTCTATTATAATGGGACGTAAAACCGTCGATTTAGTTGTGCTGAAATCCTTTTATTATTACTCCTAAAACTATACTTTTTTTGCATCATAAATTCAATTCATAGCGACAATCCAACTGGTAAACACCCTGTATTTTTGTGTCAGAATTAAAGTTTAATCTAAAACTAATGATATGAATATTACAAAATCAATTTTAATAACAGCAATGCTACTTTTCTCACTAGGTACGTATGCCCAAGATAGAGATGATCAGCGTGTTATAGCAGATGCCGAAAAAGCTAAAACTAAAATACAAAAGGCAAACTACGGTCTAGACCATTTCTTTGATAATGCATCAGGTTATGCCGTTTTCCCAAATGTTGGTGAAGGTGGCCTAATTGTAGGCGGTGCATCCGGTAATGGTGTTCTTTATGAAAATGGAAAAGCAATGGGAATGGCAGATTTGAAAAAATTGGACGTCGGACTTCAAGCGGGTGGACAAGCATCAACCGAAATTATATTCTTTGAAACCGAAGAGGCTTTAAATGAATTTAAAAGCGGAGACTTTGAACTTTCTGCTGAAGCTACTGCTGTAGCCCTAGAAAAAGGGGTTGCTGCCAAAGCTAATTATGATGACGGTGTTGTTGTATTTGCGAAGCCTAAAAAAGGACTTATGGCAGACCTATCCGTAGGTGGTCAAAAGTTTAACTATACAGACATGGAGCTGATTGAGAAGAAATAATACGTAAATTCCCCCGAATTAAAGCTGGTCCTAGACCGGCTTTTTTTATATCCATTTTTTAAATAAAAATCTAAAAGAGGTGTGTCATAACAATTTCCTTCAACTGTTTTTTTAAGTCTTCATAGGACCTAGACTTGGTTACGAACATATTCGCTCCTAAATTCAAACATTTGGAATGGTCTTCTCTGCTACTGGATGTTGAGTAGATAACCACCGGGATTTGCGAAAAGTGTGTGTTTTTTCTAATGTGCTTCAAACATTCTTCACCACTTACCACGGGCATATTCAAATCAACGAATATCAACTTAGGTAAATTAGATATGTCGTTACTTAACCGTTGTAAAAAAGACGTTCCACTTTCATAGGACTCCAAAGGCAGCTTTGGAAACAATTCTTCAATCGCTTCTTGAAACAACATGCGGTCATCTTCGTCATCATCAATATAAACAAGTGGCCCAAAATTCATACGCTCCAATTCTAAGTGTCCCGCCCCCCTATTAAGAACTTAAGGGGAATTGCAAAGATACATCACCCCGCGCCACAAAAATCACAAAAAGAGCTAATTAGGCATAATTTATCAAATTGACATAAAACACTTGTATTCCCTAATTTAAATCTTCCATATTCCTCCTTAGAAGCATTACTACCTCATTCTAATATGAATTTCGCAACCAGTTTATATGGTAACCCATAGGGTAATTCAGCAATTTTGTGATACATGTCATTATTTTGAGCGGACATCATTTGTGTTTTAAAAAAGGTTTTATGCATTCTCTACTTTAAAATTATTTATAGCGTTACTTTTTTAGATGATTTGGGTTATTTATAACGATGCGATTTCCAGCATTAAAAGTGGTTTCCGCGTATTTTTGACCTTATGGAATATAGGCTCCTTTGCTTATAGAAAAAAACAGATATCATGGAAACTATTGTAAATAAAAGTGAGGGTATGGGAGCCATCCTAACAGATGAGGGTACTACTACATTTAGGGTTTGGGCACCTAACGCCGATAAAGTTTTTGTCATTGGCGATTTTAACGATTGGAAAAAAGACAATTTTGAACTGGAACATGAAGAAAATGGCTATTGGGCAGGCGTTACCAATGAATGTAAAGAGGGTGATGAATACAAATTCTTGATTGTAAATGGAAAGGACGAATACCTGAGAAATGACCCATATGCAGTAGAGGTTACGAACAGTAATGGCAACTCTATTGCCAGAAAACTGGATTTTGATTGGAAGGATGACAATTTTAAAATTGCCAGTTGGAACGAACTGGTTATCTATGAACTTCATGTGGGTACTTTCAACCGTAAAAAACCGGATCAGGTGGGCACCTTTGAAGGTGTAATAGAGAAACTACCCTATCTAAAAGAATTGGGCATTAACTGCATAGAATTACTGCCCGTAGCAGAATTTGCCGGTGGTATTTCATGGGGCTACAATCCCGCGCACCCGTTTGCTATTGAGCAGGATTATGGCGGTCCGGACGGTTTTGCCAAAATGGTCAAAGAAGCCCACAAACACGGTATTGCCGTAATTATGGATGTGGTATATAACCATTTTGGACCGTCTGATGTAGACCTTTGGCAGTTTGACGGGTGGAGCGAAAACGACAAAGGGGGTATCTACTTTTATAATGATTACCGCTCGGAAACTCCTTGGGGAGATACCCGCCCTGACTACGGCCGGCCCGAGGTTAGAAAATACATTGCGGACAATGCCCTGTTCTGGATAGAAAAATACCATTGTGACGGTCTGCGTATGGATGCCACTTCTTATATTAGATTTGAAGGTGGCGGTCTAGGAATGGATACCGAAATTAACGAAGGGAATATTCTCATGCGAGATATTAACATGCAGATACAATCTAAATATCCACATATACTCACTATAGCAGAAGATTTAAAGGGCCATGATATGGTTACGGATGGTACGGAACACGGCGGTCTGGGCTATGGCTCTCAATGGGATATGAATTTTGTGCATCCCATCCGTGAGGTATTGATCCAATTAAACGATAAGGATAGAGATCTGCAGCAAGTGGTAAATGCCTTAACGTACTGCTACAGTGGCAATGCCTTTAAAAGAATAATATATACGGAATCCCATGACGAGGTGGCGAACGGAAAAGCTAGGGTACCCGAAGAGATTCAACCGGGCGATGCCGAAAGTCCGTTTGCAAAAAAGAGAGCTATTTTGGGGTTGGTACTAACTCTTACCGCACCCGGTATTCCTATGCTTTTTCAAGGTCAGGAATTTATTGAAGATGAATATTTTCAAGATACAAAAGAGCTGGATTGGGGCAAACTTGAAAAACTTAAGGGAATCAGCAAACTGTCTACGGACCTCATTGCCCTACGCACCGGAAAAGCAGAAAAGACCAACGGATTACGCGGCCAGCAGCTAGATATTGTTCATTTTAATCAAGACAATAAAATACTGGCGTATATACGGAGTACGGATGAAGAAAACAATGAGCCTGTTCTTGTCATTCTTAATTTTGGCAATACAAAGTTTGAGGAATACGGCATCGGCATAAAAAAAGATGCAGACTGGAAACTACGTTTTAATAGTACTTGGAAAGGCTATGATGAGGATTTCTCCGCTATAAAGGTTGAGGACATGGAAAAAATTGAAGAGTCAACGGACAAGAAACCGTTCACTGGTCAGGTTACCATTCCGGCCTATGCGGCGCTTATCTATTCAAAATAGAAATACGCAGGTTTTAAAGCTCATAAGGCTGCTCAATGGTATATAGACCTTCTAAATATCTTGGGCAGTTTTTCCGTATTACCCTTTTAGGTTTTAGTTGTACGCTTTCCATCAAAAATGGAACGGATAAGGACTACCCGGCTCAAAACCTACCCTTAACTTGGGCTAAATAAAAGAATAGTACCGTTCCACATCTGCCTAGATGTGGTAGGATTTATGTATAAAATTTCTGTAATACCATAGGAACACCTTAAAATAAATACGAATTATGAAATATCTCACATATACTCTAATAATACTATTGATTATTGGATGGATTTTAGGATTTTTGATCTTTAAGATTTTAGGAGGCCTCATTCACCTGTTATTGGTGGTGGCAGTACTCTTACTAATCTATAATTGGTTTACCGTACAAAAGAACAAACACTAACTAAAAGTACTTTTTCCTATGGCCTCCGGATTTTTTGCGTTACTAGATGATATTGCCACCCTAATGGATGATGTGGCCGCTATGAGTAAAATTACCGCTAAAAAAACGGCTGGTATTCTGGGCGATGATTTAGCCGTAAATGCGGAGAAAGCCTCTGGGTTTATGTCCGAGCGGGAGATTCCCGTGCTCTGGGCCATCTCCAAGGGTTCTATGATAAACAAGCTGATTATTCTTCCCGTTGCCTTTTTACTCAGTGCTTTTCTGCCTGCGGCTATTACCGTGGCCTTAATTTTAGGTGGACTCTATTTGGCCTATGAAGGAGCAGAAAAAATATATGAAATCTTTGTGCCGCACGATGATGCTTCCCACAACACCGTAAGTGCTGAAATGACGGAAGCGGATATTCTTGCTTTGGAAAAGGAACGTGTTAAGGCCGCTATTGTAACGGACTTTATTCTTTCGGTAGAAATTATAATTATAGCTTTAGGCGCCGTTGCCGCAGAACCACTTTCTATACAGATACCCGTGGTGTCGTTAATTGCTCTCATTGCTACGGTGGGAGTTTACGGTATTGTTGCCCTTATTGTGCGTATGGATGAATTTGGTTTAAGACTTATCAACCTTAATGAGGAAGAGAATAGCTTTTCTGACAAAGTAGGTAGACTGCTAGTGAGTGCCCTACCTTGGGTTATTAAGAGTTTATCCATAATAGGTACCATTGCACTGCTATTGGTAGCCGGTGGTATTTTTGCACACAACATTCATTTCTTCCATGACTTTTTACACCAACTTCCGGATATTGTAAAAGAATTTTTAGTGGGACTTATAGTGGGCTTTGTGGTGCTCCTGCTGGTTATGGGCGTAAAGAAAATCATCCGTTTATTTAAGGGGAAGAAACATTAAATTCAATTTTTTTCGCGATCAGCAAGCTTATTTAGCCTTGTAACACAAAAATATAGGTAAGGTTACGGTCAAAATTTTTAGACCACATATGAAAACCATTATCGGTTCCAATGCGCAGCGCATTATACCAATCCTTTCTTTCATATAGCGCACACTACCTTCTAAAGCGTTTTTACTCAAATCTCGTTCCTAATATGCCGGGACTCCAATGGTCGGTTTTTATAACAAGAAGAGACGCGTGCCGTTACTTCTAAATCTTCAATTTTAGTAAAGTCGATTTTTAATCATTTGGGTAATTCCATCCTAAAAATACGCATGCCCATCTTTTCCGGTGTTGAGAAAAGGAAGTCTAAAACAACCACAGAAAGGGCTCTTCACGAAATTCTACACCTCTAACTTCTATCCATTTTAGCTATCCTAATTTACAGGCGTCCAACAAACTATAAAAAAAATATTCATAAAAGTGTGATATATTTCAAGTGGATGCGAATAATATAGTAAACAATCATAAAACGAAACCATCATGAAACATGTAGTATCCAAAAGCACAAAACCCATATTTTGTAGTAGCTATTTACCTATGAATGTGGAAAGCACAAGACAATCATTTAAGAACCAAGATGCAGACGACTAAAAAAGAGCGATTCATAGGTTTAATAGATGAGCACAAAAAAATCATCTATAAAATTGTGAACTCGTATTGTGCCAACCCAGCGGACCGAAAAGACCTTGAACAAGAAATTATTATTCAATTGTGGGACGCCTTTGACAAATACAATCCGGAATTTAAATATAGCACCTGGATGTATCGCATTGCACTGAATACGGCCATCTCCTACTATAGAAAAGAGAAGAAGTGGCACACTAAAACGGACTCTTTTGACAACGCCACTATTTTTCATCTTAGGACAGAAGAAACGGAGCACCGGGAGCAAATGAACAAAAAGGTTGAAATGTTACAGCATTTTATTCAATCGTTGAATGAGCTGAACAAAGCCTTAATGCTGCTATACCTAGAAGAGAAAAGCCATAGTGAAATTGCCGAAATACTAGGGATTAGCAAAACAAACGTAGCGACAAAAATAGGTCGCATAAAACTTAAATTAAAAAACGAATTTTTAAAAAATCTGAATTATGAAACCGAATGAACTCAATGAAATCCTATCTGCTTACGACGCAAAACTAGACCGTATATTAAGCTTAAATAGCGCCTCAATTCAAAAAATAAACTTGCAAAAAACAAAGAAAAAGACCCAAACCGTATTAATTTTTAGAAGCATAGAAGTAGTCACATTTTCTGCCCTATTACTGTTTTTAGGCTCGTACATTGCAAACCATTGGTTCAGCACTCATTTAGCCGTTAGCGGTGGTATTCTTTTTGTATTTACCCTTATAGCCCTTATTGGCAGTATAGGCCAAGTAACGCTTTTAAATCAAATAGATTACTCAAAACCTGTTGTTGAAATTCGGAAAAAAATAGAAAGGGTCAATGCTCATGTGCTCTTGTTCGTAAAGCTTCTTTTTCTCTCGGGGCCGGTCTGGTGGGCGTATTCCCTGGTGGCTATTGATGTTTTTCTAGATACGGACCTCTATGTACATTTAGACCCGGACTTTGTACAGCGGTACCTGATTATTAACGGAGTATTGATTTTTCCTTTACTATGGTTTTTGAACAAACTGAGTTTTAAAAACTTACACCTAAAATGGGTGCGAACCATCATCTCTTGGGTTACAGGAACCAAAACGCAACAGGCCCTAACATCATTAAAACAAATTGAGGAATTTGAGAACTAGGCACGGGCAATCGTCACCAGTTCTACGGTTTCTTCTTTACCCCGTAATTGGGTCGTGCCCAAAGCCGTAGTTACAAAGTCGTATTTTAGGTTTAGTTGGCTGACCAGCTCTTGAGAAACAATAAAATCTACTTGGTAACTATTGCACAACCCTTGAATACGTGCCGTAGTATTAAGCACATCTCCGGTAAAAATAATCTCTTTTTTGAGTGCCCCAATTTCTCCGGTAGTTACCTTTCCATAATGCAGACCTGCTTTAAAAGTGGGAGCCACTCCAAATTTAGTTTGGTAGGCTTCCGCTTTTTTTGCTAGGCTGTCTTTCATGGCAAAAAAGCAGTTGATGCAATGGTTGTTCTTTATTCCGTTTTCGTAGGTCCAAGAAATTACAATCTCATCGCCAATGTATTGGTAGACCTCTCCGTAGTTATTTATAATGGCATCCGAGAAATCCGAGTAGTAGGTTTTAAGCAATTCAAAATAGGAAATGTGTCCCAGATTTTCTGCTATGGTTGTGGAAGACTTCATATCCAAAAACATAAAAATGCGTTTTTCCTCCACCGGTATATGGTATTTTCCGGTGAAAAAATTGGTCAGTACGCCATAGCCAAGGTTCTCACTGATTTCCGAATAGAAGAGCGAAAGAAACAAGCTGAACCCCAAAGTAACCAAGGTGCTTATAAAATCCATTCCCGTAAGCCATTCGGTAAACTTTTCCCAAACCATTGAATCCAGTGGGGAAACGTCCAACTCAATACTGGCCGCTATAGGATAGAGCACTATCATTACCCCCAAAAAAAAGAGGATATAGAATCCCATTTTAGAAGCAATTTCCTTGGCCAAACTCCGATTGTTAAAAATATTTTTCAACCAGAAAATTTCTATAAACCCCACCAACAAACCCAATAATAGCACGGAAATACTGGCAAACACAAACACCTCTAAAGTAAGGTGAATGGTAGCATTGGGGTTAGATGTCTGACTACCGCTTGCCACTTCTTGGGTAAACAGAATTATCCACCCCACAAGGAGCCAAATGACACCAAAAGGAATGATGCGGCTAATATTCCGTCTTGTTTTAGGTGATAGGCCCGTTTTCATGGCAGGTACGTTAAATCATAAGTCTCAACTACTAAAGTAAAGTTCTTTTTTTAAAACTATATAAACCTACTACTTAGAAAGATAAAAACCTTGTTTGCATCTTCTTTTAAATTCCCACCAACCCTATGCGGTGGTGGCATGCCACTTTTAACACCTCTCTTCGCAACCTTTTTAACTCCTTTACATCTAGCTATTAAACCTATAATCTAAACTATTGAAATGAGAAGAAAACTTATTTTTGTATTGACCGCTGTTCTTTGCAACGGATTGTTTTTAGCCTGTGATTCTACGGATAATAGTATTGACTGCCCTGAGGATTTTACCGGCGCTTTGACCACAAATGAAGAAAAACTGCCTGGTGATTGGGTGCTGACCGCTATGACGGCCGATACCGAAGTAGACCTGACCAATGACCAAACGGACAACCCCTCTATGGACCTTTTTGCACAGTACGAAGATTGCCAAAAGGATGCCAGGTATTCCTTTGGCGCCAACCGTACCTATCTATACCTACAAAGCCAAAATGCCGAAAATTGCGATAACGAGGTTACCCTTGGCGGTACCTGGCAACTTACGGAAGACCTATTGTCTTTAACCGGCTCTTGTAGCGTGAGCAATATTCCGTTGAACTTTAAAGATGATGCTACCGCTTTCTCTTTTACGGAAACTTTTAATATTGCGGATGCCGAAGGTAAAACCATACAGGCCAACGTAACCTTTACCTATACGCTTACCGAGTTATAACCGGTTATATGCTATCTGCGCCTCCTAATCTTTGGTACGGAGGCCCATTTGCCACTTTAGAACGAACGCGCTCTAAAGTGGCATTTTTTTGTTCCCTACTCTTCATAACTTCTTTTGTTAGAAGGCTTAAGAAAAATTCGATTTATAAAAACCGTTCCAGAACCCACCTTTTGACGATAAATTTCTACACTTAAACGAATAGTGTAATTCTTACACGCTACTTACGGATTTCTGTAAACATATTTTGATTTTTAGTGTGATATTTAAGGAGTGAATCTATAGGAGAAACTCATTTGTGGATAAAGCAACCTGCGTGTTTTCACATAAAAATTAAAGATATAGAGTGAGTAGTTGCTTTATACGATATTGTAGTGCATTTGAAGAAATATTCGAGTAATGAACAAACTAACTAAAGTAGAAGCAATAGAGAAAGTTAAAAACGAACTTTCTAAAATAGATGGAAAAGGAAAGAAAAATCGAACTGGACGATTTGTGGTTTCAGCTTTGAGCAGTATTCCTTGGGTTGGCGGTGTAATTGCTGCAAGTTCGGCTCTACACGCAGAAAAAGAACAAGGAAAAATTAATGACTTGCAAAGAATTTGGCTAGAAGAACATCATAGGAAAATCGAAGAATTGTATTATACGATTTACCAAATTCAAGAAACTTTAGACAACGCTGGAGAAGAAGTTCAAGAAAGAATGGAAAGCGAAGAATATTTAGCTTTAGTCAGAAAAGGGTTTAAAGAATGGGATAACGCTGAAACATTTGAAAAGAAAGAATATTTAAGAAAATTACTGACAAATGCTAGTGCGATAAATCTATCAACAGATGACTTAATCCAACTTTTTATAGAGTGGATTTCTAGATATCACGAAACACATTTTATGGTAATAAGAGAAATCTACAAAAATCGTGGAATAACAAGAGGTCAAATTTGGGACAACTTAAATGGCACTCTTCCTGCAGAAAACTCTTTAGAAGCAGACTTATTTAAGCGTCTGATTAGAGACTTAAGTATGGATGGAATTATAAGACAAGAACGAGCTACAGATTACGCTGGTAATTTTATAAAAAAATCTACTAGACGTTCTAAATCTTCAACTTTGAAGTCAGCTTTTGATAATTTAGAGCCTTATGAATTAACTGAACTAGGACAAAGCTTCGTCCACTATACAATGGAAGAAGTTGTAACAAAAATTGAATAATATGAAACACCTTTTCAAAAACATAAAATTTTATGATTTAGCAAATTCATTAGCGAAAGCGATAGAAAATCGAATCAATAATTATGACAAGTCTAAATTTGACAACAACACAATTGAAAATCTTACAGAGCAATTAGTAGAAGAATTTAAAATTGAGCTTCCCGAAATTAAAGAGGAAGCTATTTATCAAAACAAACCATCAGACACTAAAATAAGGCATTCTAGGAGAGAAAGTTATGGAAGAAATACATCGGTAGATGGAACTAAATATACTTTAATAATACCATTTACAGGAGATTCAACGATGTTTGGAATTTTTCCTTCATCTTTTACATCTGTTCTACCCTATGGAATCATAGAATCTGATGAACTAAAAGTTGTTTATGAAGTTCCTGTTGGACAAGATGCCACACGAATAAAAGTAGATTTCGATAATAATTTGGGAACTATTAAAAAGTATTTAGAATTCCTAGCGCAAGATATTACTGATTTTAACTTAAAATTAGAACCATCTATTAAGGCTCGTCTTGAACGCAGAAAAGACAAGCTGGATAATGATGATGAAATTGCTAATACTTTTGGATTCCCGATTAAATAAAAAACGCACTAAAACAAAGAATTGCAGAGAAAAACATATAAATAATTCATAGCGTAATTTATAAAATTTAACGAATACATTAAACATGGCAGTTAAATATAACGAGAAACAAAAACTAACTCTTCAATTTCTACAGGAAATGGAAAAAGAGGATATAGAATTCACTGACCTTGAGCTTGCAAATGCCTCCACTTACCCTTTAGGTGCTTCCCTGCGTGCAAAATTGAGTCGCAATGAATTTGGAGAGTTCATAGTAAAAAAAAGCAATGGTCTATTCAAAGCTCAAAACACTATTGGAATTAGCATAAATGATTATGCCCTAAGAGTTAGCTCTAAATATAGGCATGCAAACCCCGTTAAACATTCAACCGCAAATTCTACCTTAAAATTATCAAATACACTACTTGATAAAAGTGTGCAAGCCGCCTTGGCGGCTATTGAAATATATAATAAACCCGATTTTGGTTATCGTGAAGAAACTTTTTCTATTCTGTTAGTAAATGCTTGGGAGGTTTTATTAAAAGCAAAAATTTTAAAAGATAACGATGAAAAAATAGAATCACTATATATTGCTCATAAAGAAAATGCCGGAGTTTTCATTAAGTCTAAATCAGGGAATTATAGAACCATAACTATTGGCAGAGCATTAAGTTTAATCAATCTGGATGAAACATTAAGAGCCAACCTCTCTATTCTTGTCGAACTTAGAGACAACGCAATTCATTTTCGGAATGAAAGTCCAATTTTAAACACAAAACTTCTGGAAGTTGGTACTGCAAGTCTTTTAAGTTATTTAGAAATGTGTAAAGAATGGTTTCAAAAAGATTTAAGTAAATACAACTTTTATGTAATGCCAATGTCCTTTTTTCATCCACACGAACTTAAAAGTTATTCCGTGAATAAGGATAGTATTCAAAATCAAAATTTACTTAGATATATTGGTAAAAAGGAAAATAGCTTTCCTCATGACCCGATATCACAACATAGTATTAGCCTGAGATTGGAAACAAAATTCGTTAAAAGTAAAATGCAAATCAACCCAGATGATCCAGATGCTATATCTGTTGTAGTGGATGAGGAGGATGCTTTTACCAAGACTTATATTTGGGGTTGCAAAGAGCACCTAGTACCTGCATTAAAAAAAAGATACCTCGATTTTAAAGTTAACCCTGTATTTTGGAGCCTTTTAAAAACACTCAAACAAAATCCTAAATTTTGTAGAGTACGCTACCTGAATGCTAAGACAAAAACAGGTACAAAACAAGAATGGTACAACCCCAATATTATACGTGAAATTGACCGGCACTATACCAAAAAATAATGTTTAAAAGTTTGAGTAATTCATATCTAAAATATAGATACCAAAATTCTCATTTCACAATAATAACACATTAATTGACAAATAAGTAAGTTCCTGCAAAACCACTCTAACCTATGCAAAAATATCTACCACTTTTAATCCTAACTATATTTTTATCCTCTTGTGGTATTAACAAAAAGCACCTTAAACAAAATCTATCTACATCATATCAACTGAGTCCAGGAATGTCAAAGGCAGAAGTAGAAAAAATCATGGGTCAACCAGCTAAAAGTGATTTTTCAAAAAATGTGGAAGAATGGCATTATTGCAAGACAGGTATGGGATCTGACGAGTTTATAGCACTTTTCTTTTATGAAGGTAACCTAATTGAAAAATTAAATTACACAGTGACATTAGCAGATGCTAGAGGAGCGACAGGTTCTTGTGAGAAATTTATTAAAATGGGAAATTATCGAGAGCCAAGTCAAGTGTTAGAAATAAGAATGAGGTAAATTAAACAAAGAAATTATTATCTAATTGTATGGCAAAATTTACGGAAGACCAATTGTCTAGCTACACTAAACCCCCCGCTGGCGCTCGTTTGCAACAAGTGCTCTACACTATGTCTGCTCCTGAAATAAGTTTTACATATTTATAGTTAATTCTAATACAGATTTGCACCTCTAAATATAGCCTAATTAAGGTTTTTTGGCCAATACTCCGTATGGTACATAAATAATGGGTTTACATCTTTTCCTCTATCTTTGTTTTTCACAAACAACTTGTCCCTAATTGAAAACGCAACCGCTACCTACCCACTTCTACAATGTATTATTGATAGTTTTTCTAATAGCCTACAACCCTATTTTTGCACAAAAGAATTTAGAAAACAACAAGATAGTAACCACTGTATTCAAAGCCTTTAAAAAGAACAACGAAAAGAAAATTTTAAAGTGCCTGCCTACCAAAAAAGATATTGAACACCTTGTTCCGCTAATTAAAGAAGCACAACCGCAGGAAACCATTCCTGAAACAGATTCTGTATTAGCTAATTTTAAAGTGGAGCTAATTAAAAATTTTAGACAATTAATTAAAAAAGGAAACTCTTTTGGTGTGGAATGGGAAAATATAGCTTTAACGGGAGTCCGTTATAATGTTAATCCATACCGGAACATACTTGTTGAGCGAGGAGATATTACTCTAGAATGTTCTAGTGGTTCTATAGAATTTCTTTTAATCATAAAAAAGTCCATGAATATCCGTGGAAATTGGAGAATAATGAATCAAATGAAATTTAGGCTACTGTAACATTGCACAACAGAACTGTAGGTTTAAGAAGCTAAAAGAAGAGTTTCTTGTCATAAAATAGATTTACAACTCTAAATAGAAGCCTTTTAACTTTAAAGAAAATCGACTTTTGCAGAAACTAAAGGAGAAAAAAGGTTTAATCATTTTTTCAATCATTATTGCTGTTATACTCATTGGATATTATTCTAATTGGCGTAATGAAACCTCTTTAAACGCAAATAGAAAAATGACGATTGGTAGAGTAACCTGTAGCCTTCCCTAAAAATGTAGCCTTCCCTAAAAAGGGTAAGGCTACAATACAAAGGTGTTGGAACAGTATGGGAAAGAGAACCTAATAAAGATTGGAATGAAGTCTTTGACTATCCGTTAGAAGACGATTTTATGGTTGATAATCAATTAACCGAAAATTGGAAACTTTCAATTAATAATCTCTTTATTAAAAATAAAGATGAAGATGGTATCATGTTTACCACTAACGACAAAACACTACGTTTAGATATTTGGAGCTACGATGGTAAATCCAAAGAAGAAATTTTGAAGGAGAAAAAAGAAGAAATCAGCAATAGAAATGCTAAGAATGAGATACTGAAGAAGTATCAACTTGATCAAGGAAACCGAATTAAAGTTGGTTATCACATAAAAGAATATAGCCAACAAAAAGATATAGAATATAACTTAATTTGTGGCTTTTGTATTGTTGATAATGAAGTATTGAATGCCTTTTTTTATTTTGACAATGAAAATGATTTGGAATGGGCTTTAAATACTTGGAAAATGATTGAGTACAACTAACTAGTATCATATAAGCAAGCTTCTAGCTCTACAGGAGTATTAGACTTAGAATTACTATTTTTATTCATTCAATTAGTAATTATTTGTTACTAAAAACACCTTTCTAAAAGTTATAAGAATGAAAAACATTTTAATTGTAATAGTATTATTTACAGTTCAAACAACATCCGCCCAAAATAATTTTTACGAATTTACCTGTGATTGTATCAATCAAATAAAGGACAAATCCAATGAAAGTACCCTAGCCTATCAAACCAAAGACTGTTTAAAAAAATCAACCTCAAATCATCCTGAAAAAGTCAAGAAAATTTTAGAAAACTTCGCGAATGACAATCCTAAAAAAAGCCCTGAAATAATAGAAAAGAATACCTCTTACATATTAACCGAAGGACTAAAAGCCAATTGTCCAGAATTTGCTAGAATTGATTCCCTGTTTAGAACACTGCGAAACAATTCCGAAAATATTATCGAAAAAGTGGCTGATGACATTTGTACCCAGGCAAGAAATGAACCAGAATTATCAGGGCAAATCGTTGACAGAATTAGAAAAAACAGTATCGAAAAATATTTAATCAGTATTTATGGGCAGTATAACCTTAGTGATAGTTTAGATTTCAGCCGATTTGAAAATGATCTTAAAATAGAACTTGAGGAAAACTGTGATGTTCCAAACAAGTAAGAAACTAATGTTTCCTAACGAACCCGTGTTACAAATTAGACTTACATCCAATTAAAAAAGCAGTACCGGACATTGATTCCTAATAGCAACTCAATCCATTTCTATACTATTATATTCCCCCTGCTTTTTCAACATACCAATTAAGTGTTGTTTTATGGTTTGCATAGGTTCAGAATCCACCACAAAGTCCGTAGAAAATATGAGGAATAATTTATTGTTTTGTTGTACCCATATCCAACTAATGAATTTAAAATGTATTTCTCGTTCCCTATAATTTTGTAAACTCTGAAAACAAGATTTAGCGGTGTTCTCTTCTTTAAAAAACCATTCTTCCACCTTAATGCTTCCCTTTGGGTTTTCTTCTTTTTTGGTTAAAAAAGAAACGTTTAATCGGGTTGCCTTTGTAAAATCACTATTATCAAAATCTTGGGCCAAGGTTCCCGCAAATCTTTTGGCTTTGTAATTGTTTAATCTTCGTGTTACATATTCTTCATCCTCTACAGCTTCAGCATCTTTGTACAAACTGCTTAAGCTTTCATTAAGCAGTGTTAATTGTTCTACAGCGTCTGTCTGAACGCTATCAAATAGCACATTGAACACCTTAATGGGTGTTTCTGAAACACTATCACTTTGTACAGTTAATTGCTCAGGTATCAATTTGGTTTTGTTGTTAGCGCTCTTACAACTACAAAAAGTGAGAACACTAAATAAAGTAATATATATCCGTTTCATCTTTACACAAGTATTAAAGGAGGGCGTGTGGCGCTTTCATACTCAGCCGTCAACAATTGACTATTGCTTATCTGAGTTAAGCTATTCTGTCCTGTCAGATTCTTAATTGTATCATTAAATCGGTCCCATTCACCACCACCACAAATTTCTATGCACCCAATTGAACCATAACCACCGGAAATAGGATTACTGGGACCTTGATGAATAAAAAACCCATCATATACTCTCCATGCATCATCGTCCATTGTACTTATATAATCCCATGTTAGGTTATGTGTTTGAGCGTCGGCTAATCCCACAATACTAGGTCCTTCCGTAGTTGTTCTCTGCACTCCAAAACGTATAGCTTCAAAATCTTCGATTACCGAATTATTTCCGGAGGTCTTACCCTCAATGCTAACACGGTATAGAGGGACTCTATATAAAATAGAAGGTCTGTTTGGTCTATAAGGATAACTTGTTATGTGTGCATTTCCTAATGTTAGATTGGTAACTCGAACGGTAACGGCTCTCATGTTTATATAGTTTGAAAAAGTCCTTGAATTCTAAGCTTGCTTGCAATAGTGGAGCAAATACCTGAATAGCGGTTAGTCTTGACCAATATACTTATTTCAGTTTACTAAAATGTGTTTAGAAGACTAAAAGAGGTAGATTTCGTATCATATATACAAAATTAATTTAAACTGCTTTAAAGAAAAGAGCTACTTATTTGGAGATTAAAATTCTGATATTACATTTAATTTTGCTATTAACGTTCTATCAATTATCATCTTATTGGCACATTAGTGGTTTTACTTTGAATATGACAGAAGTCAAATAAAACAATTGCCTAGTCCTTACACCCTGCTAGCTACAATAAAACAGCTAATACAGGCTTGTCCAAGATGTTGTATATTATCCAAAAAGTTAACGCTTATTTGTTGGTGCCACTTTTCACAAGCCAGACGTTTTAAGTAATTTTAAAACATGAACCCAAAAGAAAATCTAAAAAAGCTGAACCTTGAACTCCCTGAGGTATCAACGCCAGGAGGAAGCTACGTTTCGGTCAACATTCGAGAAAACATAGCCTATACAGCAATTCAATTTCCTATACACAATGAAGAATACCTGTATCAAGGAAGGCTAGGAAATGAGATTACCACAGAACAGGGATATAAGGCAATGGAATTGTGTGCCTTAAATGTCTTGGCACAAGTAGACCATAAAATCGGTTTTGATAAAATTGTTGGCCTGAACCATATGGATGCCTATTTTCAGGCTGGTGAACATTGGGACGACTCTCCCATTGTAGTAAATGGAGCATCGGATTTATTTGTAAACGTGTTGGAAGAAAAAGGAAAACATTCCAGGGCTATTTTCGGCGTAGAACGATTACCAAGGAATTTTAGTGTAGGGTTAACCGCTACGTTTACCATACTTACGGGGTGAAATTGCTTGTAATAATGGATTCCGCTGGCACTAACGTTACACCAGTTTTCAGTATCAAACCAGTCCTGGAAAATCCGTCTAAAATCCTATTTATAAAAGGGAAGTACTTATAGTATAGTTTTGATGTTTTTCAATAAAAAAACACATACTATTGTATCTCACTATTCTCGGTCATAGTATGTGATTTCATGGATGATCCGTCATCTATAGAAACAAAGCTATCCGCCTGAGGAATAATAGAAAAATGTCTTCCATAAAAATAAACCTCTCCGCTAGGAGGCATTGTAAAACTACCATTGTCTTCATCTATAAATGATGAATTAACCGGTTCGTCCCAAGTAGTTTGTAAAAAAAGAAGAGAGGTTCCCGTCTGATTACTACCCGTATGCGCTCTTAATGTGGCATTACCTTTGCCCGTACCAATCGATTCAAGTTTCACATTTATTTGAGTGCCTGACGGAGCCGTATACCTACCTGTGACAGGGTCAAATGTTGTTGGGGTTTCTATTGTTATGCTAATTGTCACTGAATCACTTCCCCCATTACCGTCGTTAACCGTTAGTTCTACATCGTAATCACCGGTATTTGTATAGGTATGAGATGGATTCATTTGAGTTGAAGTATTACCATCACCAAAATCCCATGAATAGGTTAACGTGTCTCCGTTAGGGTCCGAAGAGCCGTTCCCTGCAAATAATACCACAGAATTAGGCGCAGCACTACTAGGGCCCGAAGCTACCGCATCCGGATCAATATTCATTACGGTTATCGTTAGGGTTGCACTTACTTCAGGGTTATTTCCATCATTTACCGTGTAAGTGATTTCATCCTCGCCGGAAAAACCATTGTTCGGAGTATAACTGATGATTGTTCCGGAGATGGTGGCATTACCGTTCGTAGGGCCAGTTCCTATACCCACCGCAAGGTTGTCATTCTCAGGATCATTGATTTCACCGGACAGTTCAATGGCATTGTTGCTAGAGTTACCATTTACCGTAACCGTAAAATCATTGGCCCTAGGCGGTTCGTTCGGCACCGCATTGACTTGTATGGTTAGCGTTCCGCTTACTGCAGGGTTGCTTCCGTCATTGACCGTGTAGTTGATTATGTCATTACCGGAAAAACCGTTGTTTGGGGTATAGCTGATAATCGTTCCGGAGATGGTTGCATTGCCATTAAAAGGTCCGCTTCCTATGTCCACGATGAGATTCTCATTTTCAGGATCGTTAATTTCACCGGACAGTTCAATGGCATTATTACTGGAGTTAGCATCTACCGTAGCCGTAAAATCGTTGGCCGTAGGTGGTTCGTTTACCGCCGCATTGACCTCTATAGTTAGCGTTCCGCTTACTGCAGGGTTGTTTCCGTCATTGACCGTATAGATGATTTCATCGTCTCCGGAAAAACCATTGTCCGGAGTATAAGTGATAACCGTTCCTGAAATAGTTGCAGTACCGTTGGCAGGGCCTGTTCCTATACCTACGGTAAGATTATCATTTTCTGGATCGTTGATTTCACCGGACACATCAATGGCATTATTACTGGAGTTAGCATCTACCGTTGCCGTAAAATCGTTGGCCGTAGGTGGTTCGTTTACCGCCGCATTGACCTCTATAGTTAGCGTTCCGCTTACTGCAGGGTTGTTTCCGTCATTGACCGTGTAAGTGATTTCATCCTCGCCCGAAAAACCATTGTCCGGAGTATAAGTGATAACTGTTCCTGAAATAGTTGCTGTACCGTTGGCAGGGCCTGTCCCTATGCCTACGGTAAGATTATCATTTTCTGGATCACCAATATGCGGTTCCATATCAATACTGTTGTTAACAGAATTAGTAATAACATTAACCGTAAAGTCATTAGCCGTAGGTGGTTCATTTGCAACCGTAGTGACCGTAACCGAATATACTTTAGTCATACTACCTTCCATGACCGTATACGTAACCGGATTACTAAAATCCTGTTCCACACCGGACATTGGGTTCACCGATTCACCAATAAACTCTATGGTAGGAACCAATGCCGTGACATCTGTGCCAGCTGGCAATTCTACCATAATTTCCGTGTCCGTAATACTTCCTTCTACTCCATTAATACTAAACGAAGTTATTTCAATAGCAATAGCTTGCTCCGTTACTGTTACCGTCCACTCTTTATCATCACCGTTCTCTGCTGTGACCGTATAGACAACCGGACTCATAAAATCTTGCTGCTCTTCTACTCCTGGTGAGACTGTGGCGCCCTCTGACACCGTCAGTACCGATGGAGCAATATTCCGGTCACTTCCTTCCGGAACAGTTACAGATATAGTGTGGTTATCAGAATCGATTATAGCCGTACCAATCTGTTCAGGTAGAGAAAAAGTTAGAATGTTATTCTCTCCGGATGAGAGTTCCTCCACTACTTCAAGGACCACCTCTGTTGTAATCACTTGTCCGTTACCGTCCTGAAGATCAAACGTAAGAACTATCCTGCCCAGTTCATTTGCTACGAAGTTATATCGATAAGTACCAGGAACAATTTGAACATACGCATCAGTTTCCAGTCCCGTGCCGTCTTCCTTAGTCCATTCCCCTGAACCCATGGTAATATTATAATTACGATCGTACGAGGTATATTCAGCTCCTTCATCACCAAGGATCACCGTAATAATTGTACCCCCTCCCACAAGAAGTTCCTTGTCGGCAGCGGTGGCCGTCCATGTTACAGGCACATTTGCAAAAGTATACATTAACTCAAGTTCCTCGGTAAAGCCATATGAATCTTCTGCTTGAAAGAGAATCTTATGCTCTCCGGCTTCAGAACCAATATAATTCAGGTTCCGGGACAACCCATCAAAAGTATACATTTCTCCCGGTACTAAGGGTTCTCCGTTATCATCCTCAAAAAAGCCTTCCCCTTCCTCTACCGTATATTTAAAACTATAGGTAATTCCCTCTAAAATTTCCTCTGGAGAAACAGTTAATACCGTTGGAAGAGATTCTTTAACATATCCTTCCTCCGTATTATCGCCCAATAGGTCGAACTCTACTTCAGTTACAAGGTTAACCTCCTTCGTACACGCGATAAGGATGGCCAACATCATAACAAAATACATCAAAAATTTATAGCTCTTGATCATACCGTTTTGGGACTCAAATATCTAAATAAAAACATAAGCTTATAGGCTCTTGTTCAAAAGTTTACCTCATTAGTTCCTCTAAATATAGATAACTTAAAGGTGAAGTAATTAACTTTTACGCAATAGCATAGCTCCTTCAGCATCAAAAATATTTAAATTAAACTCAATTATAAAAGAGATAGTTAAAACAGAAAAACTATAGCATTATTGCCACATAAAGTATTTTTCGACGTAAAGGGCACTGTGGTTTGACTAAAGTTAATCAAGTACAAATCAACCTGAATTGTAATTGTTACGAGCGCCCATAATTTTTGAAGTTTCAAGAGTTGTGAAAGCTTACAGCTTAGTGTACGCGCAATATGCAAAATACTCGCTACTTCTCTACTTTACTTTCAGAATACAGAAATAACTCCATATCAAAATCCCCACAAAATCTATAACTGTTTGTTAAGTAATTGTGGGATTGTTTTAGGGTTTAAATACCAATTTTAAGCTTATTCTAATTGACTTAAAAAAATCATCTCTCCTTCCAAGTAATATGTCCGTTTCCTTCTATTTTTTTATAAACCCTCAGGTTATAGACCTTAGTTTCTGTATATAAATCACTTACGAAATTGATTACAAAAAGTATACCCTACAATGCTGCAAAACTCTCCTAAAAAACAGACTTCACCACATATGACGATTACATAAATTTCATTACTTTAGTCTGTAAATAAAAAAGACATCCCATGAAAAATCATTTTAAAACATACCCTGACGAAAAAGGTTTCTTTGAAGACTATGGAGGAGCATTTATTCCCCCCGTGCTAGAAGTTGAAATGAAAAAAATAACGGATGCCTATCATAAGATCAGTAAATCTCATGACTTTATTCAAGAATTACGAAGCATAAGAAAACATTATCAAGGTCGTCCTACTCCTGTGTACTATTGTGCACGCCTATCGGAAAAATATGGGGCACGTATCTACCTAAAACGTGAAGACCTAAACCATACCGGAGCGCATAAATTGAACCATTGTATGGGTGAAGCGCTACTTGCCAAACACTTAGGCAAGAAGAAACTCATTGCGGAGACGGGAGCGGGTCAGCATGGGGTAGCATTGGCGACCGCTGCAGCCTATTTTGGTCTGGAGTGCGAAATACACATGGGGGAAGTAGATATCGCAAAAGAACACCCTAATGTGGTCCGGATGAAAATTCTGGGAGCTACCGTTGTTCCTGTTAGCCACGGTTTAAAAACTCTAAAAGAAGCGGTTGATTCTGCTTTTGAAGCGTATCTAAAAGACCCTGTTAATAGCATCTATTGTATTGGGTCTGTAGTGGGGCCTCACCCCTTTCCTATGATGGTACGGGATTTTCAGCGTGTGGTTGGTATTGAAGCCCGCGAACAGTTTTTTGACATGACCGGTGAGCTGCCGGATAATGTTGTGGCCTGTGTTGGCGGAGGAAGTAATGCCATGGGCATATTTTCCGCATTTCTTGATGATGAGGAATGTCAGCTTTATGGTGTAGAACCAGCCGGACGTTCTTTTGAATTGGGCGAACATGCGGCAACCATGAAATTTGGAACTCCGGGAATTATACACGGTTTTAAATGCTACACCCTACAAGATGAAAAAGGAGAGCCGGCACCGGTACACTCCGTTGCCAGCGGTCTTGATTACCCTGGTGTAGGACCAGAACACAGCATGTTGAAGGACATGGACAAGGTTAATTACGACAGTGCCAACGATAAGGATACTATTGATGCCTTTTATGAATTAAGTCGATTAGAAGGTATTATTCCCGCATTGGAAAGTGCGCATGCCGTGGCTTACGCATTGAAATTAGCTCAAAAAGAACCTCAAAAATCGATTTTGGTTAATTTAAGTGGCCGAGGTGATAAAGACATTGATTTTGTTGTGGACACCTACGGTCTGCCTAAGGAATAACATCCTGCTTTTTTCTGGAACCATACTTTAGTCCGTGCTACTTTCAATTTAGCATTCGGTAAGATATATCTCACGTTTATGTAGTCACATGTCCGTATATTTTACGATATTAGTGAGGTAATTTTCAGATTCGTATTCTATCATATTCAGCAGAACATGAAAACTAGAAGCAACTTCCCACTAACACTTACACAACGGCAAGAGGTTGCTATTTTAAATAATTTGCAAATAGATTCCCAAAGACTCCTTGCAGCTACGAACGGGTTTCTTCAAAAGCTTAATTTTAAAACAAAAGAGGAAATCAATAGCGTTGGTTTTATTTATCCGGTTGGGTTCACTACCCATTCAGGACAAAATGAATTAGAGGGAATGAGAACCTTACGGCAAGGGACCATTGAGCTCATTAAGCTGCCAAACGATAAAATTGAGATTAAAAGTAGTACCAACCTGAAACACCTTGCTATTGTGGCTAGCGGTATTGGATTGATATTTTGTCTCGTGGGGTTTTATATTTCAGAGGTCGATAGAACTATTGAACATATAGCGCTAAGCTTAATTCTCACAGTCAGTATTCTAGTAATCGGTAAAAATTACATCAAAAATAAAATTATAAGTATTCTAAATGAAATAGTGCAAAGCGCTGCTAAATCAATCTAAAAGTATTTCAATGAAAAAATTAATTCTAAGCCTATTTCTACTTCTATCCATAGTATCTTGCGACGACTGTAGTGTTGCCTGTGTCACTAGCCCACCAGTCTTTTATTTGGAACTTGTTGACAAGGTTTCCGGTGAAAATTTGCTTACCAATGGTACCTATAGTGAAAGCGATATAAGCATAACAAACCTTGAAGACCAGAGCGAAGAAGTGGAATTTGTCTTTGAAGAAGAAGATGGCGTGAACCTTATATATTTATATCCAGGCTCGGAACCGGGAAGTGTTGCTTACAATTTTAAAATTGGTTCAGAATCCATTTTTAATTTATTTGCAACCCTTGAAACAAGAGAAAGCGACTGTTGTTCTACTACAGTTACTACGGATTTTAGTATTGAAAATGCTGAGTACGAACGAGATGAAAATACCGGAAACTATAAAATTTTAATAGAATAGAAATTCTTTTTTATATTTAAAAGTTTTGTACTAACTTAGTAGAACGCCCCTTAAACTACTAGCATACAGTAGTATATGTTATCTTATTACCCTCTAATCTTAAACCTGAACACCATGGAGCTACTATTAAAAGGGAACACCTACACGGACTATTTTTTCATTCTTTTCGGATTAATTGGTGCTACATTGTACTTTATAAAAGGTAGTTATGCCCAAGGAAGCATTTTGGCCGTTATAGGTCTATTGTACCTGGTAAAAATTTTAGAGCCTTTATTTAAAAAGAACCGAAATCCTGTTTAATAGCTTTACTTAAAGCTTGGCTCCATACGCTAAATCGCCTGCATCTCCAATACCGGGCATGATGTACCCTCTTGCGTTCAATTCTGGGTCAATAGCCGAAATCCATAAATGGGTATTTTCTGGGAAAACTTTTTCTACATGTTCAATACCGGCTTGCGCGCCAATTACGGAAACAATATGTATCTGTGCCGGTGTGCCATGGTCCTTGAGTGCCTTGAGCACATTTTCCAAGGTTCTACCCGTGGCCAACATAGGATCGGCCAGCACTAAAATTTTACCTTCCAAAGACGGGGCTGCAAAATAGTTCACGATTACCTCAAACGCATCTTCATCTCCCTCATGATGCCGATAAGCGGATATAAAAGCATTCTCCGCATCATCAAAATAATTCAACATACCTTGGTGTAACGGCAAACCCGCACGTAATATAGAGCACAGAACCAACTGGTCAGTAGGCAATTGCAGGTCTTTAGTTCCCAAGGGGGTGGTTACCTCACTTTTTTTAAACTGTAAAGCCTTGCTCATCTCATAACTCAGCACCTCTCCTATTCGCTCAATATTGCGCCGAAAACGCATGGTATCTTTTTGGATGGCTACGTCTCTAATTTCAGCAATAAATTTATTCATGAGCGAATTGGTATCGCCAAGATTATGGATGGTCATAGCAAGTGTAGCTTTTGAGTTAAATATTCCGTTTCCAACAAAGGTATCTTACTTTTTTAATAATCTCAAGGGGTATTACATGAATTGGTTTAAAATAGAAAAAGGGCATCGCGTTGGCAACACCCTTTTTCCTTCCCCATAAATAAATATTCAATCCTATTATACTTTGGATTTGACAACTTGCACAATATCGTTCTTCTGTAGTACCCCAGACTGCCTCCATACTTGCTTGCCGTTCTTGAACAAAAGCATTGTAGGCACACCACGTACATTGTACTTACCCGCTAAGGGTTGGTTCTTATCTACATCGATCTTTACAATTTTTATGTTCTCGCCCATTTCGTCTTTCACTTCTTTTAAAATAGGAGCCAACATTTTACAAGGGCCACACCAGTCCGCAAAAAAGTCGACCAATACAGGCGTATCCGATTCTATGATTTTATTGAAACTGCTTTTCATTTCTCTTATTTTAGAGGTTACAAAATTACTTAATCTAAATCTGCCATAAACTGACTTTTATCATGTACAACAAAGTTTCTGTCGCTTACTTTTATATCATGACATGATTACGGCAAAATTGTATAAAAATAGTCGGTTGTACTCCAAAGACCTTACGCAATCGCATCACCCCTAAACTCCATAGAAAACCATGAAAAAACTAGCCTTACTAATCTTTTTTCTTTCTCTAGGATGTTCCTCAACTAGCCTAGTGGAAAATTGGAAAAATCCGGATATTGTTTTGTTTCATGCGGAAAAAGTGCTTCTAGTGGGCATGACCCAAAACCAAAGTGCACGCAATAATTTTGAATCTCAATTACAAAAAGAGTTTACCAAGAGAAATGTGGAAGCCATGCAGAGCCTTGATGTTTTTGATGTTTCTTTTACAGACAATCGCAAAACCGAAAAAGAATTGGATGCCGTAGAACAAAGCTTGCTAGACAAAGGGTTCGATGCCATTCTATTTACCAAAATAACAGGCTCTGAAAACCGCGAAAGTTTCCTAAGTACCATTTCTAAATTGGATAATTACAAAGGAAGATTTAACGATGATTATCTGAAAAACCAAAATATTTATTATGACGAAAACTATTACGATGATTTTAATATCTACCATGCCGAGACCACTCTATACTGCATTTGCCAAGGAAAAGACCGCTCTATGATTTGGCGCGGCAGTATTGATATTACGGACCCAAAAAACATAGACAAGGCCGTAGACGACTACATTAATTTAGTGGTGCGCGCTATGGAAGAGCAAGATTTGGTTTTTAGAAAAGACGATTAGATCTCTATTGGTGTTCCTACTACCCTGCTGCTTATTTTTGATTGCCAAAACGGATGCTTTTGGTTACATTTAACTGCGGAACCACGCAATCATCTTATTACTATAATCCATGGAAGGCATTCAACTAAAATCTAACCCGCAAGTAGCTTCGGTATTTACCAACTACCCCGATTATGTGCGTTCGCAAATGTTAACCCTTAGGGAGCTGGTTTTGGAAACCGCCAAAGAAATAGATAGCATTACCGAAGTAGAAGAAACGCTAAAATGGGGCGAACCCAGTTACCTCACCAAAATAGGAAGCACCCTTCGCATGGATTGGAAAGCGAAAACACCCAATCAATATGCACTCTATTTTAAATGCACCAGCAGGTTGGTAGAGACTTTTAAAGCTGTATTTAAAAATACTTTTGAATTTGAAGGAAAGCGGGCTATCGTATTTCAATTGAACAATGAACTCCCCAGAGAAGAACTTAGTTATTGCATTAAAGCCGCGTTAACGTATCATAAAGTTAAACACTTACCCACATTGGGTATTTAAAAAACATTCCGATTCGTATGAAAAAACCGGAACCTGATATGTTTTGCCCTTCTAATCCTGAAGAATGGCGAGTATGGCTCAAAACCAATCATGTTCAAAAAGATTCCGTGTGGTTAATCATTTACAAAAAGAGTGCTGCAAATGCTAATTTATCATGGAGCGAAGCGGTAGACCATGCGCTTTGTTTTGGGTGGATAGACAGTGTAAAAAAAACGATAGATTCAGAAAAGTACAAACAGTATTTTAGCAAGCGAAAAGCAACCAGCATATGGTCACGAATAAACAAGAATAAGATAGAGCAACTTACGGCACAAGGTCTAATGCAATCAGCAGGACTCAAAAGTATTGAAATTGCCAAAAACAATGGCTCTTGGTCAATTTTAGACAGTGTAGAAGCCCTCATAGTGCCCAAAGATTTAGCGGTTGCTTTGCAAAAAACAAATGGTGCTTCTTCGTATTATGAAGGTTTAAGCAAGTCTTCCAAGAAAATGCTGCTGTATTGGGTAATCAGCGCAAAACGACCGGAAACGAGAGAGAAAAGAATTATAGAAATCTCTGAAAACGCTGGTAAAAACCAGATGCCAAAATCGTTCAGGTAAAGCAAAATAACTACTTTTAATGGTAACCCCAACAAACCTCCAACCCAAGTCCATTATGAGAATATCCTTATATCTATTGTTTTTAGTATTGAGCCATAGTTTACTCAATGCTCAAGAAACGCTTCAGAAAAATAGAGTGATTATACTTACGGATATTGAAGCAGATCCGGATGACACACAATCTTTGGTGCGCCTACTTTTATATGCCAACGAGATTGATATTGAAGGCATCGTGGCGACAACCTCCTGTTGGTTAAAAAATTCCATTCACCCAGAATCCATACAAAAAGTACTTAAAGCTTATGGCAAGGTCCAGCCTAATTTGAAGAATCATAGTTCTGAATTTCCTGAGGTTGAGGAGCTGACTTCACTAGTAAAAAAGGGTTTGCCGGTTTACGGAATGCTAGGTGTGGGAGAAGGAAAAGATTCCGAAGGTTCTGACTGGATCATAAAAAAACTGGAAGAAAAAGATGAGCGCCCCTTATGGGTTTCCGTGTGGGGAGGTTCCAATACTTTGGCCCAAGCTTTATTTAAAATAAAGAATAGCAAAACAATAGCAGAGCAAAAACAGCTTATTTCTAAATTAAGGGTCTATACTATTTCTGATCAAGATGATAGTGGTATATGGATCAGGGATACATTTCCTGACCTATTTTATATTGTTAGCCCAGGAGATGATTATGGCAGTGCTACTTGGAACGGTATAATGACCGTTGTTGATAATATAGACAATTCAGAAATTAGTAATACATGGCTTTCTGAAAACATTCAACAAGCACACGGCCCACTTGGTGCACTATATCCTGATGTTGCTTGGGGAATTGAAGGAGACACACCCGCTTTTTTATCTCTAATTCCAAACGGATTGAACGCACCGGAACATCCTAATTGGGGTGGATGGGGCGGTAGGTATGAATTTATTAGACCTACCTTCTCCGGTCGTAAGCAAGGGAATTCCGGTGTTCCTTTTGAAGTTGAAACCAGAAAAATATGGACCAATGCAGAAGATAGTTACTCGCCCTATTTAGCTAATGATTATGGTAGAAACGTAAAACGGGACACTGAGGTTTTTAAAGGTGATAAAGTTACACTATGGCGTTGGCGAGACGATTTTCAAAACGATTTTGCCGCACGAATGGATTGGTGCACCCAATCTTTTTCGGAAGCTAATCATGCTCCCAAAATTGTTTTGACACCCGCAGATCCTATTACGGTCAAATCCGGCAAAAGCTTTACTCTTGATGCCTTTGATTCTTCCGATCCAGATGGCGACAGCCTAAGTTTTCTTTGGTTTGATTATCCCGAGGCGGGCACCTCTAAAAAACAGTTAACAATAGGTGGTACCGAAAATGCCCATTTGGTGTCCATTACAGCTCCAAGAGTAGAAGAAGAAGTTACCGCCCATATCATTCTAAAGGTAACGGATAAGGGCACACCTGCTCTTTCTAGTTACAAGCGAATTATTGTAACTATTCAACCATAACAAAGAATACACATCCTGAAATAGGATTCTATTTTGTAATCAGATGCTTTGGAAAATCTTCTACACGCTCACAGCAAATTTGTTCCATTACCTGTTGCAGTTCCGTTTTTAACAGTGAAATGGTGTGGTTTCCTCCGTTATTGCCCAACGCGCTTACACCATACATGAACGAGCGTCCCATAAAGGTAAACTTGGCGCCACTTGCCAAAGTACGTGCCACATCCGGCCCGGAACGTATGCCACTATCCATCATAACCGTAAGCTGGTCGCCATACTTCTCGGCAATTCGGGATAGGGGTTTTATAGTCGATTCCCCTGCGTCCAACTGTCTTCCACCGTGGTTGGAAACGATTACACCGTCTATTCCCAAACGAATAGCCTTTTCCGCATCGGCTTCATTGGCTACACCTTTTAGCACCAACTTACCTTTCCACATATCACGAATAGGTTTAATTTTCTCTTCGTTCAATCGGCCTGAAAACGTTTGATCCATGAATTTACCCAATTGTTTTAAATCCAATCCCTTGGGCATATAGGGTTTTAAGGTCTCAAAATTAGGCTGCCCGTGAAGAAGGGTTTTTATTGCCCATTCCGGTTTCCCCATAATCTGAAATATATTTTTCACTGACATTTTAGGGGGCATGGCCAGTCCGTTTCTAATGTCCCTTGGCCGAAAACCGAATGTGGGCACATCACACAGAATAACCAAAACCGGACATTCCGCTACTGCTGCCCTTCTGATAATATCATCTCGTAATGCATCTTCCGTAGGATGATACAATTGAAACCAAGCATTTCCCTCGGTTATTTCAGAAATCCGCTCAATGCTACTGGTGCTTACCGTACTTAAAATAAAAGGAATATTATGCTCAAATGCCGCTTTTGCCAGTATTTCCGGAGAATTGGGCCACATAAGTCCTTGAAGCCCTACAGGTGCAATTCCAAATGGCGCATCATAAGTATGCCCAAAAATTTCCGTTTTCATTACGGATTCCGTATGCTTGCTCAAGTAATAGGGTAGCAACTCTATATCACGAATTTCTGAGGTATTTTTGCGTAGGTTCACGTCCTCATTACATCCTCCATCCAAATACTCAAAAGCGAACTTCGGAATCTTTCGCATCGCTTTATTTCGTAAATCATCTACGGAAGGGTACCGTGTATCATAACCCTTTGCTATTTTTTTTCCCATGGTAGTCACTGTAAATTGAACGGCACGTCAGTAATTGCGGCACCGTGAACCTTTAAAACCAAATTTCTTATTCTAAACCGTACTTTTTATAAGCCCTATAACCGTAGAAAGCCACAACAAAAAAGCAGAGCATAGGAAGTATAAAAGAGAAATTTACCTCTGGTACCCCAAGTATAACAACATCACTATACCCAGATCCACCCAGATCTAAAATCAAACCTTGTAGCATGGGCATAAAAGCACCGCCAACAATGGCCATGACCAAAAATGCGGATGCGGATTTGGCATCATCGCCCAAGCCCGTTAGTGCTATTCCGTAAATAGTAGGAAACATCAAAGACATACAAAAAGAAACCATTACCAATGAATACAGACCTAGTTCCCCCTGAATGAAAATGGTACCCGCACAAAAGCCGATTGCCATGATGGAGAGTATCATTAAAAGTTTCCCCGAATTGATAAATTTTAAAAGATACGTACACAAAAACCGACTCAGCAGAAAAATAACCAGTGCAGCATAGGCGTAGTTTACTGCATCTGCATTGTTAATACCAATGTTCTCGGCGTACTGGTAAATGTAGGTCCAACACATGATCTGTGCACCTACGTAAAACATTTGGGTAAGCATACCGCCTACAAAACGTTCTTTTTTAAATATCCGTTTTATAGATTCCCCTAAACCAACAACTCGGTTTTCCTTCTTGCCTTCCGGCATTTTTACCAGTGCAATAACCACGAACATAAAAATAACGAACAGCCCCAAGCCCACGTACGGGTTTCGGATTACCATTAGATCGGAAGTCTTTACGGCCGCTTTTGCGGATTCTGACAACGTATTATATATATACGAACCGTCTTCCGCAACATCATCGGACTGTAGCGCACCTAGAATAAAAAACTGAGCCACGAACAAACCAGAAAGTGCACCTAACGGATTAAAAGCTTGTGCCAAGTTTAATCTTAAAGTAGCCGTTTCTTCATCGCCCATTGCCAGAATATAAGGATTGGCCGTAGTTTCCAAAAAGGCGAGGCCAAAGGTTAAAACGTACAATGCCAATAGAAAGAATAGATAATTTTCCATTGCCGCCGCTGGATAAAACATAAGCGCACCCACTGCATATAACCCCAAACCAACCAAAATACCGACCTTATAACTGAATTTCTTCACGACATAGGCGGCGGGCAAAGCCATGGTAAAATAGCCCCCGTAAAAAGCTGCCTGTACCCAAGAGGCCTGAGTATTGTTCAGTTCTAAAATTCGCTTAAATGCCGCTACCATGGGATTCGTAATATCATTGGCAAAGCCCCAAAGGGCAAACAAGGAAGTAATCAGTAAAAAAGGTACTAGTAATTCCCTAGGAACTACGGCTGGTTTTTGGTCGTTTTTCATGGTTTTATTTGGCTGTAATTGATCGGTCTAAATGTGTATATCCTCCGTCTACAAAAATTAATTGCCCCGTAGTGTGGCTAGATACATCGGATAATAGGAAAACCACTGTATTTGCTATTTCCGCAGCTTCGGTCATGCGATTTCCCAAAGGAATCTGGTCTGTAATGGATTTCAGTTTTTTCTCCGGTTCCGGAAACGTATTGATCCATCTTTCGTAAAGTGGGGTATAACACTCCGCAACAATTACAGCATTTACCCTAATTTCGTATGGCAAAAGCTCTACGGCCCACTCTCTGGTCATTGCATTTCTTCCTCCGTTGGAAGCTGCATAGCCCGATGTTCCACCTTGTCCGGTAAATGATGTTTTTGAGCCAATATTCACGATTGCCCCTTTGTTCTTTTTTAGCTCCGGCAACGCATATTGCGCCATTAAATAATAATGGACCAAACTTTTTTGAAGTGAGGCCATAAAATCTTCATAATTACCGTTTTCCAGACCTACACCATCATTAACACCCGCATTATTTACGAGTCCGTCTATTCTCCCGAACCTTGAAATGACCTGTTCTACGGCCACTTTACATTGTTCTGGATCCGTTAACTCCGCAAAGGCAAAACCCACTTGGCCACCGGTTTTTTCAATCTCTTTGGCCACCCCGATGATATTAGGTCTGTTTCTTCCTATGATATAGGGAATAGCTCCTTCTTTTGATAAAGCCTGACTTATAGCTAGACCAATACCTTTAGAACCACCGGTTACAATTATGACCTTATCTTTCAAGTTCAAATCCATAGGTTCCTATTTATATGCTTTGACTTGCTGTTTTGAAGTTCCCAAACCTTCAATACCCAACTCTACAACATCACCAGCTTTCAAATATTTATTGGGACTAAAACCAAAACCTACTCCCGATGGGGTTCCGGTAGAAATAATATCCCCTGGTAATAACGTCATATATTGACTAATATAACTTACTACTTGTTCTATATTGAAAATGAAGTCCGAGGTATTACTATCCTGTATTTTTTCTCCGTTCAACTTCAACCATAAGTCCAAATTGTTAGGGTCTTTAATTTCATCTGTAGTTGCTATAAACGGACCTATAGGAGCAAAGGTATCACAACCTTTTCCTTTACACCACTGCCCTTCTTTTTCAATTTGAAAAGCACGTTCGCTATAATCATTGTGTAGCACGTAACCCGCAATGTGGTCGTAAGCATCCTTCTCTTCTACATACGAAGCCTTCTTTCCGATAACGACTGCGAGCTCCACTTCCCAATCGGTTTTTTCACTGTTCTTTGGAATGATAACATCATCATTAGGCCCCACAATAGCAGAAGTAGATTTAAAGAAAAGTACGGGTTCCTTTGGAATGGCCATACCGCTTTCTGCAGCATGTTTGGCATAGTTTAAGCCCACACAAACAATCTTTGAAGGACGAACCAAAGGCGAACCTAAACGTACCTCGTTAGAAACTACGGGACAATTTCTTTCGTTTTTCGCTAACCAATCGCTTAACTCCGATATACCGTTACCTCCAAAAAACTCTTCGGTGTAATCCGATATAAATTCAGAGACGTCCAATCGCGTTCCGTTATCCAATTGCACACCCGGTTTTTCTTCACCTATACTTCCAAATCTTATTAATTTCATCTCTATTTTTTAAGTTGATATGTGTCTGTTTTCTTTAAAAGCAATATCCTATGAACCGTTTAAGGTAACGAATCCACCATCTATGGGGAAATTGGTCCCCGTAATAAATGACGCTTCTTCCGAACAAAGATATACCGCCAAATTAGCTACTTCCTCCGGTTTGCCCATACGACCTATAGGTTGGGTTTTTGAAAGTTTTTCAAAAATTTCCTTTTCCCTACCGGGATAATTTTTATTTATAAATCCGTCTACAAAAGGTGTATGTACCCTACCTGGAGATATGCAGTTGCACCGAATGCCATCTGCCAAATAATCCTTAGCCACGGAATAGGTCATGGTTAAAACGGCGCCCTTGGTCATAGAATAGGCAAACCTATCATTAATCCCCACCGATGATGCAATTGAAGCCATATTTATTATTACTCCGCTAGACTTTTTCAATGATTCAATACCTGCATGCATGCAATTATAGACGCCCTTAATATTAACGTCGTACAAACGGTCTAAATCTTCCTCTTTGCAATTCTCTAGATTTCCAATATGGGCAATGCCTGCATTATTAACGAGAATATCAATTTCCCCATTCTTCCGTAAGGTTTCAAATGCCGTTCTAACCTCACTTTGTACAGCCACATTACAACCATAAGCAAAAGCACTACCGCCCATAGTTTCTATTTGAGTAATCGTATCCGCGGCATTCTCTTTGTTCAACTCCAGAATATGAACAATTGCCCCCTGCTCCGCCAGAGCTATACAGATAGCCTTACCAATACCACTGCCGCCACCGGTGACCACAGCCGACTTATTTTCTAAACTAAATTTCATAGCTAAATTATAATGTTGCACTTAATTCTTTCTCCCAATAACTTCCGTTCGGAAAACTATATTCCGCTAGGGATTCGGGTTTCATCGTAATGCTATATCCTGCCATACTAGGTGGCATATACGCTCCCTTTTTAATGACTACGGGGTCGAAAAAATGTTCATGTAAATGGTCTACAAACTCAATAATACGATTTTCTAAAGAACCGCTGATTGCAATATAATCGATCATGGATAAATGTTGTACATATTCACACAAACCAACACCGCCCGCATGCGGACAAACCGGAATATTGAACTTTGCCGCCATAAACAGAATGGCCAATATTTCATTGACACCTCCTACCCTACAACTATCTATCTGACATATTTCTATGGCTTTGGCCTGCATCAACTGTTTGAACATTACCCTATTCTGACAGTGTTCACCTGTTGCCACTTTAATAGGTGCAATGGCTTTTGCAATCCTGGCATGTCCTAAAACATCATCAGGACTTGTGGGCTCTTCAATCCAATACGGATTGAACTTTTTCAGTGCCGCCATATTTTCGATGGCTTCGTCAACATCCCATTTCTGGTTGGCATCCATCATCAATCTTAAATCGTCACCTATTTCTTCACGAATAATCGCGGCTCGGCGCATATCATCTTGCAGGTCAGAACCGACCTTTATTTTCATATGGTCAAATCCAGCAGCTTTAGCCTCTCTACACAGCCTTCTCATCTTATCATCAGAATACCCCAACCAGCCTGCGGAAGTAGTATATGCCGGATAGCCCGATTCTTTCAAACGGTCAATTCGTTGTTGCTTTGAACTTTCTTTCTCTTTTAACATCGCAAGAGCCTCTTTAGGCGTAACGGCATCCGTTATGTACGTAAAATCAACACAACGCACCAATTCCTCTGGAGACATATCCGCTAATAATTTCCACAAAGGTTTGCCTTCCGCTTTGGCGTATAAATCCCAAACGGCATTCACCATAGCTCCTGTTGCCAAATGAATCACTCCTTTTTCGGGCCCCAACCAACGTAGCTGACTATCACCAGTAATCATTTTCCAAAAGGCACCCATATCCGCGGTAAAACTTTCTAAGGTTTTACCAATGACCAAAGGTGCTAAAGATTGAATAGCCGCAGCACACAATTCATTACCACGACCAATGGTAAAGGTTAATCCATGACCTTCCAACCCATCTACCGAATCAGTTTTGAGAATAACATAAGCTGCCGAATAATCCGGATCTGGGTTCATGGCATCAGAACCATCTAGTGATTTACTCGTTGGAAAACGGACGTCTTTTATTTGAACATCCGTAATTTTTATCGTTTTGGACATAAGTTCTATTTAATAGCGCAAATTTATATTCTCGTTTTACTCCAAACCACCACATTAAGCACCATATTCGATACTTTTTTTGCCTTTACTTGATTTTTAAGTAATAATTAGTCCTATTACTACAAGTGCTTGAGTGTACTAGTTGCTCTTGAAAAACCATTAGAGCTTTTCTATATACACATAATAAGCAGGGTGAACCCTTTTATCTTTATCTATTAATTGAGCCTCCATATTATATTTTCCTGCAGAAATATGGCTTGTAAAAGTTACTTCTTGTTGGTTTTTCTGAATTTCTGCCGTTTCTTCTAAATCAGCCACAAAAATATAAGCACTCTCAAAATCCGACTTTACACTAGCCGGCATCGTTCGATCTAGTTCTACTGTTTTTTTCTGCTCTGGGAAAGTCTCATTTATTCCGAATCCGCTTTCACGAGGAAACCGACGTAGGGTAATTTTATACTCACCATCTTCAACGAATTGAATTTTCCAACTACCCGTAGCTTGAACCGCACTGGCGGCTCCATACTGGTGCCACATATGGGAGAACTTGCCCGTTAACATATCATGGGCTGAAATACGACTGGGGTTCTCTTGTGGTGTTCCCACTTTGATATAGGCGTAGCGTTCGTTAACACCATCATCTGTTATAGATTGCCACCACTTTTCATAACCTAAAGCCAATTTTTCTACAACTTCTGGGTGCTTATCAAAAACATTGGTTATCTGGCTGCGGTCTTGATTCATATTATATAGTTCCGTACCGTTTACAAGACGCCAATTGTCATCCATTACAGCGTACTTTCGATACTTCACCAAATTCTGCAGGCGCTGGGTATCCATATATAAAGTTCTGTTAGGCCAATCTTGTGCAGTATCATAGAGCAAGGGTTTTAAACTTTTGCCATCCAATGGCTTTACCGGATTAAAATCAAAACCTAATAAATCTACAAACGTAGGAAGCAGGTCGTAATGTGCTACCAATTTATCAATATCCTTACCACCCGTAAGCTCACCATTTGGCCATCGGACTAGAAAAGGTACACGGTGGCCACCTTCATACTCGCTACCTTTAGAACCTCTTAGACCAGCATCAAAAACACGATTCCCTCCTGCGGTTCCATTATCCGTGGTAAAAATAAGAATGGTGTTATCCGCAATATTCAATTCATCTAGCTTATCTTCTAAAAGTTTAAAATTGTCATCTATATTGGTAATCATCCCATAAAAACGTTGGAACTTTTCTTCTAGACCTTTTACCCCTTTGTACATATTCATATACTCTTCTGGCACATTTAATGGTCCATGAGGAGCATTGGTAGCTATGTAACAGAAAAACGGGTTGTCCTTGTTCGTTTCTATAAAATCCATGGCTTCCGAAAAGAAGACATCCGTACAGTACCCTTCATATTTTTCAGTTTTACCATTGTGCCAATAGGTATCATCAAAATAATCATTGCCCCAATAATCCGGTCCTTGGGTTATACCACCTCCTCCATGACGCACAACTTCATGAAAACCTCTGTCTTCTGGACGATATGGATAATTATCACCCAAATGCCACTTGCCGAACATACCATTGGTATACCCATTTTGAGCGAATATTTGAGGGAGAATTACCTCATCTTCAAAAAGTATTGAACGCCCCGCAATTGTATGAAACACATTTAGGCGATTGGTATGTCTACCACTCATTATAGCCCCTCTACTTGGTGCACAGGTAGTAGATACGTGATAATTGTTCAATCTTACTGCATCTTTATAAAATGCATCAATATTGGGCGTTTTTATATACGGGTTTCCGTAGCACCCCAAATCTCCCATTCCCTGATCATCAGTAATGACCACGATCACGTTCGGTTTTTCCTTGGATGGACTTTGTGCTTGTCCAAACATTAACGACCCACAGAAAAAAAACATGAATATTAAAAGGTCTTTTAAAGCCAGGTTCCTGTTATTATAGCGCATGACTCCCTTACTGCTGTCTACTAATTTATAGTCCATTCTCATTTTTTATATCTGATATTTTTATTACTTCCTAAAACAAACAAATTACCCGTCAAAGGTCCACTTGCTATTAATATCCCGGATTTTGAACAAGATTCTCATTGTTTCTTAATTCATCCGTAGGTATGGGAAACAATAGTTCACGTTCCGTAACTGTTGGCCCATAGACAAATTGATGTCCTACATAATCATCAAAGGATCCAGTAGTAACGTTAAATGCTTTTCTCAATCTGACCATATCAAACCAAGTAACGTTTTCATAACTGAGTTCATGCCATTTTTCCTTCCACACAGCTTCTCTAAACTGGTCTTTACTGAGTCCTGATAATTCCGGAAGTTCCGCTCTTATCCTAATACTATTAATAGCTTGATAAGTATCAGCAGTTGGCCCTGAAACTTCATTTGCAGCCTCCGCGTAAATTAATAACACTTCGGCATAACGAATTAAGTCCCAATTTAAATCACTACTGGCGGTATCTAAATTAGCGGTGATATCAAAGTGCTTATACAAAAAATGACCTCCTAAAACTATGGTATCGTTCCTGTCAAATTTTGAAGTATAGGTCGTATAATAAAACTCTTTTTCCGCTACTCTTTTATCGCCTTCATCATAGGAATTTATGAATTCTTGATTGGCATAAATAGCCCCCGTTTGTTCGGAATAAGCAGAAATATTCATGTTATATGGTATAACCAAAGGTTGCCAATCTGATGGGTCAACAAATGCCTCATATTGGACCATAAATATGTTTTCTCCCATATTGTTTTTTGCAGGGTCGTGCAGGTCGCTGTAAGAAGGGAATAAACTATACTCTGCAGAATCTATAACTTCTTTGGCCTTATCCGCTGCTTTTTGATAATACTCAGAACCTTTCTGCAATGGGTATCCCGCCATTGTTAAAAACACGCCGGACAACAGTGATTTTACGGCTCCTAAAGTTACCTTTCCCGTATCATCATTAAATGGCAATCCTGACGATTCTGCCTTGGTTAAATCCACGACAATCTGAGCATAAATATTTTCTACCGTTTCTTGAGATGAATACAAGTTTTCCGAGCCTAAATCTATTGGGTCTATAATTAAGGGGACGCTACCAAAAATACGGACGAGATTAAAATAATAGTAGGCTCTTAAGAAATGTGCTTCACCTAATAGTTTATTTTTTTCAGTTTCATCCATAATAATATCGGGTATATTAGCAATTGCCAAATTAGCATTAGCTATGCCTTTATAACTGCTATCCCAATAGGACTTACCGTAAGCATTATCTGAAGTATTGGTTAGGTTTCGAATAATGTTACTATTATCTGCTTGGCCGAGGTCACTTTCAGCAATTCCTGTTGCAAACTCCATCATTAACCAAGGACTTCCTCCATATGCCCCTCCACGTACTGACCTTAGACTGGAATATATGGAATAGACAGAGGTTTCTGCATGCTCGGCCGTTTTAAAATAACTGTCTGCAGTAATATTGGATGGGTCTGTTTCATCAAGAAAATCGGAACACCCCACTCCTATTACAAGTAAGAATGCCATCAGCACTACTTGAATTCTAGTTTTTATTGTATTTTTCATGTTTTCTTTTTTTTGTTTAGAAAGTTGCATTCAATCCAATCATAAATACTCTGGGTTTAGGATACTGGTCAAAGTTTACCTCTCCTTGACCAAAAGTGGTATCACTGGTCTGCACCTCTGGATCATAACCTTGATATTTTGTACTCACGAAAAAGTTTTGAGCAGAAGTGTAAATTTTCAGTCTGCTCAACATTAGTTTTTCCGCTATATCCGGCGAAAAATTATAACTTAAGAGTAAGTTTCTTCCTCTAACAAATGAACCATCCTGAATCATATGGGAAGTATCTAAATTGTCATATCCTGCGGAAACAGGTCTCCATTGTGCAATTGGTGTATCTTGATTTTCTGGTGTCCATCCGTCTAAAACAGTAGAAAGACTATTAGCTATCCCCTGACGGTTTTCTTGAGGTCTTGTGGTTATATACATTACATCATTACCATACTGAAACTGCAAATCCACCAACAACTCAAAATTCTTATACCGAAAAGTGTTTATTAAACTTCCATAACCATCCGGCATACCTTTGCCTATAATGGCCCGGTCTGCCTGGTTGATTACCCCATCATCATTTCTATCTTCTATTTTAACATCACCGGGTAGTCTAAAATATTTTGCAGCCTCATCAGCTTCATCCGTTCCCCAAGTACCCAAATGCACCAATCCAAAAAATGAGCCCACTGGCTCGCCTTCTCGGATTATGGTTCGTCCAGAAAAAATATCGCTCCCTCCAGAAAGTGCCACTACTTCATTTTTGTTCATTGCGATGTTAAAATCCGTATCCCAAGAAAAGTCCGTGTTCACAATATTCTTAGTTCCCAAAGAAAACTCAACACCTTTATTTTCCATACTTCCTATATTTCTGAATACCGAAGCATATCCGCTACTTGTTGGTACAGGTGAATTCAAAAGCATGTCCTCTGTAAGTTTTCGATATATATCTGCTTCTAAAGAAACCCTTCCATCAAACAGACCAATTTCAATTCCCGCATCTACCTGATTTGTTTTTTCCCATTTCAAATCAGGATTAGCCAACCGGTCAATACCTATACCGTTTACCACCGCATCATTAACCACATAGGCATAATTGCCTAAGCCTGGTAACGCACCATATGCCGGTATTTCTGAATTTCCCGTTACCCCGTAACTTGCCCTTAACTTTAAGTTAGAAATAGTAGCGGATTCTTTTAAAAAGTTTTCTTCCGATACTTTCCAAGCTAAGGCTGCAGAAGGAAAGAATGCATATTTATTGGAGGCCCCAAATTTTGAAGATCCGTCTACACGACCTGTTACAGTTAACAAATACTTGTTTTGAAGACCATAATTTATTCTTCCAAAATACGAATTGAGGCCGTAGGCAAAAGCACTTGAGCTTGGTGATCCAATAACGGACCCTGCGCCTAAATTATCAAAGCTAAAAAAGTCATCAGAAAAATTTTCTGCTCTGGCACTAAAACCAGTATTGTTTATATGTTGCCAGGAAATACCTAATAAACCAGTTATTGAGTGAGTTTCTGCTATTTCCTTATTATAGGTTAGGTAATTTTCAAATTGCCAAGAAGTATACTCATTTGCTTCTCTAACCGCATATCCATTAGTATTTGTACCGATAAAACTAAGTTCACGACCTGCGTATTCATCCGTTTTTTGCTCAACATTGTTGACTCCTATAGAAGTTCTGAAATTAAGCCCTTTAGCTAGGGTTATATTCGCAAAGATATTTCCTAATATGGTACTGGTGCGTAAAAACTTTTTGTATTCTTCTCCAACCCGAACAGGGTTAGGCCCCCCTTCCATACCAGGGTAATCTGCGTTACTTGCCCAGCTTCCATCTGGGTATTTTACCGGAATAATTGGTATATTTTCAATCATGTTCCTCCCTACCCAAGAAGCATGAATTACTCTTTCCTTTTGATTATTGTAACTCAGGCTACCGCCAACTTTCATCCAATCCCTAATATTAGAATCAAAAACAAATCTTCCCGAGTAACGCTTTAACCATGAGTCTTTCATGATTCCCTCTTCGTTCATATATCCTAAAAAGGCTCCATAACTACCTTTCTCGCTTCCTCCTGTAAATGAAAGTTGATGATTCTGTGTAAAAGCGGCCCGGGTTACTTCATCCTGCCAGTCCGTATCGTACAAAGGATTTCCATTGGCATCAAAAAGGTTGGGATCCGTTCTTTTTAACGCTGGGTCAGTATACTTGCCATTTGCAAAACCCACAGCATCATATTTTTCTGCATTCTGATATGCTACTTCTTCTATCATCAAAAATTCTTCAGAATTCAACACTCCTACTTTTTTTGAAAGACTTCCTAAACTGTAATAGCTATCATAACTAATTTTTCCTCCAGAGACACTACCTCTTTTTGTTGTCACCAAAATAACCCCATTTGCCCCTCTAGACCCATATATTGCCGTTGCTGAAGCATCTTTTAGTACTTCAAGTGAAGCAATATCATTTGGATTAATGTAGTCTATGGGCGAACTATTGTTCGCCAATCCTGATGAGACCAATATAACTCCATCTACAACATATAAAGGATCATTAGAAAGACTGACCGATGAATTACCTCTAATCCTAATATTAGATTTACCACCTGGCCTACCGGAATTAATAGAGACGCTTACACCTGGCATTTTTCCCGATAATGACTGCGTAAGAGAGGCAGCGGGTCGCTCTTGTAATTCGGCCGCAGTAACTGAACCAACGGCTCCCGTAAGATCGCTTTTCTTTTGGGTACCATAACCAATTACCACCACCTCATCAAGACTAGCTGCATCTTCTTCCATGGTAATATCAACACTATTTGATTGTCCAACGGTAAGCGACTGCGTTTTCATTCCTATATAGGAAAAAATCAATATGTCACCAGCGCTGGCTTCAATGGTATACTGCCCATCAAAGTCTGTTTGGGTACCTATTGTACTTCCGTCAATTAGCACGTTTACTCCTGCCAATGGCACCCCTATATTATCTTTGACAACACCTGTAATTTGTTTCTGAACCTCGTTAAAATTAGATTCCGACACCCTGGGCACAGTTACAGCATAAACCTCTATGGAAAATGCGGATAAAAGGAATGCACAGCAGCAAACCTTAAAATGCTCCTTGAATGTTACCCAAAAAGGATAAACTTTGGTTTTCTGTTTTTTCATTTTTTTGTTATTAAGTTAAATTGGCTTAGAATTTAAGATTGAGTACATCTTAAAAAACCATTTACTATAACAAAATATCCACACTTATATGCTAAAATAATTATTGTTTTAGTAAATAATCTAACCAAAACTAAGAATGTGAAAAAGCTAAAACCACCTCAAAAAATACAAGGTTCGATACTTTTTGTGCAATTTCAATCCTTTTTCTAACTTTTCTAGATTATTCTTACCCAAACATATGTATAGAAAACATCTGTTGCCAAGACTGGAATTATACTCTAATTCACCTACAGGAAATGTTGCATTTAGACGTAATAAAACGGACAAGAAAAAGCTTCTGATCGGGAAACTTTTTCTCGTCCGTTTTAGCTAAATTATGCTCTCAGGGAAGAAATGAGGCCATTTTTATTTTCTATCGGCAAGTGTTCTTGCCTTTGAAAAGCAATTAGGAGATGGTATTATAGGTAAAGACACTTCAAAAGTTTTAAACTTCCCCATTAAGTCTTTTACTTTTTCCGGGTTTTCTGCAGACATATCTTTCTGCTCTCCCCAATCCGTAGAAATATCATATAGTTCCTCTCTTCCTAATTCTTCATTCATCAATAACTTCCAATTCCCTTCCTGTACCCCTGCACTTGGCCAAAAATGCGGTCGGTCATTTGGAAAACGCCAATCCCAGAAAATAGGTTTATCTCTTTTAAAAGACTTCCCTTTTATAGCCGAAACTATGCTCTCTCCATCAGATTGATAATTATCCAGAGAGGTTGTATTTGCCAGTTCTAAAAATGTAGGTAACAAATCAACAGAAGCTAGGGCTGTAATACTGTCCACCACACCAGCCGGTGCATTGTTTGGCCAACGTACTAAAAAAGGAATACGTACACCCCCAGCAAACAAAGAACGCTTACGGCCTTTTAATTCTCCTGTTTCTCCTACCGAATAATATGTTCCCAAACCGGGACCTGTAGAATTATCTTCCGTAATTTTATTTTTACCTGTTATTTCAGGACCGTTGTCCGAAGAAAAAATTACTAAGGTATTATCATCAATACCAAGAGTTTTTAGGGTTTGGAACAACTCCCCGATACGAGCATCATATTCCGCTACGACAGCAGCATACACCTGTTGCTGTTCATTAAGATGTGTAAATTGTTGCATGTACTCTTCTTTTGGGTAGTGTGGCGTATGCGTAGCATGAATCCATGCATTTATAAAAAACGGTTCATCTTTTTTACGCTTTACAAAATCTATTGTTTTGTATAAAGTTGAATCTGCTTGCATTTGATGAAGATTGTTTGACAGATTAAACGCTCCATACTCATCATATCCATATTCTAATGGACTAGGCGCATCTGTAACATGTGTATTAGAAAGGTGCCACTTACCAAAATGGGCCGTACTATAACCCGCTTCTTTTAGCATTTTAGGAAGCAAAGGTGCTTGAGGGTCTAGCCAATCCGGCATATTTCTTTTGATGTGCGATTCCACAGAGGCAAAATGTCCGTGAACACTCTGGCGAGCAGGAAATTGTCCGGTCATTACCGCAACCCTGCTTGGCGAACACACCGGATTCAACACTGAGAAATTTTGAAAATCAATACCTTCCGCGGCCATCTTATCCAAATTGGGTGTTTTGCAAAAAGTACTTCCATGGACTCCCAAATCTCCATACCCCCAATCATCGGCGAATATGAATATAATATTAGGTTGCCTGTCCAAATCTTCTTCTATTTCTTTTTTTCCTCCTTGCTCTTCACCACATGAAAGAAGTACAAAAGAGGTTAAGAGAAAAAAAGAACCGATACCTCTTGAAAATTTAATAATTTGGAACATACTATCTAATTTTAGCCTCTAAGATTTTTTACTACTTACTCAATACTTGCCCAAGGTGTCAATCTAATTTCCTTTAGACTGGCAATACTCTTTTCACCATCTATTAAAGACACGGATATGGTATGTTTTCCAGGCTTATTAAATTTTAAAAGGCCCATCTCATAATAATTATATACTACCGAGGAATTCTGTTGGTTCCGAACCACCTCTCCTTCTTCTGAAGTAATATTCCAAACCAAGCGACCATCTCCCGCATAATTAAGTTCGGTTTGGTAATAGCCAGGTTCCAAAACTTCTATTTCCCAGGTCACCTTACTGTAGTCCGTCCAATCTTGTGCTTGCTCAATGTGTTTCCACTCTCCAAATTTTTCCATCCATCTTTTTGCTGCAATAACACAATCCTCTGCACTGGCAAAATCTACTGGAAGTACAGTGGGGAGCACGGGGTCTATGCTATTTGATACAACCACCTCTGGGCTACCTTCAATCTCTATTTCTATTACCGATACTAATTTCTCACTTCTAGAAGCGGGAAGTGAAATAGCCACCCAACCATCTTTAGCACTGGTCTCTAACTCCCGTTGCTCTTTATTACTCCATAAGTTTGCAGATCGGATATGATTTTTGAGCCCTGGAAGCCATATTTTTCCATCTAAAGGCCACTTATAAACACAAATGTTCAATTTTCCATTTACCCCAATTGTAACGTCACCCCATGGTAACGCATGTCCCCAGGGTGAAGCATCTGAATTATATACAACTTGAGGGTATCTCCTAATCCATTCTCCAGATTCTTTGAGCGACTCTTGCGCTTGAACGGGAATGGTACCATCTGGTTCAGGACCTACATTTAACATATATGTACCTCCACGGGCCACAGTAGAAATGATACTTTTTAAAATCCGTTTTGGGCTTTTCCAATTTTGGTCATACCAAGCGTAACCCCAAGAGTCATTAGTAACATCCACTGTTTCCCAAAGTCCGCTTATATTTTTAATGGGAATATTCATATCCCCCAAAGACTTGTAATCTCCTAAACCATGCCCTGCCCGGCCTGAAATCATTGCATTGGGTTGGTGTTTACGAACTACCTCCACCAATTGCTCCACATATTTTTTTTCCATATCTCCTGGAGTATCAAACCAGACCATGTCGATATCTCCATAGTTGGTCACGATTTCTTTGACCTGCGGAAGACATTTTTTCTTAAAATAATAATCAAATCCAACCTCTTTACCCTTCTCATTCACCTTTGGTCCACCATTACCACCAGGAAATGTCCAATCTTGATTATGTGAATAGTAAAAACCAAAACCAAGTCCCAGTTCTTTACAGGCTTTTGATAATTCTTTCATTGGATCTCTGGCAAAAGGTGTTGCTTTAACAATATTAAAGTCATTACTTTTAGAATCATACATAGCAAAACCATCATGGTGCTTACTGGTTACCACAATATATTTCATACCCGCATCTTTTGCCAGTTTAGCAATGGACATGGCATCAAAATTTACAGGATCAAAAGTCTTTGCCTCTGCCATATATTCATCAACGGGAATGTTAGCACGTCTGGGATTCATAATCCACTCGCTTATACCATAATACGTACTATCTTTCCATTTGTTAGCGATATTTGAATAAATACCCCAGTGAATGAACATGGCATAATTACCTTCATCAAACAAGCTTGTTCTTGAATCTGGGGCTTTTTCTCCTAACGAAGTTTGTTGACCCCACATTTCATCCATATGCTTTTCTTTCTTCTGACCGAATAGAGTTCCGCTTTGGAGGATAAAAAATATCAGTAAAATTGATACTACGCTCACCCCGTTATTTTCAAGTTTCATTGGTTTGGTTTTTATGTTGTACTGATAAACTCTAAATAGGATATAAAGGGAATAAAATGAACTACACTTTAGATTCTAAAAATCACATAACCCAGTGTACGCTTTCCCTCGAACACTACTTATGAGACCGATTTCCTTTGTAAAACAATATCAGATGGACATACACCTTCAAATAGGTAATTTAAAGACTGCTGAAATCACAATATCTTAATTAAGTTCCTGTTTTTTTAAGAATATATCAGTGTTCATAAAACTAATAATCTATACAACTGTCGACTACCAAAAAAAACACCATTTACAATACTATTTTTGCCCAAATCCTCTAATTTAACTAACTATGGTTACAATTACTGAGAAATGAGAAGGATTTACCATATTAGGAAGATAGCTTCTATGGTAACAGCATTAGCTATAAATGAACAAGCAAATAATCTAAAAATACGTCTAAATATTGATGCCAAAATGGCCTGAAAAAGCTAACTTTCTAACTCTAAGAGGAATGATTTTTTAAATAAGCAGAGGGTGCCATATGGTGAATGGCCCTAAATTGTCTATTAAAATTAGAAATATTATTAAAGCCCGATAAATAGGCGATGGAAGTAATGCTTTCTTTGTTTTCCAATAGAAGTCTGCAAGCGTACCCCACCTTAATTTCATTAAGATATCTTGTAAAAGATTTTCTATGTGCTTTCTTAAAATACCGGCTGAATGCAGATTTATTCATTCCTGTCATCTCAGCAACATCGCTGGCACTTATACCATTATTAAAATTTTCAAAAACGTATGCATATATCTTATCCATGCGCAGATTATCCGTTTTTTGAAAGGAATTTACGAAGCTTGAACTTGACAACAATTGATAATTATCGTGTTTGGACAAAGCATATAAAACCTCTATAAACTTGAAAACCCTAGTGGTGGAGTCATAATTGATCAGGTTCGTGATTTCACTAATTCGGCTATCACTCAAACCCTTAAACTTGACACCTCTATTTGCCCTATCTAAAAGTGATGCTATCTGTTTCATTTCGGGTATATCAAAAAAACCTTCTCCTAAAAATCCTTTTGTAAAATGAATAGCAAAAGCCTCGGCCTCCAAGACACTATCGGGCTTAAAATAAACCTCATCATTCAACCACATATGTGGCAAATTTTTTCCGATGAGAACCACTTCCCCCTCTTGAAACTTTTCAATATTATCGCCAATAAAACGTGTTCCCGAACTTTTAAGGATAACCACCAGCTCAATCTCTGGATGATAATGCCATACCCTTAAAAAATTAGGATACAAATTATGTGAGATGGAAAACGACCGATCAGATACGGACGTTCTATTTAATAAATGAAGTTTCATGTTCTACAATTCAATTCAGAGCAATGGCCTATTTTGCTTGTTGATCCCATAATCTGTAGGGATCGTCATGGGATTCCATTTCAGACAACAATAAGGCTTCCATTTCAGTTCGCTTATCCGCAAATTTTGGGTTGTCGGCCAAATTGGTCTGCATTTCCCCGTCTTTATTATGATCTTTTAAATATTCATTGGGATTTTCTGCCAAATTAAAAAGCTGTGTTTCTTGTACCGCTCCATCCATCATATCATATTTAATCAACTTCCAGTCGCCTTTCTTAACGGTACGCATTCCCGGTTTCGTTCCTCCGCAATACATCCCGTACATAACCTCTCTTACGGTCTCCCTTTTCCCCTCCAAAACGGGTTTAAAGCTTTTTGCCTCTACAGTGGTAGGCGTTTCAATTCCTGCTAAATCACATAAAGTTGGCAGAATATCCATTAAATAAATATTGCCTTCTGCACGTTTTCCAGAAGGAAGCCCTGGGCCTTTTATTATCATGGGCACACGCCATGTATGCTCGTACAAATTCTGTTTTCCGGTGAGACCATGACGCCCAATGGACATTCCATGGTCCGATGTATAAATGATATAGGTATTATCCAATTCGCCCATAGCCTCTAGTTTATTGAGTACCTTGCCCAATTGAATATCTATATTTTCCGAACAGGCGTACTCCCTGCCCAACTCGTTACGAATGGTCTGCTCGTCCCTATTCTTCCAGACGCCGCTAACCCGTTCTTCATCCCGAAGTTGTGGATGCCCGTGAAAGAATGGATGGGCTTCCAAATAATTTTCTTGAAGCGGTGGTTGCTTGTCATTCGCAAGAGGAAGACTATTTTTATCCGTATGGTTTACGGCTCCATATTTTTCCAATAACTCTGGGGTGCCATCTCTTACATCGTGAGGATGTGAAAATCCAAAATAAATAAAAAACGGATTGTCTTCTTGCTCTTTTTCCCGGTCTCCCAAATACTCCAACACCTGCTTGGCATGCCAGGCACTGCCCGTTTCTTCGGTGCCGCCTCTTTTGGTAGCATCATGTACTACGGTGAACTGTTCGTTTGCTGCAGGATATGAATTTCCTTTTTTACAGGTTCTCATGGTTTTATAGCCCGCGCGATTAAATACCGCACCTATGGTCTGCTTTTCAAGACCTACAGGATTGTTTGGATTCTTAAACTCTCCTCTAGAGGGAAGGTGCCAAACACTACGCCCGCTCATAATCATATGCCGGGACGGGGTGCAAACAGCTCCTGACCATGATCCCATATGCCTCGCACTCTCTATTACCGTTCCTTCCGCTGCCAATTTTGAAATAACAGGGGTTTCCAATATGGATTTTGGGTCATAGACCTGTAAATCAAAAGGCGATTGGTCATCGACCAAAACAAATAGAAAATTAGGTCGCTTTTTAGGTTCCGGTTTTCTCTCTTCGGATTTATATGAGGATAAACTCAACATGATGATTAAAGTGAACAAGATGCCTTTGTATGCAATTTTCATTTCTGTTTGTTTTGGTTTTTGACTCTAATTGATTTTTGTTATCTGCCCATCCAGCCACCGTCTACGAGCATAACGGAACCTGTCATGTAGTTGGAAGCTTGTGATGCCAAAAACACAATAGGACCTTTAAAATCTTCAGGTTCACCCCATCTTCCGGCCGGAATTCGCCCTAAAATGGATGTACTACGGTCTTTATCATTTCGTAAAGCTTCCGTATTATCCGTAGAAATATAGCCTGGAGCAATGGCATTTACCTGTACTCCTTTCCCGGCCCATTCATTTGACAACGCCATAGTTAACTGACCTATCGCTCCTTTTGAAGCGGCATATCCCGGAACGGTAATACCTCCTTGGAACGTCAATAATGAAGCGGTGAAAATGATTTTTCCGTTCCCTCTTTTCACCATTTCTTTTCCTATTTCCCTAGAAAGTATGAATTGTGCATTTTGGTTTACTTCAATTACCTTATCCCAATACTCATCACTATGTTCGGTTGCCGGTTGTCTTAAAATAGTACCAGCATTGTTCACCAAAATATTAATAGTAGGGTTTTCTGATTTTACCTTTTCAAGAAACGCATAGAGTGCTTTTCTATCACTAAAATCGCACTGATAGGCTTTAAAGCTTTTCCCCAACTCGGTTATGCGATTTTCAATTTTTGAACCTGAAAGCTCCAATGAAGCGGAAACCCCAATAATATCCGCTCCGGCTTCCGCCAAAGCTTCCGCCATGGCAAAACCGATTCCACGCTTACACCCTGTTACCAAAGCTGTTTTTCCTTTTAAACTGAACTTATCCAATATCATAATTTGTTCTAACTATCGTTTTTAAAAAATTTAAAGTACCCCTTGTAAAGGTTCTCCATCCATATCCGTAAAAGCTTTATTTTCACCAGCCATTCCCCAGATAAACCTATAGTTATTTGTACCCGAACCTGAATGGATAGACCATGGTGGAGAAACTACCGCTTCAAAATTTTTCATGGCGATATGACGTGTTTCTTGGGGTTGCCCCATGTAATGCATCACAATATTATCCCCAGGAATATCAAAATAAAAATAGACTTCCATTCTACGTTCATGGGTGTGCGGTGGAAAGGTGTTCCAAACGCTTCCTTTTTTCAATTCGGTATATCCCATTACCAACTGGCAGCTCTGAATTCCGTCTTCATGAATGTACTGATATAATGTTCTTTCATTACTGGTTTCTGCAGCACCTAACTCTACTATATTAGCATCTGAACGGGTTGCTTTTTTGGTTGGATACTCTTTGTGTGCGGGAGCGGAATTCAAATAAAATTGCGCCGCCTCGGAATTGTCCGAACTCGCAAAACTTACCTCTTTTGAACCTTTCCCCACATATAGAGCCTCTAAATTTTCCAATTCAAAAACTTCACCGTCTACGGTAACTGTTCCTTTGCCTCCAACATTGATAACGCCCAATTCTCTTCTCTGCAAAAAATAATCGGCTTTTAGTTCATCATAACTTTCCAGTTGAAGGTCTTTGGATTTAGGAAAAGCTGTACCATATATAAAACGATCATAATGCGTATATACCATGGTTATAGCATCTTCACCCATAAGGTCCGAGCTGTGAAATTCTTTTCGTATTCTTTGTGTGTCATATAATTTGGCATCATCCGGATGCACAGCGTACTTAACTTCCATTTTCTGATTTTTTTGATTTAATTATTTTGTTATTATTTTTTGTAACTCTTCTAATGTCTTCCCTTTTGTTTCCGGCATCATGAAAATGACGAACAACAGCTGTAGCACCATCATACCGCTGAAAAAGAAAAACACAATACCAGGGTTTGATAAACTACCCAAGGCAATAGGCATGATGAGGGTTATCAATGCAGCGAGTACCCAATGGGTAGAAGTACCGAAAGACTGCCCTTGAGCCCGTAATTTTGTGGGGAATATCTCGGATATAAATACCCAGATTACCGCACCCTGCCCAATGGCATGCGAGGCAATGAACATGAAAAGGAAAATTGGCACCATCATTCCTTCCCAATCTAACATAAAGGCCAAACCGACCATAGTTAAGGAAATAATATACCCAATAGAACCGATGTACATTAATACTTTACGCCCTACTTTGTCTATTAAATAAAGTCCCAATAAAGTAAATACCAAATTTGTAACGCCTATACCAATACTACTCAGCAAAGCCGAATTTTCTCCCAAACCTGCAGAACTGAAGATCCGCGGTGCGTAGTATAGAAAGGCATTAATACCGGATAATTGATTGAAAAAGGCAATCAAAAAGGCCAGCATTAAAGGGAATTTGTATTTTTTAACGAACAATGCGGATTTCTCGGTTTGTTCAGCTTTCAACTCATGAATGACCGATTCATCCAACTCGGTACCCGTGAGGTCCAGTTGTATCCTCTTTGCTCCCTCCAAATCATTTTTCTTCTCCAGCAACCATCTAGGGCTTTTAGGAACCCCCAACATAGCCAAAGTGTAGATTAATGCCGGAAGCGCTTCAATACCGATCATCCAACGCCAAGGTTCCGAGCCAAAATCCTTCAACAAGAAGTTAGAGATAAATGCAATCAGAATTCCGAAAACGATGTTGAACTGATACAAGGCTACCAGACGGCCACGACTATTTGCCGGTGCTATTTCCGACACGTAGGTAGGTGCTGCAACTGTAGATGCTCCTACCCCCAATCCTCCTAAAAACCGAAAGAACGAAAATAGATACGGATCAGTGGCCAAACCTGAACCTAAGGCCGACACGAGATACAAAACACCAATCCACAACAGTGTATTTTTTCGGCCTATTTTATCACAGGGAATGTAGGCAAAAATAGCTCCTAAAACCGTTCCCCAAAGTGCCATAGACATAATAAAGGTGCCATGAAAAAGGTCTGAAGTACCCCATAAAGCCTGTAATTGTTGGTCCGCTCCCGAAATCACAACGGTATCAAAACCGAATAAGAATCCCGCTAGGGCCACTACAAAAGAGGTAAAAAGTAATTTATTTTTCATGAGGTTTATTTAGATTCCTGTATAGTTACCGCCAAAGGGTTGGATAGTATTTGTGCTTGTTGTTTTAAGAGAATTTCCCAATCATTAACCGAAGACACTTGCCCACTTTTTTGCCATGCAAAACCGGCGTAGTAGCTCAACTTTTCTTGAGGTTTGGTAACAATAAACAAGTTGCTTTGGTCCGTAACATCCGATTTATAAGCAATTGCATCCTTCACTATTTTGGGGTCAACAACAACACCCTCCCCTACTTTTGAGCTATCTATAGTTTCCCAATGACGGAACCACCCCTCTTCTTTGTTTATAGCGGCATCACCTTCATTTTTGTGCAGCGTAATCCCCACCGTGTAATTAGGAACCTCTTTTTCCGAAGAAAGGGATATATCGAATTTTGAAAAATTAGAACCTAAATCAAGGGTAATTCGCTTGGTTTCCTTCACTCCATATGCACTCCACGGGGCATAGTCCAGCTCAAAAACCGTTCGCAAAGGCCCGTCAGCCAATGTTCTAGAAGCCGTAAAATTATTGGAAACCAAAAGGCTGTCGTTTTCCCAAATACCAATACCACCGGTACCACGGCTTCCGCCCACATGGTACGGGTCATACCCCTCACCGCGATCTTTATGGTAAGCGCCAGGATTGGCTTCGTGCGCCTTGTACCATTTATTGATGATGGCCTTATTCGTACGTTTTAACCATAAGTCTATTCCGCTAGAAAGTGTACTGCCCGGAACGCCGGCCAAAGCTTCTTTTTCACCTGTTGGCCCATAGGTTCTGAAAGCTACTTTATCATTTTCCCATGTATAATCATCCGTTCTTTCTGGTACGAGACGCGAGTAGGCAATGACTTCACTTTCTTCCGGAGCCTTTGTACTATCGACTAAAATGACATATTCAGAACTTGCATTTGCCGCTATATCCGCTTGAAAAAGCAACTCGTCATTTGTTCCATCTTGATCGTTATCCATCCACTGTGTACGAAGGTACTCTTGGGAGCCAACTTTTTTAACCCGAAGGTGGTTCTCCCCATTATTTTTAAGAACTCCGGATAAATCTTGAATGTGCACGCCCACAATTTCATTTCTAGGGAAATCAAGGTTATTTTTAACCGCCACAGAAACTGTTTCACTCTTGGCTACAGGTTCGCAAGCCACCATCAGACAGAGTGCAGATAGCTGGGCGAGTTTTAAAGGAATAGATAGGTTGCTTTTCATGAGTTACGTTTTAGTGTTACTATGCTATTTTTTATTCAAGACTATAGACCTTAAAATTATCTATGGTCATGTGATTGTTAACTGTCCTAATACCGAAATATCCTGAGGAATATGCGTTTGGATCATTATACTCTATAATTAATTCCCCGTCTCGGTAGTACTGAATGATTCCGTTGTAGGCTATAATTTTTATCTGGGTCAACGCATTCGCCTCTAGAAGATATTTCTCTTTTGACAAATCATATTTTGGTAACAACGGCCGTTCACCATCTCCACTATACCTACGGAAACGGGTTTTGGTATTATCGTGGCCACCAACCCCCATATAGTACAATCTAAGATGGTCGTAGTTTGAAAATTTACCGCCACGTTTCGCAGAGTTAGCGAAAAGATTATCCGGGTTTTCCATATCCTTTGCCATCCAAAAACAATTAAGGTCTGATACACGATCTTGTGGTCCACCTTCATCTATTACATAAGCATCGTAGGTTATCATAAGTGGGCCTTGCAATTCTTTCATGAGCCAGACCGTACAACCGGCAACATCTGTAATTTCCATCTTTCCATCCTTTAAGGCTACCGTGCCTCCAGGCATCTGCTCAACCTTCCAATTTTCCATCCCCAATTCAAAAGAATCCAAATACATTAGACTAGCATCTGCTGTAAACGTATCATTAATTTTCACCTTTTCTTCTTGACCTATTACGGTATGCGTAATTGACCCTACGAGCAGTAGGATTAGTAGTATATTGTTTTTAATTCTGTTATTCATAAGTACTTTTAAAATCATCTTCTCTTCTCTCCTCCTATTTCTTCTTGAGTAAACTCTTCCTTTATACTTGAAGAAGTTTTGCTATTTATCCTATCAAATATCAGTCTACTTTTTTGCCTCCATTTCCTTATAAATGTCTATATACTTCTGGTCTAATTCTGGCGAGTCTTTATACTTCTTTCTAAGTTCTTTAAGCTTAGCTTGTAGTTCTTCTACGGTTTCGGCATATTCTGGATCATCAAAAACATTGTTCAGTTCTTTAGGGTCCTTCAATCTATCATACAATTCCCATTCATCTACATCGTAATAAAAATGCGCCAGTTTAAATTCTTTGGTAACGATACCATAATGGCGCTTCACCATATGTACGCTAGGGTATTCATAATAGTGATAGTATACCGCATCCCTATCCCACTTTTCACTTTCTCCTTTTAATAGCGGCATTAGACTTTCCCCTTGCATATCCGAAGGAACATCAATACCTGCAGCTTCCAAAAACGTAGGGGCAAAATCCAGATTCTGAACCATTTCATTTTCTACAGAACCGGGTTTAATAGTCTCTGGCCATTTTATGATGAGTGGGGTCTTAAATGATTCGTCATAAATAAATCGTTTATCGAACCAGCCGTGCTCACCCAAGTAAAATCCTTGGTCGGAAGTGTACACTACTATGGTATTTTCTGCCAATCCACTTTCCTCCAGATAGTCTAGTACTCTACCTACATTATCATCAACCGATGAAATACAAGCTAAATAATCTTGCATGTAGCGTTGGTATTTCCATCGCATCTTTTCCTCCTCTGTCATTGATGGCCAATTCTTTTCAAAATAGGCATTAATTTCATCTAATATCTTATCGTACTTCGCTTTTTGTTCGCTATTTGCACGATCGTACGGGCCATAAAACCCGTTCTCGAATTCCTCTACTTTAGGAGTTACCTTATCTCCCATTTTCTCTACCAGTTCCGGTCTTATCTTGCTATCATGACTGTACATCATATGTTTTAGCAAGTTCATTTCTGCTGTTTTTGCAGCCGTTCCCCTATTTTTGTAATCGTCGAACAGGGTTTCCGGCTCAGGAAATTCTTTCTTTGTAAACTCCTCGAATTTTTCTGGACTTGGCCACCATGGTCTGTGTGGTGCCTTATGAAGGTACATCATCATAAAGGGCTTGTCTTCTTCTCGGTCTTCTTTTAGCCAATTTAAAGTAACATCGGTAATAATGTCCGTAACATAGCCGGTAATAGTAGTATCTCCTTTGGATGTAATAAAATCAGGGTTGATATAATGTCCCTGTCCCGGAAGGATCATAAACTCGTCAACTCCCTTTGGATTGTTTCCAAAATGTAGCTTGCCGAACATGGCGGTCTGGTAACCGTTCTTTTGAAAAATCTGCGGAAAAGTAACCTGCGTGGTATCAAACGGCATCAGGTTATCGATCTTACCGTTAATGTGAGTATGTTTTCCCGTGAGAATAGTCGCTCTTGAGGGGGCACAAATTGAATTGGTTACACTGGCATTGGTAAACAACATACCTTCTTTTGCCAAGCGATCTATATTGGGAGTCTGTACCAATTTATTATCGTAAGCACTGATGGCCTGGTAGGCATGATCATCGGACATGATGAACAAAATGTTGGGTTGTTTCGCTTTTTCAGGCTTTTTCGTTTCCTTAATTTCGTTACACCCCACAAATGCTAAAACACCGGTAAGTGCCACTAAATAGCTCCTCATTTTTACTGTTCTAAACCCAATTCTGTTCATATCTATATTTATAATTATTCCGATTATTCTTGCCAGATATGACTACCGTTCAAAAGAGTTTGATATTCCTTTTGAAGCAAATTCTTCATTTGATTAAAAACTTTTGGGTCAACGGTAGCCAAGTTTGAGGCTTCCCTGCTATCATCCCTTAAATTATATAATTCAAAATCGGTCAATTCACTACTCTTAATCAGTTCTTCGTTTCCCTTATACATGTTGTTAAGGTTGGGAAGATACTCCCCATTGTTCTTCAGTCTGGCCAATATTTTATAATCACCGTGTCTCATAGCGACCTGGTGTTCGTTCAATGCATTATAAAATCCCCAAATTAGCGGTTTTTTTCTTTTAAACTGTCCATTTTTTAGAAGAGAAGCAAAAGATTCCCCATCAAGTTCTCTATTTGGCAATTTAGCGCCGGTAATTTCGCAAAGTGTGGGCAAAATGTCAAGTGCAGAAACTACGGCATCGGTTGTACCGTTATAGGTGTCCTTCCCGATCCATTTTACGATTCCAGGAACGCGAAAACCAGCTTCGGTCGTCCATAATTTTCTTCCTTTTAACCCTCCGGTCTGTCCAAAGGTTCGTTTTGCACCAGAATAACGCGAAAATGTTTCCGGTCCGTTATCCGAAGTAAAAATAACCAAAGTGTTATCCGTACCGTTTTCTTCTAAATATGCCAATAACCTACCCACTGCCTTGTCTACATTGGCTACATTGGCATAAAACTCGGCTTCGGCACGACCATTAGAATATGGTAAATACTCCTGAACCAAATCCTCTGGAGAAGCTATGGGTTCATGAGGTTCATGAAAAGTTACTTGTAAATAGAAAGGATTATTATTCTCCTTTTTATCGAGCCAATCGATAGCCTCATCAACCACAATCTGACAACTAAAACCTTCAATAAGACCTGCTTTTTCGCCATTTCTAACAAAGTTTCTAGGGTTCTCATGACTAGGTGAAGCATTATTGTGTGTTGCGAACCAATAATCGAATCCAAAATAATCGGGTTGTGGCTGTGCCGGATTGTTAAAAAGTGAGCTACAGTGCCATTTCCCAACCAAAGCTGTAGCATATCCTACCGTTTTTAAACGTTCAGGAATAGTTTCTTCCCCTTTCTGAAGATGGACCAAATGACGCAAATCTTCACTCTGTTTAGGACCCGGGATAAAATCATAAATACCCGCTCTATTGGGACTACGGCCAGTAAGAAGGCCAACTCGGGATGGAGAGCAAACGGGTGCCGCGGAATAGAAATCGGTCATTTTTATACCAGTTTCCGCTAGCTTATCGATATTCGGTGTTTTTATGGTTTGATGTCCGTATGCCGATAAATCTCCATAGCCCAAATCATCACATAGAAAAACAACAATATTGGGTTGTTTCGATTTTTTTTCGGCCTGTGCTTCGGCAGATAAAAATGAAACTATTAACATCAAAAAAGAAACAAAACGAATAGTCATTCTAACTAAATTTTCAAATTATTATTGAATTGCAAAGTAATTCTAGCGCTACAAATAGGATATAAACTATATGCCCTATACTATCACTCATGATTCATTTTGCTTAAAATCAAGGTGATATCAGGGCAATAAAAATCTAAGGACGTATTTCTATATCAAAAAATCCTTTGAGCAATGTTTGGGTATAAAACTAAACTTTTATACGTTCTACACCATCTTGTACTATCATGGTCAATAGCGCTTAAATTGAGTATAGCAACAAAGAAGACTCTAATAAATCCGTGACATCTTTAACCCATTAATGCCAGGTAATTTTTGCGGTTTTTGCTTCCGTATCCACCCAAACACTTGCATGTTGAAATTCTCGTGTAAATACCCAACCATCAGGTTTTTCACGTTTAAAAGCTCCTTTGGGCTTTCCTAACGGTTTTTGTAATGTAGGGTAATCAACCAAATTACCATCTGCTAGATTCCAACCCCAATTCCATTGAAAATAAGAATATGGCTGAGCGCCTATGAGGTAACATGCGTGGTGAAATTCTAACTGATCATGAGACCTCTTCTCTATTCCACCCGTCTTTGTAGCCCCTTTGGTAATATCATTTTTACCTTTTCCTTTGGCTCCAAAGCGATAGATTGATATTTTACCAGCTTCCGCAATGCGGGCCATATCGCTCCATTCTTTAAGCAAATTTTCTTTATTGGTCACGGATGAATTATAATGCTCGAACATAAACGCATCACAATGAGGAAAAACCTCTTTGGTTCGAGCCGCGTTATTCCCTACTAGTATTTTATCAGGTCCCATTTGTTCTTTTAGGGCAGCCATCATTTTCCCTTTGGCTTTTGCTAATTCCGCTAAATCGTCTACATGATAATCAGAATTCTCATCTACATTCATTCGGTCGACAAATATTCCGTCAGAACCTGAAATTTTAACACCCTCAACGGCCGATGCCACCCACCATTCACGAAATTCAGGGTTTAAGGCATCAAAATAGTACGAAAATGCAGGTCCGTTTGTCTTTTCCAAAAGTTTTCCAGTCTGGGGATCACGGGCCAAAAACTTGGTCAATTCTTTGTTTTTTACAATGCCTTCCCGAGTGAATTCTTTATTAAATTGGGAGAAAGGCCATACCACATACGAATTGTAGTAGAACAACACTTTAACATCTGGCTTCACTTTATGAAATGCCTCAACTTCATGCTTTGTACCCAATACCTGGTCACCAAGCTGGTTGTATGCATGTGATTTCTCCATGCAGATAAAATCCGTTCTATCTGATATAAATTGAATCTCTTCTGGTTCCAATACCCGGTCAATATCTCCAAAATGATAGTACATAGGCGTAGTGTCCCAACTGAATTTAGGGAAATACGACTTTCCTTTGAAGCTCGTATCATTCTGCTGTCCGTAAGCACATGCGATAACTGTAAATAAGCACAATATGGTAATCCGGATTCTATTTGAATGGTTTCGTATTAAGATTTCGTCTCTCATTTTAAGTCAGTTTATTACAATTCAATTTTTCGTAATGCATCAGCATTAAATTTCTTCTCCGAATGTTCTTAGGTTATAGTGATAGGGACTTCGTTATGCAATAGAAGTTCTCCTTCTTTAAACTCCAACACGATGTTGCCGAAACTATCTGGCATGCACTTAAAAACATGCACCATACCATCTTCAATAGTATATACTTCTTTCGCCTTGGCACTATCTCCATTCCTCAGTTTTAGATGCCAACCATCAAAATTTTCACCATTGAACAATTGTATAAAACCATTCTCAAACTTCTTTTGATTTTGTCCATTGGAGATACCCACATTTACAATTAGTGTGACGCAGATAAGTAATAATCGGTGATTTCTCATTGTTTAGTTTTTTCAGTTCTTGGTTGTTCTATTTACACGGTTGTATTCTTTTATAAAATTTTGAAGTATTGCGGGATAGGTATCTCCCGTAGCTGTTCCCCTGCCTTGCATACCACTGCCATAGGTTATAGAATCGCCTAGACAAATGATTTTCTGAGACTTTTCCAGTAGCTGGTTTTCCTTTAAATAGTGGAATACCAGTTCACCAATAAACCGATAGCCCAACGCCGTAGGATGCACTCCGTCCGCGGCACCACTATTGCTTATATTCTTAAAAAATAAATCGATGTTGTGTTTTGGCAAATCCATATCTTTAAAAATCTGAAATAGATCCAGATAATGCACCGACATTTTGTTTGCTACACGAGACACACTATTTCTTGCACTATCTAATTTAACGTTGGGTGCCTCATTGAACAACTTTTTATCATGCCTTTTAAACAAATACACGGAATCTGCCGGAGGTGAAGTCATAAGTATTACTTTACTATGCGTTTGCTTTATGCTTTTTACGATATGCTCTAAATTATCTTCATATGCCCGATATGAAACCAACTTTCTAGAATTCAGCATATCATTGGTACCGACCATTACTATTACCAGATCTGGTTTTTTTTCCAATACATCATTTTGTAATCTTTCTAAAAGTTGTACAGTAGTGTTACCGCCCACACCGGCATTTATTACTTGAGCATGGGTTGATAATGAAGTTGCAAAAAACAATGCGATGAAAATGATATGATTTCTGGTTATTCTCATTTAGACGCTTCAACTAGTTGTTTATTATACTCTAACACTTGGTCGTCTTTAAGCAACTGCTCCTTTAAAGCCGTATAGTCAACATCATGAATATTTTTATCCGCATCTATGGCCATCGCGGCAAGTGTACCTGCACTTTGACCCAAAATCATAAACACAGGCTCCATTCTTATAGAACCAAATGCAATGTGCGAACTAGAGACCGCCGCAGGAACCAATAAATTTTTACATTCATCTTGCTTTGGTAAGATTGTTCCTAAATGTATTTGATATGGAGCGTCTGGTTCTATTCCTAGATCACCTTCATTTTGTACATAACCTTCTTTGGTGATATAGCGTTGAACATTATGGGAATCCATGGCGTAAGAACCCATACCTATTGGTTTCTGCACTTTCTTTTTACCTAGGATCTCGTTATCTGTCATTACAAATTCCCCAATCATTCTTCTAGCTTCGCGAACGTAAATTTGATAGGGCCAGTGACCGTTATCCACAAACTCGTCTTTGGCAAGTCCCCACTTTTTAATGCTGGTTCTAAATCGCTCCGGTACACTTTCATCATGACCCCAGAAATAAAGCAAACCTTTGTGATAGTCTATATGCTCTTGCAATATTTCTTTTCTCTTTTCATAAGATGCTTCGGGATAATCGTAATTCATTCCAATATTATCTGAGCTGAACGGTCCTACGTTATTGACATCGCGCTTTTTATTGGGAATCTTTCCTCCTCCGAACATGGAATATCTACCACCTTCAAACACCCTTCTCAATAACTCATATTGTGCTGGGTCATAATTTTCTGGTTTCTCAAAAGGTACCACGTTACCTTCTGCATTGGTAGTACATAATCTATAGTTATATGCCTGCACACCTTTATCACCCGAACCATTTTCACCAGGTGGCGCTGTTGATATTCTTGGAAGCACACCGCTGGTGGAATCGCCAGGTATTACATACGGACTAATATTCAGCTGTTGAAAGTTGTGGCTATGGTGATAAATGCCTTTTTGTACGCCGTTCCATTCTTCACCATATACACTATTAGCTTCCCTACCTACATGATAATTGACACCTGCAGCTGCCATTAAATCTCCTTCGTAGGTGGCATCAACGAATATATTGGCTTTATAATTCTCCCCGTCTAACATGGTGATAGATTTGATCACGCCGTTCTCTACTTCTACCCCTTTTTCCCTATCGAGCCATTTATCGCGATGTATGGTAATGTTATGCTCCTTTATAAATTGCTCAAAGATTTGTTCAGCAACATGGGGCTCAAATGTCCACATGGTCTTGAGTTCATCATCTATAGCAGTAGTACCTTGCCCCTCGTTACCATACTCTTCCCTTGGTTGCCAGTTCCAAGCTTCTTCATTTTGGTAGTGCTTGTATACTTCTTGATAAAACTCTTTTGAAATACCACCGATGACCTCTTTATTTCCCAAATCGGTGAATCCCAATCCGCTAGATGAGAGTCCGCCAATATGGGTTTCCGGACAAACAATAATGACCGATTTATCCATTCTTGCCAATTGCACCGCTGTAGCAATGGCGGCAGATGTGCCACCATAAATGACCACTTCTGCATCTATATTTTTTTCATTATTTGGAGCGCATGCTATTTGCATCAGCAAAAATGCACAAACTATGGACTTGAAAATTGAGGTGTTCGATAAGAAATTCCACATAGGTAAGAACGAGTTATAAGTTGTTGATTATTGATTTAAACAAGTTTATTCTTTATTGAACAAAACGTGTATCTCTTATTGTTCAACTTCTATAAATTATCACCTATTATTCCAATACATGGGGTTTTAAGAGCACTAAAGCAAACAAGTAAGTTTGACTTTTATACTACTAGTTAGCAAGCAAGATGATTTCTTGCCCAACTTTTGTAGATATGTCATATAAGAATGTTGGTTTTAAATCTAGCCTTTCTGATTTTGTCGGATCGGAAACGACCGGCGTTTTTATTTTTGGCACTTGATAAAATTGATTTTGATTTTCTCCGGAAGCAGCAGCCAATTCCTTTGCATTCTGATTTTTTAGTTTACTGTATGAACGCACTCTAAGATTCCCTCCTAAATTCGACTTTATTTTTGCTTTTACAACTTTTCCTTCTTTCCATGCTAAGGAAGTTATTTCGAATCCTCCTCGAGCTTGTAAACCTAATACTTCACCATCTTCCCATACGTCTGGTAATGCAGGTAACAAATGGATTGCTCCGTCGTGACTTTGCACCAACATTTCCGCAACACCCGAAGTAAACCCAAAATTGCCATCAATTTGAAAAGGTGGGTGAGCATCGAGCATATTGGCATAGGTACCACCACCTTTTGGCGAATCTGGTCTACCGACCAACTTTATCTGGTCGCCCATTAATTTATAAGCGTGGTTGCCATCTAACATTCTAGCCCACAAATTAATTTTCCAGTTCATTGACCAGCCTGTAGAAGGGTCTCCCCGCTGTATAAGCGTGTTCTTGGCTCCTTGAAATAATTCCGGATTTCTATATGGTGAAATTTGATTGGAAGGATACAAACCGTACAAATGAGATACATGACGGTGATCATCTGTTGGGTCATCTAAATCTTGCATCCATTCTTGAAGCTGCTGATATTGACCAATCTTCATTGGTGGTAACTTCGCCAAAGCGGACTGCATTTCAACTACCAATTTATCATCTACCCGTAGTAATTTTGCTGCTCTTATTGTTTTTGTCAACATATCGAACACCAACTGATTATCCATGGTAGTCCCTGCCGCAATGAACACATTTTTAGAACGGTTCATGGGACCATGTTCTGGAGAGATAGATGGCGAAACTACCAGAAAACCATTTTCAGGTTCGGGGGTCAAGATGCTTAAACAGAATAGCGCGGCACCTTTCATGGCGGGATATACCGTACTTAAATAATCTAAATCTCCATTAAATTCAAATTTATCGAATAAGTGCTGGCTTAACCATGTGCCACCAGTGGGCCACATTCCCCATGTTGCACCATCTACGGGACCTGTAATTCTCCATAGATCGGTATTATGATGGGTTACCCACCCATCTGCACCGTACATAACCTTGGCGGTTTCTTTACCCGTTATTGAAAGGTCTTTTACCATTTCAATTAATGGATCATGCATTTCCGATAAATTGGTGACCTCAGCAGGCCAGTAATTCATTTCAGTATTGATATTTACGGTATATGCACTTTTCCAAGGCGGGACTAATAGATTATTCCATAAGCCCTGTAAGTTTGCCGGCTGACCACCAGGTTGCGATGAGGAGATCAATAAATATCTTCCAAATTGAAAATACAAAGCAACAAGCGATGGGTCAAAACCTGTACTAAATTCCTTTATTCTAACATCGGTGGGATTTTTTACCGCATTTGAACTGCCTAAATTCAATGAGACCCGGTTAAAATACTTTTGGTAAAAATCTGAATTTCGGCTTACCAATTCATCAAAGGTTTTAGATGTTGCCTTAACCATATAATCTGCCGCCCTTTTATGGGCATCTGCACTTACATCATCGTAGTCGACAAAATTTGTAGCTATTGAAATGTACAGCATCACGCTATTTGCCTTTGTTACTTTTAATTCTTTTCCTGTTGACGTTAGCGCTCCCCCTTCCGGAACTATTTTTATTCTGGCATCAAATTCTACTTCACCTTTAATTGAGTCTGCATTTTCCGGTAAGCGTTTGTTCTTATTATCACTACCAAAACCTGTCATGACCAAAATAGCATCACCTTCATTATACAAGCTAACTTTGGCAGGTGCGGGTCGATCCATTGTTGCCGTAAAACTAATTTGAGCTTCTTTATTTGCGGTAAGTCTCATTACAATAACCTCATCGGTAAAAGAGGAGAAAACCTCCCGTTTATATTCCACTCCTTCTACCGTGTACGTGGTGGTATTCACTGCATTTTCAATATCCAGTTCTCTATAGTAATTGGTGTAATTTTCTTGATCTTTAAAATTCAATCTCAAATTTCCAACCGTTTCATAGGGCATTCCATGAGAGGTTTTTGAAATAAAATCTCGATTAGCTAAGTTATGGGCTTCATCATATTTTTCTTCAAAAATCAATTCTCGTATATCGGATAATGATTCTTTTGCCTTTGGATTTTCGTTTCTGTGCGAACCACCTGCCCAAAGTGTACTTTCGTTCAACTGTATATTTTCACTTGTTGGATTACCGAAAACCATCGCTCCCAAACGACCGTTGCCAATTGGCAAAGCTTCGTTCCAATCTGCCGCTGGTGCCGTATACCATAATTTTAAAGGGTTTTCCTGTTGTGCATGACCATTACCCATAGCCACTAAAAGCAGTATGAATAGAATTTCCGAATATTTCTTTATCATTTCTTATAAATTAATTGTCATAGAAAATGTTGCTTTCATAGTTCTAGCTAGCGCAGTGCCTCTAAATACATTTCTTCCGTTTGTTTTCTTAAGCGCTTTAACACATCAACATACTCCTTATTATTTGCCAGATTATTTTGCTCAAGAGGGTCATTCTCTACATCGTACAATTCCTCAATTTTAGGGTTGTGTTCGTAGTAAACAAAATACTTATAACGATCTGTTCTTATTCCACGACTGCGGTAAGACCTGTTGGCGTTTATCAATTCTTGGTTAATTTCATCAACATTTTCTTTGTAACGTTGGTGAAACATTTCCTCAATAAAGAGGTCTTCCATAAATATGGCGTTTCTCCATTGAGACATATCTTGAGTCTTATTCAACAAGTTACTAAAGTCCTTGCCCTGCATACTTTTCGGAGCGGTTATACCTGCCAGAGATAAAATAGTGGGTGCAATATCTACTGATGAAATAAGGGCATTTTCCCTAAATCCACGTTCAGATTCCGGTACTCTACCATCATACACAATTAATGGTGCTTTCACCGATTCTTCATAAAGCAAACATTTATCAAAAAGACCATGAGTGCCTTGAAAACGACCGTTATCACTGGTATAAATGATAATTGTATTATCTAACAGTCCCTTATCCTTTAATTTTGCCACCAATAGACCAACTTGATCATCTACACTATACCCTTGCGTTGCAAAGCGACGCACCAACTTTTGCTGTAATTCTGGAGTGGACGACCTTTGTTTGTGTAAACGAACTCCGCGTGCATTTTCCTTCACAACTGTTGGCAATTTATCATTCTCCCCCTCAACCCAATTTTCTGGTACCGACAATTCTTTATCCTTAAATAAATCATGATGCGGCATGTACATATCTTTATCCCTATCATGTTTTACCGCATAAAAACTGACCGATAAACAAAAGGGCTGATTTTTGGGCTGGGTATCTATAAAGCGTAACATTGCCTCACCTGTTCTTAGTGTTCTCCCAGAATTGACCCTTCCTTTTTTATATATTTCCTGTAAACCCTTATCATCTTCTGGCCACATGACCACCCCATTTCTATCATGTTCTTGACTACCGGCAAAAAAATCGAATACAGCAGCCATATTCTGTTGATAAAAATGTTCTTTAGGCATACTTGGTCTCTGTGCTTCTTTAGTCACCGTAAAACCAACTTTCCCTATAAATCCGTTACGATATCCTGCTTTTTTTAGAATGGCAGGATACCCGTTATTAAAATCCCTTTGAGATAAAGTATAGTCGGTAGGAGCAACAAAACCTACCTTGTGGTTGGAGTTAAAACGACCTGTTATCATGGTCACCCTACTGGGCATACAAATTGCAACGGCTTGGTACGCTCTATCAAAAACTACAGCAGAACTTGCCAACTTATCAATATTGGGAGTATTAAATTCGGGCTTGCCATAACACCCCATATTATCCCATTTTTGATCATCCGTCATCAAGAAAATAATATTGGGCGGTTTTACTTCTTTTTGACCGTAACTACTAGATAGCACCAGTAATCCTAGGCAAAAAATAAAGTATCGTGTACTTTTCATAAGCATCTGTACTATTTATGCTAGTCACATATCTATTATTATTATTTTATAAATCGATACTCACCTACTGGGTAGTCATTGGCAACACCATCGATGGTTATCTTAACTGGAACTTCATTGTGCACATACCATTTTCCATCTTTACGCTCTAACACTACATTGCCTTTTTCCGCAGCGGAAATCGTTACATCTTTTGTTGTCAATTGTGTGCCATTGCCCATAAACATGACTAAATTTTCGTTATTCTCTTTGCTAATTAAAGCATATGTGGCATTCGTACTTGTTTCCTCATAGCTTGCTGTTTGGTTATCGACTGTAGAGAATACCATATCTTCCCTACCCGATTTATGTGTAATGCTCAAGCCTACAAATCCTTTACTATTATTTTGATCTTCAAAACCGTTTATACTGCTAATGCTTTTTCCTTCGGATGAAGTAAAGGGTTCATATACCGATACAAACGGATGCTCCCAAGCTTCGCCATGTTGACGTGCCGCAAAGGTTAAATATGGTTCTTTATCAACCTTGTAGGGAATACCATGATTGCCCCTGAATGCTTTATTTGGAGGCGATTTTATGGAAAATACTTCACGACCCTCGGTGCCTTTCATCCATAGGTTCATGAAAACATCTTCCTCGCCTTCGGGCATGTCTATTTTCCATTGGGCTTGGTAATCATTATCTAATTTTACCGATTTTTTATCCCACATATAATCCAATGCATAAAGGTGTCCGCCGGCGAACGCCATTTCTTCACTAGGTGTTAATGTTAGTGGATTTCCATCGGCATCCATCACACTCATGGTCTGACCTAAATTGTGGTAGTAGTAATCATGAAATTTATCGCCTTTACGTTGTTTTCTTGAGCGAAAAATGTCAATATAGTATCCGGAAGTTTCACCTGTTTTAACAATACTCACCAATCTACTTTGATCACTCTGGGTTTCAGGTTCTAAAAAATATACATCTGAATACGTGATATGTTCATAGAAGCCTTCTTTTTCTTCTGATTTTGGATATTCGCCCAAAAGGTCAAAAGCGTGGTAGCTCAACATTTCGGTATATGAGGAAGCCCCATCTACCATAACCGTATTATGTGCCGGAAATTGGGAGTAATATTCCAAATAAATTGGCTCTAAGTAGCCTGCTCCTTTGCCTGGATCGGCACCTTGTACAAAGCCTTTACCATACAATTCCATATTAATACCATTGGCATGCATATGGTTACCTAAAGAGCCGTTTAAAGAAACCATCATTCCGTCTTTTCCGCTTCCCATTCGTTGTACATGCCAACTTACATTTGGTGCATTAAATGTCTGGGTGATGTAATCTTTTATATCGTGCTGCTTGTACTTCGGATTCAGTACCAAAGGTTTTGTGGCAAAAAAGGAAGATATACCCTTATTTCTTCTGCCTCTATTTTTACCTGATGCATCCGTATCTTTTACGAACAAACGATACATACCCGTAAAATCTTCTTCTAGCGCATCATCGCCATTTTTTTGGGCAATTCTAATCATATCCCCAATTGCTTCGGTACTTATGGGTCCGTAGTACGAATCTCCAAATGCCACAATCTGATTGTTGGGGAATAAATATTGCGGCATCATTTTTACCGCTTTGCCCATCACCGGAGTGTAAGGCAGAATATTATGGTCAAAAGTATTGTCAAAATCCCTTATGAAATGGGTAAGACTGCTGGTTACTCCTAAAGAATAACTAGGGCATTCGTTCCACACTCCATTGCTTTCGTCATAGCCATAATCTATAAATTTTGATAACGACCATTGTCTTGCCGAAGTAACATTCAATATATAATCAATGTAATATTCACGTCCTTTTTTATCCTCATAATTTTCGTTGTCTTGCAGTACCATTGCAGCTTTTAAAATGATGTTTGCTTGGTGAAGGTTCCAATTGTTCTGCGGCACGCCGTTTTTAATGACCTGGTCTGTCCATCTTTTAATGGTCTTATCATACATTGCTATATGTTCTGGATGGTTGACTTCAATATATCCGTGTAAAAAATCATACAAAATGGAAACTTCGCGCAAAGCCCGTTCGTGTATTACTTGAAAATGCGTAAAACCAACAAGGGTTTGTATGTGACCGTTCAACAGATCTATAGGCTCGCTACGGTAAGACATGCCCTCCATATACGTATGGAAAATATCATAGGAAAACTTGGCAAAACGCTCATCTTTTTCTAACCAATACAAAAAAGCGGCATCTCTTGCCAAACCAATGATATCTTCGTTTATAGAAACAATGATATTACCGGTTTCTGACTGTTCTGCCCATTCAAATGGATGTCCTTCTTTGGTTTTATTCGGTAAATACAAACCTCTGGGATCATCCATATACGGTTGTATATCTTCTAGTTTTGGCTTGCCATATGCAGTGGCAGAATTTCTAGAACCTGTAAATCTAACGGTTGGCACAGGAGCTTCACCGTCTGCATGTGAATAATCTACTCCGTTGACATATACGTTGGTAGACTTTGTTTTCCAATACATCTGTAAACGAGACACCATCCATTCCGGATCAGAAACATGACGTTCTACGTGCTCATCTACCTTTTCATGTAACCCTGACAAAACATCTTTTGCCCATGCTTCTTTTTTGATGGTTTTTTGTAGGTCTTTCTTTTCTGAATTGGTAATGTACAGTCTTGGGTAGCCTTGTTCTAAATTAGTGGGTAGTGGGATTTTATTACTTTCCTGAGCCATTAGGAAAGAACCTATTGCACAAAGAATACCTGTTAGATATTTTCTGATGTTAGTTTCAATTGTCATAAGTGTTGTTGTTATTAAAATAGCCGTTCTATAAAGGTGTATATATAATTCTTAAAATCCCTTCTTCCGTAAGATTCTTAGCTTCAATTCCTATTTTGTACGCAGGACCGCCTTCTCTCAAATGCTTTACAGGAACTAGTTCATCTTTAATTCTAAATAAAAAACCCTGGCTCCTAATTTCGGCTTTTACTTTCTGATATTCCGTTTTTAGAATGACCGTATTTTCATCAATAATTTCATACGCATTTAAAGTCATTAGTGCAGAACCAAAACTAACGGGTTCTGTGGCTATAAAATGGTCTTCTATGGTTATGGTTCCTTTTCCGGACTTATCATTTGTTACGGTCCTTTCTAGGGTTTGCAACATGGGCAACTCATAAGCAGGCAAAATATCCATAACCACTTCATCCATTTTATCCTTGAAGTTGGTGCTTGTTATGATTCCTTTAAATTCTATTCCGTTAGACTGTAAAGTGTTATTGATCCTTGGCACAGGATGTCCCCAAGAACTTCTGGCTTTATTATCTGGCGAAAATGATCCTGCTCGATACGATGGAGCTCCTATATCTCCAGCAATAATTTCATCGTTTAAAACCAAAGAATAGGTACCAACATCACTGTGATTATGATTTTCTGCGTTGTGACCCGCTTTTACCGCTATTGAAAAGGGCACTTTTTGCTTTCCCCTTGAAATGACCATTCCGAAATCATTAAAATAAGTATGATCAGGTAACTGCGAGGTATTTGATGTATCCGCAACTTGAAACATTTCTGGGTTTTGCCAAGCAATTAATTGCTCTGCTGCTTCTTCCATTCTAATTTCCGTCGGGGTAATAGCTCCGTAATATTCAGCTGATAATACATCGGCAAAATTGCTACCCTTTCTGGAGATGGAGGAAACCCCATCTGAAAAGGGAGAACAGACCATTTTCTGAATTTCAAAACCTTCAGGAAAGTTGCCTACGTTTTTCATTTTTTCGGCATTATTGAATGTAAACAAATCGATTCTACCATCTGTATAATCATATAGTATTTGAGCTAAATACAAATAATGACCAAAGCCGTAGCCCCAATATCCCAAACCTTCCGAACAATACCCGTCATCGCCAAATCCGCTTAAATAATACGTCATGCTATTCAGCGCCGAACCTACTGTCGCCAAACGCTTTTCATAACTTTCTGAACTGGTAATCGTAGTCAATACCGTGCCACTTGTACAAACCGAATTCCAATTACTGGTACTCTTAATCCACTTATTATTTTCGTCCAAATACTTTGTACTTTTTAAATACGAATCGGTAATACGCTTTTGTAGCTGTACATGAATGTCGTCTCGTAACGACTTTGGTAATTTATCTTCCAACAGGTTTTCTGCCAATGCAAGAACTCCGCCAAATTTTCGAGCGCCCAAATCAATGGAAATTCTTCTTCCTTCCAGAACGCCATTATTCGCGTCATCATGATTGGGGTGCAACCATGATTTCATGCTCATTATCGCTTTACTATACGTTTCTATCTGTGGTAAAAAACGCCCATTATTCTCGATACACTCCGCAAGAATAAAACGTTCTAAACGGTCCATGGTTCGGTAGTATCTTGGTTTGTAAATTCCTCTGTTACCATCTTTATTGGCAAGACGATAAATACTGTCGGTAATGGGTACCTCGGGTTTTCTATCTAAACGCTCTAATGCCTTTGCCAAATATTCTTTACCCGAGGTAGTTTCCGAAATACCCCTCCAATACGCCCTGTTCGATATTTTTGGGGCTGGCTGAAATGCTTCTTTTGGCATAACTTCTTTAAGTATTGCCAATTGCTTGTCAGTAGGGTAAATAGTATCCTTATCGGCAAGGCTTAAATACACATTCATATCTAAACCTAAAGGCTTCTCACTATTTTGACTTGTACAAGAGAATACCATTACTAACAGTAAAGCCGGAAGAATGGTATGTCTTATTTTATGGAATGATTTTATCATAATCAAATTTCAAATAATACTGAAATGTGAAGGCAAAAAAATAACATTGCCTCACTTTGTTAAGCTGATAGCAATGTTACTTTTTAAACTGAAAATTCTATTAAATCATAGTTCATTCTTTATAAACTATGATGCTTTATATACTAATTAGCGTTATTTGATTTAAAAGCTACTTAAACCATTAAAAACCTTCAATTTATAACACATTGAAAAACTGTTTTTTATAGGCTCAATTTTACAACTGTAACAAATTCTTCTTTTGAAGTTTCCGGTAATTGTAATATGACACCTTCCGATGTTTTATCTAAACTGATATTAGCTTCAGTATTTGATAAAAACGAAGCTTTCTTCAGCTTAATAGCTTTGTTCAATTTCAACTTGCCATCTTCTGGCCAATTGAAAATGTGTGCGTAAATAACTCCATCTTTTGAGGTATATCTTCCCCACTCTGGCATATCGAACGGACTAGCTTTTGCTCCATAAACTGCTTCACCGTTTGCATCTGTCCAATCGCCCAAAGCCTTTAATCGTCTAATACTTTGAGATGGAAATCTACCATAACCATCAGGACCAATATTCAACAAGAAGTTTCCTCCTTTTGATACGATATCGACCAATTTTTGAATTAAATCTTCACTACTTTTCCATTTGGTATCGTCTGGCTTATAGCCCCAAGTACCGTTCATGGTCATACAAGCTTCCCAATCTTCATCTATACCCGTTGCAGGTATTTCTTGCTCTGGAGTACCAAAATCTCCTGCGAAATTCCCTTCCATATCCATGCCTTCCATGCCTTTTCTACCTTTATCAACCCTGTTGTTTATAATGGTATTCGGCTGCATATCTCGTATAAAACCGTACATTTCCTTACCCATTTCTGTGGTATAATCGGCAATCCAATCCCCATCGAACCAAACCACATCAATATCTCCGTAATTGGTCAGCAATTCTTTCACTTGTGGTTTGAGATAGTTTTTATAATACTGCGGAAACTCAGGATTCACAACGGTCTGGTCTTTTTGACCTGCATTGTAATTAGGGTAAAGATTTCCCTGCGCCTGTGGATGGTGCCAATCTACGATGGAGTGATACACTCCAAACTTAATTCCCTGCTTTCTTGAGGCTTCTGCCAATTCCTTAATAATATCGCGTTTAAAGGGTGATGCATCCATAATATCATAATTCGATACCTTAGAGTCCCATAAACCGAAACCGTCATGGTGTTTAGAGGTGATAACGATATATTTCATACCGGCATCTTTCGCCATTTTCACCCAATCATCTGCATTGAACAACTCAGGATTGAACATTGCCGGAAACTTTTCATACTCTTCAATAGTATAATCCAACTTATCCATTGCCCATTCAGCACCACCGCCTGCAATTTTTTCTCCTCTTTCTCCACCAATTATAGAGTAGGCTCCCCAGTGAATAAACATACCGAACTTGGCATCTCGCCACCACTCCATTCGCTCATCATCAGAAAGCTTTTTTACTTTCTTTTCCTGAGAAAAACCATTTCCCATAGTAAGCATTATTGCAAATGCCAATAAAGTTGATTTCATTATTATCTTCATTTTCCTTGATTTTAATTTATTTGGTTCTAATAGTTATTTTCTGTTCTTCTTGATCTCTCATAATCACTAAATCAAGCGTCTCTTCCGCTGAATATTCAGAGGTAAGTTTGAAAAAATCCTTAACCTCCTTTACTTTTTTTCCATTTGCACTTAGAATCACATCCCCTTGTTTTAGTCCATTATCCTTAACAGCAGGGCTTTGGTTCCAAACATTCAGCACGATAACACCTTCGGCAGTTTTAAGACCGTAAGCAGATTGCTCTTCCTGTGAATCAACACTTTTTAGGCCATTTCGCAACCACTGAACAACAGGAGAAGAATCATTGCCTACACCTTGCGGTTTTTCTAACTTAGGTACTTCAGGAGTTTTGGCTATTTCCTTTAGATTCGGTTTCTGCACACCAAATTTATCCATAGGAAAATTCTCAAATCCGATTTTTAGTGCAGGAGATTCCGGCAAAACAGAGAAATCTAGATTCTCAGGTTTTTTGAACATTGGGTCTCCATAAGCGCTATGCAGATCTCTATTGTATATCTGAGATTTAAGCATCGTCACTTCGTTAGGGAAAAGGTTATAGTCAAGTTCTTTGCCCCAACCCTCCAAACGTACATCTTGGTATGCACCGCCTACAATATTATGCTTAAAAACGTCTTCGCTATTGACGAACCAAACATGCGGGTGGAGTGAATTATTAACCATTATATTATTTTTGGCAACCCTATGAAATCCTTCCCTTAACTTCAGTCCGTTATTCAATAATAAATTGTTGTAAATATGGTAATTTGAGGATCCATCGTCCAAGTCAATATCCCAACCGTGGTCACACCTGAACCGGTTATTTCGGATTATAGTGGTATGCACAGCATCCCATTTCCACATATCCGGTCTTGCTGTTGTTAGACTATCCATTTCCTTACGATTCGGAAGCCAAAAACGGTCCCTCCCCCATGAATTAAACGAACCATGATCACTGGTTTCCAAAACGGTATTGAAAACGTCATTATATTCTAAAATGTGACCACCCCAAGTTCCATCTCCTATATTTATTCCTGCCCTAGGTACATCATAAATACTGTTGTGCCGAACGGTAATGTTCATTGCCATGGCTATCTGAACACCAGCGGTTTGCTTTTCTAGTCGACCTATTCTATGAATGAGGTTATTTTCAACTAAGCATTCACGAGGGTAAAATTCATTTTTAGGTCCGGGTACAGTATCCATTTCTGCCATGGCCACAAACTCAGAATAATTAAAAGAAGGCGATCGTACAGCTGAAGGGTCTCCTATAAAGGATATGGCACTAGCACCACAATTGTAGATATGATTACCACTTACAGTCAGGCCTTTATTGTACTTACTTGCCATAATTACATTCCCTCCCAAATTGGTAAAAACGCTATTTTCAACAGTGCAATTCTCCGTGTTTTCAAAGAAAAGAGATGCACCTCTATAGATCATCCAGTCACTACGTAAGAGCGGTTCATAATCCTTCATAAACGTGCGCTGGGTATTCTTAAAGGTTATTCCACTAATGCGCACATTAGTCACGGGTTCTTCTAACGTTCCTACCACCTTGACCAAATCGTCTAGAACCGATACCTCAAAAGTTGCAGTACTTAATTCTATATCCGAAGTTGGCCAATAAAATAATTTCTTCTTTTTAGCATCAAAAAACCACTCTCCAGCACTATCCAACTCCTCAAAAACATTCTCTACCATTCTAAACTCCTTATGAGGTTTTGAAGCTCTATTGTTCTGTTGTCCACCCTTTAAAACAGGGCTTCCATTGTCATCCACACCGGAAATCTCATAATGAAATCCGCCCCATCTGCCACTATGCAACGCATGAAAATAGGCTCCTTTAGGATGCTCCCAAGAAGCCAACCGCTCTTTGGAAACAGCATCTTCTGCATAGCCTTGCCAATATCTAGCTTCCTCATTATAATTGGGATAACGTGCCAAAACCTGAGGTTCTTGATTAACTAGAAACTGATCGAATTTTAAATCATCGTTAACCTCAGCAACAAATATATTTTCATCATACTTTTGCCACTTTAACTGAAGCTCTTTTCCTCCTGTTATAATTACCTCTTCAGCATCAGAACCTTTAATTGTCAGGTCACTTAATGATGCCGGTATTTTAATTGCTTCTTGAAGGTGATAAATACCTGGTGCCACAGTTATAACCACCTCTGCATCCGAAGTCTTTTTCCTAAGATTCACTGCTTGGTCTATTGCTTCTTTAAAAGTTACAAACTGAAGTTCACCCGGCTTGGCTTCACTCCCATTTTTAGAAACCGAAATTTCTATTATTTTTTCTGTTGTGGCGCATGAAAAAATCAACACTATAAAACCAAGTGCCACCACAAATTTTATTACCTGCCTTTTCCCCATCACTTAATAAATTATTTCAATTTTCTTATACCCTTTCGTTAGCTTAAACACCACTTGACCTGGGTCATTTCTATTCACCGTGGCCCTTCTACTCGATACCAATTTCCCATTTTCATACAATTGCATTTCAGGCATTTTAGCTCCGTTGGATATAGGCATATTTATTGTTATAGGATTATCATTACTAATGATATAGCCGTTTTCAATATTCTCTAGGCTAAAAGAAAAAGGTTTACCAGAAGAAACAATATCCCAACCATGAGATTCAAATTTTGTCATTCCGGCAAGAAACATAAATTGGATTTCTTTTTTTAACCTGGATTGACGAATGATAGATAACAATCCTTTTTGATAATACGCTTCGTCTAGAGCAACATCATTGTCCGAACTATTTAATACGATATGGTCTTCCCTTTTTTCGTCGTGGGACAAAACCTTAATAATCTGTGTATTCGGATAGTTTTTCAACGTAGAAAAGGACACGTTGGAAATAGGGTTTTCCTCTCCTTCTAGGTATGGATTAAATACCAAAGCGAAGGGATTCTGCCAAGCTGCTTCTTCTCTCTTTAGAATTAATGTTGGTATGGGTTTTTCCAAAACTTTCTTTGGAGCAGTGCCTTCACTAAGCGCATTGGATTTGGGAGAATTGACATTATACAAGGTTTGATTGTGACTTCCTTTCACCCATAACTTCATAAAGTTATCCGGATGGTTGTCGCTTTTTAAGGTAAACAGGGCCTTTATATCACCAGAATTGACGGTTTTTCTTTTATCGAAGAAATAGTTATACCCGTTTAAATCTCCTTTTTTAGAAGATAAATCATCCGTTGGCACCATTTTTAAAAGTTCATGGTCGGCATCAAAAATCTCCAGCGATTGCCCCAAATTATGGTAAATGTATTCATGTTTTTGTTTCCCTTCTTTTTGTTTTTTAGACCAAAATACATCTAGTATATAAGGTTTTGAAGATGTTGATTTTATCAAAGCTGTAAAACGCTGCTGGTCGGAAACCGTCTTAGGCTCTACAAAAGATACTTTTGAAAAGGTAACTTTATCGAACGTGGTTTCTTCTCCTGATTTGGGATATACGTGGTCTAACGTAAATGGAAAATAAGTTCGCATGGCCGCATAATCAGATTTACCATCAACAACCACCGTATTATGTGCGGGAAATCGGGAATAAAAATCGCGGTGGTCTTTATGCCAATAACTAGGTCCGCGACCCATATCGGGCCCTATGGCATAATTATTCGCGTAAAGTTCTAGTGAGATTCCATTGGCATGTGCGTGATTTCCATAAGAACCTACTGTTGAGGCCATCACCGCATTTTTCCCATCGCCCATTCTTTGATTTACCATGCTCACATTAGGAGCATAAAATGTTGGTGACACCAAATCACTGGTATTCAACTCTTCCGAAGGGTTATGTTTTAAATCATCTACATAGAAAAACAATTCAAAAAAGCCATTTGCCTTTCGGTCATACAGCCCTTCTGAAACCATGGCAGATAGAAGTCCGGATATCAATTTTTCCTTTTTCTCTTGACCGTACTTTCTATAGTTGGCTATTAGGAGTTCAAAATTCTCCGGAGGAAGGTTTTTATGATGTGAATCGCCAAAACCAACCATATAACCACTTGGGAACAGATATTGAAAAGAAGCTAACGCCGCTCTTTCTACCATAGGGTAATTATTGAATTCATTTGCATTTGTTGCATGATCCAATAAGGTAAAAATCTTTAAAAATGTTGTGATTACATGCACCGAATACGAAGCACATTCGGGCCACATGGCATTCTCTTGATCATAGACCAACAAACTTTCTTTTATGGCTATCTGTCTATCGGTTGAAATATTAAAAGTGTGATCCAAGAAGTATTCTTGCCCCTTTCCATTCTTGTAATTGTCATTTTTTTCAAGTACTAATCCTATGTACGTAAGAAAGCGAGCTTGAAACAAGTTCCAGTTATTATCCGGTATTCCTTTTTTTATAATTTGATCTCCCCACTTTTGAAATACAGCCACAGAAGTATCTAAATTTTGCCTATTCCTTTTAAAATAATTGTACAAAAAATCATAAGTGGCAACCAATGAAACCACAATACCTTCATGAATAACCTCAAAAGTGGCAAGCCCCGAAATATGTTGCTGATTCGAATTTGCCAAATCTATAGGGGCATCTCTATGATACATCCCTTCCATGTAGGTAAAGAATACAGGTGATGCAAAATCGGCATATTGCTTCTCACCGGTCAACCAATACAAAAATGCGGCATCGGCAACCAACGCCATAATTTGCTCATTGATTTTATCAATCGCAAAACCCGATTCAGAAGGATGGACCCATTCCATCTTTCCGGTTTTTTTATGTTTTAAATAGAGCCCGCGTGGATCATCAAAATACGGTTCAACCTCTTCTATTGAAGGTCTCATATACTCCGAAGCCCAATCTCTAGTGCCTGAATATCTTACCGTGGGAACTGGGGCTTCCCCTTCCGAATGCGAAAAATTACCCTCCCGTAAAAACACCTTATCATGCTTCGTTTTCCAGTTCATTTGAAGTCTGGAGACCAACCACTCTGGGTCTTTTTTACAATATTCTATATACTTTTCAAGCCGCTGTTTCTTCTTATCGACTAGTTCTTTTTTCCATTCTACTGTAGCTAATGTATTCTCAAAATTCTCTTTTTCTTGATTCGTAATATAAATTCTGGGATGTTGAATGGTTTGGCTTAAACCAATGAAGGCCTGCATCAAAAAAAGTAATGATAACAGACTTTGCTTTTGATGAAATATATAACTCAAAAAAAATATCCACTTAAACTTCATACTACGTAACAAGATACTTATTGATATTATTTAGATTGTTGGCTTCCCCTTTATATACCCTAACGATTCTAAAAACACATCTGCCTCATGTGTGGTTTTTCTATAAAATTCACCGTTACTTCTATCCTTATTAAAAAAACCATGGGTTTGATCCTTGTATAAAAAAAGATCACATCTGCTTCCTACCTCTTCCATTTTTGCTTTATACTTTTCTACCGTGGCTGTAGGTATCAATGCGTCTTTTCTTCCTAGAAAAATTATAGTTGGCGGTGTTCCTTTTTTTATGTTATGCATTGGTGAGAATTCAACGTAACGCTCCCCTATTCTATCATAACCGTACCCCTCTTTACTATTATCTATGACAGGGTTAAATAATACCAATGCATTTGGAACTGAACTTATATTCATATCATCACTGGTCTCATCCAGTCCGGTTAAAGTGGCGGTGGCAGCGGCTAAATGTCCTCCTGCAGATCCTCCTGAAGCTACAATCCTATCATCGTCTATCTGAAATCTATCAGCATTACTTCTTACAAATCGCATAGCGGATTTTGCATCGCTCACTGCTTCAAAAGGTGTAGTCTTATGTCTGGATTTCACTCTGTAATCCACCAAAATACCGATCATACCTCTTGATGCGAAGTATTTGGCTTGATTTTCAAACTGTTTGGTCGTGCCTCCGTTCCATCCGCCTCCAAAAAAGAAAACAATAGCAGGGTAAGTTTTCTTGCGTTTTATGTTTTGGGGATATATGAATTCCATTTTTAAGGTATCACCATCTACCACCTTATAAATCAATTCACTAGGCAAGGACGACACAGCAGCCGTTTCTTTTTGAGCTTGGGCCGTGGTCATGACCACCAGCATTAAAATTGATCCTACTTTAATTTTTAAATTATTCATCTGAAATATATTTGTTGATTCACAGTTCTTGATAAATTTAATAATCTTGACTGCAATATCTATTTATTCCGATGCTTCTAACTTTTTTAAACGCAACAGCGCCTCCATATAGTAATAATCGGCATAAACAATAGGGACATCTATTTCAGAATTTCTAGGATGATGTCCTGTAGAATGTAAAAGAAGAGCTTGGTTGGCATCTCCGCTATAATAAGGAGCGTTAGACAATTTTTCTATCAAAATCTTGGCTGCCTCAGTATATTTTTGTTTCTGTTCCAAATCCTCAACCAATCCTGCAAGTTCTAACATGCCACTAGCTGCTATTGCGGCCGCAGATGCATCTTTAGGCGCATTGGGGATTTTTGGGTCGTCAAAATCCCAATAAGGAATACCATCTTCTGGCAAACGCTCTAAAAAATGGTCCGTAAGTTTAATAGAAGTGTTCAAAAAGTCCTTGTTTCCCGTTTCTCTATAGGCAATGGCAAAACCGTAAATTCCCCATGTCTGTCCTCTTGCCCACATAGAATCATCTGCATATCCTTGATGGGTAACACCTTTCAAAAATTCGCCGGATTCACCATTAAAAGAACCTAAGTGGAACATAGAAGCATCATCACGTACCAAATTATCCATAGTTACTTTAGCGTGACTTTCCGATAACTCATACAAATGTTTACTACCCCCGTTCTTCGCTGCCCAAAAAAGCAATTCTAAATTCATCATATTATCCACAATAGTATTGTGGTCATATTCATCTTTTTTTATAGGCCATGACAGGATACTACCCACATTTGGGTTGTATAAAGTAGCCAAGGTATCCGCAGCAGCCAATAACACTTTTTTGTATTCTTCTTTTTTGGTAAGGCGATATCCGTTACCATAACTACAATATAGCATGAATCCAATATCATGGTTTTCTGCAGGGCTGTAAGCTATCTTTTCTAACGCTTCGGTAGATTTCATAGCATTACTTTTTAAGCCTGCATCGTTAGAGTGCTCATAGGCATACCATAATATACCAGGCCAAAAACCACTACACCAATCACGGGCGCCCACCATTTCCCAATTGGTCTGACCTTCGGGTATATTTCGTGGAAAATCACTTACGTTTTGTATTGAAGATTGTGCTTCCTTAATTTTCTCTACACTCTGGTCAAGTACTTTCTCCGGAGAGAATTGAGCAATTTCCTTCTTTTTGGAGGCGCATGAAAACAGTATAAACGAAACAAATAAAATTAATGATAGCCTTATTCTCATCTGAAGTAATTTTAGAACCTTAATAAGGTTCATTAAAGTATGGTTTATTGATTGCTGAAAAACGGAAGGGTCAGTACTTCTAAGACTAAAATTTCGAATTTTTAAGAAGTAGTTTACACCTTGGTTTTCTCTCTGTACAATTTTACCTAGAATGGAAATAAGGACTCATAAATTATGATGCATAAGCTATAAAATAGTGGCCTTTTACAGTTTTTTTGGACGAAAATCATACCCAAAATGTGCACACCCATATATTTTAAGTGTTTTTGATACGATTCTCTTTTTGCCATCTTAAAAGGATATTGAACCTCTTACAATTTAAACGGATTTTTTCCGTCAGCAACAATACCCTATGGAATTTCTTGGTCCATAGTCAAATCAAATCACCTACATTTTCTACAAAAAACCAATGAATATAGTAGCTGCGAAAGCACAACCCAAGTGAGCATAACCTTTTTCATAGTTCTAAGTTGAAAATTCCTGTCAATGAAACAAGCTATATTTAGTTAAAAACCTAACTATTCTATGCATGGTTTTTCTATCATTATTTCAGTTTTATAAACTGAAATTTTTATCAATATTTTAATTTAAAGCCATTGAAACTGATAATGAACAATAGTTTACAGTCATTGAATAATAATTTATCGGTTCTGGCCTCTATTCTCTTTAACATTGGCTTAACAATTTAATCGGCTCGTGTGTAGCTCATATGAATCGGAAAATTAATTCAACAAAAACTATTAAATAACACTTTTATGACCACTGAAAAAAACTATCGATCCAACTTGAAGTATGTGGCCGGTCTTTTAGGAATCTTAACATTTCTTATTAGCGGCACATGTACTAAACTATATGCCGCTACAGGCAGTAGTAGTATTCCGGACATTACAGATGTTCAAGACATGACCATAAGCGGTACTGTAATAGGTGCAGAAGACGGCCTACCAATCCCCGGGGCCAACGTAATCGTAAAAGGAACCAACACCGGTACCACAGCTGATTTTGACGGGAATTACTCTATCAACGTTCCTTCTACCAATAGTATACTCGTATTCTCTTCCATTGGGTTTGCTTCTCAAGAAATTACCGTTGGTAACAATACTACAATCAATGTTTCACTAGTTACTGATGTTGCTGCTCTAGATGAAGTTATTGTCGTCGGATTCGGAACGCAGAAAAAAGCCACCCTTACCGGTTCTGTAACACAAGTAAAAGGTGAAGATATTATGAAAGGTAAAGGAACCTCAAATGCTGCACTGGCCTTACAAGGTGAAGTACCTGGCGTTGTTGTGACCCGTACCTCTTCTCGGCCAGGTAATGAAGGTACCAACATAAAAATTCGTGGCGACATTTCGGTTAATAATATAGGTCCACTCATCTTATTGGACGGTCTTGAAATACCAGAATGGCAACTTGCTACCTTAAATGCAAATGATATCGAATCTTATTCAGTCTTAAAAGATGGTGCTGCCGCAATATACGGTACCAAAGCTGCAGGTGGTGTTATTTTAGTGACCACTAAAAAGGGTAAACAAGGTAAGATAAAAGTAAATTATAAGGGGGAAACACAAATGAACATTCCTCATGATTTTCCTACTGCCAACCTACAAGAATGGGCCCAGCTATGGCTGCAAGCTGGAGACAATGATGGAATCAGTTATGTAGATACAGATGGTGTAACACAGCAAGCCGCATCTAACTATCGCTTTTTTACTAGAGAAGAGTTAGTTTCAATCGGAGATGGCACATTACCGATGGCCCCTGATTCTTATTTCTGGCTCGGTAAAGACCATAGATTTGAAGACATAAACCAGTTCGATGCCATTTATGGTTCTACCCTTTCTCAACGACATGACCTTTCTGTTTCAGGTGGTAGTGAAAACGCTACGTATAGAAGTTCAATTGGGTATGCAAACGAAAGATCTCCTATATCTTTTGTATACGATGGTGCGAAGAAGTACAATTTTAGAACCAATCTTACCTATGATATAAGTGATATGTTTAAGACAGAACTTATTGTATCTTATGACAATAGGCTAGTAGACGAGCCGACCCAAGGTGTTGGTCATGGGGTTCAAGATATGTACCTCTTCCCTCTTTACAACCCGCAAGGTCAATACTACGATATTTTTGGTGCCAACAATTTACTTGCTAAGCTAGATGAAGGTGGCCGCATTAAGAACAAAGAAGAAATTTTTCGCTTAGGTGGTGTAATCACAATAAATCTAGATAAGTATGTAAAAGGGTTATCTTTTAAATATAATGGTAATTTCAGCTCTCGTAATGGTAGAAAAACTGAAAGAACAACTTCTGTAACCATGTATGACTGGGAAGGCAATGTAAGTTTTACGCCCACCACCTTGTTAACCTCAGGAGTAAAAATTTACCAAACAGAAATTATGTTTCAAAACCATGTAATGCAAGCAAATTACAACAGGTCTTTTGGCAAGCATAATATCGGACTTCTTTTAGGTATGACATCTGAAGAAGAGCAAGTGTATAGATATTTCCAATCACGCTCCAACATGGCCTCAGATGAATTAGACGACATAAATACAGGTGATGTTACTACCCAAGTAAATGGCGGGTCACCCAAAGACGCAAACGGAAACACTTTTAACTCAGGTAGTAATGCAGTCGGACTTGTATCCTACATTGGTAAAATAAACTATGACTACGATGGAATTTATCTTCTAGAGGCTTTAGGGCGCAGAGATGGTTCTTCAAGGCTACACCCCGATTACCGATGGAAAAATTTCTTTAGTGCGTCAGGAGGTATTCGTTTATCAGAAATGGAATTTATGAAAGATGGTTTCTTCAACAACTTAAAGTTACGAGCTTCTTATGGTGAAACAGGTTCCGTTACGGGCATAGGCGCTTATGACTATATTTCAAATATAACCGCAGGTACCACAATTTTTGGGGCTACACCAGCTTTAGCCAATACCGCAAGAATTGCCTCGCTTACCTCTACTGAAAGAACTTGGGAGCGTGTTGCCACTACCAACTATGGTGTTGATTTTTCAGTATTCAATAGCCGTTTAAGTGGTTCCGCTGAATATTTTAACAGGAAGAATAATGACATGTTAATTCCTATAACCTATCCACAAGTTCTAGGAGCTTCTGCACCTAAAACCAATAGTGGTGATTTTGAAACCAATGGTTGGGAAGTTTCTCTAAACTGGCGTGATCAAATTGGAGATTTAAAATACAACATAGGAGTTATGGTCTGGGACAGTAAAAGCGAGGTTACCCGTATGGAAGGCGCCACAGCTATTAATATAGGGGTTAACAAATCCAGTGGAACAGATGCTAATATTATTGAAGGTAAACCTCTAAATGCCATTTACACCTATAAAACAGATGGTTATTTACAAACTGAAGACCAAGTTTTAAACTATTACAACCAATATGGTTTTGTAGACCCTGAAAATCAGTTAGAGATGAAAGCCGGTACAGTTCTGCCTAATTACAGAAGTGCAGACCGTTTAGTACCAGGTACCGTAAACCGTATTGATGTTAATGAGGATGGTATAATTAACCAAGATGACCTCGTATATTTTGGTGATGCCAACCCTCATAAAAGTTATGGAATTAACCTTGGCCTAGAATACAAAGGGTTCGATTTCAGTGCATTCTTTCAAGGTGTAGGAGAGCAAAACATTGTTAGAGAAGGAGCTTTGGCTTATCCTTTTAGTAGTTGGTGGACAAACCAAAATTCTGCTTTCTTAGACACCACGTGGACCGCAGACAACCCGAACGCAGATTACCCTGCGAGTTTTTATAATGGTCAAAGAAAAAACTGGAACTACGGCCACACCAACGATATAAATGTTATAAAAGCCTCATACTTAAGAGCCAAAGTGTTGACTTTGGGTTATTCTTTACCTCAAGAAGTTTTAGGGCAGTCAGGGTTTGATAGAGTACGCCTCTCGGTAACCGGAAACGACCTATTCGTAATTTCAAATGTAAAAGATGGCATGGACCCGGAAATGGGCAGTAGTGCCAGTCAAGGTAATACCGTGCCTTATACATCGACTGTTTTATTAGGTCTTGAAGTATCTTTCTAACAAAACTAAACATCAATAAAATGAAAAATAAAAAATTAAATCAGCAAGTATCATATCTAGCTCTGCTTTTAGTGGTGGTCTTTTTAGGCGGATGTGACGACTATTTAGAACAAGTACCACAAGATTCGCTAAGTGAAGTGGTCTATTATGAAACACCTGAACAATTCACCAGTGCAGCAAATTTCTTTTATACGAGACTGGGCTTCGAATATGGAGATGAATCATCAGATTTATCGGGTAATATTTCAGGAGACCCTTTATATGGTCAGGGCAACACGATTACCCCAACCACCGATGATATCTGGGAAGACAATTACACCTATTTACGAGCACCAAATCAACTTATAGAAAAGGCTGAGGCCTACACAGGTGATATGGCCGATATAGCAGAACCTGTTGCCACCGCATATTTTTTTAGAGCTTGGCATCACTTTACTCTACTAAAACGATTTGGCGGTGTCCCATTGGCTACCGAAGCATTTAGTCTGGATTCAGATGAAGATATTATGGAGTTTTATGGTGCTCGAAATAGCCGATACGAAGTTATAGCACAAATTCTAAGCGACTTAGAAGTTGCGATAGCGGATTTACCTTCACAAAACCAATTGACCGACGATAAGCAAGGAAAAGTAACCCTAGAAGCTGCCAAATCATTTAAAGCACGTGTTTTGCTTTATGAAGCGACATGGGAAAAATACGTAGGCACAGCTACCGATGGTGATGGAACAAGTGAAGGTGCCGGTTCTACTGTACCAGCTAATTACCCGAGTATTGCTGACATGTTTTCACAAGCAAAACAAGCAGCCAAAGAGGTTATGGATAGTGGTGCTTTTGAATTATGGGATTATCGTAATGCCATCGGTGAAGACCATCTCTTCTACTTATTCAACCTAGAAGATGGTGGATCAAACCCTGCCGGTCTTTCAAAAGCTGATAATAAAGAATTTATTTTCCAAACGGTTTACGATTTCACATTACGAAAAATAAATCAAAACCTTACCCATGCAAAACCAATCAGTCCAACTAGAAAACTCATGGATATGTATCTTTGTACCGATGGTTTACCGGTTCAACATTCTGCCGTTTTTGAAGGGTATGATGAAATGTCATCAGAATTTCAAAATCGTGATTTTAGGCTAAAAAGTTTTATAAAAGAGCCTTTAGAGCAGTATTGGGGATGGGGTTCAAACACTAACGGTGGAGGTGCGCAATATGGTGTTGCTTTTGAAGATAGTGGAATTACTTTTGATTATATATATGTACCTCAATTGACATCTCCCGGTGGTGCAAGAAACGTAGGATATCAAGGTAGAAAATTTACCACTGAATATAGATTAAGAGAAACAAGGGAAGAATCTTATAACTACCCCCTAATACGTCTAGCAGAAGTTCTGCTTATTTATGCAGAAGCAGTTTGCGAAATGAATGGTGGTACTATCTCAGATGGCGACCTTAATATCTCTATTAACAAAATCAGAGAACGCTCAGGGGTTGCCCCATTATCAAATGCACTAATCGCACCGTATCCCGATTTGAATATGTTAGGTGAAATACGTCGTGAACGTGCTATTGAATTAGATGGTGAAAATTTCCGTTTCGATGACTTAAAACGCTGGAATGTAGCTATTGAGACTTTGAATAAAAATGTATGTCTTAATTATATTGCTGGAACAGAGTTTGAGACAGCGGAAAACCCTCTAGACCCAGGAAACCCTATTTATGTTGCTGGAGCATTTCCTTACGGATTGACACAAACGGAACAAAGTCCTTCTACTTACCAAGGTATTGCATCAACTAAACCTGGTGCCCTAATCCTAGATCCGGCAGGTAACAGAAATTGGACTATTAAAAATTATGTTGATCCTATTCCAACGAATCAAATAGAGCTTAACCCGGCTTTAAATCAAAACCCAGGGTGGTAAAAGCTTTCGTTCTATACGAGAAAATCGTTTATTTAGTTTTGAGTTAGTTGAGCTGAAAAGCAGTTGTATTTATATACAGCTGCTTTTTTTATTTCTATTCAGTTTCTTGCTTTTCTATAAACTCCGTAGGGGTAACATCAAAAAGTTCCCGGAATGTTTTACTGAAGTATGCCGTAGAATTGAAACCGGTCATATACGAAATCTCCTTTATGGAATATTGATTCTCCTTTAAAAGTTCAGAAGCTTTACGCAATCGCACGGTACGCATAAAATGACTGGGATTATTGCCCGTTAATGAGTTAATTTTTCGGTATAGCTGAGACCTTCCAATGCCTAATTCTTTAAGAAGGTCTTCTTGCTTAAAGTCCATATCACCCACATTGTCCAAAATAGTCTTTGTGACCTTATCTAAAAACACCTCATCAATATTGTTGGTGGTAACCTCACTGGCCGGAATAATACCTCCTATTTCTGAAAATCTCTGGCGCAATCTTTTCTTGGTTTCCAGCAGGTTATTAATTCGGGCAATCAAAACGCGTGTTACAAAAGGTTTTGAAAGATAACCGTCCGCCCCACTATCATACCCCTCAACCTTATCATCATCTAAACTTTTCGCCGTTAAAAGAAGTACCGGAATATGACAGGTTTCAAATTCGCTCTTAACGGCTTTACAAAGTTCAAAACCATCCATTATAGGCATCATTACATCGCTAATAATAATATCCGGCAAATGTTTCTTAGCCATCTTTAGCCCTTTCTCGCCGTTGGCAGCTTGCTTCACTTGGTAAAACTCCATCAAGTCATTTACCAAATGGGTTCGCAGTTCTTTATTATCTTCCACTACAAGTACGGTTGGGCGGTTCTTATCCTCAACTTGCTCCTTAAAATCTTTTCGTGTCACCAACTCATTGGTCGTAAGCATTTCATATTCCACGGCTTTCATGGAGTTGATTCGGAACTCATTCTTTATGTTCTCGGTACCGGCAGCTTCTTTATCTAAGTTCAATGGTAACTTCACTATAAACTTACTGCCTTTTTTAAACTGACTTTCAACGGATATATCTCCCCCATGCATTTCAACTAGGGCCTTGCTAAAGTTCAGTCCAATACCTGTTCCTGTTTTTGAAGGGTCTAGATTATAGAACCTAGAAAAGATGTTTTTCAACTGTACCTTATCCAACCCTCTACCGCTGTCCTCAACTATTATCTCTACATAATCACCCATTTTTTCTTTATAGAAAAAAACAGAATCGTAGGTTTTTACCTTTTGTGTGACCTTATGAATGGAAACCGTTATTGTTCCTTCCTGCGGTGTAAACTTTATGGCATTTGAGATTAAATTGGTAATTATTTTCTCCACTTTGTCCAAATCAAAATGAGCCAATATTGTTTCCGAATCTGCACTAAAAGTATAATTCAATTCCTTTTGATCGGCCAAACCTTTAAAGAGCATGAAAATGTCTTCGGAAAACTTAACAATGTTCCCTTTCTCTAATTGTAAAGGCATCATTCCTACATCCATCTTCCTATAGTCCAACAACTGATTTACCAAGTGTAACAATCTTCTGGCACTCCGCTGAATCGTTTGTGCAGAATTCATCATGGGACTAGACTCATTAATACTCGAAAGTATCTTGTCTACCGGATTCAAAATTAAAGTTAACGGTGTTCTGAACTCATGGGAAACATTTACAAAAAATTGTAGTTTCATCTGATCCAGCTCGTGTTGCTGATCTTCCCTTACTTTTTGCGTGTAGTAATTCATAATCACCCATAAAATAAGTCCGCCCGCAATTGCATACAGGGTATACATCCACCAGGTTTTCCAGAAAGGGGGTAAAATCTCTATGTTCAATTGGGTAGTGCCCGCCTCTGCCCATTTGCCATCAACAGAAGCTTTCACTTCAAAAATATAGTCGCCCGGCTGAAGGTTGGAATGATTTACTACCCTATTGTTGCCTATTTGAACAAAATTATCATCAAGTCCGTGCATCTTATAAGCATATTGGACCTGTTCTGGATTTTCAAAGTAAAGGGAGACAAACTCAAAAGAAATATAATTTTCATCATATTTTAATTTGATGTTTTTACCAGCGTCTAAATCGTCTTTTATAAGCACACGTCCGTTTAATGAATCGCCTTTTACAATCTTTTTATTGTTAAGTTTAAAGTCGGTAATTAAAGGTTTAAGTTTAACAGCTTCCGGTAGCTTAATATGATCTGGGTGAAAAATATTAAATCCGTTAATACCGCCCGCCAATATGCGGCCATCCATTGTTTTTTCTATGGATTTTGTCTGAAACTCGGAACCTTGCAATCCATCATGAGCATTAAAGTTCCTAATCTCGTCCTTTTCAGGATCAAGAAAGGACAATCCACTTTTTGTGGTAATCCAAAAATTATGATTGTCATCCTCCTCAAGCCCCACCACCAGGTTATTGGGCAGCCCATCTAGCGAGGAATATGACTTTATTGGCTTTAACTCTTTATTGAGTACAAAAATCCCAGAATCTGTACCCAACCAAATATTATCTTTGTGATCTTGTGTTATATAATTGATCCTATTGCCTTCAACCCCTTTTTCGTTGACTCTCCCAAAATCAATTTCCTCTGGTGCAAACTCTTTTAAGTTATTTAGTTCCACCACGTTCAACCCTAGTGTAGTTCCTATTAATAAACGTTCTTTTGAATCAACAAACAGATATAAAATTATATTACTAGTTAACCCAATATCTTTAATGACGGTGTTCTTATAGGTATAAAAAGTCTCCGTTCTAGGGTCTAAAATATTCAGGCCTTCCGTTCGTAAACCAAGCCATATTCTATTTTGAGAATCCTCGGTTCCCGCCCACACGGAATTCTGGTCAATAGATTGCGGATTATTAGCACTGTGTTGATACTGTTCAAAAACCTCCGTTTCCGAATCAAAACTATTGAGACCGCCATCTAGGGTACAGATCCAAATTTTTCCGTTAGACGACTCAAATGTGTAAAGTATTTTATCGGAAGAAAGCGAATTATTGTTTCCTGCTACATGATTATAATGCCTGTACGATTCATTTTTTTCATCGAACAAATTAAGGCCTCCATTATACGCTCCCAACCAAATTCGCCCTTTTGCATCTTCTAGCACGGATTGTATTATTTTCTCACTAAGTCCTTTTTCATTGTTCGGCTGGTAATAATAGTGACCAAAAGAATATTTAGAAGGATCTAACTTACTCACCCCTTTATCATAACTGCCAATCCATAAAATGCCGCTACGGTCCTCATAAATTATAGAGGGTTTATCATTGGCCAAGGAAAAAGGATCAAAAAGATTATTAACGATTTGTCTTGTTATTTGATCCGTTTTCTTATCGTATAAAAAGATACCTTCACCATCCGTAGACAACCATAAAATACCCGTATCATCTTGGTAGATGTTACTGACCGGAATATGGGAATTCGCCAAAGAAAAGTGCCTGAATTCATTTTTATCTCTCTTCCAAATAATCATATTGGACAGGTCGTTACCAATCAAAAAATCGCCCTCGTCATCTATAAATACCCTCTTAGGAATATGGTTAAGCTCATAGGGTCTTTCACTTTGGATAAACACTCGGTCAAAATCGTCCTTAGAGCGGTCGTACCGGTTGAGATGTTGACCATCGGTAGTAATCCATAATTCATTATTGGCTGCGGTAAGAATGGTGTTTACCTGATTATTGTCTAAAGAACGATTGTTTGAAGTGTCATTTAGGTAATAAGAAATTTTAAGGTTCTGCAAATAATCGGATTCCCCTAAATTAATTTTTATAGCTCCGTTTTGTGTAGCTACCCATATTGCATTCCCCGTTAGGTCATAGACCACATCGTTAATTATCTTTCTAGGACTGCTGGATAATGACAAAGGACCGTACAGATCTATAAGCGTAAATTTATTGGTCTGCCTATCATAAACGTTTAAGCCGTTATTCGTCCCTACCCATATTCTACCAAATTTATCTTCGGTAATGGTATTGACCCTATTGTTACTAATAGATGTAGGGTCATTTAAAACCGACCTGAAAATTTCAAATTCATACCCATTATATCTATTGAGTCCGTCTATGGTTCCAAACCATAAAAAACCCTCTTTATCTTGAAATATTTCTGAGCAGGTACTACTTGATAAGCCTTCCGGTGTCTCAAAATTTTCGAATTTTAAAGTGTTAAATTGAGCACTCAATGTGGTTGAGAACAGGAGAAAAAAAAAGTAAACATTCTTAATTGTAACCATATATGGCTTGGCTTTAATTTACGTGGTAAACAACGGATATTATTTACCGACAAAATCTACGAAAAGATGCATTAATAGTATAAGAAAACCGATACTTATTTATCTCGTTAACTACATTTTTATAAAATTTGATGAATAGAAAGGCTTAATCTATATGTTAATCTCTATTTCCTAATCCAACTAAAAAATTAAAACACGGAACCAGTCTTAGCTTTTCCGTATTTTGTGATCCAGAAAAATAGACAATTGAGCAATATGCTACATTACACCCTGAACTGTCGTATACAAAGATTTTAAAAACCAATTCTTCAATTATTCAATACGCATTATGGCTGCTCATTATATTATATCGATTTAAATCCTTTAACGAAAGAATACTAATTACCCAGTAAACAAACCAATCCATGTTACCATGCTAAAAATTCTAAAAAAAATTATTAAGTATCTATTCATTTCAATTCTTTCGATTATAGTATTCTTAATTATTGCCGCCACTATTTTTGTAAATACAAGTCCACAAATAGGGCAACGACCTGTGGGAGAGGATTTGAAGCGTATTCAAAACTCCCAAAATTATAGTGAAGACGTATTTGTCAATGAAATTGAAACAAGCCCTGGCAATATTTGGAAAGCAATGCAGAAAATGCCGGAAATGTTATTTAACGATACTAAAAACCCACATAAACCATTGCCTGTTGCCTTCTTAAAAGAGTCCGTGCAAGCTACTGACAGTCTAACGCACATAACATGGTTTGGACATTCCGCTTTTCTCGTAGAATTGCAGGGCAAACGAATTCTTATTGACCCTATGTTAGGTGACGTTGCCTCTCCACTTCCTTTTGGCACCAAACGTTTTGCCTATCAAAAACCGATTCCCCTAGATCAATTAACGAATATTGATGTAGTTATTATATCACACGACCATTATGACCATTTAGATTATCCAACTATTAAAAAAATAAAAGACGATGTAAAACATTTTATCGTTCCATTGGGGGTTGGTTCGCACCTTAAATCATGGGATATTTCGGCTAAAAAAATCACGGAACTAGATTGGTGGGAAGACACAAATTTGGCCGGCGTTCAATATACCGCAGCACCTTCACGCCATTTTTCAGGACGTGGACTTACTGACCGCGATGCTACCCAATGGGCCAGTTGGGCCATAAAATCCGATACTACCACAATTTACTTTAGCGGCGATGGTGGTTATGGACCCCATTTTAAGGAAATAGGCGATAAACTAGGTCCTTTTGATTTTGCCATGTTGGAATGTGGACAGTATAATGAAGCTTGGAGTAATATTCATATGATGCCCGAAGAAACCGTACAAGCCGGATTGGATGTAAACGCCCAAATTACCATGCCCATTCATTGGGGCGCTTTTAGATTGGCTCCGCATGGATGGACGGATCCCGTAGTTCGTTTTACCAAAACTGCCAATGAAAAACAGTTACCCTACATCCTTCCTAAAATAGGCGTACGTTTTCAACTTGGTAAAGACTACCCCAAGAAAGAATGGTGGTCAGAGGTTTTAAACTAGTAATCCCTTCGCACTGGGAGTGCAGGGATTTAAATCAATTAAACAGTCCCATATTCTTTCTTTCACCACATTTCATTCAGTAGATTCAGCTTTTTATCAGTTTTACCTTGTACCCTGTTAATCCATAAAAAATAAGGTATACGTAACATAACATAGGCACCAAAAAGGACATTTGAATACCAACTTCATCTACAACCGCCCTGTTAACAATAGGTACAATGGCTCCACCCACAATCATCATAACCAATAACGATGACGCTTGGCTTGTATATTTTTCTAAGTCTTTAATTGCCAGTGTAAAGATAAATTAGAAATGAAAAAATTCGACCAGCTACAAATAGGATTATAAAGCATCTTTTTGAGTACATTTCTGAACCTTTGGGCAATAACCAGATACCCCTTCCTTTGCCCCTATAAAAACCGATTTTCTATTTTTTAGCGATATTATTTTCCGCAATTACAGCAGCCTTAGTGTATGAAATCGCCCATCTTGCCATCAAACAAATTCATGCAACGTCTTACATTATATTTTTTGCTCAGCGTCGTGTTCCTATCGTTAGAGGTAAGAGCACAAACATCGGATTCCCCCTATGAATGGAACTGGAAAATAGATGGCCCATGGCTCGCCGCCGGATTCGGAGGCACCGCCGGAGGGCTTTTAATTGGAAGGGAAAAGAAAGATTTTACCGAGGCTGAACTCAACGATTTAGAAAAAAATGACGTTTTCGTACTCGATCGCTGGGCCGCTGGTAATTATGACAAAAATGCCGATTTAATTAGTGAATACCCATTTTACGGTTCCTTTGCCGTGCCCTTCGCCCTTTTGTTCGATAAAAGGGCCAATAACCATTCAGCACAAGTATTAGGGTTGTACATTGAAAGTCTTTCCACCACATCCGCCTTGTTTACCATTACGGCCGGACTGACCAACAGGGCCCGACCCTTGACTTATAGTGAAGAAGCCCCAATGGGCAGGCGAATGCGCAAGAACAGCAAGCGTTCGTTCTATTCCGGTCATGTAGCCGCAACGGCCACCGCACTCTTTTTCGCAGCGAAAGTATATGCGGACTTTAATCCCGATTCACCATTACGTCCCTATTTTTGGACGGCCGCTTTCGCCATACCCGTAGGGGTTTCCTATTTCCGTTTAAAGGCCGGAAAACATTTTTTGACAGATATTGTGCTGGGCTATACCCTGGGTGCCTTAACTGGATATTTAGTACCGGAACTGCACAAACGCAAAGACAGCTCACTGAGTGTATATCCGAAAATAGAAAGGACTCCTTTCGGCGAGGAAGCGACGAGTCTGGCGGTTAGTTTTAAATTTTGATTTTTTTGGAGTGGAAATCATGAAGTTTCTATAGCAGAAGGCTCATACCATAATATGTTTATTAGTAGCTAAGAACTATTAAGTCGAATATTTAGCTGCAATCGGTGTTATAGTTTCAAATAAGGAGTTGTTCATGAACTATTGAAACAATTAGTGCTTCTGAAAAAAGAAACCCCACCAGAAATTTTCCGGCGGGGCTTCCCACATAAACAACTAACCAACTTAAAATTAGCTCACTCCGAAAGCGTAGTATTTTTTACCTGGAGCATCTTCATAGACACCTTCCAGCATAACCCCGCCTTCTTTACTTTCAAGGGTTGCGACCACATCTTTGACATCGGTTACCTTTTTACCATCAATATGGGTAATAATAAATCCGGTGCGTATTTGGGTCTGTTGGCGCAATTGCCCTGCATATAGATTTTTGATTTTAACACCACCATCGATACCCAATTTCTTGGCGGTCGCCTTATCAACAGTCTCGAAATCAGCACCCAGGAAATTCAATACTTCCTTGTTTTCCTTTTTGATCATGTCGGTAGTACCGTTAGCATTTTCAAGGGTAACCTTAAGTTCCACCTCTTTTCCGCCACGGTTCACGACCACATCTAGTTGGTCACCGGGTCTATGCTGAGCCACAATTTCTTGTAATCTAGGCGAAGTAGTAACCCTAATATCATCGATTTTCACCAAAACATCTCCAGCCTTCATGCCCGCTTTATCCGCAGCACTATTTTCGCCTACGTTTTCGATCCAGACTCCATGCACGAAATCCATGTTCTTTTCTTTTGCCATACTACCGTCCATGGTACGGATGCTCACTCCGAGCATTCCACGCTGTACACCTCCATATTTGAGTAGGTCTTCTACCACTTTAGTAACGATATTGCTGGGAACAGCGAATCCGTACCCACTATAGCTTCCGGTCTTGCTGGCAATAGCAGTGTTAATACCCACAAGGTTTCCTTCTAAATTGACCAAAGCACCACCACTATTTCCCGGGTTGATGGCCGCATCGGTCTGAATAAAACTCTCTACCGCAAATTGCTCTTTATTGATATTAATATTACGTGCCTTGGCACTAACGATACCTGCAGTAACGGTAGAAGTGAGGCTAAACGGGTTCCCGATGGCCAGTACCCATTCGCCGATTTCGACATCGTCGGAGTTGACCAAGGAAATAGATTTAAGGTTATCGGCTTTGATCTGTATCAACGCCAAGTCCGTAGTTGGATCGGTACCGATTACCGTAGCTTCATAAGTTTCATTATTGTGCAAGGTAACTTCCAATTCTTGGGCATTATCTATTACATGGTTATTAGTTACGATATATCCTTTTTCATTGATGATAACCCCTGAGCCCGAACCGACTTGGGGTCGTTGCTGCATACCACCTTCCGGCATTTGAAAGCGATCCCCAAAAAATTGCTTAAAAGGGTCGGGAAGTTCGCGGGGCATTCCCTGTTTGTTCCCAACGGACTGCGATTGTGTGGCTTTGATATGTACCACGGCATCCAATACCTTTTCAGAGGTATCCGTAAAATCCAGAGGTGTAATATTTCCTTCTTTATCTGCCGTATAGAGTACGTGCTTTCCATTGACCCCTTCCACCTTTTGTAGTGCAACGGTATCACTTTTTTCATCTGATAGATACTTTTGTCCGCCAATGACACCGACACTCACAGTCAATGCGATCAAAGCGGAAAAAAAGTACGTTTTTGTACTTGAACTGTGTCTTTTCATTTTCTGTTTTTTTAGATTATTAGAATTCAAATATGTTTTGAACAAGAAATGTGTGTATTACAAATTCATTTCCGGTTAAGCAAAGGGCATGCCACGAAGTGTGAGTATTTTCTTAAAATAACTTAAGAAGTTGCTAATATTTTTCGATGACCTCCTCCCCTGTTTAAGTATCGGTATTTACCACCGGGGTCGGGCTCCTTTACTATACCCCATACTATTTAAGGTTCTACGGATTTTTTTATATCCGTTCTAGTGGTAACTTCTAAACCATCATAACGGTTTATCTTTAAGGTCACTTTTATTCGCTTTTGTAGCAAGAAATATCCTGCAAAAACAGCAACTTTACTTTTATTAACCCAAATAAAATTAGAATATCATGGAAACAAAATATGACAAGTTAGTTGATCAATTAGAAGAGATATTAGAGAAAAATAGAGATGCCGAAAAAGGCTTTAAAAAAGCGGCCGAGAATGCAGATAGCCCAAATCTAAAAGCCTATTTTGAAAATAAGTCGCGTGAACGCGCCCAATTCAACAATGCGCTGAAAACGGAAATGATAGCCAGTTATGATTCTATTGATGACAATAGTAGTTTTACTGGTAACATACATAGAGCATGGATGGACATTAAAGCACTCTTTTCTGCCGATAATGATGAATCTATGTTGGAAGAAGCCATTAGAGGGGACAAAGCCGCTATAGAAGAATATGACGAGGTTTTGGACGATACTACACTGCCCGCATCAATAGCTGCTCTCATACGCGATCAAAAATTAAAAATTAGAACTGATTTAAATAAAATCAAGTCACTTGAAGATTTGGCTTAATAGTCAATACTTTATTAATCAATTAGGAGCTATTTTACAATAGCTCCTTTTTTTGTTGCACTATAAAGATTTTCTTTTCGAACACGGTTCAAACAAAAAATATTTGTTCATCCGGTATCTCTTACCCCATTCTTTTCTAATTGTATTCATAATTATTTGCACCTACTGGGCTTAGTGCAATCGCCATTATAAGCTAGAATTTTGGTAAGTGAGCAAAACAAATGCCCTTTCGCTCCGATCTTTGGGATATGCTTTCGTAGAAATTGTTGTGATTTCAACTTTGAAGCTAATTCCTCCCAATGTATCGGTGCGGATAGGGCATTATGATATATCTAGACAAACAAAGATTGTCTGGCATTCCTAAATGCAGGCAAATGCCTAACTTATTGTTACTACGCTACCTACCATAGCTGCTACAGCAGATAATATGGTTGTTAGAACTAGCCACCACGCTGCAGACATAGCTGTTTCTCTTGCATGCTCTGCTTTGATAACCGCTTTTCGCTCTATTTTCTTGACACGCTTAAGAGCTTCCTCTTCTATTTTTTCCACCTTACCAGCAAGCTGTTCTTTAGCACTCGTAATTGAGTTTATTACATCGTCAACCTGACTTTCTTCAACATACTTGTTATCGGAAATATATTTTTTTACGGTCTCAAGATCCAAAGAGGCCAATTGACTCTTGATATCTGCCAAACTTTTATTGGGATTATATACAGCATTTTGCACTTTTCTTCCTAAATCTTTAAGTTCAAAAGAACTACCTGAGTCTGCTCCAGTGAAATACGCCGTTACCTTAGAACTCACTTTATTTAATAGCTCATCACCGCTCGCCTGATTCACCTGATTGCTTACGGTTTTGAAAAGGTTTTCAATCTTGTCGGCATAATCGCGGATATCTTCTTTATTCAGATTGCTGTTGTTGGATAGAATATTAATTATATTTTCCCTATCCAACCCACTTGTTTGATCTTTTAAAATTGCCTTAATCATTTTTGGATGATTAATCGCTCCTTTAAGAAGTGTTCCCAATTTATCTGCGGACAAATCTTCTGGAGTGGCATTGGAAATGTAGTCCTTAATTTTCTGACTCCTAGTATCAATTTCCTTTTTATCTAAAGAGGTAAATTCTTCAACCACGTTTTTAACACCCTCTTCCCGACTATCTGCTTGGTCAAAATTTTCACTAATAACAGTGACTGCTTCTTTAAGTTTTTGAGCTTTGGATTGCTTATCGGCGTCAGGGCTTTTGCTATTTTCAGAAATAGCACTGGTTACCATCTGTTGTATGGCCATCCATTTACCAGTAGAATTCTCGGATTTGGATTCTTTCGCAATATCTTCCAAATCTTTCTTTATCGTATCCAGATTTGGAGTTCGTTCATCTATTCTACTAAAAAAGTGGTCAATGACCGAATTAACGGTATCAGAATCCATTCCATTATCAAACTCAGAACGCACTTTGTCTATCGTATGGTCTAAAATATTATCAACTTTCTGATAAGGTTTTGTCTCAAACATAGAGGTAATGGCGCTTGCACTATTTCGGAATCCATTGGTTATAGTAGTAACAAGATTACCTAGCAATGAACCTACAATACGGGTCTCTAGGTAGAATAATATTAGAAAAAACAGACCCCAAATAACCAGAGCTGTAGTAATGTTGGAAGCCGACGATTCCATAGTGCTAATATTCAAGGCCAAGGCCGTTGCGCCAAATAAAGCTATACTAGTAGTTACCAGACTCCATATTCCGAATAGTGAGGTATATTTCACCCCGGCATTAATCGTGTCATTCTCATCTTGCTCGTTTTCACTGACTTTTGCTTTGGATTCTGCATAACTGCTCTTCAGGTTGCCTATAGAAGTGACTCCAGCGGCCACAGAAATTGCAGTAAGAATTATCTGAAACACCAAAGCCAATATAACTCCGGATAAGATGGTTATAAAAAAATTGGAGTCGAGCATAAAATTGTTAGCAATAGAACCTTGTAATGCAAACGTGTCTACATATAAAAGAAATAAGTTATTTATCATGGTTAAATTTTTTATGTTAAACTAATGTTATACAAATACAACACTATTTAAAATAAAAAGGGTGCTCTAAGAATATCAATTTTAGCCTAATGAGTTGGTGTAATGACAGATATAAATCCCAATCTAAATGCGTCATTTTTCCGAAGTAAACCTATACCCTTAAACCTAACTTTTATAGCACCTTATCCAAGGTAATCGGCAAGTCCTTCACTCGTTTTCCAGTGGCATTGTAGACTGCATTGATATTAAATTTATGATAAGCTCTATATACTTTGGGCATCATACCCTCAATCCATTGAACCTTTCTTTTTTATTTCAGGTACGAATGTTTCCTTTTCGGTTTTCGAAGAGATTTCGGGACCACCCTCTGAAGGACTCTGTTCCAATCCCGCAGAATCAACACCGTAAAATGAAAGGATATCGGCTCGAGATTCTATTAATTTAGCCCTGTTATTTAAGATTGCGATAGGTTTTTGCAAAAGAAAAGGGTTCTTATCCAGAATCTTCAACCAGCCCGTAGTATCAAAACTACCTTCTTTAACTATTTCTGGAGCGCTCGGATGTTCCGTTGCCAGGAAGTCTTCAAATGGCATCCCCAGCATTTCTGATATCTCTGTCCATATGGTGTTCCCGAGGTTTTCTCTAGAAATATCTACAGTCCGGATTTTTTTCTCAATTCCCTCAACATACCCCAGAACTTTTCTGCCCAAATCCGATTCTGAACTATAGATATAGCTAATTTGTCTTTTATTTTTTGCTAATACACTCATTTTATTTTTTTTTAATAATTATCGTTTTCCTAAGGTTTCAGTTAGTGCTACGAATACGTTTACACCTGCTCCAGAATCACAACTTTTGAGAAACCTGTACTCCCGCTGCTCTTCCTTGCGGAGCGTATCCTATTTCAATACTAGAAGGACCGCTGTTTCTACATTAGAGCTTACTTGCGAAACTATACCTGGTAAATCCCTTTTTTGTAATGCATTATACCCAAAGACACTTTCCCTTAAATCAATAGCGGCTCTATTATCAAAGTGAGGGCTAGCCCTTAGAAAAAAACATATGAAAAATATAGGGAACAAGCTCAAATAGTATCTTTTACTCCCGAGGAATTTAACCGAATTAAAATTACCTGATACCATATTTTCCATACGCTACATTTTAATAAAATGCCTGCAAAAGAAGTATTTACAATTAGGTAAGTATAAGGTTTTAAGACAAAGAAAATTAACGGTTGAGTATTTTAAACGCCGAATCGGAGTATTTTTTAGCCCATTTAAAACTTTAACAAATTGGGTTTTTTAAGAAATATAAAAAGCTCATATCTCAAACCTCTATTGATGATAATGCCCGCAACAGAAGAATAAAGCTGGCTTATACTAAAGAAAAATTACAACTGAGAAGTCAATTTTAAAAGTAGAACTCTTTCTTTCAACAGTTCTTTACCGGAACCCATTCTCCACTTTTTTAAATCCCATAACCCTATTTTAAACACAGATGGTCAAACCACTTAAAATTTTGCTGACAAAAATTCGCTAGTTATTAGAACAACTTTCTGATGGATTACGTCAACACACTTAACAAACAAGATATAATTTCATGTAAACAATTGAAAATCAATTTTTTGAAACCTATAGCTGCTTAAATAAATATAATACTCCAAATATGAACGAAACTATACAGAATCTAGAAACAAAAGCGATTGACACCGTACGAATATTAGCTGCAGACGCAGTCCAAAAGGCAGAATCCGGCCATCCGGGTACAGCCATGTCCCTAGCCCCTATGGGGCATGTTTTATGGACGGAAGCAATGAACTACAGCCCTAAAAATCATAAATGGCCTAATCGTGACCGATTTATCCTTTCTGCCGGGCACGCCTGTATTCTGCAATACAGTTTCCTATACCTAACGGGATACGATATAAGTATGGAGGATATAAAGAATTTTAGACAACTACATAGCAAAACGGCAGGACATCCAGAGTATGATTTGTTAGATGGTGTTGAAGTAACTACCGGCCCGTTGGGACAAGGTTTTGCTAATGGGGTTGGATTTGCCATTGCGCAAAAGTTTCTGGCATCACGCTTTAATAAACCCGATTTTGAAATCTTTGATTATAACATTTTTGTTATTTGTAGCGATGGTGATATGATGGAAGGTGTTAGTGCCGAAGCTGCTTCCTTGGCAGGAAATCTAAAGTTGGGCAATATGATTTATTTGTACGATGACAATCATATTTCCATAGAAGGTGATACGGATATTACATTTCGGGACAATACCGCCAAAAGATTCGAATCATACGGCTGGCATGTGCAGGAGCTTGATGATGGCAATGACACAGAAGCTATTGCCAAAGCCATTGAAAAGGCGAAACAGGAAGAAGACAGACCATCGCTAATAAAGGTGCGAACACATATTGCCTACGGTAGCCCAAATAAACAAGATACAGCCGAAGCCCATGGTTCCCCGTTAGGAGATGATGAAGTGAAACTGGTGAAAGAGAATTTTGATTTTGATCCGGAAGAAAAATTCAATGTCGATGATGATGTACTGGAGTATTACCGTCAAACAGGTGATAAAGGAGCCAAGAAGGAGAAAGAATGGAATCAACTTTTTGAGCGGTATAAAGAAAAGTATCCTGAACTGGCTCAAGAATACGAGCAGATAACGGAAGGCAAATTACCCGATGGCTGGAGAGATAAATTACCTGTATTCGATTCCTCAGAAAAAATAGCGACCCGAAAAGCATCAGGAAAGGTATTGAACGCTATTGCGGAATATTTTCCTAATCTAGTTGGTGGATCGGCTGACCTTGCCCCCTCTACAGCGACCAATTTGGATGACTATGAATCGTTTTCATTTGAAAATTGGGGAGGTCGCAATTTCCACTTTGGAGTTAGGGAGCATGCCATGGGAGCTATTTTAAATGGTATGGCGTTAAGTGACTACCTCATCCCTTATGGCGCTACATTTCTCATTTTTTCCGATTATATGAGGCCACCCCTGCGCCTTGCCTCCATTATGAAAATCAGTCCTATTATGGTCTATACGCACGATAGCATTGGCTTGGGCGAAGATGGCACCACCCACCAACCTGTTGAGCAGCTGGCCGGATTGCGTTCTGTACCTGACCTGACACTCATACGCCCCGCGGATGCCAATGAGACGGCACAAGCTTGGCGGATAGCACTTGAACATACGGGTGGACCGTTAGCCTTGGTACTGACACGACAAGGACTTCCAGTTATAAACCAGGAAAAATACACCAAGGCCACAGCACTTGAAAAAGGAGCCTACATACTTTCCGAAGCCGATAATGAGCCAGATATTATACTTATAGGCACAGGCTCAGAAGTGCATTTATTGCTTGAGGCACAAATGAAGTTGAAAGATGAGGAAATATCCGCACGCGTGGTAAGCATGCCGTCCTGGGAACTTTTTGAAAAACAGGATAAAGACTATAAGGAAAAGGTATTTCCAGTATCAATTCGTAAAAGATTGGCTGTGGAGGCCGCATCTCCTTTTGGTTGGTGCAAATACGTAACGGATGAAGGTGACGTACTTGGTATTGAACGGTACGGTGAATCTGCGCCCGGGGAAGAAATTTTAAAGGAATATGGTTTTAGTGTCGAAAACGTAATTAAAAAAGCAAAAGCATTGCTTTAACAAAACTCAGAAAATTAAACAATCTAAAAATATAAAGATGAACAGACTACATAAAATTCAGGAGCATGGCCAAAGTATCTGGCTTGATCTATTGGACAGAAAATTAATGGATTCCGGGAAATTAAAACAACTTATTGAAGAAGATGGCCTACGCGGTCTAACTTCCAATCCCGCTATTTTTGAAAAAGCAATTAGCAACAGTAGCGATTATGATGAAGATATCATAAGCCTATCACAAAAAGACTTGGACACCCAAGGTATCTTTTTTGAACTCGCTATAAAAGACATTCAACGGGCCGCAGATATATTCAAACCGGTCTATGACCAAACCAATGGAATAGATGGTTATGTAAGCCTAGAGGTCTCCCCTCTTCTGGCCAAGGATTCCCAGGCAACTTTTGAACAGGCGCAAGAGCTTTGGAACAAAATTGACCGTAAAAATGTAATGATAAAAATTCCAGGTACCGAAGAAGGCCTAGAAGCCATACAAAAATGTATCACAGAAGGCATAAACATCAACGTGACGTTGCTTTTTGGTTTAGATAGATATAGGGCCGTTGCCGAGACGTATTTAAAGGGCTTGGAAGATAGGGCAGCCGCCGGAAAATCCGTTAGCGAAGTGAGTTCCGTAGCTAGTTTTTTCTTAAGTCGTATTGATGTACTGGTAGAACCCTTATTAAAAGAAAAGGGATTGGAAGACTTGAACGGCGAAGTGGCCATTGCCTCTGCAAAGAAAGCATATGAAATCTACAACGAGGTATTTACCACGGACCGCTTTAAAGAACTAGAAGCGAAAGGAGCTAAACCGCAGCGGTTACTATGGGCAAGTACCAGCACCAAAGACCCTTCGTTTAGAGATGTAAAATATGTAGAGGCCCTTATTGGAGAAAATACCGTCAATACAGTCCCTATGGATACCCTTGACGCTTTTCGTGATCATGGAGAAGTAACCGATAGCCTGAGCACTGATTTGGATAAGGCCACAATGGCTTTGCACCGAATAGACCAGTCAGGAATTGACATAAGCGATTTAACCCAACAATTAGAAGATGAGGGAATTGAAAAATTCAATACCCCTTTTAATACGTTGCTGACCAGTATAGAAAACCAGAAAAAAGAATCCGTGCAGTAATATGTAATATTCACAATGGAGATAAAATCATATACTACCAACCGTAGTATATGATTTTTTTGGTTCTGGACTTAAAACTAGTACTGATTTGTTAAAATTCTAGATAGAAAAAATCCCTAGCAAAACTTTTAAATTTTGATAAAGAAGGCAGAGATAGTATTTGAAAGATTCAATCAATGTACGTCTTGTTTTAAAAAGTGACAAACCATCTCAAAAATTTAAAATGACCAAAGAGGAGATAAAGGCAGATAGATTGACCTGCCCGTTTTTACCTCCCAAGCCCCCTTGTTATTCCTACGACAATCAGGCATCAGATTATTCTAATTGCCTTCAGCAGTATTCCCTTTAACGGGGTTTTTTATTCCCATGAAAATTTCAATAACGAAGCATTAAAAGTCATTTTATGCAAAAAAAGTATCGAAAGGTGTAATTTTTATAGTGGCTATATTCTTTTACACCAACTAACTTTAAAAAATTTTTGATTGAAAGACCATTCGATTAACTCAACAAATTAACCTCCAACTTTTTATAAATGAGAAGATTCATAAATCATTTATGTATACTGCTAGTCTCAACACAATTTTATTGTTATTCACAGGAAGACCAAAGAACAAGTCAATTCCCCAACGTCATTTATATTCTCGCAGATGATTTGGGCTATGGCGATATTAAAACCTTTAATCCCGAAGGAAAAATTCCAACCCCGAACATAGATGCAATGGCTTCCAATGGTATAAAGTTTACAGACGCCCATACATCATCCGCTGTTTGTTCACCAACCCGGTATGGCATTTTAACAGGCAGGTACAATTGGCGCACATCATTAAAGAGTTCCGTACTAAGTGGCTATTCCAAGTCTTTAATAAAACAGGAGCGGACAACCATTGCAGAAATGCTTAAAAGGCAAGGATACAATACTGCCTACGTAGGCAAATGGCATCTGGGTTGGGATTGGGATATTTTAGACAAGAACCCTAACCTTGAACACGATAAACTAAACATAAACCCTAAGGTTAATTTTAGTACTCCTATAAAAAATGGCCCATCTACACACGGTTTCGATTATTCTTTTGGTTTTTCCGGTTCACTTGATATGGCACCATATGTATATGTAGAAAATGATAAGGCCACGATGTTACCTACGAAAACTACCATATCGGTGGATGAAAAAGGATTTTGGAGAGAAGGTTTAACTTCAGATGATTTTGTACATGCAAATGTGCTCCAAGATTTGACCGATAAAGCGGTTCAATATATCAATCAGAACGCTAAAGACACCTCTCCTTTCTTTTTGTACTTTCCGCTACCGGCCCCTCATACACCTATATTACCTACAACAGAATTCTTAGGAAAAAGTAATACCAACATGTATGGTGATTTTGTTATGCAGGTTGATGATGTTGTTCGTCAAATCCGGGAAACTTTAATTAAACAAGGCATCTCGGAAAACACCCTTTTGGTTTTTACCAGTGATAATGGGTGTTCTCCTAAAGCTGATTTTGAAGAGCTCGCAAAAGTAGACCATAATCCGAGTCATATCTTTAGAGGTACAAAAGCGGACATCTATGAGGGGGGACATCGCGTGCCTTTTATTATAGAATGGCCCAAAAAAGTATTGAAAAATTCAAGCTCGGACAAAACCATATGCACAACGGATTTTTTTGCCACCTGTGCAGAACTAACGGGTTATCAAACTCCAGATACCGAAGCCGAAGATAGTTTTAGTATGCTCCCAATATTAAATGGGGACAATACGGCGGAGGTTCGCGAATATATAGTTCACCATTCTATTGATGGGTCCTTTGCCATTAGAAAGGGAGATTGGAAATTAATAGCCTGTCCTGGATCTGGAGGATGGAGCTATCCAAGATTACAGGATATCAAACGTGAAAAACTGGAGCTACCCGCTATGCAACTCTTTAATTTAAAAGAGGATATAGGAGAAACGAAAAATTTAATTGTAGAACATCAAGAGAAAGCCCAGGAGTTAAAAACTGCTCTCAAAAAGATTATTCTAGATGGAAGGAGCTCCATTGGGACAACTCAAAAAAATGACGGAATGGAGGGTTGGAAACAAATTGAAACAGTTATTAATTAAGATTTCCCTCCAAACAAATCAACCAACACCTCAACCAATGCAACGATTTTATATATCCATTCTATGCTTGTTTTTTGTTTGTTCAACCGCTTGTCAAAAACAGCAAAGTAGCGATCGCCCTAACATTCTTTTTATTCTTGCGGATGATTTGGGCTATACGGATCTGAGCTGTATGGGCAGTACCTTCTACGAAACCCCAAATATTGATCGAATCGCAAATGAAGGAACCAATTTCACCAACGGTTACGCAGCTAGTAGGGTCTGCAGTCCTTCACGGGCAAGTATAATGTCTGGCAAATTTCCCGCTAGACATGATATTACCGTGCATATTGGGTCGCCTTCGGGTGAAGATTGGCGAAAAAGGAATCGCTTTACAAAATTGCTTCCCGCTGAATATCAGCATAATCTGCCCAAAGTGTATATAACAATGCCCGAAGCATTAAAGCAGGCAGGGTACAAAACATTTTTTACCGGAAAATGGCATTTGGGGGACAAAGGTTCTTGGCCGGAAAATCATGGATTTGATATTAATGTTGGGGGTTGGAGTTCAGGAGGTCCAAGGGGAGGTTATTTTTCACCCTATGAAAATCCCAAATTAGAAAATAGAAAAGATGGCGAGAACCTTTCCCATAGACTGGCCAAGGAGACCGTGAACTTTATTCAAGAAAATAATCCGCAGAATACCGGAAAACCTTTTTTTGCTTATCTCTCTTTTTACGCTGTTCATTCGCCCATTCAGACCACAGAAGAAAAATGGAGAAAATACAGAGATAAAGCGGAACAACAAGGAGTAGCGCAAAGCGCATATAAAATGGGAAAATTTCTACCTATTCGACAAACACAGGACAATCCCGTGTATGCAGGATTGGTAGAACAAATGGATGAAGCCGTTGGTCACGTTCTTTCTGCCCTGGATGAGTTGGGACTTGAGAAAAATACGATTGTGGTATTCACCTCTGATAACGGAGGCGTAGCGGCAGGCGATAATTTTTCTACAAGTAACAAACCTTTGAGAGCCGGCAAAGGATATCAGTTCGAAGGTGGCATAAGGGAGCCCTATTTCATCAAAATCCCTGGACTATCCAAAAGAGGAGAAAAAATTGATTATCCTGTTTCAGGAACAGATTTTTATCCCACATTATTAGAATTAGCGGGCGCTCAACAACTCCCCCAAGAGCATAATGATGGAATAAACCTCGTTCCACTATTCAAAGGCAAGGTTTTGGCCGAACGTGCCCTTATTTGGCACTTTCCCCACTACGGAAACCAAGGCGGAGAACCTTCTTCTATAATCAGAAGAGGGAACTGGAAACTCATCCATTACTACGAAGACGGAAGAAATGAATTATATAATCTGTCCAAAGACCTTAGTGAGACCACAGATCTAACGGAAACCCACCCTGACAAGGTGCAAGAACTTAATAAAGAGCTGTTCGACTATCTGACCGAGGTTGGTGCCAAATTCCCAATACCTGACCCTGAATACTCCGAAACTCAAGCAATCGAGTTTTTGCACAAAATGGAATATGATAAAATGCCAGCATTGGAAAAACAACGGATGAAGATGTTATCCAATGAATTTGACCCCAATAGTAACTGGTGGGGAAGTAAAGCAACAGTAGATTAAAATGATTCAGGTAAAAATTTAACAAATACAATAATGCGTAGAATTTTCTTTTTTATTGCACTCTTAACAGGCTTGTCATCGTGCCAAAAACCTCTTGACAATTTCACCCTAAGTTCTCCGGAGGGTAATCTTTCCTTTGATATAAAACTAATTAACAACAAGTTGAATTATCGTGTACACTCCGAAGATAAAGAGAGTATAGGTCTTTCAGAACTAGAAATTATTCCAAACGCCTCAGTAACTATTCTAGATGCTTCCGAAAGGGAAAGCAATAGCACCTGGAATCCGGTATGGGGGCAACAAAGCAGCATTAATGACCATTTTAAGGAATTACAACTAAATATAGATATGGATGGCATAGAGGGTAAATTGCTCGCTAGGGTCTATAATGAAGGGGTTGCTTTTAGGTTCGTGCTCAATGAAGGTGACAAACCAAAGGAGGCCCTATTAAAATGTAATTATAATTTACCTGACACAAGCAATTATTATACTCCTGCAGGCGAAAGCGAACCGTTAGGCCCTTTAGATTTTCAGGGGTTGAGCGATTATTTAAACGAAAAAAATCGTAAAAAAAGAAAAATAAGTGTTCCCCTAGTAGTGGAATCGCCGGATCAAGGCTATATAGCATTATTAGAATCTGACTTATATGCCGCGGAAGGTATTGACCCGATACAGCTGAATATAGCCGGTGCGGAAGAAAAAATAATAGCAACGAACAAAGTGGAACTAAACGAAAAGGAATGGGTAAGTCCGTGGCGGGTAATTCTTTTTGGAAAATCCGCTGGTGATTTAGTTGTGAACACCGTACCTATCAATTTAGCAACTCCATCAAAACTTGAAAATACAGATTGGATAAAGCCTGGTAAAACATTATGGGATTGGCGTGTTCATGGTTATACAGCTCCTGATGGTTTTGAGTATGGCATCAATACCGAAAGTTACTTTCGATTTATCGATTTTGCGGCTGAAAAAGAAATCGACTATTTCCTAATTGATGATTCTTGGTATAAAAAGGTAACCAAAGGACACTTTGAACTTTCGGATAAACTTGACCTCCAAAAGGTCATCGATTATGCTGCGGAAAAAAAGGTAAACCTAATGTTGTATTACGACAGAAGACATGGTGAATATGGTGACGAGGAACTATTTCCATACTATCAGTCTTTAGGTATGAAAGGCATTAAGTACGGGTTTATGGGCAGCGATGTTGATTTTACTAAAGATGCTATTCAACAAAGTGCTTTAAGTAATTTACTGATCGATTTTCATGACGGGCCGGTACCTTTAACGGGAATACGACGTACCTACCCTAATGCCATTACCCGTGAGTACTGTCATGCACAACAAGATTCACGACGCGCCTTTACCCCTGAATCGTTCATTAAAATGGCACTGATAAATGCCATTACAGGTCCTTTGGATATGAACAACGGTAACTTTGATCTAACGGGAATCAACAACGGACTACGGCAAAAAGGACCAAGAAAAACGAATAGCTATTTTTCAACCGTTACTTCCGAAGCCGCTAGAACACTAGTCATTTTTAGTGGTCTAGTCTGTATTCCTGATGCGCCGGAGGCGTATACCGCCAAGGCCGATTTGTTTGAGTTTATTCAAAAATTACCTGTTGGCAAATGGGACGAGAGCCAGATTCTACATTCCAAAATAGGCAAATATATTACAACGGCAAGACGCCATGGTAAAGAATGGTTTATTGGTAGCGTATACAACCAAGAAGGAGGAACTTTAGACATCAATCTAGATTTTTTGGAGGAAAACCAAGAATACGATGTTACTTTTTATGAAGACACACCAGAAACCCATTGCAAGACCAACCCTGAAGCTTACCAGGTACATAAAGGAAAAGTAAAAAAAGGCGAGATAATTAAAGCTGTAATGGCTCCAGGCGGCGGACATTGTATGTGGATAAGGCCTGCAAACGGTAAATAATTCTTATGAAGAACTTTCTATGGGCCTATCCCCTAATTGTTATATCTGTACAACAACATGCGAGAATGCTATTAAGATTAGCTGAGCCTTCTCGTGATTCAAGAGTAAATAGGGGCTTGATAAAACCGAACAAGCCGGTACGCCAAGCCAACTAATTCCCTCAAACTAAAATGTCTTATGTGTAAAATGACACGATTAAAATACTTAATAGCTTCCTTATTGATTTGTCTTGGTACGGCCATGGCACTTGGCCAATCTTTAAAAGCTGCTCACATTTTCGGCGATGATATGGTATTGCAAAGAGAAAAGCAAGTTCCTATTTGGGGTACTAGCTCACCAAATGAAAAAATAACGGTTTCATTTGGCGGACAGTCAAAGACCACTCAATCAGGTGCCGATGGCAAATGGATGGTAAAACTAGACCCTTTAGAAGCATCCTCAGACCCCAGAAAAATGATTATTACCGGAAAAAGTGAAGTTACTATTTCTAACATTCTGGTTGGAGAGGTTTGGATATGTTCCGGGCAATCTAACATGTTCTTTCCAACATCAAAAGTACCTGAAGCAACCGGTCTCATACCGTTTATCAAAAATATTAGAACTTTTGATGTTCAAAACACTGTAGCCTTAGAAGAACAAGAAGAAGTAAAAGGACAATGGCAAGCAAAGCACCCTAACAGCGCAGTAGCTATTTCATTTGCCTACTTTCTACATACTATCTCTGATGTACCCGTAGGAATTATAAAAACGGCATGGGGAAGCTCATCCATTGAAGCTTGGATGCCAAGAGAAATGACCGAAGTTCTACCTCACTTCAAGACTATAATGCAAGAGTTTGATTCAGACAGCACAAGACTTGCACGTATCAAAGAAATTATAAGTACTGCAAGTAAGTGGTCTAACAAAGATGACATCTATTTAAGACGCCAACCTAATATTTTGTACAATGCCATGATGCACCCGCTTATTCCTTTCGCCTGTAGAGGTTTGCTATGGTATCAAGGTGAGCGAAATACACGTTACATGTCCGGTATGCCAGAAGTTGGCAAAAACAACTGGTTTCACCGCGTGTCCGGCATGCGAGATTATGAAGACGTTCTTAAGAAATGGATACTTAATTATCGTAAACAATGGCAAGATCATGAAATGCATTTTATGGTTACCATGCTTCCCGGTTATGGCGGAGGACCTGAGAACCAAAAAAAAATAGACCCAGAAAGTCCTACCGCACCATCTTGGGCCTGGATGCGCGAATCGCAAATGGCCTCGCTTGACCTTCCCCATACTTCGGTAATCAATACTATTGATTTAGGGGATGTAACCAACATTCACCCCACGGACAAACTTCCCATAGGACAAAGAGCAGCTCTTCTTGCTGCAGATAAAACACTCCATAAAAATGTTCCTTCGGAGGGACCTTCTCTAAAAAATATAAAATTAAACGGAAACAAATTAGTCGTCTATTTCAATAATTCAACCGGACTGAGAACTATAAACATGAAAGTTCCTTCCGGTTTTTGGATTGCGGATGATTCAAAAAAATGGGTTTCTGCAGAAGCGGTGATTGACGGCGAATCTGTAATTCTGAGTTCTCCGGAAATAGAGAAACCTAAATATGTTCGCTATGCTTTTGCAGGTAAGCCTAATGTAAACTTAGTGAATGCGTATGGGCTTCCAGCTTACCCGTTTAGAACGGATAATTGGGACAAATAGTCAGCCTGTTTTTAAGTATCAGAAAACTCTTAAAATGGATATCAAACCTTCCTCGATTTTAATAAAAGTAATAGGCATTCTATCCATGCTCTTTTATTGTTCCGCTTTTTTAAAATTGCAGGCTCAAGAAACGCCGAACATTGTTATCCTTTTTGCGGATGACCTAGGTTACGGCGATTTAAGTTGTTATGGGGCTCAAGATGTTATTACAACTCATATAGACAAGCTGGCCAGTGAAGGGTTACGGTTTACGGATTTTCAGGTGACCTCGTCAGTTTGTAGTCCTTCCAGAGCATCATTACTAACAGGTCGTTACCCCATGAGAAATGGATTTCCAGTTGCTCAAAGCGAAATTGAAAAGCATGAGAACTATGGCCTGCATCCTGATGAAATTACAATAGTGGATATACTTTCGGGTAAAGGGTACTCAACTCTGGCTATCGGAAAGTGGCATTTAGGTTTTAATGAGGGTTCTCGGCCTATTGACCATGGTTTTCAACATTTTTACGGTTTACAATCCAATTGGCATAAAAGCCATCCTGACTTAGACGACCTCTATAGCGACGATAAAATAGTAAAAGAAAATGTTGCTTTTGAAAGCCTAATGAAAAGATACACAAATAAGGCTGTTCAATTTATAGAAGAGAATAAGAAGAATCCTTTCTTCCTTTACCTCGCATATCATGCAGTTCACTCCCCTATTCTTCCTAGTAAAGAATTTATAGGAACTTCTAAAGGAAGTCTTTACGGTGATTTTGTACAGGAACTTGATCATTATGTTGGTGAATTAATGACGTCAATAAACAAAAATGGTCTTGATGAAAATACAATTGTTGTGTTTTTGTCCGATAATGGTCCTGCTATTTGTCATTATGGAGGTTCGGCAGGAGCATTAAATGGAGGAAAATACACAACTATGGAAGGAGGTTTTCGCATTCCGGCAATCATCAAATGGAAAGGAAAATTTGCCACAGGAGTCAATAACACTATGTTGTCTTCTATGGATTTGCTTCCAACTCTAACATATCTAGCCGGTGCTGAACTTCCTAAGGATAGGGTAATTGACGGAAAAGATATCTCCTCCATTTTAAAGTCGGGAGAAGGAGGCTCACCACACGAATTTGTATATTATTATAACGGAACGAACTTACAGGCTGTAAGAAAAGGAAAATGGAAACTTCATCTGCCTAGAACATCAGAAGACCAACCTTTTTGGTCTAAAAACAAGAACGAAAAACCGTTCTATGGAAACAACTTAAAAAATATCTCATGCAAAGGGCTTTTAGTATTGGGGCGCCCACTGTTATTTAATTTGGATACTGATATGGGTGAGTTGACGGACATTTCCAACATTCACCCAGAAATTGTAAAAGAATTATTAAAAGAAGCTAATAGGGTCAGGTCAGAATTAGGAGATGTGCATAGTACCGGTAGTGACCAAAGAGTACCGCCGTTTAAGGATATTCAAGAAAAAATGTAAATAGAGAAGACAGGTAGAGTTAAAACTGCTATTGTGAACGGGAAAACAAAAAAAGACGCTCTACTTGCAAACCTTACAATCTTAAACAGATGTAAATTAAACTACCTATGTCTTAAATAAGCATCCTGACCTCGTAAATGAAATGGATTCGATTGTAGAAACATAGAAGCCAAAAACGAAAGAATGAACAAAATATAACCATGATGATGAAATCACTATTTACAAATATCAAAATCGGAATTCTACTATCTTTCATTTTAATCGTTAGTGCATGTAAAGAAGATTCAAAAAAAATAGAAGGACCTAGTAAAACCAATGTATTGAAGACGGTCGATAAAAGTACTATTACATATTCCGATGACATAGCTTTTATGAAATCATATATTGATGTAATTCAGATTTCTGACGCTTCTGGCACGTCTAAAGTAGCCATATCCGCGGCACTTCAAGGTAGGGTTATGACAAGTAGTGCTTCAGGAGAGGACGGAAGAAGCTATGGTTGGATCAACAAAACTTTATTTGAATCAAAAGATACTTTAGAACATATAAATGCCTTTGGCGGAGAAGAACGTTTTTGGTTAGGACCGGAAGGTGGCCAATATTCAATCTTCTTTAAAAAAGGAACTGAATTTACTTTAGAGGATTGGTATACACCACACCTTCTTGATCTAGAACATTTTGATGTAGAAACTCAATCTAACGATAAGGTTGTATTCACAAAAAAAGCATCGCTAAAAAACTATTCCGGATTTCAGTTTGATTTGGGAATTCGACGGGAAATTTCAATTCTTTCTAAAGAAGATTTACAAAAAGAATTGGGACTGAATTCGCTTAGTGACAGCATTAGATCCGTGGCCTATAAGACTACTAATACTCTAACGAACATCGGAAAATCCGATTGGAAAAAAGAAACAGGACTGCTTTCAATTTGGTTGTTGGGAATGTACAACCATTCCCCAAATACTACGATTATGATACCGTATACTGAAGGTGAAGAATCGGAATTAGGAGTGGCTGTAAACGATACCTATTTCGGTAAAGTGCCTTCCGACCGACTGGTGGTGAATGAGAACATAATTTACTTTAGTGGTGATGGCCAATATAGAAGTAAAATTGGTTTATCCCCTTCGAGAGCCAAAGATATTGCTGGCTCTTACGATTCCAAAGAGGGTGTTTTGACTATTGTGAAATATAACAAACCAAAAAATGAGACCGACTATGTTAATTCTATGTGGGAAATTCAAGACAACCCTTATAGTGGGGATGTTGTAAATGCCTATAATGATGGAGCGCCAGCACCTGGCGAAACACCTCTGGGACCATTTTATGAGTTAGAAACATCATCGCCAGCTTTAAAATTAAAATCTGGAGAAAGTGGAACACATGTGCAATTAACCTGTCATATTGAAGGAGATGAAAAAACGTTAAGCCCCATCATACGTCAACTTTTTAGAGTGAATATTGAAAATGTAAAAAAAGTTTTTAAATAATTATACAGATAAAATGAGCATTAAAAATCTAATTCCCATAGCAATTACAATCCTTATGTTCATGGCTTGTAATACAAATAAAACGAAGAAAGAAACTGTAAAACCTCCATATGACGGAAGCTGGGAGTCCCTTCAAAAAATGCCGGTACCCAACTGGTTTAACGATGGAAAGATTGGAATTTTCATCCATTGGGGGCCGTATAGCGTCATCGGCCACCGAAAAAGTGGTAAAGGATATGCCGAACATGTTCCAAAACTTATTTACTCAGATTCATCTTATTATTACCCATATTTACGAGAACGCTGGGGAGCTGCCCCACCAGAATTTGGTTACAAAGACATTATTCCCGAGTTTAAGGCAGAGAATTGGAATCCTGACGAATGGGCTGAACTTTTTGCCAAAGTAGGCGCAAAATATGTTGTTTTAACTGCAGAGCATCACGACGGTTGGGCCAACTGGGATTCAGAATTGACACCGTGGAACGCGGTAGACAAAGGTCCTAAGCGAGATTTGGTAGGAGATTTAGGGACTGCGGTCAAAAAAGTAGGTTTAAAATATGCTCCATCCTACCACAGAGAAAGACACACTAGCTTTTTTACAACAAAACAGTACGTAGTTGATGCAGAACCACATTATGATATTTTGGAGGAAATCAAAAGAAATCCAGAAGCAAAATTGCTTTATGGCCCTTTTGGATTCAGCAAAGAAGCTGTTGATGAATATGTAAGCCGTTGGAAGGAAATTCAGAAGAAATACCAACCCGACTTTTTGTGGATCGATGATATTCCGATTTTTACTAGAGATGGAAACAACACGCAAGTAGAACCCAAAGTGTTTAAGCCAGAAATACAATATCTGTATGACCAGAACAGGTTAATGATTACTGATTTTATGAATAACGGAATTGAAAATGGACAGGAAGTTTATGTCAATAACAAAGGATCAAATAGAAACTGGCCTGACGGGGTAGGATGTTTGGAAAAGGATAACTTAAAATTAGAAGTAATTGGTCCAAAATGGCAGAGCTGTACCACCTTTGGGACCTCCTTCGGCTATTTAGAGAATGACACTTATAAAACAGTAGCTGATATTATTACAGAGATGGTGGAGGTAATCTCCCGAAACGGCAACTTTTTAGTGAATATAGGCCCCAAGGGCGATGGCACTATTCCCCAAGAGCAAATAAATCGATTGCACGAAATGGGTAGGTGGCTGGATATAAACGGTGAGGCTATTTATGGAACTCGATATTGGAAGGTAAACGACCAAAAAGAAGCAAACTTAGCTTTTACTACCAAAGGAAAAACTTTGTACGCAATTGCATTGGAAAAGCCATCTTCTTGGATAACGATCGAGGCTACAAAAGGCTGGAAAAAAGAGGAGGTTAAATCTGTAAATTTACTAGGCTATAATGGCGAGGTTGAATGGAATATAACAAATGAAGGCTTGAAAATACTTCCTCCAAAAGATTTGGGCAAGAGTAAATATGCCTGGTCTTTTGAGATTGAAACGGCTAATGAACAACATGCCACCACCGCAATACAAACAGATGCAGATAAAGCTTTGAAAGGGACTAAAAAGGTTGATTTGGATGGGAAGCATTAAAATAAGTCTATGTTTCTTCCTCTGCCATTGTTGGACAGTAAACGGTTTGCAACACCTTACCTAGATATTTTAGTTGAAATAGATATGTGTTCAATCAAGCCTATAAGCAACCAGCATATTCACCCTAAAGCAATTATATAGAACATGAATTTTTACTATACCTGTGCTTGAAAAAGGAGATAACAATCATAATATATTCTCCCAATAAAGTCCAGCATCAACTTTATCTTTTTAACTAAGTCATTTAATAGAACCCCATCACACCTATGAAACTAATAAATCAAAACAGTTTAGGTTACTTTAAAACTTTTATGGCAATTGCCCTAATTTCTTTAGTAAGCTGTAAATCGAAAAATGAAAATAAATCCATAGAAACATCATCGGTAAAACCATCGAATTCAAATTTTTATAATTTTACCTATCAAGAGATTAAAGGTATTGGTCCTGATAGTACCTATAACAGACGTGATAATAGTGACATTATAAAAGTAGGAGACACGTATTATGTTTGGTATTCTAGAATGGATAGTCCGGTAACCTCCGGTTATTGGGCTACTATTTGGTACGCAACCTCAAAAGATGAAGGTTACACTTGGCAAGAACAAGGTATGGCTCTTGATATAGGAAAAAAAGGGGGATTTGATAGCCATTCCGTTTTTACACCTAATATTCTGGTCTACAATGGTAAATATTACCTGTATTATACCGGTGTGCAACCAACGCCAGGAAACCCGAACAATGAATTTGAGGGAAACCATACAACCGACTTTACGGCAATCGGACTTGCTGTTTCCGATAGTCCTGAAGGTCCTTTCAAAAGAGTAGAGAACAATCCTGTTTTGACTGTTAGTGAAACCCCGGAAGATTTTGACAGTTACAGAATAGACGATGCCAGCATGTTGGTCAAAGACAATAAAATATGGCTCTTCTATAAAGGAAGATCTATTGTAGATGGAGCAAAAGGGCCAGGTCTAACCGAAATGAGTGTTGCATACGCAGAAAAACCTGAAGGACCCTTCATAAAACATAAAGGTTCCCTTTTAGATAAAAGCCATGAAGTTTTGATATGGAAAAACAATACAAATATTGCCGCGCTTACCTCAATAAGCAAAAGTATATATAGCGCTGATGATGGCATACATTTTTCAATTCTGCAAGATAGTCTAACCCATATTCCTAAAGCACCAGGCTTATACCGACCCGATTTAGAAGATGGAAATACCGCTACAGAAACACCAGGTTGGGGCATAGCAATGAAAGGAAAGAAAGGTCAAGTTCATTTAGTTCGTTTTGAAATGAATAAGTAGAAAAGTAATTACTATAATCCAGTAAAAAATAATATAGACTCAACTTTAACCTGTCTTTAGCATCGCTCCTAAAAATGAGATATGAAAAGATAATAATTTCGATTTCTGAACGGCCCGTATTACAGCTCTAAGTCAAACCACTAAATCCATTTAGCCGTGGGTGTGCTTAACGGAATGCTTTTAGTGGGCGGCAATAGTAGAGTCTTGAAATTATTTTATTTTATAGATTTGAAAATCACCCCCCTATTTAGACAACTTTATATTCAAAATCAGCAACTAAAAAAGGTTCTATTAGCTATAGTAGCCAAATATCGCCTTTAATGAAAAATCAATTCCGCAGGAATTGTTTCTCGTGTAAAACCTGGCCCACTCCATTCCAAATTAAATTGTGGCTTTCCTTTTCTTCCATTTTTTAAATAAAGCCGAATTGGATGCAAGCCTGCCTCTAACCGATACTTCCCTCTCATATTAGAGTTTTTGACATATTCGAAGTCGGCATCAATAACCGTAGATTCATGTATGCGCAATACTCCACTGCGGCCAGTTCTTAGGTAAAAATTATATTCTCCATCAGAAGGAACTTTAATATACCCTTCAAAATAAGTTACATCACTTTCCTCTTTACTATTTATGGCCGACCTTATTTCATGAACGACTCCAGCATCCACAGGAGATAAGCCTTCAGTACGTGGCACCCAAGGAAAATACCCTTTGAAAGATTTGTAAACAATACCCTTTTTTAAATTTTCTATTGATACGGAAGGAACCAGAGCATCGTCATAGGGTCTGGCAGCACTTGGGTTCGGCATCCTTTGCTGCAAAACGGCGCCTTTCATTTCTTCTTGTAAGGATTTGAAATTAGCTTCTGAAGCAAGATTTTTGGATTGTCGCGAATCGTCGATTACATTATAGATTTCAAAATCATCGTTTTCCGATTGAATGTCGTATCGAATGCCTACATAATCCCCTTTTCGAATCATCTGCATTTGATTCCGTCTTCGTTTTCTTAAATCACTTGCGAAAGCATCATATTCAGGGGTTTTCCCAGATTCGTAGTACTCAATATACACGTTACTTTCAGGCTGATCGCCAATACCTTTTAAAGATGGCAGTAACGATGTGCCATCCGTAACCGCTGGTGCGGGAATCCCGGCAATTTCTGAAAAAGTAGGCATCCAATCGTATGAGATACTAGGGCTTTCAACTACGGTTTCTTGTTGAATTGTGCCTGGCCACCGTGCTATAGTAGGCATCCGAACGCCGCCTTCCCAACAATCTCTTTTAATACCTGTAAATGGTCCATAGCTCTCAAAAAATGTAGGTACAATCGGTTGGTTATCTAAATAGGACTCCACCGAAGGACCATTATCAGATGTAAAAACTACCAATGTATTATCATCAATATGTAAGTCTTTTAACAGCTGAATAATATCACCAACGGCACTGTCAATTCTACGCGTATCGGTAGCATAGCGTTTATATACATCAGGCCACGCTACGGGTTTCTTTGTCCCCTCGGGAATATACTTGGCATTGGCATAATCAGGATGCACCCATGAATCCACCGTACCACTTGCCGTATTTATCATTTTGTCCGGTTCGCCTGTCCATTGCAGGCCTCCTTCTAAACCGCCTCCTTTTGGGTAGGCTTGGGTAGGCAACTCTAAAACTGCGTGTGGCGTATCGTAAGCCAAATACATAAAAAACGGCTTGTTACCTTCTTCACCTTGCTTGTGATCTACGATCCATTTTTTAGCTGCGGCAGTCCATAAATCCGCTGTATAACATTTATCTAGATCGGGAGTAATATTTGTACGGTTCTCGTACACCTCTTTTGTACCCCGGTAAATACCTTCTTTTGGGTAATGCTCATGTCCATCTCCATGGCGAATGTATCCCAAATAATAATCAAAACCTTGATTTAATGGATGGGAGGGCCAATTGGGACCTTTGCCCTTACCTTGCAAACCCCATTTACCTATAGCCGCCGTTTTGTAATCTGCTGCCTGCAGAATAGTGCCTAAGGTATGGTTGTTTGCCAGAGCTTTGTCAAACTGATTGTCCCTAATGTTAGCATGACCCTGACTTTGCCCTAATAAAAGGGATGCCCTAGACGGAGCACAAACCGGGGCAGCAGAATAATGGTGAGGCATTAACGCTCCTTCTGCGGCCATACGATCTAAATTTGGGGTAAATTCCAACTGAGAACCAGTTTTTCCCTTATTGGTCCTCTGCTTTTGAAATAATACGCCTAGATCACCAAACCCTAAATCATCAGTTAGAATGAAAATAATATTCGGTTTCTGAGAAGTATCCCAGGTATTTTGTGCGCTTACATCCCAACTTAAAAAAATCATTAAAATTACAATAGTTGCGACACATCTTATTTTGTTAAAATGACCCATGCGTAATATTTGTTACCTGTTCTTAATTCAATTATTATCGGAAAACAAAAGTGGTTACTGATTTTCTGTTCAGTGTATATTTATCATTCCCCTGTTTTTCTAAATCCTTACTTTTTAAGTTCTGCTCGGCGTCCGTTACATAGCAGTTCACTTTCTTGAAGGATTCAAGATCTAGTGATAACATTAAATCTACAGCCGTATTCTTTTGGTTCACGGCCACTACCACCACGCTGTTATCCTTATTTTTATATGCCGAAATCAATACCCCATTTTGCAATGTTTCCGTGGAGGTATCGTTTTTATAGATTGCAGAAATTCTTGAAGCTCCAGGGCGAATGAAACGGGAATAATTACCAAAGGCCCAGAGCAGTTTTGAATCATAAATATCCCCATCGTCAACGCGCTTATCATGATATACCAATCCGTCCTTAAAATCATAGGGACTCATTGCCAGCCACCAATGCCATGCACTCGCATTGGCTATCGTGAGGTCTGCATGTATAACACGTGCTACATATAAAGCAGTTTGCATAGCTACCCCTCTCCCCTTGCCTTTGATTTCTTCGTTATTTTCCAAGATGCAGTATTCACTCATCCAGTATTCTAAAAATGGGTATTTATGTAATTTTTCCGCTATGCGTTCTCTCTCCCTTTTAAGTTTTTCAACATTCCAAGTAGTAAAGTAACTATGTGCAGCCACCTTGGGTGCCAGACCTTTAAGATTACCCAAGAAATGAGGGTTATCCGGATTAAAAAAGGTTTCTATTTGATCGCTTCTATTTGGATATTTCTCTTTACTTCCCGTTAAATAGTCAATGGCACCGGCTTCTGTGATTTCTATCTTCGAGGATATATTTCTAGATTGAAAAACAGAGTCGATCATCCGAGTTGCGGACGCCAGCTCGTCATTATTCCAAGGTGAGCCTTCTTGCCCTCCTTTCCATTCCCATTGTGGTTCATTAAAAGGACTGGTATAATTAAAATCAATCGCTAAACTATCTTTAAAATGTTTTAGTACATCAGCGAGGAAGTTGCCATAAGCTGCATAGTTTTCTGTGGACAAGTTTGCCGATTTACCATTGGTAGAATGTCCCTTTCCATTCATTGTCATTGATACGGGCGGACTGTTTGAAAAGGCTATGAACTGCTCTACCCCATTTTTCTTAGCCGCTTGCAAAAACCATTGCTGCCCTGCTTGTTTTTGCCAATCGTACGAAGAACCATCATCTTGCAAAAAACCTTCGCTACGTCGCCAAGAATCCTTTATACCACTTTCACCGCCCTGTCTAGCACTGCCTGCACCAATATTGAAACGCCATGCTGTTAAACCGATTCCTTTTGGAGACCCCATTTTATCCGTTTCGGTACTAAATAACCATTCTGCAACTTGGTTTCTTTTGACCTCTGGCCAAAGCCCAACATATTGTGCCGCCCAAGCATCTGAAGCAGCAAAATTATGAATGGTCTGAAAAGAAGTAGCTGTATCAATTTCTATAGAAATCACATTTTCTTGTCCTGATACAAAACAAAAATTACTAATTGCTAAACCGAATAAAACCCATCTTTTCATCTTGAACCTGAATATCTAAATTGTCCTAATTATTTTCCCCTTTGGAAACTGTTAGAATATTTCCCTTATCCGTATACAGTCCGTTTCTAAAATCCCCTTCACAGACTTTAAGAAGTTCCTTTTTAAGAGCCTCCACTTTTATGGGGTGTTCACCAGAGAGGTCGTGCTCCTCTTTATAATCATCGGGTAAAAAGAAAAGTTCAAAAACGTTCTTTTTCAAATCGGTTCTAAGCTTCCACCCTTCCTTGGTAATTAATGTGGGCCCGGTATATGATGAATAGACAATTGACGTATGCTCGTCACCTTTGCTTGAACTAACTAACTCATCGTAGAAAGAAATACCGTCCGTATGAAATGTTTTGCTAAAACCCGTGGCTTCCGCCAGTGTAGACAACAAATCGTAATTGGCAATAAGACGCTCACTGGTTTTTCCAGGTTTGACCTGGTCAGGCCATCTAATTAATAAAGGAACCCGGATGCCGCCTTGAAGGTTACTTCTTTTCAACCCAGCTTGTCCGCCGTTTCCATCAAATACATCACCCGCTAGGTGGCTATAATATTTGTGTGCTACATTATCGAACCGCTTACCTGTTTCAATATTTGCATACGGTTTTAAAACTCGTCCTTCTTGAGCGTAATAGATTTCATGACCGTTATCCGCAGTAAAAATGACAATTGTATTTTGGTCTAGTTCCAATGCTTTCAATTTTTGCATAAGCTGCCCCACATTATCATCCAACATTTTAACCATAGAGGCATACTCCTTCTCTATTGTGGTCAACCGATCATCGTTTATAAAATCAGAATGTATCTCAGGAATAGACACAGGACCGTGCGGTAGTTGAGTTGGGAAGTATAGAAAGAAAGGTTTATCTCGGTTGGCCTCCATAAAATTCAGGGCTTTATTCATAAAAAGGTTCTGAGAATATTGTACTTTACCTTTCAAATTATGCCTTTCTGCACGATTTTCCGGGGTTTCCGGCTCACCAGATTTTCCACTATTGGCAAGGGTATTCCCTTTAATATTTACCTTTTTACCATTTTCGAACAAGAAAGGAGGATAAAACCCATGTGCACGTACATGATCTAAATACCCATAATAATAATCCCATCCATGTCTCTTCATTTGCTGGTCCGTAGCCGAAAAACCCCATTCTAGCTTACCTATTTGCCCAGTTTTATACCCTGCTTCTTTTGCTATTTGTCCTAAAAACACCTGGTCTTCCGATATAGGACGAAGGGCTTTATTTATTCTATTTTCAATTTGAGCGTAGGATACGTTTTCTGTACTTATTTTTTTGTACATGGCTCCAGGAGTAATCTCAAATTTCTCAGCTCGGCAATCTCTGAGACCTGTAATTAGAGAAGCCCTTGCTGGTGCACATAACATATTGGAATAGGCGTTCGTAAAACGCATTCCTTCTCTGGCCAATGCATCTATATGAGGTGTTTTAATAATTTTTTGACCTTCTTGACCTAATAATCCAACACCTAAATCATCTGCATAAATCAAAATAATATTCGTCTTCTTTTTTACCGTTTTACTATTCTTATTCGAATCGCACGAAGAGAACAGAACGCACAACATCAATGTTACTAAAAAGGTTATTTTACTCATGTATTCTTAAGTTTTTCTAACTGACTTTTAGAATTTTATGGCGTTAAATCTGACTAGTTCGTTGGATAAACAACTCTCTTTATATACGTTGATTTCAAATGGATTTTAGATGTTTTTCTATACTTCTTACAACGGGTTCGGAAAGAAGTTTGTAACCTTTTTTTGTATAGTGTACATCACCTTGACCTGAAGCGTGTTTTCTATGTACTTTTTTTGCGAAACTATGTATATCATTAACGGTGATGCCGTGTTTTTTCATAACCGCTAAAGCCACTTTGTTATATAGATTATCAGATTTTACAACACGACCTACCTCTCCTTTTGGCACATAACTGGTGGTAGCGAAAATTAGTTTGGCTTTTGTTTTTTTCAAACGAACAACCAGCTTTTCGAGATTTTCACCATATTCCGTTGGAGTGTAAGTAACGGTTCCGTTTCTCTTATCTCTATTGCCGCTCTCTTTTGAGTCAGGATGTCGATAACACAAATCCCATAGGCCCCAATTAAAATGAATAATATCCCATTGTGTTTCTCCCAACCACTCTTCTATTTTCTCTAGACCAGTACCGGTGTGTTGGGCATTGCCTTCATTGTGGAATACATTGGCCCTATCCTGCAAAGCCGTTTTTACATAGGGAGTATAGCCTATAGAAATGGAGTCGCCTATAATGAGAACGTTAGGCTTGGTGTCCTGTTCAAAACCTACTAAAATTCCACATAATGCGATAATCAGAAGTAATTGTTTTTTCATTCGTACACATATTTAATAAATTTATAAGAAGCAGGGTTATCTATTTTGAACCTTGCTATACCATCTTCCTTTATATATACCGATTTAGATTCTCCACCTTCCAAATCTGTGAACACTACGTTTGTGTTTTTTAAAAACCTTAATTTCAATTCCGTTTCAGAATCATTATTTTCTAACTCTCTAAACAATAATAAATAACCTGATTTTCTATTCTCTTTATACCACTGAAAACCCGACCAAGTTTTATTATTGGGTTCATTACCAAGAGAAAACACATAGCTATCGTACATCTCCTTTCTATGTTTTTTATAAACCTTTAATAGTGCTTTTATTTCTTCCCTACTGTTTTGCTCGTAGTTTTGAGTTTCTTGAAAAAACAAAGGAGTCCCTACTAAACCGATGGCTACAGCATAAGGGTCGGTATGCAAATACGCATCGCTGACCTTTTTATTGGTCATACCGGTATTTTGAATAGAAGTTTGAAACTTATTGATATTTGTATAGTTGGTTAAATGCCAAATATCCCTTAAAACCAAATGTGGAATATAAACCACATTTTCAGGCTTATCCGGTTTGCGGTTTTCTAAATAAACACTGCCGTACTCTTTGGCCCAAAAATATCCAAAACGTGGTGCATTCTCTGTTAAATCCCAATTAACACGAACTTGCTGGTTGGTATACAGAATAAACTTTCTAATTTTACCCATGAGCTTTTCCATATTCTCATGCGTACCCAAACTTGCAAAATCTAATTTATAAGTGACAAAATTGGCCTGGTCAGAACTGTTTTTTAAAGCTTCATAGGTAACTGGCATTGCCGCTGCCCACAGTCCAAGCTTCACTCCCGTTTCTTTTGATTTGTTTACAACGTTCTGCCATCCTTCTGGATACCAATCTTTGCGTAAACCCCAATCATTATTCTGCCAACCGTCATCAATTTGTTGTATATCGATACCTAAATCTGCCTGAGATTCTAGCTCTAGCAATATATTCTCTTCTTGGGAAGCCGTTTTGCCCCTACCAGAACCCCACGTATTTGCCTGTATATAAATGTCCCTATCTTCATCTATAGGGTAACGAATACGATCAAACTTTTTAAGAGCCAGCTCACTCCCATATTCACCACCCGAATAAGCAATGCTCCATGATGGCCAACACCATTTATATTCTTCACTATTCAATTCCGAAGAAAACAGTGATGTTCCTGTATTCTCAATACCATTTTCACCAATGATAAACTCACCTGTATCTACCCCATATTGATTGACGCATTTGTGTGATTCTTTAACCACTATAATCCCAGAGCCTTCTTCATCTACTCGCACCATATTGCTCCATTGAACTTTTTGCGTTTCCTCTACCCGGGAGGTCTCTATCTTTATCAATGGCGTTTCCGTTTTATTACGGTGTTGCGTATCATTATAATATCCTATATGGGTCGTAGTTTTATTTTTGTTTGAAACCGGTAAAAAATCGACGCGGCCTGTAGCTACCATTTTTTCTGCTTGAATAGCTTCTCCACAATCAATGTACCCTATTAAAGAATACCCGTTAGGTGCTTCGGTTCTCAACTCTTCCAAGCGATTTACCATATTAGAAGAAATTTCCACTTTACGATTGCCCTTTTCATAAATGAAAACCTCGCTTACTTGAGCACGTTTGCCTTTTACTTTATCAAAAAAAACACGAAAAGTACCGTCATGTAGAATAGTTGAAGGCAAGTCCATTTGCCTAGCCTCATAGAGCCGCTTCTCATTTTTATAATCCGGCAATTTTGCCTCCTTAATTACTTTTTCATTAATTTCACCATCAACACTAGTTACCCTAACGTTCTGTACAAGCCCTTCTCCTTTAAAATCCCACCAAGTAAAACCAAGTTTATATTGCTTTTCCGGGTCTAGCCCTTTTACATGGTACTGTACCGAATTTTCATTTTGCGCAGTTGTTGCTATATATCTTTCAGCAGTCTCACCTGAGAAATAATCAAAATTTGACGTACCATTTACTAAATCATAACTGAAATTATTTTTAGGTCTCAAATCCGATTCATCCATATATTTTTTCGCATCACCTTTAATAAAAAGTTGGGTACGAATACCTGGTGCATCAGGGTATGCCCAAATAACATATTTAACCGAGCTCTCTATTTTAGGGTATCTAAACTCGGCAACTATCTCAATATGCTCAGATGTAAATTTTTCATCATCAGATCTTTTCGCCCTCAAGGAAATTAAATTTCCTTTTGTTTCGCCATTAATTAAGCCGTAGTATGCCCAATCACATTTTACACCAACTGATGGTGCGGAGTACGTTTCATCTGTTTCTAAATTTTTAAACGATGTTGTTATAAAACCACTTTTTGTTAATTGCCAAGTACGTTCTACGTTACCCGTAGAAACTATTAACCGATTTTCTATAGAGCGTACATTTGCTTTTTTAAAACTGAAATCTAGCGATGGTAGAAGTCCTTGCGCTTTATCTTGGCATGACGCAAAGTGACTACAAAACAAAAAGATGAAAAAATAATTCAATGGGATTTTCATAATACTCTGATTTCAGAAAAATACATTTTAGGCTAAACTAAAATAGTACTGAAATAAGAGGCCCTGAACAAGGGCCTCTTGTAAAAAAACTCAACTAACTAAAACGATTTTTTTTCTATTTGCTATTTAAATAGGTTTCTTGATTAAATGTAAACACGTCTGATGGGGTCCTTGCTTTTTCAAAGAGTACTTTCATCTCCTCAATGATTTCAGGATTTTTGCTAGCTACATTATTTTGTTCCCCAAGATCCGTGGTCAGATCATACAGTTGAATAGGCACATTGGAACCTTTAAAAACATCATACTTTACAGCCTTCCAATTCCCTTTACGAATGGCCTGTCTACCTCCTTTTTCATGAAATTCCCAATACAGGTATTCATGATTTTTCTGTTGATCGCTGTTTCCTAAAAGGGTGGGTAAAAACGAAATTCCGTCTAAGCCTTCGGGAGCTTCAATACCTGCTATGTCCGAAAAAGTAGGAAACACATCCCAAAAAGCCGATACTAACTCCGTTGTACTACCCGGCTTGATTTTACCTGGCCATGAAGCAATCATAGGAACTCTAATTCCTCCTTCATAAAGATCTCTTTTCGTTCCACGGAACGGCCCGTTACTATCAAAATATTCCGGGTCTGCACCACCTTCCGTGTGTGGCCCATTATCCGATGTAAAAACCACAATGGTATTTTCTGCAATACCCAATTGATCCAATTTGGCTATAATTTCTCCTACTTGTTCATCCAATAAATGGACCATAGAAACAAATGCTGCATGGGGTTGTTCCTGTGAGCGATAAGGCCCTTGATTAAACTCTGGACCGTCATCTACACCTTCATAAGGGGTTTCCGGCGGAAACTCACCTCTGTACTTTTTCATGATTTTTTCAGGAGCCGCCAATTCTGCATGCGGTATAATGGAGGCCACATACAAAAAGAAAGGATTGTCTTTGTTCAGCTCTATAAACTCTAATGTTTTTTCATGAATCAACCCCGGCGCATAGGTTCCGTTATTTCCTCCCGTATTATCCTTAAGAACCAAAGAATCTTTATTGGCCCATAGGTGACCTGGATAGTAATTATGCCCCAACCGTTGACAGTTATACCCAAAAAATGTATCAAAACCTTGGTTTAAGGGATCTCCTTCAGATCCCGGAAACCCTAAGCCCCATTTACCAAAAGCCCCTGTAGAATATCCTGCTTTTTTCATGGCTTCTGCCATAGTAAAGGTATTGTCCGGTAAAGGATATTGACCTTCAGGCATAATTTCTTTATTTCCCCTCACCACGGTATGGCCCGTATGCATACCCGTTAACAAAGCCGACCTGGAAGGTGCACAAACCGTACTACCGGAATAATGCTGGGTAAAAAGCATACCGTCTTTTGCTAGCTTATCTATATTGGGAGTTCTGAATTTTTGTTGGCCATAGGCACTCAAATCTCCATACCCAAGATCATCTGCCAGAATGTAGACAATATTAGGTTTTGTTAAAGACGTATTCGTTTCTGTATTAGATTCGTCTGTATTTTGAACTTTGTCTTTACATGAAAAAAAAACAGAAACCAGTAAAATTGAATAAAGAATTTGTTTCATATGGTGGGCTTAATAAATGCCATGAAACCACCAGCGTGCTCCATGACATTTATAATTTCAGTTAATTATCTATATCCGTTATTGGTAGGGTCTGTATCCAATAAGGCAGGGTTTAACTCTAACTGGTTTTGAGGGATCGGCAATAACACATGGTAAGGTTGAATGTTTGCCCCAGGATTGTTCCATGCCCTATGCTGAACCGTTTTTACTTTATCTAATAAAATACCCCAACGAATCAAATCCATACGACGATGTCCCTCTGCACTCAATTCAAATTTTCTTTCTTCATACATAGCCTCCCTGAATACTTCTTTGGACAAACCGCTCCATGGTTGGTCTGGCTCAAAAGCTCTTTCCCTAACCTTATTCACATAAAAATATGCAGCTCCAGGACCGTTCAACTCGTTTTCTGCCTCAGCTGCCATTAAATACACATCTGCCAAACGAAAAACAATATAATTTTCTGGATGATTTTCACGTAGGGAATTCTCTTGATCTAAATTCCAATTTTTTCGGAAGTAAGGGAACGCTAGTTTCCATCCTAAATACTCAGTTACAATAGTTGCATCATATCTTAGATCACCATCTTGCCAGTTTTCTTGTAAAGCAAACTCCGGTAGTGGTACTGACCAACCGTAACCGGTCATATCCTCGCCTTGATCACGCAAAAGGCCTTGAAATATATCCACTTTTGTTCCAGATACCCCATTTACAATAGTATCATTATTTCTACCTGCGGGTTCGTCCCTAATACGTGGATTGTAGTCATCTGTTCTTGTGGTAAATAAGCCATTATAATCTGCCTCAAAATCTATTACAAAAATATATTCCTCATTATATTGATTGCTAGGATCAGACTGATTAAAAACATCGGCATAATTATCTAATAACCGGTGCGCTCCACCATCTATTACAACATCACACTCCGCTTTTGCCAAAGCCCATTCCTCATCAAAAAGATGGTATTTTGCCTTTAACGTTGCGGCAGCCCATTTACTGGCTCTACCTAAATCGTTACCTGAGTAAGAGCTAGGCAGTAAGTCAAACGCCTTTGCCAAATCGTCCTTCATGGCACTTCTTACCTCTTCTTTTGGAGTTCTTCCTAAAACCGACCTTTCCAATACAGGCAACTGCTCCGTATAAAAAGGTACATCTCCCCATAAATTGGTTAAGTGATAATACGCCAAAGCTCTTAGGAAAAGTAACTCCCCTAATCTGCTATCCATAGCTTCTTTAGATAAATTTTCATTACCCTCAATATTTGAGATAAATTCTGTTGTATTATTAACCACTTTATACAACTGTATCCAAGTTCCGTTACCATCTGCTGTTCCTTCCTGAATTAGGTAATTATGAATAGAGCCGTTCACATCTCTATTGGCGGCTTGTATATCTGCACCGCTCGTGTAATAATTATCTAACCCGCGTTGTCTGTACACATTATTATCATGAAATAACCTATACACACCATTTACAGCCAATTCTGCTTCTTTGTCATTTGTAAAAAAGGCATCAGGTGTAATTTGATTTCTTAAATCCTCTTCCAGGAAATCATCACATGAGCTCAAAACAAGAAAGCCCACAAGTAGTATTAAAAATTTACTCATTATATTAGTTTTCATATCTGATTTTTTAAAATTCTACTTTTACACCTAATGTTATTGATTTCGCATACGGATATTGACCAGATGCAAAACCTTGGGAAACAGAGTTAAGACCGCTTCCATCGCTAAAATTATTTACCTCAGGATCACCCAAAGTAAAGTCTGTAAAAAGTAAAAGATTTGTTCCGGTAACATAAACGTTCAATGAACTGAACACATCACTAAGCCCCCCTGATTCTAAAGGCACATTGTAATTTAATGATAGGGTTTTTAACCTTAGGTAAGAACCATCTTCAATATTTAAACTACTATTTGGGTTAAACAAGCTGTTAGATGGCCCCGCTCTTGGAATATCTGAGGTTTCATTAACTCCAGCAATCCAGCGATCCAAAACAATAGGATCAACATTTTGTTCGCCTCTACCGAAATAGGCTGTCTGCGTTCTGACATTATAAATTTCGGCACCATAGCTACCATGAAAAAACATGTCTAGCGTAAGGTCTTTGTATTTAAATGTATTTCTAATACCGCCATAAAAATCTGGTATAGGACTACCTAACACTACAAAATCTTCATCATTAATGTTGGAGTCTCCGTTAAGATCCTCATATCTAGGTCCACCAATAAAAGAACGTCCCTCTCTACCATCAGCAATAATTTCATCTGCACTCTTGTACGTACCTAAATATGTAGCTCCAACAAAAGTTGGTAATGCTTCTCCAACAATTAATCGTGCTGAATTTCCTCCTTGATTTCCCGTAGATTGCAAAGATATATACTCTTGACCATCCAACTCTAATATTTCACTCTTGTTAGATGATACGCTCAGATTTGTTTCCCATGAAAAATTATCGGTCTCTACATTAACCGTATTCAACCCTATTTCAAAACCACTATTTCGTACAGAACCCAAATTCTGTAACTGGGTGGTTGAATTTGCTCCTACTTGACCAGATAATGCAACGGCCAACAACAAGTCTTCCGTGGTCTTCTTATAATAATCGGCTTCAAAACTTATCCTATTATTTAAAAAACCTAATTCAATACCTAAATCTAGCTGCTTAGTGGTTTCCCAGCTTAAACCACTACTAGGCACATCACCTACTACCACACCGTTCACCAAAGAACCGTTAAAGACGGTAGTTGTGTTATTATAAGTTGCTAAAGAATTGTAGGCAACAACACCTTGCTCCCCTACAATACCGTAACTACCTCTAAGTTTGAATCTATCGATAACCTCAGAATCTACCATAAAGCTCTCCTCATCCACATTCCAAGCCGCACCGATAGAGGGGAAAAAAGCATATTTATTACCGGTTTCGAAAACAGAAGATCCATCATACCTACCTACCAAAGTAAGTAAGTATTTACTTTTATAGCCATAGTTAACACGACCTAAAAACGAACTTAAGGTACGTTGACTATAACCCGAACCTACCACTGCAGTTGAAGCATCACCTAACGCCAAGTTATTAAATAGTACTACATCATTAGGAAACTGGTCTGCTTCTGAAAATGTACTTTCGTTATTGTCTTTCTGCCAAGTAAAACCACCTAGTACTTTTATGGAGTGGTCTTCTAAATCTAAATCATAATTAAGTGTATTTTCATTCAATATACTTTTAGAAAAATTGGTGTTGATTCTACCATAACCTCCATTTACTCTTTCAGGAAGAATACCTGGTAAATAGTTGTTTTGTTTTGTATAATTTAATTGAGCACCAAATGTAGATTTAAAAGAAAGGTTTTTTGCCAATTCATATTCTACATAAGCGTTAGTTATAATTTGGGTTACCAAATCGTGATCTACGCGCAACTGTATATCGGCCTCAGGGTTACGTTCCAAGCCTGCACTTATTGGATTTTCGAACGAAAAACTTCCATCTTCCAAATAAACTGGTCGTGTAGGAAGCACGCTAGAAACGATGTTCCCGTAGTTTACTTTGTTGTTCTCTATCTTGTAATGGGTAATATTTGCTCTAATACCTGTTTTAAACCTATCCGAAACCCGAACATCAAGATTAGTTCTAAAGTTTACCCTATCTAGGCCGGATCCTCTAAGAACACCGTTTTGACTAAAATAATTCCCTGAAATAAAATAGTTCGCATTTTCAGAGTTCCCCGTAACGGATACATCTGTATTGGAAATTGAACCTGGTTGCTCTACTAAATCCAACCAATCCGTAGTGGTTGTATTATCCGGATCTAAGACCAATGGTAAAGTAGTATCCGTAAATCCAAAACCATCTGGTCCGGGAACAAATTGATACGACTCATTTTTATAATCTACGAAATCTTGGCCGCCCAAAATATCTATGCGGTTAGCCGTTTCTTGCATGCTTTGGTAATGATTAATAGTAACCTTGGGTTTCCCTGGCGCCATACCTTTACCATTTTTAGTAGTAATTAAAATTACCCCAGACGCACCCCTTGTACCATATATAGAAAGGGCTGTTGCATCTTTTAATATTTCAATGGATGCAATATCGTTTACGTTTATTGTATTAAGGTTAAAACCTGTTCCCGCAATGAAACCGTCAATAACATATAACGGGTCATTATTTCCGTTGATAGAACTATTACCCCTAATACGAATAGTAGAACCAGAACCTGGTGTACCGTTATTTGAAGTAACCTCTACCCCAGTAGCACGCCCTTGCAACGCTTGATCTACTCTAGCTACAGGTTGGTTTTCTAGAACATCTGATTTAACAGAAGATACAGAAGACACTAAATCTTTTTTGGTAGATGTACCATATCCAATTACGACCACTTCGTCCAACAATGCTACGTCTTCTTGTAGCACGGTGTTTATAGTAGTTTCGTTCCCTACTTGAACGCTTTTGGCTACAAACCCTAAATAACTAAATTCTAAAGTAGCACCTTCAGATGCTTCAATAGAATAGTTTCCGTCAAAATCGGCTACGGTGCCTACCGTAGTTCCTTTTACTAAAACATTCACACCCGGTAGCGGTTGGCCAGACTCATCCGTAATAGTTCCTGTCAAATTTTGTTGTGCCTGTAGAGACACCATACTACCAAATAGCAGTAGCAATAACAATCTTTTTAATTTCATAGTGGTTTAATGTTAGTTACAATTAGTAGCCTTAAGTTGAGTTGTTGAAGGCCTATGGTAAATATATTGCAGGGTTTGATCGTGAATGTCTCATAATGGTACACTTATGTTGCATATTGCCATTTTATGGGCTTTAAGAGATCTTTTTGCAACATATATACCCTATATTTAGTACATCTTTTAACCTTCTTTTAACTTGTTGATATTGGAATAAGCATATTGGCCCTTAGAAAAAAACTATAAAACCCTATTTGAAACTTAGTAACCCTACCAACCAATACTCTTTATGAAACAAATTCTCCCCCTTTTCCTTTTTGTTTGTTGTTGGGTTACCGGTAATGCCCAAAACATTCCAGCCTATTTTCATGCACTACATATAGACGATAGTCGTTTTAACAAAAAGACAAACGTGGTCTTTGAAGATCACTTGGGCTATTTATGGTTTGGGACGGATAGTGGCCTATATAGGTACGACGGCCACGCTCTAGTGGAAAACCAATACGATGTTTTTGATGAGACATCCATTCCTAACAACAGCATAAATTCTATTATAGAGGATAACTATGGGAATTTATGGATTGGAAGTGAAAGTTATTTAATATGGTACCATAGAAGTACCAATAGCTTTAAAGGGTTTTATAAAAACAACACCACTGTTATCCTAGGAAAATCAAAAGATGGTACAGTCTGGGCAAATTTAAGGAATACCGGTATTGTCAAAATCACACCTAAGGATACACTTCCCGATATTAAATTTCAAACAGAACTAAATTATCAGCAAAAGAATAGCATATGGGCCAGTAACAACGTAATAAACTACTATGCCGAAGATATTTTTGGTAGAAGTTGGTTTGCAACGCCCAAAGGAATACTGGCGTTGAACAAGGAGGAGCAACTTATAGATACCGGATTTCCTAAGAACACCTCTTTTCTCATACCCGCAGAAAATAATACCTTTTTGGCAACTACAGATGCAGGTATGTTCCTTTTGGAATACAGAAAAGAGGAGTTTAAGCTCAAGATAGTGGAAAAAATAATAGGTTTTAAAGAAACTCCAGAACCCATGGAGTTTACTTCTATCTCAAGAGACCAAGAATCCGGTATAATATGGGTGAGTACTCAATCCGGTCTCTACAAGGGGCAAAGAGTGGCTAATTCCTATATTTTCAACTTTGTGGAAGAAGAGCAACAAACAAATAAAAATCCTTACGAAAACAGCATCAATTCATCCATTATAGATAAGTACAATAACTTATGGATTACTACCAACAAGGGTATTAAGAAACATATTGATAGAAATTCAATTTTCTCATACACAACCCTTGGCAAAAACTTGAACAACCGCTTCACCCAAGACCTATTAATGTTCGGAAACAACCAATTATTGGTAACGTTGGACAGAGACGGGCTATATAGTTTTGATGTAAATAACGATACCAAGAAATTATTAACGCACGCCAATCAAAATTACAGCGTTATCAAGAAAGATTTTTCTCAAAAGGAAATACTCTATGGCACCGGAAATCATCTATTGCTTTCCACAAATTATAGTACCGACAACAAAAATGTACAATTTGACACCTTAAAAAAATACCACTACAACGTACGCGATGTCATTGCCCTAAACCCAACTGAAATCTGGGTAGGACTTTGGGGAGGAGGTATACACATCATTAATCCAGACGATTCAGTAAACACTTTTAAAAAGAAAGCGGTTTCTACCCTTTTTGGAAAAAATGTTTCGGTCATGCATTTGGATCGGAATCACAATTTATGGATCGGAACGCGTGGTGATGGTTTATTTAAGATAAACCTAATTGAAGAGGAAATAGATATATTTAATCCTTCTGTAGAGAATGGTCTAAGTTCAAATGCCATTTTATGCCTACTTGAGGACGAACAAGGCAATATGTGGATAGGCACCAGAGGTGGCGGCCTAAATTTTTACAACACCAAAGATCACACCATTACCAGCTATGGTAAAACCGAAGGTTTGGTATCTACAACCGTTGCGAGTATTGCTAAAGATAAATCCCAGAACTTATGGTTGAGTACAAGAGACGGTATTTCACGATTTGATGTAAAAGAAAAAAAGTTCGTGAATTTTGGAATTGAAGATGGTGTAACCGAGAGTCATTTTATATTCAATTCATCTGCTGTTGCTGAAACTGGAGAAATTTATTTTGGTTGTCCAGAAGGTTTTTTTACGGTCAGCCCAAAAAATTATAAAAAGGAATTATTGGTACCCAATACTATTATTACCAACTATACCATATTTGGAGACTTCAACAAATCTAACACCGTAAACAAGAAAAGCCATTCAAAAAAGTTTCTCAACACCACAGATAGTCTACGATTGGAGCATAACAGAAACAACATTGCATTTGAGTTCTCTACCTTAGATTTTACGGCCCCCAATAAAAATGAATTTGCCTATATGTTAGAAGGCATAAACGATTTTTGGCACTACACCAAAGCCTCTAACAGAAATGCAAATTATAATGATTTACCTCCCGGAAACTACACATTTAAGGTCAAAAGCTCTAATAGTGACGGGGTATGGAACGAGAAACCTGCAACTTTCAATTTTACAATTAGTCCGCCTTACTGGAAAAGTACCCTAGCCTACCTACTCTACTTTCTTTTATTAATTATTTCTATCTACACAACAGGGTTGGTTATCAGAAGGTGGTATAAACTAAAAAAGAAATTGGTAGCGGAAACCGTAAGCAGAGAAAAAGACAATGAAATGAACCGTATGAAAATGGTATTTTTCACAGACATTTCTCATGAATTGCGTACACCCCTAGCCCTAATATTAGGTACCATAGAAAAGGTAGTTAAAGAAAAGAAGTTTACGTTAAGCCCCATTACATCACAAAGAATTTACAACAATACATTACGAATGCACCGGCTTATAAACCAGCTAATGGACATTCGCAAGTTTGATGAAGGCAAACTAAAATTACAGATTTCAAAAAATAATATTGTTAACGATATTGAAATCATAAAAAATGCATTCAATGACTTTGCCAAGATTTATGAAATAGATTACCTATTTACTACTGAAGAAAGTAAAATTATAGGGTGGTATGATGTAGATATTTTAGAAAAAATACTGTTTAATCTTCTCTCCAATGCATTCAAATACACGCCAAAAAAAGGAACGATAAAAGTTTCATTGAGTCTGGCATCAAAAAAGGAGAAAAGCCATTTTGGCAAACAATTTATACTGGCCCCCCATATAAAATGTAGTGTACGGGATAATGGCATAGGCATACCCAAAGAGGATATTGACCAAATTTTTGACCGTTACTATCAGGCAACTAAAAAATACAGTAACCAAATACCCGGAACAGGAATAGGAATGGAACTGGTACAAAAGCTTATAGAAAGACACCACGGTACTATACAAGTAGAAAGTGAGGAAAATGCCTTTACGGAATTTACCTTCTATCTGCCTATCAACAAAACCAGATATCATAAAAAAGAACGTATTAACAGGGGCACACCTCTCACCAAAAACTTTATTAAGAATTCAGAATTTCAGGTAATAGAAGAAATTTCTTCAGAATTTGATGCTCAGCCTGAGAAAACCAACACCTCTAAACCCAAGGTTTTGCTAGTAGAAGATAATGAGGACCTAAGGTTTATGGTGAAAGAGGAATTAAAAAGCGACTTTAATATAATTGAAGCTTGCAATGGCAAAGAAGGATACAACACCTGTTTAACCCAAAGTCCTGATTTAATTATTTGTGATATCCTTATGCCCATAGAAGATGGAATCTCTATGTTACAAAAAGTTAAAAACAATCCGGAGATTAAAACCATTCCCATTTTTATGCTGACGGCTAAAAATTCCGAAGAAACAAAAATAGAGTGTCTTAGTCTAGGTGCCGATGATTATATAGAAAAGCCGTTTAGTCTAGAGTTTGTAAAATGGAAGGTTAAGAACACTTTTAGCAGAAGAGAAGGTCTTAGGAATAAATACAGTAAAATTATTACACCCGAGCCATCAGAAATAAAAATAGACTCGAACGATGAAAAGTTTATCAGGAAGCTAATTGTCATTGTAGAATCAGCTATAGATGACAAAAATCTTAATGTTGAATTTCTGGCAGCAGAAGCAGGAATGAGTAGGGCCAATCTATACCGGAAGCTACAAGCCATAAATAACGATACTCCGGTAAATTTCATCAAACGAATACGGCTGAAACGTGCTGCTCAATTATTAAAGAACAACAATGTATATATTTCCGAAGTAGCTTACATGACAGGCTTTAGTAATCAGAAATATTTTAGTAAGTGCTTTAGTAAAGAATATAATATGAGCCCTACCGAATACGCAAAGCAATTACATAAAGAAACCCGCACAAACGTGGGAATACAAAACGAGTAACACCAACTTTTTACAAAGGTTAGACATTATTGCCCCCTATATGAATCATTAGAACCCTTACTCATTTACAAAAATGAAATATTTTCACAGTTTTGTAGTCCTATGACCCTGTTCATAAAAGGGACAACCTTAGTTTGATTCGATTAGATACCCATATGAACCTTTCCGTTAGCCACAACCTACTCAGAAAATCACTACTACTATTTTTCATATACATATTTCAAAGCTGTAAACCTGCTAAAACCGACTACCCAAAGGATACAAAACCAAACATAGTTCTAATTAACATAGATGATCTTGGGTATAAGGACGTTGGCTTTATGGGAAGCCAATATTATGAAACACCAAATTTAGACGCACTGGCTGCAGAAGGTATGGTGTTCTATAATGCATATGCCGGGGCTGCAAATTGCGCTCCTAGCAGAGCGTGTTTAATATCTGGTCTAAATACACCCAGACATGGAGTCTATACGGTCAGTCCTTCTGACAGGGGCAACGTAAAAACTAGAAAGCTCGTTCCTATAAAAAACACCGACCATTTAAACGATACTATTTATACGTTACCGGAAATGCTAAAATCAGCAGGTTATGTTACCGGTAGTTTTGGCAAATGGCATGTAGGGCATAATCCCAGCACTCAAGGAATTGATATTAACGTAGGCGGAAGCGCAAAGGGCAACCCCGGCAAAGGAGGTTATTTCTCTCCGTACAAAGTAGACCATATAACCAATGGAGAGAAGGGAGAATACTTAACGGATAGACTCACTAATGAAGCCATTGAGTACATAGAGAAATACAAAGACACCACTTTTTTTCTATATATGCCGTATTACACGGTACATACCCCAATAATGGGGAAAGAATCACTTGTTACCAAGTTTAAAGCGAAAAAAAGTAGTAATGGACAAAACAGACCTGATTATGCTGCAATGGTTTATGCTATGGACCAGAATGTGGGTAAATTATTAGATGTACTAAAATCGCATGGTTTGGAACAAAATACGCTTGTTATTTTCACTTCGGACAATGGCGGCATTAGAGCTATATCCGAACAAACACCTTTAAGGGCAGGAAAAGGCTCGTACTACGAAGGTGGTATTCGTGTTCCCTTGATCATAAAATGGCCGGAGAAAATCAAGCCCAAATCTACTTCAGTCCATATAATCAGCAACTTAGACATTTATCCTACGCTACAAAATATTGTTGAACCAAAGATTAAAGCAGGAGCTCTTGATGGCATTGACCTTATCCCCATATTAGTAAAAAATGATTCGGTTAAGCGCAATCTTTATTTTCATTTTCCTATATATCTTCAGAAATACAACGAGTTGAAAGACCAAGGCAGGGACCCACTCTTCAGAACTCGTCCTGGATCCGTCATAATTTCAGGAGACTGGAAACTTCATGAATATTTTGAGGACAGCGTTTTGGAGCTATATCATTTAAGTTCCGATATAGGTGAAAAAATCAACTTGGCACAACAAAACCCTAAAAAAGTAGAACAACTGTACGAAGACTTAAAGAAATGGCGCGAACGCACCAAAGCACCTGTACCATTTGAAAAAAACAAAGATTATATTCAAAATTAAGGTTATATCATAAGGAGATATCAATCTTAAAAGTCTCGTGTAGATTGCCCCTTCACTACCCTTGTTATCCCCTATCGCACATAGCTAAAATTCCTCAAATGCCTTGCACTTGGATATCTTTAAGATATCCCGAAAATGTAATTGGATTGCACTTAAACTATATTTCCGGCTCTTATAAGCCGAATTTAAAAGACGGAGAGCAGTTAACTGAAGAAGTTATAGCATATCAAAAATTTGCAATGGAATGGCTTCAAAAGAAGGTGCCTATTCCTATATTCAAAGTACAAAACCGTTGACTTTGCCCTACAGATTAAATGATTCGCCGGTAGGATTATGTACTTGGATTATTGAAAAGTTTAATTCGTGGAGTGATAACAATGGAGAAATGAATTCTGTTTTTACAAAGGACGAATTACCTGCAAACGCAACACTTTATTGGATTACTCAAACAATTCACTCGTCAATCCGAATGTATAACGAAAATAGTAAAAACCTTTTCCGATTTGGTGAAAACGATGATATAAAAGTTTCTGTTGGATTTGCTAAATTCCCAAAAGAATTACCCACGCCACCACGTTCATACATTGAAAAAGGTTTCAATATAACTCATTGGACTGAAATGGAATCTGGCGGACATTTTGCAGCAATGGAGCAACCAGATTTATTAGCAAAAGATATAAAAGAATTTTTAAACATTTAGCTCTTTAGAAAAAACGGCAGTTAACATGGTATAAAAATTATTGATTGGTTCTCAGTTACTTGTAGAATTCTACGGATTTTCGTCTGGTTCATTCCATTTTTAGTAAGTTAGTTGCTTCCATACGCAATCCTTACACATTAACGTTGCCAGCAAGACAAAATGACACTTAAGCTGAAAAAAATCCTTTTACCAAATGGTAAATAATACAGAAAGACTATTGTTAATTTTGTATAATGAACGAATTTATAGCATACATTCTTCAGTTTGGTAATTTAAACCAACAACAAATAAAGCTTGTCACAAGTAAAGCAAAAGAAATACAACTTAACAAAGATGACTATTTTGCTGAAGCAGGAAAAGTTTTAAGGCAAGTCGGTTTTATTATTGACGGCATTCTACGTATCTGCTATTACAACAATAAAGGAGAGGAAATCACCAAAATTTTTATTGAAGAAAAGCACTTGCTTTATAATCTGAAAAATGTACCCTCTACGGAATACATACAGGCTGCAACAGACTGTAAACTACTTGTGTTTTCCAATTCCGATTGGAAAGAAATTTCAGACACTATAATGGATTGGGAAAATATTATCCAAAAAATCACCAACAAATCACTTGCTCAAAAATTGGAAAGAGTTAGTCCACTCATTTCACAGGATGCTACTACACGCTATTTGGAATTTATGAGAAAATATCCAACACTTCTCAATCGAATTCCTTTGTCATACATTGCTTCGTATTTGGGAATCACACAACAATCCTTGAGCAGAATAAGAAAAAATATTCGCTAAATTGCTTTTTACCAAATGGTAAACAGGTTCTTTTTTTAAGTCTGCATTTTTGCCATATCAATTTTATAATTAAAAAAATGAGCAAATCAATTTTCATCACAGGAACTTCGTCAGGATTGGGAAAAGCGACCGCCAAATTGTTCGCCTCAAAAGGTTGGACCGTAATTGCTACAATGCGAAAGCCCGAAAAAGAAACAGAACTTACACAGTTGCCAAACGTACATCTCTTAAAATTAGATATAACCAATAAAAAGCAAATTACTGAAGTGGCTGAAAAAGCAGAAAGCATAAGCCCAATAAACGTACTAATCAACAATGCGGCGTATGGACTTATGGGTGCTTTTGAAGGAACTACCGACGAACAATTAGAACAACAAATCAACACCAATTTTTTAGGGACAATACTTGTTACCAAGGCACTGCTTCCCTATTTCAGAGCAAGAAAAAGCGGAACAATTCTTACGGTAACATCTTCAACAGCGAATATTCCCTATCCGTTTGTATCAGTTTATGCAGGCACAAAGTCGGCATTAGAAACGTGGACAGAAGCAATGAGTTATGAACTAAATCAATTTGGAATAAATATCAAAACGGTCGTGCCAGCCTATATGCAAACCAATTTTGGAAGTAATGCACAAATGGTTTCTCATCAAGATTACCAAGTAGTTTTCAATAAATACATTACAGCAATGAAAGCTGACTCTTCAACAAAACGAGACTTGCCCGAAGACATCGCTAACGTTGTTTACCAAGCAATTACAGATGATAAAAAACAATTACATTATACCGCAGGTAACCTTTCGACAACAGAATATGAATGGTTGAAAAAAGACGGAATAGAAAAAGTAATGGACACAATGAACAAACGATTTTTTGAGCACGAATAATGACGTGAGAAAGCTTAGCTGCTAACAAAGGCTGAGCTAAAAACAACTGTTATCTTGTTATTTATGCTACCATAAAAACAATCTTTGGAGCTTTTGCTGCCCAGTTTAATAAAAACTAACAAGATGGTCTTTTAGTCTACCTAGCTCGCTTTTACGTGTACATTAATTATAAGATACTTCCTTATTACTTTTCTTCTAAAGAGATACATAGGGAAGTACTATCTCTATACTAATTTTTCCGGGACCTAGGATTTCCAAGTTAAACGAGCCTCCATGTAGAGATGTTATTTTCTCACAGAAAGCGTTATCCAAGCTAACACCTAATAGGCGATGGCCACCACCCCTATCCATCATCCTTAAGGCATCCCCATTTTGTACTTCGGGATCTGCCATAAGCCTAATTATCAATTCCTTTCTGTTAGCGGAACTTGGTACGTCTTCAATTGCCTCTACTGTCGAAGCTACAGATGCTATATTCACGGACTTCACTCCATACGGACCTATTAGCCGGCCAATGAGATTAAACAATTCCGTAAATAATACATTTACCTTATTCTCATCTCCATAAAGCGAATTAATTTCCAAATCATAATTAAAACCATATTGAGATAAGGTGCTATGTTTCTTTGTCAATTCTATAACACCCACCAAATCTAGATGAGCCTTCCTTAATGGATAATATTCAAGCTCACTAAATAGCTGTAGCCGTTTGGTCAATGAGTGTCCCTCGTTTGCTATATCTATAATCCTATTCAGGTTGCGCTGTATAACTTCCCCACTGATTTCACCCGTAGGTTTTGAGAGGGTTTTACTGGCAAAAAGCTGAATTTTCCGTAGAGGTTCTTGCAAATCGTGAGAAATCATTTTGTTCAGTATACGCAATTCTTTATTGGTTGTCCTTTCCTCTTGTAATTGGTTTTCAAGTTCCTTTTGAACCTTACCAAGTTCTTTTTGAGCCAACATTAATTCCTTGTTTTTCAACAAGGCGGTTTCCGCTGCATTTTTAGCTTCAATAAGCCCACTCTCGAAATCACTTCTCTTATTTAGGAATAGTCCCGTGATAAGGATGCCACTAGCATCCATTGACATATTAAAAAGAAAAGGATGTTTAGTTCCGTCTTTTCCTGCAAGACTTAACACTATTTCATGAACTATATTCTTCCCCACTAGAATGGGGTAAAAATGAGTTTTATAAAGGATTCTACTACCTGGGCTTAAAAGTGAATTGATGCTGTTATTCTTCAGTTCTTCCAGTTTATAGCCTAATTTTTTAAGTATATATGGGTTTACATTAACTATTGTTTCCTTAAGATTTAAGCAAATTACCCCGGATGGCAACAAATCAAAGTCTGGCATTTTATCCAAGGAATTTTTCAGTAAAAAGTTCATTCTTCAGAACATCAATAGTCTCTTGCGGATGACTCATATGGGGGCAATGGCCCGATGCCTCCATATAGGCAATTTTACTGTTGGGCAAGTTATCCTTCACAAATTGACCCACTCTCTCATTTGCTATATCGTCTTCCGCGCATTGAATTATAAGGCAAGGAATATCCACTTTTTTCAAGTCCTGTCTATTGTCAGAAAAAAAAGTTACCCTAGCAAAATTCTTTGTGATGCTTTTGTCCATAGAGCAAAAGCTTTCGGCCAATTCCTGAGATAGGTGTGACCTTTCTTGGTTTTTCATGACTACCGGTGCCAGATAATTTGCCCATTCAATATAATTCGAATCAAGCATTTCCAATAAATCTTCCAATTCGTTTTTTTCAAATCCACCGTAATAATCATCCATATTCAAATAGCAACTGGATGGACAGATCATTACCATTGACTGAAAAATTTGTGGCCTTTCAATATAGGCCAACACTCCAATCATTGAACTTACAGAATGACCAATAAATATGGACTGTTCAATATTAAGTTCCTCACAAATTTCAATAATATCTTGGGCATACCCGGATAAAGTGCCATATCGATTATCATCATAAGAAGTAACATCAGATTTCCCACATCCTACATAATCAAAAACCAAAACTCTAAAATGTTTTTCTAGAAAGGGTATAACATAGCGCCACATTGCTTGGTCACACCCAAAACCGTGGGCAAGAATAATGGTTCGGTCTCCATTACCGAACAATCGTACATTATTTCTGATGCTTATGGAAGACAACTTATTGGGGATGTTTAGTAAGTCGCAAGTTAGACAAATAAAATTGATTTTTTCAAGGGTTGAAAGTAATCGATAGAATTAACATCCGCGTCGCTTAGCTTATATGAAAATTACTATTTATTACTTCTCATCTAACACATTTTTACTTTATGAACATGTTACAGATTTGCTCCCTAAAAATAAAAATACTGCGCTAAACATGACCGGTTGCTTAGTTTACTCGCAACGTCTTTTTTTGGTAAACACCAAAATACGCAATAAATGAAGTCCTACGCAACGCGAGAAAGCCATACTAAAGTATGAGCTTTTATTCCCCCTTTATTTACCACCATAATCCAATAGGGTTATCAATTATCCCTTTATAGACACCTTTCTTGGTTGTAGACATCTAATTTTAATCTTATTAGTACAAAGCACCTTTTATGATGCAAAAAATTTAAAGAGAATTTATGACCTCTACTGAAACTATTGGCTTATTAGCTGGCTTGTTTACTACAATTGCTGTTATTCCGCAAATTGCAAAAGCTATTAAATCTGGTGACGTAGGTAGCATAAGTCCATTTTTTTTTATCATCCTGATAATTGGTGTAGGTCTTTGGACGGCATATGGAATCTTAAAAGAAGATTGGCCCATTATTATTACTAATGGTATATCGTTTTCTCTAAATGTTACAATGTTATTTATTTACTATAGCAAAAATTAAATGGAAATTTTAACAAATAAAAAATTAGAAGCTGAGGCAATGGTTCGCGAGTTTATCCTTGATGACCACCCGTGTGTAATGGCCCAAAGTGTAGTAGCTGATGATAATCTTACCGTTTGCTCATATGACAATATGGGCGAGGGCGCCGCAAGAATACTTATAGAAGATTTAAAAGATTACCTAAACGATGCTTCCACAGACTCTATGAAGTTTCAAACCTTTATTGCAGTTTTCAATGAAAGCGAGTTTTCTACGGAAAAGGATTTTGAAATCGCCTTATGGGGCTTATTAAATAATTTACATAAATTGGATGACTCACCTTGGGACGCAAGAACAAGTCCGGACCCTCAATCTCCCAAGTTTAGTTTTAGTCTATTTTCCGAATCATTTTATATTGTTGGCATGCACCCTAATTCTTCCAGATGGGCACGTTCATCACCCGTACCAATGATCGTATTTAACCTTCATAGCCAGTTTGAACTGTTAAGGAAGGCAGATAGGTACACACGTGTTAGAGATTTAATAAGAAGAAGAGATAAGGCATACCAGGGATCTATAAACCCCATGTTGGAAGATTTTGGCACTCATAGTGAAGCTAGACAATATAGTGGTAGAGCTGTTGGCAAAACTTGGGAATGTCCTTTTAAATATTAAATAAAATGCAAATAATTCCTCCTAAATCCGGAACATCCTTCCAACTTAAAAAAGAGCAAGTACTCAAAGTTACAGATATTGAAGGCTCGCAAGTTTCAGATATCCTATTTTTTAATAATAGTGATGTCAAAGAAAAACTGTCCTCAGGTAAAACTATGGATTATGAAGAATCTATTCTCTTAACAAAAGGAAATTATCTATATAGCAACCGCAGCAACAAGATGGTTAAAATTATAGAGGACACGAACGGTCGTAATGATTTTTTGTTGGCACCTTGCGATGTAAAAACCTTTAAGCATTTTTATAATATGGATGGTCACCACCCGAGCTGTTTTGAAAATTTATATACCCATTTGGATAAGTTTGGAATTAACAAAGATGAAATCCCTACTGCATTCAACATTTTTATGAATGTACAGTTTAATGAAAAAGGTAAAATCAGCGTGATGCCCCCCACAAGTAAAGCTGGTGATTATATTTGTTTTAAAGCTGAGATGGATTTAATAGTTGGCATTACAGCTTGCTCCGCAAAGGATAGCAACGGTGGTAGCTTTAAACCAATTGGTTATGAAATTTTATAGGAGATGAAGAATTTTTAGAAACAATTTCAAACTTCGTATTTAGTACCAAAAATTGATAAACACAACACTCACATAACCTTGTCAAGTACCTTCAATTACAGTTGGCAAGAAATTCCTCCATTCGATGGGAATAGAAAGAGGCAGAGGTCTGAAAAGCGACATTGCGAAGTTAATGGACGACATCCTAGTCCATCCTTTCATTTTTTCGTTTTCGGTGCTGAGAAAACCTCTATGTTTTTCTTATAGAAATTCGGCTAATTTTCATATCACCATACTTAATTCATACACTCTATTTGTAATATTTCATGAAATCCGTAGTACGTATTACTCCTTATAAAAACGAAAACTTATTCAGAATATATCATGGTATCTTCTGGCCAATTCTCATCAATATAATCTTGCTGTGCCCCTGGGGTAGACCTCCCATTTTTTATAATTTTCGCAAACTTCTGCGTCAATTGTTCTACAATTTCTGGTTTTTCTAAAAAAAGATTAGTAGTTTCAGAAGGATCATTTGCCAAATTATACAGTTCAAACTTTGGTTCGCCAGACTTAGGTTCAATTAAAATTGGCCTCAATGAACCGCCTGATCCCCTCACAAAATTTAACTTCCAGTCACCATCACGTATGGCAAAAAATCCTTGAACGGAATGGTGAATTACGGGACCATGGGTAATTGTATCAGCGTTTTCGTCCTTTAAAATTGGTAACAAGCTAAAACTATCTTCTGCCTCGTCATCCCTCAATGGCTGATTGACAATATCGGCAATGGTGGCCAGATAATCGGTTTGACATACCGTTACATCCGTTTTACTTCCCGGTTTAATCATTTTAGGCCATCGCATTAGATAAGGCACTCTATGTCCTCCTTCATAAATATCTCGTTTTCCTCCTTTAAAATTAAGACTACTGTAATGCCCAAAAGTATCTCTTTGATATACATAGTTGGTTTCCGCTCCATTATCGGATGAAAAAATTACCAAGGTATTTTCTTCAATGCCGTTTTCCTTTAAGGCGTTCAGTACCTGCCCTACCCTGTAATCGGTTTCTTCTACAAACGCTCCGTAGTTACCGGCATCGCTCCTTCCTTGAAAATCTGGATGCGTACTATGTGGCAAATGCGGACTATTCAATGGAAGATAAAGAAAGAAAGGTTTTTTCTTATTGGCGTTTTCGTTAATATACGCAACGGCCTTATCCGCAAAATGCTCCAGGACATACTCATCATTAAACCCTGGTGCTACTTCTACCCAATTTCCTTTTCCTTCACGTATGGTGTCGTATGGTGAGGTCATTCGGTATGTTCTTGGTGTAACGTCCAGTTTTTTCTTCGTCCACAAGGTAGGTGCTTCTAGAACGCTATCGTTCTCTAAATAGGTCAATATTCCGTAGTTCATAGAGGCCGGTATACCGTAAAAGTAATCGAACCCTTTCTCAATAGGACCTTGTGTAAAAGGTTTGGACCAGTCCCTATTTTTACCCAAACTGCCTTCGAATTCCATTTGAAGATGCCATTTTCCTACCATTGCGGTATTATAACCGTTTTTTTGCAAAAGTGATCCAATCGTAGTACGACCTTCTTCTATTAAACATGGGCCATCCGCCCTCAGTACGCCTTTTTTCAAATCGGTACGCCAACTGTACCTTCCCGTTAATAACGAGTATCGTGAAGGAGTACAAACTGCATCGCTACTATGGCCATCGGTAAATATGATACCTTCATTAGCTATTTTGTCAATATTCGGGGTACTGAATTTTGCATCGGGATTCAGGGCACGTACATCGCCATATCCTTGGTCATCCGTATAAATAATTACTATATTCGGCTTTTCTGTATTCTGGCTCCACAAAGGAGCGCACAATAGACCAAGAAAAGAGAAGATCACAATCGTTCTTGCTTTGCTTTTCATCTGTATCTGTTTGTATTCAAGATTTGTTTCAATAGCCGGTTACTCCAATATCCAAAGGTAAAAGTGTTTCTCCTTGAGGAGCATATTTAACCTCTATTACCCTTTGGTTGTCACTTGGTCTATATTTTAAAATTATTGGATGCCATCCTTTTCGCAATGCAATTTTTCCAAATCGTTTGCGAGGACCGTGCCAACCACTATTGTCTACTACAAGTTTGTCCGATACATATAAATAATCTCCACCATCTGAACGGGTTTCAAACTCATAAATATCGTCCTTATCTGCATAGAAATACCCGGTATAGACCAAATTAAAGTTTTTTTCACCCTTAAAATCCGCTATATCCACGCTATCCACTTTTTCCCATTTAGCATTGGTCCATGCCTTTATATCATCAACTTCCTTAAATTTTCCTTTTACAATATAACACATTAGACCTTTCTCTTTTATGTTGGCGGTTGCTGCATCAACATACTCAGTCTTTACCACTTTGGCCGTTTTAATATCGTTGAATATATCGTCTCTATACGCTCTAGCCTTGATCGTCATGGTATCTTTTACCGTAAACGGTTTTTCATATTTCAAGGAGTTTCTAGTAGGTATGCTACCATCCTTTGTATAAAAAATCTCTACACCTTCCAACGGATATGCTAACTCTAATAGTACCGACGTACTATCTACAATCGCTATTTCCCTATCCAGCCCTTTAACCGCAGGTATGTAATAATGCACCCCTAAAACATCTAATCTATCGTATTGTTTTTCTACCCTTGTATTAAACGTTGCAAAATCCTTACCCTCTTTAGGTGCCCAACCATTTTCTGCTACGGCTAGCATTCTAGGAAATGCCTGGTATTGCAGTCGTTTAAAATTAGGAATCCACTCGGACCATAAATTGGCCTGTATACCCATGACATTCTCGGATTGCTCTTTAGTGAAACTTTCCGGTACGGGCTCGTAACCATAAATTCTTTCCAATGGGTTACCTTCATTTAAATAATCAAAATAATAGGCATCCGTAGTCGTAATCACCACATCATTACCATTTTCAGCAGCTTTCTTTAAGGCATCCGGGCGCCAGCCACGCCACCACATAATTGTTGCCTCTTTGGTTAAGCCTCCTTCAACAATTTCATCCCATCCCATTAGTTTTTTTCCTTTGGAGTGTAAAAATTTTTCTATATCCCTATTGAAATGAGACTGTAGTTCATGTTCATCCGCTAAATCATTTTCTTTGATAGCTTTCTGACAATGCGGACATTTTTCCCAAGATTTTATATTTACCTCATCACCACCGATATGAATATATTCGTATGGGAAAATTTCAACAACCTCCGATAAAATATTCTTCATGAATTCATATGTGGTTTCCTTACCCAAACAAGCTGGGTATGTAAACACCGTATCCCAACCGGAATCTTCATTACAGGACAAATACGGGTAATTATCTATAGCCGATTTAAAATGTCCTGGCATATCAATTTCAGGGATGACGGTAATGTTACGTTCTCCTGCGTAGGCTATGATTTCCTTGATTTCTTCCTGTGTAAAAAAACCACCGTACTTCCGTTCTCCATCAACTTCCTTAAAATTAGATTCGTCTATTTTATAAAGCTCATTTTCAACAGCTCTGGTATTACAGATACTATCTTGATTGTTGGGAATACGCCATGCACCTTTTTCCGTTAATAACGGGTACTTTTTAATCTCCATACGCCAACCTTGATCATCGGTCAGGTGCATATGGTAGGTATTCATTTTGTAGAGCGCCATATAATCCAGAAAGGATTTTACCTCCTCCATTTTAAAGAAATGACGGCTAAAATCCATATGCATACCCCGCCACTGAAACCTTGGTTGGTCCTTAATAGAGACCGCCGGAACAAACCATTCATTTTGTTTAGTATCGGCAGATTCAATCGTAACCGGAAGTAGTTGACGAAGTGTCGCTACCGCATTAAAAAATCCGTTTTCATCCGAAGCACCTATAATTACTTTGTCTGCATTTACATCTAAGGTATAGCCGCCTTTTTCCAATCCTTCAACTGTTGTAAAAACGATACTATTTTGATCAGCAGCAGCAGTGGTCTCTAAAGAGAAATCAGAGGCACGATCCAAAAGCTCTGCTAAAAGAGCTACAGCTTTCGTTTGGCTATCGTCCGTACTAACTAACTTGGTGTCCGCAAAAATTTTAAAGGAGCCTTCTCCCAACTCCATGCTTGCCGGTTTGGGCAATAAAGCAATATCTTCTTTGTTAAACGATGGATTAGGCGAAGTACACGCCGTTAACACTACTGTAACGGCTATCGCCAGAAACAAGATTTTCTTCTTCATCTATTTCCTTCTAGTTTTGTTTCTATTAATTTTTAACGTATTTCCATTTTAAAAATGGTATCTATACTATCCTCGTCCAAAGATTTTGGATATAGAAATATGCCTTCTTTAACCTGCTTGAACTTTATTTTTTCCGATCCATCAAAAGAAGAAACGGATTTTACTTTTTTAGTGAGTTCTGGAATAAAGATGTAGGGCTCGGAAGGTACATCCAACACATGTACGTAAAGGGTTTTTTCCTTTTGGGTTATAGTTCCCCAATCCTGTGTTTTTATCAGGCCGCCCCTTGTGCCGTAAATACTTTCTCCGTACTGGGTGGTCCACTCTCCCATTTCACCAAGGGTAGTAACAAATTCAGGTTGAATTTCACCGTTTGGCATTGGACCTACATTAAGCAATAAATTTCCGTTTTTACCTGCTGCTTTAACCAAAAAGTGAACCAGTTGTTTTGTGGTTTTGTACTTTTTATCGTTCAGGTCAAAACCCCATGTTTTAGCCATTGTAGCACAAGACTCCAAAGGCAAAGGGCTAATCTCTACACCAGCACTATATCCACCTTTGTTTTCCCCTGGCAGATCTCTTTCAAAAGTTTGAACATCTTCTCCCGGTATAGGCTGTATGTGGTGATTGTTGGCTATTAACGTATTAGGGCTCAACTCATGAATCAAGGTATACAGCTCATCATAATTCCAATTCGCTTTTTTCCTATCCCAGTGACCATCGAACCAGATGCAACCTATGTCACCGTAATTGGTAAGAAGTTCCGTTAACTGTGCTTTCATAAACGTAACATAATCTGCCCATGCTTCTTCATCGCCTTTCTTTCCTTTTTTATAATCGTCCCTGGCCCAATCTAAGAGCGAATAGTAGAAATTTAACTTGATGCCTTCTTTTTTACAGGCCTCGGCCAGCTCTCTAAGTGGGTCTCTTTCAAACCGCGTAGCATCTATAATATCATAGTCGGTAGCATCTGTGTCGAACATGCTAAAACTATCATGATGTCTTGAAGTTATAGTTATGTATTTCATACCTGCCGATTTGGCAATTTTAACCCATTCCTCTGCATCAAAATCTACTGGATCAAAGAATTTTGGAAGTTTTTTATAGGTGTCCAAATCTATTTTCTGCTGGTACATTACCCATTCGCCATCGCCTAAAACGCTATAAACGCCCCAATGTATAAACATTCCGAATTTCATATCCTGGAATTCTTTACGCGCTTCTAGGTTTCCCTTAGTTGGCGTATACTCCGGCATTGGGTATTCGTATTTTACCTGTGCGCCAACTTGGTTGACCATTACGGTTAATACAGCTAATAAAAATAACTTTTTCATCTGTTCAGTTTAATTTCTAGTTAATCTCGTTAATATTAATTATTCCTCTATAATTATTTTGGTAGCACCCAACAAATCTTTAACGGCCTCAGGATCTGCTTTACAATTAGATTTTGTAGCCGCATCTCCATACCAATACACCCCGACCCCATACTCCATATCGCATTTAGTCCAACTCCAAATTTCCATATCCAGTTGTAACGAGCTGCCAAAAGGCATACCGTCTAATGCGCGGGTTCTTGTTTCCGTGCTGTATTTTTGGGTGTTTCTATCACCTATCTCTGCTTCGGTTTTTCTATTGTGCTTATTGTATTTATTAGAGTTTGGTTGTGCATGAAACGGATGTTCATAAAAATCGTTGCTCATACCTCCCCATGAATATCCATAATAGTCTTCGGTTCCGGTTCCGAAAATTGATGGAAAATCTTCTCCGTCTACCCAAATCTTTTCATCGCCTTCACCCCACCATCTCTTTACAGGATTCCATATCGTTAAAGCATCACCAACATATACACCTCTTCCTTTTAGGGTTACATAATTCCAGTCGGAGAATGGTCTTGTAGAAACGGGATATTCCCCTCTCCAGGCCGCATTAAAATACATGCTATTTTCATCCCAGGTATAATCGCCAACTACAGCTTCTAACTTTACATCGATAGGATTGCTCCCTAGATTAACAACAGAGATTCTTCCGTTTTTTTGATATGGCATTACCCATCTACTGGACATCGTACCATCATTCGCAACGGTTCTGTACCAGCCTTGAAAAGGGTTCAAACCTATTCCACTACCAAAAAAGTCGCCAATAGGACTCCATACCGTTTCTTGCCCATCAAATTCGATTTTTAAAACTACCGATCGTGTAACCGTAGAATCTTTATAACTATCTAATTTCAATGATAAACCTCGAACAGCATTTGTACCAGAAGTTAATTCAACAGATTTTTCTTCACCTGTATTTAAGGTTTCCGATAACGTAAAATGTTTTCCTTCTGTTATTTTTTCCGGAGCCAATAAAGCATCACCAACTTTTTTAACTAAAGTATTTTCCTCTTTAAAATCTTTTAAAGTGAAGGTTTTAATTTTGGTTCCCTCATCATACTCGCGATACGTAAATTGATAGAAAAATGGTTTTTCGGTTACTGTTATCTTACAACTTTTAGCATATGGAATAGGAAAAAAAGAAACCGCCGATCGCAATGATTTATGGGCAAAAGGAAAAGGAAACAAACCCGTGCCATTCAAAAGTCCCAACATATTTCCTTGTAAAGTTGGTTCTTTAGCTCCATCTAGATAAATTTTGATAGTACTGGTTGTTGTTGGTTTTTGTGCGTTTAAAAAAGGCATCCACGTACGAACTATAGCACCAGGGCCTTGATGATCCATTAATACCCATTCTTTTTGGCCATTGATTTCTTCTGTTCGAATAAAATTTTGGTCTTCTTCCTTATTTTTCCTGTTGAAGTCCTGATTTGTAAACCAGCCTACCGTATCATTTGGTGTTTTTGATGCTCTGTTGTAACTACTTTCTTGATTTAAGCGAAAATCCTTTGTTGGGAATTTAGTAATAGCATCGCGATCGATCATTTCATTTAACAATGACGAAATACTTACACCGGATTCTTTAGTTTCTTGAGTTGTGCAAGAAACGGTTGATACAATTGCAACTATAGCTAAATGAAACTTTAATTGTCTTAAATTTAAAATCTTCTTCATTGGTTCGGTATATTAATCTGTCCAACAGGTCTTCGGTTCTCTTCTAGCCATTGATAAAAATGTTCTGCTTCTTTAAGCAGTTTATTTACTATCTCCGGGTATTGGCTTATTCTGTTATATTTCTCGGAAGGATCTTCGTTTAAGTGGTATAATTCAAGAGGTTTAAACTCACTGGAATCGGTTCTTTTTACAAATAATTTCCAATCTTTATTACGGATGGCTTTGTAATTAGAGGGCTTCTTATAATTATTCAACGCAAAATAATGAAGGTATTCATGAGGGCTACCTTCAGCTTGCCCGGTTAGTAGCGGCATTAAATTCTTTCCATCAACAACTCGGTCTTTTGGAATCTCTACCCCAGCTATATTAGCAAATGTTGCCAATAAATCTATGGTACTGGACATAGCATTGCTTCTCGCTCCGGAAAGAATAGTCCCTGGCCATCTAAATATCGCAGGAACCCGTAAACCACCTTCATACATGCTGCCTTTTGCTCCTTTTAATAGTCCCGCAGAACCACCATCGGTGGCGTATTTTGGTGTTGGCCCATTATCAGAAGAAAAAACAACCAAGGTATTATCATCTATTCCTAATTCTTTTAATTTATTTAGTATTTGTCCGGTACTCCAGTCGACTTCCATTACAGCATCTCCATATAAACCTCTTTCAGATTTTCCTTTATAATTATCACTTACAAAAAAGTTTGTATGTGGCATTGTGTGTGCCAAATAAAGGAAAAATGGTTCTTTGCTATTCTCTTCAATAAATTCAAGAGCTTTATCGGTATAACGTCTGGTCATTTCGTTTTGATCCGGATCTAACTCAATTACCTTTTCGTTTTCCATAAGTGGCAAATCAGGGAAATTCCAAGAACCTCCAACGGTATACCCTAACTTTTTCTTGCGCTTTAAAATTTCCTGCATCAAGACTGTATCCTTTAATTCTTCTACCACTGTGTTACAATGATAAGGCCACATATCGTGCGAGTACGGAAAACCAAAAAACGAATCGAACCCTTGATTTGTAGGTAAAAACTCGGGAACATCTCCCAAATGCCATTTGCCAATATGCATGGTTTTATAATCTGCTTTTTTTAAAACTTCGGCAATGGTAATTTCGTCTGGATGAAGTCCTAATTTTGAATTCGGTAATTCGTTAAAAGAATGACTAACTCTAGAATGGTAACTACCTGTCATTAATTGTGCGCGAGAAGGCCCGCAAACGGCTGCTGCATAAAAGCTAGTTAGCCGAATACCTTCACTCGCCATTAAATCTATATTTGGTGTTTCTATATTGGGCGAACCATAACAGCCTAAATCTCCATAACCTTGATCATCTGTAAAAATTAAAATGATATTAGGTTTAACAGCATCTTCAACAACATTAACAGCCTTTATATTTTTTTGTTTACACGACACAAATAATAAGATAACCAATGAAAACAGTGCTATTTTGTTCATCGGTTCAGCAATTAGTTTATATGTTAATCTAAATGTTTTTATTATTTTTTAATTTTAAGGAAATAAGTGTTACACCTCATAAGATTATTACTTTTTAGCTTGTAAAGCTATTTGATCTCCTTGTTGTTGCATCCATCTTTCGATGGCTGTTTTTAGCTCTTTAATATTTGATGTGAATCGGGAATCTTCGGCTAAATTGTTCATCTCAAACGGGTCATCGTCTAAATTATACAATTCAAATTCTGGTCTTTTTTTATAGCGTTGTACTAAGCTGCTTGCTGTGTTATCATACCCTGCTTTTTCAAGCCAAGAAAGATATATCTGTCTAACATCTCTATCTGGCATTTTTTTGTCTACATAACCATAATCAAACCCATTAATTACACGTACCGCATAAAGATTGTCAGGTGTTAAATTCCAGATAAGTTTAAATTTCCCATCCGTAACAGCTCTAGAAGCATACTCTGGACCTTCAGTACCACTGTTGTATAAGAAAAAAGCATAATCTCTATGTGTTTTAGCTTTCTTCTTAATAATTGGCATTAAGCTTTTCCCATCAAGATTAGCGGGTACTTTTCCTCCAGCTGCATCAATTAAAGTTGGAACAATATCACAATATTGAGCAATAGCATCGGTTTCCAAGTTTTGATTATAAGATTTTGGCCACTTCATTACACATGCAGACCGAACACCCCAATCGTATGTTGTCCACTTACCACCTGGCATACCAGTACCGTTTTCATCTAAAACAATCATAGCAGTACTGTTTTCTAAATCATTGTCTTTTATCAGGTTTATGGTTTTACCAACTTGTTCATCAAACGCTCTAACTTCAGCTAAATATTCTCGAAAATATTTACGAGTAACCTCCGTATCTACTAGATTGTCTGGTAATATTAAGTCTTCAGTATTCCATAAACTACTATCTCCTGCATCCCAAGGTGCGTGGGCATTAACAGAACATATAAGTAAGCAAAACGGTTGATTAGAATTGCGAGTTACGAATTCTTTTACTCCGCTCCAATCTTCTGGTGCTGGCCCTCTAAAACCAACACTTTTTGTAAACCCATCTATAAACTCATAGGGATAAACTGAATGTGGTTTAAAATGTCGCTTACCTGTTAAGCCTACACGATACCCTAATTTCTCTAAATGTTGCACAATACTAAGTGTGCCTTTTTTTGTGGCTGCATGGTTAATATCGCACCCGTTTTTTATTGGCATCATGCCTGTCATTAATTCTGCCCGAGCTGGTGCACATATAGCTTGAGAAACAAACATATTGGTAAACTTTATACCTTTACTTGCCAATTTATCTATGTTAGGAGACGTATTTGGATTTGGAGAACCGTAGCTACCTAAAGTATTGGCACTAATATCATCCCCTAAAATAATTACATAATTTGGCTTATTATTTTTTTGAGCATTAAGCAATGAATAAAAGCTTAAAAGCCCCAATAAGAAAAACTTTAGTGAACTATTAAATTGCATCCGGTTCTTATTTTAAATTTACTTTTTTGGTTCTGCTCCCATTTCTAGTTCTAAAACACCGCCTTTAGTTATTTCCCCATGCGTAATCCAATACCTATCTAATGTTTTTCCATTTAGTTTAATAGATTGGACATAGATATTCTCTTCTGAATTATTGTTTGCTATAATTTTGAAGGTTTTTCCTGAATAGTAATTGTTGTCTAATTTTATTTCAGCTTCAGAAAACACCGGACTTGTTATTTGATATTTATTATCACCGGGATTTATAGGGTGAATTCCTATGGATGCTAAAACATACCAAGCAGACATCTGCCCTACGTCTTCATTTCCGCATAAACCGAAGGCATCGGTTCCATAGGCATCACTACAAATAGTACGTGTGTATTTTTGAGTTAAATAAGGCACTCCGGCTTCGTTTAACATAAATGGCACATGATGAACCGGTTCGTTAGGGTGATTGTAATAATTGTTCCAAAGAAAATCTTCCGGTGTATCATCAAAGAAAGAAATCAATTCATTTTTAAAAGCTTCTTCACCGCCCATTAGCTCTTTTAAACCATCAATATCATGTGGCACAAACCACCCTTGTTGGTACGGATTACTTTCAATACAACCTTGACCATGTACAGTTTTTCCTTCCCATTCTAACCAAGTACCTGTACTATCTTTTGCTCTAAACCAATTAACCTCATCGTTCCAGATGCTTTTATAGTTTTTACTGCGTTTAAAATATTCACTGGCTATTTCTTTTTTTCCTAAAGACTCAGCCATTGTCGCCAAACACCAATCGGAATAGGCATATTCTAAGGTTTTTGAAATATGCTTATGTGAATATCCTAACTCACCATTGCCTGTATTATTAACTGTATTTAATGAATATTGAAATGCTTTCTCAATATCGTAATTACGGATGCCTTTTTGGTACGCATCATTAATTACTGAAACCGCAGGGTTACCTAACATAACACCTGAATACGAGTTTAGCATTTCCCAACGTGGTAGATATTCGCGACCGCTTAATTCTGCCATTTGTAATAATGAATTGATTTCATCATTCACCAAACTTGGGTTAATTATAGTTTGAAGCGGAAACTGTGAACGAAACACATCCCAACCACTAAAAATGGTTCGATATGTAAAATCGTTGGTCTGGTGTACTTTTTTATCGGCACCAATATAATTTCCGTTTACATCTGAAAAAGCTCGCGGATCTATTAACGTATGATATAACGAAGTGTAAAAAATAGTTTTTTCGGCATTTGTACCGCCTTCAACTGAAATATTTGAAATAGCATCACTCCAAAGATCTCTAGCTTCTTGTCTGGTTTTATCAAAATCCCAGTGGTTAATATCATGCTCTAAGTTTTCTTTGGCACCAGCTATGCTCACAAAGGAAATACCACTTTTTACTAAAACTTCCTCATCCTCTTTCGTATTAAAGTTTGTATAAAAACCTAGATGCTTGCCTTGTAATTCGGTTTTATCGGTATAAATCTTAGCATTTTTTACCGCATTTTGGTAATTGTCCTTTCTTATCCAACGCATTTTTCGTTTTACATCAGGTAAATCTGCACTCCAAATACCATAATCTTTTAAAGGCTTGCTAAACTGACAGTAAAAATATACTACATAATCGGCATTTCCGGCTCCAGCTCCCCAACCGCCACCTTCTGGTGGACATTTCATCCAACCTTCAATCGTGTTTTCATTTACAATTTTAATGTATTGCTCGGTTGATGTTCCACCAACTCTACGCGATAAGTCAATCTGTACACGGGAACTATCGCTTTCAGGATACGTAAACCTAATAATTCCAGCTCTTGGCGCTGCCGTTAGTTCTGTTCGCACCTTGTAATCCTCCATAGTTACCGCATAATATCCGGCTTCTGTAACTTCGGTATCATGGGAATAACGTGAACGGTAACCACTTTCCGGTTTCTCGGGTACACCACGGTTGGTCTGTAAAGCACCTACCGCTGGGGTAACCAGAAAATTACCTAAGTCTCCAAACCAGCCAATTCCGCTCATGTGGGTAAAGCTGAACCCTTCCATAGTGGGGTGTTCATAGGAATAACCCGGTCCGTTATCCCCTCCCGTAAAGGTATCCGGACTTAATTGTACCAGACCAAATGGTGTAGCGGCACCAGGAAAAGTTTTACCAAAACCATGGGCATCCTCTGACTTTTTGCCATAGGTAACCGCACCTATAATAGGGTCTATATAATCCACCGCCTGCTTTCCGATTATCGCTGCCGCTTCATCCTCCTGAACTACCTTGTTCTCAACATTTGTGGAAGAACAGGCAACCATGATACAAGATAGTAGCATGCTAAAACCTGCGGTTATTTTCATTTTTTCATTCTTCATATAGACGCTATGTTCTAGTTCTTAATGTGCTGTATCTTGTTTGGACGCTTTATTCTTGAATATATCTACGGTAACATCGTTGGCCTGTGCCGTTCCGGATGTTGTGCGCCCATTTTCAACAATACGCACCAACTCCACCGTTAATTTTTCTACCAACTTGGGATGTTTTTCAGACAGATTTTTAGTTTCCCCAGGGTCTTTCTGCATGTTGTACAATTGAATGGCAGGAAGTCCTATTTCAATAGCTTTATTATCCTTTGGATTACTCCAACCTCCAGAGCCAGGGGTAAGCTCTAATTTCCATTTCTTATTCCGAATAGAAAACTTACCGTTAATAGAATGATGCACCACCAACTTGTAATCCGTTTTGGTTTTTCTATTTTTCAGCATAGGTAGAATACTGTAAGAATCCACACCTGTGGAATCATCTAATGCCACGCCAGCAATTTGCGCTGTGGTCGCCATTAAATTTGTCTGGCAGATAAGCTGATTATTGGTAGTGCCGGGTTCTATTACCCCAGGCCATTTCACGATAAACGGAATCCGATGTCCGCCTTCCCAAATATCCGATTTATAACCTCTAAAATCCGCACTTGGATAGTGACCATAGTTCTTTTCCAATTGTTTTGCTTTTGAAACTGGTTCCGAACAACCGTTATCGCTTGTAAAGAACACCAAAGTATTGTCCGCAATCCCATTTTTTTCCAAGGCATCCAAAACCCTGCCAACTACATCATCCGTTTCCATCACAAAATCTGCATAATCGCCCATACCGCTTTTACCTTGCCATGCTTCGGATGGTACTACGGGACTATGGGGCGAGTTCAAGGCCAAGTACATGAAAAACGGTTCGTTTTTAGGCGTGGCTTTCGTAATATAATCTTCCGCCTGATCTCCTAAAAATTGAAGCATCTGTATAGGTGGCATTTTATCGATAACCTTATCATCTTTAACAACGGTCTGCATATCTCTAGAATGATGAAAACCAATATAACTGTCAAAGCCACGGGATATTGGTCCATTTGGAACGGTAGCGCCGATCGGTGCTCCAATCATCTTTTTGCCTTCGTATAATTCATAGGAGTTTCCTTTATCATCTACATAATCGAAACCCAAATGCCATTTCCCTATTGCTGCCGTGGTATAGCCCGCCTTCTTTAGCATCTTAGGTACCGTTGTCAGATCTTGCGCAATTAAAGGGTCTACACCACCTGTCAACACACCTGCCTGCAATCTCGTTCTCCAATTATACCTTCCTGTTAGTATTGCATACCTAGATGGCGTACAGACTGCCGATGCCGAATGAGCGTCTGTAAATGTCATAGCTTCGCTAGCCAATGCATCTACCCGTGGGGTTAGTATTTTACCCTTTTCAGGGTTCAAAAACTGTATATCTCCGTAACCCAAATCATCGCAGATAATGTATACGATGTTCGGTTGTGTCTGTGCCAATGCTAATTGTAGCCCAAGCAAGCAAAAAAATATTGTAGACCATGTCCTTTTCATATGCTTCACTTTAATCTTAATTCCAATACGTTACCCAATAGTTTTCCTTCTTTATTAAAAAGTCCAGCTTTGAGTAATGTTTTGGCTTCTGTTCTAAATTTTCCGTTGTACTTTTTACTCCTACTAGTCGGATCCTTGCCATCTAGTGTGTAATATATTTCGTTACCATCGGTCTCGGTCTGTAGAAAAACAATGGCCTGGTTATGCAATTCGTCTATTGCATAGGATGGGTATACGCTAAACACACTATGAGCGGCATTTACCTGCCAATCCTTTAATTTTTTAAAGTGATAATCACCTAACGATTGTTGAAACCTGAGCCAGTTTTTATTTTCAGGTACGCTCCATGACACCTCGGCACTTGCCAAAGCGCGCGGATATAGCATATATTCGTTATGTTCTTCTGTGGGGGTAAATTCTCCCCATAAACTGGCCTGATTGCCCAAAACCAATTCTTGTTGTTCTGCTGTCAATTCTTTGGGCATAGGTTCATGGCTGTATACTTTGGATAATGGGAGTACAACTTTAGGCCCTTCGGGCTCAGAAACGGTAGCACCTTGTATTTGACTGATGTACATGTATTTGTAGGATGTCATTATGGTAGGGTACCCGTTTTGAGGTGCAGTAATCTGCGGTGTATAAGTGCCGCGTCTCCATGCCATAATAGTTGCTCCTGGGGCTCCGTTTCCACTTAAGATTTCATCCCATCCTATCATGGTCTTTTTTTTGTCCTTTACGATTTTGTGTATCCTCTGAATAAAGTGGCTCTGTAGTTCTTCTTCATCCTTAAGGTTGTTTTCCGCTTTGGTTTTCTGGCAATACGGACATTTTTTCCAGTTACTCTTGTTGCACTCATCACCCCCTATATGCAGGTATTCCGAGGGAAACAATGCAGCAATTTCTTCTATTACACCTTCCAAAAATTCGTATGTATATTCTTTTCCGGCACAAACAGCATTATCTGGAGCCTTACCTCCTACGGCTACTTCAAAATTAGCCTCTGCATCATCATAACAGAACAATTCTGGATATGAGGCTACAAGTGCTTTACTATGGCCGGGAATATCTATCTCTGGAATTACCTCTACATTACGGACCTTTGCATAGGCGATTACTTCTTTTATATCTTCTTGTGTATAAAAACCTCCAACCGTTTTGGGCTCATCGGCCGTAGCCTTTTCTCTTTGCCACCAGCTAATTCCTGTTCTGTCTGCGCGCCATGCTCCTTTATCCGTAAGGTTGGGGTACTTTTTTATCTCTATCCGCCACCCTTGGTCATCCGTTAAATGCCAGTGAAATTTGTTGATTTTATAAGCTGAAAGCACATCTATCTGTTTTAAGATATACTCCTTATCCTGAAAATGCCTGGACACATCTAACATAATACCACGCCACCCAAATCTGGGGTTATCATTTACATTCATTGCAGGTATGGTTACTACTTCCGATTTTTCTAATGGAAAGGTTTGTCTCAGGGTTTGAAATCCATTAAATAGTCCGCCATAATCTTTGGCCGTAACAGTTATTGACTCTGGCGTCACCTCCAGCTGATAACCTTCATCCTGTAATTCTGATTTTTTGTTTAACTTAAAAAGTATATACTTTTCACCACGATTTGCTTCCTTGTAGGAATATGTCAGGTTTAGCTTAACGTCGTTTTGAAACTTTTCCGCCAAATAAGGAATTAACGTTCCCTGTAATTTTTTGGGTACAATGACTTTTACATTTTCATCTAGCTGAAAAGCTCCTTCTGTAAAAGAAACAGACTCCGGTTGCGGAATAAAAAAAGATTCTTGGGCCAAGGCCGGTAAACCGAAGACCAAGGCAGAAAAAACGATGATATGACTTATAAATTTATGCATGTATTACTGATCTAATTGTTCTAATATTACTTGTGCAACCCGCTTGCCCTGCGCTGTTCTTCCTAGTTTATTGTAATGTACATTTCCTGGTTCTTCCATCCATTCTTCATGATGCGGCAAAGTGTAGTCGTATAAGTCGTTTATACTTATAGATGGATAATTTTTTAAAACCTCCCGAGCGGCAGTATTGTATTTTTTAGCATCTCCGGCAAACCTGCCTTTGGCATTTTCCGGTACCGGCGTCGTAGTAGCAAAAACTAGTTTGGCTTTCGGAAATTTCTCTTGTAGATAGTCACAGATATTTTTTAAGTTTTCCTTGTATGTGGCTACGCTAGAGACAATTTTTCCATTCTCTTTGTCCAAACCTTTGCTACCCATATATTTTATATCATGCAACCCAACATTAAAATGAATAACATCCCATTCAAAACCCCAACCTCCTTTAAGGTACGGCTTGAACATGGTCTTTTCCAGCTTTTCCATCTTAGTGATCAATATGTTGCTGGACATACCATTATTATAAATTCTATAAACGGATGCTTTTCCCTCTAGTTCCGCTCTGACAGTCGTTGTATATCCAATGGAAATAGAATCGCCGTACAACAAAACATTGGGAACCCCTTTTTTAGGATGGACATATGCAAAAACAGGACCATCTCCTGACCGAATACCGGCCCATGCCGCTTCTGCTTTATTTTTGTTAGTAGCACAGGAATAGACTTGTGGCAAGAGTATCAAACCTATACTACCCGCTCCTGCTCTTTTTAAAAAATCCAGTCGTTTCATTCTATCTTACTTCAATTTTCATTCACTTTTACAAAACCTCTCAATCTAATATCTTTTGAGGATGCACCTACCATAATTCTAAAATCTCCTGGCTCTACAATACGGTTTAAGTCTTTGTCCAACATGGATAGCTCCTTTTCTCCCAACTCAAAGGAAACGGTCTTTTGCTGTCCCGGTTTTAAAGTAATTCGCTGAAAGCCTTTCAATTCCTTGATGGGCCTTACTACACTAGCCAACTCATCCCTTATGTACAATTGTACTACCTCATCTCCAATTACCTCCCCGGTATTTTCAACCTTACAACTTACCGTTACGGTTTCATCGGCGGAAATATTGGTCTTACTAAACTGCAGGTCACTGTATGTGAAGAAGGTATAACTGAGACCATATCCGAAAGGAAATAAGGGCTGACCGGTAAGATTATGATAATTGTCTCCTCTACCCGTTGGTTTATTATTGTAATATAATGGACATTGAGCCACGTCTACAGGGAAGGTTATTGGCAATCTACCCGCTGGATTGGCATCTCCAAAAAGGACATCGGCTAGACCGTTCCCTCCATTTTCACCGGAGTACCATGCCATTAAAATACCATCTATCTCATTGATCCAATTCCCCATAGTTATAGCGCTTCCGCCTACAAGAACAACAATTGTTGGGGTTCCCGTAGCGGCCACTGCCTTAATCAATTCTTCTTGGTGTCCCGGTAAATCCAACAGTGCCCTATCCCTGAACTCTCCTTCGTTAATACCAGCGGTAATTACGGCTACGTTCGCATTTTTTGCCGCGGTTACGGCTTTGTTTATCCGTGCTTGATAATCTTGCTCGACACCTGCATCCCAAACTAATTTAATTTTGGAATTCCCTGCGGATTCAAAAAATTCGATTCGGATATCGTATTCCTTGTCCTTTTCAAATTCGAATGGTTTTACAATGGTATTGTATGATTGCTTTTTCCAGTTGTCAATAAATAATTTACCATCAAGGTAAATCCTGTATCCGTCGTTCCCTTCTATACCAATAGTAACCGGACCGTTTTTAGGACCTTTGATCTTACCGTTCCAGCGCACGGAAAACCAATCGTACGGCAAATCTTCATGAGGCGAGAAAAGTGTCCATGAAAAAGCCATTTGCTTATCAATGCGCTTCACAGTTGGTGTGCCTTTTAGCGATATGTTATCGTAGTATTCGGCAGAAAGGCCAACAGCTTTTTTACCAGACTCCTCAGTAGACAGATAGGTTTTGTCTACTGTTTGGTAATTTTGTTCCTTTAATGGCACGCCGGGAGCATAGTTTATATTTTCTTTACCTATTTTGGCAACCAGGCCATCATACATAGAGACCACTTTATTACCAGGACCGCTATAGCCTCCTAACCTGGCCTCCTTGGCATCAAAGCCTATAAGGGCTACCTTTTTATTTTTATCGATAGGCAATACTTCTTGATCGTTTTTCAAAAGCACCATAGAGGAGGCCGCCGCTTTACGTGCCAATTCTTGATGGTCTTGATGACCGTTCCAGAACGCAGCATCCTTGGCATCTACATACGGATTTTCAAAAAGTCCAAGTCCAAATTTTGCTTTTAATATCCTTGAAACCGCTTCATCTATGGCTTTTATATCTACCATTCCCTTTTCATAGGCTTCCCAAAAAAGAGGATAATGATTATAACTGGTCTGAAACAATACATCTAGACCTGCTTCCACGGCATCTTCCGTAGCCTCTGCATAATCTTTGGCCGTAAAATGGAGCACATTAGCGCCACCAGTAGCTCCGGCATCGGAAATAACGAAACCTTCAAAACCCCATTCTTCTTTAAGTTTGGTTCTTAGCAACCATTCATTGGAAGTACAAGGTGTTCCATTTAGTGAGTTATACGATGTCATTACGGACCTTGCTCCCGTTTCTTTAAAAACCTCTTTGAAGGCAGGAAAATAGACCTCTTCTAGAATACGTTCGTTAAAATCTATTGGGTAGCTATCACGACCACCTGCACCTACATTGGCTACAAAATGTTTAGGCGTGGTTATGACGCCTTCACGCTCAAACGCTCCAATATAAGTTTTGGCCATTTGAGTAGTTAAAAACGGGTCTTCTCCATAGGTTTCCTCCGTACGGCCCCAACGTACATCTCGTGCAATGTTCAATACAGGAGAAAGAATCTGCCGAATACCCCTTGTTTTGGTTTCCTTCGTAACCGCACGGCCAACGTTGCCCACCAATGTCGTATCCCAACTTGCAGCTAAGGCTATTGCTTGCGGAAAAACCGTTGCCCCATCACGGGCCAAACCGTGTAAAGCTTCATTAAAAGGAATAATTGGAATACCCAACCGTGTTTCTTCTAGAAAATACTTTTGAATCTCATTGATTTTATTGGTCATTTCCTCTGCGCTACCAGAAGGACCGTAATCCATTAACTGTTCGGCTGCATTATCGTTTTTTCCTTTTGAGGATACTTGAAATCCGAAAATACCATGCTTATATTTTTCTTTTCCATCGGAAAGGTCTCCAGGAATCATAAACATTTGCCAGAATTTCTCTTCCAACGTCATCTTGTCCAAAAGATCGTTTACCCGATCTTCAATTGGCGCATCTGGATTTTTATATACGGGTGTTTTTTCTTTCTCATCCGTATAGGCAAAAATGGCAATCATTACCATGGAAAAGATTACAACTTTGGTTATTTGGTTCAAGTATTTCACTCTAACTAATCTATTTATTGATATCTGTTGACATCCGTTTTTAATTCCGCATCAAATTCATCTAACATCTTGGTCAGCTCTCTTACTTTTTTAGGGTTGGAAGATGCAACATTGGTCGTCTCCGATATATCTTCATCCAAATTAAAAAGTTCTATGACTCCTTCAACTCTGCGTAGTTTCCAATTTTCTTTTCTAACCGCTTCTGCAGTGGTTTTCTTATAGTAGTAAAAACCGGTTTTTGCATGTGGCGACTTTTTGGATTTACCTTGCATTATCGGCCAAATATTATAGCCGTCTATCTTTTCATCGGGTAGCTTGCAATCCGTTAGGTATGCTACGGTAGGCAATATATCTATGGTAGAGGTAACTTCGGAACAAACGGTATTGGCCGGTATTTGTCCTTTCCATTGTGCTATCATTGGTACGCGCATACCGCCTTCGTAGGTATTGAACTTATACCCTCTTAGTGGGTACGCACTACCTCCATGGCCGTTATCAAGTTTCCAAGGACCATTATCCGAAGCAAAAATCACCAAAGTATTATCGTCAATTTCTAGCGTCTCTAAAGATTTTAAGATTTGCCCCATGCTCCAATCCAACTCTTCTATCACATCCCCATACAAACCGCGGGCACTTTTTCCTTTAAAATTATCAGAAGCATATAATGGGATATGCGGCATAGTATGGGCTACATAGAGAAAGAAAGGATTGTCTTTATTCTTCTGAATAAACCCAAGAGCTTCTTGCGTATATCGCTGGGTTAAGGTTGTCTGGTCTACAGGATACTCTATTACTTCATCCTGTCTGAACAAGGGTACTTGACCTCCTCTCCATTTCTCTTCACGTAAACTATCCAAGGTCATTCCCTCTCTAAAAAGAATATTATCGGCAACCTTGGCGCTTGTATTAGCAGACATATCATTGCTAAAAGGAATTCCATAGTAAGAGTCAAAACCTTGTTTTATTGGTAGGTATTGCGCCTCATCTCCTAGATGCCATTTACCAATACAAGCTGTGGTGTATTTCTTGGTTTTTAACATATCGGCAATGGTCAGTTCTTTGTTTGAAAGACCGCCTTCTTTATTGGGCCACAACACCACTGGCACGTTAACTCTAGGCGGATATGCCCCTGTTAGTAAAGCAGCTCTAGAAGGAGAACAAACAGGAGAAGCGGAATAAAAATCTGTGAACCTCATTCCGTTTCCGGCCATCTCGTCCAAATTCGGGGTTTTTATCAATGGAGAACCAAATACGCCTACATCTTCATACCCTTGATCATCCATGAAAAATATAATCACATTTGGTTTCTTGACTCTCCCTTGTCCCCAAATATTAGGAACTGCTACCACCAAAAACATGAAAGAAATTACCAATATCCTCATCCTATCATTTTTTTTCATGCTACTTCAGTTCTTTGTTAAACTTATACTTTTTACCAGCTTCTGTCTTAAAGCTTAGGGTTTTGCCTTTATACTCCACTTTACAATCGGAACCATTTTTAGATAGTATTTCCAAAGATTCCATTTCTAAATCTTTCCATTTTAGGGAAATTTCAAAACCACCACGGGCCATTACACCTGTAATTTCTCCGTTTGGCAGTGCATTCGGCAGCGCAGGCAAAATTTCTATTTTATCCATATGGCTTTGTATCAACATTTCTAATATTCCCGCGGCGCCACCAAAATTTCCATCTATTTGAAAAGGTGGATGTGCATCAAAAAGATTGGGATATGAGCCTCCCCTAATTTTTCGCTCTGGAATTTCAGCAGGACTCAAAAGTCTGTGCATCAAACTATATGCCCTATTGCCGTCTTTAAACCGCGACCAAAAATTAATCTTCCAAGCCAAACTCCAGCCTGTACCATTGTCACCTCTATATTCCAAAGACTGCCTTGCCGCTTTCATTAACTCCGGCGTCTCTTCCCAATTTATCTCCTTACCCGGGTGTACGGCCCATAAATGGGATACATGTCTGTGATGATTTTCAGGATCATCCTTATCTTCCATCCATTCCTGTAATTGACCATGCTTTCCTATTTGGTTCGGGGCAATTTTAGGAATCATTGCCTCTAGTTTTGTAGCAAAAGTTTGGTCTTCGCCTAAAATTTCAGAAGATTCAATTACCGTTCGAAACAATGCTCTAATCAGTTGATGGTCCATAGTGGGCCCAGCTACTAGACCACCTATTTCTGGGGAATTGGAAGGAGAACTAATCAAATAACCTGTCTTCGGGTCTTCGTATAAAAACTGGGAATAGAACAATGCCGATTCTTTGATAATCGGAAAATACTCCTTCAGAAACTCTTTATCTCGCGTAAATAGATAATGCTCCCAAATATGGGAACTCAACCAAGCCCCTCCACCTAACCAGATACCGTGATTAGACGCGTTAACGGGTGCGGCACCTCGCCAGATATCTATGTTGTGGTGGGCTATCCAACCGTCTGCATTGTAATGCTTTTTAGCTACTGCCTTTCCGCTTTCGGACAGGTCTTTTATAAGCCCGAACAAGGGTTCGTGACATTCGCTCAAATTTGCAATTTCAACCGGCCAATAATTCATTTCCAAATTAATATTGGTAGTATAGCTACTGAACCATGGCGGATTTAATTTATGATTCCAAATACCTTGCAAGGTTGCAGGTTTTGTACCGGGTCTACTGCTCGCAATAAGCAAGTATCTTGCATATTGTACGTAAAGTGCCACTAGTTGAGGGTCATTGGGGTCTTTCCAAAAATCGTAAATTCGTTTATTCGTGGGTGATTTAGACCTGCCGTTATCACCAAGGTCTATGGTTAGGCGATTATATAACCCTTGGTAATCTTTAATATGTTTTGCTTTAATCTTTTTGAAGTCTTGCCCTTTTATTTTTGTTAAAACCTTATCTACTTCTCCTTCAGGGTTACCGCTGACATCCGTATAATCTACATAATTGGTGGCGGCCGTAAGATAGATTGTAGCGTAGGATGCTTTCGCGATTGCAACTTTACCATCTTCAATAGTTAGCTTCCCATCTGTCTCCACCTCAAATGAAGCAACGCCTCTTAACGCCCCGTCTTTAACCGCTACAGATAGCGTTTGTGTAGCTCCGGAAGTATCCAACTGTTTATTCTCGTGCAGGGCATCCATATAGACATTGAAATTCAATGCTTTGGATTTGCTCGCACTAATATTGAGGGCAAGTACATTGTCCGGAAAACTCGAGAGGACTTCTCTTTTATAATCTACTCCATCCACCTTATAAGAAACAGTACTTATGGCATTTGAGATATTTAGGTTTCGATTGTAGTTTTCATAATTTTTATGTTCAGGAAACTCTAGGAACAAATCGCCGAAAGGTTGGTAAGGCACTTGTTTTAGCGGTACGCTCATGAATTTTTCGGTGGCTAGATTTTGTGCTTCCAACTGTTTTCCTTTAGCAAGCAAGTTTCTAATTTCCGCCAAATAGTCTCCAGCTCCTTCATGAGAATAATCGTGCGGTTCTCCCGCCCAAAGTGTTTCTTCATTGAACTGAAGGTGTTCTTTCTCCACTCCACCAAAAATCATCGCTCCCAAACTACCATTACCTACGGGTAAAGCTTCCGTCCATTTTACTGCAGGCGTATCATAAGATAGTTTCATGCCGTCTTGCCCGTAAACTGACAATTGAGTAATAGTCAGCACTAGTGATAGAATATATAATCTCATCATTTCCATAATAGCTTTTCTTATAATTCTTATAAACTCTTAACCTCTACATAAAAGGGGTACTTGTATTCCATTTCTCCATTATGCATAACATAAAGTTTTGGCATTATGGTAATATCCCCTTCGCTTAGTTCTAGGTCTTTAAAAACAAAATTGGTCTGCCCCTCTCCCTTAAAGCTAAGTGCTTCTCTTTGGTCACCTATGACCAACTCCAGCTCACCATTATCCATCATTGCTTGGTCTAGATGGACGATGATGTCATAATTTTTTGTTTCCTTAATAATCGCATCCCAATAAATAAGTTCTTTTTTTTCGCCTTCTTTCTTTATAAAATTCGCATCGTTTTGGTTTAACATCACCGGGTTTTCAAAGACCGTACCTATAATTGGACGTGGCGAATCCAGTATATGCTCCGATGTTTCCATCGTATTAAGCCAATTGTCCATCTCAACCTTAAGTTCGTCAACCAATTTTTTATTCTCGCTTGAAATATCATTTTGCTCGTAAGGGTCCTTATCCAAATTGAATAACTGAAACTGATCGTTCCCATTATCGTCCTTACCTACGCCTACCAGTTTATAGTTCCCCTTTCTGGTAGCTATATTCCTGTATCTTACAGGTGCATCCCTAGACCAATACCGGTTGATAATACGCTCCGGCAACTCGCTTTCTTCTTTAGTCAATAGAGGCATCAAACTGGTTCCCTCAATCTTTAGGTCATCTGGAATCTTGGCTCCCGTAAGCTCCGCCAAAGTTGGCAGTATATCATAATGTGCGGCTGGTGTCTTAATATCCCTAGGTTCCTTAAATGCTTTTGGGTAATACCAAAAACTTGGCACTCTTACCCCACCTTGAAATGCCGAACCTTTTCTACCACGCATGCCTGCAATATATCTTGGATGCTGCGGACCATTATCCGTCATAAAAATCACTAGGGTATTTTCCTCAAGCTCCAACTCATCCAAACTTTTAAAAAGTAACCTTAAGTTATCATCGATATTGGTAACCATACCATAGACTTTTCGTGCGTTCTCCCTGCTGTGCTCGGTTACCTTAGGGTAAGGCAGGCCTTGGTCCTTAACATTTGCATCAGGGTCTATATCCTTATATAAATCATAGTACTTCTGAGGCAGTTGCAGCGGGCCATGTGGCGCATTGTACGACAGGTACAGAAAAAACGGACTCTCTTTGTTTTCCTTGACAAAATCTATAGCTGCTTCTGTAAAAACATCCGAGCAATACCCTTGGGTTTGTACCTGCTCTCCATTTTTCCATAGAATAGGATCAAAGTAGCTACGGTCTCCTTTTAAGGTATTGGGCCAGTCCCCATATTGACCTATACCCCCAGACAAGTGATTTAAAGTATAATCAAATCCTTGATCCTGAGGCCTCATGGGGTAATTATCGCCCAAATGCCATTTTCCTATCATTCCCGTCTTATAATCTGCTTCTTTGAGTAGCTCTGCAATGGTAACCTCAGATGGTGCCATCATAGCTCCTCCCCTATACGTATCATGCACACCGGTACTCATAGCATACTTTCCGGTCATAATAGCAGAACGCGTAGGAGCACAAACCGGGTTGACCAAAAATTCATCGAACCTTACGCTTCGTTCGGCAAGGCTGTCCAATACGGGAGTCTTTATATTCGGGTTTCCATAATAACCCAAATCTCCAAAGCCTTGATCATCCGTTATAATGAGTATAACGTTTGGCTTTTTGTCCGGTTTGTTCTCAGATTGGTTACTACAAGACAACATACCTTGTGCTATTATGAAAAATAACAGCAGTCGAAAAGCTTTTGATCCTAATACATCAATTGACACCCTCGTTTTAATCATTCCAATGTTTCTTGATAATTTCCAGTACCTCTTTATTATCGTCATCCGTATCACCCAAAGCTTTTCGTTGTGCCAATATCTCTTTTTTCATCTCTGAGATGATATCTTGATATTGAGGGTCTTCGTATGCGTTGTGTAATTCGTTAGGGTCTTCCTCCAAATCGTAAAAATCCCAGTATTTCCTTGGTTCCTCTCCCGGTTTGTACTCGTTAACCTTTAATCCATTTCCATAGAAAAAAGCCAACTTATAGCGTTTACCCCTAATTCCAAAATGACCCGGACGATCTTTAGAATGGTCCCAATACCGGTAATAGCCATATTTTCTCCAATCGCTTGGCGTATTTCCTTTTAGATTTTCACGGAAGCTACGTCCTTGCATAGTCTCCGGATAGTCTATGCCAGCATAATCTGCAAACAGAGCTGAAAAATCGGCATTTTCTATCAAATCTTTATTTCTAGCACCTGCACGTATTTCTTTTGGATATCTAATGACAAATGGCATATGGATGGATTCTTCAAAAATCAATCTTTTGTCGAACCAGCCATGTTCCCCTAAGAAATAACCTTGATCTGCAGTGTAAATGACTACCGTATTATCTGCAAGTTCGGATTCTTCCAGATAGTCCAATAGCTTACCGATGTTATCATCGGCTGCAGCTCCGCAACGCATAAAATCCTTTACATACTTTTGATAGGTCTGGTAACGTGCCTCATCATTGGTCAATCCATCTACGGAAAAAGGTAGTTCCGGATAGTTCATAAAATCTTTTCGCAAAGATGGGTCTGCCGTTGCATCCAAATAGCGTTTCTTCAGGTTGTCAATAGATTGTCCCTTAAATGAGCGCCCCGTGGTTTCCGATCCTTTATCGTAAAAAGACGCAGGAACTGGAATATCAACATCTCGGTTTAAATCGCTAAATCGTTCCGGATAATCAAAAGGCTCGTGGGTAGCTTTAAAGTGGCACATGGCCATAAAAGGTTTATCCTTATCCCTGTTTTCTATCCAATCAATCGTTTTATCCGCTATTAAATCTGTGCTGAATCCTTCATATTGTTTGCCTCCACCGTAATAATCTTCCCAATTTTCTTTGGTTTTCATTACAGGATTCCAATACTCACCTTGGCCTGGAAGCACGCAATAGTAATCAAAACCTGCAGGCTCTTGTTTAAGATGCCATTTACCAATTACCGATGTTTGGTACCCTCCTTTTTGAAGCTCTTTAGCAATGTTGTTATATTGAGGTGAAAGGCCAGCTCCCAAGGTAGTTACTCCATTTACATGACTATATTGCCCCGTAAGAATAGTAGCCCTACTAGGTGTACAAATTGAGTTGGATACCAAGCAATTTTCTAGAACCGTGCCCTCTGCGGCCAACCTCTTAATATTTGGTGTATGTACGTAATCTTCCAGAATGCCCCCATATATACCCCAGGCCTGGGAAGTGTGGTCATCCGCCATTATAAAAAGAATATTAGGCTTTTGTTTGGGTGCTTCCGGTTCCTTTTTTTCTGCTTGGTTACAGGAAATAAAAACTAACGTTACCGCACACAAAAGAACGGAATACATATGTTTTTTTAGTCGATTTAGTTTGGCCATGGTAAAATGAATTTGGATTTGCGTTTTAAAAGTTGACGTTTTTAAATTCAGCTTTAAAAACTATAGGATAACTCCTGCCATTAACGACGGGTATAGTTATAGATGTCCCTACCTCTGTTTGCTTAAAACTTATATTTGTATCGGTATCTAGGCGCACCAATGATTTTAGTTTTCCGGGATTTGTTGACTTGCCCAAACCAAGCGTTGGCATCAACAGCGGGCCTATTTCAGGGTTAAGTGCTATTATATAGAACGTTTTGTCCTTTACGGTAAACCTTACTTCGTCATTGGCATAAGCTGGCGAGGCGGTAGTACGCTGGTTGTAATGTTCGCCCTTGTGCCTCATGGTTACCGCATTCTCATCTACGTTTCTAATTTCTCCATTTGCGGAAAGAGAGCTGCCCCCACGTACACTTTCTCCGTCTCCGTATACATTCCATGGCCGTGTTTCATAAATTGCCTCACCATTTATCGCTAACCAATCACCAACAATATTGATTATCACCTCTTGTTCGCTAGGTATGGTTCCGTCTGGATGTAATTCTATATTTAGAAGTAAATTTCCGTTTTTGCTAACCGCATCTATCAGCATTTCTAAAATCGTCCGTGCATTATGCGTAAGATGTCTATCCTTTTTATAAAACCAATCGGTAAATGTTATTTCTGACTGCCATGGTTCATTACGTAATGTATTACTTCCTCCACTTTCAACCTCGTTAACTGTTCCCGGTACTCTGCCCTTTAACAACATTACGGCTTCAATAGTTCCGTTTTCCGCAAGACTGTTATTGTATAGGCGTCTACTTACTTCTTTACCATATTCCCCGTATGAAAACCTGCCTCCATCATAATACAGTAAGTCGGGTTTATACATATTCACTAGTTCCAGATGTCTTTTTTCCCAATTCTGCTTAATACTCTCAATGACTTTGGGCGTCCTGTTTTCCGGTATTGGTCCATATAGATCCGCAGGATCCAATCCTTCCCACCATTTCCCTTTTCCGTCTTCCTTGGTAAGTCTACCATCGTAAGGCACTCCTTTTAGTTCTTCGCTTTCATCAGCTCCAAAGGCCGGTTTCCACCATTCCAAATGCCTATTATCATGACTTGTGACCCCAAACTTTAAGTTGGATGCTCTGGCAGCATCTGCAAATTCCTTAATTATATCTTTCTTGGGCCCGACATTTACGGAGTTCCAAGGATGGTAGCTAGAGTTAAACAAATCAAAATGATCATGGTGATTTGCTAACGCTACAATATATTTTGCTCCATTTTTCTTAGAAAAATCAATTAGCTCTTCTGCATTAAAATTTTCTGCTTTCCATGAATTTATGACATCTTTAAATCCAAATTCCGAAGGGTGTCCATACGTTTTTAGATGATATGGATTAGCCATTTTACCAAAAACCTGTTTGCCCACATCTTTCATATACATGTGTCTTGCATACCATCCACCCCCTTGTTCAGGTACACTTTGTGGTCCCCAATGAAACCAAATGCCGAACTTTGCATCTCTGAACCATTCCGGACATTTATAAGATGCCGCCAGAGCATCCCATTCTAAATTTGTATCCCCCTCTTGGCTTTGAACGCACAACGTACAGAGCATTAAAGTACTTAGTATACTTATTTTAAAAAGTGAAATTCTCTTAATTTTCATTTAAATTCTTTGAACTATAGTTTTATTCGATGTGTTCATATAACCCAAACATATCTTTCTCTAAATCCGCCGGATCATTCACTCTTCGAATCAAGGTTTTCAGTTCTAACAGCAGGTCGGCTTTTATTTTTTCGTATTCTGAATTAGAATTAAGGATATTCAATTCCCAAGGATCCTTTTTTATATTAAAAAGTTGGTGGGTAACCTCACCATCCCTACTGCTCACTATTAATTTATAATCACCTTTTCGAACGGCTCTGTGCGCTCCTCTCTGATTGGGCTTTTTATCTCCAGGCCAAGCATTATATGCGTAGAGCATCGATTCTCTAACCTGTTCTTTTTCGCCCAATAAAACCGGAGTTAAATTTAAGGTCTGAGTGGATTCAGGAATTTCTAAACCCACCAACCCGCATAACGTTGGAAAAACATCATGTAAGTAGGCAAAAGCTTCTTTTTTTTCATTTTTTGGTATACTCGGACCTACAAAAATTAGTGGAACCTTTATACTATGTTCATAAACGCTTTGTTTACCCAACAGACCATGCTGACCTATAGCAAGACCATTATCCCCTGAAAAAACAATGATGGTATTATCTGCTTTTCCTGAAGCTTGCAATGCTGCCAATACTCTTTTAATTTGAGCATCTGTGGCGGTTATCATTGCATGATAATCTGATATATGTTTTTTCACCTCTTCTTTTGTTCTTGGAAAATCAGCCAACTTTTCATCGCGGATTTTCATATCGGCAATAGGAAAAGGGTGTTCTTCCATAAAATTTTCAGGAACTTTGGTTACTGCTGCCGGGTACATAGTATGGTATTTTTCCGGAGCGGTCCTTGGATCATGTGGTGCCGTAAAGGCTACATACATAAAAAAAGGACTATCTGACCTCTCATTTTCCAAAAAATGAATAGCGGCATCAGCGAAGAGCTCACTAGAAAATTTATTTTCATTGACATAAGGTTTGGACCAGCCTTCCTTTTTGTTGAAATCTTTGACCTTCGTACCAAAATGTTTGGTCATTCCTCCCAAATACAATGATTTTCCTTCATCAAAGCCTTTCTCAACCCACTGAACACCATTATGCTGTTTCCCAGTAGCAAAGGTGTGATAACCGTTAGCCTTAAAATATTCGGGAAAAGTCAAAAATTTAGAGATTCCCTTTAAACTATCGGCAACGGAGAACTGAGCGTATACATTAGGTTCTAGATTAAAATAATGCCGCCCTGTCATTAACATGGCCCTACTAGGTGAACAAACAGCTCCATGCGGAGCTCCCAAGATATAGGAATTGGTGAAAGAAGTGCCCTGCTCCATCAGACCATCTATTGCAGGGGTTGAGACCTCTTCAATTTCCAAACTACCAACGGATGTATAGCGCTGGTCATCAGTAAACAAAAAAAGTACATTAGGCCTATCTGTTTTTGCAACGGTTGTGGTTTGTGCTTTGCACCCTATTAAGAGTATAACCACCAATAATAGAATAAAGTAATTTAGGCTTATTCTGTACTTCATTAATCAATAGTTTTAAACTTTATTATTTTCATCATTTTTTTAATCCCTTGGCCTCTAAAAACCGATCTAAATTCTGTTGTGTAAGTTCGTCACTATCCCTATATTTTTTTCTCAGCTCATCTAACTTTTCATGCATTTCCTTTTTGATAGACCCATACTGAGGATCATTATATATATTATTCATCTCAGAGGGGTCCTCTTGAAGGTCATATAACTCCCAATTATCTATATCATAATAAAAGTGGATTAATTTATAGCGTTCGGTTCTAACCCCATAGTGTCTTTTTACCTTATGCTCGCCAGGAAACTCATAGTACGTATAGTAAACGGCATCCCTCCATTCGTCAGCTTCGCCATTAACCAACTTTCTAAAGGAATTACCTTGAATTTCTTTTGGGATATCAAGTCCGGCATAGTCTAAAAAAGTAGGTGCAAAATCAATATTCTGAACCAAATTATTGACTACAGTACCTGGTTTTATTTCTTTTGGATATTTGACCAATAATGGAGTTCTAAAAGATTCTTCATACATGAACCTTTTATCGAACCAACCATGTTCTCCTAAATAGAAACCTTGGTCTGAAGTATATACTATGATCGTATTGTCTTCTAAATCATTTTCTTTTAGGTAATCTAATATTTGGCCAACGCCATCATCTACGGATTGAACGGTGCTTAAATAGTCCTTTATATATCGGTTATATTTCCAAAGTGCCAAGGTTTCCCCTTCTAGTTCTTTTGATTTGAATTCCTCAATTATTGGATTATAATATGTATCCCAAGCTTCTTTTTGCTCAGGATTCATCCTGTCGTATTTTTTTTGAAACATATTGCGATATTTTGTTTTTATATCGCCATTCACGTCCAGCATTTTTAAATCGTATACCAAATCTAAATCCTTAAAAATGGACATTTCTTGAGTCTTGGCTGCTTCCCTACTCTCATAGTCATCAAAAAAATTGGCAGGTGGATCTATTGTTATGGTATCAAAAAGGCCTAAGTATTTTTCTTCAGGCATCCATGTTCTGTGTGGTGCCTTTTGGTGATAAAGCATTAAAAACGGTTTGGAGGAATCTCTTTTTTCAGATAGCCAGTTCAAGGCTAGATCCGTAGTTATTTGTGTCACGTAACCCGGAATAGTTTTTTTGACACCATTTTCAATAAAATCGGGAGAATAGTATTGCCCTTGCCCGGGGAGCACGTTAGAATAATCGAAACCTTGAGGACGGCCATCTAAATGAATTTTTCCGATTAAGGCCGTTTCATACCCTGCCCCTTGCAACGTTTTAGCAAAATTATCTTGATTCCAATTAAAAGGACTAATATTATCTACTTTACCATTTATATGGCTATGTTTACCAGTTAACATTACCGCCCTACTAGGAGCACAAATGGAATTGGTAACAAAAAAACGATTGAATATAGCACCTTCCTTACCAATTCTGTCAATATTTGGTGTGTTGTTCAGACCGTATCCATAGGCACTAATTGCCTGATATGCATGGTCATCACTCATTATAAAGACGATATTGGGAGGCTGATCCGTTATTCTATCATTAACTTTTGTTTGGCAACTTGTGAACAAGAGTGTTAAGAAACATACATTAACCACTACAGTTACTTTGTTCATATTACCTTTTTGGCAATACATTTTTTTCAGCTTCATCAATGATTCCATTAAGGATGATTCTCTTTTGTTAAAACTAGACCCTTTTAAAGAGCTAAATTGTTTGTTGTGCGTTGAAAATAGTCGTTATAGGATGTGCTATTTTTTGCCAGATTCCCTACAATTTAAAGACTTCATGGACAAGGTTGAATAATTTAGGAAAAGGTGATAAAAAAGGGAGGAAACACCTCCCTTCTCCAACTACTAAACTAATAAACAGAGGGAACTAACTAAAATTTTATAAAACAACTAATTACCAACCAGGATTTTGCTCTAGGTTGGGATTTAGTATAATTTCATTTGAAGGAATTCCGGTGAGATAGGCCTTTTCAGGGTCGAAGTTATAAGACCCATCACTTTGAAACGGATCTAAGTAACCATTGGCGTCTAATGATACTTCAGATTCACTAGCCATTGTTTCTATATGACCATCATAGAAGTAAGCTCCCTTAGGCAAACCACTGTTGATTAGCTCATGCGCCCTCCATCTGAATAAGTCGTCCAATCTAAAACCTTCACCAATTAACTCTACAGAGCGCTCCCTACGTATTTCGTATAGAACATTGGAAAGGGTGTACCCATAATCTGGCCACATAGGATCAGTAACGATAGTTGCCATTTCTAATGCCGGCATACCAGCTCTACTTCTCAATAAATTAATCGATATGTCTAAATCACTTTGACTCAGAGTACCCAATTCTGCTTTAGCTTCGGCATATATCAATAATAACTCAGCGTAACGCATAATAATTTTTGAAGTGTTTCTAGTAAATTGATTGGATGATTCCTCTATATTCGGATCTCTATATTTTTGGGATTCATATCCCGTACTGGCCGCATTCTGCCCCGTAATTACCGGAGCAACGAACAATTCTACCGAACCATCTGAATTTATTCTCACAGTATCCCCCGGTACCATAATGGTAGCGGCAAGTCTTGGGTCTCGGTTGTTCTCTATGGTCGAAAGGTCATCGTCACCTTCAAAAAGCGGACTTACCGAAATGGGATCTCCGTCAATGCTGAGATAACTTTCAAGAGCAAATTTTGTGTACGAAGATTTATTGGGCCAACCTATCTGTAAATCGTTACCAATATTAAGACCAATATAATCATACTGTCTCCAAAGCAAAACTTCACTATTTCCGCTTAAATCAGTTTGATTGAAAAGGGAACCATAATCGCCATGTAACCGAAAAATACCACTATCCATAACCTCTTTGGCAGCATCTGCGGCTATTTGCAAATATGAAGATCCATCTGAACCGTCTACACCGAAAACCGTACCACTATGATACTTTTCCCAGGTTCCTTCGTACAAAGCGATTCTTGCTTTAAGCGCCATGGCCAACTCTTTGTTAATTCGCTGTTCTGCTACATCTGGGTAAGACCCTAATAAGCCAATAGCAGTGTTTAAGTCTGAGAGAATGAAATCTACTACTTCGTTTCTTGGATCTCTTGCCTTATATAAATATTCTTCATCTGCATCGGTAATATAGGTATCGATTATTGGCAAATCGCCATAGTCTTTCAAAAGATCGAAATAATAATAAGCCCTAAAAAAATAACCTTCACCGGTATATTGATTTAAGTCACTTTGGTCTCCCTCTGCCTCATTTACCTTACTAAGATAAAAGTTAATTTCCCTTACTTCATCCCAGCTCCAAATGGCATTGGTAGCATCCGTCGGAGTAGTATAAAAACCTAAAAATCTATTAGTGGCAAATTCGCCAATAAGTAAATCGGAATTATTATCGGGTATTCCAGCAAAACCATTCCCGGCACCTTGCCATCTTTGTAATGGCAAATCTCCGTAAAAGCTGTTAACGGCCGTTTCTAAATCTTGGGCTGTTTTATAAAATTCTACTTCCGTAATATCGTCTAAAGGATTTCTGTCTAAATAGTCATCACAAGAAATCATCATCCATGCGAAGCTTATAACCGTAATTTTGAATATATTTTTCATATGCTTTTTTTTTTAGAATGAAAGATTAAGGCCGGTAGATATAATCATTGACAAAGGATATGATTGAGCACTACCGAAACCAGAAGGAATGGTCTCTGGATCGTAAAAAAGCATATCTGTTTTGGTAAACAAATTCTCACCACTAGCAAAAATCCTTAGTTTGCTAATTTTAAGTTTTTCGGTAAACTCAGTTGGCACGGTATAACCAATTTGCAAGCTTTTCAACCTAGTGTAAGCCCCGTTTTGTACATAGCGATTTACATTATACTGGTAATTCCTGTTATTCCTACCTGGGTTTTCAGAGTACGGAGCAGGAAAATAAGCGTCAGTATTTGGGCCTAAGGGGCTTGTCGTATCTTCTGGTCTGTAATAATCTACGTGCTCTTCAAAAACCATGGCATGAAAAGGGCCTTGAGCGGGACCCCTAAACCTTTGATGATTGGAAACGAGTACATCACGCTTTCCTACCCCTTGAAAGAATACATTAAAATCGATGCTCTTATAATTCAACCCTAAATTTAATGAGTACTGGTACCTAGGTGTAGTATTTCCTATTACGGACCAGTCACCCATATCTTCTGACGTAAACTCGCCTCTATCTATCACTCCATTCCCGTCTAAATCGGCATATTTGGTATCTCCGGCCCAAAAATTGCCCGCAACAAAAGATTGGTCAATTTCATAGGTTTGGTACTCTTCATCGGTAGAAAACCAGCCATCCCAAGTGAAGCCATAAATATCTCCCAAATCTTGACCTTCAAAATAGGGTTGTGCCAAAGAGCTTGTTTCATTCGGGTACTCGACCATTGTTCTCTGATAATCCGACAAAACGGCTCTCAAACTGTAGCTAAAATCTTGATTTATGCGTTGGTTCCAATTAATTTCAAATTCCCAACCCTCAATTCTAGAAGTACCAATATTAGTATTGGGCGAGGTGGTACCCAACACGGCCGGAAGGTCTAATCCTGGGCCTTGAATACCCTCAACATCTGTTCTATACCAATCGAAAACCACGCCCAGTTTATTTCCGAAAGCATTCACATCAAGGCCAAAATCTGTAGTTTTAACGGTTTCCCAAGTTAAACTCTGGCTCAATAAGTCAGGAGTACCTGCAAATATGGCACGATTTCCATTGAACAGGTAACCAGTACCTGGGCTATTTATAGGAATAGTAGATAAGTATTGATAATCTGCTACATTTTGATTACCCAAAGTACCATAAGAGCCCCTTAACTTAAAAGTGCTAACAGCGTCCAAAGGCCAAAAATTTTCTCTGGCAACATTATACCCTGCCGAGTAGGAAGCAAAACCTGCTACTCTCTCATCCGGCTCAAACCTTGAAGAGCCATCTGCCCGATAACTGACCTCAAAAAGGTACTTTTCATCGTAATTGTATCGCAACCTTCCGAAACCACTTTGGGTTGACCAATGGGTAATTACCTCATCTACTGTTTGGTTTTCACCTAATGAGGTATTGAACGAAACTACATTATCGGTAATCAAATAAGTAGTATTCGCACCTAATAAATGGTATTCGTTCAATTGACTCTGATACCCAATCGTAGCATCTAGATTATGTTTACCAATACTTTTATTATAATTAACAAAAAGGTTGGGCGACAAATATTCGTAATTAATAAAAGTAGGTTCATAAACCGTTGATTCTTGATCCCTGGCGAACACCGTCTCTTCAAATGAATTTAAATACGATGTAGTTAATAGTTTATAGGTATTTGAATCATTGTTTCTTCTGTAGTTGAGCTGTAAATTGAACTTAAGATTTTCTATAGGCTCAATAATTACCCTTGGGGATAGTACAATTTGATTGGTTTCTTCATGATATCTTTGATTTTCCCAATACGGATAATACGCTTGAATCAGTGGTTCTCCAAAGGGATCTACTGTTGGTAGAGTCGGCTTTATTTTTGATAGCAAATCAAATACCCTTGAGGTATTATTTGCTGTACTACCCCTATTAATATCGGTAGGATAATCAGATTCACTTTTGACTAATTTCGTGTACAGCTCCAATTCCAACCAATCTTTTGGTTTCGCAGAAAGCTTTGCATCTAAATTAAGTCTCTTATAATTTTCCAATCCAACCGCTAAAAGACCATCTTCTTGGTATAGACCGGTAGAAATGTAGTAATTTAATTTTTGATCACCGCCGGCAATACTAAGGTTATGCTTTTTTCTTTCTGCCCAATCCTTGAACAAAAAATCTTTCCAGTCGGTTGCACCAGTAGCCCCTAGGCCCGCACTACTTTGATCCCAATTACCATCATTATTTTCATCTAAAAGAGCCGGTGCACTTCCTGGGTTTTCAACATTCATTGCAATTCTCTGAAGAGCAGCTTCATCCCAATAAGCCCCCGCATTACTGTTGGCCCTAGCATCGTTCATAACATAAGCAAAGGTGAGAGCATCAACAGATTCTGGCCATATAGTAGGTTTTGACAATGAGTAGTTCATATTATAGGAAACACGAACACCACCTTCTAATTTTTTACCGGTTTTGGTAGTAATCACTATGGCTCCTCCGGCCGCTTCTGCACCGTATATGGAAGCCGCTGCCGCATCTTTCAATACCGATACCGATTCAATATCTTCGGGGTCAATATTGTTGATATTCATACGAATACCATCAACCAAAACTAGAGGTGCGCTGTTCGATAGATTACCATCGGCATCCGTAGCCTGAAAGCCGCGAATATTAATATTGGGGCTAGCTCCTGGCTGACCTCCACTTTCAGAATTTGTAATTACCAGATTGGACACCGCGCCCTGCAAGCCTCTACTTGTGTTTGCAATAGGCCTGTTTTCAAAAACCTCTGAATCTATTTGTGAAACGGAAGCTGTTAGATTTACTTTTTTCTGAGTTCCGTAACCAACAACCACTACTTCTTCAAGGCTTGAAGCATTTTCTGATAATGTAATCGACAATTGTGTCTCATTACCTACCGCTATTTCTTTTGTAGTATACCCTACATACGAAATCATTAAAATGGCATCATCGTTTTCCAAATCTATAACAAACTCCCCATCGAAATTAGCGGTAACTCCATTTGTAGTTCCTTTTTCAACAACATTGGCACCAGCCAATGGCATACCCTGTTCATCAACAATTACACCTGAAATTTGTGACTTTTGACTATCATCTGACGATTTTGCTTCTACATTTGAGCCGTCTCGTATATCGGGGCCTGAGATAGGAGTTAGCACAATTTGCCTATCAATTACCTTAAAATTGAGACTACCCTTGAATATTTCCTCAAGAATATTTTCAACCTTTTTCTTACTCACCTTAATACTGATATTACCAAGCGAAATTACATCTGGTCTGTGGTAAAAAAATTTAAACTCTGATTTTGATTCGATTTCCGTTATTACGTTGAGAACGGATACATTATGTAGATCTAAAGAAATTTTTGTCTTTTGGGCATAGCCTATGTTTGCTTGTAGCTGAAGCAAAGTAGTAAACAAAAAGAGTAGTGATAACTTCATCTTTAAATCGAATTTCGGAAAAATAAAATTCCAACATTCAGGAGCATTCCTTTGTTTTTTCATAATTTTGAATTGATTTTAGTTGTAAAGCGACTGAGTCATTTAATCTTCGGAAAGTGCTGCAACACTTTCCGATTTTTTTTGTTTCAAATCATGTTTTTTTTGATTTTAGAATTTGGTTGGTCATTGGCACCACTTTGATGCCTAAAAGTTTAGGTTATCTAATTTCTCTTGGATTACTATCTTATTTTTTTCTATAGAAAATTTAAATGGTGTATGTTCACTACAAATAGTAAGAATTTGCTCTAAAGATTCATCATCAAAAGTTCCGGTAAACTCTTTACTTCCCAAGGCCTTATATTGGTTGTCGATTTCAACATTGAAATTACGTTCCAACTCTTTTAATATCAAGTTAAACGGATCATTTACAAACAATAATTTATTGTCTTTCCAAGCAATATACTTATTGATGTTCACCACATCGACACCTATCTTATCATCCGCAAAAATGGCGCGTTCTCCCGGTACTAGTTGTACAGGTTCACGAGTTTCATTATTTGTAGTTTTAAAGACAACCACACTTCCTTCAACCAATACAGTTGAAGTATTATTCTCATTTTTATAACTCGAAACATTGAATTCAGTACCTAACACTCGAGTGTCCATATCATCGGTTATAACGGTAAAAGGACGTTCACTATCCTTCTCAACCGAAAAATATGCCTCTCCATCTAAGTAAACATTTCTTGGCATGCCCGATACAAAGTTTACGGGATACTTAAGTTTTGACCCCGAATTAAGAAAAACATGCGAACCATCTGAAAGTTCTACCTGAAATTTCTTTCCGTACGGAACCGTAAGTTGATTATATTTTAAAGTGTGAGATATTGAATCACTATGAGCGTAGTACAATGTATTTTGATTCTGCTCACCTACAGTTTTTCCGGAAGCATCGGTAAGGATTTTCATTGACCCTTCCTTTAGGACCTTTACGGTTCCGTCTTCAAGTTCTAACGTTATTTGAGAATGATTCTCAATAGAAGCGGAGGCTCCAAAACTTGTATAAAAAACAGCTAATGTAGTTGCCATAAGCCCCACAAAAACAGCTGCTACTTTTAAAGCAACATTTGTTTTTGACCTTTTTTCACCTTTATTATACGGAAGAACAACACTTCTTCTTTCCACGATATTTCGCCACATTGCATTAAAATCTTGTTCTGGCAGCTGATTTTCTTCAACATTCAACAACAGTACAAATCGGCGGGCCTTCTCTACCGTTTTTACCTTTTCCGGATAATCTTTTAACCAGTTTTGCCAAAAATTATCGCACATAGTATCAGAATCCAATACCCACTTTTGAAAGTATTCGTCCGCTATAAAATCTTCTAATAAATAATCATTATACCTCATTCTATACTATTGAATGCCTTTTAAATAGCTGCGTTCGATTAGTAAGAGAGAGTTAACATAATTTTTACTTAAAAAAAACATGCTTTTTTTGAAAAATTTAATAAATAGTAGTATTCATGGTGGTTTGCAAATAATTATAGAACCACTATAATTACCTCAAAACACTACCAGATTCAGAGAAAATATGTTAAAACTTAAAAGAAAGCATCATCAATGAGATAGTTACCCAATGCTGGCGAAGTAATTTAATAGTATGAGCCATAAGGTTATAGGTGCCCTTTTTATCCAAGGACATAATTTCAGAAATTTCATCGTAAGAAAGATTACCGAAATATTTCAAATGAATAATCTCACGTTGTTTATCGTTTAATTTATTCAAAGTCTTTACCAGCTTTTTTCTTTTATCATTGAAAAGTTGCTTCTCTATCAAGTTAATTTCGATAGAACTGGTTTCTCGGTGAATAACTTCCAAATCATGGCCATCACTAAATCGTTTTCTTTTCTTGGAAGCTTGTGCTATTAATTTTCTTCTAATGGATTTATATAAGTAGGATTTTATAGATTTTACATCTCCCAACTTCTCTTTTGCATCCCATAGCTCAACAAAAAGGTCTTGAATAGAGTCTTTTACCAAACTTTTATCATTAACCAATTTTATTCCGTAGCTATAGAGACGGGCTACATTGTCTTTATAGATTCTTGCAAAAGCACTCTCCTTACCCATTTTGAACTCTTGCCAAAGATAAAAATCAGAAGACTCGTAAGTGCCATTTTCATTAGTAGACATGCGCTTATCGGTCTCCTTAATAATTCCATTACCATTATGTAAAGACTTAGGATTCAAACTTAAAAATTAAATTTTTTTTCAAAAAATCAATGCAAAAAGCAAATAAATTTAATAAAAAAACAACAACAACTCAATAAATCTATTAAATTCTTAATAAAGAGTCTTTATCAACTGCTTTCTTAGCTGATTCAAAAATAATGGACTTACTATATTTAACCGGACAGTAAGATAAGAACATATTGGCTGTTTAAGTTAATTATGAAAGATGTCAGAAAAACGAGAGTACACACAGGAATTCAAACAAAAATCCATTGAACTAAGCTATGCCAGGGGCAATGCTGCGGAGGTATGAAGGGATCTGGGACTGAACCCTTACTTTCTTGTTCGTTGGCGAAGGGAGGCCGAGGAGTACGGCCCGAACAGTTTTCCTGGCAAGGGAAACCTGAAACTTACCGATGAACAACGGGAGATCGCCTAGTTAAAAAATAGTAGATAGAATTGATATCCTGAAAAAGGCGATAGCCACCTTCTTCTAGGACTAGGACGACATGAAAAATATAGGTTCATAAAGCACCATAGACTTAAATTTCCAGTTGGGAAGATGTGCAAAATATTTAAAGTAAGCAAAAGCGGGTATTACAATTGGCTGGACAGGGGGCCGTCCAAGAGGTGGTCGGAAAACCAAACGATATCCTGGGTCATTGGAGATATTTTCAGGGATGGGTGTATCTGACCGTAATCATCGATCTGTTAAATAGAAAGGTAGTGAGGTGGTCGAAACCTTAAATAGGTATTGAAAGTTGTTGTGCATCACTTTCGTTTTTAATTAAAAAATCAGTTAAACGAAAGCCAAATCGCCTCGAAAGTCAAATAAGGCATGTGCATAAATTCAGGAAATTATTTCCTAAAAAAATAGATCATTAAATAGGACACTAATAAATATGCCCACAAACGGGCATAAAAAAAACCAGTAAAAATGTATTTTACTGGTTTTCATTCATTTATGTATTAAAAAATTAATTTCAATACACTATTTGTCGGGGTGGCAGGATTCGAACCTGCGACCTCCGCGTCCCAAACGCGGCGCGATAACCGGGCTACGCTACACCCCGATACTATGGTTATCTTCTTTATTCAATATTTTGAGAAATATTTTCTGCCCTCGCAATTTGCTTTGACAGCCATTGCGGAGAGACAGGGATTCGAACCCTGGGTAAGTGTTTCCACCTACGACGATTTAGCAAACCGCTCCTTTCGGCCACTCAGGCACCTCTCCAATAATCTCTTCAAAGAACTTCAATTTAGTACGTCTCCGTGGCTAAAATTGCGGTTGCAAATGTATGTCTTAGAATTCAAGTTCGCAACTATTTTTCGCGTTTTTTTCAAGAAGTTTAAAACTATTTTAAATCGGCATATAAAAAAGAGAATTTCATCTCCTTTTAAGTGTTCGTACTTCTTTACTATTCAGGATATTCCACTCGCAAGTGATAAATATTTATCAATTTCTGTTTAAAAATCTTTTTTATCGCTTCTATCTCCTTGAACGTAATATTCGCATTTAAAAACTGCCCGGCACCCATTTGTCCTGCTACAATCTTATCTACAAAATCTTCTATAATACTAGATGTAGGATTCTTCAAGCTTTTAGATGCCGCTTCTACAGAATCTGCCATCATGAGTATAGCTGTCTCTTTTGAAAAGGGTATGGGCCCCGGGTATCTAAAATCACTTTCGTCAACCTCTTCCTCCAACTCTTGTTGCTTTTTGAAAAAATAATAAACGAAAGTTGTACCATGGTGGCATCTAATAAAATCAATTACACGATCTGGTAATTTATTTTTTCTAGCTAGTTCAATTCCATCAATCACGTGGTTAATAATAATCCTTCCGCTGTCTTTGGGGGATAATTCATCATGCGGATTCACATTGGTTATCTGGTTCTCCGTAAAATAAGTTGGATGGTTCATTTTGCCTATATCATGGTACAAAGCCCCTACTCTAACCAACATAGCGTTAGCTCCAATTTCATTAGCTGCGGCTTCGGCCAGGTTCGCTACTTGTAAAGAATGATGAAAGGTACCAGGTGCCTTGTTAGATAGTTCCTTTAACAGCTTAGAGTTCGTATCAGACAACTCTAACAAAGAAACGTCCGAAACCAGACCAAAGACTTTTTCATACACATATATTAATGGTTGTACGAACAGGGTTATCATTCCATTTAAAAAGAACAATCCTAATGTAAACCACTGTATGTTATCTAAATTACCTTCATGTATAATGTGAAACGCCAAATAGCCAACAACATATATCAGCGTAATTTGCCCTACGGATATAAAAAGATTCGCCCTCTTATATAGTTCCGAAACTGTCAATATGGTAACAATACCCACTATAATCTGTAAAAAGATATATTCAAAACTATTGGGCACTACAAAACCCAATATAAGTACAGTAAGTACATGCACAAAAAGTCCTAATCTAGCATCAAAAAAAGTTTTAAGCACTAAGGGCAAAATGCATATTGGCACCACAAATACAAAGGCTTCGTCATATTTCACCACCATAGTGGTAACGAATACCATAAATAGGATATTGAAGAAAATGAACGTAACCTTAGTGTTGTTCTCAAAAGTATCCTTCCTATATTTTTTAAGAAAAAGAAAAAGCATCATAAGTACTAATGCCACCAGAATGGTATACCCGAATAATATAAAATAGTAGTTATTAGCGGTCCATAATTCCGACTCATATTCTGTTTTAAGAGAATTTAAAATATTCAGGTTTTCGGCCTCAACTACCTCTCCCTTAGCAATTATCAACTTGCCTTCATCTACCGTGCCCCTAGTATGGGATATCCCCGATAGGGCATCGTTCAACGCTTTCTCCGACAAGTTCTTGTCATATGTAATATTAGGTTTTACAATATCTAGAAATAGGTCTTGGAATTCTTGAGCGTAGATGGCCAAGTCTTTTTTCTGCAATATTTTTTGCAATACCGATCTTAAATTTTGAATCTGAACAAGGTTATGTATAGATACACTCTCCGCTTGATTATCCTTTACAAGATATATCTCTTCTTTCCCTGCTCTTTTGCCCGTCTTAGCTAAAATTCCATTCTTATACAATTGTTTAAGAATGTCCTTTCCTGAAGAATCAAGAGCCTCTAGTGCGCTTGCGCTAAACCTTTCTCCGGTAAAAACTGTGGTGAATTTCTGGTCATATTCCTCGCTGACCGCATCTTTTACGGAAGAATCAAACCTAAAATAATCTATTTGATTATTGAGCAGCTCTGTCTTTTCCTTAGCAATATCATCACTACTTTTCTGAATGGAAAAATCAAAAGGAGCATATAAGTTTTCATACTGCCATGGCTTTCCTTTTTGAAACTCATATTTAAACTTTCCTCCTTGCGGAAAGAACAAAACAATACAAACAACCGATACCAAGTATAGAAAATACTTAAATAGAAGCGATTGGTTTTTAAAAAGTTTATCCAAAAAATTGCTCATGGGCCAGGTATCTGAGTCAAAAATAGAAAATTATAAACTTCCGAGGGGCTTTTATGAAAACTAGGAAATGTATTGCCCATTAATTTCTTAGTTTTGTCATAAGAGAAATTCTTGCTTTAATATGAAAAATGTAGTAATCGTATCTGCCACCAGAACTCCTATAGGAAGCTTTATGGGAGCCTTATCCTCTGTTCCGGCACCTAAACTGGGAGCCACAGCCATAAAAGCGGCACTGGACAAAATAAACCTTGACCCAAATCTAGTTGAAGAAGTTCTAATGGGTAACGTTGTACAAGCAGGAACCGGACAGGCACCAGCTAGACAAGCTGCAATTTTTGCAGGCATACCAGACAGCGTTCCATGTACTACTATAAATAAAGTTTGTGCCTCTGGTATGAAAGCGGTTATGCAAGCCGCCCAAGCTATAGCATTGGGCGATATTTCAATTGCCGTTGCAGGTGGAATGGAAAACATGAGCCTTATTCCGCATTATGTTCATATGAGAAATGGTCAAAAATTTGGCCCAACCACCTTAGAGGACGGGATGCAAAAAGACGGATTAGTGGACGTCTACGACCAACAAGCCATGGGGGTTTGTGCAGACGCTTGTGCAACTGAATACAAGTTCTCTAGAGAAGACCAGGATAATTTTGCAATACAATCTTACCACCGATCTGCGAAAGCATGGGAAGAGGGGAAATTTAATAACGAGGTAACACCGGTTGAAGTACCTCAGCGGCGTGGAGAACCCATTATTGTTTCCGAAGATGAGGAATTCAAAAATGTAAAAATGGATAAAATTCCGGCGTTGCGACCAGCATTTTCTAAAGATGGTACCGTTACCGCAGCAAACGCTTCTACGATTAATGATGGTGCCGCTGCATTGGTATTAATGAGTGCGGACAAAGCAAAGGAACTAGGACTTAAGCCTTTAGCAACAATAAGAAGTTATGCAGATGCCGCGCAAGAACCTAAATGGTTTACTACGGCCCCTGCAAAAGCACTTCCAAAAGCAATTGCCAAGGCCGGCCTCTCAATAGACGATATAGACTTCTTTGAATTTAACGAAGCCTTTTCTGTAGTCGGTTTGGCCAATATGAAAATATTAGGACTTACAGATACCAATGTAAACGTAAATGGCGGTGCCGTATCCCTAGGACACCCGCTTGGCTGTTCAGGAGCACGTATCCTTATTACGCTCCTCAACGTTTTAGAACAGAATAATGCAAAAATAGGGGCTGCCGCAATATGTAATGGCGGAGGTGGCGCTTCTGCAATAATTGTAGAACGATAAAGAATACCTTCACTCAACCAAACATATGCAATACGGAATTTGTCCCCTAAGTATAGTTTCCGTTCGTGTAAATGCCGATGAAACGTCCGAAATGGTCTCACAATTGGTATATGGCGAACATTTTAAAGTCCTGGAGCGCAGAAAGGCATGGAGCCGCATACGCATTGCTTTTGACAAATTTGAAGGCTGGGTAAGCAATCACCAAATGATTCTGATTTCGGAGGAAGCTTATAAAAATATTGAGTCTTCGGATAAAGTAGGCTACACATCTGATCTTATTTCTTTTGTTGAAACAGAAAATTCAGTACTCTTACCTGTAATCCTAGGCTCCTCTACCAGCAACTGTGCGGTACTTTCTCACTCATTTGACGGTAAGTGTAACGGCCACAAAAAAGACAAGTCACAGCTTATACAGACCGCTTTATTATATCTTAACGCCCCTTATTTATGGGGAGGCAAAACGCCTTTTGGAATTGATGCCGCTGGCTTTACCCAAATGGTCTACAAGATAAACGGATACCGATTGCTTAGAAAAGCAGCAGAACAATCTACCCAAGGGTATGCATTAAGCTTCATTGAAGAAACCGAAGCGGGAGATCTTGCTTTTTTTGATAATAATGAAGGGGAAATATACCATGTTGGCATTATCATGGAGAACAACTACATCATTCATGTAGATGGAAAAGTACGTATTGACCGCATTGACCATACCGGAATCTTTAATAACGAAACAGGGAGTTACACCCACAAACTAAGAGTCATTAAACAGATTGCCTAACATCTATAATTGATAACAACTTACACCATAAAAAAATCCCCTTGGAAATTTCCAAGGGGATTTTTTATTACTTGTTTTGGCTGTAAATTACTCGCCTAACATCTTTTTAATTCTCATAAAGTTCTCATTGTCGCCCATTGCGCCATAGATATTCTTTAATTGAGTTAAGATACCCTGGTTATCAGGGTTCATTTTTAAAGCATCTTCCAATACTGTAGCTCCTTGATTAAAAAGATCATCTTTTTTCTCTTTCAACTCATCGTAACGAGCGATGTCTTTCTTAGAATTACCCAAAGAGTTCATCTCATCAATAAGACCGTTACCTTCGTTTACATAAGTAGTAGAAAGGTTTAACTGCGCATTAGTATACCCAGGATTGATTTCCAAAGCTTTCTTATAAGACGCTCTAGCTTCCTCTAAGTTACCTTGCTCCATATTGATCACACCAATGTTATAATGCAAATCCGGATTGTCCGGAGCTACAGATGCTGCCTCAGCCATTAAAGCTTTAAATTGCTCCTTATCACCCATTTTGTAATACAAATTGGCTTCATTCAAGATAAGGTTAACATCGTTTGGATCGTTAGCTCTTGCCGCTTTATACGCTTCTAAAGCTTTATCATCCTGACCTAATTGCGTATAGATCAAAGCAGTATTCTTAACAATTTCCGCTTTCTTAGAAGGAGATTTCTCGTCTTTAGGATCTTTGTAAGTTCCAGACTTTACCATCAAATCTCTTTGAGTTTTGTCCATTTCTTCTTCCTGACCAGTCTCAACGTTAGTAGCTTTATAAACAACACCACTACCATCATAACCAATTTCTTGCAGCTCGTTATAATACGCCAATGCTTCCTCATAGTGACCACCGTTTACGGCGCTACTTGCGGCATAGTAAAGATAAGAAGTATCCTTTGGGCTAATTTTATAACTGGTATACAACTTTTCGGCAGCTTCTTTAAATTTCTTATTGCCGTTATCCTCTACAGCAGAGTTCACCAAATCGGCACTTAAAGCGGCCATATGTTGTTTGGTTTCGTCACTATATTTAGACTTACCACTAGCATCCTCTACTTCAATAACTTTTTGAAAAGCATCTGCTGCTTTTTTAAAAGCGCTTGCATCACCTTTTTTAGCTAAATCGGCATAAGCTTTACCACTAACAAAGTAGTATTGCGACTGTAACTTAGCATCGGCTCCTGAGATAGAACCCGAAACCGCCTCTAAAGAGCTGCTAGCAGATGCCGCATCTCCGGCTTTCAATGCCTTTTCGGCTGCTTTTATCTCGTTCTTCTGTGCGAATCCTGCCATGCAAAAACAAAGGCTCGCAACTATTAAAAATCTACGTTTCATTTTCAATTTAATTAAATATTAGCGTTATAATTATAGTTAAAATTTATTCTTCTTCGGGTGCTTCTGGCGTATCATTATCAAGAGCCGTGCCATCTTCCTCAGGCTTTACGTCAATATCCAACACATCAGCTTCAGTTAATTCATCCTCATCTTTCATAACCTTTGCTACAGCGGCAATTGAATCGTTTCCTTTTAGGTTTATCAAACGAACCCCTTGAGTTGCTCTTCCCATAACCCTTAAATCCTCCACACTCATACGGATGGCGATACCAGATTTGTTTATAATCATTAAATCATCAGAATCGGAAACATTCTTAAGAGCAACAAGTCCTCCTGTCTTTTCTGTAATGGAAATAGTTTTAACTCCTTTACCACCCCTATTGGTTATACGGTAATCCTCAATATCGGACCGTTTACCATATCCGTTTTCAGAAACAACAAGCAGGTTATCCTCCATATCATGAACGGATACCATACCAATTACCTCATCATTATCATCTGCCAAAGTAATACCACGAACACCAGAGGCATTTCTTCCCATTGGGCGCGTTTTACTTTCTTCAAAACGTATAGCTTTACCAGATTTCAAACCTAAGAAAATTTGGCTTGTACCTGTAGTTAATTTTGCTTCCAACAACTCATCGCCCTCACGAATACCTATGGCATTAATTCCATTTTGTCTTGGTCGCGAGTATTGCTCTAAGCTTGTTTTCTTAACTACACCTTTTTTGGTGGCCATAATAACATAATGACTATTTACATACTCCTCATCCTTAAGATCTTGAGTACAAATAAACGCCTTAACATTATCATCTTGCTCAATATTAATAAGATTCTGAATAGCCCTACCTTTTGAAGTTCTGCTGCCTTCAGGAATTTCATAGACCCTCATCCAGAAACATTTTCCTTTTTGAGTAAAGAAAAGCATGTACTGGTGGTTGGTTCCTACGAAAAGGTATTCTAAGAAATCCTCATTTCTAGTGGATGATGCTTTTTGACCTACACCTCCTCTGTTTTGAGTTTTATATTCGGAAACTGGAGTTCTTTTGATGTATCCGGCATGAGAAATTGTAATCACCACCTGCTCATCTGGAATCATATCCTCGATACTCAAATCCCCACCGGCCATATTTATTTCAGAACGACGCTCATCACCGTATTTATCTTTTATCTCTAAAAGCTCTTCGGTAATGATTTCCATTCTTCGCTCTTTTCTAGCCAAGATATCTTTGAGGTCCGCAATAGTTAAAATAATTTCATCGTATTCGGCACGAAGCTTATCTTGCTCCAGACCGGTCAACTGACGTAATCTCATTTCAACTATAGCCTTCGCCTGAATTTCAGTCAGCTTAAAGCGCTCCATCAGGTTTGTCCTAGCTTCATCTGCGTTAGACGATGCCCTAATAATGGCAATTACTTCGTCAATATTATCCGAAGCAATAATCAAACCTTCTAAAATATGGGCACGAGCCTCTGCTTTTTTAAGCTCAAACTCAGTACGTCTTACCACTACTTCGTGACGGTGTTCCACAAAATAATGAATCATCTCCTTAATGTTCAGCAACTGAGGACGACCGTTTACCAGCGCAATGTTGTTAACACTAAAAGAGTTTTGTAATGCCGTATACTTATATAAGGTATTAAGAACGATGTTTGGTATAGCATCTCGTTTTAAAATATAAACGATACGCATTCCATTTCTATCGGATTCATCTCGAATACTAGAAATACCTTCAATTTTCTTTTCATTGACAAGATCGGCAGTTTTCTTGATCATATCCGCCTTGTTGACCTGATATGGTATCTCTGTAACTATTATGCATTCCCTACCTTGCACTTCCTCAACAACGGCCTTTGCCCTTATCTTAACCCTACCTCTACCGGTATGAAATGCTTCTTTTACACCATCGTAACCGTAAATAGTACCACCTGTTGGAAAATCCGGTGCCTTAATATGGGTCATAATTTCATCGACCTCAATATCATTGTTCTCAATATAGGCTACAGTACCATTTATAACTTCCGTTAAGTTATGTGGCGGCATATTAGTGGCCATACCAACCGCAATACCTGAAGCTCCGTTCACCAATAAGTTAGGAACACGTGTAGGAAGCACTATAGGTTCTTGTAAAGAATCATCAAAGTTTAATTGATGATCTACCGTATCCTTATCTATATCCGCCAACATGTCATCGGCAATTTTTCTCATTCTGGCCTCAGTATAACGCATAGCCGCAGGGCTATCACCATCTACAGACCCAAAGTTACCTTGCCCATCTACGAGCATGTACCGTAAACTCCACTCTTGCGCCATACGCACCATAGAGTCATAAACAGAGGTATCTCCGTGAGGATGGTACTTACCCAGAACCTCACCCACGATACGCGCAGATTTCTTATGTGAGCTAGTAGATCGAACCCCTAACTCATACATTCCATACAACACCCTTCTATGTACCGGCTTTAATCCATCCCTAACGTCAGGTAAAGCACGTGACACAATGACCGACATCGAATAGTCGATGTAAGCAGATTTCATTTCCTCTTCGATGTTAATCGGAATCAATTTTTCTCCTTCTGCCATTTTTAAATCCTAGAATTATTTTAGTTAAAAAACATGCCAATATACACAAAATGATAGCCTTTAAAGCACATACACACTTCTTTATTAAACAATTTATCAACACTTTTTCAAGACCAAAACTTCCTTCTACTTTTACCTCTTAGGTTTTAACCTCATTCCTTTTTCAGTATTTAGGCCAATTTTATCTAATATTAGGTACACTATTTGCGTTAGATTGGTATAGTTTTACTAATTTTATAGATGAAAGGATAAATTTATGGATGATAATTTTTCACCGAGAGTAAAAGACGTAATTGCTTATAGTAAGGAAGAGGCGCTACGGTTAGGCCATGATTTCATTGGTACCGAGCATCTAATGTTGGGGCTTTTACGAGATGGTAACGGCAAAGCAATTAGTATTCTTGACGCTATGGAGGTCGATTTAGATCATCTTAGGCGAAAGGTCGAAATTCTTAGCCCTTCCAACCCTAACCCGAACACTTTACAAAAAGATAAAAAGAACTTGCATTTGACGAGGCAGGCAGAGCGTGCCCTAAAAACCACTTTTTTAGAAGCCAAGCTTTTCCAGAGTTCCTCTATCAATACTGCACACTTACTATTATGCATTTTGAGAAACGAAAATGACCCCACCACAAAACTACTTCACAAACTTAAAGTAGATTATGATGGTGTTAAGGAACAATTTAAATTTATGATTACAAGCGACGATGATATTGTAGATTCACCAACTTCTGAATCTTTCCCTAGCGATAATGATGATACCGAGGGCAAAGAAGGCAGTTTTGGTACTACGGCCGGACAAAAAGGCAATAAAAAATCCAAAACTCCTGTATTGGACAACTTTGGTCGTGATCTAACGCTTATGGCGGAAGAGAACAAACTAGACCCCGTTGTTGGTAGAGAAAAAGAAATTGAACGTGTATCACAGATCCTAAGTAGAAGAAAGAAGAACAATCCTTTATTAATAGGTGAACCCGGTGTGGGTAAAAGTGCTATTGCGGAAGGTTTGGCATTGCGCATTATCAACAAAAAGGTTTCGCGTATTCTTTATAATAAAAGGGTTGTAACCTTAGATTTAGCTTCTCTGGTAGCGGGCACAAAATACCGTGGCCAGTTTGAAGAGCGAATGAAAGCGGTTATGAACGAGCTTGAAAAGAATGATGATGTTATTCTTTTTATTGATGAGATCCATACCATTGTGGGTGCCGGTGGCGCAACGGGTAGCTTGGATGCCTCAAATATGTTCAAACCCGCCTTGGCCAGAGGAGAAATTCAATGTATTGGTGCCACTACACTAGATGAGTACCGCCAATATATTGAGAAGGACGGTGCCCTGGAAAGACGTTTTCAAAAAGTTATTGTAGAACCTACAACGGTTGAAGAAACCATTGAGATTCTTCATAACATAAAAGGAAAATATGAGGATCACCACAATGTAAACTATACAGATGAGGCAATTGTGGCATGTGTAAAATTAACGAACCGTTATATGACGGACCGTTTCTTACCGGACAAAGCTATTGATGCGCTTGATGAAGCCGGTTCCCGTGTTCATATTGTTAATATGGATGTTCCCAAACAGATTCTTGAGCTTGAAAAACAGCTTGAAGATGTTCGTGAACTAAAGAACAGTGTAGTCAAAAAACAGAAATACGAAGAAGCCGCTAAATTGCGAGACGACGAGAAACGTCTTGAAAAAGACTTGGCCAACGCACAGGAGAAATGGGAAGAAGACAGTAAACTGCACAAAGAAACCGTTAGCGAAGATAATGTTGCCGATGTTGTTTCTATGATGAGCGGTATACCGGTCAATAGAATTGCACAAACCGAAAGTAATAAGTTAGCGGAATTACCTAGTCTAATAAAGTCTAATGTAATTGGTCAGGACGATGCTGTTGCCAAGGTTGCAAAAGCGATTCAAAGAAACCGAGCTGGATTAAAAGACCCTAACAAACCTATTGGTTCGTTTATTTTCTTAGGACAGACCGGTGTTGGTAAAACCCAATTGGCAAAAGTACTTGCAAAAGAGCTTTTTGACTCAGAAGATGCGTTGATTCGTATTGACATGAGTGAATACATGGAAAAATTCGCTATTTCTAGGTTAGTAGGTGCACCTCCAGGATATGTTGGTTACGAAGAGGGAGGCCAGTTAACCGAAAAAGTAAGACGTAAGCCTTATTCCGTTATTCTATTGGACGAGGTTGAAAAAGCGCATCCAGACGTGTTCAACATGTTGTTACAAGTATTGGATGATGGTTATCTTACGGATAGTTTAGGACGAAAAATAGATTTTAGAAACTCTATTATCATTATGACCTCTAATATTGGCGCCCGTAAATTGAAAGATTTTGGACAAGGTATCGGTTTTGGAACTTCGGCAATGAAATCCCAAGAAGACAGCCACCAGAAGAGTGTTATTGAAGGTGCGCTTAAAAAAGCGTTTGCTCCTGAGTTTTTAAATAGAATTGATGATGTTATTGTCTTCAATGCTCTAGAAAGAGAAGACATCCATAAAATTATTGACATTGAGCTTCGTAAACTGTTCGCTAGAATTAAAGATATAGGTTACGATTTAAGTTTAACGGACAAGGCAAAAGACTATATTGCGGACAAAGGTTTTGACAAGCAATATGGCGCCAGGCCCTTAAAAAGAGCCATTCAGAAGTATATTGAAGACGCTCTTGCCGAAGAAATAGTAAATTCCAAGCTTGAGGAAGGAGACACTATTATGATGGATCTGGACCAAAAGAAAGAAGAGCTTACTATCGATATTAAAAAAGCAGAAAAATCTTCCAATACATAAACTTAACGTAAGAATTGTTTGCAAAGGGAGTCAATTAAATTGACTCCCTTTTTTCTTATGCTAAAATGCTGACTGTAAGAAAGAAAATACAATACCATTCCAACAACCGCACTATAAACGATATTTACGCTTTTAATCTATTATTTTTCACAATAGATTACGATACATCTACATTCGTCTCAGGACATTATAATATATTTAAAATGAAAGTGAGACGACCAAAAAAGACTGTCATAGTCAGGGAGTATCAATTAGATGTGGGAAAAATACAGGTTTATGAAAACTATATGGTTTCACTGTTCGATGAAGGGGCAACACTTACATTAGAAAGAGTTTACCAAATTATAGGGATTTCAGAGATTCATTTTAGGGATAAAAACTTTGGCTACATTAGCCTTAGAAAAAATTCCTATGCCGTAGACCCTACCATATACACCTACTTGAGACAATTAGACAATTTAAAAGCATTGGCCATTGTTTCCGTTAAGGAAATAGATATGCATAACTTCAAAATTGAAAAACTATTCTACAAAAAACCTATGAAATTCTTCATTGAATTTGATAATGCAGTAGCTTGGATCAAGAGACGTGTAAAAGCAAAATAAAACTATATACTGTACCAAAAAGCAAAGCCTCAAGATTTTAAATCTTGAGGCTTTTAAATTCATACCTGTTAGTTATACATTCATTCTTATTGTTCAGATGGCCTTTCATTTTCATTCACCTCCGGCCTATTCTCTGGTTGTGCGAACAAATCAATAAAAGCAGCGCCAATATTCGCTACAACATCAGTTGCGGTAAGCGCCTGGTACCCTGTTTTTTCAACTGCAATATCTCCTGCCCTACCATGCAAATACACTCCGAACACTGCTGCATTTAATGGATTGTACCCCTGAGCTATTAATCCGGTTATCATTCCGGTAAGCACATCGCCTGTGCCTCCCGTTCCCATACCGGGGTTTCCCGTGGTGTTCACATATCCTTTATTATCATACACAGTAATGGTATGCGAACCTTTAATCACTAAAACACAATCGTATTTTTTTGAAAATGCTTTTGCCTTATCAAGCTTGTCAAAATCTCCTTTCCAACTACCAATTAATCGTTCCAATTCTTTTGGATGCGGTGTTAGTACGGTTTGAGCGGGTAATTTTTCAAGCAAATCATTATTCTCAGAAAGTATATTTAGTGCATCGGCATCAACAACCAGGGGCTTTTTGTTTTCGGTCAAAAATGTGTCCAACGCTTTTACGGTGTCTTTATCTTTACCCAAGCCCACACCAATACCTATAACCGTTGGGTCTATATTAAATTCGATTTTAGAAACATGATTTTCATCTGCATCGGTCAAAACCATAGCTTCTGGAAAATTCGTTTGCAATGGTATATATCCGCATTTAGGCACATACGCGGTAACCAGCCCGCTCCCCGATTGTAGACAGGCTTTTGAAGCCAAATGTACGGCTCCTATTTTTCCATAACTCCCTCCTATTATTAAACCATGCCCATGCGTACCCTTATGGGAGAACTTTTCTCTAGGAATATAAACAGGAAGCATTTCATTTTTACCTATGAGTTCATATTCCGTTTCAGTAGTCATTAAAAACTCCGGATCTAGACCAATATCCAAAACTTCCCATTGTTCGGTAAAAATTCCGGTTTCCGGCAAGAAAAACACCAATTTAGGCACTTGAAAACTTAAGGTGTGATTCGCTTTCACGACCGCTTTTTCGTCTTCTGGCACCCTATCCGTAAATAATCCCGATGGTATATCCACCGAAAGCACAAAAGCTTCCGACTTTTGAATGTTTTCAAAAAGGTTCACTACCCATGCATCTGGAGTACGGTTCAGTCCAATTCCAAAAATAGCGTCAACTATAATATCATCCTTGCTTATTTCAGGTAAATCCGAACTTTCTTCTATAAACTCAGGCCATATTTTACGATCTTTCAATCGATCTAGATTCACTAAAAAATCATCTGACCTTTTCTTACTATAGTTAACGACATATACAGCAATATTATATCCATGATCTTGTAAGTGCCTAGCCAAAGCTATCCCGTCACCACCATTATTACCAATACCACAGAATAAGTGAATTTTTACCGGCGCCCCTTGAATTCTGTAATGCAACCAGTTGAAGAGTTGCACGGCCGCACCCTCCATTAATTGATCACTAGAAATATTATTCTTTTTAATCGTTGCTTTATCAGCTTCGTAAATTTGCTTTGCAGAGAAAATCTTCATGTAGAATAGTATAGAGTTATCTGGTTATTAAGTACGTTCCTAGTTGCTAATTATTAGTTCTGCATAAATAAGACAGCTGCTAAACCCTAAAATCATTGTGAAAATCTCACAAAAATTTTAATAATGTAAGTAATTAACATTCTAGCTCAATAACTAACAACAAAAATTTGATTAAGAATCCAAAAGTACTACATTTGATGCTTTCATTCTTACTATGTATAAGCATATCGCAAACATAACAACTGAATTTTTCTTCACGACCAATGGTTCAATCAACACATTTGGCACCATCACCCCATTGGGGTAGGCAAAAACATATCAGTTCGTTAACGCGTTATTTCGCACCCAATCTATTTTTAAGAGTTAATTTCATCTAACATGAAAGTTTTAAAATTCGGCGGCACTTCTGTTGCCAACGCCTCTAACATTGCATTAGTAAAAAATATAGTATCAAATGCCAATACGGATAAGACCATAGTAGTGGTATCTGCATTTGGTGGCATTACGGACCTTCTGTTAAATGCTGCACACTTGGCCGCTCAACAAAGTGAAGGCTACAAATCCATTTTACAGGAGATTGAGAAAAGACATTTGGATACCACAAAAGAATTAATCAATGTAAACGCACAGAGCAAAGTACTCAGCAAGGTAAAAAGCGAACTGAATACCTTAGAAACCTTAGTGGAAGGGGCATTTTTAATAGGCGAAACCACTCCCAAGCTTTCCGATAAAATCGTGAGCTACGGGGAGCTCTTATCATCCTACATTATTAGTGAATATTTTGCCCAAGACGGACTAAACGCTGGTTATATTGATAGTAGGGAACTTATAAGGACCAACAATATTAACGGAAAGGCCATGGTCAATTTTGATTTGACCAATGCAAATTGCGAGACATTTTTCAGCAAAGACAATCACGAAGTTGTGGTTATGGGTGGCTTTATCGCCTCTTCCGAAAATGGAAACTCTACTACCTTAGGTCGCGGTGGTTCCGACTATACCGCGGCAATTGTAGCTGCGGCCGTAAATGCCGAGTTTTTGGAGATATGGACAGACGTAAGCGGTATGTATACGGCCAATCCTAAATTAGTGAAGCAAGCCAAAGCAATCCCTCATATATCATACGAGGAAGCAATGGAGCTTTCGCACTTTGGTGCTAAAGTTTTATATCCACCAACGATTCAACCGGTTTTGGCAAAAGGTATCTCCATCCTTATAAAAAACACATTCCAGCCTGATAATTCGGGAACCCTTATTACGAAGAATAAAAACGAAAAAGGCAAGACCGTACGTGGCATAAGTCATGTTGAAAATATAGCTCTTTTATCTTTGGAAGGGCCAGGAATGGTAGGTATACCGGGAACTTCAAAACGGTTTTTTGAAGTACTTTCCCAAGCCGATATTAGTGTAGTTTTAATTACCCAAGCTTCTTCCGAACACTCTATCTGCGTAGGTATTTCCGCAGATGATATTGATAGGGCTACAGAAGTGGTCAACACTGCTTTTGAATATGAAATCGAAAGAGGTAAAATAAAACCGGTCATAGCTGAGAAAGATTTGGCCATCATCGCTCTGGTTGGTGATAACATGAAAAGCCATCAAGGTTTGAGTGGCAAAATGTTCAGTACTTTAGGGAAGAACAACGTCAATTTACGTGTGATTGCACAGGGAGCTTCTGAGCGAAATATTTCGGCTGTCATCAAAAAAGAAGATGTCAAGAAAGCCCTAAATGCATTGCATGAAGAGTTCTTTGAGGAAAACATAAAACAACTGAACCTATTTGTAATGGGTGTCGGTAACGTGGGATCCAAATTTTTGAAGCAGGTATACCAACAGAAGAAATTCTTAAAAGAAAATCTTAAGCTGAATATACGGGTCATTGGCATGTCAAATTCCCGTACTATGGTATTCAATGAAACCGGAATTCCACTTAAAGATTGGGAGACCGAATTAGCCGCCGGCGAAAAAGCGGATAAAGCAGCCTTCATGAAAAAGGTAAACGAGTTGAATTACCGCAACAGCATTTTTGTTGATAATACCGCAAGCGCAGAGGTTTCTCAAACGTACAACACCTATTTAGGAAATAGCATTTCGGTAGTGACCTGTAATAAAATTGCGTGCTCATCGGCTTTTGAGAACTATCAGGAATTAAAATCGTTGGCGAGGACCTACAACGCTCCGTTTTTATTTGAAACCAATGTGGGCGCTGGATTACCGATTATAGATACTTTGAAACATTTGATTGCCTCAGGTGATAAAATCCTTAAAATTCAGGCGGTACTTTCCGGTAGTTTAAATTTTGTTTTCAATAATTTCAATGACACCACTACATTTCATGACATCGTAAAACAAGCACAGGAAGAAGGTTATACCGAACCAGATCCAAAGATAGATTTAAGCGGTGTGGACGTAATGCGAAAAATTTTGATTTTAGCCAGGGAAAGCGGAAATCAATTAGAAATAACGGATATCGAAAATAAATCTTTCTTGCCACAAGAAAGCCTTGATACTGATAATAATGATGACTTTTTTGCTACCCTTATCAAACACGAAGGTGATTTTCAAAAGCTGTATAAGGACGCGAAAGATTCCGATAGCAAGTTAAAATATGTAGCCCAGTTCGAAGACGGAAAAGCAAGCGTAGGCCTACAGGCCATACCAAAAGGGCACGATTTCTATAACTTGGAAGGAAGTGACAATATCGTTTTATTTTATACGGAGCGCTACCCCAATCAGCCAATGATTATCAAGGGTGCAGGAGCGGGTGCCGATGTTACTGCATCCGGTATTTTTGCCGATATCATCAGAATTGGAAATTTCTAATCATGGAGGAAATCAAAGTATTTTGCCCAGCTACAATTGCCAATGTTTCTTGTGGGTTTGACGTTCTCGGGGTTGCCCTAGATAATGTGGGTGACGAAATGGTGGTTAGAAAAACCCAGGAAAAAGGGATTCGAATCACAAAATTGGAAGGTCAAGAGTTACCCATAGAAACGCTTCAAAACGTGGCCGGCGTAGCCGGTTTGGCACTCTTGGAAAAAAGTGATTACACGGGCGGATTTGAAATAGAGATATACAAAAAGATAAAAGCCGGAAGTGGTATAGGGAGTAGCGCAGCAAGTTCAACAGGAGCCGTGTGGGCCATGAACGAACTTCTGGGCAAACCTTTTTCAACACAAGAACTCGTTCAATTTGCCATGGAAGGCGAACGATTGGCAAGTGGCGTAGCCCATGCGGATAATGTGGCTCCTGCACTATTTGGTGGTTTTACATTAGTGCGCAGCTATACGCCTTTGGATATAGTTCCAATTCATACACCAAGTGATTTGCACGCAACCGTAATCCATCCACAGATAGAAGTTAAAACCTCTGATTCCCGTAAAATACTGAAAACCAATATTACCTTAGCAGACGGCATTAAACAATGGGGAAATGTAGGCGGACTCATAGCCGGACTATATACCGAAGATTACGACCTCATCGGGCGTTCTCTGGAGGATCACATTGTTGAACCCATTCGTTCAATTCTTATACCTGGTTTTGACCAAGTCAAAAGTGAGGCTTTAAAGGCCGGTGCTTTAGGTTCTGGCATTTCGGGCTCTGGCCCGTCTATTTTTGCGTTCAGCAAAGGCATAGAAACCGCTAATAAAGTGGCAACGGCAATGAAAGAAGTGTACAAGAACATCGGCATTGATTATGATGTTCATGTTTCTAAAATTAATAGTGAAGGAATTAAGACCATACAGTAATGAATTTTTACAGTCTAAATAAAAAAGCACCCGAAGTTTCTTTTAAGGATGCCGTTATACAAGGGATTGCACCTGATAAGGGTTTATATTTCCCCGAACGGATAGAACCGTTACCTCCCCGTTTCTTTGAAAACATAACGGATTTAACAAACCATGAGATTGCGTTTAACGCTATTCATCAGTTTGTTTCTAAGGAGATACCGAACGATAAGCTTCGTGAAATTATAGCCAAGGTTCTCGATTTTGATTTTCCCGTTGTAGAAATTGAAGAAAACGTAGCCACATTAGAGCTTTTTCACGGTCCTACCATGGCATTTAAAGATGTGGGAGCACGGTTTATGGCCAACTGCCTTGGTTATTTCTCGGAAGGCGAAAAACAAGACGTGACGGTTTTAGTAGCTACTTCTGGTGATACTGGCGGTGCTGTTGCCAATGGATTTTTAGGCGTGGATGGTGTTCGTGTCGTAATTTTATATCCAAACGGAAAAGTTAGCGACATTCAAGAACGACAATTAACCACTTTAGGACAAAATATAACCGCTCTTAAAGTTGATGGTACGTTTGACGATTGCCAAAAAATGGTTAAAACTGCTTTCTTGGATGAAGCACTTCTTGAAAAAATGCAGTTGACATCCGCCAACTCTATTAATGTGGCACGGTGGCTTCCACAGTTGTTCTATTTCCTTTTTGCTTATAAACAGGCTAAATCCCAAGGAAAAGAAATTGTCTTTTCAATTCCTAGCGGAAACTTTGGAAATGTATGTGCCGGTATGGTCGCTCAACGTTTGGGTATGCCCGTAAAGCACTTTATAGCTTCAACCAATGTGAACGATACGGTGCCTGAGTTTATGAAAACTGAGACGTACAATCCAAAGCCATCTACAGCAACGATTTCCAATGCCATGGATGTAGGTGACCCGAGCAATTTTATTCGCATTAGACACCTGTACCAAGACAATTTTGAAACCTTAAAAGAAAACCTTTCGTCCTACTCCTTTACGGATGATGAAACTAGGGAGACCATGAAGAAAATACATAGCGAAAGTGGTTATGTAGCGGATCCCCATGGCGCAGTTGGCTATTTGGGATTAAAAAAATACCAAGAGTCGCATCCTGATGTTTATGGTATTTTCTTGGAAACCGCCCATCCCGTAAAATTCTTGGACGTTGTAGAAGAAACTATTGGACAAACGGTTACTATCCCTGGGCAGATTAAGAAAGTGATGGATAAAGAGAAGAAATCCATATCAATTAAAGAATACGAAGAACTAAAACAATATCTGTTGAACAGATAAGATTTAAAAAGCCCCTAAAGAAGTTTCTTTAGGGGCTTTTTTTATTAGTTTAAAGTTGGAAGTTCAAACTTGTCCAACGGACTCGGTTGCTTCATTACTTTTTGAATTTCTTCTGCCTTTCTTGGCGCCATAGCGGAAAGATTCACGGGGCCATTTTTTGTAATAAGAATATCGTCTTCTATACGTACGGCAATTCCCCACCACTTTTCATCGCAATCACTGCCTTCTGGAATATAAATTCCAGGTTCAACCGTAATTACCGTATTCTCTTGAAATGGTTGATACGTGCCTGCGTCATGCACATCTAACCCCAAATAGTGAGAGGTTCCATGAGGGAAATAAATTCTAGCATCTTCCTCCTTTTTAATAATTCCCAACTTCATCAAACCTGCAGTTACCACTTTACTTGCCGCTTGTCCTGGAGCCTGAAACGGAGCTCCTAAAACACTCTCTTTGATTCCTGCTTCCTGAGCATCATAAACTATGTCATATATCAATTTTTGCTCTTTCGAGAATTTCCCGTTTGCAGGTATGGTTCTGGTTACGTCGGCTGTATATCCGTGATACTCAGCTCCTAAATCCATCAACACCAAATCATTACCAACCTTCATCTTGTTGTTTTCAATATAATGTAAAATACAGCCGTTATGCCCCCCTCCTACAATAGATGGATAACCTTCATATTCCGCACCGTATTTTTTGTACACATACTCATGGACCCCTTGTATCTCCGTTTCGGACATATTTGGATGCATGGCTTTCATTACCTCGATTTGACCCACCGCAGAAATTTCAATAGCTTTTTTCAGAAGTTCCATCTCCTCTGCAGATTTAGTTTCACGAAGTGTTGCCATAATTTCACCTAGCATTGACGAGTTTAAGTTATTGGCATCTAACTTAAGCGTTACTTTCTCCTTAATTTCACTTCTTAATTTATCATCGTTCGCATTTACAAAACCACTGATCAGTTCGTCTTTTTGCAACTCTTTGTCCCTGCTAAGATATCGACCTAATGTCTGAGCTACATTAGCACTGTTCTCAACATCGGTAGAAGTAATCATAGAATAAAAGCGATCCTTTGAACTATCATAATCCGCTGGATAATTGGCTTTCGTTTTAAAGGTTTGAATCAGGTCATATAGATCCGCTTCATCTCTAGAATCGCGATAATCGTTCTCGAAATCGAAGAAAAGTACTTTATCAAAATTTTTGAAATCGATATTGACATCTTTAAAGGCACTTCCGTTAAAAACAGTTGTAAAACCAAGTTTACCCTTTGCCCCCTCAACCCCTAATCGTTTTCCGTTCCATTGTTCGGCCCGTGGGTCCCTTTCCTGAACATATAATATTTCATTATCACTGGTGCCTGCAATTTGTTGTTCTTCCGAAAAGAGAACCAACACCGCATTAGGCTCCTTATATCCCGTTAGGTAATAAAAATTAGGGTCTTGGTGATACACATAATCCACATCATTTGCTCGATTACGCACGGCATTCGCAAAAAATACGGCCACGCTATTCTGGGGCATCATACTGCGAACAGCCTCTCTCCTGCCCTTATGAAAATCCGAGGAAAGAAAATCAGTGGGTTCGCCTTGAGCTATTATAGACAAGGGAACCAATAATAGGGCTACGATTGAATAAATGTGTCTTATCATGTTGTTTGTTTTAGAAAATTGGTTTTGAGCTAAAGCTATTCGTACTTGGTAATTTACAAAGATTATGCAAAACATAACAAAGCGCAATTATACAATAGTTAAATATTTCAATAGCTTTGCACACCTAAATACGAAGTACAATGAAAAATACTGCCTTGACCCAGACCCATGAAGCCTTAGGCGCTAAAATGGTTCCCTTTGCGGGATATAATATGCCCGTATCTTACGAGGGTGTAAATATTGAACATGAAACAGTACGTAAAGGCGTAGGTGTTTTTGATGTTTCGCATATGGGTGAGTTTTTAATCGAAGGCCCAAAAGCCCTTGATTTAATTCAAAAAGTATCTTCTAATGATGCTTCTAAACTTACTATTAGCAAGGCTCAGTATAGCTGCCTGCCCAACGAAACAGGGGGAATTGTTGACGACCTTATCGTATATCACATAAAGGAAGAAACATATCTGTTGGTAGTCAATGCATCGAATATTGATAAAGATTGGGCACACATTTCAAAATACAACGAGGAGATAGGTGCGACCATGCGCAATATTTCCGATGGGTTTTCACTTTTGGCCATTCAAGGTCCAAAGGCTGTTGAAGCCATGCAATCACTAACCTCAGTAGATTTAGCCGAAATTAAGTTTTATAATTTTGTTGTTGCCGATTTTGCAGGAATTGAACATGTTATCATTTCCGCTACCGGATATACAGGTTCTGGAGGATTCGAGATTTATTGCAAGAACAGCGAAGCACAACAAGTATGGGACAAGGTTTTTGAAGCTGGAGCTGATTTTGGCATTAAACCTATAGGTCTTGCCGCTCGTGATACTCTGCGTCTTGAAATGGGTTATTGTCTCTATGGAAACGATATAGATGACAGTACTTCTCCCTTTGAAGCAGGCTTGGGCTGGATTACCAAATTCACTAAAGATTTTGTCAACAGCGAAGCATTGGCCAAAATAAAAGCACACGCCCCAGAACGCAAACTCATCGGTTTTGAATTGGATGAAAGAGGCATTCCCAGACAGGGTTATGATATAGTGGACGGGCAAGGGAATAAAATAGGAGTAGTGACCTCCGGAACGATGTCTCCCTCTTTAGGAAAAGGAATCGGTTTAGGTTATGTGCCCCAAGTTTTTTCTGAAGTCGGCTATAAAATAAACATTCAGGTACGCAAAAAAGCAATACCTGCAACCGTAGTTAAGCCTCCGTTTTATAAAGCATGATAGATTATCAATCCATAATAGATAAAATTGTAACTCATTCTAAAGAAGCAACCAACAGAGGCGAGGTAGCTTCTTATATACCCGAACTTGCTAATGTAAGTCCGCAGAAATTCGGTATTCATATTCTTGATGCAAACAAGAATAATTATAGTTCGGGAGAGGCGTTAGAAGGTTTTTCCATTCAAAGTATTTCCAAAGTTTTAACGCTTGCCTTTTCTTTTGGGCTAGTAGGTGCTGATCTGTGGAAAAGGGTTGACGTTGAGCCTTCTGGTGACCCGTTCAACCACTTATCACTTTTAGAACAAGAGAATGGCATCCCAAGAAACCCTTTTATTAATGCCGGTGCCATAGTTATTGCAGATATACTCGTTTCAGAATTAAAAAATCCCAAAGAAGAGTTTCTGAATTTTATTCAAGAGCTAACAAATGACCCTTCTATTCGCTATAATGAAGAGGTTGCATTATCTGAAAAAAGAACAGGATATAAGAATTACGCTGCTGCCAGTTTGTTAAAATCTTACGGCAACCTAAATAACGATGTGGAAGCAGTCCTTGATTTCTATTTCTTTCAATGTTCGCTAGAGATGAATTGCCAGCAGCTCACCAGTGCTTTTTATATCTTCATGAACCACGGCAAATGCCAAAGAGGAAAAATGTACCTTACCATGAATCAGGTAAAGCGTATAAATGCATTAATGTTAACGTGTGGTTTTTATGATGAAGCAGGTGAATTCGCTTTTGAGGTCGGGTTACCTGGTAAAAGTGGCGTTGGCGGCGGTATCGTAGCCTTGCTTCCCAACACCTATTGTGTTGCCACTTGGTCCCCTGGTTTAAACCCTAAGGGAAATTCCAAACTAGGCATGGCAGCACTGGAAGAACTAACCACCAAGACGGGACACTCAATTTTTTAAGGATTGGAGATTAAAAAAATTTTAATACTTGGGGGAAGCGGCTTTATAGGTAACGCTATTTATAAGGAACTAAATCCTTATTTCAATACGTTTGCCACCTATAATTCCGCAAGGAGGTCATTCGATAAGAATCAGCAATTCTTAAAATATGACATGGAAGAGGATGACATTTATAGCATTCTCGAAAATCTAAAACCGCAAGTTATTATCTCTGCCGTGCGAGGCAATTTTGCCGCTCAGATTACGGCGCACCAACATATTGTAGAATATTTAAAAGATAACGATTGCCGCCTTTATTTTATTTCTTCGGCGAATGTCTTTGACGCCTATAGAAAATACCCATCGTACGAGCACGACAAAACCCTTTCCGAAAGTGTGTATGGAAGGTTTAAGATAAAAATAGAGAACATGCTATTAAGGCTACCTCAGAAAAAAATGGGCATACTACGTGTACCGATGATTTTTGGGAATGGTTCTCCAAGAATAAAAGACATAAAAAAATACATTTGGGACAATGAGCCGGTTGAAGTTTTTCCAAACCTAGTTTTGAACGTGACCAATGATGACAAGCTTACCCAACAAATTCATTACCTTATCAACCGAGATAAAACGGGAATCTTTCATCTAGGCAGTAAAGACCTTGTTCACCATGAAGATTTTATAAAAGAAGTAGTTGAGCGCATTGGTGAATTCACACCTATCTACAAACGGGTATTTACAACTAACGAAGAACGCTATCTGGCAGTGCTTCCAAAAGACAATAAATTGCCTAAAAATTTACATTTCGGTTATCAGGACATCATTGATCACCATGTAATGCGATAGTATTAAAAACAATCGCTTTCCAGACCTCTAAGAGATTTGATTTGTGTAATTTACAAGCATTAATTTTTACATAAAACCTCAATCTGAATCCTATGAAAAAACTATCTGAACAAGAAATTGAAAGTCAACTTGCGAAACTTAGCGGTTGGGAATATGTAGATGGTGCTATTGAAACCTCTTTTGAATTTAAAGATTTTAAAGATGCTTTTTCCGTCATGACACGAATTGCCTTTGAATGCGAAGCGCAAGAACACCACCCCGATTGGAGCAATGTTTACAACTCATTGAATATTAAGCTCAACACCCATGATGCAGAGGGTATTACCGAAAAAGATTTTAAACTCGCTCACAGCATTGAAGAAATTATAGAAAGTGAATAGCTAATTATTTGCTATAAAAACGAAATAATCAAAGTTCTTTTGAATAGATGCGGCGCGGTTACTTGCAACCATTACCATTTTTATTAAATTTGCTATCTTCAACAAATATTTAGTTACAGATTATGGGAAGAGCTTTTGAATTTAGAAAAGCACGTAAAATGAAGCGTTGGTCAGCAATGTCCAAAGCTTTTACACGTATTGGCAAAGACATTGTAATGGCAGTAAAAGAGGGTGGACCAGACCCAGATTCTAATGCCAAATTAAGAGCGGTTATACAGAATGCCAAATCTGTTAACATGCCTAAGGACAATGTAGAACGTGCTATTAAAAGAGCTTCGGATAAAAGTCTTGGTGATTATAAAGAAGTGCTTTTTGAAGGTTACGCACCGCATGGCATTGCTATATTGGTTGAAACCGCAACGGATAATAATACAAGAACCGTTGCCAATGTTCGTAGTTATTTTAATAAATGCGATGGTAGTTTAGGAACATCAGGTTCGGTAGAATTTATGTTTGACCATACCTGTAATTTCAGAATTCCCGCTGAAGGTATTGACCCTGAAGAACTAGAATTGGAACTTATAGATTTTGGTGCAGAAGAGGTTTTTGTTGATGATGATGGAATCTTGATTTACGCCCCTTTTGAAAGCTTTGGAGCTATTCAAAAAGAATTGGAAAACAGAGAGATTGAAATTCTATCTTCCGGATTTGAGCGTATTCCACAAGTAACCAAACAACTTACGGAAGAAGAAGCTGCCGACGTTGAGAAGCTTTTAGAAAAAATTGAAGAGGATGATGATGTACAGAATGTATATCATACCATGCAGGAGTAAGCTTCAGCAATTATTTAGACTAGCAAATAAAGTTCCTAAATAGAAATATAATAAAAAAGTGAGGTTTTAAACCTCACTTTTTTATTGCTCTAATATACCATTACTAGCTATTTCTTCGTCATTCGTTCAACCGCTTTGGCATAGGTCGTATCCATTTTAATTAGTTCGGCTTCTGTGTACATTTCACGGTCCTTCGTTTCTTTACGTACTTTCGCCACCTGTTCCGGAGTTATGTATGAAGCTCGGTTACCAAAAGTATTTCTAATATAAGACAGTACGGAAGCTATATACTTGTCGTCATTGGATTTTAAAGGCGTCATGACATCCGCTCCATATTTTTCACCTCTAAGAGGCCCTTTTAATCCATGCAGTGCCACACCAATAATCGCATCTGGGTTTTCAATGCCAATAATTTGGCTTCTAAAGAACGATGGCGCCAAAGTAAGGCCTCCTGATTTGGTTCCCCTTCCATTTTGTGCATGGCAACTAGCGCATAAGTTGTTATAATTGTTTTGACCCATTTCAAAAACCGGTCTATTCTCCTTTTGCCTTTGAGCTTCGGCAATACGCGTACGCTGTGCTTCGTACGTATGAATCAAGGATGAGAAATACTCTTGAAGCCCGTCTTTACCCTTATGCATATCCTTAATGGCCACAAGTTTCTTTTCTGCCGCTTCCTTCATGCATCGTTTTAGTGTAAGTGCATACTGTATAACCACTTTGGGGTTATCATGTATTCTGAGACCTTCAAAAATCTTAAGGTATTCTTTATTCCCATCAAGAATAGATGCTTCGGCAACTCGCATTGCCTGAATCATCATATTATCTTCTCCACCATCAACGATTTGCTTGATAATTTCTTTATCAACAACCCCTATACCTTCAAGACTCCATAATGCATGCATCTTTTCTAGTTCATTGGAACTGGAAAGTACAATACTTTTTAATTCGGGAATTATTGATTTATCCTGTTTGAGGACGATTAATTTTTGTGCAGTTGAACGCCACCATCCGTTTGGATGGCTCAGATAACCAACTAGTTCTTTTGCTGTCTTTTGCAAAAGCTGTGGTTTGTTGGTATCCCTTTTATAATCTTTATGTACAATCCTGTAAATCCTACCATTGTTGATCACTTTTGCCATATCTAACGTATCTATCACGCTACGCAAATACGATCCAGGCTTGGTCCAGTTTCCCTGCTGGATAATTCCCCTATACATATCTACTATGTACAAACAACCGTCAGGACCGGTACTCATGTTAACAGGTCTAAAATAGGCATCCGTTGTACGTATAAACTCTCCTTTATCCTTTTCATATGGATTTGAAAGGATTGTCTTTCCACTGGAATCATCTATTTGGCTACGGCGGATCAAACGCCCGACCGGCTCACAGAAAAACAATTCCCCTTGCACCTCTTCGGGCAAACGATCACCTCTAAAAATAGCAGGACCACACGTACCGGTAAAGTGGTTCAGCGTATTATCATTTCTTAAACGCTTACGCCCTCCTTGGGTATCCGGAATCTTATCTATTGGCCATACGGTTTGCCATAAATCTTTACCTTCTCCTTTTAATGACAACGGCCCATATTGAAGGATCTGTTGGAAATTTAACGGACCAAGCTCCCTACCTGCATTTACGTACCATACCTTACCATAATCATCTTGCGAAACTCCCCATTGACCGTTTCCTGCCGGGACTTTTTCACTATAAATTTTTCCATCTTTGTAACGTTGCCTATATTGGTTGTAAGTAGTGTATAGATAATTATCCATATTCCAAATTAAACCCGACGGCTGATGCTCCATATTCCCCCCTCGTTTGCCTCCTTCGAATATCAATTCTTTTGTATCCGCTTTACCATCTCCATCCGTATCCTCGTAAACATAGAGGTCTGTGGTGTTCGTTTCACCTATGACTACGCGACCACCCATAGGTAGTACCATTCTTGGCAGCAAAAGATTATCTGCAAAAACCGTACGCTTATCCATTTTACCATCACCATCCGTATCTTCTAGGCAAACCACGCGGGATCTAGCCTCACCCTCTCCGGTAAAATCTGCATCTTGCATATAAGTATTCATTTCGGCAACGTACATTTTACCGTCTCCATCCCAAACCACAAGAACAGGTTCTTGCACCATGGGCTCAGCTGCAACCAGTTCTAAACTGTAACCAGGTTGCATTTCCATACTTTTCATACTCTCCTCAGGACTTAGGGCCTTAAGGGTTGGATCGTTTTTATTTACAACCAATGTGTCTTGGGTTTGCAATTTTTCTTCAGAGCCTTTTTTCTTTTGCGTACAAGAACTTAAAAAAACAATTGCCAATATGGTAGTTATTGGCAGGAGTGATTTACTCATAATTCTAATTTGATCAAGTGGGGAACAGTTATTCATTCGGTTTGGTATATTAAAAAGTGTATTCAATAATGTATTACATATAGTGTTATCTATTTTATTAAAACTTAAGATTGGCGTTGATTACACCATGTATCTGGTATTGTTTTTATTTTGGCCGTTTTTTTTCTTTAGCGCGATTTTCGAAAAAAATCCTATTATAACATCTTCAAAAATCTACTCGCCGGCTGTATTTACACTTATACATTTTTCCAGTACAATCATAAATTCTCAAAATAAAAGCACATTGACCAAAATTAAACTATACCTGAAAATAGCTTTAGTTGTAATTTATTTCAGCAATCAAATACGAATCAGCCTCGTATAAAAAAATCAATTTAACAGAACATAAAACAATATAAATCAACATATTACTATTAGTTTAATTTTTAGAAATAGGTTTCGTAAAAGCAATCTCAAAATCTATGTTTTCCATTTCGTTTACAGTATAACCTTCGCTACAGCCACACAAAATCTTTCTTCAATGAAAATTTTGCAAAGCGGTTTCACGCCTAAAGCCTTAAATAAAACATCAGAATTATAAAAAGATATTACCTGGCTATATAGACTGTAGTCAAACGTATTCGTGCTAGTAAAATATCTTTGAGTCAACCTAAACTAATCCCTTTCATTCTTTATAAAGTATTGAATACTCTATGTAGTAAGAGGTGTGAATTAATATTTTACTGAAAAAATGCAGAAGATGAACCAAACTATGTGACCCAAGATATCCGATTACGCTCTAAAATCCTGTTGGAATACCTATGAAACATTCAGTTTAAAAACTAAAAAAGCGACCTGAATTTCAGGTCGCTTTATTCAACTATTTATTTTTTTTGGGACTAGTTAGAATAAAAATAAAGTGAAGAAGCAGAAGCTAAACTATTGTTCACTGAAGGAGCAATATTTCCACCTGCATCAGTATTTGAGAATGCCATTACACGTCCGCCGCCATTGGCTGCTTCAGCTATAAAGACCATTTTTGAATCAGCATCGTACTCAGCAGCTACTGGATTCCCCAAAAAGGTACTTGCACCAGCAACTCTAATTTGATTATCTTCTACCACCATAGTTTCTCCATTTGCTACAGCACCAAATTTGGAATCAAAATCCGAAATAATATGAAAGGCCCCATCCGAGTCGGAAGCAGCATCACCCACATCCGTAAGAACCATAGTTCCATCATCATAAGCCAAACCGTGCGTACGTACAATTCCTTCAATAGCTACACGCTTTGAAGCACTGACCGTAGCATCAGCTGTATTAGACGCAACAAAGTCAGTATAAACAGCTAACTCGTTTGTCTTATCGACTACCGCATATAAATCATCGCCCACCATTTCAATTCCCCAAAGGGCAAAATCCGTAGTAACCACGTTCCTCAAACTAATTTCTCCGTTACTTCTAGTATAGATAAATAATCGTCCATCTGGCGTGTCTGTATTTCCATCTACATCGGCATTATCGGCAACTACAATATAATCGTCGTCAACAGCAATATCTCTTGGACTTTCTAAATCCGCAGAGCTAGAAATAGAGGCTGTAATTGTAGCATCTACCAAAAAAGTAGAAACATCCGCAAATGCGTTCAATTGATTAGAAGACCTTGATGCTTGAATGATTTCATCTGTATCATCATCATAATAAATACCTTCCGCAGCAGTAGAAGTTGTAGTCAAAGTACTCACCTCTCCACTGGTCATATCATAGACCGTAACGTTTCCGTTACTATTGTTGGAAGCGAATAATTGCACTTGTTGTTCATCTTGCTGGTCCATTTCAACTGTATCGTCATCACTATCACATGAAACCATTAAGAAAGAACCTATTGTGATTGCTAAACCGAGTTGTATTACATTTTTTTTCATCTGTTCGTTTTTATATTTAACTATACCTACGAGGAATGAACAAGATGGTTTTAAAAAAAATGTTAAAAGTTGAAGACCGAATATAACACAATAATTGCCAGGTAATTAAAACGAAAAAACTATCTGGATACTTTACCTTCTACCCCTTTAAAAAATTCTTGATAGACTGCAAAATCGGCCTCTTTATCTGCGGTAGTAAATAATGGTTCTGAAATTTTGACTTGCTTTTTCCCAAAGTCAAAAGCGACTAAAACAATAGGTACCTGAGCTCCTTTGGCTATATAGTAAAAACCCGTTTTCCATTTATCAACTTTCTTCCGGGTGCCTTCAGGAGCAATTGTTAATCTAAATTTCTCCCGCTTTTGAAAAACCTTTACCGTGGCCGAAACCATATCATTATTCTTGCTACGATCTATAGGCTCACCTCCTAAACGTCTAAAAATATAACCGAAAGGAAATGTAAAAAGGCTTTTCTTACCTACAAAGTTGATTTGCTCATCCCATACTTTTCGGATAAGCAATCCTAGAAAAAAATCGACATAACTGGTGTGCGGGACAACCGCGATGACGAATTTGTTTAAATGGCTTGGGAAATTGCCCACCATTTTCCAGCCCATCACCTTAAAATATATAAAACTTGCCAGTTTTTGCATACGAGGGTTACTTTACAAATGGAAAAATGTAGAACACTTTAACCATAGTAAATAAATGTTCATTTCCCCAAAAAGGGTAAATCTATATTTTTCTGTAGATAGATTCTAATTTTTCTGGAGTAATGGTATCCCTCCAATTCTTACCCAAAGCATTTTCCCACAGCGGTACCATGTTCATTGCAACTTTAATCATGGTCTCAAACTCGGATTCACTCAAATTAGAGCAAATACCCGTAGGTAGCTCAATACCGTGTTTATCTTTCATTTTATTAAAAAGTGCTACGCCTTCAGGATAAAACTCTTCTAGATGCTGAAACACCAAACAATTACCAATACCATGCTTAACTCCTAACAAATATCCAAGTCCGTAACTCATAGCATGTGCAACACCTACTTGAGAATAGGCAATACTCATACCACCATGCCATGAAGCCATCATGAGTTTATCTCTAGATTCTTCTTCAGACAAATCGCCTAAATACACTTCTTTACATAGATCCAAAGCTTTTTCGCCATAACTCTGGCTAAAGGCATTTAAATAGGTACCCGTTAAAGACTCAACACAATGGATGTAACAATCCATACCGGTATAGAACCATTGCTCTTTTGAAACCCCTTGCGTTAAATCCGGGTCTAATAAGACCTGGCCGAACGTGGTATAATCCGAATTGATTCCCAACTTTTTCTCCGGCCCCAATAAAACAGTAGTTCTAGAAACTTCGGCACCCGTACCGCTAATGGTTGGTATACCTACATGAAAAATTGATGGTTTATGAACTAAATCCCATCCCTGGTATTCCGAAGAGCTACCATTATTGGTCAATAAAATAGCAACGGCTTTGGCTAGGTCCAATAGGGTTCCACCACCAATACCAACAATACCCGAGGGCAAATCTTGGTATTCATCTTTAATTTTGTCCACCAAAGCATCTACTTGAACCGTTTTAGGCTCTTCTTCCGCCGAAATAAAAATTATTTGGTCATTAAAGATTAAAGGAATTCTTTTGGCCAATTCTGTATTTTCAAAAACATCGTCGACCAAAAAAATAAAAGGTGCTTCAGAATGCTTTCGCTTAGGCATTAAAATATCGCCTAGCTGATCAAAGCTTCCTTTACCAAAAACTACTCTAGGTACCATCGGAAAATTCTTGAATTCCGGCTTAACACCTACAGCCACTTGTTCCTCTCGCATATCTTTCTTTAACTCCATATCCTATTTCAAATACTCTAATATATCTGACAATTTATTTATTTTCAGATACTTATACTCCCCTTCATTAATTTTCACTTGCTCATGCTCCCATGTGGTATGAAAAGGAACATGAACTGCTTGCGCCCCAATATCTATTAATGGCAAAACATCTGATTTTAGTGAATTTCCTATCATCAAAAACTCCTTCACATCTATTTCTAAGTGATCTAGCAAATGCTGATAATTCTCTTCTTTCTTATCGCTCAAAACTTCAACATGATGAAAAAATTCTGAAAGTCCTGATTTCTCTAGTTTACGCTCTTGATCTAAAAGATCACCTTTGGTCAAAACAATTAAGCGATAATTACCGCTTAATTTACGTAAAACTTTTCTTACGTCTTCCAATAATTCTACCGGTTGGCGTAACATTTCTTTACCAAGATTTAAAATATCCTCAATGGTCTGCTGCGAAACCTGATTATTAGATAGTTCTAAAGCAGACTCTACCATAGAAAGCATAAAACCTTTTACACCATAACCATATAGCTCAAGGTTTTTAATCTCCATTTTAAATAATTCCTGATCAATTTTATTTTTCGTTTCGTACCCTTCTAGAAGTGCACTAAACTTTTCTTCAGCCTCCCTAAAATAGGTCTCATTGATCCACAAAGTATCATCGGCATCAAACCCGATAACCTTAATTTTACTATAATCTATCTCCATGCTTGTTGCGCTCTTTTCAAATCTTCCGGGGTATCAATCTCAATTCCAGAAACGGTAGTTTCCACCATTTTAATCTTTTTTCCATATTCCAAATAGCGAATGGCCTCAATCTTCTCTATCGCCTCTAACGGCAACATGGGCAGTCTTTGGAAAGCCATTAAAGCACTTTTTCTAAAGGCATATATACCTTTGTGCTTGTAATAAACACTTTCAATTTCTTTATTTCTAGGGTAGGGAATTGGAGAACGTGAAAAGTACAGCGCAAAATTACGGTTATCCACTATGACTTTAACCGTGTTGGGGTTGCTTATTTCCTCTTCATCCGTAATTCTGACCATAAGAGAAGCTAAGTCTATTTCTTTTTCCGGATCATTTTTAAATACTTCCAAAACACTCGCTAAGCTCTCTCTATCGGTAAATGGTTCATCGCCTTGAACGTTTACGATAATATCTACGTCCATTTCAGTAACAGCTTCTGCAATTCTGTCACTACCACAATCATGCTCTTTTTGACTCATTAGAGCCTTCCCTCCCGCATTAGTGATGGCATTAAAAATAACATCACTATCCGTCACAACGTACACCTCATCAAATAATTTGGTGTTAATCGCTGCTTCATAGGTACGTAGAATTACGGGCTTCCCAGAAAGGTCTTGCATTAATTTTGCAGGAAATCTAGATGCCGCATAACGGGCCGGTATCATGGCTATTATTTTCACTCTGTATTGATTATCGTTAACTATTATACTTTTGGCTACTCGTAAAATTCACCTTTTTCAACTTGAATCTTAGGCTTGCTCATTCCGTTTTGGCCTTAATTTTCGGTAAATACGAAAAATAAAAACCAAAATGATTATCACCAGAATTACCGCTAGAACAGGTGCAAAAATAGAGGCAGTTGTAACCACTACCGCTGTACCCGTTTCTACAGTTGATACTACAGGATTTGCAAGCCCACCAGTTGTTGCCGTTGATGCCAACCTACTGGTCGCGCCCGCCCCTTTTATGGCCGTTGCAGTTCCTCCTCCCGCTATAATTGCCAAAGACCAAGTTACCACAGGGTCCAAATCAGCAACAGTAGACACCATTACCGCAGTACCCGCAATTGCCGCCAAAGGCACTGCAAAGCTATCCAAAACATTATCTACCCAAGGTATGAAGTATGCAAAAATTTCTACAAAAGTAGCAGCTCCTAAGGTAATCAAGGCAGCTACACTACCTATCCATTGCCAACTCTCGTTCAATTCCCATACACCAGTGTACGAGGCAAGACTCAATGCAAAAAGAGGTAAGAATACACGAAAACCCACCGAAGCAGCCAAACCTATACCCAAAAAAATACTGGTAATAGTTTCCAATGTCATGACAGTACAAAATTATTTCTGGTGAGTGAGAGACTAAAACAAAAGTCTTCTTAAATGAAGAAAACGGATTCCATCCCAACACTTTACAAAGTTGCAATTTAACCTATTCCGAACCAACAAAAAAATCATCCTTAAAACCAATGAGATACAGTTGTTTTTTTGCCCTAGTGACAGCAGTGTACAACCAACGTAGGTACTCTCTATCCACTCCATTGGGCAAATAAGGCTGTTCTACAAAAACAGTGTTCCATTGTCCACCTTGGGATTTATGGCACGTAATAGCGTACGAAAATTTTACTTGCAAAGCGTTAAAGTACTTGTTGCTCTTTACCCCTAAAAACTTCTTGTATTTGGAAGATTCATCTACAAAATCTTTCATTACCTCTTGATAAAGTCTATTCCCTTCCTCATAAGGCAATGAAGGTGTTTCCGCCTTAATGGTATCTAACAACAATACCGTTTCAAAAGGTTTTTGATTAGGATAATCTACCATTTGTACCTTCACTTCAGCAAATCTAAAACCATACAGCTCTTTTATTGCGAACAGCTCCAGCACCTCAATAATATCTCCGTTTGCAATAAAACCAGCCTCTGTATTGGGAGGTAACCAGAAATAATTATTCTTGACCACCATCATATAATCCCCTACGGAAATCTCGTTCTCCAAAAATAAAATCCGACTACGGATATTCTCATTATAAAGGTTAGCCCTTTTATTAGACCTGACTATAAAAGCGGTCTCTTCTTTTCCATTTTCAGAATAGCTCGTATCTATAGCCTCCTGTATTTCATACCCATCCACTAGCCGTACAATATCTCTAAAACTGCTGAGATGAAATTTAAACTCATCTACAAAACTACTTTGTAGCTGCTCACGAAGTAACGTTGCATTCACCAATATACCGGAATCTTCAGCTTGGCGCACTACCTCGTCCAATTCTAATCGCACTACCTCTTTATCATAATTCAGAGCCAATTTATCAGGATCCAAGGCAGGACTCAAATTTAAATGCACCGGTGGTAACTGAGCGGTATCCCCAATTAAGATCAGTTTACAATTATGGCCTCCATACACAAACTGAATTAAATCGTCCAAAAGGGAACCATTACCAAAAAGCTTAGAGTCCGTTGGGGCATCCGGTATCATAGATGCTTCATCAACAATAAAAATTGTATTTCTATGCTTGTTGGGAGCCAGAACAAATTGGATACCACCTCCACCCTGTTTTTTAGGAAAATAAATTTTACGGTGAATGGTAAAGGATTGCGTATTCGCGTAGTTAGACATCACCTTTGCCGCCCGGCCGGTAGGAGCCATCAAAACAGCTTTCATTCTAGTATTCCACAAGCTGCTTACCAAGGTTCCTACCAAGGTTGTTTTACCAGTACCGGCAAAACCTTTAAGTAAGAACACATCGTCCCTTCTGTCAGAAAGTATATACGTAGCTAGTTTTTGCAGTGCTATCGCTTGCTTAAGAGTAGGCTCGTGTGGAAATTTCTCCTTTAATATTTTGTAAAAAGATGCATCGTTCAACGTAGTCATAGGTATCAAAGATAAACAGGATTTTTAGGCGAAAAACTTTTGCGATTGAAAAAAAATTGTAGATTTGTGACAACCACTAAAATATAATTAACACTAGAGAAATGAAGACCATAATTCAAATTGTACTTTGGGTTGCTTGTGTAGGTTTAGCATACCTTATATATCAATCAGTTACAGGCCCTATCCAATTCAACGAAGTCAAAGAACAACGTTTCGGGCAAGTTATTGCTAAATTGAAGGACATTAGAAATGCTCAAGAGGCCTACAAAACGGTCAACAGAAGATATGCTAAAGATTTCAACAGTTTGATTAAGTTTATCGATACTGCAGAGTACACTATTACTCAGCAAAGAGATTCTTCTTATATGGAATTCGATAAAACATACCAGATTGACTTATTGAAAGAAGTGAAAATTATAGATACACTAGGTACCGTTTCTGTAAAAGATTCACTTTTCAAGAGTGACAATCGTTACAAGACCCTTATGGAAGTACCTTTTGCTAAAAATGGCGAAAAGTTTGAAATGAAGGCCGATGTTCTTACCAAAGGAAATTATAAAGCTCCTGTTTTTGAAGCTAAAGTTGACAAGTCAGTTGTTTTATACGATCAGCAGCCTACTCTTTTAAAGAAAGAAAAAGCAGAGGTTGGTGTTGAAGAAGTAAACGGACCATCCATAAAAGTAGGTTCTTTAACTGAAGTTAGTACTGCCGGAAACTGGCCCCCTATATATGATAAAAAAGGAGACCAAAAATAATACTGGAGAACCAGTGGAGAATTTTAAAAAACTGTCCATTCAAGTTAGCTTGAATGGACTTTCTTTTTGTGTTTTTGACACAGTAGCCCATAGTATTTTAGATTCCGAAAAAGTGGTTTTTGCAAAGGAACTGACCCCTTATGAAATACTTAAACGTTTAAAACTTCTTTTTTCCACGCATAAAATAGAGCAAGAACAGTTTTCTGAAATTGTAGTAGTACACAGAAACAACCTTTTTAGTCTTGTTCCAAAAACCCTGTTCAACGAAAACGAACTGGCCAATTACCTTAAGTTCAACACCAAAATATTGGCTAACGACCACTTGGCTTTTGATGAACTTGAAAGTTTTGATATCAACAATGTTTACGTTCCTTTTGTAAACATCAACAACTACATTTACGACCTTTTTGGTGAATTTACCTTTAAGCATAACGGCACCGTTATGGTAGAAGCATTAATGAACGGGCAAACCCCTAACAAAAATGCCGTGTGCTACATACACACATCACAACGCCAAATGGACGTGACTATTATTGCGTCAAAAAAACTGTTACTCTTCAATAGTTTTAATTTTGTCACTAAAGAAGATTTTCTCTACTACCTACTTTTCACCTTAGAACAGTTAGAACTTGATGCGGAATCAGTATCCATTAAATTGTTTGGCGATATTGAAAAGGATGATGATATCTACGATTTGTGTTACAACTACGTAAAGGATGTTTCCATGTTTTACCCATCGTTCACCGAATATCCCGGCATTGACAAACCAGAAGAAACTATTGATTTCACCGTAATAAACGCTTTTTAATGCGCATTATATCAGGTATACATAAAGGAAAGCGAATAACGGCTCCAAGAAAATTACCCGTTCGCCCTACCACGGATATGGCCAAGGAAGCCTTATTCAACATTTTGAACAACCGTTATTATTTTGATGAACTCGTTGTCCTGGACCTATTTGCAGGCACGGGAAACATCAGTTACGAGTTTGCTTCCAGAGGAACGCAACAAATTAGCGCGATTGATGCCGATTATGGATGTGTGAAATTTATAACCGAAACCTCGGAAGCACTTGAAATGGGCATCGTCGCCTTTAAAAGTGATGTATTTACCCATCTTGAAAAGTCAAGAGAAAAAGCAACCATAGTATTTGCTGACCCACCATACGACCTCCCTGTGGAATCTTTCGAAAAAATACCCGAAATGGTATTCAAAAATGGGCTATTACATAACAACGGTGCAGTCATAATTGAGCACGCCAGTCATATGGACTTGTCGCATATCGATAATTTTTCTGAAAAACGAAAATACGGAAGTAGCGTTTTTAGTTTCTTTGAGGCTCCAAATCAAGACTAACAATCACCAAAAAAAAATAAGCAGGCCATAAGCCGGATTCTGTTGAGTCCCTAAAGACCTCCCTATCATTTATCTAGTACTAACATTACTATTAGTCTCAAACCGCCTACCCTTCGGCTCGGGCGTGCAGCCCTCAAGCACCGATTTACATGACGTTTCACCGCATAGAGTTTACCTGGTTTCACTACAGCATTACCTGTACATACTTTCTGCTGCACTTGTCCTTTCCGTAAAACGGACGACGGGCGTTACCCGCTATGCTGCACTATGGTGTCCGGACTTTCCTCTCCCGTTTTCACGGCAGCGATAAGGCGGCCTGCTTAACGTGCTAAATTAGTACAATTGTTGATAAATAAAGACTTTATCCCATCGAAATAAAAGGCACTTACCATTCCTTATTTTATATTTGTAGTATTGAGTTAAAGTAAATTCTAAACCGCAAGTTTTTTTGGAACCCTTTATTGTATCGGCACGTAAGTATAGACCTCAAACATTTAGAGATGTTGTGGGGCAACAAGCCATTACCAATACCCTAACTAACGCCATTGAACACAATCACTTGGCGCAGGCCCTTTTATTTTGCGGTCCTCGTGGTGTGGGCAAGACTACTTGTGCACGAATCTTGGCCAAACAGATAAATTCTGATGGAACGGAACGGGAAGGTGAAGATTTTGCTTTTAACATTTTTGAGCTCGATGCCGCTTCAAATAACTCGGTAGATGATATTCGTAACCTTATTGACCAAGTGCGCATACCGCCCCAAGTTGGTAAGTACAAGGTATATATTATAGATGAGGTGCACATGCTCTCACAATCGGCCTTCAACGCTTTTCTAAAAACGTTGGAAGAACCACCAAAGCATGCCATTTTTATCTTGGCCACCACGGAAAAACACAAAATCATACCTACGATACTTTCTCGTTGCCAAATATTTGATTTTAAAAGAATTACAGTTAAAGATGCTGCAGAATACTTAAAATATATTGCGGAGAATCAAGGCATTGTTGCGGATGATGACGCTTTGCATATTATAGCTCAAAAGGCTGATGGCGCTATGAGAGACGCCCTTTCTATTTTTGACAGGGTTGTTAGTTTTTCAGGAAAGGAACTAACTAGAAAAGCAGTTACGGAGAATCTTAATGTTCTTGATTATGACACCTATTTCTCGGCAACAGATTTAATACTTGAGCATAACATTCCGCAGTTACTCCTTTTGTTCAATAAAACCTTATCACTCGGTTTTGACGGTCATCACTTTATAAGTGGTTTAGCTTCTCATTTTAGGGATTTAATGGTCTGTCAACATCAAGATACCATTAACTTGCTGGAAGTTGGTGACGTAGCCAAGCAGAATTACTTGGAGCAGTCAAAAAAGACCGGCATGCAGTTTTTACTTCAAGCTTTAAACATAGCCAATGACTGCGATTTAAAGTATAAAACCAGCAAAAACCAACGGTTGCTGGTAGAACTTACCTTAATGAAATTAGCTTCGATTGGATTTGAGGCAGAAAAAAAAAATTCTGAATCTGACGTCCTAGACGGTTCTACTATCGATTTTATAGCACCTGCTTCCTTTTTTAAAGGAAATAGCTCTCCTGAAAAAGCTCTGGCACAAACTGCCACACCCGCTAATCAGGAGCAACCAAAAACCGCTACTTCGGAAACAACTCCTACAGTTGAAAAACAGGAAAATCAACAGTACCAAGAAGAAGTAGCCACAAATGCACCTAGCACCAGAGCTGTTGCTGAACCTAGAATAGAAGAAACCAACACTCCTCAACCCGAAGCCTCACCAGCAAAGAAAATAAATATAGGCGGAGGAAAACGAATATCCGGACTTTCCATTTCTAGCCTAAAAGCAAAAAAAGAACACGAGCTTAGTCGCAAAGACGAAACCATTGACGAAAGCAAACTGCCAAAAGATGCTTTTACAGAAGAGGAAATGCAAAAACATTGGGCAGATTTTGTTGATAAAATCGATTTGGAAGGAAAGAAAATTCTAGCTTCCAACCTCAATGCAGATGTACCTAAATTAGTTCAAGACAAAATCATTTGGATAGAACTACCTAACGGAACCATGAAAAAGGAAATTGAGCGTGAGCAATATGGTTTAATGGAGCATTTAAGACGAAATCTCAACAACTACTTTATTGAACTGAAAATCACGGTTAATGAAACCGTAGCAAAGAAGTTTGCATTTACCCCTGAGGAAAAATATGAAAAGTTAAGGGAGAAAAACCCGGCTATAGACCTGCTTAGGCAAACTTTTGATTTAGACCTTTAATGCTGCACACGCTTATCAAAACGGATTCTAAGCGCATACATAAGCATTACTATTGCTATAATTAGCAAACCACAGGCTTCCCTTCCGCGTTCTATATTTTCTATCTCACCTTCACCTATTGTAAAACCTTCAAATTGAACGGGCCACTGTTTGAAAGTTCCTATAATAGACAACAAACAAAAGAAAATAGCGACTTTAAAACTCAAACGATTTATCACGAAAAGAATTGAAACCAAAGCCGCCAAGCCGTAGATTACATACCAGATCGTGGCGTCCGGGTCGTTATACTGCACAAGAGCTCCCCAAGCAAAAAGAATTGCAAACACAACACCCGTTATTTTGAAGAAAATTTTCATACTTACTCCGTTATATGGTCCTTTAGAATTGCATATACGTCCGTAGCCTCCACATCATCATTAAAATTTGCATTGACTTGATCGGTTATTAGGATAGGAAAATCTGCTTTATCTTCCGGTATCCTCCCGTGCGAACCTTTTACCAAAGTTGCATCCAAAGGAATGATGTTCATTACCGTTCTGAATCCCATTTTTTTCTTCAACAACATAGCTACAACCTTGGCCATCACTAATTTATCCTTAGGATCCGTCAACATCTCTACGGGATCATAACCCGGTTTTTTATGAATATCTACCATACGCGCATAATCTGGCGCCTTAGCATCATCCAACCAGAAATAATAGGTAAACCAAGAATCGGCATCGGCAACCACAACAAGGTCTCCGCTTCTTTCATGACTCAGATTCGCTTTTTGCAATTCATCGCCCGTCAATACTTTTTCCACGCCAGAAATGGATTCTAACAAAGCCTTTACCTCTAGCTTTACGGAAGGGTCATTTAAATAAATATGTGCAATTTGATGATCGGCAACTGCAAAAGCCTTACTCTGACCAGCATCCAAAAGTTCCAATCCACGCTCTTCTCGTATAGCTATATAACCTTTAGAGCGCAAGATTCTGTTTAAATGTATAGGGTTGTTTACATCCGTTATACCATACTCGGAAAGCAAAACAATTTGTGCATTACGCTCCTGGAAATGCTTTACCAACTGCTCCACTACCTTATCAATCTCTTTAAGGTCTTTTTTAATCTTGTCACAATCCAATCCATGACGTTGCAAGTTATAATCCAAATGAGGAAGGTATACCAATGATAAAGTGGGATTATGCATCTCGTCCGTCCGAATAGCTGCATCAGCAATCCATTTACTCGATTTTATAGAGGTTTTAGGACCCCAAAACTGAAACAAGGGAAAAGTACCCAATTCATCCTGCAACGTATCTCTCAACTCAGGAGGGTACGAATACACATCCGGTATTTTTCGACCATCCGCTAAATAGTTTGGTCTTGGCGTTAAACTATAATCTACGGAAGAATACATATTATACCACCAAAAATGGTTCGCTACGGTAAAATGTTCATCTTCTTTTTTAAGTTCGTCCCAAAGTTTATCAGACTGAACTAATTTATTAGACTGCCGCCAGAATTTCACCTCACACTCATCTTTAAAGTACCAACCGTTCCCAACAATACCATGTTCGTCAGGAGTTTTCCCTGTTAAATAAGTGGATTGTGCAGAACAGGTTACTGCTGGCAAAACAGGACTTATATAAGCCGATTTTCCTTTTTTTAGAAAGGATTCTATAAATGGGGTATGCTCCCCAATAAGACGCTGGGTCAAGCCCACCACATTAATCACTAGCGTTTTCTTCATCTTCTAAAACTTTTCTACAAACCAATCAATCTCCCTAATAATAGACTCCGAAAGGTCTTTTTTTAGAGCAGATGGGAGAACGTCCCAAGTATAGGTCTCAATCTCCAAATGTTTAGAAACAGGGTGTTCTTTTAAATATTTCATCACTTTTAGAATATGGTCTTGGGTAGAGTCTAAAGCGCCAAACCGTTCCAAAAATATAGGTACATGAAAATGTGCTCGTAATTCCTTAAATTCCCTTTTATGCTCAAGAACTATAGGCAGGTCATTATAGGTTTTCACCTTGCCACCTACCTTTTCAGTAACTTGATGTAAATAGGTAGGCTCATCAAAAAGAGCTAAAGCTTTCCATATTTCCTCATTTCCAGATGGATTTGAAAGGATTTTTAAAGCGGCACTTACTTGAATTTTACCTATTGCGATTCCTGCTTTTTCAAATTTTTCAAAAGTTTCCTTTGGCTCCTCATAAGCCAATGAAAAATGGCAGATATCATAACAAACCGTAAGATAACGGTAAATTAATTTCTTCGCATCTTCTACATCCAAGCCTAACGTATCACCTATCATGGTCTCACCAATAGGCAATAGATAATCTTTAAAAAATTGAAGAACCTCATCGCTATTCTCCAACATACCGTCCGGTTCCGGTTCAATATCAAGATGTAGATATTTTCCTGTTTCCTTTTCTATTTTATGCAGATGAATAGCGACTTCGACCATACCTTTGCCACCCGTTTCAAAAGCCGATTTTGTTGCCTCTTCCGTGGCGTGCCAATATTTATAACTTACAGGAGATGTTGAAATCCCACCTGTATTACCTTCCGGAAGCAAAGCGGCCAATTGATCAAACATTCGTTTCGTATAAATCAATCGCTCTGGAGTGGTCCAATCTGGTGCATGCACATCATCCTTAACACGTTCGTTATGAAAATTACCATAGGGAAAGCCGTTCATGGTAAAGACATATACCTCATTCTCACTTAACCATTGCTGAAATTCATCTAAATTTCCACTCAAGGCAAGTTCTTCACTCGCTTTATTAGACAATCTTAAACCCAACCCAAAAGGCTCACTAGGAGATACTTTTTGCTTAATCTGTGGAACATGATTCTTAAGACTGTCAAAAGTGGTCTTCCAATCAAATCCTGGGTGGATATTGGTACAATATGTAAGTTGAAAATTTTTATCTATGCGCAAGCTACTCTACTTTAAGTTTAGAAATTTCGTTTACCAACTCCAATGCGTTTTTCATGATTTCCCTATCTATTTCATGAACATCATGTTTTTTACCAATGTCCGAAATTAGAGTAATAGTGAGTTCTCCTCCTAAGTGCTCCCGGAATTCTTCAATTCCATTTAACAACTCCGTTACTTCTTTCTTAAAAGCCAACGGAAAACTCAGATCAAAACCTATATTCTGAAAAACACGTACCACACGATTTAAATCGGCTTCATTAATCAAACCGATTAAATGCGCATAGGCAACATCTAGAACAATTCCTTTTGCAACCGCTTCACCATGACGCAGTGCATAATTGGTCATATATTCTAATTTATGGGCAGCCCAATGTCCAAAATCCAATGGTCTGGAAGAACCACTTTCAAACGGATCTCCACCTTGAGCTATGTGATGCATATGCATTTCGGCACACCTATATATAGTGTACTGCATAGCTTCCATATTTCTATCTCTTAATAGATGTGCATTTTTTTCCAAATACTCAAAAAAGACCCCATCTTTAATCAGCGCAACTTTTAAAGCTTCCGAAATACCGGATATCCAATCGCGCTGCTCCAAGGTTTTTAAAAAATCCGTATCGTTTATTATAGCGAACGGAGGAACGAAAGTTCCTATAAAATTCTTCTTCCCAAAGGCATTTACACTATTCTTAACCCCTACCGCAGAATCATCTTGAGATAATACCGTTGTTGGTATACGTATAAGTTTCACACCTCTATGGGCAATTGCCGCGGCATAACCTGCCATATCAATAACCGCACCGCCGCCAATTACGACTACAAAAGAATGCCGGCAAATGGCGTATTCACTAACCGCTTTTAGAATATCTTCAACCTGACTCTCATCATTCTTACAGGCCTCACCACCTTGTACCAACATACTTTTTGTATGTACCAAATTCTCCTGATACTGCAAACAGTAGGTTTTAATGTTTTTTATTAACTCCGGATGCGCCTCGGCCACTCCATCATCAACAACAAAAAGCAACTTTACGGGCTCATTTTTATAAGCCTTGATTACATCCCTGAATAAGGTGTTTTTTATACCGAACAAGTTTTCGGTAAAGTGGAGGCCATATTGATATGAAACCTCAAATTTCTGTTCTATTGTTTTAAACATCGAATTTGTTTTGAACGCCAATAAAATTGGCCTTAAGTAACGGCAAATAGTTTTGACAAGCCTTTAGAAACCGGCAACAATGCCAATATTATTAATCCATACCACCAATCTGAAAAGACAACAGCGATAGACGAATCCAATAATATAAGCGATATAACTCCTGCCATTACCGCTTTTTTAATATTCTCAGGAGAGTTTACGGAATGGGCTTTGACCAAAGGCCTAAAGACCGTGAACGCAAACACTACTAGAAACAATAACGAAAATATTAAGGCATCCGTATATAAAATAGCTATCGATGCTACGGCCAAAATTACCATGCCATAAAGGACACCTGCCAATACAATATGGTTTTTGTTTTCGCCATGCACCTCCCCCCTACTAATCAGCGTGATAGCAAAGATATAGACGATAGGAATAATAGCCATAAACCAGTAATTGAAATCTCCTAATATGGACATTCCAAGCAAGAGATTTATACCTCTACACAGGCCCATACTCAATGGACCAAAAAAATCATATTTTTTAGCAATCCCATCATACAAAAGTATAGCCAAAGCGAGAGCAACTGCTACAACACCCGAAATATTGGACACCAAAAAGGCCAACATTACCCCTATAACCAATGCAACCGAACCATACAGAGTTGCAGCGGTTAGCGACACCACCCCACTAGGTATAGGACGTTCCGGTCGTTCTGCTTGATCTAACTTAAAATCAAAAACATCATTAAGAATAACCCCGCCGGCATATAAAAAAACGGACGAAAACACTAGGTACAGTATATGCGTAAACATTTCCGAACCTAAAAAGCCTAATGTAACACCACCCACAAAAACACCACCAATGGCTACACCAGCCAAAATATCGGCTGCTGCAGTCGGTAAGTTAGCAGGTCTTGCCAATCGCGCATATCCAAGAAATGTAGAATTCATTATGTAATCTGATCAGAATCTATCCTTGGCTCTTGCCCTCTTAACACACTATTATCATTAAAAAGTTGAGCCTGGTTCACCCCTTTAGGCTTCAGCCAGTGCTCCTCTTTCATTTTTCCGTTAGAACCAAAAATGTCCAATGCATTTTGGTAACAGGTTTTTACAACGTCTTCTTTTGCTATACCCCTTTTTAGCATAAGATTTGCTGTTTTTGGCACGGCCAAAGGATCACTTACACCCCAATCCGCAGAACTATCTACAATAATATTATTGCTTCCGTATTTTTCCACGACGGCAACCATACGTTCGTTCCCCATTTTTGTTTTTGGGTAAATAGTAAACGCTGCTATAAAACCTCTATCTAAAACGTCTTTAACCGTTTCTTCATTATTATGGTCAATAACAACTTTTGAAGGGTCTAAGCCATGCTCCAAACAAACCTCCATACTTTTTAAAGTACCGGCTTTTTTATCGCGGTGAGGCGTATGTACTTGCACGACCATATCCAATTCTTTGGCCATTTCTAGCTGCATACGAAAGTATTTGTCCTCCGCAGGAGTTTGATCGTCATAACCTATCTCACCTATAGCCACCACATTCTGCTTGTGCACGTACAAAGGCAAAAGCTCAATAACCTGTTCCGCCAGGGCCTCATTATTCGCTTCTTTAGAATTTAAACCTATTGTACAATAATGTTGAATACCAAACTGGCTAGCCCTAAACGGCTCCCAGCCTACTAAACTGCTATAATAATCTTGAAAAGAACCTACTTGAGTCCTTGGTTGTCCCAACCAAAAAGAAGGTTCAATTATAGCAACTACTCCGGCCGCGGCCATGGCTTCATAATCGTCCGTAGTTCGCGATGTCATGTGTACATGCGGGTCGATTATCATCATTTTATCTTCCATATTAAGCTTTTATATTTTTCCAGGTAATTTCTTTATTTGCTACTTGAGCTTCTAATTCCGGGTGCTTTGCCAATAATTCCTTAGCCCTTTGCTCTTGGGAACTATAGCAACACAATGCCGCTACTTTATTTTCAATAGGATTATCGCTAGCAAACAACCGCTCTATATCTTTCAATAGGGTATCATCTAAAAATGCCGCAACAGGCCGCCAAAATAACGGCTCTATGTCACGAGATGCCGCCCATCGCTCATGTGCGTAATCAGATATAATTCTTGTTAAATCCTTATTCGCTCGCTCATCAATACTTAAAATGGCAGAAAGATCTAACTGCATAAAAGCAGCTTTAAGGAACATTTGGTTCCATTGTTGATCATTAAAATATATTGCGGGATACGGATTCTGCATGCTTATTGCCTCGAATATGGTAGCAATATTGGTCCGCAAAGCTTCTACTGCGGTCTGCTTATAATTTTCGGCATTGGGCAACAGAATGAGGTACTTCAAGAATGTTTCCAGCTCAGAGGTATCTGCCACCTGTATAAGATTGGCAACTTTAGGAACAAAGAAATCCCCATCTGCCTTCAGGACCTTTATTAAAAGATAAATCCGCGCTATTTGCAGTGTTGTTGCGTTCTGTGCACGTAAATACTCCGTCACTTCATCTGTATCAGGACCTAAATTCAAAACAGTGTTCGAATCTATTTTACTAGCCAATAGGCTATAGGTCATGTACAGGTCTTTGGTTGAACTAGCACTAATTATTTGCTCTAGTTTTGAATGCAGCCATGAATTTGTATCAGGGTCTAAATTACTGCTCAATAAAGACTGAAGTTCTTGGTCTAATTTGGTTAATTCCATATTCTGTTTTTCGGGTTTCTTGATAAGTGGTAACAACCCTGTTTTCTTTTACCTTTTGGGCATAAAAAAAACAACTATTCACAAAACTAATTATTCTTTGGGATAACATGATATTTAAGATGCTAAATTCAAGTTATAGTTTACAAAGATTCTTGCTAATTTTACGAAAAATTGAATTATGCTAGGTTTAAAGTTGCCAACTGACCCAAGATGGGTAAATATTGTTGAGAAAAATATAGATGAAATATTGACCGATCATGCGTATTGTGAGCAAAAAGCAGCAAGCACAGCCATATCCTTAATCATAAGTTTTCCGGAATATACAGAGTTGGTGGAAGAAATGATAGCACTTTCACGGGAGGAAATGGCCCATTTTAAAATGGTTCATGACCGAATTACAGCAAGAGGCCAAAGCTTAGGACGTGACCGAAAAGATGAGTATGTTCTTCAATTAATAAAGTTCTTTCCAAAAGGTGGAAGCCGTACTACCCAATTGGTGCATCGTCTTTTGTATGCGGCATTAATTGAAGCTCGGAGCTGCGAACGGTTCAGGTTACTATCAGAAGAACTTGAAGATAAAGAACTTGCCGATTTTTACCATAAACTTATGGTGAGCGAAGCAGGTCATTATACCATGTTCTTAAAGTTTGCAAGACAATATGGAGACCGCACAGAAGTTGATGAAAAATGGCAGGCCCTTTTAGATTTCGAGGCTGAAATAATGAAGGACTTAGGCAGTAAAGAAAGTATTCACGGATAAGAATTTCAAGTTTTAGGTAAAGACAATTCAATTACCTAAAACTTGAAATATAAATTATGCCTTACTCCGTAGTGGGAATATCGGAACCTAATTTATCTAGATAATAATCATAAGTCGCAAACTGTGAACGCAACTTGGGCTTATCATTTATTCGATATGCATTATCCTGCGCTTCATTGAAAATCCTTGCTTTGACATTATCGTTCCAAGAAATCTCGTACGTATCTATCAATTCTTTTTTTACGTCTTCATCATAAATAGGACAACCTACCTCTACTCTATTTTCAAGATTACGGGTCATAAAATCTGCCGATGAAATAAATACTCGTGTATCTCCAGCGTTACAGAATATGAACATACGTGGATGTTCCAAGAATTTATCTACAATACTGATCGCTTCAATATTTTCACTCATTCCCTCAACTCCCGGAATTAAGCAGCAGATACCACGAACAATCAACTGTATCTTAACACCTGCATTGCTAGCCTCATATAATTTATCGATCATCTTATAGGAGGTGAAACTATTCATCTTAATTTTGATAAAAGCTTCCTTACCCGCATTTGCATTCGCAATTTCTTTATCTATCAGCTTTACAAAGAAAGATTTAGTATAATGAGGCGATACTATTAAATGCTTGTATTTGTTGATTTTATAGGTAGTCTCAAAAAAGTCAAATACTTTGTTCAACTCCTTCAAAATAGGCTCTTTAGCCGTAAACAAAGTATAATCTGTGTAAATTCTGGCGGTAGACTCATTAAAGTTACCCGTGCTAATAAAGCCATAGCGCTTCATAACGCCGTTCTCCTCGCGATCGATCATACATATTTTACTATGCACTTTTAAACCGGGTACGCCAAAAATAAGTTTTACGCCTTCCGCCTGAAGTTCTTCGGCATATCTAATATTCGCCTGTTCATCAAAACGGGCACGAAGCTCTATTTGTAAAGTTACCTGTTTTCCGTTCTTTACCGCATTAGAAAGACATGCCGCCACTTGAGAATCGTTGGCCAACCGATAAACGGTAATTTTAATGGCTTTTACCTTGGGATCAAGAGCTGCTTCCCTTAAAAACTTTAATATATAGGAAAACGTATGATACGGTGTATACTGTAAATAATCTTTCTCCGCTATTTGCTCTAGCAAACTCCCCTCAAGGCTAAGCCCTTTTACAGGTAACGGGGCTATCTTATCATACATTAAATCTTCTCTTCCCAAACTGGGGAAGCCCATATAATCTCTTTTATTATGATATCTACCTCCTGGTATGACGCTATCCGCATCTTCAATACCCATCTTTTCCTTTAAGAAATCCAGTGTGTCCGTTTCTATATTTTTATCGTATACAAAACGAACAGGATCACTAATTTTCCTATGCTCCACACTAGAGTATATTTTCTCGATAAAACTCTTACTCAAATCATTATCAATATCAAGTTCGGCATCCCGCGTAATCTTGATCATGTGAGAGGATATGGACTTGTAATCGAACATAGGAAAAACACTGTCCATACAGTAGCGAATGATATCATCTAGTATAATGACATAATTCTTATCCCCTTCTTTTGGCAGAACAATAAAACGATCAATACCTTTAGGAATCTCAATTAACGCATAGCGCTTCTCTTTTTTCTCAAACGTGCTTTTGGTACGATCATCACTTTTTAGGACCATTTTTACAGCTAAATAGGCTGCAGTATCCTTTAGCATTGGGAACTCCGCCAAATCATTTAAAATAATGGTCATGAGTTGCGGACTCACTTTTTGGGTAAAGTATTTTTTAGCGAACGCACCTTGCTTTTCAGAAAGTTCGGTTTCGTTTAGCAGATATATATCCTGGGCCTCAAGTTCGTTCTCAATGTTCTTAAGAATTTCAACACTCTTACGCTGCTGTTCTATTACAAACTTGGTTATCTCTTCAAGTAAATCCTTGGCTTTCTCACCACCAAGCACACTTTTACCAGATTTTCCTGCTTCAAAAATTCGTTTTACCGTAGCATAACGAACTTTAAAAAACTCATCTAAATTATTGGAAAAAATACCTAAAAAACGAAGACGTTCAATTAATGGCACGTTTTCATCCTCACACTCTTGAAGCACTCTTTCATTAAAACGTAGCCAACTTATCTCTCTATTTATATACTTCGGTTTTGTCTTTATCATTTATCTTAGGTCTTTCGGGAAAATTGTTTGTTTCGTGGTTCCTTTCTCAACTAAACTCCAGCTGTCTACATCAAAAACAAGATGTACCAACCCACTGGTAGAAACGTTGTCAATATAGGTATTTCCCAAAGAATTGGCAACATGCGTAAAAGCATGATTATGACCAAAAATCATTACCGTATCCAAAGAATCATCAAGCGCTGTTACAAAATCAAAAACCGACTCTCCCGAAAAATCATAGAGATTATTCGTTAAGCTCACAGATGCCAACGGAACCTGTAACTGTCGTACAAAAATCATACAGGTATGCAGTGCCCTATTTGCAGTACTTGAGAAAACCGCATCTATAGTATTACCTTCCGACTTGAATTTATCCGACACTAAAAGCGCATCGTTAATTCCTCTTTCTTGCAGTGGCCTATCTCGGTCGCTCACCGAATAATCCCAAGAAGATTTACCATGCCTGACCATTATCAACGTTTTCATTTAACCAAGATTTAAAGTTTTAAAAATATTTAAAAAAGTACTATCGGCACTAAAAAAACGGATTACGGCGCCAAACGCTCCATCTTCCAATCTATATTATCCATTAAAGAATATCTAATACGGTCATGCAACCGGTTTGGTCTTCCTTGCCAAAACTCAATAGACTGTGGTTTTACTATATAACCTCCCCAATGTTCTGGTCGTGAAATTTCTTTGTCTTCAAATTCCCGCTCAAGCGACCGGAGCTTATCCTCTAACACTTCCCTTGAGGAAATTACGGCACTTTGGTTAGAGACAATAGCCCCTAGTTTACTTCCCTCGGGGCGAGACTCAAAATAACCGTCCGATAAATTCTCCGCAATTTTTTCCGCCTTGCCCTTTATAATAATCTGCCTTTCTAAAGTAGGCCAAAAGAAAGATATACATACATTAGGATTAGCAGCAATAGCTTTTCCCTTCTCACTGTTATAATTGGTATAAAAAATAAAACCTTCATGGGTAAACTTTTTTAGCAATACCACCCTACTTTTAGGGTAACCATCCAAACCAATGGTAGAAACGGTCATAGCATTGGGCTCTTCAACCCCATCAGAAGCTTCGGTCTCATAGAACCACTTCTGAAACAGCTCCATTGGATTATCTGAAATAGCACCTTCTAAAAGGGCACTTTTTTCATATGACTTTCGGTAATCTCCTAAATCTTTTTGCATAGTCTTCTTGCTAAAATCCTTTTAATCAAAGTTCAGCAAAAGATTGGTAATGTAAAAGCTGTAAAGGGACTAAAAATCAAAAAACTTACCGTCATCCGCAAGCTCTACATTTGGAAAGACCTCTAAGGCCTCTTCTTTAAAAAGTTCAATAGACTTATAACGTGTGGAATAATGCCCTAGGATAAGCTGCCCAATATTGGCCGCTTTAGCAATTGCCGCAGCTTCCTTAGCCGTGGAGTGCTTTGTTCTTTCCGCTAGGTGAGCCTCAGACTCTAAGAAAGTAGATTCATGATACATGGTCGAAGCATTTGTTATTTGCCCTACAATATCAGGTTTGTATGCCGTATCACTACAATACGCATAACTTTTTGGCGTTGGAGGGTCAAAACTTAAATCCGTATTAGGAATTACCGTACCGTTATCCAAAACCACATCTCTCCCATTCTTAATATTTTGAAAATAGGCTTTATCGACTTTATATTTTGCAACTGCTTCCACATTCAACTTTCGTTCGCCCAGTTTTTCTTTAAAGAGAAACCCGTTTGTATATATCCTATGGTTTAAGCGAATGGTCTCTACCTTAATTTTATCGTCTTCAAAGACCACCTCTGGCTCTTTACTGGTGAGTTCATGAAAATATAAGGGGTAGTTGGTCCATGAATCCCCAAGTTTTAACAAAAGGGTAATTGCCTCTTTAATTCCATTTGGGCCGTATACGTGCAATTCTTTTTCCCTACCCAACAAACGAAAAGTTGAAATAAGACCTGGCAAACCAAAAAAATGGTCACCGTGTAAGTGAGAAATAAAAATATGGTTAATACGGGAAAACTTAATTTTATGTTTTCGCAATTGCACTTGCGTGCCTTCTCCACAATCTATTAAAAACATGTGATTTCTAACTTCCAACACCTGAGAAGTAGGGTTGGTCATTGTACGGGGTGTTGCAGCATAGCAACCAAGAATATGCAATTTCATTTTTCTAGTTCTTGGGCGTATAGTTCAGCGCTTCTTCAACTGTAAATTGCCCCTTAAAACTAAACGCATACGGAGACTCGCCATGCTCGTTAAGATATTTTAGGCGTTCTTTTGCTTCTGCCGGAGTTGGTATATGCCCCTCTTTCGTATACCAAAGACACATGTGCATATCTGACATAGCATGAAACCATTTTTTCTTTTTCATCATTACCCCGGCATGCTGTGAAGCATAGGTAAAATTGAACAAAGCTTCTTTAGTTGTCCATACAGACATGTTTATGATCAGAAAATCATCTTCAAAAACACGTAATGCCGTAGCATTGTCATCTTCACCTTTCAACCGCCATACGAACCCAGTACTTTTATCGGCAATACCATTAATACGATCCAGATCACTAACAAAATCTGCCATTATGGGATCGTCAATAGGCGCAAGCATTCTTGCTATGTTAACTTGTGAAAGGTGGTGGTTGATCATATTTCTAAATCACGTTCTATTTCCTCCATTTCAATAACATCCCTAGCCTCTTGAATTGTGGGCACAACCAGGATAGCATCTGGCACCTCATCATAAGAAACCTTATTGGTCACCAACACAAACGATTTCTTGGATTTTTTATGCAAATCTGAAAGTTGCAAAAATTCAAGAACATCACCTGCCTTTAGTTTTGAAAAGGAAAAAAGATTTACGACAATATTGTCATTTTTTATTTTTGGATAAGCCTCATTTAAGTTTTTCAAGAAAATAGAAAGCGTGGCATTTTCTTGAGAAACGATAGTTGTAGAACCGTCTGAATCAAAAATCATACTTTTATTATTTTATTTTTGAAGCTAGTAAATAAATTACTGCCATACGAATGGCTACGCCATTTTCTACTTGATTTAATATAATAGACTGCTTTGAATCCGCTACATCGCTCGTAATTTCAACCCCTCGGTTAATGGGTCCGGGATGCATAATTACGATTTCTTTGTCCAAACTATTTAGCAACTTTTTATTGACTCCAAATTGCTGGGTATACTCCCGTGTTGTGGGGAAGTAGCTAATATCCAGTCTTTCATTCTGAATACGTAACATATTGGCTACATCACACCAGTTCAACGCCTTTCTTAGGTCGGTTTCTACTTCTACTCCTAACGATTCTATATGCTTAGGCAATAAAGTTTTTGGTCCACAAACTTTTACATTCGCTCCCTGTAATTTTAAAGCAAAAATGTTCGATAACGCTACACGGGAATGCAAAATATCACCCACAATTACCACATTTTTACCAGCTACATCACCCAACTTTTCCCTAATAGAATAGGAATCCAACAATGCTTGTGTAGGATGCTCATGAGCTCCATCTCCTGCATTCACAATTGATGCATTAACATGTTTGGACAAAAATATTCCTGCGCCAGGGTTAGGATGGCGCATGACCACCATATCCACCTTCATGGACAGAATGTTATTGACCGTATCTATTAAGGTCTCTCCTTTTTTTACTGAAGATTGGGCTGCGGAAAAATTAATGACATCTGCGGATAGCCTCTTTTCTGCAAGTTCAAATGATAATTTTGTTCGCGTACTGTTTTCAAAGAAGATATTCGCTATGGTAATATCACGCAAGGAAGGAACCTTTTTGATAGAACGATTGATAACTTCCTTAAAATGATCGGCGGTTTCGAAAATGAGCTGAATGTCATTCTCATTTAAATATTTGATTCCTAATAAGTGTTTTACACTCAGTTCCGCCATTGTTATTTATTTATCAAATATATCACGTCTTCACCATCGTTCTCTTTCCAAAGAACCTTGACTTTTTCATTGTTGATTGCATCTACCTGCCTACCTCTGTAATTGGGTTGAATAGGTAGATGTCTACTAAACCGTCTATCTATAAGCGTCAGCAACTCTATTTCGGAAGGCCTTCCAAAAGATTGTATTGCCGTTAGTGCCGATCGTATACTACGGCCCGTATAAAGCACATCATCTACAAGCACTACTTTTTTATCCTCTATTAAAAAGTCTATTTTAGTTTTGGTCGCTTCCAGAGTTTTATCTCCCCTTCTAAAATCGTCTCGGTAAAAAGTAATATCCAGAAAACCTAGTTTAATTTCTTTTACGCCATATTTCTCTTTCAAGATTTTTGTTAATCTATCAGCCACAAAAGTACCTCTTGGCTGAATGCCAATAAGAACGGTATCTTTAAAATCCAGGTGATTTTCGAGGAGTTGACATGCCAAACGGTGAAGTATGATGTTTATTTCCTTTTCAGAAAGAAGTACCTTTTGACTCATACTGCTTTAATGGTTTAGCTTCACAAAAATAGGGAATTCTACTTAGAAAAAAAGCGCCATTCTAAATGTATATGGTTTTCTTTAGAAGTACTGGTATAATCTACATAAACCCATTACATTATAACATGTTTGAATAAAAAAAATCCCCATAACCAAAAAGGCTATGGGGATTTTATATGAATTGATATAAGGTTTACTTCTTACCTTCCATCTTATCTTTCAACGCTTGCAATGCTTCGTTAGCGTCACCTAATGTAGGTTTAGCCTCGTCTGCAGATGCAGCAGCTTTCTTCTGTGCTGCTTTAACGTTACGCTGCTCTTCCTCGCGGAAAATAGCAGTGTGACTTGCAACAACACGCTTGAAATCTTTATTGAATTCAATGATCTTAAATTCGGCTTCGTCTCCTTTACCTAATTTCTTACCATCTTCTTTCTCTAAATGACGTTGCGGAATGAAAGCAGTGATATCTTCGTTAAAGTCTATTGTAGCACCTTTATCAACGATATCGGAAATAGTAGCTTTATGAACGGTATCTACAGCAAATTCAGCTTCATACTTATCCCAAGGATTCTCAGTAGTCTGTTTGTGACCTAAGCTAAGCTTACGACCTTCAACATCCAACTCTAACACTTCAACTTCCATTTTGTCTCCTACAGAAACAAATTCAGATGGGTGCTTGATTTTCTTAGTCCAAGAAAGATCAGAGATATAGATAAGACCATCAATACCTTCTTCCATCTCAACAAAGACACCGAAGTTAGTAAAGTTTCTAACGATACCTGAATGCTTAGAACCTACAGGGTACTTAGTAGTAATATCTGTCCATGGGTCTGGAGTCAATTGCTTGATACCAAGAGACATTTTACGATCTTCACGATCCAATGTCAACACTACAGCTTCTACTTCATCACCAACTTTTACGAAATCCTGAGCTGAACGCAAGTGCGTAGACCAAGACATTTCAGAAACGTGGATCAAACCTTCAACACCTTCAACAACCTCTATAAATGCACCGTAATCTGCAATTACAACTACTTTACCTTTTACTTTGTCTCCAATTTTGATTTCATCGCTCAAGGCATCCCAAGGATGTTTCTCCAATTGCTTCATACCCAACTGGATCCTAGATTTGTTCTCATCGAAATCAAGTATAACAACGTTGATTTTCTGATCCAATTCTACAACCTCGTTCGGGTGGTTGATACGGCTCCAAGAAAGATCGGTAATGTGTACCAATCCATCAACACCACCAAGATCAACAAACACACCGTAAGAAGTAATGTTTTTCACAACACCTTCTAACACTTGTCCTTTTTCTAACTGGCTGATGATTTCTTTCTTCTGCTCTTCAATATCCGCTTCGATCAACGCTTTGTGAGATACTACAACGTTCTTGAATTCATGGTTAATTTTAACCACTTTGAATTCCATTGTCTTACCAACATACTGATCGTAATCACGAATAGGCTTCACATCAATTTGAGAACCTGGTAAGAAAGCTTCGATGCCAAAGACATCTACGATCATACCACCTTTAGTTCTACACTTAACGAAACCACTAACAATTTCTTCTTTATCATGGGCCGCATTTACACGATCCCAAGCCATAATGGTTCTAGCCTTTCTGTGAGAAAGAACCAATTGACCACTCTTATCTTCACGGATATCAATAAGAACTTCAACCTTATCACCTACTTTTAAGTTAGGGTTGTAACGGAATTCGTTCAATGAAATAACACCTTCAGATTTGGCGTTGATGTCTATAATCGCCTCACGGTCGGTTAAATAAACAACCTTACCTTCAACTACCTCTTCATCGGCAGTGTCTACGAAGTTCTCAGCTACCAATTTTTCGAATTCCTCTAATTTAGAGTCATCTACTCTTTCAATACCTTCCTCGTATTTCTCCCAATTAAAGTTTTCCAAAAACTCTTTTGGATCTTGCTTAGGAGCTTGTTCTTTTACTTCTTGTTTTGCTTCGGCAGCAGTTTCTTCTACCTGAGCTGTTGTTTTTTCTTCAGCCATTGCTGATCTTAAATTTGTATTCTACGATGTTACAAGAGCTAAACAATGACCGTAGAAGTAGTTATATGTAAAATTTTATCTTTCCTTTTCACTCTTGATGTATTTGTAAAAAAGGAGTGCAAAAATACATCTTTTTTATTAGTTTACCAACCTTCTTACAACCACAATCCTTTTAGGTCCTTTTTTTACTCTATTTTATACGCAAAACAGTGGTTTTATCGTTATCTTGGGGTCAAGAATATTAACCATTAAAAAGTATAAGTATGAGCGTTAAAGCAAAATATCAAGAAGTTTTAAATCTTGGTGAACAATTGGGTATAAAAAACGGGGATGTTTCCGAAGAAAACGGAGTGCTAAAAATTAAGGGCGAAGCCGAAACCCAATATGAGAAAAACTTGCTTTGGGATAAAATAAAGCAATTAGGTGGTGAAAACCCTTCTGACCTTAAAGCCAATATCACGGTAGCCGATTCTTCAGTATATCATAGACACACTGTAAAAAGTGGTGAATCTCTAAGTAAAATTGCAAAGGAGTATTATGGAGACCCAATGAAATACAAGCAGATTTTTGCTGCCAACACAGGTGTATTGAGTAACCCGGACGTTATTCACCCTGATCAAGTTCTTGTTATTCCTAATATCTAAGAATAACCGAAGACACATAAGCAAAAAGCTGCCAGATTTAAATCTGGCAGCTTTTTTTATACTTTTTCAATACAGCGATCGGCAATACTGAGCAGCCGTTCAAACTGCTCTTTCAGTCCCATATCACTATTATCAAATTCTATAGCGTTTTCTGCTTTTCGCAAAGGAGAAAACTCACGGTGAGAATCTATAAAATCCCGTTTTTGAACATTTTCCAAAACATCTTCATAAGAAACTTCTTCTCCTCTATTTAATAACTCTTTATATCTACGGGTAGCCCTTGCTTGTGGAGAGGCCGTCATAAACACTTTAAGTTCGGCATCAGGAAAAACTACAGTTCCAATATCCCTACCGTCCATAACAATACCCTTCTCCTTGCCCATTGCTTTCTGCATTTCCACCAACTTGTAGCGCACTTGCTCTATTTCAGCAATTCTACTAACAAAACTGGACACCTGCATGGTACGTATCTCCTTTTCTACATTCTCATCATTAAGATACATTTCAGAAAAACCTAGCTCCGGATTGGGTACAAAATGTAATTTGATCTTAGGTAAAACTTTCACCAATTCTTCTAGCCTTTCTTCTCCGCTACCAATGAAACCATTACGCATTGCAAACAATGTTATAGCACGGTACATGGCACCGGTATCTACATACACATAACCCAACTCTTTGGCCAGTTGTTTAGCTAGCGTACTTTTCCCTGTTGAAGAAAACCCATCTATGGCAATCGTTATCTTAGACATTAGAGTTTTTTAGCGTTCTTTACTTTCTGTCCCGTAATAGCTATATCCACCACTTCGTGCATATCCGTAACATAATGAAATTTCAGACCCTTAAGGTACTCTTTTTTTATCTCTAAAATATCTCTTTCATTGTCTTTACAAAGAATTAACTCTTTGATACGTGCCCTTTTAGCCGCAAGAATTTTTTCTTTTATCCCCCCTACCGGTAATACTTTTCCCCGTAGGGTTATTTCACCGGTCATAGCCAAACTCTTCTTCACTTTCTTTTGTGTGAACAAAGACACCAAGGAGGTTAGCATAGTAATACCCGCACTAGGTCCGTCTTTTGGAGTAGCACCTTCTGGTACGTGAATATGCACATTATACTTTTCAAAAATTTCCGGATTTATTTCAAATCGCTCTGCATTTGATTTGATGTACTCCATGGCAATCGTAGCCGATTCTTTCATTACCTTACCTAAGTTTCCGGTAATGTTCATAGCTCCCTTACCTTTTGATAAGATCGATTCAATAAAAAGAATATCGCCACCTACACTTGTCCATGCCAGACCCGTAACAACTCCTGCCACATCATTATTCTCATACTTATCGCGCTCCAAGCGTGCTGGTCCCAAAACTTTTTCAACCACCTCATTGGTGACCTTAATTATGTATTCTTCCTCAGTAGCAATGTTCTTTGCCGCATAACGCACCATTTTGGCAATCTGCTTTTCTAAAGAACGAACGCCTGACTCACGCGTATACCCTTCAACTATTTTTTCCAGTTGAGGCTTTCCTATTGACAAATCTTTTGAAGTAAGACCGTGTTCTTTTAATTGTTTTGGCAACAAATGTCTTTTAGCTATTTCAACTTTTTCTTCAATTGTATACCCCGTAACATTTATGATTTCCATACGATCACGAAGTGCAGGTTGAATAGTGCCCAAATTATTGGCCGTAGCTATGAACATTACCTTAGAAAGATCATACCCCATCTCCAAAAAGTTATCATAAAACTCACTATTCTGCTCTGGATCCAAAACCTCTAGCATAGCAGAAGAAGGGTCACCTTGGTGACTACTGCTAAGTTTATCTATTTCGTCTAGGATAAAAACAGGATTAGATGTTGCGGCCTTTTTAAGGCTTTGAATAATTCTACCCGGCATTGCCCCTATATAGGTTTTTCTATGCCCACGTATTTCCGCCTCATCTCTTAAACCTCCCAAAGAAATCCTCACATATTCACGACCAAGGGCTTCAGCAACCGATTTACCCAAGGAAGTTTTACCGACCCCTGGAGGCCCGTACAAACATAAAATGGGCGATTTCATATCATTTCTTAACTTCAAAACTGCCAAGTACTCAATTATACGTCGCTTCACATCCTCAAGTCCGTAATGGTCTCTATCTAGAATTTTTTGAGCGCGTTTTAAATCAAACTTATCTTTTGAAAATTCGTTCCATGGCAAATCTAGAAAAAGGTCTAAATAATTTCTCTGGATGGAATACTCCGCCACTTGCGGATTCATACGTTGCATTTTGGCCAGTTCCTTTTCAAAATGCTCCTTAACCTTATCGTCCCATTTTTTCTTTTTGGCCTTTTTTCGCATTTCAAATATCTCATCATCATGCGAAACACCGCCCAATTCTTCTTGAATGGTCTTCATTTGCTGATGCAAGAAATACTCACGCTGCTGCTGATCCATGTCATTGCGGACCTTAGACTGAATGTCATTCTTCAACTCCAATTTTTGGAGCTCCAGATTCATATGCTTTAAAGTAGCTAGCGCACGTTCTTGAAGATTATTGATTTCCAATAACTCCTGTTTTTCATTCACACCAAGATTTAGGTTAGAAGAAACAAAATTAATTAAGAACGAGTTGCTCTGAATATTCTTAATTGCAAAGGATGCTTCACTTGGTATATTGGGGTTATCCCTAATAATTTTTAACGCTAAATCTTTTATAGATTCAATAATCGCTAAAAATTCAGGTTCTGTAGGGTTAGGCCTTTCTTCATTCGTATCCCTTACGGTTGCGGTCATATACGGCTCTTCCGTAAGCATCTCGGCAACTTCAAAACGTTTTTTACCTTGCAGGATTACCGTAGTATTCCCATCTGGCATTTTTAACACACGTAAAATGCGTGCTACCGTACCCAGAACATTTATATCATTTACAGTTGGGTTTTCTGTATCCTTATCCTTTTGAGAAACAACACCAATTACTTTAGATCCATTATTCGCATCTTTTATAAGATTGATGGATGAATCCCTGCCCGCGGTAATAGGAATTACAACGCCAGGAAACAAAACGGTATTACGTAAAGGAAGGATAGGAAGTGTTTCGGGCAAAGCCTCGTTATTCATTTCCTCCTCGTCTTCTGCGGTCAAAAGGGGTATAAGCTCAGCATCTTCATCGATGGACTGTAGCGACATATTGTCAAAATTCGTGAATTTAGAATCTCCCATAGTATCAATTGCGGTCATTCTGTCATTTTAATGACAAAACCCTTAGTTATCTATTAACATCATATTCATCTAAAGTGCTAGTATAGGTAGCCTATACAAGCATAGCACCTTTTCTATCGGTGCAATATTGGCAATTCTTATGCCATCCTCCCAAATCATGTTTATTTATTTTTTTCGACCCAACTGTAACAATCCATAACTTACGTCATCTATAAAGAAACCATTCACTTTTGAGCCACGAAAGAGAACATATTGATACATTGTTACAATTGTGTCTAAACGGAAAGCAAAGTGCCCAGCTTGAAGTTTACAACCGCTATTACAAAGCCATGTACAACACGGCTGTGCGAATTGTAAAAACGAGCGACCAAGCCGAGGACGTTATGCAAGAATCGTTTCTAAACGCGTTTACGAAACTGCATACGTTTAAAGGCGAGGTTACATTTGGCTCTTGGTTGAAACGCATTGTAATAAACAACAGTATCTATCATTACAGAAAGCAACAGAAAAAAAACGAAGTTGCTTTTGAAGATGTGTTGTACAAGGTCGAAGATAACGAAATAGGCGTTGCCGATTCTCATGCGTTTACAGAACCGAAGGCTCAAAAAGTGATGGATACCATGAAGCAATTGAAAGACAATTATAGAATTTCTTTGACCTTACATCTTATTGAAGGGTATGATTATGAAGAGATATGTGAGATTATGAATATAAGTTATTCAAATTGTAGAACTACTATTTCCCGGGCCAAGGAAAGCCTGCGAAATAAATTAAAGGTAGCGTAAGATGCAAAAAGATAGTATAGATAAACTGTTCAAAAACTTAGAGGGTTCTTTTGACCTTGAGGCTCCTGCCCCTGGTCACGAACAACGATTTTTAGAAAGGTTAAATGTCCAACAGGGCGCTAAAACCTTAGACACTAAAAATAGAATATGGTGGAAGCCTTTATCAGTAGCGGCCTCAATTGCCATTATATGTGTAATTACTTTTGGTATTTATAACTCTGAACCCTCAATTGAGGAACAGGTGGCAGAAATCTCACCAGAAGTTTCACGTACCGAATTTTACTTTGCCAGTCTCATTGAGGAGCAGGTTAAAGAACTTAAAAACGAAAGCACGCCTGAAACCAAAAGAATTGTTGATGACACCATGATACAGCTTAAAAAACTGGAAACCAACTATACCAAATTGGAACAAGACCTGATTAATGGAGGGAACAGCAAACTTATCTTAAGCGCTATGATAACTAATTTTCAAACTCGTATTGACCTGTTACAGGATGTTCTCAATACCATTGAATCTATAAAAAACTTAAAAAACTACGATAATGCAGAAACTACTATATAACCCATTCACCATTCTGTTGTTCATGCTTCCCATATTGCTATCTGCAAACAATGGGCCGCTAAAGGGAAGGTATACCAAAGAAAAGACCATAAAAAAGGAGTTCCAGGTCAATAGTGATGCACTTTTGGATGTTCAAAACAGTTACGGAAACCTTAATATCATTTCTTGGAACGAAAACCGCATTCTAATAGAGGTACACATAACCACAAATAGCAACAATGAAGAAAAAGCTCAGGACAAACTAGATGAAATAACGGTAGATTTTGACGCTAGCAAAAGTTCCGTATCCGCTAGAACTATTTTCAATGCGAATAAAAGTAAATGGGGCTGGAACTGGGGCAGCAGTAACAATGTAAACATGCAGATCAACTACACCATAAAACTTCCCGTAAAGAGCAATATTGACTTAGACAATGATTACGGCAGTATTAGTATTGACCGTATAGACGGACATGCAAAAATAAGCTGTGACTACGGAAGGTTGGACATAGGGGAACTCAGAGGTCGTAACAATCAGTTAACCTTTGATTACACTACAAAATCAACAATTTCGTATATTAAGAGTGGTAAAATTTCAGCGGATTATTCTGGTTTTGAAATTGAAAAAGCCGGAAACCTTATCATTAGCGCAGACTATACCAATAGCTCCATAGAGCAGATGGAAAATTTACAATACTCAAGCGACTACGGAAAAATTGAGGTTGGCGAGGTCAGTAACGTTCAAGGGACAGGCAACTATATAACCGTACGATTAGGAACGGTTCATGGCAATGTAGATATAGCTGCAGACTATGGTTCTCTTAAAATAGAAAACATGGCAGAAGATGCAGGAAATATGCAATTGAAAACTGATTACACAGGTATAAAAATAGGGTATTCTCCAAGTTACCATTTCAATTTTGAAATCAATACCTCATATTCAGGAGTGAGTGGTAAAGACGATTTTGAGATCAACATAAGTCAAGAAAAGAATTCAAGTACGTATTACAAAGGCTTTCACGGTTCTGCAAATAGTGAAAATTCGGTTTCTATCGTTAGCGACTATGGAGGTGTATCATTTTACAAAAATTAAATCATCATCAAAAATCAATTAAAACAAACAGTCATGAAAAAATTTATTGTATTAGGTTTAGCATTTGCAACCATCTCTTGTTCCGCACAATGGGGCAAAGGGGTGAGAGGAAACGGAAACGTAGTTACCATAGAGCGTAACGTTAGCGATTATGAAGCCATTGCGGTATCCGGATGGTTTGATGTTGATTTAGTTAGCGGTAACGAGGGCGAATTGGTCATAAAGGGCGAAGAAAATCTCTTGGAATATATTATTACCGAAGTAGATAAGGGTAAATTGATCATCAAGGTTCAAAAAGGAGTGAACTTAAAACCTTCTTTACGCAATAATAGCATACAGATTAAAGTACCAGTAGAAAGCATAGATGCACTCAGTCTATCTGGCTCTGGTGATATAGTCGGCCAAACGACGCTAAAAACTTCTCGCTTAAAAACATCGATGTCCGGCTCCGGTGATATCACTTTAGAAGTTGATACGGATACGATGGTAGCTACCATGTCTGGATCAGGCGATATGAACCTCAGCGGAAACACCCGTGATTTTGAAGCTACCATTTCCGGTTCGGGAGACATTAAAGCCTATGACCTAATTGCCGATAATGTGGAAGCCACGGTTTCCGGTTCGGCCGATATTAAGGTTACGGCAAATGAAAAACTAAAAGCTAGAGTCTCAGGTTCTGGAGATATTAACTACCGTGGCAACCCTAAAAAAGTGGATACAAAAACATCCGGCTCCGGAGATGTTTCAAGTTATTAATACATCAAAAAGCGAATAACGGTCATCAAACTAAGCCTCTTTTATAGGGGCTTTTTTATTGACCCTCGTTAAAAGGAACATGCCTATTAAGAAAAATAGTCCCAAAAAGATAATTGAATATCTAATGCTTCCGGTTAGTTGTGCTATATAACCGTAACTCAACATTCCTATGACAATTCCTATTTTTTCGGCTACATCATAAAAACTGAAGTAAGATGCGGTATCGACTGCATCCTCTGGCAGAAGCTTGGAATACGTAGAGCGAGATAACGACTGTATACCCCCCATTACAAGACCGACTGCTCCAGCCGTAATATAAAATTCCATAGGTGTGGTTATGGTATAAGCAAAAACGCAGATGAAAATCCAAATGAGGTTTAAAACTACCAATGTGCTAATATTCCCAAAACGTGCAGAGCAACGGGAAGTTACGAATGCGCCTAACACAGCTACAATCTGAATTAAGAGAATACTCACTATTAGTCCCGTAGTAGAGTTGGTCGCACCCCAGTCCAGCTCTTCTATTCCAAAATAGGTTGCGATGAGCATAATGGTCTGTACTGCCATACTGTAGACAAAAAATGCGCCTAGATATCGTTTTAACGGTACATTGAGCTTAATTTTTGACCAAATCAATCGCAACTCTTTAAAACCGTTGAACAGAATATCCTTTGTAAAAGTTTCTTTCTTGTTACCCTTTGGCAGATGATAATAGGTGTATTGACTAAAACCTATCCACCAAAGCCCCGTAAGAACAAAAGACAGACGTGTTGGCATACCCTCATCTTCAAACCCAAAAGCATCATACTTAAGAATCATGGCCAAACAAATAACCAAAAGTATTACACTACCTATGTATCCTAAAGAATAACCTTTAGCACTGATGCGGTCCTGCTGCTCAGGAAAAGCTATATCGGGCAAATAGGAATTGTAAAAAACAATACTCCCCCAAAAACCAATTAAAGCCATAAAGTAACATAACAGGCCAAACCAAAGAAAATCCATACTAAACCAATACAGCCCAATACATGATGCAGCTCCTAGATAGCAAAAGAATTTCATGAAGATTTTCTTATTCCCCACATAATCCGCTATTCCACTTAAAAATGGACTCAGAAAAGACACGACCAAAAATGCTGCCGCCGTCACATAACTAATTAAAGTATCATTGTTAAAATCGACACCCATAAAGTGAACGGTATCGTCCAAAACTTTACCGTTTTCATCTTTCACCAAGGTAAGTGCTCCATAAAAGATAGGAAATATGGCAGATGAGATTACAAGGTTGTAAACTGAGTTGGCCCAATCATAGAATGCCCAAGCATTCAGGAGTTTTTTACTTCCTTTTGGAAGGTTGGTTTCTGACATAATGGTATAAAAAAACCGTTCTTTTTAAGAACGGTTTTAAATATACAATAATTGTAAGATCTATTGAAAGCTGGTTACACCAAACTTCTTAGCTTCTGCTCTTGCTGCTGGTGCCCATTCCGTTAAGTTATTGATTCTTGTATCGTTAGATGGGTGCGTACTCATAAATTCTGGTGGCGCTTCTCCCCCACTATTCGCTTTCATACGCTTCCACAGTTCGGCAGCTTCCTTTGGATCATACCCGGCAATTGCCATAATCTGCAAACCAATACGGTCGGCCTCGGTTTCATGACTTCGGCTAAAAGGCAACATTACACCTACTTGAGAACCTACACCATAGGCCTGATTGAACATCTCTCTTTTCTGTGGATCCTGAATAGCCACATTACCCGCTACAGCTCCTAATTGCTGTAATGTACCCGCACTCATACGCTGCGCCCCATGATCTGCCAAAGCGTGAGCTACCTCGTGGCCCATTACAACGGCAACACCTCTTTCGCCATCACAAATAGGTAAAATACCCGTATAAAAAACAATCTTACCACCTGGCATACACCATGCGTTTACCGTTTCATCTGCTACTAGGTTATACTCCCACTTATAATCCTGAAGATATCCGGAATATCCATTTGCGCTCAACCATCTTTCGGCTGCAGAAGAGATACGTTGACCAACTTTGGTTATCATCTTTGCCTCTGCCGAATTCTCAACTACCTTGTTTTCCGTTAAGAACTGGTCATATTGGGCAAATGCCGTTGGAAAAATTTGACTATTGGGATAAAAATTCAATACTTTTTTGCCTGTAAACGGATTTGTTTTACAAGCGGCTACCCCCAAAAATAGGGCTAAAACTAAAATTATCTTTTTCATTGCGGTTATGTTTAGAGCCGTAAAGTACAAAAAAAGTTATTCAGCAGTAATGCGCAATTGAGTAAAATCTTTGCTTACATGCACGGTATTATCCCCATTTGGCATAATGTCCTTTATGGATACCTTCTCATTATCTATCTGTACTTTTCCTATTTTAAAAGGAAGGCCATGCAATTTAATTTTAAATGTTTCATAGCTAGTTATAAAAGCACCGTCTTTAAATTGCTCTATCTTCAGCTCGCCCTCTTTCCCTAAAAGTTTAAAGTTTCTTAAACTATATTTTCCGTTTTCATACGTGTAGCCGTCTTCGGCATCTTCATAAACGGTAGAGTTTTCAGCGCCTTCTGTAAAATATACATCCAACGTTAATTCCTTGATTTCCAACTCACCTACATACTGCTGCACCGGGTATTTTGGAATAATAGCACCTGCTTTAATGAATAACGGAATCTTATCAATATCTGCAACTACCCATTTTTCTTTTCCTCCTTCTACAACTTCATCATTCCAATAATTATACCAATCGCCTCTAGGAATATACATTCTACGGCCTTTTGCGTTTGGTTCTTGAATTGGACAAACTAAAATCTGTTCTCCAAAAATGAACTCATCTGTTCTAAAATGTGTTTGTGTATCCTCTTGGTCATAACAAACTATTGGCAATAACATTGGCGTCCCTTCTTTAGAGTACCTCCAGAACATGGTGTACAAGTAAGGTAACAATTCGTAACGTAACTCAATGAACTTTCTAACAATGTCCGTAACCTCTTTACCGAAAGACCAAGGTTCTTGATCACCGTGATCACCACTTGAATGTACCCTACAAAATGGATGAAAAACACCCAACTGAATCCACCTTGCAAAAAGCTCTCCGTTAGGCTGCTCAGCAAAACCACCAATATCCGACCCTACAAAAGAATACCCGCTCATACACATACGCTGCATCTGAACGTTGGCGATCCATAAATGTTCCCAAGTGGCCACATTATCCCCTGTCCAAGTGGATGCAAAACGTTGCGTACCGGCATAGGCCGCTCTGGTTATTACCAAAGGTCTTTTAGGATATACATATCTTTTTACACCTTCATAGGTTGCCCGCACCATTTGCATACCATAAATATTATGCGCTTTTCTGTGGCTACTAGGGTTTCCGTCATAATCGTGGCGTGTATCCAACGGAGCTGTTTTCGTTGGCACTTCCATTACCGCAGGTTCGTTCATATCGTTCCAAACGGCATGAACGCCAATCTCGGCCATGAATTCCTTATAAAGTTCCGCCCACCACTCACGCACTTCCGGGTTTGTAAAATCTGGAAAATTACATTCTCCCGGCCATACTTTTCCTTTCATTCTTGGTCCATCGGCACGTTTACAGAAATAATCGTTTTCTACGGCTTCTTGATAGATCCAGTAATCCTTATCCACCTTAATACCGGGATCGATCATGACTACGGTCTTAAAACCATCTTCAAACAATTCATCGATCATACGTTTAGGCTCTGGAAATCTCTTCTTATCCCAAGTAAAGCACCTAAACCCGTCCATATAATCAATATCTAAATAAATGGCATCACATGGTATTTTTAGATCCCTGAACTGCTTTGCGATATCTTTTACATTGCTCTCTGGAAAATAACTCCACTTGGACTGGTGATATCCCAATGCCCATAACGGCGGTAGCTCGGGAGCTCCGGTTAAATTCGTATAGGCCCTAACTACTTTGTGCATTTCTGGCCCGTAGAAAAAATAATAGTTCATTTCACCACCGTCTGCCCAAAAGCTGGTGGTAGAACGGCGTTCATGTGCAAAATCAAAATGGGTCTTAAAACTATTATCAAAGAAAACACCGTAGGCTTGACCGCTGTGCAAGCCAATATAAAAAGGAATTGCTTTATAAAGTGGGTCTTGGTCTTTACCGTAAGCGTATTGATCCGTTACCCAATTGTTTACTCTTTTTCCTTTAAGGTTACTATGGGTAGCTTTGTCACCCATACCATAGAAACTTTCGGTATTTTGAGTGATTTTACTCATTTTTACAGTGTTACCACCGTGTTCATAGTTTTCTTCCCAATGAAAACCAAGTTCGTCTTCCATTATGATATTACCGTTTAAATCGGATATCTGGGTACGTAGTGTCTTTTTATCAACAAGTATCTGAAGCCTAGAGGTTTCAATTATGTACTCTGTTTTAGTTTCCAAACAGTCTAGATGACTGTAACCCCTGCTCGCATTAGGGTCTATAGCATAAGAAAAATCTGGCTGAAATGCATGTTCAGTTCCATAACGGAACCTAATAGTTCTATCTTGAATTACGGTAACTTCTAAAATTACCCCGTTTTCCGTAGTAAAATAAAACTTATCCTTATCCCTTACATAATCTACAATATGATTGGGGTATAAGTTTCCTTTATATTCTAGTTCTGTGTTGGTTATCATTTGTTTGATCTTTAAAGACTAACAAAAAAAAGACTTTAAACCTTAAAAACGAAATGATTTCAAAACATTTACCAACTATTATGATTAAAGATGGCCTACCTACTGAAAAATGACAATACTTAAAGGCGGAATCGTCAATTCTACCGATTGTTCGCGGCCATGCCAAGCGTTTTTCTTGATACTAGAAATTTTTGGATCCATACCGGCTCCTCCATATTTTTTATCATCGCTATTTAAGATGATTTTAATCTTACCAGAGGTCTTTGGAATACCTATTTTATATTTTTCCCTGGGAACCGGCGTAAAGTTACAGGCAATGAATATATCATCTTCCGTATCATGACCTCTTCTTATATAAGTCAAGACAGAGTTTTCATGGTCTCCATAATCTATCCACTGAAAACCATCCGGGCTAAACTGCTTCTGATATAAAGCCGGGAAACCTTTGTAGATAGCGTTCAAATCTTTTATAAGCTCTTGCACACCGCTATGCACTTCGTACTGCGTAAGATGCCAATCTAAACTTTTCTGAAAATTCCATTCACTGGTCTGTCCAAATTCGCCTCCCATAAAAATAAGGTTGGTACCGGGGTGCGTAAACATATAACCGAACATCAAACGCAAGTTTGCAAAACGCTGCCATTCATCGCCCGGCATGCGGTACACTAAGGATTGCTTGCCGTAGACCACCTCATCATGTGAGAAAGGCAACATAAAGTTTTCCGTAAAGGCATACGTGGCGCTAAAAGTAAGATCGTTCTGATGGTGCCTTCTATAAATTGCTTCTTTTTTAAAGTACTCTAAAGTATCATGCATCCAACCCATCATCCACTTCATACCAAAACCTAGCCCTCCATACATTACTGGTTTGGAAACCCCGGAAAAAGCAGTAGATTCTTCCGCAATGGTCTGTACATCCGGAAAGCTACCGTAAACCGCTTCATTAAACTCCCTTATAAAAGATAAAGCTTCAAGGTTTTCGTTATTGCCGTACATGTTGGGCTCCCACTCCCCATCTTCCCTAGAATAATCTAGGTAAAGCATTGAGGCCACAGCATCAACACGCAAGGCATCTGCATGAAACTGATCTAACCAGAATATGGCATTACTGATTAAAAAGGCACGGACTTCGTTTCTTCCGTAGTTAAAAATTAAGCTCTTCCAATCTGGGTGATATCCTCTTCTTCTATCTGGATGTTCATATAAATGAGACCCATCAAAAAAGCCAAGACCGTGTGCATCCTCAGGAAAATGAGAAGGAACCCAATCCAATATTACTCCTATTTCAGCTTGGTGCAATGCATCTACCAATAATTTAAAGCCTTCAGGATCACCAAACCTAGATGTTGGTGCAAAATATCCCGTAAGTTGATAACCCCATGATGGATCGTATGGAAATTCCATAATAGGCATGAATTCCACATGTGTAAAGCCCATTTCCCTAACATAAGCCACCAAGTCTTGAGCGAGTTGTTCATAGGTCAAAAAGTTTCCATCCTTATCTCTTTTCCAAGAACCTAAATGTACTTCGTAAACTGAGAAAGGTGCATCCAAAGCATTTTTCGCTTTCCGTGTTTCCATCCATTTTTTATCCTCCCACTTATAATCTTCCTTCCAAATAATAGAAGCGGTCCTTGGGGGCTGCTCGCAATATCTTGCAAATGGATCTGCCTTTTCGGTTACGGCACCATGGTTATTTGAATATATTTTATACTTATAAATCTCACCAACTCCAACTTCTGGAACAAAGCCTTCCCAAATACCACTGCCATCCCATCTAACATTTAGCAGGTGTTGGCTATCGTTCCAATCATTAAAATTACCAATTACGGATACCGCCCTTGCGGATGGTGCCCAAACTGCAAAATAGGTACCCTTTACCCCATTCAATTCCATTGGGTGAGAACCTAACTTTTCATATAATCTAAAATGTTTTCCTGATTTGAAAAGGTCAATATCAAAATCCGAGAAAAGACTAAAAACAGTTACTTGTGGCATAGTGTTCGATTAGTTAGGTGATGCTGACAAATCTAAGGAACTTTACAAAAAAGCTTACCTATTTGTTAATTAAGTTTTAATCAGCATTTCAATGTTACAAATAAAAGATACGAATAATTGAAAAATGGAACGCTTTTTGAAAAAAGAATCTTAAATATGTTAAGAAATTCAATTTTAAAATAAATATTATGAAGAGAACGCTTCTTTTACTCGGTACAGCTTTTACACTTTTTTTTATATCATGCGAAGGACCCACAGGACCTCCGGGATTTGACGGTGAACCTGGCCAGGATGGCTTAGATGGCATACAGGGTCAAGTATTTGAAGTAGATGATGTAGACTTCACTTATATACCAGAAGATAATTTGTACGAAAGCATTTTGGTCTTTGAAGATTTTACAAGTTTTGAGGTATTGCCCAACGATGCCGTATTAGTATACCAGTATGATAGAACAGTAGAATTTCAGGACGGTAGCCAAGATGATGTTTGGAATCTGATACCGCAAGCTTTCTTTACAAACAACGGAACCATTCAATATACTCCGGGGCACACTACAAAAGATGTAGAAATCCTTATTTCTGGCAACTATGACCTATCAAATTTAGAAACCCAATTTACACAAGGCCAGCTTTTCAGGTTCGTTATAGTGCCCGGTCAAGCTGCAACTGCCAAAATAGACAAAAGCAGCATTTCTGCGGTAATGAGCAGCATGGGGCTTACGGAGGCAGATGTTCAAAAAATATCACGGAAATAATTCACCCCCCGAGGTACAAAACAAACACCCTACTCATTTTTGAGCGGGGTGTTCGTTTTTACGGCCAAATCAAAACTATTCTTAAAAAACACCGTAAATACAGTTAAATTTGAAAGGAAGCCACTTCTCTTTCGTCTAATAAAGAACTGAAAAACTAAAAAAAGCTATGTACAAAAATATACTTATTGTCATTGGATTTGCCCTTGTAGGCTGCCAAGGAAATTCTCAGAAAAAGGAAATAGCACAGGAAACAACCGAGAAAAAAGAATCTAACTTTAGTGTTGTAAAAACCGAAGCCGAATGGCAAAAGGAGCTTACCCCTGAAGAGTTTTATGTACTTCGTAAAGCGGCTACGGAAAACCCTTTTACATCTGACCTGTTGGACAACAAAAAAGAAGGCACCTATGTCTGTGCTGCTTGTGGTACAGAACTTTTTAAAAGTAATACCAAATTTAAGTCCGGTACGGGATGGCCAAGTTTCTATGAAGAAATAAAGGGAAATGTAGCCTACGATGTTGATTATAAAATTGGCTACAAAAGAACCGAGGAACACTGCGCTACTTGCGGAGGACATTTAGGTCATGTTTTTGAAGATGGCCCTGAGCCTACAGGACTAAGACATTGCATTAACGGAGTGGCATTAGATTTTGTGCCTGCCGAATAGTGCAACTACTTGGGTATTTCAATAATTTTATATTCAAAATCATTCACGAAAATGGAATACCCCAAAGAGTTTATAAAAAGTGTCCTTTTTGAATTTAGTCGCTACAAAACCATGGGCGAGCAAACTTTTGTTCAGCTCAACGAAAGTGATATACACTGGAAACTGAACGAAAGCGACAATTCTATTGCCTTAATTGTTAAACACATGTCCGGCAATATGCTCAGCCGTTGGACCAACTTCTTAACCGAGGACGGAGAGAAACCGTGGCGCAATCGCGAAAACGAATTTGAGCAACCATACCGGACCAAAGAAGAAATGCTAGCTGCTTGGGAAACCGGTTGGCAGTGTTTGTTCAACGCATTGAATTCGGTATCTCCAAAGAATTTCAACACAGTACTAAAAATAAGAAACGAAGACCACACTATAGTCCAAGCTGTACACAGACAGTTGGCACACTATAGCAGCCATGTAGGGCAAATTGTACTGCTGGGAAAGATGATCAAAGCAGAAAAATGGAAACCCCTTTCTATTCCAAAGGGCGAGTCCGAACGTTTTAACAAAGACCATTTTAATAGGTAAGGTGTTACGAATACCACAAAAAGTTAGTTTTAAGCAACACTCAACCTGTTCTTTTTGGCTTTAGACTTTAAATTTGGTATTGATCTTTCCGTTTGGTTTTGTACTTTTGCACCTGCTTAGCTACGGCGGGCTTCATAATTTTACAACAGCTAAAAAATAAAAAATATGAGCAATTTCGATGTTATTGTTTTGGGTAGCGGGCCCGGAGGATATGTTACCGCTATTAGAGCCTCACAATTGGGCTTTAAAACGGCCATAATCGAGAAAGAAAGTTTAGGCGGTGTATGTTTAAATTGGGGGTGTATACCTACCAAGGCACTTTTGAAATCGGCTCAGGTTTTTGAATATCTGAAGCATGCTGGAGACTATGGTCTTTCCGCAGAAAATGTAGACAAGGATTTTGATGCCGTAGTTAAGAGAAGCCGTGGCGTTGCCGATGGTATGAGCAAAGGGGTTCAGTTTTTAATGAAGAAGAACAAAATTGAAGTTATCAAAGGTTTTGGCACATTAAAACCGGGCAAAAAGATTTCCGTTAAAGACGCCGAAGGCAAAGAAACAGAATACAGTGCAAACCATATTGTTATTGCCACCGGAGCTCGTAGCCGTGAATTACCTAGTTTACCGCAAGACGGTAAAAAAATTATTGGGTACCGTGAGGCTATGTCTTTAAAGGAACAACCAAAGAAAATGGTTGTGGTAGGTAGTGGTGCTATTGGTATTGAATTCGCACATTTTTATAACGCTATGGGTACGGAAGTAACCGTAGTAGAGTATTTACCCAGCATTGTACCGGTAGAGGACGAAGATATCTCCAAACAACTAGAGCGCAGCTTAAAGAAAGCGGGTATAGAAATCAAAACTTCTGCAGAGGTTACTTCTGTTGATACTTCTGGAGAAGGCGTTAAAGCAACTGTAAAAACTGCTAAAGGCGAAGAAATTCTAGAAGCGGATATTGTACTTTCTGCCGTTGGTATCAAAACCAACATTGAAAACATAGGTTTAGAGGACGTTGGTATCTCTACGGACAGAGATAAAATTTTGGTAAACAACTACTACCAGACCAATATACCGGGATACTACGCTATTGGTGATGTAACTCCAGGTCAGGCGCTAGCACACGTTGCTTCTGCCGAAGGTATTCTATGTGTTGAAAAAATAGCGGATATGCATGTTGAGCCGTTAGATTACGGAAACATACCAGGATGTACGTACTGTACACCTGAGATTGCATCTGTTGGTCTTACCGAAAAACAAGCCAAAGAAAAAGGATTGGATATCAAAGTAGGTAAATTTCCTTTCTCCGCAAGTGGTAAAGCTAAAGCTGCTGGTACTCCAGATGGTTTTGTTAAGGTTATTTTTGATGCTAAATATGGCGAGTGGTTAGGTTGCCATATGATCGGGGCCGGTGTTACGGATATGATTGCCGAAGCCGTTGTTGCTAGAAAACTAGAAACTACAGGTCATGAAATCCTAAAAGCGGTTCACCCTCACCCCACCATGAGTGAAGCTGTTATGGAAGCTGTAGCGGCTGCTTATGACGAAGTGATACACTTGTAACCAATTTAAATTAGATTAAATTATACATGGGCCTATAAGATTGTTCTCAAAACACATCTCTTAGGCCCATTCTTTATCTCAGAACGAATACATTAAAATCCATTCCGTATGCTAAGTCTTTTTCGGGTTACTGCAATTTTAGAAGGTATTTCTTATTTGGCCCTATTTGCCGTTACTATGCCGTTAAAATATTTGGCAGATTTACCCATGCCCAATAAGTATGTTGGGTACGCGCATGGCGTGCTCTTTATTGCTTATATTATTTTAGCAATTGTTCTGTGGATGGAGCAAAAATGGAGTATCAAAAAAGCGTTCTTTATACTCATTGCATCTCTTTTGCCTTTTGCTACTTTTTATGTAGAAAAGAAATATTTAACAGAAGACGCTACTCCAGCTTAGAGCCCAGTTCAACCAAACTATCTAAAATGTCTTGCCGACAAAAAGGTGTAGACATATCCCATTGTAATTGTAGACCATGTGCTATCATTTATGGTGATACCAGTGTACGAGAAGTTAAGTTCGGATTGCGGACCTACCTGAAATCCAACTTGTGGTCTGTAATATAACCCACCATCATTTCCTTCATTCAATCCAAAAGCATTCCCAATATCGCCTCCAATGGAAAATGTTTTTGCAGGCCATAATCTAATTGAAGCTGCAAGTGGCAAAAACTGAACACTAGGATAATCAACAGTGATATTCTGAGCCGTAAAAGTTTCGGCAAAACCGTGAACGATTCCTGCCTTTATACCCAGGTCAAAAACTTTGTTCGGGGCCCACATATAGCCTACATCAGCACCAATAACGACACTAACATAATCATTATACTCTCCAAGAGGCATACCGGCATGCGCGCCAATTTTAAAGCCCTCTTGGGCAAACATTGAAATACACGAAAACGTAAGGGTCAGAAATAAACAAAAAGATTTGGTCATGGCAATTTAAGATTTGGTTTGTGCTTGGTTTTTTTGGTAAAACTAAAGGCTAAACGAAATTCATTACCTTTTTGTTGTAGCTACAAATCAAAAATCGGTGTGTGACAGGAGAGCAAGCTCTCTTAGAAACCATGTTTATAAAAGAAATATCTACCTATATCAGTATTGTGCCTACTTCAAAAAACTCTGAATTGCCAAATCATAACTCTGAAGACCAAAACCTAGAATCACACCTCTTGCCACAGGAGAAATATAAGACACATGCCTAAATTCTTCACGTTTATGTGTGTTTGAAATATGCACTTCAATGACCGGTGTTGTCACTGCCTTTATAGCATCACCAATACCCACTGAAGTATGGGTGTAGGCCGCAGCATTTAAAATGATGCCGTCATACGAAAAACCTACTTCCTGTATTTTATCTATAAGTTCACCTTCTATGTTAGACTGATAATATTCCAGTTGAACTTCTTTAAACTTAAACTGCAAATCTGCAAAGTAGTCTTCAAAAGTTTTGTTCCCGTATACTTCGGGCTCACGCTTTCCTAATAGATTTAGATTAGGACCATTGATGATGATTAATTTCATATTTCAAAAATAAACTTTTTACGGTGATATTAGATACTCCCTACAAAAAACGACCACTCTAGGCGGCCGTTTAATTCTATATTTTGTTTCTATACTTACAAGAAGTACACCGCACCTACAGATACAGCTCCATTTCTCGCGTTTGTTATATCCAGAACCTTGGAAAGGCCAACGCCTATTCTTAGTTGAAAATAAAAATTTTCGTCCATACGGTAACCACCTCCCAGATTAAGGCCTATATCAATTGACTTTGTATCTTGAAATTGCAAGTCTTCTTCCCAGTTATCCGCTAAAAGGAATCCTATTTGAGGCCCTAGCTCTACAGCAAACTCTTCCGTTATGTGATATTTCCCCATAACAGGCAATTGAATATAGGCCAAATTCACATTAGACGGTCCTAAATCCGCACCTTGCAATGCAAATAATAATTCTGGCTGTACATAAAAATCATCCATAACGGGTATTTCTGCAATACCTCCAAAATAAGCGCCCACTTTGGCAGAAACACCATCAAAATCGTTTCCAAGCCAAGTGGTAAAATTAAGCCCTGCTTTACCTCCAAAAGAAATATCTCCAATGTTAAATCCGCTAGAGGGACCGGTGCCTTGAATCACAGTTTGTGCAACGTTGCTTTGAACTCCAAAAAAAACCAGCGCTATAAAAGCGCAAAACTTAATTTTCATAATTACAGTTGTTTTTACGTACCCAGTTTTTAATTGCTACCACTCCCTGTTTTATAGTTCACATGGGGTTTAAGGAGTAGGAAACATCAAATAAAACTAGACTTGGTTTATAGTTATATCAAAATCAAAGATAGAAAACTTTACTTAGCGTCAGTTCTTTAGCTACAATTTCACCCATTATTTTTGTCATCCCATTATAATTGAATTGCCACAACCCTAGCAATGGTTAACTTTACACTATGAATTGGAACAACGCGCTTCAAGACTACGGGCATTATCTTAAAATAGAACGAGGACTATCGGACAATTCTATTAAAAATTATAGTTGGGACATTACGAAGCTCATCGACTTTTTAAAAAACAATTCATTAAAAGACACCCCGGTACAAATACAAAAAGAAACCCTTCAGCAATTTATTTATGAAGTGGCAAAGACCATGAACCCACGGTCTCAAGCGCGCATAATATCTGGCTTAAAAAGTTTTTTCAATTACCTGGTATTCGAAGATTACAGAGAGGACAATCCTATGGACCTCATAGAATCCCCTAAAATAGGACGAAAACTACCGGACACTTTATCTGAAGAGGAGATAAACGCCCTAATTGGCGCTATAGATCTCTCAAAACCCGAAGGTGAACGTAACCGAGCCATGTTAGAAACACTTTATGGATGTGGACTTCGGGTTTCAGAACTAGTCGGCTTAAAAATTTCTGATTTATTTTTTGAAGAAGATTTTATAAAAGTAACCGGTAAAGGAGACAAACAGCGGTTTGTTCCCATAAGTGAGGTAAATAAAAAATACATTACCATTTACCGCAATGAAATACGGGTGCACCAAGATATTAAAAAAGGTTTTGAAGATATACTTTTTCTAAACCGCAGAGGCCGTCAATTGACCCGCGCCATGATTTTTACGATTATAAAAAGGCTTGCGGTAGAAATTAACTTAAAAAAGAGTATTAGTCCGCATACTTTTAGACACTCATTTGCAACACATTTATTACAAAATGGGGCAGACCTAAGAGCTATTCAACAAATGCTGGGCCATGAAAGTATTACAACTACCGAAGTTTATGTTCATGTAGACCGCACACACCTTACAGAGGTTATGAACAAGTTTCACCCAAGAAAATAGTAGGTTTTAGAATTTTATTTTGCTCTTTACAGAAAGTAGACTTGGCATTCCATAAGTGCCTATGTTGGATTGATTGAAATTCAAGTCGTGATTAACCTCCATCATAACATTTTTGTTAAGGTCATAACCAACGCCGTTGGTCATAATATAACGTGGCTTGGCCGCATCAAATCAATGTTTATCCAATTCTCGCTCCATTGCAACCCCGTTCACGAAGTATAACTTATCACTAACATATTTTTTTAGTTTAAGTTCTACACGTTGCACATCAAACGTTCTATAGGTATCATAAAAATTCTGGAGTTCTACCGCAAATTTTTCATCCAACTTATAGCCCAATGTAAATTCTGAATGCATTTCATTATCCATAAAAACAGGATAAGAAAAGGCCTCTATTGAAAGTTTGGAAGTTTCAACTTGTGGTTCAAACGCACTTGACTTTTGAGGGTTTTGAGCCCTTCCTACAATCATACAGAGAAAAATAAATAGGATTCTAACCAGTGTAATCATAGCTTGGTTTTACTTCCCTAAATATAAGAATAGTCAATGACCCTAAGGTCTGATTCTGAAAAGTTTAACCTTTTGAAAAGAAAAATAAATGATTACAAAAAAGCCGATTAACCTAATTGAGAATATCAATTTTTTTAAAATAATAAGTAAAAGTAAACAAGGGTTTAACACTGCTCGTCTAAAACTTAAATTTGCTTAGAACACTAAACATACTAGATTTTCCCGGAGCCTTATTTTCGTTTTTATTGATGTTCAGATCATACCTTGCTTCCATCATCGTATTTGTTTTTACTTCGTAACCCACACCATTTGTTAACATAAATTGGGGTTTGGGCGCTTCTTGACCATGTTTATCTAATGATTTCTCAATAGCTACCCCGCTAAATAAGTACAGCTTGTTATTTAGGTAATATTTCAGCTCCAATTCTGCACGGTGTAAATCATGAGTCCTATAAGTATTATAATAATTTTGAAGTTCCATCATAAAATTATCATCAAACTGGTAACCTATGGTAGCTTGTGTATGCATTTCATTATCCATAAAAACAGGATAAGCAAAACCGTTTGTATAGAATTTAGAGCTTTTAGCTAATTGGTATTGCCCCAGGTTGAGATCAAGAACCGGATTTTGAGCTTTTCCTATAGCCGCACAAAGAAGAAAAAATATGATTCGTACCAGCGTAATCATAGTTATGATTTGTTTTGATAAATATAAGCATCACTCAAAATTATGTAGTCCGTTTCTTATAAATTTAACCTTTTAATTAAACATCAAATTGCAATTCTTAGCTCACAAAACTAGTGATCAAAGAAATTTATGAACCGAAAACGTTGTAGTTCCAGCGCATATACTTTAACGCCGTTTTCTTTCATTTACTAATTCTATCTTTAAAGCTAAATAGTTGAATATGAGCAATAGTTCTGAGCGAAAATGGTGGAAAGAAGGTGTTGTCTACCAGATATATCCAAGAAGTTTTCAAGACACTACAGGTAATGGAGTGGGCGATTTACAAGGAATAATCAAAAGACTGGACTACATACAAAGTCTGGGGGTAGACATTATTTGGCTTAACCCTGTTTATACCTCTCCAAATGACGATAACGGATACGATATTTCCAACTACAGAGATATCATGGCCGAGTTTGGCTCCATGGCAGATATAGATGAGCTTATGGCAGAAATGAAGAAAAGGAACCTTCGTTTGGTAATGGACCTTGTGGTAAATCATAGTAGTGATGAGCACCAATGGTTTGTAGAGTCCAGAAAATCCAGGGATAATCCATATCGTGATTATTACCACTGGTGGCCCGCGGAAAAAGGCACACCACCAAAACGGTTTAGCTATTTTGATGTGGATAGCAATGCATGGAAATATGATAAGCCTACAGACGCCTACTACCTGCACTACTACTCTGGCAAGCAGCCTGACCTAAAATGGGAAAACCCTAAAGTGCGACAAGAGGTATATGACCTTATGACCTTTTGGTTCGATAAAGGTATAGACGGCTTTCGTATGGACGTTATTTCTTCCATATCCAAAGACATTGACTATCCTGAACTTCCTAAGCGCTATAAAGGGGATTTCATTACCTATTACGCAGAAGGCCCGAATTTGCATGATTATTTACGAGAAATGAATAGAAAAGTTCTTAGTAAATATGATGTAATGACCGTGGGTGAAGCTCCCGGCGTTCATAAAGAGCAAGCATTGGATTTTGTTGATGAAGACCGGAACGAACTAAATATGTTCTTTCATTTTGACCTTATGGGATTGGACAGAGAGCCGGGTGAAACATTTAAAATGAGCCAAGAACCTTGGAAACTGACTGAATTTAAAAAAATATTCTCTGATTGGGATGATACTTTTTCAAAAAAAGGGTGGGGAAGCCTGTACCTAAACAATCACGATTTTCCAAGGAGTGTAAGCCGCTGGGGCAACGATTCTAAGGCGCACTGGAAAAACTCGGCAACTTTATTGCAAACCTTTTTACTTTCCATGCGCGGTACCCCCTACTTTCTTTATGGTGAAGAAATTGGCATGACCAATATAAAGTTCGACAGTATTACAGATTACCAAGATATCAATACCCTAACACGCTATAAAAGCATCAAAAAAGCAGGAGGCGATTTAGAAGCTTTTATAAATGATGAAAAAAAAGCCGGAAGGGACAATGCCAGAACTCCAATGCAATGGAACACGGATATTAATTCAGGCTTTTCAGAAGAAAAACCATGGCTTAAAGTAAACGAAAATTTTAAGGAAGGAATTAACGTTGCCGAACAGGAAACGGAAACGGATTCCGTTCTCAACTACTTTAGAAAAATGGTACAAGTTCGTAAAGACTCCCTAGGACTAGTATATGGTTCATACCGTCTGCTATTAAAGGACAACGAGAAGGTTTATGCCTATTTACGTACATGGGAAGAAGAACGATTTTTAGTGCTGCTAAACTTCTCCACGGAATTAAGTTTGGTAGACCTGGATGAAGTGCAATTTAATCAAGCACAACTAGTAATTTCAAATGACAATGCCGCTAGTCACAAAACAGACCACAGTTTTGAACTTAACCCATATCAAGCAGCTATCTATAAAGTCTTCTGATTTTTAAACAAGGAATAATCGCGTTGGTAGGGACGTATGATCAATCGTGCTTCCCTATCAAAACGCACATAATTATACACCCAGTTTACGAATACCACTACCCTATTTCTAAATCCTATTAAAAAGAAAAGGTGCACGAACATCCAAACGAACCAGGCAAAGACCCCTTGAAATCTATACTTTTTTAAATCTACCACTGCCTTATTCCTACCTACTGTGGCCATGGTTCCCTTATCCTTATACACAAAAGGCTCCAGAGGCTCATTACGCACCAATCGCAATAAATTATCTCCTAGATTTCGCCCTTGTTGAATAGCAGGTTGCGCCATCATTGGATGACCACGAGGTGTATCTTCGGTCTGTATGCAGGCAATATCGCCAATAGCAAAAATAGCCTCTTGACCCTCAACTTGATTGAATTCATTTACCTTTAGTCGGTTACCCGGAACCAAAAACTCCTCGGCATCCAAGCCACCAATAGGTACGCCTTTTACACCAGCGGCCCAAACAAGGGTAGCTGCTTCAAAAACAAGGTCTGTCTTGGTACCTGCCGTTTTGCCATCATAGCTAACAACCCTAGTGTTTTTCCAAATATTGACGCCAAGGCCTTCAAGAAAATCTTCGGCTTTTTTAGATGCGTTATCACTCATTCCCTTTAAGATCTGATTCCCGGACTGGATCAAATTTATTTGCGCCCTACGCGTATCTAAATCTGGATAATCTTTAGGAAGTATTCCCTTTTTAATTTCAGCTAAGGCACCTGCTAACTCAACACCCGTAGGCCCTCCTCCCACAATCACAAAATTCATTAAAGCATCCCGCTCATGAAGGTCATCCGTTAATAACGCTTGTTCAAAATTTTCAAGAATAAGGCTTCTAAGGTTCAAGGATTGTGGTATACTTTTCATAGCCATACCATTGGCCTCTATCTCTGTATTACCAAAAAAATTGGTGGTTGAACCTGCCGCTATTACCAAATAATCATATCCTAGTTTACCAATGTTAGTGGTAACCGTTTTTGATTGCGGCTCTACGTTTTGCACTTCCGCCAAGCGAAAGAAAAAATTACTGTAATCCTGTAATATCTTTCTAATAGGGTATGCGATAGAATCCGGCTCAAGGCCACCTGTAGAGACCTGATACAATAATGGTTGAAACGTGTGATAATTATTCTTGTCCAGAAGCACAACTTGTACTTCTTTCTTACTTAATTTTTTTGCTAAGGCTACCCCTCCAAATCCTCCACCAACAATTACAATTCTTGGTAGGCTAGATTTAGGTAAGTTAAGTGCATCTGTATCTGACATGGACTAAAAAATATGGGCAAAATTAAACATTCGTAGCGTACCCCAACCGATAAACTATAGGTTTTATTATATTTAAACCATTCAAAATGTAAGAAAATTCTATGGTTCGTTAATTTTACTGGCATATTGAACAGGAGGCAATCATTAAACAAAAAGCAACACCGGACAATTCTTCTATTTAAAAAAATACAATCCTCTATAAATCAATAAAATCAGAATATCTCAACTCATAACTTTATAAGATTCTTCACTCAAATTAAATATGTCTGTAACAATTAATCCTTTTAGGCTACTTATAGTCTAACAACTACCAACTGCGTGAACAAAGAACTGGAACATCAATTTGTGACGGAACTTGAGAACAACCAAAACATTGTTCACAAGGTCTGTACCCTATACACTAATGATAGAGATTCTCACAATGACCTGTTTCAAGAAATTACGATTCAGCTCTGGAAAGCTTACCCTAAATTCAGAGGGGAATCCAAATTTAGTACATGGATGTACCGCGTGGCTTTGAACACAGCTATTACGCTGTACAGAAAGTCTAAACGACGGGTTCAGACGCAGGATTATGAATCGGTAATTTTTAAAATAAAAGCCGACGAATATGATGCTACGCAAGAAGAGCAATTGAAGCTCATGTACAAAGCCGTAAAGCAATTGGGCGATATAGATAAAGCCCTAGTTTTCTTATACCTAGAAGACAAGGATTACAGAGAAATAAGTGAAACTCTAGGTATTACCGAAGTAAATGCGCGTGTGAAGATGAACAGGATCAAAACAAAATTAAGAACCATATTGAATCCTTAAGGAGCTGAGATGATGGACGAACTGGAACTTTTAAAGAAAGATTGGCAAAAGAAGGGAGATCAACTTCCTAAATTGACCTATACGGATATACACAAAATGACTTGGAAAAAATCTTCTTCCATAGTCAAATGGATATTGATCATCAGTATCCTAGAAATTGTACTACCCAACCTTTTATATTTAATACCGTCCTTTAGAAAAAGTATGAGCATCTACGAAAACACCATTGTAGACCAATACTTTTTAGGTATGACCATTATTTACTACCTGGTAGTATTTTACTTTGTATATCTATTTTACAAGCGATATAAAGAAATTTCCGTGCTGGATAGCGCTAAGAGCTTAATGCGCAAAATTATTAGAACCAGAAGAACTGTTAAGTACTATGTTATATTTTCATTATCCACCATTCTAGTATTCATAGCCATTGTTATTATAGGTATTTACCTAAATGATAGTTTTATGGATAATTTTACGGAAATGGCCGGTGATGGTGAAAGTGTTTCGCCAGAAAAGTTAAAAACTACATTAATGGTATCTATGGCTATTTTAGGCGTATTAATGATCGCCTTCTTTGGCGGCATCTACTTCCTGCTCTATGGTTTGCTACTACGCAAACTAAAGAAAAACTATAAGGAACTAAAGAAATTAGAGGTTTAGATTTTATGTCTGTTACGATATCTACGCAGTTCATTCTCCTCTTCGTAGGCTTGTAGGTCCTCTTTAGAAATTACCTTTAAGAAAGATGGGTGCTGCTCAATTGCATACTCTAGCTTTTCAATAATGGACTCAAAGGATTCGTTCTCATAATCTATGTCCAACGGTTCTTTGATTACTATAGATTGAAGGATACCCTTTTTCTTGATACGAAGTCCTTTCTTATCAAAAGAACGTCTAAAACCATCAATAACTACCGGAACTACAACCGGTTTATATTTTTTAATAATGTGTGCGGTACCCTTTCGTAAAGGTTTCCACGGCATAGTGGTTCCTTGGGGGAAGGTAATTACCCAACCGTCATTTACAGCTTTCCCTATACTTGAAATATCGCTCATTTTAACCTGACGCTTCACATCTTTTCCTTCGGCACGCCACGTCCGCTCCACGCTTACCGAGCCTGCATATGCGAATATTTTGGTTAAAAGACTCTTTTTCATGGTCTCCGCGGCAGCAACATAGTACATGTTCAACTTAGGGTTCCAGATATAACCTACATTCTTAATGTTATTATCCCTCCCTTTAAGACTTGCATTGAATACATGAAACATGGCAACCACATCTGCAAAATAGGTTTGGTGATTACTAACAAAAAGCACCTTCTTATCCGGCAGTGATCGGATAACGTCCGATCCTTCTATTTCTAGACTATTAAACCGTTTGTACCTAGAGTGCGTAACTATCCCGATAAGGCGGATCAACCACTTTTTTAGAAACAAGATATGCCCGAAAGGATTTTCTTTAAATAAGCTCATAGGCGGTAAAAATACAAATTTACCCCTATAAAACCTGTTGTAACAAACTCTTGATTTCACTTAGCATCATTCCTGTAGCTCCCCAAACCGTATAACCATTTAGTTTAAAGGCAGGTACAGGAACGTTCGAAGCATATGAAGTAGTCATTTCTTCTATAAAAATATTGCTGTCATCCATAAAATCTATTAACGGAACCTCTACCAACTCCTCTACTTCAGTCTCTTGAAGTAAAAAAGGTTTTGGATTTGTATAAAGCCCCATAAAGGGATGAACATTAAAATTACTGGGAGGAATATAAATTTCGGTGAGTGATTTTATAACTTCTATTTCTTTAGGCTTAACCCCCACTTCTTCATAAGTCTCACGAAGGGCAGTAGCCATCATATTGGCATCCTCAACCTCAACCTGCCCACCTGGAAAACCTATTTGATTGGAATGAACGTCTTTGGGGTGGCTCTTTCGTAAAATGAGCAAAAGCTTGGTAAGGTTAGCCGTATCAGGATAAAAAAGAGCCATTACAGCTGCTTTTTTTGTTATTTGAGGCTTTTCTCGTGCCGTTTGAAGCTCCTCCAATCTAAACTGGGGTGCCATTTTTAAATGCGAAGCCTCACCTGGTAAAGGCAGATTCTTTATTTTTGGTATCCGAATAGAGAAATCATCAAAATTCATGGCAATCAGAAATTCTTTTTTAGTAACAATATTACCACTTATTTTTCTTGCTGCTTGTGGCGAAAGTCCTAAAGAAAAGCAAAAACCTTCTGTTCAAGAGGAAAAAAAGAAGGACTCCGTCCAGATAGATTCCGCAAAAATAAAGGAAGAGGAAAAAGAAGAGTTTGTACTGACGGAAGAGAATGCCATTGATTTTTTCTATGAATATCAAAAAGACTTAAAAGTTGACAAAGTAAAAATCACCACACGATTTGGAAGTTTCACGGTTCTGCTTTTTGACAATGTACCTTACCACAAAGCCAATTTTATCTATTTAACACGCAAGGGGTATTTTAATGATACACAGTTTCACCGTGTGGTAAAGAATTTCATAATTCAGGGCGGTAATTCAGATGATAGAAAAACGGGTAAAAAACGAAGTGAAATAGGAAGGTACCTACTTCCTCCGGACACCCGTAAAGGCCATAAACATCACAGAGGGGTAATATCTATGCCCAGTAGTGAAATTGACAATCCGCATATGCTTGCATCACCTTACGAGTTTTTTATTGTGGTGACCAAACCAGGATCCTATCATCTAGACGGTGAATTTACTCCCTTTGGTAAAGTAATTGAAGGTATGGATGTAGTGGATAAAATAAATAGTGTAAAAATAGGAGAAGGTGATTGGCCATTACAGAATATCTACATTCAAAAAGCAGAAGTCATAGAATAAAAAAACGAGTTATTCAACTATCTGTTTTCCCGTAAATATTGGGCAAAGCTAAGCCCAATTTCACCGCCAACAAACGAGTAATTATAATGATTAGTATGGCCGCAATGTATGCATAGGCTCCATCTATGGGTAAGAGTACCAATACAAAATAACTGATACCACCTAAAATACAGGCTGTAGCATAAATTTCTTTGGTTCTAAAAATCACTGGAATCTCATTACATAACATATCCCTTATAACACCTCCAAAACAAGCCGTAATAGTCCCCAGGGCAATACACATTACCGGTAATAAATCTACCGTCAATCCTTTTTCTATTCCCAACATCGTAAAAAGGCCAATACCAATGGTATCGAACAAAAACAATGTTCTCCTTAAGTGCTTTAAATGTCTTGCAAAAATCACAGAAAAGACAACAGCACCGGCAATTACGGTAATATAAATGGGCTCACGCATCCAAAGTACGGGCGTGTTGCCTATAAGCATATCTCGCAGCGTTCCACCACCCACTGCAGTAACGAATGATATAATAAATATACCGAACAGATCCAGTTTTTTATCCATCGCCACCAAAACTCCAGAAATAGCAAATGCTATGGTACCCAGAATATCAATTAAGAAGTAAAACATATGGTGAGATGTATTTTTGTTTTCTCGCTACCTACAAGGCTTCCCAAAAAGGAAAATATTCTTAAAGCTGCTGGGTATAGTAACTATAATCCTTGATAACCCTATCAACAAAATCCACAGGTATCATTTCTGTGGCTATGCCAGTAACTTTTTTAATTTGATCGCTCAAAGATACAATTACATTGTGATTTCCGTTACGTTTTGCCGCATCATAAAATTCTTTTATGGTCTGCATCTCGCGATCTTTAAAAATAGTGACTTGTGGAAATTGTGGTTTGTAATCTTCGGGCAAATCACGCAGCAAGGTATCTTTGAGAGAAATTCGTTTTTTTTCACTGATCACGGTCGTTCCTGCAGCTATATCACCTACTCTTTGCCCATTACCTCTTATCAAAATTGTTAGTACGGCAACGCCTCCTGTTGTGAGAACAACATCTATAATTCGTAAAATCCATCGTACAAAATAACTAGAGAAACCAGGTTTAGAACCATCTAGTTTCACCACCCGTATTTTCATTACGGTCTTACCCACGGTTTGCCCATCCATAAAGGTTTCCAAAAGCACGTAGTACAGGAAGGCCGGCAAACTAATGAGCATATAGAGTGCCCACATATCCCCAAAATCAATATCCAAAGAAAGCAGCGCCATAATCATGAGTATGGTGTAGGCCAGAATGATAAAGCTATCTATTATATAAGCAAGCATACGATCTCCCAGATGGGCCGTACGCTGATTTATGGTTATATTTTGGGCTGTTTCTATTTGAAATTGTTCCATAGTTTCGTTTCTTTGGTATAAACCAAACGTTAATGCGCGAAGCCGCCTTTGTAAAGCAAAATAAAGACAAATGGGCTACTTTTGAAAATGCCCTGACCAACAAAACGGCTTTGACCCCTGATAAATTGTCCGATCTCTATATTGAAATTACGGACCATTTAAGCTACGCCAAAACCTTTTACGCGGGCAGCAATACAGAGTTCTACCTAAACACCTTGGCCTCACAGGCACACCAAAAAATATACAAGACCAAGCGGGAACCTAAAAACCGCATTCTAGAATTCTGGAAAACGGAATTTCCTACAATGTTCTTTCACCACCAACGCGAACTTTTAATTGCCTTTTTGGTCTTCTTCTTTTTTAGCTTAGTAGGTGCATTTTCATCTGCTAACGAAGGTACGTTTGTTCGTTCTATTTTAGGCGATGGCTATGTAAATATGACCTTAGAGAATATTGAAAAAGGAGACCCAATGGCTGTTTATAAGCAAATGGGAGAATTCAATATGTTCTTGGGTATTACCATTAATAATATTCGGGTGGCATTAATGGCTTTCGCTTATGGTATTTTATTGGGAATAGGAACCTTATTTGTAATGATGCAAAACGGAATTATGCTCGGCAGTTTCCAATATTTCTTCTACGAAAAAGGGTTACTTTGGGAATCCGTTCGTACCATTTGGATACATGGTACCATAGAAATATCCGTTATTATTATTGCGGGCTGTGCAGGGCTTGTTCTTGCCAATGGCATTTTATTTCCCGGTACGTACACACGACTGGAATCTTTTAAAAGAGGGGTGCAAAACGGATTAAAAATTATGATGAGCACCGTTCCTTTCTTTATCATTGCCGGTTTTTTGGAGGGCTTCGTAACCCGCCATACAGAAATGCCCGATGCATTGGCAATCCTGATAATTACTGGCTCTTTGGCACTAATTTTATTTTATTACGTTATATATCCTAATCGACTTAATAAAAAACCTACTGCATGAAACAATATATTGAGTTTAAGAAACAACGGGAGATGAGTCAGATTCTATCTGATACCTTTGGCTTTTTACGCAATGAGTTTAAATCGTTTTTTGGCGTGTTTTTTAAGATCATTGCCCCTTATTTAGTGGTAATGCTCATAAGTTATGGATTCTACATGTTTCAGGTAGGCGATTTAATGAGCCTTAGTTTAGGAGGCTCTGAATCAATTATTAACGGTATGGCCATTTTTATGATTGCCCTCATCTTTATTATAGCCACGGTAACTACCTACGTTTTGGCACAGGCTACTACCCTTTTCTACATTAAATCGTACATTAAAAATAACGGCGCCATTGATTTTTCTGAAATCAAGCAAAATGTATACGGCTCTTTCTGGAAATTTATAGGACTAGGCTTTTTATTTGTCATTTGTGTGGGTGCGGGTTTGATATTTTGCATTATACCTGGCGTTTATCTTTATGTACCTCTTGTACTATCTTTTAGTATTTTAGCTTTCGACGAAAAAAGCATTACAGATGCTTTTAGTGATAGTTTTACTTTAGTCAAGGAGTATTGGTGGATCACCTTTGCCTCTCTATTTGTAGTGTTTATAATTGTCATGGTAGCTGGGTCTGCATTTGCCCTTCCCGGCACTATATATTCCTTTGCAAAAACGAGTATTCTCCCTGGAGAAATGGATGCAGAAAATTTTAATTTTGCAGACCCCGTCTCCATTATTCTAGGAATAATTAGCAAGCTTGCCCAATTTCTATTACATCTTATCTCTATTGTTGCAAGTGTTCTGATTTACTTTGATTTGAACGAGAAAAAAAACTTTACGGGTACTTTTGAGCGCATAAAAAATCTTGGAGGAGATACTGAAGAATAAATATGCGGAAACTGCATTTTCTTTTACTACTTATTTTATGTTGTGTTGGAGGTACTTCTGCCCAACAAGATTCTTTGAGAATTGCTTATGACACGGTTCCCCTTCAGGTGAAAACCATTAGTGAAAAAGAACTAAGTAAGTTTTATGAAGATGCCGCCTTTCAATATGAAGCTTCAGAGACCGACCCTACCTGGTGGGACGATTTTAAGAGTTTGCTCGCCAATATAATGCTCCGTATTTTTGAAGGTATTTTTGGGGTTGATGAAGCTTCAGGTATTCTTGCTCTGGTGATTCGTATTTTTCCCTATGTTCTATTGGGAATATTGATTTATATTCTCATTCGGTTTTTTCTGAACATCAACTCTACTTCACTAAAACAAGCTAAAGCCAATGCAGCTTTGGTTTCGCTATCGGAGGAAGAACAGATTATTAAGAACGAAAATATTCATGACCTAATTGAACAGGCCCTTGCCCAAAAGGACTATCGCTTAGCCGTACGTTATTCGTATTTGCATGTACTGAAATTAATGAGCGAGAAGGAATTGATTACTTGGGAACCGCAAAAAACCAATGACGATTATTTGCAAGAGATTTCAAAAACTAACCTCCAAAAACCATTTACAGCAATCACCCGTTTATACGACTTTACTTGGTATGGTGATTTTCACATTAGTGAAATAGATTACCAAAAGGCAAAAAGAACATTTCTATCCATAGAACAAACAATTGGCACTAATGGATAAAAAGGGACTCAAATACATAGTCATAGCCGTGGCAACCGTTGCTTTGTTAATGGTCATGCAGTACAACAGTCCTAAAGAAATAAACTGGACCAACTCCTATGTAGCCAAACACAAAATTCCTTATGGCACTTTTGTATTGAATGATGTAATGGAGCATCTTTTTGAGAATAAAATACAAGATGTACACATACCTCCTTTTGAATTTCTGCAAGCAAATGAAGATGTATCGGGAACATATTTTTTTGTCAACAATACTATCAATTTTGGTGAATCGGAATTATTTTCACTTTTAGATTGGGTAGATAAAGGGAACACCCTTTTCATCGCGTCTGAAAATTATGAAGAACAACTTTTGGACACTTTGAAGCTAAATACCGCTACTCTTTTCAGTGGATTGGAAAATATACGTTCACACAAACACAGACTTGTCAACCCTCAATTGGCGTCTAAAGATGGTTACTTTTTTAACAAAGAAGACCATGTCACCTACTTCCAAGATTTTAAAACGGATACTATGACCATCTTAGGGACGGTCACCAATATAGATAAGTCCAAAACCGAGGTAGAAACAGAACAAGTTAACAATGTAGTTAAAACTTCATTTGGTAAAGGAGAAATCATACTAAGCACTTTTCCAAAAGCCTTTACCAACTATTTTATTTTAAAGGACAACAACAAACAGTACACGGCAGGCCTCCTATCTTATCTGGATGACTCTCGTACGATTTACATGGACAACCATCATAAAAGCGGCAAAGCTGTTTATACCTCGCCCATGTACGTTTTTTTAAATACAAAAGAATTTAAATGGGCGTACTATTTAGCTCTGATAGGGGTAGTGATTTACGTGTTTTTTGAAGGAAAACGGAAGCAGCGTGCCATACCTATCATAATTCCGCTTAAGAATCAGACACTGGCGTTTACGCGGACTATTGCAGATATGTATTTTGAAAAGGGAGAGCGCAAACAAATTGCAGCACATAAAACTGCCCACTTTTTAGAATACATACGCTCCAATTTTTATTTGAACACATTTAATAAAGATGATGAGTTTTATGAAAATTTAGCCGCACGAAGTAACCATAGCAAAGAAGAAGTTAAAACACTTTTTTCGTTAATAGAACAACTGGAAGCAAAAGATATTTTGACCGATACGGAGCTACAAAAGCTCAATACGGCAATAGAAAAATTTAAAAAGAAATCACATGGAAAATAATGAGATTCAAAACGAAGATCTTAACTTCAATAACCGCATTCCGCTAGAAGATTTAAAGAATGCCGTTAGCGATATAAAAAGAGAGCTTTCTAAAGTTATAATCGGGCAGGAAAACTTTGTAGAACTGCTAATTGTTTCGTTGTTGGTTGACGGGCACGTACTCATTGAAGGGGTGCCCGGCATTGCTAAAACGGTTACGGCAAAGCTATTTGCCCAAACCCTAAAGACGGATTTTAACCGAATTCAGTTTACGCCAGACCTTATGCCCAGCGATATTTTAGGCACTTCTATTTTCAACGTAAAAACGTCTGAGTTCGAATATAAAAAAGGGCCTATTTTCTCTAATATTGTTCTAATTGATGAAATAAACAGGGCTCCTGCAAAAACTCAGGCCGCTATGTTCGAAACCATGGAAGAACGCCAAGTTACCATGGATGGTACTACTTATAAAATGAAAGCTCCATTTATGGTTTTGGCCACCCAGAACCCAATTGAACAAGAGGGCACTTACGCCCTGCCCGAAGCCCAGTTAGACCGGTTTCTATTCAAGATAAAGGTAGATTATCCTTCGGTAGAGGAAGAAATATTAATTATAAAAACGCATCACGAACGCAAAGGTGCCATAGTTAAAGAACTAATTAACGGCGTGCTAACCCCTGAACAATTAGTAAAGTATAAAGCCAATATTCAGGACGTGATAGTAGAAGAAAAGATAATAAAATATATTGCTGAGATTATCTCAAAAACAAGAAACCATCCGCATCTATATTTGGGAGGTTCACCAAGAGCTTCTATTGCCACCTTAAATGCGTCAAAAGCCTATGCAGCAATAAGCGGAAGAGATTTTGTAACCCCAGAAGACATTAAAAAAACACTTGTACCCATTCTTAACCACCGGGTAATTCTAACCCCGGAACGTGAGATGGAAGGCATGACCACAGAAAGTGTAATTCAAATGATAACAGAGTCGGTTGAAATACCGAGATAAGTATGCAGTTTCTAAAATCGTTCTACATACACAATGTTTTTTTTAGGTATACAGCTATACTTTCGGCCAGCTTTATCCTTAGCTACTGGATACCTGTACTCTACCCTATCGCTTGGCTTCTGAGTCTACTCTTAATTGCCCTGTTTTTGTTTGACACCTACCTTTTGTACGCAGCTAACAAAGGAATAATCGCTTCTAGAATTCTTCCTAAGAAATTATCTAATAGCGACCTTAATCCTATTCTAATAAAGTTTGAAAGCCATTACGCATTTATAACACAAGTATCGATTATAGATGAGCTTCCCGTTCAATTCCAAAAACGTGATTTTGAACACAAAGCCAGTTTATCAAAAGGAGATAAAAAAGAATTTAATTATACCGTTAGGCCGGTAGACCGCGGAGAATACGTTTTTGGAAATCTTATTGTTTTTGCTTCTTCGCCTTTAAAAATAGTAAAGCGAAAATTTGTTTTCCAAAAAGACCAGATGGTACCGGTTTATCCTAGTATCATCCAAATGCAGCAATATGACTTTCTAGCCATAAATAACCGACTTACAGAAGTTGGATTAAAAAAAATACGCAGGATTGGGCACACTCAAGAATTTGAGCAGATAAAGGAATACGTACAAGGGGACGACTTTAGAACCGTTAATTGGAAAGCAACGGCCAAACAGAACCATTTGATGGTCAATCAATACCAAGATGAACGCTCGCAACCCACTTATTCCATTATTGATACTGGGCGGGTAATGAAAATGCCTTTCAATGAGTTAAAATTGCTCGATTACGCAGTAAACTCTGCTTTGGCTTTTTCAAATGTTGCTTTAAAGCGAAATGATAAAACCGGAATGATTTCATTTTCAAAAAAAATAGAATCGTTCGTGCCTGCCGTTCAAAAAATCACGCATCTAAATACTATTTTAGAAAAGCTGTACACCATCAATACCGAGTTTACCGATGCCGATTTCGGGATGCTTTATGCCCATATTAAACGTAAGGTAAATCAGAGAAGTCTACTACTGCTCTACACTAATTTTGAGCATATTTCAGCTTTAAAGAGGCAGCTTCCGTTTTTGAGTGCTATTTCCAAAAAACATGTGCTTGTGGTTATCTTCTTTGAAAACACGGAACTAGAAGCTTTAATTTCTAAAGACGCCGAAGACTTACAAACCATTTACCACAAGACAATCGCCGAAAAATTTACTTTAGAAAAGCGCTTAATGCAAAAAGAATTGCAGAAGTATGGCATACAGACCATCCTGACGAAGCCAGAAAATCTCACTATGAACACAATCAACAAGTACCTAGAAATCAAAGCAAGAGGGCTTCTATAATCACAATAAACATTTATCACCCATAAAATTTAAAAAAGTTTTCAATAAGTTATCACCAATGATTTTGTTGATAACTTATAATTGGAGTATTAAGGTATTCGCAACCCTAAATATTCCGAGTCTTCATCGATAAAGTGTTGTTTTTATAACCTCAACTTATAGCTCAACAGTCGTTTAAGCGTTCAAAAATATCGTCATAATTCTGTAGATTGCAGTCCCCCAAGGTATGTAGAATACCGCCCCTTATTATCTAACAAACCAACCAAACCTGCTGAACAGAAATGAAAAGTACGTCTTCTTCAACTGCGAAATTGTCCACGTCTTTTTTTAAATTTCTTAAACCCAAAAAAAAGTTCAAATTTAGACTTGTAGACTTTAAGAACAAGGACTACAAAACAGATTTACTTTTAAGTCAGACCAAATGTAATTTAGAAATATTGCCAAAGGGGATAATGGTGGTTGGCAACTTTGATAATCATGAAAGTATCATTCCCGTTTTAAAAGATGAGATAGAATCTATTAACCTTGTTCGTGGCAAAGAAACTATAGATACTTTTTATTTGTCTCCCATGCATATTTTAATGAAGTTGGGCATGCCTAGCCGTATATCTCGTTTTGTCAAAGTCTTCCCTTCAGAGTATAAAATATCTGAAACGCAGATTATAATTAAATGTGAGAACTATCAATTAAAATTAATTACCAACGGCAGTAATTTTGAATCCATCCTGCGCAACTTTAAAAAATCTGGATATTCAGAAGAGCTAGACCTTCTGCGCAAACCTACTCTAAGTCACCTTAGCTATAGTGTTTATTAAATTTCCGAATCTTATATAACACCTCCTAGATACCATTTGCGCTAGTACTTAAATTTTAGGTCTAACCCCTCGTTAGAACTAATTTTAGTTAACTACATTTATGAATTGCCAGAACATTAGACCGCCAAACTTTTCTCATGAGACTAAAAAATATATTTTTCTCCATCATTAATTTCTTCATGTTGACAATGGGGCAAGCGCAAGAATTGCATGAATTGGCCCAAGATTTCCTAAGTACTTTGGACCATGAACTTCTAGAAAAAGCCCAATTTAAAATCAATGATGATGAACGTTATAATTTTAATTATGTGCCTATAGCCCGTAAAGGGCCCACTTTTAATGATTTTAACCCAATTCAAAAGGAGGCAGCAATCCATTTACTAAAAGCTTCATTAAGCGAAGAGGGATTTAAAAAAACATCGGAAATCATGGCGCTAGAAAACGTGCTGATGGTTTTAGGACAGAATAAAAAGAAAATGCCCGATGGTACTCCTATGCGAGATGCCTTAAACTACCATTTTACTATTTATGGAAAACCGGACAAAGATGAATTTTGGGGTTGGCGCTTTGAAGGTCATCATGTATCATTAAACTTTGTTGCTTCCAAAGAAACCATTCTATCCGGCACACCAACCTTTATGGGCTCCAATCCTGGCGTTGTGCCCAGCGGAAAGTCAAAAGGAAAACAAGTATTAAAAAAAGAGACCGAAATAGGTTTTGAACTACTCAATTCACTTTCAAAAGAACAATTATCCCAAGCCCTATTCACTGAGGAGGCCCCTTACGAAATATTCTCCCGAAATAACAAAACTGCCATCAATTTAGAACCCAAAGGAGTTCCATTTTCCGCCTTATCCCAAGAACAAAAAGTTATTTTTCAGAAACTACTAAACCTCTATTTAAATAACTACGAAGCTGAATTCTCAAAAATATTCAGAACCAAAATAGAGCATGCGGATATCAACAAGCTCTCCTTTGCTTGGGCAGGAAGCATAGAACCCGGAAAAGGCCATTATTACCACATCCAAGGACCCACACTTTTAATTGAGTATGATAATACTCAAGATAATGCCAACCACGTACATACTGTAGTACGTGATTTAACCAATGATTTTGGAGAAGATGTTTTGAAAAAACATTACGAGCACAGCCATTAAACCTTAATTAAACAGCATGAAAAATACAAAACCCGAAGTTTGGCTCCGCGGCCCTCTCCCTAACGTTCCTTTACTATTGCAACCAGCAGCACATGCGCTACTACAATCTTCAGAAGAAGTAGAACGTTACCTGGCTGATTTTCCCAAAGACCAATTATGGACGCAAATTGCTGGCCGAGCTTCCGTTGGTTTCCATTTGCAACATATTACTGGTGTTCTGGATCGTATGATGACCTATGCTAAATCAGAAACATTATCCCAAGCGCAATTTGCATACCTTTCCGAAGAAGGTAAACCTAACACTACAATCAACGTTGATGATTTAGTTGCAGCATTCCAAAATAAAGTTGAAGAAGCATTATCGTTTTTCAATACACTTAATGAAGCTACCTTGAAAGGAACTAGAACCGTGGGCCGAAAAAAACTGCCATCCACAACATTAGGTCTTCTCTTCCATGCCGCCGAACATAGTCAACGGCATATAGGTCAATTATTAGTAACTAAAAGTGTCCTTACGTTTTCGGAAGATTAGATTAAGAGCCTAATATTTATTTCATCAATAATTAATGTTTTAAGGTTCTTGAATTTTAAATAACACCCTAAATTTATATTGTTATAAAAACTCACACTATGGAATCTAACTACACAAAAATATACTCCGGAAATCGTTTTACCGCTCAACGAATTGAAGAAAAACTACTTGAAGTTGGCATCGTCGCAATTATGAAAGATGAGTCTGAATCCGCTCGCTTAGCGGGTTTTGCAGCAAATATTGATGGCGCACTCGAGGTTCACGTTCAAAAAGAAGAGGAAGAAAAGGCTATGATGATTGTCAGAGCTATTGCAGCTCAACAAAAAGATTAGTAAGCATTGCCATCCTGTATTCATTATTCCCTATTTTTATCGGCTCTATACCAATGAATACATAACAACAATGACAATCAACACCAAACTCACCCAATTTTTAACATTCTCACTAGTTTTCTCCCTTTTACTCTCTTGCGAATCAAAGCCTAAAAAACCAAAGGAAACCCCTTTGGTTATCACTGAAGACTCACTCACGGAAGTCAGCAGGGCAAAAGAAATACGCGAAGGCATCAGTCCTAAAATTGCAGACGGACTGGAATTAACGCTCTGGGCTTCGGATTCTTTGGCTCCCGACCCTATTGCTATGCAAATAGATGACAAAGGTAGAGTCTATTTAACGCGTACCAATCGCCAAAAAAATTCGGAATTTGATATCCGCGGACATCAAGATTGGATGACCCCGTCCATCTCATTACAATCCGTTGAAGACCGTCGGAAATTTTTGCATGAAACCTTTGCTCCTGAAAAGAGTGAAGAAAACGAATGGTTCCCAGACCTTAACGAGGATGGTAGTCATGACTGGAAAGACCTTACCGTAGAAAAAGATGAAATTTGGATGCTAGAAGACAGCAATAACAATGGTATTGCAGATAAATCTACCCGAATTCTAGAAGATTTTAATGATGAAATCACAGATGTTGCCGGTGCACTTCTAGTGCGCGAGAACGATGTGTTTGTTGGCGTAGGCCCAGATATGTGGCGAATGACCGATACTAACGATGATTTAATTCTGGACGAAAAAACATCTCTAGCCCATGGTTTTGCCGTGCATATTGGTTTTGCCGCCCACGGAATGTCCGGTGCTATTGAAGGCCCAGATGGTAAAATATATTGGGGAATTGGAGACATTGGCGCTAACCTTACAACTGTGGACGGTCAGAAACTAAAATATCCTAATCAGGGTGTTATTGTGCGCTCCAATCCGGATGGAAGCAATTTTGAAGTATTTGCCAGAGGTTTACGTAACACCCATGAATTTGTTTTTGATGCCTACGGAAATATTATTTCTTCCGATAACGATGGTGACCATGCCGGCGAAAGTGAAAGACTCGTACACTTGGTAGAAGGTTCGGATTCTGGATGGCGTTCCAACTGGCAGTACGGTAAATACACAGACCCTAAGAACAATGGCTACAAAGTTTGGATGGATGAAAAATTGTTCACTCCACGTTGGGAGGGCCAGGCTGCCTATATTGTTCCTCCTATTAAAAATTTCCATAACGGACCAACGGGTATGACCTATAACCCAGGTACTGCTTTGGGTAAAGATTGGCTGAATAAATTCTTTTTAGTGGAATTTGTGGGTAACCCTGACCGTTCCAATATCTGGTCTTTTGACCTTACTCCCAAAGGGGCCTCTTTCGATTTAAAAACCGACACCAGTATCTTAAGCGGTGTACTCCCTACGGGTATTCAATTTGGTCCTGATGGAGCCATGTACCTTGCAGATTGGATTACGGGTTGGGGAACAAAGAATTATGGTCGTGTTTGGAAGTTAGATGTCAGCGATTCTAAAAACGACCTTGAAAAAGAGCGTCAGGAAACAAAACGCCTAATGACTTTGGACTATAATGAACAGTCCACAGAGGAATTGGTAAAATTACTTTCCTATGGCGACATGCGAATTAGAAAAAAAGCACAATTTCAGCTGGTTAAAAATGGTTCCAAAGGGTATAAGGCCTTAAAAGAAGTATCTGCAGATAATAAAAATCAGTTTGCACGTATCCATGCCATTTGGGGAATAGGTCAAATTGCTGATAAAGATGCTTCCGAAGCAGAACCTCTTGTTTCCCTTTTAGCTGATAGTGACCCTGAAATAATTGCTCAGGCCGCTAAGATTTTAGGCGATGTAAAATATACCGAAGCAGGTTCAAAATTGATTCCGCTTTTAAAACATGACAATGCAAGAGTTAAGTTTTTTGCTGCCCAAGCATTGGGTAGATTTAAGACCGAAGCTGCCGTTCAGCCCTTATTGGACATGATTGTAGCGAATAATGATGAAGATGTTTATTTAAGACATGCTGCTGTATTGGCCCTGTCTCGAATTGGCAATACCGAATCCATAACTACTTTGGCCCATAACCCAAACCGAAGTCTTAGAATTGCCGCGGTGCTGGTTTTACGCAGACTTCAAGACCCTGCCGTTGCCGAATTCTTAAATGATGAGGATGAATATATTGTTACGGAAGCCGCAAGAGCCATTAATGATGATTGGTCTATTGAAGCCGCTTTACCTGCATTGGCCAATATGCTTACGGTAGAAAAATTTAACTCAGAGCCATTACTTCGTCGTGCTATAAATGCAGCGTTACGCGTTGGTGGAGATAAAGAATTGGAAAACCTTATTGCATTCGCCAAGGACAAAAATAGGTCTAACGTGCTACGCGGCGAAGCTCTTGCCACTATTGGTACTTGGGCAGAACCTTCCGTACTTGACCGTGTTGATGGCCGTTTTAGAGGAGAAATTAAAAGAGACCCGAATATAGTTAAGCAGAAAATAGAAAAAGATATTCCAAGTTTCATTGAAGACACGGATACGGATATCCTTATTGGTATTTCTAACACACTGGCCAATTTAGGAATAGACTCTCATAATGATGCGCTTTTTGCTGTTATGAAAAAACATAAGTCGGCTAAAGTCCGTTCTGAAATGTTGAAAGCCCTGGGGACGCTTAATTTTAATAAGATTGAAACGGCCATGCAGTATGGTATGAAAGATGACGATAAAAATGTTCGTACCACAGCTATCAGCCTAATGCCCAAAATGGATATTTCAAAAGAAAATCTACCTAACATTGTAAACCCCATTTTCAAAAATGGTTCAGTACGCGAGCAACAACAATTATTGAGTGTTTTAGGTGAATTACCAATTGAAAAAAGTGGAGAGTTACTGGGAAGTTTAATTAAGCAAGCTACTGCAGACCGCTTGAATCAAAGTGTTATACTAGATTTAATCGAAGCTGTAGAATCCACGGAAAATGAAGATTTAATAGCACAACTTAAACCACTTAAAGAAAACGGAAACTCAGTAGAGGCTTTTAAAGAAACCTTAGTAGGCGGGAATTATAGAGATGGTCGGAATGTATTCAATAAAAACCCAACCGCTCAGTGTACCCGTTGCCATGCCATAGGCAGTGCTGGAGGAGACGTTGGTCCTTCATTGGAAAACATAGGAAACATTTTAAGCCGTGAACAGATTCTAGAGGCACTTATTGAGCCTGGAGCTCGTTTGGCACCTGGTTACGGAAGCGTTACCCTTACTTTAAAAGACGGTTCTAAAGTAAGCGGTATACTAGAAGCCGAAACCGATGAGGAGCTAACCCTGAAAACCGGTGAAGCAGAACCTTTGGACATTCATATTTCAAGAATAGAAAAACGAGAAAATATGCCATCTGCCATGCCACCAATGGGTCGTTTAATATCCAAAAGAGAACTGCGAAACTTAATAGAGTATCTAGCCAACCTCAAAGAAGGTTAAATAGAGTCCCAACAAAAAAATCCCTCCAATCTGGAGGGATTTTTATTTTTATGAATCCCTATATGTTATAAGGAAGCTACAGCCTTTTTAGCCTGCTCAAATTCAGTCATCATATCATTTACAATAGTTGCAGCTGGTTTTATGCTCTTAATAAGCGAAGCTACTTGACCTATTTCCAATTCGCCTTCCTCCATATCACCTTCAAAAATCCCTCTTTTAGCACGTGCTCTTCCAAGCAGGGAAATCAAATCTTCTTTAGTGGCTCCATTGGCATACGCCCGTTGCACATCATTATAAAATTTGTTCTTTATGAGCCGAACTGGCGCCAATTCTTTTAGAGTAAGATGAGTATCGCCCTCACCTGCTTCTACTACTTTCTGTTTAAATAATGGATGAGATGATGCTTCTTCACTTGCCACAAAAAGGCTACCTACCTGTACCCCATCAGCACCTAAAATCATTGTAGCGAGCATTGCTGCACCTGTGGCAATTCCGCCTGCGGCAATTATGGGAATGTCTATTTTCTCTTTAACTGCGGGAATAAGCGTTAGTGTAGTGGTTTCGTCTCTTCCGTTATGACCTCCAGCTTCAAAACCTTCGGCTACAATAGCATCTACTCCAGCCTCCTGGGATTTTAAAGCAAACTTTAAACTACTGACCACGTGAACTACGGTAATCCCTTTTTCTTGCAAATAAGAAGTCCATGTTTTTGGGTTTCCAGCGGAGGTAAACACAATTTTAACCCCAAGGTCAACAATGATTTCCATGAGCTTGTCCAAATCTGGATAAAGCATAGGAACGTTTACTCCAAAAGGTTTATCCGTGGCCTGTTGACACTTTTGAATATGCTCGCGCAAAACCTGCGGATACATACTACCGGCACCTATTAGCCCCAAACCTCCTGCATTGGATACGGCGGAAGCCAGACGCCAGCCACTGGTCCATATCATACCCGCTTGTATAATTGGGTATTTTATTCCAAAGAGTTCTGTTATTCTATTTTGCATGCAATTCTTATATTGATAGCCTTCCTACTATGAAATTACACCGGAGCCAATAAGCTCGTCACCTATGTACCAAGCCGCAAACTGGCCTTCCATAATAGCTGATTGTTTTTCTTGAAAATCAACATACAAACCTCCTTCAACTTTATACAAAGTAGCTTTTTCCAAAGGTTGGCGATATCTAATACGCGCCATTACCTCCAAAGTTTCATCTTCTTTTAAAGCTAAGTCCGTCCGTACCCAATGTAATTCCTCGTCCGTAATAAACAGTGTTCTACGGTATAAACCTGGATGCATTTTACCTTGACCCGTGTATATCACATTCTCATTTACATCAGTTTCAATAACGAACAAAGGTTCCTTTGTTCCTCCTACATCCAGCCCTTTTCGTTGTCCTTTTGTAAAATAATGCGCTCCTTGGTGGTCACCCACAACTTTTCCATCTTCAACTTTATATACAGGCTTCTCTGAATAAAAAGATAACTCTTCTTGTTTGCTCTCAAATTGAGGCAATTCTCTTTGATATTGAGAAACATCAGAAGACACCTCAACAATAACTCCCTTTTTAGGTTTTAATTTTTGCTGAAGAAACTCAGGTAAACGCACTTTTCCAATAAAGCAAAGCCCTTGAGAGTCTTTTTTATCAGCGGTAATCAAACTATTATCCGCAGCAATTTGGCGCACTTCAGGCTTATTTAAATGACCTATAGGAAATAGAGTTTTTGATAATTGTTCCTGTGAAAGCTGACAAAGAAAATAGGATTGGTCTTTGTTGCCATCCACACCTGCCAAAAGCTGATAGGTTTCCGTGCCGTCATCATTCTTGATAGTCCCTTTTCGACAATAATGTCCTGTAGCTACATAATCCGCTCCCAATTGCAGGGCTATATCCATAAAGACATCAAACTTGATCTCACGATTACAAAGTACGTCCGGATTTGGCGTACGCCCTTTTTCATATTCAGCGAACATATAATCTACAATACGCTCTTTGTATTGAACGCTTAAATCTACGGTCTGAAATGGAATACCTAGTTTTTCGGCCACAATTAATGCATCATTGCTATCTTCCAACCATGGGCATTCTTCTGAAATAGTAACCGAATCATCATGCCAATTCTTCATAAACAAGCCAATTACCTCATATCCTTGTTCTTTTAAAAGATACGCGGTTACGCTTGAATCCACTCCTCCTGAGAGGCCTACAACTACTTTTTTCATTATTCTAATTATTGCATACAAAAATACGAAAACTTGGTCAAGACTTCCTTACATACCTTACATACCTTACATCTAAAATACACACATCATTATCACCTGGGTTAGCATACAAAAAAGAGCTCTTGACAACTCTCTTTTTTTTAAAGCTTGGTTAAGCTGCATCTTTACAATCCCAAATCTTATCAAACCAAACTAACTAAATGCTAAAAACCCCGACAGAGATGTCAGGGTTTTTTCGTATTAATAAAATCTAAGAGATTCTTTCTAATTACTTTCTGCCTGTCTTTTTCTGTTCCTCGGCCTGCTCCATCATTTCGCGCATTTTCTTCTGAAACTTATTCTCTTTCTTAGGCTTTTTCTTATTCTCCTGTATTTGGGCGTGTATTTTATCATCGTCCAAAATAAAGTTCTTTATCACCAACATGATACCAATAGTAATTAAGTTGGATACAAAATAATACAAACTCAATCCACTTGCGTAGTTGTTAAAAAAGAACAACATCATTAAGGGCATTAAGTACATGATGAATTTCATGTTGGGCATACCAGGTTGTTGTGGCATGTTCTGCCCTGTAGTCATAGTCATATAAAAGAAAATAGCTACAGAAGCTAAAATAGGAAACAAACTTACGTGATCTCCGTAGAAAGGAATCTCAAAAGGTAAATTGGCAACCACATCATAAGACGATAAGTCATCTGCCCATAAAAATGCTTTTTGACGTAACGCGAACGAGGTTGGGAAAAACATAAACAACGCATAGAAAATCGGCATTTGCAATAATGCAGGTACACAACCGCTCATAGGGCTGACACCGGCCTTACCATAAAGCTTCATGGTTTCTTGTTGCTTCTTCATCGCATTGTCTTTGTACTTCTCGCCCAGCTCTGCCAATTCAGGTTTTAAAACCTTCATTTTTGCCTGAGATAAATACGACTTATACGTTACAGGAGACATTGCCAACCTAACCAAAATAGTCATAACAATAATTGCTACACCAAACGGTAAGAACGAACTTAAAAAGGAATAGAAAGGAGTAAAGAAATAACGGTTCAACCAACCAAAAATGCCCCATCCAAAAGGAATGGAATCATCCAATCCCAACTCTTCATACTGATTCAACACCTCAACATCAGTAGGGCCATAATACCAATGCATATTTTGAGCCAATTCACCACCTGTAAGTTCCAAAGGCGCTGAAGCACCAAACAATTTGGTGAATTTTGTTTCCTTACTTTCCTCTTCCACTAAATTTTTGGAAGTAAGTGTCGCATTCTTAAAATTATTTTTGTTTGCTAGGATAGAGCTAAAAAAGTGCTGGCGGTAGGATAACCATTTTACATCTTCTTCCTCTTCCTCATCATCACTGGTAAGAGACAGATAGCTTATTTTACCATCTTCATGATTATAGGTAAGCTCAGTATACTTATTCTCGTATTCTACACTTTTATTATGGCGAATACCTTTTAAACTCCATTCTAAATCTATTGGTCTTGTACCATCTATTATACCATTAAGACCCTGAGAACGGATGGTAAAGTCTACGAGATAATCATCTTCTCTCATTTCATAACGGTACTCCAAAAATTTATTCGGACCTGCTTTGGCCTTCATTGAAAGTACCGTATTACCATTACTCTCAGTTACCGATGGCTCAAAATAAAGGTCTTTGGTGTTCAACACTCTATTATCCGATGTGGTAAAATTCAAACCAAAAGAAGCATTACCTTCATGAACAAGATACACAGGTATAGAATCATAGGTATGGAATTGCTTCATACGTGCCTCTACAATTTGCCCACCCTTATTACTTATATCTAAAGAAAGTAGTTTATTCTCTAATTTGGTAATCTTGTCAGAGGGCTGTGTATATCCAAAAGCACCTATTTTACCTTGGTAGTTGGCAACAGCTGTAGAATCCTGAAGATTAATTTCCGGAGTCTGCGCTACATTTTCAGACGGCAAGGCTTCATTACTTTCCTCATTTGCAACCTGCTCTTGTTGTGCCTTTTCAGCTGCTAACTCTTCTGGAGTAGGCCTATTCTGATAAAACATAAATATCAATATTCCGAAAATCAGCACAAAGCCAATTATGGAATTTATATCTACTTTCTTTTCTTCCATCTAGATAATTGTTAGTAGACCGATCGTTCAATTAATTAAATCGGTCATGTACAAGGGTTTGATTCAGTCAATTAGCAAATATATGTCCAATTGACCAGATTATGCCAGAATGGCATTAGTTTATTGCTTTTTATGTTTTAATGCCGCTTTTACAAAGCCTATAAATAAAGGATGCGGACTAACCACCGTACTTTTGTATTCTGGGTGATATTGCACTCCTATAAACCAAGGATGCTCCGGTATCTCAACAATTTCTACCAGACCCGTTTCTTTATTTATTCCCGTTGCTTTTAAGCCTTGTTCTTCAAGTTGATCTTTAAAATCACTATTAAACTCGTAACGGTGACGGTGTCTTTCTGAAATATTTTCGGCTCCTTTATAAACGCCCTTTACCAAACTACCTTCCAACAACTCACAGTCCCAAGCACCTAAACGCATAGTACCTCCTTTGTTCGTTATAGTTTTTTGCTCTTCCATAAGGTTGATGACCGGGTAAGGCGTTTTTTCGTCCATTTCGGTTGAATTGGCGTCAGCAAGCCCCAGTACGTTCCGAGCATATTCAATTACCGCCATTTGCATGCCCAAACAAATACCCAAGAACGGAATATTGTTTTCACGTGCGTATTGTACGGCCTGTATTTTTCCTTCAATACCCCTTTCACCAAAACCAGGAGCAACGAGTATACCGTCTAAATCACTAAGTTTTTTCTCTAGACTTTTGCCCAGTAAATGTTCTGAGTGAATAGACTTAATATTTACACGAACCTCATTGACGGCTCCTGCATGGATGAAAGCCTCTAAAATAGATTTATAAGAATCTTGAAGCTCAACATACTTACCAATTAAGCCAATGTTTATCTCATTCTGAGGATTCTTATGTTGATCCAGAAAATCTTTCCATTGGTCCAAATCAGGTTTTACAGTATCGGCCAAAGCCAATTTTTTAAGTACCACTGTATCCAAACCTTCTTCTTGCATTAATAACGGAACGTCATAAATGGTAGAAGCATCAATAGATTGTATAACCGCTTCTCGTTTCACATTACAAAAAAGCGCTAATTTTTCTTTTATCTCGTCAGATATTTCATGTTCTGTTCTACAAACCAGCACATCAGCCTTTATACCACTCTCCATCAACGTTTTAACGGAATGCTGTGTTGGTTTTGTTTTCAATTCGCCCGCAGCAGAAAGATAAGGCACCAATGTTAAATGAATAACGATACCATTATTATCTCCAAGCTCCCAAAGCAACTGTCTAACAGATTCTATATAAGGTAAGGATTCAATATCACCTACAGTACCCCCTATTTCGGTAATTACTATATCATATTCACCGCTCTTCCCCAACAGTTGAACACGTCGCTTAATTTCATTGGTAATATGTGGGACAACTTGCACGGTCTTTCCCAAAAACTCTCCACGGCGTTCTTTGTCAATTACACTTTGGTAAATACGCCCGGTAGTTACGTTATTGGCCTGAGAGGTACGAACATTTAAGAAACGCTCATAATGCCCAAGGTCCAAATCGGTCTCGGCCCCATCATCTGTCACATAGCATTCGCCATGCTCATAAGGGTTTAACGTACCTGGATCTACGTTGATATACGGGTCTAATTTTTGAATCGTTGTCTTATAGCCACGTGCCTGTAGCAATTTGGCGAGCGATGCGGCTATAATACCTTTCCCTAGAGAAGAAGTAACACCTCCCGTAACGAAAATATACTTTGTCTGCGACATATTGGTGTTCTTTGTTACGGGGCACAAAGATATAAATTGCCTAGTGAAATCATAGGTATTACCTGGGAAAATCTTTTTGAATCTTACGAATTAACGGCTCTAGTCCATTAATCTTAATTTCTAACATGGATTTAAGTAGAATTCCTAATTTTCCGTCAGGAAACCCTTTCTGTTGATACCAAACAAGATATGGTTCAGGAAGGTTCACCAAATATCGTCCCTTAAATTTTCCGAAAGGCATCTTATAATGTGCCAATTCAATCAATTTTTCTTTATCTGGTGCCATATTCATTTTTAAATCTAAAAATTTTATCTTTATTTTCGCCTAATAGCCAAAATTATGAAACGAAGAAAATTTATTGGTACATCTGCCGCTGCATCGGTTGGTATGGTGGCCTGCAAAACTACGAATGCCATGGCACCTTCTAATACAGAAAGCGTAAAATTAAAGGAAAATATTCATCATAGTGTTTGCCGCTGGTGTTATAAGGATATTCCCATGGAAGATTTCTTAAAAAGCCTAAACGAACTAGGTATTAAGGCCATGGACCTTACCGGTCCCGAAGATTGGCCTTTGATGAAAAAATATGGTATTCATGCCTCTATGTGCTGGGGTGCCGGTTTTGGGATAGAAAAAGGCTTCAATGACCTTTCTCTACATGAAGAATTAATAGCCGACTATTCACAACACATTCCAAAAGTTGCAGAAGCGGGCTATACCAATCTCATCTGTTTTAGTGGAAACCGAAACGGAATGGACGATGCCGAAGGATTAAAAAACTGCGCCGAAGGCCTTAAAAAGCTAATGCCTATTGCAGAGAAACACGGTGTTGTTCTTCAAATGGAACTCCTAAACTCCAAAGTAAACCACCCGGATTACATGTGTGATACCAGCGCATGGGGCGTTGAACTTTGCAAAGCCATAGGTTCCGAGAATTTTAAATTGCTTTATGACATTTACCATATGCAAATTATGGAAGGTGACATTATCCGTAACATTCAGGATTACCACCAATATTTTGGCCATTACCATACAGGAGGAAACCCTGGCAGAAATGAAATAAACGATACGCAAGAACTTTTTTACCCTGCTATAATGAAAGCAATTCTAGCAACGGGTTACAAAGGCTACGTGGCACAAGAATTCATACCCACATGGGATGACCAAATTGCAGCCCTAAAAGAGGGGATTACCATTTGCGATGTATAAAATTATAAGCCTCCCTTAGGGGAGGTTTTTTTATCCCATTAATTTTTTTAGGAAGTCTTCTTTTCTGCGCACGGCTACTTCTATATGTGAACCATCGTTCATGAGTGCGTACCCACCTTTCCCCTTCACATATTTATCTACGCAGGTAAGATTTATTAAATGCGATTGATGTGCTCTATAAAAATGGTGTTTCTCCAAAAGAGCTTCAAAATATTTTAATGTTTTTGCTACCGTAAGTTTTCTATCACCTTTTAAATAAAGGTGGGTGTAATTAACGTCTGACTGACACCTTACAATATCATATATGGCAATCATGGAAAGTCCATCGACCGTGGGAACCGCTATTTTCTGAAAATCACTGGCCTTTTGCCCTTCTAGATTATGGAACAGGACCTCCATTTTTTTTGATATTTCCTGTAGGGAAACTTTCTTTGTCAGCTTCTCCAATGCCGTATGCAAATCCTCTTCAGCAATGGGTTTCAACAAATAATCTAAGGCCGAAAACTTAAAAGCTTCCAGTGCATACGTATCATAACCCGTGGTAAAAATAACCTCAAAATTAATATCCGGCACTGCTTGAAGCAGTTCAAACCCTGTTCTATCATGCAACTGCACATCCAAAAAAACCACGTGAGGGCTATATTTTTTTATAGCAGCTAGACCTTCTTCATATGAAGATGCCACATTAAGCACCAGAACAGTATCAAAAGCATTCAATAGGAGCAGTAATCTATCCTGACAGTGTTTTTCATCGTCTACAATAATTGCATTTAACATACACTCATTAAAATTGAAGTTCCAAAGGTAATTTCAGTTCAACGCGAAGTCCTTCATTCTTATCGAACATTTGAATGCTTCCGTTTTCCTTTTTCAACTGATTAATAATATCAAGCCTGTTTCTGGTAATTTTGAGTCCCATTGAAGTTTTTCCCTTTTGAGCTGCACCATTTTTTTTTCGCCCTACCCCATCATCATCTACTCTACAGACCAAAAACTGATTTTCAATTTTCACCGAAACATCTATATGCCCAAGGGTTTCTTTTGGTGATATACCATGCCATATACTATTTTCAATAAACGGCTGTAGTATTAATGGTGGCACCATGGTATTTTCTACATCAACTTTTTCATCAATACTAAAAGAGTGCACAAATTTGTTCTTTAAACGCAGTGCTTCAATTTGCATATAAAGCCCTGTGATTTCCAAGTCCTCCTCTAACGAGATCCATTTTTTCTCCGAACTTTCTAAAATAGCCCTAATCAACTTGGAAAATTTCACTAAAAAAGTATTGGCAGTTTCCAAATCGTTCTTAGCCATATAGTCACTAATGGAGTTCATGGCATTAAAAATAAAGTGGGGGTTCATTTGTGACCGCAATGCCTTTAGTTCAGTTTCTGCCACTTTGGTCTTAAATTCGGAAATTTTCTTTTCGGACAATATCCGTTCTCTTTTTTTATACAATTGAAAGGCAATAGCCGAAAAAACCACAATCAAAAGCGCCCCCATGGACAAACCCGTTATCATTAGTTTTTGACGTTCCATTTCTGCATTAGAAATGGCTTGCTCCTTTTCATGGGCAGCCAATAGGGCTGATTTTTCTTTTTCATACTCGTAATCGGCCTCAAGAAGTGCTATTTCCTCTTTTTTCTCAACGGAAGCAAAACTATCGCGTAGAACCACAGCATCTGTTTTATTTTTATAGGCATTCTTATAATTACCCATTTCATTTTGCAAAACCGCTAGTTGATCAAGTGCATTAAACTGTAGATTTATACTCCCCGCTTCCTTGGCATATTGAAACGAAGTTTGATAATTCTTTTCGGCAAGCTTTAGGTTTTTCTGCTTTCCCAAAGCGTAACAATCGCCTAAATGTTGGTGCACTATAGCCAGATTATTGGCATTCTTTAACTTTTCATAAATCCTTTGGGTCTGCTTAAAATAAGCTATAGCCTCCTCATATTGCCCCATTTCCGTATAAGCGATTCCCGTGTTGGTCAAAGCACTGGCCATTCCCCTTTCATTGCTATTCCGCTCCATTATGTCATAAGCCTCCTTATAACTCTCTATGGCTTTATTGGATTTTCCCGTTTCATTGTAAACCCTACCAAGATTTGTAAGGGCATTTGCTACACCTTCTTGAAAATCATTCTTCTTAAAAAACGAAAGCGCTTGTTTCTGATAATCTTCCGACTGGTCAAATTTCTCCAATCTGGCATACAAAAGTCCTATATTACTTAAAATTGACGCATATTGCTTGTCGTTTATCAAGTCAATATCCTCATAAATACGCTTGGCATCCAAGTAACTCTTAATAGCTTCTGGATATTGCGAAAGATACATATGGTTAATACCAATACTATTCAACATTTTAGCCATTAAAAAGCTATCCTTAGCCTGCTCAAAGACCTTGTAGGCTTTTCGGTTATTATCGTTGGCACGGGCATAGTCAGATTCATTAAAGTAGACCAACCCCTTATTATATATTAGTCTCGCGGCGCCTATTTGATCATTATTTTCCTCTCTTATCTTCATTGCCTTATCGTACGCATCCAAAGCCAGTGAATCCTCCCCTAATGCGCTGTAGTTATGACCCTGATATGCATAACTAGTAGCAACAGCTTTATTATTTTTTAACTTAAAACCAAGTTTTACGGCATTTTTAGATAGTTCCACACCCTGCCTAGGATCAATAGAATAATAGGTATAGGCCAATTCATTTAAAATATTCAACCTAACGGAATCTTGTTTCGGGGCCTTTTTTAGAAGATAATTTAAACTATCTATTTTAGCGCGCTGTGCACTTAAACCATATACTGACAGCAAAAGCAATAAGGTGAGTAGTTTTATTCTATTGTAAGGCATAGACACATATGTATATGAACTCCAAATTTAACAGTTTAGCAGAAGTGAGCACTACACAGGCTGAGGAAATATTGTGATAAATTGTTCTTTTTGAGGTTTCTACATATAAATGAGGCCAGATTACGATTATACCTAAAAAACCTACACATACCTCACCCATCATCACGGTTAATAAATACCCATGGTGAGGTAAACCGCTTCTGCTTACTTTCATTGTACCAAACCAAGCAACCAATAGCTATGACCAAACAAAATTACTCTTTCACAATTTTTGCTATCCTTATCCTTATTCCCCTGATGTTCCTTACGGGATGCGACAGTCACCCCGCGAATGAACTAGCCGAGGATATAGCTGATCAAATTGAGGAAATTGAAGACGACTCAAAATTAGAGGAAGAACAAGAGCAGGAAGAAGAAGAAGAAGAAACCGTATACACCGGTTCCATGACCGCTACAGCTAACGGAAAAGAATTTCAATCATCCGAATATTCAGAACAATTCAACGGTATGCCCGCAGCCATTACGAAAACTGATGGAATATATATGGTGTACATTTCAGGTTATGACACAAGCTTGGGCCTAGTTAATACAAAAGCTGTTGTTTTATGGGCCGTAGGAGAAGATTTTTCCACACTAAAGGTTGGAAAAACATGGGATTCCCCTCTAGTAGATTTTCTTCATGAAGGAGTGATTGCCAATTATTACGAAGCTGAAGTGACCGATGATGATGATGATGATGATGATGATGATGACGACGACGACCCCAACCTTGAAGAAGTAGATAATATATATCTAAAAATTACCGCAATTGATTTCGAAAACCAAAAATTTTCCGGTGAGTTCAGTTTTGCAGGAAAAACTGAAGACGGTACCTCCATAACCGTAACCGACGGCAAGTTTACCGACTATACTTTTGAATATAACGAACAATAACAACCTTACCTATAAACCGACCAAGACCATGAAAAAATCATTCTTTTATTTATCAGCTTTTCTTTTAGCCTTAGCAACCCTAGTAAATTGCTCTGTAAAAGATGTTGTAGACGACCTTAGCGACACACAAAAAGCACTGGACTGCGCCAACTTATTGGTAGAAATAGATGAAAAATGGGACGAGCAAGACCGCAATTGCAACGAAATAAAGTCTGATGTAGCCAGGATTCTAGACACTTGCAATGATTTTTTAGATGCAGAACAAAAAGAACAACTGCAGTTTTATATTGATAATTGCGTTGAAGACAATTAACTCCGTAGACCAAACTTAACCTCAAAAAATGTTCTGCAGATGAAAACCTCCAGAATACACCTTAACCACTACCGCACTAACCTACTTTTACTAGGCCTAAACCTACAGTTGCCCATTAGTAACAAACCCACCCAAAAATCCAAAAAGAAAGACCAAAGCATCCTAGGAGAAATAGTATTGTCCGGCAAGGAAACCAAAAACCTGGGCACCACTTTAAAGGTTGGTAATTTAGCTATAGGCCGCTCAAACCGAAAAGTTAAGGGCAAAACAATAATACTTACGGACCGCCACACGAAAATTAACGAAAACGGACCTATACCCAATGACCGCCCAAACAACTTTATAATTATTGGTTTGGACATAGAAGCATCTAAAATATGTAATGCCAGCAGGTCATTATCCATGAATATCACTGTAGACGGCATGGAGTATAAACACAGCCGTACTCCCGCTAATTATAAGGCCTACACCAATTGCTCCTCAGATTTCAAAATAGATTTTACAAATAAAAAAATCACATTTATAGAAACCAAAATTACCAACACAAAAACGGATGCCGTTTTAACGATAAACGGAACCATAACTTGGAAATAGTTCTTGAAACCTACTATCCCTTTTAAGTGACACGGAATATTATTAGCAATTAACAATCTTGAACACTACAAAATGAAATCATCAAAAATCATATCAGCAATACTAATTGCCTTTTTTCTATGCTTCACCACTTCATGTTCTGAGGACAACACCCCTATTGATCAAGAACAAGAACAGGAAGAGCAAATTGAAGAAATAGAGGAGGAAACACAAGAAGAAGAAGAAGAAGAAGAAGAAGAAGAAGAAACTGAGGAAGAAACCGAGGAAGAAACCGAGGAAGAAAGCCAAGAAGAGGAATCAGAAGAGAATCAAGAAGCAAGCGATGGTTTTGGCACCATAAAATTATCCGGCGATGAAACTTCCGATGTGGGCACTACGTTAGTTGTAGGCCACCTTAAGGCAGGCTTGGCCCACCTAACAGGTAACGAACGTACGGTTATCATAACGGACGAAAACACACCCATTTCAGAAGATGAAGGGCCAGAACCGAACGATATAGGAAATAATTTTATAATTGTAGGCTTAGACTTAGGAGATCAGGCAACCCAAGATGCAGAAAGAGGCCTCTCCATAAATATTTCGGTAGATGGCACCGACTACAAATATGCCTGTGCCGTTCCGATTGTTTCTGATTTCGTTCATTGTGGTGAGGATTTTCAAATCGATTTTGAGAAAAAAGAGATTCTATTTTCTGAAACCAAGGTCATCAATACAAAAACAGCATCCATTCTAACTATGGATGGGACAATTACCTGGGAGTAACCTCAAAAGCCGAATTACTTATTAAAAACGAATTGCACCATAGAACTGCACCTATAAAGTCCCTGTCAGAACACGAAACTTTAAAACCAAAAAAATGAAAACAACAAAGACACTATTCGCACTTATTTTTGTCTTTTTCTTAAGCACAAGCCATCTGTTGGCGCAAGAAAGCAAGGGACAAACTGAGACCACCAAAGAAAAAAGCTCGATCAAAGAGGTTGATCAAATAAACCAAGCTTCAGGCGAGATTAACGAGACATCCGCAAATACCGCCGAAGCCGTTAAAGGTACCGTCTCAAACACTAAAGAAACCTTTAAAGAACTTGGCTCTTTATTCGGCTCCAACAAGGAAAAAGGAGTAATCAGCATCGGCATTAAGCCTATTACCTATGACGACCCTAATTTAAATGCACTTTATAATCAAATTAAAGATATTCGTGGCGTCAAAAATCCCAATAAAAATTTTAGCGACAACAGTGTAAAGATTACCGCTGAATACAAAGACGGAGCAGATGCGCTATGGCAAAATGTAACTAGTGAAGTACGGGCCGCCTTTAAAATGGTACAAATGGGAAACGACATGATCGTAGTAAAGCCGGCTGACCAGAAGTAACTTAAAAATCAAATAATATAAAAAAGTCGACAAAATGTTGAAATAATTTAGATATTTACCCAATCAAATGAGAACAACACTTTAACGCTAACTAATTTAACCAGTATAGATTTTTAAAGTTCAATTATATGAAAATGAAAAAAACAATTATTTATCTAGCCCTAACATTTCTAACGATTTCGTTTGCTAATGCACAGGAATTTGAACAAGGCACCAACGTTATTAATGCCGGTATTGGGCTTGGCGGTTATTATGGAGGATATAATACTTCCACAACCAGCCCCGTATTCAGTGCCAGTTACGAAAGAGGTATTTGGGATGTTCCCGGCCCTGGGGTAGTTAGCCTTGGAGGTTATCTTGGCTATAAAAGATTTACTTATGACAACAACTTTAATAATGTGGATTATAGCTGGTCCTATACGGTTATAGGAGCTCGTGGTGCGTATCATTACACCGGCCTGAACGTTGACAACCTAGATGTTTACGGCGGAGCTATGCTATCCATGCGTATTTATAATGGTGATGATTTTGATGATTTAGATAGTAGACCAGGTGCTACTGCTTTTGTTGGTGGGCGCTGGTACTTTACGGACAGTGTAGCTGGTTTTGCAGAAGCAGGTTACGGAGTTGCCTTCTTAACATTAGGAGCTTCTTTCAGGTTTTAGAACCACTGAATCATATCAAAAAAAATCCTTCTCAATTTAGTTTTGAGAAGGATTTTCTTCTTTTAGTGCCGCTTCAATTTGTTTGTTCCAAAGCAATTGCTGGTGTAAATCCCTAGAAAAATTGGTTTCCCTATCGTACTTATTTTGGAAATTCATTAGTTCTCGCAAAATAGCCTTATAAATAGTTCTGACCTCTGCCTTAGCATCCATTGTAAATTGGGTTTGAGCAAGTTGTTCACGAAATTTTCGGGCATAGAGCTCGGATATATCAAAATGCAATTGTTCGTGGCTTAAAATTACCGAATCGCAAATTTCGGGCCTGTACCAAGATTTGTTAGGGTAAAACTCGCTCTGTACCACAAAATCCAAATACAACTGACCTTCCTTTTCAAAAGACGAAAACGAGTAACTTATACCGCTGGCAGTTGTTGCCGCAGCCCATTCCGTCTTAAAATAACTCCCTTTGAAATCTGACCATTGCAGTTTTGTATCCGCATTCCAAAGCATTACCTCCTCTTTCTGTGCAGAAGCTATACTGACAACACATAGACAAATTACCCCAAGAACGTATTTTAAAGCTCCCAATTGAATGTAATTACTTTTTCTATATCTGGATGCAAGCTATAATGTACGGGGCACGTCATAGCCGTATGCTCTAAAATCTTCCTGTTCTTATCAGAAACATGTGCAGGTAAAATTAATTTTGCTTCAATTTTAGAGATTCGTCTTGGCCCGGCAGCCATGTGTTTCTTGATTTCTACAGTAGATCCGTTCAAATTTACATCAAGACCTTTGGCTTTGATTCCCATCATGGTCATCATGCAACTCCCTAATCCGGTAGCCACAGTGTCCGTTGGGGAAAAAGCTTGTCCCAGGCCATTGTTGTCCACAGGCGCATCCGTAATAAAGGTATCCCCAGAGCGCACATGCTCACAAGTGGTCCGTAAATCTCCGTTGTAGGTTACTTTTGATGTCATACTAAAATTGGGTTTAGAATTAATAACTCTGTTTGTTTGCCCTAAGTTAGTACTAGACTTTTCAAAAAAGAAATTAAATCGCAGATTTACTCGGCTTCCTTTATACGAAGGTCTTCAAACTTTAGAATATATGAAGACTGGTTGAAGTAACCTGAAGCGCCTTCCTTTTCATAATCAAACTTATTACCTGAGTACTCAGTCTCACCAATCACCTTTGAAGCTTCAATAAGATTGTTCTTATACGCCAACTTTAACAAAAGGTCATACGTAATATCAAAACCTCTTACAGCATATCTATCCGGTGTGCTTCCAAATCGTTTTTCATAGCGCTTGGAAAATGAATCATTAGACCCCATTTTGTACACCGATGGATAAGTGAATTGAAGATTGGACAAATGTGCGTTACTGATTACCTCATTATCAAAAGCACTGTTCTTGTTCGTCGTGAACATCCGCACTTTGATATCTTCAGTATTCATTGAATTCAAAATAGAAGTAACACTGGACACCAATTTAAAGTTGTCTGTTTCTACAAACACCCAATTATCTCCCTCTTCCGAGAGCATTTCGGTTAACTTCTTAATATCAATTCCAATATTTTTCTCTTCTTGAGTCACCTTTAAGGTATCGGATTCCGGAAAACTCGTCATTAATTGTCCTTGAACCGCTTTATTCTTATCATCTGCAATAATTATGACATGCTGGTCTTCCAATTTATCTTGCACATAGCTAATCATCCGATCACGAAGCACCTCATCAGAAGTATAGGAGAAGAACACATTAGACAGACTCAAATCACTTTTTGCCGGAATGGGCGCAACCAATGGTACGTTCTTACCATTAGCCCTTACTGCCGTTTCCTTTAGGGATGGCATATCTAGGGGTCCTACAACAGCACTATATGTCGAAAGGTTTTCTTGTTGTAAAATCTCTTTTGTCCTTGCTAGATCTAATTGGTTATCAAAAGTCTTAACATCTACAGAAACCCCTAGGTCCGCAATAGAATCTATAGCGACCAAAGCCCCCGAATAAAGACCTAGGCTATATTTTAAGCTGTTTCTCTTATCAATAATAGTAGCAACACGATCTTTATCACTAAGATCTAACTTATCCAACCTAAAAGGCAAAAGAAACATCAACTTGGGTCTATTGACCACATTGACACTATCCAAAAGGTTGATTTTATCCAAAACCAATGAATTTCGAACTTCAAAATTACCCTCTTGTTCTTTTGGCAGTTTTAAAATCATACCCGCTTTCAGCCCTTGTGCCAAATCAGGATTCAATGCCAAAAGCTCTTTATAGGTAATCCCAAACTTACGGGTAAGAGAAAATTCTGTCTGTTTAGGCTTTACTACGTAAAAGTTATAATTATCGGTATTGATTTCACCGCTTTCCGCTTTGGCTTGTGGAATACGAATGACCATACCCTCTTTGAGTCCGCCTCTTTCTGTAATCTCCGGATTCAAGCGAACAATTTCATCCGATTTCACCCCAAATTTCTGCTCCAACTGAAAGAAGTTCATTTTTGGAGGAACCGTATACGAGGTATATAATTGTGTTTCTTGATTCTCAACTGTACTACCTGCAATTTTTGGCAATCTTAATTCCTGCCCTACGGCCAAATAATCATTTGATGCCGAAAGCTCGGGATTTAAAACCACCATACTATCTACGGTAATACCATACTTATAAGCTATACTCCATCTTGTTTCCTTTGGAGCGACTTGATACGTTTCATAATCATCTTCGTTAACAATAACCTCATCTTCCGGTTTTACCCTTCGGTATTTCGGAATTTTAAGTGTTATTTTTTTCTGCAACTGAGAAGAATACAGTTCAGGATTGTATTTCTTTATATCCTCTTCCGTAATATGAAAACGCTTGGCTATACTATATAAAGTTTCTTTCTTTTTAACACGATATGATGTAAAACCAATAGGCTCCTCCTGCTCTTCATTACCCTTACTTTTCCCGATTGTAGCTTCAGTGGAAGTTTCAAGATTTCTTGTAGATCCTGCTGCAACCGCCTTGGCTTTACTATCTTTTGGAATCACCAATATTGTATTCACCCTCAGCTCATCACCCCTTCTTACTTCTTTGTTTAATTTAAGAATGGTCTGAGCATCTACCCGATACTGCTTTGAAATGCTTTCAAGCGTTTCACCCTTCTTAACAGCGTGGGTGGTAAACTTCTGTGCAGATGATTTACACCCTACAAAAACAAATAATAAAAGTGTAAGACTAACTTTAAAAAACTGATTCATATTTATTCCCATTCAATGGTTGCCGGTGGTTTTGAGCTTATATCATAAACAACCCTATTTACACCTGGCACTTTGTTGATAATATCGTTTGATGTCTTTTGCAAGAATTCGTAAGGTAAATTCACCCAGTCAGCAGTCATACCGTCCGTACTTTCTACGGCTCGCAAAGCTACACATTTTTCATAAGTGCGCTCATCACCCATTACCCCTACACTATTTACGGGTAAAAGCATTGCTCCGGCCTGCCAAACCTTATCATAAAGACCCCAATCACGTAAGCCTTGAATGAAAATATGATCTACCTCCTGTAATATAGACACCTTTTCTGGCGTAATGTCACCCAAAATACGAATTGCGAGTCCAGGACCTGGAAATGGGTGTCTTCCCAAGCGCTCATCACCTATAGCCATACTCTTACCTACGCGACGAACTTCATCCTTAAATAACATCTTTAAAGGCTCAACTACTTTTAACTTCATAAAATCCGGTAAACCACCTACGTTATGATGACTCTTTATTGTTGCCGAGGGTCCACCTGTTGCAGAAACGGATTCTATAACATCTGGATATATCGTTCCTTGAGCAAGCCACTTAACATCCTTTACAAGATGGGCCTCATCATCAAAAACGTCTATAAAAATCTTGCCAATAATCTTGCGTTTCTTTTCAGGATCACTTTCTCCCGCAAGTGCATCCAAAAAGCGTGCCGAAGCATCAACACCCTTTACATTAAGCCCCATATGCTCGTACTGATCCAGTACATCTTGAAATTCGTTCTTTCTAAGAAGTCCGTTATTTACAAAAATACAGTAGAGGTTCTTTCCAATAGCCTTATGAAGAAGCACAGCTGCAACCGTAGAATCAACGCCACCGGAGAGACCCAACACCACTTTATCATTTCCAATCTTTTGTTTCAACTCCGCAACCGTCAAATCCACAAACGCATCTGGCGTCCAGGTTTGAGCAACATCTGCAATGTTTACCAGGAAGTTTTCCAGTATTTTTTTACCGTCTTTAGAGTGATAAACCTCTGGATGAAATTGAATAGCATAAGTACTCTCGTTTTCAATTTTATACGCAGCATGTTTAACATCGTTTGTACTTGCCAAAACCACTCCGTAATCAGGAAGTGTCTGAATGGTATCACTATGGCTCATCCACACTTGGCTCCCTTCTGAAACACCTTCAAAAAAAGCTTCATCAGACTTAATATAAGACAGATTTGCACGACCGTATTCTCTTGTGTTTGACGGAGCAACATTACCTCCACCGAAGTGAGCCAGATATTGCGCACCATAACAAACTGCCAACAAAGGTTTTTTACCCCTTATTTGCGACAAATCAGGATGGGGAGCATCATCTGCCCGCACCGAAAAAGGCGAACCTGATAAGATTACAGCTTTATAAGACGACAAATCGTCTGGAAGCTTGTTATACGGCTTTATTTCACAGTAAATATTGAGTTCTCTAACCCTTCTAGCGATGAGTTGTGTGTACTGAGAACCGAAGTCTAGGATAAGGACGTTGTTTTGCATGGCCAAAAATAGCAAATTCCGTCCGCTCAAAAAGACTCTTTAGGCATATTTATAATCGGGTTTTTAACAATCACCCCAAATAACACCAATATCCAACTAGAGGGTAGGCTAAAATGAAACACCTAATTCCTACAAGTGATTCAAAATATTACGCCGTTATAAAAACTTTATTCCCAATATTATTCAGGCTTAAATTAAAATCACCAATCTACTTTAAAGATATTTTTTCAAGAATTTACCAAGGAAATCACTCAAAATCCCAGATTTTACTCAAAATGCAAAAATATGAATCAAAACTTTATATACTTTATTTTAATAAACTGGATTTAAGTTAATTAAGTTAATTCCTACAAAATGTTAAATTGTATTAAAAATGACCAAAATAGACCTGTTTAACCACTTTTTCCGAAGTTTTAAGGTTATACCCTTAAAAAAACGAGCTTGATTTCTTGTCTAATTTAGACTTGTTTTTATTTATCTTTTCATTAACCGTTTCCTCTAAAGGTTACGACTTTCTTGCATAAGAATTTACTGCTGTATTATCATTTTATCAATGTGTAAAAGCAGTAATTATATCAATCAAAAAACGAACATATCTTGAAAAAAGCGATCTTGCTGTACCTCATTTTTTCTTGCACTTTTTCATCAAGGTCAAGCAAAAATGAGTAGACTTCCATGCCTGCCCAAAAGTGGAATTCACAAAAATATTGGAGCTCTTTTGATTTTTAAAGACAATCACCCAACACGTAATAAAGCTGAAAAAAAAATATATAGTTAGTGGGTATCTTACGGAAAGTGGAAGCGGGAAACATCTCATGGGAGTTTCCGTTTATGTTCCCGAACTAAAGTTGGGCTCCACTACAAATGACTACGGGTTTTTCTCTTTGACACTTCCCGAAGGAAACCACGAAGTAATCATTTCTTACATTGGTTACGGAAATGAAAAACGGAAGACAAAACTTTCTCCGTTACGTTAAAACCTTCGACCCAAAATCTGGACGAAGCAACTACTGCTGTAAACAGGAATAAGGGAGAGTAAGGTTAATTAAATGGCTGTATTTAATAACTATTTTAAAAAGGAAGATTGTAAATTACAATCGCTTAAAAAAGTAAAAGTCCGGGATACCAAACCCGGACTTTTCATCAAAATCAAAAAAACCAACCTAAACACATGAAACGGTTTAATTAAAAATCGTTTTCATAGCATTTTTACTAATAACACCCTACTTTTAAAATACCCTACCCGCTTTTAAAAGTTTTTTCTAATTTTATTCAAAAAGACGTACATGACTTCTACTTTTTGGAACGAAACGCTAGCCGAAATAAGAAAAGGAATTACCGAGAGAGGCCACCCATTTAGGTTTTTCACCTTAGCTTCTACAGGGCAGTCAGGAGCTCCAAACCAACGCACCGTAGTTTTTAGACATTTTAATGACGATTTAAGTTTGGTATTTTATACGGATGAACGCTCGCCAAAAGTCTCACAAATTCAAAAAAACGACACGGTTAGTCTATTGTTCTATCACCCAGGAAAGCTTTTACAGATTACTATAGAAGGAAAAGCCTCAGAAGTTACGGACCCGCAAATATTAAAGGAGTACTGGAGCCATGTACCTGATGGCAATAAAAAGGATTACACCACTCATATTGCTCCAGGAAGCACTATAAAAGCACCGGACACTTTAGAATATTTAAATGGTGACCACCATTTTTGCGCCATACAAATTGAGCCCACAAATATTGAGTACCTAAAAATAAAACAACCCAACCACATACGGGTACTTTTTTCTAGAACCAATGAATCATGGCTGGGAGAATTTTTAACGCCTTAACTAATTACCGAGTTTATGTTTTTATAATGGTAAACTCTTGCTGTAAGGGCTGCAACGTGTCAAGAAGCATTGGAACCAAGTTCTCCCCTAATTCCAAATAAAGTTCAGAAAAATTCACATTCCGCTCTTGCAGCGATTTATTTGGAAAAAGTTCGTTCTGAATTTCGGTCATGCGGAGAACATGATCCTTCAGTTTACGCTTCTGAGCTTGCAGCAGTCTTTTTTCTAGATGGTCCAGACCTTTCTTTTGTTTTACCTCTTGCGCCTTTACCGCGCCTAAAAATGAAGCATCGGTCTGTTCCGCTAATTCATACATACCTTTGAACTGCTCTTCAAGAAGTTGTTTTTGAGCCGAAAAATCAATATCAATATTGGATATTTCCCTTATCTTTTTATTGATAAAGCTACTTTGCTTTAAGAAAAGGTCTTTTACGGAGAGGTTCATTTTAATCAACTTTTCCGTTTGTTTCTCGGTAATAATTAAGACTGAATTCCTAAGTAACAAAACAGGAAAGGGTACTTGCATAGCCTCAAACATGGCTTTCAATTCCAACCAATAGGCTATTTCGCCTCCTCCACCAATATAACAGAGGTTAGGCAAGATAACTTCTTGGTATAATGGTCTTGCAATTACGTTGGGGGAAAATCGTTCAGGATGTTCCTTCAACTCCTTCTGGAGCTCTTCTTTGGTAAAATGGATTTCGGTATCGTTTATAAAATAGGTGTCGTCCTGCCCTACTATGCGCTCCCGAAGACCATCTTTTAAATAAAAGTAGTTGATTTCACGCGGGTTTACCTGCACGCCATAATTTTGGTCAAGGGCATCAAACTCCGTTACGGTTTCCGATACTTTTTTATGTGCCAGATTATCAAAAATATCTTTCTCCGCATAAGGGACTAAAAGACTTTTTAAACTCTTATCATCACCATCTACAATCACCAAACCTTCCGAACCAAAAAGTTCATTTGCCAAATATCGGGTAGCATCGGCTAAATTATCATGCTCTAAATATGATTTTTCAAACAGCTGCTTTAACGCAATGGCATTTGTGCTATTTCCTATTTGATTTGAAAAAGCTTCAAAAATTTCATCAAGGCCTTTTGTATCTAAATGTCCTACCGCACCAGATGCATTTTTGTTCCACTTTAACTTTTTTCCACGAAAATTAAAATAGTTGATTTCTTCAAAGTCATGGTCTTCCGTAGCCATCCAATACACGGGTACAAAATTATACTTTGGATATGCTTTTTTGAGTTCCTTCGTCAGGTTTATAGTGGAAACTATTTTATATAAAAAATACAAAGGCCCAGTAAACAGATTAAGCTGATGCCCTGTAACAATAGTAAAAGTGATAGGTTCCTTAAGTTTCTTAAGGTGTGTTTGGGTTTCATTGCCAACCTTAAACCCCTTGTATTGCAATTGCAATGCATCATAAAGAATTTCTCTGTTTTCATCAGGGAAACTGGTAGCCTTTTCAGCTATTTGCGCTTCAAAATTCTTTAGGTTCGGAAACCTATTATAAAAGTTTTGTACTTGAGGTTTTTCGGCAAGATAATCACAAATAAATTCCGAAAAATAGCCGGTCCTGTAAAAGGGTAAACAGTCAATATCCATAAGGGTGTAAATATAAAACTCTTCATCTATGCGACTTCCTAAAAATACGTTAATTACTTTAACCTGATTTATGTGCCGGTAATGGGAAATCCATCCCTTTATTTGGCAATAATCAGTAGCTTTGGTAGTAGTCCAGGGAAATACCTTACATATGAAGTTATTAGTATCCTTTTTTGCACTTTGCATTTGTCTTTCCGTTTCAGCACAAGAATTAAAATCGCCTTCTGAATTTTTAGGTCATGAACTTGGCACCCAATTTACCCGTCACCATAGAGTAATAGACTATTATAAGCACCTTTCAGAATCAGCATCCGAAATGGTACAACTAGAATACTACGGACAAACCTACGAAAGCAGGCCCTTGGCCTTAGCGTATATTTCTTCGGCTGAAAACATTAAAAACCTAGAAAAAATTCGCCTGGAACATCTAAAAAACACAGATGGTGATGGCAGCCCTACCATAGCAATCGTCTGGATGAGCTACAATGTACATGGCAATGAAAGTGTAGGTACGGAAGCCTCTATGAAAACGGTTTATGAACTGCTGACCGAAAAAACCGAATACCTTAAAAATACAATTGTAATTGTAGACCCATGTGTAAACCCAGATGGCCGTGAACGTTACGTAAACTGGTTTTATCAATTTAAAAACGGACCAAGTACGGTAGACCCTAATAGTAAAGAGCATCATGAACCGTGGTTAAACGGAAGACCAAATCATTATATGTTTGATCTAAACAGAGATTGGGCATGGTTAACACAAGTGGAAAGTCAACAAAGAATTAAAAAGTATAACAAATGGCTGCCCCACGTACATGTAGATTTTCATGAGCAAGGCGTTGACAATCCCTATTATTTTGCTCCCGCTGCGGAACCATTTCATGAGGTTATAACAGATTTTCAAAGAGAATTTCAGACAACTGTTGGCAAAAATCATGCAAAATATTTTGATGCCAACGGGTGGTTTTACTTTACCAAAGAGGTTTTTGACTTGCTCTATCCCAGCTATGGAGACACTTACCCAACCTATAACGGGAGTATTGGCATGACCTACGAGCAAGGCGGTAGCGGCAGTGCCGGTTTAGGAGTTATTAGCAGTATTGGCGACACCCTTACTTTAAAGGATAGAATTCTGCACCACCACACCACTGGACTTTCAACGCTTGAAGTTGCATCACAAAATGCGATACGGTTAAACGAAGAGTTCAAAAAATTCTATCGCCCCAAAGATTATAAATACAAAAGCTATGTTTTAAATGGGCCCAATGATAAGTTGAACGTTCTGACGCAATTACTGGAAGCACATGAAATTAAATATGGCTGGGCAAATACTAAAACTTCCAAAGGCTTTAACTACAGTACCGGAAAAAATGGTCAAATAAAAACATCCAACCATAGTTTGGTCATAGATACGGACCAGAAAAAAGGAACGTTGGTAAAGGTACTTTTTGAGCCTAATACCAAACTTACGGATTCTCTAACGTATGATATAACCGCCTGGTCCCTACCCTACGCCTACGGACTTGAGGCTATAGCCTCAGAAACAAAGGTAAATGCCGATTTAGATTCCGGAAACATTATGAAGACCGCTTCCAACCACTATACCAATAACGCTTATGCCTTTATTGCGGAATGGAACAGCTTTAACGATGCGCAATTTTTAGCAGACCTTCTTAAAAACGACATTAAAACAAGATATGCCAAAGTACCATTTGTGCTAGATGGAGTTTCATATGATCGTGGCACACTCATTATTACAAAAGCAGATAATAAGAACACACCAGATTTCTTAAACACCCTTTCTGCGTTAGCTACTAAACACAAACAGGTTTTAAACTCTACCGACACCGGTTTTGTTGAAGATGGAAAAGATTTTGGTTCTGCTTCGGTACAGCCATTGAAAGAAATGAAAGTCGCTATACTTTCAGGCAAACCTACTTCTACCTTAAATTTTGGTGAAATCTGGCACTTTTTTGAACAGCAATTAAATTATCCTGCTACTATATTGGACTCCGATTATTTCAAAAACATCGACCTTGCCCAATATGACATACTCATTCTACCAGATGGTAATTATAAAAAATTCCTCAATGAAAGCAGAATGACCGAACTCAAGGATTGGATCAATGAAGGGGGAAAATTAATTGCTCTAAGCGGTGCTTTAAAAACACTCTCTAAAGAAGATAAGTTTCAATTGAAAGCAAAGCAAAACGAAACAGATAGCACCACAGTTATTCCTGTTTATGATCACAACCAAAGGAATCAAATCAAAAATGAAATTACGGGTGCTATTTTTAAGACCAAAGTAGACTATACACACCCTTTGGCATACGGCTACGGCGACTCCTATTTTAGCTTAAAATTAGGAGGTGCCGCTTACAACTATCTTGAAACAGGTACTGTAGCATATCTAGACCTTGATAATACGATTCCCGTTTCTGGATTTGCCGGTAGTGATGCTCAAGCCAAGATTGGAGAAACCTTAATTTTTGGTGTTGAAAAATACGGTAAAGGTGAGTTGGTTTATTTGGTTGATAATCCTTTGTTCAGAGGTTTTTGGGAAAATGGAAAACTACTTTTTGCCAATGCTCTTTTCATGGTCAACTAATAGCTCATAAATAGTATCCTTACCTAAAACCGCTTCCCAGTTTTTTTTGAATGAAGTCAGCCTCGTCCCACTGGTAATGGTTTACCTTTGTACTCCATAAGGCATAACGTTCAAATGAAAAACTTTAAAAAACAGTTCGGAGCAAAGTCAACGGATTCTGATATTAAACTTTACAGTCAATCCAAAAATTGGAAAAAAGGCAAGTTTCTTAATCTTGAAGAAACAAGTATGTCTATCAGTTTTTGGGAGATTCCCAAACTGTTGTACAAACAGTTTACCGATAAGGAAAAAAGAGAACCTGCAAAACCCATACCGGTTACTCCTTTTAATAAAGCAGCTTTCTTATCGGACGATATTGAATTTAAATACATCTGGTACGGCCACTCCGTTATATTAATGCGTCTGAACGGCAAAACCATTTTGATAGACCCCATGCTGGGCCCGAACGCCTCCCCTATTGCTCCTTTCAAAACGAAACGTTTTTCGGAAAATACCTTAAGTTTAATCGATGATTTTCCTGAGGTAGACCTTATGCTGATTAGCCACGACCATTATGACCATCTTGATTATGACAGTATCAAAAGATTAAAAAGCAAAACAAAAGAATATTTTGTAGCCCTGGGTGTAAAACGCCACTTGGTCAGTTGGGGAATAGACCCTGAATTAATTACCGAATTTGACTGGTGGAATGACGCTACCTATTCGGACATAAAAATTACCTTCACCCCCAGTAGACATTTCTCTGGTCGTGGCCTAACCGATAGGGCAAAATCACTTTGGGGAGGGTGGACCTTCAAAACACAAAACCATAATATCTGGTTTAGTGGAGATGGTGGTTATGGGAAACACTTCAAAGAAATTGGAGAGAAATTAGGGCCATTTGATTTTGGTTTTATGGAAGATGGCCAGTATAACGAGAAATGGCATCAGATACATATGTATCCTGAAGAAAGCGTTCAAGCCGCAATAGATGCCAAGGCTAAAAAAGCTATGCCGGTACATTGGGCAGGATTTGCCCTGGCCCAACATGATTGGACGGAACCTGCGGAAAATTTCAAAATTGCCGCTCAAGAAAAGGGGTTGGACGTTGCTTTTCCCCAATTGGGAGAATTATGTTCGCTTAAGGATGATAATGATACGTCTTGGTGGTAATTTAAATTATAGAATTGCGTAGTATCCATAAAAACAAACTGCTAGACCTATAAATCCAACGCCTATCATAAATAAAGTAAAAACCTGTTGCAGCTTTTTATTTTCATTGATAATAAGTCCTAAAACGCCAAATAAAATGCTGATTTGAAGAAATAGGATACCAATATCTATTTGTGTAACCAAACTTCTAGTCTTTAGACTTATGTCTTCCCAAGACCGCAGACCAACAATTTTGCCCATTTCACCGTTTAAATCCTGAGACCATGCAGACCGAGCTATATTATTTGAGCCCAACAAAATTTCGGTCTTTTCCTCTTCATATTTCCGAATAAGGTCATCGGTCACATCTATTCTAAAATCTAACTGCTCTAGTTTATCTTCTGCCACTAATCCTGTACCACGCAAAGACTCTAGATAATCTCGTTGGTTTTCTTTTAAAATTTGTTTGATACTTTTTGCATTATACCAACTGGAATAACTTACATGTTTGTAATTGGCACGTGCAATCTTTTCTTCTAGATTACTATTAACCACTTTCATAACGGCCAACATTGCCACAAGAATTATAATTATTACCCCTCCTCTATTCTCTATTTTATTATTTTTAGACATTACTTTGTTTTAATGACGTGCTTGGTTTTGGTCAAGACTAACTTTGAAAAAAATCAATCTTATATAGTATACGTAATAAACCCCGGTTATAGTTGGCGCGGAGCCTCTTACATCTACCCTTTTTCGACAATAGGCCTAGTTTATAGGAAAATAGGTTGTCATATCTTTTAATCACTCACAAATAAAAAATATATTCCTACAATAATGTATTTAGATAGTTTTGAAACAGACCGCTTAGAATTAAGGGCCACAACACAAGATGACGCAGACTTCCTATACCAATTATTAAATTCACCTAGCTGGCTCAAATATATTGGTGATAGAAAAATATACAGTACGGCACATGCCGAAGCTTATATCAACACCAGAATAACGCCTCAATTTAAAAGGCTAGGTTTTGGCAACTATACGATTACCCGAAAATCCGATGGTGTAAAAATGGGGTCTTGCGGTCTTTATGATAGGGAAGGACTCTCTACAATTGACATAGGTTACGCCCTTCTACCTGAATATGCCAAAAATGGGTATGCTTTTGAAGCCGCGCTGAAGTTGAAAGAAATGGCATTCTCTACCTTTGAACTAGAAAAATTATGTGCCATTACCTCAAAGGATAACATAGCTTCCCAAAAACTGCTGTCCAAATTAGGCCTTGAATCCAAAGAAACGATCACGTTACCGGGTGACACTATTGAATTAATGCTCTATACTATCAATAAAACAAACTCCTAAGTTTTTAAATTTCAGCTTATAAACCTAAAAGTCATTTGAAAGAAAATATCCTGTTAAACCTTTACTAACTAGAATATTCTTTCATTAATTGACCTTAAATTTGCCCTCCCAAATTAAATCCGGCTTACGGGTATAATCAAGGAACATCATTAAAATTTGTTCCAAAAAAGCAATTAATAAAAATGAAACTCCTCATTATTTCTTTATTTCTTACCCTCGCAACTACATGCAATAGGCAGTCCCTAGAACTGGAAGTCACCAATACTAAATTACTACAAGACGTCCCCAGTGCTTCCGGTATTACCAAGGGCGGTAATAATTTTTATGTTGTAGGCGACGACTCCCCGTACCTCTTTGAAGTAAAGGGTGACGGAGAAATATTAAATAAGACAGCAATTTATTCTACCGCATTATTAGAGGGAAACCGGCTTGACAAAGTTAAAAAACCAGATTTTGAAGCTTTGGAAACTATAAACAACAATGAAATACTTGCCTTTGGATCAGGAGCAAAATCGCCAGAACGAGATATTTTTTTACATATTTACACCAAAGATAGTGTGAGCGTAAAAACCTATCAAATTACTGAATTCTATGATAACTTAAGAAAACATAGTATTCTTAAAGACGCGCATTTAAATATTGAAGGTGTAGCTCTATATCATAAAAATATTTACCTTTTTAATCGAGGAAAAAACGTGATTTTCAATTTTGTTTATTCCGATTTACTTGATTTTCTAGAAAACAGGAAACCTTTTCCTGCATTTACTACCATGGCTTATGAATTGCCAAAGATAGATGGGTATCAATCCGGATTTTCAGGTGCCACTATTCTAGAAGATGAGAATTTGGTAATCTTTACCGCTTCGGTAGAAAAAACGGGTACAGCCTATAACGACGGAGAAATAGCAGGGAGTTTCATTGGAGTAATCCCAATAGTTAACGGTACTTTTTCAAAACAATATAGGGTGGCCCCTATTCCCAATTCAGATGAACCCCTAAAGGTAGAATCGGTTACAGTAGCCAACAAAATAGCTCACAACAAGTTTGAAGTTGCTTTAGTTACAGATGATGATAAGGGAAATTCACTACGGCTAAACTGTTTGCTGAAATTATAGCGGGAAAAACAGTCTCCTTCCAGCTAAAAAACAAAATTCAACTTAGTCATAACCAATCAACTAATCCCCAAATCTACAGTTAATTGGTTAATAAATTCGTTAAGTCAAATATTAATCGTAATATTGCAATATACTAAACAAGCAAAAAAATGGGACTTGCCAAAACCGAAATATTTTCAGACGTTCAAAATGAAATTGCACTATATGCAAAAGTCTTTGGGCACCCGGCAAGAGTCTCTATTTTACAACATTTGTTTAAAATAGATACATGCGTTTGCGGAGATTTGGTTAATGAAATAGGCCTAGCACAACCTACAATTTCTCAACATTTAAAAGAACTTAAAAATTTAGGGCTTATACAGGGTACGGTTGAAGGCACCAGTGTTTGCTATTGTATTCATAAGGAAAATTGGACTAAAATGAAAAATGTAATGTTTGAGTTCTTGGATCAAGATATATCCAAATCCGATTGTTGCTAAAAAAATTTGAAATTATTTATCGTAAAATTACAATTAATATATAGTTATGAAATTATCACAGATTAAATCAGAGCTTTCAAAATTAGACAAAATAGCATTTCAATTACCTAACGGAGAGTTAGTACCTAACCATTTTCATGTAACGGAGGTGGGTAAAATCACCAAGAACTTTATTGATTGTGGCGGTACGGTTAGAAATGAAGAGGTTGTAAACTTTCAACTTTGGAATGCAGATGACTACGATCATAGATTACACCCAGAGAAATTAGTCCATATTATAGAGCTTTCTGAAAAAACCTTAGGTATAGGCGATTTGGAAATTGAAGTGGAATACCAAGGAGACACTATCGGTAAATTTGGATTGGATTTTGACGGAACCAACTTTCTGTTAACTACCAAACAAACAGATTGTTTAGCCAAAGACAATTGTGGTATTCCTGCCGAGAAGCCAAAATTACAATTTTCGAGTTTAAGCCAAGGAAGTTCATGTGACCCAAAAAGTGGTTGTTGTTAAAAACATAGATTATGATACCTAAAACAGTACAAATGCGCACTTTTGAAAAGATTGAGAACACTATTGCTTCTCTGCAAACCGACTCTATATCTAAAGAGCGACAAGAAACATTGCAGCCCTTAATTGACTTTATTCAAGAAAAGGTGACAGCAAATGAGGAAATTAGACTAAATTTTATTTGCACCCACAACTCACGTAGAAGTCACCTTTCACAAGTTTGGGCTCAGGCAATGGCATATCACTTTAATATAAAGAACGTTTTCTGTTATTCAGGAGGAACGGAAGCTACGGCATTGTTCCCCATGGCAGCGGAAACGCTTAAGAATACCGGTTTTGAAGTTGTTAAACGTTCTGAAGACAAAAACCCGGTTTACAGTATAAAATATGCTGAGAACGAACATCCGGTTATTTGTTTTTCTAAAACCTTGGATGATGATTTTAATCCAAAATCAGGTTTTGCTGCAATTATGACCTGTAGCCAGGCAGATGGCGGTTGTCCTTTTATTGCTGGAGCGGAAAAACGTATTCCTATTACTTTTGAAGACCCAAAAGCTTTTGACAACACACCGCAACAAGCAGAAAAATACAATGAGCGAAGTATTCAAATTGCTACAGAGCTATATTTTGTTTTCTCTAAAATAAACTCATAGAAAATGCCCAAAAAGTTAAGTTTTTTAGATAGTTACCTAACCCTATGGATATTTATAGCCATGATACTGGGGGTTGCCATTGGCAATTTTGCACCCCAGTTTCCAGAACTTATAAATTCCGCAAGCAGCGGAACTACGAACATACCCATAGCCATAGGTCTAATTTTGATGATGTACCCGCCACTGGCCAAAGTGAACTATGCATTGCTGCCCAAAGTTTTCAAAAACGTAAAGATTCTATCCATTTCGTTAGTGCTCAATTGGGTTATTGGTCCTGTACTCATGTTTTTATTGGCCATTACGTTTCTACAAGATTATCCTGAATATATGGTGGGTCTAATTTTAATTGGGCTTGCTCGTTGTATTGCCATGGTCTTGGTTTGGAATGACCTTGCAGAAGGCAGTAGTGAATACGGCGCAGGTCTTGTAGCTTTAAATAGCATTTTTCAGGTCTTTGCCTATAGTTTTTACGCCTATATCTTTATAACCGTTCTACCTCCATACTTTGGCTTTGAAGGTGCAATTGTAGATATCTCCATTGCTACTATTGCCGAAAGTGTAGCCATCTATTTAGGTTTACCCTTTCTATTAGGAATTTTAAGTAGGGTGATATTGGTAAGGTTAAAGGGCGAAGAATGGTATACCCAAAAGTTCATTCCCACTATTTCTCCAATGACACTGATTGCCCTATTATTTACCATTGTGGTCATGTTTTCATTAAAAGGAGAAATGATTGTTGAAATCCCTATGGATGTTCTGATTATTGCCGTACCGCTGCTAATCTATTTTGCCTTAATGTTCCTAATTGGCTTCTTTGTTACAAAAGCTACCGGTTCTGAGTATGATAAAACTACCTCAGTAGCATTTACTGCTGCCGGAAATAATTTTGAACTTGCCATTGCCGTAGCTATTGCGGTCTTCGGGCTAAATTCTGGGCAGGCTTTTGCCGGGGTCATAGGACCACTAGTAGAGGTTCCTGCTTTAATTTTACTTGTTCGGGTGTCCTTTTGGTTGAAGAAAAAGTATTATAAAAAGGAAGAAAAATTCGCTTAACAGTTTATTTAAGAATACCATCATTATCAGCGTCAACCGTGTTTTACGCCCTGATATTGATGGTATTTTTTTTATTTCCGCTTAAAACGGTATTTATTCGCTTAAACCATAAACTCCCTCTTCGTTTTGATTGATTACCTTACCTAGAAACGATATCTTGCACAGATATTTTTAAGGACACAAAAGGAATGAATCTCACTATTGAAAATATTGTCTTAATTGGCTCTTTACTGTTGTTCATTAGCATTGTTGTAGGTAAGACTTCCTATAAATTTGGAGTTCCTACACTTTTACTTTTCCTTGGTATAGGCATGTTGGCCGGTTCTGAAGGCATTGGCGGTATTTTATTTGATGACCCAAAAATGGCCCAGTTCATTGGTGTGGTCTCCCTTAATTTCATATTGTTCTCCGGCGGATTGGATACGAGTTGGCCTGCCGTAAAACCCATCCTTAAGGAAGGTATTCTGCTTTCTACTCTTGGCGTTCTCCTAACTGCGGTATCACTTGGTACATTTGTCTATTTCGTAACGGATTTTACGGTCTATGAAAGTTTATTATTGGGTTCTATTGTTTCATCTACAGATGCTGCTGCGGTCTTTTCAATATTGAGAGGCAAAAGCCTTGCCCTTAAAACCAATCTAAGACCTACGTTGGAGCTTGAAAGTGGTAGTAACGACCCTATGGCATACGTACTTACCATTGCCTTTCTTTCTTTGGTAGTGAATCAGGACCAAGGTTTGGCATCAATTATACCGCTATTCTTGCAACAAATGATTTTAGGCGGAGCAGCAGGTTTTGGCTTTGGAAAGTTGAGCAAAATTGTAATCAATAGGATACGATTAGATTTTGAAGGTCTGTATCCCGTACTTGTTATTACCTTGATGTTCATTACCTTTTCGGCAACCGACTTTATTGGCGGCAACGGCTTCCTTGCCATCTACATTTGCGCCGTGTATTTGGGTAATCAAGACCTTATCCATAAAAAGACCATCTTTAGAATGTTTGATGGATTAGCTTGGCTGATGCAGATAGTACTCTTCTTGACATTAGGTCTTTTGGTTTTTCCAAGTCACGTAATCCCCTATATGGGTATTGGTCTGCTTATTTCGTTATTCTTGATTTTTGTAGCACGTCCTATTGGTGTATTCATAAGCCTCATGTGGTTTAAGATGAAACTACGTAGGCGGTTCTATATTTCTTGGGTCGGGCTTCGCGGGGCTTCACCAATTGTATTTGCCACCTACCCCCTATTAGCGGGTATTGATAAAGCAAATATCATTTTTAACATTGTTTTCTTTATTTCGGTTTCCTCGGTTCTGATACAAGGTACCACCTTGGCCGTGTTGGCAAAATGGCTACATGTTGGGCTACCCGAGAAAGCCAAACGTATTTACGAAAACGAGAAGTTTCTTGCCGAAATTCCAAAGGCGGTTATGAAAGAAGTGGTCATAACTCCAAAATGCTTTGCCGTAGGCAAAAAAATTGTTGAGCTGAGTTTTCCAAAAAATGCCATAATCGCTATGATCAAGCGAAAAGATGTGTACATAACCCCAAAAGGTTCTACAGTTATTGAAGCAGGTGATACTTTGGTTGTTCTTTCAGACAATGAAGAAGGTCTCAAAGAGGTTCAAGAATGCCTAAATCAATAACATTTTTTTGGCAACTTCAATTGATTATAGTTTTACCTTTGCTTTGTGAAATCGGTTAAAAAAATATTTGGCTTATCCTTATTGACGGCAATTTATTGCTGTGCAATTGGTATGGGCTTAAGCGGCGACCAAACACTTAGAGTAAATAGCTCTGACAATTCGCAAAAAGAATTGGTGTCTTCGGTCAATGCCAAACTTTATTTTCACACCTCCGAATCCGAAACGGCCGTTGACAACCCTTCAAACAATTCTCAAAATCCACTTGAAGGCCCGAGCAAACTATCGGGAACACAAAAAACCAGCGAAAATATCTTTGAAAGTAGGCTGGCACAATACACGCGTTTTTCGCAAAACCTTCTTATCTCCAAGCGAAAGACAGATATTATTTTCCCTTTTCATTATTTCTGGTAATTCCATTTTTGAGTAACCCGCGTCAAATCCTGTTTTGACAACTACTATTGGGCTTGCAAAATGCATTGCCCTATTTATCAATTTAAAAAATTTAAAAAATGGATTTAGATTTAGGCACGACCCTTATTGGGGCCGTATCCGTACTACTATGTGTAACCCCTTTTGTACTGGTTACCAGAAGCGTAAAGAAAAAAGAAAAAGCAATGCTCCGTTCCTTGAGTAATTTTGCGGAACAAGACAATTGTAAAATACATGAACATGAGTACGTTGGCGATTTTATAATAGGCATGGATACTAATAAAAGCGCTGTTTTTTTCTATAAAGAAGAAAAAGATGCTACAGAAAAATTATCCGTGAACCTGAAAGATGTAAAAAACTGCAAGGTTTCCAAAATAGGAAAATCAGTTCGTAACCATGGAAAAGTAGAACAGACCATTGAGCGAATTGAGCTCATCTTCAATACGAGTCCATCGGCCAGTAAGGATGTTGTTTTTGAACTTTTTAACTATCAAAATAACTTGCAATTAAATGGAGAGTTACAAACGGCAGAAAAATGGGCCAACAAGGTAAACGCTATTGTTTAAACAGAAGTCCACAAATCAAAATCCCCATAGCAAGCTGTGGGGATTTTTCTTTTCCTAGAACAGGACTTTATTTAAGTGAAACGGTCATGATATAATCATCAGCGGTCAAATAGAGTACTTTCTCATCTTTTCCAAAAGCACAATTGGCCGTTTTCTCACCTGTATGAATTCGCGCCAATGCTTTTCCTGTTTCATTGAATACCCAAACTCCACCAGGACCTGTGGCGAACAAATATCCTTTACTGTGCATTTTCATACCATCTGGCAAACCTTGCTGACCATCTTGTCCTATTAAGTTGGTTACATCATAAAACAACTTTTTATTATCTGCAGTGCCTGCATCGAAAATATCATATTGGTACCATACGGCATGTTCAGGATTGGAAACCGCTACGTACAATTTAGAACCATCATTACTAAGCGCCACACCATTAGGTCTAGACAATTTATCTACCAAAACCACCTCTCCTGAGGTCTTTAAACAGTATACACCTTGGTAATCCAGCTCCTTGTTTGAATCTTCCATTTGTTTAGGAAGCCCGTACGGAGGGTCTGTGAAGTACAGATTACCATCGGCATCAAAAACCCCATCATTAGGGCTATTGAATCGTTTTCCTTTGAATGAATCCGCAAGAGCAACATACTCCGCTTTAGGCGCACCTAAATCAGCTGTCATTTGTGCTACTCGTCTTTCTCCATGCTGCATCAAAATTAATTTTCCTTCCGGACTTAATAACAATCCATTAGAACCGGGCTCCGCTCCGTAACCACTTTTCCCCAAATAGCCTGACGGTTTTAAGTATTCACTTGTTTTCCCCAAAGCATCAATCTTAAAAACGGTATTATTTGGTATATCAGAAAATAAAAGGTAATCGCCATCAGCAATCCACAATGGACCTTCCGTCCAAGTAAAACCACTACCTATTATTTTGATTTCGGCGTTCTCATCAATAATTGATAATGCTTCATCATCAAGAATTTCAACTGAAAACAAATGTTTTTTTTCTTGAGAAATAAGAGTTGCGTGAAGTCCTAATATTAAAACAAGCATATAAAATTTACTCATGGCCACATAATTTAAAATCGATTATAAATTGATACTAACCCATAATTTTTGAAATACAGAATATTAACGTCATGGCAGATGTACCTAAAATTAAGGTACCCACCGTTTGTATTTGATTTCCTTGTTTTACATCCATACCCGTTAATTGTGTAAACACCCAAAAGAAACTATCATTGGCATGCGAAACCACAGTAGAACCGGCACCAATAGCCAAAACGGTCATGGTTTTCATAAAAGCTTCATCCAGACCTAGTGCAGGCATCATTGGTGCTACAATTGACGCTGTGGTAATTAAGGCGACGGTTGATGAGCCTTGCGTAGTCTTTAAACAAGCTGCCAATAAAAATGGAAAAAACAGACCTATGGACATTCCTGAAAAGCTTTCAGTAATCAGGTCTGCAAAACCAGAATTCTGAAGCATGGCACCAAAAATACCTCCAGCACCGGTAATCAAAATAATAGGTGCCGCAATACGCAATGAGTCCCCTAACCAACCTGTAGCCGAATACACTTGCTGGTCCAATTTTTCAGGCAACAACAATGACAAAACAACTCCTATTAAAAGTGCTATTACCGGCGTACCTAAAAAAGCAATGACAGGATAAATAGCGAACCCGGTCATATGGAGTTCTGGATAATCAAATATCGATTTTAAGACAATTAAAATAATGGGGACTATAATACACAATAAAGAAAGTGACAATTTTGGCCTATGCACTACATCCGGAGCCACTTCCATACGAATAGGAACGTCCACTTTGGAAGCAATTTTGGTTGCAAAAAAATAACAAGTGATCAAAGACAATGAACTCACTATCAAACCCCATAGAATTACACTGCCCAATTCCGCATTCAAAATTCCTGCTGCGGCAATAGGACCGGGAGTGGGTGGTACCATTACATGCGTAGCCGTAAGCCCCAGCGCCAAAGCTGCCGTGGTACCTGCATAAGCTACCTTTGCCTTTTCCGAAAGGGCTTTGTTCAACGCGTTCATTATAATAAAAGCACTATCTGCAAAAACGGGTATGGAAAGCAAATATCCCGTTAACATCATGGCCAAGTGAATTGATTTTTCGCCAATAAGCTTAATCATCCGGCTAGCAATGACCATAGCTCCACCAGATTTTTCCAGTACCGTACCAATAGCTACACCAAAAAAAATGATGAGCCCTATTTTGCCCATAATACTGCCAAAACCATTATTGACCGAATCAATGATTGTCTCAACGCTCATTCCGGTTATGAATCCATAACCGATTGCGGCCAATAATAACACAAAAAATGGATGAATTTTCCAGCGAACGATACCCAAGATAATAAATGCAAGAGCGCAGACCAAGGCAATAATATAAAGCATAATCGGTTGGTTTAAGTTCTCTGAATTTAAGAACTAAATCGTTCAAAAACTGTAATTTACATAGTTTTTTTTTACCATTCGGCAAAACTACCATCTTCATTTCTCCACACCGGATTTACCCAGTTATGTCCAATTTTCTGACCTTCTTTTAACTTCTCTTCATTGATATCCACTCCTAAACCGGGCTTCTTCAGCAGCTCTACATAGCCATCCTTTACATCAAAAACTTCAGGATTATCCATATAATCCAACAAATCAAAACCTTTGTTATAATGTATGCCCAAGCTACTTTCTTGGATTACCGCATTAATAGAATTAAAATCTACATGAAGACAGGAAGCAAGTGCAACAGGACCTAATGGGCAATGAGGCGCCAAGGCAACATCATAGGCTTCCGCCATAGCGGCAATTCTTCTTACTTCTGAAATACCTCCGGCATGACTTAAATCCGGCTGAATAATATCTACCGTGCCTCTGTGCAATATTTCTTTAAAATCCCAACGAGAAAACATTCGTTCACCAGTAGCAATAGGCACACTGGTGTATGGATAAATATGATCAAAAGCCTCTTTGTTCTCGCTCAACACGGGTTCTTCAATGAACATTGGGCTGTATGGTGCCAGTTCATCAATCAAACGTTTTACCATTCCCTTATGTATTCTTCCATGAAAATCCAAGCCCACGTCTAGCGTATCTCCAAATTCTTCACGAAGCATCCGAATGTTATTGGCAACGGTCTTTACCTTCTGCAATGAATCTATCCAGGCAAAAGCACCTGTCGCATTCATCTTAACCGCCTTATACCCTTGTGCTACTTTTTCCCGTGCTTGCTCTAGGACAACTTCTGGATGGTCTCCCCCGATCCAACAGTACATTTTCATTTTCTTACGAACGGCACCACCTAAAAGGTCATAAACAGGAACGCCCAAATGCTTGCCTTTTATATCCCAAAGCGCTTGATCTATACCAGAAATTGCACTCATAAGAATAGGACCTCCACGGTAAAAACCTCCTCCGTACAAGGTTTGCCAAATATCTTCTATATCATTGGCAGAACGACCGATTATATATTGCGAAAGTTCTTGGACACAGGCCTCAACCGTAGCAGCTTTACCTTCTACAACAGGTTCCCCCCAGCCTATGATTCCGCTTTTAGTAGTTATTTTTAGAAAAAGCCAACGTGGTGGCACTTTAAAAAGTTCAATTTTTTCAATTCGCAGGTCATCCATACTATTCTACTAAAGTTCAAAGTTTGATTAATAAAACAATCTAGGTTTAATGTGATTAGATTGGTTTCCCCTAAAGTAGTGAATATTATTGAAGTGTAATTAATACGTTTAAAATGATAGGAAATAAGTAACCCGTTGATATAAAAAAACCTGTCCGACATCGGACAGGTTTTAACTATTTCTGTAAACAACTAAAATGAATTAATTATGCAGGTTCCCCGTACAAATCAAAATCCGCTGCTTCTGTAATTTTTATATTTGCAAATTCACCTTGTTTCAAATAATACTTTGCGGCATCAATAAGGACTTCATTATCTACATCCGGAGAATCAAATTCAGTACGGCCTACAAAATAATTTCCTTCTTTACGGTCTATGATACAACGGAAAGTCTGTCCTATTTTTTCCTGATTCAGCTCCCATGAAATCTGAGATTGTAACTCCATTATTTCATTCGCCCTTTCCTGTTTCACATCCTCTGGCACATCATCTTCCAAGGTGTAAGCATGGGTGTTTTCTTCATGACTATAGGTAAAGCAACCTAAACGTTCAAAACGCATATCTGCCACCCATTTTTTTAAGGTCTGAAAATCTTCTTCAGTCTCTCCCGGATATCCCACGATTAGAGTAGTACGAATGGTCATTTCTGGAACAGCCGCCCTAAACTCCTTCAACAATTTTGTCGTTTTAGCCTGTGTAGTTCCACGACGCATACTTTTTAGAATAGCATCTGAAATATGTTGTAGCGGAATATCCAAATAGTTACAAACCTTTAGCTCTTCTTTCATTACATCAAGCACATCCAATGGAAAACCTGTTGGAAAGGCATAATGCAACCGTATCCACTCGATACCCTCAACTTTCACCAAAGCCCGAAGTAGTTCCGCCAAATTTCGTTTTTTATAAAGGTCAAGACCATAATACGTAAGATCTTGTGCGATAAGAATAAGCTCTTTAACCCCTTTTGAAGCTAATTTCTCTGCTTCAACAACTAAATCTTCAATAGGCGTGCTTCGGTGTTTACCTCTCATGATAGGTATTGCACAGAAAGAACAAGGTCTATCACATCCTTCCGCAATCTTTAAATACGCATAGTTTTTAGGTGTAGTAGTTAAACGTTCTCCTATGAGCTCATGCTTGTAATCTGCACCAAGAGCCTTCAATAAATTAGGTAATTCACTAGTTCCGAAATACTCGTCTACATTTGGAATTTCCTTTTGCAAATCTGGCTTATAACGCTCACTAAGACATCCGGTTACGAATACTTTATCTACATGACCCGCTTCCTTTTTCTGAACATATTCCAAAATGGTATTGACACTTTCTTCTTTTGCGTTCGCGATAAATCCGCAGGTATTGATTACAACAACATTGCCTTCCTCTTCATGTACCACTTCTTTCTCATTGGCACGCAACTGCCCCATAAGCACCTCGGAATCATACACGTTTTTCGAGCATCCCAAAGTAACTACATTAATCTTATTCTGCTTCTGCGATTTTGTTCTCATAACTAGAAATTGAGCGCAAAAATACAACAAGATGAACGAACAGCTTCCTTTTGGCACGATTTCTTGATGAATTACGTTAAACTTTAATAACTAACTGATGGCCAACACGAAACTGGAATTATGAAAAACCATATTTCTCACCTATTCGCTATAATCCTTACCGTTCTTACAAGTTGCTCAAAAAACAATGCCGAAGTTGGGCCTGAATATGATAACGACCCCATGGAATTGTATTTCCCCGAAATAGGGACTACCCCTTGGGAAACCATAAGTCCCGAACAACTCAATTGGAACGAAGGAAATTTACCTGATTTATACGACTACCTAGAAGCCAAAAATTCCAAAGGGTTCATCATTCTTAAAAATGGACGGATTGTAGTTGAAAAGTATTTTAACGGTCATTCCCAAAATAACAATTGGACCTGGTATTCTGCTGGAAAAACTTTAGTTTCCAGCACTGTAGGTATCGCGCAGGAAGAAGGGTTATTATCCATCACCAATAAATCATCTGATTATTTAGGTAATAATTGGTCATCATTGACCACAGAAAAACAAGATCTAATAACGGTTAAGGACCATCTTAGTATGAGTACGGGCTTGAAAGATTATATTGGACAGACCCTAAAATGGATTTGTACCGCTCCCCTGTGTTTTGAGTATGAAGCCGATGCTGGTTCTAGGTGGGCCTACCACCAAGGTGCTTTTACCGCGTTAAAAGATATAGTAACCTCCGCCACAGAAACCAACTTTAATGAATATTTCTATGCCAAAATCAGGGATAAAATAGGCATGAACGGTTTTTGGCATGAAGAAACATTGCTAACCTTATACACTAGCGATACCAGGAGCATGGCACGTTGGGGCTTATTGATTCAAAACGAAGGAGTTTGGGATACGGAAACTATTATTAGCAAAGATTATTTTCATGCAATGACCAATACTTCTCAAGAAATTAATAAATCCTACGGATATTTATGGTGGTTAAACGGTAAAGAAAGTTACATTGGAACTACCTCACAAACTGTAATTCAAGGTTCTTTGATACCGAGCGCTCCTGCAGATATGTTCGCTGCCTTAGGAGCAGATGACCAAAAAATATATGTTGTACCTAGCCAAGATTTAGTCGTAGTACGTTGTGGAGATAGCGCCGAGGAAATGCAACTAGGTCTTTCTAGTTTTGACAATGAATTATGGAAAAAAATAAATGCGGTAATAGAGTAAAGTTCTTAATAGAAACTATATAGTACTGTTTTAAACATTAAAAAACGAGTCTACAAACTCATGTTTATTGAACACCTGAAGGTCTTCAATTCCCTCTCCTACCCCAATATACTTAACAGGAATTTGAAACTGATCTGATATACCAATAACAACTCCACCTTTTGCCGTACCATCTAATTTGGTCACTGCCAATGAAGTTACCTCTGTTGCTTTGGTAAATTGTTTGGCCTGCTCAAAAGCATTCTGCCCAGTAGAACCGTCTAGTACCAACATAACATCATGCGGTGTATTTTCTACTACTTTTTGCATTACACGTTTTACCTTGGTCAACTCGTTCATTAGGTTGACTTTATTGTGAAGGCGTCCAGCAGTATCTATAATAACAACATCTGCATCCTGTTTTACCGCTGAACTTAACGTATCAAAAGCCACCGATGCTGGGTCACTACCCATATTCTGTTTTACAATAGGCACATCTACCCGGTCTGCCCACACCTGCAATTGGTCTATAGCGGCAGCTCTAAAAGTATCTGCTGCGCCTAGAACTACTTTTAAACCTTGTTTTTTAAATTGATAGGCAAGCTTACCAATGGTCGTAGTCTTACCTACCCCATTCACACCAACTACCATAATAACATACGGTTTTTTATCTTTAGGTATAGAAAATTCCGTTTGGTTACCTAAGTTGGTCTCAGAAAGCAGTCCGGAGATTTCGTCACGAAGAATAGCATTGAGTTCATCGGTACCCATATACTTATCCTTAGAAACACGAGCTTCTATTCGCTCAATTATTTTTAAGGTCGTGGTTACACCAACATCCGAAGAAACAAGAACTTCTTCAAGGTTATCCAATACATCATCATCTACTTTAGACTTACCCGCAACAGCTTTGCCCAGCTTAGAAAAAAAAGAAGTTTTAGATTTCTCCAAGCCCTTATCAAGGCTTTCTTTTTTCTTTGATGAAAATATATTCTTGAATAAACTCATTTGTTCTTTGTATTAATAGGTTCAAAGATAATAAAGTAAGCGGAAGTTTTTACTTTAAATAACACTACCATTGGCTTATTGGCACCTGTAATACATAGAAACCGAACTAAGTTGTACTTCTATCAACAAAAAAAGCCCCTTCTATATGAAGAGGCTTTATAATACTATTGAAAGTATCTTACTTTTTAGACAACCATTCATTAACCGCTTCTGGGGCCATAACTGACTCAACAAAAGTGTATGAACCACTTTTTGCCGACTTTACCATTTTAATGGCTTTTGTCAATCTTTTTGAACTTGTCTGTAAACTTGCTACCGTCTTCTTTGCCATGACTAATATGCTTTTATGTTCTCGCTAAAACGAAAACTTATTTAATCTCCTTATGGATTGTCATCCTCTTTAAAATAGGATTGAACTTTTTAATCTCCATTCTTTCGGGAGTGTTCTTTTTGTTCTTGGTAGTAATGTACCGTGAAGTACCTGGCTGCCCCGATTCTTTATGCTCGGTACATTCCAATATTACTTGTATTCTATTTCCTTTCTTTGCCATCGTATTCTAAGCTTATTTTACCAATCCTTCTGCCTTTGCGTCTTTCAACACAGCAGAAATACCCTTTTTGTTGATAATTTTCAACGCCTTCGCAGAAACCTTTAAGGTTACCCAACGGTCTTCTTCGGGAAGATAAAAACGTTTCTTAGAAAGATTAACATTGAACCTTCTTTTGGTCTTATTAATAGAAAACGATACGTTGTTACCGAACATCGCTCTCTTTCCCGTAATTTCACAAACTTTTGACATCGCGCTGATTTTTCTTTAAACAGGGTGCAAATTTATATCATTTTTATGGATAGACAAAACAATATTTCAGATTTTTGAAATTTCTTTTTGCAACAGCTCAAAAGCCTTGTTTACCGACTTCTCTACAATACGCTCTCTATGGTTGCCCATATTGAATTTTTGTGCGTATACACCTTCCGGAGAAGCAATTGCTATGAAGGCCGTTCCAATCTCTGCATCCGAGTCCCCCTTTGTAGGTCCTGCATTTCCCGTAGTGGATATGGCATAATCCGTTTTGAAAAGTTTCCTTACATTTTCCGCCATCTCCTTGGCTACCTCCGCACTTACTACTGAATAGGCGTCCACAACATCACTGGAGACCTTAAGCACATTTATCTTTGCTTCCGTTGCATAACTTACCACACTACCTTTAAAATACGCGGAAGCACCCGGCAAAGCGGTTAAATGCTCCGCAATCTTTCCTCCCGTAAAACTTTCTGCAGTTGCCAATGTCAATCCCTTTTTCAAACAGAGTTTAGCAACCACCTGCTCTAGTGTTTCTTCGTCTTCGGTACCGTACATGATATCACCGATCAGCGGATATAACTTTTGAATTTCCGCATCTACGGCCCCTTCTATTTCTTGTTTATCGACACCTTTGGCAGTCAACCTCAACCTTACCTTGCCTAAATTGGGTAAATATGCCAATCTAATGTAAGGGGGTAAATTATTCTCCCAATCTTCAATTTTATCGGCAATAGCACTTTCACCTAAACCATAGGTAACGACCGTTTTGTGCAAAATAAAAGGACGTTTAAACTCCGAAATAATTTTAGGGATTACCTTATCCGTTATCAAATTCTGCATTTCATAAGGCACACCAGGTAATGAAACAAATGCAACTCCATCTTCCTGTATCCACATGCCGGGCGCAGTACCAAAGGCATTATGCAAAACTGTAGCCTTAGAAGGAACCAAAGCTTGTTTTCTATTGATATCCGATATTGGAGTGGTAGTAATATATTTTTTAAATAGTTCCTCTACATGCTCTAAAACACCTGTATCCTCTACCAAAGTATCGTTAAAAAACTCGCACAATGTATGTTTTGTAATATCGTCTTTTGTTGGACCAAGGCCTCCGGTTATGATAACCACCTGAACTCTCTTTTTAGCGTCTTCCAACGCCTGGAGTATATGTTCTTTATCATCTTGAATGGAGGTTATCTGGTATACAGAAACTCCAATTTTATTAAGTTCTTTGGATATAAAAACGGAATTGGTATCAACAATCTGCCCGATTAAAATCTCATCTCCAATAGTAATTATTTCGGCAAGCATCAGAAATTAAAATCTTTTTTAAGCTCGGACACCACTTGATCTATGTCTTTTTTTAACATAGGAAATACCACTTGTATCTCAGACATATTGGCTTCCGCCTTTCCTAAAGTCTCTATTTGTAAGGCCGCCGCACGGGTTTGCTCCATACCAAGAAGATCTACATTAGGTTTTATTTTATGAGCTAATTTATAAACCTGATCATGGTTTTGCTCATTTAGTGCAACTTCAAGGAGTTCCAAATCCTGAGGCACTTCTTCTAAAAATACTGAAATAACCGAGTTGATGAAATCTTCATCTCCTTCTGCCATCTCATTGATTTTATCAAGATTGTAAATCATTATTTTACTTTTAAGTGAAAAAGTTCACGTTCCCCCAGAATACCCGAAAGGTAATCATTTGCTTCAATTCTACCAACACCGGCAGGTGTTCCTGTAAAAATCACATCGCCTTTTTTTAACATAAAAAATTGAGATACATAAGAGACCAGTTCATCTATCTTCCACAACATGAGACCAGTATTGCCCTTTTGCACTTCATTATTGTTCTTCAACAAAGAAAAATCTATATTGTTTAAATCTTCAAAATTTGTTTTCGGTAGCCACTCTCCAATAACCGCAGCTCCGTCAAAACCCTTAGCTTTTTCCCAAGGCAAACCTTTCTCTTTAAGCTTTGATTGTAAATCTCTTGCAGTAAAATCTATACCCAAACCAATCTCATCATAATAATTAGGTGCGAATTTTTCGCTTATATGCTTCCCTACCTTTTTTATTTTAACAAGCACCTCTACTTCATAGTGTACATCTTTTGAAAAATCCGGAATATAGAAATCTTGTTCTTTGGGTAAAATTGCAGAATCCGGTTTAATAAAAACAACTGGTTCTTCCGGCCTTTCATTTGCTAACTCCTCTATATGCTCAGTATAATTTCTACCGATACAGATAATTTTCATTAAAGTCTTTTTAGAGTTTTCTAACCTAACTTGTTATTGAGCTGACTCAATTTTACTTGGGTCAATACTTTTTTTGTGTACAAAGGAAAATCCGCATTAAGAATCCAACCAAAGTAACCGGGTTCTTTCTCTAGTACATCTAGCACCTTTCGACCTTTGTGTTTGCCGAACGCAAAAATTTCAACTCCGTCCTCATCATACCCCAAAAAGCCCGCAAAATCAGCAAACTGGCGATGGGTTGAAAATTCAGCCAATTTCTTAACGTTATTTTCAAGTTCCGGATATTTATCCAACTGTGACAATAAAACCTCGTAAGTTGCCAAGGTATCGGCTTCTGCACTATGCGCATCAGTAAGATCCTTATCACAATAAAATTTATACGCAGCCACTAAAGTCCGCTTTTCCATTTTGTGAAAAATAGTCTGTACATCTATAGAAACCATACTTTTCATGTCAAAGTCCAGATCGGCCCGTAGCATTTCTTCTGCCAATAAAGGAATATCAAAACGATCAGAGTTGAATCCGCCTAAATCGCAATCCTTGATCATGCCATAGATAGTTCTAGAAAGTTCTTTGAAAGTTGGTTCGTTTGCCACTTTCTCATTTGAAATACCGTGTATGGCAATTACCTCTTCAGGTATTTCCATCTCAGGATTCACTAGCCAAGTCTTACTTTCTTTATTCCCGTTAGGGTATACCTTTAAAACAGATATTTCTACAATTCGGTCTTTGGCAACATTAGTTCCCGTAGTTTCCAAATCAAAAAAACAAATGGGACGTGTGAGGTTGAGCTCCATAGTCTTTGCAATTTTTTTTAACAAAGATAATCTTTAACAGGGTTCAAGAAAGCATATCCATACTTTTCTTAGGAAAGAAAATACAGTTAAAGGCTTGTATTTACTACAGTATGAAAAAAGAGGAATTAATAGTATATACTACACCTCCCTATCAATGTCCCAAGCTTCAAGATAATCCGCAACTGCCTTGGCAAACATACTCCCAAGTGCACCATTTACCACTCTATGGTCATAACTATGGGATAAATACATCTTACTACGGATTCCAATAAAATCACCTTCTTCGGTTTCTATGACCGATGGAATTTTACGGATTGCACCCAATGCCAATATACCCACTTGCGGTTGATTAATGATGGGTGTGCCAAAAACACTACCAAAAGTACCCACGTTAGTTACCGTGTAGGTACCATCTTGAATTTCATCTGGCTTCAACTTATTCTCTCTAGCCCTAGATGCCAAGTCATTTATTACTTTGGCCATACCTACCAAATTCAATTGGTCTGCATTCTTAATTACCGGAACGATAAGATTTCCGTCCGGTAAGGCTGCGGCCATACCTATATTAATGTTTTTCTTTTTGATAACCGTATCACCTACCAGAGAAATATTCATTAAAGGATACTTCTTTAATGCCTTTGCTACGGCCTCAATAAAAATGGGGGTAAATGTCAGCTTCTCGCCTTCTCTTTTTTCAAAAGCGTTCTTTACCTTGTTTCTCCAATTAACAATCTTAGTAACATCTACTTCAATAAAACTCTGTACATGTGCGGAGGTAGAAACACTATCCACCATGTGCTTTGCAATCAATTTACCCATTCTGGACAATTGAATTACTTCGCCATCAGCACCCTCTTTTACACCTATTCCGTTCGTAGAAGACTTAACTTCCGGAGTTTTTGGACTAGCGCTAGCCGGTGAAGGTTCTTTTACTTCCGGGGCAGTAGTTTTTGCTACTGGCTGCCCTACCTCTTTACCACTCCCGTTTTCTAAATACGCAAGAATATCATTCTTGGTCACACGGCCATCATTACCGGTACCTTCAATAGTATCTAGTTCTGCAACGGAAATACCTTCTTGTTTTGCTATATTCTTTACCAATGGTGAATAAAAACGTTCGGAAGATTCCGATTTTTGAGCTTGATGAACCGGTGCAGCAACGGCTTCCTTAGCAACCTTAACCGTTTCCTCTACCATTGCGGCAGATTCCTCTGCTCCATTGAAAGCCTCAACCGGAGTATTTTTTACCGGAGGTTTTACAACCTCTACAGATTGTTCCGTTTCAATAATAGCAACAGTATCACCTACTTTGATTACATCGTCTACATCAAAAAGTTTCTCCACCAAAACGCCTTCTACCTCACTAGGAACTTCTGAATCTACCTTATCCGTAGCTATTTCAAAAATAGGTTCGTCCAATTCAATAGTATCCCCAACTTCTTTCAACCAAGTGGTCAACGTTGCCTCTGCAACACTCTCACCCATTCTCGGTAATTTCAGTTCAAACTTTGACATATTCTTATTTTAGACTGCTTTTATTCTAATTTTATCGCAAAAATACCAAAAAAAACACCCATCAGTTACACTTATCATATTTTTAATTCGCTTTCAACGAACCTTCAAACGGAATTCGGTTTAAGATACTCCGTCCTAACGTAACCTCATCGGCATATTCCAATTCATCACCAACCGCTATCCCCCTGGCTATAGTAGAGGTATTGATATCTAGACCGTTCAATTGTTTATAAATATAAAAATTGGTCGTATCCCCTTCCATAGTAGAGCTCAGCGCAAAAATAAACTCTTTTACCTCTCCCCTTTTAGCCTTATCCACTAAAGAACCAATGGTCAGGTCTTGAGGACCTATGCCTTCCATAGGCGATATTTTACCTCCTAAAACGTGATATAAGCCGTTATATTGACTTGTGTTTTCAATAGCCATTACATCTCGAATATCCTCTACCACACAAACCAAACTTCTATCTCGCTTAGGATTGGCACAAATCTCACAGAGAACCACATCTGAAATATTGTGACAGTTCTCACAAAATTTTATCTCGCTACGCAAACTCAATAGCGCATTAGAAAGCCTTTCCGTTTGCTCTTTAGGCTGCTTTAACAAATGAAGCACCAACCGAAGTGCCGTACGTTTACCGATACCTGGTAATTGCGACATTTCGTAAACGGCGTTCTCAAGAAGCTTAGATGAAAAATCCATAGGCACAAAATTACGTACTATTTTTACTTTTTGTACTTTGGTTTGAAATTTTATTACATGACCGCCACCCATATCCTAATCTTAATAGGGGCTTATTTCCTTCTGCTTTTACTGATATCCTATTTTACGGGGAAAAATGATTCCAATATCGATTTTTTTAAGGCAGGAAAATCATCACCATGGTACTTGGTAGCCTTTGGCATGGTAGGCGCCTCATTATCAGGAGTTACATTTATATCCGTTCCAGGTTGGGTAGAAACTTCTGAGTTCAGTTATATGCAGGTAGTCTTTGGCTATTTGGCAGGATATTTTGTTATTGCCTTTATTTTATTACCCATCTATTACCAACAGAATGTTACCTCTATTTATGAGTACTTAAAAAAACGTTTTGGCACAGTAAGTTACAAAGTAGGCGCCGTATCTTTCTTTATTTCTAGGGTTCTGGGTGCCGCTTTCAGACTTTTTTTAGTGGCTATTGTTCTGCAACAATTTGTATTTGATGAACTGGGAGTACCTTTTGAAGTTACCGTTATCATTTCTATTTTATTAATATGGATCTATACTTTTAGAGGAGGCATTAAAACGATTGTTTGGACGGATACACTGCAAACTGCCTTTATGCTTTTATCCGTTGGACTTAGCATTTACTTCATCAACCAAAAATTAGACTGGAGTTTTTCCGAATTCTTAGTATCCGAAGAACTAAAACAATACAACCAAATACTATTTACCGATAGTTTTTTTGATAAGAACCATTTCCTAAAATCTTTTTTAGGCGGTATGTTCATAACCATTTGTATGACGGGCCTTGACCAAGACATGATGCAAAAGAACCTGACTTGCAAATCCTTAAAAGATGCTCAGAAAAACATGATTTCTTTTAGTGTGGTATTAGTGGTCGTTAACTTTGTTTTTCTATTGTTAGGAGCGCTGTTGTTCATCTATGCCGCTAAGTTCAATATTGCCACTCCATTAATGGACGGACAACCCAAAGCGGACCTTCTGTTTCCGGAAATAGCTTTGAATAGTGGCCTGGGGATGGTAGTTGCCATCACTTTTATGCTAGGTTTGATTGCTGCTGCCTATAGTAGCGCAGATAGTGCCCTTACTTCCCTAACCACCTCTTTTTGTGTAGACTTTTTAAATATTGACGAAAAGGCCGAAAAAGACCAAAATAGAATACGGAAAACAACGCATATAGGCATGAGCCTACTTTTGATCGTAACCGTAATTCTGTTCAAATATATTCTGGACCGTAACGTTATTGACGGCCTTTTAACCGTTGCCACTTATACCTACGGTCCGTTATTGGGGCTATTTACCTTTGGTATATTTACAAAGTTCTCTGTAAAAGACAGATATGTGTGGCTAGTAGCTTTTCTATCCGTTGTGGGCATATTAAGTTTTGCCAATCTTCCAATAGAATACCTAGGCGGTTATAAAGTGGGATATGAATTACTACCTTTGAACGGGCTTTTGACCTTTATAGGACTGTATGCTATTCGTAATAAAAAGGTTACCCAAGTGGCGGAATAGACCATAATTGCTAAACGTTAAATTTACATAGGAAAAACCCTACTAGCAGTTCGTCGGTCTTTTTAATATTGCCCCGTTGCCAAAAGAACTAAAGTACAAGCTACTAGCACCTCAATCCCTTCTTTTTCAAGTATTTTATAAAAATCGGGATTTTCGGTTCCAGGGTTAAAAATAACCCGTTTCGGCTTCAATTGTAAGATTTTGTCGATATATTCAGGCTGACGGGCGGGTCCTATGTACAAAGTAATAGTATGAATGTTTTGAAATTCATTTAAATTGGTCTTTATTTGTAATTCTCTTATTTTACCCTCGCGTAAGCCGAATGCTTCAGTTTCAATGTTATGGTCCAAAAGTCGATTAACGGCAAGATTACTATAACGATTCGTTTTAAGGGAGGCTCCGAAGACTAGTGTAGTTTTCATATGTTAAATATGATGTTAAAGTTCATAAAAGGTGTAACTTTTGAAGAAAATAACCGTCTATTGTAGAACTCGGTCTAAAAAAGATACCTTTAAAAAATATTGGTCGGTGATAAAGCTATATGTTTATAGTTAATGGTTAGTGTTTAGTATAGCAGAATCAACGACAGAAACCCCGATGGAAACATCGGGGTTTTGTGTACTATAAATTTACCATTGTATAATGGCGCTGCCCCAAGTAAAACCACTACCAAAAGCAGCAAGGACTACTAAATCCCCTTCTTTTACTTTTCCACTCTCCCAAGCCTCTGTAAGGGCTATAGGTATAGATGCAGCAGTAGTATTACCGTATTTCATTATATTATTAAAGACCTGATCATCTTGCAGACCAAACTTCTTCTGAATGAACTGGGAAATACGCAAGTTTGCCTGATGTGGCACCAACATATCAATATCTTCTGGTGTTAGGTCATTGGTTTTTAGACCTTCCATGATTACTTCACTAAACCGTACTACCGCATTTTTAAAAACAAACTGCCCATTCATGTACGGAAAGTACGATTCATCATTAGGGTCATTATCCTCCATAATATCCGTAACCCAACGTTTACCCATTCCCGGGGCCATTAAGGATAATTCTTCGGCATGTTGGCCCTCACTATGCAAATGGGTAGAAAGTACTCCTTTTGAAGTATCTTCTTCCCTACTCACAACGGCGGCACCAGCTCCATCTCCAAAAATAACGGACACCGCCCTACCTCTTGTTGTCATATCCAAACCATGGGAATGCAGCTCGGAACCGATAACAAGAATATTTTTATACATCCCCGTCTTAATATATTGATCTGCCACGCTAAGTGCATAAATAAAACCGGAACACTGGTTTCTTACATCTAATGCTCCTACGGTCTTTATCCCTAAATCTCGTTGCACCAATACACCTGGACCTGGAAAATAATAATCTGGACTAAGGGTTGCAAAAACAATAAAATCAATATCATCTTTATCTATACCGGCCCTTTCAATAGCAATCTTTGCCGCTTTAACGCCCATAGTAGTGGTAGTATCCCCACCTTTAACTACATGTCTTCTTTCTTTGATACCGGTTCGTTCTTGAATCCACGCATCATTAGTGTCCATAACCTTGGACAAATCATCATTGGTCACTACGTTTTCGGGCACAAAGTATCCTAGTCCCGTTATTTTTGAATTATACATAGAAGGTTTTTTAAAATAATTAAAAGCACAAGCTTTCAACCGAATTGCAAAGTAACCCGTAATTTTCTAAGATAAGCAAAATTAATAAGATGATTTTTACCTCAATGCCATTTAAGATAGGTATTGTTTAAAGCTATTCACCTCAATTTTAGCCTTGAGGTCGTGTAGTAAGTTATAAAGACCAAAGAAAGTTCTGTTCATATACAGAAAGTGCTTGGACCCTCTGTTTCCGTTCATTTTACGAATCTGACTATCTTTAGAATAACGCTCGCTCAAATCTGCTATTTTCTCCCAAAACTCATTTGAACCAAAATCAAAATGAGTTTCATGAAAAGGGGAAGTAAAAAGCGTTAACATCTCTTTAAATAGAGCCTTGAAGAATTTTAATTCTTCCGGAGAATCTGTTTCTGTTAGAATTTCCAACTCGTACAGTTTTTCCATGAAAATGGTATCATTTTCTATATTCTGCTTTTGGGCCAACTCAAAATAAGGCACATAAAATTCGTTAGGCACTTCTTTTATACATCCAAAATCAATAGCAATCAGTGTTTCTTTTTCACTAACTAAAAAATTTCCGGGATGTGGGTCTGCATGCACTTTTTTTAAACCATGAATCTGAAACATATAAAAGTCCCAAAGCGTCTGCCCTAATTTATCACCAAGTTCTTGTTCAAAATCCTTATTTGTAAACTCACTTAAATGCTGACCGTACATCCAGTCCATGGTAATGATACGCTCGCTTGATAATTCTTTGTAATATTTGGGAAACTCAAGATCCTTAATAACCGAACAACTTTCAGTAATGTCTATACTTTGCTGTATTTCCAAAAAATAATTGGTTTCCTCAATAAGCTTACTTTCAACTTCTTTAAAATATTTATCGGAATCTTTGCCTTGCAGGTTAAACATTCTAATAGCAATAGGTTTTACCAACGCCAAGTCACTAGATATACTTTGGGCTACACCTGGGTACTGAATTTTAACCGCCAATTCCTTACCGTCTTTGGTAGCCTTGTGTACCTGACCAATACTGGCAGCATTAATACTATCTTTCTCAAAGGTGTCGAACAATTCTTCCGGGTACTTTCCTAAATACTTTTTAAATGTTTTACGAACCAATGGTGCGGAAAGTGGTGGAACAGAAAACTGCGACAACGAAAACCTATCTACATACGCCCTTGGTAACAGATTCTTTTCCATACTAAGCATCTGGGCCACTTTTAAAGCGCTGCCTTTAAGATCTTTCAGTCCATCATAAATATCCTCTGCATTATTTTCATTCAGTTCCTCCTTATCCAATTCAGGGTTCACCAACTTTTTACCAAAATACTTTACATAATTACCGCCGATTTTCACACCCGTCTTTACCAATTTACCGGCTCTTTCTATCTTTCCTGTTGGTATACTATCTAATGTTTTCATAGCATTTTTTTTAAAGCGTAATTACGCTAACCTTCTATTAAACAAATGTTTCTTTATACAGAAACTTCCCAAAGTCCAGTATATTTTCAAGCGGTGTATTGTCAAAAATATCAAATACGGTATTAATTGATTTTTCTATGGCCATATCGGTTTTTTCGAACCCAGCAGAACTATCTTCCATCCAAAACTTAAGAACGAATAAAAACTGTAACCAAGCTCCTTCCGAGAAGACTTTAGGATTATACCTGGTAATTTTCAGGTTCTTATCTGCATTTGCATCGTTTATGAGCCCTACCGCAAAAGTTTTAATGTGTTGACGAAGTCCTTTTAACTGTCCTAAATTTTTAAGCGGACTGTCATTCTGTTTTAAAGCGAACAAAACATAACTACGGTTTAAGGTAAGAAGCTCAAAAAAAGTATAGAAAAACGTGAGCATCTTTTCCTTATTGGTAAAAACTTCATACTCCTTGTTTTTAAGAAGAAGAGCTTCGGTATTCGCATAGAATTTGTTCCAAATCTCTTTTTGCAGAACCTCTATGGACCTGTAAAAGGAATAAAAATCGGTCTCAGAAATCTTATTCTCTTTACAAAATTTATATATGGATCTAGGAACGCTATCGTGCTCCAAGACATACTCCATATACATTGTTATAATGCCATCTTCAGTAACCTTATTTGCTTTTGCTTTTGCCACCATCTTAAACAATTTTATATAGTAAATTTACGGCTAAAGGGCTGTTTTTACTGTTAAGGGTATACCAAATTCTTGAGAAAATAAAAACGTGCTTTCGCATGAAAGCACGTTTTAAAACAACCTAACCAATAAATGATTATAAACGTGATATTGATCGAAAATTTTCCCTTTCACAGCAATCTTAATCACATCTGTATCAAATATATAAAATGTTTAACAAAAACAAAAATAAATTAAACAAAAATTATTTTAAGCCTACAATTTAGTCAGCTAAAGGTGTCAGTTTGTCACAATCTTTGCATATGGTATTTTTTTTGACAACTACGCAACAGGTAAGCACTACCCTATTCTGTTATTATTTAATAGAGAGAAAACTAGTATTAAACAAAGTTCAAGCGCTAGCAAGAACATTTATAAAATTTATAATTTATGGCTACAGGTAAAATCAATGTTTCGGTGGAGAACATATTTCCGCTGATTAAGAAATTTTTGTACAGTGACCACGAGATCTTTTTAAGAGAGCTCATATCCAACGCAACAGATGCTACTTTAAAGTTAAAGCATCTTACTTCTATAGGTGAAGCCAAAGTAGACTACGGCAGTCCTAGAATAGAAGTAAAAATTGATAAAGAAGGAAAAAAAATACATGTTATTGACCAAGGTATCGGTATGACCGAAGACGAGGTTAAAAAATACATTAATGAACTTGCTTTTTCCGGAGCTGAAGAATTTTTGAACAAATATGAGGATGGCGCCAAAGAATCTGGAATTATAGGCCATTTTGGTCTTGGTTTCTATTCTGCATTTATGGTTGCGGATAAAGTGCAGATCAGCACTAAAAGCTTTAAGGAAGATGCAGAGCCTGTGTTGTGGAGCTGCGATGGTTCGCCTAACTTTACGCTAGAACCTGGTGACAGACAAGAGCGTGGTACGGAGATTATTCTTCATATTGCAGATGACTCTACTGAGTTTTTAGAAGAGAACCGTATAACCGAGCTTCTAAACAAGTACAATAAGTTTATGCCTATTCCGATCAAGTTCGGAATGAAAACGGAAACTTTACCTAAGCCAGAGGATGCAAAGGAAGAAGATCCTGCACCTACGCAAGAAGTAGATAATATAATCAATAATCCTAACCCAGCTTGGACAAAGCAACCGGCTGATCTAGAGGACCAGGATTATAAAAATTTCTACCGTGAGCTATATCCTATGCAGTTTGAGGAGCCTTTGTTCCACATTCACTTAAATGTAGACTATCCGTTTAACCTTACCGGTATACTTTACTTTCCTAAGCTGACAAACGATCTTAACGTACAGAAAGACCGTATTCAATTATACCAAAATCAAGTTTTTGTTACAGACAACGTAGAAGGTATTGTACCGGAATTCTTGACCATGTTACGTGGGGTAATCGATTCTCCGGATATTCCTTTGAATGTTTCTAGATCGTATCTTCAGGCAGATGGAGCGGTAAAGAAAATCTCTTCTTATATTACTAGAAAAGTAGCTGATAAATTGAATTCGCTCTTTAAAAACAGTAGAGAGGAATTTGAGCAAAAGTGGAACGATATTAAGATCGTTATTGAATATGGGATGCTTAGCGAAGATAAATTCTTTGATAAAGCAGATAAGTTTGCACTCTACCCTACCGTAGATGGTTCTTACTTTACTTTTGAAGAACTTCAAGAAAAAATTAAAGAAGCACAAACAGATAAGGATGACAAGCTCGTTGTTCTGTACGCTTCGGATAAAGTTTCTCAGCACAGTTATATTGAAGCTGCAAAAGCTAAAGGATATGAGGTTCTGTTGATGGATTCTCCCATCATTGGTCACTTAATGCAAAAATTGGAAACATCTAAAGAGAAGGTTTCTTTTGCTCGTGTAGATGCGGACCATTTGGATAATCTTATTAAAAAAGAGGATACTCAAATCTCTAAATTATCTGATGAGGAAAAGGAAACTCTTAAAAAGAACCTAGAAGAAGTAATTGAGGACAAGAGTTATACTATACAATTGGAACCGATGGATAGTGATGCATCTCCATTCATCATTACGGAGCCTGAATTCATGCGCCGTATGAAAGAAATGCAGCAGACCGGTGGCGGTGGAGGCATGTTTGGCATGGGTTCTATGCCAGATATGTACAACCTTATCGTAAACACCAATCACGAATTGGTAGGCGAAATTTTAAACACCAAAACTGCTAAGAAACGTGAGCGACTAATAAGCCAGTCTATTGACTTGGCACGACTTTCAAAAGGTTTATTGAAAGGTGAAGAGTTGACTAACTTTATCAAACGTAGTTATGATATGGTGAAGTAGTTTCAACCCAAACAAATACAAAAACGCCCGATTGCTGAATTCAGCAATTGGGCGTTTTTTCTTGTTAAAATTCATAACTTCCGAACAAATTTGTATAGGATATGGATTATACCAGTTCTGAATTTAAAAAATGGTTAGATAAGCTTCAACAAGAGAGTTGGCAATTAGAACTAATTATATCCGGATTCGCTATTTACGGGTTACTTATGGCCTATGAGCCGCTTCAGATTAAACTATTCAAGTTGTCATTGGCCGACCAAGAATTACAATCCAATGCCCTTCAATTAGTTCTAATATGCTGCAATATACTTACCTTCAATCTTATACTGCACGTTCTGCTTAGAGGTCTCTGGATTGGAGCCATAGGCCTCAGATATGTTTCCGGTGATATTGATTTTGAAAAATTAAATTATTCTGAAAAATTCGATTCATACTTAAAGAGAAAAGTAGGTTCTTTTGATCGTTATATTTCTAAATTAGAGAACTATTGTAGTATACTGTTCACCATTTCCTTTCTCCTTATTTTTTATATCACGGGTATTTTTACCGCTTTTTCTGCTTTTTATTTGTGCTTCCAATTGCTTGACAGCTTAACATTCGTTCCGGAAAATATTCTTGAAATTTTGGGAGGGTTCATTGAAATTCTATTTTTATTGGCCTCTCTTTTTGTAATGGTTGATTTTTTCGGTCAAGGTATACTCAAGAAAAAAAGATGGACTTCAAAATTCTTCTTTCCAATATACTGGGTGTTTAGTAAAATTACTTTCTCTTTTTTATATCGCCCTTTGGCCTACAATTTCTTAGATAACAAATTAGGCAAAAGAGTAGTTATATTACTGATTCCCATCTACATTCTATTAGCACTAATTACAGATTCTTATTATAAAAACTCTGGTTACCTATTAAATTTAAATAATTCTACATCGTTTTATGCAGACTCTAGAAATTATGAAAACGAAACTTTAAAGGATACCGAATTCATTAATATTGCAAGCATACCATCAAAAGTTATCGATAAAAACTACCTAAAAGTCTTTATGACATATAGGGAACATATTGAAGATTTTGTAATAGAGAAAAATGAATCATTAAAATCTGATGATAATGAAAGAGGATATACTTCTTCTTTCTTGGATGGTGTCTCCGTAGCAGTAGATAAGAAGGAGGTAATTGGAGAAAAAAAGCAAAGTAATCTAGATTTATATTTAAAAACAGTTGATCAGCTTTATTATATTAAAATAGACTCACTGCCCTATACTAGTAATTTTGTGGTTTCCAGAAATGCAAAAAAAAGATTAGGATTTGAGACTTATTTAAATATCAAGAATCTTTCAGATGGAAAACATGTATTAACAATTACTGGCCCTGCAAAAGAAAACAAATGGAATGAAGATTCAAAAACTATTTCTAAGACTTTGCTCACCATACCTTTTTGGTATTACCCCTGAATAAAATTATTTTTTTTGTGAAACGCAGTCATCTTTATTCAACCTTATTCTATACAAGAAATTACAACATATACACAGTCTCTTCTAAAATTCAATTAATTTCAACCATATATTCTTGTTAAAATTTAAACAGTTTATACCGAAATGCAACAAATATTCATCAGATTTTGTACTATTTTACTTTCTTTAATGAATATTCTTGATGATCTTTGTGATTGAAAAAAACTACATAATTTCATGTCACTGCACCTGTTCCCCCTATCAATTGTGCACTACAGTACAATCTAATCATTTTGCATGGTCATAACAGAACTAAACCCAAAAGGTAATTTCGATAATTGGAATAAAGACAAACTCAAGGAAATTGAAGAAGGTAACTTCAGCGATGATATAGGTGAAATTCTTTTTGAAAATGATGAACTAGCTTTTAGGGAAATTATCTTAAAACCTAAAGAGCGTCTTCCGTTCAGAATTCATAAATATGACTGCAGTTGTACCAGTTTTACCGATGGATTGTTACTTTCCAGAAATATCAACGGAAGAATATCCTTGCTTCGTATAGAACAGAAAAAGTGTTTTTATTGGACCAGTGGTAGAGACGATATGATCCATGATCTAGAAAATATTAGCGACAATACAGTAATTATCCGCATTATAGAGATAAGAAAATAACAGCCACTTTATTTTAATTAAAGTGGCTGTATACATTTTTTTGTCAAAAAATCGATTACCAATAAATAGGTCCTTTACCCAAATATTTTTCTGCTATAGGCTGGTAATAATCCCTTACATCTTCTAAATCATATATTTTTTGAGATTTGGTATAAAGATCGTATTTATTAAAATCTTTAATCAGCTCCAAATATTCTTTATCTCCTTCATTTAGTAGTTCTTTATAGCTTCCTCCGGTATGCCAAGGATAGAAAGAATGGTATCTGATCATAACCATTGCCTCCTTTGGTAAAGTATTTTCTTTATGGTTTGCAAGTACCTGATATAAGTATTCATCATGGCCCCAAGCCAATTCAAGATTATCCATACCGCATCCTTTCTCATAAATTCCGGTAGGTGTATTGTAACGGGCATCCGCCATATCCGGATTCAACTGATTAAATTCTGGGTAGACACAAGTATTGGGAAATTCACAACCTACCACAAATACATCTCCAACAGTTCCCCATTGTTCGTCTTGACTGGTTCCGTCTTCATCGCTTCCCCACAGAAACATCACCTTACCCAAATCATGAATGAGTCCGGTAAGTTGCATCCAATCCGGGCGGTTATCTTGCCTTATGGCTTCGGCACTCTGTATTAAATGTTGTACGTTGGGCAAATCCAAATCCGGATCACTTACATCTATAAGCTTATTTAAGTGCCCCATAGCTTCCCACAAATCCATGGGCTTGTCATAGGTCAGATACTTTTTCTTCATTCGCTTAACATAGTCTACAGTTTGCTTTTTTCGCATTTTTCTATAATGCTCCTTAACAGCCGCCGACACATCTACAGCCTCATAATCCCTGAACGTTTTTTCCATCTTTAACAATTTAACATTAAACAACTTACCACAACTACCTCACTTCATTACCCGGGGCAACATTTAGACATTCCCCAGAATAAGGTATAAAATAACAGTAAACACCACTAGAAAGAGACTAAAGGGTTTTGCATACTTCCATGGTTTAAGGTTCAAAACACCCACATCTTTCATTATAAATCTTTCTTCTTTTTTTGCAAAGGCCGAAACCAAATGCATAATCAATATATTAAGTACAAATTCTATTCCCCATATATGTATAAAATGAAGGTTCACTTCAATTACATAATACATTACTACGTAGAACAGCAATCCAAACCCGAGTCCTGCTTTTGCTCCAGTAGCGCTCACCCGAGGAAAAAGGAAACCAGCAATAATAACACTAGCTATTGGAATGAAAAATATACCGTTCAATTGCTGTAACAATTGGTAAAGACCATCTGGAGCATTTGCTACAAAAGGAGCTATACCTATGGCCAGTACGGCCAAAATAGCGGATGTACTTTTCCCAATAATTACTAGCTTCTTTTCACTAGCATTTTTCTGAATGTATTTTTTAAAAATATCCAAACTAAAAACAGTAGCGGCACTGTTTAAAGCACTATTAAAAGTGCTTAAAATGGCACCCATCATTACAGCTACAAAAAAACCGGTAAGCCAAAGCGGCAATACTTTCTTCACCAAAAGAGGATATACATTATCCGGATTATCATAAAGGCTTTCTCCAAAATAATAAAAACCGATTAAACCTGGCAATACGATTACAAGTGGCACTAAAATTTTCAGTAAACCGGTAAATAGCAGACCTTTTTGAGCTTCTTTTAAATTGACGGCCCCCAGCACCCTTTGAATTATAGATTGATGCATAGTCCAGAAATATATCTGGTTCACCATAAGACCCGTAAACAGGACTTCAAACGGTAATATTGCGGAACGGGCTCCCTCACCTACCCCTGACTCATTGCTCACCACATTAAATTTTTCGGGACTATGATTAAAAACAGTTGCCATTCCCTCGAGTAAATTTCCTTCCCCAATACTCAATAACGCCAAAATGGGAACCAATAAGCCGGCTACTAAAAGCCCAAAACCATTAATAGTATCCGTATAGGCCACCATCTTCAATCCGCCAAAAATGGCATATATGGCACCAATAGTGCCTACAATTAAAATCGTTACCCATATGCCTTCGCTCTTCGTAACATTCAATAATTCAGAGATATCAAAAATAGCTTCTATATTCAGCGCTCCGGTATACAGAACAATAGGCAATAATGTAGCAACAAACGATATAATCAAGAGCATAGCTACGAACGTGCGTGTGAGTCCATCAAATCGTTTTTCCAAAAATTCCGGAATTGTGGTCAATCCCATTTTTAAATAACGTGGTGCAAAATACAGCGCAGCAACGACCAGTGCCAAAGCAGATGTTACTTCCCAAGCAACAATTATAGCACCATTTCTATAGGACGATCCATTCATGCCCACCAAATGTTCCGTAGAAATATTGGTTAATAACAGTGAACCTGCAATAACAATTCCCGTTAAAGACCTACCCCCTAAAAAGTAACCATCTTTGGTATTTAGTTTGTCGCGTCTAAGCTTATAGGTAGCATAAAATGCAACAAAACCAGTGAATAGTAAAAATGTCAATAATGCCATATAGAACAATATTAAATAGGAAATATTAAAAATTAACCTCCTATAAATATCAAATTAACATAAATAAAATGAATAAACCGGTGTAATTTCAAACTTTTCGTGTGCGCAAACGAAAAATTGTATTATTAAGACGTTTACTGTAGTATTCATGAGACCACTTGATGTTTATCTCCAATAAAATGCTTCTCATAACATAATACAAAATGCCTATCATATGGACCTAGATATTTTACCTTACCATAATACCAATGTTTTAAACCCTAATTATCATTCGTTAATTGCCTTTAGTTTATCTATTTTTAATCCCATGAAAGTTATCTCTACCAATATTGGCAGCCCTACCACAATTGCTTGGAACGGCAAAGAAGAGCTGACCGGTATATATAAATATCCGGTTGAAGAACCTCTATTTTTAGGAAAAACAGAGGTAGCCAAAGACACCATAATTGACCGGAAGCACCATGCAGGAGTAAACAAGGCTTGCTACCTATTTTCTAAAAACCACTATGCCTACTGGAAAAACTTATATCCAAACCTGGATTGGAACTGGGGTATGTTTGGTGAAAATCTGACCATTAATGGTCTGGACGAATCTAAAATTCGAATAGGAGATATTTATAAACTAGGGACCGCATTGGTACAAGTTTCCCAACCCAGAGAACCTTGTTATAAATTAGGTATCCGTTTTGAGGATCAAAGTGTTTTAAAACAGTTCATAGATTATGGATTTCCAGGCACCTACGTACGCATACTAGAAGAAGGAGAAGTAAAAAAAGGAGATGCACTGGCCTTAGTGGAACAATCAGAAAATACGCTTACGGTAAAAGATTTCTATCACCTTCTATACATGCGCCCTAAGGATCCTAGAATATTGCAACTGGCTTTATCAAATACCGCATTGCCCGAATACAAACGAGAACGACTTAAAAAACATTTACCTAAACCATGAATTATCCTTGGCACTTATACCTAATGGGTATAATTTACGTGATGGCGGGCATCATGCATTTTATAAAACCGAAATCCTATATGAGGATTATGCCTCAATATTTACCCAATCACAAACTATTGGTACTTCTTAGTGGCGTAGCAGAAATTGTTTTGGGAATCGGCATTTGTCTGCCTCCCACAAAAAACTACGCCATTTATGGTCTAATTCCTATGCTAGCCATCTTCTTGTTGGTGCACTTTTACATGCTATCTAGCAAAAAAGCTTCGGCAGGCTTTCCAAAATGGTTGTTGCTTTTGAGATTGCCTTTACAATTTGCTCTAATGTATTGGGCTTATAGCTACTTACCGCTATAAAAAAAGCCCCTAACGCTCTCAACAACATTAGGGGCAATTAACTCAACTCAACTTAAACTATCTTAATTTACCGAAACCTCTTTGTAATAAGTTTCCTTACTATCTCTTACTACAACGGTGTACTCACCTTCGTAGGCTTTGGTAAAATCAAATGCTTTCTCAATAACCATTTGGTTTTCTCTTTTTTCCGAGAAGACCAATCTGTTACTGCTATCAAAAACCTTTATTTCAACATCTTTGCTGTCAAGGTTCAATAAGTTCAAGAAAACCATACCTTCTTTTACTCTAAAAACTGGCTTGCTGTTTTCTTTTTTATCAACTATCTCAATATCCTTTCCTTTTACACTAATTGTGTAAGAAACTGAACTTAATTCATCTTCAGATTTGAAGAAGTACAAACCATCTTTAAGGTTAGAAAGGTCAAATTTCTTGGCATAGTCAGCCTTTTCAACAGTTTCAAAGAATATAATATTTTGCTCTTCGTCCATGAACTTGATAGTTGTTCTTCCCGCATGGGAATCTAGTTCATATACAAAGCTTTTTACATTTTCATTAGGTACAACGCTAAGTTTGGGTTCGCTGGCAAAGCCAACTGTTGTAGATAATAACAAAGCGATCATTGCGGCGGTTCTTACTACTCTTTTCATATCGTTTTTGTTTTAGTATCCTGTTGTGAAACAGGGTAGGTTAATATTACAGTACAAACTTACCGCTGTTTTTCCCCTCTCACTACTCCACAATTCGCCAATAAATGTGCTATTTTACCATCGCTCATATACTAAAATGGCCTTTAGGGTAAGATTGAATATATTTTGGTTAATTTTGCAAAGAAATCAAGAAATAGCTTGTTTAATTTTGTACTATGAGTAAACCCCCACTAATAAATCAGAAGCCCGCTTTTGAGTCTATAGAACCAAGTTTTGGGCATTCTTATACGTATCAAAGATTTGATGCGAGTAAGAACAATAAGAATACGGTCTGGCATTATCATCCGGAAATAGAACTAGTTCACGTTAATGGTGGATCGGGGAAAAGACAGATTGGTAGTCATGTGTCATACTACTCTAAAGGAGACCTTATATTAATAGGTAGTAATTTACCGCATTGTGGACTCACCAATGAACTTACCGGTAATGAAAGTGAGACTGTTATTCAAATGAAGTTGGATTTCTTAGGAAATGATTTTTTTAATATTCCAGAGATGAAAAAAATCCAATCCCTTTTTGAAATGGCCAAAGGTGGTATTGCCTTCTCTGGTAAGACCAAAAGAAAGATAGGTGAGAAAATGCAGATACTGGAATACCAGACGCATTTTCAACGTTTACTTTCCATATTGAACATCTTAAACGAATTGGGTAGCTCCAAAGAGTTTAAAATTCTCAATGCCGAAGGATTCTCTATGGAAACCGAAGTAAAGGACAACGACCGTATTAACGTAGTCTTTAATCACGTTAAAAACAATTTTAAAGAAGAGATTACTTTAGATGAGATAAGTAATATGGTTAGTATGACCGTTCCTTCTTTCTGTCGTTACTTTAAAAAGATTACCAATAAGACTTTTGTTCAGTTTGTAAACGAGTATCGCTTGGTACATGCATCTAAGCTTTTGGCAGAACAACCATTAAGTATAACGGAGGTTTGTTTTGAAAGCGGATTCAACAACTTTTCTCACTTTAATAAACAGTTCAAGAACTTTACAGGACAAAACCCTTCTGAATATAGAAACGAATTGAAAACGGTTCTTAAATAATGAACGGTCTGTTCTCAGATGAAATACATTTAAATTTACCTGATAGTGATATCATCTATTATCCCAATTTTATGGATCAGGAAGAGGCTGATGGTTATTTTAATGTACTGCGAAAAGAAACTCCCTGGCAACAAGATGATATTACCGTATTCGGTAAAACCTATGCGCAACCTAGACTTACGGCATTATATGGAAATAACGGAAAGCCCTACTCCTACTCTAACCTTATTATGAAGCCATATGCATTTACGGCTGAATTGTTAGGGGTTAAAAAAAAGGTGGAGAAAATAACGAATTTAACATTTACCACCTGCCTCCTCAACCTCTATAGGAATGGGCAGGACAGCAACGGTTGGCATGCAGATAATGAGAAAGAGTTGGGAGAAAATCCAATTATTGCTTCGGTAACTCTGGGACAAGAACGCTTCTTTCACCTAAAACATAGAGAAAACAAAAGCCTAAAAAAGAAGATTCTATTGAAGCACGGTAGTCTTTTAATCATGAAAGGTTCTACACAAAAACATTGGTTACATCAAATTCCAAAGACCGCAAAAGATGTTGACGAGCGTATTAACCTAACTTTTAGAATAGTGATATAAAAAAATCGGCCATTAAAAATGACCGATTTTTTTTTGCCCTTTACTTATGAGAAGGCTACTGTCTTTAACCGCTGGGCTCCGACTAATTTCCTCGCTACCATCTACTTAAATATAACGCTAGATGATACCTATTTATGTATATTCTCGTTGAATTTCTTATTTTTTAGTCCTATTGAATCATTTGTTTTATTCGGTCTTTTGTAATTTTACATAGCTATGAAAAAGAATTTTACAGAAAGAGAATTAGACCGAATAATAGAAATGGCTTGGGAAGACCGCACCCCTTTTGATGCAATTACTTTTCAATTTGGCATATCAGAACAGGAAACAATTGATATAATGCGTTATACCCTAAAACCAAGCAGTTTTTAGAATGTGGCGAAAAAGGGTTCAAGGTAGGAGCTCCAAACACTCAAAATTAAACACTACCAATGACCACCGGTTTAAAAGTACCAGACAGCGTACTATTTCTATGAACAAAATATCAAAACGTTAATAAGGGCCATTAGAAAAGTTCGTTCAAGACCTTTGCCAAGCGTAGGCCACCTTTTTGCAATTGCGTTTCTACGGTACCCCACCAATTATAACTATAGCGATAATATAACTTCTCACCCATCTCTACGGAGTCATACAACTTGTTTGCAATTTCCTGAGACTCTTCAACCCAATCATAAATATCCCCCTCCTGAATAGCTTCCACCTGTTCCGTTGAAACTTCCGGTAAGTTAGATGCCAGTTCGGTATAGCTCATTCCGTAATCATCGATCATATTGGAGTCCCACACCCTATGTAAATTTGTTCCTTGATTGAACCATTGTAACTGAATATCGTTCCCTCCTTTATCCTCAAAGCGGCCAACGTGCATAGGCTGATGCAGGTCTCCTATTAAATGAACCAGCATTTTAAGGTAGAAAACCTTGTCTTCTTTTTTACTGTTTTCATCTTTAATGATTTCTATACATTTATTTATACCAATAATAAGGTCTCCATGCTCACTAGGCTCAATATCAGCATAATCCTTGCCTTCAGGAATATTCACATAATGCCACGCACTGAATTCTTTATAGGCCCTGTCGGCTTTTATCTCATCTGCAAACGTAGATACATGGGCAAGGCTCTCTCCGTTCAAAAGTTTTTTTAGAGCCTTCTTTGCTTTTTTAGAAAGATGGTGTTGCGCAACTTCGCCCACTGTTCGGTGTCCAGTTTTAGACCATTCACCATCATTTGCGTTAGAAAGCGTTGTTATTAAGAACAGAAAGAATACTATTTTACGCATGAAATAAATTTAGCGGTAAAAGTAAAAAAATGAAGTTTAATCTATTGTTAAGAAACTCAAGGGTTTCGATTTTTAATTTGATATTGCACCCATAAAATTTATCAGTTTGATTTTAAAAAAAATAAAGTCTCCATTTTTAAGATATGCCGTTTTAGCACTTCTTACATTAGTTGCGTTCTTCTTTGTATTTATTATTAGTATTTACTGGGGTGCCTGGGGCAAAATACCGGGTAAAGAAGAGTTATCCGACTTCCAATACCAAAGGGCATCAGAAGTATATACGGCCGATAGTGTGCTTATTGGTAAATTTTATTTGTACGATAGGCAACCCATTCCTTTTGAAGCTATTCCCAAACATGTGCTGAATGCATTGGTGGCCATTGAAGACGAACGTTTTTATGACCACAAAGGTATTGACTACCAAAGTTTGGGTCGTGTAGCCGTAAAGACCGTACTGATGCAAGACCAGTCAGCAGGTGGCGGTAGTACCTTAACACAACAGCTTGCTAAAAATTTATATCCCCGAAGGGATAGAAAAAGGGCCAACATTGTGGTCGATAAAGTTAAGGAGATGTTCATTGCTTCACGATTGGAAGAAATCTATACGAAAGATGAAATCCTTGCCCACTACTTGAATACCGTTTCTTTTGGTGATAATACTTTTGGGATTGAAAGTGCCTCTCTCAAATTTTTCAATAAGAAAACAAACGAATTAACCGTTGAGGAAGCTGCTGTTTTAGTGGGTATGTTGAAGGCTACCTATGGTTACAACCCTCGGATATTTCCAGAAAGAAGTCTTACTCGAAGAAATCTGGTGTTGCTCTCAATGGCGAACAATGACTACATTTCCGCAGAACAAAAAGATAGCCTAACTGATATCCCAACAAAACTGGACTATCGTGAATTTGATAACAATGCCGGGTTAGCACCTTACTTTCGGGAAGAAGTTAGAAAGCAATTGCTAAGATGGAATGAAAAGCAGAAAGAGGAAGGCAACGAGTACAACATTTATACTTCCGGCTTAAAAGTTTACACTACGCTAGATTACAACATGCAGTTTTGGGCGGAAGAGGCTATGCGAGACCATATGAAATCGTTACAAAGTAGCTTTGAAAAAAGTTACGGCAAGAATGCGCCATGGAAAACGAACAAAAAGCTGATTGAAAAAGTGGTTAAAAATTCAGAGGTCTATAGGAAACTCAAAAAACAAGGTCTGGAACATCCACAAATTATGGATTCCCTCAGCATTAAAAAGCAATTGGTCCTGACCGATTGGGATGGTGAGAAAACCATTAAGGGAAGCTCTATAGACAGTATTACCCATTACATGAAATTCCTGAATACAGGTTCTTTAGGTATCGACCCAAAAACAGGAGCCGTAAAAACGTGGATCGGTGGCGTAGATTTTGAACACTTTAAATACGACCACGTTGCTCAGAGCAAGCGTCAAGTAGGTTCTACTTTTAAACCGATTGTATACACAGCAGCACTCGAAACTGGAATATTGCCTTGCACTTATTTTTCTGCGGAAGAGGTAGAGTATAAAAACCTAAAAGGATGGTCGCCCAGTAATTCGGGGGATAAAGACGAGACGTACCTCAACTATTCAATGAAACAAGCGTTGAGCCATTCTGTAAATACCGTTGCCGTTAAGGTTATGGAAGAAGCTGGAATCAACAATGTTATTACCGTAGCAAAAAACATGGGTATATTCTCCAAACTACCGGCAGAACCTTCTTTGGCTTTGGGTACGGGTGAGATTTACTTGAACGAACTTGCCGGGGCATATGCTAGCTATGTCAATGACGGAAGGGCCGTTCTTCCATATCTCATAGAGAAAGTTACGGATAGAAAAGACTCCCTTTTAACCAAATTTGAACCTAAAAGGGCTGCAGAAAAGGCTTTTTCTGAAGAGACAAGACAAATTATGGTAGAAATGATGAAAGGTACTATTGACGAAGGCACCGCTTCAAGAATTCGTTCTTCATATAAATTGAATAATGACATTGCCGGAAAAACGGGAACTACACAAAACAACAAAGATGCATGGTTTGTGGCCATTACACCAAAATTACTGCACGTTACCTGGGTAGGATTGGACCATCATGAAATCGGTTTCCGAAGTACCAGTTTAGGACAAGGAGCAAATGCCGCCCTTCCTATTTTTGCCAAATGGATGCAAGAAATGAACAAACATCCATCTTATAACGAGATTACAAAGGCAAAGTTCAAACGCCCTAATCCCGCCACTTTGGAAATGCTAGACTGTGAACCTATTAAACGCGACGGCTTTTTTAAACGTTTGTTTAAAAACCCTGACAAGAAAAAGACTAAAGAGTTTAGAAAGAGAAATTAAAAATTTAAAACCAAACCATTGACATACAAAATACTCTGTTCAGATTTAGATGGGACTTTATTGACCTCCAAAAGTGATATTTCCGAACTAACTATATCCGAAATAAAACGCATAAAATCAGAGGTGAAAATTATTCTGGTTTCCGCGCGTATGCCCACTGCCATGACCTATATTCAAGAAGACCTTGGTATTAAAAACCAACCTATTATCTGTTACAACGGTGCTTTGGTTCTTGATGGCGATAAGGAAATTTCTTCAGTACATATTGGTACAGAACTCCTTGATGAGATATATCATTTAGCCGAAATCAATGATACTAAACTCGGTTTATACTACAATAATGAATGGTATGTAGAAGAAGATTCCGAACGGGTTCAAAAAGAAATCAAGTACACCAAAACTACACCTGTTTTTAGACCCACATCGGATACGCTTACCGATTGGGCAACCCGCGAAATTGGAGCTCACAAAATAATGCTCATGAGCACCAAAGACAGTGCAGATACCCTCTATCCTATTCTGGAAGAAAAATTTGGCGAACATCTCAACTTATATCGGTCAAATGATACTTTAATTGAAATCGCTCCAAAATCGGTTTCTAAACTATCGGCTATAGAATCGTTGCTGCAAGAAGGTGAATCCCTTAAAGATATCATCTCATTTGGTGATAACTATAATGATATTATAATGTTAGAAAGTAGCGGTTGTGGTGTGGCCGTTGGCAATGCCAGAGAAGAAGTAAAAGCTGTTGCCAATGCCGTTACCCTACCCAATACGGAGAATGGGGTTGCTCACTATATTAAAAAGCATTTGGTAATTTGATTATATTTGGAGAAAAGCATCCAAAAAGCATATGACCGAATCATTGTTACCCGCTCCGCTAATAACCGATGACACCGTTGTTTTTGGGTTATTAGCGCTCTGCCTTGGCTTTATTTTTTATGGCTCATCCAAAAAAACAGGGTTTTGGAGTAAATTCTACGGTATAGTTCCGGGAGTACTTATGTGTTATCTTTTACCCGGCATATTGGCCTCTACAGGCATCGTAGCCGAAAAATGGGAAACCGTAAACGAGGCGGGCGAAGTCATTACGCATACCTCCAGTCTATATTATGTAGCTAGCAGATATTTACTCCCCGCAGCTCTAGTTCTTATGACGTTGAGCATTGATTTAAAAGCTATAATGAACTTGGGTTCAAAAGCGCTTATTATGTTCTTAACGGGTAGCGCAGGCATCATTATTGGCGGTCCTATTGCTATTTTAATCGTTTCTATATTTTCTCCCGATACGGTGGGCGGCAATGATTTTGATGCTATTTGGAGAGGGCTTGCCACCATTGCCGGTAGTTGGATCGGTGGCGGTGCAAACCAAGCTGCCATGTACGAGATTTTCCAATATACGCCTGAAAAATATGGCGCTATGGTCTTGGTAGACATTGTGGTCGCCAATATTTGGATGGCAATTATTCTTCTTGGCGTGGGACGTACCAAACAAATAGATAAATGGTTAAAAGCTGATACCTCGGCTATTGAAACCCTAAAAGTAAAGGTGACCGCTTTTGCCGAAAAAATAACCCGTGTCCCCACTTTAAAAGATTATATGATGATGCTCTGCTTTGCTTTTACAGCCACAGGTATTGCGCATTTCTTCGGTAATCATATGAGTACCGTACTGACCAATTCATTTGAAAGTGTAAGCGATCAGAAAAGCTTTTTGTCTTTCTTAGGCTCTAGTTTCTTTTGGATGGTGGTGATTGCCACAGCTGCCGGTATAGCCTTATCCTTTACCAAAGCAAAAAATTATGAAGGTGCCGGAGCCAGTAAAATTGGTGGTATGTTCATTTACCTTTTGGTTGCGACCATAGGTATGAAAATGGATCTCGGAAAAGTTTTGGAAAATCCCGGTTTGATTGCTATTGGCTTTATATGGATTTCGATTCATGCGGGGTTACTGATTCTCGTGGCCAAACTCATTAAAGCTCCCTTTTTCTTCTTAGCTGTAGGTAGTCAAGCGAATGTAGGTGGGGCTGCTTCTGCTCCAGTTGTTGCTGCTGAGTTTCACCCATCATTGACTTCTGTAGGCGTGCTTTTGGCTGTTTTTGGCTATGTAGTAGGTACTGGTGGAGCGTTGTTGTGTGCGTATTTAATGGAAGTGGCTTCGGCTTTGTGAGTTGAATCAAAACGTATTTACGTAGACTCAATCCCAACTCAACTTACTTCGCTCTTCCCAATACTTTCTAGAATCCACTTTTTCTTTCGAAAGTTGAGCCAATTCATCTTCGCTTAAAGTAAAGTAATTCGCTTTTAAATTTTGCTCCAATTGTTTTATATCAGCTGCGCCACTGAGCACAAAATCGGGTTGTAAAGCATCCATAACATACCGTAAAGCTATGGCATCTACACCTACTTCATATCTTTCTGCTAACGACTGCAGTTTGGCATACAAAGATTGATAATGAGGATATTTTTCATTTTCAAAAACCCGACCGTTGGCCATGGCTTCCTTTATAATCAGTTTTTTACCTTGAGCTTTTACATCTTGTAAAACGGATAGTGTAGCTTGTTCAAGCATATTGAAGGTAACCTGAAAACTATCAAAAACCACCTCGCCATTTATCCGGATTTGCAAAGCATTTTCTATGACCTCATTTTGGTTGGATCCACTTGTAGAAATACCAATTTTGAGTCCGGTCGTTCTTTTTATTTCCAACAACTTTTCTAAAACGGGTTTGTTTTGAAGCACGCCACTCTCAAAAGTTGCGGAATGAACCTGATAATATTCTAAAGCAGGAAGCAAGTATTGTGACACCTCCCACTGTTCCGTAAGCTTCGCTAGTGAGTGTTCCTTTACTTCGTGAGCGCCTTCGTATCCCAATTGCCAGTCGGCTACATAGGTATACCCCCACTTTGTACCCAGAACTACATCCGTATAATTACGGCTATCGTTCCAGTCTTTTAAAAAGGCTTCTCCTTTCCCATAAGAGGGTGCTGTATCAAAATAACGTACTCCTTTTTCGTATGCGTCATCTAGCACTTTGAAAGCATTTGTACGAAAGGCAACTTCCGATTTATCCCTCCCAGAACTATCTATATTTATGTACTCGGGGCGGCCTAAAGCGGCCATGCCCAAACCTATTTCGGTTTTGGATTTCTTCTCTGTCATAATTACTGGTTTATGAACTGCAGGACAACATAGAACAACCTACTTTGTTACGAGCCCAATCGGGACGTTTGGCAAACCACTTCTGATGTTGGGGTTGTTCGTCATAGGGCTTTTTCAAAAGATTGAATAATTCATCAATTAGAGTATAATCCCCTTCATCTGCAGCATCAATCGCCAATTGCGCCATATAGTTACGCAATACGTATTTTGGGTTTACGGCATTCATTTTTTCCTTTCGTTCAGCATCAGTAAGACTTTCTTTACTCAAACGAGCTTGATAGGTATCAAACCAAATCAACCATTTATCCAATACTTCACCTTTAACCTCTTCAGGAATATAGAACGCATCTTCAACCACTTTTACATAAGAGTCCGCATTCTCAACTTCTTTTTTAAAATCGGCTAGATTTCTAAAGAATAGGGTCATATCGGTTTCTGTCAGTTGTAAATTTTCTTCTAAATCATCTAACAACTTTTGGTCATTTACATCCTCAGAAAACAGTCCGATTTTAGACTTCATCATCTCCCGGTACTTCTCCTCAAACTTCGTTTTAAAACCTTCCAGAACATTTTCTAATGGTTCCGCTTCCTCAACCAATGGATATATAGCATTGGCAAGTTGAAATAAGTTCCATAAACCGATGTTTGGTTGATTTCCGTATCGGTACCTACTATGCTGACGGTCAGTTGTATTTGGTGTCCATCCATGGTCATAGCCTTCCAACCAGCCGTAAGGGCCATAATCTATTGTTAGGCCAAGAATAGAAAGGTTGTCCGTGTTCATCACACCGTGTACAAAACCTACGCGCTGCCAATGCACCAACATTTCTAAAGTAGCATCTGCCACTGCCTGAAAAAACTGAACATACGTTTCTTTAGATGGTTCGCCCAGCTCCGGAAAAAAATGTTTGATCGTATAATCTACCAGCGTTCGCATAGTTTTAATGTCTTCCCGAGCAGCAAAAATTTGATAATTCCCAAAACGGAGAAAAGAGGGCGCAACGCGACAAACAATGGCGCCTTTTTCATACGCAGCATTACCATTATACAGCACATCGCGAAGCACTTGATCTCCGGACAATGCCAATGAAAGGGCTCGTGTTGTTGGCACACCCAAATGAAACATAGCCTCGCTACATAAATATTCCCGAATGGATGAACGTAAAACCGCGAGTCCGTCCGCTGTTCTAGAGTACGGTGTTTCTCCGGCTCCTTTTAACTGCAAAGCCCAATGTTTACCATTGTGTTCTATTTCGGTAAGATTAATAGCCCTACCATCTCCTAATTGCCCCGCCCAATTGCCAAATTGGTGTCCACCATAACACATGGCATAAGGAGTGGTTCCTTCTAAAACTTTATTACCAGTAAAGATTTTTAGAAATTCCTCGCTCTGAACGTCCTCTTCGGAAAGGCCTAATTCTTTTGCCATTTCCGGAGATACATGAACCATACTTGGGTTGGCGGTCTGCTTTGGTGCGGCATAGGAAAAACAAGCTTTTACTACCTGTCTCCTACTATTCTCCAAAATTGGGTCCGCTGGTAATTCTTTATTAAAAGTCTCTTGTATATTGAATTTCATCTGTTTCTCATTTTTCATTTTCTCGCCCTCAACAAACAGCTAAAAAAGTCTACTTCTTAAATGTTGCCACCTTGTTTCCCTGCCCTACCAAAACCAGATCCGTAGAGGACAGAAAAAGACCTGTTTCGACGACTCCAGGAATTTGAATAAGAAGCGTATTTAATTCTTTTAAATCATCCTTTTGAAAAATATCAACGTCAAGAATGTAATTGTTCTCATCCGTTTTATACACCTCATCGTTTTTCATTCGCAACTTAGGCTGCAAATCCAAATGTTCCAACTCCGCAATAATGGTCTGGGTTGCAAAGGGAATAGTTTCTATGGGAAGTTTAAATTTTCCTAAACGTTCTACTTCCTTACCCGAGTCTGCTATAATTATATTGAACCTTGAGTTATGTGCCAATATTTTCTCCCGAAGCAATGCTCCTCCTCCACCTTTTATTAACTGTAGCTGTGGGTCGAATTCATCCGCTCCATCAATGTTGATATCCATGGTTCCCGCCTCATCCAACGAAAGCAAGGAAATGCCTGCTTGTTTTGCCAATCTGGCCGTGGCATCTGATGAAGGTACACCCTTCATAATCAATCCGCCTGCTACCCTCTTACCAAGTTCGGCAATCATGAAGGCCGCAGTAGATCCTGAGCCTAAACCTACCAGCATGCCGTTCTTTACATAATCTGCGGAGGCGATTGCTGCAATCCACTTTTCATTTTCAACATTCATATACTAACTTTTATTAAAGTTCAATAACCGAAAAGATATTGAATTATTTGCAGAATAACAGCTCTTGTTAGTCGTAAACTGAGCTATTTTCTTTCTTATTTCTACTACAAAAATACGGTACACTTTGTGAACTGCTTCTCAATTTTGAAAATAGCTTCTAAAGGAAACCAAAAAAAATATGGATATTTGCCCCACCAAAAACTAAACATGAAAAACATAATTCTTTTAAGCGCTATTTCTCTTCTGTTGCTTTCTTGTGGAGGTGATAGCAAAAACACTATGACCGTTACCGGAAATGTAAAGGGACTCAAGAAAGGAACACTATACCTTCAACATGTACCGGATTCCGTTTTAACCACTATAGATTCCTTGCAGATAGAAGGTGATGGTAATTTTAGTTTTACTACAGAACTTGAAAGTCCAGAGATCTTTTATCTCTACCTCAACAAAAAAGATGCTAATGATGTGAACGACCGTATCACTTTTTTTGGTGAGCCTGGAACTATTACCATTAACACCTCTTGGAACACATTTGATACCAATGCTAAAATAACCGGTTCTGAAAGTCAGGAAAGACTGGAGGATTACCGAAAAACAATGTCCCGGTTCAATATGAAAACCTTAGAAATTATTCAAATGGCTAATGATCCGGATAATGTATTGGATTCTTTACAACTGGATTCAGTTCAAAGATTAAGTGATCGCAATATCCAAAGAGGCTACGCTTTTTCCCTGAACTACGCATTAAACAACAAGAACTCATATATAGCGCCGTATATAGCGCTTAACGAAGTACCTGATGCGAATGTAAAATATCTGGATTCTATTTATAATGTACTCTCGCCAGAGGTATCCGAATCTAAATACGGCAAACAATTGAAATCGTATTTAGAACGTATTAAAAAGTAAAAAAGCCCGCAAATGCGGGCTTTTTCATTAGTTCTAAAAAGGCTTAAGCCAATTTGTTCACCTTTTCAACTAGACCTGTAGCCTTAGTTTCCAATTCTTGACGAACTGCTGTTAGGTGTTTCTTTCTATTATCAACACCTCTTTGGTTTACTTTCCGAATTAAGTCATCAAAAGTTTCAATAGCTTCATCAATAACTTTTGCTCCTTCTTTAGACTCTTGGTTCTCATTTGCAGCCTCTACAATGTATACCGCTTCAATGATGTCTCCCAAGACATTATTAATGTCTTTCTTTAATTCTTTTACACTTGCCATTATCAATAAATTTTACGCAAAAATACGCTATTTATAATCAATTTGAACAGAAAATATATGAAGTGAAACGCTAAAAAGGCGTTAAATAGTCACCTCTAAAAGTTTTGCTCCCGTTGTTGTTATTTTTATAGAGTTGGTTTGAGCGGGCAAGAGTGTAGTTTCCCCTTTTTGAATTTGTACCGAACCACTTTCATTTGCAATGGTTGCCGAACCACCCACGCACATAAAAATGGTGAACGAATCACGCTCCGTAACATCTTGGGTTAACTCCGAGTCCAAGTCTAAAAAATCGGTTTTAAAATATGGGCAATCTACCATATCGTTCACCTTGTTCTTATCATTGTTATACTTTACCTTAAAATCATCTTTCTTGGTATAGTCAATTGCATCTAAAGCCTGTTCTGTATGCAACTCTCTAAGGTTTCCGTTTTTATCCTTTCTGTTGAAATCAAAGACACGATACGTAACATCTGATGTTTGCTGAATTTCCGCTAAAAGAACACCCGCACCAATAGCATGAATTTTCCCGGTATTAATAAAAAAGGTATCCCCTTCTTTCACTTTCTCGTAGTTTAAAAGGTCTAGAAGCGTATCGTCTTTAATACTTTTGGCATATTCCTCTTTACTAACATCTTTGTTGAAACCCACTATTAGGCTAGCATCATTATCTGCATCCATAACATACCACATTTCTGTTTTTCCAAAAGAATTATGGCGTTTTTTGGCCAGTTCATCATTAGGATGCAACTGAATGGAAAGGTCTTGCTTGGCGTCAATAAACTTAATTAGGATTGGAAAATCCGTTCCAAAACGTTCGTAAACACTTTTCCCCAATACATTTTCCGGGTCTTTTTCTATTAGGTCTTGTAGAGAAGTTCCTGCTAGTTCTCCATTGGCAACTACAGAAATATCTCCTGGAACCGTAGAAAGCTCCCAACTTTCTCCTGTAATATCATTTTCAATTGGTTTACCCAAAACATCTTTGAGTTTAGTTCCGCCCCAAAGGCGCTCTTTTAAAATAGGGTTGAATTTTAAGGGGTGCATAGCGTTACAGTGTTTGTTTATTGTTAATTATTTTTCTGTTTAACCGGAATAGGTAACAAAATTTCGGGGGGTTTCATATAGTACGACCTCAAGTTCATGATTTTTATTGATATGAGGTCTCAATTTATTCCAGATTACAAGAGATATATTCTCGGCAGTTGGGTTGATATCTTTAAATTCAAGAACTTCAACATTTAAGTTTTTATGATCCAGCTCATCTTCTACCTTTTCAGCTATTAAGTCTTTCAAAACCTTCATATCCATAACAAAACCTGTTTCTGGATCTATTTCTCCCGTTACACTCACAATCAACTCGTAATTATGACCGTGATAGTTGGGATTATTGCATTTACCGAAGACCTGGGTATTTTTCTCATCATTCCAATCTTTTCGATACAAACGATGTGCTGCATTAAAATGTGCCTTTCTACTAACCTTTACTTTCATCTTCCGTGTTATTTTGACCGATGTACCCATAGAACTTTTCAAAGATAATCTTGAACCATGCCGTATACGCATCTGGATTTTCCGCGATATCCTTTTTAACGTCTTCGGGTTTCATCCATTTCCAATCGGCAACCTCATCTGGGTTAATATTCGGTTCGGCATTATAGTTTCCCATCATAACATGATCAAACTCATGTTCGGTAAGTCCGTTATCAAAAGGAGCCTTATAAATAAATGAAAATAATTCTTGAAGTTCAGTTACAAAGCCCATTTCTTCTTGCAACCTTCTTTTTCCGGCTTCTATATTACTCTCACCCATGCGTTGGTGACTACAACATGTATTCGTCCAAAGTTGGGGTGAATGGTATTTATGGGCCGCACGCTGTTGCAACATGGTTTCCCCTTTATCGTTCATTACAAAAACTGAAAAAGCCCTATGGAGTTCAGCTTTTTCATGGGCTTCCATTTTAGGCATGGTACCTAATGGGTTATTCTCTTTATCAACTAAAATTACTTCTTCCTCTTTCAAATATATCTTTTTTACGTAGTGCTTCAAAAAAATGCACTTCCACAAAAATAATATCTTTAAACTAGTATATTGTGAACAGGATGATAAATTATGGAAAGTTGTTTTATTGTGATAAAAATTACTTCTTTAGAATCGGTTCTAAAAGAAACGAGGTGATTTCAAATTGCTTTTTGTACTGATAAAATCATATCGTAAAATAGCTTCAAAAGACCCGGAATTGAATACCGCTTGACCCAATTCAGTTACCTCACGATCGTAAGCAAGACCGATAAAGAATTTTTCAGATATATTAAAACCTACCATGCCACTTACCGCTGCGTCCCATCTATAAGCAGCACCTAGAATGAATTTCTCACTGAACATAAAATTGGCTGAAACATCAACCTGTAGTGGTGCTCCCGTAACTAATTTGGTCAACAGTGCAGGTTTAAATTTTGTATTATCGTTCAAATCCCAGACATAGCCCGTTATCAAATAAAAGTTCATCTGTTCTTTTGCCGTTGTAGGCTCCGGGCCATCCTTAAAATGTAGCGTCTGTAAAATTCGTGGCACGGATAGACCTGCATAAAACCGTTCATTATGGTAATAAACCCCTGCACCAACATTAGGTGAAAATTTATTCTCTATATCGTTCTGCAGACTTGAATCTGAAGTATATTGGTTCAATTCTGAAAAACGGACATCAAGTAGATGAGCACTCCCCTTTAAGCCAAAGCTTAGTCTACCTTCCGTAGACGTATAGACCGTATATGAAAAATCCACATCAAAATAAGTTTCAGAGGTTGGTCCAATTTTATCGTTTACGATAGATAACCCCAAACCTACTCCCCTATATCCTATGGGTGAATGTAAATTGAAAGTCTGGGTGGTAGGCGCACCATCTAATCCCACCCATTGTGAACGATGTAACAATGCCGTACTCAAATGACCTCGTGAGCCTGCATAGGCCGGATTAACACTCACCGTATTATACATGTACTGCGTGTATTGTGAGTCTTGTTGTGCCGTTAGGTCTTGAATTGCCGTGATAAAAAGAAAGGCAACCAAAATACCTAGTTTACGAGCGGTTATTCTGAGATTTGGGATCATCATTACTGCTATCTGTTAATATAAATATATCCTGAAAGGGATTTCTGTTCACCCTGTTGGTCTTTGTAATCTAAAATATAGAAGTACGTACCCACAGGAAGCTTTCTATCCGCATCAACAGTTACCCTACCTTGAGAGGTTCCATCAAATACATTTCCTTCCGTATTGTAGGCTTGCGTATTGTAAACCAGAACCCCCCATCTGTTATAGATTCTAATTGAGTTATCCGGATAGTTTTCCAAACCTGTAATTGTAAGAACATCATGGGCTCCATCATTATTAGGTGTTACCACATTGAAAACTTCAATAGGGTCTTCCTCTACATTAGGCTCTAGATATTCGGGTATACCATTTCCATCTATATCGTCATTGGCATAATTACCGTCAATATTGGTGTCTTCATCCTTACTTTGAATACCATCATCATCATCATCCGTATCTCTGTAATCAGATTCTCCATCACCATCGGTATTTGGTAAATCATTATACGGATCATTAATTTCATCATTGACATCAAGATCAATAGCAGCTTCCCCTTCATAGCCATCATCAAGACCATCTCGGTCTTTATCAGAACCGATTAAAGTAACATCAGGAATACCGTCTCGGTTGTAATCATGCGCTTCTATGCGATCGGGTACGTTGTCATTATCACTATCATCATCAACATAATCCGGTAAATCATCTCCGTCTGTATCCTCTGGAATAATTCCTAATCCACCATTATTTTCATAGGCATCATCCACTCCGTTTCCATTCTGATCTAATCCGCTCGGTGGTATATAATCTATAGTAGTTTGAGCCTCCACATTATCTGGTATTCCATCATCATCACTATCTATATCCAAATAATCAGGAACTCCATCATTGTCCGTATCCGTTGGATGTGTAGACGGGTCATTATCCGCATCTAGATTCAGATCTTCAAAACTGTCTAAGATTCCATCGTCATCCGTATCCAAATCAATAGCATCGGATACCAAAATAGTTACCGTAGCCGTATCACAATTACCCACCGCATCACAAAGTGTATAGGTGAATGAATCGCTACCATCAAAATTTTCGTTCGGAGTGTAATTTACCATGTCATCCGAAGGGTCGTTAGGTGTTCCTCCATTATCTACAGTAATAGTTCCATTGGATGGATTGGTCGTTGTTAAGGTTCCTACTGATGGAATATCATTATCATTACCCAAAATATCCAACAGAATAGGAGTGTCCTCAGTTGTTGCGACGCTATCGTCAATGGTATCTAGAATTGGAGTCGCCTCAATAGTAACGGTAGCCGTACTACAATCACCATATATATTACAAACCGAATAATTAAACGAATCCTGACCGTTATAATCGGGATTAGGTATATAAGTTACAATATCATCAGTCGGGTCATTTGGGGTACCGTTATTATCTATGTTGACAGTGCCGTTGGTTGGATCAGTAGTTGTTAGATTTCCTTCGGTAGGAAGTTCACTATCATTGGCAAAAATATCCACTACGACAGAATCATCTTCATCAACGGTAACCAAATCATCAACCAGAATGGCAGATTCATCAATACAGACCACGGTAAAACTAGGTAAACTTTTTGCATTGCCCGCCTTAGTAATAGTAGCTATATAGCGCTCTACGTTCTGTGTGGCGATAACCATAGGAGCACTCTGGTCTCCTGGCAAAGGAGGGTTCCAACTGACCGATGCTCCCGCCGAAAGATTATCCGTATTGTCACTAATATCCAATGTAACTTCATTATAAGGCGAATTACAGTTGGTTACTATAAAATAACTCGTTGCATTCTTACCACATAAGGTACCATCATAAGTGGCGAAATAAATTCCCTGATCGGTTACCTCTAAAAAAGATTCCGTACTCAAAATTGTACTTGTATCTTGCGCCTCGTACCACCTGAAATTAGTTCTGGTCTCCTCAGCGGTATCATCCGGTGCCCTCAATAAATACTGAGCGTTGGATATGGCAAGCCCCAGAATGGTAAAAACCAAACTGAGGACAAGTTTTTTATATGTAGATTTTGCTTTCAAATCGATTGGTTATCGTTTAGATTATTTTACTACAAAAACTACATTGATCAATGAGTTATAACTTGCTGGTTGGGCAATGACATCATAGGTCATTACTCCCGAAGCATTAACGGATACATTGTCAAAAACAGCCGTATCGTAAAAAGTCACATAGTAATACAACTCCGTGTTAGCATACGTTGGAATAGCCGCTGGTGCAGCGTTACTAGCTACCATTGGAGAACCAAATTGTGCTACGTATTGAGCGTGTAAGTCTATAGTTCTTCCTGTTCCATTTGTTGAAGCATCAACCTCAATAGACGGTGGATAGAAAATTCTAGCTGCCTTAGATGTAATTGGAGCTATAGCTTGAATTACCTCTTGAACGTTCGTTTCTTCCGTATATCCCTGCGCCGCACTTTTACCGGCGTCATCAACATCGATTGCTGTTCTAAGCGGAACCTCATCGTCATATTGATCATCGGTTCCCAAAGCGGATAATGGAACATTTCTAGAGCCACCACCATCTGTTAACCGTAAATTATTACCAACAACTGCAAAGCCGGTATTATATTCATTTGCGGGATCCGAGTCCGCATCGTTTACATTTAAAGTAATAGCATTACCGCCAGATATTGCAATATGACCTGCATTACCGTTAGTTGATAATGTTTGATCATCCGTAGCGGGATCTCCTGCTGGACCTATTTCACCCTGAGGACCCTGTGCTCCAGTTTCTCCTTGGATTCCCTGCGGACCTTGCGCGCCTGTGGCTCCTGTATCCCCTTGCGGGCCTTGTGCTCCAGTTGCGCCAGTTGCCCCAGTATCTCCTTGTGGGCCTTGAGGACCGACTTCGCCTTGAGGACCCTGTGCTCCAGTTGCTCCTGTATCTCCTTGTGGACCTTGAGGACCAACTTCGCCCTGAGGACCCTGTGCTCCAGTTTCTCCTTGGATTCCCTGAGGACCCTGTGCTCCAGTTTCTCCTTGGATTCCCTGAGGACCTTGCGCGCCTGTGGCTCCCGTGGCTCCTGTATCTCCTTGCGGGCCTTGGGCTCCAGTTGCACCAGTTGCTCCGGTATCTCCCTGCGGACCTTGAGGACCGACTTCGCCTTGTGGACCTTGTGCGCCAGTTGCTCCTGCATCCCCTTGCGGGCCTTGAAGACCTGTTTCACCCTGAGGACCTTGCGCTCCAGTTGCACCTGTATCCCCTTGTGGGCCTTGAGGACCGACTTCGCCTTGTGGACCTTGAGCTCCAGTTGCACCGGTTGCTCCTGTATCCCCTTGCGGGCCTTGTGGGCCAACTTCTCCTTGTGGACCTTCCGCTCCCGTTGCACCAGTTGCTCCTGTATCCCCTTGCGGGCCTTGAGGACCGACTTCGCCTTGCGGACCTTGTGCTCCCGTGGCTCCTGTTTCTCCTTGTGGGCCTTGGGCTCCCGTTGCACCGGTTGCTCCTGTATCTCCTTGTGGACCCTGAGGGCCAACTTCACCCTGAGGACCTTGCGCTCCCGTGGCTCCGGTATCTCCCTGTGGACCTTGAGGGCCTGTATCTCCTTGCGGGCCTTGGGCTCCAATTGCACCAGTTGCTCCGGTATCTCCCTGCAGACCTTGAGGACCGACTTCGCCTTGTGGACCTTGCGCTCCAGTTGCGCCGGTTGCTCCTGTATCCCCTTGCGGGCCTTGTGGGCCAATTTCTCCTTGTGGACCTTGTGCTCCAGTTGCGCCAGTTGCTCCTGTATCTCCTTGTGGACCCTGAGGGCCGACTTCACCCTGAGGACCTTGCGCTCCCGTGGCTCCTGTATCCCCTTGCGGGCCTTGAGGACCGACTTCTCCTTGCGGACCTTGTGCTCCAGTTGCGCCAGTTGCTCCTGTATCCCCTTGCGGGCCTTGTGCTCCGGTTGCTCCTGTATCTCCTTGCGGACCTTGAGGACCAACTTCTCCTTGTGGACCTTCCGCTCCCGTTGCACCTGTATCTCCTTGCGGGCCTTGAGGACCGACTTCACCTTGGGGACCTTGAGGGCCTGTATCCGGATTAATCCATGAATAAGTTCCCGTACCGTCTGTAGAAAGCACTTGGCCATTGCTTCCACCTGAAGGCAACTCTATTTCGTTCGTCGGGTCGGAATCCGCATCATTTACTTTATCTATGGTTGTAATAATATAAGGGTCCGTACTGGAGCCATGACCAGTTACCGTAACATTCGCATTGCCTGACTGAACTATTGTTTCCGTCCCATCGGCAGCAGCTACGGAAAGGTCATAATCATTTCCGGTTTGTGTCAAGCTTACGGAACCGTCCGTTGAGGTTATAGTCTGAATTTCGTTCGTGTCGTTATTGGCATAAGGACTTAAATCGATTGCAGTAGCAGTTGGATCATCACTTAACGTAAGGTTGTCACCTGTTAAGCTTAAATCCTGAAATTCATTGGTTGCATCGTTATCATTATTTGCAGGAATGGTAATCGATAAATCGAAATCATCACCTGTTCTTACTACATCTACAGAACCGTCAGCCGAAGCTACCGTCTGTATCTCATTTCTTGCGTCGGCATCTGCATCATCAACATTTAGGTTGATAGCATTTCCTTCAGAAATACTAACATTACCAGGATTTCCATCGGTACTCAACGTTTGGTCATCACTAGCGTTATTGGCCAAATCCTCCAAAGCCTCTTGAACCGTAGTTTCGTTTACCGTATCCCCATCAACATCAAAAGGGGTATTCAAAGCTACTTCTGTTGCATCTTGCTCGTCTAAATCTACACTACTGATTTGATAAGGGCTAGCTGAAGAACCATCTCCCGTTACCGTAACATTTGCATTGCCCGATTCGACCGCTGTTTCCGTACCATCGGCAGCGGCTACAGATAAATCATAATCATCGCCTGTTTGATTTAACGTTACCGACCCATCCGTAGAAGTAATTGTTTGGATTTCGTTCGTAATATCTCCATCTACTTCTGTACCGGTAACCACATAAGGACTGGCTGAAGTTCCATCTCCACTTACCGTATTGATGCCTGCTCCGGTTACTTCTGTTTCGGAACCATCGGCTGCCGCTACTGATAAATCATAATCATTTCCGGTCTGATTTAATGTTATAGAACCATCGGTAGAAGTAATGGTCTGAATTTCATTTGTTGGATCTGGATCCGCATCTGGACTCGCATTTCCTCCTACTTGTTGCCAAGTTGTACCGTCGTAAACATATAATTGTCCTGTTAAAGTATCTACATATGTTTCTCCAGTATTAGTTCCTGCAATTCCTGTAGCTGCTGGTGTACCTGCATCAACAAAAGTAAGTTCATTGGTAATATCTCCATCCACTTCTGTACCGGTTACAACATAAGGACTGGCTGAAGTTCCATCTCCACTTACCGTATTGATTCCTGCTCCGGTTACTTCTGTTTCGGAACCATCCGCTGCTGCTACTGATAAATCGAAATCATCACCTGTTCTTACTACATCTACAGAACCGTCAGCCGAAGCTACCGTCTGTATCTCATTTCTTACGTCGGCATCTGCATCATCAACATTTAAGTTAATGGCGTTTCCCTCTGAAATACTCACATTCCCAGGATTTCCATCCGTACTCAACGTTTGGTCATCACTAGCGTTATTGGCCAAATCCTCCAAAGCTTCTTGAACGGTAGTTTCATTAACTGTATCTCCGTCTACATCGATTGGAGTGTTCAAAGCTACCTCAGTGGCATCTTGAATCTCGTTAGTCGGGTCGGCATCCGCATCTTGAATATTTATCGTTGTTGAACCACCTCGTTCCAAATCGATATCAACCGTTTCGTTTGCTGTTCCGACTGCACTTGTTATTTGCTGGTCGTCACTGGCATTGTTGGCCAAATCTTCTAAAGCTTCTTGAACTGTGGTTTCGTTTACCGTATCCCCATCAACATCAATTGGAGTGTTCAAAGCTACTTCTGTTGCATCTTGCTCATCTAAATCTACACTGCTAATTTGATAAGGACTAGCTGCAGAGCCATCTCCCGTTACCGTAACATTTGCATTTCCTGATTCGACCTCTGTTTCTGTACCATCAGCTGCTGCTACTGATAAATCGAAATCATCACCTGTTCTTACTACATCTACTGAACCGTCAGCCGAAGCTACCGTCTGTATCTCATTTCTTGCGTCGGCATCTGCATCATCAACATTTAGGTTGATAGCATTTCCTTCAGAAATACTAACATTACCAGGATTTCCATCGGTACTCAACGTTTGGTCATCACTAGCGTTATTGGCCAAATCCTCCAAAGCCTCTTGAACCGTAGTTTCATTTACCGTATCACCGTCTACATCAAATGGAGCATCCAATGGGACTTCAGAAGCGTTTTGCTCATCTAAATCCACACTGCTAATTTGATAAGGGCTAGCTGAAGAACCATCTCCCGTTACCGTAACATTTGCATTGCCCGATTCGACCGCTGTTTCCGTACCATCGGCAGCTGCTACTGATAAATCATAATCATTTCCGGTCTGATTTAATGTTACTGACCCATCGGTAGAAGTAATTGTTTGGATTTCGTTCGTGTCGTTATTGGCATAAGGACTCAAATCGATTGCCGTAGGAGTTGGATCATCGCTTAGCGTAAGGTTGTCACCTGTTAAGCTTAAATCCTGAAATTCATTGGTTGCATCGTTATCATTATTTGCAGGAATGGTAATCGATAAATCGAAATCATCACCTGTTCTCACTACATCTACAGAACCGTCAGCCGAAGCTACCGTCTGTATCTCGTTTCTTGCGTCGGCATCTGCATCATCTACATTTAAGTTGATAGCATTTCCTTCAGAAATACTAACATTACCGGGGTTTCCATCGGTACTCAACGTTTGGTCATCACTAGCGTTATTGGCCAAATCCTCCAAAGCTTCTTGAACGGTAGTTTCATTAACTGTATCTCCGTCAACATCGATTGGAGTGTTCAAAGCTACCTCAGTGGCATCTTGAATCTCGTTAGTCGGGTCGGCATCCGCATCCTGAATATTTATCGTTGTTGAACCGCCCCGCTCCAAATCAATATCAACCGTTTCGTTTGCTGTTCCGACTGCACTTGTTATTTGTTGGTCGTCACTAGCGTTATTGGCCAGATCCTCCAAAGCTTCTTGAACGGTAGTTTCATTAACTGTATCTCCGTCAACATCGATTGGAGTGTTCAAAGCTACTTCTGTGGCATCTTGCTCATCTAAATCCACACTGCTAATTTGATAAGGACTAGCTGAAGAACCATCTCCCGTTACCGTAACATTCGCATTTCCTGATTGGACTCTCGTTTCTGTACCATCGGCAGCGGCTACCGCAAGGTTATAATCGTTCCCTGTTTGCGTCAAGGTTACCGAACCGTCCATTGAGGTTAACGTTTGTATTTCGTTGTTCGGGTCACCATCCAAATCCGGGGTTGCATTTCCTCCTACCGCATTCCACGAGGTACCGTCATAAACATATAATTGTCCAGCAACCTCATCTACATACGTAACTCCACTATTACTTGGTGTAACCGTTGGAGAGCCATTACCTAATAATGTAAGCTCATTTGTTGGGTCGGCATCGTCATCATCCAAAGAAGGAACATCCACCGTTAAATTAGGATATGTACCTCCTACAACAACATTTCCGCTACCACCATCCGTAATAGTTACCGTTTGGTCCGGGGCCGCATTCACCACTTCAAAGTTCTGTCCCGACTGATTTACCGTAATTCCGGTTCCTGCCGAAACCGTCTGGTTTTCGTTAGTCGGGTCGGCATCCGCATCTTGAATATTTATTGTAGTTGAACCACCGCGTTCTAAATCGATGTCCACTGTTTCATTTGCCGTACCGACAGCACTTGTTATTTGCTGGTCGTCACTAGCGTTATTCGCTAAATCCTCCAAAGCTTCTTGAACTGTAGTTTCATTTACCGTATCTCCATCAACATCAAAGGGAGTATTCAAAGCTACTTCTGTGGCATCTTGCTCATCTAAATCCACACTGCTAATTTGATAAGGGCTTCCTGCCGAACCATCTCCTGTTACCGTAATATTGGCATTGCCCGATTCGACCGCTGTTTCTGTACCATCAGCAGCTGCTACTGATAAATCATAATCATTTCCGGTCTGATTTAATGTTACCGAACCGTCCGTTGAGGTTAACGTTTGTATTTCGTTTGAAGCATCCGCATCCGCATCCTGAATATTTATCGTTGTTGAACCACCGCGTTCTAAATCGATGTCCACTGTTTCATTTGCCGTACCGACAGCACTTGTTATTTGCTGGTCGTCACTAGCGTTATTCGCTAAATCCTCCAAAGCTTCTTGAACTGTAGTTTCATTAACCGTATCTCCATCTACATCAAAGGGAGTTGCCAAATCTACTTCTGCAGCATCTTGAATCTCGTTCGTTGCATCGGAATCCGCATCCTGAATATTTATCGTTGTTGAACCACCGCGTTCTAAATCGATGTCCACTGTTTCATTTGCCGTACCGACAGCACTTGTTATTTGCTGGTCGTCACTAGCGTTATTCGCTAAATCCTCCAAAGCTTCTTGAACTGTAGTTTCATTTACCGTATCTCCATCAACATCAAAGGGAGTTGCCAAATCTACTTCCGCAGCATCCTGAATTTCATTGGTTGCATCGGAATCCGCATCATCAACATTTAGGTTGATAGCATTTCCTTCAGAAATACTAACATTACCAGGGTTTCCATCGGTACTCAACGTTTGGTCATCACTAGCGTTATTGGCCAAATCCTCCAAAGCTTCTTGAACCGTAGTTTCATTTACCGTATCCCCATCAACATCAAAAGGAACGTTCAGAGCAACTTCCGTAGCATCTTGAATCTCGTTCGTTGCATCGGAATCCGCATCCTGAATATTTATTGTAGTTGAACCACCTCGTTCTAAATCGATGTCCACTGTTTCGTTTGCTGTTCCTACAGCACTAGATATTTGTTGGTTGTCGCTGGCATTATTAGCCAAATCCTCTAAAGCTTCTTGAACCGTAGTTTCGTTTACCGTATCTCCATCAACATCAAAAGGCGTATTTAAAGCTACTTCCGTAGCATCTTGAATTTCATTGTTTGGATCACCATCCAAATCAGGACTGGCATTACCCCCTACTTGATTCCAGTTTGCACCATCAAAAACATATAACTGGCCGGCAACATCATCCACATAAGTTACCCCTGCATTTGAAGGCGTTATTGTTGGTGCACCGCTATCTATTAATGTAAGCTCGTTTGTTTCATCTTCATCCGTATCAGTAGAGTTAACGGTGTAGTTTCCATTCCCGTCATCTGTAACCGAAATAGCTCCTGTACCCGCAATTACCGTTTCCACAAGAGATGATAAGTCTACATTTGCAGAACTACCTCTTTCTATATCTATCTGAAGTTGATTTGTTCCGCTTAAAGTAGCACCCGTTAAATTCTGATTATCGCTAGCGTTAGCTGCCAAATCAATAATAGCTTCTTCTACTGTAGTTTCATCTACGCTATCTCCGTCAACATCAAAGGGAGTCGTTAAATCAACTTCCGTTGCTTCTTGATCGTCCGTACCGTCAAAACTGGTTGAAGTACCATTTTCCGACGCATAAGTATAAGTAACATTATCAGCTGTAGACAATGTTGTAATCGTCTCGTCTATCTCCGTAACTGTCCCATCGGCTTCGGTTACCGTGGCGATCAGGTTACCCGAAATAACATCCGTAATGGCGATTCCGTTGGTGTTGATGTCAACATCCGTACCATCGCCGTTTGTAAAACGATACACACCACCACCTAAATCCGTAATATCAGATTTTGAAACTGTTACACTTGTTCCGGCCTCATCAACCAAAGTGATGTTTCCGTCGTTATTATCCTCTATCCGTACGATGCTCTCCTGGATGGAAACCGTTGTCCCATCTTCCTTTTGGTATACACCGATCTCATTTCCCGATGTACTGGTTCCGGTGATATCCGTTACCGTTTCGTCTATTTCAGTAACTGTTCCGTCGGCTTCGGTTACCGTGGCGATCAGGTTACCCGCAATAACATCCGTAATGGCGATTCCGTTGGTGTTGATGTCAACATCCGTGCCATCGCCATTTGTGAAACGGTAAAGTCCGCCTCCCAAATCAGTGATATCGGATTTAGAAACCGTTACACTTGTTCCGGCCTCATCAACCAAAGTGATGTTTCCGTCGTTATTATCCTCTATCCGTACGATGCTCTCCTGGATGGAAACCGTTGTCCCGTCTTCCTTTTGGTATACACCTATCTCATTTCCCGATGTACTGGTTCCGGTGATATCCGTTACCGTTTCGTCTATTTCAGTAACTGTTCCGTCGGCTTCGGTTACCGTGGCGATCAGGTTACCCGCAATAACATCCGTAATGGCGATTCCGTTGGTGTTGATGTCAACATCCGTGCCATCGCCATTTGTGAAACGGTAAAGTCCGCCTCCCAAATCAGTGATATCGGATTTAGAAACCGTTACACTTGTTCCGGCCTCATCAACCAAAGTGATGTTTCCGTCGTTATTATCCTCTATCCGTACGATGCTCTCCTGGATGGAAACCGTTGTCCCGTCTTCCTTTTGGTATACACCTATCTCATTTCCCGATGTACTGGTTCCGGTGATATCCGTTACCGTTTCGTTAATATCAGTAGTAGACCCGTCTGCCTCAGTGACTGTTGCAATACGGTTACCTAATACTGTATTGCTAATAGCCATTCCATTAGTATCAATTGTGACATCTGTACCGTCTCCATTTGTAAATTGGTATACGCCACCTCCTAAATCTGTAATATCTGACTTAGCTACTGTAACCGTTGCTCCGGTTTCATTCGTAAGCGTTATATTCCCATCACCAGCATCACTAATATTCGTAATAGTTTCATTAATAGTAACTAAATCACCATTCTCGTTTTCATATACTCCAATAGCATTTCCTGTAGCTGCCGTTGCCGTTAAGGTAGTAATGGTCTCTACCGGTAGAATGACGGATGCCGTACCTCCATTTTCGAGAGTAAGAGTAAGTTCTCCGCTTAAACCGTCAAAAGTAAAGTTTTGAAGTTGTTGGTCATCGGAAGAGGTCAGCTCCCAAGAATCACCATCCCAAAAATAGATAGTCCCAGTATCTGTATTTACGTAAATATCGCCGATATCAGCTCCCGCTGGTGTAGACAATCCCGGAGCCGTAACATCGGTACCACTTAACACCTCACAATTACATTGGTCTTCTAAATTGACCGTAGTCTGTGCAAATGCTAATCCGGAGATTAGGAAAACTAAGATTATACTTATTTTTTTCATGACCATTACTTTACTTAAAAATGTATTGTTCAAACTCTTTATGATTACTAGGCCAATAGATATCTGGCATAGTGAACTTATTATTCCCTAAAAATTATCTGAATTACGCCCCGAGCACTGCACGATTTTCGTGCTTTTTGGAATGGTAAAGAGGATGATTGAAAGTCCCGAATGCCATTTGTTTTTTTAGAAATAAAACCGATGTCAAAGTTTGGTTAAGTTATTCAGTTTTTGGGTTGTATTGAACCAATCTTATTGAGAATGATCCAATTACACCTTACAAAATTACTCTTAGAGCTAGCAACAGAAAATAATTGTTGTATAAGTGTTAATTCTTATTGTATACGTACTGAAAAATGAGGTCTTGGTTTGTTTTTTTCCTATGCTGATCGTCGATAAGTCCAATAATATCGCCGACTTGCAAAGCATAAAAAAATGATGTTTTCCCGAAAATCACAGAATTTAACTCTTGAAATAGACTAAGGTTTTAGGCTATCCAAAACCCTAAAAACACACCTTAAAAACAAGGCTTAAACCGAAAGAAAAATTAATTCTTTTTGACGCGGTGAGTTATTCTTCTATTGGTAATAACCGTTCTGATCTTAACGTATAAAAGTGCAGCATTTGATGAGACCTCAGCACAAGAAGTGGCCGAATTAGAGGCCAATACTCGATACGAATATCCCTCTTTTTGTTTGTCTACGTTATTAACCGTCAATGTAGAAGTCTGGGTACCCGAATGTTCCGAGTCATCAACTAAACTGGTATAGCTAACACCATCAAGACTAACTTGCCATTGGTACGTGTCCGCATTCGTAATAGTAGCCGTAAAGGTAGCATCTTCACCGGCAAATACGGTTTGATCGGTTGGTTGGGCCGTATAAGTTACAACAGGTGTAGTATTGATAACGTAATCTCCTAAACTAATAGGACAAGCATTGTTGCCCCATCTTACCCATAAAGGATAAGTACCTGATGATACATTTGAAAATGTATAACTTCCTGCGGAATCTCCAGAGTTCACATAATTAGCTCCATCGTCTATGCTAAATTTTATTCCCGTTCTGTTAGGATGGTCTGGAAAATTAAAAGTGATACTTCCATTGTCTGTGCCACAGCTTGCATCAACAGTATTTATTGTTACTGTTGGATTAGAGTAAATCGTTACATTTACCGCATCCGTATCACTACATCCATTTGTATCCGTTACAGTTACGGTATAGGTTACCGTTGTATTTGCATTTGGATTACCTGTAGGACTTACTGAAATAGTTGGCGTAGTTTCACCTGTGCTCCACACATAGCTAAATCCTGAGCCACTGCCGCCTGTGGCCGATGCACTTAAAGTAGCGGAATCACTATCACACATAGTTTGATTTGGCCCTGCATTTGCAAGGGGCGGCGTATTCTCTGTAACCGATACAGCCGTTCTGGTGCCACTCACACAACCAGTAGAGGTATTTCTTGCCTCTGCATAATATGTTCCTGCCGCTGTGGGTTGATAGGTTAGACTATTGCTCTGTAATAGATTACCTCCTGAGGAAGCATCATACCAATCTATTGTTCGTGTTCCCCCATTTGTGCTTGCCGATATTTCTGGAACTGTATCTCCTTGACAGTATTCTTTATCTCCATCATTAGTGGGAGGGTCTACAACAGGACAAACACAATTAGGTGCTGAAACCGGTAAATCCTGACTACAGTTCCCCTGTGTAGCCGTGACAATAACATCTGTACCGTCTGGCACATCTGCTATTCTCCAAACATTCCCCGATGGATTTGTAACCGTACCTTCGGTAGCCGTTACCGTGCCCCCGCTTACGGTAACTTCTAAAGTGTAAGTTGTAGGCTGAAATAATCTAAAATTACAACTTGGAGAACTTGTTACCGTAATACTGGGTGTTGGCTCTACGGTTACCCTAACCACATCCGTGTCTATACAACCATTACCGTCTGTTACGGTAACCGTATAATCTACATTTACATTACCGCTTGTATTGCCAGGTGGAGAAACCGTAATAGTTGGAGTTGTTTCTCCCGTACTCCATTGATATGTATAACCACTACCACTACCCCCGGAAGCTGTAGCGGTAAGTATGGCAGATTCGCCAGCACATATGGTTTGGTCTGTTCCTGCATTGGCAGTTGGTACCAGAACTCTTAATCTAGCTTGATTAGATGTTGTATTCTCACAGGCATAAGAAGAGTTGGAAACTACCACGCGATATCTATTGTTGTGATCTGATAGTGCCGGGTTTGAAATAGTTAGTTCATTGGTATCAGTACCGCTATGTATTCCTGTATCGGACAAATCCGTCCAAGTACCACTTATCAATTGTTGCCATTGATATATATTTCCTCCTGTATCTACAACGTTAAATGTTGCAGAACCACCTGGACAAGCATTTGTATTTGTTGGTTGCGTGGTTATGACCGGAGCAGACCCTGCTTGTAAAAAATCATAACTTCCGTTGGAATCCTCATCTCTTGGTGTAGCATAAGAAGCTGCCACAACCGAACCATCTGAATTTACAGTTGGGGTTCCTGTACCATACATTCCGTTGTTATCTGCGTCGGCATTAGCATCTGCATAAGCCTCATCCGCATCATTACAACCATCGCCATCACTATCATCATCCAAATGATTAGGGTTTGCATCACCATCTAAATTACCACTTCTACAAGCTGTGATGCCAAAAGCAACATCATCAAAAATAGAATATGTTTCCGAAGAGTCGTTTATTTGTCCATATACATAAAAACGAAATGTATACTGTGTATTTGCTTTTAAGTAAACCGGTGCTGTTGCCAAATGCTGAAAACTAGCGTATGATGAGCCATTATCTGTATGTAATACATCTGTAGATAACGTTTTCCAAGCATTAGAGCCTGTTATTGTATATGCGGTTGCCGAATAATAAGAGTCTCCTTGGTTTGGCAAATACCAGCCAGAACGTATTTCATTTAACTCAAATGAGGAAACCTCAGCGCTAGTAGTAAATGAAACTTCTATATAATCATTATTCTGGACCGCTTCTTCTTTTGTTTGGGAAGTAAAACTTTCTATTCTAATATTACTGCCCGAGACATTAAACTGTGAACCGTTTAATACCATTGTTTCCGTATCGCTTAATGCCCAATCTCTAATTTTTGCGTCATAATTAGTATCCATTTCTAGATTTCCTGAAGGACTATTTAGGGTCCATGCAAATTCATTTGTGACACTATCAATAGATTCTTCACAGTCCGACACACCATCATTGTCATCATCTACGTCGCATCCGTCGGGAACGCCATCATTATCACTATCTATAGCATCATCAAAATATGGGCACTTGTCATTTGCGTTATTGACACCATCCCCATCATCATCACATAAACCTGATGTAACCGTATAATCGCCAGCGCTTCCTCTTGTCTGTCCACCACTTACAGCAGTCGGGATTCCGTTTTCATCCACAGGACCAGCAATACTACCATCTCCGTTTAGATCGGAAAAATCTAAACTACCTGAACCCTCTAAAGCATCAAAACATCCATCTCCATCACTGTCTAAGTCGTAAATATCTGCTGTACCATCACCATCTGTATCAGTTGCTTCACAACTTTTAGATTGTTTTACATTATCTACATATATAGAATCATGATCGTTAATGGATGAAGAACCGGTAAAGCTTAATGAAACCGTATTTGTGGTTGGAGTAAATGTAAAACTCCTAGCTGCCATATTTAAAGCTTCATTACCTTCCTGCGCATTACCACCATTATTAGTGGCTATTTGAGTTGACGTTTCTAGAAACTGAGAAACACCATTTATTTGTACATCTAGTGTAGATTCTCCTGTAAAACTGGCATTAGACCCCACATCAAACGTAATTGTATTTGGAATATTGGGAGTTACGGTTATAGTTTGGGAAAACGTTGCTGCACCTACACCATTCCATCGTGCATAATAAGCACGTTCCGAATCTGTGCGCCAATTATTACCTGAAGCCGTCCAGCTATCATTAAAAATCCACTCACTAAAATCTCCATTTTTTACTAGTTCTGATGAATTAGACTTAGAAGTAAATAATGTTGAAAAAGGAATATTCTGTTTAGCAATAGACGGACCTCTATAACTTACATCTAGTGTAGCTGCACCAGCTCTTTCAAAATACAAAACTTTTATTCTATGTATACCTGCTGCCAATGTAATATTCCCAGAAAGTTCTCTTGCTCCATGACCACCATCATTATCTACTACTTCTACGTCATTAATAAACAATTTAGAACCATCATCCGAGTTTGTATAAAAAGTATAACTACCAGGAGTTTCTATTTTTATATATCCATTATATCTAATAGAATAGTAGTCCGCGTCTCCTGAGTCTACTAAATTTTGTAATGCATTCACATCAAAATCACTAACCGTTCCGGTTGCTAATGCTCCCGTAGTTGGTATATTATCTACAGTAAAACCATCTACATCACCATCATAAAACTCATAATTTAGTACTCCTTCTTCTCTACAGGAACTATTTTCATCAGCATCTAAAATACCATCGTTATCATTATCTAAATCACAAACATCATTAATACCATCACCATCTGTATCTATACCTGTTGGATCGGTGCAAGGCTCAAATATTCGTACCGTGGCAGAATCACTCTTACCTAAGGAAGGACAAAGAGAATCCGTAGAATCGGTAATAGTATAATCAAAAGTTGTTTCACCAGGAAAAGGGTTTGCCCCGCTATAGGTATAAGTTACAAGTCCGTTTTCCGCATCATCAATAACCACAGATCCCACAGATGGTTGCGTAATACTTTCTATTGAGAAATTATCTCCATCTGCATCAGAGTCGTTGGTGAACAGTTGTATTTGCACCGAAATAGAATTGCCGTAAGCTACTTGAACTTCATCATCTTCTGCAACTGGTGCATTGGGATTTTCTATTGCTTCTGCATCTGTGGTAGTTAACGTATAATGATTTGTTCCAGCAATTGTGCTTGGTTGTGCAATGGCCGTAGCTATTAATCTTGAAGTACCAGTACCGCTAGAAGAATCATAAAAATTAGGGTAATGTACTTCTATAATATAGGTTTCATTTTCACCTAGGGGCAAGCCAAAATGCACTTCTTCCGGTTGTTGTGTACCGTGACCATAAACCCCATTTACCTGACGTAAGCCACTAACTATATTACCGGAACAATCTCTGATCAATACATTTGTACCAATAGCTACCCTACCTAAAAATCCTCCGGTTGAGCCATTAGCTCCCCTATCCTCCGTAACATCTATAAGCAAATGGTTATTACGGTTAGCCGCTGGTAAATTATTGATATATAGTTGGTTTGCGCTATTATTTATATTAATGTAGATATCTAAATCACCATCATCATCGACATCGACCATAGTAGTACCCTCACCATCTCTACCAGAATTAAATTGCTGAGAATCCAATGAAAAGTTCATAGCTGCCCCACTGCCTATAACACCTGGAGCGGGAGTTGGACTATTTAATTGATTTATGTATAAATAACTTCTACTATTCCCGACCAAAATAATATCTATATCACCATCATTATCAATATCACCACCGGCCAAAGCATCTATTCGTGCGCCAGAACTGCCATTATTTACATTTCCAGGCTGAGGCAAACCAGGAAAAACAGCAGCTCCCAAAGGTGTAAAAACCCCACCACCATCATTCCTATGTATTTGTGTTAATCCATTTTCTGTCCAGACAGCATCTAAGTCGCCGTCATTATCCAAATCCCAAAGTCCGTTACCTCCTTTGTTATTGTTTTGAGCCTGACCTAGATCCGCTCCATTAGAAAATGTACCTCCTTGGTTTAAGAAAAAATCGTTTTCATCGCGTTTACGCATAAAAATATCAACCCAACCATCATCATTAACATCTGCTGCCGTACCATAATCCCCATCTGTAGCAAATTGGTTTAAACCAAATTGAGTAACCCCACTGCCGTTACCTGTGGTAATATGTGTGAATAAGGCATTTGCCGCTGGGTTAACTACCGTATGATTTGTATGGTTTATGAAATTATTTCGTAAAATTTCAATACCCATGTCATGGTTATCAAAGAAAATATCTAAATCCCCATCTCCTTCAAAATCGAAAAAACCAGTTCCTTCTGAATTTACCCCAGGTATATTTATTGTAGCCCCTGTTCTACCTATAGTAATAGGCGCGGTTCCGCCTGCACCATTACCAAAAGTACCGTTCGTATTTTGAATAAAAATCTGTATGGCATGCCTAGCATTGGAATTACCTGAAGAGTTAATCATAAAATCTGGCCGCCCATCATTATTAATATCTCCCCAAGCTGCCTGCCTTTCTGCATGATCTCCTAACATACCTGGTACTAAGGTAGATTGAACATTGGTAAACGTATTGTTACCATTGTTACGCATTAAAAAACTTTTTATGTTTGAGTTGTCATTATCCTCTAAAACAAGAACATCTAAATCTCCGTCCCCATCAAAATCTGACCAAGCGTGACCACCATCTTTTGGTTGACCTAAATTTAAGCCATAAGAGGCTGCACTTTCTGTAAAGGTGGTTTGGGCAAATGAAAAGGTAGCAACATGAAAAATTAGTACAGTAAGTAACTTGTACAATTCTCTTTTTTTCATCTTTATTGGTCGGTTTGGTTAAGGGCGGTCATTTGTTGCAACCAGTAAAATCAAAACAAACTACCCTTTACCACAAAATTAGGAAGTGAAGTCTCCCACAGAAATAATTGTTGTATATGTCTCAAAAACAATGGCGTACATGTTGTTTTCTGAGGTAACCAACTATACCGTTTTAGTTGGGTTTTACCCGGTAGGTTATTCGTCTATTTGTAATTACCGTATAAGCCTTAACGATGCTCAAAGGAGAAAACTCAGAAGTAGAGTTTGCCAATGTAGCCGTGGTAGTTACCGTGCTACCTAAACCGACACCTGAAGGTAGTGGAATACTGAACTTAAACTTGTTGGTATTGTCCACATTATTATCATCATCGTTATAAGCGGTAATTCTTGATTCCGAATCAGTACCAGAACCTTCTACCATGGTTGCTAGGTACCGTTGCCCCTCGCCATAGTCATACGTCATTCCTAACCTATTATCTCCTACGGTGGCGGTACCTTCATTAATATCGGTTGCAAAAAGCTCTATTGTAGCTCCCGGTCTTGACCAACCTTCTACCACTAAATTTGTTCCGGAAACATATGCCCCCGTAATTATAGGGAAGTTTAAAAGCCCGTTTGGACCATTGTCCGTGTCTCCAGAGTCATTTATAGTTACGCCATCACCTAGTCCGTTTGACACATCAATATCGATACCTAAAGCGGGACTAGCTGTTCCGTTGTTATAAATAGAATTTCTAGAAATCAGATTTCCAGAAGTATTGCCACCGCTTAAAACAATACCCGCACCTCCATTAGAAGCTATAGTATTGTTTGTTATTGACGAATTGCTTCCATCTAAACGAATACCTACGTTTGCGACCTCTCCTGTACACTGACCTCCATCTTGACCTGAGTTGGAAATTGTATTTTCCGTAATTGTCAAAGAACCGCTTATCCCTTCCGCATCAATACCTAAGGAAGCAGCTCTATCAATTAAATTTTGTTGGATTACGATACCGGAGCCACCACTAACTTTTATATTATCGAAACAAGCATTGTTTCCATTATCCGTAATATGATTATTTTGGATGATTGTTGATGTACCTCCGTTTACCAAAACACCTTCGTCCGTGTTTCTCGCAATATAATTACCGTTAATAATTGATACCCCTCCTGTAATTTCAACACCATAGTTAATATTACCAGAGGCATTTCCAAGTGCATTCACGCCTAAGAAACTGTTTGAAATTGTAGCTGAACCACCTTGAACGATAACACCTGCATTATTATTGGCACGGACAGCAAGATTACGTGCTACCACATCGGTACTGTTCAATTGAAGGACATCACCGGTAGCACTATACAGTTCTATTTCAGGTCTATCAAAATTGGGCAAATTTATATTTGATGTTCCTACCCCCGTGCCTCCAGAACCGACATTTCCCGTGTTTGAATTTCCTGAATATGCGGTCTGTGTACGACCGTCGATAACCGTATTTGTACCAGTAACCACAGGCAATATGTAGGGATTAGACATGGTTATAGTAAAGTACCCATTCGCAAAATTTGCATCGGCCGTTCGCCCTAATGGATCCCCTGTAGTAGGTATCATAAATATGGAGGTGTCCTCACCGGCGGCAGGATCGAATATACCGTTTGCTTCGATATCTAAACCAACTTCACCTATGGCATTGGAATTCAATATAAACTGAGTAAGCGAACCTTGCCCTGTTTCATTAGTGTTAACTACGGTATTAAAATTAAATCCAAAATTAATACCTACAACACCGTTACCGGCTACTTCAACACTAGATATACTTTGAGCATTATTAAAAACACCTAAAGACACATCTTGGGTTGCTGTTGGATCGGTTCCTCCAACCTCATCGGTTATATCCGTGATACTACCTGATATCATTTCAGTTTTATAAGTCTGAACCGGATAACAGGCAGAGCAGTTCGCTCCACTATCCCTAGTGGACCTGACCGTTGAGCTTACTACTTTTATAAAATAGTCGCCATCGGCCATGCCTCCAAACGAATAATTCCCATTTGCCTCTGTATTTTTTCTTTGGATAAAAGTACCCGAAGAATCAAAAAGTTCTACGATTGCACCCGAAATTCCTATTCCTCCCGAAGCCAATTGATCACGGCCCGCACCACCAGGATAATTAACATCTTCAAAAACACGGCCTGCAATTAAGTTGGACGGTACTTTTAACACCACGGCTGCAGAAATCACAAAATCCTGACCTACATCAACGTTTGCTGTAACCTCACTATCCGCAGGTTGTATGAATGATGAAATATCATACGTATCTAAATCCACACCGTATGTACTCGCATTGTTATATACAGGACCAACAGTATTGTCATAAATTGTGGAGTTATATGAATTGTTACCTGTTTGACCTCCATCGCCTGTAAGCACAAAATTCTGGTTTCTTTGATTGGTAATGGACAACTCCTCAGGATTGGTAGAACCTGAACTAGATCCGTTCAGATCAGGGTCACCCTCCCATGATAAAAATGAAGCTTTGGCACCTGTTCCCGATATGGCATAAAATGAATCCAACGTAAAAGAGTTCCCGTCATTACTAAGTCCATCAAAACCTTGATACAAATTAATATTTACGGCCGGCAAAGAACGATCTTCATAAAAAACCATTAATGCCCAACCCCCTAGAACCGTACTCGTACTGCAGTATTCACCCGTATTATTTATGGTAAGTCCACTAAAATCAAAAACATTACTAGACAAGTCAGTTACTCCTTGAACTATAGAGGTAACATCACTTACATACCCAAAAAAGTTCCTATTGCCTAAAGATGTCTGATATAAAAAATTAGCAGAAACGCTTTGACCTTCAAAAGTTACATCTGCATCACGTACCGTGCTTGAATGCGACCAGTAAAGGTATGCTCTTTCTACAGAAGCCGTTGCCGGAACAGGAGAAACCAAACTATTGGATGATGATGTGGTAACCGCACAGGGACTAGCACCATTAGGGCTTGTACGTAGCGTTCCCCCAGTAGTTGAATAATCATAATACCCATCAAATTCTTGAAATAAGGTTAATGGGTCATTCGCTAAAATTTGAGAATTTATGGTTCCCTTACCCGTGTCATTATAATTGACCACTGTATACTGAGCAGTTGCTCCAGTAAAAACAATATCAAAATCTTCTGCAAATTCCGGAACCCCATCATTGGCTATAGGCACCGAAATGGTCTGAATATTATTCAACTCACCTGTAAACGTCAACGTTCCCGATGTGGCGGTATAATCACTTCCTGCCAATGCCAATCCGTCTACGGTTTCAAAATCTACCGTAAAAGGAGCTTCAACAAAACCGAATAAAAATACGTTTCTACCATGTGCTGCTCTGGTAGACCGAACGGTAAACACGGCATTACCCACATCTTCATCAATTGTAATATCCTCAATAACAATTATTGGGCCGTCTGGAAAACAATTAATTTCAGCCTCCCAACCAGCACCTGTATTGCTTCCATTAGAAACAAACCTAAATGTTAAACAGCCTGATGCTGCTGAAGAATTTATTGATGTTGGCACATTTGCACTATCATACTGTCCTATTAAGGTAGCACCGGTTGAATTACCATCATATATGTACAGTACATCTCCTGAAACTATCTCAAAGCTAGTAAAATTGACATTCAAGTACGTGTCTGCCGTATCCGGACATATGGTATACGTTACATCTTGGTTGTTGGAATAGTTAGAAAGTCCACCTGGATCAAAGAAAGTATCACTACACGTAGTAGCACTACCTCCATCCGTCATTATTAGGGCATCATCATCTATTATCGTTCCTGTAGCGGTGTCACTAATATCTACTTGAGGGTCTGATGCCAGAGTAAACTCCAAAGTAAAATTTTCAGGATTCTCTATAGTTCCATCATTTAAAATAGGGACAGTTACAGTTTCCGTATCTCCTGCCGTTCCATTAAAGTTTAAAATACCGGATGTTGACGTGTAATCGTTACCATCAATAGCCGACCCATTTACCGTTTGATAATTAACCGTAAATGGAGCCGTTGCGTTTGTACCTGTATGCCGTACCGTAAAAGTAGCATTGCCCGCATCTTCATCTATCGTTATATCATTTACTTCTATTACTGGGATAGGTGCTGGAAAAGTTGCTGTTATCTGAAAATTGTCAATGTAGGCATAATCATCATTTCGCCAGTTACTATTAGTCTTAGCAAACCTTACCGTAGTAGTTGCCGAAATAAATCCTGAAATATCTTGACTGAATGTTCCTGTGCTATTGTTTCCTGTAACAGTACCAACTGTAGTATACGAAGCACCTCCATTATTTGAAACTTGAACGGCCAATGCTCTATTTCCCCCAAGACTTATAGCTTGCCAATTAAAACTCAACACTGCTGTTGCTGCTCCATTCAAATTAGCAGACCTACGTATAGTTTCGCTGTAAATCCAATATAGTTCTAATCGGTTACTGCTTATTCTAATATATTGACTAGCAGGCCCATTATTTGTATCCCCTGTTTCTATCCAATTGGTAGAAAAGTTAGAAGTACCATTGTTGTTGGAATAGGATACACTGCTAAAATTGTCACGATAGGTTTCCTGAGCGACCAACTGTAAAGAACACAGCATCGCCAAAAGAACATAAAAAAACTTGGTATGGTTAAACAACATTTTTAGCAACTCAATATAGCTTTGAATATTTGCCGACCGAATAGATCGAACGCATGAACGAGCAAATATATCTGTACTTAAGCTACTTAAGAAAAATTTGTTGTGAAGACCTCAATTGTAGGCGTAACGGATTGTTTTTGCAATGTTAAGGTATTTTAAAGTATGTTGAATTGCCTTTAAAATATATACGTAATCGATTAAATACCCATCTATTTTGTAAAGACACATCAAACAAAAAAGGCCGCTATTTGTTATAGCTGCCTTCTCAAATATTATTAGATAAAAATTATTCAAGAATAATAAATTCTGATCTTCTGTTCAGTTCATGGTCTTTGTCTGAACATTTGACACCATTGGCACATTGGTTGATCAATTTAGTTTCCCCGAAGCCTTCGCTATCCAATCTCTCTTTGGCGATACCTCTTTTTATCATATAATTAACCGTAGATTCTGCACGTTTTTGAGAAAGCCATAAGTTATATGAATCTTTACCTCTACTATCCGTATGAGAATTTACTTTGATTCTTAAACTTGGATATTTTTCCATTGCAGCAATCACCTTTTCAACCTCTATTTCAGAATCCTTACGGATATTGTACTTATTAAAATCGAAATAAATCGTACTCAATTGAAGTAGTTTGGCTAAATCATCTCCAAAACCTGCGGTGACAGAGTCTCTTTCCAAATAGAAATCAATTGTCTTTGGCTCTCCGTCAGATTTACTTAAGTATTCCTCTGATGGAATATAACCTTCTGTCATTGCTCTTACAAAATTACCTTGAGTACAATCTACCAATAGGCTATACTTTCCTTCGGCATCTGTAATGGCCGACATTACTTCTTCATTATTTTCGTTGATGACCTTAACCGATGCCCCAATTAAAGGTTCATTAGATATTTTGTCCCGCACCACACCAGTAATAGCTTGTTCACAGTCAATAACTAGCGACCTGGTTTCCAAGAAGGCGTAAATATCATCGGCTCCCTGCCCTTCCGAACGGTTAGAGGCAAAAAACCCTTTTTTTGTTTCTTCGTTGAAGATAAACGTAAAGTCATCCATTCTTCCATTGACGGGTTCACCCACGTTCATAACGTTTCCATCTAATCTTCCATTGGCAACTTTAGTAGCAAAAATATCCAAGCCTCCAAGTCCTGGATGACCGTCAGAAGAAAAATATAGAATGTCTTCACTGGTTATAAAAGGAAATGTTTCTCGTGCCTCCGTATTGATAACCGGACCTAAATTTTCAGGCGTTCCGTAAGTTCCGTCTTCGTTTATGGAAACCCTAAAAATATCGGATTCACCTAAAGTACCAGGCATATCCGAAGCAAAATACAGGGTCTTTTCATCAAGACTTAATGTTGGGTGTGCCACTGAATAATTGTTACTATTGAACGGTAACTCTTCAATTTCGGACCATACGCCTTCAATCATTTTAGCTTTGAATACTTTAAGACGAATTACTCCATTATCGTCTTTAATATATTTACCAGCCTTAAAGTTATTCCGTGTAAAATAAAGAACATCCCCAGCCTTGTTCACTGTAGAAGTTGATTCGTGCAATCTTGTATTCACATGATCTCCAAACTTAATAACCGTGCCTTGAGAAATACTATCGGCATTTACCTTGTATAAATCCAAAAAATCCTTTGAATTCCAAGTGTGACGGTATCGGGCAAAGTTACCGGTATCCCGATCTGAAGAAAAAATAAGCCCCTCTTTATAAAAAGAAGGTGCAAACTCTGAATATGGAGAATTATATTGAAATGGCGAAACGTTATATCTGCCTGAATTCCTTTTGATATCGTTTAAATAGTCTTTCTCATCCTTATAGGCAGAAGCTCTCACATCATCTGACGTAGCTTCTAAAAACTTGGACATAACTTCTTTGGAAGCATCATACTCTTCTAAAGTTTTTAAGGTCTGAGCATATCTAAAATAATACTCTGGACCAATTTCACTGGGATACTCCTCTACTAGCCTCTTATATGTTTTTGCCGCATCTTCATAATCTGCATTGTAATAGTAAGAGTTACCTAATTTTTTAAGCAAATCTGCCGAGGCATACCCACGGTCCAAAACTTTTTTATAGATATCTATAGCTGGACTGAACGAGTACTCGTCATATTTTTCATTGGCTTTGGTAATTAACTTTTCTTGGGCAAAACCACTCTCGCCCATAACAAAGACCAAAATAAATAGAATGTGTATTTTTTTTATCATAAGGCAAGGGTTTAGAAGAAACGAGGAGATACTAGTTTTTCAAATGACTTCACCAATTCCCATCTTAGAAAAATTTCAAACGATCCGCTGTTGAACTGGGTACTACCAAAATCCGTAGTTTCCTTGTCATAGGCCAATCCTAGCATAATTTGGTCAGATATCTGAAAGCCTGCAAGAGCGCTCACCGCAGCATCCCATCTATACGCCGCTCCAAACGAAAATTTCTCGGCAAAAAGAAAATTAGCGGATACGTCTACTTGAAGTGGAGCACCACCAACCACCTTTGTTAAAAGAGCTGGCTTGAATTTAAGATTATCGTTCAAATCAAATACGTAACCCGTAATCAAATAAAAGTTTACACGGTCTTTTGCTAGAAAATCTATCTGATTAGCATCATTATCCTCCGTGTCAAAATGTTCAACCTCCAATAAATTAGGAGCAGAAAGTCCCGCATAAAATTTATTGGTATGATAGTACATACCCAAACCTACATTAGGAGAAAATCTATTTTCAATATTATCCGTACCTACAGCTTCTTCAAAACCAGGTCTCTGTCTTAGTTGTTCAAAATCCAAATTCAGGATATTTCCTCCTAATTTTAATCCAAACGATAATTTTCCTTTTAGAGAAACATCAATTGAATAAGAAATCAACCCATCAATATATGTTTCCTGTACGGTACCTTCGCCTATTTTGTCATTTACCACAGATAACCCATACCCTACATTACTGTTTCTAATAGGAGAATGTAAGTTGATGGTAAAAGTCTCCGGAGAACCGTCCAAACCAACCCATTGCGACCTATATAGACCCGCTATACTGAGCTGCCCCCTAGAACCCGCATAAGCCGGGTTTACACTCATAGTATTAAACATATATTGTGTGTACTGGGCATCTTGCTGGGCAGAAGCTGTTTGACAATATATCAATACCAAAAATAAGGCGGCCAGTAGTTTGTTTTTTAAAATCATATCTACTTTAAAGATTATTTACTGATGTAAATATAACCACTATCGGTTACATTTTGTTGGTTCGCAGTGTTGTACTCAAAGATATAAAAATACACGCCCGCCGGCAGATAGTCTTGACCGCTTATAGTTGAGCGACCTTTTGATCTACCATCAAAAACATTGTTCTGATTGTTATACTCTTCTCCTTCATAAACTGCTACACCCCATCGGTTAAAAATCTTAAGGCTATTATTTAGTGCTTTGTCCACGTTTTCAATCCACAAGAATTCATTTTTACCATCACCATTTGGCGTCACCATTTGCATAACAACAATCTCAGTATCCTCTTCTGGATCTAGGTAGGAAGGAGTACCATCTCCATCTAAATCATCATCAGTGGGATCTCCGTTGTTGTTTCCGTCCTCGTCAGGTGTATCAATTCCATCACCATCATCGTCTAAATCTCTGTAGTTTACATCTTCCGTACCATCTGTGTCAGGTAAGTCATTCGCTGGATCATCTATTTCATCATTGACATCAAAACCATCGTTGATATCACTTCCTTCGTAACCGTCGTCTAAACCGTCGCCGTCCGTATCCGTTCCTGTAAATGATTGATCAGGAGCACCGTCATAGTTAAAGTCATTGCCCTCATTATTATCGAATACCAAATCGTTATCACTATCCAAGTCTATATAATCTTGCTCATCAGTACCATCTGTGTTGACTGGATTTAATCCGTCCGGGTAAGCTGAGTTTAAACCATCGTTCTCCGCATAAGTTGCCTCGTCATCATCATTTGGCGCAATGTAGCCATCTGTGGTCTGTGCTTCTACATTGTCCGGAATACCGTCGTCGTCAGAATCAATATCTAAATGGTTTGGTCTGCCGTCACCATCAGAATCCAATGGATTAGTCAATGGGTTATCGTCACCGTCCGTATTTGGATCTTCTACCGTATCTAAAATCCCATCATTATCATCATCTAAATCTACTCTGTCCGGAACGCCATCACCATCTGTATCTCTGTCATTATTAGGGTTAGGATTAGAGTCTGGATCTAAATAATCCGGTGTGCCATCCTCATCCGTATCATCATTAGTTGGGTCGCCATCACCGTCTGCGTCTTCATCTGGTGTATTGTAACCGTCTCCATCATCATCTAGATCGCGATAGTTTACGTCCTCAGTACCATCTGTATCCGGTAAATCATTAGCTGGATCATCTATTTCATCATTAACATCAAAACCATCATTAACATCGCTACCCTCGTAACCATCATCTAGACCGTCTCCGTCTGTATCTATCCCCGTATAGGTCTGATCAGGAATACCATCAAAGTTGAAGTCATTGCCTTCATTATTATCAGGAACCGTGTCATTGTCACTATCCAAGTCTATGTAATCTTCTGTGTCTTCACCATCTGTGTTCACAGGTGTAAGACCATCTGGGTAAGCTGAGTTTAAACCATCGTTGGCTTCATAAGTTGCTTCATCGTCTTCGTTTGGCGCAATATAACCCTCTGTAGTTTGTACTTCAACATTGTCTGGAATACCGTCATCGTCAGAGTCAATATCCAAATGATTTGGAATACCATCTTCATCCGTATCCAAGGGGTTTGTTAACGGGTTATCATCACCATCTGTATTAGGGTCTTCATCCGTATCCAAAATACCATCGTTGTCATCATCCAAATCCGTTGAGTCCGGAACACCATCGCCATCTGTATCGGTAGTATTATCTTCATTAAATTCAAGGTAATCCGGTGTTCCGTCTCCATCTGAATCATCATTAGTTGGGTCACCATCTTCATCTATGTCTTCATCTGGAGTATCAATACCATCTCCATCATCATCTAAATCACGATAATTTACATCTTCAGTACCATCCGTATCCGGTAAATCGTTAGCTGGATCATTAATTTCATCATTTACATCAAAACCGTCATTAACATCGCTTCCTTCGTATCCATCATCCAATCCATCTCCATCTGTATCTATTCCAGTATAGGTCTGATCAGGAATTCCGTCAAAATTAAAATCGTTTCCTTCGTTGTTATCCGGAACATCATCATTGTCACTATCTGCATCAAGATAATCTTCTACATCATTTCCATCTGTATTCACAGGAGTTAATCCATCTGGGTACGCAGAATTTAAACCGTCATTTGAAATGTATGTAGCTTCATCATCCTCATTAGGAGCGATATACCCTTCAGTGGTCTGGGCTTCTACATTATCTGGAATACCATCGTTATCAGAATCAATATCCAAATGATTTGGAATACCGTCTTCATCTAAATCATAAGGGTCCGTTAGTGGGTTATCATCACCATCAATATTAGGATCTTCATCCGTATCGAGAATACCGTCATTATCATCATCCAAATCTGTAACATCCGGAACTCCGTCATTATCAGTATCTACCTCAAGACATTGAACTGGAATAATACTTAGATGTATTCCGTTAATTGGAGCATCAGAAGTTGTATAAAATTGAACTTCATCAACTAAATCTTGGGACTCCCAAGTGAAGCGACTACTAGAGTTTATATCATTATCAGTTGTATTTTCAACGTAATAATCATTTCCATCATTACCTGAAATAACACCGTTGGGCAAAGTATTTGTTCGGATATACGCTACATCATCAAGCGCAATAATCCCATCCCTATGATTTGCATCTACTCTAATAGAATGTTCTGCAAGAATTTTTACAGGAACTGTACCGGAGAAAGAAAAAGTAGTTGGAATACTATTATTTACCTCAAAAGACCCGCCAGAACTTTTAGTATTTGCTCCGGTAACAGAAACCAAAACACTACCAGCAGGAAGCCCCCATTTTGAACTTAAATCTACATTCTCGGCGGAAAGACTACCATCAGTAACTCCATCTTCAAAGCCAAAATCATCACCGAAAATTTCAATAGTAGTAAATTCTATACAGTCATCAGTGTTGGGCATGTTAGCTGCTGCTCCTCTAACACTTTCAACTTTCGCATCATCTTTGCCACTAAGTTTATCAATACTACTTTCATTAGCGTACAATGAAGAGCCTAAACCAAAAACGGCCAAGGTAAAGGTATACGTCACAGTTTTAACCGCAACATTTTTAAAATTTAGTAGAGTAATTTTTTCCATAAATGTTTAGCTTTCATTAAACTAATCACCATGGCGTGTAGGTAAAAAAGTATGCAGTAAGAAGTTGGGACACTTCAATTCTAGGTGCAAGATATATTTAATATTTCGTTAACCAAATTGTTTTGAAAGTATAAATTATGAATTATCTTCTAAAGACATATATATTCGGTAAAGGGCTGAAAACAATACCTTTCTACTCATTTTAGAACCAATAAAATTGAACATAACTTAAGTTCATGATTAACGAAATCGATATTTTTTGCAGTTTACCGATTTACATAAAACCATAGCTTTTTACAGTGCCCCTAGAGCTATTTAGCTCAGTTTTTACTAAACTTAAGTCAGGTCATAACTATAATTTAACGTATTTTTGCCCAAATTTTCTTCATGAGTTTTAAAGATGAGATTCAACGGCGTAGAACCTTTGGAATAATTTCCCACCCAGATGCAGGTAAGACCACATTAACGGAGAAACTTCTGTTATTTGGTGGAGCTATTCAGGAAGCTGGAGCCGTAAAAAATAATAAAATAAAGAAAACAGCCACTAGTGACTTTATGGAAATAGAGCGCCAAAGGGGTATTTCTGTGGCTACTTCAGTCCTGGCGTTTTTATACAAGGATAAAAAAATCAATATTCTTGATACTCCCGGTCACAAAGACTTTGCGGAAGATACGTTTAGAACGCTTACCGCAGTAGATAGTGTCATAGTTGTGATCGATGTTGCCAAAGGTGTGGAGGAGCAAACCGTGAAATTGGTGGAGGTTTGCCGTATGCGCAACATTCCCATGATTGTTTTCATAAATAAATTGGATAGGGAAGGTCGTGATGCATTTGACCTACTTGATGATTTGGAACAAAAATTGGGTCTTGCCGTTACGCCTTTAAGCTTCCCTATTGGTATGGGGTACGATTTTAAGGGAATCTATAATATCTACGAGAAAAACATCAACCTTTTTAGCGGAGACAGTAAAAAGAACATTGAAGAAACCATTGCTTTTGATTCTATAGAGAGTCCGGAGCTAGAACAAATTATTGGCAATAGTGCCGCCGAAGAGCTGCGCGACAATCTAGAATTGGTAAGAGGTGTATATCCGGATTTCGATAAGCAAAGTTATTTGAACGGAACGCAACAACCCGTATTTTTCGGCTCTGCCCTAAATAATTTTGGTGTCCGTGAGCTATTGGATTGTTTTATTGAAATAGCTCCTTCTCCCAGACCAAAAAAAGCCGAAGAAAGAGTTGTAAATGCCAATGAAAAAGAAATGTCCGGTTTTGTATTTAAAATACATGCCAATATGGATCCTAAGCACCGTGACCGATTGGCATTCATTAAAATTGTTTCGGGGACTTTTGAACGAAACAAGCCCTATTTGCATGTCAGAAATGGCAAAAAACTAAAGTTTTCCAGTCCAAACGCCTTTTTTGCCGAGAAGAAAGAGATTGTAGATATATCATACCCAGGAGATATTGTAGGGCTTCACGATACCGGTAATTTTAAAATTGGTGATACATTAACAGAAGGCGAAGAGCTCCACTACAAAGGCATTCCAAGCTTCTCTCCGGAGCATTTTAGATACATCAACAATGCCGACCCAATGAAGTCCAAACAACTGTACAAAGGTATTGATCAGTTAATGGATGAAGGTGTAGCGCAGTTATTTACCCTTGAGATGAACGGAAGGAAAGTTATTGGTACCGTAGGAGCCCTACAGTTTGAAGTTATCCAATACCGTCTTGAACATGAATATGGAGCTAAATGTACGTACGAGAACTTCCCAGTATTTAAAGCTTGTTGGGTAGAACCAGCGGACCCTAAGAACGAAGAGTTTAAAGAATTCAAAAGGGTGAAGCAAAAGTTTTTAGCAAAGGACAAGCGAAATCAACTGGTCTTTCTTGCGGATTCACAGTTCTCCTTACAAATGACACAACAAAAATACCCAAGTGTAAAGCTTCACTTCGTTTCTGAATTTGATTAAGGACAAAAAAGAGTTAATAAAAAATGCCCTTTGCAGCTGCAAAGGGCATTTTTTATTTTAAGCCTCTCCTGTTGGGCCAAAATTCATAGGTATTGGTGGTTGCTCATAGTCCTTTATAGTTCCATGTGCCGCCTCAAAACGCTTTACATTATCATTCAACGCCTTTAAAAACTTTTTGGCATGTTGTGGTGTTAAAACTATTCTGCTCTTCACCTTAGCTTTTGGTGCTCCGGGCATCATACTAATAAAATCAACTACAAATTCTGAAACTGAATGGTTGATAATAGCTAAATTAGAATATATCCCTTCCGCTGTCTTTTCATCCAGCTCTATATTAATCTGGTTTTGCTTTTGTTCTTTTTCGCTCATATATAGAAAAAATAAACCCTCAATAGAAACTATTGAGGGTTTGAATTATTTGAGTTTAAAATTTCAAGGCTTCTTTGCGCGCCATGATTTCATCATACTCTTCTTTAGAGCCTACAATGATGTTGCTATAGTCTCGCATACCTGTACCTGCTGGTATTTTATGACCAACAATTACATTTTCTTTCAAACCTTCTAACGTATCTACTTTACCACTAACAGCAGCTTCGTTCAATACTTTAGTCGTTTCTTGGAAAGATGCTGCAGATATAAACGATTTAGTCTGTAAAGACGCACGTGTAATACCTTGCAAGATAGGTGTAGCCGTAGCTGCAACTGCATCATTTGCCGTTACAAGATTTTTATCTGAACGCTTCAAGACAGAATTTTCATCTCTCAATTCACGAGCTGTAATTATCTGACCCGCTTTAAGGTTATCAGAATCACCAGCATCAACCACAACCTTCTTACCAAAGATATCATCGTTTTCACGGATAAAATCATCTTTATGAACCAATTGGTTCTCTAAGAATATAGTATCACCTGGATCTTGAATACGCACCTTACGCATCATCTGTCTTACAACTACCTCAAAGTGCTTGTCATTAATCTTCACACCTTGTAAACGGTATACTTCTTGAACTTCGTTCACTAAGTATTGTTGAACAGCTGATGGGCCTTTTATTTTAAGAATATCTTCTGGAGTAATAGAACCATCCGATAACGGCATTCCTGCACGAACATAATCATTTTCCTGAACCAAAATCTGATTAGAAAGCTTTACCAAGTATTTCTTGATTTCCCCTAATTTAGATTCAATAATGATTTCACGGTTACCTCTCTTGATTTTCCCAAAAGAAACAACACCATCTATCTCAGAAACAACTGCTGGGTTAGAAGGGTTACGTGCTTCAAAAAGTTCAGTTACCCTTGGAAGACCACCCGTAATATCACCTGCTTTAGCAGATTTACGTGGAATTTTCACAAGTGTTTTACCCTCTTTGATCTTTTCACCATCATCTACCATGATATGCGATCCAACAGGAAGGTTATATGAACGTAATGTTTCACCTTTATTATCTTGTATCAAAAGAGTTGGTATCAACTTTTTGTTACGAGATTCTGAAATTACTTTTTCTTGGAAACCGGTCTGCTCATCAATTTCTACTTGATATGTAACACCTTGCTCAATGTTTTCGTAAGCAATTTTCCCTGGAAATTCAGAAACAATTACACCGTTATATGGATCCCAAGAACAAATTACATCATCCTTAGAAATCGTTGCTCCATTATCAATGAACAATTGAGAACCGTAAGGTATATTATTAGTACTTAATGTTATACCCGTTTTCTTATCTATAACCTTAATCTCAGATGTTCTAGAAATTACGATTGTTGCCGGATTCCCTTCTTTATCTATAGAAACAACAGTTCTTAAATCTTCAATTTCCGCTACACCGTTAAATTTAGCGATCAACTTGTTATCTTCAGAAATGTTACCTGCAATACCACCCACGTGGAAAGTACGCAATGTAAGCTGTGTACCCGGCTCACCAATTGATTGTGCCGCAACAACCCCAACAGCTTCACCTCTTTGTACCATTTTATTAGTAGAAAGGTTTCTACCGTAACATTGAGCACAAATTCCTTTAGGAGCTTCACAAGTCAATGCTGAACGTACTTCAACTTTCTCCACAGGAGAATCTTCAATTCGCTTAGCATCACTCTCCATTATTTCCTGACCTGCAGAAAGTAACTGCTCTTGAGTTAACGGATCAAACACATCATGTAGAGAAACTCTACCTAATATACGTGCTCCTAACGACTCAACAACTTCTTCATTCTTTTTCAATGCAGAAACTTCCACACCTCTTAAAGTCTCACAATCTTCGATATTAATAATAACATCCTGAGAAACGTCTACCAAACGACGAGTTAAGTAACCTGCATCTGCTGTTTTAAGAGCCGTATCCGCAAGACCTTTACGTGCCCCGTGAGTAGAGATAAAGTATTCAAGAATAGAAAGACCTTCTTTAAAGTTCGATAAAATTGGATTTTCAATAATCTCACCACCACCGGCAGTAGATTTTTTAGGCTTAGCCATCAAACCACGCATACCTGTTAACTGGCGAATCTGTTCTTTAGAACCCCTTGCACCAGAGTCAAGCATCATATATACCGAGTTGAATCCTTGCTGATCTTCGCGAATACGCTTCATAGCAAGTTCGGTCAACATTGCATTGGTTGATGTCCAAACGTCAATTACCTGATTATAACGTTCATTGTTGGTAATAAGACCCATGTTATAATTGGTCATAATTCCATCTACCTGACCGTTAGCATCAGCAATCATTTCATGCTTCTCCTTAGGAATAATAATATCCCCCAAACTAAAGGACAATCCACCTTTAAAGGCAAAATCGTAACCCATAGTTTTAATTCTGTCCAAGAAATTAGCCGTTGCAGGTACGTTTGTAACAGCCAAAATATCACCAATAATATTTCTTAAAGCTTTCTTGTTAAGAACTTGGTTGATGTAACCCGCTTCTTCAGGAACGTTTTTGTTGAACAATACACGACCAACTGTAGTAGGTATGATTTGGTTTACCAAATTACCCTCTTCGTTAAAGTCTTTAGCACGTACTTTTATACCTGCGTTCAATTCAACCTGACCTTCGTTAAAAGCAATCTCCACCTCTTCTGCAGAATAGAATGTCAACCCTTCACCCTTAACAGGAACTTCCGGTGTTGATTTTCTTTCTTTGGTCATATAATATAGACCCAGAACCATATCCTGTGATGGTACCGTAATAGGTGATCCATTAGCAGGGTTCAATATATTCTGAGAAGCCAACATTAATAATTGAGCTTCCAAAATAGCTTCAGGGCCTAATGGCAAGTGAACCGCCATCTGATCTCCATCAAAATCCGCGTTAAACGCTGTACACGCCAACGGGTGAAGACGTATTGCTTTACCTTCAATAAGTTTTGGTTGGAAAGCTTGAATACCTAAACGGTGCAACGTTGGGGCACGGTTCAATAGAACTGGGTGACCTTTCAGTACGTTTTCAAGAATATCCCAAACAACAGGTTCTTTTTTATCTATAATCTTCTTAGCGGACTTTACTGTCTTAACAATACCTCTTTCTATCAGTTTTCTGATAACGAAAGGCTTATAAAGCTCAGCAGCCATATCTTTAGGAAGACCACATTCATACAAATTCAATTCCGGCCCAACAACAATTACCGAACGTGCAGAGTAATCAACACGCTTACCTAGTAAGTTTTGACGGAAACGACCTTGCTTACCTTTTAATGAATCAGATAGTGATTTTAAAGGTCTGTTAGATTCCGTTTTAACAGCTGATGCTTTTCTGGTGTTATCGAAAAGAGAATCTACCGCTTCTTGAAGCATACGTTTCTCATTTCTAAGAATTACCTCAGGAGCTTTTATCTCTACCAACCTTTTTAAACGGTTGTTACGGATAATCACCCTTCTATACAGATCATTTAAATCTGAAGTAGCGAAACGACCACCATCTAGCGGTACCAATGGACGCAATTCTGGTGGAATAACCGGAATTACCTTCATGATCATCCACTCAGGTCTGTTTTCTCTGTTTTCTTGAGATTCACGAAGCGCCTCAACAACTTGAAGTCTTTTTAACGCTTCTGTTTTTCTTTGTTTAGAAGTCTCTGTATTCGCTTTGTGACGTAACTGGTACGAAAGTTCTTTTAAGTCTATACGAGCTAAAAGATCTATAAGACATTCAGCTCCCATTTTAGCTATAAACTTGTTAGGGTCCGAATCTTCTAAATATTGATTTTCAATTGGAATAGATTCCAAAATAGTTAAATACTCCTCTTCGGTCAAGAAATCCATTTTATTGATTTCTTCACCTTCAGGACCTTTAGCGATACCCGGTTGAATTACTACATAACGTTCGTAGTAAATAATCATATCCAATTTCTTGGAAGGCAAACCTAAAAGGTATCCTATTTTGTTAGGCAACGAACGGAAGTACCAGATGTGAGCTACAGGAACTACCAAGTTAATGTGCCCTACTCTATCTCTACGTACTTTCTTTTCAGTAACCTCTACACCACAACGGTCACAAACAATACCACGGTAGCGAATTCTTTTATACTTACCACAAGCACATTCATAATCCTTTACAGGACCGAATATACGCTCGCAAAAAAGACCGTCACGCTCTGGCTTGTGCGTTCTATAGTTAATAGTTTCAGGCTTAAGAACTTCCCCTCTTGACTCCGCCAAAATTGCTTCTGGAGAGGCCAATCCGATAGAAATTTTATCAAACCTTTTTACTGGATTATTATCTTTTATTCTAGCCATAATCTAATGGTGATACTAATTAAAATGAGTGTTCTTCAATCGCTACAATCGATTCTATTCTTCCAAACGGATATCCAAGCCCAAACCTTTAAGTTCGTGCATCAATACGTTGAAAGATTCCGGTAAACCGGGTTCTGGCATGGTTTCGCCCTTAACTATTGACTCATAGGTCTTGGCTCTACCGATAACATCATCCGATTTAACGGTCAATATTTCACGTAAAGTTGCCGAAGCACCATATGCCTCAAGAGCCCAAACTTCCATCTCTCCAAAACGCTGACCACCAAACTGTGCTTTACCACCTAATGGCTGCTGTGTGATTAGAGAGTACGGTCCTATAGAACGTGCGTGCATCTTATCATCTACCATGTGTCCAAGTTTCAGCATATAGATCACACCAACTGTTGCCGGCTGATCAAAACGTTTACCTGTTCCACCATCATGAAGGTATGTATGACCAAATCTTGGAATACCAGCTTCATCTGTATACTCATTAATTTGCTCCAATGTAGCACCATCAAAAATAGGTGTCGCATACTTTTTGCCCAACTTAAGACCGGCCCAACCTAATACGGTTTCGTAAATCTGACCAATGTTCATACGAGAAGGTACACCCAATGGGTTCAATACAATATCAACTGGCGTTCCATCTGCCAAGAACGGCATATCTTCCTGACGAACGATACGAGAAACAATACCCTTGTTACCGTGACGACCCGCCATTTTATCACCTACTTTAAGCTTACGCTTTTTAGCCACATAAACTTTAGCCAATTTCATAATACCTGCCGGTAACTCATCACCCACAGAAATTGTAAACTTGTCTCTTCTTAGGTTACCCTGAAGATCGTTTAATTTAATCTTATAGTTGTGGAGTAAATCGGCAACAGACTCGTTTGTATCCTTATCCATTGTCCAGCTACCTCCTACCAAGTGAGCAAAGTCATCTACAGAGTTCAACATCTTAAGTGTGTACTTCTTACCTTTTGGCAATACTTCTTCACCTAAATCGTTCAATACCCCTTGAGACGTTTTACCGTTAATTAGACTAAAAAGTTTCTCGATCAAGATATCTTTCAACTCTTGGAACTTCACTTCGTACTCTAACTCTAACTTGTTAAGCTCTTCTTTATCTTCAGAACGCTTGCGCTTATCTTTAACTGAACGAGAAAACAACTTCTTATCGATAACAACACCACGTAATGATGGAGATGCTTTTAAAGATGCATCTTTTACATCACCTGCTTTATCACCAAAAATAGCTCTAAGTAACTTTTCTTCAGGTGTTGGATCAGACTCACCTTTTGGTGTAATTTTACCGATCAAGATATCACCAGGCTTAACCTCCGCACCAATACGGATCATACCGTTTTCATCCAAATCCTTAGTAGCCTCTTCCGAAACGTTAGGAATATCATGGGTTAATTCTTCAGCACCTAATTTAGTATCTCTAACTTCTAAAGAATATTCATCTACGTGAATTGACGTAAAGATATCCTCACGAACTACTTTTTCAGAAATTACGATAGCATCCTCAAAGTTATATCCTTTCCAAGGCATGAACGCTACGGTAAGGTTACGACCTAACGCCAATTCCCCTTTCTCAGTAGCATATCCTTCACAAAGAACCTGACCTTTCTTAACTTTATCGCCTCTTCTTACAATTGGTTTTAAGTTAATACTTGTACCTTGGTTTGTTTTCCTAAACTTAACCAAGTTGTATGATTTTGAATCTTCTTCAAAACTAACCAAACGCTCAGCATCAGTACGATCATACTTAACCGTAATCATCTTTGCATCTACATACTCAACAGTACCATCACCTTCTGCATTTATAAGTACTCTTGAATCTGAAGCAACTTGACGCTCAAGACCTGTACCCACAATAGGAGATTGTGGTCGTAACAATGGCACAGCTTGGCGCATCATGTTAGAACCCATCAAAGCACGGTTGGCATCATCATGTTCCAAGAAAGGAATAAGTGATGCTGAAATAGACGCTATCTGGTTTGGTGCAACATCCGTATAGTTAATTTCACTTGGATCTACAACAGGGAAATCACCTTCCTCACGTGCAATAACCTTCTCAGTATCTATCTGTCCATCTTCTTTCAAAGGAATGTTTGCCTGAGCAATTTTCATTCCTTCTTCCTCCTCTGCACTTAGGTAAACAAATTCTTCAGTGTTAACCTTAGCATCATCAACCTTACGGTATGGAGTTTCCAAGAAGCCCATTGGGTTTACTTTAGAAAATACCGCTAATGAAGATATCAATCCAATGTTTGGACCTTCAGGAGTTTCAATAGGACAAAGTCTACCGTAGTGTGTATAGTGTACATCACGAACCTCAAAACCTGCACGCTCTCTTGAAAGACCACCTGGTCCTAATGCAGATAACCTACGTTTGTGCGTAATCTCTGCCAATGGATTGGTTTGATCCATAAACTGAGACAACTGATTCGTACCAAAGAAAGAGTTGATTACAGAAGACAAAGTCTTCGCATTAATCAAATCTATTGGTGTAAACACCTCGTTATCACGAACGTTCATACGCTCACGAATAGTTCTTGCCATACGAGCAAGACCTACACCGAACTGAGATGACAATTGTTCACCCACAGTACGAACACGACGGTTAGAAAGGTGATCGATATCATCAATCTCTGCTTTAGAGTTAATAAGTTCGATCAAATATTTAATAATAGTTATGATATCTTCTTTAGTCAAGACCTGCTTGTCCATTCCAATATCCAACTGTAATTTTTTATTCATTCTATAACGACCAACTTCACCTAAGTTGTAACGTTGATCAGAAAAGAATAATTTATCTATAATACCACGAGCAGTCTCCTCATCGGGCGGCTCGGCATTACGTAATTGACGATAGATATGCTCAACAGCTTCTTTCTCTGAATTTGTTGGATCTTTCTGTAATGTATTGTGAATTATAGAATAATCTGATTGCGCATTACTCTCCTTATGAAGAAGAATAGTTTTAACATCAGTATCCAATATTTCAGCAATATGATCTTTTTCTAAAACAGTATCACGATCAATAACTATTTCGTTTCTTTCAATAGAAACAACTTCGCCCGTATCCTCATCAACGAAATCTTCATGCCAAGTGTTCAAAACCCTAGCGGCCAATTTACGTCCTAATACTTTTTTAAGACCTGCGTTTGAAACTTTAACCTCTTCAGATAGGTCAAAAATCTCAAGAATATCTTTATCTCTTTCAAAACCGATAGCTCTAAAAAGAGTAGTTACCGGCAACTTCTTTTTACGATCAATGTACGCATACATTACACCGTTAATATCTGTTGCAAATTCTATCCACGAACCTTTAAACGGTATTACTCTGGCAGAATATAACTTGGTACCGTTTGCGTGAAATGACTGACCGAAGAAAACACCAGGTGAACGGTGCAACTGAGAAACTACAACTCTTTCCGCTCCGTTGATAACAAATGTACCACTTGGCGTCATGTAAGGTATAGTACCCAAATACACATCTTGCACGATAGTTTCAAAATCTTCATGCTCAGGATCGGTACAGTATAATTTTAATCGTGCCTTTAACGGAACACTATAAGTAAGACCACGCTCTATACATTCTTGGATAGAATATCTTGGCGGGTCTATGAAGTAATCTAAAAATTCAAGTACGAACTGGTTTCTTGTGTCCGTAATAGGGAAGTTTTCCATGAAGGTATTGTACAAGCCTTCATTGCCTCTTTCATCAGATTTTGTTTCTAGCTGAAAAAAGTCTTGAAACGATTTAATCTGGATGTCCAAGAAATCCGGATAATCCGGTGTGTTCTTAGCGGATGCAAAATTTATTCTCTCAGTCTGTTGTGTGAACATCTATGGACAGTATTTTGAACGTGAATACTAAATTGGGGTCGTATACCTCATCATATACGTGGGTCTTACTTGTATAAAAAGGCTTAGGTCTAGCTCCGCTAGAAGCGAAGAAAGACCTAAACCAAATTGTTATGGTTGCTGATACTATTTAAGCTCAACTTCCGCTCCTGCTTCTTCCAAAGATTTTTTGATTGCTTCAGCTTCGTCTTTAGAAACACCTTCTTTAACTGCTTTTGGCGCGCTATCAACAATGTCCTTAGCATCTTTCAATCCAAGACCTGTTAATTCTTTTACCAATTTAACTACAGCTAGTTTAGAACCACCTGCTGCTGTTAATACTACGTCAAATTCAGACTTTTCTTCAGCGGCTTCACCAGCTTCACCAGCACCACCAGCGGCAACAGCTACTGCAGCAGCTGCAGGCTCGATACCATACTCATCTTTTAATATATCTGCTAACTCGTTTACCTCTTTTACGGTTAAGTTAACCAATTGTTCTGCGAAATCTTTTAAATCTGCCATTTTTACTATCGTTTAATAAATTTTTAAAATATACTTAGTTTAGTGCGTACTTATCTTTCTGATAATGTCTTAAGGATACCTGCCAGTTTACCACCGCCAGATTTAAGTCCAGAAATAACATTCTTAGCAGGAGATTGTAATAACCCAATAACCTCACCAATCATTTCTTCTTTAGACTTGATGCTTACAAGCGCATCCAAATTCTCATCACCAACATATACTGATTCTTCTACATAGGCTCCTTTCAACAGAGGCTTATCAGACTTTTTTCTAAAGTTCTTTATAAGCTTTGCAGGAACATTACCTACTTCCGAAAACATCAATGAAGTATTGCCCTTAAGCACTTCAGGAAGTTCTCCGAATTCTTTATCAGAAGCTTCCATTGCTTTTGCAAGCAATGTATTTTTGACTACCGCCAGTTTAACATTAGCCTTAAAACATGCTCTTCTCAAATCTGAGGTCTGCACTGCGTTCAAGCCTGAAATATCTGCTAAATAAATAGTAGCGTTTTCACCCAACTGTGAAGTCAAATCCTGTATTACGATTGCTTTTTCTTCTCTTGTCATACTGTAAATTTTGAACTACCCAGTTCGATTAAACTGTTTTTGGATCCAATTGAACACTAGGACTCATAGTGCTAGACATGAAAATACTTTTCATATACACACCCTTTGCAGCAGCAGGCTTCATTTTCACTAGAGTGTCCAACAACTCTCTAGCATTTTCCTCCAATTTCTCAGCAGAGAAAGAAGCTTTCCCCACAGCAGCATGAACGATTCCCGTCTTATCTACCTTAAAGTCGATTTTACCAGCTTTTACATCAGTCACCGCTTTAGCGACATCCATAGTAACTGTTCCTGTTTTTGGATTAGGCATAAGACCTCTTGGTCCTAAAACTCGGCCCAAAGGCCCTAATTTACCCATTACGCTTGGCATAGTGATGATAACATCAACATCTGTCCAACCGCCTTTAATTTTATCCAAATACTCATCCAATCCTACAAAATCAGCACCGGCCTCAGTAGCCTCTGCTTCTTTATCTGGTGTTACCAAGGCCAAAACCTTAACATCTTTACCTGTACCATGAGGAAGCGTTACAACCCCACGTACCATTTGGTTTGCTTTTCTTGGATCTACACCCAAACGCACCGCCAAATCTACAGATGCATCAAATTTTGCATTGGTAATCTCTTTTACCAAAGCAGCACCTTCGCCAACAGAATAAAGTTTATCTTTATCTATCTTAGCGTGCGCGTCTTTTTGTTTCTTAGTTAATTTTGCCATTTCAAATTGCTTTTAAGATTTTAGAAAGGTCGCTTACCCGCAACTTTAAGACCCATAGACCTTGCCGTACCAGCAATCATGCTCATCGCAGATTCTACTGTAAACGCATTAAGGTCTACCATTTTGTCCTCGGCAATTGTTTTAACTTGATCCCAAGTAACATTACCAGATTTTACACGGTTAGGCTCGCCTGATCCTTTTTTAATCTTAGCCGCTTCCAATAGCTGAACTGCCGCTGGTGGTGTCTTAACGATAAAGTCAAATGACTTATCCTTATATACGGTGATAACAACAGGTAAAACCTTACCTTGTTTGTCCTGCGTACGAGCATTGAACTGCTTACAGAACTCCATGATGTTAACACCGGCAGCACCTAAGGCGGGTCCAACCGGTGGCGACGGATTCGCTGCACCTCCCCTAACTTGTAGTTTAACTACTTTACCTATTTCTTTTGCCATTGTTTAAAATTAAATTTCAGCTGTATCAATTTGGAAGCAACACAACTTTAAATATGTAACACTTAACTTATACTTTCTCTACTTGCATATAACTAAGTTCCAATGGTGTTTTTCTTCCGAAAATCTTAACCATCACCTCTAGCTTACGCTTCTCTTCGTTGATTTTCTCAACCGTACCATTAAAACCATTAAACGGACCATCAATAACCTTAACCGTTTCACCATGAGTGAAAGGAATTGCTACAGCATCCGTATTAACAGCCAACTCATCTACCTTACCTAACATTCTATTCACTTCGGTCTTTCTCAACGGAACAGGATCCCCTCCTTTTGTCTCGCCTAAAAAACCGATTACATTCGTAATTGAACGTATTATGTGAATCATTTCACCGCCAAGGTTGGCTTTTATCATTATATAACCAGGAAAATAAACCCTTTCCTTGTTAATTTTTTTTCCGTTACGAATCTGAATCACTTTTTCCGTAGGAACCAAAACATCTTCTAAATAATCAGAAAAACCATGGCGCTCTACTTCACTTTCAATATAGCCTTTGATTTTATTCTCTTGCCCACTGACAGCTCTCACTACATACCATTTCTTTTCCAATACTTCTGACATAGCGATAAACTAGTTTAAGATGTTATCGAAATACAACCGAACCAATTTGCTGAATGCACTGTCCACACCCCAAGTCGCCAAAGCGAACAATATAGAAAACACCGCAACCACAACCATAAGATTAGATGATTCGGCCCTTGTAGGCAAAGTAACATTGTTACGAAGCTCTTCTATAGATTCTTTTATATACGTTAACATAATGATTCTTACTTAAATTCGCACGGGAGGAGAGACTCGAACTCCCGACACCTGGTTTTGGAGACCAGTGCTCTACCAACTGAGCTACACCCGTTTATAATTGCATTTAAAGGTGCCCTACTAAAGCAGAACACCCTTAATTACATTATTTCCTATATAATAAATTAATCTATAATCTTAGTAACCTGACCGGCACCAACAGTTCTACCACCTTCACGGATAGCAAAACGTAGACCTATACTTAATGCGATAGGCTGAATAAGATCAACTGTAATAGTAAGGTTATCACCTGGCATTACCATCTCAACTCCAGAAGGAAGAGAAATGTTACCAGTTACATCTGTAGTTCTAACGTAGAACTGAGGACGATAGTTATTATGGAATGGCGTGTGACGACCACCTTCTTCTTTCTTAAGAACGTAAACCTCAGCTTCAAATTTAGCGTGTGGAGTTACAGAACCTGGCTTACAGATTACCATACCTCTGCTGATTTGTGCTTTTTCAATACCTCTCAACAAGATACCAACGTTATCACCAGCTTCACCTCTATCCAAAATCTTACGGAACATTTCAACACCAGTAATAGTAGAAGTCAATTTCTCAGCTCCCATACCGATAATCTCAACAGGATCACCCGTGTTAGCAACACCAGTTTCAATACGACCAGTTGCAACAGTACCACGACCAGTAATAGTAAACACATCTTCAACAGGCATTAAGAAATCCTTCTCAACATCCCTCTTAGGAAGCTCGATCCAATCATCAACAGCAGCCATCAACTCCATTACAGTGTCAACCCATTTTTGCTCACCGTTCAAGGCACCAAGTGCAGAACCAGAAATTACAGGTCCGTTATCACCATCATACTCATAGAAAGAAAGCAATTCTCTTACTTCCATCTCAACAAGCTCTAAAAGCTCCTCATCATCAACCATGTCAACTTTGTTCAAGAAAACAACGATTCTTGGAATACCAACCTGACGACCTAAAAGGATGTGCTCACGAGTTTGTGGCATAGGACCATCAGTAGCAGCAACAACAAGAATAGCACCGTCCATCTGAGCAGCACCAGTAACCATGTTCTTTACGTAATCCGCGTGACCAGGACAGTCAACGTGAGCGTAGTGACGATTAGCTGTTTGATACTCAACGTGAGAAGTGTTAATAGTAATACCTCTCTCTTTTTCCTCAGGAGCGTTGTCAATAGAGTCAAAGCTTCTAAGCTCAGACAAACCTGCGTTCGCCAATACCGTAGTAATAGCAGCAGTCAATGTTGTTTTACCGTGATCTACGTGTCCAATAGTACCTATATTCAAGTGCGGTTTGGAACGATCAAAAGTTTCCTTTGCCATTTTTAATGAATTTTAATCTTAGTTATATATTAGTGTACAAATAATGCCTTAATTGAGCCAACGACGGGAATTGAACCCGTGACCTCTTCCTTACCAAGGAAACGCTCTACCCCTGAGCTACGTCGGCTTATTAGGTTCAAGGTTCAAGGTTCAACGTTGCAGATTCAAAACCACACACATTACCTTGGCTTATTAGAGCGGGAGACCGGGTTCGAACCGGCGACATTCAGCTTGGAAGGCTGACGCTCTACCAACTGAGCTACTCCCGCAATTATAAAAATTCAACATTTCAACACCCAAAAAAAATTGGGCTTTTAAAAAAAGTGGGGAGAGCAGGATTCGAACCTGCGAAGACGTAGTCAGCAGATTTACAGTCTGCCCTCGTTGGCCGCTTGAGTATCTCCCCAAACCAATTTTTTAAAGAACTTTTAGAGCCGATGGAGGGACTCGAACCCACGACCTGCTGATTACAAATCAGCTGCTCTAGCCAGCTGAGCTACATCGGCTTTTCTACATCGTTTCCGGCATAAAAAAGTCCGCTATTTCTAACGGACTGCAAATGTATACGTTTTTTTGTTTATTCAAAACAAAATTTGAAAAAAATTTATCATGCTTGAACACGAGATTTTTCCTTGTGTTTTATTAGCTTCCTTTCCAGAGAGTTACAAGCAGAGTCAACTGCCTCCTCAAATTTCTTACATTGCTTTTTTACCATGAATTTATCTCCAGGTATGTTCAATTTGATTTCTACTATTTTATTTTCCTTTGAACTCGTATTCTCGACTTTTAAATAAACGTCTGCGCTAATTACCTTATCATAGAAGGTTTCAAGCTTATCTAATCTGCTCTGTAAAAAGTCTATAAGCGATCTATCCGCATTAAAATTGACTGATTGCGCATTTACTTTCATAGGTTATAGTTTTTTATGTTAAACAATGTAATCTAAAATTGCCAGCTACTTTTTACCCCTAGGGTGTGCACTGGCATGTACCTTTTTTAATTCTGCTATACTATTGTGTGTATATACTTGTGTGGATGCCAAGCTCGCATGACCCAGCAATTCTTTTACAGAATTCATATCCGCCCCTTTATTCAACAGATGGGTCGCAAAAGTATGTCTTAAGATATGGGGACTCTTTTTAACCTTAGACGACACCTCACTAAAATACTTATTTATTAATCGATAAACAAGGTTTTCATACAGTTTATTGCCTGATTTCAATAAAAAGACATGGGTTTTATCCGTTATCTCCAATAGCGCTTCTCTTTCCTTCAGATATGCTCTCAAAAGGATTTCAACAGAAGGCAATAAGGGCACCACACGTTCTTTATTACGCTTTCCCAAAACCTTCAAAAGATGTTGCGAGAAATCAACATCTATCATCTTTAAATTTATAAGTTCCGCTCTACGCATACCTGTAGTATAAAACAACTCAATAATGAGCCTGTCCCTAACCCCTTCAAAATCATCTCCGAAGTTAATTTGAGAAAGCACTTCCTCCATTTCCGCTTCCGAAAAAGGAACTTCGATTTTTTTTGATGTTTTCAGGGCTTTATGTTTCGCTAAAGGATTCACCTTTATAGCTCCAATATTTTGAAGAAATCTATAATACGCCTTTAACGAGGCCATCTTTCTATTAACCGATCGGTTGGACACCCCGGAATCTACCAAGCTCACGATCCAACTCCTAACAAAGCTGTACGCCACAGCATCAATATTCTTACAATCATAATTCTGGTCACAAAACTCACCAAACGCCTCTAAATCTCTTTTATATGCGGTTACCGTATGGGCAGAATAATTCTTTTCCAAAGCCAGATACGATATAAAGGAATCCAATGACATAATACGAAGTTAACAAATTGACAGCAACAGCAGTTTTAACAACGCTAGGAGAAAAGAGAGATTGTAATAAGAGGTAGAAATATTTAAACAAAAAAAATCCCATCATAATGATGGGATTTTTCTATTTGTACACTAAACAAAGTCTATTAGATATTAAATTTCTTCTTTATCTCTTAAACCTTGAATGTATTCTGCTTTCTGTATCTGCGCTCTGCGCTCAACGGAAGGTTTTGTGAATTGTTGACGCTTACGCAATCTGCGCATCGTACCCGTTTTATCGAATTTACGCTTGAAACGTTTCAAAGCCCGATCGATGTTTTCTCCTTCTTTTACTGGTATAATTAACATTGGCTACAACCTCCTTTCTTTATGATTAAGGCGGCAAATATATAAACTAATTTACAATTGAGCACTACGTATCTCTAAATATACTTCAAAACAATACATTAAAAACACCGCAGCCCCTTAGTATATAGACCTCCTACCCTTTTGGCATTCTGTATTCTTTTTTATCAATAACGATTTTTGCAATGATTTCTTTTAGTATTTCTGAAGTTCCTCCACCTATTGGACCCAAACGACTATCCCTGAACATACGTGCCATAGGGTAATCCTCTATATACCCGTACCCACCCAAGAATTGCAAACAATCGTAAGCTACTTTATCTGCCATTTCAGTAGACTTCAATTTTGAAATAGTAGCTTCCCGAACAACATATTCGCCTTTATCCATCTTATAAACTACCCCATAATTATATTGCTTGCATATTTCCATATCTGCATGAAGATCAACAAACTTATGGCGCAGGGCCTGGTATTGATTTATAGACTTACCGAAAGTTTCCCGCTCGGACATATATTGCAATGCATATTCTAAAGCATATTCCGCCCTAGCATGGGCATTTATTCCCATAACCAAACGCTCCAAAGCAAAAGCTTCCATTATAAAGGAAAAGCCTTTTCCCTCATCCCCCATTAAATTACTAACAGGAACCTTAACATTATCAAAAGCAAGTTCTGCCGTATCCGATGCCCTCCAACCTAACTTATTTAACTTACTTGCAGAGACACCTTCACTTTTTAAATCCACTATAATGATACTTATACCTTTGTTCCCTGCGGATGGATCCGTCTTTGCAGCCAGAATACAATAGTCTCCGTACACACCATTTGTAATAAATGTTTTGGATCCATTAATTATATAATTGTCGCCTTCTTTTACAGCTGTTGTCCTCATACCGGCGACATCACTACCACCAAATGGCTCCGTAACACCTAAACACCCTATTTTCTCTCCATTTACACTAGGCATCAAATACGCCTTTTTCTGCTCATCATTTGCATTCTTGTTCAAATGCGTCATTGCCAAATATGCATGCGCCCACATTGCCGCGGCAAAACCACCCGAATTCACTCTTTGAAGCTCCTCCAGAAATATCACGGTATAAAAAAGGTCCAACCCCAATCCCCCATACTTTTCGGAGGTAGCAAGGCCAAAATAACCCATTTCACCAAATTTCTCCCAAATGAAAGGCTCAATTGTTCCTGACGCTTCCCATTTATCAATATGAGGTACTACTTCTTTCTTTAAAAAATCCCGGAGACTCTCTCTGAATAATTGATGTTCTTCCGTAAAGTACATGCTTTGCATTGCCAATAAATTTATAAGGCCAAATATAACTTAATTCTATCAATCTTCTCTACTGGAAAATTCTCTATTTTTAATAATTCGTTAAAAGAAAGTATAGTTCCGTTATCATTCCTGTAATTTACTATGCTTTTAGAGACCTGTTTTTGAAGATATACTAATTTTGACAGTTTTTCGGCCGATGCTGTATTTATGTTAATTTTTTCAACAACAGGCTTTTTAAGCACCTGAAACCTCTTTAATGTCCGCTCTACAACTTCCGGCTCCAGCCCATACACATCATACAATTGTTCGTTTACCAAAAATCCGCCTAACCTATCTCTAAATTTTACAATTCTAGCCGATAGCTTTTCACCAATACCATTGATTTCGCGCAGCTCTTCAATAGTTGCCTGATTTATATCAGTAACCATCTGCTTCACTTCACTCTGATTACTGGAGCTGCCTTGATCTTTAGTATGGTATGTTTTATATGACGAAGTGGACTTTTCCCTACCCTGCGTCCATTCTGGAAATTTAAAATAGGGCGAAATTAACTGAAGTAACGAATCTGAAATCTTGGTAACTTTTTGAAAGTCCTCAGCACTATTGGCAAACTTCCCCTCTTTTCTAAAATTATGCAGTCTATCTATCTCTTCTAGGGACATCCCCAAAGTATACCCCTTATAGTCCGTTATATAATTGGGATTAAAGGGATAAATTTTAATAGCGTCTTTCTCTAGAGCTTTATCCTTAAGACTATCTATTTGAAGCTGAAGTTGTTTATCCTCAAGAAAATCAACATTCCCATCAGAAGAATTTGATGAGCTTAGGATGAAATAGGCTACCTGAAGCGCAACTATAATAAAGAGCAAATAAAAAACCCCACTCCGTTCTTGCTTATTGAACCTGAAGTGGGATTTAAAGTTTTTCATCCGCGAATAACTAGGTAAACTATTCCTTAGCGGTTATTTGTTTTTTAAAAAGCTCATTAGCTTTTAGTTTTCTCCAGTACGTTGTTAAATCACTTTTAACTTCACCAGACATTATATAAAGACCTATGATATTTGGAAAGGACATGGCCAAAATCATCATATCAGAGAAATCAAGTACGGCACCTAAACTTACGGAAGCACCTATTACAACAAATACCAAGAAAAGCATTTTATAAATCATCTCTGATTTTTTACTCTTACCAAAAAGGTAAGTCCAAGCACGCATACCGTAGTAAGACCATGAAATCATTGTAGAGAAGGCAAAAAGAAATACTGCTAAAGCCAATACATAAGGGAACCATGAAATCTGGCTACCAAAAGCATCAGACGTTAGCTGTGCTCCTGCCATACCTTCAACCTCATGCATACCTGTAAAAATAAGTACAAGCGCTGTAAGGGTACAAACCACTACGGTATCTAGAAACGGTTCAAGAAGAGCTACAAAACCTTCAGATGGTGGGTGATTGGTTTTTGCGGTACTATGTGCAATGGCCGCAGAACCAACACCCGCTTCATTAGAGAAAGCAGCTCGTTGAAATCCAATAACCAAAACCCCTATTACACCACCTTTTAAAGCAGATGGACTAAATGCACCATCAAATATTGCCGTAAATGCAGGTCCAATATTCTGAATGTTCATTATAATTACGGCCAAAGCCGCAATAATATATATGGAAGCCATAATTGGCACCACCCTACCGGTAACCTTAGCTATGCTATTGATACCGCCAATAATTACAACCCCTACAAGAATAGCCGTAACTACACCAAACCAAAAGCCGTGACCGACCAATGCCGGGAACTGACCCGCTAATTGCTCAAAAGATTGGTTGGCTTGAAACATATTACCACCACCAAAAGAAGCTCCAATGGCCAAAACGGCAAATAAACCAGCTAAGACCTTACCGAAACCTTTCATGTTACGCTTTTCCAGTCCGTATCTTAAATAGTTCATTGGACCTCCAAAAACTCTTCCATCAGGTAATATATCTCTATATTTTACACCCAACGTACATTCTACAAACTTGGAAGACATTCCTAACAAACCACAGACAATCATCCAAAAAGTAGCTCCTGCACCACCTAATGATACCGCTACGGCAACACCGGCAATATTCCCCAAACCAACAGTTCCTGAAACTGCTGTGGCCAACGCTTGAAAATGGGTAACCTGACCAGGCGCATCCGGATCATCATATTTACCTTTAGCAAGGTCTATGGAATGCCTGAAACCTTTAATGTTAATAAAGCCCATTCTAATCGTAAAGAACGTAGCTCCTAAAACCAACCAAATAACAATAAAAGAAATACCATTAGTAATAGGGTCTCCATTAGGATGCGTCATTACCAAAGGCTCATCGTACTTTATTTCTGCTAAGTAATGCGCCCCTTGCTCAATAACATGTTTTGCATTTTCAGAGTTATAGATAACCTTCCCTTCGGACACTAAATATTTCAATTCGCCTGTAGCCGTAGCAGAAACGGTCAAGTCCTCATCATCATTGCTAGATATGACAGCAATATCTTCTCCCTTTTTTACTTTAGCTCCCTCAGGCTTCAGCCATTTTTTGAGTACAAATTTATTTTGAATATCATTTGTCCAGCCCGGCGTACCTATCAATTTAACATCAGCATACACAACAGGATCATAAATACCTATTGCCGCAAACGGATCCCAGAAAAGTATAGAGCCTAATGCACTTACCGCAGGAGTCATTGTACCATTAAAGACCTCAGCAATTGCATTGGTCTCTACTTCAAATACTTTTGTTTCGGAATTACCGGCTGAATCCGTTACCAAGACATCATAAGGGACTCCTTCTACCAAACCACTAGCCCTTGAAGATGACAAAGCCGTTTCTTGATTACTCCATTTATAAGTATATGGAGGTGTTCCCCCTGTCACGTCTACCTCTACTACACCATCATTAATTTGTGAAGATGGATTGTAAACTTTTCCTTTTACAATAAGTTCTTGAGAAAAGGCTGCTACACCAAGTAGCAGGAAAAACAATAAGGTAAATTTCTTCATATGTATTTTTGTGGGTTCAGTGTTACGTTAAGGTTTTTAACACAATTTCGGCAATATCTTAAAAAATAGTAACACAATCAAATAATAATGTTCAATTAACGTAGGTTACGACTAACCTATGGAGAACATTTCATTCAATTTTCGTATTTGTTCGGGCCTACCTAAAACAATTACCTTGCTTTTAGGCTGCAATTGTAAATCTGCTTCAGGGTTAATAATATAGTTTCCGTCAGGTTCAATGTAACCGATTATAGTACAACCGGTTCGCTTACGTAAATCTAAATCGCGTAAGGAGTTACATTCCACCTGACCTTTAAAATCCTCAATAGCTACTTCCTCTAGATTTGTGGTATGTTCCCCTTCCACACCCAACTTATCCATAAAAGTAATAAGATCTGGCATCACAATTAATGAAGCCATATGGTCTCCGCCAATTTTATCCGGCATAATTACTTTATTCGCTCCAGCTAAAAGCAACTTTTTCTGTGAGGTTACCAGAGACGCCCTAGTGACTATGAACAAACTTTTATTCAATTGTCTTGCGGACAGCACCACAAACAAGTTAGCCGCATCATCTGGAAGTGCAGTTATTAAATGTTGAGCACGGTCAAGTCCGGCCGCAAGTAGAGTTTCATCTTCATTGGCATCACCTTCTACAAATAAAAGTTCCTCATCATATTTATCGATCACCTCTTTATCCCTCTCTATGACAACAAAAGGTTTTTTATAGGCCTTTAAACGTTCAACGGCCTGCATACCGTTTCTACCAAATCCACAGACAATAACATGACCGGAAAGATTATCGATTTTATTTTTCACTTTTTTCTTTTTTAATTCTTGTAGTGAATTTCTACTTAAAATATATTCTGTAATGACCGAGATAGAAAATGCTAAAATAAAAACACTGAGTATGATAAGTATTACAGTAAATATTTTCTCTTGGGTATCCATAGGCCCCACTTCCGAAAAACCTACTGTGGTCACGGTAATAATGGTCATATAAAGCGCATCTACCCAAGTAAGATCAGATAAAAAACGATACCCCAAAACACCGATCAACAATACGCTAAGCATTAAAGTTAGTGCTATGTATATTCTAGATTGAAAGAAATGTGTCAATTTCATAGATCAAAAACAGAAGTACGTTTGGTATATACCAAGTCTTTAATACCTAACCAAAAAGCTAAAAATAAATAGAGCGCAAAACCAAAACCTAAAGTAACAAATGTGAGATAAATAAAAGACGTACGTACAACCCTAGCCCGTATACCCAGCCTTTCAGCTATTCTACGACACACCTCAAAACCTCGTTTCTGAAAATAATACAGTAATTTATAGAAGATGTTCATAGGGGTATTAGAAACTAATTAAATCGTTTTTTTAAAATCTTCAATATCAAATTTAACCATTTCAACGTAATAAATTAGTACCTACGGCACATTGTAGGCATTTGTTTTGAGTGCAATACCCATTATACAATTGCAACAACGCCTGACTTTCTTGCGCATTGCCAACGGAAAGGCCATGAGTTTTAAAATTACGGACAACCGTATTTTCTTCTTTCTTAATATTTGATATAATATTGATTATACTTTCATTAACCTCTTTACCTTGATATTTAGCGTAGCAAAATTGAAGTGGCAGGATTGCATTTATTATTAGTAAATCTATAAATTTTGGAGTTAGCTTTTTTATACTCTTTTTCGATTCTTTACCAAAAGTATAATGATTGTTCCAATACGGGCTGGCCGAAACCGCAAATAGCAGGTACATCTCCTCTAAGCTAGATGCTGAAATTACTTTTTGAAACAATGAGGAATGCGAACCATACAAATTGGCCAGCTGCGATAAACGTATCGTAGGAAAATTAGGAGGCCTAAGTTTAAAAAATTGCGGCTTTAATACACCTTCATCCTTTAAATTATATTTCTTTTTCTGATACCTATATTCTTTCTTCAACTGAAGATAATGCTCGTCCAACACCTGATCGTCTTCCAATAGGTGGGTCATACCAAACAACAGACTCTCCATCTGAAAAACATTCCCCTGTTGCTTTCTAAAAACCGAAAATTCAAGAGCAGCCCCCAAACTTTGAAAACATGCACCATTTATTTTGAGTCCAAAAGCCTTTAATAGCAAGGTAAAAAGCACCTGCTCCCAATTATTATTAGATTTTTCAAGAAGCTCCAGTACAAATTCAGCTTTGGCTTCTAATCTTTCAAAATATAACCGTTCCAGCCAATTCTTAACCAAAAATTCTTCAACCTCTTTAAGGTCCTTTTCGCAATTAATAAAACGAATGTCCTTCTTATCGAACAACTTTTGATACGATTGCAGCAATTGCAAAGGAATATATTTACGTAACTCCAAGGTAGGTATTTCACTATTGTCATTTCTAAAAACCTCACCATCATCCTCCCAAACCACATGTAATATTACATTGTTATAGTTATCATCTTCCTCGTGGTGATGTGCATACCAATCCGAAGATTTTAAGTGCATCTCTACATTACCCGCCCAGACCTGACCATCAATATCTATTTTAGCATTAAAAAAATCAGGTCCCGCCAAATGATTATGCGTACCAAAATCCAAAAGAAACAAACGCTCTCCACGGGTAGTTGCCAAGTCCGTTACTTGTAATTTTTTGTACTTCCAAATAAAGTGAAGAAGGTCTTCCCGCATGGCAAATGGTTTATTTAGGAATGTACAATTTAGATACAAAATTTGTAAAAACTAAAAAAGTCCTCAAAAGACACTTTATGCAAGTATCAATTGAGGACTCATTTTACGAGTTATAGAGACCTATATATTTAGGACACGTTAAAAAGCTATTACTCGCCTTCTACCGCACCGTCCCAATTCATAAAGCCACCTTCTAGGTTATAGGCATTTTCAATTCCCACGCTATTCATAATCGCGCAAGCCTGCCCGCTCCTATTTCCACTGCGGCAGTAGACATAGTAATTCTTACTTTTATCAAGCTTTTCGACTTCGTTTAAAAAATCTTGTCCAAGATAAAAATCTATATTAGTAGAATTTGGAATATACCCTTCCTCTACTTCTTCCGGGGTTCTAACATCTAGAATAAATGCGTTATCGTCTTTTTCCAGTTGCTCTTCCCAATCTTCTTGTGATAAATTCATAACGTTCTTTTTTATCGCTAAAGCGAATATCAATTAAAATTCAAAATTACGGATTTTACAGCAAATGCTTCTCCCAAACATTTAACAAAAAATTAAAGTGTAAACACATTTCCATATCAAACATTCAACATACATTTGTATATACAATAGTTGTAGTAACATGAATGTTGAAGATGTTTTAAAGATTGAAAAAGAACTCCCCTTAAAAAGCCGAACGCTGATTCACTTTTTACTGGTTGGCAATCTTATAAATGAAGCATTAACGGCGGCATTAAAACCGTACGGAGTATCATTGCAGCAGTTTAATGTTTTACGTATCCTAAGGGGGCAGAATGATAAGCCCGCAAGTTTAGCTACGCTAAACGAACGTATGGTAACCAAAATGAGTAATACCACTCGGTTGGTAGACAAGTTAATATTAAAAGGGTTTGCAAAAAGACAAGTTTGCCCATCCAACCGAAGAAAGGTTGAAATACGTATAACAAAGGAAGGCCTTAACATCCTAAAAAAAATGGATATTGCAATGTCTGAAGCAGAAGACAAGATTCTTCAAAATCTATCGGACAAAGAAATGAAACAACTGAACATATTGTTCAATAAATTTGAATAGAAACACTATTATCAATTAATTTTAAACATCAATTATGAAAAAAGGAGTATTAAGTTTGGCGCTTGCCATGGTATTTGGCGTAGCAACAGCAACTGAACCAGTAGCTGAAGAAAAAAAAGAAGTAAAGACCGAAGCAAGTACAATTACTTGGAAGGCGTACAAGGTAACCGGATCACATTACGGAAATGTGGACTTAAAATCCGGTACATTAATTTTTGACGGCGATAAATTGACCGGCGGAGAATTTGAAGCTGACATGACTACTTTAGTGGCTACAGATTTAGAAGGGGAATCAAAAGGAAAATTAGAAGGCCATTTAAAATCTGACGATTTCTTTGGTACCGAAAAGCACACTGCCGCTAAATTGGTTTTCACCAAAGTTGAGCCTACAGGAAAAAATTCTTACGAAGTAACAGGAGACCTTACTATTAAAGGTGTTACTAAACCTGTAACTTTTGATGTATCTGTGTATGGTAGCAAAGCAACTGCTACCGTAAAAGTAGACAGAACTGCTTATGACATTAAATATGGTTCCGGTAGTTTCTTTGACAACTTAGGCGATAAAGCCATTTATGACGAGTTTGACCTAGTGGTCGACCTAGAATTCTAAATTGGTACAACTGTAAAATTTAAGCCCTGCATTTCACACGATTGCAGGGTTTTGTTTTTTTCAAACAAATGGGTTTGTGGTTTTAAAAATGATTTCTATATTTGAGCCAATGAACAGAAATAACACAAATACTTGGTGGTGGAACAACTCTCGACAGATATCGTGAGCTAAGCATCATTGTAGTAAAACTATATAAAGGCTTGTCATCACGACAAGCCTTTTGCATTTGAATACTATCAACATGAAGTACAAATTAAAATCATTCCACAAAAAAATCCTGGCCGATACCATTACGCCGGTAAGCGTTTATCTAAAAATTAGAGACCGCTTCCCTAATAGTATCTTGCTTGAAAGTAGCGACTATCACGCTAACGACAATAGTTTTTCGTATATCTGCTGCAACCCTATTGCATCAATAAAAATAGAGAACGAAACGATTATTGAGCGTTTTCCTGACCAAACTTCACAAGAAACGGAAATAAACGAAGGTACAGACGTTGTAAATGTCCTGCACGAGTTCAGCAAAAAATTTGAAGCCGACGAAAGCGATTTTAAATTCATTAACAATGGTATTTTTGGTTATATGGCCTATGATGCCGTGCGCTACTATGAAGATGTAGAAATCACCAAAAAGGACAATTCTATTTCCATTCCCGATATTTACTATGCGGTCTACCAAAACATCATTGCAATAGACCATCATAAGAACGAGGCTTATATTTTCGCACATTGTTTTAATACTGATGAAAACACCTCTGAAATAGCACATATTCTAAACGTACGCACTTTTGCTTCCTATAATTTCTCTTTGGATGGAGACGCTACTTCCAATCTGGAAGATGAAGAGTATAGAGAACACGTTCGGTTAGCTAAAAAACACTGTCAACGTGGTGATGTTTTTCAACTGGTTTTATCTCGTAGATTTTCTCAAGGATTCAAAGGGGATGAATTTAACGTGTACCGAGCACTTCGCTCCATCAATCCATCGCCTTACTTGTTTTATTTTGACTACGGCGATTTCAAGATTTTTGGAAGTTCTCCTGAAGCGCAACTTATTGTAAAGGAAGGCAAAGCAGAAATTCACCCTATCGCCGGAACCTTTAAACGTACCGGAAACGATGAACAAGATGCCATTCTTGCCAAACAACTTAAAGAAGACGACAAGGAAAATAGCGAACATGTAATGTTGGTAGATTTGGCTCGTAACGATTTAAGCCGAAACGGTAGTTTGGTAGAGGTAACCAATTATAGAGAAGTACAGTTCTTTTCCCACGTTATTCATCTGGTATCAAAAGTTGTAGGGCAAAAGAAAAAAGATACGCCTACCATGAAAGTGGTTGCGGACACCTTTCCAGCAGGAACGTTAAGCGGCGCACCAAAACATATGGCCATGCAGCTTATTGAGAAGTATGAAAAAACCAGTAGAGGATACTATGGTGGCGCCATCGGCTTTATGGATTTTGATGGTAATTTCAACCATGCCATTATGATCCGTACGTTCTTGAGCAAAAACCACCAGTTAAATTACCAAGCGGGCGCAGGTCTTGTTGCCGCATCAAACCCCGAAGACGAATTGCAAGAAACCTATAACAAATTGGGCGCACTGACCAAAGCATTGAAAATTGCTGAAACCATATAACCATGAAGAAGATTTTAGTAATAGACAACTACGATAGTTTTACATACAACTTGGTTCATTATTTAGAGGATTTAGATTGTCAGGTTATAGTAAAACGTAACGACCAATTGACTTTGGAAGAAGTTGATGCTTTTGATAAAATAGTGCTTTCACCTGGACCAGGAATTCCGGACGAAGCAGGACTTTTAAAGGAAATTATTGCCAAATATGCACCTACCAAGAGTATTTTTGGGGTGTGCTTGGGCCAACAGGCCATAGGTGAAGTTTTTGGTGGTTCAATAATTAATTTAGACGAAGTATACCACGGTATCGCTACTGAAATAACCATTACCAAAGACGACCCTAATTTTGAAGGCCTTCCCAAAAAGATAAATGTGGGACGCTACCATTCATGGGTAGTGGACCCAAATTTACCGGAAAGCCTAGAAGCTACCTCAGTTGATGAAAACGGTCAGGTTATGTCACTTCGCCACAAGGTCTATGACGTTTCCGCAGTACAGTTCCACCCTGAATCGGTTTTGACTCCTGAAGGCAAAAGCATTCTTTCTAACTGGTTGAAAAATTAAATTTAGAAGTCTAAAAAAATATATCAAACCGTTTCCATAGTAGTAAGAACAGTACCATGAAAGAAATATTAAATAAACTCATCAATCACGATATTCTTGAAAAAGAGGAAGCAAAGCAAGTGTTGGTGAATATTGCAAAAGGAGATTACAATACAAGTCAGATTGCGGCATTCCTAACCGTTTATATGATGCGTAGTATTGCTATTGAAGAGCTGGAAGGTTTCAGAGATGCCCTTTTAGAATTGTGTTTGGCCGTAGACCTTTCCGACTACAACCCAATTGATTTATGTGGAACCGGTGGTGACGGAAAAGACACTTTTAACATCTCTACCTTGGCTTCATTTGTTACCGCAGGTGCGGGAGTGCACGTAACCAAACATGGTAATTATGGTGTCTCCTCCAAATGCGGAAGTAGTAATGTAATGGAATTTCTGGGGATTAAGTTCAGTAACGAAGCTGACTTCCTAAAGAAATCTATTGATGAAGCTGGAATTTGTGTTTTACACGCTCCTTTATTTCACCCAGCCATGAAAAATGTTGGCCCTATTCGGAGGGAATTAGCGGTAAAGACGTTTTTCAACATGCTTGGACCAATGGTTAATCCGGCTTTTCCGAAGAACCAAATGGTAGGTGTTTTTAATTTGGAACTTGCTAGAATGTACGGGTACCTATATCAAAATACCGATAAAAAATTTACTGTTCTTCATGCTTTAGATGGTTATGATGAAATATCATTGACCGGAAATACAAAAACCATTTCCAACAATTCAGAAAGCATGTTGAAACCTGAAGATTTTGGGGTTCAAAAAATACAGCAGTCTCAGATTGTAGGTGGCGACTCCATTGAAGATTCGGCACAAATATTTGTAAACGTGTTGCAAGGCCGCGGTACGGAAGCACAAAACAATGTAGTCTGTGCCAATGCGGGTATTGCCATTGCAACGGTTAAAAACTTGACTCCCTTGCAAGGTTTTGAAAAAGCCAAAGAATCACTTTTAGCCGGAAAAGGTCTAGATGCCTTAAGGAAGTTGCAGGAGTTGAGTAAAAATTAAATCAGTATTCAAGAGCGAATCATTAGCATGAACATTCTAGATAAAATAGTAGCCGACAAACGCAAGGAAGTAGACCTTAAAAGCTCGCTTATTCCCGTTTCACAATTAGAGAAATCGGTTTTGTTCTCACGAAAAACAGTGTCTTTGAGCAATGCACTTCGTAATAGCAATAGCGGTATTATTGCGGAACACAAACGTCGGTCTCCGTCAAAATCGGAAATCAATCAAGGGCTGAACGTTCAAGATGTAGCTACCGGATATGAAAATGCAGGGGTCTGCGGCATGTCCGTTCTAACGGATGGGAAATATTTTGGAGGTTCATTAGATGACATGATATTGGCTCGAGCAGCCGTACAGATGCCATTATTGCGCAAAGAGTTCATTATAGATGAATATCAAATTTTAGAAGCTAAAGCCCATGGAGCGGATGTCATTCTATTAATTGCAGCTATTTTATCCAAAGAAGAAATAAAAACACTTTCGGAGCTCGCCAAGAGTCTTGACCTAGATGTTCTTCTTGAGGTTCACAACGAAGCTGAGCTACATAAAAGCATTATGCCCAGCCTAGACATGTTAGGTGTCAATAACAGAAATCTAAAGACCTTTGAGGTGAGCTTGGAAACCAGCAAATCGCTTTCAAAGATAATTCCAGATGAATTTGTAAAGGTCTCAGAAAGTGGAATCAGTTCCATAGAGGCCATTAAGGATTTAAAACCTTATGGCTACCAGGGATTCTTAATTGGTGAGAATTTTATGAAAACCGATAATCCCGGTGAGAATGCTAAAGAATTTATAAACCAACTGTCTTAATGACGACCCAAAAGCTATGTCTCAAATGAACTATCATTACACCACTAAAAAAGAAGTGCCTTCTACCATAGAAAACGCTCCTATTAAATTAAAGGTGTGTGGTATGAAGAAAAACACGGCCGAAATTGCCGGTTTAAAACCCGACTATTTAGGTTTTATTTTTTGGGATAAATCAAAACGACACTTTTCAGGCCCAATGACGGCCGTTCCGCATACGATAAAGAAAGTAGGTGTATTTGTAGACGCTAACATTAAAACCGTACTGGAACGCGTAGAAGATTACAATCTTTTGTTGGTACAATTGCACGGTTCAGAAACACCGCAGTATTGTGCAGAACTGAAACAGAAAGCAAAGCATATTGAGATTATAAAAGTATTTTCAATCAAAAACAATTTTGACTTTGAAATGCTTAAGCCTTACGAGGCAGTTTGTGATTTCTTCCTTTTTGATACCAAAGGAGAATTACCCGGAGGAAACGGTTATGCTTTTGACTGGGGTGTTTTAAAAGACTATCCGTCAACCAAACCTTATTTTCTAAGTGGAGGAATAGGACTAAATGAACTAGATTCCTTAAAGAAATTTATGAAAAGGCCCGAAGCAAAATATTGCCACGCCATTGACGTGAACAGTAAATTTGAAATTGAGCCAGGACTGAAAGATGTTGAAAAAGTAAAAGAATTTAAAAGTTTGATAGCAATCTGAACAAATTTATGAGCAATCTCAAACTAACCAGTAACCCAAAAAAGAGAAAACTACTACTGACAAAAACCAATATAATGACAAAATGTACCAAACTACTACTTTTTAGTATTTGTTCTTTACTTTTCGCCTGTCATGACGCACCTAAAAAAATTAAATCCAATAGCGAGTCTAATACCCATGAAACAATAGCTACATTTGATTTAGAAAGCGCTATCGATAATTGTGAATCTCAATTAGAAACATCAGTTCCAAAATTAACGGACCTAACCAAACACCCACGACTTATAGAAACTAACGAAAAAGAGTGGAAAGAAGTTCCCAATGGAAGGTTGGTTTGGACCTCGGGCTTTTACCCCGGTATTCTATGGTACATGTACGACCTGACCAAAGATGAAAAATGGAAAACCGAAGCCATTAAAAGAACTGAAGTTTTTGAAGATTATAAAACAATTACAGAGCATCACGATATTGGTTTTATGATGTTTCCTGCATTTGGCAATGGCTATAAGCTAGGAGACAAAAAAGAGTATAAAGACATTCTGTTAACATCGGCAAAATCATTGGTATCGAGGTACAACCCAAAAGTAGGCACAATAAAATCTTGGTCTAACAAGATGCACCCAAGATGGCAGCAACATATCACCATAATCGATAACATGTTGAACCTAGAGCTCTTGTTTTGGGCTGCTAAGAACGGAGGAGATTCTGAGTTGAAGGATATCGCGATCAAACACGCCGAGACCACCATGAAAAATCATTTTAGAGATGATTATACATCTTGGCACGTTATAGAATATGATTCCATCACGGGCAGTGTGCTGAACCATCATACCAAACAAGGCTACGCAGATGATAGTAGATGGTCAAGAGGTCAAGCATGGGGGATTTATGGATTCAGCATGGTATATCGTGAAACAGGAGATAAGAAATTCTTGGATTTTGCTCAAAAATTGTCGGACAGATACCTTGAGCTTTTACCTGAGGATTATGTTCCATATTGGGATTTCGACGTTCCTAATTTAGAAAAAGAAGAAAGGGACGCTTCCGCTGCTGCAGTTGTTGCTTCAGGCTTATTAGAGCTCAGCACCTTTTTAGAGGATACAACTCAAAAGCAAAAATATTATAACGCCGCCTTAAAAATGTTAAGCTCTTTAAGTTCTGAAAATTATTCAGGCGTTGGTAAAGCCAATTCGTTTTTATTACATTCTACAGGTGCAAAATCATTAGGTTCAGAAATAGATGTTGCACTAATCTATGCCGATTATTATTACATAGAGGCATTGGATAGATTGAAAAAAATCAAAAGCCAAAAAGAAGTTGCTCAATTATAGCTATAGAATAGTTCTAGCTAGCAATAAAAAAATTATCATGACAAACGTAAACAAAACAGTTCCGTATAAAAATGAATTAGGGGATAGTTCTTATCAAGCGGACGAAAAAGGATATTACGGGGAGTTTGGAGGTGCTTTTATTCCTGAAATGCTATACCCGAATACTGAAGAACTTCGGCAAAACTATATTCGCATCATGCAAGAACCTTCTTTTAAGGAAGAGTTTGACCAGTTGCTGAAAGATTATGTAGGACGCCCTACCCCACTCTATTTTGCAGATAGACTTTCAAAAAAACACAATACCAAAATATACCTAAAACGCGAAGATCTTTGCCATACGGGAGCGCACAAAGTTAATAATACCATTGGGCAGATTCTTATGGCCAAGAAATTGGGCAAAAACAGAATCATTGCAGAAACGGGTGCAGGACAACATGGTGTTGCGACCGCTACGGTATGTGCGCTAATGGGTATTGAGTGTATTGTGTATATGGGCGAAATAGATATTGCCAGACAAGCACCCAACGTAGCTAGGATGAAAATGTTAGGAGCTGAAGTTAGACCGGCACTTTCCGGAAGTAGAACGCTAAAAGATGCTACTAATGAAGCTATTCGCGATTGGATTAATAACCCGGTAGATACCCACTATATCATTGGTAGTGTTGTGGGTCCACATCCTTACCCGGATATGGTAGCGCGGTTTCAATCGGTTATTTCAGAAGAAATAAAATGGCAGTTAAAAGAAAAAGAAGGTCGTGAAAATCCCGATTACGTGGTTGCTTGTGTTGGTGGAGGAAGTAACGCAGCCGGAGCTTATTACCATTATTTAGACAATCCTGATGTAGGTATCATTGCGGTTGAAGCTGCGGGAAAAGGAATTGACACCGGTGAAAGTGCAGCTACCTCAGCATTGGGAAAAGTGGGCATCATTCACGGAAGCAAAACCTTATTGATGCAAACCAATGACGGCCAAATTACAGAACCTTATTCTATTTCTGCAGGATTGGATTACCCTGGTGTGGGACCTATGCACGCCAATTTATTTGCATCCGGCCGTGGTGAGTTTATTTCTATTACGGATGAAGATGCTATGAACGCAGGTTTGCTACTGTGTAAAACGGAAGGTATTATCCCTGCCATAGAATCTTCACATGCCTTGGCCGTTCTTGAACATAGAAAATTTAAACCCGAAGATGTGGTAGTCATCAACCTATCCGGTCGGGGCGATAAAGACCTTAATAATTACATCGAATTTTTTAATTTATAAAATATCGGGATAGGTATAGTGAACACACCTTGCCTACTCCATCCTTTATAAGGAAAAAAAGCATTTGAAACTATGGCGAATAGAATCAACAATAAATTAAACGAAGACGGGAAACTCCTTTCCATCTATTTCACAGCGGGATATCCAAAATTGGATGACACAGTTACAATCATACAAAATCTAGAGAAAAACGGAGTTGATATGATAGAAATAGGGCTTCCTTTCAGCGACCCTTTGGCTGATGGCCCAACGATTCAACAAAGCTCCACAGCGGCTCTTAAAAACGGTATGACCACCGAAATTCTTTTCAATCAACTGAAAGATATTCGGAAGTCGGTTTCCATTCCACTTATCATCATGGGCTATTTCAACCCGATGCTTCAATATGGCGTTGAAGCCTTCTGTAAAAAATGCCAGGAAATAGGTATAGACGGACTCATCATCCCCGACTTACCCGTTGATGTATATCATGACGAGTACCAAGAAACGTTTGAAAAATATGGACTCATCAATGTCTTTTTGATAACGCCACAGACTTCCGAAGAGCGTATTCGTTTTATCGATTCAGTTTCCAACGGGTTTATTTATATGGTAAGTTCCGCCAGTGTTACGGGATCTCAATCCGGTTTTGGCGATGAACAGCAAACCTATTTTCAACGTATTGCAGATATGAACCTAGAAAACCTTCAAATCGTAGGTTTTGGCATCAGTAATTCGGAAACTTTTGAGCAGGCTACCAAATCTGCAAAGGGAGCTATTATTGGCTCGGCATTTATCAAACATTTGAACGGTCATGGTGTTGACGGAATTTCAACCTTCACCAAGACCATTAGATAGATATAGCTATCTAGATTTCAAAAATATCCTTACAGTGAAAGTTTAGCAATTCAACGAATAATTGAACTGCTGAACTTTTGCTTTTTATACCCTTTTTCCAATTCTATAACTTTCACCAAAAATAGAGAAGCGCTTTGGATTAGGCCATTTTCCCTATTAAATGTACTAAAGATTATTTACCCATAAGCCGCCTCATTATGATTACAAAATTTTTCTCAATTGTTTTTTTGACCTGCTTCTTTACAAATTTGAATGCCCAGACACCATATCCGCAAGGTGTCTATATGTCAATTGAAGAGATTCAAAACAAAACACCTTCCAAAGAAATTGAACTCATAGTAGAAAAAAGGTCAAAAAGTGACATTAAAATGAGCGGCGGTAATGATTACCGTTTAATTTCCGAAGACAAATCAGTTTCTAAAAAAGATATTCGAAAGCATATTTTAGCCTACTCCAATAACGATACGTTATTCATAAATTGCACCAAATACAAATTACAAAATCGGTATGCTCCCGTTCGCAACAACGGAAGGTTTTTACTGTTTACCGCCGGAATCGCTCAGGATACAAATACATACAATTATCAAATTGAAGAAACCAAAACAGCAACATTTTGGTCTGATTTTGGAGCAATCGGTGGAGGTATTCAAGGTATAAAACTCGCTTTGTTAAGATTTCCGTATCTGTTGGACACAAAAAATAATACAGTAACCTACCTTAATACTTTCGCATTACGAAAACTTTTGGCAGACCATGACTTAGCACTACTGCAGAAATATGATGAAGAAAAAAAATCAATCGCAGACGATGAAAAAGAGAAAGCTCTCTTAACTATAAAATATGTTCAATCGCTCAATGATTTTTAAAAAGGATGTTACTCAGTCTTTCTCCCTTTTAACATTCACTAACAAAGCTTTATTCATCCTTTAACCGAGTTTTGCACAATTTTTTTCTAAGTTACAAACTAACTTAAAAACCAAGAAACATGGGAATGATTGATGATAAGAGAAAATTTAAAAGAAAAGTAGAACAGAGTAATCCTACAAATCCGACCGGAAATACAAGTGTTGACACCAATGAGTTTGATATTGAAAAAGACACAATTAAAGGTCAACAAAATAAGCAGTAGGATTATTAGCTATAAAGCAAAAGGGTCCGTACGTCTAACGTACGGACCCTTTTGCTTTATATTGAAAAATATCAATATCCCGGATTTTGTTCGACCCCTGGGTTCAGATTTATTTCAGATAAAGGTATGGGCCAAATATACTCGTGTGACTGATAATCCTTATTTTTTTCTGGATTCTCTAGATTAAACTCATTGATGGCATCCTCTAAAAGTTGCCAACGTACCAAATCATCTTTTCTATGCCCTTCATAGCAAAGCTCCAGTTTTCTCTCGTTAAAGATCGTCTCAAAAAATTGCTGTTTATTTAATCCAAATGGAATATCGTTTTCATCATTTTTAAATGCTCGTTGTCTTACTGCATTAATTGCATCATAAGCCAATTGAGTGGGTCCGTTCACTTCATTTTCGGCCTCTGCCAGTAGTAACAGTATATCGGCATATCTCAACACAGGAAAATCAGAAAGACTTTTGTCAGAACCCGCTTCTATATTACTTCTTGACAAAAATTTTAATGGCCTCCAGTCACTAACATCTGAAGCATCAAATGTTTGGTTATTAACTACATTGAAGGTTGCTATATTTTGAGCAAAACGTGTATCGGCTATATTTAACGGAAACGAAACAGGGTTCTCTGAATTTTCTGTAAAACCATAACTTGTAATAAAGTCGGAATTCAAAAGTAACCCATCGGAATCTGTAAAACCTAATGGTCCCCAAACACTACCATACTTGCTGCGAGATTCAATTTGATCGGCATTAAAGTCAAAACTAAATATGACCTCATTATCAGCGGCTTGATTTTCAACACTAAAAACATCAGCATAATCAGCTTCAAGTTCAAAATTACTTGTTATTTTTTTGAACTGCGTCAATGCTAAAGCATATTTATCGGTTTGCAATAAAGGAAACCCTGCCATTTGCATATACACCTTACCCAGCAATGCCTGAGCAGCTTCCTTGGAAGCTTTATATTTTGTAGCTTGTGGTAAATATTGTTCTGCAAAAATCAAATCTTCAAGTATTTGATCATATACTACTTCGGCACCTTGTACCGGGGTAGTAGAAACTGATAAATCAACTTCTGAGGTAGTTACCAAAACGGGGTTGCCATATATCTTGACTAAATTGAAATACGCCAACGCACGCAGAAACCTGAATTCAGCTTCTGCAGCCTCAACATCAATTTCTTGGTCGCCTAAACAGTCTTCATCTTGCAAACAATCCAACCCTGTATTTGTATGTAGTATTGCGACATAATAATCTGCAAAAACCTTCTCTATTATACTTTCTCCTACCGTAAAAGAATACGTATCCAAAGTAGACAGTTGATTGATAGCAGCCCGATTTACATGAACAATATCAGTTCCTATATCTCCCCAGACCATTACATGATTATCAAAACCATATATATTCCGAAATTCATTGTAAACTTCAGCAATCAACTTTTGAATTTCTAATTCAGATGGTACTAGAAAAAGGGCAGGATCAATCTCTAATCCTAATAGTGTATTTTCTCCTTCAATTATTGTAGTTGTGGTACTAAAAGTTTCGTTCCCTAAATCAGGAAGAACCACTGTTACCTCATACTCACCCAGCTCAAGATCTCTAAATACAGCAGTCCCTAGAGCATCGGTAATTAGACTATCCGTTTCAGGAAAAGTAGTGACAATTGCATTAGGGTAAGGGTTTTCCCCAGAAAAAACATACACGCCCAAATCTCCTGTTTTTATAATAGGAACGCTTTCTTCATCGTCAGAACAACCCATTAAAAAAATGAAAAGTACGATAAGTGAAAATTTATAATTCATTCAATCTTTTTTAAATTTTAATTCTGCAGCCATAGTACAATCTTTTTCAAAAGAGGCCACATGACAGATAAAGATTACAAATATAAATTCCAAAGCACGATAAAAAAAAGAAACCTCCGACCGTTGAACGGTCGAAGGTTAGTTTTAATCGAAAAAACAGGAGAATCCTCTTTTATGCAGAGTTCCTACTGGCATTAATATTACCGTAAAGCGAACGAGTAACGATTTTTTCATACTCTTCTTTAAAGTCACTTCCCTTACCTATTTTCTGTAGTGCGAACTGCTGTATAACCAACAACGGCAGCACAATGTTCTCACGTATTTTAATGGATTCACGAGAAACGGCCTCGTTCTCCATTAAGATTTTACTGCCAGATATGAGCAGTAACATTTTCTTTGATAACATATACTCTTCGTGAAGGATGTTCCAGAATGCTCCGTATTCCTCATCTTGTTTCATATATGAGGTCAACTCAAAGTAGCACTTAGAAAGAGACATCATACTATTGCTCATTAAAGCTTTAAAGAAAGGTACTTCTTTGTACAACTTCTTAAGTTCCGATAATCTGCCTTCGTTCTTTATGGTTTGAATAGCTGTTCCCAAACCAAAATACCCTGGTACGTTTTGCTTCAATTGGCTCCAAGAACCTACAAAAGAAATCGCTCTTAAATCGGTTAGTTCCAACTTTTTCTTATTCCCTCTTTTACCTGGCCTACTACCAATATTTGCTTTTTGATAGTATTTTAGGGTACTTCTGTTCTCCAAATAGGAAATAAACTTATCATGTTGCTTAAGCACATCATACTTTTCAAAGCTCAACTCAGAAAGTTGTTCTATTAGTTTTCTATGGTCTTTAGAAATCACATTCTCCTTACCGAAAAGGTTGTTTGAAAGACCAGCCGTCAACAATTGCTCACTGTTATGAATAAACTGCTCTTTAGTACCGTATGTACTTGTAATGGTCTGCCCTTGAATCGTCAATTGAATTTCATGATTGGCAATACTCTTGGTTTGTGCTGCGTAGAAACGATGTGTTTTTCCACCACCACGTGCTGGTGGTCCACCACGACCATCAAAGAAAATAGCATTAAAACCATTTTTATCGCAAACCTTGGAAAGGGTTTCTTTGGTCTTGAAGATAGCCCAGTTGGCTTTTAAATAACCACCATCTTTTGTACCATCGGAGAAACCGAGCATTATGGTCTGATTGTTATTTCTTCTTTCCAAATGCTCCTTATATTCAGGTAGATCAAAAAGTGTCTGCATGGTCTTTTCAGCGCCATCCATACCGTTCATGGTTTCAAAAAGAGGAACAATATCAAAACTGATATCCTCTTTCTTCCAACCACACCATCTGAACAATCCGAATACGAACAATACAGAGAAAATATCTTCGGAATTACTAATTATATAGCGGTTACAGCCTTCTTCACCATTAGCATCCTGAATACCTTTTAACTGCTTTATGTTGGTTATGGTATCTTTTACGATATCCTCCGAAAAATCATTAGCATCTACTGACAAATCCTTATTGATCAAAAGGTCTACCAAAGCCTCATCTGAAAGCTCACTGATATCTTCTTTAATCAATTTGTTTTGCTTTAGTATATTCTCTACCGCCAATACATGTTTGCTGTGGTCTTGTCTTACATCTAAAGTTGCAAAGTGGGTTTTGAAGATTTTTACTTTATCTATAAAATTCTCCAGGTCCTTACTGTAAAGACCATGATATTTGTTTACCAACAACTCCTTAGTATCAAGAAGCGGCTGAAGAATATCTTCATACCCTACTGATTTTTTAGAATCGAACATGGCAGTATACAAATTACCCCGAAGCTTCTGAAGAGGCTCTTGTACATCTTTAAAAGTCAGTTTTTTCTGAATGATTTTTAAATCATTGTAGTAACACTTCATTAAAGTGATACGAAGCTCGTCCGATACATCTTTAGTGATATCCGCAGTTACGAACGGGTTACCATCACGGTCACCACCGGGCCAAAAGCCCAACTTCATTATATTGTGATTTTCAAAATCGGCCTTATTGATGTTTTCCTTGATATAGGCGTACAAATCACCAACAGCATTGTAATACACGTGACGCAAGAAGTAAATGATATTTTTTGCTTCGTCTAAAGGTGTCGGTTTTTTTGAATTGATCAAAGACGTTAACCCTAACTGCTGCAAAGCGATATCAATATCGTCGATTTTATCCTCTAAAATCAACGAACGTAATTTTTCAATAATATCTAAAACTGCTGGTGTATAGAACTGAGTGGGGTGAGCTGTCATTACCAAACGGGCACTGAACGTAGAGAGTTTCTTGGACACTTTGTCCCAACTCTTGTTTTTATCCACTAGTTCAAAATAATCTTTTATAGATAACGAACGCGTATGTTCCTGAAGCTTAGGAAAAGCAGCATCCTCAACACTATCATATAAAACTACCTGCCGTTCTACATATTGAATAATCCTGAACATGAAATCAATTTGGTCCTTTTCAGATTCAATATGTGCATAATTTTCAAAGAATGCCTCCAAAATCTCTTGCGGATTCAACCCTGAACTTAAGCCCTTCTGACATTGATCAAGTAACAAAGGTATAAGCATACCAACGTTCTCAATATTCCGATAAGGTAAATTTAAGAAGAGGCTATTGTAGACATTGAACTTATTATTGACCGATTTTTTAAACTCAACCAATCTTTCTGAATGCGGCATAGGCAATATTAAAATTTAAGCAATTATATATCAATTTCAATCTGTAAATATCGGTAATAATACATGACTATTACTACTCAGATACATCATATAACAAAAATATCACACTACACCACAAAAACAACAGACTTGACAACAATAATTACGCTACCACACCATAACAGGGTACATTTACCATGTAATTAAAACGGATTTAAATTTTTTCATTTTCATATAATGTTCTCGTAAAAGAGTCTTATCGAAACCGATAGGACTCTTTTTAGTTTATAGCTATTCCATTTTTTTTACGAAGGATATATCTTAGGAAAGAAAAAAACCTTGGTATTGAAGAACCCGGAAATCCATGGTGTTAAAATTGGGGTCTGCAGCTTTCATTTCTTTATAGGAGGCCAAGCTACCCACTGCCCTATTTGCTGCCCCTGACGGTGCCGTTAAACTAACCGTACGAACAATTCGTTTTGATTTTGGCAACTGAAGTTCGTATACTCTAGGAACTTGGTCCGTAACGGTCTTTAATTGAAGACCTGCTATTTTAAGCTGTCTTCTAAAAAAATACTCCGGGCCGTTTTTACTGTTGCCTCCCATGAAAAGAACGGTTTTTAAATTTGGGTAAAGTTCTAAATAATGCACCAAGTCTCTTAACTGCACATTTTGCATACCCAAATCAGAGGCATCTATTTTATCGCGCTCGGCACTTTCAACAATGTCACAAACGCCAATTCTATTTTTAAGTAAAAAATTCTTACGTTGCTCAATGGCTAAATGAGTGTTCTCATACACCAACCCCAACTCAAAAATACGATCAAGTATAGGCCATAACATACCATTTCTACTGCCATAGCAAAAATCTACGTCATCAACCTTCAACTCACCCGAAGTAAACCTAGGTGGCGGAAGCGTGCCAACAATCAGCTTCTCAGTGTCTTCAAAAATAAAAGGCTCGTATGGGTGCGTATGTAAAAACATCGGCACAAAAGTAGCCTTATTTTAGGGTTAGCACCAAATCCTCTGAATTTACCAATGAACCACCTTGTAACTGAATCTTAGCCACTGTACCTTCTTCGGTAGCGGTTACCGTAGTTTCCATTTTCATGGCTTCAATAACGAACAAGGGCTGATTTCTTTTCACCTCTTGCCCTGTTTTTACCAGAACACTAGAAAGTAAACCTTGCAATGGCGCTCCAATTTGTTTTGCGTCACTTGAATCTGCTTTTACATTTTCTTGCTTTTCAACCTTTACCGAAGTGTCTTTTATTAAAACGTTTCTAAGCTGACCGTTGATTTTAAAGAAAATACTAACGTTCCCAGCTTCATCTGGCTCACCTACGATCATCAACGAAATAAGAACATTCTTTCCGCCTTCTAACTCTACCATTATTTCTTCGCCCACTTCCATACCATAAAAGAAATTTTTGGTTGGTATATTCACCACATTGCCATATTTCACGTGGTTATTGTAAGCCTCTGTAAATACTTTTGGATACAGTTTATAGGAAAGGAAATCGGTCATTTCTAGATCTCTACCCATACCCTTTTTAAATTTCCTTTTAAAAGCTTTGAACTCTTTATCAAAGTCTATGGGCTCCAAATGCGCATTGGGTCTGTTGGTATATGGCTTTTCATCTTTAAGGACAATCTTTTGTAGTTTCTTTGGAAACCCACCAACCGGTTGTCCCAAATCCCCTCTAAAGAAGCTTTTTACCGATTCCGGAAAGGAAATATCTTCTCCTCTCTCCATAACATCTTCCACAGTAAGATTATTACCTACCATATATTGCGCCATATCTCCTACTACTTTAGAGCTTGGTGTAACCTTTACAATGTCTCCAAACATTTGGTTGACCTCAGCATACATTTTAGTTACCTCAGTGAACTTTGTTTCAAGACCTAGAGCGATTGCCTGACCTTTTAAATTCGAATATTGTCCACCAGGTATTTCATGATGATACACACCACCAGTACCAGATTTTAATCCGGATTCAAAAGTGTAATAATAGTTTCTGACGGATTCCCAGTAATCGGAATACTCCGCTAACTTATCCGTATTCATTTGATTCTCGCGCTCATTAAAACGAAGCATCTCTACCACCGAATTAAAATTAGGCTGAGAAGTCAAACCAGAAAGGCCTCCTAAAGCAACATCTACCACATCCACACCCGCTTCGATAGCTTTCATGTACGTTGCCGTTTGAACTGACGATGTATCGTGAGTGTGCAAATGAATTGGAATGTTCAATTCTGATTTTAATGCCTGAATCAGTTCAAAAGCGGCATTGGGCTTTAATAGTCCTGCCATATCTTTTACGCCCAGAATATGAGCTCCGGCATTTTCAATATCTTTTGCTAATTGAATGTAGTATTTAAGGTCGTATTTTGTTTTAGAGGGATTTAAAATATCACCAGTGTAGCAAATAGAACCTTCGGCAAGACCACCTGTTCGCTTTCGCACATGTTCAATACACGGCGCAAGGGATTTCATCCAGTTTAAAGAATCAAAAATCCTAAAGACATCTACTCCTGTATTCCATGATTCTTCAACAAATTTCTCAATCAGGTTATCAGGATAAGCTGTATACCCCACGCCATTAGATCCACGTATTAGCATCTGAAGCAATACATTGGGCATTGCCTTTCTTAAAAGTGCCAAACGCTCCCATGGGTTTTCATGTAAAAACCTCAGACAAACATCAAAAGTAGCACCGCCCCAAACTTCCATAGAAAAAATCTCGGGATGGTTTTTAGCATAACCTTCCGCCACTTTCATCATATCTACCGTTCGCATACGGGTTGCCAACAGACTTTGATGGGCATCGCGCATGGTAGTATCCGTAAAATGGACCTGCTTCTCATTTTTTAACCATTGGGCAAATTTCTCCGGGCCCATTTCCGTGAGTAAATCTTTGGTTCCTTTTGGATATCCTTCCGTTTTTGAAAATGATGGTACTTTTGGTTTTGTGAACTTACGGTTAGGGTCATAATTCTTCACATCGGGATTACCGTTTACTATCGTTTCCCCTATAAATGTAATAAGCTTATTCGCTCTATTCCGAGGTTCTACAAACTCAAAAAGCTTGGGCTCGTTCTTAATAAAATTGACAGTAACCTTGCCTTCACGGAAAGTCTCGTGCTTTAGGATATTGTCCAAAAAGGCCATATTCGTATTCACTCCGCGAATACGGAACTCAGCTAGCGCTCGTCGCATTTTTCTACAACAACCATCTAAAGTACGGCTACGTGCAGAAACCTTAACCAACATAGAGTCAAAGAAAGGTGAAATAACAACACCTTGATAGATACTACCGGCATCTAACCGTATACCAAAACCAGAAGCACTTCTATAGGTCGTAACTACGCCATAATCCGGTTTAAAATCATTGGATGGATCTTCCGTAGTTATTCTACATTGTAGTGCTATCCCCGTAACCTGAACCGATTCTTGATTCGGTATTTTAATTTGTGTATCGGATAGCTTATATCCTCCGGCAATAAAAAGTTGTGCCTTGATCAAATCAATGTTCGTAATCATTTCGGTAACCGTATGCTCTACCTGAACACGCGGGTTTACCTCAATAAAATAGATACTTCCGTCATCATCCACCAAAAATTCAACGGTACCGATGTTATTATAATTTACCGCCTTGCAAATTGCAATTGCATAAGCGTAAAGACTATCTTTTGTCTCTTGCGGAAGCCCTATTGAGGGAGCAAACTCTATTACTTTCTGATACCTTCTTTGCACGGAACAGTCCCGTTCGTACAAGTGTACCATGTTACCATGCATATCGGCAACAATCTGCACTTCAATGTGTTTTGGGTTTTCCACAAATTTTTCTAGGAAAACCGTATCGTCGCCAAAAGCGTTCAAAGACTCCCTTTTAGCTTCTGGAAAGCCTTTTTCAAGTTCTTCTTGGGTTCGAATAACCCGCATTCCACGACCACCCCCACCAGAGGCAGCTTTCAACATTAACGGATAGCCAATGCGGTCCGCTTCCGTAATGGCCGTTTTTATATTATTTAAATCTTTATCACTACTCTGAATAATCGGAATATTATTAGCAACCGCTACTTCTTTGGCCGTAATTTTATCCCCTAAAGCCTTTAATACGGATACTTTAGGTCCGACGAAAACAATTCCATTATCTGCACATTTTTGGGCAAAATTGGAGTTTTCCGAAAGAAACCCATAACCAGGGTGAATAGCATCAACATTATTCTCTTTGGCCACCTTAATAATGGCATCTATATCCAAATACGGTTTTAACGGCTCATTGTCCTCCCCTATCTGATAGGATTCATCGGCTTTATAACGATGTAAAGAATACCGGTCCTCATACGTATAAATACCAACCGTGCGCACTCCAATCTCAACACAGGCCCTAAAAATACGTATAGCAATCTCTCCTCTATTCGCTACTAAAACCTTCTCTATTTTCATTTGTACGCTGTTTAAATTTGTATTTAAAAACCGATTCAAACAAACTTAACTTTTTTGGGTAAGGATAACAATAGGATATACTTATTAATTCTAGGAAATTTGTGATGTTTTTATAGGCGGATAAAATGGTTTTTAGACACTTTATTTGACATTCCAAACCTAAAGCCCTATATTAAAATAAAGACACATTTATATGGGAAGAGGTGATAAAAAATCGAGAAGAGGTAAAATAGCAAATCGCTCTTTTGGGGCAAGGCGACCAAGAAAAATAAAGAAACGCCCTACCGTAGAAGAGAAAATAGATATTAAAAAGAAAAAGTAACTGCTGTTATATGTAAAGTGGCTAGTTCTTACACTGGATTTTAGAGGGTATTTAGATAGCAGTTAAAACTACTATCTTTTCTATTTTATTTATATCCAAATATTTTGGTCCATCCAATCCCTATTTGATATCCAGATTGCGCTTTATCACTAACTAAGGGCAAAAAACCGTAAAGTCCAAGACTATTGGTGCTACTAATCTTATATTTTGGAGAAAAAAATAAGCCATAGTTAAAGAAAGTTTCATTATTAGAAAAGTCCCTTTCAAAGCCTATTCGTTCATTAACCAAAGTGCCTTTTGTTCTTGCAAAACTTAAACCAACAGGTACTTCTACATTTACCTGTATCCTATTAAAATTAAGAGAGTATCCAAAATTTGCCGTTGGTATTAAACGCATATCTACATCGTTTTTTAAATATGCATCAGGCTCGGATTCTCCTTTAAAATCAAAATATGCAACCATAGAAAACCCTAAAGTAAAATGATTTTTATTTTGGGAAAGTGGTATAGTATATTTACCGTAAGCACCGTAATACAATGCTTCATCACCAGCTGCGAGCACCCCTATCTCTATTGAATTAGTATTTGCTTCCTGCGCCCATACAGCTGACCCAATAAAAAGAAATAAAATAACTACTGCTCCTTTAATTGATAAATACATAGTCCAATCCCTTTTTAAATATTTCACTTGTAGAACCACTATGTCCACTTTTTTCTATTAATTCACTCCGATGCTTAAAATTTGGATAATTTCTAGAATTGAGCCTTTGATTCATTTCTGCAAAGGACCCCAGCATAACCCCACCTTCTAAGGTGCCCATACCGTTGTAGAATTTTACCTCCAAATCTTTATGTGTGTTGGCATAGGATTCCTCAAATTCGAATATAACCCCAGCATCATACCAATATGATGTACCGCTTGATATGAATTTGTTAAAAGGGTTTGAAGCTCTTTCTTGAGCCATTACGTATTGGGTAAAGAGCCCACCAAAGGAATGGCCAACTAATGTTTTGTTATTGGAGGAGTCTATACTGTATCTAGATTCTAATTCCGGTATTAATTCATCCTTAATAAACCGATAGAAGTTTTGAGCACCACCAGAACCGTGGGCATAAACAGTAGGGGTATAATCCCTATTTCTTTGCTTGTTATTACCAACAGCTACTAAAATACAAGGAGGTATACTTTCCTTTTGTACTTTATCCGAAATAATCCCTGCAATTGTATTAAACCTTGTGTCTCCGTCCAAAGCAATAATCAATTGATGTACTGAATTACCATTATAATTTTCAGGAAGAAAGACATACACAGGGTAACTGTCATTTATTACAGAAGAGGTTACAACAAATTGTTCTTTTTTACCGATGACATCAAAACTATCATCATCATTAGAGCAGCTAAACAGTAAACTAGAGAATAAAAGAATTGTTGCAAGTTTCATAGCCTTAGACTTTGCTTCAAAAGTCCAAAATCTTTAAAACTTAAAACTTATTCCAAATCAAGAAATTACCCTTTTAAGCGTTTTTTAAGTATGTTTTTTTCACCCTGCTATAGGTTTCTGCTGTCATACCTAAATAATTGGCAATTAATTTTTGAGGCACCTCTTCTAAAAATCTTTTAGATTTAGAAATTGTAATCAAAAAAAGTTCGTATTTTTTGTAGGCATTCTTATGCTGCAGTATTAAAGATCTCCTTTCCCGCTCTAGATGAACTTGTTCAAATAGTTTCGTATAAATAAAAGAAAATGGGTGGCTTAGTAATAGAAGTTTATCTATGTCCTCTTTTTCAAAATAGATAATTTCAGAATCAGTTAATGCTTCTTGTATTTGATTGGAAGGTGAGTTTTCCATATAACTTGTAAAATTATTGAAACTCATACCTGTCAGAGAAAAATCTATTGTAAACAGATTATCTTCAATAATGGTGTATTGATGGATAAACCCTTTTAAAACTAAACTGGTCTTGGTCTCCACCTGCCCTATATCCAACAGAAACTCTCCCTTTTTTATTTTTTTCTTTCGTATAACCTTAGCCAAAGGCTCAAAATCATTTTCAGTTAATGGATATACCTGATTGAAAAAATCAAACAGAATATTCTCTTCAACAGAAAAGTGCTCTTTCATAAGGTTAATTTTACTAACTACCTGATAAAAACGGGTTCGTTTTCTTTTACGGTATGCGCTTCACTGTACTCATACTCGTCATAATTGAACCCTTTTAGCTCATCTAGCGTATTTACATCTTTATCTATAATATAGCGCACCATGGAGCCACGGGCCTTTTTAGCATAAAAACTAATAATCTTTAACTTATCATTTTTCCAATCTTTAAAGACGGGACTAATTACAGGCACTTTTAAAGCTTTGGTGTCTATTGCACTAAAATATTCATTACTAGCTAAGTTGATGAAAAGTTCATCATCCTGCATTTCGGAATTCAACTCGTCCGTTAAGGTTTTTTTCCAGAACTCATACAGGTTCTTTTTTCTACCTACTTTTAAATGCGTACCCATCTCCAGACGATACGGTTGCATTAAATCCAACGGTCTTAAAAAGCCATAAAGGCCAGAAAGAATACGTAAGCTTTCCTGTAGTTTTTCCATTTTTTGAGAAGGCATGGTATACGCATCCAACCCTTGGTACACATCCCCATTAAAAGCGTAAACGGCAGGGCGTGCATTTTTAAGTGTGAAAGGCACTTCAAAATCTTGGTTTCTTTGATAATTTAACTGCGCCAAATTATCTGAAATACCCATAAGCTCAGATAAAGCTTTAGGGTTTTTCTTAGCCAAAATCTTATTCAGTTTTAAAGCCTCTTCTAAAAATTGAGGTTGTGTTTCTTTATATTTAGGGTATTCCTTATCAAAATCCAAAGATTTTGCCGGTGAGATAACAATCTTCATACTAGTGTCTATTTTGAAAAACTTCAAGTAAAAATACTGATGATTATCAATATAACCTATGGCATAAGAAAAGAGTTATTGATACGAGTATCAATGTTATTTATGACCTAGTTACTGTGCTGTGAATAATGTCGCCATTTTTCAATACAGTCCACCATGTCCTGTGGAATTTCAGAATCAAAACGCATCATTTCACCAGTTACAGGGTGTACGAAACCCAATGTTTTAGCATGTAGTGCCTGCCGTGGCAACACCTTAAAAGCATTATCTACAAACTGTTTATACTTGGTAAATGTTGTTCCCTTTAAAATCTTATCACCACCATAACGCTCATCATTAAAAAGTGTATGGCCAATATATTTCATGTGAACCCTGATCTGGTGGGTACGACCGGTCTCTAATTTGCAGGAAACCAAAGTTACATAACCCAATCGCTCCATAACGGAATAATGTGTAACCGCTTCTTTACCTTCATCTCCTTCAGGAAAGACATGCATTTGCAAACGGTTTTTGGGATTTCTGGCTACATTACCTTCTATAGTACCTTCATCATCCTGTACATTCCCCCAAACAAGAGCTACATATTCCCGTTCAGAAGTTTTATCAAAGAATTGTTTGGCAAGGTGTGTCATGGCCGCCTCTGTTTTGGCCACTACCAAAAGTCCTGAAGTGTCCTTATCAATACGATGCACAAGACCAGGACGTTCATTACTGTTTGCCGGTAAATCTTTAACATGGTGCAAAAGTGCATTAATAAGAGTGCCCGAATAGTTTCCGTGACCGGGATGCACTACCATACCTGCAGGCTTATTGACTACCAACAGTACATCATCCTCATAAACCACATCTATAGGAATATCTTCGGGAACTAAAAGAAACTCATGGGGAGGGTGCTCAAACAATACCTTTACCTCATCGTTAGGCTTTACCTTATAGTTCTGTTTTACAATAGTGCCGTTTACCCAAATATGCCCATTCTTAGCAGATTGCTGAATTTTATTCCGAGTAGCGTATTCTATAAAGTTCATTAAGAATTTATCCACTCTTAATGGCACTTGCCCTTTTGAAGCTATAACACGATGATGTTCAAAAAGCTCATCATCGTTCAATTCTTGATTTTCCGGTGTTTGCATGTACTATTCTGAATCTGCTTGAACCTTTGCTTGCTCGGTTATGGAACCATTACCGCAAACCAACTCAATTTTAGAAGTTTTAGGTAACTTATCACCAGGCTTCACTTGTTTTCCTTTATACTTTATATAATAGACCATATCTTTTCCTAATTGGTCTATATAGGTAACACGCTGCACATCTAAACCTACAGCACGTAGCATAGAGGCCGCATTACGTTGTGTAACCTGTATAATATTAGGAACGGAAACTTTCTTATAGCCAGACGGATTGACCGTAAAATAAATTTTTCGGTTTTCCTTAACCTTGTTGCCAGCAGGTGGATTTTGTTCTATAATTGAAAATCTAGGGTAATCCGGATTAAAATTGGCGGAATCCAAAACCTCATACCTTAATTTAGCCTCTTCTACAGATTTACGCATTTCCGGTACGGACATTTTAGAAAAGTCAGGCACTTCAACAAATTCTCCATGGTTGGTAGTTGAACTTAACCAACGTAGCATAAAAAACACCAAGAGTACCACAACTAGAATGGCCAGACCTATTTGAATAAAAAATACCTTACTTTTTAAAAAATTGAAAAAATTACGCATTGGGTTCCTTTTAACGCAACAAATATAGTGAACTCGTGTTGCTTTTTTTGTTTAATTTCGGTTTCGTTTTACAGAGTAAATTTTAAACGGTTGTATGAAGAAGAATATTGCCATAATTATGGGTGGTTATAGTAGCGAATATAAAATTTCGCTTACCAGTGGAAACGTAGTGCACAAATACCTAAATAAAGAAAAGTTTAATACGTATCGCATTCATATTTTCAAGGATAAATGGGTATATGTAAATGAAGACAACGAAGAATACCCAATAAATAAAAATGATTTTTCAGTAGACCTAGAAAAAGAAACAATACACTTTGACTGTGTTTTTAATGCTATTCATGGTTCACCAGGTGAAGATGGTCTAATGCAAGCATACTTTGAGCTGACCGGTATTCCCCAGACTTCATGCGATTATTACCAATCTGCGCTTACCTTTAATAAACGAGACCTTCTAAGTGTACTTAAGCCCTATGGTATAAACGCAGCCCCATCTTATTATTTAAACCTCGGAGATCCAATAGACGAAGAAGCCATTATCAAAAAAGTAGGTCTACCCTGTTTTGTAAAGGCCAATAAAGCGGGAAGTAGCTTTGGCATTTCTAAAGTTCATGAAAAAGAAAATTTAAAAGCGGCTATAGACAACGCTTACAAAGAAGACGATGAGATTATAATTGAAGCTTTCCTAGATGGCACGGAGGTCTCCGTTGGCGTGATAACCTATAAGGGAGAAACCAAGGTATTGCCCATTACCGAAATTGTATCTGAGAACGACTTTTTTGATTACGAGGCGAAGTATGAGGGTAAATCCCAAGAAATTACACCCGCACGTATTTCCAGAATACAACAGGAAAAAGTTGAAGCACTTGCCAAACGCGCTTATGAGGTATTAAAAATGAAAGGGTATTCCAGAAGCGAATTTATTTTTATTGGTGATGAGCCTTATATGTTAGAAATGAATACCACTCCTGGTCTAACTACGGAGAGTATCTTACCTCAACAAGCAGAAAAGGCAGGTATATCACTTGAGGAATTGTTTACCAGTGCCGTAGATGAAGCTCTAAATAAAAAAGGGTAACTTTATAAGAACGAGCAACTAATCCTATAATTCCAATACACTTATGAGACGTGCAATATTTCCTGGTTCCTTTGACCCACTTACCCTAGGTCATTCTGATATTATTCAAAGGGGTATTACCTTGTTTGATGAGATTATAATTTCTATTGGTGTAAATGCCGATAAAAAATATATGTTTTCCCTGGAACAGCGCATGAAGTTTATTGAGGACGCTTTTAAAGATGAACCTAAAATAAAAGTACTTACATACCAAGGGCTCACTGTAGATTTTTGTAAGAAAGTGAATGCCCAATTTATTTTAAGGGGATTGCGAAACCCTGGGGATTTTGAATTTGAAAAAGCTATAGCTCACACAAACAGAAAGTTGTCTGAAATAGAAACCGTATTTTTATTAACATCCTCAGGAAAATCCTACATTAGTTCTTCAATTGTGCGAGACGTCATCCGAAATGGAGGAGATTACACCAGTCTTGTGCCTGATACTGTCCGCACATTATAGTTTTATCACCTTATCTTCTAATAACACATTTAAAAAGTGTTAATTATTAAATATAATTTGTAATTTGTAGGTAAATACAACATAATTAGCTTTTATTTTGTTCATACAACCCTTTTTTCGTACAACACAACGAGTTTGATACTATTCACAACAAAGGTTTAGATATAACGCAAAATGCAGCTACTTTAGTCAGAAATTACAACATGACCTTGAGCGGAACCACAACCATAGCAAATAACCCCCTAGTAAAACAGCTGCCTACAGCAACTGTTTTTACGAACAAAAAGTTCGAGGTTATTTATGCGTCCGACAAGTTTTTTGCCGATTTTGGTTTTGACTCAAAAAATACATTTGGCAGACCCATAAACGAATTATTCACAACACTCAGCGAGGATTGGGAAAACACCCTATACCACTGTCTTTCAGACAAACCCGACCACTCAAATTTAAATTATAGCTTAAGTAGCGCCTCCGGCCCTAACTGTTATAAATGGACATGTACCGCATGGCAAAATGAAGACGACAGTACTATTGGCCTCATTATTAATTTTGAGGATATTACAGATAAGAAGTTTAGAAAAGAACAGGTAAACACACTTCAATCCCTTCTGGATGCCATGTGCGAGATAAGCAAAATTGGTGTTTGGGATTACAACATTGAAAATGATAAGCTCATATGTTGCGACACCGTTCGCGTGATTTATGAAGTAGGCAACGAGCATGTGTTCTCTTTTGATAACGCAATAGCTTCGTATAAAGATGGGCACAACAGAAATACAATTTCAATGTTGGTTCATGAAACCATCAACAAGGGCACATCTTGGAGCGAAAAATTACAATTGAATACCGCAAAAGGCAATCAAATTTGGGTACAAGTAGCTGGCATACCCACATATTCAGATGGTAAAATTGTAGGTATTAAAGGAACATTACAGAACATTGAGGAACAGGTTCAATCAGAAACCAAGACCAAGGAAAATGAGCTGTTGCTACGAACCCTAATTGACAACTTACCTCTTAATGTATTTATAAAAGATACAGAATCTAGAAAAATTCTGGTCAACAAATCCGAATGCGACTACATGGGCGTGGATAGCGCTGATGAGTTATTAGGAAAGAGTGACTTTGAACTTTTCAACAAGGATATTGCATTAATTTCCAGATCGGAAGATTTACAGGTAATGGAAACTCTTACACCTATTTTAGGCAGGGAAACCATTAGTGAAACTAAAGACGGTAGAATCTCTACATTCCTTACATCAAAAATTCCACTGAAGGGAAATAATGGTAAAGCACAAGGTCTAGTAGGCATCAGTATGGATATCTCGGACCTTAAACAAAAGGAACAGGAACTACGTGATTTAATTAATGTTACCTCGCAACAGAACAAAAAACTAGTGAATTTTGCACATATTGTTTCTCACAATTTGCGCTCTCATACCGCCAATTTCTCAATGTTATTGGATTTTCTTGCCAATGAGAAAAACGAGGAAGAGAAATCTAACATCATAACAATGCTCACCCAAGCTTCAGACAATTTACTTGAAACTTTGGAAAATCTAAACGAGGTAGTAGCAATCAATACAAATATTAATCTTGAGAAAAAGCCTGTAAGGTTAAATCAGCGTATTGTTTCCGTAAAACGAAATCTCAAAGCATTTTTAGTAAATAATAATGCTAAAATAGTAAATGCTATTTCCGAACACACGAGTATTAAAGTTATACCGGCATATATTGACAGTATTCTAATGAATTTCATCACTAATGCAGTAAAATACAGACATCCGGACAGACCACCGTTAATTACCTTAAATACGGTTAATGAGAATGGTTATGTAGTGTTATCCATTGAGGATAACGGACTGGGTATTGATCTTAAAAAATACGGAAACAAATTATTTGGCATGTACAAAACCTTTCACGATCATAGTGACGCCAGAGGCATAGGTCTTTACATTACTAAAAACCAAATAGAGGCAATGAACGGCAAAGTGACAGTTGCCAGTAAGGTAGGCCTTGGCACTACCTTCAAAATATATTTTAATGAACAAAATTGAAAGCATTTGTATTATTGATGATGACCCTATTACCGTTTTTGGCATTCAAAAGATGTTAAGCCTAGTGGTTGATTGCAATGATATTAGCGTATACCGCAATGGCAAAATGGCCATTCAAGGGATTAAGCAGCGAATCGAGGAAAATAAAAAAGTACCCCAGGTTATTTTTTTAGATATAAACATGCCTATTATGGACGGGTGGCAATTTCTAGATGAGTTCATCACCCTTAAACTAACCGAAAAAGTACGAGTAAATATCATTACATCTTCCATAGACACCTTCGATTTACAGAACTGGGAAGAGTTCAAGAAAAAAACATGCCATACCATTACCTTTAACAACAAACCTATCCGTAAGGAACACGTTGCCGAGATTACCAAAATTGCATAGTATAAGCTTACCCGTTTTTGCTTATTTTTGATATATGCAACGAATATCTATACCCTACAGTCCTCTTTTATGCATTTTTCTTCTTGCGGCCCTATTCATTTTTTTCTCGTGCGAAACGGAGCAACAAGATAAAACCGAGGACTATAAAACCCACTTTGAACTCAGCAACGGCACCGAAACCGCAACATATCTAGAGACCATAGATTTCTACATTAGGCTAGCCAAAGAATTTCCTGAAATAAACATGCAGACCATTGGAGAAACAGATAGTGGCTACCCGTTACATATAATCACCTACAATCCGGATGGCGACTTTAATTTTCAGAAAATAGCAGATAACAAGACCATACTTTTTATTAATAACGGTATTCACCCTGGTGAAAGTGATGGGATTGATGCCACAATGTTGTTATACAGAGATTTTGCAACTGGCAAATTAAATGCTCCAAAAAACACCGTATTGGTAACTATTCCAATTTATAATATTGGAGGAGCTTTGAATAGAAACAGCACCACAAGGGCCAATCAAAATGGTCCTATTTCCTATGGCTTTAGGGGCAACACTCTAAATTACGACCTCAATCGAGATTTTATTAAGGCAGACACTAAAAACGCACGTACGTTTTTTGAAATCTTCCATATGGTCAACCCTGATATCTTTATTGACAACCATGTTAGTAACGGCGCTGATTACCAATACACCCTTACCCACTTATTTACTCAACACAACAAGTTAGGAGGCAACTTGGGTGATTACGTTCATAATAAAATGATGCCTACCCTAGAAAAGTCTTTGCAAATAGCAGATTGGGAGATAACACCTTATGTGAATGTTTTTAATCAAGTTCCGGAAAAGGGGTTTTCCCAATTCATGGATTACCCCAGATATTCCACAGGCTATACCTCATTATGGAATACTTTGGGCATGATGGTAGAAACCCACATGCTCAAACCCTATAAACAAAGAGTAGAAGGCACATATATGTTGATGACCAAAATGATTGATTTAGCTGAAACCGATTCAAAACAAATAAAGCAATTACGGGCCGAAGCAAAGTACAGACATAAGGAATGGAGCCACTACCCTACCAAATGGCAGATAGACACCACAAAAACAACCATTTTAGATTTTAAGGGGTATGAAGCCGATACGCTAACCAGTGTAGTAACAGGGCTCACAAGACTAAAATATGACAGGACCCGACCTTTTAATAAAAAAACACCATATCAAAACTTCTATACACCAACAGATTCTATTGAAATTCCTGAAGCTTACATACTTAAAAAGGGTTGGCGCAGGGTTATTTCACTTTTGGAACTCAATGAAATAAATTATACAACATTCCAAAAGGATACTATGCTCACAGTGCAATCCTATAAAATAGAAAGTTACAACACTGTAGACAAACCTTACGAAGGCCATTATCCGCATTATGATACAGAAGTAAAAAACTCAACTGAAAAAATAAAATTTCAACAAGGAGATATTTTGATTCCTACGGATCAGAAAGGCATTCGTTATATATTGGAGACCTTAGAGCCGGAAACCAAAGATTCATTCTTTAACTGGAACTTTTTCGATTCGGTCTTGCAGCAAAAAGAAGGATTCTCTCCATACGTTTTTGAAGATGAAGCCGCCAAATTATTAGAGGAAAACCAGACTTTAAAGGATAGTTTTCTATACAAAAAAGCCAATGATTCTCTTTTTAACACTAACTGGTATGCGCAGTTAGACTGGCTATTTAAGCGTTCTGACCACTACGAGAGTAGCCACATGCAATACCCTGTTTATAGAATTATGAAAGAGTAAGATTACGCCCCAAAAAGGATTTTTATATTATTATAGGAATTTTGAAGTGCTTCCTGAATTTTTTTAGGTCCTTTCCATTTTACTTTAACTATTCCCTCTTTCTTTTCAGGTTTAAGCTTACCCGTATAACTGGTTCGCATAGCATACCAATGCACCTCTTTTAAGGTATAGACCCCACCATTGCTAATGATATGATACGTGGTTTTTAGAAAATTCTCCACCCTAAGTTCTTTTACGCCGGTTTCCTCCATAACCTCCCTTACGGCACACGCTTCTATAGATTCTCCTTTGTCTAATTTCCCTTTTGGCAAATCCCATTTATCATTTCTGTAAATAAATAGCACTTCACCAATATCATTGGTCACTACTCCCCCGGCGGCAACTACCAAAGGTATACTATGTGTAAATTTCTTAAGTATTTCCTCCGAATTCGGATGATAGATAAATGCTTTGTCCAACTTTTTTTTACGCAAAGCCTTTATAGCATCTTGTATAGAAGCCTCGTTCAACAAAAAATATTCGCCGCCTTTCGTTTCCGAGAGTTTATTTGTTAGGATCAAGGGCAATTCGTTCACAAAAACTTTATACATTTGCGTCATGGTTTTAGACAAAAATACCGCCAAAAAAACGGCCGAACTTCTACTGCAAATTAATGCAATTAAGTTGAAACCGGAAAATCCTTTCGTATGGGCTTCCGGATGGAAATCTCCAATATATTGTGACAACAGAATAATACTCTCCTATCCTGTCATTAGAAACTTCATAAGAGAAGAGATGGCCAAGCAGGTAGAGGCTCTTTATGGTAAGCCTGATATTATTGCAGGAGTAGCTACAGGAGCCATTGGTATTGGTGCTTTAGTTGCCGATTTTCTAGGGCTTCCGTTTATTTACGTCAGACCGGAGCCTAAGGCACATGGAAGAAAAAACCAAATTGAAGGCCAATTAGAACCCAACCAGACCGTTGTGGTCATTGAAGATTTGATTAGTACGGGAAAGAGTAGTTTAAACGCTGTAGAGGCTTTAAAAGAGTCCGGAGCCAATGTAAAGGGCATGCTAGCCATATTCACCTATGGTTTTGACGTTGCTCAGCATAATTTTGAAGAAAAAAATGTCTCTTTGAATACGCTTAGTGATTATGACCATTTGATCGAGCAAGCCTCGGATACTCAGTTTATTAAAGAAGACCAGTTAAACACCTTACTAGGATGGAGAAAGAATCCTTCTAAATGGGAACAATAATAGTACTATGCACATAGAGACACCACAAAGAAATATTTCAAAAGGAGATAAAGAAGTTTTTGAGTTCTTAACGGATCTAAAGAATTTTGAAAAATTAATGCCCGATAATATCGATAAATTTGAAGTAATTAACGAAGACCGCTTCCTATTTGCCTTATCAGGAATGCCACAAATTGTTTTACAACGACAGTCACAAACCCCAAACAGCCAAATAGTTTTAGGTGCGGCTAGCGATAAACTACCCTTTACACTTACTGCAGATATTTTAGCTGTCAGTGATACGGAAAGCAAAGTTTCCCTAAGTTTTGAAGGCCAGTTCAACGCTATGATGGCAATGATGATCAAGCACCCAATAACGAATTTCATGGGTACGCTATCGGATAACTTAGCTAAGATTTAATTAGTAGAGCAATTTTACCTCTTTAATATCAAATTCTTTTAAAGCATTGTCTTCCAAGGCTATTTGTAGTTTCCCTTGTGGGGAAACCCCGCGAATAAAGCCCATGAACAGTTCGTTTTCCCTATTCTCAAAAGTAGAGGGCTTGTCTTTTCTAAAAAGTACCTGCTCGTAAGTCTGCCATAAGCTTTCTTTGCTACTCGTATTCGACTCTAAAAAAACAGATTTCAAACTTTTTAATAGATTGAACAACAACTCGTCCAAATCAAAACTTCTCCCCACAATTAATTTTAGAGACGATGCATTTTCGAGTGTTCCAAAAAAGGTTTGGTTCACATTCAGCCCTATTCCTATAATTGCGGTATTGATTAAAGTTCCCGACAGCATATTTTCAATAAGAATTCCACAAATTTTTGACGTACCTGACAGAATGTCGTTGGGCCATTTTATGGTTAAATCTGGTATTTGATATGTTTTTAAAGTATTATAAACGGCCAATGACACGCAAATATTCAGTAAAAAATAATCATTTGCCCCTAACGTCAAATCCTTCCTTAACACACTAAAAGTAAGGTTTTTACCAGAATCAGACTCCCATTTAGCGCCCATTTGCCCCTTTCCACTGTGTTGCTCTTTAGCGGAAACGACCGTAAAATCAGTCCTTTCGCCATCAGACAACAAACGCTTTAAATATGCGTTTGTAGAGTCCGTGGCATCAAGTTTGATTATATTCATGCTAGGCTCATTTTGAAGATATTGTATCTATTATAAAAAACTAGGTCTAAAAGAACAAAAAAATAATAACTTTGTAGAAACTAAAATTTTTGAATGCAAAAAAGCAAAGCCAGTGCAGATGAACTAATTGCATTGATATTACAGGGGATAGAAGAAGTTAAGGGGCAAGATATAAATCTCCTTGACCTTAGAGATATAGAAAACACCGTTTGCGACTACTTTATAATTTGTAATGGTACTTCAAATACGCACGTAAACGCAATAGTAGGTTCAATTCGTAAAATCGTTAGCAAATCCATACAAGACAAACCTTGGCACGTAGAAGGTGAAGATAATGCCGAGTGGGTATTAATGGACTATGTTAACGTTGTTGTACACGTTTTTCAAAGACAAGTTAGAGAATATTATGATATTGAAGGTCTTTGGGGAGATGCCAAAGTAACCACAATAGAAAGTAGTAGCAGTTTGAATCAGTAAAAAATAATAATGGCTAAAGATAATAATACAAACAACAAGAAACCGAAGTTCAGCTCATGGTGGATTTATGGATTGATTGCAATACTTTTAATAGGTTTTCAATTTATAGGTAGCGGCAATTTGGCCAGTACCAGAAAGACAACAACTTCAGAGCTACAAGAGTATCTTAGAAACGGTGATGTCAAAGAAATAATGATTATCACCAATACGCGTCAGGCCAAAGTTTTTCTTACGGAAGAAGCTATGGCCAAGGATGTTCATAAAGATGTAGCGGAAAAGCCTTTTCTACCCTCAACAGGTGCTGTACCCCAATATGTATTGGATTACGGTGATTTACAGAACTTTGAGAACGAAATAAAAAACATCAAAAAAGAAAACAATTTAGATACTATTGTTGATTACGATACGGACAATAATTATCTAATGGACCTTCTATTGGGCATACTACCTTTTGTACTAATAATTGGTATTTGGATTTATTTGATGCGCAGAATGTCTGGCGGCGGCGGTGGCGGCGCTGGTGGTCAAATCTTTAATATTGGAAAATCCAAAGCCAAGCTTTTTGACGAAAAGACAGATACCAGAACTTCATTTAAAGATGTTGCAGGTCTTGAAGGGGCCAAAGAGGAAGTAGAAGAAATTGTAGAATTCCTAAGAAACCCGGACAAGTACACTTCCCTGGGTGGTAAAATACCGAAAGGAGCCCTTTTGGTGGGCCCTCCGGGAACAGGTAAAACCCTTTTGGCAAAAGCTGTTGCTGGTGAGGCCAAAGTACCTTTCTTTTCCCTATCAGGTTCTGATTTCGTAGAAATGTTCGTAGGTGTAGGTGCTTCAAGAGTACGCGACTTGTTTAAACAAGCAAAAGATAAATCACCTGCCATTATATTTATTGATGAGATAGATGCCATTGGTAGAGCACGTGGCAAGAACAACTTTACCGGATCTAACGATGAACGTGAAAACACCTTGAACCAGTTATTGACTGAAATGGATGGTTTTGGAACGAACACCAATGTTATTGTTTTAGCGGCTACCAACCGTGCAGATGTTTTGGATAAAGCTTTAATGCGTGCCGGTCGTTTTGACAGACAGATATATGTAGACCTTCCGGATATTAGAGAAAGGGAAGAAATTTTTGAAGTTCACCTAAGACCTATCAAAACTTCTGAGGCTTTAGACCTTGATTTCCTAGCCAGACAAACACCTGGTTTCTCTGGAGCGGATATTGCAAATGTTTGTAATGAAGCTGCATTAATCGCGGCTAGAAAAGAGAAAAAGGCAGTTTCAAAGCAAGATTTCCTGGATGCTGTTGACAGAATTGTTGGCGGATTGGAGAAAAAGAACAAAATTATAACTCCTGGTGAAAAGGAAACTATTGCTTTTCATGAGGCAGGTCACGCTACTACAAGTTGGATGTTGGAGCATGCCGCTCCATTGGTAAAAGTTACTATCGTACCAAGAGGGCAATCCTTAGGTGCCGCATGGTATTTGCCAGAAGAACGCCTTATTGTACGCCCAGAGCAAATGCTAGATGAAATGTGCGCCACTATGGGAGGTAGAGCTGCGGAAAAAGTAATTTTCAATAAAATTTCTACCGGAGCCTTGAGTGATTTGGAAAAAGTAACCAAGCAAGCAAGGGCAATGGTAACCATTTACGGTCTTAACGACGAAATAGGTAACATTACATATTACGATTCATCGGGACAAGACTCATATGGTTTCTCCAAACCTTACAGTGAGGATACTGCCAAAAAGATTGATGAGGAAATATCTAAAATTATTGAGGAGCAATACCAAAGAGCTATTCAGGTATTGACCGATAATAAGGATAAACTTACCATCCTTGCAGAAAGATTATTGGAAAAAGAAGTCATCTTTAAAGAAGACTTAGAAAAGATTTTTGGCAAAAGATCTTTTGGAGAAGAGTTCGATAAAAAAGGACAAGAAAAAATTTCTAATGGTTCAATATCCTCAGAGGATGCGTTAACTGAAGAAGGAGAAGAAAATAAATAAGAATATTTAACGTTTTCTTTAACTAGAGAGAACGCATATTGAGTTTTACAAGAGCAAATGGGGCTATTTGATAAATTATTCGGTGGCGGCAAGCAAAAGAAGGTTTCCAAAGAAACAGCGGAAACTAGAGGTGCACATATGCCTGATCTGAACATTCCTGTAGATGAGAAATTTACCATACATTTTAAACAGAATGGTGGTAAATTTCTTTACTGCGATTCGTTTTCCGAGATTTCTCAGGCGGTAAAAAATATCGTTAATGAGAATAGCTGGCAGGAACATCCGTTCTATGTCATAAACCCTAAACTCAAAGAAAAATTTTCCAAAGAAAATATTAGCTTCACCAATGTTAGTAAAGAAAGTGAAGTATTCTTTACCACTTGCGAGCATTTAATAGCTCAAAATGGTTCTATTTTGGTTTGTTCCAATCAGTTAATGGATAAAAAACTTAACGAACTACCATATAATGTAATCGTATTTGCAACTACTAGTCAATTAGTTGAATCTATAGGAGAAGGTTTAAAAACCATTAAAAAGAAATACGATCATAATATACCCGCAAACATTACTACATTAAAACACTTTCAAGCCAACGAAGGAAATTCAGATGATTTTCTAACTTACGGAAGCAGTTCTAAAAACCTGTACCTCCTACTTCTGGAAGACCTATAATAACATGAAGGAAGTTTTAAGACGGTCGCTTACAGGAGCTGTTTACATCTTTTTATTGTTGTCCGCAGTCTTTTTAAGTTCAGATGCCTTCGATTTTTTATTCATGATATTTGGCCTTGCCTGTCTCAATGAATACAAAAAGCTTGTTGATTTAAAAGGGCTTCATATTTATGGCGCCTATTTAATTCTATGGTGGGCATTTATCTACTTTGTAAGTGATATGATTTTGGTGTATGTCCTTTTGGGATGTACCTTAACCGTAAATTGCATGTTGCTTTATTACCTTTTTTCTAAAAGGACAAAACTATTTAATACCGTTCAAAAGTTTCTTATTGGTTTATTCTATGTAGGAGGTGGCTGTATCTACCTAACCATGATTCCTTACACCAATAATGACTTCGCAAAATTTTTAATTATAGGTATTTTTATCTTAATTTGGGTAAATGATTCGTTTGCTTACATAGTAGGTCGTAGCTTTGGACGTACCAAATTGTTTCCTGCGGTATCTCCAAAGAAAACGATTGAAGGTGCATTAGGCGGATTAGTTTTTGCTGTTGGATCAGCTTATTTTATGGCTAAATATGAACCTATTTTAAACCCCATGCAATGGGTAATATTAGCCGTAGTTATAGTAATAGCTGGTAACTTAGGTGATTTAATTGAATCAAAATTTAAAAGAACGGCAGGCGTAAAAGATAGTGGTGCTATTTTACCTGGCCATGGCGGTATGTTAGATCGTCTAGATAGTTTAATATTTGCTGCACCATTTGCGTACTTAACCTTAAAAATATTCGCCCATGTTTCATAGAGAGGGTCAAAAAATTATTCTGATTACCTTTTTTATCGTTGCAGTAATCATACTTGGTTCTCAGTATGCAATTGATATACCTTGGCTACGCATGGGTATTCAATTGATTGCCGTTGTTTTTCTTATATTGATTCTTCAATTTTTTAGAAACCCAACGCGTAGGGCCGCAAAAAACTTTGATGACATCTTAGCTCCTGTGGATGGAAAAGTAGTTGTTATTGAAGAAGTGGAAGAAACGGAATATTTTAAGGACAAACGTATACAGGTGTCTATTTTTATGTCGCCAACCAACGTGCATGTTACCCGTTACCCTGTTAGCGGAAGTGTGAAATTCTCTAAATACCATCCGGGTAAATATTTGGTTGCTTGGCATCCTAAATCCAGCACGGAAAACGAAAGAACAACTGTTGTTATCCGTACACCAAAGTTTGGCGATATCCTGTACAGACAGATTGCCGGTGCATTAGCGAGACGTATTGTCAACTACGCGGAAGAGGGTGATAATGTTCAGCAGGGAGAAGATGCAGGTTTTATAAAATTTGGATCTAGGGTGGATTTATTTTTACCCTTAGATTGTGCAATTACGGTTAAATTAAATCAGAAAGTAATCGGTGCTGAAACTTGTGTTGCCGCTGTTCTAAAAAAGAATGAAGAAGGAGAAATTACATACTGATTTTGACAAAGCGGTAGAGTTCATGAATAACTTTACCGAACCACTGCCTGCAGATTTACTACTAAAGCTCTATGCTTATTACAAGATAGCTAATAGAAACTATAGCAATCCTGGTAGTAGCACTCCATTAATCAATGCTTTTAAAGCTAATGCACTTATTCAGGCAAAGAGTATAAAGCGAGAGGACGCAATGAAAGCATACATTAAACTCGTTAAGAACGAGGTACGTAAAAAAAACTGATTACCATCTTGTCTACTCGTATAAATCGTTAGTATCCGCTTTACACAGTTCGTAAATAAAATCACCCATTTTTAGGGTCACATCGTTAAAAAATCGCTCACCCTTTTCTTTTGTTGCTTTATGAGGATTGCCCACGCCGGTATCCTCACTTATTTCCGACCATTTTCTTTCGGCCCAAGCCCAACCTTCCGAAAACGGTTTGATTTTATATTTCTTAGAAGCCCCATCACCCCATTTTTCCCTGGGCAATACCAAATCTGGTTGCAAATGAAGCATCAGGCTAGTTTCCATCTCATCTGCATGATCTCCTTTTTCTTCAAAATACAAACCTTTGTTCAATACCCCCGGAAAGAAACAAAAGCTAATAAACATCTTAGGGAACTTATAGCCCAGCTCACGTACCAAAGGTTTAAAGTTATTGCCGCCATGACCATTAAATATCAATAATTTATACACGCCTTGTCTATTAAGAACCTCTACTATGTCAGTCAAAATAGCAAGCTGTGTACTTGGATTTAAATTAATATCTAGATATATATCAGATTGGCCTGTATTAACACCAAACGGTACGGTAGGCAACACAACAGGCCTCCCTCCTTTCTCCCATGCCACTCGCGCTGATTCCGCGGTCATATAATCGGCCTGAATATTATCGGTCGCATAGGGCAAATGATAATTATGCGCCTCTGTGGCTCCCCAAGGCAGTATAGCCAAGTCAAACTTTTCATCCTTTAGGGCTTCCCAATTGGTTTCTGCTAAAATATAAGGTCTCATAAAGTTAATTTGATTTAAAAGTACAGTCTTTTTGAGGGCAGACATCTCAAAACTACTTTAATAAAAAAACAATCAAACCATTGTTTTGCTATTTTGAACTACAGATTCAAAATAAGTAAAGTATACACCGCAAAAGGCAGTAATCAAAAAGTAAATACCCACAAGCCAACTTCCGAAAGTAATGTAGCTATTCATACCGAACCAATCACCCGAAATAGAAATCAACACTAATCCTACTATACCCCTGAAAAGTTCAATATAAACGGCATATGGTTTTCGGTCCATTAAAGTAGTGTACCCATAAATACCAACAAAAACTATAAAACCGAATACTAAAAGTCCGCTCACTCCAATCTCGGTATAGTTAAAAAACATGAACCATAAAAATAGTGTTGTGGCAATGAGTTGAAAAATAGCGTATACTTTTAAAGCTATGGATGCCTGGGTGTCGTATCGCGTAAAGCCATAGACATCTTCAATAATTTCGATAGGATATTTTGTTTTGACGTCCTCTGGCCTCCAACCCGTGGGCATAAACCATATACGCAATTTATCTAAATAGCTCTTAGTGCGCCACGCATCTTGCATCAATCGCCAAAGGTGTTGAAAATTAATAGGAATAGGATTCCATGTAGAAGCTGGTTTTAATACGCCATACTGGGGAGGTACGTCCTCCAACTCTTCTTGAAACGTACCAAACCAACGATCCCAGACACAAAGAATCTGTCCCAAATTCTTATCTATATATTCAGGATTTATTGCGTGATGAACCCTATGTTGTGATGGCGTAACAATGATATACTCTGCCCAACCCATTTTACCTATGTGCTGTGTGTGGTACCAAAATTGCGCAAATAAATGAATTGGAGCTAGTATGGCTATTATCTCGTTAGGCACCCCAAAGAAAGCAGCCGGAATCAATAGTAAGGGAAAATAACCAATCAAATTAGAAATAGACTGGCGCAACGCACATGCAAGATTAAACTCTTCGCTGCTGTGATGAATAACATGTTGATTCCAGAAAAAGTTTACCTTATGATTTAGCCTGTGGTTCCAATATCCTGCAAAATCTATGACTACAAAGGCCACAATCCATAGAAGCCAAGTACTCTCTAATGTAAACACGGCCAAATTCTCCAATAAAATAGGATAGGTCACCAAGATAAAACCCAAACCCAAAGTATCTTTGATGATATTGGTAAAACCTGCGCTGATACTTGAAACCGAATCCAGCACTTTATGCTTCTGATCTTTCACAAAATAGCCATATCCTATTTCTATGGCCAAAAGCACCACAAAAAATGGAATTGCATACAAAAGCGCCTGAGCATAACTTTCCACTTTGTGAGTTTTAAATTTTTATTTAGTATTGATATTTCTCTATAAATAGAGACGAACAGTTTTTTAATTGAGCCGAATTTAATTAAAAGGACCAACCATTATATGAGCTCGAAAAGTTCCGGGATCCATTAACCAAGGCATTCCCTTTTCATGTGGTTTTGATGGTAAACCGGTAGTCTCAACAGTAGCAAAGGGTGTATAAATAACATAACGATATTGACCATCTCCCAACTCACCTGTTTTCTTGTCATACGCCTCGTCACTTCCGTAATAAATATAGAGCATACTAGGAACGATAGGCATTTGCCATTTACCCGCTGCAACCTCAGCGCCTTGTATTTCTCTTTTCTCCTTTGTATTTTTTCCTTCCAACGTAAGCTCTCTTCCTCGCTTCATAAAAGGCTCTAACGACTTTGAATAACAAGCTACACTTATTCCCTCTTTTGACGGATCATCTGCAATACAAACAAGATTATTGGAACCTTCCCTGAGAACCATCAAGCTTCCCGAGCTATCATAACCATAGACCATTGCAGCATCTTTATCTGCTTCCGGAGCTGGCAAAACGGCTGTTTTTATTTGAATTTCCGGAGAAAGAATCTCCACCTTAGTTTCTTGAGAAGTCATGAAAAAGACTGAGAAAAAAGCAATGCAAAATAGGATGTTTTTCATAATATGCTGGTTTACATAAATATAAAGCGAAAAATTAATTTTTACACCAAAAGCAGCAAAATTTATGAGGGAAGTCTAAAAAGAAGGACCCCGAAGCCATAAAGTGGGGGAACACGTAGGATTATGACAAATGGGGCCTCCAATGACTTAAGCAGATTAGACAATCCTCAAAAAATAAGTATCCAAGTAAGACTATGGAGCTATTATAATCTAATTTTTCATGTCGTTACACTGATAAGACATTACAATATACGTTTATAAATGAATATAGGTTCATTTATAAACGTTAAAATTTTATGATTTTATGGCATCCCAACACACACGAAAAGATTGCTCCATCAAACTATCCGTTAACTCAATTTTATCCTTGACCAATTGTCTCGCAAAAGTATTGGCGTATCCATATAACAATGAAATCATCAAACGGTTATCAATATTTTTTACAATTAGCTCTTCTTTACCTTTATTCAACATCGTTTTTAAATAGCTTAAAAACTGTTCATCAAGTTCATTTGTTTCTTCCGATACATAAGATGAATACCGGAATTGATGCATAAAAACCACCTCTGAGCTATTGGACACACGGAATTTTAATACGTTAGACCATATAATCCAAAATTGTTTTTTCAACGGAAGATGCTGTACAGAAGGTAATAATGAAAGTGTACCGCGAACTAACAAATGCTTGTACAGCTCATTTAATAGTTCTTCTTTACTATCAAAATATATATACAAAGTTCCGGAAGCCAATTGAGCCTTTTCGGCAATAGATGACATGGTAAGTTTATTTAACCCAACTTCAGAAGTCAACTCAATAGTCGCTTCAAAAATTGTATTAATCTTAGTGTCATCTTTAACTCTCACCTGACTAATATAGCAATTAAAGTGAATATATATTCATTTATTGCGATGCAATTTTAGTTGAAACATCTGTACAACAGCCTGAATATAGGTGCTCTATCCTGCTCCACTAATCCAGCATTACTGGTGAAAAAGTTGTTTGGAACTATTTCATCGCCCCAAAACAAAACGGCCGGATACTCTAGAAATAGAATAACCGGCCGCAATTATTGTACTAACAAAAAGTTTATCCCAAACTGGCTAAACTTTTTTCTAAGGTTTCAATTTTAGCCTCGGCATCTGCTTGCTTTTGACGCTCTATTGTAATTACCTTTTCAGGAGCATTATTTACAAAACGCTCATTGGAAAGTTTCTTCTGTACAGATTTTAAAAAGCCTTTGGTGTACTTCAACTCCTCTTCAATCTTTTTGATTTCCGCTTCAACATCTATTGCTCCGCTTATCGGCACAAAGTATTCGTTGCTTTTTACACGAAAGGACAAAGCGCCATCAACCGTGGCATCAACATATGAAATCTCGGAGACATTGGTCAGTTTTTCTATAACCACATCCCAAGTTTTGGCCAATTTACCCTCATTTAGAACCATAAGCTCTAAACTTTCTTTCATAGGTATGTTCTTTTCTTTACGAATGTTCCGAACACCGGACACCACTTCTGCTGCTATATCAAAACTTTCTATAAGAGCATCGTCCACCTTTTCCAATTGAGGCCATTTTGCTACTACCAAAGCCTCTTCCGGAGTACGCTCTGTTATGTGTTGCCAAACCTCCTCAGTTAAGAACGGCATAAACGGATGTAACAACTTTAAGTTTTGTTCAAATAAATCGATAACCGCTTCATAAGTGGCCTTATCAATTGGTTTCTGATAGTCTGGCTTAATAATTTCCAACAACCATGAACTATAATCATCCCAAACCAACTTATAAATAGCCATTAAAGCATCTGAAATACGGTATTTGCTAAAATGGTCTTCAATTTCAACCAAAGTTTTATTGAATTTAGCTTTGTACCACTCTATACCCAATTTTGATGCTTCGGGTTGTGGTAAATCTGCTATCTCCCACCCTTTCAGTAATCGGAAGCCGTTCCATATTTTATTGGCGAAGTTTTTACCTTGTTGACACAAATCTTCATCAAACATCAAATCGTTACCCGCAGCTGAGCTTAACAGAAGCCCTACTCTAACTCCATCTGCTCCGTAATCTTCTATTAACTTAAGTGCATCTGGTGAATTTCCTAGCGACTTGGACATTTTTCTACGTTGCTTATCACGCACCAATCCGGTAAAATATACATTTTGGAAAGGACGTTCATCTCGATATTCGTAACCGGAAATAATCATTCTAGCCACCCAGAAGAAAATAATATCCGGACCTGTCACCAAATCATTAGTTGGGTAATAGTAGTTAACCTCATCATTATCCGGCTCTAAAATACCGTTAAAGACACTTATTGGCCACAACCAAGATGAAAACCAAGTATCCAGGGCATCCTCGTCTTGTTTTAGGTCCGCTTCTGTCAAATTGGCATTGCCTGACTTTTCCTGTGCTAGTTTTAAGGCATCTTCAATAGTTTCCGCAACTACAAAATCTTCTTGTCCGTCACCAAAATAAAAGGCCGGAATCTGTTGTCCCCACCATAATTGACGAGAAATATTCCAATCCCGAATGTTTTCCATCCAATGGCGATAGGTATTCTCGAACTTTTTGGGGAAGAACTTTACTTCTTCCGTCTTAAGAACAGATTCTATGGCCGGTTTAACCAAATCTTCCATTTTTAAGAACCATTGATCGCTCAAACGTGGTTCGATAACAGCTTTGGTCCGCTCAGAAGTACCCACCTTATTAACGTAGTTCTCCTTTTTTACCAAAAATCCTTTTTCTTCCAGCTCTTTGGTAATTTCCTTACGAACTACAAAACGGTCTTTTCCTTCGTAATGCAATCCAAAAGAATTAAAAGTAGCATCCGCATTAAAAATATCTATGGTTTCTAGTCCGTGTTTTTCTCCTAAGGCTTTATCATTAATATCGTGGGCAGGAGTAATTTTTAAACATCCGGTACCAAATTCAATATCAACATATTCATCTTCAATAATTGGTACAACCCTACCGGAAATAGGTACAACTACCTTTTTTCCTTGTAGATGACGATAACGTTCATCATTAGGATTGATACATACTGCCGTATCCCCTAAAATGGTCTCTGGCCTCGTAGTAGCAATGGTTACACGCTCATCAGAACCTTCAATAGGATATGAGAGGTAGTACAAAAGTCCTTGTTTTTCCTCATAAATCACCTCTTCATCAGAAAGTGTGGTCTGCGCCTCCGGGTCCCAGTTTACCATACGGTACCCTCTATAGATCAATCCTTTATTAAATAAATCAACAAATACTTTAATGACCGACTTATACATGTCGTCATCCATAGTGAATTTTGTACGTTGCCAATCACATGAAGCACCTAATTTCTTAAGCTGCTCAAGAATTACACCGCCGTATTCATCTGTCCAATCCCAAGCGTGCTTTAAAAATTCTTCACGGCTCAGATCGGCTTTATCTATACCTTCTGATTTCAACTTGGCTACAACTTTAGCCTCTGTAGCAATTGAAGCGTGGTCCATACCTGGTACCCAGCACGCGTTTTTACCCATTAAGCGCGCACGTCTTATCAATACATCTTGAATAGTATTGTTAAGCATGTGCCCCATATGAAGTACTCCTGTTACGTTTGGCGGAGGAATTACAATAGTGTAAGGCTCTCTCTCATCTGGAGTAGATGAAAAATAATCATGCTCCATCCAGTAATCATACCAATGATTTTCAGCTTTTAAGGAGTCATATTTAGAAGGGATATCCATATTTTTGGAACGGTTTTTGACTAAGGAATGTCGGTCATAACAATAAAGACCGAAATAAGAAGTTGCGTTATTAATAAATTATGGCAATTTTGCCTTGTTTCAAATACGAAACAAAAATAAGTAACGTTAACAGATAACAAAAGAATTTTGGAGGTTCATCTGAAAAGATTTATTTTTGAGATTCCCTAAATTTAATAAAATGAAAAAAATAGTACTCGTATTATTTGTTGGCCTAATGGGATTAACCCTTACCGCACAGGATAAGGCCGCTAAAATTGAATTCAAATCTGAAACCGTTGATTACGGCGAGATTCAAAAAGGGGCCGATGGTGTTCGTGTTTTTGAATTTACGAATACTGGTCAAGCTCCATTGATTATTAGCAAGGTAAGCTCTAGCTGTGGTTGTACCATACCTAAAAAACCAGAAGATCCAATTTTACCAGGAAAAACAGGTGAAATTCAAGTAAAATATGACACCAACCGTGTTGGTCCGATTAGAAAGGCCATTACAGTAATTTCTAATGCCGACACACCAACAAAGGTGCTAAAAATTAAAGGTGAGGTTAAAGCTTCTGAAGGCAAATAAACTCATCTTATCTTAAAAATTGAATAAAAGACCTGATCGCAAGATCGGGTCTTTTTTATTTAAGCATATTTTTGAGTACAAAAGTGAATAGCAAATCGGAATTATAACGCTCAATTAATAGCTTAATACGCTTGCCCTCTTTTTCATTGATCATCTCTAAAATATCTTGAAGTTTGTACCGGTGAACACTTTTTCCGTTTACCGCCAAAATAACATCTCCTTCTTGCAAACCGGCCTCATGCGCCGGACTACCTGCACGAATAGAAGAAACAATAATTTCCGGAGCAACACTTAATCGGGTCTGATTTTCAAAAAGTAGTTGCACATTACCAAATTCACGTTTATCCGCATACACTACTCCTCGCCCGTCACTAATACTTTCTGCTATATAGCGAATGCCTGCATGCTGCAAATCCAATCCGGACAAGTTGTATTTAAAAGGTCTATTGAAATTAGAATTCTTACGAAGTATAATACGGTTTCTTTGATAATCGAACACAACGCGGAACCTTTTTAAAACCGAGCCACCTAAACTACCGTTACGATTCACCAAATTTGTAAGTTCTCGAAAAGAATCCTTATCGGGAAAAGCTGCTTTAGCATCATTCAACATAAAACGACCTATTTTTAAACCATTTACCTTAGTTCTTTTACCGTAAATATTTCCGTTAAGGCCCTTCCCCAGAAAATCATCATAATGTTTATCCGGTACCTGAACCGAATCACTCTCAAAGAGCCAAAGTGCATCACTGCTGCCCGTATCCAGAAGTAATCTTGCAGAAACCTCCTTTCCATCATTCAAATAGAGTCCCGTATTCAAATACGCTTTTTTAGCCCTAATGGACAAAGGCAGGACTTCATTGCTTTTGTTTTCCCTATATACATACGTCTCCGGGTCACGAAAACGGATACTCTTTTTGGTATAGTTGATATCTACCACAAAATCCCTAAAAATATCATAGCCAATAATACCATGTACAGGGATTCCCAAAGAAGTAGAAAAATTGATACTCTTATCCATCACGACGAATAATTTCTGATTCTCGTTCACGATATTTTTCAGACGAAATTGATTCCCTTTTGAAGCCAAGGCCTTAATTGGTTCATTATCGCCAAAACCTTTAATGGTAATTTCAGAAACATGGTTTATTTGAACCGAATCCGTTTCGGAGATATTGAACAATATGGGAGAACTTACTCCGGAGTCCAATAAAAAAGAAAGTTCCGTACCATTCACTTCAATAGGCACTATAATGAGGTTGTTTATAAGCTGAAATTTTACCTTTTCGGATTTTTGGCCTTCGGGCAAATTAAAGCCCTGCCCTGTTACCGAAAAAGAAAGCAGCATTAGAAAGAATATGATATGTGGACGAAGGCAGTTCAACTTTTTTCATATTTCCTTCTATAATTTACGATTTTTTCACATACACCACTTGTTTTTTAACAAAAGACCAATAAACGAATTCCCAAGGCGTATGGTTTTGTCATTTGGTTTCCTCATTTTTGCAGCAAAATTGTACTTATATGCCAAAAGTATCTCAAAAAGGGCTTTCAATGCCCTCATCACCAATTAGAAAACTAGTTCCTTACGCAGAAGAAGCGAAGAAAAAAGGGGTTAAAGTAATACATCTAAATATTGGTCAACCAGACATAAAGACTCCACAAGTAGCGCTGGATGCAGTAAAAAACAACACCTTGGACGTTATTGCCTATAGCCGTACCGAAGGTTCAGAAGAATACCGTGAAAAGCTTGCTGCCTATTACGCTAAGAATGATATTCACGTAACTGCACAAGATATTATAGTGACCACAGGTGGCTCCGAAGCTTTAGCTTTCACCATGGGCAGTATCGCGGATAATGGCGATGAAATAATCATTCCCGAGCCTTTTTATGCCAATTACAACGGATTTGCTACCGCTACAGGGGTAAAGGTTGTTCCGGTAATATCCAATATCGATTCTAATTTTGCCCTTCCAGCCATTGAAGAGTTCGAAAAACTGATTACACCTAAAACAAAGGCTATTCTTATTTGTAATCCGGGAAATCCTACGGGATACTTATATACCCGTGAGGAAATAAAGAAACTAGCGGCCATCGTTAAAAAACATGATCTGTTCTTAATTGCGGATGAAGTATACCGTGAATTTACTTATGACGGAAAAGAGCACTACTCTATTTTACAGGAAGAAGGGTTGGAAGAACATGCCATTATCGTAGACTCCGTTAGCAAAAGATATAGCATGTGCGGGGCTCGAATAGGTTGTTTGGTCACCAAGAACCAAGACATTATTAAAACAGCCATAAAATTTGCACAAGCAAGATTATCGCCACCAACATATGCTCAAATAGCCAGTGAGGCCGCTTTGGAAACTCCACAAAGTTATTTTGACGATGTCAAAGAAGAGTATGTAGGCCGTAGAAACCTTCTAATTGAAGAATTGGAGAAAATTGAAGGCATTAAAATAGGTAAGCCTCAAGGTGCTTTTTATTGCATTGCGGAATTACCCATAACAGATGCAGATGATTTTGCTCAGTGGCTGCTAGAAGATTTTAGACTGAACAATGAAACCGTAATGGTTGCACCTGCTGCAGGATTTTATGCTTCAGAAGGACATGGTAAGAACCAAATAAGAATTGCCTATGTTCTTGATAAAGGCAACTTAAAGAGAGCTGTTCACATACTAAAGGAGGCGCTAAAAAGTTATATAGCTTAATGGAGGTAAAAAAAGATATATCCCTTAAGCCCTATAATACCTTTGGAATAGATGCCAAAGCTAGATTCTTTGTTGAAATCAATAGCCTGGAAGACTTAAAAGAAGCTCTTCAACTTAACGATTACCCCAACAAATTTGTTCTTAGCGGGGGAAGTAATATGTTGATTACCACTAACAATGTTGATGCATTGGTTTTACACATCAACTTAAAAGGAAAAGAAGTTCTTGAAGAGAGTGACGACAATGTACTTTTAAAGGTTATGGCCGGCGAAAATTGGCACCAAATGGTACTATGGACGCTAGACCAAAATTATGGTGGATTAGAAAATATGTCTCTTATTCCTGGTAACACTGGTACGGCCCCAATTCAAAACATTGGCGCTTACGGTGTTGAACTAAAGGATAATTTTGTTTCTTGCGAAGCAATGCATATTGAAACTCAAACCCTAAAGACTTTTTCTAAAGAAGACTGTCAGTTTGGCTATCGTGATTCTTTTTTTAAGAACGAAGGAAAAGGAAAATACATTATCACTTCGGTAATCATACAACTGTCGAAAAAGAACCATAAGAAAAACACCTCTTACGGTGCTATTGACGCTGAATTGGAAAAAATGGGCATTTTAGACCCTACTATAAAAGATATTTCAAATGCTGTAATAGCAATTAGGCAAAGTAAATTGCCAGACCCCGCAGTTTTGGGCAATAGCGGGAGTTTTTTCAAAAATCCGATAATTAGCCTAGAAGATTACACCCGGTTCATTACACTCCATCCTGAAGCTCCATCCTATAAAATTACGGATGAAAGCTATAAAATACCAGCAGGCTGGCTAATTGAACAATGTGGTTTTAAAGGTAAAAGATTCGGTGACGCCGGTATTCATAAAAATCAGGCGTTGGTTCTTGTCAACCACGGTAATGCTACAGGTGAAGAAATGTTAAATTTAGCCTATAGAATAATTGAGGAAGTAGATAAGAAATTCGGTATTAATATATCACCGGAGGTAAACATCATAAAATAAATAACCCCCAAAGAAAAATCTTGGGGGCTATACCAAACCAAACTAACCAAAAATTAAATGTGCAGTTACCAAGTGCACATTTATATTATTAATATTTTGAAAACGCCTATATAAAAATCATTTTATAAATTAGCGTTTAAACATATACGGTTCTATCGATTAAATTGGATGCCCAAACATCCATTTTTTTTGCACCGACACTAAAATATGAGTACACTACTTGAAAAACACATTGTAGAACTGCTTCAAGAAAGAGATGAAAAAGCTATTTCACTTTTGTATGAGCATTATGGAGACACACTTTTGGGGGTTGCCAACAAGGTAGTTCGAAATGAAGAATTAGCACAGGATGTCTTACAGGAAAGTTTTATAAAGATTTGGAAAAAATCCGATTCTTATGATTCATCTAAGGCTAAACTTTTTACGTGGTTATTTCGTATAACACGTAATACGGCAATAGATAAATTAAGAAGCGTTAATACAAAAAGTGATAAGGAAATCCAAATTGATGTTTCTGACGTATATAATTTAGGCGTCAACAGTACAAGACCAGAGTTTATGGACGTCCGTGAAAATTTAGACAAGATAGAGACCAAATACCAAATTGTGTTAGATGCCTTATTTTTTGAGGGTATGACGCAACAGGAAGCTAGCGATGAGCTTAATATTCCGCTGGGAACTATCAAATCTAGATTAAAAATCGGGCTCAGGGAACTCAAGAAAATTTACGGCCCTACATTACTGTTGGTGTTATCATTAAACCTGATATCCTAATACCATGAAAGAAAAAATAAAATTATTCCTAGATTCCGATTTATTGGAAAGCTATCTTTTAGGTACTACTACAACTGAGGAAGCACTACAAGTAGAACGCTATTTGTCTATGTACCCAGAAGTTCGTGAAACCTACAATGAGCTACAAGACAATTTAGAAACGTATGCAAAATTGCATGCCGTTAAAGCACCGGAAGCACTTAAAGAAAGAATTCTTAACAGTATTAATAAAGAGTCCAACTTTAAAAGAAATTTCTACCGCATGGCGGTTGCGGCCAGTTTTGCCGTATTGGTTTCTGCAGGTGCATCCTATTTCTTCTGGGACAAAAACCAAAGTCTGGAAGAAGAGAACTCTATTGTCAATAACAAAATTGACGATTTGGAAGAAACTATGCGTGCCCAGTTGGAAGATGTTAGAAACCAGTTTATTGTTCTACAAAACCCGGAAACAAAAAAGTATACCGTAAAAGGAAACAAAAAAGCAAAAGAGCTTAAAGCCGTGGCCTACATAAATCCGGTAAAGAGACTTTCTTATATTAATGTAAGCAAGCTTCCGCATTTGCCAAAAGACCAATGTTACCAGATGTGGACAGAGGTAAACGGAGAAATGGTGAATTTAGGTATCATAAAAGAAGCTAGCAGTCAAGAAAAATTATTGGCATTGCCCTACGCAGAAGATGCCGTTAGTTATATTACCATAGAACCACAAGGAGGCAACCAAAGCCCTACCGTAGAAAATATAGTAGCGAACATTGCATACTAAGCAATTGTTTATTTAATATATCATTAAGCCTCGAAACTTCCATTTCGGGGCTTAATTTTATATCTTTGTCCCAAAATAATCTTTATGAAACTCATTTTATTGACCATCGGGTTATTAGCATTGGGATTTGCAGGAATAGCCATTAAAATCTGGGCGAAAAAAGACGGGAAATTTGCGGGTACTTGCGCTAGCCAAAGTCCATTTTTAAACCAAAGTGGTGAAGCCTGCGGAATGTGCGGTAAGCTACCAAGCGAGCAAGAGTGCAGAAATGAAGCATAATCTAAACCTTCATAACTCAATTTAAATTCTCATTTTTCAAACTATCTTCTTTTGGCAAAAGCCGATGACAACATCCAAATTACCATACAAAAAGCCCTCAAAGGAAGCCAAATAGCCTACAGCACACTTTTAGACACCTATTGGAACGGAGTTTACGGTTTTCAACTAAAACGTACCGAAAATGAGAACGATGCAGAGGACATTACCGTTCAGACCTTTTCAAAGGCCTTTGACAAACTCGGTACCTATAATAAAGACTATGAGTTCAAGACCTGGTTAATTACCATTTCAAAGAACATTCACGTTGATCTGATTCGTAAACGCAAAAAAAGCCTTGAAACCAGCGGAAACCAAGATGCGGTAAAAAAAGTTCTTGATGATGCTCCATCTGCCGAGGACCAGTTGATTAGAGAACAGAACCTGGCCAGTCTTTTAATGCATATAAAAAAGCTAAAACCGCACTACCAGGAAGTCATCAACCTTCGTTATTTCAAAGAATTAAGCTATGCAGATATAGCAAAGGAACTTAACGAACCCATTAACAATGTAAAAGTAAAGCTGTTAAGAGCTAAAAAACTTTTGGCAGAAGTTATCCGGAAAAAGTAATTTTCCTAATCAATCTCCAACCCATTTAACCCTGAAAGAAATATTACTTTCAGCTTAAAACAGCTATAATATTAATTTCCAAAGAATTACAGTTCAAGCAAAAGCAAAAACAGCCCAATAACAGCGGTGCTGCACAGCTAAATTGTATATTTGTATAAAATTGCATCAATTATGAGCACAGATACTATAGGCAACGTTATCCCTCCAAAGGGAAAGCCAAAATGGCTTAGAGTTAAACTTCCTACAGGCAAAAAATATACTCAACTTAGAGGATTGGTAGATAAATATGACCTTCACACTATTTGTACCTCGGGTAGTTGCCCTAATATGGGCGAATGCTGGGGAGAAGGTACTGCTACATTTATGATTTTAGGTAATGTATGTACCCGTTCTTGTGGTTTTTGTGGTGTTCAGACCGGCAGACCGGATACGGTAGATTGGGCCGAACCTGAAAAAGTGGCTCGTTCCATTAAAATTATGGGCATTAAACATGCTGTTATTACTTCAGTAGATAGAGACGACTTAAAAGATATGGGGTCTATTATTTGGGCAGAGACCGTAAAGGCTATTCGTAGAATGAACCCAACGACCACCCTTGAAACTCTTATTCCTGATTTTCAAGGCATAGAAAGGCATTTAGACCGTATTATAGAAGTAGGTCCCGAGGTTGTTTCCCATAACATGGAAACCGTTAAAAGACTTACTCGTGAAGTACGGATACAAGCCAAATATGAGCGTAGCCTTGAGGTGCTCCGTTATTTACGTGCTAATGGCGTAAACCGTACGAAATCTGGAATCATGCTTGGTTTAGGTGAGTTAGAAGAAGAAGTTATTGAAACCATGCAGGATTTACGAGATGCCAATGTTGATGTTGTTACTATAGGACAATATCTTCAACCCTCTAAAAAACACTTGCCTGTAAAAGAATTTATTCTTCCGGAGCAATTCAAAAAATATGAAGAAATAGGTCTAGAAATGGGCTTTAGACATGTAGAAAGTGGCGCTTTGGTACGATCTTCCTATAAAGCACACAAGCACATTCACTAAAATTGACAAATACAATTTTACCCAACAATGAAAAATAGCTTGGGATAGCTTTATCCTTTAGCCCCTAATTTCCCTATGAAGAAGACCAATATAGGCATTAACGGATTTGGCCGAATAGGTCGAACGCTCTTTAGGCTGTTAGATGCTTACCCCAACCTAAATGTAGTTGCTATAAACGATTTGGCAGATGCCAGAACACTATCGCACTTATTAAAGTATGATAGTATTCATGGGGTTTTCCACCATCCTGTTTCTTTTAAAGAAAATACGATTCTTGTTGACGACAAGGCAATACCTTTAACCAATCATAAGACACCAACTGACATAAAGTGGTCTGATTATGATGTAGATATTGTTGTGGAATGTTCTGGGAAATTCAAAACAAAGGAAAGCCTTGAGCCTCATCTGACAAACGGTGCCAAAAAAGTAATCTTATCTGCACCACCCGTAGAAGATGATATAAAAATGATTGTTCTGGGTATTAACGAAACTTCGTTACATGCAGATGACAATATTATTTCAAATGCATCTTGCACTACAAATAACGCAGCTCCCATGATCAAAGTAATTGATGAGCTCTGCGGTATTGAGCAGGCCTACATTACTACCATACACTCATACACCTCCGATCAGAGTTTGCATGACCAACCTCATCATGATTTAAGAAGGGCACGAGCGGCATCACAGTCCATTGTCCCTACCACTACAGGGGCAGCAAAAGCGCTTACCAAAATTTTTCCTCATCTGGCAGATGTAATCGGTGGTTGCGGAATTCGAGTTCCAGTACCTAATGGGTCTTTAACAGATATTACTTTTAATGTTAAGAGCGAAACATCTATAGACCAAATAAACACTATTTTTAAGGAAAAATCCGATAAAGAGCTCAAAAACATACTTTTATACACGGAAGACCCTATAGTATCCATTGACATAAACAATAGTTATTACTCTTGTACGTTTGATTCTATGATGACTTCGGTTATCGGTAAAATGGTGAAGATAATCGGCTGGTATGATAACGAAACAGGTTATAGCAGCAGATTAATTGACCTAATTTTAGTTTTGAAACGAAATAATTACGTTTGAATCTTGATTTTCTACATATCGACTTAAAAAAGATACTATCGATTTTCGTATTGATTTGGGTCACCCAAAACGGAATGGCCCAAGACAGTCTTATCGTTAAAAACAATGATGTACGCATTTATTTTGAAGAAGCACGGGCGTATCGCAATAGAGATCAAACAGATTTAGCTCTTGAAGCCTTAGAAAAAGCAGCAAAAGTAGCAGAGGAAAACGAAGATGTAAAAGCCCTTATAGATTGCTATCATAAATTTGCCTTGGTTTACCTTAAACTTAAAAAAGAAGAAACCACCTATTTTTATTGGGACAGGGCCAAAGCTTTATTAAAGGATATAGAATACCCTTATGGCAACGCCATGCAAAAGTATATTGAAGCCATTCTACTTTTTCATGACGATAAAAATTTTCAGGCCATATTTATGCTAAATGAGGCCAAACAGCTAAATAACGATCGTAATTTTTTCAACAATATTTTACTGGCGGAAGGCAATATTTTCCTCAAATTGCAAAAGTATGATAGTGCCGCCAAGAACTTTAACTCACTAATAATCAATACTGATATATACGAAAGTGATTATCTAGCCACCAAGGCTTATTTAGGTCTGGCCCAACTGGATCTAGAGACAGAAAAATTAGAGGAAAGTGCAGAAAACGGTGAGCAGGCCTTTAAACTAGCCAAAAGGAATAAGTTTTTTAAAGAAATATGGGAGGCCAATGAAATGCTTACCATAATATATGAAAGACTGGGAGAATATGATAAGGCATTAACCAATAACCGGAACCTATTACATATACGAGACTCGCTTTTTAACATTGCAAAAATGAAGACCGAGGCTAAAACTGCCGAGAAAATTCAGTTTGATTTTATGAGCGATGAGATAAAGCGCCAAGAACAAAAAATTGAAGAACTGAACGAGTCTAAGAACAAATCTGATATTACGGCCATACTTACCTCTGCCCTATTGACGATTATAACACTTTTGGCTGTTTCCCTATTTAGGAACAATCAGATCAAGTTAAAGACCAATGATCTGTTACAGACCAAAAACAACGAACTGAAAGCTGCAAGAGACGCCGCAGTAAGTGCCATGGAAGCCAAAACCAACTTCTTGTCTACTGTAAGCCACGAGCTTAGAACACCACTCTACGCCGTTACGGGACTTACGCATCTATTGCTGGAGGAAAACCCTAGCAAAGGACAAAAAGAACACCTTAAGGCCCTAAAATTCTCCGGAGATTACCTGTTGAATTTTATAAATGATATTCTACAGATCAACAAAATTGATGCGGACAAACTAGAACCCCTTAACGTGGAGTTCAACTTGAAAAAAGTACTGCAAGAAGTTATTGACTCATTAAAACAAAGCGCACAAAGCAACAAGACCAAATTAACTTTGGAATACGACAAAAATATTCCATATCACTTAATGAGCGATCCATTAAAGCTCTCCCAGATTTTCTTGAATTTGGTCGGTAACGCCTTAAAATTCACCAAAGGGGGAGAAGTGAAGGTTATTGCCAAGGTCATTAAAAAAGTTGATGATAATTTTACCCTATATTTTGAGGTAAAAGACAACGGTATAGGAATTGCCAAAGAACAACAACAGAACATTTTTGACGGTTTTGAACAAGGTTCAATACAAATAAATAGAGAGTACGGTGGTACCGGACTTGGCCTTACCATTGTAAAAAGTTTACTTGGGCTTTTTGAAAGTAAAATAGAATTAGAAAGTGCATTAGGAGTTGGAAGTTCATTTTTCTTTGAATTGGAAATGAAAGGTAAGGATAGCCTTGTTGATGATATTCCGTTTGAAGTAACACCAGAGGATTTCAACTTTAAAGATTTGAACATATTAATTGTTGAAGACAACAAGATAAATCAGGTCATCACCAAGAAAATGCTGACTAAAAAAGAGATTACGAGCGACATTGCCAATAATGGTGGTGAAGCAATTGACATGGCTCGCGAGAACTATTACGATGCTATTTTAATGGATATTCATATGCCAGGTATTGGAGGTGAAGAAGCTACGATTGAAATTCGGAAGTTTGATATTGTCACCCCTATTATTGCGCTTACGGCTATTTCTTTAGACGATAGTCTAGAGAGCTTCTATGCCGCAGGCTGTAATGATGTCATTACCAAACCCTTTAAACCAGAGGTGTTCTATCAAAAAATAGGCGAGAATATATTCAATAAGAAAGAACTTAAGAACACTACTTCATAAACTCTTCTAGCGTACGCTTTAATACCGTTTCACCCTCATCCAAAAACCGATGTTGTACGGGAATAAAATAAAGATTATCAACCTTATTTTTAAGCCGTACAAAGTCTTTTTCTGTAGTTAGAATACATTTCCTTTGTCTCAATTGGGTTAATTCCGTCTCACTAAAATCATGATGGTCTTTAAACTTTAGATGCTCAAACTTTAACCCTTCAGATTTTAAATATTCCACCAATGGTTTGGGATTAGCAATACCCGTCACAAGGGTAACTTCTTTCGACTTTAAACCTTCCAATGATACTGAAGCATCAATTGTCTTCAAAGTATCATCATAAGCCAAGTAAGAGAACAATACTTGTTGGTAAGACTCTGGATTTAGCTTTAAAGTTATCGTCTCCTTTACTTGATCACTTAGGTTTTTTGGGCATTTAGTCACAACAATAACCTGTGCCCTACCCGCTTCTTTTTTACTATCCCTTAAGTTTCCTGTTGGCAAATACCAATCATCAACATACAGGTCACCAAAAGAAGTTAAGAGAATAGAAAAGTCGCACTTCACTTTTCTATGCTGATACGCATCATCCAATAAAATTAATTCTGGTTTTACACGCTCCTCAAGAATTGTTATTCCATTTCTTCTATCCGCATCTACCGCCAACGTAATATCCGGATACTTGGAAAATATCTGAAAGGGTTCATCTCCAAGGGATCCTACGGTAGCATTTTCGTCCGCAAGAACAAAACCTTTAGATTTTCTACGATAACCTCTACTTAATACGGCAATTTTTGAAGTCTCTTTTAACATAGCTACCAACAACTCTACCATGGGCGTCTTACCGGTACCGCCTGCACTCAAGTTTCCTATACATATCGTAGGCGTTTTAAAGCTTTTGGAACTTAAAACTCCCTTATCATAGAAGTAATTCCTAATGTAAACCACCAAAGCGTAAACCAATGAAACCGGAAATAATATTTTTCTGAGTACTTGCACAAAGGCGAAATTATAATATTTTATCTTTAGACCTCATAAAAATACCTATGACCGTAAAAGAAGTTACAGATATAATAGAAGATTTAGCCCCTTTACCCTATGCCGAAAGTTTTGACAATGTAGGGTTATTAGTAGGCAACAGTGCTACAAAGGTTTCAGGAATACTCGTAACTTTAGATACCTTGGAGAATGTTGTAGATGAGGCTATAGAGCATAAATGCAATCTTATTGTTAGCTTTCATCCCATTATTTTTGGAGGGTTAAAAAAATTGACCGGAAAATCTTATGTAGAAAGAGTGGTTATAAAAGCTATAAAAAATGATATCGCTATTTATAGCATGCATACTGCTTTAGATAATGTACCACAAGGCGTGAATGCTAAAATCTGCGAAGTTCTAGGAATAAAAAATCCGCAAATATTAATTCCCCAGAAAGAAACAATCAAAAAGTTAACTACATACGTACCTGTAAAGGATGCTGAAACCCTTAGGGAAGCACTTTTTAATGCTGGAGCGGGAAATATTGGCAATTATAGCAATTGCAGCTTTAGCTCCAAAGGAACAGGTAGCTATAAGGCTGAAGAAAATGCAAATCCTACAATAGGGGAAATCGGAAAAACACATTATGAGGAGGAGGCTCAATTAAATGTCACTTTTTCAAAAATTCACCAGGCAAGAGTTATGAAAGCTCTTTTTACCTCCCATCCTTATGAAGAAGTAGCTTATGAGGTCATTACTTTAGAAAATACCAATCAAAATATTGGTATGGGAATGATCGGAAACCTTGAAAAACCAGTTGATGACATCTCTTTTTTAGAAGATATTAAACTAAAAATGGGAGCTGAGGGCATACGCCATTCGCAACTATTGGATAAAAAGGTTCAAAAAGTAGCTGTTTTGGGTGGAAGTGGTGCCTTTGCAATAGGAGTTGCAAAAGCCTCAGGAGCCGATATTTTGGTCACAGCAGACATAAAATACCATGAATTTTACAAAGCAGAAGGCAAAATGATAATTGCAGATATCGGACACTATGAAAGCGAGCAGTTTACAAAAAACCTTTTAGTTGACTATCTTACAAAAAAAATCCCTAATTTTGCAATCCGTTTATCGGAAAGTAAAACCAATCCCATCAAGTATTTATAAAATATATGGCAAAAAAATCAGAAGCAACGGTAGAGGAAAAGTTAAGGGCATTGTACGACTTGCAATTGATTGATTCAAGAGTAGATGAAATACGTAATGTACGTGGCGAACTTCCTTTAGAAGTAGAAGATTTAGAAGATGACGTTCTTGGTCTTAAAACCAGATTGGACAAGTTAAAAACAGATGTTGAGACTATCAATTTTGAGATTGGTGCTAAAAAGAATCTTATAGATGAGGCTAAAGCACTCATTAAGAAATATACGGAACAACAAAAAAATGTTCGGAACAGCAGAGAGTTCAACTCTATTAGCAAAGAACTTGAATTTCAAGAACTAGAAATTCAATTGGCCGATAAGAACATTAAAGAGTTTAAAGCTCAAATAGAGCAGAAAAAATCTGTTATTTCCGATACGAAAGAGCGCTTGTCTGAGCGTGAGTCGCATTTGAAGCATAAGAAAAGTGAACTTGACGCTATTTTGGCCGAGACCGAAAAAGAGGAAAAAGCACTTATTGAGCAGTCTGAAAAATACCAAAGTGAGATAGAGGAGCGCCTAGTTAAGGCCTATACCCGTATCCGCAACAATGTTAAGAATGGTTTGGCAGTAGTGCCAATTGAAAGAGGTGCCTCAGGTGGTTCTTTCTTTACTATTCCACCACAGGTACAGGTTGAAATTGCCTCTCGTAAAAAAATCATTACTGATGAGCACAGTGGTAGAATTTTGGTTGATCCAGTTCTAGCTGAAGAAGAGCAAGAAAAAATGGGTAAAATGTTTACAAAAATGTAACAACCCGTTTACCAAATAAATTAGAGCCATCCACTTTTAAGCGGATGGCTTTTTTAGTATCTTAAGAATTGAAAACTATAGTTCATGCGATTCTTAAAACATTTTATATTCACTTTGCTATATATTACATCATCGCAAATGGTAGGACAAGGCTTAGAGGACTACAAGTGGAAGAATAGACTCTTAATCTTTGTTACCCAAAACTCAGATAACCAAGCACTCAAAACAAACCTGAACGCATTTACGGAAGAACAACAGGACCTTAGCGAAAGAGACCTTCTACTTTTTATCCTCAACCCTGAAAGCATCAATAACCCGAATGGAAATGATTTAGATTTGAATGCAGAAGTAACCTACAATCAGTTGAACCTAACTTCTGATTTTGACGGTGTTCTATTAATTGGAAAAGATGGCGGCATTAAGGCAAAGGAAGCTTATCCGGTGACGCCAGAGACCATATTCACTAAAATAGATGGTATGCCAATGCGCCAAGCAGAAAAACGAAATGGAGAACGTTAGATTAAACTTAGAATTTTCTGTTCTACCTCCTTACTATCCCATTTCTCTTCAATATTGGGCATGTTCATCACCTCTTGCATAATCTTTTCCTGCTCATCACCAAGAGCAAGCGCCTCCGCATAAGGTCTATTGGAAAACGTAACCCTGGAATACGCCGGAATCCACCTGTCTGGATGTAAACTTGCAAAATGCTTTTCAATTTTTTTCTGTAGCAAAAACTTGGGATCTGCCGTTTTACTGCTCATTTCAACAAAATTTCGGTAGCTTAATTCTGCAATAGCATCTGCATTGGGTTTACGCTCTTCTTGATATTCGCTAAAAACAGCTCCCCAATCATCACCGTACTTTTTGATTTTTTGCTTTAAAACAAAAATATCCTCAAAGCCGGCATTCATACCTTGTCCATAAAAAGGCACTATGGCATGGGCAGAATCACCTACAAGGGCTACTTTATCCCAATAGGTCCACGGGTAGCACTTCATCGTTACCATGGCGCTTGTAGGGTTGTTGAAGAAATCCTGAGTTAAGTTTTCAATCTCCTTTCTAACGTTAGGAAAATAGGTTTTAAAGAAAGATTTAGCCTGTTCTTTGGTTTTAAGACTATCAAAAGACACCTCTCCCTCAAATGGCATAAACAAAGTACATGTAAAACTACCGTCTATATTGGGCATGGCAATTAGCATAAATTTACCTCTAGGCCAAATATGAAACGAGTGTTTATCTAATTTATGGGTGCCATCTTCATTGGCAGGAATTGAAAGCTCCTTATATCCTACATCTATAAAATCTTGTGAATAATCAAACCGGCTACGGCGTTGCATTTTGTGCCGTACACGTGAAAATGCTCCATCACAACCAAAAACTATATCGTAATTGTATTCTTTCCACTCGTCTTTCTCGGTCTCTCCAGTATACAATGCAGCTTCAGGCAGATCCACGTCCCAGACTTTCTCGTTAAAACGAAACTCCACACCGGCCTCTTCCGCCAGATCTATCATTTTTTTGTTCAGTACGCCTCTGGAAATAGACCAAATAGCCTCTCCTTCTTTCCCGTACTTCTGAAAATAGATAGGTTTGTCTATCACGTGCATAGCACGTTTATCTAAAGGAATAGCAATTTTCTTAATTTCTTCTTCTATACCAACTTCGGCCAAAGACTGCCAACCTCTATTACTCATTGCCAGGTTTATAGAACGACCAGAGAATTTTATATTCCTAATATCCGGTCTTCTATCAAAAACAGTAATGGTATGGCCCATTTTTTTGAGATAAATGGCCAATAATGAGCCGACAAGGCCTGAACCAATAATGGCAATGTTCTTGGAGGTTTGTTTCATATTAATTTAAGATGATGAGAAAATCGTAAAGCTGTAAATGTACTAAATTCTATAACAGTCTCTAAATAGGTTACAATAGGCAACAGAAACGTCTTACCCTATTAATTATCCATTGCGAAAATAGAACACAATTTAAGAAGGGTCATATTAGAATTTAAAGCCTGAATCAACATTAAGAGTTTTAGTACTTTTTTAACTATTACTAAACATCCCGAAGCTTCTAATAATTCGTATTTATAATGAAAATTCCGCGAGAGCGTCTATATATATCCAAAAAAAAGACCTTCATAATTTCTAATTACGAAGGTCTTTTTTATTCATCAAAGTGGAATAGCGTTTTTACTCCAATACCCCGTCTACGATTCCATATGCAATAGATTCTTCGGCATTCATCCAATAATCTCTATCAAAATCCTTCAACACTTTTTCATAATCTTGACCACAATTATCCGCCAAAATACGGGCGCTCAATTCTTTGGTCTTAATTATTTCTTTAGCTTGAATTTCAATATTTGATGCCTGACCCCTTGCACCACCACTAGGCTGGTGAATCATAACCTGTGCATGCGGCTGAATAAATCTTCTGCCTTTTTTCCCCACAGAAAGTAAAATAGACCCCATAGAAGCTGCAAGACCTGTACAAATTGTAGACACAGGGCTTTTTAGCGATTTTATGATATCATACATTGCAAAACCAGAAGTAACATACCCCCCTGGACTATTGATGTATAACTGTATTTCTTCATTATTCTGCATATCTAAATACAACAAACGATCAATTACGTGCTTGGCAGAATCATCATCTACCATGCCCCATAAGAAGACTTTTCTTTCTTCTAACAATTTTTCGTCTATCGCTTCTTGAACTTTTCCTTTTTTAGCACTCATTTCCTATTGTTTATACATCTCAAAATTAAACAATTTATTTGTACCAAAATAGTGTTACACTATTATCCATGTAATTACCCTTCATCGCTTTTTCTTACAACCCATCACAGACCGCTTGTTTATCCTAATCGATAGAAATAAACCGCTCATCTAAAGATAAATTCTAATCTATGAGTTGTTTGATTGTGGGCTAAAAGCAATGAAATCTCCACGTTATTTCTAGATAGAGCTATCGTTTCAAAAAAAAACGCTTCATTATCCATTTTACTTTACAGTCCTTGTTTTAAACAAAAGCGGTTATCTTTGGGAAAAAATCTGGTTATGGCAAAGTACTTTTCCGCATGTTTACTTTTCACAATTCTTTTTATCAGCTGTAAAGAGACCAAAAAAACAGAAGCACCTCAACCTGAAAAGGAACTAACTATTTTAGAGAAAATAGCCTATGCAAACGGTTATAAAAATTGGGATAAAATTGATGAACTAAAGTTCACTTTTAATGTAGATCGGGATACGTCTCACTTTGAACGTACTTGGATTTGGAAACCAAAAACGAACCAAGTAACTTCCATATCCACCAAAGACACTTTGGTTTACAACCGAAAAAACATGGACAGTATCGCTTACAAAACCAACGGTGGGTTCATAAATGACAAATACTGGCTTCTAGCTCCTATTAATATTCTATGGGATAAAAATGGAAGTACAAATGAACACACTCCAAGTGCAGAAGCACCAATTAGCAAAAAACCGATGCAAAAATTAACCGTTGTTTATAAGCAAGAAGGCGGCTATACCCCTGGTGATGCATATGATTTTTATTTTGGCGATGATTATTTGGTGAAAGAATGGGTATTTAGAAAAGGAAACCAAGAAGAGCCCTCAATGACTACTACTTGGGAAGATTACACTGAAACAGGCGGACTTAAAATTGCCAAAATGCATCAAAACGAAGATGGTAGTTTTAAGCTTTATTTCACCAACCTAGAAGTGAAAACCAATTAATTACGAGGTCTTTTTTCCGTTTCGTTTCAACTTAAAAGTAACTGCCAATACAAAAAGGGCACAGGCAAATAACACCAAAAAGCAAGTTTTTAAGGAGAAACTATCGGCAATGAAACCTAAAATTGGGGGAGCTACTAAAAAACCTGTATAACCTGTTCCCGCTATAAAGGATACACTCTGGGCGGAATCTACACCTCTTACTTTTCCGCCTATTCTAAAAACTTCGGGTACCATTACGGAAAAACCAAGTCCACTTAAAGCAAATCCAGAAATAGCCATATAGGTTTCGGTACTCAATACCATAACATACCCGATCAACACCAATACGGTGGCAAAGGTTACCATCTTAACCGAGCCGATTTTCTCACTGATGCCATCACCCAAAAACCGTCCTAAAGTCATGGTTATTTGAAAACCCAAAAATCCGGCTCCCCACAATAGCTCGGGTGCCAAACTGATTTCTTTTAAATAAAGTCCGCTCCAATCTACTATAGCTCCTTCACTTCCCATAGCAATAAACGAAATCAGCCCAAGAAACAACATCGGTTTGAAAAGTTTTAAACTGAATGCCTCCTTTTCTTCTGTTGCTGCAACGATATTTTTGTACTTTCCATGAAAAATAAAATTAACAGTCAGAACCAGTATAACGGCCAGTAGCATATGTAAGGGCGGATTACTGAGCGGGCCTATAAGAAAGCTTCCCAGACCGGCCAACACACCTCCTAAGCTAAAAAAACCGTGAGCGGCACTCATAAAACTTTTCTTATCCTCTTTCTCTAGTTCCGTCACCAATGTATTCATGGAAATATCCGTAAAACCATTGGAGGCCCCAAGCAGAAACAGCGCAGCCATTAAGGTATAATAGCTTGGTGCCACTAACGGTAAAAGAGCTGTTAGGCTACTCAGAATAACCCCGTACCAAGTGGCACGCCCTACCCCTATTCTATTGATAATGGATGAAGCCAATGGAAACACCGTAAAAACGCCAAGCGAAAGAAAAAATATAGCCAGACCTAATTGCGATTTATCTATCTGAAGCTGTTCTTTCACCGCTGGAATATAAATAGCCCAAGTACCAAAAAGGATATTTATACTGGCAAATACCCAAGCCGCTCCAAAATAACGGGAATTGGTCAGAATAAGACGTAACGATTTCATGCTATATATTTCATGCGAAGGTAATTCAATTACAGCTGTCCAAAAACGAAAAAAGACCACCTTTTAAGATGGTCTTCCTTAATTCGTATGAGCATTAATCCGCTCTATTCTAACCCCTGGTTGGTATTAAAAACAATTTTTAATGTAATTCCATCGGGTATAATCCCTTTGGTATAAACGACCATAATACAGCACATAATCGCCTACACTATAAGCTATGCTAGATGAATAATTTGGAGCCGTATCACATAAATCCTCGGGTTCCGGATTCGGATTATCGCCTCCTCCATTGGTAGAAGGGTAGGCCGCATTCGTTCCTTCAATATCCAATGAAGACAAACGGGCTTGCCTCTGGGGTAATGTATTTCCGCTAAGGTCGGTTATAGTAGGCTGCCCATTTTTACTGAAAGTATAGCTACCGTACATCATAATAGAATTGATATCAAAAGCACCGGTTAAAAAGGTTGCCGCGGAACTTTTATAGAATTGATCTTGGGCATTAGGTTGAATGTTCTCCGTTCTAATAATAATATGATCATCCCTATCTGATCTATTCTGCTCATGAATATATCCCAAGGTATGTCCCAATTCATGGATAATAACTACCGCGGTAGCCCGAGTTCCCAGTTGAATATATCCACGGGAATTATACATACCCAAAGTAGCCACTCCAGAATTACTATTTGAACCTGAAGAGGATATTGTTACATAATTAGACTGGTTGGTGCGCTCCTTAAAAGTGACATTGGTTTTATTGGACCACTCATCAAATGACTTTTGTAACTCACTGCGCACACTAGAGCCCAATCCATCAATTACATAATACACCGTATTGTTCGTCCATTTTCTAACACCTCCTCCTAGTGCCAAAGCGGAAAGCTCTTCACCAGGAACCGGATTAGGATTATAAGCATCTGGAGAATCGGCAAGTTGATCTTCAAATACGCGCGTATCTGTACCCGCAAGACTATAGGTGCCATCAGCTTCTAATTTTACCTGAACGGCATCACCCATGAAATACTTGGTAATAAATTGAGAATCTTCTTCAGCTAGTACTTCTGTTTCAGAAGCTACGGAAGCACCTGTTTCTTGCTCAATGGTATCTTCAGTACACGCACTTAAAACTAAGGTGCATGTTGCCATAAAAAGCATAATTCGTGTAGGGAACATTTTGTTTTTCATTTTTTAAATTTTTAGTGTTGATGTTCATTTTAAATTTTGGGGTCAAAACTTACATATTAGGTACGTAAACAACCACTTCACTAGCCGTCTAGTTCATCGCATTCTCGATGAACTACACAAATGAAAAACACAAAAAACTAAAAAATTACTTGTCCAAACCCGTTGTTTTGGGTGATGGACCATTATGAAGAATAAACAAAACTAAATACTTTGAATACCTTCTTTTAAAATCTGACCAAAACGGAACATATCTTCATACGAGCAGTAAAAAGGAGCTGGCGCCAAACGGATAACATTAGGCTCCCGCCAGTCCGTAATGACTCCATTTTCCATTAAATAATCAAAAAGGGGCTTTCCTTGCCCGTGAAGAAAAACAGATAGCTGCGTACCCCTATCCTCTGGAGTTATGATTTCAAAAGTAGTGCCCTCCATTTCTGCATCTATTTCATGGAGAACAAACTCCAAATATGCCACTATGCGCTCCCTTTTGGCTATAAGAGCATCCATACCTACCTCTTCGAACATCTCCAAAGAAGCCAAATACGGTGCCACGGACAGTACCGGTGGATTACTTAACTGCCAAGCATCGGCATTTGCCATAGGTTCAAATTCCGGTTTCATTAAAAAACGGGTTTCCTTTTTGGTTCCCCACCAACCTTCAAACCTGGGAATATCTTTCTTATTCAAATAGCGCTCGTGAATAAAAATCCCAGAAGCATTTCCAGGACCGCTATTCATGTATTTATAACTACACCAAGCAGCAAAATCGGCACCCCAATCATGTAACTTTAATTCTATATTACCTGCGCCATGGGCCAAATCCCAACCCACATTGGCACCAACGGCCTTACCTGCTTTGGTAATCGTTTCCATGTCAAAAACCTGACCGTTATAATAGTTTACACCCCCTATGAGAACCAAGGCCAGTTCGTTACCTATTTCATTTATTTTTTCAAGGATATCCTCGGTACGCCAGAAGTTTTCTCCTTCTCTTTTTTTCACCTCTAACAGAGCATCATCAGGGTTTAGACCATGATGCCTCACTTGACTTTGCAGCATATACTGATCGGATGGAAATGCTTTCTCCTCACAAAGAATTTTATAGCGTTTGGCCGTAGGCCTATAAAAAGTAACCATCAAAAGGTGCAAGTTTACGGTAAGCGTATTCATTACGGATACTTCCTCCGTCTTCGCTCCTACTACTTTGGCCAAGGGAGCCGCTAATTGCTCGTGATAATCCCACCACGGTTTATCCGAGTGAAAATGACCTTCAACCGCAAGGTCTTTCCAATCCGTCATAACCTCATCCACAAACTTTTGAGTCCGTTTGGGTTGCAATCCAAGAGAGTTTCCTGTAAAATAAACAACCTGTTTTCCGTTCACTTTAGGGAAGTAAAATTCATCGCGATAGCTTCGCAATTCATCTTCAGAATCCAGTTTTTGAGCAAACTCTAAGGTGTTATCGAATTTCATAATGGTCTTTTTGTCAAAAATACAATTTCGGCAGGGATATTAGAGCTATTGCTACGCTACTTTAAATCAACAATTCGCATCTCAACAATGTGCTTCTTAAAACCCGCTTTTTCATAGGCTTTAATAGCGCCATAGTTTTCATCATAAACGGTAAGGCGTATTTCCGTAATACCCTTGGAGACGGACCAATCCTTTAACGTATTTACGACCATCTTATTAAGCCCCTTTCCCCTAAAATCCGGATGGGTATACATAAATCCCAAATAACTATAATTTTCGTGATTCAGGTAGGGTTTGGCAGGTCTAATTTTGGCATAGCCAGATGCTACTAAACGTCCATCAGATTCAATAACAACAACCTCTGCTGTATCACTTTTTATCAGCTCCCCCAAATCATAGTAGCTAATTGGATCAGGCTTAAGCGTTGGATCGTACGGTCGCTCAAAAGCGATGATACCTTGCTCAAATTCAAGCAATGTCTCTAAATCGTCTAATAACGCACTCCTGGTTATAAATTCACTCATAGTTTCAAAGGTTGTATTCTATGGTTACGAAGTTCTAAAATACTATATATTTGCAGAAATTTCAGGCATGCATTTCTTATCTGCGGATTTAGAGGATTATATCCAGGACCATTCAGAAAACGAACCACAATTACTTCAAGAGCTCACTAGGGAAACCCACCTTAAGGTTGTTCGCCCCCGTATGCTTACCGGGCATTTTCAAGGAAGGGTTTTGAGCATTTTATCAAAAATAATTTATCCGAAGAACATTCTTGAGATTGGCACATACACAGGGTATTCCGCTCTTTGTTTAGCCGAAGGCATGCAAAAAGATGGACAGCTACATACTATAGATATTAACGAGGAACTTCAGGATATTCAAGAACGTTATTTTTCGCGTAGCCCCTACAAAGACCAAATTTTTCAGCATATTGGTGACGCCAAGAACATCATACCAGAACTTGAAGCTACCTTTGACCTTGTTTTTATTGATGCCGAAAAAAAAGATTATCCCGATTATTTTGAGCTTGCTCTTCAAAAAACCAGACCGGGCAGTGTTATTCTATCCGATAATGTATTATGGTCAGGAAAGGTTGTGGAACCCGTGGATCGAAAAGATAAGGTGACGCCAATTCTCTTGGACTTCAATAAGAAACTAAAAGACGACCCTCGTGTGGAAACCGTTCTATTTCCCATTAGGGATGGCTTAACCCTAAGTAGGGTGCTATAAGCCTAACATAAATGGTATAGAAAAATAGCGCGGAAAGAACCCCTACCGTAGAGCCCACTATAATATCCGTGGGGAAATGTACGCCCACAAAAATACGACTAGACACAAAAAGTATAGGCCAGATATAAAATAACCAACACCATTTAAAGCGGTTTCTTAGAAAAAGTACCACAATGGTGGTTGCCGAAAAGGAACTTGAGGAATGTCCTGAAAAGAAACTAAAACTTGGAGAAGGTTTTAGAATACGTATCAGTTTATTGATGGTTTCATCATTATTGGGGCGTAGACGTGCCACCACTTCTTTGGTCAAGTCCGTGAGTGTAGCCACAAAAAATACCATTGCTACTATGGTAAGTACTACATAAACAGCTTCTCGTCTCGGATATTTTAGAAAAATAAGAATGAAGAATAAGGCAAATAAGGGAAGCCAAGTACTGAATTGGGTAACAATGAGCCAGAACTGGTCATATTCTTCAATACCTAAATTGTTCAGGTAGATAAAAGTTTCCCTATCCCATTCTAGAATACGGTCCAGCAAATCTAACTTCTTTTGATAGTTCCGGTGACATCATCAACGCTCTTCTTAACGCTGCTCACCCCTTTCTTGAGGTCGTCACCTATTCCTGAAGTAAGATTGTCTTTAACATCATCAATATCCTTTTTAATGTCCGTGATAAAGCTGGTATCAACACCCTGCTTATCCGCACTTTTCTGGATTTCTTGTTTAATATCTTCCGTAGCATCTTTTAGTTGACGCATACCCTTGCCCAACCCCTTGGCTATGCCCGGGATCTTATCAGCACCAAATACCATTACCACGATGAACATGATAAAGAATATTTCGCCTCCGCTAATGAATAAAAAGTGTAGTGAATACATATCACAAATATAATGAAGTTTAAATAGAAAATCCTGTCAGGCAAAGAAAACCTAACAGGACTTTTTGTGATATTAACACTATTTTATTTGCCTTTAACAGCATTTTCCTTCATCCTTTCAAAATCAGATTTCTCTTCTTTCTTAGGCCATGAGTTATTAGATGTATCTATATCTGCTGTTTCTGCTTTTGGATCAATAACAATACCTTTAAGTTCTGTCTGTGAAGATATCACTACACTCACTTCTTTATCGCTCTTTCTCCAAATTTCAGGTGGGTACGTAACATTCTTTGTAGTACCGTCCGCATAAGTGTATTCTACAATTATTGGCATAGGTATACCGCCTGGTTTATCATACGTAACTTGGTAAAAATACTTTGGCTCTTTAACCGCTGCTCTTTCGTCTGCCGTTAAGTTATCCATCATAAATTCTTTAAGCGACTGTGAGCTTTCGGATGGTGCTTTGCCTTTTAAGTTGTTATCCAATTCGTCACTACCTTCCTCGGCCATATACACCATTGGTGGTAAATCTGATTCTGTAATACCACGAGCCGCCATATACGCTTGCATTTTTTCGCTAGGCTTATCCGTCACATAGTATTTTTTAATGTCTTTTACTCCTATATCCACAAAATCCGTTGTGTAGAACCAACCTCTCCAGTACCAATCTAAATCTACCGCAGAAGCATCTTCCATGGTTCTAAAGAAATCTTCCGGTGTTGGGTGTTTGAACATCCAACGGTGCGAATACGTTTTAAAAGCATGATCAAAAAGCTCCCTGCCCATAACGGTCTCACGAAGAATATTTAATGCCGTAGCAGGCTTTCCGTAAGCGTTAGGCCCCAACTGATAGACATTTTCAGGGTTTGACATTATTGGTGCAAGTGTACTTTGATCACCCGCCATGTAAGGAACAACTTTTGAAGGATCACCCCTTCTTGATGGATACTTATCGTTTGGCGCTATAGCTTCCGGATATTTTTTACCAAATTCTTGTTCTGCCATATACTGCATAAAGGTATCAAGACCTTCATCCATCCAGCCCCACTGACGCTCATCGGAATTAACGATCATTGGAAAATAGTTATGGCCTACCTCATGAATAATAACACTGATCATTCCGTATTTTACACGATCGGAATACGTTCCATCCTCATTAGGACGACCATAGTTCCAGCAAATCATTGGGTATTCCATACCTTGTTGCTTAGCATGAACGGAGATTGCTTTTGGGTAAGGATAATCAAAAGTGTGAGATGAATATGACCTTAACGTATGTGCCACTGCCTTTGTAGAATACTCTTCCCACAATGGGTTACCTTCTTTTGGGTAAAGCGACACTGCCATAACATCTTTGTTACCCACTTTTACCGCCTGCATATCCCAAATAAACTTTCTTGAAGTTGCAAAACCGTAATCTCTTACGTTCTCTGCTCTAAACTTCCAGGTTTTCTTCTTTTCTGAAAAGCCTTTCTCTGCCTCCTCGGCCTCTTCTTGGGTTACAATCAATACAGGCTTGTCATAAGACTTTTTGGCCTTTTCGTAACGCTTCATCATTTCTTTGGAAAAAACATCCTTTCTATTCTGAAGTGTTCCCGTAGCATCTAAAATATGATCTGCCGGTACCGTAATATTTACATCATAATCTCCAAAAGTAAGGGCAAACTCACCGCTTCCCCAAAACTGATGGTTCTGCCAACCCTCTACGTCACTATACACTGCCATTCTTGGAAAGAACTGCGCAATAACATAAGAGCGGTTGCCATCCTTTTCAAAATACTCATATCCGGAACGTGCACGATTTATAGTGTGGTTTGGAATATTATAATCCCATTTGATAGAGAATGAAATTTGTTCTTTACTTTTTAATGGCTGTGGAATATCTATACGCATCATAGTCTGGTTGATGGTATATTTTAAAGGCTTTCCGTTTGCGTCTTTTACATAGGCTATATTGAAACCACCGTCAAAAGGCTCCGTCATATATTTTTGGGCAAAAGCACCTGCCTGTTCTGCCATTGGCACACCACCACCGTTACGCAAAGGCGACTTTGATGTTTTGGCACGTACGTTCTGATCCAACTGCAACCAAAGATATTCTAGATTATCAGGAGAATTGTTGGTATAGGTAATGGTTTCCGTACCGTAGATTTTTGCATTTTTATCATCAAGCTCAATATCCATTTTATAGTCAGCTTGCTGCTGATAATAGTCAGGACCGGGAGTTCCTGAAGCCGAGCGATAATTATTGGGAGTTGCAAACTCTTCATACAACTGTTTGAATTTGCTTTGATTGTAGTGGCCTGGTTCCTTGTCCGCATTAATACCTTGTTGTGCCATTGAAATATTGGCAAATACAAAAAGTAACGAAGCAAGACAGTACTTAAATTTGTTCATATATCTGTGTGGTTTTAATCCGTGAAAATTATAATATTTTAAGGAATAGTTACCTAAATGTTATAATTTTAACATTCCTTTAGTACGCGATTTTACCAAAACGAAGCTCTTTTTATCATTTCCTAATTTTAAGTGCACTACATTTTGCTGATCCTCAAAAAGGTCTGTAAGGATTTCGTTCTCTATTTGGATAGATTTCAGGGAAGACAACTCAATATTTGGTACTTCAACATAAAAAATAAGCACATCCGCATCATATTTTCTACCTATATATGTATATGGAGCAGTGCTTCCGTTTACTTCCACCACAAATTTTGATCTCAGATATTTCTCCAAGTACTCATCTGCCAAACGGGATTCATTGTCTGTATTCAACTTCGCTTTTATATCATAACGCTCTAACAACAATTTATCCAAATCATCTATAAAAACACGGGAGGTAATCTGCAATGCCATGTCCTTTTCCGAATAGTTAACGTTCGTTACGCTAACGTAAAACTTGTGTGCGGCGGAGAATGCCAATAAAGGAAGTACCAATACTACCAAGAACTTTTTTAAAGACTTCATAATCTCATTTTCTACTGCAAAAATAGGCAAATGTTATGCCAAAAAGGTATCAATCTAAGGTGTTGTTTTTTCTGTAGACCGCACTTTTCCGCTCCATGAACGCCCAAATTTTTAAATGGTCATGGGTATCTACAACCTCCTGAAAAGTAGCATCTACCTCACAGAAATACATAAACTCATCTATTTTATCCAAGGGAATTTTTAATTCAGATGTAAAAAGAGAATCCGGATAGAACTCACGGACCCGCTCCGTTCTAGCATACGTATTATTCCGTTTTACGCGAGCTTTCAACATTTTTTTTCGTCCTGTAATCATATTGATCAAAGGATCAAAGCTCATATACGGGTTTGCCGTTGCAGCCTGAAATTCGCGTTCGGCTTTACTTATAGGCTTTACATATGCATTGGGAAGCCCCATTGTGGAAGCGGTAACAACTGGCTCCGTTTTTAAATTTCTTAGATCACTGGCTATATTCCCGGAAAGACTATAAGGCATAACCACCACCTCTTCTAACTCCGTAAGCGATTCCTCCAAAGGGACCATCAAAAGTTTACTTTCTAGCAGGCTTTGCGTAACCACAATTTCCTTACGCTTGTACTGTACGGCGGAAAACACCAAAGTGTCATTCAGATTTGCGCTAATATTAAAAAACCCTTCAATATCTGTAATCGTCGCCTTTTTTGTAGTGGTATTCAACACATGGGTGGCGGCAACATCTCCATCTTCACTATAAACTCGACCTTCAATTTCTGTCGATAAAAAATTCTGGGCACACAATGATGCCAGAGGTAGGAAAAAAAATAGATAAAGAAGTTTATTTCTCTTCATTCATTTGTTCTCGGTACGCTTTGCTTTTGTTTACAAGAAAATCAATCAACTCAAATTCGTTTTTCTTTAAAAGCAACGCATATTCAGGTTCATGGGTATCTATATATTGTAAAAAATCATCTATTGAAGCCTGAGAAAGGTTAAGGTCAACTACAAAAAATTCATCATCATATACCTGTCTTAGCACCTGGCTCATTTTCATACGTGGTCGCTCGTCCGCATCTTCGGATTTTGCCGTTTTTGCCAATGCCTTAAAAATATTCACAAAGTTAAGTCCGTCTTTCATTCCTCTATCGGATTGACTCAAAGCTATATTTTCTACTTCCGAAGAACGATCAATATCATATTCCACTTTTTTAAACTCCTCGTTCTGCAATTGTATAAACTTTGCTTCGTTTTCCGGACTTACCACAACCTCATCTAATTCCGTAACTTTTTCGTTTACTTCAACCACTAAACGACCGTTTTTTATAATGTCTTCTGTAATTTTCACTACTTCCAATTGGTAGTTAACCGCTGTAAATGCCAATTCATCACCTACTTTGGCCATAATTGCAAACTGCCCCTTTTCATTAGATATTACCGCACTTTCCGTAGTAATATTTATAACATTCTCGTTAGGCACACTTATATTTCGGTACAACACCGTACCACGCAACAATGAGCGATCATCATCTTGGGCTGTTACGGATAAGAAAGTAAAAAGTATACATAGTACAGTAGGGATAATCTTCATCTGGTTGTTTTATAGGTAGTCTTGAAAAAAGACACGGTTTTTTTATACTAAATTTTAAGGCAACTTTATAAGCAGTACTTTCGTACCATATAGAGCTATAGCTCTGTTAAATTAAGTGGATAAAGAAAATACAACTTTTGGTCTTAAAAAAAACATGGTGGCTAAACTTTTGTTAATTCGTAATAGAACTAAAATCAATGACATAACTACCTCATTACTAAGGCCCGTAATCCTTTTAGCTAGACTAAGCTGTAGTTTGTCTTGTTAAATTAGATTAATACTAAGATAATTTTATTTTTGTTGACCCTAATACCTTAAATCGCAATAGTATGCAAAAGCGCATCTCGATTCCGTTATTTTTTATCGGTTTTTTCCTCATCAGTTTTGCTCAAGCACAAGTAAAAATAGGTGATAACCCCCAGACCATTGATCCCGCCTCTATTCTAGAACTAGAAAGTTCAGATAAGGTTTTGGTCATTACAAGAGTAGATTCTTTGCAAATGACTACCATAGCTCCCAACCGTGGAGCCTTGGTCTACAATACTACTGCAGATTGTGTGTATTATTATGATGGCGCGGCATGGATCAGCATGTGCGAAGGTGCAGATGGTGGTGCCCATACGGCAACACCCATTGTAAATTCCCAAAGTACTATTGTTATTACGCCAACCGAAGGCGGCAACAATTTTGAGATAGCCCCTAATAGTATTACCAGTGACCAAATTTTGAACGGTGGTATTAACGGGGTAGATATACAAAACGGATCTATTGGCCGGGGAAAATTAGCGCCAAATGCTGTGGATAAAGCTAGAATTGCACAAAACGCGGTTGGCCCGTATGCCATTGACCGTGATAGTCTTCCTTTAAGTTTTTTTAATAACGATGCCGGTTTTATTACCGGTGCCAACGTTGTAAGTGGCGATGCAGATAATGATATTTTAGTAGGAAGCGATAGCGGAGCCTTTTTTGACGCAACCACTTTAGAGGATAATATTGCAGTAAATACAGCTGCCATAGCGGCCGATGGTGACACAAGTAATATTAATGAACTACAAGACTTAACTCTAACAGGAGATCAACTTTCAATATCTGGCCGTCCAGGTTTTGTTACTATCCCTACAGCAGATGGATCGGATACCAATATAGATGAAGGCGACAATATAACCATTACCGGGAACGGTACGGCCGCTACCCCATATGTTATTAATGCGGACGATGAAGTTGATGGCAGCATAACCAACGAATTGATTACAGGTGCTGTTTTAAATGCCTCTAACCAATTGGTTATAACAGAAGCAGGAAACAACACCACCGTAGACTTAAGTTCTTTGGCAGGAGGAGGCGGCACAGCAGATGGTGTTATCTCAAATGTAGTATTTACAACAGCTGACAATAAGCTAACATTTACTGGTACTGGTGGCGGTTTTAATGGAGTCATTGATTTAGACGATTTAGATGGTGGAGGAACAGGAACCACTCCGGATCTTGGAGAGGTTTTATCTGAAGATAATAATGCCGATGGATCAAAAATCATAAATCTTGGTGTTCCAACTTTAGATCAAGATGCAGCCACAAAAAAATACGTAGATGATGTAGTAGCTGCTGGGGGTAGCTTAGCCAATGGCAAAATCCTAATAGGTAATGCTACGGGCGCTCCGGTTGCTCAAACGATTAGCGGTGATGCCACTATTGATAATGCGGGTATTCTCACTATTGAAGATGATGCCATTGACACAGACATGATACTAGACGCCACTATTGGTCTTACGGATCTGAGTGACATGGGAGCTACAGCAGACGGCCAAATATTAAAATGGGATACCGCTACAACTTCTTGGATTGTTTCAAACGGCTCAAGCCATTTTGGTGCTGAGAACGCCATATTTTTTGGAGATGATGTAGATGGTTCTCCAACCGATGCCGGAAATGAGTTATTTTGGGATCCAAATGCTAGAGAAGAAAATGGAGGTAATTTTGGAGCACTTGGAATCGGTTTAGATGGAGGTGTAATGAGCACCAGAGTGAAAGTACATGTAGCGGAACAACTTAATGGCAAACTTTCTTACCCTTTAGAAATCCAAAATAGAACAAATCAAAACACTAACAATTCTTCGGTAGGTTTACTATTTTCTGTTGATTTGGATAATGCACACGGCAAAGGAGCTTTATCCTATGAACGAACGGGTGCATGGGGCGTTGGGGATTTTCATTTTTTACAAAACACCATTACTACTGCAACAAATCCAACTCTTACGGACAAAAGCTTTAGCATTCGTAGCAACAAAGACATCGTCCTTTACAACGGTATTGAAATTGCAGGAGATCGTGGAGATGCCAATCAGGTATTGACTTCTAATGGAACTGGAGCCGTTTCTTGGGAAGATGCAGGTGAACTTTCCATTACTGATACTGATACAGATGACGCTTTGGTAGTCCAGGCTGATGGTAAGGGTTATAATATTGGTGTTGATGATACTACGATTGAAATAATATCGGATGCTTTACAAGTTAAAGATGCCGGAATAACAGCTGCAAAGTTAAATGCAGATGTGGCCGGAACAGGCATTACACAAGATGCAACTGGTGCACTGCAAATCGACCCTGCGACCATTACCGGAAATGGAGATATCACCTCTACATCGATAACCGTTAGTGGTGACACAGACGCTTTGCTCGGGGATGTCACACTTGAAATAGCAACAGACGGAGTCACAGCTGCAATGATTAATGCAGATGTTGCCGGAACAGGCATTATACAAGATGCAACAGGTGCCCTGCAAATCGACCCTACGACCATTACTGGAAACGGAGATATCACCTCAACATCAATAACCGTTGGTGGCGACACAGACGCTTTGCTCGGGGATGTCACACTTGAAATAGCAACAGATGGAGTTACTGCCGCAATGCTTAATGCCGATGTTGCCGGAACAGGCATTACACAGGATGCAACAGGTGCCCTGCAAATCGACCCTTCGACCATTACTGGAAACGGGGATATCACCTCAACATCAATAACCGTTGGTGGCGACACAGATGCTTTGCTCGGGGATGTCACTCTTGAAATTGCAACCGATGGAGTTACTGCCGCAATGCTTAATGCCGATGTGACCGGAACAGGCATTACACAGGATGCAAACGGTGCCCTGCAAATCGACCCTTCAACCATTACCGGAAACGGGGATATCACCTCTACATCGATAACCGTTAGTGGTGACACAGACGCTTTGCTCGGGGATGTCACTCTTGAAATAGCAGCCGGTGGGGTAACTGCTGATAAAATCGCAGTCGGTGCTATTTCTGGTGGAGCATCAGGAAATATTGCGGCTAATTCAATAACACAAGGTGATATTGGTCTTAATGCAATAGGATCAGGAGAAATTCAAGCTGATGTAGTAGGTACATCTGAATTAAAGCCGGATGCAGTTACTACTGCGGAAATACTTAACGGAACAATTTTAGATGAAGACTTAGCTGGTAGTATTGATGGCAATAAAATTATTCCAAATTTTGGTGCTCAAAATATTACTACCGGTGGCACTATTTTAGCTACGGGAGATATTACAACTAATGGTGATTTTGTAGATACAACACCTGATTACGTTTTTCAAAAATACTTTATAGGTAATTCTAGTTTGAACCAAAACTATGAATTTCAAACTTTGGATCAGGTAGAAGCATTTATTAAACAGAATCATCATCTTCCAAATGTTAAGTCTGCATTGACAATAAAGAAACAGGGATATTGGAGTTTAACAGAATCAACTCAAAAAAACCTAGAAAAAATAGAAGAACTTTTCCTTCACACCATAGAACAGGAAAAGGAGATCAAAAAACTAAAAGCGGAAAAAGAAGCCATGGCCAATGAATTAAAGTCCATGAAAAATGATATAGAAGAAATTAAAGCCCTTCTTAACCAATAAAAACAGGCCACTAAAGCGCAATCTGCATTGAACATGAAGAAACATCTTTACATAGCGGCTCTTATTTTGGCAACGGGCGTACAAGCACAAGAGGCATTGTACAACACCGGTAACCTCCGCATTCACGATGGCGGTGTAATGGGTCTCCACACCAATTTGGTCAATGACGGTAGTTTTGATGAGAATCTGGGTTTGGTCGGTTTTTACGGGGACAATCTCCGTACCGTTAGCGGAAGCTTGCCCGCAACCTTGTATGATGTGGAGTTCGTAACGGGTGGAGGTACTGTTTTACAGAACTCATTAAACGTATTGAACAACGCCAACTTTATAACAGGAGATATCATTACCGATCGCGTACAATCTTCTATAACCCTTAACTTTCTGGCAGATGCCTTTCCTAACGGTCAGAGCAATATTAGTAAGGTAGATGGGTATGTAAGCGTAAACAATCAGCAGAACTTTATTTTCCCGGTAGGTGATTTTCAGTATTTACGCCCCTTAATATTAAACACGGAAGGTGTAAATACCGTAGCCAGATGTGCCTACTACATAGAAGACCCAAATAGTCCAAGTATACTTCCGGGTGCATTCAACACCAATAATAAAGAAGTAGAAATTGGGGATATTAGCAATATTGAGTTTTGGCATTTAGAAGGATCCGTGCCTTCTGCAATTCAACTCTCGTGGAACGAACGTAGTAATATGGGCCTTTTGACCAATGATGTTAATGAAATTGTCATTGTAGGTTATAGCAAATCCTCTAACCGATGGGAGAGTCTTGGTGGCCCTGCCCCTGCCGGCAACCTGAATGAAGGGGTGGTTGCTTCTGCTTCCTTTGTTCCAGATGAATATGAAGTACTCACTTTTGCGGCATTGGGCGAGCCTAGGGATTATCTGGAGCTGGAAAATTATTTTGTTTCTCCTAACGGAGACGGCATCAATGATTTCTTGGAAATTCCGGAATTGGCACTTTCACCAAATAACTTCATGCAGATCTATAACCGTGAGGGACTCAAAGTATTCGAAAAAGCGAATTACACCAATGAGTTCAACGGACTTTCAACACAAAATAACTTTGTTGTAACAAGAGGGGACGGACTTCCGTCCGGTGTATATTTTTACATTGTTACACTAGAAGATTTAGACCTTGAATTTCAAGGATTTTTATATTTGGCGAACGATTAATTACAAAAAGAGACCTAAAACGGTCTCTTTTTTTACCGTTCATCGATGTTCTACCCTGTGCTATTATCCCGACAGAAGATACCTACAACTTATTCTTCTTGCTACACTACACTTTCCCTTGGCTTCACAACAAATTCTGTGCAGTTCATCGATCAGCACCTAAGTTTACATTAAAATTGAAATTCCCCTGCCTATAAAAGAAGATGGCCCCATGAATTGGTCTAACCAAATACAAGCCAGATTCCGTAGTGCATTCTTTTTTATGATGAAATGATTAAGACCGCTATTACCATTAGAATTTAGGCGCTATCTCCATTTGAGAAGTTCCTTTTTCAACCTACCAACGGGTTTGATCATAATTAATTTAGAACCGAATAATTAAAATATAACCTTAACCGCTCAGCATTTTATTTTTTAAATTGAAATGTTAAATAAATCTTAAAGCAAAGATGAAAAACGTTCCCCTAATCGTTCTCCTCTTTTTAGCGCAACTAGCCTACTCACAAGTCAAGATTGGAGATAATATCAACCAAATTGATGCCGCCTCCCTTATGGAGTTGGAAAGTGCCTCGCGCGTATTGGTCGTCACTCGGGTAACCAATGCCCAAATGAGCACAATTACACCTTTGAACGGTGCTCTGGTTTTCAATACGGACGAAAACTGTCTTTTTCAGTACAAAAATAATGCATGGTCTAGTCTATGTGTTAATGTTGCAGCAGGAGAAACGGTCACCGCTTTGTTGGATAATAATGACGGCACTGTAACCTACACCAACGAAGCCGGAACGCCAGTTACGTTTTCAAAAGCCAATTTAACGGATAATCTAGACGGTAGTTTTACCTTTAATAATGGTAACGGACCGTTAAACTTTATAGGTACCGACGATCAAAACCTTGAAAGTGCCATTTTAGATGAAACCACTTCCTCTCTATTAATTGAGATCGAAAATGGAAATAGCACCCATGCCGACCTTTCCGCTTTGGAAGAATCCGCAGATATTACCGCCGTACAGGATGATGTAGACCAGAACGAGGCTGATTCCGATGCTGCGATATTGGCCGTACAGAATGATGTAGACCAAAACGAGACTGACGCAGATGCGGCAATTCTAGCCGTACAAAACGACGTTGACCAGAACGAGACCGATGCGGACAATGCAGTTGCTGCAGTTCAAACTGAGGTTGACCAAAATGAGGCTGACGCTGACGCAGCGATATTGGCCGTGCAGAATGACGTTGACCAGAACGAATCCGATGCGGACAATGCAATCGCAGCGGTACAATCCGACGTCGACCAAAACGAGACTGATGCAGATGCTGCGCTACTAGCTGTCCAAAATGATGTAGACCAAAACGAGACAGATGCCGACAACGCAATCACATCAGTTCAATCTGATGTTGACCAGAACGAAGCTGACGCTGATGCAGCAATACTTTCCGTTCAAAACGACGTGGACCAAAATGAAGCAGATGCAGATGCGGCAATCGCACTTAAAGAAGATTCTGCAAATAAATCCGATGATGTAACCCTTGCCGATGCCACAAATACCAAGTTCCCAACGGAACTGGCCGTAAAGACCTATGTGGACGGACAAATCGCCGCTACCGCCGATGACGATATCACCGGGGCCTCCATAGATACCTCCAGTATATTGAAGATAGACGAAGGGACTTCTTCCGTAACGGTCGACCTTTCCGCTCTGGAAGAATCCGCCGATATCACCGCAGTGCAAAACGACGTGGACCAAAACGAGTCCGACGCGGATGCCGCAATTGCTGCAGTTCAATCTGACGTGGACCAGAACGAAGCCGATGCAGACAACGCTATTGCTGCAGTTCAAACTGATGTAAACCAAAACGAAGCAGATGCTGATGCAGCGATCGCACTCAAAGAAGACTCCGCAAACAAATCAGACGATATAACCCTTGCAGATGCTACGAATACCAAGTTCCCGACGGAACTTGCCGTAAAGACCTATGTGGACGGACAGATAGCCGCCACCGCCGATGACGATATCACCGGTGCCTCCATAGATACTTCCAGTATCCTGAAAATAGACGAAGGGACTTCTTCCGTAACAGTGGACCTTTCCGCTCTGGAAGAATCCGCGGATATCACCGCAGTTCAAAACGATGTGGACCAAAACGAGACTGACGCGGACAACGCTATTACTGCACTTCAAACTGACGTGGACCAGAACGAAGCCGATGCGGACAATGCAATCGCAGCCGTTCAAACTGACGTAGACCAGAACGAGGCCGATGCCGATGCGGCGATTGCACTCAAAGAAGATTCCGCAAACAAATCCGACGATGTAACCCTTGCCGATGCAACGAATACCAAGTTCCCGACCGAGCTTGCCGTAAAGACCTATGTGGACGGACAGATTACAGCCACTGCTGATGACGATATCACCGGGGCTTCCATAAACGCATCAAGTATCCTGAAAATAGACGAAGGGACTTCTTCCGTGACGGTGGACCTTTCCGCTTTGGAAGAATCCGCCGCCATCACAGCCGTACAAAACGATGTAGACCAAAATGAGTCCGACGCGGACAGCGCTATTACTGCTGTACAGAGTGACGTGGACCAGAACGAAGCCGATGCAGACAATGCAATCGCAGCCGTTCAAACTGACGTAGACCAGAACGAGGCCGATGCGGATGCGGCAATCGCACTCAAAGAAGATTCCGCAAACAAATCCGATGATGTAACACTTGCCGATGCCACGAATACCAAGTTCCCGACCGAACTTGCCGTAAAGACCTATGTGGACGGTCAAATAACAGCCACTGCAGATGACGATATCACCGGGGCTTCCATTGATGCTTCAAGTATATTGAAGATAGACGAAGGGACTTCCTCAGTTACGGTTGACCTTTCCGCTCTGGAAGAATCCGCCGCTATCACCGCAGTTCAAAACGACGTGGACCAAAACGAGTCCGACGCGGATGCCGCAATTGCTGCAGTTCAATCTGACGTGGACCAGAACGAAGCCGATGCAGACAATGCTATTGCTGCAGTTCAAACTGATGTAAACCAAAATGAAGCTGATGCAGACACAGCAATACTTGCCGTACAAAACGATGTAGACCAAAACGAGACCGACGCGGACAACGCAATTGCTGCAGTTCAAACTGACGTAGACCAAAATGAGTCCGACGCAGATGCGGCAATCGCACTCAAAGAAGACTCCGCAAACAAATCGGACGACGTTACCCTTGCGGATGCAACGAATACCAAGTTCCCAACGGAACTTGCCGTAAAGACCTATGTGGACGGACAGATAGCCGCTACCGCTGATGACGATATCACAGGGGCTTCCATCGATACTTCCAGTATCCTGAAAATAGACGAAGGGACTTCTTCCGTGACAGTGGACCTTTCCGCTCTGGAAGAATCCGCGGATATCACCGCAGTGCAAAACGACGTGGACCAAAACGAAGCCGATGCTGACTCAGCAATTCTAGCTGTACAGAATGACGTAGACCAAAACGAAACGGATGCAGACAATGCAATCGCTGCAGTTCAAACTGACGTTGACCAAAACGAAGCTGATGCTGATGCAGCGATACTAGCTGTCCAAAACGATGTCGACCAAAACGAGACTGACGCAGATGCGGCAATTCTAGCTGTACAGAACGACGTTGACCAAAACGAGTCCGATTCGGATAACGCAATCGCAGCCGTTCAAACTGACGTTGACCAGAACGAGTCCGATGCCGATGCGGCAATCGCACTCAAAGAAAATTCCGCAAACAAATCAGACGACGTAACACTTGCCGATGCAACGAATACCAAGTTCCCGACCGAGCTTGCCGTAAAGACCTATGTGGACGGACAGATAGCCGCCACTGCGGACGACGATATCACCGGGGCTTCCATTGATGCTTCAAGTATCCTGAAAATAGACGAAGGGACTTCCTCAGTAACCGTGGACCTTTCAGCTCTGGAAGAATCCGCCGCTATCACCGCCGTACAGAACGATGTAGACCAAAACGAGACCGATGCTGATGCTGCGATACTAGCTGTACAGAACGACGTTGACCAAAACGAGTCCGACGCGGACAGCGCTATTACTGCTGTACAGAGTGACGTGGACCAGAACGAAGCCGATGCAGACAATGCAATCGCAGCCATTCAAACTGACGTAGACCAGAACGAGGCCGATGCCGATGCGGCGATTGCACTCAAAGAAGATTCCGCAAACAAATCCGACGATGTAACCCTTGCCGATGCAACGAATACCAAGTTCCCGACCGAACTTGCCGTTAAGACCTATGTGGACGGACAGATTACCGCTACCGCTGATGACGATATCACCGGGGCTTCCATTGATGCTTCTAGTATCCTGAAAATAGACGAAGGGACTTCTTCCGTGACAGTGGACCTTTCCGCTTTAGAAGAATCCGCCGATATCACCGCAGTGCAAAACGACGTGGACCAAAATGAAGCAGACGCAGACGCAGCGATATTAGCCGTGCAGAACGACGTGGACCAGAATGAAGCTGATGCAGATGCGGCGATACTTGCCGTACAAAACGATGTCGACCAAAACGAGTCCGACGCGGACACCGCTATTGCTGCAGTTCAAACTGACGTGGACCAAAACGAAGCTGATGCCGATGCCGCAATCGCACTTAAAGAAGATTCCGCAAACAAATCGGACGATGTAACACTTGCCGATATTACAAACACCAAGTTCCCAACGGAACTTGCCGTAAAAACCTATGTGGACGGACAGATAGCCGCCACTGCGGACGACGATATCACAGGGGCTTCCATCGATACTTCTAGTATATTGAAAATAGACGAAGGGACTTCTTCCGTTACCGTGGACCTTTCCGCTTTGGAAGAATCCGCCGCTATCACCGCCGTACAGAACGATGTAGACCAAAACGAGTCCGACGCTGACGTAGCAATATTAGCTGTACAGAACGACGTTGACCAGAACGAGTCCGATGCGGACAATGCAATTGCCGCGGTACAATCCGATGTGGACCAAAACGAGTCCGACGCGGACAGCGCTATTACTGCTGTACAGAACGACGTTGACCAAAATGAGACCGACGCAGATGCGGCAATCGCCTTAAAGGAAGATTCCGCAAACAAATCAGACGACGTAACACTTGCCGATATTACAAACACCAAGTTCCCAACGGAGCTTGCCGTAAAGACCTATGTGGACGGGCAAATTAGCGCAACTGCGGATGACGATATCACCGGAGCTTCCATTGATGCTTCAAGTATATTGAAGATAGACGAAGGGACTTCCTCAGTTACGGTCGACCTTTCCGCTCTGGAAGAATCCGCCGCTATCACCGCAGTTCAAAACGATGTCGACCAGAACGAGGTAGATGCCGATGCAGCGATATTGGCCGTACAGAATGACGTGGACCAAAACGAGGCTGACGCAGATGCGGCAATCGCACTCAAAGAAGACTCCGTTAACAAATCGGACGACGTAACACTTGCCGATGCAACGAATACCAAGTTCCCGACCGAACTTGCCGTAAAGACCTATGTGGACGGACAAATCGCCGCTACCGCCGATGACGATATCACAGGGGCTTCCATAGATACTTCCAGTATATTGAAGATAGACGAAGGGACTTCCTCCGTAACCGTGGACCTTTCCGCTTTGGAAGAATCCGCCGCTATCACCGCAGTGCAAAACGACGTGGACCAAAATGAGTCCGATGCTGATGCAGCGATATTAGCTGTACAGAACGACGTTGACCAGAACGAGTCCGACGCGGACACCGCTATTGCTGCAGTTCAAACTGATGTGGACCAAAACGAAGCTGATGCCGATGCCGCAATCGCACTCAAAGAAGATTCCGCAAACAAATCAGACGACGTAACACTTGCCGATGCAACGAATACCAAGTTCCCGACCGAGCTTGCCGTAAAGACCTATGTGGACGGACAGATAGCCGCCACTGCGGACGACGATATCACAGGGGCTTCCATCGATACTTCTAGTATATTGAAAATAGACGAAGGGACTTCTTCCGTGACCGTGGACCTTTCCGCTCTGGAAGAATCTGCCGCTATCACCGACGTACAGGATGATGTAGACCAAAACGAAGCTGATGCTGATGCAGCTATAGCCGCGAATGCAGCTGCAATAACTGCTCACAATTCTGCAGATAACGATTTGAGCGAAACAAACGAAATTCAAACTTTATCCGTTTCAGGAAATGATTTACGCATATCTGGAACAGGTGGAAATACCGTTACCCTACCCTCTATTTCCGGTACAGAAGGCTCTGTATTTTTTGCGGATGCGAGTGGAGCTCCTACCGAAGATAATTCCCAACTATTCTGGGATGCCACCAATAATCGATTGGGAGTTGGTACAAATACCCCAGATAACAAATTTCAAGTTATCGGTGCCATCCGATCAAGAGGAATTCTAAATTCTGATGGAAATGCCAATGAACCTGCCTACCGTTTTGCGGATGACACAAACACGGGTATGTACAGTCCTGCAGCAGATGAAATAGGATTTACCGTAGGAAGTATTGAAGCTATGAATATTGATGAAACATCTAACAGTACAACCGTAACCATAAATGAAACATTGGAATTGAATGGTCCTGTACTTGATGAAAACGATTCTTCTGGAACCGCTGGACAAGTTTTATCGGCAACCGCTACAGGTACGGAATGGATAGACCCCCCTACTGCAACAGGAAATGCCAGTATTAGCGCAGATGAGGGGAACAGTATTACCACAGGTTCGGACTCTGGTGTTTTTTACGCCAGTCCTATCAAAGCCTTTGGAAAAGTTTCTGCGCTTGGTGTAGTCGTTAAATCCACACCTAATATAATAGTCACCAAACTTGCAGGGCTAGGCCATTATCTTGTAACCCTGCCTATTGGAATTACTTTAGATTCTGATTATATCATTCAATTGAGCCAACCAGGAAGAAATGGTGTTGGAAATGATGATCCGGGAATATCATACAGTAACCAGACCGTTAGGACATTTGAAGTTATTATAGGAGACAATGACAATGGTGGAACCGACCGAGCACGATTTGACTCGGAGTTCATGTTCACTGTTTTAGACTTGTAACCAAACTAACATAGTATCAGAAACTTAGCCGATACTATATAATTAAAAATTGCGTAATTTCTCTTATATTACAAAGTAAAATCTTATTAAAATATTTACACTATAACTGATAAAACACCTATAACCCACCATTAACCAAACATACAATCAGCTGGTCATGAGACAAATACATATCACTTTCTCCATAATTCTAACCTTGGTAGCAACTAAAAGTGTTTCACAAATAGATGGCAACTATTTATTTGGACTCACACAAGCAACTACTTTAGAAATGAACACCTCAATAAATCCGGTTATTGGTTCACTATTATATAATACGGACGAAGAAAAAATGTATTTGAATACGGCCACGGGCTTTAAAAAAATTCCCTCTATAGATACCAATTCAGTCGATTTTTGGAATTCTACAGGCAATGCCTTAACCAATCCCCTACTTCATTACATAGGCACATCGGATTTACAGGACTTTATTCTAAAGACAAACGATATAGAAAGAATACGTTTTTCCGCTACGGGCAACATTGGTATAAACAACGCTACACCAAATGCCCAATTAGATATTGAAAGTACAGCCGTACCGCTAAGAATCCAACCGAGTACCATTACTCCAACAGGAACCGAAAGCGGACAGATTTTTATGGGTGATGATGGAATCCTTTATGCCTATGACGGGACTAGAATGAAATGGCTAAGTGTTGACCGAACCATGATCGGATGGGGTATGAACAGTGCAATCACCACAAACGCATACCTAAGACAGTTTAATGGCGCCGATTCGGATAATACAGGATGGCGCATGCTTAGAAATGGTACTATAACCGGAATTTCCGCACAAAGCAACAATGCCAATACATGGACCGTTGAAATTCGAAAAAATGATGGGCTCATTCCTATTACGGCCCTTGTAATTACCGCTGCCGATGGCAACCAAGATGCAACTTTAAATGTTGATTTTAACGAAGGTGAATTTCTACAGGCGTATTGCAACGGAATATCCGTAGAGTATCCAGAAGCCTTAATTGAAATAGCTTGGAGAAAGTAACCTGAACTATGATGAAAAAACATATAATTTTCTTTGGCAGCTTTGTTTGTAGTCTGTGCAGTCATCAAATGGTTGCGCAAGACTCGTTTCATAATTTTGGCAATATAAAAATGCATGAAAATGCCCAAATCGGTTTCTACCAAGATTTGATAAATGACGGGTCTTTTGACGAGAACAAAGGACTAGCTGGATTTTATAACGAAGATGTAGCTTACATTAGTGGTGCCTTTAGACCTGTTTTTAAGGACTTGGAAATTGTTGTAGATAATGACCTTGTACTAGAAGTTGGTATTGGTGTTACCAATAATAGCAACTTTATTTCAGGAGATTTGGTTACCCCAAGATTTTTGGTCGATACCAATATAGAATACATTAACAACTCCTTTTATAATGGCGATGCCAACTTTACGAAAGTAAACGGATACGCTTCGGTAAAAAATAAAAAGGACTTTATCTTTCCTATTGGTCATTTTGATAAATTAAGACCATTAAAACTAGCTTCGGACGAAATTAATGAAAATGCCAAGTCGGCTTATTTTTATGAGGACCCTAACAGTCCTTCTACTTTTCGCACATCATTTTACACCGAAAACAGAACGGATATACTCATAGCTATCAGTAATCAGGAATTTTGGGACTTAGATACGAAAACACCTTCTAAAGTAACCTTAGGGTGGGATACAGAAAGTAACCTGTCTAGTTTTCTTGATGCCATAGAAAACCTAAGAGTAGTAGGTTGGCATTCGGAAAGAAATATTTGGGAAGATTTGGGAAACACGGGACTGGATGGTGATTTTGAACAAGGTGAAATAACTTCGGATGTTTTTACTCCGGACGATTATACCGTAATTACTTTTGGAGGCAGTCTTAGCATGCAAAGTGTGGATCTGGGCAACTACCTCTTAACCCCAAATGGGGATGGTAATGCCGATTTTTTTGTTCTGAAAGCCGTTTCCATATCACCTAATAACAAACTTACCATTTTTAACAGATGGGGGCGTTCTGTCTACGAGGCCACCAACTATGACAATACCTTTGAAGGCACCGCTAATGTTAATGGAGTTTATAATACTGCCAAAAAATTACCAGCAGGCGTTTATTTCTATACTATAGATTTAAAGGATATTGGTCTTAAGCACCAAGGATTTATATATATAAACCAAGAATAACTCTTCTTCTTTTATATAGATTCACAACTCAACTCACTACGGGAATGGACACTTTAAGGAAGGTGTTGGCTACAAACCACTAAGGCATTGTATTGTATCTGGCATTCGTGTACCCTATTTAATAAAATCTGTACTATCATTTATTCTCTTTTCAGTGGAATGCCCGTCTTTCAATAATTGGCCGTCCAATTCATTTTCTATGCCGATATCTTTTCTTCATGGAAGAGTAATCAAGTTGAAATGGCAATACAAGAGTCATTGAGCAATTCTATCTTTCTCTTTAACTCCGTATGCTTTCAAACTGATATTCCAGTAAAAAAGTAACCCCAAAGCTTTGGCCTTGAGGTTACTTTTTTTAGTATGGTTTTCTTTATCGATTGATATATAGGTATCCAGATAAACTTTGATTATTATCACCGGCCACGTACTCAATAATATAAAAGTACACGCCTACTGGCAACTCATCATTAGCTCTAATAGTTATCCTTCCTGTAGACATTCCCGTAAATACGTTGGCCTCATTATCGTATCCATCTATCTCAAACACTTTAATACCCCATCGGTTAAAGATTTTTACGGTATTTTGTGGGTAACTCTCTATGTTTTCAATAAGGAATCGACCCTCGTTGAGCTCTGGCGTTACCAAATCATTCTCTACAGAAATACCACAGACCACAGTTTCCGGCGGAGTACCACCTATAGAACTACATGCGTTTAATGGGTCCGTATTATCCGAGACTTCCTGACCGTCTAAAATCATATCTTCATCGGTATCAGCTATATTAGGATCCGTTCCCCTAATGGCTTCCTCCGCGTTGGTAAGTCCGTCGCTATCACAATCTGAACTGTCCAGAGGTGTACCATCAATTGAATCACAATCATTCAACGGATCAGTAGCATCTAATACTTCTTGACCATCATTAATACCGTCCCCATCAGAATCAGGGTTATTAGGATCTGTTCCCAAATCGTCTTCCTCATCATTGGTAAGTCCATCATTATCAAGGTCGTTATCTACAATATCTACTGCATAAGATTTGCTTTCGTTCACCGAAGTACTATTCCCTGCAGTATCTAAAGTGGTAAGGCTTACTTCAATTGAAGAATCATTATCCGCCACCAAATCGCTTCCCGGAACATCAATACTAAAATTACCAAGAGCATCTACCGTGCCTGTATAAGTATTCCCATTTACAACTATGGTTACCGGGTCATTCTCATTGAAATCTCCACTTACCATTCCTGTTATTGGAATGTCAGAACCTGCTTCAGCTGCGTTAATACTATTATCGTTTGTAATATCATCAACGATTACGGTTGCCACAGGGGCTATATCATCTACACTATATGTTTTTATTTCTGCAGATGTGCCTGTATTTCCGTTGATATCGGTTGTAGAAATACTTCCGTCTATAGTGGTATCATTATCCGCTGCCAAAGCACTTCCTGGTATATCTATACTGTATGCCCCTAAAGCATCTACAGCACCGGTATAATCTGTACCATCTACGGTTAATGTCACTATATCTCCATCGTTAAAATCCCCAGTAACATTTCCGGTTACCGTTACATCAGCACCCGCTTCCGTAGCGTTCAGTATATTGTCCGCTGTAACGTTGTCTATTGAAAGAACAGGAGCAGGGTTTACCGTATCTACTGTATAGGTTTTGGCTTCCGTCAAGGTTGTGCTGTTTCCGGCGGCATCCGTTGTCGTTACGCTTCCGTCCACCGTGGTATCCGTATCGGAGGCCAATGCGCTGCCCGGTACATCGATACTGTAATCTCCAGCTGCATCGATGGTTCCCGTATAATCCGTTCCGTCCACCGTTAAGGTCACCGTATCACCGGTGTTGAAATCACCGCTTACCGTTCCCGTTACCGCTACGGTTCCTCCTGCCTCCGTGGCATTGAGTATATTGTCCGCAGTGATATCATTTATTGAAAGTACAGGAGCAGGACTTACCGTATCTACTGTATAGGTTTTGGCTTCCGTCACGGTTGTGCTGTTTCCAGCTGCATCCGTTGTTGTAAAACTTCCCTCTACGGTAGTATCGCCATCGGCCGCCAAGATACTGCCCGGTATATCGATACTATAATCACCCGCCGCATCAACAGTTCCTGTATAATCGGTTCCGTCAACCGTTAACGTGACCGTATCACCTGTATTGAAATCACCAGTAACATTTCCTGTTACGGTAACATCGGCACCAGCTTCTGCTCCGTTTAGTATGTTGTCCGCCGTAATGTCACCTATACTCAGTACAGGTACCGGTGGAGTTGCATCATGTTCAACATCCCTTGTTCCTTGGACAGCAGCGTTGCCACCAAGGTCGCTAACATCTGCTGTAATGGTTGCATTTGCAGGAAGTGCTTGGGCATCCGCTGCAGGAATATCCAAAGTCCAAGCATTGCCGGAAACAATTGCGGTATACGTCTCACCGTTTAAGTTCACCGTCACAGTTTGACCGTTCTCCACATTTGAAGTTGTACCACTAATAGTAACCGGATTGTCATCTTCCGTATCATTTATAATATCATCCCCAGCCACAACATTTATAGAGACAGCAGGTGATGTGGTATCCACCGTATATGCCTGTGTATCCGTTACCGTTCCCGTATTCCCAGCGGCATCCGTTGTCGTTACGCTTCCGTCCACCGTGGTATCGCCATCGGAGGCCAAGGCACTGCCCGGTACGTCGATACTGTAATCTCCGGCTGCATCGATGGTTCCCGTATAATCCGTTCCGTCGACCGTTAAGGTCACCGTATCCCCGGTGTTGAAGTCACCGCTTACCGTTCCCGTTACCGCTACCGTTCCTCCTGCTTCCGCTGCATTTAAAATGTTGTCCGCGGTGATATCGTCGATGTCTAGTACTGGAACTGGCAATGTGGTATCCACCGAATACAATTGTGTATCCGTTACCGTTGCGCTGTTCCCGGCGGCATCCGTTGTCGTTACGCTTCCGTCCACCGTGGTATCGCCATCGGAGGCCAATGCGCTTCCCGGTACGTCGATACTGTAATCTCCGGCTGCATCTACCGTTCCCGTATAATCCGTTCCGTCCACCGTTAAGGTCACCGTATCCCCGGTGTTGAAGTCACCGCTTACCGTTCCCGTTACCGCTACCGTTCCTCCCGCTTCCGTAGCGTTCAGGATATTGTCCGCGGTAATGTCGTCTATTTCCAAGACCGGTACCGGTAAGGTAGTATCCACCGAATACAATTGTGTATCCGTCACCGTTGCGCTGTTCCCGGCGGCATCCGTTGTCGTTACGCTTCCGTCCACCGTGGTATCGCCATCGGAGGCCAATGCGCTGCCCGGTACGTCGATACTGTAATCTCCGGCTGCATCTACCGTTCCCGTATAATCCGTTCCGTCCACCGTTAAGGTCACCGTATCCCCGGTGTTGAAGTCACCGCTTACCGTTCCCGTTACCGCTACCGTTCCTCCCGCTTCCGTAGCGTTCAGGATATTGTCCGCGGTAATGTCGTCTATTTCCAAGACCGGTACCGGTAAGGTAGTATCCACCGAATACAATTGTGTATCCGTCACCGTTGCGCTGTTCCCGGCGGCATCCGTTGTCGTTACGCTTCCGTCCACCGTGGTATCGCCATCGGAGGCCAATGCGCTGCCCGGTACGTCGATACTGTAATCTCCGGCTGCATCGATGGTTCCGGTATAATTTGTTCCGTCGACCGTTAAGGTCACCGTATCACCGGTGTTGAAGTCACCGCTTACCGTTCCCGTTACCGCTACCGTTCCTCCTGCTTCCGTTGCGTTTAGGATGTTGTCCGCGGTAATGTCGTCTATTTCCAGTACTGGTACCGGTACCGTAGTATCCACCGAATACAATTGTGTATCCGTAGCACTTGCCGTATTCCCGGCGGCATCCGTTGTCGTTACGCTTCCGTCCACCGTGGTATCGCCATCGGAGGCCAATGCGCTTCCCGGTACGTCGATACTGTAATCTCCGGCTGCATCTACCGTTCCCGTATAATCCGTTCCGTCCACCGTTAAGGTCACCGTATCACCGGTGTTGAAGTCACCGCTTACCGTTCCCGTTACCGCTACCGTTCCTCCTGCTTCCGTTGCGTTCAGGATGTTGTCCGCGGTAATGTCGTCTATTTCCAAGACCGGTACCGGTAAGGTAGTATCCACCGAATACAATTGTGTATCCGTCACCGTTGCGCTGTTCCCGGCGGCATCCGTTGTCGTTACGCTTCCGTCCACCGTGGTATCGCCATCGGAGGCCAATGCGCTTCCCGGTACGTCGATACTGTAATCTCCGGCTGCATCTACCGTTCCCGTATAATCCGTTCCGTCCACCGTTAAGGTCACCGTATCCCCGGTGTTGAAGTCACCGCTTACCGTTCCCGTTACCGCTACCGTTCCTCCCGCTTCCGTAGCGTTCAGGATATTGTCCGCGGTAATGTCGTCTATTTCCAAGACCGGTACCGGTAAGGTAGTATCCACCGAATACAATTGTGTATCCGTCACCGTTGCGCTGTTCCCGGCGGCATCCGTTGTCGTTACGCTTCCGTCCACCGTGGTATCGCCATCGGAGGCCAATGCGCTTCCCGGTACGTCGATACTGTAATCTCCGGCTGCATCTACCGTTCCCGTATAATCCGTTCCGTCCACCGTTAAGGTCACCGTATCACCGGTGTTGAAGTCACCGCTTACCGTTCCCGTTACCGCTACCGTTCCTCCTGCTTCCGTTGCGTTCAGGATGTTGTCCGCGGTAATGTCGTCTATTTCCAAGACCGGTACCGGTAAGGTAGTATCCACCGAATACAATTGTGTATCCGTCACCGTTGCGCTGTTCCCGGCGGCATCCGTTGTCGTTACGCTTCCGTCCACCGTGGTATCGCCATCGGAGGCCAATGCGCTTCCCGGTACGCCGATACTGTAATCTCCGGCTGCATCGATGGTTCCCGTATAATCCGTTCCGTCGACCGTTAAGGTCACCGTATCACCGGTGTTGAAGTCACCGCTTACCGTTCCCGTTACCGCTACCGTTCCTCCTGCTTCCGTTGCGTTTAGGATGTTGTCCGCGGTAATGTCGTCTATTTCCAAGACCGGTACCGGTAAGGTAGTATCCACCGAATACAATTGTGTATCCGTCACCGTTGCGCTGTTCCCGGCGGCATCCGTTGTCGTTACGCTTCCGTCCACCGTGGTATCGCCATCGGAGGCCAATGCGCTTCCCGGTACGTCGATACTGTAATCTCCGGCTGCATCTACCGTTCCCGTATAATCCGTTCCGTCCACCGTTAAGGTCACCGTATCCCCGGTGTTGAAGTCACCGCTTACCGTTCCCGTTACCGCTACCGTTCCTCCCGCTTCCGTAGCGTTCAGGATATTGTCCGCGGTAATGTCGTCTATTTCCAAGACCGGTACCGGTAAGGTAGTATCCACCGAATACAATTGTGTATCCGTCACCGTTGCGCTGTTCCCGGCGGCATCCGTTGTCGTTACGCTTCCGTCCACCGTGGTATCGCCATCGGAGGCCAATGCGCTGCCCGGTACGTCGATACTGTAATCTCCGGCTGCATCTACCGTTCCCGTATAATCCGTTCCGTCCACCGTTAAGGTCACCGTATCCCCGGTGTTGAAGTCACCGCTTACCGTTCCCGTTACCGCTACCGTTCCTCCCGCTTCCGTTGCGTTCAGGATGTTGTCCGCGGTGATATCGTCTATGTCTAGTACTGGAACTGGCAATGTGGTATCTACCGAATACAATTGTGTATCCGTAGCACTTGCCGAGTTTCCGGCGGCATCCGTTGTCGTTACGCTTCCGTCCACCGTGGTATCGCCATCGGAGGCCAATGCGCTGCCCGGTACGTCGATACTGTAATCTCCGGCTGCATCGATAGTTCCCGTATAATCCGTTCCGTCCACCGTTAAGGTCACCGTATCACCGGTGTTGAAGTCACCGCTTACCGTTCCCGTTACCGCTACCGTTCCTCCCGCTTCCGTAGCGTTCAGGATATTGTCCGCGGTGATATCGTCGATGTCTAGTACTGGAACTGGCAATGTGGTATCTACCGAATACAATTGTGTATCCGTAGCACTTGCCGAGTTTCCGGCGGCATCCGTTGTCGTTACGCTTCCGTCCACCGTGGTATCGCCATCGGAGGCCAATGCGCTGCCCGGTACGTCGATACTGTAATCTCCGGCTGCATCGATAGTTCCCGTATAATCCGTTCCGTCCACCGTTAAGGTCACCGTATCACCGGTGTTGAAGTCACCGCTTACCGTTCCCGTTACCGCTACCGTTCCTCCCGCTTCCGTAGCGTTCAGGATATTGTCCGCGGTGATATCGTCGATGTCTAGTACTGGAACTGGCAATGTGGTATCTACCGAATACAATTGTGTATCCGTAGCACTTGCCGAGTTTCCGGCGGCATCCGTTGTCGTTACGCTTCCGTCCACCGTGGTATCGCCATCGGAGGCCAATGCGCTGCCCGGTACGTCGATACTGTAATCTCCGGCTGCATCGATAGTTCCCGTATAATCCGTTCCGTCCACCGTTAAGGTCACCGTATCACCGGTGTTGAAGTCACCGCTTACCGTTCCCGTTACCGCTACCGTTCCTCCCGCTTCCGTAGCGTTCAGGATATTGTCCGCGGTGATATCGTCGATGTCTAGTACTGGAACTGGCAATGTGGTATCCACCGAATACAATTGTGTATCCGTTACCGTTGCGCTGTTCCCGGCGGCATCCGTTGTCGTTACGCTACCATCTACCGTATTATCACTATCGGCTGCCAAGGCACTGCCCGGTACGTCGATACTGTAATCTCCGGCTGCATCTACCGTTCCCGTATAATCCGTTCCGTCCACCGTTAAGGTCACCGTATCCCCGGTGTTGAAGTCACCGCTTACCGTTCCCGTTACCGCTACCGTTCCTCCCGCTTCCGTAGCGTTCAGGATATTGTCCGCGGTAATGTCGTCTATTTCCAAGACCGGTACAGGTACCGTCGTATCCACCGAATACAATTGTGTATCCGTTACCGTTGCGCTGTTCCCGGCGGCATCCGTTGTCGTTACGCTTCCGTCCACCGTGGTATCGCCATCGGAGGCCAATGCGCTGCCCGGTACGTCGATACTGTAATCTCCGGCTGCATCGATGGTTCCGGTATAATTTGTTCCGTCGACCGTTAAGGTCACCGTATCACCGGTGTTGAAGTCACCGCTTACCGTTCCCGTTACCGCTACCGTTCCTCCTGCTTCCGTTGCGTTTAGGATGTTGTCCGCGGTAATGTCGTCTATTTCCAGTACTGGTACCGGTACCGTAGTATCCACCGAATACAATTGTGTATCCGTTACCGTTGCGCTGTTCCCGGCGGCATCCGTTGTCGTTACGCTTCCGTCCACCGTGGTATCGCCATCGGAGGCCAATGCGCTTCCCGGTACGTCGATACTGTAATCTCCGGCTGCATCGATGGTTCCCGTATAATCCGTTCCGTCGACCGTTAAGGTCACCGTATCCCCGGTGTTGAAGTCACCGCTTACCGTTCCCGTTACCGCTACCGTTCCTCCCGCTTCCGTAGCGTTCAGGATATTGTCCGCGGTAATGTCGTCTATTTCCAAGACCGGTACCGGTAAGGTAGTATCCACCGAATACAATTGTGTATCCGTCACCGTTGCGCTGTTCCCGGCGGCATCCGTTGTCGTTACGCTTCCGTCCACCGTGGTATCGCCATCGGAGGCCAATGCGCTGCCCGGTACGTCGATACTGTAATCTCCGGCTGCATCTACCGTTCCCGTATAATCCGTTCCGTCCACCGTTAAGGTCACCGTATCCCCGGTGTTGAAGTCACCGCTTACCGTTCCCGTTACCGCTACCGTTCCTCCCGCTTCCGTAGCGTTCAGGATGTTGTCCGCGGTGATATCGTCGATGTCTAGTACTGGAACTGGCAATGTGGTATCTACCGAATACAATTGTGTATCCGTAGCACTTGCCGAGTTTCCGGCGGCATCCGTTGTCGTTACGCTTCCGTCCACCGTGGTATCGCCATCGGAGGCCAATGCGCTGCCCGGTACGTCGATACTGTAATCTCCGGCTGCATCGATAGTTCCCGTATAATCCGTTCCGTCCACCGTTAAGGTCACCGTATCACCGGTGTTGAAGTCACCGCTTACCGTTCCCGTTACCGCTACCGTTCCTCCCGCTTCCGTAGCGTTCAGGATATTGTCCGCGGTGATATCGTCGATGTCTAGTACTGGAACTGGCAATGTGGTATCTACCGAATACAATTGTGTATCCGTAGCACTTGCCGAGTTTCCGGCGGCATCCGTTGTCGTTACGCTTCCGTCCACCGTGGTATCGCCATCGGAGGCCAATGCGCTGCCCGGTACGTCGATACTGTAATCTCCGGCTGCATCGATAGTTCCCGTATAATCCGTTCCGTCCACCGTTAAGGTCACCGTATCACCGGTGTTGAAGTCACCGCTTACCGTTCCCGTTACCGCTACCGTTCCTCCCGCTTCCGTAGCGTTCAGGATATTGTCCGCGGTGATATCGTCGATGTCTAGTACTGGAACTGGCAATGTGGTATCCACCGAATACAATTGTGTATCCGTTACCGTTGCGCTGTTCCCGGCGGCATCCGTTGTCGTTACGCTACCATCTACCGTATTATCACTATCGGCTGCCAAGGCACTGCCCGGTACGTCGATACTGTAATCTCCGGCTGCATCTACCGTTCCCGTATAATCCGTTCCGTCCACCGTTAAGGTCACCGTATCCCCGGTGTTGAAGTCACCGCTTACCGTTCCCGTTACCGCTACCGTTCCTCCCGCTTCCGTAGCGTTCAGGATATTGTCCGCGGTGATGTCGTCTATTTCCAAGACCGGTACAGGTAGCGTAGTGATATGTTGAATATCTCTAGTGGCTTGAACTGCTGAAGTACCTAAACTATTTTCCACATCGGCAGTAATGGTTTCCGTAGGGTCTAAAGCTTGTGCTTCGATAGCTGTGATATTGAATGTCCATGCCCCTGAAGTAACCGAAGGAGAATAGGTAGTTCCGTTCAAGATTACCGTTGCTATTTGTCCATCCTCGACATTGGTTGTAGTACCAGAAATCGTCACCGGACTATCGTCTTCCGTTGCATTTATAATATCATCCACAGCAACGACATTAATAGCAATAGTCGGAGTTGGAACCACGGTTACGTTCACAGTAGCAGTAGACGAATCGTTATTTGCATCTGTAATGGTATAGGTAAAAGAATCTGCTCCGCTATAACCTGCTGCAGGTGTATACAATACGGTATCATCTGTTGGATCTAAAGGCGTACTATTATTATCTATAGAGACCGTACCCCCATTAGTACTCGTAGTACTTGGGAGGGTAATTGCTCCGGCATTAGGACCGTCACCTCCAAAGGAATCAGGACCATTACCATTATTGGCCAATACGTCAATACTGTTATTACTTGTATCTTGAGCAATTGAAACCTCATCATCTTGAGCAGTTGGCAAACTATTCACTCCAACATTTACCGTAACCGTAGCTGTATCGCAATTTGTAGGATTGGCGGCATCACAAATTTGATAGTTAACTGTGTAAGAGCCTGTGCCTGTATTATTCGCTACATCTACAGAACCATCCCCGTTTACCGTTAAAGGTCCATTGGTAACCGGCGTAATAGTTACGCTAGTAGGATTGAGTACTGCACCATTAAATTCATCATTATCAAATACATTCAACACATCCGTAACACCAAAGAAACCTTCTACAGCTGTTATACCTGCAGAATCATCTATAGCATCTACATTATTTATTACCGTTAATGTAGCTTGAGCTTCTTCTGGACAAGAGTTGTTAGCACTACTAACCAGGACTTTATAAATATTCCCATCCATGATAAGAGTAACATCTGAAATAGTTAAACTGGAATTAGTAGCTCCCGAAATGTCTGAAAACGTTGACCCAGAATTTGTACTCACTTGCCATTGGTAGGTTAAACCAGCATCTGCATTCACATCATAAGTAGGCGTCCCCGAAGAATACGAAGAGGCGTCTAGGGCTGAAGCCGCTACTGTAAAGGTAGCATCGTCACCCACGCGTTCTTCTTGGTTCGTTGGCGTTGTATCAATACTAGTTTGTGAAGCAGTCGTTACTCCGTTCGTAGTACCGGTATATGCCGTTGCTGCCCCTGTAACCTGACCGTTAGCATCATAGCCAGAGCCATCTACCTCACCATCATTATCCGTATCTAAATGTCCAGCTTCTACAGCATCTAGACAACCATCGTTATCTGAATCTGTATCTAAATGATCAGAAACACCATCAGAGTCAATATCGAAGCTATCTACGACACCATCACCATTAGCATCTATTCCAAAATCAGAATCTTTATAATTTTCTATTCCATCGCTGTCATCATCTACATTTGGGTCAAAACCTCCTGCATTTTCCGCTGTATCCAAAATACCATCGTTATCATCGTCTAAATCTACACTATCAATGACACCGTCTTCATCAGAATCAAATTGAGTTCCCCTAAGGACTATTATAAGGTTTGCAGTATCTGAATTGGATCCATCTGATAATCTGTACTCAAAAGTTTCCGTTAACGTATCACCAATTAACAAATTTGCAACTAACGGATTATTCGTATCTGGTGTATATGTATAAGAACCATCTGATTGTACTACAATAGAACCATAAATACCAGTATAAACAGCATTTACATTTGCTGCACTACCATCTATTTCAGATATTACGATATTGGGGTTCTCACCTTGCCAATAAATATCTGAAACACCTGCTATTTGGCCCAATTGGTCAGCATCAGTAGCATCTGGACCGTAATTGTAACTTAAAACCAATTGATTTATCGGTTCTTCGAAAAATACGTTAACATTACCCGTTGCATCACTGGGTATAGCGCTACCTATACCATAATAAGTATCATTCCCTGCATTTACTACACCTCCTGTAGTTGTAAAATTAAAATTTGACTCAGTACCATCTAAATACCCTTTTATTTTAATTTGATCTTGCCATGAAGAACCTTGAGGAAAATCGATATCTGTTATCAAGAAACCTAAATTAAACACAGGTTCAGTAAAATCTATTGTTAATTCTGTATCTGCAGAAGGGTTGGTATCTGCATCTATGGCAAATAACAAATATCCCGTATGTCCACCATTTGTACCTGTTTGAACAACTGTTTGATTTTGATCATTTATTCCAATGGCAGAAGGGTCGGTAGAAGTAAAATCTAACGTAACTCCTGAAATTGTTCTGTTTTGACCATTTACAGGAGCTGAAACTCCAGCAAAAACACCTCCTGGAGCGCTAAACTCATTTTCCCATACTAAAGTGGATAATCCCCTATCTATAAAATCTGCACCATCAACACCTATATCAGATATTATATTTCCAGAAACACTTACTTCTGTAACCACGTTAATTTCATCTGTATTGTCTAATGCCACGGGTGCTTCATCTACCCCATCAATAGTAATAGTAAGAATACCGTAATCAATAAGATCGTTTTCATCTTTTAAGGTGTAAGAAACAATATCTTGGATACTCTCTCCATTTTTTAATCCGGTTACTGCAGAGTTGGTTTCATCTACATCATAGCTATAGGAGCCATCCATATTAATTGTAAACGTACCATAAAGTGTTTCATAAGGAACACCTACTTGTGCTGGATAAACATCGACTTCTGAAACTGTAAGTCCTGTTCCTGAATCCGGTGTACCACCTGTCAAAACATTTCCGGTTACCGTACCTGTGTTATTTGCTATTATGGTATTAGCATCATCCACCGCTACCGGTGCTGTAGTGTAAACGTTAATTTTAGAGGTAGCAGTGGCCGTTCTAGAACTTGTGTCTGTAATAGTTATCGCTGCTGTTCTAGGACCATCTGTGTAGGGGTCACTTAAATCTCCATATCTTAATAAGTTAAGAAAATCTACAAAATCTTCATTTAAAATAGAGCCTCCAGAACTCTCTTCAATGGTAAAATTGTTCAAACTTTGTGTTATTCTAATAGATGAGCTACCTACAGTGTAAACATTAGACTGTGTAGTTGTAGTAAAAAAGTAAGGGTCGCCACCAGCACCTTGTACTACATAAAGAAGTTCTAACGGATCTACATGCCCTGCAAATTCTATGGTTGCACTAGATATTGATCCATCATCAGAAGCCACAAAAGGATTGTTTACAAATATCCCAACACTATTGGTTGTAGGCCTAAATGGTAATTCGTGGTCTACACCTGCAGTGAATTCATTTAAGTCTATAATAGGTGATTCTCCTTCTGAAAGTGTCCATGGCGAAAATTCACTTATCCTTTCTATCATTAAGGTATTAGCACTTGCATCTAACACTGCAGCTCCTTTTTTCTGCCATCTATCAACGTTTGTATCATATCTGTAAGCAGATAAATTTGCTTCCCCATTTGATGGTACTTCGTCTTCGGTATAAGTTAATGTAAGGTCAGCTTCTCCTGTTCCAGTCTTATCTAATTGCCAAAATCTATTAACAGAAGTGCTATTTAAATCCCCTCCACCTTCATCTAACATCGTTACAACCGCCTCTGGTTGCATAGGTAAGGGTAGCATATCTGAACCTACAGAATATGTGGATACCGTAATAACTCCTAAATCTCCAGATGCTCTTTCTATACTTAAAGGGATTAACTCACCAGCAGTAGTCGCAAATGGAATGGTATATTTTTCTTGTGTAGAGGACAAAGGTGATGTTTGCCACATCACTTTACTTTCGTTCAAAACATCTTCACTAACAATATATCCCTCATTTGAAATAAGCGCTCCAATTAGTGAATTGGTAATTTGCAGCGTATTGGAATTTAGGTCCAGCCTAGAATCATTAAGGTTTATAACTCCCAGATTAGTGCCTGAAACGGATCCCCCAACAATAGTGTTAACTTCTAATGAAGCTTGGTCCACTTCTAAAACCAAGTTGTAAAAAAGGGTTGTTGTAGATCCACCAACGGTAGTAACATCTGTAGTTTTGGTTAGGATTACCGTTCCTTCGGAATCCGTTGTAAAAACTTGTCCCGTACTATTATTGTTCAACCAGTTGCCGTCTACACTTATTGCGGATTCATTCTTTACCTCGGCGTCTCCCGAAACTCGAAAATCTCCATTTAGTACACGAACAGTTGCACCGGGGGTTATTGAAATATCGGCTCCTGAGATATTCAATCCATCTTGAGCGTTAATGCTCATGGAACAGAAAAGAATCAGGAAACCTATTAGGTAGAAATTTTTCATGGGCTTGGTTATTTTGTAGAAGATTGCTGTAAGAGGAAGGGATATTTTATCTCATTTCTGCCATGAGCAGGCCAAAGCCTACCTGAACCCCTATTGCACTGTTGGAAGTACCTACAATCCTAAGTTGAACATCTTGTTTAGCAGCGGCATCAATTTCGACCCATGGGGTGGCAATAAGTCCGTTTGCAGAAATTGAAACACCCGGTCCAAATGAGGCCCCATTTAAATAGGCCCATGTAGCTCCATTATCCGTTGAATATTGCAATGCTATATCTAGCTCTGTACCAATTGTTATAGTTAATCCTGTTACATTCGCCACCACTCGCATTTCCGTTACATCTGACAAATCCAGTTGAAAACGATAAATGTCAACTCCCAATAATTCAACTGGGGATACACTACCGATGTTTAGCCAACCCGTAGGCACTATACCAGATAAAATTGTTACTGCCGATGTAGCCACACGGTTATACAGCTCAAAGGCCGTACCTTGAACGAACATCATACTATTATTCAAATCAGTATTATAGACCATAAGACCGTCTGGTGGGTTAACCAGTGCATTCATTTCTCCCGTGGTCATCCTGGGCATTAAGAGACCACCCGTGGTAGATTGAATATCCAATGCAGCTGCCGGATCGGGAGTCAATGTATTTATACCCACGGACTGAGCTTTAGCAGAGTATGCAAAGACAATTAGTAGAATGACTATAAAATAGTTCTTGGTCAACTGGAATTCAGGTTTAAATACGGCTACTGATTTCATGTTTATATGAGATTTACAGGTTAGGTTGTTCATTTACTTACGAAAGGTTTACTGAATATACTTATTAATCTAATAAAATTGTAAGATTATTACTATTTAATTAATTATTAAAACAAAAGTATTATGAAAATTTATTAATGAAATAGAATGTTGTAAAAACCCTATAAATGCGATGTGAAACTGCTATTTTTGTTGTTTTAAAAAATTACAACAATCAATATAACAGTGATTTATGACTACACCTTATAAAGCAACGAAAACGATGTAGTGAAAAAAACAAGGTTACAGATCAAATATATTTTGAGTAAGATTTTTTACCCAAACACTAAATACATTTTTGTAAGAATTATTTTAACCTCTTTTGTTTGGCAGAACTAAATTAGCCCCTATTTTTGCTGTTTTAATTAAACAGGTAGACCCATGTATTTGGATTATTAGTCCCTTAGAGGTATACTAATGAAGCATTTATTACTCATTTTAACGGTAACCATGTTATTAAAGCCTTTGTGGCCTTTAATCAACTACGCCGTTAACTATGACTACATTGTTACCAATCTCTGTGAGAACCGTAATCAACCCGTGCTTCATTGTGACGGTAAATGTTTCTTAGCAAAACAACTGGCCCAAGAATCTGAAGAAAAAGAAAAAAATCCGTTTGAAAGCGAGCTTTCTAAACTGAAGTTACCCATGGTAGATTGGTTTGAATCCTATCAGTCCAACTCCATTCCATTGGATTCCGCACCGTCTAATCACAAGAGGTATATTGCGTTGGTTCCCTTCCAACTTATTTCAGAAACAGGGCAACCGCCCCAAACCACCTAGCAACACTACGCCATTGCCGCATTTTTCACTTTCGTCTTTTCCGAAGGTGTTCTTGTGTTACCCGATGAGTTTTTTTCACTGGGCACATGCAGCATAGAATTCCACCTATATTTTTAAATCAACCTGATCGTAAGAAGGGATTGTCCCATAGTATTTGACCATCTCGTTATTGCTTTCACAATGTAAAATCAATGATATTTTTCACCTTATTCAGGAGATTCAGACCACCTTTCAATCTGTCTTCAAGAGTGGTTTTTGCGCTATTCTTGATACACCTTTACACTCATGCCTTAAAGGCCGAAGCGGCCGTCAGCTCCTCAACTTTTATTCAAACCCATACTATTAACGGGACTATTACAGACGAAAATGGCACACCACTGCCTGGGACCAATATTTTAGAAAAAGGTAGCACCAACGGAACCCTTTCCGATTTTGACGGAAATTTTTCCCTCCAAGTTCCTTCGGACGCTATCTTAGTCGTTTCCTATTTGGGTTACATCACTCAAGAAATAGCCGTAGACCAACAAACTTCTCTTTCTATCCAAATGCGCGAAGATGCCACCGGCTTAGATGAAGTTGTTGTTACCGCCTACGGTACATCCAACAGAAGAAGTTTTACCGGATCAGCTAAAAAAGTAGCCACTGAAACCCTTACACGATCATCCACAGCAAGTTTTGAAACTGCTTTACAAGGTAATGTTTCAGGGGTAAACATTTTTACATCTGGCCAACCCGGGGGTGCTTCAACGGTACAAATAAGAGGTGTGGGGTCTATAAACGGACTTACAGAACCTTTGTATGTGCTAGATGGTGTGGTCATCAATACCGACAAGACCCTTAGGGCCAACGGTTCCGGAGCCACTGCTTACAATCCTCTGTCCACCATTAATTCGCAAGATATAGCCAATATCACCATATTAAAGGATGCTGCAGCAGCTTCGCTTTACGGTTCCAGAGCGGCCAATGGTGTAGTTATCATCACTACCAAAAAAGGAAAGAACGGGGATACGGAAATCACGTTCGGTATGGAATTAGGTACTAGCCGAAACCTTACTCAAGAGAAAAATGTAAATAACGAGCAATTTAAAAGCCTTTGGCAAGAAGGACAGGTAAACCAGTACATTCAGAATAGCGAAAATGGGGAATTTTCCAGAGTGTATGGCGATGATGCTCTTTATGCCTCATATCAAAATCAGGCGCAGAGCGATTATGAGAGTATTTACGGCACTACTGATGCCAATTCTGATTGGTTGGATGCCATTTACCAGCCAGGTACCCTTAAAAAATATAATCTTTCCGCTAGAGGAGGAAGCGAGAAAACTTCTTTTTATATCTCCGGAGATTACTTTGACCAAGACGGAACCATTATTACCACTAGCCTAAAACGGTATTCGGGAAGGGTAAATCTGGAAAACCAGGCCAAAGATTGGTTGCGCATTGGCATCAACCTATCCGTTGCCAAAACCGAAAGAAATGCCGGGAACTACGACAGCGGTTATGCCGGCGGATTGAATCCGTTGTATATGGCCCGCGTATTGCCTCCAGCTGCACCAATCTACGACCCCAATGGTTACGAAGGTATTGCGGACCTGCCCAATGCCATAGAAAAAAATGCCAATCCTGTGGGGGTTCTTGAAGTAGGGAAATACTTGAATACCGAGTTTCGTACCCGTGGTGATATTTTTGCCGCTATAGACCTGACCAAAGACCTTAAATTCAAGTCCACTTTTGGGGTGGACCACCAATCCAATGCGGAAACTTTCTATGACAACAAGGAATTTGGTGCCGGTGGTGGCGTATGGAACGGTGTCCTTTACGTCATAAAGAGTGAGGTTTTACAGTACACGACATCCAACCTACTCACCTATAACAAGCAACTGAACAAACATGGTTTTGGTGCGCTTCTAGGCCTTGAACTACAAGAATCGGAAATGAGCTCCATCAACAATTCCGGGTATGACGTTCTAGATAGCAATTTGCTTTCCTCAAGTTCTATTGGAACCCTTTGGTCATGGAACGGATACAGCGAAAATTATTCGCTTTTATCCTACTTCTCTCAATTCAACTATAATTTTGACCAGAAGTACTATTTGGCCGCCAGTTACAGAAGGGACGGTTCTTCCCGCTTTGGTGAAGATTCTAGATGGGGCGATTTTTGGTCCGTTTCCGGAGGATGGATCGCTACGGAAGAAAAGTTCATTGACCTTAAAGGACTGGATTATTTTAAATTAAGGGGAAGCTACGGAACCAACGGAAACTTACCTCCGGAATTTTACGCTTCTTTGGCATTCTTTGATACTAGTGGTAAAGGCTATGGCGGTTCTTCCGGACTTTCTTACGGACAATTGGCCAACCCAGACCTCTCATGGGAGTTGAGTTACAATTTTAATATTGGTTTTGATGCGGTACTTTTCAACAAGTTGAACATGACCGTTGAGTACTTCTCCAAAAATACAAAAGACTTGTTATTGAACATTCCTGTTTCCGGTACTACAGGCTTTAGCGACCAATTACAGAATTTTGGCGAAATGACCAACAAAGGTTGGGAACTTGAACTGGGATACTCCCCTATCACAACCGATAAATTTTCTTGGAATTCTAGGGTAAACCTAACCTTTCTGGACAATGAAATTACCAAATTAAAAAGTGATCTTGTTCCTAGCTACAGCTCGCAGTACGGGCAAAACCCTACTATTATTAAAGTTGGCGAAAGTCTGAATTCCTTTTACTTAAGAGACTATGCCGGTGTTGACAAAACCAACGGTAGCGCTCAATATTATGTTCTTGAGAACGGTGAGCGTACAGGTGAAATCACCACCAATGCAGAAGAAGCCGGTTTTGGCATCTTTGGAAAGGCCTTGCAGGATGTTCAAGGCGGTTTTCACAATCAATTTACGTACAAAGATTTCAGCCTTGACTTTCTTTTCACTTTTGGTATAGGAGGTAATGCGTATGACCGTACGGCATTTAAAAGAGATGATGATGGTTTTGCTCCGCAGTTCACCAACACCGTAGCACAATTGAACCCTTGGAACCCGAACAACTCGGACTCCAACGTGCCTATCCGTATAAACGGTAATACAAGTTTCTCCAATGACGTTTCTACAAGGCATTTGTACAGTGGCGATTATTTAAAATTGAGAAACCTAAAATTGAGTTTCAACTTACCGGAACTGAAGTTTATAAAAAGTGGAACACTCTACGTGCAAGGCGATAATTTATTCTTGGCAACCGAGTTGGATGATTACGACCCCGAAGCGGTTTCCAATGGCGTTAACTTTTTCCAGGTACCGACGGCTACAAGTATTTTATTAGGCCTTCAAATAAAACTATAATCAGATGAAAAGTATTCAATATATAAAAATAGGCCTTTTGGCAGCCGTGCTGACCATTCAACAAGGATGCAATGAAGATGTTCTGATCCAAGAACCGGATCACGTTATTTCGGAATCATTGGTTATCAATTCCGTAGAAAAACTTCAGGATTTATTGAACGGTTCGTACAGCGAAATTTCAGATGGTTCTTATTTAGGAAGAACATTATATAAAAGAGCTGCCGTAAAAGGAACGGATTTTAGATTCGTAAAAACTACTTTCAACCCAAGAGATTACGAACAGACCGAATATAGATATGAAGAAAGCAGCAACAATAACGGTAGCGCAGAAAGTATGTGGTTACAGTGTTTCAAAGCTATTGGTAACCTCAACCTAATTCTTGACAATATAGAAACTGCAGAAGGAAACGACAGCGAAAGACAACAAATTAAAGCACAAGCCCTTGCATTAAGAGGGATGATTTATTTTGATCTTGCCCGTACCTTTTCCTACCCGTGGATACGGGAAGGCGCCAGTGCACAAGGAATGCCACTGAATTTATCCTCTACCGAAACCATAACCGAACGGAGTTCACTTGGTGAGACCTACGAGCAAATCATTACCGACCTTACCGCGGCCTTAAACGTAATTGAAGACAACACCTGGGAGCAGGGCAGCACAAAGTATATGACCAAAAGTGGCATTCACGCCCTGTTGGCACGCGTATACCTGTACAAACAAGATTGGGAGAACGCCCTCACCTACTGTAAAGAGATTCTTAGTGTAAAAAACGAAGGGGATTTAATGGATATTTCCACCTATATTTTTGATGACTATACTACAGAATCCCTTTTTGAGCTGAGCATAACTACAGATAACTCCGTAGGAAGTAACGGTCTTGGAGCACAGTTCGATTTTAGGGACGGAGGTCAAGGCGATGTAATTGCCACCCAAACTTTTGTTGACCTTTTACAGGCCTATGAAGGCGATCCACGTGCCGCTTTGCTACTTGAAGATAAGGAAGGTACCAATGCTGCATTCGTAAAATACATTAACCGGAGCGGCGGTAGCGGATTAAGCATTCACAACATTCCTATTCTTCGCCTCTCGGAAATTTATTTGATAGCTGCGGAAGCATGTGCCAATGGAGCAACTGGTGGTGACACGCAGGCTTTAACCTATCTAAATACATTAATTAGCAAGCGAACAACCAACTTTCAAGCTAGTCAAGCAACAGAAACCGGTGAAGCCTTAAAAGCAAGGATTGCAGAAGAAAGAAGGCGAGAACTTGCTTTAGAAGGCCATGCCATTTATGATTACATCAGAACAGAAAAAGACATTAACAGACCAGAGTCCGACCATGTAAATACTGGCGTTAACGTAAACAATCTAAATATTGAAGCTACATCGGCTAAGACCATCTATCCTATTCCCGCTAGCGAAATAGAAGCTTCACAAATGCAACAGACAAAAGGTTACTAAACACTATACCATCATTACCTTTTGAAAACAGCGGAGCAATGCTCCGCTGTTTTATTTTATCCAATCATAAGTTCCCGGAACTAAAAATCGCTCAATACTATGTAAGCTGTTTTTATGGTTGATGTGTCTTCGCTAACATGCGTCCACGCAAAATGAACCTTATTTTTAACCAAAGTCATCTGAGGAAAGCCTGTTTTTCTAGAAGCGCCAAGCTTGCTTACAACAATCTCCTTTGACATTTCACCGGAACGATTCACCTTCACCGCCTTAATCTGAGCTTCTTGATCCACAGTCTCCATCCAACTGACGATGACATTCTCCTTATCGATTAAAACAAGGTCCACCCTACCCATAGTATTTTCATCACTAATTAAAATAGGGGATTCAAAATTTTCACCTCCGTCTAGAGAAAACACCAGTTTTACTTTAGGTTCATTATTCACAGCCGTGAACCAAGCTACCGCCAAATCATTATTAATAGCATCTGCTTTGGGCCCGTTTACCGGACATCCATTTATCTTCCATCCATCATTAAAAATAAATTTAGGTTTCGTCCATTCACCATCTACCATTCTCGTAATGGCTATATCCCTTATTTCCGTATCCGTTCTATCCCTATACAAAACAACTGGGCCATTATCTGTAATTGCTGCTGCAGTTTGGCAGCAACTGCATGTTTTGCCATCCAAAAGCACATCATTACTGACCGTACCATCTATTGCTACTTCTGCAGCACGGATATTCATGTTCCCTTCATGCCCACGGCTTCCACCTCCCGTATTTCTGCCATCTAACCAAGTAATAAAAAATGCATCTTCTTTAAGGGGCAGCATCGTTACAAACCCGTGCTCCGTTTTGGTACCATCTGTATGTAACGGTAGGTTCTTATTCCAAGAAGAACCGGTCTTAGACTTAAGATTTAACTGAACGTCATAAGCAAACGTTTCTTTGGAAGATTTTTTTAGTACATGCGATAAAAGGTTTCCGTTGTTCTCTGCAATCGTTGGAAAATCGGCCCAATTAATGAACCAATCCGAGCCTTGAACTATGGTTTCCGGTTCTTTCCATTGACCCTCTGATAATTGGGCGTATTTCAATTCCGCTAAAGAATCATTTATTTCGTGCACCCAAGATAACAACGCGCCATCATTGGTCGTAAATAAACTAGGTAAAGAACTCCCCTTCTTTGCTGGAGAAACAAGGTGATTCACAATCTTCTTTTCTGCTTTGGCTTTGGCTATTTTTTTCTTTTTTGGAGATTCCTTACAAGCTGAGAACAGAGTCATAACGATCATTATAACCACACACTGCATATTTTTCATTTGTGTATCTCTTTTAATTTTTTAATCATTTCCGGTGAATCCCAATCCGTAGCACCTACAATCTTTTCAACCTTTTTACCGGACTCATTATAGATAAAAGTGGTGGGTAACGCATGAATATTTAATTGCGAAAAAGCACCATTATATCTTATATAATTAAATTCAAACGACTCCGACTCCTTAAATCCTTTTATTTCTTTTAGTGACTCATCTGAAGCTAAAAGAATGACGTACCCTTCATTTTCTAAAATACGCTTAGCCTTCAACAAACTTGGCATTTCCTCTATACAGGGTCTACACCACGTTGCCCAAAAATTAAGGAGAATCCGTTTTCCTTTAAAGCTAGATAGAGCTATAGTATTGCCTTCCAAATCTGAATATGTGGTATCTTCCGCACGTTCGTGAACTGTATCTTTAATACCTGTATCTACCGTGCCTTTTTTAGAAACCTCTTGGCAGGATACCAAAAGCAACCAACAACATATAAAAAACCTATATTTTCCTTCCATTTTAATAGCACAATGCGAAGAACAAATGTACCCAAAGCAGATAATTTAACGGTTGTATCCCTTTTAAAATTTAAGTTGAACGACTTATAAATCTGTAAACCTACTTATCGTTACATTCAAAAAAATTAAATTATTTTTCAACAACCAGGACAAAAATCACACAATAAAGACACCTTCAAACGTTAGTAATACAACTACAATCTATACTTGGCACTAAATTTGGGTATCTTTGTATAGATTGTCATCACGACTAAATTCAATTGATACAATGGAACGACGAGCATTCATAAAAAAAAGTGGAATTGCAGGCCTTACTTTAGCAGCACTGCCCAATTTGGCATTCTCTAAAGATTTTGAATATGGCATCTTAGAGTTAATGGGTAAAACGGATATTAAACTCTATGGAAAAGGCATTAACTTACGCAAAGAAGCACATGATGCATTCGTTGAAATGAAAAAAGCGGCGTATAGTGATGGTATTGATTTAAAAGTAGTTTCCAGTTATCGTAATTTTGAGCGACAACGCTCTATCTGGGAACGCAAATACCTAAAATATACAGATGACAATAATATGGACCCACTGGCGGCCATTGACAAAATTATTGAATACTCTACTATTCCGGGTACCAGTCGTCATCATTGGGGAACTGATATTGATATTGTGGATGGGAACCGAAAAGTGAGTGGAGATATGCTCGTCCCTTCCAAATTTGCCGAGGGCGAACCTTATGCGGATTTTAAAAAATGGATGGATGAAAACGCCAAAGATTTTGATTTTCATTTAGTATACACGGACACCCCGGGACGGCGAGGTTTTAAATATGAACCATGGCACTTTAGCTATGCCCCCATTTCAATACCTATGCTAACGGAATTCCGCAGAAAAAATATTATGCAATTGTTGAAAGATGAGGATTTTTATGGTAATGAACATTTTACCGAAGGTTTCCTCACCAACTACATTCAAGATAATATACTGGATATCAACACAGAACTTTTGTAAGTCTTTCGTATATTGGAGTGCTAAATAACACTATACCATGCGAGGAGGAAGTTGGAAAATCAGGATATTCATTGGCTTGGCCATTGTTGCATTTGCCTTTATTAAGCGTTGTAGCAGTAAAGAAGAAAACCCATATACCGGAAGGATACAGACCATAAATATGAGTGCCGAACAAGAAATTGCCATTGGCCTTCAAAGCACTCCGGAAATCGCGCAACAATATGGTGGTCTTTATCCTGACGAAAAACTTCAGGCCTATGTGGATCAGGTAGGAAACAAGCTTGTACAAAACAGTATAGCACGGGAAACTCCCTATCAGTATGATTTTCATTTACTGGCAGATGATCAGACTATAAATGCTTTTGCCCTGCCGGGAGGCCCTATTTTTATTACCTATGCCCTATTCAAACAACTTAACGAAGCACAGTTGGCAGGTGTCCTCGGTCATGAAATAGGCCATGTTATCGGTAGGCATTCCGCAGAACGTATTGCGGAGAGCGAACATTGGCAATTACTTGCTACCGGTGCCTCTGTGGGCGCAGATGCAGGTAATCTTATAGGTGGAATAGGCCAGAACATCCTTTTAAAAAACGGTCGCGGCGATGAATTGGAAAGTGACGATCTTGGAGTTCTCCTCATGATGAATTCTGGCTACCAACCGGAAGAAATGATCAAAGTCATGGAAATCCTAAAGGCGGCCGCAGGTCCAAACCGTGTGCCTGAATTTCAAAGCTCACACCCAGATCCTGAAAATAGAATGGAAAAAATACAGGAATCCATAGAAAAGTACAGAAACCAATAAGATTCTTTGGAGACCATTATTTTTTATTTTACAAATCCCTTGAACGGTTGTTAAATTCGTTGAAATGCAAAGTGTTGTGCGCTAATTTGACTACCTTTACGGCTCCCAAATACTACTCGTTGCTTGCGCAACAATTTAACCCCTTATAGCTTTTACATTAACCGATGCCCCTAGACAAGGCATCTAAAATAAAACTATATGGGAACACTATTGCACTTTAAAAATTTATATACCGAAGCATTTGAGAACTGCAAACCTGAATTAGTAGTAATACTTCTGAAGGCCTATTCGGTATTTTGTGGATTAATGTTGTTTATGGCAATTTACGCGTTTGTACACAGAGCCATAAACGGATTTGAATTTTAATCCGCAGCGCTTTACCGCTCTTTTACGAGATACTATATGAAAAAAAACCCGTCCATATTTCTATGGCCGGGTTCTTTGTTTTTCATAGCAATTGGGCTAATTCAAATTGTTAGCTTCCCATCGCAGTTTCGATTACCGCAAGGGCATCCGATGCATTTGATAGTTCTGCATATTTTTTAACGGAATAACCTTTATCACATTTAATTTTTAAGTTGGCCCCGTTATTTATCAATACTTCTAAAATCTCCGCTTTGTTATAACGGGCTGCAAAGATGGCCGGTGTCATACCCAAAGATTTTTTATTGACGTCTTCGCCAAGTTCTATTAGTTTTTTTACGGTATCCACATCTCCTTGCATTATTGCTTTACAGAATGTAGATACATCTGCAGCATCGTACATTTCAAATGTAGGTGCATCCGTAGTTGCGATTGTTTCATTGGCCATTACGGCTGAAGTTCCGACCAAACAGGCCATTGCGAAAGTTAAAAACGTTTTTCTCATGATGAATGATTTAAATTGATGAATATTATTTGATTGTATAAAGATAGACTGGTTATTTGCGATATTGTTACAGCACCAAGGCCATAATAACACAATTTTAACAAAAGTGAATTTTGATAACACCCAATTAAAAAACTGATAATCAATCCATAAAATTAAATTTATAAAATTGTAAAAAGTTTTCTTACCCTCATTTTATTTACCTCGAATTAAAAAAAATTCGGCAGGAGACAGCAAAAATGTGGCATCTCTAACAAAGCTGAAATCACATTAAAAAAGCAGCCCTATAATTGGCATTTCCTCTTAGATCACAGTACTTTTGGAAATCTAATTTATCAAAGCCATGAACAAAAAAGTAATCCTTATGATTCTTGATGGTTGGGGCAAGTCTCCCAACCCAAAGGTCTCCGCAATAGATAATGCAAACACTCCATTTGTTGACTCCCTATATAAAGACTACCCAAATGCAAACCTTCTTACGGACGGTATGAATGTTGGTCTTCCCGAAGGTCAAATGGGAAATAGTGAAGTAGGCCATATGAACCTAGGTGCAGGCCGTATCGTCTACCAAGATTTAGCTAAAATTAATTTAGCGGTTAAAGAAAATACGCTTAAAGATGAAAAAGCCTTACGAGAGGCTTTCACCTATGCTAAAGAAAACAACAAGCCTGTACACTTTTTAGGTTTGGTGAGCAATGGTGGTGTTCATAGCCATATTAACCACATAAAGGGTCTTATTAAGGCCGGAAACGATTCTGGTGTACAGAATATGTACGTTCATGCTTTCACCGATGGTAGAGATGTTGACCCCAAAAGTGGAAAAGGCTTTTTAACGGATCTTAGTGATTTTGCTTCTGGTAAAAACACCCAATTAGCTTCTGTAATAGGTAGATATTTTGCCATGGACCGTGACAAGCGGTGGGAACGAGTGAAAAAAGCGTACGATGTAATGGTAAATGCCGAAGGCGAAAAAACTACCGACATCGGTGCTAAAATGCAAGCGAATTATGACAATGGCGTTACCGATGAGTTTATTGAACCTATAGTAATGACCGATAGCAGTGGAAACCCTGTTGCTAAAATATCCGAAGATGATGTTGTTATTTTCTTCAACTTCAGAACGGACCGTGGCCGTGAACTTACCGAAGTATTGAGTCAAACCGATATGCATGAACAAAACATGCACAAACTAAAACTTTACTACGTAACGCTTACCAACTATGATGCCTCTTACAATGGTGTTCATGTGGTTTATGACAAAGCAAACATAGAGGACACGCTTGGTGAAGTCTTAGAAAGAGCCCATAAAAAGCAGATTCGTATTGCGGAAACCGAAAAATATCCTCACGTAACTTTTTTCTTTAATGGCGGTCGTGAAGAGCCTTTTGATGGAGAACAACGTCTTTTGTGCCCTTCTCCAAAAGTGGCTACTTACGATTTACAACCTGAAATGAGTGCTTATGAAATTAAAGATGCGATTATTCCCGAGTTACAAAAAGGAGAGGTAGATTTTGTTTGTTTAAACTTCGCCAACCCGGACATGGTGGGTCATACCGGCGTTATGGAAGCGGCAATTAAAGCCTGTGAAGTAGTTGACGAGTGTGCAAAAGCTGTAGTAACCGCTGGACTAGATAACGGGTATACTTCTATTGTAATTGCCGATCACGGTAACTGTGATACTATGGTCAACCCTGATGGTAGTCCAAATACAGCTCATACAACTAACCCTGTTCCATTAATTTTAGTGGACAAGGACATTAAAGCAATTAAAGATGGTGTTTTAGGTGATATTGCACCAACTATTTTGAAATTATTGGGTGTACCTCAACCAGAATTAATGACAAGAGAAGCTCTTGTATAAAAATTAACATCAAATATTTTACCTTTGCCGCTATGATTAAATTAAAAACACCCGAAGAAATAGAACTAATGCGCGAAAGCGCCTTGGTGGTATCAAAAACTTTGGGCATGCTGGCATCGGAAATAAAACCAGGTGTCACCGCCCTATATCTTGATAAATTAGCTGAAGATTTTATTAGGGAACAGGGTGCTGAACCAGGTTTCTTAGGAATGTACGACTTTCCGAATACTTTGAACATGAGCCCTAACGCTCAAGTAGTTCACGGTATTCCAAACGCAGAACCACTGAAAGAAGGTGATATTATTTCGGTGGATTGTGGTGCCTTAAAGAATGGGTATTACGGTGATCATGCCTATACCTTTCCTGTTGGAGAAATTGCACCTGAGACTGCAAAACTTCTGAAGGTAACCAAGGAATCTTTATATCTTGGTATTTCACAATTCAAGACCGGTAACCGAGTGGGCGATGTTGCTTTTGCCATTCAGAATTACTGTGAGAACCACGGGTACGGTGTTGTTCGCGAGTTAGTAGGACATGGGCTAGGAAAATCATTGCATGAAGGTCCAGAAATGCCCAACTACGGTAAACGTGGTCGTGGTAAACAATTTAAAGAAGGACTTGTAGTTGCCATTGAACCTATGATTAACATGGGCACTAGGCGCATAAAACAACTTAAGGACGGTTGGACTATATTGACAGCAGATGGACAACCAAGTGCGCACTTTGAGCACAACGTGGCCATTGTAAATGGTAAACCTGAATTGCTGTCTACGTATCAGTACATTTACAAAGCCTTAGGCATTGAAAGTGATGAAGAAGACAATTTTCGTCAGACAAAATTGGCTCTTTAAACCTAGGTCTGCAAAGGTAATCTGTGCTAATTGATGTAACACGTGTCTAAAATTTTTAAGTTTATTCTGAATGCCGTTCCAAGGCCCTTACTCATTAGATTAAGCTATCTGGTGCGGCCTCTATTGGGGTTATGGATGCGGGGCAATCGCTATGAAGATCCTATTGACGGAAAGAAATTTAAAAGTTTTCTTCCATACGGCTATGAAAGTCCGCGGGAAAATATTCTCTCGCCATTTACCCTTTCATTGGAGAGACATCGTTTGCTGTGGCTTTATTTAAAGAACGAGACCAATTTCTTTACCGAGAAATTAAAAGTACTCCACTTTGCGCCAGAACAAGCTTTTTATAAACGATTTAGAAAACTAAAGAATCTAGAGTACATAACTACGGACCTCTTATCCCCATTGGCAGATGTAAAAGCAGATATTTGCAATTTACCTTTTGAGGACAATTCTTTTGATGTTATTTTTTGTAACCATGTTCTTGAACATATTCCGGATGACACTAAAGCGATGCAAGAATTATATCGGGTACTTAAAAAAGGAGGCTGGGCAATCTTGCAAATCCCACAAGACTTGGATCGCAAAATTACTTTTGAAGATGATTCTATTACCGATAAAAAAGAACGTACCAAAATATTTGGTCAATATGACCACGTTCGCATTTACGGATGGGACTATTTTGATAAATTAAGAAGCATCGGTTTTATCGTGGATGAAGTAGATTATACAGCCACGTTATCCCCTGAAGATATAGACCGATACAGACTTGCTAAAGGAGAAATCATTCCCTTTGTAAAAAAACCTCTTTAACTCTTAGTTACCAAAGCTTCAAAGCCAGGAGTCATAAACTCTTGAATTTCTCCCTTTTCATCAATAAATATGATGTAAGCCTCTAGCTCTTGCTTTGTTCTTAATAATTTTAGAACAAGTTCCAAATCCATCGCCATAAAAGAAGTGGCATAGGCATCTGCCTTGGCACAATTATCGGCCAGAACTGTAGCTGCTAGTGTATTGGCATTCTTAGTAAAACCCGTGGTGGGATCAATTGTATGTACAAACTTTGTACCCGTAACAGGATCTTCTCTAAAATGCCTATAATTACCCGATGAAGCTAATGCCTTATCCTGTAAGCGTATTGTTGCTTTCAGTTTTCTGGCATTTTCTACCGTTGGGTCATCTATTCCCACAATCCATGGTTTTTGCTTCAATTGGTTTTGTCCTTTTGCAACGAGCTCCCCTCCTACTTCCAATAAGTAATTTTCAACGCCCTTAGCATCCATCAACTTTGCCAGTCTATCTATAGAATATCCTTTAGCAATAGCATTAAAATCAAAATAGATATTAGGGTTTCGTTTTCTAATAGTATTCACAGCCGTTAGTTCTACCTTATTAAAGCCTACATATTCTAACAAACTATCCACACGCGTGCTATCCATTTGTATCTGCTTTTCAGGCCCAAAACCCCATGCATTTACCAATGTGCCCACAGTAGGGTCAAAATAACCGTTAGTAGCCTCATAAACCTCTTGAGACTGCTTAAATACTTCTTGAAACATGGAGTCGACCACTAAAGTAGAGTCTCCTTTATTTATTTTAGAAATATCCGACGCCGGAATATAAGTAGACAACGAATGATTAATAGCATCAAATACCGAATCTACTTCCTTCTGAAGATTTAGTTCCTCCGGAGATAAATAAATAAGATTGTAGGAAGTACCCAGAGCAGCACCAGAAGCTTCGTTTCTAACCAGACCGGAAGGGTTTCCTCCACAAGCAGCTAAACATATGGCGCCCAAAAAAACTATAATTCTATTCATCTTTAATTTCGATTAAACCAATATAATCCACCACGTAAGCCTCGTTTAAATATACCGGCAACTCTGGATTTTCAGCATTAGAAAGTCCCACACCTGCATAGTACGTTTTAGCCTCATGCTTATCTGCATGGTCCTTCATCTTCTTCATAAGTGCCTGATCATATATATTCGGGTTTTCTGGATGCGGAACATATCTCACTACAATAAAGTGCAATATTTTATCCTTCAGGCATACAAACTGAGGATTTCTTTTAGGTTCACTGTTAACGCCCATAAAATCATAACCTTCAGATTCAAGCTCGCGCCCAACAATATTCATTGCCAAATTATGCAGTTCCCTTTCAGATAATGGTTTGCCCATAACGTTAAAAATTAGGTCAAAAAAAACCGATGCGTAAACATCGGTTTTTTATGTATTTGATTTGCTAGGGAGCCATATACAATTGGAATCCCTTCACAATTAAAAATCGTCTTATCCACCGAAATCATCAAAGCGGATGTGCTCATCGGGAATACCAAAGTCTTCACCCATTTTTTGCACGGCTTTGTTCATCAATGGAGGTCCACAGAAATAAAGCTCAATATCTTCAGGAGACTCATGCTTGCTTAAATAGTTGTCAATAACACAGTTATGGATAAAACCTACAAAACCGTCACCTGGAGCATCTATATCCTCTTTAACTTTCCAATTATCCTCTTCCATTGGCTCAGAAAGCGCCAAGTAGAATTTAAAATTAGGGAAGTTTCTTTCCAATTCTCTAAAGTGCTCAAGATAGAAAAGCTCTCTTTTAGAACGACCACCGTACCAATATGTAACTTTTCTATTTGTTTCTAATGTTTTGAACAAGTGATACAAATGTGAACGCATTGGTGCCATACCTGCACCACCACCTACATAAAGCATTTCAGATTCAGACTCGTTGATAAAGAATTCACCATAAGGTCCTGAAATAACCACGTCATCACCGGGTTTTAGATTGAAAATATAAGATGAAGCAACACCTGGGTTAACATCCATCCAGCCGTTCTTAGCACGATCCCATGGCGGGGTAGCGATACGAACGTTCAACATAATCTCTCTACCTTCTGCTGGGTAAGAAGCCATAGAATAGGCCCTTTCCACAGTTTCCGGGTTTTTCATCACCAATGGCCAAAGATTAAATTTGTCCCACTCTGCTTGAAACTTATCTGGAGTTTCATGCTCTTCCGGGTGGGCAGTAATATCAATATCAGAATATTTAATTTCACATTCTGGAATTTCAATTTGAATATAACCACCAGCTTTATAACCCATATCTTCAGGAATTTCAACTACGAATTCCTTAATAAAAGAAGCTACGTTATAATTACGCACTACCTTGGCTGGCCATTTCTTAATACCGAATACCTCTTCAGGAATGGTAATATCCATATCCTGCTTTACTTTCACCTGACACGCCAAACGAGCACCTGCATTCAATTCTCTTTTGGAGAAATGAGGTGTTTCAGTTGGAAGCGCCTCTCCACCTCCAGAAAGTACATGACATTCGCACTGAATACAAGTACCACCGCCACCACATGCTGACGGTAAAAATACTTTTTGGTTACCCAAGGTTGAAAGTAACGAACTTCCAGAGCCTACTTCTATTTTCTTCTCTCCGTTTATTGTAATGGTAACCGGTCCTGATGGAGACAGTTTTTCTTTGGTGAACAGCAAAAGGGCCACCAAGACCATCAATAGTATCATAAAGGCGACAACGGTGATTAAAATCGTTCCTCCAGTACTTGTAGCTAATAGCATATCTATTTGTTTATGGCGTCGTTATAAGAGACATCTTTACTGTCAATCTCTTCTTTAATTTCTTTCTTCTCTATTACTTTCTCAGCTGTTGTTTCTTCAACTGGTGCAGGTGCTTCTTCACCACCTCCAGTTAACATACCTCCAAAACTCTGAAAACCGATACCCATTAAACCAGTAATGATAAAAGTAATACCCAAGCCTCTTAATGGAGCAGGTACGTTTGAATATCTAATTTTTTCACGAATAGCGGCAATGGCCAAAATAGCCAAGAACCACCCGATACCAGAGCTGACCCCATAATTAAGTGCCAGACCCAAAGTTTGAATATCTCTAGCTTGCATAAACAGAGAACCACCCAAAATAGCGCAGTTTACCGCAATCAATGGCAAGAAAATACCCAATGAGTTATATAAGGATGGAGAAAACTTTTCCACTACTATTTCTACCAGCTGAACCATTGTTGCAATGGTTGCTATAAAAAGAATGAACGAAAGAAAACTTAAGTTGTAATCTGCATATTCAGGACCTAACCATACTAACGCACCATCTCTTAATAGATACTGATCTAATAACCAGTTCAACGGCACGGTAACTGCAAGTACAAAGATTACAGCTGCCCCTAAACCTACGGCAGTAGCTACTTTTTTGGAAACCGCTAGGTAAGAACACATCCCCAAGAACACGGCAAATACCATGTTATCTATAAAGATGGATTTAAAAAATAATTCTATATGCTCTAACATAATTCTATCTTTTTACCTTAATTAATTATCTTCTACCAGTGCAGGATTCCTTGAGCGCTGTACCCATATGATAATACCCACAACTATAAGCGCTGCTGGTGGAATAATCATAAATCCGTTGTTTTCATAGCCTGTTGCGTATAATCCGGTTTTTGCAATTGGGTCACCCAAAACTTTATAACCTAAAAGAGTTCCTGAACCTAAAAGCTCTCTAAAAAAACCTACGATTATTAATATTACGCCGTAACCCAGTGAATTTCCTATCCCATCTAAAAAGGATTTCCATGGTCCGTTTGCCAAAGCGAAAGCTTCAAAACGACCCATAATTATACAATTGGTAATAATTAAGCCAACGAATACGGACAAGGTTTTACTAAGCTCGTAAGCAAAGGCTTTAAGTACCTGGTCAACCACAATCACCAAAGTAGCAACCACAATTAATTGCACGATAATCCTAATTTTTGAAGGAATGACATTTCTCATTAAAGAGATTACCACGTTACCTAGGCCCAATACGAACATTACGGCAACGGCCATAACAATTGAAGCTTTTAGTTCTGCAGTAATTGCCAAAGCGGAACAAATACCCAATACCTGAATGGTAATCGGGTTATTATCCGCTAACGGATCCGTTATTAAACTTGCATCTTTTTTTGTCAATAGTGCCATATTATTTTGCGCTAACGGTTTGTAAATAGTCTTTATAGAGATTTAAACTCTCTTTAATCATAGCAGAAACACCGTTACCAGTAATAGTGGCCCCAGCTAAAGCATCTACTTCATTATCATCCTTAGTGTTGTTCAAAGGGTCATTGTTACCTTTGGCAACAGCGATACCAGCATATTCGGTACCTTTAAGAATGCTTTCTCCTGTAAAGTCATCCATAAAATAACGTTGCTTGATGTTGGCACCCAAACCTGGAGTTTCCCCCTTGTGATCAAAGTAAACACCTTGTACCACCATTTTGTCATCTAGTGCAATAAAGCCCCAAATAGCATCCCAAAGTCCTTTTCCGTACATTGGAATGATGTAGTACTTTTTACCATCTTTCTCGCCTATCATCAACGGTAGCTTAGGTGTTTCACCTTTACCAGCGATAGCCATTTGCTTTTTCATATCGATCAAATAAGCTTCGTCATTTTCTGTGATTTTATCACCTTCAATAACCAATTGCTCTTTGATGTATGATTTAAACTCTCCTTCTACCTCATCGGTTGAAACAAAATTTACACTTCCCTCATCAACATTATCATTTACACCCATGGCGTAAAGAATGTTCTGTTGTTTTTCGAACCGTTCGTTTTCGGTGATTCTATCTTTTAAGCTCGAAGACATAAAAGCAAGAATAGACCCTACTATCACCACCATAACGGCAGCAAAAACAACGGTGTATGAATTTTTATCTGTATTGATTGCCATGATTATACGGTTTCTGCGTGAAGTTCATTTGCCTTGCCAGCTGAATCTTTTGGCAAGATGGTTGCATTTTTCAATCGTTTCATTCTACGTTTTACGTTTCCACGAACCACATAATGGTCAATTGTTGGTGCAAATACGTTCATTAAAAGAATCGCCAAGAAAACACCTTCTGGATACGCTGGGTTAAATACACGAATCATTACCGAAAGGAAACCGATAAAGAAACCATAGAACCACTTACCACGGTTGGTCTGTGCGCCCGTAACAGGGTCAGTTGCCATATAGACAATCCCGAAAGCTAAACCACCAACAATAAGATGCTGCCAGAAATCAAAACTCATTAAACCGTAAAATTTACTGGTTTCTCCAATCCATCCCGCATCAACAACTCCATTAAATATCAAGCCCATTACCAAAGAACCTACAACGGCACTTAGCATAATACGCCAGCTAGCTATTTTACTAAAGATCAAGAACAATCCTCCCAAAAGAATTAGGAATGTTGAAGTTTCCCCTACTGATCCCGGAATAAATCCAAAGAACATATCAGAAATAGAATAAGACATCTCCGCCCCTTTATTCTGCGCTAAATACCCTAAAATAGTCTCACCAGAAATAGCATCTGGACCACCAGCACGCTCAACAGCTTCGTACACCCATACTTTATCTCCACTCATCCAAGTAGGATAAGCAAAGAAAAGGAATGCCCTAATGGTCAAGGCCGGGTTAAGAATATTCATTCCCGTACCACCAAATACTTCTTTACCGATGACAACACCGAAAACAACGGCTACCGCCAACATCCAAAGTGGTGTATCTATTGGTACGATTAATGGAACCAACATACCGGTAACCAAGTAGCCCTCTTCCACTTCGTGACCTTTGATAACCGCGAAAATGAACTCAACCACAAGTCCCACTCCGTATGATACCACTACTAATGGTAGAACTTTTATTATTCCAATCCAGAAATTGTCCCAAGTAAGAAAATCGTTCATTAACGAAAATTCCGAAGGAAAGCCATTAATAGCCGAATAATGTTGGTAGCCCGCATTGAACATAGAAAAAAGCAATACCGGAATCAGGGCCATAATAACCGTATTCATGGTACGCTTTAAATCATCTGCCGCCCTAACATGAGAACCCGAATGGGTAGTCTCATCCGGAGCAAACAAAAATGTATGCAATGCATTAAATGCAGGTGCCATTTTTTTACCGCGATAATGGTGCTTTAAAATGTGCAGCCTTTTTTTGAAAGTCAGTCTTTTATCACTCATCTTTATCCTATTTCTTTATGCAATAGATCTAATCCTTCTCTAATAATCTGTTGATGCGGTTGTTTTGAAACACAAACAAACTCGGTCAACGAGAAATCTTCTGGCGCCACTTCATAAAGCCCCAGTTGCTCCATCTCATCCAAATCTTTCACCATACATGCCTTTAACAATTGCATAGGAAATATATCCAATGGAAATACTTTTTCGTACATACCTGTTACCACAAAGGCACGATGCTCGCCATTGGTATTTGTATCAAGTTCATACTTTTTATTGGGTTGCATCCAAGAGAACGTTAATGCTCTTGTAGCTGATATTTTATTGAAAACAGGCTTATTCCAACCAAAGAATTCATAATCATCTCCTTCCGGAATAGCAGTTACAGTATTATTGTAATACCCTAAATGACCATCAGGTGCGGACTTTGTACCCGTAAGCACATCGCCATTTATCACTCTAAAATTGTCTCCTTCAACACCACTACCATATAAGAAGGTAGAAATTTCGGTTCCGATTTTAGTTGTGTAATATTTTGGAGCTTTTACAGAAGAACCAGCTAAAGCAACAATACGTTCTGCATTGAATTTACCTGTTAATAACAACTCACCAATAATTACTAAATCTTGAGGTGTAACCGTCCAAACGGTTTCGCCCTTATTAATAGGATCCACCCTATTGATCTGCGTACCAACCAAACCGGCCGGATGCGGACCTGAAACCTTATGAATCTCAGCACCGTTTAAATCAGCTAATGGAGAATTTTCAGATTTTCCAACGGAAACGTGAACTTTACCAGGCGTTAATTTACCCAAAGCGGTAATTGCAGCTTGTAATTCCTTTTCTTTTCCTTGCAGCACATAATTCAAATCTGCCGCTAATGGAGCCGTAACATACCCTGAAACGAAAATCGCTTTTGGATTTGCATCCGGATCTGCGATGATATCATACGGACGTTGCTTAATAAAAGGCCAACAACCACCATTTAAAAGGTAGGCTTTAACCTCTTCTTTTGAAGCACTTTCTACGTTTAACAAATCATGCGCAACACCTGTCTGCTCTTTATCCGCCAAAATTTTAAGTGAAAGTATGCGTCTTCGCGCTCCTCTTACAATCTCAACAAGCTCACCACTTACCGGTGAAACGAAAAGCATGCTTTCCTTGTTCTTATTGAAAAAAAGTGGTTCTCCCGCTTTGATCTCAGCACCCTGTTTTACCAACATTTTAGGTGTGACTCCGTGAAAATCGTTTAAGTTTATAGCATAAACGTTACTTAAAACGGCTTTTGAGGTGGTTTGCTCTGCAGCTCCAACAAGTTTTATGTTCAAGCCCTTTTTAATCCTGATGTCTTTAGACATATTGTTCTAGACCTTAGGTTAACAAAATTTCGAGCAAAAATAATACTAAAAGGATTGTTTTCATAATAAATGCCTAGAAATTTGGGCAACACACCGATCTAAATTTTTTGGGTACGCTTTTTGCTTACCTTTACCGCAAAAAATAGCAGGTAATGCGTTTGAATCTTACACAGGTATTTTTCTTCATTTTAACATCTTCATTGTGGGCCCAGGTCCAAGTAGAAGTTAACCCACCAGAGAAAATAAAAACCGTAATTTTTGGAGGACCTACCGAAGATCAATTCCCTGTAGTAGAGCTTGGTGAAACCATAAAACTAGAATTTGACGACATCACAGCTTCCGAGAGCGATTACTATTATAAGATAGTCCATTGTGATTATGACTGGCAACCTTCGCAACTTTTAAAGTCGCAATATTTAAACGGTGTAGACAACCAACGCATCACAGATTATGAAAACAGCTACTCTACCCTACAATCCTACTCTAATTACAAATTAACGATACCCAACGAAAATGTGCGGTTAAAAGTAAGTGGTAATTTCATGTTAGAAATCTACAATGACCGCTATGAACTTCAATTTTCGAGACGTTTTGTTGTATATAAGGATATCGTAACCGTAGGGGGAACCATTAAACGTTCCCGTGATTTTAATTTTATAAACGAAAAGCAGGTGGTTCAACTGAGCATCAATGCCGGAAACTTTCAACTTGTAAACCCAAAAAAAGAGGTCAAAATAGCCATTCTACAAAATTACCAGTGGGAAACGGCCCTTTACAATATAGCACCACAATATACTATTGGCACGGAACTGGTATACAAATACGATCAAGAAACTAGTTTTTATGGTGGTAACGAATTTTTAAATTTTGACACTAGCGACCTTAGAGCTCCTACTTCGCAAATTTCAAGGATAGAAGTTAACGAACTCTACAACCATTACCTGTTTTCCAATACCTATAGAGCAGATAGACCATATTCCTATTTTCCCGATATAAACGGTGATTTTGTTATCCGCACCTTACAAGGAGAGGATAATTCTAGAGAAGCCGAATATACTAAAGTCCATTTTTCCCTACCCTACGATGAGTTATTGGGATTAGACGAAGTATACGTCTTTGGCAAGTTCAATAACTACGCCCTATCCGAAGAAAACAAAATGACCTACAATGAGAATAACGGTATGATGGAAGCCGAAATAAAACTAAAGCAAGGTTTCTACAACTACAAATACGTTATAAAACGTGAAGATGGCACCATAGAAATCAATACTATTGATGGTAACTTTCACTTTACCGAGAACAGCTACCTAATTCTGGTATACTACAGAAACTTTGGAGACTTGTACGATAGCATTATTGGTGTGGGCTCCGCAAATTCTAGAAATATCAGTAATTAGATTATATTTATCCTTAATTCTATTGGATAAATGACCGACAAACCTGTTGTTCCTGAAAAAGGAAGATATAAACTAGACTACCGAGGCACAGAATGCCTTAACTGTGGGCACCCTTTAGACTTAAGCGACAAATACTGTCCAAATTGCTCACAAGCGAACAGTATTAAGAAAATTACTATCAAAGATTACTTGGATGAATTTTTTGGAACCTTAATTTCCTACGATTCAAGGTTGTTCCGTACACTTTCTAGCTTATTAATAAGACCGGGAAAAATCACAAAAAGTTACATAGACGGAAAACGGGTCTCCTACACCAACCCTTTTCGTTTTTTATTGAGTCTTGCTATAATCTTTTTCTTGATCATTAATTTTAGCGGCAATTTCTCTAAGTACGACAAGTATGGAACTCAAGATTTTTCGGAAATAGGCAAATTGGCCTATGAATGGAGTATGGAGCAAAATGCTGATGATACCGCAGAACTCTCAGAACAACTAGACTCACTTAAAAACGTAGTAAATTACAATGGCTATGTAAAACTTGAACGGGAACGTGATTCACTTATACTTTTTGACCCCATCGCATATTTTAAAAAAATTGACCAAGGCCCCTTTGGAGACCGTAATAATCAAAAACAGGCTTTCTTTAGTACTATTTTAGAGCATGACACCATATATAGCTATGAGGACATAGTAGACAAATACCAGATTCCAGAAACTTTTGAAAACAAACTCATATTTAATGGTGTAAATGGATTTTCAAAGTTCAGAAAGTCGCCCGGAAGCTTTTTAAGTACATTAATATCCAAATTACCGTTCGTCGTATTTTTCTTTTTACCGGTCTTTACAGTGTTCATTTGGTTGATTTATATCAGGAAAAAATACAGTTATACCGATCATTTGATCTTTAGTTTTCACAACACAGCATTATTATTTATCTTGCTCATTATTAGCTATTTGATTGATTCAATTTTCAAGTTTGAGAGCAGTTGGATCTTTTTCATGATTTTTTCGACATATCTCTTTGCGGCTATGCGAAATTTCTATGGTCAGAGTATATTTAAAACAATTGTTAAATATCTCTTTCTAAACGCTATTTTTTTTATATTGGCTTTATTATCAACGGTACTACTTTTTACCGGTAACCTTATTACCTTTTAGAAGGAATGCATATGATCACACAAGTAACCAAAGGCATTAAAATTTCCGTGAATACTAGTTTTGAAGGTACATTTTTCAAAAACTACAAGATGCACTTTGCTTTTGGCTATACGATTACCATAGAAAACCAAAGTAAAGATTCTGTTCAGCTTACCTCTCGGCATTGGAAAATCTATGATGCCCTTAATGAACTAGAGGTATTAGATGGTGAAGGTGTGATCGGCAAAAAACCGGTCATTAAACCAGGAGAATCCCACACCTATACTTCAGGCTGCCTTTTAACCTCTCCTATTGGCGCAATGAAAGGCCATTACAATATGGTAAACTTTAGCTCTACGGAAAAATTCAGGGTTTACATTCCTACTTTCAAATTTCATGCACCTTTTGCATTAAATTAGACCATTCAGTTATAATCTACAGTGCTTTAATTGCTTCTAGCTATCAATCTATTAGCACATAGCTTTGGACTCTAATTCATTTTGCTGAAATCTAATTTTTATTAAGATTTTTTTAGCACAATCCTTTTGTACCATTACCGCTTGGCGAGTTTTTTATTCGCACTAAGAAACCTACCTTTACGCTCTATTTTTTAAACTTAACAATAGTATTATGAGCAAAGGTTTTTTTCACGTACCGACAGCGATTAACGAGCCAATAAAGAGTTACGCACCAGGATCTCCCGAAAGAGAAGAAGTGCTAGAGCAATACCGTTCTTATTTTAACGGGAGTGTAGATGTACCTTTATATATAGGCAGCGAAGAAATTAAGACTGGCAACACTAAGCCAATGTCCCCTCCACATGACCACAAACATATTGTTGGCCAATATCATGTTGCAGAAAAATCGCATGTAACAAAAGCCATTGAAAATTGCTTGGCTTCAAGGTCCGCTTGGGCAGATTTAACTTGGGAACAGCGCGCCGCTATTTTCCTGAAAGCTGCAGAATTGATTGCAGGACCATACCGTGCTAAGATTAATGCCGCAACTATGATTGCACAGTCAAAGAACATTCACCAAGCTGAAATTGATGCTGCGTGTGAATTGATTGATTTTCTGCGTTTCAATGTGGAATACATGTCTGAGATATATGAGGAACAACCGGATTCTGCAGAAGGAATCTGGAACCGTGTAGAATATAGACCGCTAGAAGGTTTTGTATATGCCATTACCCCTTTTAACTTTACCGCTATTGCCGGAAACCTTCCTGCAAGTGCCGCAATGATGGGTAACGTTGTGGTATGGAAACCAAGTGACAGTCAAGTTTTCTCTGCAAAGGTAATTGTTGACATTTTTAAAGAAGCCGGTCTTCCCGATGGCGTTATCAACGTAGTTTACGGAGATCCGGTCATGATTACCGAGACCGTTTTGGCAAGTCCGGATTTTGCCGGCATACACTTTACAGGTTCCACACATGTCTTCAAAGAATTATGGAAGCAGATTGGAAACAATATTCACACCTATAAAACCTACCCAAAGATAGTTGGAGAAACTGGAGGAAAAGACTTTATTATAGCGCATCCTTCCGCAAAACCTCAACAAGTAGCTACAGCAATTGTTCGTGGTGCCTTTGAATTCCAAGGTCAAAAATGTAGTGCGGCCTCAAGGGTTTACCTTCCAAAATCACTTTCGGAAGAAATTCTTGAATCGGTTAAAAAAGACATAGCCACTTTTAACAAACCGGGGAGTCCGGAAGATATGTCTAACTTTATAACTGCGGTTATTCATGAAGGTTCATTTGACAAATTAGCCAAGTATATAGACCAAGCTAAGGAAGATGACAATGCTGAAATTATTGCAGGCGGAAACTATGACAAGTCCAAAGGCTACTTCATTGAGCCAACCGTAATTCTTACAACAGACCCAAAATACACTACAATGGAAACGGAATTATTCGGTCCTGTAGTTACCATATATGTTTATGAGGACAAGGATTGGTCAGAAACTTTAAAGTTGGTTGACAGTACTTCCGAATACGCTCTAACAGGAGCCGTTCTATCTACGGACAGGTATGCAATTGATGAAGCTACAAAAGCATTACAAAATTGCGCGGGTAACTTCTATATCAATGACAAACCTACTGGCGCCGTAGTGGGGCAACAGCCATTTGGAGGAGCTAGAGCTTCAGGAACGAATGACAAAGCCGGTTCTGCCCAGAATTTATTAAGATGGGTATCCCCTCGTCTTATTAAAGAGACTTTTGTAACTCCAACGAATTACAGATATCCATTTTTAGGATAAGAATAAATTAAATCACACTGATAATCAGTGTTTTATTATCAAATTTTATTAAATTCCCCAATCCTTTTTTTATTAAACGGATTGAGGAATCTTTGTAACCACTAAAACTAAGAAAATGAAAAACCTATTTGTAACCGCATTCTTCATGGTAGCCGCCATGACGTATGCGCAAGAAAAATTGACACAAAACACCATTCAAGGGGTTTTACAAGGAAATCAAGGACAAGTTGTTGCTTTGGCAGAAGCTTTTTCCGAGGAACAATATGATTGGCGCCCTATGGATGGTGTAAATTCCGTAGCTGAAGCATTGTTACATGTTGCTGGAGGAAATTATTATTTAGCCTCTAAAATGGGCTTTGCGCCACCGGAAGATGTAGACATGATGAACCTATCAAAAATTACGGGAAAAGAAAACATCATTGCAGCTCTTAAAAAATCGAATGAGTTTGTTCTTGAAAAAATAATTTTAGTAGAGGATGACCAATTTGGAGAAGAAGTAGATTTTGGTTTTGCTAAAATGAATAAGCTTGGTGGTCTATTAGCCATAATGGAACACAATGGAGAACATAAAGGACAGCTAATAGCCTACGCTCGTTCAAACGGTGTTACCCCTCCTTGGAGTAAATAAGTCCAGAAAACAGTAAAAAGCCCTTGCTTATGACTATAAGCAGGGGCTTTTTTATGCCTTATTTTCAAATTTTACCGACAAACTGCACAATTTAGATTCTTGGTTAACGTTATATTTACATTAAGCTAACAAATAAGCGACATTCGGCTTTTATAAAATTTCCTCAACTAAGACTAAACACATCATAAGTAGTTGATTTTTAAATATTTAATATTTTACTTTTTTATTTAAAATCAACATACAAAAATTGATTTACAAAGCTGATTTTCAGTAAAAAACTTAACTAAATATCAGTAAAACATACTTTTAGTGTAAATTTAACGTTAAGTTATTGTAAATTAAACGTAATAATTACGTACTTTGTAGTAACTGTAAAAATGAAGATTATGGATATGCAGAAAACATATAGTCAATTTAGAATGCTAGCAGACTGCCTACATATACATATATGGGCTCATTTAAAAATTTTCGCAAGAAAATATAGAAAAGCGTATTACCACTTATTAAGCTTGTAGTTTAGCCTTTATATTTCATGGGTAAGTACACCACTTTTTTAGTTTCAAAAAAAGCTTCATCAAAATAATTGGTGAGGTCATAGATTTCTATGGCCTTATATCCATCAAGTTCCTCGGACAAATCACCACCTTTTAGGTAAAGAATTCCGTTCCGCCTTTCATGCAGTGATTCTTTCTTTATTTTACCTTTTACCCAATGCACAAATGTGGGCATTGCAGCAACTGCCCTACTTACAATAAAATCATGTTGGCCTTTAGTTTCTTCGACCCTAGAATTAACAGCAGTTACGTTATCCAAATCCAATCCTTGGATTACTTCCTGAACTACCTTTATTTTTTTACCAATTGAATCAACTAAAGTAAACTGCACCTCTGGAAACAATATAGCCAGTGGAATACCTGGGAAACCTCCACCTGTACCCACATCTAGAACAGACGCCCCATCGTTAAATTGCTGAACCTTAGCTATTCCCGAAGAATGTAATACATGTCTTAAATAAAGCTCATCTATATCTTTCCTAGAAACAACATTGATCTTCTGATTCCAATCTTTATATAATTCTTCCAGTAATATGAACCGTTTTTGCTGAAGATCTGATAAATTGGGAAAATATTTAAAAACTAATTCGGCAGTCATGCGTATATTTGTATAGTTGCAAAACTACTATATTCGTTGATGAAATAACATTTTATCACCATATAAAGCTTAACATTTCTACGATATCTATCAATAATATTATTTTATGGACCAAAAAACAGTACGATTCTCCAGGAAAGATCCCGCACAGTTCTTCAGAACATTGAACAAACGCGTAAACGATTATTTTAAGGAGAACAAATTAAAGAAAACAGGCAACTGGCGCTTACACCTTAAAACGGTGATTATGTTCGCTATGTTCCTAACCCCCTATTTTTTAATTTTAACTTTAGGACTACCCATTTGGGCCAATCTTCTACTAACTATTGTCATGGGCGTTGGTATGGCCGGTGTAGGCATGAACGTTATGCATGATGGCAATCATGGTGCCTATTCCAATAAAAAGTGGGTCAACAAACTTATGGGGAGCAGCATCTATATTTTGGCAGGAAATGTATATAACTGGCAGGTTCAGCACAATGTACTGCACCATACCTACACCAACATTCATGAACATGATGAAGATATGGAAGCTGGCCGTATTCTGCGTTTTTCCAAGCATGCTGAATGGCAAAAGCACCATAAATTTCAACATTTTTACTCTGTTTTCCTGTATGGCCTTTTAACTTTCAACTGGGCTATTACAACAGATTTCCAACAGATGTACCGTTATATGAAACGAAAGCTTTCTTATGGCAAACTACCAAGTGCAGCCATGAACTGGAGTACGCTTGTGATTACAAAAATTCTATACATCACCATATGGATTGTTCTACCCCTTATTTTCGTTGATATGGCTTGGTGGATGATATTAATTGGCTTCTTTATTATGCACTACGTAGCCGGTGTTATTCTAAGTGTAGTTTTTCAATTAGCACATATTGTTGACGAAGCGGACACGCCTCTTCCTGACGAAACGGGGACGATGAAAAACACATGGGCTATTCACCAGTTATTTACAACTGTAAATTTTGGTACTAAGAACAAGATTGTAAACTGGTTTACCGGGGGATTAAACCACCAAGTGGAACATCACATTTTCCCTAATATTAGCCATGTACATTACACAAAAATTGCAGAAATTGTGAAAGAAACGGCAAAAGAATTTAATTTGCCGTACCACGAGTACGAAACTACCCGAAAAGCTATAATTTCGCACTTTAGACATTTAAAGGAACTGGGCAAAAGACCTGCCTTGAACCTGTAATAGACACAATAAAAAAAACTTTATTAGCACTGGTAATTTAAGTTACACAGCGTACAAACCTTAGTTTTATTATGACATCATCAACTGCTACGAAAAATCAACTTTCTGACCGCATCAACAGTCTTACCCCTTCGGCTACATTAGAAATGGCTGCCAAGGCTAGAGAATTACGTGCTGCAGGTAAAGACATTATCGGTTTAAGTTTGGGTGAACCTGACTTTAACACACCAGATTACATTAAAGAAGCTGCTATAGAAGCGGTAAACCAAGATTACAATTCATACACACCGGTAGATGGTTATGTTGATTTGAAAGAGGCTATTATTACCAAATTCAAGAGAGATAATGGCATTACGTATGAACCTTCTCAAATTGTTGTATCTACAGGTGCAAAACAAGCTTTGTATAACATTGCCCAAGTTGTTTTGAACGAAGGCGATGAAGTTATTTTACCTTGTCCTTACTGGGTAAGCTACAGTGATATTGTAAAATTAGCAGATGGTGTACCTGTAGAAGTTGCTACAAGCATTGAAAGTGATTTTAAAATGACACCTGAGCAATTGGAAGCTGCAATCACTCCCAAAACAAAAATGCTTTGGTACAGCTCTCCTTGTAACCCAAGTGGTTCTATATATAGTAAGGCTGAATTACGGGCTTTAGCAGACGTTTTACAGAAACACCCACAGATTATAGTAGTTAGTGATGAGATTTACGAACACATCAACTATGGTGTTACCGAACATGCCTCCATGGCCGCGTTCGATGATATGTTTGACCGTACCGTTACCGTAAATGGAGTTGCCAAGGCATTTGCAATGACCGGGTGGCGTATTGGATATATTGGAGGCCCAACTTACTTAGCTCGTGCTTGCAATAAATTGCAAGGTCAAGTTACAAGTGGAGCCAACTGTATAGCTCAGCGTGCAGTTATTACGGCCTTAACAGAATCGCCAGACCGTATAAACTATATGGTAGACGAGTTCAAAGAACGTAGAGCTATTATTCTTGAACTATTGAATGGTATAGACGGATTTAAATGTAATGAACCGGATGGTGCATTTTATGTATATCCTGATGTAACTGCTTATTTTGGAAAAACCTTAAACGGCGTTACAATAAATAATGCTTCTGATTTTGCCATCTACCTGTTAGAATACGCAAATGTAGCTACCGTTACAGGTGATGCTTTTGGTAACGGAAACTGCATCCGTATTTCTTACGCTGCAGCTGAAAAAGAAATTAGAGAAGCTATTTCTAGAATTGAGAAAGCCCTGAAATAGTAGGTTTATACCAAATAATTTAAAGGGAGGATGTTTTGAACATCCTCCCTTTTTTATATATAAACTTTTAAGTTATTAGTTACTTCTATATGTATTGAGGTCTTTTTCAATCTTATCTAGGTTTTTACTGCTGTCATTAGATTTGATAAAACTGATAATCTCATTTAGATGTTCGTCAGTGGACGCTGCCCCGTAAGTTTTAGCAAATTGCTCCGTCCTCGTTGTTGCGATATCAATAAAAGCCTGTGCCTTTTTTGGGTCAGCTTTTAGGGTTTCGAAAGCTGCATTTTCTTCAGAAGCACTTTTGGTCATAGCCTGAGGTGTATTTTCCTGAAAGCTCATCATCTTATAATCTTTCATATAGGGCCTTGCCAAAGCCATTGCAGCATGTATGGACGCATTGCTCTCCGGTACGGCTTCTACAACTTTCTGTAACGCTTCATTACCGGATTCAAGTACGCGACTACCGTTAAAAAACAAAATACGAGCAACATCTTCTGTGAAATATTGATTTGCCAATAACTGCGACTCAGTTGTTTTGGGCAAAAGAACTTCTAAATCAAGATTATTAGAACTATACACCTGATTGTCCCTCTCTACCATAGCAGTAATTTTATAGCTCCCGCTATCTTTTATATACCATCCATCCGGACCTGCCGAGATAAAATGCTTTTGGGTCATACTTTCATTGGGAAGCAATATCTGTTCTTTCTCCTCCATTAGATACTCTACAAAACTACGTACCTTAGAAACCTTGCCACTAGGCCCTTGAATAAGAACCAGAACATTCTTCAGGTTTTCCATTAGATGCCTATCTACCGCCATTGGCGCGCCCGAAGAATTTTGCAATTTAAGCTCTAGATAGACCGGCTCAAGAAACTCAGCAACCTGTTGATTTTGAACCATACTGATTTCTAGCGACAATCTATTGTCCGTCACAGTATGTTCATCTTCAAAAGCATGATTATCAAACCAATCGCTATTGCCCATTTCCACAAAATTGTTAGGTGCATGTCTCAAAAACAAAAGCTCATTATCTGTAAACCTAAAATCAAAATCAGCATAAAAAGCATTTTGACCGCCACTTACATTATAAGGATAATTCATGAAACTACGATCTTCCGGGTTATTAACTAATGGAATCCAAGAAGAGCCAAAACCAGGATAATTTTTCTGCCATGAATGCGCCAAATTAAAGGCATGACCGATCTCGTGAGCCGCTGTCCAAAACTTGGAGCGCTCAATAAAAGCCGCCGGATTACTATCGCCCGCTGGTGCATTATTAATGAAAGATTCATAAAAAATTGCCGTTCCCTGTCTGTGATTAGGTCCTATATCATCAAACATAATCCCCCCTAAACCGGACCCCATATCATGTTGTTTGGCAAAGAAAGTCCATAAAGCCCACTTGGGAGCAGCACTAAATTTTGACCAATATGCCTGCATAGCATCATGCATCTCCATATTGCTCCACGTACCATTAGCTCCTTTTAAAGAAGAAAGAACTTCGTCATCACCAGACCGAGAAACATTAAAACCAGCACGCTGATATACCTTTGACAAACTTAATTTCTCCTTAGGTAAATCGGTCGGCCTGTTAGGATGACCATGTGTATTAATTTCCAATACTGGCTGCACATCCTCTTCATAATCAAACTCAAAATCAATTTTTCTATAGTAAGAACTACTAAAGTTATAAGTAGATATTCTTTGTGTTTCCCCTCCCCCGTAAAAAGTTACTTTAGCTTTTTTGTTCTTAGGGAAAATAGAATTAGTAAGTTCAATTTTCAGGTATTTATAGGCAAAGGAAGTCACATTGCCATGCTTAAACCAAATTTTCCCTAAATATCCATTTCCGGATTTACTCAGTTTGGCCACATAATGAACCCCAGGAAACCTTAAGTAACCACTAGCGGTCATTAATGGGAACTGACCATCAATATCCAGTCTAAATTCTTCATAAGAAAAGAAGGGTATAATTGGCAAACTAGCCCGTTCTTCTTCATTTAGGATATCCAAGTCTATGGCACTTTCCATGCCTGTTGGTTTTGCCTTGATCGGTATTTTTGGAAACACCGGATAAAACTTACTTTTTTTAATGTACAGGCCACTGCTCTTATACCAGAGCGGCAAAAATTGAGCTTGCTGCTCCAATCCTTCAGGAGTCATTTCACCATCTAACTCAACTACACTTTCAATACTTGAATCTAAAATTTTTTTTCCCATGATAAGCATCTTTTATATTAATAAAATTTGTTGCTGCAGACTTCAAAATATAAGATGAAATACATCTCTATTTGTCAGGGGAAAGTTGAAAATGAACCCGCAAGAAAGAGACAACTACATGTAACTTTCAAACTACGGTTTACATCAAAAGTTTCTAAATGTAAGATTTTATCTACAAAAAATAATAAACAATGTATGCATAGATCTGTTTAAATGACAAATTGCTAGAATATTTGTACAAATGGAGAAAATTGCTTGTAACCAACAACAGAGACCTGACAAGAATATGAGAGCCTAAAAAAACACGGAAACTAAGTACGCTTCCAGAAATAAGGGGTAAGGAGTATTAGAACCGTGAAGAGCTCTAATCTACCTGCAAGCATAAGGAAACCACACCACCACTTACCAGCGTCCGGCAGACCATTAAAATTACTTAATGGATAAAGACCTCCAAATGCAGGCCCAACATTTCCTAAAGAAGAAGCAGAACCACCTATTGCGGTTACAAAATCGATACCCAAAGCACCAAGGACCAAAGCCCCAATTATAAATAGTAACATATAAAGCACAAAGAAGGCAATGATATTATAGACAATTTGCTCTTTTACCGTCTTATTGTTATATCGCACAGGAATAATAGCATTAGGATGTAGCGTACGTTTAAATTCCAAAAGTCCATTTTTGATAATCAGTATATGGCGCATTACTTTAATACCACCTGATGTAGAGCCAGCAGACCCTCCCAAAAACATCAATCCGAAAAAGAAAACCGTAAGAAAAGGGGTCCAGCTTGTAAAATCCGCTGAAACAAAACCCGTAGTAGTTATCACAGAAATTACTTGGAACAGCGTATGCCTAAAAGAGCTTTCCGCACTTCCTAATACCATAGGATGGTATTCCGTAACAGGCACTTCCGCCTTAAGGTACACTACCAACGCAGCAATTAGCGTAAATACCACCACAAAACCACCGTAATACCTAAACTCCTCATCCTTTAAAACCCGTTGCACTTTACCCTTAAAAGCAAAATAACTAAGTACAAAATTGCTTCCTGCAAGAAACATGAACAAGATAATGATATACTGTATTAAAGGCTGGTCGTTCCAATAGGCAACACTTAAATTTTTGGTTGAAAAACCACCAGTAGACAAGGTGGCCAAGGAATGGTTAATAGCATCAAAAAAGCTCATTCCCGCCAATTTCAAAAGCACAGTTTCCGCTAAGGTATACCCCACATATATTAACCAAAGTCGCTTTGCGGTATCCGTAATGCGAGGATGAAGTTTATCGGCACTGGGACCTGGGGCCTCCGCAGCAAACAACTGCATACCTCCAATACCCAATAATGGCAAAATAGCTATGGCCAGAACAATAATACCCATACCGCCTATCCAATGGGTAAGGCTACGCCAAAAAAGTAATCCTTCCGGCAATACTTCGATATCATCTAAAATTGAAGCTCCGGTAGTGGTGTACCCAGATACGGTTTCAAAAAAGGCATTGGTAACCGTAGGTATAGCCCCTGAAAACAAATACGGCAACATCCCGGAAAAGGACATTACCAGCCAGCCAAAAGTTACAATTATGTAACCTTCCCTTCTTTTTACTTCTTTTTTATGTCCGCGGGTATAAAACATAGCAAATGTACCCACAAACATGGTAGTTATAGCTGCCAACGCAATGCTTAAAGTTGCCCCATCCTTATAGATGCCGCTAACCAAAGTTGCCAATAACATAAAGCCTCCGTTGCATAGCAACAGTAACCCCATGATATGAAATATTATTTTAGAGTTTAACTGCATTAAAGAAACAATCGTTCTATTTTAGGGATGGCTTCCGGAAGACAACAGACAACAACACGGTCTCCCGCTCGAATTTCAAATCCACCTAAAGCAATAATTCCTTCCTCCCCACGAATAACACCGCCAATGGTAGCTGCTCTTGGAAATTTAAGTTCACGAATTACACTACCAGTAACCCTTGAGTTTGGTTTAACCACAAACTCCAGGATCTCCGCATTAAGGTTGTTCAAGCGCATCAACGCCACTACTTCACCTTTACGTATATGTCTAAAGATATTGTTTGCAGCCAATAGCTTTTTATTTATCAACGTATCTATACCTATAGAATGGGATAGCTGAAAGTAATCCATATTCTCAACCATTGCTATGGTTTTCTTAATATGCTTGGATTTGGCTACTAAACAGGACATAATATTGGTTTCGGAATTTCCGGTAACCGCTATAAATGCGTCCATGGACTCTAGGCTCTCCTCCTCTAGTAATTCAACATTTCGTCCATCGCCATTAATAACCAGAGCATTTGGAAGATCATCTGCAAGATCAAAGGCTTTTTCTTTATCTTTTTCAATCAGCTTTACATTAAACTTACTTACGCAAAGGTCACGGGCCGCTTTAAAGCCCACTTTACTACCGCCCAGAATCATTACATTTCTAATTGATTCTTTCTTCTTACCGGTAAGCTTATACAACTGCTCTACTCCCTCCTTGGTAGTAATAAAATAAACCTGATCACCGTGTTTAAAGACAGTATCACCACGGGGCACTACCGTATACTGGGTTCCCGTACGCTGTAAAGCGATAGGCATAAAATTCAACTCAGGAAATATTCTTGCTGCCTCTTTCACCATTTTACCCACAAAAGGTGCAGAAGCCGGTAAGGAAACCCCTATCATGATCAGCTTACCTTCTTCAAACTCGTAGGTATCATTAAATGCCGACTTGTTCAATAACAGTTGAATCTCTGTAGCGGCAAGCTCTTCAGGCGATATCAACTCATCTATACCCAAATTAGGAAAATTTATTTCTTCTTGGTTTTCGACAAATTCGGTATTGGATATTCTTGCAATAGTTCGTTTGCACCCCAATTGTTTGGCCAACATACATAACGTAATGTTAGTGGTTTCAGAGGAAGTCACCCCAATAACCAGCCTAGAGTTCTGTACATCGGCATCTTTAAGCACGGATACAGAAGTAGCATCGCCTCTTAGTACACGAATATCCAAGTGAGTATCGGCATAGGCCAGACTCTCTTTTCTTGTATCGATGAGCGTAATATCCTGGGATTCGTAAGATAGCAGTTTAGCTAAGTGAAAACCTACTTCACCAGCACCTGCGATTATAATTTTCATTTATCAGCAACTTAATTCGGGCCTGCAGTTTATAAACCCTCTATGAATGAAAAACCACTTTGTAGTTTATATTTGCTGCGCAAAATTACACAATATTTTGGTTGGCTATTTAAAATGAGGTTAAAATGCACTTTATGCCCAAAATGCATTCCTTACTTTGCTTAAACGTTTACTTAAAACGATATTGTATCTTTGCCCAAAAAATTGCCCATTATGGCCAAAAAGGTTACGCCCTATAAAGATTCTGTGCTTGGCAAAAAAGACCAAGTCACCCAAATGTTCGATAATATATCGGAAAATTACGATGGCCTTAACCGGGTTATTTCTTTTGGTATTGATATTAAATGGCGTAAACGAGTTGTTGCCATTCTAAAGGCCAAGCAGCCCAAGAACATATTAGATATTGCAACCGGAACTGGTGATTTGGCCATAAACCTAGTAGAAACGGGTGCCGACAAAATAGTAGGCCTGGATATCTCTCCTGGCATGCTAGAGGTTGGCAAAAATAAAATAGCACAGAAAAAGCTGGATAAGACTATTGAAATGGTAGTTGGCGATAGTGAGAACCTACCCTTTGAGACGAATAGTTTTGATGCTATTACCGTTGCTTTTGGGGTTCGCAACTTTGAAACTTTAGAGAAAGGGCTTGCTGAAATTCACAGAGTCCTTGCTCCTGGTGGTACTTTTGTGGTTCTTGAAACATCCGTACCTACTAAAACACCTTTTAAACAAGGCTATAATCTCTACATTAAATACATGTTGCCTACAATTGGCAAACTCTTTTCCAAAGACAAATCCGCTTACACCTATTTAAGTGAGTCCGCTTCTGTTTTCCCACATGGTAATGCGTTCAACAATATTTTACGGAAAATCGGGTTTATAGAGGTAGAGAACAAACCCCAAACATTTGGGGTTGCATCTATATATGTTGCTACAAAATAATTTCACAGCCGTAAAGGCCAGTAAAAATAGTGGTTCGTCATTTTTAAACTGAAAAGCGAACGAATAATATTTTTTGAATGAAAAGATTTTTTTTGCTTTTGGGAGGTGTTTTATTTCTGTCCCTACCGGCGAATGCCCAATTTAACTCCAACCCCGTTCTAAATATAGAGAACAAGGATAAAAAGTTCCTGAACTACGGATATTTTCTCGGATTTAATAGATATGGATTTAAATTTGACTATAAACAGGACAGAGGGAACCAAGGCACCGACATTCAAGTTTTACAATCCACAGGTTTTAACGTAGGTCTTATTGGTGAAATGCGACTGAACGAATTTTTAGATGTACGTATAGAGCCAGGCTTATACTATAATGCCCGAACTTTAGGTTTCCCTGGCTTTACAGCTACCGAAGAAGGTGCTAGAGATGCGATAACCGAAGTAAAATCTACCTACATAAATTTTCCTGTTCTCTTAAAAATAGGCACTCGACGTTTTGGTAATTTCAAACCCTTTTTGGTTGCCGGCCCATCTGCTTCATTAAACTTGGGAAGTAATGAAGAAAGTATTGATGATAATAGCAGTGGTACTTTTAGAATGAAAAAATGGACCTACAACTACGAACTTGGTTTTGGAATTGATTTCTATTTGGAATATTTTAAGTTCACACCTTCTATACGTGGTGTTTTTGGCCTAACGGATGAATTGGTTCGTGACAACGATCCTAACAGCCCTTGGACCGGAAATATAGATAGCATGAAAACCAGAGGGCTTTTTATCAATTTTACTTTTGAGTAAAATCTAATTTCTTTTTATCTCATTCAACAAAATAGCGGTGGCTGTTGCCACGTTTAGACTTTCTGTTGTATTTTTTCCAAATTGAGGAATACTAATTTTCTGTGTCACTAAAGCTTCTATTTCCTTAGAAACACCATTAGCTTCATTACCCAATACCAATATTCCAGACTTGGGCAAGTCTGTTCCATACACAACATCTCCCTCCATGAAAGCTCCAAATACACCAACGGGTGCGTTTTGCAAAAAAGTCTGAAGATTCGTGTAACCAATATTCACTCTAGATATAGAACCCATTGTGGCCTGTAATGTTTTGGGATTATAACAGTCTACCGTATTGGCCGAGCAAACCAAATGCTCAACACCAAACCAATCGCACAACCTTATAATGGTTCCTAAATTCCCTGGATCGCGAATATCATCTAATACAACTACCCATCCATCAAAATTTGGCTTTTGGTTTTTTGGTATTTCAAACACCCCTATTATTTTATTGGGAGCGGTCAAGGCACTCATTTTTTTTAATTCCGCTTCGGTCACGAGCTCTATTACATCTGGTGTTCCCAAATTAATTTCTGAATCTGAACTATACAAAGAGTTTACCTTAAAATCAGAATTCACCAGTTCCCTAACCACCTTTATTCCCTCGGCAACAAAAAGGTTATGAATATTTCGGTACTTTTTTTGATGTAGACTTCTTACAAGTTTGATTTGATTTTTTGAAACCATAACAATCTATACTTCTATCAATGTTTTTTATTTACGCAAAAATGTTATTTTACTCCTATCATTTCAACCTATATAAGAAAAATAAGCTCTCAGGATTCCTTAAAACGACTCATCCCCATAGAAAAACTTATATTTTCAGCTTCAAATAAAAAAGTTTAAATGAAATCAATGTATTTTTGATCTCTATGGGCAAAATGTTACGCTTTACTACTACCGCTACAAAAATAGGCCTATTATTTGTAGTTCTGGTTATCAACTCGTGTAACACGCTAAAACGGGTTGGCGAGGATGAATTCTTGCTTAAAAAGAACACCATCTATGCAGACAGTGTAGAGGTGAAAGATGAGGATATTGAAAGTCTGATCCTCCAAGAACCCAACACCAACCTTCTAGGCTACCCATTACGGTTAAATCTATACAACTTAGCTAAGAAAAACCCTGATTCCTCGTATAACGCCTGGTTAGACCGAAACGAAAAGAGAGAACGCAGACTCATTAGCCTTCTTTCTAAAAAGCAAGTTGATCGTTTAGGCGAGTCATTTTTAGTAAGCGGATTGAGCGAATGGCTCAAAAAAGTTGGGGAAGCACCTTCTATTTTAGATACCGCAAGAACCAAGCGCACCTTAGAGAGGCTAAGTGCCTACTATGGCAGTAAGGGCTATTTTAACAACAATACAAGCTACCAAATAGACTCTCTTGTTGAAAAAAGACGGGCTTCCGTTTCATACCAAATAGACCTAGGCGAACCTTTTATGATTGATTCCGTATCTAGAAAAATAGCATCAAAAGCTATAGATTCTATTTACCTGCTTCATAAGAATGAAGCGTTTGTTCAAGATGGGGACCAGTTTGACCTTTCTAAATTTGCTAGCGAAAGAGAGCGCTTAAGTGCTATTTTTAGAAACTCAGGTATTTATAACTTTCAAGAAAGCTCCGTTTCCTATAATATAGCTACCGATACTACCAAATTAGCCAATGATCAACAAATGAACATTGAGCTGAACATAGATAATTTTAAGAAACGAGGTGACAGCGCCGTAACGAGCTCGGAATACAAGGTGTATAAATTTGACAAAATCAATATTTACACAGATTTCTTGTACGATGAGCGCAATAGCGACCAAAAGTTTATACGCTACGGAGATTACACTATTTTCTACAGGAACAAATTAAGGTTTAAACCTAAAACTTTGGCAAATGCCGTGTTCTTTGAAAAAGATAGCATCTATAAAGATATAGACCGCACACGAACCTACAGACAGATTACCAACTTGGGCGTTTTTAAGTACCCTACCATTACATCAACCCCTAATGACAGCTCCGCTACCCTGGATGCTAATATCTATTTAGCTGCTCGTCCAAAATATTCACTTGGAACCTCTTTTGAAGTCACTCGTTCCAATATTCAGCAAATTGGGTTAGCGCTTAGTCCTTCTTTACAGGCCAGAAACCTATTTGGCGGGGCGGAAAACCTAAATTTATCGGGTAGATTAAGTATTGGAGCTTCCAATGACCCCAGTATTATTGACAGTCGGTTTTTCAACATTCAAGAATTTGGAGCAGATTTAACCTTGGACATCCCCAGAATTTGGTTGCCCTTTATCAATACCAATAAAATCATACCAAGTTACACCCTTCCCAGAACACGTATTTCTATTGGTACCAGCTTCCAAAAGAATATAGGATTGGACAAACAGGCCTTCAACACTATTTTGGGTTATAATTGGATTCCATCGGACTTTATTAAGCACGATGTAGAGTTATTGAACATCCAGTTTGTTAGGAACGTTAACCCTGATCGGTTTTTTAATGTATACGGAAACTCATACGATCAATTGGATAATATTGCAGATAGTTTTGACAGCTACAACGATGCCATTGCGTATCCTGAGCTAACCCGCTATTTTGAAACCTCAGAAACTTCGGATGATCCAAGTTTGCGTATTCCCACAGGAACTACGGAGTTTACAAAAGCCATTCTTAACAATGATGTACCTGGTACTACTGATCAGTTCCAGACCGTAAGCAGAATTGAAGAAAGGAGACAACGTCTTACCGAGAACAACCTTATTTTTGCCAGCAACTATACTTTTAACCTCAATAACCGCAAAGGTGTTACGGATAATAATTTCTTTCAATTTAGATTTAAACTGGAAAGTGCCGGTAATGCCCTATCCTTACTTTCCAATATAATTCCGTTTAACGAAAATGACAGTGAAGACCAATTAGTTTTTGGTGTTCCTTACAGTCAGTATATAAAGACCGAGTTCGATTATGTAAAATATTGGTCCATATCCCGTAGTAATGTTTTAGCGTTCAGGAGCTTTTTCGGTATTGCAATTCCTTACGGAAATTCAGACAACATACCGTTTGTGCGCAGTTATTTTGCTGGGGGCGCAAATGATATAAGAGCATGGTCTCCCTATTCCCTAGGACCGGGCCGTACGGATGCTATTAACGATTTTAACGAAGCAAACCTGAAAATAGGTCTTAATCTAGAATACCGTTTTCCTCTTTTCGGTAATCTTAAAGGAGCGCTTTTTGCGGATGCCGGCAATATTTGGAACGTTTTTGACAACGTAGAAGACCCAGAAGCCACCTTCACAAGCTTAAAATCACTAGAAGATATTGCTTTAGGAACTGGTTTTGGCCTTAGATATGACTTTACTTACTTTGTGTTACGGGCAGATTTAGGCTTCAAAACCTACAATCCTGCAGAAGTAACCTCAAAAAGATGGTTCAGAGATTATAATTTTGCCAATTCTGTACTTCAAATCGGTATTAACTATCCGTTCTAAAGCATCCTTTGATTACTACTGATTTTCATTGGATTTTGAGAGCAAAACCTATTCCGTTTAATGAGACACGAGGCTAAAAAACATCCATTTTGTAACATTATTCAGCCTTAAACCTTATAAACTTATAAACACCAATCTTTTTAGACCTATTTATTTTATTACATTTGTCCTATTCATTTTTCACATATAACATAGACCAGAAACATTATGGCTCATAGTATAAAACCAGGTGTCGCAACAGGTGACGAAGTACAAGCAATCTTTAACTATGCTAAAGAAAAAGGGTTTGCCCTTCCAGCAGTAAACGTTATTGGCTCTGACACAATTAATGGTGTCCTAGAAACAGCAGCAACTTTAAATGCTCCTGTAATCATTCAATTTTCTAATGGCGGTGCTCAGTTCAACGCTGGTAAAGGCTTGTCTAATGAGGGTCAGAAAGCAGCCGTTCTTGGTGCCGTAGCCGGAGCAAAACATGTACACCAATTGGCAGAAGCTTACGGAGCTACCGTAATTCTTCATACAGACCACTGTGCTAAGAAATTATTACCTTGGATAGACGGACTTTTAGATGCTAGTGAGAAACATTTTGCCGAGACTGGAAAATCTCTTTTCAGCTCACATATGATCGACCTTTCCGAAGAGCCTCTTGAAGAAAACATTGAAATCTGTAAAGGGTACTTAGAGCGCATGAGCAAAATGAACATGACGTTAGAGATAGAACTTGGTATTACAGGTGGAGAAGAAGATGGTGTTGACAATTCTGATGTTGATGACTCTAAATTGTACACACAACCAGAAGAAGTAGCTTATGCTTACGAGGAGCTTTCCAAAGTAAGCCCAAGATTTACAATTGCAGCAGCTTTTGGTAACGTTCATGGTGTGTACAAGCCAGGAAACGTTAAACTGACTCCAAAAATCCTTAAAAACTCTCAAGAGTATATCACTGAAAAATACGGTGTAGAAAACAACCACATAGATTTTGTTTTCCATGGTGGATCAGGTTCTACGGTCGAAGAAATAAGAGAAGGTATTAGCTACGGTGTTATTAAAATGAATATTGATACAGATTTGCAGTATGCATTTTTAGCTGGAGTTCGTGACTATGTTCAAGATAAAAAAGACTTCCTTCAAGCTCAGATTGGAAATCCAAATGGCGCAGATGAACCTAACAAAAAGTTCTATGACCCAAGAGTTTGGTTACGCGAAGGAGAAAAGTCTTTTGTTGAGCGTTTGAAAAAGGCTTTTGAAGATTTAAACAATGTAAATACCTTATAGGTAAAGTACATCCCCAAAACTAATTATGGAAGATATGACGGCTTGGTTCAGAAGAAAGGAAAAGGGAATACAAACGGCTACCGAAGAGAAAAAAGACACCCCAAAAGGGTTGTGGTACAAATCTCCAACGGGAAAAATTGTTGAATCAGAAGTACTTGCCAAGAACTTTTACGTAAGCCCTGAAGACGATTATCACGTTCGCATAGGCAGTAAAGAGTATTTTGAAATGCTTTTTGATGATAACAAATTCAGGGAACTGGATGCCAAATTGACCTCTAAAGACCCTTTGAAGTTTGAGGACACCAAAAAATATTCGGAAAGACTAAAGGCTGCACAAAAGAAAACTGGACTTAACGATGCCGTAAGAACCGGTTTTGGTAAGTCTATAGGCAAAGATATTGTTATAGCTTGTATGGACTTTAATTTTATTGGTGGGTCTATGGGTAGCGTTGTTGGTGAAAAAATTGCACGTGCCATAGATTACGCTATAAAAAGAAAAGTTCCTTTTGTAATGATTTCAAAATCTGGGGGAGCCCGTATGATGGAAGCCGCCCTGTCTTTAATGCAATTAGCCAAAACATCGGCAAAATTAGCACAACTGGCAGAAGCTAAACTTCCATATATATCACTTTGTACAGACCCTACCACTGGTGGAACAACCGCGTCCTATGCAATGTTAGGGGACATTAACATATCAGAACCTGGTGCATTAATTGGTTTTGCAGGCCCCAGAGTAGTAAAAGAAGCTACGGGAAAAGAACTTCCCGAAGGTTTCCAAACTGCAGAGTTTGTTAAGGACCATGGTTTTTTGGATTTTATCTCACATAGAAGAGATTTGAAAAAGAAAATCAACCTTTATATAGATTTAATTCAGAACAACCCTGTGAGAACTGAAAAGGTTTCGGCATGAAACCGTTAGTTATTACACTAATTTCATTTTGGTTTTTTTGTTGTTCAACAGATAAAGAAAGTATGCCCGCCGAATCGGATTTGGCGGGCATTTTATCTGATTCCGCAAAAGTTCTTGAAGTTAAAGTATCGGGCACTGAGAACAACTATACTTTCAGTACAACCATTCAAAGCCCGGATACCGGTTGTAATCTATATGCAGACTGGTGGGAAATCATTGATTTAAAAGGAAACCTTATTTATAGGAGAATTTTAACTCACAGCCATGTAGAGGAACAACCTTTTACTCGTTCCGGATCAAATATTACCTTGGCAAAAACTACTGAAGTTTACATACGCGCGCATGTACACCCAGTAGGCTACACCTCTGAGGTTCTAAAAGGCTCAGTTGAAAATGGCTTTATGGAGGTAGAATTAGACTCAGAATTCGCCATAGAATTGGAGAAAGCGGAGCCTCTTCCTGCGGGATGTGATTTTTAGATTTTCAAAACTGGCTTAAATCCATGCTCTATTTTACTTAAAAAATCACCTTCTACTTTTTTTTGAGAAACAAAAAAAGCCCCACTATTTCTAGTGAAGCTCAATTCATTTTTTTTAAATTACTCTATTGGTTTACAGATGTAGCAATACCTTGTAATGCAGCTAAAATAGTTTCTAAAGTAGCGTCATTATCCGTAACACCATGTCTTGACATAAATAGTTCTGGACTGTTAAAAGCAATTTTCACCTCACCCTCCGCATTTTCATACACCAATATTTTTTGTGGTAAATCAAGTGCTGAAGTTTGCTTGTCTTGCATTAACGGTGTTCCCAAGCTTGGATTACCAAAAATAATTACGCTAGTAGGCAACAACTCCAACTCAACATTGGCCGCATTGGCTTGATGATCTAATTCCGCAACAATTTTAAGATTTGGGTTACCTTCAATCACACTCATTATACCTTCGTAGGTAGCGTCAAATGTTTCTTGACTTACAACTGTCAACACTTTATAATCGGCAGGCACTTCACTAGGCTGCTCCGTTACCTCTCCAATTCCGGCATTTTCGCTTAAATTCCTCAATGCTCCTGCCATTGTAGATAATGTAGATACATCCCCTACTGTATGGCGATTAGCTAAATATGTTGTAGAATTATAACCTATGTAAACTTCTTCACTATCACTTTGATAAACCAAAATACGTTGTGGCAAATCTAATCCCGCCTGTTGGTTTACCTGCATTAATGGTGTTCCTAAATTAGGGTTGCCAAAGAAAATTATTTTCGTTGGGTTTAGCTCCAACTCCGCTGAAGCCGCGTTGGCCGTATGATTTACTTCGGCTACAATTGTAATATTTTCATTTGCCTCTAAACTTGCTTTAAGAACAGCATAGGTCTCATCAAAAGATTGTGTACTTTTTAGAAAGTTCATACCTACTACATTTGGAGCGGTATCCGTCTTTTCAGGTTCGTTTGTTTCATCTTCATCGCATGCAATAAAAGCTAATACCAAGCAAACACTCATAAAAAATTTCAAATTCATAATCATATTATTTTTTAGGGGGACTTAAGTCTATATCGGTGTTCTAATCAACAGACCGCCATTAATAGTATAATAATATACGCAAGGTATTAGCAATCGGTTTTTTCTGTATCACACAGTTTTTTTTACCTACCAAGGCCACAATACATTTAATTGAACAAATTATTTGTTTTATGCTCATAAATCGTATCTTTGCAGCTTGATTGAAAATCAGTCATATATACATAAAAATCATTTAAAACAATATTGGAATGTATTTAACAAAAGAAGTAAAAGCCGAAATCTTTAAGAAACACGGCGGTAGTGAAACAAACACAGGTTCTACAGAAGGCCAAATCGCTTTGTTCACACACAGAATTAACCACCTAACCGGTCACTTAAAAAAGAACCACAAAGATTACAACACTGAGCGTTCATTAGTAAAGTTGGTAGGTAAAAGAAGAAGCCTACTTGATTATATGATCAAGAACGATATTGTTAAGTATCGTGAGCTTATTAAAGAACTAGGTATTAGAAAATAAGTATTTTACAAAGGGCTGAAATTTTCAGCCCTTTTTTTTTATATATTAGTCATCCTAAATAATTAGGATTTTACAAAAAGCTGCACCCAGTTTTTCATTGGTCAACACAACACAACAACTTCGGCCTTAACAAGTCGATAAGACCATTGTTTAACAATTCGCCCATTGGCGTATTTAATTAAAATTTATGATTCCAAAAGTATTTAAAGAGGTCATAGACCTTGGTGACGGTAGGGAAATTTCTATCGAAACCGGAAAATTGGCAAAGCAGGCCCACGGTTCTGTTGTTGTACAGTCAGGAAAATGTATGCTATTGTGTACGGTTGTTTCCAACTACAAACAAAGTGATGTTGACTTTCTTCCATTAACGGTAGATTACCGCGAAAAATTTGCAGCTGCGGGCCGTTACCCAGGTGGTTTCTTCAAAAGGGAAGCAAGACCTAGTGATGGTGAAGTATTGACTATGCGTTTGGTAGACCGTGTACTTCGTCCACTTTTCCCAAAAGATTATCACTCTGAAACTCAGGTGATGATTCAATTAATGTCTCATGATGATGACGTTATGCCAGATGCAATGGCCGGTTTGGCTGCATCTGCTGCAATTCAATTATCGGATTTTCCATTTGAATGTGCAATCTCTGAAGCTAGAGTTGCCCGCGTAGACGGTAAATTCGTTATCAACCCAACTAGAGCTCAATTGGCCGAATCCGACATTGATATGATGATCGGTGCTTCTGCTGATTCTGTAATGATGGTTGAAGGTGAGATGGATGAAATTTCTGAAGAAGAAATGACCGAGGCCATCAAATTTGCACACGAAGCCATTAAAGTACAGTGTGCCGCTCAATTAAAACTTGCTGAAGCTTTCGGAAAGAAAGATGTACGTGAGTATGAGCCAGAAAGAGAAGATGAAGACTTGGCCAAGAAAATTCACGACATGGCATATGACAAAGTATATGCCGTAGCTAAAGCAGGTTCTGCCAAACATGAGAGAAGCGCTTCTTTTAGTGAAATAAAAGAAGAAATTAAAGCTACTTTCTCTGAAGAAGAACAAGCTGACTTTGGTGGTATGATTTCAAAATACTACAATAAAGCTGAAAAAGCTGCTGTTCGTGATCTTACCCTAAACGAAGGTTTACGTTTAGATGGTCGTAAGACCGATGAGATTAGACCTATCTGGTGTGAAGTAGATTACCTACCATCAACACACGGTTCCGCTATATTTACCCGTGGGGAAACTCAGGCATTGGCTACTGTAACCCTAGGTACTTCTAGAGATTCAAACAAAATTGACATGCCATCTTACGAAGGTGAGGAGAATTTCTATTTACACTACAACTTCCCTCCTTTCTCAACTGGTGAAGCAAGACCTATCCGTGGTACTTCTCGTCGTGAGGTAGGACATGGTAACTTGGCACAACGTGCCTTAAAAGGAATGGTCCCTGCAGATTGCCCTTATACAGTTCGTGTAGTATCCGAAGTGTTAGAATCTAACGGTTCCTCTTCTATGGCTACTGTTTGTGCTGGTACTATGGCAATGATGGATGCTGGTGTACAATTGAAAAAACCGGTTTCAGGTATTGCAATGGGATTAATTTCTGATGCGGACTCTGGTAAATATGCCGTTCTTTCCGATATTTTAGGTGATGAAGATCACTTGGGAGATATGGACTTTAAAGTAACCGGTACAGCAGATGGTATTACCGCTTGCCAAATGGACATTAAAGTAAAAGGTCTTTCTTACGAAATCTTGGTAAATGCCTTAAAACAAGCAAGAGAAGGTCGTTTACACATTCTTGGAAAACTGACGGATACTATCTCTGCTCCTAACGCAGATGTGAAGCCTCATTCTCCAAAAATGGTTACACGTACTATTCCTAATGAATTTATTGGTGCACTTATTGGACCAGGAGGAAAAGTAATTCAAGAACTTCAAAAAGAAACAGATACTACTATTGTTATCAATGAAGACCCGGTTACAGAAGAAGGTATTGTTGAAATTTTAGGTACGGACCAGAATGGTATTGACGCGGTATTGGCCAAGATCGATGCCCTAATGTTCAAACCTGCAGTTGGTAGTGCTTACGAAGTTAAAGTAATTAAAATGCTAGACTTTGGCGCTGTTGTAGAATACCAAGATGCCCCGGGCAATGAAGTATTGTTACATGTTTCCGAATTGGCATGGGAAAGAACCGAGAATGTTTCCGATGTTGTGAACATGGGTGACGTTTTTGATGTGAAGTACTTAGGTACCGACCCAAGAACCCGTAAAGAAAAGGTTTCTAGAAAAGCTCTTTTACCAAAACCTGAAGGTTTTGTAGAAAGACCACCACGTAACGATAAAGATCGTGGTCGTGGTAGAGATGACAGACGAGGTGGTAGAGACAACCGTGATCGTAAGCCAAGAAGAGACTAAACACTCTTTTCTTTAATACATATTTAAAGCCTCAACATAGTAAGTTGAGGCTTTTTTATGCGACTTATCTAAAAAGTAAAGTTTTTTTCACCCAATTGTAACATTTCTATGTTTTTTACGTATAAGTATATGCAGTCTATGCAAACTGAACCTAATTTATTTACATGAGACAGCTTAAAATCACAAAACAGGTCACCAACAGGGAGACCGCATCTTTGGACAAGTACTTGCAAGAAATAGGCAAAGTAGACTTGATTACAGCAGATGAAGAAGTAGAATTGGCACAACGTATCAAGGCAGGCGATCAGGTCGCTCTTGAAAAACTAACAAAGGCCAATCTTCGATTCGTTGTATCGGTAGCTAAGCAGTACCAAAACCAGGGACTTACTTTACCCGATTTAATTAACGAGGGTAACCTTGGCCTTATTAAGGCCGCACAACGATTTGACGAAACGAGGGGATTTAAATTTATTTCCTATGCAGTATGGTGGATTCGTCAATCTATATTACAAGCTTTGGCGGAACAATCTCGTATTGTACGTTTGCCATTGAACAAAATTGGATCGATCAATAAGATTAACAAGACCTTTGCTTTTCTAGAGCAGGCACACGAACGTATGCCTTCACCAGAAGAAATTGCAAAAGAATTGGATATGACGGTTGCAGATGTTAAGCAGTCGCTTAAAAACTCTGGTCGTCATGTATCTATGGATGCGCCTCTTATTGACGGTGAAGATTCTAACCTTTACGATGTACTTCGTAGTGGTGAATCTCCAAATCCTGACAAAGAATTGTTGCACGAATCTTTGCGTACTGAAATTGAGCGCGCTTTAGAAACTCTAACTCCAAGAGAAGCAGACGTTATCCGTTTGTACTTTGGTCTTGCCGGGCAACATTCTATGACATTGGAAGAAATTGGTGAAACTTTTGACCTAACGAGAGAAAGAGTTCGTCAGATTAAAGAAAAAGCTATTAGAAGATTAAAACATACTTCTAGAAGCAAAATCCTTAAGACCTATTTAGGTTAAAAACACCATAAAATTGCACGTTAAATATTCCTTAAATTGGAAATTTGGCATATATATTGTAATTTTAAAAGCAACAACAGTTTATCATGACTGTTCGTTTTTTGATTGATGAATAAACTCCGGCTGATTACCGGAGTTTTTTCATTTATAATATATAGTACAATCACCCACAAGCCCTTTATTTAATGGGCCTGATGGAAAATAACAAGAATCACACATTTAAAGTACCACTATGGAATCCGAAAAAAAATCATCCAACACCCAACCTAACAATCCATTACACGGTGTAAAATTAGTGGACATATTGGAACAGTTGAGAAAAAAATACTCATGGGAAGAATTGGCAGAACGTATAAACATCAATTGTTTTAAAAGCAACCCTACAATTAAGTCGTCTTTAAAATTTTTAAGGCGTACACCATGGGCCCGAACCAAGGTAGAACAGTTATATTTGAAATCTTTTCATAAATAGATTGTTATATGCCCTTCAACATTGTACTTGTAGAACCCGAAATACCCAACAACACCGGAAATATTGGCAGATTGGCACTTGGCTCAGGGTCTACCTTACATCTCGTTAAACCATTTGGCTTTGAATTAAACGACAAACGCTTAAAACGTGCAGGACTTGACTACTGGCCCCATTTAGAGGTACACATTTACGAAAGTCTGGACGACTTTTTGTCGCAACACGGTGAGAAAAATCTAATATTGTTTTCTAGTCATGGCACTAAAAATCACTGGTCCATTCCATTTGAGGATGGTCAATTTCTTGTTTTTGGCAAAGAATCCGTAGGCTTACCTTCCTCCTTGGTATCTTCGTACAAAGACAGTTTGTATAAAATTCCACTTTATAGTGAACACATTCGAAGTTTAAACCTAGCCAATGCCGTAGGTATCGCGGTCTATGAAGGGCTTAAGAACATCCAATAAAGAAGAAAGTAATCACCCTCCATTACGACTGTTAGTTGACCATACTAAATTTTAAATTAGTCGATATTTATAAAAAAACGATTAACTTGAAGTATCTCATTGGTATTCAAAAATTTAACGCGTTTGTCTATGAAAGATTCTGAAATGCTTTCCTTTATTCAAGGATTGCCAAAAACCGAACTCCATTTACATATTGAAGGCTCTTTTGAACCTGAACTTATGTTTAAGATTGCAAAACGCAATAACATTAAAATTAAATATGCCAATGTTGACGAAATTAAACAAGCCTATAGTTTCAATAATCTTCAAGAGTTTCTAGACATCTATTATGCAGGGGCTTCTGTTCTACTTACGGAGCAAGATTTTTATGATCTTACTTGGGCGTATTTGACAAAAGTTCATGAGCAAAACGTAAAACACGTAGAGATTTTCTTTGACCCTCAAACCCATACGGACCGTAACGTTCCTTTTGAATTCGTTTTAAACGGAATTTACAATGCACTAGAAGACGGTCAAAAACAATTGGGCATAAGTTTCAGGCTAATTATGAGTTTCTTGAGGCATCTAGATGAAGCTTCGGCCTTTAAAACCTTAGAACAGGCTTTACCCCATAAAGATAAAATTGTAGCCGTAGGATTGGATTCTTCGGAGGTGGGCAACCCGCCTTCTAAATTTCAACGGGTCTTTGAAAAGGCCCTTAACGAAGGTTTTTTAACGGTAGCCCATGCGGGCGAAGAAGGCCCTTCGGAATATATTAAGGAAGCGCTAGACCTCCTAAAAGTCACCAGAATTGACCATGGCAACCGTTGTCTGGACGATGCTGATTTGGTAAAAAGACTAGTTGAGCAGCAAATGCCACTTACCCTGTGCCCCTTATCCAATCTTGAGCTTAAAGTTATTCAGGATTTAAAAGAATATGCACTGCCCACCATGATGGAACACAATTTACTGGTCACTATCAACTCTGATGACCCTGCTTATTTTGGCGGGTATATGAACGAAAATTTTTGGGAAATAACCAAGGCCTTAAATTTATCGAAGTCGCAAATTGCGGAACTGGCAAAAAATGGGTTTAAGGCAAGTTGGTTATCGGAACAAGAAAAACAAGGCTATTTACAAGAGATCGACGAATATCTGAAAAACAACTAACTCCGTACGGTGTTATTCTTTAGCCGGTATGCGTTACTTCGTAAAAACACAATTCACTACTTTTGCATAAATTCTTTTTAACAGACACAAAATGAGCAAAACAAAAATTGCACCTTCTCTTCTAGCGGCCGATTTTGGCAACTTACAGCGCGATATAGAAATGGTAAACAACAGTGATGCTGATTGGCACCATATTGACATAATGGACGGCGTTTTTGTTCCTAATATATCATACGGCATGCCAGTTGTGAAAACAATTGCTGAGCATGCCACTAAGCCATTAGATGTGCATTTAATGATTGTTGACCCAGACCGCTATATTAAAACTTTTGCTGAATTGGGCGCAACACACCTTACGGTTCATTATGAAGCTTGCACGCATTTACACCGAACCATACAGGCTATAAAGGCGGAAGGAATGAAAGCTGGGGTAGCATTGAACCCACATACCAATGTTAACTTGCTCAAAAATATAATCAAAGATTTGGACATTGTTCTCATTATGAGTGTTAACCCTGGTTTTGGCGGACAAAGTTTTATAGAGAATACGTACGAAAAAATACACAACCTAAAGGAATTGATTAAAGAATCCGATGCCTCTACTTTGATTGAGGTTGATGGTGGGGTAAATTCCAAAAATGCCAAAGCCCTTATAAAAGCAGGAGCGGATATTCTTGTGGCAGGCAGCTTTATTTTTAAGACCGAAGACCCAACGAAAACAATTCAAGAACTTAAAAAATCTACGGATAGATGGAGCATTTTCGAGTTGTAATTATAGGTGGAGGACCTATAGGAATAGCATGTGCCCTTGAAGCCCAAAAAAATGGATTGAACTACGTGATTCTTGAAAAAGGCCCTATCGTAAATTCATTGTTCAACTATCCGCAGAACATGCAGTTTTTCTCTTCTTCGGAAAAGTTGGAAATAGATAACATTCCATTTATAAGCACAGAGGCAAAACCTAAACGCAATGAAGCGTTAGAATATTACAGAAGGATAGTTACCTCCAATGATTTAAATATAAGGCTATTTGAAAAAGTGAAAAACGTAGAAAAGACACAGAATGGATTTTCGATCGTTTCCTCAAAAAATACGTACACCGCGGACAAAGTTATTGTGGCTACCGGATTTTATGACTTACCAAATACGCTGAACATACCGGGAGAAGACTTACCTAAGATAGCTCACTATTACAAAGACCCGCATTTTTATGCCAGTCAAAAACTGGCTGTTGTAGGCGCCAGTAATTCGGCTATTGATGCTGCTTTAGAATGTTACCGCAAAGGTGCCGAGGTTACTTTAATTATTAGAGGTGACGAAGTTGGCCCCAGGGTAAAATACTGGGTTCGTCCTGATATAATCAACCGTATTGAGGAGGGCAGTATTAAAGCCTACTTTAATTCGAAATTAACGGAAGTGCGGCAAAGTGAAATTGTAATTGATACTCCAGAAGGAACGGTTACCCTTCAGAACGACTTTGTATTGGCTTTGACCGGTTACATGCCCAATTTTGATTTTATAACCCATATGGGTATTAAACTTTCAGAAGACGCCAAGAAGCTACCTCAATATGACCCAGAAACCATGGAAACCAATGTTGCCGGCATTTACTTGGCCGGTGTGATTTGCGGTGGTATGGAAACCCATAAATGGTTTATTGAAAACTCTAGAATACATGCTAAAATGATAATTTCCTCCATTCTAAAGGAAAAAGAGATTAGCACTACATAACTACTTACCCCTGTTTTCAGGGGGTAACATTTCACGGTTACAGGTATATTTTTCGGTGGTGCAAAACATGACATTTGTACCACTAAAGAACCTGAACTATGAAATATATCTACCCAAAACTCCTGCTCATCTGTCTGGCTTTCGCCATTTATTTCAATAACAAATCAGTTGAAAATAAAGATTTATCGCATTTAAGTAAAGTCAACCAATATTCTTTATTAGTTCAACGCGGGGCTTTTCATTTTGATTCGTTTAAAATCGTAAAGAACAAAATCTCGCATATTCCCGGTATTTCGTCCAATTTTGAAACGGCAACTTACAATGAAAATAGTCAGACTTTTTTAGACAGTTTACAAACTTTAGGCTTTTTCAAAAAGCTAGAAGCTCAAGGTTTTTGGAACCTGAAAACCCACTATGGTTCAGAAACCTCATGTAACAGTCAACTTATCGTGACCTTGACTACGAATGGAAAATCAAAAACCGTAATTTGCGATGATTACCAAACGGATTGTCCCGAACTCATAAAATATATAGAGAAAAAAGTTGTTGAATTGGAAGGAAACGATTTAAAACGAATCTATTTACCAGGATAAAACCATACCGCTGAAAACAAAACATAAATCCTATTTTTTCCGTTTGTTGCACATCTACTGTTTATTGGCAACAGTTATTCTGTTGGGCGCTTTAAATCTGCATGCCCAAGAATCTGGGAAAGACTTGCATGCCCCACCGCCACGCATCACTTTTTCGACCATTCCAACCCATCAGGAAGAATCGTTAAAATCACATTACGAAGCTTTAAAATATGCCGAGTTTGGAAATCAGCGGTTTTCCATATTTGAGCAATTAATGGAAGAACATATTACAAGAGGCAACACGGATTCCATTTTACACTATGGCAATCTTTACGTAAAAGAATTGGGCAACTGGCAAAAACCGGACTCCTTAAAAACGTTCCACTATGCTAAAGCACATTACTTTTTAGGCATCGGAAATCATTTTAATGGCCTTTTAGACAAATCTATTGAATGGCATATAAAAGGGCTTCAAGATGCAGAAGCTACGAACTCCACTGAATTTCAATACCGGAATAAAATAGGTCTATCACACAACTACATCCTAAAATCAGAAACGGATAAAGCGCTAGTGGTGCTTACCAAAGCCGTATTGAATTATGGAACAGAATTTCCAAAACTGACCATACAAGCCCATCTTCTCATGGGTAATGCCCATCTTTTTAAACAAGAATATGACCTTGCCCGTACAGACTACGAAGAGGCATTGCGCATGGCGTTGGACTTTAAAGATGCAGAAAAAGAATTATCGGCTAAATTAAATTTAGCCAAACTTGCCGAAGCACAACAAGATTATGAAAAGGCATTTCAAGGGTATGAATCCGTTAGGAATCAAGCTTTGGCCCGTGATTTTACCGCTATCTATTTTGAAGGCTCATTGCTCTTGGCCAAATTGTACTATAAAGAGGAAATGTACAAAACCGCAAATATTGCATTGAGTTTTGCCTATATCAACGCCATAGATCGCGAAAACCTTCAGTTTCAAAAAGAAGCTTTGATGATACAGGCCAGGAGTTTTGCCAAGTTAGATGATTATAAAAATGCGTACGCGGTAATGACCCAATTGTCCGGTGTCAACCATCAAATAAATACCAAACAACAACGGGAAATCATAAAAGAACTAGAAATTCAATATGAAACTCTAGAAAAAGAAAAGGCTATTTCCAGCCTTGAGGAAGACCAACTCATCAAGGCTGCAGAACTCAAAAGGCAGAAGACCGTTCAAAAAGCATTTCTTATTGGTTTCCTCGTGATTCTAATTCCTATAATCGCTTTACTCTATGTCTACTATCAAAAGATACAGACGCAAAGCGAATTGAACAAAAAGCAAGAAATAATTAATCAACAAAAGGTTACTACGCTAAAACAGGAACAAGAACTTAACCTTATTAAAGCATCTATTGATGGGCAAGATGAAGAGCGGAAAAGAATTGCCCAAGAACTACATGATAGTATTGGTGGCAACCTTGCCGGAATAAAGTTGCAAGTAGCTTCCATGACCAGTGAATCCGATAGATGGAAAGATATTAACGGACAATTGGACGAGACATATCAATTGGTACGGGACATCTCACACACGCTGATTCCCAAAAAGTTTAGACAAAATGCTTTTTCCGATTTGATACGGGAATATATTGCCTCTATTTCGCGTAGCGGAACACTAAAAATAGGTTTTCACCCACATCCTGAAGTGGATATTAATGCGATTGACGATACGGTCCAAATGGAACTTTTTAAGATGATACAGGAGTTAATGACCAATACGTTAAAACATGCGGAAGCTTCAAAAGTAGACCTTCACCTGAGTCTTTTAAACCATGAACTATCCTTACTTTTTGAAGACAACGGCAAAGGTTTTGACACCACAGCAACGAACCACGGTATCGGTTTTGAGAATATACAAAGTAGAATCACCCAACTTAACGGCACGCTTCACATAGACTCAACACCCAACAGAGGAACCGTAATAGCTATTGAAATACCTATAAAAAAAATATCACATGAAATATAACCTCATCATAGCAGATGACCATAAAATGTTTATAGATGGTTTACTGAGCATCTTAAACGATGCCCCTGAATTTTTAGTAGCTACTACGGCTAAAAATGGTGCGCAGGTGGTTAAATATCTAGACATTAACGGGGCCAATGAACTTCACTTGCTCATTACCGACCTCAGCATGCCGGAAATGGATGGTATTGAACTGAACCGTATTGTAAAAGAAAAATACCCTACCCTAAAAACATTAGTGGTAAGTATGCATATTGATGGAGGAATGATCGAGAAACTCATTCAAAACAATGTTGACGGTTATGTTCCGAAGAATGCAGAAAAGGACGAACTCCTAGCTGCCATGCGAACTATAGTTAAAGGAGAAAAATACTTTTCACAAGAAGTAAAACGTGTCTATACAGACGCTATGTTCGAAAATAAAAAACAAGAAGAAGTTCATCTAACCGACCGAGAAAAAGAGGTACTTAAACTCATTGCGGATGAATATACTACCCAAGAAATTGCAGATGAACTTTTCCTGAGCAAGCACACCATAGAGAGCTATCGTAAGAACTTAATCTCTAAATTACAGGTGAAAAATTTAGCAGGTCTTACCAAACATGCCATTAAAATTGGGCTTCTGGACTCCTAATTAAACAAACAGTAAAATAAGGGTAAGTACCAGTCCGCCAAGGGCAAAATAAATACCCTTCTTGAATATAGGAGCACTAGGTCTGAACATCCAAAAAGCAGATATTACAAAGAATAGCAGTGCCGCACCAAAGAAAATATTCAAGAAAAATAAAGGCTGACTAGAAGTTGCTTTGTGTATTTTGGTCATTTTTCCCAAAACATAAGGTAAATTTTTCTGAGTGTATGTGGTAAATCCAGTCTGACTATCATAGGTTCCGCCTTCAAAATAAACAGTTCCTCCCTCCTCTTTTTCTACTTTAAAGTGTTTAATCTTCAAAGCCTTGCCAACATCTTCTGCCTTTATATTAGGTTTTATTGTTTTTTCTACGGCAACTTCTTTTTTAAGAAAATCCGTATCCCTAAAAATTAAAATAATACCGCTTATAGCGTACATGGCCATTATTCCTGCCAAGAAAAAGCCTAAGTACCTGTGGTAGGTACGCATCTTTTCTTCTGTTTTTCTTCCCATAGTTGGTTTGGTTTGTTGGTTTACCTTCTTCTTCCCGAATACTCCATGGCTTCACCTTTACCAAAACCATAGCTAAAGCCAAATGTAATAAACCTGCCCCTTTGTCTACGACTATATGTTGAAAAAGTATCTTGGGTAATTTCGGATTCTTGTACCCGTGAGGCAAAAACATCCCTAACGCCTAGACTAACCACACCTTTACCTTTAAGGATTTTTCGGCGAGCACCAAGGTCCAGAAAGAGGTTGTCACTGGTTTTTCCTTGTACGGTCTCATAGCTACTTTGGTAATTACCGGTTGCTTCAAAATCTATATCGGCGGGCATTTTAATTTTGGCCATAAGTTTAGCAGACCATCTATCCGCATTAAAATCGAAATTTAGGGTATCGAGGCTCCCTTCTCTTACAAATCTGTTATAGTTTAAATCCGTAGTTGCGGTAAACCATTTTAGCGGACTATACTTTGCATTGAACTCCACACCTGTTGCTTTGTTGGTTCCGATATTCTCTGGTTTGCTAATATTCACGTCTCCTTCCAATGTATTGATAGACTCAATTACATCTGTAGTATAACGATGATAAACACTGGCGTTCAAGGATGCTTTTTCAAGAATAAAAATACTGGTAACCTCGTACGAATCGGTGAATTCTGGTTGTAAATCTGGATTACCTTGACGGATATTGAAATTATTTCTGATATTAAAAAACGGATTCAAATCCCATAAATCCGGGCGATACACCCTTCGTGAATAACCCGCTTGCATAGAAACTTTATCGGTAAACTTATATGAGGTATGCGCACTAGGAAAAAGATTGGAATACTTCTGCTCGTTCGCTTCGTTCGTATTTTTCAGTAAGGTGTTAAGGTTGGTCTGTTCCATACGTACCCCAGCCTTTATGCCCCATTTTTCACCTTCATAAGCTCCTGTTCCATAAAGGGCAAACACCTTTTGGTCGTATTCAAATACATTGGTTAAATTGGTATCGGACACGTAAGCACCGCTTATCAGGTCTTGCACCTCATAATCGTTACTTACATCGTTCATCACATACTGCCCCCCAGCTTCCATAGTCCATTCTTCGGTAAAGGGTCTGGTATAATCTAATTTAAACGTATACTCCGCTTCTTTAAACTCGGTTCGCGTGCGCTGAACAGCATCTTGATCATCCCCTGAAATAGTGAAATCCTCAAAATCCGAAGACTGGTCTTTTCCAAAGAAATTACCCAAAGCACTGAATAAAAGATCATGGTCTTCATGGTCCTTAAAATCGCTTTTATACTGAAGTTCATATTGATATTTGGGATTTGTTGCTTCGGTAGTTTCCGTACGTTCCCATTCCGAAATTAATTGGTTGTCCCCATCCCTAGATTCATAATTGGTTTGTGAGGGCTGGTCCTCTATTTCATAGGCAAAATTCCCTGAAAGGGTCAATACATTATTATCATTGATGTAATAGTCCGTACCGAGAATGATATTATAAAACTCCTCATTTCTAAACTCCTCACCTACGGAGGCTATAGATGAACCATCGGTCAAATCCCGATTGATATTTTCTACATCGTTCGGAAGTTCTCTATATCCCGCTCCAAGTTGACTAAAGAGATTAAAGCGTTCTGTACGGCGGTTGAGACTTAAACCAAAGCTATGATTGTCCGGAGACCCCGTATTTAAACTAATTGAACCGTTAAGGCCCTCCCGTTCTTCTTTCTTTATGACGATATTTATGATTCCCGAGGTACCTTCCGCATCATATTTCGCCGATGGATTGGTAATCACCTCTACCCGTTCTATCATATCCGAAGTAATCGTACCCAAGGCATTCCCACCTTCTCCGGTTAGAATAGAAGGTTTTCCATTTATCAATACCTGTACCCCTTGGCTTCCGCGTAAGCTAATTTGCCCTTCGATATTTACATTTACGGAAGGTACATTGTTCAGCACCTCCAATGCACTAGCGCCTGTGCTACTAATATCTTTTCCTACGTTAAAAACACGTTTATCTAACTTAAACTGTGTTCGTGACACCTCACCTGCTACAACAACTTCAGAAAGTTGTTGCGCATCTGCTGCCAGTGTTATTTCCTTTAAATCTATCTTACCGTTTGCGGACACGAGATTATCAAATCTTTTTTTCTCAAAGCCTATAAAACTAATTTCAACGAAGAAGTTCTCTGCATCCGTTTTTAAACTAAAAGTACCATCATCTAAGGTGGTGGTTCCCGTAATTCCTTTTTGTGTGGCTTTATCGCCAATCAGTACCGTAGCAAATGCCACGGGCTGTCCGCCGGTTTCCACGACCGTACCTGTAATCTCGATCTCTCCATTTTGAGCCTGGCTAATATTCGCTAGAAAAAGCGTTAAAAGAAGTGGTAAAAAAGTAGTGGTAAATTTTAGATGCATGGTAAAAGTTGTTTGGAATATAAAAGTGCATAAAAAAAGTATCTGACCGAACTCAATAACATCAATTTAACAATTTTAACAATCGTTCTAACCGCTGAATTCTATGCCTTTACACGCTGTACTCAATCCCATTTCATATGCTGTAAACGCACTGCGTTAAGAATTGCCAACAATGCCACACCCACATCTGCAAAAACGGCCTCCCACATGGTAGCCATACCAGAAGCACCCAAAAGCAGAACAATAGCTTTGACACCAAATGCAAGAGCTATATTCTGCCAAACGATACGCCTTGTGGATTTTGCTATTTCTATGGCCTGTGCCACTTTGGTGGGCTGATCGGTCTGTATGATAATATCGGCCGTTTCTATGGCTACATCACTGCCCAGACCACCCATTGCGATACCCACATCACTAGCTGCCAATACTGGCGCATCATTAATTCCATCTCCTACAAACGCTACAGTAGCTCCAGGCTTCTTTTTTAGACGCTCTACTTCGTTCAGTTTGTCTTCGGGCAAGAGGCCGCCTTTGGCATTTTTTATATTTAGTTTTTTTGCTACCGCTTGAGTGATGGCATCCGTATCACCGGAAAGCATTATTATATTGGTGACACCCGTCTTTTCCATTTCCAGAACGGCCTGCCCGGCATCGTCCTTCAACTCATCCGCAATGGTTACATACCCCACAAATGCATCATCAATAGCTATCACAACTAAACTGTCCGCTATAGCCAATGCAGTATCGGGTACTCTTATGCCATGAGCAGTCAATAAAGTTTCATTACCTGCAAAGACCGTTTTACCGTTAACGGTACCTTTTAGCCCCATGCCGGCTACTTCGGTAACCTCCGTTGCGCTAAACCCTAAATCTTCCTTCAAATGAAAGTCCATTATGGCTTTGGCTATCGGGTGTGTAGATTGTGACTCCAGAGCTGCGAGGTAGTTCATTAGCTCATTTTGGGTGATTGTGCTTTCATTTTGTCCATTTCCATGTAATACAATATCCCTGATTTTAAACACCCCTTTGGTCACCGTTCCCGTTTTATCCATCGCTATGGTATTCAGCTTGGTCATGGTATCCAAAAACGATGCGCCTTTAAACAGAATACCATTCCTAGATGCCGCACCCAATCCCCCAAAATATCCCAAGGGAATAGAGATGACCAGCGCACAAGGGCATGAAATCACTAAAAACACCAATGCCCGGTACAACCAATCCTGAAAAGCATATGTTTCTACGAAAAAATAGGGCAACAAGGTAAGTGCAATTGCCAAATACACTACGATAGGTGTATAAATCCTAGCAAATTTTCTAATGAAAAGTTCGGTCTTAGATTTTCTAGCCGTAGCATTCTGAACCATATCTAGAATACGGGCAATGGAACTATCCTTAAACTCCTTGGAACTTTCCACTTCCACCACACCATCCAAATTGATGCTGCCCTCAAATACTTTAGCTCCTTTAATAGCGGATGTGGGTTTGCTTTCCCCGGAAATGGCAGCCGTGTTCAAACTTGCTTTTTCCGAAAGCAAGATGCCGTCTATGGGTATCTTCTCCCCTACACGTACCTGAACTTTTTCCCCGATTTTGACTTTGTCCGGCACTACGGTTACATACTCCCCATTGCGAAAAACTCGCGCCTCTTTGGGCCGGACATCCAATAAGGCCTGGATATTGCCTTTTGCCCTAGACACGGCCGCATCTTGAAACAGTTCGCCAACAGCATAAAATAACATTACCGTGACGCCTTCTGGATACTCCCCCAGTACAAAAGCACCTACAGTAGCTACGGTCATTAGAAAAAATTCCGTAAAAAACTGTCCTTTTAAAATAGCGTTCCAGCCCATTTTCATAACGGGAAAACCCACAGGAATATAGGCCGCTACATACCAAATAAGGCGAACCCAACCCTGAAAGAATGGCACTTTAAAATAATCCATTGCCATACCGGCCAACAAAAGCGTAAAACTTAGGATAGCCGGCAGGTACGGGTTGTTACTCTTTTCCGTACTACAACTGTCACCAGAACCGCAACATCCCTCATTCATTTCATGCGCATGTACGTCTGTTGTATCTGTCTTTTTATCCTCTCTCATCATTCAAAAATTTGAGCTACCAACCCGTTCCCAACTGGTTTCAATAGATTAAAATAAACCTGATTTTAAGAATATAACCCATCTCAAAACCATTAATTATTATCCTTATCGTTCTCTTTGCTTTTAATTTTCTCAGTGGCTATGTTCTGCCTCCCCTTTTTTCATTTCCGCCATTAAATAATAGGCATTGTTAAATGCAAATGTAGCGGTGAATTCAATTTCTTTGAAAAAATCTATAGTCACCCAACCATCATCTACGCTTCCTATAGTAACCTCATGCGGAACAAAACGAAATGCATCGCCCTCTTTCTCCACGGTAAATACAAAACTCTTATTTCCGTTTTTGGCAATGGCACTTTCTGGAATTGCCTTTACATCATCATTAGCCACTTGAATCCTGCCTTTTATATACATTCCTGGAATTAAATTTCCCTCTTTATTCTCAATCTCCGCATGCACATGTAGTGCTTTTGGACTTTGCTCAAAGGTTTTACCAATGGAATAAATCTCAGCAATCAACTCCTTATCACCCAAAGATTGCACGTAAAACTTAACCGTTTGCCCCTCTTTGATCTTATACACATCTTTCTCAAAAACCATAAGGTCAGCATGCACGTGGTGTGTATCCACTACTTCAAAGAGATGGGCTTGGGGATCTACATATTGTCCCGTTTTCACATTTACTTTTTGCACGTGACCTTCAATAGGACTACTTAATGCCACCCGTTGATAAATGGTTCCCTTTTGCACACCGGCAACGTTTATGTTCAATTGCTTTAACTGCGCGGCCATACCTATCACTTTACCTCTTGATGCTTGATATTCGGCCTCTGCTTTCTGAAAGTTCAATCCGCTACCTACACCTGCCCCATACAATTTTTGCTGTCGCTCATATTCTTTTTTCAAAAACTGACTAGAACTAAAAGCGTCTAAATAATCGGTTTGTTTTTGAATGATATTTGGGTGAGAAAGATACGCTACAGTTTGGCCCTTTTCTATTTTATCTCCTTCTATTACTTCTATAGCTACTACGTTTGCCCCCACTACAGAAGTAATGGCTGCTTCGTTCTGTGGTGGCACTTCTAATTGTCCGTTTGCTTCAACATAACCGCTCATATTCCGCATATGCAAAGTATCCGCCTGCATTTGCAAAGCATCATACTGTTTTTGGTTTAGCATTACTTCTTCTGTTCCTTCCTCGTGCCCCTCAGATTCTATATGATCATGATCTGCTTCGTTCGTATGTTTTTTCTTTTGACTATCTCCACAAGAGCTGAGACCAAGCATAAAAAGGAGCAGTGCTACTGATATATATTTGTGTGAATTTTTCATGTTTTTATTGATTGAAATATTGTAGTTCGTATATAGTTTCTAAGTAGTTATCCAACGCATCAAGGCCATCCATTTCTGTTTGAACGGCATCACGTATAATTTGGGTAAAGCCCAAATAATCCACTGCCCCCTCTTTGTAAGCCAACAGAGCACCTTTATGTTGCTCTGCGGAAAGAGGAAGCGCCTCGTTTTTATAAAATAACCATGACGCTCTCCATTTTTGATAGGACATTAAAGCTTGTTGGTATTCGGACATGAACTGACGCTGCTCAAATTGTGCATCTGTTTTTACAATCTCTGTATTGATTTTAGCCGATTTTTTCCTGCTCCGGACCGTACCCGAAAAGAAAGGAACCGTAATACCCGCCTGATAGCTATAAAAACCATTGTCTCCATTTATTTGCTGTAAACCACCCTGCACATTAAATTTTGGTAACATTTCTGCCTGCGCAGCCTTAAAATCGGCTTGAGCTTCATCAATTCGCTTTTCCGACAATTGGTATTCAGGATGATTTTTAAAATCTGGATGAACCTCAAAAACCGCGTCTACCTCATCTCCTAAAACATCAGAAACCGTATAATAGATATCTGAAGCCAACCACAGGTTCAACTGCTGCAACGCTATGGCATAATCGCCTTGAGCCTGTTGGTATTTATTTTTCATCTGCAAGGCTTGGTTTATGGCAGAAGTATATTCCAGCTTTGAAATTGCTTCTACCTCATAATTTAGTTCAATAGCTTTTTGAAACTGCGAATAGACCGAATCCAGTTCCTGATACAGGAGGTATCCTTTTTTAGCCCGGTACGCCCTAGCCCAAGCTTTCTTCACTTCCTGTTCTACTTGGAGTTCTGAAAGTTTATAGGTAGCCTCTGCTAGTGCAACACGTTGTCTGTACAATTGTTTTTTAGCATTAATTCCCAATACATCTATGTTTTGCTGCCCCACACCAACCAAGGTATACACGCCGCGGTTATCCGCAATTTCTTCGCCACTACTATAGAGCCACGTATTTCCTAAGTCATAAATTTCCGATTTCTGGGAAGCTTGTTGTTCTATTTGCAATTGACCGGATTTCAATAAGGGAAAGTTACGCTTAGTGGTTTCCACCGCTTTCTCCAAAGAAATAGTAGGTAATGAAGTTTTAGTTTCCTGGCTATACCCATTAAAGGAGACCACCAAAAAAACTGAAATAAGTAAGGTTGTTTTAAGCTGTGGTTTCAATTTTAATTTTTGTTCTTGCCTGTTTTCGACCCACTGATAAAAAATAGGAAGTATAAAAAGCGTCAATAAAGTTGATGTTAGCAGCCCCCCGATAACCACGGTAGCCAAAGGACGTTGTACCTCAGCTCCCGCAGAAGCCGAAATTGCCATAGGCAGAAAGCCTAAAATATCCGTGAAAGCGGTTAACATTATAGGGCGAATACGCCGTTTTGTACCCGCTATAATTCGGTCTTTTAGATTGGTAACACCTTCTTCTTTCAGCTCGTTCAATCCACTTACCATAACCAGTCCGTTCAGCACTGCAACTCCAAAAAGCACAATAAAACCTACACCTGCGGAAATACTAAAAGGCATATCTCGCAGCCATAAAGCAAATACGCCCCCAATAGTTGCCATGGGAATAGCCAAATAAATCATTATAGTTTGAGGAAGGGATTTTAAAGCGAAATAAATAAGGATAAAGATGAGTAGCAGCGCTATGGGCACTACCATTTGTAATTTAGCACTTGCCCTTTCTAAATTCTCAAAAGCGCCTCCGTAACGAATGAAGTAACCGGCAGGCAGTTTGAATTCCGCATCTAACTTTGCCTGAATATCCAATACAACCGACTTCACATCTCGATCCCTTATATTAATACCTACATAAGTTCTGCGGTTAGTATTGTCCCTACTTATCTGCATTGGTCCGGGTTCATAACTTACGGTCGCCAATTCCCTAAGCGGAATCTGAGACCCATCTTCAAGATTTACGAACAGGTTTTGCACATCTTCAATACTATTCCGGTTTTCCTCTTTTAAGCGCACCACTAAATCAAATCGTTTTTCGCCTTCAAAAATCACTCCTGCCTTTCCACCTGCAAAAGCAGCCTGCACCAAACTATTCAATTGATTTACACCAATACCATACTGTGCCAATTTGCTTCGGTTGTAATGAATGGTAATTTGCGGAAGTCCGTCCGTTGCTTCCACCTTCATATCTGCCACACCGGGAATATTTGCAATGAGCTTCCCCATTTCTTCGGCCTTACTGGCCAAAACCTGCATATCTTCCCCAAAAATCTTAATAGCCACATCTTCTCTAACCCCAGTAATAAGCTCATTAAAACGCATTTCTATAGGTTGGGTAAATTCATAATTCACCCCAGGCAAAATACTAATGGCTTCTTTAATATCATTTATAAGCTCTTCCTTGCTTCGCCCAGATTCCCATTCACTTTGTGGTCTTAAAATGGCAAAAACATCGGCAATATCCATAGGCATGGGATCCGTGGGAACATCTGCGACCCCGATCCTACTTATGACCCGTTTAACTTCGGGGAATTTTGCTTTGACTATTTGCTCAACCTTGGTTGTTGTTTTTATACTCTCACTTAATGAACTGCCCGGTTTTAGAATGGCATGAAAAGCAATATCGCCCTCATCCAATTGTGGAATAAACTCCCCTCCCATTTTGGTGAAAGTAAATATGGCCAGCAGAAAAAATACTACAGCCATACCAATAATCAGTTTTGATTTTGCCAATGATTTTAATAAAAGTGGCTGATACCTCCTTTCTACCCAATGCACAAAACGGTCTCCGTATGATTTTTTATTTGACTTTGGGGGGCGTAAAAACAAGGCCGAAACCATGGGTACGTACGTAAGGCACAACAGCATGGCCCCGATCATGGCGAAAATAAAAGTAAGTGCCATAGGACGAAACATTTTACCTTCTACCCCTTCTAAAGCCAGAATAGGCAGGAAAACAATCAGTATAATCAATTGTCCAAAAAAGGCGGCATTCATCATTTTTTTTGAGGCCTTTGCAGAGATCTCGCTACGCTTTTCTGGTGTTACGTTCTTTTTTTTCATCACATAAGAATACATGAGAAAGACCGTACCTTCTACAATGATAACCGCACCATCTACGATAATACCAAAGTCTATGGCGCCAAGACTCATAAGATTCGCCCAAACATCAAAAACATTCATAAGTATGAAAGCGAACAATAAGGATAACGGAATGGTAGATGCCACAATAAGACCACCGCGCCAATTGCCCAACAAAAGCACCAAAACAAAAATCACGATCAGCCCCCCTTCCAAAAGGTTGCCCTTGACCGTACCCGTAGTTTCTGCAATCAATTCACTACGATCTAGAAAAGGCGCTACTTTTACACCTACTGGCAACGATTGCTGAATCTGGTCCATACGTTCAATAACATTTTCTATTACTTCATTGGAATTGGCACCTTTAAGCATTAAAATCATACCCCCAACAGCCTCGCCTTTTCCGTCTTTAGTAAGCGCGCCATATCGTACGGCGCTCCCCATACGCACCTCGCCAACATCCTTTATTTTAATAGGGACACCACCTACGGTTTTCACCACCATATTTTCAATATCCGAAACGGTTCTGGCCAAACCTTCTCCCCTAATAAAATTAGCTTGATGGTTACGTTCTATATAAGCACCACCCGTATTCTGGTTGTTTTTCTCCAAAGCGGAAAATACCTCGGATATAGAAATATCAATAGCCCGCAACTCAGTTGGGTCTACCGTTACCTCATATTGTTTTTGATTTCCACCAAAGGCATTTACCTCTACCACACCCGGCACCATAGCCATTTGCCTGCGGATAATCCAATCTTGAAAAGTCCGTAAGTCCGTAATGGAATATTGATCTTTATATGCTTCTTCTACTTCAAGTACATATTGATAAATTTCACCTAGACCTGTAGAAATAGGCCCTATAAAAGGCTTACCAAACCCTGCTGGAATCTGTTCTTGAACTTCCCGTAGTTTTTCGGCCACAAGTTGCCTGGGCAGATACGTACCCACCTCATCATTAAAAACAATGGTAACTACGGAAAGCCCAAAACGGGAAACCGAGCGTATTTCTTCTACATTAGGCAAATTGCTCATGGCCACCTCTACCGGATACGTTACAAATTGCTCTATATCTTCAGTACCCAAATTGGGCGACTGTATAATGACCTGCACCTGATTGTTGGTAATATCTGGTACCGCATCTATGGGTACTTGAGTCATGCTATAAATACCCGCACCAATTAGTGCCAGCGTAAACAGACCTACAATGAATTTATTATTGATTGAAAAATCAATGATTCTATTAATCATATGTATTGCTATAATTCAGTTAAAAAAATGGATGTTTCCTTCGTGACGTGTAAACGTACAGGAATTAGGTAACGACTTAAAAAAAGCACATTACAACAGGATATAGGTTTCCTCTAAAAAACTGAATTATGCCCGGGGAGGTTGTAGTAAGTTGTAAAGAATGTCTTTGCCCATACTATCAAAATGGACAAGCTCTTGCTGAGAAATTAGGGGTTGAAAAGGCTCAAAACTAAAAATCTCAAAATTTACCGTATGTGTATGACAGCAATGACATTGGCAAAAAGGCGAACACGAATCATTATCTGTATGCCCGTGGCCATCACCACCGTCTGAAATAACGGCGACCTCATCTCCAGGACTAGGTTCTGCGTCGCTACATGGCATAACATTCAGTGCCAAAAAATAAAGGGACAGTATGAGGGTCAATAACTTCACTACTCAAAGATAATAAGATTATGAATGTTCCTACATTTTATTTCACACAAAAAACTTGGAAGGTTTCTTGTAAATCCAGAACCGTTTGTAAACGTATGTTATGCATATACTATACTTCTAATTCTTTTTATATCCCTTAAAAATAGGAGATTATGCATATCTTAGAGGTATAGATAAAATATAGTTACTAGTGACTATATATAGTTGTTACCTGCAAGCTGAAAAAACGAACCCGATTTAAAATTTAAATAAACATGAGAATTAAAACTACATTACTATTAAGCATATGTTTATGTATAATGACAGGTTGCAAAAAAGACAACATTTTAGAACTACCTATCACCTATCACAAAGGATTTAGCCCTTTCGAAGCATCTACTGGTGGTGCAGGTCTTTATATTGATGATAAATATTTTAAAGATAAAATAAACCCTTGGAAAAAAACACATTTGAAAGTTTCTGGAGTACCACAAAATTGGACAGATGCAAAAGTTGGACACATTCAATCAGATATGGAACGATATGTCTATCAAAACTACCTTTTGGGAGATATGTCAAAAGAATGGTATGAACAGCTACAAGATATGTGGAATTGAGAACCAGATACATTGAATTTGTCAAAAGAGCCAATAAAAACCAGAGTTGCTTTCGCTGTTGGAAATGATTCCGTTGGAAATACGATGGTCGTTGTAGATGCCAATAATAATTATGATTTCAGTGATGACGTGCCTTTTGAACTAGTTCAGAATGACAGTGAATTAGATTGGGATTCACGGTTAAATAATGAAGCAATATATGTTACCTTTGAACGCCTATTAAATGACAAAAAGATTCAGGTTGAAGTTCCTCTCTTGATTTCCGATGGCAATATAGATCTAAATTACTTAAATTGTAATTTCGCTCAGTACCGCACTGCAAAATTAGAGAATCACTTAATAAACATCTATTCTAGAAGTATCTTTCCATTTAGCAATGTAGGGATAACCATTAGCCAAAGTCTCGATGGAGAAAAAATAGATTTGGATAAAGTAGCTTTTAACAATGAATATATTCAAATCGGAACTAATCTATACAAAAATTTAGGAGTAAAGAGGAATAAAGATGTTTTACTTTTAGAAAAACTAGACTTACCTAAAAATGAAATACGCTCTACTCAAATTGGATCTAAAGCAATTGATTTTTCAGGAAGTCAGTTTGAACGTGAAAATACTATTTCATTAGATAGTTTAAAGGGGAAATATGTACTTCTCGACTTTTGGGACACTGGGTGTGGCCCTTGTCTCCTAGAAATCCCAAATCTCAAGACCTTATATAATAAAACTAATCGATCAAAATTTGAAATCATTAGTATTGTTGTAGACAGTCCAATAGAGGATTTGGAGCGATTGATGAAAGAACATGAAATAACATGGCCTCAAATTATATCCGATGATTCTAACAAAATCAAAGAAAATTACGAGATACAAAAATATCCTTCAACATTTCTAATTAACCCAGAGGGAATAATTATTGCAAAAGATTTAAGAGGAAAGGAGTTGGAAACCAAAATAGATAGTTTAATAAATAAAGCCAGCAGGTAATCGAGTGGATGGCTCCGCCATCAAATGACGGAGTGCACCCCTCACACCACCGTACGTACGGGTCTCGTATACGGCGGTTCGTAAATCATCAAACCAAGGCTCTTTTCACCCTTGGCACTATCTTCTAATTTAGGCATAGGCTACAACATGTGCTCCTATGCGAATTTTGAAGAGAATTACGTTCGGTCCTTCCTTGTTTGTGAGACCTCTAGGGTACTGCCCTAGCTCGTTTCCCGTAAGTACTATGACCTCTGCTGACTTCTCCATGTAGCTACACGTAACTTTGGAGACCTCCCTAGGTAAGAACATCTTCTTTCGCTCGATCCCTGCCGTATCTACATATCTACCCTTTTGATGTTCTTAGGGCGTTACAATGATGTGCTTGCTTACCCCAAGTAAATATGCCTCCGTATACGGTTCCTGCTTGGTTTATCCTGAGCATAGCCGAAGGGTCTGTCCCGAGTTTTGTAGTCTCGCTTTCTTCAGATGTAACCTCACGATTACCACCCTTGCGACTTACTAATGGTTCAAGACGTTACGCCAGCGCATGAGGGACTTGCACCCTCTAGATTAATTAACTACATTTCTGTAGCGTAAAAGATGTCCATACTGGGCACACATACCGTATAAAATTAATTGCTAGTGCAAGCCTACTTACGAAAATCCTCGCGGATTTTATATTAGGTTTCTAAACACGCAACTAATCTTATACAAACACGTTAGCAAAAACTTGTGAAGTGACTTATCTAAAAGTGATATTTCATCAAATAAAAATTAAAGAACTCTTAAGGTTGAACAGTGTAAAGAAAAAATAAAATGAAATATAGATACATCCTAATTTTAATAATTTTAATAAGTTGTAAAACAGAAGTTGATAACAAACTAACAAATAGTCATATAAAGTCCAAAAACTTATACATTAATGGAACTGCTGATGAAAGTAGTTTTATTAAATATTTCAATCTTTTCGATGAATCAAATTTTTACAATAAAAATTATAATTACAAATCAAAATCTACAAATGAAGATTCAATCAGTTTTCATTTAAACAATATAGATTATCCTCGAGTAATGGAAATTATGGCTTTTCAAAAAAACCTATTTCATAATACAAGAATATTTGTAACTCCAGGAGATAGCGTTCAATTTGAATTAAAAAAGGGAATTCTAAAATTTTTTGGAAAAAATGCTGAACATTATAATTTCTTTTTAGAAATGGATAGAAAAAATAGGGAATGGGGTACTTTAAGTTTTAGTAATTTAGAAGGTGGTTTTGAAAGTTATAAAAGAAAATGTGATTCTCTTTACAATAAAAGGCTAAATTTTTTGAATAATTACACTCAAAGAAATAAAGCTGTATCCAATGAATTTATTAAAACTATAAAAGAGGAATTTTATCTTGAGCATTTACTGAATTTAATAAAGCCTCGAACAGAAGTTCAAGGAGGTTATTCTATAAATACTCAAGAAGACATTGCTTTTATTTTAGAAAAATCAAGAAGGAAAGAAGGAGATTTTTTCGACTTCAACAAGTATCTAGATAATGTAAAGACTGAAGATTTAAACAAACCACATCTAATTAATAATTCATTTTTCAAAATGAGTATCGTTCCACTTATAAGACAATACTTTGTTACAAGTGACAAGGCTCCTTTTTCTAAAGAATCCTTCATAGAAGAATTATCATTTTTGAGGGAAAATTTTGATTCAAAAATTGTAAAATATACTACTGGAAGATTAATTGTAGATTACTATAAAAAAGGATTTGGAAAAGATGAAAATACTAATCAATTTATGAAAAAAATTATAGATGATTATATGAAAACAATTACAGATTCAACATACATAGAAGCTATTACAGATATAAAAACTGAATTAAGTGCTTTAAATAAAGAATTACCTAAAAACTTAAAAGAATTAGCTCTTAATTTATCAAAAGACACTATCAGTCTGAATTATGTACTTCAAAAAAAGAAAATTAAAGTAATTGATTTTTGGGCTAGTTGGTGTTCTCCTTGTATAAAGGAAATAATAAAATCAAAAGAGCAAAGAGCCAAAATTATCGATAAATTTAATATTGAATTTATCTATTTGTCTGTAGATTCAAATACTGAAAAGTGGGTTGATAAAAGTATAGATTTAAGCAATTATTTAATTTCTGTAAATCAATATAAAGTTTTAAACCCTAAAAAATCAAATTTTATAAAAGAACTAAATATTAGAGCAAGTTATGGTTTGTCTATTCCAAGATATGTAATCCTAGATGAGAATAATCGAATAATTGACAATAATGCACCTAAACCATCTAATTCCGAATTTGAAGAAATAATTACTAAAATAAGTTACTGAAATAAAACCCGCATTTGCTAATCGAGTGGATGGCTCCGCCATCAAATGACGGAGTGCACCCCTCACACCACCGTACGTACGGGTCTCGTATACGGTAGTTCGTCATTCATACTTTCAATTGCTCTTTGCTTCAATCGAAACTATTACGTAATTTTCTATAGCTAAAAAGACGTCCATTCTGGGCAAGTACTGTATAAGAAATCATAGTCGCCTATAGTTAGGCTACACCTGCAATACTCACCCTTGTGAGCAATTAAAACAGAAGAACAGCAAATGAAAAATTTATTCATATTCGGGATTCTCTTACTATCAAATTCGATTTTTGGGCAGGAGAAGCTTGACCCTGACAAATATTATGCAAAGTCTAAAACCGTATTTATAGAATCGAAAATCTATGCAGAAAAAAGAGAGTTGGAAATTTTTATTCCTGACGAATATGTATGGGAAAAAGAAAAAGAATTCAAGGTGCTATACCTTTTCGACGCTCAAAACACACGGATTTTTAATTATATAAGCGGAAATGTTGAATTTCTATCAATGAATATTATAGAACCCGTAATAATTGTAGGAGTTGTAACGGAAGACAGATGGGATGAGTTTTTACCACCAAACAATCACAAAGAAACATTGGAAATATACGAACCGCCAATGGGTCATGCTGACATGTTGGTTGAACACATCCAAAAAGAAATAGAACCGTATCTGAAAAAAAATTACCGCGTGCAGGACTACCGTCTAGCAATTGGTCATTCTTTGGGAGCTACCTTTGTAACCTATGCCGCAATGAAAACGGACAAGTTGTTCAATTATAACATACTCTTGAGCCCCAATTATAGTTATGACAAAAAACAGTTTGTGGACAGATTTAAAGAGTTTTTAAAAACAGATTTAACCATAAACAAGGAATTCTACTTTGTAAATGGATATGGAGATAAATATGAAAAAGAATTTGATGAACCTTTACGAGAAGTGATCAAGGCTTTTGAAAGCTCCAACAATGAAAAAGTAAAGTGGAACTATAAAAAACTGGACATCGATAATCACGGACTAATCTGGCTGGGAGTTTATAATGGGCTATTGAACTGGAGAAAATAACAACTCCCAACCCGGCAGATAGATCCAACTTTAACTATCATTCCACTTAAGCTATTGAATTTAGCTAAACACCTTATCTTCAACCATAAAAACAAGCACCAAGATAAATAGTTGGCTATACCACGAATAAATGAAAATCGCATATATACTCTTTGACGAAATAACTCTTTTGGACTTTATTGGCTTTTATGACCCCATAAAAAATATAAAGACCAAAGGGTTAATGGAAAATTTAAACTGGGATTTGTGTGCCACTAAAAAATCGATAAAGGATAGCTTTGGAATGGAAATTATCGTCGATAAAATTAAACCTCATTTATCCGATTATGATATGATAGTTGTACCTGGCGGATATGGGACAAGAGAACTACAATACAATACGGAGTTCATTGAATGGCTGAGAACTGGAGAAAATGCCCACTATATAATTTCAATTTGCACAGGTAGTTTATTAATTGGGGCCGCTGGATTTTTGGAAAACAAAATTGCCACGACCAACTTTAATGAATACAAATCATTGAAAAAGTACTGCGGCAAAGTTGCTCAAGTAAGAATTGTTGACGACAATAACACCATAACAGCCGGAGCAGTTGCATCCTCTTTAGATTTGGGATTATACGTTACTGAAAAACTAATTGGAAAAGAGAAAACAGAAGAAATACGAATTGGAATGGACTATCATCCAGAAAAATTTGAAATAGTAACCGTATAGGTTTTAAGTCTTAAGACCTATACTTAAATTTTCAGCTGTAGCCTTATTTCTCCGGTTGTTACCAAATTCACAAAATAACTGTTAATGTTCTTTTTACGAAGATATTGTGTACCAAAAGTTACCCTGCTATTTAGCTAGATAGGTTATTTTTGCATACACAATCCTCTCTTATGGAAGACATGATTTTTTATGATAGACTGCAGTTTGCTTTTACTATCACTTTCCACTATATATTTCCCCAATTAACGATGGGACTATCGTTAATGATAGTCTATTTTAAATACAGATACCTCAGAAACAAAATTGAAAAGTACAATGATGCCGCAAAATTTTTCATGAAAATTTTTGCCATTAATTTTACTATGGGCGTTGTTACGGGAATTCCTTTGGAGTTTCAATTTGGCACCAATTGGGCTAAATTTTCAGAGCTAACAGGGGGCATAATAGGCCAGACTTTGGCCATGGAAGGAATGTTCTCTTTCTTCTTGGAGTCTTCTTTTTTAGCCCTATTTATTTTTGGCGAAAAATTAATGGGACAAAAACTACATCTCTTAACCGGTTTCCTTGTATTCTTAGGCTCTTGGGCCAGCGGTTGGTTTATTTTGGCAACCAATGCCTGGATGCAGCATCCCGTAGGGTATGAAATACTGGATAACGGCAAATTTGTATTACAAAACTTCTCGGCTTTATTCAGTAATCCTTGGCTTTTACCGGCTTTTTTACATAATCAGTTAGCCTCTGTTGTCACTTCTTCTTTTGTGGTAGCCAGTATAGGTGCTTTCTATATTCTAAGAAATAAGCAAACGGAGTACGGTCAATTGTTTTTAAAAACCGGAGTGATTTTTGGTTTGGTTTCTAGCATTTTAGTGGCTTTCCCTACGGGAGATTGGAATGCAAAAAATGTGGCAAAATACCAACCTGCTGCCTTTGCCGCCATGGAAGGAATTTTTGAAACCGAAGAAGCCGGAGCAGAAATTATACTCATTGGACAACCCAATATGGTAGAAAAGAAGTTGGACAATAAAATTGCCGTTCCAAACATCCTTAGTTTTTTAACCCATCAAGAATGGGATAGGCAAATTCCCGGCATGGACCAATTTAAACAAGAGGAGTTACCGGACAATATTCCTGCCCTATATTATTCCTATCATATAATGGTTGGCCTAGGCACAATTTTTATAGGCTTAATGCTCTTGGCCACCTTTCTTTTATGGCGCAAAAAGCTATACACTTCAACGTCCATACTTTGGGCAATTATGTTTATAGTTCCTTTTCCGTACATTGCCAACCTTACCGGTTGGTATACGGCAGAACTAGGTAGACAACCCTATTTGGTGTACGGCCTTTTAAGGACTACGGAAGGGGTTTCTCCTTCTGTTTCATCAGGTAACACCTTATTTACTTTACTAGGTTTTGTGGCGCTATATATGCTTTTGGGTCTATTATTTTTAGTATTAGTGGGCAAAACCATAAACGAAGGTCCAAAACACCAAACACATTAAATTATGGAAACATTTTGGTTCATAGCAATTAGCATCGTACTGGTAATATTTTTTATCCTGGACGGATATGATTTTGGTGCAGGAATCATTCATCTATTTTTTGCAAAAACTGAAAAAGACAAAGAGGTTATCACCAAATCCGCAGGTTTATTTTGGGATTCCAATGAAGTATGGCTGGTTGCGGCCGGAGGAATGTTATTTATGGCTTTCCCCACATTCTACGCATCGGTCTTTAGCGGTTTTTACTTACCATTGATTATTGTGCTGTGGCTAATTATTTTTAGAGCTATCGGGCTAGAATTAAGAGGTCAGTTTAAATTTCAAATGTGGAAGGATATCTGGGACAAATCTTTTGGTCTTTCCAGCTTATTGCTCGCCCTATTTTTTGGGATTGCTCTAGGCAACATTGTTAGAGGCGTAAATTTAGGTGGTGTGGAAAATGGAGAATCTGCCTATGAGGGCCATTATTTCTTCTTGCCCTTATGGGACAGTAGTTTCAGCCCGTTGAGCAAAACACCGGGAATCATAGATTGGTTTACCATTATCATAGGTTTAATTGCGGTAGTCACCTTAGCCATTCATGGCGCTAATTGGATTATCCTAAAAACAAACTCCTCTATAAATTCCTATTTAAAGAACATCATTTTTAAGTTGAATATTAGCCTTGCCGTACTTACCATAATTTCCTTAGCGGTATGGAATTCGGTCAACCCCAACTCATTCAACAACTTTGGCCACAAGCCCTATTTGCTAATATTCCCGTGTATTTATTTGGCAGGATTAATCGGACTTTTCTTTATTAAGAAATTAAAAAAGGACATTCACGCTTTTACATTATCCACCCTTTTGATAGTTGGCGGGATTACATCATCATTAGCTTCCCTGTTTCCGGTAGTTCTTCCTTCGGTGAACACTATCCATGAACCCTTAACCATATATAATACTTCTGCATCTGAATATGGCCTTACGGTAGCCATGAACTGGGCTTTTATTGGCTTCATACTTCTGGTAGTTTATGCCATTGTTCAAAAAAGATTGATGGCCGGAAAAATTGATCATATGGATTACGGCCATTAACATCCATTCATATGACAGATACCTTAATTTCACTCCTAAGTATATTGATCGGTATAATTGGGGCATATAGTACGGCAAGGATTTTTAAAAAATACTCCTTTGGCATTATAGGAAATACCATTGCTGGGGTATTTGGCAGCATTCTGTTCATAAAATCTTTTGGCCGGTTAGGCTTTAACCCACAATCTATCATGGAATTTGGGGAATTCCATCCTACCCTGTTTATTATAAATCTTGTTGTTTCGTTTTTAGGCGGAAGCCTTGCCATTATTTTAATTTCAAAACTGAAACACAAAATGAACAGGAGCAAGTAAAATACACAAGCAACTGCGAAACAACACATTAGTAATCCTTTTTTTTTTAAAAGTACAATACTTACTGAACCGTACTTTTCTGGCTTCTATTTAAAATAACAATGGGGCAAGACCGGTTATTTTTAAAGCGAAATAAAAAATCAATCTTCTCAGATTTTAGACCGTAAAATCACCTACTGGTTCCACATTTACCATTTTTACCATCATTTTGATAAAATTATAGCTTCGGACATACGTGACCTTTGCAGCAATAAATAATTTAAAACTAAAATGATGAAACACTTAAAATTAAACTTTTGGATTCTTGCGTTATTTACGGCGCTATTTATTTCGTGTAATGATGATGATGCCAGCGCTGAGCCTGATACTATAGAATTCGCTGCTGCACCTTCTAGTTCCTTAATTACGACTGGAACAGTAGACGTAATTACAGAAAACACAGTGCGGTACCATACTATTAATTTTACAGATGCCCCGTATACCGTAACAGTAGTAGAAACAGAAAACAATATTGTTATTGTAGATTTAGGTCCCGCTCCCGATTTTGCAGTGGAACTGGAAGCGTATGTGAACGCAATTAACAAACCCGGTGCGGTAATCATTACCCATAATCATGGTGATCACTATGGCGGAGCAGGTAACTTTACGGACTTAGACTTTTACGCCGAAAGCACTGTTGCCGATCAGTTAAATAATACGGATGACTTTACTGCCTTATACCCAAACGCTGTAACCGGTGTTAGCGGTAGCCAAACTATTGGTGATTTAGACTTCTCCTTTGACAAAGTTTCCAATGCCGAAACCGGAGAAAATGGATACATCTACAATGAAGAACACAAGGTTCTATTTTCTGGAGACCTCATATATAACCTAGCCCATATTTACCTAAGAGAGTACACTCCTAATGAAGGTGAGGATGAAGTAGACAACTGGATCGCAGGATTAAATGTATTGAAAACCAACTTTTCAGACTACAATCATGTATTTGTTGGCCATAACGGTTCGCGCTCGGATATAGCTTCTGCAATTGATGAGAATATAGAGTACTTAGAGAATGCCCAAGCCATCATTAAAGGCACCCAAACAATAACCGGAGGAGAAACTGCTACCACACATCAGCAGGTTATTGATGAGCTTCAGGTCCTTTACCCTACCTATAAAGAAGGAGGTCTTCTTCTATCTCTTCCAGATGCATTCTTTCCCGGAGACCCAGGCGCAGATTGGTTTTAATTTTTTATTAAAGTTCCCCCATTTTAATAATGAATAACTAAACACAATAATTATGAAAATTAAGTTAGTAGTACTCGCATTTATAGGTTTCCTCTTTTCTAGTTTCAAAAGTGAACAAAAAAGAATGGACACCGTGTTAGAGGTCACCAGTTTTAACCTAAAAACTACGGCAAGCGAACAAGAATTCAACAAGTTAGATGCTGAAGTTCAAAACAATTTCACCAGTGAACAACCAGGATTTATTAGACGCCAAAGTGGTGTTGACGAGAATGGTAAATATGTAGTAATCGTATACTGGAAATCGCTTACAGATGCCAAAGCTTCTATGGATAAATTTATGAAAGACCCCTCTGTTGCCACATATGCAGGAATGATAGAAGGTTCTACAATGAAAATGTCTCGTTTTACAATTTCGGATGAGTTTACGGCCCATAACAGCACGTTTACAGAAGTTATGACTTTTAACACAAATAAAGAAACCGACATAACCGCTTTCAACAAAATAAACAAAAAAGTAGAAACAGGGTTTACCAACAAGCAAAAAGGTTTTTTACAACGTATTACGGGCTCCAACGAGGTTGGAGAGCAAGTAGTGGTAGTATACTGGGATTCAAAGAAAAACTCTGATGCCGTACTAGTTGATTTCATGAATGCCCCTATAGCCAAAAGTTTTATGGGAATGATGGATCAATCCAGTATAGATATGATCCGATACCAGTCATTACAATCTTTAAAAAACGTAGAATTAACCAAGAAAGATAAAGTAGTTGCCTTGCTGAACAGCTTTAATACGGGAGACCAAACACCTATATCCTATATAAACCCAAATAAATACATTCAGCATAACTTAGGGGTTGCAGATGGTTTGCAAGGGTTTGGCGCTCTAATGCAAAATGCACCTAAAGGTGGTTTTAAAGCGGATATTAAACGTGCTTTTCAAGATGATAATTACGTTTTTACACAGACCAAGTATGACTTTTTCGGCCCAAAAGCAGGGTTCGATATTTTTCGTTTTGAAGATGACCTAATTGTAGAACATTGGGATAATTTATTACCAGTACAAAAACTCAATCCTAGCGGTAGAACTCAATTTGATGGAGCTACAGCACTCTCGGATTTAGATAAAACGGAAGCCAACAAAGCTGTGGTAAGAGGGTTCATTCAGAACGTATTACTCGATCATCAGATGGATCAAGTAGCTACCTATATTAACCCTAAAGAATATATTCAGCACAATCCCGCTGTAGCGGATGGTTTGGATGGTTTTGGAGCTGCAATGAAATCATTTGCTGAAAATGGATGGGTTATGGAGTACGATACTTTACATATGGTATTGGGCCAAGGAAACTTTGTGCTAAGCGTTAGCGAAGGTAAATTTGGCAAAGGAGATCCTACAGCATATTATGATTTATTCAGACTAGAAAACGGACTTATTGTGGAACATTGGGATGTTATCGCCCCCATTCCACCAGCAGCTGAATGGAAAAATGATAATGGTAAATTTTAATAAAAGATACTATTGATTAACCCAAAAAGGAATAGCAATACTATTGCTGTTCCTTTTTTTAATACCTACGTAATATGATTACAGCACAACAGAAACAAATAAAAATCACTTTAGATGAACTTTATACAGACGCCAAGAACGACCAGAGGAGATTAATGAAAAGTTTTGCGAAGAACATTTTCAGACCTATGCAGCCCGTAGATTTTAAAGATGTCTACCTCTCAATAACTAAACGACAAGGAGAAGAGTTAATTGAAATCATAAAAGAGAATAGGATAAAGAACGTAATAGAGTTTGGAACTTCTTTTGGTATATCTACATTGTTTTTGGCACATGGTGTCATAGAAAATGAGGGTAAAATAATTACCACTGAACTGATTGAATCGAAAGCACAAAGAGCAATTGAAAATTTCAGAAATGCAGGTGTAGATAACCTAATTGAAGTTAGAGTTGGTAATGCCCTAGAAACCTTAGAAAACCACAACCAAAAGATAGACTTACTATTTTTAGATGGCTGGAAAAATTTATACCTCCCCTTGTTCCAGATGCTAGAACCTAACTTCCACAGCAAAACCTTAATTTATGTGGATAATGCAGACATGGCGGAATCCCAGGATTTTTTAAAAGAGATCAGCAAAGACAGTCACTATCAGTTTCAAAATAAATACCAAGGTAAAGTAGTTTTAATTACTAGGAAGTAGTGGCCAGCCTTAGCTAAGCAATGCTTTTTAAAATTGATATTAAGTCATCATCGGGGACCATTTAGACGACTAGACTAAGGTGATATTGCATTATCTTTATCGCTTTAAAACCTATTCATGTCCTATACCCTATTATCCTCTCCTTTACAAGGCTTTACAGATGCCACTTTTCGTAATGCCCAACAAAAATTCTTTGGAGGGATAGACACCTATTATGCACCATATATCCGGTTTAATAGAAAGATGATCATAAAGGGCTCCTACCAACGTGATCTGAATCCTGAGGTGAATACCAACTTAGAGCTTATACCACAGGTAATGACAGCGGACGTTGAGCATTTTTTATTTGTCATTAAGTACATTCAGTCTTTAGGGTATAAAGAACTGAACTGGAACTTAGGCTGCCCCTACCCGATGGTCACCAATAGCGGAATGGGCTCTGGGCTTATATGCAACGCCGAAAAAATAGACCACATTTTAGACCGCGCCCATAGCGAAACCAATGTTACCATTTCTATGAAAATGCGTTTGGGGTATGAGAATAGCTCGGAAATATTAGATGCTTTTGCCATACTTGACAAGTACCCGCTTAAAAATATTGCCATTCATGCACGTTTGGGAAAGCAATTATACAAAGGAGGTGTTGATCTAGAGGCTTTTCAGAAGTGTATAGATGTGGCCAAACATACCTTATACTATAACGGCGATATAACTACAGTAGCGCAGTTTAAAGCTATGCGCGAACGTTTTCCTTCCATTGAGCACTTTATGATTGGCCGTGGTCTTATAGCCGACCCATTTTTACCGAGTATGATAAAAGCCGATACCACAGAATACCCTGTGAAACGATGGGATATTTTTAGGGAGTTTCACGATACGATATATCAGCAGTATGATGCCGTACTCTCTGGCCCCACACCAATAAAAATGAAGATGCTCGGGTTTTGGGAGTTTTTCTCCCAGTCTACACATAACCCCCAGAAAGTATACAAAGCCATTAAGAAAGCAGGGAACCCAATGAAATACCGTCAAGCTGTTGGTGAAATTATGGCGGCTCAGAAACGCAATGTTACTAGATAAAGTACATTCAAGTATTTTATTTAAGTGCCAACTTACCCTATTCTAAACCGGCACACTCCTTAAAAAAGAAAAAGCTCTCTAAACCTAATGTTTAAAGAGCTTTGGATAAAATTGTGACCCCGGCAGGATTCAAACCTGCAACCCTCAGAGCCGAAATCTGATGCGCTATTCAGTTGCGCCACGAGGCCAATTTTATGCTAACTTTTTCTTTACTATGGCAGAAATGGTTTTCCCATCTGCTTGTCCGGCCAATTCTTTGGATACCACACCCATAACCTTGCCCATATCTTTCATTCCTGATGCTCCAGTAGCATCTATAGTCTGTACGACTACTTTTTCTATTTCTTCTTCTGTAAGCTGTTCCGGTAAAAACTGTTCAAGAACTGCTATCTGAGCCAATTCTGGCTCCGCAAGATCTTCTCTACCTTGATCTTTAAATATGGTAGCACTGTCTTTACGTTGCTTTACAAGCTTCTGAACCAGTTGAATCTCATCATCTTCGGTCAATTCTTCATCCGTTCCACTAGTCTGTGCCATAAGCAGGGCAGATTTAATGGCGCGAAGCGATTCCAAAGCAACCGTATCCTTTGCTTTCATTGCCGCTTTCATCTGCTCCATTACCTTTTGTTGTAAGCCCATGCCTTTTTTATTTAGGACTGCGAAGATAAAAAATAAACCCGAAAAAAAATTAATTTTTTCGGGTTTAAACTTGAGTTAGTTAAGTTTACTTTAAAATCTTTAATCTACATTATCGTGTAGAAAAGAATTGTTGGAACGCAACCTGATTTCGTCGTTACTATCCTCTCCTAACGTAGTTCTTGAAACCTTGCTTTCTTCTCTTCTGGCATCACTTAAATCAATACCTTGACGCTTGTAAGCGGGTTCCTTTTCAATTTCGTCAATGCTGCTTACGCTATTCTGAAATTTATAGTTAAAGTCTTTTAATTTTCTTCTTCTCTCGTCCGCTCTTTCCTTTAACAGTTCGTCTATAGGACTGTTCATAGGGTCTATCTCCGTAGGTGCATCATTTTGTGGAACTTCAACACGCTTCACTTCCATTTTAGGTTCTTCCCTAGCCATAGGCTGTGGTTTCGGTTGTGGTTTTGGAGCCGGATTCGGTTTTGGAGCAGGCTTAGCATTTGTCAGCTCATCCTCAACTTCCATATAATCATCAAGGCTATACCGTTTCTCACCTTCTTCATTATATTCCATAACGGGAACAACCTCAACGGGATTCGTAACATCAATATCCTTAACGTCCTCGTCCAGACTAAAAGTAATTACGTTGTCTTGCTCTTCTTCAACTTCTTCCTTCTTAGCAAAAGGCATATCAAAACTCATGGTAATTTGCTCCTCTTTTAACGCGTCATAGGACACGGTCATAGGATCAACAACCTCTATATCATTAATGGCATCTTGTGCATTTACGATTACAAAATCGTCTTCTGAGGTACTCACCTTAGCTACTTCTTCTATTACTTCTTCGTAAAATACATTGAAGTTTTTGATATAGCTGGTGGTCTCGATTAAATCCATACCCGGCTCTTCTTGCACATCTTCCTCAAGGGTGTGTTTAATTACCGGTGGTTCTTCCTTTACTTTTTCAATTGGCAATTGATGAACTACATTTTTCCTTGCCATTAAATCATGCTGAGCGCGTTGCTCATCTTCCAACGTATGTATGATTTTTTTTGTCTCGGTATTTACGATCTCATCTTGTTGGTCAACATCAAAACCCGTAGCAATAATTGTTACGGCAATAGCTTCGCCTAAATCCTCGTCTTCACCTACACCCATAATGATGTTGGCTCCATGACCTGCTTCCACTTGAATATAATCATTGATCTCACCTATCTCATCAATAGTAATTTCTTGAGAACCGGAAACGATAAGTAATAGAACGTTCTTAGCTCCACTAATCTTATTATCGTTCAACAATGGAGAATCCAATGCCTTTGTAATAGCTTCATGTGCTCTTGCCGAACCTGTTGCCTGCGCAGAACCCATTATGGCCGTACCGCTATTAGAAAGTACTGTTTTAGCATCTCTAAGGTCAATATTCTGAGTATAGTGGTGTGTAATTACTTCCGCAATACCTCTAGCTGCGGTAGATAAAACTTCATCCGCTTTAGAGAAACCTGCTTTAAAGCCTAGGTTACCATATACTTCACGAAGCTTGTTGTTATTTATAACAATTAATGAATCTACATTAGCACGTAATTTTTCAATACCTATACGCGCTTGCTCGCAACGCATTTTACCTTCAAACTCAAAAGGCATGGTAACAATGCCCACGGTAAGCACGTCCAATTCTTTTGCTTGTTTTGCGATAACAGGAGCAGCACCAGTACCGGTACCACCACCCATACCAGCGGTAATAAATATCATTTTGGTAGTAGTGGCCAACATCTGTTTGATCTCCTCCATACTCTCCAAAGCGGCCTGTTCACCTACCTCAGGGTTGGCACCAGCACCCAATCCTTCTGTTAATGAAACCCCTAATTGTATTTTTGTAGGCACAGAACTATTGTTCAATGCTTGTGAATCTGTATTACATATTACAAAATCCACTCCGTTGATTCCGGATTGAAACATGTGGTTGATTGCGTTGCTACCACCGCCTCCTACGCCGATTACTTTAATTACATTGCTTTGATTCTTTGGAAGATCAAAGGATATTCCATCAAATTCCGTGTTGTTGTTCATAGTGTATTTTATTACTGGTTAATGTGTGTCATACTTTACTCGGCATTATCTAAAAAGTCTTTCAACTTTTCGGACCATTTGTCAAACACCGTTTTGCGTTCTTTTTGAACTTTTGCCGTGGCCTGTTGTTGCTGATGTTCCTCTTCTTCATGCCCTGCCATAACAAGTTCTCCCTCGTCTACAGGCTCTTCTTTAACTTCAACAACTTTACCTTTCTTTTCATTTGCTACCGCATTCATCAATAGACCCACTGCCGTAGCATATAAAGGACTGGCGATTTCGGCATCTGAATCGCCCGCCAAATGTTCATTAGGGTACCCAATACGTGTATCCATACCCGTAATGTATTCCACTAATTGCTTTAAGTGCTTCAACTGGCTTCCACCACCTGTAAGTACAATACCTGCAATCAGTTTCTTTTTTTGTTCATCATGTCCGTAATTCTTGATTTCCGTATAGACTTGCTCTACGATTTCAACCACACGTGCATGAATTATTTTTGATAGGTTTTTAAGGGTAATCTCTTTTGGCTCCCTACCTCGTAAACCGGGTATAGAAACTATTTCATTATCCTTATTTTCTCCTGGCCAAGCAGAACCGAACCTTACCTTTAAAAGTTCTGCCTGCTTTTCAATAATAGAACATCCTTCCTTAATGTCTTCGGTAATAACTCCACCACCAAAAGGAATTACTGCCGTGTGCCTTATGATACCATCTTTAAAAATGGCCAAATCGGTCGTACCACCGCCTATGTCTATCAATGCCACACCTGCCTCTTTTTCTTCCTTGCTCAAAACCGCATCAGAAGAAGCCAAAGGTTCCAATGTTATATTACCTAAATCCAGACCGGCGCTTTTAATACACCTACCTACATTTTTGATTGAAGAGACCTGCCCAACAACCACATGAAAATTAGCTTCCAAACGACCACCGTACATACCGATCGGCTCCTTAATTTCGGCTTGCCCATCTACTTTGTATTCCTGTGGAAGTACGTGAATGATCTCTTCACCTGGAAGCATCACCAATTTGTACACTTGATTACACAGCTTATCCAAATCGTCATCATTGATAACTTCTTCAGAATCCGCTCTGGTGATATAATCGCTATGGTGCAGACTTCTTATGTGCTGCCCAGCAATACCCACAACGACAGAACCGATTTTCAAACCTGAATTAAGTTCAGCTTCTTCTACCGCTTGTTGTATGGACTGTATGGTTTGCGTAATGTTATTTACAACACCACGGTGCACCCCTAAACTTTTAGATTTACCGATGCCTAAAACCTCAATCTTACCGTACTCGTTTTTCTTACCGATTATGGCTACGATTTTGGTTGTTCCAATGTCCAATCCTACCGAATAATTACCTACTTCCATAACTTAAATTTTGGTGCACACTACTTGATTGTCAAACTCTAAACTAACAACATCATAGTGTTGCAGAGTTTTGTCTTTATTTGCTTTGGCGTAAAATGCCTTGAAATTGCTAAACTTTTCTTTCAATTGCTCTACATCTCCCAAATTGACAACAAACTCTTCGGTTCGAAAACGAAGCTGGTACTTCTCTTCATTTTCGATATGTAACCCTATGATGTTTTTCTTTAAAAACTCGTCCGTATTGATATAATTCAAAATTTCATAGACATCCGCTAGACCATTGTCCGTTATTTGACCCGTAATTATAGGTACGCGTGCTGAATAACTATTTGACAAAGGCATCTGTTTTCCGTCCTCGTCAAGATAAAATTTTGAATCCCCTTCTATACGTCCGATTGGAGTGCGCTGAACAACTTTCGACGCTAATTTACCGTTTACAGTAAGAAAAACTTGGGCACTTTTTACCATTTTGTTGGCCTCAATGACCTTCTCCATGTTATTCAAAGCTAATTTTTCTTTGGGCACGTTTTCAAGGCTGCCGAATTTTTGTATTAACAATTTATTAACCGCGCCTTCCGTAATGAATAAATTCTGATTTTCTACAAATTCTATAGCAATGCCCTTAACATTTTTCTGAGCTCTTCTTTGATTAGAAAATGCAAAAAGCCCTGTTATTACAACGATTAGAGCCAATAGCTTTATGTAGTTATAATTAATACGCATCTTGCAATTCTTTTGTAATCTTAGTTACCTCTAAACCTATATCGCCAGCACCCATGGTAATAAGCACTTGCGGATTTTGTTCTTTTATCTCGTTTATTAATTTGGATTTCTGAATTGTTTTTACCAAGGTATTCTCCATTTTACCCAACAACCATTCCGAAGTTATACCTTCAATTGGTTTTTCTCTTGCAGGGTATATATCCAACAACAGCACACTGTCAAATTGGGAAAGACTTTTCGCAAATTCATCCCCAAAATCCCGAGTTCTCGAAAATAAATGAGGTTGAAAAATGGCTACTGTTTTTTTATTCGGATGCATTTCCGTTACCGCATCATATACCGCATTTATCTCTGTAGGATGATGCGCATAATCATCTATAAAAACAAAATCTTTCGTCTTTATTTTATATGAAAATCGTCTCTGCACGCCTTTAAAGGTAGCCAATGCATTTGCCAATTTCTCCGCAGAAACTCCGGTATGTAATGCCATGGCAAAAGCCACAAGACCATTCAATAAATTATGTCTTCCGGGTTTATTGAATCTTATATCTACCAACGTTGCATCTGGCATGACCAAATCAAAAATGTAACTCCCGTTTTCTATTTTAAGATTAGTGATGCAGTAATCCGCACCATCATCTATACCATATGTAATTCCCTCCAAAGGCAAACCTTTACGAACGAAAATAGCTCCCTCTGGCGCCACTTTATCAGCAAACTCTAAAAACGACTTCTGTAATTCTTCCGGATTACCATAAATATCAAGGTGGTCCGCATCCATAGAAGTAATACAGGCAACATTAGGAAACAATCTTAAAAACGATCGATCAAACTCATCTGCTTCTACCACGGAAAAATCAGTTCCCTCAAAAACAAAATTACTATTGAAATCCTCTGAAATTCCACCTAAAAATCCGGTAAAACTTACCCCTGTTTCTTTTAAAAGATGCGCCAAAATACTGGTCGTGGTAGTTTTACCATGGGTACCCGCAACGGCCAAACAGAAACTACCTTTGGTAATCAACCCTAAAACCTCTGAGCGCTTCTTAATCTCGAAGCCATTAATTAAAAAGTATTGATACTCTTCATGCTCCACCGAAACTGCCGGAGTATATACTATTAGCGTATTTTCTTTGTTCTTAAATCCATCAGCAACCACATTTATATCGTCCTCGTAATGAATATCAATTCCTAAACCAGACAGTTCTTCCGTAAGTGGCGTTTGAGTTTTATCGTAACCGGCAACATTCTTTCCTTCGAACTTAAAATAACGCGCCAAAGCAGACATACCAATGCCTCCAATGCCAATAAAATATACGTTATGTATGCGTTTTAAGTCCATTTCTACCAATTCTCATGCCCTTATTTACTGGTGGCATTCCCAATTAATTTTTCTATTTCGTCCACAATGTCTTTTGTAGCGTTTGGCAAAGCCAATTGTTTAATATTCTCAGCCAAGCTTTGTCTTTTACTATCATCTTCAAAAAGGGCGGTAAAGACTTCTTGAAATTTTGCATCCAACTCACTTTCTTTCAACAGTATTGCTGCATTCTCATTTGCCAATGCCCTTGCATTTTTTGTTTGATGATCCTCTGCCACATTAGGCGATGGCACAAATATTACCGGCTTTCCCACAATACAAAGCTCGGAAACCGAACCTGCACCTGCACGTGATATAATCATATCAGAAGCCGCATAGGCATAATCCATCCTATTCATAAAGTCCAGCACTTTAACCGTGTCTGAATTGAATTTTGTATACTCATCTATATACAGTTTTCCACACTGCCATATTAACTGAACCCCTAATTTTTCAAAAAGCTCAAGATTACTAGCAACCAACTGATTTATTCTTCTAGCCCCAAGGCTTCCTCCTAATATTAAAAGTGTTGGCACTCCGCTTTTCAATCCGAAGAAATCTAAAGCCTCATTTTTATCCGCCTTCATTTCAACCAAATCTCCACGAACGGGATTACCCGTTTTTACAATTTTATCCTTTGGAAAAAAGCGATCCATTTCATCATAGGCCACACAAATTTTAGCCACTCTATCCTTCAATAATTTATTGGTAATACCTGCATACGAATTCTGCTCTTGTAATACACAAGGCACACCCTTACCAGAGGCAACACGTAACATGGGACCACTGGCAAAGCCACCCGTACCTATTACGGCATCAGGTTTAAACTTTCGTACTATTTTACCAGCTTTCATTAAACTACTAATTACTTTAAAAGGAAACATTAAATTTTTAAGTGTCAGTTTCCGTTGCAACCCACTGATCCATAATCCTTCGATATCATAACCCGCCTGCGGCACTTTTTCCATCTCCATTCTGTCTTGGGCACCAACGAATAAAAATTGAGCATCAGGATGCCTTCTTTTCAATTCGTTCGCAATAGCAACCGCTGGGTAAATATGCCCACCTGTTCCTCCTCCGGATAATATGAATTTATAATTGCCCACTCAGTACTTCTAAAGGGTTAGTTTCATCTATATCTGCGGATGATTTTTCCGTACTTGTATTTTTATTGCTCACGCTTAAAATAATACCGATGGCCAAACAGGTCATCCAACTACTGGTACCACCACTACTGATTAAAGGCAGGGTTTGACCCGTTACCGGAAAAAGCTCTACCGCCACCGCCATGTTTATCAATGCCTGAAAAACTATTGGAAGCCCAACACCAAGTGCCACCAATTTCCCAAAAATAGTTCCGCTACCATTGGCAACGACCACAATTCTAAATAGTAGAAACATATAAAAGAACATCAAGGCAAAACCACCTACCAGTCCATATTCCTCTACAATTATGGCGTAAATAAAATCTGATGAACTCTGAGGCAAAAAGTTTTTCTGAATACTTTTTCCCGCTCCTTTACCCACAATACCACCCGTTGCAATAGCAATCTTGGCGCGTTCTATTTGGTAATCAGCTTCGGTATCTTCGGCATCTGCAAAATTCTCCACCCTACTGATCCAGGTATCAACACGGTTAGGGAATAAGCCAGGTATAGCCTTGGCCGTTAATATAAAAAAGGCCAAAATGAGTATACTCGCCCCTATAATTCCCATTAAATATTTTAAAGGATATCCACCTAAAAAACAAAGCAAAAGTACCATTGAAAAAATGATAGCCGCCGTTGAAAAGTTAGCTGGTAAAATAAGTGCCACGGTCAGAAATACCGGAAGCCATAATGGCAAAACACTCTCTTTAAAAGTGATATCCTTGTGGCGCACCTTACTTAAGTAACGTGCCACATAAATCATTAACACCACCGCAGCCAAGTTCGATGTCTGAAACGAAATACCTACCAGTGGGACACTGATCCACCTGCTGGCATTCGCACCATCTATCGTTGTTCCCTGCGCCAAGGTAAACACCAACAAAACCAAAACTATTGGCATTGCTATAAGCGACAAGCCTTTAAAGAAATGGGCGGGAATACGGTGAATACCGAAAATAATCCCAAAACCCAATGACAATAGCAACGCATGTTTTACCAAATACCCAAAGGTAGTTCCGTTACCAACTACATACACCAGATTACTACTGGCACTATATACCGGCAAGAACGAAAATAAGCCCAAGAGGGCCGCAATGGCCCAAATAGCTTTATCTCCTTTGATCTTTTCAAAAAATCCGTTCACCTTCTACCTTTCTTATAATGTTTTTACTGCTGCTTTAAACTGATCGCCACGGTCTTCATAGTTTTGAAATAAATCGAAACTTGCACATGCAGGCGATAATAAAACCGTATCACCACGCTCCGCTATTTTGTAAGCTACTTTTACAGCCTCTTCCATAGCGAAAGTTTCCACCATAAGATCCACTACATTGCCAAAAGCATCCTTTATTTTTTCGTTATCCAAGCCTAAACAAACTATGGCCTTTACTTTCTCGCGTACCAACGGCATCAATTCTTTGTAATCATTGCCTTTGTCCTGCCCACCAACAATCCACACTATAGGCGTTTTAACGCTGTCCAATGCATAAAACACAGAGTTTACGTTGGTTGCCTTAGAATCGTTTATGTATTGTACGTGGTGTATCTTCAGTACGTTTTCAAGTCTATGGGGTGCGCCCTGAAAATTAGCGATACTATCACGTATCGAAGCTTTACGAATGCCTACTAATTTTGCCGCAGTCATTGCCGCCATGCTATTTTTTAAATTGTGTTTTCCTTCTAATGCTAGTGTCTCTTTTGTCATTTCCAGTGTCTCGTTAGTTAAGTTCAATATTATTTTGTTGTTCTGTAAATAAGCCCCTTCTTCCAGTTCTCGCTCTATAGAAAAAGGCAGCAATTTTGATTTAATGGGGTGCTTTTTAAGCCACGCGACAATCACCGGATCATCTGCGTCATATATAAAAAAGTCATCTTCGGTCTGGTTCTGCGCAATGCGGAATTTTGAAGCGACGTAATTTTCAAATTTGTAATCGTACCGATCTAAATGATCCGGCGTAATGTTCGTTAGAATAGCTATGTGCGGTTTAAAATCTACAATACCATCTAACTGAAAACTGCTGATTTCCAAAACGTAGAAATCAAAATTGTTCTCTGCTACCATCTTGGCATAACTATCACCAATATTGCCCGCCATACCCACATTAACACCACCCTCTTTTAAAAGGTGATTTGCAATCATGGTGGTAGTAGTTTTTCCGTTACTTCCGGTAATTCCGATTATAGTAGCATCAGTATATTTTGACGCAAACTCAATTTCAGAAATAACAGGAATTCCTTTTTCATGTAATGCTTTTACCAAGGGAACCGTATCCGGTATTCCCGGGCTCTTCATTACCAAATCGGCATTTAGAATCTTTGCTTCCGTATGCTTTTCAGCTTCCCAATCAATATCAAAATGTTCAAGAACGTTTCTATACTTCTCTTTTATCTTTCCTCTATCGGATACAAAAACTTCGTATCCTTTTTGCTTTCCTAAAATAGCTGTTCCTACCCCACTTTCGCCTCCGCCTAAAATCACCAACCTCTTCATCTTATCTCACTTTGAGGGTAACAATGGTAATGACCGCCAACAGGATACCCACAATCCAAAATCGGGTTACGATCTTGCTTTCGTGGTAGCCTTTAACCTGGTAGTGGTGGTGGACAGGCGACATGAGAAAAACACGTTTACCCTCGCCAAATTTCTTTTTGGTGTACTTGAAATAGCCCACCTGTATCATTACCGATAATGACTCGGCAAAGAAGATTCCGCATAACACGGGAATCAATAGTTCTTTTCTAATTATAATGGCGATTACCGCGATAATTCCCCCTATAGTCAAACTCCCCGTATCTCCCATAAAAACCTGCGCTGGGAAAGCGTTGTACCAAAGAAAACCTACTAAAGCCCCTACGAATGCCGTTATAAAAACTACGAGTTCACCCGAATTGGGTATGAACATAATATCCAGGTAATCCGAAAAAATAACGTTACCCGAAACCCATGCAAAAATACCGAGTGTAAATACGATTATTGCCGATGTACCCGCCGCCAGACCATCAATACCATCCGTAAGGTTAGCTCCGTTAGAAACGGCAGTTACAATTAGAATTACAATAGGAATGAATATCAACCAAGCATAATCTCTTGCGCTTTCGCCGGCCCAGCCGATGAAATCACTATAATCCAACTCGTTATTCTTAAAAAACGGAACAGTAGTACGTACCGATTTAATCTCCTGCCCTTGAACATCCCGAACCTGAAGTTGCTCCGTTATAATTGTACTGGAATCCTCTCTCATGGTCACCCCTGGATGGAAGTACAACGTAGCACCCACACCAAGACCCAATACGACCTGACCCAATACTTTAAACCTTCCCTTAAGCCCTTCTTTATCCTTTTTGAATACTTTAATATAATCATCTGTAAAACCGATAAAGCCCATCCAAAGTGTGGTAACAATCAATAAGATGATGTAAATATTATCCAACTTGGCCAATAACAACACCGGAATTAAAGTAGCCATGATAATGATAAGACCACCCATAGTAGGCGTGCCCGCTTTTTGCTTCTGTCCTTCTAGCCCAAGGTCCCGAACGCTTTCCCCTATTTGTTTCTTCTGAAGAAAAAGAATAACACGTTTACCATACACCGTAGCGATCATTAACGAAAATAGAATAGCCATAGCCGCCCTAAAGGTGGTGAACTGAAATAAGCTCGCCCCTGGCAACTGGTACTGTTGTTCTAAATATTCGAATAGGTAGTATAGCATCTTTTAGCTTCTAGTCTTTATTTGTTGGTCTTTGTTGTTATTTATCCAAACTCTTTAAAACGTCTTGAACCATCTCAAAATCATCAAAATGGATACGCTTTCCGTTGGTCTCTTGATAGGTCTCATGACCTTTACCCGCAATGAGTATAATATCATCGGCATTCGCCAATTGACATGCCGTTTTTATAGCCTGTTCCCTATTTTCTATGGATAGGATTTTCTTTACGTTCTGCGGTTCCACACCTTCTTCCATCTCTGTAATTATGGTCGATGGCGATTCACTTCTTGGATTATCCGAAGTAAAAATTGCCTTGTTGCTCATTTCCGAAGCTATATGACCCATTACCGGACGCTTAGATCTGTCTCTATCGCCACCACACCCCACAACGGTGATGACGTTTTCATTTCCAGTTCTCAATGTGCTGATTGTTTCCAGAACATTTTTTAGCGCATCCGGCGTATGGGCATAATCCACTATGGCAGTAATCTTTTTACTAGATATATAATATTGGAAGCGACCGTCTACATTCTCCAGCTCACTTAACAATCGTAAGGTTTCCAAGGTCTCCATTCCCAGCAAATCCGCTGTAGCGAAAATGGCTAACATGTTATAGGCATTAAAATGCCCGATCAACCTGGACCACAATTCATGTTCGTTTATTTTTAAAAGCGTACCGTCAAATTGACTCTCCAAAACCTGTGCCCTGTAATCTGCATAGGTCCTGAGCGCATAACTGTATTTTTTGGCTTTTGTATTCTGAAGCATTACAGCCCCATTCTTATCGTCAATATTTGAAATCGCAAAAGCGCTTTTCGGCAATTGATCAAAAAGAATTTTCTTAGTATCCCTATACTCAGCAAATGTCTTATGGTAATCCAAATGATCATGAGAAAGGTTTGTAAAAATGGCACCTTCAAAGACCAAGCCTTGGGTTCTTTTTTGATGGATACCATGCGAACTCACTTCCATAAAACAAAACTCAACCCCAGCCTCGTTCATAAGGTATAGGTGTTTATTTATGGTCAATGCATCTGGCGTAGTATGGCTCGTGGCATGAACTTCTTCATCTACCATAATCTTAATAGTAGATAAAAGACCTACTTTATACCCAGCCTTTTTGAACAGTTGATACAACAAGCTAGAAATAGTGGTCTTGCCATTGGTTCCCGTAACACCAACCAATTTCAAATTTTTAGAAGGATTACTATAGAAGTTTGATGCCATTACGGCCAAAGCCGTATTACCATCTTTTACCTCAACATAGGTTACCCCATCTATCAATTGTTCCGGCAGTGTTTCACAAACTATTGCCTTTGCGCCAAGATCTATCGCTTTAGCAATGTATAAATGTCCATCTGTAACGGTGCCTTTAACAGCCACAAAGACATCGTCCATCTCAACTTTTCTAGAGTCAAAACAGATGTTATTCACCAACACGTTCGTTGAACCGATTACATCGGTCAGGCTTGCACCGAACAATATGTCTTTTAACAATTTCACGATAATTCTAGCGTAATTTTTTTAGCATCCTTTAAGTTGGTCCCTTGAGAAACGGACTGTCTTTTTACTTTTCCATTGCCCCTTACCTCTACTTCTATTCCTAAATTTTCAAGAATTGAAATAGCATCCATACCGCTCATACCCTTAACATTTGGCACTTGCTTGTAATTCTTTTGAGCTTCGGCATAATATCTTTGATACGATTTATCCAATCGTTGATCTTTTACCTTTTCCATATCTATCTCATCCACCAAAGGTGAAGTAGCGTATACTTTTTGGGCTACCGATTTAAACACTGGCCCCGAAACATCAGCTCCGTAATACCCCACACTCTTATCTGGCTCATGAATTACCACTATACAAGAGTACTTTGGGTTTTCCGCAGGAAAATAACCTGCAAAAGACGATATGTACCTTAACTTATCCGGATCCTTGGACACGTAATTCTTTTGTGCCGTTCCCGTTTTTCCTGCCATTGAAAAATTAGGAGAATACAGACCGTGACCGGTTCCGTATTTTTTCTCCACCACATTTTTCAATAATTGCTGAACCTTTGCCGCCGTTTCTTTTGAACAAACAGATTCATTAATTACCTCTTTCTCAAACTTCTCAATGGTACGGTCCCACTCCTTAACCTCTTTGATCAATCTTGGCTTTACCATCTCCCCGTCATTGGCGATAGCATTATAAAAAGTCAATACTTGCAAGGGAGTCATAGCCACCTCATATCCGTGAGACATCCACGCTAATGAAATACCGGACCAACCCTTATCCCCAGGAAACCTGATAACCGGCTCTCCCTCTCCTTTAATAGGAAGGTCAAGTTTTTTATTCAGGTTCATACTCATTAATCGGTTGACGAATTTTTCCGGATCATTCTTATAATTGTTATGGATCATTTTAGCAAAGGCCGTGTTTGAGGAAACCTCAAAAGCATGACCCGCAGAAATTTTACCGTAACCGCCCCATTTGGAATCTTTCACGGTTCTATCGTAAATTTTCCATCGTCCTTTTTCCGTATCAATTACTGTACTTGTATCAATTACTTTATCCTCAAGTGCAGCAACCAGCGACATTAACTTAAATGTAGACCCGGGCTCACTAGCCTCACCAACAGCGTAATTCAACCGCTCATAATACTTGCCCGCTTCCGTTCTACCCAAATTTGAAATAGCCTTTACCTCGCCCGTTTCAGTTTCCATAACTATAACAGTACCATGATCGGCCTTGTAATGTTCTAATTGCCCCAGCAAAGCGTGGTGGGCGATATCTTGAATATTAATATCGATGGTAGACACCAAATCATACCCATCTTTAGGCTCTACGATATTCTCCCACCCGATCGGCTTCCACTGGCCTTTGGCAATTTTTTGTTTTAAACGTTTTCCTTGAACTCCTCTTAAATATTCTCCATAAGCCCTTTCCAAACCTACGCCAGAGTAATATCCGTTCTCATCTACATTTTCATACCCTACGCTACGTTCCGCAATTTTACCCAACGGATGCTCCCTTACCGTTTTCTGTTCAATGATCAACCCGCCTTTATACGGACCTTTATTGAAAAGCGGAAAATCCTTTACCGTGATATATTCCGAATAATCCAAGTTTCTAGCGATCAACGCATACCGGTTCTTGTTCACTTTGGCCTTTCTCAACAACTTCTGATAATGTGAAGATGGTTTTCCCAGCATTTTTGAAAGCGAATTGGACAACGGAACAATGTTCTTTCTAAAATCTTCGTCACTGACCGTAACCGCATCAAAACGGATGGTATAACGCGATACCGAAGTAGCCAACAAACTACCGTCATCCGAATACAGGTTACCACGATTTGGAGCTATAGTGAACATCTTTTCAGTGCGCTCCATAGCCAAAGCCTTGTACTTTTCACCTTGCACGAACTGTATGTTCACCAACTTGAACAGTACCGCAACGGCAAACAAGAACATGAACGCCGTTACAACGTACAACCGGGTCAATATGCTTTTTTCGGTTACAGCCACTATTCCTCTTTCTTATTCGATTTTACTTTGATCTGTTTGGGCGGCACCTGCGAAGGAAACAACCCTTTTTCGGCAACAATTTGCATTACCGTAGATTCCAACTTTAACTGCTGTACATCTGAACGTGCGTCTACAAATTCATTACGAAGTTCTTTCACCTCTTCATTCAATGCCGCTATTTGATGCACCTTTTTATCGGCACTATGTGAGCTACCGATCATTACGGTAGCAAGAAAAGAAGTGAAAATGATGAACAGCCAGTTCTTAGGCGCATCATCGCTCACCAAAAACCTACCTTTAAGTATGTTCAACAATCCTTTTTTCATATTTTTCTTTTCCTTTTTCAACTTTCAAATTCAACTTTATATGCGCTCCGCAATTCTCAATTTTGCACTTCGCGCTCTATTATTCTTTGCTATTTCTTCTCTTCCAGGAACAATAAGCGGACCCACTTTTTTAAACGGAACGTCTATATTTCCATAAAAATCCTTTGGCGCCTCACCTTCAAATTGTCCTTCCCTAATAAATCGTTTCACCAAACGATCTTCTAAAGAGTGATAACTTATTATACTCAACCTTCCTCCTACATCTAGCAATTCCGGTGTTTGCAACAAAAACTCCTCAATAACAGCAATCTCTTGATTCACCTCAATACGGATGGCCTGATAAATCTGAGCCAATATTTTATGCTCTTTTGCATTTGGCAAAAACGACCTCAAAACCTCTTTCAACCGCTCCGTGGTCTTAATCGGTTCTTCCTCACGTTTTGCAAGAATAGTCTTAGCCATTGCATTTGCATTCCGTAAATCGCCATATTGAAAAAGAACTTTTCTTAAATCGTCATAATCATAGGTATTGACCACATCGTATGCCGACAAAAGATTTCTTTTACTCATTCGCATATCCAAATCAGCTTCAAAACGAGTGGAAAACCCACGTTCCGCTTTATCAAATTGATGCGAAGACACTCCGTAATCCGCCAAAATCCCATCCACCTTTCTAACCCCATGAAATTTTAAGAACTGCCTGATATACCTAAAATTTTCATTGATCAACGTAAACCGTGGATCACCCAAAGTATTTGCAAGCGCATCTTCATCTTGGTCAAAAGCGAACAATCTTCCTTCGCTCCCCAATTGCTTCAATATGTGTTTTGAGTGTCCGCCGCCACCAAAAGTGACATCAACGTACACGCCGTCTTCTTTTATATTGAGTCCGTTTACGGACTCCTCCAATAAAACCGGGTTATGATACATAGCTTTCGTCATCTCCGTCATCTCCCATCACCTCTTCTGCCAACTCGGCAAAATCCTCTGCAGTTTCTTCCAATACTTTCTCGTAACTATCCTTGTCCCAAATTTCAATAATATTGATTGCCGAACTTAAAACCACCTCTTTGGAGATATTCGCAATCTCCACGAGGTTTTTAGGAATCAACATTCTACCTGTTGCATCAATTTCAATAACCTTTACACCAGCAGAAAAACGACGGATAAAATCGTTGTTCTTTTTCTTGAAACGGTTTTTCTTGTTCATTTTCGTCATAAGAAGATTCCACTCCTCCATTGGATATAATTCTAAACAAGGCTGAAAAACAGATCTTTTGATTACAAAACTTTGGCTCAAAATAGGAGACATCTGATTTTTTAGGGCAACTGGTATCATTACCCTACCTTTGGCATCGGCCTTACAATCGTATGTCCCAATGAAATTAACCACTTAAAAAACCTGTTTTACAATACTATAACTCAAAACTACAAATTTTATTACCACATTTTACCACTAATTACCACTTTGTTAATAACTAGTGGCTTTTGGGCATAAATTATGGTCAAATTTTAGCTCGAAAAAAGGGTGTTTTTGCAGAGTGATCGAAAAATTATAGTCAATTCTCGCTTTATTGACCTATACTTGTACTATAGTCATAATAGGATAATGCCTATCTTTGGCGAACAGACCAAGAAGTATCTTGAATGGAAGAAAATTTAATTAAGGAAGGAAAATTCCGGTATATAGAGATAGGAGAAGGAACCCCTATCATTATTTTACACGGTCTTATGGGAGGGCTTAGCAATTTTCACGGTGTTACTGAATATTTTCCCAAAAAGGGATATAAGGTACTCATACCGGAACTACCCATTTACGACATGCCGATGCTTAAAACAAATGTGAAGCAATTTGCAAAGTTTTTAGCAAAATTCATTGAATTTAAAGGGCTTAGCGACGTAATTTTATTAGGAAACTCCCTTGGCGGACATATTGGTCTTCTACACACCAAGCTCTACCCCAAACTAGTTAAAGCCCTAATTATAACAGGAAGTTCAGGATTGTACGAAAGTGCCATGGGAGATGGTTACCCAAGACGAGGTGATTACGAATTTATCAAGAAAAAGGCACAAGATGTTTTTTATGACCCGGCCATAGCCACCAAAGAAATTGTAGACGAAGTTTTTGCAACCGTAAACGATAGGTCAAAAATAATCAAAACACTAGCCATTGCTAAAAGTGCCATTCGTCATAATATGGCAAATGACCTTCCTAAAATGCATACACCAATATGTATTATTTGGGGAGAGAACGACAGCGTAACCCCTCCAGATGTAGCAGACCTTTTTCATGAATTACTTCCAGATTCGGACCTATATTGGATTGAAAAATGTGGTCACGCCCCTATGATGGAGCACCCGGAAAAATTCAACGAAGTGCTAGATACTTGGCTCACAAAGCGTAAGTTTTAACCCTCAGCATACCTTCAAATTAAATAGTTTTAAAAGGTGAATATTAAATCGGCAAATTTTGTAATCAGTAATACCGATGTAGCCAAATGCCCCAAAGAGCCACTGCCAGAATACGCCTTTATTGGCCGGTCTAATGTTGGTAAATCTTCATTAATCAATAGACTAACGGAAAGAAAGAGTCTGGCAAAGACCTCAGGACGACCGGGAAAGACCCAGCTGATCAATCATTTTAAAATAAATGAAAATTGGTTTCTGGTAGATTTACCAGGTTATGGTTACGCCCGAGTTTCCAAGAAGAGCAAAAAGACCTTTCAAAAGTATATAACGGATTATTTTGTAAAACGAGAACAGCTTGTATGTGCTTTTGTTCTAGTTGACATACGACACGAGCCACAAAAAATAGATATGGAATTTATGGAGTGGCTGGGCGAAAACAGTATCCCGTTCTGTATTATCTTCACCAAAGCAGATAAACTGAAGCCAAAAGCCATAGAAAAAAATGTAAACAGTTACATCTCCGAACTATTGAACGGCATTTGGGAGGAAGCTCCACAGTATTTCATTACCTCATCGTCAAAAGGCTATGGCCGAGATGACGTTCTTGATTTTATAGACAACATAAATACAGATTTTTTCAAGGCGACTAAAAATTAAGCCCCTACCCTTTCCTGAATAACTTTAACTAGAGATTCTGAACTTTCAATAGCATTCATTTCTTCAGTACCAACAAACACTTGTAAATCATCTGATGTTTGCGCAAGTATGATGGGAAAGGTAAACTTGTTCCCAAACTTAGAGGCATACTGTTTTTGGTATTCATCTTTATGCAAAAACTCCATTTCCAAATCAGTTTCTTCTCTAAATTTCCTCCAGACCTTATTCTCCGTAAAAACTCCAAACGTAATATCGCACAAATTACAATCGTACGTACTTGGGCTCAATATTTTGTGTGCACTATCCAAAAGCGAACTCTTAAGTCCCGAGTTCGCATTATAGATAAAAACAAGTTTTTGAATAACTGAATCTTTCATTATTGCAAGGTAAAATTCTATATTTATAACACCTAAAAGAACAACATCATGAATTCCAAACCAACTATATTACTAGCTTTCTTTTTTGCTGTTCTATTGGGATGTAAGTCACAAAACACAGGTATAACTTACAATAGCGAAACCCTAAAAATCATCCCCATTTCCAAAAAGAGTTTTATTCATGTCTCTTATTTACAAACCGATGATTTTGGAAAAGTGGCCTGTAACGGATTAATCTATATGAATGAGGGCGAAGCAGTGGTTTTTGACACACCCGTAGATATTGAAACCTCTGACGAACTTATTGATTGGATTACCAAAACAAAAAAGCAATCCATAAAAGCTGTGGTTATAAATCACTTTCATGATGATTGCCTTGGCGGCGTTGAGGCTTTTCACCAATTGAACATTCCCTCCTACGCCAACCATAAAACAATTGAACTTGCTAAAAGAGAAGGAAACGCTATTCCACAAATCGGTTTTGATGGCAAAAACGAGCTTATGCTAGGCAAGCAAAAAATAATAAACAGACATTTTGGGGAGGCACACACCAAAGACAATATTGTTAGTTATATACCCAGTGAACATTTGCTTTTTGGCGGATGCCCCGTAAAATCTTTAAACGCCACCAAGGGCTATCTTGGTGATGCCAATATTAACGAGTGGAGCAATACTGTCAACAATATAAAAATAGCATACCCTGACCTAAAAATTGTTATTCCAGGGCATGGGGATTATGGAGATGTTGAACTATTGGACTATACTATTTCACTTTTCAAAACTGAGTGAGATTTCTGAACAAACCTAAACCTTATTATGAAAAGTACACTTCACAAAGCAAATACTCGAGGCCATGCCAACCATGGATGGCTCAATAGCTACCATAGCTTTAGTTTTGCCAATTACCACAATCCGGACCGCATGAATTTTGGTGTTTTAAGGGTGCTAAATGATGATGAAGTAGCCGCCGGCATGGGTTTTGGAACTCACGGACATAGCAATATGGAAATAATTTCCATTCCGTTAGAAGGCGATTTAGAGCATAAAGACGACATGGGGAACACTACGGTCATTCGCCAAGGCGATATACAGGCCATGAGCGCAGGCTCAGGAATTCAGCATAGTGAAAAGAACAAAAGTCGGGACGAATTGGTGAAGTTCCTACAGATCTGGATTATTCCCAACAAGGTAAATGTTACACCCCGTTATGACCAGATTACACTATCTGAAAACAGTTTAAAAAACCGATTGCATCAAATTGTATCTCCCAATGCTGATGATGAAAGCATTTGGATTCACCAAAACGCTTGGTTTCATATGGGAGAATTTGATAAAACACAGACAAGCAACTACACCCTAAAAGACCAAAACAACGGAATCTACATTTTCCTCTTGGAAGGAAAATGCACCGTAAAGGATATGGTATTAGAAAGAAGGGATGGCCTTGCCATTGAAGACACTCCCATAATTGACATCACTTATAATGCAAACTCAAAAATTCTCTTAATGGAAGTACCCATGGCAAACTAGCTTATTTCAGCTCTAGCTTTTCCGCAAAATAATCACAGAAATCCTTCATGGTAGCCGTCATTTTTTCATCTTGAGTGGCTTTCATAAACGTATCCGACAACGAAACCAAAGTCTGGTGAAAGAATATTTTCATCTCATCTACGGGCATATCTTTGGTCCAAAGGTCAATTTTAAGTGACTCTTGATTTTTGCTATCCCATACGGATAAAAGCATAGCCTTAGCTTTTTCATTGTTTATTCCACCATCTTGTGCCGACCATGTAAGTTCTTCCGGAACACGATTTTCATCTAACCCTACTGTTAAAGTTATTTCTGAAGTATGAAGATCTGCCATATTATTTTTTCGGTTTGTAATTAGATTTTTTAAATATTTCCTCTGCCGGTAAGCTCAGCATCTGCTGTAACGTTACCTCATTCCTATCCATAAAAGCACGCACTACCTGCCAACCTAAATATCGCCCAACGCGTCCTGGCGATTCATTATCCAACTCCAATCCAAATTTGGAAAACGGAGCAGGATCTAGGAAGCGTCGTGCCAACGTATTATCCGTACTATACAAATATTCGTTCTCAATAAAATTACGCCAAATGGGCTGCTCGTTTGCCTCTGACCATGCATACTGCGTCTCTGAATAATGTATTTTTTGGGCATCAGTCGCCAAAGGGAGCAGTTTCTCCTTTAAGTACAATTCCTTTCCGTAATAAATAAGCTGAGCAAGAAAGGTCCTCTCTTGTGGTCTAGGGACTACTTTCTTTGCAAAAGCGCTGGCCACATCAACATCTATATATTGTTCGTCTAAATCTGCACTAATATATTTCTGAATATCACGATAAAACCGGTGATCGGGCCCAAGGTAATTATCCAACCCAATAAGTAGCATCGTATCCGTTAGGATTACACGATTGCTGTAATCCACATCAGAAGTTACGGTAACCACTTTGGGTACTTCAAATTTTGGAAAGTAATATTTAATATGCTTAAACAGGAGTTCTAAACTCTGTTCCTCCCGTGAGAAATCAGAAAATGCATTTTGTACCTCAGACAACAATTCAACCTGAATAGTATCTTTCATTTTTGCCACCCAAACACTATCTGTATATTGAGCAGGAAATAGATATGGGTACTTGTTCTTTAAAACCGATAGATTTTCCGATGTAGCGCCCGCAAATTCCGCATCAAACCTATCAACCTTTAATTCTACATTTATCTTCTGAACATCTTCGGAGACCTTTGGACCCTCATTACATGCTAAAAACAAGAATGAAATTGTAAAAATGGCAAAAATAGCCACATGTTTGCAAAGTAATTTCCGATACATTTTAATATTTAACCGCAAGACATTATTTTTAAGCTCACAAAGTTAGTCGATCTAGACATAATGAACATCCTATGCACACAGAAAAGGTAGTAGATTACATAGTAAATTGGTTAAAAGAATATGCAGTAAATGCAAAAATGAAGGGTTTTGTCATAGGAATATCAGGAGGAATAGACTCTGCCGTTACATCTACCCTCTGTGCCAAAACAGGCCTTGAGCTCATGTGCTTGGAAATGCCAATTCACCAAGCTGCAAATCAAGTTACCCGTGCATCGGACCATATTGATTGTCTTCAGAATAATTTTGACAAGGTAAAAAGACAGCCTGTTAACCTTACTCCGGTTTTCGATAGTCTTATAGAAGCGTTGCCCAAGGTAGAAAATGAAGAAGACCGTTTTATGTCTTTGGCCAATACCCGAGCACGTTTACGCATGACAACGCTTTATTATTTTGCGGCACTCGAAGGTTATCTTGTTGCTGGAACCGGAAATAAGGTAGAAGACTTCGGTGTAGGATTTTACACCAAATATGGGGATGGTGGGGTTGATTTGAGCCCAATTGCCGATTTATTAAAAACACAGGTGTATGAAATTGCCAAGTACCTGAATATCAATACAGACATTCAAAAAGCCGCCCCCACTGATGGCCTATGGGGAGACGACAGGACTGATGAAGATCAGATAGGAGCAAGTTATCCGGAACTGGAATGGGCCATGAAAATGCAAGATGAAGGAAAAAACTTGAGCGATTTTACGGGCAGGGAGAAGGAAGTATTCCTAATTTATACGAGATACAACTCAGCTAACCAGCACAAGATGAACCCTATACCCGTTTGCGAAATACCTGATGCTCTTTTTTAGTAATTTACCCGTAAATAAGGTAATCTAATCGAATAAATTCATAAAACAAGCTATTTTTATGAAAAAAACACCAATTTTGTTTAAGGAATTAGATATTTAAACCTTACATTGCATGTCAGTATTTTAGACGAGCTTAGGAACGTTTAATATCTAGATTAAAACTATCAACATGATTAAAGTATTAATTGCAGACAACCATCCCATTATTAGAATGGGAGTGACTAATGTTCTTGAATCTGCTAATGGATTTGAAATAGTGGGAGCGGTATCCACTACTTCTGAGCTCTTCGACAAATTGGAGACCTCTAGTCCTGATGTAGTAATGCTGGAGATGGACATTCCGGAAATTAACGGAATTGCCACGCTGCGAAAAATCAAAAAAGAACACCCAAGTGTGAAGGTATTAATGTATAGCGGTCAATCTGAAGACGTATATGCACTTAGTACTATTCGCGCAGGTGCCTTTGGATATCTTTCAAAAGCCTCAGACATAGACTACATCATAACAGCAGTGAAAAAAGTAAGCGAAGGCAACATGTTCATTACAAATGAACTAGCTCAACGTTTAGCTTTTGATGAAGGTACCCAAAAACCTAGAAGGTTCTTTAGAAAACTTTCTACTCGTGAGGTTGAGGTACTTAAATTATTGGCTAGCGGAAAGCGTAACAAAGATGTAGCCATCGGTTTGAACTTAAACGAAAAAACAGTGAGTACCTACAAGGCTCGTTTGATGAAAAAATTAAACGTAGACAATATGGTAGATCTTTTGCAACAAGCAAAGGCACTAGAACTTTATTAAGAAGTTTACATTCGTAACACGTACAGACCCTGATGTTTTCGTTAGGGTTTTTTTATGCCCAAAATTTACGGTTTACCTAGCGGATGTTAAGAAAAAACACGGTTCAGCTTTTTGTTGAGCAGTTTGTTGAGCTGTAAATAATTCATAATTTCCTCTAGAGTCTCCCTGTGGTCTTGCTGACTTTCTTTTGTATTATCTTGTAAAGCCGTCATCCGCTTTTTTATTAAGAAACAGCGTAATGTTAAAATAGTCTCACTAACCAATTGCGCTACACCAACTTTCTTTTCTTTGGGATAGATATCCTTTCTTTCCCAACTATGCAAAACGTATTTTTCTTCCTCCATTAGAATAGAAGATATTTCTGAAACCAACTGCTGATCCAAGGTGCTCAAAAATGTACTAATTGTAAAATCCTCTTCTTGGTTCAACGCTTCAATAAGCTTATAATAAATTTGGCGGAATTGTTCATTTGCCAATTCAATCTCATCGTCCTGTAAGTCTAAAAAAATCTTTTCATAAACCTTGGCCTCAATAGATTCAGGCTCCAAAACCAAATCACCAGCTTCACTTTCCTTGAGTACCAAATCTTCAAACTCTTCTTTTTCACTTCCGTACAACAGCAAAAGTTCAATAATTTTTCGCTCTAACAAATACTGTACATCTACCTTTTCTTGCGGTACTTCATTCTTGACAACATCAAACGCCTTCTGCTCCGGTTGTTGCTTTTTTAAAACATCTGTAGCCCCTTTTTTACCCATTTGAGCCAAGGTCGTAAACAATACACCTTCTGAGACCTTCATGATGTTAGCACACTCCTGAATGTAGATTTCTCGCTTAATAGCATCAGGTATCTTGGATATACTCTGTACAATATCACGAACCGTATCCGCTCTTTTTATTGGATCATTGGCCGCTTCTTGAGCCAACAAACCAGCTTTAAACTGAATAAAATCCTGTGATTTCTCTTCTAAATACTCCTGTACATCTTCTAGCGCATTATTTTTTGAAAAACTATCAGGGTCCTCTCCTTCAGGGAAAGTGCAGACTTTCACGTTCATACCCTGTTCCAAGATCAAATCAATTCCACGAAGAGAAGCTCTTAATCCTGCCGCATCACCATCAAAAAGAACGGTGATATTTTTAGTCAGCCGGTTAATTAATCTAATTTGCTCCGGTGTTAGTGCCGTACCACTTGACGAAACTACATTGTGAATTCCTCTTTGATAAAACTGAATAACATCTGTATACCCTTCTACCAAATAACAATTATCCTCCTTAGCTATTGCTTGTTTAGCATGATAAATGCCATAAAGCACTTTACTCTTATGATAAATATCACTTTCCGGGGAGTTCAGATACTTAGCAGCTTTTTTGTCATTACCCAAAATACGCCCTCCAAAACCAAGCACTCTACCGCTCATAGAGTGAATAGGAAACATTACCCTTCCTTTAAACCGATCAAATGTTTTAGGGCTGTTAGGATTTTGCGCATCTTCTTTTACTATGGTTAGGCCTGTTTGTTCTAGGTACTTTAACTTGTACCCTTCCTCAAAAGCAGCTTTTGTAAATCCATCCCACTGATCAAGACAATACCCTAGGTTGAATTTCTTTATCGTTTCTTCTGTAAAACCTCTTTCCTTAAAATAACTGAGACCAATGGCCTTACCCAATTCGGTATCCCATAACATATGGGCAAAATGTTTCTGAGCGAATTCCGAAACCAAATACATGCTTTCGCGCTCATTGGCTTCTTGCTTCTGTTCATCGGTACGCTCGGTCTCCTCTATTTCAATATTATATTTTTTAGCCAAGTATTTTATGGCTTCAGGATAGGTGAAGTGTTCGTGTTCCATTAAAAACGCGACCACGTTACCTCCTTTTCCACTACTAAAATCCTTCCAAATCTGTTTTACGGGAGACACCATAAAACTAGGTGTACGCTCATCTGAAAACGGACTAAGCCCCTTAAAGTTAGAACCTGATTTTTTGAGTTGCACAAAATCTCCGATAACCTCCTCTAAACGGGCAGTTTCGTAGACTTTATCAATTGTTGTTTTTGAAATCAAAATAGTAGAAAAATAAAAATAGTGTCTAAAGATAAGACACTATTTTTCATTTAAAAATTAGGATTTATTTATTTGGCTGCAATTCGCCATATAATCCCACCGTCATCATCATTAACCAGAAGCGAACCATCTGTTGCAACTGCCACGCATACAGGTCTTCCATACACCTCACTCGCTTCTTCGTCCGCTATAAAACCACTCAAAAAATCTTCTGGTGGTTGTGGTTTACCATCTACAAATGGTACAAAAATTACTTTATAGCCAGAAAAAACCGCCCTATTCCATGAACCGTGCTGACCCACAAAAGCTCCGTTCTTATATTTTGAAGGGAATTGGTCCGCTCCGTAAAAAGTCAGCCCTAAAGAAGCAGTATGGTTCCCGACCGGCACATCTGGAACAATAGCTTTATCTACCATATTTTGGTGCGGGTCATCTTCCCAACGTGGGTCTTTAACACTACCATAATAGCTATATGGCCAACCGTACCAACCGCCCTTTTCTACACTTGTAATATAATCGGGCACTAGATTGTTCCCAATTTTATCACGTTCGTTTACGGCAGTCCACAACTCTCCCGTAACCGGGTTCCAGTCCATACCAACCGGGTTTCTTAAGCCAGCTGCATATATAATTTCTCCTGTTCCGTCTAAATTTACCTCCAGAATATTAGCACGGCGTTCTTCCTTTTCCATTCCTTGTTCGCCCACATTACTTGCAGAGCCAACGGAGATATAAATTTTATTGCGGTCTCGGTTCGTGATAATATTTCGTGTCCAATGATTATTGTAACCACTTGCCGATAGCTCTACAATTTTTTCACCATCACCCTCTAATTTCTCCTGACCTGCTTTGTATGGGTAACGATATAATCCATCTGTATTGGCTACATAGAAAAAATCATCTATAACCAACATTCCAAAGTTCTGGTTTAATCCCTCCTTAAAAATATGGCGCTCGTCAACCGTGCCATCTTGATCGGAATCTCTAAGTAGTGTAATTTGATTCGCACTATTTTTCGTATCCGATTCCGCCACAAATATGTCTTTATTAGGCGCAATGTACGTCCATCTAGGATGCTTTAGTCCATCTGCAAACCGAGACACGTCAAAGCCATCTGGAGCTATTGGAGTCTTACCCTTGGGCCAATCTATTATTTTGCTTTCCTTGGTAACCGATTTAGATGAAAAAGGCGCTACAAGTTCTAAAGGACCTATGGCCGTTTCAACGGTAGTAGAACCGCTATTGGCCAATTCTTCTTTTTCTTCTTTTGAAACATTTTTTGTTTCCTTACATGCCATAAAGGTAAGACCAACTAATATGAGTAGTACTGTTTTTTTCATATTCTTAAATTTTTCCTGAAAATAACATTTGCACTCTGCTATTTATAGCTCTATCCGTAGTAATATACGCTCTATAAAGCGAATAATAATAACTGAACAATCCAAGAGATTTACCTTTACCCTGTTTTCAGGGATACTATTTTAGCTACTACAAGGGAATTCTAATATGGCACATTACCTCAACTTTGCCTCATAGATTTTTAACCCTTATACAAACCTAAAAAACAAAATTATGATCTGGGGAATTGCATTAGTATTATTGAGCATTGTAGCCGTACCGTCTTTGTTATTATCAAAAAAACCAAATGCCGAAGAACTTTTAGAAAAAATAGAACCCTACCAAGGTTGGATCGGAATCCTATTCTGCTTCTGGGGCGTGTGGGGAATTATTACGGCCATTCTAAATCTAGGCTGGTTAACCACCTCCCCTATTTGGTGGGTTACCTTTTTGGCCGGAAATATAGTTTCAGCAGGATTGGGTTTTATGTTAGGGTCAGGCTTAATAAACAAATTGTTCCTTTCCAATAGCCAAGCAGCACGTGTCAGAGCCGAAGAATTACGGGCTAAAATCGCACCTAAACAGGGTAAACTGGGAATTTTGGGGATAGTAATAGGTAGTTGGATGATTGCAGCATCATTTTTATTCTCAGTCGTATAAGTTTTCACAAACAAAAGTCGTTATCCTTTCAAAACATCTACACCTTAAATATAATATCATGAAAAAATTAATAACAAGTATTACCCTAATAGCCTTCTCATTTATGGCTTTTGCACAAAACAATTTTCAAAATAACATTAACGTTAATGGTTCTTACGAATATAGTATTACACCTGAGTATTCAAGTAAAATGATCGTGAGTCTAACCAATGTATACTATGATGCTCAAACTATGAGCCTTGACGAAATAAAATCTGGTTACCGCGAAAAATTGCAAAAAGCCGGTATAGATATGGACCTGCTTAAAGAAAGACCGTTATACTATTCTCTTTTGGGGTATGAAAAAGAAGGCACTGTGTTTGAGTTTACAACAAAATCTCTTGAAGAGATGCAAAAATTCCTTAATGTAAAAGCTATTGGCGTTACCCGTTCAGACACTACTCTTGACGCGAAATTAAGCGACAAACAGATGGCCGACTATGCAAAACTTGCTTTTGATAACGCCCAGGCCAAAGCAAAAGCTATAGCAGATAAAATTGGACGCAAAATAGGTAAGGCTATTTATATTAGTGATACCAATTCAGAGAAAATAACAGAATCCATGTACTATGGGAACACTCAAAAAGAGAGAACATATTTTGTTTCCGTTTCCTTTGAATTATTGTAAGAACGCATCTTTTTCCAAATAAAAACCTCTGTAGGATTCCCAGTTTCATGGTAATACTACAGAGGTTTTCTCTTATTTAGATAAAGGCTATTTTTTACGATCCACTACATAATTCACCATCAATTCCAGAGAATCCCTGTATTCGGACTCAGGGTATGTGGACAATATTTTCAGTGCTTCCCCTTTAAAGTGTAACATCTTTTCCACGGCATAATCCAATCCACCATTAGCCCTCACAAAAGCAATTACCTCTTTAACCCGCTTCTTATCCTTGTTATGATTCTTTACGGAATTGATGAGCCACTTCTTATCTTTTTTTGAACAGGTATTAAGGGTATGAATTAAAGGTAAGGTCATTTTTTGCTCTTTAATATCAATTCCTGTAGGTTTTCCTATTTTATCCTCACCATAATCAAACAGGTCATCTTTTATTTGAAAAGCCATGCCACAAAGCTCGCCGAACTTACGAAACGTTTCAACATCTGTTGATTCCGGTTGCACGGAACAGGCCCCCAAACTACAACATGCCGCAATTAGTGTTGCCGTTTTTTGACGGATAATATTATAGTATACCACTTCGGTGATATCTAACCGTCTTGCTTTTTCAATCTGCAAAAGCTCTCCTTCACTCATTTCACGTACGGCGACCGAAATAATCTTCAACAAGTCAAAATCTTCATTATCTATGGACAACAAGAGACCTTTTGACAAAAGGTAATCGCCTACCAAAACTGCAATCTTATTTTTCCAAAGTGCATTGATGGAGAAAAAACCTCTGCGCTTGTTGCTTTCATCCACAACATCATCATGTACCAAAGTGGCCGTATGTATCAACTCTATAACCGATGCGCCTCTATAGGTACGCTCGTTAACCTCTCCATTGTTAAGCATTTTAGCCGTAAGAAACACGAACATGGGTCGCATTTGCTTCCCTTTACGGTTAACAATATAATAGGTTATACGGTTCAATAGCGCCACTTTTGAAGACATTGCCTCACGAAACTTCGTTTCGAAAAGTTCCATTTCGTGGTTTACGGGCTCTTTTATTTGCGCTACTATTTTCAAAAAAACGAGTTTTTCTTGCTACTTGCTTTAGCGTATAAATTTAGGGAAAAAGAAACGAGTAAAACGTATGGTTGGACCAGTAATCACAAAAAGTCTAAAAGATACACCTAGAACCGAATCTCCATGTAGAAAATACGGACAAATTACAACATACAATTAACCAAAAAACCTTGGCTTTCCTATTGTTTATTGGCCAACTGGCCACAAGCTGCATCTATATCCTTACCTCTAGACCTTCTTACCGTAACTACAATGCCATTTCTTTCCAATGTATTCACGTACATGTCTATAGCACTATTTGCTGCCTGCTGAAACTCCCCATCATCTATAGGGTTGTATTCGATTAGGTTTACTTTGGAAGGTGCAAATTTGCAGAAATTCACCAAAGCGTCCACATCTTTCTGAGAATCATTAATCCCCTGCCAAACCACATATTCATAGGTAATTCTACTTTTGGTTTTGGCATACCAATACTCTAGCGCTTCCCGTAAATCAGTAAGCGTAAAAGTGGCATTAAACGGCATGATAGAAGTACGGATCTCATCAATTGCGGAATGTAAGGAAACCGCCAACTTGAATTTCACCTCATCATCTGCCATTTTACGTATCATCTTGGGCACACCAGAGGTTGATACCGTAATACGCTTAGGAGACATCCCCAAACCTTCTGGAGAGGTGATTTTATCAATAGCTTTTAATACGTTGTTATAGTTCATGAGCGGCTCTCCCATACCCATAAATACAATATTGCTCAACGGTTTTTCAAAGTACAAACGACTCTCGTTGTCAATAGCTACCACCTGATCATAAATTTCATCAGGATTTAAGTTGCGCATTCTTTTTAAACGTGATGTAGCACAAAAACGACAATCCAAGCTACAACCCACTTGACTTGACACACAAGCCGTGGTCCTGGTTTTAGTTGGTATAAGTACAGATTCTACCACCAAATCATCATGCAGACGTACGGCATTTTTAATGGTACCGTCATTACTACGCTGCATTTGGTCTACCTTAATATGATTGATCACAAAATTGGCTTCTAGCATATCTCTCGTTTCCTTTGAGATATTGGTCATTCCTTCAAAAGAATGTGCCGCCTTCTGCCAAAGCCATTCATACACCTGATTGCCCCGAAAAGCTTTATCTCCATTGGAAACAAAGAATTCTCTCAATTGATCTTTGGTAAGTGCCCGTATGTCTTTTTTTTGTGTCTTCACATTTAAAAAGCTAAAAACCCTTCTTTACGTATTATATAATAGAAAGAAGGGCTTAAAAGATTATGCTTTTGCCAGTTAGGCAAAAATTATATTACTAACATTGCATCACCATAAGAGTAGAACTTGTACTGTTCTAAGATGGCTTCTTTGTATGATTTTTTCATTAAATCATGACCAATAAATGCAGATACCATCATCAACAAAGTAGATTTTGGCAAGTGAAAATTCGTCACCATACAGTTGGCGATACTAAAATCGTACGGAGGAAAGATAAACTTATTTGTCCATCCATCAAAAGTGTTCAAAGTATGATCTGAGGAAACAGCACTTTCAAGTCCGCGCATTACTGTAGTACCTACAGCGCAAATACGTTTTTTATTCAGTTTAGCATTGTTTACTACCTCTGTAGCTCGCTCATCAATGACAAGCTCTTCGCTGTCCATTTTGTGCTTGGACAAATCTTCAACCTCAACTGGATTAAAAGTTCCTAAACCTACGTGAAGGGTAACTTCAGCAAAATCAACACCTTTGATTTCAAGACGCTTCAATAGGTGTTTTGAAAAGTGAAGACCTGCAGTTGGTGCAGCAACAGCTCCTTCATGTTTTGCATAAATAGTCTGGTAGCGCTCTTCATCTTCTGGCTCTACATCCCTCTTTATGTACTTTGGCAATGGAGTCTGACCTAAATCACGAAGTTTTCTTCTGAAATCGATATACGAACCATCATAAAGAAAACGCAATGTTCTACCTCTAGATGTAGTGTTATCAATAACTTCCGCTACTAAAGTCTCATCTTCGCCGAAATATAATTTATTACCGATACGTATTTTACGGGCTGGATCAACAAGAACATCCCATAGGCGTTGTTCTTCATTTAATTCCCTTAATAAGAATACCTCGATTCTTGCACCTGTTTTTTCCTTATTACCATATAAACGCGCAGGAAAAACTTTGGTATTGTTCAAAACCATTACATCGCCTTCATCAAAATAGTTGATAAGGTCTTTGAACATTTTATGTTCTATTTTTCCGGTTTCACGGTGAATAACCATTAACTTGGACTCATCCCTATTTTCAGCAGGATACTCGGCCAATAAATTATCAGGTAATTCAAAATTGAAGTGCGATAGTTTCATCTATGAAATTTTGTTAAAAGTTTTGCGGTTGCAAATATACGATGTGCAGATAGGGGTTGTCAAGTAAAACGGTGATTATATTGATTCTTACCCTATTGTAATTATCAATAAATCAATCTAACAAACACAAAATATTAAAAACATCAGTTCAAACAACTAAAATACAGTGAGTTATACTGATTTAGAAATAAACCCCAATTTCTCAAGGTCTCTCCAAAAATCCGGGTAGGATTTTGAAACTACCTCGGCATCGTTCACAAATAAAGGTGTTTTCAGAGCCAAAGGAGCAAAAGCCATAGCCATTCTATGGTCATTATATGTATCTATGGCCACATCAACATTCAAAGTGTTAGAGACGTTTAATGTCAAATCTTTATCAGTTACAGAAATACTAGCTCCAAGTTTTGATAGTTCTGTATGCAGCGCTTCCAAACGATCGGTTTCTTTTATTTTAAGGGTATGCAAGCCCGTTAAATGACACTCCATTCCTAGTCCAAAGCAAGTTACCGCTATAGTTTGGGCAATATCCGGTGCATTACTTAAATCAAACTCAACTTTTTGTTTTTTTGGCATTTCAACTTTACGAAGAACTACTGTATTTCCTACAAATTGACTTTCAACCCCAAACTCCGTATACAATTCCTGAAGCACACTATCTCCCTGTAAGCTAGAACTCTTATATGCGGAAAGAGTAATTTCACTACCTACATCGCTCAATGCTACAATACTGTAATAATAGGATGCCGAACTCCAATCTGACTCTACCACTAAATTAATATTCGCTACGTTTGCCTTAGGTGATACTTTTATGGTATTTCCCTCAAAAGAATTCTCAACTCCTATTTGAGATAACAGGGCCAGCGTCATTTTTATGTATGGCACCGAAGTGATTTTCCCAACAAGCTCCAGTTCCAATCCGTTCTTAAGACTAGGAGCCGTTAATAAAAGTGATGAAATGTACTGACTACTGATATTGGCAGGAAGACTTACTTTGCTTTCAGTTAACTTTTTACCCTTGATACGAATGGGCGGATACCCTTCATTTTTTTCATAGGTTATTTCCGCACCTAACTCCTGAAGCGCTTCCACCAAGACTTTTACCGGTCTTTCCGTCATACGTTGAGAACCTGTAAGAGTTACTTCTTTTCCCTCTTGAGAAGCAAAATAACTAGTTAAAAAACGCATTGCAGTACCCGCATGATGAATATCCACTACTCCGTTTTCAATTTTAAGCCCTTTTTGCATCACCTCTGCATCATCAGAATTAGAGAGATTTTCAATACTTATATTCGAGTACAATGCCTGCAACAAAAGGGACCGATTAGACTCACTTTTAGAGCCGGTAATCTGTATGTTGTTCTGCAATAGCGTATTTGACGGGGCGGATAGGTGTAGTTTCAAAAGCTGTTCTCTTTATAGGTTCTTAAATAAGACAGATTTGCTTTCAAATCCATCCGTCTACCCTACTTCGCAGGATATAATTTAAGTTGCCAAATATAACACTATTTCAGCTTTTCATTGTTGTGATGACGGTCATGATCTCGTTTTGTTTTCAAATCGAGTTTTTTATCAAAAGCTTCTTGCAGATCTACACCTGTTTGGTTCGCCAAGCAAAGGGTAACAAAAAGAACATCTGCTAATTCTTCTCCAAGGTCTTTATTTTTATCGGACTCCTTTTCACTTTGCTCACCATACCTACGAGCTATAATACGGGCCACCTCACCTACTTCTTCAGTAAGCTGGGCCATATTGGTAAGTTCATTAAAGTAGCGAACACCGTGCTCATTTATCCATTTATCTACCTTTTCCTGTGCTTTCTGTAGTTCCATTGGAAGAAATTTTTGATAAAACTACTTTTTCTGTTTGTTTTTCAACCAGATTCTTGAAAAATTCTTTTAAATAAGAATAGTGTTCAGCACCTATTACTGCGTGGTTTAATTTAAGATCTACAACTAATTGCAGGTTTTGCCCTTCACCTAGCATTTTATATTGAAAGCTTCCTATACCATCTGCCATTGCAATGCTCATATCCTCCGGTTTAGATATCACCTTATAAGCATCCGGAATAGAGATGTTGATCATATATTTATCTCTTCTAGGAAAAGTAAAATCTATAGGATATTTTCTTTCATCCAATTTAAAAGGATTCTCTGTTTGCAAGAGATGAAATAAAGGTGAAAAGTAAATCTTGTCACCAATTACATCTGCCTGTTTATCTAAAACAAATTCGTAGCTTTCTTGCACGGGCTTACCTACACCCTCTTTATTTTTAATCTGGTAGTTAGATATTTCCATGCCGTTGTTTCTATTTTCTAGCTTTTCCAGATAATCCTCTTCATCACTATTGGCATATTTATTTCGGAACAAATAGGCATTGTAATATCGGTTGGTATGCCTTAACTTCCCATTTAAACTTCCATCTTGATATAAATCAACATTCATTTGAACGCTCTCTTCTGAAAGTTGGCTAGGCAAAAGATTTATTGAAACCGAAGACCCATCTTTCCTAACTTTTTTACCAAACCAGTTTAACACTCTTGTAGGCAAAAGATTTGGTCTGGCATACTTATTTGTAGCATCTAACAATACCTGTTGTCCATCTAAATCAACAGAAGCAATTACATAGTTAAAACCTTCTCTTGTTGGAAACATAGGCACCCCATGGCTTCTGGTACTAACCAAAACCGGACTAGCTTCAAGACCTGCTTCTTGGAGCATAGCAGTAAGTATCAAGTTTATATCCGCTATGTTACCGGTGCGTTCTTTATAAGCGGTCTTCACCCCCTTATCTGCATAATAGCCGTAAATACTGTTCCAATTCATTTGGTTCTGTACATGAAAATATATAGCGCTCATCAATTCAGCCGGAGACGAAGTCTTACCTATTAGGACATCCAAATCATCTTTAAAATATCTAGTGGATTTTAACTGTAGACCAAAACCATCACTTTTGTATATTTTTTTGATAACAGCTTCCCAAGTCGTCGTATAATTTTCCTGCAGCTGTTGCGGAAACTTTATGTATTGAAGCTCATATTTAACCGAGCTTCTGTAATTATTTATATCATTCACAAAAGGCTCCTCTTTTAAGGCTGGCACATTGACCATATCATATTCTGCAGTATGCACAGTATAATCTATATTTTGGTTTGAATATGTAGTAGAGGTAACAAGAGCTCCATTTCCATCACTTCTATTTTTATTCGTGAAATTTATATTTCCTGATTTTGAACTACGCTTTGGGCTTACAGACAGATACCCCTTCATATTTGCTTTAAAATTGAAATATTCAGGTGTAGCAATACTAATTTCCTGTTTTTTTATAGGAATATCGTATTGCAGGGCAATCTCATCTATAGAATAATAGAACGGGGATGTAACTTTGTATTGATACTCTATGACACAGCCCTCTTTAATGTTCGGAAGTGTGAATTTTTCTTGGTTTCTGTACTTACTCAACTCGGTAGTAAAAACAGCAGATTTATCCATCTTGCTTTTTTCAACTTTTCCGTTCTTCAAGTTATAGGTATATGCTTTTAGTCCGGAAATGGATTCAATATCGTTATCACTTTTATATAAGGATTGCGAAATTGTAGCATAATCAAACCCGGACTTATCATAAATTTTGATTCGTTCAAACACATCGGTCAATATACTAAACCCAGCACCTTGGTTATAAATAAACCTAACATTTTTGCTCCTATACAAAACAGTAGCGGCAGCAGAAGAGTCATTAGGGTTAAGGGTTTCTTTTAACTCTTCTTCAGAGACTTTCCCGAATTTAAAATTTTGAGCATTTAAAGAAAATGCCATCGCAAACAGTACTAAAAAAACAGTGGTTCGAATCTGTAACATATTATTGGTTTTAATGTAAAAGGCGGTTCGGTTATTTTTTAAGGAGAACAATCTGTGCATTGTCCATACTCGCTACTTCTTTTCTGAAATCACGGTATGCATTATACTTCTCCTTTGGATATAATCCTTTTTTAAGAAGGAAACTGCGCTGGTAATCCACGGAATTATCCTCGGGCAAGTACTCAAAACTAACGGTGTATATACCGAATTCATTCTCAATTTTCTTCGCTTTGGGCAATGCCTCCACAATGTACCCCTCAGGTAGTTTTATGATAGATCGGTCTTCATCTAAAAAACCACGTTGAATCTCAAAAGGCAATTTTCTATTCCTGTAGCGGTCCGGCACCACATTTTTATTGTTAAAAGCGTTTGCCGTAAAGAGTATTCTATCTCCGCTAAGTGAGGCATAATTTGTTGCACTTAAAACAATGGTCTCATTAAAGACCACATCATTCTTATTATTGTCAAAATTGTAGTTGGCTACCGTAAGATTATTTATTGTGCTCCATCTACGTTTAAACTCTTTTACTATCTCCTCATCCGTATCATGATTCAACTGAAAATGCCTATTATATTGACTTCCTCTAGTCTCAATATCGGTTGTTCCCGAGATACTCCCATCTGATTTTAACTCGTACGTAGCCGAAATAGATTGATAATTTTCTTCATTTAAATAAGCTGTTGTAGTAACAATTTCGCCACCTTCCGGCTTTACGACCAATACTTTCCTATCGTCCGTAAATCCACTTGTATAACCAAACGGTATGATTTGCGATGTAGCATCCACCCAATAATAGGTGTCATTATATGGAATAGCCAAAATTGCATGATTGCCTTGCCCCAAATCTGCAAAATCATCTTCAAAGTCAACTTTATCACCACCCGCTTGCACAACCACATAGTAAGAATCTACCCCCACCTCTTTTAAAAGAGCTTTTGTGTAGTTAGACAGTCCTTTACAATCTCCATATTTTACATTATCAACCTCAATAGCTGCAATAGGCCGTAGACCGCCAATACCAATTTGCACACTAATATATCTGGTATTGTCCTGAACATATTTATAAATTATTTTTGCTTTTTCAAGATCATCTTCAACACCGGTCACCAATGATTTAACCTTCTTAGAGGTCTCCGGAGATAGCTCATCCCTTCCGGATAAAAGGTTTGTATTTACCCAAGTCCCTAGGTCCTTCCAGTTATCTATTGACGCATCAAAACCTTTGTAATGAAAATTCTTTATCCGAGTCATTAACCGAGGGCATATTTTCTTAAAAGATGGACTCATACTTTCCCTCTTCATAGCCTTAATATTATGGGCTGTGTAGGTAACGGAATTGTTAGTTTCTTTTTTATCAAACTCTATTTCCCCTAAATTTTTCTCGTGAATGATTGGTTTAAGAGATTCATTGGGGTAAGTTATCCTATATTGACTCTTTTCTACACTCAAACCAAATCCGCTCAAAAAATACCACGATGGTAAACTTCCCGTATCCGGGGATTCATATTCATACTCAAACACCAAAGTGTAAGGATAACTTATGGGCGTGTAGTCATAATAAAGATGCCGATAATCGTTGTAAAGAGAAAAGCCATCGGCCGCGTTTACATCCTTAAACTCCTTCCTTTTTATTTTTTCAATTTCGTTACCCATCGCATCATAAATTATGATATCAAGACTTTTTATTTTCTTTGAGTTATCATAACCTAATCCGGTTCTTGCATGCCGGTTGCCCGCCCTGTTTAAAACCGTCACCACTTGTTTGGTCTTCACAACCATTTCTCGTTGAGAAAGTATCTCAACATCTAACTGATCCAAACGAACAACTGCGTTTGCATTCTCGGTTAGCGTTTTGTTGAGCAGAAGAGTAGTGTAACTTAATTCTTGGGCATATGATAAGAAGCCAATAAAAATCAAGGGGAGTAAAAGTGAAAATCGCATTGCCGTGTTTGGTTGAAAGAATTTCAAACAAAACACCCATTTTTCTTACAAACTCAAGAAAATAATCGTCAAGAAGAGCTTATTCCCTGTTTTTGGTATCTATTGCAATAGTAACCGGACCATCATTTAACAATTGCACCTTCATATCAGCACCAAAAACTCCAGTTCCTACATTTTTCCCTAAATCGAGTTCAATTTGTGTGATAAATTTTTCGTACAAAGGAATGGCTACATCTGGCTTTGAAGCCTTAATATATGAAGGTCGATTCCCTTTCTTTGTAGCAGCATGCAAGGTAAACTGACTAACGACAATAGCGTCTCCGTTCACAGCTTTGAGAGACTCGTTCATGACTCCTTCGGAATCATTAAAAATTCTAAGGTTCACGATTTTTCTTGATAACCATTCTATATCTTCCGGGCCATCTGCATCTTCTATGCCCAATAAAATTAAAAGTCCGTTTTGTATTTCTGAAATTGTCTTGCTCTCTACTGTTACACTGGCACTAGAGACTCTTTGAATAATGGCTCGCATGGTTGCTGAATTGGCAATTAATTTTTATTCTAGTAGGCAGGTTACTTTTTTGTGTCGTGAATATCTACTCTGTAATTCTCTTCTTCTCCAGTTACCATCTGTACATAGCTTCGGTAACGGCTCCATGCTACTTCTTCATTTTCCAATGCTTCTTTTACGGCACATTTAGGCTCGTCTAGGTGAAGACAATTGTTGAATTTACACTCTCCTTTCAATTCAAAGAACTCAGGAAAATAGTCCCCTATTTCCTCCTTTTCCATGTCTACAATTCCAAAGCCTTTAATACCCGGCGTATCAATAATACGAGCACCAAAGTCTAAATCGAACATTTCTGCAAACGTAGTGGTATGCTGCCCTTGAAGATGTTGCTCAGAGATTTCGGTGGTCTTTAATTCTAATTTGGGTTCTAGCGCATTGACCAACGTAGATTTACCAGCTCCGGAGTGCCCTGCAAACATGCTGGTCTTATCCTCCATCATTTCTTTCACTTTGTCCACATTTTTACCGGACTTCGCAGAAATACCAATACAGGTATACCCAACGTTTCTGTACAACTCGGCCAGATATTTTATTTCCGCTAATTCTTCAATTGTATAGGTATCCACTTTATTGAACAATAAAATGGCAGGAATATCATACGCTTCGGCGGTAGCCAAAAATCGATCTATAAAAATGGTGTAAGTAGTAGGGTTGTTTAAAGTAACCAGCAAAAACACCTGATCCAAATTGGCCGCAATAATATGCGTTTGTTTAGAAAGGTTGACCGATTTTCTGATGATATAATTCTTACGATCTTCAATACTGTGTATGGTACCCACTGTATCATCACCCAGCTGCTCTATTTTAAAAGACACTACGTCACCTACAGCAATGGGGTTCGTACTCTTTATACCCTGAATTCTAAATTTACCTTTAATACGGCATTCGTAAAATTCGCCGTCTTGCGCTTTCACGGTATACCAACTTCCAGTAGATTTATATACAGTTCCTTTCATTCATTTTCAATTTCAGTACAAAGAAACAACTTTACTTTATACTATCACCTTAAAACAGACGGTCTTAAAGGTTCTTTTCAAAATACCAATTCCGTTTCTTTCCTTAATTTATGCTCATAAATGCAACCTTTTGAGACACTTACTTGTCTTTAACAAAAAAACTAAAGATTAAATGATGAAAAAATTACTATTACTAACCGTTGTTTTAATAGCTACAACCTTTGAGGTTACGGCACAAGAGATAAAAATAATCACCAGCGTAGAATCTATAGTACCCAGTGGATTAGGCAGATCTAGAATTATTGACGCTCAGGAAGATAAAGATTTTGAGGAGTTTACTTCTGAACAGACAGAAGAAGACAACAGCAGAAACAAATCAAAAAGAGGCAATATTAGAGTAAAGAATTTTGAGGAAACCAAGCTTCTCAACTTTTATAATATTGCAGGTATCCGTTTTCAAAACATAGCAGCCAACGATGCGGTTATCTCATCAAAACTTACGGATATGCTCAAAGAAGGTTGGGAACTTATCTTTGTAACTAGTGGTGTGGAAGCCGATGCCGGTGACAGCGATTCTCAAGGTATTTTCATTACCCGTTACGTTTTCCGAAGAGACTAAAACAAAAAAACACGGCTTACCAAAAGGCAAGCCGTGTTGTTATTTATTATTCTACTAACGTACAATTATGCGTTTACAATCTTCTCTTGGTGATTGATGGACTCTTGGTGAATAGCCTTGAACATTTTAAGAACAAATTCTTCACTCAAACCTTTTGATTCTCCTTCAAGAATCATAGCTCCAAGGATTTGGTTCCAACGGTTGGACTGAAGAACGGCAACGTTCTTTTGTTTTTTCAACTCGCCAATACCATCGGAAACTTTCATACGCTTACCCATAGTCTCGATCAACTGATTGTCTAGAATATCTATCTGCGCTCTTAAGTTGCTCAATTTGGCATTGTATTCTGCTTCGCTATCAGATTCTTTCCTGATTTTTAAGTCTCTCATGATTTGCACCAATTTCTCTGGTGTAACCTGCTGAGCAGCATCACTCCATGCATTGTCTGGATCATAATGAGTCTCGATCATTAAACCGTCAAAGTTTAGATCAAGTGCCGTTTGAGATACATCAAAAATCATATCACGCTTACCTGTAATGTGAGATGGATCGTTGATCAATGGCAAATCTGGGAACTTGTTTTGGAACTCAATAGCCAACTGCCATTCTGGAATGTTTCTGTACTTTGTTTTCTCATACGTAGAGAAACCTCTATGAATAGCTCCCAATTTTCTGATTCCGGCCGTATGCAAACGCTCAATACCACCTAACCATAAAGCTAGATCCGGGTTTACCGGGTTTTTCACCAATACAATTTTGTCTGTACCTTCTAAGGCATCTGCCAGTTCTTGCATGATAAACGGACTAACCGTTGAACGTGCACCGATCCACAATAAATCTACATCATGTTCCAACGCTAACTCAACGTGTGCACGGTTCGCTACCTCTGTAGCAGTCTTTAAACCGGTTTCCGCCTTTACCTTTTGTAACCACTTTAAACCAAGTGCGCCAACACCTTCAAAGTTTCCTGGTCGTGTTCTTGGTTTCCAGATACCCGCACGGTAGTAATTTACGTCGGTATCTTTTAACTCGTGAGCAATACGCAACACTTGTTCTTCGGTTTCAGCACTACATGGCCCTGCTATTACTAGTGGATGGTCTAAACCCATATCATCCAACCATGTTCTCATTTCTTTTGAATTCTCCATTACTTCTTGTTTAGTGGTATTCCGTTTAAAATTTCCTTTATTTTATTTGTGTCGTTCATTTCGTTAAAAATTCCCGTGTAATCTCCTTTTTCCAACAGTTGTTTAAACTCCTGAAGGTTCTGTATATATTCGGTCAATGTCTCGACCACATTCTCTTTATTCTGTTCAAAAATGGGTGTCCACATGGCCGGAGAACTCTTTGCTAGCCTAACCGTACTTTCAAAACCACTGCCCGCCATGTCAAAAATATCACGTTCATTTTTCTCTTTATCGATTACGGTCTTTCCCAACATAAAAGCGCTGATATGTGACAAATGCGACACGTATGCAATGTGTTTGTCATGTGCTTCAGGGTTCATGTACCTTATGCGCATTCCTATCTGTTGAAAAAGCTCTAATGCTCTTTCCTGTAGCTTAAAAGCTGTCTTCTCAACTTCACAGATAATATTGGTCTTTCCTGCATACAAATTTTCTATTGCTGCAGACGGGCCTGAAAATTCAGTACCTGCAATGGGGTGTGCTGCCAAATAATTTCTTCGCTTTGGATGGGCATCCAAGGTTTTACAAATTAAACTCTTGGTAGATCCACCATCAAAAACTACGCAATCATCATTAACGGCATCCAATATCTTTGGAAGCTCCGTAACCATCACTCCCACCGGAATAGTCACAATCACCATATCGGCAATGGGCAGATCAGCGTAACTAGATGCGACATCAATAAAACCCAAACTTAAGGCCTCGCTCAAATGTGAATCGCTCGTATCTACTCCGTAAATTTTGCATTCTGGACGTAGACGTTTAATGTCCTTCGCAAAGGAACCACCTATTAACCCTACTCCAATTATAAAAACATTCATTCTATTAACTCTTCTTGGTCCTGCTAAAACCGACTAATTGCTTCCTTAATTTTATCCTCCGTAACGCATAGCGAAAATCTAATATACCCTTCGCCATTACTTCCAAAAATGGTTCCCGGTGTTATGAAAAGATTCTTATCGTACAACACCTCGTCTATGAATTCTTCTGCGGACTTACTTCCTTCGGGCAGTTTGGCCCAAACGAACATTCCTACGGCATCTGTATCATACGTACAATTCAACTTGTCCGCTAATTGATACATCAATGCCCTTCTAGTACTATATACCTCATTCAACTTATCAAACCACTCCTGACCGCTTTTTAGGGCTTCAATGGCTCCTTTTTGGATTCCGTAGAACATTCCTGAATCCATATTGCTCTTCACTTTAAGGATAGCATTAATATGATCCGTACCACCTAGGACCATGCCTACACGCCAACCTGCCATATTAAAGGTCTTGCTCAATGAATTCAATTCTAAGGCAACATCTTTTGCCCCATCTATGGACAAAATGCTTGATGGAGAATTATTAAGTACAAAACTGTACGGGTTATCGTTAACCAAAAGAATATCATTCTTTTTGGCAAAAGCGATCAACTTTTCAAACTGGGCTTTGGTAGCCTTTGCTCCTGTTGGCATGTGCGGATAACTCGTCCACATGATTTTTACTTTCGATAGATCATGCTCTTGTAGTTCTTCCAAATCCGGAAACCATCCACTTTCTGCCGTTAGGTTATAATATTTAGCTTCCGCTCCTACCAATTTCGTAACCGAAGTATACGTGGGATACCCTGGATTAGGAATCAAAGCTACATCTCCCTCATTCAAAAAAGCCATACTTATATGCATGATACCTTCTTTTGACCCCATCAATGGTAAAATCTCACTTGAGGCATCTAGTACAACCCCAAATTTTAGACTGTAAAAATCAGCTACGGCCTCACGCAATTCCGGCAAACCCTGATAACTTTGATACTGGTGCGCGCCGGCTTCCAAAACTGCTTCTTGCATGCTTTTAATTATCGCTTCAGATGGTGCCAAATCCGGACTACCAATACCCATATTGATAATTGGTCTCCCTTCGGCCATCAAACCACGTACTTCCCTAAGCTTCTTTGAGAAGTAATATTCTTCAACTGTATGTAAACGATTTGCCGTTCGTATCATATTCTAGCATTTTTATATTCACCCAACACCTTAAAATCCTCCGCCATGATGTTCAACAGTGATTTTGCCTTATCAAAATTGATGTAATCAGGAAAAGTAACATCCACAAAAAAGGCATATTTCCAAGGGGTCTCTATTATGGGCAAGGATTGTATTTTGGTTAAATTCAATCTACAATCACTCATAACATTAAGCACAGCAGCAAGACTTCCGCGTTTATGGTCCGTTACAAACCGTACCGATGCCTTGTTTATTTCCGCTTTTGGAAGCTCTTTATTTTTTGTCTTTACAATAATAAAACGGGTTGCATTATTTTGAATGGTCTGTATGTTGTCCGCTACGATGTCCAAATCATATAAACTGGCCGCAACCTCGGGTGCTATTGCCGCAATGTTCATTAATTGTTGATCTTGAATACGCTTTGCAGTCTCCGCCGTATCTACATCTTCCACCAATTTTATATGCGGATACTTACCAAAAAACTCTTTGCACTGCAACAGTGCCATTGGGTGTGAGCGAACTTCTTCAATATCAGAAATTTTCTGCCCTTTTAACACCATCAAATGATGATGAATATTTAAATAATGTTCACCAACCACATGTAAATCCTTATGATATACCAATGCATAATTAGGTATTATAGAACCTGCTATGGAATTCTCAATAGCCATTACGCCAACGTCCGCCTTTTTTGTCAAAAGTTGATCTACCAAAAAATCAAAAGACATACACTCTACCATTTCAACATTATCGTCAAAATATTCCCGAGCCACTTGATGATGGTTCGAACCCTTGATTCCCTGAATGGCTACTTTTAGTTTCATAACTACTTTCTTACTCGTGCTGACGCTTTTCTTAATTAAATTCCCAATAGGTATTGAACAAAAAAAGTCCCGTTTTTCACGGGACTTAAATTTGTTTATATCATGCAATATTTTACAACAGTCCCATACCTCTCTTAAAAAAGAAGTAAAAATAAAAACCGTTAAAAAAGAATTGCTTTGTCATAACACTTAAACTTCGGCTAAAGTAATAATTAAATTTAAAAATAAACCTTTAGATTACTTTTTTTTCCGTTTTATATGTATCTCTCAATCAGACCTTGATCATTTTTTGAATTCAACAACCTACTGTCTTAATTAAAATAGTGAATAGCTCTTTATTGCTTATTTTTGAGAAAGCAATAAAAAAGCTTTGCAAATAGTTCTTTGTAAAGAATCATATTTCAACAACGTATCATGTCAATAACCGTAAGCAATATCACTAAAAATTTCGGAACTCAAAAAGCTTTGAACAATGTTAGTTTTGAACTGAAAAAAGGGGAAATAGTAGGTTTTCTAGGCCCAAACGGAGCCGGAAAATCTACCATGATGAAAATATTGACTACCTATTACACTGCTGATGAAGGTGATGCGAAGGTCAATTCCTTTGATGTAAAAAATGAAAAGAAAAGTGTTCAAAAAAGTATTGGCTACCTACCGGAGCACAATCCGCTATACTTAGATATGTACGTAAAAGAATACTTGGCATTTAATGCCGATGTTTATAAAACCAACAAATCAAGAATTCCTGAAGTCATTGGGCAAACTGGCCTAACACCGGAAGCCCATAAGAAAATAGGACAACTTTCAAAAGGCTACCGACAACGGGTGGGCTTGGCTGCAGCCCTTTTGCACGACCCAGAAGTGCTGGTTTTAGATGAGCCCACTACAGGCCTTGACCCGAACCAACTTCTAGAAATAAGAAAACTCATAAAAGAAATAGGAAAAGAAAAAACGATTCTTCTTTCTACTCATATCATGAAAGAAGTAGAAGCTGTTTGTGACCGCGTACTTGTAATTAACAAAGGGGTTCTGGTTGCCGATAAAAAATTGAGCGAGCTAAGGGATGCAGACGAACAGATTATTGAAGTGGAATTTGATTACCGAGTTGAAGAAGCTTTTCTAAACAAATTACCAAATGTTACCCTTGTAAAGAATACTGGAGGTTTCGTTTATGAAATCACTTTTAATACCTCTAGGGATATGCGCCCCGTGGTTTTTGACTTCGCGCATGACAACGAACTAAAAACGCTTCAACTAAGCCGAAAGAACAAAAATCTTGAAAGCTTGTTTACCGAGCTGACTTCAAATTAAGCCAAAAAAAAATCCGGAAGTCAAAAAATTGAATTCCGGACCTTTAGAAAATCAGCTTAACTAAAATTTTAAGGCAAGTCCTACTCCATTTTCATTTACGGCAGGCACCATACGGAAAGAAGTTCCGTTACCTACGCTTTCATTATAATTCAGAATAGCTTCCTTTTTATTCTTCATAGCATGATGAAAGAAAATTGAACCAATAATTCCAGTTCCGGCAAAGGCAATTGCAGGTGCCGTAACACTTTTATCATCATTTTCGTTCACCAAAAACCAAATTGCAGTACCAAAATTAGCAACTCCAGCGGCCATTCCTCCCAACATTTGTTTCTTTGATTTCTGCCAGTTTACCTGAGCAACTTGGCTTTCGGACATTATTTTATTAATTTCTTTCCAGGACAATTTCTGTTTGTCCTGATAGAATTCCGGGCCGAATATTCCCGAGAAAGAAGTTATTTCCTGTGCACTCATGGTCAATGCAAAAAAACTGCATCCGAGGGCAAATAAAGTTGATTTAAAATTTTTCATCGCTTTTTTTATAAAGCTAATGGATTTACATACACAACACAATGTTCCAAGGGAATGAAAACCTTATGCATCAACCCTTTAAGTTTTTGGGTTAAAATTGAATGTAAAATCTAGCCCATTGGACTATCGGCAGAGATAAGTAAATCAATAATTGTATCCAGTTGGGACTGAATTTTTGGGTCTGTGCAATTGGTTAATATTGAAAAAACCATGTTTTCCTCCGGATATACAAAGAAGTTGGAATATCCACCCACACCATTGCCCACATGTCCAAAATAAGGTCTTCCTTTTGCATCTTCACTTACTTGCCAGCCCAAACCGTAATAAACTGAGGCTCCATTGACCTTTTGCGCCGATAGAAACTCCTTTCTAAGTTCCTTGTTCAATACCTTACCTTCTAGATAAGCTTGTCCGAATTTAGCAATATCCTTGGTTGTAGAAAGAAACCCTCCACCTGCTAGTTTATAAAAATTATCTACAGGAATAGCTTCCCTAAAACCTATTTTGTTCTTGGAGTAAAACTTGACCACATCGCTTGTTCTCGACTGCGCTCGAACTGACGCTCCTGAATATCCATCAGAACTCGACTGTGCTCGAACTGACGCTCCTGAATATCCATCAGAACTCGACTGTGCTCGAACTGACGCTCCTGAATATCCATCAGAACTCGACTGTGCTTGAACTGATGCTCCTGTATTTCCATCAGAACTCGACTGTGCTTGAACTGATGCTCCTGTATTTCCATCAGAACTCGACTGTTCCCGAACTGATGTTTCCTTTTCCTCTTCAAACGCCATTTGCGTTTGCCCCAACTCATCAGTTAGGCCAGACTGAGCGCAGTTAAAGACAGGCCAAAACGTATGGTCCATTCTTAAAGGCCTCAATACCTTCTGCTCCACATATTCTTCAAAAGCAATTCCACTTGCTTCTTGCATCGCAAGGGAAATCAGCACCCAATCAAAACTGTTATACAGATAATCCGTTCCGGGCTCGAAAAGGAGCTCATCGTCTTTAAAAATACCGATACTTTCCTTTATGGAATATGGTTTGTTAAGGCCATATTCTATACCACGATATCCGCGGATTCCAGCGGTATGGCTCGCCAATTGCCGAATAGTGAAATCATATTTTTTCTTGGGATAATACGGTACATAGGTATAAAAAAAAGCATCCAAATCAATCAACTTTTCATTGACCATATATGCCAAAGCAGTGGCGGCAATAGGCTTTGAAACACTCGCAATTCTAAAAACCGAGGTTTCCGGATTTACACGTGTTCCCTCTTCCCTATTGGCAAAACCATATCCTTTTTGAAAAAAAACCGATCCTTTTTTTAGAACTGTGATTGCCAAACCTGGGACTTTTTTCTCTTCAACCAAATTAGCAAGAAGCGTATCTGCAGACACCAACCCGTTTAGTGACGGATTATCACCTAAAACACGTTTTTTAGCGAACAGATTCGTTAGATATTTTTTAATGGGATGCATATGCGGTTTTGGTCAATGCAAAGTTACAGATTGCATTTATGCCTTATCAATAATGTAGATAGAAGTTTTAGCTCAAAAGGAATTACTCAAATACCAAACGCCCTTTGTACAGCTCTTCCACATCAATTTCAGCTGGTCGGTTTGAACAGAACACATCACCAACCCCACGAATAACACCTTTTATAGATTGTTGCGGATTGATAAACATATCGTTTGAGCCTCGGTGATTTAGATTCACATTTTGGGCAATAAGGTTCTCCGCCTCAATACGGGAATCACCGGCTGCTATTGTCAGGTTCAAGTCTACGGCAGCCCCTTTCAGTTTAAAATAAGCAATACCGTTTACTACAACGCTCAACGTTTCAGTATCTACCTCTAGATCAAACTCGCCATCTGTAGTTTCAGATGATGCATCAATAAAGCTTTCCGATACAAGTGACAACTGCGGATAAGCCAAAACTCCATCACTTGTTATAGGCCAGCCCGTACTGCTCCGTATTTCCGTAATATTGGGTGAAGTCACGTAAATTTTAGTCACTCCATAATCCCTAAAATAATTACAGTCGTTCGTGTCTCTCAATAGCAATCGTCCGTCTAAAACCTCAGCCGTAACCTCGTTTCGCAAAACGCTCCCTGTTTCAAGTTCTACTTTTTGTTCATCTCCCTGTTTCAAGATCATGGTCACGTTCTCATAAACAGTAATTTTGGTGAAATTTTCAACGGTAACTTCTTCCCGAACCGTATCACCAGTATTTTGAAAACAATCCGAAGCATTTTCTCCATTACACGAAATAAAAAGAACAATGCCGGACAGAATTATTAAAAAACGAGATGCGTGCACCCACTTTGCTATTGCTAAAAGTACAGTTTTGTTATCCCTATTTTTTGTTTCTCTTATCATCTTTCGCCCCTCTTTACAACCGTATGCCTATACCAAATTCTACTGCTTCCGCGGCAGCCCCATGGGATTTTAAGCTAACCGCCCCAAATATTTTATCTCCAAAATAACGTTTCAAACTAAAACGGTTATAGACCCTTCCCTCAAAATCAAAAGGATAATACACGTAATACCCCAATTGGGTTTCAATGGATAGTTTATTAATGAACAGTTCATGACCTACAAAGACTCCAACACGTTTAAAATCCGTATCGGCATCTATATTATTTTCAGGAAAAGCAATGGATTGATATTCTATCAGTTCTTTCAAGAAATTACTAAAGAACACGTCTGCTCCCAATTGTAATGCGCTTTTGCGGCCTAATCTTTTATCGGCATAACCCGAAAAAATATAAAACGGATACTGACCATGACCAATATTATCACTCTCGTTTATTCCCGTTCTAAACGCCAAATTATAACGAATAGGCTCAGTAACCTTCACTTTCTCACGATGAATATATTCAGTATCCTTACCTTCTAAAGTGTAAGTTATACCTGCGTTAAAAGCAAAGGTGTTGGTTGACGTGTTGGGTGCTTTTACATTCGCATTTGAATAGTGCATGATAGAAATACCCGCTTTAAAACCCAAGCCTTTGTATATGTTCTCTTTATGGTAGTTTATCATGGCGTAGGTTGAACTCAACAACTTGGAACCATACGCATTGTTCCTAAAATTGGTTTCCCTATCATAGGGGTTGGTCATATATGCCACGCCCTGCCCCACTCTAAACTGCAGGTTCCGCTTTAAAAAGTAAAAATTGAAATGAGCATATACTCCGTAGGCTTCACCCAAGGTAGAACTATTGGTGTTCTGATAAATGAAGGAGGCCCCAACATCTGGGTAATTGTATAACTGCTGCCACTCTTCAAGACCATAGGTCTTTCTGTTGTACGCTAGTATAATACCCGCAGGGTGGTCCGTAATTAAATGCGAAATATCAGGATTATGAAGGATAATAGAACCGTAAAATTGGTTCGCATCAAACGTATAGCTGTGGATTCTTTCGGGCTCTTGCGCAAAACAAAAACCGACACACATCAGAAAAAATAAAAACACCCTTGGGTTCATGGAGCGCAAAAATAATACTATTCGTTATTTTAAACCCAAGGATTGCTAATATTTTCCTACAATGGTAAAATTTCTAAAATATCTGTTCGGCAATAGCCTTAATATTATCGGACTTACCCATTGAGTAATAGTGAAGTACAGGTACGCCAGCCTCTTTTAGTTCTTTAGATTGTTGAATGGCCCACTCCACACCAACCTGGCGCACATCTTTGTTCGTGGCACAATTGTCTACCGCATCAATCAAATCCTGTGGCAAATCTATTCTAAAGACCTGTGGCAACAACTGCAAGTGCTTCTTTACAGCAATAGGCTTTATACCCGGAATAATAGGGATGGTAATGCCCATTTTCTTCGCCTCTTCTACAAATTCAAAATACTTCTGGTTATCAAAAAACATCTGCGTTACCACATAATCGGCACCGGCATCTACTTTTTCTTTCAATCTCTTTAAATCAGATTTTAAAGAAGGTGCCTCTAAATGTTTTTCAGGATAGCCCGCTACCCCAATACAAAAATCGGCACAGTTATCACTGTCCACCGTATCATGCAAATAGTTACCACAATTCAAATCATGAACTTGTTTTACCAAATCTACAGCATACGTATGACCCCCTTTTGTGGGCTGAAAATATTTCTCATCTTTCATGGCATCTCCACGTAAGGCCATAATATTGTCAATACCTAAATAGTGGCAATCTACTAAAAGATACTCGGTCTCTTCTCTGGTAAAACCACCACAAAGCACATGTGGCACGGTATCTACATCATATTTATGTTTTATGGAAGCACAGATCCCCACGGTACCGGGACGCATACGAGTCAGTTTTTTATCCAAAAGACCATCACGATCAATATACACATACTCCTCACGAGAAGTAGTCACATCAATAAACGGAGGCTTAAAATCCATTAAAGGATCAATATTATCGTAAAGCTGTTGAATCTGATGCCCTTTTACCGGTGGTATAATTTCAAAAGAAAATAAAGTTTTGCCTTTTGCTTTCTTTATGTGGTCCGTTATTTTCATGTATGCTACCCTGTTTTCAGGAAAATTTAATTTGTATTTTATTTTATGGCGTTCGAGCGGGCTATTCGCTAAATTTTTCAAATCCTAACGGACTTTAAAAAGATACCGCTTCTATCCCTAACGCATTTTTTCTCTTAAATCTAATAAGCGTCTGAAAGCATCTGTTTCACCTCTTCATAACTTTCTTCGTACTCCCAATAAATCCATCGGCCATCTAAATAATCGGTCAGGATATATTTTTCACTTACCGACTTAATACGATTCACCGCAACCAATTTTTTAGAAAATCCATCAACAACTACTCTTTCTTCAATTTCATTATTTTTTTGGTCGTATCCATGGCTTATCATAAAACTGCCCATGCCCACTTCTATAAATTTTTTCATATCAATCATCGGCAATATTAGGAGCTAACCATTTTGTAGCTTTCTCTACCGTGATGCCTCTGCGCTCAGCAAAGTCTTCTACTTGGTCCTCTTTTATTTTTCCTAATCCAAAATATCTAGATTCCGCATTACCAAAGTAATACCCTGAGACTGATGAGGCGGGCCACATGGCCAAACTATCCGTTAATTTTACACCTATACGCTCCTCCACCTTTAGCATATCCCAAAGGGTTAACTTTTCTAAATGATCCGGACAAGCAGGATACCCAGGTGCAGGACGAATACCCTTGTATTTTTCATCTATCAATTCATCATTTTCTAAATGCTCATCAGAAGCATAGCCCCAGTGCTTTGTTCGCACCTCTAAATGCAGGTACTCTGCAAAAGCTTCGGCCAGACGATCACTTAAAGCTTTTACCAAAATGGAATTGTAATCATCCAAATTTTCACGATACGTATCCGCCAATTCATCGGTTCCGAAACCTGTAGTTACACAGAAGCAGCCTACATAATCCTGTTTACCGGATTCTTTTGGCGCAATAAAATCGGATAAAGCATAATCTGGCACGCCCTCTCTTCTTTGCAATTGCTGACGTAACGTTCTAAACGTATACTTCTTCGTTTCATTACCGTCCTCTACATCAACCTCTATATCATCATAGTTTTCCAGCGTATTGGCAGGAAAGATACCGAACACCCCTTTTCCCGTTAACTTTTTATCCTTTAGAATATCATTCAACATTTTCTGAGCATCGGCAAAAAGCTCTGTTGCTTGTTCGCCCACAACCTCATCCGTTAAAATATCAGGATACTTTCCGTGCAGTTCCCAACTTCTAAAAAAAGGTGTCCAATCTATAAAAGGAACCAACTTCTCTAAATCAATATCTTCAATAACCTGAATACCTAACTCCTTAGGCTTTACGATTTCCGAAGCATCCCAATCAATTTTAAATCGGTTCTCTCTTGCAGCTTCTATAGTTTTGTACTCCTTCTTTTTTGTTCGGCTCAGGAACTTATCCCTGAAGACATCATAGTCTTCTTTGATTGCTTTCTTATACCCGGCCGATGTTTCTTTCTGGAGCAAGTCACCAACCACTGTCACTGCTCTTGACGCATCATTTACATGAACTACGGCCTCACTATATTGTGGGTCAATTTTAACCGCAGTATGAGCTTTACTAGTAGTTGCCCCACCAATGAGCAACGGCAGTTTAAAGTTCTTACGCTCCATTTCTTTGGCCAAATGCACCATCTCATCAAGAGAGGGAGTTATAAGTCCGCTGAGGCCTATTACATCTACGTTGTGCTCAATAGCAGCTGCTATAATTTTCTCGGGTGGCACCATAACCCCAAGGTCCACTATTTCATAATTATTACAGGCCAGAACAACGCTAACTATGTTTTTACCAATATCATGAACATCACCTTTTACGGTGGCCATCAATATTTTTCCATTCCCCTTATCGTCACCAATCTGAGGGTTTTTCAACTTCTCTTCCTCAATGTACGGTAGTAAATAAGCCACCGCTTTTTTCATTACACGAGCAGATTTCACTACCTGCGGCAAAAACATTTTTCCGCTTCCGAAAAGGTCGCCTACCACGTTCATACCGGCCATTAAGTTTCCTTCAATGACCTCAATTGGTTTGTCTGCCGCGACACGTGCCTCCTCTACATCTTCTATTATATATTGATCGATTCCCTTTACAAGAGCTCTCGTAATTCTATTTTGTAAAGGCTCTTCACGCCACGAAAGGTCTACTTTGCTTTCTTTGGCAGTACCCACAACGGATTCCGCAAAATCTAACAATCGTTCCGTTGCATCATCTCTACGGTTTAGAATAACATCCTCAACATGTTCCAACAAATCCTTTGGAATATCATCATATATCTCCAACATGGTCGGATTGACGATTCCCATGTTCATACCCGCTTTTATAGCGTGGTACAAAAAGACGGAATGCATAGCTTCACGCACAGGATTATTACCCCTAAAGGAAAAAGAAACATTACTTACCCCTCCACTAACACTGGCATGAGGTAAATTTTCACGAACCCACTTCGTTGCCCTTATAAAATCTAGCGCATTAAGTTTGTGCTCGTCCATCCCCGTTGCAACGGGAAATATATTCAGGTCAAAAATGATATCCTCGGGCGCAAAACCTACTTCGTCTACCAAAATATCATAAGACCGTTTAGATATTTCTATCCGCCTGTCATAATTATCGGCCTGACCTACTTCGTCAAAAGCCATTACGATTACCGCTGCTCCGTATCTCTTGATAAGCTTGGCGTGTCTTACGAACTCTTCCTTACCTTCTTTTAAACTAATGGAGTTTACCACACACTTGCCCTGAACCACTTGTAGACCTGCTTCAATAATATCCCATTTGGAACTATCTATCATGATAGGCACACGGGCAATATCAGGCTCCGCAATAACAAGGTTCAAAAATTTAACCATGGCTTCTTTACCATCGATCAAACCATCATCCATATTAATATCGATGATTTGGGCCCCACCTTCCACCTGATCTCTGGCAACATCTAGGGCTTCTTCGAACTTACGTTCTTTAATAAGTCGTAAAAATCGTTTAGATCCAGCTACATTGGTACGTTCGCCCACATTTACGAAATTGCTTTCAGGGGTGATGACCAAAGGCTCTAGACCGGATAGTTTTAAATGTCTAGTTGCTGGTTGTTGGTCGTTGGTTGTCAGTATATTTGAGTTGTCACTCATAGTATCTCAATCACTTTTGTGATAATTGATAATTGTTCTTTATTTGTTCACTGTATCTTTCCAATCAAGATGCCACGTTTATTCCTCTTGGATCATACTTGTTTACCAAGTCTGCAATTGCCTTAATATGTTCCGGTGTAGTACCACAGCAACCGCCAACGATATTGACTAGACCTTTTTCTACATATTCTTTTATCTGTGCCGCCATTTGCTCTGGCGTTTCATCGTATTCCCCAAAAGCATTTGGCAAACCGGCATTAGGGTGAGCAGAAATAGCATGTTCTGATTTGGATGACAAAACTTCTAAGTGAGGTACCAACTGGTCCGCGCCCAAAGCACAATTAAAACCAACCGAAAAGATTGGAATATGCGAAACTGAAATTAAAAATGCTTCAGCCGTTTGCCCTGATAAAGTTCTTCCCGAGGCATCGGTAATCGTGCCGCTTACCATTATTGGGACATCTATATTACGCTCTTCCTTTACTTCTTCTATTGCAAATAATGCCGCTTTGGCGTTCAACGTATCAAAAATAGTCTCAACCATTAGCATATCCACCCCTCCATCCAACAAAGCTTCTACCTGCTGTTTGTATGCTATTCGTAACTCATCAAAAGAAACCGCTCTATACCCAGGGTCGTTCACATCGGGAGACATGCTTGCCGTTTTATTGGTAGGTCCTAAACTACCCACTACAAAGCGAGGTTTATTTGGCTCTTTGGCCGTAAACTCATCTGCAACCATTTTAGCAATTCGCGCGGATTCAAAATTCAAATCATACACTAACTCTTCCATGTCGTAATCTGCCATGGCAATTGTTGTACTGGAAAACGTATTGGTTTCTACAATATCCGCTCCTGCGGCAAAGTATTTTCTATGTACTTCCGCAATGGCTTCGGGTTGGGTCAAAGACAACAAATCATTGTTACCTTGCACCGGAGATTTCCAATCTTTAAAACGCTCACCGCGAAAATCCTCCTCGGTAAATTTATAGCGTTGCAGCATAGTACCCATGGCACCATCTAACACCAATATGCGCTCTTTTAATATTTCTTGAATACTTTTCATTTTCCTTTACCCTTCTTATTAGGTATTCTGCTTTAATATCATCCGACTTAACCTATCGAAAAACATTATTCTAAAATCAATCTGCAGACAATTATCAAGTAAAAGAATAAGGACAAACATATTTGCCTCTCTTTGTTATCTGTCCCATGAACACATAGGATAGAATGTAGCACCTTCTTTATAAGAAAAGGGTTGCCAAGGTTTCAAAGGGTCTATTCCCTCCACCTTTCTTGATAACAGTCACGTATTTTAATGAACGGTCTGCAAAGTAACACCACATTGATATTAAAACCAAAGAAACCCAATTGTTTTTGGCGCTTTACAGTAGATAAAAGCCTTCCATCAAAATGAGATAACGGAAGGCTTTACCAATTATATGCACTAATACAAATTAAACTATACTCTTTACTACTTCTTTTTTCGCCACTTTTTTAGTACCGTCAAATCCTTCTACACCACCAACGGTGGTATATTTCATAACGTATCTCTTACCAGGGTTAATCAACTGATAAGCGTACTGACACATTACGGCAGCCTCATGGAAACCAGATAAAATCAGTTTTAATTTCCCTTCGTAGGTGTTCACATCTCCAATAGCAAAAACACCAGGTATGTTGGTCTGATAATCTTTGGCATTGTTTACTTTAATAGCATTACGCTCTATTTCAAGTCCCCAATCACCTATTGGTCCTAATTTTGGAGAAAGACCGAACAATGGAATAAAGTTATCTACCTCAACATAGCTTTCCCCTTTTTCTGCGTCATTATGTTTGATAACAACCGCTTCCAAATGGTCATCACCGTACAATTTTTTTACTTCGGCCTCAGTAAATAATTTTATTTTACCCGCTTTTGCCAATTCAGATGCTTTTTCCACAGAATCCAAAGCTCCTCTAAATTCGTTTCTACGGTGTACCAAAGATACTTCCGAGGCAACATCTGCCAAGAAAATAGCCCAGTCCAAAGCAGAATCACCACCACCGGCTATCACTACCTTTTTATCTCTATATACTTCAGGGTCTTTTACCATGTAAGCCACACCCTTGTCCTCAAAATCAGAAATGTTTTCGATAGGCGGTTTTCTAGGCTCAAAAGAACCGAGTCCACCAGCAATAACTACTACTGGCGCATGGTGTTTTGTACCTTTGTTTGTTGTTACGATAAAAGAACCATCTTCTTGTTTATCCAAAGTTTCAGCACGCTCACCCAAAGTATAACCAGCCTCAAAAGGTTTGATTTGCTCCATTAGGTTAGTTACCAAATCACCTGCAAGAATTTCCGGGAAAGCCGGGATATCATAAATCGGTTTCTTCGGATAAATTTCCGAACACTGTCCACCTGTTTGTGGCAAAGCATCTATCAAGTGGCATTTTAACTTCAATAAGCCTGCTTCAAATACCGTAAAAAGACCTGTAGGGCCTGCGCCAATGATGAGAATATCTGTTTTTATCATTACTTCTTTGTATTGAGTAATTAGAATTGAGTATTGAGCATGCTGAACTCGTTACCTGACATCAATTACTTTATTTAACTACTTCTAAAAATTCTTCTTTAAGGCTTTCGACACTTTCTCTGTGCCTAACTACTTCACCTATAATAATAATTGCCGGATTGGCCATCTGTTGCTTTTCCACTTCATATTCGATGGAAGCAATAGTACCTACCGCAATTTTTTCGTCTTTTCTGGTTCCGTTCTGCACAATGGCAATTGGGGTTTCAGCCTTGCCTTCGGCTTTGAACAATTCCGCTATTTGCGACAGTTTGCTCATGCCCATAAGAATAACCACTGTGGCATTGCTTTTAGCGGCCAAAGCAACATCAGCAGAAAGTTTATGCTCTTTTGTTGTACCCGTGATTACCCAAAAACTTTCGGCGGCACCTCTTTTAGTAACCGGAATGTTCTGATATGCCGGAACCGACAAACATGATGATATACCGGGCACCATAGCTACTTGCAACCCGTGGGCTGCAGCATACTCCATTTCTTCCGCACCACGACCAAATACAAATGGATCTCCACCTTTTAAACGTACCACATGGGCATTGGTTTTTGCTCGGCTAACGATCAACTCGTTTATCTGTTCTTGCTGATAGGCATAGCACCCCTTTCTTTTGCCAACAAAAATTTGTTCGGCATTAGGTGCATAGTCCAACAACTCAACGGACACCAACGCATCGTACAACACCACATCGGCACTTTCCAACGCCTTGATGGCCTTGAGCGTAATAAGCTCAACATCACCAGGACCTGCACCAATTACCGTAAAGCGACCGCCTACATGGGATAAAGTGTTGTTATTTTCGTTGGAATATTTCATTCTTAAGCTTCTGCTAATTCTTGTTGTCTAAACTTTTCAACTGCTTTTAAAAATGCTTTTGCATCTTCTAAATAGCTTTTTGCAAAAGCTTCAGTTGGCTCATTCTTGTTCAATTGTAAAGCAAGTTCTTCAAAACCTTGACCTAAATCTATTCTACCAGAGGCAACGAATTTTTCATCAAAATCCTTGATTATTCTTGCATGCGTGTTCACTTTCGCTTTTTCGGAAGTCAACATTGCTTTTGCAGAGTTTACCATTGAAGAATAGGAGTGATAGATACTAGCCGCCCATTTATTTTCTTCAAAAGCCTCTTGTGCATTCTGTATTTTTTCTTCGCTTTCGAAAAGTAATGTAGCGATAAGGTCAATTACCACACCGGCACATTCACCAATACCAATCGCTTTTTCGTATCGTTCCGAATTACCCCAGTCAATAAAATCTTCTGCAGTAAGATTCTCAACATCCGATAATGGCGTAAGAAAATCATAGAAATACATTTGTCCTTTTTCCTCGTAGTAATCGGCATACGATTTTCCGTTTCCGTTTTGGTCGTAATCGTCCAAAATCAATCGTAATGCTTCAGGACCTCTTTTAGAAGGAATTTTTACTACTTTATCTGCAAATCTTCCGCTTCCATCACCATCGTTACCACCGCCCAACAACACTTGAAGTGCCGGCGCCACCAACTTATCTTTGGTTCTTACACTCATACCCTGAAAACCGATATTGGCCATGTTGTGCTGACCACAGGCATTCATACACCCACTGATTTTGATTGCTACATCAGAGTTGCTGATGTACTGAGGATATTCCACCTTCATGATTCTTTCCAATTCCTCAGCAATACCCGTACTACTGGCAATACCCAAGTTACAAGTATCCGTACCAGGACAGGCCGTAATATCTATGGCTTTGTTATACCCTGCTTCTACAAAACCTAGTTTCTTAAGTTTGTTGTAGAAAAACGGAACCAAATCATTGGCTACGTAAGGAATCAATATATTTTGACGCAAGCTCAATCTCAACTCGCCAGCAGCATATTGCTCTACCAAATCAGCTAATAATCTTGCTTTATCCGTATAAAAATCACCTAAAAGTACTTTAATACCGATAGCCGAATACCCTTCCTGCTTCTGAGGTATAAGGTTCGTAGATTTCCAGATTTCAAAAGCTTCCGCATCTTCAATCTCCACTTGTGGCGCATCTACCTTAGCTACTTCAACTTTAGGATATGCATCTGCATCAATATGAAAAGTTTGAAAAGGAATCGCTTTTTGCTCTTCTTCCAATAGCGCTTTGAACCCGTCAAGACCTAAATCTTTCAACAAGAACTTCATTCTAGCCTTTGCCCGGCTCTTTCTTTCTCCGTAACGGTCAAACACACGTACCACACCTTCCATTAATGGAATAATTTTATCCGCTGCAAGAAATTCAAAAAGTAGCTCGGCATGACGTGGTTGTGAACCTAACCCACCGGCCAACATCACTTTAAAACCTCTTACGCCATCCTGTATTTTGGCAATAAAACCAAGATCGTGCATATACGAAAGACCCGTATCCGCATCGCTGGCAGAAAAAGAAACTTTGAACTTACGGCCCATTTCTTGACTGATCGGGTTACGTAAGAAATACTGAAAAAGTGCATGGGCGTATGGCGAAACATCAAACGGTTCGTCTACATCTATACCGGCAGTTTCACTAGCCGTTACGTTACGTACCGTATTACCACAAGCCTCACGAATGGTAACGTCATCTTTCTCTAGCTCCGACCAAAGTTCTGGTGTACGGTCAAGATCAACATAATGTATTTGAATATCTTGACGTGTAGTAATGTGCAATCTACCTCTAGAATATTCGTCAGAAACATCACTGATACGCTTTAATTGCTTAGAGGTAACCTTACCGTAGGGCAATTTAATACGAATCATCTGCACGCCAGGCTGACGTTGACCGTAAACACCTCTAGCCAAACGCAAACTGCGGAACTTTTCTTCATCTAAATTACCTTCTTTGAACTGGCGTATTTTAGCCTCTAAGGCCAAAATATCCTTTTCAACTACGGGATTTTCTATTTCTGTTCTGAAACTTTGCATGCTGTTTATATCTAGTTTCTTACCTTTTTATCGGTAGATTATTATTTATCTATTTTTCCTATGGATTTTATAGAGATATTTAAATGTCCCCTTTAATCCGTTGGATAACTTCTGGTTTCCTAACTTATGAAACCAGCCCCTACAGTACTGTTGGTCTGAGTATCGATTAAGATAAACGAACCATTGGTACGGTGATTTTCAAATTTGTCGTAAAAAATTGGCTTGTTTAATTTGAAGGTTACCTGAGCGATATCATTCATACCCAACCCTTGTACTTCTGTATCTATACCAGAATAATCAGGATTGATTTTATGGTGAATATTATCAACCTTGGCCAACACTTTGTTTACACCGTGTTGTACCACATATTTCTTACCTGCTGTCAATTGATTTGAATCCATCCAAGAAATAGTAGCGGTAAACTGCTTATCGATAGTAGGTAAATCTTCAGCTTTCACCAACATATCCCCTCTACTGATATTAATTTCATCTTCTAAAGTAATCGTTACCGAAGACCTTCTTGAAGCCGTCTGGAACTTCTTGTCGTAGAAATAAATATCCTTGATCTTAGACCTTGTTTGCGATGGAAGAGCCACAACCTCATCTCCAACACTCAACTCGCCACCGTAAACCTTACCGGCAAAACCTCTAAAGTCATGATGCTCATCTGTCTTAGGACGGATAACATACTGAACCGGAAAACGCGGTGTACCTACATTAAAAATATCCTTACGATCCAAAGCCTCAAAATGCTCCAATAAAGTAGGACCTGTATACCAAGGCGTCTTATCCGTTTTGTTCACAACGTTATCACCTTTTAAAGCACTAACAGGAATGAAGGTAATCTTCTGATCTTGGTAATCTCTTTTTGCCATCAACTCCTCAAAATCGGCTTTGATTGCATTGTACGTTTCCTCGGAATAATCAACCAAGTCCATTTTATTAATAGCTACCACAACATCTTTGATGCGCAATAGGTTATTGATAAAAAAGTGACGGTTGGTCTGCTCTATAACTCCTTTTCTAGCATCGATCAAAATAATTGCTGCTTGAGAAGTAGAAGCACCAGTAACCATATTACGTGTGTACTCTACATGACCGGGAGTATCGGCAATAATGTAACTTTTCTTTGCAGTTGAAAAATAGATATGTGCCACATCTATAGTAATACCTTGCTCACGCTCGGCCACTAGACCATCTGTAGCCAATGAGAAATCTAGGTAATCATACCCTTTGCTCTTACTGGTCTTTTCTATGGCTTCTAGCTTATCGCTAGTCAATGATTTTGTATCATACAGAATTCTACCGATCAAGGTACTTTTTCCGTCATCTACACTACCTGCTGTTGCTATCTTTAATACGTCCATGTTCTTTGGCTGTAAGCCTTAAGCATTATGCTCTTGGCGTTTTTTAATCAATATTTTAAACTAAATCCCCTGGTGAGAATTCTAAAAGTATCCTTGTTGTTTTCTTTTCTCCATTGCCGCTTCCGATCGTTTATCGTCAATACGGGCTCCTCTTTCAGAAATACTGGAATCACGAATCTCCTCCACAACAGATTCAATATCCGTTGCATCCGAAAATACGGCTGCCGTACAGCTCATATCCCCTACAGTACGGAAACGCACCATACGTTCCAACACTTCCTCATCTTCCTCTTGGTACACATAATCCGAATGTGACCAAATCAAACCGTCACGCAAGAATACTTTACGTTTGTGTGCAAAGTAGATAGAAGGTATTTCAATTTCTTCTTCTTTGATATAAGACCAAACATCTAACTCTGTCCAGTTCGAAATTGGGAACACACGTACGTTCTGTCCCAATTCTATCTGACCGTTCAACATATCAAAAAGCTCCGGACGCTGGTTACGTTCATCCCACTGACCAAAATCATCACGCACAGAAAAAATACGCTCTTTTGCCCTTGCTTTTTCCTCATCTCTACGAGCTCCACCTATACAAGCATCAAACTTGAATTCTTCAATAGCATCTAACAACGTAGTAGTCTGCAATGAATTTCTACTTGAGTACCGACCCGATTCTTCTTTTACCTTACCTTGATCAATAGAATCCTGAACATTTCTTACGATAAGTTCTAGACCCAACTCCTCAACCAATCTATCTCTAAATTCTATTGTTTCAGGAAAGTTATGACCTGTATCAATATGCATTAAAGGAAAAGGAATCTTTGCAGGCCAAAATGCCTTTTGCGCCAAACGCACCAATGTTATTGAATCTTTTCCGCCGGAAAATAAAAGTACCGGTCTTTCAAATTGAGCAGCTACCTCTCTAAAGATGTAGATGGCCTCGTTCTCTAAGGCGTTGATGTGTGATGTATCTTGGCTCATAATTTTATGAATATATTTTCGCTATCTGCTATGCTTCTATTATTATTTTTTCGCTTAAAGCGGAATCTCCTTTAGGTATGCAATCCACATTCGCGGTTCTCAAGAACTTTGGTCGGATCAAAATATTTATGCTCGTTAGGTAATTCTCTTTTTTCCAGGTAAGCATCTAACTGTGCGTCGCTCCAGTGATAAAACGGACTCACTTTAAGAACTCCGTCTTTGCTTACACTTAGAATATCCAACGAATCCCTCAACGCAGTTTGCCCCTTTCTAAGGTTGGTAAACCAAACATCTGGCTTATGCGCTTCCATAGCCCTTTTAAAAGGCTCCAACTTAACCTGTTCTGTAAAAACCGCATGCTTTGGGTCATCTATTTGAGGTATTCCCATTACACTATCACGATGAGCACTGGTTTGCTTTGGCACATACAAATCGATGTTCAAACCTAATTTCTCAATTAGCTCTTCCGCATGCTTGTAAGTATTGGGCGTATTATAACCCGTATCGCACCAAATCACAGGAATATCATTCTTTACATCGGCAACGGCATGTAAAATGGCCACCTCGTAAGGTCTAAAATTTGTAGTAACCACTGCATTATTGGCATTCTCAATGGCCCAATCGATAATAACCGAAGGGTCTGCATTTTCAAAACGCTCGTTAAGTTTCTTTATCTGATCTTCTGAAAAACTCATAACCTTATTTATTTACCCCAATTAATTTTGTTCCATAAACGCTCGTGAAAGAAGTACAAAAACATCTTGGTCACAAAATCTATGGAAGCAATAGAAGCTGCAATAGCCACCTCACTAGTTAACAAATAAGAAACCAGCAAGGTATCCAAAGTACCTATCACCCTCCAGCTTACCGCTTTGGCGATACTACGGATTGGCTTCTCAGATTTTTTATCTTCTGAATATTTCTTCTTGGAAGCTGCTTTATCTAAAATCAACTGATCTACTATCATTTTGGTGTTAATCTAATTACCCTATCAATTTAATAGAGTAAACAAATGTACTCCATTTTTATTGTGTTAGACGAGCAAAAGCAAAAGAATTTACTTTTACCCTATAGATTTAGTAGATTTTTAAAAAAAAGCAACTAAAATTGAAGATATTCTACCGGATATTGGCTTTGATCAGAAAATCAGGCTATTAAATCGGCCAAAGTATTGTTACGGTATACCTCAAGATTGGCATCGCGTACCATAAGCATGAGTTTATTTACGGAGCAAGTGGCTTCATCCGGGCAGTCCGCACATTTTTCGTAGAAATTAAGACTTACACAGGGCACCATGGCAATTGGACCTTCGAGTATGCGCATGACATCTGTCATTAGGATTTCTTTAGGGTCCTTAATTAAATAGTAGCCGCCACCTTTACCCTTTTTAGAGCCTAAAAATCCGCTCTTGCGCAAGGACAACAAGATACTCTCCAAAAATTTTTGCGAGATGTTTTCGGCCTTTGCAACTTCCGAAATTTGCACAGGCTGTTTGTCTTTCTGCGAAGCCAAGAAAGCCAACGCCTTTAACCCATATTTTGTCTTTTTTGAGAGCATGGGGTAAATATAGGAAAAATAGCTGTGGAACGTAAGTTTAGAAAGGGTCACCTCATCAAGATTCACAATTTGTCAACTCTCATCATCCAACACAAAATACATCCACAATACGAATCTAAAATATGTAAGATTTTACCTGTTTTGGTGACACCAATGATTTAGTATCCTTTAGACTCCTAAATTATACAAACGGTAAAAACATGTAAAAATTAGATATACCAAGAAGCGCCTAAACTTCAATATTATCATAACCTGTGTATGGGGTGTTCTTTCCGTTCTCACCACACTTTCGGATAGAAAAAAGGAATATATTGACTATGCCTTTTTCCTATCGTTATTAAAAAAGAACTTAGCTTGACCGCTTCGTATTACTTTCTCACTTTTAGACCTCCCAGCTATATGGACAGCCTGTGTTCCGTTTGTTTGTCAAACCGCCCCTTACCTTCACACACTATCTTCAATCAGCAAGACCGGGCTTACATTAGCCCTTAATGTTACGCGAACGTTAAATTGCTCATATCTAAGTAAATCCTACATGAAAAATATATTGAATCACCCATATTAATCGTATTATTGCAATAACACAATATGTTATTCATATAACCCATCAACAACGAATAAAAAAATTTGAATCAATTAATCGTTATATCGCAATAAGTAAATTTAAAATGACCCTCATGAAAACAAAAACTACACTCTCAACATTAGCTTTATTGCTATTTTTTCAATTAGCAATAAACGCACAGAAACTAAATTCTAAAATTGAAAAATCAGTGGTTCAGTTTAGCACAACGTTTGACGAAATTCCAAAAGACAGACAACTATTACTTGACCGGACCGCATCTACAATCTTACAAACGGCTGACAATGCAGGAAAAACGGATGTTGTCTTCATCGACAAAAATAACCAGCAGTCCAGTCAATTGGCTACAGTTTGGTTACAGACAGGAATGGTGTATTATAAACAACAAGATTTATTGAGCATACACTCTGCAGGAACAGCACCGGAAATTAAACCTATATCCGCCCTAGCTTCTTTAGATAACTATGGATTCAAAGTTAGGAATGCTCGCGGGGAAAATCCCATATCGTACAATGTGAAATATGGTTCCGATAGTTGGCTTATATACCCAAAATCATTGGATGCATTGCAACAATCCATAGATAGTAAGGTGAAAGTAATTTTGGAAAAAAACATCACCGAGGGTCATGATGAAAACTCCATAGAATTGATTGTCTCTGAACCTAATGACATTGCCAGAGAAATGCTATATCTAGCCAAGCAGTTGAATAAACTAAAAACTGCTAATGGGGTTACCAAATAAGGGTAAAAAAATATGCTGTAGGACGAATCAAAACAAAATACCCCTTTTTGATTCGTTCCTGCTGTTTTTCTTTATGCAAACTTAATTCTCAAGGCTCAAGCAACTGGCCTTATGCTTTACAACAAAGCTTACCGAATTGGCTATAAAACAAAGCGTGTTTGCCTTTTTATGTAATTCTTGTGCTTTCTCTACCATTTCAGACACCTTTACCGTAACCACTGGATGTAAGGTAACTTCACTAAAACGTCCACCTCCATCTGCGGTTTCTATCATGGTACCAGTAGCGTTATCCTTATAGTCAACGACAATAACGCCAGCTTCGGAACACAAATGCAGGTACCAAAGCATATGACATGAAGACAAAGAGGCTACCAACAGCTCCTCTGGATTATATTTTGTAGCATCACCTCTAAACGCAGGGTCCGAAGACCCTAAAATATCCGGTTTATTTTCAATGGAAATAGCATAGCTGCGTTCAAAATCTCTATAACCGGTGGTACCACTACCCGTGTTTCCGGTCCATTTAAGGTTTGCTTTGTAATGGTGCTCTTTTTTCATCTTGAGATGTATAGTTTTTAGCAACTAACTGCTTATCAAAAGTACTACAGCTCAAATTAACCTAAGTTCAATTTTAAATCCAATTCAGAAAATAACGTATTCTTAACTACAGCTAACAACCAATCTATAATACCTTTGTTCTTTGAGATTCTTATAAATTGGACAGATGAAAAACTTAAACGATAAAGTGGCATTGGTAACTGGGGCATCAAGAGGAATTGGTGCTGAAATTGCAATTCAACTGGCCTCTGCAGGCGCAAAAGTAATCGTGAATTATTCCGGAAGCAAACAAAAAGCGGATGATGTTGTGAACCAGATACAATCCAGTGGAGGTGAAGCTATTGCTCTACAAGCAGATGTTAGCATTACCGAAGACGTAAAAGCCCTTTTTAATAAGTCCATCAGTCATTTTGGAAAGATAGATGTATTGGTCAACAATGCGGGAATCATGACCAACAAACTGATAAAAGATACTACGGATGAGGATTTTGACAAACAATTTAATGTGAACGTAAAAGGCACTTTCAACACTATGAGGGAAGCAGCTACTAGTCTAGCCGATAATGGAAGCGTTATTAACGTGTCATCCACTACTACCCGCCTCATGTTACCAACTTACGCCACATACGTAGGCACCAAAGGTGCTGTAGAACAAATGACCCGGGTATTTTCCAAAGAAATCGGCACAAGGGGTATAAACGTAAATGCCGTATTGCCGGGCCCAACAAATACCGAGCTGTTCACAGAAGGTAAGTCCGACCACCAGATTGAACATTTGGCATCAATGAATGCATTTAACCGTCTAGCCGAACCCATTGATATTGCCAAAGTCATATGCTTTTTAGCCAGTGATGATGCCAAATGGATAAGTGGACAGACTATTGGTGCCAATGGTGCAATGGCATAACTAGTGATTAATTATTTAGCTCCGCTAGAATTCCTTTTGTCCATTTTAATATAGCTTTTTACAACTCAGCCTTCCATTATGACGATTCAGAAATCTAAGCTTCTCAAAATCAAATTATCATCCGATTTTTGATTCATCAACCAAAAATCACTATCATGGAAGAAATAATTACCAATTTAATTTACATTCATGCTTTTCTAGGCGGAATAGGATTGACCACAGGCATAGGTAGTATCATCGTCAAAAAAGGAAGTCCTTTGCATAAGAAGCTGGGTAAATTGTTTTCCATAGGTATGATAGGAAGCTCACTACTTTCTATACCTATTGCCATGATGCCCAACCACGAGAACCTCTTTTTATCGCTAATTGGTGTATTTACAATTTACTTGGTTCTTGTGGGTAACCGTGCCCTAAAATTTAAAAGGAAAACCAGAGCGGATATAACAGATAAAATAATTTCTGGGACTATGTTTTGCCTATCTATGGCCATGCTCGCAACAGGAATATACAATCTTATCAATTCCAGTTCAATAGGCACGTTATATGCCTTCTTTGGAGGGTTTGGCATATTCTTGACCGTTTCCGACTTTAAATTCTACCGTAATCCACAGAAAACAAAAAATGCTTGGCTGGCATCTCATATTGGCAGAATAATGGGAGCCTTGATTGCTTCCATAACCGCATTTATTATTGCAGGATTAAATATAAAGCATTTGATTGCATGGACGCTACCAACCCTGCTCGGAACCATCTATATTATGTATTGGAAGAGAAAAGTTACACCAAAGACTTTAGTGAAACCCAAACTCTAAACAGACCGGAACCCTAGGAGATTAACGATGATTTATCCTAAAGGTTGAAGGACTCTCCCCTACCGTTTTTTTAAAGAATCTAGAAAAACTGCTGAGCGAATCAAAACCTAAAAGAAAAGCTAGTTCTTTTATTGTGAGTTCACTTTTAATAAGTCTGCGTTTGGCTTCTGTAATCTGTCGTTGCTGAATAATCTGCTTTGCCGTCATATTCAACTTTTCCTTTAAAATCTGATTGAGGCGTTTTTCACTAATCCCAATTTGGGTAGCATAGTAAGCTGATGTAGTTTGTGTGAGAAATGTAATTTCCATCATTTCCAGAAATTGAAACAGACGTTTCTGATTAAGGTCTTGTCCAATAAAATCATCATTACGAAACCGGATCAAAGTTAGTAGCAACACCTTCAATACAGTTTTAAGCATGATGTAAGATGAATTGGGATTGTTGTATTCATCAACAACTAGATGCATCACCTTTTGAACTTGCTCAACTTCATTTTGCTTATCTAATTCTAATTGAGGCGATTGGTTAAAACAGGACATAACATCTAGCGCATACTCAATATCGTCTTCTTCTATTAAATCGCGTTCAAAATTGAACAGTATACCATTTTTAGTTCCATAGGCCCTTTCAGAAAATGATTCGTTCAAAGGCTTAAAATGTACAATTAAATTAGTCTCCGACCTGTATTCAACATAAATGCCAAAAGAGTTGACCGACAACATTTCTGTATTTCGGTCAAGCCCCTTGGCAATTTTAATTTTATCGGCCCAAACTTCCTTAGTCATAGATTCTTTATACCTAGACCAAAAGTAGAAAGAATAAAATTGATTTATCTAGGCATCAGATTTCTTAAAGGCAATATACATACCTATAGCTATAAAAAATGCCAAAACCGCTGCAAAACCATAAATCATTGCATAATCATTAGAAACATAATCTATAAAAGTAGATAAGAACTGTCCACCAAAAACACCCATAGAATAAAGTCCCAAATTCTTGCCCAAGTTCTTATTAGAACTTGCTTCGATCATCATATGGTTCAATAACGGAATTGTGAACCCAAATCCTATGCCGATAAAAATAGCGACTAAAATCAAGAATATGATACTGCCCGACATTACTAGGCTGGCATACCCTAAAAGGAAAAATACAAAGCCCAAAGCTATCGTATTACCATCGCCAATTTTCTTTACCACTTTAGGCATTTGACTGGCCGTAATTATGGCAACAACCGAAATGAAAGCCATATAATATCCGGTAACAGATTCACTAAAACCGAAGGTACTTGGCAAATAAATTGGTAAGGTCACGAAACTGACAAAAAACAAGACCATTGCCAATAGCGACGCATAGAAAATAAGCATTACATTATTGTTATTTTCCGTTTTAGCTTCATTAGACTCATCTACTACAGATTCCTTTTTAGTATAATTAGGTAATGTTTTAACCACAAGCAGCAAGCAGATAAGAGCTAATAAATAAATGTAGAACGGATATTGCCAGTGAAACTCACCGAGGACGCCACCAATCGATAAAAACAGCACACCGCCAAGTTCTATGGCCATCCCCTGCCATGCGATAAGTTTCATTCGTTTTTCGCCAGTAAAAAAATCGGCGATAAAAGAAGTTACCGATACTTGAACCGCCACGGTGGCCCCGCCAAGTAAAAACCGATCTACCATTAAAATATAATCATTCTCCAAATAGGCCCCTACGACACCTAATAAGGCATAGGGCAGCAATCCAAAACATAACATTTTAAACGACCCAATTTTAGGCAATAACCGCCCAACCAACGGTGCAAAAACGACTACACCAAGCGAAGGCAAGGTGATAAGCCAACCTGGTGAAAAGTTGAAATTTAAATTCTTTACTAGCCCAGATAATGCGGGCGCTATAACGGTACCTACCATAATGGTCAGACTACTGACCATCAGTAAGGTAAATATTCCAATGTTTGTTATTTTTTTCATGGTGCAAAGTTGCAGCGCTATTTGCACACATGTTTGACCACTTTTCTAAAAAACTATACCAAAATGGAAATGGGCTAAATAATTAAAATTCCGACACTTACCTTTGATATAAATACTATAAACGAAAGCCTTTGCAAGAAAATAAGTGTCTTGCATTACTTAAAGACAACAATATGAAAAATTTTACAAAACACACAATAGAAAGTGCACCTGAAGAATCAAAAGAACTTTTAAAATACGGAGAGAAAAAATACGGAACATTACCTAACCTTTTTAGATACATGGCGGGTGCCCCTGCTTCTTTGGAAGCTTACAATAGTTTATTCAAAATATTTGGAAAGACGACTTTTACCGCGGGTGAACAGCATTTAATTTTGTTATCTGCCAGCGTGGTGAACGAATGTGCCTATTGTACGGCTGCACACACTAGAGCAGCTAAAGCAAACGGAATCAGATCCTCTATTTTAAATGCGGTTCGCAAAGAGAAGCCTGTTGATGATGAAAGGCTGAATGTATTGGTAAACATTACAAAGAAACTAACAGAAACCAGAGGGCACATAGATAAGAACGACTTGGAAACCTTCTACAATGCCGGATTTTCGCCTGAAAATGTTTTGGAAATCATTACGGGTATCGCGTTGAAGACTTTAAGCAACTATATAAATCACGTTACAGAAAATGTAATTAATGAATCATTGGAGCCTTTTGCCGTTGGCAAAGAAATTGAAGATTAAATACCTTTTCATAAAACTTACTACGAAAAAAAAGCTTCCCGAAGGAAGCTTTTTTTTGCGATATACCCAATCATAACTTTTAGGTTCAGTTTAAAAATCACCAAAAAACACCACTATTTTTTAATGATATTTGACAATTCTGCAGTTTTACCTCAATAAACTACTAAAAACGAACTGATCAAACACTTGACAAAATACGCACATTGGTTATAATTAATCATTTGTTGTATCTATTTGATCATTTGCTTTTTGAGACTGTTCGCCATTCATATAGATTTGGTAGAATAACCCAGCTAATCAAAACTAAACCTATGCAAGTATCACTGAAACTGATATGCCTATCATTAGTATTATTTCTAGTTAGTATAAGTTCGTTCTCCAAAGATATCTACGTTGCCAAGAATGGAGATGATACCAATCCGGGAACGCTAGACAGTCCGTATTTGACTATTTCAATGGCAGCCAGTGTAGCTGTTGCGGGTGATGTTGTATTCATAAGAGAAGGCACCTACCAAGAAACCTTAAATCCCGTAAACTCGGGAAGCCCAGGTCAACCCATTATTTTTCAATCTTATCCTGGTGAAAAAGTTGTCATTTCCGCTATGGACACTTTATCCGGTTGGACTCAGGATAGTGGCTCGGTATATAAAATTACAATTCCTTTCCCATCCCTAGGGCAAGAAAATTTCGTCATGAACGATGCTACGGCTTTGGACTTGGCCCGTTGGCCCAACAAAACCGAACCCGACCCTTTTGCTTTGGGAACGATTAGAAATACCGGTGGCAGCAATGGCGATGTCATCAACGGTGCCCATTTATCGGAATCTACAATTCCAGGAATAGATTGGACCGGCGGAGCAGTATGGTTTTATGGGGATAAAAGTGGAAGCGGTTGGTTAGCCTGGAAAAGGCAAATTACCAGTAGTTCTTCCGGTAGGGTCAACTTCAACCTCACGACTACAAATAATGAAACATGGGTCCGAACATTTCATGCCCCGGCAGATTTAGGTGACTTTTACTTAGAAGGCGCAAAGGGTGCTTTAGACTACCAAAACGAGTGGTATTATGAAGAGTCTACTAATACGCTTTATGTGCAACTCCCCAACGGCAGTGCTCCGGAAGATGGTATGGTAAAAATGAGACGCCGTTTGGAAACCATCAATCTTAAAGACAAAAAATATATAGAAATACGTAATCTTGCCGTTTTTGGAGGTAGCATCAATATGGAAGATAGCTCTACTTGGTGGGGCGCCAACCCAAACAGTTTAACTACGAACAACGTACTTTTTGGGGTGACATCCCTTTATGGAAACCACACCCAAGGCATCACGGATAGTTCACGCACCAATAAGGCAAACGTACATGTGCAAGGTTCGAACAACAGAATCGAAAAATGTGAAATAGCCTTCAACGCGGGTGCCGGTTTGGTCGTAAGGGGCAATAATCATCAGATTCTAGACAATTACATTCATGACTGTAACTTTTTAGGATTTTACGATGGCCCGCTAGTGGTTAGAGGCATCAATAATACTTCGGTGAAAAACAATACCGTCTTTAGAGGTGGTAGGGATGCTATTCAATACAACGGGTCCGACAATGAGTTTTCGTATAATGATATCTCACAAAGTAATTTGGTTGCAGATGATTGCGCCCTATTCTATACGGTAGGGCCGCAATACACTACTGAAATTCACCACAACTGGTTTCATGACACGGCATCGGGAGGAACTAAATATAAGGCTGCAGGAATTTATTTGGACAATGATGCCGCAGGGTTTATAGTCCATCATAACGTGGTCTGGAATACCGAGTGGACCAGCGTACAGATCAACTGGAACGGAACGGATATTGACATTTTCAACAATACGCTTTGGAATGGTTCAGAGGTGATGGGAGCATGGCATAAAGAGGGAACATCATTCTCTAACGTTCGGGTTTGGAACAATCTGGGAAGCGATGAAAATTGGGAACCACAGTCGGACAAACAGAATAATCTAGTGGTTTCCCCAAATGTTTTTGTAAATGCGGATAATGCCGATTTCAAGCTAAAATCAGACACCTCACCTATTGATCAAGGCCGCGAAATTTCAGGAATTACCGAAGGCTATATAGGCAACAAACCTGATGTTGGTGCTTATGAAAATGGTGGTGAGCAATGGGTGGCCGGCATCACATGGAAACCCTTATACGGTCCTATTGGCTTAGGTTGCTACGGTCTTCCCGGAGAGGATTGTATCGCTTTTGACCCTAACGACAGTGATAGTGATGGGGTTGCAAATGTTGATGACGACTGCCCTGATACGCCTTTAGGCAGTACCATAAACACCACAGGTTGTAAAGTTTTTAGCCTTCCGGCGGATAATTTTAAGGTGAAAGGAACTAGCGAATCCTGTAGTGCTAACGATGACGGTATTATCTCGATTAGTTCTGCGGATACCTCTCATCAATTTAAAGCAAGTATTTCTGAAACCGGTGAAGAAAAGAATTTCAATTCAGACGTTTTGTTCAATGGTTTAAGCGCCGGCGATTATACCATTTGTATTACTACCTCTTCAGATGCCAGTTATGAGCAATGTTATATAGTTACCATAGACCAGCCGAAAGACCTATCTGTTACCTCTAAGGTAGACGACACAAAAAATCAGGTTACACTCAACCTAAAAGGAAGCATAAACTACAGTATTGACCTGAACGGACAAATAACACATACAGACCAGAGTGAAATTACCCTTGACCTCTCTAAAGGCCAAAATAACATATCCGTTCAGGCAGATAAAAATTGCCAAGGCACATACAATGAAATCATTAGTGTTTTTGAAGGGGTTACCGTTTTTCCGAATAAAGTAGAAGACCAATTGACCGTAGCCTTTTCTGATGACATTGAATCTTTGGTAACCCTAGAAGTAGTATCGGCTACGGGTAAAGTTGTAATGAACAAAACGGAAACAATTTTAAACCGAACCACAACGGTAGACACGGCAAACTTAAGTTCCGGTCTGTATTTCCTGAACATAACCGCATCTAACATAAACTCCCAAGCTAAAATCATCAAGCAATGATAGCCAACCGATATCTCAGATTAAGCCTTTTTTTTCTATGCCCGATTCTTTATAGCTGTAGCAGTAGTGATGGTGATAATGGAGGAAATGAGACTCCCCAAGATATTCTTCCGCCAAAAGCTTCTGTTTTAGTTTTGCCCGATAAAGGTGAAGAATGCAATCAAGGGGATATAATCTCCGCTACGCAGAGCCGGGTAACCTTTGAATGGGAGACCTCCGAAAACACGGACAGCTATATTTTGGTTCTCAAAAATCTAAAAACGAACGAAACCACAGAAAATGAAGCTCCCAACAATTCTTTGGCTTTATCTATATTAAGAAATACCCCCTATTCCTGGAGCATTATTTCAAAATCAAGTGGAACAGCATCTACAGCCACCAGTGAAACTTGGATGTTTTATAATGCCGGAGAAGGCACTGAAAGCTACGCACCCTTTCCCGCGGAGGCCGTAAACCCGACAATGGGTGCGACCGTAGCTTCTCCTACAACACTACATTGGCTAGGCAGCGATGTGGATAACGATATTGTTTCATACGAATTGTATTTAGGCACCAACAATCCGCCAACAAAATTACTTGAAACCACGGCTGACACTAGTTTAGAAAATACAGCGCTGAGTGGAAATACGGTGTACTTCTGGAGAGTAAAAACAATTGATGCCAAAGGTTCCAGCTCTCAATCTCCTGTTTTTGAGTTTAAAACGGAGTGATTTTAATGTATAAAAAAACCAGCGCATAGACGCTGGTTTTGAAATTGTAATTATCATCTTATCTTAACCCAAAGCCTGAGAAATATCGGCAATGATGTCATCTATATGCTCCAAGCCTACAGAAACGCGTACCATACCGTCCGTAACACCGGTTTCCGCTCTTTCTTCCGGCGAAAGTTTGCTATGTGTTGTTGATGCCGGGTGCGTGACAATACTGCGTGCATCGCCCAAATTCGCAGAAAGGGACAGTAACTGTATGGAATCAAAGAATTTTTGACCTGCTTCTACTCCACCTTTTACTTCAAAAGCTACTACGCAGCCACCCGCTTTCATCTGTTTTTTGGCGATTTCATATTTAGGATGCGATTTCAAATGCGGGTATTTAACCCAATTCACCTTTTCATGTCCTTCAAGAAATTCCGCCAACTTTAAAGCATTATCACAATGACGGTCTACCCGAACAGCAAGTGTCTCTAGACTCTTTGAAAGCACCCAAGCATTAAAAGGTGATAATGCAGGCCCCGTAATTCTAGAAAAGCGATATACTTTATCTATCAACTCATTTGAGCCCACCGTAATACCTGCAAGTACCCTACCTTGCCCGTCCATCAGTTTTGTTCCTGAGTGGATGACCAAATCGGCTCCAAATTTTATTGGCTGTTGCAAATAAGGCGTAGCGAAACAGTTATCGATTACCAAAATCAAATTATGTCTTTTGGCAATCTTTCCCAAAGCCTCTAGATCCAATACATCAACCCCTGGATTTGTTGGAGATTCTGCATATATTATTTTAGTCTTTGGCGTAATCAACTCCTCAAGCTTGTCTAGCTCATCAATCTTAAAATAGGTATGATCAATATTCCATTTTGGGAAGAAATTGGTGAACAGCGAGTGTGTAGAACCAAAGATGCTACGTGCAGATAATACATGGTCCCCACTATCTAATAATGCAGCCAATGTAGAAAACACAGCGGCCATCCCGGATGCAAATGCGAATCCGTTTTCGGCACCTTCCATTTGGCACACCTTTTCGATAAACTCAGAAGAATTGGGATTGGAATAACGCGAGTAAATATTTCGGTCTTTCTCTTCCGCAAACGACGCCCGCATATCTTCGGCATCTTCAAACACAAAACTAGAGGTCACGTACATAGGTACGGAGTGCTCTAAATTTTTAGTGCGTTCCAACTGCGTTCGGATGGCGTTTGTCTCAAATTTCTTTTCCATGTTCTTATAAATTGATGAAAGCTAACTTTCTCTTTTGCTTTGTTTATCCTTTTTCGGCTATACGGAGAATATCTCCAAAAACACCACGTGCCGTAACCGCTGCTCCGGCTCCGGCACCCTGAATTACCAATGGGTTTTCTCCATAGGATTCAGTATATATTTCTATTATTGAATCCGAACCTTTTACCTGCCCTAAAGCACTTTCTTTAGGTACAGAAACCAATTTTACATCTAGAATTCCTTTTTCCTCTTGAAGGTTACCGTGCAAATCGCCCACATATCTGAGTACATGACCAGGTTCTTGGTTCTTTTTTATTTCGTTGAATTTGGCATCTACCACATCAAGGTTGTCCAGAAAGTGGTTTACATCTCCATCTCTTAATTGCTTCGGAATTAAGTTTTCGATATTTATATCGTCAAACTCATTGCTCAAATCAAGCTCTCGTGCCAAAATCAGTAACTTACGCCCAACATCGTTTCCTGAAAGGTCTTCACGAGGGTCTGGCTCCGTAAAGCCACTTTTCATTGCGGCCCTTAATATGTTCGAAAACGGCTCTTCGCTTTCTGAAAAAGTATTGAAAATATAACTTAACGAACCGGAGAAGACCCCTTTTATTCCTGTTATATTTTCCCCTGAAAGATGCAACAACCGAATAGTATCAATTAACGGCAAACCAGCTCCTACATTGGTTTCGTATAAGTATTGTTTTTGATGTTTATCCAGTTCTTCACGTAACAGTTGATAGTAATCAAACCCAAGGGTGTTCGCTATTTTGTTTGACGAAACGATATCAAAACCGTTCTCTACAAACTCAAAATAGTGGGCCACAAAATCTTTATTTGCGGTATTATCAACCACGATAAGATTTTCTAAATGGTGCTCTTTTGTGTAAGCAATGACATCTTCAATTTGATACGGAACACCTTTTTTCTCAACAGCGGATTTCCAGTTTTTAGGAACCCCTTTTTTGTTCAAAAGTATCTTTCTAGAATTGGCTACGCCAAATACGTTCAAGTCGATTCCCTTTCGTTTCTGAATGGTTTTGTTCGACTTTAAAATTTGGTCAATGAGTGTTCCTCCTACATTTCCATGACCAAAAATAACCAAGTTTACTTTTTTGCTGATACCGAAAATCTGACCGTGCATCACGTTCAACGCTTTGCTTAAATCCGACTTTTTCAACACAAGACTTACGTTCTTGCCAGATACCGTATTATTGAAAAGTAAAGGCGCAATCTGATTTTTTATCAACGAGTTGTACGGCCTATGGAACGTACTCAAATCCTGCCCAACAATGGAGATAACGGAAACCTCATCAAGCACCGTAATCATATTAATGTCCTTGGACTCATAATCACTTTCAAACTCCCTATCCAAAGCTCGTTTTGCATCTAGGGCCCGGTCTGCATTTACCACCAAACCGATACCACGCTCCGAAGAACCTTGCGAAATAATACTTACACTGATATTGCTCTTTTGCAATGCGCTAAAAATACGGGCATCAACACCAACTTTACCTAAAAGCCCCCTACCCTCAACATTGATCAAAGAAACATTTTCAATAACCGATAGTGATTTTATACCACCTTCTTCGGTCTTGGCACTGATCAGCGTACCTTCATTATCGTTGTTGAATGTGTTTAAAATACGAAGGGGAATATTCTTTTCTATTAATGGGATGATCGTCTTAGCGTGTAAAATTGTTGCTCCAAAATTCGCCAGTTCATTCGCCTCACCATAGGAAAGGTGCGATATCCTTTTCGCATCGGAAACCAAATCCGGGTTGGCCGTGTAAACCCCATCTACGTGGGTAAAATTCTGAAGCTCTTCCGCATTTAGAAAATTAGCGAACAATGCAGCAGAATAATTACTACCGTTTCTACCCAAGGTGGTGGTTTCACCATTTTCATCAGAAGCTATAAACCCAGTAATAATCGGCACCGCATCTGTATCTAACTTAGCGAATCTGCGCAGCACATTTTCTTTTGACAAAGCCTCGTTCACGGAAGCATCCCCAAAATTAGAGTCGGTTTTTATCAGCTCCCTAGAATCGAGCATCACAGCATTGATACCTTTTCCGATAAGCAGCTTGGTGACCAGTTTTACAGAAATGAGTTCACCAAAAGACAACAGCTGGTCTTTAATTTTAAGGCTATAATCCCCTAAAAGGGAAACCCCTTCCAGCAACTTTGCCAAATCTTTAAATTCCTGCGAAAGATTGACATTCTTAAACGTATGCTTTTGATATTTCTCGAAAGCCTCAAAGTCTTTATAGTAGTTTTCCCCCTTGGCTGCTTTCTCCAAAATGGCCTCTAACTGGTCCGTAGCCTTTGCACGGGCAGACAAAACAACGGCAATGTTTTCTCCTTCTTCCACCTTATCAGAAACAATATTCAGAACACGTTCCAACCCTTCGCCATTGGCGAGAGATTTTCCACCGAACTTTAAAACCTTAGCGTGTTTTGACTTTCCGTTTCTACTGAAAACAGGTTCCAGAAGTCTTTCCATTTGGTCAAATTCAATTAAAAAAGCATCGTGACCATGCAGGGAATGTACCTCTCCGTACGTTACGTTTCCGTTCGCCTGTGCCAAACGTTTAAAAGTCTCTTTATTTTCCTTTGCCGTAAAGAACAAATCAGAGTCTACACCTATAATATGAATATTCGCATCACTATTTTGTAGGTCTACGAAATTCTGCTCACCATTTCTCATAACGTCAATGGTCTTGAGCAACTGGTTCATTAATTTATAGGCCGAAAGCTGAAAACGTTCTTGTAATTTTTCACCATGGTGCATTAACCAACTCTCCACGTTAAAAACCTGAAGTTCCTCATTGGTACTTCGCTTAAAACGGTCCTTGAACGATTCCGGCGTACGGTAACACAACATGGCATGCATGCGGGCATCGTGAACCGGCTGCTTACTGTTCACCAAAAATTGCTCCTGAATCTGGCAGTTACCGATCAACCAATCCGTAGATTTCCAGTCTGACGCCACAGGAATTAAATGCTCAGTAATCTTTGGGTTGAGTGCCGCCATTTCCCAAGCGATACCTCCTCCTAAAGAACCTCCTAAAAGAGCGAACAATTTACTGATTTCAAGTTGCTGAAGACCCAATAAGAAAATTCTAGCGATGTCTCCCGCTACAAAATCCTTATAATTATCGATTATGAATTTATCGTATCCGTTACCCGGAATATTAAACGATAAAATCGTGTATTTTTTGGTATCTATACACTTGCCTTCTCCAATAAGTGCGGACCACCAGCCGTCATCTCCCGTAACATTTGAGTTACCGGTTAAGGCATGGTTTACCTGAACTATGGGTGCCGTGTGCAATTCTTGACCGAACAATTGATAAGACAGCTCAATATCTTGAGTCACCCCACTGATCGTGGTATAGTTTGCTAATTTCAAATGATGTAGCATACGATATATGTTAGACCCGACCCTTGGTTAAAAGGGTCAGATCTTATTAATTTCTAAAAGAAAATTTTATATTGATTAAAGCGCTGAGAATGCGTTTTCCAAATCGGCCTTTAAGTCTTCAATATCTTCCAGACCAACTGACAAACGAATTAAGTCTTGACCTACACCCGCTCCTGCCAATTGCTCCTCATTTAACTGTTGGTGCGTAGTACTAGCTGGGTGAATGATCAATGACTTGGTATCGCCAATGTTGGCCAATAGAGAGAACACTTTAGTAGCATCGGTAAATTTCTTGGCAGCCTCAAAACCACCTTTAATTCCAAATGTTACCAATCCACTTTGACCTTTTGGCAAATATTCTTGTGCAAGATCATAGTATTTACTGCTCTTAAGTCCTGGATAATTTACCCACTCCACTTCATCTCTACCTTCTAACCAAGTAGCCAGTTCCAGTGCATTTTCACTATGTTGTTTGATACGAACATTTAAAGTCTCCAAACCTTGAATAATTTGAAAAGCATTAAACGGACTTAAAGCACCTCCAAAATCACGCAATCCTTCTAAAATTAATTTAAAAGTGAAAGCAGCGGCTCCTAAAGCTTCGCTATATACCAACCCGTGGTAGCCTGCGGAAGGCTCAGTAAATTCAGGGAATTTTCCGTTGGTCCAATCAAAAGTTCCGGCATCAATGATAGCTCCCCCTAAAGACGTACCTTGACCACCAATATATTTAGTAAGCGAATGAATAACCAAGTTGGCTCCGTGCTCAATAGGGTTTAAAAGTGCTGGCGAAGCTACCGTATTATCAACGATAAAAGGAACTTGGGCAGCTTTCGCCTGTTTTGAAATCGCTTTTAAATCAAGTACATCTAATTTTGGGTTACCCAATGATTCTACAAAGAAAGCCCTTGTATTGTCCTGAACCGCCTTGCCAAAACTTTCCGGATCGGAAGCATCAACAAAAGTGGTAGTGATTCCTAACCTTGGTAGGGTAACGTTCAATAAGTTGAAGGTACCACCGTATAAACTACTAGAAGCAACGATATGGTCTCCCGCTTTTAAAAGGGTCATTAACCCCGTAGAAATAGCCGAAGTTCCCGAAGCAAAAACAACTGCGCCTACTCCACCTTCAACTGCAGCTAAACGCTCTTGAAGAATTTGATTGGTAGGGTTGTTCAGTCGGGTGTATATAAAACCGAGTTCAGCAAGTGAAAATAAGTTTGCCGCATGATCCGTATCATTAAAAACATACGAGGAAGTTTGATAAATGGGCACGGCACGTGTACCTCCAGTCTGAGTTGTGTCATGTCCGGCATGCAATGCGTTGGTTGAGAATTTTTGATCACTCATAATTTCTGATTTTTAATTGTTATTTAAAATAATTAAAAGCCCGACCAACCTCAGCCATATATGTTATGGCAAGGTGTAATATCTAAAAAGTTATAAGAAAGTATAAGATTAGTATGAGTAATCTGTTTTGTTATCTGTCCCTGTATAAAAGGGATAGAATGTAGCACCTTCTCTGCACAAGTGGCAAAGGGTTGCTAAGGTTTCAAAGGGTCTATTCCCTCCACCTTTCTTGATAACTATTCAATACGTGTTTGAACTTTTGGAATTACAAATATATGGTCGGCGAATTTAAATTCACCAACATTTTTGAAAAATTTACAAATTAAACGCTTTTTTAACCTCGCCTACCTTATCCAACTTTTCCCAAGTGAACAATTCCACTTCTTTTTCGATACGACCGTTGTAGGGAGATTCAAAAACCTTAGTTACTATTTTAGGTTCTTTACCCATATGGCCATAAGCGGCAGATTCTAAATAAATAGGGTTTCGCAACTTTAACCGCTCTTCAATAGCATGTGGGCGCATATCAAAAAGCTCTTTGGTTTTGATGGCAATTTCACCGTCAGTCAAATCTACATTAGATGTACCGTAAGTATCTACAAAAATAGAGGTAGGTTCAACAACACCAATAGCGTAGCTCACTTGCACTAAAATCTCATCAGCGACACCTGCTGCTACTAAATTCTTTGCAATATGGCGTGCAGCGTAAGCCGCACTTCTGTCTACCTTACTCGGGTCTTTTCCGCTAAAGGCACCACCACCGTGCGCTCCTTTTCCGCCGTAGGTATCTACAATAATTTTTCTTCCTGTAAGTCCTGCATCTCCATGAGGACCACCAATTACGAATTTTCCGGTTGGGTTAATATGATATTTAATCTGATCATCAAAAAGAGCTTGTGTTGACTCCGGAAGCTGGGCTACCACCCTTGGTATCAAAATTTCTACCAAATCTTTTTTGATTTTGGCCAGCATCTTTTCATCATCAGTATTAAAAGCATCATGCTGCGTAGAGATCACGATAGTATCTATACGCTGAGGAACGTTGTCATCTGAATATTCTATGGTTACCTGAGACTTGGCATCTGGTCGTAGGTAATCAATAATCTTACCTTCGCGACGTAGTTCCGCTAAATTCTGCAATATTTTATGCGAAATATCAAGTGCAAGCGGCATGTAGTTTTCCGTCTCTTTCGTAGCATAACCGAACATCATACCTTGATCACCGGCACCTTGCTGCTCCTTTTCTCCACGGTCTACACCTTGACTAATATCTTGAGACTGTTCGTGAATTAGAGAAATAACTCCACAAGAATCACCACTAAATTGATATTCACCTTTGGTATAGCCAATTTTGTTAATGACTTCCCTAGCTATATTTTGAACATCTAAATAGGTATTGCTCTTAACCTCACCGGCCAATACAACCTGCCCTGTGGTCACCATGGTTTCACAAGCAACTTTACTTTCTGGGTCAAAAGCCAAAAAATTATCCAACAAGGCGTCACTAATTTGATCGGCAACTTTATCTGGGTGTCCTTCGCTTACGGATTCGGAAGTAAATAAATATGGCATAACAAACTTTTATTTTTTGTAAAAGGATTTGAAGATATGCCGAAAAGAAGATGATGTGAATAGTGCAACATCAACTGCTTTAGCATTTTTTCGTTTTTATTGCCGTTTTGGCTCAAAACAGAGGTTGCAATCAGTCAAATCCCTCCTCTTTATTTTAATTAGGACGCAAAAATATAAAAAATGTTGAGTTCCCTATCTTAATATGATGTTATTTATTGAATCAATTGATAAATTAATTTAACCCATATAGATTTAAGACAGGCTACAGGTCATATTTTACCGAGAAGAGTACATACCGTGGCTGTACAAAATAAGCTTCCGTTGTAAAAAACAAATCGTTTGTACTATCCCTATTTAATGTGGTCGTATTTAATAGATTAGTTCCTTTTACGCCATATTCCCAGCGGCTATCTTTCTTCTGGTAGGTTAAGTTAGATTCAAGAAAGCTATACTTATTATCGATTGTATTCTCCTTGTCCGTATAATTATAATAGTCATAATCTACCGTAAAAATAAAGTTCTTCAAAAAAGCGGCATCAAAACGGGCATACGGTCTACTGGTGTAATATGTGGTTTCTAAATTTCCGTTTTCATAGTTATTTACGGTATATCTGTAACCCAGTTCCAAGTTGGGGGCATTCTTAAAATTAGTTGATAATGCGCCCGTATAATTCTGAGTGAACGAATTAGAAGTACGTTGCTGACCGTCTACTAAGTTATTGGTTGTAGACCAACCAACATTAGCACGTGCAGATGCTTTTATCTTACCAAAGGTTCGCTCGTACCTTCCGTTTGCGGTTAACGACTCATCTTCAAAATTAGAATTGATCGTAGTACTTACTCTATTGATTCCAATTATATCGGCATTATTTTTTAGTGCGTCTATACGTTTGGTGTAGGCTACATTCGCAAAAATATTAGTAAAATTGAACATATTGAAGCTAAAGAAATTCAAGGAAAGGTTATGATTAAGTGCACTTTCCAAATCTCTATTCCCATTATAAAGCGAGTTATAATTATTCAATACATACCCTTGCGCAAAATTACTGACATCAGTAAAAGAGCGTGTCACCCTATAATTAAACCGTATGTTTTCTGATTTTTTAAGTTGTGCGTTTATATACATGTCCGGCAACAGTGACGTAAGGTTATCCTCTACCACACTACCCAATTGCTCGTTCTTAACATTATACTGATGGAGAGTAACCCCAGGATTAAATGTAAAAATTCCCGCTATTACTTTATAGTGAAACCCCAAATAAAGATCGGAGACATTGAAATTCACATCATTTTCAAAATCACTTCCCATCATATCCAAGGTGGTTTCATTATCTAAAACCTGAAAGATATCCGAGTTGAAATTCTGATGACTTTGCGTTGTACCCAACGTAAAATTTATATTGCTTTTAGAACCCAGCACCCTATAATAATCAACCTTTGCATCTACTTTATTGGTAACTATATTTTTAGATTGATTTAAATTATACAAGCTCTGATTTTCATCTACCGGAAAAATATCCACAAAGGCAAACTCATTACGAATTGCTTCATAAAAAGGGTCTTCATCTTGATATAAGTGTTGCGCCTCTACAGCAAAAATGTTCTTTTCATCTAAGGTGTAGTATATATTAAGATTTTGATTTACCGATAAAGGTTTTTGTTCTTTTACCTCAGAAATTTCATCCGTAATATCGGATATTGAAAGTACATCCACTACCTCATTATCATCGGATTGTTTTAAAAGTCCGTCATAGTCCAACTGAAAATTGGCATTGGGCTTATACCTCGCACTCAATTTTGCCAATCCAAGATGAACCGTCTGATCGGTATTGGTTGTAGCATTCTCCACATCATTACTAGCTATATAAGCAGTATTTCGCTCAGATTTCATAAGCGTTCCGGTATAGGAATAAATACCAAATCCACTTAAGTCAAGTCCATCCGTTGGCGCATAGCTAAAGTTTACCGCAGCAAACTTGGTATCTATATCGTTAGCCCTATTATTTTGAGTAGTAGAAAGGCCTAAACCATCTGCTCCCGTAGCAATGGAACTGCCTCCTCTAGAATTTATATTTCTAAAACCTCCCGTGAAATTCCTATAATCATTACGGGTAAACGGCACCTCGCCAATGTTATTTAAATCCGTAATAATATTGATGCTGTATTTAGGACTGTAATAAAACAATTTTGGGTGGGCCAAATACCTATCATCAGGACCATACCCCGCCGTTATCTCCCCAAACCAAAAGTTCTTTTTCCCTTCTTTTAACCTTATGTTCAAAGCCACATTATCATCGTCATTTGTAAGGCCTTTCATTTGTGAAACCTCATTAAAATTCCGTAACACTTCAACTTTACTCAACGCATTTGCCGGAATATTTTCAACGGCCAATTTAGAATCACCATCAAAAAAATCTTTCCCCTCAACCATAACTTTACTCACGGTTTTTCCTTCTACCTCAATCTGCCCATCATCATTTACCTCAATACCCGGTAGGTTCTCAAGCACATCTTTCAACTTTTTCTCCGTACCGGAAACAAAGGAGTCCGTGTCATAAACAATAGTATCGCCCTTTACAGACACCGGCATTTCATAGGTTACCTCTACCTCATCTAACTGCGCCGCCTGCTCTTGCATTACAATATCCTTAACCGCATCAACATCTGTAGCAGTAAACGTGAAAGATTCAGTCTTAAACCCTAAGTAACTTACCTTTACCGTATACTGAAATCCAGATTTAAGCTTCAATTTATATAGGCCTGCGTGGTTCGTAATTCCATAGGACTCCAAACCTTTAGTTTCGGTATTAATGGCTATAACATTGGCCATATCCACACCTACCCCCAGACTGTCCTTAACCGTACCTGTTAGCGAAATTTCTTGGGCCCAGCCCATTGCAACCACCAAGAAGAAGGTGATAAGAAATAATAGATTCTTCATTATTATTTTTGTAAGATGTGAAAAGTAACTTGTTTATGGAAAGAACTACTACTGGGGTCGTCCGCCTCCCCGACCTCCTCGGTTTCTGAAATTTTCACGCATCTCTTTCATTTTTTCTTGCGAGATTTTATCATATTCCGCTTGGGTCACTTTTTTACCCTTGCTAGGTGCCTTGATCTCTATTTTTTCATTTGGGTTCAAAGTAATTTCCGAGCATACTATTGTAGTAATATCATCACTTACAGCAAGTATTAATCCTGGAAGCCCCCAATATGTAGACGGACCTTGATTTACGGGTATTTCTGGTGTATACCATGCTACAACCTCTACTTCTTTTATTGTGAATTCCTCTTCTTTTTTCTCCTCTTCATTATCTCTATTGGGTCTACGGAAAATAGCCCTCATATTCGGTCTTTTTATTGTCTTGGTAGCCGTTGCTTTGAACGCCGTATAATTGCCTATTTGCTTGGTATCGCTCTCTAGTTTCCAGTCTAGTTTTTCCAACTCATCATCAACAAGAAAAATTTTACCCAAAAGCTCATTCTTTACTAAATACCTCTGGTCTTTTATATTCTTGTACAAATCTCCATCTGTACCTGACATTCCTCCAAACCTTGGACCACGCCCTCCTTGTCTACCTCCGGGCTGCTCTAATTGCTCTTCTTCTTCGTAAATGGATTCTGTTTGGTTAAAATTAAGTTCAAAGGTTTTTTCATTGGCCTTCTTTATACGCTCCATTATCTCTTTTTTACGATCTTCAGGCATTTGTCTATTGCCAAAATCCATATCTACTTGCGTCTTACTAAAGTAAACTGCCTTTCCCTGAAAATCTTGAGCTTGTAAGCTTCCGTAGAACAAAACAAAGACCAATACTATATACCATCTATTTTCCATAATGCTAGTTAGTTAATATGATTTTAAGACTGTTTAAATATCATTTGGTTTAATCCAACTAGAAAAAGAAATTTTTAAAACACCGTACATTTTTTATATTGTGAATAAAATATGTTTTTACTTCCTAGAGTTATCTTGTATCTTGTACCTTCTAATTCCACTAGGAACAACAACACAACCATTAATTAATAAAGCTCTATGCACATAGCAGTTGCCGGAAACATCGGTGCAGGAAAAACAACCTTAACAAGGTTACTAGCAAAACATTACAACTGGGAAGCCAATTTTGAAGATGTAGTAGACAACCCGTATTTAGATGATTTCTACAATCAAATGGAACGCTGGAGTTTTAACCTTCAGATTTACTTTTTGAACCATAGGTTTCGTCAAATCCTTCAAATTAGGGAAAGCGGCAAGGATATTATACAGGATCGTACCATTTACGAAGATGCCTATATTTTTGCGCCCAATTTACATGCCATGGGCCTATTGACCAATAGAGATTTTGAAAATTACAAGAGCCTTTTTGAGTTGATGGAGAGTTTGGTACAACCACCCGATCTACTTATTTATTTACGTAGTTCCATTCCTAATTTGGTAAAGCAAATTCATAAAAGGGGACGGGAATATGAAAATAGTATTTCCATTGACTACCTAAGCCGACTTAATGAACGTTATGAAGCTTGGATTCATGGGTACACAAAAGGGAATCTTTTGATAATTGATGTAGACGATTTGGATTTTGTTGATCAGCCTGAAGATTTAGGAACAATCATCAACAAAATAGATGCCGAAATTAATGGCCTTTTCTAAACGATCGTTAAATTACAAATCCATTTTCTCGCGCATGATCAATTGCCTGTTCACTACTTTCCACGAGTAGCACAGGTGTAGTTTTGTAGGTTTCAAACAATCCGCTTACGCGTTCCATTTTTCTTTTGTGAGCCACACTCCTCAAATAAATGGCACTTATTTGATTGGGATATTGTTCTGCAATTTCCTTATAGATATCCGCATCATGCTCACCACTATCCCCAATTAAGATAAATTTTAAACTCGGATAAGTTTTTAGAATGTTCAATATTTCCTTTTGTTTTTGGGGTTTTTCACCCTGCTTCCTTCTTAAGCCCAAACGCGGAAAGTTTCGCAATAGAATTGGCCCTTTAGGAAAATTATTTTTCTGCAGAAAAAATTCTAAATACCTATACAGGTTCCATGGGCTGTGACTCACATAAAAAATAGGATTCGCCTCTTTTCCGGAACTACCCCTATGCAATAACGAATAAAACTTGGCCGCACCTTCAAGAGGCGTACGCTTGCTTGCCCTTTTAAATAGCGTATTGAATACCACACGCCATTTTAATGATGATACAACACCTGTATGCAAAATGGTATCATCTATATCGCTAATCACCCCAAAACGGGCATTTTCCGATGGAATCAACAACTCACCCGGAAAACGGTTCTGATGTAAAACCTCCCGTCTTAAATTACTATTGGCATAAGACATTTCGTAGCTTAGCCAACCTTCTTCATTGGTCAGTTCCCTAAGATTTTCCAAGGGTTCATCAAAAATATAATACCCCCTACCATCCGTTTTTCCTGTAAACGACTTACCGCTACCTAGCTTCAACCTAACCGGCGTATTTCTGATCTCATCCGTTTCAAATCGCTTGTAGCTATTCCAAAGTAAGTTTATGAAACCCTTTCTAGACAAATCTATTTCCTCGTCCTCCAAAGCTCTTCCCCGCGCATAAAAATGCGAATCGGTACCATAGCTCTGAAAAGCAATAATCTGCAACTTATCTTTCTTACCGAATAATCCCATAGTAACATCAAATATACTTAAATATAGCACTTAACCCCACCTTTAAAGCCGTCAAAAGTCCGGTTCACGCATTCAAAGTAAAGCTTCACTCATTACCCATTTTTAATATAAAAGTCTAGAAGTAAGTTTAGATATGTTTAACCAAGCCGATTTAAACAAAAGGCATTAAATACATTGAATATGGAACTCAAGAAAAACCCTAAGAAAGATCTTAACCACCAACGCCCTATTTATTTTCTGTTTGGACTGCTATTTGTTCTCATGCTGACACTTGCTGCATTTGAATGGAAAACGTATGACAGTACCTATGATTACGATATCTCAATGAACATTGAGGACGAACTCACCGAAGAGCTCCCTATTTTAGTTGAATTTAAAACACCACCTCCACCAAAACAGATTCAGGCGCCACCAATTATTGAAGTGATCGATGATGAGGACGAGGAAATTGAAGATGTATTTGAATCTACCGAGACCGATCAAAACGAAGAAATTTTAGAAGTGTCCGATATTGAGGTTTTGGAAACGGATGAACCTGAAGAAATGTCATTTATGGTTATTGAAGATGTACCCGTTTTCCCTGGATGCGAAAATGAAAAAAACAAAAGAGCTTGTTTTCAAAAAATGATGAACAAACACATTGCCAAGAACTTTAGATATCCTGAACCTGCGCAAGAAATGGGCATTCAAGGCAGAGTGAATATCATGTTCGTTATTCAGAAAGATGGAAGCATTGGAAGTGTTCAATTAAGAGGACCGGACAAGAGTCTTGAAAAAGAAGCCAAGAGAATTATTGATAAGCTTCCACAAATGAAACCTGGTAAGCAAAGAGGTACACCTGTGCGGGTTCCTTTTAGCATTCCCATCAACTTTAAACTTCACTAGAAATCATAAATAAAGGGACTGTTTTACAGTCCCTTTTCCCACGTAAAATTGAATTAGCTATTTTTTAATATCAATTTTTTCAATGGTGATTTCGGTTTCTTTACCTTTATTCAACTGCACACCTTTTTCAAAAGCCATCAGTTGGTCCTTTACATCGGATTCGGTTCCTTTGAAAACCTTTTCTTGAACCAATTTCTCTCCGTTTACAACGGTAGTATAAGCAATTGTTCCCTCGGCCATATCCGCATCAAAGGCATTCATCTCAATTTTAATTTCGTTATTCTTTTCAATTTCAGCCAAACCCGTTGTATTCATTGCAATACTTGGCGCAATAACCAATGCCACTACGGACATTAATTTTAAAAGAATGTTTAACGAAGGGCCTGACGTATCTTTAAAAGGATCACCAACAGTATCGCCCACAACGGCTGCTTTATGCGCATCCGTACCTTTACGACCATCTGATTCTATCATTTTTTTAGCGTTATCCCACGCACCACCGGCATTAGATTGAAAGATTGCCATTAACACGCCACAGGTAGTTACACCAGCCAAAAGACCACCTAACATCTCTGCACCACCAATAAAACCTACTGCCACAGGTACAGCAATAGCCAGCAAACCTGGTAACACCATTTCTTTAATAGATGCTTTTGTAGAAATATCCACACATTTATCATATTCTGCATATCCATCAGCGGCATCAAAAATGGCTCGCTGCTCAGGCGTTGCCTTAGACATATCTGCATCTACTTCTCGCATAACCTGCAAAGCCGCTTTTAACTGAGGAATATCCCTGAATTGACGTCTTACCTCTTCAATCATAGCCATAGCAGCACGACCCACAGCGTTCATGGACAATGCCGAAAACACAAAAGGAAGCATACCTCCGACTAAAAGTCCAGCCATAATCTTAGGCTGAGAAACATCAATAGAGGTTACATTAGCCACCTTCATAAAAGCGGAAAAAAGAGCCAAAGCCGTCAGCGCCGCAGAAGCAATAGCAAAACCCTTACCAATTGCCGCTGTAGTATTACCAACCGCATCCAATTTATCCGTTCGCTCCCTAACCTCAGCAGGCAATTCTGCCATCTCTGCAATACCTCCCGCATTATCGGAAATAGGTCCGTAAGCATCTACCGCCAATTGGATTCCGGTATTCGCCAACATACCCACAGCAGCGATTGCAATACCATATAAACCAGCAAAATGATGTGATACCAAAATTGCAGAGGCTATTAAGATAATAGGAATCATAGTAGACATCATACCTACACCCAAACCGGCAATAATATTGGTTGCCGCACCTGTTTCCGATTGTTTTACAATGGAATTTACCGGTTTTGTTCCGGTGCCCGTGTAATATTCCGTAATCTTACCCACACCCAAACCAGCTACCAAGCCGGCAATAGTTGCAATGAATATACCCATTGCCCCCATTGGAAGACCTTCTACACTCTCAGGAATTAAAGCATTAATTATAAAATAAGAAGCAATTACCATAAGGCCCGCAGAACCAAATTCGCCAATATTCAATGCCGTTTGCGGGTTTCCGCCATCCTTTACTTTCACAAAGAAGGTTCCGATAATTGACATGATAATTCCCACCGCAGCAAGAACTAACGGTAAATACACGGCCCCCATTCCTCCAAAATCCGGAGTAATAATAAAAGCACCTAAAACCATGGTTCCGATAATTGAACCTACATATGATTCGAACAAATCTGCTCCCATACCGGCAACATCCCCCACATTATCACCAACATTATCTGCAATAGTAGCAGGATTCAACGGGTGATCTTCTGGAATACCAGCCTCAACCTTACCTACCAAATCCGCACCAACATCTGCTGCTTTCGTATAAATACCACCTCCTACACGTGCAAAAAGTGCAATAGAAGAAGCTCCTAAAGAAAATCCGGAGAGTACATTCAATACCAATCCTAAATTATCCGCGCCGGGCCACATGCCTTGGTATAACATAAAAAGACCACTTAGCCCCAAAACACCCAAACCAACAACACCAAGTCCCATCACAGCTCCTCCGGCAAAAGCAACCTCAAGTGCTTTACCCAAAGATGTACGCGCAGCCTGTGTTGTTCTTACATTGGCCTTAGTTGCTACTTTCATGCCAATAAAACCGGCCAACGCAGAACATATGGCTCCTACGATAAAAGATAGGGCAACCATTCCGTTAGAGCCTACCTCATTGCTTCCTTTAAAGTAAAGGAGCACTGCAACGGCCAACACAAAAATTGCAAGGATTTTGTACTCGGCTTTCAAGAAAGACATTGCTCCATCTGCAATGTTCTTTGCTATCCGTGCCATTTTGGCGTCACCTTCGTCCTGTTTGCTCACCCATACATTTTTGACGAAAACGAACACTAGCGCCAATATTCCAAATACTGGCAAAAATTTCACTACTAATTCCATTCGAGTTGATATTTAAGATTTCTAATGTCAACTAAAGTAATGAAATTGATCTTATAAAAAAAAGCCTTTTTTATTGCTAAAAAAGGCTTTTAATAAGGTGATAATTATTTATATCGTAAAAGTGCGTTTCTTCTTCAAATCACTTTCATCATAACGTTGAACACATTCGTGATAGATTTGAACGGCCTCTTCGGCATCGCCCCACCCACCGGTATCAACTTTCTTCTCTTCCAAATCTTTATATACCTGGAAGAAATGCTCAATTTCTTTTAAACGATGCGGATTTAAATCACTTATATCATTATTATTGCTCCAAATAGGGTCCGATACAGGAACACAGATAATTTTCTCATCAGGTCCCTTCTCATCGGTCATATGGAAAACACCAATTGGCTTAACTTCCATAACCACCATAGGATAGGTTGGCTCCGTACCCATTACCAAGACATCTAGTGGATCTTTATCCAAAGCCAAAGTTTCAGGAATGAAACCGTAGTCTCCAGGATACATCATAGATGAGAAAAGCATACGATCAAAACGTATCTTATTCAATGTAAAATCGTATTCGTATTTATTTCTACTTCCTTTTGGAATCTCAATTAAAACGTCAAAAGTTATGTTTGCTTTTTTTCCCATTTTTTAGGTTTATTTTACAGCTGCGAAGGTACAAAATTGCATACGTGCCAAACCCCAAATTTCGAAAAAACATCAGGCTTTTCTGTAATAATTAGAATTCTTAAATTCTTAAGACCTTCATGATGTAAATAATGAATTTATTCACAACAAATCCTAAACAATTCTAAACGAATGAACTACAAAAAAACATCCTACTAGAAGTCAAAACCAAATGTTCCGGTAACACTGAAAGGACGGGCATCTGGAGCATCTAAATAGTTACCCCTAAAATTAAAGTCTATTCTAAGAATCTTAAAGATGTTTCCAATACCGAACGAATACTCGTAGTAAATTTTATCCGAGGGTGCTTGCAAGGGTGTATTTACCGTAGCAGGTGCACTTAAGGCTATATTCTCATCGGATAAATCTCCCCAAACCCCTCTAAGTCCAATAATTTCACGCAAATTTAGTTTTCTCAATAAGGGCACCCTAGAAAAAAGGCGACCATTGAAATTATGCTGAAGGTGCAACGCGACATACGTATCCGTAACAAATTCATAAAAATCAAGATTAGGAAAAGTCCCGTAATTAGAAAAGAAGGTTTGGTTACCTGGCACAACATTCAACAGACCTAGGGGTACATCATTAAAGGTTTTTCCCATTTCCAAAGTTGAGAACAACCTACCAAAGCCCCCAATTTGCCATGGCTGGCTATATGAAAACTGTAATTTACTGTAACTAAAATCACTATCAAAAACCACATCTACCCCCTTTGTATAACTTAACAATAAGGTACTATAGTCATCGTTCATACCTTTACGTTCCACACCATAACCAATGGTTCTTTTTCCTGGAGTATAAATTAATAAGGCATTAAAATCAAATTGACGGATTTCCGAAGACACCCCTGTTGGCGATTCCGGATCAACATAATCTAGGCTAAAATCATCTGGTAACGCAGAACTCAAGGTCCTAAAAGCCCCTCCAACGCCAAACCTGAGGTTAGTTACAGGTTCTATTTCTATATTAAAGGTACTTAGGTTGATATTGGTAAGCCTATTATTGGCCCCTACCGTTACTAAAGATGAGGAAGCAATACTTCTGCCGAGCACATCATTGGTAGCCGTTAAACTCACCCCTAGCTGTTCAATATCCCGTCTATTACCTCCTGAAATTATAAGTCGGTTTTTTCTATCCAACAATAACTTACCGGATACACCATGCTTTAATTTATGATCTTCAAAACCATAAGCGGCATACCCCTCTACTCGCCATAGGTCATTTTCGCCAAAATAGGAACGAGCCCCTAAACGCACACGTGGTCCTTCTGCTTGGTTGTAACCAAAAACATCGTAAACAGAACCGATATCCATATTCCATTTATCTATTTCCACATAACCGCTTCCCAGGATACTGACCAGATTGTAGTATGATTTAAATTTGGGAACAGTCTTTAAGGTATCCAATAACTGATAGATTCCTTTTTCGTCCTTATTCAAGGATTCAAGTCTATTGTTTTCCCAAAAGGTACTATCCCTGTTTAAAACTGTTGGGTCATAAGGGTTACTCTCAACTTTATAAAATTCTTTGGGTTTCTTCTTATCGAACTCGTAGTTATCAAAAACGGTGGTACGTTTTCCATACATACCCCTTGACTCTTCTTTTTTCTGAAAGCTGAAATCGCTCATCATATAATCCCTCTTTAGAAGAAATACCGAATCGTTAACGACTTCAAAATCCTGTTCAATATAGATTTCCTTAACCCAGTTGATGTTGGCGCTTTTGGTAACCTCAAGATTAATGTTCTTTACAGCGTACGTACTATCGTTCACCCAGAAATCTCCCTTAAAGGTAAGTTCGTTCTTTCTTCTTGGATAATAGACAATATTGTAACACCACTTATCCTCTATAAAAGCACTGTCTCGTAACGCGTAATTATAAACATCAACACCTGTTCTTGACAAAGGACTTGTGAAACTTTTATCAAAGAATTTTAAGTAATTATCATATATATCATACTCTTGATAGAGATCGGCAACAAAAGCTATGATAGCCTGGTTGTTATCAAAACCTGAGTTTTTATTTCCTAAGATGTCTTCTTTTTCTTGATCAAGACGATTATCTCCATAGACTTTAGAGAAAGTTTCGTTCAAAAATATCGGCAGGTAGGTTTTGCCTGTTATGCGGGAAGTATCTAAATCTTTAAAGACAAACTCTAATCCTTTAAAAATCTTCTTTTTCATTAAGGCACTATCAATAGTATTGAGGTCAAACTCTACCTTTTCATACTTCTCAAAGGCATATTGATCAAACTTGCTCAGACCGTTCTCCCGCTTCTTTGCCCAAATTTTTCGCAAAATGTCTATGGCAGGGTTATTTTTCTTAGGTTGTTTTCCCCCAACAAGCACAACTTCATCTAATTGTTGTGAAGACTCTTTCATGATCACATTCATCTTATAGGTCACTTTAGAGGTAAGTGGCACCTCTACATTCTCGTAACCGATAAAAGATATAACAAGGGTATCATGAGTATCATCGGACTCCATGTAAAAATTACCATTGTCATCTGTGATCGTCCCCTCGTACGAACCTTTAAAAATAATATTGGCGAAAGCTACCGGCTGGTTATCTTCGTCTACAACTATACCGCCAACTTTTGTTTGCGCACCGGCAAGAAAAGAAAAAAGCAGCAACACACATAATAGAAGGTTTTTCATTGAAGAAATTTTCTCTGTACTTTATAAACAAATAATGTACCAGAAGAGATTATATTGTAAATCCAGGTTTGTTTTTATTCAAAAAATTAAAACGCTATCATATTTCTTTCACAAAAGCCTGAATCCATGCTAAAAAATTCAAAACCGAACCGTTAAAAAAAAATGCTTCGCCAACACTAAGTCGGCGAAGCAAAAGTACCTTTACAAATTTATTATATCTATTTGTATAACACTTTCTTAACAGCATTTACCACATCTGTATGATTTGGCAACCACTCTGCTAGCAATACAGGAGAATACGGAGCAGGTGTATCTGCAGTATTTATCTTCTCTATGGGCGCATCTAGGTAATCAAAAGCATTAGACTGTATATGAAAGGTTATTTCTGTCGCTACGTTACCAAAAGGCCAAGCTTCTTCTAAAATAACCAAACGGTTTGTTTTCTTCACTGATTTTAAGATAGCATCATAATCCAACGGCTTTACAGTACGCAAGTCAATGATTTCACAGCTAATCCCTTCTTTTTGAAGTTCATCTGCCGCCTTATCTGCCTCTTTAATTATTTTCCCAAAAGATACGACAGTAACGTCAGTACCTTCTCTTCTAATATCGGCAACGCCTATCGGAATAGTATATTCCCCTTCCGGAACTTCACCTTTATCACCGTACATCTGCTCAGATTCCATGAAAATAACCGGATCATCATCACGGATTGCAGATTTCAACAATCCTTTTGCGTCTGCAGGGTTAGATGGCACAATCACTTTTAGACCTGGACAGTTAGCATACCAGCTTTCAAAAGCCTGTGAATGCGTAGCTGCCAATTGACCGGCCGAACCAGTAGGTCCTCTAAAAACGATAGGACATGGGAATTGACCACCGGACATTTGACGAATCTTAGCCGCATTGTTGATGATCTGATCGATACCCACTAAAGCAAAGTTAAAAGTCATGAACTCTATTATAGGACGGCAACCGGTCATAGTAGAACCAACGCCAATACCAGCAAAACCAAGCTCGGCAATAGGTGTATCTATAACGCGTTTAGCGCCAAACTCATCTAGCATTCCTTTAGAAGCTTTGTAAGCGCCATTGTACTCGGCCACTTCCTCACCCATCAGGTAAACTGACTCGTCTTTTCTCATTTCTTCCGACATCGCCTCGACAATGGCTTCCCTAAATTGTAATGTCTTCATATTATATGGAGTATCTTTTTGTTATGAACGTTAAAAACGCAAGCAAAAATAGGAAAATATATATCAAATAAAGGGCTCTCAGAATCAAAAAAAGTTATAAAAAATACTATGCATGCATAGTATTTTTGAAAAAGTTTACATATCTTCGTGTGGATTATAAACAGCTTTATAGACATGAAAATATTAGTTTGCATAAGTAACGTTCCTGATACGACCTCCAAAATTAACTTTACGGATGGTGATACAAAATTTGATACCAATGGTGTACAGTTCGTAATCAACCCTAATGATGAGTTTGGTTTAACACGTGCCATGTGGTTCAAGGAAAAACAAGGCGCTACAGTACATATTGCCACGGTTGGCGAAGCTAGTGTAGAACCAACAATGCGTAAAGCATTGGCCATAGGTGCCGATGAAGCCATTAGAGTCAATGCTGCACCTACTGATGGATTTTTTGTTGCTGAACAATTGGCAAATATTATTAAGGACGGAGCCTACGACCTTGTTGTAGCCGGAAGGGAAAGTATTGATTATAACGGAGGGATGGTACCTGGTATTTTAGCCACACTTTTAGGGATGAACTTTGTAAACAGTTGTATTAGCCTTGAAGTTGAAGGGGCTACAGCCACCGCTATAAGAGAAATAGACGGCGGAAAAGAAACGGTACAAACATCATTACCTCTAGTTATTGGCGGGCAAAAAGGACTCGTACAAGAGAGCGATTTAAAAATACCTAACATGCGTGGTATTATGATGGCCCGAAAAAAGACGCTTAACGTAGTAGAGCCCATTGATGCTACAGTTGCAACCAAGGATGCCAAATTTGATAAGCCCGTAGCCAAAGGTGCCGTTAAGTTGGTTAATTCTGCAGATGAGCTAGTAGACTTACTTCATAATGAAGCCAAAGTAATATAAGTGCTATACAGATTTCCAATCTCATTAGATTGTTCCAATAGACCAAAAAAACATTGGAAATTAACTCAAATAGCAAAGATTATCTCAACAAAATAAAACAATACACAATGTCAGTATTAGTATATACAGAATCCGAAAACGGAAAATTCAAAAAGAGTGCTTTTGAAGTGGCATCATACGCCAAGGCTGTAGCAGACCAATTAGGTTCGTCGGTAACGGCAATTTCTTTTAATACCGAAAATAATGATGAATTGGGAGCTTACGGAGTTTCTAAAGTATTAAATGTAACTGATGACAAGTTAGCTACGTTCAATGCCTTAGCTTACGCCAACAGCATAGAGCAAGCCGCAAAAAGCGAGAGCACCCAAGTAATTATAGTAAGCTCTAGCACCAACAGTAAATTCCTAGCACCAATTCTAGCGGCAAAATTAAAAGCGGGTTATGTTCCCAACGTTGTTGCCGCACCAGAGAGTACTTCACCCTTTACGGTAAAACGTACTGCTTTCAGTAACAAAGGCTTTGCCCATACGGAAATCACTACAGAAACCAAGATAATAGGTGTCTCCAATAACGCTTTTGGCGTGAAAGAAAATCAAACCACTGCAGCAGTAGAAACGTTCAATGCAGAATTAAATGATACCGATTTTGCAGTTAAATCCATTGAAATAGATAAGGTCGCCGGTCAGGTTAGTATTGCAGATGCGGATATTGTAGTATCCGGAGGAAGAGGACTTAAAGGTCCTGAGAACTGGGGAATGATAGAACATCTTGCTGAAGTTCTTGGAGCGGCAACAGCTTGTTCCAAGCCCGTTTCAGATATGGGATGGAGACCACACGGCGAGCATGTTGGTCAAACCGGTAAACCTGTTGCATCCAATCTTTACATTGCTATTGGTATTTCTGGAGCTATTCAGCATTTAGCAGGAGTGAGTGCTTCTAAAACCAAAGTTGTTATCAACTCAGACCCTGAAGCACCATTTTTTAAAGCCGCAGACTACGGAATTGTGGGCGATGCCTTTGAAGTAGTACCAAAACTCATCGAAAAATTAAAGGAATTTAAAGCTCAGAACGCTTAATTTTTGTTAATTTGCGCTCATTAAAGGGCTGTTTAAATGCATGGTACGCCCGTATTTAAACAGTCTTTTTTATTTTAATGAATCTATGAGCTTAGTAAGGTTAAAAATAAAAGGTATTTCCTATAGCCAAACACAGAATGGGGCTTATGCCCTTATTTTAAATGAAGTGGAAGGCGATCGCAAACTACCCATTGTCATTGGTGCTTTTGAAGCGCAGTCCATTGCGATTGCTCTTGAGAAAGAAATAAAACCACCCAGACCTTTGACTCACGATTTGTTCAAAAACTTCTCAGACCGCTTTGATATTGTCATCAAACAGGTCATTATTCACAAGTTAGTAGACGGTGTTTTTTACTCGAGCATTATTTGTGAGCGTGATAAGATTGAAGAAATTATAGATGCAAGAACAAGTGATGCCATTGCTTTAGCACTTCGTTTTAATGCACCTATTTTTACGTATAAGACCATTTTGGACAAAGCGGGAATCTTCCTAAAATTCTCTTCAAAAGATAAAGAAAAAGAAGAAACGGACGACAGTATTGTGGTTGACGAAATTCTACAGGAAGGCGAAACCGTTGAAATTGAATCCGGTGCAACCGATGGCTATACAGAACTTTCAATTGATGAGCTTCATAAAGAACTTGATCAAGCCGTGGCCAATGAAGATTACGAAAAAGCGGCGAAGTTACGAGACGAGATCTCAAAAAGAAACTGATAAACAAGCAAGTACCTTATGAAAATCAACCCTTGGATTGTTCTGCTTGCCTTATTTTTTATTTTTCCATCCATAGCACAAGATAGTATTGCCACAGCTATCCCCGATGTCTCCGAAACAATTTTGCTTAATGATGTTGTTTCAGAAGGTGAGAATGGCATCAAACCTAACGCAGGCTTTAGCCTGAACAGTTTAGGCAGAGGTGTTTTAGGAATGGCAGTACTATTGATTATTTCATTTTTATTCAGCTCGAATAGAAAGGCCATAAACTGGAAAACAGTTGGCATAGGTCTAACGCTACAACTTTTCATTGCTATAGGAGTCTTAAAAGTACCTTTTATACAAAAGGGGTTTGAGTCCATTGGTGAAGTTTTTATCAGTATTTTAGGATTCACCCGTGCGGGTAGCAAATTCCTTTTTGAAGGTTTAGTTGTCGACACCAATACATTCGGCTACATTTTTGCATTTCAGGTATTACCTACCATTATATTCTTTTCCGCACTTACCTCATTGTTATTCTATTTAGGAGTAATCCAGAAAGTGGTTAGGGCATTGGCGTGGATGCTTTCTAAAACATTGGGTATATCTGGAGCCGAAAGTCTCTCCGTTGCCGGAAACATCTTTTTAGGTCAAACCGAAGCGCCGTTATTGATCAAGGCGTATTTGGAAAAAATGAACCGTTCGGAAATACTTCTGGTAATGATCGGTGGTATGGCTACCGTTGCCGGCGCTGTTTTAGCCGCTTACATTGGCTTTTTAGGTGGTGAGGACAAAATGCTGCAATTGGTTTTTGCGAAGCACTTACTAGCCGCTTCGGTCATGGCAGCACCAGGAGCTATCGTAATCTCAAAAATATTGCATCCACAAACGGAAGTCGTTAATACCGATATTGAAGTTTCAACGGAAAAAATCGGTTCAAATATGCTAGACGCCATAGCTAACGGAACAACAGAGGGTTTAAAGTTAGCTGTCAACGTCGGTGCCATGCTTTTGGTTTTCGTGGCTATGATCGCCATGGTCAATGGTATTTTAGGATATGCAGGAGACCTGACGAATTTGAATGATTGGATAGTAGAAAATACAGCTTATAAAAAATTCTCTCTAGAAGCCATTCTCGGGACCATATTTGCTCCCCTCATGTGGTTGATAGGCGTTGCAAAAGAAGACGTTATGTTCATGGGGCAATTATTGGGCATAAAGCTAGCAGCAAGCGAATTTATTGGCTACAAACAACTGGCCGAGCTTAAAGATTTAAGCAGAGGCGCTAACCTTACTTATAACAAATCTGTTATTATGGCCACTTATATGCTCTGCGGATTTGCAAATTTCGCTTCCATAGGAATTCAAATTGGCGGCATAGGCTCCTTGGCTCCAGGTCAGCGCAAGACACTTTCAGAATTTGGGCTTAAAGCGGTTTTAGGTGGCTCTATCGCTTCTTTATTATCTGCAACCATTGCAGGTATGATTTTGGGGTAACCCTGGATTTGATTTTCCAGCGAAAAAATTTCGGTTAATAAATTACTAATAACTCAGAGTAGTAATTCCTTCACCTTTTTCCATTACCCATTATCTTTACGCTACTATGAAACAATACCACGATTTACTAAAGCACGTACTCGAAAACGGTAATCAAAAAGGAGACCGCACAGGAACAGGAACATTGAGCGTTTTTGGACATCAAATGCGCTTTGACCTTAGCGAAGGTTTTCCCATGGTTACTACTAAAAAATTACACCTGAAGTCTATTGTTTATGAGTTGCTTTGGTTCTTGAAGGGAGATACAAATATTAAATACCTTCAAGAAAACGGCGTGCGTATCTGGAATGAATGGGCAGATGAAAATGGTGATTTAGGTCCTGTTTACGGTCATCAATGGCGCAATTGGAACAATGACGAGATAGATCAGATTAAAGATGTTATTCAATCTTTAAAAAATAATCCTAACAGCAGACGTATGTTGGTTTCCGCATGGAACCCAAGTGTTATGCCGGATACTTCAAAATCATTCTCTGAAAACGTAGCTAACGGAAAAGCGGCACTCCCTCCCTGTCATGCATTTTTTCAATTTTATGTCGCGGATGGAAAGCTTTCATGCCAGCTGTACCAACGTAGTGCAGATATCTTTTTAGGCGTACCCTTCAACATAGCGTCATACGCCTTATTTACCATGATGATGGCACAAGTCTGTGGATACCAGGCCGGGGAGTTCATTCACACTTTTGGTGATGCCCATATCTACAACAACCACATGGAGCAGGTAGAATTGCAATTGAGTCGCGAACCACGACCACTACCTAAAATGGTTATCAATCCAGAAATCAAGGATATTTTCGACTTTAATTTTGAAGATTTCACCTTAGAGGATTATAATCCGCATCCCCACATAAAAGGTGTCGTAGCTATTTAGAGTTCACTAAAATTACTATTGAGTCCATTTCATGCTTTCTATAATCCTTATATTTATAGGATAATAGAATTGCTATGACATTGACCGATTCCCTTTTAGATTTTTTTCTAGAGACCCGAGAACATACTGAAAACATTTGCAGGCCTTTAGAAATTGAAGATTATGTGGTACAGCCAATTGTTGACGTATCACCTCCAAAGTGGCACTTAGGTCATACCTCATGGTTTTTTGAAGAATTCATTTTAAAACCACATGATAGTGGTTATAAAGTTTTTGATGAAGACTTTTCTTTTGTCTTTAATAGCTACTACGAAACTGTTGGAAAAAGAGTTGTCCGTTCCGATCGTGGCAATCTATCTCGTCCTTCGGTAGACAGCGTATACACTTACCGTGCATATGTGACCGAGGCTATGAAAAATCTTTTTACTATCTCCCAAAATAAAGAGTTATATGACTTATTGGAAATAGGCATTCATCATGAAAAACAGCATCAAGAATTGCTGCTCACAGATATTAAATATATACTAGGCAACAATCCGTTACTCCCCTCCTATTCCGATAGTTTTAAGGAACACCCTCTAGAAAATACAGCTCAAGAATGGATTTCTATAGCGGAAGGAATTTATGAAATAGGACACAACTCGGATGCTTTCTGTTATGACAATGAATTAAGCAGACACAAGGTATACTTACATCCGTTTGAAATATCGAACAATTTAGTTTCCAACCAAGAGTATATTGAATTTATTGAGGCTGGAGGCTATCAAAAATTTGATCTTTGGCATGCCGCAGGCTGGGATTGGGTAAATCAAAATGAGATTTCCGCACCGCTTTATTGGCATTTAATAGATGATGTTTGGTACAACTACACATTAAACGGACTTCAAACAATCTCACTTGAAGCCCCTGTAACACATATTTCATATTTTGAAGCATTTGCATTTGCCCAATGGAAAGAATGCCGCCTACCCACGGAGTTTGAGTGGGAAGCCGCGCAAAACCGCTTCACTTGGGGCAAGCGTTGGGAATGGACAGAAAGTGCCTATTTACCCTACCCTAACTACACAAAAGCAGATGGTGCGCTAGGCGAATACAACGGTAAGTTTATGGTGAACCAAAAAGTTTTACGAGGAGGTTCCGTTGCTACACCAATGCGCCACACCAGACCCACCTATCGCAACTTTTTCCAGACCGATCTAAGATGGCAGTACACAGGCTTTCGATTAGTTAAATAAATTTCACCACACAGGTATAGTTTCTAAAAAAATCTCGACTTAAACATCATGCAAAAACCAACCGAAGTGCTTTTCGAAACCCAATTTGAAGAAGACGTTTTTACTGGTCTAACCACTTTTCCAAAACATTTGTCGTCCAAATATTTCTATGACGAAAAAGGCGACAAGCTGTTTCAAGATATAATGAACATGCCCGAGTATTATCTCACTCGCAAGGAATACGACATTTTAAAAAATCATACTACAGAGATTGCCAACTTGTTTGCGTCAGGAAACCCAAAATTCAAGCTTATAGAATTAGGTGCCGGAGATGGCAAAAAGACTAAAATTCTATTAAAACACCTTTCGGAAAATGGTTTTGATTTTAAGTATCAGCCAATAGATATTAGTCAAAACGTACTTAACGGTCTAGAAGACTCATTACAAAATGAACTTCCCAACGTTAAAGTAGAACCTCAACAAGGAACTTATTTTGAAGCTTTAAAAAAAATAAATGCTGAAAACGGCACTAAAAAAGTGATTTTGTTCTTGGGCTCAAATATTGGGAACCTTCTTCATGAGCAAGCCATAGTTTTTCTAAAAAGTGTACAACAGCTTATGGAAAAGGAAGACTTACTGTTCATTGGTTTTGATATGAAGAAAAACCCACAAACCGTATTGGATGCCTATAATGATCAAAACGGAATTACAGCGGCATTCAACAAAAATGTCCTATCTCGTATCAACAAAGAACTAGACGGAAATTTTGATTTAGATAAATTTCTACATTGGGAAGTGTATGACCCAGAAACAGGGACTGCAAAGAGCTACTTAGTGGCTAAAGAAGCACAAACTGTAAGTATTGCAAAGCTAGACGTACTAATTAATTTTGAGCAATGGGAAACGGTACACACCGAAATTTCTCAAAAATATGATGATAAAGTTGTTGCTTGGCTGGCTGAAAAATCCGGCCTAAAAATAGAAACTGAGTTTTGTGATACTGAAAAACATTACAAGAATTTTGTTCTTACAAAACAATAGCAACTTCCTTCTCATCATAATGCCATTACGAACCTACCATCTAACAAATGGTAAAAATATGTAGTACTATGAAAGCAATTTGGAACGATACGATAATAGCGGAGAGCAATGAAACCGTTGTTGTTGAAAACAATCACTATTTTCCAGCGGAAAGTATTAAAAAAGACTATTTTAAAACCAGTGAAACACATACTACTTGCCCATGGAAAGGACAAGCCCATTACTACACATTAGAAGTAGACGGTAAGCAAAATCCGGACGCAGCCTGGTATTACCCAGAGGTTAGTCCACTCGCAAAAAGCATAAAAGGTTATGTTGCTTTTTGGAAAGGCGTAACCGTGGAAAAATAAAAATAGGGCAAGCACCACATACTTTCATTTTTCAATAAGTGATGTGGATGTTGACTTAAAATTAAAAAGCCGGAGCATATAATAATGTTCCGGCTTTAATTATTTTTCTAACGAAAAAAACTATAGATCCAGAACGGCATTTTCGCCACCTGCATAATCGTTCCACTGGTAACGATCAGCTTCTGCTTCGTTTACGTAGTTTCCATCAATTATATATTTGAACTCAAAAGAAGCTTCTTTAGGAAGTTCTAAAGTGCCTTTGAAATTTCCATTTTTCAATTTTTTCAATGCACTTGCTTTGCTAGCTTTCCAGTTATTGAAATCACCAACTACAGCTACTTTTGTAGCCTCTTCCGCTGGAACGGTAAAAGTAACTTTACAAACGGGTTTTGTCTTTAGATACTGTTTTGAAATTGCCATGTATGTATTATTTTAAATTGATTTTTTTGTTTCGAAATCGGGGGTAAAACTAATATATTAAAATGCTCATATACAATGATTAACGCATTTTTATCATTTTCGCAATATTTACATAACAAATGGTGTGTAGATGCAAAAAAAGCAATTTTAATTTCTACATTACAAAGTGCTATGTAGCTGTTTCTATGATTTTTACAACCTTATCAATATCCTCTTCACTATTATAAAAATGAAAACTTAACCTTATGCCTTCTCCACGTTGCGAACAGATGACTCCGTTCTCCGTTAATTTTTGAAATAGAGCGCTATCTCCATTGATATTAAATATGGTACTATGGTCATCTCTCTCTAGTACAACCTTGGACAATAATCCCAACCGCCCAAACTCTTCTTTTGCTTTTATTGAGAGAAGTTTCAGCTGATTTTCAATAGTTGTTTTCCCTAAACTACTTAAATATTCCAAAGAAAATTTTAAACTCCCAAAATTCAACGTGTCCAAGTGACCAGGCTCAAATCGATTAGCAAAAGGTATTCTATCCCGCGCATCAATATCATGTCCCGATGCACTGTAACCTATGGTCTTAACGGGAAACATTTCCGCTAGCCCATCCTTAAATAACATAAACCCGTTTCCATAACCGGACAGCAACCATTTGTAGGCACTTGCCCCAAGAACATCCAAAGGTGAATTCTCAAAATTAAAATTAGTGGTACCACAAAACTGAGTACCATCTGCTATAATCTTCAAGTTAGGAAATTTATTTTTTATCTCCGTAAGAAAATTCATACTTATTTTAATGCCGTTAGTCCATTGCACCACACTCAAAGCCAAAATAGATATTTTTTCTTCTTGAATTTTATTTCTAATGCTTCCCTCCAGATTCGCATCCAACACTACATAATGGGTGTCAAAACCTCTATATTCAAACGGCCAGTTTAAAGACGGATAATCATCCTTGATCAATAAAACCTTATGGCTCTTATCCAAACCATCCAACAACATATTTAGGCCCAATGTAAAGTTTTGAACCAACGCCGTGTTTTCTTTTTTTGCAGCAAAGAAATTTGCCACCGCCTCACGTGTTTCGGGAATTAATTTAGTCACAGCTTTATTCCTAAAGTTACTGCCGCCGATCAGGTAATCCAAGTCATGCTCTTGACGCCACTCCATTAAATCATCATTAAGCAATCCTGCCGATGCAGTGTTCGCATAGATATACTGACTTAAAACAGGAAAGTGTTTTCTGGTATTTTTCATATGATATTTTCTGTGTCGGCAATTGCCTTATCTTTGTACTCTAAAGGTAACGATTCGTATGTTCTCTAAAAACAAAAACCGCTCTGAAGTAGACCTTGAGCAACATGAAATGCTCGAGAACGCTCAAACCCGTATCAAACAAAAGAAAAGGTTATTCACACACTTTGTAATCTTTCTTATTGGTAGTGTTTTCCTAATTCTGGTTAATAAGATTTTAAAATATGGTAATACGTATGACTGGTTCATTTGGGGTATTACCTTTTGGGCCTTTCTTTTTATTATACATGCCTTCAACGTTTTTGTAACTCAAAAATTCATGGGAAAGGAATGGGAACGCTCCCAACGTGAAAAACTGGTAGCAAAACAAAAGAAACGTATTGCCGAAATACAAAAAGAAATAGAGACCGATTTTCCCCTATCCAAAATCAACAAAAAAATAGAACCATGAACACCGTAGCTATGATAGCGGCAGCTGCCGAAAACGATGCTCTAGGAAAAGACAACGATCTCTTATGGTACCTTCCGGATGATTTTAAGAGGTTTAAAAGCCTCACATCTGGCCATACCATAATAATGGGTAGAAAAACATACGAAAGCTTCCCTAAACCTTTGCCCAACCGTAAACATGTTATTATAACGCGAGATAAGGATTATACCGTTGATTATGACGTTTGCGTTGTAGTACATTCATTAAACGAGGCCTTAGAACTGGTTAAAGATGAACCTTTGTCCTATATAATTGGAGGTGGAGAAATTTACAAGTTAGGCATGGAATACGCCAATAAACTTGAAATTACCCGTGTACATGGCACTTTTGAAGATGCCGATACTTTTTTTCCGGAAATAGACGAAACTATTTGGGAGCTTGCTACGGAACAGTATCACCCACAAGATGAAAAACACAAATACGCTTTCACCTATTTAACCTATCTAAAAGTCTAATCTTTGAACAGAAAGGGTAGCTTCTACGTCATTGACAAAACTCTCTAATACCTGCGGATTTATATTGGTAAACAATTCATGGATTGCTGAGTTATTGGATGTATTTAAAAGATCTTTTTTTTCCAAAACGGCTTTCACCTGCCGTGCAACTGCTTCACCTGAATCAATAATTTTCACATGGTCGGGTAAAATACTTTTTAAAGTAGGAATTAGATAAGGATAATGAGTACAGCCCAGTACCAGATGATCCATATCTTGTTCTAACATTGGACTTATATAGGTATTCAATAAGTTTATAGTTTCCTCAGTAGCTACTTTACCACTCTCTATTAACGGAACCAAACCCGTGCCCTCTTGTTCTATAATCTTAATTCCATTGGCATGGTTTTCGGATGTACTATGAAAAAGGCTACTAGCCAAGGTCCCCTTTGTTGCCAGTACTCCAACCGTCTTAGATTTAGACTGTAATGCAGCGGGTTTAATTGCAGGTTCAATACCAATAAAAGGGACCTTATATTGCGCCCGCAAGTTACTAATAGCATTTGTAGTTGCCGTATTACAGGCTACCACAATGAGCTTACACCCCTTCTCCAATAGTAACTCTGTATTTTTGATACTAAGTTGAAGAATCTCTTCTTGAGATTTTTCTCCGTACGGCGCATTCTTACTGTCAGCCAAATAAATGGTATCCTCATTTGGCAGCAGCTTTTGGATTTCCTTCCAAATGGAAGTCCCACCTACCCCTGAATCAAAAACACCTATAGGCTTACTACTCATATTCTCCCTTTAATTACTCCAAAACTTTTGCTATAGGGCTTCCTGTTGCCCCACTTGGAAAAGCGATACCCAGCAAAGATGCCACGGTAGGTGCAATATCGTCAATTTCAGTTTTTTCTACTGTACTGCCCTGCTTTATTCCGGCACCATAAAAAAGTAAAGGCACATGGGTATCATATATCTGTGGAGAACCATGTGTGGAACCTGTTTCAGGGTATGAAATCGTTCCTGGAGACAATACTACCAATACATCTCCTGAACGTTTTTGATTATATCCATTTTGAAGAATGTATGGAATACCGTGGGTATAATTATTCTGCCACATTTGGTACGCCGTATACACCCTATCAATTCCTTTATAAGTCAAGACCTCTTTGGCAATGGTCTCTTGTACCTCCTGAACACTTAAATCTAAATTTTCTATAATTTTGTGGTCCAAGAAATATTGCTCATTTGAAAAATCCTTAACAATGTCCGTGGTACCATAATTAAACTCTAAGAATTGAGAGAAATCGGCTTTCATGGCATCCCAACCTACATAATCCGCAGGTATTCTTTGATCTTTAAGGTACGCTGGCACATCAATTGCTGCGTGGTCTGCCGTTAAAAACACGGTATATTCCCCTTTGCCAACTTTACGATCCAGTTCTTTAAAAAGGCGCTCTAAATCTTCATCCAACCGCATATACGTATCTTGAACTTCTTTTGAGTTAACGCCAAACTTATGCCCTACATAATCCGTACTTGAAAAACTAACTGCCAAGAAATCCGTTATAGCATCTGCTCCTAACTGCTCTGCCTCTAATGCGGCTATAGCAAAATCCGCAGTCATAGAGTTACCAAAAGGAGTTGCTTTTAACATCTCATATTTTCCGTTCTCATCCCAAAGTTTTGGAAGGTCATGAGGAAAAACCGGAGACTTCTCTCCTTTAAACAAACCTTCGTAGGTATTGTAGTCTAGCCCACTTTCAACATAATCATTACTATTCTTTAAGGTTTTCCAAGGTTTTTTATAGGTATCAAAGGATTTCTCCGAATTAAATTTTTCGACCCAACTAGGTAATTTATCCATATAAAAAGAACTGGTTACCCATGCACCATGGCTAAACCAATAGGCTGCATTTGCCGTATGCCCACCAGGAAGTACGGCTCCTCTATCTTTTAAAGCTACCGCAATTGTTTTACCACGCATTTGGGTATGTAGCCTAAGCTCATCTGTTATAGTGGTAACCGTCATTCTATGGGGCGACATTTGCCCTGCTTCCGAAGTGGTACCAACTGAGTTATATGCAGAATCCCCGGCGCAGTACACATCTTCTTCTGCTGTTTTATCATACCAATTGTTACCTATTATTCCATGTACCGCCGGTGTTGTTCCAGTATAAACCGATGCATGACCAGGCCCTGTACTGGTAGGTGCGTAGTTAAAATGATTGTTTTTACAATTGAACCCTTCATTTACCAAGCGTTTAAACCCGCCATCACCATAATGGTTCCAAAACCGAGTGAGGTAATCATACCTCATTTGATCTACAACTATACCCACTACCAATTTAGGCTCAGTTTTTAATTGGGTTTTAGTTTGTTCTTTAGCTTTTCGTTGGCCAAATGAATTCGATGGTAAAAAAGCAATTGCAAAAAAGGTAAAAAATAAGATAAAAAAATTCTTGTGCATAGTAGATTTATTGAGGTAGCAAAAGTAAATAAATTCCCCTTTTAAACTTTAAATGCAGGTTAAATGAAATCGTTTATTGTTATTTTTGTTAGGATATACCTATTTTCATCACATGAACTACCTAACATCGATTGGCAGATATGCCATTATGATAAAAGAGGTCTTTAAGAAACCTACAAAATGGCGCATTATGAAGTCGCTGATTTTGAAAGAAGTAGATGAACTTATCTTCGGCTCCTTGGGCATCTTAATTTTCATTGCTTTTTTCATGGGCGCTGTTGTTGCCATACAGACAGCGTTGAATATAACTAGCGAACTTATTCCCAAAAGTTTAGTAGGTTTTGCCACAAGACAGTCCATTATTCTAGAATTCGCACCTACTTTCTGCTCTATTATCATGGCAGGGAAGGTAGGTTCCTATATTACATCCAGTATTGGATCCATGCGTGTTACCGAGCAAATAGATGCATTAGAAGTTATGGGCGTGAATGCACTCAACTATCTGGTTTTCCCTAAAATCGTTGCATTATGCCTGTACCCTTTCATTATTTCAATTGCCATGTATGTTGGTATTTTTGGCGGGTGGATGGCAGCTGTTTTTGGTGGATTTAGCACCAGCGCAGATTTTATAGAAGGGGTGCAATTAGATTTTATACCCTTTCACATAACCTATGCTTTTCTTAAAACTTTGGTCTTTGCTTTTGTTTTGGCCACAGTACCTTCCTACCATGGCTTCTACATGACCGGAGGTGCGCTAGAGGTAGGTAAAGCCAGTACTACCTCATTTGTATGGACAAGTGTGGTTATTATTGTTGCAAACTATATACTCACCCAACTCTTATTAGGCCAATGATAGAAGTAAACGACATACATAAGTCTTTTGACGAAGCCCATATCCTTAAAGGAATTACAACCAGTTTTCATAAAGGAAAAACTAACCTTATTATTGGACAAAGTGGATCCGGTAAAACGGTTTTCTTAAAATGCTTGTTAGGGCTTTTTACCCCTGAAGAAGGAACAATTAGCTATGATGGACAAGTTTATGCAGACCTTAGTAACGAGCAGAAAAGAGACTTGCGCCAAGAAATGGGTATGGTTTTCCAAGGAAGCGCCTTATTCGACTCCATGACCGTGGAGGGTAATGTAAAATTTCCCTTAGAGATGTTTACTAAGCAATCCAAATCCGAAATTCAAGACAGGACAGATTTTGTACTAAAACGTGTTAACCTCGTGGACGCACATCACAAATTCCCTTCCGAAATTTCTGGAGGAATGCAAAAGCGGGTTGCTATTGCCCGCGCTATTGTTATGAATCCAAAATATCTATTTTGTGATGAACCCAATTCCGGCCTTGACCCTAAAACAGCTATTGTAATAGACAACCTTATTAAAGAGATTACGGAAGAATATGATATAACCACTATTATCAATACACATGACATGAACTCTGTGATGGAAATAGGGGAAAAAATTCTTTTCCTAAAAGATGGATTAAAAGCTTGGGAAGGAAGTAATAAAGAAATATTTAAAACCGATAACGAGACCGTTACCGATTTTGTATACTCATCTAACCTCTTTAAAAAAGTGCGGCAAATGTATATTGAGGAGCGAAATTAAACACGGCCCCTTATAACTCTATTTAGAAGAGCCCCTTAACTGAATGGTAGTGTCTTTTAACCGTACTTTTAGCCACTCATGAACCCTTTTGTTTTCAGCAAGAATTTTACTTTGCTTTATACCTTCTTTCCACTTTACTTCAAAAATTGATAGTGTATCTATTTTATTAAAATCGGTGATTACCGCATTATCATATTGAAGAGAAACCAGATTTTCGTAATTAGCTTTTGCCTCCGCACTTATATCTTGAAAAGGTATTTGTTTCTGTCTGGAGGCATCTCTCTGAAGACGGGTAACCTCAGCCTCTAAAAAAGCAATTTTTTCAGCTTTACTCGATAATTGATTTTTCTGAGACTCGTATAGTTCGTTAATATATTTCAACTGGTCCCCTTGCTCATTTTGCGCTCCTTGTATCACATGTAACTCGGCATTACTTAACCGTTTATAATCTTCATCTTCTTTCAGCATGGTGTTCCACGAAGCAATGATATTTGCCGGAATGACTTCATTGCCCATACTAACAAGCTCAATTACAGGATTCTTTCCTTCGTTATATTCAATGGTCGTAAAATTGTCAAGATATCTACCTCCACTTGTAAACTGATATTTACCGATGGTAGCACTCACAAATTCTATAGCCTGTTTTTTAAACATGGACTCCTGAAAAACTTTATAGAACGTGTATCCTGCAGGAATCATTACCAATAAAGCAACCACCGAAGCAATACGTGCAATACGCCTTCTTTTGGCGGAATTCACATAACGAACCATTGGAAACTTCAATAGTTTTATGGTCAAAAATGTAGCAAGGGCTATGAAAATAGTGTTTATAATAAACAAATACATAGCTCCAAGTGCATAACCTGGGTTACCAATGGCCAAACCAAAGCCAACTGTACATAGCGGAGGCATCAAAGCCGTGGCAATAGCTACACCAAAAATAACACTAGCTATGGTCCCTTTCTTTGCTCGCGCGATTACCAGGGCAAGACCACCAAAAAATGCGATAAGAACATCACGAATATCCGGTGCGGTACGCGCTAAAAGTTCTGATGACTCATCTTGAATGGGGAAGAACTCAAAGAAAAGGTAAGCGGTCAATACACTAAGCACCACCATAACCCCAAAATTCTTTAGCGACCGTCTCAAGGTATCAATATCATTGATCGCCAAAGACATTCCCAGACCAAGAATAGGTCCCATTAGTGGCGAAATTAACATCGCTCCAATGACCACTGCAGTGGAGTTTGCGTTTAACCCAATAGATGCAATAAAAATTGAACAGATCAGAATCCAAGATGTGTGCCCCTTAAAAGGAATATCGGCAATAATAGCCTCCTTTGTAGCTTCCTGATCCGTATTCTCACGAATATCCAATAGTTCGCGCAAAAATCTTCGCAAACTTTCCAAAAGTCCTTTTGCATCTTTTTTTACCGCTTCTTGACTTTCCTTTGGCTCTTCAGTAGGCGTAATATTATCTTGGTTCAGTTTATCGCTCATATATTATTGTTAGGCATACTCATCTCCGTATTTATCCTTAACAGCACCTAATACCTTTTTGATATCTTGTTCTTTTGATTTCGGATATATTAAAAGTACTTCTTTTTTGTCTACGATGATATAGTCATTAAGGCCATCTACTACAACTATTTTATCTTTGGGAGACCTAATCATATTTCCCGAAGCATCAGTTGTTAAAGACTTACTGTTTACAACAGCATTATTGTCCTCATCCTTATCCAACTTATCATACAATGACCCCCAAGTACCCAAATCGTTCCAATCAAAAGTCGCCGGAAGCACAAATATGGCTTTCGAATTTTCCAAAATAGCGTAATCTATAGAAATGTTTTCCGCTTTTGGATAGTTCTCTTTTATAAACTCTTTTTCTTCTCCAGTATTGTAAGAAGACATACCAGATTCAAAAAGTGAATATTGTTCAGGTTGATAGTTTTTGAACGCACTTACAATAGTTTTCACGCTCCACATAAATATTCCGGCGTTCCATAGGAAGTTGCCCTGCGCCAAAAACTCTTTAGCGGTCTCATAATCCGGTTTCTCACGAAACTGATTTACCTTCTTAATTTCCTCTGTACTCTCTTTCTCAAATTCTATATAACCAAAGCCCGTATTCGGGAAAGAAGGCTTGATACCTAATGTACAAAGCACATCTTCTTTTTCACACTTATCAAAACAAGCTGTTACATCTTTTGCAAATGCTTCCTCATCTTCAATCCAATGATCACTAGGCGCCACGATCATTACACCATTTTCGTTCATTTTTTGAATCTTCAATGCTGCATATAAAATACACGGTGCCGTGTTTCGCATGGCAGGCTCCAACACTACCTGATCTTGTTTCACCAAAGGCAGCTGTTCCAGCACCAAATCGTTATAACGCTCGTTGGTCAAAATGAGAATATTCTCTGTGGGTACAAATTTATTCAGGCGCTTGAAGGTTTTTTGAATTAATGTATCGCCTGTACCCAACATATCATGAAATTGTTTTGGATAAGATGATGTACTAATTGGCCAAAATCTAGAACCGACTCCACCGGCCATTAAAACTGCGTAGTAATTTTTGTTTTTCATCTTTTGATTGCTATAGTAACGGAAGTCAAACGACCTTCGCCTTCTTAATTAAATAGTTAGTTATTCTTTGTTTCCTACAAATATCACTCAAAAACCAATTCAACCTCTGCATTTGGCTGAAAAAGATACGTTCGTCCTGTAGCGACTTCTACACATTCATATCGCTTTACTCTTCTATTTCCTTTTTTATACAATTTACCATTATATATACGAAAAATACTACCTAAAGGCACTTCAAACACGTAAGTTCTATTGGTTTGCTGTTCATCAAAATGCTTCAAAGCTATGGAAAGCCTAGCATCCGTGCTACTACTGGCCTTTGGATTCTTAAAATGATTAGCTAATAGCGGTAATAATTCAGTTGGAAATATTTCAGGACGAATAAATGGCAACATCAAATACTGAAAAATACGCTTCCATTCCTTACCATGGGGCTTTATACTCCTACCGTACTTTTCAAAAGCTACCAAGTGGGCAATTTCATGAATGAGTGTAATTAGAAATCTGTATTTATTTAGGTTTGAATTAACCGTTATTTGATGCTTACCGTTAGACATCCTTCTATAATCGCCATGACGTGTTACGCGTTCATTTACGATTTTCAAGTGGACACCCGTTTTTTGAATCAACTCCAAACATGATTCTACAGCCCTTTCGGGAAGATATTTTTGCAATACACTATTCACTGCTTACAAAAATAAGGGAACTTCATTAATAAATGGTTAAGCGAATGAAAGGCTTCATCAAAAATTTATAACTTACAGTATACCAACGAAGTGATTGAAAGATAAAAATTGAGATATGGGCCGTATAAACAGAAAACAATTCTTAACCAGAATGGGACTTCTAGGAATCTCATCCGTACTATTTAATCAAACCAGTCTTACCGCTCAAGCCTCTATTCCGCCACCTACAGAAGGTATTACCCTTTCAGAATTAAAAAAAGGAGAGTCTATTTTCGCTTACATCAAACGTCTAAAGGGAAAACTAGACCTAACACTTTATCGTCAAATACTGGGTGCTGCCAATGATTTTAAAGAAGGCGACCTAAGTTTGGGCCTAGCGGCTGCAGGCTCCGTTTCAAGAGAAAGAGCACGTACCTTGTTGAGTAATACCAGAATTAAAGATTTAAACGAAAAATCTATTTATATAGACGAAATAGCCAAACTGATCAGCTCTTCTACCCAGACCGATAGAACAATAGAAAATTGGACCATTGGAAAACTAAAAACTTACGTTTTGGACCAGCCCGAAGATGCCATCAAGAAAATCATGCCCTCACTCACTAGCGATATAATTGGTTGCTTGGTAAAACTGATGAGTAATGACGAATTAATACAGGTAGGCGAAAAAGTGTTTAACCCATTACCGAACAGCAAAATTGGGAGCAAAGGTTATTTGAGCGCAAGGGTTCAACCAAATTCACCTACGGATAATGAACAAGATATTTTATGGCAGGTATTCGATGCATGGTCCTATGGTGTGGGAGATTTGGTACTGGGCACCAACCCGGTATCTAGCGAAATAGAATCCGTTGCAAAAATAGAGCAGACTTTATTTGATGTTTTAACGGTTTTTGGACTGGAAAAAACAATGCCCAATTGCGTACTCTCCCATATTGATGTTCAAGCAGAAGTAGAAAAAATTCAACCTGGTACTACTGGCATTTGGTTTCAAAGTCTAGCCGGTACCGTAAATGCCAATACCACTTTTGATGTCAGCATTGAGAAAATGCAAAAGCATGTTGCCAACAGAACAGCACAGTATGGACTCTATGCCGAAACTGGGCAAGGAGCGGACTTCACCAATGGCCATGGAGAAGGTTTTGATATGGTTTTACACGAAGCACGCAAATATGGCTTTATCAGAGCTCTACAACTGAAAGCCAAACATGGAAAGCCAAATGAGAAAGCACCATGGTTCCATGTTAACGATGTGGCGGGTTTTATAGGGCCAGAGGTATTTAAGACCAAAGAACAGCTCGTTCGGTGTTGTCTGGAAGATACGGTTATGGGCAAACTACACGGACTAACTATTGGTTTAGACATCTGCTCTACCCTTCATATGGATGTTAGCCTTGAAGATTTAGATTGGTGCATTTCTGAAATAATGCCCGCCAATCCGGCTTATTTAATGGCTTTACCTACAAAGAACGACCCTATGCTAAGCTACCTTACCACTTCTTTTAGCGACCACGTGCGCATACGAGAACAGTTCGGATACAAAATTAACGATGCTATGTGGGATTTTTTCAAGCATATTGAAATCATAGACCAGAGCGGTAAACCTACAGAACATTTTGGAGACCCGCTGTGGGTATATTATAAATTCTGCAAAGCCAAAAAGGACAATAGGGACATAGCCGATATTTACGAGGAAGGAAGAAATATAATCGCACAGATAAAGGAACGTGGCGTTCCATTGGCGGAAGGGTATGGAGAAAATATCTGGAATCTTGATCCGCAACTGGAAAGAGAAGTAAAATTGCTTTATGAAGATGCCAAGGTTAGCTTATGGACAGAAATTACTCCAGAATTTATCTTAACCGTACCTCAAGCAATTTCAATTACAACAAACTCCACAGATCGCAAAGACTATGTTTACCATCCTGAATCAGGAGAACACTTAGGGCAAAAAGCGGTTAAAAGTTTAGAAAACTTACGTAATTCCTGGGCTGAAAATATTCCAGACATTCAATTTATAGTTTCTGATGGATTAAACCCTAGAGCCTTAATGGATGATGGTCACCTATTGCCTTACATTACCCATTTAAAAACCATCTTAAATAACAAAGGCTATTCCGTAAGCTCAAAGAATATCGTCATCAAACATGGTAGGGTACGTGCGGGATATGCCTGCGGAGAAATATTATTCGGACAACGCAACACTTCAGAAAATAAGGGCATTGTGCATATCATTGGTGAACGTCCGGGATCAGGGCACCATAATTTTTCGGCCTACCTCACCAGTGCACCAATGAGCACCTGGACAAACACAGGAGCCGTAGACCATAACATATCAAAAGTAGTTTCGGGTATTTCGGATACTTCATTAGCACCCGAAATTGCAGCAAAGCAGACCGTTACGATTCTTGACCGCCTGTTTACCGTATTTTAATTAAGGTGTACTATTGCTCACTTGCAGCAACTTTCCGTTGTAAAGTTGGTTTCCGGTCAACGCAAAACTCTTAATGTATTCTGCCATTTGCAATGCCGTAGTCGAAGCTTCATAACCAGGGAAGGCTTCCTCTAGCATTTCGGTTTGAACCGCTCCCAAGGCCAACACATTAAAAGAAGGTCCAGTTTCCTTGAACTCTTCCGCCCAAAGTTCCGTAAGTGTTATTACAGCTCCTTTACTAGAACTGTAAGCCGATAAACCCGGAAACTTAACGCTCCCCTGTACTCCGCCCATAGAACTAATGGTTACCACATGACCATTTTTCGGCATTTTAGGAATAACCCTTCTGGTCATTTCCGCAACACCGAACACATTCACCTTATAGACCGCTTCAAACTCTTCCGCTTCAGTTTCAAGGAATGGCTTGTTCAATAATCGTCCTGCATTATTGATCAACAGGTCTACAGAGTCAAAATTTTCATCTATGAAATCCTCCATCTTTTTAAAATCCGAAGGGCTTCCCAGATCAAATGGAAAGCTAGAGATATTTTCATGACCCAATTGAGAAATAGGCTTATCATTACGAGATAAAGCTAAAACCTTATGACCTTCGTCCGCAAATAATTTAGCAAGTTCAAAACCAATACCCCTGCTAGACCCGGTTATAATTACGTTTGCCATTAGTTGTATTTAATTTCTTTAGTTGATGAATTAGCGATGCCCTCAAGCACAGGTATACTTTTATTGATTAAGTTGGCCATATGACCAAAGTCCATCTCAGAAACCTCATCACCAACTTTGTGGTAGTGGTCAAAATTTGTAAAATCAAAAGTGCACAACGTTTGTGAAGGAACATTGAAAGCTTCGTGAAACGGATAATTGTCCGATCGTTTAAAAAGATTGAATTCTTTGGCTTTCGGTAAAAATCCAGCAAACTTTTCTGACGCATATGAATTTATGACCTCTGCCATATTAGACGCTTCATAACCCGTTAAATACGCCAAATAATTTTTTGCTACTAGAGGCACTCCTACCATCTCATAATTTATCATGGTATAAAGATTGAAATTCTGCTCTTTTAATTTCTGTGCCAAATGTTTTGAACCTAATAATCCTTTTTCTTCAGCGCTGAACAGTACGAATAGAATGCTACGCTTGTTAGTATTTTCTTTTCCAAAGTAACGCGCTAGTTCCAATACTGTAGTAGTACCGGCTGCATTATCATTGGCTCCATTTGCTATTTTATCTCCATTCTCTTCGGCAATCAGACCTATATGGTCATAATGGGCACCTACGATTATAAATTCATCTTTTAGTGAAGCATCGTTACCTTCTACTACACCAACAACATTAAATGCCGGTTGATCATAATTAGAAAGCTTATCCCTGTAGGAATCAAAATAAGGCTTGACATTGTTCTTGGAGAAGATATCTTCAATATACGTGGCCGCTTTATCTATGCCTTCACTACCGGTATCTCTGCCTTGAAGGTCATCCGAAGCTAAAAAATTCATCATAACACCCACTTGCTCCGCATTTGCAAATTGACTAGGAGATATACCCTCTAAATCACTGGCTTTTTTTGGCACTTCCATCAAGTTGCGGTCAAATTGAACCGCCTCTTCACTCTGAAGGGTTACCGATTCATCAATTTTTGAAGAACCACATGATAGGGCCAACATTCCAGCCAAAAACAGAATACTCTTTTTCATATGTGATATTATTTAAGGTACAATTTAGAAATAAAAAAAGGCATCCCGAAATAACCGAGATGCCTTTATTATAATAGTTTGCCATTGGTTTATGCCAGCATTGTCACCGGGTTTTCCAAATAAGCACGTAATGTCAATAAAAATTGAGCGCCTGTAGCACCATCAACTGTTCTATGGTCACACGCCAAAGTCACTTTCATTGTGTTACCCACTACAATCTGACCGTCTTTAACCACTGGTTTTTGAACAATAGCTCCAACCGAAAGAATTGCAGAATTAGGCTGATTGATAATTGAAGTAAACTCCGTGATACCGAACATACCTAAATTAGAAACCGTAAACGTACTACCATCCATTTCTGCAGGAGTCAGTTTTTTATTTCTTGCACGACCGGCAAGATCCTTAACCGCAGAACCTATTTGAGTAAGACTTAATTGTTCCGTAAACTTAACTACAGGAACAACAAGACCTTCATCTACCGCAACGGCAACACCCACATGTACATGGTGGTTATAACGCGTTGTATCTCCGTTCCAAGTGGTATTCACCTGAGGGTGTTTTTTTAATGCCATGGCACATGCTTTCACGACCATATCATTGAAAGAAACTTTAGTATCGGGCAATTCGTTAATCTGCTTTCTAGAAGCCATTGCGTTACCCATATCTACCTCTATTGTAAGGTAATAATGAGGCGCAGTGAATTTGGATTCAGATAAACGTTTCGCAATGGTTTTACGCATTTGCGAATTTTTCACTTCCTCAGAACTCTCTTCACCTACAGGTAAAATTACGGGAGCGCTTGCAGGAGCCGCGGCTTGGGAAGCTGCTTTTGGAGCTTGCGCTTCAGCAGCAGGTTTATAGCTTTCAATATCCTTTTTAACGATTCTTCCGTTGTCCCCAGAACCGGAAACATTAGATAGGTCAATTCCTTTTTCCTTGGCAATTTTCTTAGCTAAAGGTGAAGCAAAAATACGCTGACCATCATTTGTTGATTTAGAGCCCGATGTATCCTTAGCCGCCTCCTTCTTAGGTTCTTCTTTTTTGGTTTCGGCAGATGTACTTTCTTTTTTACCAGAAGATGGCTTAGCGCTCAAAACAGCATCAACATCCGTACCTTCTGGCCCTATAACAGCTAAAACAGCATCAACAGGAGAAGACTCACCTTCTTTAATACCAATGTATAATAAGGTACCAGAATAGAAAGATTCAAATTCCATTGTAGCCTTATCGGTTTCGATTTCAGCTAAAATCTCACCTTCTTCTACAGTATCGCCTACGTTTTTCAACCAAGCAGCTACCGTACCTTCTTCCATAGTATCACTAAGACGTGGCATCTTTACGACCTCAACTCCTTCAGGAATTTCTCCAGAAGCACTTGTATCATCAGATTCTTCCGAGCTTGAATTCTCCGGCTCATTACTTTCTTCCGCCTCGGCATCATCATCTTCAGAACTACCTGCACTACCGTTCAACAACGAAGAAATGTCCTCTCCTTCTTCACCAATAATAGCCAATAAAGAATCTACGGGAGCACCGTCTCCTTCTTCAATACCAATATGCAATAAAGTACCTTCATAGAAAGATTCAAATTCCATTGTGGCCTTGTCAGTTTCTATTTCTGCAAGTATATCGCCTTCCTCAACTTTGTCACCAACGTTTTTCAACCATTTGGCTACGGTACCTTCTTCCATGGTATCGCTCAAGCGGGGCATATTTATTACTTCTGCCATTTACTTAATTATTTATGTTGTACAAACGGAAAATCTTCTTGCTCATAGACCATATCGTACAATTGCTGTACTGGTGGATAGTCGGATTCATCTGCGAATTTTTCACATTCCAAAACCAACTCTTTCACCTTCTTGTCTATTGCCTTTATATCGTCTTCTGACGCGTACTCGTTCTCTTTAATAATATCGAGAACCTGAGTAATAGGGTCTATCTTTTGATATTCCTTTACTTCTTCTTTTGTTCTGTAGTGTTGGGCATCGGACATGGAGTGACCTCTATATCTATATGTTTTCATCTCAAGGAAAGTTGGTCCACCACCAGAGCGTGCTCTTTCTACAGCTTTACTAACCTCTTGAGCTACAGTTACAGGATCCATACCATCTACAGGACCACAAGGCATTTCATACCCTAAGCCCAATTTCCATATATCTGTGGAATACGATGTTCTTTCTACTGATGTACCCATGGCATACCCATTGTTCTCACAAATGAAAACCACCGGAAGCCGCCACAGCATAGCCAAGTTCAATGCTTCGTGAAACGAACCTTGGCGCACAGCACCATCGCCCATATAACACAAAGTAACATTATCCCTACCTGCGTACTTGTCTCCAAAAGCCATACCAGCACCTAAAGGAATTTGACCTCCAACGATACCATGACCTCCATGAAAACGATGTTCCTTAGAAAATATATGCATTGATCCTCCCATACCCATAGAGGTACCTGTAACCTTACCATATAACTCTGCCATCACTTTTTTAGGATCAACACCCATACCAATTGGTTGAACGTGGTTCCTATAAGCCGTAATCATACGGTCTTTGGTTAAGTCCATTGCATGCAATGAGCCAGCCAGAACAGCTTCTTGACCATTATACAAGTGTAAAAAACCTCTAACTTTTTGCTGAATGTAGACCTGTGCTAGCTTGTCCTCGAACTTGCGCCAGAACAACATATCTTCATACCATTTAAGATATACTTCTTTGGTAATTTTTTTCATCGATGCTAATAATTTGGATTCGTGGTTACAACATCCTGACTGTCCATTTTTATTTCACGGAGCCAACCAGAAGGGCAAAAATACATATTAAATCAATAGTTGAAAAAAATTGAAGTAAAAGGTTTGTTAGAATTTATCCCAAGGCCGTGAAGAACTGTTACAAAAAAGAGCTATTAAAGCCTAATGGTAAGATATCTGCCATAGAATTACATTTAAAAACCTTCCCCTTTTCCCCCATCATCATCAGGGCAATAGGCTTTTTCTGCTTCACTTCATATTCAGATATAGCCTGTCTGCAATTACCGCATGGAGCAGCTGGATCTGTCAACACATGATTAATGGATGTAGCCGTAATAGCTATTGTCTGGATACCTACTCCAGGATATTTAGCTCCCGCATAAAAAATTGCCACCCGTTCCGCACACAAACCTGACGGATAAGAAGCATTTTCTTGGTTGTTACCGGTAACAACTACGCCATTTTCCAACAGTATTGCAACTCCAACCTGAAAATTAGAATACGGGGCATAAGCATCCCCTCTTGCGGCTACCGCATCGTTCATTAACTTATTGTCTTCGGCAGAAAGCTCGTCAATTGAATCAAAAATGCTCAATTCAAAAGTTATATTTTGTTTTTGCATACTTCTTTTAGTGAGGGTCTAAAATAAGAAAACCTACCAAATGGCAGGTTTTCTTATGATATATTTATTCGATTACTTAATCATTGTAAAACTCGTCTCCTAAATTAAAAGTCAAAGAAAAGCGCAATGAATTTTCCACTGGGTTAGTAACTTTAGATGTAGAAAACAAGTATGAAAGGTCTATTTGAGCGGAGTTAAATTTAAAACCTGCACCAAGTGTAAAGTACTTTCTAAAGCCTTTTACATCACTCTCATTAAAATATCCCGTACGGAACATAAAAGCATCTTGGTATGTATATTCAGCACCTAAGGCCCAAGTCATTTCTTGAAGCTCTTCACTAAAACCGTCAGGAGCGTCCCCAAAAGATTTAAACACACCACTTAAGAACCCAATACTCTGATATTCATCATTATCTGCTGAATCTAAATTTCCATCGTCATTAAAATCCTGTGGAGTTGGCACCAACAGTTTATTGAATTCTGTTGTAAGACCAATTACGTTGTCTTGATCAAGAATAAAATCAAAACCAAAACCAAACTTTAAATTAGTCGGGATGAAGTTATCTTGCCCGTTTTCGTCATAAGCAATTTTACCTCCTAAGTTAGAGATATTAAAACCACCCCTCCAACGACCATCAAACCTATTATAAGCGATTTCTCTTGAACGATAAAAACCGGCTACGTCTACCGCAAAGGTACTTCCCGGTTTGGAATCTACATTATTGTCATTTTGAAATTTGAGGTTAGACCTAATATATCTACCCCCTACAGCCATTGAAAATGTAGGGCTCAATTTTAAGGAATAAGACCCATCAAAAGATAATTCATTAGGTTTAACTATAGTACCTACATCATCAAAAGTTTGTCTAAGCTCAATATCTCCCAACGTAAAGTAGCGAAGACTGACCGCAAACGCACTCTGATCATTTATCTTATTAAAATAACTGGCATTTAAAAGACCTATACCAGAAATAGCATTGCTCAAATACGGAGTATACCCCATACCAATACCCATTTTGCGTTCTGCGAATGCAAATTTCGCGGGGTTCCATTGTTGCGAATATGCATCGGTTGAAGTGGCTACACCTAAATCACCCATACCCGCCGCTCTGGCATCTGCTGTAATGTTTAAAAAGGGAACTGCTGTGGTAATAACTCGATCACCTGCTTCTTGGGCCGATATTTTGCAAGCAAATACAAGCAAAACAAGAATAGAAAGTTTTTTCATTTTTAAATAGAGCTAAATTTAGTCGGTCTAATGATACTATATAGTGTTACAATCCAAAAAAATATTAGATGTACTACATCTAAACGGGCATTTAAGGAATATCTTGTATAAAAAATGCAATATTTTTTAATTTACACTTCTAATTAAATACGCCGCGCAAAATACGTACATCTTTTGTAATTTCGTACTCCAATTAAAAAATCAAGCTTAGCTGGTGATTTTTAAGTAAAAGAAATGCAAGTAGCCATACTATAAACCTATTTGTACCGTTATGAATTTTAAGGCGGCATAGGTTATTTAGAAATACGAAGGCCCCAGTTTGACAAAATAATTTTTGGCAAATAAAATATTATGTGCAAAACATCGTTTTATATGCCGAAAGTGACACTAAAAATTAATCAAAATAAAATAACCAACTGCGCTACCATTTTAGCAGTGGTGCTATTTGAACTCAAGTCCTAATTATGAAAAAACAGTTTATCAAAGTTGTACTTTCTTGTGCAGTATTAGCTGGAGGTTTTACAGTTACTAGCTGTAAGAAATCTAGCTCTTCCAAAGATGTGTCGCGAGCCACAGGCTGGAAAATAAACGCCAAAGAAGGTGGTTTTCAATACAATACGGATTTCAAGGAACAAGAAACGGCGCCAGGCCTTGTATTTGTTGAAGGTGGTACGTTCACCAAGGGTAAAGTCCAAGATGATGTGATGCATGATTGGAACAACACCCCTACATCTCAACACGTACAGTCATTTTATATGGACGAGACCGAGGTAACCAATGTAATGTACTTGGAGTATCTTGATTATTTAAAAAGTGTTTACCCTCCGGAAAATCCGCAATATGCGAATATTTATAAAGGAGCCTTGCCCGATACTTTGGTTTGGAGAAACCGCTTAGGTTTTAACGAAACTATGACCAATAACTATTTGAGACATCCTGCTTACGCAGAATATCCTGTAGTTGGTGTTAACTGGGTTCAAGCAACACAATTTGCTGAATGGCGTACAGACCGTGTAAACGAAGTTATGCTAGAAAGAGAAGGATATTTGGCAAAAGATGCTAAATACCAAGCTGCACAAGGTGAGGTTGCAGGTACGTTCAGTACAGAAGCCTACCTTAACAGACCTGAATCAGTATATAACGGACAAATAGATTCTTTACAAGGGAAAGCTAAAAAAGACAGTGTAAATACATTCGCTAAAAGAAGTAGTGGTGTAATTATGCCAGAATATAGACTGCCAACGGAAACGGAGTGGGAATATGCCGCACAAGCTAACCAAGGTAACCGTGAGTACAACAATTACAGGGGTAGAAAAAAATACCCTTGGGAAGGCGATTATACTAGAAACGGACAACGTGTTGGTCGTGGTGATCAATTGGCCAACTTTAAACAAGGTAAAGGAGATTACGGCGGAATTGCCGGATGGTCTGATGATGGTGCCGATATTACTGCTCAAGTAATGTCTTACAAGCCTAATGACCTTGGTCTTTATGACATGGCAGGTAACGTTGCAGAATGGGTTGCTGATGTTTACAGACCAATAGTAGATGACGAAGTAAGTGATTTTAACTACTACCGTGGTAACATCTACATGAAAACTGCAATTGGTGAAGACGGTAAAGTCAACATCCTTAGAGATTCCGTAATGTATGACACCTTACCAAACGGAAAGATTGTTGCAGTGAACCTTCCAGGAGAAATTAAAATGGTTCCTGTAGACGAGGAAGAGACGTACTTAAGAACAAACTTCTCATCTAGTGACAACAGAGGATACCGTGATGGTGACCCAGGTTCTTCTAGATTCTTTGACCAATTTAGTGATGAAGACGAGGAGCAAGATGACAGCAAGAAAATGTACAACTCTCCTAAGCATAGTGTTGAACGTGATTCTGCAGGAAAATTGGTTAGACAATATGACCAATCAAACAATAGATCTACATTGATTAATGATGAAGTAAGAGTTTACAAAGGTGGATCATGGAGAGATCGCGCCTACTGGCTAGACCCAGCGCAAAGAAGGTATTTGCCACAATATATGGCTACTGACTATATTGGATTTAGATGTGCCATGTCTAGAGTAGGATCCAAGTCTAAAACAAAGAACAAAACACCAAGAGGCAAAAAAGTAAGATAAGCTCTTAAAACATAATTTTTATAGAAAGTCTCGGTACATAATGCCGAGACTTTTTTTATACTTTTACTTTATGAAAACAGCGCAACTGCACAGCATCTTTTTAGAGTTCCCCGAAATCTGTACGGATACCAGAAAAATAAAGGAGAACAGTATTTTCTTTGCTTTAAAAGGAGACAACTTCAACGGAAACAAATATGCTTCCGAAGCTCTTAAGAATGGCGCCGCTTACGCTGTTATTGACGAAAAGGAATTCGCAATATCCGACCAACACATTTTAGTTGATGATGTTCTGGTAGCCTTGCAAGAACTAGCTTCTTTTCACCGGAATTATTCTGGCGCTAAAGTTATTGGTCTAACAGGAAGCAATGGAAAAACGACCACTAAAGAACTAATAAATGCGGTACTATCTAAAAAATATCGCACCATTGCCACCAAAGGCAATCTCAACAACCATATTGGCGTTCCGTTAACCCTACTTGCTATAGAAGAAGATACCGAAATTGCTATAGTTGAAATGGGAGCCAATCATCAAAAAGAAATTGAATTTTTGTGCAGTCTAGCACAACCGGATTTTGGATATATTACCAATTTTGGAAAAGCTCATATTGAAGGTTTTGGTAGTGAAGAAGGGGTTATCAAAGGAAAGAGCGAACTGTATGATTACCTAATTAAAAACGGTAAGCACATTTTTATGAACGGTGATGATTCTATTCAATCTCAAAAACTAGGTAGTTACATAAAAAAATATGGCTTCAGTTCAGATCAAAAAGAGTTTTATACCATAGAGTTTTTAAGTGCGAATCCATTTGTAAAAGCATCCGTGGAAAATCAGGTTATAGAATCGCAACTCATAGGTAGTTACAATTTCACAAACTGTGCTGCTGCCATTCTTATGGGAAAGTATTTTAATGTACCCCTAACAGATATAAAAACAGCCATAGAAAGCTACGCTCCTAGCAACAACCGTTCTCAGATCATTACTCATAAAGGACATCAAATTATTCTTGACGCCTATAATGCCAACCCTACCAGCATGACGGCCGCTCTAAACAATTTCTCCCAAATGGAAGGAGAATCTAAAATTGCCTTTTTAGGCGATATGTTTGAACTGGGAAGTATTGCCTCTATCGAGCATGGAAATATAGCTGATTTAGCTAGCCAGCTAAACTTTGATACGACCTTAGTGGGTGAAAATTTTAACCGTATTAGTACAAATCTAAAAAAACACAGTTCATTTGATGAACTTAAAAAAAGTTTAAAAGACAAACCGTTACCTCCAAAAAGCCTAATTCTAATTAAGGGATCTCGCGGTATGGCCTTGGAGCGAATTTTAGATTATATTTAATAATTAAAAAAAAGGTAACACTCCCTAAAGCACCACCTCAACTACCTAATATTACTCCAACTTAACTCGGTTTTCTACAATCTCTTTAATAGGCACTATCAGCTTCCCTTCCTTGGTATTCAAGGTCACGCTAATACTATCTATAGCTACAATAGTACCTTCTATATCTGCAAATTTAATTTTATCTCCCGCAGCATAACTTTTTCTTGCATAAAATGTCTTCAGAAGACTTTCTACCACATTTCTAGACCCTAGCCCTAATCCTAGAGCAAAAGCCAATAAGAAAGCCCCTAATATAAGTGTGAAGTTACTGGTGAACATAGATGTATCTATGCCTGCCTGATTTAAGGCAGTTATAGTTACAAAAATTACGATAATATAGAAAACAATGCTACTAACAAGCTTTCCACCTCCAAAGCCCATAGAGTCAAAAACACCCTTAAGTGCAGATTTAATAAGTTTGGCAGCATACAGTCCGATCATAAAAATGACCATTGCACTTAACAAGATCGGCAAATAACGCAATAGGTTGGCAATCTCTTGTGAAATAATGGTCAACTCCACAATATCTGCCGCCACAATAATAAAGACAAGCAAAAGAATATACTTCACAAATTGAAGCAAGACCTTTTCTATATCGATTTTTACATTACTATCTCCAAACAATCTAGCTTCGTTGATTTTATCCGAAACTTTACTTAATTGTGCAATCTTGAATACTTTTTTCAAAATAAAGCGCACTACTTTACTAATGGCCCACCCTATTAATAAAATAACGATAGCTCCTAAGATATTAGGCAGTGCAGAAGCTATATCCGCCACAATGGTGCTTAAGGTATTAAAGGTTAAATTTTTCCACTCTGAAACTTTATCCATTTTCTTAGATATTACACGTTAAATAATGTCGGGGTTGGTTTTGAACATATCTTCTATTGCAGACTTATAATTGCATGTGAACAGGTTTGCCATGTCCATAACAAGTTTAGCCGAAGCTATATCATCCATAACCTTCTTCTTTAAATGAGGAGGAACCTCGTGCAACGAGTCTTCCATTTCCTTAAATGGGTTTTTCTTTTCCATAGACGTTATGGTATTTTATTATAAGCTTCCACTATCCTAGACTTTGCCCGTTTCAATCTCATTTTAACCGCGCTTTCCCCAATATCCAATATTGAGGTCAGCTCTTTTATAGAGATATCGTCTTGATATTTTAAAAGCAATATTTTCTTATCCTCAGGATCTACCAATTCCAAGGCCTTTTTGAGTTTTTCCGAACGCATATTAGCTATTTCCGTATCATCATCTACCACCGATATAGGTTTAGTTGATTGGGAAATAGAGTCGGATTTATCACTCATTAATCGTTGCTTATTCCTATTTAAATAGTTTACACAAAAATTATAGGTAAAAGCATACACCCAAGTAGAAAATTTGGACTTCCCTTTAAAGCTTGAAAGCTTAACAAAAAGCATCAAAAACACATCTTGAGTCAAATCCTGCGCTTCGGCCTGCGAATTAGCAAAACTATAGCACTTATTATACACTCTTTGCGCATACCTATCATAAAGTACCGCAAAAAGCAAAGCATCATTTTGCCTAGCTATCTTACGAACAAGTTCTTCATCCGATAATGATTCCGGTTGTACTTCTGTTTCCAATATTTGGTTCAGGTTGCTAGTTACTTAATTGTGACCCACAAATCAACAAAATGTCTCTTTATGTATCTTAACGGACTTGTCAACAACATGCAAAGGTAAAAATATAGTATAAGGAATTAGCTACAAAGCCAAAAGTAATTAGCATATTCTCTAAGAAGGCAAGATGAACCTATACAACAAATTTCAAAGAACATTAAAATCAAGCTTTCGTCATAACTTGATCAACTTAACAAAAATGAAATTACTTATCCGAGCATATTTCAACCCCAAGATTCTTATGCCTTTGACCATATGGTCTCCCAACCTCTTCTACTCCAGGTTTCTTTTTCATTTCGTCTTTGGCTACCAAAGATTTCTTCGTCTTAAACCGATTAGTTGAAAATAAAAAATTGGGTAACATAATTAGCATACCCAATAAAAAAATAGCAATGCTTATGCTAAAACAAAAAAATACAAGATCATTCATCATATAGCAATTTAGTTAGTGTATGTAGTTAGACACAGTGATTAACAAAAAGTCACTTTACTTAAACACACATGCAACTACTATCCTCACAAATAGATGGAATACAACAAAAAAACCTCTAATATTAAAACATAAATTCTATTCTGATTTTTCCTTCAATTTTTTTTGCCATTTAAACCCTTTCCGCAATCTGGTATAATTCCTACCTTCTTTAATATGCTTTTTAGAAGACAAAACAGAAGGTATTACAAACAACATAATCACTAGAAAAATGATTAGACTAATTGCTAAAAGCAGGACAAAGGGATTCAACACGCTTAGTAATTAATGGGTTATACACTTAGTAGGAAACCACTTAACGAAAAAAGTCACTAAAAAGGGCCAAAAAATCCATTTTTGCTACAAAACTTACATGAAATAGCGATTTATGGTTCATAAAGGCCAAAAAACTATGCCCATTTAATCAAGAAAAATAAATTTTGAGAAATAAATAGTGAAGAAACATTGTGGGTCATACTGGATTCGAACCAGTGACCTCTGCCCTGTCAAGGCAGCGCTCTAAACCAACTGAGCTAATGACCCCAAAATAGTGGGCCAAAGGTAAAATTAATTTCGGATTAAGAAAATATAAATTGCAGGGCTCAGATGATTAATTCACTACCAAACGTCAACACTTTTTTGATTAACTGTTCACAAAACCGTTAATCAAGCACAAATAAAACTTCAATATATAAAGTTATAACACACTATAATACTGAACTTTAAGACTTTTTAAAGTACACAAAAACTCAACATTACTTAAATTGACCATTTGTTGCACTATTGGTAACATTAGAAATACGTATTTTACGCCAACCGTATTAGATTTACTCGGTTTTATCAAAGTTTGCCTTAATATTTTAAAAGAAACTTAAACTACCGTTTATTTTTTAAGTAAAAGAGATATCCATAGAATATCGATAATTAATCAATTCACTCTCAACCGAAACAAACAGATTAGAACCAAAAATTATGATAGCATTAGAATTCTCAACATTTTTAGGCCGTTTTCACCCCCTTTTTGTACACCTGCCAATAGGCTTTCTATTCCTAGCTATTGTTTTGGAATGGTATGAAAGCTTTAGAAAAACTGAAGTTAAAAGTAAATTAATTCCAATAGCATGGTTACTGGGAGCAGTAAGTGCTGCTGGGGCAGCCGTTACCGGCTGGTTTTTAGGAGAAACAGGACTATATGAAGAAGAACATCTATTTTCCCACAGATGGCTTGGAGTAGCTCTTGTTGTAGTTGCTTTTATAGGGTGGTATTTAAAGAGTAAACCCAAAGCTTTCCCGGTTAAATTGCACCATGGTTTTAACATACTTCTCCTGGCCATGCTTTTTATTGAAGGTCATAAAGGAGGAAATTTGACGCACGGCGAAACCTATTTAACGGAATACGCTCCCGCACCCATTCAGAAACTTATAGGAGGCGGAGAAGAAAAAGATGCACTTCCTAAGTTTGCAACACCGGACTCCGTAAAAGTCTATGCGGATTTAGTAGCTCCAATTTTTGAGGCTAAATGTATAGGTTGCCATAATGATGAAATAAAAAGAGGCGGACTTAACATGAGTCACCCTGATTCATTACGAATGGGCGGTGATACCGAAAACATTGTTGCCGCTGGCAACACGGAGGGAAGCGAATTGTTCAAAAGAATTACACTTCCGCCTAAAAATATAAAATTCATGCCCCCTACCAACAACGCACTCACATATGATGAGATTAAAACCGTAGAGTGGTGGATCGAGCAAGGCGCCCCTTTTGAAGGTTCCCTTGCTAGTTTAAAGGTTACCGAAAATATTAAACCTATTTTACTAAGAAGATATGGTATTGATACAAATCCAAAGCCATGGTATGAAACCGTACAACTTCAAAAGTTAGATAGCACAAAACTTTCTATATTAGCACAAACTGGTTTTCAAGTTAAAACTTTAGGTCCTGACAATTCCTTACTGGACATTAAATACTCAGGTTCCGATCTTACTAAAGAGAAGCTCTCTGAGCTTGAAAAAGTAAAAGAATACGTTACTTGGCTATCCCTTGCCAATAGTAATGTTTCTGATGAATGGCTTTCTAGCGTTTCGCAATTCACTAACCTGACCCGTTTGGAACTAGAGAAAACAGAAATATCAGATAAGGGAGTAGCACATTTATCTGGATTAGAGCATTTAGAGGCGCTTAATCTTTACGGCACCAAAGTAACCGATGCCTGCCTTCCCCATATAGAGAAAATCAACAGCCTTAAGCGCGTTTATCTTTGGCAAACAGGCGTAAGCCCACAAACTGCCAAAAGCACGCAAGAAAACAACGAGAAGTTAAAAATTGTAATTGGAAAAGGCTAGACCGAACACCAGCCTTTGCAAGCCAAGACACCCATCTAAAAGAATTAGATGGGTGTCTTTTTTTATAGCATTAGATAATGACAAAACCTTATAAAACCAAAAAATCCTCAAACATTTAATGCTTGAGGATTCTGGTGGGCAATGAGGGATTCGAACCCCCGACCCCCTCGGTGTAAACGAGGTGCTCTGAACCAACTGAGCTAATTGCCCTAAAAGGTGTGCAAATATAAGACTCTTTTTTACTTCTCAAAAGAAAAAAGAAAAAAAATTAAATTACTTCTGAAACAGTGAACGTACTACCACCAACAAAGATAAAATCTTGCGGTCCGGCCTCCGCTAAAGCGGCATGATATGCAGCCTTAACCGTGGAAAAACTTTTGCCCGTTAAACCAAATTCCTCTGCCCTGTCTACCAATTCATTAACCTCTAGTCCACGGGAAATTTGAGGTGAGGAAAATAAATATTTCGCATCTTTAGGAAACAAGGGCAGTATGGTATTTAGGTCTTTCCCTTTTACAAAACCAAGAACAAAAATTAATTTTTTGAATTTTTGTTGAGACACCTGATTTATCACAATTGACAGTCCTTCTTTATTATGTGCCGTATCACAAATTACTTTTGGATTTTCCTGTAGTTGCTGCCACCTACCCATTAAGCCCGTGTTTTGGACCACATTTAGAAGTCCTGAACGTATTTGCTCCTGAGTTATATTAAAATCTTTAAGCTGTCTCACAACAGCTAAGACTCCTTTAATATTCTTTTTTTGGTACTCACCCAAAAGGGAGGTTTCATAAACCTCATCAATTTCCTTTTCAGCATAAATTAGTTTAGTACTTCTTGACCGAGCAACATTTTCAAAAGTTTCAGCAGTCTCTGGCTGATACTCACTAACAACTACCGTAACACCTTCTTTAATTATTCCAGCTTTCTCAAAAGCTATTTTAGGCAAAGTATCGCCTAGCATATCCGTATGATCTAATCCTATATTGGTAATAAGACTTACTTCGGGCATGATAATATTGGTGGAATCCAGCCTTCCCCCTAAACCAACTTCAACCACGGCAATATCTACTTTCTCTTTAGCAAAGTAATCAAAGGCCATCCCCACGGTCATTTCAAAAAAAGACAAATGGTTATTTTCAAAAAAAGATTGATTTTCGGCTATAAATTCAATTACAAAATTTTCAGGGACACATTCACCATTAATGCGAATACGCTCTCTAAAATCCTTTAAATGGGGTGAAGTATACAAACCGACCTTATAACCGGCCTCTTGAAGAATAGATGCCAACATATGACTACTAGAACCTTTTCCGTTGGTTCCAGCAACATGAATACTTTTAAACTTCGTTTCTGGATTATGAAGGTGGGCAGTAAAATTTTTAATGCCATTAAGCTTGGCATTAAAAGCAACTTTACCTTTTTGCTGATACATTGGAAGCTGTGCAAACATCCAATCTAAGGTTTCCTGATAGGTCACTCTCCCAATTTAAAGTTGACTACCACAAAACCTACCTGTTGACTAGGCGCATTAGAATCTAAGTTCCATTTATGCTTAAAAGCAGTTTTCTTTGCTGGATCCAATAGACAAGGACTATTATTGGTAGTTCCCTTAACACCTGGGGTGGCACTTACCACATTACCGTTTCGGTCTACAATGATTTTCACCACTACCCTACCTTCTTCGTTGCATTGCTGCTTTACCTGACCTTTACCGACCAAAGAACGGCCGTTAAGTCCGTAACCACCCGTTCCACTACCGGAGCCAGGGCTACCGTAATAACTTGTTGCATAAGGATCACCATCAGGTTGGCCTTTGTCCCCCGCTCTATTATCATCACCTTCACTACCCGAAGCGTTTCCATCGGATTTACTGATTCCGCCAATAAGAGCATCTAGCTTTTTCTTTTTGGCCTCTTGCTCTTTACGGGCCTTCTCCTCAGCAGCTTTCTTTTCTTGTGCCTTTTTTGCAGCTTCGGCCTGAGCTTTTTTCTGAGCGTCTTCCGCCTTTTTCTTGGCGGCTTTTTCTGCTTCTTCTGCTTTCTTTTTAGCGTCCTGAGCTTTTTTAATTTTAATGGATTCCTCGTTCTCTTGCGTCAAAACCTTTTCCGCAGGAGCTTCTTCAGCAACAACTTCTTCGGGCACATCTGCTGCTACATCCTCTACATCTTCAACAACTTCTTCTTGTTTAGAAGGTTCTACAGGCGGGGTCTCTACGGGTTCCGAACGAATCTTCTCTTTGGGCTGTACAGTACCACTACCAAAGTTGGTAGTACCGAAATTAACGGAAATCCCGTTTTCGATAGGTGGGTCCATATAGGTAAGGCCTATATAAAACAATACAAGCAAGAGCACGCTTAATAAAAAAGTAGTAAGCGTGAATGATTTTTTTTTGTGTCTCGTGTCTAGGAATGACATTAATCAGGTCGCACAGCCAAGATTACCTTATAACTATTTCTATTGGCAATATCCATAACGTTTACCGCTTCTTTGATGGCAACGCTTTCTTCCGCCCTTAAAATAATAGTGGGTTTATCTTGTCCTTCTAGTGCCTTTTTTAGTTCAATTTCTATGTATTCTCCGTTAATTCTCTCGTTATTGACGTAGTACTGTAAGTTCTTATCTATACTTACAGATACGTTTTGCGTATTAGTAGACTTACCTTTTGCCTTAGGAAGTAATAGATCCAAAGCATTGGGTGAGTTTGCAGTAAGCATGAAGAATATCAATAACAGAAATACGATATCTGTCATTGAAGACATGCTAAAATCCGGACTAACCTTGTTTCTTCCCCTTAGTTTCATGTCGTGTGAATTATAAAGGTTCGTTCAACAAGTCTAAAAACTCTACGGCATTAGCCTCCATTTTATGAACCACTTTATCGGTTCTGTTCACAAGGTGGTTATATCCTATATACGCTATAATACCAACAATAAGTCCCGCAACGGTAGTAGTCATGGCCGTATAGATACCCGATGCCAATGAGCCCATTTCGGCCTGTCCACCACTTGTTGCCATTTCATGGAATGCCAAAATCATACCAATTACAGTTCCTAGGAACCCGATCATTGGTGCAGCACCGGCAACAGTTGCTAAAATGCTCACGTTCTTCTCTAGTTTATACACCTCTAAGGTTCCTGCATTTTCAATAGCCGTATTGATATCATCCAACGGCTTTCCTATACGAGAAACTCCTTTTTCGGTTAATCTTGCAACCGGGGAATCGGTTTGCGCACAAAGTAATTTTGCCGCTTCCAATTTACCATTGGTAACATGATCCCGAATCTGGTTCATAAAGTTGCTATCTATCTTTGAGGCCGCTTTTATAGCAAAAATACGCTCAAAGTAAATATAGAGTGCAACGAACAACATGATAAAAAGTACCGTTATAATAAGCACACTACCTGTACCGCCATTAAATATCAAATCGATAACGGAAAGTGTCTTCTCTTCTGACATAACATCCGCAGCTGCAGGATCTTGAGCCATATCTTGAAATAACATCATAGAATTCTTAGGTATTAGAGTTGCCACTATAACGGTATTTTATCTATAAAATTATGCGTTTAATACAAAATCTCTTAATAAAATAAAAGTTACGGCTCCCGATATAAAACCGATTAATGCCAACCATGCTATTTTCTTTAAATACCAGAAGAAATCTATCTTCTCCATACCCATGGCAACAACACCCGCAGCAGACCCGATTATCAACATACTACCACCTGTACCCGCTGAATACGCAATGAAATGCCATAATGGATTATCCATTGGCTCTGAGAACATTCCCAAACTCGCAGCAACCAAAGGCACATTATCAATTATAGCGGAACCTATACCAAATAACATTACAACAATGTCCGTATTAGGAATAGCTTCATTTAAACTTTCGGCATAATGGAACAACATACCTAAAGATTCTAAAGCTGCAACCGCTAATAATATACCTAAGAAAAATAAAATACTTGGAAGTTCAATTTTTGAAAGTGAATGGTGAACTGGGCTATGGTGACCTGTAGCGTCATCTCCTTCTCCTTCTACATTTGAAATACTGAATTTTGAATTACTGTAAATTTCAGCGAAGGTAGCTACAACTGCTAATGACAACATCATACCTACGTAAGGAGGCAAATGCGTAACCGTTTTAAAGAAAGGTACAAATACAATAGCACTCAAACCTAAATACAACATGGTTGCTCCATATCTGGATTTTGGCTCCTCCAAAGTATCTATATCACTATCAATATTACCCTGAAATGCTTTAAATCTAGTAGCTATCAATACTGGCACTACCATACAAACTATTGAAGGAAGAAGAACGTGTTCCACCAATTGTAAAGCGGATACTTTGTTCGCGATCCACAACATTGTAGTGGTAACATCACCAATTGGCGACCATGCACCACCAGCATTTGCAGTAATAATAATCATACCGGCAAACCACAAGCGGGTTTCCCTATCATTAATTACCTTTTGTAATATGGTAATCAATACGATTGTAGCAGTTAAGTTGTCTATTATAGCCGAAAGAACAAAGGCCAGTATTGAAAACAACCATAACAGCTTTCGTTTACTTTTAGTTCGAATAAAACCCTTAATAGTTGCAAAACCATCAAAATAATCAATGATTTCCACAATGGTCATCGCCCCTAACAAAAACACTAGAATTTCTGCCGTTTTTCCTAAATGATGCAGTAGAATTTCATCAAGATGGGTGGGTTCGAGCTCCCTAAGTTGTGTATTTACCTCAAAAACATCCATATGGGTTAAAGCAATTATAGCCCAAAGAATAGCCATCATGGCAAGAGCCGGAATTAGCTTGTCAATTTTAAGGTTATGTTCAAGGGTAATCGCAAGATAACCTGCGAGGAATACAATAATAATAATGGTCTCCATACTCAATCTATTTATATTAGTTGTTTTAATGCAATTTCAAATGCCGTTTGGCTGATATTCTCTTTTGAAGAGTTTTGTTTATAGGTGTTCAAAATAGCTTTCCGGATAGTTTCCGAAGTGTCGTTAAAGATAAGCTCATCATCAATACCTACCCTTTTCTCCATAAAGTAAGCAAAAACGCGCGCCATTCCACAGTTAGAAATAAAATCAGGTATTAAACTAACCTTCCCATCTGTGTATTCCATTATAGGGCCAAAGAAAATTTCCTTATCCGCAAAAGGCACGTTTGCCCCGCAGGAAATAACTTCCAATCCCGTTTCAATTAAACTACTTATTTGATTTTTGGTCACTAACCGCGACGCTGCGCAAGGTGCAAAAATTTCTGTTTGCAAGGACCAGATGCGTTCATTGATTTCCTCAAAAGGAATCATCTCATCCGCACCCGCTATTAAATTGTTACCATCCTTATTAAGGAAGAAGGTCTTAATTTCTTCAAACGAGAACCCATTCTCATTGATTACGCCGCCGGCGCGATCTATAATTCCAACTATTTTAGCACCCATTTGCGCCAAATAGTACGCTGCAGCACTACCCACATTACCAAAACCTTGGATTACAGCTCTTTTACCAACTACATTGCCACCATAAATATCATAATAATGTTTTACAGCCTCCGCAACACCATAACCGGTAATCATATCCGCAACGGTATATTTCCTAGATACTTCGGGTGATAAATTACTGTTTTCCAACGCCTTTACGACCCCAAGTCGTAATTGCCCTATCCTATTGATCTTATCAGCTTCGGAAGGCCTAAAATGACCATTAAAAACTCCCTCTTGCGGATGCCAAACACCAGCATCTTCTGTAATAGGTATAACTTCGTGTATTTCGTCTACATTAAGATCGCCACCTGTACCGTAATAGCTTTTCAATAATGGCGATACTGCATGATACCAACGTTCAAGGACTCCTTTTTTCCTAGGATCCTTTGGATTAAAATTTATACCGGACTTAGCTCCGCCTATTGGTGGCCCGGAAACCGTAAATTTAACTTCCATTGTTTTTGCCAGCGAAAGCACCTCGTTCATATCCAACCCTTCTCGCATTCTTGTTCCGCCACCTGCTGCTCCACCTCTCAGTGAATTTATGACCGTCCAACCTTCTGCTTCGGTCTCACTGTCTTTCCAATTAAAGACTATTTCCGGTGATTTATTCTCGTATGCCTGTAGTAACTCTTTCATTTTAAATTGATTTAAAAAATAGTATGACTCTAATTCCTTTCATTTGAAAATCTTTCTTTCTTTACGCCAAAACGGCGTTACTGCTGTGTCATAACTTTACGTTTAAATCAATTCGAAAAACGAATTCAACAAATATAAAAATTTGGCTTGGGATAAAAAGTTTTTAACAGCTAATGAATCATCAATTTTTAAAAAAATTTAGCCAACAAAGCTAGGCTTCATATTTATTTCAGAAGCTTATATTTGTAGAAGCTCAACAAAAACACAAATAAACTATGGATTTCTCATTATCGGAAGAACATTTAATGATTAGGCAAGCCGCTCGTGATTTTGCACAAAATGAACTGCTACCAGGCGTGATCGAAAGGGACGACGCTCAAAAATTCCCCACGGAGCAAATTAAAAAGCTTGGAGAACTTGGTTTTCTAGGAATGATGACGGACTCCAAATATAATGGCAGCGGCATGGACACTCTATCCTATGTAATAGCCATGGAAGAACTTTCAAAAATTGACGCATCCGCATCAGTGGTCGTTTCGGTTAACAATTCCCTGGTTTGCTGGGGACTTGAAATGTTTGCCAATGAGGAACAAAAACAAAAATACCTTACACGTTTGGCTTCCGGAGAAGTCATTGGGGCGTTTTGCCTTTCCGAACCTGAAGCAGGTAGTGATGCCACTTCTCAAAAAACAACAGCAATAGACAAAGGAGACCATTATATATTGAATGGCACCAAAAACTGGATCACCAATGGTGGAACGGCAGATACATATTTGGTAATCGCCCAGACAGATAAAGAAAAAGGACACAAAGGCATTAACGCACTTATTGTTGAAAAAGGAATGCCCGGTTTTGAAATAGGACCAAAAGAAAATAAATTAGGTATTCGCGGTAGTGACACCCATTCCCTTAATTTCAATGATGTTAAAGTCCCAAAAGAAAATAGAATTGGCGAAGATGGCTTTGGTTTTAAATTTGCCATGAAAACTCTTGCCGGAGGACGCATAGGTATTGCTGCACAAGCTCTAGGTATTGCAGCAGGTGCTTACGAACTTGCCCTTAAATATTCAAAACAAAGAAAAGCTTTTGGCACAGAAATAGCCAACCACCAAGCCATTGCTTTTAAATTAGCAGATATGCATGTCCAGATCGAAGCTGCACGTAACCTAGTATATAAGGCTGCATGGGAAAAGGACCAAGGCAAGAATTATGATTTATCAGGTGCTATTGCCAAACTATACGCTTCACAAGTAGCAATGGACACAACGGTAGAAGCCGTGCAAATTCACGGAGGTAACGGTTTTGTGAAGGATTACCACGTAGAGCGCCTTATGAGAGACGCTAAGATAACTCAGATTTATGAAGGCACTTCTGAAATTCAAAAAATTGTAATATCGCGAAGTATACTAAAGGATTAAAATAAAAATAACAGAACACCCCGTTATTTTTATCGAACTTCACCTATATAATAGACTCAAACATAACAATACCATCAAAAACGGAGGGGGTCATATTAAAAAGTTAAGAAATATAACAAATACCCCCTCTAAAAACCTTTCACAGGTCTACTGAATATGCTAATTTTACCATTCTGATAATTTTAGCTCACATAAAAACCATATCTGAATAATTTTCAACGTTTTATTTGAAACGTTGAATTTTTATCTGATTAGACAAAAATAGCTGCTAATTATTCATCAGAAATGCTATTTTTGGATAAATACCATAATCTATGACGTTGAAGAAGCAAGGGTTGTACCTACCGGAATTTGAACATGACAACTGTGGCGCAGGTTTTATCTGCAGCCTTAAAGGAAAAAAATCTAATGATATCATCCATAAGGCACTGGAGATATTAGATAAGTTAGAGCACCGTGGTGCTGTTAGTTCAGATGGAAAAACCGGTGATGGTGCAGGTATACTTATAGATATACCACATGATTTTTTTAAGGCAGTTTGCGATTTTGAACTTCCGGAACCAGGTAAATATGCCGTAGGTAACATATTCTTACCTCAAAAAGAGAATCAGCGTGAATTCTGCACTTCTACTTTTGAAGAAAACATAAAAAAACAAGGTCTAAAATTGCTAGGCTGGAGAGATGTTCCTGTAAACCGATCTATTCCGGGTCGTGTTGCCATGGAAACCGAACCTTATGTTAAACAGGTTTTCATTGCAAAAGAAAATGAAGAGCAGGACTATTTTAACTTCAACCTTAAATTGTTCATTGCAAGAAAAGTTACGGAACATGCCGTAATCAATTCAAAACTTTCGGAAAGCAAGTTCTTCTATGTGCCTAGCCTTTCCACAAAAATCATCATATTCAAAGGGCTTTTGATGCCTAAAGACATCAGCCTATACTATAAAGATTTAATGGATTCTCGTGTGGTAACCCGTTTATCACTGGTTCACCAACGATTTTCTACAAATACATTCCCTACTTGGGATTTGGCACAGCCTTTCCGCTATATGTGTCACAACGGTGAAATAAACACCCTTCGTGGTAACGTATCTAGAATGCGCTCACGCGAAGAGTTATTAAAGAGTGATTGGTTCGGAGACGAAATAAAAAGTATACTACCTGTAATACTTCCAGGAAAATCAGATTCGGCCACCATGGATATGGTAGTTGAACTATTGCTAATGACCGGTAGATCTTTACCTGAGGTAATGATGATTTTAGTACCGGAAGCTTGGGAGAAGAATCCGGATATGTCCGAAGCTAAAAGAGCTTTCTACGAGTACCACTCTTGTATGATGGAACCATGGGACGGACCGGCGTCTGTTCCGTTTACCGATGGAAATTACATTGGTGCCGTTCTTGACCGGAATGGTTTAAGACCTTCACGTTATACCGTAACGAAAGATGACTACGTAATAATGTCATCTGAAACCGGTGTTGTGCAAATTGCTCCAGAAAACGTGGAATTTCACGGAAGATTGGAACCAGGTAAGATGTTCTTGGTAAACATGGAAGAAGGCCGCATCATTAATGATGAAGAAATTAAGGAAGATATTGCCAGTCGCCAACCTTATAAAGAATGGTTAGACAAAAATTTGGTTCACCTAAAGAACATACCTTATAATGACTGTCCGTTATTTTTAGGCGAAGCTTCTCTAGAAAAACGTAAATCGGTTTTTGGATATACGCTTGAAGATATCAATACCATTATCCTTCCTATGGGAAAAACTGCTAAAGAACCTATTGGTTCTATGGGGTCTGATACTCCAATTGCAGTATTATCTCAGCGCCCACAGTTGATCTATAATTATTTCCAACAATTATTCGCTCAGGTAACGAACCCGCCTTTAGATGGTATTCGTGAAGAATTGATTACAGATATTAGTCTTACCCTAGGTAGTGACCACAATATATTTGACTTCTCCGAATTGCATTGTCGAAAATTAAAAATTCAGAATCCGGTTATATCCAAAGAAGATTTGGATAAAATCAAAAACTATGATGCTAGTCCTGACTATAAAGTAGTTTCCATCCCAACCCTTTACGAAATAAATAGAGGCCACAACGGTTTGGAAGACGCCTTAGAGTCTATTCTTGACCAAGCATCTAAAGCTATTGATCAGGGCGCGAACATCATCATCCTTTCGGATAGAAATGTAAACGAATCCCAAGCACCAATTCCAGCACTACTTGCCTGTTCCTATGTAAACAGTGGTCTACAGCGTTTAGGAAAGAGAAGTAAACTAAGTGTTATTATTGAGTCTGCAGAACCAAGAGAAGTGCACCATTTCTGCCTATTGTTCGGTTTTGGAGCCAGTGCAATTAACCCATACTTGGTAAACGAAATTATTGGAGAGCAGATTGAAGAGCATGACATTACCGACTTCACTTTTGAGGAAGCCGTTAAGAACTATAACAAAGCCATTGGCAAGGGTATTCTTAAGGTAATGAACAAAATTGGTATTTCTACTTTAAATTCATACCGAGGTTCTCAACTTTTTGAGTGTATAGGTATCAATAGTAAAGTGGTTGACAAATATTTCCCTAATACACCTACCCGTATTCAAGGTATCGGCTTGTATCAAATAGAGAAAGAAGTTGCAAAGCGCCACAAGAAAGCTTTTAGTACAAAAGAAGTTGCTGCCAACCTTGACCTAGAAATAGGTGGGGAATATCGTTGGAGACGTGATGGCGAAAAACATATGTTCAACCCATTAACGGTTGCAAAACTTCAAAAAGCGGTACGTGGTAATGAGAACGACACCTATAAGGAGTATTCTTCTATGGTGAACGAACAGTCAAAAAATTTGATGACCATTCGTGGTTTATTCGAATTCTCTAACTACGACCCTATTCCATTGGAAGAGGTAGAACCATGGACTGAAATCGTAAAGCGCTTTAAGACCGGAGCTATGTCTTACGGGTCTATTAGTAAAGAAGCCCACGAGAACTTGGCTATTGCCATGAACCGTATTGGCGGTAAAAGTAATTCTGGTGAAGGAGGAGAAGATTCTGAGCGTTTCTACAAAAACGCTACGGGAGACTGGAAAAACAGCGCCATAAAACAAGTTGCATCAGGTCGTTTTGGAGTTACCTCCGATTACCTTACCAATGCAAAAGAAATACAGATTAAAATGGCACAGGGTGCCAAGCCAGGAGAAGGAGGTCAACTACCTGGTCCTAAAGTGAACCCTTCCATTGCTAAAACTAGAAACTCTACACCGTATGTAGGTTTAATTTCACCTCCACCACACCACGATATTTATTCGATCGAAGATCTTTCTCAGTTGATATATGATTTAAAATCAGCCAACAGAGAAGCACGAATAAACGTGAAATTAGTTTCCGAGGTTGGTGTAGGTACAGTTGCCGCTGGGGTTTCTAAAGCAAAAGCAGATGTTGTTCTTATTTCCGGATTTGACGGAGGTACGGGAGCATCTCCATTAACCTCATTGAAACATGCAGGTCTACCATGGGAACTTGGTGTTGCGGAAGCACAGCAAACCTTGGTAATGAATGACCTAAGAAACAGAATCGTTCTTGAATGTGATGGCCAGCTTAAAACCGGTCGTGATGTTGCAGTAGCGTGTTTATTAGGGGCAGAAGAGTTTGGTTTTGCCACAGCTCCACTTGTAGCTTCAGGTTGTATTATGATGCGTGTTTGTCATTTGAACACATGCCCAGTAGGTATTGCAACCCAAAATCCGGAATTACGTAAGAAATTTGCAGGTAAGCCGGAGCACGTTGTCAACTACATGTATTTTGTTGCTCAGGAACTACGTGAAATTATGGCTCAATTAGGTTTCAGAACCATCAACGAAATGGTTGGTCAAGTTCAGAAGCTAGACCGTAAGAAAGCAATTGACCATTACAAATCCGCAGGTATCGATTTAACTCCAATTTTATATGAAGTTGATGTGCCAGCCGGAACTAAGTTCTACAACACTCAAGCACAAACCCACGATATTGATAAATCAATTGAATTTGATATCATCGCAAAAGCGAATCCTTCTTTATTTAGAAAAGAAAAACTAACATTAGATTTTCCTATTAAAAATACAGACCGTGCAGTTGGAGCCATCATCAGTAATGAGATTTCTAAAGTATACGGAGCACAGGGATTACCAATAAATACTTTAAAACTGAACTTTACAGGTTCTGCAGGACAAAGTTTTGGTGCTTTTGCCACCAGAGGTTTAACCATGACCGTTAATGGGAATACAAATGATTACCTAGGAAAAGGTTTATCTGGGGCTAAGCTGGTAATTAAAGTTCCCGAAAAATCTACCATCGTACCAGAAGACAACGTAATCACGGGTAATGTCACCCTTTACGGAGCCACAGCCGGTCGTGCTTATATTAACGGAAAGGCCGGTGAACGTTTCTGCGTTCGTAACTCCGGTGCCAAAGCTGTAGTAGAAGGTATTGGTGATCATGGTTGTGAATATATGACCGGCGGTGTTGCCGTAATTCTTGGTGAAGTTGGAAGAAACTTTGGTGCAGGTATGAGCGGCGGAATTGCTTTTATCTATGATGATAAAAATACCTTCAGAAAAAAATGCAATAACGAAGACCTGAATTTATTATCGGTTACCGAAGATGACGATATCAAACAATTGAAAGATTTAATCGAAAGTCACTACAACGCTACTTTGAGTCCGCTTGCACAGCGTATTTTAGAGAAGTGGGAAGATTGCCTACCTAAATTCGTTAAGGTTCTACCGGAAGAATACAAACAGGCACTACTACGTATGGAAAGAGAAAAATTAGAAACTATTTAAAGTCGAGAAATGGGAAAGATAACAGGATTTTTGGAATTCGATAGAAAAGTAGAATCGTACGCGCCTGTTGAAGAACGCGTAAAAAATTATAATGAGTTTACCGTTGCCTTAAACGAACCTGAATTAAAAGATCAGGGAGCAAGGTGTATGGACTGTGGCATTCCCTTTTGCCATAGTGGTTGCCCATTGGGTAATTTAATACCTGATTTTAATGATGCGGTATACCGTGCCAAATGGGAAAAAGCAGCTGAAATTTTGCACTCAACGAACAACTTCCCGGAATTTACCGGCAGACTTTGTCCGGCACCTTGTGAAGAAGCTTGCGTACTAGGCATCAACGAAGACCCGGTAACCATTGAGAATATTGAGAAAAATATTGCAGAAAAAGCTTTTGAAAAAGGTTGGATCGTTGCTGAACCACCTAAAAATAGAACGAATAAAAAAGTTGCCATTGTAGGGTCTGGTCCTGCTGGCCTTGCTGCAGCTCAACAGTTAAACCGTGCAGGCCATACCGTTACCGTTTTTGAAAGAGACGAAAAACCAGGCGGCCTTTTGCGTTATGGTATTCCTGACTTTAAAATGGAAAAACATATCATAGACCGTAGACTTAAAGTACTAGAGGAAGAAGGTATAGAATTTAAATGTGGTGTTCACGTAGGAAAAGATATTTCTGGGGAAGACCTTAAAAATGATTTTGATGCCGTTGTTCTTTCAGGAGGAGCAACCGTTCGTAGAAACCTACCTATTGAAGGTGCGGATCTAAAAGGTGTTGTACAGGCTATGGATTTCTTACCGCAGAACAATCGAAGAGTAGACGGAGTGAAAGATTTTGAGAATGAAATTTTAGCAACGGGGAAAGATGTTGTTGTTATTGGTGGTGGCGATACCGGGTCTGACTGTATAGGTACTTCAATAAGACACGGAGCAACCTCTGTTTCTAACTTTGAGATTATGCCAATGTCTACCACAGAAAGACCGGAAGGTCAGCCATGGCCTTTCTGGCCTATGCGCTTAAAAACGAGTACGTCCCACAAAGAAGGAGCCGAACGTTTTTTCAGTATATCTACTAAAAAGTTTTTAGGAGATAAGGACGGTAACTTAACAGGTTTAATTACTTCTCAAGTAGAATGGGTCAAGGAACCCGGAAAATCTATGACTTTAAAAGAAGTAGAAGGTACCGAGAAAGAATGGAAGTGTGAATTGGCACTTTTAGCACTAGGTTTCACCGGTTCTGAAATGACTATTGCCGAGCAATTAGGCGTCGAAGCTGACGGTAGAACAAATATTAAAGCAAGCGAAGCAGATTATAAAACAAACGTACCTGGTGTATTTGCAGCCGGTGACCAAAGACGCGGGCAATCATTAATTGTCTGGGCTATTTCTGAAGGTCGTCAAGCAGCTTACCATGTAGACACCTACCTTATGGGAGAATCTGCACTGCCTTTAAAAGGTGAAGGAGATTTACCAAGGGTATAACCTAGGGTTAGTTTTATAGACTAATAATTTATATGATCCAACCCAATTAATTGGGTTGGATTTTTTTTATCCACTACACTTCCGTAGTAAACTCCCCATGTTTCTGTTATGAACATAAAAAAGGTCCTCTTTTACATGATTATTAGCGCTTTGGCATTTACCTTAATGAATGTCTCCGTTAAACAGTTACAGCACTATAGCGTTTATCAAATTGTATTCTTTAGAGGTTTTGGTTCCTTCTTACTTACCATGGCTATTTTAAAACGTCTAAAGATTTCCATAATGGGAAACAACAAGAAATTGCTAGTCTTGCGAGCCGTTGTCGGGACTAGCTCCATGACCTTGTTCTTTATGTCACTGAGATACCTTTCCGCCGGAACAGCGGTTTCATTACGTTATTTGGCGCCCATTTTTTCCGCAATTTTTGCGATATTCTTTTTAAAGGAAAAAATTAAGCCTGTTCAATGGCTATTTTTTATTATCTCTTTTATAGGTGTTTTGATATTAAAAGGATTAGACACCCATTTACACAATACGGGACTAGCCCTAATAATAGGTGCCGCTGTGCTTAGCGGACTGGTGTACATTATTATAAGTAAAATAGGAAAGAGGGATCACCCAATTGTAATTGTAAACTATTTTATGTTTACAGCCACTGTTTTTGGAGGCCTATTGATGCTATCCTACTGGGAAACACCTACTGGTATAGACTGGTTATTTCTATCTACTTTAGGGGTTTTCGGGTTTATAGGGCAACTCTACATGACAAAAGCCTTTCAAATTGCCTCGAACAACCTTGTAGCCCCTTTTAAATACCTAGAAGTACTATTTACCGGACTTATTGGTTTTATGTGGCTAGGTGAAGTTTATACCTTGTGGAGTTTTGCAGGTATACTTTTAATTATCATAGGCCTGGTAATGAATGTTGCCTACAAGGCCCGTGATAAAAGATATACTATTTAAAATAATGTTGCCCTTAGGATTTATTGAGCGTCTTCACATAAATCGCTTGCAGAGACAATTTATCATCCATCGTTTTTTGAAGTTCTAAAAGATCAGTAAACAATGTTTCGACCTTTTTAATGTATTCAGGCCTATCCGCCAAGTCGTTCATTTCATTCGGATCTTCTTCCATATCGAATAAAAGTACTTTTTCTATTTTCGGATATACCAATAGCTTGAAACCATCTTTACGAATCATTCGCTGAACATTCTCATAGGCGCCATAGATTCCACTGTAGTGACTATTTTCACGCTCCCCGTTGACAATATCCATAAAGCTATGAAACTGTACATGGTCAGGCTTGTCCACATCTGCTAACTCCAAAGTTGTAGCCATGATATCTTGCAAATAAACATCTTGACCTAAAACTTTCCCTTTAGGTATACCCGGACCTACAACCATCATAGGTATACGCACGCTATGATCAAACATACTCTGTTTTCCAATTAGCCCGTGATGCCCTACAGATATGCCGTGATCCGCACCAAAAAAAATATAGGTATTTTCCATTTTTCCACTTTCCTCCAAAGCATCAAGAATCTTTCCTATTTGCTCATCCATATGGCTCAACAATGCATAATATTCTTGACGATGGACTTTAACCGCATACTCGGTTCTTGGAAAAGGGGCCAAAGCTTCATCTCTAAGCCCAGGGTGATTACCCATGTCATCCTTCCAAGGATATTCCGGCATAAAATTTTCTGGCACTTTAATATTTTCCAAAGGATACATATCTAAAAAACGCTGGGGAGCTTGCCGCGGATCATGAGTAGCACTAAACGCCAAATACATAAAAAAAGGATTATCTTTTTGCTTTGCTATTTCAATAAATGACAGGGCATCGTCCCGCACTACTTCACTCCAGTGCTTACCACCTTCCCAAAAACCTCCCTGCAGGGTATCGGCAGGTGACCACTCCGTATCCTCAGGACCAGTTGGGCGACCATATCCTACAGGCATATAATCGTTCCAATTCTTCATATCGCCAGATTCCTTTTTCCATCTTTTTATTGCGGCATGCAACTCTCCTCTTTTATCACCGGGCATACCAGGACGTACGTGCCTTGCATCATTAAAAACTGCAGTGGCCGGGGCTTCTACATGCCATTTTCCGGTCATATAGGTATCATATCCTTGCTTTTCCAATAGCTTTGCCCACGTTTGATCTACTGCTTTGGCATCCCCTTTTGCCCATTTTTCACTTTTTTCTTGAGCATTCCATATATATGATCCCGAAATAATCATAGCACGTGAAGCGACACAAATTGCACCGCTCCACCCGCCCATATTGTAGGCATGGGTAAAAGACGTGCCGTTATTTACCAAACGATCTAAATTTGGCGTATAGACCTCATCAAAACCATGTGCACGAATACTTTCAAAGGTCTGATCATCAGAAAATAAAAAGACAAAATTGGGTTTCTCTTGTGCGGATAGCCCAAAAGATGTAATCACTATTAGATAAATATATAACTGTCTCATTTTTAAATTCAATCGTTTTTAAAACCTATCTTATAAAAGACGGCTTATTAATAATCATTTTCTTGGGCACTATTCTCTTGAGAAGTTTTCCATTCTCTCCAAACGAATGTCATTGCATTCAATATTTCAGGTTCTTCTTTTGAAAGGTCCGTCTCCTCGCCCGCATCATTCACAATATTATAAAGTTCAAAATGTTCCCCTCCGTCATTGCTATAAATCTTATACTCATTATCCATCAATGCTGCTTGTTTTTGAAACTCGAATGCTAAAGGGGTTGACCTTTGTTTAACTTTTCCCTTTACAATGGGAAGCAAATCAACACCATCATACGGGCGCTCATTTTTCTTTAAATCAACACCCAGTATATTTGCTATCGTAGGAAAATAGTCAGAAGTAAAGCAAGGCACTTCTATTTTGGTATCTGGTTGAATTTTACCTTGCCATTCCATAATTCCCGGCACTCGGATTCCACCTTCGTAAAGACTTCTTTTTCTACCTTTTAGCCCACTGGTAATTCCTTGGGTTCTTCCTGAAACCGATTTCCCTTCGGGACCATTATCACTCGTATAAAAAAGAACGGTATTCTCCGCTGCACCCAATTCTTCTAATTTATCACGAAGACGCCCCACCTGTTTATCCATAGCCGAAATAACACCATAATAATGTTGCTGATCTTCGGATAAATTGGCATACTGTTCCCTATCATCACCACCTGCCAAGACAGGGAGATGTGGCGTATGAAACCAAATTATACTTAAAAAAGGTTTTTCACTTTTTACTGCATTTTCAATAAAAGGAATCGCCCGATCCATAATAACTCTTGAATCATCACCCTCTAAATTATCGGTTGCTATTTGACCCGGTCCTGTCCAGTATGAAGTAAAAAAAGGTTTACCTTCTTCCAAATCTCCGCGTACATCACCAGAAGATTTTGGTGGTGTAATCATCGGGTTCCAGGTTGGCACTTTTGATTCCGTAACAAAACTAACATCAAAACCATGATCCCAAGGTGGAGCATAATCAGCATCGAATTTAGGCCTCCCACCCCGGTTTGCCTCAACTGTATCTCGTGTGAGCGTACCTAAATGCCATTTACCAAAATGACCTGTGGTATACCCCAGCTTTTTTACCATTTCCCCTAAGGTAATTTCTTCCGATTTTATATGACCACAATTGGCATGACATATCCCATAACGCAAGGGGTGTCTACCGGTCATTACACTACCCCTTGTTGGAGAACATACTGCAGACGCCGCGTAGAAACGCTCAAAAACAACTCCATTCCTGGCCATTTTATCTAGATTAGGAGTTTTTAAATGTGGATGGCCATTATAGCCCGTATCTCCCCAACCTTGATCATCTGCCATAAGTAAGATAATGTTCGGTCTCTCATTGTCAATGGTTTCAACAGCTGCTGTTTTAGTTTTTTCAGAACAGCTCAACAAAGTAATCAATGTAAAAAATCCGCTTACAACTAATTTTATATCCGTTTTTGTCATTATTTTGATTACCATTAAAAATTAAAACATTAAACATATCTGGTCAGAGAGACATGAAAATCCCTCCAACCAAATACATTAACTAACTCACGAAATAAAACTATATTAATTGTCAAGGTCCGTATGAATTACCAACCCTCGTTTTGAGTTAAATTTGGATTTAACCTAACCTGATTGTTAGGAATAGGAAAAAGCAATTTGTAATCTTCCACCGTTTTACCTTGAGCTCTTAAGGTGGTTAAAAAATCTCCCCTCCTTTTTAAGTCCCATGCTCTTTGTCCTTCAAAGGCCAACTCAAACCTTCTTTCCTCGAGCACAGCGGTTCTAAATTCGTCTTGTGAAAGACCTGCCAAGTCGGGAAGGTCTGCTTCTACTCCATTTCTTGCTCTCGCTCTCACTTTGTTTATCCATGTATACTTTTCGGAAGCAGCTGGATCAACCTCGTTTGACGCCTCTGCCGCAATCAACAAAACATCTGCATACCTAATTACATTTAAATTTACTCCTGATTGCAATTCTGCCGCACGATCATCAAACTTACTAACGTAGTATGGAAAAACACCAGGACCGTAGGCTTCTTCCATGGTAATAGTTCCGGTAACACCATCAATATGCTCATAACTATCTGCTATGGTAACGGATTTCCTATAGGATGTTGGATTTTCAGAAACGAATTCATCACTTGGAGCTATTGACCCCCCAACAACCGTATTTGCCCAAAAAGAATTTCCATACTGCCCCGGAAGAGCACGGGGGCCAAAGGTTCCGGGAATGGGATTGTTCCTCTCCCCACTCAGGTATTGAATCTGATAAATATGCTCAATACCATTGTTGTGCTCTGTTTTAAAAATATGTGCATAATCCGCAAAAAGATCAAATGAACCTGAATCAATTACTCGTTTGGCATGAACCAATGCATTAGGAAAATCATTTCTATACAAATATATCCTAGCCAATAAGGCATCCACAATGTGGGCATTTAGTCTACCGGCAAGGCTAGTAGTGGGTAATTCCAAAGCAGCTTCGGTCAAATCCCTAAAAATCAAAGCATACACTTCTTCCTCAGTTGCACGGGCCCTATCCACCTCTTCAAAGCCTATTGTAGGGATTTCATAAATAGGTACTCCTCCCATTATACGTACCATATGCCAGTAAAAAAGTGCACGCAATGCCTTTGATTCGGAAACTATATCCGCTCTTTTTTCTTCATCAAAATCTATTTCTGCTGTGTAAAGTGCAACTTCGTTAGCCAAGTTTATTCCGTCATAAGCTGACCTCCAAAACCCTTCCGTAAGCTCGTTGCTATAGGTAAACTCATCCCACTCGAACAAATCTGAAACATTTGGAGATACCGTAGCATTATCCGCATTTACCTCTCCATAATTTATTATTGTGTTACCATACAGGTCATACACTGAGTTATAGACTCCGTATAGACCCGTTACCGCATCATCCTCCGAAGAATAAAAATTTGCAATACTGATATTCCCAGCAGGATTTTCCTCTAGATCACTTTCACAAGACGTCAACCACAGAGCGAAAGACATCATAACACTACCTATGTATTTTATATTTTTCATGATATTTTTCTCTTTAATTTAAAATCCCAATTTCATTCCAATCCTAAACGTACGTGATGACGGATAGGCTCCGTTATCAACACCAAAGCTGACGTTACTAGAAGCATATAAATCTACTTCTGGGTCAAAACCGGTATAATTGGTTACTGTAATTAAATTATCTGCCGCAATAAACAATTGAGCACTTCTAAACCAATTGAAACCCAGGTCATCTACAGGCAGATTGTATGAAAGATTTATGGTTTTTACTCGCAAATACGAACCATCTTCAACATTTCTATCACTAAAATTCTTCCACTCACCGGCATTGGTAAGAGGGGCTTCAATGGTGGTGCTGGTTCCCGGTCCTTGCCAACGTTCATCAAAAGCTTTTTGTAATACATTGTGCTTTTGAGGTTGAGCGTATAGGCCAATCGTATTCATATTTGCCAAATCATTGCCTTGACTACCATTGATAAATATGGAGAGGTTCAGGTTCTTATACGCAAACGAATTGGTGAATCCGTATATGAAATCTGGATTAGGATTACCTACAATTTCCTTATCATCTAAATTTTGCCTGAAGCCGTCACCATTTAAATCTCTGTATTTAGGAAGTCCTACCCTATTTACACCGCCAACTGTATTTCCACCAGCTATAATTTCTTCTTCTGACTCCCAAATACCATCAAAACGGTATCCAAAGAACTGACCTAATGGCTCCCCTACCCGAGCTATAGATTGTCCGTAAGCAGTTTCACCTCTTCCAATTGTATTGATCAATTCGTCCGTTCCTTCGGGAAGTTCCAGTAACTCATTACGATTAAAGGAAATATTGAAATTAGAATTCCAAGTAAGCTGTCCAAAATTATGACTTATTCCAAGATCAAATTCAAACCCCTTATTCTCCACTTTCCCGATGTTTTGTACGCTAGTATTGTAACCTGATTGCGTAGGAATGGCCACGCTTAACAAAAGATCTTCGGTAGTTTTCACATAGTAGCCGGCCTCTAAATTCAGATGACCATCAAAAAAACTCATTTCAAGTCCAGCATCGGTCTGTTTTGTACGCTCCCATTTTAAGTCAGGGTTATTAATACGATTTGGAGCCAAGCCAACAACCGGAACACCGCCAATTATAGGTTGATTGGTTGCCTCATACAATGCCAAGGAATTATAGGCTCCTATAGATTCATTACCTGTTAGACCATAGCTACCTCTAAGTTTTAAAGAACTAAAGACATTAAGGTTTTGAATAAAGTTTTCTTGTCCTAATTTCCATGCTATTGCTCCTGATGGAAACACACCCCATTTCTTACCCGTACCAAATTTAGAAGAACCATCTCTACGGATAGATCCGGTAATTATATATTTATCATCAAAAACATAGTTGATTCTACCCAAGTAGGACAATAGTGAACTCTCTGTTGCACCACTCGCAGATGGTCTCGGATCAGAACCCAGTTCAAGATTATTAAACTCCACTAGATCTGTAAAAAAATCATCGGTACGCGAGAATACGCTCTCCACCTTATTATTCTGATACGTATATCCTACGACAGCATCTATACGGTGCCGTTCGCCTATAGTCTTATTATAGTTGAATGTATATTCTGCCAATAAGTTTGTTCGTTGTAAAGAACCAATAGATGCAATTCCATTATTAGGGAGCGCCTGCGTTTCTGCCGTTGTAGGGGTATACGCATTTCTTTTTGAGTTGATTAAATCCGCACCAAAATTTGCCTTGAAAGAAAAACCATTAAAAAATTGATATTGTAAAAAAGCGTTACTTAAAATTCGTGTGGTGTAAGTAAGATCTGTTCGCGTTTTAGCAATTGACACGGGGTTCTCCAGTACTTTTACCGTTTCATCATGATTGTGCACATAATTACCATCTTCATCGGTAACGGGAATTACGGGAGTAGTAGCCAAAGCATTCCACAAGGGTGTATCATTTTGATATCCTCCACCATCAGAATCTACAGCATCATTTATGGTTCTGGTAATATTGGTATTCATGCCGAACTTTAGTCTTTCTCCTAAATCTTGGTCCAGATTGAATTTAAGCCCTGCTCGTTTAAAATTAGATTCAATTATTATTCCATCTTGATCCATATAATTACCGGAAACCAGATACCTAGTTCCTTCCTTCCCCCCAGAGACGGTAAGATTATAATTATTGGTAATTGCACTTCTAAAAATCTGGTCTTGCCAATCTGTTCCCTCACCTAAATCTGCAGGCAATGGTTTATTTATTCCATCATAAATTAAAGGAAGGTCATTATTTGTAGCCCATTCATTGGTTAAAATTGCCAGCTCTTCGGCATTTGTCAAATCTAACTTTTTCCTAACCGTACTAATGCTTGTTGAATATTCAAAATCGATTTTAGCCTTACCTATACCACCTCTTTTAGTGGTAACGATCACAACACCGTTAGCACCTCTTGCTCCGTAAATTGCCGTTGCCGAAGCATCTTTTAGAACTTCAATAGATGCAATTTCCGAAGAACTGATACTCGTTAACGGATCGCTTGCAGAGGCTCTGTTACCTCCAGCTTCCGGAGTTGTATTGCCATTATCAATTGGAAAACCATCAACCACATAAAGAGGTTGACTAGAAGCGTTAATTGAGTTCGTACCCCTTACCCTAATTCTAATACCTCCTCCTGGCGCGTTGGATGCCGCCCTAATATCAACACCCGAAGCCTTACCCTGTAAGGATTGTACAAAGGTATTGGATGGTGTTTTTTCTAGATCCGATCCTTTTACCGAGGATACCGACCCCGTTAAATCTTTTTTTCTCACCGTACCATAGCCAACCACAACAACTTCGTCAAGACCTGCAGCATCTTCCGCTAAACTAACAGAGATATTAGCTTGACCATTTATACTGATCTCCTTAGTAGCAAAACCTATATAGGAAACCACCAGAACGGCAGTATCATCAGCTACTTCTAGTAAAAATTTCCCATCAAAATCTGTTTGGGTACCATTGGTTGTTCCTTTCTCTACAATGTTTGCACCCGGCAACGGAGCCCCATCCGCATCCAAAACCATACCGGATACTTGAAATTGGATGTCGTCCTCTTTACTTTTTGATTTAGATTCAAAAACGCCAGGAGACTTACCTATTACCAAGTTTTTTCTTGCTAGTATTATCTGCCGATTACGTGTTTTAAAACCCACATCCGTATGGTTGAACAGTTGATTTAGAATATCAGAAATTTTCTTATTCTCAACATGAAGCGTTACCTTTCTTTTAAGGTCTATCTGTTCACTTTCATATAAAAAGCGAAATTCAGATATAGATTCGATTTTATTAAAAACCTGCTCTACACTTGCATTTTCAAGGTCCAATGTCAATTTCTTACCCTGTGCATAGGAGTTAGCCTGAATCTTGAACAATGAAACTATAATTAAGATAGTGGTCAGTTTCATTTTTAGGTCCATTTTAGGGAAATACCTAAGCGGCACCCCCCTACTAAAGAATTTTTTCATAGTTTTGGTTGGATTAAATAATTAAGAAAACGTTGTTTAATTCGCACTTATTCAATCGGGAAATGGTCTCAAGCATTTTCCGATTTTTTCATTCATAACTTTATTACATAGGCAATGTTTTTATTTCTGTTACTTATTGTATTGTAATTTCCTCTCCACTTATCTCATATTTCAAGGGGTAGATCTCCCCAATGGATTTCATTACATCTTCAATAGATTCTATATTCACATTAAAATGGGCATTCAATTTTTTGTTCGCTAATTCTGTGTTGTAATTTGTAATGGACACATTATAACTTCTCTCTAGTTTCTTCTGCATATCAGAAAAAAGTGTACTTCTAAATCTAAGTTTGCCGTCTATCCATCCTGTATACAGATTCACATCAACATTTTCTGTTTTAGTAGCGTATGATTGTTTGTCCCATGTGGCTTTTATACCTGGCTTAATTACTATGTTATCTTCCGGAGAAATACTGTTGCTAATACTTACAGACCCCTCTACCAATATCGTGTTTATCTCCTTATCTTCTTCATAGGAGGACACATTAAACTCCGTACCCAATACTTCAACCGCAACTTCGTTAGCATGAACGATAAAAGGGTGTTCCGTATCTTTAGACACCTTAAAATAGGCTTCTCCTTCAATAAAAACTTCTCTTTTTGTTTTTTTCAAAAACTTTACCGGATACCTTAACTTAGAACCTGAGTTTAAATGAACAACTGTTCCGTCCGATAATTCAACATTAAAAATTTTACCAAAAGGAACCTCCAATTCATTATAGATTAATTCCTCTATATCAGAATCTGGGCTATACGTAATTTTATCATCTTGCTGGATACCTAAAATCTTACCTGTGCTAGAAACGATTTGTTGACTCTCCCCTTTTTTTAAAACCTTTACGTCATTATCTCCAACCTTTAACTTTATCGCCATTTCTGAAATGGGAAACGGCTTATCATCTTTATCATTAACCAAGAAATACCCCACAGATAAGAAGGCAATTACAATTGCCGCATATTTTAAGTAGGGCTGTACAAAATTACTTGAGCTCTTTTTTGAACCCATCTTTCTTTGTAGCAATTGCTGCCATTCCTTATCCGTATCTAATTCTTCCAAAAAGAGTAAGCCCTCTGTAATAAGATTCTCCTCATAAAGTGAAAAGACCATCTCCTTTTCACTTTTGGTTAACCCGTTTAAGGCTCCTTCGTCAATTTCACCGGACTCTTTAATGTTCAATAAAACCGACTTTATTTTTTCTATACGGCGCATTATTAGGTGCTTTTACTTATAGGTTCTCATAAAAGAAAATTAGGGTGACAACAAATTGTGATTTTTTTAAGAATATGATAATTTTTTATATTAGCTGAAATTAAATCACTATAATTGACTTTAATTTTCCATCAAATAATCAATTTTAACCTTTTGTAAATCAACATTTTTTAGCATGCCCTTGTTCAAAAAACAAACGAACCGTGAAATGGAATTACTCTTCAAAGAGTACTTTCCTCTTCTATGTTTGGTATCGTTTGGAATTGTAAAAGACAGGGATACTGCCAAGGATATAGTTCAAGAATTTTTCATCTCATATTGGCAACGTAAAGAAGCGATTTCGCTTACGGTTTCCTTTAAAGCTTATGCCATTAAAGCCGTAAAAAACCTGAGTCTGAAAAACCTTGAGAAAGCAAAAAAACAAAAATCCGTTCTGGAGAATTTGTCTATTGAACGTTCCGAAGAACCAAAAATAACCGACATTCCTTCTGCTAACGGAAGCATTTTGGCTCTTTTAGACCAACTCCCGGATAGCAGAAGACAAATATTTATTTCTGCTATATTAAATGGTCAGAGCTATGCGGAAATTGCCGAAAACCAAGGCATATCCATAAATACGGTAAAGACTCAAATGAAGCGCGCCTATGCGTTTCTAAGACAAGAAAGTGCACAAAAGATAATCCACTCTTTGGTATGGATATCCCTTCTGCACTAACCCATTTTTATACCGTGTCGTCTTCAGCCGTTCCTTTAAATATACTACTCAAAACTCTCTACATTCACTTGTTTTGCCGGCCAGTAATCGTCTTTTCTAAACTCGAATTTTGTAGGTTGATACTCCCCTACCAAGCTTACATCTGCCTTTTCCGGTATTTCTAAGTCAAGAGACCAGAATACACCGTTCACCAATAATCTTCGTGTTCCTTCTATTAACAAATCGTTCGCAGCACCAACGGTAGAAGTAAAAGCTTTCCCTTTTTTTCCGCCTGGTAATTGGTAACTTTTTACCCAAGTAACGGGCATTAATTCGTCACCAAGGCTTTCACCATCCTTATTGGTTGTAGCTATTTCATCATCGGTAGGTTTCATTCCATAAAAGACATCATTTTCATCAAACTCGCCCTTTCTATTCATTACTTGACCTAAAATGATAGGCTGAGAATCTCCCGGAAGCGGAAGACGAACCCCGTAAACATCGCTCGCGCCCCATACGTCACCATCAGAAATTCCATTGGTAATACCAGTTGTTTGCGCTCCAATAGCTACCATACCTTTAGTACTTTGATGCTTGTGATGACCATGATGATTTATCCATTTTTCACCAAGAACCAAACGCCCAAATCCGCCATGCCAATCCGTTTTATCCCCTTCGTAATTATGACTATAATGTGCATATTCAGAATCTGAGTTTTTAGGAAAATTAAAAGCATGAGTAGCCGTCCTAAGCCCCATTACCGGTTTTCCCGATTTTAAGTAATCATCAATAAATTTCATCTGATTATCCGGCAACGCCCGAAAACGTGTAAAGATCACCATCATATCTGCCGAAGTCAAAGCTTCCAAACCTGGTATATTATTTACATGATTGGCGTTAACAATCCCGGGCTTATCCTCCTCTTGAGCGAACAATACAGTACATTTAAAACCATGATGATTTGATAGGATTTTAGCCAATTGCGGCAACGCTTCTTCTGAACGGTATTCTTCATCTCCAGAAATCATTACAATATGCTTGGCGTTTTCATCGGCACCTTCAAAGGTTAGCCATTTTTTAGGAGAATCTACCTCTTGAGCCATTTCAGGTTCTTTAGTAACGGTGTTTTTCTGCTCTTTACACGCAAATAAAAATAGACAAATTACGATTGGCAATACATTTTTCATTCTGTTCAAGTTTTAAAGATGCTTATTTGGTAATTCCCAATCCTTCGGATATGAGTTTAAATCCTTCTGTATACACTTCTTCTACGGGGGAGTAGTTTCGCCATACATTAATAGCATTAGCAAATTCCGGAATGGTTGTACTAAATGCTTCTATAGTTAGCCAACCTTTATAATCAATCTCTTTTAAAGCGGTAAAAACGTCTGGCCAGTTTACCTGCCCTCTACCAGGTGTTCCCCTATCATTTTCACTAATGTGTACATGTTTTAGATGCGGGGCTATGGTTTTTATAGCTCCAGATTGACTTTTCTCCTCTATATTGGCATGATGGGTATCAAACATGGCGCCTAAATTCGGATGGTTAACTGCTTTTACCATTTCACCTAAATCTGCCATTGTATTATATAGGTAACACTCAAATCTATTAACGGCTTCAGGGGTAAGCACAATATTGGCACCTTTGGCATACTCTGCTGCTTTTAACAACATTTCATTACTCCATTTTTTCTCTTCCAAAGTGGGCGGTTGCCTTGTAAATAGTGCAAATGTAGAATGAAACGGGCCACATAAAACCTCTGCATTTGCAGCTGCTCCCATATCAATAGACCATTTTAGACGCTCTAGTCCAGCTTCTCTAACTTTCTTGTCAGGACTAGCAATGTTCTGTTCTGCGGATAATGATGCAACACCGGTAACACCCATATTCATACCGGAAAAGTGATTGCCTAATTGCGAATAGTATTTTTCACTACCCTCTCCAAAAAAAAGTTCAATACCGTCGTATCCAGTTTCTTTTAGTGTGTCTACTATACTAAAGTGCTGCTCCGTGACATGGTTTGTCCACAGCAACATATTCATTCCTATTTTCATTCTATAATGGTTAATTTAAAATCTAGTATATATGTGGTAAAAGCTAAATTTTACTGCGCCTTTCTTCCGTATTTGACTATTATGCGCTATAAATTCTAAGCAATTAACAAATCTAGCACTTAATGAAACTTCAAAATTCCTTTATTTTCTTAAAGGTTGATACTTTTTTTCCCTATTCCAAGGTAAATTCCACTCACTTTTATAATACTAGACTGGAGTTTGAATATTTAAAAATAACTTTCTGTACTCAAGCGGACTCATGTCCGTAATAGACTTAAATTGTCTATTAAAATTGGATAAGGCGTTATAACCACACTCATAACTAATTTGAGAAATATTAAAATTATCTTCCAACAATAATTTTCTTGCATGCCCTATTCGTATTTCATTCACAAAACGCGTGAAAGTCTTATTGGCCCTAGGTTTAAAGTATCTACAGAAAGAAGTAGTAGTCATATTTAACAAGCTCGATGCTTCATCCAAAGAAATATTGGTCTTAAAATTTGTCATTACATAATCATATACTTTACGCATCTTTTCTGCATCGCCCCCTTTAAACGCGTTCATATAATTTGGGCTAGCCAATATGGTATATTCCGTACTATTGGCCAACGTATCTAAAATTTCCAAAAGTTTTAAAATCCGTTTAAAACCCTTTTGCTTATCTAGCTCCAAAAGAAACCTTATAATAATATCTCTGGTTTCCCCATGAAACTCTACCCCTCGCAATGAATGAGCAACAAGCTTATTAATTTTATAAAACTCTTCCATCTCCAGAAGTGGTTCGCTCAAGAGTACATGGTCAAAATAGATAACCAACCCTCTAGTTGATAATCCACTATCCTTTTTAAAATAGGCATTATCATTTCTCCACAAGTGAGGTAAATTTGGCCCTGTCATAACCAAATCACCCTTTTTAAAATTCTGAACATGGTCGCCAATAAACCGGGTGCCTTCACCTTCCATTATATACGAAATCTGAAACTCCGGATGAAAATGCCAATTGGGATTAAAAAAGGGACCAATGAGGTCTTTATATATAAAAGTTTCCTTTGGCGTTAACGTCTTTTCTATACTTGGAGCACTCATAAATTTTCTTTAGAAATACATTTAGACATCAATATATGATAAAAAAGTACCAACTTTTAGTAAGATACAGGATAATTTAATTCAAAATGTATCATAGTTTTGTCTACACTCGCACTAACATTCTAACTTTATTCGCATTTTTTTAAAAATAGCTCAGCTAATGTGGATACAAATTCCGATATTAACAAGTGTAAAAAGTACAATAATAACTTAAACTTATTAATTTCACAGCATTCAACCAAATATTACCATAAACCAAATCAACATTAACTCAATTCTCAAAACAATTTATTCAGCATATTATGAAAATAATTAAAAAATTAAGCATAGGGAGGCTCTTCACTACCTGTGCTGTTGCAATTTTCTTTTTGGCATGCAGCGAGAAGGAAAACAATACCCTTGCAATAGAAAAAAATTCCAGGATTGTTTTAGTTGGAAACAACTTAGGCTCAAGAATGATGGAATTTGGGCATTTTGAAACTGAGATGCAGCTAAGATACCCCAACGACTCATTATATATCAGAAATATGGCCGATGGTGGAAACACACCCGCTTTTAGACCTCATGCAGCAAGAAAATCGCCATGGGCTTTTCCCGGTGCAGACAAATTTGAGCATGACCCTGGAAGTAAAATACATTTTATTGAAGATGATGGGGGCCATCAATCCGGTAGTGTAGGTCACTTCCCCACTCCTGACGAATGGATTACCAGCTTAAAACCGGATATCATAATTGCATTTTTTGGTTATATAGAATCATTTGAAGGTCAAGAAGGATTATCAAATTATAAGGAAGAATTGCGTGCATTCATAAAACATACGTTGAGCACTAAGTATAACGGTCAAGCACCCCCTCAACTAGCAATTGTTTCTCCAATTGCCTTTGAAAATCTATCCGATAAGATGGATTTACCGGATGGTACTAAGGAAAATAAAAATTTAGCGCTATATACCCAGGCCATGAAAGAAGTATCTACCGAAGAGGGCGTTCTTTTTGTTAATGCTTTTGATGCTACTAAAAACTGGTACGAAACTGAAAGTGAAAATCTGACTCAAGAAGGATTTCAACTTACGGACTCAGGTTATAAAAAATTCGGAAAGCTATTGGCCGATGACATTTTTGGAAAGAAACAGGCAGATGAGACCAATCGGCAATTAGTACATGATGCGGTTCAAGAAAAGAACTGGTTCTGGCTCAACGATTTTAAAATACCTAATAGTGTACACGTATACGGAAGAAGGTACGACCCTTACGGCCCTGAAAACTACCCGTTTGAAATAGCCAAAATTCGTGAAATGACTGCCATTCGTGATACTGCTATTTGGAAAGCCAACCATGGCGAAAAAATGGATTTGGCCGCTGCCGATGCTAAAACTAAAAAACTTCCTGAAGTAAAAACCAATTATAAGGCGAGTGAAAAAAATGGAAATCCAGAATACCTCTATGGCGAAGAAGCACTGGCACAAATTAAAACAGCTCCGGGCTATAAAGTAGAACTTTTTGCTTCGGAGGAACAGTTTCCAGATTTGGCAAACCCAGTACAAATGTCCTTTGATAATGAAGGAAGACTTTGGGTTGCCGTGATGCCCAGCTATCCGCATTACAAAGCGGGCGACAGTAAACCAAATGACAAGCTTCTTATTTTTGAAGATACGGATGGTGATAACAAAGCCGACAAACAAACTGTTTTTGCAGATGGCCTTCATCTTACTATTGGTTTTGAATTTGCACCAGAGGGAGTTTATATGTCCCAAGGAACCAATCTCATATTATTAAAGGACACCGATGGTGACGACAAGGCAGACAAGAAAGAAATAATTTTAAGTGGTTTTGACGACCATGACACTCACCATGCCATTAGCGCCTTTACAACAGACCCATCAGGGGCTATATATATGGGTGAAGGAACTTTTCTTCATTCTAATGTGGAGACAGCTTATGGAAGTATTAGAGGTTCCAATGGAGGATTTTACAGATACAGCCCCCAAAGACATCACTTGGAACGCACCGCTCAATTAGCTATACCAAACCCTTGGGGAATTGCTTTTGACGATTGGGGCCAACCATTCTTTGAACATACTTCCGGACCTGCCGCTACTTGGATGATGCCAGGAACCATTGTTCCTCGTTACGGTGTAAGTTCACCTATACCCGCTAACCTTATCGAAAAAGAACATTTAGTGAGACCAACTTCCGGATTGGAATTTATTTCTAGCAGTCATTTCCCAGATAATGTGCAAGGGGATATGTTAATCAACAACACCATAGGTTTTAGAGGAACGAAACAACACAAAATGGTAGATGACCCAGAAACTGCAGGATATATAAGCGAGCACAGAAAAGACCTGATTTTTTCTGATGATAAAAACTTTAGACCGGTTGACATGGAGTTTGCCCCAGATGGTTCACTTTACTTTTTAGACTGGAGCAATGTATTGATCGGTCATATGCAACACAACGCACGTGATCCCTTAAGAGACCATGTACACGGTAGAATATATAGGGTTACTTATCCTTCAAGACCTTTGGTTAAACCTGCTAAAGTTGCGGACGCCACTATTGAAGAGTTATTGAATAACTTAAAACTACAAGAATACAGAACTCGCTATCGTACCAAAAGGGAACTTAGAGCACGTGATGCAGAAGAGGTTCTATCAAAATTAGACACGTGGGTCGCTAGTTTAGATAAAAACGACCCTCGTTATGAACATCATTTATTAGAAGGACTATGGGTTACTTGGGGATTAAACCAAATTGACAAGGACCTATTGACCCAACTATTGCAAGCTAAAGATTTTAGAGCACGTGCTGCTGCAGTAAACGTTCTTAGATATACCGGTCACCAAATAGATAATCAAGCTGATTTGTTGATGCAAGCCGCTAAAGATGACAACCCACGTGTGCGTTTGGAAGCATTGGTTGCAGCATCTAGACTTGGTAAAGACATTGGTATTCCAATCATTACAGAAGCTGGTAAAAAAGGTCTGGATAAATGGATGGAACGCCCTTACGAAGCTGCTCTTGCACATTTAAACGGACATAGAGCTGGTGAAAAAGCAAAAGATGTTATTGAAACAGATTTAAAAGGAAAAGATTTAGAACTTTTAATGGCAGGACAAGAAATTTATGAGCGTGATGGGTATTGCGCCACTTGTCACCAATCTGATGGAGAAGGATTAAGTGCTGCCGGTTTCCCTCCCCTAGCAGGATCTAAATGGGTAACGGGTAGTGAAGAAAGATTAATAAAGCTTACTACAAACGGAATCATGGGTCCTATTGAAGTAAAAGGCAAAAAATATCCCGGCCAAGTACCTATGACCCCATTTGGAAAATTATTGAATGAAGAGGAAACAGCCGCCGTATTAACTTATGTAAGAAATACATTCGGTAATAAAGCTTCCCCAATATCTGTTGAAAAAGTTAAAGAAGTACGTGAGCAAATTAAAGACAAGGAAGGTTTCTATTCTCCGGAAGAACTTCTACAGGAACATCCAATGAAATAAATCACATTTAATTTTTCTCTAAAAAAAAAGCTCATCCAATTAAATGGAAGAGCTTTTTTAGTTTTATTCAAATTCCTACTATTTTATCCTTTCTATCAAACACCTATTCTTGGAAAAATAATAGGTGTTTTATAAAATCACATCTATTCTAGATATAAAATAGAATACGTTTCTCTTGCTTAACATCAAGACTTAAATTAGTTACCCTTCTTTGTTATCTGCACTTCGCCTCTGTTATTTACAACGTTTTTTGATTAACATCCACAAACACAAAATTCATCTGAGGTCATAAAAAAATGAGTATTTAGTATTAAAATTTCCAAAACCATAATTAGCCGTATATAAATATGTGCTATTCCTAAAAAGGATAGCCGTAAAATATCAATGCCATACAAAATGACAAAAAAGTACCAATAATTGTATTTTTTCAGGTGTACCTGCATCAATCATACGATTACATTTGAAATAAAATCCCCCTAACTGATTCATCAACCTAAACAACTAGACTATGATCTCAACATCATCACCCTTTAAGATCAAACAACTTTGCTTCTTACTGGGTATTCAAATTGTATGTCTCCAGACTGCTTTTGGAGCAAGTTTATCTATCGATAATTTCGATAGATATTCAAATGAAAATGACATTCTTCGATATACTTTATCGAATGAACAGGACAACGTAATTACGGGTACAATTAATGACCAGGGCAATCAACCTTTACCCGGTGCAAGTATTATTGAAAAAGGTACAACAAACGGTGTCACCACAGATTTTGATGGGAATTTTTCCATTGAAGTCAGTAGCGAAAATGCCGTGCTTGTCATATCCTACATAGGATATACCACTACAGAAATACCGGTCAATGGCCAAAACAATATAACCGTTAGCCTGGAAGAAAGTGCAGCGGCCTTAGATGAAGTGGTTCTCATTGGTTATGGTACCCAGAAAAAAAGCGACCTTACCGGAGCGGTAGGCTCGGTAAAAGCTGAGGAATTGGCCGAAAGACCAGCGGCCTCAATGAACCAAGCTATAGCTGGTAAAGTTTCGGGGGTCAATATAACCTCTGGATCAGGTAGACCAGGAGGTAGAACAGTGGTAAGAATTAGAGGTAATACTTCGGTTAGTATTGCCAACACCCCTCTTTACGTAATTGACGGGGTTATTCTTAGTGCAGCCAATCTACCGAACGGAAGTACACCTATAGATTACATGAACCCTAATGATATTGAATCTATTGAGGTGCTTAAAGATGCTTCTGCAACAGCAATTTATGGAGCAAGAGGTGCTAATGGTGTTATTTTGGTAAGTACAAAAAGAGGAAATACCAGTGGAGGTGGTCGTCTTAATTACGATGTTGATTTTAGCATTGGAACACTTCCAAAAAAACTTGATCTTTTAAATTCCGAGGAATTTCTTCAAGTAGAAGAAACAGCATATGCAAACGCTGAAAAATTTGACCCAGACGGATGGGCCGGCGGCAGATACACAGACCCAAGACTAAAAAGAACCGATCCAAGACTTTTTGATTCTGAGGGTAATCCCCTATATGATACCGATTGGCAAGACGAAGCCATAAGAACATCTTTTACCCAAAACCATCAACTATCCTTTACCGGAGGAACTCAAAAAGGTAACTATGGTCTTTTTATGGGCTTCCGTGATGAGCAAGGTCTCATCATAGAATCTTGGCTAAAGCGATATTCCGCTAGATTCACAATGGACTCAGACATTACAGATTGGCTTAGAGTGGGCGGTAGTTTAGGCTACAATGATCAAAACGAAAAACAAGTAGACCAACTTGGTGGAGGTGGCATTACCACAATGCGCCAAGTATTTGAAGCGCTGCCTATAATTCCCGTAACCTATGAAGATGGGAGTTGGGGTTCTAACTTAGACTACCCTGGAATGGAAGGTGGTGGAAGCCCTGTTGCAGTGGCTAACGATAGAAGGTACTTTCTAAAAACACAAACCCTTTTGGGTAATTTTTATAGCAACATCGCCCTCCATAAGAACTTACAACTGCGAACTACTGTTGGCGCCAATGTAATCAATCAAAGAAACGATTATTATGGTGGTAAAGATTTACGATATATTGCTCAACCAGATGGTAATGCGTATGTTGAAAATGGGCGTTACAATTCCTGGCAATTTGAAAATTACCTAACATATACCAAAGATTTTGAGAATGAAAATTCATTGACCGCCATGGTAGGACTATCTTGGCAACATATAGATGAGTTTGAATCAAAAGCTGAGACAAGGGGGTTTGCAGATGATTTTTATGGCTTCAACAATCTTGCAGCTGGATCTAACCCGCAAACACCAACTTCTAGTCGCATAGCCTACGGACTAAACTCTTATTTTGGTCGGGTAAATTATAACCACCAAAATAAATACTTGTTAACCTTAACAGGGCGAGCAGATGGTTCATCAAAATTTGGTCCTGAGAATCAATTTGCTTTCTTCCCTTCGGCAGCACTGGCTTGGAGAGTTTCTAATGAAGACTTTTTATCCCAAAGTGAAACCATCTCTAATTTAAAAATTAGAGCCAGTTATGGAGCAACGGGAAATTCTGAAATTCCAGCATATAGATATTTAGCCGGACTAGAAAGCGGAACAGTAATATTTGCCGGTGACCGTGCATCTTTTAATATTCCGGAACGTATGGCCAATCCTGATTTAAAATGGGAAAAAACGGAACAAGTAGATGCAGGAATCGAAATAGGTCTTTTAAATAACCGAATTGCTCTTGAGATAGATGCATACCGTAAGTTAACTACAGACATGCTTCTTGAAGCGCCAGTTCCTTCCACTAGCGGTTTCACAAATGTATTCCAAAATGTAGGCAGTATGGAAAACAAGGGTATTGAAATCACCTTAAACACTACCAATGTTAATAATAAGATTTTTGGTTGGGATACTAATTTTAATATTTCAATCAACAAAAATAAGGTCGTAGCATTATCCGGAGGTTCGGATATTTTCTTAGGCTCAACTCTTATTCGTGAAGGAGAACCTGTTGGAACGTTCTTCGGGTATATTGATGAAGGTACATGGAACACTGATGAAGCTGCCGAAGCGGCAATCTATGACAGACTCCCCGGTGATATAAAATATAGAGATTTAAATGATGACGGAGCTATCAATAGTGATGACAGAGCAATCCTAGGAAAAGGGATAGCAGATGGGTTTGGAACTTTTTCTAACACTTTTAGATATGGCAACCTAGAACTACTTGTTGACCTTCAATTCCAATACGGAAACAGTGTAATGTATCGTGATGAACATTCGGCAGAAGATCGCCAGACTATAGCAAATAGTTTTTCAACAGTACTTAATGCATGGACACCGGACAATCAGGATACGGATATTGCACAAATAAGACCTATTGCTGCAGGTTACGATACTAATAATGACTCTGGTAAATTAAAAGATGCCTCTTTTCTAAGAGGACGTAACTTAATGCTTTCATACGTTTTTAAGCCAGAACTAGTAGAGCGTTTACACCTAAACAGGTTAAGAATTTACACTTCTGTACAGAACTTTTTTGTCTCAACCAAGTATCCTGGATACGACCCGGAAAGTTCTAATGGTAGTCAAGCCTTTGATCAAGGTTACTCACTATATGATTACCCAAGACCACGCACATTTATGATTGGCCTTAACGTTGGACTGTAATAATATAAAAAGATAAAAAAATGAAAACCTATAAAAATTTTATACGAACTGTTGTGGTCTTATCCGCTATATCACTTACATCTGCATGTAGTGATTTTTTAGACGAAGAAGACGAATCCAACTTTACTACTGACACTTATTTCACCAAAGCAGAACACGCCGAAAGTGCTGTTAATGGTATTTATGAACCGCTGGTTCCTATTACTAATAGTGGTTTTGGTGGCGGAACTTGGTTAATGCTAGAATTCGCTACCGGATTAGCCAATACCTCACTTGGCCAAGCCACCAATATCTATCTGGTTAAAGATTTAATCAACAATTCAGATAATGGATATGGAAATAGTTTCTGGACAGAATATTACACTGGTATATCTAGAGCGAATTTGGCCATTGAAAAAATTCCGGAAATCAATATGGATGAAACGGAAAAACAGAATTATTTGGCAGAGGCCAAATTCTTTAGAGCCTATTATTATTTTGGGTTGGTACGGATGTTCGGTAATATTCCAATAATAACCAATTCGGTAGATTTGGGCTCAGAACAACTTTATCCAGAGCAAGCTTCACCAGAGGCCGTTTACGACTTGATCATTAGTGATTTGACCGAAGCAGAAAGTTCAAGCTTACCATGGAGAGATGAGTCGGGTCGTGTATCATTAGGGGCCATAAAAACTTTATTGGCAGATGTATATTTGACCATGGCAGGTTATCCCCTTCAGAAAACAGAAAATTACCAGCTTGCAGCAAACAAAGCCAAAGAAGTGATTGATTCTGCTCAATATACCATATTTGACTCTTACGATGACCTGCATGACCCAGCAACCAAAAACACTGGTGAATACATTTTTATGACTCAGTTCGCGGCCAATATCCAGTCAGCTAACTGGCAACCGGCCATCTTACCTTACAACCTAGGTATATCAGCCTACTCCGCACAGACCGGGGGAATTTTCTCAACAAATGAGTTTGCCAATTCCTATGAAACAGATGATAAGCGAGCACAAGAAAAACAATTCTATTTTACGAGTTATTCGTTAGAAGCTGATAGAAGTGATAGTATCAATCTAGGCGCTCCTTATATATTCAAGCACTTTGATATACAAGCCAACGAAGAAAGTGCACAATCAGATTTAAACTGGTGTATTTATAGATATTCGGATGTTTTATTGATGTACGCAGAGGCCGCAAATGAAGCTGAAGGAACACCTTCAACCGAAGCTTACAATGCCATTAATCAAATTAGGCAGCGTGCTGAAATTCCAGATTTAACAGGCCTATCTCAAGATGAATTTAGAGAAGCGGTCCGCATAGAAAGGATACATGAACTAAGTTTTGAAAATAAAACTTGGTATGACATGGCCCGATGGAGAAAAGCGTACAATCCAGAAACAAATCAACTCGAAGATTTCGTCGGTCACAATTTCTCTTATTTACCTAATAAAGCATTGACGGAACGAGAACTTTTGTTTCCTATTCCTACGTCAGAAATGCAAAACAACCCTAATCTAGTCCAAAATTCGGGTTACTAATTTAAACGATACATTAAGATTATCTTTTTTTGATAGTTAGTTGATAGTGAAGATAGCCCTTGGTTTTACCAAGGGTTATTTTTTTATACCGATTAGAGCTATTTCCTATGAGTTAAGTCAACAAACACATCCTGAACTATACTGTGCACAATTAAACTCTTCAATCCATTTGGCACAAAACAGATTCTAATGAATGGCCCTAACATTAGAAGTATAACCTATATCATATTACCGCTTTAGAACCTATTAAATAAGGTAAAGGAAAATGTAAGGTCATTCTAAACATCTAGTGCGATGTATTTAATCAAAGACTTTGGTTCGGCTTCGTCACCCTCATTTCGTTATGGTCCAAAAAAAAAGGTCCCGACCAGTAAAACTGATCGGGACCTCGAAGCAAGGCGGCTTCCTACTCTCCCACCTATTGGCAGTACCATCGGCGCTGACGGGCTTAACTTCCCTGTTCGGAATGGAAAGGGGTGGGCCCCGCCGCCATGGCCACCTAAATTTTGAATATTATAATGACATAAAAATAATGGGACAGTTTAAGAAGAAAAAGAAGAACTATCGTTCCTTTTTAAGTGAAAAGGACGGATGTTATAGAGAAAAGGTTGTCGCCCTCCCCCGAAGGGAAGGGACTTACGTTGCGCAAGCCGTACGGACAATTAGTACTACTCGGCTACGGACATTACTGCCCTTGCACCTATAGCCTATCGACGTGGTCATCTCCCACGGTCCTTTAAAGAAATCTCATCTTGCGGTTGGTTTCGCGCTTATATGCTTTCAGCGCTTATCCAATCCCGACATAGCTACCCGGCAATGCCCCTGGCGGGACAACCGGTGCACCAGCGGTCGGTCCGGCCCGGTCCTCTCGTACTAGGGCCAGGTCCGCTCGAATTTCTAACGCCCGCAGTAGATAGAGACCGAACTGTCTCACGACGTTCTGAACCCAGCTCGCGTGCCACTTTAATGGGCGAACAGCCCAACCCTTGGGACCTTCTCCAGCCCCAGGATGTGACGAGCCGACATCGAGGTGCCAAACCCCCCCGTCGATATGAGCTCTTGGGGGAGATCAGCCTGTTATCCCCGGCGTACCTTTTATCCTTTGAGCGATGGCCCTTCCATGCGGAACCACCGGATCACTATGCTCTTGTTTCCAACCTGTTCGACCTGTATGTCTCACAGTCAAGCGCCCTTGTGCCATTGCACTCTACGTACGATTGCCGACCGTACTGAGGGCACCTTTAGAAGCCTCCGTTACTCTTTTGGAGGCGACCACCCCAGTCAAACTACCCACCACGCACTGTTCCCTCTTGGAGGGTTAGGCCCCGGACAAGCAAAGGCTGGTATTTCAACGGTGACTCCAACACACCTGGCGGTGCGCCTTCAAAGTCTCCCAGCTATCCTACACATTGCTTGACCAAGGTCAATACGAAGCTATAGTAAAGGTGCACGGGGTCTTTTCGTCCCACTGCGGGTAACCGGCATCTTCACCGATACTACAATTTCACCGAGCTCATGGCCGAGACAGTGTCCAGATCGTTGCACCATTCGTGCAGGTCGGAACTTACCCGACAAGGAATTTCGCTACCTTAGGACCGTTATAGTTACGGCCGCCGTTTACTGGGGCTTCAGTTCAATGCTTCCTCCCGAAGGATTCACATCTCCCCTTAACCTTCCAGCACCGGGCAGGTGTCAGGCCCTATACTTCATCTCTCGATTTTGCAGAGCCCTGTGTTTTTGATAAACAGTCGCCTGGACCTCTTCACTGCGGCCCATCTAAAAGATGGGCGACCCTTCTCCCGAAGTTACGGGTCTATTTTGCCTAGTTCCTTAGCCATGAATCTCTCGAGCGCCTTAGAATACTCATCCCAACCACCTGTGTCGGTTTACGGTACGGGCCGCACATCTCGCTTTTCTTGGAAGTCGATACATTGGATTATCACCTTGGCCGTAGCCTCGGTGTACTATCGGGGCGTTACCGCTCCCTTCAACGTGCAATTCCGTCTGCACGCACCAACTTCTCGCCTCCGTCGCTTTCAATGATGTGCGGGTAGCGGAATATTAACCGCTTGTCCATCCACTTCCCCCTTCGGGTCTGCGTTAGGTCCCGACTGACCCCCAGCTGATTAGCATAGCTGGGGAAACCTTGGTCTTTCGGCGTGCGGGTTTCTCGCCCGCATTATCGTTACTTATGCCTACATTTTCGTTTGTAGCTCCTCCAGCATCCCTCGCAGGTACACCTTCAACGGCACTACAATGCTCCCCTACCCCTTGTATAAATACAAAGCCATGGCTTCGGTAATATGCTTATGCCCGATCATTATCCATGCGGAACCGCTCGACCAGTGAGCTGTTACGCACTCTTTAAATGAATGGCTGCTTCCAAGCCAACATCCTGGCTGTCAATGCAGTTCCACCGCGTTTTTTCAACTTAGCATATATTTTGGGACCTTAGCCGATGGTCTGGGTTCTTTCCCTCTCGGACATGGACCTTAGCACCCATGCCCTCACTGCGCAGAAACGTTTTATAGCATTCGGAGTTTGTCAGGAATTGGTAGGCGGTGAAGCCCCCGCATCCAATCAGTAGCTCTACCTCTATAAAACTATCTACACGCTGCACCTAAATGCATTTCGGGGAGTACGAGCTATTTCCGAGCTTGATTGGCCTTTCACCCCTACCCACAGGTCATCCCAAGACTTTTCAACGTCAACGGGTTCGGTCCTCCACTATGTGTTACCACAGCTTCAACCTGCCCATGGGTAGATCGCACGGTTTCGCGTCTACTACTACTAACTATGGCGCCCTGTTCAGACTCGCTTTCGCTACGGCTCCGGACCTGAAGTCCTTAACCTTGCTAGTAAAAGTAACTCGTAGGCTCATTATGCAAAAGGCACGCCGTCACCCCGAAGGGCTCCGACCGCTTGTAAGCGTATGGTTTCAGGATCTTTTTCACTCCGTTGTTCACGGTTCTTTTCACCTTTCCCTCACGGTACTGGTTCACTATCGGTCTCTCAGGAGTATTTAGTCTTGGCGGATGGTCCCGCCGGTTTCACACAGGGTTTCACGTGCCCCGCGCTACTCAGGATACCACTATCTTGCAGGTCTTTACCTGTACCGGGCTATCACCGTCTATGGCCAAGCTTTCCAACTTGTTCCAGTTCATTACTGTTCGAATATCGTGGTCCTACAACCCCGCACATGCCGGAACATGTACGGTTTGGACTAATCCGGTTTCGCTCGCCGCTACTCCCGGAATCACTTTTGTTTTCTCCTCCTCCGGCTACTTAGATGTTTCAGTTCACCGGGTTTGCCTCCTTGCGGATACTATACCTTCAGTATAGTGGGTTGCCCCATTCGGATACCTGCGGATCATATTGTATGTGCCAATCCCCGCAGCTTTTCGCAGCTTATCGCGTCCTTCGTCGCCTCTGAGAGCCTAGGCATTCCCCATACGCCCTTATCTAGCTTGTCGCCAGACCTTTTGTTCTATTCGTATTCGTACTCTTTACTTAAAAAAATTCGTGTTTTTCTTTTTCTTCAGTCCACACACCCCTAAAGATGTATGTCCTGTCCCAATATGTCAATGAACTTGTGGCGAGCCGCCACGGACAATTAAAAATCACCCTGTGGCCACTCATGCAATACATGGGAACAAATCAATCGTCCCCGGGCATCGCCTGGTGGAGAATATCGGAGTCGAACCGATGACCTCCTGCGTGCAAGGCAGGCGCTCTAGCCAGCTGAGCTAATCCCCCATATACTAGTAGTTAGTATATAGTAGTCAGTAGTCAGTACTTCCAACTACTACTCAACTTCTAGAATTTCCTATTCAATATTATTCTCAATGAACGTTCCAAAGCCATTAAACCATAAAATATCACTACTCCATAATTTAACCGACCTTAGGTTGTAGTCCCAGGCAGACTCGAACTGCCGACCTCTACATTATCAGTGTAGCGCTCTAACCAGCTGAGCTATGGGACTGTCCCTACCACTCTTAGTACTCCGTACCAAAAGAAGTATTTATATTATTAATGTGGAGACTTTTCTTGTTGCACTACAGACCTAGATCATATTTAGAACGAGGTGTCGGGGCCTTTTGGAACTTTGGCGATCGACGCTCTAGAAAGGAGGTGTTCCAGCCGCACCTTCCGGTACGGCTACCTTGTTACGACTTAGCCCTAGTTACCGATCTTGCCCTAGGCCGCTCCTTGCGGTGACGGACTTCAGGCACTCCCGGCTTCCATGGCTTGACGGGCGGTGTGTACAAGGCCCGGGAACGTATTCACCGGATCATGGCTGATATCCGATTACTAGCGATTCCAGCTTCACGGGGTCGAGTTGCAGACCCCGATCCGAACTGTGACCGGTTTTGTGGATCCGCTCTGCGTTACCGCATGGCTTCCCGCTGTACCGGCCATTGTAGCACGTGTGTGGCCCAGGACGTAAGGGCCGTGATGATTTGACGTCGTCCCCACCTTCCTCACGGTTTGCACCGGCAGTCCCGTTAGAGTCCCCGACATGACTCGCTGGCAACTAACGGTAGGGGTTGCGCTCGTTATAGGACTTAACCTGACACCTCACGGCACGAGCTGACGACAACCATGCAGCACCTTGCAAATTGCCCGAAGGAAAAGGTATCTCTACCCCTGTCAATATGCATTTAAGCCCTGGTAAGGTTCCTCGCGTATCATCGAATTAAACCACATGCTCCACCGCTTGTGCGGGCCCCCGTCAATTCCTTTGAGTTTCATTCTTGCGAACGTACTCCCCAGGTGGGATACTTATCACTTTCGCTTGGCCGCCCAGGTCTCAAGGACCCGGACAGCTAGTATCCATCGTTTACGGCGTGGACTACCAGGGTATCTAATCCTGTTCGCTCCCCACGCTTTCGTCCATCAGCGTCAGTCGATAGTTAGTCAGCTGCCTTCGCAATCGGTGTTCTATGTAATATCTATGCATTTCACCGCTACACTACATATTCCGCCAACTTCACTATAACTCAAGACCGACAGTATCAAAGGCAGTTCTACCGTTGAGCGGCAGACTTTCACCCCTGACTTATCGGCCCGCCTACGGACCCTTTAAACCCAATAATTCCGGATAACGCTCGGACCCTCCGTATTACCGCGGCTGCTGGCACGGAGTTAGCCGGTCCTTATTCTTACGGTACCGTCAGTGGGCTACACGTAGCCCTTTTTCTTCCCGTATAAAAGCAGTTTACTACCCATAGGGCATTCTTCCTGCACGCGGCATGGCTGGATCAGGCTCCCGCCCATTGTCCAATATTCCTCACTGCTGCCTCCCGTAGGAGTCTGGTCCGTGTCTCAGTACCAGTGTGGGGGATCCCCCTCTCAGGGCCCCTACCCATCGCGGTCTTGGTGAGCCGTTACCTCGCCAACTAACTAATGGGACGCATACTCATCCCCTACCGTAACCTTTAACCATTAATACGATGCCGTAAAATGGTACCATGTGGTGTTAATCCAAATTTCTCTGGGCTATCCCACAGTAGGGGGCAGATTGTATACGCGTTGCGCACCCGTGCGCCGGTCGTCGGCAAAGGAGCAAGCTCCTTCCCGTTACCCCTCGACTTGCATGTGTTAGGCCTGCCGCTAGCGTTCATCCTGAGCCAGGATCAAACTCTTCATCGTTGTTTCATTATATGTTATAAGTCTATCAACCACCAAAAACCTTCCCGGCCCCGACTCTCATCCTAAAATAAAAATCTTAAACTCTAATCTGTATGTTGTCTTACGTAATTCGATCGGAACAGAAAAGTTTCCCTTTCCGCCCCTTCTTACGTTGTCTCCACAATATGTCAAATGAACTTCTATATCCTTCCCGGTCTCCCGGAACCCCTTGGAAAACATCTTACTGTTTGTCTAAGCGGCTGCAAATATACAACTGTTTTTCTAACCGGCAACTTTCTTTTGAAAAAAAATCGAAATCTTTTTCCCGTCCGGCAAAAACAACATTTACAAAGAACCTTTACTCTTTAATAACCCACGCTTAACAAACATCTTCATACCTGTTTTGCGGGCTGCAAATGTAAGACCCTTTTTCGTTTCAACAACAATTTTTTAAAGGAAATTTTTAGTTTTTTTTCCAGGAACGCACATTGACCTGATTCTCAACACGAAACGAAACGGACCTTTTTCAAGTCCTCTCCGCTTTCCCCGTTATTTACCGTAAAAACCAACACAGCCCTAAGACCGTCCTTACCTTTAGCATTGCCCCGCCCCTCCCCTTTAATCAAATTATAAAGATCTATCCATACCCAAATGTGACACCGGAACAAGAAAAAATAATTAAAATCAACGCAATCCTATTGGGTGCACCCAAATATCAATTTACATTTTCACTAAAAAAATTGTAAAAATCTAATAAAAACTCAAAATACGAAAAATCAGAAATTCAATATCCAGTCACCTTATAAGGATAACTTGACAGATTCACTCTTTAATATCAATTAAAAAAAACAAAAACTAGATATACCTCCCCCTCTGAATAAGATGTTTTAATCTGATTAAACATTATCACGTACACCCCATTGTACAATTCCTCATTATTCAAAAGATCCCATTTTGACCTAAATAACATACAGCAGCTCTGAGCGTATTCACTAGATGATTATAATACCATGATAAAAACCCTTACTCAAAAACTCATTTACTTTATAAAGAAGTATTAATGGATACTTAAACTTACAACAGGTATGGGTATGGGCACACATTTAAGACTACAAGCATTAAGTAGACCGTAAAACCACTTACCAGTAGACAAGGTAACCTCGAAAATGAGCATTAATTAAAATTTTCGATAACTTAAGTTACCTTGATAAGGAATTACAATTGTTAAATATACGGAAAGGAATGATTTGGACGATATCCGCTAACCCCCTAACCGCACCATGGATTCAGTGGAGTTTATCATCCTCATTTCGTTATGGTCCAAAAAAAAAGGTCCCGACCAGTAAAACTGATCGGGACCTCGAAGCAAGGCGGCTTCCTACTCTCCCACCTATTGGCAGTACCATCGGCGCTGACGGGCTTAACTTCCCTGTTCGGAATGGAAAGGGGTGGGCCCCGCCGCCATGGCCACCTAAATTTTGAATATTATAATGACATAAAAATAATGGGACAGTTTAAGAAGAAAAAGAAGAACTATCGTTCCTTTTTAAGTGAAAAGGACGGATGTTATAGAGAAAAGGTTGTCGCCCTCCCCCGAAGGGAAGGGACTTACGTTGCGCAAGCCGTACGGACAATTAGTACTACTCGGCTACGGACATTACTGCCCTTGCACCTATAGCCTATCGACGTGGTCATCTCCCACGGTCCTTTAAAGAAATCTCATCTTGCGGTTGGTTTCGCGCTTATATGCTTTCAGCGCTTATCCAATCCCGACATAGCTACCCGGCAATGCCCCTGGCGGGACAACCGGTGCACCAGCGGTCGGTCCGGCCCGGTCCTCTCGTACTAGGGCCAGGTCCGCTCGAATTTCTAACGCCCGCAGTAGATAGAGACCGAACTGTCTCACGACGTTCTGAACCCAGCTCGCGTGCCACTTTAATGGGCGAACAGCCCAACCCTTGGGACCTTCTCCAGCCCCAGGATGTGACGAGCCGACATCGAGGTGCCAAACCCCCCCGTCGATATGAGCTCTTGGGGGAGATCAGCCTGTTATCCCCGGCGTACCTTTTATCCTTTGAGCGATGGCCCTTCCATGCGGAACCACCGGATCACTATGCTCTTGTTTCCAACCTGTTCGACCTGTATGTCTCACAGTCAAGCGCCCTTGTGCCATTGCACTCTACGTACGATTGCCGACCGTACTGAGGGCACCTTTAGAAGCCTCCGTTACTCTTTTGGAGGCGACCACCCCAGTCAAACTACCCACCACGCACTGTTCCCTCTTGGAGGGTTAGGCCCCGGACAAGCAAAGGCTGGTATTTCAACGGTGACTCCAACACACCTGGCGGTGCGCCTTCAAAGTCTCCCAGCTATCCTACACATTGCTTGACCAAGGTCAATACGAAGCTATAGTAAAGGTGCACGGGGTCTTTTCGTCCCACTGCGGGTAACCGGCATCTTCACCGATACTACAATTTCACCGAGCTCATGGCCGAGACAGTGTCCAGATCGTTGCACCATTCGTGCAGGTCGGAACTTACCCGACAAGGAATTTCGCTACCTTAGGACCGTTATAGTTACGGCCGCCGTTTACTGGGGCTTCAGTTCAATGCTTCCTCCCGAAGGATTCACATCTCCCCTTAACCTTCCAGCACCGGGCAGGTGTCAGGCCCTATACTTCATCTCTCGATTTTGCAGAGCCCTGTGTTTTTGATAAACAGTCGCCTGGACCTCTTCACTGCGGCCCATCTAAAAGATGGGCGACCCTTCTCCCGAAGTTACGGGTCTATTTTGCCTAGTTCCTTAGCCATGAATCTCTCGAGCGCCTTAGAATACTCATCCCAACCACCTGTGTCGGTTTACGGTACGGGCCGCACATCTCGCTTTTCTTGGAAGTCGATACATTGGATTATCACCTTGGCCGTAGCCTCGGTGTACTATCGGGGCGTTACCGCTCCCTTCAACGTGCAATTCCGTCTGCACGCACCAACTTCTCGCCTCCGTCGCTTTCAATGATGTGCGGGTAGCGGAATATTAACCGCTTGTCCATCCACTTCCCCCTTCGGGTCTGCGTTAGGTCCCGACTGACCCCCAGCTGATTAGCATAGCTGGGGAAACCTTGGTCTTTCGGCGTGCGGGTTTCTCGCCCGCATTATCGTTACTTATGCCTACATTTTCGTTTGTAGCTCCTCCAGCATCCCTCGCAGGTACACCTTCAACGGCACTACAATGCTCCCCTACCCCTTGTATAAATACAAAGCCATGGCTTCGGTAATATGCTTATGCCCGATCATTATCCATGCGGAACCGCTCGACCAGTGAGCTGTTACGCACTCTTTAAATGAATGGCTGCTTCCAAGCCAACATCCTGGCTGTCAATGCAGTTCCACCGCGTTTTTTCAACTTAGCATATATTTTGGGACCTTAGCCGATGGTCTGGGTTCTTTCCCTCTCGGACATGGACCTTAGCACCCATGCCCTCACTGCGCAGAAACGTTTTATAGCATTCGGAGTTTGTCAGGAATTGGTAGGCGGTGAAGCCCCCGCATCCAATCAGTAGCTCTACCTCTATAAAACTATCTACACGCTGCACCTAAATGCATTTCGGGGAGTACGAGCTATTTCCGAGCTTGATTGGCCTTTCACCCCTACCCACAGGTCATCCCAAGACTTTTCAACGTCAACGGGTTCGGTCCTCCACTATGTGTTACCACAGCTTCAACCTGCCCATGGGTAGATCGCACGGTTTCGCGTCTACTACTACTAACTATGGCGCCCTGTTCAGACTCGCTTTCGCTACGGCTCCGGACCTGAAGTCCTTAACCTTGCTAGTAAAAGTAACTCGTAGGCTCATTATGCAAAAGGCACGCCGTCACCCCGAAGGGCTCCGACCGCTTGTAAGCGTATGGTTTCAGGATCTTTTTCACTCCGTTGTTCACGGTTCTTTTCACCTTTCCCTCACGGTACTGGTTCACTATCGGTCTCTCAGGAGTATTTAGTCTTGGCGGATGGTCCCGCCGGTTTCACACAGGGTTTCACGTGCCCCGCGCTACTCAGGATACCACTATCTTGCAGGTCTTTACCTGTACCGGGCTATCACCGTCTATGGCCAAGCTTTCCAACTTGTTCCAGTTCATTACTGTTCGAATATCGTGGTCCTACAACCCCGCACATGCCGGAACATGTACGGTTTGGACTAATCCGGTTTCGCTCGCCGCTACTCCCGGAATCACTTTTGTTTTCTCCTCCTCCGGCTACTTAGATGTTTCAGTTCACCGGGTTTGCCTCCTTGCGGATACTATACCTTCAGTATAGTGGGTTGCCCCATTCGGATACCTGCGGATCATATTGTATGTGCCAATCCCCGCAGCTTTTCGCAGCTTATCGCGTCCTTCGTCGCCTCTGAGAGCCTAGGCATTCCCCATACGCCCTTATCTAGCTTGTCGCCAGACCTTTTGTTCTATTCGTATTCGTACTCTTTACTTAAAAAAATTCGTGTTTTTCTTTTTCTTCAGTCCACACACCCCTAAAGATGTATGTCCTGTCCCAATATGTCAATGAACTTGTGGCGAGCCGCCACGGACAATTAAAAATCACCCTGTGGCCACTCATGCAATACATGGGAACAAATCAATCGTCCCCGGGCATCGCCTGGTGGAGAATATCGGAGTCGAACCGATGACCTCCTGCGTGCAAGGCAGGCGCTCTAGCCAGCTGAGCTAATCCCCCATATACTAGTAGTTAGTATATAGTAGTCAGTAGTCAGTACTTCCAACTACTACTCAACTTCTAGAATTTCCTATTCAATATTATTCTCAATGAACGTTCCAAAGCCATTAAACCATAAAATATCACTACTCCATAATTTAACCGACCTTAGGTTGTAGTCCCAGGCAGACTCGAACTGCCGACCTCTACATTATCAGTGTAGCGCTCTAACCAGCTGAGCTATGGGACTGTCCCTACCACTCTTAGTACTCCGTACCAAAAGAAGTATTTATATTATTAATGTGGAGACTTTTCTTGTTGCACTACAGACCTAGATCATATTTAGAACGAGGTGTCGGGGCCTTTTGGAACTTTGGCGATCGACGCTCTAGAAAGGAGGTGTTCCAGCCGCACCTTCCGGTACGGCTACCTTGTTACGACTTAGCCCTAGTTACCGATCTTGCCCTAGGCCGCTCCTTGCGGTGACGGACTTCAGGCACTCCCGGCTTCCATGGCTTGACGGGCGGTGTGTACAAGGCCCGGGAACGTATTCACCGGATCATGGCTGATATCCGATTACTAGCGATTCCAGCTTCACGGGGTCGAGTTGCAGACCCCGATCCGAACTGTGACCGGTTTTGTGGATCCGCTCTGCGTTACCGCATGGCTTCCCGCTGTACCGGCCATTGTAGCACGTGTGTGGCCCAGGACGTAAGGGCCGTGATGATTTGACGTCGTCCCCACCTTCCTCACGGTTTGCACCGGCAGTCCCGTTAGAGTCCCCGACATGACTCGCTGGCAACTAACGGTAGGGGTTGCGCTCGTTATAGGACTTAACCTGACACCTCACGGCACGAGCTGACGACAACCATGCAGCACCTTGCAAATTGCCCGAAGGAAAAGGTATCTCTACCCCTGTCAATATGCATTTAAGCCCTGGTAAGGTTCCTCGCGTATCATCGAATTAAACCACATGCTCCACCGCTTGTGCGGGCCCCCGTCAATTCCTTTGAGTTTCATTCTTGCGAACGTACTCCCCAGGTGGGATACTTATCACTTTCGCTTGGCCGCCCAGGTCTCAAGGACCCGGACAGCTAGTATCCATCGTTTACGGCGTGGACTACCAGGGTATCTAATCCTGTTCGCTCCCCACGCTTTCGTCCATCAGCGTCAGTCGATAGTTAGTCAGCTGCCTTCGCAATCGGTGTTCTATGTAATATCTATGCATTTCACCGCTACACTACATATTCCGCCAACTTCACTATAACTCAAGACCGACAGTATCAAAGGCAGTTCTACCGTTGAGCGGCAGACTTTCACCCCTGACTTATCGGCCCGCCTACGGACCCTTTAAACCCAATAATTCCGGATAACGCTCGGACCCTCCGTATTACCGCGGCTGCTGGCACGGAGTTAGCCGGTCCTTATTCTTACGGTACCGTCAGTGGGCTACACGTAGCCCTTTTTCTTCCCGTATAAAAGCAGTTTACTACCCATAGGGCATTCTTCCTGCACGCGGCATGGCTGGATCAGGCTCCCGCCCATTGTCCAATATTCCTCACTGCTGCCTCCCGTAGGAGTCTGGTCCGTGTCTCAGTACCAGTGTGGGGGATCCCCCTCTCAGGGCCCCTACCCATCGCGGTCTTGGTGAGCCGTTACCTCGCCAACTAACTAATGGGACGCATACTCATCCCCTACCGTAACCTTTAACCATTAATACGATGCCGTAAAATGGTACCATGTGGTGTTAATCCAAATTTCTCTGGGCTATCCCACAGTAGGGGGCAGATTGTATACGCGTTGCGCACCCGTGCGCCGGTCGTCGGCAAAGGAGCAAGCTCCTTCCCGTTACCCCTCGACTTGCATGTGTTAGGCCTGCCGCTAGCGTTCATCCTGAGCCAGGATCAAACTCTTCATCGTTGTTTCATTATATGTTATAAGTCTATCAACCACCAAAAACCTTCCCGGCCCCGACTCTCATCCTAAAATAAAAATCTTAAACTCTAATCTGTATGTTGTCTTACGTAATTCGATCGGAACAGAAAAGTTTCCCTTTCCGCCCCTTCTTACGTTGTCTCCACAATATGTCAAATGAACTTCTATATCCTTCCCGGTCTCCCGGAACCCCTTGGAAAACATCTTACTGTTTGTCTAAGCGGCTGCAAATATACAACTGTTTTTCTAACCGGCAACTTTCTTTTGAAAAAAAATCGAAATCTTTTTCCCGTCCGGCAAAAACAACATTTACAAAGAACCTTTACTCTTTAATAACCCACGCTTAACAAACATCTTCATACCTGTTTTGCGGGCTGCAAATGTAAGACCCTTTTTCGTTTCAACAACAATTTTTTAAAGGAAATTTTTAGTTTTTTTTCCAGGAACGCACATTGACCTGATTCTCAACACGAAACGAAACGGACCTTTTTCAAGTCCTCTCCGCTTTCCCCGTTATTTACCGTAAAAACCAACACAGCCCTGAGACCGTCCTTACCTTTAGCATTGCCCAGACCTCTCCCTTTAATCAAATTACAAAGATCTATCCATGACCAAATGTGACACCGGAACAAGAAAAAATAATTAAAATTAGGACCAAACCAACCTTCTTTTTCAATCAGTCTTTAAAACAATACCTGTATGGACATCCAAATAGTCCTTATATAAAGGAAAATATTACGAGAAGAAATTCCATACCAAGCCAAAACGAATTACAAAATCGCGATACGGATAGTTTGGTGCAGCGTAATAATTATCATTACTAAAAGAAGAATTAAAATGTTCTGCCTTTAAATAAATCCTAGTTTGCTGAATCTTTGCATTGATAAAGAAATCTAACATTGGGAAATTACCCAATTTCTCATCATTTTGAAGGTAGAACTCACCTAATAGCGAATTATACGCATCCATATTATAGGACGTAAAATACTTTAATGTAATTCCTGTCTGCAAAAACATGGCTTTCTTAAAAACATCCGAAGAAAAATACAGTGTGTTTCTAGTTACTACTTCGGGCACATTGAGCACTTGATTGGCCTGAGATACATTCTGGTACATTACCGTATTGTTCAATGCAAACTTTCCTAACTTAAACTCTTTGGCATATTTAATCTTGGTGTGGTTGAGCACATTGTTTTCCTGCAACGGACTTATATTGGCGTTCTCCATACCTTCCTCTATTGCCATGGACGGCGCCTGACCGAAATAGGTATAATTATCTACGGTAGAATAACTCACCATAAGGTTACCCCATAACTCAGATTCTAAATCAAAGCGTAACCCATAGGTCTGTTCTTTCTCAAAACTGTTTAGATTCATCCAATTGTAATTCCTATAATCACTTTGATAGAGCAAGAAATTAAAATCCGGCATTTTAGATGACCCAAAAGCAGATGCCGTTACCTTATGTTTATCGTTTAACATATAAGATGCAGAAGCGTTCATCTGGTTACCCCCAAGATTACCGGACAAATTATATTTTGCCGTTGCCTTTAATTGAAAGCCTTTAATCCGTTTTTCATATTCCGCACCAACAGCAATTTCTTCCCCTTTTAGCCTACTTGGTATTTCTACCCCGTTATCATCAATTAAAATACTATTGAAAAAATAATTGTAGTTGTAAATTGAAATATTACCCTGCAGCCTACCAAGCGTTGCATTATAAAACTCTGCATTGATTTGGTTGTACATGGTTTTTAAACTGGCTTTATCTTCAATTGGCGATATCAAATTATCTCCGTAATATGTATTTGGAGTGGTTTGATTAAAAGCATAGTACTTGGTTTCGTAATTAAACTGATGCCCTATTCCCAAGGAGGTTTTCTCTTGATGACTAGAATCCTTTTCTTTTCTTATCAACTTATACAAGTGGTCTAAAAAGTAGCGCTTACCCAATATTTTACTTGATGCATCACCAAAGCGTACATCTGCCTTGACCCTATCACTAAACTCTGGATCACCGGATTCAAACTGTGCCTCGGCACTTATAAGTCCGCCGTTTTCTTCATTCTCAATATCTTGTGCGGCTATATGGGCACGAAGACTGTATCTACCATTTTCCGTTACATAGTTTGTAGTGGTCCTAAAATTACCGGATTCAGATTGATTGTACTGGTACTTTCCTAAAGACCGAAAACCTTTATAGGCTATTGAAAAATTGAGTCTTCTTGATGTATTGAACGTTAAATTGGCATCTAACAACTGCCCCTGCTCAAACGTAGTTTTAAAAAACAGGTCAGACATTGGGGTGGCTACATTGTAGTATTTTATGTCCTCTTTCTCAAAATAGTTGCTATGAAGTGCATTTGCGCCAAGGGATGGGTATAAATTATTGGAATTAAAATCAACCCCTAATTTATTGTACGGCTTTCCAACATTGGCAAAAGGCATAAGTTCAAAATCGTCCTTTCTTAAATAGTTGTATTTGTACTCCTTTTGAATTGTTAGCGTGGTGTCTAAAAAAGTAGTATCCCTAGCGTAAGAAATGATTTTATAGTCCTTTATAGTAACTTCTTCGGGTTCGGGTTCTTTTTCTTTTTCCCTTGGTCCTAACCTTCTGGGCATTTTCCGTACAGCTGAAGTATCTATTTCTCTCTTAGGAGGAATAGAATCTTCTTGTGCGAAGAGTTGAATACATGAAAAGTGCATTAAAAAAATGAAGAGGAAATATTTCATTGAAGCTAATTACAGCGGTAAAGTTAATTTTTTTAGTTCGTAATTAAATGTGAAAATTTAATAATGCTATTCCAACGGTACCTTAAGTCCTAAATTTGATGGATATTCTAGACTTTATGTTGTTTCTCCCCATCATTACTTCACCAAATATCCAACATCATTTTTGTGGTTCAAAACTATTTACCGATATTTCAAAAATAAGTCGATTTATATGAAGACCAAGCCATGTTGAAGTTATATCATCAATTATCAGTAAACGAAGCCGGAACCGATGAAGCGGGAAGAGGTTGCTTGGCCGGTCCTGTTACTGCAGCTGCAGTAATCTTGCCCGAAGGTTTTACCAATAGTGTGCTAAATGACTCCAAATTACTAACGCATACCAAACGTGATTTGCTCAGGCCAATTATAGAGTCTGACTGCTCCGCCTTTGGGGTTGCCCATATTTTTCCTGAAAAAATTGATGAGATAAATATTTTAAACGCCTCCATACTTGCCATGCATAAGGCGATAGAACAACTTATAACTTCCCCTGAATTTATTATTGTGGACGGCAATAGATTTAAGCCTTATGGAGATATTCCACATGAATGTATTATAAAGGGTGACGGCAAATACATGAATATTGCCGCTGCATCCGTTTTAGCCAAAACATACCGTGATGCATACATGGAAAAACTTCACGAAGAGTTCCCCATGTACAACTGGAAAAAGAACAAGGGCTATCCTACTAAAGAACATCGCGAAGCTATTAAGAAATATGGCATCACTAAATATCATCGCAAGAGCTTTCGTTTGCTTCCGGAACAGTTAGAACTAGATTTGTAATACAACTTCCTACATTGAACCCACACTAACAAACAACGGTTCATACAAAAATCAATACCATTTACACATTGTTTACACGCCACAAGCACAAGATTGCTTTGGCAATTTTGCATATGCCCTAGTTTTGGTGTTAACCTTTTGGGGGTTATTGGCATAAAATAGAAAGAACGCTAAAACCATGCAATAATGAAACGTACCATATACACCGTACAAGCAACTTTAACAATACTACTCTTTTTTGCCATTGCCCCTACCGCAAATGCACAACTGCTTAAAAAACTTGGCAAAGTTGCCGAAAGGGCAGCAGAAAGGACTATTGAAAAAAGGGTTGATCAAGAAACTTCAGAAAAAACGGACCAAGCCTTGGATAGTATTCTTGAACCGGGCTCAGGTAGAAGCTCAAAAAAGAATCCGGTTCCACAGGGCGATAATCCACCAATTGAAAACGATGACTCTCAAATAAGTAGTGGAAATACTTCCGGAAATTCCAGTTTGCCAAATTCAACTGGGAATCAAAATATAAACATATACAGCAAGTTCGATTTTGTCCCGGGTGACACGCCCATTTTTGTTGATGATTTTTCAAATGAATTTATTGGCGATTTTCCGTCACGATGGAATAGCAATGGAAGCGGTGAACTGGTAACCTTAACGGAGCACCCCAACAAATGGCTGAAACTTTTACCTGGCTATAATACCGCCTATATTCCAGATGTTACTAATTTACCCGAAGAGTTTACTTTGGAGTTTGATGTACTTGCAACAGGACTGGACAAAAAAACCTCTTCTCAATCCTATATAGGTATTGTTATTAGTGATAACAATACTTTTAAAAAGGGAGCCAACTTTGGAAAAGTGGAATACTCCTTCTGCCAATTTATAGGACGTGGGGTGGTGGTAGAAAACAACATTGCTTCAAAAAGAGTAATTCGTAATGATGTGAGCGCGGATATCCGCAATATTGTGAATCAGAAACATCACGTATCCGTAGCCGTCAACAAAGAACGCTTTAGACTGTGGATCAATGAAAGCAAATATATAGACGTTCCCAGGTTGCTACCGGCAAACGTACAAATGCAAGGCATTAAATTTATACTACGCGGTACGGATACGGAAAAAGAGTCTGTTCTTATCGGTAATATAAAAATTGCCGAAGGAGGTGTTGACCTTAGAAGACAGTTGTTAGCAGATGGCAAAATATCTACAAACGGTATTCTGTTCGATAGTGGTTCGGCCAACATTCAACCGCAATCTATGGGTATCATTCGCCAGATTTATCAGGTACTTCAGCAAGACAGTTCCATACAGTTAAAAATTGTTGGTCACACAGATGCGGACGGAGATGATAATAAAAACATGCAACTATCGCAAAACAGAGCTGAATCCGTAAAAAGTGCCTTGACATCTATATACAACGTTTCTTCAAACAGATTAACTACTGAAGGCAAAGGAGAGACAGAGCCTGTTTCCGACAACAACACAGCAGATGGAAAAACCCAAAACAGACGTGTAGAATTTATCAAATTATAAAAGAATATAAAATGAAAATTATGAAAACCCCTTTAATGATTACCCTATTATGCTTCTTTACTACCAACGTCATTTTTGCTCAAGAAAGTTGTAGTAAATTCTATCCATTGGAAGAAGGAAGCTCATTTGAATACACCAATTATGATAAAAAAGGTAAAGTTGATGGTAGCGTAAACTACACTATTGCTGATGTTCGTGAAGAAGGTTCTGCCTCTGCCGCCACTTTTGACATGAAATTTAAAGACAAAAAAGGAAAAGATGTCTTTGAAAGCAGTTATTCCTTTACCTGTGAAAACGGAATGGTTACCGTTGATTACAAATCACTTTTCCCATCACAAATGATGCAACAATATTCTGAAATGGGTCTTGATATGGATATTTCCGGAACCGATATTGAACTGCCAAATGACCTCAGCGTAGGCCAACAATTAAATGACGCCAATGTAAAGATAGCAATGAGCATGTCCGGTATTAATATGAACATATCTGTTGACCAAACAGACAGAAAAGTAGAAAAAAAAGAGAGCATTACCACGTCTGCAGGCACTTTTGAATGCTATCTACTTACAGAAAACAGCACCACTAAAACAATGGGAGCTACTATAGAGATGGAATCTAAACTATGGCTTGCCGAAGGCGTGGGAATGATAAAACAAGAATCGTATAAAAAGAACGGAAACCTTGTTAGCCGATCAGAGCTTACTTCTTACAATAAATAAAACCGATTGTTAACCTTTACCTAGTTTAGAACATTAAGTAGCACTATTTAACCACTAAAACCCTCAATTATGAAAATGAAAATTACTCTTTTATTAACAACTGCACTTATATTAGCTTCCTGTACTAAACTAGAAGATTTTAGTGGGTCTGTTAAAAATGATTTAGGCAAAGGAAAAGACTTGTCCACAACAAACGGGTACTCTGACTCTCAGATAATAGTTAGGTTTGAAGACAATCTTTCCGAATCAGAAAAAAATGATATTCGAAAAGATTATGGTTCTGAAAATAATTACCAACCATGTTCATGTGGGGACCCCAATTTAGAGTTATGGGGTATTGATCCAAATAAAGAACCTGTTGAATTCGCGGTAGAACGATTACGCAGAAGACCAGATGCAGAAGGTGATTTCTTATTTGATATGACGATAGAGCCCATAAAAGGTTATGAAACAAAAGGTGCAGCCGGTCAAATTGAAGGGAATCTAATTTCTACAATAACTAAAGACCGTATAAATATAGCTATTATAGACAGTGGTATAGACTATGGGCAACCTTTTACCGACGATCCTTTTAAAAAGCCTTATTTATACGACACATCTAATTTGACTAATTGCGACAATAATATCACTGGTTGGAATTTCACTGATGAAGGAGCTCCTAATGATATACTTGATTTTAATGGGCATGGTTCATTGGTAACCAAAATTATTACGACACAATTAGATAACAAACAGTACGGTTATAGTATTCTACCTGTTAAAGCTTTCAAGAAAAATGGTGAAGGGTCATATTGGAATGTAGTTTGTGCTTTTGGATATATTCAAAAAGTACAAGCGAAAGGTGGTGCAATTGATATGGTAAACGCTAGTTTTGGCAAAAGTATCGACAAGATTCTTTTTGACCCAAACAGCCTTCTAAATACCATGATTGATGAATTAGGTCAAACAGGTGCACTTGTAGTAACTTCGGCCGGTAACGATGGTCTGGATACCGACTATGGCTCTAAAAAACATTTTCCATCCGGATTTGCCTCGGAGAATATCTTAAGTGTGGGAGGTTATAAATATAATACAAGCCCCTACGCCAGAATGCTTATCCATCCTGACTCAAATTTTGGAGACATTAGTACTGATGTCGCTGCTCCTTATGACGGTTGGTTAGTATCCTTTGGAAATACAAGCTACCGCGATATAGAGGGTACTTCTTTTAGTACTGCGTATGTAACAGGGGTATTGGGAGTAACATCTATCGAAAGAGGAAAGCCTAACCCCAGAGATTTAAAATACAATTTTCTTAACAACACCTACGGTATTGTTCATTACTCGAATAGTTTAATTTCATCTATAGCTAATGGCACATACGTAAAACTCCAATAATTTTTAACAATTAGAAGTACAACCTTCATTGATTTATCCACCTAATTTATATAGTTAGGTGGATTTTTTATATATTCCACTGAGCCACAATACCATGTGTTTCCCAATACGGTTTATGAAAAAAATAATAGCTCTTTATCTACTACTTTTAACAGGCTTCTGTTATTCGCAAGACGATGCCCTAATAAAAATTATACATTCCGATACTTCATTAAAAATTCGTCAAACACAAATTGATTCCTTAATTATAAAAATGGACTCGGAACAAGACAATAAAATCTTAGCTGAATTTTATCACGACGTTGCCGGGAAATGGTTCTATATCAATTGGTGGGAAAGCGGACATAATGATGATATGGAAAAAGCTATATTTTTTACTCAAAAGGCTTTTATTCTAAAAAAGAACATAAGGAGTTTAAACAATGGTTCCCTAGAAAAAACAATCTTTAATCTGGCCTATTATAACTATTTGATTGGAAAAATTTTTATCGCTGAAGATTACTATCAACTGCTTATAGATTCAGGAAAAGACAAACGGTTAGTCGAAAAAGGAAATAGATATCTAGGCATGCTCTATTTCAAAATGGGGGATTTTTATAAGGCATTAACGTATCTAAATCAAGCGGTTCTATTTTATGAAAAGTTACCGGAGCAAGAATACACATTAATAGAGATTCATTTAGATATAGCAACTATCTATTCTGAAATGGGCATTAAGGAGCATTCTTTACAAATTAAGGGCCATTTGCAAATTGCAGACTCAATATTACAAAAATCAGCTATTGATGATTTTTACTTGACAGATGATATTAACCATACAGAAGGAGATCGTTTATTGGAAACCGGCCAGTTTAGAGAAGCTATTACCTACCACCAAAAAGTATTAAAGGATTCCGCCAACCTCTATTCCTATGACATCAACTTAGTGCTAAACAGTCTTGCCAAATCCCATATCCGATTAAACGAATTCTCAATAGCAGATAAATACTTATCCAGAGCGGAATTATTTAACCCGGACAATTCTAGAACTTATGAAATTATAGGTGATTTGCATTATGCTCAGAATGATTTTAAAAAAGCACTATTTAATTACCAAAAAGCCATTGTTTGGGCAACGAACAAAAACAGAGAAATAAATAGCCGTAATCAATGCTCATCTGAAGACCTAGAACTTTCAACAACTAAACTCTATTTATTAAACCATTTGATTGCAAAGGCAAACTGCTGGCTTAATTATTATAAATATGACAACAACGCTAAGTACCTAGACTATTCGTTAACCACCTTTTCATTGGCAGATAAGTTAGTTGACATTATTCGTTCTGAAAGCACAGAGAATAAATCGAAACTTTTCTGGCGAGAAAAGGGAGCTTCGCTATATACAAAGGCTGTGGAAGTATGTTATCTCCTCAATAAACCACAAGATGCTTTTTATTTTATGGAGCGAAATAAAGCGCTACTATTACTAGAAGATATTACGGCTGAACAAGCAAAAGAAATTACTCGGCTACCAAAAGGAACCATACAACGGGAATACGAGTTGAAGCAGTCTATATTCTTAGCAGAAAGTAAATTGAAGAATAGTAACACGAAATCTCAAGACACGCTTTTAAATTTAAAATCCGTAATATATAATCATAAAAATACGTATTCCTCTTTTAAAGATTCTTTAAGCAGTGTATTTCCCGATTATGAAAAACTGAGCAAACAAGCGTCCATCCTCCCCTATTCCGAATTTAAAAAAAAGTTTATCTCTCAGGATGAAGTAGTGTTACAATATATCTTGAACGACGAACAAGGCTATGCCCTTTTAACCACTGTAGACGACACACAATTTTTCAAGCTGAAAAATGCAAAAGATCTGAATCAAGATATTATTCAGCTTTATAGGCAACTGACCAACTTGACTATAAACAGAGCGGCGCTTGCGGCATACAATCAACTTTCTAATCATGTTTTTCAACAATTGGTTCCTGAACAGGTTTATGAGCAAGTAAAAAACAAAAAGATAACAATTATATCTGACCATATTCTACAACAGATTCCCTTTGAAGCCTTTGTTGTAAATAACAATCCGGCAAGATATTTTATTGAGGACACGGAGGTTAGATATGCCTATTCTATGTCTTATTTAGAAGCTAAAACTCGTGTTTCTAGTTCACCCAGCAAAGAATTTTATGCAATTGCTCCAGTTCAATTTGCTAGCTTAGGACTTCCCAACTTGATGTTCAGCGGTTCCGAAATAGAAGAAGTTCAGAAGATATTCCCCGGAAATATAGACTTGAAGGACGAGGCTACAAAATCGGCTTTTGTCAATAATTTTGAGGATTACCGAATCGTACATTTATCTACCCATGCCGATGTTGGGCAAAGCGAAGACCCGTGGATTGCTTTTAACGATGATAAAATGTTCTTGAATGAAATTTATGCCACAAAAAACCAAGCCGAAATGGTTGTTTTGAGTGCATGCAACACCTCAATTGGAGAGCTTAAAAAAGGAGAGGGCGCGATGAGTTTGGCCAGGGGCTTTTTCCATTCCGGAGCAAAAAGTGTGGTGTCTTCATTATGGTCCACTTACGACAAGAGCAGTAAAGAATTGATTACCTCATTTTATACAGAACTTGACAAAGGTGCCACAAAATCTGCCGCTATGCGACAAGCAAAACTGGACTATATTCAAAAATATCGAGAGAGTGCCATTGCCCCGGCCTACTGGAGTGCCCTTATTGTAATTGGAGACAACAGCCCGATAACAAATCAAACTGGATTACTGTCATCTTGGGTTTGGGCCCTTCTTGGCATCTTATTGCTTATTGTGGCTTATCTGTTGTATAAAAGAAAGAAATAGAGAATTTAGAATTACTCAAGTTCATCTAAAAGTACCATTGCCTTATCCTTTTTATAGCGGCCATCTGCAATCAAAAGTTTTAAAGATGCTATAGCTTTGTCTTTCTGTTCTATCTTAACATAAGATAACGCAGCATACCACAATGCTTGCGGAGCAAATTCCCCGTCATTTTGTGCAACTTCTGCAAAGTAAGATATAGCTTCCGGTAACTGGTTGTTTTCTAAATAGGATTGCGCCAAATAAAAATTGACATTTTCAGAATCATAGGTTTCTTTCAATTCAGTAAAAAGTTGAATCGCTTTAGCATTATCGTTCGTTTCGTAGGCTACATATGCCTCGCGTTCTAGAGAACTATTGGTCTCAGTGCCACGCGTTATTGCATATACCGTGTTGGGGTATTCTTGAAAATTTTCATTGTACAATTCTTGATAATCGGTACCTGAAAAATTATTGTAACCCAACCAGCCAAGACCTACCAACAAAGCTATAGACGCCGCCATAGCCCACTTCCTATAATATGTTCGTGGCAATTTACGCACTGGGGTAGCACTTTCTATCTCCTTTTCAAAACCTTTTAGCTTAGCCTTTAGGTTTTCATTTTCTTTCTCTCTAATTACTCCCTTTAAGTTATTTTCAAAGTCGAATTGTTTCTTGAAATCGATATCCATTTTCAACAACTCTTCAAATTGATGCTGCTGTTCAACCGTCAATTGGTTCGAAAAATAATTATATAATAAAAGTTCTTTATCCATGATTAGTAGGTATTTGCTTGGATTTTTTCTCTAAGTGTTTTCATGCAACGTGATTTGGCCGCCTTTACCACATTCTCGCTGTTATAATTTTCAGCGTCCATAATTTCTTGTATGGTATAACCTCTGTAATAAAAAAGCGTCAACAATTGTTGGCATTTGGCTCCTAATCCACTAAAGTGTTTTTTTAGCAAGACCTGTTCTGCTGTTAGGTTAGGCGCTTCCATATCAAAAGTTTGCACTTCCACTTCGGTTTCTCCAACCTGTGATAAATCATAACTGCCGCTCACCACTTTTTTATTTTTTCGCATCCTTTCAAAAATTAAATATTTACCAATAGAAAACAGGTATGTAGAAATACTGCTGGTTAAGCTTTCTAATTTTCCGCTAATAACATTATCATAAAAAATGATATAAGCATCTTGATATACGTCTATGTTTTCTTCTTCCGAAAGGTTGTAGCGCCTCGCATAATTTAAAAACTTCATGCGGTTGGACTCATAAACCTTTTTTAATAGGATATCCGACCCTTTACGTAAATCTTCAAGCGTTATTTCTGCCTGTGTATTTTTCATTTAATGCATATCTAATGAGAAGGTTAACAGTGAACGCAACCAATTTAGCGTTTTTTGTTCGCCTACCCACAAAAACCTAAAACAATTTAAACTGTTTTAATAAAGCCTTTCAGGGAAGTAATAAACTTCCTACGGCATTAAAAAAGAACAAAATCTGATTCGTGAATGTTAACCTTATTCATTTCCCAAACATTAATGAACAGAACCTAAAAATAAAACTTATGGACACTTATGAAAAACTGGAACTGTTGAAAAGAATATTGATAACGGCCTTCGTTATTACTATGTCCTTACTTATGACAATACTTATTCATTACTAAAATATCATACAATTTCTATAAAGCATAAGTACCCACACCGGTGTATCAAATTCATATTCATTAACCTACTTAGCCCAAACTCCATAGCACTAAAGCACAGATAGTCCCCATTTGCTTAACGGACAATTTAATTTTTTCAAAAGGCACATTTATTCAAAGACCTGGAGCGCTAATTCTATAGCCTACCTGTAGGTTGTCTGCACGTTCTAAAAATAAATATTCCTAGATGTTAACCTTTCTTTTTAAACCACATTAAAGCTCAAACAATCATATAAACTTTTATATCATGAAAAAATTGATGAGCTGTATATCCGCCTTTGCCATAGTAATTAGCACTGTCTTTATATCGTGCACCAAAGAGGGTCCGCAAGGCGAACAAGGCATACAAGGAGAACCCGGGCTTAATGCCCAAACAGTAGAGCCAGCAGTCTTTGGCCAATGGGAAGTTTTAGAAGGTACTTTTGGTTTGGAAAATTCCAAATACGTCTATATTAACAATGATAATACCATAACAATTTTATCAGAAGACGCTATGGGGTTTAAAAATGATTACATCAGCAATGTTATGGTAACCGAAGACCAAATAACGATGAATGCATCCTATTATGGTAATACTATCAATAATTATTCCCTAGAAAATAACGAACTAACAATTTTAAGTCCAGAATCTACCTCTCCTATTATTTTACAGAAAATTGAAAACGGACCGGCTCCTTCTGAATGGATAAAATCCCTTAACATTCTTAACGAAGGGCCGGCACAATGGGAGGATTCGGACGTAGATATAGCATTTGATGGTGATTATCTTTTGGGATGGGATAAAGAAAATAGCATATTACAAATAGACCCAAATACTCTTTCCGTTATAGGAAGCATACCCACTGCGCAGTCTGCCTATGCTATAGAAATCGAAAAATCAGATGACCCATCTAGACAATTTTTTCAAAGTAATAATGGTTCCTCTAATTTTTATTCTTATACCTATACCTCTAATACTTTGAATTATACATCTGAGAGCATAGCTAGTTGGATCAAAGGCATTGCATCAATCGAACCTGGTATTCTCTGGGTTTCAAGCTCAAGCGATGATGCATTGTACCGTTATAAATATGATGCATCCGTTCCTTCAGCAGAAATCTTAGAAACCATAGCATTGGATTTTCAACCAGGGGGAATGGACTTTAGAAACGGTTATCTATACTTTACCAATGGCACCTTATTATATAAATGTCAAACCACCCCTGAATTTAGTGTTGTAGAAACTTATAAAATTGACGGACACTATATAAGTGGTGTAACTTTTGACGGAACCAACTTTTGGCTAACTGCACAGGAAAGGGGCAGTTATACAATGAAGATTATAAAAACCGATTTAACTATCTAACGGCATTATTAAAAATTTTGAGACGAAAAACCGAGGTATAAACCTCGGTTTTTTTATGTTCCTATGTTAACCTTGACATTTCTGTTACATAAAAGGGCAAACAAATTCTACATATTATGAAATCCTATAAATTGTTCTTTAGTCTACTTCTAATGTTCATTGTTATTGCAAGTTGCAAAAAAGACGATGACAGCAATTTTGAAGAAATAGAAGCACCTGTAGAAAATATCGTAGGCAGTCTTTGGATAAGCAGCAGCAACCTTTTTACGGAATTGGACTTAAAAGACAATCGGCAAATCAACTCCCTTACTACGCTAGATTCTTTTAACTGTAATGAATTTGATGGTGTTTTTATTTGTACTCAAGGGGAACATTCCGGAACAAAAACGGTAATGCGCAAGGGCACTTTTAATGGTGAGCTGATGTGGTCTAAAGACTATGTAAAAGACAGTAACAAGTTTTATGAAATTGGCGCCACTTTAGTATATAAAAGTACGGTTTTTGTAAGTTATATGACCATTAATACCACAACCTTTAATACGACCCATTATCTTGATGCACTAAATATTGAGACGGGCGAAGTTTATTGGACTATTGAGCTTAATAATGAGGTAAAAAGAATGACCCTTTACCAAGACAAAATAATAACCGAACTGAGCTTAGGCTCAAGTACCCAAGAAATTTTGAGTATTGACCCGGTTGGTGGTAATATTGATAAAAGAATACCTTTCACGGACAGGGTGTCAAAATTGGTCGGGGGTTCCTCCTCGATAATCATAATGACTTGGAGTAATAATGTTGTTTCTATGGATGCCGATTTGAATGAAAATTGGACATTCAATACCGGAAGCCCCAATATTCTTGGGGGTTATGAATCTGGCAATCAATTCATTTTTTACTCTCGTGACGAAAAAGTTTATAGTATAAATAAAGACAACGGAGAGCTTATTTGGGAACATAGTTATTCCGGAAAATACCCATCGGCCATAGACGTATCGAACGACATAGTTTTTATTAGCTATAAAGAAGAGCGTACGGCAATTGTAACCAAAACCCTTGATATTTTTAGTGGGGAAGAACTAGATTCTTTTACATACCCCATTACTGAAGAATGGAATGCCTCATCAACAAAGTCATATTTCTTTGATGACCACCTATTACTTTTCAACATCGTACCTGCCAACAACAAAGCGAATATTGTTTTGATGAACATCCCTGCCAAGACATTGGTATGGGAACTAGAACTAGATCAAATAGCTTACCCTCATTTAATTATCACTCCTTCAGATTTTTATCAATAAGGCATCGATTATACAAAGGCTGCATTAGGTTAAATTTCACCTTTCCTTACGGGTTACATTCAAGAGAAACATTATCTAAAATTATATTAAGATAACAGTCCCAACAAAAACCGAGGCTACACCTCGGTTTTTTTTACATCTAAATGTTAACCTTTCATACCGCCAACCATTAATAGGTAACAAAATAAAACCACTTGTATGAAAAATTTAATCCCAATATTCGCAATTTTTTTATTCAGTACAATGCTTCTATGCTCCTGCTCAAATGACGATGGGCCATCAACACCCGATCCCGTGGCCGAGGAAGAAACCACTGAGGAAGAGGCAACAGAAGAAGAAGAAGAAGAAGAAGAAGAACTCGCCAACAATGCACCCGAGCCATTTAATTTGATCGGGGTAACGGATGGTGCCGTGGGCGTAGATGTATACCCTACTTTTAGCTGGCAGGCCGCTACAGACCCTGATGATGATGCCGTAAGTTATGACCTATATTTAGGATTGGCAGAAGACCCTACAGAAGTCTATGCAGAAAACCTAAGTGACACGAGATTTGAAGTAATAAACCGTTTAAACACATATGACACTTATTATTGGAAAGTAGTTGCTAAGGACACTGAAAATGCTACGATAAATAGCGAAACCAACGAATTTACCATTAGGGGCTTAAACTTACCAACTGAACCCGTCTCTTCCGAAGCGGCTTTCTCAGGAAGAAGTCGACATACCTCCGTGGTTTTTGATGACAAACTTTGGGTCATTGGTGGATATGATTCCAGTGGTCCTAAAAACGATGTTTGGTTCAGTACGGATGGGAATACTTGGACGGAAGCTACTGCCAATGCGCCTTTTTCTCCCAGATATGCTCATACCTCCGTAATTTTTGATAACAAACTTTGGGTCATTGGTGGACGGGCCGACGGTGGTCGTAAAAACGATGTTTGGTTTAGTACCGATGGGAATACTTGGACGGAAGCTACTGCCAATGCCCCTTTTTCTCCCAGATATGCTCATACCTCCGTAATTTTTGACAACAAACTTTGGGTCATTGGTGGTTATGATTCTAATAACAAAAACGATGTTTGGTTCAGTACGGATGGGCATACTTGGACGGAAGCTACTGCCAATGCTCCTTTTTCTCCCAGAGAATCCCATACCTCCGTAATTTTTGACAACAAACTTTGGGTCATTGGTGGATATGATTCCAGTGGTCCTAAAAACGATGTTTGGTTCAGTACGGATGGGCATACGTGGACGGAAGCTACTGCCAGTGCGCCTTTTTCTCCCAGATATGCTCATACCTCCGTAATTTTTGATAACAAACTTTGGGTCGTTGGTGGTTTTGACGGTAGTCGTAAAAACGATGTCTGGTTCAGTACGGATGGGCACACGTGGACGGAAGCCACTGCCAATGCGCCTTTTTCCCCCAGAAATGCACATACCTCCGCAATATTTGATAATGAACTTTGGGTTATTGGGGGATATGACGGTAATCTTAAGAACGATATTTGGGCGTTTGATTAGGTTTTGAAAAAGCATTAAAACTTTAATTACAAAAAACCGAGGCTAATCTCGGTTTTTTTATGCCCAATGTTAACCTTTTTTCAATTTGAACATAAAAGTGAAACTTCTTTAAAACTATAATTATGAAAACTACTTTTAAACTTACGAGAGGCATATTCTTCTTAATTTTCTTGGTTTTATCTTCCTGTACAAAAGAAGGACCGGAAGGACCTATGGGAGCTACAGGCCCAGCAGGGCCACAAGGTGAGCAAGGTATTGCCGGACAAGACGGTGCTAACGGACAGGATGGTATTGATGGAGAACCCGGTGTTGACGGCCGCAATGGTGTTGATGGGCAAGATGCAGAATTTAATCCAATATATTTTAAGGTTGCAGGAAGTGGGTTTGCTGTTAAGGACTTAAACGGAGGTACAACTATAGAAGCGGATATTTGGGAAATCATAGGTTATGATTCTGCAAATGGCTTTAACAGATCTACTAAACGATATGTGGTTCAAGAAACCGGTTACTATTTTTTGCAAGCCTATATCCGACAATCGAATAATGTTACAAATGCTTTTTTTAGACTTCATTTTAACATAGATGTAAATGCAAGATTTAACCAAATTGTTGATGGAGACGATACAAAAATTAACGTAAGTGGAATTTTTTACTTAACCGAAGGCCAGGAAGTGTTTTTGTATCTACGCAACTATTCTTCTGATATCGATGTACGCGTAGATGGCACCGGAAGTTGGTTTGAAGGATATAAAATTAATTAGAACATCTAGCGAACAAAAAACCTCGGCTTACACTGAGGTTTTTTTATGCGCAATGTTAACCTTGGCTTAACTCCTGCATTAAAGAAAAACAAACAAAGTTATAATTATGAAAACCATTACCACAGCACTTACGATAGTTGCATTTAGCTTGGTTACTTTTTCCCAAGCTCAGCAAACCAAAAACAAATCGCAAATAGATACCACTAAACAAATGAATCTTCTAGACGAGCAGACAAAGGTTCTAGGTCAAACATTTGATTTGATGGGAGCGGGAGCAGAAAACCCGGTAGGTGACGCAACCAACTATCTTGAATTGATAGAAAATATGGATATGTCAGATGAAATGAAGCAAGCCCTTACTGAACAGTATGAGATCATTGATCTAGGCAATGACCCCACGAAGAAAGAAGAACTTAAAATAAAAATTAACAAAATGTTGGGCGAAGTTAAAACAGAAGATGCCAAAAACTGACCCAAGCAACAGAAACAACCTTATTTTTAATTAAAAGAAAAACCATGTTAACCTATTCCACATATTGCACACAAAGTACTGAACATAAAAATGAAGATTAGAACACTTATGAAAAATTAGAACTGATAAAACGAATTTTGATTCTTGCATTTACGATTATTCTGTCCCTCCTTTTTAAAATTCTTTTCTAATAAAGATCACTGACCCTTTTTGAAATCTCAAAATATATTATAAAAATTAAACACTATTAATTATGAAAACTTGTAAAACCACCTTCAAAAAAACACTTCAACAAGCTGCGGCAATATTCCTCGTAACAACAATTGTCAGCTGTGAAACTGAAATACCTGCAACCGATGATGTAGACCCAAATTTCTCGATACGGATTTATGGAAACGATTTTGACCATACCTTTGACCAAGGTGATGATTTTGATAATTTTCAATTACTACTACGGGAAGATGATGAATATAACTTTGTACTTACTGGAAGTGATGCAGGAGGATTACAAAGATTAGAAATGGTTTTTCAGCCCCTTTTTCTTGAATTTAACGCTACAATAACCAGTCCTTGGCAACGCACTAATTTTTCCACCCAAAGCGACCTTATATCTTGGACAGGTGACTCATCAGCGCCATTAACGGGAACTATTCTTCAAGGTACTTTTATAGCTAAAGGAAGTCCAACAGGAGGCACCCCTATAAGCATAAGTGCCCGTGATTATGGCGGTAGCAGTATTTATCAGAATCTTTCTGGAGGAACTATAGACACTTATGTGCGTGAAGGAGGACAAGCAGCAGTAATAAATCATTAATACATCCCCAGGAAACTCTTTAAAACAAAAAAACCGAGGTTTATACCTCGATTTTTTGCTTTATCAATTCAGCCTCAAAAAGAATCTCAAAATGTTTTTGTAATTCTTTTTAAGGCTGACCCACATTAATCTCTTTTTATTAATATCTACTCCCAATTGGGCATAAATGCATCGTAAAACAAAGTTTGTTTTCTATTATTATCACTGGGAACTACTCTGTAGATTTTGTTTTCAGATACCCCATCATTAGACGTATTTACAAAAATTATTGCTCCGTCATTAGGTGCATATTGGGCATCAAAATCGTTAGTTCCATCTTCCTTTGATGTGTCTATTTCCGTAGTTACGTCAGTTGCAATAACATATTCAAAGATGCGAGAATCAAATTGTCTATATTCTGTATTCTCTGCACCTGAGACATCTCTAGTAAATATGATTCTTAATCCATCCGAAGAAAAATCCAATCCTCCAATAGCTCCAGGTTCTCCTGAAATAATTATTTGCTCTTCCGTATCCGTATTCACGTCTATCAATGAGATTTTAGCACTATACCCTTCTAGGTCATTCGTTTTTATGGCCACTAGGTCATTTGCCGAGCTTGTGGTTATATCTGTAATAAAAATTGAAGCATCGGTCTGATAAACCAGTTCTAGACCTGAACCATCTTGATTCATAGCATATAGTTTATTAAAATTTGCAAAGTAGAATTTAGCTCCTCCGTCATACCAAGAAAACCCTAATTGGTCTTCTCTAAACCCCGCAAGGGGAACCGCCTTGGTTACCTGTAACAAATTAGAGCCATCTAAATTCATGGTAAAAAGGTGTGTTTCTGCCCCTACATTTCTCAAAAAAGCAACTTTATTGACCGTATTGTTCTTAACGGGCTTATAACTGCTAAAAATAGACTTTGTTAATTGTAATTCGTTTTGGTTTAAACCAGCAGCGGTACTGCCTATAGGTTCTGACCCAGAAAAGAGAACGTTATTACCATCAATATTCCTCACATATAGAAAACGATTTAACGCATTACCTTTTGTTGCAAAGCCACCAAGAGTACTTTTTACGGGAAGGCCATTACCATCTGTGGCAGAAATTTGCCAGAAATAATTGCTGCCAATAGTTAAGTTCTCTACTACCAAAAGGGTATCTTTTATTTCGTTGTAAATAGTTACTTCGTTAGATGCACCATTTCGCAATTCGAGCATATAATTTATTTCATCATCATCATTCTTAGAAGAGGACCACTGAAAAGTTACCTTAGTACCTAAAGTATCAGTATTTTCTTCTGGAAATATCAAGTTGGGTGCTAATGGCGCTTTATTTTCAATACTGGTTGAGTCAAGCTCAAAAACTATATTTGTTGCTCTTCCCTCCAAGACATTTGCCGGCTCAAAAGATGTTTGAAAATCTAAGAGATCTGCCTGAACAGAGTATTCTCCACTTTGAATATCACTCAAAATAAAATTGCCCTCATTATCTGTAAAGACCGTATTAGAAACGGGACTTGTACTTATCTTAACATTCTTAAGTGGCGTATTATCTCCTTTAGATACAACATTGCCCGTTAAGGTTCCAAAATCCAAATCGTTTATGGTTTCTTCAGAACAACCGAAGATCCAAAAAATACCAACGAACAATACCCTACAAAAAAGGTGGCGATATTCTATTTCCTTAAAATCTATTATTGTTTTCATTTGTATCCTTTTCCCAATTTATACTTTAACGAAACTCCAAAATTGTAATAAAAGTCGTCTCTTTTACCATTTACCAAGTCGTCTATGGTGTCACTAAAAACTATATTATTTTCCGCAAACAGACGCAAATCAAATCTTTGTGTCAAGTAAACATCTACGCCTAATCCAAATTGCACTTTAGGGGCAGTACTATTATCCTTTAGCTCTTCTAAACTATCATGTAAATCAAATGCCATACCCACACCTCCATACAAAAACGGACCTACCGTATCGTAAGGTAAAATCATGTATTCGAGATTAAGATTAGCATTCATATATTCTTTAAAAAAATCATTACCTCCAGTAAAGTATAGATACCCCATACTAAGATTTGCGTTTAACTTGGGGGTAAATGATTTAGAAAACCCTATCCCCCCTCCTATACCTAAGGACTTCTCTGAGAAATCTGCATTTAGTAAAGGTGAGGCCGCCGTAAACTGTAGGGTATTTCTATGAACAATAGGCTTTTGTCTACGATCATACAGAAGTTTGGACTCGTCCATTTGTTTTTCCTTTTGATATTCGTTAACCAAAAAATTATCCATTCTCTTACCTTGTGCCGTACCCCAAAGTCCATCATCAATACCTTCTATAATCATACCCTCAACCGCTTTTTCAATAGCATCTTTTAATGCTAATTGCACCGGCTCATTTCTGGTTATTCCGGTTTCGGCTTCCAAGATTCGTTGAAAACTAACGTAACGAAATAGGCTTGCGTCTATAGATTGTGATAGAATGGTTTTAGACACATAAACGGTCTTTAAGATTTTACCGTTTGAGGTGGATACTGCTCTTAGGTATACCGTTAGTCGATCCTGTCTATATTGCGTAGATCCACCCACCCCAAAGTAACGTGCCCCAGCTCCTCCTGTTATTATATTTGTATCATAAGAAACAATCCCTCCTTCCAATAAAACCCCAGCAAACAATAAAGGTGTTAAACTTGGAACGTCTTTGGTATTTGATTTTCTATGTTCATCACGAGTTGAACGGATTATATTTCTCTCATTCAATAAATTCCCTAAGTTCTCTCTTTCTATGGGAGTAAACCATTTAGAATCTTCCAAAGCCTTTATGAGAATTGTGGTTGCTCCTTGTGGAATTGCCGTACTAAACGTACTACCCGCTTCTACACTTTTATATTGGCCAGTTTGATCTTTAAAATTATATACCCCAACCACTACGGGTTCCTTTGGCAAGGGAAAGTCCTTTAGAGTTTTGGTATAAGTTGATACCTCACCCACTCTAGAAGGCGTTACAGTGGTTGGCTGGTTAAAATAAGTTCCACAACCATAATTGATTGCAAAAATCAATAAAACCAATATTTTTTCTTTTATTTTCATATCAAGTTAATTGGGGATGATAACTTGGGACTGTTCCCCTGTAGTGGTATTCAGAATATTGATAACCAAACCCTCCAAAGAATCGTAAATCTCTACTGCTAGATCCCCAACAGTAAATGTGCCCTCTGTTAATTCGTCTCCCAATTGCGTATTTAGGACAGATTTGGAAATTTGGCTAAGTACCTGCCGGTTAAGATTTTCATTGAAGCTTTCCAACTCGGTTTGTTCATTTCCCAAACCTGGGTCCTTGAACGAATTCTGTGCAGCCGCAGAAGCCATTAATTGCTGGTAGTTAAAGGTGTCACCTCCAAACATGGGATTAATTGGCTTATATGACAATTGTTGACCACTTACCCCCTGTAAGCCTAATGTGAGAAAAAGAATCAGAAAACTATATTTCATATCAATATCTTTTAATTTGTTCCTTATTTTTCCGTAACCTCAAGAAATAATTGTTCACAGCATACACTGACTTTTGAGCCATTTCTTTTAAAAAATCACTTCTGGGATTTACATAAAACTGCGTGACCACATCATTCTCTGCTATAACACTAATTCTGGTGGTACTGGCCAAAGCAAAATCTTCTTTAATTTTTACTATTTTGTCCCCCCCGATACCGTTGGCCAAATAATTGGAATAGAAGTATCGATAAAAATCATTTCCTGGCTTGGTTTTGGTATCCTCTATTACCATTCCTTTAGAAAACACTCCATCTGCATTATTGTTTTGAACATCTTCTTTATCAAACAATCTGTTGTCCGAAGAAACATTTACATCTCCTAATTCGTTCAGTCCATCAAAAACTTTTCTATCCTTTCCTATAAGTTGGTCTTCCGAGTAAATTAGAAGTAAGATTATTGTTCTATCATCTTCAATAATATTAACCGTTGTAGTTGACAATTCTTTCTTTTCGCCAGGCTGTAAAACCAGCCTTCCCTGCTGGTCATTTTTAGTATTATTTCCATTGACACCTGATTTTATAACCGAAAGTACATAGCGAAGACTTTTGTTGGTTTCTGTAATATTATAAGCAGTACCAGTAATAATAACCACCTTGTCTTCTTGGACATTCAGTTTAATCTTAGCTTCGACTTCCTTATTATAAGTTTGCCCTATAGCCGGCACTGGAAAAAAAATCGTTATCGTAAGGATGCATAGAAAATATTTCATTTTAACGGCGTTCAGGTTAATTAAAATTTCTAACGGTAACCATTTCCGAATTACCCTGTACATTCAATACCATATTCTTGGTTAATGAGTTGCTTCCAAAAATGACAACATTTTGATTATCCCCATTCTGAAAAATTGTTCGTTGTAGATTTAAGTGTGGTCCATTTCCATAGTCTAATAAAATATTTCCGTCTCCGTTCTGGACCATATTATAATCTAGGCTTCTTGATGACAACTGAATACCGGCCTTATTGAAGTTTCCATTTTGAAGTAAGTTGACATTGCTATCTGCTCCACTTACTCTTATTGAACTTTCATTATTGGCTCCTATTTGATAGATATAAGCAGAATCAGTAGAAGAATGCACAGGTATATCTTGATTGGCCCTTATACTCAAATTATTCTGTTCCAATATTGTTTTAGCGGAAAGTACTGCCTCTTCACCTACATCTTGTGCACTTATGTAAACAAAGCCTAATAGAATAAAGGCGTACGGAATAATTTTTTTTAGAAATATTTCTAAGTACATCATTGTATTTATTATTTAGATTTTAAAATAAGGGAAACTTTTTAGTGATTAAATGATCCGCTCTTAATAACCCGTCCCTATTTATCTAGATTATTCTGATTGTATTTCTTTGTAGGTTCTTACTGTGAAATACCTTCTGATAAAAGGGATGATGAACAATTTCACCATCCCATTTTATTAGTATTCTATCATATTAGTTTTGGATGATATCAATATGATTGCCTGACCCATTCTGAATAAAACTGCTGGACTGGTTATTACCGGTTTGGGTTACTGTGGCTGTATTATCGGTGCCACCAAACTGACCAAAATAGCTATAATGATCATTACCTGTTTGGCTAACAATTACAGAACCATCATCCGCCCCCTGCTCAATTTCACTGTAGTTATCATTACCTGTTTGTGTGGCACTAGCAACATTACCATTCCCATATTGGTCAATGTAACTATAGTTATCATACCCGCTTTGTGTTACCGTAGCATCATTGTCATCGCCATCTTGGTAAATATCGCTATGGTTATCATCGCCTATAAGTTGTGTAACTGCTGCTGAGTTATCGTTACCTGACTGATCTATGTAACTATAATTATCTTCATCACCTTGTGCTACTGTAGCATCATTGCCATCTCCATCTTGGTAAATATCACTATCGTTATCCTCTCCACTTTGTGTTACCATTGCTATGTTATCATTACCATCTTGGTCTATATAACTATAATTATCCTCCCCGCTTTGATTAACTATGGCACTATTGTCGTCGCCATCTTGCTCTATTTCACTATAATTGTATTCACCAGAAAGTTGCATAACCGTTGCGTCATTATCATTACCATCTTGGTCTATATAACTGTCGTTAGCATAACCAGCTTGATCAACCGTAGCCTCGTTATCATCACCATCTTGATGTAAATCACTGTAAGCAAACTCACCTTCTTGGCTTACATTGGCATAATTATCATCTCCACTTTGTTCTGTGTGGCTATATGACTGATCACCATCTTGAAAAACCCAAGCTTCGTTGTCGTCACCATATTGATCAACGTAAATCTCTCCAGAATCATTACTGTTCCACTGCTCTGTATCGGCAAAGTTTCCATCGCCTGACTGGTAGACCTCTGTAATGTCATACGAACCATCTTGATCTACGATAGCTTCGTTACCATCTCCTAGAACCTCTATGGTTGCATAGTTTTCATAAGCATTGTAATGTTGACGGATTTCAGCGTAGTTATCGTAAGCTTTATCATCAGTTGGGTAATCCCCGATTTTTACAAAACCTTCATTAAGATCACCATGTTGCTCAATCCAAACACTGTTATCATCACCTCTAATATCAATGCCTAAAGGGTCACCACCTACCTCACTACCTGAACTTGGTCCATTATTGTTTTCATTTCCGGTCTGTTGTATGATAGCGGAATTAGCTTGCCCTACTACGCGAACCGTAGCATTGTTATTTTCACCGGTCGCCAATTGTTCGACTACGACCGTATTATCATGAGAACCCAATACGCCAATACGTACCCATGCATTTTGATCTCCATTTTCTTCTTGTATTACGGTGGTTGTATTATCATCACCAATAATCTCAACATCGGATAGATGACCGTCCCCAGTCTGATTAACAGTTGAAGTATTACCATTACCGGTATGACTACCGATATTGACGTTTTGGGCCTGTACGTAAACCCCCATTGTAAGTGCCAAGGCACTAAAAATAAACTTTCTCATAATCTAAAAAATTTAAGGTTAATATTACTTGTTAAAAATTCAGTGTTCTACCAACACAACATATATTGGCGCAGCCTATCTATTGTAAATTATGGACGGGAACAAAAAACAAATAACCGGGGGTGATGGGGGAGAGTAATTAACTACAATTAAAAGACTTAAATAATTGGGGGAGAAAAAATGGGAGAATTTACTCTACTATTAAATGAAGGGAACAGTACTAAAATCTATTCTTGATTTTTTGCACACACCAAACGTAGAAAAGAATTTTTAAACTACAAAAATGCAGAATTCATATGCGTCTAATTTTATTGACATAGCAAGATTCTACATTGACAATTGGAAGGAAATAATGTATAAACGGTTAGAATTTTCTTATAACTAACTTAAACTCTTAAAGTGTTAATATTAAGTTAAAAACTGCTATTTCATCATTTTGTAGTACAAAGACTACGAAATTAAAAAATAAAGCCACCTTATTTTAGAGTTGCCTTAAAAAGAGTCTCAAAATGTTTCTGAAGTTTTTGCTTTACCTCATCCAAATCAACCTCTTGCTGTCCCAGCTCCACATTTAACGATGTAACCGCCTTATCCTTTATACCACACGGGATCATCAAATCAAAATACCCCAGATCGGCATTTACGTTCAATGCAAAACCGTGCATGGTTACCCATCGGCTGGCACGTACGCCCATAGCGCATATTTTTCTGGCAAACGGCGTGCCCACATCCAACCAAACTCCGGTTTCACCTTCAGACCGTTCCGCTTTTAGCCCATATTCGGCCAAAGTAAGAATGACCATTTCCTCTAAAAAACGAAGGTATTTATGAATATCGGTAAAGAAGTTATCCAAATCTAAAATGGGGTACCCTACTATCTGCCCAGGACCGTGATAAGTAATATCCCCACCTCGATTTATCTTATAAAATTTTGCGTTTTTGGCCGTAAGTTCTTCTTCAGTTATTAAAAGATTGGCAAAATCACCACTCTTACCCAAAGTATAAACATGGGGGTGTTCTACAAACAAAAAGTGATTTGGTGTTGGTTCATTAGCTTGCCCCCTACGATTCTTAATTTTTAAATCTACCGTTTGTTTGAAAAGCTCTTCTTGGTAATCCCAAGTTTCTTTATAGTCTTTCAATCCCAAATCCTGTACAAGCACTTTTTTGTTCATCATGCAAAGATACAAAACGCACAGGTCTATTTCTCTAACTCAACCTCGATCATAATGGATTCTGGATTCTTGAGCATATCTAGAAAATTAACCTCGTACACCATTGTTTTTCCATCCATGGAAAAAGTAGCTTCTTCCACGTTGGTAGATTTCACCCGTTTTGGAAAGTGATATTTAAATGTATAGCTAGAGCTGGACAAGAACATTTCTGCCGTTTCAAGACTGTCTATACTTTGCTGAAACAACTCTTTGTCTTTTATAATTGCCTCTCGCCTAAATTTATTTTTCTTAAAAGAATAACTAACCTCAGTTGCCTCATTAGCAGAATTTTTCGGCATCGGTTTACTACCCGCAGAAGGTCCAATAGTACTTGCACTCTGAAAAGCATTAAAAGCATCGTTCACTTCGGATACATCTTTAAAGTCCGTAAACATATCAAAATTCATAATCCCCTTTTCGGCATCCATCATCATATGAAGACTAAAAGGTTCCAGCTTTTTCAATTCCGCTTGTTGCTTTTGAGATAACTGGGCAATACTATCTTTATTTTCCCGTATCAAATCTTTAAAAACAATTGTAGAGTCGATTACCTCTTCTAATTGGGTAGAATCTGATGGCGGTAACATTTGTAGCATTTCACCACCATCAAAACCAATGTTCATCTTCCCAGTTCCATCTTCATTAAAATGGATTTCTTCGGTAAAATTACAGGCAACAAAAAAAACGGCAATTAAGACTATGGAAAATACTTGGGCTAATTTCATAAAACGGGGCTCTAATTTGGGTTGTTCAATATGACCAATGCAGCAATAACGCCAGGCACCCAGCCACAGAAAGTCAAAAGTAGAACAATTAAGAACGACCCACAACCTTTTCCGATAACCGCCAGGGGAGGAAAAAGAATAGCCAATAATACTCGAAAAAAACTCATTTTAATATGATTTAGATTGATTGATGATGCACCTGTATGACGAGACAAACCCAAAATTGTTACATATTTCTACCAAAAAATATAGTGAACCTAACATCATTTTATCCTATTCGCTTATAACAATTACATAAACAAAGTGTCAAGCTTATAATTTCATATTATATGATGCATAGAGTGTTGCGCCATTAGTTTATATTTGCAGCCTTAAATAGTAAAAAATGCAACTTTCGGAACAAGAAATTATTAGAAGAGAAAAACTGACCAAATTGCGCGAACTGGGCATTGACCCCTACCCGGCTGCATTATACCCTGTTGATGCTACGTCAAAAGGCATTAAATCGGATTACGAAGAAGGTAAAAAAGTGGTCATTTCAGGTAGATTAATGTCCCGAAGAATTCAGGGTAAAGCTTCTTTTGCGGAGTTGCAGGATAGTGAAGGCCGTATTCAGGTTTATTTTAACCGCGATGAAATCTGTACCGGTGAGGACAAAAGTCTTTACAATGATGTGTACAAGAAATTATTGGATATAGGCGATATCATTGGTATTGAAGGAGAATTGTTCACTACTCAAGTGGGCGAAAAAACTGTAATGGTGAAGAACTTTTCGCTTTTAAGCAAATCGTTACGCCCGTTACCATTACCAAAAAAAGATTCCGAAGGGAATGTTTTTGACGAATTCAACGACCCGGAAATGAGGTACCGCCAGCGCTATGTAGATTTGGTGGTCAACCCTAAAGTAAAAGAAACGTTTATTAAGCGTACCAAGATTACGAACAGTATTCGTGAATTTTATAATGCCGCAGGATATTTAGAGGTGGAGACCCCTATTCTACAACCTATACCAGGTGGTGCCGCTGCAAGGCCGTTCTTAACGCACCACAATGCATTAAATATTCCTTTATACTTGCGTATTGCCAACGAGCTGTACCTAAAAAGACTGATTGTTGGCGGGTTTGATGGTGTTTACGAATTTTCCAAAGATTTCCGTAACGAAGGAATGGACCGTACCCACAACCCTGAGTTTACCGTAATGGAACTCTATGTAGCCTATAAGGATTACAACTGGATGATGGATACCACCGAAAAGCTTCTTGAGAAAATTGCTCTTGATGCCAACGGCACTTCTAAAATTACAGTAGGTGAAAACGAAATTGAGTTTAAAGCACCTTATGCCCGAGTGCCGATTCTTGAAGCGATAAAAATTCATACCGGTAAAGACGTTGCCGGAATGGGCGAAGTAGAACTTCGTGAAACTGCAAAAAAACTTGGTCTTGAAGTAGACGATACTATGGGTGTTGGCAAACTGATAGATGAGATTTTTGGCGAAAAATGTGAGCATCATTATATACAACCAACTTTCATAACGGACTACCCAAAAGAGATGAGTCCGCTTACGAAAGAGCATAGAGACAACCCAGCACTTACCGAGCGTTTTGAATTGATGGTAAACGGTAAGGAATTAGCAAACGCCTATTCTGAGCTTAATGACCCTATTGACCAACGCGAGCGTTTTGAAGAACAGCTAAAACTTTCCGAAAAAGGAGATGACGAAGCAATGTTCATTGATCAGGATTTCTTGCGCGCCCTTGAATATGGTATGCCTCCTACATCAGGTATTGGTATTGGTATAGACCGTTTGGTCATGTTAATGACCAACAACTCTTCCATCCAAGAAGTATTGTTCTTCCCGCAAATGAGACCGGAGAAAAAAGCGGTTGAGCTTACGGATGAGGAAAAAGCTATTGTTGATCTATTGAAACCAACTGGCGAAATGGATTTGGGAGAACTAAAGACCAAAGCTGGTCTAAGTGGCAAGAAATGGGACAAATCCATGAAAGGTTTGGCAAAACATGGCCTTACCTCTGTTGTTGTTGACGGTGATTCTAAAACCGTACAGCTAAAGCAATAAGTTATATTTTAATTTGATATTTAACGAGCCCAATTCATTAAATGAATTGGGCTTTTTTTCGTTGCACTTCATTAAAAATGGTCAAAGAAGAGTGTACCTAAATACTCTGATATAAATTTATTCTCAAAAACAATCATTTTTCCCATTTGTCATTTTGCCGTAAATTTTAGCCAAATAGCGCAAATAACTTACTCTTTATTGCAAAATTTTATATTTTAATAACTCAATTAGAATATAAATATCAAATTATCAAAACAAACTGGTTTAACCGTCGCAATACAGTATTCTCTATCCTTAGGGGTTTTCTTAATGAACAGCCTAGTACTTATATACTAAAAGTTGCACAGGTTGCGCAAATATCAGGCGCATTCACAACTTAAGTTTTCTATATTTAAGATTGATTTTAGCAAAAACGGACCTAAAAATGAAAAAGAATATAACGGATAATATCTACTGGTTTCTTTTTCTTCCTTTGGAAATATTGTTATTAGGAGCCTGCCAATCCTCCCCTCCCGTTGATTTCAGCACACAAATAAAACCTATACTTAACAACAAATGTATTACTTGTCATGGCGGTGTAAAAAAGAATGGCGGTTTTAGTCTTTTATTTGAAGATGAAGCTTTTGCCAAAACGGAATCGGGCATTGCGGCCATCATACCAGGTAATGCTGCGGGTAGTGAAATGATAAAAAGGTTGCATGAAGAAAATCCCGAGCTTCGCATGCCCTATGAGAAACCCAAACTTACGGATAAAGAGATTGACCTGTTGACCCGTTGGATAGACGAAGGCGCCAAATGGGGGCAACATTGGGCATATTCACTTCCTAAAAAAGTAGCAGTGCCCCATGTTCATATGGAAGCTGGTCTTACTCCCCGAAATAATTCAGATTTTATAAAAAATGAGATTGACCATTTTATCCTTTCTCGATTAAATGAAAAAGAATTACAGCCCAATCCATCCGCAGAAAAAAATATAATCGCCAGACGCTTGTCTCTTGATATTGTAGGGTTGCCACCCAACCGAGAATTACTACAAAGTTTTGAAAATGATGAACTATCCTATGAAGATTTTGTAGACACCTTGTTAACTCAAAAAACCTATGGCGAAAAATGGGCTACGTGGTGGTTAGACCTTGCCCGTTATGCTGATTCTAAAGGATACGAAAAAGACTTAGGAAGAAGCATTTGGCGTTATCGTGATTGGGTTATTGATGCATTTAACCGAGACCTACCGTATAATCAATTTACCATTGAGCAATTGGCGGGCGACCTATTACCCAACCCTTCACCGGACCAATTAATTGCAACCGCTTTCCATAGAAATACAATGAATAATGATGAGGGTGGAACCGATGATGAAGAGTATCGTGTAGCTACCGTTATTGACCGCCTGAACACAACTTTTGAGGTCTGGCAAAGCACTACCATGGGTTGCGTACAATGCCACAGTCACCCATACGACCCTTTTAAGTACGAGGAATATTATAAGTTGATGGCTTTCTTCAATAATTCAAGGGATGAAGATACCCCAGGCGAATCTCCGGTTTTAAAATTTTACTCGCCCCCACAGCAAAAGAGTGTTGATAGGATCTTGAATTGGGCAAAGAAATATGGTGATGAGCAGACCTTTGCTACCTACAAGAACTTTTTACAATTTACAGAGCCTGTTTATAAATCACACTTTTACAAAGAAATTAATAATGGTTCGTATGATGACCATGCCTCCGTAGTTTTATGGGATAAAGGAAACTGCATCATAGAAAACGGTTATACCAACAATGCCAGTTTTGTCTATCTCAACTTTCGCTCCCACTATGATGGAACAAAAATGATAATCCGTGAAAAAGATGCCGAGGGGCCTATTATTGGGGAATTCACTATTAATAAACAAAAAAAGAATACAACGGCACGCTTTCCTATAAAAAGAACAGACCGCCAGGGAGATATTTATATAGAGACCCATAATGTTAGCGCTAAAAAAGAGGCTAACCTTATGAATCTGTATTGGGTATCATTCATTCCTGATTTGCCGAATAAAAATGAAGCTGGGTGGAACGAAATCAACGCCAGTTTTCTAGAGGCCCTAAATGCGGAGACGCCAACGGTGCCCATTATGGTTGAAAATCCGAATTACATGAAGCGCACAACACAGTTGTTTGATCGTGGCAGTTGGATGTCAAAAACAGATACCGTAGAACCAGGCACTCCGGAGAGCTTAAATGCTTGGAATACAAGTTGGCCTGCCAACCGTTTAGGTCTTGCCCAATGGATCGTAGACAAGAAAAACCCCCTAACCGCTCGTACTCTTGTTAACAGGGTCTGGCACCAAATCTACGGCCGAGGACTTGTATCTACCGTTGAAGATATTGGCTCTCAATCAGACGCACCATCACATCCGGCTATGCTAGATTGGTTATCGTTACGCTTTATGAACGAACATGAATGGAGCGTAAAAAAACTGATAAAAGAAATTGTTATGTCGGGTACATATCGGCAAAGCTCGGAAAGCAATCCAAAAATGTATGAAATTGACCCTGAGAATGAACTTTACGCACGCGGACCTAGAATACGTTTAGGAGCGGAACAGATAAGGGATCAGGCATTGGCCGTTGCAGGGTTGCTCAGTGAAAAGATGTACGGACCTGGGGTTATGCCACCCCAACCTGATGGCGTTTGGCAAACTGTTTATAGTGATGCCCAGTGGGTAGAAAGTAAAGGAGAAGACCGTTACCGAAGAGGTGTATATACCTTTTTAAAAAGAACAAGTCCCTACCCTTCTTTCTTAACTTTTGATGCGGGTAGTAGAGAAGTGGCCACAATACGGAGAACGGTAACCAACACCCCCCTTCAGGCTTTGGTTACGTTGAACGATCCCGTTTATTTGGAAACTGCTTACCATTTGGCGAAAAATAACCGTGTACCCAATGACGTAGAGAAAAGTATCGCGCAGAGCTATAAAAATGCAACGTTCAAAGAGCTAAGCCCCAATAGGCTAAAAGCCTTAAAAACACTTTACAACACCTCATTGGCAGAATTCAACAAAAATAGCGAGGCCCCAAAACTATTTATTCAGTTTGAAGAGCAACCTACACCAGAACTTGGCGCGCTGACTATTGTAGCCAATGCCATTATGAACTTAGATGAATTTTTAACGAAAGTATAGGCCATGAAAGACCAAATTGAAAGACTTGTTCAAGAACACTTGGCTAGAGAAGCGCAGGAAAAGACCCGAAGACACTTTATAAAAAGTTGCGCCCAAGGACTGGGCGGATTAGCACTAAGTTCCATTTTTATGGGATGTGACCCAATATCCAAGCAGAACAAAAAATCAGCTTCCACTTTTTCAGAACGTGACCTTAACCCATTGGCTACTTTAGCCCCCCATTACGGCCCTAAGGTTAAATCGGTTATTTATTTGCACATGGCGGGTGCACCCTCGCAATTGGAAATGTTCGATTATAAACCAAAACTTCACAAATTAGATGGTCAAGATTGTCCGCAGTCGCTATTGGCAGGAAAAAAATTCGCCTTTATAAAAGGAACTCCAAAATTGATGGGCCCGCAGGCCGACTTTCAGCAAGAAGGGGAATCCGGCAACTGGGTTTCGAACTTTATGCCTCATTTTAAAAAAGTAGTAGACGATGTAGCTTTTCTAAAGGCCGTGCATACGGATCAGTTCAACCATGGCCCTGCCCAACTTTTCATGCATACTGGCAGTGCCCGTTTGGGACGCCCCAGTATTGGCGCATGGGCGACATATGGCCTGGGTTCAGAAAACCAAAATTTACCCGGATTTGTGGTACTTACATCTGGCGGAAACACACCGGATGCCGGAAAAAGTGTCTGGGGAAGCGGATTTCTACCCTCGGTATACCAAGGCGTACAATGCCGTTCTAAAGGTGACCCGGTACTTTATCTTGACGACCCGGATGGAGTTTCAAGAGATTTAAAGAAAAGTACAATAGATGCTATCACTCAAATCAACAAAGAAGAATATGCCAAATATGCCGACCCGGAAATTCTGGCTCGAATCAACCAATACGAAATGGCCTATCGCATGCAAATAGCGGTCCCGGAAGTCATGAACATCAATAACGAGCCTGAACATATTAAAGAAATGTACGGTGTGGAACCGGGTAAGGAATCGTTTGCCAACAATTGCCTACTTGCTAGAAAATTGGTGGAGGACGGGGTACGTTTCGTTCAATTGTTCGATTGGGGATGGGATAGCCACGGTGTAGTTCGCTCAGGGTCAATTGACAAAGGACTCCGTAATAAATGCACTCAAATAGATCGACCTATAACCGCCTTGATTTTGGATTTGAAACAACGCGGACTCCTAGACGACACCCTGATCGTATGGGGCGGCGAATTTGGTAGAACGCCCATGCAAGAAAACAGGGGGAACAAAAAAATGCCCTATAAAGGGCGTGACCACCATGGCGACGCCTTTACTATGTGGATGGCCGGGGGTGGCATTAAAAAAGGAGCTTCCCACGGACAAACAGACGATATTGGTTTTTCTGGCGTAGAAGGTCGTGTATCCGTTCACGATGTTCACGCTACTATTTTACACCTACTCGGTTTTGATCATGAAGAATATACTTATGAGTTTCAAGGTAGACCGTTCCGGTTAACCGATGTAGAAGGCCATATTATCAAAGAAATTCTATCCTAAACAACCTCCGCTCAACCACACTAAGCACCAAACCAAATTATCCATGAAAATACCGTTAACGCTAGTAGTGCTCTTTTTTTACTTCTTAGGATTTCCCCAACAAAAACAATTGGAATTTTATCAAACAGATTGGGGCAGGAACATATCTTGGGATGCTTTTTGTGAAAAAACAAAAGCCGCAGGCTATGATGGAATTGAAACATGGTTTCCAAAAGATGAAAAAAGTCAGAACGAATTAAAAATCGCTTTAAAAAAACACAACTTAAAAGTCGGTTTTCTAAATGGTACCAACAAATCTGTTCCCTTTAAAGAAAGTTTAAAAGCATACACTGAACATTTCAAAACCCTCATCGCCTGGAAACCGGCTTACATCAACTGTCATACTGGTAGCGATTTTTTCACTTTTGAGCAGAACAAAGCCTTTATTGGGGCTGCCAATGCCTTTGCAAAAGAGAACAACGTACGCATTTACCATGAAACACACCGGGGTCGTTTCAGTTATAACCTACCGGACACCCAAATCTACCTTTCGGCTATTCCTGAATTAAAACTGACTTTAGACATTAGTCATTGGATGGTTGTTCACGAATCGCTTCTACAAAGCCAAGATGAAGAATTGGAGGAAATCATAAACCGTTCGCATCATATTCATGCCCGGGTAGGTCATGCTGAAGGCCCACAAGTAAACAACCCGGAAGCACCTGAATGGAAAAAAGCGGTTGACCGCCATATGAATATTTGGGAGACAGTAATCCGTAAACAATGGCAAGCCAAAGATGTTTTTACTATTACAACAGAATTTGGTCCAGCGGATTATATGCCGACTTTACCCTACACCCAATTGCCGGTTGCCGACCAATGGAAAGCCAATGTATATATGATGAAGCTTTTAAAAGAACGATTCGACCTAAAATAATAGTATGGACGTTCTTAAACAGCTTCTTGGAAGGCTACATCCGCTTGTTGTACATCTGCCCATTGGTTTCATTATGATGGGACTGCTTTTGCAGTGGTACGATAGAAAGAAGAAAAAATACAACACCGTTATATCGCTTATCTACTTATGGGCGGGTATTACGGCTACCCTAGCCTGTATTACAGGTTACCTGCAATATCTTGGAGAAGGCTATGCTTTTGACACGGTAAAGTGGCACTTGTGGTCTGGTATCGCTACAGCTTTATTTTCCTTTTTGATGTACGCCAAACTAAAAGGTATTCTAACTCTAAGTTTTCTCCTGAAACTACCCATGCTCGGTTTATCCATTTTCTTTTTTATGCTGATTTCCTTTACGGGTCACCAAGGGGGAAATATTACCCATGGAGAAGAATATTTAATAGAACCGTTGCCAAATGCACTGAAATCTGCTTTAGGTTTTGAAACTTTTGAAGAGAAAAAAATCGACTTAAATGAAGATAATTGGCAAGAAGCGCTACTCTATGAAGATGTAATCAAACCCATACTTAACAACAAATGCGCTAGCTGCCACAATCCTAAGAAAACAAAGGGAGAATTGCTTCTCACTACTCAAGCAGGCATTCTTAACGGAGGTGAAAACGGAGCTATCATAGAAGATTCCAAAGCTTCGGAAAGTGAATTATACACTAGACTTGTTCTTCCTGTGGATGATGATGACCATATGCCTCCAGAAGGAAAAACCCAACTCTTAAAAGAAGAAATTCAACTTGTAATGGCCTGGATTGATGCTGGAAATCCATTTGACAAAACCATTTCGGAATCGGGATTGGAAAAGTCCCTTTTTCTTTCTTTCTTCCCAAAAAAAGAAGGTTTTGACCACCCGAATATTGAGATTGAAGCTGCTTCTAAAACTCAAATAAAAACAATAGAAGCTTCTGGCATTCATATTGATCAAATTAGTAACGCTTCTAATTTCTTAAGTGCCTCTTGCATCAACAAACCAGGTTTTACGGATTCGGATTTTGATATGCTGATGCCCATAAAAAATCAGATTTCAAGACTTGACCTTGGCAATACCAAAATTACCGACGCCGTTTTCTATAAACTAGCAGAACTTCCTAATCTAACAATCTTACTTCTGGACAACACTGCTATCACCGGAAAAAATCTTCAATCTTTAGTAGGATTAGAACATCTAAAATCCATTAATCTAACAAGTACTACTCTAAAAGCAGCGTATTTAAAGGCCTTTAACGACTTCAAAAACCTACAATTTCTCTATCTGCACGGCACAAATGCGACCCCTCAGAATGTAAAAATCAACAATAACAACATACACATTGATTTTGGAAACTATACGCTTCCTACAATTCCATCGGACACAATTGTATATTAATTTTCAAAAGAAAAAGAAAAAACATAGCTTAGGAGCTCTAATTCAATGCCATGGAACTCAGTAAAAAAGCCGGACTCTTTGTAGGCCCTCTTCTTTTTTTTATAATTCGCTTTTTACCTTTTGATTTGGTCTCCGAAAAAGGAGATGCCGTAATTGCCGTAGCGGTTTGGATGGTTATCTGGTGGATTACGGAAGCTGTATCCATTTCTGTTACCGCTCTTTTGCCATTGCTACTATTCCCTTTTCTAAAAATCATGGATATTGGAGATGTGGGAGCCAATTATGGGAGCCCCATCATATTTCTATTCTTTGGAGGCTTTGTTCTTGCCCTGGCACTTGAAAAAGTGAATCTCCACAAACGCATTGCCCTAAATATTATAAAAATTACAGGCACCACACCCAACAAAGTAGTACTAGGTTTTATGATAGCAACAGCCTCTTTGAGTATGTGGATCAGTAATACAGCTACAACGGTGGTCATGTTGCCTATTGCCATGTCGGTTATCGGGCTTCTGGTCAATGATGAAGACGGATTTACCAAAAGTGATCGGAATTTTGCTCTTTCCGTGATGCTTGGAATTGCTTTTTCGGCAAATGCGGGAGGTGTGGCTACAGTAATCGGTACGCCACCTAACTCGGTAATGATCGGCCTTCTCGAAAATGAATACAATATTGAAATCTCCTTTTTAAAGTGGATGGTATTGGGCGTTCCTTTTTCGGCATTAATGATATGGATCAGCTATTTGGTCTTGGTAAAATGGATGTACCCAAATCGGGACTTGGTATTTTCGGCTTCAAAAGACGTTATACATGACGAGCTTAAAAAATTAGGCCCCATGAGCGGAAAGGAAAAAATGGTGCTTGCTATTTTTGGTGTTACCGTGTTCCTATGGATTTTCAGAACGGTCATAAACGGCGTATTCCCGGCATTGAAATTAAACGATACCATGATCAGTATTATGGCAGCGATAGCCATGTTCTCTATTCCATACAATATGAAAAAAGGAGATTTTATAATTGTATGGAAAGACACCCAAAAATTGGCCTGGGGCATTTTAATTCTTTTTGGTGGAGGCTTGGCCTTGGCCAAAGGCATGTCCGTTAGTGGAATTGTAGATATAGTTTCAGCAGCCATTGGCGATAGTCAAGTCAGCATACTGTTTACCGCCGTTCTTCTAATCACTCTTATGCTATTTATGACCGAACTCATGAGCAACGTGGCCTTGATAGCTGTACTGGCACCAGTAGTAGCAGGTATCGCCATAGGTTTGAACATTCCCATTCTTTATTTGTTGATTCCCGTTACCATAGCCAGTAGTTGTGCCTTTATGCTCCCCATGGCCACACCGCCCAATGCCATAGTATTTGCCAGTGGCTACATAAAAGTGAATGAGATGGCACGGGTAGGTATTATCCTGAACGTTATAGCCGTTGCCCTTTTGGTTTTGATGTTTCAATTTGTAGTGCCCTTATTATTTTAAAATCGATTTAAATACATTGCCTTGCATCCTTATCATTTTAAGGAAAGGTGTGTCACCCAGAAAAACAGGATTTTATGAGAAGTTCTGTTTGCTTGTACCTTCATTTTCTTATTTTTATCAAATTCGATGTAACAAAAAAATAGCATTGTCATTTACCCACTAATTTAATCGCTCTTGATGAAAAAAATTTTTCTCCCCTTATTGTTCCTTGTTCTTTTCAGCAGTCATATCATGTACCTGAAATTGGACTCTTATTTTTTGAAACCCAACAAATCTGCTACCATTCAACTGTTTAACGGCACTTTTGACAAGAGTGAAAATGTAATAGACAGAAACCGCATGTTAGATGTTAGTCTGCTAAACAATGGTCAGAGAATTAAGGTAGAAGAATCTCAGTGGAGCGAAAAGGATAGTATTACTTTTTTAAATTTTAGAACCGGTGACCCCGGAACTTATGTGGTAGGAGTTTCTACGGCACCTAGGTCTATTGAAATGGACGCGGAGGCATTCAACACCTATTTGGAACATGAGGGCATACAGGATATGCTTGCATGGAGACGTGACAATGACGCTTTAGACGGTGATGCCGTTGAGCGATATTCCAAACATGTAAAAACCATTTTTCAAGTTGGGGATAAACGTACGGATGATTGGCAGAAAGAACTAGGGCACCCCATTGAATTTATACCGCTTGACAATCCGTACGAATTAAATACCGGTGACGATTTTAAATTTAAACTACTATTTAACGGTAAACCTTTAGCGAACCAGTTGGTGTACGCCAATTACAAAGGCAGCTCGGAAGAACACAGTCACGGAGCATCCGAAAAGGAGCATAGCCACACTGATAATCAAAAAGAAGTCCACAGTCACGAAAGCAACGAAGCAAAACACAGTCACGATCATACTAAGGAAGAAACACACAGCCACGGAAAAAACGAAGAAAAACATAGTCACGACCATGGTAAAGAAGAAGAACATAGCCATGACCCAGAAGTAGGTGGACACACCCACACTTCCGGACAGCAGCTTAGAACCGATTCCCAGGGAATGGCAACCGCTAAGCTTACTGCAGATGGAATTTGGTATCTACAGACCATTCACCTAGAAAACCTGGAAGATGAAGAAATTACACATGAATCCAACTGGTCTACCTTAACGTTTGAAGTTTCTCATGCACACGGCACGGATACGCATACCCATGCCCCGGCAGAAGAAGAATTTCCTTCTTACGTCTATTGGGTAGGTAGCTTATTTTTAGTAGCCGTATTATTCTTTTGGTTTAACAGAAAAAAATAAATGAGTCCACATTTAAAAAAGCTTCCGGTAACATTACTATTTCTATTTACTCCATTTTTATTGGCTGCTCACGGCGTTAGTTCTGCGGACCAAGAAATACTTAATAACGGTGGTTTGCTCTCTTATATTTATGTAGGGGCAAAACACATGGTTACCGGCTATGACCACCTCTTATTTTTAGTAGGGGTCATTTTTTACTTAAGCGGGTTTAAAGACATTGTTCGTTTTATTACGGTTTTCACCATAGGGCACAGTATAACCCTAATTGGCGCTACCTATTTGGGTATTAAGGCCGATGAACATTTAATAGATGCCGTTATTGCCTTAAGTGTCCTGTATAAAGGGTTTGAAAATTTAGGAGGCTTTCAGAAATACTTAAAATTTGAATCGCCCAACCTTTTATTAATGGTCTTTATTTTTGGGCTTATTCACGGGTTTGGCCTATCTACAAGATTACAATCTTTTGATGTGGGGAACTCTCAGTTTCTGGCTAAAATCGTTAGTTTTAACGTTGGCGTAGAACTGGGACAGATTTGCGCATTGATTCCTATTGTTTTTATAATAACCCAATGGAAGCCTAAAAAAAGTTTCAATGCCTTTTACAAAGCCGCTAATGTGTATCTCATCATTGCCGGAATAGGGCTATTTATATATCAGATGTACGGTTATTATTATGGTGGCCATTAAACAACATATTCTTACATGTTACCCTATAAAATGGAAGTTGGGAACAATATATAAGTAAACTACCTCGGGGCAAGCCCGCGAGGCATTAAAAGGAATACACCTTGATTTCGAGGCAAGCTTCGGAGCATTTAATCTCCATTATCGGGTAAAAAACAAAACCCCTGTTTTCTCACAGGGGTTTCGCTAGCTAATTCAAATAATTTACAATGGTTAATTGTTCCTTATATACGGATTATATCCGCTTGGTAGATGTTTCTTTGTATCAAAATCTAGAGAAACTTCATCGTTCTCATCAATATAATTAAAACCTTCTACATTCTTAGGGAATGCATAGGCATTAAAGTCTTCTGGAAGGTATTTTGTAGTGCTTAAAATTACTTTAGCATCAGACTCTATAAAATCTATTGCATCTAGGTTTACATAAATTTCGTTGGCATCAAAATCCTCGGGCAGATAATCCGCTGTATCAAAGCCAAGGTCAAAATCAGTATCCTCTTCAATATAGTTTATAGAATGAATAACCGTATCATCTTTCTCTGTTAATGGATCAGCCGCAAAAACTCCGTTTGCAAATATAAGGCCCAATAGCATGCTTATTTTTAAACTCTTCTTGTTCATAACGTTGTAGGTTTGTTTATGAGTCTATATAACGCAGAAACATCTCTTTATTGTTCTTTCTATTTTGTGGGAGCTTTCCTAAAAACACCTAAATAACCATATTCGTAAAAAGTGGACTAAAACGATAAGAACTTCGCATTTTAACATCTTTCAATTTGCCATACACGCACGTAACTTGTTGTTTTTTTATATCGAAAAAATTCACACTTTATTTCCGACATTCCCCACCTAACAAGCGGATTATAAGCTAATCGGAATTTTTATACCGTACACCGAAGCTTGAAAAAAAGGAACGATTAAGAAAAGGCAAGTAAATTTTGTTTATAGCATCAAAATCAGTTTAATCAACCTTAAAAGATAAAGTATCTAAAAATATTATATTTACAAGCATTAGTAGGAATCCTGTATCAAGCCGGCTCCCTTTTTCAAGTGTAGTACCTAAACTTCTAACCAAAATTACATGCTCAAAACAGTTTTTACCCAATTGGTTTTTTCTTTATTAGTTATCAGCTCCCTATCCGCGGAAGCGCAAATTTTCAAAAAGAAAAAAGACAATACTGAAAAGTCGGATAAAAAGGGAGATGACAAAAAGGACAAAATAAAACCTTACAACAAGGTCATTACCAAAGATGCCAAAACGGACAAAGGTCTTTTTGATGTACATGTAGTTGATGAAAATCACTTTTACGAAATACCGGATTCCCTTTTTAACAAAGAAATGTTGATGGTGAGCCGTATTTCTAAAACGGCTACGGGAATTGGTTTTGGTGGTGGAAAAATTAACACCCAAGTGCTTCGCTGGGAAAAAAAGTCTAAAAAAGTTTTACTCCGTGTGGTGAGCCACGGTGTTGTCGCCGCAGATTCCTTACCGGTACATGAAGCCGTTGTAAACTCCAATTTTGAACCGGTACTCTTTGCCTTTGACATCAAAGCCCTTAAAAAGGACACAGTTAATCCTTCTACGGTAATTCAGGTAAACGAACTTTTTGAAAAAGATGCACAAGCTTTGGGTATGCCCGATTCTTACCGGGAAAAATATAAAGTCTCCCGTTTGGATGAGGCTAGAAGTTATATTGAGTCCATTAAAAGTTACCCCTTAAATGTAGAAGCACGGCATGTAAAAACATACTTGGCAAAAAAACCGCCCAGTAATGGCAGTTTAGGTTCAATTTCCATAGAGATTAATAATTCTATGATTCTTCTTCCTGAGGAACCTATGAGACGCCGGTATTTTGATGAGCGTGTTGGCTGGTTTGCCAGTACCCAAACGGATTATGGTTTGGATGTTCAAGAAAGCAAAACCGTGAAATTTTTGGATCGGTGGCGTTTGGAAGTCAAAGATGAAGATTTGGAAAAGTTCAAAAATGGAGAACTGGTAGAACCTAAAAAACAAATAGTTTATTATGTTGATAGGGCTACACCCAAAAAATGGATTCCTTATATAAAACAGGGTATTGAAGATTGGCAGGTTGCTTTTGAAGAAGCCGGTTTTAAAAATGCCATTGTTGCAAAAGAGCCACCAACTGTTCTGGAGGACCCGGATTGGTCTCCGGAAGATGTACGTTATTCTGTAGTACGTTATCTGGCATCACCTATTCCTAATGCTAACGGACCGCATGTAAGTGACCCACGAACTGGGGAAATCTTAGAATCGGATATTAACTGGTACCACAATGTTATGACCTTGTTGCGCAACTGGTTTTTTGTGCAGACCGCCGCTATAAATCCAGATGCCCGCGGAACCGAATTTAAAGATGAAATCATGGGACGTTTAATTCGGTTTGTATCCGCTCATGAGGTGGGACACACTTTAGGTTTGCCCCACAATATGGGTAGTAGTGTTGCATACCCAGTAGATTCTCTACGCTCCGTTTCATTTACCAAAAAATATGGCACGGCCCCATCTATAATGGATTATGCCCGTTTTAACTACATAGCTCAGCCAGAAGATGGCGATGTGGCCCTGATGCCCGATATTGGGGTTTATGATAAATATGCCATTAAATGGGGTTACAAGCCAATTTTAGATGTTTCCACTGAAGAAGAAAATAAGGTTTTGGACTCTTGGATTTTAGAGCATGCAGGTGACCCTTTGTATCGGTTTGGACATCAACAAGTGGGTGATGTTGTTGATCCAAGTTCGCAAACAGAGGATTTGGGTGATGATGCCATTAAAGCTGGTCTATACGGGATAGAAAACTTAAAGCGCATAGTACCCAATCTTATTACATGGACAAAGGAAGATGGAAAAACCTATAAAGACCTGAACAAATTGTACGGTCAGGTCATCGCACAGTTCAACCGTTACATGGGGCATGTATCGAACAACATTGGCGGCGTTTATGAATATCAAAAAACCTATGATCAAGAAGGTCCCGTTTACATACCGGTTACTAAAGAACATCAGCAAAATTGTATGGCTTTTTTACAAGATCAACTTTTTGCCACACCCCAATGGCTTATTGACCAGAATATCTTTAATAAGATTCAATACTCAGGTTTTATAGAAAAAATCAGGGCTATGCAGACCAAAACCTTGGATAACATCCTAAGTTTAGGAAAACTACAACGTTTGGTAGAAAATGAAACCGCTAATAAAGCGGAAGCCTATAGTCTAACGGATATGATGAACCAACTGCGTAATGGCATCTGGTCAGAACTCAATACCGGAAACGCTATTGACACCTATAGAAGAAACCTACAAAAAGCACACATAGACCGGTTGGCATATTTGATGACCGCAGAAAACCAAAAGAAAAAACCTGATTTTGGCGGATATCAAAAATCTACGGTGGTGAACACCAGCCAATCGGACATTCGTTCGGTAGCCCGTGGTGAGTTAAGTAATTTACAACGAACTATTAAAAGGGCTATTGGCCGAACTTCGGATACGATGAGCAAATATCATTTGGAAGATGTAAACAAGCGAATAGAGCTAATACTTGACCCCAAATGATAAGCCAAGATAATTTTCTAAATAACATATTCACGCCTTCTAATTTTTCGGATGAAGAACTGGCCACAATTATTCCTAAATTTAAAAAAGTTACTTTCTCCAAAAACGACTTTATACTAGAAGAAGGAAAAACGGAAAATCACTATTGGTTTATTGAAAGTGGCTTTGCACGTTCTTACGTAATGAATACCGAAGGAAAAGACATCTCTACTAATTTTTATGCCGTTGGTGATATTGTTATTGATTGGACTTCTTTTTTCCTAAGAAACCCTACTAGAGAAAACATTCAAGCTTTGACGGATTGCGTATGTTGGCAGTTAGATTTTGATACTTTTCAAGAACTCTTTCACAGCATACGCAGTTTTAGGGAACAAGGGCGCACAACTTTGGTAAACAGTTATTTCGCTTTAAAAAAGCAAAGTGTAGCTATGATTGCGGACCAAGCTTCCGAGCGGTACCTAAAACTTTTAAGAGAAAAACCACATATTATTCAGAATATTTCGCTTAAACATATTGCTACATATTTGGGTGTTACGGACACTTCTTTAAGCCGAATTAGAAAAGAGATTTCGGGCGAATAGGTTTTCTTGCCCTATGACAAGTTTTATTTTTTTTAATGCAGGTAGCTTAGCCTCATCGAAATATATAAACCATAAAACTTTGACAATGGAAAATCTTCAAGACTTCATGTTGCTATTCCGGATGCAACCTAGCACCGAACACCCCACTACTGACCAATTAAGTGAAATGCAGCAAAACTGGGGTTCTTTTATTGGTGGTATTGCTGCACAGGCTAAACTTGTAAGCACAACTCGGTTGGCTTTTGAGGGAGCTACAATTGACAACCAATTAAATGTTAGCACAGGAATTAGCATAGCGAACAACGAGACCCTAAGTGGAAACATGGTCATTAAAGCAACCACCGTTAAAGAGGCTACTGAAATAGCAAAAGGATGCCCTATTCTTGCCATGGGCGGTTCTGTAGAAGTGAGAGGCATAATACCAATGGAAGCTTAAATCTGGCAAAAGATGAAAACAATTTTTGAAAACGAAACAATTGCCGAGTTAGTGGATAGAATAAACTCCCTTCAAGAACACAATCAAGCTCAATGGGGCAAAATGAACGCTTACCAAATGCTTAAACATTGCACATTAGGCGAAGAATTGTTCCATGGTAAAAAAAGCTACAAGCGTTTGTTTATTGGGAGGCTGTTTGGCGGCATGGCGTTGCGCAGTATTTTAAAAGACGAGCAACCGATGAAAAAAAATCAACCTACCCATCCTGAGTTAAAGATTACGGGTACGGGCAACTTTGAAAACGAACGCAAAAAATGGATTGAATTGCTTCAAGAATATGACTCCTTTTCAAACCCTGATTTTGTACATCCGTTTTTTGGAAAAATGACCACAGAGCAGATCGGAGTTTTTGTTTACAAGCATACGGACCATCATTTAAGGCAATTTGGAAACTAACGCTATGCTACAGTATCTATTTATTGCGACTACCCTTTTATCCTTAATTCTGTTCTATCAAGCAACCGGAAAAGATAAAAGGGTTCTTGTTTTTAGTATACTTTGGCTCCTTCTTATAGGTGTAATTGCATACAACGGATATTTCGAAAACACCGAAATAAAACCGCCCCGGTTTATTTTTGCTATTATACCTTCCTTCTTCGTTTTTGCATGGATTTATAAATCTATAGCTATAAACTCACTCATACCTAAATTTTTAGTAGCCGTTCATATGGTTCGCATACCGGTAGAACTCATACTCTACCAATTATTTCTACAGAAGAAAGTCCCAATATTAATGACATTCAAGGGGTGGAATTTTGATATTATAATGGGTATATCCGCTGCAATTATTCTTATTTACATGACGTTTACCAAAAAAACGTTATCTAGACTTTTTCTCTTAACCTGGAATGTGTTAGGACTTGTATTACTAACCACGATTGTCTTGATTGCCATACTTTCATCACCACTACCTATACAATTACTCGCATTTGACCAACCCAATCTAGCAGTTTTACAATTCCCATATATTTATCTACCCACTTACATTGTTCCCATAGTTTACGTTACACACATTTTGGCAATTCAGAAAAGTTAGAATTTATATAGGTAAACTTGTACGCAACAACATTTAAACTCAAAACAGCTCTAAAATGGACATTATTCGGTTCTGTGTATCGACCAAATACATGAAATTCTGATGAAATGATTTTGCAAACAACAAGTTTGGACAATTTGACCACATCCTATGGTGGCTTTACAACAAGCTTTTCACCCGCCTTATTGTTTTATCTAAATTAGTATCAGAATCAAAAAACATACGCCATGTCTCAAAAACTTAAAAGTTCTTTATACCTAGCAGGATTCGTAATTGCATCAATTATTTATTACAATCAAACCAATTCTGAACAGTCTCCCCAGACTATAGAAATGGCATCTGCAGATATGGAACAAGTTATTTCCCCGGAGGCACTGGATTAGAATACACAAACATTGAACGACCTACTATGTGAGGGCGAAGAAGCACTTCTTCGCCCTTTTTTATGCTCTAAAACCACCTCTAATTACCTGTTAATTAATTGATAAAAAAACAACGGACGTTAAACCATTCTTCATTTTCCCACTCTAAGAAGTATAATCATTAAAATTAAAAACATGAAAAAGATACTTGTAGCATTAGTATGTATGGTTGGGCTTACCGCAATGGCCCAAAGAGAAAAAGGACATGGTAGAGATCAAATGAAAGATTTGACCGCAGAGCAAATGGCCACACTTCAAACTAAAAAAATGACTTTGGCATTAGACCTTACCTCTGGTCAACAGCAGAAAATAAAAGCCATTCATTTGGAAGAAGCAAAAGAGCGTAAAGCTAAACATGAAGAACGCAAAGCACAGAAAGAAGAAGGTGAACGTAAAAAACCTACTTCTGAAGAAAGATATGCCATGCAGAATGCAAGGTTGGATAAAATGATTGCCTTTAAAGCGGAAATGAAAGAGATACTTTCTGCTGAGCAATATGAGAAATGGGAGAAAATGCACAAACGCAGAGGGAAAAAGCACTCCAAAGAGAACAAGGGAGAGCGTAAAGCGAGGAGATAAACAGAACAAGTTCATTTCTAAGAAAAAAGAGTTGCCGCAGTGCAACTCTTTTTTTTGCGTTTAATTTTATACATATTTATTAGGTTTACAGTACCGTAAAAGAACTACTCTATTCTTTTAAAACTTAGAACCTACCTATGATTATCTCAATAAAAAATACCATCTCTCAGGTCTATAAACCCTTAAGTTTATCTCTAGCAAACCTTGAAACCGAAATAGAAAGTCAAGATTATGATGCTTGTAGGTTTCATCTTGGGTCAAAAATAATTATCTTTAGGAAAGCGAAAATAACTCCAAAGAAAGTTGGACAATTTGTTACTTTCTGGAAACGCGCTAAAACGGGTGTAATTTGTCCTTTTGAAGAAAGCGATCATTTCGACTTTTTTGTAATAGCTGCCAGTAAAGATAATTTTTCCGGGCAATTCGTTTTTCCAAAAAAACTCTTGCTAGAGAAAGGTATTATCTCAACCGGCAAAAAAGAGGGCAAAAGAGGTTTTCGTGTATATCCCCCTTGGGATGTGACAAAAAGTAAACAGGCCATTACAACTCAAAAATGGCAGGAAAAGTACTTTTTTCACATCCATGATACACTAGACGAAAATAGAATACGAATGCTTTATAACTAGCATAAATGCTAATCATAAAAACTGACCTATGAAAACAATGACCTGCAAGCAATTAGGGGGAGCCTGTGACACAAAATTCTCTGCTAACACCTTTGAAGAAATAGCTGAATTGAGTAAAAAACATGGAGCGGAAATGTTTCAAAAGAAAGATTCCGCCCATTTAGAAGCTATGAATGACATGCGCAATCTCATGCAATCGCCCGAAGGTATGCAAGCATGGTTTGAAAACAAACGAAAAGAATTTGCTTCACTGCCCGAAAACTAGTGATTAAAATTCTATCTTTTTTAAAGCGGCCACGGTGGCATCAATATCATCATACGTTAAGGCATCATTTAAGAAGTAACTCTCAAAAGCACTTGGTGGCAGGTAAATACCGTTCTCCAACATACCATGAAAGTACTTTTTAAAAGTGTCATTATTTCCTTTTGCAGAACTTTCAAAATCAACAACCTCATCTTCTGTAAAATGAACAGATATCATACTACCAAATCGGTTGATTTGATACGGAATCCCTTTTTCCTTTAAAACGGCATCTAAACCTTCATGAAGGTAAGCCGTCTTTTTAGCCAAGCTTTCAAAAACTTCCGGATTATTGTTCAATTCAGTAAGCATAGCCAATCCTGCAGCCATTGCTAATGGATTTCCACTTAAGGTTCCTGCCTGATACACCGGGCCTTCAGGTGCCAAATGCGACATAATTTCGGCGCGTGCGGCAAAAGCACCTACAGGCAAACCGCCACCAATAACTTTACCGAAACACACGATATCGGCATCTATACCCAAAACTTCCTGAGCACCACCTTTTCCTAAACGGAAACCGGTCATCACCTCATCGAACAACAAAAGGATTCCTTCTTCGGTACAAAGTTCCCGAAGACCTTTTATAAACTCATCCGAAGGAATAATACATCCCATATTACCCGCAACCGGTTCAATAATTACCGTTGCTATTTCACCTTTATTGGCCGCAACCAATTCACGAACACTCTCTAGATCGTTGTACTTTGCCAACAAAGTATCTTTTGCCGTGCCTTGGGTAACACCAGGGCTATTAGGACTACCAAAAGTAACCGCACCACTACCCGCTTGTATTAAAAACGAATCTGAATGACCATGGTAACAACCCGCAAATTTTATAATCTTATCCTTTCCGGTATATCCACGTGCCAAACGAACTGCACTCATACAGGCTTCCGTTCCGCTATTTACGAATCTAATTTTATCAATATTAGGTACCATTGAAACAGCCAATTGGGCAAGCTGGGTTTCAATTTCGGTAGGCATACCAAAAGAAGTACCTTGCTTTGCTTTCTCGATTACCGCATTTATTACGGGTTCATGAGCATGTCCCAAAATAAGGGGGCCCCAAGAGGCAATATAGTCTATCAACTTATTACCATCTTCATCATACAGGTAAGCGCCTTTAGCTTTCTTTACGAAAATTGGATCACCGCCAACTGCTTTAAATGCACGAACGGGTGAATTTACACCTCCTGGAATATATTTTTGTGCCTCTGCAAACAAGGCGCTACTTCTTTGATATAACATCTATTTATTGAAATTTTGTGTCTTTACAGTAAGTTTTTGACCAATGGCCAAATTATTATCATACATGTAGTTCCATCTTTTTAAATCATCAACGGAGACCGAATATGACCTAGATATAGAGTATAGCGTATCTCCCTTCTGAACTACATGAACTTGACTTTTGGCACGAATAGCAACAACCGGCGCTTCTTTTCTTTGTCCGTAGCCTTGCTTCGCAATTTCAGTATCAAAAGCATACAATTTATAACGCTCAATTAATGAAATTAGCTTCTGTGGATAATGCTTATCCGTGGCATATCCGGCCTGTCTGAGACCCTTTGCCCACTTTTTATAATCATCATTTCTATAATCGAACAAAAAGGCATAGCGAGAACGGTTTCTTAAAAAAATACTATGATCACGATAGGAGTACATGGGGTGATTGTATTTCCTGAAGCACTCCCCTTTCTCATCATCATCATGAAAATCATAATCGCCCTCCCAGCCTGTGTGACATTTTATCCCAAAATGATTGTTTGTTTTTAGTGCCAAAGCGCCTTTTCCAAGTCCACTTTCCAATAGTCCTTGTGCCAAGGTGATACTTGCTGGAATACCGTAAGCCTTCATTTCCATCTGAGCGACTTCGGAGAAGGTTTCAATATACTCTTCCGGCGAGTTAATCGTAAAACGAATGAACTTACCGGTATCTTCGGGCATAGGATAAAGTCCATCGTCAGTAATCTTCGTTTCTTTCTTTACGACTACAGCCTCAGTTCTCTTAGGAGGAGCTTCTTTTCGGGTAGAAACCGTTCGTTTGGCCTTACATCCTATAAAAAATATACTTAGAAGCGATGCTATTATCAGTCTACGTATCATACGTTTATTAATGGTAGTTTTTTCTTTTGCAAAATGCGATTCATTCCTTCTATACCCTGTAGACCTCCTGTGTGGATAGCCAAAATATTAGTTTTTGGAGAGAAATAATCTTTTTGGACCAAATCCATTATTCCAAAAAGTAATTTTCCCGTATAAATGGGATCCAGCTGAATTTTCGTCTTCTTAAAAAAAGTATTCATAAAGTCCACCAGCTCCCCAGTAACCTTGGCATAGCCCCCAAAATGATAATCGGATTGCAATTCCCAATTATTTCTTGCTGCGAATTTACAAATATCTTCTTGTAAAAAATCGCCTTTGAGTGCTGGAAACCCCAAAACTTTTTGTGAACTAGAAGCCGCATTGCTAATACCGGCAATTGTACCGCCTGTACCTACAGCACAGCAGATTACGTCAAAATCAGCATCGGCAGGGGCTAGAATCTCCTGACACCCCTTTATGGCCAAAGGATTGGTTCCTCCCTCCGGTAAAAGATAAAAATCTCCGAATTCATTTTTTAGCTCCTCTAAAAAATTGGGGGTTTCCTTTTGCCTATAGAGATCCCGTGAAACAAACTTAAACTTCATACCATGGGATTGGGCCAACTTTAAAGTACTGTTCTCCTGCCATTTTTGAGCAATTTCTTCTCCTCTAATAACGCCAACAGTCTTCAAATTGTGAATTTTCCCTGCATAGGCAGTTGCCGCAATATGATTGGAAAAAGCACCTCCAAAAGTCAAAAGTGTACCAAAACCTTCTGCTTTTGCTTCCTCTAGATTGTATTTTAGCTTTCTGTATTTGTTACCAGAAATTAAGGGGTGGATGCGGTCTTCCCTTTTAATAACAAGAGAAACCCCTTTTTGGGCCAGTATTGGCAAATGTACTTCTTGATTGTCAGTTGTTACACGCATATTTCACAAAAGTAGTGTGAAATACAGTACTATTAAAACCTAGCAACAACTATGCTTAATAGATTAAGCTTCTTTTCTGTATAAATATTTAAAGAAACTAAATGCATTACGTTCACTCGTATAATTTAGGTTCTTCTCATTTGAGTAGGCCTCCCTCTCAAAGCTAATATTCTGGTACGCCTTATAACTATCCAAATAGAATATGGTACGTATTAGCCATTCCGAGATATAGAAAAAGTAGAAGAAAACAATCAACAGTTCTTGTTGTTGTTTTAAATGAATCTTCTCATGATTGATCAAAACAATATCTTCTTTGAGCTCATCATGTTTTAAAATGATAAAAGGCCAAAGTGATAGACCAACATAGTTCTTATAAAAAAAATGTTTAAAGACTAAGATCATAATCAAAGGTTTAAACGGCACTTAACAAAGTTAATTGTTACTAGACCATCTTATTCGATAACACAACTTTGCCGCTATAATTGTAATCATTCGTTAAAATACTGCTAAAGGCTATAAGATGTACGTTTTTAGAATCCTTTTTAGCTCTTTATCAACAATAATGCAGTAATTTTAATCTAGAATGAAACGGAAGATAAGTTAATGAAAAAAATAATTCCGCCAGAAGAAGGCGACTTCTACCTATCGGAAGAAGGGTATAGAGTTTTTACAAAACAGTATCATTTAAAGAGAGGCTATTGTTGCGAGAGTGGTTGCAGACACTGCCCATATGGTTTCGACCCTAAAACGAACCGTCAATAAACACCGTTGTTCGGCATGATTTTTGAGACTATTTTCCTGAAGAAAATGATGTATTAACACCAAATACGATAATTAGTTATGAAAAAGATTAAAATTTTAGTGGTGCCCATGCTCGTGTTGCTATTTTTAAGTTCGTGTACCTCTGTACGTGTGCTTTCTGACTACGACAAAGAAGCCAATTTCAACAGTTACAAATCCTATGCTTTTTATAAGACCGGAATTGACAAAGCCCAAATTTCCGATTTGGACAAAAAGAGAATCCTTAGAGCCATTGAGTCCGAAATGACCAAACGTGGCTTTACCAAATCTGAAAACCCAGATATTTTAGTGAGCATCTTCACTAAGGAAAAAGAACAAGTTGATATCTACAACAACTACTGGGGTGGTGGTTGGGGCTGGGGCTGGAACCCATATTACTGGGGGCCAGGCTGGGGCGGTGGCAATAATGTCAGCACCCGCACCGAAGGTTCATTATACATAGACCTAATAGACTCAAAAAGTAAAGAATTAGTTTGGCAAGGTAAGGGTGTTGGAAACCTAACAACCACCGGTAACATAGCCAAAAAAGAGGAGCGTATTCAAGAATTCGTATCTGAAATTCTAATGCAATACCCACCTAATATTGTGGCCACTAAATAATGGGAATAAATTAGGCACACCAAAAATACCAAAGCTCTTTTAATCAAAAGAGCTTTTTTTAGGTCTTTCTCGTTTATCGAAAAAGAATTAAAAGAAAAAACCCTATCTGCCCTTTTTTGTACCTTTATAAAAGAAACCCTCTAGTATGACGTACACTAGCAATCCTGTTTTAGACAAACTGCCCGTGCATTTGCAGCAGTATATAAAACCGCAAGACTATAGTGACTATTCCGCTATAGACCAGGCTGTTTGGAGGTACGTAATGCGTAAGAACGTGGATTACCTAAATAAAGTAGCCCATACTTCCTACTTGGAGGGCTTACAAAAAACGGGGATTTCCATTGACTATATTCCTAATATGTACGGCATGAACCGTATTTTAAAAGAAATAGGTTGGGCAGCGGTTGCTGTGGATGGTTTTATACCGCCATCTGCATTTATGGAATTTCAGGCATATAATGTTCTTGTCATTGCTTCTGATATTCGTCAACTAGACCATATAGAGTATACTCCTGCACCAGATATAATTCATGAAGGAGCTGGTCACGCCCCTATTATAGCTAATCCTGAATACGCCGAATATCTAAGACGATTTGGCGAAATAGGTTCCAAGGCCATTTCTAGTGCCAAAGATTACGAATTATATGAAGCTGTTCGCCACCTTTCTATCATAAAAGAGGCCCAAGGTACTCCACAAGATGAAATTGACAAGGCTGAAAACCGAATTAAAGAGCTACAGGAGAACATGGGCGAACCCAGTGAAATTGCACTCATACGCAACTTGCACTGGTGGACCGTTGAATACGGGCTTATAGGCACACCGGAAAATCCGAAAATATATGGCGCTGGACTCCTTTCCTCTATTGGCGAAAGTGCTTGGTGCATGACCAATGAAGTTGAAAAAAAACCCTATTCTTTAGATGCCGCCTATACTTCTTTTGATATTACAAAACCACAGCCCCAGCTTTTTGTTACTCCAGATTTCGCTTACCTAAGTCAGGTTTTAGAGGAGTTTGCGAATACCATGGCTTTGCGAAAAGGCGGTTTGAGCGGAATAAACAAATTGATTGCATCCAAGGAACTAGGTACAATAGAACTCAGTACCGGACTACAGATTTCAGGTAATTTTGATAAGGTCATATCATATGAAGGCAAACCTGCTTTCTTTCAAACCTATGGGCCAACCGCACTCTCTTTTCGCGATAAAGAGCTTGTGGGGCATAGCATTAAAAAACATGCCGCTGGCTTTGGCTCTCCAATGGGTAAACTAAAAGGTATTAACCTGGCCATAGAAGATATGAGCCCGCTAGACCTTAAGGCCTATAACATTTTTGAAGGACAACAAGTTTCCTTAGCTTTTGAGGGTGAAATTAACATCACCGGAGAAATTATTACAGGGACTCGAAATTTACAAGGCGAAATCATCTTGGTCACCTTTAAAAATTGCTGCGTCACCCATAAAGACAAGGTACTTTTTGAGAGTGATGATGAACTGTACAGCATGGCGGTAGGCAGGGAAATAGTATCGGCATACAACGGCCCTGCGGATTTAAGCAGTTTTAATTTGGTTACCCATGAGGTTTCATCCACCACTATAAAACCAAAAAATAATACTTCGCATTCGCAATTAGAAGCATATTACGAGCAGGTTCGTCAGTATAGAGAAGGCAAAAATATTACAATTTCCAGGCACAAAGTATTTGAAGCCATTAGGGATACGTATCCTAATGATTGGTTATTACCTGTAGAACTTTACGAGTTAGCCAAAGAAAATGGAGACCATGACTTTGCCCAAGAGATTTCATCTTATTTACAGACCGTAAAACTAAATAACCCCAAAGTAGGCCATTTAATAGATGACGGTCTGGATTTGGTAAACCATAAATTTAAAACCGAGGAATTGAACTAAAACCAATAATTTCTTAATTGACCCCAAACTAAAAAACCGTGAAACCATTACTTTTTATATTACTTACACTTACTAGATTAGGACTTATGGCCCAGCCAGAAGCAAATTATGACGAAACCAAAGTACCCAAATTCTCGGTACCGGACCCTTTAACAACATTCAGCGGAGAAGCAATTACCACCAGCCAAGAATGGGAAGAAAAGAGAAAACTGGAAATCTATCAGTTTTTTGAAAAGCAGATTTACGGAAAGGTACCTGCCCTATTGGATGAATATTCATTTAAGGTTATCGAACAGGATAATAAAGCTTTAGGAGGAAAAGCCCAGCGTAAACAAATAGCGGTTGGCCTAAAGAAAAACAACCGTACGCTCAATTTCAACATCCTTTTATATTTACCTAACGGAAATGAAAAAGCACCGGTATTCCTAGGCTATAACTTTCACGGGAACCATACGGTAACAGATGACCCAAATGTTATTATTCCCGAAGCATGGAACGAAAACAATGCGGATTTAAAAATTAGCAGCAACAAAGCCACGGAAGCCTCTAGGGGCGTACGAATGAACCGTTGGACCATAGATAAAATGCTGGACAATGGGTATGGACTGGCAACCGTTTATTACGGTGAAATAGACCCAGATAAAAATGACTTTTCAGACGGTTTGCATAGTCTGTTCTATGATGAAGAACAGACCAAACCCAAAACCAATGAATGGGGCAGTATAGCAGCTTGGGCCTATGGTCTTAGCCGTGCCATGGATTATTTGGAGAATGACACCAATATTTCCAATGTTATTGTTTTTGGACATTCTAGATTAGGAAAAGCAGCATTATGGGCCGGAGCTACGGACGACCGTTTTTCTGGAGTGATAAGCAATAATTCCGGTTGTGGCGGCGCCGCATTATTTAAGCGGAAATTTGGCGAAACCATAGGTCACATCAATAATTCGTTTCCACATTGGTTTTCTGCAAGTTTTAAAAAATATAGCAATAAAGAAGAAATTTTACCGGTGGATCAACACCAGCTTTTGGCACTTATAGCGCCAAGACCTTTATATATAGCAAGCGCTGTTGAAGACGAATGGGCAGATCCCAAAGGTGAATTTCTTTCTACACAATATGCATCTAAAGTTTATGGCCTTTACGGTAAGAAAGGAATTGATTTAACGGACTTTCCTGAAACGGACCGTCCCATTCAGCAAACTATGGCTTACCACATGAGAAGCGGCAAGCATGATGTTACTGCGTATGATTGGGACCAATATATGAGTTGGGCAGAGACTTTTGCAAAATAAAACTCAAGTTGATTTTAATCATTAAAAAGCACTTCAGGCAGATTCTGCTCTACAGGTTGATTTTTGTATGACAGCGTCCACCCCATGGAATTCGTCAAAATATAGAATTTCTGCAGCTCACTAATCAGCCGGTTTTCAGCATTACTTTTTAATGAAGATGCTTCTACTTTTTTCATAAGTGAAGCCTTTACATTTTTTTTGATTTTATTATAATCGGAAGCCTCAAACATGTTTAGGTAATCGGAAGTGACATCATAATATTCAAAATCAGGATTGATTTTCACTTCGGCTTCAGGTATGCTTTTAATATGTAATGTCTTGGTTGACTCGTCTACTTCAAATTCAATTTTACTTAAATCATAAGCTATGGTCACATCAGCATTTACAACAACCAAGGCTTTCTTTTCTGCGGATATAAAAGGACCGAAAAGCATTTTAGAGTCTTTGTAATTGTACACTTCGGCAAAATGGCCTTCGGTAACGATCAACTTGCTCACATTGTCTATCTGCGTCTGAATAAGCATACTATTTTCTTCGAGGATGGATTTTTCCTCCCTATCCTCAATACACGAACGAAAAATTAGAACAGTGGCCAAAGTAATTAAGACTCCTACTAATACTTTTTTCATAGAAAAACAATATCATCAAAATTAAGCAAGAAACAATATGTAATCTTATCTTTTTAAGGAAAAATGACCCGAAAGACGCACCCCTGTATCCTTATTAAGATATTGAAACCAATAATCAGATGAAGGCATTGACTTTCCATTGTAAAAACCGTCCCAAGATGAATTAAAGGTATTTGGATCTAATTGCTTTAATAACTTTCCGTAACGATTATAAATAAAAATATCTATATCACCAGTACCAGAAAGTTTTGATATATCCCAAATATCATGATAAGAATCATTATTAGGAGTAAAAAATTTGGGCAAGCCTAAAGATTCTACATCTTGACATGCAACAGGGTCAATACTTACGGAAAATCTCGATTGACCAAAACAACCATTCTCTTCGGTAAAAATATAAATGGTCATGGACTCTAAAATTTCATCACCTGCCAGTAAAATTGCCCCACCTCCATCGGCTTCACTATAGTAATCTTGCCCATCAGGTAATGTTGGCAATGTATATGTTTGACAAGTAACAACGTCATCTAATTCAGTAACCGAAACCTTAGTAACATCCACTAAAAAACTACTTTCATCAAAACAGCCTCCCAATCCTGATTCACTTTCTGCATAAACATATATTATCTGCGATTCGGTAATTTCATCGCCAGCATTGAGTAATGAGCCCGTACCACCTGTTGCAGTATAATAGTTATTACCAGAACTTAGAATTGGCAAGGTGTAAACATTACATTCATCAACATCTGGTAATACATCAGCAACAACCAAAGGGTTAACAATAAGACTAAAAACAGTCTCATTTAAACAGGTTTCAGATGCTTCAACTACCACTGTAATGTCTTGCTTGAATGCAGTAGTATTATCAAATGAATTTGACAATGTAAATGGGTTTCCTGTGGCATCAAAATAAGATACCGTTAACCCTGTCTGCCCCCCAATAACCTGAGACTCTATAGCCACCAAGTCTAAATTAAATGTAGCAAAACCATCGGCATCCGTATCACATACTACTATATCATCAATATTGTTTGCAGTTGGTCCGCTGTTGTTTACGGTTAGTGTAATTGGGTTTCTCTCCAGTACCAAATCAGTTACTATAGTACTACTAATTTCACATGTATAAACGCCAGAATCTGCCATTTGAATGTTTGTCAATACTAAATTTGGGGTGTTCGAGGCTGGTATAGCAATACCATCTTTAAACCACTCATATATATTTGCACTGCCGCTAACGGTTGTGCTTAAGGTAATTGTACCATCAACACAACTGGTAACATTTTCAGAATCATTCACCAAAGCTTGCGGATTATCTTCAAAAAACAAAAAGCCATCATAATAACTAAATTCATCTTCAAAATCTCCAAATTGAAAACGATTGCCATTAAATCGTAATGTGGTCTCATTAAAAAAAACAAAACTAGGAATTTCACCCTCAATGTTATTATTCTTAATATTAAAAGTACTCAGATTAGTCAAGTTTACTAAACCTGCAGGCAATACACCTTCTATGTTATTATCATTAATATCAAAAACATCAAGATTAATTAAGTTTGAAAAAGAATTAGGTATTGTACCCGTAAAATTGTTTTGACCCAACGATAAAGTTAATAGCGATGGAATATTTCCAATTTCCGCAGGTAAATCTCCCTCAAATTGATTAAAACGAAGTACTAAGGACTCTAATGAAACTAAATTTTCAACCAATGGAGAGATAACCCCTTCTAAGTGATTAAATTGCAGTAGTAAAGTCCTTAAATTAATTAAATCATAAATGGCTTCTGGAATTGCCCCCGTTAGATTATTATATCTCAAAGACAAGGAGGTTAAATTTGAGAGAAGTCCCAATTCAGAAGGTATTTCACCCGTAAGCTCGTTAAAAGAAAGTTGGAGAACCTGTAGACTATTTAAATCTCCCAGTTCTACGGGTATAGTTCCTGTGAGTTGATTTTCTGAAAGTAACAAAGATTCTAAACTACTTAAATTACCAAGTTCGGATGGTATTGTACCACTCAAATTATTTGAGTTCAACCATAAACTTTCTAAATTGCTTAAATTCCCAAGTTCAACAGGTATGATTCCTGATAACTCATTACCATTTAAAATCAAAACTTCTAAATCTAGAAGCGTTGCAATGCTGTTAGGAATAGGACCTGTCAGACCAGATTGATCAGAAAGATCTAAATCAACTAAGTATTGTAAATTTCCAATTTCAGCTGGTATTGTTCCTATTAAGTTATTACCTGTATTATTATTAACATCCAACAATAATTGTGTAACATGACCTCCAATAACGGTAATCCCAAACCAATTGGTAACATCGGTATCTATTAAGGGAGTAGCAAAGTCCCAATCATTTGTAGGATCGACATCTGTTTCGCTAATCCAGTTAGCACCTCCGGTGGAATTATATAATGCTTGTAATGCCTCTAATTCAACTAAGGGAAGTTGCGCATTAGCATTAGCTACACAAAACAAGCATATAATAAGACAACCTAATCTTTTAATCATTATTGACATAAAACGGAAAAATACCTAAAAAAATAGTTTCTCATTTTAAAACCCTGAAAAACTCGACAAAATTCATATTTGACCTAGAATTGTATATGAGGGAATTCTTTCTGAATTTCTGATTTTAAAACATTTAGTTTCATAAGGAATTTCTGATGCTGATCAGAATTTTCATTAAAGGGTTTATGTAGCATCCCTTTTTGAACCTTTTCTATTTTCTTCATAGTTGAAGATGTATTTGATGCCAGCCATACCTCAACAAACTTTTTCCAAATATAATTGACGGCCAGTGCGTTTGGATGCACCATATCCTCTTTATAAAAGCGATAATCACGTAGCTCATCCATTTGTATCTCGTATGAAGGAAAATAATCCGCCTTTAACGTCGAAGCGGAAACAACCTCATGAACAGCAGCTACTAAATGTGCCTTGCTCCGTTGATTTTCAACAAAACCATCTTTTAGGTGACGTACCGGTGATACGGTAAAAATAAATTGGGCATTGGGATTGAGAGATTGTACCGAAGCCATGATACTGTTGAGACTCGCAACAATCTCTTCAATACGCATCAGCTCTTTTGAAAACTGTTTTTGAGGAACTTTATGGCAATTGGCTACCACTGCATCTGTTTCCGCATGTCTATACACCCAAGCCGTACCCAGTGTTATGCAAATATGAGTAGCTTGTTTCAGATGATTTGCAGTTTGCTCAATTCCTTGGTTTAAGGCATTAAGTAGACTATCTTTAGAAACAGCACTTAAATCTGAATGGGCATCATAGCACTGCCAGCGTTCGTTGAAAAAAAACACATCATCTTCCGTATAGACCTTCCCTAAAACGGCTCGAGAGACCAGATTGGCTATAGCCAACGGATGAAACAAAATACCAAACGGATTCTGAAGTTCACGAAACTTATAATACCTGAACTTTTGCCCTATGTTTTCCGAAAAACAAGAACCTAACAACACTAACCGACTGTCATAATCAATTTGGTTTTGGGCCTTTTGTAAAGGTATTTGGGTTTGCAACTTTATTGTCATCGGGTTAGTGGTTTAAAACTTAAAAAAGTGAAGTTGCTCCATGAAAATCTCAGATACAATCTTCTCACAACTTAAAGTTGATAGATTCAAAAAAGCTCTGAAGTCTTTAATAATGAACGTTTTTTTCGATTTAATTCTATTAATCGCCCATCTATATTTGAAAAAACTTCTTCTATAACGCCTGTATTTCCTTTAACGCGAATTGTAATATTGCCCTTAGAATCTAACCACCAAGTACCATACTTTTTGTCGTCAATCATAGGGTTACCATCAACGTAGTCCACCCATAACCAAACAGATTCTCCTCCCTCTTTTAACTGAAAAACTTCAACTGATTTATCCATACTAGCACCAATAACGCTTACCTTATAATTACCTAAATGATTTTTTATTTGTTCTTTAATTTTGATGCTATTAATAGAATCCGTTTTTTGAACAACTATTCTATTTGAAGCCTCGATACTGTCAATTTTTGATAAATAACGTTTTGCTAGCAGACCATCTTTATCTGACTGATTAACCATCTTAAGTTGATTCTTAGCAAGAGAATAATTTTCAACTTTAAAAGACTCAATCCCTAATTGCAAAAAGTTCGGCTCATCCGCACAAGAAATCGAGAAAATCAAAATGAATAATACTTTTGACATATTTTTCATAGAATTTGGTTTAATTGTATTCTTTCTAGGCGAATATGTTTATCCCATTAATTGAATCAGTATTCCCATTATACCAATTACTAGACATAAAGGAATAAATACTTTTGAATCTGCTTTTGCGAATGTGGTGTGATTTATTTTCTTAAAAAAACCAACATAATTAAAATCGCCTATGGCACGTAAAATAAAAATAGAAGGAATAAACCAATATCCATAATTTATAAACCAATTTGGAACCTGAAATTCTATCAATCTTGATTTCAAAAGATAAACAAGACCAAATGAAACCAAAACAAGACCTACTATTAATGTTGCTATTTTAGGGATAGCCAGTGAGTTCTCCTCGTTTTCTCTTGTTGGAATTACTTTCTTCAATGCCCAAACCCCACCAAAAAGCCAATAAAAATGAATACCGCCAAGAGAAATAAAAATTAAGAATAGAATCACCGATAAAATCATGACAATCATACACACAGATTTTGAAAAATTACTTTATTGGTTTAACTAGCCCAAAGTCATAGAGGACATATATTCCGCATGGATTAATCCTTTTGTATTCTTAGGAATAGGATTTATACATATTGCTTTAATAGCCGTTGAAAATGGTATTTTGGCCAAATGGTAAGAAAATATACTCATGCTAAAATTAATATTGATGTGAGAGGACAATTCCACTAAACCATACCCCCTATGCCCAATTATGAATTTTAAAGATAGTTTTTTAGTTTGACAGGGATATTCAAAAAAATTAGAACACCCTAGAGAACAACCAAACTCTTTCCGACATTTACCGTTAGTGTTTTTCTTATTTCATATAAAAATTTGCTTCAATACATTTTTAGACGTAATTTCTTACCTTTAGATACGTTAAAATAGACATACTACACTACCCGAAAAATGTTTTTAAAGTTTTATTGTAAGATTTTTACTTTTTTCATTCTTTTTCTTTCCATACATACGGTTAGACCTCAAGATGCAACATCCTTTAATTTCCAACATATAACAGAAGGAATATCGCATAGTACAGCTACTGTTTTTTTAGAAGATAGTTACGGTTTTATCTGGATCGGAACTAGAAACGGACTGAATAGATACGATGGTAAGGATTTTGAAATATTCAACAAAACGCTAAATGGTGTAACGGGACTTACCCACGAATACGTAGTTTCCTTATATGAGGATGGTGAAAATATACTAATTAGCACCAATGATGGCCTAAGTTTATACGACCGCAGTTTAAATCTAGTAGTTCCATATCCCTTTAAGAAAGAAGGAAAGAAAATTGAATCCAAAATGTTTCAAGGGGTAACAAAACTACATGGCTATTTATGGCTTGGCACGGAAAAAAGCGGGCTATACAGATATCAACCCAAAACGGGAGATGTAAAACACCTTAAACTTCCAAATGACTATGTAAAATTAAAAAGCAAGCGCATAGACAGAGTACTTAAAATAATGCCCTTGGCCAACGACCATATGTTGGTTATTACCACCTACAATATTTTAGTAATAAACAAGGATATGGAAATCCAAAACAGATATCAGCAAACAGATGAAATCTTTGCGGCTACCACCATAGATAAAAACAAATATTTGCTAGGCACCCTCAATGGATCTCTTGTACAACTAGAGGTAGATCAGAATTTAAAATTACTTATCAATAGGAAAGATGTTAGTCCCGGTTATTGCATCCGTTCCTTAACTAAAAGCAGCAATAATCAATTATGGATAGGAACAGAAAACAACGGCCTCTATATCTACAACCAAAATTTAGAACAGGTACAACATATAGAATATAGTGTTTCCAAACCCAATTCCATCTCGGGCAACTCTATTTGGGCTCTATTAAATACGCGGAACGGCATTATGTGGGTTGCTTCCTATAGAAGTGGCCTTAATTTCCACGATCCTGAATTATTTAAGTTTGAACATTTTACTTCAGACCCACTAAATCCTAAATCTTTAAATAACAAGTTGGTAAATTGTTTTAGCGAAGATCCTTATGGGAATATATGGATAGGAACGGACGGTGGCGGATTAAACTATTGGAACAGAAGTTTAAATACGTTTAATGATTATTCTATAAAGAACAAAAATTTTGGCAGTGATGTGGTGCTTTCATTATTACAAACAAAACAAAACGAATTATGGGTCGGCACTTGGACCAACGGTATTCTCATCTTTGATACGAAAAGCAAAAAGTACGAAGAATTAAATACCCAGAACTCATTTTTGAAATCCAATATTGTAGTTAACCTCTTAAAGGATAAAAATGGTCATATATGGGTTGTCCATTATTTTGCGGGTGTACAGGTTTTTAACCCAAAGACAGACGAACATGAAGACATTACCCTGACCTCAGAAGTAGATGGTACGGAAATAAAGTCGTTAAACACCATATTTGAAGATAACCAAGGTAATGTTTGGATAGGCACTCTTAATTCCGGCTTGTTTAAACTATCAGAAAACAACGGTACCTGGACAAACACGCATTATCACATTAAGAATTCGCTAAGCAACAATTTTGTCAACTCCATTATACAGGATACCGAAAATACCATTTGGGTCGGTACCCAAGGAGGACTTAACAAATACATACCGGAAAATGATTCTTTTGAGATAATCAACAAATCAAACGGACTTAAAAATGATGCCATTAAAGAAATTATAGATAATAAGAACAAACATCTATGGTTAAGTACGGAGGAAGGTATTATTAGATACCATACGGATACCGGGAAAACAATGGAATATGGCGTAGTTGATGGTCTGCAGGCCAACCAATTTAACCCAAACGCCTCACTGGTTACCAGCAAAGGAGAGTATATATTTGGGGGCGTAAACGGATTTAATATTTTTACCGCCAAGGATGTTGTGAAACGAAAAGATAAACTTACCCTGTTTATTTCCGACCTTAAAATTTTCAACAAATCAGTTCTACCCAATGATGAATTTGGTGTTTTAGAGAAGGATATTAGCCAAGTAGATTCCCTTACCCTCAACTATGACCAATCCGTAATAAATATTGATTTTAAGGCTCTTACCATGAGACACCCAGAAAGTGTTGACTATGCCTTTTATTTAGAGGGGTTTGAAAAAGACTGGAACTATGTAGGAAACAATCCCAGTGCCACATATACCAACCTAAACCCCGGAGAATATACGTTACGCATGAAATCTACCAATTCCGATGGTGTTTGGGTAGATAATGAATTGAAGTTGCACATGACCATTACCCCGCCCTATTGGCAAATGTGGTGGTTCCAGTCTTTATTGGTCGTACTGGTTTTACTATTACTGTATTTAGCCTATTACCTCAAAGTCCGAAATATCCAAAAAAATCAAAAAATATTGGTTCAAAAAGTAGCGGAACGTACTAAGGAACTAAGGCATCAAAAAAACAAACTTGAAGAAGCCGCAAGTAGCTTAAAATCAAAAAACAAGGAAATTCAACAATTTACCTTTGCCGTGTCCCATGACCTAAAAAGTCCGCTTAACAATATTAAAGGTCTTGCCGGTCTTGTACCCATATCCATTGAAGCAAAAGATTTTGAGACAGTAGAAGAATATCTCAACTTAATAGATATTTCTTGTGATAACATGAGCGCATTGATTTCGGATATCACCAAAATTGCGGAATTGGGTAAAGTCGAAAATAAAAATGAACTGTTGAACACCAATGATATATTGAATTTGTCCAGGGATTTGATTAAGGGAAATCTGGACAAAGAAAAAGTTGAGCTTACTATTGCGAACGATTTACCCAAAATATATGGTGACCGCAAACGCATAACCCAGATTTTCAGCAACTTCTTGGATAACTCCATCAAATATATGGGGGACCAAAAAAATCCTAAAATATCTGTTGATTATATTGATAATGGGGACACTAACAGCTTCTTAGTACGAGACAATGGATTAGGGATGAATGAAAACGCCCTACAAAATCTATTTACTCCATTTGAACGTTTTCACAAAAATACAGAAGGCACAGGCTTGGGGCTTTATATGGTGAAAAAAATAGCGGTTTCTCATGGAGGAACCATCGTTGCAGAATCTGAAGGAGTCGGGAAAGGAACCACCTTTAAGCTTACTCTACCAAAAGCGGAAATAGCGATGGGAGAAGCATTGTAGAAATTATTAACGATAAAACTTGATAAACTAAAACGCAATTGTTTTTTTCACAAAGCACTCAGGAGTATTAGATAGATAACTTCTTAATTACTTGTTTGACAACTAAAGCCACTGATTCTTTTGTGATATCTCTATCTTTACAATATTTACTCTCCAGCCAGTCAACAACCGATTTTGCCCCTTTACTCGCATTGCACGATATACAGCACAGGGCTATATTATGAACTCCGTTTATCCTAATATCATTGATAATATGCTCCCAAGATTGTTTAGTTTTTCTAGAAGAGTTATCCTGCGTAAAGGTTATACCACAATACACACAATCCTTATCTCTTTCAATAACAAAATTTTCTACTTCAGTTGGAATCCCCCATCTATTGCCCATATTCTAATCTAGGTACTGCCTACTTTTGGCAAGCGCCTCATCTAGACCTTCCGGATTTTTACCGCCTGCCGTAGCAAAAAACGGTTGGCCTCCGCCACCACCCTGAATGAACTTACCTAACTCTCGTACAATGGTACCCGCATTTAACTCTTTTGAAGCCACTAGCTCTTTAGAAATGTAGCACGACAACAATGCCTTGCCATTCTGCTCCGTTCCAAAAAGAAGGAATAGATTGTTTTGGTTCTGTCCCATTTCAAAACATAAGTCTTTTATTCCAGCGGCATCCAAATCTATTTTCTTGGCTAAAAACTGAACACCGTTTACCTCTTGCAATTCGTTCTGTAAATCGCCTTTCAGGTTTTTCGCTTTATCCTTTAGAAGTGCTTCCACTTCCTTTTTTAGTTTGGCATTCTCCTCCTGCAATGTAGACACTGCTTTTACAGGATCTTGTGCATTGTTCAATTGCGATTTTATCTCTGAAAGCATCCTATCATTATCTGCAAAGAAATCTTTTACCGCATCGGATGTAATCGCTTCTATACGTCTAATACCTGATGCCACAGCACCTTCCGACTTGATTTTAAAATGCCAGATATCACTGGTATTCTTTACGTGCGTACCTCCACATAATTCAATGGATTGCCCAAAACGCACGGTCCGGACGGCATCGCCATACTTCTCTCCAAAAAGCGCCATGGCACCTTCTTTAAGTGCATCTTCCATTGGAATGCTTCTTTGCTCCTTAAATGGCAATTGCCCAGCAATACGGGCATTCACAAAATTTTCAACTTCCCGAAGTTGATCTGGTGTCACTTTTGAAAAGTGAGAAAAATCGAATCGCAAATATTTGGAATGTACCGCAGAACCTTTCTGTTCCACATGCGTACCCAAAATCTCTCGTAAAGCTTGATGCAGCAAATGCGTTGCCGTATGGTTCGCTTGTGTACGTTCGCGCTGCTTCTTATCTACAACCGCCTTAAATGTTCCGCTCGTATCCGACGGAAGGTTTTTAGTAAAGTGAATAATTTCATTATTCTCTTTTTTCGTATCCAGAATATAGACCACATCGCCATTTGGCATTTCCAAATACCCCTTATCCCCTACTTGACCACCACCTTCAGGATAAAAAGGAGTAAGATTGAAAACCAACTGATACTGCTCTCCTGCCTTTTTAGAAGTTACTTTTCTGTACTTTACCAATTTTACATTGGCTTCTAATGCATCATACCCAACAAATTCTTGCTCTAAGTCTCCCGAAAGAACCTCCCAGTCATCCTTGGAAATCTCTGAAGCCGATTTTGAACGGTTTTTCTGCTCCTGCATAGCCTCTTCAAAGCCTTTTTCATCAAGGCTTAGCCCTTTTTCAGAAAGGATAAGTGCCGTTAAATCTATAGGAAAACCATAGGTGTCATAAAGTTCAAAGGCTTTTCTACCATTTACTTCTTTCCCTTTTACATTTGCTATAACTTGGTCTAAAAGAACAAGACCCTGATCTAAAGTTTTTAAGAACGAATGCTCCTCTTCTTTGATTACATTTTCTATCAACTGGCGCTGCTCCTTCAACTCTGGGAAAGCGTCTCCCATATTTTCCGTCAACACGCTCACCAAACGGTACATAAACGGTTCTTTTGTATTCAAGAACGTAAATCCGTAGCGAACGGCACGCCTTAAAATACGCCTAATAACATAACCAGCACCTGTGTTGCTAGGCAACTGACCATCTGCAATGGAAAAAGACACCGCACGAATATGATCCGCAATCACACGGATTGCAATATCCGTTTCTTCTTCTTTACCGTATTTGCTATGGGTTATGGCCTCTATTTCACGAATGATAGGTTTAAAAACATCGGTATCGTAATTGGATTGCACCCCTTGGAGCACCATACACAAACGCTCAAACCCCATACCCGTGTCCACATGTTTTGCCGGTAGCGGTTCCAAAGATCCATCTGCCTTACGGTTATATTGCATGAAAACCAGGTTCCATATTTCAACCACCTGCGGGTGATCCGCATTGACTAATGACGCACCGGAAACCTTGGCTTTTTCTTCGGCAGAACGGATATCCACATGTATTTCGGAACAAGGGCCGCATGGGCCTTGATCGCCCATTTCCCAGAAGTTATCCTTTTTGTTCCCCATAATGATTCGGTCTTCGGGAACAATGGCCTTCCACAAATCAAAAGCTTCGGTATCTAACGAAAGTTTATCCGCATCTTTACTTCCCTCAAAAACAGAAACGTATAAAGAGTCCTTATCTATTTTTAAGGTTTCCGTAAGTAATTCCCACGTCCAAGAAATAGCTTCCTCCTTAAAATAATCTCCAAAACTCCAGTTCCCCAACATTTCGAACATGGTGTGGTGATACGTATCTTTCCCCACTTCTTCAAGATCGTTATGCTTACCACTTACTCGTAAACATTTTTGCGTATCTACAGCTCTAGGACTTTTAGGAATACTATTCCCCAAAAAGAACTCCTTAAACTGGTTCATGCCCGCATTGGTGAACATCAGCGTAGGATCATCTTTGATAACCATAGGGGCAGATGGAACTATTTTATGCTCTTTTTCTTTAAAAAAATTCAAGAATTGAGATCGGATTTCCTTGGAAGTCATAGAAAATTATAAGGTTTTACAAAATTGAACGTTTTAAACGAAACTATTTCTATATTTGTTTATCCCGCTAAAACAGCACAAAAATAGGATAAAATCAATACATGTCTAAAGTAAAGTACTATTACGATCCAGATACGCTTTCGTATCGTAAAATAGAGCCTAAAAAATCTAGGCGCTACCGTAATATTGCCCTGTTTTTTATTGGATCTTTCCTTTTTGGCCTCATGTGCCTGGTATTTTTAATGAATACCAACCTCATAAATACGCCAAGAGAACTTTCTCTATCTCGTGAAGTAAAAAATTACGAGTTACAGTTTGAACTCCTGAACAGAAAAATGGGGCAAATTGAAGAAGTGCTGGCAAACATAGAAGATAGAGATAATAATATATACCGATTATATTTTGAGGCCAACCCCATACCCGAAGAGCAGCGCAGAGCTGGTTTTGGTGGCGTAAACCGCTATAAGTCATTAGAGGGTTTTAATAATTCTGAAATGGTTATTGCAACTTCTAAGCGTTTGGACATCATTAAAAAGCAGATGGCAATTCAGTCAAAATCATTGGATGAAATCACCAAACTTGCCGAAGAAAAAGAAAAATTCTTAATGGCCATACCTGCCATTCAACCGGTTACCAATGAAAGCCTTAGAAGAATGGCTTCCGGTTTTGGTTGGCGTTCGGATCCATTTACAAAAGCACGTAAAATGCACCGAGGCATGGATTTTTCCGCACCTAAAGGGACACCAATATATGCTCCTGGAGATGGAAAAGTTATTCGTGCCGATAATGGCTCGTCAGGTTACGGCAAGCACATTCGTATAGATCACGGTTACGGATTCAAAACCCTCTATGGGCATCTTAGCGAGTACAATGTAAAAAAAGGTCAACAAGTAAAACGTGGAGACCTCATTGGTTTTGTAGGCAATACCGGACGTTCAGAAGCACCACATTTACACTATGAGGTGTGGAAAGATGAGGAACGCATCAACCCTATCAACTTCTATTACGGAAGTTTATCGGCTGAAGAATTCAAAAATATGCTAAAATACGCAGCTCAAGAAAATCAATCTTTGGATTAATGCAAATAGATCTCCCAGAAAAAAGGTACTATGGCATTGGCGAAGTCGCCAAGGCTTTTGACGTGAACACTTCCCTGATTCGTTTTTGGGAAAAAGAATTTGATGCGCTCAAGCCTAAGAAGAACGCGAAGGGGAATCGTAAATTCACCCCTCAAGACATAGACAACCTAAAACTCATTTATCACTTGGTAAAAGAGCGTGGCTTCACTTTAGATGGCGCAAAAACGCACTTAAAGGAGAATCGACAAAAAACGCTTAACAACTTCGATATCATTGATAAATTAGAGCGAATTAAAGTAGAATTGACCAAAATTAAGGATCAATTGTAACTTTTTGGCTCATTTGAGGTCTTATACCTTAAATGAACTATTTCTCTTAGAAAACACATTAACTATAACCAAATATTTTTGAAATGAAAAAAGGATTAATTGCACTTATTGTATTGGTAGTCATTGCCTTTGGTATTTATAATTGGGCCGTTGGTTTTAACAACACCGCAGTAGAATTGGAAGCAAATGCAAAAACCGCATGGTCTAATGTAGAAAGTGCTTACCAACGTAGAAACGATCTTATTGGCAACTTGGTTAAAACCGTACAGGGCGCTGCAGATTTTGAGCGCGGCACCTTAACCGATGTTATTGAAGCTAGAGCAAAAGCAACCTCAACATCTATTGATGCCAACAATTTGACACCCGAAAAAATGGCCCAGTTCCAGCAGGCACAGAGTGGACTTACAGGTGCTTTGAGCAAATTAATGGTAGTGGTAGAACGGTATCCGGAACTGAAAGCAAACCAAAACTTCCTTGAACTGCAAGCACAACTGGAAGGCACCGAAAACCGCATTAACGTTGAACGAAACAAGTTTAATGAAACCGTAAACCTTTACGATATTCACATCTCTAAATTCCCTGGGTCGTTCTTGGCAGGTATTTTCGGATTTGAAGATATGGCGCGCTATAAAGCAGATGCTGGCTCCGAAAACGCACCAGATGTAGAATTTGACTTCAACTAAGATATGTCTAGAGTAGAAGCATTTTTAACTGCGGAAGAAGAACAAGAAATTGTTGAGGCTATACATATAGCCGAGAAAAATACTTCTGGCGAAATCAGAGTGCATATTGAACCGCATACCCGATTGGAAGCTATTGAACGGGCCAAGGAAGTGTTTCTACTTTTAAAAATGGATAATACCAAAGAAGCCAATGGCGTCTTGATTTACGTGGCGGTAAACGATAGAAAATTTTCCATATTCGGAGATAGCGGCATCAACAAAGTGGTACCCAATAATTTTTGGGACTCTACCAAAGATGCTATTCAAGATCAATTTAAAAAAGGAAAGTTTAAGCAAGGAATCATTGACGGAATTTTAAAAGCCGGAGAAGAACTGCAAGCCCATTTTCCATGGCAACAGGGCGATAAAAACGAACTCAGCAATGAAGTATCTAAAGGGTAGTCTACTTACAATCGTACTCTTTTGCTTTACTCTAGTTACGGCTCAGTATCAAATTCCCGATAAGCCGAAACTAGAGACTAGTGTCTATGATTATATTAATCTTTTGAGCTCTGGTCAAAAACAGAAATTAGAGCAAAAACTGATTCGTTATTCAGATAGTACCTCTACGCAAATCGTAATTGCCATTATTAGTTCTACGGAAGGAGAAAATATTAACTTTCTGGGCGCTCAATGGGGCGAAAATTGGGGAATAGGCCAGAACGATAAAGATAATGGAATACTGGTTCTTTTAGCTAGAGACGACCGACGGATAGCTATTAACACAGGGTACGGCGTAGAATCGCGACTAACCGATGCCCTATCGCGACGGATAATTGACCAAGCCATATTACCTGCATTTAAACAAAACGACTATTACGGAGGCTTAAATGCTGGCTCTGATGCTATTTTCCAAGCCCTGAACGGTGAATTTACCGAAGACCGCTCATTTAACGATGGTAGCGGTTTTCCTTTGGGTAAATTTTTGCCGTTTATTATTTTCTTCATTATTCTGATCATCTTATCAAACCGAAACAAACGTGGCGGCGGTGGACGCAATGGTGGAAAACGTGGCAGCGGCCTTGACCTTTGGGACATTATTATCCTAAGCAACATGGGGCGTAGTGGTGGCTCCGGAAGTTTTGGAGGTGGTGGTTTTGGAGGAGGTTCCGGCGGCGGTTTTGGCGGTGGCTTCGGTGGTGGTGGCTTCGGCGGCGGAGGTGCTTCCGGTGGTTGGTAAATTTTGAATTTTATCATTACACGGATTGACGCAACCTTTTTTCCAGCAGCACATCTTGTAGGAAAATCGCCGTGAAGAAGTTACTTTTTGCTATACCCCTATTTTTTATTCTTTCGATGTGCAAGTCCGATGATGTAACAGATTATGACTGTTCAGCAGTATTGTGTGAATCTGGCTTCTCTAATCTGGACTTGGAACTTGTGGACAGTGAAAGTAATGTGAATCTACTGACTAATGAGACCTATTCTGCTTCTGACATAACTATCTCTGGAAATGAAACTGTAGAATTTTCAATTCAAGTTGTATCCGAAAAATCAGTTTTAACCCTGTCCGATTCCGAATGGGATACTGGAACTTATGATTACGTTTTATCCGTTGGGGATAAAAATAGTCTCGACCTAACTTTAAAATTAGAACGGTCAGGCGGTAAAGGTTGCTGCTCAAACACCCTTTTACTAGATTCTTTTGAGATTGACGGAGAAGTTCAAGAAGAAGATACATTTTTAACATATAAAATCCCTATAAACAATATAGACTAGTCTAAATCACTTATAGGGATAATAATGCTAATAATTCTTCCGAAGAAAATGAAACTTTTAAAACTTCGTTTATTTCTTCCTCATATAAATTGTAATCGGCACACCGCTAAAATCGTAATTTTCTCGCAACTTATTCTCTAAAAACCGCTTGTAAGGTTCACGAACGTATTGTGGTAAATTACAAAAGAACGCAAACTGCGGATAGTTGGTAGGCAGTTGTGTGATATATTTAATTTTTACATATTTATCTTTATAAGCTGGTGGCGGTGTACGCTCAATAATTGGTAACATTGTGTCATTCAGCTTACGGGTCTTAATTTTTCTAGACCGACTTTGATACACCTCAACAGCAGTTTCAATCGCTTTATAAATACGTTGTTTAGTTAATGCCGAGATAAATAAAATGGGTACATCTACAAAAGGTTCTAACGCCTGTTTAATACGTATAGTGTACTCTTTCATGGTGTTGGTTTCTTTGTCCTCTACCAAATCCCATTTATTAACTAGAATAACGATACCCTTGTTGTTGCGTTGTGCCAGCCAGAAAATATTCTCAACCTGACCGTCAAAACCACGTGTAGCATCAAACATCAACAAACAAACATCACAATGCTCAATAGCACGCACGGAACGCATAACTGAGTAAAACTCCAAATCTTCTTTTACTTTGGCCTTCCTTCTAATACCCGCCGTATCTACAATATTGAAATCAAAACCAAAACGATTGTATTTAGTGTCAATACTATCTCTTGTGGTTCCCGCAATATCGGTTACGATGTAACGGTCTTCACCAATGAGTGCGTTTATAAATGACGATTTACCGGCATTTGGTCTACCCACTACGGCAAACCTGGGCAGCTCACTCTCTTCTTTCTCTTTTTCAGGAAGAACTTCTACCAAATCATCAAGCAAATCTCCTGTACCACTACCGTTAATACTTGATAAAGTATAGTAATCACCTAAACCCAAGGCATAAAACTCTACTGCATCTTCGGCACGCTTGGCATTATCCACTTTATTCACTACCAAAAAAACCGGCTTTTTAACCCTACGTAGCAGGTTGGCCACATCCTCGTCCATTCCGGTAATGCCGCTTTCTACATCTACCATAAAGATAATGGCATCCGCTTCATCAATAGCGAGTTCTACTTGCTTATCAATTTCCTGCTCAAAAATATCGTCGCTACCTTGAACATAACCACCCGTATCTATTAAGGAAAACTCTTTTCCGTTCCAATCACTTTTTCCGTAATGACGGTCACGGGTTACCCCACTTACGGCATCGGTAATAGCTTCCCTTCTTTGAATCAAACGGTTAAAAAATGTTGATTTCCCTACATTTGGTCTCCCTACAACGGCTACAATCGCACTCATACTTCCTTAAATTTGCTGCAAAAATAGTATTAATCCCGATGGAATCGTAATTCTAAACAACTAATCGTAAGTAAATTAAAAAGACAATCCCCAAATTTCAAAAAGAAACATGGGGATTCTATAATTTTCAGTTCGTTAAAACCGACTATTTTATCTCAAAAATAGATACGGTATTAGATACTTCATTGGTGATAACCAAAAGGTTTTCTCCATTAGGCGACTCTTCAGCAGGGATAGTTAAAAGTCCCTCAGGAGCAACATCTTGCGTATTGAAAATCCACTTTAAGAATACAGGTGCGGACGGACTTGAAATATCATATACAAACGCTCCACCCGTTCTTTCCAAACCTACGAACAACAAAGTAGACTCTCCTACTTTAAGAGTTGTAACCGATTCTGGCTCTGCACCTTTATCATCACTTCTACCATCAGCTTCACCCTCATCATTATTAAACAAAGCAGGAGCAATTTCCAATGTTTTTCTTCCTATTTCATCACCACTATCATAAACCATTTGCCCTTGAGGAGACCAGATTGTAAACGAACGTGCCCCGTAGGAATAGATTTTATCAAAATCACCATCACCGTCCGTATCTCCATTAGCCGTTGTAGTCTTTAAACGACCTAAATTTCCTTCAGCCTGTAATTCTTCAGCATTTGGAAAAGCCGTAGCATCCAACTCTAAATCCTCTACTCTTACCTCTTCAGAATACCCGTCATAATCACGAGAATCACCTTCATTTGCAGAAATGATGTATCCTGCACCTCCTATTTTAGCAAACGTAATAGCATCTGGGTGGTAAAAACCTAACACAGGCCAAGTCTTAAAATTACCCACAATATCATCCTTATTACTAGCGTCCATAGCATTTTCAGCAAGCGAGTGATCTTTTACCCCCAACCCAAAAACATCCGTTAGGGTCATTGAAGTTAAATCCACTACAGCCATACCGTTATTTTCCTGTAAACTGATGTAGGCATACTTACTATCATCAGAAACCGCCACGTATTCTGGCTCAATATCCTGCGCCACCGAAGCCCCAGGACCAAAAACCCGAAAATCGTTTCCTATGGTTTGACCGTTGTAATTGGTAAAGAACAAAGTATTCACCTCATTTTTCTCAAGGTCGATTACCGAAATAGAACCTTCAGGGTCTACCGTATAATCGTCGTTTGGCTCACCTTCATTGGCTGCAACAATATATTTTCCATTAGGACTGAAGGTAACCATATCCGGTAATGCTCCGGCAGGATAAGAGGTTTCCAAGGTCATAGTAGCAGTCTCGTACACCTCAATTGTTCCGTCTGCTTGCTTGTTGTCGTTCTCTACGGCAATCGCCAAAAGTCCATCATGAACCGCAACACTATTTGGAGTACCGCTTAAAGCAATAGATGCTTGTTTTGCAGGGATTGTTGGTTCAGAAATATCCCAAACGGAAACTTCACTTTCCACAGGGTTTACAACGAACAGTTTACCAGTCTTGGCATCGTAAGCACTAATTTCGGCAAAACCTTCATCTCCGGTACCGTTTGTAAAACCACCGATTCTAGTAAAAGAAAGGTTGGACGGATCTACGACCTCTTCATCTATAGGGTGGCCGACAAGGTCTTCTAGTTTTTCACAAGAAAAAGTAGCTAATGCAATAAGAATAAGCGGAATACTTTTAAATTTTTTCATCTTCAGGTTGGTTATTAATCACCAAAGATTAAATTTCAGGGTCACTTAAAGGTTAGCTAAAGAATAACCAATGTTTACTAGAATGCAACGAAATGGTTAACTACATTTAGTTATTGTAACCAAAGCGTTTTAACTGACGGGCATCATTACGCCAATTTTTATTGACTTTTACGTATAATTCTAAATGCACTTGTTTACCAAAAAACTTTTCTAAGTCCTTACGGGACTCTACCCCCACCCTTTTTAACGCAGCGCCTTTATGACCAATGATAATCCCTTTTTGAGAATCACGTTCCACCATAATTACGGCACGCATTCTAATGATATCCTCATCTTCAAAAAATTCTTCGGTCTCTATTTCAACGGAATAAGGAATTTCCTTTTTGTAATACATTAAGATTTTTTCCCTAATATTCTCATTTACAAAGAACCGCTCAGGCTTATCCGTAAGTTGGTCTTTAGGGTAATAGGCAGGTGCTTCCGGAAGCAATTCTATTATTCGTTCAAAAATATTTTTAATATTGAAGTTTGATAAAGCGGAAATAGGATGTAGTTCTACAGTGGGAAGCATTTCTTGCCAGTATTGCACTTGCTCCTCCAGCAATTCTTGGGTTGCGGTATCCACTTTATTCAGCAATAACAGAACAGGAATTTTGCTATTTTTTATTTTTTCAAAGAAAGCTTCATCCTTCAATGCCTTTTCACCAATCTCAACCATGTACAAAAGTACATCTGCATCTTCAAAAGCCGATTTTACAAAATTCATCATAGAAGATTGCAATTCATAGGCAGGCTTAATGATACCCGGCGTATCCGAAAGGATTACCTGAAAATCATCACCATTAACAATGCCAAGAATACGGTGCCTTGTAGTCTGTGCCTTGGAAGTAATAATAGAAAGTTTCTCGCCTACAAAGGCATTCATTAAAGTGGATTTTCCCACATTGGGATTCCCTATAATATTTACAAATCCAGATTTATGATTTCCCATACTTTATCTTTTAACGCATTCGCGGTTTTGATAGATTCCTATCATACATAACAATACTTCCGGCTACAGCCACATTAAGGCTTTTCTCCGATTTAAAACGAATCAAATGGTGCGACTTTTCACAAGCTAGGTTAGAAAGTCCGTGGTCTTCCGCTCCCAGCAAATATACGCATCGTCTTGGGTGTTCAAAAGTTTCCAGGTCAACCGCATTCGCTTTCATTTCTACCCCGACCAGCATAGCACCTTTGGGCAAATTGTTATAGAATGCCTCAAACGTATCATAATGAAAATAAGGCATGGCCTTCACGGCATGGTGCGTATCGCTTGCCTGTTTGGCATATCTATTACCAATCGTGAAGATAAAACTAGCGCCCAGATTTTGTGCCGTTCGCCATAATACCCCTAAATTTTCAGGCGTTTTTCCATTTTGGATACCAATACCAAAAAACTCATGTTCAAAATTATCCGTGCTCACCTTTTAACCTCTGAAAATATTTTTTTGCTTCGCTGTTCACCTTTGGTGCCAGCAAAAGTACGGCAATCATATTGGGTATGACCATTAAAGCATAGGAAAGATCTATAAGGTTTTTTACTAAATCCAAAGAAGCTACGGCTGCAAATACGATCATAAGTACAAAATACCAATTATAAAACTTCCCGATTTTTGCATTGGTCAAGAAAGAAAGACATTTTACACCGTAGTAAGAATATGTGAACAAAGTTGAAAAAGCGAATGCAGTAACTATTACCATGAGTAAAATATCACCATAACCGAACAGCGTGGTCTCAAATGCCGATAGTGTCATAACTATTCCGCTTCCATCTTCTAGATATGCACCACTTAATATAATAACTACGGCTGTGAAAGTACACACCAAAATAGTATCTATAAAAGGTCCGAGCATGGCTACAAGCCCTTCTTTAATAGGATTATCCGTTTTTGACTGCCCATGATACATAGGTGCACTACCCAAACCTGCTTCATTGGAGAACATAGCCCTACGAACCCCAATAATAACCAGACCCCAGAACCCTCCGGTAACAACGGTCTTAAAATTCCAAGCTTCCGTTATAATCAGTTTTAATGAAGGGATGATCTGCGAAGCGTTCAAGACCATAACAACAACCACCGCTACTAGATAAACCAATACCATAAATGGAACGATTGCAGATGCAACTTTGGCAATTTTGGTAAGTCCACCAAAAATCACAAAAGAAGTAACGACGGCCAGAACAACGCCTATTCCCAACTGCCAGTTGAAATCACCAAAATTGGCAATAGTTTCGTTGGGCTCCACCACACTCATAAATGTTTCCGTAAACTGGTTTGCCGTAAAAACACCCAAAAATCCGAATAAACCACAGACTGCAAAAAACAGCGCCAATGGTTTTGCTTTAGGACCCAAACCTTGGGTAATATAGTACATAGGCCCTCCTTGCAATTTACCATCAGAGTCCGTACTACGGAACATAATGGCCAGACTACAGGAATAAAATTTGATACACATACCAATAAGTGCCGTAACCCATATCCAAAAAACAACACCAGGTCCTCCGTCATGTATGGCAATGGCTACGCCAGAGATATTACCTAGACCCACCGTTGCCGCAACCGCAGCCGACAGGGCCTGAAAAGAACTGACATCTCCTTCAGACTTATCATTATCATACTTACCTGCCGTTATGGCAATGGCATGGCCAAAGTACCGATAGGGTAAAAACTTAGAATAGAAGACCAAAAAAAGTCCGCCACCAATAAGCAAAAGAAACATGGGCCACTCCGTAAAGGGCAGTGCTGCAGAAATAAAATCATTAATTGTATCCATAAATAGGCTTGCTAGTCCCGAAGGTATGGAATTTGGAGATTTTTTAGGGTATGCATAAAAAGATTCTGCTCTAAGTTTGGTTTTAAGTAAAAAACAGTTGTATATTTGTCGCCCGTTACGAATAGTAGCGCACCTTTATCTCGTCAGCGTAATGACCTGAAGTTGCAAGACAAGTGAGATAAAAACCCATATCGCGGGGTAGAGCAGTAGGTAGCTCGTCGGGCTCATAACCCGAAGGTCGCTGGTTCGAGTCCAGTCCCCGCTACTAAGCCGAAAGGCAATAAAACCAACGGTCCGTGTACGCACAGACCGTTTTTTTTATGCCCACTATTTCCGTAGTTTTACAAACAGTAAACGAAACAGTATACACTTTCCCCATGAAACCGAACTTTACCGAGCCTAAAATTTACACTGGCGGGGTAGATGTCCGTCAATGGTCCAAGCTCTCAAAAACAGAGCAAAAAAAAGCCCTTAAAAAACCTTGGTATGTCTATTTTTCCTTCCGCGATCCCAAAACGGGAAAGTTAAAACGTCAAGCGGGCATCAAAGGTGGAGCCAACAGATATACTACAAAAAGAGACCGACTTTCCTTTCTTAAGGTTCTTCAGGCCAAACTGCTTTTTCTCTTAAAGGAAGGGTTTGATCCGTACCAAAAGAATACCGAGCTGGAAAACAAGTTTAAAAAAAGGAAGGTTTCTACAGCCGACAATAAACCTGAAGCCCCACAAGAATTTAGGGCAACCCAAACCCTATCCCAAACGACAGTACCAGAAACCCCGACAGAGTTAATTAAAAAAGACCATACAGAAACTGACAAGACTCCCCAAAAGCCTAACAAAGAGAAAGAAAGTATTGAGGAGCCCTTAATATCCGTGGCCGAAGCCTTTGAACTGGCACTCAAAATAAAAAAGAGCATCCTCAACCAGAACTCGTACCCGAAGTACCGAAGCCGTATCAACAGGTTCCAAAAGTGGCTGGATGAAAACGATTATGATGTTTCCGATATCCGAAAGATAGACCGAAAAACGGTCATCTCGTATTTGAACGACGTATTGCAACAAACTAGCCCAAGGAACAGAAACAATACCAGAGCGGCACTTAGCTCACTGTTCAGCACGCTCGAAGAGAACGAACTGATTGGAGAGAACTTCATTCTTAAGATAAATGTACTTCGGTCCGTTCCCGAACGCAACAAGACCTACACGCCACATCAACTCAAGGAGATTGACAGTTATCTAAAGACCAACGACCCGTTGTTGCGTCTGTTCGTTCAGTTCGTTTCCTATAATTTCCTGCGGCCCATTGAAATCTGCAGGTTGAAAATCGGGGACGTGGACATACAGGACAAGAAAATATATGTCAGGGCGAAGAACAAAGTGGTGAAGATCAAGATTATTCCCGATATCATGATAAACAACATTCCGGATATATCGGACATGAACAAGGAACATTACCTGTTCACCCCAGAACGGATCGGTGGTGAATGGGAAACAGACGAATCTAACAAACGTGATTATTTCTCAAAACGTTTCAAGAAAGTGAAGGACCATTTTAAGCTTGGAAAGGACTATGGTCTTTATAGTTTTAGGCACAGCTTCATTACAGGGCTCTACAGGGAAATGGCAAAAACGGCCACATCCGAAGAGGTAAAGAGCAGGTTGATGCTCATTACGGGCCATACCAGTCCCCAAGCATTAGAGAAATACCTCAGGGATATAGATGCTGCATTGCCGGAGGACTATTCCAATCTCATTAAACCAAAGGACAACAACGATACGCCATGACCTATTTCGGACTCTTAAAAGATTTGGACCTGAACTCTATGACCATCAAAGAGCTTAGGCGCATACACCTTACGAAGGGACTTTTCCATCAGGTCAGGCGTATACCCCTTTCTTTGAATGGCAGTCCTAACCCCGTAACTTCTGAAAACAGTGAACCGGTATACGTACCTAATGCGGCATTGACAAAAGAATTTTACGGTTATATATTGGATGTATACGAAGATGTAATCGAAAACTCGCTGATCGGGTTCTTCTATTCGTATGAGGAGGACATACTCGGTCTCGATGCGGAAGAAAAAAGAAAAGTCGCCTTGCGCTATTACAAAGAGATCGTAAAGTCGGCCATTGAGGATAGGTTCGACATACTCCGAAATGGCAAATCCCCCGATGGTCATACAAAGATTAGTAGGGCAAAGAAACTGGAACTGTTCGGAATAAGACAGGAGGTCTTACAGGAGCGACTGACCACCGAAAACCAAATCCCCCTCTCCTATTTTCTTATAGGGGATGCTACCTATTTTGACGATTCCCTTGTCTATAAAATTCCTATTCTTGAGGAAGTACTTCGGTTCGAGGCTTCCCTTAAAATTCTCTTGATACTGAACGAGGAGTTCCAATTTGAGGGGGATGAATACCTAACTACCCATGAGAAGACACGGAACTTTGACGATAAAACAGGACCCAAGAAGACAAAGAAAAAAAAGACTCCCCTGATATCGGACGATGAGGCCATTGCGTTCTTGATAGATACGGTCTTTTCAAAACCATCAAAGTAGCACCACACATGTTCACCATAGGTGTGGTCCTTTCTTTATGGTTATTTTGAGTGGTTTAACCACACCATGTAACCCTATCGACAACCATACTAAGACTAATTACGACCATAGTAACCTTCTTAATGAATACATTTCAACTACACATAACCATACAATATCCGTAGTACTCATAAAATTTTCAGCTATTAACGATTATAAACATACCAAGCTGACTCTGTCTAGGAATACCTGTGTATATATTGTATAGATTAAGTAATTGCCTCCATATTTACAATTTCACTAAGTTTACAACTCAACAAAAAACTCATGAGATTATCACGTGTTTATTTCCTTTTATCGCTAGTACTTGTCTTTAGCGCTACAATTAGCTCATGTTCAAAAGCCAATGTTCCCAATAAAATAAATATTGGTTTCTCTCAAGCTATGACAAACGATGAATGGAGACAATCTATGAACAGCTCTATGGAGCTACAAGCTTCGCTATACCCTCATGTCAACTTAACTATTTATGATGCTAACTATGATGTTCAAAAACAAATAGCCGACCTAAACATGTTTATTGTGGACAGTGTTGATATTATCATAGTTTCACCAATTCAATCCAAACCTATAACTTCTACAGTAGAAAAAGCACTTAACGCAGGAATTCCTGTTTTAGTTGTCGATAGAAAAACTGATGATCAAAAGTATACAACCTATGTTGGTGCCGATAATATTGAAATAGGCAGAAACGCTGCCAAATATATAGCTTCCAATATACAAGATTCTTTAAGTGTTCTTGAAATAAAAGGGCTCGCCGGATCATCGCCTGCAGAAGAAAGAAGTATTGGCTTCCACCAAGTCATAGATGATTTTTCTGAAGTACAATTTGTTGGCACCATAAAAAGTAATTGGGAAAAAGAATCTATTGCTGATAATTTTCGACAGTTTTTACAGGACCATGGCCCAATAGATTTTGTCTTTGCCCATAACGATAGGCTAGCTCAAGGGGCATGGGAAATAGCACATAACCTAGGAATAGAAGATAAGATAAAGATTATTGGTGTTGATGGATTAAGCGGTTCAAATGGAGGCATAGAGCTAGTCAAGAATGGTGTATTGACAGCTACTATTTTATATCCTACAGGAGGAGCAGAAGCATTGACCACCGCTATGAAAATCTTAAATGGCGATAAAGTTCCTTTACACAATATTCTTTCCAGTACCGTAATCGACAGGTTCAATGCTGACATTATGCAAAATCAATTTAGCAAAATAAGTGAACAACAAAGACTTATTGAATCTCAGGTGTCTGCCATAAAACAGCAAGAAAAACAGTACTATTCTCAAAATAATACACTCAAAATTATTCTTGTTTTTTTCTTAATCATCTTAGGTCTTGCTGTCTATAGCATCTATTCTAAAATGAGTATTTCTAAAAAGAATAGACAATTGGAAATCACTAATGAAAAAATAACGGTCCAAAGAAATCAAATCGAAGAGATAGCAAATGAGGTAAAGGAAAGTAATGAAGCCAAAATGAACTTCTTTACAGGGCTTTCTCACGAATTCAAAACACCAATCACACTAATAATGAGCTCAATAGAGTCGTTAAGGGAGAAAAACAAAAAAGAAGGATACAAAAATAGTTTTGAAATAGAACTCATACAAAATAATTCAAATCGTCTTCTAAGGCTTATCAACAATTTACTGGATTTTAGGAAAGTTGAAGGTCAAAAATTTAACATTAGAGCTTCAAACACTAATATTTTCAAATTCACCAATAATATATTTCAAGAGTTTAAAGGTGAAGCCGACAAAAGAAGTATTAAACTTGAAATCAAGACCAACAATGAAGACCTCAACCTTTTTATAGATAGGAATTTAATGGATAAGGTTTACTTCAACCTACTTTCAAACGCATTTAAATTCACTCCCGATAACGGTAAAATTGATATTGAAATTAAAGATAATTTAAACAAAAGCAATGTATATATTCACTTTAAGGATAATGGAATTGGGATTCCAGATGAGGAATTGAATAACGTTTTTACTCCATTTTTTAAAGGTTCCAATAACAGAAAGAATAGTTCTGGCGTAGGACTACATTTGAGCAAGCAATTTATTGAGCTACACCTAGGTAAAATTGAAGTTCAGTCATACCATGGAACTGAATTTATAATTACCCTGTTCAAAGGAAACACTCATTTTAATGAAGATCAAATTGTTGTTGATCCTGAGTTAATTGACACAAACCTTGTTGAATACACGGAGGAAACCGTCTATGACGACGGACTCACTGAGTCGAAAGAAAGCTCTAACAATGAAGGATATTCCATTCTTTTAATAGAAGATAATCGCGATTTAACATTATTCCTAAAAAATAAATTGAGTCAAGAGTATATCATCTTAACTTCGGATGGAACTAATGCCCTAGAGCTAGCATTCGAACACATTCCAGATGTAATTCTATGTGATGTAAATCTACCTGATCAAAATGGTTATGAATTATGTGAAATTCTAAAAACTGACTTACGCACCTCTCATATACCGGTAATATTATTGACTGCATTGGGCAATAAAGAATCCTTTATTAAGGGATTACAATGTGGCTCTGATTTATATTTAACCAAACCCTTTAATTACTCAATCCTTACTCAATCTATTAAATCTCTATTATATAACAGAGAAAAGTTAAGATATTACTACACCAATAACATCCATAATATAGATCAAGGACACTCATTTGGAGATGCTGAACAGTCATTTGTCCGGGAGTTAAATCATCATATCAAAACCAACCTTGAAAACGCAGAGTTTTCTGTTGAGAATTTAGCAGAACTTTTAAATGTATCTAGGGTACAACTCTATCGAAAAGTAAAAGCTATGCTAGGAATGAGCATTAGTGATTACATATCAGACTACCGTCTCGAAAAAGCTAAGTCGATGCTCCAAACCTCAAATCGCTCCATATCAGAGATTGCTTATTGCACTGGTTTTTCTTCTCCAAATTATTTTTCCACCTCATTTAAGAGCAAATATGGTGTTACACCTGGCAGTTATAAAAAATCGCTTTAATCTTGTTGCTCGTAAACTTGTGAATGAATGTATCATTAGTGAAGGTTCAGTTACATAAGTATAAGTGCATTAATTTTAATCTGTTAAAATAAATAGCACAAAAACCTAGTAATCAGATATTTAGAGCTAAGCCAGTTTATGTTAACAGAATCACAACAAATTGTAACATTAGCAAATAAACAATTATAAAATTTAGAATAATATAGTCTTCGTATTTAATAATTGAGATATGAAGAAAATATTGGTGTGGTCTATCACGGCTGCTTTAGCAGGTTTCCTTTTTGGTTTTGACACTGTTGTTATATCAGGCGCAGACAAAAAATTACAAACTTTGTGGGGTTCCTCAGATGTGTTTCATGGAACAATTGTTATGGCCATGGCACTGTGGGGGACAGTAATTGGTGCCCTATTTGGTGGTATACCTACGAATAGATTGGGTAGAAAAAAGACTTTAGTATGGATAGGAGTTCTTTATACAGTTTCCGCATTGGGCTCTGCCTTAGCAAACGACCCACTTACATTTGCTGCCTTTAGATTTCTAGGTGGTTTAGGTGTTGGAGCATCTACTATTGCCGCACCTGCTTATATTTCTGAAATTGCCCCAGCAAAAGACAGGGGGAAATTAGTAGGCCTGTATCAATTTAATATTGTTTTTGGTATTCTAATTGCATTTCTCTCGAATTATTTGCTAAATGGTGTTGGAGAAAATGCTTGGCGCTGGATGTTAGGTGTTGAAGCAATTCCTGCTATTATCTACACTTTGTTCGTATTGACCGTTCCAAAAAGTCCTAGGTGGTTAATCACAAAACTTCGAACGGATGAAGCCCACGACGTTCTTAAAATAATCAATCCAACTACAGATATTGAAAAAGCTATTCTAGAAATAAAACAAGAAAATGACACCCGTGTTAATGGGGAGAACATTTTCATGAAAAAATATCGATTACCACTAGTCCTAGCCTTTTGCATGGCTTTCTTTAATCAAGCATCAGGAATTAATGCCTTTTTGTATTATGCTCCACGAATTTTAGAAGAAGCTGGTTTGGGCGAAAGCACCGCTTTGCTCAGCAGTATAGGTATCGGAATAACTAATTTACTTTTTACTCTTACTGGAATATTTTTAATAGATAAGGTGGGTAGAAAACAGCTTATGTATATAGGATCTATTGGCTATATCATATCCCTATCCTTAGTATCATGTGCATTCTTCTTAAATTGGGAGGGCATATCAGTTGCTATTTTCCTTTTCTTATTTATAGCTGCTCACGCTTTAGGACAAGGTACTGTTATTTGGGTATTCATTTCGGAAATTTTTCCAAACCACCTACGAGGTTCCGGTCAATCCTTTGGCAGCTCTGTTCATTGGGTTCTTGCAGCCGTTATCCCTTCGCTAATTCCCATATTATTCACTTCCATAGGAGCAGGGACCGTGTTCGCATGTTTTGCTTTTATGATGTTCGTTCAATTATTATTTGTTGCTTTTATAATGCCAGAAACGAAAGGTATATCATTAGAGATACTGAGTAAATCATTAACCCGGTCCCGGTCTATGACTGGTACGAATAAAGACTCTAAATAATATAAAAATCATAAAAATTAGAACTCAAACAACTGTAGAAACCATGAAAAAAAGTAACTCAAAAATATTAGTGATTATTATTCTTTGTACTGTTTTCGCCTGTAAGGAACAAGCAAATAAACAGGATAAAGAACCAAAAATTTCAAACACACAAAATCAGGAAACTGAAGAAGTATTGTATCGTCCAAATTATCATTTCACACCAGATGTAGGTTGGATGAATGATCCAAATGGAATGTTTTATTATAACGGGTACTATCATTTATACTACCAGCACTACCCTGACGGAAACAAATGGGGTCCGATGCACTGGGGACATGCGACAAGCAACGATATGATTAAGTGGAAAGAACAACCTATTGCTCTATTTCCTGATGAAAAAGGTTATATCTTCTCAGGTAGTGCAGTGGTAGACATAGAAAATACTTCTGGTTTTGGCACAGATGGAAAAGTACCTATCATCGCAATTTTCACTTACCACAATAAAGAAAGAGAAAAAGCAAAGAGGCTAGATGTTGAGTCACAAGCCATTGCTTACTCCCTTGATGAAGGACTTACATGGACAAAATATTCAAATAACCCAGTCATTAAAAACCCTGGAATCAAAGATTTTAGAGACCCAAAGGTATCGTGGAACGCAGAGTACAAAAAATGGGTTATGGTACTTGCGGCACATGATAAAGTTATGTTTTACAGCTCAAAAGATTTGAAGAGTTGGGAACTACTATCAGATTTTGGTGACGACTTATCTAAAAAGGTAGGTACTCATGGCGGTGTTTGGGAGTGTCCAGATCTATTCCCTCTACCTATAGAGGGCTCAAACGAAACAAAATGGGTACTATATGTTAGTGTGAACCCCGGAGGTCCTAACGGAGGTAGTGCTACACAATACTTCATTGGCGATTTTGATGGCACAACATTTACAATGGACAAAGAGTTTGAAGAAAACCTCAATAATAACCATAATTTTTGGATCGATTTCGGTAAAGACAATTATGCCGGGGTAACTTTTTCAAATATTTCCTCTAAAACAAATGGCAAATTTTATATGGGCTGGATGTCTAATTGGGAGTATGCCAATGATGTTCCTACAGAAACTTGGAGGAGTGCTATGACATTGGCAAGAGAAATTAAAATGATAAAAGACAACAACTCCTATAGATTATCTTTCAAACCCGTAGAAGAAATCAACTCATATAAAGGCAAGAAATTCAAGAAAGAGGATATTAAAATAAAAGAACCTATAATTTTACTACAATCGGCCAATGCAAGCCTATCCCATTCAATTATCGACTTTGAAATATCAAATTTTGAAAATCAAGGCTTTACTTTCAAGTTGTCAAATGATAAAGAAAATAATTTACTCTTTGGTTATAATGAAAATAGCAAAGTTTTTTTTATTGACCGTTCCAAATCTGGCAAGACTGATTTCTCTGAAAAGTTTTCTAAGAAAATTAGCGTTGCCAAACGAATATCTAACAATAAAAAATTAACGGGTAAAATCATTTTAGACAAGACATCCATTGAAATATTTTTTGATGGTGGATCTACCGTCATGACCGAAATTTTCTTTCCAGAAACTCCTTTTGAAAAACTGTCTTTGGAGTCCAATAAGGGCTTAACTCTAGAAACTTTAATTGCCAACGAACTTAATATTAACTAAATATTACTCAATCATGAAACTTAAACTTTTTTTATTATTCATTCTTTTTGCTCCTTTAGGCCTTTGGGCTCAAGGACAAATTACAGGTAACGTCACCGCTCAAGATGACGGAATGCCGCTGCCTGGAGCCTCAGTTATTGTTTCCGGCACCAATAATGGTACAACTACAGATTTTGATGGCAACTTCACATTAAACGATGTACCGTCAGATTCCAAACTTATCATAAGCTATATTGGTTTTGTACGTATAGAAGTTCCTGTCGATTCACAGTCTACCTTTAACATCGCCATGGAATCCGACACCCAGATGTTAGATGAAGTTGTGCTGACAGGCTATACTACTGAGCGTAAAGCTGATTTAACTGGTGCAGTTACCGTAGTTGAACTTGCTCCCGTAGAAGGGCAAAGTATGAGCTCCGGTAATGCCATGCAAGCACTACAGGGTAGGGTTCCAGGGCTTTTTGTAGAAAAATCAGGAAACCCAAACGGCACCAGTAGCCGTATTTTGATTCGAGGAGTAACAACTTTGGGTAACAACGACCCACTGTATGTTATTGACGGAGTACCAACTGTAAGACAAGAGGTGTTTTCCGGAATCAACCCTAGCGCAATAGAATCTGTACAAGTATTAAAAGATGCCTCGGCATCGTCAATTTATGGTTCTAGAGCGGGTAACGGAGTTATTATCGTCACAACAAAAAACAGTACCAAAGCTGGTGGCGATGAAAAGTATAGAGTAAGTATTAATTCGAATATTTCAGTTCAATCAGAAAAAAAGCAGCGCTACGATATGCTAAATTCCGTACAAAGGGGAGAGGCATTATGGAGAGCTTCGGTAAATGATGGGGCCGATCCAACTGGTGGTTATGGTGAAATATATAATTTTGATTGGAATGGGGATTTCAACAATCCAGTGCTTAATAGTGTAACTCTTCAACCTTATGTTGGTGGTGATACCAATGTACCAGCAGGTGATACAGATTGGCAAGATGCCTCATACGAAACAGGCTATGTTTACAACAATGAGATTTCAATATCTGGAGGTACCGATAAGTCATTTCATTTACTTAATCTGGGCCATCTAAAAAATACCGGTATTCTAAAACATACGGGGTATGAAAGGTTTTCTGGAAAGTTAAATTCTAATTTTAAGTTGTTCAACGATAAATTAAAAGTTGGTATCAATACATCCTTCACAACATCAGATGAAACCTTAGCTTCCACAGATATAGGTAGTTCTCCAGTACCGGGACTGGCTATTAGCCTAGCCCCTACTATACCTTTATTTGATAGTAACGGAAATTATGGTGGACCACTGGGTGCTGGTTATTCCGATCGTAACAACCCAGTATTGATGCAATATTTAAACAGATGGGACAATACTGAGCGTACTAACATATTTGGTAATGTCTTTGCTGAACTTAAATTAATTGATAATCTAACATTTAGAACCAGCATTGGTCTCGATTATAATGATTTTGAAAATAAGGATATTGAACCCAAGGTGTCAAACGGATTCGTAAATAGAGCCAATAATAGATTAATACTTAACACCAATAAATTTACAAGCGTTGTTTTTACCAATACCCTTAATTACAACTTGGAAATAGGCAATCACCGCATCGGTTTATTACTTGGTGCAGAATCTATAAAGAATAACTTTAAATCGGTAAATGCAGTTGCCGATGGATTTGCGGTTGAAACAGAATCTTATTTTGTCTTAGACGCAGCAACAGGAGCTAAAACTAATACAGGCAGTACAAGTGGAAGCAGTTTGTTATCTCAATTTGGAAAACTAAACTATGCCTTTGGTGACAAATATTTAGCCTCAGTAACTGTTCGTAGAGATGGATCTTCAAGGTTTGGCGAAGAAAACCGGTATGGTGTTTTTCCTGCAGCGACTTTAGGCTGGAGAATAAGCAGAGAAGATTTTTTCAATGATGAAAGCTTCGTATCTGATCTAAAGCTTAGAGCCGGGTATGGTCAAGTAGGTAACCAATCTATAGGAGACTTAGCTAGATTTGGACTTTATGAATCTAGATACGGCCCAAACCAGGATCAATACGTCCCAGATTTTTTTAATCAATACTATAATGTGGGCACCGCATACGATCTAAGCGGAAATAATACGGGTACTCTACCCTCCGGCTTTGTTTCCATTCAAGCCGCCAACCCTTCATTAAAATGGGAAACTACCAAAGAATTTAACTACGGAATAGATTTTGGACTGTTCAACAATGCCGTAGTAGGTACTTTTGATTATTTCACTAGAGAAACAAGTGATATTTTGATTACACCACCCATTGCCTCTGTAATTGGAGAAGGTCAACAACGTGTTTTAAACGGAGCTACAACCGAGACTAAAGGGTGGGAACTCTCTGTAGCATATTCCAAAATGTACGACAACAGTTTTTCTTTTGGAATTTCCACAAACTTTGGAGCTTTTAAAGATGAAATTACTTTTCTTCCCGAAGAAGTTAGAGCAGGGTTTCCAGGAACAGCTGAAAACTCAATCTTGGGTCATTCACAATTTTCAATTTTTGGTTATAAATCGGATGGCTTGTTTCAAAGTCAAGATGACATTGACTCTAGTCCATCCCAAGTCGGAGCAAGACCTGGCGGCTTAAAGTTTCAAGATTTAAACGGTGACAATATAATAGATTCAGATGACCGGGATTTTATCGGAAATACTTTGCCTGATTTAGAATACGGCGTACGAATAGATTTAGGATACAAGAACTTTGATTTTTCTGTATTTGGCTCTGGCGTTTCAGGAAGAATAGGCCAAGACCCTTACATTCAATGGAATAACTATACTCAAGGAAGAGAAAATGCCGGACTAGGGGTACTTAATGCTTGGACGCCTACGAATACCGGTTCAGACATCCCTTCTTTATCATTGGCTTTCAATGATTTAAGAACATCTGATTATTTATATAGGGATAATTCATACTTCAAAATAAGAAACCTACAAATAGGCTATTCTTTACCAGAAGACATTATAAGTAAGCTTTGGGGTATGACATCTTTACGTGTGTACTTCCAAGGAGAAAACCTCTTTTGGTTTACTCCAAATGATTATATAGGCTCAGATCCGGAACGTACAACAGTTAATACTATTCCAGTACCAACTGTCCTATCCTTAGGTCTTAATTTGAACTTCTAACAAATGAAAATCATGAAAAAAAATAGTATATATATAGCCGGCATACTGATCCTATTAATGTCGACCTCTTGTGAAAAGGACTTTTTAGAATATGAACCAGAGGGTGTTCTATCTAATGAAAACGTTGCAACGGCAGAAAATGCCGAATCTCTTGTGGTAGCTGCTTACGCAGGTATTGCAAATGATGAAATGGTAGGCCCTCTAACCCACCAGTGGGTATATGGCAGTGTACGTTCCGATGATGCCTATAAGGGCGGAGGGGGACGTGGGGACGTCGATGTGGTTGACCGTTATGAACAATACAATTTAACAATCCCTGATTATGGAGATTGGATGGCTCCTAGAACATGGACCAATTATTACAAAGCTATTTCCCGTGCCAACTTTGCGCTATCAGTTATCAATGAAATTCCAGATGCAGAATATGGTGACAAAACCTTAAGGCAAGCAGAACTCCGCTTTTTAAGAGCTCATTCACATTTTATGCTAAAACAGCTCTTTAAAAAAATACCCTTTATTAAAGAAGGACTTACGCAGGAAGAAATTTCCCAGATAGCTAACGATTTGCCTAATGAAGACTTATGGAATCTAATAGCTGAAGATTTTATTTTTGCGTATGAGAACTTGCCTCAGTCACAAGATGAGGTAGGAAGGGCTGATAGAAATGCCGCAGCAGCTTATTTAGCAAAATTAAGACTTTATCAGGCCTACGAACAAAATGACCAGCACGAAGTCACTGCTATTAATGCTGCTAGATTACAAGAAGTTATAGATTATTCTAATGAGGTTACCGCCAGCTTAGAATCAGATTATGGAAACAACTTTTTAGATGGTTTTGACAATGGTTCTGAATCTATTTGGGCTGCTCAGTTTTCAATCAATGACGGTACTAAAGTTAGCAGGGTAAGTTTTGTTACGGGGTTGAACTCTCCCCACGGTTCCGCACTTTACGGCTGTTGTGGCTTTCATTTGGCGAGTCAAAACATGGTAAACGCTTTTAAAACCGATGCAGATGGGCTTCCTCTTTTGGATACTTTTAATGATGAAGACATCTTGAATTCAGTAAATGAAAATGGGATAGTCAACCCTGCTTCAGGATTAACTGTTGACCCCAGATTAGATCATACGGTTGGTGTACCAGGGCGCCCTTTTAAGTATAGAAATACCGTGAATGAAGCAGGTGATATGGTTTACAACTTTAGCTGGGCTAGAGACCCAGGTGTCTATGGCTATTTTGGCAACATGAAAGAACAACAGTCGCCAGATTGCTCTTGTTATGTTAAAGAAGGACCATTTGTTGGCACTTCTAAAAACGTTGATTTCATTAGATATGCAGACATTCTATTATTTAAGGCCGAAGCTTTAATACAATTGGACAGATGGGATGAAGCCCTACCCTTAATCAATGAGGTAAGGACACGTGCTGCAGCAAGTACTCAACGACAAATAGATGCTGGAGCTACCGATATTTATAATATTCAACCATACACCTCTTTTCCTAATAAGGATTACGCTTGGAAAGCTTTAAAATTTGAAAGAAGATTGGAATTTGGCATGGAGGGCCCTCGCTTTTTTGATTTGGTAAGATGGGGAGAAGCCGCAGATGTGTTAAACGCATATTTATCCGAAGAAAAAACTAAAAGAGATTTCTTGTCCAGTGCTGAATTTACAGCCGGTCGTGATGAATACTATCCAATTCCACAAAGAGAAATAGATTTTACTGGAGGGCTCTATGAGCAAAATCCTGGTTATTAATAAAAGTTGAGTTCGTTGAGTTAGTTTGATCAAAGCACGGAGAATTAATACTTCGTGCTTTTTTAAGTAAAAAAATGAAAAAAATTAAAGCAATTTGTTTCGGTGAAGTTCTGTTCGATATATTCCCAACTCATTCAAAAATTGGAGGTGCACCTTTAAACGTATCGTTACGTCTGCAATCATATGGCATCGACTCCTATTTAATAAGTGCTATAGGTAAAGACGAATTTGGAAAAAAAATAATTAGTTATCTAAAAAAGTATGACGTAAATACTAATGGAATTGAAATCAACCCGAAGTACGAAACAGGACGTGTCAATGTAGTTTTAAATGATAAGGGAGTTGCTTCTTACGATATAGCTTATCCTGTTGCATGGGACAAAATTTCTCTTAAATCAGAAGATATAAATTATATCAAAAAAACGGACTTCTTCATATATGGTTGCTTAGCGAGCAGAGATAAAACCTCGCTTTCAACATTGAGGGAATTGCTTAAAATAGTTTCGTATAAAGTGTTTGATGTTAATCTAAGAGCCCCTCATTATACAAATGAACTCGTTGCAGAATTAATGTTACAAGCTAACTTTATAAAATTTAATGATGAAGAATTGTTTGAGATTGCTGCTAATCTTGGATCCAGGTACAATTCTATGGAGCAGACCATAACATACATTTCTGTAACTACGAATACGGAAACTATTTGTGTAACCAAGGGTGCTTATGGGGCTGTCCTATATCACCAAAAGGTTTTTTATTATAATAGCGGATATAGGATAAAAGTACTTGATACGGTTGGGTCAGGAGATTCCTTTTTGGCATCTGTATTATTCAAATTATTTAATGGGAACGGACCGCAACAGGCAATCAACTTTGGTTGTGCTGTTGGCGCAATGGTGGCAAAAAGTGAAGGTGCAAACCCTATACTTACCATGAAACAAATTACAGAATTCATGAACCCTTAATAAACTATTAAATTGATGGATTAAACAGACGGTAACTTATGTCATGATACAGTAGAAAACCACATCTTTTTTATAAATAATGCCGTATGTTTAAATAGAACCACACCTATTCACCACACTTATGGAGTTTATTATGTTACCTTTCTGGATTGTAAAATGCACTACTCACCATATTGCAAACCTCAATTTTACCGGACTTAAACATAAAATTATTCAACACACCAAAACGTTTGTTGAAAATATGATATCATAATGTAGCCTTACCCTTTTTGTAGCCTTCCCTAAAAATGATATTTTTATGAATTTAGCGATGTCCTAAAAAGGGTAAGGCTACATTTAGGGAAGGCTACAGTTTGAACTCATATGTTGGATGTTTGTCTGAGTTCTCATAATTGAATCTTGTGTACTCAAGTGATTCAAGTATCAGATTATAATCTTGATTGTTTAGTTTCATATCTATTCAAATAGGTTCTTAATTCCATAACTAGATTCAATAAAATGATCTAATTTCTCTTGATTTTCTTCATTAATCAGTTGATCTATTTCTTCTTCAGAAAAATCATAAATACCAAATCTTTTAATGTAGTTTCTGCTCAATGAAAAGTATCCAGAACCATAAGGCTTACTTGAATTGATTATGTAAAACCAAAAGAGTCTTGAACCTAATATTTTTTTCATAAACAATAAGTCCCTTTCATTCTCACCGATAAGTGCAAGACCATTGTAAAACAATAGGTTTTCATCAAGACTTTCTACAAAATTTGGCGTTTTTGGCGTTATATGAGGAAAAAATAACTTGTGTTTTAATTTTTCCAATGATTGATTTCTTCCATAAGCGAACCAGTTTTCATATTTTCCATTTCCTTTATCTCTCTTGGCTAGGATGTTTTTTTTTGTGCTTAAGTATTTATAAGCTTTTGGAAAATCTTTTTTGAAAGTATCCTCTTTAATCAGTTTAACATTATCGCTTTCATGATAATATGGGAAGATTATCTTCTTCTTTAAATGTTCAATAGAATTAATTTTAGTTAGCTTATTAGGGTTGATAATTTCGTTACAAATATCTTTTTCAATTGGATACACGCTACCGTTTTGCAAGTAGAAATATTTATCATCTTCTTCAATAGGATCAAAAATAAAGATGTCATTTTTTAAAGTTGCAATTCCATTTCTAGTTTTGAATTTTTCGCCTAAAGGAGTGCCAATTGATTCAATTTTATTAAGGATCTCCATTTCTTGAAGATTCCACCCATTCAAACTACCTAATGAACTATAAGGGATTTTGTTAAATTTTATTTTTGAGGAGCCAAGGTTAGTAGGTATATCCAATTTTGAATATTCCAAGAATTCTGATTTTGTTTTTTTTATCAAACATAAACAAGTATAGGTCGATTTTGAATAAAAGACTTGTTGACCTCCAAAATCAATTAATTTAAATTCGTTTTTGTTATTTTGGAAATACTCTCTTAATGCTCTACCATTTATGCTTTTAAAAAAAGTATTCATAGTGATATATCCTAAATAACCTTTAGGTTTAAGAATAGATAACCCTATTTCAAAAAATGGAATGTATAAATCTGGATGTCCTGAGGAGCAAACATCCCATAACTTTAAATATTCTTTCGTTTCTTCATCTATATTTCGAGAGCAAACATATGGGGGATTCCCAACAATAATATCAAATCCTTTAAAGTCAAGAATACTCTCATTCCATTGGAAGTTTAGGGCATTACCATTGAATAAATTGAATTCAAATATTTCATTATCCTCTCCTTCTATAATTGATAATAAGGAAAGTAAAAGTTCTGATCTTCTAACAGAGTATTCTTGAATATCTAAGCCAAAAATATTGGTTTTGAATATATTAAAATATGTTTTATTTGTAATACGCTTGATTTTCTTTGCGGCATTAGATAAAAAACCTGCACAACCACAAGCGGGATCGCAAATGGTTATTTCATCAACATTTTCAAAATTAGAAAGTGTGTTCTCAAGAATGTATTCTCTAATATAATTAGGTGTATAAATAGCCCCAGTTACAATCTTTTCTTTCGGCGAAATAACAAATTCAAATAATTCGACTAAACTTTCAAAGCTAATGGTAGGATTGATTTGTAAAATAGCCTCTACACTTTCATAATCTTCATCTTCTTTCGAGATTAAATAACTAGAAATAAGTTTATTATTAACAGCAATAATATCATTGGAATACAAAAAGGACGAAACTATTAGTTTGTCTATTTTGAAAACATCATAAGAATATGTTTTTAGATATTTATGTATTTCCTTCTTCATTAATGAACAGTATATAAAGGAGTAATGTTAGGGATCGAATAGTCGGTGTGAGCGCCACCATTAAATGCCGCATAATAAGGCTTCCACATTCTTTTTTGAGCATTCTCAATAATTTCTATATATTCATCATCATTCAATAAATTTGCAATATTTGAAAAAGAATTTTTATTGTAGAAATTTGTAATTACGAAATGAAATGCAAGAAACAAATCCATGGGTGGGTGTGGTAGCCTAGGTGCACTAGTAAATACTGCAAGTTTAATATCATTATTATACTTTTCCATTCTGTTTCCACCGTTTTGAAAATGGTAGAAGGGATGTATTACTTTACTTAAATCTCCTCCAGTAATATGCCTATCTAAATGCCAACAATTATAAAATTCATCACTATCCCGATTCATAGCGACAATTTCTAATTGAAAAGTATAAGAATCTATGTCATTATTTCTATAATTAATTTTATCGTTATGAAAAGGATCTTGATTATCAAAGTCCAAATTATAATTGGGAATAAAATTTAAACTCATGTAGAATGTGAAATACGCAATTTCTGCCGGGATTGTTCCAGACACACATTCGTCTAACGTGAATTCAACTTCTTTTATGACATGAGATATATCCTCATTATTTCTGCATTCGAATTCGGACTCAAGTTCTATTAATTCTTTAGACTGGATGGGAATATCATACAGCCTAACTTTTCGGTTAAGAATTTTTAAATCCGCTAAGAAGTTACTTATTCCCCACATCCTCTTTCAATTTAGTTTCTAATGCCGCGATTTTTTGCTGATCATTTGGTTTAATATACTTACTATATCGCTTCGAAGATTTACCTAAAAAACTGATATATTCAGGTTCTTGCCAAACAAACAGGTCTCTATCGTAAAGCTCGTAACCATCTATATAATCAATAGGCATTTTCGTCTCTTTACAAATAGTCCAAAATTTTGAACTAATAGCAGAATAGTTTGATTTTTGAATTTTTTCAAGGGGTATTAACTTCTGTAAACCTGTAATTTTCTTAATAGAAGTAACGCGATCTTCTGCGGTTAGTCTTCTTAGTGATCTTTTTTGTTCATCTAAACTTTTAAACCATTCAGAAATGCTATCCGCCCACCATCTATCATAAACTTTAGAGAAAATTCCAGTATACTTTATATTTTCAAGCTTACTTAACAATTCTGGCCAATCATCAGATTCTTGCGAAACTCCTAACCTAGCTGAAAGCATATCAGGACCTATAAGAACACCGACTGACCTAATAATATTATGGTGAATGAAACTTGAGAATGCATAAACGTCTTCGGAAAAAAGTTTTTTAGATAAGCTGAATTCAATACGATAGTCCAAATTATCGTTCTTAAAATCCTCACTAATATCTAAAATCAATTTCAAGTCATTTTTTGATTCAATTATACATTTATAGCCTTCAATCACAGAGATTATTCTATCATTATACTTATCAGAGTGAAGTAAGTATTCTCCCTTAGGTACTGAAAAATCAAATAAATCTTGACTTGTGTAATCTTTGTAATAATCAGTTATGTTATTTTCAACAGAAAAAAGAAACATAGGTATATTCATATGAATAGTAGAATTCTTTGTCCTTAAAGCTTGCGCAAATGCTGGACCATCAACAATAGTCTTACTATGGGTTAGTCTAAAATCCATAATTAACAAATCCATTCCTTTAATCTTCCCCCCTAGTTCCTCTAAACTGTCTGGACTCCATGTCTCAACTATGAAATTTCCATTTTTTTCTAGATTTGCTACTATAGAACTTGAGTCTTCATCCTCTATGTATAATAACTTATAAGCCATATTCTTTCTTATCTTTTTCTGTTGCTATTGGAATTTCCACTCTAATTGTAGTTGAAAAATCGTCTTTTGGAGAAACTACGGATATATTACCCCGATAACTTTTAATAATATCTTTCACAATCTTTAAGCCCAGTCCTGTCCCTAAAATCTCATTAGCTGTTTCCAGTGATTCATAACTTTGAGCTGAAGTAGTTGTGAAAAATTCGTCAAATATTTTGTCTTCGATTTCTTTGGATATACCGTCACCATTGTCTGAGAATTCAAGAAAAATCATATTTTCTTCTTCCCCAATTTCTATTAATATTTTCCCTTCAGAATTAGCCCTCTTTATCGCTTTTTTCGAATTTGTATAAAAATTGAATAGAATTGAAGCCCATTCTGAGCGATGCATTGGTTTTGAATAAACGCGATAGATAGGCACTTCCGGCTCCATAAATTGAATTCCAGACCTTTGAGCTTCTAGATTAATAGAGTTTAAAAAGTCATTTACAACTTCTTCCATATTTAGAGGTTCCAACTCTACAGATATGTTTTTAGAAATTACGTCATCAAAATAAGAAGTATAAGTATGAAATGTAGAAAAATTACCTTTTAGTATAAGAGTTCTTTCTAAAGCAACACTATCAGATTTTAAATTTTCCGTAAGAAAATCAATGTCACTTCTAATGCTTACCATATAGTACTTAATTTCGTGAATAAACTGTGCAATAGAAAGACCAACACTACTAAGAACTCTCAGCATAGCTCGCTCTTTAATCATTTTAGTTTTTTCTGATGTTTGAATTTCTTGTAGTTCCTGTAAATCTTCTTTTATGCGTCTAACACGTTTTTTTCTTTTACTCTTATTTTCTAAGGTGTCATCCTCTAATTCTTGGTCTAACTCTTCTATCGTTTTAAAAATATTCTTTATTCTTAAATCTGTAGATTCCCAATTGCCCTCATCATCTTTTTGTTGACTGGTAGTTATCTTGATATTTCTTACTTCAGCAACCTTAATAACACCTGTTAATAAAACTCTATAAATAAAATTCTGTAGTTGCCTTAATTCTTCTGAATCAGCTAATCCCTCTCTACTAGAAGTCTCAACGAAATGATCATCCTTGTCCAACATTTCTACTAAACCATAAAAATTGTTATTACCATGTGAAGGTAAAATACTTCTCGTTCTAAGAGAAGCATCCAGTTTTAACCAATCATCACCAGGTTCTCCATAAGGTAGAACCCTAAATCCATTTCTATACAACCTAACACTTCCTTGGTTTCTTAAAAACTTCCTCACATTACCACTATGCATTTTTGGTATAAATTCGGAATCAAGCAAAAAGTAATAAGCACTGAATTTAATCTCATTTAGTTTCTCAAACGGTGCTTTTTCGTCATCTGGATTAATTCCAATATTACCTATTTCATTAATACCCAATCGATCACTTTCTATTGTGTAAACACCTTGCCCCTTAGAGTCTATCCAGCCTTCTATTTTTGCAACTGAGTATTTGAAAATTTCAGTTTTTTCGTCAGCAATTTTTGTAGTTACATTATTTGTTGATTTATGAAAAGTAGAAATAAACCCAGGATCTTCTGTCTCTTTTATCCTATTATCATCTTCATCTTGTTTTCTCTCGGTAAGTGTATAAGGTTGTATAATATCCGTGACATATCTATAAATTCTTTTTATAGATGCTGTCGACCATTTATCTCTTAAATCTTCAATTATTAAAGTGGTACCATTTTCTTTTTCTTTAGGAATAACCTCAAGTGTATTAGAAATAGAAAGAAGATTTAGATCCTGTTTATAATCGTCCCAATCTATAGACAGTTTTAAGCCGAAATCTAAATCCTTTTTTTGTGTAATTATTGATAATTTTTTACCTAATCGTTGAACTGCAAATCTCCCAATTCCCTTTTTCCCTGCTCTAGTTCTGTTATACTTTTTTGAGACTGGATTATGTATTTTGCTAGTAGAGGAAATCCTCATAAAACCGTCAATCAATTCTTCACGGTTCATTCCTTCTCCATTATCATCAATCTGAAGAGTACCTCCTTTAATATCTGAATCAAAGAAAGTAAGATTTACTTCTGTTGCATCAGCATCATAAGAATTCTTTACTAATTCTGAAACTGCTGTTTCTTGTCGTGCTACTAACTCTTTTCCTAAACGATCTATTACACCAGCATCAATAGAAAATCTAACATTTTCATTATCAAGACCTGCAATTTCATGAGATAGAGAAAGGATTAAATTGTTGTCTGAATTTTCTTTACTCAGCTCTTTATTTAGCTTGTCTTTTAAGTTTTGTATCTTTTTTTCAACAGTTCCCATAAGCTATTTATCAAGTGTTGAAACAAAAAGATCCCTGATGTCAATATTCAAATAATTTGCAATTTGATAAAATGCTTCAACAGAAGGTTGAACATCATTTGTGCACCAGCGAGAAACAGTAGATTCTGTTTTACTAAGGTGTTTAGCTAAATCTTTACTTGACACGTTCTTTTCGGCTAATACAGCCTTAATCCGATTGTAATTTATTTTATCCATCATGCAACTAAATTGCTGTTTGATGCAAATATACATGCTCTAAAACATTTGATTTTATTTGAAATTATAGTTTCATGCAAATTTCTTTTGATTAAAACAAATATAAGTTACACGAAACAATAATAAATTGTGTTTTTGTTCAAATTAATTATTGTAATAAAGCAATTCGTATGAGCAGAATGTATACCAAGTCAGACCTGGAACAAATTGTAAGCTTCCCTTAAAACCGAACTGTTTAAAAGTAGAATAAACAAGTGGGTTATAAATCCCGCTTGTTTTCTACTTATTCCATTTATTCCTTACGAACCTAAGTTAAATGCAGATTTAAATTTTAGTTTTCAAACCGTTGTCTCGTGCTTGATTATAGATTTTAAATAACTCTTCAACCTTAGTTTTATATTTTGGATCAGCAATTAGGTTTAAATCTTTTTTCTCTTCTATGTTAGTGGTCAAATTAAAAAGTGCAGAAGGGCTTCTAATTTCGTCCGTTTTATCTTTTTTATCAAAATCAACAATCAATTTCCAACCGTTCTTGATAATAATCCCTTCCTTACCTGTTCCAGATTGAGTTACTATAAAAGGATGCACATTTTCCCCACTATCCCCTAGCAAAATAGGCAATAAACTAGCTGAGTCCTTTACTTGGGCTTCCTCCAGGTTTTGGTTTGATATGTCTGCTATTGTGGCTAAAATATCCAAACCTAGAATTGGAACGGTAGAAACAGATTTAGGCTTTATTTTTCCCGGCCATGAAGCAATAAAAGGTACTCTATGGCCTCCTTCATAGGCGGAGTTTTTTCCACCTCTGTAAATATCATTGGATTTATGTCCGGATTGAATGGTTTCTTTTCTCTGCAATCCTCCATTATCCGAAGTAAATATTATAACTGTATTATCATAAATGCCCTTCCTTTTTAAAGCTTGAACTATCATCTCCATCTGAACATCCAGCTCTTTAACCATATCCAGATGATAAGAAGGTGTTGTGTTTGCTACCTTTCTGTTGTTCAATTCATCTGCTGGAGTATGGGGCAGATGTACAGCAAGTGAGCAATAGTAAATGAAGAACGGAGATTTTCCGTCGCTATTATCAATATAATCCACTGCTTTGTTTACCAGTAAAGGCCCCATATGGTGGGGATTCCAACCTGAATCACCCAAACCTTCTTCTTTATCAAGTTTTACACCAAGCTTATTCATTTTTTCTTGAGTGATTATATCTATTTTAGAACCTTCTCTTAAGGGCATCCATTGTTCGTTCTCATATATAGCATAAGGCACATCTTGAATTCCCGCAGGAAATGTAACGCTGTAATCAAAGCCATTTTCAAACGGGCCTCTTCCTGCTATTTGTCGAATATCTACATCTAGTTCCATTTTTGAACGTGGAGCCCTGTATATTTTTGTCCCATCATGTTTGCTGTAGAAATCCATACCGAAACCCCATTTTCCGAAAAATGCGGTATTATAGCCGGCATTTTTCATCACTTTACCCAATGTCATTTGATTCATTTCTATTGGCGAGGGCTGAAAGGAACCCCACACCCCCCAAGGAGCATAACTTCGGTAACAGTTGTAACCCGTCATAATAGCATAACGGGTTGGAGCACATAAGGCTGCCGGCGAATGTGCGTCAGTAAATATCATACCTTCTTTTGCCAGTTGATCCAACATTGGTGTTTCTACTATAATAGTCTCAGAATGTATTTTTCTATAATAAGAGATATCTCCTACACCAATATCATCAGCTAAAACCACTACTATATTTGGTCTATCCTGTGCCTTCACTCCGAAGCAAAAAGCAATTATTACAAGTACCAACAAGGTTATCTTTTTCATTACTTACTTTTATATTTTAATGAATTTGAAACTTAAGCAAACTTAATTATCATGAAAATTAAGTTTATAAACTATGGAAAACATACTAGCCAGTCATGTTTCCTTAGAAATATGAATCTCCAGACCACGCTTATGACACTTAGAATTATCAGCTTTTACTTATTCTTTTACTATTTCCAGCTCTAATAATTCACAACTCATTTGGGTTCTTTGCATGCCACTAACTTCAAATAGAGCATTAAACTTACTTCGTTTTTCGGGAAGTTTTGCTGTTAGTTCTTTAAGCCATTTTTGGTCGGTAAACAAGTGTAATGTAGCCATGACCCCAATATCGTTATTGGATACAAAAAATAGGGCATCCTTGTTGGGGCTTAATGTTGAAAAGGAAACAAGTGCATACTCTACTTTTTTACCGTTTTCAAGTTTTGTATTGTAAATTTTCTCTTTTCCATTGTTCAAAACCTTAAATCCATCTCCATATGTAGCAAAAACTTTACTATCTTTTAAAAAAAACGACTTAGAAAGATTCATAGTCTTAAATTGACCTATAAAAATGATGTTATTTTCTTTAATATTGTTCAGCGTGACATTACTTTCCAACTCAAGCTTAAAGTCACTGTTCCATTCGAAAAACCAGTTATCCAAACTCTTAATCCCATAGGGAGCCATTTTTGAAACTAGTGTAAAATCTGTCACTTCCAGCTTTCTATCTGGATGCTTCTTTTTAAAAGCGAAAAAATCTTCATTACTATTAACTTCGGAATACATCGTCGGGTGTTTTTCTCCCTGGATATTTGTATGCATCATCATGTATTGATCCGAAATGATTACCAAATTTTCGTCCTTATTATCAAAAAAAGCTTTCCAAATATCGGGTGGCCGATTAGAGTAAACACACAAGCCCAATGTACTAACCAAAGCTAAAAACAGAATCAACCCTATAATTTTTAGCGATTGCAAGGAAATACGGAACTCAGCGTATCTGGTATGCTTAAAATATTCTTTTGGAGAAACAAAATCCAAATTGTATTGTCCCTTTTTAACTTCAAATATTATTTCATGCTGCAAATTCTCATTAGAATAATACGCTGCTAATTTTTTACGAAGTTTATACATGTGTGTGCGTACCGTTCCGTCATTTTTGTCATCTAAATAGTTTTTACCAAAAAGTTCGGTTCCAATGGTAAATTCCTTAATATCCTTTTTCTCTATCGCCTTTTCAATTAGGTAATTCAGTAATTGTTTATATACTAAAGAATTAGTGAAAATTGGATGAGCACATAAATCATCGAGGGCTTTTTTTATAATTTTTTGGTCTGCTTCGGTTATCATATCACTCAAATATACTCTTTGTTTTGAATTAACCTAATGTCTTTACTTTTATACAAGAGTGTTAAAAAAATACTTAAATGTCTAATTATCAACATTCTAAAAATACTCGTTAACAGTTAAAGACACAGTATCCTCTACAGTTTCCTTACTGTATTTTTTATCATTAAATATCTCACTTCGGCTTACATTGCATAACACTCATCTGTGCTACTATAATCCCATTTGCTTAAAGATCCAGCAATTAAAACGAAGAATATTTCTATGAATCCTTCAAGATTATATAGAGAGGAAAAATAATTAACCATAAAAAAAAATAATGTACTCCAAACTCCTTTTAACTCTCCTTGTCTTAGTTTTTATATCAACAAATCTAATGACCGCCCAAAGTCTAGGTTATAACAACAACCGTATTGCTATTAGTGCAGACGGAAACAATCAGCCAGATAACCACCCCGAAGCAAAATGGCCACGTGCCGACCCTGATGACTGGGCTGGCACTCCTGCGGCTTTGGCCATAATTGCAAAGCTAGGATTACAAGACAAATTGGTTCACTTCTCATACAACAATTTTATTGCCGCAACTGCACATACCACAGAAACGAACTATATGGCCGACGGGGTAAACGGTGCCATAGAACGTTGGAATTTTGATTCCACACGGTTTTTTGACGTTCCGGAAAACAATAACGCAGCAATTGACCATTTGGCAAATGAGATTAAGAAATCCACAGCCAAAGATCCTTTGTATTTTGTTCATATGGGACCATCTGAATTTTTCTACAGGGCAGTAGAGAAGATTGTAGATGACGGCAATAAAGAAGCTTTAGGAAATGTATACGTTATTTCCCATAGTGGCTACAATGACAATCACTTGCGCAGAAATGCGCATCATACCATGAAAGAAACTATAGCATTAAGCGGAAATCTTATCAAGTATAAAAAAATAAAGGATCAAAATGCGTGTGAAGACCCTAGCAAACTATGGTGCTCCAATACAGATTTCTCTCCATATCACTGGATGAGGGACCATTCGGACCCAGACATCAAATGGCTGTTTAGTAGAACTCAATTTCATCCCCAAAATAAAGGAGCAGATATATCTGACGCCGGTATGGTTTGGTACTTGCTTTTGGGTGATGAAGATGGAAATCCTAAAAAACTGGAAAAGTTTATTGGAAATGGTATTTCCCCACTTCCCAAGTGTGACGATGCTAAGTTTGTAGGTATTAAGGATTTTGAAATATCACAAGTAGACTCTTTTGTAAAACCCTACAAATATCACTCTAGAAACGCAGTAGCAATTGACGCGGTTACCCACAAAAATAAATTTGGAGCAACGCAGAAGATATTTGAAGGAAACAGCGGAACTTACGACATTACTCTTACCACTTTGACGGAAGAAGACGGCGAAAGTACCTACCGACTTAAGGTTAACGATGTATTAATTGGTGAATTCCAAAATCCAGCAAACAGTCCGGATATGGCTCCCTACTCTAAAACTTTTGAGAATGTGTCCGTAAAAACAGGCGATGTTATTCAAATTGAGTCCAATACCCATTCCAACGGTAAAATCCCCGAAGGTGATGCTTACGCTTTTGCTCGTGGAAGGTGGAGGTCTATTTCCTTTAAATGTGCTTCTAATTGCAATGTTGAAGAAAAAGATGGCCTTCTTGTTTTTGAGGCCGAACGCTTTGACTTAAAGGGAGCTTGGAAACTTGGAAAAGATACCGAACGAGCTTCAGGTGGGGCATATATTTATTTTGACGGGGATAATTCATACCCCAAGGTAAATATGAACAACGTTATTTCATTTACTTTCAAAATAACTAATCCAGGGGCTTACACCATAAAGTGGACAATGCGACAACCAAAAGGACACCGTGGTACTGACAAGGGAAATGATATATGGATTTACTTATCAGAAAATATTGGATATGCCAAAGACCTACAACTCAACCATTTTGAAAAATATTATGGTCGAAGCGATGACAGTTTCACACTTAATGGCGTAGCAGAAATACATAGCGCGGGTCATGGCTGGTTAACAGGGAATTTTCCTGAGGCTGGTGAGTATACTTTAAACATTGGTGGTCGCTCTCATGGCCTACAAATTGACAGGTTCGTTTTTTTCAAAAATATGACTATTGATGAAGCTCAAAACCATATCGACTCCATATCTGAGACATTAAATTGCGGTATACAGAAGTCTTTACCCGCAGAGTAAAATAAGCTCACTTAAAAGAGGACTTTACCGTATCATTTATTAAGCACTTTTTCTCAATACAATAAAATTTCCTACAGGGATTACTATGTATATCCCTGTTCATTCCTGCAATGATTTAAGATGATCAGAAACATCTTAAACAATATGAAATTACCAGAAAACACCCCTTAAATTATCTATTTAAAAAAATATAGATTTCAAAAATATCATATGCGCAAAATATTAACACATTTTAATATTTATGACCATATGTTACGTCCATAAACCCATATGAAGCAATTTAATTAACATAAAATTACATCTTTTGCAATACCAATTTTAACCACATATATATGAGATTCAATTTACTTTTTATCAAGAAAATCCAACCTTTTTTTCTTTTTCCGAAAACTGTTACGAGCCATGTGATTATTCTATTTCTGAAACCAATCGTCCGAAATATGTGGACAAAGAAAGGCATGCTTATGACCATTAGCATCAATGCGATACTTCCCAGGACATATATGGTAAATACGCTAACCTAAAATTTATGCTAAACATAATTATGATGAATAAAAAATGGAAAATTAAGTTCAGCAATAATTGTCCTCGCTTACTCCTGTTTTTGTTGTGCATAGCAAGCCTATCTGTCAACGCACAAACTAAAACAGTTACCGGAACCACCAAAGACTCGGATGGCATAGAACTTCCGGGTGTTAATATTATTGAAAAAGGAACCTTCAACGGAGTCGTTTCCGATATAGACGGCAATTTTTCAATACAATTAGAGAATGACCAATCCGCTATATTATTATTCAGCTACATAGGCTTTAAAACGGTAGAAATACCGGTAGCAGCGCAGACTACCATTAATGTAAACATGGAAAGCAACGCAGAACAACTGTCAGACGTGGTGGTGGTTGGCTATGGAAGCCAAAAAAAGGAAACAGTAGTTGGTTCCATTACCCAAGCAAAAGGAGAAGAGCTTTTAAAAGCAGGAAGTGTAACCACCATTTCCGAAGCGTTAACAGGACTTCTTCCGGGTGTCACAACCATGCAGGCCGCAGGCCAACCAGGTTCTACAGCAGCCAACATTCTAATTAGGGGTCGCTCCTCTTGGACCGATAGTTCTCCTCTTTATATGGTGGATGGTGTAGAGCGTGATTTTAATAACCTTGATCCAAACGAAATCGAGTCGATTTCAGTATTAAAGGATGCTTCGGCCACCGCTGTTTATGGGGTTAAGGCAGCAAATGGGGTTATACTTATTACCACCAAACAAGGTCGTATTGGAAAACCACAAATACAGTTTACGGCAAACTTCGGCATGAAATCACCAACGATAGATACAGATTATGCGGCCGATTATGCTACCAATCTGGAATACTTTAATCTTGCCCAACAGAATGATGGTAATTACGATAAGCTTGTACCTCAATTTTATATCGATAGATGGAGGGACCCAGCGTATGCAGATAACCCATACTACCAATATACCTCCTTTATCAACTCGTTGATGAAAACAGGTTATACCCACCAATACAATCTTAATATTAGTGGAGGTAACGAACGTGTAAAATATTTTACATCATTCGGCTATAATTATGACGGGGATATTTTTGATTTACAAAAACAACCGGAATTCGACCCTCGTACATATCAACATCGTTTTAATTATAGAACCAACTTAGATTTTAACTTCTCAAAATCTACATTGTTCAGTGTCAAGCTTTCCGGTGACATGACCAACTGGAACGGAAACTTTAATACAAAAAACACAAACGGAGGTATTGCAGGCAGTGGCGGCACAATTATGCAGCGCATGTATTCTACAGCGCTTATTAATGCCCCGGCGGTATACGAGAACGGTAGGTTAGGCTATGATTATAACAACTCTATTAATGTGAACTACTTGGGAATGATGGAACGGGAAGGCTCATATGGCAAAAAGAGCAATCGTCTCTATACCGATTTTATCTTAAAACAAGATTTGAACGATAACGTCTATGTATCGGGAAAACTATCCTATAATTATTATAGGAACTATCTATCCGAAGTTAGTAAAAGATGGAACGATGCTCCAATTTACTACTACGTTCCTTCATCGGATGGTTATAATCCAAATTTAGATAACAACGGAAATGTTGTTCAAGAACCAATTACCCTAGATGATTTTGAGAACCCCGCAAGATTGGGCAATGAAAATATAGATGGTTACAATAGCAGTATATATTATGAACTGAACGTTAATTACAACCAAACTTTTGGAGACCATAAAGTTAGTGCTTTAGGTCTATTTCAACGCCGAAAAGACAAATACGGTGCTAGCTTTCCTCATTTCGAAGAGGGATGGGTAGGCCGTGTTACATATGGTTATAAAAACAAGTACCTTTTTGAATCCAACGGAGCTTATAATGGTAACGAAAACTTTGCCCCTGGTAAACGTTTTGGTTTTTTCCCCTCTTTGGCTCTTGGCTGGGTTTTGACAGAAGAGAATTTCGTTCAAGATAAGCTGTCGTTCATAAATTTCTTCAAAATCAGATATTCTTACGGAAAAATAGGTTCAGACAAAGGTTTGGGAAACAACAGGTTTGCCTACCTCAGCTCCTACTCCAGCAATCAAATTAGAATGGCATATGGTTATATCCCAAACATTACTGGAAACCAAAATGCAGATGGACTTTATATTTATTCGGAGGATGACCCACCGGTACAGGATGTCTCTTGGGAAACGGCAATTAAACAAAATTTAGGTTTTGAATTTAACGTATTGCGCAGTAGACTAAGAACAACTGTAGATCTTTTTAAAGAAGATCGTGAGGGTATCTTAATGCAAAGAAGAACTATTCCTAATTGGTACGGAAACGCAAACCCTTATGGAAATATAGGAAGAACCAAAAACCATGGGGTAGATATTGAATTGCAGTGGGACGATAGTTTTGATAATAGTTTCTCTTACTGGCTTAAGGGAAATCTTTCCATTACGGAGAACAGAATTGTAGAAAGAGACGACCCTACTCCTACCCCTGACTACCAAAAAGAAGCTGGCAAACCTATAGGTTGGACCAAAGGAATGTTGGGTACCGGATTGGCACAAAACTGGGACGACGCTTACGCCTATACTCCTTCGGCACTACTTCCTGGAGGATATATACCCGGGGACCTCACATACAACGATTATAACGCAGATGGTATTATTGACCAGAACGACCAAGTTTCTATTGGAGACCCTTCTTATGCCACTAAATCCTTTGCTTTTTCATTTGGTCTTGGTTACAAAAACTGGAGCCTAACCACTATGTTCAATGGAATGTATGGTATATCCAAGCAATTATCCGCTAACTTCTTATACGCATACAACACCAATTCCAGTCTTGGGTTCATGCTTAAGAACAATGAACAAAAAGATGCGTGGACACCAAATAACACAGATACGGATGTACCGGTACTACACACTTCAGAAACTGATCATTATAAAGAAAGTAGTAACTATTCTTATAGGAATAGCACATTTGTAAGGCTTAGGAATGTTGAACTCAAATATAGTTTACCTAAAAAACTGCTAGAGAAGGTCGGCGCCTTTGACAATTTTGAATTCTATATAAATGGAAATAACCTATACACTTGGCAATATCTTCCGAGGTCGTTCGACCCCGAAGCCAATAGATTAGAGGTCTACCCCATTACAAAAAGATATAATGTAGGCTTAAGGGTTTCATTTTAAAATATGATAAACATGAAAAAATATACTACAATACTAATTGTATTATTAACATTCTCTCTGGGGCTAGTTTCCTGTGAGGATTATTTGGATGCAGATCCAGAAATGGGCATTGACGCAGAGGTTGTCTATTCAGAATACTACAACTACAAAGGGGCTGTAGATAGGGCCAACTGGCTAGTTATGAATTATGTGGCTACTTCATCTAATTGGGGAGCCTATGTTGGCGCTATGGGAGATGAGCAACAAGCCGTAAAAACAGATATGCCCGTTTATAAATCCATTAACCAAGGCCTATGGCAAGACGCTAACTGGAGAGATTTTGGTATGAATTTCAACTCAGAAACCAGCTACGGGTCTGACCCATATTACAACTCTCCTGCCGGCAAATCCCTAAAGGCAATTAGAGCTATGGGACTAGCAATTGAAAACATTGAGAAGCTTACCGATTTTCCCGCTGAAGTAGGTGCCTCTCCAACAGAATTAAAAAATCAATTACTTGGCCAAGCACATGCACTTAGGGCATGGCATATGTTCGAAGTAGTTAGGCGTTATGGAGGTATAACATTAATAGACACTACGGGTGGAGAGCGTAAGACATTCTCTACAGAATTCAATTTTGATCACATAAAACCAACATTTCAGCAATGTGCAGATCTTATTGCCGCTGATTGTCAAGATGCAGTTAAATATTTACCGAATAAATGGAAAGACCCTTTAGATATTGGTCGCTTAACCAAGGCTTCTGCCTATGCCATTGAAGCTATGGCCTACATGTATGCAGCAAGTCCTTTAATGAACACCAATGGAGATGCTTTACCCTTTGGACAAGACTCATACGACGAAACATATGCAAAAAAGGGAATTACAGCAATGGTAAACGCGCTTAAGCTGGTCAATAGTGGAGCTACCCGATATAAACTTTACGACAAGGATAGCTATATGGAGAATTGGATGTCGCAAGATAGAGCTATTAGTGATGAAGCCCTATTTCAACCTGTCCCAACAAACTCGGACAACTGGAATTTACCTATGAACCGGAGCAACTCCGGAGTAGGATGGTTCCTTCCTCAACATGATGGTGGGTGGGCCGTATTCAACGTTCCTACGCAAAACGCAGTAGATAAATTCGAGACCATAAACGGATATCCCGTAGAAAATTTCTCTTCGGCCGATCCATCGTTCGATCCTAACAACCCTTATGATAACAGAGACCCCCGTTTACGTTCGTTCATTTACTGCCCGGGTGATGAAATGTACCTAGCAGACCCAGGTGGAGGAAATAACTCTACTTATGAAAATCAAGCTTGGTCAAATCCTGGAGACGAAGGTTGGCACTATAAGTATTATAGAGGCAAAAGTCTTGTTTACACAGGTTATTTTGACGCAGGAAAATGGAGAAAATTGGGATATAACAAATATGATAATAAGTGGGCCCAGAACTATTACCGAATTTTTCCGCTTATCCGTTTAGCAGATATGTATCTAGGTTTGGCGGAGTTGGGCAATGAAGTATATGGTCCTTCCACGAATATACCAGAAGCCGTTTCCGCCGGTATTGATGTAACAACAGCTAGCCAAGCAATGAACAAGATACGCAACAGGATAGGAATGCCAGATGTTCGTTCTGAATTCTTAACAGATAAGTCAATCTTTAGAGAAAGGGTAAGAAATGAATGGGCGGTAGAATTCTATGGAGAGTTCCGTCGATGGAGAGATATCCGCAGATGGCGCACAGCCAAAGATTTGTTGGCGGAAGGAATCTTCGAAGCCAGTGTAACTAAAAATGCAGATGGCTCATTTAACTATGTCAACAAAAAATTGGATGTCCCAAGGGTCTTTGAAGACAAGCATTATTGGTATCCCTTGGATATTAAGTATGTAAATATGTTTGAATCATTTAAACAAAACCCTGGTTGGTAACAATAAACAAGTATAAATTATGAAACAATATATATTGACACTATCATGCGCTTTGCTTTGTCTATTTTGCATAGATGATGTCATGGCACAAGATGGAATTCGTAACACAAAACAAGACACCCTGTTGCTACCGTTCACCAAAGTGTCCGAGAATAGGCTTGTAGGAGCCATAGACGTAATTACAAGTGATGAGTTGTTACACTCTGGATATCCAAGCCTATCAGCGGCCATAGAAGGTCAGGTTCCCGGCTTTACGCTAGGGCGTGTAAGAGGAAGATCCAGAGGTGGACAAAATGATGGTCCGCTAGTGGTTATAGACGGACTTTCTAACCGTTTTTTAAGTTCTTTACAATTAGAGGAAGTAGACATAGTTTACATCCTTAAAGATGCAACGGCCAAAATGTTGTACGGAAGTAGAGGGGCGAACGGTGTAGTAGTTATAAAGACAAAAAGAGGCACAAATTCTAAAAAAAGAATCTCCCTTCTTGTAGAATCCGGTATCCGGAGCGCGGGAAATTATCCGGAGTTTGTTGACGCCCGCGATTACATGAAATATCGTAATCAAGCCCTCAGAAACGACGGAAAAGATATTTTATTTTCCAACGAAGATGTTGCTTTGGCAGGAACGGACTATAGATATCCGGATGTGGATTATTATGATATGTTCGTCAATGACACAAAGAATTACAAAAATGTAAATGCCCAGCTGGTAGGAGGTGACGAGAAAACCCGATATTTTTTCAATCTGGGTTATGTAGGCGAAGATGGTATTGTAAAGGTTGGAGAAAAAAACAAGAACAATGCTGTAAATGTAAGGAGTAATTTAGATTACAAAATAAACGATGTCATTTCCGTAAATCTAGATATTTCAGGACGTTTCTTTACGGAAAACGGGAGCCATGTTAGTGATAACGAACTTTTTAACCAGTTATCCAGTACCAAGCCTACGGATTACCCAATTTTCATTAGTGCGCAAGCAAATGTGGATTCATTGGGAACTTCAGACATCGTAAACGGAAAGAACCTATACGGAGAACTTGCCTATTCCGGTTATCAGAGACGCACAACGTCTATTGCACAAACCAATATAGGAATGAACTTTGATCTCAGCAGATATATTAAAGGATTAAAAGCTAGGGCTTATGCCACTTTTGATATGAACAACTATATATCCGAAGGAAAATCACTTACCTACCGTACACTAAAACCTGCATTGACCGCGGCGCAGCAAGATACTCTTATAGTAAACGGCGTTTACAACCCAAAAGGTAATGAGCAACGTTTGGGGGATTCTTATTATCGAAACTTAGGTGGTGGAGCTTATTTAGATTATGACCGGATTTTTGGTAAACATGCTCTAAATGCTACTCTCAACTATCTAGTAGACAATAAGACCGTAAAAACCGTCGCCGCTAATATGGAGACAGTACAAGATGACAAGAGTATGAACTTTGGATTGAGATTGAACTACGCATTTCAGGATAAATATGTAGCTGAAGTGACTTCATCCTATATGGGATCAACTAGGTTCAACAAAGACAATAGATGGAAATTGTTCAATGCTTTTGGAGTGTCTTACATTGTATCCGAAGAAAAATTTATGGACAATCTGGGAGCGATAAACTACTTAAAGCTCAAAGCGTCTTACGGTAAAATTGGCTATGACCAATCCTTCCAATATTTATTATACAACGACTACTACCAATATTGGTCAGGAAGTTATGCTACGGGGGTCAAAAACTCAGAATCATTAATAGGCACTCAATATGTACAAGCCGGGAACCCCAATTTAACCTATGAAACATCTACTGAATTGAACATAGGCATAACCACCAGGATGTTTAGGAATAGGTTCAGGTTGGATGCGGAATTCTTTACCGAAAAAAGAGAAGGCATGCCTACCACTATACAGTATGCATTTCCTAAGTTAGCCGGTACGCCAAACATCGTTGCCAACTACAATGCAATAGACAACAAAGGTTTTGAGGTATCTGCCAAGTGGGGAGACCAATTGGGTGACTTCGGATACTCTATTGGTGGTAATTTCACACATTACATTTCACAGTGGGCACAGTACGATGAGCTAAATGATTTTTCGTTTCAAAACACTGTCGGTCAGGATACAGATGCCATTTGGGGCTATGTTGCCGACGGTTTTTACACTAGTGCGGAAGATATTGCAAGTTATGGTGCCCAAAACGGCGCCCCATTAACCTCTAGTTTAGGACCTATAATCCCAGGGGATCTAAAATTTAAAAACCTATCTAATTCTAGCTCCGAATACACCTATGATGATAATGTAATAAATAACTTTGATCGGACCGTAATAGGAAATAGTACGCCTAGGTATATCTATTCCGCAATACTTAATCTTCAATATAAAAAATTCAGTTTTTATGCACGAGGACAAGGCGTAGGCGGGTTCGATAGAATGAATGCATGGAATTCTTATTATACCAATAAAGGAAATGCCAAGTACTCTAAATTTGTTTATGATGCGGCCGTTCCAACATTTGATAGCTCCGGCAATGCTATTGGCCTAGCTAATGCAAACTACTCCCTACCGAGGTTAACGAGCGAGAATTCTGCCCATAGTTATAATAGTTCTACGTTCTTTTTAGAGAATGCCTACTATTTTAAACTAAATAATATAGAGTTAAACTATAAATTTCCAGATGTTGTTCCTGCATCGATCGCAGCTCAAGACCTCAACATATTTATTAAAGCGGATGACCTCATGACTTTCCGTAGCGATTGGTCTTTAGATGCTCAATCACCAAATTCCGGTTTAACCTCAGCTCCAAGATATACCACCGTCTCTTTAGGTGTGAAAATAGGCTTCTAATGAAAACAAAAAAATATTAAAAGATGAAAAATATAAGTAACTATATATTACTCCTACTACTGTTTATAGTATCAGTAGGCTGTAGTGACTATTTCGAACCTAACTTTAACAATAATCTAAGTGAAGAAACAGTACTGGATTATGAGCTAAATCCTGAATATGTAGAAGGCCTTTATGTGCCTGCCTATGGAGCCATTCCAGGAAGTTACACAACATTTTCTGGTGACTTTCTAGATTGTGCTACGGACAATGCCGTTTCTAACGATTACAACTCTACCGCTTGGAAAATGCACACGGTCTCCAATTTTTTCACCTCTGGCAATTACCCCATTTACACTTGGAACAATAACTACAGGTATATTAAAAACATCTACAAATTCCTTTCCGTAGGCCTTAATGATGATATTGTGTACCGAAACTCCAATGAGGATAGAAATATCCAGATAAAAAAGAGAATGGAGGGAGAAGCGCATTTTTTACTAGCCTTAAATTACTTTCAGCTTTTAAGAGATTATGCCGGACCAGTAGACGGTGAAATCATGGGTATTCCTATTGTTGACAAGGTCATAACAGAAGAAGAGGCTTTAGAATTAAAAAGAGCTCCTTATGCAGAAAGTGTGGAGTTTATTGTTGCACATATAGATACTGCACTAACCTCAGGGTTATTACCTGAATATTCGGATGAATACGTGAACTCACACCCAGATGACAACCTACAGTCTACCATATATGGAGACGGACTTGCAGGTTTACCTACAACGGTTGCCTGTAACGCATTAAAATCTAGATTACTTCTCTATGCTGCAAGTCCGGCTTTTTCCGCAGGTAACTCTGCTCAGGCAGCTGGTTACTATACACGGTCTGCAGAAGCGGCCAAAAAGGTTATAGATGCTCTTGGTAATCTACCCGATATTTATCACCCAAATACCATAGATGACGACTTTTTTACCAAGGTAGATGCTAACCCTGAGTTAATTTTAAGAAGGGCAAACCAAACAAAGGCTTGGGAAGAAGACAACTACCCGCCCTCATTAGGGTTGTCCGTTCAAGGTTCCACAAACCCATCGCAAAACCTTGTAGATGCTTTTCCTATGAGCAATGGTTACCCAATAACAGACTCGGCAAACTCGGAGTATAGCGAGGATATGCCCTATGAAAACAGAGACCCGCGCTTTTACATGACTATTATCTATAACAATGCGGAATTTCATAACCTCAACATTCAAATGTGGAACGGAGGCAATACTTCCGTAGGCGCTGCAAATATTTCAGACGATTCACGTGTTTCCCGTACCAACTATTATTTAAGAAAATGGATAACTGAAAAACCAAGTTTCGTTGCTGGTGTAAGTTCTGAAACCCCTTGGCACTTTACAGCCATGTTCCGTGCAGTGGAAGCCTATCTGAATTTTGCGGAAGCGGCTAATAACGCGGTAGGACCAGATGTAATGATTGATGGTCTTTCGGCAAGACAAGCATTAAGACTAGTTCGTAATCGCGCCGGAATCCCAGCTGATGGGGACTCCTCCATAGCTAGCGACCCCTATTTAGCAAGCTTGACAGATTTAACCGATCTCATTAAAAACGAGAGACGTATCGAACTGTGCTTTGAAGGTCATCGCTTTTATGATATTAGACGATGGGGCGATGATTTAAATACCACTGTTAAGAAATCGGAAGTTTCTACTGATGATAATGGAACTACATTCAACTATAACTTTAACGAGAACGTATACCCAAACCAAGTTTCTTTCCCTGATTATATGAGATACGGAGCAATACCAAGGAGTGAAATATTAACAAGCTCTAATTTGAAACAAAATGATGGTTGGAAATAACTCAAAAATGAAAAAAATGAAAAAGATTACCATACTTCCGCTGTTTCTTGCTTTTTTGATGACTGCTTGTTATGACGATTATCAAACAGATTTTGAAAGTACAGCTGCATATTTTGCTAATCAATATCCCGTTCGTACCGTCATATTGGACCCAGGGTCAGATACTTTTGAAATTAATGTGGGAGCCACTTATGGTGGCAAATATTCCTATGATGGTGCATTAGCGACTTTAAATTATACCATTTCGGATACTTTAATAACCAATAATTCGGAATATACGGATATGGGTATCAAGGTGATGCCGTCTTCCTGGTATACGCTGTCCGACCCGTCTACTATAAACATTACGGATTCAAACGTTGGTTTTGTTAACGTGACCATCAAAAGAGACTCTTTGGTAAAGTACCCAGAGGGAGCGCAGAACACTTACGCTATTCCGTTCCTACTGACCGGAGGTACAACCGATTCTATTCTTGATAGCAAGAAATTTTCCATTGTTGCCGTTAAATTTAAGAATGAATTTGATGGTCGTTACTATGTTAAGGGCAAAGATGATGAACTTAACCAAGACGGCACCGTTGCTTCTAGCATAGAGTACAATAACCCAGCATTGGTTTTGAATAAATTCGTTTTTCTAAATACGAAAGAGCGAGACGTTCTTTCAGTACCTCGCATCGGTGATAATGAGAGTGGTAGTGATTTTATATATAACCTGAAGTTCCGTCCTTCGGATGGTTCTGCTTTGCTATCGGCAGACACAACCTCGGTAATTACCGAGTTGGTTGGTTCCGCCCAATATGATTATGACACTCAATCGTTTATTTGCAAATACAATTACAAGCATAATGATGCGGAGCATAGCGTAATCGATACGTTAATTTACGCGAATACGGAAATTAACATGGAAAGTTGGAAATAATCATAATATAAAAAAAATAACGAGATGAAGAAAATAGCATACTTTTTAATATCCGTGTTTTTTGTCTTTTCCACTCCTTCTTGTGAACAAGAGGATTATAGAGATGTAAATATTACACACGATATGAAAGAAAAGGCCACAAAAGAATTTGTGGGTGATCTAACTTCAAATATTATTGCAAAAGATTTAGAAGGCACCATAGTCAATGAAATAGATATGGGAAAAGTCTTTTTTGTTATTGACAATACAGAGGGAAACTCAGACATTAGTGAATGGGAAATTACCAAAGGAGAAGAAACCATTACATCCAAAGAACAAATGGTTAGACTGAATTTTTCAAATCCTGGAGAGGCCTTGATAAAACTAACCTCTACACGTTCTTCGGATGGAAAAACAACAACTTCAGAAACTACCATAACAATTAAAAGTGTACCTGTCAAAACCAGCTTTATCACCCAACCTGTAGATGATGGGGCTGATATCAATATTTATTCCAGCAATAGTATAACGTTCACAAATACCTCCCAAGGATCCCCTACTGAATTCAACTGGGTTTTTGAAGGTCCCGAGGAGACCCTAAGCTCAACGGAGGAAAACCCAGTAATGACCTTTATGACACCCGGAATTTACAATGTATCCTTTTCCGCTAAGCGTGATGATGGAGACGAGGGTATTTCTGCAGATACCATTGAAAGAATAGGATATATACAAGTAGAACAACTTGTTGTAGAATTAATCAGGGCCGTGGCAACCGACAATAAAATTGAATTGCAATTTACTCAGCCTATTTCTCAAGATATTCCTGCCAATGCAATTAGCGAATTTATGCTTACGGTCAACACCAATAATGGAGCCGTTTTGACCCCGGATATATTATCAATTGAAGCCACAGGCGAGAAAACTGTTGAATTGAGCTTTGGTGACAAAATGTACAGTGATGACGAAGTTCTTCTATCGTTTAATCCCACAGGTATCCTAAAAGACGCCACTGGAAATTACAACCCAGAAATGATTACTGATGAACCATGCGTATACGGTCACAATTTATGGAGTGGTACGGATACGGAAGATGAATCTAAATTTGCTCTTTCAACAAATAGCAGTGGAAACGGATTCTTTAGATTTGTGAATGAAAACTCAGCTGAACTCCCCATGGAACCTTATCAAGGTCGTAGTTGTATTGGCTTTGTTAGAGGAGATGATAAACTTGGCCTAAGTGTTATGCAAGGTTATACGGTAGCTGAAGGAGATGTGGTTGTTCTAGCCTATGAAGGCAAACGAATTGAAGATGTTGCCGGCGCTATAGAGCGTAGAATGTCAACTACAATTGCCAGTGGTAGTAATGATGCTAATGGAAACTGGTCAAGCGCCAACAGCAATGGAGGATTAAATGAATGGATTACTGTAACAAAAACACTCAACGTGAGTGCAGACACCAAAGGCGTTACCGGAGAATTATTCCTGACATTCTTCCGTTACGGTGGCAACTCTGATACGGCTGCCATATGGATCGATAACTTAAGAATTTATAAGCCTAATCCACGCCCGTAGCAATAGGTGCGATTACGAATAAACTAAAATTTCCGACAGCAAAGAATGTTGTCGGAAATTATCATCAGTGTATTAGTTTCTTAACACACTACCTGATATATAAAAACAGCTTCAAAAACAGAAAAAACTTCCAATATTTTAGATATTAGGTTCGACTAATAAACATTTAAGCAATTGCAATTATCTTATGAAGACACAAACAAAAATTTCAAAATTACTATTGATGATGGTCTTTCTTTACGTTACCAGCTCCATATTTGCACAAGATGGGCCATACTTCAAGAAAGGAGAGGACCCCATTCCTGAAAATAAGTCGTGGAGATTGATAGAAGATATGTCCGATGAATTTAACGGCACCAAAGTAGATCAACAAAAATGGCAGATTTCGGGTCAAGGGTGGATAGGTCGTGCTCCTGGATTGTTTCTTGCCGAAAATATAACTGTAAACAATGGAACTTTAAATATAACTACAACCAAGCTTCAAAAGCCAGTGGTCAAACATAAAAAAACATTCACACACGGTGGTGGCTATTTAGGTTCAAGAAAAGGCATGACCTATGGTTATTATGAATGTGAAATGAAGGCGAACAAAACTTTTATGTCCTCTACGTTTTGGCTAATAAATGAAGGAAGGAATGTAGTGAACTGTGATAAAAGAACAACGGAATTGGATATTCAAGAATCTGTGGGAGAAATAACAAATGATGCCGAATGGATGAAAAATTTTGATCAGGCAATGAACTCTAACACACATAGCAGAAACATACCTGATGATTGTAATTATGAAAAAGGGTCTAATAAAGCAAAAGCAGAATTAGGCGGTAAAGTCTACGATGATTTTCACGTATACGGCGTATGGTGGAAGTCTAAAGATGAGATTATATTCTTTTTAGACGGCAAAATGCAATCTAAAGTTAAGCCTCCCTCTGATTTTGATATTGAAATGTACTTAAGAATGGTTGTTGAGACATATGACTGGAATCCGGTACCTGAAGATGGGGGCATGACTGGCTCAAAAGAAGACAGAACAACTAGTTACAATTGGGTAAGATCATGGGAATTGGTTGAAATCAAGAATTAGTGGCCACTTAAAACTAATCTAAGTTGTGCATTAGCAATTTGGCAACCACTCCGGTTGTGAACCATTTAGTCATTATTATACCCAATATTACAAGAGCAGCTTATAGTTCAAAATTCGTAAGAACTTAAGGCGTTGGTAAATTTGAAATATCGGGATTTAAAATCTCCCGATATTTAATTTATTATAAGAGAGTCGTAATTGATAGAAGAATTATCTGACAGACACTTGGAATGACACAAATGAAATAAGATTTAATAAACTAATATTAAGCTTTATTAATACCGGTCATCATAAGCTTTGCTAATTCAAAATTAATTAATAATATTTGCCTAAAATTACTATAAATCAGCGTATACGTTATCGAATACGGTTTTAAGAAAAAGAACGGGAAATAGACCTAAAATTGTGGTTATCGTCAAACTCATAACCCGAAGGTCGCTGGTTCGAGTCCAGTCCCCGCTACTAAGCAAAAAGGCTTCTGAGAAATCAGAAGTCATTTTTTATGCCTTGTACTTCTTTTTTTTACGCTCCGCGAACAAAAGCGTAAACACTTACTTCCCCATAAAGATAAACTATGTCGAACCTAAAATCCATACAGGAGGAGTATCAATGTTTCAAAGTGGTCAAGCCTAACAAAACTGAACGGGAGGCGGCCCTAAAAAAACATTGGTTCGTTTATTTTTGATTTCGAGACCCTGAGACCTGTAAACAAAAAGGGTTGCCATTTATAAAGAGTGGGACCAATAGACTAAAAAGCTAATTCACCTTTTTATAGTACAATTTATTAAAGGCCTGGACAATTTAGAAAAGTACGTGACCTCCTCGTTTCTTGTATAAAAAAAGCAACAGGGAACTGTTGCTTTTTAAACTTACTTAACTCAATTATCCAAACTACTACTCATCCAGTCTCAACAATTTACTTTATATTGAAATTCTTCGTAAACACCTACCACTACACAACTATCAGACTTGGATAAATTATTTACTCTACCTCAATAATCATCGCTGTTTTTCCTGAAATTTTTAAGTTGTCTGCAGCCTTATAAAGCTTTCCAGTTAAAATATCCTTTCCGGAAAGTTTACCTTTAAGCACTTCTCTATACTCCTTTATATCTATGTTGGCGGGGTTTTTATCCTTATTCAATATAACCATAACCATTTCATTATTTGTATATCTAAAGAAAACATAGGTGTTGTTAACTGGGGCAAAATGTAAAAGCTTACCATTATGAACAGCATTGTTATCTTTTCTCCAATTAAAAAGTTGAGTTAGGTAATTCTTAGTTTCCAACTGTGACTGGGAAAGACCTTCCCCCGTAAAGGCATTTATCTTATCTTTTGCCCATCCCCCGGGAAAATCGGTGCGAATAATACCATGGTCTTCTGTACCCTTATTGCCCATCAATACTTCCGTACCATAATAAATCTGTGGTATTCCCCGAATAGTAGTTATATAGGTGAGCGCTAGCTTAACCAAATCTGCATCTTCATGTAGTTGTGTATAAATACGACTCATATCATGATTATCCGGAAATACCACTAAATTATTGGGGTCTGGATACAAATAATCTTGACCTATTTCCTCATAAACAGCGTTCCATGAACTAGGGTCGTTCAATGAAGTGATCAACGCATGCTGAACAGGAAAGTCCATAACACTTTTTAATTCTGAAGTATAGCCATTGGCATTCTCTTTCCCCTTTTGCCAGTACGAAACAATTGTAGGACGCAATACCCATTCTTCCCCTACAATATTAAAATCGGGATACTCTGCCATCACTGCCGCAGTCCAGTCGCGCATAAAATACATATCCGGATATGGATACGTATCCATACGGATGCCAGAAATACCAGAATATTCTACCCACCACAGTGTATTCTGTATTAAATACTTGGCCATGGACCCGTTACGCTGGTTTAAATCGGGCATGGTAGGAACGAACCAGCCATCAAAAAACTCCTTGGTATCTTTTTTAGTGGCATACGGGTCTAAGACTACCGTTTTTCTATGATTGGTTTGTGTATACGTATCCCACTGGTTAATCCAATCATTAGAGGGCAAGTCTTTCATCCACCAGTGCTCCAACCCACAATGATTGGCAATCATATCCATAATTACCTTCATCCCCATTTCAGAAGCTTGATCGCACATTGCCTTAAAAGATTCATTACTTCCGTATCGGGGGTCTACTTTGTAAAAATCGGTAATTGCATAGCCATGGTAACTATAGCTTGGCATATTGTTTTCCAGAATTGGATTGGTCCAAATGGCCGTAAATCCCATATCCTTTATATCTTCTAAGTGATTTACAATACCAGCAACATCGCCACCATGTCTTCCTCCTTTATCTTTTCGGTTTGGCTTCTCTACCATTCCGTTTACCGTATCATTGCTTGGGTCGCCATTTACAAAACGGTCCGGAGTAATTAAGTAGATGGCATCCGTGGTATTGAAACCTTCTATATTTTTACGATTGTTTTCTCGCTCTTTTATTTCATACGATTGTACAAAGGCGGATGCACCATTTTTTTTAAAATCTAACTGTAAGTTTCCTGGCTTGGCAGTATCACCAATATGCAAGGTCAAGAACAAATAGTTTGGGTTGGCTACCTTTTTAATACTTTGCAATTGCACATTTTCATAGGGTTCTAAAACTACCTCAAAAGCAGCGATTTCGTCACCATATACCAGCAATTCTATGGTATTGTATTCCATACCCACCCACCAATTAGGTGGCTCTAATCTCTCTATTGCATTTTGGGCCGCTAATTGGGTAAAAGAAAGCACCATAGCCAATATCAAAGTTGTTACAATTTTCATCTTATTAGTTTTAATTTAAGTTGAGAAAACTAAACTAATGGGAAATGGGTAATGTATCGACTTATATTATAACTTGGTATATATTTTATAAAATGACACTTTCTTTGAGCCTATAGACTAGCTCTTTCTTAAATCATTAAAATATTCTCTAGGAGATTTATCGGTTACTTTTTTAAACGAACGATTGAATGATGATTTTGAATTGAAACCTACAGCCAAGGCTATGGCCAAGTAGGTCTGATTCTTATATTTCTCCTCCTGTGCACGCTCTATAAAATCTTGAATTCTATAATAGTTTACAAAATCCCTGAAATTTTTGGAGTATCCCGCATTGATGGTTTTGGAAAGGGCATGCACATTGGTATCCATTTTTTCGGCCAACTCCGGTAAACTTAATTCTGGATTTAAATATACTTGCTCTTCAATCATTTTTTGGTGCAATGCCTGCTTCAGTTCCTTTAGATCATCTGTATTGATTTGCGAACGATTTACTTCAGGTTTTGACTCTTCTACTTCTACAACGGCCATTCTAAAAATTTCCGGTTGCTTTATAGCGAAATATCCCAATAAATAAACCACTACTGAAAAAACGGCCCAAAGAACATCGATCAATAAATTTGCGGTATAGTTTATGGGATTATCACTATATGTACTATAAATGTCAACTAGAACGATAACCGTCCACAACACCAAACAAATGCCGAGCACCATCATTATGACATTCAAATATTTTATATTCTGATCAGTAGAATAATTGACTTCAATATTTTTAAAATACATTTTAATTTTCCCCTTAATTCTAAACCAATACCAAATATTGAACATTAATGCTAAAAGCACAATCACTTCATAAAAAGCATAGGGCGGAGATTCCAAAGATTGAAATAAATTTTGCTCAATAAATGTATGGGTGGGATTAAAAGAAAAACTGATATATATAATAACTTGTATTAAAAAAGGTATGAAATGGGGCCAATAGGCCCGAAACGACTTTTTGCTATGTTGTAATAACCGTTCGATGTAAATTAAAAATATGGGACCGTATAAGAAAAAGACCAAATCAGTTAATAGTGATAACCTTGGGTAATCTGTATAAATTACCCGATCATAGATTACTACTCTGGAAATTAATGTAAAGGATATGATAAAAATGAGAACACTCAGTGCCTGATTGGCCCATTTGTTATTATTTCTATTGGAATTAATTATAAATATCAGAAAAAAGCCTTGAAGAGCAGTCAGAATTAAAAGTAAGGTGTAAGGGTTAAATATACCGTAAGACTGGTCCTCCCAGTACGTTATTGAGTTTTTTATGGGCTGACCCAAACGAATTTCTTTACTACCCAATATGCGATTTGGTATTGGTCTACCGTAACTATTGCCCTCTACCGTGAGCCAATTACCACGCGTAAACTTATATTCCAACGGTTCTGTATACACAGGAACCTCCACGCGATAGTTTCCATTGGCGATCGGCTTCATTTTGTAGCGTTGATCCCCGGGTACCCAACCATTAAAATTACCACATATATACAATGAAGAATTAGGAGGAGTGTTTTGGGGTATCTCCGTCAATATAATCGCTACTTTTTTTGGTTCGGCCTGTTCCTTTAAAAGGTCTGACCAACCCGCTACCTGTAAGGTCAATGTTTCTTCTATAGCGTTGTTAAAAGAGTGCTTTCTTACCGTGAGCGGTGTTCCATCTTTCTTAACCTCTACCGTAGGCCAACTACCTCTGGTGATTTTATACGATATCCAAGAACCATTAAAAAACTTATTTCTTAACTCGTATGTTCCGTCAACTTTTCTCGTAAACCTGTAGTTGATATCCGCAGGATTCCAGTTATTAAATGTGCCCGTTAAATATAGTACGTCTGATTGTTTGGTTTCTTTTGGCACATAATCTATTACAAAACTTGTTTGAGCGACCAAACTGCTTATGTTCAGATAAAGTATGGCTATCCAAAAGGACTTAAAATAATAATCGCTTGCAAAAATTTGTCTAAGTATCTTACTGAAAATCATTTAATCCATAACTTTTAATAATTGGTAAACGAACCGAAAATTACCATCCGCTTATATCAAGCAAGACAAAGCTTTTAAGAACCGACTCTTCAAATGAAGTATTTGACTCTAAAAAATATAAAAATAAGGAGTTTCACTATACAAACAACGCGCATTCAATCTTATGACTAAATGGGATAGAAAAAATAAAGGCTGCCAAGTGGCAACCTTTACTACTATTAAACTAACTAAACTAACATCCTAATTCAAACTGATATCATACGTATGGCTCAAAACATCCAATTTAATCGTATAATTGCCCGCTGTTGAAATCATTATATTATCTCCATCTTGTCCCAACGAATTACCTGCTCCACTATTACCCAAGTTGACATCCCATGTATCGTTAAACCTAAATTTCATTTCACCGGGCATCAGATCAGTAATTATAGTCCATACCTTATTGGTCATATCGTAAACCATATCAGTATCCGAATCGTCCCAACCGTTTGGCGTTGCCGAACCAATAATTGCCCAACTACCAAGATTAAATGTTCTGTTGGTCACGTCTAAATCTATTTGATAGCTACCTGCGGTTATAGCGATATTATCGCCTCCATCAACTAAAGTACCTTCTGTGCCTGTGCCACCAAGGTTTACATCCCAACCATTATTGGCTCGGAATTTCAACTCCCCGTCTGACAATGTAGCACTTACGGTCCAAACATTTCTATTAAAATCATAAGACATATCCGTATCTGGGTCATCCCAACCGTTTGGTGCAGCAGAACCGATAATAGCCCACGTATTTGCCGACCATGTGTTATTGGCCAAGTCCACATTAATTTCATAATCTTGAGGCCCCGATAAAACAATATTATTCCCTGGAGATGCTAATACGCCCGAAGCACCATCTTCTTCATCAGCAAAAATTCCATTATCCCAATTAGGTGCATCGGTAAATTTAAACTCGTTGTTAGCTTCAGTAAAACTAACGTGACCTCTAAAGGTCCCTGCTAAGTTTGGTAATTCCAAAGCGTTAAGCATTGGTGCCGAAGATGGGTCCCATCCTTGGTAACCACCAGGTACATACAATGCTTCCGGGAAGGCCAATTGTTCGTCTTCTGTAGCTGCCCAAATTGCATAGCCGTTGGCAGGTGCTTTTAAGGTTACCGTTCCGTTAGCATCTGATTGCTCAAAAATTAAATATTCTTCTGTGTAATCTTTAATGTTCGCACTTAGCCAATGCGTTTCTACCTCTCTTGTTACCTCAGCATCAGTTAAGTTGATGTATAATACTAATCCTGGCTTCTCTGCATCACCGCCTCTGATGGCTGCGAACTCCTGGTTAGAAACGTGGTTCACGGTCCAATCCCCAGCAGCCAGTTTTGAACGAATCTGAATCAGTTGATTGATTTTAGCTTTCTGTTCTTCACCACTATCTTCATAATGTGAATAAAAAACACAAGGATACCCAGGAGCACTCATAATGTAGGCATACGCATGAGTTTCGAAATCATCTGGAAATTCGTTGCTACCATCTCTAGCTTCCGTATCATGATTGCCTACAAAAGTTACCGCCTTATCTGGCATAGTAGATATTAAGCTTGGTTTTACCAACTCATTTAAATTTCCATTTAGGAAAGCGTTACGCATGTTAAAGAAGTTAGGGAAATCGAATGCATTAGTTCCAGAAGCTTCTACCCATGGACCAACCACACCTTCCACATTACCATCAAAATTCTCACCTACACTATAACCACCTACCGTTGTTATCCAATCTTTAATGACTTCAGGAGAAAATCCTTTTACATAATCAAATCGCCAGCCATCTATCCCTAAGGTGTTCATGTAATAATTAGCTACAGATTCTTCTGAACGCCATAACCAATCGCGTACATAATCATTATTCAAATCCAAATCGGGAAAACCACCAAACCGACCTTCGTCTTCTAAATTTTCTGCATTGGGTAAATAGTTTAACCACGTTCTATTGAACAAACCAGATTCTGGCTCAAATAAAGTGTAAGTATCAATTTGTCTAAATTCATTGTACTCTAACTGACCACCAGAATTGTGATTTAGAACGATATCTGCAATAACAGCTATGTTATTTTCATGCGCTGTACCAATCATATTTTCTAATTCGGCACGATTACCAAAACGAGTTTCTACGGTACCATGCTGCTGAAAATCGCCAAAATCGAAATAATCCGCAGGGTCATAACCCATAGAAAAACCACCACTTTGACCTTTAGAAACTGGCGGTATCCAAATAGCATCAATACCATTGGCTGACCAGCTATCTAATTTAGATTCCACGTTGTTCCACCATATCCCTCCATCGGTAACATCCCAATAAAAGGCTTGCATCATAACACCATCACCTGGTATCTGTACTTCTGTTCTAGCAGCCGCTGAACCTGAAGCCATATCCTCGGCATCATTAGCCTCTTTAACGTTTAAAGGTGAAAAATCATCATTAGTACAAGCTGCAATCAATACTGATAATGCAACGAGACTTAGATTTATATATTTTTTAATTTTCATAATATCTTTGTTTATTGGATGGTGTAGGTTGGATTATCGGCATCTGCCAAGAATAAAGTAATGGTATAGGTACCAGCACTTACAAGGATATTAGCACCATCTAGTTCCAAGGTACCATCTGCGTCATCATCACCATAATTTAGGTCCCACGCATCGTTGGCCCTGAACTTCATCTCACCATCCAACAGCGTAACATTCTCTAAAATCCAAACCCCTTCATTGGCATAATCCGGCGTGAAACGCATGTTAGGTCCGTCCCAGCCGTTTGGTGCAGCATCACCCACCAAGCCCCAAATATCTATTGGCTCTAAGGTGTACAGGTTATTGGTAAAATCTACAGAAACTAGGTAGTTACCAGCTTCTACAACAATGTTATCACCATTTTCTTCCAAAGTACCATCTAAGCCGGTATCACCATAATTAACAGTCCAATCATTGTTTTGTCTAAACTTCATTTCACCATCGGTTAAGGTAACCACAGTTCTCCACTGGTCCGTTGAAGAATCGTAAGTCAGTGGTGTATCTGGACCATCCCATCCGTTTGGTGTAGCGTCGCCAACCAAGCCCCATGTAAACGGCTCAATACCATAGCTAAAATCATTTAAGCTAAACATGATTTTGTAGGTGCCTGCCGTAACTTGAATATTGTCTCCATCTAAAACCAGGGTTCCATCTGCACCACCGTAGTTAACAGTCCAATCATTGTTTTCACGTATTTTAAGCTCTCCATCTACTAAGGTTGCATAAGCTACAAACTCATTGGCAATAGCAGTACTGTATACAGGCACATCTGGGCCATCCCATCCGTTTGGCGCAGCAGAACCAACCAAGCCCCAAGGTGAGCTTAAATCAAAACTGGTAGCGTACCCTGTAATAGTTAATGTCTGTGCAGTTGAAGAAGCTACAACATCTTTACCTAACATGGCCTCTACCCACACTTGCACTTCATTTTCTAAACCGGCCAAAGCTCCCGCTTCCACAACAGCTTCATTCAGTTCTTCTGCCAAGAAATCCTTACTTAATACATTACCCACATTTACGCGAATAGGCGTTGCTTCTGTAGCTGCATCTACTCCAACTACTACGTTGTAAGTAGGTACTGCGCCAGAGAAACCAAAATCTGGTGCTGTCCAATTAAGACTTATTACGGTTTCACCTGTCATATCCCTTGTTAATTCTAACGCATCCGTAGAAGACAAGGTTAGTTGGGTACTGGAAGTTTCGCTTACCCTTATATTTTCATCATCATCGCTACAACCCGTTACCAAAACTGCTAGTGCCACAATAGATGTATATAGAAATGCTAAATTTTTCTTCATCTTCTTAATATTTAGTTAGTATAGCCCGGGTTTTGTTCCAATAATGGATTGGCCTGTAAAGCCTCTAAAGGAAATGGAAATAGGTTGTAATGGTCTGGAATTGATGTTCCGTCTACCACATTACCTTTCCAAGGCCAATTGTAAGTTCCTCCCGTAAAGCGGTTAAAACGTATTAAATCTTGTCTCCTGTGCCCTTCGTAATACAACTCCCGGGCACGCTCGTCTATTAAGAATTGTTCAGTAAGGTCTGCTTCTGTAATATTACCGCTGGTATCACCGTATGCTCTTTCTCTTAAGGTATTAATATAAGCTACCGCTTGAGCAACAGAACCACCGCCACCTCTAAAGTAGGCCTCTGCATACATTAGGTAAGCATCTGCTAAACGGAATAGGGGAATATCGGTATCTGAAAAACTACTTTGCCCAGAGCTACCATCAGAATATTGGTTTTGGAATTTTGTGGTCGGGTAACCACTTTCCCAAGTACGGTAGTCGTCCATTTCATACGTATGGCCATCTGTCCAGAAAATAGCCCTGCTATCTCCTGTTGTTTCCAAATCTCCAAACAAGCCATAAATAGCAGGTGTACAGCGGTGACCGAACCAACTATCGGAATTACCAAATTCAGCTATTGGCATCGTAGTATCTCCTAAACTACCGTTGGTAAGATAGGTAGCCGTACCATAAGACTGTACATTAGTTTTGTCTCCAATAATTGGAAAAATAATTTCAGGTGAAGTAAAGTTATCTCCCTGAAAGATTGACTGGTAATCGTCATCTAAGGTAAATGGTGACTCTAAAAGCACTTTTTCACTGTAGGTTAACGCATCTGAATACCTATCCGTACCTGTATACACTTCGGCATTTAAATAAATTTTAGCCAATAACATGTGTACTGCCGCTTTGTTTGCCCTACCGTATTCATTGTTCGCTGGCATAATTTCTTCTACAGCCAACAATTCACTTTCTACAAACTCAAATACTTCCGTACGGGTACTCTTGACTCTGCTAACCCCTGTTACCCCGTCTGCTTCTGTTACGATCACCACACCTCCAAAGGTATCCATCAAATAGTAGTAAAATAAGGCACGTAAAAAACGGGCTTCCGCCACATATACATCGGCATTTGGCTCATCTGTTTTCTGCACGTCTATTATGAAGTTATTTATCTGTGCAATATTGAAATAACTTCTGTTGTATAAGTAACCAAAAAACTTGTTGGTAGGCACCCAATTGGTTGCCGTGGTCAGTGGGTCCAATCCTCCATCTCCCCAACGGTTTTTAGCAATATCAGTGGTTAGTTCCTGCATGTTCCAAATAGCTCTAAAAAACACGGTCTCGCCAGGGTCATCTCCGGCAATATCCGCTTGTTGATTATCGCTACCGGGAATACCAATACCATGTAAAGCTAATCCGCCATATAATTTCCCTAGGATTCCTAAGGTGGCGTCAGGGTCTGAATCCAATAAGTTGTCTAAACTCTGTTCGACTCTTGGTTCTGTATTTAAATCGTCTGTACAGCCTACGAAAACCGAAACTGCAATTAGTCCGAATATTATTTTTTTAATCATCTGTAGTTAGTTTTTAGAAATCAACATTTACACCTAATGTATAGGTACGTGGACGCGCATAAGGCGAAGATTCTATACCATCGAAATTCTCAGGGTCCAGACCATCATAATCAGTAATCACGAATACATTGTTGGCAGAACCGTAGAATCTAAGGCTCAACTTTTTATCCTTAAAGGGCGTAAGATTATACCCTATAGTGATGTTATCCAATCTTAAGAATGAAGCATCTGACAAATAAAAATCTGACAAGGCTTGAGTATCCGAAGGTATTTCCGGGAATCCGTTGTACTTCACTCCATCGAAAAGGTCCAACGTATTGTCTATAAATCCTGAATCTGTTTGCGGAATAGCAGCTTGGGCATACCCTCTATTCAACAAATTAGCATTGTAAACATTGCCTCCTAACTGACCTCTTAAGTTAGCGGTAAAATCAAGATTCTTATATTGCATAAACGTTCCAAAACCATAGGTCCATTTGGGTTCAAACGGAATAAACCTTCTATCGGCATCAGAAATAATTCCATCACCATTCTGATCTACAAAAGCATCTTCAATTACCTTACCATCAGCATCATATACCTGCTCGTACAACCAGAAGGTACGGTTACGTTCACCTACCGCAGTTTGCCCAATATTTACACCGGTACCACGCCCAATACCTCCCCCGCTAGAAAACTGGGTAATATTATCTAAATCTGTAATGTAAGTTTCATTGAACGCTGCATTTGCATTGAATTCCAATGTAAAATCTTCCTTTTGAATAGGTCTAAATTGAAGAGCGCCTTCAAAACCTTTGCTTTCGGTTTCTCCTACATTACTTACAAACCTGTTACGTAAAGCTCCTTCAGACTGCGGCACCTCTGCCAATAAATCCGTGGTAGTCCTAATGTAACCATCTACACTACCACTCAACATATTGGAGAATAGATTGAAATCAACACCCAAATTGAAAGTTGAAGTCTTTTCCCAAGTCAAATCAGGGTTAAAAGCATTCGCTCGATACGTAGTTACCACCTGGTTACCAAACACATAACTTACTGTTGGATCACCATCATCATACAAAGCAGTATAAGGGAAATAGCCTACTGGCCCCGTAATATCTTGTTGCCCGGTTAAACCCCAACCTAGCCTCAATTTTAATTGGTCTATCCAATCTGATGCTTCTAGGAAATTTTCTTCATCTAATTTCCAGGCTAAAGCTGCCGCTGGAAAATAACCCCATCTATCCTCCTCAGAAAATAGAGAGGAAGCGTCTGCCCTTACTGAAGCGGTCAATAAAAAACTATCGAAAATGGTTAGGTTGGTCCTAGCAAAATACGACTGAAGATTCAAAACAGTATAATACTGAAAAGGCTGTTGTGGTTCTCTAAAGCCATTCTCCGTGGTAGTTGGAAAAGTAGTTCCCTGTGTGGTAAAGTTCTGGTACGCGTAACCTGCTTGCACATCGAACCTATTGATAGCCCCATCAAAATCTTTTGCATAATTTAAATATGCATCTAATAGATGGTCTCTTTTAATTTGATTCTCACTAAAACTCTCGCTGAAGTTGTTGAAAATTGGCAGACCATCAAATACCGTATAGGCTCCAATGGCATTTGGCAAAAAGTATTCATTGATCGTAGACTCTGAATAGTCAATACCTGTGTTTACCACCACAGTTAATTCTTCAAAACCATGAATTTTATATCTGAATTCTGCACTACCAATAAACCTATCCGCATCTTCATTACGCTCTCTTTGTTTTAATAAAGCCAATGGATTTGAGGAACCAACAACACCTTGATCATCGGTTATTTGGTAATATCCACCAAAAATTCCACCTTGAGGGTCGTAAATGGGCAAAGTAGGGTTTGAGGCCAACGCGCTCCCTATGGCACCCGTATCTGGCTGATCTTTTTCAGTAGCGATACCCTTAGCATTGATGGTTACCTTTAAATGTTGGTCAAAAAACTCAGGAGCAATATTTAAAGAAACCGTATACCTATCTAATTGTGATTCTTTTAAAATACCCGCAATTTCCGAGTGCCCAAAAGAAGCTCTGATCGGTATTACATTAAAAAGATTACCTCTAGCCGTTAAGTTGTTGTTGATAGTGTAGGAAGTTCTATAAATCTCTTCTTGCCAATCCGTATCATAAATAGTTCCGTTCAGCCCTAACAGACCCGTACTTTCAGGATATGTACTCTGGATAAAATCTACATAATCAGATGAATCAAAAATATCTATTTGATTGCTCAAGGTACCCACCTGCACGTTAGAAGAGAAGTTAAATTGAGGCGCGCCCTTCGTACCGGACTTTGTAGTAATAATGATTACCCCATTAGAAGCTCGCGAGCCATAAATAGCAGTAGAAGATGCATCTTTTAATACTGAAAAGGACTCAATATCATTAGGGTTAATCAAGGTTAAAGGATTCGCCTGACCCGCAGGGTTCTGATTAGATAACGGCACCCCATCAATTACAATTAGCGGACTATTATTGGCATTCAAGGAAGAACCACCGCGAATTCTAATATTAATTCCTGCATCAGGGTCACCACCATTGTTTACAACGCGTACCCCGGCAGATTTACCAGTTATCATTTGGTCTGCCGTTGTTATGGCTCCTTTGTTTAAATCTTCGGCAGTCAACAAATCAACGGCACCGGTAGCATCTTTCTTTGTTGTCGTTCCATAACCGATAATAACCACCTCATCAAGTTGTGATATATCACTTTCCATGGCCACATTTACCACCTCGGACGAAACTGTTACCTCCTTACTCTTTAGACCAATAAACGTAAACACCAGTACATCGCCTTCATTGGCTTGTATGGAATAATTTCCGTCAAAATCCGTGGTAACACCATTTGTAGTTCCCTTTATAATAATTGTAGCGCCGGGTAAGGGTAAACCCAGATCATCTATGACCGTACCGGTCACGTTTAGCTGCGCCAATGCAAAAAATGGCGCACAGAAAAGCATCAAGAAAAACATTGTAATTTTCTTTCGCATAAGTGAGTTAAGTTTAAGTTAGTTGTTAAGCGTTGAGCACTCTTTTAATTTCCTTTTAAAACTACTTTACGATAGTCTTTCATTCGCTTCATTTTATAAAATGACCTAAATTGAGACGTGAAACATTGTTTTTAAAAAGATACTCTAGGCAAAACAACCACAACTAAACAGCTGAAAATCAAAATACTAACACTTAAACAAGAACTAGCTGAATGTCCATATGGGGATACTGAGCGTTTATTGTTAAAATTGACAACAGCATAAGAAGAAAGAAGCGAATTACGGATTTACCCAATCAATTATGAAAAAAATTTCTAATTGATAATATTACGTGGCGTAGAAAATGAATATCTGAATTGCCATATGGAAATACGTAAAAAAAAGACTGAACAAAATACCAAAACCTAAACTCGGGGATTAACGACAAACCTTCCATTTATAGTGAACTTAAACATACAAGACGGTATGTTCTTTTCACGAACTTAAAGTTCATGAGCCATATGATTACCTACAAACTCCGGCAATACAACCTCCTCAATTTTAGCAATAGCCTCACTTACGGGAGTTTCAGACTTTCTTAGGTTGATAGCCATATGGTTGACTCCCACATTTTCATAGGACTTTAAATATTCTGTAAGATGATTGATACCTACCGTACCTCCAAAACGCTGTGGTCTAAAAGTCGCGTTGTCGTCTTTTGATAGGTTTAAATGTATAGCAGAGATATAAGGTTTTGCTGCTTGGTCTTCATCATACAATGCATTACACCAGTATTTTCTGTTCTCTAAAGTTTCGGCAACAGGTCTTGGGTAATTAAACCAAGCTTGTGCGTTTTTTGCAATCCAATTGATACTTTGTCCGGAATGACCAGCTACTACAAGCGGAATGTCTTTTTTTGGTTTAGGATAAACTTCTATATCGTTAGTTAAAAAATCGTATTTAGATTTTAAATTGCTATTTGTTTTCCAAGCTTCTTTAATAATATCAAGATTTTCTCTAAAGATTTCAGGTCTTTTTTTATAGTCGATATCATACATTGGGAACTCCACAGGTCTGTCGCCCAAACCTAAGCCTAACAAAAGTCTGCCATCACTTAAATTTTCTATGGTAGCAGCAGCTTTCGCTAATTTTATAGGCTGTTGTAATGGCAATACTATGGCAGCTGTACCCAACAAAATGTTTTTGGTAGCAGCAGCTAAATAGCCCAAATATGGAAGCGTATCGAATAATTGTGCACCATCGCCAAAGTTAGGGTCGTACACAGGAACATCTCGCATCCATAAAGCTGCGAATCCTGCTTCGTCAATTTGTTGTGCTAATGCTAAGTGATTGGAGATATCTGGAACTCCGAAAGGTCTGTTGTCTTCCAAGCGTTTGCGGTTTCCTTCTGTTGACCAATCGTTATCTAAAGGGAACTCTATACCCAATGTCATTTTACCTGGTTTGTATAATTTATCAAATGGATTCATAGTGTGTGTTTTTTAAATTCATCAGGTATCCGCTAAGACACCTGATGAATAATGTGATTAAGCATTCCAGATACTATCTGCCGTGTAGGGTCCGTTGTCAACTTCCCAAAATTTACCGTCAATAAAGCGGTGCGCTTTGTCTAAATCTTTCAACAACGCCATATCTTCTTCTGTAAGCGTATGGTTTAAGGTCTCTAAATTCTGAAGCAATCTCGCTTCATTAATAGATTTAGGAATGACCGCAATGCCTCGTTGCATCGTATACGACAATGCTACTTGTGCAGGCGACATACGTCTTGCTTTGGCAATGTTTTTTATCGTATCATTTTCTAACAAACGTAGCGTGCTATTTTCATCTACAAGCGAACCTAAAGGTGCGTATGCAGTTAGCAGAATATCGTTTTTTAAGCAGAATGATTGTAATGCATCTTGCTGCAAAAACGGATGCATTTCTACCTGATTCATTTCTGGTTGATGCACAGCAGTCGCTAGTATTTCTTTCAACTGATTTTCATTGAAATTGCTCACGCCAATATGCTTTGCAAGTCCTTCCTCTAAAGCAGCTTCCATCCCTTTCCAAGTATTGGTTAAAGGCACTTCTGATAATGGAACAAAATCGGATGCTTTTTCAGGCATTTCCGTTCCTTTTTTAAGAGCGACAGGCCAATGGATAAGATACAGGTCTAGGTATTCTAGTTGTAAATCTTCTAAAGTCTGGTTCAGTGCAGGAATCACATTCTCCTCACCGTGGGAAGCATTCCATAATTTGGAAGTCACCCATAAATCCTCTCTTGTAACCAAACCTTGATTTATGGCTTCAGCAATGGCGTTACCTACTTCTTTTTCGTTTCCGTAAGCCGCAGCACAATCTATATGTCTGTATCCTATTTTAATAGCCGAAAGTACAGCATTGTACACTTCATTTGGTTCAGAACGAAACGTTCCTAAACCTAAAATTGGCATTTCGTCGTTATTTCTAAATTTTAATGCAGTCATTATTTATATTTTTTCTTTTTTGAATAAAACTAAGGTTAACAAGAATCCCACAATTACTAGAATCCCACCTACCCAAGGAGTCGCTTCAATACCCAAGCTCGATTCTACAACCATTCCGCCTACATAGGCACCAATAGCAATACCGACGTTAAAAGCTGCAATGTTTAAGGCAGATGCTACATCTTCGGTTCCTGGCAAGTATTTTTCAGCCATCTTCACCACGTATAATTGCAATGCTGGTACGTTTGAAAACGCTAATATTCCCATAAAAAACAAGGTTACGATGGCGAAAATCTGACTAGAAGCGGTGAAGTATAACAAAAACAACACTATGGCTTGTAAAGCAAACATTACCAATAAGGCTTTGCCTGGTTTGTTGTTAGAGACTTTACCACCTATGATATTTCCAATCGCGATGGCAATACCATAGATTAAAAGGAATACACTAGTCATATTTGAAGAGAAACCGGTTACTTCTTCCAACAAAGGTGTTAAGTACGTAAAAGTGACAAACGTACCTCCATAACCAAATGCGGTAATGGCTAACACCAATAAAATAGACGGATTCTTAATCACCTTTAATTGGTCTATAAGTCGTAATGGAGCAGATTGTTTAATGTTTTTAGGAACCAAAGCTAAACTAGCTATTGCACCTACTAATCCTAAAAGGGCAACACCAATAAAAGTAGCTCTCCATCCAAAATTCTGACCTATATATGTTCCTAAAGGAACACCGGTTACAATGGCTACCGTTAGACCTGCAAACATTATAGAAATGGCTGTTGCTCGCTTATCTTTTGGCACCAAACTAGCTGCAATGGTAGACCCGATAGAAAAGAATACACCGTGAGCAAAACCTGTTACAACTCTAGATAATAGCAACAACTCAAAACTGGGTGAGATAGCTGCTAAACCGTTACCAATGATGAATAGTAACATAATACCCATTAATAATTGTTTTCTTGGAATTTTACCAGTTAAGGCAGTTAAAATAGGTGCACCAATGGCAACACCAATGGCGTACAGACTTACTAATAATCCTGCTGATGTTAATGAGGTGCCTAGGTCACTTGCAACGGTAGATAATAAACCTACAATTACAAATTCCGTTGTTCCTATGGCAAATGCACTTATGGTTAATGCCCATAATGCTGCTGGTAGACTCTTCTTTTTGGCTACCGTAGTATCTCTATGTATTGTTGATGTTTCCATAATTTCTAATTGTTTTTTGTTATTGTTATTTAATGGCAACAGGGTTTATTTGTACTTGCGTAGAGCCTTCATATAAAGGATGACCTAATACAAAAAGGAATTCCCAAGCTTTATCCTCAACCAACTCATCTACAAGAATATTTTCCAAAACTTGTACACCGTATTCAGTTGCCATCATTTGATTTACAGGGAAAGAAAGTTCGCTGTTTTCGTGTGGTACTGCTTCAAAAGACCAGTTGTCTGCACCTGCTGCAACAATTCCTTTTTTACCTAAATAATGCGCAGCTTCCGTACCAATTCCAGGTCCGCCAGCTAGGTAACGTTTGTCATCTTTACCCATTAATTTGGTCCATCCTGTGTAAAACAGAACCACATCTCCTTTACGGATTTCAATGCCTTGTTTTTTGGCTACTTTTTCAATGTCTTCTACTGTAAAAACAGTGCCTTCTTTTACAATATCTTGATTGTAGTAAGAGCGCATATCTAAAACAATACCTCTAGTAACAATTGGCGGTAATTTTTCTAGACCTAATTTTTTCACACCAGAAACGGTTAAAAAATCTTCTACTTTATGTCCGTTATAATGCACATTGTCTCTACCATAATGTGCCAATCCGTTTATTTGAGATCCAACACCTGTCCAACCAATTAATTGGTCATCTACATAGGTGAATTTATTAGAACCTGCAGCAGCAGTTTCTGGTTGTAACGTTTCAATATGAAAATATCTGTGACGGAAAGCTGCAGTTTCTGCATTTACTACCATTCCTAAGCGGTATACTTTTCCTTTTTTAACCAATTTTACGGCATCTAAAACTGTTTCTTCCAAAAGGTTAAGTGCACCAATTTCATCGTCTGCACCATAAGGTGACGTTGGTACTTGTTGTGCGTTTGTATTTAAAGCAGTAAAAAGTGTAGCTGCTAACGCCATTGTTTTTAAAGTATTTACTATTGTTTTCATTTTAATATGTTTTTAAATTTCTGATACAAATTTCCAATTAATGCAAGGGGTGTGCGAGGATGTACATCACCATTTTAAAGTGATGTATGTCACATTTAATACTGCGCATACATCACTTGTTTTGTTTAGAGATACTTACTCTTCATTTTTAATACCAAATAAGGTGGTTTACTAGCATCTTTTTCTTCATTTAACAAAGGCAGATTATGAAGCTGATTTGCTACGATGTACAAGTAGTTTCCGTGTATGGCAACACCATCAGGCCAAGACAGGTCTTTTTTAGACTGTGCAATGGTTTTCATTCCAGAAGGCGTACTTTCTACAATAGCTGAATTTTCAACATCGGTGACATACACTTTACCGTTTGCACCCACTTTAAATCCGTCAGATTTTGGTTTGTTGGCATAAAACTCTATGTACTTATTAAGGTCGCTATCTTGCTTGCTTTCATCCGCTAAGACAGCAGACGGAATGCGGTAAATTTTAGTGTTTCCCATTGCACCATAGTAGATGTACTTGTTATCATCATCTATAGAAATTGGGTTTAAAGGATATCTTGGCTGAATAGTAGTACCGTCTTTTCTTTTGTGAGATACTAATCTACCGTGAATTTTCACTGGCTCATCAGCAGACAAAAAAGAAGCATTCCCTTCCAGAACTCGTCTTATATAACCCGTTTCTAAGTTAATCACGACAAAAGCTGGTGCAATTGGCGGATTTAAAGCATCGGTCATGTCGGCAATGACAGCGGTGTTGTTTTTTACATCAATCACAAAATCCTGTAAAAAAGGTTTTGATGACAATACTGTATTCGGAATTGAAAAAACCTTTGTGACATTACCGGTAACCAAATCAAATCCAACCAATTTTGGAACCTGATTTTGTTTCACATTACCCATATCCAACGCCCAAAGAATTCCGTTAGCATCTGCTTGAATTCCGATGGTTGAATTGATACCTTTTATACTTCCGTTTTCTGGTTTAACAATCCATTCCTTATCTCCAAACGGTATGGCTTCTCCATTAGGCAAAATTTCTTTCACCATATATTTTGAAGCGCTTAAGGCACTCATTGTTACAAATATTCTTCCGTCGTTAGACACGGTTATATTCCCAGGTCTAGATTCTGGAAATGTTGCTATAGTTTCTAATTGTGCTTGTGCTAATAGTGTAAAATTCATTACAAAAGCGAACAAGACTGTTTTTATAATTGTTACTGTTTTCATTGTTATTGTTTTTAAAAGTGAATATGATTTAATTAGTTGCCTAAAAATTTCTTTTGGGTTGATGGGTCTACCCAAATAACATCGCTTGGGTCTCTGGCTATGGCGTCAAAAACGAGAACGTCTAACGGACCTTCTAAAATTTTTCCGTTACCGTGTGCTGTACCTTTACCCCAAAAAAGTAAGTCGCCTTTTCCTGCAACAACAGGACCTTTATCGGCAACATAAAATTCTGCTTTGCCATTTAAAATGTAGAGGTAAGCATCAGATTTTGCGTGGTAGTGCATAGGCACTTCATCATATAACCGAAAGATTCTAACACCTGCGTGCTCACGGTCTATTAATCTGATGTCTTTGATGATACCGTTGTGGCTTTTAGGAAGTAGCGTTACGTATTCATCAATATTGATAATACCGTAGGAGTTACCCATTAACGGTCTTTTGTCTTCTTGCGCATAGGCGTTAAAACCTATGGCAATTACTGTAAATAATAGAAAAAGTGTTCTTGTAGTTTTCATAGTACATTGTATTTAATTGTTCGATACAAAATTCTATGAAAACAAAGGGGTGTGCGAGGACATACATCACGGATTTTTTGTGATGTATATCAATATGGAAAAGTGATTTAGGTCACTTTTAGCTGTTAAAACGACTTAAAGTCTCTCTGGATACGCCTAAATAGGAAGCGATTAATTTTTTAGGAACGCGTTGTATTAATTTCGGAAGCTTATTTAAGAGGTACTCATACCTGCTTTCTGCGGTCATTGTAAGCAAAGACAAGATTCTTTGTTGCAAATTGATATAACCGTGGTTTGATTTAATTCTGAAAAAGTTGGCAACCGCAGGGACTTCAGAACAAATTTTTTCCCTGTTCTCTAAAGACAAACAGAAAAACTCAGAATCTTCAAGACAATCCACAAAAATAGTACCTGGTTCTTGATGTTGAAAAGCACAATGGTCGCTCACCCAATAGTTTTCCATAGCAAATTGAAGAATGTGTTCTTTGCCTTTTTCGTCTATGGAATACGCTTTTACTAAGCCTTTGATAATCCAATATTCAAAATCTACAGGTTGCCCTACTTGTATTAAAAATTGGTGTTTTTTAAGACTTTTAAATTCAAAGTGCGATTTAACAAAATTCCACTCCTCATCAGTTAAAGAAACGATTTCTTCAAAATGTTGTCTTAGTAACTGTAACTGGTCTTCCATATCGCAAAAATAAACTCCTGAAGGGTAAATCTAACAAAAAACCTATAAAATGCTGTTACCAGGAATACAATGAAGATTATTTACTTTTTCACGTTTACCCCTATTTCTTTTAGCCAAGCATCTACATTCTGTTGGGCTTGCTGCTTTCTATTTCCCTTGATTGCCAGATAAACTCCATCCCGCTCTATCCCTCCTTTTAAAGATAATACTTCGGATAGATGACAGCCCTTACACAGTTCGGACAACTGTTCCTCGCTTTTTCCCAAGCCGTAGCCTGCATTGGTGTTAAACGGATATACTTCTTTTCCTTGAAGATCATATTGATTCAAAAAGCTTCTTATGGGCGGAGGAAGTTGCATTCCCCAGGTAGGAAAGCCTAGAAAGATGCTATCATAGTCATCAATTTCTATTTCAGTTTTCAGGGTCGGTAAAAAATCCGAAGCATTCTCACGGGCCACCTGCGCCACGATGGCTTCGTAATCTTCGGGATAAGGATTGACCAATTCCAAGGAAATTAAACTGCCCCCTACCTTCTTTTGAATGATTTCGGCAAGCACTTTGGTATTTTGGGTTCTGGATAAATAAACGATTGCAGTTTTGTCCTGCGCGTTCATAACATGTGCAGAGAATAAGAATATGATAGCCAATAAGCTGTTTCTAAAAATCAAATCTGAAGGCTTTAGCAATTAATTTTCATACTCCAATTCGCTCACGGGTTCAAACCATTGGGTTGGGCCATTTTCACTACTGGAAACGGCAATGTGCGAGAAATCACTATCTGGACTCGCACCGTGCCAATGTGGGGTATTCGGCGGACATTTAACCGCATCGCCTTTACGTAATATTCTTTTGGCTTGCCCCTTTTCTTGGTAATACCCTTCACCGTCAATCGCTATGAGTAACTGTCCGGTAGGGTGTGAATGCCAATTGGTTCTTGTTCCCGGCTCGAACCTTACATTTCCCGCATACATTGCGTTTAGGCTATCTGACTCTGCCAGCATTGTGAGCCAAGCGGTACCCGTGAAATTGTCATTATCGATTTTTCGTCCGTCAGGAAATATAGAAATGTCTTCTGCCACAGACGCTTTCTTCTCTGTGCATGACGTAAACACCAACAGGGTCACCATAACCGTATAAAATATTCGTTTCTGCATCATAGCGTGTTTTTTAGCGTATTGCCCTTATTCTTGTTTTTCAAGGACTTGGCTTAAGACTGAATCAGCCGAATTCCCTTTTTCTTCCCCGGCCGTCATACCAATTATTTGAGTGAACTTCTTCAATTGCCAAGGCTGCCAACCTACATTAAGCGAAAGATTGTAATGACTCCTCAACATAGGCTCTAAGGTTCCTAAACTGGCAATAACGGAAATGGTCACCAATTCCCGCTGTTTGTAACTGAGCACATCCCGCTCAAACACATCTGCAAACAAATGCTCTTTAAGAAATCTGTCCATTTCGGGAGAGAACTTTTGGTATTCCGGTTTTCCTTCCAAAGGGCGGCCAACAAGCTCTTCCAAGATAGTCTTTCCCCGCTCGTATTTGGTTCTGGAATCATCAATAGGTGTGGCTTCCGGTCCCCAATCATCTTGAATTCCTTTGGCGGCTCTTTCTTCCAGCACTTCTAAAAGTGTTTGCAAACCGCGTATACTTCTTGGAAATCCGGCATAGGCGTAGAGATGAACCAACACTTCTTTAGCCTCGTTCACCGTAAGCTTATGATTCAATCCTTCATTGAGCACATCCTTAAGCTGTATTAAATTCCCTTGTGCAGTATGACTGGCTATTTTAACAATGCTTTTTTCTTGGTCCGATAAAGCATCGTCTTTTGATCTTGTTTCTTGTGCATTGGATTGAAACCCCATAATTAACACCGTCAACAACAATATGTTCGTGATTTTTGGGCTCTTTTTAATACGCATCATAGGTTTAGGCCTTAGTGACTTCATATTTCTGTGCAAATCAGTCTTTCAATTTATCTGCTACGCTATCATAATATTCTTGTGTTACCACTTCCGTCCATGTGGTAGGTTGTTCTCCCCCATAAATCGCTAAATAGGTCACATCACTATCCTTAGTAGAAGCATGCCAGTGCTCTGTATCCTTATCGCATTTAATCACATCACCTGCTTTAAGAATCACAGGTTCTTTTCCTCTTTCTTGATAGTAGCCTTCGCCATCTACGTAAATAAGAACCTGGGATGATGAATGTTTGTGCCAATCTAAAGTAGAATTTGCCTTAAAGGTCGCTTTGGTAATATTAAAGTCGGTTGTATCATCGGCCTGAAGTACACCGTTTAACCAAGCCTCCCCAATATAATGGGTGTTCGGGGCCTTGAAGCCTTCTTCTTTGTACGAAGACACTTTGTAGTCGCTATGCTGGGCAACAACACAAATAGGTAGCATAAATAGAACGGTAACGATTAGCTTTTTCATATTTATCATTTTTTAGTTTAATTTTTTTTCTATGAGCCAGTTGTACATCAAATCGGCTATTTCTTGATTATTTAAATCGGACATAGGGAAGTGCGTATTCCCTTTTATACCTTTTTCCGGCAGTACCACTAACGTAACATCACCTCCAGCATTATTCACAGCATCTGTCCATTTACGTGCCATTGAAAGGGCTGCACGCCATTGCTCCTGACCAGGATTTTCAACTTCGGTTTCTGGGATATAATCTCCGTAGTAAATCACTATTGGAATTTTGGTCAGCTTTTCAAATTCTTCCATAGTGACACCACTGGCGCGTAACGTACCGCCTACGTACGGTATTGGCTCTGGAACAGTATCTTCTGGGAAAACAAAATTGCTGCCGGGCTCATACGATACAATAGCTTTGATGTTGTCATTTTCCAATGCCGTAAACCACCCTTGTCCGCCGCTATGGGAATGGGTGACTAAAATACCATCACCTATTTTGTTGAACAGCGCCGAAACGGCCTTGATATTAAGATTGATATTCAAAGGTCCCGTATCCGGGGTACTTTGGCGAAAGAATTGCTCAAGAGCTTCCGGTTCTTTTGAAAACTGTATGTTGTTATAAAATTCGGTTCCCTCGCCCATTCTAAAAATTCCGAACCAAAGTTGGTCTTCTGTTCGGGCTTCCAAATTTCTTGGCTCCAGACTTTTACCTGCAAGTCCTCTTCTGGGTTGGTCCAATAAATAGACCGGAAATCCCTTTCTCAAGAAAATACTCTGAAAGCCTTCCCTACCATCGGGCGTGCTTTGCCAAGTGCGCATAGACTGCCCATAGCCGTGCCAGAATACAAGAGGAAGGTCTCTGGCATCGGTTGGAATTTGATAAAATACCGATGCGTGGTCTCCGTGCAGGGTCTGCCCTTCCGTACTTTGGTTGGTAGGATTGAATGCACCGTGGGCAATGGGATCAAAAGTGCCAGGGCTCTCTTTCACGGCTCCACCAATGGCGAACGTACCTTGTCTTTGAATGGTGATGGCATCTGTGGGCAACGAAGTTTCGTTGGTTTGTGCCTCTTTTGGTTCATGGCAACCATAAACCAATAAGGTTACCCCAAAAGCAACGAAATATTTTAAGTCTAACATGGTTTAAAATTGTATGGCTCGATTTTGTTCATACCTTAATTTATATTTTTCTTTTGGATTTCCTCGGTTTTTTCACGGAAGGAAAACTATAGTTCAATACTACGCTCCATGTAAAATCATCATCGGGCAAAATTTGGGTTTTGACTCCTTTATTGACCACGCCCGTCAATGAAAAGGGAAATTCCTTTTTGGCTAACGTCAAAAAAGCACTTGTATAATAGCCCGTAAGGTCGTTAGTGGTAAGGTAATATACTTGTGGCGTAAAATTGAAATAATAGCTTCCAGAAATAGGGATATTGCCAAAGTTGGTATGTAACACCAAAAAGTTAGTCTTTTTAACCCCATCATCAAAACCTCGACCGTACAAATAATACATACCGATACTCACCTTATCGGATATTTTATAATTAGGGGCTATTTCGGCCGCCACATACCTTCGAGATTCTAAAAGTTCCTCAGTCTGTCCGTTTCTAATGATGCTTACCGTCCTAAAATTAAGTGCCGGATGCGCGCCTACACGCAATGAAAATCGTTCGTTTTGAATAGCCTTGTACCGAAACCAAAACAAGAACGACCAAGGTTTTCCTTCCAAAGCAAATCGCATATCAGGTTCAAAACTTAAGTTTCCTTTGGTAAATTTCAAATCGAAAAGTAAGGCGGGGTCCCCCAACGAAAAAGAGGGCACTAAAGAAATTCCGTTGTGGGTTACACTCACCGTTCCCCTAAAATCGTCCAGAAATGGCTCTTTTTCCTGACCATATATATCTATAGGGATTACCAGAATCACATAGCGGAATATAAAGTAAAAAAGACGACCCTGTTTTTTCATTATTGGTGTGTGGCCCGAAGGATTCTTAATTTTTAGATTTCCTAAAATAGGATGACCAAAAGTATTCCATAAGACAAGGTCATGTAATACCCAGATTACGGATAAACCTACCTTTATTACTGAATTCAGTTGAGGCGTTTGAGTACTGGGAGCCAATCCATTATCTTTAACCTGAATTCTAGGGCATCTTATGGAAAATATATATGACATTAACAAAGTAGGCGATTACCTTTCCCTTCGGAAACAGGAAGTTTTACACCCCTTGATCGGTATGGTCGATTTTAATACGGTTGCAGAAAACGGAAAAGTTATAAAGGGGTATAACGCCTTACGCTTTAATTGTTATGCCATTTTTTTGAAGGATGCCAAAGGCTGTAAATTAAAATATGGGGGCAAAGACTACGATTATGATGAAGGAACGCTTGTTTTTGTTAGTCCAAACCAAGTAGTGGGCTTGACCTATAACGATCCCGATTTTCAACCCAAAGGGTATGCCCTTTTATTTCACCCGGATTTGTTGTTGGGTACAGAACTGGGCAAAAAAATGAGTGACTATAGCTTTTTTTCCTATTCAAGCAATGAGGCATTGCACCTATCCGCTAAAGAACGAAAAGTGATTTTAAGCGTGCTGGATAAAATTCAGTTTGAGCTGGAGCAGAATATGGACAAACACAGCAAAAAGTTGATCGTTGCAAATATTGAGCTGTTCTTAGACTACTGTCTCCGATTTTACGACCGACAATTTTTGACCCGTGAAGTTGTTCATCAAGGTGCGTTAGAAAAATTCAACGGGCTTCTGGGCGAATATTTTTCCTCTGAGAAACCTCAAACCTACGGATTGCCATCAGTAGGCTATTTTGCAGACCAATTGCATTTGTCTTCAAACTACTTTGGTGATTTGGTCAAAAAGGAAACCGGTACATCTGCCCAAGAATACATACAGGCCAAGCTCATTGAAGTGGCCAAGGAAAAGGTATTCGACCCGAACAAATCGGTTAGCGAGATTGCCTATGAACTTGGGTTTAAATATCCACAGCATTTTACCAGACTCTTTAAACAAAGGGTGGGTCACTCGCCAAGTGAATTTAGAAGTTTGAATTAATTCTGCTGTAAAGCAAAACAAGATAGAAATGGTTTTCAGGCTCAGAAAAATATCGGGTTGGCTGTTTGCCTAAAGAACAAAACCGCCTTAGAAAGCGGTTTTGAAAAATTGTTGTTCTGACTAGTAGGGAGTTCTACAAGGTTACCATTCTTAGCAGCTGGCTGTCTATTCAATTTCAATATTCTTGGTTTCTTTGTCCAGCCGTCCTTCAAATTTTGGAACGGGTCTATTTTCCTTTTCCGCTTCGGTTTCTACTACTCCATTTTCTTTAATATCCTTAATCAGCCATTCCATTTCCATAATTTCTTTGCGTTGGGCTTTGATAATGTCATCCGCAAGTTCTCGGACTCTAACGTCTTTGATTTTTGCTCTTTCGCTGGTCAATATGGCAATTGAATGATGGGGAATCATTCCCTCCATATAATCGGTATCGGTAACGGTAACCTGACTTCTTACCAACCCAATTGCTCCTATTATCATTACAACTCCCAATCCCAATATGGCAATATTGGTCTTTTTACTCTTATACATATTAAGCATATAGAGAAGCATAATAATTATCATGGATCCCCCCATAATTAGGGTCATGAACAATCTAGTTTCACTAAACCAAAAGTGGTCGATTATTTGATATGAATGCGTGTACATTAAAAGAAACATTGCCACCATCGAAGTCGCGATCATTGCAAAGAATTTCCCATATTTCTTTTTATCGATTTTCCCGTTTTCCATTTTGTTCAAATTTTAAATGATATGATTGTCGCTATTCAGATAGCAGCTAACGCCTGAGCTACAGATATAGCTGTAGTGCCGGATGTACACCTATGAATTTTATCCATACGTAAGTACTTGGCTACTTTCACAAAACAAAACTACCTGATACAGTAGGTTTTAATTGTTCGTAAAAATTAAAAAACTATCATGATAGCGAGTTTTGGAAGGGGTATGGGTTTTATGTACTGGCTTCTATTTTATAATCTCTAATACTAATTCTACCTTCTTTACATTTTTGATTTATTTCTTCTTTTTCTTTTTGTCTATCCTTAACTGCTGATGCTAACCTACCATGGGCATAGTCACTTTCTTTTGAAATAGATATGCTCTTATTAAAGTATGTTATACTTTCAGAATAAAACCCTTTATTATATAACATATTACCTGTATTGGAAAGTATCCAACTCTCTTTAGATTCAGATAATTCTTCTGCTTTTCGATTTGAGCTTAGTGCAAGGTCATAAAAATCAAGTTGTAGAGCTGTGTTACTTAAATATCCCCAATATGACATGTTTTTTGGAAATTCACTCACCAGAGAATTTAACAGAAACAATGCTATATGATATTTTTCTAATTCAATTGCCACCAAGGCATATTTATATCTCAGTTGTTCATTATTGGGAAAATTTAAGTAGGTAACATGTATGACATCCAGAGCTCTATCATAACTTTTAATCTTAAAATGAATATTATAGATATGGATAGCAATTTCAACATTTTCACTAGGATTATGCTTTTCTAACAACTGAATTGCGCTATCCGTTTCACCCATATGAATTTGATTTTCAGCTCTAATAGCTATTAAAGAAGAATCATTTTTAAATTTTTTTAAACCCAATTCAATTGTAGCTTCGGACTTATCAAAATATTCTTCCCATTGGTAGATTCTAGCTAAACCAATATATGCGTTTCTTTTACTTTCATGTTTCTTCATAAAAGCATCCATTTTTTTTAATCCATTTTTTTCGCCGGTCTTAAATTCACAATATATTTTCCATAACATTAAATTTAGTTTCTCTTCCTCAACTTTCTCTTTTCTAATAAGAGAATTAAGCTTTTCGATAGTTTCGCCATATTTTCTATCTAGAAACAAACTATACCAATTATCATCTTTTAAAGCACTATTCTTTTCGTCTGGATTTTGTGGATTATTTTCAACTAGTGTGACAGTACCGAGTTTTTGGACTTGCTGTCTTACTTGATTACAGAACGGCCCTGTTGCAGCTTGTATACTACCATCTTCTCGTTCAGAATCATAATCTCCTGATATAATTCCTAACAAATCCGAAGGAATATGCAGCTCTCCTTTCATAGGTTTCAAAAAATAAACTCTTTCTCTTGAGAGTTTTCCTATAAATAACCCCATTTCAAATATAACATTATCTCTGACTACCGATGTTTCATCAGCTCGTATTTTTAGTAAGTCGTCAGGGTTAAACACAAAAATTCCAAAATCTGAATTTTCCAACACTTTCATCAGTGACTCAATTGTTGTTTTGGAAAGTTCAAAAACACCTTGATCCCAAACAGTTACATCTGCATCATATGTTAGATTTTGTTGAATAGCGTAAGCTACGTTAAGACCTTCGACAGATGACCCTATAAATATTTTTGGTTTCATATATTATTAACATAATGTTCAGTCTACGAAAGATAGCTTATAAAAAAACACAATATTTTAGATTTAGTACTAAAGCAATTTTTTCTATCTAGTTTTAAACTTATAGATTTAGCTTATTAGCTATGTTTTTCATACCTAGTAGCATCCTATAGTATTTTCAATTTCTCAGCTATTTCAAGTTCCCACTTTTCGTTGTCTTCAAGTTTTTTATTGAATTCTTCAACGGGCAAATTCCTGAGATCAAATAATTCAGCAGATTTTTCGAATCCTATTTTGTTCCCGACTTCAACAAACTTTTCTTTACCTATATCATCTTCGATATATTGGTCAAAAAGATCAATCATAATACCCAGAAGAAGTAAATTCCAATTCTCTCCGTAATCTTTTCTTATTTTCTGTGACTCAAGTCCAAATTGAATTATCTTTTTGATTTCTTCGTTATAAGCAAAAACATAAAATGTTTGACCTCTATCATAAATTGGAATAATATTTAGGTTCTTCAAAAAGCTATAATCAGATATCGTTGGCAAATAAAAGTATGCTCCATTGATATCCTCAACCATAAATTCTAGCTCTTCAATATTCCCAATACCTTTAATAAATTTTTCAGGAATCCCAAATTTCAATAATTCCTTTACTCTATCTTCTTTAGGTATAAGTTTTTTCATATTGTATGTAGCAATTAAACAAACGAACCTAGGTACGCTCCACTCTTCTGCAAATTATGGCTTTTTGTTGGTTTTTTATTACAGATTCCTGTAAGGCTATTAAAACTTTTCATCTTGCTTTCCACAGAACCCTATCTCCTTTAGCACACGAACCATTTTCTACACAAAAAAAACGCAGCAAGGGGGAATTGCTGCGCTTTTAAAAGAAACTAAACAAAATGTAATCTGCCGTAAGGTTAAGTTTGGTTATGCCTATAATCAATCATCAAAAAGTTGCACCCATCTGCCATCAAAGCCGCCGTTGGAAAGCCAATTGCTATAATCTCCTCTTCCTAAAAAGAAACCCCTATTGGCCAGCTCATCGGCCTTTGTGCCGTTGCCCCTGGTACCGTTATGGGCAAAATAAACATGTTGCTGCCAAGGTTGTGGGTCCAGTTCCTCATAAAAATAGTCGCCTTCCTCCCCATAATAGTACACACCCCAAAACCAATGCTTACGGATAAAACCATCCCTGTCCTCATCCGGGTCTTGATCATCTATCGCTTCATAATAGAAGGTTTTGGTTCCCGCCGTAATAGCCGCGGAACCATCTTCGTTGAGCACAGGAGAGGCTAAGTTTACTTGTCTAGTTTTATGCCAATCGCTACTGCTTAAGTGTGTGGGAATAATATCCGCAATATCCTGCAGCTCATAGGTGATTCTCTTGGTTTCACTAAAATCTACGGTGTTGTTCTGAGATTCTCCAGATACCAATGCAGCCGCATTGCTTTGGGTGAGGGTTTGCGCATTCCAGTAATTTACGGTTTCGGAATCTTCTTTATACGTAAAGATGTAATGGAAATTATTGTCTCCCGAACCGTTGATATCTACATCCGCATTATGGTCGTTTACGTTTTTCGTATTGATGGTACTCCAAGAATCTTCCACAAACCGGAGCTCTGCCGTACCGATCAAGCCATAATCCCAATCTGCTTGCCATATCATGACATGCTTTCCATTAGCAGTTTCCATAAAGTTTAAATCCTCATCTGGATATTCCCTGGCATTGTGGAGTCCATGTCTGGTAACCACCACATAATTGATTTCCTCACCCGTTCCCGGACTGCCTTGTACATCATCTATCCTGATTTCTATGCGCTCCCAATCATGTATTGAACCGCGCTGTTTGGCATGATACACATGGTACAGCAGAATAACACTTTTGGTATCTAGCTCATCATCATAAAATTCGATTATGGAAGTGTACAGCGTTGGGCGTATTTGCCAGTTGGCATGCTGAGATCGGTCTATGTAGGCATCTAATTCCGTGCTCCAATTATCTTTATTATTGGTAAGGTCGGTATCGCCATCAAAATAAAAGTTGGTAAGCCAATCATAACCAAGGTGGTCATTGCTATACTCGTGTGCTTGCTTAAATATAACGGGCGCGTAATATTCTAAAAACGACCTTCGCTGATTGTTGTTCAACGCAACCGAAGCCTGTGCCGTAACGGCTATGGGGGCCTCAATTTCGGTTTGCGCTACAATGGCATCTTCATGGCAAGAAAGCAAGGTAGCACTCAGAAATAATAGGTTTAATACATATTTTAAAAGTCTCATTCTCTTTATTTTTTTAAAGTTGTCCGTAACACTTTGTTTTCTTTTTTAATTATCCCGTACAATGACAAACTATCGGCGGAATTTACATCTAACGCAATACCTTGACCTTCGTAGGGGATGTCATAGGTTTTATGCCATAACAGCGTGTGACCGATTTTTGGGAACGACAGCTCGTACAGTTCCTTATTATCATGCCCAGTGGCATATATTTTTCCGTCTTTGGTGATAAACCCTCCAGAATTGCTTCGGGTGCCGAACTTAGCTACCAGATCTTTTGGAAAAATCCACCCTTCTATGCGCTGCCAGTCCGTATTGAATTTTACCAACTGGGTCCAACTATTGGTTTTGGTTTCCGTAGCGCCCCTACCCGTATAATGGGCAAAGGCGATATACCAATAGCCCTCATAGAAATCTATCCATGTGGCAGAACCTATATAGATTCCCAAACTAATATTCTCTAGGTGTTCTAGCGATTTGGGGTCAAAAACTTCTATGGAACTTGCCATTGGCGATTCCGGATAGTTGGAGTTGGCACAGTACAGCTTTTCGTTTATGATAATACCACTATTGAAATGCTTAATGGCACCGGAAGTATCTTCCCAGTGAGCCACCTGCTCTCCATCCTTTTTGGTGTATTTTACGATTTCCGAATTGTTAACTACATAAAAGTAATCCTCATCTATCGCTACGCCTTGTCTGGCCGAAGGCACTTCATAGGTTCGGTCTATTTTAAACTCTTGTGCCGATACCTTTAGGGCTATCATAACAACAAGCAAAAAAGTGCTGACGTTGGTTATTCTTTGTGCTTTCATGACTACTTTTTACAATTCGTACTTAAGGCCTACTGAGCCCCAAAAACCATAACCTTCCGTTTGATGTATTCTGGAGAAATCCTCATTTGGGTCACCAAAAAACTCGCGTTCGTCCTGATCCGTAATATTATTCACCTGTACAAAGGCAGATAGCTTTTTTGTGATTCGCTGACTTGCGGAAATATCCAAATGAAACTCATCACCAAAATAGAAATCGGTTAGCTCATTATCACCCAAATCAATAAGAATAGCATCTCTGTAAACACCGGATGCCGTAAACGTCAATCCTATTTTTGGATTTTCATAAAACAACCCCAAATTGAAGATATTCTTAGGGCTTTCAAAAGGCAAGGTTCTATTCACCACCTCATCATCAACAATGGTAGATATTTTTTGTTCCGTGTAGGCATAAGTGTAGTTTGTACTCACCCCAAACCATTTTAAAAATGGAACACCATCGTTCAAAAATTTATGTACCAGAGAAACCTCAACTCCCATAGCCTTTGCATTTTCACCATTTATAGATTGAAACACGGTATATAAATCACCTTCAAAATCAGTAAAAGAGCGTTGTGTCTGTATCTGGTTGTCCACAAATTTTCCAAAAAGTCCCACTGTAAAAACACCTAGGTTATTGGAGTATTTCTCAAAAATGAAATCGAAATTATTTACCGTGCTCGGTTCCAATTCCGGGTTCCTACGGGTGATTCTGCGGCTGTCACGGTCAATATTATCCGGCCCCGGAATCAATGCGCTAAAAGGAGGTCTGGTAAAACCGGAACTATAGGCCAAGCGCATTAAGGTATTGTCATCAAAATTATATTTAAACTGTGCAGAGGGCAGCAGGTTTGAATACGTAAACTCATTTACGGTATTAAAATCATCTGCCCTAATAGCCGAGTATTTGTTGTTGGTACTTTCAAAACGCACACCGGTTACCAACGATAATTTTTCGGTAAGCCCTAAAGATAGTTTTACATAAGCGGCCACGGCATTTTCTTCCGCTTCGTAATCGGTGCCGTCTCCCCTATCTTCATCTACCACAAAATCATCCAGACCACCTACTTGAGAAGCTTCAGGGTCGTTGGCCCGTATATTAATGAATCCGAAATCGCCTCCGTTTATAGGGAATGGATTCACATCTTCGTCTACATCTAACTGTGAACGTTTTGCATCTGAAATCCTGTTTTTATTACGGAACTTGCCCCCAACTTTTAGCTTGTTCTCCATTCCTATCAGCTCAAAAGGAAATTCAATATCCAGCCTACCTTCGTAATTTTTGTCTTCCGTCAAATTATTATCGAACCGCACACGGTTCAAGAACAACTGCGAATCCGTATCCGGATTATCCTTCACTCCCAAGTTGGTAAGTTCATCGTTTGAAAGCCCACTGTAATCTACATCCCTACCAAATCTCCAATACGTTCTATAGGGCATTTCCTCTTCGGCCTCCGTATAGCTAAAACGGTATGAAATATCCATTGCACTTAAATCGTGATCACCGGATAATTGGTACAATGCGTGCTTTTGATATTCGCCACGGTTACGGGTTTCCCTACTTTCTTCACCATCGGTTACCAGATAGTCTACCAACCTTCTTATTTCATCATCATCATACACATTGTAGTTGGCCAATAGCTTGAGGCTGTTCTTTTTATCAAACCGAATATCCGGACTGAACATAAGTCCATAACGCACACGTCTAACATCATAATCGTTATTCCTTTTTTCCTCAATATTCAAAGAAGTCTCGTCCGTATAGAGGTATTGGTTCAACAAGGAACCCCTATTGGTGCGGTAATAACTTCCTGCCGCTATAAGCCCAAGTTTGTCGTTAAAGAAACGCTTGCCCAGTACCGCGGAAAAAGATTGAAGGTCCTTTCCAAGATCCTCGAATTCCGATTGTTGTTGGTTAAACCCTCCACTGGCCGATACATTTAAAATTGGTTTATCCGGAGCCTGTTTTAAATTGAAGTTAACCGTACCACCAATGGCGTCACCGTCCATTTCCGGAGTAAGGGTTTTATTCACTACAATGGATTCCATTAAATCTGCCTGCAACAAATCCAACCCAACGGCACGATCCGTATCCGGGTCTGGACTTGGAATTCTAGAGCCGTTCACCTGAACCGCATTGAACCTAGGGGAAAGTCCCCTAATGGAAACCAGCTCACCTTCTCCCTGGTCCCTACTTAAGGCAATACCGGGAATCCTTTGAAGTGCCTCGGCAGCATTACGGTCTGCATACTTGCTAAACTGTTCATAAGAGACCACATTTTTAAAGTTCTCCGCGTTCTTCTGTTCGTTTAGCGCTTTCGCTTGCCCACGACTCAGGTTACCATACACAACGGTCTCCTCCAAAGCAGTTGCATTTTCTTTAAGGACAATATTGGCCGATACCGTGGAATCTCCCGCTATGGTCACGGGAATTTCAGCATCCATATAACCAATATATTTGGCCTGTAGCGTATATGAACCTTCAGGAAGTTCCAACGAATAGGTTCCATCTATATCCGAGGTGGTTCCTCTTCTCGTGCCCAACGCAATTACAGTGGCGTACGGCAGGAAATTCCCGTTTTTATCGGTTATGGTACCCGTAGCCCTTCCGTTGGCCTGAAAAGACATTACTTTTTTGGGAGCCGTTTGTTTCTTTTTCTTTAGGATGACGGTGTTCTGAGCGGTACCGAAAGAAACGTCTTGGGGCAGTGCATCCGTTAAGATGAACTTGATACTTTTATCTACATACGTGCGGCTGATCTTATCTACCAACGACACCTTGCTTTTACTATATACAAAACTAATCTCTGAAACCGATTCTATTTTTTTAAGGAGGCTTTCTACGGTTTCCTCTTCCACCGAAACGGAAACTTTGGTATCCAATACCTGAGGTACCGAAACTGACCGCGCCGATACATTTACCCCCATTAAAATAGCCAGTAGCAGGTGAAATGCCCGACTAGGGCAAAAAGTGTGATTGTTCTTTTGTTTACGTTTAATTTTTTTCATTTTTGAAGTGCATTACAATTAAGAATCATTTATTGATTTTTAGCCGGGACGATACTCGTAATATCTCCCGGTTTTTTTTGACATCCGTTTCCGGATAAGATGATGGTTCTGTTCGCTACAATCTCATATTTGCAATCCAAGGACGCACACAATATGGTTAGTATATTGTTTAGGGACTCCCCCTTAAAAGAGGCGGTGATAAGGCAGTTGTTTAAATTTTCATTGCTTAAATCAAAGGTTACCTTATAGTATTTGGACAGGTAATTCAAAACGCTTTTCATAGTACTGTTCTCAAACACGAACCTGCCTTCTATCCAAGCCATTTCATTATCAACATCGTTCAGTTTGCGCTTGCTTAGACTTTTATCCCCTTGCCGGAAAATTGCTCCATCACCACGTTCCAGCAGCAGTAAGGCGTTGCTTTCGTTGGCACTAACGGAAACCTTGCCGCTTACCACACTAACGGAAGCGTCTTCTTCATTTCTAGAATGGATATTAAAACTGGTGCCCAAGACTTGGGTCTTAAAATAAGGGCCTTCTATTAAAAAGGGTCTGCTTTCATTTCTGGCGACATCAAAAAAAGCTTCGCCCTCTAGCTTTAATAGTCTTTCTTCCGGGTTGGAGTAGTTATAAGAAATGGAAGAGTTTTGGTTCAACCAAACGTGCGTACTATCCGGTAGGATAATTTTCAACTTCTCGTTCGTTACCGTCTGAAACTCCTTCCACTCCCGACCTTCCAGAATACTATTCGTTAAAAAGTAAGTGCCGAGCAGCACCACAACCATTGCGGCAGCTTTCAGTCTAAAATTGGATGATTTTGAAAAAGCCCTGATTTTTGAAATAGGAGAAGAACGTTTATCTATTTCTTCAAGCAGCTTTTGTTTAGAGGCTTTGGTATTAAACTGAAAATCTCTAGGACTGGTAACCCCGTTCCATTTCTCTACCGTATCGCTAAAAGCTTTTTGGTACTTTTCATCACTCTTCAACAATAGAAAGAGTTCATTTATATCTTCTTCAGAGGCTTCGTTGGACATGTATTTTGTAGCCAACTCCCAAAATTTATCTTCAATCATAAGTAGTGTCTCGTACACTAACAAGACAACTTTATGGCAACGGACCTACTATTGAAGCAGTTTACTAAAACGTAAATAAAATGTTATTTGAAGAGCCGAGACCTACAGCGAATCTTTAATCTTTTTATCCGGAAATTGGTCATACAGAAATTTTACGGCCAGCACCATTTGATTTTGAACGGTGTGAACGGAAATATTCATTATCTCGGCTATTTCCTTGTATTTAAGACCATCCATCCTATTCAGCATAAAAATGGTACGTCGCTTAGGTGGCATTCGTGCAATAATCTTTTGAATATTTTCTAGCTCTTCCCTGACAATAATCTTGGACTCTTGGTTCTCTTCATCTACCAAGTAGTCATCATCTTCCAACCAAAGATGGCGTCTACTTGATTTTTTAAAGTTTAGTGTGGTATTTTTAACGCTGGTATATAGAAAGGGAAGTAAATGCTTCACCTCATTTTTCTTTCTGTTGTTCCATAGTTTTAGAAAGACATCTGAGACCACTTCTTCAGCCGCCTCTTTGTCCACAGAAAATTGCATCGAAAAAAAACAGAGTCGCGGATAATACTTATCGAAAAGAAGTTCAAAAGCTTCTTTATCGTTATTTCTTATGGCCTGGTATAGTTGGTTGTCTTGCATCACAAATAGGAGTGACGAAAGTTATGGGGTTTGAATATATTGTATGAAAAGAAAAGTTTAACTGTGTGTTAATAATCTAGGTTACACCAATATATCGGCATGTTAGGAGAGGTGATAGCTACATCTTTGTAGGATTATGAACACATTCTGCAATTAATGACTAGTCTACTCCGCGTTTAATCTCCTGGGTTCTTTATGTGCCAGTTCTTCCTTTCTATGTCTTCACTAAAACACCGGTAAACCTTTTTATGGAGTAGGATAACCCTGCAAAATCATTACAACTCAATCTTGATTCGTTTTTACAAAAAAGCGAAAAATGAACATACCCAGTAATGCGGCCAATATAAACGCCAAAAGAATAGCAAGCTTTGCCTGATGTACAAACGCTTCATTAGCAAATGCGAGCTCGGCAATAAAAATTGACATGGTAAAGCCAATTCCGGCAAAAGCTGCTGCCCCATAAAATTGTGGCCATTGCACCTTTTCAGGAAGCTTGGCTATTTTTAGGGCGGCCGCCAATCTAGCCACTATAGAAATTCCTAAAAACTTACCTAAAACCAACCCCAGAACCACACCCACTGAAAGCGGTTCTAACAACTTACCAAGATTTTCAGTTTCAATAGTCAAACCCGTATTGGCCAGTGCAAACAAGGGCAATACAAAGAAGTTTACGAACGGTTGCAGTATTCTCTCAATGGTCTGCAACGGAGGTACCGTTTTTCGTATGGCTTTTCGTAAGATATGTACAAGTTCAAGCTTGTCATTTTTCATAAAAACCGTCTCGGTCGTACGTATGGTATCAAAAGAATCAATAAGGTTTCTAACGTTCTTTACAAATGTACGTTCCTCAAGGTCAACACGGGCCGGTATGGCTATGGCCGTAATAACTCCGGCTATGGTTGCATGAACGCCGGAGAGAAAAAAACCTGTCCATATACCCAATATTCCAATTACCCCATAAAATAATGGATTTTTAACCCCTACTCCGTTCGCTCCTATCAACACAAAAAATGAGAGAAAGGCCCACAACAAGCTTTCGTAAACAATATGGTCCGTATAAAAGAAAGCTATTACCAATACCGCACAAATATCATCTACCACCGCCAATGCGGTCACAAATATTTTTAAAGCGATAGGCACCTTTTTATTCCCCACTAAAGTTAATAGGATCAATGCAAATACAATATCGGTTGCCATAGGTATACCCCACCCGGCAAAAGTGTCCTGGCCATTGTTAATTAACATAAAAACAAGAACAGGAAAAATCAATCCGCCCAGAGCACAAATAATGGGCATCAAAGCCGTTCTTAGACTGGACAGTTCTCCGGCGATAATTTCTCTTTTTATTTCCAGACCGATGGCAAAAAAGAAAATGGCCATTAGGCCATCATTTACAAATTGGTGTAGCGTGAGACTTAATTCAGCATCGTTCACGCTAAGATTTATACTGTATTCCCAAAATTCATGAAATTCTGTTGCCCATCCAGAGTTAGCCAAGATCAAGGCAATGACAACTGCCGAGACCATCATTATACCTGATGCTAAATCATCAGAAAATAAGGCGGTGATGACACCTTTGAATCTTTCCCAATGTGTTTTGTGTTCTATCTTATCCATCGATCACTTATATACAACCTTTAAAGCTGGTCCTAAAACCAGCTTTTATTCTCTTTTATTATTTCAAATGTTATGTGGTAAAGACATAAAACAGGAGCAACTTCTTCCATCAAATAATTGCGCTATACTTTACCCTGATTTAAAGCCCCAACAATTCTGGTTTACTACGTTCCTATTTAAGTACGAGTAAGGGAATTTGGTTCTCGAAAATCAGTTTTTTTCTCAACCCAGGTTGAAACAGGCGCTCAAAGAAACCATGTTCCCTGTACAGAATAGCCATTAAATCAATAGGGTTTTTATCTAGAAACTTAGAAATACCTTCCTCGGTATCATTTTCAAAGAAAACATGAAAAGAATGCTCTACAGAATTCAGTTCTGTTTTATACTGCTTTAATACATCTTCGGTCTTGAATGCTATTTCTTCTTTATCCGATATATGTACTAATCGCAGCTTTGCTTTTGTTGATACTACAATTTCCTTTAAAACCGATAAATTTCCGTTGTTTTCATCATTATCGGTATCCAGGGCAAGGCCTATCGTATCCATTTTAAAATGCTTGGAATCTTTGGGCAATGCCAAAACCGAGCATGGTGCCTTTCTGGTGATTTTTTCGCTTTCTGAACCCACAAAAAAGGCCTCCATACCTGTGGTACTTTCAGAACCTACAAGAATCAATTCCGCCTTTTCTTCTTCTGCAATTGTACAAACTACTTCTGCTTGTGTACCAATTCGCGTTATGGCCTTATGGTTTACGGAAAGTGGCAATGTAGATTTGAGAAAATCATCTAGCTTCTCTTTGTGCAATTTCTCTAAAGACACTACATTTTCCGGTGCGGGATGCATCATAGTAGACATAGTCGCCCCTGCGTTAGGAGCGGAGTTCGCCATATAACTGGATACAAATATAATTTTGGATTCTATTATTTCTGCCAACTTAACGGCATAGTCAACTGTATTTTTAGCCGTGTCGGTAAAATCAATCGGTACAATCAAAGATCTTATTTTCATCTGCTTTTTTTTATGGATTATGAAAGTGATTGCTTTCTAATTTCAGGAAAAATTAGGGGCAAATCAGATATAACCATCTGACCAAATTGTAATTAACAACCACTATGTGTTTTCTTATTTTTCAGTAATATACTTTTCGCATTAGTCAATTTTTACCTCGAACAATGCAATTCTTGACCCAAAAAAGAAAGCAAGAAAGAACCTTGAGTTTTTATGGTAATTTCACGTACTCACCGGATTATTGGAAGGGTGGATTCTGAGGAATCTTCGAAAACAAAGTACAATAACGTTTACAAATGAGATACCATGCAAATGCCCACACATTCTAGTTACATACCCAAACTGCCCCTTTTAATTTGGGACGGAAAATGTGGTTTTTGCAAATATTGGGTCACGCGATGGCAGAAAATTACCGCTAACAAGGTGCAATATATTCCCTACCAAGATATCCAAGAGCAGATTGACGAAATTCCCGAACAGGCATTCAAACAAGCCGTTCGCATGATAGAAACCAATGGCAAAATATATAGTGGTGCACATGCCGCCTATAGAACTTTATATTATTCATCACGTTGGTCCTTTTTACTTTCGTGGTACGAAAAATCAGCTCTATTTAAAGCAATTAGTGACGCCTCCTACAAGTTTATTGCCCATAACAGACCGGTACTTTTTAAGCTAACAAAAACATTCTTTGGTAAGAACCCTTAACCAAAGAATGTTTTTGATGCAGTGGATAGCCTATTGTGCGATTACACCTCTTCTACAATAAAAAAACCATCATCTCCCTTAGATTGGTAGAGGGGCATAAAAATATAACCGTTATGCTCGCTCCTTATTTCTTGTCCGTTTTGAACAGCTAGCAGCTGTCCTTTTTTAATTGGAGAAAAATTCTCGAATCCTGCTACCATCTCAAACTCGTCCGAATCCTTCAACCCATGACGATAGGTAATTTCAAATGTTTTTTGGTCCGGAGCGTTCTTTTTTGAAAAGTTCTCTACGCATTGCGGATAACAAGACAATAACGTCAAATCCAACCCTAAAGCTTCATGCAATGCTAGCCAGATGATACCTTCCTGGTTTTCAACTGCGGTCTCATGTTGATGCTGGCCTGCTTCAAAAACAAAACCCGTTAGACCTGTTCGGCTTAAATAATGGTCAATATCGCCATGAATTAAATCACTAAACCCTTTAATTATATACGTCGGAAAACGATGTGCCCACGCGTTATTGTCATTTACATCTTGTACGGACACATACGGCAGACTCTCGGAAGATGTGGTATGACAATCTAAAAAATAGCATTTCTCAAAATCTTGACTACGATATTGGTTCAGCACCTCAATAATCTCATACATTTCGCTATGCTCATGTGAGGTGTTAATGTTATTTTCAATATTTTCCGAACTCCACGTTCTATTCAAATCTTCATCAATAAAACGCACATTTTGTTCAAGGGCTTTTTTGTTTCCCGAGACCCCAACCAAGGTTCCTTTAACCTCTGGCCGGGTCCGCTGTAGTTCTTCAAATACCTTTTTTAGAGCAATGACCCCACTGGGCTCATTACCATGAATGCCAGCCGTGACAAACAATAAAGGCCCCGGAACTCCTGAGCTATATTCTCCTATAATTCTCGATAATTCTTTCATAAACTTACTTTAGTGCATGGTTGCCAGAACTTTATTGGACAACTGGTTGCCATGCATTTTCTTATACTCCAATTTTCTTTCAATGGCCTTAATCACGGTATCTGTAAAATCAGGAAGATCAATTTCACTGAAGTGGTCAAGCCCGCCGGGACTCAGAACATTTATTTCTATCAACTTGTCCTTTACGATATCCAGCCCTACAAAAAAGAATCCATCAGCAATTAAACGGGGTGCCGTAACTTCAATAATGTGTTCCATGGCCGTGGTCAATTCGCTACTGTTCGCCGTTGCCCCAAGCGAAAAATTACTCCGGAATTCACCTTCGCCACTAACTCTTCTTATGATAGCTTTTTGCCCATCCTGCTCTAGGACACGCCCGTTCATAAGTATAACGCGGATATCTCCATCCTTAACATCAGGAAGATATTCTTGCGCTATAATGTATCCTTCATCAGATAACGTATCTATAATCTGATTCAGGTTTTTTTGATTCTCATCTATGAGATATACATTCTGCCCCCCGGAACCTTCCAAAGGTTTTAGCACCATTTTCTTACCGTTTTCCTCCCAAAAATTTAAAACGTCCTCTTTTTTACGTGTGATGATAGATGCTGGTTTTATATGCTTTGGCAGCTCTTCAAAATACAGCTTATCTATAAATGCCTTTGTCAATGCATAGGCATCATTGAGCACCAATACGCCCAATTGCTGGATCATACGACCAAAAGCGATTCCTGATTGTCCCGCCCATTTCCGGTCCGACCCTTCTTCGGTGGGGTTGTTCCGTATAAACAACACATCCAGAGAAATGGCTTCTATCCGTTTCGTTTCAGCTTCTGAACCTTGTAAATGTTCTAGATATTCTTCTGGGGTTTTCACCTCCTTGGTCACGGAAACCGACGTAGTGTCTATTGTAATAAGCCCATCATGATGCAGATTAAAATCCCCTACACCTATGGCACTTACTTCGTGCCCCATTTTATGTGCTTTAGTCATTAAAGCTACAGAAGTGCCACAAGCTTCGGTGGCTACTTTATTCAATACAAATCCTATTTTCATTAGTTCATTTTTAAAGATTGTTCAAGGTTACCATCGCATACCATCTCAACAATTGGCAATCCTTCTTTTATTTTTTTTATTTTATTTTCAAATTCGGTACTACTTAAATAACTGGGTCTTAGAATGGGTGGTTTTAAAATATTTCGTTCGGTCAGTTGTTGTACTATATTAATGTGATGAAAACCAAATTTACCCGAAAGTAAAGGCTCCAATGAACCACCACCTTTGAGGTATTCTATCAGCTTTAAAAATCCTTTTAGATAAATAATGTCCTTCAGGAATCCTCCGCCTTGCATGGTTCTAGAAACAATGTTGAAAGACCTTTTTTCTGTAAAGTTGAACTTTGTGAGTAGCAGGTCAAAAATTGCTCTAAAGTCATGACCGTCTAATCTTGCTTGGCCCGCTACCACCCTACCTGCAAGGGTTCGTAGTCTATTTCTCGTAAGACCGCCTACCAAATATTCAGAAAGCACGGCCAACCCTTCCTGCAGTGGGTCATAATCTGCCAACCCCATACTAAACTGTTCAAAAGGTTGTTGCTTACCGTTAAAATAGGTAAGCGCATGTGTACCGATTTCATGTTGAATTAAAGCCTCCGCTTCCTTTGGGCCAACCGTATAATCCGCCGGCAAATAAAGGTTTCCATTGGAGACCATCATTATATTTACATCTTCGCGGATATAAACTTCACATGAAAAACCGGGATGTTGTTTCTTGAGAAAATCTATTTCATCCTTCACCAAAACGGCAAATTCATTCGCATCCATAAGGTTCAGATTCTTCGTATCACCCTCGTTCTCGGTTAGCTGGGTAAGTATATTTTCTGCCTCGGCTTGAAGTTTTCTTCCAATTCCCTGATGCAAGCGTATACTGTTGTAAAAGAAATTCTTCGTTCCACGTTCGTTCAGCATTGTTATCTGCCGATCCAGTTCTTCTCTTTTTTGACGGAAAATATGAGACAAAACAGGGTCTTCTATCTTTTCTATCTTTAAATCATACAGCTTCCTTTTTAAGACATCAGGGTCTATGGGCAGTAATCTATAATGATAGTCAAGTACGGTTTTAAACCTACTTTCAAAAAATGTTTCCTTTATACTATAAATGTTAGAGGGCGAAACCAACCACAGAAATTGATATGAACGCTCAATCTCAGTTAGCTTTTTATCTATATCGAAGACTTTTTCTTTTAGCGACCTTTGGCCTAGAAGGTTATAGCTAGATATACCACAAGCGGTCTGTATGCGTATAAAACTAAAAATTGCCTTTTTCATGGCAGTGGTTACCTGGCTATGAAAATCCCTAAAAAAGACAGGGTAGAGCTGGGCACTTTCACTTCTGTAAACAGGAGGAATCTCAAGCCCGATCAACAATGCTCCACATTGTTTGGTTTCCTCAACAGTTAATAGATGACGAGACCCTTTGGGATGTCGATCTGCGGTATCCTCAACTTCAGATGCAATGGTTACGCCGGGGGATATCGTATTGACTTCCTGCAACCCTTCATCAAGTACTTTTAGAGTTTTTGGTAGCAAGTCCGCAGGACCTTTGATTCGAAAACATGTACTTTTAGGACTGCCTGCATATATTTCAAAAAGTAAATATGATTTATATTGTGCCGAAAAATAATTAGCTATTTCAAAAAGTAAATGCTGATATTCTTTAAAATTGCCCCTTCCTATAATTAGATACGAAGCTTCATTTAGCAGCAACTCCCTGGTTCCAATATCTTTGTTCACCTTTCTATAAATGGTCAAATAAGGCAGACCACTTTCAATATGCAAAAATCCTCCATTTGGAAGTTTAAAGTTATATTCATCTTCATCTTTCCGCAAATCGTCCAAGATACGATCAACAGTTTCTTTCGATAAATTCTTATAGTGTAGCATTATGAGTTAAATCAATTTAATTAGCAAGTATCTGCACATGGCAATCTAACAAACCGTAAAACCTTTATTTAACCATAAAACTTTATTTTTTTGCTGTAACCGATTGCCAGATAGCTTTCAACAACGTGCGAGCAACCAAACTACTTTAGAGACCATACTTGGACAAAAGCTCTCCAGGCTCCAAGTGGTTCATATTAGCAGCCTAATCAAACTCTTAGCATTATTATAACAGGTTGCTCTTAGCGATTTTCCTAAAAAATTTGTACTATAATCAAACCACCAACCTCTAGGCAAGAAGTAGTATTAACTAGTAAAAAACAGAAAATGGACTCCCTGAACGTCTCCCAAAAATTAATACAGTCACATCTTATACAAGGAGAATTAAAACCTGGAACCGAAATAGGCCTGAAAATAGACCAAGCCTTATTACAAGATGCAACGGGTACTCTGGTTCAATTAGAATTAGAAGCTATGGGTCTAGAGCGGGCCAAGACAGAAGTAGCCGTACAATACGTAGATCATAATCTACTGCAAACAGATTACAAAAATGCGGACGACCATCTTTTTCTGCATTCCGCTGCGCAAAAATTCGGTCTTTGGTTCAGCAGACCAGGCAATGGAGTGAGCCACCCCTTACACATGCAACGTTTTGGCATTCCCGGTAAAACCTTAGTAGGTTCTGACAGTCACAGCTGTGCCGCAGGGTCATTGGGCATGCTCGCTATCGGCACAGGTGGGCTAGATGTAGCCGCTGCTATTGCTGGACAACCCTATTTTGTAAAAATGCCAAAAATAATGGGGGTTAAGTTGACCGGTAAATTACCGGATTGGGTGAGTGCCAAAGATGTAATATTAGAAATGCTACGTCGCCATGACGTAAAAGGAGGCGTAGGCAAGATTATAGAGTATTATGGTGAAGGTTTAGAATACCTCAGCGCTATGGACAGACACGTAATTGCCAATATGGGAGCTGAACTAGGTGCTACGACCACGGTTTTTCCAAGTGACGATAAAACCAGAAGTTTCCTAAAATCTCAAGACCGTGAGGAGGATTGGTCAGAAATTCTTCCTGATGAAGGATGTAGCTATGATCTTGAAGATGAAATCATTCTTGATAACCTTATACCACTAATAGCCCTGCCCACTAGCCCTGGCAATGTTGTACCCGTTTCTGAGGTTGCAGGCAAAAAGATAAGTCAAGTGGTCATCGGTTCTTCTGCAAATCCCGGGCTACGTGATTTTTGGATGGCCGGTGCGATTGTCAAAGACAAGGCCGTACACTCAGAAGTTTCATTTGACATCAACCCCACCTCACGACAGATTATTCAGAACATGATAGAAAACAAAGCCTTTGCGAATCTCATCAAGGCAGGTGCACGTTTTCACCAATCCGGTTGCATGGGTTGCATTGGTATGGGGCAGGCCCCGGCAAGTAACTCCATTAGTTTACGCACCATGCCCAGAAACTTTCCCGATCGTTCCGGAACAAAAGACGACCAAGTATATTTATGTAGCCCAGAAACAGCGGCCGCTTCGGCCCTTACCGGTGAAATTACGGACCCACGGAAATTAAAGGAAATCTACGAAATGGATTATCCTAAATACGAAGCTCCACAACTGGAAATCATTAACATGGAAATGCTCGTGCCACCAACTAAAAACAAATCGGAAATTAAACTCAAAAAAGGACCGAATATTAAATCGCTTCCCGAAATGAAAGGACTTAAAGCCGAATACACCATACCGGTTTTACTTAAAATGGGAGACAACATCTCTACTGATGAAATTATGAAAGCAGGTGCCGAGGTGTTACCTTTTAGAAGCAACATACCGGAAATCAGTAAATTTTCGTACACCGTTATTGATGACACATTCTATAAACGAGCTCTAAAAAGCAAAGAAAAATATGGAGGCCATATTGTCGTAGCCGGTGAGAACTACGCTCAGGGAAGTAGTAGAGAACATGCCGCCATAGCCCCAAAATATCTGGGGCAAGTAGCCGTCATCGCAAAAGATTACGCTCGTATAGCTTGGCAAAACCTTGTGAACTTTGGTATTCTGCCATTAGAATTTGAAAACCCAGATGATTATGATTCCATTGAAGATGGCGCCATCATCAGTTTTAAGAATCTAAAAGAAAATGTAGCGAATAGAAATGCTATAAATATTAAGGTGGAAAACAAAAATGAAGAAAAAGAAATTCTGCTTAAACATAGCATGAGCGACCGGCAAATAGAATTGCTGATGAAAGGTGGGGTTATCAATGATTTCAAGGAAAAGCTGACGAGCTAAAAAATAGTCATCTAATTTTTCTTTTTGATCATACCGGGAATAAAGGCACTAACGAATGAAGTTATGGATACGGATGCAAAAATTTCTACGAGCATAGAAATTAAAAAGCCCATCTGAAATTTTTCTTCATCAAATCTTCCAAATTCATCTAGCATATTCAGCTCAGGAAGACCTATTATAAGAACGGTTAAGAATACGGGAAACAACAGTATGCAGGTATAGACTCCCGTGCGAAAACAGTTGACGAATGCAGTCCGAAAAGGGATATCATCCTTGTGGGCCTTAGCAAAATCTTTAGTAAACAACATCAGACCTATAAAAACAAAGGGAATGTATACAACTCTAAGGTTTATAGTTTTGATGATATCAAAATAAATCAACAGAAAGGCGAACAGCACAATTAGAAAAGCAATCGTTGCCGCATACAACCATCTAAATTTACGCGGACTCCAATTTGCTTTATCGATCATAATCAAACCTCATCCTTATTTACCTCTTGAATGTGTTGCGGGTGTTTTTGCCACAACGAGGCCCATCCACCACCATAACGATTTTTGTTCTCCTGTTCAAAAGATGAAAAAACAATAACCAGTGCGCCTACCAACATATCGCTAACCATAGCTAAATTGTTCTCATATCCTAAAATCCATGGAGCCAAAAGCAACCAAACGGCAAAGGGGTAGTTCCATTTCCTTGTTCCTTGCGTGGCCTCCCATAAAGAGATAATAGAAAAAGTTACGATTATAGGGCCTATGATATGCCCGTTATCCGAAGCTTGAGGCGAATATCCAAAAAAGCTTGGAGCCACTATCAGGTAGAGTCCTATTACGATATTTAATATTTTTGCCCACATCTTATTTAACTTTTTCGATTTCAGATTGTACTCCCCAAAAAACCTTCCACGTAGAAGCTTCAGACCTTTTGGCCCTTTGCATATACTGTAAACTGGCCAACATCTCATCCATTGCAGGTCCGATCATAGCTATAGAAATTATAGCAGAGCCCAGACAAAGCGTACACCATGCCGAAAACAATACGGGTTGAAAAACAACAAGCAATACACTAACAAAACCCAATGGACCTACCGCCAAACCGAAAACAATTACGATCCATGGCATTTTTTTCCACCGGTGCGTCCCTCCTATTACACCTGTTACTGCGTCAACCAAATAACCAATTGCACCTAGAGCGGCATCAGGAATTGGTAATACATTAGATACTTTAGAGTTTAAAATAGTCTTGCTTCCATCACCAAAAAATGGTTCCCAGACGGTATCTATATAATCAAGCTGATATAGCGATAAATATGTAGCTATTATCACCCCTACAAAAGCCAAAATAACTATCGGGATCCGTTGTGACCAAGTTGCGGGATTGTAGTCCCAGCCCGGTGGTATTTGGTCTATGCTTTCATTCTTTGCCATTGATCAGGTTATTTTTCTAGATTGTTTTTAGCGTACCATTGGTCCGGGTTTTCCTTTAAACCCGTAATCATCTTCGGCAATGTATCCATTACCCTATGTTTTGGCTCCCAATCCAAATGTTCCTTGGCTCTAGATACATCCAGTTCATAATGGGCCCCAGAACGGTCGATCATCCATGGTTTTATAAAGGGATCGCCTACCAAATCTCGCGTCCACGCACCAGCTTTTGCCAAGGGTTTTGGAATCTCATAGGTTTCCCAATCTTTCCCATGAATTAAATTACCGATTGTGTCTTGTAATTCTTGGTAGGTGGGTGATGTGGGCTCCCCAATATTAAAAGCCATCTGATCAGGAATCTCTTGTCTTCTCTCTACTGAATTTTCAATAGCATTTACCACATCTTCTAAATGAACGAACACATCGCCATGGTTAACATCACCCGAATAAAAATGACCAAGCAACTGCTTTTCGTAAATACGTTTTATCTGCTGCAAAATGGGAATGGAATGACCATAATCCGTATACACGCCTGCTATACGTAGAAAAACGGAAGGAAAGTTAATGCTGTGCTCTTTGATAAGGTCTTCGGTCTGTATTTTGGACTCAGGGTAACCCCAATTTGCTTCAACAGGGCAATTTTCATTTAGTTTTGTACCTGGTTCCGTAGGTTTATAAATGAGGTTGGAGCTGGAAAATATAAACTGACCCACCTCAAAGTCTTGTAGCTGTCTTAAGAATTTCTCAGTACCCTTAACATTTATTTCTTGATATTTAGGGCTGTCTTTCGTACCGAAATCATAATACGCCGCTAAATGTATTACCGAGGCAATTTTACTACCATAGCCATATCGTATTCTTTCCATTGCTGCATCAATGGCCTTTTCATCCGTAATGTCAAAATTTACACATTCAGCCTGCAATGGCGGATAAGGGGGACCCAAACGGTCTAAACCAACCACCCTATATTTTTTGGACAATCGCTCTATTAGAGAAAAACCTATTAAACCACTGCTTCCCGTAATTAAGATTGTTTCTTTGTTTTCTTTTCTAGCTCCGAACTCAGAGTGTTCGATTATTTCATCCATGCTTATTTATTTTATAATTAAAAATCAGCAAGGGGAACAAAAATGTTACTCCTTAACGATAGTATCTTCATATGCAAACATTTGAAAATTAACTATACCTTACTTTTTTAAATGTCGGTAAGGATAAATAAATTGATGCTATCACAAAATCAATTCACGAACTTGAAGATGGCCGTGAGATTAAAAGCAAATTGTTTGGACTTTCTTAAATGGTAAGACTTTATTTTTAAGACGAATTTGAGGGCCAAAGCCTCCTTTTATGTTTTCTAATTATCTGAAACATTTACCTGTTGTACCGTACGCCCCTTTAAAACCAATAGGCGTAAATCTTCTAAAATAAGATACAGGCAAGGTACAATGACCAAGATTATAGTTGTGGCGAATACTATACCGAAGCCCAAGGATATGGCCATGGGGATTAGATGAAATGCTTGGCTGGACGTTTCTAAAATGATTGGTGCCAGACCTCCAAAAGTGGTCATGGTAGTTAAAATAATAGGGCGAAACCTTCTCAAACCGGCTTCATGGATAGAATGATAAATGGCTTCACCTTCATCTCTGCGTTTATTGGCATAATCTATCATGATAAGTGAATCGTTTACAACAACACCCGACAAGGCTATTACCCCCATTAAACTTACCAATGACAAATCATAACCCAATAGTATATGACCTATTACCGCCCCTACGATTCCGAACGGAATAGCGGTCATAACTATCAATGGTTGCAAGTAGCTACTGAAGGCTATTGCAAGTAGTACATAAATTAAAAGCATAGCTATGGAAAATCCGGCCTTTAATGTGTTCGTGCTTTCTCTCATGTCTGCTTGGCTTCCTTCAAAAGTCCAAGTTATTCCGGGAAAATCAGCTCTTAATTGAGGCAAGGTTTCTTCATTTACCGTAGCAATGACACGACCAACGGTATTGGCAGGTTCTACATCCATACCCACATTAACAACCCTACGGCCATCTCTTCGGTTAATACTGGTAAACGCTTCCTTTTCCTTAATTTCCACCACATCCATTAATGGAACTTCAAGGCCATTTGGAGTTCGTACCAGAAATTTTTCTAGGTTTTTAATATCCTTTCGCTCTTCCAACGGCAGTTTTACACGCACTTCAATTTCGTTCATACCTCGCAACTGACGCATTGCCAAAGCACCAAAAAAAGCATCGCGTACCTGCCGCCCTACTTCATCAGAGGTGAGGCCTAAATTTCTCCCCTGTGGCAGCAGCTTAAAATCATATTGCATTTTACCTTTGTTATAGTTGTCGGTAACATCACGCGTATTTGAAAAAGCCTGCATTCTTTCTACGAAAGCGCTACTTGCACGTTCTAGAACGCCAATATCGGAATGGCTTAAATCGATACTAATATCTTGCCGTGCACCTCCAGGGCCACGCTCCGCTTCAAATGTAATCTGGTCCACTCCTTCAATATCACCAATATTGTCCCGCCATAATGCAATGACTTCCGCGGCAGTAATATCCCGTTGATCCGGTGGTAACATTACAATCTCCACATCAATAAAATTTTGTCCGCGTACATTGGTTTTAATTCCCTCCGCCACTTCATAAAGATCATGCTCTTCAAACATACGCTGTGTAGATTCTGAAATAGCATGGGCAACTTTTGCCGCTTGATCAGGTGTAGTGCCAACAGGCAAGCGAACCCCAGCCTCAATTTCATCAGCCGCTACCTCGGGCATCATGATCATGCCCATATGACCACTAAATCCATACCCACCAACCACTAACAAAAGTGCCACTGCAGCACTTAACGTGATGTATCTGTATTTAAGACAGGCATCAAGAAATGGACGGTATCGTTTTTCAATCAACCGGTCAAAACCCTTGGCGAAAGCATGCTGCCATTGCTCTAGCTTTAGCACCCATTTGTTTTTGCTTGCTTTTTGTTTGAGGTGACCTAAATGAGAAGGTAGAATAAAAAGCGCCTCAAGAAGCGAAACACTTAGAATTACGATAACCACAGCAGGTAGAGGTTGCCAGAATTTACCCGTTTCCCCGGGCATAAACAATAAGGGAACGAAGGCAATGATGGTGGTTACGATACTAAAAGTTACCGGTAATGAAACATCTTTGGCTCCCGCAATGGCAGCTTTCATTGGGCTTAGCCCTTTCTGCCGATATTCATAAACATTTTCACCTACCACAATGGCATCATCCACTACAATACCGAGTACCACCAAAAAACCGAACATTGAAATCATGTTCACACTGATACCGATCAAGGGCAATAAAATCATTCCGCCAATAAATGATACCGTCATACCCATCATCACCCAAAAAGCCAGACGATACTCTAAGAAAAGTGTCAATATAAGCAGTACTATAACAATGGCCAGAACTCCATTTTCCGTCAATAGGGATAAACGCTCACGATAATCTGCTGCGCGATTGCTATCCGTACGATAGTTAATGCCAGGTGGCAATTGAAAGTCTTTTAAAATATTCTGGGTGACCTCAGCTATTTTCAAAGGAGATTGGTCGCCTATTCTAAAAATACGTAGCTCTACATAGTTTTGTTGGTTGAATTGCCCATGAAAACCAACTTCTTCAAAACCATCCGTAATGGTCGCTATATCATCAAGGGACAATTTTGCTCCTTCTTCAGAAGAAACAATCGTGATATTACCGTATTCTTTTGCCCATTGTTTGCGCTCTTGCATCCGAAGCAAGATCTCTCCACTTTGAGTTTGTATAGCTCCTGCAGGTACATCATTACTGCTCTGCCGAATAATATCGGCAACTTGGCCCAAAGTCAAATTATACTTTTGCAAAGTCTGTCTTGGAATTTCAACTCGAGTCTCATAATCGGGCACATTGCCCAATTCTACCTGTGTTATTTCCGGATTATTTAAGAGGATTGTCCTTAGGCGTTCAGCAAGTTCCCTAAGGGTCCAGACATCTGCTGCCCCATACAAACCGATCTGTAAAACATCTCGTTGCCGGGATTGCAGTCTTACCTCAGGCCTTTCAATATCATCGGGAAATGTTCGAATACGATTAATGGCTTGGTCAATATCCTGAAAGACCCTCATTCTTTCAGAGCCAGCAACAAGTTCAATGCTAATTTCGGCAGACCCTTCACTAGCTTCGGAAACGACTTCCTTAATTCCCTGTACACCTCGTACGGCTTCCTCTACAGGCTGTAGCACCCCTTGCTCCACCTCTTCGGGAGATGCGCCAGGATAAGCCACTGACACCTCTACAAAATCCAACTGAAACTCAGGAAATACTTCTTTCTGAATTGTGTACATGGTAAACAGACCTCCAACAAGCAGCACCAACATCAACAAATTGGTCGCAATGGAATTTCTGGACATATAAGCAATGGCGCCTTCTTTTCTAATCTTTCCTTTGTCTTTGTCTTCCATCTCCCCCAATCTATTCTATCACTCCATTTCTGTTTCAGATGCGTCATCCGACGTTCGTAACTCAATACCATTACTTACCGTACTCAGATCAGTTACCACCACTTTTTCATCATCTTCAAGACCTTCGCTAATATAGGCATGCGTATCATCGGTCAAGTCAATAGTTACTTTTCTGATCTCTAATTTTTTCTCTTTCATGACCCACACGGTCTCATTATTACGAATATGGTCTCTGTTGACCCGAACAACGTCAGTAACGGAATCTGCTTGGATTTTAACTTCTACAAAAGTCCCGATCATTAATTTCGGTTTACCTTTTAATTCTTTTTTGGTTGCCAAGGGGTCTGCAACCTTAACAAGCACCCTAGCCAAGCGTGTCTGATCATCCAATGCACCTATCTGCTTATCCAGATACCCTTCGCGAAAAGCATCATTGGCCCAAGCGGATGAATTTTCAATCCGTACAGATGCACCTTTCTCGGAATTGCCATTAGGAAAACTCAACCATTGCAACTTGGCAATCGGTACCGTCGCCAAGACCCAATAGTGGTCAACACCTACTATACGGCCCAGATTATCCCCTTGGGCAACCAAGGCTCCCTTTGTTACGTTTTGGCTCAAAATGTGAGCATCAAAAGGGGCCCGTATAGTGGTTCGTTCCAAATCCAATTGCGCTTGGTCTACAGCGGCCTTAGCGGCACTTATGTTCGCCTTCACCGCGTTGAGCTGTGGTTTTCGGAGTACGAGTTGCCGCTCTTCTTCTGAAAGCGGATTGTTGCCAAAAAGCGAGTCATCCGAAATGAGCTTCAAGTCCTGTTCTGCAATCTGTTGGCGTCCCATCTCCGTATCCAATGTCGTTTGGGATTGCATAAACTCACTTTTTCTAAGTTCAAGAGTATTACGATAATCAGCTGGGTCTATCTGTAATAATACTTGATTCTTTTTGACAAATCCACCTGGGGTAAAAGCGGGGTCTCTACGAATAACCTGTCCAGAAACTAGCGGACTCAAATTGACATCTTCTACAGGTTGCACCGTTCCCGTTGCTACAATTACAGGTTGAAACGTACCCTTCTTTACGGAAATTACGTCTACCAGCATGGCAGTTTCAACACTTGCCCCTTCCTGTTTGGCCTCTGGTTCCGTAGAAAATATAAGTATGGTCATAACAATACCAACACCAAGAATGGCCAAGCAAATCCAAAGTATTTTTTTGTTGTTCATTGGTTCCTATTTCTTATTTTCCATTCTCAATTGTTCTTTCGGTTTCAAAACCTCCGGCAAGTGCCCTATAAAGTCCGATACGAACTTGTATCTGGCGTAATTGCGCATCAACAAAATCTCGACGAAGCTGTTGTTCTTGGTCCAAACCTATAAGTACATCCAAATACGGACTGAACCCATTCAAAAATTCTACCCGCAATTGTTTGTTACTTTTCTCCGCAAGCTCTAACTGGCGACCAATATGCTCTGTTCTTTGTTCTTGCATTATATCTTGCAAGAGCCCATCTTCTACTTCCTGAAAAGCCTCTAAGGTAGTTTGACCGTATTGATATAACCTCTGTTGTTTAACTGCCTCCGTTCTATCTACTTCCGCTGATAACTGCCCTCCATAAAACAGAGGAGCCAATAAGTTTCCTGCTATGGAATAGGCCCAATTATCAAAAAGATCCGCAAAATTATTAGACCGTAACTGCCCCTGTGTATTCACTGAAATTCTAGGGTATTTATTTCTCACCGCGGAGGCCATATCACGGTCTGCCGCAAGTAACAGTGCATACGATTGTTGTATATCCGGTCTACGCCGAACCAATTCTAATGGTAGCCCTGTTTGAGGAAGCTCCGGTAAATCGGGAAAATCCAACTCGTCAAATTCTATATTCTCTTGCGGTTGATTTCCTAAAAGGACGGCCAACTGATTTTCCAACAGACCAACATTCGTACGGGAAATAATACGCTGTTCTTTTGTACTTTCTAGTAATTGAGCTTGTCTTAAAATGTCTACGGCCCGGATTTGCCCGCCTACAAAGCGTGATCTAATTAGTTTAATTATATTCTCATTAGTAGCAATTTGATTTTCTGTTATCCTCAATTGTTTTTTTGCAGCTAGTAATTGGTACCATGTATCGGCAATTAGCGCGGAAAGAGAGATTGATGCCGCTCGGTAATCAAAAAGACTAGCCTCGGCCCTGAATTTTTCAGCTTGTACCGCTGTGTTTATTCGGCCCCACACATCTAATTCATAAGAAGCCGATAGACCTAACTGTGTATTTTCACCACCGGTAAAATCATTCACCGGAAAATTTTCGGCGGTCTGTGCCGAGGCTTCCACTTGTGGCCATTTGTTAGACGCCTCTCTAGATATGACCGATTTTGCCGCCAAAAACTGCTGCCATGTTGCAGACAGATCAAAATTATTGGACATGGCACTATCAATAATAGAATTGAGACGTTCATCCTCAAACACCGTCCACCATTTATCTTCTAGAACACCTTCGCCTTTATACGAAAATTCTTTTGTTTCTTCAATAGGAAGAGAAACGTTCGAAAACCGTGGTGAACACCCTAGCAATATCAAAGACACACCACAGGCATACCATAATATACTTTTGAATTTTTTAGGGTTGAAGTGATTTTTAATTTTCAAGAGGTCAAGGTTAGATTTACCAGTTTGAATATCATCCGTTTACACACGATAAAAGATAAATTTTTTATACTAATTTTTTCATAAGGAAAACTTAATGTTCACTTGGTTTTTTAAGGAAGGTACACGACCTTATATAGAAATATTTCCTATCACGCAGATATAATAGCATCTACTTACCGCATTTATCAATCTTATCGTTTTTGAGATTTCTCAGGATATTAAATTGATGTTTCCTGTAATTTCAACATTAATCATATAAATAGTTAACGCTAATGATGAGCGCATTAACTCATATGATCATGGGGCAACAACCAACAAGTCCGAAATTGAAAAAAGCCAAGTAGTAAAAAGTGCAAGAATAGATGGCATAAAGTCATAGCAATTTCGTTTTTATACAGAATTTTACGGAAAAATAACTATGGGCTACGACGGTAAATATAAAAGGCAAAACTTACTAATACTCATTATCATTGGGCTCGCAATAACAGCCATTGTTTTGCTAACCTGAACAGAATTATTTGCCTGCAGACAACTCAGTAATTTTTACGAAACGACTATTGATGTGCTGCAACCAACCCAAGTGATTTTGTGTGTTCAATAGCTGCAGCGCTTTCGCTAAAATAAAAGGTCTCCGTACCCATATCCGAAATATTCTTGAGAACCTGTTCGACTCCTTTTTTGGGTTTTGCGCTGATTTGCCGCATATATACGACCAATACCCTTTGAGGAAAAAGTTTTACTATCCTTTCATAAATAAAGGGGTCCTTCTGGCTATCATCACCCAACAAGATAAATTTCAGTTCCGGATAAAATTCCAGGATGTCTTTAATTTTTTGGAATTTATGATTGTGATCACCTCTCCCGCTGCTTAGGAAATCGGCTAGACCTTTCTTTATTTTCTTAAGTTTTATAACCGCCTTCGGAAAATCATTTATCTCAGTAAAACGGTTTATAAATTTGTATAGGTTCCATTCGCTGCTAGACACATAAAAAAATGCGTTTGAGCCGCTATCCGCTATTCTACCCACATGGCTCAGTAAACGGTAATGTTCTACTACCTTATCGAAGGTATTTCGTCTGTAAATATTTTGCGTAAGCAGAACATATAATTTTTTAAAAAAGTTACCTGAATGAGATATCAGAAATGTATCGTCTATATCCGAAATGAGCCCGTACTCTCCGGGAAAGGGTTTTATAAATTCTCCGTTAGAACACATCTTTTGACCTTCATGTTCAGCACGAACAACCACTTTGTGCCAGCCCGACTTTAAAGTTTCCGAATAGGGAATTGAAAACCTAAAATACCCATCAGCAAGGGTTTTGGTATTTACCCTTTTGCCGTTAAACTCCAACTGTACTTCACAGTTCGCTATAGGCCTAATGGTAAACATTCTTAATACGGCAAAAGCGTGTCTCACTCGCCTACCGTTCAATTCATAATTAATCCGAGAACGACTAGCGTACATATGCCCGAAAAAAATTATTTCTTGCTCATTTGCATAACCTCGGTATGTTTCAAGAAATAAAGTCATTTTTTAGAACGCTTATCATTATTTTTAAAAGTAGTAATTTCAATATATTCACGAAACTTGGCATGGAAAAAGTTTTATTAATAGTCAATCCGGTTTCAGGAAATCGAGACAAGGAGCCCTTAATTCAAAAGGTGCGCGACTATCTAGGCCCAAAATCCGATTTTTCTTTATACCGTACCACGGGGAAAGATGATAGGTCCGAACTCCGTTCTAAAATAAAAAAAACACAGCCTGACCGTATTGTGGTCTTAGGAGGAGATGGCACTATTAAACTAACTACTGAAGTCTGTCTAGACAACAACATTCTTGTAGGCATTTTGCCTGCTGGTTCCGCTAATGGCCTAGCGACAGATTTAAAACTTCCAATGAATATAGATGAGGCCTTGCCAATAGCTTTTGGTTCCAAATCCAGTTATGTAGATGCTCTGAATATTAATGGGGAGATTGGTCTTCATATGAGTGATATTGGAATTAACGCTGAACTAATTGCCAATTACAGTGAAAGTAGAGTTAGGGGACATTTCGGGTATTTTATAAAAAGTATACCCACTTTACTACAGACTGAAGCTCCATATACTTTCGAAATAGAAGTAAATCAAGAACAGCTGCAGGTAGATGCTATAATGGTAGCTTTTGCCAATAGCAGAAAATACGGAACAGGCGCTGTTATAAACCCTAACGGAAACATAGATGACGGAAAATTTGAACTTATCATTTTCAAGAAATTTGATGTACTGGAAATAATCAAAACCTTACAAGGTGAACATTCGCTAGGTTCCGATTTTGCTAATATCATACCTACAACAAAAGCTACGGTTAAAATGAAAAAGCCCCTTGATTTTCAAATAGACGGCGAGCACTACGGAAAAACAAAACAGGTTACTATTAAAATAGAACACCAAGCCATTCAAATAGCTATAGGTTCATAGTTTTCTAGCTTCACACAACCGAAATTTTGAATTATTCATACAAGAACACGATCTACCACCTTTATTTCATCTCTTTCCGTTAAAAAGTTTATCAAACCCGTTAAAGCCCTTTTGTTCAGTCGCTTAATTTTAGGCTACCCAATCTAAGGTTCTTTGGCGGTTACTATTAATTAAGATTCCACCTATACCAAAGAACCCAAAAATTGGGTAATAAGGATTATTATTAGAAAAAAACATAAGCGGTCTCCTTTTTTCAAGCCCTTCCGCATTGGGATTAATAAAACACCTAAAACTTATAATTATGTTCTCAAGAAAAGAATCTATTTTATCCCTTGTGTTTGTTCTGCTTTTAGGCATCCCTATTTTCATCCTCATAGATTTGGGAACCGCGGTTGACACAGGTAATTGGGAAGAACTAGAACGAGGTCTTGTAAACTACCTTATAAGTATTTGGAGTGTCTGGATATTAACAGTTTCCATAGCCGTCTATTACAAATGGACGGAGAAGAACAACCTTTATTTTTTCATGAACTACTCTTATTTGATCGTAGCCTTTGGCTTTTTTATACATTACAATGCCACACTTTTAAACAATATAGAACTCCCCCAATCCTATGCTTCAAACAGGCTTACATTTATAAGAACGGCAAAACATCTCATGCCAATTCTCTTCGCCACGGGGTATCTACAGGCAAGCGTATGGTGGTTTTCTAAAAAATGGCACCGAAAATAGCATCCAACCAAATATTAAACTTTTAAACATCTAACTATGACACCCTCTAATCAATCAAATAAAGAAAACAACGCTAATCGTAAGCAAGAAGAGCTGAAGGATAAAACCTATACAAGTCACATTCATATGAATGATGAATCACTTGTCAATGAGCTTTTTCAAGCCGCCAAAGAAAAGCTTTATAATGTGAACTTATGGTCCAACTTACCGTGCATTACTTCACATTTTCAGATGTATACTTCTGCAGGAGATAAAAAACAGTCCCCAAAGCCCGAAGTGAACGATTACATAAAAATTAATTTACCTGGTCCTTTTCCTGAGAATTGGGTAATTGTCACAGAGGTTACGGAAAAGAAAGACATGGCTCAGTTTACGGTAAGCCCTAGTGAGAGCCCTGTTGAGAAATGGGAGCAGGACGAAGAAATTGAACACTTTTTTATAAAAGAAGCCACAAGCACATTTCAGGTAGAGCGTAAAGGTAATAGTATTTATGCCCATGAAATAGGAAAGAACGAAGGTATAAATAATGAAGGCGACGAAGCGGGCAACCGAAAATTGATCAACACGATTCTCGCTAAAGGCGGATGGGCCGGTTTTCAAAAATATCAGTGGAAGAAATTATTGGACTACTTTGTGAACAAGACTCAAATTACTTCTGAATAAACCAAAAAATACCAAGGCACAAAACCTTAGACCTTTCGAACGAGTTACGTATCAGATCCGTTAAACCATTGTTACTGTGATTATTCCTAAAACATTTACTGGTGTCTATCCTATTCATCTTTACTGTCAAAAACGTAATTTTTTGAATCAATAAAAGTCGCAATCGTCGCTTAAATTGGGGGAATTAATAATCATTGAAAATAATCTGATATGAAAAAAACTACATACAATATAATCCTTATTTGCACACTAGTATTCTTTTGGAGCTGTGGGCCTAAAATTGCGGCAACTACAAAAACACAAAAGAATTTAAAGAATTATGAGACTTACGCCTATCTGCCGAACACAGGAATTGAAGCACCTCAAGGCATAACTCAATCTGCGGATGTAGGAAGTGAAATTGTCGAAGCCGTAAATAAAAACATGACCCGTGCAGGCTATACGGTAGACCGAGAAAATCCCGATTTATTGGTTCTTTTAAAAACAAATTATGACAAAGAAACCGAAACCTATATGGACCCGGATTATGCTTTTTATCCATATGCGTCTTCGTATCCTATAAGTCCATATTATAATAACTACTATTATTATCGTTACAACACCTATAACAACATTGTAGATTACGATAAGGTTGTAGATCGATATATTGATGCGGGACTCGTAATAAATTTAGTGGATCGCGAAAGCAAGAATATCGTTTGGACGGGAACTGCCGATGATTTTGAAATCTATCAACAAGATGTAACCGCAAAAGTTGCAGCATATGTTGATGATGTGTTCGATAAGTACCCAACGGTTGCGAACAACTAACAGAAAAGGTGAAACGGGCGGCAGTATATTACCGTAATGAACATAACATGCTTAACGACAACACCTGAGAGATGAAACTGAAATTTTAGTCCATTACACTTGAACATTCGTACAAGTTTTGGATTACTCTCCCCTTCAACCTACTGTATAAATCATTTATAAACTTTTAAACATTTTTATCATGAAAAAGACTTTTACCAATTTTGTGACCATAGCTATCACAACCATTTTATGCGGATTTTCCGGTATTGCACAATCGGACGCAATATTAAGCGAAGTAGAAAATTCAGAAACATATGAGACTATAGATTTGCTCATAATGGACAAGGAACTATCCACTTTTGCCAATTTAGCGATGTTGTCCGGCCTAGGAAATTCAATGAAAGCAACGGATGAAGGCCATACACTTTTTGCGCCTACCAATGATGCATTTAGGGATATGTCAATTAAGGAGTTTTCTAAATTGACCAACCCTAAAAATAAATCTGAGCTGGTGACGTTCGTAAAATCTCATATCTTGCCAAACAAGTATATGAGTAATGAGTTTGAAGATAGGCAAGTTATGAGTGTTGGAGGGGATAATGAAGTAATTCTATCCAAAGACTCTTATGACAATGTTTATATTGGTGGCGCAAAAATAGTTAAGCCCAATATTGAAGCTTCAAATGGAGTGATCCATGTTGTAAACAGCGTCATAGATTCAGAACGATCTATTACAAATAGATAGTCGTTACCGAACGAATCTTTATAAATTTTCAACAAACCATGGGGAGTAATCTCCATGGTTTTTTACTTCGGTCAATCATCGCTTTACGGAGTACCCAAGACCATATCTTCCTTTATCTCTTCACTGGCAACTTTTAATAATTGGTCATTATCATTGAGTTCATCACTAGAAACCTCTACCTTATCTTTGGTTTCCCTACGTTTGTTGACAGGTACTTTGTGCGCTTTCCCATCCACTGATTTTATAACAAAAGTACCTTCACTATAGGTCATTACAGAAGATTTTGGAACAACGTACAAACTATCTTTAGTCTGTAAACTCAATGTAACTTCGGCAACCATACCTGGTTTTAATAGTGGATTGTTTTCGATATCTATTTCCACACGTTCAGAACGTAGTTTTTTGTCGAATGCCCCCGCCATTCTGGCTACTGGAGCCTTAAAAGTTTTACCTGGAATTGAATTCACTCTAAAACTTACTTCATCGCCAATCGTAACAAACCCTGCATAGTTTTCGGGCACAGAAACTGCCAAACGCAATTTTTTGTCATCTTGGACGGTCAACAAAGGAGTTTCAGAACCTTTTCCTGACGGACCTACATAGGCACCAATGTTTACATTTCTGGAGGTTACAATTCCCTCGAAAGGAGATCTAATTTGCAAATAGCTTTGCATTACCTGATACTCCTTGTAATTAGCCTTTGCTGCTTGTAGTCTGGCATAATCCGAGTTTTTGGCCGATAAGGCTAAGTCTATCTGATTTTTAGAAACCGTTCCTTCAATTTTACTGGTTTCCGACAAACGGTCATAGGTGTTTTTGGTTGCCATATATACTGCTTCGGAAGCGTGCAATTGTGCTTCGGCAGCCAGTAATTGCGAAGTAATTTCTGGCGCTTCCAATGCAATTAAAAGCTGTCCTTTTTTTACTTCACTGCCAATATCCACTTTCAGTTCTTTTACATAACTGCTTACTTTGGCGTACAAATCTACATAGGTAAATGCAGATAGTTCTGCAGGAATATCAATACTAGTGGTCAACACTTCTTTCTGTAAGCTAAAGGTTTCTACTTTAGCTTGTATTGGCGTAGTTTTCACCTGTTCATTCTTATCTTCATTTTTGCAGCTATACGTTGCCAATAACACGGTTACTATGCTAATTTTAAAAGCACTATCCAGTTTTAAGTCTGTTCATAATGAACCAACTAATAGGGAAATACATTTACCCAAGTATATTAACCTTAAAATAGGCAGCGATTATATAGATGTTGCACTTTCTGAAATTCTCTTTTTACAGAGTTACGGAAACTATGTTAAGGTATATACTATGAAACGGATTTACGTTGCGACAACGACTACCTCCGAACTAGAAAGGAAATTGCCATCTAATTTGTTCACTCGTGTGCAAAATCTTTTATAATAGCAATTGACAAAGTAAAGAAACTAGAGAAAGATAGCATTGTTATTAAACCATCTACAATGCCTATAGGCATCACTTACCAAAGGGAATTACTGGAGAAATTAGATTGTAACCTTTAAATATAAAGGCCTTACCTACTTCCTGTCCGCTTCCTGATTCCTACAAATTGTAAAGTATCAATATTACGTACGGAAATAATGAATTTAGCTTCACCTATTTTAATAAGTCCCGAATCTTGCACGGCAGCATCTAAATAAACCGAGTTTAGATTTTCAACTATCGCATTTACATATCTTATAAGTTTTGGATAGTTATTTTTTCTTCAAAAGACAGACCCAGTCCTCATGCTTGGTGCTTTTTGTAATTGGTGGTGTTCCTAAATCCCTAACCGCACCAGCACTAAGAGTTGTAACACTTCCCAACTGAAGTTCTCCCCCATTTACAGGATCGAACCAGTGTACTTGAAACTCTCCTTCTTCTTCCAACAAATTAATTGTTGCTTGTTTGGTATTTGGAAGGAACAAAGCATAAACCTCTCCTTTTTCTCGAAAACAATATGCTTCATCTATATTTACTAAGTTATGTTGCGGTTTCATCTGCCAGAACGGGAGATGCTCTTCAAAAAATTCTCTGGCATGATTGGTTATTTCCCAAAGCCGATTCCTTTCTCGCCAGTCTTCGGAGTTTAAATCGTTATGCGGGTGTTTTGCTCCAAAATACCACTCTACTCCAGCACCACCGGAAAGTAATGTTCCCCATAACACATATTTCCTTAAGCTTTCATGGGTTGGGTCTTCACTATCCAAAACAGCACCTTGATGCCATTTCCCTATTTCATCCATGGTAATCAACCATTCGTTTCCAGCTGCTTTAGATTTCTCCTTCCACCTTTCTATTACCTCTGCAGTTTCTTTTCTTTCAGCTTGTTGTAAGGATAGGCCATCAACATATTTATAACCCACAATAGAATCTAGAATATCACTTCGTAAGGGATCATGTGCATGGGTGTGTAAAAGTACCGGATGGTTATAAGGGTCAGACTTTTTGATAAACTTAGCCATTGCCTTTCTTTGTGCGTCGTTCTGTCCTAAAGGCGACCAATCTGCAGGGCCGTTTTCTTCGCCTAAATTCCAATTAAGCGCTAAATGATGACCAAAACGCGCTATCAATTCATTCAAGTATAGCTGTCTTAATGGCCCCGTATCCCCTCTATCTAACAGAGTTTCATTTTCGGTTTCCTGTAAAACGATATGTAGTAACAACCCTTTAGACTGCATATGTTGAAAAACAATTTCCCATTGCTCTAGTTTACTCACATCAAAACGATTAAACTCATCCGGCTTTACATAAGGCCAAACATCTTTTCCATCTCCCATAATATTCATCGTCAAGAAGTAAACAGAATTCATTTCCTTAGAAGCAAGATAATTTAGAGCTCCAATAAGTGCTTTTCCTTTACCATCTTTCCAAGTAGGGTCACCCGTTTTCCAATCTTTTAAGTGTAATGAGTAGGAGTGAATTTCGTTGGTGGTGCTTGCCTCTCCTTCTTCATTTGAAGCCTCCATTCGGTAGGTATCGTCAAAATCAACATAACCCAATAAATTTTCTGGGCTATTAGCTCCCACTTTCATCCAATATTTATCCGAACCCGTGAATTTATAATAACCGTTGGATGCTACGAGCCTGCCATGTGCCCTAAAATCAGCACCTTCTTTATCGGATGCTACCACTTTAAACCCGCCAGTAGCATTGGAAATGGAAATTTTTTCTGCCGTAGAAAAATCATTTTTTAAAGCGATGTCATCTTGATGATACAGTACTGCCGAATACGTCCAATCTCCTAACTCCTCAGGAGTAAACCGAACGCTCCAAATATTCCCCTGGTCTGCACTGGACTCGGAAGCGTTTCCATCTGCCGCATAAAAACCTCTTATTGTATAGTTGGTCTCCTCATTTTTGAACTCTACTTGTAGTAGATAGTTTAAAAACGGATTATCAGCTGCATCTTCTGAAGTCTTAGGACCTTCAAAATTTAGTTCTACCGTATGCCATTGTTTTTGAATTTCAGTAAAATTAGTGCTGGCAACCGCTACACTTTCTTCTGTCTCTGAGGGTAATTTTAATCTCTCAATTGTAGTTAGTTCTGGTCCACCTCCACGATTACCGCTACCTGCAGCCATATAGACATAATCGTCAACAATAGTATATCCGGTGCCGTGACGCCCTTGTATCATTGAAGGCCAATTTCTCCATGTTTTTGTCTTTACGTTATAGGCTTGCACTTCATTATGAGCAACTTCATGTGCTATACTTTCCCCTCCGCCAACAATTACTTCATTCTTCCAAACAAACGCAGCATTTCCCGCTCTTTGGGTAGGTATGGCTAAATCATCCGTAACCTTTAGCCATTCATTTTTTTCAAAATCATACACATTACCATATGTATTGGTAAGTGCCATATCCTGACCTGTTTTCTTTGAGGTTTTACGACCCGCAAAAGCATATAATTTGTTACTGGCCACTGCAGCATGAAAGTGGTCACGGGCGTCAGGGGCATCAGTTAATACTTTCCATTCTCCGGTTTTTGGGTCATACACATCAAACCACGGCTGGTAACCGTTCATATGGCCTTTGGTGATTCCACCTACTACATATATTTTACCATTATGAGTAGCGATACCTGCCCCACCTCTTCTGCGATGCTCGGGAATTTCATGACTATAGACATACTCATCTTTCTCCGGATAATAGACAACAACACGGTCTAGTGGAGTTTCATTGGGCCATTGTCCGGTCATTCCTCCAATAATGTACACGGCATCATCTACAACAACCGGTTGAAAGTGATGTATCTCAATAGGTGTTGGTGCTTTTGCCGTCCATGTTTTGTTTTCAGTATCAAAGACATCGGTAGGATTAATACGTCTACCTCCCATAAGGAGAATTTTATTTTTATAGGCAACCATACCTGCCTCATGGCGGGCTGTTGGCTCTCCTTTTGCTTCAATTTTCTCCCACTGCCATATTTCCGTCTTGGAAGCGGCACAACTCATTAACGATAAAAGACCTGCGAGAACTACAATGAAATACAGGTTCTGCGAGAAAAAATCCGATTTATATACTTTGGTATTTTTCATTCAGTCGTTTATTTTTTATCCGTAATTATATCAATCAATTCTTGGTATGGTGTACCGTCATCCGCTACAAGACCAAAGCTTCCACTTTTGTAGTTCCAATTGGCGTGGGCTATGCCCGTTTCTTTAAACAAGGCCATCATATCTTCATACCATGCCAAAGCCTCTTGTTTTGGTGCTTTCTCAATAATTCCAAATTCACCACAGTACAACGGTAGCCCTAGGGATTTTGCTTTTTGAATCGGTTTTTGCCATAATTCCAACAAAACCTCTTTATCGAATTTTACGTCTACATATTGTTTCACTGAAGGCTTTACATTTTTCGGCAGGGTATTGAATTCCTTTTCAGTAAGCAAGACGCCTGGATAATGCACAGGACCTTCATACCCTTTTAAATTCGTCCAACTTGCATTGTAGTGACTCAGTAAAAAAGGTGTATAAAAATGAAAACTCAGCAGAATGTTCTTATCATTTTCAGGCACTTTTAGCGCATCAAAAGTATCCACGGACTGCCACCTATTAGAACCTATAACGATAGTCCGTTTTGGCTCAAGCTCACGAATAGCCGCAAAAGCATTCTTCAATAGTTTATTCCACGATTCATTATCATCAGCTACCGCCTCGTTCATTAATTCATAAGCCACTAGGGAGTTAGGGTATTTGCTGAGAGCTTTAGACAGATCACGCCATAAATCGAAGAATTTCTCTTGTTCTTTCGCATCCGTCCACAGCGGTTTTTCTTTCGCATTAAAGTGATGTGACCTAAGAATATGGAGGTCCACTATGACCTTCAAATTATATTCCTCGCACCATTTTATACAATTGTCCATCAGCTCAAAAGCATCATCATGCCTTTCAACATCATCATTCCACATTTGCTCTTCGTCAATGGGCAACCTAATATGATCAAATCCCATAGCTGCGATCGCCTTGACATCCGCTTTTGTAAAAAACTGCTTGCGTTCCTCTCCCCTACGACCACTTTGTGACAACCAATGCGCAATGTTGGTTCCCTTATAAACAGTGAAACTTTCACTCTTTTTTTGCTCTGAGGACTGACAATACGAAACAGTTGTGATGAGTAACATCACACATAGGAATCCATTTTTCATCATTTTACTATATAGCTTCATACACTTCAATTTTACCAACCTTTATTTTCAGATGCTTAAAAAATAAGAACCTCATCCGTCACAATCTTTCTCCAGGAATTCATTCTTTTGACATCATCATACCTTATTCATAATGATTACTTTCTTGCATACCGCATACGAAAATAGAAGAAAATCGTTTCAGTAGCTATTTCTTTATCATAGCATCAAAATTTAACAAAATTGATTTCTTGAAATCAGAGCCTTACCCCCTAAAATTTTCTTGCCGCAATCATCATGTGAGGACTAAAACTTAGAAGATTAACATCGTTCTCAGTAATTTTGATTAAATCCATTAGCGTTTTTTTATCCTCTTCGTTAGACATGCGGACGAAATAATCCTTATCCAACCAAGCCATACCCTCAACCGCATGAATATTCAAATATTTTAATTCTTGAGTTTCAAACTCCTCTCTCAATTCTTCTGGCCTGTGATAGTAGGCTTCGGCAAGAAGCCATGGAAATTCTTCTGGTGGAGTATGAACTCCACTTGTTAACTCGTCCACGCACATCTTAAAATAAGATTCTTTGTGTAACAACCCGTGAAAAAGACCCACCAAGGTAGATGCGGTATAGTTGATGGCAAAGCCCAAAATAACCCCTCCCTTTTTCGCAATCCTACAAGCTTCTTTTATCGCTTTTATTCGGTCTTCCCTATTCTGCAAATGATACAAAGGGCCGTGAATGATTACTAAATCTGCATAATTATTTGGCAGGTTTAAACATCTTGCTTCTCCCAACTGAACCTGAAAAGGATTCTTTAGACTACTTGACCTTTCTTTTGCTTTCTTAATGTGTTTAGGAACAGGATCTATCAAGAACACATCATGCCCCTTATTTGACAACCACGCTGCGTACTTGCCCGTACCACCGCCTACATCAACTACTTTGGCCGAATCTAGTTGAAGATATTTATCTATGAGATATTTTATCCTTTCGAACTCAAAAACACCCATGCCTTTGTCCAGCCTGGTTTCTTCTGATGCCCTGGAATAAAAGAATTCTATTTCTCTACTTATTAATCGTTTTTTGCCCATTAGATTTTGGGAGTTACCTTTTCTTATTACAGATAATACTCTGTGATAGGAAAAGAGGGTCGTACAAACAACAGACCACTTTTGACGTTCTTAAAATGTTGTGATTTATAAAAAAATGAACATAGTTATCTCCTTACACTGGATTTGAGTAACCCACTGGTATGTTCATCTCTATTAAGGAGAGTGTCTTTAGAAAAGACAAAATCTGTATGTTAAGTATAGTAAACAGGCTTTAAAAGTAAACGATAAATTCTAAATTTCAAATACCTCTAGTAGATAACCTAGCTAGATATTTATTTACAGATCTGGATTCTTAGAAAAAGGGGTGACTCGTGATTTCTTTATTAGCCCTTAAACCGCACCTTATTTTTTGCGATACAACCACCAGTTCATATCCCTTGTTAGCTCATATCCTAATTTCTCGTAGAGAGCAATTGCCGGATTACCTTTATTTGTGTGCAAAATAGGCGTTTTGTTCTCTCTGAGAATTTCCTTTGTAGTATGCGCTATCAACTGTTTGGCCAGTCCTTGTCTGGTATACTCGGGGTGAGTAACCACTGCACTAACTTCTATAAAATAATTGGTCTGCATGCGTTGCCCTGTGATTGAGACCAACTTACCATTATTAAATATGCCAAAGTACTTCCCCATTTCAAAGGTTCTTTTCTTGTAGTACCCAGGCATAACCAACCAGACTAAATCATAAATTTCATCCATAAAACTCTTATCTAGCAAGACAATGTTTTCTGTTATTGAAACGTCTGGCAACGTATTTAAAACCATTTGACAACCATCAATCTTTTTCTCAAAGATAACTTTGGTTTCGTCTATTACAGGAGTTTGATCGGCTGAAACAAAGAAGAAATGATCCGAAGTTTTCAAATACTCATCAGAAGCTTTAGCTGTTTTTGATTCATCAAAAAAAGAACCAAAAGTGCATACTTCGGGGTTATAAAATTGAACTCCATTCAGTTCAACAGCAAATTTTTTATGGGTTTCCTTTAAGGAATACCAAACCGGATTTTTTAATTGTTCCTCCAAATCTATCATGAGGTCAAATATATAAGAAATATGCTTTTATTTCATCTTAAGAAAAAAAGACATAGCCTTTCATGAGACCCGTTAGTTCTATGTTTCTTTTTACTGCGGAATACGGTCTTCCATTATTTCACATCTTATTCCGAATTCACGGGTCAAACGCATAATTTTTACGTGATCTATATGCTTTCCTTCTACGCGCAAAACGGTATGCCCTTTTGGAAAAGGTAAAGCAGTTTCATCCAAGTCAAAATCAATTTTCAATTCAGAAAACACGAGCCCAAGCATTTTTACTATCCCTTTAGCTTGAGCTCGTTTATCTATATTGGTAATGAATACTTCTACCATGAATTTATGGCGCTAGAATTGTTCTTTGGATAGCTCCATATTTACTACTGCTCCCACTGTAGCCCCAGCCGATATCGCATTTGTCAAAGACCGCATTCTTATGCTGTTGTCTCCACATGCAAATACACCTTCCACAGTAGTTTTTTGCATCATATCTACCTGAATATAACCTTGCTCCGTAAGTTCGCAACCTATAAACTCCGGTATATCCATATGTTGCTGAAATGGAAGCGGCCCATACGCCGCCTCAAAATGAACCGTGCTCCCATCATCAAAAACTACATTTTTCATATATCCATTTTCATGTTCAATCTCTGTAATTTCCTTTTCAATGATATGAATATTATGCTCTTTCAATTTCAACCGCTCTTCCGAAGTAAAGTCTGCTTTTCCATTGGTCAAAACACTTAGGTTATCCGTGAGATTACTTACCAAAGGAACAAGGTGAAATGCGACTTCCCCATTGGCAATGATTGCCGTTTTTTTATTTCTTATCTCATAACCATGGCAATAGGGACAGTGAACTACGGAAATACCCCAACATTCAGAAAACCCTTTTATGGACGGCATTATATCTTTAATTCCGGTGGCAATCACCAATTTCTTGGCTTTAAATTCTTTTCCTGATTCGGTAAGAACATAAAAACCACCCTCTTCTTTTCTGCCCTTGATTGCTTTGTCTTCAATAAAACTGACCGTGTCATATTTTAAGACTTGCGATTTTGCCTTTTGCGAAATTTCGGCTGGAGTTGAACCATCTTGTGTTATAAAATTATGCGAGTGCGGCGTTTGCCTGTTACACGGCAACCCACTATCTATAATTAAAACATTGCGCAAAGAACGTCCCAGGGCCATGGCCGCAGATAGACCGGCATAGCTACCCCCTATAATTATTGCATCGTAATCTTTTGTCATAGCATTATCTTTTTTTAAATGAGTTACTCCCATAGGAACTAATCCGGCAACGCTTCCTTTCTTTATTGCATCTCTTCTAGTCATTTTAAACACTATCGCAATGGTGTCGCATTAACTTGTTTTGCAAAGATATAGATATTTTGTATTATTGCAACTAAGTTGCAATAATTTTATTTTTTATAATGAAAAGAAGAAATACCGTTACCAAAGAAGCTGTGCTTTCCGTCTTAAATACGTCTGGCAAAGCCATGAGTCAGCAGGCAATTGAGAAGGAAATTGGAGTTGATATTAATAGGGCTACTATTTATAGGGTCCTAAACCGATATTGTGAAGATGGTATTGTACATAAAATTATTGCAGACAATGGTAGGCAGTATTTTGCTATTTGTATAAAGTGCGACGAAAAAAAGCAGCCTTTACATCATTTTCACTTTCGTTGTACACAATGTGAGACTATTGAATGTTTGCCCGTGCCGGTTACGTTTTCACTGCCCAAGAGCTATACTTTAGAAGGGGTGAACTGTGTTCTTACGGGGGTTTGTAAGGATTGTGCCAAATAGTTATTGAACCAACTTATAAGCCCTATTTTACGGCATTACCCTATTTCTATATCAAAATATTGTTTCAATTTGGCATCAAACTCATTTTCTTCAAAATCTACTTGCTCCTCGACTCCCATGCGAGTAATTTTCAATTGAGAATTATTTAGCGTAATTCTTCCTTCTTTTTTTGCAATTGAAATTAGCTTCTTCTTTGTAAAATGGGAGTTTTCACTTGTCTGATGAAACATACACCTTTCGGCAAATTCGGAAAGACTTCGCTCTTCATTTCTAAATATATATTGAGGAATTAGCTTATTGTTTTTCACCTCATTTATACGGAAATAATTAGCATCGTATTTGTCAAATTGAAATTGCCCGTATTTATCTAATATCCGCTGACCAATTTCAATCTCCAATGGTTCTAATGAAAATTTACCAAAACCCACATCAACTAAAAAATTATGATTATCTAATTGTACTAGTATTGCCAAATGGTCGTATTCTGGACTGTAATGTGCATCTTTTGTATGTACCCGTGCTGAAATCAGTTTTGCATTAAAACCTATTTGTTTTAAGAAATCACAAAAAAGCCCATTGAGTTCATAGCAAAATCCACCACGTTTTTCAACAACTATCTTTTGATACATATCCATTATTGAAAGCCTTATATTTCTTCCATAATGGATGTCTAAATTTTCAAATGGAATATTAAGCAGGTGTTGTTTTTGAAGTTTGAAAAGAACACTTTTTTTAATGGTAATTGTATCTTGAAAATCTATTCTATTTAAATAGGCCTGGGCGTTCATTTTACTAGCGTATCTATTATATAAAAATGTCCAATTTATTGAGTATTGAAATTGGTATTACTCCATTCTCCCCCGAGGTCAACGTATTCAGTTTTCCCTTAAGGTTGAAATGACCTTTCCCACATTTTTTTCTTCAAACCTACCTATACATTTTAGCACAAAACCAATTACCTTGGATTTAGGCGATTTTATACATTCCCCTAGCTTCAGAACTACTAAATCCATAGTATCAATAGCTTCTCCTTGATGGTCAACTCCCAAACTCCATAGTAAATTGGCATTACGCCATGATACCTCTCTGGCCCTGCCCATGCTAAAATTAATGATTTTCTCATCTGAATTTTCCCCTGCCAGATCTAATAAAAATAGCAAACGGGATACTCGGCTAAGCCTGTCCTGCATTTCATTTACAATATCTGACAGGATACGGTTCACCTTGTTAAAGTCATTTTCAATTTCCGACACTTCTTTTCCGTTCATAACCACACTTACCGCCAATGCCAAATCCAGATTAATATGCGTATTAATCCCAATCATAATATGCTGTAAAATAGTTAGCGGTTCTTTTTCAAGAAGAAAAGCAAATGACCAAGATTTACTTACCTCGGTATTCTTAATATAACCGTTATACGCATCTAAATAGAAGTTAGCGAATTCAACATCAAACTTCTCCATACGTTCATTATCCTCAAAACTTCCCAATTCCACTTCCTTGAGAATCTGAGCCGTAGTTCTTCTATACACGTAGGCAAACAACCCTATGCGACTATTGTTTGCAATAGCCGTATCAATGATACTGTCTAATTGATTTAGAACTTCTTGTATGGTGGTCGCTCGGCTAATGGTAGTAATTTTTTATTTAATTAAAACTTATTTGTTGGTTAGAATTTTCAAGTTAAGCAAATGAACAGAAGTACTTCATTAAAATTTTAAAATCATTTTAAATGTATTACGTCAATCATTGTAAATAGGTGTTTTTATAGCCGAAACATGCCTCTTAAATGATTTCAACAACATAGAATCAAAGTAGTATTTATAGCCTTCACGCTAATAAAAAAATGGTATGAACTAATGATTTAATACAACTAAAAATATCTTGCATACTGATAATCAGCTTCATATTAAAAACAAAAAGGTATATATGAGTAGCAATTCATATAGATTATAAAATATTTAAATAAAAAAATGAATTACCAAAATTGGTATTAGCAGGTTTTTTTAGGAACAGTGGTAATGACCATAACAATGTTGGTGGCACCACATATGGGCATGCCCGAAATGGCACCATGAAAATTATTAGCTGGCGCTATGAACTTACCCATAGCAGTAGGTTGGGTTTTACATTTTCCTATGGCAATTCTATTTGCTTTAGGGTATGGTTATGTATTTGCTCCTAAAACCAATATCTCTAATCTTTTCTTGAAAGGGATTGCCTTTGGTATCGTAGCACTTATTAAAGCACAGATTGGTATGAAGATAAGGGGAATGCTATTTGAAATGCCACCAATGGATGGTTCTATGCCAATGCGATTGCTGGCGATGTTAATTGGTCACATAGTATTTGGTGTGGTTACTGTAAAAATTATCGGAAAATAAGAACAATATGAAAAAGACAGATTTTAGTACGTTAAAAGCAATATTCATCAATTGTACCTTAAAAAAATCACCATCTAAAAGTCACACACGTAACTTAATCGATGTGTCGGCTAAGATTATGAAATCAGAAGGAGTTGATGTAGAGATTTTACGACTTGCAGATTTTGATATACCCGTTGGGGTACAGCCAGATATGACCAAAGAAGGATATGATAAAGATGATTGGCCGGCTATTTATGATAAGGTTATTGCAGCAGATATTCTGGTGATAGGTACACCTATTTGGTTGGGTGAACGTTCATCGGTAGCTACAAAGCTTATTGAACGACTATATGCTATGAGCGGGTACCAAAATGATAAGGGGCAATACGTGTATTATGGCAAAGCCGGAGGTTGTATCATTACCGGTAATGAAGATGGTGTTAAACATTGTTCTATGGGCTTATTATATGCACTTCAGCATATAGGTTATAGTATACCACCACAGGCAGATGCAGGTTGGATTGGAAAAGTTGGTCCCGGACCCAGTTATGGAGATACCGAATGGAATGGAGAAAAAATTGAGCCACCAGTAGGTTTCGATTCGGAATTTACGAATCGAAACACAACGTTCATGTCATATAATCTAATGCATTTAGCTAAAATGTTGAAGGATAACGGAGGATATCCGTCTTACGGAAACTCAAGAAAAGATTGGGATGATGGCACACGATGGAATTTTGAAAATCCTGAATATAGATAGAAAATGGATGCATATGTCATCCAATTTAAAATTATAAAGAAAACAATTATGAGTAAAAATGTATCAGAACAATTACTCGATATTTTACAAAGTGTCGGAGTAGACAAAATATATGGAGTAACGGGCGATGCCTTAAACTTTTTTGTTAAAGCAATAGAAGAACGAGACACTGTTGATTGGATCGGCATGAAACACGAGGGTAACGCATCTTTTGCTGCCTTTGGTCATAGTCAAACAAGCAACAATTTAGCGGCATGTGCAGGTACTGTTGGCCCTGGTGCTTTGCATTTGATTAATGGATTGTACAATGCTAAAAAAGAACGCACGCCAGTTATTGCTATAACAGGTCAAATTAATCAGAAACAACAGGGTACCAATTACTTTCAAGAAGTAGATTTAAAAAAGGTATTTGATGATGTTTGCGATTACCAGGCTATAATTGAAACACCAGAGCAAGCACCAACGGTAATACAACGCGCCATTAAAATTGCGATAGCCAATAATGCAGTGTGCAGAATAGAGTTGCCAGCAAATGTAGCGGAAATGAAAGCCGAGAATGAGCAATTCGTACATCCTATTAAGAAATATGTTTCCCGTTTAGTTCCTGAAGAATCTGTTGTTATGAAAGCTACCAAGCTTTTGAACAGTGCTAAAACGGTAGGTATATTGGCTGGTGATGGATGCAGAGAAAGCAGAGCTGCCGTACTTGAATTATCTAAAAAACTAAATGCACCTATTACCCATAGTTTACGTGCTAGCGATATTTTTGACCATGATACTGACAATGTTGTAGGCCTTACCGGTTTAATAGGAAATCCTTCAGGTTACAATGCCGTCATGAAGTGTGATTTATTACTGATGTTAGGTACTGATTTTCCATACATAGATTTTCTTCCACATCAAACAAAAACGATACAGGTAGATATTCGACAAGAAAATATAGGAAATAGAACTTCGGTTTCACTTGGTGTATGGAGCGATATATCGTCATTTTTAGAATTGTTGAATCCGAAAATTGATCAGAAAAGCGATACAGCGTTTTTAGATAAATTGAGAGGCAATTTTAAGGATTGGAGAGCGAATATGAAAAAGCAGGCCTCCCCTACTCGAAACTATGAACCTTTGCACCCGCAAATATTTGCAGACTTGGTTAACGAGCATGCGGCTAATGATGCCATTTTTACGGTAGAAACGGGTACTTCTGCCATATGGGCTGCACATCATATTTCTTTTCATAGTCAAAGAAGACTTATCGGTTCTTTTAACCATGGTTCTATGGCTGTGGGTTTACCTTCTGCCATAGGTGCTCAGTTTGCGAACAAAAATAAAGAAATATGGGCTTTTTGTGGCGATGGGGCATTTAATATGTCTATGCAAGATTTTATAACGGCCGTTAAACACGAATTACCAATTAAAGTTTTAATATTCAATAATTCAGAGCTAAGCTTTGTTAAATTAGAAATGGAAGAAGCAGGTTTGGCAGCAAGCTTAGATGCTTTACATGAAACCAATGTCAATTTTGCTGAATATGCTAAACTTTGTGGTGGTGATGGTGTAAGGGTCGAGCATGCAGAAGATATCGATGCAGCCATTATAAAAGCTAAAGCAAGTAAAAAACCATTTATTATTGATGCTGTAGTTAATAGTGGAGCATTGTCCTTACCGCCACATATCGGCATAAAAGAAGCTATAGGTTTTGGCACCTCTAAAGTAAAAGAAGTAGGTCAAATAATTAGCGGAGATAAGGGACAATGGGAAAACTTAAAAAAAGAGCTGTATTCTTATTTTGATTGATATTTAGCAAGGTTTGGTATTATGAATATACCAGCTTTTCAAAGTGATTCTTTTTATCTCAAACTTAAGATATGAGGAATCACTTTTTATTTACAATAATTTCTTTGCCATGCATTACAGCGCTTGCAGCTAACCCTAAATCCAGATTAATATGCGTATTAATCCCAATCCTAATATGCTGTAAAATAGTTAACGGTTCTTTTTCAAGAAGAAAAGCAAATGACCAAGATTTACTTACCTCGGTATTCTTAATATAACCGTTATACGCATCTAAATAGAAGTTAGCGAATTCAACATCAAACTTCTCCATACGTTCATTATCCTCAAAACTTCCCAATTCCACTTCCATGAGAATCTGAGCCGTAGTTCTTCTATACACGTAGGCAAACAACCCTATGCGACTATTGTTTGCAATAGCTGTATCAATGATACTGTCTAATTGATTTAGAACTTATTGTATTGCGGTCGCTCGGCCAATGGTATTCTATTTAAACGATTTCTTAAACGTAATAAAATTCACACTTAAAGATACTTATAAAACCAATATTCAAGTTTTTTTAAGGCACTAACCTTTTTACAATCAAACAAGTACTCCTACATTTTCCTTTTTAAGCGTGTTTCAACAGCCGCAGACGGAACCGAAAAACCAAAAACTTGAAAGCCGTATCAATAGATTCTTGGTATATTCGGCCACATGGAACAAACACATGACGAAAGAGCAAAAAAAGAAGGCTTTGTTACCGTAAAAGGCGCAAGACAACATAATCTTAAAGATGTAAGCCTAGAAATTCCTCGTGATGCATTGGTGGTATTTACCGGTATTTCGGGTTCCGGCAAATCATCTCTAGCCTTTGGTACGCTATATGCCGAGGCCCAACGCAGATATCTTGAATCCGTCTCACCCTACGCTCGTCGCCTTTTTCATCAAATGCCAATTCCTGAAGTTGATGCGATCGAAGGTTTACCTCCTGCTGTAGCCTTGCAGCAGCAACGTGGCTCGGGAACTACCCGTTCCTCGGTAGGTTCCGTGACTACCTTATCCAATTTGTTGCGTATGCTGTATTCCCGCGCAGGTGATTATCCGCCAGGTCAGTCCATTTTATATGCCGATTCATTTTCGACCAATACCCCGGAAGGTATCTGCCCGGAATGCCAAGGACTCGGAAGGGTCTACCAAGTTACGGAAAAGAGTATGGTGCTTGATGACACCTTAACCATCAGGGAAGGTGCTATAGACTCATGGCCCAAAGCTTGGCAGGGCAAAAATCTTAGGGATATTTTAGTGACACTTGGCTATGATGTAGATACCCCTTGGAAAGACCTTCCGCAAAAGGACCGGGATTGGATTTTATTTACCGACGAGCAACCAAAGGTTCCGGTATATCGAAACCTAAATCAAAAGGAAGTTCAATTTGCCATTAAAAATAATCACGAACCCAGTTATATGGGCACCTACTCGGGTGCAAAAAAGTTGGTATTGCACACCTTTGCCAATACGCAAAGTTCCTTAATGAAAAAGCGAGTTTCTAAATATATGATCAGCAACAAGTGTCCCACCTGCCATGGTAAACGCTTACGCCCAGAGTCTCTGTCCGTGACTTTTGCGGGTTATGACATTGCTGATATTTCTAGACTACCTTTAAAAAAACTATTCTCCATTTTCACTCCTTATGGAAATGGCTCCGCCCCAGGCCTTACGAAACTAGCCAAAAGTCGCAAAGAGAAGGCGCTAGTGGCACAACGTATTGCCGAAGACCTAGTTGCCAGAATAGACGTTTTATTGGAACTGGGGCTGGGTTATTTATCACTAGAACGAAGTACACCTACCCTATCCGCGGGCGAACACCAACGTTTACGTCTGGCTACGCAGGTGCGCAGTAATTTATTCGGGGTAGTGTATGTTCTAGACGAACCTTCTGCGGGATTGCACCCTGCGGATACCGAAGCTTTGTTAAAAACTTTGGACCGACTGAAAGCTAGCGGGAACTCCCTTTTTATTGTGGAGCACGAACTAGATGTGGTTCGCCATGCAGATTGGCTAGTAGATGTAGGTCCCAATGCCGGTGAAGGTGGTGGCGAGGTTCTATATAGCGGTCCTCCTGCTGGATTGCAAGATGTTTCAAAATCGAAAACAAGGGAACATCTTTTTAATGACCTTCCTTTTGAAAAATTAAAGCCAAGAAAACCAACTGGATGGCTAGTTTTAAGTGGAATTACCAAAAATAACCTAAACAATCTTGAAGCCTCGTTTCCTTTAGGCGTAATGACGAGTGTTACGGGAATTTCTGGATCTGGAAAAAGTAGTCTGGTGAGTCAGGTTTTGGTAGAATTGATGTCCGCTCAACTAGGAAACAGCATTACTTCCGAAAAAGAGGAAGAAGAGGAAGACCTTTTATCACCGGAAGGTACAGGAATACAAGACGGAGAAATTACTTCTGGCTCGGAACATATAAAACGTATGGTTGTTGTCAACCAAAAACCAATTGGTAGAACACCACGTTCCAACTTGGCCACGTACACCGGTTTGTTTGATGTAGTCCGAAAATTATTTTCTACTACAGATTTGGCTAAATCACGTAACTATAAGGCTGGGCGTTTTTCATTTAATGTTGGAAAAGGACGATGTCCCAATTGTGAAGGCGAAGGTGCCGTTATGGTAGAGCTCTTATTTCTGCCCAGCGTTTATGCGCCCTGCCCTGTTTGTGAAGGCATGCGGTACAACCCTGAAACTTTAGAAGTTACCTATCACGAAAAAAACATTGCTCAGGTTCTTGGTTTGACCGTGAACGAAGCCCTAGATTTTTTCAGCGAGGAAGAACGTGTCATGCGTCCCCTAAAGGTATTGCAAGAAGTAGGTTTGGGTTATTTACGTTTAGGGCAACCTGCAACGGAACTTTCTGGTGGTGAAGCACAGCGTATAAAATTGGCAAAAGAACTGCAACGCTTAAACCGAGGCAAAACCCTCTACATTTTGGACGAGCCAACAACAGGTCTACACCCAACGGATGTGGAAAAATTACAACTGCAGTTAGCAAGATTGGTCGATTCCGGCAATACCGTAATTGTGGTAGAACATGATATGCAAGTTATTGCGGCAAGCGATTGGGTAATAGATATGGGCCCGGGTGCAGGAGAAGAAGGAGGAAATGTGGTAATAGCTGATGTACCGGAAAAAGTGGCTAAAAATAAACAGAGCAAAACGGCACTTTATCTATCTAGAACATTAGACGGTCAATCTTAATTTACAGGACTTCTTGATTCTTTGAATTTTTAAAAGGCTTTTTAAGCAACAATCTTGTACCCTTTGATTGTTGAACTTTTCTTGCATTTAAGTGCAATCTAACTAGGGTAACTTTTGACCCTCTTTTTTTTATAGTTCTCCCAAAGATAATCTAGAATATTGATTACTTTTGCCTCTTCTTATGGAAAACGTAAAACGTTTTATTGCCATATTTTATGTTGCCTTGATGCTTTTGTTCAAGGTTGCTGGCTTGCACGCGCTAACCCATCATGCAGAAGAGCAAGACGTTCAGCACTGTGAGGTTTGCGATATTACCACAGCAGTTAATTTCATTCCCGCTTTAGAAACCGTACCTCCGGTTTTACCACAAAAGGAAAGTTTCTTTTCTGAACAAAAAATTACGAATACCACGTATAATATTGCCTTTAACAATAGGCATTTGGCCAGTAACCTTTTTGCAAGGCCTCCCCCACGGTTCTCATAACTCATATTTTTTTTTACCATCCTGTTCATAGGATGCGTACGTCCTATAAGCACTTTATCTAATTTTTGCAGTCCTTATTTCTCATTGAAAAGAGGTGCAAATACTTTGATATAGTCCTAGAAAAATATGGGCACATCTTTTATTAGGGTGACTCTTCAACAACAATGCGTCTTCTGTTTACTGTAATAAACACAGCAAGATATACGTATGCGCAAAAAATACAATCAATTTAAATTCATAGAACACTCATGCTTAGAGCAATAAATATAACCAAGTCTTACAATGGAAACGCTGCATTAAAAGACGTTTCCTTTGAAGTCTCTAAAGGAGAGATATTTTGTCTGTTAGGTCAGAACGGTGCAGGAAAAACTACTACCATCAACATTTTCTTAGGTTTTATTAATAAAGATGGCGGTCAGGCTTTTATAGCCGATAAAGAGGTTGGAAAAGATGATACCAATACTTTGACCGCTTATATACCAGAAACAGTACAGCTTTATGGTAACCTTAGCGGTGTAGAAAATTTAGATTTCTTTAGTCGCTTGGCAGGCTTCAACTATTCCACGACCGAGCTGGAATCTTTTTTAAGTAAAACAGGATTGCAAAAAGATGCACAACACAAAAGACTTTCCTCCTATTCAAAAGGAATGCGTCAAAAAGTAGGAATTGCCGTAGCCCTTGCCAAGAACGCAGAAGTAATATTTATGGATGAGCCAACTTCAGGTCTTGATCCTAAAGCAACAGCTGAATTCACTAAAATATGTAAAGAACTTGCCGCTATGGGCAAGGTTATTTTTATGGCAACACATGATATTTTTAATGCTGTTGAATTAGGAACCACTATAGGCATTATGAAAGAAGGTGTACTGGCTCAACAACTTAAAGCAAGTGAAATAAATGCCAATGAACTTAATCAACTTTACTTAGAAACTATTTAAAACAGATGAAAAACTATATAAAAGTCATACTGATGCTATTAGTATGCAATACAACATTTGCCCAAATTTCAGTAAAAGGTAAAATTACAGATAACAACGGTGCCCCAATTTTTGGAGCAACCCTCTCCTATTCCGATAAAAATTCAGGAACAAAAGGAGGTACAATTACAGAGGAAAACGGAAATTTCAATTTTGCCCTTGCTTCTGCGGGAAACTATCAGATTACCGTAAGTTACATCGGTATGAAATCGCTCAGTTTTCAAAAATCATTCGACCAATCGAAAGAGTATGATTTGGGCACCATCAGCCTTCAAGAGAGTGTAGAGCAATTACAATCGGTAGAAGTTATTGGTAGAGCAAGAACAGATTACAATAGTGATTATTCGTTCTCGGCGACTAAAGTGGCAATTGCCAATAAAGAATTGCCGCAAGCGATAACGTCGGTAACAAAGGAGTTAATTGCAGACCGACTTGCTTTTCAAGTGCCAGATGCCGTAAAAACGGTAAGTAACGTATCCGTTACTGGATTATATAATCATTATAATATTCGTGGTATTACACAAGGTGATGACGGACAAGTGTTAAACGGCATGCGTACACGACAATACTATTTTCTGCAACCTATTACCTCGCACTTAGAACGGGTTGAAGTTATAAAAGGTCCGTCTTCGGTAACGTTCTCAAGTGCTGATCCAGGTGGTACGGTAAACATGGTAACCAAAAAACCCTTAAAGGAAAAACGTAGTGAAGTTTCGTTGACTACCGGTAGTTTTTCAACTATTAGGGCTACAGCAGATTTTACCGGTCCGTTGAACGAATCTAAAACGCTTTTATATCGTTTTAATGCAGCTATTCAAGAGGCAGATTCATTTAGAGATGTAGTAAATAACAATGCCATTTTGTTTTCGCCTTCCTTAAGTTATATACCTAATGAAACCACATCTTTAAACGTAGAGTTAATCTACAGTGATGCTGTGGGTAATTTAGATAGAGGTCAGCCAATTTTTGGTGCTTTTAATGGCGAGTATGATTTAGATAGTACTCCAATTACAATGAACGTAGGTGCATCTAGCGATCACTATAAGAACAAAGAGTTTATTTTCATGGCAAACTTCAGTAAAAAGTTAACCGATAACTTAGGTTTTAATGCCCAGTTCATGAAACAAACTTGGGATGAGGACATGGCCGAGCACAGAGTTGGTGGTTCCATAGTCGATATTGAAGGTAACGTGATACCTACCCTGGCAAGACTGCGATATGATGAACGTCAACAAAACTGGGAAACAGATAACTTTAGCACTTACTTTACGTACGACATTAAAACGGAGAAGATAACTAACAAAATATTGGTTGGTTACGATGCTACCCGTTGGGAGAGAAAAATTGGTGCCGGATTTTTACGCGCTAGAAGATATTTAACGGTAGATGGTGGTCAGGCTAATTTTGACCCAGAGAATGCTGATAATTTTGAACAAATTGTTGTTGACGGTATTACCATACCAAAACCGGCTGCAGCTTATTTTAATTTGGAAAATCCTTTTAATGGTGCCAGAGATGTTAGTGATTATAATCTTTCGGAATTATCAATACCGGCTAATTTGAATACTTCAGGGGGTATCTATATTCAAAACCAGTTTAAGGTCGGTAAATTTTCAGCATTAATTAATCTGCGATATGAAACGTTTACAGATATTTTCGATTACAAGGGAAATGAACAAGAGTTTAAAAACAATGCTTTAGTGCCTAGATTTGGTTTAACCTATGAAATTTCGAATAGTATTAGTGCGTATGGCACTTACTTGGAAGGATTTCAACCACATTCAAACACCGTTTCATTATCACCATCTGCAGAAGGTTTCGTTTGGGCCGCTTCACCTGCCAGATTTGACCCATTGGAAAGCAGCTTGACGGAATTTGGAGCGAAAGGAGAATTTTTGAACGGAAAAATATTTGCCAATCTGGCAATATTCAATATCACCCAAAAGAACATCTTATTGGGTGACACGTATGACTTAGAAAACTTGACCACCAGAGGAGAACAAAGAAGTAGAGGTTTTGAGATGGATATTTCCGGTTATATATCCTCTAACTTTCAGCTTACCGCATCTTACGGTTTTGCAGATGCTGAAATTGTAGAAGATGCCATAGAAGAGTACATCGGTGAACCTATCGGTGGAGCGCCAAAGCACAATGGTAATATTTGGGGGCGATATGATTTCACGACTGAAACCTTAAAAGGAGTCGGCTTCGGTTTAGGTGCTCAATTTATGGATGAACGATATACATGGTACAACCCTACGTACGACACAGATAGGCTATTATTACCTTCCTATACCGTATTTGATGCAGCGGTATATTACAAGCCTAATAATACAGGTATGCAATTAACCCTTAAGCTAAATAATTTATTCGATGAGACGTATTGGCTAGGTGGTCTAAACCCATCAAGATTAGGACCTGGCGCACCAAGAAATGTATTGTTGAACGCAACGTATAAGTTTTAAGAATGAGGAAAAATGTAATTCAATTATTGGCTCGCCAATTATGGCAAGATGCCTTTAGATCCAAGGTCATGTTGATCGCTTCTGCCTTAATGCTATGCCTACTTCTTTTTTCTGCATATAGTGGATGGGAGAATTATCATGACCAGAATTTTACACGGGATGAAATTCAAGATGAAGTAGAAGAAAGCTGGGAAAATAATCCTGATAAACATCCGCACCGTATGGCACACTATGGCTCTTTTGCCCTAAGGTTAAAACACGTATTAAGTGTATTTGATATGGGAATGGAGAACTTTGTGGGTAATGCCGTTTTCTTGGAAGCTCACAAACAAAATACCGTCAACTTTTCAGAAGCCAGTATGTCTACCGGTTTGTTGCGTTTTGGCGAAGTGAGTCTGGCAATGTTATTAAAAGTAATTGTACCACTTTTAATTTTCTATTTAGGATTTGGTACCATTGCCAGAGAGCGTGAAAATGGCACTTTAAAGCTATTGATCGGGCAAGGTATAACACGAAAAGAAATAGTATTCGGAAAATGGCTGGGCTTATGGAGTCTGTCCTTGGTTTTTCTAGGTGCTATATTTCTGGTCCTTCTATTATTCGTTTTGGTTGAGTCGCACGATAGCATGCATACCGATAGTCTATTAAGATATGTTGTACTGTTAGTAGCTTATCTATTGTTCTTTGGCATTTTGAGTGCCATTACTATTCTGGTTTCGGCTTTTAGTGCTACAGCCAAAGGAGCATTGGTAAAACTATTGGGCATCTGGTTGCTTTTTGTGATCATTGTTCCAAAATCATTACAAGCAATGGGGTTCTACCTTTACCCTACTCCTTCTAAAATAGAAATGGAAACTGCAGTGGAACACGATTTGGCTGAGATTGGAGATAGTCATGACCCTAATGATCCGCATTTCAAAGCCATGAAAGATTCCGTACTACGTGTACATAACGTAGAAAATGTTGAAGACCTTCCTTTTAATTATGGTGGTTTTGTGATGTCTCAAGGTGAAGCAATGAGCACTAAAATATATTTAAAACATCAGGAGGATTTGTATGAAGTGTATGGAAAGCAGAACAATCTAGAACGGTACTCCGCATTTATAAATCCGTATACGGCAATCAAGAACTTATCAATGGCTTTCTCAGGCACCGATTTTCAATCTTTTCTTCATTTTAAGGATGAGGCAGAAACCTATCGCTTCAAATTAGCTCAAGATATGAATCAATTGCAGATGGATTTAATTCCGAATAAAGGAAAAGAAGGTCCAAATACTATATCTAGTGATTATTGGAAAGAATTTCCTCCGTTTGAGTATCATTTTTTAAGCATTTCAGATGTCTTTAAAAATGAGCTTATATCCTTATTGGCATTAGTACTTTGGGGAGGACTAGCCATATTGGGTCTGTTAAGATTATCCACTAACCTAAAAGCCATATAGATGTATAGTTTATTATTTAAATCATTTTTTAGGACGAAAATTTTCTTGGTCAGTTTGGTGCTGTTATTGACCGTTGGGGTAATAAGTATTTTAATAGGAAAGCAATATTTGGTAAAGCAGGAAAAGACAATTGCTGCAGCACAGGTATTTCAAGAAGAAAGCATTAAAAAGAACGTGGATTACCATAGTGAAGACTTAGGCTTGCTTTTATATTACCTGCGTTTTACGCTCATAAAGAAACCTCAAAATATAAACGCAATTTCCATTGGTCAGAGCGATGTTAATCCGTTATTGCAAGCGGTAACCATTAGAGGGTTGGAAGCACAAAAATATGACACCGATTTTGAGAACCCGTCATTATTAATGTCCGGCAATCTCGATCTAGGTTTTGTTATCATTTATTTGTTTCCGCTGGTATTGATAGCCATGACCTTCAATTTGTATTCAGAAGAAAAAGAACTGGGTACGTGGCGAATATTGGCTGCTCAAACCTCTGGAAAAGCAAAGTTTTTATTCAAAAAATTATTGGTGAGAATACTCTTTGTATTCGCTGTTTTAATTTTCTTGATGTTTTTGGCAAGTGCGATGCTGCAAATTCCGATGAACGCTAATTTTTGGGCAATTTTTATTCAGAGCGTTTTGTATGTCATGTTCTGGAGTGCCTTATGTTTTTGGATGGTAACCCTATTAAAGAATTCAAGTTTTAATGCTTTGGCTTTAATTTCCATTTGGGTGGTACTGACCATTTTGATTCCGGCGTTGGTCAACAACTATGTTATAAATGCCTACCAAGTGCCCGAAGCTTTAGATGCCATGGTAGAGCAAAGGGATGGTTACCATGAAAAGTGGGATTTGGAAAAGGATGCAACCATGACGGAGTTTATCAAAGCTTACCCGCAATACAAAAACTACCCTGTTCCGGAAGATGAATTCAGTTGGATCTGGTATTATGGTATGCAATTCATGGGCGATTTTGCGGCAAAGGAGACAAGTGCCGAAATGACCGAAAAAATTATGTTACGAAATACGGCAAGCGAAAAAATAGCACTTTTTGTGCCCACAATGCATTCTCAACTAAGTTTTAATAGTCTTGCGGGAACCGATATGCTTAGTCATTTGGACTTCTTGAAATCATTGACCGAATTCCATAAAAATTTGCGCGAAGGTTTTTACACCAAAATATTTGACCATAAATCTGCTAATGCAGTAGATTGGAAAAAGCATGAAGCTAAATTTTATGAGCAGGATTATAGCTTTAGTTGGTTAAAACTGCTACTGCCCACTTTATTAATAACATTTATTATTGGAATTTTAGCAGGATTAAATCTTCGGAAATTGTAATGGAAACAAGGGCTAAAAAAAATTTTAGCTCTTGTTTTTTTTGAAGGTTGATTGATTGATGAATAATTTTAGCAAAATCAAAGAAGAATAACTACGTTACCTTTTTTACGTCCCATATCTATATATTCATGGGCTTTACCTGTTTCTTCTAAAGCATAATACCTATCTATTACTGGTTTTAATTGGTTGGATACCCAAAGTTCTTTAAGTTCATTGAGGAGCAACCGAAGTGCCGGAATAGACTTGGCTCCCGTAGCCGAAAATTTTGCTTTTTTATAGCTGAACATAGACGTCCACACTACCCGAACTAGCAAAGAGAAACTCAATACGGGGGAAAGATAAATGCCTTTGAAGCTAAGTGCCTTTTTACAATACGAGTACTTTGATTTACCCACAGTATCAAAAACAACATCATACATCTTTCCTGTTTTGGTGAAATCTGTTTTATTATAATCTATAACTTTATCCGCTCCTATAGCTCCAACCAATTCTACATTTTGGGCACTACAAACACCCGTAACCTCGGCTCCAAGATATTTTGCTAATTGCACGGCCGCAGTACCAAGACTTCCTGAAGCACCATTTATTAAAACGGACTGGCCCGGTTTTACTTCTGCCATCCCTTTTAAGAAATTCCAAGAGGTTAAATAGCCGTCACAAATAGTAGTCGCTTCTTTGTGAGATAATTGTTCGGGTTTGAGAGTGAGTACGCCGTCTTCCTGAATGCAAACATATTCCGCATTTGTCCCCGCTCCAAAAATTGACTCTCCAAAAACGGCATCTCCCACTTCAAATTCTGTAACGTCTTTACCAATGGCTTCCACAACACCAGAAAAACCGGTGCCGGATATAGGGTGTTTTGGTTTTGTTAGACCAATAAAAAGCCTTCCTAACCACGGGCTTCCTTTTCGCATCATGGTATCGGCCCTAGTTGCACTAGCCGCTTTTACCTGTACCAAAACTTCTTTGTCTTTAGGAATGGGGTTTTGAACGTACTGCAATTGAAGTACTTCCGGCGAACCGTACTTCGTTATTATAATTGCCCTCATTGTTTCTTTGGTTATTCTTTTCATACGCCAAAAGTAGGTGCTGGCTACAAGCCTGTCGTTCGGGTTTAAAAATCGGAACTAATTTGAAGAGCATCAGCTTATTGATTTTCTATTGGAACCAATATTCTAGTGCCAATGCTATTACTATGAGTATAAGTTTTACCATTTTAATAGTTTAATCAGGGTTATAAATTTTTGTAGTTTCTGTAATTTTTACTAATTGAGAATTAAATCAACCGTTTTAAACAGGTAAGGAGCCTCTACATGGGCTGTTTTTCAACTCAAGGCAGCCGTTATTCTATCCATTTCCGCAGACAGAGGATGAAATCAAAATTTAGTAAATGTGTTGTGTGTTATTGTTCCAGAATAGCACTTTCAATCAGCTCATTCTGCGCTTTGTTTTGAACGTGTTTTGAATTTTCGAACATTAGAACACTTTTTAAAGAAGGGAATATTTTTCTTGCTCTTTTAATCATCTTTACACCAGGAAAAATTGTGTCGTTCTGAGCTGCAAACAGGGTTATTGGTGTTTTAATAGATTTAGCTGCAACCTCACTTATTACAGGTACAGGCGTAAAGTCCATTTTAAAATGCACGAATACTTTTGACAAATATTTGATTGCAAACTCATCACGTTCCGTAAAAAGTTCCGCTAAAAATTTTTCCACATATTTCTCTTTTTCCGTTTTCATAAACCGCTTCATTGGAATAAAGATTTTAAATAATGTTTTCAATGGGTTGCCATTTACAATGTAAGCGGGTGCAGCCAGATACACCTCCTTGATCTTACTTTCATTAAATTCAAGGGTTTTCAATATGATCAATCCTCCTAAAGAAAACCCGGCTAGAGTAACATTATTAATCTTTAGAGCTGTTATTATTTCGTTCATCCATCGCCCATAAGAATCATCTTTCATACTCATTCTTGTTTCTGCACTGCGGTTTGGTTGCGCTAAAACATCAACCGCATACACTTTAAAATTCTTCCTTAAAGCAGGATATGTGTCAAGCGCAATGGGTGCACAACCGTTAGAGCCATGAATCAATATAATGGGTGGATTTGTAGAAACCCCAGTTGTTATAACATTGGTCCGTCCAAAACTGGTATCAATATCCAAGCATTCAAATTCAATATTTAGTTCGTTCAATTTTTGGTCATACAGACTTAAAACCTCCTTCTTCCCTACCTCTGTTTTAAAAAGCCGCTTCATTGTTTTGATCTCTTATTGATTTCTATTTGCCTTTTTTATTTCTCAATATTTTTACAATACGGTTGATTGTAATTTCAGATAGATTCCACTCATACCCTTGAAAATCTGTTGTATTAATAAATTGAACCACCACGGTATCTATGTCCTCATGATATTCTGCAAGACTCTGATAACCGGGAACCAAACCACCGTGTTCATAGACGTATATGGAAGAATAAATTTCTTGCTCCCCTTCATCAAACACAGAGCCATCATTTAATGCTCTTAAGAAGACTCCCACATCCTCTGCTGTAGCTAACATTCCGTTTTCATTGGTCTTAAAATCCTCATCCTCACCTACATAATAACCACTCATTACATCATCTATATTCACTTCACTAAGCGAAAAGAAGGTGTTGCTTAGTTGAAGGGGCATCAATATTTCCTCCTTTATATATTGTTCATGACTGTAACCCACTACTTCTTCAATAATCTGACGAAGCAATAAATAATTGGTGTTTGAATATTCATAACCTTCGTCTGGTTTAAAGCTAGCCGGTAAATCAATAGCAAATTCAATGGCTCTCTTCCCGTTTTCCTGCTCGTCTTTCCAATATGCGGGATTATCAGTGAAGTTGGGAATACCACTCCGATGTTGCACCATTAATTTTAAAGTGATTTTTTCTGCGTTTTCAATTCTTCCTTCGAGTTCTGGAAAATAGTCAAGAAGTGATTCATCTAAAGACAGACGTTTATCATGAACCAGTTTAGTGATAGCCACTGCTACGTAGAGCTTACTGATACTCGCAATTTTAAACAAGGATTTGGGGTCGGCAGGTATCTTATCTTCCCTGTTTTTCCACCCACCTGCATAATAAGCCGGTGGCCTATTTGCTTCGTCTACATAAACAATCATGCCGTCAAAACCATGACTAATGGCTTCATCTACTTGTTCCTGAACAGTATCCGGCAGTGGCAATATCCACGCCTTTACCAAAACCCATGGTACAAAATACAAAGAGCCGATACTTGCCAGAATAAATACTATTCGGAGTATTCGCATTATTTTGCTTTTTGTCATTCTGACATACTTTAAATTTGACTTCAAACTTAAGTTCTAAAACAGGGGGAATCGTTCGGATTTGAAAATCGGAACTAATTTGCAGTTATCGTTTTCCAATAAGCTCTAGGCGTAACACCCATGGCCTTTTTGAAATAGGTGTTAAAAACCGTCTTGGAATTAAAACCGCTATCATATGCCAATGCCAAAATTGTCAAATGCCGCTGAGACGCATCTGCCGCTTTTGACTTAAAAGTTTCCAAACGATATGAATTCACGAATTCCGAAAAGTTCTTTTGAAAACCTTCATTAAGCAGTTGTGATAAATGATTGGGAGGAATTTCTAACATTTCTGCCATACTGCGCAGCGTTAAATTAGAATCTAGATAGGGCTTTTTTTCATTAATCAGACGCATCAATTGCTTCCTATACTGCTCTAATACCTTTTTATTGAATAGCGGCTTTTGATATTTACTTTCGACAATTAGTGTTGTGCTTTTATTACCAAATACTTGTCCCATCAACTCTTGATATCTTGGCTCTGAATGCAAATTTTTAACCAGTGGCTCTGTCTTTAGAAGTAGCATCATTAGCAAACGATATTCAATCCCTTTTTCCATCCATCCAATTGCCTCATCCGTTCTTCCAATAAAAGCCGTAATCAATATCAGAAAATAAAGTGCACTCCCCATAGCTTCGGATTCTAAAGCAGATTGTAATTTGTTCAATCCGTCATTTAAGGCATTGGTATTTCCTAAAGCGGCATGAGCTAAAGTTATACCACCAAGTTGGGTAAGGTCTCTAGTTCTATTGATGTTAAGATTTTTAAAATACATTAATCCTTTATCTGCATCACCTTGTAATATTAACGAGACACCAATATACAAGGGTGGAAACGGAAGTTCCGGACTTAGTTTGAGCGCTTCTTTGAAAAATGGTTCTGCAGCATTAAAATCCTCTTTTAAATAAAATAGAAAGCCTTTGTAATGGTGATTCATTGCCGCGAACGGGTCTAGCTCCAATGCCTTGTTCGCAAAATTAAATGCGGCATCAAACTTACCTTCAACCGTTAGAAAATTGGCCATGGTAAGGTACATTTCATCTGTAGGTCTACTTTCTATGGCATTTGCCAAGTGGGTGTAAGCCTCCTTCAAATCCCATTTTTGCCAACCGCTGATCCATGCTAGATTTAATTGGACTTCAGGTAAGTTATTATCTAATTGTATGGCTTTCTCCAAAAAAGGCTGAGCTTTTCTGAAGGCTTCATCAGCAGGAATTAACCCCATAGTTCCCAAGAAAGTATATCCTTGATTAATGCCTAAGTGAGCAAGGGCAAAATTAGGCTGTTCCGCTATTACTTCTTTAAAAATAGAAATGGCGGCTTCTGTACCCTTTACATCTAACTTCATTAAATGATACTTTCCCTTTAGGTATTTTTTATATAAAGCCGCAGATATATCCAAAGCATTGACCAATTGGTTATCAATATCAAAATGACCAATATGCTCCCGTAATTTTTCCGCAATAAGCAAACTTACCTCATCTTGAACCGAAAAAATATCGTCTATTGAACGGTCAAAAGTTTCGGACCAAAAATGAAAATCATCAACCACATCTATTAACTGTGCGGTAATACGCATTTTAGTACCGGACAAGCGAATACTACCCTCTAAAATTGTGGATACATTTAGTGCTTCCCCAATCTTTTTGACCGGGATATTTTTTCCTTTAAAATAAAACGAAGATGTTCTAGAGGTTACTTTAAGACCTTTAATTTTGGTTAAGGCATTAATGATTTCTTCCGTCATGCCATCTGAAAAATATTCGTTCTCTATATTGGAACTCATATTAACGAAAGGCAATACGGCAACGGTTTTGTTTTGTTTTTTTGAAACATCACTTAGTTCCGTAAGTTCTGGAACCACGAGCCCTTCATTGGCTACGGCAAAAACCTCCACTGGCCTTTCAATATTTTTTAGCTCAAAATAGCCAAGCGATTTTGTGACTAGCTGCGGTTGATTTTTAAGTTCATCGTTCAACTTTCCCGATATGAGAACTGAACCCGCAACGCCTAAAGACTCAATACGCGAAGATAGGTTTACCCCGTCCCCATAAACTTCCGTTCCATCAAAAACAATATCGCCCAAATGTAGTCCGATACGTATGGGTACCGTTTTTTCTTTTTGCAGTGTCTGTTGAATGGCTATTGCACATTCCACAGCTTCTACTGCACTTGAAAATGTGCTTAAAGTACCATCTCCGTAATACTGTAAAACTTTGCCGGAGTGCGCTGTATGGTTTTTTGTAAAAGTTGAGCGATGCCTTTCTCTCATGACCATTGCTGCGCTTTCATCTTTTTGCATCAATGCCGTGTACCCAACAATGTCGGTAAACATAATAGCGGCTATACGGCGGTTTTTAGAATTTGACATAAGTGATGCCTTAAAAATACAACAAATCCTTAACTAGAAAGCGTGGTATATTGCTGATAGTGGTTGTATTCCTTGCGCAATTCCGAAATGAATGTGACGTACTAATGTTTATTTCTGAAAAATTTAACTGCCAACTGTAAAAAGACCCCTATTAAAATCACAAAATATAGCGTAGTGCCCATGCTTTTGACAAGGGTAAAACTACTGGTGACCATTACAGTACTGCGCGATATTTCCGTGTGATTCTTCAGCATAAACCATATTCCAAAATTCTCTGCATAATCGGCTATTCCAACAACTAATGGCAGGAGGCATCCATATATGAAAAGAGGTTTCAATTTATTGAGCTTGTTCAGAAAATAAGCTAACACTAAGCAGTAACCTACTCCAAATAAAAGAGGGTACACCATATCCAAAGGTAATTGCTGGTATAAATACGCATGCCTTCCTTCCGGTCCTAAGTTCTGAAAAAGTAGGTGAACATACTCAAAATCATACCCCATAGGTTGCATATCCAACAACCTCATCCCCTTAGAAAAAACCATAACCTTTGGAATGGTCAGCATCAACATGGCAACATAAACTGTATTCGTGAGCAAAAATAAAAACAACACTTTTTTACCTTGAATATTTTGAAGTATGATATTATAAACCACTTTCATTTCCTTTATTTTTTACAAAGAAATGACGGTAGCTTTTGCCATGCATTAACAATTGATAAAATCGGTATTTTTCAAGAGAATTTCCGAAGTCTACTAAGCGAAACATTGGTTATCCCTAAATAGGAGGCAATCATGGGGTGAGGAATGCGATTTTCGAGCATAATGAAATCTTTCCTAAACTGGTCCAAACGTTCTTTAGCGGTCCAAGAGGCCATTCTTATTTCTTTTTGGACTTTATTTCCTAATTCTTGGCGCATTACAGCATTACCAAATTCTCTAACCTCAATATTTTCTATCATTAACGCTTCAAAAGCACTGGCGTCCATTCTGGCAAAAACACAATCAGTCAATGCTTCGCCATATAACAAAGATTTTCCATTTTGAGTTCGTATTACGCAAGGAGGCAGAGTCGTATTTTCCTCAAAAAATGAGAGTGTAATTTCTTCCCCATCAGTATTCAACACAAAAGTACGTGCTATTCCTTTCAACAGAATATACTCAGATTGGTCATTTTGATTCGGCTTAAAAATGACACTTCCACCAGCAAAAGTCTTTTCTACACATAAAGCACTAAAGGCAATAAGTGCCTTTTGAGTCAACTTATGGCCGTATGTCGTAATAGATTTGTTTAACCGCTGCGCTTCCATGGCCCTTAAAATAAAAATAATTTATAAGAATGAAGGCTTAAGCTAAGTTCTATTAAATTAGACTTTAATTAGGTCGATAAGTCTTATGGATTTAGCTTTGAAAAAAAGATAAAGCTTTTGCTTCTTACAAAACCTTTATACCCAACCAGAATACCCTTGTAATGAAAAAGCTAAAAACGTACTTTAACTGGAGCTCAGGTAAAGATGCCTCGTTGGCACTGTATCATCTTCAACAAGATAGCAATCATAACATAGACCTGTTGGTTACCTCTATAAACACACACCACAATCGTGTTTCTATGCATGGGCTAAGACGGGAGTTATTACTAAAGCAAATCCAAGAAATTGAACTTCCGGTTACCACAATTGAACTTCCCGAGGAACCTACAATGGAAGTGTATCATACCCAAATGGGACGGGTTCAAACCAAATTACAATCCGAAGGTTACTCTCATTGTGGTTTTGGTGATATTTTTTTAGAAGACCTTAGAATCTATAGAGAAGAGCACCTAAAAAAATATAACATTGAGTGTTGCTTTCCACTTTGGAAAAGGGACACCAAAGAACTCATAGAGGAGTTTTTAGATTTAGGCTTCAAGGCCATTGTAATCTGTATAAAATCAGATGTATTGGATGCTTCTTTTGTTGGAAGAGAAGTTGATGAAAGTTTCATTAACGATTTACCGGACAATGTTGATCCTTGCGGTGAAAACGGAGAATTTCACACTTTCTGCTATGATGGGCCTATCTTCAAAAACCCTATAAAATTTAGGATAGGCGAGAAGGTTTTCAGAGCTTATAAAAATCCCCAAAAAGACAATGAACAAGACACTGAGACTATCGGTTTCTGGTTTTGCGACCTATTACCAGTTGATAAATAGGGTTTTATAGCGTTAGAGCTATTTTATTTTATTCGATATTTCTCCAAAGTAGCATTCATATCCATCATAAATTGGGCGCCTTTAATTAAATCTTCCAAATGATCAAGAATAGATTCATCTACTTTTAAACAAATATCTATTAACGGGTTGGAGCACCAAATCTTATTACAGAAATCCCCACCACAATCGGCACAGGTACATGGCTCATATGATTTTTTAACAATACTCAAAAGGTGATTAAGGTCTTCTCTAGACAGAAAAATACCCACAGTATCCACAATCAGCTGCATTTCGCAAAAATAACTGGTATTCTTAGGCATTTTATATATGGATCCATAACCATTTTGATATAGTAATTCCATTTCTTTCTGTTTTGGCAATTCATAATGACAATAGGCTGCTTGACTTATTTCTGAACTATATGCAAACTGTTTAAAAAAAACCGGACACACTTTACTATGCCCGGTCCCAAACTAACTCAAACAAATTTTTAGTGAGGTTTTATTGTAGAAGCTCGTATTCAAAAGCTGGATAACCCCTAACACCACTTTCGTTTACCAGTGCGGTAAACTTTAGTTTGTAACGGTTACCATCATTATCCTTAACAACAAAGAACACATCTTCTTTTAACGAAGGCAAGGTATCCGGTCCTCCCCCATTTCTCCAATTGCTACCTATTACCCTTTGATCATCATCAAAAGCTTGATCATCAATATCCGAAGCGGAAAAACCATCATAGGCTTTGGTTTCCGTAGTAACCATATAGGCCATAACACCTCCCTTACTGTTTGTAGAAACAAAATCAGAATAGCCATATGAGCCAAAACCTTCAATTTCATTGGTGAAAACTGTAAAGTTCAAATCCCATTTTTCCTTTTCAGGTTCTACGTTCACAATAGCTTCTGAGGTAAGACTAACAAATTGAAAATTAAATGCTGGATCTTTAGAAACACTTATTTCTTTATGAGCAACCTCATCAAGACCTGCATACTGTAGTGTATAACCCGTATCATTCCTTAGGATTCTAATTTTCATCCATCCCCTAGCATCACCAGAAGTGTTTACCGCTCCTGCTTGTGGTTCTTCCGTGCCTACTTCAGCACCCATATTTACCAAGTATACTTTGTTATCCGTCTCGGCAACAGCTATTTCTTGAATTGCGGTTCCGCTAATTTCTCCATTGGGCGCATCTATAAATTCGGTATTTGCAGCATCAAAAGTTCCCACAGCCACACTCTCCTGAAGATCGACAACCTGTTCTGCCGTTACCTCATCAATATCAGTTTCATCCAATTCGGCTACCGCCATATAGAGAGAACCGTTAATGGCCACCCTGAAATCATCGCCATTATAAAAAGCTAGGTCCCATGTTTCACGATTTATACTGGTTTGGTTTTGTCCACTTAAATCAATATACACTTGGTTAGGTTCATTTGGCCCACCAACTTCTGGGGCAAAGTTCCCGCCAAGAGCAGCCGTTTCTTCAAAAGCCACTTGGGTTGCGGTTGTTCCGTTAGCCATACCGTTGGCTACGTTAACCGTACTTATTTCAAAATCTATGCTCTTTTGGGTTCCTTCTACGGCATCTTTTAATTTTTTAAAAACAAAGGAAGCGCTTTGGGCCCCGCTTGCCACCTCAATAGTTATAACGCCGTTTACGGCAGCGGGAACGGTAACAAAATCTTCATCTTCGCCATAAGCAGCATTGGAACCGGTAAAAGACACTTCTACGGAACCAACCTCTGGTGCTACGGTAGAAAAAACCAAGTTTATATTTTTCTCATCTTCAGTAGCTCCAAAGCTTACGGAAGGATTCTCAAAAGCAACAACAAAATCTTCTTGTATAACTTCTCCGTCATCTGAGCTACAGGAAGAAATCAATAAAAGAAATAAAAAGAGGGATGATAATTTAAAGGTAGTTTTCATAAGTATTCTAATTAGAAATTAAGGTTGTATAAAAGTTTTAAAAAATATGATCGTCCGTAACCTAGCAACAATCCGTTGGATGGACTGGAATGTACACCTCCGCCACCAACGGTTACCGTATTTACCCTAGTAATATTCAGTAAGTTTCGTGCACCTAACGTTACCTGAAACTTATTATCCATGAAGGATTTTTTTAGGGTGGCATCTAGCCAACTATATTGGTCTTGCTCATCTTTGAGAAAGATTACATCTCCATCTGAATTCTGATTTTGAACAAATTGATATTGCTTACCCGTGAATTTGTAGTATGCTGAAAAAACGGTATTCCATTTTGGTATTCTGTACGACAGGTTACCATTTAACTGTAAGGAGTATAGGTAATCATCATTAAAATCCACTTCACTTTCCAAGGTTTTGGACTGGCCGGAAAAAGAAACACCTGCGCTTATTTGCAAATTATCATAGGACGTAGTATTGGTATAGGAAAGACCCCAAGTTTTATAACTATCAATATTGTTATATTGATAAGCCAATGGGTTGGTATTAACAATTGTCAACTCTATTCTATCATCTACGGAGAGATACCAAGCTGATAATTTGTTCTTTAACGACCATTTATCATTTGCCGTCCAAAAATCCTTTTTGAGATGTAAAAATGCGGAGTATCCCCGTTCCGGGTTAAGGTCTTCATTCCCTCGCATATCATGGTTAATGTCTACGAAATACGTAAACAGTTCATTATAATTGGGACTTCTAGGAGAGGTACCCAATACCGCTCTCAACTGGTACCCATTATCAAAAAGATATCTAGAACTTAACGAGAGTGCCGTTTGTGGGTCAAATTTTGAAGAAAAAAGCGTCCGAACGCCAGGTCGTACAGACCACTTTTCATTTAAGTTATATTCTGCAGAAGTAAATACGTCGTAGGATTCTAAACGCCGGTTTATATGATCCGCCTCAAAATCTCCAGCCAAGGAAGAAGAATAACCATCAATGATACTTACCTCATACCCTAACTGATAACTAGACCAATTATTCGAAAATAAATTATTAAGTGTACCACGCGAATAGAACCCTTTTCTAGACTCATACTCAAACTCATCATCATCAAATTTCTCTTGGGTTTTAATACGGTAATTATAGGTTTCTACGTTGCGTTTCTGTTGTTGATACGAGAACGAAGCATCGTAAGTAGTCTTTTCACTAATATTTCCCGAGAAGTTTAAATGATGATTGAAACGTTTTGATATAAAAATCTCATCAGAAGCGGTGGGATTGGTCGTTTGAGTTGCTGAATTTAAGTTGGTACGCACAAGAGAATCGTACCGTGACACCTCTTCATCAAAATACTCAAATCGGTAAAATGCATTGAGCTTATTGCCATTATAGCGCAGAAGTCCCTTGGCGTTGTTCTGCAACTTAGGTAACCACTCATAACCACGCTTACCATCATTCAATTCATAGTTCTGTCCTTCCCTTCTCCCAAAATGACCAGCAAAATCATTGCGAGTGTATGTACCGTTTACATACCATTTCTCAGCAATATTGTGTCCTACCTTTAATGATTGTATATGTCTACCTTCATCAAAAAGCCCATATTCGTTACCAACCGTTTCCTCCTGAACATAAGGACTGATCTGCCATTTGTATTTAGAAGATTTCTTAGTTATTATATTTATTATACCGGATACCGCATTAGAACCATACTGTACTCCCATGGAGCCTTCAACAATCTCAACCTGTTCTACATCATCTAAATTCAACTGGGTCAGATCTGTATTATTACCAAGCCCTTCATCATTGATCAAAGGAACGTTGTCTATCAAAATTTTAAAATACTGCGAATCCAAACCAAAAAGTTGAACACCGCTCTTTCCGCTAGATGGGTTTGGAATAATATTTATGTTCAAGGTCTGGTTAAGAACATCGGCCAAATTGTTTGCCGCCAAATTATCGATAACCTCCCTGGAAATCACTTTTACTTGAAAAACCGACTTATCTACACTTTGTTTATTGTATTGACCGGTAACCACTACCTCTTCTAATTTAGTAGTTGCGGTTGAGTCGCGTTGCTCTTCTTGGGCATTTGTAACAACACATACAAATGAAAATAAGAATGGGGCCAATAGGCGAAAAGACATGAATATTGTTTAGACTGATTCTTAATAGAACGCAAATATATATTTTATTTTTAATCAGTCTAAATAAAATTTATATTTTTACAGCCGAAACAATAGACCACTAATAACATTTGTAAGATGAAAAAATCACTCTTTTTACTCCTTTTAACCTCTACCATTAGTTTTCCTGGAATTGCACAGAAAAACAAACAAAAGCAAGATGCCGAAGCCATAAAAAAAATGTGCGGTTGCTTTGAGGTGACCTTCAATTTTGCCGAAACTTTTAATTACACCAACGACTCCCTTTACAAACCATCAAAAACTAAAGTGGACAAAGGGTTGGAATGGGCGCAGTTGGTAACGAACAAAGCCGATCAAGTTACCATACAGCACATTTTACAAGTAGGAAACCCTGCTGAGCCCATGATTATAAAGCATTGGCGACAAGATTGGCTGTTCGAAAACCAAGACCTTTATCTATACAATGCAGATAACAACTGGACGTATAAAAACAAAACCAACGAAGAAGTTGATGGACAATGGACCCAAAAAGTATATCAAGTAGATGACAGCCCTAGGTATGAGGGTACAGCAACATGGGTTCATGTAGATGGAAAAAGTTACTGGGAAAACACCACTCCCGCTCCTCTTCCAAGAAGAGAATATACCACTAGAGGCGATTACAATCTGACCATGCGAGGAAACAGACAAGAAATTACGGATTATGGTTGGGTTCACGACCAGGATAATGATAAAATTTTACGTAAAGAGGGCAACGATGATGTGCTCATAGCCAAAGAAAAAGGATACAACACCTATGTAAAAGTAGATGACTCTCGCTGTGCAGCTGCTGCTGCTTGGTGGAAAGAAAATGCTGAAAAATGGAAATTAGTACGTTCAAAATGGGATAAAGTATTTGACCGTAAAACAGACTTACACCTTGCTGAAAAAGTGGATAACAAAGTACTTTACAAGTATCTTTTTGATGATGAAATAGTCAAGAAGAAGGAAATAGAAGAGATAATCGAGTCTTTTGTAACTACAGATGCTAAATGAAAAAGCAATATAAAATTGCAATAGTCTTTACACTATGTTTTCTGGGGTTGGTAAGTTTTATCAACCCTACAGAAACCATTAGCTACAAATGCATGATCCAACTAACCAATTATACGGGTGAAGGCGCATACATTGTGGTCTCTATACTTGACACGAATGAGGAATACCAAGAAACCCTATACGTACAAGGAGATGACAATGAATGGTATCGTGATATTGAAGAATGGTGGAAAAACGTTTATGGTATAAGAAGACCAAATGTTGATGCTATTGTGGGTGAAACCGTTACCGGAGGACAACGTAAAATGACGGTCTTAAAAATACCCGTAGATAAAATTGATGCCGGTTATAAAATTCGGTTTGAGTCAGCAGTCGAAGATAATGAATACTTTGAAAGTGATGTAGAATTTGAGTTAACCACAGAGAATTTAATGTCAAAAAAAGAAGGTAAAGGCTATATTCGTTACGTTCGTATGCTGCCGCAATAAACCTGAGCATTCTTTTATTGAACTCTACAGGTTTTTTATGCGCTTGCCCTCGTGATGTTTTTGATAGTGTGACAAGCCCAATAAAAATATATAAAAGAGTATTTACGGTTGTATTACATAGAGTCCAATACATCATTCACCTTGAATGCCAACGCACCTCCTCGTTCACCAAACTTCTTTTGAATTCCTATATTTAATCCATAGAATTCCTCTAAAACTGTCGTACCGGTGAAACTAACTATAGACGGACTATTATAGTTGATATTAAATTCCGAAGTCAGATTTTTTGCCATCGTAAACGATTGGGTATGATTGATATTGAATGTGTTTTGTTCAAATCTAAATTTTGTGCCCTCTAACGTATCCGAGCAAATGAAACAAATGGTTTAAAAAAGCATCAACATAAATTAGCTAATTTTTATTAATAAAATCAAGAACAATTTTGTTGAATTCAACGGGGTTTTCATACGCTAACCCATGTGAAGAATTTGATAATATAACAAATTCACTATGGCCTATGCAAGAATGAAGTTCTTCTAATATGGCTGTTAAAACCTCTGGTGATTTATCACCTTTCATTAATAACACTGGCATTTTTATTGTTTTAATATCATCACATGCAAGAGGAGGAAGAAGATTCTTTCTAGTAACAGAAGCTCTTAGTTCTAGGATATTATCTAGCATTAAGTCCTTTTCTTTCTGGGCTGCTTTTGAGAAATACAGACTATCTTCCAAAACACCTCCAATAAATATTTCTACCGCTTTTTCATCATTCTTTTTCGCAAATTCCTCTCCTGCAGGAATCAATACATTGCCTACAAAATCATTTAATAACTCCTCACCTTTAGGAATATTCTGCAATAGTGACATAATCGGTGGTTCTCGAAGGGTTAAACTTTGTAATAATTCAGGATGCTCCAAAGCTGTCACTAAAGATGTAAAAGCACCAAAAGAATGGCCTACAAGATGTACAGGTCCAAGATTAAGTTCTTGAATAAACGTTGTAAGATCCTTTGAATGCGCAGTAACCGAAAAATCGGCTGAATCGTTTAACACTTGTTTATTTGGATAAGCAAAACGGCGACTATACGCTATAACTCTATGGTTTTTAGCAAAGGCGTACATCTGTGCTTCCCACACCCGATAATCACCAACTGTACCATGAACAAATACAACGGGTTCTCCTTTACCTATATCCAAATAGTTTAAACTACTACCATTGATCAAAACGGTTTTTAGTTCGGTCTTATCTGGATCCGGAACACTGTTCTGCTTTTCTGGTTTCTTCTCTTTGCAGGAGATAAAACAAATTAGCATTACCAATAAACCCATACGTAATGGTCGTATAAAACTGATGCTTTTTTTGCTCGTGTGGTCATGACTATTCTATTTTAATATTGTGAGAAGTGTTTTAGTACATTTAGATTTAACGAACATTAATTTTTTACCAGAAAATCAACAATTGTCTCCGTAAAGAGCTCTCCCAATATTGTTTCTTTTTGTGGAACAGCATGGCCCAAATTGGGTACGATCCATAAGGATGATTCAGGAATTGCATTATATAACCCCACGGCAATATCAACAGGTATAATTGGGTCTTGGTCCCCATTTATAATTAAAGTGGGGCAATTTATTGTGGAAAGGTATGGTGCCGTAAAATTCATGTCCGTATATGAATCTGCCATTTGATTGTAATATTTCAACAGAAGTCTTATTTGATCTTCACCTCCAGGTTGAACCGCTTTCATATATGTTATCCAGTCAGGTCTATCTGAAGCTACAGTTTCATAGGATTTACTTGCTAACCATTCTCTTGTTTCTTTGGGTAAATGGGGTGTTGAACCCAATAAAATTAGAGATTGAATACGGGTGGTATCCATTGTTGCCATGTGCAGCAGCGCCATAGCTCCACCACTAAAACCCATAGCCGAGAATTTATCAACTTTCAGTTTATCAAGAAGACCATAGAAATCTACCGCTGCAGCTTTAAATGTAAATGAATCGGCTGTGGTCGTAGATTGCCCATGCCCTCTAGTATCCACTGTAATGACCATATTATTCTCACTTAATTCATCTACCCATGGAGACCACATATCATGGGTCATAGTATGACCATGTAACAAAAGAATTGCATCGCCCTCTCCCTTGATTTCGTAATACAATTTTATATCATTTACTTCTGCAAAATTATCCTCTTGAGCTAGTAGCCCTTGCATTACTACTATTGATAATATGAATAAAATCAGCTTTTTCATTTTAGTAGAATTTATAGGTTAAATTTTATATTAACTTACTGAAAATCAATCTCTACACGAACTGAACAGATAAATGGTTATATAGTTGATAGCACCCAGAACATATTGGACCCAATGATAAAAATGATATTCCTTTTATTAAGAAACTTTTCCCTTAAGGCTTAGTTAATACGAAGGTTTTTTTTAGCAACTTTTTGAAAATCTCAGTAAACCTCATAGCCTTTTACGGTAAATACAATAGTTCTTAAAACCCTTTAGAGACTATCAATTCACCCTTTGTCTTTCCTCTTCGGAACCGGTACCCCTTTGACGAGCAGATTTAAGTTTACGATTCCCAAAGCTGTTGGAGTACGTCAATAAAAAAGTACGATTAAAGAAATCAAACGTATTGGTCGTATTTAGGTTCTGCTCTGGTATATCTGTCTTTACCGTATATTTCATAGAGTCCAATACATCGTTCACCTTGAATGCCAACGTACCTCCTCGTTCACCAAACTTCTTTTGAATTCCTATATTTAAACCATAAAATTCCTCTAAAACTGCCGTTCCGGTAAAACTAATTATAGACGGACTATTATAGTTGATATTAAATTCCGAAGTCAGATTTTTTGCCATCGTAAACGATTGGGTATGATTGATATTGAATGTGTTTTGTTCAAATTTAAATTTTGTACCCTCTAACGTATTGCCAATTTTGGTGTTCAAGTAGGTGAAATTATTTTGTATTTTCCACCAATTAGTCAATGTTACCGGAAGCCCCAGAGTCAAAGAAAAGATTTTGGTCTCATCTAAGTTTGATGCACCAAAAATTAGACGTTCACTCATTTCGTCAAATCGAGATTGGAATCTTGAAATTGTTCCATCCTCTACTGAGTATTGTGTTGACACTATCAAAGATTGATAATTGACATCAAATTTAACAGCATTAGAAATAGCGGGCTGAACAGCAGGATTACCAGCAAAAAAGGTCGTTGGGTCAACAAAAATAACGAAGGGAGCCATGTCATTGAACGTTGGCCTTGTTATACGTCGTGAGTAGGAAAAGTTAAAACTTAAGGTATCATTTAATTTGTGTGAGATATACGCCGTTGGAAACAATTCACCAAACGACCTATCTACCACTTTACCCCGTTTATCAGAAATGAGCTCAGAATTGGTATGTTCATAACGCAGCCCCAATTGCAAGCTAGTCTTCTCGTGTATTTTATAATCAATGCTACTGTATCCCGCCAGTATTTGCTCCTTTAGACTGCTGATTTCCGTAAGCTCAGCATCCTCTATAAAATTAGCCCCTTGAAACGTGCCAACGGTTACATCATTATTAAAATTACTAAACGCTCCTTTTAACCCAATATCCAGTTTAATTTTATCCGAACTATGAGCACGATAATCAACCTTACCTACCTTAATATCAATTGGAGTTATTTTATCGCTTTCTGTAAGCTCCTCCCTTAAAAAATCATTGTTTCCATCAAAAAAACGGTTGGTATACATTGTAGGGTTTTCAATATCATACTTTAGGTAATCCACATCTAAACTTAGATACTTCTTGTCTTTAAAATTGTGTTTCAGGTTAAAATTCAAACCCAAATGCTGAATTTGATTTCGCTCTAACAATAACAATTCTACAAATGAACTTGGCATACCCGCTTCAGTTTCAGAACTACCATTGGTTGCATCCATGGTCCATTTGTTATCATTGGCCCAAAACAACAGCCCCAAAATAGTATTACCAGATACTTGATAATCCAAGCCTGTCCGAATACTATGGTTTCGTTGTATAGGCTCACGGTCCGAAATGGTATACACATGTATTGGTATATCATCCGCATCTATAAAATCACGGTCAAATTCAAACAACTGCCCTTGTGAATCCCTTAAAAAAGAATACGTACCGAAGAAATTAATCTTATCTTTTCTATAGTTGAAATTAATATTGTCTGATGTAACAGTACCATTTCCTACACCAAAAGACAATGCGTATGATCCGTTAAGACCGGCATCTGTCTGTTCTTTTAATACTATATTGATGAAACCGGCATTACCTTCTGCGTCAAAACTTGCCGGTGGCGTGGTAATGAGTTCTATAGTCTCTATATTACCCGCATTCATTCCTTCCAATAGAGATATAACAGCAGCTGCAGGCATGTAACTTTGTTTGCCATTAATCATAACTACCACCCCACTTTTACCTATCAATGCAATAGAACTGTTTTGCCTATCTACCAGTACTCCCGGTGACCGTTCTAGAATCTCTAGCGCAGAAGAGCCTGTTGATAAAATACTACTAGCCACATTTATAACCGTACGGTCAATTTTTTGAACGTACAGGTTTTTTTTTGATGCCACTATCACTTCATCCAACTCCACACCTTCAGATAGTAAAAGTGGAGACAAGGTTAATTCTTTTGTTCCTTCAAAATTAAACTCCTCAGTAGCGGTAGTTTTAAAACCAACCATGCTTGCCGATATTACATACCGGCCTTTTAATATGTTTTCAATCGAGAAAGAACCATTCTCATTTGAGATAGCCCCCTTTACAAATGAGGAATCACTAGCTTTTAATAACAATATGTTGGCGTAGGAAATAGGCTGGCCCGTTTCCGTTTGTACCTTTCCTGAGATAGTTTCTTGACTATAAGAAAACAACACGCCCAATAATAAAAAACAAATAATGGGAATTCCCCTGTTTAATAGTTTCATCACGCCTTAATTAAGCTATTCAACAATTCATTAGGGGGAACCTATGGAAATGTAACATAGGCAAACAATTAAAAATATAAAAAACCCAAAACCACATCAATTCAGTTGTATGGATGGTATACTATTCTGTATACTTCGTTTTCGCTTTAATATTTTCTCCTTTATCCGCAGACTACTAAAGAACAACAAACGATAGTATTCCCCTTAACTACAGGTTTATCCCCTCTACATCTCACCCTTCATTCAAAGGCGAGTGGTGTTCATGAATAATTTTCCAGCCATCATTGGTTTTTAAGAACAGTAATGATGTTTGCTCATTGACTACCACCAAATCCTCCCCAAATTTCAAATGAAAATCAGAATGAAAAGTTACGTTGGCCACCTCGCCATACACCGCTATTTTTAAATCTTGAGCATCAGACTTTATTACTTCAGTTACGGCCCCAAAAACATTACGCTCGTAAACTTCGTTTGCTTCATCCCCATTTCTAGGTTCTCCATTTTTAAACTCGGTAAATTAGGGTCCATAAGCATGATATGAGATGAGCTTATCCATATCTCCGTCTCTAAGACTTTGTTCTATTCCGGCGAATACGCCCTTAATTTCTTCTTGTTCTGCAGAGAATTCATCCTCAAGTAAACTTGTATTATCAACTACTCCATTGTCATCATCTTTTGCATCGCATTTAATAAAAGACATTCCAAATAAAAGAATCACTGCGTACACTGTTGCTGTTTTAATAACTTCTAAAGTTTTAGTGGTTTATAATTTTATACTTCAAAAAGATGAAGGCGACAATTAAACCACACTTAACATGCATGTTGCAGACTTATTAATTTTTAGTACCATGTTCAACTTATAATGCAAAACCTTTAAAAATTGATGAAAGGACACCAAAAAATCTTCTATTCATAAGAAAATCATATCATGAACCTGATACTTAAAAAATCTGACTTTCCAATAAAGATCTTTATATCAGGAACCGTTTCTAATTACTTATCAAGAGCCTAACTTGTTGTCTGGTTTTAGACATTTCTTATTTTGAACTTATCTAGGCTTCAGATCTAAATCGATTCCCAACATGCCCTTGGCCATAATTTCACGGGCAAAATAGGTGTTAGCGGGATGAATTTTGGCCAAACGGGCATCGCGATACAAGCGTTCAAAACCAACCTTATGGATGAGTCCGGCACCGCCCATAATGTCCATTGCCTTATCGGCCAAACGCATTGAGCCTTCGGCTGCATGACATTTGGCAGCTACAATCTTCACACCCCAGGCACCCCCATAATCCTTACCTTCGGCATATTCTCGTACAATGGTATCTAAATGCGGACCGATGCTTTCTACTTCCAATACCATATCGGCTACATCGCGCTGTATTCCTCCATGATAAGCCATAGAGGGCCGGCCCATGGAAATAGATTTCTTTTGGGGTAATTTTTCCAGTACGGTATTCAAGATTCGTTGAGCCAAACCATAATAAACGTTGGCGAAACCGAAGTTGGCCCAGGCAAAAACGCCCAGAATAAACCCATCGATACCAGCAAAACCTGGAGCCACTTGTCTTGCTATATATTTATCCGGTATAAAGACGCCGTTTAATATTGTATCATCGGAACGAGTGGCCCGCATGCCGAGCACATTGTCCCAAGTCTCTTTAATTTCATAGTTATCCGTTTCACGGGGCATAAAGACGTGTATGACCTTTGGATTGTCAGGGTCGCTATTGTCTTGCCCATGAAGCCCGAGGTAATCCCAAACAGGAGTAAGACTACCGAACATTTTATGGCCCGTAAGTTTGTAACCCCCTTCAACTTTCTCCGCTTCGCATGTAGAATAGAGCACCGGGGAGTCATTGCCCGACTCGCCATGCCCAGCAGCAAAAATCTTGCCTTTACCAGCTTCCTCCAGCACCCATTGCAGTGAGGTGTCACCCGAGCGATAGAGGTCTGCGACGAGACCTGTCCAGTAAATATGCATATTGAGGCCCAACGCCGTTGCCGCCGCGTGATAGGCAAGTTTTCGAGTGAGTTGTTCAACCTCGTCAATCAACATTCCATACCCCCCAAATTCTTCGGGAACGGCAATGAGCAGATACCCAGCTTCTTTAAGTTCATCAAAATCTTCCTGAAAAAATAGATTATTAGCATCATAATACGCCGCTCGGTCTCGGCAATTTTGAAAAATGACTTCTAATTTTTCTAGTAAGGTTTCTTTCTTGTTTGTCTGTGTCTCTATCATGATTCCTTTTTTAACTGTTATTTAAATGGATATATAAGTCTTGAGTCATGTGACCTTGAAAATTTCACTTTTACTAAATCACTAATTAAAAACAAAAAAAGGGGAGTTTTGAGCATGGACAGCGGGTTGTACAGCCATACATCGCGTTTCATTAAAATTACCTATCAAACGTATTTTGCCATGTAAGTTTTGGTTCAAATGATAATACATATGTGTCATTTGGGTAAACCCGCATCCCATACAACTAGAGTTGGTTACCTACTTCTTTACAAAAAATACTTATGGCCATTATGAGCACAAACCAGCCGAAACTTCTCTTTAGTCTTTCGCACTTTACAAAAGATGATAGGTAGACTCCCAAAAATATCCCGGCAATAGAAATCAAGGTAAATACTGATAGGAATGTCCAATTGATTTCTAGGTTACCTAAATCACCTGAAAACCCAATCAATGATTTTAGGGCGATTATAAACAGTGACGTTGCCACCGCTTTTTTCATGGGGAGTTTTACAAGTAATACCAAAACCGGAATGATTAAAAATCCGCCGCCTATACCAACTATTCCAGTCAAGACACCAATGATAACTCCTCCTCCTACCATCAAAGGGTAATTATACAGCGTCATTATTTTATCCTCAACGGCACGCTCTTTCTTAAATATCATTGACAATGATGCCACCAACATTAATATGGCAAAAAGTAACATAATACTCATATTTCTAGTCAGCACAACACCGCCTACCGAAATCAGTTTTTCCGGAATTATTGGAACTATAAATCTTCTAGCGATATATACTGCTACAAATGCAGGAATGGCAAAAACCAAAGCTATCTTAAAATCTATCAAACCCTTTTTGAAATTTTTTACTGCTCCTACCGAGGCAGAAGTACCCACCACAAATAACGAATACGTGGTTGTTGCAACGGGACTGATATGAAATAAATAGGTGAAAATGGGAACAGCCATAATGGACCCACCACCTCCCATCAGCCCCAATACAACACCAATGGCCAAAGCCGCCAAATATCCCAAAATATGGATGGTTTCCATGCTCAGCAGGTTATAGTTTGGTTATTTTCCTTCTTTGATATAGCCCCAACCAAGCTGTTGTTTGGCAATAATCTCATAAATACCGTCGGGCACAGTAGTAACGCCAGGAATCAGATCGCTAATACTCTTTTTATTCCTTTTTAAGGTATTTGCACACACCACAATAGAGACATTATCATTCTTTACAATTTCGCGAAGTGTCTCACCTGCAGCAGAAGAATCATTATCAACCATACTGTAAGCACTGCTATACACCACGAGTTCAAATTCAGAATCCGGATAGGTCTCCGACATTAATCGTACATGACGGGCTGCGGATTTATGCACATCGGTATTTGCGCTTGTTACATCAAAAACAACTTTTATGGGCTTTTCTTGGGCTACGGCAATGTTCGTTACGAATAGCACCATTGCCAATTGTATATACTTTTTCATCTTTCCTAAATTTTAGATTATTAATTTCCGGCAAAAATGTAGCCACAACCTTTCTTTTGGGCTCTTCCTAATGCCCAGACACCGGAAGGAACTACATGAATTCCCGGTTGAACCGCATCTAGCCATTCTTGATATACTTCTTTAGCATCCAGCCCCATTTTTTGGGCAACGACACCACTATATACTGAAAGTGCCAAATTGCAAACGCAGAACATCGCTCCTCTTTGTTGCATGTCTTTTATACCCTGAATTACAGGCATGGGAAAATCTCCTTCCTTTGGTTCGTAATAGGGATTCCGTAAAGAGGGAGCCTTGGTGGCATTATCATTTACTCCGAAGACCTCTCCCAGCTTGTACTTCTTCCACACTTCTGATTTTAATGCAAACGGAATGGCGTTGTGTCGTAAAACCGTCATTGCCGTAATATCATCATCACCAGAACCGGTTTCATTATTTGACAGATAAAAAGCCCAGTTCCAGATAACAGGAAAACCATCATGGGGCGTAGACCCATCGTAGACAATGCGATGCTCGCCTTTAATATTTTCGAACCAATCTTCGGCCTCCGTCATTTTTTTATCATCAAATTCTAGCATATTGGCATGCACTGGGTTGGTAATTATTGAAAAGGTACTTGCTGTAGCACCCATAAGTACCGAACCCATAAACTTTCTTCTTGAATTCATGTTCTTTGTTCTCATAATTAATTATTTAGATTTAACAATATTGTGGTTGATTTTATAGTGATCTATTATAGGTTTGAATGGCCCCAACTGATGCTGTGTTATTGAAAAGGTATCGGCATATGGTGGATATGGCGTTGAGACTGGCTTTTTCTTTAAGTCCGGAAAATCTTTGTCCTTATTTAGTTTTTGCGGTCGCCTTTGTTGGTTAATAAACCCTGCCACGTCATAGGCTTCTTCATCCGTTAAAACTGGATTTTCATAGGTTGCCCCAAATGGCATATTGGCCTTAATAAATTGGGCCGCCGTAATTACCCTTGTCATTCCCGCCCCATTATTGTAGCTATCATCTCCCCAAAGTGGTGGATACTCATAATGTGTATCACCACCATCAACTGACCTTTTACCTTGCCCATTCTTGCCATGGCATACAATACAATTGGCGGTAAAAACACTTTTTCCCATTTCAAGATTGACAGCCCTATCAGGAATCTTAATTTTCACAAAACCCTGCCCTTTGATTTTACCATCTTTTGGAGCGAATCGGCTCAACCAATTCAAATATGAGATCATAGCTTTCATTTCTTTACTCTCTGGCGGTAACATTTTACCGTTCATGCTACGTTCCATGCAACCGTTAATACGCTCTTCAATAGTTCCTATCTTATTTTCCCTGCCCCTGAACTGCGGAAATCTTTGTATAATGCCAATTAAAGGTGCTGCGTAAGGTTTAGTGCCGGACCACAAATGACAATTGGAACAGGAAAGATTGTTTCCAGCAAAGACCTTATTGCTTTTCCCACTGTTTGGACCTATATATTTTGAGGTATTCCGGAATACCTCATATCCTTGCTTTATTAGTTCATCTTCATCGGAATTTGTCAGCTTTGAAATGTCATAATTCATATCGTACATTTCATTAAATACGCTCTGATTTATGTAACCGGTAAACAATCCTCCCCAACACGTCCAAAGCAAAAAAAGAGATAGTAGTAAAAGTGCCGCAAAGGGAATAGAAAGCCTCTTTCTCAACCTCTTGACATTTTTACAAAATCGATATTTTTTTACCGTTTCCATTATAATTACTATCTGTTGTTCTATTTATTGCAAACCAAAAATTGGGCAGTACTTTCTAGCGGACATTGGGTATCCCGTTGTATTCCAACAATGTTTAGGAGGGAATATAATCAGTAAGAGATCTATGTTCTTACTTCAATTTATTAATGTAAAACTACAATAGGAAATGCCGGAGAAATGTAAGTTTTGTTTCAAAGGTTCGAACATTTGAAACACGTTTGTACTTTTTATCTCAAAAGATGAAACAAATGGTTCATCTGGTCCAAACACTATAAAACTTAGAAATTGAAAAAGCTTTGCAAACCCGATTGCCAAATTATATAAGGATTTTAAAACCAAGGTCATATCCTATTCAACAACAAAAGAAACATGGACTATACATACAAAAATTACTCTTAGACGGCATTTAATCTGGCAAAAGATGTGGGAAGCACATCATACCGGTTTCTAAAGACCCTTGTAAAATAGGTGGGACTATTAAAACCCAAATCATATGCAATTTCGGCTACGGTTTGGTCATTGCACTTTAAAGCCCTGAGTGATTTTCGGAGCCGGAGTTCTCGTATCATCGTATTAGGCGACATGCCCGTAAGCGATTTTATTTTTCTATACGTCTGCGCCTTGCTTAGGTGTAATTGATGACTAAGTACGTCGCCTTTGAAATTGGGGTCATTCAATTCATTATTTAAAATTAAGGACAGTTTTTCACAGAACAAAAAATCCGTCGCGTTTACAATTTTCACATGAGCGTGATTTAGCTTGGGGGTGTTCGATTCTTTATGGGAAAGCACCTCTGTAATGGCATCCATATAGACTACTTTGCTCAATCCTACCCAACAAAGAGTGCGTACCTTTTTTTTGGTTTCCTCAAATAGGTCTACTCCTTTTTCATCAACAGGACTACCACTGACTAGGGCCAATCGGTATTCAAAATTATCCGGAATGGTCTGTAGTAAATTAGCAATAGCCATTGCCGCTATAATGGCATCGGAAGCTAACAGAAAAGAAGCCATGGTCTCATCTTCATTAGGCTGGCGCACTATTTTTCCATGAAATTTATCAATCAAACTTCTTGTCTCCTTTATATAATGCCGGTAATTTCCTGAAAAGTCCGATGTACTTATTAGCATTATTGTTCTGAAACCCGTATCTAGGTCACCGTTCGCAGTATAGGCTAAATCTTCCTTTTGGGTGCTTCCCTGCGCCATAAAAATATTGTACTCATCATCAGAAACTTCAATGATATTACAGGCGGTCATACCATGTGATTCCGCGTGCGTTTTGTGACAGGCTTCTTTACTTGGGCCTTCCATTAGGCAAAACACCATTTTGTTCTCTTCGTTCACCCAATACTTACGTTGAATAACTCCGAAACGCTCTTGTACAGCAAGATCATGTAAATGGGCCTGAATAACGTCTTTGACAGTGAAGTCATCGGAATCTACCTTGTGTATGTCCATAAATAATGGCATGATTTGAAAATTTTGGGTTTATACTACGTTTAAAACATTGACTATCAAAAACATAAATGCAAACGAATTTATAAGATGGAACGTTTTAATCAAAGGATAGCACAAATAGCTCGTCACCCTATTAAAAGTTCATGTTTTAGTTTTCGTCTAACTATCCATAGACTCGTCAAAACAAAGATTTAAAGAATTACAATGTACTTATTACAAATATGTTCCAAACCTATTAAGCTTTAAATCAACGGTTCAAATTATGGTGCAAAACCTTCAAAAATTGTTGAAATAAGATTGAAATTCTACTGTTGCGCTGAAGATTTTATAGACAACCCAATACTTGAAAACCCGACTTTGTCGTACAGTTCTCTGTATCGCGAATCGTTTCTAATAGATGCTAATAATGGTTCTTCCCGTAGCCAGGTCATTTCTACTTCATGCCTATCATACGATTTTTGCAGCCATTCAAAAGTTCTTTCATAATCGTTAATATGGGCATAATAGAGGGCGATAAACCATGCAGGGCTGCCTGACGAACCTTTTTTGTACTCGTTTTTCAACTCGTTTAAATGCTTATTTACTTCCGAATTCTTACCATCCATTTTAGCGTAGACAGCGTTAAACCACATTAGTATTGGTGGATAGTCTGAAAATTTAGTTACTACTTTTTCAAGTTGAATCCTCGATTTTTCATATGCTCCCAAATAATAATATAACTTGGTAGATTCTCGTAAATAAAACCAGTTATCCGTATAAAAAGGGTCTGATTGCGTTAATATTTTTAAGGCCTCATCATTAGAGCCTAAATAAAACATAGCCTCTGCTTTAAAAAATGGATAAAATACGTTTGATGGATCATTTATCTTTAAATCTTGAACGGTCTCCAGAGTTTTTTCTGGTCTTCCGGTTTTTATAGGGTAATCTAGAGAAATAACAGATGGTTTGTCTAGGATGGAATCATCTAATATTTTTTTATAAAATTTCTCTACAAGTTCAAAATTCCAATCATAAAAAAAACGTCCTGTATTTAGCTCTTCTTCAACGCGTAAATTCGTTGGTTCTATTTTTAGAGCTTGTTCCAATAATGCTTTCGCATTACCCCAAGCAATTTGCTCCTCGTAAAAACCCCAAACGGAGCCGCCCATATGCCAAACATTAGCCATATCCACATAGGCTTCTATAAAATTTGAATCTGCCGCAATAGCATTCTTATAAAGGTTTATAGCATTGGAATATGATAGTTCGTCTCCTTTATTTCTTTGAAATTCCCCTTGAAGGTAATACGAATAGGCATCTTTACTTTTTGTCGGCACTTTTTTAATATTGGCTAATTCATCTTTAGCTATTGTGGCATTCATGTTGTTCACTATTCCTTCTACTACCTCGGTCTGCAGGTCAAAGATTTCGTCAGATTTCCATTCTTTTGTGTATTCCTGTGACCAAATATGTTCATTTGATTTCCCATGAATTAATTGAAGGTTAATTTTAATTTGGTCTCCTGAAATCTGAAGATTCCCCTGCAACAGGTTCGTAACACCTAATTCTGCCGCTATTTCTTGGGTAGTTTTATCCGTTTCCTTGAATTTTACGGTAGAGGTAAAAGGAATTACCTTATCAATAGCACTCACCTTTGTTAATCTTGAGATAATCGCATCCGTCATGCCATCGCTTACATATTCCAGATCCGGATTTCCCGTCCAATTTTTAAGGGGCAGAACTGCAATTGACTTAGTATCGGTTGCATTTTCTGTTACTGGAATTGCTGTCTCGTCTCTTGAGGTCTTTCTATAAAGAAACACGATTAAAAGAAGGAGAACCAATGGTAAAGCAACCCAGAGAATAGATCTCTTTCTGTTCCAATGGTCATTTTTAATACTATTAATAGCAGATTGTTCTTCCACTACTAACTCATCTTTTAACCTAGATTTGACTTCGCCTGGCGTATACCCATAAAACTTATGAAAACAAGTACTAAAATAAGTGGCACTGCTAAAACCTACACGATATGCCGTTTCCGAAGCGGTGACATCCTCTTCTTGAAGAATTTTTAACGCTCGTTTTAGTCGATATTCCCTTATAAACTGACTTGTGGAAATACCTAATGTCTTATGTAGTTTTCTATGCAGATTTGACCTGCTCATACCCACGTTTTCCGCAAGATGGTCTACCCCAAACTGATCATTGTTCAAGTTCGCCTCAATTTCTCTCGAAAGTTTATCGACCAGTGTTTCTTGCGACGATTTTTCCTCAATCCCCATAGATATATTTTTGTCTTTCACATTATCTGACATGTATCTGCACGAGGGGGTATAAGTTAGGTAAAATATTACGAAGTGTATGAGCCATAGTGTTCTAGACGGAGCCTTTTGTTTTCCTCATAGAAAGAATACAATGATGTTATCGAAAAAAGTCAATGTAAACTAAATTTACTCAATACTAATTTTTTAAAGAAGATTTTATGGGCAAACCAATACTAGAAAACCCCACATTTTCGTAGAGGTCTTTATATCTGGAATCGTTTCTAATAGGGGCCAACAATGGTTCTTCACGAAGCCAAGTCATCTCTACTTCATGTCTGTCATACGATTTCTGAAGCCACTCAAAAGTGCTCTCATAATCTTTTGTATGCGCATAATAAAGGGCTATAAACCAAGCCGGGCTGCCGGACGATCCATTCTCATACTTAGCATGTAATTCGGCCAGATGTTTGCTAATCGCTTCCGTATTCCCATCTATTTGAGCAAAAACCGCGTTCAGCCACATGAGAAGCGGAGGATAATCGGGAAATTGATTGAATATTTTTTTCAGCTGAGTTTTTGATTTTTCATGTTCACCCAAATAGAAATATTGCTTTGCCGATTCCCTTAGATAGAATAAATTATCGCTATAAGGTAGTACCGTACTGTTCAACAGGTCAATTGCTCCTTTTGAATTACCAAGAAACATCAGTGCTTCAGCCTTACGACAGAAAAAGACCCCTATTAATGAAGGATCGCGTAACAGATGTTTGTCAATATTTTCAATGGCCTCATGATACCTACCCATTTTTATGGCATAATCTGTATTAATAATAGGTGTATTAACATAAAAAGAACCTTTTGACTTTGTTTGGTAAAATTGCTCTACCATTTCAAAATTCCATTCATAGTAGAAATTCCCAGTATATAGCTCCTCCTCTACTTCTTGATTTGAAGGGTCCAATTCATATGCATGTTCCAATAAACTCTTGGCATTTTTCCACGCCGTTTGTTCGTTATAAAGACCCCACACCATACCTCCAAAACTCCATATGGAAGCAAGGCCTAAATATGCTTCTACAAAACTGGAGTCTAAAGCAATTGCTTTTTTATATAGGGGCATTGCAAGGTCAAATGTGGCCTCATTTGATTTATACCGTTGATACTCTGCCTGAAGGTAGTAAGAATATGCTTGCTTACTTTTAGTAGGTATGGTCTTGACATAAACCATTTCGCTATCTGTTATAATTGCGCTCATGCTAGAGGCAACACCTTCAACAACTTCGGTCTGGATTGTAAAAATTTCGTCAGTTTTCCATTCCCTTACATATTCTTTAGACCAAAGATGATTGTTAGATGTTCCATCAATCAATTGTAGTTTTACCTTAATTTGATTACCTGATATCTGAAGATTGCCTTGCAAAAGATTTTCTACGTCTAATTCGGTCACGATTTCCTTGATGGTCTTATTTGTTCCTTTGTATGATAAAGTTGATGTAAATGGAACGACCTTTTTAATACTGTTAATTTCGGTCAATTTAGAAATAATGGCATCGGTCATTCCATCGCTTACATATTCTAAATCGGTATCTCCCGTCAAATTTTTAAAAGGAAGTACCACGATGGATTTCTCATTGGCCGGTTTCCTAAGAGTAACTGTATCCTTATTTTCCTTTGCAGCAGAATTATAGAAATAGAAAACTACTGCACATACAACAGTGGCGGACATTGCTACCCACAGCATTCTTTTTTTAGTACCATCTCTATCGATTGGAGTACTTTGTTCAACAAAAACCTTTTCTATTTCCTCAGTACTTTTAGATTTCACCTCACCTGGCGTGTACCCATGGTACTTATGAAAGCAAGTATTAAAATAGGTGGCACTGCTAAATCCCACTCTATACGCCGTTTCCGAAGCCGTGATATCTTCTTCCTGAAGAATTTTTAGAGCTCGTTTTAATCTATACTCTCTTATAAACTGACTTGTGGATATACCTAATACCTTATGTAGTTTTCGGTGCAAACTAGATCTACTCATGCCCACGGCCTGCGCAAGACTATCTACCCCGAATTGGTCGTTATCTAGATTTAACTCAATTTCTTTCCTGAGTTTATCTATCAATCTACCCTGCGATGGTGTTGCCTTACTTCCTTTAGATAAATTTTTAGACATACCCATTTAATTGAATATCAAATTATTATCCGAGGGAAGCACAAGTTAAGAAAAATACGATTAAACTGTTTAGCAAGACCCTACCTCATCTTTAATTGATTTAATCAAATAATGAAGCAGTATTTTAAAAAGTCTATTGGTTTAATTACAAATACTAAAAATTATATTCCATATTATGCAATCCCATTAAAACATTAAGCATATCGGTTAATGTTTTGCGAACTGTCTGAGTAATTTTATTCAAAATTCTACATACGAATAGAACGCACAGCACAGCTTATGACAGCTACCAAAACCGATAAAAAATTTAAACTAAAACACCTTCCCAAATTAATAGTTGATACCTATAAAGCTTGGGATGCGGACGATCCTTTTAGACTAAGTGCTATTGTCGCCTACTACGCGGTACTCTCTTTACCCGGTCTTCTCGTTATAATTATAAATCTTGTGGGTTCGGTATGGGGCACAGAGATTGTTCAAGGAGAACTGACCCAAGAAATTTCTAGTGCTCTGGGTCATGATGCTGCAGAAGCCATACAATCCATGATGGTTGAAACACAAAATGAAAACCGAAGCACTATAGCAAGTATCCTAGGAATAGGCACTCTCATTTTTGGTGCTACCGGAGTATTCTACCACTTACAACTTTCATTGAATCAGATATGGCAAGTGCAACCACACCCGGATTCAAGTTTTATAAAAATGCTGATGGACAGAGCTAGAAGCTTTGCTTTTATTGTCGCCATCGGTTTTTTGTTGTTGGTGAGTTTTCTGGTTACAGCAGCTATATCGGCCTTAAACGCTTATATACGGAGTATGCTACCCGAGGTTATAGTCTACATTGCCTACCTGCTAGATTTTGTGGTCTCCGTTGGAATAATAACGGTACTCTTTGCTCTAATATTCAGATACCTTCCCGATGCCAAAATACGTTGGAAAACCGTTTGGATAGGCGCCCTTATTACAGCGGTTCTATTTGTATTGGGTAAGTCTTTACTGGGTTACTATTTTGGTGAAGCAAACCCTGGTTCTACCTATGGCGCAGCGGGAACAATTGTTTTGGTTCTTTTATGGGTTTCCTACTCCTGTTTAATACTATTTTTTGGAGCAGAATTTACATGGGTCTATGCCAAAAAGTACGGTCACGGAGTGCCAACTGAATCCGCCGAAAAAATTAGTGAATAGGTTCTTTTGCAGTCCTAATGACTAGAAGCACTACTTACACTCTTCTACGGTTATAGTCAATATTTTTTCTGATGTGATTAAGCTATCGCAATGGTTTTCTAAAACTTTGCAATCAATAGTAATATATCTTAAAAATAAAACATGAATATAACTGATAAAGTAATTATAATAACAGGAGCATCAAGTGGAATAGGCGAAGCAACAGCCTTAAAATTATCCAGTGAAGGCGCCAAAGTGGTGCTAACCGCCAGAAGAGAAGAAAGGCTAGAGGAGCTAAAGGAAAAAATTGAAAGTAACGGAGGTACAGCTATGATTGTTACTGGTGACGTTACTAAAAAATCCGATTACGAAAATCTCGTCAAAAAAACACTTTCTGAATATAACACTATAGATGCCCTTATCAATAATGCGGGTCTAATGCCATTGTCCTATGTGGAAAAATTAAAGACAGATGAGTGGGAAAAGATGGTTGATGTAAATATTAAAGGTGTCTTGAACGGAGTAGCAGCAGTACTTCCTACCATGATTGAAAACAAGGGGGGTAATATTATCAACATATCTTCAAGTGCAGCACGTAATTATTTCCCCGGCGGTGCGGTGTACTGTGCAACCAAATCTGCCGTGAAGATGTTTTCCGAAGGTCTAAGACAGGAACTTGCCCCAAAATATGGCATTAATGTAACATCAATTGAACCGGGAGCCGTTTCTACCGAACTCACGGACACGATAACCGACGAGGATATAAAAGAGACGTTTAAGGAGATGCAAAAAATGACATTCTTGGAAGCGGAGGATATTGCCGAAGCTATTTACTACACCCTAGTACAACCGGCCAGAGCAAATATTAATGACGTATTTATCATGCCCACGGAGCAACAGAAATAAGTTGAATCTAAAAATCTTAAAACTATGGATATTCCAAGTGTAAAAAATGAGGAGCAGTATGAGGCCCTGAGAGACAAGGGGTACAGCAAAGAGAAATCGGCCCGGATTGCCAACACGCCAAATAGTGGTAAAAAGGGCGGAAGATCAAAGCCGTATGAAGAGTGGACGAAAGAACAACTTTACGAGCAAGCTAAAAGCGTTGGTATTGATGGTCGCTCAACGATGGATAAGGCCGAACTGATTCATGCCTTACGGAATAATTAAGCTCACCTTTTTCTTCATAATTAAAAAGTAATAAGACACATGAAAACCATACACCCCAAAGTTATTCGCCAACTTTTTGTTTTATTGCTGATCGTCTGTATAGGCGGACTTATATTTAAAGAAATGGCTCCTTACTTTTCAGGTGTATTAGGAGCCATTACTTTGTACGTATTGTTGAAAAAACCAATGGCAAAATTGGTTCACAAAGGTTGGAAACCAGACCTGGCAGCAGCTTTTTTGATGTTCGCTTCTTTCATAATTATCTTAATTCCCGTTTCGGGAGCCGTCCTTATGCTGGGAAACAAGGTAAGTCAGGCAGTGAACAATTCCGAGAAAGTTACAAAAGCCGTAAAATCACAGCTGGAAAATGTAGAAAGTTATGTGGGTTATGACTTGTCCTCCTCCATAGATGTATCCGCAGTTTCAGGTTGGTTCTCCACCAATCTCCAAGGGTTTGCAGGAAGTACGTTTACTTCGGTAATCGCTATAGGTATCATGTACTTCTTTCTTTATTTTATGTTGACGAACCGCAAGGAAATGCGTGAGTCGCTTTTTGAGTATATCCCAATAAGCACGGATAATCTTAAAACTATAGGCAGCAAAATCAGAAGAATGGTACGTGCCAATGCACTAGGTATACCTTTGGTGGCGATAGCCCAAGGTGTTGTGGCGTTAATTGGTTTCCTCATCTTTGGAATTGAAAATCCCTTTTTCTGGGGCGTAATTGTCGCTATAGGTTCTATGATTCCCTTTGTTGGAAATATGTTGGGTACCCTGCCCGTATTTATAATAACGCTATCTGCAGGAGACACTTTTCAAGCATGGGGCATTCTCCTTTATGGCATTGTTGTAGTAGGCTCCACAGATAATCTAATTCGCCTTTATGTGCTTAAAAAATTAGATGATGTTCATCCGCTGATAACCATGATCGGTGTTCTTATAGGAATTCCGCTTTTCGGTTTTATAGGTCTTATTTTCGGTCCTTTGTTCGTGAGCTTATTTCTCATTATTGTACAGATTTACAAAGATGAATACGGTAAAGAAAATAGTGATTCCATGTAATTGTTACTGAACGATTTTTGGTCTGCAGGATATATATTCTGCCTATCTCCTTCTCTATTTCCACCAAAAACTAACGCTATCCATCATTCCAATGCTTCAATTGCTTTAGCAGTAATAATAGCTGCAATTGAACTAATCCGTCTTCGCATATATACCTAATATAGTGGAAGTTTCAGGATAGTCAGGTACAAAATAACAAGTACCTCCTGATACAATCCGTTGTTTTTGGGCGCTAACCCAAGAGCACATATTAAAAGATAATTTTTCGCAATAGCGGAAATAATATAAAAACACAGTTATGAAAATAGGAATAATAGGAAGTGGAAATATTGGTGGCAGTTTAGGTACGCATTGGGCAAAAGCAGGCCATCAAGTACTCTTTAGCTCACGCCACCCAGAGGAACTGAAAAGCTTGGCAAATGATGCGGGCAACAATGCAAAAGCGGTAGGCGTAGATGAGGCTTTTGAAACTAATGCAGACGTTTATTTATTGGCTATACCGTTTAAATCAGTAAATAACCTTGCCGAAAAGTATGCGTCCCAATACAGCAACAAACTTATAATTGATGCTACAAACCCTTATCCCGAAAGAGATGGAGAGCTGGCTCAGCAAGTAAGAGAGGCAAATTACACGGCTTCTGAATATACTGCCATGAAATTCAGCACGGCAAAGACCGCCAAAGCTTTTAACACCATAAAGGCAGAACACTTGCGCGACAGGGCGTTCAGGAATTCTGAAAAGTTGACCGTACCCTATGCAGCGCAGGATATAGAAAGTAGATTTATTACTAAAAAACTAATTGAAGATATGGGTTTTGACACCCTCTTTATTGGTAATCTTACCGATACGCAAATCATGGACCCTGACCAAGCTATTTATGGTAAGTCCTTGCAGCATGATGAGTTGAAAGAAGCGGTTGATTCGGCAAGAATGTACTAAGAAGCAGCATAAAACCCAATGGAGAAATACCTCCTACAATCATAAAAATTAATTTCAAAACTAAAGAACACTATGCAAATCATATATCAATATCACGACGTATCCGCTAGCGAAAGGCTGGAAGCAATGGCAAAGGAAAAATTAGAAAAGCTGGCTAACAAATTCGATTTTGTTCACCGTGCCGATGTATTCTTTAAAAAAGAAAACCGAAGTGATGACCAAGAGATGTTCTGCGACATACGTTTAAGCATGCCCGGGCCAAGAATTTTTGCCTCATCAAACGGGGAATCTTTTGAAGCGGCTATGAGCGAAACCGTTCGTGATCTGCAAGATCAGCTAAAAAAAGTAAAAGAAAAGATGTCGGCTCACTAAGCCGCCATCTTTTAAATATATCAACTTAAAAATACAAAATATGAAACCCACATCGCTCATTGGCATTGCCTCGGCATTGGCCAACAATAGGAAAATAAAACTTGCACTTGTAGGTATGCAGTTTGCCTATTTAGGTTACAAATTGTTGCAACCTAAAGAATCTGAAAAGGGCAAAAAGAAAAGAAAAAAACTAAAGCGATAACCAATAAAGCATCCGTATTCAATGATGCCACAGAAAAGAAATGACTTGGGAAATAACGTTAATGTTCTGCGTACTGCTGGTAACGGTGGCATTATTTGTATTTGAAATTTTTCCGGTAGACAAAATTGCTTTTCTAATTATTGTTTCACTAACCCTGCTAGGGCTGGTGACTCCAGAAGAAGCCATAAGCGGCTTTTCCAATAACGCCACTATTGCCGTGCTTGCTTTAATGATCTTGGCCATTGCCCTGGAAGAGAACGGCGTTATTAACTGGTTGACTTCTGGTATGGGAAAAGTTAAAGGCTTGCCCATTTACGTTATGGCCCCGGTATTTATGTTTGTTACGGCAGGCATTTCGGCATTTATAAGTACTACGGCCGTTGTTATTGTTTTTATAAAAATCGTAAATCAGCTTTCGGAGAAATACAATGTCTCCCAAAGTAAGCTATTATTGCCCATATCCTTTGCGGGTATACTGGGAGGTTCCTGTACCCTTATGGGCACCTCAACCAACCTTATCGTAAATTCAGTTGCAACAGATTTGGGTGCGGATAAATTGGGCTTTTTTGAATTCTCAATTTTAGGGTTGATTTTTCTAGCCATTGCTATTATCTACCTCACCCTAACCCTGCATTGGTTGCCTTGGGGAAAGGGTAAAAATATTGATGAGGATTACCATCTCAACAATTATGTAACCAATGTTCATATAAATTCGGATTCCCAATTGGTGGGAAAAACAATCCAAGAAAGTTTTCTTTTTGAAAACCCTGATGTTTCCCTTTTAAAATTGACCCGTAATAATAGAGTCCACAATTCACCGGGCAAATACATCACTTTTAAAGCGGATGATGAGCTGTTGTTGCTATGCGACTTGGAAAATTTATCGCGTATCAACGAGTCTGAAAATTTAAGTCTCAACCAAGAGGAATATTATGCCCCGTTACAGGACACAGAACTTAATGATGAGGACAAACCTAATGAAGATGAGCTGGACCACCGCGTATTTGCAGAGCTATTAATGCTCCCTGGCGCTCAATTTTTAGGAAAAACCTTGGGGCAACTCAGAAGTTTAATGATGCAGGATATGGTACCTATTGCCATCAAAAAGAGAAAAACCCTGACCAAGCTTAACGAAAGGTTGGTGCGTAGTAGCATGAACAAATTAGTTCTAAAAGTAGGGGACCGTTTACTTTTAGAAACATCAAAAGATAAACTGGAATGGTTGGGTAAAATGGAGAATGTACTATTGCTTCAGGAGTTTGAGAAAGGGAATGCCAACTCTAAAAGCAAACGTAATTTTTCTTTATTCATCCTGCTTTTGGTCATTGGTCTTGCAGCTTCTGGTGTACTATCCATTATGGTGAGCGCCCTTACAGGCGTTTGCATTTTACTAGTAACCAAAAACCTGGACCTTACTACGGTCTACAAAAAAGTAAATTGGCAGATTTTTTTCTTGTTGGCAGGAATGATTCCCTTAGGTGTTGCCATGCACAATAGTGGTGCCGATATGTACATCTCGGAAAAACTTTTGGGCTTCCTTATGGACCAGCCCGGCTATGTGGTCATTGGAACCTTGTTTTTTTCGACTATGATCTTAAGTGCCGTTATTAGCAATAATGCTACAGCCATTATAATGACCCCCATTTCAATAGCAGTAGCACAAGGCATGCAATTAGATTTTAAGCCGTTTATCCTGGCTGTGATGTTTGCTGCCAATTTTAGCTTTTTTACCCCTGTTGGTTATCAGACCAACACCCTAATATACAGTTTGGGCAACTACAGGTTCAGTCATTTTTTAGGAATAGGCGGCTTACTGAGTCTTATTCTAGCAGTAGTAGCCACGTTTTTATTAACCAATATATTATAACACAAAAATTATGGAAAGTAAATTTTCAATAGAAGACGCAATAAGCAAATTATGGAGCAAATTAGACGGGTGGCTAGATGCCATTATCCTTAAGCTTCCCAATATAGTTATGGCCATTCTAATAATGGTCTTATTTTACTTTATCGCAAGAGGCGTTCGCAAGCTTTTACAGAAATTTCTTCTCAACCGTATCAGTCAACAATCCATACAGGATATTATTGCCAGATTTGTATTTCTTGCTGTTGTTTTAATCGGTTTTTTTGTGGCGCTAGGCGTGCTTGAACTTGATAAAGTACTTACCAGTATTCTTGCTGGCGCGGGAGTTGTAGGTCTTGCAATAGGACTTGCTTTGCAGGGAACATTGAGCAATACCTTTGGCGGACTTATTCTTTCTTTCATGCCAAAAATAAATATAGATGACTTTATAGAAAGTGACGGTGTTAAAGGTTCTGTCTCAGAAATTAGTCTTCGCAATATTACCGTTCGCCAACCGGACAATAATTTTGTAGTGATTCCCAATTCAAAATTTATTGATGGGTCCTTTAAAAACTATTCGTTAACAGACCGAAGTAGAATTGCAGTAAACTGCGGTGTGGGTTATGAAAGTGATCTACAGGCCGTAGAAGATTTAGTAGTTAAAATTATCGGCGAGAAATTTCCTCAGAATAAAAACGAAAAAGTAGAATTTTTCTTTACTGAGTTTGGCGATAGTTCCATCAACTTTATGGTTCGCTTTTGGATTGACATGAAAGGTGCCATACAAGAACATGCCGCAAGACATAATGCCGTTAAATTGATCAAATCTAATTTTGACGCTCAGGATATCAATATTCCATTCCCAATCCGTACTTTGGATTTTGCCAAGAACACTTTAAATATGAATACTATTTCAAGTGATAAACAGTCTTAAAATAACAAGAAGACTTTGACAAATAAATAAACCTATTGGCATTGGTGCCAATAGGTTTTTATGACTGAGACCTAACTCATCTCACATACCTTAAACCACCTAAAACTAACCTATGAAATCTTCTGAAATAGCCAATGGAATTTTAAAAGCAATAGCCGCAGTATGCGGTTTAGTATTGCTCATATTCCTAATTTATGAATTACAAAGTATTGTGGCCTATATACTCATATCAGGTATTGTAGCTTTAATTGGCCGGCCCATCGTTTCCATTATACAGAGACACCTAAGGCTACCCAATATGGTAGCTGTAATTCTTACGATGCTTATTTTAACCGCACTCTGTGCCGGCGTAATCGCTTTGATTATTCCACTTCTAACGGAACAGGGCAAAAACCTCTACCTCTTTGATTTTGGTATTATCCAAAACGAGTTTGATAAGCTCTATGTGATGGCAAGTGAGTACTTTGGCACTACTAAGAAGGTGGTGGAAGATTTGGTAGAAGATGCCACTCTGGACAAAACTGGCGTACAGACATTGGGCAAGGATTTAGTTCCGTCATTTTTTAAATCCGTTTTACAGGTTCTGGACAAAATTGGAATTGGCCTGTTCTCCGTTTTGTTCATCTCATTTTTCTTTCTGAAGGATAGTAACATCATACAACGCTCTATCCTTATCACCGTACCAGACGCCCATAGAATGCGGACTATGCGTTCTTTAGCGAAAATCAAGAATCTCTTATCCCGTTATTTTGTGGGGCTCTTACTGCAGCTATTCGTTCTCTTTTCACTGTATTCCATAACGCTGATTTTAGTAGGCTTGGAGAATGCCGTACTCATAGCATTTATGTGCGCTTTATTCAATGTTATTCCTTATTTAGGACCCATGATAGGTGCTATAATCATGATTATGTTTACCATAACAAGTAACCCCGGATTAGATTTTAACAGTATAATCTTACCTAAAATAGGGTATGTTATGATAGGTGTAACCATAGGCCAACTTATAGATAACTTCTTTTCTCAACCCATAATATTCAGTAACAGCGTAAAATCTCATCCGCTGGAAATATTTTTGGTAATCTTGGCAGCCGGCTTACTTTTTGGCATTGTAGGTATGATGGTAGCCGTACCCGTATATACGGTATTAAAGGTAATTTTAAAACAAGTGGTATCTAAAAATAAAATAGTTACAGCCCTAACTAGAGGGCTGTAACACATTTTTTTCTCTGCTGAGAAACTTAGAAAAGAGCTATTGTTATTTAAAAAGCCACGCCCGAAACAATTAATCCTATGGTCAAAATAATCAGAGCGGCTATCACAATAAAAAAGCCTTTTTTGGTGATGCTGTTTTTTTGAAAAATATACTCTCGTTTATCATCATGGGCTTCCTTGGCAAATTCTGTTTTCTCGTTCTTTACTTTTTCGTCTCTAACTGTATCTTCCATAGTTTTTTAGTTTTTGATTTATTTAAAATGCACTCAAAAACACCTCTTCTAGTCTAAAAATGAATGGTTTTTAAGTTGTATTACTTCAATATACATCCATTTTTCACTTTTACCACTTAAATCACCAAAGCCGTTAATCTAATAATCGATTGAGCCCAAACCAGATACTATTTAAGGAATATCTTTAGCCAATACAGTGTTTTTACTACCATTAATTACAACAAAAAATGACAACTCAGACCCTATTAAGTCAATTGTTGAAAACTCCCGAATTGGCGATTGAAAATCTCGATTTGGTGTATGTTGACAATAAAAAAATGCCTATTTCTAGACTTAAAAAAGGGAAAGACTTTATATACCTACACAAACAAAAACCGGTAACGAACAAAAAAGAGCTAGAGCGCATTACCAATCTGGTCATACCGCCAGCATGGGAAGATGTAAAAATCACCCATCTTGCAAATGGTCACCTTCAAGCCGTAGGTAAAGATTTAAAAAGCAGAAAACAATACCGCTATCATCCCACTTGGGTGAAAATCAGAAACCAGACCAAGTTTTATAAAATGGCTTTGTTCGGCAAAAAACTACCCGAAATTAGAAAACAAGCGGATAAGGACCTGGCATTACGTACCTGGTCAAAAGCTAAGGTTGTTGCGCTTGTTGTAAAACTTATGGACGAAACCCATATTCGCATTGGCAATGAGCAATACGCCAAGCGTAACAAGTCTTATGGACTTTCTACCATGCGCAAAAAGCATATTGAAATTTTCAAGAACAATATTAAGTTTGAATTTGTTGGTAAAAAAGGTAAAAAGCACTCGGTTACCCTGCGTAACAAGAAATTAACCCGACTTATAACTCGTTGTGAAGAAATACCCGGCTGGGAACTTTTTCAGTATTATGATGACGATGGAGATAAGCAAAATATAGAAAGTTCTATGGTAAATGAATACCTACATGATATAAGTGGAGAGTTTTTTACCGCCAAAGATTTCAGGACATGGGCAGCTTCAGTTGTATTTTTTGACACGCTGTTGGACCTTGCTCCCGTACAGACCGAAAAAGAAATCAAGAAAAATCTGCTCATTGGTTTTGATGCTGCTGCCAAAGCGCTGGGCAATACCAGAAATGTGTGCCGCAAATATTATGTACACCCGGTCTTAGTTACTTCCTATGAAGATGGGTCATTAAAAAAATGGTTTGACAAGACTGATAAAATCGATTCTAAATCGGCCTATTTTTCTACTTCCGAAAAAGTTATGCTGGAGCTCTTTGAGCAGTACACGCCAAAATTTTAACGCAAGCTTGTGTTTTCTTTCACATTGAATTACAATAGGATACCGCTAAAAACAATGATTCAGCGATTGCATTAAAATTTCATTTTTTCAGATAAATCCCTGCCGTAACATCTTATTAAATTTACTGTAAGCAAAAAGATGTTATGCGGCACACATCTACCAAAAACAAGATGCCGCTCATATAAAACTAAAATATTATGAGTACATATACAGAAGAAGTGCAGACAAAATTAAACAACATATTAGAGAAAACGTATGATGCTGAAAAAGGCTTTAAAAAAGCTGCAGACCATGCAAAAAGTACCGATTTAAAGACATTCTTTAGCCGTAAAGGAGAAGAGCGTTACAATTTTGGACATGAGTTGAAAACCGAGATGGTACGTTTTGGACAAGAAATAGATAAAGGTGGCAGCGCCACAGGGGCTATGCACCGCAGTTGGATGGATGTAAAAGCATGGTTTAGTGCAGATAATGACGAAGCTATGTTGGAAGAAGCCATCACCGGAGAAAAAGCGGCAATAGATGAATACAAAGAAGTATTGAACGATACGTCCTTACCATCATCTACCGCTACGCTACTCACCCAACAAATGAATAAAATCAGTACCGATCTATCCAATATTAAAAATTTGGAAAGCGTACTATAAGAGTAGTATGGAACAACAGAAAAAGGGATGCAATCGTATCCCTTTTTTACATTATTAACTATTGAAAGATATCTATGTTCAACAAATTATCCATTAGGGCAGAAAGAAGGCAGATTGAAGAAACGTTTGGCGCCCTTTTTCAATTTCCTGACATATATAGACCCAGAAAAATCATAAACGGACTTGAAGAAAGTACCGTACCCATTATAACCTCTGATAAACAAGAAACCATAGCCACCTCAATTTGGGGCCTTTTACCCAAAAAATTTCAAGGAGACTGGGCGGTGTTTCAAAAACATGTAAATACGCTTACCATTCCGGCCGCTTCATTAGAATCACAGCCATGGTATGCGCAAACCAGTGAAACAGACAGATGCCTACTCCTTGTTACCGGGTTTTACACCACATTCATTGCAGATGGTGAACTTCTCTTTTTTCACATGACCAAAGAATCTGGCGAGCCATTTTGCCTTGCCGGCATCAGCAATGAGCTTGAGGATGGTTTTTTGACCAGTTCACTAATTACGGCAAAAGCAAATAAGACTTTTGAAGAGATTAATAATACCAGTAATCAAATGCCAATTCTAATACCTAGGCATCAGCAAAAAGATTGGCTAGACCATACAATAGGTATAGATGGAATAGAAACGGAAGAGGCCACATATACTTTAACCGCAGAACCTATTGGAAATGATTTTTTTTATGACTCTGATTCCGATGCAAACTTCTCCGTTTTAGAGCGAGAGGATTTTCTACCCTTATCCTTGCATGATTTGCTTTACAATAATAGTATAAACCTTAGTAATTAAGACCTAACCTTATTGTTTTAAGGCAAAATCATAATTTTTAGGGCTAAGGCAAACCATCAACATGGGCCATCTTTGTAACATAGAAGTCGGATAAGTACGACACTTAAAATTTACTAATCTAAAACTACATATTATGTTACGTTGGACAGTCACTTTTGTAATACTGGCGATTATAGCCGCAATATTTGGATTTGGTGGAATTGCAGCTGGTGCTGCCAGTATAGCCAAAGTCCTATTCTTTATTTTTCTGATTCTTTTTGTGATTTCATTATTCACCGGAAAGAAAGCCGTATAATTTTTTTTAATCTATAAAACCTAAACATATGAAACGTATAATATATTTAATGTCTATTTTTTTAATGACCGCATCTTTGTCAACTTTAACTAGCTGTAGAGAAGAAAACAAAGATACCGGAGATAAAATAGAAGACGCAGTTGATGATACCGGAGATGCCATAGAAGAAGGCGCTGAAGATGTTGAAGACGGATTTGAAGATGCTGTAGACGATAACTAAGATAAAGTTTGGTTGGTTGTAAAGTGGGCGTCTCCTTTTGGAGGCGTCCATTTTTTTCTGTTTACGCCGTACTACGGTAGAGCGCATTTTATAGAACTGTTAAGCCTCTCTTTCTTTTGGGAAGTAGAAGTAGGAATATTTAAAATTCTATTATTCATCCTTATCCTCTTCTTCATAAATAAGAGGATTATCCGTATCACCCAGACCCACAATTTTAATAATATTTACAACCGTATTGTACAGCATAAGTATTACAACAATTAGCGACGAACTCAACAGACCAGATATGGCCAACGAGATATAATACAGATACCTAAACCAATTTTGGGGCACATTCTCAGATTCAGTAATTGGTAAATTGAGCAGTAAAAATGTTATTACCGAAGCGATAAAAACAAAAGTATCTAGTTTTGCAATCTGCAATACATGCCGGTAATGGGCATTCTTTAAGGTAGAATCTGCGTTAGATGTGAGACTTAACAGGGTTAGCAATAATGCTAATATCGTTGCAGAAGCAAGAGCTATGGTATTACAGAGAGTATTTAGACCTCCTATTGAATTTTTAATCAACTCTTTAGCTTCGTAGCCGCTTAACCTACCCAACAAAATGGTTCCCGCAAGAATTACCAGTAGTGAAATGGCACCACCAATGAATGCCCTTCTCGTGTATTTGTTTAAAATCATTTTTATGCTATTTAAATTGTACTTTGTATTAGATTTGCTAGCTAATTAGCACATAGATCAAGCTAGTAATCCGCCTATTTTATCAGTCAGGCGATACCTAATTAATGTATTAATTTTTAAAATAAAGTAATTACCTTTCCTGTTTGGAAAAGCAAGGATTCAACACCTATATTTTGGCACTATGATTCTTTACGTAAAATATGATTTTAACCTGGCATGCAAGACTCTTTTAAAAGAACATCTTGACGCATTAGGTATTGCATATACATTAGGTGGACTTGGCGAAGTGGAAATAAAAGGAAACCTTACGGAAGAAAAACGCACTTTGCTTTCCAATTCCTTAAAGAAATATGGAATTCAGATTCTGGACGACCAGAAAACAACTTTAGTAGAGCGCATAAAAAATGCAATAGACGAACTCTTAAGAAATGAAGAACTAAAGTCCGTTAAGGTCTCAACCTATTTAGCGGATACGCTGTGCTACTCCTATGCTCATCTTTCATCTTTATTTTCTGAGAGCACCTACACTTCTATTGAAAATTATATTATCTTACGCAAGGTTGATTTAGCAAAAGAATTAATGTGCAATACGGATTACACGCTTACTGAAATTGCGTATCAATTAAATTATAGTAGTGTAGCCCATTTATCGGGCCAATTTAAGAAGACCACTGGGCTTACCCCAAGCACCTTTTTAAGAATCATGAAAAAGAAAATGAACCCCAGCGATTGATAACCCCCAACCTAAATACAACCTATGAACACCAAACTGTTGAACATAGTCTTGGCAGATGATGATGAAGATGACAGAATGCTCTTCAGCGAGGCCATTGAAGAAATTAGCATTAAGACTAATTTATCCCTTTTTAACCACGGTCAAGAATTGATGGACTATCTCAACTCGCCGGATATTGTTTTGCCAAACCTTATCTTCCTAGATTTAAACATGCCTATAAAAAATGGTATGCAGTGTCTTAAAGAGATACGGCAAAACCCAAACCTAAAAGACCTTTGCATAGCTATATATTCTACCTCATCTTCCGAAAAAGATGTGGAGGAAACATTTCTAAATGGAGCAAACATTTATCTGAATAAGCCCAATAATTTTGCTAAATTGCAATCTTCAGTAGAACGCATACTGCAATTAAATTGGCAATACCACACCTCTAACCTAAACAAAGAAACCTTTCTATTTCGCATATAGAACCTTTCTATGGATTTTAAACGAATATATTCCTCATCCAAGACCTACATAGTACTATTATTCGTTGCATTTGTAATTATTCTTTTTACGGCGAGCATGGCATATTATCAAATTATGCGCATGCAAGATCTAGCCGAAAAAGTTGCACATACCCTTCAAGTAAACAATGCCATTAGCGAACTCTCGGCGCATTCCACACAGGCCGAATCAGAGGAGTTCAGAAAACAGCTTCAGACTATAGATGATACAAGCAGTGTTTTTGATGACTACGTAAAAGAGGGAGAAACCATACTGACCACACTTAAGGATCTCACCAAGGAAAACACTTCCCAGCAGATTCGTTTGGCTCCTATGGAAACCCTATTGGACTCCTTACATGAGGAACTTAGAAGCTTGGCGAACCACCCTAGCGATGCCGTAAGAAATGTTGGAGAATCGGAATTATCAAAGAAAAGTAACATCAACTTTACCCTATACCGCATTCGGAATATACGTAACCAAATGTTGGCGGAGGAACGGCTATCCATAAAAAATACAAGGGAAGAATATGACTCCAATAAATATTTAGCGCCTTTTACCTCTCTCCTACTGGCCTTCTTTGCCTTAGTTATTTTTGTACTGGCTTTTCTAAAAATATACAGGAACAAAGTACGTATTCGTCAATCAGAGAATTTCCTTAGAAGTGTATTGGCCTCTACGGATAACATTGTAAATTATTATGAGCCCATTTATGATGAGAAAAAGACCATTGTAGATTTTAAAGTAGTTTTTGCCAACGAATGTAATCGCGACTATTTAGGACTTGAACCGGATTATCTCATTGACAAACCCATTTCCCAGGTTTTTCCTTTTTTAATGCTCAATGGTGAATTTGAAAAGCTCGTCACCAGTTTTATCAAGAAAGAAAAAGTAAACTTAGATCGCCAAATTTCGGTAGAAGGCAAAAAATTATGGTTTAAATCGCTCATAACGCCTTTAGCAGAAGGTATAATGGTAACCGCACGCAATTCTACCGCAGAGGAGAAAGCAAAAGAAGAGCAGTTAATGCTAAACCAACGGTTAGAAGACCAAAACCTAAAACTTTTGGATAACCGTGCATTTTTGAACAATATTTTCAAAAGCATTTCTCACGTGGTGATGAATTTTGAGAGTATCAGAAATAAGAAAGGTAAAATCACAGATTTTAAAATTCTATTCATTAACGACAAGATTACCCCTATTACCGGATACCTTCCAGAAGATATAATCAATAAGCATGTTTCTGAGGTCTTTCCGCCGATCTTTAAATCTGATTTTTTCACCTCATTAACAGATGTGGTCCAAACGGGCACTCCCATGTCCTATGAGGTACCGTATGAAATAAAAGGTGTTTTAAAATGGTTCAGTACACGAGCCACTAAGTTAGGGGACGGCATTACCTTAACCACCAGGGAAATAACAGAGGAAAAAGAAAAAACGGATCAGCTCTTACGGTTGAACACGCAACTTGAAACCCAAAACTCAATTTTTATAGATGCCGAAAATGTAGCCAATATAGGTAGTTACATTTGGTATTTGGACAATGGCGAGGCAACTATCTCGGATAACTTCTACCGGATTTTAGGATATGAACCCAATGAATTTAAAGTAACTTACGATAGCTATAAGCAATTTGTCCATCCTGAGGATTTGGAAACCTACAACCAATTGGGTGCCGAAACGGTTGAGCACGGAAAATCCAGGGTAACCGGGTACCGTATTATTACCAAGCAAGGAGACGTAAAATATATTGAGCTTAATGGACGTGAGCTTATACGCAATGGAAGAAAAGCTTCTGTAGGTGTTGTAGTAGATGTTACGGAAGAAAAACAGACCTCTGATCGTGTTGTATCACTTAACCAAGAAGTCTACATACAAAACTCCATTCTTACCAATGCAGAAAGAATTGCAAAAATAGGCAGCTTTATATGGTATGTAGGCACCAATGAAATTGAACTTTCGGAGAATTTTTATAGAATGTTAGGTTACGAACCCAAAGATTTTAAACCTTCATTGGATAAATATAGTGAGTTTGTTCACCCCGATGATTTAAAAAAATACCATCAAAGTATTGAAAAATCCGCCAACGAACAGAACGTTACGGAGCACCGGTACCGCATTATTACCAAAGATGGGGAAATAAAGCACCTAAAAGTAAATGGTCAGTTCATTCAAAAAAACAACAAGCAGGTCATGTCCGGTGTTGCCCAGGATATTTCTTTAAGTATTGAAGCAGAAGAGCAATTACGGGCCAGCAACATGGAGCTACAGCATAGTAATGCAGAATTGGAATCCTTTAACAGGGTTGCCAGTCATGATTTACAGGAGCCCCTTAGAAAGACACAAATGTTCATTTCCCGTATAGAAAATACAGAGGCGGAAAACCTATCCGATAAAGGGCGTGTCTATTTTAAAAAGGTAGTAAATGCCGCTTCGCGTATGCAAGCATTGGTCTTAAATCTACTGACCTATTCTAGAATTGATGCAAAACATGAAGATTTTGAACTTATAGATTTAAACGAGGTGCTGCTGAAGGTAAAAGAAGACCTATCATCAAATATTGAAAGTACCGAAGCCCAAATTAAAAGTGAAAATCTCCCTACTCTTAGAGGTGTATCCTATCAACTAGAGCAGTTATTCAACAATCTTATCTCTAATGCCATAAAATACAGAGGGGCAGATGTAACCCCTTCCATTACAATTCAGGCGGAGAAAGTCCACGCAAAGCAAATTCCCGAAGACTTTTTCAAGACCTCCAACAGTTATTTTAAAATTGCCATTATAGATAACGGTATTGGTTTCTCTACGGAACATTCCGAAAAAATATTTGAAGTCTTCCAACGTCTGCACCAAAAATCGGAATATACAGGTACGGGAATTGGCCTTGCCATTTGTAAAAAAATTGTAGAAAACCATCATGGTTTTATTTATGCAACAAGTGAACCGGGCAAAGGTTCCGCCTTTATTTTCTATCTTCCTTTATAGGTAAGAGACTTTTAAATCCTTCGTTTCTATTTTAAAAATTCAACCTTCCTATCATTTTGCAGGGTTGGCACTCCTCGCCACAGCCCCTTATTTTAGGCGATTTTAGCGTTATTTAGATTCAAAACCCACAATTGTATAACACAAAGCAAAAATTGTGTAACAGAAAATGTGGGTTCCTCCCTGATCTTTGTACCAGAACAAATAATACATCTGGTATCTATGAAAAATCTAATTGAAAAAGTATCCGAGCAGCTGGCTAGAGTAGGTCGTGTTAGATCAATTCATGAATATTCTTCTAACAATACAACGCCAGATATTATGGAGATGACCAATAATGGACATCACCAAATTCAAGGATAATCAGATTTCGACCTAAAGAAATTTACAACCTTAAAAAAGAACACTATGACAACTATAACTTTATCATCTGCAGCTATTAAAAATATGTTTCAACAACTTCACCATAATTTTGGTGGTTCACTTACGGTAAACGTAAAAGAACATATTTTAACTATAGATAACGAACTAGGCCGGGGCCATATTAGAGGAATCACTTTTAAAGGTGGTATTTCATATTTAGAGTTTGATATGGAATTCAACCAAGATTTCACCTTAATAACAGGATCTGAAGAAAACGCTCCTATTTGTTTTGCCTATTGTTCAGCAGGTAAAATTGCCCATAGCTTTAATAACGAGACTAAGAAAAACGTTTTAGAGAACTTTCAGACGGGTATTTTAACCAATGCTAGCCATACGGACAACGTTCTTTACTTTGAAAAGGACGTGCACGTTAAAACATCTTTAATTGTTGTTAGAACGGTACATGGCGAAACAGCTAAAAAGAACGGTCTAAATTACAGACTGCAGGAACTTATGTTAAATGGGAAGCCTGCCGAGAATACTATCTACATTGGCTCTTACAACTTAAAAATTGCCGATCAAATTGCCCAGTTGAAAGCCATTAAGCAACAAGGTATTGTACGTAGTTTACTAATTGAAGGTTTAGTTCATATGATATTGGCCTTAGAGGTGCAACAACATACGGATGACCTAGAAAACAGAGAAAACCAGACAGGTAGTCTAAACATGAGAGAAATGGAGTCTGTAAAAGAGATTTCCGACTTTGTACATAACTATCCTGAAAGACAATTATCTATCTCAGAGCTTTGTCGTAAGTCCGGTTTATCACCTTGTAAATTACAAGAAGGATTTAAACTGATGCACGGTACAACGGTTACGGATTACATTAGAGAGGTTCGTATTGAAAAAGCCGAAGAATTAATCAAAAACACAGATTTAAATATCTCTGAAGTAGTGTATAGCATAGGATTTACTAGCCGTAGCTACTTCTCCAAAATATTTAGAAACAAATATAACTGCAGCCCAAAGCAGTACAAAGACAAGCAAAATGTAGTATCTACTGCATCTGCATAAAACATTCACTAGAATAGTTTGGTTGTTGATAGAGCCGGCACATTGTTGCCGGCTTTTTTATGCCTAAAAAGAAATAACCAACAGTTCTTTGCAAGACCATTTCGTCTTTGGTCTCATCAGAAGATACTAGGACTCATTAGTCGGTTAAAGCTTTGATAGGAATGTACCAAAATTTGTCCTCAACAGTTTTACCTCAAGAATTAGTCAACCCAAACTAACTAAATCCTTCCTTATGAATCAAGCATCTTCCTTGCGCTTCTCAATTTCTCAGAAAGAATAGGGTCCTCTTTCATATAATGCTCCATCTCCCTAAAAACATAAGCTTTTAGCGTGTCCTTCGGGACCAATTCAAAAAACACACAACCTCCTTCTTTTGAGTGGTAGGAATTAAAAGTGGGAATTTTTTTCCTAAGAATGAATAGTTGCATTAAATAGTCTATAGCGATCAATGATGTGCCTGGGTCGTTTATTGCGGGAGAGCTCCCCTTTATGGCGACTTCCACCAAATGTTTAAATCCTATTTCTATGACGTCCACAGGTTCTGAACGATCCACGCTTAAACAACGTTTTACTTCGTCACGCAATTTTTTATCCATTGGAGAAGAGGAAGATAATACAACCTCATCAATTTGAACAAATGTCCCCATTTGCTTTTCCAGTTTAAACTGAACACCGTGCTTTTCTGAAAGGGAGATTAATTTCTCCATTCTAATATAATTGAGATAACCACAGGAATCAAAGGCGATGGTATCGGCCCATTTTTCTTCTGAATTATCGGACAGCGAAAGGCCCTCTTTCATATCCAATATATTTTGAATACTTTTTTTGGTGTTTAGATATGACCGATGTACAACGTAATTGACATGAATACTTTGAGATACGCTATGTATAAAATAGATAAAAAGAAAAATACAGATTACTACCATAACAATGGCCAAGGGTGCCGCTAAAGAAGATAACTCCCCAATATTTACGCTAGAGACCTGAACGGCCATAATTAAACTGTAAATAATGGTTCCGCTAGTAGCTCCTAAAATTACCTGATGGTGTCTTTCATGTAAGATCAACGGGATTAGCCTTGGCGAATAATTACTAATGCTTCGGTTTAAAACATTCATTACCATGGTATAACTGAACACGGTTAAGGTAAATATTCCGCCTATAGTAAAAGAAAGGATAAATTTAATACTGTCCTTATCCGTAATGGCTATACTGGGAAAATCCTTTAATATATCCGTTGGAAAAAGAATCAATACAAATGCAATAAGAGCATAACCTATCGCAATTAATACGGTTACAAATGAAATGCTATTATAAATACGTTTAACCAGTGCTAACATGATATTTTTTTTGGTTTTCATAAAAAAATCCGAAGCTTTCAGATAGCCCATACGGACTATTAAACACTTCGGATTCTTAGACAAATGGATCTAGAAATCAAGAATTCCCGCCAATTGCCTTTTTATTTAAACGGGTTTCCGCTAATTTTTCCAAGGTACTATCCGCATCATATACTTCATTAAGGGTTTCCTGTAAGGTCTTGGCTATATTTCTATATCCCAATTCTTTTGCAAACCGAACTGCCGTTCCATAACCGGATATTTCATAATGCTCTAATCGCTGAATACCAGCAATGAGACCCACATCCATTAGCTCTTTATTATCTTCCGCTTCTTCTATAAAATTTTTAGCTTCGCTAATGAGCCCTTTCATGGTTTGGCATGTTTCTCCGCTTGGGGTAATTTCCAACTCATGGCAGATATTTTCTATTCTTTTCTTCTGCTCTTTTGTTTCCTTCAAATGATTCTCAAAAGCATTTCTTAGCTGCTCATCGCTGGCATGCTCTAAAATATCGGGAAGTGCATCTAGAAACTGACTCTCCGCACTATACAGGTCTTTAAGTTGATGCTCAAATAAGTCGTTCAACGTCATCATATCTCTTTTCCTTTCTAATTAATACTCCTTATTTAATTTCTAAATATAAGATTACTGGTATTAGAAGATCAACTTTATAGAACAAAATAATAGCCTTATACTATATTAAAACCCATTTTTTCCATTCGTTTTTTTTGGAGCAAACAATAACTTTTTCCGGTTAACCAGGGCAGCGGTTTAGCCTTAAATTGCAGTAGTAATCAAAGAAGAAAATATGGAAGTTAAAGAAGCACAAAAGACCGAGATAGGCATAAAAAAATCAAATAGAGAAGCTGTAGTAAAAATGTTGCGTCAATTATTGGCCGATGAGTTTTTACTTTACACCAAAACAAGAAATGCACACTGGAATGTAGAAGGTATAGATTTCCACACAAAGCACGTTTTCTTTGAAGAAGAATATGGCAAATTGGAAACCTTTATAGATGAAGTAGCAGAGCGTATCCGTATGTTAGGGTTCTATTCTCCGGGCACTTTAAAAGAATTTTTAGAGTTGTCCAATTTAGAGGAAAACAATCCGGATCAGACGGACAGTGCCAGCTTTATGACCGTCTTATTAAAAGACCATGACAAAGTAATTAAATTCATCCGAGAAAGTATTGGCGATAATGCAGAAGCGCATAATGACGAAGGTACCGCAGATTTCATTACTGGAATTCTACAGGCACACGAGCAAATGGCATGGATGCTAAGAGCATCTTTAAAACAATTCGATTAAGACAGCAATCTGAATTACATTGAGAGTAAAAACGGCGGGAAATCGCCGTTTTTTTATGCTTTTACGAAACATCCGGCGGCTCGGCAACTAATAGTTTCATTCGTTTCCAGAAAAGAATAGCCGTTTGATTTGAATGCACCGTTAGATCGGCAAGCAGAAGCAAGTTTCTTTTGAACTGCTCATATTCATTCTGGTTCGCTTCGTTTTTATCAATGGGATAATATACCATGCCCCAATTGGGAAAATTACGATTTTCAGTAGGGCCCTCAGATAAAACATCAACATTTCTATGCCGCTTATCTTGTTTAATCTTTTCCATAAGGTCATGAATTTTCGCCTTATCGCCTTCTAAAATTTGTATAAATTTTCTCCTGTAAAATATGAGACAGCCCGTAATTCCATTTAGACCATTAAATGTTCTGGCCGTTTCAAGAATAGCTTCAATGTCCGCTATGGTCAATTCCTTTATAGCTTTTGACTCGTAAGTAAGTGTATGGATCATGAGGAAATGGCGCTGGTAAGCCAACAAAAGTAGAACATATTTATCATTGTTGTAAGGTCTTATCCTAAAAGGTTATGCCACATCGCTGCGAACAACAGTTATTTACCCCTAAAAAGGGTAACCAATGGCAAAGTTGAAAATAAGATTGTCACTTCCCCCATCAATAAACGGCGTTCTTAATCGCTCGCCTTCCGGATTGTAAGGCACTTGCAAAGGTGAGGCAAAATCAAACCGAATTACAAAACTTTGAATATCCACTCGAAGCCCGAATCCTACGCCTACACCTAACTCCTTCATCCAATCTGAACCAAACTTCCCTTCTGTGGTCAATTGCTGATTAAATGCAATGGTCTCTTCTGACTCCGTTTCATCTATCTCTACCTCATTGGTCAACCAAACATTACCTGCATCTATAAAGAACGCACCTTTTAAGTATGACCAAATAGGAAACCTGTATTCTAAGTTAGCTTCTAAACGTAAGTTACCGGATTGATCAAAGTATGAACTGGTACTATCTTCTGCACTACTAAATGTTCCCGGCCCCAAACCTCTAATCGGGAAAGCGCGAACACTATACGGCCCTCCCGAAAAAAATTGTTTTACAAAGGGCAAAGTAGATGAGTTCCCATAAGGTATACCCCAACCTGCATACAAACGACTTACCAAAGCATTTTCTTTTCCCCATTTTAAATAATACCTAAAGTCAATATCCGCTTTTGCATACTGTGCATATTCCAATCCAAAAGCGGTACTTTTTCCTCCGTTCAAGAGACTTAACGTATTACCGGCAACATCCAAACTTGTGGACACATAAATAGGACGGTCCTTGTTTTGGTCCACAAGTTCATTATAAGTGAATGTATAATTTAGTCCTGCTATAAATTGCTGTTCAAAACTACTGCTTAAAAAAGCATTGTTATCCAGAATCTCCTCAAACTCGGCCGTAGTATCCGTGAGGTTTACATAGGTTATGCTAATGGGATTCAACTCATGGTATACAAACTTATTGGCATTCCAGGTATACCCAAAAGAGCTGTTAAATGAAGTAAGTGTATATAATTTACTTCGCTTTAAAATATCCCCACCCAAACTTATTTTGGTCTTCGGCACCGCATAATTAAACCTACTGGGCGAGAAAGGCACAAGTCTGGGCAATAACAAATCTGCTTTGAGTCCGCCCGCAATACTACTGAGTCCGGCATCATCACCTCCCGACAACTGGGCTTCATAAGCAAAATTGCCTGTTAAACTCAGCGTCTCACCTCCATTAAACACATTCCGATTATTATAGGTCACCGAAATTCCCGGGCCTGCAAAACCATTGGACTTTGTTACTGCTTGAAGCTCTGTCCGAATAGACCTTTTGGTTAAAGGCGATAAGAAGATATCTGCGTTCAAAGAGCCGGTATCTTTGGTATTTGTAGTGTCCGTTTCATTGAACCGTATGTTCACGAACTTGTAACTCCCCAAAGCGGAAAGTCTATTGCTCGTTAAACGTGCCCTTTCAGAATTGTACTTCTGTCCTTTTTCAAAAAGAATATAGGGTTCCAAACGTTTGGGCTTGAAGAACTCTTCATCTTGAATAAAATAAATTCCGTTTTCCTCCGTCACCTCAGAGGGGCTTGGCAGACTATCTTGCTCAATGGAATAATTGGGATAGACCGCAATAGAATCAATCGTATAGGGTATAACCGATTTCTGCGGTGTTCCCTTTTTCAGTCTAAGAAATAAGTCGAATTTTTTATTCTCATAGCGATTGGTATCGGCCTCAAAAATCAAAAAATCAGGATTAAAATTATAATACCCTTTGTTCTTAAGATGGGAATCTATACGTTCTCGCTCATATTTTAAAAGTTCCAAATCAAAACGTTCACCTGCTTTTAATTGGGTGTCTGACATTGCCAATTCTATTTCGTCATAAATAGGCAAGCTATCTTTATCTAACTGCCACTGCTCTAGCGTATAGGGCTTTGGCAGTTCTGCCGTGTAGGTTACGGAAGCATATTTTTTTGTACTGTCCATTTCAGAAGACACTTGACTATAGAAAAACCCACGATTATCCAACCTGTTAAGCATTAACTCCTCTATTCTATCAGGATTAACATCGCTCATATACACGGGCTCCTCACCAAACTTTTTATTGAGCCATCTGTTTAGGAAACCCGGTTTTTCCTTTTGCGCTTTGTAATGGTAATAGAGTCCCAAACGCATTCCTAAAATGGTTGAATTTGGAGTAGGTTTTAGAAGCGTACTCAGTTCTTGCTCCACCGGTTTTAACGCCCTTTTATCCTCTTCGGAATCTACGTGAATTTCCGCTCCAGTAAACAGCAATTCATCCTCAGGTATGTACTTCCCCACGCTACATGCAGATTGGGCCGCCAAACACAGCAGTATAACAACTCTTGAAATAGATGTGGTACTCAACTTCATATTACTCTTCCTGATTTGGCATTTCTTCCTTTTGGCCAGCGTCCGTTTCCGCTTTCTTTTCCTCTGCTTCCTTTTTAATAGGATTGAACAACTGACTAAACTTATTAAACTCCCTATTAAATATAACGGCCATTCCGGTTACAATCAACTGACCGTCAATAATATTTTCATACTCACTTTTCCGAAAACCACGCAGACGGTACCTTCCGTCCTTAGTCAGTAAATATTCCAAACTCACGTTACCGATGATCGGTGTCTCTTCCTGACCAGATTGTGCACTACCTTCTACATCTACGGCACTACCTGCAGTGACTACCAAACGGTCATCAAACAGTTTTTTCTTTGCGTTGATATTCAGTTGGGTGCGGTCTTGTGGAGTGTCTCCCTGGTAATCGGTAAAACTATCCAGGTCAAAATCTACCTCAACACCCGTATTTCCGAAAACTTTATCAGAAAAAGCATTGAGCTCGCCAGACAACACTTTGTTTACGTTATCCCTAGCAAGAGCGGCCGTTCCCCCCGAACTTCCATCACTTCCGGAATCCGGATAAAAACGGTTCAACGCCAGTAATGAAAACACCTGTTTGTTCAATTCCGCCTCTTGTCCGTTCAATTGTTGTACCCTACCATAAACGGCTCCACTTAGGGCCCCTTGCTCGTCTTCCGGCATGTCCAGACCAAAAGATAGCTCGGGTTGCAAGAGTTCTCCATCTACATTCAAATACACCAAAAACGGTAGCACTTCCCTATATTTTGAACTCACACTAATATCTTCTCCAGATGTTACGGTAGACATGAGGGGCTCTACGGACGTTTCTATATTATAGACCGCTGTTACATCTAATTTAGCATCCGTGGGGTCTCCTTGCCATATAATGGTACTTCCCGGGTTTATCTCAAACCGTCGTTTTACAAGATTATAAAGGCTGGTCTCATAATGCCCGGATTTCAGTTCATATCGGCCCGAAAGACTTATTCTGCCATTAGGCTCAATATTAAGATTGAGCGCAGCATCCCCAGAAATGGCCAGATTATCTCCCGTTCGCTCGTCTATAATCACATGAAAATCGGCATCTTCCGCTATTTCCAAAACGGTTCTTACGTCCATTCCCTGAAAAAATGCAGGTGTCTCTTCCTGATCGTTTCGTGTTATAATAGCATCCGGATTCTCTCTGTTCACAAAAAGTACTACGCCATCGCGCTCCTCAACATCCAATTGAGATTCCGGAACTACATAAGTAATATCCGTTACCTTCCGAACACGGAGTTTGCCACTCACCTCTGGCAGCTCTAAATCACCTTGTAACTTTATATCCGCATCCAAACTGGCTACACCGTAATACAGTTCATTGTCCTCTTTTGTAGAATTCAGCACTCTAAAATTCTCTGCATCCAACTGTAGATCAAAAGCTGGATTCAACAAGTCCTCAGTTAGGACCGCTCCCTGTACCGTAAAATCGCTGCCATCCGCGTCGGCAATCTGAAAATCATCAAAATAGACGCCTTCCGTGTCCAGTTTTAGTTTTTCGTCGGTTATTTTAAACACCGAATTCAATTCCGAAACATTAAAATCCACTTCGGAAAAATTCAAAACCCCATCATACTCAGGTGAAGCTGTAGTTCCCGAGACATTTATTTTCCCGGAAAACGCACCGTGGCTATCTTTGATTGCGCCTTGGGCAAAGCCCTCCAATGTTTTCAGTTCTATGCGGTTCAGGTCCAAATCCAAGTTCAATTTTGCCCCGCTTTCGGCAGCGGCGTAATCGCCTTTTAAATCCAAATCTGCCCCTCCTTCCTTTAAGGCGAGGTTAAAATCATAAGCCGCATTCCCTGTAGAATTGGCCTGTAGCGTCAGGTTGCCCAAAGGACTTTCAAATGCTTCCAAGGAATTGATTTTAAAATCGGCAACAAGGCCTGTCGCACCAAACGGATTCTCTATGATCAAATCGCCCTTTACCATACCGGAGGCCAGGGTTTCATCAGGGTTCAAAAGACTTAAAAAAGTTTGGAGCTTAAAATTATCGAAGTGAATACCAATATGCTCCTCTTCTTGGTTGGGCAATTGATCGCTAAGGGTCAACGACTGGTCATTTCGGGTGAAGTTTACATTTCTAAACTGCAATAATTTATCACTAACGGCAATCTGATTATCTTCAGGCACAGACCATTTCCCTTTGTTCAATACCAAATTAGAAGGCTCAATACGAATGAGCGTGGTATCTTTTGCAAGTGTCAATTGGGACGAAATCTGTGCAATAGCCTCGCTATCGTCCATAGCCACAAAGTCCAGAAATAACTTTTTGTTTTTTAAGTCGCCCTTTACGAAGGTTTTCTTAATGTGGATGGGGTCCGACACGAGAGCTGCAAAACCTGCGTTAAAACTAAGATTGGTGGCATTACCAGTAACCTGTGCATTGAGACTATCAACAGAGCTCCCTTGGTACGACACGGAAGGCACACGTACATTGGCATTTAGCTTTTTGGTAAGGGCATTAAAATCGGCATCTATCAAAACCGAATCCAAGCGATCCACATCTCGTAAAAAAACTTCCGTAAGAAAGGGCGTTGGCGATAGTTTTACGTTCATTTTCACCTGAACCGAATCTACCGTAGTCTCTGCAATGGAGTCTTTAAAATAGTTTTCAAATTGATGTGTTAATACATCGCTCAATCCTTTTGGCGAAGCATTGGATTTTAAATCGGCAATCAAAAAATCGCTATCAACCGAAACATCCGTACGAGTTGCATCAATAAAAGATTTTAAACTGACAGGCCCCATTTGGTATTGCTCATTATCATAGACCGCTATTCCATTTTCAATTTGTGCATCTATATGATACGCCTCGGCATTTCCCTTAAATGTAGCATCTAGCTGCAGTCCCGTTTTAATACTTTCTGTGGTAACCCCTAAGGCATACAAATCAGCCCCAATAACGTTTAAATTCAAGTCCATTGTTGAATTAACGGAATCCAAGGCCACTTTACTTTTTGCTGAAAAATTGAGGTTCTCGTCCTTAAAGGCCAAGTCAATTCCCCCTTTTCCATTGTTAATCTCACCTTCCAGTTTTAAATCCGAAAAATCATAATTACTCAATGTCAACTGCGTAAAATCTGTTTTCAATTTTGCATCCAGATGGTTCACTGTTCCGCCACCAGAAACATCCATCGTAAAGGAAACACCACCCAATTCCGGGTTATTCAAAAGTTTGTTCAGTTGTAGGCTATCTACCTTTACATTTCCATCAAACCGCATCTCTTGAATATCTTGGTAGTTACCATTCACAGCAATAGTTCCTTCAGGAATTTCCAAGCTTGCCTCCGCCGTCAAATCATCTATTTTTCCGGTTGCCGCGGCACTAATAGTTACAGTTTTGGGAAGCGAAATACCCAACTCTTGTTCCGAAACAAATTGTGCAATATCCTCTTTTACGGTATTCAGATGAATGGTATCAAAGTTAAAATAGAGCGAATCCGGTTGTGTTACATTTTGAACATTTCCCTGGGCTACGAACCGGGTTGTTTCACCCCAATTCAATTGCATATTTTTTAAATCGATTTTCTTTAAAGTGCCCTCCGCCGTAATATTTCCCTCCACGGGATGTTGCATAGCCGACTGTAAATAAACATTCTCAGCAAGTTCCGGTTGTAGCGTAAATACATCTTTTAAGTTCAAAAACACATCTTGAAGCTTCATATCTACTTGCGTCCGCTCTGGCGTATCCATTAATTCTTCTACAGACGGGTAATTCATTGTCATTTGCCCTCCCAACGTACTTTCGTTCACACGCAATTGCAAATTCTTCAAAGCAGCCGAGGTCTCATCAATATTTGCATTGAACGTCAAGTCCTTCAAAGTAATTCCGCTTGCTTCCGAAAAGGAGAAAGAGCCAAGGTCCATTTCCAACTTTTGGGGTTGGTAGGCGATACCATTCGCCTGAAGCTGGAAATTGGAAAATGCTAAAGCATTCGGGTTTATTTTTCCTTCTTCGGATTTGGCGTCACCCATAGAATAGGCCAGGGTATTGCCCGTAAAATCTACCTCATCCAAACGCACTTTAAAATTTGGCCATTCAAAACCGGCATTGGAACTGTTTGTTACTGTAGAATCCGTTGTTGTAGCAGCAGGCAATTGTAAAGAAACGGACGAGCCTTTTAACGCTATTCTATCTACAGCTATATCATTGGTAGCCAAATCGGCTTTTGGTAATTCCAGCTCAAAATCCTGTACGTTAAATTTCGCACTAATAGAATCTGGAACGGAACTATAATCGGCTTTTACATTTTTAAACTGAAGACGGTCTACCGCCAAAAATGGCAATGTTGTCTGTGTAGTATCCTCGGTTGTAAAAGGTTTTGTTTGTTTGTACTGGATATTGGTATTTGAGAGCTCCAGTTCATCGAGCTCAAATCGTAAATTTTCCAAATCGGTTTCATCGGCATCCAAAATCAATTCCCCCAATTGAATGCGACTATCAATGCCCAAAAATTGGTCATCGTAAACCAGGTTAAAATCTTTAAAGTCTAATTCCCCAATACTGATTTGCATGGGGTCGCCAGTTGTGGTAGTGGTAGTATCCGCTGTGGCAAATGCATCTACGAGAAAAGTAAAGTTAAAATCTTCAGAAGATTCGGCTCTAGTGATGTGGGCTTGCAATCCTTCCCATGTGGCGGATTTTAAATTGAGTTCATTGCCGAAAATCAAAGGAGTTAATGGCAAATTGACCTCCAAGTTTTTTGAATACACCAAAGTATCTCCTTTGGTATCTTCCAAATACAGGCCTTCCAAAAATACATTTCCGGTAAACGTTAGGAACAAACGGTCTATCTCTACTTTGGTATTGGTCTTTTGAGCAACGTAGTCGGTAAGTTTACCCACAATAATATCTTGCCCCCATTGGCTACGGATAAAAAGTACTAACCCAAAAAACAAGAACAGCAATACCAAGAACACCCGCCCTAAGCGCCGTAACCACCTATTTTTCTTCTTCTCCTTTTGCATGCTCGGCAAAGGTCAGTAATAAGCGCATGATTTTTACGCTTTTAACAATGATATATTAACTTATTTGCTTCTGAAGTTGTCTTTTTCCGCAATCAGTAGTATCAAACTGCGACATCCAATAAAATTGAAAATCTTCTATTTATGGAGTTTTTTGATGATTCTTGCCAATCGTCGTGGCATTTCCATGGGGATTAGATGCCCTACCTTGCTCAAAGCCACGGTAGATGGATTCGCAATATACGGGAGCACTTCGTTATAAATTACCTCTGTAGAAATCACCGGGTCATCATTGGAAAAAATAACATCCGTTGGAATATCAAGTCCTTTAATACGTTCCGCAATATTGTTGTTCATACCCGTGTGAAGCCACCATTTCCAAGTCTCCTCCTCTATTCGTAATTGAGAGTTTACGGCGTACAATAATCTTTTCTTCCCCATTTTCTTTTGCTTGGCACCATGAACCGTATTTGCCGCTTCATCCCTATTAGGGTGGTTTAGCATTCGTTTGCGCTCATCATTGCTCATATTTTCTATGGTAGGGGGCGATGGTGCAATTAATAGTATCTTTTTGGGCAAGTTCGCATTCTTTATTTGGGCTGCGTAGAGTACCAGTTTAGCACCCATAGAATGGCCACATAAGATGTAGTCTTTCAATTTCAACTCTTCTATACACACATTTATATATTGGGCCATCCCGTAAATGGACGGTTCCGCTAGCGGTTTCGTTCCTCCAAAACCAGGTAGATTGAGCATGATACAGGTATACTTTTTCCCTAATCGCTTTGCCAACCACGACCAGCTTCCGGCATCGCCACCAAAGTAATGCACAAAGACGATAGTCCTTTTTCCATTACCTATTCTTTCATATTTCAATCCTGTATATTCTTGCATGTATTATTCTATCAGCGACTCTTTAGTAAGCCTCAAATTTTTAAGTCTATCCCTATGTTCTTCAAACACAGTTCTCAATTTGGAAGGCAAAAGTGAATCGGCAATAATATAACCTGCTTCCCGTAGCACCTTTTCATCTTCCTTGGTTAACTCCGCGTAAAAGGAATTTAAATTCCCACAAGAAACTAGTGTGTCATTGGCATACCAATTGGTCAAGGCCAAACAGCGGGAAGAAGGCATATAAGGTAGTTTTAAAGACGGATCCAAAAAGAAACTTACCAATTGCGCTTGCATCAGTTCCATTTCCTCAATTCTTGACACCACCATGGCCGTGCCATAAGATAAATTGGGCCTCTCCTTTAAAGTTTCAAGATGGGGCAAAGCGCCATGCACCTTGTTAAAATATATTTTTACCTTCCTATAAATTTTATAATGTAATTCCATAATCCTGTTCATTTAGTTCATATTTCGCTCTAAGAATCGTGCGTACCCTCTCCTTTAAATATACGAAATACCTTTCAATACAACTAACAGAACAGGCCATAAGGCCAATCTCTAATTGTTTTGAGACCAAACTTTTAATTCAATTGGAAACAGGTTAACTATAACCTCTATTTATTCACCTCCTCTTGCAGGATAATCGTTCTTTTCTATATAATCTATAGCATTTAGTATATCCTTCCAATCAGGACGCGCAAACGGCATAGTCTGTATCGCACTGGCGTATAAAGTTTTATCCGGTCTCACCAGAAAAACTCCTGGCTCCGAAAACGTATCAGGTTCCGAATCCTTAACGGCCTCGGAAACAAACAATCCCCAATTCCGTGCTTCTTCAATTGGCAACCCATAGGCAATAGGCAATTCTGGAACATCCCATTCCTTACCTGATTTTTTAGCACGTTCCTCACTGTCACTGCTAATTGCTATAACATGTGCGCCCCTATCTGAAAAATCTTTTAATTTTTTAGCTAGCGCCTCTAGGTAGTTCTTACATATAGGACAATGTAACCCCCTATAAAAAACAAGGACCGTAAAGGATTTGCTTTTTTGAGCGGACAAGCTCCACTGGGTATCGTTAATAAGTGGTAGTTCAATATCAGGTACTTCCGTTTTCGGCTTTATCATATTTATATTTTTTAATTCTTCTTTAATAAACGGGCAATTTTATGAACTGCCCTGTCCCCAAAATAACAACTAACAGATGGCGTAAATAGGCTTAATACCTAAAATTTATGCCGTAAAAACAAAACCGAAAACTCTTGCTATAATCGCTTTGAACACCAATTGCATTGAGCTATCAATTTTATGTATTGGGCAATCCCGGCTGCACCTCTAAGCGTAATTTTATGATCTAATCCGTAAGACATGCAAAAACCAAATAAAAGACTCGAAAACCAAACCTGTATCATAACCGGGTCAAGCGGTGGTATTGGAGCAGCCGTAGCAAAAGCCATGGGAACCGAAGGCGCCAATATTGTGGTCAATTATAGAAGCTCTAAAGAAGAGGCGGAAGAAGTAGCAGATTGGATCAACAAAAATTCCAGTTGCGGCGAGGCCATTGTTCTAAAATGTGATGTAAGTAAGGAAGAAGAGGTAAAAGACCTGTTCCGAAAAACAATTTCACATTTTGGCACTGTAGATGTTTGTGTGGCTAACGCAGGTTTACAAATAGACCACCCTCTTCATGAAATGCCATTGGATGCCTGGAAAAAAGTGATCGATGTAAATCTTACCGGGCAGTTCCTATGTGCCAAAGAGGCCCTAAATGAATTTTTAAGACGGGGAATGCGAAAAGAAGTGTCCAACTCCTTGGGAAAAATAATCCACATGAGCTCGGTACATGAAGAAATACCTTGGGCGGGACATGCCAATTACGCAGCTTCAAAAGGCGGACTATTAATGTTGATGGAAAGTATTTGTCAAGCTTATGCCCCACATAAAGTACGATGCAACAGTATTGCACCAGGGGCCATTAAAACCGATATCAATAAAGACGTTTGGAGTACGGAACAAGGCAAAGAAGATATGTTGAAATTGATACCGTACAAACGTATTGGTCTACCCGAAGATATTGGAAGTGTGGCCAGTTGGTTGGCATCGGACGAATCTGAATACATTAATGGAACAACCATTTTTGTAGATGGGGGAATGACTTGTTATCCAGGGTTTACGACCAACGGATAAGACAAACATCAAATTAAAAAATTACGAATCAAAAAAAACACAATGGATTTAAAGATAAAAGGAAAAACAGCTCTTATAACCGGAGGCGATTCCGGACTAGGTATAGAAACTGCTAAGTTTTTAGCACGAGAAGGTGTGAATGTCGTGATTTCCGATAAGGACAATGGCGAAAAACTGGCCGATGCCGTACAACAAATTGAAGCGGAGGCAAAAGATGGGGCCAAGGTAATGGGCGTAGCTGCTGATGTTTCTAAAAACCAAGCCGTGTTGGACTTGGCAAAAAAAATAGAAACGGAGTTTGGTGGTGCACATATCATTTTTCATTCCGCCGGTGTCACTGGAGCCTCGGACGATTTTTTAAAACTCACCGATGACGATTGGATGAATACTATAGAAGTTGACCTTATGGGTGCTGTTCGCATTGCTCGTGCTTTCATCCCGCAAATGCAAAAACTAAAATGGGGCCGTATGATTATGGTGGCCAGTGAAAATGCCTTCCAACCGTACGTAGAGGAGAGTCCATATAACGCGTGTAAGGCGGCTATTGTCAACCTTTCCAAATGCTTGTCCCGCTCGTACTCCAAAGAGAACATTTTATTCAATTGTGTTTCACCGGCCTATATAGAAACCCCTATGACGGATGCCATGATGGAAAAACTTGCCAAAGAGAAGGACATTTCCGTAAAAGAGGCCGTAGAGTGGTTTGTAAAAAACAAAAGACCGCATATTGCCATGGAACGTAGAGGAAAACCGGAAGAAGTAGCTTCCGTAGTTGCATTCCTGTGCTCCGAGCATGCCAGTTTTGTAAACGGAACCAATGTACGTATTGATGGAGGCGCCGTAGAGTCAGCTTTCGGTTGATTTAATGAAGCATGATGTTAATTTAAAAATCTGAAAAAATGAAAAAAGAACGCAGTACTTGGAAAAACGAATTACATAGACTGATAACGGAAATGGTGGCCGCAGAAAAGGTGTATGGCACTTTAATACAATCGGACCGCTACCCTACCTATCAGGCTTATTTTAAAAAACGCCATTTTGAACAAGGGGATTTCACCAAAATTCTAACGGACGAATACCGTGCCGTAACGGAACGAAAAATTATTGAACCTTTCACAACGGACCAACCTATTTTTGCTCCTCTGGAAAGACAGCACTTAGAAGAAAATCTAACGGAAGCACAGATCAATGTCTTGATTACCGATAAGGAACAAGCGCTAGTTTTACTGTATCAAAGCCTTTTAGCCTTTAGCGGAATGCCAAAGACCACGAATGCGCTGTTGCAATCCCAGGCCGAAGACATGAACAGTACCGTCCAAAAACTACAGATGGACTACAACACAAAATATAAATCCGGTCCTCTAAAGACCTCCTAAACAAACACCTATGAAAAACATACTAAAAGCGATATTGGCCGGTTGGGGCGCTAAAAAAATAGGAGGAGGCAAATGTGGGTGTATAGGAACTATAGTAGTTTTTATTATCCTTTACTGGATTTTAGGCTACGTCATTAATTAACGAGAAACCATTTGGATCAATTTTGATTTTTTTTGAATCAATACCCACTAAAAAACGGTTGCATATTTGTAACTCATAAGTAGGTTGAATTCCTATTTCAACGTTGAAATAGGTAGGATATAACTCGGAAAGGGAGCGTTGGGGAACGCTCCCTTTTTTTATGTCTACTAATGAGGTTTTAAATGAGGATATGGTTTTGCATTACTATCGAATGTGTCAAAATTTCATTTTTTTGAATCAATAGCGTCAATAGAACAAACGCATCTTTGTAACTCATAAGTAGGTTGTTTTGTCTATTTCATCTTAAAATAGATACTACATAACTTCATAAAGGGAACGTAGGGGTGCGTTCCCTTTTTTAGTTTTAAGATTGTATCTTCTTCAATAACTTGTTCAATCCAAAAATTCAGATGAATTCCTAATTGAAAACCGATAATCTTGTTGTTAACAATGCAATTCCTAACCCTACAACGACTTTTTTTTTTGCCTATAAGAGACTAAAGCATATATTTACCGCCTTAAATAGCACTCCACAAATGCTCCAGAATATTTTATTAAAGCTAGTTCTTAAGAATATGGTATCATCTGTGAAAAATTGCTGTTATCCCGTTGTTACCATTGCATTACTTCCTACTAAGCCCTACCTAATTACTGGTGGTTTTTCCGAATATTGTACGATTGAATTAAGCAACCGCAACCTATTTTAAGTAATAAGAACTGGAGAAATGATAAACTCGAAAAGGTCAGACTGGGCAATTCCTATATCAATTTTAATCCATTTATGTATAATTAATGGGTTGCTCTATTGCCTTACACCAGATACCTATACTAACGTCTATCATATTCTACATTACAATGGTTCTTGGCTTCTGGTTACTTATGGTCTTGGTTATTATACCAGAAAGCGTAAGGAAAGTTTTTTTACAAATATCCATAAGGTTGTCCAGCTTTATTTGATATATGGTTTGGCCTATTTCGCTTTGTTCGGTATTACTGGCAGAATTTATGAATCGCTAGAACAGCAATTGCTGATTTATCTTGTAATTTGTTCTACGCTAATCCTATATCGTTCCTTCTATTTTTGGTTACGGATAAAATACCGTTTGTGGGGCGGTAATTCGGTTAGAGTGGTTGTTATTGGCAGGGACAAAAACCTTAAAAAAATCAGAAAGGTCTTTGACGACCCTGAACTTGGGTACCGCTATATGGGCTATTTTAATAATAAAAAATCTAAGAGCCCCACCTATTTAGGGCCCGTACTTGATTGTTTTCTCTACATTCTAGAAAATAATATTGATGAAATTTATTTGGTTGCCTCCAAATTCAATAGGAAAGAACTTCACAATCTCATTGATTTTGCTGACAACAATCTCATTCGGGTAAAGATTATACCGGATAACAAAGAGATTTATTCAAGAGGTATGTTTATAGAACTCTACGAAACCATACCCGTACTCAACTTAAGAAGAGTACCCCTGGACACACTGTTCGCTAGAGTGGTTAAACGGTCATTTGATATTGTATTTTCTGCTTTTGTCATGATTACGGTACTCTCGTGGCTCGTACCCTTAATGTTTGTATTGATTAAATTAGAATCACCCGGCAAACTCTACTTCAAACAAAAAAGACACGGACTTAAAAGACGAGTATTTTGGTGCTATAAGTTTAGATCTATGCGTCCTTCTAAAAATGCAAATTCTAAAATGGCCACTAAAGGAGATATGCGGGTAACCCGTGTAGGACAATTTATTAGAAAAACTAGCATAGATGAACTACCTCAATTTTTTAATGTCTTTTTGGGCGATATGAGCGTTGTGGGGCCAAGGCCACATATGGAGGTACACACTATGGATTACGAGATAAGTGTAGATAAATACTTGGTACGGCATTTTGTGAAACCGGGTATAACAGGACTAGCTCAAATTAAGGGGTATCGAGGTGAAATTGCGGAAAAATCAGATATTCTAAATAGAACAAAACTAGATATCTTTTACGTTGAAAAATGGAGTATTTGGTTAGATATAAGAATAATATTTCTTACTGTTTATAATGTTGTAAAGGGAGAAGATAATGCATATTAAAAAAATGTACATTTGATAAAATGACTCTTTAGTATCTAATCTAATTATTTAGATAAGTAGCCCGTATTGCCCCAACTATTACTACCCTATTTCTAGAAATTAAAGAATTATAATTCAATTTTAAACTCCATCAAAATTCTTTAGGTATCCAAAACTTGATAAATAAAGATGGGTGGCTAAAAAGCATTACCAATCGCTGCAGTTACTAACATACCCATCTTCCCCAAAAAAAGGCTCTATAGAGATACATTTCCCTACAAAGCCATAAACTTTTCTGTTATGAGATTTCATAAAATCGATGCCATAAGCCTAAATACCTAATATTGATTTGATTTTACTTTTGGTATTCTCAACTCCATATTGATGGCCATAGTTAGAATCTAACATTTTAACATCATTCAGCAAAAAGCCCATATTTTTGAGTTTTTTCTGATTGTTGATATCCAGAGCAAATTCCATTACCTTTCTCTTTGTACGCCCAACTCTTAAGAGATATAGCGTTACATCAGCATACTTACTTATTAAAAATGTATCTGCTAAAATCATTGAAGGAGCCGTATCTACAATGACATAATCAAATATACTTTTAAGTTCGTTGAACATACCTTCCATTTTCTCGTTTTGCAAAAGCTGTATAGGGTTGGGAGGTACAGGACCTGATGGAAGCAGTTTTAAATTTTCATGTAATTTAGAATCATCAACAAAATTTAACACCTGTGGATCAGAACCTGCCAAAAATGTACTTAGACCTCGCGTACTTAATTGTCCATCTTCATAACGTTGCAACTGCGGATTTCGTAAATCCGCACCGACAACTACAACAGATTTGCCGGTTTGCACTAAGGTCATGGCGAGATTCATGACCGTAAAAGTCTTACCTTCTCCCTGTGTAGATGAAGTAACGTAAATACACTTTCCTTTTGTGCCTATAGCTTTCTCTCCTATTACGTAACTTAGGTTTGCGCTTAAAATGTTAAAAGACTCTCCAATCAGTGATCGCTCGTTGGATTTAATAAGATTTGAATCACCAGATGAAACATGAGGTATTTCTGCAATTAACGGTATTTGAGGCACTACTTTTCTTACCTGCTCGCGACTTCTAATTTTATTATCTAAGAGCCTCTTTATATTAATAGCCAAAAAGGGCAAAAACAACCCTAATAAAAATGATATGGCAATAACAATCTTATTATTTGGAGCAATAGGTGTTCCGCCGCTGTAAGCTTTGTCTACAAGTTTAGCCTTTGGTGCGGTAACCGCTAGGGATAAAGAATTCTCTTCTCGTTTTTGCAAAAGAAACAGATAAAGTGCTTCTTTGATATTTTGTTGACGCTCTATTCCCCTATACTCCCTTTCCTGGGAGGGAACTTCGGAAATCTGGGAACCTAAAATACCCGCCTGCCTACTAAGGTTATCCATAGAAATCCTAAGGTTCATCCGTCTACGCTCCAAACTAGTCTGAATGTTATTTTTAATCTGCGTAATCTGGTCGGTCAAACGTATTACAAGGGGGTTTTTCTCCGTAGCACCGTTCATTAACCTATTACGTTCAAGCACCGTAGCATTAAAATCACTTATCAAACTATTTGTCCCCATCTCGTCAAGACCCAGATTGGTAGGCAATAAATTAGAATCGTTGGACCGCAAATGATCTATCATTGCATTAGTAAGCTCTAATTGATTACTTACCTCCTGTTGTTTTTTTTCATAATCACTCGCATTCTCTATAATCAGTGAAGATTCTGTATCAATATCCGTTAATCTATTGGACGCCTTAAATTGTTCCTTCCCCGATTCCACTGAGTCCAGTTCGGAATTGATGATACTTAAACGTTCATCAATGAAAAAGGCACTATTTCTAGCTATTAAATTTTTATCCTCAATAGCTTCTTGATTATATTCAAAAATCAACTGGTTTAATATATCCTCGGCCCTTTTCCTTACCTCGTCAACTATTCGTACTTCAATTAAAGTAGAACTTTCCTCAACCAATTCCACTTCTAATTGGGATTGATACAGACTCGCGCGCCCAGACAGCGAAACAAATTCAATATCAACTCCAACTGGCACGTCTTTTTCTTGATTAACCTTAAAATCTTCATTTGCCTCTATAACAAAATCTACAAAACCGTGTTCTATAACATTTCCTAGCTTAACATTACTATTTTCACCATTTGGAAACAAAATTTCTACATGGGAAGAATCCGTTTTTTGAAGGCTAATAAAATTTATTTCATCCCTTATCGCTTCCGATAAACTGTTCTCGTCTAGACGCAATATCCGCAATAAGTACGGACTTTGCTTATACACCTCTTGTCTTGGAAAGCTTTCTGGCGCATAGTACAAAACATTTAACTGCAATGCTTTTACTGCGTTAAGCATTAACCTTTTGGATCTTAGCAAACCTAATTCATTTTCAATGCTACTTGTACTTAGTCCTTTTAACAGCCCCAAATCCGCATACGCAGCACCTTCACCAGAAGGCCCTTTGGCTTCCTCATTTTCAATAATTACACTAGTTGACGCCGCATAAGTTGGTATGGTAAACCTTAAGTACAATAGACCGATAATTACGGCTATGACCACACTTACTAAAAATAAAGGCCAATACCGTAAATAACTATCTAGAAGCTCTCTAAAATCCGGCAATTCTCTATCCGTATTATAATATTCTTCATTTTCTTTAGCCATAATGTTACAACAATTGTATTTTATTATTATCCTTGTTATTTCGTCTATTGAATTCTTCTTCGGAATTAGTATTATCCCTAACGGACATTTTCCTAAACCACCCTATACAGTCCTAAAATTCCTTTTTTTAATCTTTCCGCTAATTTTTTGTTTGGACAAGTAGTATAAAAAAACCACACCATAATAAATGTATCTTTTCCACATTCTCTTGGGTTCTTTTATCAAACGGCCAAACCATTCCAGGCCCAAATTAATCCATATTTTATTTGGCCTTTTTACCGTTCCGGCATAAAAATCAAAAACAGCCCCTATGGAACAAATAATATGGGCATCTAGTTGCTCTTTATGGGAATGACCCCATTTTTCCTGTTTAGGGGCGGTCATTCCAACAAAAAGCACATCTGGTTTAAATGAATTCACGGCCTTGACCATTAGTTCAGAATCCAAACTGTCAAAAGATGATTTATAGGGAGGGGAGTAACTAGCTACAGAAACATTAGGAAATTCTATTTTTAACCGTTCCTTGATTTTCACAAGGGTTTCCTCTGAAGCCCCTAAATAAAAACAGGAGCCGCTACTCGCATTCAATTTGTTCAATAAAAAGCTATGAATGTCCGCTCCAGCTATTTTCTTTATGCGAATGCCTCTCAACATACGAGCCGCCCATACCATACCAATACCATCAGGTAATAAAACATCTGCATTTACAAGTGCTTTTTGGAACTCAATATCCTTTTCCGCTATACAATATGAATATTGGTTTATTGTATTTACCTCCAATTTGGTATTTAATGGAATTCTCTCCAGCTCATCTGCAAAGAGTGAGTATCCCATACAACTTTCCGTTTTTAACTTTCTCATTCCAATTCAGTTTTGAATACTAGAAACACATATTATCACATAATCCTTCAGGTCTATAATTATCTAATGACATCATTAAGGATTTCCAGAAGATTAGCCTCAAAAATTTCACTCGTATACAAGTCCTCAAATCTTTCTCTTCCTTTTTCGCCCATTTGCTCCCGTAACGGCACATCTACTATTAAATCCACCAGTACACTCGCTAATTCCTTTTCATCTTGCCGAGGTACTAAGAATCCCGTCATGTTTTCTTTCACAATATCGGCTATTCCTCCTTCACGTGTGCTTACTACGGGAAGACCATATTGCATAGCTTCAAGAAGTACTAGGGGAAAACACTCATTATTATAAAATGTTGGAAAAACAAATACATCGGCACTACTAAAAAACTTTACTTTATCACTACCATACTGTTTTCCGTGTGCAAATACATTATCAGCAATATCTAATTGACCTATCTTTTCATAAAAAAACTCTTCCGAAATATCGGACCAGGCCCCAATAAAATGACACTCAAAGCTTAACGCTCTTTTCTTTAATAAACCGCAAGCTTCCAATAAAATCAAAACTCCTTTTTCCTCCATCATATTAGATAAAAACAAGAATTTGCAAGGTGAATCCAGATTATTCTCTTTCTCCTTTTTAGACTCGAACGCATCAGGTATACCATTTGCACAGAAATGAACATCCTTGGGTAGGACGTAGCGCTTTATATCATAATATAAAAGAGGTGAAAGTTGAATACTTTTAGTATTCTTAAAGGTAAATGTATATAACAAACGGTTTAGGGTATTCCCACTATTTTGTTCTACTCCCTTATTATGAAAGTGGTAGACAATTTCTTTGCCGAACAATTTAAGTACTAGAACAATCAAAAAATCCTTATAAAAACCAAATCCCTTGGCCGTAAGTGTCATATAACATAAATCGTAGTCTTTTTTACGCAGTGCCTGTATAACTTTTTTAGCGATTAGTATAGCCGTGAAAATTTTAGAAACTCCACCCTTTCCTATTTTGTTAAGGTTAAAAGACGTGGTTAAGTTTATATAATCCGTTTCAAATACGGAATTTATTTTTTTGCTATTCTTAATCTGTTCGCCTACCATAGCCGCTCCATTTATTGGAGGAGGAATATGCAATATGAAAAGAATTTTTTTCTTCATTAAAACATTTTAAATTCCCAAAATATTCTTGATTTTATAGTAAATTCTTGTCCGCAAACTGTACTTTGAGATAAATTGTTTTACAAATTGTTGTCTGAGTTTGGGCTCCTTATCAAAACTAAATCTAGTCTTATCGCTACTATCGAGATGAGTTTCAAAGCGGGTGTCACTAAATTTTGTATGAGTTGCCTCTAGACCAAACCCTATATTGACAACTTTGGATATTGTTGGAAAAACAGAAAGTTGATTAAATTTAAATTGATGATAGCACCATCTGATAGCCCAAGAACTTATCTCTCCGTTCATTTGTTTACTTAACATAGAGGTCATATCGGACCCCATCTCATTAAATTTCTTTTTACGCGACCCATCGCTAATAAAACTATTATAATCTGACACAGACCAATCTACAGACACCCACCTATCCTTCCATGTGGCCCAGCCCCAAGAAGATGCCCGTCTTGTAAAATAATTGTCATAAGAATAGTTTAAAGGTGTCTTTATTGGCATCGTGTAACCAGAGATAGAATGAACCCTGTCATCATTTTTAAAGTCATTCAAGGCCTGGTTCATAAATAACAAAAAGTTTTTACTGGTAACCAAATCGTCTTCTAACACAATAGCCGAACCTCTCTCTTCAATTATTTTAGAAACGCCATCTATTATTGAGGTCGCTAAACCTTTATTTTCAAGAGATTCAAAAATGACAACTTGTTTAAAACCAGTTATGCCTTTTTTAAGGTAGGCTCTTACTTCATTTACTTGAACATTATCTTTTTCACTCTTAGCTCCATCCGAGAAAATGATAAGATCTGATTCAGAAGCCAGTTGATTCTTCCCCAATGCCTCAATGGTAGCTTTTAAGGGAGTGACCTTTTTATAGGTAAATAGTAAAATAGGGGCTAATTTCATAGTCTAAGATATTCGAAATTCCGTACCAGTTATTGATACCTCATTTTCAAGAGATTTATAAATGTCTTTCCATTGTTGTTTATAAGCCCCATGATCATATTGCGTAGCGGCAATCATTGCATTCCCGCCCATTTTTTCTATATCATATTTACCTTGGGTAATTCCAATTAAAACTTTGGCAATTGATTCAGAATTACGCTCTATTAACCACCCATTCTTTTCATGCTCTAAATATTCTTCAACCCCATGCAATTTAGTTACCATAATAGGTAAACTGGCAGCAGCAGCTTGTATACAGACTAGAGAGAAAATCTCATATAGTGAGGGTAAAGCAAAAATATTACTCATCCATAAATAGGGGCGTATGTCTTTTTGAAAGCCTACAAAAATCATTTTGTTCTCTATTCCTAATCTACTCGCCTTATCTTTATAGCTTACAATTTCTTTTGGTTTACCGCCTATAACCAGAATCTTAATATGCGAACTGTCCAACGCATTGTCTTCAGTCAAACTTTCCATTAATTCCGGCAGGCCTTTACGAGCAAAATCCCCTAACGCGGCAAAAGCAATTACAAAATCCGAAGAACTTAATCCTAATTTAGCTCTCTGTTCATTCCGCTTATAATCTAATGGTCTTTTATAATGGGCTACATCGACCGGATTAGCTATGATTTTAATTTTATCTCGGCATTGTGGATATATTTCCAACAGCTCTCTGGCTAGACCTTGAGATGGAGTTACAATTACTTTAGCCTTATTAAAAGCCTTAGCCTCCTGTCTGGCATGGTACATGTGATTAAGTTTGCGCAATACCCTTCTCACCCCAGTTATTGAACTTTTTTTCCAATGTTTTTGTAAATAGGCCCTATGGCAAAAATGAGGATATGCTATAGTACAATCTATATATTGCCCTTGGGTAGTCTGAATAACATACGGGCCTTCAATTTGTTTTATGACCTCTTTCATTTTCGTTTTAACACGATTTGAAAATACCATATATCGAACAAATAGAGGTATATTAGGTGAATTTATCTTATGAAAAACTAATTTTTCCTGAAGGTTTTCATCTGCCTCATTAGCTAAAAGATGAATTTTATATTCATTAGCGAGCCCATCTAACTCTGACAAGATACAGCTACCTGCAGGACTTGTCCGTTGCACGGAAAGATCAACTACAACCAAAGTCAACTTTTTATGTGCTTCCATATTCTACCTTTTTTATCAATTTCTTGAACTTACCCGTTAGATTCTATTTCATTTACCCTACCATAGTTTTTTAATTTAGACCGTTTACCATGTATATTACTCTCCAGTGACAAAATAAAGAAGCTGAGAGCCCAAAAATCTTGGGAATTATATAATTCAGAAGCCAATTGATTTTGCCCTAGTGCCTCAATGGCAGCATTTAGCGGAGTGACCTTTTTATAGGTAAATAATAAAACAGGTGATAAACTCATGTGTAAGCTAAATTTTTAAATTAGGACATGTACAATTTATATAAATATGCCATGAGAAACTCGATAAATTTCAGTCTAAGTTTAGATTTATAAGCTGTGAAAAGGGCATTTCGAAACCATGAGGTACAGACCCTAACCTTGAATAGGCCCAATTATATCCTCCTGCTGGTTGAATGCTAAATTTTTTGAACAAAGACGCGGTCCAGCAAAAAGATGAATTACTTTGAATAATATTTTCGCCCTGATAAAGACATGCCCAATCCATAGCAGCATTATCTTCATGAAGTACATAATTTTTTCCCTTAAAAATATTAGTTATTTTTTCACGGTTATCAGAGAAAAGGTGATATTTAAGATTCGGCCCCAATTTTGATTCACAAAGTTCTATACTTTTGGAGTAGTACTCTTCAGGCAAGGCTATTGATTTTTTAAAGATATGGCGTAAATGGCTATTAAAATCCGTATCTCTCAAATGGACCATTACTGAATTTTTATCCCGTAAATCAGGATATTTAGCAATACATTCCTCCAAAATACTTGGTTTAATATTTATGTGTTTGTTTAAAGTTTTTTCTGAAGGCATTAATTGATAATGCCAAAAATGACCTTTTGCATAACCCTCTTCAAATTTTGGTAGTGTTTGCAAAAGTTCCTGCTCTTCTTTTTTTTGCCTTAGACTTCTTTCAATCACCTTTTTAAGACTATCGTTTACTGATAAAAAAATGCCAAGTTTACTAAGAGCTTTTTGAAGAAGATTTAATTCCAAAAAAGCCGACTGTTCCTCATAAATACAATCTACTACCTCATCGGATTCTTCGGTTTTCTTTATCGCGGATAAATCAAAAATAGAGTCTAAGGAACTATTGGCTGTCAATATGGGTTTTACTCCCAATTTTTCAGCCAGATTTAAAACAAAAAAAAGATGAGATATTTTATTACCATGACCAATATTCCAGCTATTGGAACTAATTCTTTTTGTATCTACGAAAAGTTTCATAATCTTCTATTTTTTTAATTGGTTATGGAATTGATGATATAGGGTAATTGAACATTTCAAGATATCTAATAAAACTTAATTAATTACATTTTCAGAGACTGTCCCTAAAAAATCCCTACCTCTAGCATATTTTTTACACCACACCCTTATTTTAATCTCACTATCCAGCTGAGTCATTAGAAAATATGGTTTATCAGCAATGTTGAAATATTTGTTTTCCTTTAAATCCATTTCGTTTGAGTAGTTTACTTATCAAGTTTAAAATACTGTTTTTACGCATTTAAGATACTGAGACTAATGATTCTTCTTTCAGGGATAATATAAAAAAACTAAGCGCCCAAAAATCTTGAGAACTATACAGAGATGATGAAAACATCCCAAAAATCAATATTTGTAAAAAAAGTAAAATAATCCAACCAGAAGGATGCCTGTTTTTCAAAACTTTATACGATTTAACCATCGTAACCGCTACCATTACAACATACGGAATACCCCCAAAAATCCCAACGGTCATAAATGCTTCTATAAAAAAATTATGCGGATAGTATCCTTTAGCTATTCCAGATGGTATTAAATAATAATTCCCGAAGAACGGAGAATCCAAGAATTGTCCTATTGCATTCTCATAAATATTATCACGTCCACTGGTTTCACCGGTTTCTATGGCTGATAACAGTCGGGTAACAATACTACTACCCACAGCTTCAGATAATTCAATTAAAATACCTATGGAAAAATAAAAAATTAATGCCGTGCAACTTACGAGGATTATCCCCTTCATAAAACCAGCTTTGGCAAAGAAATAAAAGACACTTACAGCAAGCAACACTACGACAGGTGATCGTGAACCAGCTTTCATTATGGAAATAATTCCTAATAAAAATAATAAAGGATAAATTAACTTACTATACTTGAAAGGGCGGTTGAGCAAGCCATAAACAGAAACTAGTGACAAAGCACACCCCATTTGTCCATAATTAATAGTATTTACGGTAGAATTGGCATCATAGCGCCCTACCAGCGGAAAAGGACTCTCTTTTGCCAAAAAGAATGCTATTACCAATCCAATAGCTAAACTGATTAAGAAAAAGAAAAAAGAATGATTGGAAACGAACGCTTTATCATACCGAAAAGCCAAAGCTATTAGTATGCTCAAAGTGAAACCCATTAAATCTATCGGGTTTCCCATGCCAACGGGATAGTTCTGCCAAAAAATATCGATAAAAATATTAATTAAATAAACAGCTGAAACAAAGACAAAAAGTTGCTCTCCCCAATTTAAATAATACCACTTCTTGCTATACAATACAATCAACCATATGGCAGTACATGACTTAACGGCCCACAAACTATAAGATATTAATGATGGAGGCATTCCTATAATATCCGGTATAAATGTCACCAATAAGAAAAGGCTATAAAAATTCAACGAAAAGTGAAACCTTTCTTTATAGATTTTGTATAAGTTCATAAACTATTATAACCTAAATATTACATAGAACATAATAAAAATATTCTTTCTTGAACAATAATTAGAGTTTCAAAATCAACTCCGCAAACATTTTAGGACTATGATTTTCAACAAATCTACGTTGGCCTTCTATACCTACGTCTTCGCCCAACATTTGGGTCATCTTTAAAGCCAAATTACCACCATCTGGCACAGCTAATAGTTCTCCTAAATTGTATCTAGACACTAATTCCTCTATTAATCCAGCCTTTGTAGCTATTACCCTTTTGCTAGCAGCTGCGGCATGGCCAAGAATACCACTTGAAAATTCGGCGTTTTTATAGGGTAACAAAACCGCATGGCATTGATTAAAGATACTCTTCATCATTTTTGTGGGAACAAACTGGTTGTCCCATAACATCTGCACCCCTGTTTTGATAGTTACTTCTCCTATTTTTTCATTATACAAATTTTCTTGACTTAAATTTCCAGCTTTGCCTACCAATAAAACAGCAATATCTTTTTGCGCTTGAGTCGTAAGATGGTGCGCTGAGTCGATAACCTCATCGGTACCCTTTCTTTCTCCTAACGCCCCAATATGAAGGTATATTTTCCTATGTGGTTCAATACCATAGTGCTCATAAATATCAAAATTATCCAAAGGCTCAAGCTGAGGAATTGGATCAGGCAGCATTTGAAAACAATCTGTATGGAACTCATTGTTCATGTAATTTACCGTTTCTTGATCGTTTAGCACAAAAATCTTCTGTATACTAGGGTTTCCAATACACCACTTTGTTAAATAATACCTTTTATAAAACTCTAATTTCTCCTTGAACGTAACTCTTTTTAATCTATAAAATTGTAAAAACAGAATGGATGAAATATTATGAGACACCCGCTTAAATATAGCCCCGTATTTAATGGTATGAAAGTCTAATGGCACTACATGGTCTGCCCCAATTTTTTTTGCATAGGCATTCATAATATCCATTGATCGGATAGAAGCTAAAATAGTATTGCCTTCTCGTATTCGCTTCATCTCATTCTCTTGAACCGGCATCCAGTGCACACCAAATATGTTTTTACCTTTTTCGTAAATTTCCGGAAAAAGTGATGGGAATTTAGGACTCACCACAAAAAAATATTCGTTGCCTTCAGTATTGAAATCGGATAGATAATCAATTAGGTGGCTTATATATTCTGAATGATGACCTGTAACGGCCGTGTCGTAAATTAGTTTTTTATTGATCATAAAAAGCCTTAATCGTTTTTCTCAATATCTAATTCCTGTATAAGCCTATTCATTCTTTCCTTATTTTTTGCCAATGAATAATTAGAAACGAATGTATTGTAAAGCATACTTTCCCTTTCCTTATCAACCGTAAAGTTCTCAATGGTTTTTCTAAACTCTTCCGGAGTATCTGCAACTAAAAACCCGTGGCTCACTGTGCCCTCGACACCTTTGGATGTTGAGATTATGGAAGTTTTAAGCGCCATAGCCTCCAAACATTTAAGCCTAGAACCACTTCCTTGTAAAAGTGGAATCAAAACGGCCTTTGCCTTGGCTATGTAGGGAACCATATCATCGACGGGACCAATGGCAATTATATTCTTGTAATCATAAGTGCTTATTAATTCACTATAAGCCTCTTTTGAGCCTTTACCGACAAGTAGTAGCTTTTGCTCGTTGTCTAAAGTTTTGTTCCAAACTTCCTCAATAATCCATTTTAGACCCATTTTATTCATATAGGCCCCAAAATTGGCGGTCATAATAAAGTAATCTTCTTTATTGTAATTAGCAATATATCTAGATTCATCCAGAAAATTAGGTATGAGATGAATTTTGTCACTCTTCATAAATTTGGTATAAAAAGACTTATCGTCTTCGCTTACACAAATTAACTTATTTGCGGTAGGAAAGAATATTCGCTCATGCCTATAGGCTTGCCAGTAAAATTGAATCTTTCTTATTTTGTTGAATAGACCGTTGACCGGTTCCTGCAAGAGCAAAGAAGATTCTGCATTATGAGTACCATACACTACCGGAATACCGGTTTTTTTGAACATCTTAATATATTGACCTATAAAGGCATAATCCAAAAATGCAAAATCAAAATCGTTTTGTTCTATTAAATTATCGAGTACCGAATATATTTTTTTTGAAGGGCTAAAATAATACTTGCCCGTTATCCTTTCGAATGTGGTAAAAGCCTCATTATTAAGCTCAAAGTAGCTTACATTCTTAAGTTTATAATCAGCAAAATTAATAGAATTCTGATTGGAAACCACTGCAACAACAGTATGGCCTAGCTCGGACAATACCTTGAGCAAACCATATGATCTTATTCTTTCACCTCCGTTTATGGGAAAGGGTGAAATCTTGGTGTAAAACAAAATTTTCATTAATTAAAAGAGTCTTAAAATTATAAAATTAATTTCTCTTACCTATAAACCTAAAGTCCCGCTTCATCTAAAAATTTCTGAGCCAATTCTCTCTCATTTTCGATAATTTTGTTGACCCGATTATAATCAACACTTTCATTCAGAGTTTCTATACTAATCTCACTACTATTAATAACAAATCTTTTCTTCAAATCAAACGTCTCCAATATTGAGTCAAACCTTGTAATTCCCCTTGATGTATTTCCATAAACAATAAATGGCTTATTAAATAAAATGGAAAAAGCACAGCCATGGAACGAATCTGTAATAATAAACCTTGCTTTCCTAAAACCTTCAATCCAACTTCCTACAGTCGGATAAATCATTTTATCGTCAAAGTTTCCCTCATTTGCTTTCTCTACACCAACTCTAAATGGAGTACATTGTAGTTCTTTGGCAATAATTTCAGCAGATTTTTGCTTGTCACCTCCATAATCCAACATATAAATAAGAAGCCCATTATCAGGTATGTTATTGGAATCTTCTGTAGTTGTTAGACCATTATACAATTCAGGCTCAACTAGTATTGCCGGATCCAATATATGAGTGGCATTTACTTTTAAATGTTCACCGCATAATTTGACTCCGCTTTTTTCTCGAACAGAAATGGAATTGAATTTTGAGGCTAATCCAGATAATTCTTGAGTCTTATCTTTGGTTAGTTTCCATTCATCAATACCGAAAGAGGCCGCGAAAGATATTTTAAGTGCGTTTTGATTAACAACAAAATTTAAAAAATAATTTCTATAGCGTTTCTTTGTGTAATCAAACCTCCATACTTGATCACTACCGACAACATATGCATCATAATCATTATAAGAGCTAAAGTCTTTCTGACTATAAATAGGTGCTGTCGTCTCCATATTATTGTTTTCGAAAGCTTTCATATTTTTAGAGATTTTCTTCAATCTCTTTTGATTTGCTCGTTCCTTTCCCAAAGCCGTTTTTAAAAATCTATAAACAGACTCTTTGAACGAAGTTGCCGGCAATCTTGAGGTCACTTTGAGTACGGTAACCTCATGACCACGTCTTTTTAATAGAACTTGTAGTGCATACGACTGTAATAAGCCCCCATAATTGTTATTGAATGGGAGTGTTAAAATGGCTATCTTCATTTGTTAAATTTTATTTAAGGTTTTTTTAAGGCGGTTGAAAACCTTTCTCAACAACGTAATCTTATAAGTTTGTTCGTAAACTTTTACGATGGAATTCATCCTGTTTTTGAACAAGCTAAATTGGCCATTTTTCAAAGCCTCTTGGAATGCCACATGACTCTGATTCGCCAAGTCCATACGAAGTTCTTGTCTTAATTGAATCTTTTTACTCAGATGGTCTGCATTAGGGCTTACTCTTTTTTCAGGCCGCCATTCATTATTCTTATCTTTTAACTGTAAACGATAGGCTAGCCCCTCTCTTCTATGATTAAAACCGGAACTTTGTGATTGAACCACTTTCTCCGGGGTAATTTCATCAAAATGCAGTTTTTTCTCCACTCTAGCCTTTTCAATTAAACGTGATATCGTTTTATCCCTAACCACTATAACATTGGTGCCTTTGCTGTCCTTAACATATTCCGGTAGCCATGCATCTCCAATAGAAATATCCGCAGTTTCTCCAACAACATCGTCACAATAATCGCAAGCTTGATATTTAAAAAAGCCCCATCCCCAATTGGCACCGTATAATTCGTTCAATGGAGGGCTTATTATTTCATTATCATCATCCTTACTTAAAACACTAACACCGTACTTACTTGCGTTATTATTATCAAGTTTATGCCTAAAGTTTATCTTTTCCAAATCGTCTGGATGAACTCCAAGTTGCCAGCCCCACATACTTCCGAAATGTGCACTCTTTAAATGACCACAAACTAGACCTATACAAAATTTGATTCTTTCATTTATTACAGCATCCTGCTTTGCAAGTAATCTTATTGATTTTATAAAACAGGGTAAACCGACAATTGCATATCTTCCCGCTTTTTCTTTAATCAAGCTTATCACTTCAGACATTTCAATGGGATAGTACCTAGAAGAAGAACCTTGAGAAATTTCTTCTGTTGTACGAGAAATAGTGTATTTGAATAAAACATCTCCTTCACTAGGTTTGACGTGAATAATACCATCAACTAAGTTTTGTCTCAAGAGTTCAGTTAGCACCCAAGAACCCATACCTCCTGAGCTACCATTATCCCTAAAACTCTCTTCGTCTACATGACCGGCATATGTTGAATTGATATAACCTAGTTTATCATGCTTCACATTTGTATCTCCAAACAGACCTTTTCCTATCTCATCTTCGTTTTCGCTCTCATCAGAAAAAGGACATAATTTTAAAACTTCAACATCATCTTCAAGGCTTGCACCCTCTTTAATTGTTGCTTGCAGCTTGGCGAATTCATCAAACTTTACTTCAAAAGGAGAATTTTTGACAGTGGCACAAACGCCACAACCCACACAATACCCACCTTTGATAACAGTCTCATTCAGTTTATTTATTTCCGTGTTATCCTTCATTTTCTAACTTTATTCATTATTGTATTAAAAAATTTAGTCAAAAGTGTCTTCTCATCTTCATAAAGACCATAAAAATAGATACTAGTCGTAAAAACAATAGCAGACAAACAGCCCGTTAGTAAAAACCGGTATTCCATTTCTAAATTTCTTGTTATTAGCCAACATATAGCTATGTTACTGATTAAAGGAACAATGCTTACAACCATTACACGTTTTAGATATAACGGAACAGATAACTGTGCTATTTTTTGCGCTATCCAAATACGAAGCCCAACCCCTATTGCCTCTAAACACAGATAACTAACAAAAACATAATACGGGGGAAAACCCATTTTCAAAAATATATAGGCAACAGGTAGCGTCATTAAAATGACACCTCCAACAACGGTTTGATACAGTTTGATTCTTCCAGTTGCCTGAAGAGCGGATTGCAAACCAATAGTTATTTGGTTCAACAATATTGAAACTAGAATAAGTTGTGCGAATATTGTAGTAAACTCCGGCACATCCTTTAACCAGAACTTTAATATGCAGTTCATTTCAAAAATTGCGGGTATTGCAATAATCGCCACCAAAAAGAAGCCAAATTTACTTGCTATCATAGACAACCGCAGCATTCTCTCCCTGTCATCGACCCCTTCACTTTTCATAATCTGAGGGTTTAAAGCTCTTAGCATGGTTGCGGACAAAAAATACATTTGTGCGGATAATTGATTCGCTATACCATATGCCGCGTTAATTACCGTACCAAAGAAAATATTCAGCAGCACTGCCAAACCTTGGGTTCTTCCCAAACCACATAAAGCTCCAAAAAGATTCCACCCTGCAAATGAAGATAGTTCTTTAATCTGTTCTTTATTAATTTGTGTATTTTTAAGTGAACACTCGTCATATTTTCTAATACAGAATACGACGTACAATATTAAAGTAACAAACGCCAGCGCGGCCATTAGATAACTATAGGCGATTAGCCTATTGCCCTGTAGAGAAATTAGAATAAAAGCAATAGCCAACTTAAGTAACGCCTCAAGAATATTTACCACTGCAACAAAAAGTAAATTTTCATGGGCCACCAGTGTACCCATAAACGGTACGTTAATCATACTAAACAACAACGAAGCCAACATGGTGCGGTAGACTATTTTAGCAGCGTATATACGATTTTCCGCAATATTCAGAAAATGTTCGAATAGATAAGATTCCAAGAGAGCCAAAACAACAACAATCAAAAGACCTAAAGCTACATGCATGGCAAGACTGTTGGCAAATACCGATTTTTGGTTCTCAATATCGTTCTTACCTTGGTAGAAAGATAAAAATCGTTGGGTGGAGGTTGCCATTGTATTTTTCAAAAATGCCAACACTGCAATTATGCCCGCCACCAACTCAAAAATACCGTAATCCGTACTACCAAGGGCATCCAAAATTAATCGTGTTGAATATAAAGAAACCCCTACGGTCAATACCATACGACCATATAAGATTGCAGTATTGACTATTACTCTATTTGCTGGGGTCATTCAATTAATTATTTGATTGATTTAGCTTGCACCTAATTTCTCACATCTCTATACAAAATTCTGAAAATCAAAAACTCTACATCAACAGATTCTGTTTAGACAAATATTATACAGTTCCATGTAAAAGCATTTACAACCCTATCTAACAAACCATTCGCTACACACTTTTTGTAATGTATTTTTCAAGCCTCAAATAAACATAATCTTTTGTATAAAAGAAAGTTAACTCACCTCTAATTTAAAGTACTATTTAAACCTCATTGCGGATATGTTAACAAAAATCCGTCTTACAGGTTTTTATGAAAAAAAATGTTATTATTACTTTGGAAAAAGTGGCCCTACCTCTTAATTATTATCTATATAATAATTAACATATCGGGTTTTGTAACGTTCATAATAATGCTTTTTTTTCACACTCCTTATTATAAACAATGCCCTTTAAATAAAATGCTTGCTCTTCTATTTATAACTTTAGCTTTCTAAACAAATCTTCTTACGTTTCACTGTCTAGATTCGAAGATATTCAATACGATCCAGTTACATTTCTGGCACGCCAAACAGAGTCCGTACGTGAAAAATTTAAAGGCTTAGCAAAAACCACAAACAAAGCAAATCAACAAAAAAAAGGGGGTTTTTTCGTCAAAATGATGATTTTATGCGTATATAGTATAAAATATTCATTTTGATAAGATTTTTGAGAAATTCCCCCTATCTCATTTACCTATCCTGTATAGTATTTCTATTTCTGGTATCGACAACAAATGCACAGGTAAAGATTGGAGATAACCCAGAAGAAATAGACCATGCATCATTACTTGAATTAGAAAGTACAACGCATGCCTTAGTGCTTAGCAGAGTAAGCAATGAGCAAATGCTGGCCATCTCCCCTATGGAGGGTGCTATTGTATACAACACTACTGAAGCTTGTATATTTTATTACAACGGTAATTCATGGACAAACCTTTGTGATTATTCTGGTGAATTTTCAATAATTGATCATAATGACGGAACATTTAGTTTTAATACAAGTTCCGGCTCCATAACATTTGATAGCAGCCCAGAGACTATAACCCGTTTTGTTGACAATGGAAATGGAACTTACACCTATTTTGATGAGAATAACCAAGAAACTATTATTAATACAGGCATATTGGACGGTGGCCACATAGGAACACCAGGTTCTATATTTTTTGCGAACCAAAACAATGGTGCGCCTTTTGAAGCTAATGAAGATTTATTCTGGGACAACACTAATAAAAGATTAGGCATAGGCACGAACAAACCTTCAAATGAACTCGAAGTCAATGGGATTTTGAAAGCAGCAAGAATTTCTAGTTCATTTGGTACGGCAAGCTTTCCTTCCTATCATTTTACTGGAAGTTTCAATTCCGGACTGTTCGTTCCTGGGTCTGGCGCTGTAGCCATGGCCTCAGAGGGCCGTGAAGTTGTCAGAGTTACTGACGGCAACAAAGTAGGGATAATGGTTACCAATCCACAAGCAACTTTACATGTAGGTGGTGACCTAAGAGTTGATGGAGCAATTATTGGTCGTAATGGAACAGTAGCTAAACAAAATAAGATTGAAACCAACATTAGAAGACTCTCTAACCACAAAGTATCATTAACCACTAATGACTATACGGTAATTTTAGATAAAATTGTTGAACATCTTACTTTGCCATTACCCGGCGACCAGAATCTTGGTCATATATATATAGTTAAAGATTTAGGAGGAACAAAGACCAGATTAAATGTTCCCTACATCACACCTAATGGAGAAAAATCCTTCAGCACAAAAAACGAGGGTGTTTTATGGTTGCAAAGTGATGGAAAGGACTGGCAGCAAATAAATTAGAAATCTCTAGTTGGGGGCCAACAGGAAATACTTTTAAACTAAATCTTAAAATCGTACTTTTCATGAACGATTGGTATAGTCTATGGGCATGAAACAAAAATTGTTTACTGATTTTCAAGAAGTTTCCGCGAAAGCGTGGAAACAAAACATTCAATATGAATTGAAAGGTGCCGATTACAATGAAAAATTGGTTTGGGAGTCCCCCGAGGGCATAAAAGTGAAGCCCTTTTATCATGCCGATGATTTGGAAGGTCAAAATCAGTCTTCGCGAACAGCTCATAACAATTGGCTCATAACGCAACATATTGTGGTTCGTGAGCTTTCTATGGCGAACAAGAATGCTATTCATGCCATTGCCGGTGGTGCAGAAAGTATATGGTTCACCTTGCCTTCGCCAGATATGGACCTGAAGGCACTACTCAGGAATATCGATTGCCAATCGGTTGCGATTCATTGTCAATTTGAAAGTGCTTCTACTGAAGGCATGCAGAAACTGACACATTTGTTATCCCAAGAAAATTATCCTATCTCCTTTCACATGGATCCCATTGGGCATCTCGCAGCTACGGGGAATTGGTTTACGAATATGGCCGAGGATTTTGAAATCCTCCAACAGCTTTTGCAAGCCACTCAAACGCCATCGCCAAAAAAAGTGGTTACCGTAAATGCGGAACTGTACCAAAATGCGGGGGGAAACATGATACAGCAACTGGCCTATGCCTTAGCACATGCCAATGAATATTTGCATCGTTTTGGTTCAAAATTAGAATCCATTACCTTTAAAATGGCCATGGGCGGCAACTATTTTTTTGAAATCGCCAAATTACGTGCCCTACGAAAACTCTGGAAATTACTTGCTGCTGAATATGATATTACCGCCGATTGCCGCATAGAAGCAACGCCTTCCAAACGAAACAAGACGCTCTATGATTATAATATGAATATGATCCGCACCACAACGGAATGTATGTCCGCTATTTTGGGAGGTGCCGATAGCGTTTGTAATCTTAACTATGATTTTATCTATCATAATAACAATTCATTTGCGGAACGCATCGCTAGAAATCAGTTGCTACTCCTTAAGGAGGAAAGTTATTTTAAATCGCTACAAAACCCTGCCATAGGCTCCTATTACATAGAAAGCCTAACAGACCAACTTGCGGAGAAAGCACTAATTCTCTTTAAGGATATGGAAGCGAATGGGGGATTTCTAAAACAGTTAAAATACCATACCCTTCAGAAAAAAATAAGGGAGAGTGCCCAAAAAGAACAAGCAAAATTCAATAGTGAAAAGGAGATATTAGTAGGTTCCAATAGATACTCCAGTTCTGATGACCGTATGAAAAACCAATTGAAAAAGCCTCCTTTTGGTTCCAAGCGAAAAGCAAAAACTTTAATCGAGCCTATTTTAGAAAGTAGACTGACGGAAGCCCTAGAGCGGGAACGACTTAAAAATGAAGGTTGGCAGGGCTAAAAACCTCTATAACATAGAGATGTGCATTATATGAGAAAAGACATTCAACATATCGCCTTTAATAAATCTGCGGTACAGCCGGACACCTTGCTAAATGAGGAAAATTTTGAGCACCTGAACTTTGCTGCCGGAAGACCTCCTTTTTTACGTGGCCCGTACAGTACTATGTATGTACAACGCCCGTGGACCATAAGACAATATGCGGGATTCTCTACCGCGGAAGAGAGCAATGCCTTTTACCGAAGAAACCTAAAAGCAGGTCAAAAAGGACTTTCCATTGCCTTTGACCTGGCCACACATCGTGGGTATGACAGTGACCATGAACGTGTGGTGGGCGATGTAGGCAAAGCTGGTGTGGCCATAGACACGGTAGAGGACATGAAGATTCTCTTTGATGGTATTCCGTTGAATGAGATGTCCGTTTCCATGACCATGAACGGGGCCGTGCTTCCCATTATGGCTTTTTATATTGTTGCCGCGGAAGAACAAGGCGTTTCCCTAAATGAACTGACAGGTACCATACAGAATGATATTTTAAAGGAATTTATGGTGCGTAATACTTATATCTACCCACCTGCGCCTTCCATGGCTATTATTTCGGATATTTTTCGATATACGAGCGAACATATGCCCAAATTCAATAGTATCAGCATTTCAGGATATCATATGCACGAAGCGGGTGCCACGGCAGAGCTGGAACTGGCCTATACCTTAGCCGATGGACTGGAATACATTCGTACAGGTCTAAAAGCGGGACTTGACATTGATAGTTTCGCACCTAGGCTTTCTTTCTTTTGGGGAATTGGCATGGACCATTTTACGGAAATTGCCAAACTGCGTGCAGGGCGAATGCTATGGGCAAAACTGGTAAAACAGTTCCATCCAAAGAGCAACAAATCCATGTCGCTCCGCACGCACTGCCAGACCAGCGGATGGAGTCTTACGGCACAGGACCCGTTCAATAATGTGGCACGTACTACTATTGAAGCCCTATCCGCCGTATTGGGAGGCACCCAAAGTTTACATACCAATGCGCTGGACGAAGCCATTGCGCTGCCCACAGATTTCTCCGCACGTATTGCCCGCAACACTCAGCTATATCTGAGAGAAGAAACAAAAATCACAAAAACAGTAGACCCTTGGGCTGGTAGTTTTTATGTGGAAAAACTAACGGAAGACCTAGCCCACAAAGCTTGGGAGCTTATTGAAGAAATTGAGGAGATGGGCGGTATGACCAAAGCCATAGAAATGGGCATACCCAAAATGCGCATTGAAGAAACGGCAGCAAAAAAACAGGCACGGATAGATAGCGGTCAAGATAGTATTGTTGGCGTAAACAAATACCAAACGGAAGAGGAAGACGGACTTCAAATTTTAGAGGTGGATAATAATGCGGTACGCAAAAAGCAACTGGCGCGCCTTCAACACATAAAACAGGAACGGAACGATGAAAAAGTAGCGCATGCACTTAACGCACTTACCGCTGCCGCACATCAAAAAATGACCGACTCAATAGATACGACTACAGATGAAAATTTATTAGCTTTAGCAGTAGAAGCTGCTAGACACCGTGCTACTTTAGGCGAAATAAGTAGCGCCCTAGAAACGGTTTTTGGCAGGTACAGAGCAACTATTCAATCTATTTCAGGCGTGTATTCAAAGGAAATTAAAGAAGACGGTAGTTTTAAAAAGGCATGTGAGCTTTCAGACCAGTTTGCCGCACAAGAAGGAAGACGCCCCCGTATTTTGGTAGCAAAAATGGGGCAAGATGGACATGACCGTGGAGCCAAAGTAATTGCAACGGGCTATGCGGATTTAGGTTTTGACGTAGATATTGGTCCGCTGTTCCAAACTCCTGCAGAAGTAGCCAAACAAGCCGTAGAGAATGATGTGCACATTTTAGGTATCTCTTCTTTGGCCGGGGGACACAAGACCTTGGTGCCCGAAGTTATTTCAGAACTAAAAAATCAGGGCCGGGATGATATTATGGTGGTGGTTGGCGGGGTTATTCCCAAGCAGGATTATTCCTATTTATTTGAAAGCGGTGCTATTGCCGTATTTGGGCCGGGCACAAAAATTACGGAAGCCGCCATTCTTATCCTAGATATTTTATTGGATATTGAATAGTATCCTGTATATTTTATTAACAAGAGACCCTACTTTCCCTTAAATTAGATTTTTGATAATCAGACGTATAGGAGCACAACCAGACCAATTGTTAACTTTAAAACCGAAAAGTAGTAAAAAGACTACATTTTTAACTTCTCCTTAACACCAAAGTGCTTGCAAATAGCGGTATATTTAAAAGACCAAACCACTTATTAACATTCGTAATTTTGATAGCATACCACACAAAATACGAGAATAATTAGCTATTGATGGGGAAAAAATTAATCATCACATCGGCCATCTTATTCTTGATTACCTGTATTATCATATGGAATCTTTCGCTTCAGCGTATTGAGCTTTTTCACAAAAATATTACGTTAGTTGAAGAGATCAAGGCCAAGAATAAGCTGAAAGATGCTGAATCGCGCCTTTTCGAACTATATAATATCAGCAAGAAAAATGTCACTTTTCTAAGTAAATTAGTAGAGTTAGACCTTAAAACAGATGTACCCTTAGAGGTTACCCAGAAAAAGCTCAGGCATTTTCTGAATACCGACAGCAATTATTTTCAGGCCCGCTTTATTGATTTAAAGGGAATGGAGGTCATACGGATAGAAAACAAAGACAGTACGGTTGCCTCTACCTTTCAATTTAAGGGAAATCGAGATTATTTTAAAAAGACCTTAAAGCTAGCTAAAGGCGATGTTCATATTAGTAATATGAACCTGAATATTGAAAATGACACTATTGAACTTCCACATAGACCCACGGTTCGTTTTTTCACCCCGATTTATATAGATAAGGAACTATATGGTATTGTTGGCCTAAACCTAAACGCCAAAAATTGGCTTGAGAATTTTAAGGGGCAGGATATTGGCTTTCTAAATTCCAAAAAAGTGGTGTTTTATAGCGGCGATAACGAAACCCTCTATGCCCCCTCTAAATTGAACCTATCAAAAAGAGATCGCTACGGAGATGCTTTATATGTAAAAAGGAAAGTCAGTCTAGAAGGAAATCAAACTTGGACATTGTACACCAAGCCGGATATTGCTTCCATACGCCAACAAATGGCAGATTATAAAAAATCCAACTATACCACGGCAGCCATTTTAACCATTGGAATTATACTGTTCCTGTGTATCATTTACATGCTTTATAAAAAGAACACCTACATAGATTCATTAAACCAAACTATAAAAAGCCGTTTGAATGAGCGCGATACCCTTTTAAAAGAGATCCACCATAGGGTGAAAAACAACTTACAGGTCATTACCAGTTTGTTGAGCTTACAATCCAGTTTTATAAAAGACGATAAAATTAAAGGGCTTTTTAGGTACAGTCAGTACCGCATTAACTCTATGGCCATCATTCATGAAATGCTGTACCGCTCCAAAGACCTTAGCCGCATAAACTATGGGGACTATGTAAAACAATTGGCAACGACCTTAATAGCTTCTATGAAGGGGTCCGACAAAAAAATTGATTTACATATTGAAGCAGAAGAATTGCATCTGAACCTAGACACCTCGGTTCCGCTTGGGCTTATGGTAAATGAAATCATTACCAATTCCTTAAAATATGGATTCAAAAACAAGGACGAGGGAACCATTTCTATAAAGTTTGAAAAATTGAAATACCCCAACTTCCTTTTGCATATTGGCGATAACGGAACTGGCTTTTCAGATGAAATCGATTTTAGAAACACCAAATCTTTGGGACTGAAATTAATTCATATGTTAACCCTACAACTAAAAGGAACAATTGAAAAAGATAATACCGAGAACGGCACGCACTATATAATAACGTTTCAAGAAATTGAACAGATATCCTGACGCTATGAAACTAAAAGTCCTAATTGTAGAAGACAACCTAATCATTCAGATGTTCATAGAGCACATTATCACCAATGTGGGCGATACACACGTTAGAACGGCAGACAACGGAGAAGACGCGCTTTCTATTGCAGAACACTATATGCCCAACGTAGTGCTATTGGACATAGGCCTTTCCGGAGGTATAAATGGAATTGAAACCGCAGCTATCCTAAAGGAAAAATATAATATTCCGTTTGTTTACATTACGGGAAATTCAGATTACAGCACTTTGGAGAACGCCAAAAAAACCGAGCCGTTACACATTCTTAAAAAACCTATAGATGAGCATGAGCTCAATAGGGAATTTGAGATCATACGCCAAAAACTAATGGAATCTAAACTAGAAAGCTCCGAATAAACCGCTGTTTACAAATAGTATGGACTCTCTTAAAAAACAGTCAACTCATTAAATATTAAAGATTTACATCTTGTTATCCTATTTTTTTAAATAGAAAATCCATTTTTTAAACTCTATAAGGGTCTTTTTCTAGAAAAAAATATATCTTTGCACCGCTTTAAAAATGGTGGCATAGCTCAGCTGGATAGAGCACCTGCCTTCTAAGCAGGCGGTCCTAGGTTCGAATCCTAGTGCCATCACTTTAAATTAAGAAACCACGCCCATTTCGGCGTGGTTCTTTGTTTTATGGAAAGGTGCAAGAACACCGGTCTTGTGATCTTGGAATAAGACGAAGAACCAGAGCGCTAGCTCGTGGTTTGCAATTTGCAACATTGAGCCGCCTAGGAATACCGAAAGGTAATCCTAGTGCCATATCACTTTAAGTTAGAAACCACGCCCATTTCGGCGTGGTTCTTTGTTTTATGGAAAGCTGCAAGACCAGCAGTCTTGTGATGGATAAAGCCTTAAGGTTGTGGAGAAAGACTATAAGAACTCATTAAATAGCTGTAAAGTGAAAAATCAGCGGTTAAATCAAAATTACGAACCCTAAAACACTATAATCCAATATAGTATCTATATTTGAGCAGTAAATACCTAATATATAGCTCAAAATTTGACTAAATTTGAGCTATAAAAAGCAAAGTTATAGCTCATGGGACATCAAAAATGGAATTGGCAAACAAAAGAATGGCCTCATTTTACCTTTAAAAAAGAGGCTATTGAAGCGTTAGAACGCAATTTTTTACAAAAAAATGGGGTAGCCCTAGGGGCTTTTAAACATATAAAACAAGAAGAAAAAGACCAGCTTTTAATTCAAATACTTTCCGATGAAGCCTTAAAAACTTCTGAAATTGAAGGCGAGTTTCTCAATATAGCTAGTATACAGGAATCTATCAAAAAGAATTTGGGGCTTGAGTCTACCAAACGAAAATTACCCCCTGCCGAATTTGGGGTTTCTGAAATGATGGTCGACCTATATAAAACCTATAATCAGCCACTGTCCCATAAACAAATGTTCCAATGGCACAACATGTTAACCAGTGGTAGAAGGGATTTGGTAGATACAGGACGATACCGCACCCATGAGGACCCTATGCAGATTGTCTCAGGGCGACTAGATAGGCCCACCGTTCATTTTGAGGCGCCTCCATCCAAAGTAATACGCTCTGAAATGGATGAATTTGTTATATGGTTCAATACGGTTCATACTATAGACAACAAATCAATATCGCCTTTAGCAAAAGCTGGTATTGCTCATTTTTATTTTGTGACCATCCACCCTTTTGAAGATGGTAATGGCCGCATTGGACGTGCCATAGCTGAAAAATCAATTTCTCAAAGTATACAACGTCCTGCTTTAATTTCTCTGTCCCAAATGATAGAGGCGAAGAAAAAAGAATATTATGGGACTTTAGAAAAACATAATCGCAAATGCGAGTTGACGGATTGGCTTGTTTATTTTGGTCAAACCATTTTAGATGCCCAAGAGAACACCTTAAAAGTTATCGACTTTTTGATTCAAAAAGCACATTATTTTGACCGCTTTTCAAACCAAATGAATAAACGGCAACTTAAAGTAATACGTCGTGTTTTTGAAGAGGGTCATACGGGATTCAAAGGAGGCTTAAGTGCCGACAACTACACCCGCATTGCCGGAACCTCTGCTTCCACAGCTACAAGGGATTTAAAACACTTAATCGATATAGGTGCCCTGTATAAAACAGGAGCGTTGAAAGGTACCCGCTACTATCTTCAATTGAGTGAAAATTGATGATTTTTAAAACTTAAATGACGGTCCTAGGTTCGAATCCTAGTGCCATCACTTTAAATTAAGAAACCACGCCCATTTCGGCGTGGTTCTTTGTTTTATGGAAAGATGCAAGACCACCGGTCTTGTGATCTTGGAATAAGATGAAGAACCAGAGCGCTAGCTCGTGGTTTACAATTTGCAACATTGAGCCGCCTAGGAACACCGAAAGGTAATCCTAGTGCCATCACTTTAAGTTAGAAACCACGCCCATTTCGGCGTGGTTCTTTGTTTTATGGAAAGATGCAAGACCACCGGTCTTGTGATCTAGGAAAAAGCTAAAGAACAAGAGAAGCACTAAAGTTTAAAAAGGCTTCCAACCAACTGGAAGCCTTTTTTAGGTTTTAATTTATGTCAATTTTAGGGGCATGGATTGCAGACGTTTGCCCGTTAGTCTTTTTACGGCATTGGCAATCGCCGCACCAATGGGTCCCAATGGCGGTTCGCCCACAGGGCCCGGTGTATCTTTGCCTTGAAGCAATACCACTTCTATTTCTTTGGGCGCATGTTTCATTAATGCCATTTCATAGGGTCCGTAAATCGTAGGGGTCAAAGAGCCGTCCACCACTTTCATTTGCTCGAACAGTACCGCACTCATGCCCATAATAACGCAGCCTTCGCATTGCGCCCTAACCTGATCCGGGTTTACAGCAAGGCCAGGGTCTAAAACTACCGTAACTTTATGGACTTTTATTTCGTTATCCGTTACGGAAACCTCAACCACATGCGCACAAGGTGTGCCCGCATCTACCGAGGCTGCAAATCCCATAGCTCTATTCGCTTTGATTTCTTCGGAATATCCCGATTTCTCACCTGCGGTACGGATTACATTTTTTAAGCGTTTCCCTGCTTCATCATCGCCAATATGTGCCAAACGGAATTCTATGGCATTCTTTTCTGCTTTCAGCGCCATCTCATCTACAAAACTTTCTATGGCAAAGGTATTGGCCAATAAACCTAAACTACGCCACCAACTGGTAGCAAAAGGCAAATCTACATGCCAATACACAGACCTATGATTGGGTACGGCTGTATACTGAATAAATGCACCTCTAATAGCTCCCACATCCGCACCCAAAATAGTGGGTACCACATTAGGTATCAATGCCGAATTATTACCCACATCCCCACTCACAAAATGATGTTCGAGTCCGCTTAATAAACCCTCCTCGTTCAGACTTCCTTTTACAATATGATGGGTAGGCGGACGGAACATATCATGCTGAAATTCTTCTTCCCGACTAAAAACGTACTTTACAGGTTTGCCCACAGCTTTGGACATCACCGCTGCCTGAACCGCATGGGGCGTATGCAGTCGTCTTCCAAAACCACCACCTAGATAGGTGGGAATCACATTTACCTGCTCTTCATCCCATCCCAAACGGGAGGCTACCTCTTTACGCGTAATACCAATGACCTGGGTAGAAATCATAATCGTTGCCTTCTCATCTACAACGGATGCGACCACACCATTGGGTTCTATCTGGGCGTGTGCACCAATGGGACTTCTAAATTCCATCTGCACAACGGCATCCCCTTCCAAAGCATCGCCCTGTTTTTGAATAATACTGGAGTTTCCGTTTCCCACCGTCATCATAGCCACTATCTCCTCTTGCTGTAAATTATCCGGGGTTTCCCAGACCACCTCAATTGCTTGTTTGGCATTTTCGGCTTCGATATACGATTCCGCAACTACGGCAACAAAATCATCTTCCTTGACAATTTTAATGACTCCGGGCATTTTTTCGGCCTTATCCGCGGTGGCACTGATATATTTTGCTCCTATTTTTGAAGGTCGAACTACTGCCCCAAACACCATATTTGGCATTTCGGCATCCAAACCGAACATAGGCGAGCCATAGACCTTATCCTCTAAATCTACGCGTGGCAAAGGTTTTCCAACAAAGCGATAGGTATCTCTATTTTTTAAAACAGGAGTATCCGGAATGGTCCAACTGGTTACTCCTTCTGCAATTTCCGAATAGGAAAGGCTTTTTCCATTTCCCGAAACTATACCGTCTACTGCGGTGACTTCGGACACGGGAACCCCTAATTTCTCCGCCCCTTTAAGCTTCAGCATTTCCCGAAAAGTGGCCGCCAATTCCCGTAACGGTTGCCAAAGTCCTGAAATAGACGTGCTCCCTCCCGTACTGAACTGGTCAATATTTCCTGTATCCGTAGTGGCATGTACAACTTTTACATTCTGAAAAGGAACTTCCAGTTCATCCGCAGCCATTTGTGCCAATCCCGTAAACGTACCTTGCCCCATTTCTATTTTTGGTGAATGTAGAATGATTTCATTGGCCGGGCCCAACTCAAACCATAACATGGGATTATCCGTGCTTCCTAAATATTCAATATCCATTGAATTTACCTTCTCCAAAACAGCCCTTCTGATCGGATTTCTGAATAAATAGGTTCCTACGGCCAATACGCCCACCGTACCTAAACCGCCACGTACCAAAAACTTTCGCCTTGATACTTTCTTATTTCCTGAGGATTCGTTCTCTGTCATCATCTAAGAATTTGTAGGTTCGCTGTCTGTTTTTAAAGTACTCTGCTTTTCGGCAGCAAGGTGAATGGCTTTACGCATTCTATAATACGTTCCGCATCTACAAACGTTTATGATATTATCATCTATATCTTGGTTTGTTGGATTTGGAATTTTATCCAATAATGCGGCCGTAGCCATCATAAAACCCGGCTGGCAATAGCCGCATTGTGGCACAATTTCCTCTATCCAGGCCTGTTGTACGGGATGCGGATTTGTGGCATCTCCCAATCCTTCAATAGTCGTGATTTCTTTTCCCTCCGCAAATTTTACGGGATAGGAACAGGACCGAACCGCTTCGCCATCTACATGGAGCGTACATGCTCCACAGGCCGCTTTTCCACAGCCAAACTTGGTGCCTTTCAATCCCAGCATATCTCGGATAACCCACAGCAAAGGGGTATACTCATCCGTAAGTTCAACAACATGCGACTGCCCATTGACCTGCATTGAAATTTTCATAGTCGATTTTTTTCTTTTATTTGGATGGAATGACATGTCCGTTTTCGAACCATGCTTCCACGGCTTTTATATATTCTTCTTTAGATACCGGAGGCACTTCACGAGGTTCCCCTTTGGCATCAACTCCTGGATGAAAAGCCCATAACACCAATTTGTCTTCGGTTAAATGATGTAGAATATCCTCGGGCGTACGGCCGCCATTACGTCCCGTATCCATCATGGAGGCTGCAATTTCAAATCTATCCAGCCCCTGCCATTGCATAGAATGCGGAGCCAATGACCAATGTGGTGCCCCAGGAACCCCGGAATATGGATTGTTTTCCGTCTGATGGCAAGTGGTGCATTTTGTGGCTTCAAAGCCGAGATTGTTTTCTCCCCTACTCATCCCAAAGTCGTGAGGGTCGCCCTCAATCCCCTGTTTGGGCACATGATCGTTCGGGTGGCAGTTAACGCAGCGCGGGTGCGTCAACACATCCATCATTTTATGAAAAGCTATATCAGAAGGAGTTTCGCTATTTTTTTTTGAAGGAGGAACAGAAACATAATCACTTTCCGAAGGGGTATACATAGATGCGAGAACGAAGCCCGCCATTAACAGAAAGAGTATGAGAATATAGGATTTTGTTTTCATAGCTAGAGGTATTTCAAGTTTACCTATAGCTCTAAAGTTACTTAATAATTAAAGAATACTACGCTGTTCCATTGATAACGCCCCCTTATGGCCTGATACAGGAAGTATTAACCGCACAAACCTTTACTTGGCTATTGCAACAGAATCACTGGCCACAAAAAAGGTCTCAATTTCAGGATTGATTCCGTAATTAATGGCGAGGCCTGAATTTTCGCTCTTTAAGCTCTCGAGGGCTTCGTTAGACAGTTCCGTTTTCCATACATACAGACTTTTTAAACTTCCCAATTGCTTAAAAACAGATATGCTTTTGTCCGTTACCGGGGTTTCATAAATTTTTAAAAGCCGAAGGTTTTTTAATGCCGTTAGTTTTTCCACCTCTGCATCGGTAACAGGAGTTTTATCCACTTCGAGCCATTCCAGATTTTGACATCTGGCTACGAAATCCATTTCCGCTGAACCAATGGGCAACCCACTTAAATCGAGTTCCACAATGTTAGCCGCAATACGCTCCATGGCAATAATAGGTGCCGCAGTATACTCGGGCGGCGAAAACACATCAATACTTAAAGCGTTGGAATTCGCTGCCATTCGCTCTATGGTGAGATAATCGTTCGATAAATTCTTTATTGTACTATCCGCCACAACGGGAAGACTGGCCCATTTTGATTCGGCATCCCCTTCTTTCAAACCTTTTATGAGTGCTACCAAAGGTTCACTTTCCGGTAATTGGTCAAATCTAAGGGTATCCGAAGCGCCCAAAGCCACCCATCTTTCCAAAATCTCTATTTCACTTTGGGTCAACGGTGCTTTGCCTTCCGGTGGCATATGTTCTTCGTCTTCCGCCGGAAGGTGCAATCTACTGATTAGCTGACTTTTTATGGGGTCCCCAGGAATAAGCGTCTGACCGCTCTCCCCTCCTTTTAGCAACTCTTCTAAATTGGTCATGAGTAGTTCGCCCTTCTTTTTATTGGGATTGTGGCATGACACACATTTATCCTCTAAAATTGTGGTTACTACATCCGCATAAATCACAGGATTTTCTGGAATCTCTTTTTCTTTTTTGTTTGTGGGAAGTGCTAAAAATTCCTCCCCATGGGTGACCATTCCGCCATAGTGCCCCGTAACCGCCACCAAACCGACCATGACAACTTGAAGCACCTTCGTATACATCGTACCGCTCAATCCTCTATTCGCCAGAACATACCAAAGGGAAGCTACTAAGGCCACACCTCCACCCAGCCATTGGTGCCAAAAGAGCAAATCTCCTTTTACCAGGGTTTCCTTTCCTAGGAAAAACCCGGAAACAGCAGTCACTAAAGCCGAGAGCACCGCAACTACGAGTAATTCGTCCGGAACTTTTTTTCCTGTTAGCCCTAAAAAAACAGCGATCAACAGAAGTACAATCGGAAAATGGAGAATCAATGGATGCCAACGCCCCAGCCACGCCACAAGATTTGGCAACTCTATATACGAATCGAAAATCAAACAAAAAATAAGAAATACGGATAGCCCCAAAATGGCATAGTCTACCCAACGGTTTTTCAGAATACGGGTCATTGGTTATGCTAATAGGTCTTTGATTACATTCCCGGCAACATCGGTCAATCGGAAACGTCTTCCTTGATATTTATAGGTCATTTGCTCGTGGTCCAATCCCATGGCATGCATTAAGGTGGCATGAAAATCATGCACGTGCACCGGATTTTCAACAATATTATATCCAAACTCATCAGTCTTACCATAATTGAGACCTGGCTTGATACCTCCTCCAGCCATCCAAATACTGAACGCACGTGGGTGGTGATCACGACCAAAATCTTTTGGATCAAACTTACCTTGGCAGAAGTTCGTCCTTCCAAATTCACCGCCCCAAACTACCAACGTATCCTCTAACATGCCCCTTTGCTTCAAATCCATGACTAACGCTGCGGAAGCTTGATCTACATCTTTCGCCTGCCCCGCCATGGCATTGGGCAAATTACCGTGTTGATCCCATCCTTGGTGATACAGTTGTATAAAGCGAACTCCGTTTTCTGCCAACCTTCTTGCCTGTAAAGCATTTGCAGCATAGGTGCCCGGCACTTGACAATCCTCCCCGTACAACTTTACAATAGATTCCGGTTCTTTTGAAACGTCCATTACATCGGGTACGGACATTTGCATGCGGTATGCCATTTCATATTGCGCAATACGCGATTCTATTTCGTCATCACCTGTTTCCACATGATGCATTTTGTTCAATTGAGAGACTTCGTTCAACAAATGGCGCTTATCCGATCTTGAGATTCCGTCAGGGTCATTCAAATACAGAACAGGGTCTTTACCCGAGCGCAACAGAACCCCTTGGTGTTTGGAATCTAAAAATCCACTAGACCATAATTTGGAATACAAACCTTGACTGTTGCCCTTTCCCCTAGAGGTCAAAACCACAAAAGAGGGCAAGTTTTTATTTTCACTACCAAGGCCGTAACTCATCCACGAGCCCATACTGGGGCGCCCGGAAATCTGACTTCCCGTTTGAAAGAAGGTAATGGCCGGATCATGGTTGATAGCATCCGTATGCATGCTTTTTACCACGGTAATCTCATCCGCAATTTTGGCAATATGGGGAAAATAGTCACTGACCCAAGCCCCACTCTGACCATGCTGTTTGAAATTAGTGGCCGATGGCATCAACGGAAACTTATCTTGCCCGGATGTCATACCCGTTAACCGCTGTCCGTTTCTTATGGATTCGGGCAAATCTTCACCCATGCGTTTCTTCAATGTAGGCTTGTAATCAAAACTCTCAAATTGCGAGGGGCCACCCGCTTGAAAAAGATAGATAACACGTTTTGCCTTGGGAGCAAAATGAGGAATACCCAGCGGTTGCTGTGCCAAAGGTTGTGCACCTCCGCCTTTAAACAGATCAGGAATCAGTAATGACCCCAAGGCCAGGGAACCAATACCCACGCTCAATTGTGAAAAGAAATGACGCCTGTTTACTTTTAACGGATTTTCATTGTTTTTTTTCTCCTCTTTCATAGCCTTATTCTTTTGTAATGGTTTCGTCTAAATTGTAAATAACTTGAGCAGTCAACATCAATGCCGCTGCTTTTGCAGGGTGTACGTCTATCTGTTCGTAATCGCCTGCGGCCAACAATTTCTCAGCACTCTCTAAATCGTTTGTATACTGATCAAGTGCACTGTGATAATAGGTATTCAACGTCAATAGTTCTTCTTTACGGGGACTACGGACCAAAATGCGTTTAAATAGGTCTTCGACCAACTTGGGATTGTCCGGTTGTTGCTTAATACTCCGTTGTGCCAAAACTCTTGCCGCTTCCAATACCTGTACATCATTCTGCAGCACCAATGCCTGTAAGGGCGTATTAGTTTTTTGCCTTTTCACTTCCGAAAAGTCGCGGGTGGGCGCATCAAAAATGGTCATATTGGGCGGTGGTAATGTGCGCTTCCAAAATGTATACAGAGAACGACGGTATAAATCTTCGCCTTGATCGGGAATGTATTTCGTTAATATTCCCCGGTTACCACCGGCATTCGTTTCTTCCCACAAACCAGCAGGTTGGTAAGGTTTTACACTGGGGCCACCCAACTCCGGATTGAGCAATCCGCTGGTGGTCAAAATATAATCTCTAATCATTTCGCCACTCATTCTAAAACGAGGTGCACGTGCCAACAATTTATTTTCAGGGTCCGCTTTTTTGATTTCCGGTCGTAATTCCGATTTCTGTTGGTAGGTAGCGGATTGCATTATTTTCTTAAGCAAATACTTGGTGTCCCATCTGTGCTCCATAAAATCTACCGCCAACCAATCTAACAACCCGGGATGTGTAGGAAGGCTCCCCTGAACACCAAAATCCCCAGCGGTTTCCACTAACCCCTTACCAAATAACATGGCCCAAATACGATTGACATACACCCGCGCCGTAAGCGGGTTTTTACTATCCGTAAGCCACTGGGCAAGACCTAATCTGTTTTTAGGCAAATTATCGGAGAAAGAAAAAATAGCTTCGGGTGTTTTTGGACTCACAGAATCTGCTGGCTGGTCATATTGTCCCCTATTTAAAATATAGGTGGTCTTTGGTGCCGAATCGTTCATCACCATCACATTGATTTCCGGAAGACTATCCATATTAATGAACGAAAGCACATTTTCCGTTTCTTCTTTTGAAATTTTGATATAAGGTGGATCTGCAAAATACCTAAGTTTTGCTGCCGGAGGAGCGGTCATCTGCAGCCCCTTTTCATCCACTTGGTTAAAAAAAGCGAACATCTCAAAATAATTGGCCTGAGAAATGGCATCGTATTTATGGTCATGGCACTGCGCACATTCCAAAGTAATACCCAAAATTCCCTTTCCTAGCGTATTAGTGCGATCCAAAACGTAATTGGTACGATATTCTTCTTGTACAATACCCCCTTCTTGAGTTATTGGATGATTTCGATTGAAACCCGTAGCCAGAATCTGTTCTTTGGTAGCATTGGGCAAAAGGTCTCCCGCCAATTGCCAGGTCAGAAACTCATCATAAGGTAAATTTTCGTTGAAGGCATGAATCACCCAATCACGCCACGGCCACATGGTACGGTAACTATCATCTTGATATCCGTGAGAATCCGCATAACGTGCTACATCCAACCAAGATTGCGTCATACGCTCACCATAAGCGGGCAACGCTAAAAAGGTGTCTATAATTTCATCAATATCGCCTTTGGCAATTAACTTATCTACCTGTTCGGGAAGCGGAGGTAAGCCTGTTAAATCCAGACTTATTCTGCGTATGAGTGTTTCTATGGGTGCTTTTTCGGAAGGCGAAAGTCCCTTATCCTCTAATTTACCCAGAATGAACCCATCTATTTCATTCTGCGCCCACTCTGTATTTTCGGTTACTGGAAGTTTATCTTTTTCCGGGGAGATATACGCCCAGTGTTTTTCAAATTTAGCACCCTGTTCTATCCATTTTTTAATGAGTTTCTTCTCATAGGAATTCAAAGCCAATTGCGAATCTACTGGGGGCATCAGAATGTCATCATCATCGGAGACGATAACCTTATATACCTCACTTTTCTTTAAATTTTTAGATACAATAGGAAAGTGGCCCGGTTTTTCTTTCAATTCAGAAAAAGCGGCTTCCTCAATATCCAACCGTAAACCGGCCTTTCTTTTGTTGGCATCCGGACCATGGCAGGTATAACAATTATCGGAAAGGATGGGTTTGATATGAAAATTATAATCTACCGTCTCTGGAAGTTTCATATCTGCATACGCATTCGTTTCCGTTTGGAATACTCCTTTCTTGTACATAAAAAGGAATCCAATCAAACCTGCCAAAACTGCTAAAATAACTACCTTATATTTCATTTTCGGAATCGTACATTTTACACTTCATGTGATTCCTTAAAAGTAGCAGATTGCCACAGGGTGCACAACTGAAAGAGTTGCACTTTTTAGTTATTCTTTATCATTTTTTGAATACAACAGCCCGTTTTATGTGAGTTCGACACTTTTTAGCATCCGATTACAGTAATACCGCAGAAAAGAATTAATCTAAAAATAGGTTATACGGAAAGTGTTTTGATGGCAAGCCAAGCCATGAGTCCGCCGCCAATTTCCAAGGCAGATTCATCAATATTAAAAGTGGGGGTATGAAGTCCAGATTGAATATTTTTTTCAACATTGCCCACACCCAGCATATAGAAACAAGCCGGATGCTGCTGGCTGTAGTATGCGAAATCTTCCGCTGCCATCCATTGGTCTAGTTCTTCTACCTTTTCTTCTCCCAAATATGCTTGTGCGTGGCTACGTAAATCCTCCGTTAACAGCGCCTCATTTTTTAAATGTGGATACCCATGGTTAATTTTAAGTTCACAGCTCCCGCCCATAGCCTCTGCCATAGTCGTAACCAATTTAGTCAGTTTTTCCAATGCCGATTTTCGCCAGGTTTCATCAAAAGTCCTAAACGTACCCTCGATGGTTACCTCGTCCGGAATTACATTTATAGCTCCGTTGGCAATTACCTTACCAAAAGAAAGTACGGAAGGTACTTTGGGATCGGCCATACGGCTAACGAGTTGTTGCGCAGCAACAATAATATGTGAGGATATCAATACCGGATCAATCAATTTTTCGGGCATGGCGGCATGACCACCCTTCCCTTTAATGGTCAAAAAAAGTTCGTCCATACTAGCCATAAATTTCCCAGAGCGAAAACCTACTTTTCCGACCGGCATATCTGGCCGTACGTGTTGCCCAATGTGGGGAATGCGCCCCAAGTCAGTATATGCTTTCTCCTGCATGACTTTAATTGCCCCACCCGGACTCAATTCTTCTGCAGGTTGAAACAACAGTTTTACAGTTCCCGAGAAATCACCTTTTAACTCCAAAAGAATCTTGGAGCACAACAAAAGGGAAGCGCTATGTGCATCATGGCCACAGGCGTGCATGACCCCAGGGTTTCCCGAAGCATAGTCAATCTTATTTTCTTCAAGAATTGGTAGGGCATCAATATCTGAACGCAATAGCACCGTCTTACCGGGTTTATCTCCATTTATAGTAGCCAGAAGCCCTGTGCTTGCCACCGATTCAATATCGGTTACTCCAAGCGATAACAACTGCTCTTTAAGATAAGCGCAGGTATTATATTCTTGAAATGACAGTTCAGGATTTTGGTGCAGGTGCCTTCGTATTTCTACAAAATCAGGCGCAAATCTTAAGGCAAGACTTTTAATTATTTGATGACTATCCATAGGTAAAAAGGTATTAAAGTCAAGTATATATTAAAAATCCGTGTGCCATAAAAGACTTACTATTTTGAAAATGTCAAATCGAAATTTACGGTTACCTCATCACCAACAATAATCTGACCGAACATAGCCGTTGGGGGCTCCATTCCGTAATCTTGTAATATCAATTTCTTTTGTCCCGTAATTTTAAGACCGTCAGAAACTGTTTCCATAGTTACCGGAATTTCTACGGACTTTTCCGTTCCCGCAATATTTAAAGTGCCTACCAAAATAGATGTATTCTTTACCTCCACAAGTTTAAAAGTAACATTTGGGTGTTCCTCCTTTTTTAGGGCTTCGTGCATTTTTTTATCCATCGCGGCACCACGCTCACTTTTAATATCTTCTACGGCCACTTCCAAATTAATTTTCTTTGGGGCCGTTCCATCGTATTCTAAGGTGGCATTCACGGTGTTGGCCGCTACTTCCCAATCATGAACGGTAGATGAGCCCGAAATGGTCATTTTACTGGCGTCAGAAAGTGCATATTCTTGCGCCTGGCCTAACCAAGTTAAGCTCACAAAAAGTACTAGAAAAACTGCTTTTTTCATTTTATAAGTTTCAATACGTTAATTAGGAATATGGCTATTCATCTAGAACCGTCTGCCAGAATTGTTTCTGCTCTTCTTCGCTAGGTTGCACCTTAGGGCTCACCAATCTAAAACCAACATAATTGGAATCTGTAAACCACCAAAAACTCTTAGGAATCTGAGGATCACGCTTCTGTTGTTTTAAACTGGATGCCGTTCGTGCGGACGAACGAAGCTTATCGGCATCGTCATCCCAAGAACCACCTCTGTAAGATCGCGGGTGAATAACGGCCGGTGTTACCCACGGGTTTTTCTTATCCGTAGTGGCATAGGCATCTTCTTTGTATTCATCTAATGTCCACTCGGCGGCGTTACCGTGCATATCATACAAACCCCAAGGATTTGGTTTTTTAGAACCTACCTTAGCATACTTGCTCTCCGAGTTTTTGTAATATACCGCATAGTCGCCAATGGCCGCGATATCATCTCCAAAACTATAGGCACTTTCCGTTCCCGCTTTGGCAGCGTACTCCCACTCAGCTTCCGTTGGCAGGCGGTAGAATTTACCGGTTACCGTACTCAACCATTTGCAATACACCAATGCGGAATAAGCAGACATACTCACTGCAGGAAAACCATCTTTTCCCATACCGTATGAAGGGTCTTCATAAGGTGGACTAGGACGTGTAATGGCATCTATTTTTACCACGCGGTCATCATCTAGCTTCACAAAAAGTTCTTTGTTCTGTTTGAAGAAAAGCTCGAATAAATCCCACGTTAGCTCATGCTTTGCCATATAAAAAGCATCTAGCTCCACCTCTTTTTGAGGGCCTTCATCCGCTTTTCTATTCGCTTCCGATTCTGGACTTCCCATGGTAAAAGAGCCTTCGGGAATAAGCACCATATCAAAACTCTTATCGGTTTCGGGAACGGTTTCCGTATAGCCGTTTGACGTTTCCGCAGATGCTTCTGCAGGTATTTTTTCTACGACTTTTTCCTCGGTCGTTTCTACTGTAGTTTTTTCTACAGTGGTTACTGTGTTTGAAGATTTACAAGATTGAAATACCGCCCCAACGAGACAGGCAAATAAGGTAACTTTGGTCAACTGGATTTTCATTGAAATAATGCTTTTGCTAAAAATAGCTTTTTTTATTCATAATAGACAAAAGCTAATACCATTAAACTGCCATATTCTCAATGGCATAACAACACCTACGTAATTTGTTTAAAATAGCCACAAAAGAAATTGGAGCGTTACTTGATAGACCTTACGGCTCTGGCGGAATCATTGAAAATAGCTTATCTTTGACCAGACACGAGAAAAAATTGAAAAATGAAAAAATTGACATTCCTTGCCCTTGCCCTGTTCTTTTCAGCAGGTGTTTTGGCACAAAAAGAAAACACCAAGGATTTAGATAAATTCACAGAGCTTAAGGTCTACGACCGTATCATCGTCTCCCTTGTAAAAAGTAATGAAAACAAGATTGTAATTACAGGTGATGATAGAGATGAAATAAAAATCACAAACAAAAATGGCCTCCTAAAAATAAAAATGGAGTTCGATAATTTTTTGGACGGAAACGAGGCCAAAGCAACCTTATATTATACCGAAGACCTCTCCCTAATCGATTCAAACGAAAATGCCAAAATTCGCTCCGATGAAACCGTTGAGGGGAGCCGTGTAGAAATCAAAACCCAAGAAGGCGGGCACATAGATCTTAAAGTGAACATCAAAGACCTATATACAAAATCTATCACCGGAGGTGAGGTGACGCTTACCGGTTCTGCCACACAGCAGGAAGTGATGGTAAACACAGGTGGTAAAATTTACAACAAACAACTTGATACCGACAAAACTACAGTAGTGGTCAATGCCGGTGGTAGAGCAGATGTAAAAGCTTCGGATAAAGTAACTGCCAAAGTACGTGCCGGTGGCTCTATCTACATTTACGGAAATCCAAAAACTATTGATCGAGACAAGGTTTTTGGCGGAAAAATAAAAGAAATGGACTAAGCTTTCTACTGCTCAATATCACGGGCACTAAAAGCAATCAATTCGCTCTCCTGAAATTCGGGAGTAATTTCAATAGGATTACAGCAGACCTCACAATCTTCTACGTAGGTCTGCTTTTTTATGGAAGGATCTAAAAGCATAGATATGTCTTCCCAACAATATGGACATTGAAAAAAGTGTTCGTACATATTTTAATTCTACAGTTGCACTTGTTTTTTCTCTCTTGAAGATTGATAGATAGCATTGATTAATGCTACGGATATTCGGGCCTCCACACCATCTACCATAGGATTACGACTCTCACGAATAGATTCTACCATATCTTGAAGTACAATTTTATGGTTTTGGTGCCCAATGGCCTTGGGGTCGGCAGCTCCGCTACCTGATGTTTTCGTATCCAAAACCGGAGCATCTTCACCTTGAATATTCCATGCGATGATTTTTCCTCCTTCCATAATAATACTTCCCTTCTCGCCATATACTTCAATGCGCTCCGGATACCCGGGAACCAATGCCGTACCCGCAGTAATCGTACCGATGGCTCCATTTCCAAAATTCACCAGAGCCGCACCTACGTCTTCTCCCTCTATTTTATGGACCCTAGTTTGCACATTTGCGAAGACCGAATCGGCAGGCCCCATAAGATTCATGAGCAAATCGATCGTATGAATACCTTGATTAATAAAAGCGGCGCCACCATCTAGTTCTATGGTTCCCCGCCAATTGCTTTGTGAATAATACGCTTTGGAACGATACCAGTTGATACTAGCATTACCCATCAATAACTTACCTAATTTACCTGATTTTACAGCATCTTCTACAAGGCGGTAATCGGCACTGCATCGGTTCTGAAGTACACAGCCCAATAGCACTTCCTGTTTTTTACATAAGGCGATGAGCCTATCTATTTTATCCGTAGTTACTTCTAGCGGTTTTTCGCATAAAATATGTTTTCCAGCCTTCGCTGCGGCTTCAATCGCCTCACTATGCTTGCCACTCTCGTTGCAAATACATACCAAATTAATTTCCGGAAGCGATAAAAAGGATACATAATCACTATAAACAGGTAGACCGAATTCAGTTTTCACCTGTTCTACCCTATCCACAGATTTTGTACAAAGTCCGATTATCTCAACACCCTCCATCTCAGAAAGACATTTTACATAGGTATGCACAATTGAACCCGTTCCAATAATCCCAATACCGATTTTCGACATGATATAACTCTATTTTAGAAAAACTATACTACGAAGAAATTATAGCAATGGCAAAGAATACGAGGATTCTGAAAAGTTATTTTTAAGACCTCTGGGGATTATCCTGATTTTAAAACTCTACATTAAGCAGCTGCCCTGTAAGCTGCAACAGTTGAAGTTCGGCAAGTTTGGCATCATACTTTGCCAAGTTCTTATTGGTCTGTGCATTGAGAAGGTTAATCTGCGCCTGACGAAACTCAATGGAGGTGATTCTTCCCAATTGAAACTGTTCTTTTGACCTTTCGAAGTTATTCTGATTGGTGATAACATTCTGTTCTTGAATCTGATACACGTTCAACCGGTTTTCATAGGTTGCCAAAGCATTGAGAATATCCCTATCTACTTCTACCTCTACCTGCTCTTGCACCAATTCTTGATTTTCGTACGCAATTTTCGAGTTTTTGACCAAGGTTGTAGTTCTTCCGCCATCAAAAAGATTCCATGTAAGGCTGGCGCCTAATCCTAAGGTTAGACTAGTTCTATTACTACCTGGTATAACCTGACCCGGTAAGAAAGAACTAGGGGCACTCTGGTTTAAATTCCAACCGTAAGACCCTGTTAAACCGATAGTAGGCAAGTAGCCCGAACGGTTCACCTTAATATCATATTCGTTAATCGCCAAGTTACGCTCCGCTTGCAAAATAGTAACGTTATGGACCTTAGCTTCACCAATTAGCTCATCTAACTGCAACCGTGGCACAAAACGAACTATCGTATCGACCTCAAAATTCTCACTTAAACTTTGGTTAACAATTACGTTCAGATCTCGCTTGGTATTTGCCAATTGTTGTTTCGCATTCAGCAGGTTGATGCTATCATTAGTAACATCTACCTGGGCATTTAGAATATCCAACTTTGTATTCTGACCATATTCAAAGGCATACTCTGCCCTAGTGATACGATCCGTAGAAATCTCTAGCGCTTGTTTGAATACATTTTCATTTTCCGTAAGCCTGGCCACTTCAAAATAGACACTGAACAACTGCAACAATGTATTTTCTATCGTCTCCCTAGCTTGTAGTTCGGTAAGCTGGTATTGCTCTTTTAACCTTTTGTAATTGTACAAGCGGCCTAGACCATCAAATAACGTATAGTTAAGCGCCAGTGCTCCATTATAGGATTGCGACTCCGCATTGTCAATTTCTAAATCCGCCCTTGGTTCGCCCGTAGACTCAAACTGGCCCGGATAGGCGGTAGTACTGTTTAATTCGTTGTAATTGGCCCCAGCCGTACCCGTTAAACTTGGTAGATAGCCCGAATTAAGAATACCCTGATTATTATCGGCTATTTTTACTTGGTTGCCCGCAACTTGTATTCCGAAGTTGTTTTCTAAGGTTAAGCGTACCGCTTCTTCTTTTGATAGTTTCTTTTCTTGTGCGGACAAGCCCACCGTTAGTAAAAGAAAACTGAAAGCAGCTATATATGTTTTGATCATTCTTACTCTAATTTCTATAAATTGGTATCTGCATCTTCAATCTTGCCAGGTTGAGAAGTTTCAATGCTTTTTTGAGTTGCTCCATTAATCTTTTTCACCGTACTTGGCGGTAAGTGCGCTTCTTCTTCCTTTTGCTCCTTTATTGCACGCTCAACTTCTTCTTTAGAGATATCATCACCGGTTTTCAACCATTTAGAAGTCACTTTAATCCTATTACTAAAGGATAAGAACAAGGGTAACAACAATAAAGTAAGCACTGTTGCAAAAGCGATACCATAGGCAATGGAAATGGCCATAGGCTTCAAGAACTGTGCTTGTCTACTTCGTTCCAACAACAGGGGCGCCAAACCTGCAATAGTAGTTATTGATGTCAAGAAAATTGCTCTAAAACGGGAACGACCTGCCTCATAAATAGCATCGTCAAATTTCATTCCTTCACGGAGATTGCCGTTAAATTTACTAATGAGCACGAGTCCGTCATTAACCATAATACCAATCAAAGCAATTATACCCAACATAGATAAAATATTCACCGGGAAATCATGTATCCAATGCCCCCAAGCTACCGCCGTTAAACTGAACGGCACCAATAAAAGGAGCAATAACGGTTGACTGAAACTTCTAAATGTAAATGCAATAGTAAGGTAAATCAACATTAAAACGGATAGCCCAACAACAGTTATGGAGTCCGTCATTTTGTTTGCCTCTCGGTTCTGACCTTCGTAGGAAGCCGTCACCGTAGGATATCTTGACTGAATTTCTGGCATTACGTTCGTACGGATGTCATTCATAACATCTGTTGCGCTCGTTGTTTTCTCGTTCTTAATATCGGCAGACACTTGAATTTCCCGTTGCCCTTCAAGGTGATTTATAGCAACATCTCCCCTTTCGATTATATATGTAGCGATTTCATTTAAAGGTACCCTGTTCCCATCTGGGGTAACAATACGCATTTCATCCAAATCTGTAATAGAAGAACGGTTTTCCCTATCATATCTAACCCATACTTTAATTTCATCTTGTCCCCTTTGAAAACGTTGTGCCTGAGAACCAAAGAAACCAGCTCTTACCTGATTCATTACCGTTCGCAGGTCAAGCCCTAACAGGTAGGCATTCTCCTTTAGCTGAAGTCGTATTTCCTTAATACCGGCAGGATCATTATCCGCAACATCTTTCAACAGAGCATTGTTTTCCAATACTGCCTTAAGTTCTTTTTTGGCCGCTTTTAACTCCCCAATATTGTTTCCTAATAAGGATACGGATACCGGGCTACCACCAAAATTACCTCCGGAACCATAAATAAGGCTTTCCACCCCAATAACAGGCCCCACTAATTCTTGTAGCCTATTGGTAACCATATCCGCAGCAATGGCATCCGGTCTTTCTTCACCTGGAAGAAGGTTAATGTCCAATGAGGCCGCAGACGATCCAGGACCGATTCTTTTAATTGTATTTTCAAAAAGAACCTTACCTGTACCCTTTAAGTATTTTTCCGTAAGTTCTTCGTTTACGATTTTCGATTTTTCTTCGATCAAAGAAATTATAGAATCCGTTACCTGTTCGTTAGTCCCGTTAGGCATTAGCAAGTCTATGGAAACCTTATCACTTGCAATTCTTGGAAAGAACGCCGTTCTAACAACACCTCCTCCTATAGAGCCTAAAGTCAATACCAGCCCCATAACGAACAGTGCAAACATCAGCACTTTGTACCGCAGCCCAAAGCGCAAGGCAGGGCTATACATATTATCTCGCATCCAAACCATAAAACGGTCTCCCATTTCATTAATGACCCGGAGTTTGGCAAAAGCTCTACCTATAGCCGTTTTAGGCACCTTATCCATAGGTTTCAACGCCTTGGAGTGCGCCAAGTGAGCCGGTAGTATAATTAATGCCTCTACCAAGGAAACGACCAGCGTGAGAATTACAATTACGGATACCTCACTAAAAATCTCCCCAATTCTACCATCCAAGAACAAGAAAATAGAAAAGGCCAGTATGGTAGTTATAATTGCTGAAATAATTGGTGGTATAACCTCCATAGTACCATCAATAGCAGCTTGTACAGGAGTTTTCCCTTTTTCATAATGCTGATAAATATTCTCCGCGATTACTATACCGTCATCCACCAGAATACCGATTACGATAATCATACCGAAAAGGGACAATACGTTAATGGTAACATCAAAATAGCCAGCAAAAACGAACATCCCCAAAAAGGAAATAGGCAAACCGAAAGCTACCCAAAAAGCCAGACGCGTATTTAAGAACAACGATAAAAATATGAGTACCAAAATCATACCCACAATAGCATTCTCGGTTAACAATTCCGTACGTTGGTTCAAGGTGATACTACGATCACTTACCACACTTAACTGTACATTGTTGTTCTTATGGTTGAAATCTTCTATATACTCTTTCACCTTTTCGGCAGAACCCAAAAGGTCTTCCGTATTGGTACTGGTAATGGAGGCACTTACGGAAAGGTTACCATCAAAATAAGAAGCATTGGGCGACTCTTCAAAACGATCCCGAATGATAGCTACATCTTTTAAACGGATCGCACTACCGGAAGCATCTGCCCTAATAATCATATTAGAAAGCTCATCACCATAGTAAGACCTATTATTGGCCCGGATCAAATACTCTTCCGCATCCGTTTTAATATTACCTCCTGTAACCAATATATTGGCATTGGCTACTGCTTGGGAAACCTCTGCAAAAGAAATATTATACGCCAATAAGCTATTCTCATTAACCGCTATTTCTATTTCCTCTAGCGGATAACCGCTCATTTCTATTTGAGAAATACCATCTATGGTCCGCAACTCATTCTCTACCTGTCTGCCAATCTCTTTTAAGGTAGCCAATGGAATATGGTCGCCGCTTATGGCAAAAGTTATGGTTTCCCTGACCGCTTCCAATTTAGAAACAATTAATGGCTCCATCCCTGTGGGGAAAGAAGGCACTCTATCTACGGCATTCTTAACTTCTAAAAGCATGAAGTCAATATCATACCCCTTTAATATTTCAACGTTGATGGTACCGCTATTTTCACGTGCCGTGGAAGTTACCCTATCCACACCTTCCAAACCTTTAAGGTTATCTTCTATCTTGAGCACAATACCTTCCTCTACTTCTTGTGGAGAAGCTCCTGGGTAAGTAATAGTTATATTGATGTTCTTAGAATCGGTAAGTGGAAAATAACTGGATTTGAGCGAAAGCGCACCAAATATACCAAACACCATAAAGGCAAGTACAAATACATCAACCGCTACATGATACTTTATAAAATAAGAAATTATACTCCTCATTACTTTGCGGTTTTTGCGTTACTATCATCAAAAACCTTTACCAACATACCAGCATAGGCACCTACTACAGGTTTAGAAACAATTGTTAATCCGTCCGGCACTCCTTTCAGCACAACTTTCTTATCGGAGAAATAAACTGGTTTTACGTCTACCAAGTCAAGAACGGTATCGCGTACTACAAAAATCTTATCGTTCTCCAGCAGCAGCCCCCTATCTATTTCTATAGCATCTTCTTCTTGTTTGGCATCTAGATTAGCCTCTAAATACATACCTTCTCTCAGGTTTGCATCTTTTACGTCTATATAGGCCCTAATGGTTTGGGAGGTTAAATCTACGCTTCCGTTTACACGAGCTACCTTTCCGGTATATGTTTTGGTTCCGTTCAAGTTAACCAACTCTACTTTCTCCCCTACCTGTAGAAGGTCGCTATAGTCTTTACCTATAGCTACTTCTAATTCATAAACATCTGTATTAATAAATTCTCCAAGCTTTTGTCCGGATCTAACCAGTGTACCTTCAGTTACCAAAGCTTCGGTAAGAATACCTCCAAACGGGGCAGAAATTCTATACTTGGCCAGGCGCTGTTCCAAATTCTTAACATTGTAGTAATTGGTAAGTATACCACGGCCAGATATGAAGTATTTTTCCTTTTCATCGGTCATTTCAGGTAAGGCGGGAGTACCTTTGGACATATCAAAATCAGTAAGATATTTTTGCCACTTTGGAAATATCTCGGGATAATCCAATCTTAAATCCGGCATTATGGAAGTAATTAAATTGTATAAGTTACTTTTTGCCGATTGTACACTTGCCGCATACTCCGAAGCATCTATGCGAATGATAGTTTCACCTGCTCTATACTCCTGTCCTGCTTTAAATAATTTGTTTCCCTTTACAAAAACACCTTGAACCTCAGCGTACAATTCTACTCTTTGTTTAGCCCTTAAATTACCGTTTGCGGGGATAACAATAGAAACGTTTCCGTTCTTAACCGTGTCCGTAAAAACGGTCTTAACTACTTTCTCTGGTTTTGGTCTGGGAGTTCTTTTGCTATTTACAATTGAAATTGCGGCATAAACTGAGACTATAATTAGTACAATGCCAAGTACGGTGAGGACAATCTTTCGTGTATTCATAAGTATATGGGGCTATTTGGCCAGCTGGTTGGACTACAAATCTATTTAATAGTTTAAGCGAGGTAAGTTAAATGTATCTTAAAACTACTTTTTTTAAAATTTCCATAAAAAAAAGGGATGCATATCCGCATCCCTTTAACCAAACTAACTATAAATTATGGAAATCTATTTTCTACTCTTCGTCTTCAAATTTGGTATCAGCCATTCTTGTTCTGCCGTACTCTACATTTTTAAAGTCGATTTTATCATCTTCCTTATCATAATCAAATACCAGAAATTGCTTTTCATCCATTGATTGTAAGTTTTTGAATGAATCAAACTTGTTATTCTGAATCTGTAACACCTCTAAGCTTGCCAATTGACCAAACTCTTCCGGCACCGCACCTCCCAATTGATTGTTGGCAAGTACAAGCTCCTTTAGTTTTGTAAGTCCGCCTATTTCCGAAGGTATACTTCCTTCGAGCGTATTCTCAAAAAGACCCAAGCTTTCTAGCTGCGCTAAACCACCAACAGTTTTTGGAATGTTTCCTTTTAAGCTGTTACTGGATAAGTTCAATACTTTAAGGTTTTTAATGTCCCCTATACTTTCAGGAATGCTTCCGGTAATAAAGTTGTTAAAAGCGGTAAGCTCCATTAAGCTTCTCATTCTCCCCAATTCCAAAGGAAGTTCTCCTTTTATACGATTCATTTCAATCTTTAAAACCCTTAACCGAGTTAGTGAAGTTATTTCTTTAGGCAGCTCTCCAGTGATACCGTTAAAAGCCAGGTTCAAAGATTCTAACTTTTCAAGATCACCAATACTAGCCGGTATAACCCCTTGTAGATTATTATTAAAAAGATTGATTTCTACAACATGATTGTTCCTCACCTTAACGCCGTCCCAAGTTGAGATATCTGCATCAAGATTCCATTTTCTTTGCCATTCATCGCCATTGGTGGCCTTATAAAGCTCAACAAGAGATTCTCTTTCTTTAGTTGGAACTTCGGCCCAAACCGCATGCACGGTTATGCAAAAAAGCACTAAATAACTCAATAGACTTTTCATATACTAACTTATTTTTTTTGGTTGACAGTAAGGTTGGGTGCAATTCTCACAGAATTACCTTACAAAAATAAGCCTAAACGAGGATGAAAAACAAAAATTATCGATTAACCGCTCTATAATGTTGTGAAAACTCGATTATCTGTTGTGAGCAAAATTCAAGCCCCCTATTTTAAGAGCCAAACCTAATAGTTTTCTAGCTCCAAGGTGATTTCCTCCCACTTGCCCATCATATCTTCCAGCTGCTTTTTCTTCTTTTCATACCCGTCAAAAAAGTTGGGAGAAGCAATGGTTTTGTCATAGTCCATTACTAACTGATGGTCTATTTCTACAATCTCTTTTTCCAGCTTTGCAATATCCGACTCTACAGAGCTGAGTCTGTTTTTTAAAGATTTTAATTTCTTTTGCTCTTTAAAATCATTTGCACCGGATTTTGGTGCCACACTTTTCTTCTGATCTTCCTGTTTTTTTTCAATTGCCCTAAAATCTTCAACTTTGCGTTGATCCAAGTAATAATCTATATCACCAAGGTACTCTTTAATTTTCTTGTCCTTAAACTCATACACCTTATTGGTCAACCCTTGAAGAAAGTCCCTATCGTGAGACACAAGAACAAGCGTACCATCAAAATTCTGTAGTGCCTGCTTCAACACATTCTTAGACTGAATATCCAAGTGGTTGGTGGGCTCATCCATTACCAATACGTTAAAGGGCTGCAAAAGCATTTTAGCCAAAGCCAAACGGTTTCGCTCTCCACCGGAAAGTACTTTTACATACTTTTCCACCTCATCACCTTTAAACAAAAATGAGCCTAAAATATCTCTTACCTTACTTCTGTTCTTCTCATTGGCAGCATCTATCATGGTATCCAAAATGGTTTTGCTACCATCAAGATATTCGGCTTGGTTCTGGGCAAAATATCCTATTTGTACATTGTGCCCTAGTTTCAAATTACCTTCGTAATCCAAATCGCCAACCATTATTTTTGCCAATGTAGATTTTCCCTGGCCGTTCTGCCCCACAAAGGCTGTTTTGCTATCACGTTCCAAAAGGAGATTGATTCCCTTTAAAACATCCTTTTCTCCGTAACTCTTAGAAAGTTCATCAATTTCTGCAACGACCTTACCGGGTGTTATGGAGACCGGAAAACGCAAATTCATTACCGCATTGTCATCTTGATCAACCTCTATCCGTTCCATCTTATCCAGTTTTTTGATAAGGGATTGCGCCATAGATGCTTTGGAACTTTTAGCACGGAACTTCTCTATTAATCGTTCCGCTTGCTGAATTTCTTTTTCTTGGTTCTTTAGCGCGTTCATCTGCTGCTCTTTAATTTCTCCTCTTAACAAGAGAAACTCAGAATAAGGTTTACCATAATCATAGATACGTCCTAAAGAAATCTCTATGGTACGGTTGGTAACGTTATCCAAGAACATTTTATCGTGAGAAACAATTACTACCGCGCCGGCATAACCTTTTAAAAATTGCTCCAACCAAATGATAGACTCAATATCCAAGTGGTTGGTGGGCTCATCCAGTAGCAGTACATCATTACTTTGCAGCAAAAGTTTAGCCAATTCAATTCGCATGCGCCATCCACCGGAAAAAGTATCGGTTTTTTTATCGAAATCTTCGCGCTTAAAACCAAGTCCTAATAATATTTTTTCAGTTTCACCTTGGTAATTATATCCGCCCAAAATTTCATAGCGATGGGTTATATCGCTCAAATCCACCATAAGCTGATGATAGATATCGCTTTCATAATCCGTACGCTCTGCCAATTGATGGTTGATCTCATCCAGCTTAAGCTCTAATGCTTTTATTTCTTCAAAGGCTTGATACGACTCTTCTAAAACCGTTCGTCCCAGAACAAAATCTATATCCTGGCGGAGAAAGCCAATCTTAATATTCTTCTCCATTGCGATGGTACCCGAATCAATAGGCATATCTTTGGACAACATTTTTAAAAGCGTAGATTTACCCGCTCCGTTTTTACCGATTAGGCCTACCCGATCACCGCCATTTAAACGAAAGGAGATTTCCTCAAAAAGATATTCTCCGCCAAAAGAAACGGAAAGGTTATGGATATTCAACATACTTTTAAAAATTCTAGATTCAAATAGGCATCATGCCTAAATGGTGTGTCACTTAGTATTAAAAAATACGGTTTTTTGTGATGATCGTTACATTGAAAGAAACCTTAAAACTGTACTTTTATCTAAAGTTTTGCAAATGTTAAAAAAAGGAAACAAACTATACAGTATTTTAACAGGAAGTTGTCCCAAATGCCATGAAGAGAGCATGTACGAGGATACGAATCCGTATCATTTGGGCAAAATTTTTGATATGCACGAGCGTTGTTCTACCTGCGGAACAAAATATAAAATTGAACCTTCTTTTTTTTACGGGGCCATGTACGTGAGTTATGCGGTAGGAATTGCGTTTGCAGTGGCAGCATTTGTAATCAGCTTTTTATTCATTGGAACAACTTTAACCACTGCTTTTATTGCTATTGTAGCAACAATGATAGTTTTTATGCCGATAATCATTAGGCTATCTAGAAACATTTGGATTAATTTTTTTATTGGCTATGACCCAAATGCAGCTACCGAGCACCATAAAAAAGTTAGCGATAATATTTCTGCGTAAACCGGGCCACATCTATTTCTTGGTCCAATGATTCACCATTTTCAATTAAAGCATATAATTTTTTAGAAACTGACGGGCCTATAAGCACCCCGCGTGAACCAAAACCATTTAGTACGTATACGTATTGATATTCTGGATGCCGGCCCACCAAGGGCTTCCTATCCACTACTGTAGGACGGACACCGGCCACTTGGCCCACAACATCAAACTTGCATTTGAGCACGACCCTTAATTTGGACAAAAGCCCTTCTCTAGCACTTTCTGTGGGTAGGTTTGTCTTATCATTGCGTTCGTAATTAGCCCCTACCCTGTATACATCATTACCTTGCGGGATAATAAATACCGATGATTTTATAGCTCGATTTTCTTTTAGCTCCGGAGCTTTAACAAATAGATATTCTCCTTTAGAACCCTGCAACGGCAAATAATCAAAAAAGGGATTGTTCTTTAATCCAAAACCTTCGGCGAAAACGATATTCTTTGCTGAACACGATCCATACTTGACTCCGTCTTCGGTTTGAGTGAAATTAGTAAAATCGAAAGTCTCTTCGGATAACGAACCTTTTGAAACAAGATAATCTTTATAGGATGAAACCAATGTTTTCGTATCTATTCTACCCGTGCTCAAAACCTCACCATAACCAAAAGGTGCATCAATTGCTGGATTAGCATTCGTTAGAATTTTGGTGTTTAAAAACTTATCCAACCCTTTTTTGTCCGAAGCTTCAAACCACAAATTTTGCTCTTCAATGGAATGAAAACGTCTATAGACCGGAAGTGTATAATCTAATTGTACACCTAATTTATTTTCTAAACTTGAATAGAAAGATTTGGCTTCCTTCATCTGTTCTACTGCCTGCCAGGCAAGCGTAAAACGCTTTAGAATAACAGGATTATACAATCCTCCTGCTACGATTGAAGAAGTCTGAGAAGAATCACTAATTACCTTAAAGGTTTTATTGTGCTTCTCCAATTGCTCACAAAATGAAATACCTGCAAGACCGAGCCCCACAATTAAATAATCTACCATGGTCCAAAGGTAGAAAAACGGCAATCAAAAAAAGCGCCCCGACAAAAATTGTCAGGGCGCTCAATACTATTTGAATTGGAATATTCTTGGGTCTAGTAAGCCCACATGTCTTGTTCTCGGTCTCTAATGACCTCTTGAATTCTACCGGCTTCTAACAACTGAAACAAAGCGTTATCGGTAATATAATCGTTTACTTTACGATCACCATGAACATTGTCTTCTCTATAAATTACACCGTTGAATCTTCTTGCGTTCAACAACATATCAAAAGAAATAGGTTGTGCAGAGTTTCTCTGGTTAAAGACTTTGGCTTCATGTAAGATGTTACGCGCATCTGGATACCATACCCAGAAAAGCTCAACCTTGGCATCACTTGGGTCCATAGAGTCATCATCTATAAAGTTAACATCCGGGGCCACTGGGGCAATACCTAATAAACGATACTTTAATTCACCTTGGCGCTTATCAAAATACCACATACCTTTTATACGGTACTCTTCAATATCTGCCGCGGTAAGGTTTCTTTTCATCACGTATTCAGGAGAAAGCTCTTCACCTGCGTTGATTTGTTCGTAACCATAATCCGTAGTATCTACTTTTTGTAAGGTACTTTGAAGGTCGCTAAACTTACGTTTATCCGTAAAATAAGAATCGGCATAAACATCCTTTAGCTTTCCGTTCTTAATGCTCTTTAAAAGAACATCGTACAACGATCTTCTGTCGTTACCAATATCAATGGTATCCGTAGGATAATACAAAGGGAAATTTACCCTTTCATCTAGATCAATAACTTCCCACACGGTCTTAGACCAAAGAATGTCACGATCATCTACATAACCATACTCAAGGGGAGCATCATTGTCCAAAGCTTTTTGAGCTTCGGTCTTAATGCCTATTTCCTCTGGCTTTTTGGCGTTCAAAATGTTCGCCTGGGCCATCATGGAAACTGGCAACAATGTTACTGCACCAATTACTAAAGCATTTTTCCAATTCATGTTTGTAAAATTTTAAATTACCGAGCGATCAAAAGACCGCTCGGTTTTACTAGTTGTTATTAGTTTGTAATCTCCACTACAACCGGAGATACTTTCTTCAATTTATAACTCTTGTTATTTGTAATATAAGCTTGAACATCAAATATCTGAACGGCATCACCTCTTTTAGCTCTCTTAAGGGCAGATTTAGCGTTAGCGTTCAATTTGTTACCGTTAACACTTACAGTAGGCTGACCAGGAACTTTGAATTTAAATCCGCTTACTTTAAGATTCAAGTCAAAATCAAAGTCTTCCAACATTGCACCAATAGTAGCAATTTCCATGTTAGACCTTGGCATTTTAGCGCTACCTGTCTGCTTACTTACAGAACCTGCAGGTCTTGGAATATCTTTAATTCTGAATTCAGATTTAGAAGATACGGTCTGACCATCTGGCAATTTACCAGAAGCTGTAATAGTAACTGTTCTACCTGTACCAGGGTTCATGATATACTTACTACCACTTACAGATTTTAAACCTGGTGCAGAAGCATTTACTTTGTTATTAGGTATACCCGGGATAGATATAGACATTGGGTTAGCAACGCCACGGTAAACAACATTCATCTTATCAGCAGCGATCAAAGCAGCATTAGGCTTGCTAATAGTTGCAAAACTGTTTTTCACAGGAACCGGAATCTCTTCACCATCTTGCTTAAAGTACAATGTACCTTCTACAGTATGATCTCCAGCAGAACCTGCTCCAATTAACATCTTAACACCACCAGCTTCTAATTTATAATCAGAACCTTCAGAAAGTTTTCTTCCATCTAAAGTTAATTCAGCTTTTACAGGAGTTGAAGAGTTATCAGTTTTACTAATGATAATCTTACCGTCATACTTCTCACCAGAGTAAAAAGCAGATTTACTTGCCTGTAATGATGTTGCAAAATTCTTAAGCGATACTTGGCTCGTTAACTCACCTTCCAACATTCTTTTAAGAGCGTCTTCTTCCGTTGCTTTTACGTCAGCTTGAAGTGCCGTAATCTTAGCTAATGAAGCTACCAAAGGATAACCTTCGTAGTGGTAGTTGATCCAATCTTGCTTAGAACCGTCTCTTTTAGTTTCTTTACCGTTCTCATCACCAGTTTGGAAACGAGCGTTTACAGATTCTTTCAAATCTTTTGGTACGATAGCCGAAACTTGTGTACGGTAGTCATTAATTCTACTCATGAACTCTTTTCCACCTTCCGATAAATTGTCTCCTTGAAAGAATTTTTGATCCAAGAAATCAGAATTGTCCATTCTTGCATAGTCAGTAGCATCTTCTAAACCTTCTGTCATACCTTCTTTAAGGCCTTCTAGATAGTCATAATACTCTTGTGACATTTGCTTGATTTTCTGTGCATCTTTATAAAGCTTTCCGTATTTCTCGGAATCTTCTCCAGCTTTAGTCTCTAGACCACTTAAGAAAGCTAGGTTACTTTCTGTAGTCTTTTCGTTAGAAGCTTCCATCTTTTCGTTCATAATCCCGAAAGCCGCAAGTACTTCTTTACTCATGTTTAACGCCAGCATAGCGATGAAGATCAAATACATAAGATTGATCATCTTCTGACGTGGTGTTGCTTTTCCTCCTGCCATGTTTTTCTAATTAGGTTTGATTAATTAATTGATTTGGGGTTAACTAATCTCTAATTAGTTTCTATTCATTGCAGTCAACATACCACCGTATACTCCGTTCAATGAAGAAAGGTTAGTTGCCAAAGATTCCATTTGATCTTTAAGAGCTGATGCATTCTGTACTACTTCTTCGTTTACTGAAGCTTGTTTGCTAGCACTTTCCAACTGTACTTTGTATAAACTGTTCAAAGATTCCATTTGAGCGGCAGCTTGTACCATTTCATCAGAATACTTTCTTGTAGACTCCATAGCGTCAACTGTTGGGGCAATACCCTTAGCTGCACCTTCGAAATTACGGATACTAGTACCAAGACTTTCCATTAAGTTGGCGTCTACACCAGCTTCTTTTAATAAATCGTCTAATTTACCAGACAATGAAGCCTCTGCTTCTTTAATTTCCTGAGCTTCGTTGCTTCTTGCAACTCCAGTTGAAGCACCACCAGCTAATTCTGGGTATACTAAAGACCAATCGTACTCGTCATCTACTGGCTCAAATGCACTGATCGCAAAAATAAGTGCTTCTGTAATAAGACCTATCGCTAATAGAAGACCACCTGTTAAAGGTCCGAATTCCCAGTGAAGAATCTTGAACAATGCACCAATAATTACTACAGATGCTCCAAGGCCGTAGGCCATGTTGAATAATTTCTTTGTTGATTTTGACTGTGCCATAATTTAAGGTTTAATTTGAAATTTAATGTTAATAATAAAGATTTGGTTTAACTTGAAATTTGTTTATCATCATCCTCTATGGCTAGAAGAATCCGATGGTGTATTTGTATTTGTGTATTTAAAACTTTTACTAAAATAGTACTCCGACTTGATTTTTTGAAATACTTCCTTATCCTTTTTTTACTTACTGGTTCTAAGTGCTGTAGGTAATACTCTTTGCCAGTTTTGTTTTCCTTTTACGGGTTTACTTTTTATTGTGTTGAATCTTCTTCACCCATGTAATCCTGTACGGTTCTAAAGCCAATGTAACTACGAGCAGAATCTGCGTACTCATAATCTCTTGTACTTACTTGTAGGAAATAAGCAACATCTTTCCAAGAACCACCTCTGATAACTTTTCTAGCATTTGCCCCATCGCCACCGTTAGGGTTCATAGTAGAAACGAATTCGTAAGAGTTAGGATCATAGCTAGAGTTGGTCCATTCAGACACGTTACCGGCCATGTTGTAAAGGTTAAAATCATTAGGCTCATAAGATTTTGCTTCTACAGTATATAAAGCTGCATCTGCCGCATAATCACCTCTTTGTGGTTTAAAGTTTGCCATAAAGCAACCTGTGTCACTTATCACATAAGGACCGCCCCAAGGGTAAGTTCCTCCTTCAATACCACCTCTGGCCGCATATTCCCATTCAGCTTCAGTAGGCAACCTGAATTGGTTAACAAATTGCTTGCCTTTGCTTTTCTGGTCGTCGTTCTTGAATTTTGTTCTCCAGTTACAAAATGCTCTTGCCTGTGCCCAAGAAACACCCACCACTGGATAATCGCTATAAGCATCATGCCAGAAATAATCATTGTGCATTGGCTCATTGTACGAATATTCAAAATCACGAATCCAAACGGTTGTATCAGGATAGATTTCAAGTTCTTCCTGACGGATAAAATCTTTTCTACTTCCGGTTCTAGAACGGGCTGCAGCTTCAATATCCATCCAGCTATACTTGTACTTTAATTTTGTAACATCAATAGTACGCTGACCATTATATGACTCCTCTTCAGGAATATACAAAGAATCCATAACCTCCGTGTAATACTCATCTGGGTAATCTGAAATATCCCAAACAAGATCTTGGTCCTTGTTCAATGCACGACCTTCAAAACCAGTTTCGCCCATGCCGGCATAATTATCCAACATGTACTTATCGTAAGCTGAAAGTTTAGTTGTGTCCGCATCTTTAAATGCATACTCACCAATACCCTCATCCTCTGGCCCTAAACCAAGTTCGTCCGCCAATACGGCTAAGCGCGTTCTTGTTATGGAATCTTGTACCCATTCTACAAACTGGCGATACTCGCTATTTGTAATCTCGGTGTCATCCATATAGAACGATCTGACCGTTACGGTCTTTGTTGGTGCGTTCAGAACTTTAGCCTGGTCCTCTTCGGATTTACCCATGATATAAGAACCTCTTGGAATGAGCTCCATCCCATAAGGTTTCTCAGGATACCACTTCTTTCCTTGGGCCCCGACTAGCTCTCCCTTTGTCTTTGATCCGCAACTGCTGAGCAAAAAAACAAACGCTATAGATGATAACAATAGCTTTTTCATACTTTAGGTTAAATTTCGATTCTGGTTATAAACTGCAAATACTATGATTTAATTCTACACTCTAAAACTGTGATTTATTTAAATTATTGTATTGACGGCAATTATACTATAATTTTTTTCAACTCAATTAAAACCTTTTTTATAGGCCTTGAACCACCGTTCAGGAATGTTTTGGTCGCATGCTTCCAAATAGTCCTTTTTAGTGCATGGTAATAACGCCGATGAATTTGATTTAGTATGCGGCGTTAGTATAGAAGGAACCTCTACCCACCACCTATCCGTAAGGTGACTCTTGTGAAAGGTAAGCTCTTCGGTATCTGTAGGAACAATATACTTTGTAAAGTTCTCACCACTCTCAAAGGGCGATTCGTTTCTTCTAAAATTGAAACCTTCGATGAAATACCAAATTATCTGGGCCATTAGCTGACAAGATTGATTGGTATTTTCCATTTCATAGATACCAAAAATACTCACTTTGTCACTAATTCCCGAATATCTAGCTATGGCACATATCTCTCTTCCCGTAAATCCGTTTGGCGAAAAATCATCTGACAACCCTATTTCACTTGCCCTTACCGCACGTGCATCCATACTAATCATATGGGCATTGCGTAGCACAGGTTCTGCCAAAGAAATATCCGACCCCAACTCCCCCAATCGATACGCATCAAAGAAAAGACGCTCCATTAAATCTATTTCCTCCTGTGCATTAAAATAGCTTTGATACCCTATATTAGAGAAGTTGAACAGGTTATTTGGCTTATCGGTAATGATTTTACTCATATATGAATGCGATGAAATAAGTTCATCGTCCATACCAAAATCAAACCGGCTGTCTACCGCCACCAAGTTTACCAAGTCTACAATACCGTCAAAAGAGCGGTAAGCAGGATACGTAATATCTTGTGTTGCCCCTATAATAACGGGAATTATCTTTTTTTCCAAAAGAGCGGAAAGTGTTTCCTTTACTACAAAATAGGTGTCTTCTACAGTTGCCCCTTCTTCAATATCGCCCATATCGGCCAATTTTGAATTCCAATTGCCCAATAAGAGTTTATATAACTGTATCCGAATTGCCGAAACATCTAATTTCTCAGTCTTTTTTTCGAATGCGTTTCTTGATTCTTTTACCCCTAAAAGGGCTATGGAGACATTTTCAAGGTTAGGAAGACCGTCTCTTTTATTATGTATTCTGGTATGTTTACCCAAAGATTGGGCTGGAAATAGTTCACAGTGGGCCATTACTTTGTCTTCTACTGGAACTAAAAAATCAAATGCCATTTATATTGAAAGATTATTTGTGTTTAAATCATAGAGACGCATTATATGCGTCTCTATTCTCTATGTTCTATACGATTCACCTCTAACCAAATGGCACACGTCAAGCCTTTTATTTTTTGGCTTTAGGCTTCGCTTTTGGTTTTGCTTTAGCTTTCGTTTTTTTCTTAGGTGTTTTTTGCTCAATAAGCTTTTGGGCCTCCTCTAATGATATTTTGGTCGCATCTACCGTTTTGGCCAACTCTACCTTTATCTTACCCTTAATAATATTATGTCTGCCCCACCTTGCTTTTTCTATTCGGATACCTTCTTCGGTCCAATTTTGGACTACCTTATCTATCTCCTTCTGCTTTTTAGTCTCGATCAATTCTATTAGATCGGCCTCAGAAAGATTATCAAAATCGTACTTCTTGTTAACATTGATAAACATACCGTCCCATTTAATGAACGGTCCAAACCTACCGGTACCTTTAGTTACCTCTTTATCTTCATAATGATAAATAGGAGCATCGGCCTTTTGCTTTTCTTTTATCAACTCAACAGCACGATCAAAATCTACCTCAAAGGCACTCTCTCCTTTCTCAAGAGAAACAAACTTTTTGCCAAAACGTACATATGGGCCAAAACGACCCACATTAGCCTCTACCTCTTCCCCTTCATAAACCCCTAGTTTTCTTGGGAGTTTAAAAAGTTCCATCGCTTCATCATACGTAATGGTAGTTAACGACTGATCTGGCAGAAGACTTGCAAACTTTGGCTTCTCTTCATCATCTACGGTACCCATTTGAACCATTGGACCAAAACGCCCTAAACGAACCGATACCTGACGCCCACTTTTAGGATCCTCCCCTAAAATACGTTCTCCACTTGCGCGATCGGCATTTTCTTGCACATCAAGCACATTAGGATGAAAGTCTTTATAGAATTCTTTCATCACCTTTTGCCAATCTTCATCGCCTTCGGCTATTTCATCAAAATTTTCCTCAACCCTAGCCGTGAAATTATAATCAAGGATAGTAGCAAAATGACTTACCAAGAAATCGTTTACGATCATTCCTATATCCGTAGGCACAAGCTTACCTTTATCGGATCCCACCATTTCAGAAAGCTGCTTTTCCTTTACAGCGCCTGCCTCTAATAGCAATTGCACGTAGTTTCTTTCCGTTCCCTCTATGGTTCCTTTCTCTACGTACCCTCTATTTTGAATAGTAGAAATAGTTGGCGCATACGTAGATGGTCTACCAATACCCAACTCTTCAAGTTTCTTAACCAAGGATGCTTCCGTAAAGCGGTATGGCGGCCGTGAAAAACGTTCAGTGGCCGTTATATAATTGTTGTGCAAAGCTTCACCAACTTTCATTGCGGGAAGCATACCTTCTTGCTCTTCGGCTACATCTTCCTCATCAAGCCCTTCCATATACACCTTTAAGAAACCATCAAATTTAATGACCTCCCCATTGGCAGTAAACTGTTGTGAATGTGTGCTCGCCTGAATTTTAACATTGGTACGTTCCAATTGGGCATCACTCATCTGCGAAGCAATGGTACGCTTCCAAATTAACTCGTATAATTTAGATTGATCACGCTCCAATGATGGCGACTGATTAGTAATATCTGTAGGTCTAATGGCTTCGTGAGCTTCTTGCGCTCCTTTTGACTTTCCTTTAAAGTTACGAACGGAGCTATACTTTTCCCCATAATTATCTATAATGGCATCTTTAGCTGCATTAATAGCCTCTCCGGACAGATTTACACTATCGGTTCTCATATAGGTTATAAGTCCCGCTTCGTATAGGCGTTGCGCCACTTGCATGGTTCTACCCACTGAAAAATATAGCTTTCTAGAAGCTTCCTGTTGTAAGGTAGAGGTTGTAAACGGTGCTGAAGGTGATTTTTTAGCAGGTTTCTTATCCAGATTTCCAACCGAAAAATCAGCTCCTATATTTTCATCCAAAAATGCCTGAGCCTCTTCTTTTGAAGGAAACGTTTTATTCAGTTTTGCTGTAAACACACTACCTTCTAGCGTTTTAAACTCCGCCGATATCCTAAAAGACGCTTCAGCGGTAAAGGCTTCAATATCTCTTTCACGCTCAACAATAAGACGAACAGCAACGGATTGCACCCTACCTGCCGAAAGGCCCGGTTTGATTTTTTTCCATAGGACAGGTGACAGTTCGTAACCTACTAAACGGTCTAAAACCCTTCTTGCTTGTTGTGCATTAACAAGATTATAATTGATTTCACGCGGATTTTCTATCGCTTTTTGAATTGCCGATTTGGTAATGGAGTTAAAAACAATACGCTTGGTCTTACTTTTTTCCAACCCTAAAGTTTCCGCCAAGTGCCAAGAAATAGCCTCTCCCTCGCGGTCTTCATCACTTGCTAGCCAGATTGTTTCAGCTTTCTTAGCAAGATCTCCCAGTTTTTTGACCAGTGCCTTCTTATCCTTATCGACAATATATTTTGGCTCGAAATCATTCTCTACATCTACACCCAACTCTTTGGAAGGCAAATCCGCAATGTGCCCAAAACTGGACTCTACCTTAAAGTCTTTGCCTAAAAACTTTTCGATTGTTTTTGCCTTCGCGGGTGACTCTACTATTACTAAATTCTTAGCCATGCATGGTTTGTTTGATATAACAAAAGTAATTGATTTTTTTAATTAGCTGCCATACCCTATATATTAGGTATAAAAAAACGCCCCCGTAAATAGGGGCGTTTTAAATTAGTTTTGTAGTAATTTACTCTAAACTAAAACTACTTAACAACCTGATATCGTTGTTTAAGTATTTATACTGGTAAAGCACTTTATCCCCTATCATTAATAATGATTCTTGTAATGGAATGACATCATAGGTAACAATATCTTTAAAATGACTTACCAACTTTAAATCGTTCACATCTGTTTTGTCATACACCTTTAAGCCTGCATCTCCATCACACACAAAAAGGTTATCATCCTTAAAACCAATTCCGTACGGTCCTTCCAAAGGGTAAAACTTTTCTAGTTGAGGATTAACCAAATCAGAAACATCCACTATATATAGTCCACTTTCCGTACTACCACATGAATTTTCACCACGAAGGGTAACAAAAGCATAATCACCATCTACTACTACGGGATCACAGGCGGTACCGTGAACAAACTCAGAAATATATTCTGGTTTTTCGGGGGATGAGATATCATATATATACATACCTTGAGTTCCCCCAATAAATAAAACATCACCTTGATTAAATATAGTTTCTATAGTACCATTTACATAGACATCCTCTAAAGTCTTGGGATTATCTAAATCCGAAATATCAAAAACACTAATACTAGACCACTCAACCGCATACAAATAATCCTCAACAATCTTAAAACGGGCCAAAGAACCACCCTGTCCCGTATCACCACTCGTGGGTGATGCAGATTCTGCACTACTGTTACTTAAATCAAAACTTACATTAGGATCGCCAACACCAAATTTTCTTTGAAGTTCTTCTGACGAAATACGCTGAGACTTTACCTCCCACCCTACAATAGCCTCTTTGGAAGCGTCAAAATCTCCATAGTCATAAAAATCGGCCTGTGGCCAATCTACATCAAAACCAACCGTACACCAAAATTGCTGATAAATGGCCCCTTCTATGCGCTGTACCATTTTAATAGCATTGATATCTGAAATATCCATTATTACCAGATCCCCATAACTATCCGCATACAGACGATCGCTCTTTATTGAAATATCATAATTACCCTCAAGTTTTATGAATGAAATAGGGTTAGGGCTTGATGGGTTACTATTGTCGATCACATGAAACCCGCGATGCAAATCGTTAACGAAAATATAATCTTGGTACGCATAAATTTTACCCGATTCAACCATTGGAACCGGTTCGGTAACCGCTACAGCCTCTTCTTTAAACTCTCCAAGATTGGTAGTTAACGGGGTGGCAACTAAATACTCTTCGCCTTGAACATCATCTTTATCATCCGTACAGGCGGCCAATGTTACTATAGCAATTAGCAACACCAAATGCATACTCTTTCTCATAGTTTGGTTTCTTTTGGTTAAAAAACAAGCGATACTGTTATCGTTCTATCTATCAATAAGATGACAAATACTAGATAACGTTGCGTTTATGAACTAAAAACTTATTCCTAACTGGGTTCCTTTGCGAACCTTACACCAATATTTACTACAAGGTAGAACGGAATTATTAAAACGAAGGTTAATAAAATCGTGACAAAACCCTGTAGCCAAACTTTCTGAAATAGCTCAATAGAATTAATAATTAGGACCCCAAGCTCCAATTCATTGTTTTATTCAATTTTTTTGGTCAATTAACTTAAGGTCATGGTATAACTTTTCACTAAGATAAAAGACCTATTAAAAAGTACAGTTGTAAAATAATATTAAAATTCCCTGTCAATTTGTCATAAACCTGTTTTAAGCCTTATATTTGCTGCCCGTTATATTTGAAAGGTAACGATAGATATGGAGAAAATTATAGACGAATCGGTTCAGGGATCTGCCCTAGCACTTGAAAAAAAGAATTCCAACAACAAGAAGCTCTACATTGAAAGCTATGGTTGTCAGATGAATTTTTCAGATAGTGAAATCGTTGCATCCATCTTAGCCAACGAAGGTTTTGACACTACGCAAACCCTTACCGAGGCCGACTTGGTTTTGGTAAACACCTGTTCCATTCGAGAGAAGGCCGAACTTACCGTTCGCAAGCGCTTGGAGAAATTCAATGCCATAAAAAGAGATCGTCCGCATATGAAAGTGGGTGTACTAGGCTGCATGGCGGAACGTCTAAAGCATCAATTTTTAGAGGAGGAAAAAATTGTAGACATGGTCGTAGGTCCGGACGCCTACAAAGACCTACCCAATTTAATTCAAGAAATAGACGAAGGCCGTAATGCGGTAAACGTTATTCTTTCTAAAGATGAAACCTACGGTGACATTGCCCCTGTTCGCCTGAACACTAACGGTGTAACGGCATATGTTTCCATCACCAGGGGATGCGATAATATGTGCACATTCTGCGTAGTACCATTTACACGGGGCCGTGAACGTAGTCGTGATCCACAATCCATTATAGATGAAGTAAACGATTTAGCGAAAAGAGGATATAAAGAAATCACTCTTTTGGGTCAAAACGTAGATAGCTATTTATGGTATGGCGGCGGATTGAAAAAAGATTTTGCCAAAGCTTCCGATATGGAAAAAGCTACTGCCGTAGATTTTTCCCAATTACTGGAAAGAACCGCCTTGGCACAACCCAAAATGCGTATTCGTTTTTCAACATCTAATCCGCAGGATATGACTTTAGATGTTATCCATACCATGGCAAAACACAAAAACATCTGCAACGCCATTCACCTACCGGTTCAAAGTGGTAGTGACCGCATCTTAAAAGAAATGAACCGTCTTCATACACGCGAGGAATATTTTGAGCTAATAGATAATATTCGCAAAATTATTCCGGATTGTTCTATTTCTCAAGACATGATTATTGGTTTCCCAACCGAGACCGAGGAAGACCACAAAGACACCTTGTCCTTAATGGAATATGTAAAATATGATTTTGGTTATATGTTCTCCTATTCCGAAAGACCAGGAACCATGGCCGAACGGAAAATGGAAGATGACGTTCCCGAAGAAACAAAAAAACGAAGACTATCGGAAGTTATCGCTCTTCAAAGAGAACATTGTCAAGAACGCACTCAACGACATTTAGGCAAAGTTCAAGAAATTTTGATCGAGAGTACTTCAAAAAAATCAGACCAACATTTCATGGGGCGTAACTCCCAAAATACGGTTGCCGTATTCCCTAAAGGGGATTATAAAATTGGTGATTTTGTTATGGTACGCATGGACGAATGTACTTCTGCCACCTTAATTGGTGAAGCCGTAGAATATTCAGATAACAACTAAATAACAATAGCCCCCGAACCATAGAGAACAATGGAAAACGTACAAGCCATAAAACAACGATTTGAGATTATAGGTAATGACCCAAAACTCAATCGTGCTATTGAAAAAGCCATTCAGGTAGCCCCAACAGATATTTCTGTTCTTGTAACAGGAGAAAGTGGTGTTGGTAAAGAGGCCATCCCCAAAATTATACACTCGCTTTCACATAGAAAGCACGCCAAATACATTGCCGTAAACTGCGGCGCCATCCCAGAGGGCACAATTGATAGTGAACTTTTTGGTCATGAAAAAGGTGCTTTTACAGGAGCTACCCAAACAAGAAGCGGGTATTTTGAAGTCGCCGATGGGGGAACTATTTTTTTGGATGAAGTTGGCGAACTACCACTTACCACACAAGTAAGACTATTAAGGGTACTTGAAAATGGCGAGTTTTTAAAAGTAGGTTCTTCACAGGTGCAAAAAACCAATGTACGTATTGTGGCAGCAACGAATGTAAATATGTTCGATGCCATTAAAAAAGAGAAATTCAGGGAAGACCTATACTATAGGTTAAGTACGGTTGAGATAAATATTCCACCGCTTCGAGAAAGACAGGGCGACATTCATTTGCTCTTTAGGAAATTCGCTTCGGATTTTGGCCAAAAGTATAAGATGCCTACCATTCGTTTAGATGATGAAGCCGTAGACCTTTTACTAAAATACCGGTGGCCTGGAAACATCCGTCAGTTACGGAATATTGCAGAACAGGTTTCCGTTCTTGAGGAAAGTAGAGGCGTTTCATGGTCTACCTTAAACGGATATTTACCTAATTCCAACAACTCCAATCTTCCTGCGGTTGTTGGTCAAAAGAAAGCTGAAAGTGATTTTAGCAATGAAAGGGAAATTCTTTACAAGGTACTTTTCGATATGAAAAGCGACCTGAACGACCTAAAGAAACTTACTTTAGAGTTGATGAAGAATAATGATGGCGAAAAGGTGCAAGAAGAGAACGAGGGTCTAATCAGAAAAATTTACGGAGACAACGGCGAAGAGCTAGAGGAAGACGAACGCTCCTCTATGGAAGTTTTACACTTGCCCGAACCACGAGCAGAAAAACCCATTGTTAAACCATCTATTGAAGATAAGTATCATTTTGCCGAAGAAATTCAAGAAGAAGAAACCCTATCTTTACAAGAAAAGGAAGTGGAGCTCATAAAAAAATCATTAGAACGCAACCGCGGAAAAAGAAAAGCCGCCGCTTCTGAACTGGGTATTTCGGAAAGAACTCTATATCGTAAAATAAAACAATACGATTTATAGCTAGCGTATCCTATTATATAACAAAACGGCAAATCATACTTCTAATACAGATATAGAATTTTGAAAAAGAACATTTACATAGCTTTCAGTTTACTATTGGTCCTTATCCTTAACGGTTGTGGTGTTTATAATTTTACTGGAGGTAATGTGGGTACCGCCACCACTTTTACAATACCTACTTTTCAAAACTATGCCACGCAAAACCCAGGCTCTACTTTTGAACCGGGATTGGAAAGAGACTTTACTTTGGCCCTGCAAGATCGTATATTAAATCAGACGAGTCTTGATTTGACCTCTTCTAATGGCGATTTATTATATGAAGGTGAAATTGTGGAATTCCGCATATCCCCCATGAGTGCTACCGCACAACAAACAGCCGCACAAAACCGCTTATCCATGGCGGTTAAAGTCCGTTTTTACAACAAAACCAAAGAGGATGCAGATTTTGACCAACGATTTTCTTTTTTCTATGACTACCCTGCCAATTCACAGCTTTCTGCTGTAAAAACGGAAGCATTAGAAGTGATTTTTGAACGGATAACCCAAGATATTTTTAACGCATCATTGGCAGATTGGTAACATTGCCCAACTTATTAAAACAATTCCGAAGAATCCATATTGCATTATTTGTAACCCAATAGAATGAACGTACAAGATTTTACATATCTCTTACAGCATCCAGATAAAGTGGTCTCCCCACTTCAGACCAAGCAACTGGAAGAAGTGCTAGAAGAATATCCGTACTTTCAGGCAGCACGGGCTTTACATTTAAAGGGCCTCAAAAATCTTAATAGTTTTAAGTACAACAATGCCCTAAAAATTACAGCCGCTTACACAACGGACCGCGATGTTCTTTTCGACTTTATTACTTCGGACGAATTTTTACAGAATACCATTGCCGATAAAATTTCGGGCAAAACCACGGCTTTAGTAGATACCGAAATTATTTCAGAGGAAATAGAGTCCCCTAAAAGTGATGAACCCACTGCAGAAACTCCAATTCCGCTAACCCATGCAGATGCAGACAAGCTTTTAGACCCTCAACTTTTTACCTCAAAAGACCCTAAAATAGATGAGGAAATTGCAGAAGCTAAAAGAAAAGCTTCTAAAAACCTGGAATTGGGAGAACCCCTACCCTTTACCAAACGAGAAAAATATTCGTTTGCCGAGTGGCTGCAGCTCACCTCCTTTACAGCGGTTAAAAGGGATGAAGAGGCTAAAACGGGAGACGCCGGTAAAAAAGAGGAACCTGAAGCAATAGCATTCCCATTAGAGGAAGAGATTCTGAAAAGAAAGAAATTTGACCTTATTGATAAATTTATTGCTGACAATCCTAAAATAAAGCCGAATAAAGACGTACCAAAAGTTGCTATAGAAACCTCTGTTACCCTAGACAAGAAAGAGCTAATGACAGAAACTTTGGCCAAAGTTTATCTGGAGCAAAAAAAGTATAAAAAAGCTATTCAATCTTACAAAATTTTAAGTTTGAAATATCCGGAAAAAAGTGGTTTCTTTGCAGACCGAATTAAAGCGGTGGAAAAATTACAACAAGAAAACAAGTAGCGCCATTATGAGTACGTTTACGATTTTTTTAATACTTATCATTATAGTTTGTTTTTTACTGATATTGGTCATCATGGTTCAGAACCCTAAAGGTGGCGGATTATCATCTTCTTTTGGCGGCGGTGGCAGTCAAGTAGTAGGCGGTGTAAAAAAGACAGGCGATTTCTTAGACAAAAGTACTTGGACGTTGGCCATACTACTTGTGGTTCTAATTCTAGCATCTAACGTTGCCCTTAAAGGAAACTTTAGCGATACAGATTCTAAACTTTTAAATGGTGACGGAATCGAAACCGTTGTTCCTGAAACTGTACCAGAAGCACTGCCAGAACAGACACCTGCACCAGTAAGTGCTCCTGCGGACAGCTTATAAAATTCTACCATAACATATACAAAATGCCAGCTTAGTGACAAGCTGGCATTTTTGGTTTAACAATGTGTCAGTTTTTGAGTAATGGCATAATTTCTGCCCACTAGCATTCGAGAATATAATTTTTCAAACTAAAAACTAAAAATATGGCAAAAGTGAACATTAAACCATTGGCGGATAGGGTTCTTATTGAACCTATGGCTGCCGAAACCAAAACAGCATCAGGTATCTACATTCCAGATACTGCCAAAGAAAAGCCTCAACAAGGTAAGATTGTTGCCGTTGGACCCGGAACCAAAGACGAGCAAGTGACAGTTAAAGTTGGTGACACTGTTTTATATGGTAAATACGCAGGCACTGAGCTTAAGCTTGAAGGTGTTGATTACCTTATGATGCGTGAGAGTGACGTTTTAGCTATAATTTAAGGCTATAGGCTGTTTGCTATAAGCCACTATAGGGATTTTAGAAAATATACAATTTGGCAGATTAGCCATAAGCTCACTTTAGAGTTATATGCGATTACCGAATCATTTCCTAAAAGAAGAATTATATGGCTTGGCACCTCAGCTAAGAAGAGCATCCAGCTCAATTCCCACTAACATAAGTGAAGGTTCCGGAAGAGATAGTGATGCTGAATTTAATCGTTTTTTGACAATAGCAACAGGTTCCGCCTCTGAAGTTGAGTATCTTATATTACTCAAAAGATTTAGGTTACATAAAACCAGATTTACACGAGAAGCTAAATATAAATATCAACGAAATCAAAAAACGCATTTACACTTTAAAGAAAAAATTAAATTAATAACCCACTTAGCATAAAGCCAAGAGCTTAATGCTAAAAATTTAAAAAGAATGGCAAAAGATATAAAGTTTGATATCGATGCACGCGATGGCCTTAGAAGAGGTGTTGATGCATTGGCAGACGCAGTTAAAGTAACATTAGGTCCTAAAGGTAGAAACGTAATCATCAGCAAATCTTTTGGTGCTCCACAGGTAACCAAAGATGGTGTAACCGTTGCAAAAGAAATTGAGTTGGCAGACCCTCTAGAAAACATGGGTGCCCAAATGGTGAAGGAAGTTGCTTCCAAAACCAATGACCTTGCAGGTGACGGTACTACTACCGCTACCGTTCTTGCACAAGCTATCGTTAAAGAAGGTTTGAAAAACGTTGCTGCTGGCGCAAACCCAATGGATTTAAAAAGAGGTATTGACAAAGCCGTTGATGCTATTGTTGAAAACCTTGCCAAGCAATCTAAAAAAGTTGGTGATTCTTCCGAAAAAATCAAACAAGTTGCTTCTATTTCCGCGAACAACGACGAAACTATTGGTGATTTAATCGCTCAAGCTTTCGGTAAAGTTGGTAAAGAAGGTGTAATTACTGTTGAAGAAGCAAAAGGTACCGATACATACGTTGATGTTGTAGAAGGTATGCAGTTTGACAGAGGTTACCTTTCTCCATATTTTGTTACCGATTCAGAAAAAATGGTAGCAGACTTAGAAAGTCCATACATCTTATTGTTCGATAAGAAAATCTCTTCAATGAAAGATTTGCTTCCTGTATTAGAGCCAGTTGCTCAATCCGGAAAGCCACTTTTAATTATTGCTGAGGATGTTGACGGTGAAGCATTGGCTACATTGGTAGTAAACAAACTAAGAGGTTCTTTAAAAATTGCCGCTGTTAAGGCACCAGGTTTTGGTGACCGTAGAAAAGCAATGCTAGAGGATATTGCTATCCTAACAGGTGGTACAGTTATTTCTGAAGAAAGAGGTTTCTCTTTAGACAATACTACTTTAGATATGTTGGGTACTTGTGAAAAAGTACAAATTGACAAAGACAATACTACAATTGTAAACGGTGGTGGTGTTGCTAAAGACATTAAAACTCGTGTAAATCAGATCAAATCTCAAATTGAGACTACTACCTCTGATTACGACAAAGAAAAACTTCAAGAGCGTTTGGCTAAATTGGCCGGTGGTGTTGCCGTACTTTATGTAGGTGCAGCTTCTGAAGTTGAAATGAAAGAGAAAAAAGACCGTGTAGACGATGCTTTGCATGCTACTAGAGCTGCCGTTGAAGAAGGTATCGTTGCCGGAGGTGGTGTTGCCTTGGTAAGAGCAAAAGCTGTTCTTTCTAAAGTTGCCACAGAAAATGAAGACGAGGCTACTGGTTTACAAATTGTTGCCCGCGCTATTGAAGCTCCGTTAAGAACTATCGTTTCTAACGCAGGTGGTGAAGGTTCTGTAGTAATCGCTAAAATTCTTGAAGGAAAAGGAGATTACGGTTACGATGCTAAATCTGAACAGTATGTTGAGATGACCAAAGCGGGTATTATTGATCCTAAAAAAGTAACGCGTGTTGCATTAGAGAATGCTGCATCTGTTGCGGGTATGATCTTAACTACCGAATGTGCATTGACAGACATAAAAGAAGATGCTCCTGCTGCACCACCAATGGGTGGAGGCGGAATGCCAGGCATGATGTAGTGGCGAGACGACACAGGCAATTTTTAGCTTGTTTGCGGACATACATTATATTTAAAGCTGCTCTTGAAGTTTCAAGAGCAGCTTTTTTTTATGTACTTATATTAACAAAAAAACCACCTTCTTTATTTACAGAAGGTGGTTTCATGTCCAAATGGGAATGTCTATTCTATAGACAAACAACCCGACTACTTCTTACGAGGAGCAGCTTTTGGAGCAGCCTTTTTACCAGCTTTCGCTGCTAACGGCTTAGCAGATGTTTTACCTGCATTTTTTGCTTGTGCCATAATTAATTGCGTATTAAATAAAACTAATCTAAAGTAAATCACTTTTTGATTCGTGATATTTTCATTGGGAAAAAATTAACTAAAATAACAAAGCTTTTTTCCGCGTCATTAAAAAAATACACAATACGCTTAAAAACAGATGCTTACTTTTAGTGGTCAGCTCCGTCATCAGAATTATCTTCCCTATATCTACAGCATGGGTGCACACTTTCATACGCTTCCTCTGTAGCTTTCAATTCTTTGGTATCATGCCCTACTGCCACAAGAGCGGTTTTTATTTTCATGGGATCCGTTTTACGCTCGTCCATAATTACTGCTAATTGATGTGTTGGTATATCCCAGGATGCATACTTCACTCCTTTTACATTAAGTGCCGCCTCTTCTATCCGTTCTTTACACATGCCGCATTTCCCATTAACGTCAAATGTCATTTTTTTATTCTTATCCTGTGCAAAAATCACCACAGTAAACAAGCTCATTACTATTGATAAAATTGTAGTTTTCATTTGTCTTCTATTTAGTTATTATCATTAAATTTTAATTCTAAAGCCTCCATAAAACATACGCCCCATTATTGGCGCATATATTATAGTAGTATCAAAGTTAGGACCAAAAGGGTCATCTGCCCCTAAAACTGGATTATCTTGTTGTACATTGGATAAGTTCTCCCCTCCTACATATACCTCAAACGTATTGGAGAACACTTTTGTTATCTGGGCATTCATTTGGTCGTAGGGGGATGACGTAGCTGCTAATTGATATGCTATTGGGTTTGAACTTGTATCCGGCAATCTCTTTTCCCCAACCCTATGCAAAGTGTAATCAAATTTCCATTGAGAGCCATTATCTTTTGCTTTGGTCTGATACTCTAAATTAGCAAAAAATAGGTGCTGTGCCTGTAAAGGCTTTTGCAGACTTCCACTTTGATAATCCGTTGTTATATCATAATTTTTATAAGCTGTACGTATATTCAAGCGCGGTAAAAGCTCATAATTCACCTCTACCTGAAAACTCTTAGCCGTACTACTCCCCTCTAAATTATAGAATAAAACCTCTTGCGAATTTTCCCAATCCACAACTACTTGATTTTTAAAATCAGTAATGTAATAATCTACCGTAAAATCACCTTTTCGATTTAAAAAATTAAAACCTTGCAAAAAGCTAACCCCATAATTCCATGCATCTTCGGGATCCAAACCATACACATCTCCACCGGAATTCAAGATCTTAATTTCACGGCCAGAAGCAAATAACTGTTGATTCTCCGCAAAGATGTTAGCTGCTCTTTTTCCTCTTCCAAAAGAACCACGCAGACTTCCTTTTTCCCATGGTGTATACCGGATATGAAATCTAGGTGTAACGAATGTACCTAACCTATTATGATTATCTACTCTAAGACCGGCAGTAAGACTTACCTTTTCTAAATTCTCATAGCTATATTCAAAAAAAGCACCTACGGAACGATCCTCCCGGGAATAATCGGTTGCAGTCACCATTTCGTCGTAGCCATCATAGGCGAACGTCAACCCTGTTTTGAATTTGTTACGCGTATCGCCAATTATAGAATTAAAAAGCAAATTGGTATAAATGCTTTCATGATCAATATCATACGTTCTATAACCAAAATAAGAGTCCTGCTTATGCAAACTATAGGCTGTTTGAAAACCAAAGCTTTGAAATGGCAACTCAGGAAAAACGTAACCCAATTTCAAAGAAGTATCAAAACGACGTGTATTGATTTCACTGCCCCATACTTCGGCTTCGCTCAGTATAGGCAGTTCGGCTTCACCAGACGCAAGGGCTTCGGCTTGACTAAACATTCTCCGATTATTATCTACTCTGTCAGTATCGGGGTTAAAACCGACTTGCCCCACTTGCTTTTCATCATTCAAAAACCTCACATTAAAGAAGCTTACCCAACCTTTTTCTGCATCTTGGTACTGCCAACGATTCATTACATTAATCTGATCAGCCAAAGGGGCATCTAAGAATCCGTCTCCGTTATCATCCTCTTTTTGAGTTCTTTTATTTCCGTGTATATAAAGTCCCGTACTCCACTTTTCGGATAGTTTTTTATTGAAATGCGTATTCAACTCATACCTTCCGTTTTGATTCCCATATCCATTTATAAAAACGGAACTATCCGTCAACGGTTTTACCAATTCGGTATTTATCTGACCAGAAATACTTTCATAACCATTCACCACACTACCCGCACCCTTTGTAATCTGAATACTCTCAATCCAAGTACCCGGTGTAAATGTAAGCCCGTATGCCTGCGAAGCACCCCTAACCATAGGAATATTCTCTTGCGTAATCATCAAATACGGACTGGTCAAACCTAACATTTGTATTTGTTTCGTACCTGTTAGCCCATCCGAAAGATTTACATCAATAGCAGGATTGGTCTCAAAGCTCTCAGCCAAGTTGCAGCAGGCTGCTTTTAACAACTCCGCACTATTAACGGTGACCGTATTCTGTGGACTGAAATAGGTTTTTTGAATATTGTCCCGCTCTTGTTGAACCACAACTTCATCTAATTCATTAGAGGGTTTAAGCCCATGCTTAACAACCTTAGGAGTATTTACCGTTAAAGTATCAGACTCATACCCTACGTAGCTAATTATTAGCTTATTGTATTCTTTTTTATAAGGAATAGAAAATTTTCCGTCAATATTGGTTACAACCCCTATTTGGGAATCCATCCAATACACATTGGCACCAGCAAGCCCCAATGCATTGGCACCTCCTGCTTCCACAACCGTTCCTTCTACTTTTTCCTGAGAAAAAGCAAGCCACGGAAGTATGGTAAAAGCAAATGCTATTATTATTTTTTTCATCAATTTAATTATGATTTTCTAGTTTCAATTCATTTGTTTGCGCCCAGCCATTCATTAAAAATCAATGGAAAAGAGAAGTGATAGTTATGAATAGAGCCACATTACCAGTTAAACCGGCACGATTTTATCAATCAGAACCTGCGTAATGGTAAACCGTAAAAATTGAAGAAAATCAGATTAAAAAGACAGCATCCAGCAACTGGATATTCTTTATAATTTTAGGAGGATTGTAATGTACCTGTGGTACGTCTTTAGCTTCTACAGGCTCAAAGAGACCTTTAAAAGAATAAACAAATGCGACCAAAACCATCTGTTGATGCAGGTCAAAGTCATTAAAAGAAGGTTTAACATCATTCTGCCCTTCCATAGCGATCACCTCGCTATTACAGCAAGACATTTTACCTACGGTAGTATCTATTTTTTCATCCAAAGACATTGCCATACCACAATCCTGGGCATCGGAGAAAAATGCAACATCTACTAAATGCCCCATACAATAGTGCTTTTCTACTTTAAAGGAGGTAGTAGAAAACAAAAGTGCCACGGTCATTAGGCAAGCAAAAAAACGATGTAGCTTTTCTTTCATTAACACAAAATTACGAAATAAACGATTACTCAAGGTTTTAACCCCTGCCTTTAACTAAAGTTTAAAGTTTCATCTTCATTAAAATATAAATCATAAAATTATTGTTTTGAACAATATATACTATTTGGCACGTTTTAGAGTTAACGCATAACGGATTAAACTTACAGTACATCCGATTCACTAACCATTTTGAACTTAAAATTTTAGCAATGAAGAAAAATATTAGATCAGTAGTAAAATCAGGATTCGCAGTATTTGCTCTAGCCTTTATGGTATCTAGCTGTAGTAGTGACGAAGGTTCTGTTTTTGACACACCCATTGACACCGACCAGGACGACACCGATGATACGGACACCGAAACAGTAGCCACACTAATAATCAATGCTGAAGATGACTCAAACGATGTTTTGTTTGCAGAAGCATCTGGTGAAGTTGGCACTAGCGTACCGGGGCGTATTATCTACACCTCTCCAACAAACCAAAAGAGACTTTACATTACTCAGAATATTTCTGGCAGCGGCGAAATGCCATTTAACAACTTCAACATTGAAGGCAAAGATTTAACGAAGGCTCTTAAAGGTGATGGTTCCGTTGATTTAGATGGAGACACTCAGAAAGCTATTGATTTCACTTTTGACCTTCCTGTTCCGGATATTGACAACGGTGAGATTGTTTACCAATTCTGGACTACTACAGGAAAAGGAGATTTTAGAGACCCTACCAAAAGAATGGCTTTAGGTGTAGGTACTATTACTGTTACAGTTGGTAACGGAACCAACCCAGCAGCCGAGGTTCGCTCTTTTACAGACGTAAAATTATTTGCTCCTGACGTAAATGGCACAAGCGAAACTTTTTATTCCCTTTTAAATGATAAAGAGTACCTAGTATATGACCCAGAAAACACATTAGCACAAGCAGAATATAGAGCATTTTGGGATTTTGGATATTACTACGTAAACAACTCTGCCTTTTTTGCTTCGGCAGCTACCTACGACGACTCTTTTGGCTATCCTGTAAAAGGCCTACAAGCTGAAGATAATGAAGAAAACGCCGACACCGAAACGCTTAACAAAGCTTATTTTTCACTCTCTACGACTAACAGCACCACGTTTGACGGTATTACATTATCTAGCGAACTAGATTTTGTTGTAAAGTCCGATTTTCAAACATCAGGCGTATTGGCTGTCGGGGATATTCTTGAAATCGTAGATAACTACGGAAAAAAAGGACTTATAAAAATTACTGAAATCAATCCTGGTTTTAATAACGACGATTATATTGTATTTGATGTAAAAATACAGCCGTAACACATTTTCAAAATATTAAAAAGGGATGTCGTTAATTCGGCATCCCTTTTTTGTTTTCAAAAGCTTATTTTTGCACAAAAAATTAGCATGTTCAACGAATTAAGCACTCAAACCAAAGCCATACTTCATTCCACAGAAGTAGCCGTAGATGAACGTCTTCAAAAGCTTTGCGAATTATTAAAAGAGACTGTGCCACATTACGACTGGGTGGGATTCTATTTTAAAAACGGCAACAAGGAAGAACTAAAATTAGGCCCTTACGCTGGCGCACCTACGGACCACACCATCATACCATTCGGAAAAGGAATTTGTGGACAGGTAGCCGTGTCCAATCAAAATTTTGTAGTACCAGACGTACAGGCTCAGGACAACTATATAGCTTGCAGCATTACCGTAAAAGCCGAAATAGTGGTGCCTTTGTTCATTAATGGAAAAAATATAGGTCAGATTGACATCGACTCGAACACTCCAGACCCGTTTACTGAAGAAGACGAACGTTTTTTAGAGTTCGTAAACACTGAAGTGGCCAAAATTTACGTGTTATAATTCAGCTTAATTAGAATTTTCCGATTTTCTAATGTCGTTTATCGATGCCGCCCCGTGTTATTTGACACAAAACGGTTTAAAACTTTAGTAGTTTTGTTGATAACCTCGGCTATTTTTTCTTTCAAAAAAAGTACTTTTGCGTGTCTTTTTAACTTAGTAACTACATCTTATCAAAATGAGTATCAAAAAAGCTTCTTCTGCACTGATTTCCGTATTCCATAAAGATGGATTGGAACCTATCATCAAAAAATTTCAAGAACTCGGCATAACCATCTATTCTACGGGAGGTACCGAGAAATTCATTAAAGACCTTGGTGTAGATGTTGTGCCGGTGGAAGATGTTACCAGTTACCCTTCCATTTTAGGAGGAAGAGTTAAAACATTGCACCCTAAAGTTTTTGGTGGAATCTTAAACAGACAAGACAACGAAAGCGATGTTGCTCAGTTGGAAGAATTTGAAATTCCTCAATTAGATATCGTAATCGTAGATTTATATCCTTTTGAAAAAACTGTTGCCAGCGGAGCACCGGAACAAGATATTATAGAAAAAATTGACATAGGTGGCATTTCACTTATTCGTGCAGCGGCAAAGAATTTTAAAGATGTGCTGTGTGTTTCTTCAATGGAAGATTATTCAGACTTTTTAAATGTTATCTCAGAAGGAAATGGTAGCACTAGCCTGGAAGACCGCAAACGTTTTGCATCAAAAGCATTTAACGTTTCATCTCACTATGACACCGCTATTTTCAACTACTTCAACAAAGAACAACAAGAGCCTGCACTTAAAATAAGTGAAGGTAACGGACAGGTATTACGCTATGGTGAAAACCCGCACCAAAAAGGATTCTTTTTTGGCGATTTTGATGCTATGTTTGAAAAATTACATGGCAAGGAGCTTTCATATAACAATCTTCTAGATGTTGATGCAGCCGTTAACCTCATGAACGAATTTAAAAACGATGCACCTACTTTTGCAATTTTAAAGCACAACAATGCTTGTGGCCTAGCGCAACGTGAAACCATTCACCAAGCTTATGTAGACGCTTTGGCAGGAGATCCTGTTTCCGCTTTTGGTGGTATATTAATCAGTAACGTAGAAATTGACAAACCTACTGCAGAAGAAATTCACAATTTATTTTGTGAAGTTGTAATAGCTCCTAGCTATTCTGCCGAGGCCCTTGATATTTTGAAAGGTAAGAAGAACAGGATCATTCTTATACAAAATGAGGTATCCCTAGCGGAAACTTCAATAAGAACTTGTCTTAACGGTTATTTAGTTCAAGATAAGGACAACAGAACGGATGCTTTGGAAGATTTACAATATGCAACAAACAGCAAACCATCAGAGCAAGATTTAGAAGATTTAATTTTTGCTTCCAAGCTATGTAAGCACACAAAATCAAATACTATTGTTCTTGCTAAAAATAAACAATTATGTGCTAGCGGTACCGGACAGACCTCACGTGTAGACGCTTTAAACCAAGCGATTCACAAGGCAAAATCATTTAATTTTGACCTTGAAGGAGCCGTAATGGCGAGTGATGCGTTCTTTCCTTTTCCAGATTGTGTAGAGATAGCCAATAAAAGTGGCATTTCTAGCGTTATACAGCCGGGCGGGTCTATAAAAGACCAATTGAGTATCGATTATTGTAATGAAAACAATGTCTCTATGGTAATGACGGGCACTCGTCATTTCAAGCATTAATTTCATTACTTTTACCGATGAAACACACCCCTTATCAAGCTAGTAACATAACCAAACAAGATTAAAAATGGGATTTTTTGATTTCTTGACAGAGGAAATCGCCATCGATTTAGGTACGGCGAACACCCTTATCATTCATATGGACAAGGTAGTTGTAGACAGCCCGTCTATAGTTGCCAGAGACCGTATTTCAGGCAAGATTATTGCCGTTGGTAAAGAGGCCAACATGATGCAGGGTAAAACCCACGAAAACATTAAGACCATCCGTCCTCTAAAAGATGGGGTTATTGCAGATTTTGATGCATCTGAAAAGATGATCAATATGTTCATTAAAAACATCCCTGCTTTAAAAAAGAAATGGTTTCCACCAGCATTACGTATGGTTATCTGCATTCCCTCGGGAATTACCGAGGTAGAAATGCGCGCGGTTAAAGAATCTGCAGAACGTGTAAACGGTAAAGAAGTTTACCTAATTCATGAGCCAATGGCAGCAGCCATAGGTATTGGTCTTGACATCATGCAGCCAAAAGGTAACATGATCGTAGATATAGGAGGTGGTACTACAGAAATTGCGGTCATAGCTTTAGGTGGTATTGTTTGTGACAAATCTGTAAAGATTGCAGGTGATGTTTTCACCAATGACATTATTTATTACATGCGTACGCAACACAACCTTTATGTTGGAGAAGCAACCGCAGAGAATATAAAAATTGAAATAGGTTCGGCAACCGAAGATTTACAGACACCGCCAGATGAAAAATCGGTGCAAGGTCGTGATCTATTAACTGGTAAGCCAAAACAAGTTCAGATTTCGTATCGTGAAATTGCCAAGGCACTGGACAAGTCCATTCTTCGTGTAGAAGATGCGGTAATGGAGACCCTTTCACAAACTCCACCGGAACTGGCAGCTGATATTTACAATACCGGTATTTATTTAGCAGGTGGTGGTTCTATGTTGCGAGGATTGGACAGAAGGCTATCACAAAAGACGGATTTACCTGTTTACATTGCAGAAGACCCACTACGTGCCGTAGTAAGGGGTACAGGTATAGCACTTAAAAACTTAGAGCGCTACAAGAGTATCCTTATCAAATAAAACCTACAGATTTCGGGGCGATTTCAAAAGGTTTTAATTTTTATTTCCATTCGGAATTGCTTCACAGGTTTCACCAAATCTAATAGTGAATGCAGCAGATCATCAACTTTATCATACGATATAAGAATTTCCTTCTTTATGTCTTTTTGATGATTGTTTCTTTGGGATTTACGATTCAATCGCACTCGTATCACCAATCGCGTTTCTTTAATTCGTCCAATTGGTTAACGGGAAATATTTTGGATACTTCCAACGATATTTCCACCTACTTTGGCCTTGATAAAGAGAACGAAAAACTTATGCAAGAAAATGAATACTTGCGTAAACTATTGTTCAACAAACCAGAACAAATAGACAGTACCGCATTAGATTCCGTTCAACTAACCTATACCGTTTCAATAGGAAAGGTTATCAAAAACAGCTTTGCAGACCCCCGTAATTACATCACTATAAACAAGGGTGAAAAAGACAGCGTACACCCGGATATGGGCGTTATAACCAGCAAAGGTATTCTAGGTATTGTAGAAAACACTTCAAATAACTTTGCCACGGTGCAATCCATTTTGAACGATAAATCCAATATAAACGCCAAAATCAAAAACACAGACCACTTTGGATCTTTGGTATGGGATATGAAAAAGTACAATGTAGTGCAATTGGTAGACATCCCAAGATTGGTACCACTTACTATTGGAGATACTATTGTTACCGGTGGCATGAGCAGCATTTTTCCCGAAAACATTCCTATTGGTACAATTAGAAAGTTTGACCTTAATACTTCAAAAAGTTTTTACAATATAGATGTAGCTTTATTTAATGATATGACGAATATCAAAAACGTGTACATCATAAAGAATAATGATCGCGAAGAGATTTTGGAACTAGAAAAACAAACGGAGACAAATGGTCAGTAACTATTACTTCTTAAATGTTATTCGTTTTATACTGCTGGTTCTGGTACAAGTACTGGTATTCAATAAACTAAACTTTTTTGGGTTCATCAACCCCATGGTTTATATTCTGTTTTTATACTGGTACCCCATTAAAGAAAATAGGGCAGCCTTTATTGGGTTAGGATTTTTGCTTGGGGTAGCTATAGATTTTTTCTCCGATACAATGGCCATACATGCGGCATCTACAATTACAATTGCCTATATGAGACCTGCCATAATGCGATTTGTATTTGGCGTTAACTTTGAATTTCAAAGTTTTAAATTAAGTAACACCACTAGGGTACAACAAATTACATATTTGGCGTTATTAATTATAGTACATCACTTTGTTTTCTTTACCCTGGAAATTTTTAGTTTGGCTAATTTCCTATTAATTTTGAAGAAAGTATTGGCTACGGGCACCGCAACTCTTATTCTTTGCTTACTATTCGGTTCACTTTTTAGTGTTCGCAAAGAGTAAACAAGCGAAAAATTATAAACTTCTTTAATTAAAAATTTCATCTAAGATGAAAAAGCTGTTATTATCCTCCATCATCGTAATCATTGGTATTACGTTTCTCGGCAGACTTTCCTATCTGCAGATATTCAGCTTTTCCCCTGATCAGGTTTTAGAAGACCCTGCTATTAAAAGGGTTTATGATTATCCTGAACGCGGTTATATTTATGACAGAAACGGAGAACTTTTAGTAGGTAACGACCCTGCTTATGATGTTATGGTCATTCCTCGTGAAGTTCGTGCACTAGACACATTAGAACTTTGCGGATTACTTAAAATCGATAAAGAAAAGTTTAAAAAAGAATTACGAAAAGCAACCATATACTCCCCTCGGCTTCCTTCGGTTTTTGTACCTCAACTTTCTAAAGAGGATTATGCAAAGCTTCAGGAAAAAATGCGCCATTATAGCGGGTTTTATATCCAGAAACGTTCGCTTCGGTATTATGATACCAATAGCGCTGCCAATGTACTAGGGTATATTAGCGAGGTAAATGAAAGAGACTTAGCCAAGAACCCTTATTATGTTCAAGGTGAACTTACTGGCCGCACAGGTGTAGAAAAGGTATATGAAGATATTTTAAGAGGACGAAAAGGCGTTCAGTACATCCAAAAAGACCGTTTCAATAGAGATATTGGACCTTATAAAAATGGAACCTTAGACACTTTACCAGAGCAAGGTTTTGAAATCAATATTACCATTGACAAACATCTTCAGGAATATGGCGAAAAACTAATGCACGGTAAATGGGGAGGAATTGTAGCCATTGAACCTTCTTCCGGTGAAATATTATCTATGATTTCGGGTCCTACCTACGACCCGTCTCTTTTAGTGGGAAGAAAAAGGTCTGCCAATTACAGCAAACTACATTACGATTCCATTTCAAAACCAACATTTGACAGATCTATATCTTTTGAAAAAAGTCCGGGATCTCCTTTCAAAGCCATTAATGCATTAATTGCATTACAGGAAGGTGCTATTACACCCTCAACAACATTTACCTGTCACCATGGTTTTTTCATAGGAAGACATAGAAAAGGATGCCACTGCGGGGGCGGTGTTAGAACACTGAATAACGGGATATACAAATCTTGTAATGCCTATTTTGTAGGTGCGTATAAAAAATTATTTGAGCAATTCCCATCTAACAGTGCAGCTATGGATGCTTGGGAAAAACACGTTAGAAGTTTTGGATTAGGCTCGTACTTAGGTTCTGACCTTTATACAGGAAGACCTGGTAGTGTACCTAGTACCGCACTATATAACAAATGGTATGGAGAAGGAGACAAAAGATGGTCGGCCACCACAACATACTCCAATGCTATTGGACAGGGAGAAGTAAACGTCACTCCCATACAATTAGCTAATATGACGGCCGCAATTGCCAATAGAGGCTTTTTCTTTACTCCGCACGTTCTCAAAAAGATTGATGGAAAAGAAATAAGCATTCCTGATTTTGTTGAGCCCAAACATACCACAATAGACAAAAGGCATTTTGAACCCGTTGTTCAAGGAATGGCAGATGTATACCACCATGGAACGGCAAAACACATACAAATACCTGGAATAGAAATTGCCGGAAAAACGGGTACTGTAGAAAATTTTATTAAAATTGATAGTGTTAAAACACAGTTGACGGACAACTCGGTCTTCGTTGCTTTTGCTCCCGTTGATAATCCTAAGATTGCCATTGCCGTTTACATTCAAAACGGATATTATGGTTCTAGATATGCAGGCCATATCGCATCATTGATGATAGAGAAATATTTAAAAGGCGAAATTACCCGAAAGGACCTTGAAAAAAGAATGCTAGAAAGAACTCTGGAAAGTGAATACGCTAAGCCTTACAGCGGTAAAGAATTCAAAATAAACGAATACGATTGGAGCAAACACTCAATAAAGTATCAAGAGAAAATCTCCCAATCAGAACAATAGCTTATGGCCGGTAAAAGTGTCCTCAAACGTATTGATTGGCTTTCTGTTTTATTTTATGTACTCCTATTGACAATTGGGTGGGTAAACATTTACTCCAGTACCTTTTCTGAAAGCGATTCTTCCATATTCGACTTTGGGACGCTTCATGGTAAACAGCTTTTCTTTATCCTTACCAGCTTTGCATCTATTGTAATTCTATTGGCCCTAGAAGCCAACTTTTATGAGCGTTTCTCCAGTGTACTCTACATCATATCTATGGTTCTGCTACTGGGTTTGTTCGTTTTTGGTAAAACCATTGCTGGCGCAACTTCTTGGTATGACTTAGGGTTCTTTAACTTACAGCCCTCTGAGCTTGCTAAAGTAGCTACGGCCCTTGCCTTGGCCAAATACCTTAGTGATATACAAACAGATATTAAACGGAATAAGGATCAGTTGTACGCGTTCCTTATCATTTTAATCCCGGCAATATTAATTATACCTCAGCCTGACCCTGGTAGTGCATTGGTTTTTTTCTCATTAAGCTTTGTTATTTTTAGAGAAGGACTACCTATCTATTATTTGGGGATTGCTTTTTTTGCCATACTTATTTTTGTGACCACATTAATGTTCGGAACCATTTGGATTACAATTGGCATCGCACTTATATTGATTCTGTTCTTCCTATTAAAAAAGAAGAAATTTAAGGTTCCGGTAATTCCAACCGTAATAGCAGTTGTTCTCACACTTCTATTCTCTCTGTCAGTAGATTTTGTTTTCAACAATGTTTTTGAACAACGCCACCGTGATCGTTTCAGTCTTTGGTTGCGTTTAGAGAAAGACCCCGCAAAATTAGAGCAAATTCGAAAGACCATTGGCTACAACACCTACCAATCCGAAAAAGCAATTGAATCTGGCGGTTTCTTTGGAAAAGGCTTTTTAGAAGGCACACGAACCAAAGGAGATTTTGTACCTGAACAACATACAGACTACATCTTTAGTACAGTGGGCGAAGAATGGGGCTTTTTAGGTACAGCAACGGTAGTCTTACTTTTTACTTTTTTGCTATTACGTCTGGTTTATCTCTCTGAACGCCAAAAAACCGGGTTTGCGCGTATGTATGGCTATGGTGTAATTTCAATTCTCTTGGTGCACTACTTTATAAACATTGGAATGGTTATTGGCGTATTGCCCACAATTGGTATTCCCCTACCCTTCTTTAGCTATGGTGGATCCGGACTCTTATTTTTCACCGCTCTATTGTTCGTTTTCTTAAAGCTTGATGCAAACCGTTTAAAAGAAGGTATTTAAAAGATACGATTCCCTTTAAAACTTAAACTTCCAACTAGCGGTCTCAACTTTGGCTTCCAACTGATCTTGTTGTTGTTTGGGGAGATTTTGAAAAAAGTCGATGCCCGTACGTTTTTCAACCTCATCCACGGATACCGCAAATTCTTTTAGGGAGGCTGAACTTTGCTTTCCTTCCATCAAAAAAGCTATAATCTTTAAATTATTGCTGTTACCGCGTGCAACTATTTTGTAATAATATCGGGGCACATCAACATCTTCTTGCCCTATTTCATCCAAACCTTCTTCTAATACGCCCGCAGTAACCACAAAAAGTTCTCCGTGCTGCTTGGCCCAAATACGAACTTGCATCTCTAATTCATTCCAAATACCAGCATTAAATTCTCGGTCTTGTGGGCTTATATTACTTGTATAAAAAGTCTCGTTATATGCTTGTTCGGTAAACCTCCTATCTCCCGCAGGACACAAATGCCCTCTATCATAACCAGACCCTTTATAATTTCGCCAGTCGGCAGATTTTGTTCGCACCTTTGGATCTTCAATAAAATAAGGTCGTTTACGGTCATCATTGGTCAAATGTTCTTTTTTCAACGTATAAGCTACCCACTCCGCCTGCTCAAAAGGTTCGTTATAAGACAGCATATAATGACTGTGTTCAACAATATCTCCCGTAGTGGAACCTGGTATTAAATTACTCGCTACGGAAGTTGTTGGTCCGTTCTCTTTTTGTTGAGAATAGGTATCAGGTGTATAGAAATTCTCAAATAGCCAAAAACCAGCTATACAGGCCAACATTAATACAGAATATATAAGTTTATTTTTGGAGGTCTTATTCATTTGTCAAATGTAAGTAAAAGCTAAAAATTTCGACAAATAAGCACATTTCATATAGTGCAAAGTGTTTATTTTGTATTATCTAGTTTATGTAACAATTAGTCAAAATAGAAAGGAAAGTTATGCTGACGTGGAAAGATGTAATTAGTTTTAGTGTAAACGGAAATCCGGAACCAGATAGAAGAGTAGAGAAGACCGAAGCCGAATGGCGTGAGATTCTCTCCCCGGAACAATTCAGAATTACCCGAAAAAAAGGTACGGAGCAAGCGCATACTGGTGCTCTATGCAGTGCCCATGACGCAGGAAAATATAATTGTGTTTGTTGTGATACACCTTTATTTGATTCAACCATTAAATTTGAATCAGGGACAGGTTGGCCAAGTTTTACACAACCCATAGAAGAAAATGCCATTAAATATGAGAAAGATTCTTCTTTTGGTATGATTCGGGTAGAGGTTATGTGCAATACTTGCGACGCCCATTTAGGACATATTTTCCCTGATGGCCCAGAACCAAGTGGCCTTCGCTACTGTATCAATTCAGAATCAGTGCAACTACAAAAAGAAAGCATTACCAATGAATAATAAAAATTTAGAAACAGCTACCCTAGGCGGCGGATGTTTTTGGTGTATAGAAGCCGTTTTACAAGAACTAAAAGGAATTGAAAAATTGGTTTCCGGTTATACCGGTGGCACAGCTCCTGGCAAACCTACGTACAGAGAGGTATGCTCTGGCCTTACCGGTCATGCGGAAGTAGTACAGGTAACTTTTGACCCCGCTATAATTTCTTATCAAGATTTACTAATAGTGTTTATGACCAGTCATGATCCAAGTTCTCTTAACCGCCAAGGCGGTGATGTGGGCACACAATACCGTTCCGTAATCTACTACCATAACGACGAACAAAAAACAGTTGCAGAAGCTGTAATTAAAGAATTAGCTTCTTATTTTGAAGATCCAATCGTTACTGAATTAAGCCCTCTACCTGTTTTTCATGAGGCAGAGGAATATCATCAAGATTATTACCGGAACAATACCACACAAGGGTACTGTAGCGCTGTAATAACTCCAAAATTGGCTAAACTTAGAAAAATGCACGCCGATAAAATAAAAGGTGTTTCAGCTTAATGACTACGTTATTACAACGTATTAGAAAATTACCGGTGGGCTATTGCCAAGTTGTCTACAATGAGAAAAGATACGGGGTGACCCGATCAGATTTCAATAATGGCAATAGCCACAAGGTTTACGCAGAGGAACTGGGCGGAAATGATTTCATAAGCCTCAATTATTATGTTACCTCCACATTAGAAAATCTAAAACCTTGTGAAATGCCCCTTAAAAAAGTGGAGAATTTCCTAAACGGATTTCAATTTGCCTGATTATGTCACTACATAAAATAGCTTTAGGCGGTGGTTGTCATTGGTGCACTGAAGCCGTTTTTCAATCCCTACAGGGCGTAACCAAGGTTGAGCAAGGTTTTGTTGCATCGACCGGAAATGACAGTAACTTCTCTGAAGCGGTAATCGTTCACTTCAGCCCCAATATCATTAGTTTAAAGACGCTAATAGAGGTGCACCTTCACACGCACAAAAGTACGTCTAACCATAGCATGCGCAGTAAATACCGTTCTGCAATCTATACCTTCTCAACAGAACATGTAGTGGAGTCAGAAGCTATTTTAAACGAACTACAAGCTACTTTTGGTGACACTTTGATTACCAAAATACTTCCCTTCATCGCTTTTAAACCTTCTGAAATACAGTTTAAAAATTACTATTACAGTAATCCTGAAAAGCCTTTCTGCACCACTTATATCTCTCCAAAATTACAATTACTCAAAACTCAGTTCACATCATTTTCTAAGCATTAGAATCATATAAAAAATACGCTCGCTTTTAGCTGCAATTTTAAATTCGAATTTTCTAAAGCTACAATAGAGACAAACATCAATAAAAGTCAGGGTTAGACTTATTTCACCCTATTATCAACCCCTCAATATGAGATATAATTCTTTAGTATTTTATCGATTTTTCCTTCAAATATTTTGACTTTGATAATTTAATAACTAACATTACACCAATTGGTTAACCAAAGTGGATAACCAATACCCCTAAATTAAACATTGAACTATTATGAAAAAAAATGAACGAATGACCGTCATTTCGGTCACAAAAAACTTTCTATCGAAACTTTTACCGGTCATCCTCATGGCTCTGTGCATTATTAGTTGCTCGGATGAACAGGTAAACGACGATGAAGAACAAATCCTTACTAGGCTATCGGCAAATTCTACAGCTATTGGGGTATCTTCAGTTTCTGCAAGTACTTCGCAATCACCAAACCTACCAAGTAACACCTTGGACGGGTCTACCTCAACCCGTTGGTCAGGCCTTGGTGACGGCGCTTCAATTACTTACGATCTTGGTAATTCTGCAAACATTGATTATGTAAAAATCGCCTTTTACAAAGGTGACACCAGAAAAACCAAATTCGAAGTTTGGGTAGGCAATTCAACTTCCAACCTAACCCAAATCAAATCAAAAACTAGTGCCGGTACCTCTACGGATTTTGAGGTATTTGATTTACCTAATTCTACCGCCAGATACATACAGGTGGTTGGCAAAGGTTACGTTCTGAACAGTGGGGGAAGCACTACCTTCTGGAACAGCATTACCAAATTTGAAGCATGGGGTTCTGGGGGCTCAGTTGTACCACCTACTGGTAACGATTACCCTACTGCAGTTTTAGGAATTAGTGAAAACACCTGGAAAATCAACAGTTTTACAGGAAACCCCGGCTCCTCTGCCACGTACTATGATGATATTACCGATGCTAGCGGCATATCATATAATACGTATGCTGATGACAACTACTTTTACACCGATGGCGAATGGGTCTTTTTTAAATGTTATAGAGGATTAGGAGGTTCTGCAAATTCTCAAAACCCTAGGGTAGAGCTACGGGAAATGGACAATGGCAACTTAGCCAGTTGGACAGGTGATAGCGGTACCCACACGATGGAGTGGACGGTACAAGTGAACCAACTTCCGCAAGATACGGACGGTGATGGAGGCGTACTTTGTTTTGGACAAATTCACGGCCCAAGTGTTAATTCCGACGGTGTTGAAGTAGATGACGTTGTAAGGGTTCAGTTTATTGGCGACGAGAACCAATCTTCGGGCTCTGTTAGCTTAAAAATAAGCGGTTACGTTACCGAAGAGCAAGGAGGAAGCCAAACGTTTAGTGGCTACAGCCTTGATACGACCTATAATTGCAAACTTGTTTACTCCGGTGGTTATGTTGAACTTTTCATGAATGGCTCTAGCGTGTTCAGAAAAAAAATGGAAGTTGACGATCTGTCAGAAAATTATTTTAAAGCGGGTAATTACTTACAGTCCGTTAAAGGAGCTAGCTATACCGGATCTTACGGTTTAGTGCGTATCAAAAACCTAAGCGTTACACACAACTAAAATACAAGTCAATTTATTTACTAGGGAGACGGCTGAATAAACGGCCGTCTCCTTTTTATTTTACCTTATATTTTACATCAATACCTAACTACCTCACTATTTCAAAAAAAAGCCCTGACGTTAATGCGTCAGGGCTTATTCCTACTAAAAATTTATTGTTTTATCCTTTTACAGCGGCTATTTTAGAATGCTCAATTTTATTGTTCTTCAGGTCTTCAAGCACGTTTACCGCTTCTTCTACATACACGTCTTTGACCAAGGCCTTGTGCCATCTGTCACGTTTTTCCCGCAATACGGAATCTTTGGTAAACAACTCTTCTTCATACTTCAATGAACCGAAAGATAATTTAGAGTCATATTCTCCTATTACCTTAAAGTAATCGGATTTTTTCTTGTGTTCTTTTTCATCGGCACGGTAAGCATCGTAGTTTAATGAAATTTCCATTTCATCACTTTCAGATTTCAACCATTTGGCATTTTCCTCTATTAATTTAATCTGAGGATTATTTGCCATTCGTTTTGTACTATTCGCAACGGTCTCCTCATAATCTATATAACCGTCCCAAGGCTTATAATCTGCCGGAGATATTTTATCCCATTTTAAAGGGTTTGCTTGATCTCTTTCTCCTAAATCAATATAGCTATACTTGTCCGGCACCACTACATCACTCTTCACGCCTTCTAGCTGGGTTGACCCACCGTTAATACGGTAGAATTTTTGGGTAGTTAATTTAATAGCCCCCAAATCGCCGTGATCATTACTTCTCACGATATTATCCAAAGGAATTACGTTTTGAACGGTTCCTTTACCAAACGTTTGCTTACTACCAATAACAATAGCTCTTTTATAATCTTGCATAGCAGCTGCCAATATTTCGGAAGCAGAAGCAGATAATTCATTAACAAGAATTACAAGTGGACCGTCCCACTGAATACGCTCATCCTTATCATCATATACGTCTTTGCCCTTTCCGGAAGAACGCACCTGAACTATTGGCCCATCCTTTATAAAAAGGCCTGCCATTTCAACAACGGTTTTTAGAGAACCACCACCATTATCTCTTAAATCTATAATAAGACCTTCGGCACCTTCTTCTTTCAATCGCTCTACTTCTTTAGCAACATCGGTTGCTGCGTTTCTTTCAGTGTAATCATCAAAATCAACATAGAACTTAGGTAAATCAATAATACCGAACTTCTCATCGCTCTTGATTATACTTGCTGATTTTGCAAATGACTCTTCAAGTTCAACCACGTCTCTGGTTAACTCTACTGTATCTAACGAGCCATCTATTTTACGAACGGTTAATTCTACTACAGTAGATTTAGGACCTTTTATCAATTTAATGGCATCATCTAAACGCATACCCACAATATTGATTGGCTCCTCACCTTCTTGGCCTACTTTAAGAATCATATCCCCAACTTCTAGACGCGCATCTCTCCATACCGGACCTCCAGAAATAATATCCACAATTTTTGCACCTTCCGGTTTTTTCTGTAAACGTGCTCCAATTCCTTCAAACTTACCTGACATACTTGTGTCAAACTTGTCTTTTTCATCTGGTGCAAAGTAATATGTGTGTGGATCAAACTCATCCACAATTGTATTAATATACTGCACAAACCAATCTTTACGCTCCAAATCGTTTACAAAATCAAAAAACTCATCTAATGTTTTCTTTGTAGATGCCCTTGCCGATTTTTCGGCTTCTTTAGCAGTTAACGGTTTAGACTTTTCGGAACCTTCTTTTCCTTCAAATACTTCACCTCTTTCAACGCCTTTCATTTTAGAATCATACGTCCCTAAAGTGGCATATTTAAGTTGTTGCCTCCAACGCTCCTTCAAATCTTTTTTTGAAGATGCGAAAGGCATTTTCTCATAGTCTATATTAATGCTTTCATTTTTGCTGTAATCAAAAGGTTTCTCTAAAACTTCTTTGTACAATCCTTTTGCTTCCTCCATTCGCTGTACCAATCTATCGTACACTAAATTGAAAAAAGAAATATCCGTACTTTTTATTTGATCGTCCAGTTGAAATTTGTACTGCTCAAATTCATTAATATCCTCTTCCAAGAAATATCTCTTGGTGGGATCCAGAACATCAATAAAATCCTCAAAAACACTTACCGAAAAATCATCATCGATATTTTTGGGCTCATAGTGTCCCTTTTCAAGCACATAAGTAATTAAATCTAACAGTAATTTGTCTTTGTCATCGGTTTCAAAAGACTTATTGGTAAAGCTGCATGAAGCAACTGATATTAACATTACCAAAAGAGAATAGGCAAGATTCCTTTTCATATATTTTTTTTTCGAAATTTTAAAATAGCCAATCTTGGGGAAGATTGTGATTTTCACACTTAAAAGTAATGAATTCCCTAAGATACTGAAAAAACTATGCCACCTTTAGAGCTGATACACTAATTTTTTGTTAAACGAACTTAGGTCGTTGTGTTCTGTAAACGTATTTTTGCTCCATAAAGTATTTGGCATGAAAAAACCTTTGATTTTAGTTACAAATGACGACGGAATTACCGCACCCGGAATTCGTGCTCTCATTAAATATATGAAGGATATAGGCGATGTAGTTGTAGTTGCTCCAGATGGCCCACAATCTGGCCAAGGACATGCCATAACTATAGACAACACCCTATACGCCAATAAAATTGTGGTGGACGAAAAACAGGGTGCCCCAGAAGAATATAGTTGTACCGGAACACCTGCCGATTGTGTAAAAATGGCACTTCAAGAGCTACTGGACCGCAAACCGGATATTTGTGTAAGCGGTATAAACCACGGCTCCAACTCCTCTATAAATGTAATTTACTCCGGAACAATGAGTGCTGCCATTGAGGCGGGAATTGAAGGTGTTCCTGCCATTGGTTTTTCCTTGTGCGATTATTCTTGGAATGCCGACTTTGGCCAAGCAGAGGAAATCATTAAGAAAATAGTTAGTGAATCATTGGAAAATGGCATCCCAAAAGGCGTTGTATTGAACGTTAATATTCCAAAAGCTGCAAAAAAAGACTTAAAAGGTATAAAGGTCTGCCGACAAGCACGTGCCAATTGGAAGGAAAAATTTGACAAACGTACCAGCCCGGCAGGCAAAGATTATTATTGGCTGACCGGTGAGTTTGAATTATTGGATAAAGGCGAGGATACGGATGAGTGGGCATTAGCCAACAATTATGTTTCTATTGTCCCTACTCAGTTTGATCTTACTGCCCATCATGCTATTCAACAATTGAACGGGTGGCAGTTTGAATAGTCACCAATCATTTACCATAGATGCATACCTTTGCATTACCAAAAACATTGTACAAAGTTGAAAAACATGAACGTTAAAAAAGAACTTGCCATAGGATTCATAGTGGGGATTATAGCCAATACAATTGGCACACTTCTCTATATTCTGTTATTCTCCGAATTTGGGATAGCCGAAACTTTTCAGGCGGCAGTAGAACAAGGTCATATTGGCAGTCTTTTGGCCTTAGGTGCCATTCTAAACCTTATTGCGTTTTTTGGTTTTCTAAGAATCCGCAGAGACAATAGAGCAAAAGGTGTGCTTATCGCTACCCTTCTGACCGCTTTGGCCATTCTATATTATAAAATATTTTAAAGCGTAATTTTAACGGATAAGGAATACGAATTTTTCCTTAACCGAGTTCTCCTTTTTAAAGAGCAGGTATAAACTGTATTTAATTAAATGAAGTACTATATCATAGCAGGCGAAGCCTCTGGAGACCTACACGGCTCCAATCTCATGAAAGCTCTTATTACCAAAGACCCTAATGCGGACATTCGCTTTTGGGGAGGAGACCTCATGCAAAAGGCTGGCGGTACTTTGGTTAAGCATTATAAAGAAATGGCCTTTATGGGCTTTTTAGAGGTGCTAATCAATTTGGGTACAATTGCCAAAGCCATTAAATTTTGTAAAGTTGATATTGAAAAGTTTCAACCAGATGTTATTGTTTTCATTGACTATTCCGGTTTCAACCTGCGTATTGCCAAATGGGCAAAGGAGAACGGTTTTAGAACCAACTACTTTATATCACCACAAATCTGGGCTTCTAGGGAAGGTCGCATCAAAGACATAAAGCGAGATATTGATGCCATGCACGTTATACTCCCTTTTGAGAAGGAATTTTACGAAAAGAAACACAATTACCCAGTTAATTTTGTGGGCCATCCACTTATTGATGCTATTGAAGGAAGAGATTCCGTTGACGATCAGCAATTCCGAAAGGACAACAATTTAGACCCTGACAAATTGATTATTGCTTTGTTACCGGGCAGCCGAAAGCAAGAAGTTCAAAAGATGTTGAACCTAATGTTATCCGTCGTTAAAGACTTTACCGCATATCAGTTTGTAATAGCTGGCGCACCCAGCCTTAACCACGATTTTTATGAGCCGTTTCTTAAAAATCCGAACGTTAATTTTGTAACCAATAAAACGTACGACCTTTTAAGTGTTTCCCATGCCGCTTTGGTCACTAGCGGTACGGCCACACTTGAAACTGCCATTTTTAAAGTACCCCAAGTAGTTTGTTATAAAGCCAACTGGCTATCTTACCAAATTGCCAAACGAATTATAACCCTTGAATACATCTCTCTTGTAAACCTGATTATGAAAAAAGAGGTAGTAAAAGAGCTGATTCAAAATGATTTGACTACCCATAATATCCGAACCGAATTAACCAAAATACTGGAAGGACCTGCACGCATAGACCAAATCAAGGCTTATGACGAGTTAGAGAAAAAACTGGGCGGTAAAGGCGCCAGCAAGAATGCCGCTGCCCTTATAATAGAAAATGTTTAATTTTGGTATATACCCTTGATGTTCAATCAGGAAAAGTAATGATGTGCATGCTTCGTAAACTCTTTTACATACTAATCATTAGCCTAGTTGCCAGTTGTGGTTCATCTAAAAAGAAAGCCGCTCAAAGTCAACCCCGTAAAGTAAGTGTTGCTGCTAAAAACCCAGAAGCACCTAGAAGAGACCCGGCACCTGTCAAAAAATCTATTACCGTAAAAAATTCAAAAGCGGATGATGTTATTGATTCTGCCTTAAAGTTCTCAGGAGTAAGATACAAATTTGGGGGTACTACAAAAAAAGGAATGGACTGCTCGGGCCTTCTGTATGTTGCCTTTGGCGAAAATGACATCAAACTGCCACGCACTTCTTACCATATGGCCGAAGAAGGTAAAAACATTCGTGTGCGCGATGTAGAGAAGGGAGATTTACTTTTCTTTAAAACCAGTAAACGGAGTAAACGCATTAATCACGTAGGCATGGTGGTTTCGGTAAAGGGCGATGAAATTAAGTTTGTTCATTCATCATCTTCTCGTGGCGTTATCGTATCTTCTTTGCGAGAAGGGTACTGGAACAGTGCCTTCATAAAAGCCACCCGAATCCTGTAAATGAAATTACTACGCTTCATACCCATCAAACTTACATTAGTTTTGATTCTGGGTATTGTAGCTGGAAATCATCTTAGTCCGAATCTATACTTCCCGCTATTTGCTGCTCTTATTCTGCTTCTATTTTTAGGGATTTTATGCTTCACGGATAAAAAGAACGAGTCCCCGCTCTTTGGTTATGCTACTATTTTAACCACTTTCTGTATTGGCATTTTAGCCGTATCACTCTCACTTCCCAAAAATAAACCCCATCATTATGTCAATCAGGACTATTCAGGAAACCATACATGGAGGATACAAGTTTCGGAGGTTTTAAAGTCCTCGTCTTTTTCAAATCGATATATTGGTAACGTCCAAACACTGGACCACAAAAATGCGGAAGGCAAGGTCTTAATCAGTTTTCCTAAAGACACCACGTTCCAAAACCTTCAGGTAGATGATGAGTTAGTACTGTACGCTGCTGCTATGGAAATTAGCGCACCATTAAACCCCCATCAATTTAATTACAAGGCGTACTTAAAAGATTTGGGAGTATCCCACCAGTTCAAGTTGACCGGAAAAGAGTTCATTACTTTAAAACATCCTCCCGCTACCATTTACGGAAGAGCTGCAAAAGCTCGCTCCCACATCATAGCCCAACTAAGAAAAGCTCAATTTGGCAAGGATGAGCTAAGTATCATTCAAGCTTTACTTCTTGGTCAACGGAATGACATTTCGGAAGAAACATATGCCGCTTATAAGAATGCCGGAGCGGTTCATATTCTTGCTGTGTCCGGACTTCATATTGGCATTCTACTGGTACTACTGCAATTCCTTTTACGCCCCATGGAACGGCTCCCAAGAGGGAGAACATTAAAACTTTTTTTGGTTGTACTTTTACTCTGGGGCTTCGCTCTCTTGTCCGGATTTTCCGCATCTGTCGTTAGAGCGGTTACCATGTTTTCTTTTGTAGCCTACAGCATGTATTTGAATAGACCTAAGAACACATTTAATATTCTGGCCCTATCCATGTTCTTCATTTTGTTGGTGATAAATCCCAACCTACTTTTCCAAGTGGGTTTTCAAATGAGTTATGCTGCTGTTTTGGCTATTGTTTGGCTCTATCCTCTTTTACAAAAATTATGGTTCCCAAAGAACAAAATGGTCCGCAAGATATGGCAATTGCTTTCTGTTAGTATCGCAGCGCAGTTAGGTGTACTCCCTATAAGTCTATTTTATTTCCATCAATTTCCCGGATTATTTTTTATTAGCAATTTACTTATCGTACCAGCATTGGGGCTCATTTTAGGGATGGGTATCTTAGTAATATTGCTAGCAATACTAGATGCTTTACCCAACTTTTTAGTTGTTATCTATAACACCTTAATCGGGTGGATGAATTCTATTATCAGTTGGGTTGCCCAACAGGAAGCTTTTATTTTTAAGAACATCTCTTTTGATGCCGTCCAAATGGTGATTGCTTACGGTATTCTATTTCTGTTGATAATTCTGCTGTCCCAACCTAACTTTAAAAAGGTAATTGCACTTGCCATTGCAATTATCAGCTTTCAACTATGGGGTTTGTATATGGAGTATCAAACTTCTGAAAAAGACGTATTACTGCTGGCGCATCAAACCAAAAATACCGTATTCATACATCAAAACGGGAGGCACTTAACAGCCTTCACAAATGATTCTATTCGTATAAAAAACATCATTCAGGATTATAGTATTGCCGAACGAATATTGAACACCTCTCACTCTATATCAAAAAACAGCTATATCTGGAAGGGCAAGTCGGTTTTAGTAATTGACAGCCTTGGAGTTGTTCCAACTACCGAAACGCCGGTAGATTATCTTATTCTCACCCAATCCCCCAAGCTGAATCTTGAAAGGGCCATCTCAGCTTTAAAACCAAAATATATCATTGCAGATGGCAGCAACTACACTTCATACATTAAAAGATGGAAGCTAACCTGTATAAAAAGAAAACTCCCTTTTCACGCTACTGGCGAAAAGGGAGCTTATTATTTTGAACATTTTAATTAAGCATGTCCTTCGATATTAAAATCCTCTTGGACCTCATTTGAGATTTTAGTTTCACCATCTTCTGCTCCGTGAGCTAGTCGCTTCAAAGGTTTCAGCATTACTATTACCAGAATCCCTATTGCCGACCAAATAACTGCGATTCCCGTAAATATCTCAAATTCTCCTAAAGATTGAGAAGCCTGGCCTATTAAACCTGCGACCTTGTTACCAAGGCCTGTTGCCGCCCAATAGAGCCCCATGATGATAGAGGCATATTTAAGCGGAGCTAATTTAGTAATGTAAGATAAAGAAACCGGAGACGCACAAAGCTCTCCAATGGTATGTAATAAATAAGCAAAAATAAGCCAGTACATTGCAGATGAACCATTAGCCTCGTATTGCATAGATGCCGCACTCATAAAACCAAATCCAAGGGCCATAATCACCATTCCCACGGCAATCTTAAAGATTGATGAAGATTCTTTTCCTGCTTTTCGCCATCTCAACCAAAAGCCTCCCACTACGGTAGCCAGGGTAATGATAAAGAATGAGTTGACCGACTGAAAAACCGAAGCTGGAATTTCAAAAAGACCAAAGAAATTACGATCTGTCTTCTGCATCGCATACAAATTCATTAATCCACCGGCCTGTTCAAAAGCTGCCCAGAACAAAATAATGAGAAGAAAAGAAATCAGAAGAACCTTTATTCTATCTTTTTCTATACTTGTAAGTGGTTTATCTAAAATCTCGCGATCAGCTTCATTTTTTCTACTAATAAGGTTTCCTACATGTGTTAAATACTTCTGTCCCCAAACATATACCGCTTGTCCCAAAAACATACCAATAGCAGCGAGACCAAAACCATAGTGCCAATTGATCTGCTCACCAACATAACCACATAAGATAGGTGCCAAAAAGCCTCCAATATTAATACCCATGTAGAAAATATAAAAACCTAAATCCCGTCTTTCATCCTTTGGCTTGTACAAACCGCCTACCATAGAGGAAATATTAGGTTTAAGACAACCCACTCCTAATATAATAAAGAGACACCCCACATAAAAAGAAGTCTCGGAATTCATGGCCAATACGGCGTGGCCAATACATAAAAGAGCGCCACCGAGCATTACAGTTTTCTTTTGCCCTAGGAATCTATCGGCGATCCACCCTCCGGGAATTGAGGAAACGTAAACTAACATGGTGTACCAGCCATAAAGCGCTAAAGCATCATCATTACTCCAACCAAAACCGGCGTTGCTTGATGTAGTTTCCGCCACTAAAAACAGCGTAAATAATGCCCGCATTCCGTAGTACGAAAACCGCTCCCACATTTCTGTAAAAAACAGAATATATAAACCTACCGGATGCCCAAACAGCTCTTTTTCATGCGGTGCTTTTTCTACTAATGCCATATACTATGTTATTTGTTTAAATTGATTTGTATCATAATTAGTTCAAGAACCGATTAAATTACTCTTTTTAAACGGTTATTACATTCTTGATCACAAGAACCTCAGGCACTAATTATCGTTGGTTTTGGATTTTAATTCTTTAGGTTCAACAGATTCTCCTCTAAGAAGTCCGTCATCTTATTGAAGAGGTGTATTCTTGTGTTACCGCCATAGATACCATGATTCTTATCAGGATAAATCGCCCAATCAAATTGCTTATTAGCTTGTACCAATGCTTCTACCATTCTCATGGAGTTCTGCACGTGCACGTTATCATCTCCTGAACCATGAACCAACAAATAATTACCCTTCAACATCTCAGGATAGTTTAATGGCGAGTTTTCATCATAACCACTAGGGTTCTCCTCCGGGGTACGCAAAAAACGTTCGGTGTAAATGGTATCGTAAAAACGCCAAGTAGTTACGGGAGCAACGGCAATAGCCATTTCAAAAACATCGTTCCCTTTAAGAATACTGTTCGTAGACATATGCCCACCGAAGCTCCAGCCCCAAATTCCGGTTCTATTTTCATCTATAAAAGGTAGTTTACTCAATTCTTTAGCCGCGGCAATCTGGTCTTCGGTTTCATATTTCACCAAGTTTAGGTAAGTCGATTTTTTAAAATCAGCCCCTTTAAAACCTGTTCCCCTACCATCAACACATGCAACTACGTACCCTTGTGACGCCAATTGCTGGTGCCATAAATCTCGTGAGTCCAACCAACGGTTCACCACACTTTGAGACCCTGGACCGCTATATTGATACATTAACAACGGATATGTTTTTGCCGGGTCAAAATCTTTCGGCTTTACCATGTACATATTAAGCTCATTGCCGTTAATGGTTATGGTCGAAAATTCTTTTTCACTGATTTCGTAACCCTTCAATTTTTCAACAAGCGAATTGTTATTTTTAATCTCCTTTACCTTTTTTCCGGTAAGCGCCTTATGAAGCATATAAACCGGTGGCGTAGAAGCATTGGAATAGGTATGGATGAAATACGTAAAATCGGCACTGAAATCTGCAACATTAAAACCTGCTTCGGCCACTAGCGCTTTTTTCTTCTTTCCGTTACTCTCAATACTGTACACCCCTCTGTTGATGGAACCGTTTTCCGTAGATTGGTAATACACCTTGTCCTCATTTTGGTCGTAACCGTAGTATTGCGTTACTTCCCATGGACCTTTGGTAATTTGATTTACAAGATTCCCATCTTGATCGTGAAGATATATATGGTTATAACCATCTTTTTCACCGGTCCAAATAAAACTATCATCGGCTAAAAACGTAAGGTTGTCCGTAATATCTATATACGCTTTATCTTTCTCCTCAAGAAGCACTTTAGCCGTGTTGCTCTTTGCATCTACAGCATATAATTTTAAATTGTTTTGATGTCTATTCAGGGTCTGAACACTTAAATAATTTGGGTTGTTCATCCATTTGATACGTGGAATATAATACGCATCATTTAAATTGACCGCAGCAGTACTACCAGCTTTTACATCGTATAAATGCAAACTTACTTTGGCATTGGCCTCTCCCGCTTTAGGGTATTTAAATGTGTCCTGAGATGGGTATAAATCCGTTCCAAAAACATCCATTGAAAATTCAGGAACATCCGTTTCATCAAAACGTAAAAAAGCAATTTTAGTCCCGTTGGTGTTCCAGTCAAAAGCACGAACAAAGGCAAATTCCTCTTCGTAGACCCAGTCTGTTACGCCATTAATAATTTTATTCTTTTCACCATCCGTAGTAAACTGCTTTGTGTCTCCTGAAGTCAAATCAAAAAGATACAAGTTATTTTTCGCCACATACGCTACTTTTGAACCATCTGGCGCCAGTCTAGGCTCTTGAATTTTTGTGTCCGAAACCTTGGTGAGTTTCTTGGTCTTTAAATCATAAACATAAAAAATACCGAGCGTAGAACGTCTAAAAATGGGTTCTAGTTCGGTAGCTAATAAAATTTGAGATTCGTCGTCACTAAATTGATACGAGCTAAAACTCTCAATTTCTTGTAAATCTGCGGAACTGACTATAGTTCCTACTTTTTCTTGTGTTGTGTAATCAAACTTATCTATAGTGGTAGACCCGTCTGCTCCTCTGTTTAAAATAGTATATTGTTTTCCATTTTTCATGGATCTTAGAGCGTCCAGTCTTTCAATTGAGAACTCACCACCATACACTGCCTCCACAGTAACTTGTTCCTTTTGTGCATAAGAAAACGCCATAAAGGCGAACACAAAAGAGACACTCAAAATAATTTTTCGCATAGAATGTTATAAAAAAGATTAAAACGCCCAAGTTTAGTGATAATTTTACAAAAAAATAAACTTTAAATCATAAAAATCCCTTGTTTTATGGAGGTTTATCGCAATCTTAGGTCTAAACCTTTATCATTATCTTTACCGACCGAAATTAAACGCTATGATCAAGCCCATTGAGGGATACTCAAAACTAACCAAAGAAGAGAAAATAGATTGGCTAACCAACAATTACACATCCGATCCAAAAGCGGCAAAAGCGCTTTTAAAAAGATACTGGAACATTGCCGAAGATGTACAGCAGCTGCATGATGAATTTATAGAGAACACCGTTACCAATTACTATCTACCTCTGGGCATTGCCCCCAATTTTCTAATCAATGACAGGCTTTACGCCATACCCATGGCCATTGAAGAAAGTTCTGTTGTGGCCGCGGCAAGTAAGGCTGCTAAATTTTGGTTGGACAAAGGAGGTTTTAAAACCGAAATTTTAGGAACCGAAAAAATTGGGCAAGTACATTTTATGTACCGTGGCAATAAAAACCATCTATCCGCCTTTTTTGAAAAAGTGAAGCCCAAACTTCTTTCCGATGCTTCCTCCATTACCAAAAACATGGAAAAACGAGGTGGTGGCATCAATTCTATTGAATTACGGGACAAAACCAATGCTCTGGACAATTACTACCAATTGCATTGTACTTTTGAGACCCTAGATGCCATGGGCGCGAACTTCATTAATTCTTGTTTGGAACAATTCGCTAAAACTTTTAAAGTTGAAGCACAGTCGTACTCTCTTTTTACAGAGGAAGAAAAGGCAATAGAAATTGTAATGAGCATTTTGTCCAACTATGTGCCCAATTGCCTGGTACGAGCAGAAGTGAGCTGTCCCGTAACGGAGCTTAAAGAAGGCAACACAGAAGCCTCCAAAGAATTTGCAGAAAAAATGGTACAGGCGGTAAACATAGCTAAAGTAGAACCCCATAGGGCGGTTACACACAATAAGGGCATTATGAACGGTGTAGACGCTGTTGTTTTGGCCACAGGGAACGATTTTAGAGCTGTAGAAGCTGGCATTCATGCCTATGCCGCAAAGGATGGATCGTATTCCAGCCTTACCCATGCTACTATTGAAAATGGTGTTTTTAAATTCTGGATAGAGCTCCCCTTGGCGCTTGGAACAATAGGCGGACTAACTAGTCTTCACCCGCTTGTAAAACTGGCCATGGAAATCTTAGGAAAACCTTCCGCTAAAGAATTAATGCAACTGGTTGCGGTTGCCGGATTGGCGCAAAACTTTGCGGCAGTACGCTCCTTGGTAACCACCGGTATTCAAGAAGGCCATATGAAAATGCACCTTCTGAATATATTGAACCAATTAGAGGCGACGGATGACGAAAAGAAAACCCTGACCCATCACTTTAAAAAGCACTCTGCTACGCATAGCGCAGTAGTGGAAGAATTTAAAAAGCTTAGGAGAATTAAATGACAAAAGAGTTTTACAGCAACGGAAAACTGCTTCTAACGGGAGAATATGCCATATTAGATGGTGCATTGGGTCTTGCCGTGCCCACAACCTACGGTCAAACTTTAAAAATATCATCTACTTCAAGTAAAGACTTAAGTTGGAAAAGTTTTGATAATGAAGGTGAAATCTGGTTCAAAACCTCTGTAGCTATAAGCGAAATTTTACAAGAAAAAGCGCAACCGGCAGAGGAGGCAGTAGACCATGTCCTTTTTAAATTACTGCGCGAAGCAAAAAAACTGAACCCCAGTTTTTTATCAGGTGATGAAGGGGTTAAAGTAGAAACAAAATTAGATTTTCCCCGTGATTGGGGATTAGGCTCTTCCTCCACACTTATAAACAACATAGCCCAATGGGCAGAGGTTGATGCTTTTCAACTTCTATGGAATGCTTTTTCCGGCAGTGGGTACGACATTGCATGTGCCCAAAACAATACACCAATATTTTATCAGGTGAGGGAAAAAGTTCCAACGGTAAAACCAGTAGATTTCAATCCTAAATTTACGGAACATCTCTTTTTTATTCACCTTGATAAAAAGCAAAATAGCCGTGAAGGTATCGCCAAGTACCGAAAGATGGAATTTGATTCCGAAAGATTAACAGAAAGCATTACTAGACTTACGGAAGAAATCTCAAACAGCGAAGACCTGCAAACTTTTCAAAGTCTAATGGAACGCCACGAAGCACTGCTAGCCCAGATATTGCAAACCAAGACCGTTAAACAGCAGCTTTTTCCTGACTACAAAGGAACCCTAAAAAGCTTAGGTGCTTGGGGCGGAGATTTTATTTTAGCTACAGGAAATAAAGACACCCCGGAATATTTTACCAAAAAAGGTTATAACACTATCATTCCTTATTCAAAAATGGTTCTATAAAAAAAGAGCCTTTCAAATGAAAGACTCTTTTTTTTATTCTGAAAGCAACTTCTTAATAGAAAGAAGCTCTTTTATCTTCAATTTCAGCAGCTTCTTTTAATGCGTCATAAACCGCAGTACTTACCCTTGCTTCACGGGCAGTCTTTACAGAAGTAGCGTACATACTATAGTTATCCAATTTAGGTGCTTCCGTTTTCTTGGTTACCGTTAACTTATACACACCTGTATTTCCCTCAATAAGGTCCGAAATAGCACCCTCTTTCATAGCAAAAGCTGTACCTACGACTGCAGGTTCAGAACCAGCTCCTGGAATAGTAGGAGACTTCACGGTTAATGCAGATGCAGTAGATGCACTAACACTATTGTCCTTGGCCAAATCATCTATTGATTTTCCTTTATTAGCTGCGATAATCTGCGCTGCCTTACGTTCTTTCCTAAGTTTAGGAAGAACCAGTGCAGAAGCATCCTCAACGGACATAAGACCCTCTTTATAGGTTTTCGTCAATTGCGCTACGGCATAACCACCAGTTAAATCAAAACGCTTGATGTCTCCCACATTTGTCTCTTCCTGAAAAGCCCACTGTACTATACTCCTTTGAGCGGATAGACCTGGCAGGTTTTCATCTGTAGCTTTTATTTTGTTGACAGGACGAACCAAATACTCATTTTCTTTAGCTAAATCCGAAAAAGCCTTATCCGACTCAATAGACTCCATTTCAAACTTGGTAGCATCCGTAAACAATTTATTGGTAGTTTCTTCTGAAGGCTCTATCTCACGGGCTAAAGTAGCTACTTGAACTATATCTTCCTTGTCATCAATTTTGATAACGTGAAAACCAAAGTCGGTTTCAACCATACCTACCGTACCCACTTTGTTATCAAATGCAAAGTCGTTAAAAGCAGGCACCATTCTACCTTCTTGGAAATAGCCCAAATCACCTCCGTTGGGTGCAGAAGGACCGTCAGAATTATCACGTGCCAATTCTACGAACTTAGCATCTTTCTTCTTGGCCTCTCTAAGCAAACGTTTTGCTTCAGCTTCAGCCTCTTCTTTTGTTCTGGTTACTTCCGGATTGGCACGTTGTGCTCCTTCATAAGCAATAAGAATATGGCTAGCTTTTACAGAACCGTTTGGCTTTCTATCCATCATTTTAGAAACCTTAAAGAAATCCCCATCTCTATACGGACCATATACCTCTCCTACTTGCAACGTCATTAACGTATCTGCAAATTTAGCAGGCAATTGCTTTTTAGACTTGTAAATGGTATCAAACTTAACGTCTGAATTACGGTCTAAGAACGCCATCATATCCGTTGCCGTTCTAAAACCGGCTATGGTATCATTTTTATCGGTCTGAGAATTATACTCAACCGCATCATCCATCAACTTAGTAATGGCATCTTTTACAGCAGTCTCATCTGCCGTAGAAGGTTTTTCTTGAAAATATACAAATTGAATATCTCTAGCAGGTTCTTGCTTAAAATCTTCTTTATGATTGTTGATGTAGGTCTGAATCTCACTTTTTGAAACTGAAATACTACTATCAGGTATAGAAGAAAAAGGGATACGTACGTACCTGATATCAATTTTATCGTTTGCCAGTTTGTAATCTAGCTCACCTTCTTTTAATGTAGCCCCAACACCCGCTTTAATTAAATTAAAATAGGTTTGCTGTTTGGCACTTTGAATAATAGCCTGCTCATCTTGCAACCAAAGGTTGTATTGTTCCGGGCTATTCATTTTAAGTTCTGCGATAAAATTTCTGAACTTGTTCTGATCGAACACGCCACTTTCATTTTGAAACTGTGGGCTCTGAGCATAAGAAGGAATAGTACCTATGTAGTTTAAAATCTGGTCTTGCTCAATGTCAACGCCCAAATCTTCAAATTGCTGTCCTAAAACAGCGTTACGAACTTCTTGATCGTAAACTTGGTTTACCGTTTGCATCGTAGATGCGCTAGCAGAATTTCTAGATGCGATATCTACTTTTTGACGAAAAGCATCTATGGAAATTTCTTCTCCATTAATTTCTGCTATACTAGAGCCTACTTTGCCGTTAACATCTCCGCTAGTAAAAACCCCAGAAATCACAAATGCGAAAAGGGCCAAGCCTATAATTAGTATTAGAACGGTGGTCCGTTTTCTTATATTCTCTAAAATTGCCATTAATTAGGTTTTTTTAATCAGTTTGCGAAATTACCATTTTTCCTCCAATTTATAAAGAATTGAAAAACTATTCTTTATCAAGTATTTGTAAGAACACTAAATCTATTTTGGTATTGGAGACCTCTATTATTTTAAACAGGAAGTTTTCTACCTGTATTTCTGAATCTTGTTCAGGAATTTCCCCCGTTTCATTCACTATTAGCCCGCCAAGTGTTTCATACTCTTCACTTTTAGGAAGCTCTAACTTATATGCCTCGTTTAAATAATTGACTTCCAATCTAGCGGATAGTTTATAGGTATTATCCTCCAGTTGCTCCTCAATTAAATCCGTACTATCATGCTCATCTTCAATTTCACCGAAGAGTTCTTCTACAATATCTTCTACGGTCATAATACCTGAGGTACCTCCATACTCGTCTAAAACGACGGCAATACTCTTTCTTTTTTTGATCAAAACATTAAGAATATCCTGAATCAGCATCGTTTCCGGAACAAACTCTACCGGCAAAAGAATACTTTTTATAGTCTTCGGCTTTTTAAAAAGTTCATACGAATGGACATAACCAATAATATTATCGATTGTATCTTCATAGACCAGGATTTTTGAATAGCCGGTTTCCGTAAAAAGCTTCGCTAAGTTTTTGGGCGTTTCCAGAAGTTCAACGGCCATGATTTCCGTACGAGGCACCATAACTTCACGTGCCTTAACGGCCGCAAATTCTAGTGCATTCTGAAAAATCTGAATCTCAGAATCTACTTCATCTTCCTCTTCTACGGTTTCCATTTGTTCCGTAATATAATCGCCTAGCTCTATTTTACTGAATGCCAATTGCACATCATCTCCGTCCGTTTTAAAGAAAGCTTTTAAAATTGCATCCGACACCCAAATAACAAAGTCCGATATGACCGAAAAAAGGATGTAAAACAAATAAGCGGGCACAGCAAAAAATTTGAGCAAGGTATTGGAGTAAATCTGAAAAAGCACCTTGGGCAAAAACTCAGCCGTAAAAAGAATCACCAAGGTAGATATTACAGTCTGAGTCAACAAACTAAAGTCGCCCAGCACGAGATTAAGAAACTCATTATTGGTAGGGACCATACCCTGAAACCACGACATTAAAAGGTCTCCCATAAAAAGACCGTAAATAACCAAAGCAATATTATTGCCAATAAGCATAGTGGCAATAAACTTAGAAGGTCTTTTGGTAAGGCGCGTTAACACCTTAGCCAAAAGACCTTCTTGCTTCTTCTCTATTTCAATATGTATTTTATTGGCGGAAATAAAAGCTATCTCCATCCCAGAAAAAAAAGCTGAGAACAGCAGGGATAAAACAATAATTAAAACGGCGGTTTCCACAACTATTGTTGGTTATCTTGTTTACGCTGTTCAAATTTCTTTCTGTAATTTCTTCTAAAAAAGAACATTCCTATAGAAACCGCAGCAAAGAAAATAAACAGATAGGTTGATTCTCTATCCGTACTCCAATCCGTGAAAATTCTATACAAGGAAAAAAAGGCTACTGCCAAATATAAATACTCTGTATATCTTAATATCTTAATCATCTGATTCTTCTTTAATAGTCATAAGGCCATACGTTTTTTGAGCATGAAAGAAACTTAGGTCCCTATTGAAATCCATTCCTTCTCCATCCATTATGGTACCATCCTCGGGATTGGTAAACTTGAACCTCTCTTGTGTGAAGATCCAGTTATCATCTTGATCCCAAAATAATTGTGGGGTCTCCAGTTTTTTTCCATCGTGGCTCTCAATAACTACATTGCCTTGTAAATCTATCACATTTGTGGCAGAATAAATAATTCCATAATCTGCCTTAATGATACTCTTTTCACCTCCTTCATTAAAATAATGAACCAATAAACCATCTGGAAAGATTCTATGCGGAAATTCCAAATTATTAAAATCCTCGTTTAAAGGACTGGTAAGTACCGCTATAACCCTTGTTGAGGTAGAATCTTCGGTTTCAAGCATTTCTCTTGCCTCGGTATAGGTTGCTGTAAAATTTTCAGCAATACCCATGGGGTAAATCAACGGCACTTTTTCCTGCCCAGACCTCTCATAGTTATCTTGACAAGACAAAAAAAGTATTGCCATGGAAAATACCATGGCAATACTTTTAAGATTATATCGGTAAGATGAAATCATCTTTCTATAAATTCGGAACTTTTACGCTACCACCGGCCCAGCAGTTAAAAGTAACTGTTTTACCAGCCATACCGGAGTTGAATATATCTGTTTTAGAAGGCGCTTTTGCAGCATAACTAGCAGCAGACTGATTTGCAGCACTACTAACGGAAGGATCTACACGGCCAGCTTGACGGGCCATATCTGCAGCTTTCCAATAGATTGCTCTTTTTTCAAAAGGAGTACTACCGCAATCATTAGCACTTGTTGCATAAAGGTTAGCAATCAATAAATACGCTTTACCATTTGCCTTGTTAGAGTTGATAGCTAACTGAGCATATTTTCTAGCAGTAGATTTGCTGCCTTTTCTCTTATTGATAACTGCTACTTTGTAAGCAATATCTGATTTTTTATAAGGATCGGTCTCTAAAGTCATTGCTTTATCAAAATCCGCAAGAGCTCCTTTAGAATCTCCATTCTTCATTTTTAAAGTACCACCGTAAACATACGCACTAGCCGAAGGATCTAAAGCCAACTGTGCTTCAAATAATTTCTGAAATAAAGGATCATCCGTACATTCCTTGTTAAACATTCTACCTACTGCCCTTTTTACCCACGTAACATCACCCTTCTTCTCTTCAAAACTTTTTTCGTATAAAGGAATAAGGTTATCACAATCTGCCAAAGCACCAAGCTTAGAATCTACACTCCCAGCAATCTTACCGTAAGATGTTGAGTTAGAAGTTGCGATTTTCAAACTTCTTTTTTCTTTTGAAGTTATAGTACCTGTAGAATCCTTTGGAAGTAATTTTGTAATTACATCCGTTAATGCTTTGTTCTCTTCTTCAATTTTATCGTTTACGTTATCATAAACATCAAAAACTTCTTGCAAATCTTTCTTTCCCTCTTTATGCAAGTCAACTAAACTTGAAAAATAAAGGTAGAGTGCTTTTGGATTCTTAAAATGTGAACGGTCTTTTTCAAAAGCAGAACCTAACATATCATACAGCTCAGCATCAGAAGCCATTTTGTTATCGTACAAAAACAAAGCTTTATCTATACCAACAACAGCTGGAGAATATTTTTTAGGAAAATACTTAGCACTGTTATCATAAAGAGCCAACATATCGCTTACATAACCATCCTTTTCAGCACCAGATGATTTTTCTATTTTATCGGCCAATATTTTCTCGCCATAAATAAAGTTCGCTCTATTGATATCAGGGCAGTTATCGTAAACCATTTTCCAAGGTGTATATGCTGCCTCATAATTTTTAACTTTTGCATGTTCAACATAAATAGATAGGTTGGTCATACATTCCTGATTTTGAGCTTGGGCATTACTTACTCCCATAAACCCTAAAAGCATAATCGCCGTGAAGTAAAGTTTCGTTTTCATTTTGTCGTTTTTACCTGTTTTTTTGAATTTACAAATCGCCAATCAAAATCGTGGTTAGTGCCCAGAGTTGTTATGGCTCATTTTTTAATGTTCTAATTTTTGGAGGGGTAATGTACTAATTTTTTAGCAACAGGTCTAAGGTAATTTTAGAAAATGTCTTTTTGATGTTTTTTTATGAATTAGTTCGATTATTTCTTAATTTATCGTTCAAATCCTAATAAAACCTCAAGCATTTCACCTTCTTAATTTATCTTTCTTTTCTTAAACCATTGATCATTTAAAGACAATCCTAGGTTGACTTTAAAGTAACTCTCCTCAATTAAATCTGCTGCGGTAGTCCCTCTTTTTCCATATTCAAAACCTAAGTTAAGATTAGAGAGGTTGTTACCCAACGGTAGACCCAATCCAAAAGTTATGCCAAAATTGTTTATGTCCTTCTCATTAACATACATTCCAGTCTTCTCCAAACGCAAACCTGCCCTATACGTAACCCTTTTAAAATAGCTTCCAAAAGAATTTCTTTCCGGCGTATAAAAACCACCTAATGCCAAGGTACTGGCATCTTTGTACTCTATATTATCAATCTCTAAAAACTCGTTGGAAAAGTCTGTAAGCTTTTGAAAACTGTACTCTACACCTAAAAACCACTTCATATCCTTCCCATAACCCACACCCAGAGTTGTTGTTGTTGGTATGGTTACACCCGTATCTTTCAAACCTTGTGAATACAAATCTACCTCATTCACGAAACGCTCCTGGGCTGGACTCCCAATAAAAGACCCTATTCTTTGCGTATTTCTTGCGGTAAGATTGGCTTGGGTATTTATGCGTAATGAAGTGTGTAGCGTATGTGTTTCATCTATTGCAGGCGTATAGCTAAGGGCATAATTTAAATCCACCCCATTAATTCTAGAAACCCTTTCATCCTTAGATCCCAAAAGCACGCCTTCCGTACTCTGAACTTTAAGAGTTTCTATTCTACCAAAGTTATAATTTAAGGTAACTCCCAAGCTAAGGTTCTTGGCAAACTCATAACCTACGGATACGTAAGCCTTGTTTACTCCTCCTTCACCGGAATACTGATTTATTTCCTGAGACCCTTCCGTCCCAATTAAACTTTCAAAATTGTAGCCTACCGAAGAATAAGGAATAATACCAAAACCAACTCCAAAGCCTTCTTTTATAGTCAATCCCACAGAAAGGTAATCTAAGTTAGTAACCGCGGTGGACTGGCTTTCCGTATAACTTTTTAGACTTGTTTGTTTATAAGACAACCCTGCGGTATACGTAGTTATACCAAAATCATCTCGCCCTCTAACACCCAATTTACTATACGCAGCGGGATTTCTAAGGTTAACGTGTATACTATCGGCATACATTCCGATCCCACCCATCATTTGGTTTTCCACGGTAGCACCGCTTCTTAACTCTCCTAAACCAAAATATGAATATGGGGAAACTGAACCATCTTGAGCGTACATACCTGTTGTAAAAAGGCAGATTATTGCAAAACCTATTTTTCTGATCATTAGCGTTTGTTGTATTCCAACAGATAATTTAATCCTACAAGGAGAAATTTGGAGTCCGCAAATATGGTATTTTTTAACCGTTTAGACAAAAATTGCATGTCACCGCCTGTTAAAATAACTGTTAAATCTGCAAAACGAGATTTGTATTGGTCTATTACTCCGTCTATTTCCCTACAAATACCATTTACTACACCACTATGAATACTTGTTTCCGTAGAGTTCCCAATATAGTCTATTAACTCCTTAGGTTTCAATAGCGGTAATTTTGAAGTTTGTTGATGTAATGCTTTATAGCGCATGTGCAACCCAGGCGAAATGGCGCCACCTAAATACTCCCCATAATCGTTCACCATATCATATGTAACGCAAGTACCGGCATCGATTACCAAACTATTCCCTTTTGGGTTATGATAAAAGGCAGCCGTTGCTAAGGCTATACGATCCACCCCTAAAGTTTGAGGTGTTGCATAAGAGTTTTTAAAAGGGGCCCTGCTAGAGGGTGTTAATTCGTGAACTTCGCAGAAAACTGTGAGCACCGGCATCACTTTTGGGTCCAAATTACCCACCGAAGCGATTATTCCACGTTTTATTTTGGGATAATGGTCACAAATTTCCTTTACCTCCCGGGCCACATCTTTCACGTCTGAATTCTGCCGGAATATGAGGGTATCTCCCTCAAACACCGCAAGTTTCACACAAGTATTACCAGCATCTATAACTAGTTTCATAAGTGCAAAGATCAAAAAATGTTATCTAACTTTCATCTTTTTTTCAAAATTTGTTTGCATATCGCAAATTTGAAATTATATTTGCACCCCGCAAACGGGTATGGTGCCTTAGCTCAGTTGGTAGAGCAATGGACTGAAAATCCATGTGTCCCTGGTTCGATTCCTGGAGGCACCACAAAAAATCCTTACATCTGTAAGGATTTTTTTGTTTTTAGGCTATATTGCACAAAACTACTGTTTTGACTATAATAGATACCAACACCCCCCTAGAGGAGCTTCAGAATTATCTACTATCCAAAGAATGGTTAAATCCCACTGAAAAAATAACTGTAGTAGAGAAACCTGGCGACGGAAACATGAATGTGGTTCTGCGTATTATAACGGATCAGCGCTCTTTTATCTTAAAACAATCCCGCCCCTACGTACAGAAATACCAACAGATTAAAGCACCAGTAAACCGCATTGCGGTAGAAAAACAGTTCTACCAAGCAGTTAGGGACAATGCCGTTCATGCCCACGTTCCAAAGATTATTGGGTTTGATGCTTTTGAGAATTTGTTACTGTTAGAAGATTTGGGCCATTGTGAAGATATGGTTTACATCTACCATAAACAGGCCATATCAAACCGACAACTAGATCTGTTGATCTTTATCTTAGGTCTTATTCACCGTAAAAAGGTTTCGAGCAACTTTCCTGAGAATATGGAAATGCGCAAGTTAAACCACCAACATATTTTTGAACTTCCATTTTTAGAGGATAACGGATTTCAATTGGACGATGTTCAACCCGGACTCCAAGAACTATCCTTGCAGTTTAAAACGGATAAGAAAATAAAAAAAGTAGTCAAAAAGGTCGGTAAAAAATATTTAGAACCCGGCAACACCTTACTTCATGGCGATTACTACCCGGGCAGCTGGATGACCGAATCAGACAATCTCTATATCATAGATCCTGAATTTGGTTTTATAGGTTTCCCCGAATATGATTTAGGCGTCATGGCCGCACATATCATTATGGCAACCGGTAAAAAAGGCTACCTAAAACGCATTCATGCCGCTTACCAAGGTGATGCCGACCAAGAACTTATGTCCCAAGTGGCTGGAATTGAAATAATGAGGCGCTTAATTGGGCTTGCCCAATTGCCTTTAGACCGTACATTAAAGGAAAAAAGCAAGCTTTTGAAAAAGGCTCGTAAACTTATTTTATCGCCATGAAACGGTTATTTGCCTGTCTTGCGATTCTTGTAGCCATGGCCTGCAAAGAATCTACGACCTCAATAGATATACCGGCACCCACCAAAACCGCATACACCTTAGACACTTTACAGCTTTCTGAAGAGGAATATTATGATAAAGTCCTAGGTGCTCTCGTTGGCTCTGCCATTGGTGATGCCATGGGCGCGTCTACAGAAATGTGGCACAGAAAAGATATTCAACTTAAATACGGCTATATCAATACCCTTACCCCAGCAGTTCGCGAGCAATCGCCGGAAGGCACTTGGGGGCACAACCTTATTGCCGGTGCCACTACGGATGACACCCGTTGGAAATACGCCATGGTTAAGTATCTATCCCAGAAAAAGGGAGATTTAAACGCTTCTAACTTTGCCAATTTTATAACCGATTATTATGCCTCCCTAACAAAGAGTATAAATGACAATGGCACCATACCCGAAACCGATTTTTTAGATACGCAGATTGAAAAAATAGATTGGATCAAAGAATGGGCCCGCGTGAGTATGGCGTATCAAAAAGACACCGATTCTTATATAAAGGCGATGAATCGTTTTTACGGCGGTGAGATGTCCTGCGCAGGGCAATTATACACCCCTGTGTTTGGGCTCATTAGCAGTTCTCCCGAAAATGCATATACATTGGCTTATGACCATACTTTGTTCGATATAGGGTACGCTAAGGATATTTCGGCCTTGGTTTCGGCAATGACACATATGGCACTTCGCACTAAAAACATTGACTCTATTATTAACACGGCAACTTTTGTAGACCCCTTGGGTTATCAGGATAGTCGGCTGGTCGGTCGTATTGCTTATGACATGACAGATGCCTCCGTTAAAAAAGTACTCACTTTAAAGCAACTTATCTTAGCGGATACCTTAACGCCTAAAGACAGCATTATTTTTAAAATTCCTAAAGGGTTCCAAGGGAGCCAAAAAGATTGGACGCGTCAAGAAATGGCCTATCAATTTTTAGAAAAAAACGAAAAAGCCATTCCTTTTCACTCCGGGGAAATCTGGCAAATTCTTGTTACCGCACTACAATATGGCGAAGGTGATTTTGAAAAGACCTTGCAATTTATTGTTAACTACGGAAGAGATAATGACACCGTTGCCGCTGTGGCCGGTATGATTCTAGGGGCTAAAGACGGATATTCCAACCTACCCGTAACGCTCCGCACCCAAGCCCTGAAAGTTAACAAAGAAAATATGGGCATTGACCTTGAAGCCTTGGCTCGTGAAATGGTTGCAAAAAAGCATATAGAGTTTTAAAACTCTTAGTTTTGACTTAACAACTGCAGCTGATATTAATCTTATCTTTGTTTCTGTGCTTCAAGTTTAATTGTCATGAAAACAAAATTATCCCCAATTCTATTTCTCTGTATTGCTTCGGTTTCTTTTTCTCAAAGTAAAATCGATAAAACCTTAAAAAAGCTGAACAAAGAATCTGTTGATTATATTCACGTAACAGCTCTTGACTCTACCACAGGCCCTATATTATTAGATGCCCGCGAGAAGGCCGAATACGAGGTGAGCCATTTAAAAGATGCTATCTGGGTGGGTTATGATACTTTTCAGCTGGATTCCGTTGTTCAGAAAGTCCAAAATAAAGACAGTGAAATTGTCGTTTACTGTTCTATTGGGGTCCGTTCCGAAAATATTGGTGAGAAATTGGAAAAAGCAGGCTACACCAATGTGAAAAATCTATACGGAGGCATTTTTGAATGGAAAAACGAAGGGCTTCCCGTTTATGACACCATAGGAAACGAAACCGAGCGCGTACATGCTTTCAATAAATATTGGGGGAAACTACTTAAAACAGGAGAAAAAGTGTACTAGTTTCATTTGAGTCCGTAATAGATGCCCTGTTTTGGCGACAAATTCTAAAAAAATAATCATTTGAGTTTTATAACCCCTAAAGAAAAACAAAAAGAAGCCGCCACGGTAAATTATACCAATGTAGCTTCAAAAAATCTATTGCTCATTTTTACGCGAAACCCACAATCGGGCAAGTGCAAAACCCGGTTGGCAGCGACTGTTGGTAATGAAGTAGCTTTAGACATATATAAGTTTCTACTAAATCATACGGTAGACATTACAAAAAACCTAAGCGCCGCAAAACAGGTTTGGTATTCCGAAGAAATCTGGGCGGACGACATATGGAGTCCGAGTATATTCGACAAAAGATTACAGCAAGGCAATGATTTGGGCATTCGCATGGCAAAGGCCTTTCAAGACGGATTTGCTTCCGGCTATGAGCGAATCATTGTTATTGGCAGCGATATGTTTGACCTGGACCAAAAAGACATCCAAAATGCTTTTTCGGAATTAAAGAAAAACGATTTTGTAATTGGGCCAGCTGAAGACGGCGGGTATTATCTTCTGGGCATGAACCGCTTTAAACCAGAGTTATTCGTTCAAAAAAACTGGGGGAACAAAACTGTCCTTGCCGACACCTTAAACGATTTAAAAAACGAAAAATATCATATTTTAGAAGAGCGAAACGATGTTGATATTTACGAGGATATTAAGGACGTAGAAGCTTTTCAGCCCTATTTAAAACACATTAAAACATGATCCAAAAGCAATTAAACGAATCCGTTGCCTACCTACAGAGCAAGGGTTTTGATACGCCTGAAATTGGTATTGTACTAGGTACCGGTCTAGGCAAACTAGCAGAACAGATAGAGGACCCTATTGAGGCGCATTACAACCATATTCCTTTTTTTCCGCTGGCTACCGTAGAATTTCACTCTGGAAAACTCATTTATGGTACTATAGAAGGCAAAAAGGCCGTGGTCATGCAAGGGCGCTTCCATCTATATGAAGGTTATGATTTTCTAGATATTACGTACCCTATTCGTGTTATGCACCAACTGGGCATAAAAAAACTGTTCATTTCCAATGCTGCCGGAGCCATTAACCTGGATTATAAAGAAGGGGATTTAATGCTAATTGAAGACCATATCAACCTTCAAGGCGGCTCTCCACTTGCTTTTAAAGGTGTAGGGAAATTTGGAGACCGTTTCACGGACATGTCCGAACCCTATGATGTTCCTATGCGCAAAAGCCTACTTGCAATTGCCCAAAAAGAGGATATTACCCTGTACGGAGGTGTTTATGCTTCAGTAGTAGGCCCACAATTAGAAACCAAGGCAGAATACCGAATGCTAAAAATCATTGGTGCCGATGCTGTAGGAATGAGCACAGTACCTGAGGTAATTGTAGCAAACCATTTAAATCTGCCCATAGTTGCCGTTTCCGTAATTACGGATGAATGTGACCCGGACAATCTAAAAAGCGTAGACATACAGCGAATCATTGAAACGGCAGAAACCGCGGAGCCAAAAATGGTGAAGCTTTTTAAGGAATTAATAAAGACTTTGTAGCCTGTACATTTTGGTTTTTATAAAATTCAGTTGAATGGATGTTGTAAGTTTTTGAGTTGTAATACTACTTATAGCTAGTTACCAAACCCTATGCAATTTAAACTAATGGCTAAAATGACAGTTGTATCACTATTTTCCTTAGCGGGACTTTTTTCTCTTTTTGGAGGGAAAGAAATGCCCATTCACCAGTTTACGGGAAACACCAAAAACGAAGTTTTAGACCACAGTTCCTGGAATTCTCTTTTAAAAAAGTATGTGGACGACTCTGGTAATGTAGATTATAAAGGTTTTAAAACAGACCAAGATGCGCTTAGTTCATATTTAGATTATCTAGGGAATACCACACCATCCAAAAGTTGGTCCAAAGAAGAAGGTTTGGCCTATTACATTAACCTCTATAATTCAGCAACGGTACAGTTAATTTTAAACCACTATCCCACAAAGAGCATCAAGGATATTAAGGACCCTTGGGGCAATGAATGGGTGAAAGTTGGAGAAGAAACTTTTTCTCTGGGTGATATTGAGCATAAAATTCTCCGTAAAATGGATGAGCCTCGCATTCATTTTGCTATAAACTGTGCTTCTTTTTCTTGTCCCAAATTGCTAAACGAAGCATATACGGTATCAAAATTAGAGAGTCAGTTGCAGAAAGCTTCCGAAGACTTTGTAAACGACCCCACTAGAAATGTTCTTTCTAAAGAAAAATTACAGCTTTCGAATATTTTTAAATGGTATAAAAAGGATTTTACCGAAAACGGTAGTCTTATCGATTATATCAAAAAATATAGCCACACAGATATAAATCCAAAGGCAAAAATCACATACGTTACATACGATTGGAGTTTGAATGAAAAAAAATAAACTCCAAATAAGCATAGTAATTCCGGTATTGAACGAAGCAAATGGTATTGCTAAAATAATCAATTACTTAACCGCGAACAGCTCCCCTACAAATATCAATGAAATATTGGTTGTTGATGGCGGGAGTACAGACCATACCGTGTCAATTGCCGAACAATCCGGGGCAAAGGTTATTCACTCCTACAAAGGCAGGGCCAAACAATTGAACTATGGAGCGCAACAAGCAAAAGGCTCCATCCTCTATTTTCTGCATGCGGACACCTTACCTCCTAGAGATTTTGATCAGTCTATTATAGATGCGGTAGAAAGCGGTTACCAAACGGGCTGTTTTCAGATGAAATTTGATAGCAACAGTAATTTTCTAAGCTTTTTTGCGTGGTTTACAAGAGTCAACCATAAACTGTGTCGCGGTGGGGACCAGTCTTTATTTATTACCAAGCAACTTTTTAAAAGCTCAGGCGGTTTTAATGAAGACTATGTAGTCTACGAGGATAACGAATTTATAAGCAGGCTTTACAAAAGCACCGTTTTTAAAATCTTGCCTCGGCACGTAAAAACTTCCGCTAGAAGGTATGAAGAACGCGGTATGGTAACCTTACAATACCATTTTGGAATGATGCACCTTAAGAATTATTTGGGTGCGGGACCGGAACAATTATACGACTACTACAAACGGAAAATTTCGGTTTAGCGAATTGGGCCTATTTCACCCAGTTCAAAATCTAGCAAAACGCCTTCGCTTATCCATTTTGCCAATGCTTGTCGGTTTTCGGGCTCAAGAATACGTCTTTGGTCTTTCTTGTTCCGTATATTCCCAACTTCAATAAAAGTCATAGCCGGATGCGTCTTTTTTACCAAATACAAAGAGGTCCTATCTTCAAAAGTTCCGGAATAAGTGCGGTTAGGCTGATATTGTTTATATTTTAGTTGAAAGGTCTTATGTATGCTCTCGGCCAACTTTTTACCGTTCTTGCTCTTTTCATGGTGATAGAAAAACACATCAATATTCTGCCCCACACTACGACTATCAATATGGGTAACTATTAATCGTTGATACTTCCCTCTATTTTTTCTATGCAAATTGTTTACGATATCCACACGTTGCTTTAAGCGCGCCACCTGATTTAATGGAATTCTCTTATTAGGATAAGCAACCTCATCATGGTCTATCTCCAAAATACGCTCATCCCTAATCCCGTCATTTTCATCTCTTATTATAATGTAAACCGTAGCGCCATGAGACAATAACTCTTTGGCAAGACGCAATGTAATATCGTAAGCGTACTCATCTTCGGCGATTGATTTCCCTCCGTAGGTTGCCATTGCCCCAGGGTCCGGACCTCCATGACCGGAAACCAGGTAATAGACAGCATCCTTCAGCTTCTCACTATTTGGTATAACGGTTTCGTGGTCTTTTCCAAAAATAGCATAACGCTTCCCTTCAATTTTTTTAATCTCCTTGGTCTTTCTCTGAATGGAATCTACAACTTCAACCGTATCAATATCTGCATTCGGAATTTTATAGGTCCGCCCCGCATACAAATGAACACCGTCCCGTAGATTTTCAATATTCATGGATATAAAATCATCATAATGATCATATGGATCAACTCCTTGTTTTCTCAATAGTGAAAGTATACCATCTCCCCTTTCGGCAACTACCGTATGAATCGTATCTTGAGAAAAAGCCGACATAGTGAAACCAATGGCAACGACCAAAAGACCAACTGCCCTAAAACGATAAGAAAAAATGTACTTCATTAAAAACTGTATCAAAACCAAATGAACATCTGCTTAGTAGAACCTACTAATCCCAGAAAATCAAAAACAATGCCTAAAAACTATGTGAAACAAAATTAAAGAACGAAAAAGATAAAATAACAAGACCTAGAAGAATTTAGTTAACGATTTCTTCAACAGTCTATTTTTTAACCAATTAATCAAGTAAATTGACTTTGTCGATAACTTTTGGGAGATTTACCTAGGTGCCTTTTAAAGTATTTTACAAAATACGATGCATCTTCAAACCCCAATCGGAAAGCAATTTCATTAATCTGAAGTCCCGTAAACCGTACTAGGCGTTTGGCCTCTAAAATGGTGCGCTCTGCAATAACCTGAGAAGGCGACTTGCCCACAACAGTATTGGTAAGGGTAACTAATGTTTTGGAAGAAATATGTAACAAACTAGCATACTCGTTTACAGACAACCCTTCCTTAAAATGCACCTCTATAAGTTCTTTAAAGTCAAAAAACTGTCTTTCGTACAGACTATTAAGTTGAATGGGCCTACTATCATTTTCATGATGTATACGTTCCAATTGAATTAAAAAGGACTTCAATAAAAAACGGATAATATCTTCATATCCAAACCTATCCCGTTGTTCCAATTCATTTTGAATTAGAGTTATATATGTTGATGCAACGTTTAAAACTCCCTCTTCAATAGTATAACAAGGCTTATCCAACATATGAAAAATGTTGAACTTCAAAAACATATCTACATCGGTGTGCTTAAAAAAACTTTCGTTAAAATGAATAAGCCAACCTTGAACATCTTCATTGTCATCAAAAGCATGCACTTGGTCTCTAGTGACAAATAGTACCGTATTCTTTCTTATATCATACTTTTTAAAATCTACGGTGTGTGTTCCCCCTTCTTTAAAAAACCATATAATTTGATAATAACTATGTGAGTGGGGCACAGCAGCCAAATTGCCACTTTTTTTTCTATACGTATGTAAGTCATATAGTTCAAATTGAAGCTTTCCAGGATGCATTTTATGCAAATGGTACTGTTCAATTTTATTTTTTGAATGCCGCATTCAATTCGTTTATAAACGGTTATGATCTATTCGTCGGAAAAAAAATGCATCACTAACGTCCCGATTTATAATTTTTCCACCGTTTGAATTCCGCTATAAATGGCACCGTCCATATATCCGCCATGAACAGGTGAAGTTTCGGCTCCCGAAAACCGCAATTTACCGTTCATATAATTTCTGTCAAAAACGGGGTTTCCATAGGACGGACTCATATAAACAGATTTGATACTTTCACATGAGGTATGCCAATCTTGAGACCAATCTTTTTCTTCATAGGTAAGGTAATCTAAGGTTTCAGTTCCCAGATATTTGGTCAGATAATCCAAAATGCGTTGTTTTCTATTCTCGGCCGATGTATCGCGAAGTCCTTCGTTTACAAAACCCATCAAAGCATAATGCTCGTTTTCGGCGTCATTATGGTCATAAAGTTCAGTAACCGCACCTACTTGACCAATGACCATTCCTGAAAAATCCTTATTTCGCCAAAATGGCTCCTTAAACGTTAACCCTACTTTTATGGCATTGCTCATCCAAGTGTGGGTCTTACCCATCACCGCTCCAACCTCAACTGGTAATTCAGGAGAAAAAGAAATACGGGTAGCAATTTTTGGTGGAACGGTAACAATAACCTTCTCGCCATAAAATATACCTTTATCGGTTTCTACCCGTACTCCATCTTCTGTTTCTGTAACGCTCAAAACTTTGGTACTGACCTGTATTTTGTCCAATACAGGTTTAGCCAATGCTTGAATCAAAGCTTGTGAATTTCCTTTAATACGGTAGGCAGATGGTGTATTTGGGTCATTCTCAAAATAATGTTCGGGCGCCATGGTACTATAGACCAATATACTCTTCCCTTTATTATATTGATGGTATTTCTCAACACCAAGCTCATCTAAAAGTGCTATAACTTCTTGATGGTGCGTCTGGAACCACGTAGCCCCATAATCAATCCTGTCTCGGGTTACGATTCGCCCTCCAATACGGTCTCGAGATTCAAGAACCGTAAAACTGGTTTCACCTTTATTAAATAACTTATATGCATATGTAAGACCCGAAAGCCCTGCACCTACGATAATATATTTAGAAAAATTCCCTTTCAAACTTATTTCATTAAATGTGTTCCGTGTACTACTGCTGCTCCCGCTCTTAATGCTGCAGAAATCATGGTTACTTCCGCCAGCTCCTCTTGTGTGGCTCCAGCTGCTATTGCCGCATCTTTGTGTATTTCAAGACAATAAGGACATTGTGTGGTCAAAGCTACAGCAATTGCCATTAATTCTTTATACTTTTTTGGTATAGCGCCATCTGCCAAAGCCGCTTGATCAAAAGCCCAAAAAGCCTTCATTGTCTTTTCTGATTCTTTTCCTAGAGTTTTTAAATGCTCTAGATTCTTCATATCGTACATAACTTCGCTAGTTTTTATATGTGAAGAAAAATGGAGCAATTCATATACTTACTTGTCAGACAACAAATTGCCTCCATCTTCCCACATTTATTATTTGTATTTAGTTTCTTCCGGACATTACACCACCATCTGTATCCCAAATAGCACCTGTTACCCATGAAGCTTTATCCGAAAGTAAAAAGGAAATGGTATTGGCAACATCTTCTGGTTTTCCATATCGCCCAATGGGGTGAAAACCATGAAAACCTTGCAAAGCCTCATTGGCCTCTTCTTTCCCTCCAAAAACACTATCATAAACCGGTGTTTGAACTACCGCTGGAGATACCGCATTTACACGGATTTTAGCATCTGCCAACTCCATGGCCAAATGCTGTGTAAGCGAATGTAAACCTGCCTTTTGCATGGAATATGCCGTTGAAGGAGTTGCTTTCACCGCTTGTTTGGCCCACATAGAACCTACGTTTACAATAGACCCACCACCTGTAGCGGCCATTTTTTTAGCTGCGGATTGAGTAATAAAGTAGAACCCTCTATTCAAATCCATATACGAATCATAATCCGCCACAGTATGGTCTAAAAATGGTTTGGGACCAAAAATACCTGAAGCATTCACTAAGTAATCCAAATTATCCCAACCACTTATTTCCGCATTTAAGCCGTCCAATTCGTTCGCACTGGTAATATCAACCTTATGGGTAACCAAATTTCCTGTAGCTTCTTCTTTAAAAGTTTCAAGTTTTTCAGGATTAGTACCAACCACATGTACTTCTAGACCTTCATTTAAAAGGTTTTGTGCCGTTGCTTTTCCAATTCCACTACTACCTCCTATAATCAATGCTCGTTTCATAGTCAATTCTTTTATAATTATTGATGGGACAAAGGTATTTTGCTTCTATAGCCGAGAACGGCACTATAAGGAGAATCCATGGTAATTTTGAGAAACAGATAATCAAACTTCCTACTTTTCAAATACCTTTAGGATATATGAAATCGATACATATTAAACCTAGGTCATTGGACCACATCGTTTATACGGTACTAGATTTAGAGGATGCCACCTTAACTTTAGAAAAGAAACTTGGGGTTAAGGCAATTTTTGGAGGATACCACGCCACCCAAGGCACTAAAAATGCACTTATAAATTTGGATAACGGCACTTATCTTGAGCTTCTAGCGGCCGATGATGACAATAAAAATATACTCCCTCCTAGATGGATGGGAATTGACGTCCTTAAAAAAGACCAAATAACTCGTTGGGCCCTAAAATCCGCACAGCTTGAAAAAGATGCGGAAATAGTAAAACAATATCACCCCGAGATGGGAAAAATCACCGGCGGAAGTAGAAATACGGCAAATGGCTCCCTTTTAAAATGGCAGCTTATTCTTCCACTGCCGACCCCAGAAGTAGAGCTTATACCTTTTATGGTAGATTGGAGCCAAACGGAAACACATCCGCATGACGCTTTACCTAATATGGAATGTAAATTAATTGAATTGTATGGCACACATCCAAATCCCGACCTATTAAAAGTCACATTTAAAAACTTGGGCGTACATTTACGAATAGAACCCAATGAAAACATTAACATTAAAGCTATTATACAATGCCCAAACGGGGTAGTTGAAATCTAAACCTATTTATGAAAGTTACTTTTTACCTTTTCACTCTAACCCTACTATTAGGATTATCCTCATGCAAATCAAAAGAAAAAGAAAAAACTGCAGAAAAGGAGGTTCCAAAACTTACGAAACCCATGGACGACTCTATCCAAAGGGACGAACCTGACGAAGCAGAAATAGTAGTTCTAGAGGCCATTATTGCACATGGAGGAAGCCGATATAACAAAGCACATTATGGTTTTACGTTTCGCGATAAGGACTATACATTCCAAAACAATGGCAACAAGTATATTTATACGACGACTATGACCGAAAACGGGGATAAAACCATTGACTTTCTTAACAATGGAAAATTATTGCGTACCCTAAATGAACAACCGGTTACATTATCACCTAAAGACAACACTAAATACACCGAAGCCTTAAATTCTGTTATTTATTTTGCCACATTACCCCACAAGCTAAACGATAAAGCGGTACATAAAAAATACGTGGAAAATGTAAAAATTAAAGATACCGACTACAAAGCTATTGAGGTTACTTTTGACCAAAAAGGAGGTGGCACAGACCATGATGATGTTTTTATGTACTGGATAAATGTTGAATCCAAAACCATAGATTACCTAGCTTATAAATACGAAACAAACGATGGAGGCGTACGCTTCAGAAGTGCATACAATCGTAGGACCGTAGACGGCATTATATTCCAAGATTATGTAAATTACAAAGCACCAATAGGTACTCCACTTACAGAATTGCCTTCTTTATTTCAAAAAGGAGAATTGGAAGAACTTTCAAAAATAGAAACGGAGAACGTTGTAAATTTAGCGCAATAAATTAGAAAATATGGCTGTTCTTGATGTGATAAAAATGGGGAACCCTCTATTGAGAAAGGTATCCAAAGAAGTTGGACAGGACGAAATAACCTCTCCCAAATTTCAGCAGTTTTTAGCAGACCTTGTGGAAACCATGCGAGCAGAAAGTGGAGCGGGAATTGCGGCCATACAAGTAGGTGTACTCAAAAGAGTCTTTGCCATGGAAATGAAAAAGAACGACCGCTACCCAGATAAAGGGTCTTTTGCCCTAACTACAGTTATAAATCCTGAAATAGAGCCTTTGTCTTCTGAAGAAGTAGAAGGTTGGGAAGGTTGTCTTTCCATACCCGGAATACGCGGCAGGTTAAAACGTTACAAAAAGGTAAAATTAAGCGGACTTGACATAAAGGGAGAAAAGTTTGAAAAAGTGCTTGATGACTTCTCGGCAATCGTGGCACAACATGAATTAGACCACCTCAACGGAATTTTATTGATAGACCGTATGCCGAATATGAAGACTTTAACCTTTCAAGAAGAGTATGACACCTATTGGAAGGTCTAGTTAAAAATACTGCCCAATCCCAAAAACAATACCCCTGGAGGCATCCTTGGTAATTCCGTACCCATAATCTATTCTGAAGATAGCATTAAAGATGCGTTTATGCATCAGTCTAAGCCCCACACCTGGGTAAATACGGATATTGCTTTTATGAGAGAAGTCATCAAAGCTACCGCCTGGATTTCGCCATGACCCTCCGTCAACAAAAAAATTGCTTTGTAAAACAAACCAATCTTCCTCTATTAGGGTATGACGATACTCCGTATTAAAAACAATAGCTCCCGTTCCTCTATCAATTGTATTTCCAACCCCTCGTATGTTCAGGTTGTTATCTACGGTAAAAGGTGCAAAAGGCGTGTTTACATTACTTGCCAACCCTAGACGAAGCCTATTTGCCCAATTGCCCCTGTCCCCTACTCTTTTAAAAAACACAAAGTCGTTAAACCCTATTAAGAATTCAGGCAAGTTGGTACTGGTACTACCTACATATTGAAAATTTAAGGTACTTCTAAATCCATCTAAAAAATAAAAATAGTATTTGATGTTTTCGTAATTGTAAATGAGTTTAAATAGATGCTTATCTACTTTCAGTGTTCTTGGCACATTGGCACTTGTAGCTCCGGACAGGTACCTGTAGTCTTCAGTAAAGAGACTCCCTCCTAATTCTATCCGGTTTTTAAAGTTGAATTCATGCAGCCCCATCACTTCAAACCCAGTATTATTATACCTATAGTCTGCTGTGGTTCCATCAAAGAAAACGGGTTCTTGAGTAGTAAAATCGTTATAACTAACAGAGAGACCTGTAGTTCTACTAAACAAGTGCGGAGCACGTACGGCCAGTCCATAAGAATTAAAAACATCATATTGATAAAAGCCGCCCAAGGTTATATTCCTACCAAAAAGATTGAATTCTTGTAGCCCCAGCCTAAAGGCAAAAGCATCATTGGAAGACGAAAAAAGATTGGCAAACGGAATTAAGGTGAAGTTCTCCTCTACAGAATAGAAGACAGTGTGCTCATTAGCATCTGACGTAAAAACTTGATAATAGGCATGTGAAATAGCCGGAAGTCGCTGTAAACGGGCAACATCATGTTCCAAAACAACTGAATCCAGCACCATTCCTGATCTTAAACTAACCAGGTTTTTTAAAAAAGTGGGTTTGGTACGTTTTGCTCCTTGTATTTCAACGTTTAAAACAGTTCCTTCTTGCGCTTGTGAAAACACTCCATTTAATATTATAATAGAAAACAGAAGTATTTTTCTAATCATACTTTAAACTGTGGGAGTAAAAATGAAATTTATGTTCAATATAAGATATCTGTTCTATAAAAACTATAATCTCCGTACGCTAAAACTCTACCTCGGAAATAAGATTCACCCAATTGTCTTCACTTACCGCCATTAATGTAAAGTTATAGGTTGATTCCGATTTTAAAGCAAGCGGGTTTCCTTCGGTGATATTCAGGACTACGTTGTCTAGGTTGTAAAATTGAAAACTAGTATCGTAGGTATATGTACCTGAAAGCAAATTATCCGACTCATCCGACACCACCTGAAAATAGATTTTAGAATCCGTATACTTACCGTCTTCCCATGAAAAAACAGGTCTTCCAGTTTGGAGTGAATCAATTTTAATATTTTGGGAAACGTATTCCGTAGGTTTGGTAAAATGTTTTATCCGAATAGGGTTTGACACATGGATCTTACCGTCCTCTTCAAACGTAATAATCACCCATCTCTCCTTAGAAATAGCCACTTCAAATTTCTTTAAATATCCATTAAACACATCAAATGATGGAACATCTAAGCGGTAGTACTTGTCAAAATCGGTTTTTGACACATTAAGATGTTCCGTCTCATAATAACGAATATTGGTAGCCCCATCTCGTGGGTAGAAGAACACACTGACCAAATCATCATTTTCATTACTGGCCGCACACGCTATAACATTGTCTAGTACACGGGTACGATCGGTTAAACCTTCTTTTAGCGTAGCATCTTGATCTTCCAAATCCGATGAACAGCTTACAGAAATAACCAATAGAGCAAAAAAAATGACTGAACGCATATCAATATTTTTTATAGACTTCTTTTATAACTTCTTGTGCCGGCTTATTTTGTGGTGTAAATCTATTATCCTTTTCTCCTCCTGACTTCCCGTGATCCATAAACCACTTCCAGACATACCCCCCTGCAAACCAATCTTCACCCCAGAACTCATTAAAAATGGCTTTTTTAGCATTTACTTGTGCCGTTAGGTTTACTTTATCTTCGTTCCTATCTACCAACCAGGGTTTGTGAGCGGTATAATCCATACTTCGATAACCAAATTCAGTAAATAAAACAGGCTTTCCTGTTTTTTCTGAAAGTGCAGCTATATCTCCCTTCCACCTTTGCCAACCTTCCTGCAATTGTTCTACAGTTGGTGTTTTTTCTTCAGACAGCGGAAAATACGCATCAATTCCTATATAATCCAAATCTTCCCAAAAAGGAACTCGCGAATATTCATCCCAATTGGAAGCATAGGTAAGTTTTCCGTCATAAACGGTTCTGATTTTTGTGATCAACTCATGCCAGTACTCCGGTCTATTTACCACAAATTTCTCAAGTTCAGTACCAATGCAAAATATTTCGGACTGGCTTTCTTGGGCCATTTTAGCATAAGCCAAAATGAACGAATCATAGGCGGCTTCAAGTTTTTTCCAATCCTCCTCAGAGTTCATATGTAAGGTTCCCGTAAACTCGCCTTTCCAAATCCATATCTGGGGCTTCACCATAGTCTTAATACCATTCTTGTGCAATAGATCTATATACTGCATGGCACCCTGTTTGGTCTCCCCAAACCACTGGCGCTCCGTATTAAAAACGATTTCGGGAGAAGCTATATCCCTAATAAAACCAAAAGGCATTACGGCGGCATGATTGGCATTGACTTCCTTTACATCATCAATATGCTCTTGTAAGACCTCATTCCTGGAGGCTACAAAGCTTACACCGTTAATTTTTTCTTTAACCTGACTGGAACAGGAAAACTGAAGCAGGCACAAAAAAAAGAGTCCTAATCTACGCATGTATCGTTATTAAGACCCCTAAAATACAGTATTTATGATTATGTCTTAGAAAATTGCCCGTAAACCCAAATTAAAGGTTTGGCCAAGACCCGTATTGCTACCCCTTACAAAGTTGGTATACAAAGCCTCTAAGTTCAGTGCATTGGTTAATTGGTATTTTGCGCCACCGCCTAATGCAGTGAAATCCTGTCCAAAATCATTACCTAAATCCAAACGTTGCGAGTGTTGGGCCAAGGCTAAAACGGTAAATTTAGAGCTTGGAAAGTAACTCAAAAATATACCTGGCGTTAAGTTTAGGCTGTTATTGGCAAAACTCTCTTCTTTATCTCCAAAACTCAATTCTGAGTTCAGCTCACTAAACAATTGCCATTTATTTCCAGGAAAAGTATAATCATAAAAAAAACGGTTTTGCCAGATGAAGCCTTTTTGGTCCAAGAAAACACCATTCTCGGTTTCGTTATCCACCAAAGGAATGAAGAACGAACTCTGAATAGAGAAATTACTAATAGATCTAAAAGGCACAAACTTAACGGACGGTGCAATTGAAGTGAGACCGGAACGCGCCGTATTATCCTCCCCATCAAATTTAAAGACGTCCAACGCATCTCTACCTCCGACTACGTTAGAGCGAAATTCAAAAATGGCCCCTACATTCCATCTTTTATTCTCTCCAACACCAGTATAAGCCTCTAATGTAGAAGTGAAAAATGTTTGCCTTGGCTCCTTGCCCTCACTAAAAGTACTTTCAGTCTGGGTGTATAGGTTATTGAACCATTTTATATCTATCTGCCCTTTACCAATTAGTTTGGAAGGTGTGTATTGCTGAATATTACTTTGCGTAGAGTTATCATCATCGTTGGTATCATCTTGCGCAAATACCATGGTTGTGGCCAAAAGAAGACCTGAAAGAAAAAGATTTCTTTGTATTGATTTCATAAATTTTAGTTTAAAATTAAAGGTTGATGGCTATTACTTGGTTTCGTTCAATGTCCAATCATACGGGTAGTAAGAAACCTTGGTTTTCTCTGGTAGCTGTTCCGATCTATACTTGTTTATAAAGCCTACCAAACTTTGTCCGTTTTGGGTAAAATCACCTTTATACCATTCAAAAATTTGAGAGATTTTCACTTTATTTTTATTGAATTGTATGAACTGCGGGTTGTTTATAGCCAATTTGGTCTGCTTTTCTAACTGCGCATCCAAAGTAGCACGCATATACGCTTTGTTTATTATGGGAGGACACCCTAAACCACCACAAACCAACACAAAATGAAAACGCGCTTCAGATGGAAATTTTGCACGTAGCAATTTGTTCTCAATATCATTAAGAGTGGTCTTATTTCCTCCTATTTCGTATTTCTTACCATCAAAAAAACCACCAACGTCCAAAGGCGATTTTAAAGGATAGTTATCCACAATACCTTTTATCACCAACAAATTATACCCATTAATATAGAACGCTTGATACTCATTGGTATTGGCCTCTGAAACTTGTATATTCTTAGCCGCTTCCAACAATTCATTTAATTCTGCAGGGTTTGTTTTTATAGCGGCGTAATTAACACGGCCATCCGTGATATGGGTCTTAAAAAAGGCATCCGCCTTTGTAAAAAAGTCAGCGGTACTTTGTCCGAAAGTTGCCGATATAGTGATCAAAGAAAGAACCGCGGCCAGTATTAAATATCTCATAAATAGTAGTTTTTGTTGTTACTCTTGTGGCTTCTGTCGAGACGATTTTAACATCCATACAAAAAAATAAGATTTTTTGATATTTGTTTAAAATTTTTAAAATCAAGGCCTTACGAGTTCGGTTTTCCCTATAAAACCTTACATAAATCGCAAAAATTTAAAATCGTTCTAAATTACAACAGGCCATTAAGGTATTACCTTTAAGAACGACAGAATTCGCAATAATCAAATTAGCATATGGAACATATCGTCATTATTGGCAACGGAATTTCAGGGGTAACAGTGGCAAGGCACATCCGAAAGCTTTCCGATAAAAAGATTACCATTGTATCGGCAGAAACCGATTATTTCTTTTCTCGTACCGCCTTAATGTATGTTTACATGGGCCATATGAAATTTGAACATACCCAACCCTATGAAAATTGGTTTTGGAAAAAAAATAGAATAGAGCTACTCAAAGCTTTTGTTACTTCAGTAGACCATAAGAACAAGACCCTAATTTTATCAGGAGACAAAGAGTTAACCTACGATAAGCTAGTTATAGCCACAGGGTCCAAACCCAACAAGTTTGGTTGGCCAGGTCAAGATTTGAAAGGAGTTCAAGGTTTATATTCAAAACAAGATTTAGACCAACTAGAAATTAACGCCCCTAACAACAATGTATGCAACCGTGCGGTTATTGTAGGTGGTGGACTTATAGGTATTGAACTAGCGGAAATGCTTCGCACTCGTGAAATTCCAGTAACATTCTTGGTCCGTGAAAACAGTTTTTGGAACGGAGTATTGCCAAATGGGGAGTCTCAAATGATAAGCGAGCATATTAGTGAACACCACATCGATTTAAAACTGGCAACCAATCTTGTTGAAATCATACCTGACGACAACGGCAGGGTGAAAGCCATTACAACGGATAAAGACGAAACAATAGAATGTAATTTAGTAGGGCTTACCGCTGGCGTTACACCCAATATAGATTTTCTCAAAGATTCAGGCATTGAACTAGGACGTGGTGTTAAGGTAAATAGATTGCTTGAAACCAATATAAAAGACATTTATGCCATTGGCGATTGTGCCGAGCAGCATGAAGCCATAGGTAACCGAAGACCCATTGAAGCTGTTTGGTACACGGGCCGTATGATGGGTGAAGCTTTGGCCCAAACCATTTGTGGCATTACAACGGAATACAAACCAGGGCACTGGTTCAACTCCGCTAAATTCCTTGATATAGAGTACCAAACCTATGGTTGGGTTTTCAGCGAGAGAGCTAAAAAAGAATATGAAGCGCATTTTCATTGGCGTCATCCTTCAGAAAAAATATGCCTTACTATTGCCTACCATACAGAAACCAAGAAATTTCTAGGTATTAATACGTTCGGTATCCGCATGCGCCATGAAATGTTTGACCGTTGGCTTACAAACGAACGACATATAGATTATGTGGTACAATACTTAAAGGACGCTAATTTTGACCCTGAGTTTTACGCTCATTACGAAGATGAAATCGTAGCCAGCTATAATTCCCAAATGGGCACCGACATACGCACCAAGAAAAAAAGCTGGAAGCGTATCTTCCAAACTACCAAATAAACACCCGCAAGGGAATCTCACATACAAACTGAAAAACTCAGCATACATACAATCAACGATAGAAAACATATGAGCACTTACGATAAAAGCATGTCCTTAACAGGCGAACCGCCCAAGGCGCTAAGCACACAACAAAAATTAGCCACTGTTCTAGGGATGGTCGGCCTAGGTCTTTTGGCACTGAACCTGTTTAACATTGATTTCCCCAACAAAGGGCTCTGGCTTACTGTTGCACTATCTTCTATTTTCGCTGGTATTATCTGGTTTTCCGCTGCTGCGTATGCCAACAAACATCCTGGCATAAAGAATGACGGTGTTTGGTTCAAGTCCATTTCTAGCCGCGGTTTTTGGGCTTGGGTAGCTGGTATTGCCTTGACCGGGTTTTATATTATACTATACTTTTACCCACAATATCTGGGCTTGGTTAAAGATGGGGACAACACAGGTGTTATTGCTCTTTTTGACCCACTTAGTAAACTTTTAAGCGGCAATCCTGCCAGCCAATGGTTTGTTTACGGCACATTATATACCGTGGCGATTTTAGCATTCGGTATTAAGTTTTTATGGAAATACCGTCACAACAATTACGAAAAACTTAGAACGGTAAGTGTGATGTTCTTTCAGACTTCATTTGCATTCTTAATACCGGAATTTATGGCTCGCCTAAACCATGATGGTTTTTCCCTTCCGTATTATGACCTTAAAAATATCTGGCCACTTAACTATTATAACTTTGAACGCTACCGTGTAAACAGTTTAATAGATGCAGGCGATATTGGTTTAGCAATTCTCATTTTTGGAATATTGTCCATTTTTGTCATTACCCCAATCCTAACTTACAAATATGGTAAAAGGTGGTACTGCTCTTGGGTCTGCGGATGTGGTGGACTAGCTGAAACTGCCGGAGATTCTTTCCGTCATCTTAGTGATAAGAGTCAATTTGCCTGGAAAGTAGAACGGTGGGTGGTTCATAGCGTAGTGGTATTCGTTACTTTAATGACCACTGCTGTTATCTATTCCTATTTGGGTACAGACACTAGTAAATATTGGCTTACAAAAACTACTTTTTTAGTGAGTGTGGCAGTTATTTTAACGGCCGTATTTGCATGGGTGATGATCTATAAACGCGAGCAATTACAAAAAGACGCGAAATATGGGGCAATTGGGTACTTCGTCATTATCATGGCTTTAATCGGAATGCACTTTTTAAGCGGTGAGGGCAATGTATTTCTATTTAAATCGGAGAGTCTCCGTAAATCATATGGCTTTTTAATCGGAAGTATTTTCTCAGGAGTTATTGGCACTGGTTTCTACCCAATCTTCGGTAATCGTGTATGGTGTCGTTTCGGATGCCCAATGGCTGCTATTTTAGGTTTTCAACAACGCCTTTTCTCAAAATTCAGAATTACAACAAACGGAGGACAATGTATTTCTTGTGGTAACTGCTCTACCTATTGCGAAATGGGAATTGATGTTCGTGCCTATGCTCAAAAAGGAGAAAATATTGTACGCTCTAGCTGTGTCGGTTGCGGAATATGCTCCGCCGTTTGCCCACGTGGTGTATTAAAATTAGAAAACGGTCCTTTAGAAGGCCGTATAAATGGTAAAGATGTGCTTTTAGGCAATGATGTTGATTTAATGGATTTAGTAAACAACAAATAATTCTCTACCACTAAAAAAAAGTTTAGTTCTCATAACTGGTAAGTTAAGCATGAACCGGGCGACCAAAACGTAATTATATACAAGTATGTTTTCAAAACTTTTCTTACTGTTGCTTGTTGCTATTTCGGTATCTCAGACCGAAAGCAGTACGGTGTACCATAAAGAGTTCTATGAGAATGGAAATATCAAAACGGAAGGTTGGCTACTGAACGGTAAAAAAGTAGAATATTGGAAATTCTACCACATGAACGGAAAACTATCCGAACAAGGCCATTATAAAAACGACCAACGTATTGCCTATTGGCATTTTTACGACCGTTACGGCAAATCTTTACAAGAGGGACATTATAAAAACGGGAAGAAATCAAACTGGTGGTTATTTTATGATTCTATGGGTAAAGTAAACCATAAGTGCCAACTGAGCAATGGTCAAAAAAACGGATATTGCCTTAAATATATCAATGAGAAACTGACTTCTGCCGAGAAATATCAAAATGGCAAAAAAATTAAGGAATGGTTTAGTTTTAGTAGCTTTAGCCGTGAAAACAACTTATCAGACCTAAAATAATGCATTATTTCTTACACCCTACAACTACAGTAATTAACAAGTTTCACTAATGCTACAACCAGACATTAAGGTCATAATTCCCGCTTTCAACGAAGCAGATTCCATTGCTTCCGTGATTCGTGAAATCCCCACATCGGTCTCCGAAATTATAGTAGTAAACAATAATTCCACAGATAAAACAGCCGAAAATGCGGCGGCAGCGGGAGCTACCGTTCTGAACGAGAGCAGAATGGGTTATGGCTACGCCTGTTTAATGGGCATGGACTATATTTCCAAACAATCCAAAGCACCCGATATTATCGTATTTCTTGACGGAGACTATTCAGATTACCCTGAAGAGCTCGATAAAATTGTCGCTCCGATACTAAATAAACAAGCTGATTTTGTAATAGGTGCTCGTGTAAAACGACTCAGAGAAGAGGGAAGCATGACACCTCAGCAAATTTTTGGCAATTGGTTGGCTACTTTTTTAATGAAATTATTGTTTGGGGCAACATTTACGGACCTTGGTCCGTTTAGGGCTATAGCATATCCTAAGTTGTTAACACTCAATATGGAGGATAAAACTTACGGGTGGACGGTAGAGATGCAATTGAAGGCTTTGAAGCAAAAATTGGCATATACCGAAGTACCAGTACGTTACAAAAAAAGAATTGGTGTGTCAAAAGTATCGGGTACCGTAAAAGGTAGTATATTTGCGGGCATAAAAATATTAGGTTGGATTTTCAAATACAGCATAAAATAATATGGGGTTAATCATTGCTTACATTATTCTCGCAATCTATAGTGTAGCACTACTATTGATATTTTTCTACAGTTTGGCGCAACTGAACCTATTGGTAAATTACCTGGGGTACAAGAGGCGCAACCAAATTGCCCCAAAATTCAATCTTCTAGATCCAAAAGAGATTCCTTACGTTACTATACAGTTGCCTGTCTATAACGAAGAATATGTAATGGAGCGGCTTTTGGAAAACATTGCCAAAATAGAATACCCAAAAAGCAAATTAGAAATTCAAGTACTTGATGATTCTACAGATGATTCTGTTGTTGATACCGCTGCAAGGGTAAAAGCATTAAAGGAAACTGGTCTTGACATTCAACATATACGCCGAGAAAATCGCCAAGGCTTTAAGGCCGGCGCATTAAAAGAAGGGCTGGAAATTGCAAAAGGTGAGTTTATTGCCATTTTTGATGCCGATTTTATGCCTTCCGGCGATTGGTTAAAAAAGACCGTACTTTACTTTAAAGACCCTGAAATAGGTGTTGTGCAAACACGCTGGGGCCATATAAACCGAGAGTATTCTACCTTAACGCGTATTCAAGCTTTTGCTTTGGATGCCCATTTTACGCTAGAACAAGTAGGCAGGAATGCCAAAGGACACTTTATCAATTTTAACGGTACCGCAGGTATTTGGAGAAAAGAATGCATCATTGATGCGGGAAACTGGGAAGGTGACACGCTAACCGAAGATTTGGACCTTAGCTATCGTGCACAGCTTAAGAACTGGAAATTCAAGTACCTAGAAGATGTTGAGACTCCTGCAGAACTTCCTGTAGTAATCAGCGCGGCACGTTCACAACAGTTCCGTTGGAACAAAGGCGGTGCGGAAAACTTTAGAAAGACAGTTTTTAGTGTAATTACCGCTAAAAATATTTCTTTTAAAACTAAATTTCACGGCGTAATGCACTTATTGAACAGTTCCATGTTCTTATGTGTGTTCCTGGTCTCATTATTGAGCATACCTGCCATGTATATCAAAGCAATATATCCTCAACTGGATATTGTTTTTACCCTATTGAGTTTCTTTGTTTTAAGTACAATTATTCTTTTTGTTTGTTATTGGTTCACTTACAAGAGTATACAGGGAAGCGGGTTTGACAATTTTGTGGATTATATTAAAATATTTTTCACTTTCTTTTCTGTTGCATTGGGCTTTTCTTTACACAATTCAATTGCTGTTCTTGAAGGTCATATGGGCAAAAGAAGTGAATTTGTACGGACGCCTAAATTCAATTTGAACAATATTACGGACTCATGGAAGGGCAACAAGTACCTAACCAAAAAATTGTCTCCCAATATGATTCTGGAGGCCGTTCTTATGCTTTATTTCCTTTTTGGAATGTATAGCGCCGTTCCCTTGAACGATTTTGGTCTTTTCCCTTTTCATTTTATGCTCTTTGTAGGCTTTGGGTTTGTTTTCACCAAGTCGCTTACAGCTCGTGCGTAATACACCGATCTAATATTGGCAAAAGTCCAGCAAGTCCATTTAAATTTCTTATTTTTTCGGGTGATTAGAACAAACAGTTAAATGCCCAACCGTCTCTCTACATACTGGAAGCTTCACAAAGTGCCTATTTTTATGGCTCTATTGGCGGCCATTTTTTATTACACTTTTGCATTTCATTTGGAGCGAACGGATTTCATTAAACTGTTAACGCTTTTTGCCGCTTCCTTTTTTCTCTGTTTAAAACTTATTCAGTTTGAAAAATGGAACTTTAAATTTCTTCTGGTAGCAGGTATTATTTTTAGGTTGATATTCTTAACCACGGAACCCAACCTCTCCCAGGATTATTATCGTTTTATTTGGGATGGGCACCTGGTTGCCAATTTTATTAATCCATATCTAGAAGTCCCAAACGATTTGATTACCCAAAGTGACTTGGTTATCCCCAACGCCCAACTCCTTTACGATAGCATGGGAAGCCTAAGTGCAAAGCATTATAGTAATTACCCTCCATTAAACCAGTTGCTCTTTGCCATAGCCGCTTTGTTGGGCGGAAAAAGCATTATGGGTTCGGTTCTGGCTATCAAAACCATGATTATTTTAGCAGATATTGGTATTTTCTACTTTGGGAGAAAACTTCTAAAAAACCTTAACCATTCTCCTCATCTCATTTTTTGGTATTTTCTGAACCCTTTAGTCATCATAGAACTAACAGGAAACCTACATTTTGAAGGTGTTATGCTTTTCTTTTTTGTATGGGCATTATATCTACTATCCATAAAAAAATGGGCACTGGCTGCCATTCCTTACGCCTTATCCATTTGTATTAAACTAGTACCTTTATTGTTTCTACCGCTATTTTTAAAACATTTAGGATTAAAAAAAAGTGTGAGCTTCTACATGATTATAGGAGTTACATGTGTATTGCTATTTGTTCCCTTTTATTCTTCTGAATTTATTGCGAACTATTCCAAAACAGTCGGACTCTGGTTTTCAAATTTTGAATTTAATGCCGGTCTATACAATGCCATAAAATACATTGCCGTTCAATTTGAAGGAAAACCGTGGGAACTAATAAAAACCTATGGAAAAATAACACCTATATTAACTATCCTATTTGTACTGTTATTCACTTTTCTTAGGGACAATCAAAAAATACCAACGTTGATTACCTCAATGATGGCCGTACTTACCTTGTATTATTTCATGTCTGCCACAGTACACCCTTGGTACATTATTTTCTTGGTAGTTCTTGGCGTTTTTACTCGTTACAAATATGCGGTACTTTGGTCCGCAATGGTGATTCTTAGCTATTATGCCTATTCAAAGGTAGATTTTAAAGAAAACCTTGGATTAATTGCTGTTGAATATATTTCCGTATATGCATTTTTGATTTACGAAATTTTTAACTCAAAACAACAATTTGTTATTTTTCGTAAAAATTAACCTCACACCTTTATACTTTCGGCATAATCTTGTACATTTGACCTTCCATGAAAGGACAAAGACACATATCTAAAACTTTGAGCAACCTTGCTCCCGTTCGCCCGTTTTCTCGCCGTCGTCGCCCGTAGGGGTGTACCATATTTCATGGAAATAGGTGAGTCCATTTCCGCACAACAAACAACAATTCATTTTTCTTACAGTTTAAACCCTTTTGGCAATGAAACTAATTATTGCTAACAAGTCACATATTAAATACGCTCAAATCATTAGCGATACTATTACGGAATCTGCTAAAGTTAGAGGAACCGGCATAGCCAAACGTACACCTGAATACATTCAGAAACGTCTGGAAAATGGCAATGCCGTTATTGCTTTAGATGGTGACAAGTTTGCCGGCTTCTGCTATATAGAAGTTTGGGGCCACGAAAAATTCGTAGCCAACTCAGGCCTTATCGTACATCCTGATTACAGAAATCAAGGATTGGCAAAAAAAATTAAAAAAAGAATCTTCGAGCTTTCGAGAGAGAAATTCCCGGATGCCAAAATATTTGGTATTACCACTGGTCTGGCCGTAATGAAAATGAACTATGAATTGGGATACAAGCCAGTTACATTTTCCGAACTAACGGATGACCCCGAATTTTGGAAAGGCTGTCAGACCTGCAAAAACTTTGATATTCTTACTCGAACAGAACGTAAAATGTGCTTATGTACGGGTATGCTCTACGACCCTGCGGTAAAAGAGAAAATATCAAAAGATGAAAGCGTAAACGGTAAAGCTTTTAAAAGACTGAAAAGCATTAAAGAATCGCTTTTCCTAAAAAAGAAAACAAACGAATAACTATATAGGCCAGCCAAGTATTCAATTTATGGCCAACGCAATACAATTTTAAAAATGAAAAAATTAGTTTTAGCATACAGCGGCGGATTAGACACCTCTTACTGCGCTAAGAACCTATCACAAGAAAAAGGTTATGAAGTACACGCAGTTAGCGTAAATACAGGGGGTTTCTCAAAAGAAGAAATTGCAACTATAGAACAAAAGGCATTGGAATTAGGTGCTAGTTCATATACCTCAATAGATGCAGTCCAGATTTTTTATGACAAGGTAGTTAAGTATCTTATCTTCGGAAATGTTCTAAAGAACAATACCTACCCGCTATCAGTTAGTGCAGAGCGAATCGTACAGGCTATTGAAATTGTAAACTATGCCAAAAAAATCGGTGCTAATTATATAGCCCATGGTAGTACGGGCGCCGGTAATGACCAAGTAAGATTTGACATGATTTTTCAAATCATTGCTCCAGAAATAGAAATCATTACCCCCATTAGAGACAACCAACTATCTAGAGAGGCAGAAATTGCCTACCTAAAAGAGAACGGTATAGACTATCCTTGGGAAAAAGCAAAATACTCTATAAACAGAGGGCTTTGGGGTACTTCCGTTGGTGGTGAAGAAACATTAACTTCACAAAGAGCGTTACCCGATAGTGCATACCCAAGCCAATTACAGGAAAAAGAGCCTACAGATGTAAAACTAACTTTTGAAAAAGGAGAATTAGTTGCTATTGATGGCGTTAAAAATGGTCCCGTTGCCAATATAGAAAAACTAGAGGCCATGGCCTCAAAATATGCTATAGGTAGAGACATTCATGTAGGCGATACTATTATAGGTACAAAAGGTAGAGTTGGTTTTGAAGCTGCTGCTGCGTTAATTATTATTAAAGCACACCACTTGTTGGAAAAACACACCCTTACCAAATGGCAACAGTTCCAAAAAGAACAACAGGGTAACTTCTATGGCATGTTATTGCACGAAGGCAACTACCTAGATGCCGTAATGAGAAACATAGAAGCTTTCCTAACGGATACGCAAAAGAACGTTTCCGGTGATGTTTTCATTAGCCTTTATCCTTTTCAGTTTAGATTGAACGGAATTTCTTCGGAGCATGATTTAATGACCGATGCTTTTGGAAGCTACGGAGAAGTAAACAAAGGATGGTCTGCGGATGACGCCAAAGGATTCATCAAAATACTTTCCAATTCCGGGAAGATTTATAACCATGTAAATTCTAGCGATGATTAAAGTTGGTATCATAGGGGGGTCTGGTTATACAGGAGGTGAACTGATTAGAATTCTCTTGCATCACCCAGAAGCTGAAATAGATTTCGTTTTCAGCACTACCAGAGCCGGAAAGAAAGTCACTACGGCCCATGCCGATTTATTGGGTACTACCGAAATGGAGTTTACAGGTACTGTAAATCCTGATGTAGATTTGGTTTTCCTGTGTTTGGGGCACGGTAATTCCTCTAAATTTTTACAGGAAAACGAGTTCTCCAAAGACACCAAAATAATTGACCTCAGCAACGATTTTAGGCTTCAGGCCGACGCTGTTTTTGAAGGAAAAGAGTTTGTTTACGGACTTCCAGAACTCAAAAAAGAAGCAATTAAAAAGGCGAACTATATCGCAAACCCGGGTTGTTTTGCAACGGCTATTCAATTAGGCCTTCTTCCTTTGGCAAAAGGGAATAAACTTGGAAATACGGTACACATTAATGCAGTTACAGGTAGTACAGGTGCGGGCGTTAGTCCCTCCGCTACTTCTCATTTTAGTTGGAGAAATAACAATGTGAGCTGGTACAAACCCTTTACACATCAACATTTGGGTGAAATCAACGAGAGCTTAAAATCTTTGCAGCCCAATTCCGGAGAGCTGTTTTTCCTCCCAAACAGGGGTAATTTCACTCGTGGTATTCTAGCAACGGCCTATACAGAGTTTGATGGCAGTTTAGAGGAAGCTATTGAGTTGTACAAAGATTTTTATGCGGATGCACTTTTTACGCAAATAGCCGAAGAGCCCATTCACCTCAAACAAATTGTGAATACCAATCAATGTCATATTCATTTGCACAAACATGGGAACACATTGCTTATTACCTCAGCCATAGACAACTTGTTAAAAGGCGCCTCTGGGCAAGCGGTACAGAATATGAACTTGATTTTTGACTTTGAAGAAGCAGCCGGTCTTAATTTAAAAGCAGGCGTTTTCTAATCAGACCTATAGAAAACAAATTAAAACATTAAATAAAAAGGTCTACTTATAAGTAATGAACACTCAGTTTTGAACAAGATGTACTATGTACATTTTACTCATAACTCAATACTAAAAGATTATGAAAATAGCCATCATAGGAGCAGGTAACTTGGGCCTTTCCATCGCCAAAGGGATTTTAAATTCCAACGGAGCCACAACCATGTATCTTACCAAAAGAAATACGGCTGAAATAGAAGAATATGCCAACTATGGTAATGTTACCATTACTTCGGATAATCGTGAGGCCGTAAAAAAATCCGATATTATTATTTTGGCTGTTCAACCTAGTCAGCTTGAGAATATCTTGGAAAGCACTAAGGATTTGCTCACCGATAATCACGTGGTTATTTCTACTATTACCGGTTTTAGTATTGCTAAAATGGAAGCTATTCTTGGTTCGGATTATAATATTATCCGTAGTATGCCCAACACGGCTATTTCCGTAGGGCAATCTATGACCTGTATTTGTAGCAACGAAAATGGCAAAAAGAAAATTGAATTGGCCAAGGCTATTTTCAATCGTATGGGACATTCTATGGAAATCCCAGAAACGCAAATGCAGGCGGCAACGGTAATTTGCGCCAGTGGAGTTGCTTTTTGGATGCGCTTGATACGTGCCACCACCCAAGGTGCCATTCAGTTAGGTTTTGATGCCAAAGAGGCTCAAGAGTTAGCCATGCACACCTGTAGTGGCGCCGCTAGTTTATTAATCGAATCCGGTAGTCACCCCGAAGCGGAAATCGATAGGGTCACCACGCCAAAAGGCTGTACCATTCAAGGCTTGAACGAAATGGAACACCAAGGACTGAGCTCTTCCCTTATTCAGGGAATTGTAGCATCCTATGAAAAAATCAGTAGAATTAAAGAGAACCAGTTATAAAAACATCTCTCTAATAAAATACAAGAAGCTATGATTAGCTCAACAGTAAAAGTTATGAATTTATTTGATGTTTACCCATTATACGATGTAACCCCTGTATCGGCAAAGGGGATAGTAGTAACCGATGATAAAGGAACGGAATTTTTGGATTTTTACGGAGGTCACGCCGTAATCTCCATTGGTCATTCACACCCGCATTACGTAAAACGTCTTACGGACCAGCTAAATAAAATAGGTTTCTACAGCAACTCGGTTAAAAACCCGCTACAAGAAGAACTGGCTGCTAAACTCGGTCAGCTTTCAGGCTGTGAAAATTACAATCTGTTTTTGTGCAATTCAGGTGCCGAAGCTAATGAGAATGCGTTAAAACTAGCTTCCTTTCACACTGGAAAATCTAGAGTAATCGCCTTCACCAATGGCTTTCATGGGCGTACTTCTGCGGCCGTTGCGGCTACGGACAATCCAAAGATTAATGCACCTATCAATTTACAGCAAAAGGTGACATTTCTTCCTTTGAATGATTTAGAAGCTTTTAAAACTGAAATAGAAAAAGGCGATGTTTGTGCGGTGATCATAGAAACCATTCAAGGTGTTGGAGGTTTAGATGAACCAACAACCGATTTTTATCAGCAAGTGGCTCAATTATCGAAAATCAATAAAGCCATATTGATTGCCGATGAAGTACAGTGTGGTTTTGGGAGAAGTGGAAAGTTCTTCGCTTTTCAACATCATGATATACAACCGGATATTATCTCTGTAGCTAAAGGAATGGGTAACGGCTTTCCTGTTGGCGGCATTTTAATACATGAAGATATTAAAGCTTCCTACGGGTTATTAGGTACCACTTTTGGCGGAAATCATTTGGCTTCCGTAGCCACATTGGCGGTTTTAGAAGTTTTAGAGGAAGAAAAACTGATTGAAAACGCAGGTCATTTAGAGGGATACTTTAGAGCGCTAGCGGCAGAAATACCTCAAATTAAAAAAGTAAAAGGTAGAGGTTTAATGCTCGGACTAGAATTTGATTTTGAAGTGGCCGATTTAAGAAAGAGACTGATTCACGATCAACACTTATTTACAGGTGGTGCCAAAGACAAGCGTGTGCTTAGGGTACTACCTGCATTAAATATTACGGAAAACCATTTAGACACTTTTTTCACCGCTTTAAAAGCTGAATTGCAATGAGTTTATTATTGGATATAAAACAACGCAACGCCGTTCTTTCGGATATGGCCCATTTGATAAATCAAGAACGCTCAGCCATTCTTGAGGCCAATAAAAAGGATATGGAGGGTTATACAGGTGATGACCTTGCCATGCGTGATCGCCTTAAAGTTGACCAAGGCAAAATTGACGGTATGATTTTAAGCCTGCAACAACTTGCCACTCAAGAAGACCCATTGGGTGTAGAACGTTTTAGTTTTGAGCATGAAAACGGCATGCAGGTAAGCAATAAAACCGCTCCTTTCGGAACGATTCTTATTATTTATGAATCCAGACCGGATGTTACTATTGAGGCTGCCGGTATCGCTTTTAAATCTGGGAACAAAATTTTATTGAAGGGAGGTAAAGAATCCTTGAACAGTAATCTTTTGTTAGTGGATTTGTGGCACAAGGCACTTGAAGCCAATGAAGCTGAAGCGGACTGGGTGACTTATTTACAGTTCAACAGAACCGAAACTCAGGCATTTCTTGAAAAACCGACACAAAAGGTAGATTTGATTGTACCCAGAGGTGGTGAGCGACTTATTGCTTTTGTAAAACAGCATGCTACCTGCCCCGTTATTGTTAGCGGCCGTGGAAACAATTTCATTTATGTTGGTGAAGAAGCAGATTTAGAGATGGCCATAGACATTATTATTAATGGCAAGACTACTAAAATATCTGCTTGTAACGCAGTTGACAAAGTATTGATTTCTTCGGATTTGCCTAGAAAACAGCAGTTTCTTCAGCATTTGATTCAAGAATTAAAGAAAAGTAAGGTTGAGATTCTGGCCGATGAAGCTATTGCCGGAATGGAAGGAACAAAAGGCATTGAGGACGATAACATTTGGCACGAGGAGTTTCTAGATTATAAAATTGTAATTGGCCAAAGCTCGGACTTAGAAGATGCTATTTCTAAAATAAACACTTATGGTGGCGGGCATTCTGCATCAATTATAACGGCCAACAATGAGACTGCAGAATATTTCATGAATAATGTGGATACTGCCGCTGTCTATCATAATGCATCAACCCGCTTTACAGATGGAGGACAATTTGGTCTGGGTGGTGAATTAGCCATCAGTACCGATAAATTACACCAAAGAGGACCTATCGGCCTTCAACATTTGGTAACTAACAAATGGTACGTAAAAGGAAACGGGCAAACTAGAGGATAATTAAAGTATCATTGGCTCCTCATGATGAAAAAGAATACCTGATGAAAAAAAGGATTTTACTAAAAATCGGCACGAATACACTTACTAAGGAAACCAATCAGATTTCCCGTGGAAAAATAGAGGATATAGGTCGGCAAATAGCTGCTTTAAAAAACGATTATGAGTTTATCATAGTAAGTTCAGGAGCTATCGCTGCAGCCAAACAGTTCGTAAAATTAGAGCACAACGGTGGAGATATTGACGTAAAGCAAGCCTTGGCTGCAATAGGTCAGCCCCATTTAATGCGCATGTTTCAGGAAAGTTTTAGAGAGCTTGGTCTATTTGCCGCGCAATGTCTTTTATCGTATTCCGATTTTAAGAGTCCAAAATCCAAAGCCAATATTAAGAATACTATAGATGTTCTGGTTGCGAACAATTTTATTCCGATAATCAACGAAAATGATACGGTGGCAACCGATGAAATAAAATTTGGCGACAATGATAAGCTGGCGGCATTAACGGCCTCATTGCTGAAAGCCGACCTTTTAATGATTGCCACCAACACCAATGGCATATACACCAAAATATCCATAGAAAATGGGCAACCGGAAACTATCTCCGAAGTATTGGGAATTGATAGTTTGGAGCAAGAAATAAGTTCACATAAATCATCACATGGCACGGGCGGAATGCAATCTAAAGTTGAGGCGGCCACCATTGCACAAAAAGCAGGTATAGAAACTTGGATTGTAAACGGATTGAACGACAGCTTTATCACCGATGCTTTTAAAGGCTCGGGCAACCATACCAAAATAAAAACCAAAGACGGTCACTTTTTAGAAGACCAATGATGTAGAGAACATCCAAATAAAAATAAAACAGCACGAGAAATTTATTTAAAATGAAACATTACCTCTCCTTACAGGACATAGACTCGCTAGATAATTGGGTAGAAGAAGCAAGGGACTTAAAAGAAGACCCCAGAAAGCACAAAAACCTAGGTTCGGACAAAACTATTGGTTTGCTGTTCTTCAATAACAGTCTGCGTACGCGCCTAAGCACCCAAAAAGCGGCTATGAACCTTGGTTTGGAAGTTATTGTTATGAACTTTGGAAGCGAAGGATGGGCTTTGGAATATGCCGATGGAACCGTAATGGACCAAGGCACTTCCGAACATATCAAAGAAGCGGCTCAAGTTATTTCTCAGTACTGTGATATTGTTGCTATTAGGGCTTTCGCCGGATTACAGGACAAAGAAGAAGACGAAGCGGAAAAAGTATTAAACGGATTCAAAAAATACGCCAGCGTACCCATTGTAAATATGGAAAGTTCCGTAGGCCACCCATTACAGGCTTTGGCAGATGCCATAACCTTGGCCGAACAGAATACAAAAATAAGACCCAAAGTAGTACTCTCTTGGGCACCGCACCCTAAGGCTTTGCCACATGCCGTAGCCAATTCATTTGTAGAAATGATGCATATGCAAGATGCGGATTTTGTGATTACACATCCAGAGGGTTACGAATTAAACCCCGAAATTACCAAAGGGGCAACTATAGAATACGACCAGAAGAAGGCTTGTGAAAATGCCGATTTCATTTACGTAAAAAATTGGAGTAGTTATTCCGATTATGGCCAAGTGCTGAACCAAGATAAAAGTTGGACGATGACTCCTGAAAAAGTGGGCAAAGGCAAGTTTATGCATTGTCTTCCTGTGCGTAGAAATATGGTTGTTGCCGATGCTGTTTTAGATGGGGAGCAATCCCTTGTAATTGAACAAGCAAACAACCGAACCTATGCAGCTCAAATCGTTTTGAAGAAAATCTTGGAACAGTAAGCCCATGAAATTATCCATTATAAAAATTGGCGGAAACGTCATTGAAAACAAAGAAGAACTTTCTAAATTCCTAAAGGCATTTTCTGAATTGGAAGACCCAAAAATTCTAGTGCACGGTGGCGGAAAACTTGCCACCCAACTAGGGACTAGATTAGGAATAGAATCCAAGCTAATTGGTGGACGCCGAATAACAGACGAGCAAAGCCTTGAGCTGATTACCATGGTCTATGGCGGATTGGTCAATAAAAATATTGTAGCGGAATTGCAATCAAACAACTGCAATGCCATAGGACTTAGCGGCGCGGATGGCAACACCATTCAGGCACACAAAAGACCTGTAAAAGAAATTGATTACGGTTTTGCCGGAGATGTTGACGGCGTAGATTCATCCACCATCTCAAAGCTTTTAGAAGCTGGGCTTACCCCTGTTTTCTGTGCAATGACTCATGATGGCAACGGACAATTGTTGAACACCAACGCAGACACGATTGCATCCGAACTGGCGATTGGCATGAGCGAAAATTATGAGACCACCCTATACTACTGTTTTGAAAAGAAGGGTGTTCTTATGGATGTCCACGATGAAGATTCGGTAGTAAAGCATATCGATAGCGAATCTTATAAGGACTTATTGGAACAGAAAGTCATTGCCGATGGCATGCTTCCAAAAATGGAAAACTGCTTTCATGCCCTAAAACAAAACGTACATCAGGTGCGTATTGGAAACATTGGCATGTTAGACCCTAAATCCACTTTATTCACTACCCTTAACCTATAAAAATGGAACAAGCAGCATTAACGCAAAAAGCGATAGATTTATTAAAAGAACTGATTTCGATTCAATCGTTTTCCTCCGAAGAAGAAAAAACTGCCGATGCCATCGAAAACTGGTTCCAGTCTTTTGACATTCCTTTTGAAAGGCATTTGAACAATGTTTGGGCAGTGAACAAGTATTTTGACGCGAGCAAACCAACCTTGCTTCTCAACTCTCACCACGATACTGTAAAACCGAACTCGGCTTATACGAGAGATCCTTTCAACCCGCATATTGAAGACGGCAAACTCTACGGTCTAGGCAGCAATGATGCCGGTGGCGCCTTGGTTTCGCTTATCGCGACATTCACCACCTACTACGCAGAAGAAAACCTGAATCACAACATTTTAATGGTGGCTTCCATGGAAGAAGAAAGTTCCGGTCCCAATAGTTTACGCGGACTACTACCTCACCTACCAAAAATAGATGTTGCTATTGTGGGTGAACCTACATTGCTGGATTTGGCCATAGCCGAAAAAGGACTCGTAGTTTTTGATGCAGTGATAAAAGGAACGCCATCACATGCCGCGCACCCAAATGACAACAACTCCATTTACAACACCATTGAAGTTCTAGATTGGTTCAAAAACTATACGTTCCCAAAAGTATCGGAAGTTTTGGGCCCGGTGAAATTGACCGTCACCCAAATTAGCGGAGGTTCTCAGCATAATGTAGTCCCTGCTCAGGTGGAATTGGTTATCGATGTACGTGTAAATGACAAATATACCAATGCAGAAATAGCAGAAATTTTAAAAAGAGATGCTCCCTGTGAAGTCAAAGAACGCTCATTGAGACTCAACTCTTCGGCTATTGATAAGGACCATCCGTTGATACAATCAGGAATTGCATTGGGAAGAAAAACTTATGGTTCCCCTACCCTTTCTGATCAAGCTGCCTTAACTTGCCAATCCCTTAAATTAGGACCTGGCGACAGTACACGTTCACATTCGGCAGATGAATATATCTACGTCAAAGAAATTGAAGACGGGATTGATTTGTACATTAACTTATTAAAAGGATTTATAAAATAGTTTCTAGTAAAAAGTTAATAGTTCGAAGATGTATAATTATAAAGAGCTTATTGTTTGGCAAAAGTCAATGACCTTAGTTGAAAAGTTTATAAATTGACATCTAATTTTCCTGCCGAGGAAAAATTTGGACTTACAAGCCAAATACGAAGATGCGCCGTTTCCATACCTAGCAATATTGCAGAAGGAACCGGAAGGAAATCAAAGAAAGTATTTCGCCAATTTTTAGAAATTTCCAACGGATCTATTAATGAACTAAAAACACAATTGGAGATATCAAAAAGAATTGGATTTCTGGCTGAAACAGACTTAGAAGATACTTTTGCCTTATGCGATGAGGTCCAGAAAATGACCTTTACTTTAATCAAAAAATATAGTGACTTTTAACTATAAACTTAAAACTTATAACTAAAAAATGAAACTCTGGGATAAAGGCTTTAGCACCGATAAAAAAATAGACCATTTTACTGTTGGAAACGACCGTGAATTAGACTTACAATTAGCAAAATACGATGTCATTGCTTCACAAGCGCATGCCAAGATGTTGGGGAAAATAGGATTGCTGACCGAGGAAGAAACCAACTCCTTGGTAAAAGAATTGGATGCTATAGCCGATACCATAGAAAAAGGCGAATTTGTCATTGAGGATTCATTTGAGGATATGCACTCAAAAATAGAATATGTACTCACCGAAAAACTTGGTGATACCGGCAAAAAAATACACACTGCACGGTCAAGAAACGACCAAGTTTTGGTGGCCATGCACCTCTATTTAAAAAACGAGCTTTCAGAAATAAAATCAGGAACAAAAGAGCTTTTTGACTTGTTACTAGAATTGGCGGAAAAGCACAAAGATGTTTTGCTTCCCGGATATACCCACTTACAAATTGCCATGCCGTCTTCATTCGGTCTTTGGTTATCTGCTTATGCGGAAAGTCTTATAGACGATTTATATTTTGTGGATGCCGCTTTTAAAGTAGCAGATCAGAATCCATTGGGCAGTGCTGCCGGATATGGAAGTTCTTTTCCTATCGACCGAAGTTTTACGACTGAGGAAATGGGTTTTGAGACATTAAAATACAATGTAGTTGCCGCTCAAATGGGACGTGGAAAAGTGGAGAAAGCTACAGCCTTTGGGATGGCGAATATTGCCGCTACCCTATCAAAACTGGCAATGGACATCTGTTTATACATGAGCCAGAATTTCAATTTTCTGTCTTTCCCAGATGAGTTGACGACTGGCAGTAGCATTATGCCACACAAGAAAAATCCAGATGTTTTTGAATTGGTGAGGGGAAAATGCAACAAGCTTCAGAGCATACCCAATCAGTTGACATTAGTGATTAACAACCTACCAAGCGGGTATCACCGTGATTTGCAATTGGTGAAAGAAATTATCGTACCCGCCATTCAGGATATGAAAGCTTGTATTGAGATTTTGACTTTCAGCCTAAAGGAAATGCAAGTGAATAAAGGCATTTTAGAAGATCCAAAGTACGATTACCTCTTCAGTGTAGACACCTTAAACGAATTGGTCCAGAGCGGAATGCCTTTTAGAGATGCCTACAAAAAAATGGGGCAAGAAATTCAAGAAGGTACTTTTAGCCCAAAACGAGATATTCACCATACGCATGAAGGAAGTCTGGGTAATTTGTGTTTAGATGAGATTAGAGGGAAAATGGATAAGATTTAATATTTTAGCAGTAAACGAATAGCCTTTATGAACAGACCAACACAATTCCGTACCTTTTCTTTATTTACATTGTTCTTTTGGTCAATACTTGTTCTACAGGCCCAAGACACCTACCAAAGAAATACTTCTGCTGATGTACAGGGATATGTTTTTGGACTTTCGCTAAACGACGAATCGAACCAAATAAAAGGCGAGGCCGAAATTACCGTCAATTTTAAAAAGGGGGTGAATCCATTTGCATTGGATTTGATTGCCAAGTCCGAGAGTTATGGTATGACTATCACCCAGGTTTTAGAAGGTGATACGGCGGCAAATTTCACGTTTGAGAATAATAAAATCAACATCACCCCTACGTCCTCCGAGGTAAAAACAAGAACCTACAAAGTGGTCTATGAAGGTATTCCCGAAAGAGGTCTTGTTATTGATACCACTAAATTTGGTCAACGCTCTTTCTTTGGCGACAACTGGCCCAACTTGGCGCGGCATTGGCTTCCATCGGTAGACCACCCATCCGATAAGGCTACGATTGAATTTAGAATTACCGCCCCAGACCATTACGATGTGGTAGCAACAGGTGAAAAATTAGAGGAAAGCAACCTGGGCAACGGATTAAAATTGACCACTTATAAAGAACCTGCTCCTGTAGCCATGAAAGTGGTTACTATTGGCGTGACCAAATTTGCAAGCACATTGCTGGACGAGGTTTACAATATTCCTGTTTCTGCATGGGTATATCCTGAAAATAGACTGGATGGTTTTTCTGATTATGGTGTAGCAACCAAAGTACTGGAGTATTTTATAGATAACATTGGTCCGTATTCATATGCCAAACTTGCCAATATGCAGGCAAAGACACAATGGGGCGGATTGGAAAACGCAGGAACCATTGCCTATTTTGAAAATTCCGTGACCGGAAAAAATGAAGTGGAAGGACTCATTGCACACGAAATAGCCCACCAATGGTTTGGTAATTCAGCCAGTGAAAACGACTGGAACCATGTGTGGCTCAGTGAAGGTTTTGCTACCTACTTTGCTATTCTGTACCAAGAAAGCGTCTACGGAAATGAAAAACGAAAAGAGGAATTAGAGCTAGACCATAAGCAAATTATCGATTATTACGCAAAGAACCCATCTCCTATTGTGGACTCTAGCATAACCGACCCCATGCGGGTGTTAAGCATCAACACCTACCAAAAAGGGGGTTGGGTATTGAACATGCTACGCTATAAACTGGGTAACGAAACTTTTTGGAAAGGCATACGGGCTTACTACAAAGCATTTCAAAACTCCAATGCAATGTCTGCCGACTTTCAGGAAATAATGGAAGAGGTTTCGGGCGAAGACCTGAGCGAGTTCTTTCAGCAGTGGTTATTTGTAAAAGGATACCCCGAACTGAAGTGGGATTGGAGCTATAACAAGAAGAAATTGCAAATCAATCTTACTCAAGTTCAGGAGCATCACATTTTTAAATTTCCAATTGAAATAGGTGTAGTAAAAGATGGGAAAACCGTCATCTACAAAATGGATATGGAGAACGCTAGAAAGAGCTTAACTATTAAACTGGACTACCAACCGGACGATGTAATTCTTGACCCGGAATCTTGGTTGTTGTTTGAAGAGAAAGGCGAGTAATATTCTACTCCTTGATATAAATAAGAAATACGAATCTTTATAAAAAGACAAAACCGATACGGATATCGGTCTTAAGGCATCTTCTTTACTCGGTTGACCAAGTAAATTGCTCTGCAAAGATGTAGTTTTTATAATTCACATAGGTTATGGCAACCTTATGCTATAGTTATGATAACGAATCTATTATTTAATCATACCTAAATTAACCACTTCTTGTTCCGTTAGGTAGCGCCAATGTCCCCTAGGCAAGTCTTTTTTGGTAAGTCCTGCATAAACCACACGGTCCAATTTTACAATTTCGTAGCCTAACGTTTCAAAAATACGTTGCTCAATATTGGTACGGGTACTGAAGATTTCCATACCCACTTGGTTCTTGGGTGCCTTGTCTACAAAGCTAACGTCTTGTACTTTTATCACCTTTTCATCTACAAGAATACCTTCTTGAATCTTTTTCAAATCGGCACTGCGTAAAGGCTTGTTAAGTTCAATATGAAATATCTTTCTCAGTCCGTTTTTAGGACTGTTCAAACGCTTTGTTAAATCACCATCATTGGTAAACAATAAAAGCCCCATAGTATCTTTACTCAGTTTTCCTACTGGTTTCAACTCGGTCTTTGTGGCTTTAGAAATCAAACCAATAGCTGTACGCCTACCCTGCTCGTTACGAGCCGCAGTGGTAAAGTCTTTTGGCTTATTCAATAAAACATATTCTTTTTTTATTGGATTCAATAAACGTCCATCAAACTTAACCTCATCGGTAAGTTTTACTTTGTAACCCATTTCGATTACTGGTTTTCCGTTTACGGTAACACTACCTGCGGAAATATAAATATCTGCTTCTCTACGTGAACACACACCAGAGTTGGCCACATATTTGTTCAAACGAATCAAATTTGGGTCTGATGGTTTTTGAGGTGTTTGTTCCGTTTTCTTTCTTATTGGCGAATTGCCACGCGCATAACTCTTCTTACGAAAAGTACCACCTTGTCTGCCTGACGCTCTCTTATCATTGTTGGAATCTGATCTACCCATGTCTATAATTTATGCAAAGGTAGCTTTAATCTTTGAACTCTACAGTAGATTGACGCTCCCTATTTACCATAAGCTTCGTAATATCAGGTCTTGAGTAGTGACCTGCGGGGTCAAAATTCTGTCGTTCTTCATAAACCCTATTAAAGTCGAGGTTTTGAAACAACAGCCCTTCTTTGTTTATTACTGGTTCTAACAACCATTCACCATCCGGCCCAGCAACACAAGAACCCCCATTGGCCATAACCTCTGGTGCCTTTTTCAATATTTCTTCTAAATGCGGTGTGGTTTGAGGAAAATCTTCCCTTTTCATCAAAGACGAAACTGAAATAACGAAACTACGAGACTCCCTTGCTATAAAACGGGTAATGTCTTTGGTATTATACTCACTTCCAGGCCAAACCGCAATGTGTAAGTTTTCACCTTGTCCGTAAAGTGCCGTACGCGGTAAAGGCATCCAATTCTCCCAGCAATTGAGTCCACCAACTGTAAATTGTTTAAGTGAATGCACCTGAAGTCCGTTACCATCACCTGACGCCCAAGTCAATCGCTCGTCATAGGTGGGTTGTAGTTTACGGTGAACGGATTTTATAACTCCATCCGAATCAACATAGACAAGGGAACAATAGAGACTGTGCCCACCTCTATTTTGGGCTCTTTCAATAATGCCCAGATAAATAGCAATTTTGTTTTTCTTTGCCAATTTACAAATAGAATCTAATTCCCCTAATTCTATTTGAACTGCGTTTCGCGCATAATGGGCATGCAATTCTTTGTTGACCTTAGTATCCCAAGCAGCTCCATCCGTTAATTCCAACCAAAACGGGTAACCGGGTAAAAGAGCTTCCCCAAAAACAATAAGTTCTGATTTTTCTTTTGCCGCGTCCAGAATCGTCGTTTCTATTTTCTTAAGCGTAGCCTCTTTATCTAGCCATACCGGTGAAATTTGAGCTAAGGCTACTTTCAATATATTTTCCATTACAAAATCCGATTTAAAACGAGGTCCACATCTATCAGTAAAATACTAAAGACACCAACAATGATTATGAGTTTAAGAATGTTGTGCAACCAAACGTAGTCTTTCTTGGTTTTAGACTTTACAAGCAAAAACAGAAACAAAATCAGAAGTACAACACACACCATAAAATAGTAATTCATATAACCCACATCAAACTTCAATATCAACAACAACGAAGGAATTAATGTGAGAAGAATTAATATGGAGATAAGAATTTTAGACACCTTGCCACCCCACAGAATAGGAATAGTCTTATAATTTTGGGCTAAATCACCCTTAAGGTTTTCCAGATCTTTTATCATTTCTCGCGCTAAAATCAGGAGAAACAAGAACATAGCATGGACAAAAATGACATGTTCAAAATTTTTGTAATACACGAAGACTGCAAAAAACGGTGCAATTGCCAAAGTGGCCGAAACAAAGTTTCCAACAAACGGCAACCGTTTGAGCTTATGCGAATAGAACCAAATTCCGAAAATATAGGCCGAGAAGAAAAAGACGGCTTTAAACGATACATAACTTGCCGCAATGACCGCTAAAAAATTAAGAATAAAATAGGTCGTCAGCTTAAACTGTTGCCCAACAAACCTATCTATCATGCTCTTTCTAGGCTTGTTTATTAGGTCTTTTTCCGCATCATAGAAGTTGTTGATGATATACCCACTAGCAATGATCAAAGCAGAAGAAACGACAATAATAAAAAGATTTAAATCAAAAACTACCTCGCGGACACGCAGTTGATGTGCCAAAATATAGATAGACGCTAGATACTGCGCCAAAATAACCATAAGAATATTATACCCACGAACAACAGAAAACAGACTGAATACTTTCAACAGTAAAAGTCTATTTTTTCTACTTAGCATGTATATGAGGGTTTTTAGAAGTTGTAAACCACTTCTAAATTGTAGCCCTTCAATGCTTTTTTAGCTTTTTCTAAATCTTCTGCAAAACCGAGAATATAGCCGCCGCCGCCAGAACCACAAAGTTTAAGATAATAGTCATTTGTCTCAATACCTTTTTTCCACAAGTCATGAAACTTTGCTGGTATCATAGGCTTAAAGTTATCGAGAACTACATGTGATAATTGTTTCAAATTTCCGAAAAGCGATTTTACGTTTCCGCTTACAAAATCCTCAACACAGGCATCCGTGTGTTTTATGAACTGGTCTTTTATCATATTACGAAAACCTTCTTGCTTCATTTTTTCCATGAAAATCTGAACCATGGGCGCCGTTTCACCAGTAGAACCACTATCTAACAAAAATACCGCTCCTTTCCCTTCAGGGTTTTGGGTGGGTATACTTGTAGATTCTATATTGTCTTTTGAATTGATAAGGATAGGAATGCTCAAATAACTGTTCAATGGATCTAGTCCTGAAGACTTACCATGAAAAAAAGACTCCATCTTACCAAAAATCTCTTTTAAAGTCAACAATTTTTCGCGTGTCAGATTTTCTAGAACCGTGATTTTATCTTGTGCATATTTATCGTAAATAGCAGCAACCAATGCACCACTACTTCCCACGCCGTAACCTTGTGGAATAGAACTATCAAAATACATTCCGCCGGAAACATCAGCTTTTAGGGCATCAAAATCAAAAGAAACCAATTCAGGACTATTCTTATGTACCATCTCCAGATAACCTACATATTCACGTAGACTTGCATTGGATTTCTTTGCTATGTCAGATGGATTTTCGTCGGTCTTTAAAGCTCCCTTAAAAAAGTTATAAGGAATAGAAAGCCCTTTTGAATCTTTAATGATTCCGTATTCTCCGAAGAGAAGAATTTTTGAATAAAATAATGGTCCTTTCATTATATAGTTGGTTAGCTACGGTGCAAAAATACGAAATATACTTTTGATGATTCTACATTTCTGCCCCGTAACACGATTAACGCTACAATTTTATCTTTTAAAACCCAAAACCTCTAGTAGTAAGTCGAATAAACCTCTTCATTCTTACTTATCACCATTTCAATCGGTTGTTGAGTTATAAAAAAGTATGCTATATATACGTTCTAACTGGTCCTTCGGATTTGTATTCCGTACATTTAATGAGGTACTAACGGCCTACATACATTTTAATTATAAGAAATTTAGTTTATTTTTTGAGACCCCTTTCCTACGAAATCATGAATAAACTGTCCGTTTTGACAATAGACGGCCAGCTCATCGTTAATAAATCGTTGTACCTCTTCTTTTTCATTATCCGGGTAAAGCACATGAACGTTCGCCCCAGCATCTAGGGTAAAGCATACATGAGTTTTTGAACTTTCACGGAAAGCCCATATTTTATTTATAATCTCAAGTGTATTGGGTTTCATTAAAATAAAATATGGCAGACTTGTCATCATCATAGCATGAAGCGTTAATGCCTCACTTTCAACAATGGAAATTAGGCTCTTCAAGTCTCCTGAAGCAAAAACCGATTCCAGTTTTGATAAATTTTCGTGTGCCTGTGCAAATCGCTGTTCCGCAAAAGGATGATTGTGCATCAGGTCATGTCCTACCGTACTGCTTACTTGCTTTTGCCCTTTATCCACCAATAGAATGGTATCGCAATAATTTTGAAAAACAGGGTGTACTTTATGGGGATATTCTATTCCGAATAAATTTGAACTGCCTTTAATTCCTGCATGTTCTCCCCACTGCACCAAACTACCTTTTATACTTCTCGCAGCACTACCCGACCCTAACCGCGCTAAAAAGGAAGCCTTTTGGTTGAAAAATTCCACCGTCATATCTGGATTTAAGCTCTTTTCGATATTCATCAAACAAAGTGCTAGTGCGCTCATACCGGAAGCAGACGAAGCTATACCACTACTATGCGGAAAAGAATTAGACGTTTCAATCTCAAAATGATAGTTTTTTAAAAACGGAAGGTACTCGTACACCCGCTTAAAGAAAGTATTGATTTTTGGTTTGAATCCCTCTTCTTTTTTACCATCCAAAGAAACCTCAAAAGAAAATGCTTTACTTTCCTTCTTTAATTTGGAATAGGTAAGCGTTGTGACCGTAGCACATTCGTTCAAAGTAAAACTAATGGACGGGTTTGCAGGAATCTGGTTTGTTTTCTTCCCCCAATATTTCACCAAGGCAATATTACTGGGCGATTTGTAGGTTGTTTTTCCTGACGGAATATCAATCTTATATGGGGAAGGAATAAATTCTTTTTCGGTCATCGAGAAATATTTTGTGCAAAGATAGTTTTTACCAAGATTGTGATGGCGCTCAATGGAATAAATCACTAATTTAGGGGTCAACGCATATTAATTTGAAAAAGAAAGCCCTCTACATCTTCTATGCTGTCTGTATTTGCTTGGCTATTGGTTTCTTATCCAGTTATGCCACTCAAAGCTCGGTAAACGACTGGTTCACCACCTTGAACAAACCCAGTTTCAACCCACCTAATTGGCTTTTTGCTCCGGTTTGGACGGTTCTTTATATCATGATGGGAGTAGCTGCGGGTGTCGTATGGGCCAAAGGTTTTTATCATCTTTGGGTACAGACCGCACTTTATCATTTTGGGTTTCAACTGATGCTGAATGCCGCTTGGAGCATTGTTTTCTTTGGATTAAAAGAACCGTTTTATGCGTTGCTAGTGATTATAGCATTGCTTATTGTTCTTTCAATAACCATAAAATGGTTTAAAGTAGTTAGTAAACCGGCCGCATGGCTATTGGCACCCTACTTCCTATGGGTTTGTTTTGCCACGGTTTTAAACTACAAACTCTGGGAGCTCAACTAATTCTAAGAAGATATTTCAAGTAATTTTACCATCGTGGCATGGTTACGGGTTGTAGACTCTACTTTTAGTTTTCTTTCCACAAGGTTGTTATTAAGTTTTGCTTTTCCATAACCTGTTTTACAAAATAAGTACACACAACTATTGGTAATTTTGAACTCCTCGTTCACATACTCTTCTGAAGAGAAAGCTTCAACAAATTCTAGTTCCGGTGGATTTTTCAAAAGCACAAAATACACCTGCTTTTGAGCAATTGCCTCAGCATTGGTATAAGGATTATCGTTGAATATTTTTTCCAGATTTGCTCGCGTCTTGACCAGAACAGGTACTTCAAAGCCAAAAGTAATCTGTATGTTTTTTGTAATTGAAGTTGCCAATTTAGCGGTGCTTTCCTCTTGACTTTCAAAGACCACATTACCACTTTGAATATAGGTCTTTACATTCAAAAACCCCATGTTCGTTAGCATGTTCCGCAATTCTGCCATTGGCACTTTCTTCTTTCCGCTTACGTTTATTCCCCGTAAAAGTGCAATATAAGTTGTCATCTAGAAACTTTTAGCAATCGCTTGGGCAGCAATATATCCACCTGTCCATGCATTTTGAAAATTAAACCCGCCTGTTATGGCATCTACATTAATCACCTCCCCGGCAAAGTACATTCCTGACAATTTTTTGCTCTCGTATGTTTTGAAATTCACTTCTTTCAAATCAATACCTCCCGCGGTAACAAACTCTTCTTTAAAGGTGCTTTTACCGTCAATTTTAAGCTCACATTCAGTTAGTTGACGCGCCAATTTCTCCAATTGAACTTTAGTTACCTCAGCCCACTTATCCGTTTCGGAAATATCCGAAGCGCGTACCAGGTTTGTCCATAAGCGGCGTGGTACTTCCACCGCTTTCGTACGTAGCACGGTTTTCTTGGCTTCCACCTCTTTAATTTCCAAGAACAGCCCCATAAGGCCTTCAAAATTATACTCCGGCAACCAATTCACACGTATTTTAAACCGGTATTCCATTCCATTCAATATACGTGCTCCCCAAGCGGACAATTTTAAAATAGCGGGACCGCTCAAACCCCAGTGGGTAATCAATAGCGGTCCGTCAGAAGTTAATAGAGCGCTTTTAGCATTCTTGCTCTTCAACTGTGTGGTAACTTTGGATTGGTACAAGCGATTTTCAAATACCTCAACCTGAGCCATAGTACTTACCCCTGGAATACCGGAAATCCGTTCGTCCTTACAATTAAAGGTAAACAGCGAAGGCACTGCGGTTACTACAGTATGGCCTAGCTCCTCTAAAAGCTTCCATATTTTAGGATTGCTTCCAGTAGCCACTACCAATTTTTGGCTCTTGTAGCTATGTTTTATCGTGGTGATTTTCCATCCCTCAGCATTGTCCTCCGACTGAACTTTTTCAATTTTGGAAACTGCACTATGCTTCAGTATATTTATGCCCAAACGTTCTGCTTCACTTAAAAAACAATCGATAATTGTTTGCGATGAATCCGACTCGGGAAACATTCTTCCATCCGCCTCAATTTTAATGCTGATTCCCCTTTCTTCAAAAAAAGCAACGGTATCACCACTGCAATAGGTATGAAAAGGACCAATAAGTTCTTTTTCCCCTCTAGGATAATTTTTGGTAAGTTCCCGCGGGTCAAACTCAGCGTGAGTGACATTACACCTGCCACCACCCGAAACCTTTACTTTGCCAAGAACCTCTTTTCCGCGCTCAAGGATAGCTATTTTAAGATGGGGCTTTGCCTCTGCAATATGAATTGCTGTGTAAAACCCGGCAGCACCACCACCTATTACAATTACATCAAACATTAATCTACGCGTTCAGGATAATTGGTAATGATACCGTCAACTCCGAACCGCTTCATTTGAAGAATATCTTGTGGCTCGTTCACCGTCCACGGGTAAATTTTAAAACCGGCCTCTTTTATTTTTAAGTTGTTCTCCGCTGTAAGTTGTTTAAAACTTGGGTTAATAGCTTCGGCATTCAACTCTTTTCCGACTTCAAGAGCATCAAGGGGATTCTCACCGATCAGAATGGCAATCCTCACCTCTGAATTGGCTTTTCGCATATCCCGCAACTCATCCCACTCAAAACTGGAAATTATAAAATCGTTGAGCCTCCATTTTCCGGAGTTCACTTCTGCCTCTATCATTCTATTTACGTCAGTTGCCGTATTTCTGCCCTTCAATTCAATGTTGAGTTCGGTTTTTCCTCCCATCACATCCAACACCTCTTGAAGCGTTGGTATTTGATGGCCACCATTGACCTTCAACGCCTTCAATTCGGCCAAAGTATAATTTTCTATTTCACCTTTTCCATCGGTCAGGCGTTCTACCGTGTCATCATGAAAAACAACGATTTCTCCGCTTTTTATTTTGAAAACGTCTATTTCAAGCATATCCACACCCATTTCCATGGCCTTTTCGATAGAGGCAATAGTATTTTCGGTTTCATGGCCCATTGCTCCCCGATGACCAATAACAAGCGGTTTCTTATTTTCCATACAACTCGATACAATTAAAAGGCAAAAAACAACTAGAATGGACAATTTGTTCATGAGATTCTATTTTACACTAAAAATAAAGGATTCCAAAGGATTGATATCAATACGTACCTGAGCGGAACCATTTGCTACCTTCAAAGTCTTCTCTACGCCGTAAAGTGCATCAGTAATGGTATATTCTCCTTCGGACAACTGCCATTCTTGAACAATATTTTCAGGAAGTTTCAACTCAAAACCGAACCAATCACTAGCATTGAAGTTAGAAATGACAATCAACTTCTCATTCTCCGACCAACGTACATAAGAAAGCACATGGTGATTGTAATATTCCGTGTGGTCTTTGTTGTAAAAATGGATGTCTTGATATGCCCCCATTAATGCACTACTATTGACCGTAAAACTCAACAACCGCCGATAAAAATCACGTAAATCCGCTTCATCTTCTGAAAGCTGACCACCATCAAATTTTTTATTATTTACCCACCGTTGGTGGTGCGGCACCCCAATGTAATCAAAAATTGAAGTCCGCGTAGGGCTACCAAAACCGGCATTTTCAGCAGCAGATTCCCCCACTTCCTGCCCAAAATAAATCATGAGCGGTGCTGTAGTCATAGTAGCCGAAACCACCATTGCAGGTTTTCCTTTTTTGGCATCACCAGCAAAATCCGGAGATGCAATACGCTGCTCATCATGGTTTTCCAAGAAATGTAACAGATGGTGTTCAATATCCTGTGTTCCGTTCTTAATGACGGGAATATGATCCGTCCACCCATGGCCTTGCATAATTCCTTTTAAGGAGTCATACATTTCTACCTTGTCATAGAGGTAATCCATTTTCCCCCTAAAAATGTAATTGCGGTATTCTTGCGGATTATAAACCTCAGCCATTAAAAAAGCATCCGGTTTTTTAATTTTGATGTTGGAATTCATATAACTCCAAAATTCCACAGGAACCATTTCTGCCATATCATAACGGAACCCATCTACACCCATTTCTATCCAATACAGGGCAATATCCTTAAATTTAATCCATGAATCAGGTACGGACCGTTCATTCCAAAACTCGAAATGAGCTCTATGGTCCTTTCCTCCAAAATCATCCGGAAGCACATCAAAATCATAATATCCATCTGGCCGAACTCCATAATTTATTTTTACGGTTTCATACCAATCATTAAAATCAGGTTGTGCCAAACGTGATCCGTTCCCGGTCCATTTTGCAGGATTCTCACAAAACTTGTAATCAGCTCGGTCATGGCTTTCCCCTCCCAATGGTTCATAGCCATCGCGCCATTCGGGCACTTTAAAAGGGGTATCAGGAATGTAATAAAAATTATTATCTCGGTGGTATTCTACCGAAGTATCATCGGAAGCCCCAAAAGGCTCTTTGCCCTCAGGAGTAGATTTCCCCTCATATTTTCGTGCTACGTGATTTGGCACAATGTCGATAATCACTTTTAACCCTGCTTTATGGGTTCTGGTAATCAAATTTTGAAACTCTTTCAGCCTATTTTCAGGATTTTTGGCCAAGTCCGGATTAACGTTATAGTAATCCTTAACCGCATACGGAGAACCTGCCCTGCCTTTGACCACATCCGGGTCGTCATTGGAAATGCCAATTGCAGTGTAATCGTTAATTACGGCATGGTGCGGCACACCTGTATACCAAATATGGGTAACCCCAAGGTTTTTGATTTCTTGGAGCGCCTTTCCGGTAAAATCCGCAAATTTACCAACTCCGTTCTCTTCAATAGTTCCCCAAGGTTTATTGGTTGTATTGGTGTTACCGAACAATCTTGTAAAAACATGGTAAACGACCTTCTTTTTGTCTTGCGCCATGGTCTAGATTACTTTTACCGTATTCGGTTCGAGAACAATGCGCTCACCGTTCAAACGGATCGACATGTCTTCTTGACCGGAAAGTAAAAGCTCCGTACTACCTTTCTTCACGGTCACTTTTAAAATTCGGTGTCTAAAATTGATTTTAAAGGAATACGCTTTCCACTGTTCTGGTATTTTAGGCTCAAAAGAAAGTTTGTCGTCAACCACCCGCATTCCTCCAAAGCCTTCTACAATACTCATCCACGTACCCGCCATAGAAGTAATGTGCAGACCTTCTTCCACCTCCTTATTGTAATCATCCAAGTCTAACCGGGACGTTCTAAGATAAAACGTATATGCCTGTTGCATACGGTTTAATTTTGCGGCCTGTATACTATGAACACAAGGAGACAAAGATGATTCGTGTACCGTAAATGGTTCGTAAAAGTCAAAATGCTTCTCTAGTTCAGCTTCGGAAAAGTGGTCTTCAAAGAAATAAAAGCCCTGAAGTACATCGGCCTGTTTAATGTAAGGAGAACGTAATATACGATCCCAACTCCACTTCTGATTAATAGGTCTTTGCGTTTTAGGAAGTTCGCTTACAGTAATCAATTGCTTATCTAAAAATCCATCTTGTTGCAAAAAGACTTCCTTTTCTTCTGAATATGGGAAATACATATTACCCGCAACTTTTTGCCATTGCGAAACCTCGTTATCCGTTAATTTTGTTTTACCTATGATACGACGGTAATCCTCATTATAACCGTCTTCAACCTTATGCAATTGTTCTACCGCATACTCAATACACCATTTGGCCAAATAGTTTGTATACCAGTTATTGTTGATGTTATTCTCATATTCATTAGGACCCGTCACACCCAAAATAACATACTTATTTTTCAATGTAGAAAAGTTGGCCCTTTGATGCCAAAAACGTGCGATACCAATAAGCACTTCAAGTCCCATTTCCGGGATATAGGAATAATCGCCCGTAAATCTGTAATAATTAAATATGGCGAAAGCAATTGCTCCATTACGATGAATCTCTTCAAAAGTAATTTCCCATTCATTATGGCATTCCTCTCCGTTCATGGTCACCATTGGGTAGAGTGCCGCTCCATTGGAAAAACCTAATTTTTGCGCATTCTCAATCGCTTTTTCAAGATGATTGAATCGATATTTCAATAAGCTACGTGCTACATTTTGGTCTTTGGTAGCCATGTAAAAAGGAATACAATAAGCTTCGGTATCCCAATAGGTGCTTCCTCCATATTTTTCTCCCGTGAATCCTTTTGGGCCAATGTTCAATCTAGAGTCACGGCCTAGATAAGTCTGATTTAGTTGGAAAATATTAAAGCGAATACCTTGTTGTGCCTTTACATCACCATCAATAGTGATATCGCTCATCTCCCAAATTTTTGCCCACGCTTGCTTTTGTTTATCCAGAAGCACATCAAAACCAAAATCTGAGGCTTTTTTTAACGCTTTCTTTGAAGCTTCAATCAATTCTGAAGCCTTATGATTTCGGGAAACGGTATATCCTCCAAATTTATGGAGTGATATGGTTTCACCTTGTTTCACTGTTTGCACATACTCGTGGGCTACCCGTATTTCTTCCTTCTTCTCTGTTGGATTCTTCTCAACAGCCTTTCCATCCACAAACAACCTGCTTTCCATAAACGTGCAGCTCTGAAAATTGGTTTTCATGGTATGGGCTTCAATAAAGGCTTGATTGCCCTCTGAAGTTACCGATGTGGTACTCCAAAATTTATCATCCCAATTAGAATCCTCATTGGTGATGCCGCTATCTAGATAAGGTATAAACTTGATTTCAACGCCGTCACTCTCAGGTGTAATTTCGTAATTAATAGCTCCTACTTCATCCAAATCAAGCGATAAAAAACGAGTTATCTTCACCGAAACTTTTTCATCATTTGGCAGCACCGCTTTAAATTGACGCTGGTACCAGCCTTCTTTCATGTTCAGCTCCCTTTTGAATTTTTTCACCTTTTTACAGGTATTCAAATCTAAAGGTTCCCCATTCACGAAAACTTCAATACCTATCCAATTAGGAGCGTTCAAAACCTTGGCAAAATACTCCGGGTAGCCATTTTTCCACCAGCCCACGCGGGTTTTATCTGGATAATAGACCCCTGCTATATAGCTTCCTTGAAAGGTTTCCCCAGTATAGTTTTCTTCAAAATTGGCACGTTGCCCCATGGCTCCGTTACCGATACTAAAGATACTTTCTGATGATTTAACCAGTTCTTTATCAAAATCTTCCTCAATAATTGACCAAGGGTCGGCTTTTATATATTCTTGCATTTGGTTTAAAATTTAGGGATAAAAAAGAGAATGAACTTACGCTTGTGGTGACATTAAACTTTCTAGAAATTCAATGTTCATTTCTGTAAAATCGTTAAAATTATGGTCCGCTTCGGATAAAACCTTAGCATCACCGATACCGATACTAATCATATTGGCATTGTTGGCTGCTTGTATTCCCGCAACGGCATCTTCAAAAACAACACATTTTTCAGGTGATGTTTCTAATTTATTGGCCGCGATCAGAAAGACTTCCGGGTCCGGCTTTGCTTTGGTAACATCGTTACCGTCTACAATAGCATCAAAATAAGACAATAGTTTTACTTTTTCTAAAATAGGGCGAGCATTTTTACTTGCAGACCCTAAAGCAATGGGGATATTCTTTTCCTTCAGAAAACTTAAAACTTTTGGCACATCGGGCAGAATTTCGGACTCGTCCATCTTTTCAATGTACTCAAGATAGTCCTCGTTCTTTTCTACCATATATTTATCAAACTCTTCTTGAGTTGCAGTAACGTCACCAATATCCAAAAGAATTTCTAAACATCGTTTTCGACTTACACCCTTAAAAAGTTCGTTCTGTTCCTTTGTAAATTCAAAACCCAGTTCATTGGCCAGTTTCTTCCAAGCTAAGTAGTGATATTTTGCAGTGTCTACAATAACACCGTCCAAATCAAATATAAATGCTGCTGTACCCATGTAATTTAAATTATTAATATTTTTAATCGTTTAAAATTGAATCTAGCAACATCATCAAACCTTTTGTGCAATACTCTATTTGTTTATAGTTGAATCTCTTTCTATGAGGGTAGCCTCTATAATTTCAGTCCTATAAACTTCTTCTTCATGAAAACCTATTTCATTTTCAAGTTTCTCTATCAACATTTTTGCAGCAACCTGCCCCATTTTTTCCCCATGTTGTGCAACCGTGGTTAATGCCGGGGTTGAATATCTAGATAAAAGTCCGTCCGTAAAACCAATTACGGATACATCTTCTGGAACTTTCAATCCTTTCTTCTGAGCCAATGCCATAAAAAGAACGGCAAAAATTTCGTTCACGCAAAGAACTCCATCAAAATCTTCATTTTCAACAAAATCCTCAATATATTTTTCTTCGAGCTCCTTATATGGCAAGACCAAAGTTAATCTCTCATCATGAGCAATACCATGGTCCGTAAGTGCCCTCTTGTATCCTTCCGCTCTTTTTTCACTAACATTAAAATAGCTTTCCGTAGTTACCAAAGCTATCTTTTTTTTACCCTCAGCCAACATTTTTACTGTAGCATCATAAGCTATCTCCTCATCATTCATAATAACCTTATCACACTCAATCTCATCAATTACCCGATCGAACAAGACCAAAGGAATTCCTTGCTCCATGACCTCCTTTAAATGACTAAAATCATTTTTTTGCTGAGTTTCAGCAGATACGGACATGATGAAACCATCAATACTGCCATTGGCCAAAAGCTCCATATTGAAAACTTCTTTTTCATAAGACTCGTCGGATACACATACTACAACATTATAACCATGTTCGTTGGCATACTTTTCAATACCCCTAAAAACAGTTGTAAAGAAGTGATGGACAATATCCGGAATAACCACCCCAATATTTTTGGTCCTTCTATTTTTTAGGCTTAACGCTATATTATTAGGCCTATAATTATAAAGTTTAGCAAAGGCTTTTACCTTTTGTTTGGTATCCGCACTGATCTCGTCACTATCTTTTAAAGCCTTTGACACAGTAGAAATTGATACTTCTAACTCTCTTGCAATTTGTTTTAAGGTAATCTTTCGCTTCAAATCCTATTAACTTTTGGAAGTGAAATTAAACTATAATATGGGCAAATGACAATGATCTACTTTTTTTAACAATCTTAACCCTTCATTATTAAATTTGAGTCATTTTTCATTTCAAATGAAATCTGTATATTTGATATTATATATCGATTCCCCGTTTTCAACCTTCCTTATTATTAATTCCATATTTATTCGATAAGATTATTATTAGTATCGAATTTTACTAAAGTTATTAACACGAAACCGTTTTCGTAATTATAGCTGATGGTATTTCATGGATATTAACACCGTTTTTACATACTTTTAACTTTAATTTATAATTAAACTCAACTTAAAACAAATCATTTATGAAGATTATGCTACTCAAAAACCTGGTTATGGTTGCGGCTTTTTTAGGCTTTGGCATAGCACAGGCACAAGATGTTTCGGGAACTGTTTCCGATGCAAGTGGCCCTTTACCGGGAGCTAGTGTTGTAATAAAAGGCTCGACCACTGGAGCACAAACGGATTTTGATGGAAATTATTCATTAAGCGATGTACCTGAAGGTGCAACCTTGATCTTTAGTTACATTGGCTTTGCTACCCAAGAAGTACCGGTCAATGGTCAATCTACAATTAACGTAACCCTACAAGAAGATGCTCAAGCTTTGGACGAGGTTGTCATAATAGGTTATGGTACAACAACCGTAAAAGATGCAACTGGATCGGTTACCGCGGTGAAAGCTGAGGATTTTAACGGAGGCGTCATTGCTTCCCCTGAACAATTGATACAAGGTAAAAGTGCCGGTGTGCAAATATCGCAATCGAGCGGTGAACCGGGAGCAGGTGTTAATATTCGTATTAGAGGCGCAAATTCAATTCGTTCTAACAACAACCCGCTGTTCGTAGTTGATGGTGTTCCACTTTCAGGAGAATCCACTACCCCTGACGGAGGGAATATTGTAAACGGAGGGAATGCTACAAAGAACCCTCTAAGCTTTATTAACCCAAGTGATATTGAGAGTATTTCAATTTTGAAAGACGCCTCCGCAACAGCTATATATGGATCAAGAGGTGCTAACGGTGTAGTGATCGTAACTACTAAAAGTGGTAAAGCGGGCTCTGGAGGAAACTGGGAATTCAACTCAACCTTTAGTGTTTCTTCCCCAGCCGACGAATACGACTTATTTGATGGACCTGAATTCATTTCTAAATCAGCAAGCTTACGATCTCAAGAAATAGCAGATGGATTGGATTTCGGACAAAATACAGACTGGCAAGATTACATCACAAGAAATACCGCTTCTCAAAATCAAAATTTAGCATATAGCAACAACTACGGTAGCGGTAATGTTAGAACAACATTTTCTTATGGTAAACAGTTTGGTGTGATACAAAAGTCATCACAAGAAAGAATTACCGGTAGAGTAAACGTAGCTCAACGATTTTTAGATGATAAGCTAAGAGTTAATTTCCAATCTACTTTGTCTAGAGTTAATGACGAAGCACCTCCTATTAGTGGTACTTCTGGTTCTAGCGGAAACCTAATCGGTGCCGCTTATGCTGCTAACCCAACCTGGCCTTCAAGTAGTACTTTTAGTATTGACGGAAATCTCGTCAATCCTGCGAATTACCTAGCAAATTGGCAATCCGAAACACATACCGATAGGTTTTTAGCCAATCTTTCTGCGGAGTACGACATTACAGAAGAGTTGACAGGTAAAATATCTGTAGGTTATGACCGGTCCGATGCACAAGCAATAACAGTAATATCTCCCGGGGTAAGAAATTTTGATAGAGTTGTTGATAATGGACAAGCAGCATTCAATACTTTGGAAGCTACAAGTAAATTGCTTGAAGCCACATTGAACTACAAAAAAGAGTTTTCCAACTCCACGTTAGATGCTATTGTAGGTTTCACTTTTCAGGATTTTCAAAGGCAAGGTATCAATTCTCAGGGTTGGGGCACCTCACTTTACAACCTAGACAAGATAGGTCAAGAATTGAAGCAATCAATTTATGACTTGCGTTATTCTATAAACCGTCCATACCAACAGTTTGGGTATGATGCTTCCAGCAGTTTTGTAAATTCACTAAACCCTTTTGATGATGAAGGCACATTAAACAGACAATCTGACTCTTTTAGATCAGTTTGGGGCAATGCTTTTGACAATACCGATGAATTACAATCGTTTTTTGGTAGAATCAATTATTCTTTGAATAGTAAATATTTATTTACTGTAACGCTTAGAGCTGATGGTTCTTCTAGATTTGGTACAAATAATAAATATGGTTATTTCCCTTCAGGAGCATTTGCATGGCAATTAGCTGAAGAAGATTTTATAGGAGATGCTTTTTCTACTCTTAAACTTAGAGTGAGTGCCGGTGCAACGGGTAACCAAGAAGGCTTAGGGTATGCAAACTACTTAAAAAGGGTTCGTTTTAGCACACCTAATATAGATAACGATGGTAGTATAAACAGGCCTGGTACGGAAACTGTCGCAGTACAAAATTCAGATTTAAAATGGGAATCTACTACAGATTACAACTTAGGTATAGATTTTGGGTTTGCAGATGACCGCTTCAATGGTTCTATTGATTTATATAGAAGAGAAACCAAAGATTTGTTGTTTAGACAGCCGGCTGCAGCTCCAGCCTTTGACCCTTTTAAATTCACCAACTTAGAAGATGGCACACTAATAAACCAAGGTGTTGAACTTGGCTTAAACTATGATTTTATCCAGTCTGAAGATATTAACTTTTCAACATCTTTCAATATAGCTTATAATGATAACACCGTAGAAGGTTTAAATGGAGCTACTGCAGATTTTGGAGTTCTGAACGGCCCAGGGCTTACAGGTGCATTTGCACAACGCCTTGGTGAGGGAAGGTCACTTTTCTCATATTACATGGCTACTTATTCCGAAGATGCTGATGGCAATCCTAATTTTAATGCAGATGATAAAGATTTTGTTGGTGAAGATGCCGTACCGGATATTACTACAGGTTTAGCACTAAATTTGACAGTTAAAAACTGGGATGTATCGGCATTTTTTACAGGGCAATTTGGATTCTCTGTATATAATAACACTGCAAATGCGTTCTTAAACGCTGCAGCTTTCAATACTTCCAGAAATGTAACTCCTGAAGCTCTTGAACTTCAATCATCGGAGGTTTCTACTCTTTATTTAGAAAAAGGAGACTTCGTACGTATGCAAAATGCAAGCATAGGGTACAACGTACCATTAAGTGGAAAGGGAGCGCTAAATAGTCTTAGATTATCGCTTACAGGTCAAAATCTATTTTTAATTACCGATTACAGCGGTTTAGACCCAGAAGTTTCATCATCCACGTCTTCAGACGGAGATTTTACAGGAGGAATTCCGAGCCAAGGTATAGACTATACTTCTTTCCCTAGACCTCGAACATTCACTTTAGGAATAAATGCTAGATTCTAATTATAAAAAAAGAGCAATGATAAAATATATTAAAAATACATCGAAGATTCTAATACTACCGGCCATAGGCTTGTCCGTATTATTCTCATGTAGCGACCTTGAGGTTGAAGAAACAGACTCTTTATTGGTTGCCAACTTTGAGGGAATCGAAACTGCTGAAGAAGCAGCAAGTTCTGTTACCGCAATGTACAATCAAATCAACGGGTATATTGGAAACCAAGCAGATTTATTCGCTTTGAGCGAAGTTACTACTGACGAGCTTTTAGTTCCGACTAGAGGTTCTGACTGGGGAGATAATGGAATATGGAGACAGTTACACCAACATACCTGGACACCTGACCATTCATATATTACAAACGTATGGAACCAATGGAATGAGCTACAACTTACTGCTAGCGAGGTATTAGATTCAAGGTCTGCATCATCTGAAGCATCAAAAGCAGATGCCGCATTTCTTAGAGCATTAGGAATGTATGTGATTCTTGATAATTTTGGACAAGTTCCATACCGCGATACTACAGCAGACCCTTTAGATGACCCTGCCGTTTTAACAGGAAATGAAGCTGTTGATTTTATAGTTGCTGACCTAGAAGCCGCTATTTCCGGATTACCAGCCACCTCACCGGATGGAGAAACAGTAATGGCGTCCAAAGCTGCAGCTAGATACTTATTAGCAAAAGTTTTATTGAACAAGCATATATTTAATGGTTCAGGCTCTGCTGATAGCGCGGATATGAACAGAGTTGTTTCCCTGGTAGATGAAATAGAAGGAGATGGATTTGGTTTGGTCTCTGGTTATTTTGATATATTTAAAGCAGACACTGATCAAGAAACCATTTTTTGGGTAAAGACTTCCGTTGGTAATAGAATATGGAACGGACTTCACTACAATCTTACAACTCCAGAACAAGCTGGCGGTTGGAATGGCTTTAGCACCTTAGCAGAATTTTACGATTTATTTGAAGGCGACCCAAATTCTAACGAAGAGGGTGGCAATCAGGAAGAAAGAAGAGGTTATGTCCCTTCTGAAGGAAAACCTGCAGGAATCCCAGGCACTGTTGATGCAAACTCAGATGGTATTGCCGACGGGTCTAATATTGGTTTTGGCTTTTTAATAGGACAACAATATGAACCAGACGGAACGCCATTGAACGATAGAGGCACAAGCCCTTTGAATTTTACTAGAGATTTCACTGATGCTACTAATGGCGAAAAAAGCTTAGTTGAAAACAGTGAAGTTACCGGTATACGAGTAATAAAGTACCACCCACAATATGGTGCTTTCGCCGAGCATGAAATTTTCTTCAGATATTCTGACGCGCACTTAATGAAAGCAGAAGCAATTATGCGTGATGGAGGAGACCCAACTGCTTTAGTAAACGAGCTTAGAGTTTTGAGAGGTGCCGAACCATTAGCTACAGTTACCGAGCAAGATTTATTAGATGAAAGAGGGAGAGAACTCTATGCTGAATTTTGGAGGAGAAATGATATGATTAGATTTGGTCAATATACTAAAGATTGGGAATTCAAAGACCCTTCTTCTGTTGGTGACACTAACAGACAATTATTTCCTATACCTGCATCACAAATTATTTTAAACCCTAACCTAGTTCAAAACCCAGGGTACTAAAAATTACAACTTAAGTGTTTAAAAATGCCTCGACCCTATTAGGTCGGGGCATTTTTTTTTGAATCTGTATCCAATATACTAACACATTAGCTTTCTTTTATTCAAAAATATACTAGACCTTCTTAAGCGTCAGCATATTTCAACCTTTTTTAAAAGCTGTACAGTAGACGTATGCCGGCTAGATTAATAGGTGTTCGGTTTAGCCACTTAGTGGAAGGCGGTCATCAAATTAATCTATCTGAGGACAATGAAAAGCAATTCCACTTGAGTTTGGCCATAGACAAGATACGCGAACGGTACGGAAATCGTTCCATTAGTGCTGCTGGAATGGAAGCCAATAACAATAGCCGATGGAACCCTTTTTCGGGTGAACCGCCTCCCCTCCTAGCCAATAGAAAAAGGTAATCGTATATTTCCCAAAAAGAAAAAGCCTTGCACAGTAGTAATCTGTACAAGGCTTTATATTATATAGCTTATTTTTTACTTCGCAAAATACACATAAAGTGCCACTACTATAAAACAGATTGCTATACCTACTTGCTTTACATATTTGTAAGGCTCAATAGAAACTTGGTTGGTATATTCCAATTCAAAAGGTTTTTCATTTGGCCAAATCTTACCAATAACTAACATAATAGCAGCATTCAGCACAAATAAAATAGCCATAACATGAATAAAGTGAGGGTAGGCTTCCGCCTTTATCAAGGCCAATGCATCAGGATCGGTTATACCTGAAGCGGCCGCTTCCTCCAAAGCACCATCAACAAACATAGGCTGTAAATAAAACTGACTAAAACAGTATAGCACTACGCCCGCGATAATACCTATTTTAGCCGCAATGGCCGGAACTCGTTTGGTAAGGTACCCTACCACGATTATTGTAAAAATAGGAATGGTATAAATACCGTTCAGCTCTTGCAAATAAGCAAAGAGGCTACCTGCGTTAGAGATTAACGGCGCAATAAGCATAGCACCTACCGCCAAAACAATCCCAAAAATCTTTCCATATTTCACAACCGTTTGTTCATTTGCTTCAGGGTTAATGTGCTGTTTATAAACATCAAGTCCAAATAGTGTTACCGAACTATTTAACACACTATTGAACGAACTCAAAATAGCTCCAAAAAGAACGGCTACAAAAAAGCCCACTAAGTATTTAGGTAGGACGGCATTTACCAGAGCAGGATATGCTTGATCGGGCATATCTAGACCACCTTGGAAATAATGAAAAGCAATAATACCGGGAAGTACTACAATTAACGGACCTAGTATTTTTATAAAAGAAGCTAATAACAAGCCTTTTTGACCTTCGGCCAAATTCTTTGCCCCCAAGGCCCTTTGAATAATTTGCTGGTTGGTTCCCCAATAAAACAAATTGATAAGCATCATACCGGTAAAAAGAGTAGAAAAAGGCACACTATTGGTAACCTCCCCCGTAGAATCAAATTTATCGGGGTTAGCTTCATACAACACCTCTAAACCTCCAAAAAAACTTCCATCACCAATGGCCATCAACCCGAAAATAGGAATCAAAAGTCCACCGACTAACAATCCAACTGCATTTATAGTATCTGAAACCGCAACGGCCTTTAATCCTCCAAATACCGCATAAATAGAACCTATAATACCAATACCCCAAATACTGAGATTCAATGCTGTACCGTCCGAAACCCCTAACATGGTTGGTAAATCGAACATGGTACTGATTGCCAGTGCCCCAGAATAAAGAATTGTAGGCAGCAATACCACCACATAACCGGTAAGGAACAAGACCGAAGTCAGTGTTTTTGTGGTTACATCATACCTGTCTTTTAGAAATTGGGGAACAGTGGTAATACCGCCCTTTAAATATCTAGGTAACAAAAATATAGCGGTAACGACCATGGCAATTGCCGCTAAAGTTTCCCATGCCATTACTACAATACCCTCTGTATAAGATTGCCCGTTAAGACCTACTATTTGTTCTGTGGAAAGGTTTGTCAACAACAATGACCCGGCAATAACTCCAGCGGTCAAACTCCTCCCCCCTAAAAAATAACCGTCAGAAGACTGTTCGTCTGTTGTTCGTGTTGCAAAATAAGATATTATGGCTACCAAAGCGGTAAAGCCTACAAAAGACAAAATTCCGATCATTATGAATTGGTTTGATATTTTGGCTAAATATATTGGATTATTTACGAAAAACTTAATGATTAACAGACAATATATGCGATATCACATTTGCCAAAGAAATAAGTTGAAATTTCACAGCCCTGTAATTTTCTAGACCTCTGCACATTGATTATCTTGCAAGTGATTTTGACCATGAAAAAAGTACTGGGTTTTATTTGGGTTTGGGCACTGTCCTTTTTAATGATTTCCTGCTCAGAAGAAAAGCAAGAAACGCCCACCCTATTTAAAAAAACTTACGCCTCACATACTGGAATATCCTTTACTAATTCGCTCAAAAACACACCGGAACTTAATATCCTCAACTACCTTTATTATTATAATGGAGCTGGAGTAGCTGCAGCAGATTTTAATAATGATGGGCTTACAGACCTCTATTTTACGGCAAACGAAGGTGCAGACCATTTTTACCTAAATAAAGGCGACTTCAAATTCAGTGAAATAAGCCAAAAAGCGGGTATTGACAATTCCAACGGGTGGACCACAGGAGTAACCCACGCAGATATCAACAATGACGGGCTTTTAGATATTTACATTAGCAAGGTCAGTAATTACAAGCATTTAAAAGGCTCTAATTTACTCTACATAAATCAAGGTAATAACGCTAATGGAACTCCTATTTTTAAAGAGGAAGCAAAAAAGTATGGTCTTGATTTTTCAGGCTTTTCTACCCAAGCTTCTTTCTTTGATTATGATTTGGACGGCGACCTTGATATGTTTTTGCTCAACCACTCCGTTCACCCAAATCGCACCTATGGTAAAGGAAGCAAAAGAAAAAAAGTAGACTCCCTATCCGGAGACCGTTTGTACAAAAATGAAAACGGAAAATTTATTGACGTATCTGCTGAAGCTAATATTTTTCAAGGTGAAACTGGCTATGGTCTAGGTCTTGGTGTAAGTGATGTTAACAATGACGGTTATCCTGATATTTACGTAGGAAATGATTTCTTTGAAAACGACTATCTATACATCAATCAAAAAGACGGTACGTTTGAAGAAATTATTTCAAAGAACGATAAAAAACTAGGTCACACCACCCACTTCTCCATGGGAAATGATCTGGCGGACATTAACAATGACGGACTTACGGATATTGTTTCCCTAGACATGTTGCCCGAAAATCTAGAGACCTACAAAACTTCTGGTTTGGAATTTGCTTACCCAACTTACCAAAACTATCTGCGAAACGGTTATGCTCCGCAGTACATGCAAAACACCTTGCACTTAAATCTTGGAAATAATAACTTCAGTGAAATTGCACACCTTGCAGGTATTTCAGCAACAGAATGGTCTTGGGGCTCACTTTTAGCGGACTATGACAACGATGGATTAAAGGACCTTTTTGTTTCTAACGGAATTAAAGGTGCCACCAATGATATGGATTTCATAAACTTCATTGCCAATGAAAATATCCAAAAACGCATTGAAGCCGGAATGACCAAGGAAGATATGGCGTTTATTGAGGAAATGCCAAAGAAAAAGGTCCCTAACTATTTTTTTAAAAATCAGGGAGATTTAACCTTCAAGAACGTATCCGATGTATGGTCCGATCATCAGGCCGGTTATAGCAACGGCAGTATTTATGCAGACCTGGACAATGACGGTGATTTGGATATTGTGGTTAACAATATTGACCAGGAAGCTTTTGTCCTTGAAAACAGGAGTATATCAAGCAGTGAAAATAACTTTCTAAAAATAGACTTTGAGGGCGCTGAAAACAATCTTTTCGGAATTGGCGCAAAGGTTATCGCTTATGGTAACAACTCTCCCATAAGTGCAGAAAATTTTGTGAGCAGAGGGTACCTATCGGCTGTACCTCCCCAAATACATTTAGGTATCGGCAAAGATTCTCTTTTGGACTCTGTTAAGGTCGTATGGCCTAATGGAAAACATCAAACTCTTCGGAACGTTTTAACCAATCAAAAAATCACTTTCAGTTTTTCTGATGCAAATGAAAGCTTCGATCGGAAGTTAGAGCAATCTACGCCTCTCCTACTTTACAACGCTGCTGATTTTCTCGGGTTTTACCATAAAGACAGTCCAACTCTTGAGTTCAACCGTAGTCCGTTGGTTCCTTTTGCGAACACCAATGAAGGTCCTGAAATTTCGGTGGCCGATGTCAATTCAGATGGACTAGACGATGTTTTAATTAGCGGGGGAAAAGGACAAGCTTCTGCCCTATTCGTCCAAAATTCACCCGCCAATTTCTCAAAACAACAAACAAAATTGTTCGAAGAAGACCATATTAGCGAAGATATTTCTCAGGTCTTTTTTGATGCCGATGGTGATGATGACCAAGATTTAATAATCGTAAGTGGAGGAAATGAATTCCAATCGGGCAAACCATTGCAACCTCGTTTTTACCGAAATGAGAATGGCCAATTCAAAAAAGAAGAAAACCAGTTCAACGAGCTTTATGTAAATGCCTCAAATGTAAGTTCTGTAGATTTTGATAATGATGGAGACACAGATATTCTAATCGCTTCCGACCAGATTCCACATCAATTTGGTTCCACTCCGTCACAATATATTTTTGAAAATGATGGTACCGGAAATTTTGTCGATGTATCAGAAACCTTTGGCAAAGCTTTTCAAAATATTGGCGCCGTAAAGGACCTTATCTGGAAGGATTTGAACGGCAACGGATTCAAAGACCTCATAGCAGTTGGCCATTGGATGCCTATTTCTATTTTCTACAATGACGGAAAACTATTGCAACTCCAAAATCACCAAAACTTAAAAGAAAGCAATGGTTGGTGGAACACCATAGTTGCCGATGACTTTGACAATGATGGCGATATTGATTTTGTTGCGGGAAACTGGGGTCTAAACAGCAAGTTTAGTGTATCAAAATCAGAACCCATCACTCTTTATAGTACAGATTTTGACCAAAATGGAACCATAGATCCAATTGTAACCCATTTCCAACAACAAACGGAAACTCCATTTTCATCTAAAGATGAACTCGTAAAACAATTACCGTATTTGAACAAGCAATTTCTATCGTATAAAGATTTTGCTAAAGCCTCAGTTTCCGATTTGTTTTCACATGAAAAATTGACGAAATCTGGTCAAAAAAAGGTCTATGAATTACAAAGTTTATTTTACGAAAACGATGGAGTTGGCAATTTTAAAATAAAAGCACTTCCAACTATTGCACAAGCATCTACAATTCATGATATTGCAGTAGACGACTTTGATAATGACGGCTTTAAAGACCTCCTTATAGTTGGCAATACATCCGAAATAAGCACACAATTGGGCAGAATGGATGCCGCGCACGGCATCATTTTACGAAACAACCAAAAAGGAGATTTTGAGTGGCTGAGCAATCAGAAATTCAACATAGAAGGGCCTGCAAGAAGTATTGCCAAGATTAAAGTAAAAAAGAAAGAATTCTACATCATTGGCAGAAATAATGACACCCCTGTTTTTCTATCAAAAAAAAGTTATAAATAGTATGCAATCAATAACCAAAATGGTTTTTAAAGCACCTCTTAGGACAGTTATTTTTATAATGACCCTTCTCATTTCGTGTAAAAGCGAAACGAAAGAGGATACTGCTGAAACCCAAAAAAAAGAAACACTATTTAGTATGCTTCCGGCAGAAGAGACAGGCATCGATTTTATCAACGCTGTTCAGAACCAAAAGAATTTCAACATCTTCAAATACCGTAATTTCTATAATGGTGGTGGGGTTGCCATTGGTGATATCAACAATGACGGACTTGCAGACATCTACCTTTCTGCAAATATGGGTCCGAACAAACTATACCTCAATAAAGGTGATTTTAAGTTTGAAGATATTTCCGAGAAGGCAGGAGTTGTAGGGAATAAACCGTGGTCTACAGGTGTTGTCATGGCCGATATTAATGCAGATGGATTCTTGGACATCTACGTGAGCAATGCAGGTAACATGGAAGGCAACAATCATGACAATGACCTCTACATTAATAACGGAGACCTTACCTTTTCTGAAAAAGCAAAAGACTATAACCTTGCCGAAACCGGCTTTTCTACTCATGCATCATTTTTTGATTATGATAAAGATGGCGACCTTGATGCCTATATTTTAAACAACAGCAATATTCCTGTTAGCAGTTTGGGTTATGCAGAACAACGCAGTGTTAGAGCACAGGACTGGGAAGGCGTACCACATATTTTTAGAGGTGTGGGCGATATGCTTTTACGCAATGACAATGGTACATTTACAGATGTAAGTGAGGAAGCTGGCATTTACGGAAGCCTTATTGGCTTTGGTCTTGGCGTTATGGTCAGTGACATTAACGGAGACTTGTGGCCTGATATCTACGTTTCTAATGACTTTTATGAACGAGATTACCTTTACATCAACCAAAAAGATGGCACTTTTACAGAGGAAATAAAAGAGTGGACTTCCCACCTGTCACTTTCCGCAATGGGTATTGACATGGCCGATATTAATAATGACGGTAATGCCGATATTTTTATTACGGACATGCTTCCAGAAGGAGACGAACGTGTAAAATCAGTCATGGAATTTGAAGGCTACAATGTTTTCAGATTAAAACAGAGTAAAGATTTTTATCAGCAGTACATTCAAAATACTTTACAACTCAATAATGGCAATGGTTCTTTTTCTGAAATTGCCTACCACAGTGGCGTAGCAAAAACGGACTGGAGTTGGGCCGGACTTTTATTTGATATGGATAATGACGGTCTTCGGGATATTTTTATCACCAATGGAGTAAACCATGACCTTACGGACCTTGATTTTGTAGATTTCTTTGCCAATGAAATCATTCAAAAAATGGCACTAACGGGTAAAAAAGAATCCATAGATTCCATTATCAATAAAATGCCCATTAAACCGCAACCCAATTATGCATACAGAAACAATGGCGATATAACTTTTGACAACGCCGCAGTTGATTGGGGCTTTGAAATCCCCAGTTTATCGAACGGAGCGGCATACGGAGACCTTGATAATGATGGAGACTTAGACCTTGTTGTGAACAATGTAAACATGCAGTCGTTCATATACAAGAACAAAACCAATGAGCTAACGGACAATCACTTTATAAAATTAAAGTTCGTGGGCGAAGGTCAGAATCCGTTTGCTGTAGGCACAAGCATTAAAATGTATTATGATGACCAGGTGGTTTTTCAAGAATTGATTCCCTCACGTGGTTTTCAATCTTCGGTAGATTATGTAATGGATATTGGTCTAGGTGCAACCACAACCGTAGATTCCCTTCGGGTTATTTGGCCAGATGATTACACCCAGAAACTAGAGAATGTTTCCGCAGACCAGCTTTTAACCTTAAAAAGGTCTGAGGCAACCGAGAAATATAGCCTGCCCAAACCATCCAAACTAAAAACACTGCTCACCGAACTGAAAAACGATAAGCTAGCCCCACACAAAGAAGATGTTTATCAAGACTTTGATTACGAGGGATTAATTTCCAAATCGGTATCACAAGAAGGCCCTGCATTGGCTGTTGGTGATGCAAATGGCGATGGCAATGAAGATATTTTCTTAGGAGGAGCCGATGGGCAGCCCGGAGTAGTATATATCCATTCCGGTAATGGCAAGCTTTCTAAAAAGCCATTAAGCTTTGATATTGACTTTGAGGATACCGCTGCTGCATTTTTTGATGCCGATGGCGATGGCGACCAAGACTTGGTGGTGGGCTCGGGCGGAAATCGCATTAATCAAGAAAACACATATAAACCTAGATTATATCTAAATGACGGAAGAGGGAATTTTAGTAAAGCAAAAGATGACCTCCCTTCTGTCTTTAAAAACATTTCAGTTATTTCTCCCTATGATTTTGACCAAGATGGCGATATTGACCTGTTTGTTGGTTCAAGAAGTGTTGTTGGCACCTACGGCATTGATCCCGATCATCTCTTTTTGGAGAATCAAGGTGATGGAAAATTCGTTGATGCCACGGAGCGATTGGCATACGACCTTAAAGATGCAGGCATGGTAACGGATGCTATTTGGGCCGATATTGATGGGGATGGCAAACAGGATCTTGTTACTACATCCGAATGGGGAAGACCCAATATTTACAAAAATTCAGGTAGGCGCTTAAGCCGACTTTCAACAAACCTTGACAGTCTTTACGGGTGGTGGAACACTGCGGAAGCCGTTGACCTTGATGATGATGGCGATATGGATTTGGTGTTAGGAAATCAAGGTACAAACGTACCCTACGAGGCCTCTAAAGAACATCCCATGAAATTGTGGATCAATGACTATGACAATAACGGAACATTGGAACAGATTACAACCCGAGGGTTTGATGGAAAGGATTATCCTATCCACCAGAAAAAAGAGCTGACAGGGCAAATTGTTTCGTTAAAAAAGCAAAGTTTAAAAGCTTCGGAATATGCCAAAAAAACAATTGGCGAACTTTTCCCTAAAGAAATATTTGAGCGCAGTATTGTTAAAGAAGCCAACACCATGTCTTCCGTAATTGCCATTAATGAAGGTGGTGGTAAATTCACTATTAAAAAATTGCCCTCACGTGTTCAACTTTCATGCGTTTGCGGTATTACTTGTGCCGATGTTAATAAAGATGGCAACCTAGATTTGATTATGGCAGGGAACAATTTTGAATTCAAGCCCCAATATTCACGCTTGGATGCCAGCTACGGCAATGTACTTATAGGCGATGGAAACCTAAATTTTAAATGGCAAGATTATGGCACTAGTGGTTTTTTTATAAAAAATGAAGTAAAACACTTGAAACAATTCAAAGATAAAAATGGCAAAAGTTATCTGATTGCAGCTATAAACAATAGCTCTCCAAAAATTTACGCGTTAGATTAATGTTGCTACCTAAAGAATCTCAAAGAAAAAACTTACCGTTCGTGCTTTTCAAACACACATATATATACTTCTACCTCGCACTCTTTACTTTTTCCGGTTGCGGTAAAAAGCAGGGTTCACTTTTTAATAATCCACCTGCCGAAGAGACAGGTATTACCTTTAAAAATACCCTTACAGAAACAGATGACCTTAACATTTTAGACTATCTCTATTTTTATAACGGAGGCGGAGTAGCCATTGGAGATATTGACAATGACGGGCTTCCTGATATTTTCTTCTCGGGTAACCAAGTAAAGAACAAACTCTATAGGAACAAAGGCAATCTACAGTTTGAAGATATTAGTGAAACTGCCGGTATTGAAGGGAACAGCACTTGGAACACAGGTTCCGTAATGGGCGATATAAACGGAGACGGTCTCTTGGATATTTACGTATGCGCCGTGGTGGGCATTAATGGCTTCAACGGTTATAACGAACTGTTTTTAAATAACGGCGATGGCACTTTTACAGAAAGTGCCGCTACATACGGACTTGATTTTGATTCGTACAGTTCCAATGCCGCTTTTTTAGATTTTGATTTAGATGGTGACTTAGACATCTACCTGTTGAACCATGCCGTACACACCCAAGAGTCTTTTGGAAAAGCAGATTTACGTCTCAAACGTAATTTTCAAACTGGAGACAAACTACTGCGTAATGACGGCAATACATTTACAGATGTAAGTGAAAATGCGGGAATCTATGGCGGTGTAAACGGATACGGTTTAGGACTAGCAATTTCAGATTTTAACCAAGATGGTTATCCTGATATTTATGTGGGCAATGATTTCCATGAAGATGATTACTACTATTTGAACAATGGCGATGGTACTTTTACCGAAAGCTCAAAACAATTTTTTGGACATACCTCTCGCTTTTCTATGGGTAATGACGTGGCGGATATTAATCATGATGGCTGGCCTGATTTGATTTCCTTGGATATGCTTCCGCAAGATGAAAAAGTTTTGAAATCATCTGAAGGTGATGACAATATACAAACCCAAAAATTGCGTACAGAGCGTTATGGATACGGGTACCAGTTCACTAGAAATATGTTGAACATCAATCAGCAAAACAGCACTTTTTCAGAAATTGCACTTATGAGTGGCGTAGCCGCTACGGACTGGAGCTGGAGTGCCCTTTTTGGTGATTATGACCAAGATGGCGAACAAGATCTGTTCATTGCCAATGGTATCCCTAAACGACCGAACGATTTAGATTTCATCAATTTTGTCAGTAGCGAGAAAATTCAAAGCAAGATGAACAATACCAAGTTAATGGACCAACAAGCTTTGGACAAAATGCCTGCCGGAAAAATCCATAACTACATTTTTAAGGGTTCTGATGATTTAACCTTCAAAGATGAATCCGGTCAATGGATAGCTACAGATACGCTGGTTTCTGGAGCTACGGCCATGGGCGACCTAGACAATGATGGCGACTTGGACCTGGTTACCAACAACCTGAACGGAACCGCTGCGCTCTACATTAATAAAACAGACAATAAAGCAAACTACCTAAAGCTAAAATTGAAAAATAAAAACAATAACACCTTTGGTATTGGCACCAAGGTTTTCTCTTACACCAAAGGAAAATTGCAGTATAAAGAACTATACACTGTTCGTGGGTTTCAGGCTTCTTCCGAACCTGTAATTCATTTTGGTTATGGAGATATCACACAGGTTGACTCTCTTAAAGTAATCTGGCCAAATGGCACATATCAAACTTTAAAAAATGTAGAAACCAATCAAACTTTGGTTGTAAAACCCAAAAACACAGCTAAATTTGAATATGCCAGTTTACAAGCACGCAACCAACCACTCTTTGAAAAGCTTGAACATAATTTAGGTATCGATTTTATTCATATCGAGGATAATTATACGGATTTCAATCGTCAAAAACTTATCCCTTATCAGATATCGGACCGCGGTCCCGCAACGGCAATAGGAGATTTAAACGGTGATGGCAATAAAGATATTTTCTTTGGTGGATCAAAGTATATCCCCTCACAAGTTTATATCCAGAACGATACGGCATTTGCTCCGTTTCATATAACCGAAATAACAAAAGATTCTATCAAGGAAGACATAACTGCAATTATTTCCGATTTTAATTCAGACGGTAAAAACGACCTCATTGTTGGAACGGGCGGTGGTGACTTCTATAATAAAATGGAACCGTTATTGGATTCGTACTACATTCAAAACAATACTACGTTTGAAACTTCAAGTCTACCCGAAAGCTTCAAGAACACTTCAGTTATAGCTTCTTTTGATGTAGACGAAGATGGAGATCTTGACCTTTTTGTTGGCGGCCAGACCATTTCAAATGACTTTGGAAAAATTCCTGAATCCGCTCTATTTATAAACGAGAATGGCACATTTTTGAATAAGAACGAAGAAAGTCTGTCTAATTTGGGTATGGTAACTGACGCCATTTGGACCGATTTTGATTCTGACGGCACAGATGACCTCATTGTAATTGGCGAATGGATGTCTCCGGTATTTTTTAAGAATGTAAAAGGAAAACTGAGTAAAGTTGATGTTATCCAGAAAAATTTAAATGGACTCTGGCAAACTATTGTTCCTTTTGACATAGACCATGATGGCGATACGGATTACTTGCTTGGCAATTGGGGCAGCAACACGAAGTTCAAAGCGTCTGCAGAACATCCTTTGAAAATGTTCTACGGTGATTTTGACAACAACAGACAGACCGAAACCATAACCACTATAGAAAAAGATGGTAAATACTATCCTTTGGAAGGTCTGGACGGGCTTTCCTCCCAACTCGTTTTCCTTAAAAAGAAATTCAATACCTATGCTTCATTTGCGGGTTCCTCCATTGAAGATATTTTTGATAAAGAGGTTTTAAAACAAGCAAAAATACTGGAGGTAAACGAACTTCGTTCTGGCTATTTAAAAAACGAAAATGGTAAATTCAACTTCGTCCCGTTTCAAAATGAGCTACAGGTCTCACCAATTATGGCATTGCTTCCGTATGATTTTGATGGCGATGGAAATGAAGAGGTCTTGGTCGCCGGAAATTATTTTGGTGTTAAACCCTATCACGGCAGATTCGATTCTTTTGGGGGCGCATTGATTAAAGATGAAAATAATGTAATTTTAGGCCCTCAAATTGGTTTTGACTTAAGTCAAAAATCAGTGCGCCATCTAAATATCATTGACCTTAAAAGTGAAAAATATCTATTGGTCACGATCAACAACAATGCTGCAGAGGTTTATCGATTGAAAAGAAAAAAAAATACCAATGAATAAAATTTTTATTGCAATACTATCGCTTGTTTTTGCCATTTCGTGCAAAGCTCCTCAAAAGGAAGAACCTATTATCATTAGTCCTGAAGACCTTAATGCTTCTATAGACGAGGTTACGGAAATTATGATTCACGATATATTCTCTCCTCCGGTAGCGAGTAGAATATTTGCTTATCCAAACGTAGCGGCTTATGAAATAATGGCCATGTCTAATGATAATTACAACCCTTTGGCAGGTCAGTTAAATGGACTTACCCCCATACCTAAACCTGACACTACAAAAACCATCAACTACGATGTGGCAGCAATGGTTGCCCACATGGAACTTAGTAAAAGGTTGATATTCTCCGAAGACCGTATGGAAAGCTTACGCGACAGCCTTTACACCGTGTGGCAAGGCAAAAACCCAGCTTTGTTCACCAGTTCTAAAACTTACGGTCTACTAGTTGCAGATCATATTGGAGAATGGATGAAAACCGATAATTACGCACAGACCCGTACTATGCCAAAATTCACGGTAGATGCGGATGACGAAACCCGATGGCAGCCTACACCTCCGGCTTATATGGACGGCATTGAGCCTCACTGGAACAAAATCAGAACGTTCGTAATTGATTCTGCGGCTCAGTTCAAGCCTATTCCACCACCGGCATTTTCGCTTGAAGAGGATTCCGATTTTTACAAAGAACTAAAGGAAGTCTATGATATCAGCAATAAAATTACAGAAGAAGGAGATAGCTCAGAAGAAATTCAGATTGCCCAGTTTTGGGACTGTAATCCTTATGTTTCGGTAACACGGGGTCATTTAATGTTTGCAACTAAAAAAATCACCCCAGGTGCGCATTGGATGGGCATTACAAAAATTGCAGCCCGTAAAACGGATAGTGACTTTGCCAAGACGTTATATGCTTACACCAAAGCTTCTGTTGCTATGGCAGATGCTTTTATTAGCTGTTGGGACGAAAAATATAGAAGTAACCTTATCAGACCTGAAACATTGATTAACCAGCATATTGATGACAGTTGGAAACCTGTTTTACAAACACCTCCGTTTCCGGAATACACAAGCGGACACAGTGTAGTTTCAGGTGCTGCATCCGTAGCTTTGACCGATGTTTTTGGAGATAATTTTGCTTTTGATGATGATACCGAAACACCTTATGGCCTACCGGTCCGTAGTTTTACTTCTTTTAAACAAGCGGCAGATGAAGCTGCCATTAGCCGTATGTACGGAGGTATCCATTACCGTGCTGCAGTAGAAGTAGGTGTTAAACAGGGCAGGGACCTGGGTGATTTTATCATGGCGAATCTAAACATGCTCAACAACAGCAAAGTCGCTCAAAACTAAGCACTATGCGCAAAAAAATAGGACTAATTCTAGTCGCTCTAGTATTAGTAGCGCTAGTTTGGTATCTCTTTATTAAACCGAATGATTATACAGTCCGGTTTCATACCAAAGCTTCCACCGGAACGGTCAACCAGATTGCAAAATTTTGGGTTAATCAAAATGAAAACGCCTATTTTGTGACTCAAAATAACTTGGGCGATTTCACCCATATTCAATCATTGAACGATACTAGCCTAACCTATAATTGGCAGGTAACCAGGTTAAACGATTCTACCTCTCAAGTAAAAGTCTACATTACGGACCAAGAGAATAGTCTAATTAACAGAATACTGATTCCCTTTTTGGATACTGATTTTGAAAAACGTTCTAAAAACACCGTCAAGGAAGTTTTTGATCTATTGAACAGTCACCTTTCCAACTTTAAAACGAACGTTCTGGGCGAGGCTATTATTCCAGAGAAATATTGCGCCTGTATTCCTTTAAAAAGTACCCAGCTAGAAAAAGTAAAGGGTATGATGGAGAACTACGCTAAACTAAGTGGCTTTATAGCAAAAAATAACATTGAACTTGATGGACGACCTATGGTCGCTATAGAAAAATGGGATGTACAAAAAGACAGTATTACATATAACTTTTGCTTTCCCATTATTAAATCCGATAGTCTTCCGCAAAAAGAAGGTATATTCTACAAACGCATAGAAGAGCAAAAAGCCTTAAAGGCCATCTATAACGGAAACTATCTAACCTCGGACCGTGCTTGGTATGCATTACTAGACTACGCTGCCAAAAAGAAACTTACGGTTTCCAAAACGCCTATTGAGGTATTTCATACCAACCCAAATATGGGCGGAAATGAACTGGAATGGAAAGCGGAAATTTTTATGCCTTTGCAAGCACAAGAATCCGAATAGGCCGTACCTTTACATTCCATTAAATTTTACCCCAATGAAATTAAAGGCAAAACATCTTTCGATTCAAATTGTAGTACTTTTTCTTTTTTACAGCTGTGCCAATCATGGTCAATTAATTTATGTGACCAAATTACCTAAAAGCTTAGAAGAAAACTCGGGAATAGCGGCCTACAATGATAATTCTGCCTGGTTTGTTGAGGACAGCGGCAATGACGACATCATTACCAAAGTGGATTACCGAGGCGAAGTTCTAAAGGAACTGAAAGTAAAAAACGGTAAAAATAAGGATTGGGAAGACCTTACCGAAGACAAAAAAGGCAACTTGTATATAGGTGATTTTGGCAACAACAATAGTTCACGAAAAAACCTTGTTATCTACAAATTGCCAAATCCGGAGTATGAAAGCGGTGACCATATTACAGCGGAACAGATAACGTTTAGGTATCCAGAACAAAAAAAATTCCCGCCTAAAAAAAACGAACGCCTTTATGATGCCGAAGCTTTTTTCCACTACAACAATTACCTTTATATTTTTACCAAAAACAGAGCTGACCCTTTTACCGGAGAGTCATTGGTATACCGTGTACCTGATACAAAAGGAGATTATGAAGCTGAGTTTTTAGGTAAAATATCCCCCTGTAATGATTGGGATACGTGTAGAATCACTTCTGCAGATATCTCACCAGATGGTAAAACTGTGGCTCTATTAAGTACCGGTAAAATCTGGACTATTTCCAATGTTGACTTAGAAGATTTACCCAATAGCACTCTAGAAGAAATTGATTTACTGGTACGCTCTCAACTGGAATCCATCACTTTTATAGACAACACAACCCTTTTACTTTCTGATGAGGAAACAAAAACGGATGGTGGAAACCTTTACAAATACGAGTTAAAATAGGTCTGACTTCAATTCTAGAAACCAAAACCTAACCCAAAGGAAAATCGCATACCGTCATAACTATTAAATAAAGCTAAGCGAGCTGTAACAATATCCGCACCGTTAAGGAAAAATCCGCCGCCATATGAGGTGTGCCACTCTTTTGAATCCTCATTGGGCAACCACACTCTTCCATAGTCAAACCCTCCGTAGAAACCCATAGACAAAGGCAGGAGCTGTGTTTTTATCTTTCTGAGGCTATAACGGACATCCGTGTTCTGATAATACGACTTTTTACCGGTGAAACGTTGGTTTCTAAAACCTCTTAACCCATCAATACCACCTATGCTCGCCGCCTGATAAAACTCATAATCATCGCCTATATTAAAATGAGCTTTCCATTTTGTGGCCAACACCAATCTACCGCTCGGCACCAACTTATAATCAAACGCAAGACTGGGCTTAATATACCCAAAAGCCTTTCCGTTCTCCGTACTTCTCTTATAACCGGTTTCTAGCGAAGTGGACATACCCATTGTTGGGAAAGCTGCATTATCCGCATTGGCATAAGAATAGGTGGCATCAACCCCAACAAACCTATTTAACGTTTCCTCTCCATTACCTTGGTAATAGGTATTTATAAACCTATTATCACTTTCCTCAACTTCTATGGATTCATAGGAAACCCCGGCTTTAAACTTGGCACCCAAGTCGCCTCGCCAAACCAAAGCCGGTGCAAATTTTAGTGTTTGCAAACGTACTCGGTTGAAATCCAATCCTAAATCATCATCAAGATTCTCTGTACTATTTCCAAAATCAAAAAAGTTAATCGCAAAATTTGGACTTGTAAAACGAGCTCCCAAATGTAAATTCCAATTTTCAAAAATATGGGCAAATTCCCCTCCGTATCCTAATTCAAAACCACTGGTCGCAAAGTAAAACGAAGCATCTACCTTATGTTGTTGCGTAAAAGGGTTCTGCCTGAAGCCGTTGTACGTATAGGTGTCACTGATTCCTATTTTAACCCCGTCATCCGGATTAAAACCTATAGTTGGAACTATTTGATTGACCGAATTACGGATTTGCAAAGGCAAATAGTTATTGGTATTGTAATCATCCGTAAGTTTTAATTTAGAACCGCTACGCTCTTCAATTGTATTCTTTTTTGATTTGTAATCATATATAGCGATGTTCCCACCTTCGCCCACACGATAGATGTCATTATTTTGACCTCCCACCAAGCGCATTTTGATAGCGCTTCTGTTATCTCCGTTTACCTCAAAAATATCATCATCATCTAAACCGTAGACCCATACTTCTTTAGTATTTTCCCTATTGAATACTTTACTGAAGTACAACTTATCTTTCTTACCTTTAATATTTCGGTAGACTTTGACCTCGGTTTCTTTGTTGTTTAAGATGTTCACCTCAAACCAATCATCTTTATCCGTTCCTACAACTACCGCATATTTATTTAAAACGCCATAATAAATGCGTGCGGTTTCCTCAATATGGGCTGTTCTGGCCAACAACATCTTTTTTATATCTGCAGCTGTCTTATCCCTTACTTCTATTGGAAAATGCCTGAAGGCTTGATCTATTACCTCAGGAGTTATGTTTTCTCTTATAAACTGAGCCTGTTTTTGCCAATCCTCCAACGTAGTCTCGGTTAAAAGGGCCATATCCAATACATATGTTTTAGGCGAAGAATTAAATCCTTTTACATTTCTTATTTTATCATCAAAACCCTCCATTAAGCGTAATGCCGGTACAATTCTAGTTGCTAGCTTCATAAGCGGACCGTCACCATGTTTTGAAAAGACCATATCACGATCCCGTGGTACCGGCTTGTAAACTACCATTTTTGTTTTTTTATCTTTAAATTCCGCCCATCTCCACTGGTCCACATGACGGTCCCAATCTCCCATAACCATATCAAAAAGGCGAGCCCTTAAGTATAGCTCAGAGTCTACGGAATATTTCTCATCATCACGTAAATCTTCGAGCATGCTGTCCGTACTTTTTAAGTCGTTTGCAAAACCAAAGCTTTCTAAATCGCCATGTCCGTCACCGGTATGTTCTTCAATCATATAAAGCTCATCGCCAAAAGATTGGTTATATCCTTTTAATGCCGGTTGTTTTGGCACATAATACAAAACCGGGTTGGTGTGAAACAGTCCAACTGCATCAGACAATACACCAACGGTAAAAGCCCCGTACGGATGTGATCCGGTATAAAAGTCAAGAAGAAATTTCTCTGTATACGTTCCCTCAAAATCACCCATCACGTATTGGTCTTGGAATGCCATAGCCTGCAGGTACAATTCCGCATTTTTACGAATGGCCCTCATAACATATTCCTTTCCGCTTTTATGACGTAATCGCAATGATTTTGATTGATGCCCACCTCCCATATGTACAGGTTTAAGACCTCCCATGAGCGTATCTAAATTCACCGTTGGAACCTTAACCTTGGCATTATAATAATCTCGATATCGGTTTCCCCATAAGAATTTAAAAAAACCGCTCCTTTCTACCTCATCGTTACTATACACTGAAGCCTCAACACTATCTGCAAATTGTTCCGGATAATTCTCTTCAAAAAATTCCCTGTCCGGAGGTAATACCTGAGATGTAAATAAAAACTCCTCTTCTTTATTTTCATCTACTCCAAAATAACGTACTTGGGAAGAACCATCATTGTAGACCTCTAACGTAGCATAGCCCCTTTGACCAGTTGAGAATTTACTTCCATTCAACAAACGCGTTGCACCGGATTTAGCGCCTGAACCACTCACAATCTGTGGTGTATTCTCCTCCACGATATATTGTAGCGTATGTTCATGACCCGATGCCAAAATTACTTTATTGGAGTACTGTGCCAATGTCAACAAGCGTTTTCTTAACTCCGTATACCGCTTGTTCTGCATATCTTCAACAGATGCCCCCGTTGTTTTTCTCAAAACATTAATAAAACTACCAAAAATAGGAAGCGGCCCAATATTACCTTTAGGATAGAAATGTGACCTGAGTGAAAATTGCCCGCCATGCGTACCATAACTGAACATTGGGTGGTGCGCGGCTATTATAGTAGTGCGCTGCCGGTTATCCTTAATTTCATCCTCTAGTTCTAACCAAAATCTATCTCGAGTCTTGATATCGCATTTATCATTGATATCCGGACGATGGTTCCAATTTGTTAGGTACCATTCTGTATCTATTGCTATTATAGCCACTTTATCATTGACTTCAATAGTCTTTATAGGACACCCATCTTCAGGAAAAAAAACCTCGTCACTATCTAAATGTTCTTGAATATAGTCCTGTTCTCGCTTTAAACCTACAAGACCTTCAGTATACCAATCATGGTTACCAGGAATGAAAATGGGTTTCCCTTTAAAATTTTCCAATGTTTTTAATTGGGCGTCAAGGTCATTTTTAGCCTTAATATAGGCTGCAGTAGAATCAATGGGATCAGGAAGACCTGCTGGGTAGATATTATCCCCTAAAAATAGTGCTGTACTATTTTGATCCGCCCCATCCAATTTAGCCTTAAAAATCTTAAGAGCATCGTTCATCCCGTTCATAGGAGATAGGCCCGCGTCTCCAATTAAAAAAAATGTATGTGCTATTTCTTTTGAGGTGGGAACATCCGTTTTTCCTACTTCACTTGCGTATTTAGACTTAGAAGTGGCACAACTTGCCAATAGAGAAACCAATGCTATTAAAGTAAAATGTTTACGTAATAGAATACCATTCATTCTCAATATTTTGTATTTTGGAACCATAAACAATTTTTCATGCCGGAATTACTATCGAAAACCGAAGAATTTGCAACTAACCTGCTAGTCAAAGATTTAGACCCCAACTACTTGTATCATAATCTAAGGCATACACAGCGAGTGGTCAAAAGTACTAAAGAATTGCTGGATTTCTATAATTTAAACGCTATTGATAGTGATGCAATAACGATAGCGGCCTGGCTACATGACACTGGCTACACAAAGGGCGTTGAGAACCACGAAGAAAGCAGCTGCGATATAGCTAGGGAATTTCTTACTCAACAAAATTGCGAAGCACAAACTATAGAAACTATATGCAATTTGATCATGGCCACCAAGAGAGGTCATGAGCCACAAAATTTAATGGAAGAAATTATGAGGGATGCAGATGCGTCTCACTTGGCACAATCTAGTTATGACCAAACCTGCGAAATGCTACGGGAAGAATTGCGACTTTTAGGTATTGCCGAAATTTCACAAAAAGAATGGCGCCGAAGCAATATTAAAATGTTCCAAACAGAGCATCGTTTTTATACGGATTATGCCATTAAGAATTGGCAAGAAGGAAAAGATGACAACCTTAAAAAACTAATTAAGCAGGATAAAAAGCAGAATAAAACGCGTAAAAAAGAGGAACTTAAGGTTAAACTAAAAAACCAGAGTCCAGAACGAGGCATACAAACCATGTTCCGGGTTACCATGCGTAACCACTTAAAATTAAGTGACATCGCAGATACAAAAGCGAATATTCTTTTATCCGTCAATGCCATTATCATTTCATTGATGCTTACCAATCTAATTCCAAAACTGGATAATCCATCTAACGACTACTTAATTATTCCTGCCGCTATTTTTGTAATGTTCAGTGTTACCTCAATGATAATGTCGGTCTTGGCGACCAGGCCAAATGTAACAAGCGGTGAGTTTACCAAAGAAGATGTAAACCAAAAGAAGGTAAACCTATTGTTCTTTGGAAATTTTCATAAAATGAAGCTTGAAGACTATGAGTGGGCCATTCAAGAATTGATTAAAGACCAAAAATACGTCTATGACTCTTTAACAAAAGACCTTTATTTTTTGGGTGTAGTTTTAGACAGAAAGTACAAATTACTACGTTGGACGTATACTATTTTTATGATCGGTATGACCCTCTCCGTAATTGCATTTTTTGTAGCACTTAAGTTTTACGGCCCAGAAAGAATAATTGAACTACCCACCTAAAAACTAATCAGCGCTATAGAACCTGAATCCTATAGCGCTGGTCAACATTAAGATTTTAACTCGTTCATAAGGTCCTCGTAAGTGTAGGTCTTTTCCAAGTTGTTCTCTTTGGTCTTATACAGAATATCTGCGCGTATGGCCTTGAGCCCACTTACACCCTGCAAACCTTCCAGCTCCACTATCTCTACCTTTCCCGTAAAATAGCCTTTTGATCTTAGGAAAGTGATATATCTAAGATATTCTAACTCATCATTTTTCTGAGAATAGACAATGACCATCTTTCCCGCTTGTGTTAAACGTTCATTGGTTCCTTTTATAAAGGACTTATCAATTCGTTTTTTTATAATCTCGTATCGGGCATTATAAGTACCATCTACATCAAAACGCTTCTCATCCATTCTAAAGCGGATAGAGAGAGACGTACTGTATACCAATATAAGCGAGGCAACATCTAAAGGAACAGGAAGCTCTGGTTTTAGCGCGTAATGGGCATTTTCCATTTCGCACATCACCTGTAATTGCCATAACCTAAGATTGTTTAGGTAAAGCATATCAAAATCACGATCTCCTACTATTTCTTCACCTATATACATGTTGTGCTCAACACCATCTGTCTTATACCGCTCAAAATAATGAGGGAACATGGCTTGGGCTCCTTTTTGCTTTTTATCCATTAAAGCCGCCAACGTCATATTAATCTGGGTGACGCTTTCATCATAATTACGACGGTGATCATAATAAGACTCCGTACCCATGTCTACCGATGATTCATAAGAGCGAATTAGGTTTTTCAATTCATCATCGGATTTCTTCAAATGTGAAAAAACAGGATTTATTTCATCCATCACAAAATTGAAGATAGCCTGTTCGCTATTGGTGTGAAGCGTTTCTTTTATACTATCAACATGGCCGTTAACCCTGAACATCAGCTCTTCATAGATAGGCAACTTGCTCTTCTGCCACGCAGCCTCAAGCACATTGTTTACCGTAGAAAGCTGAATCATCAAATCTCTTTGGATAGCCATATTGCGTGCTTGGGAAGAATTTTTTATATCTACCTGCCCGTATAAAGGATACACATCTTTAAAAACAATCTCCTTAAAAGTAGGGTGCCCGCCTTCTTGGTTATCTTTTATAAAACGTTTGGCCTCTTCTTCAAAACGCCAGTATACAGAATCGTGAACAGATGTACACTCGTTCTGTATGACGGCATCTACCAAATTGCTCTCTTCCGTTTTAGATCGTAAAACGGCAGACACAATAAACGGCATTATATCTTCTAACTTATTAGCATTTACACTATTAAGCACGTTAACTTTGTAAGCTACAAGCTCAATGACACCCAAAAGCTCTCCGTTTTGGGCAATTGGTGCCAAAATTGCACTCTTGATGCCTTGTTCCTGAAATCTATTGTACAGATTCATATCACCGGCTTTTGCGATATACCGATCAACATCTGAAATAGCAAAATACTTATTCTCGTTCAATAATTTTTGATACGATTTTTCGCATAGGGCGCTAACACAAGCCATTTCATCATTTTCCCCTAAAAGAAAACTCTCCATACCTGTACCGTATACCCTTTCAAAACTTTTCTCTTTAGCGTTGTACTCCATTAGGCCCACATTAATATTGGGCGCATTAAAGAACGAGCGAAATGTCTCCTGAAAATCGCCAATAAAGCTTTCATCGTTTCGCTTGTCATTAGCAATGAGACTGGATTTTATCTCAGAAATGGAATGCTCCGCAGTAACATCGAACATATTAGAGATAACAAACCCCTTGGAAATAAAACTATTTGGTGGAATTTTCTCCATCCAAAGTTCAATATTATCAAAATTGTCCAAGAGTTCATCTACATCTTCCTGGGTAAGGTCTTTTGCTTTATCGGTAGGTAGAATTTCCATAAAATCGGCATTATACAGAATTCTGTAATGCCGCATTACCCCATTTTTATCGGGAATATCGTAGAAAAATGGTCTTTTAAAATCAAAGTTGAAACCGTAGTAAAAATTCAAAATTACGGTACACGCTACAATATACATTTGGTGCTCCGGCAAGTTGCGCATTTCTGGCACAAAATCTACCCCACCGGCATCTTTTAATATTCTTCTAAACCTTTTTGAAGAATTGAAAATAATATTGTCATACGGCAAAGAAGCCGCCTTTATCTCATTGTTAGTCAAGACCTCCGAAAAGATATCTTGAAGAATTATATCAATTACGTCTTTATGTTTTTTTAATAAACTTGGATCGCTAAACCCTTCTCTAAGTTCGGGGTATGGCGCTGCAGCCTCTAAAATACGCTGCGCCATTTTAGCCGTAGTGATATTGTCACCTTTGGCCATAGCATCGTACTGCCGCAAAAGCTTATCAAAGCTAATGAGGCGGCTGATAGGTAATTCGTTTTCGTAGTTTTTCTCCATTCTCATCTAATCAGTCGTAAATACCTATATAAAGTTACAAAAGAAAATAATGTTTTGTTAAAACAAAGTTTATGCCTTTCGTCGCTTTTTTTAGATATTTATGCAAATTTACAATATGTCGTCCAATACCCGGTTATCCAGAGCATACCAAAATGCCAAAGTGGTGCCTTTTGACGATGAATCGAAATTTATTCTCTTCAGTGACTGCCATAGAGGCGACAATAGTTTTGCAGATGACTTCGCCAACAACCGAAACATCTACTTTCATGCCCTTAATTTTTATTTCAAAGAAGGGTTTGATTATTGTGAAATAGGTGATGGGGACGAACTTTGGGAGAACCGTTTTTTTGAGTCCATTTTTGAGGCACATAAAAATGTTTATGAGCTTTTAAGAAAATTTCATTGGAGCAAAAAATTACATATGATATGGGGCAACCATGATATGGTGTACAAAGACCCAGAATATGTAAAAAAGCACCTTAGCCGCTATTTTGAGCCTATAGATGGGGAATCTAAGGCGCTTTTTGAAGGCATTACCTATCACGAAGGCATTGTACTAAAACACAAGAACACGCAACAAGAAATTTTCTTGACGCACGGCCACCAAGCAGATTGGTGGAACTATACCTTTTGGCGCTGGAGCCGCTTTCTGGTTCGTGCTCTTTGGAAACCCCTACAAGTCTGGGGCATTGCAGATCCTACGAGCCCAGCCAAAAACTACAAAGAGCTTATTAAAATTGAACGACGAATTAAGCGATGGATTCTAAAGAACAACCTTTTGATCACCATTGTTGGCCACACCCACAGACCACGCTTTCCCGAACCTGGAGACATTCCGTTTTTTAATGATGGTAGCTGCGTTCACCCACGTAGTATTACGGGCATTGAAATAGAAAAGGGTTCTATTTCATTGATCAAATGGCAAATTTCCACAACGGAAGATGGCACGCTCCGCGTAGTACGTGTTTTACTAGAAGGCCCACAAAAACTGCAGGATTACCAAAAAGCGAATGGTTAGAAGAATATGTATCTTTGCCCTACCATTAAATAATAATCACAATTCATGTTTAAAAGAACACTATTAATTGCCCTCACTGCGCTTGCACTTACTTCTTGTTGGAAAAACAAAAGTCCCGAAGACCTTATTCGCCTAAAGGACAAATTTAAAAGTCAGGTGTCTACTTTTGAAAACAAAAAAGAAACAGCCAACAAAAACGTAAACAAAGGTCTTGAGTCTTTAAATGCGTTAAAAACAGCATTGGAAGACACCAAAAATGAGGACAAGGAATTTGCCAAGGTGTATGGCGATTGGGAGAAAGTAGACCGTCGCGTACAGAACTTGAACAAAGAGTACGAAGACCTTAAAGAAAAAGCGTCCAATCTGTTCACTGCCATGGAAAAACAGACCAATAGCCTTAGTGACGAAACTAGCAAAAAGACACTTTTGAGCGCCATTGAAAAAGCTCGCACCAAATATAACGGCACCTTAACAAACACCTCAAAAGCCATTGACAAACTAAAGCTATTACATGGTGATGCCGTAGAAGTTGTAAAAGCCTTAGAAGTAGCCGCTGCCTTGAACTCTTTTGACAATATAAACGACCAAATGAAAAGCATAGAAGGCCGTGTAGAAGGTATCATGCAAGAATTGAACGTTGCCGTAGTGGAAAGCAAGAAGCTTTATGAAAAGAAGATTACGGAATTGGGGGAGTAACTGATGTATCGGTGTGTTCTTTAAATTCTTTATGAGCAATTTAACCCAATAATTAAAAATACAACATGGGAAGTATTAAAGATTGGATTAATAACATAGAAGATGCAAAATTTAATAAAGAGTTGGCAGAATTATTAGATATTTCAATAGAAGACTGGCAGCTATTAGATTATAAATTATTGACAGAAGAGAGCACCCACGGGATTATATACCAATATGTTATTCAGTTCTACCCATCTTCCCCACAGAAAATTTTGGATAAAATAAAAAGACTAGACCATAACACTTCAGTTAAATTTTATCCCTGGGAATTAGATGAAAAATTCAATTATGAAGAACAATTTGAAACAATAACTGACAACAAGCATTTTGTAAAAAAATACGAAATTGATATTGAGAACCTCAAGGCCTTGACCCATTTAAAAACACCCGACGATACTCTCAAATCAGTACTTAATAGGCAAATATTCATTGGAGTTATAGGAACAATGGAGACGTTTCTAGCCGATGTCTTTATTAACCTATCTTTTGAAAACGAAAAATATTTTAGAAAATTTGTCAAGACACATCCCGATTTTGAAAAAAGAAAATTTGAGTTAAAGGAAATATTCGAACAATCGGACAATCTGAAAGAAACAGCTAAAAAGATTATGCTCAACACCATTTATCATAATCTACCAACTGTTAGAGAAATGTATCGAAATACTTTTGAAATTGACTTTCCTAAAATAAAAGAGACATACCAATATGTTTTAATGAGGCACGATTTAGTTCATCGAAATGGCAAAACAAAAGAAGGAAAGGAAGTAATAACTGACAAAAAAGCTATTATAGGATTAATTCAATCCGTGAATGAACTTGTATATGGAGTAGCCAAAGAGCTCAAACTCTAGAAAACTACTCTAAGTTATTTTTTACAAATTCGTTCTGTATAAAATAAATCAATTAAAATGAAAACCATAATCGCAATACTGTTCCTTCTAACAAACTCTATAGTATTTGCTCAAGACCATTCTCACATTAACGAAATCAAGGAATTCCAAAAAGAACTGAATACCGAATTCAAAAACCCTGATAAATCGCCTTTAAGTAAAAAAGAGCGAAAGAGGTTTACCGGTCATGACTTTTACCCCATTAAGGAAACATTCCGCGTAGAGGCTAAATTCACCAGAATTTTAGACCCACTACCGTTTCAAATGAAAACTACGACCAATAGGGCCCCTACCTATGAAAAATATGGGGAAATTTTTTTTGAAATAGAAGAAAAACCATATAAATTAACTATTTACCAAAGCCATCGTTTACGGAAAACCGAAGAATTTAAAGACTATTTATTTCTACCCTTTACCGACCAAACCAATGGAAAAGAAACCTACGGCGGTGGCAGGTACATTGATTTAAAAATCCCAGATTCGGACAAAATTGTAATCGATTTTAATAAGGCCTACAACCCTTATTGTGCCTACAATAATTATAGCTCCTGCCCTATTCCTCCAAAGGAGAATGACCTTCAGTTAAAAATAGAAGCCGGTGTTAAAGCCGTGAAAAAATAGAACCGTTAAGAATTAAATTCTTTAGCCGAAAGAGAATACCTACCAATTGACCAAATTTCAGAAGGAACTGGCCAAAAACGATGTAAAATAACTTTCAGATGCAGTCATTGGTGATAACGGATTTTCGCCAAATTAGAATGTTTAGGAAGCAAAAATTGCTCTTGAAATAAATCAACTTAACAATTCTATCATGCTATTCCGTAGTTCACAAAGAAACTTCTAGTTTATTATTTAACTTAGAGTCGCCTTACTGTATTTCATGTAAAAAAGCTATTTAGCAAATAGAAACCGAGAACCTTTACTAATTACAATATGATAAAATTCAGAGCTTTCTGTCTACTAGTAGTTTTCATAGGATTCTATAATTGCAAAGACCACACAGCAACACCTACAGATGACCACGCAATAGAACTATCCGAGCTAACTATTTCAGATATCCATAAAGCGTATAAAGACGGTTCTTTTAATAGCAAGCAATTAGTAGAAGCATATGTAGAGCGTATTGAGGGTTTTGACAGCACCATAAATTCAATTACGGTTATAAACCCAAAAGCCATAGCGGTTGCCGAAGCGCTGGATAAGGAATATAGAGAAACGGGCTTATTACGGCCTTTACACGGAATTCCAATTATTGTAAAGGACAATATTAATACCTCAGGGCTCCCTACTACGGCAGGCTCATTGGCTTTAGAAGATTATACACCAAAAGAAGATGCTTTTATAATTAAAAAACTAGTTGCTGCCGGAGCTATAGTACTAGCTAAGTCCAACATGGCCGAATGGGCCTTTAGCCCCATGCATACTGAAAGTTCTACTGCAGGAACCACTAGAAATCCCTACAACACGGATTATGTGCCAGCTGGATCCAGTGGTGGAACAGGAGCTTCCATTGCCTCCAATTTTGGCACTGTTGGCCTGGGAACAGACACAGGAAATTCCATTAGAGGGCCTTCCTCACATAACGCATTAGTAGGGTTTCGCACAACATTAGGTTTAGTCAGCAGAAGCGCCATTGTTCCACTTTATTTGAGAAACGACGTAGTTGGTCCTATGGCCAGAACTGTAGAAGACGCTACCAAAATATTAGAAGTTATTGCTGGTTATGACGCTGATGATCCATTGACCAAAAACTCCAACAACAAAATACCTCCCAGCTACACACAATTTCTTAAGAGCGATGCTCTGAAAGGCGCCAGAATTGGAGTGCTTAGAGAGTTGAGTGAAGACAGTCCCCACCCAGAAATTAAGCAGTTATTTGAGAAATCGCTTTCTGAACTGGATTCGCTGGGTGCTACCGTGGTGGACCCCATAGTCATTCCAAATTTTGCAAGTTTAAAAGAGAATCAATGGTGTGCTCCGTTTCGTGAAGATATACAAGCTTTCCTGGAGGATTATGTAAAAAGTGATTCTCTAAAAACAATTGAGGACATTATAAAAGTTGGAAGCAAATCAGATTTTGCCAGCGAGCGATTAATACGAAATGCAGCCCATTCCGGTAGGTGGGAAGATTCTGAAATACCGTGTTTAGATGCTTATTCGGATATTAGAAGGGTTGCTTTTAGGGAGGCGATCGAAAACGTGATGGACTCCCTAAAACTAGACGCCATAGTTTACCCTTCATGGAATAATCCACCAGCAAGAATTGATAATTTTCAAGAAGAATACAAAGGCGATAATAACCAAGTAATTAGTCCACATACCGGCCAACCCGCCTTTACGGTTCCTATGGGCTTTACAACAGAAAACCTACCTGCAGGACTACAATTTTTAAGTAGAATGTATGATGAGCCCGTATTGATCGGTTTGGCATATTCTTACGAGCAAGGCACAAAACATAGGAAAATGCCAGAGTTAAAATAAAATTGTGCTTTCTAAATCTAAGAACTCAACTTGGTATTTGCTTGCGCTTTCTTATTCTCAAATACCTTCGTACTCGTTTTCATATCTGCATATCTTGGATCTTGAACATAATCTTCCTTTTGCATTTTTATGACCTCAATGCTTAAAAAACCAAATTCGCTTACCACCTTGCCGTAAAACCGATAAATACCTTTGCCCCTAAAATTATATTTAGCAGCTACCGGCGGAAAGAGAACGGTATCGAAAACCTGCCCATATTGATCCACCAAAGTGGCAAAATGCATGGGTTTACCTGTATGTGTCCTTGTATTTTTAACCGTTACCAAATACCCATACATATCTATATGGCGGTTAAGATATTTTTCTAGATCTTTGCTTCCCGTATTATTTTTCGGAGGTTCAGCCAATAGTTCAAACGGACTGCACAAACAAAAACCTAGCAGTTCTAACTGGGTAAATGCCATTTCCAAATGAGTGGTATACAATTCCGGAATTTTAAATTCTTGATGTTTGGGCGGGAAGAGCTTTGGGTGCTCTATTTTTTTTCCCTTACTGAGAAAAAAATAAGCTTTCCATAATAATTCATGTTTGTTGATTGCCGTAAATCCAAATGCATTTATACGAATAAGCACATCTACCTGTTCTACCGAAATAAGTACCCGATCTAAAAAATCTTCCAATGATTTAAATTCACCATTGCTTGCCCGTTCCTTTAAAATACGTTCTACGACCCTATCTTCCAATTCCCGTAAAAAGCCAAAACCTATAAAAACATCGGTTCCGAAGATAGCATTTGAGTAATGGCTGTTATTTATACAGGGCGGATGCACGGTGCCGCCCAACATACGGACTTCATGAACATAAAATTCAGGGCGATAAAACCCGCCACCATTATTGAGTACGGCCACCATGTATTCCAACGGAAAATAAGCCCTTAAGAAAAGTGTCTGATAACTTTCTACGGCATACGAGGCAGAGTGCCCTTTGGCAAAGGCATATCCTGCAAAACTTGCAATCTGTTCCCACACTTCAAAAATAACTTCGTCGCTCTCTCCTTTCCGCCTACAGTTATCTATAAACTTATCCTTTACTTTCTGAAATTCTTCACGCGACCTGAATTTTCCGCTCATGCCACGACGCAATACATCGGCCTCGCCCAGATCTAAATCGGCAAAATGGTGAGCCACCTTTATAACATCTTCCTGATAGACCATAACCCCATACGTCTCCGGCATAATACTTAGCAAAACAGGGTGTGCTTTCTCTTCTGTCCTTCCCGGATTACGATGTCGTAAAATATATTCGCGCATCATTCCGCTTTTGGCGACACCCGGTCTAATAATAGAACTGGCCGCTACCAAGCCCAAGTAATTATCTACCTCTAATTTCTTTAAAAGCATACGCATGGCTGGAGATTCTACGTAAAAACACCCCATACATTGTGCAGTCTTCACTAGGTTATTCACAAACTCATCAGTCTTTATTTTTTTTATATCATGAATATCGAACGTATTCTTTTTTTGGGGTTGATTATATGCGATAATATCTAAGGCTTCTCGTATTTTCGCCAGTCCACGTTGTCCAAGAATATCAAATTTGAACAAACCTACATCTTCGGCTATAACCATATCAAACTGCACAGTCGGGAATCCTTTGGGAGGCAGGTGTGTTGCCGAGAAGCAATGCAAGGGTTTTTCACTGATTAAAATGCCGCCAGCATGTATACTCAAATAGTTGGGCATACCTTTGATCAGGCGGCCGTATTTTAAAACCAAACGAGAAACCTCATCAAGCTTTGACAAATCCAATCTGCCCTCACAAAGCAAATCGATTTCACTTTTTGGCAACCCGAATACTTTTCCCAATTCACGAATAACACCTCTTTCTTTAAAAGTCACATATGTACCCAATAAAGCAACGTTTTCAAAACGTTCAAAAATGTACTTGGTCATTTCGGGCCGATCGCGATGCGAAAAATCAATATCAAAATCCGGGGGATTGGCGCGATATAAATTGATAAACCGTTCAAAATACAAGTCTAGCTCCATGGGGTCCACATCTGTAATACGCAGCAAATAGGCCACAATACTATTAGCCCCACTTCCCCTGCCTACATAAAAAAAACCTTGTTTACGAGCATGGGAAACAATATCCCAATTCAGGAGAAAGTAGGATATAAAACCCATGCTCTTAATAAGCTCCAGTTCTTTGTCCAAACGATTCATTATCTCTTGATCAACCGTTTCATACCTATAGGACAGACCTTCTTTACAAAGTTTTTCTAACAAAACTTCATCTTCTTCACTACTGCCAGAATATGTTTTTTGATTTTGTGGAGGCCTATTTTCTGAAAAATCAAATGAAATGGAACAGGTGTTCAATACGTGTTCTGTATTTTCAAGAATAAAAGGATATTCGGAAAAGGCTGCCGCTAGATTCTGAATCGGGAACATTTTTTCTTCCTCGTTACCTTCTTCTGTTTTATCTAATTTACTAAGCACGCAATTATTATCAATAGCTCGCAACAACCTATGGGCATTAAAATCTCCTTTATTACGAAATGTAACCGGCTGCTGCACTACCAGTTTGTCTTTCAATTTCAGTATTTTTGAAAAAGGTAACCGCCTTAAATCAGAAATGGATATTCCTATAAATTCATTTTCGGCAAAAGCAAAACAATTGTTCTCCATTACTTTTTCAAACGGGTACACAACATAAGCATGCTGAAACCTGGGGGCTGTGGCGGGCATTTCCTTTTTTTGATGTAAATGCCGTGACAGATAATTATTGAGCTCCAAGTACCCCTCATTATTTTTAGCAATACCCACAAAACATTGATCCACCCCATTTCTAAAATCGATGCCCAAAATAGGTCTAACATTATATTCCGGAGACTTTCTTACAAAATTGAGCGCAGCCGATGTATTATTGATATCCGTCAAAACCAACTGAGTTACATGATTGGCCTGTGCCAAATGCAAGAGTTCGGTTTCTGAGAAAGTACCGTAGCGCAGACTGTAATAGGTATGGCAGTTTAAATACAAATTAATTTGGGGTTAATGATTTAGCAAAATGATATCTGATTCTTCAGGCTAAAAAACCATTAGAATTTCAATCTTAATTATTGTTTTCTATGTGCCAGAACAACCGGAGGACGACCATCAAACGGATTCTGCATTCGCCCAATAGTACGTGCGCCCATAGCCGAGGCTCTAATGACGCTCTTATCGCCATATCTATTTCTAATCCTATCCATGGCATCATATAAATTTAACGCCTCTTCCGTATCGTCAAAAAGGTTGATTTGGTAGTTCCCTCCCACCAAATGGCTAAAACGAATACCGATCAAACGCACCAACAACCTACGGTTATACAGCATTTTGAACATATCCAGTATTTTAGGGATTAGAATATGATCGGCACTGGTATAGGGTATGCGCAATTGTTTTGAATAGGTATTAAAATCTGAATATCTAATTTTCACCGCTATGCAAGCCGTAAGCTTTTCTCCACGTCTTAATTGGTAGGCCAAATTCTCGGTCATTGCAATGAGAATGCCCCTAAGCATGGTTATGTCTATAGTATCCTTGTCGAACGTGCGTTCCGTAGAAATAGATTTTCGCTCACAAAACGGTATTACCGGAGTATTATCCAATCCATTTGCGCGTTTCCAAATAACCGTCCCGTTTTTTCCCAAAACATGGCGCATAACATCCATTGGCATTTCTTGTACGGTCTGTATTTTCCGAAGCCCTAGGTTCCGAAGGGTTTGATAGGTCTTATCGCCCACCATAGGTATTTTCTTAACGGAAAGAGGCGCCAGAAAAGGTTTCTCGAATCCGTAATCTATTTTCAACTGGTTATTGGGTTTAGCTTCTCCTGTAGCCACCTTAGAAACCACTTTATTACTTGAAAGCCCAAAAGAGATAGGTAACCCCGTTTCCCTAATAATACGCTTACGCAATTCTGAAGCATATTTATAAGAACCAAAAAAACGGTCCATTCCGGTAAGATCTGCATAAAATTCATCTATACTGGATTTTTCAAAAAGCGGCACCTGCTCTTGTATAATTTCCGTTACAACATCTGAGTGCTTACTATACGTTCCCGCATTACCCCGTATTGCAATAGCCTCCGGGCAGAGTTCCTTGGCCATTTTCATGGGCATACCGGAATGCACACCATAGCCACGGGTCTCATAGCTACAAGCGGCCACCACGCCCCTATCGCTGAGACCGCCAACCAATAAGGGCTTCTTCTTCAACTCACTATTAATGAGCCGCTCTACGGATACATAAAATGTATCAAGGTCTAAATGTAAAATGGTTTTCTCCATAATTGTACTGAAACAACAATGCTAAATTATGGAATATTTCCTATTATTTGGATTATATCCAATCTTAGGAGTGTTAAAGTTTTAGAAGATGCGCTTGGAGGCTGATTGTACTTTACTCCGGCGAATATTTTATAACGTAAACACAAAATGTATAATCTGTTCTTATAGCATTATTTTGCTATTTTAGCCTATCCACTACTATTGTGCTACACCTGCCCCGTCATGAGATTGCTATATTATCTTTTTCTTAATTTCTCAATATTGCTATTCAGCAATACTGCTTATGCCCAGAATATAAAATTCAAAACGCTTAGCACCAATGATGGGTTGTCCAATAATTCCGTTACGGATATGGTGAGCGATGATGATGGTGCCTTATGGATTGCCACTTGGGATGGATTAAACCGCTATAACGGTAGCACATTTACCGTTTACAAACATGACATTAAAGTACCCAATTCCATAGCCGGAAACAATATAGAGCACTTAAAAAAAGACATAGCGGGCAATATATGGGTGCTGACCAAAGATAAAAAGCTAAGCAGATATATTGGGAATGATAAATTCCAAAATTTCTCTTTTGATACCACCCCAAAGAATTTAATGATTACCCAGAACGGCACTATTGGCATTACAACTCAAAAAAACAACTATGAATTTATAGATGGTGAATTCATAGAAAATCAATTTGTTGAAAAAAAAGAAGATAAGCGCATTTTAGAAGACATTCTACTTAAGAAACACCCTAACAATATCATAAATGATGTTCTAAAGGACAAATCCGGTCATATATGGTACGCCACCAGAAGAAACGGGGTCTACATTATCCCTAACCATCGTAACAATCTTAATAATGAACAAATAGACCACTATTTTCATGATCTGTACAACCCACATAGTTTTAATAGTGACGAAGTTGAAAAGTTGTACGAAGACGATTTTGGAAACATATGGCTGGGGCACAAAGATGGCGGGCTAAGTATGGCCTATACCAATTCAGATAAAATAACCACAATTACCCCGCACCCCGTAAAATTTCCGCACCTACCCAATGAAACCATACGGGCCATTACTACCGATTTTAAAAGTAGAATTTGGCTAGGCTATTATACACAGGGGCTTCTTTATTTTGATCTGGACCTAGGTTGTTTTGTAAAATATAATGTTCAAGAAGCCCAAGAGAACGGAGATTGGGAGCGTATTCGTTCTTTATACACCACTTCCGAAGGTGAGATTTGGGTTGGAACCTATGCCGGAATTATTAGAATAACAGACCATACGTACCAACTATATGAATCCAAGAATATTGATGCCTTTCCCAATGACAGAAATTATTCTTTTCATGAAGACCACCAAAACAACCTTTGGATTTCCTGCTGGGGAGGAGCTGCTAAATTCAATTTAAAAACCAACACCTTTGAACCTTTTAAAGGTCAAAACGCGCTTAACGAATATCATATTAGAAATATCACATTTGCAGATAATGAACTTTTGATCAGCACAGAAAATCAAGGTTTTTTTATACTGGAGGTAGACACTGGTGCATTGGAAAAAATCACCGTTAATGACGGTATTTTAGGTAATAGTGTCTTTTCCTCTTTTAAGGACAAACAATCTGGCTATTATTGGATTGCAAGCTTAGGGGGAATCAGTGTATATGATAAAAATGAAGGGATTGTTCATAATATTTCCGAAAACGAAGGGCTTCCCAGCCATATGGTATACGGTCTGCTTTTAGAAGGTGATAAAATTTGGATAAGCACCACTAAAGGAATAGCCACGGTAGAACGAAGTAATTTTGTGGTAACCCCATTAAATATGGATGAAGGTTGGCAGGCTCGGGAATTTTCAGAAGGTGCTTACTACCAAGACCGAAAAGGCACCTTGTTCTTTGCCGGAATTAATGGATTAAACTACTTCTCCCCTGCTTCCTTGAACATCACAAAAGAACTGCCCAAACTAAAAATAAATATAGACAACACTAGAGAATTCTCGCAAGGCATTACTAAAAGTTACGGAGAAAACTCATTAGAGATAAAAATTGAACCTATTGTTTTTTCCAACGACCCAAACAATAAGGTCCTATATAAACTATCGGGCTATGACAACGGTTTTCAAACGTTCAAGAACAATCCTATTCAATATACAAATATCCCCGATGGGGAATATAAATTTGAAGTCAAAAATTCTTTGGCCAATGACCTGGCCATTTCCAGTATACCTATAATAATCCAAAAACCATTTTACAAAACCACTTGGTTCTATATTCTACTGCTAATTACTTCACTTACCACTTTCACGATTTGGGTTTTAACCAGAAATAGGAACATAGCAAAAAACCAGAGAGAACTAGAACTAAAAATAGAAGAAAGAACCGATACCATTAACCGGCAAAAGGAACGCTTAATTAAAGTAAACCAGACACTGGATGAAAAGAACAAGGAGATAAATCGCCAGAGAGAAGAACTGCTAAACTCCTATCATCAATTAAAGAATGAAGATTTTGAAATTGAAAAGTTCAAGACCTTTGTTCTGTCCGAGTTTAAAGAACCTGTTTCTAAAATAATTGAAAACTCTAAAACTCTTATTGAAGATGAAAGTGCAAAACTGAACATCAATGCCGAATCCAGTAAACTGATCACATTGCTTTCTGAGTGGGACTACCTTACCAATTCTAAAGATATTGGCGAATTAAAAAAATCGGCCACCAAAATAAAGCAGACGGTAAAAGCTCTTATAGACGGACTTTCGGTACAGGCCAAAAAATCCAAGGTAAATCTGGACTATTCACTGGCTATAGAAAACCAATGGGTTGAATTAGATTCTCTACGATTTAAACTATTTTTCAAATATCTGTTTAACGATATCTTAAAATACATTTCCAAAGGCAGTTATCTAAAAGTAAGCGTAATAACAAAAGAGTCTCTTGAACTCCATGTGGAGTCCGACAGTAAAGTCTTAATCGATAATTTTTTTAGCATACAGCATTACAGTCCGTATTTTAGAGCGGCAAACACCCTTTTAACGGCTATGGAGGGCACTCTTACGGTGAGCCATGAGAACAACTTAACGATCACCGTACATCTACCCATAAATGTGGTGGATACTGATTCTAATAAGATTGAAGAAGTGCTCTGGAAGCATTTAGACCTGAACGAAAAACTACCCTCCGATAAAAATAACATCCTTATCTTCTGTAATGATAATGATTACCTACCTGCATTTCAATTGTTTGATCACCAGGAAAACAATTTGGTATTTGAGCGAACTACGGCAGCAATTGCTTCGGCCATAAAACATGTTGATATCCACTGTTTAATACTGTACAATGTACCTATTGACGAACAGCTGGTGAAACTCTTTCACCTTACCAAGCACAACGGTGTACAAATTACGCTGCCTATACTATACATCTCAGAAGATATTGACCATTCTTTACGTCTACAGACCACTGAGCTGGGCGTGGATGCCTTTATACAATTACCTGTAAGCAAGTCTTTTATCCAAAGTAAGCTTACCAAACTTTTATCCGTAAGAAAAAAATACGCCAACAATTCATCTAAACACCTGTTTTTTGAAACCCCGTTTACTGAAGACCAAACTTTATCCGTGAACGAAAAATTGGTAAAAAAGGCATTGAACCTTATCAATGAGAACCTGAACGACCCTTCTTTCAACGTTCAAAAACTAAAGGAAATGCTGTTTGTATCGAAAATAAAATGCTATCGAGCTTTTAAGGAAGTGTTGCAACAATCTCCTTCTGACGTGATTATAAAACTACGTCTGCAAAAAGCAGAATATCTTCTCAAAAACCACACTTTGAACATCTCAGAAATAAGTATGGAATGTGGTTTTAACGATCCCAAATACTTTAGCCGCCTCTTTAAGAAAAATTTTGAGTGTAGCCCAAAAGAATATCGGGCAAAAACCTCAAAGGTTTAATGTTATCAGCATATTATCACAAGGTTACGCTATAATTATTGTAACAAAAGTGCACTAAAAAGAAACCATTCACCCCCTTTTGTGAGTCATAAGTGCACCTTTGTGATTCTTTTTTCATCTGGTTAAGCAATGCCGCCATCTACTTTTGAACGGTAATCCAATTCTAAAAAAATCAACTAAATGAAAAAAGTGTACTTAGTTCTGCTAATAGCATTAGGATGTATTTCCTTTTCTTATTCGCAAGTAACAGTAAAGGGAACGGTAGTTTCCGAAATGGACGGGATGCCAATTCCCTCTGTATCCATTATATTAAAAGGAGGTAATCAAATAGGAACCTCCACAGACTTTGACGGTAACTTTACTATAAACATTTCAGAAGAAAGCGGAACATTGGTTTTCTCTTCATTAGGTTTTGCCAGTAAGGAAATACCTTTTTCAGGAGATCAAACCCTAAATGTAGCTTTAAGTGAAGAAGCTAGTTTTTTAGATGAAGTAGTTCTTATTGGCTACGGTTCTTCTAGAAAAGGTGATTTAACCACAGCAATTGCAACGGTCAACAACGTGGAGAGCATTGCCTCACGACCTGTTGCCAACATTACGGAGTTCTTGCAAGGTAACGTTGCGGGGGTAACGGTACTTAGTCAAGGTGGTGACCCCACCTCTAGCGGTAACGTAGTTATACGTGGTTTGGGAACTTTCGCCAATGAGCAACCACTTACGGTTGTAGATGGTGTTCCTTACTATGGTCCGGCCATTAACCCTAATGATATTGCTTCGGTTTCCGTTCTTAAAGATGCGGCATCAGCAGCTATTTACGGCGCGCAAGCGGCATCTGGTGTTATTGTTATCCAGACCAAAAAAGGTGAAATAGGAAAACCTCGCATTACTGTAGATTACTATGGTGGTATCCAAGAAGCCACTAATTTGCCTACACCACTTACGGCACAAGAGCAAGCCAATGTATACAATACAGCTGCAGATAACGCAGGTACACCTAGACAATCCGCACATGACGCCGAACAAAACCCTTACGGACAAGTAAACCGTACCAATTGGGTAGATGCTATTTTTCGCCCAGCGGGAATGAACAATGCCAATGTTAATATTAGCGGTGCGGGAGAAAGCATGAACTACCTAACCTCATTTGGCTATACCAAAAGAAACGGTCTTTTGGAAGGCACCAGCTCAGAACGGTATAATTTTAGGGTGAAGTCGGATTTTGACCTTTCGGATAAAATAAAGATTGGAGAGAATGTTTATTTCTCACGCTCCGAAGCTGTAGGAACCAATACGGACAATCCGTACTCAGGAACGATCATCAACGCAATTTACATGCCTTCTGCGTCCCCCACACGTTATGCAGATGGTAGTTTTGCCGGTGTAGCACCAGAAGAATTATCGCAATTTGCAGGAGCTTATGGAGATGTCTACAACCCATTGGCGTTATTGTTGCGGCCAACCACCACCTCACCTACCAACTTTTTAAATGCCAACGTATTTTTAAAATACGATATTATAAACGGACTATCCTTTAAGACCAATTACTCCTACAGTTACACCAATACAGAGTACAAAAGGTTTCAGCCTAGAGTACCAGAGTTAGGCCGTTCCAACCCTAACAATTATCTGGATCAGTCTAACGCCACAACAAACCGTTGGGTATGGGACAATCAGCTGAGCTACAAACAATCATTTGGAGACCATAATCTAGATGTAACGGCCATTTATTCTTCTCAGCATACTGATTTTGAAAAATTATCCAGCAGAGGCGAAGGCTTCAGTAATGAAGAGGCATTTAACCAGTATCTATCCAATGCTTCCGTGATTAGAAATCCAACAACAGAAGTGTATGAAGATGCATTAACCTCCGCCATAGGCAGGGTAATGTACAATTACAAGAACCGTTATTTTATTTCTGGAAGTATCAGAAGAGATATGACCTCACGACTTGCCGCCAATAACCAAGCGGACAATTTTCCATCCGCAACAGTTGGGTGGAGATTATCAGATGAGTCCTTCTTTAATGTTGGAGCTATTAATGATCTAAAATTCAGAGCTTCTTGGGGACAAATAGGAAATATTAATTCGGTAGGCTATTATTCATTTGATGTTCCTTTGAATACCACTGTTGTTACCATTGGAGAAGATGCTTCTTTTGACGACAAAGGTTCGTATGTTGGAAAACAATCCAATCCAAACCTTAATTGGGAAGTTTCGGAATCCATCAACTTTGGTCTTGATGCTGCACTATTCAATAATACTCTGAGCCTTACTTTTGATTATTTCGAAAAAAACACCAAAGGCATGATATTGCCAGGGCTTGAAGATTTACACCAAGGTACAAGCGCTGCAGACGTGAATGGCGGAGAGGTTAAAAACAATGGTTTTGAAATCTCGGCCAGCTACTCCAACAAGGTCGGCGACTTAGATTTCACCCTCAATGCCAATACCAGTGTGCTGGACAATGAATTGGTAAACTTAGATGGATACAACAGCAGTGGTATTGATTTTATTGCACATTCGGATAATGTAAGAGGTGTACTTAGACCGTACCGCTCCGAAGTAGGAAGGTCATTATATTCCGTTTATGTAGTTCCTCAATTGGGTATATTTCAAAATCAGTCAGAAATTGACGCCCATACAAAAGAGGGTAACTTAATACAGCCTAACGCACAGCCAGGAGATTTCAAATTTGCAGATAGCAATAATGATGGTAAGATAGATGACAATGACAAAGTGTTCTACGATAGCTACCAACCAGATTTCACATACAACTTCGGTTTAAACCTAAATTATAAAAACTTTGATTTAGGTATGCTGTTCCAAGGAGTTTCTGGTGTTGAAGTTTTCAATGGCTATAAATTCTCTACTTATAACGCTTCATTAACAGGTTACAATCTAGACAACAGAGTGCTTGATGCTTGGTCCACTACCAATACCAGTGCCACAACACCTAGATTGTCAACAAAAGATGACAACCAGAACTTTGGCTTGGCCTCTAGCTGGTATCTTGAAGACGCTTCGTATTTAAGAATGAAAAATGTTACGTTGGGCTACACTGTAGATGACCGTATTATGCGTTCCCTATTGCCCGGCTCATCTCTACGTTTCTACATTTCAGCAGAAAACCTATTTACGATAACGGATTATACAGGTATTGATCCTGAGGTTGGTGGCAAAGGATTAGATGTTGCACGATATCCATTATCAAGAACCATCACTGCAGGTTTATCATTATCGCTCTAACCAAAAAAAAACTAAAAAATGAAATTCAATAGAATAAAAACAATGAGTTTGGTAGTAGGTCTAGCAGGTCTAAACCTCATTACATGCTCAGACGATTTCACAGAGGTAAGTCCGCTTGGAAGCACATCTTACGCCAACTTTTGGACCTCCGAGCAAGATGCCTCGGAAGCGGTGAACAGTATGTACGCCTATATGACCGACCAAGAGATGTTCTCTAGAGGTTTCTTCTGGTACATTAACGCTTCGGACGATATGATTACGGGTCGTATTAAAGCTTCTGCAGATAATATCAAAGACTTTAATATCACCGGTGGCGAAGGCGGTTACACCTCAACTTGCTACCCCAATAGCTATAAAGTAATACGTCGTGCCAATGATGTTATTCTAAATGTACCCAATATGGATATTAGCGAAACCCTAAAAAACCAATATTTAGGAGAAGCTTATTTTATGCGTGCTTTCAGTTATTTCTGGGTAGCCCATACCTATGGAGATAATGGAGAAAACGGGGGTGTCCCCATCATTACGGAAGAGAATATGAACGATGAACCCGGTAGCTACTCAAGACCGGCAAGTGTTGTCGAAAATTACAAGCAGATAGAAGCAGATTTAATGAAAGCTGCCGAATTACTGCCCTTGTTTACCGACTATTCTTCCGAAAATTATGGCCGCCCTCATAGAGATGCTGCATTGGCATACATGGCAAAAACCAACCTCTACTGGGCACAATATGATGCTTCTAGATATGCCGAGGTGGTGAAACATGTGGATGCCGTTACCAACAGCGGGTCTGGCAGAGCATTGATCAACACGGGCAATCCATCACAAGATTACCGAGAACTGCACAGTCATTTAAACAATTGGACCAGCGAATATATTTGGTCCGTAAACTCCGGAGTGGACAAAGGCAGCATTCTAACCGGTGTTATGCTAGAGAACAAGGGTTGGGGTAAATATAATGGCTGGGGCTATTATACGCCTTCCGAAGGATTGTACAATGAGTTTGAAGCAGATGATGCTAGAAAGGCGGTTACCATTTTAAATTTTGGCGATGACTTTACCTTTTTCGGAGAAGACCGAAGATACCAATCGGAGAACTCTTTATCCGGGTTTCAATTCAACAAATACATGTATGAGTTCCAGTTCGAAAATCCTATCGGAACTTATCTGAACAGTAATGGAGATGACCCATCTACAGTATACAATGTTCCACTAATGCGCTACGCGGAAGTTTTACTTATGAAAGCCGAAGCATTAATTATGGATGGAAAAAATGGTGATGCCCCATTGAATATGGTTCGTGAAAGAGCGGGTCTTCCTGCAATTACCAATGCCACTATGGAGGATTTAAAACATGAAAGACGAGTAGAATTGGCCGGCGAATTTGCCAACAGACATTTTGATCTTGTACGTTGGGGAGATGCCGCTGCTACCTATGCTGAGCCAATATACGGCCGTATTTATACAGATCGTTCCAACCCGGACTCTCCGTACACCTCAGAGATTGTTTGGCCGGCTAGAAATTTTGACGCTTCCTACATGCACGTTTGGCCTATACCAAGTACAGTTATTGAATCATCTGGAATCCCCCAAAATAAAGGATGGTAACATTAAAAATAGTTCGTTAGTTAGTTTAGTTTTTTCACTAAAAGGGTGCTACCTTATGGAGCGCCCTTTTTTCAATTTCAACCCATGCAGAGATTTAAAATCCATTTTACCATTTTAATCGCACTTTTCAGCCTTGTGATTTTATCCGCACAAGAAGACCGGAAAACACTCATTCATTCGCATAACGATTATCTTCAAAGCGTCCCGTTTTGGAAGGCTTATGCCAACGGACTAGATATTCTTGAGGCCGATGTCTTTTTGAAGAACGGAAAACTAAATGTCACCCATACCGAAGCTGAAATCATTGAAGGCAACACCTTACAGGTCCTTTACTTAGAGCCTTTAAAATACGCCATAGAAAACAACATTGGCGACCCATCCGGCCTTATGCTCATGTTAGACATTAAATCAGATGCTGAACCTACGTTAAAAAAGATACTAGCAGTTCTTAAAAAATACCCTGAAATCACCACCAGACCCGATATAAAAATCGTCATTTCCGGGCACAGGCCCGATGCCAAAACATATGATTCCTATCCCCACTTTATTTATTTTGACCATCAAAAATTAGAAAGTAACCTAGCTTCTGATGATTGGCAAAAAGTAGCTTTTATAAGTGTTAGCTTCAAAAACTTTTCGGAATGGAACGGAAAAGGCAGACTTACTGAGGAAGACTATAAAAAAGTCTCCGGAGCCATTAAAAAAGCACATGCACTAAAAAAACCTTTCCGCTTCTGGGGCACACCAGATTCCAAAACTGCCTGGAAAGCATTTTCTGATCTAGGCGTAGACATTATAAATACGGATATGCCGCATAAGGCCACTACGTATGTAAACACATTGGAACAGCGCACCTATAAAAATGAAATTAAATCGGAAGTATATAAACCAACCTATGCTACGGACCAAAAAGACATGCCTATAAAGAATGTGATATTCCTTATTGGAGATGGGAATGGCCTTAACCAGATTTCATCGGCTGTTTTGGCCAATGGAGGTGAGTTGACCCTATCTCAACTAAAAAGTATCGGTTTTATAAAAACCCAATCTTCAGATGATTTTACCACAGATTCTGCTGCTGCAGGTACTGCTTTAGCTACTGGCACCAAGACCTACAATAGAGCTATTGGTTTAAACCCTAATAGAGAACCCATTGAAAACATGCCCGAATTTCTTTCCAAACACAATTTTGTTTCGGGCGTAATTACTACTGACCATGTTACCGGAGCTACACCAGCCTCGTTCTTCTCCCATCAAAAAGACCGTTCTGATACGGAGCTTATTGCCAATGACCTATTGAAAAGTAAACTTTCTCTTTTTGTAGGTGGTGGTTCTGAAGATTTTGAATTCGATTGGAAAAAGACAGATTTCACCCTTGTAAAAAACATCAATGAGATCGGGGCTAATACAGCTGATAAATTAGGACATTTTCTTTCCGTGGAAGGTGTTCCCGGCGTACTAAACGGAAGGGGCAATGCCTTAGCCGAAGCAACAACAAACGGCATTGAGTTTTTAAACTCCAAGAAAATACCATTTTTCTTAATGGTGGAAGCGGCACAAATAGATAGCAACGGGCACCGCAATAACGTTGGTGGTATAGTTACCGAAGGAATTGACTTTGACAGGGCCATTACCGAAGCTATAAAATTTGCAGACACTTCTGGAAATACTTTAGTAATAGTTACTGCAGATCACGAAACCGGAGGTTTTTCCATTCCACAGGGCAATTTAAAGGAAAGTATTATTGAAGGAACTTTTACAACCTATGATCATACGGCCACAATGGTGCCGATATTTGCGTATGGGCCCCGTTCCCAATATTTTCAAGGCACCTACGAAAACAGCGATGTATTTGAAAAAATAATTAAAGCGCTTAACTTAGGGGATAACTAAAAGTAACCGACCATGAAAAGATTTAAAGCGCTCGATGTATTCCGGGGATTGACCGTATGCCTAATGATTATTGTAAATACCCCTGGCGACTGGAACTCTACCTTTTCACCTCTGTTACACGCCAAATGGCATGGCTTTACACCTACCGATTTGGTTTTTCCCTCGTTTTTATTTGCAGTAGGTAACGCCTTTGCTTTTGTAAAGACCAAATGGGGAGACAAACCTTTCTCCGAAGTATTCAAAAAAATAGCGAAGCGCACCTTGATTATTTTTTTACTCGGGTATATCATGTACTGGATCCCGTTTGTTTCCTGGACAGAAACCGGTAACCTTGCTGCCGTACCGTTTAGTGAAACACGCATTCTTGGGGTACTCCAACGCATAGCTTTATGTTATTTTATTGGGGCCGTGATGATATACTTTTTAACCAATAGGCAACTGATCATAGCTTCGGTTATCTTGTTACTAAGCTATTGGGGACTGTTGGCCGCATTTGGCGACTATACCCTTGAAGGAAACTTTGCCAGAACCGTAGACCGTCTTATACTAGGTGATAGTCATCTATATATAGGCAATGGTATACCGTTTGATCCGGAAGGACTTTTGAGCACGCTGCCTTCCATTTGTAACGTCTTGGTAGGCTATCTTATTGGAAAATATATTATTGATGGCGGCATGAATTACGAGAAGCTGGCAAAAATGCTACTGATGGGTGCCGGTCTATTGGTGGTTGCCTATCTATGGGATTTAGGCTTCCCGGTAAACAAAAAATTATGGACAAGCTCTTTTGTAACACTTACCGTGGGTCTAGACATTGTAGTGTTATCCGTACTTGTCTATACCATAGACTTTGTAAAAAAACCCGTTAATTACAATTTCTTTGAGGTATTTGGGAAGAACCCGCTTTTCATTTATCTACTTTCGGAATATGTAGCTATTGGCGCTCTCTTTATCCGGGTTAATGGTGAGCAATCACTTTATAGCTATGTGTACGAAAAAGGTTTTAGTTGGATCGGTCCTTACTTTGGTTCTCTAGCCTTTGCTCTGGTTTTTATGCTCTTTTGTTGGAGTATAGGCCTTTGGTTGGATAAAAAGAAGATTTACATAAAAGTCTAGAAACAGTTTAAAACCCTACAGTTTAATTGGAAATAAAAAACCCCGCAATTGCGGGGTTTTTAAATGATACTGTGTCCAAAAATTTAAAATGATAAGCTATATCCTAAAGAGAATGATACACCCGGATCCCTGTAAGAGTAACGGTTTGTAATTCCTCCGAAAGATTCGTAAAGACTTTCACGATCATCACCAAGAATGTTGTTCGCTTTAAAACTTACTTTAGAGCGTTGCTCCTCTCCAAAGGCCTTAGATATATTGAAATTCAAACTATTGAAAGGTTGCGTATAAACGTCAGCATTTTGACCAAAACCAATAACTTGTAACGTTTTGCCCTGAACGTTAAAAAATGCTCCGGCTTCAAATCCAGTTTCCCTGTTATTATAGTTTATACCCACATTTACTAGGTAAGGAGATTGCCCTTGCAGCTCTCTCGTTTCTTCAATTGTTTCACCATCTCTAGCAAAAGCAAGTCTAGTTTCATATTCTTGGTCCTCACCTTTTGCCATTTCAATTTTAGAATCAATAACAGAGACATTTAAGTTTACGCTTAAGTTACTAAGTGACTCAGAAATAAATCCAAAATTCTTACGCGCTTCAAATTCTAATCCAAATATATCAGCAGAAGGGGCATTACGAGGCGTAATCTGATTAGGCGCTACGTTACTGTAAGCTACTATCTCAATAGGATCTTTTAGTTTTTTATAAAAGCTACTGAAAGCCAACATCTGAGCCCTGTCTCCAAAAACCTCATACCTGAAGTCAAAATTATCAACATAGGTAGGAACCAAATCTAAATTACCTATGAAAAGTGTACCCGTTAAAAGATCTGTAATTTGAACTACTGAAAGTTCTTTAAAGCTTGGACGAGCCGTAGTTCTTGAATATGAAACTCTAAAGTTCATATTTTCCTTAAATCCGTAAATTAAATTTGCAGAAGGAAAGAAATCAAGTTCATCTATGGTTTTTTCATTATCATAGATTTCACTACCTGTATTGTTTTGACCTGTAAAATACGTTGTAAACTGCTCAGCTCTTAAGCCAAGGATAGCACGGAACTTCTCCGAAAATTTAAACTCATTGGAAAGATATGCCGCAATGGTATTCTGTTCTGCATCGTAGTTGTTAGCTGGCTGAAAGTTACCGCTAAAATAAGATCCAGAATTATTATCCAAGCTCCATATATTTTCATCTGCCAAAATTAAATCCGGGTCACCGTTTAGGTCCGCTGTTGTAAAATCAAAGAAACGAATTCTATAGTTTTGAATATCATACTCTCTTTGCTTGTAACTGTAAAGACCACCAAATTTCAACATAGACTTGTTGCCGAACATTTCATAACTCTTAGAAAAATCAATTTTTCCTACAGCATTGGTTTCTTCAAGATTTCTCCAAAGACGTTGAGGAAAACCAGCATCAGGACTTATAGAGAAACCATTAGGTTCAACAATAAAAGTACTCAACCTTATATCCTTATCATGAACTTTGGCCAAAGTGGGTGACAAACTCCATTCTGTAACAAACGAAGCATCCTCAGACGTATGTTTACCAGAAAGCAATAAGTTAGTTACCGAACTCTGTGTATATTCAAGGTTATCCTTAACTACTTCAATAGAATTGGAAATTTGTGTTTCTTGATCATAAAGTGCCGCTCTTGACTCTCCATTTTGAATGTGAAGAAAGTTTAAACGGTACTTAGATTTGCCCGTTTTATAAGACAAGCCCGTTAAAATAGATGCCAATACGTTATTAGAACCTATATCCCCTTCTTGCCTTCTATCAAAACGTAGTTCGTTAACATCACTTTCAGGGTTTTTTTGGTAGATACCGTTTTCAAAGCCCTCGTAAAAAGTAGTGGTGTTTTTATAATCTAAAGATGCAATAAAACCAAGTTTGTTATCACCTACGTCAAATTGATTTCCGTAACTAAAACCTAGGCTAAAATCGGGTTTCGAATTTTGCCGTTCCGTGGCCATAGTTTTTTCAAAAGAACGTGTAATACCCTCTAAATTTTCATTCTCCGAAGAAGATGGGCTTGGAATAACCGCCTGTTTAGAAATAGGCAACTCTCTTGTACCATCATCAAAACCAAGGAAATCAGTTCCACCACCTTCGTAGGATAAATAATTATCTTTAAAGTGCATATTGTTATTATAACCCACAGACGCAGAAAAAGACATCTGTTTCTGAGCAGGAAAATCTTTGGTAACCACGTTTACCACACCCCCGGTAAAATCAGCAGGCAATTCCGCTGCGGCAGATTTTAGAACGATTACATTTTCTAGAATATTGGTAGGAAATATATCCATCTGAACCGTGTTTTTATCCGGATCCAAACCTGGTATATCCATTCCATTTAAAATAGATTTGGTATAACGATCCCCCAAACCTCTTACAATCACATATTTTCCTTCTTGCACCGATACCCCTGGTACACTCTTAATAGCCGAGGCAATATTACTAGCCCCAGTAGTTTTTATAGCCTCTAACGATAACCCATCCATAAGGTTAACCGAATTTTTTTGAAGGTTTAAAACCGATGCTTCCGTGTTCTTGCTTACTGTAGTTGTCACAACTACTTCATCTAACTGAGCGGAAGCAGGCTGAAGTGTTACGTTCACTTCAGTAGCCTTACCAGCTTCAACAACTACATCGGTAATTTCTTTGGATGTGTAACCAATATATGAAAACGAAACTGTGTACTTACCGGGCTCAACCTCCAAGGCATACACCCCATCAAAATCGGAGGAGCTTCCTATGGTGGTTCCCTTTATCAAGATATTGGCAAACGGAAGTACATCATTAAACTCACCGTCCATCATTTTCCCTGATATGGTCCCGGTTTGAGCAAAACACCATTGTGCGAGAACAAGGGTAGTTGCAAAGAGTATTTTTTTCAGCATTTTATGTTAATTTATATAGTGCTCAATTATTAACAAAATAGTCCAAAGGCTTAAAATCAAAGCCTTTGGACATTTTTCTTTTTATATTCTTCTAGTGCGTTGCAACTATTCTAATTCACCAGCAGACCATGCCCATGAAAAAGCAGATAGATCAGCACCAACACCTTCAGAAGCATCAGCTGCAGCTGCGATACCATTAGCGTTGTCAGTAAACTTAGTTTCATCACCTTGTGCAATATCATCACCTGCTAAAACATCAGCAACAGTAGTACCTTCAGGAAGAACCATTTCCCAGTTAGAGAAAGTGATACGACCATCAGTAAGTTCTTTAGCTGCATCAGCATCAGCAATGTTTACTGTAGAACCTGCAGAGAAACCATAAGCCAAAACATTGTTAAGGTTAACAAGGGTTCCGTCTCTTAGATCCGCATACTTGCTAGTACTTCCGTTTCCTATAAGTGTAATACCTGTCATAGTGAACGCCGTAGCTTCCGTAGCAGAACTACCTGCAGGACCATCAAGCTCAAGACCTGAACCAGATTCACCTTCCATTATAACTACACCGTTAGTAAGCGTTCCAGACCAAGCTTCATCAGTATCAAAACCGTCATCACTTTGTGCCCATACTACAGCATTTGTAACGTTTACAGACCCACCGAACCACTCGATACCGTCATCATCGTTAGCAACTACTTCAATATTTTCTACAACCGTACCAGAACCAACACCACCTAGGGTTAATCCGTTGATTTCGTTATCCGGTGCAATTGTAACACCACCGTGACGTATAGATACATATTTAAGAACACCAGAGTTATCTGCTGCATCAGTACCACCGTACTGTCCGTAAGATTCATCAACAGGCAAACCTTCTACCTGAGCAGTCTCAATATCACCGTTTACAGAGATTGGTGCTTTACCAAGAACGATAACACCACCCCAACGGCCTTTAGTGGCAGTGGTAAGCGTGCTTGCAGTTTCTCCTTGAACGATTCCATCTTCTACTGTAGTAAAAATAATTGGTTTATCAGAAGTACCTTCGGCCATGATCATTCCTCCTTGATCCACTACAAGTGCAGACGCAAGAGTTTCTTCACCAAGCTCACCTTTAATAATAGTTCCTGGTTCAATTGTAAGAGTAACACCTTCGTCTACTACAACTTTACCGTCTAAGATATAAATGTTATCAGCTGTCCAAGTTTCGTCCGAAGTAAGAATACCTGATTTTGTAATCGTAGTTCCTTGTGGCGTAACAGCAATAGCTTGTTCACTAGCAGCTACAGTCCATGCAAATGCATCTAAATCAGCACCTGTAGTTCCTGTTCCAACAGCCGTAGCGTTATCAGTAAATTTAGTTTCGTCTCCTTCTGCAATATCATCACCAGCTAAAACATCTGCAATAGTGCTTCCTTCTGGCAATACCATTTCCCAGTTAGCAAAAGTGATACGACCATCAGTAAGCTCTTTAGCAGTATCGGCATCAGCGATATTTACAGTAGAACCTTCAGAGAAACCATAGGCCAAAACATTGTTAAGGTTAACAAGTGTTCCGTCTCTTAGATCTGCATACTTGCTAGTACTTCCGTTTCCTATAAGTGTAATACCTGTCATGGTGAAAGCAGTACTTTCAGTAGCAGCACTACCTGCAGGACCATCAAGCTCAAGACCTGAACCAGATTCGCCCTCCATAATAACTACACCGTTAGTAAGCGTTCCAGACCAAGCTTCATCAGTATCAAAACCATCATCACTTTGTGCCCATACCAAAGCATTTGTAACGTTTACAGATCCACCGAACCATTCGATACCATCATCATCGTTAGCTATTACCTCAATATTTTCTATAACCGTACCAGAACCAACACCACCTAGGGTTAATCCGTTGATTTCGTTATCCGGTGCAATTGTAACACCACCGTGACGTATAGATACATATTTAAGAACACCTGAGTCATCAGCTGTATCAGTACCACCGTACTGTCCGTAAGATTCATCAACAGGCAAACCTTCTACCTGTGCAGTTTGAAGGTCTCCGTTTACAGAGATAGGAGCGTTACCCAAGATGATAACACCACCCCAACGGCCCTTAGTAGCTGTAGTAAGAGTTCCTGTAGTTTCACCTTGTTCAATACCATCTTCAATAGAAGTAAAGATAATAGGTTGGCTAGCAGTACCTTCTGCCATAATCTTACCACCTTGATCCACTACAAGTGCAGAAGCTAGAGTTTCTTCACCAAGCTCACCTTTAATAATAGTTCCTGGCTCAATTGTAAGGGTAACACCTTCGTCAACCACCACTTTGCCATCTAAGATGTAAATGTTCTCAGCTTCCCAAGTTTCATCTTCAGTAATAATACCGGATAATCTAATTTCTTCACCAACTGGATCCACTGGATTATCATCATCGGTCGGGGTTGTTCCTCCATCATCACTACTACAAGAGATAATAGCGAATGACGTGATTGTCAATAAAGAGAAAATTAATTTTTTCATTTTGTTAGTATTTAGCTTCATTTTTATGTTACGAGTTATACTCAATTTGAACACCGCAAATAAAGCCACGTGAGGTAAAAGTCGAGTTACGCGTATGTTAAACCTTTATTGCAATAAGGTTAGGTTAACGTTACTATATTAAATCAACGTTAAGAGACGTTGGTATGTCGGTATTATCTTTACTTTTGACGAATTAACCATCTTTATAGACCCAATGAAAAAGAAAGACATTAAGATATTACTTGTTGACGATGAGCCAGATATACTAGAAATAGTAGGCTACAACCTAACTTCCGAAGGTTATCAGGTCTTTACCGCCAAGAATGGAGTTGAAGGCGTTGCCATGGCCAAGAAGAAACAACCCCATTTAATTATCTTAGATGTAATGATGCCAGAAATGGATGGCATTGAAGCTTGTGAAACCATTCGTAGCACAGCGGGTCTAGAAAATTCAATCATTACCTTTCTAACCGCTCGTGGAGAGGACTACTCTCAAGTAGCGGGTTTTGATGCTGGTGCGGACGATTATATTACCAAACCTATTAGACCAAAAGTTTTGGTGAGTAAGGTAAAGGCCTTATTAAGAAGGTTAAAAGAAGATAACGCACCACAAGATGATATTGTAACCGTTGGTAACATTATCATTAACAGAGAGGAATACAAAATAATTAACGACGGCGAAGAGATTGTTCTGCCAAGAAAAGAGTTTGAACTTTTGGCCCTACTCACCTCCAAACCTAGTAAAGTTTTCAAAAGAGAAGTTATTCTTGACAGGGTCTGGGGTAACGAGGTTGTTGTTGGTGGGCGTACTATAGACGTTCATATCAGAAAACTTCGTGAGAAGATAGGCGAACAACATTTTAAGACTGTAAAAGGGGTTGGCTACAAGTTTGTTCTTTAATTAAGTCTGCCTATTAATTAAGTTATACGTCTTTTTTGTAGTAATTTTGGGCGGTGACTCGTTCCATGATTATACATACCCATTTTTTCGGCACAAACAAAACCGTTTTCTTATGTCCGCTAAACTAAGAAGGTCATATCGCTTTGCGCTAAGGTCTTCTTTTATGATCTCCGTGGCATTTGTATCGCTTTTGGCATTGTTCCTACATCTTTTCAATTCTTTTGACTGGACGGCAATCATTATTTCTGCCCTACTACTATTTCCTATTGCCTTCATTGTTTTACAGATACGAATAGAAAGGTTCATTTATCGTCGTATTAAAAAGATTTATGATGATGTTGCCATGTTGGAAACCTCATCTATTAGCACAGGCCCCATAACGACCGATATGAAAACCCTAACCGAAGAGATAGGGAAGTTTGCCCAAGACAAACGTGTAGAAATAGACACCTTAAAAATTAGGGAAGAATACAGAAAAGACTTCCTTGGTAACGTATCGCACGAGCTTAAAACTCCACTTTTTACCGTTCAAGGCTATATAGAAACGCTCTTGGATGGCGCTATAAACGACAAAAATGTGCGTCGCAAATATCTTCAACGGGCTAATAAGGGCGTAGACAGGTTAATTTACATTGTTAAAGATCTAGATCTCATTACAAAACTAGAGGTAGGCGATCTTAATCTTAATAGAGAGCCGTTTGACATTATTGAACTTATACAGAATGTTTTTGACCTCTTAGAAATGAAATCTGCAAAGAAGAAAATCACACTCACTTTTGATATGGAGTATGATGAACCCATAATGGTCTTTGCGGACAAGGAAAAAATACAACAGGTAGTAACTAACTTTTTGGTAAATTCAATTAAATACGGCCACACCAATGGCACTACCGAGGTAAGTGTAGAAAACCTCATCAAAAACAAAGTAATTGTACGCGTAACAGACAATGGCGAAGGTATTCCCAAACAACATATACCACGCCTGTTTGAACGTTTTTACCGCGTAGACAAAAGCGGTAGCCGTAGTGAAGGTGGGTCAGGTCTTGGTCTTGCCATAGTAAAACATATTGTAGAGGCACACGGAGAAAAGATATATGTAGAAAGTGAAATAGACGTAGGTTCGGAATTTTCTTTTACTTTGGAAAAAGCGAAAGACAAGAACACGACCACTACCTCAGCAAAAATCTAATTTTATTCTATTGGGAAGCAAGAACAAACTTAAACGTTTTAAAGAGAACGAAACTTTTTCTAATGTCATTCAACCTAATCGGGAAGCCGTAAAAGAAGGGTTTGAGAAGAAAGGTAAATGGAATGACTTTTTTGGCAACGACAACCCTATTGTCTTGGAATTGGGATGCGGAAAAGGAGAATACACCGTTGGCTTGGCAAAACAAGACCCCAACAAAAACTTTATTGGCATAGATATTAAGGGAGCCCGTTTATGGCGTGGCGCAAAAACCGCCTTAGAGGACAACCTTAAAAACGTGGCTTTTTTAAGAACACAGATTGAATTGGTTGATGAGCTTTTTGACAAAGACGAGGTTTCCGAAATATGGATTACCTTTCCGGACCCGCAAATAAAATACAAACGCACCAAACACCGCATGACCAACGAGAGCTTCTTGGCAAAATACAAGAAAATTCTACGTCCGGACGGTCTTATGCATCTCAAAACCGATAGTGAATTCATGCACGGTTATACGCTAGGGCTTTTGCACGGCCTAGGATTAGAAATTAATTATGCCAATCACGACGTATATAAGAATGAAGGTAGTCCAAAAGAGGTTCTAGAACTTCAGACTTTCTATGAAAAGCAGTATCTTGAAAAAGGCAAACCCATTACCTATATCCAATTCAAGGTACACTAGTCCATGCAACATCTTTTGATACTTTTTTTTGCTACGTTTTCCGCAGCTTTCATGGCCACAGTGCCTCCTGGTCTTTTGAATATGAACGCCGCAAAGGTCAGTGTAGAAAAAGGTAAACTAAACGGAATTATTTTTAGCTTGGGAGTAGCCATAATGGTCATTCTACAGGCAACCATAGCCGTTTACATCTCAAAATTCCTGCATAAAAACCCTGAAGTTGTAGATATACTTCTTAAAATTGCGGTAGTGGTTTTCGCTTTTTTTATGGTATACTTTTTTATTGCAGCCAAGAAGAACAAAACAAAAAAAATAAAAACCGTAAAGGTTAGTAAAAAGAACAGTTTTTTTAAGGGTGTACTTTTGGCCGCGTTAAATTTATTGACCATACCCTATTATAGCGGACTGAACATTATGTGGAACGCTTCCGGCTGGATAAAATTTCAGGTTTGGGATATTCTTGTATTTATTCTAGCAGCGGGCTCGGGCACTTTTACCGTGCTTTATATGTATACCGTTTATTTCAATAAGCTAGAACATAAATCAAACCGGTTTTCGCAGAATAGCAATTATATCCTCAGTGCCCTTATGTTGGTTCTATTGATTATTACCATTCTAAGAATTATATTTCGCTAATGAAACCTGAGAACAAAAACTTCTTTCAAAAAGTATACGAGGTGGCAGCGCTTATACCTGAAGGGCGTGTTACGTCTTATGGCGCCATAGCCAAATATCTGGGTGCCGCCAGAAGTGCAAGAATGGTGGGCTGGGCAATGAACGGAGCAGGGAGTATGCCAGAAGTACCTGCGCACCGTGTGGTAAATAAAATAGGACTGCTAACGGGAAAACATCATTTTGATGGCACCAACCTAATGCAACAGCTTTTAGAAAATGAAGGCATAAAGGTGGTTGACAATCAAATCATAGATTTTGAAAAGCACTTTTGGGACCCATTTAAAGAGTTGGGTTAATTATTCTCTGATTTTTTAATCAAAAGTCAAAGTGAATACAGTGTGCTCTTTTGATAATACCCGTATACTCCCCCCGTGCAATCTCATGATTTGTTTGGAAAGACTGAGTCCTATACCGGTTCCCGTGTTTTTAGTAGTGAAAAAAGGAACAAAAATCTCATCCATTAATTCGGGGGGAATTCCTGGACCATTGTCCCATACTTGAATGTATTTTTTATTCGCTTCATTAATTCCGGCAACAAATTTAATTGCCCCGTTCTCTTGAGCACCCAACGATTGTTTCGCGTTTTTACCCAGATTTAAGAGTACTTGAGATATCTGTCTTTGATCTAAATACAACTCTAAACTATTAGGAACCACATCTACCTCAAATTTTATATTTTCAGATTTATCGTCTAACAACAACTTTACTTTTTCCAAAAGGTTTTGTGCAGGCACAAGTTCTCTATCGGGTTCAGGTACGCTTAAAAATTTTCGGTATGACTGTACAAAATTCATTAAACCATTGCCTTGTTCTTGAATAACCTCAAGCCCCTTCACCGTACTTTTTAAATGCTCTCCCGGCAATTCCGAAGCTTCCAAAACCATTTCCCCTTTTTTATAATACTTTAAAATAGATTCTGAAATTGAAGTTATAGGCGTAATGGTATTCATGATTTCATGGGTTAAAACCCGAATCAGTTTCACCCAAGAATCCGTTTCTTTTTCATCCAACTCTTTACGAATATCCTGCACAATCACCAGCAAGAGTTCTTGACCGTCTACCGTCACCGCCGTAGCTTTCATTGCCAATTCTGTTTTTTCACGTTCATTGACGAATTGATGGGTGCTACTTTCAAAAGGTTTCAGTCCGGCAAACTTATCGTATAGCTTTTCGTCTATCTGTTGGAGTTGTTTCACATGATTTAAAGGATGGTAATCGAGTAATTTTTCAATTGTTGGGTTGGCGTACAGAATATGCCCTTTGGGATTAATGGTCATAATACCAATATCCGCCTGTTTTAAGATCTCTTGGTAAAAATGCTCTTGTGCCTGCTTTTTAAGGTGAATGTCCTGCACCATGGTATTAAGCATGTTCAGGCTGTGATTAAGCTCCGTTAATGATTTTCCGCTAAGCTTTTCAGGAAAACGCAGTGTAAAATCCTCATTTTTTATAGCATCAAAAAAATAGGCTATTTTTCTGTTGGTCTGATTAACATAGTAAAGCAAATAATAGGTTTGCAGCCCCAGCAGAAAAAGAAAAACCGCAAATAATATATAATTTTCATAAAAAAACAGAAAACCTACGGCCAACGCGGTAATCGCAAGTAATAGAACCCGAACGATTAATTGCAGATAAATATGTTTGCTCATCATACCTACTTCCCTATTTTCTTTAATTTATTGTAGAGCGTTTGCCGAGAAATACCCAACTGTTCCGCCGCTGCACTGTAATTTCCCTCATTTTGCTTCAACGCGTTATTGATCATCAGAAATTCCATTTCCTCTAAAGTTGCAGGACCGTTTAAATTGGATGATACGGTTTGTTTATTGGTCAACAAAAAATCTTCTGACTTAAGCACATTTCCTTCCGACAGGATAACGGCCCTTTCAATAGTATGTAACAGTTCTCTAATGTTGCCCGGCCAACCATAATCCATTAATTTTTCTTGAGCCGCTTGATTCATTCTCAGTCCTGGTTTTCCATATTTTGAAGTGAATTTTTTCAAGTAGAAATCCGCCAGGACCAAAATATCTTGATCACGCTCGCGTAACGCAGGCACTTCTACCCTTATGGTATTTATTCGATACAATAAATCCTCCCTAAAAAGTCCTTCGGCGACCATTTTATCTAAATCCTCGTTCGTTGCACAAATCAAACGTATATCTACTGAAATTGGTTTATTGGACCCCACGCGGACAATAGTTCTATTCTGAATGGCCGATAATAGTTTTGCCTGCGCCTGAAGCGATAAGTTTCCTATTTCATCTAAAAACAGCGTGCCACCGTTGGCTGCTTCAAATTTTCCGGCTCTGTCTTCTTTGGCATCGGTAAAAGAACCTTTGGTATGTCCAAAAAGTTCACTTTCGAAAAGGTTTTCTGATATTGAACCCATATCCACCGAAATAAATACTTCGTTATTCCTACTTGAAAGTTTGTGAAGCTCACGTGCTATGAGTTCTTTACCAGTACCATTTTCTCCAGTAATCAGTACGTTCACATCGGTTTTGGCTACTTTGGAGACCAACTTTAGCACTGAATTTAACGCCTTAGAATTACCTATAATGTAATTTTTGTTCTGATTGATAACCTGTTTAAGGTGACTTTCTTTCTGTTTCAGTTCAGTAACCTGCTTCTTTGATTTTCTAAGCTCGTATGCAGATTTAACCGTTGCCAAAAGCTTATCGTTATTCCAAGGTTTAAGAATAAAATCAGAAGCTCCTTCTTTTAATGCCATTACCGCCAAATCTACAGCACCATAGGCTGTCATCATTATGACCGAAGTCTGGGGCGTCTTTTTCTTAAGCTCACGCAACCAATACAGACCTTCATTCCCGGTGTTTACTCCCGCAGAGAAATTCATATCCAGCAGTACAATATCTACTTCCTTTAAATCAGGAAAAGATGTAATCTGATTCGGGTTTGAGATGGTCTGTATGGTTTTGTATTCAAACTGCAATAGAATTTCAAGTGCGCTAAGGACGCTCTTATTATCATCTATAATTAAAATATTTGCATCTACCATTTGATTACCAGAGGCTTTACTAAGTTCATTTAAAACTACAACTTGCATTTAAAACTTTTTAAACAGTGTCCAAAATTTTGACAATTGCTGTACATATTTTTTACACCATAAACTATGCAAATAGAAAATAATATTCATAAAAATTTAAAAATCAGTATATTACATTATTGGCACGAGAATCGTTATAAGTTTGGCATACCAACACGATTATGATTCAATTATTTAAATATTTAGTTTTTATTCTTCTCTTGCTTTCATCCAAATTAAGTGGTCAAGAAACTTATACGTTAGATGAATGCGTGGCTTATGCATTAGAGCATAATTTACAGTTAAAGGACTATACGCTTAATACGGCATCGGACAGGGAAACTTATCGTCAATCTATCCGGGATCTTTTACCTTCCGTAAACGCATCTACTAACTATGTCATCAATTTTGGACGTAGCACAGATCCTTTTACCAATGATGTTGTGACCACTGATTTCTTTTCGAACCGCTACACCCTAGAAAGTTCCGTAGACCTATTTAGGGGCTTCCAAAAAATAAATACCATTAAGGCCACCAAGTTTCTTTATAAAGCAACTCAAGAGGAAAACCTACAACAACGCTATCTTCTTGCTTTTAGAGTGATGCAAGCCTTTTACGATATTAAATTTTTTCAAGGTCTGGTCGCGATTTCAAAAGAACAGCTGACCGTCTCACAAGCCAATTACGACCTAGTAGCAAGGCAAATTGAATTGGGACTCAAAGCAGGTGCGGACCTTTATGAAGCTGAATCTTTGTTACTTACGGATAAATTAAACCTTACCCAAAGTAAAAACCAACTTGCCAATGCCCAACTACAACTAATTCAAGAAATGAATTTAGAAGGAACCAGCAAAATAACGATACAAGACAATTTAACTGATAACCAGGTGGCGCAGGCAAACAGCGTCATACAGTCGGACACCATATTTGCCGAAGCACAAGAATTCATGCCCCTTCTAAAAGCACAGGAGCTGCGTGTAAAAGCGGCTAAAAAACAACTGGCAGCGGAGAGAGGTTCTTTATTTCCGTCTCTTTCTTTATTTGCCGGTACGGCAAGTGGATATTTTGAAACCACACGTGATAGTTTAGGTTCTACTATTCCCTTTCGTGACCAATTCAAGGATAACACCTCTCAATTTATTGGTGTCAGTCTTGATGTTCCCATTAGTAATATTTGGTCTGCTCGTGGCAGAATAAAACAACAAAAAATTGAAAGGTACCGTGCAGAAAATAACCTTAAAATACAACAACAGCTGGTTTTCCAAACAATCCAACAGTTGGTGCAATCCTATGAATCACTGGAAGTGCAGCGTACACAAAGCTCTCAAAAAGTAAAAGCACAAGAACTGGCGTTCACCATTGCTCAAAAAAGATATGAAAAGGGACTCATAAACGCTTTAGAGCTCTTCACGGCAAAGAATCTATTTGCTAGTGCGCAGAATGAGAATTTGCAGGTGAAGCTTCAATCGGAAATCAATAAAAGCACACTGGACTTTTACCGTGGATTGCCCATTTTTGACATACAATAAGCCTTAAACAAGAACAAATCAACCAAGATAATTAATACAATAATGGATATACAATTAGAAAAGAAAAAAGGGTTACGGGCAAAACACTACGGTTATATTGCCTTAGGTCTATTGCTACTTTTTGTGGGTTATCAATTTCTGTTTGCCAATTCGGTTTCCACATTCCGAACGGATAAAGAAAAACTTTCTGTTGCTACCGTTACTGATGGCAAATTTGACGATTACATTACTATAAGCGGAAACGTAGCGCCCATCACAACTATTTACATGGATGCTTATGAAGGTGGGCGTGTGAGCGAAAAACTAATTGAAGAAGGAGCTACGGTAAAAAAAGGAGACATTATCCTAAAGCTTGAAAATATTAACCTTTATGAGCAAATCCTACAGAGTGAAAGCAACTTGGCCTTAAAGCAAAACGATCTTCGTTCCACTAAACTCAATTTTGATTCTAGACAAGTGGAAGGCCGTAAGTCATTGGCCACTGCTAGTACCGAGCTTCAGCGGTTAAAAAGAAATTTTGAACAGAACCAAGCTTTATTTGATGACGAATTGATTTCTAGAGAAGAATATTTGACCTCAAAAGAGAACTATGACCTTTCTAAAAAACAGTTCGAGATTATAAAAATGCAGACCGAAAACGATGATGAACTACGTGAAACATCCCTAACGGGGCTTGATGCCGATTTAAACCGAATGCAGAAAACTTTGGGTATGGTCTACCAACGTCTTGACCACTTAAACGTAAGGGCTCCTGCCGATGGTCAACTAGGTTTCCTTGATGCCGAAATAGGTCAAAATATATCGCAAGGGCAACGTATTGGACAAATTAATGTTCTAACGGATTACAAAATTGAAGCCAATATAGATGAGCATTACATAGACCGGGTTAAAAGAGAACTTGTAGCCGTATTGGAGCGGAATGGAAAACAATTCCCGTTGAGGGTCAGAAAAGTGTATCCTGAGGTTCGCAACGGCAGGTTTAAAGTAGATTTGGTATTTACCGCAGAGAAACCGGAAACAATACGCACGGGGCAGAGTTACAATATTAGATTGCAATTGGGTGAATCCAATGACGCCTTATTGTTACCTAAAGGCAGCTTTTTTCAGAGCACTGGCGGACAATGGATTTTTGTTGTAACGGCAGATGGTGATGAGGCCATAAAAAGAAATATCAGAATTGGGAAACAGAATTCAAAACACTATGAAGTCCTAGAAGGTCTTGAAGCCGGTGAGAAAGTAATAACCAGCAATTACGATTCTTTTGGTGAAGCGGAAAAAATTATATTAAAATAAACTGTCACTATTTCACTAAAACATAGTCTTTTATAACAACGAAATCAATCAAATCATGATACACATACAGAATATAAAAAAGAGTTTCAGAACCGAAGAGGTAGAAACCTTAGCACTCAACAATGTAAACCTAAAGGTAGAAGAAGGCGAATTCGTAGCCATTATGGGCCCATCAGGTTGTGGAAAATCAACCCTTTTGAACATCATAGGAATGTTAGACAACCCCAACGAGGGCACCTACCAATTTGCCGGTCATGAGGTCAGCAACCTCAAAGAACGCCAGCGTACCGAACTGCGAAAAGGCAATTTAGGTTTCGTATTTCAGAGTTTCAACCTTATTGATGAACTTACCGTTTATGAAAATGTAGAACTACCTTTAATCTATCTAAAAATGGGTAAAGCGGAACGTAAGCAGAAAGTACGCGAAGTTTTAGAACGAATGAAAATCGCCCATAGGGAAAAGCACTTTCCTCAGCAATTGTCCGGAGGTCAACAACAACGTGTGGCAATTTCCAGAGCGGTAGTCACCAATCCGAAATTAATATTGGCCGATGAACCAACAGGGAACCTAGATTCCAAAAACGGAATTGAAGTAATGAACCTGTTAACAGAACTCAACCAAGAGGGAACTACAATTGTAATGGTAACACACTCGGACAGGGATTCGCACTACGCCCACGGGGTAGTTAACCTATTTGATGGTCAAATCGTAACCGAAAGCCAAAACCGGGCCATAGGAGCCATAATGTAAAGGAGTTTATTCATCAATCAACAACTAATCAACCAAACTTATCCCTTAATCACGGATAAATAAGTAATCAGCCAAAAACGAGAATCATGTTCAAAAACTATATAAAAATTGCCTGGAGAAATCTGTTAAAGAACAAGCAGCAGACTATCATAAACCTTCTGGGGCTTACTCTTGGCACCGTTAGCTGTTTAACTATTTTGCTTTATGTCTTTGCTCAACTTGGGTACGATCAACACCATAAGGAAATGGACTCTATTTACCGTGTAGAAACAAAAATAGAGCGCAGTAATAGTGAAACCTATCATTCTGCAACCTCATCTCCACCTATAGCCTTTGCTCTTAAGGAAGATTTTGCCGAGATAGAAGAAGCGACAAGGGTTGTTTTGACCGATGTTTTTTACAGTATGTTAGTTCGTGCTGCGGAGAGTACAGATGCCTATTATGAACCTCGCGTTTACATGGCCGATTCTACCTTTTTTAAAGTTTTTGATTATAATTTTTTGGAAGGAGACCAACTAACCTCTTTAAACGAGCCCAATGCAGTGGTGCTTTCTTCTTATATAAAACAAAAATTATTCGGAGACCAAAATGCAGTGAACAAATCCATAATCTGGGGTACAGGTGAAGACGCACTTACATTGACCGTTACAGGTGTATTTGATGAAAAAGCCAATAAAACACACCTAAACCCCAACTATGTGGTTAGTATGAGCACACCGGGCATGGGTACGTTCGTCCAAAATTTTGACAATTTCGCAACCAACAACTTCGTATACAGTTATATAAAATTGTTCCCCAATAGCAATGCAATTTCACTTCAGGGCAAAATGCCGGGCTTCATTCAGGAAAGGGCCGCTAAAGACATTGCAGATGCAGGTATGCGAAAAAAAGATTTAGAATTAAAAAAAGCAGCAGACATTCATTTATTTTCTGAAGGCACAAAACATCAAATTGATAAGATTTCAAATATCACCTATCTCTACTTTTTACTGAGTCTAGCATTTTTTATTCAGTTGGTCGCCTGTATTAACTTCATAAATCTAAGTACGGCAAGAGCAAGTAAAAGAGCCCGTGAAATTGGTGTTCGTAAGGTGGTAGGTGCCGGAAAAAATGCATTAATGCGTCAATTTTTAGGAGAATCTTTGCTCTTGTCATTCTTTGCCATACTAATCAGCATTCCCATAGTTCTACTGTTATTGCCATTTGTAAACAACATTACGCAAGAATCCTTGACCTATTTAAACTTCTATGAAGTGGAAATTATTTCTATCCTTTTGGCACTGGGCATCTTCACCGGTCTTGCCGCAGGCATTTACCCTGCTATAGTTTTATCCTCAATAAAACCGGTAAAGGCACTGAAAAGTTCTGCCATATTACAATCGGGAAGCGGTAATTTTAGAAAAGCCCTTGTGGTATTTCAATTTGTAGTATCCATTGGCCTAGTGGCTACTGTAATTGTAATTACCCAACAATTCAGGTTTACTCAAGAAAAGGACCTTGGTTATTCAAAAGATAATCTGATTGCCTTACGAATTGGCACCGATGCGGCTTCCAGCAAATTTGAATCTATAAAATCTGCATTTTTAAATATTCCTGGCGTGCTTGATGTTTCGAGCGGAAACTATGCGCCATCAGAAATCGTACTAGCCGATAACGGCTTTTACTTACCTAATGGAAATAGTGAAGACCGAACGGTTGTAAAACGGAATGGTGTAAGCGATGGTTATTTTAAAACTATGGGAATCAAACTTTTAAAAGGACGCGATTTCACCCCTGCAGATACCGTTGACCAAATCATCGTTAACCAAGCAACTCTCCGTGCATTTGATATTAAGGAAGAAGAAGCCCTTAGCTCAACATTGATGCAAGGATCCGGTGACGAAACTTTTGAAATGCGAATAATTGGCGTGACGGAAGATTACCATTTTGCTTCGTTAAAAGATGAAATTGCCCCTTTATTTCTCCATAAGGAAAATGAACCAAATTGGTTGTTCCTTAAGACGAACACTACAAATTACAATACCCTTTTAAGCAGTTTGGAAACACAATGGAAGTCTGTTGTAAGTAATGTGCCTTTTGATTACAGGTTTGTTGATGAAGAGGTAGAAAAATTATATGATGAGGAAAAGCGGCTGGGTCTTATTTCCATAGCCTTTACCATACTGGCCATTTTCATTAGCTGCCTAGGTTTGTTCGGATTAATCTCCTATGTAACGGAACAGAAGAAAAAAGAAATAGGTATCCGCAAAGTGCTAGGGGCCAGCGTACAATCGGTCGTTCAATTGTTAACAAAAGATTTTGTAAAGCTGGTATTGATCGCATTTCTCATTGCCTCGCCTATTGCATATTATTTTATTTCCCGATGGCTTGAGAATTTCACTTATAGGATTGAAATACAATGGTGGGTGTTCTTGGTAAGCGGTGGCTTCGCTTTAATCATTACCATCGTAACAGTGGGCATACAATCGCTTCGGTCTGCAATAGCCAACCCTGTAAAAAGCTTGCGTACGGAATAAGGTCATCAATTAAATCAAAAAACGAGAATCATGTTCAAAAACTATATAAAAATTGCCTGGCGGAGTCTAAAAAAGCAACCGTTTTTCACCTTCCTGAACATCTTTGGATTAGCCATTGGAATGGCTGGAGCTTTGCTTATTTCATTATATATCTATGACGAAATGAGTTATGATACCATGTTTACGGATGCGGACCGTATTCATAGAGTAAATGTAGATATTAAGTTTGGAGGCGAAGCTAGAGAATTTGCCGTTACCCCTGCCCCTTTAGCTTCGGCACTTAAAAGCGACTTCTCAGAGATAGAAACCGTTACTCGTTTTAGGACTTGGGGCAGTGCATTATTAAGAAAAGAAAATGCAGAAGCCAATGCAAAAGAAGAACAAACCACTTTTGTAGACCCCAGCTTTTTTGACATGTTCGGGATTGACCTTTTAGTTGGCGATAAGGAGACTGCCTTAAAACGGCCCAACACCTTAGTTCTGACCAAATCCGCTGCTGAAAAGCACTTTGGTACTCTTACTGCCATCGGTCAAAATGTAGTGCTCAACAACAATGAAACCTATACTGTAAGCGGAGTAATTGATGACTTTCCCCAAAACTCATTTTTAAGAGACCACACCGTTTATATGTCAATGTCCAGTTATGAAGATTCTAAAATTGTCAACTGGGGCAGCAATAACTATCAAACCTTTATAAAACTTATTCCCACTGCGAACATTAACGACCTCCAAGCTCCTTTACGCGGACTCTTAGGAAAATATGTAATACCGGGAGTTCAAAAATTTATTCCAGGTGTTACCGAAGAACAACTAAAAGCTTCTGGAGATTATTTAATCTATAGTACTATTCCGCTAACAGCTATTCATTTAAACTCGCATAGGGTAGCAGAAGTGAGCGCCAATAATGACATCCAAAGTATATACATTCTTTCTTTTATTGCTATTTTTCTTATCGTTTTGGCTGCCGTCAATTTTATGAACCTATCCACGGCGCACTCCCTAAAGAGAGCCAAAGAAGTAGGGGTAAGAAAAACTTTAGGGTCCAATAAGTCAGAATTAATTAGACAGTTCTTAGTAGAATCAGGGTTGGTTTCTTTTTTATCTCTCGTATTGGCGATGACATTGGCATTAATTGCACTGCCTTTTTTCAACTCATTAGCCGATAAAGATATTTCCATTCCGTTTTTGAATCCGTCCTTCTGGTTAATTTTGATAGGGTTCGTTATTTTTCTTGGCCTGTTTTCTGGGAGTTACCCGGCTTTTTTCATGTCTCGATTCAAACCGGTAAAAGTCCTTAAGGGTGGAGGTCAGAGCAGTGTGGGTGGTGGAAAAATTAGAAACTCATTAGTAATTTTTCAGTTTGCCATTTCCGTTTTTTTAATTGTAAGCACGTTGATCGTTTACCAGCAACTCAAATTTATCCAGGGTAAGGATTTAGGCTTCTCAAAGGACCAAGTGCTTATTGTAAATGATGTGTATGTTGCAGGCAGCAAGGCAACCTCTTTTAAAGAAGAAGTAAAACAACTAAGTTTTGTAAAGAATGCCACTTTAAGCAGCTTTTTTCCAACACCTTCCAATCGTAGTGACACTACCTTTAAACCCGAAGAAGGTAATTCTACACAAGAGAATGCCATTAGCATGCAAACTTGGAATGCAGACTACGATTACATTTCCACAATGGATTTTAAACTCGTTGCCGGTAGAAGTTTTAGTAAAGAAGTAGGCAACGACTCTACCAATATCATTGTAAACGAAACTGCCGTTGCCCACATGGGGCTTTCACCAGAAGATGCCTTGGGGAAAAGGTATACTGCTAGCTTAGGAGATGAAAATCCACAATATTTTACCATAATTGGTGTAGTAAAAGATTTTCATTTTGACACTTTAAAAGAGGGTATTGAGGCCCTTAGTATACAATTACAAGGACACAAAAATGCTATGGCAATTAAGTTGGAAGCTGGTGATTTCCAAAGCGCTATAGTAAGTATAGAAAGGGTATGGAATACCGTCGCCCCGGGCCAACCTTTTGATTATTATTTCATGGAAGACTCTTTTAACGATACCTACAAAGCAGAACAGCGCTTAGGTAAAATCTTCATCATATTTACCATTTTATCAATTCTTATTGCCTGTTTAGGGTTGTTTGGGTTAGCGGCTTTCAATGCAGAAAAAAGAACCAAAGAAATAGGAATCCGAAAAGTATTGGGTGCAAGCGTTACTCAAATAAGCTATAAATTGTCCTTAGACTTTTTAAAGTTAGTGGCTATTTCAATTCTTATTTCTCTTCCCATAGGTTGGTTTATCATGAATAAGTGGCTTGAAGATTTTTCTTATCGTATAGACATTCCTTGGTGGGTGTTCGTTCTTGCTGCAGTCTTAGCTATTGCAATTTCAATACTAACCGTGGGGTATCAGAGCATTAAAGCAGCCATTACCAACCCAGTAAAAAGCTTGCGTACAGAATAACATCATCAATCCAATCAAAAAACTAAAATCATGCTTAAAAACTATTTTAAAATCGCTTGGCGAAACCTCTTGAAAAACAAGGGTTATTCCGCTATTAATATTGGTGGTCTGGCCCTAGGTATGGCGGTAACGTTAATTATTGGTCTTTGGGTAAACGACGAACTCTCGTACAACGATTATTTCAAGAAAAACGAGCGTATTGCACAAGTAGTTCAATCACAAACATTCAATGGCGAAACTGGCACCAATAATGCCGTTCCAAGACCCTTGGAAATGGCCTTTCGAGATAAGCATAATGATAAATTCAAACATATTGTCATGTCTTCTTGGAACAATTCTGTCTATTTGAATTATGGCGAAAAAAGTCTTTCGAAAGATGGAAACTTCATGCAAGCCGAAGCCCCAGAGCTGCTAGATCTAAATATTTTAAAAGGTGAAAAAGATGGTCTACGAAAGATTAATTCCATCATGCTTTCGGAGTCCGTAGCAAATGCCCTCTTCGGAAATGAAGACCCCATAGGAAAAGTAGTAAAAGGCAATAGCCAATATGATATGGAAGTAACGGCCGTGTTTGAAGATATACCCAAGAACAATTCATTCAGTGATTTGGAATACATCATGCCATGGGAGAAATATCTATCTCTTTTCGAGTGGATAAAAAATGCTGAAGACCAATGGGGCAACAACTCATTTCAAATGTTCGTTCAGATTGCCGATAATACAGATATGACCGATATTTCGACCTCCATTAAGGATGTCAAGAAAAACCTTAATGAGGAAGCGGCCGAATTTAACCCGCAGCTGTTCTTACTCCCAATGAAAGATTGGTACCTACGCAGTAATTTTGAAAACGGTAAGCAGGACGGTGGCCGCATCAAATATGTTTGGTTATTTAGTATAATAGGCGCTTTCGTATTGCTATTGGCCTGTATAAACTTTATGAATCTGAGCACGGCCAGATCAGAGAAACGTGCCAAAGAAGTAGGCATTAGAAAATCTATCGGGTCACAAAGAAATCAATTGATTTATCAATTTTTAAGCGAATCTTTTCTGGTAGTGCTGTTTGCTTTTGGCATTGCTGTTCTTATAGTTCTTTTATCCCTAGACGGATTCAACAATTTGGCTAAAAAGGAAATGGTTTTCCCGTGGGGCAATGGCATGTTTTGGATTACTTCATTCATATTTGTCCTGTTGACCTCCCTACTTGCTGGAAGCTACCCTGCCCTATATCTGTCTTCTTTTAAACCTGTAGACGTGCTGAAAGGCACGATGACTACCGGAAAACATGCAGGTTTACCTAGAAAAATATTGGTGGTGCTACAGTTTACGGTCTCCGTAGCATTTATCATTGGTACGGTAATCGTAATGCAACAAATAAACTTTGCCAAAAACCGTCCCATAGGCTATGAGAAAGAAGGTTTGGTTCAAATACCGACTATGAGTCAAGATTTTAGTGGTAAATACGATTTAATGCGGAGTGAGTTTACTGCATCCGGGGCGGTATTAGAAATGTCCGCTTCCAGTGCACCTACTACACAGATTTGGTCCAATAGAAGTGGTTTTAGTTGGGAAGGGAAACCGGAAGGCTTTCAAGAGGATCTTGCGTGGACCGATGTAACACCGGAATATGCAAAATCGTTAAACCTAAAGATATTAGAGGGAAGGGATTTCTCCAGAGAGTTCGCAACCGACTCAAATGCCGTACTCATTAATGAGACCGCAGTGAAATATATGGGACTTACAGACCCCATAGGAAAGTACATAAAAGATGATGATATTGAAGACCCGTTTCCTCCCTTAAAAATAATTGGCGTGGTACAAGATATGATTACGCAGTCGCCATACGAACCTGTAAAACAAGGTATCTATGCGTATGACAAGCATGAAAACGCCAGTTTTTACAACTTACGCCTAAACCCTGAAAAAAGTGCCAGTGAAAATATTTCTACTATTGAAAGTGTCTTTAAATCGCATTTTCCCGATATCCCTTTTCAATATGATTTTGTGGATTCTGAATATGGTGAAAAGTTTTCTGCGGAAGAACGCATTGGTTCTCTTTCATCTATTTTCACCGCACTTGCCATTTTAATCAGCTGTTTGGGACTATTTGGCCTTACCTCTTTCGTTGCCGAGCAACGCCAAAAAGAAATTGGAGTTCGAAAAGTATTGGGAGCCTCCGTTTTTAATGTTTGGAATATGCTCTCAAGAGACTTTTTGAAACTGGTCATCATTTCCTGTTTTATTGCCATCCCTATATCCTACTTTGTTATGAACGGTTGGTTGCAAGACTATCCGTATCACGTAATACTAGAATGGTGGATTTTCCTTTTAGCAGTAGTAGGCGCCCTAGCCATAACCATTCTCACAGTCAGTTTTCAGGCAATTAAAGCCGCAAACAGAAACCCTATAAAGAGTTTGAGAATGGAATAAATTTCCATGAGATATTTGGAGATATAATGTCACAAAAAATAGTCGATACTATTAAACGTAATGAATAAGAAATATGCTACTTCAACTAAACAATATTTTTAAGTGGGTTCAGCAGGGTGGCCAGCGCGTCTTTTTGCTGAAAGATATCAATCTTCAGGTAGAAGAAGGAGAATTCATCTCTATCATGGGGCCTTCCGGCTCAGGAAAATCTACGTTACTGAATGTCATTGGTATGTTAGATGATTTTGACGAAGGTGAATACAGTTTTCTTGATGAACCGGTTCATCAACTGAAAGAAAAACATAGAGCTAACCTATACAAACAGTACATTGGTTTTGTATTCCAAGCCTATCACCTTATAGATGAATTAACAGTCTATGAGAACCTAGAAATGCCCTTATTGTATAAAAAGCATTCGGGTTCAGAACGTAAAGCGATGGTGGCAGATATGTTAGACCGTTTTAATATTGTTGGCAAAAAAGACCTTTTTCCCACGCAATTAAGTGGTGGCCAACAACAATTGGTAGGGGTAGCCCGCGCCTTGATATCAAAACCAAAGCTCCTGCTAGCAGATGAACCTACTGGCAACTTAAACTCTACTCAAGGAGAGGAAATTATGGAGTTGTTCAAGCAATTGAATAATGAAGGCGTAACCATAGTTCAAGTTACCCATTCCGAAAAGAATGCTGCGTACGGTAAGCGTGTTATTAATTTGTTAGATGGAAGAATGGTGTGATAAATTCTTTTTAGATAAGTGATTCAAATAAATCACCTTTCCAATAATTAGACGATTTTTTATCGATGGGTACTTTTTTTATAAATTCCTGACGTACCAATTCCTCTAAATCAGCTCGAGCAGTCTGATTAGTGACAGAAAAAATGGTTTCAATTTCTTTAACAGTAAAGGAGCGATTCCCATCTTTTTCAATCCAAAAAAGTATCTGGGCCTGCCGCTCATTGACACCATCGATTTTCAAAAATTTAGAAAAACTATGTTGTTCTATTTTCTGTTTAGCTACGTATTCTTTCAAATCCTCGAAAGCCTGAGTAAGCACTTTAACCTGATAATGAACAAAATATGTCACATCCATATCATCAATTTCTGTATAGATATATGCTTTTTCATACTGTACTTTCGATTTTATTATTACCCTTGAAATAGATAAGTACTCAGCTAACCAATACCCATTTTTTAAAAGATACCAATAAAAGATAGCACGAGCTGTTCTTCCATTTCCATCTACAAAAGGGTGAACATACCCAATGAGAAAATGCAAAATAGAAGCTTTAACGATTGGATGTATAAAATTTTCTTTTGGGTTTGAATTAAAGAACTCGCAGAACGATTGCATTAACTCATTAAGTTCCTCAAATTTTGGAGGTGTGTGGATAATTTCGCCAGTAATATCGTTCATTACATGCACGTCATCTGATGTTCGAAATACACCAATATTACTATCCTCTAAAGTATCAACTGTTACCAATCGGTGAATTTCAAATAATTTATCAATAGACATATCTTCCTCTTGATGCTCACTAATAAATTGAATTGCTTGGTAATTATTCAAAATCATCTGCTCCGATTTGCTCTTGGGTTTCTTGTTTTTCCTGAGCATCTCCTTCGCCTTCACACGCGTAGTCGTGGCCCCTTCGACCATAGAAGAAAAGATAGATTCTTCCATAAGGGCATTATTAAGATACTGATCCTTATCTAAATCGGAAAGCAATTTTTCTTTTTGAATTCCTGCGCCGAAATTAAAATCTAGATAGTGTAGCTTTTGTTGTAGTGAGGAATTAGGGTAAAATTTATAATCAATTCCAACCCTACTAGGAAATCTACCATCATCATCCCAACGTCTTAAACTATAACTTCTTAAATTAAGCATTCTTTGGGTTTTCACCAATCTCCAAACTTCAGATGGATAATCCTCCGGATATTCCATTTCTAAAGAATTCGGTTTTTTGACATACTTGATTTTATCCCAATACAAATAATCCTTTTCAATCTTATTTAATTGTGGAACAATTAAACTTGTATAAACATTTTCGTTTTTGAAATCTTGTATCACTCGAATATTATAACCATCTAAATCAGGTGCCTTTTCCATCATAATTTATAAAATATCCTAATTTTTAATTTTTTAGGATAAATCATCCCATTATAAATATATGTAATTATTTGTAAATTTTAAAAAAATTAGGACAAATTGAAAAGATTAAATTATTTATAAGGTCCCAAAAATCTCCATTTCCATAAGAGCTTAGAACACATCATACTAACGCCTAATCACTAACACCTATTACCCTCTATTACATTTCAACACAAACACTTTAGTTTCTTACCCTTATGCCGTATCTTTGTTCTTTAGAATGATTTTATATAATGAAGATTGATAAAAAAGAAGTTTTAAGAGCACTAGAGAATATTACCGTACCCGGTGAGGGCCAAAATATGGTAGAAAGCGGTGCAGTTAAAAATATACAGATTTTTGGAGATGAGGTTGAAGTGGATATTACCATTGGCAACCCTAGTTTACAGGCCAGAAAAAAAACCGAGGTGGAGATTCTAAAAATCATACACCGTGAGGTTTACGAAAAGGCTAAGATAAAAGTCAACATTAAGGTAGATGCTCCAGCAAAACCTAAGGCCAATGAAATAAAGGGCAAACCATTACCCGGCATCAAAAATATAATAGCCGTTGCTTCCGGTAAAGGTGGTGTAGGTAAATCTACGGTTACTGCAAATTTAGCGGTAACCTTGGCTAAAATGGGCTTTAAAGTAGGCGTTTTAGATGCTGACATTTACGGTCCTTCCATGCCAATAATGTTTGATGTTCCTATGGAAAAGCCTTTGGCTGTTAATGTTGATGGAAAATCAAAAATGAAACCGGTAGAGAATTATGGCGTAAAGATGTTATCCATTGGTTTTTTCACCCAGCCCAACCAAGCGGTAATCTGGCGTGGTCCAATGGCTGCAAAAGCGTTGAATCAAATGATTTTTGATGCACATTGGGGCGAATTGGATTTTATGCTTATCGACCTTCCTCCGGGAACAGGAGATATTCATTTGAGCATCATGCAAGCTATGCCCGTAACTGGAGCCGTAGTGGTAAGCACACCTCAGAACGTTGCTTTGGCAGATGCCAGAAAAGGGGTTGCTATGTTTCAACAAGACTCTATAAATGTTCCTGTTTTGGGAATTGTAGAGAATATGGCTTATTTTACACCAGACGAGCTTCCTGATAATAAGTATTACATTTTTGGTAAGGAAGGCGCAAAAAATCTGTCTGAAGATTTAGACGTACCTTTCTTGGGCGAGATTCCTCTAGTTCAGAGCATACGAGAAGCCGGAGACGTAGGAAGACCAGCAGCAATGCAAACTGCTACTCCTGTGGAAGAAGCCTTTGAAGAAATCACAAAAAATGTGGTACAAGAGGTTGTGGGCAGAAACAAAAGTCTTCCCCCAACCGAAGCAATTAAAATAACAACTATGGCAGGCTGTTCTGCCGTTAAGAAAAAATAATATGGCCTCAGAAGAATTAACACTGAAAGTAGAAAAAGCACTAGAGGAAATCCGTCCTTTTTTGCAGAGCGATGGTGGAGATATATCTTTGGTTTCCATAGATAACGAAAATTCCGTTAAAGTGAGATTAGAAGGGGCTTGCGTGGGTTGCAGCGTTAACCAGATGACCTTAAAGAGTGGTGTGGAAATGACTATTAAAAAGCATGCGCCACAAATTGAAGAAGTGATAAATATTGGCGTTTAACACGCTGATTTTTATCATTTTATTTCTGACCTTTTAACACTAATTTCGTCCAAAATTTATGCAAAACTCAATGATCAAGACAGACATATTGATTATAGGAGCTGGCCCAACAGGGCTTTTTGCCGTTTTTGAGGCAGGTCTACTAAAGCTCAAATGTCATTTAATAGATGCCCTACCACAAGCAGGTGGACAATGCTCCGAGATTTATCCTAAAAAACCAATTTACGACATACCAGGCTTTCCTGAAGTGTTGGCAGGGGATTTAGTGAACAATCTTATGGATCAAATAAAACCTTTTGAACCTGGCTTTACTTTAGGCGAAAGGGCTCAGACTATAGAAAAACTAGAGGATGGCACCTTCATAGTTACCACAAATAAAGGCACCAAACATCATGCACCCGTTGTTGCTATTGCTGGTGGTCTGGGCAGTTTTGAACCTAGAAAACCATTACTCCAGAATCTTAAAAAGTATGAAGACAATGGAGTTTCATACATCATAAAGGACCCTGAAGTCTATCGTGACAAAAAAGTGGTAATTGCAGGAGGTGGAGATTCCGCGCTAGACTGGAGTATATTTTTAGCCGATGTTGCTGCCGAGGTCACTTTGGTTCATCGTAGAAATGAATTTAGGGGTGCTTTAGACTCCGTGGAAAAAGTACAGCAGCTTAAAAACGAAGGGAAAATCAATTTGATTACCCCGGCTGAAATCGTAGCATTAAAAGGTGATGACAAGTTAGAGGCGGTTTCCATTAGAAAAACAACAAATCCCGATGAGGATGTTACCTTAGAAGTTGATAATTTTGTGCCGCTTTTTGGGCTTTCTCCAAAATTAGGCCCCATTGCTGATTGGGGACTGGAAATAGAGAAAAATGCCATTAAAGTAAACACATTTGATTATCAGACCAACGTGCCGGGAATTTATGCCATAGGCGATGTAAATACCTATCCTGGGAAGTTAAAACTGATTCTTTGTGGTTTCCACGAAGCCACCTTAATGTGCCAAAGCGCTTATCAGCGTATTTATCCTGATAAGAAATATGTAATGAAATATACAACCGTAGGCGGTGTAACCGGTTTTGACGGAAGTAAAAAAGAAGCACCTAAGGCAGTTGTAAAGAGTATAAATTAGGAAGCTAGGTATATAGGAATTAGGAGTTAGTTCTTAAAACTATAACATAGAAGCATATGGCAGTTAAAAGGTTTGAAGATGTATTGGTGTGGCAGAAAGCACAAGATTTTGCTGTTGTTATCTACCAAAAGTTTTCAAACTCCAAAGACTATTCTTTTAAAGACCAAATTCTAAGAGCATCGATATCAATTTCTAACAATATAGCCGAAGGGTTTGACAGACGCACGAATCCTGATTTTATTCGATTTTTATATTTTGCAACAAGTTCAAATAGCGAGGTACGTTCCATGTTATATCTTTCCAAGAGACTTCATTTTTTAAGAATCACCGGAAACAACAGAGTTAATCAAACAGTCTAACGAAATTTCTAGAATGCTCTTTGGACTTATACAATCAATGACCCCAAGAAAGTCAACCAATTCATAAAAACTAACACCTAATCCCTAACTACTAATTCCTTTTCTAATGTCCGATATAAAAATAAAAATAACCGACCGCGACGGAGTTGCCCATGAGGTAGATGCCCCAACCGATATGAACATGAATCTTATGGAGGTTGTTCGTTCCTACGAATTGGCCCCTGAAGGAACTATTGGAATCTGTGGAGGTATGGCCATGTGTGCTTCTTGCCAGTGCTATGTAGAGTCTGACCATGCGCTTCCTGAAAAATCAGATGATGAAGATGCTATGCTAGCGGAAGCCTTTGATGTGAAAGACAACAGCCGTCTGGGCTGTCAAATTCACATGACCCCAGATTTAGATGGGTTAGAAGTGGAATTAGCTCCTGAGAGTTAAATCCTTGCCTGATAAGTAAATAGATTAAAATACCTACCTTCCTTAGCAATAAGCGCATCGTGGGTGCCTTCTTCGGCAATTCTTCCATTTTCGATAACTAAAATCTGATTCGCTTTTCTGATTGTACTTAATCTGTGTGCGATTACAAATGTGGTACGTCCTTCGGTAAGGGCGGCCAAACTCTTTTGTATCAATGCCTCACTTTCGGTATCCAAATTAGAAGTAGCTTCATCTAAAATCAAGATTTTAGGGTCCGCCAAAACAGCCCTTGCAATAGCAATACGCTGGCGTTGACCACCCGATAGTTTCACGCCTCGTTCCCCTATCAACGTATCCAATCCGTCATCGAACCGATCCGTAAATTCATTTACATATGCCGCTTTAACAGCCTGCTGTAATTGCTCTTCGGAAGCATTAGGCCGCGGAAAAAGAATGTTCTCCCGTATGGTTCCCTCAAAAAGAAAATCGTCTTGCAAAACAACCCCCAAATGCTGCCGGAAGCTATTCAAGTTCACTTTTGAGACATCCTTGCCATCTATAGTAATTTTACCTGACTGTGGATTTAGAAAAGTAGCCGCTAACCCGGCAATTGTAGATTTCCCAGAGCCAGAACTCCCTACTAGAGCCACTACGTTACCTGACTTTACCTCAAAATTAATATTATGGAGCACTTCTTTATCTTCTTCATACGAAAAAGAAACATCGTCAAAAACAATATCGCCTTGAACATCATCCAGAACAATTGTTCGGTTTTCTTCATCAGATTCAGGAGTCATGTTCATGAGTTCTTCCGTACGGTCCAACCCGGCCAAGGCTTCGGTTAACTGACTTCCTATATTGCTCATTTGTACTATGGGCGCTACCATCAATCCCAACAAAAAAGTAAAGGTTAAAAATTCACCGACAGTCAATTCATCCATCATGATTTTATAACCTCCAATACCCATAATTCCGGTTGTGGCAATCCCTAAAAGAAAGGTTGAGGAACTGGTCATAAAAGCGGTAGCCGTCAAACTCTTTTTCACATTTTGAAAAAGACGATCAACCCCTTCTTCAAATATTTTATTTTCTTGTATCTCGGCATTAAAACCTTTAATTACCCGTACACCTCCTAAAGTTTCGGTAAGTCTACCTTTAACTTCGGCATTTATCTTTCCCCGGTTCCTAAAAATAGGTCTAATAATCTTAAATGCCTTCAAGGCTATAACGGCAAAAATAGCTAAAGGCACCAAGGTAAAAACAGTCATGGTCCAGCTTATGCGCAAAAGTAATATGAGCGAAACTACAGCCGTAATAGTACCGCCCACCAATTGTACCAAACCGGTACCGATTAAATTACGAACGCCCTCAACATCGCTCATAATACGGGAAACCAAAGCTCCCGACTTTGCATTATCAAAAAAACGAATAGGCAAAGAGAGTACTTTTTTCTGTACTTGCGCCCGAAGTTCGGAAATCAAAAATTGCGCCTGTACGCTCAAAATTTTAGTCAACAAAAACGACGTAACCGCCTGTACCAAAATGGCCAACGCAACCAGTCCCACGAGCAGCTTCAAAAACTCGATATCCTTATTGGGTATAATATCGTCCATCAAATACTTTAGGGACATTGGAGCCACAAAACTTGCCGCTTTACTAATTACAATGAGAAGTAGTCCAATAAAAACTAAATTTCGTCTAGGCCAAATAATGGTCTTAAACGCGGTAAGTATACTAACTTTTTTTTCGGCCATGGAAGAAGGTTTGAAGAGGCCAAAGTTACGGTAAAAAGTGGTACTCCACTTTTTAGGATTGTTATCTAAATCACAAACTGTTCAAATAGAAACGCAATTAAAGTCTATACCAAATAGAAAAAAAACTATTAATCCTCCTCTTTAGTAATAATCAAGGTAGCTTTAGAACCCTCGGAGAGCAACCATTTATTAGCGTAAATTAGTTCCCCTTTATCATCATAAACGTTTACCTGAGCGGTATTAGGTGCGGAAGTTCCGGTGTTAAGAGCCTCAAAATCTACACGATTAAACCCTTTTTTCAAATCTATATTTACGCCTTTAAAAGAACCTGTTAAAAGGATATTAGGGTCAACAACATCCCCATTGACATAAATTTTTATACGGTCGCCATCTACATTTTCATGGTCTCGACAAACAATACCAACAAATTTGCCATTGTTTTTTACATCGCCCATGTACATATCCGGGAAATGCTGCTTTGAACCTTCCTTAGGTTGTATTGGTCCAACTTTAGGGTCAATTTTCATGCCTGCTCCCGCCTGCACTAATTCTCGGTCATCAATCATCTTAACCGGATTCCGTTTTGCAAAATCCAATTCAACCTGAGGTTGATCATCAACTACAGAAGGAATTTTCAAAGATGTTCCTTCATTAGGCTTAGCATTATCATCTATTTTATTGGCTGCATCTATTTTTAAATCTTTCTTTTGAGGAATATCGGTCTGTGCCATCCCTGAAAAGGAAAACAGCATAACAGCTAATACCAATACCGAATAGTTTTTGATCATCGAATTAAAAAAATCAAGATAAAGATAACAAATACCCTGCCACGGGGGCTTAACGCAATGTTAAAACGATAAATTACTGAAAATCGTATCGGCAATTAACTTATGACCGCTCCTATTAGGATGAATAGGGTCTTTGCCATAACACTCTTTTTGACCATTAAAAAGAGGTTTACGAATGTTTATCTCGGCATTTGCATATGGGTGATGCATTTCTAAAATGATATTGGTAAACTCTTGTAACACCTCTGCATCATACTTCGGATATGGGTTTTTGTAGCTATATGAATTTCCCTCATGAGCTTTTGCTGCTAAATTGGCCAAAGGAGGTGGAGTAAGCAAAATAGTAGGAATATCTCTTTGCCTCATTTTTTCTAGGAAGGAATAAACTCCTATTTTAAAACTTCTAAATAATTTCTCGGAAGGTTTACCATAAATCCCATCATTGATTCCATAACAGAAAAGTGCCACATCTATCTTATTTTTATCTAAAATAGTATCTAACCGCTCAAAAAGATACGGTCTGGGCCCTGGGTGGTCTTTCTCCGTGAGTCCGCTTACGGTCTCACTACTTTTTCCAAAGTTGATAAAAGTAATATTGAGTTCCGGCTTTTCTATATTGAATTTTTCCTGAAGCATTTCAACATAACCATGACCTCCCGCGTACGTAATGCTATCACCAAAGCAACCCACGACCTGATTTTTCTTCAATTGAAACTTAGAGTGGTCAAAACAGCCCATGAGACTAGTTCCTGCAATAGCTAGGGCCGTTCTGTTTATAAATTGTCTTCTCTTCATCATCGTGCAATGATTCGTAGTTTTTATATAAAAATATCAAGAATAAGAACCCCAATAAGCCCCATAACACCAACAGTGGTTTCCATAACTGTCCATGTTTTTAAAGTATCTTTTACCGAAAGATTAAAATACTCTTTATAGAGCCAAAACCCACTGTCATTAACATGCGATAACATTAAACTACCCGAACCGATAGCCAAAACCATTAATTCCGGACTAACATCTGTATTCGCAATTAACGGCAATACAATACCTGCAGCCGTAAGTCCTGCTACAGTTGCAGAGCCTACACAGACCCGTATAACAGTAGCAATTAACCATGCTAAAATTAATGGCGAAACGGTTGACCCCTTTAGCATTTCCCCTATGTAGTCGCTTACACCACTATCTATAAGTACTTGTTTTAAAGCCCCTGCTCCTGCTATAATAAGAAGTACCATGGTAATGCCGGATACAGCACTTCCAACAGAGTCCATTACATCTTTCATTTTTTTGCCCCTTGCCAATCCTAAAGTATAAATGGCCACTAAAACCGATATAAGCATAGCCATTACGGGATTGCCTAAAATATCCGTTGCTTTTCTAATTGCATTTTCTTCAGGAAGTATCAGAGCTATAACCGATGCAAAAGCTATAAGAATTACAGGAAGCAAAGCCGTTACAATACTGATAGCCGTACTGGGCATCTCATCATCCGTTAAGATTTTTGGGTTCAAAAATTCTTTTAAAGGCGTGGCCTCCACATTTTTTATTGAGCGTGACAAAAGAGGTCCTGCCACAATAATAGCTGGTATGGCCACGATAATACCGTACAATAGCGTTTTACCTATATCCGCATTAAAAATAACGGCAATACCTGTAGGTGCCGGGTGCGGCGGAAGATATCCGTGGGTTACTGAAAGGGAAGCCAACATAGGCAATCCTACATAAATTAAGGGAAGTCCCGTAGCGGCGGCAACTGTAAAAACAAGTGGAATTAATATTACAAAGCCAACGGTATAGAACATGGGGATACCTACAATAAAACCTGTTAATACCACAGCCCACTGAATGTGTTTTTTTCCAAATTTCTCTACCATTTGCGTGGTGATACGTTGTGCGGCACCGCTATCTGCCACCAATTTACCTAACATGGCCCCAAGACCAAGAATTAGAATTAGATACCCCAAAGTATTACCAATACCGGATTGAATAGATTTGGTAACCGTTTCAAAATCCATCCCCTCAGCAACGCCTACCAATAGGGAAACGATAATAAAGGCGATAAAGGCGTTGAGTTTAAAGCGAGCAATTAAAATGAAAAGAATGAAAATTCCGGCAATTACAATAGCAAGTGGCATGGGCTAGATTGGTATTAAGCCCTCTAAGATAATAAAATAGATAACAAATGAAACTTGAAAAAACGGACTTACGACCTTCTTTTTTTTAATAATGACTTCTATATTTTACGAATAGTTTTCCGAAAGCATTTTAAGTACATGAACCGCTTTTTCAGCATCTTTTCTATCCACAAAAACATGGTCGTGATAGTAGGCCGCAACCACATTGCAACTTATATTGTATTTTGCCAATTCTGAGGAAAACAGAGCAGTAAGACCAACTCCTTCTAATAATAAGAGATAATTGGTGGAAAGTACGAATGGACAGCTACCATTCACCGTTCAACAGGTTCGATACGACCAACGAGAACCGAAAAGTATTCAACTATCTCGACATTATTATAACCCTGAAAAAATTTAAAATTAAAACAAGAAAAACAACTTCCCAAATATTTTAAGTGGTGAGATTAGTCATATCTCTTGTCAGAAACTTGATTGTCGTTTTTAAACACACGCTCCTGCTTTAACTCTCCGCTCTCTTTATAATATTTCCATGTCCCCTCACGTTGGTCTTTTATGTACTGACCGTCTAACGCCAGTTTTCCACTAGGGTAGTATTCCTTATAGATTCCATCGGTAATACCATTCTTATATTCCCGTTCTACATATTTGTTGCCGCTACGGTAATTATAAGTAACATCTACACCTTGTAGGTGACCATCGACATAAGGTGTGTGTCTAATTATCATCCCTTTTTCATTAAACTTATCCAGTGCCCCAATTGGGCCTTTATCATTGTAGGTAGCTGAAAGCGCCAATTTTCCGTTGTCGTGGTATTTTTTTTCCATTACCCTGACACCGTTCTCGTAGATTTCCTCATTTTTTTTAAAACCGTTTTCGAAGTATTCGGTAAGGGAATACGATTTGGGTCCGGAATAGACTTTTACCGATATTTTCTGATTATCACCCTTTGTTTTTTCCCAAGTCCCCGTTGGGTCGTTATTTTTATAATACTCAATGGTTGTGGACGTTACAGCTCCATTATAATTCCGTGAGGTTTGCACCCATTTTCCTTCTTTTAAGCCCTCATTGTAGTTTTCTATTTGATATACTCCGTGCTCATTCCTGTATATCCATTCCCCATCCGGTTCACCATTTTTATAAGCATAGGTATTCAGTACGCTACCATCTTGAGAATAAGTCTCTCCTTTTCCATTACCAATACCTTCAGCAAAGGTCGAGTAAAATTCAAGTCTACCAGAGCTATCGTAACCTTCCCATTTGCCATCAGGTTTTCCATCTATAAATGTAGCCTCACTATAAGCTCCGGACCTTTCCGCAATCTTAAACGTACCATTGAGCACCTTATCATCCTGTCCATAATAAACGATTTCTTTACCAAATTTAGCTGTACGTACGTATTCTATAGTGGGTACGCTTTTTTGTGCGGTAGATGAAACAGTTACCGTCGTTATCAATAATAAGGTCAATAAACTTTTAAAGATTTTCTTAATAATGTTTTTCATAGTTTGATTATTATTGAGGGTTTACTAAACGAGCCTTTGTGCCAAACAAATAACGAGCATATATAACATTTATTTTTTTTGGAAAAATATTTATTTTGAATCAACTGGTACCACAAAACATTACAAAATCATGACTTCGAGCGGCCAACTCACGCCGCTGCTAGTTTCTTTGCCCTCCAAATTTTCAAAATATCTTTTTACGGAAAGATTAGAATATTGTTTCTGGATTAGATAACCGTAGCTTGAAAACAAAAAGCAATGAGTAAAATTTTCGAGGCAACATTCAAAAGGGTAATTCGTTATCCCTTTTACGAATAACCTTCAGATAGTCCTTTTAAAACTACAACCGCTTTTTCAGCATCTTTTCTATCCACAAAAATATGGTCGTGATAGTAGGCCGCAACCACATTACAACTTATATTGTGTTTTGCCAATTCTGAGGAAAACAGAGCAGTAAGGCCAACTCCTTCTAAAGATGAATGGATTTCCAAAGTTATCCAAGAAGCTACGTATTCATACGAAAGTTTCAAAGCATCGGCTTTTTGCTTGGCAATTATTACCGTACTACCTTCTTTCTCTTTAAACTCAGAAAGGATATCCGCCCTTGAAATTAGGCTTGCATTCGTTAAGGTTGCAAATACATATTCCCCTTCGTTCAACTTTGGGGTCATGCCTTTTATCATTTTCGCTAGGTCTTTTTCTCCTGCCATTGTAATGATTGCATATAAAATCTAAATTTACATTACTTTACACACTTGTACAACCCAAATTAAACACCATAAAAAAGCGACAAAATGAAACAATACTTCTTTTCACCTTGTCGCCATAAAAATTTAAAATCTATTAGTTCTCCAAGTATCCAAATTTGCCGTTATTGAAGTCGTGAAAAGCCTGCATCAGCTCTTCTCTGGTATTCATAACAAACGGACCGTGAGCAGCAATAGGCTCGTTTAGGGGATCGCCACTTAAAACCAAGACTAATGCATCTTCAGAAGCTTCTACCGTAAAATTCTCCCCGTCATTGGCCATCAACACCAAATGATCCGTAGGGGCATGATCTGTACCATTTACCGTAACACTACCTTCAATAACCAAAAGAACGGTATTATAGTTCTCCGGAAACGAAAAATCCACTTTACCTCCTTTTTCCAATCTGGCATTAAACATATTAATTGGAGTAAATGTAGAAGCCGCACCTTTTACCGCATTGTATTCTCCCGCAATTACCTCAACCTCCCCCGTTTTGTTCGGAAGTTTGAACCGGTTTAGATTTTCCTTTTTTATTGCTTGATATTTGGGTTCGCTCATTTTATCTTTTTTAGGCAAATTCACCCAAAGCTGTACCATTTGAAAGTCGCCCCCTTTTTTTGCCCATTCTTCTTCATGGTATTCTTTGTGCAAAACACCACTTGCAGCAGTCATCCATTGTACATCACCTTCACTAATCACCCCTCCGCCACCACTACTGTCATGGTGAGCCACTTTGCCTTTGTAAGCAATAGTGACGGTTTCAAAACCTCTATGTGGATGTACGTCAACACCCCTAGGGGAATCTGTTGCAGAAAAATGAAACTTTGAATTGTAGTCCATCATAATAAATGGATTCATTCGCTCCATATCCAATCTAAAACCGCTGGGTATGAAATTATGCACTCTAAAACCATCTCCAACAAAATGTGGGTCTTTTGGTTTTACCACTAATTCTACTGTTCTTGTTTTCATGTCTTTATCATTTTATACTACAAATTTATTGCGATAAACCAAGCCGTACATTGATGTATGGTAAGAAGCTATTTTTTAAAATGTTTTTGCGCAAGACCCTTTCTAACTCTGCTTAAACTTTCTGGAGTAACACCTAAATAGGATGCTACCATTGTTTGTGGTACTCGCAAAAGAATATCTGGATACATTTTCACAAACTGCAAATACCTTTCTTCTGCCGATGCACTGAGAAGTCCGTTTACTCTCTTCTGTAAGTGCCGAATATGATTATGAAGAAGCCGATTATTAAAATCAGAAAAAGATGGAATATTTTTAGATAACTGTTGAATAAAAGCATCGTTTAACAACACCACCCTACTAGCCTCTAAAGCTTGTATATAATATGCTGAAGGCGAATTAAAATAACTGCTTTCACGATCCGTTACAAACCAATTTTCCGGGGCAAAAGCAATTACATGCTCTTTACCCTTATTGTCTATAGAGTACTGCCTTAACAGGCCTTTTTCAACAAAAAAAGTGTGCTCACAACGTTCATTTTTACGTAATAAGAATGTATCTTTTTGGATTGATTTTTTCTTACAATTCTCAAGTATTGCAAAAATCTCACCCTCGTCAACATTTAGGTTTGTCGTTAAAAAAGTCTTTAAAGTAGTGCCGTCCATTCCTTTTATTCAATTTTAATCTCTAAACTAAACAAAAGAGAACAGACATCTCTTTTTCCTATTCAACTTTAAACTAGGAAACAGGGTTATTTGGGCATATTCAATGGCACAGTAAATTTAAAGTCACTGCCTTCCCCCAATGTACTTTCCGCCCAGATTTTTCCTCCTAGTTTTTCTACAAACTCCTTACAGAGCACTAGACCAAAACCGGAACCTTTTTCGTCTGCCGTGCCCACGCAGGCCATATTGGTATTAATGCCAAATAATCTTTTACAAGTATCTGAACTCATACCAACGCCATTGTCAGAAACCGTCACTTCTACGTGGGTGTCGCTCAGTGCAGTGGACAAATTTATATTTCCACCTGGTTTTGTAAATTTAATAGCATTTGAGACCAGATTACGCACTACCGTTCTTATCATTTTATCATCAGAACGCACCTCTATAGCTTCAACTTTAGAATAATTTAGAGTTATATCCTTGGTTTTTGCTATAGTCTCGTATAATTCTAAAGTTTCATTTATTATTTGATGAACACAAACACTTTTTGATTCCAGTTCTAGTTGACCCATTTGAGATTTTGCCCAATTCAAAAGATTATCTAAGAGGTTAAGGCTGTTTTTAGTGGTCCTATCGATTAATTCTAAATACTCGTTAGATTGTGCAACATCATTCTTTTGAATCGAATCCCCCAACAAATCTGATAACAAACTGATATTATTAAACGGACTTCTTAAATCATGTGCTATAATCGAAAATAGTTTATCCTTGGTATCTCCAACTTTCCTTAATTGGGTTTCGCTTTTACGTAAATCTTCTTCTGCTTTTTTATTTTCGGATATGTCGCGAAGCACACACACAAGAAATTTATGACCTTTTTCATCAATGAATCGTGATTTCCTAGTGGAAATAATTTTTGACTTCCCTCCTCTAACCGTAATTTTTTCCTCTACAACACTTTCAATACCGCTTTCCAAAACTTGTTGGTCAACTTTTAAAAAAGACTCAGCTTCCTCTGGGGCAAAATCTTCTGCAAGGGTTTTTCCTAGAATGTCTTTACGAGAAAGCCCCATCATCTTGCAGAAAGCATCATTGACAATTACCAATCTACTCTGGGCATCTTTTACAAATACCGAATCACCCATGTGATCCAAAACAGTTTGGGTGTATATTTTATCTTTATTAAAATGACTATTTACATTAAGCGGTTTGTTCATTCTACGGTTTACGGTTGTTACATTTAAAGAAAGGGACTGGACATTATTAATTGCACGAGGTATAGTTCTAAGCTATCTCGTGTATTTCTATGGGGGAGTAGAAAACTGCTAATCAATGCATAGCAGCCTTTAAATTTAAGATTTTTTTTAACAACTTGTAGAAATCACTGCCGATTGAATCTAAAAAATTCGGAATTTCAAAACTAACATGATGCCTTAAAAGTGAATATTACAATTCATTTGAGTATTACTAAGAAAAACGAAATTTACCTGAAAAACACCTCATAAATTAAAGAACATACAAGTTAAAAAGTATTTCCAACTCTTTCTCAGGGTCCGTACAAAGACCAGGGTGCGGTTTTGAACTTTGTATAATTGTACTCCTAGAAGCGGTTAGCCAGCGAAATCTTGAGGGCAGGTCCAGCGTCCCAATAACCCCACCTTTAGGCTCACCCTCACATACCAACTTCCAAGCTTTTAAATACGCTTCTATATCTTCCTGTGCCACATCGCAAGCAAATGCTTTTAAACGATTTGGATCAATGGCAAACTTCATGCGTAAGAACTTTTTTCTTTTAGAGAACACAATGGCCCCAACGTTTATAAATTCTCCACGTTCTACTTTTGGAACTAATCTTATTATGGCAAATTCATATGTAACTCTATCTTGCATCTGCCGCTTCTTTAACCAACACTTCTAATTTTGCCAATCGGGTGTTCAAAAACTCTTTGTATGCCGCTCGTTTTTCCAGTGGCGTTAACTGATCGGATTCACTCAACAACCAATCTTCAGGAACATTAGATACAATTTCTGCAATCACAGTTTCATCTATTCGCTCTTTAATTTCGTTCGCTGCCTGCGTCAATTCGCTAGCTCGCTCTAAAAGCACATGATCTTTTATAGCCGGAAAAGTTCTGTCCAAATGGGTTCGCCAGGTTTCCCAATTGTGATGGAAATAAAAACTAGAACCGTGATCAATGAGCCAAAGCTCTTTGTGCCAATTAAGCAAGTTTGTATTCTTTGCCGTACGGTCTATATTACTGATCATACCATCCAACAGAACAACCTTTGAAGCTGTCAAGGGGTCTGCAACAGACACCAACGGGTCATAAACTATGGATCCTGACAGGTAATGTAATCCTAAATTTAAACCCACACTAAACTTGAGTAAATCTTGAATTTCTTCATCTGGCTCAGTTTTATTAAAACTGTCGTCCAAATTCATAAAAACAATTTCCGGGACTTTAAGCCCCATAGCACGGGCAAGTTCGGCTCCAATTAGCTCGGCAATCAAAGCTTTTTTGCCTTGCCCCGCACCTCTAAACTTTATGACATACAAAAATTCATCGTCCGCTTTTACAAGCCCGGGAAGTGAACCTCCCTCACGTAAAGGTTTAATATATTGAACCACATCTACGGTACGAATTTCAATTGTATTCATAGTTGCTAAGGTAGTGAAAGTTGTAATTTTGAATCTATATTTTTGGGCATAAAAAAAGCCGAGAATACATCTCAGCTTTTTTCTTTCTACTCTGTACTCGAGGCGCGAATCGAACTTATTCAAACAAGAGAATATAACCTTATGGTTCATAATATATTTAACGTAAGAATTACTTTATTCCCTCTTATTTTTCTCATTGGTCTTAAAACGACCTGCTAATTCGAGCATCTAAAAGACTTAATTTTAATATTGCTTCAGGCAACTTTCTTACTGAATAAAAAATAATAAGCTCACCATTATGACATACCTATCATTTTAGTATGTAAAAACCTTAAAAATCGCCTACTTTCATAACATAAAATGAGAATGTTTTATCGAAAATTATAGTACTTAAATTTTCGGATAATTTTTAACAAGTTAACATGTATCGATTATTATTATTTATCAGTCTAACAAATATTCTAAGCGCACAAAACATTAACGTCAAAATTCAAAGTAATATAGCCTGTTTTACGGAAAATAAGGATAGCATCTTGAATTACCAAATAGCTGACAAATCGCTGAATGGCACTTATAAAAGATCTAATTATATACACCCGCTGTATACTTTGGATGGTCAAATACTAACTGAGGACTTCCCTAAAGACCATCTACATCATAGAGGTGTTTTTTGGGCGTGGCATCAATTATACATTAACGACACAAAATTAGGAGATGCATGGGATATAAATGATTTTCACTGGATTGTAAAATCCGTCAAAGAGCTCAAGGTTGAGGGAAAAGCTAAAGCTATACAAGCTGAAGTGCTATGGAAAACCACTCGTTGGAAGGATGAAAATGGTAAAGAAAAGCCTGTAGTTAGAGAAATGACTACAATAAAAGTCTACCCCACTAAAAATCGTTATCGACAAATAGACATTAAAATATCTATATGCGCTTTAGAGTCAAATATGAGTCTAGGTGGGGCTCAAAATAAAACAGGTTATGGAGGTTTTTCTGCTCGAGTTCGTCTAGTAAACGATATTGCTTTCGCCAGTTCTACTGGAGTGGTAACACCCGACATTTTACCCGTAATTGCAGGTGACTGGATAGATATTTCTGGGTCTTTTAGTAAAGACGGCGTGCTCTCAGGACTGAGCATTCTTAGTCATCCGGATAATCCCGGCTTTCCAAATCCATGGGTTTTGCGCTCCAAAGGAAGTATGCAAAATGCCGTTTACCCTTATCCCGGAGAAAGTGCCGTACCTTTATCAGAAACTCAACCTACAACTTTACGTTATCGGTTGCTTGTTCATGAAGGCGACAATGAGGCTCTTGATATTGAATCAATACATACTGACTTTGGAAAAAATTAGCTTTTAGAAATTGTAAGGGTTACAACAGGTTACTGAATTCCATAATCGAAATAAGCATATAAAGAGTTTCCCGTTTTACTTTCGAAGATTTATTAGAGTTTTGATTCTTCCTCAATATACGCTAAAAACTTTTCAAAGGTATTTAGCTTTTTTTCTTTAGCATTAGCTGAAACAATCCAACTCTCCAATAGTTTTGTTGGTTTTGATACAAGTAGATATTGACTTTCTTCGCTGATTTTTTGAACAAAATCATTGGGATTAAACAGTATTGCAGACCCTATTTCAATTTTATCCACCGCCACATCTTCGGGGTGTAAACCCCATGTGGAAATATAGTTAGACTCACTATTAATCTTATGCCCTGGGTGATGATTAATTCCTGTGACAAATTGTACAGGTTCGGAGGTAAGGGCAAATGCTTCTACCTTGGCTTTACGAATACCCGTAAAAACGGTTACCCGTACCAATATATCAACATTTGTATTTTTGTATGGTATGCCTTCAGAAAGCATTTCCATATAAGAAATAGTTCCTTCCTTTACCACTCTTGCAGTTCTTTTGGTAATGGGGTTCAAGGGCACTACCTTTTCCCCATCCCATAATCGAATACCGCCAAGTCCTACCGTATTCCCAACTTTATAATAATCCGCACCCCATCCATTTTTTTGCTGTTCCACGCTAGGGTACCATTGTGCTTTACGTATCTCTAAACCTTCTTTCGTTTTAGAGTATACATCAATAGCGGCCACCTTGTTAAAATAGATTCTAAAACCAAGCCACTCATTTTCAATAGCTGATCCATGATGCCCCAAAACATTAAATAAATCTCCCTCCTTGGAGCTTACCTCATTTAAGTAGTTTGTACTATCCTTTTTAAAAAACAAACTTACATCGGTATTGTTTTGTGCAAAAGTAATATTATTGATAAATACTATAATAATTACCACGATTAGACGCATAGTGATTTGCTTTTATTTATTTACTGATTCCTTTACCCCTATTATATTTTAAGTTTTGCCGATTAAATAAATGAGTATTTATTTTCTAAAGGCATATAATTGGGCCATCATTCCCATTCCCATTTGGGCAATTACTCGATAATTACTTTGTTGCAATCCAATTCCTCCCCTATTATCTTGAGCTGCTCCTTTAAGAAAACCATCCGGTGTAAGGTACTGCTGCAGACCTATCCAACATTTTTTAGCATATATCGCATATTTTGACTCCAAATAACCATTTTGTACCCCTGTCATAATTGCTGCCGAAATTCCGGCAGAGCCAGAAGTATCAGGTGCAACATCTTGATCCATAAAGCAGTTCCATAGCCCATTTTCGCGTTGCATAGCAACAACAATATCAACTCCCTCTCTAAACTTTTCTATAATTACCTGATCCTCGATTTCTCCTTCCAGTTCAGAAATTGTTCGAACGGACCCCAATAAAAACCACGCTGCACCCCTTGCCCAATTCTTATATGTCTTTTCTCCTTGGTTATACCGTAAGTAAAAAGAGCCATTGTTCAGCAATACAAAACGATGTCTGAGCTGTTCCAAAGCATTTTGCATCAAATCTTTACGTTTCCACAATTTTCCGATAACCGCCATTGGATATGCCACCGTATAACATCCCTCGGCGGTAAGTGAATGGCCATCGGTAACCATACCGTTCTCTTTTGTATAAGAATCCCAAGCTTTGACTACTGTTTTTAATATTGGATGAGAAGCATCTAACCGAGCTAATGTTGCAAATGGAATTGTAGATTCAATTCCATCTATTTGATTAAACTTTGGCATACTATGAGCATTTTCATAGATTAGATTTTTATTATCATCAAAAAATAAATCAAAATGCTTTTTAATAATGTCCAAAGCCTGTTGCGTACCTTTTTGTGAGTAAATCTGCCAAAGACCATCAAGCACTGTTCCTTCTCGCCAGCCAAATGCCTGTATTGAGTTAAGTGACATAAAATTGTCCAAAAAGGTCTCTACGGAACCATTTTTCTCAGTAGAAACACAAAGATGTGGCAATAATAATTGATTGTTACCATCGATTGATTGCCTGTCAAAAATCCAAAGTGGCTCAGAAGCTTCCAGAAAAAGGACAAGACCATGTTTATTTATTGACCGAACATGTTTTTTATCAATTTCGAGTTCGTATGGTACCAATACGGAAGAACTTTTAATAGCTATAGAGCCTATATCAATTTCAGTATCAGGTATTCTAATTTTCAATAATTTTTCGTCCCACGTTTCTTGAGCTATGGATATCCTAAAAAAAACATTTGTGTTTGGAAGGTTTGATAATGGCTTTAAAACAATAAAGTCATTAGGCCTTATACCGGCTGTACGCCATCCAAATGCAGCTCTTTTCCCTTTTGGAATTTCAATTGGATTTTGGGAAATAATCTTTACATCGATTGTTTTGGTCCCTTTAAATCTAACTTCTGAAAGTAAATCACATGCAGTTGAAGGAAGTAGAAAAACCCCCAGACCAAGGGTGGGTATTTTTTCTAAAAAAATTCGTCGTTGCATATTGTCTTTTGATTTGGGTTGTTTGATTTTTTTAAAATGCTGAATTCGATAGTTTAATTATTCTACACTCATTTTTAAATTTTTACTTCATCATACACCCGTACGTAATCGACTTCAAAATAATCAGGTAGTATAGCCTCTTTAAGAATCGGGGACGCAGCTCCTTCCCGATACCCATTGCATTCCGCAGATACCAAAATAAACTGCTCTGTATGGGAAACAGGACCAGATATCCGCCAAGTTTCCTTTCCGTCAACATAAAAAACATAGCCTGTTGGACTCCAATCAACCCCGTAGGTATGAAACTCGTTATCGTTCAAACCCATTTTCATTTCACCAGATCCCTCGTGCTCATGGTTTTCTCCATACCCGTTCCAATGAATATTTTGGCTAATCGTACCATTTCTTTTAAAATTCTCCATGATATCGATTTCCACTCCAGAAGCCAAGGGGTCCAATGATGAGCCTATGGTTGGAGATTGTAACCAAAATGCGACCCACCATCCTTCTTGGGTCGGTAATTTGCATCGAATTTCATAATACCCATATTTATGTAAAAACTTGGGGGATTTCAGATTCGCTATTGGCCAAGTCAATTCTGTCTTTCCATACTGATTTCCGGGCCGATCCATGAAATTGCTTCCCGTTTGTAGTTGTGTGGTATGATATTCTCCTTCATTTTTATACGCTTTCATCAGCAGACTACCCTTACCGTCTAATTTATAAGCGTCATCCGTCCAAGTTATATGGCGAGTTTGCATTATATGCAGCCTAAATCCCCACTTTGTGGTATCCAATTCTTTCCCGTTAAACTCATCATTCCACACTAACTTCCAGGTTTTATCTTTTGGCAGATGATTGGTCGATTGTGCAAAACTCATTTGAATATTGACCATATTCATGATAATCGTAAAAAGTACTGTCAAATAATAAATGTTACATTTCCTCATGATTGCGTTTATCTTACTTTATTTTTAAACTACTATGGATTGATTGTTTATGAGTTCAACTATAGAAGCTGTCATATAAATCTTATTCATTCTGAAATTTTAATACCCACGCATTTTCGCACTTGGGTTTTCGCTGCAGTTCCACAGGAATCTCAACGAAAAATCCTGTACCATTTTTCTCCCATTTTAATGGTTTATTATACCCAAGTAAATAAACCTCATCCCCTTCTTTTGGTTGCATGGACGAAATGGAAATTCTAGCCGGCATTTTTGTTTCTCCTTCATCGGGGAGATAAAATGCGTAGACAAAATCATCTTTTTGGGTAAACACCAATTTGGTTTCATGGTATGGAACTATTGGTTTTGTACCGTAAATAGCTTCTCCATTGATTTTCATCCAATCACCAATACTCTCTAAACGTTCATAGGCGGTATCGTCAAAATCACCATTGGGGCTAGGGCCAACATTCAACAGGAAATTTCCGCCTCTCGAAACAATTTTAACCAGTAATTGGACCAATTCGTATACCGATTTATAATTCTCATTAGGCCTATAGGACCATTTTTCGCCCATTGTCATACAAGTCTCCCATGGGTAATCCAATGCCTTGTCCGGAACCTGTTGTTCTGGAGTACGATAGTGCTCGTATTCCGTATACATATGACGAGCAACTAGCAAGGCTTGGGGTTGATTATCGCTAATCACTTTTTCAAATCGAGCCCAATCAACCTTTTTTTCATTTGACACATTATTCAAATCGAACCATAACATGCCCAATTTTCCATAGTCACTTGTCAATTCATCCAGTTGGTTGTAAATAAAATCATTATAGTTCTGCCATTTTGCTGGATATTTTTCAGGTGAATAGTTAATTTGACGATTAAACGGTGGAAAATAATCCCACCAAAAATCGTTATGGTGCCAATCAGAAATAGAATAGTAGGCTCCCGCCATAAAATCCTTGGCACGAAAGGCATCAAATATCTCTTTAGTTACATCAGCTCTAGGATTTGAGCTAAACGGAGTCTTAGTGCTAGTGATTTTATAGTCCGACTCTTTTGTATCGTACATATTAAAACCATCATGATGTTTAGTGGTAAACACCATATATTTCATACCCGCATATTCAGCTGCCTTTGCCCATTTTTCTGGATTAAAATTGACTGGATTAAACGTAGTCTGAAGGTTTTCATATTCCTTAACATAGTCGAAATAGCTCATTCCTTCAGGGCGAACGGAGGTAAACCCCTCATCTTCTGGGCAAAGCGACCATGATTCTACAATGCCCCATTGACTATAAGTACCCCAATGCAAAAACAGGCCAAATTTCATGTCCTGCCATTCTTCCAAGGTTTTCATTTTTTCTTGTTCTTTTGGATATTGATACTCAGGATGTTTATCCTGGGCACTTAATCCTTCTGCTATAAGTAGAAAAAACAATAGTAAACTTGCAATTTTACATTTCATAAAAGTCTTATATTTAGTAGTTTATACTCTCTTACGTTGTTTATATGAATAATTGCACTTTTCTAATTTGTGTCAATTCTTCTTAAAGTCATTGTCACCTTCACTTCGCCCATATCGTTGAAACTCGTATTACCTCTTAGATATAGACTTCTATCTGAGCCAGAACCCGTTAATGAAGGTTCATTTATATTGGCTATTGTTGATCCAGTGGTAGAAATATTTGGCAACAGGTTGTTTGCAGCCCCCGAATTAGTTCCTAATGACAATGAAGTTATATTAGCGTCCAAATCACTAAGTACACTTGCTTGTACATCTACAATTGAATAATCTGCATCAACAAGAATTTCCAATTGCTGTTCCTGTAGCGAGCCTAAATCAACCGTTTCTGTTATAGTCCAAGTTGCTGTTACTTCATTATTAATTTGCTCTATAATATAATGGTTGTTTAGGTCTATAACTTTAGCATAGTTATTGTTCGGGTTGACAGGTTTTGCAAACAGCATTCTTGACCTCAACGCTCTCGGATTTGGGCTAATATCCCTCCAACCTTTTACAACGACTTCATAATGATTACCACCTCCCTCATTCATAGCCAAATCATTATGATACACAACACCTCTCCATTCTTGAGTTGATGAGTGAGTTTCTATATCAAGAGTTGAATTTATGATAGTATTACCGCTTCCACTAATCCCAAAAGGACCAGAATAAATTGTATTCAGTTCCTTAACATAAATATCAATAGCATCCATTAAATTTCCCGACCCTGTCATTGCATCTAGAGGATACACTGCTGCAATTGCTGCATTATCTTGCAATTCAATATTTTGAAAACTTGAATTATTTACAGTTCCTACCCATCTAAAAGCATTAAATTGCCATGAAGCGCTAAATATTGAAGAATTAAACTCTGCATATATATCTTTAAAAACTCCATTTTCTATTCCTCCAAAATCGCCTAAACCATCTCTTCTAAAGGATTTGTAACCATCTACATAAGGGTTATTTTGTTTATCGACCAGTTTTAAAGAATGGCAATAACCGCTAGATCCCCTAACATCTTCATTCCCCACGTATTCACCATAATCTACAGTATCAATAAATCTTACATCACTACAATTGTAGGTAGGCGAGTTATCACTATTCAGATATATTAAGTGTGGCGGTGGCATCCATTTGTCCGCTCCTCCAATATTTGAACCATCCGCTGATTGAGCATCCGAATATCGATAAGACCTTAAGCCCGTGCTTTCAAAATTCTTGACTATACCTTGAACTCCCATTAAAGTCCCGTCGAACACCAAATTTTTAAAAGTAATGTTTCTACATATATTGGTATCTTCCAAATCATTGTCAACAACTTCTTGGTCTGAATTGTATTGTTCATTGAACTTTATACCGCCTATCATAAAAGTATCAGCAGTTTTACCTTTTGCTTTAAATTTTACATTATCAAAATTGATATCACTTGCCGCATAGAGAAGAAAAGTATACATGAAGTTAATAGCCCCTTTGTAGATAGGGTTTGAATTGTTGAAAGTAATATTTCTTTCAGTTTCAAGATAATTTTGAAGATTAGCTTGATTCAAATCTTTTATACTAGCATCCGACCCATAATTTATGGATGCATCGTAAGCGTTGTCATATAAAATTGTAATGTCCTTAATAGTAACATTATTGCTGAGCGCCATTATGAAGGCGGGGGAACGTAGATGGTTAACTATTATCTTAGCTCCATTTTTCCCCTCTATATAAATATTATCAGGTATAAAAATAGTCTTGGCACCAATCTCCTCTACATCAAGGAATATATCCTTGTCAATGATTATCTTTTTTCCTGTTGAGTCTGCAGCATCCAATGTAGCCACAAATGCGTCCCTATCGTCTGTAACTCCATCCATAGTTGCCCCAAACCATTGGGGTTTTATATAATTCACATTGTCATCATCAACGAAATCTTTTATATCTTTTATATCAATATACTCGCAACTGGATAACATTGACCCAAGACCACAAATAAGTATAATGGCAAAAATTGTTTTTCTCATAATGAATAAAATTTAGGTTAATAATTGACTTATTTAATTTTTCTATAATTTCAAAATTCTAAACCTCAACAAATTGACTTCCATCTTATCTTTCGCAACATCACCAATCAATACCATCTATTAAGCACGAACACCTTGGCTATAGGCCTCAAAAGTTCATTGAAACCCAATACTTCAATTACTTTCGTAGTTTTCTTTTGAGCAGTCTTTTATGACTTGATATTCTTTAGAGGTCCGCCAAATATTAACCTCTTAAAAAACAATTGGATAAACCTCCCTTATAACCAACTATAACTATCGTACCAAAGCAGTAGCGCACCAAAGTAATGGAGCCTGCCCATGCAGATCACCAACAATTCGCGGTCGGTTCATGTAATGGTCTCGACTGTTCATAATGTTCGTACCGGCGCACACCTCGGTAAGCTCATCATCTTCGTTGATATAGTCCGTTAGCGAAAGCCAGCCCTTGCGTGCCGCCTTTCCGTATATTTTCTTGTTCAGCCAACCCTCTTTTACCCCAGTAATCATCGCATAAGTGAACATCGCTGTTGCGGAAGTCTCTTTCCACGCAGACTTATCATCAACAATTTGTCGCCACATACCATCTTCTGCTTGATATTTTAATAGTGATGACATCATTTCATGGTAACCGGCGATTATACGTTCTCGATCAGCATTATCTTTGGGTAACTTTCGTAAAATTTCAGCCATACCTACCGCCATCCACCCATTTCCTCTTCCCCAACTAAAAGGTGCTTCAGGAGCATGGTAGAACAATCCATTTTTCAATTGTATTTTATCTAAGTATAAAACCATTTCCTTAGCTGCCCTGTCAATATATTTTTGATCTTTGGTTGCTTTAAATGCCTGTGCCTGAATTGCAGTAATCATAAACATATCATCGATCCATATACGAGTCTGCCATGAATATCCTTGATCAGCCCATTGTTTCTGTTCTTCGTTGGCATTTTCTGGTAAAATCCACTGACTATCGGCATATTTTAATCCCATTTTTAGATAATTTTCGTCTCCAGATTTCATATATAATTCCAATGGAACTGCTCCAAAAACATTATTATCAACATGATTGGGCTTGGGAAGTAAATTCATATCCTCATTAAGCAAGGGTTGAAAACGATCCTTAAAACGACTAAAAAGTTTTTCGTTTTTGGTAACTTCTGCAAACCACAATCCTCCCAACCATGTACAAACGTCAGGATAGGTAATTTGTGTGGGGGGCTTCACCGGGTTGGTATTACCGTATAAGGAATGTGAAGTATTGAGGAATTTTTCTGAAATTCTCATACCAATTTCCTGTGGTGTTTTCCCCTTTGGGAACCGTTTTAAATTATGGTCAGCCTGTCCTGTTACCGAAAGGGACATAATTATAAATACAATAGTGATTAAAGTCTTGGTATTCATTTTAAAGGTCTTTTTTACTGAAAAATTCAATTATTTATCTTTATGATACTACTTGAGACGGTTACCGGTCTTGAATCTGAAATTGAAGCGAAACAAACAACACCATCTTCTAGTTGCCCTGTTGGAATCTCCGCTTCGAACCAACCATTATTCAAGCTAGTAGCTAAAATTATCTCCCAAACTTTTTGGGGCCATTCTTCATTTTCGAGAGCATAACACACATTGGCCCCAGAAAATGACCCTGCTCCCATAACCTGAAAACGTATTTTTGTGTTCCCGTTTTTCATCCTGACAGATTCAATCTTATCAATATTAGGAAAGGGCATACCTTTACCTTTCAGGAAATATTCAAAATAAACCAGCTCCATGGACAACCAGCCTGGTTCTTCTTCACTAATCCCACTTGTGCCTCCCGGAAGTTCTATTTTGTGTGAATTGTTGGGTGCGTATAAATGATTTGTTTCACCTTTTATGCTCTTTAGCGTTTGTGACACCGCGGGAGGATAAAACCAATTATCGTTCGCTGCGGCCGCAATAAAAAACGGTATTTCGATGTGTTCCGCCACCCTACCAGCATCTAGGTTCTTGAGCCAAATGGCGCGGTCCTCAGAACTCATATTGTCAAGAATCTTTAAAAACGTGGATCCAAGATCATAGTAGCCGCTTCCATACACCGAAAAAGAAGCCGTGATCTTTGAATTGGCCAGACCGGATATAAAGGTTGTCAAATAGCCGCCCCATGAAACTCCCGTCACCCCGATTTTGTCATTTATAACATCCGGTTGGGAATGCAATAAATAAAGCCCTTGAATAGAAGCTAGAATGGCAGAAAAAAGAGTACTTGATTTTATCTCTGGCTTTACAACGAAGCGATTTTCTCCGTATTCATATTTTTCCCATGGACCATGGGTCATTGGTATTTTATCGGGGGCAGCCACCCCGGGCTCATCCAAGACCACCGTTACATACCCTTGGGCCGCCCATTTTTTTGCCCTCTCGACCTGTGCATATCCTGCTCCCCCATGCAAAACAAGCAGCCCAGGATAATTGCCCTCCTTTGCGGGACGGGCAATAGCGGCAAAGACCTCGGCACTTTTCTGCTCTCCAGCTTCCATGTAGGTATAGGAATGAAAAACCAACTTCCTTAGCCTGACTCCACCTTCAATTTCTTCGCCTAAATCCTTTACAATTTTAGGCCCCTCTTCTATTAGGTAGGGCCTAAAAAGTCTAGAAGGATCCTTTTGACCCATAGTTAGATTTGGACATATCCATATCTGGAGCATTATAACCCAGACACCTAACATTCGCTTCAAAAGCGGTACAGTGGTTCTAATCATCATCATTCTGGTCATCTGTTCTAAATGGACTTGCTGGTAAACCTTCCACATTATATAAATTCGTTTCTGGATTGTTCCCCCAAGCATATCTTACATAAGCCGGTTGAGTAACCTGATCACTTTCAAGACTGATTTTGTTACCTACTATTTTTGCCTTGGCCCAAACAAAATTTTTATCTTGACCAGCAATCGCAAAGCCTTTTACGTTCGATGAATTGTCCAAGATGACCAAACCAGAGCCTATATTTTGGAAGGAAATCACCGCTTTTTGATTCTTAAATTTTACGGATTTGAAAGTGGGGCCGGCAAATATCGTTTCGGTTTTCCCATAGTCTTTGTTCAAGGCTATCAATGCTAAACGTAGTCCCACATCCTGTTTATTCTTTGGATGGATGTCCCCCGCTTCGCCCACATCAATACCAACGGCCTCTCCGGTTTTAGGTAACGATAGAGCCTTTGTTTGTGCCTCTCTCAGTTCGGCCCAGGTACTTCTGGATGGTTTGTCATCAATTTTCATGTAATTAGGAAGTTGCACCCAATAAAAGGGAAGCTCCTCACCCCATTTTTTTCGCCAGTCTTTGATCATAAGTGGAAAAAGCGTTTCATATTGCCTCGCTCTACCCACATTTTGTTCCCCCTGATACCAGAGTATCCCTTTGACCTTTAATTTTAGTAACGGGTTGATCATGGCGTTGTAAAGTATACTTGGATATAAATTGCGAGCATTTGGCTCGTACTCGAACATATCGCTGGTAATCGCTTTTCTGTATGCCCAATCTCCCGCTAAAGAATATTTTTTGCTTTTAAGCTTTAAGAACAGGTCTTCCGCCTTGCCCATAAAACCTCCATTGCCGCCATTGTCATCAATCCTGACCGCAACGGTATTTGTTCCTTCCTGTAAAATCCCTTCTGAAATTCCATAGCTTCTCTCCTTCGAATTCGAATCCGTATGACCCACAGTTTTTCCATTAATCCATACCATATCCTGTTGATTTATGGGCCCCAGGTTGAGAACTCCCTTCTTTTGGCCGGTTGTAGCGGGCAAATCGATTGTGGTATAGAACCAAACCACCCCATCGATACGCTTTAGCTCGGATTGGTCCCATCTAAGGGGCATTTCGCAGGTTTCATATTCTGTGGTATTGCTCGGGAATGTGTAGTCTTCTTCCTTACTATCCTCCTTTCTCTTCTTTGCCTCTTGAAATAATCTTTGAGCAGTTTCTTGATTTTCAATGAACGCAACGGGATTATCACCGAAAATATCGTACGGGTAACGTTCCCAATATTCCATAGGAAGTTTTTTATAGGCATCTTTACCTATCCAGGTCTCAATCTGAGTACCTCCCCATGAAGCGTTGATCAGACCGATTGGTATTCCTGTTTCTTCATATACCTTCCGGGCAAAGAAATAAGCGACAGCCGAATACCGTCCTACATTTTCTGGATTGCATTCCGTCCATTTTCCTTCCAAGTCTTCAACTGGTTCAAAGGCCATGTCCCGTTTAACCCTAAATGATCGTATTTCGGGATAATTAGCACTGGCAATTTCCGCTTTGGCGTTCTTGACATCTTGAACAACAAACTCCATGTTTGATTGTCCACTGCAAATCCATACATCCCCAATCATAATATTTTGCAACACAATGGTATTCTTACCGTGAACGCTCAATTCATACGGACCTCCATAGTTCATAGATTTCAAGGTGACAGCCCATTTCCCATCGAGATCAGTTATTGTTTTAACTCTCTGACCGTTACATACGACCTCGATTTTTTCGCCTGCTTGTGCCCAACCCCAAATTGTTATTGGTTTATCCCTTTGCAGCACCATATTATTATTAAATATCTTAGGCATAACTACTTGGGCCTGTGTAAAAAGTCCAATACCGAAGAACAATAGAATGAATAATATCTTTTTCATATAATTTTTTTAGGTAGATAGGTCAATTTTTGGTGATAACGGGAATATCACCTTGCCAATTCACCGTTATGTCTGTCTTGTTATCTTTTATAGTAAGAACATTGTCCGCCATATTTATGGACGGGCTCTCGATCATGGGCCATTCGCGGTACTCTATTTCTATCTTGTTCCCGATTTTTACGACTGGGATGGATTCTGCCATTCCGTTAATGCCCTTTAATACCAAATGCTCGGGCATCTCATTTTCAATAGCAATGGGTAGACCTCCCTGATATTGTATCTGCAATTTCTCCTTCTGTGAGTCGACATAGGTGACCCTCATGTTTTTCCAATCGATGGAAAGTCTGTTCTTTTTTAGAGTCTTGCGGAAATTCCCAAAAGTGCCCGATTCCTCTTTACTGCCAAGTTCAAAAACAAAACCTGTTTGTGCGTGATCACTTTTAATAATATTAAAACCATCCAATCCTTTCCCTTTTAAATCTGTTTGCTCATAAAAACTTTTTAAGGGTTTTATACCAATATACGTTTCCCCTTCCCTTAGAAAAATCCAACCTTTTTCTTCGACTTTTTCATCTACAGATTTTGGGTAACGCAACATTCCCCTTTTTATCAAGTTTTCGGCATGACCATCACGCCAGGCCCATTTAGATTCACTGGGGGACTCGATCCATGGATCTTTTTCGGGAATATTGAAAAGGGTAATCACCGTATTCTTCGAATGCGCTGTCTGTTGAAAGGGCGAAATGTTCCCTTTGTACCAGGTATCCGGGCCACGGTCCTTTTCATCACCATCGCTGAACCAGTACGGATGGAAGCAATTGATATAATTAAAACGGTCAGGACTATGGTACACGATGTTGAACCCATTGGCATCACGGTCGGCATAATCACCTCCGGGCACCCAACGAAAATTACCTGTTCCGATAGCATAGGTCTTATTGCGATACACTTTTCTCATCATCTGATGTGGAACACCTGAACCATAACTTCCAAAAGTTGAGGACGAAGTTTTTAGTTCAAATGGTGCTGAATCATTTCCTGACAACTTAAAGAAAACAGCATTGGGAACAACTCTGGATAAAGCTGCAAAAACTGTATAGCTGGTTTCATAATAGTATAAAAAATCATTCATCTTAACGTTACTCGTAGCTGGACCCCATCCCCACATCAACCAATTATAATAAGTAGTAGCCGAGATATAACTATCATCCGGAAAATGATCTTGCTGGGTATTCATCCGTCCATAGGGAGCCAAGATATTCCCTTCAAAATTATTGAGTGATAATAAGGACCATTTGTAGAGCATAAAGGCTTCGGCAATCGCCTTCATTTCCGGATCGTTAGCATATTCCAACAATATTTCGACTGGAAAGTTCATTACCACTTCATAGGTCGTAGAAAGATATTCGGTATAGCCGTGGTCATATACATTTTTGAATGTTTTTCGCAAGCGTTCTTTCATATCTGCCATTAGTTCATCGCTTGTCATTCCATTGGCCCAACGAGCATCGGGGAACAACTGTCCAAACAAATAAGCACTGCTCCACATAATAGTGGCATGGTTCTCGGTACCGTGCCCCAAAAAGCCTTCACCATTTTGCTTATCCTCTTTTGCTAAATTCTCGAGATTACTTTTTATTTTTTCCAATTGGTTGGCATTAAAACTGTCCCAGTAGCGACAAAGGGCAAGTGCAATCCCTGGAAAGTCGAACATACTCTGATGGCGATTATCCAAGTCGTTGGTAATGTAGGTCAAGGCCGCACCATCTTGTGGGTTCGCCTCAAGTCTGGCAATAGCCTTGGGAAGGCCATGCTTACCCCGTTCTGCGAGGGTAACATTTTTCAAAGAATTGATAATCTGGTTTTTGCGTAATTTATATGATGCTATATCTTGGGTGAAACTTAAAATAGGAAACAGTAAAAATGCCAGTACTAGTGTTTTCTTTATGAAATTCACCATGACCTTTTCAAAAGAAGAGTTTCTAAAAATAATATTTAGTTCTGAATTGCTCATTTATAGTTGTTTACGATATGTGTGATTTTGTGCTAAAATTTTATATTAAACTTTTTCGGTGATTGAAAGGAAGCGCGGGAATCCACGCTTCCTCAACCAACTGAACTAACTCAACTAACTCAACTAACAATTTCAGATATCAATCGCTAATGAGATAAATCTATCCTAGAAATAGGATTTTGCGTTTTCCGGTCTGATATCTGTTAAATTTCCTTTATAGTGCCTTAATTCTTGAGCCTTATAAGGGTATTTTTCTATTTCCTTTTCATTAATGTCGATTCCAAGTCCCGGTAAATCAGGAATTACCATTTTACCTTTCTCAAATTGTATATTTTCAGTACTGATTTCAGAACGCCATGGGACATCGCTACTCATTGTTTCCAACAAATAAAAATTCGGGACGCAGGCCGCCAATTGTAAGGTCGCTGCATTAGCTATAGGACCACTTGGGTTATGAGGACAAAAAGGAATGTGAAAAGATTCGGCAATGGCCGCTATTTTTTTGAGTTCCATAATACCTCCGGCATGACTGACATCTGGTTGAATAAAATCTGCAGCCTTCAGTTCGAACAACCTTTTAAAGTCCCATCTGTTATACAGGCGTTCTCCAGCAGAAACAGGTACATTAACCCTACTTTTCACCTCAGCCAATCCTTCTAGGTTTTGAGGAGGTATGGGTTCTTCGTACCAAAGAATATCAAATTGAGACAGCGCATTACCGATTCTTACCGCCGTAGGGATATCGAAACGTCCGTGGGCTTCAATAATGATATCAGCCTTATGTTTTACGGAATCATAAACTGCTTCAACACAAGACAATGCCTCATTAAGCTCTTTACGGCTTATTTGCAAATAAGAGGACCCAAAAGGATCCCATTTGAGAGCAGAAAACCCAATTTCTATGGCTTGTTTTGCCTTTTCTGCAAATTCATCAGGAGTTTTTGCTGGGGCAAACCATCCATTGGCATAACAAGGTATGGCTTCACGCACTTTACCTCCTAGTAATTGGTATACAGGAACACCTAAATCTTTGCCCTTAATGTCCCATAGCGCCATCTCAATTGCAGAAATCGCACTCATCAGAACCGCTCCTCCTCGCCAATAGCCCTCTCTGTAGGCCAAATGCCAAAACTCCTCGATTCTATGTGGATCTTTACCAACTAGTAGACCTTCCAGGTCATGACAAGCTTGCGCTACTGTGTGTTCTTTGTACTCTAAGGTTGCTTCACCAATACCATACAACCCATCAATATTGGTATATACTTTTACAAACACCCAATTTGTGCGATATGCATGGCAGATAAACGTTTTTATTGCTGTAATCTTCATTAGTTTATTTTTTCTAAAATTTCAACATCCCATGAATATTATACTCGAAATCATAAATCAACATCTGCAGGCATGTGTTGCGCAGAACATCCACCATCTACAACCAAACACTCGCCAACAATATTTTTGGCCGCGGCCGAAGCTAAGAATGCTACAGCCTGAGCAATATCGTCAGTGGTTGACTCGGTGCCAATAGGAATATTCAGATGTCTACGTTTTATATGTTCTTTTGAAAGTTTTTCCCATCTATCTGTATTGATATATCCAGGGGCCACCATATTTACTCTTATACCCTTAGGTCCCAAATCAATGGCCATCGAACGGGTAAGGGCATCGATTCCTCCCTTGCTGGTCACGTAAGCAGTACGATCATGAATGGCACGTTTAGAGACGTTTGAGCCCAAATTAATGATAGTTCCTTTGGATTTTTGTTCCATCATTATTCTAACAGCTTGCTGTGAAACTTGAAATGTACCTAATATATTTACTTTTAATACCTCAAGAAAGTCGTTGGGCTTCATCGTATCAAATTTCATCCCCAATCCTTGGTTAGCTGCATTGTTGACTAAAATATCCAGTCTTCCGTGCTTCTTTTTAATTTCCTGGAACATATGTTCTACTTGTTGTTGGTCAGAAATATCAGCCGCGTATTGGTCGAATTTTTTTAGTCCTGCTCTATTCAATTCAGAAGCCCCTAATTGGAGCCCTTTTTCTGATACACCATTAATACAGACTTTTGCTCCTTCCCTTATAAAAAGTGCGGCGATACTTACTCCTGTATTCCTGGTCGCTCCTGTTACAAGAACCACTTTGTCCTTAAATCTCATATATATCGTTTTATCGTAAGCATTTTTTTTTTAATAATTCACTTATACAGTTTAATGCCAATCACCTTTTTAGGTTTGCCGATTGATTTTTATTGTAATCCTTCAAAAAATAAAATTTATAGCCCACGAGAAATAACACTCCACATAACACCCATACGATTGCTAACAATGAAATTCCCATGGACAGACCGATTATCGGTTTTAAGTAGCCCAATATAATCGGTGATAATGAGCCCACAGAAAAACCAATCATCAGCATAATACCTGAAGCGGAGGAGTGATATTTCTCTGGAATTACATCATAGAGTACGGCATATGTGTTGGCATCGAAAAATGCTCTTCCGAATCCAAAGCCTGCAAACCCTATATACACCAACCATAATGTGTTCGAATTACCCATTAATAAGATGAATGGTGCAGCAACCAATAACCCCAGTGCTTGTACCAACATCCGGGCTTGGGGTTTTTTCTTTGCCAAAAAATCGGAGTACTTACCGGCAAATAGAATGCCTATAAAAGCAAACAAATGCGTATAGAACATAGAATGAAAACCTGCATTGGAAAGAGTCATCCCGAAATTTTCATATAAATAGGTGGGAGTCCAGGTAAGATATCCTACCAAAACAAATATGAGACCGCTAAAACCTATAGTAAGTATCAATGCGGTTGGTGTTCTGAAAATAATCTTTACGCCTTCCCAGAACTTTACTCTTTCCCCATTCTCTATTTGAACGGTATCCTTTTTTTTATCTTTTAATCGAAAAGCGAGTATAATACCGTGGATTACGCCTATACCCCCGAACGCATAAAAAGCAAACCTCCATCCGTAATGTTCGCCCAAATAGCCCGCAACATACCCAGATAGAATTATCCCGATATAATAGGAGGTTTGATGGAGTGACATTGCCAAGGATCGCGTTTTTTTATGATATTGGGCCAACAAACTATAGTTGGCTGGACCAAAAAAAGCTTCTCCTCCACCCGTAGCTACACTTCGCATTATAATCAACATCAACATAGAATTACCTAGCCCGGTAAACATTGTTGCAACGCTCCAGAAAATAATACTTAGGGTAACAATCCATTTTCGGCTAAATATATCACCTGCATAGCCGGCCAATGGAACCAAGGCAGCGTACACTAAATTAAAAACAGTGGCTATTGTACCTATTTCGACATCTGTCAGATTTAAATCGGCCTTGATCAAGGGCAATACAACATTAAAAACCTGACGGTCCGCTTGGTTTAAAAGAAAGGCCACCCAAAGGAGCCCTAGAACCTCCCATTTATATCCTTTATAGAGTTGCTTCATCAACCTGTTTATATTTACCTCTTATTAGTTTATACCGGTATTTTTACTCTTCGGCCTTTAAAGCTACTTGCGAGCGTTCCGCTATCATCATGACACCGTCCCAAACTGGGAGTTCTTCAAACTGGACCTTTTTTCCATCATTTTTCCAATCACCTTTCAACTCAAACACTTTGCCTGAGATCATGTCAACAATTACCGGATCCTTAAAATTCATGTTATCGATTTTAATATCCACCAAATCCCATTTCAAATCATCGGAAGGTATCTCATCGTTGTACCATAATAATGCTGTAGATGAATTGCCTTTTTTAAAACCGGCAACAGTCATCTTTCTAGTTGAAGAAGATTCAAAATTCATCACTCCTAAAGGAATGACCGAACTATTAAAATAAGTCATCATATGCTGCACGGCATAAAATGCCGGTTTCTTGTATAGGACTTCTTGTTTTAAATTAGAACGCAGTAAGCCCATTGACAACAGTACTTCGGGATACTTCATATCAATGATACCAAAAACACTAGTTCTGATATCCCTAGCACGATCTCCAGCCATTCTGCGCATATACCATTTTGCTTGACTTATTTCCGTCCATGGATAATCATTTAATGCATGATATACGTAATGATTATCTGAAGGTGCCGCATTTTCACCTTGAAACAATTTAATATTTGGATTATATGACTCGGCAAGAGATTTTAATTCCTCAACATCTTCATACGAGTCATCTGGATTAAATTCGTAAGGGTGATATGATAGATAATCAACTTTATCTGCCATATCATTTTTCTTAAGAACATCGAATACTTCCTTAGTGAATCCCAATGGCATCTCGGATAAAGCAAACCCAATTATTACGGCATCTGGCTGAACTTTTTTTATAGTTTCAATAGTTCTTATGAGTAAAGTAGCGTATGTTTCACCTCCGTTATTCCCATAGTTGGGCTCATTCCAAATTTCCCATTCATTTACGGTATCCTTATAATGCTCAACAGTTGCTTCCACCCAAGAACACCATGCATCCAATGTTTCTTCCGAAGAAAAAATCTTTGACCCTAGGTTGGGATTAGATTTATATAACGGATTCCCATAAGAAAGGGATATCCATGGTTGTATGCCTTGCTCTTTTAGACCATAAACATGTTCGTCCAACCATTCAAAATCATAAACACCCTTTACCTTTTCGCATTTTGCCCAACCTCCTTGAAGCCGAGCGGATTTAGCTCCTAATTCACCAACATAATCTTTGTAATTGTTGAATATGGTATAGCCTCTATCCATTGTTTCACAACCAATAGACCAAGGAGAGGATTCTATCTCCTTGGAATTTTTAGTTGCCATTAGTCCTATTTGTTCCAAGCCAGGTTTGGTCGACTTAATGGTTTCCCAATTTTTAGACTTGTATTGAGCAAAGCATATATTTCCAGTAAAGAAAAGAGTGATTACTACTTTTATTAAAATTGATTTTCTCATGTTATAAATAATACTTTATACTACTACATTAAAAGGTAAAATCAGTATCCAGGGTTTTGATCAGAACCTGGATCAATAGCATTATTATATTCGTATTCAATGTTGGGAATTGGCCAAAGAAATTGTTTATCTGCGACGTCAATTCCCTTCACATCTTTAATGGTGCTTTTTAATCTTCCTGTTCTCCTTAGATCATAGAACCGTTTGTGTTCTGAAAATAATTCGTAAAGACGTTCTTGCAATACTAAATCTATAAAAGTCTCTTCGGTATAATCAGCAAAGTTGAAATCTTCAATAGAAGGCGTATTGGGATCAAGTCCATATCCACGTCTATGGATCATATTGAGTTTTTCCATACCGTCAGCCGTAGGCCCTCCATTTGCCCGACTATCAGCTTCTGCATAAATCAAAAGTAAATCAGCATAACGATACACAGTGTAATCACAACTTAAGCTCTGGTCTGGATCTGTGAATTTTTTGTACAATAGTGTTTTTGGACCAACGCCGATATCCCAATTATATAAGTTAAATCTCCTACGTAGATCTTGAAAATCCCATTCGGAAATTGTTTTATTCTCGGAACTATCGGGCACATAAGCCGCATATGCTCCATTACCATAATAATAATCACGGTTATCCTTGTGAAGCATAACTGTAAAGGAACTTGGACTCAAGGGATTGTACTTCATATAAAAGATCTCCTCAGATGTGGATAGAACATTGGAACCAAAAATTTGGTAAAAATCATCTGGTTCAGAAACGTTTATGAGTTGATATTTGTTAGAATTTATTACCTCTAATGCTTTATCCCTAGAATTTTGCCAACTACCCATGTTCAAATAAACATCGGCCAAAAGAGTTTTAGCAGTCATTTTGATAGGGCGACCAGCCAAACTCTGATCATCAGGTAAATACTGTTCAGCAAATTCCAAATCTTCAACTATTTTCGCATAAACATCTTCTACAGAACTTCTCGGCAAATCCGGGTCTGATATGTTATCTTCCGTCCTCAAAGGGATTCCCCCCCAGTTTAAGACCAAATGAAAATAATTAAACGCCCTTAGAAATTTTGCCTCGGCAATTAGCGGATTCAATATGGTTGCATTAATTTCAACATCTGACCCACTTGCTTCTTGAATAACAAGGTTCACGTCACGAATAGAACGATAAAAATATGACCACATATTACTAGTTCTATCAATATTAGTTGGATCCAACCCCTGAAAATTACTTGTTGAGGAATATGAGCCTCTTCCTACCCCATAATCTACTTGAGATAAATTTACCAGTAAGTAATTACGGTGAAATGGACCTCGCTCCAATTGTCTATATGCACCATAGATAGCTGCTTCGAATTCTGCTTCAGTTTTATAGAAAGTCTCTGCTGCAATTGCTTTTGGCACTTCTTCAAGAGCGTTCTCACAAGAAATATGTAAGCATATAATAACTACGGCTAAGAATAAATTTTTCATAATAATAGGTATTTGCTTTTTATTTAAAAATCGAGTTTAACCCCAAACGTAAATGTTTTTGCTACGGGATAGGAATATTGGTCAATACCCTGCCTGAGGGAACTAGCACCTCCAAAACTGTTAATCTCAGGATCTTGCCACGGGTATTTGGTAAATGTCAATAAATTCTGTCCGCTTATATATACTTTACCCTTTTGCAGCAATGGTATACGCAATTTTTCTACTGGAATATTATAGCCCAACTGAATATTTTTTAGTCTTAAATAAGAACCATCAAAAACGTATGAATCTGAAATTTTTGGTGTTGTAGAGGTACTAATTTTTGGATATTGTGAATTGGGATTTTCTGGTGTCCAATGATTATACAGCACATCTTTTAACGTATTCAACCCCATTCCAAAGTCAATAGTCTGAGCAACCATTCCTAAAGCATAAATATCGTTACCCTGAGAGCCCTGAAAAAAGATATCAAAATCAAAATTTTTCCATGATAGATTCGAATTGAAACCATAAATAAAATCAGGATTGGGATTACCTATATATGTTCTATCCTCCGAAGTAATATCTCCGCTCTGATCCAAGTCAACATATTTAAAGTTACCATTCTCATCATAACCATCACTTTGATAGCCATAAAAGACATTCATCGGCTGACCCTCTCTAATCAAGTTAAGATAATCAATAAGTACTGTAATATTTATATTAGGTGCGAGAATGTCTTGATTATCATACAACTCAATTACTTCATTTTTGTTGAAAGAAATATTGGAAGAAACATTCCATTTTACATCTCCATCCAAAAGTTTTGCATCAAGTTGAAATTCCCAACCCTTATTTTGAACTTTACCTATGTTTTGAATGGTATAAGAATACCCTAGAGATCTAGGTAATTGAACTGAGTTAAGTAAATCATTAGTGTTTTTGACATAATAATCCGCAACGAAATTAATTTTTCCATCGAAAAGCGACAGATCCACCCCTACGTCTGTTTGCTGAGTTGTTTCCCACCTTAAAGGTCCTGGGAACCTGTCAGAAGGCTCATAAGTTGTATAACTGTCATCTCCAAAAGTAGCTTTACCCGTAAACAACATGTTAAGGGTTGTATATGGTGAAATAGCAGTGCTTCCTGTCTCCCCATAACCTGCCCTCAATTTCAGATTATTTATAAAGGATATATCTTCCATAAAGTTTTCTTCTGAAATTCGATAAGCTAAAGCAGCCGACGGAAAATAACCCCATTTATTTCCTTCACTATACCTGGAGGATCCATCTGAACGGAAACTGGCAGTTACATAATACTTATCATCATAAGAGTAATTTAATCTACCCAAATAAGATAACAATTGCCATTTAGTATAAGAAGAACCTGGATTACCCACCACATTAGCAGCTCCAATCCCATAGTTCTCTGTTGCATCACTTAAGAAACCTGACCCTGAAATTCCTATACCCGTAGACAAGGATTCTTCATAAGTTACCCCTCCTGTCAACGATATGTTATGAGAGGTTCCTAAGGTCTTATTATAAGTTATAATATTGTTACTGGCTATAGTTCTATTATTAGACGTACTAATTGCGCCATTACCTTGTGAGCCAGGATACTCCAGAGTTCTATAAGAATCCGACCTCCCATCTATGTTAATATAATTACCTGACAAATTTACAATTAAATCGCTATTTAGCTTATACTCAAGACCAAGACCAATTGTAGTGTTTCGAGTTTTTTGAACACTTGAGTTTTCTTGTATATATGCCTCTGGGTTCAATAGGCCATCACTCATAAAAGGATATGAATATCTTAATTCCCGATATTCCCCATTCTCGTCATATGGACTCAAAGTCGGAGGGGCACCCAAAATAGCACTGATAACAGAATTTCCTCTGAATCCAGCAGATGCATACTCATTTTCATTCTTGGTTTCACTGAAATTCATATTATATTTTAAACTTAACTTATCACTTATATCATGATTTATTTTAGCCCTAAGAGTATGCCTATCGAAGTTATTATTGCCAATTACTCCCTCTTGATCAAAATGCCCATAACTTACAGAGAATTGAGTTTTTTCACTGCCACCACTTACAGTGATCGCTTTATTTCGAACTGGCGCGAGATTATAGTATGCATCTTGCCAATCGGTTTCATTTCCCACATTATTTATCTCTTCTTCTGTAAAAAACGCTTGTCCTAAATCATTTACTTGCTGTATGTTTATGAATTCCATATATTCCTTACCATTCAGCAAATCCAATTTATTTCTTACCTTTTGCAACCCATAGCTACTTTCGAAAGACACTTTCGTTTTACCTAACTTACCACTTTTAGTAGTTATAATAATTACACCATTAGCACCCCGCGACCCATATATCGCAGTAGCAGAGGCATCTTTTAGAATTTCCATACTTTCGATATCATTAGGATTAATTGTATTTTGATCCCCAGGAAACCCATCAATAATCCACAGTGGCTCATTGCTGCCGCTTATGGAATTTGTTCCACGAATTCTAATTTGAATTCCAGAGCCAGGAGACCCTGAATTTTGTTGAACTTGAACCCCTGATGCTCTCCCCTGAATCGACCTTGCCAAAGTACCCGTAGGAACCGATTTAATATCCTCACTGTCAATAGAGGCAACCGACCCAGTTAAGTCTTTTTTCTTTATACTTCCATACCCAATTACGACTACTTCATCAAGTCCTGCAGCACTTTGCTCCAATATTACTTTATGAGCAAATTGTCCATTCATTATTACCTCCTTAGTTGTGTAACCGATGTAGGATACTATTAATGTGGAATTAGAGCTTGAAACCTTGATTGTAAAATTACCATCGAAATCAGCGGTCACCCCATTGGTAGTACCCTTTTCAACAATATTTGCCCCAGGCAATGGTGTTCCGTTTTCCTCAGAAACAGTTCCTGAGGCGGTATTTTGGGCAAACACTTGACTGATGAACAAAAAGTTCAGTAGGATAAAGAGAGAGAGACTTCTTTGATTGCCCAGAAGCTTGTTTGGTCCTAAATGAATTTCGGTTGTTTTCATAATTTGTAATTTCGGTTATTTATAACGGTATTGTATAATACAACAATACTGTTGTGTAGTGTGGTGTCAAATATAAAATTAATTATTAACTTAGCAAATAAATAAGAGTATTTTTAAATTACCCTCAATTAAAATCATACAAAATATCAAATACGCATATGCATTCTAAAATTGAAATTGAAATAGAGTCAAAAGAGCCTCTTTACAAACAACTAGTTAAGAGTATTGAATATTTAGTAGATTCAGGGGAGTACCGTAGTGGTGACTATGTTCCATCTTTAAACGATTTATCATCGGAGCTCAACATTTCAAAAGAAACCGTTAAAAAGGCTTATTCCCTATTGCGAAAGAAAAACCTATTAGAATCTGCTCAAGGGAAGGGTTACTATATTTCTGAATCTAAAATCAATAAGTTGAACATTTTATTGATTTTTGATCGCCTGGGAACTTATAAGCAAGCAATGTTCGATTCCTTTTCAGAAAAGCTGGGAAACAACGTAGAAATTAGTATTCGTTTGCATAACCAAGATATATCTACCTTCGAAAGGTTTCTTGATGATGGTCTCGATAATTACGATTACTATGTTATTACTCCTCATTTTCCTTTGATTGAAGAAGTACAAAAAAGAGTTGTTCACTCCTTAGGAAAGATTCCCAATAGAAAGCTTCTACTACTAGATCACCATATCGAAGGGTTATCAGGGAATTTCGGATCGGTATATCAAAACTATGAGCATGATGTGTACCATGGATTACAACAAGGAGTGGAGACGTTGAAAAAATACAAAAAATTAAATGTAATCTCATTGAAGGGAAGCCTATATGCACCTTTCCTTCAAAAAGGTATAGCTAAGTTCTGTTCCGACAATAGTATTGATTATGAAATCCTCTATCAAGCTACTCCTGAAGATATTAAAAAAAATCAGGTTTACCTTATACTCAACGGTCAATTAGACAAAGAGCTAATTGAACTTGCAAAGACAGCAATATCAAAAGATTACAACATTGGTAGCGACATAGGTATAATTTCTTATAACGAATCACCAATAAATGAGATGATATTGAACGGTCTGACTGTACTCTCAACTGATTTTTATCAAATGGGGGAAGTCGCAGCCAATATGATTCTCAACAAATCATTCAAAAAAATTAAATGCGATTTTAGACTGGTAAGAAGGAGTAGTTTCTAAAGGGAAATATTAATTAAACACATTAATATATGCACATTTTTTTTGACCTTGACGACACATTGATAGATAGCGAAAGCGCTCATGAATTTGCCATTAAAGCGCTATTTAAAGAATATTTTAAAGATAGTGTACCAGAAAACATTGCAGAAACCTGGATGAACATCACAAACAAATATTTAGCAATTTATTTTGAAAAGGAAATTGATCTTGAACAGCAAAGAATTTCTAGAATCCAAGAATTTTGGAAATATTTTGGAGAAAATTTAAACGTTTCAACGTCTAAAAAAATTTATTCCAAATACCACAAACACTTCCTTAGTTCTTGTTTAATTTTTGAAGACACTATTAACACTTTAGAAAAATTATCTGATTTAAGTATTGGTCTAATATCTAATGGAACATACCCTGATCAAATATTTAAATTAAGACATAATAATCTTCATAAATATTTAGACCAAATTTTAATATCGGAAAAAGTTGGATTTTCCAAGCCTGATAAAAGAATTTTTCAATATGCCGCAAAACAGGCAAACAAAAAAATTGAAGAATGTATTTATATTGGGAATTCATTTAAGTTAGACTATTTAGGGAGTTTAAATTCTGGAATGAAGGCCATATGGTTAGATAGACGTAATACAGCTACAAGTGACTTCGATGGGAATAAAATTATTAATCTAAATCAATTAATAGACCATCAATTACTACATAGAGATCAATCCTGATGAAAACTCCACAAATAATTTTAAATCTTTATTTAAGCAACAAAATTAGTCTAATTAATACATATTATATCGGAGCAAAATTTGAATTCATGTTATGGGTAAAAAATATCAGTTTTTTATTGGAACTTACACTTATGAAGAGAGTGAAGGGGTATATATGTATTCCATAAATTCTAAAGGATATTTAAGTAAAAAAGGCATCGTTGCCAAGACAGACAATCCTTCGTTCATTACAAAAAGTCATGATGGACAGTACCTCTTATTAGTTAATGAAAATGGCGGAAATAACGTTGGCACTATCGAATCTTATGCTATTCATGATGAAACCCTATCTTTACTTGACAAAAAAACATCCGGAGGTATGTCCCCCTGTTTTATAAATATAAATCAACAAGGCCATGTCCTTACCGCCAATTACGGAAGTGGATCAATTGGTTTTCTACAGTTAAAATCAACCGGCAAACTATCAAACCTCCTTTATGTACAACAACATACCGGAAAAGGTTCAAATATTCGACAGGAAGGGCCTCATGCACATTCTGTATGGTTTGAGGAGGATGAAAACAATATTATTTCTATAGATTTGGGGTCTAACAAGCTTTACTTTTCAAAAATTGATTACGCTAATAAGAAACTTATCTATAGAAAACAACACAAATTAACAATGCCCGCTGGTTCTGGCCCAAGACATTTAGCATGGCATCCTAATAAAAAATGGTTTTATGTTATTAATGAACTATCATCAACAATATCTCTTATAAAAAAAACTGACAATGTAAGCTATGAGATAGATAATTCAATTTCTACATTACCAAAAACTTATAAACTGCCAAATACGAGCGCCGAAATTATAATTTCATCTGACGGTGAATTTATATATGCGTCAAACCGCGGACATAATAGTGTGGTAATTTTCAAAGTAAACCACACAAATGGTAGGCTAACGGCAATTAGACATGAATCTGTACGTGGAGTTGGCCCCCGAAATTTTGTTTTGACTCCAGATGAGAACTTTTTGATTCTAGCTAATCAAAAAACAAATTCACTAGTATCCTTTAAACGCAACAAAACTAATGGTTTATTAAGCTATATCGACCAAATTATGGCACCGACACCCGTTTGTATTCTATTCTAATCTTCATTAAAAGATTTCCAAAATATTTAATTAAATAAGACAAATACAAAGAGAGCGGTATTAATTATTCTGGCGTTAAATATGCTTTTTATTCTAAAATTCTGTTACCATTCTGTTACCCCTAAAACCAAAAAACCCTATTAATCAAATGATTAACAGGGTTTAATCGTACTCGAGGCGGGAATCGAACCCGCACTCCAAAGGAACTGGATTTTGAATCCAGCGCGTCTACCAGTTCCGCCACTCGAGCATTAAAATCGGACTGCAAAAGTATATAATTTTTTTATTTCCAACGTAAAAAATAACAACATTTATTCTTTAGCAACACAAATAAATGTCTAAATTTGCACCTCGCTAATAAAACGACTTGTCAATAAACTAGTTAACAATACGTTACCCATGGCCTACCAAGTTCCCGAACCTAAAATTTTCGCCTGTACACAGAGTGCTGATTTGGCACAAAAAATTGCCAAATATTACGGCGCCGAATTAGGCAACGTGCTCTTCTCTAGATATAGTGACGGAGAGTTTCAACCGTCGTTTGAGGAATCCGTACGTGGAACACGTATTTTTATTATCGGCTCTACCAATCCAAGTTCTGAGCATTTAATGGAAATGTTATTAATGCTAGATGCCGCAAAACGTGCATCCGCAAGACATATAACCGCTGTAATGCCGTATTTTGGATGGGCCAGACAAGATAGAAAAGATAAACCAAGAGTACCTATTGCGGCCAAGCTGATTGCAAAAATGCTTGAAGCAGCTGGTGCAACGCGCATAATTACAATGGACTTGCATGCCGATCAAATTCAAGGCTTTTTTGAAAGACCTGTTGATCATCTGTTTGCTTCCACCATGTTTTTGCCATACCTCAAAAGTTTAAAACTAGACAACCTAACCATTGCTTCTCCTGATATGGGAGGTTCCAAACGAGCCTACGCCTATTCAAAAGCATTGGGCAGCGATGTTGTTATTTGTTACAAACAAAGAGCCAAAGCCAATGTAATATCTCATATGGAGCTAATTGGAGATGTTCAGGGCAAAAATGTAGTTTTAGTAGATGACATGGTAGATACCGCCGGAACACTGACCAAAGCTGCAGATTTAATGATGGAAAGAGGTGCACTGAGCGTTAGGGCCATTACAACACATGCCCTTTTGTCCGGTGATGCGTATGAAAAAATAGAGAAATCACAATTGCTAGAACTGATCGTAACCGATTCTATTCCGGCAAAACAAGACTCGGACAAGGTTAAAGTATTAAGCTGTGCCGAGCTTTTTGCAGATGTAATGCACAGAGTACATCACAATACATCAATTGCATCAAAATTTTTAATGTAGCCCTTTAAAAGGCTACTCCAATTACGAGTATTAATTTTTTAAATCATATAATGAAGTCAATTAAAATTAAAGGATCAGAAAGAGAAAGCGTGGGCAAGAAGGCAACGAAAGCCCTACGTAATGCTGGACAGGTTCCTTGCGTGATATACGGAGGGGAAAAACCACTACACTTTTCGGCAGATGAGTTAGCGTTCAGAGATTTAGTTTACACCCCAGCCGCACATACCGTAAAGGTTGACTTAGGAACTGGTAAGGTAAAAGCGATTATGCAAGACATTCAGTTTCACCCAGTAACTGATAAAATTTTGCACATCGATTTTTATCAACTTTTTGATGACAAAGAGGTTACCATGAACATTCCTGTTCGTTTAGAAGGTAATGCTCCTGGTGTTAAAGCTGGTGGACGTTTACTTTTCAGAAAGAGAAAACTTACTATTAAAGCACTTCCGGACAATTTGCCAGATTATTTTGATATTGATATATCAAAATTAAGAATTGGTGACAACATTACTGTTGAATCTTTGTTGAAAGATGAGTTTACAATCTTACACCCAGAAACTACAGTGGTTGTTCAAGTTAAAACTCAGCGTACGGCAGTAGCTATTGATGACGATGAAGATCTTGAAGGAGAAGAAGGCGAAGCAACTGAAGCAGCAGCAGCTGAAGGCGGAGAAAGCCAAGAATAAATTTCAATTGAAGTTTTATAAAAAGCGCCCTAAATTAGGGCGCTTTTGTATTTTTACAACTTTAAGTTTGCAGCTTATTTAGATTAGAGCATAATCGCACCTAGAAAACGAACATTCTAAAAAAGCCCCGTATTATGTTTCAGTTTATTAAATCAATTTTCAACCAGAACAAGAGTGTTCTAGAAGAAACGGATAGCATGAAGAAGTACCTTATTATAGGCCTTGGAAACATAGGCAGTGAATATTCCGAAACCCGCCACAACATTGGATTTAAAGTTCTTGATGCGCTTGCCAAAACCATGGAATTCTCCTTTGAGACCGTAAAGTTAGGTGATGTAGGTGTTTTTAAAATTAAAGGCCGTAGCGTACTTTGTCTTAAACCGTCTACCTATATGAACCTTAGCGGGAAGGCCTTAAAATACTGGATGGACAAGGAAAAAATACCTTTGGAAAATATCCTTGTAATTACGGACGATATTAATCTAGAGTTTGGAACTTTACGCTTAAAAACAAAGGGAAGCAATGGAGGCCACAATGGCCTAAAGGATATTCAGAACGTGCTACAGACTACTAACTATAACCGACTAAGATTTGGCGTAGGTGCCGACTTTGGGAAAGGAAGGCAGGTTGAATACGTTTTGGGCGAATGGAGCGAAACGGAAAAAAATGCGCTTAGCGAGCGTTATGAAAAGACTACGGAGCTAATTCAGTCTTTTGTTCTTGCAGGTGTTGCCCGTACCATGAATCAATTTAACGGGTCTTAAATTCTGAAATAGCGCTCGTTGAGATATTTCCCTCGGCATCGGTTGTTACTACTTTCCAAAAATAGACCTTGTCCGAAGTCACGCCCACCGTTAACTCACTAACTCCTGCATCTGTTGTTCGCAATAACGTTGTTGGCGGGTTTTCATCAGAAAAATACACGTTATAACTTTCTATATCATCATCCAAATCACTACCTGACCATCTTAATTGGATTTGTCCGTTAACGTCCTTAAAAGCTGTTGAGCCCTGCACCGGAAAAGTCAATTCTGCCGGAAAAGGCACATGACTAATTTGAGACCCCGGATTATAGAACAACCAAGAATCACTACTTGTTGATTTTGCAATTTCCGAATTTTTTGATTCAACTACCCATGAAAACGGTGTGCCTTTCGTTAATGACAATGTTTCTATAGTGTTAGACGTATTTTTGGACTGCACCGTTCCCGTAGTCAGATTGGTAACTTGTAGCACATAACTTTCCGTATAGTCTGAAGCTCCCCAAGTAAACCGAACAATGCTACTATTTTCACCATCACTTTGAACCGGCGTACATTCTGAATTTTTAGCGGGAGCTATCAAATTAACTTTTTCAGGCGCTTTTGGCGAGTCTTTTTTACAAGCTGAAAAGAGCACTACTCCCAATACCATAAAAGCTAGTATCCTCATCGTTTTATTACTTTTACCGTTCCCTCAATGGTTTCACCTGTTACTGTTACTATATAAATTCCGGAGTGAAGTGAAGAAAAATCTAAATCTATTCCACCACTTCTTGGTGTGGCCTGCTGACTCTTAACCAACGCCCCACCCATAGTAAAGATATCTATTTTTACTTTTTCCGTTGATGCTCCTAACAGCATCCTGGTACTATAATCAAAAGGGTTTGGATAAACCATTGGCTCGTTCCCTATAAAAAAGCTATCTTCAAAAACCCCCTGACATGCCAGCCCTGTAGATACACGAAGCAAATTCCCTCCTGATTTAAGATCCAATGTAATTTCCGATTTATCCGTCAGTACAATATCTCCATTTAATTCAATCGTATACAAATCTGCCCCCTCCATAGAAAGCAACAATTGCTTTCCATCTAAAGACACGGCCGAGGAGACACCTAAAGGATCCGGCTGTAAAATTGTTACTTGGGCACAGAATGGCTCATAATCAAATCCGTCACCCGAAGCATTTACACATAACGAGTATACACCCGAGTTTAAGCTTGATAATGAATATGTATTTGTAAATGTATCTGTTACCTCCACTCCATTGCCGGAAATAGTTACGGTGTAATCCAAAGGCATGATAGCACTTATAGAAATGACTCCATCATCATTATTTCTGCACGATTCACTTTGTACCGTAACTTCAAAATTTTCCGTAGCAAAACGATGTACCTCGCAACCGGAAGAATCTACTTCTGCACCTTCGGGCGTATTAAGGCACAGGTCGTCCCCATCATCAAAAACACCATCATTATCTACATCTGGCCTAAATTCTCCTTCAACACAAATATCCAAGGCAAACGTATTTATAACCCCTCCATCCCTAGCTGCATTATCAACAACGGTCAAGGTCCACTCACCCAATACGGATTCCCCTTTAAAAGAACTCAATGATCCTAGTGGCTTTACAGTTCCATTTATTGCCGTTGTAGCCGTTGCTCCACATGTAAAACTACTGGCATCATCATCAAAAGTTGCATCTACATTCTTAAGGTTACCACATGAACTGGAAATTAAAGGAACTACCGTATTGGACGGCGAGGTAAGGGTGACCACCAAATCCTCTAAATACTCATGGTCAATATTCAACCTCACATTAATATCATCCACCTTTAAATCTTCAAAAAAGGCAATTTTAGAAATTACCGTAGTTCGTTCTGATGAGCTAATTTCCTGCGGAAGGTCTCTTGCCGGTTTGTTGGCACAATCCACTTGGATGGTAGTGAAATTACGAACAGTACTGAAGTCTCCTTCACCACATACATTCAAAGGTTTTACTCGCCAATAATATGTTTCTTGATTGTTCAGCTCAGCGGGCACATAGCTGTTGGCTGTGACCGTAACCAACTCAACGAGATTGGCAAACCCGCTATCCGTAGCAATATGAACTTCATACGAAGTATACGATGCATTTTCTTCCCACTTCAACAGCTCTGTTGTTGCCGCATCAATCAAATTATTTGCCGGTGCTGTTAGCCCAACCGTTGGAAAGTCGGTATCATATATTTTTAGGTCCAATGTAATTTCTTTTGAAACACTTGCTGAAACTGCCGAAACCGTTAACGAATAAGACCCTTCCGGCACATTTTCAGTATTTTCAACCACCATATCCACTGCTGTCCCATCTAGCAAAGCCGTTCCTGGCGTAAAGGTAACACCTAGGTTTTCGGGCGCATCGGTCACCTCAAAAGTAACTTCTTCATCAAAACCCAAATAAGTTTCATAAACAAATGGAACCACAAGGTCATCAAAGTGACAGGCTTCATATTCCAAACCTGAAAAATTCATAACAAACTGAGAGGCTTCAATAGTAAAATCTTCTGAGTTCACGGCATAATAAATATTATCCGATGCCTTTACCATAATACGTGCTTCCGTAGTTGGCATACCGGGAACGACCACCTTATGAGCGCCATCGTTAACCACTCCCATTGCTAATGGAACCGTAAAAGTTACCCCACCATCAACCGAAAGACTTATATCTACGTTTTTAGTTGCAACCGGCAATGCATCCGTACCTGCCACATCCCATTCTATTTGCAGCATTTCACCGGCAACATAGGTTTCAGCAGAAGCTTGAGAGGTAACCTGAAAAGGACCTGCACTATTCACTACGGCAATATTCATTAATTCCGAAACCACTTGCCCTCCTCCGGGTGCATTGTCCCTAACGCTAAAAGCAAAGTTCATTTCTCTCTCAACATCGGAAACCGTTTCCCAGGCCGAGCCTCTTGTTGGGAAAGTCTGGGTTAAATTGCCTTTTATCACTTGTGAAAGCATAGGAAAATATCGTACTGGAGCTAAACTTGGCAATCTAGACCTAAAATTTGCTCCACTAGCGTTATTTGGACCAAAAGAGGCCTGAGTAACTACTCCGTTATCTATTTGCTCCCAAGTATAGGTTAATACATCCGTAGCATCTGAATCGGACGCACTGCCCTCTAATACAAAAGCAGTAGATTTTGGAATCACATAATCTTCAAGGCCATCGACCACCGGTGGTGTATTAGAAATACCCATAACCTCACCACAAGTCTTTGTCTTTAAATTATCTATAATCTGTTGAATGCTGATATAATGAAAATAATCATCTCCTCTAGCAGCAACATCATTAACACCCGTAATACCGGCATATCCCATAATAGTAGATCCACTACCTGGTTCTACCTGGACTACAGTGCCCTCAAATTCATGGGACCAAGTATGATTTGCCCCTAGTTGATGGCCCATTTCATGAGCCACAAAATCCAAGTCAAACCTATCTCCCTTAGGAGTTAAGCTCGATGAATAAGCACTACCTTTTCTATTGGTTACACAGATAGCGCCTATAAAACCGGCATTACCATTGTTTTCCCCTTTGTGAAAAACATGCCCTATATCATAATTTGTTTCACCAATTTCACTGGTCATTACGGCCTGGCCTTCATTCCCCAACGTACTTAATGTACCATCATAAGGGTCTGTGTTTACATTGGTATAAATAATTTTATCCGTAGTGGAAACAAGTTCTAAACGAACGGCCAAATCAGTCTCAAAAACCTCGTTTACCCTGGTTAATGTTGCGTTGATTCCTGCTAGAGCATCGGCTACTGTACCACCATGGTATTCTGTATATTCTCCAGTTGCAGAAACCGCCAATCTATATTTTCTAATGACACGGTCATCTAGGGGCTTTGCCGTAAGACTCGCACCAAAAGCCAATACTTTTTCTTGAGTGCTGCATACAAAATCACTTTCATCTTCTGCTTTAGCACTTCTTGAGTACACCATATATTTATCATCCTCCACTTTTTCAATGAAACTGCTTTCACTGGTCTTAGCGGAGACGATCATAGCTTGTACATCTTTCTGGGAAATACTAAATCTTATGCGGTCTTCACGATTATCTACCGCTCTACCGGAAAATGACTTGATTTCTGGATATTTTTTTGAAAGTTCCTCTGAAAGAACTGGAGTTTCGCGGACACTATAAGCCACCATATTTCCACTTGAATTGGGAAAATAGACGATTCTAGAATTGCTTTTAGAGGTTGTAGAATTTTTTAATTCTTGTTTGAAAAGTTTTTCCTTCAAGGCAAAAACTTTTCCATCATCTACCCTCAAACCTTGTGAAACCTTCTTGTAGGAAGATTTTTTCATTGACGAACTTTCCCAGTATTCACTCTGTGCCGAAGCGGAAAAGGAAAGAAATGCTATGGTAATTGAAAAAACAAGACGTAATTTTGTAACCATCAAGGGGGTTTAGAACAGAATCAAATATAAGTCTTTTTATTATTTTTAACAGGTGGTAACAGTCCAAAGCATTTCCAAAAACGATAAACGGCATCCGACTGCCATTACCATAGGCACTTTTGACGGAGTCCATATAGGTCATAGAAAAATTCTTGAACGCCTGATCAATAACGCTGCCTCTCTGGATCTTAAATCTACAGTATTGACCTTTTTTCCGCATCCACGTATGGTTTTACAAAAAGATGCGAACATAAAATTGCTAAATACAATTGAAGAAAAGACAAAAATACTAGAAGCTCTAGGTCTCGACCAATTAATCATTCACCCTTTTACGCAAGAATTTTCTAGACTTTCTGCCACAGAATTTGTCAGGGACAATTTGGTAAATCAATTAAACACAAAACAAATAATCATTGGTTACGACCATCGTTTTGGCAGAAACCGAAATGCAAATATTACAGACTTAAGAGCCTTTGGCAGTACTTTTAACTTTGAAGTTGAAGAAATATCCGCTCAAGAAATAGACGAAGTATCCGTCAGTTCTACCAAAATAAGAAAAGCCCTTCAAGAAGGAGATATTACAACTGCTAATGCATATTTGGGATATAACTACATGCTTACAGGCACCATAGAAAAAGGGAAAGGTCTAGGCAGACAAATTGGTTTCCCTACGGCCAACCTACATATTGCCGAGTCCTACAAACTCATACCCAAAAACGGTGTGTATGTTGTAAAAAGTAAAATTTCGGAACAAACGGTCTACGGCATGATGAACATTGGCTACAACCCAACGGTTGCCGGAAAGAAAAAGACAATTGAAATCAATTTTTTTGATTTTGACCAAGATCTCTATGGCCAAGAACTACAGATAGATATTTTGCACCGTATACGGGACGAGCACAAATTTGAATCCGTAGAAGCATTGAAAAAACAGATTGAAAAAGATAAGCAAACCTCTCTTGCATTAATCTCTAAATAAATGTTGAATCGTTTTCTCTTTTCGAAAATCGATAATTCACAACTAATTATTTTCCGTATTTTCTTCGGAATATTGATTTCACTGGAATGTTATGGCGCCATTTTAACCGGTTGGATCAGAAGAACTTTAATTGAACCTAAATTCACTTTCAACTTTATCGGTTTTGATTGGCTGCAGCCCTTACCGGGTTTCGGAATGTATTATTACTTTTTCGCCATGGGTACACTTGGCGTACTAATCTCCTTGGGGTACAAATACCGTTTTGCCATCATTTCGTTCACCGTAATGTGGACATGTGTCTACCTGATGCAAAAAACATCGTACAACAATCACTATTACCTTTTAGTACTAATCTCGTTGATCATGTGCTTTTTACCGGCACACCGAAGTTATTCCATAGATGCAAAGAGAAACCCCCATTTGCAAAGTAATAGTATGTTAACGTATGTGAGGTGGGCTATAATTTTTCAATTGATTATCGTCTATACTTATGCCTCTATAGCAAAACTTTACGGAGATTGGTTAGATTTTGGCATTGTCCGCGTTCTTATGCTCAATAAGGCAAGTTACCCCATAATTGGAAATCTTTTACAAGAACCCCTCCTTCATAAAATTATAGGAATTTCCGGTATTTTATTCGACTTACTCATAGTACCGGCCCTCCTTTGGAAACCCACTCGAAAAATTGCTTTTTTCGCATCCATATTTTTTCATCTGTTCAATTCTATTGTTTTTCAAATTGGCATATTCCCTTATTTGGCATTAGCCTTTACAGTGTTCTTTTTTGAACCTGAAACGATTCGAAAAATATTCTTCAAAAAGAAAAAACCGTACCTGCTACAGAAGCTGGAAGTCCCTAAGTATAAAAACATCCTTTTTATACTTGGCGGTCTGTATTTCTTGGTACAGCTAGCATTACCCGTAAGACATCATTTTATAAAAGATGATGTGTTATGGACGGAAGAAGGCCATAGATTAAGTTGGCGCATGATGCTCAGAAGTCGTTCCGGATCCTTAAAGTTTAAAGTAATAAATAAGGAAACCGGTGAAAAAACTACAATAAAAAATGAAGATTACCTTACCAAAAAGCAACTGCGTAGAATTGGCGGCTACCCAGACTTTATTTGGCAATTTGCGCAAAGATTAAAAAAAGAATACGCAGCAAAAGGAGAGCAAATAGAGGTATACGCCGTGAACTCCAGAGTTAGTATTAACGGTAAACCTTACCGCCCGTTTATAGACCCTAAAGTAGATTTAGCCCATGTTAAATGGAATTACTTTTGGCATAACGAATGGATCTACCCCTCACCCGAATCAGAAAAGCATTAAAACTTATTGGCCCGTTGACAAAGTTGTAAAGGCATTCCCCATGGGTCACGCAACATAACCAAATGTACCCCTTCACGTTTTACTTCTTCTACCAAAGATGCCCCTTCACGTATTAGCCTTTCTTTATCAAGTTTAGCATCATCAGAAACGAATGCCATATGGAATGTTGCCGGTTGCCGTTCTTTAAAATTGCTAAAAGGTTCGTTCTCTTTTTGATACAATTATAATATCACCCTATCTGTGGAGTCGGCCAAGAACGTCATAAAAGGCGGATTCTCTTTAGCAACTACCACCTTAAGACCCAGATGGGCTACAAACCAGTCCACTCTTTTCTTAATATCCGTAACGTTCAACGCTAAATGTTCAAAAACCATAAAATAATAAGATTATAACGGCTGTAAATGTATTCGTTTTTAATCATTAGTTTAAATTTGCAGACTAAATTTAAGAGCAATGTTACAGCTACACGTAGTTCGAGACAAAAAAGACGACATCATAAATGCATTAAAAAAGCGAAATATAGATGCCGCACCTTTGATTGATGATGTATTACAATTGGATGAGAAAAGACGTTCAACACAAACGGCTTTGGACACTACCCTAGCGGAAAGCAACAAACTTTCCAAAGAAATAGGTATGCTCTTTAAAAGTGGTAAAGCCCAAGAAGCCAACGTGCTTAAAGAAAAAACGGGCACCCTAAAGGAAGACTCAAAAAAACTAAGCGATGAACTGAACACGATTGCCGAAGAGCTTCAAAAAGCACTTTACAAAATACCGAATGTACCTCATGACTCTGTTCCTGCAGGAAATACGGATGAAGATAACGAAGAGATATTCAAAGAAGGTGAGGTCCCTACTTTAATCGCAGATGCACTCCCCCACTGGGAATTGGCTAAAAAGTACGATATCATCAACTTTGAGCTGGGTGTAAAAGTCACCGGTGCTGGTTTCCCGGTCTACAAAGGAAAAGGTGCTCGATTACAACGTGCTTTAATTTCTTATTTTCTTGATAAGAATGCAGAAGCGGGTTATACGGAAATACAAGTGCCGCACTTGGTGAATGAAGCCTCCGGTCTTGGCACAGGGCAATTACCGGATAAAGAAGGGCAGATGTACCACGTAGGAGAAGATGATTTATATCTTATTCCAACAGCGGAAGTTCCTGTTACCAATCTTTTTCGTGATGAAATAGTAGCAGAAAGTGACTTCCCTATTTGTTATACCGCCTACACACCTTGTTTTAGAAGGGAAGCGGGTAGCTATGGCGCTCACGTTCGTGGCCTGAACCGTTTACACCAATTTGATAAAGTTGAAATTGTACGTGTGGAAAACCCTGCCAATTCGTTTAAGGCTTTAGATGGTATGGTAGAACATGTAAAAAACATCCTTAGAGAGCTTAAGTTGCCATATCGTATTCTTAGACTTTGTGGTGGTGACCTAGGTTTTACCTCTGCACTTACTTTTGATTTTGAGGTATTCTCTACCGCACAAGACCGTTGGTTGGAAATTAGTTCGGTTTCTAATTTTGAAACCTACCAAGCCAACCGATTGAAGTTACGGTATAAAGACGAAAACGGTAAAAGTCAGTTGGCACACACCTTAAACGGAAGTTCGTTAGCATTGCCAAGAGTATTAGCCGGGATTTTAGAAAACTACCAAACCGCAGACGGAATTGAAATTCCAGAAGTATTGGTTCCCTATTGTGGATTTAGTCGCATAGATTAAATGAGATGATAATAAATTAAAATCGGCCAGGATCAATACGTCTGGCCGATTTTGTTTTACACAATTTACATCTCTCCTTCCCCAACCTCTTCACCAGAGGCGTAGACAACATAGCTTTTCTTAGTGGTATTGAATGTTACTCGTATTGGTTTTTCATTTCTAACCAAATCCAAATAATCACTATACCTATCTATTGGTTGGTAACCCACTCCCGTTTTTATGCCTTCGTTATATGTATTTTCAGATAGATTTCCATCAACAAAAATTAGATAGATCCTATACCCATCTGCACAATACAGATTAATTCTACCTGAGTTAGTTCCGTTCGGATAAAGAAACGCTGCATAGCGGTCACAATTTTTTACAAACACTGCCATTTTTCTATTTTTTAAATTTAAATTCATTAATGTTCTGATTATAAATATATTACACATAAAAACAGGTGCTAAGCCACATTGTATGAATGGCTTTTATTCTTGTGTAAAATGAAGTAAACCGGACTTGCAATCTATTTATGTCCAAATTATAGTCCCCTTAACAGATTCTTTTCCGGGGCTAACGTAAATTTGTTAAATTTCATGTATGAAGGCTCTATATAGCATCGCCATTCTTCTTATTACGTTTTCCACTGTGGCCCAAGAAGACTTCTTGGCAAAGCAGTACTTTAACGATGGGGATTTTGACAAGGCTGTAGTGTACTATGAAAAATTGGTGGATAAAAACCCACGTAGAACCGACTACACCGAAGCACTTATTGCAACCTACCAGCAATTGGAACGCTATACGGACGCAGAGAACTTGTTATCCGAAAAAATTAAGGATGCCAATGTCTTTCCCACTTTATTAATTGAAATGGGGTATAACTACAGATTGCAAAACCTACCGGAAAAAGCAAAAGAATACTATCAAAAAGCAATTTCACAAATTGACAAAAATCCGAATTACGGGTATGGCATTGGTTATCGCTTTCAAAAATATGCACTTCTAGACGAAGCCCTCGCTGCCTATTCCAAAGCTATGAAGCTAAATCCCCAATTGGATTATAATTACCAGATGGCCCGCATTTATGGTGAACAGGGGAATATTAAAAAAATGTATGTTTCGTACCTCAACCTTATTAGTGAGGGCAAGACATCAAAATCTAACGTACTTAGGAATATAGATGATTTCATTACGGCAGATGCCGAAAATGAAAACAATATCACTTTCAAAAAAATACTCCTACAAAACGCCCAGAAGAATCCAGATATACTCTGGAACGAGCTTCTTAGTTGGTTATTTGTACAGCAAAAGCAATACAACAGCGCTTTTAGACAGGAAAAAGCCATTTATAAACGAATGGAAGGTGCAAACATGCATCGCCTTAATACCCTTGGTAATTTAGCGTTGGAAGAAAGTGAAACCGAAACCGCTCAAGAAATATTTCAATTTATAGCAGATAATAGTGGTGACGCCGTCACTAAGCTAAACGCTCAATTAAACCTTATTGATATTCAGCTTTTAGACCCTTCTGAAAAAGAGTTGCAAACCGTCCAAAGACAATTTGATGAACTAATCAACATACACGGCTACAAGTCTCAAACCCTGCAATTGCAAGTAGCATATGCAAACTTTCTGACCTTTAAAAAAGAAACTCCGGAAATGGCCGTCCAGATTCTAAAGCAAAGTTTAGAGCTTCCGCTAAACGCACGAGGAAAGGCTTTTGTAAAATTAGCCTTGGGTGATATTTTGGTCTATGACAAAAAATTTAATGAAGCGCTCATCTATTTTTCGCAAATACAACAAAACCTAAAAAATGATGTACTTGGGCAAAATGCAAGGTTTAAGGTGGCCCAGACCAGTTTCTACAAAGGTGATTTTGACTGGGCACTTACCCAACTTAAAGTACTAAGAAGCTCAACATCCCAGCTCATTGCCAATGATGCCATGCAATTAAGTTTATTAATCTCTGATAATTCCTTGGAAGATTCTACACAAACCGCTTTAAAGAAATATGCCCGAGCAGACCTTCTAGCCTATCAAAACAAAACAAAAGAAGCCATTGCTGAGCTTGATGGTATTCTTGAAAACCATAAAGGCGAAAAAATAGAGGACGAGGCCCTTCTTAAACAAGGAAAACTTCTAGAAAGCATCAAGTCCTATGAAGCCGCCGAATACAATTACCAAAAAATAACGGAGTTCTATGCCAATGGTATTTTGGCAGACGATGCGCATTTTGCGCTAGCAGAGCTCTATAGAAACACCTTGAATCAGCCTGAAAAAGCGAAGTCGTATTACGAGAAAATCATTTATAACTACCAGGACAGTTATTATTTTCCACAAGCGCGAAAGAATTTCAGAATACTAAGAGGAGATGCCGTGAATTAAATCCATTAAAAACCAACAACATGTATATATACAACGTAACAACCAACATAGAGGAATCCGTTCATGATGAATGGCTGGTTTGGATGCGCGAAGTCCATATTCCGGACGTGCTTGCAACCGGAAAATTCCTGAATGCCAAAATGAGTAAAATTATGGTGGAGGAAGATATGGGCGGCATAAGTTATTCCGTACAATTTACCACTTTAAGTAAAGAAGAGCTACTTCGCTATTACTCTGAAGACGCACCCAGATTACGGGAGGATGCCCACAAACGGTTTCCAAACAAATTTGTGTCCTTTAGAACTGAAATGGAGATTGTAAGTGAGCACTAATTACGAATAGACAATCTGGCATGCATTACCTATTTACCTACGGCACCCTTCAGGATCGTTCTATACAACTACAAGTGTTTGAGCGCTTATTGAATGGTTTCACAGATGGTTTGATGGGGTTTCGCATATCAGAAGAAAAAATATTTGGCAGATACCCCGTTATAGAACCTACCGAGAATAAGAATCAACAGGTTAACGGCACGGTTTATGAGCTGATTGATGAAGAGCTGGCGAAAGCCGACCAGTACGAGGGTTCTGCATATAAAAAAATTAAAGTCGATTTAATCTCTGGCGTTAGTGCCTGGGTTTATGTAAAGGCTTAAAAGAAGCATATGGGTAAGAAAAAAAAGAAGTATTATAAGAGTCAGCATACAGAACCTTGGAAAGAAGATAGTCCCGTAAAGGCAAAAAAACATCTTGGCCAACATTTTTTAAAGGATGAGGAAATCGCCCAAAAAATTGCGGACACCCTTTCTCTGGATGGTTATAGAAATGTAATAGAAATAGGCCCAGGTACCGGCGTACTCACTAAGTACTTGCTTTTACAAGATGTAAATTTAGTGGCGATGGACCTTGATGCGGATTCTATTGTTTACCTCAATCATAGTTTTCCGTTAGAACATCCAAAAGCGATGTCCGGCAAAAGCGCTTTGCAAGTAGTTGAAGCCGATTTTTTAAAATATGACCTGAATAGTCTATTTCAGGGTGAGCAATTTGCCATAACGGGTAACTTCCCCTACAACATATCAACTCAGATTGTTTTCAAAATGCTGGAAATGAAAGAGCTAGTACCCGAGTTTTCAGGCATGTTTCAAAAGGAGGTAGCCAAACGTATCTGCGAAGGAGAAGGCAATAAAACCTACGGCATCCTATCTGTTTTAGTACAGGCGTATTATGATGCGGAATACTTATTTACGGTATCTCCCCAAGTATTTGACCCTCCACCAAAAGTACAATCTGGTGTACTTCGTTTGGTCCGCAAAAAGAATTTCACCCTAGATTGCGATGAAAAATTGTTCTTTAGAGTTGTAAAGGCAGCCTTTAATCAACGCCGAAAAACTATTCGCAATAGCCTAAAGACTTTTGACCTTTCACCTGAGCTAAGGGGTGAAACTATTTTTGATCAACGACCCGAACAATTAAGCGTTGCTGATTTTATTGAATTGACAAAAAAAGTAGCTTCTGATCTGGAGTAATACTTTTTATTAGGTAAGGCGAATCTAGAATTAAAGGCTTTCTCTTTTTTTATTACTGCTCTTCATGGATAAAGCGTGCTAAGAAATCGTAAAGAGCACAACGCTTTAGCGCTTTTTATTTAGCTTTGCCGCAGTTTCTACATAATCCAATTTGTATGATAGCATAAAATGACGCCGTTTAAACTCACAGATGAACTCTTAGCTGAAATTGAACAGCTTATTGAATCCCAAAGGGATACCGAGCTGGTAACCCTAATGGACGATATTCATTATGCGGATATAGCTGAAATCATCAACGAGCTTAACGAAGACGAGGCTACATACCTGATAAAACTTCTTGAGAGTGACAAGACTTCCGATGTCCTTACGGAACTAGACGAAGACGTCCGTGAAGCTATTCTTAACAACTTATCGGCAAAAGAAATTGCCGATGAGCTTGGGGAGTTAGATACGGATGATGCCGCAGATATTATTGGAGAGTTGCCCAATGATATGGTTCAGGAGGTAATCTCAGAAATTGAAGACCGTGAGCATGCCAAAGACATTGTAGACCTCTTAAGATATGACGAAGATTCTGCCGGGGGTCTTATGGCGAAAGAATTGGTAAAAGTCCGCGAAAACTGGGATGTTCTGAAGTGTGTAAAAGAAATGCGCGCCCAAGCGGAGAATGTTACTAGAGTACACTCCATTTATGTAGTGGACGATGATGACAAGTTAAAAGGTCGGCTTTCACTCAAAGATTTATTGACCACCTCTACCCGCACACACATTAGCGAAATCTATATTCCAAAGGTTGACTCCGTAAACGTAAATGAAAAGCCCGAGGAAGTGGCCAAAATCATGTCTAAATATGATTTAGAAGCTATTCCTGTGGTTGATGAAATTGGACGCTTGGTAGGCCGTATTACTATTGACGATATTGTAGATGTTATTCGAGAAGAGGCGGACAAGGATTACCAAATGGCGGCAGGTATCTCTCAAGATGTAGAGGCGGATGATAGTATTTGGGATTTAACTCGAGCTCGCCTACCATGGTTATTTCTAGGTTTGATTGGTGGGGTTGGCGCCGCTGCCATTATGGGCGGCTTTGAAGAAATGATCAGCAAACATGCCGTTTTATTTTTCTTCACCCCACTTATTGCAGCTATGGCTGGTAACGTAGGCGTACAATCTAGTGCCATTATTGTACAAGGTTTGGCCAATGACGACTTAAAAGGTAGCGTAGGCAGTCGCCTCGTTAAAGAAATGCTTTTAGCACTGTTGAACGGGTTTGCACTAGCCTCTATTCTTTTAATTTTTACATGGTTCTGGAAAGGGGAGTTTCTCACTTCATTAGCCATTTGCCTTTCCCTGATAGCCGTAATACTCGTAGCGGGTTTCATTGGTACCTTCACTCCCTTATTTTTGCACAAGAGGGGTATTGACCCGGCCATAGCCACAGGGCCGTTCATTACCACAAGTAATGATATTTTTGGCATTCTTATTTACTTCTCTATTGCTAAAATGGTATTGGGCATTTAGCGCAAACATCTATTTTACTACCTTTGTAGGCTGTTCAGTTATCGATGACCCTGATTATATCAGTTCATCCAAACCTAAAAAGAACTACCTTAAGTAAATCAAAACAACCTTTTCGGCATATAAGCTATTTTCGATACGTAATGGTATCGCTTATATCAGCAGCTTGAAAAGAGGCACATGCCAAAGTAATTATGGAAGAGAAAATGAGAATTTTACACGTAGATGTCAACCATCCTCTATTAATAGAACAATTTAATGAATTAGGCTTTCAGAATGATGAGGATTATACCTCCTCAAAAGGAGATATTGAAGCCAAAATCCATGAATACGACGGACTTATTATTCGCAGCAGATTTAGCATTGACAGTGAATTTCTGAACAAAGCTTCCAAACTTAAATTCATAGGAAGACTAGGCGCCGGATTGGAAAATATTGATGTTCGCCATGCCGAAGACCATGGCATATTTCTGGCACCCGCTCCAGAGGGCAATAGAAATGCAGTAGGAGAACATACGTTAGGTATGCTTTTATCCCTGTTGAACAAACTACAAAAAGCCGATACCGAAGTGCGTACCGGAAAATGGGATCGTGAAGGTAACCGTGGCATTGAACTGGATGGCAAAACCGTTGGTATTATCGGTTATGGAAATATGGGCAAGGCTTTCGCCAAAAAACTGCGTGGTTTTGATGTGGAAGTAATTTGTTATGATATTCAAGGTGGTGTAGGCGATGAAAATGCACGCCAAGTGGGCATTATGGAACTGAACCAACGTACCGATGTTTTGAGCTTGCACGTACCCCAAACGGAGCCTACCATTGGCATGATCAATACTGAGTTCATAGAGAAATTCCATAATCCGTTTTGGTTGTTAAACACAGCAAGAGGTAAGGCGGTCGTTAGCGAGGATTTAGTTTCCGCCCTTAAATCGGGTAAAATTCTGGGAGCTGGCCTAGATGTTCTAGAATACGAAAAAGCTTCGTTCGAAAATATGTTTGCCACAACCGCAACCTGTGAGGTAGACCTAACCAAAATGCCGGAAGCTTTTCAATATTTGATTCAGGCCAATAATGTATTGCTTACACCCCATGTAGCGGGATGGACTATTGAAAGTCTTGAAAAACTGGCACAGACCGTTGTAGACAAAGTAAAAGCAAAATTTTGTTAACTTAGAGGACCCATAGTCCAAATAACATAGGCCTCCCCCATCGGATTATGAGCTGTACAATTTGTTCATCTTAAAATCTAAAACGATGCAACTAGGCAACTTTTCCGTGAGCTTAAATGTCAAAGATATTCAGGCTTCCAAACAATTTTACGAAACTTTGGGCTTCTCAGTCTTTGCCGGTGAAATTGACCAAAATTGGCTAATCTTGAAAAACGGCAATGCCACCATTGGTCTATTTCAAGGTATGTTCGATAAAAATATACTGACTTTTAATCCCGGCTGGAATTCAAACGCAGAAGCGCTAGATTCTTTTAACGATGTACGAGAACTCCAAAAACACTTCAAAGAAAAAGGTATAACCTTAGATTTAGAAGCCGACCAAAAGACCACTGGTCCAGCTAGCATTATGCTAAAAGACCCAGATGGCAATCCTATTTTAATAGATCAACACGTGTGAACCATGAATTATAAAGCAGATTCGCCCGAAGGGTATATTGAGCAGCTCCCCACTGAAAGACAAGAGATTATCTCCAAAATACGGGAGACCATCCTTAAAAATCTGCCAGAGGGTTTTCACGAACAGATAAACTATGGCATGTTAGGATATGTGGTACCACATTCCATCTATCCAGAAGGGTATCATTGCGACCCAAAACTTCCCCTTCCATTCATGAATTTAGCTTCCCAAAAGAATTTTGTAGCACTCTATCATTCCGGTATTTATGCCGATGCCGAACTTTATGACTGGTTTGTGAGCGAATACCCAAAGCATTGCAAACGCAAATTAGATATGGGCAAAAGTTGTATTCGGTTTAAATCAATGACAGACATACCGTACGAACTCATTGCTTCGCTATGTCAAAAAATGACCGTAACCGATTGGATTCAACTTTACGAGAAAAATACAAGACCAAAAAAGTAAGTAAACACCATCTACGAACCACACAAAACCAAAAATGAATGAAAAACAGAGTTACCGGTCTAGGCGGATTCTTCTTTAAAAGTAATGACCCAGACCGTATGAAAGAATGGTATAAAGAACGGCTAGGATTAAATACGGACCGCTACGGATGTACCTTCTGGTGGAAGGATAAAGAAGGAAACGACTGCTCCACTCAATGGAGCCCAATGAGCAAAGACACCAAATATTTTGAACCCAGCCAAAAGCAATTCATGATGAATTTCAGGGTAGAAAACCTAGTTGAGCTTTTAGAAGCTTTAAAACAGGAAGGCGTTACCATCGTTGGGGAAATCGAAGAATATGATTATGGCAAATTCGGATGGATCTTAGACCCGGAAGGCAACAAACTAGAACTTTGGGAACCTATAGACAAAGCGTTCCTGTAATTAGAAAATATAGTTATATTTAAGACACCGTAACCACCAAACCCACATACCATGTCAGAAGAAGGAAAAGATTTCTCGGAAAATGCAAAAAAAGCGGCGAACGACTTTCAAGAAGAAGTAAAACAAACCTTTGACCCAAATAATCCCGACAATGGTAAGATTGTAGCGATTATTGCCCATATTACAGTAATCGGTTGGATCGTAGCCCTAATAATGAATTCTCAAAACCGAACAGAATTCGGTAGCTTTTACATCCGTCAGACGCTGGGCATTTGGCTACTGACCATTGTTTTAGGAATTATCCCCATTGTAGGATGCTTTGCAGCTATAATAGGCCTTGTATTAATAATCATGAGCCTTATTAATGCCGCTAGCAACAACATGAATCCAACTGTGCTAGTGGGCGAATATTTTCAGGATTGGTTCAAAAGTTTATAATCCCATAATTTTAAATCTTAGCCATGGAACATGTAGAACTAAGACCCATGTTGCCAGAAGATTGGCCTTCCGTTTCAAAAATATATGCCGATGGCATGGCAACTGGTTACGCCACATTTGAGAACCAACCTCCTTCTTACGAGGCCTGGAACAGTTCCCACATTGCAAATTGCAGAATAGTGGCTTTTGAAGAAGACCAATGCTTAGGTTGGGCCGCACTTTCTCCGGTATCTAGCAGATGTGTATACGGTGGTGTGGGCGAAGTTAGCGTCTATATTTCTAAGGAAGCCAGAGGAAAGGGCGTTGGCTCCGTACTTATGCAAGCCTTAATTGCACAGAGTGAAGAAAACGGAATATGGACCTTACAATCCGGTGTGTTTCCTGAAAATATAGGAAGTATTAAACTTCATGAAAAAATGGGCTTCAGACGCATAGGAAAACGGGAGCGTATAGGCAAAAGAGATGGCGTTTGGAAAGACAATGTATTGTTTGAAAGAAGAAGCAAAGTAGTAGGTATAGACTAACTAGAAACCCTTCTAAACATTTTGTTGGGACTCCATAAATTTACGTTCCAATTCTGCCTGAAACTCTTCCATTACAGGTTTAACCGTGCTTTCGGGCAAATCGGCAATCTTTATATACATTAAGCCATCTATAGCATTATTGAACAAAGGGTCAACATTAAAAGCAACCACCTTTGCATTTTGCTTGATGTACTTTTTAATTAAAACCGGCAAACGAAGGTTTCCTGGTTCCACTTCATCTATCAACCTATCAAATTTGTTCAAATCGGCTTGAGTTTCGTCAAAAACAAACTCTTTATCGGCATCCTTCAACTTTACTTTAAATTCCTTTTTAGGTCGCACATATTGCGCCACATAAGGATCCCAATAGTTACTTTTCATAAATTCGATCATCAAAGACTTAGAAAAGTTAGAAAACTGGTTGCTGATGCTCACGCCTCCGATCAAGTATTTATGTTCAGGATGCCGTAAGGTGGTATGTACAATACCTTTCCACAGTAAGAATAGCGGCATTGGCTTAAGTTGATACTCCTTTACTATGTAGGCCCTTCCCATTTCAATGGACTGGCTCATCATACCAAAAAGCTCAGGTTCAAAACGAAATAGATCTTGAAGATAGAACCCATCAATACCATGTTTGGCAAAAATTTCAGACCCAAGACCCATACGGTATGCACCCGCAATTACCTTTGCCTCATTGTCCCATAAAAACATATGATGATAGTATGAATCAAACTCATCTATATCTATGGAATTATTAGTTCCTTCACCGATTTCACGAAAAGTAATTTCACGTTGGCGGCCAATTTCCTGTAAGGTAAACGGTATTTCGTTCGCCGGAGCCAGAAACACCTCATAATTCTTGCTTTGCAACAAGCGCCTATCGCTTTCTACAAGTTTTTCTATTTCCGCCTCGATAACATCACCCTTAACTGCCTGCACAATCTTGCGCGGTTGTTTTGGCAGTTTTAAAGAGGTTGGTATTTGATCTATTAACCTCTCTTTTTCATAGGCATTGGCTAGTATGTATGTTTTTCTACGCAATAACTCCGTATACTCTTCTAACGTTTTATGTTCTTTTTGAGTAGCCACGGAAATAGGCTGACCAATACGTATTTTTATAGGTCTGTTTCTTTGGGAATAGACCTCAGATGGCAGTTTTGCAGTTCTAAACACACCGCTAATTTTCGCCAATCGATAAAATAATTTGCTGTTTTTAGCATGAAAATAAATAGGGACTACAGGCACTTCTGCCTTGCGAATAAGTTTAATTGCTGTTTCCTCCCATGGTTTATCAACCGCTATTTTTCCTTCCTTTTTTGTAGACACTTCTCCTGCAGGAAAAATCCCTACCGGATGGCCACCTCTTAGATGAAGCATGGCATTTTTAAATCCCGCCATACTGCTTTTGGCATCTTTACGATCTTCAAAGGGGTTTACCGGAAATATATATTGTGCCAGAGGCTTAAAGCGCTGTAGAAGAAAATTGGCCATCACCTTATAATCGGACCTATGACGTAGCATTAACTTTAAAAGAACAATCCCGTCCATACCTCCTAAAGGGTGGTTGCTTACGGTAATGTAAGCCCCTTCTTTTGGCAAACGCTTTAAATCTTCCTCGGGTATTTCGTAATCTATTTCATACTCTTCCAACACAGCATCAAGAAAATCCGGGCCATCTAAATGGCTCATTTTATCGTAACGCCGGTTCATATTAGAAATCTTCGTGACCCTAAGCAATACCCAAGCAGAAAAGGTGCCAAAAACCCCGTATTTATCGAGATTTGTAGCTTTGGCCACTTCTTTCGCGGTCACTAAACCCATAGTTCATTTATCAATTAGGTGACCGCTAAGATAGGAAAAACGTTAGAGGAGCAGTCCTTTTTAACAAATTTAGACCTACAAAATGATGATTACTTGACTACCAATTGCAAGGTCTCTTTGCCACGTTGCTCCAATAGAACTTCATGGCCGTTTTGTAGCGATTCAATTGCTTTTTCATTAAAATGACGAATAGTATATAATGAAACCCCTTCATGATGAACAACTTTAAACCTGCTTTTCAATAGATTTAAAAGCTCTTCCAAACGTCCAAAACGATTATCTACACATACCGAAAAACTAATGGCGGAGTTTTGTATTAAGTCGACTTTCATTTTATGGTCATGAAATAATTTAAAAAGCTCACTAATACTATCCTCTACAATAAATGAAAAATCTAAAGAAGACAGTTTCATCAACACCTGATTTTTCTTTACGATAAAACAAGGCACCTTAGGCTCGATCCCCACTCCTTTTCCAACCGTAGTACCCGAATTAGTTGGATTTAAGAAGGATTTTACATGTAACGGAATCTCTTTTTGCTGTAACGGCTGCAGCGTCTTAGGGTGAATTACCGAAGCTCCATAAAACGCAAGTTCAATAGCCTCACGGTATGAAATATTGTTCAACAACTGGGTTTCAGAGAAATATCTTGGGTCTGCATTGAGCACACCAGGCACATCTTTCCAAATAGTAACTGAATCTGCATTTAGGCAGTATGCCAATATAGCCGCAGTATAATCCGAGCCTTCTCTTCCTAAGGTTGTGGTAAAGTTATTATCATCACTTCCCAAAAAGCCTTGCGTAATGTTCAATTTAGACTTATCTATTCCTGTAGATATGCGCTCTTGAGTTCTTTCCCAATTTACGGACACATCTCTATAACTATCGTTTGTCTTGATAAAATCACGAATATCTACCCAGTTACTTTTAATACCGACCTCGTTTAGGTATGCATTCAGTATGGTTGTGGATATCAACTCCCCATAACCCACCACTTGGTCATAGACAAAGTTATAATTAGGCGATTTATTCCAAGCTAAAAAACCTTGCACCTCATCGAACAAGCCTTTTACAAGCGCAAAAATCTCATGGTTGGTATTCGTAAAAAGGTCTTTTAGAATTGCATCATGATACGCTATCGTTTCCTGAAAAGCTGCTGTTAAAGCAGACTTATCATCAAAATAAGCGTTGACCGTAGCCTCCATAGCATTAGTGGTCTTACCCATGGCAGAAACTACTACTATAGTATTTTCATGCCCTGTTTGCCTTAATACATTCACCACATTTTTTACTCCATCCGCATCTTTTACAGATGCTCCACCAAACTTAAATACTCGCATATTTTTATACTGTTTATTCTTATTTCCGCTTGACGGAAAAAATATTTCTTATTTCTTTTCTTAAAAAACCCGGCTATAGCTCTTCTAAAATGGAAGTGCCTTTAGATCTGTCTCCAGAGGTCCATTGCCAGTTTTCGTGTAATCTTACTTTTCCTTCTTTGGTCATCTCCGGTACTGATGAACATACACCGGTCATTAACTCACCATCCGTATTCACTTGATGATAGCGCATGTCTATATTCCCCTGCTCATCTACCAACCCAATTAGGTGTCCTTTTTTTATTTTTCCTCCAGCATATTCGGATGTAAGAATGTTTCCTTTTTGCTGATAGTAAAAAATAGTTTCTTGTGTAGTTTCCCCATTCTCGGAATTCTGAACAGGCCGAAACTTTTTGCCGTCGTAGTTCATCAAAGGTTTATTATAAGTCCAAAAATGCTTTAATTCCGTTTTCATCTAACTGAACCACATCCCAATCTCGCATTACGTTAGCTCCTTTTTTCTCATAGAATTCAATTGCCGGCTCATTCCAATCCAACACTTCCCAACAAATCCTTCTTACACCAAGGTCGTTGCCGTATTTTACAACTTCTTTTAAAAGTGCACTTCCAAGTCCACTACCCCGCATTTTTTCAGTAACTATCAAGTCCTCCAAATGAATAACAGGACCTTTCCATGTAGAATATCTTGGATACACCAACGCCATCCCAACGATATCACCCTCATTTTCACCAACGAAGCAATGAAAAAGTTTTTTCTCACCAAAACCATCCTTTTTTAAATCTTCTACAGTTACTTCTACTGCATCGGATTCTTTTTCAAAAATAGCCAGCTCCTTAACAAGCGTAAGGACTTGCGGCATATCACTCTCTTTTGCTTCGCGAATTGAATAGTTCATATTGTTACAAATAAAACACAAAGTTATAAATTTAAAAGTTCAAATATAAACCATTGAACCATAGTTTCACAAAATAGCCGATATTTGTGGTCAAATAAACACTCTAACCATGCAGCACAAAAAAAACCAAACTCTCGGAGAATTTATTATTGAAAATCAAGCTTCGTTTCAATATTCTTCGGGTGAACTTTCTAAATTGATTAATGCCATTCGCCTGGCCGCAAAAGTGGTCAATCATGAAGTAAACAAAGCAGGTCTGGTGGATATTCTTGGTAAAGCCGGAGAAACTAATATTCAAGGGGAAGACCAACAGAAATTAGATGTTTTTGCCAATGAGAAATTCATAAACACGCTAGCCAACAGAGAGATTGTGTGTGGGATCGCTTCAGAAGAAGAAGATGATTTCATCACAATAAATAGTAATGATGAGCGTCATCAAAATAAATATGTGGTCTTAATTGACCCCTTGGACGGCTCATCTAACGTGGACGTAAATGTTTCGGTAGGAACTATTTTTTCTATTTACAGGAGGGTTACTCCAGTAGGAACACCTGTGACTTTGGAAGATTTTTTACAACCTGGAAATCAACAGGTGGCCGCAGGATATGTGGTCTATGGAACCTCTACAATGCTTGTATATACAACCGGTGATGGCGTGAATGGATTTACATTAAACCCTGCTATTGGAACTTTTTATCTATCACACCCCAATATGCAGTTTCCTGAAAACGGTACTATTTACTCTGTAAACGAAGGAAAGTACATCCATTTTCACCAAGGAGTTAAAGATTATATCAAATACTGCCAACAAGAAGAAGGTGACAGACCATACACCTCCCGATATATTGGTTCTTTAGTTTCTGATTTCCATAGAAACATGATTAAAGGCGGTATATATATGTACCCTAAGAGCAGTGTAACGCAAGAAGGAAAACTACGTTTATTATACGAATGTAATCCTATGGCGTTTTTAGCGGAACAGGCTAACGGCTTAGCCACAGGTGGCAAAACACGTATCATGGATATTGTTCCTACAGAGCTGCACCAACGTGTACCTTTTTTCTGCGGAAGCAGGAACATGGTAGAAAAACTTCAAGAGTTTTTAGATAAATACCATTGATCCAATATAGAATGACTCGTGCAAAGCACATGTAACTAAAATATGGCAGAAGCTATATCCTAATTTCTACCAAATAAAAAAAGCCCGTAAAAATTTAGAATTTTTACGGGCTTTTTACTTATTCTATTAGTGCTTCAACAGGTATAGATAATCGTCAAAATCTATTCGACCACTAAAAATAGCTACAGATTTCTCAATAATCCCATCGGCTTGTTCTCCTGAAAAACCTAAACCAATAGCATACTTCTTTAATAGTACCATTTCTTCATCATCTATAAAATGATCTGAAAAGATGATACGAAAAAGATCATAAAGCCTCTCTAATCTTTTCTCCGAGGTGTGAGGTGGGTCAATAGGATATTTATTCTCCTTTTTCAAGACCTCTTTATACTCAGACTCCGTAATATCCAACTTTGCTGCAAAGTTGTCCAACATACTTTTTTCTTCTGAGCTTATTTCACCATCTATGCTAGCCAAAGTTGCAATAGCTGCAAAGTGTGCCAGGTTTCTCCTATGCTCACCACTAGTATATAAATCTGCGATTGCCATATTTATCAATTTTATTGGCAGCAAATATAATTTTTTTAGAGGTCATTCACCTCTAACTGATTGATTATTTTGGGCGTCATATCACCCATTACTCCCAACTACACATCATTTGATTGGCATTTAAAAAATTACGTAACTTTCTACAAGCATGAAAAAACCACTTCTTGAATTTACGAACAAGGGCATTTACTGCAGTGCCGCTAAGGTTTATTTAGACCCATGGAAACCGGTGGACAAAGCCATCATTTCCCATGGCCATGCGGATCACAGCAGATGGGGTCACAAAAAGTATATTACACATCATAGAAACGTTCCTATCATCAGTCATCGCCTTGGTGAAATTAACGTAATTGGCAAAGAATGGGGCGAAACATTTGTGATAAACAATGTGAAATTCAGTCTGCATCCAGCAGGTCATATTATCGGCTCTTCTCAGATACGCGTAGAACATAAAGGTGAAGTTTGGGTTTTTACTGGCGATTACAAAACCGAAAATGATGGCATCTCTACACCGTATGAATCTATAAAGTGTAACACCTTCATTACCGAATGTACCTTTGGTTTACCTGCTTTTAAATGGACACCTCAACAAGAGGTCATGTCCAGTATAAATGAATGGTGGGCAGAAAACCAATCAGAAGGAAAAACCTCAATTTTATTTGGATACAGTTTAGGGAAAGCACAGCGATTATTAAAATATTTAAACACCGATATTGGTAAAATATATACCCATGGCGCCATAGAAAATATGACCAATGTTTTAAGGCCTTTGGTTGATTTTCCTGAAACCACATTAATTACAAAGGAAACAAAAAAAGAAGAACTTCTAGGTAATATGGTTTTGGCACCACCAAGTGCGCACGGCAGTACTTGGATTCGTAAAATGGTGCCTTATGTAACCGCTTCCGCAAGTGGATGGATGACCTTCCGGGGGGCGAGACGCAGGCGGGCTATCGACAAAGGTTTTGTATTAAGTGACCACTGCGACTGGCAAGGACTGTTATCTAGCATTGAAGCAACCGGCGCGGAAAAAATTATCTGCACCCACGGCTACACGGATATATTTAGCAAGTACTTACGTGAGCAGGGGTATGACGCCCGTACCGAAGAAATGCAATATGGGGACGAGGAAGATAATATTGCTGCTGCGGAAACGACCGCCCTAGAAACCCAATCCTCTTAAAGCAACAGCAGACAATGGAAACAGAAACAAAAAAAGAAACTGCTTCAACAGAACTGGGCATGAGAGGTTTTGCCGCTCTCATCAAAACTTTGGACAGCACCAATAAAACCAATGTAAAGGTTCAGGCTCTTACCGAATATTTTTTGGTGGCAACGGATAAAGATAAGGTCTGGACCATAGCTATACTATCGCACCGGCGTCCTCCACGGCCGGTCAATACCACTTTGTTACGGGAGTGGGCTTCGGAACTCGCCAATATTCCGTTGTGGCTTTTTGAAGAAAGCTATCATATCGTAGGGGATTTGGCTGAAACTATAGCCCTCATTGTCCCTTCCAGTAAATCATCCACAGAAAAGACATTGACTCAATTTCTTGAGGAAATGATTGCTTTAAAAAAGAAAACGGATGAAGACAAAAAGGCTTACCTTTTTAAGAATTGGAAAGTACTTGATTATTATGAGCGCTTTGTCTTTACGAAATTGATTACGGGCGGGTTTCGCATTGGTGTAAGTCAGAAACTTATGACCAGAGCTTTAGCCAGGGCAACCGAAATAGATGAAGATATCTTGGCCTATAAACTCATGGGAAACTGGGACCCGAATAAAATTACCTTTCAGGAATTAGTGTTGGAAGAAAACGAAAGCGACTATTTGTCCAAACCATATCCGTTTTACTTGGCTTATGCTATAGAAGATGAGCCCGAAGACTTAGGCGAGGTTAAACAATGGTCCGCTGAGCACAAATGGGATGGTATACGTTCTCAGGTAATCCTCAGAAATGATGAGCTTTTTGTTTGGAGTCGTGGAGAGGAACTGGTGACGGACAAGTATCCGGAATTCAACTTATTTATCAATAAGATACCAAACGGCACTGTTATTGACGGAGAAATACTTCCTTATATTGATAACCAAATAGGTACGTTTAACAACTTGCAAACCCGTATAGGGCGCAAAACCGTTTCTAAGGCTTTACTAAATAAGGTTCCAGTTATTCTTAAGGCCTATGACATTTTGGAATGGAACGGAGAAGACATCAGGAACCTGGCTTTTACCGAACGCCGGGCGATTTTAGAAAAGCTCTATGATAATTTAGAAACTACTGAACTTCCTTTACATCTTTCGGAAACAATGCATTTTAATTCTTGGGATGAAGTTGCAAATGAAAGAAAACGTTCGCGTAAAATGTTCAGTGAAGGCCTAATGCTGAAACGCAAAGACTCCCCTTATTTAGTAGGAAGAAAAAAAGGAGATTGGTGGAAGTGGAAAGTAGACCCGTTAACAATAGATGCCGTACTCACTTATGCGATGCGAGGTCACGGTAGACGTAGTAACCTTTTTACAGATTACACGTTTGCCCTCTGGAACGAGAACGAAGCGGGCGAAAAAGAATTGGTAACCTTTGCCAAAGCCTATTCCGGACTTACAGATGCGGAATTTAGAAAGGTGGATGCCTGGATCAAAAGAAATACATTGGAACGTTTTGGCCCTGTACGCTCCGTTACACCGCACCATGTTTTTGAAATTGCTTTTGAAGGTATTGCGCTATCAAAAAGACATAAAAGTGGCGTTGCAACAAGGTTTCCAAGAATTTTGCGCTGGAGAAAAGACAAGACCATTCATGAGGCAAACTCGTTAAATGATTTAAAGTCTATGATTCCCTAATCCATTCATGAACAGAGAAAAGCTTTACGATATTGCCAAAAATTGGTTCACCCAACAAGGCTGGAAACCCTTCAAGTTCCAAAAAGACACTTGGAAAGCTTTCCTACAAGGTAAACACGGTCTTTTAAACGCACCAACGGGTAGCGGAAAAACCTATGCACTTTGGTTTCCCATAGTATTAAATTACATCAAGCAAAATCCCGAATACAAAACCAAACATAAAAAAGGGCTAAAAGCTATTTGGATTACCCCGTTACGAGCCTTATCCCAAGAAATAAAACAATCCGCAGAGCGTATCACCGAAGATTTAGGCACGCAGATGACCGTAGGCATACGCACAGGAGATACGACTACCAAAGAACGGTCAAAACAGCGAACAACCATGCCGGATCTGCTGATCACTACACCAGAAAGTCTACAGTTGCTATTATCCTCCAAAAACTACGAAAGAACATTTAAGGATTGTAGTGCCATTGTCATAGACGAATGGCATGAATTGCTGGGCACCAAACGTGGGGTGCAAATGGAACTGGGCTTAAGTAGGCTCAAAACCGTTTGTAAAGATTTACGTGTTTGGGGCATCTCTGCAACCATCGGAAATTTAGAACAAGCCAGAGAGGTTCTTCTAGGCCCTTCCTCTCCCGAGTTAGCGAATTCAGTAATGATAAAGGCCAACCTTAAAAAGAAAATCACGGTAAAGAGCATTATCCCAAAAAGTATGGAAACTTTTCCGTGGCGCGGACATCTGGGCCTGCATTTATTAGAAGAGGTGGTGCCGATAATCAACAATAGTAAAACCACATTGCTTTTTACCAATACGCGTAGCCAATGCGAAATATGGTTTCAGAAAATATTAGCCAAGCATCCGGAATACGCAGGTGAAATAGCCATGCATCACGGGAGCATTAACAAAGAAACAAGGCTTTGGGTAGAACAGGCCATTCGCAATGAAAGTTTAAAAGCGGTAGTCTGCACCTCTAGTTTGGATTTAGGGGTAGATTTTGCACCTGTGGAAACGGTCATACAAATTGGTGGGCCCAAGGGCGTAGCGCGTTTTTTACAACGTGCCGGGCGAAGTGGCCATAGACCGGGAAAGGAAAGTGTAATCCATTTTTTACCCACGCACGCCATGGAATTGATTGAAGCTTCCGCACTGCAAGTCGCCGTAAGAGATAATGCTGTGGAAGACCGTCTCCCCTATCTGAATAGTTTTGATGTTTTGCTCCAATATTTAACCACTTTAGCGGTTTCAGATGGATTTTATCCTAACGAAATCTTTCCGGAAATCAAACAAACATTTTGCTACCAAGGTATTACCGAAGACCAATGGCAGTGGTTACTGAATTTTTTGGTAATGGGCAGCCAGAGCCTAAGCAGTTATGACGAATACAAAAAGGTAGAAGTTGAAGCAGACGGAAAGTTTAAAGTAAACAACCGTGGTATTGCAATGCGCCACCGTTTTCAAATTGGGACTATTGTTGGCGATGCTACCATCACCGTAAAATACCAAACCGGAGGGTATATTGGCTCTATAGAAGAGTATTTTATTTCTAAATTGACACGAGGTGATGTTTTTACGTTTGCAGGAAGAAATTTAGAATTCATTCGCATTAAAGGCATGCAAGCACATGTACGGAACAGTACTAAAAAGACGAACAAAGTGCCTAGTTGGATGGGTGGCCGACTTAGTTTTTCTGCACAGATGTCAGAATTACTTCGGCAAGAACTCTACAAAGCCGCAGCCAATGAATTGCAGGGTCCGGAGTTGAAATCGCTTAAACATATTTTTGACAAGCAACGGGAAGAAAGCATAGTGCCCACGCCTGACGAATTTTTAATCGAAACATTTAAGACCCGAGATGGCTATCATCATATATGCTATCCGTTTGAAGGTAGGGCAGTGCATGAAGCCATGAGCAGTTTGTTGTCTTATCGCATTAGTTTATTGCAACCCATTACGGTTTCCTTGGCATTCAACGACTATGGTTTTGAGATGTTGAGCGATAAACCTATAGACATACAAGCGGTTTTAGATAATAATTTGCTTACTACGGATTATATGTTGGCCGACTTACAAAACAGCTTAAACTCCAATGAAATGGCACGCCGTAAATTCAGGGATGTTGCGGTAATTAGTGGGATGGTCTTTACGGGATATCCGAACAAAGGCGTTAAAATGAAACATTTACAAAGTAGCTCTCAACTTTTGTTTGATGTTTTTCGTGATTACGAGGCAGACAATCTTCTTTTTCAGCAAGCATTTACGGAAACCTTTGAACATCAACTGGAAGAAGGTCGTTTAAGAATAGCATTAGAACGTATTGCAAAGCAAGATATCGTATGGAAACCATGTGCTAAAGCAACACCGTTCTCCTTCCCGATCATTACGGACAGACTGCGTGAAAAGTTAAGTACTGAAAAACTGGCCGACCGTATTAAAAGAATGACCAAAATTTTGATGAAGAAATAGACATAAAAAAAAACCTGCCAAATCTATGAAACTTAGCAGGTTATTCAAATGTACTTTACAATGTCTGTACTTTTTTATTTTCTCGTATAGAAAGTTTCATAAACAACAATTTCATCCCCATATTCTTCAACATCAGTAATCATTAATGTACTGCCCGAAATAGAATAGTCTACAGTATAAGATTTAGAATTATCTTCTACAACAGTTAATTTACCGTCTGCAAGGCTAGACCATTCTCCCAAAGAACTATCATCAAGAACACATTCATTCTCATTATCTTCTGCCGGATCATAATCAAAAAACTCAAAGACGCCATCAGAACGAAATATGATAGTCTCTTCTAAATCACATTTATCCAACTCGTACGGGTCACCGTTTTCGAGTTCTGCCGTGATTTGCCAAGAACCTAATAATGCATCTTCTGGACTATCAGAACTATCGTCATCACTGCACGACGAAAATAGACCTAGAGCGATTGCACTGAACAAAATAAAACTTCTTTTCATAAGTAAAGGTTTGGGTTTTTGTTATTTGATTTTTTACAAAACGGATCATTTATCCATTTAGTATCTTTGTTGGTTATGACCCCATCTTTAGAAATACAAAATCAACATTTTGTCATGCACCAATCCGGGGCTCTTTTTTGGGAGGAAAAATCCACGCTTTTGATTAGTGACGTGCATTTAGGGAAAGTCTCGCATTTTAGAAAATTTGGGGCTGCAGTTCCAAAATATGCCGTGCATAAAAATTATATTTTGATGGATGAACTCATCAAAACCTATCACCCGTTCAATGTTTGCTTTTTAGGGGATTTGTTTCATTCGGATATAAATAAGGAATGGGCATTGTTTGAAAATTGGATTGCCAAAACCCCGTCAAAAATCACACTGATTACTGGAAATCATGATATCATAGCTCCCGAAAGGTTTGAAGCTCTGGAAATAGACCAATTTGACGAATTAATTGTAGACCACTTCTTATTGACCCATCACCCAGAAGAAAGAGAAGGGCTATTCAACTTTTGCGGACATATTCATCCTGCTATAAAAATGAAAGGTTTTGGGCGCCAATTCCTAAGGCTACCTTGTTTTTTCAAAACGGACAATCAATTAATATTGCCCGCTTTTGGGGCGTTTACCGGAACATACGTATTAGAACCTCAAGAGAGTGATCAGGTTTTTGTTATTGCCGATGATGAGGTAATTAAAGTGTAATTCTCAACGCATGTCCTTTTTAATTAAGTTCTTTTTAATAGGGATGCCATTCATACATATCAAATGTGCAGATTACATTTGTTAAAAGCAGAAAAATATGGCCAAAACATACTCCATCCTCAATATATTTTCGGTAATTCTTGTGATTTTGGTCAATTACCTTTCCCAAGTTTTTAGACTAAACGGAACTACAATAGGTGAAATCAGTGCCAGATATGATAATCTTTTTACTCCCGCCGGTTATGCATTTTCCATTTGGGGACTAATATTTTTAAGCCTCTTGGCCTACTCTATCTTTCAGGTAAAGCGGGCGTTTTTTAGCACTAAAAAAAGTGATTTCATAGAACAAACGGGTTATTGGTTTCTAATGGCCAACCTCCTGAATTCTGTATGGGTATTGGCATTTGTTTATGATTATACAGGCATATCGGTTCTGATTATGCTGGGCATTCTTATTTCCCTGATAAAAATCATCCTAAATACAAATATGGAAAAATGGGACGCACCCATTGAGGTCCTCGCTTTTGTATGGTGGCCCATTTGTTTGTACAGCGGATGGATTACCGTAGCAACGATTGCCAACATATCCGCATATCTTACTAAATTAGGTTGGAACGGAGGCCCATTATCCGAAGTCGCTTGGACCATTATACTCATAGCTATTGCAATGATAATTAACCTTGCCATTACTTGGACACGAAATATGCGGGAATTTGCCTTAGTGGCCGTTTGGGCCTTGGTTGCTATTTTTGTTCGTCATAAAGGTGAAATAGAAAGTGTTGCCTATTCTGCATTGGCAGCAGCGATTATTCTTTTCATCTCTTCAGCTGCGCACGGGCTTCGTAACCGGGAGACGAGTCCCGGTCAAAAACTCAAAGAACGGTTACACAAAAATTGAAAACATTTTTATCCCATTTTAAACCATAGATTTAATATCATTAGACCAAGATGGATAGGTAAAAATGGTTTGTTTAATTTCCTTGGCGGTCATACCTTGGTTTATGGCCAAAGCAAACAAATTTATAGTTTCACCAGCATCTGGCCCAATAAGATGCGCGCCAACAATTTCCTCCGTACGTTCGTTCAAAATAATTTTGTAGGCATAAACCTGTGCATTGATGCGTTTGGCATTGAACCACTTTGAAGCCGTCTTAAAATTCACAATTACATTCTTATACCTATTCTTGGCCTCTTCTTCAGAATAACCTACCGATGCCAAATTAGGTAACGTAAATACCGCTGATGGCGTAACGGGAATATCAATTTTCTTTTTGTTCCCCTCAAGAATATTGGTTGCGACCACATATCCCTCTCTACCGGAAAGTGGTGTAAGCGGTAAGCCCTTGTCCGCAACATCACCACAAGCATACACATTTTTATTGCTCTTACTCTGAAGATAATCGTTCGTTTCAATTCCGCTGTTACCAAAATCTACATTTCCTTTCTCCAAATTCAATTGTGAAATTGCAGGAACACGTCCTGCCGTATTAAAAACCACTCTGGATTTTAGCTTCTCGGACTTTCCTTTTCTATCGTAGGAAACCTTCAAATTTTTCGCCCCCCTTTTGATACCCGTAATGGTAGCATCAAAAATAAATTCTATTCCCATTTCTTTGGAATATTTAGTTAGCTCTTTCACTAAATCGGCATCAAAATGTTTCAATGGTCTTTTTCCAGAATCTATAACCGTAACCTGTGCTCCGGCCCTAGCCGCGATATGGGCAAATTCCATTCCTACATAACCTGCACCTATAAAAGTAACTTTCTTTGGAAGCTTCTTTTGACTCAAAAAATCATCACTTGTTTTAAGGTATTTATTGCCTTTAAAATCTAATTTACGTGGTTCAAAACCAGTAGCTATAACAATTTTATCGGCCTTTATGGTTTTCCCTTCTACAGAAAGTGTTTGCTCATCCAAAAATTCTGGAGATTTATAATACAGATCAACACCCAGTTCTTTCAAGTCTGTTTTGGTAGATTGAGGTACGGGAGATGTGAAACTTTTTTTGTACTTCATTAACTTTTTCCAACTCAGTGCTGGCGTATCCTTGATTCCTTTTCCTAAAAGATTAGTACTTACCTCAATTACCTCCGTAGCCCCCAAGAGCACCTTTTTAGGGTCACAGCCCCTATTTGCACATGTTCCTCCATATTCCCGCTTATCGGCAATTGCCACCTTGAGTCCCTCTTTTACACAAGTTTCCGCTACGGTCTGACCTGCAATTCCACTTCCTATTACAAATACATCATATTTTTGTTCTTCCATCTTTCTTTAGCTATTGTTTCGACCCAAAAAGTAAAGTATGGGCCTAATTCTCAGGTAGTCAATTTGCATTTTTTAGGCGGATTAAATGAATGCTACACAATCAATTGTTAACGCTAGACGAATTCCTCCAATCATATTAGCTTAATTATTATTCGATATCGCACAAAAGAGAGCAAAAACATTAAATGAGTTCATTATCTTTGTAACCTCAAAATCTAAAGGCCGATTTCATTTTTAGGCCAAGGTAATATCGTCTCGGGTGCATAGCGGTAGCATTTCATTCGAGTTCTTAAAAAATATAACGGTTGACGCAATCTTCTATTCAACAACTGTTTTCTCAGTCTTCGCAAACACGAAAACTGCAGGATACTATTGCCCAAAAATTTCCGGCAAACTCAGAAAAAAAATCAAATTCAGAAAATACCATTGTTTTAAAGGGGCTCACAGGGTCTTCATTATCCTTTGTGTTTTCAGACGTTTTTCAGAAAGCGGACAGGCCTTTTCTTTTAGTCTTCAACGACAAAGAGGAAGCCGCCTATTACCTGAACGACCTTGAGCAAATTGTAGGCGAGAAAGATGTGCTTTTTTACCCAGGCAGTTACCGAAGACCTTATCAAATAGAAGAGACGGACAACGCCAATGTACTATTGCGTGCGGAAGTGCTGAACCGTATTAATTCTCGCAAGAAACCAGCGATTATCGTTACCTATCCGGATGCTCTTTTTGAAAAAGTGGTTACCCGTAGGGAGTTGGAGAAAAACACGCTTAAAGTAAAATTGAACGATACCATTTCCCTCGATTTTTTGAACGAGGTGCTTTTTGAATACAAATTTAAAAGGGTCGATTTTGTGACCGAACCTGGTGAATTTTCAGTACGTGGCGGTATCGTAGATGTGTTTTCTTTCTCTAATGACGAACCTTACCGAATTGAGTTTTTTGGTGATGAAGTGGACAGCATCCGAACTTTTGATGTAGACACGCAGCTATCTACCAACAAGGTCAATAAAATAAACGTTATACCCAACGTAGCGAATAAATTTTTAGAGGAAAAAAGGCAGAATTTTTTAGAGTATGTCTCCGCAGACACTATAATTTTTGCTAAAAACACAGATTACGTCTTTGACCGTTTGGACGATTTCTTCGGAAAAGCCGTTGAGACATTTTCTAAGTTATCAAAGGACATTAAGCATGTAGAACCCGAAGCTCTTTTTATGAATTCGGACAGTTTCGGAAAACAATTGAAAACTTTCGCCCTAATGACTACCGAAGCGTCTACAACTTCAGAATTCATGAACGGCGCAATTACCATTCAGTTTAACACCCACCCACAACCTTCGTTCAATAAAAAGTTCGACCTTTTAATCGAAAACCTAAACGCTTACAAAGCCCGAGGGTATACTAATTATATTTTCTGTGCGAGCGAGCAACAGGCTAAGCGCTTTCATGCCATTTTTGAAGAGGTAAATGAGGATGTAGACTATCAAACTATCGTTACCCCTATTTACCAAGGTTTTATTGATGACGACCAAAAGCTGGTCTGTTATACGGACCATCAAGTTTTTGAGCGTTACCATAAATTCAACCTTAAAAACGGCTACGCCAAAAAACAGGCGATTACGCTTAAAGAGCTCAACAAACTGGAAATTGGCGATTACGTTACCCATATTGACCATGGTATCGGTAAATTTGGCGGATTACAAAAGATTGATGTAGAAGGCAAAAAGCAAGAAGCCATTAAATTAATGTACGGCGAGCGAGACATTCTCTATGTCAGCATTCATTCGCTTCATAAAATATCCAAGTTTAACGGGAAAGATGGTGCGGTACCAAAAATATTTAAACTCGGTTCCGCTGCCTGGAAAAAACTTAAACAGAAAACAAAAACACGGGTTAAGAAAATTGCTTTTGACCTAATTAAAATCTACGCCAAACGCCGACTTGAAAAAGGGTTTCAGTATGACCCTGACAGTTACTTACAAACCGAGTTGGAAGCTTCCTTCATTTATGAAGATACCCCAGACCAAAGTAAGGCCACGGAAGATTTTAAAAAAGATATGGAAAGCGAACGACCTATGGATCGCCTTATCTGTGGTGATGTAGGTTTCGGCAAAACTGAAGTTGCCATTCGTGCCGCGTTTAAAGCCGTGGATAATGGCAAACAAGTAGCGGTATTGGTTCCTACTACAATTCTAGCCTTTCAGCATCACCGTACCTTTAGTGAAAGGTTAAAAGAAATGCCTGTAAACGTTGATTACCTAAACAGGTTCAGAACCACAAAAGAGCGTAGGGAAACTTTAGAAAAATTAGAAGCGGGTAAAGTAGATATCATAATAGGCACGCACCAACTGGTAAACAAAAATGTAAAGTTTAAAGACTTAGGACTTCTCATTGTCGATGAGGAACAGAAGTTTGGTGTTTCCGTGAAGGATAAGCTGAAATCCATTAAAGAGAATGTAGATGTACTCACCTTAACGGCCACGCCTATACCAAGAACTTTGCAGTTTAGCCTAATGGCCGCGCGCGACCTGTCAGTAATAAAAACCCCACCACCAAATCGCTACCCCATCGAAAGTAGGGTCATACGTTTTGGAGAAGAAACAATTCGTGATGCTATTAGCTACGAAATACAACGTGGCGGTCAGGTTTTCTTCATTCATAACCGCATTGAGAATATTAAGGAAGTTGCCGGTATGATACAACGCCTTGTTCCGGATGCCAAAGTAGGCATAGGTCACGGTCAAATGGATGGTAAAAAACTGGAAACCCTCATGCTTTCCTTTATGAACGGGGAGTTTGATGTTCTTGTGTCTACCACGATTATTGAAAGCGGGCTGGACGTAACCAACGCCAATACTATTTTCATAAACAATGCGAACAATTTTGGCCTATCCGACCTCCACCAAATGAGAGGCCGTGTAGGGCGAAGCAATAAAAAAGCATTTTGCTATTTCATTACGCCTCCTTACGAATCCATGACTACAGAAGCTAGAAAACGTATTGAAGCATTGGCCCAGTTTACGGAGTTGGGCAGTGGTTTTAATATTGCTATGAAAGACCTAGAGATTCGTGGTGCGGGAGATTTATTGGGCGGTGAACAAAGTGGTTTTATCAACGAAATTGGTTTTGAGACATATCAAAAAATACTGGGCGAAGCTATTGACGAACTTAAGGAGAACGAGTTTAAAGACCTGTATGAAGAAGTAGAAGGGCACAAAGAGAAAGTCTTTGTAAAAGAAACCCAATTAGATTCTGACTTCCAGTTGCTTTTCCCTGATGATTACATCAATAATATTACGGAACGACTTACCCTTTATACGGACCTTAACGATATCTCGGATGAAGAAAGCCTTCAAAAGTACGAGTCTCAATTGATAGACCGTTTTGGCGAGCTTCCTGCTGAGGCAGATGATTTGCTTAATTCGGTACGCATTAAATGGATAGCGAACAGCATTGGTATAGAAAAAGTAGTGATGAAAAAAGGTAAACTGATCGGCTACTTTATTTCGGACCAGCAGTCTACATTTTACCAAAGCGCTATTTTTACGAGAGTTTTACAATTTGTACAGAGTCATCCACAGCATTGCAAAATCAAAGAAAAGCAAACTAGAAACGGACTTCGACTCTTATTAGTTTTTGAACGCATCACTTCCGTAGAAAAAGCATTAAAAGCAATGGCGCCGTTTTCGGAAATTGTTGAACCGGTTTCATAAATGTTTTTTAATCAACTATATTAGTTTCAGCTAAAATGCTATCTGTCTTTTAGCTGAAACCTTTTGTTGACCAAACAATACACATTACAATGAAACTGAAAATCTGCTTTGGCCTAGCGGCTACCATTCTTCTATGCTTAAATCTAAGTGCTCAACCTAGCAAAGAACTTGTAAATGTAATCGTAACTCCTGACCATACCGACTGGACCTATAAGGTTGGTGAAAGAGCGGAATTTTCTATCACGGTTTTGCGCAATAACGTTCCTTTGGAAAACATTAGTATTAAGTATACTGTTGAAACCGACCCTGGTTATCGTTCGGTTAAAGTTTGGGATGAAGGCCAGCTGACCTTAAAAAACGGAACTGTAAAAGTAAAATCGAATAAATTCAATGAACCTGGATTCCTACGGTGTACGGCAAGAGTTACCGTAGACGGTAAAGAATATAGTTCATATGCTACCGCTGGTTTTTCTCCAGAAAAAATAAGGGCAACAACTACGCTGCCTTCTGACTTTGAAACTTTCTGGAATAAAGGAAAAGAAGAACTTGCAGCTATACCCATGAATGCGGTTATGACATTAATGCCGGAACGTTCCACGGACAAGGTAGATGTGTACCACGTACGGTTGGATAATATAAAAGGAAAAATCTACGGCATACTCTGTACCCCTAAAAAAGAAGGGAAATATCCTGCTATTTTACATGTGCCCGGTGCAGGTATCAGACCTTATTACGGAGAGGTAGATGAAGCGGCTCAAGGTTTCGTAACCTTCACTATTGGCATCCATGGTATTCCTGTTAATCTTGACCAACAAGTTTATGATGATTTAAGGGCAGGTGCCTTAAGTAATTACAATACAATTAACCTGGATGATAAAGACCAAGCGTATTATCGTAGGGTATATCTTGGTTGCATTCGCGCAGTAGATTTTTTAGAAAGTGTATCCAATTTTAATGGCGAGGACATTGCCGTTACAGGCGGCAGTCAAGGTGGTGCGCTATCCATTGTAACTGCCGGGCTGGATGACCGCATTGATTATTTAGCAGCGTTCTACCCTGCTTTGAGCGACCTAACTGGTTTTCTACATGGTCGTGCCGGTGGTTGGCCACAGATTTTTCTAGATGACTTTACCAATAAACCAGAAAAAATAGAAGTATCAAAATATTTTGATGTGGTTAATTTTTCACGCTTTGTAAAGGCAGAAGGTTGGTACAGCTGGGGTTACAATGACAATGTATGTCCGCCTGTCTCTACTTATGCCGCATACAATCTTATCCCTGCTAAAAAAGAACTTCATGTTTTTCAAGAAACCCGTCATTGGGCCTTCCCTGAACAACATGAACTTAAAAATGAATGGCTTTTTTCCAAATTGCGAGACTAGTTCAAAACCGCACAAATAGTTATCTTTAAACACACAGAAAAACACGACTATGAAAATCAGGTTTATCCTTGCCCTTCTAATAGCCATGGTGGTTTTGCCTTCCCAAGCTCAAAATGCTGATTCACTTTATTTCAGACAGCATTACGATTTAAAGGAATACCGAATTCCTATGCGTGATGGTGCGGAACTTTTTACAGCTATTTACACCCCAAAAGACAAATCTAAAGACTACCCGGTTTTACTGAACCGTACGTGCTACAATGCCAGTAAATACTCTAATTATAATTATAGCAGTTACCCATCTAAATATTTAATCGAGGATGGTTACATTTTGGCTTTTCAAGATGTACGCGGGAGGTACATGTCTGATGGAGAATTTGATAATATGCGACCGAACATTCCGGGTAACAATCGCAGAAACAAGAAAGATATAGACGAAAGTTCAGATACCTACGATACCATAGATTGGATGATCAAGAACATCAAAGGAAACAATGGTCGTGTAGGTATGTATGGCATTTCATACCCTGGCCACTACACCGCTGCCGGTATGATAGATGCACATCCTGCACTAAAAGCATCATCTCCCCAAGCACCAATTGCTGATTTTTTCTTTGACGATTTTCATCACCAAGGGGCCTATCTAGAAAGCTACAGTGCTGCCTTTGCCGTTTTCGGTTACCAAAAAGACAGCCTTACTAGAGATCCTTGGTATATGGATGAATTGATGCGTTTGTACGGAAACCCTGCTCCTGACGCCTATGATTTTTTCCTAAAACTGGGACCGTTAAAAAACATTACGAAAAACTATCATCACGATAACTTTTTCTGGAACCAAATTATTGAACACCCCAATTATGATGAGTTTTGGCAAAAGAGAAATATTCTCCCTCATTTAAAGGGAATTGACCATGCCGTAATGACCGTGGGCGGATGGTTTGATGCCGAAGACCTCTACGGCCCATTAAATATTTATAAAACAGTTGAAGCCACAAGTCCAAAAGCCAAGAACAGTATTGTTATGGGGCCTTGGGACCATGGTGGATGGGCACGTGAAAAAGGTAAAACCGTTCATAACCATATTTATTTTGGAGATAGCATTTCATCTTTCTACTTAAAAAACATTGAGCGTAAGTTCTTCGCCCACCATTTAAAAGAAGATGGACCGGATACCCTACCCGAAGCTTACATGTTTGATACAGGCGCAAAAAAATGGGAAACTTTTGATGTATGGCCTCCTAAAGAAATTGAACCTATTAGCCTTTATTTTGGTGAAAACGGAAAATTGAGCATTAATAAGCCTATAGATAAAAAGGCGGTCTTTGAATATACGAGCGACCCTCAGAAACCAGTTCCATATACCTCTCAGACGGAAGGGCTGACCTTTACCCCACGAAGGTACATGTCAGACGATCAAAGACATGCCTCTAGACGCCCGGACGTATTAACTTTTGAAACCGATGCTCTGAAAGACGACAAGGTTTTAGCTGGAGAAATTATGGCAAAACTTAAAGTAGCCATGACCGGAACAGACGGTGATTTTATCGTGAAATTAATAGATGTTTACCCTAACGACCACAAAAATTATGAGCACAATCCGGATAATATTATCATGGGAGGCTACCAACAATTGGTTCGTGCAGAAGTTTTTAGAGGCCGATATAGAAATAGCTTTGAAAAGCCCGAACCGTTTATTCCAGGTGAACCAAGTGATGTAAATTTCAGATTGCAAGACATACTACATACGTTTAAAAAGGGCCACCGTATTATGATTCAAATACATAGCACATGGTTTCCGTACATTGACCGAAATCCACAAAAATATGTAGACAATATCTATAAAGCTAACGAAGAAGATTTTATTAAATCTACCATTCAAGTATTTGGCTCATCATCAGTAGAAGTAGGTGGTACGCAAGATTGCTGTGCTCCGGAACCCTTTCGCTCAGCAAATGAAAATGCAATAAAAGACTAGGGTATCGTCCCAAAACTAATACTTTTGTGGTATCATTTTTGGAGCATTTATATCATGAAAAAAATTCTAGTCTTATTCACCCTGCTTTTTGCATTTTTTGCACAGGCACAATATAGCATTTCCGGTACTTTTACGCCTGCCAGCAATTACAAGTATTTATTGGCTTATAAACTAAAGCCGGGTTCACAGTCTTTTGTGGCGAACACCACAATTAAAGATGGAAAATTCACATTGCAAATACCGGAAAATGCCAGTCCGGGCATGTATCGTTTAGTTTACGCGGTACCTCAAGATGAGTTCTATTTTGATGTCATTTACAACGGCAAAGAAAATATTGAATTAGCTTTTAACGAAAACCAGGGGGTTTCGTTCATTTCTTCCAAAGAAAATAAAATCATGACCTCCTACTTCCGAGCAATTGGTTCCTTAGTAGAGCAGCTAGTAGATTTTTATGTAGAGGGAAAATCCGATAAAAAGGAATTCCAAGAATGTACCGAGCAATTAAGAACCACCCAAGAAGCCTATGAAGAACAGGCTAAAAACCTAATGGTAGAGCATTTTATTAAAGCCAACAAACCTTATACCCCCTCACAATTTGAAACGGTTGAAGATTACATCGTCCATAAAAAAGAGCATTATTTTGACCATCTAAAAGTGGACAACAAAGTTTTACAAGCCTCGGACTTTTTAACGGACAAGCTCAAGAACTACGTATTTACGGCCCTTCCTGCAAAACCCCTATCTGCTGGAGAAACTGAAAAAGCAATTCAGGCCAATATTAAGGAAGTATCCACCCAACTTGCCCCTGTAGCCGATGCTTATAAATTTGATGTATTTTATAACATATGGAAAATGAGTTCCAACGGCGGGTTGCACGATACTACAGATTTTATTTACGACACTTATCTAGAACCTCTTATTCCCGCTTCCAGCGATCCAAATAAGGCTCAGACATTGGCAGCTCAACATCGCTTGCGAATTGGCGCCAAAGCACCAGAACTAGAATGGACTACGGCTAATGTTCAAAAAAAATTAAGCACTATTGATGGAGCAGAAAAATATCTGCTCGTTTTTTGGAGCAGTACCTGCTCACATTGTTTAAAAGAGCTTCCCGAACTTCATAAAGAACTTAAACAGCACAATAACGTAAAGGTCATTGCCATAGGTTTGGAAGACGATACAACTACATGGACACCTGAATCCGCAAAACTACCGGATTTTGAACATGCCATTGCCCTAGGCAGATGGGAAAGTAAGTACGCCCAAACCTACGATATACAGAAGACGCCTACGTATTTCCTATTAGATTCGGATAAACGTATTATAGCCAAGCCAGAAAGCGATAAAGAAGTTGTAGAACTTTTGAGAAAGTAGCCTCTTAAAGAGTTTTTAAGTCTTTTATAGTCTTAAAAGCAACATCAACTTGCTTATCATCCACAAGGATGGTAAACTCGTTGGTGGTTGAAATCACCTCATAAAGTACAATTCCTTCCCACGCCAAACGCTGAAAAATAAAGTAATAAATGCCTGGAACCGATACGTTTTCAGCAGGAAGTTTTACCGTTATAGACGATAAATGCATTGCCTTTTGCGTACACTTTTCATTTTTAAAAAGCTCTTCTACCGTACCGTCTAAACTATTACTAACAACAATATTTAGTTCATTTACCCCACGCGAAGACGTATAAAAAACATCTTTGTTCTTATTTACCTCTTCAAGTAATTGTGTTTGATTCTCTAGAATAGACTCCGAAACCAAAAAAGTAAAATCTGTGAGCGATGAACGCACGGTAATTTCACCAATATTCTTTAGAACTTTAATAATTTTATGAGTGGCCCTAAACTCTAAATCGTCAGAAAGACGCTTTAAAGCCATAACGATTGCACCATTGCGAATGTCCTTTCCTAATTCGTTCTCAATTTCAGGTTTTACGATCCTAGAAAGTGAGGTTAAATTAATAATACCCTGTGCAAGCGCACTTTGCAAAAAAGGCTTCTTTTTAATGTACTGTTCAACTACGGACGAAATCGTTTTCATGGGTTCATAAGTATTGATTGCTGAGCAAAAATAACATATTGTTACAAATAAAACAAATTGTGTATAATGTTCTTTTCGAAAATTTCAGAATATCTCACTTTCCCCTTAAAAATGGGCACATACCATTACAGTTAACTAGTTAATATTACTTTAAAAATGATAAAAAGCACTTTCTAAATGTTCAATTTTAAATATTTTTCGATTTTTTAAGATAGTTATTACGTCAAAACGAACCTCTATATCCAAGTCATTTTCAGTAATGTACTGATCTGCTGCACTGACCAAAAGCTTTATTTTTTTGGGAGTTATAGTTTCCGCAATCGGTATAATTTGATCATTGCTTCTAGCACGCACTTCTATTATAGCCAGTATGTCTTCCTTTTCAGCTATGATATCAACTTCCGCTTTTAGATAACGGTAGTTTTTACAGTGGATTTCATATCCATTTTTAAGCAAAAAGTCGGCAGCCAGTTTCTCTCCTTCTTTGCCAAATTCGTTATGTTTTCCCATAGAAATTCATCTAAATCTTAATAAAAAAGGTAATTCGTCGAAAAAGCACGTAAACCAACATCAAAAATTGGATTGTGACCGTAAATCATTGAACAGTATGTCGAAAATACCAGAAAAGACATACTATCCAAAATCTTTGTACGTTAAGAACTAGCCCCAAACACATGAAACGGTTCTTTAAAGCCTACGAAAATTATGGAATATTTTGTTAACTGTAATACAGCGCCGTTGGCTCTGTATACCACTCCCTTAGACAGAACTAGGGCGGCTCACCTGTACAGAAGACTTGGGTTTAGTGCCTCCGTGGAAACTATAGATCAAGCTGTTGGTTCCACTGCGGAAACTATAGTAAACGCCCTTATGGCGCAAGCTATGAGCGCTCCTCTTATACCTGCTCCTGAATGGGCAGATTGGAACGGTAGCAACTACCCTGAAGACAATACGTTACGCAATCAGTTGAGACGAACACAGGAGAGCGATTTTAGTTTAGCCTATGGCAAAAGTATGCTAAACAACAATCTCCTGGACCGAATGAGCTTTTTTTGGAGCAATCATTTTGTTACAGAACTAGATGTTTACGAATGTACCCCGTTTCTATATCATTATGTTAATTGCCTACAGCGAAACGCATTAGGTAATTTTAAAACGTTTGTGAGCGAAATTGGCCTTACGGACGCCATGCTCTACTACCTAGATGGTGTTTACAATAACGGCCACAACCCCAATGAGAACTACGCTCGAGAGCTTTACGAGTTATTTACTTTAGGCGAAGGAAACAATTATACCGAAGAAGATATTATAGAAACTGCACGTGCCCTTTCCGGTTATGTGGAGCGTGGTGAGTTGGGTTGTGAAAAGGTAACTTTTGATGCCGAACGTCATGACACCGATAGCAAAACCATTTTTGGACAAGCGGGCAATTGGGGATATGACGATGTTATTAATATTCTATTTGAACAACGATCCAATGAAATAGCGGAATTCATCTGCAGAAAATTATATGAATTTTTTGTTCATCCTGATTCCCAAGACAATGCAGGAAACGCACAAGTAATCATTTCGGGTATGGCATCGATATTCATTGCCAATGATTTTGAGATTGCACCAGTATTATCCGAGCTGTTTAAAAGTCAACATTTTTTTGACGATGAAGCCATTGGAGTTATTATAAAAAGTCCTTTTGATTTCTATTTCAACTTAGTAAAAGAAAGTAGTTTTAGTTATGACGATACCACAATTGCAAGTCTTATAAACTACAGCGGACTTTTAAGTCAGCGTATGTTTGACCCATTTGATGTGGCAGGTTGGCAAAGAAACCGTTCGTGGATCAACACCAATTTCATGATAGGCAGGTGGTTAACTATAGAAACCATCTTAGAAGATTTTTTTAATGCCGATGACGAAGAATTTAGAACTCTTGGCCTTTCATTATCAGGAAATGACGGACTCACAAGTAACAACCCAGACATCGTAGCAAAATCCATTATAGATTTTATACTTCCAAAAGGTTTGCTGAACCAATCAGAATACGATAAAGCATATGCTATTTTTAGAAATGAAGTCCCTCCTCAATATTATGAGGGAGGAAGCACTCCAACTTGGACCTTGGCCACCGCAATGGAAGGTCCTTCCCAAGTATATCTACTCATACAATATCTTGCAAGACAACCAGAATTTCAACTAAAGTAAACCTACTATTATGTGCGATACTCACCACACAGATCCCCATAAAGGACTAGAACACGAAGGTCACGATCAAGAGCATAAATCTTGGAGCAGACGCTCGTTTTTACAAGCATTAGGCATAGCAGGTTCAGGCTCAATGATGTTAGGCAGTAATATGCTTACGGCATCGGCCCCATCACCTTTAACCTCAGCTATAGCCGGTACGGAAACCGATAATATTCTCATATTGATTCGCCTTTCCGGTGGTAATGATGGACTTAGTACGGTTATACCGATCGATCAATTCGATTTGTATGCCAATGCGAGACCTAATATTTATGTGCCCGAGAGTAAAGTTTTAAAACTAACGGACGAATACGGCATACCTTCCTATATGAAGTCATTAGAACCTAGATGGGCCGAAGGTCAATTTAAGGCGGTTCATGGTGTGGGCTACGAAGGTCAAAGCCTTTCCCATTTTACGGGGTCTGATATTTTTGCCAATACAGATTTAACCTCAACTGGTTTCAGCGGACTTAACACAGGCTGGATGGGAAGACATTTTGAAGAATGTTACCCAGATTACTTAATTTCTCCCCCACCCGCTCCGGCTGCCATTCAAATTGGTCAGTTCGGAAGTTTGGTTTTTCAGGGAGACGAAACGAATTATGCATTTGTAACCTCCAATGTGGAGCAACTTGAAGAAATAGCAGAATCTGGCGTTCGCTACGGTCTTGAACAAGAGTTATTTAACGACTGTATGTATGGTGACCAATTAAGATTTTTAAGAGGTGTGGCCAATACCACCTATGAATATTCTGGTGTAATCCACGAAGCTTGGGAAAGAGGTTCAAACCAAGTAGAATATCAAACCAATAGTTTTGCAAGACAACTGGCATTATTAGCTCGATTAATAAAAGGAAATTTAGGAACAAAGGTCTATATGATTTCCATGGGCGGTTTTGATACCCACGGAAACCAACCATTGGCTCACGAACGATTAATGAGCAACCTCTCTATTGCAATTGACAACTTTTACGAAGATTTGGCTTATACTGAACATGATGACAATGTGCTTAGCATGACCTTCTCAGAGTTCGGGAGACGTATCTTTGAAAATGGATCTAACGGAACCGATCACGGTAAAGCAGCACCAACACTTTTCTTTGGCCCAGGTTTGCAAGGCAGTGCTTTTGTTGGAGAGCACCCTACACTAGATAATCCAGATGGAAGAGGTAACCTAGAATATACCATGGATTTCAGAGACTTATACGCCACCGTTTTGGCGGAATGGCTCTGTGTACCCATACCTTTAGTGGAACAACATTTACTAGGCCATACCTATGCTCCGGTTAATCTAGGATTTAATTGTAGTGGAACCGATTTCCCCGATATTGTTTATAGTGATGGTGAACCAACAATTCCTACCTCACCAGATGGTGGACTAACGGATAAACCTGTAATACCTAATAATGAACAATTAAATTCTATTGTTCACAAACCATTTTATCCTACTGAAAACTCGCCACATATCTATTTGGAAATGCCCGTTACGGCCCATGTAGATATTCAGCTTTTCAATATTATCGGACAGAAAGTAGGTACAATAAGTAATGCCATCATGTCCGAAGGTGTAAATGAGATTAATATTAAAGATAGAATACCAGGACATTTAGCGGCTGGCAAGTATATCTATCGTATTCAAGTACAACAGCACAAAATGAGCAAATCGGTTATGGTTGCATAATCAGCTCATCCCAATAATTTATAAAGCCTTCGTTAGAATTGAGACTAACGAAGGCTTTTTTTGTTTCACTTACCTGCCAAAGAAATAAACTAAATAGTTCCTTCATTAAATCTGCTTGTGTAATGCTGTGCAAAATCAGTACTTTTGCACCCTAATTTGAAATCAATGGCCGAAAAGCTTACACACCCAGAGAGATATACAATTACTGCCGCCTTACCTTATACAAATGGCCCTATACATATTGGTCATTTGGCCGGCGTATACGTACCCGCAGATATTTACGCACGTTATTTACGCCTCAACGGTAATGATGTTGCCTTTGTTTGTGGGAGTGACGAGCACGGCGTAGCTATCTCAATGAAAGCTAAGAAAGAGGGTATTACCCCCCAAGAGGTTATTGACAAATATGACGGGATCATTCGTAAATCGTTCAAGGATTTTGGGGTTACTTTTGACAATTATTCAAGAACATCTAGGGAAATTCACCATAAAACAGCTTCAGATTTTTTCGTGAAGCTATATGAGCAAGGCGATTTTATTGAAGAAACTACCGCTCAACTATACGACGAAGAAGCCAAACAGTTTTTGGCGGACCGTTTTGTTGTGGGCACATGTCCCAAATGTGGATTTGAAGAAGCGTATGGAGACCAGTGTGAAAACTGTGGCTCTACTTTGAACGCTACGGACCTCATTAATCCAAAATCTACCATTACCGGTTCTGTACCGACTACCAAAGAAACCAAACACTGGTTTTTACCTTTGGATAGATATGAGGATTTTCTAAAAGAATGGATTTTAGAAGGACATAAATCTGACTGGAAACCTAACGTATATGGCCAATGCAAAAGCTGGATCGATGACGGATTAAAACCACGTGCCGTAACCCGAGATTTAGATTGGGGTATTCCCGTACCTGTTGAAGGCGGCGAAGGCAAAGTGCTATATGTTTGGTTCGATGCACCTATAGGTTATATCAGTTCAACCAAAGAATGGGCAGCACGTGAGGGCAAAGACTGGGAACCCTATTGGAAAGACGAAAAAACCAAATTGGTTCACTTTATAGGAAAGGATAACATTGTTTTTCACTGTATCATTTTCCCTGCTATCTTAAAAGCCCATGGCGATTATATTCTACCGGAAAATGTGCCTGCCAACGAATTCCTAAACTTAGAGGGCAACAAACTTTCTACCTCTAAGAATTGGGCCGTGTGGTTACATGAATATTTAGAGGAATTCCCGGACATGCAAGATGTACTTAGGTACACTTTAACCGCAAATGCACCGGAAACCAAGGATAATGACTTTACCTGGATAGATTTTCAGGCGAGGAACAACAATGAATTGGTTGCTATTCTCGGAAACTTTATTAACCGCGTAGTGGTCTTGACAAACAAATATTACGAAGGTATTGTTCCGTCTCCATCTGAATTTTCCGAAGTAGATAAGGAAACGTTAGAGCAGCTTCAGAAATATCCTGAAATCATTTCCAATTCCATTGAACGGTATCGTTTTAGGGAAGCAGGTCAAGAATTGATGAATTTGGCTCGTTTAGGAAATAAATATCTGGCAGATGAAGAACCTTGGAAAGTAATTAAGCAAGATGAAGAACGTGTAAAGACCATTATGTTCGTTGCGCTTCAAATCGCCTCTGCACTATCTGTTTTGAGTGAACCTTTCTTACCGTTCACTTCTGAGAAACTTAAAAATATATTGGCCGTCGGTTCAGGGGAAGCTAAGACTTCTTGGAAAGAGGTTTCTACCAAAGAAATACTGTTACCCGCAAATCACAAAATAAATAAGGCCGAACTGCTCTTTAGAAAGATTGAGGATAGCGAAATACAGGCCCAATTAGATAAACTTGAAGCTACAAAAAAGGCGAACGAAAACGCGAACAAAGAACTTATGCCACAAAAAGACACCATTACTTTTGACGATTTTACGAAACTAGATATGCGCGTAGGCACCATCGTGGAAGCAGAAAAAATGCCGAAAGCCAAGAAACTATTAGTATTGAAAGTAGACACAGGACTGGACACTAGAACCATAGTTTCCGGTATTGCGGAAAGTTTTACAGCGGAAGAAATAGTGGGCAAAAAAGTGACCGTTCTTATTAACTTGGCCCCAAGAGCACTTCGCGGGGTAGAAAGTGAGGGCATGATCTTAATGACCGAAAATACGGATGGTAAATTGGTTTTTGTGAATCCAGATGAGGATAGCGTGGGTAATGGGGAAGGTATAAGCTAAGACCTCCCATACCTCTTATCTTTATAATTGCATCCACCTATTTTCAAAAGTCGTTAATACAGTCTTATGCAACTCATTTCTTATATTTCCAAGCACACTCAGCTCCCACAAAAGAGTATTGAGAATACCGTAGAACTTTTAAACCAAGACTGTACCGTTCCTTTTATATCACGTTATAGAAAAGAAAAAACGGGCAATTTAGACGAAGTTCAGGTTGGAAATATCGTTCTATTCAAAGCGCAGTTCGAGGCTCTGGAAAAACGAAAAACTGCCATTGTAAAAGCTATTGAGGAACAAGATGCAATAACGGACGAGCTTCGTAATACAATTGAACAGGCCAATGACCTAGTTACGCTAGAAGACTTATATCTGCCATTCAAGAAAAAACGAAAGACCAAAGCCGAGACCGCCCGCAAAAATGGGTTAGAGCCGCTGGCAAAAATTATAATGGCTCAAAACCATAATGATATTGAGTCCGCAGCATTGCAATACACCAATAATGAGATTGCCAATACAGCGGAAGCTTTAGAAGGGGCCAGGCATATTATTTCGGAATGGATCAACGAACGTATTTCCATTCGAAATCAAGTGCGAAATCAGTTGGAACGTAGTGCTCTGATTGTCACTAAAGTGATTTCCACCAAGAAAGACGATGAAAAAGCACAGAAATTCAGAGATTATTTTGATTGGAGCGAAGCTTTAAAACGATGTCCTTCGCATAGATTGTTGGCTATTTTACGTGCAGAAAACGAGGGATTCATACGTGTAAAAATTGAAATTGACAATGACGAAATGCTTCGCCGTATTGAGGACCGTGTTATAAAATCGAACAACTCTTGTACACCTCAAATTGAATTGGCCATTGCAGATGCCTATAAACGTTTGCTTTACCCCTCATTATCGAACGAAATCCTGAAAAACGCTAAAGAAAAAGCAGATGAAGATGCTATAAAAGTATTTTCAAAAAACTTGAAGCAATTACTTTTAGGTGCTCCTTTAGGTGAAAAGAGAATTCTAGCCATTGATCCCGGTTTTAGAACTGGCTGTAAAGTGGTTTGTTTGAGCGCACAAGGAGATTTAGAACACAATGAGACCATTTACCCGCATGCTCCCCAGAATAAAGACAAAGAAGCTATAAAAAAAATAAGTTCACTTTGTGATGCTTATAAAATTGAAGCCATCGCTATTGGTAACGGTACGGCCTCTCGTGAAACCGAGCAATTGGTAAAACGCATCCACTTTAAAAACCCGGTTGAAGTTTTTGTGGTGAGCGAAGCCGGAGCGTCCATTTATTCAGCATCTAAAATTGCCCGAGAAGAATTTCCGAATTACGACGTTACGGTTCGTGGTTCCGTTTCCATCGGAAGACGATTGGCAGACCCTTTGGCAGAGCTTGTAAAAATCGATGCTAAATCTATTGGTGTAGGGCAATATCAACACGATGTTGACCAGAGCAAACTCCAGACTTCCTTAGATAGTGTTGTAGAAAGTTGTGTGAATTCCGTTGGTGTGAATATCAATACGGCCAGTGTACCCTTGCTCAGCTATGTTTCCGGAATAGGTCCTAAACTGGCCGAAAACATTGTTGCATACAGGAACGAAAATGGAGCCTTTAAAAGCCGAGCAGAAATAAAAAAAGTGGCTCGTTTAGGAGGGAAAGCTTTTGAACAGGGAGCGGCTTTTCTTCGGATAAAGGACGCAAAGAATCCACTTGACGATTCTGCAGTACACCCAGAAAGCTACTCTATAGTTCAGAAAATAGCAAAGGACAAAGGAATTCCTCTAACTGAACTGATTGGTAATAGTAGTACTCTAAAAAGTGTAAATCTAGAAGCCTATTGCACAGAAACTATCGGTTTACCTACCTTAAAGGATATTGTAGAAGAATTGGAGAAACCAGGTCTTGACCGTCGGGAAAAGGCCAAAGTCTTTACCTTCAATCAAAATATAAAATCGATTACAGATTTACACGAAGGTCAATTATTGCCAGGAATCGTCAACAACATTACCAATTTTGGATGTTTTGTAGATATTGGTATTAAAGAAAGCGGACTAATTCATGTTTCTAATCTTGCTGATACCTTTGTAAAGGATGTGAACGAACATGTTAGTCTTCATGAACAGATTGTTGTTAAAGTATTACAGGTAGATGTACCTCGCAAACGAATTCAACTCAAGCTACACAAATCATAGCCCTGCGCAATTCTATGGGTTCCTAGGTATTAAAACTGCGCTTGCGTCTGCCTACTTTACCCCTAATAACACGTAAAAAACGGCCGTTAACCGGGTAACTTCTATGCTTGGTCATATTATTAAAAATAAGGGCGGTAACAAAAAGTATTACTGTACCTGCCAATACTGGAGAAATAACATAGAAGTACCCTAAAGATTTAATTTTTGCAGTACCAATTACAGCAATTAGGGCTGTAGCGCCACCTGGTGGATGTAACGTTTTTGTTATCTGCATTACCACAATAGATGTGGCAACTGCCAATGGTGCCGAAAGCCATATTAAATCCGGCATAAGTTTATATACGGTAACACCAATAAAAGCGGATAACAACTGTCCGCCAATAAAATTGCGTGGCTGCGCCAGAGGACTTTCAATAGCTCCATAAATAAGAACACTAGAAGCGCCAAAAGACCCTATCAACAGGGCATTTTCCATTTTTGGAAGATAATAGGACTGTAGAAGCGCAATTAAACCAATTCCAATAAATGCGCCTAAAAAAGACCAAAACTGCTCTTTAAAATCTACTAAAGTTTCTTTATAAATGACGTACCTGGAAATACGCGCCCTCCGGCTAATTTTTTTACTTAGTCCACTTCCTGTCTTCATTGCAAATGCTTCTTTTTACAATTCAATTTACCTATCAATTCCGCTAAGAATGGCCAAAGATAAAAGAACTGTTGTGATTCCAAAAAATATATCCCTACTATTCCTATCATATTACTAGGAATTAAGTATAAATCAAAGCAACACCTTTACTACCAACCAATTAAAATGCACACCATAACACACGAAATCTAAATTTTAACTTTTCAATCTTATTTAGATTTATTTAAAATAATTACATTTGTCATCTACTTAGAATTCAGGCCAGTGTCAAAGAAAAAGAAATCGTCTAAAAAGAAAGACAAAAAAAAAGTTGATCCGGAGCTTTTAAAACGTAAAGTTGAGAAAGCACTTGCCGCTAATGCGAAACTTAAAAGTAAGTGCTGCAAAAAGTACAAGAAAAGTGAAAGCAAAAGGTGTAGCAAATGCCCTTGTTTTGACTTATTGAAAAAGGTAGCATAGTTTCTTCATACCTGCCACCAATCACCCACTCCATATTTAATCGGGAATAGAAAGCTATATTTGTAGCATGCTCAAAATAGCGAATCACCCTATTTACAACCACTCGCTTCCCCAAGGACATCGTTTTCCTATGATGAAGTATGAGCTATTACCCCAACAACTTTTACACGAAGGTACTTGCACTCCTGAAAATTTCTTCGAACCTCAAATACCTAACGATAAATACATAGTAGCGGTTCATGATCCCGAATATTTTTATGATTTATTAAATATTAAAATCCCACCGCGAGAGGCTAGAAAAATTGGTTTTCCCCTTACCGAGGATTTGGTAGAGCGCGAACGAATCATTGCCGATGGTACAATGAAGTGCTGTCATTATTCGCTCGAAAACGGCATATCTATGAACATCGCCGGTGGCACCCATCACGCATATACCGGCCATGGCGAAGCTTTTTGTATGTTGAACGACCAAGCCATAGGCGCAAGGTATTTGCAAGCAAAAAAACTTGCCAAGAAAATCCTTATTGTAGATTTAGATGTGCACCAAGGAAATGGTACAGCAGAAATTTTTCAGAACGATACTTCTGTTTTTACTTTTTCCATGCATGGAGAAAGTAACTATCCTTTTAAAAAAGAACGATCGGATTTAGATATCTCATTTCCTAAAGACACTAAAGATCATGCGTATTTATATCGATTAAAGAAAATATTGCCCCAGTTAATCACTCAAGAAAAACCAGATTTTATCTTTTACCTCTGCGGAGTAGATGTTATAGCTTCCGACAAACTAGGGACTTTGGGGCTTAGCATTGAGGGCTGTAAAGAGAGAGATGCTTTTGTTCTCAAAACATGTGATCAGCTTCAAATACCTGTCCAATGCAGCATGGGTGGCGGCTATACTCCGGACATCAAAACTATTGTAGAAGCTCATGCCAACACCTATAGATTGGCCCAAGAAATCTTTTTTTAATTTCCAGCGGTACCGTTTTATTTCGTAAATTATAAAAGCTTCTGCCCTTTTTCCTATAAAAACGACCAACCAGACCAAAAAAACGTGATTTTTTTGTTTTAAACCGTTCTAGCTTTGCAGAATAAATCTAGTTTTGCCAATACTATGAAAAAGACCATTGCATTACTGTTTACTGCCTTCTCCATGGGGGTATATGCCCAAGATTCAATTGTAGCCCCAACTGAAAAACGTTGGGATATGTTTAAGTACGATTTTGTAAATATGTTCAAGGGTGTTGGTTATTCCTATGCCAGACCATTTCACTGGAAAGGTCAGCAATGGGCACAGTTTGGCGGAGTGATAGCAGGGACCGGGGCAGTCTACCTTATAGATGACGATACCTCGCGCTTTATTCAAAATCAAAAGGATGGTGTTCCTCAAGTCATTCGAGAATATGGAGAACTTTACGGGAGCCCGGAAAACAACTATATTGCCACTTCAGGTGTATATTTGGCCGGACTTATCACTAAAAATGAGAAACTTCGTCGTACCGGTGTTCTTCTTATTTCATCAGCGACATCTGCAGGTTTTTTACAACAAGTCTTAAAATCAGCCGTAGGTAGAGCCAGACCTGTTGCAGAAAAAGGAAAAGACACCTTTGATCCTTTTAACTCTAACCGAAATTTTCATTCTTTCCCTTCGGGCCATGCTCTGTTAGCCTTTACAAATGCATACGCCATTGGGAAACAATTTAAAAGTCCATGGGTTAAAGCTGGAATATATACTCTAGGAGCCATACCTGGTATTTCACGTATATGGGACGGCCAACATTATTTGAGTGATTTTGTATTCGCCATTGCCATAAGTATAGCTACGGTGGAATCTATTGACCGCTACCTTGATAGAAAGTATGATGAGAAATATAATGCCGGAGCCAAAAAAATGAGCTGGAACCTTAATTTTGGACCTGGAACCCTGGGCGTGGCACTACAGTTTTAAATATCTCTTTTAAAATATCAAATACGTACTCAGCACTAAAGCCGTGATTACAGCACCCGCTATAAAAGCATATTTCCACGGTTCCACACTTACCGCATCCGTAGTCATAGGCTGATAGTCCGTTTCCCTTGGATGTAATTTTCCGATAACTAACATGATAATAATATTCAAGACGAACAAAATAGCCATTACATGCAAGAAGTGTGGATAAGCTTCCGCCTGAATTACACTTAAGGCCTTGGCATCTGTTATTCCATTTTGAGCAGCTTCCGTCAAGGCGCTTTCTACAAAATAAGGTTTAATGATAAACTGACTGATAGAATACAGAACAACCCCGGAAATCACACCAATTTTTGCCGCTATGGCCGGCACACGCTTGGTAAAGAACCCAACAACAATTACCGTTAAAATGGGAATACTATAACAACCGTTGGCCTCTTGCAACCATGCAAACAAACCTTGAGGTGCATTAGCAATTAAAGGAGCAACGCACATACCCAAAATACCCAGTACAAGTCCGAACATTTTACCCGCTTTAACCGTTTCAATTTCGGTCGCGTTCTTTTTAAAATATTGACGATACAGGTCAAAACCGAATAAAGTGGCACTACTGTTCAACAAACTATTAAACGAACTAAGAATAGCACCAAAAAGCACCGCAGCAAAAAGACCTGTAAAAGCCGCAGGAAGTACCGTTGCAACCAACTTAGGATAGGCCTGATCCGGATTATCAAGATTGCCTTCAAAAATATGCCATGCGATAATACCTGGCAATACGACTATTATGGGTATTAAGAATTTTACCAAAGCGGCTAAAATCACCCCTTTTTGTCCTTCTTTTAAGTTTTTAGCTCCAAAAACACGTTGTAGAATCACTTGGTTGGTACCCCAATAAAACATTTGTACGAGCATCATACCGGTAAAGATTGTCCCAAAAGGAATGGATGCATCCACATCTCCCTTTACATTGAATTTTTCCGGATGGCTTTCCCATAATATGGAGACTCCATCAGAAATACTCCCTTCACCAATGGCCAACAATCCAAAAACAGGAATGAGGAGTCCTCCAATCAGAAGTCCAATAGAATTGATCAGGTCAGAAACCGCAACCGCTTTCAATCCACCGAAAATTGCATATATAATTCCGATTATACCAATACTCCAAACGCAAATCCATAGGGTAGCCGTATCGGAAAGTCCCAAAAGGCTAGGCAAATCAAACATAGTACTGAACGCCAAAGAACCCGAATACAATACGGACGGAATGACCACAATAACGTAACCAGATAAAAACAGCGCTGTTAGTATGGCTTTTGTACCGTGATCAAACCTATCTGCCACAAATTGTGGAATTGTTGTTATACCACCCCGCATATACCTAGGAAGCAAGAATACCGCCGTGATAATCATAGCAATTGCTGCCAAAGTTTCCCAAGCCATTACCAAAACCCCTTCCGTAAATGCTTGCCCGTTAAGCCCCACAATCTGTTCCGCAGAAAGGTTAGTTAGCAACAATGAACCGGCAATGGTAATAGCCCCTAAACTCCTACCTGCCAAAAAATAGCCATCAGCAGATTTTTCATTGGTACTTCTTGTAGCATACCAAGCAATTAGCGCAACTAAGAGCGTAAAACCTACGAATGAAACTATTGAGAGCATATTTTTGGTGTTTTAAGTTGGTGTTGAGAGTATGAGAGGAGCTATAATTAGGAGTTATCAATTTTCTTTAGTACACGACACGGATTACCAACAGCAACTACATTTTCAGGAATGTCTTTCACTACAACGCTCCCTGAACCTATAACACTGTTTTTTCCTATAGTAACCCCTGGGTTAACGATTACCCCGCCACCAATCCAGACATTATCGCCAATCTTTATGGGTTTTGCATATTCAATACCGGAATTGCGAGCTTCAAACTCTAAAGGATGTGTTGCCGTAAGTAGTTTTACTGCAGGGGCCATCATCACATTTTTACCAATATAAACTGGTGCTGCATCTAAAATAATACAATCAAAATTAGCGTATGAGTTTTCTCCCCAATAAATATTGAAGCCATAATCGCAAGTAAAACGATTTTCTATATAGAAGTTTTTACCGGTCTCCGCGAATAGCTCTTTGAAAAAATGTTTCCGTTGGCGTTCTTTATCCATGGGTATGGCTTCAATTTCACGCATTAATCTTCTTGCGTTCAACCTCCCTCTCACCAATTCCTTATCATGAGGGTTATAAGGCTGTCCGCCAATCATTTTTTCTTTTTCGGTCATTTGAAGTTCGCTATATTTTCTCGGCTTTTATGATTCCACAGGCGGGAACCACAATTTCAAGTACGCCTTTCGAAAATACTACTTTATCTTCCCGTATCAAACTTCCTTGACAATCATAAATTTTACAACGATAGACCCCGAAGTCTTTTGTATTCCTGATAACCACTTGATCCGCTATCTGTCCGTTTAAAATATCTACTTGATTAGGCGCTTCATTAAGCTCTATAACCCAAGTATCGTATACACCTATTATAAGGTGTCCGTTTTTAGATACCCGCTTTGTGGGATAGTTGGCCAAAGGCTTAGATGGAAGGAAATCGCCATTCATGAGAACATCGGAATTTTCATTCCAATATTTAGTGTAAAACCCGATCATGTTTACATATTCTTTGGGAGTTTCACTTAACATTACGGAAAGCTGTGGCACACCAAAAAGGGTATTGATTACTTGAAGTGCCGCTATTTCCAACGGTTCATCCGCATGCCAAGTAACCATATCGGAATGAACGGCCGTATCCCCTGCAAGCATACGTATATCCGCAATTCGCAAACGGTTCATGGTGGCATCTCCGGGGCAATCAAACGCTCTGAACATGTTACCATATTTACGCATTGCCGGCCCGGTATATTTCTGTCTGAACTCAATGAAAATTTCAGGATTTATTTCAGTCAAAGCATTTTTCACGTCAGTTAACAAGCGGTCCACCGCTCCATTGATAGAAGCGTAATCCGCACCAGCTCCTAAATTAGTAGGTGTATCTTTATAAAATCTGAAATCATCTATAAAATCTAATTTAAAACCATCCAAATTCCAGTCTTTGGCCGCATTTGTATAAATATTTATGAGATATTGCCTAACCTCTGGGTAACGAGGATCAAAAACAGGTGCCCATCTGTGGTCTTCGGTTAAGAATTTTCCTTTGAAAAGTTTATAGGCCTTTGACTTTTCCCCGCAAAAAGGAACGGAATACCAAAGGGCAACTTTCATTCCCGTTTCTTGCACTCTTTTCACGAATTCCGCCATTTCTGGAATACGGTCCGGTTGCCAATCTCCGGTAAAATCATAACCTCTATTCGAATCGAAAGTTTGCCAACCATCATCAATAATTATTGCCTCGTAACCTAGATTTTTAGCCAATCTACACTCCTCTAAAAGTAATGGCACTTCTAAGTTTTGATGAAACTGATACCAAGTAGAATACAACGGTTTTTTTGCAATATCCGGAACATAGGCCGGTTTCAGCTGTTCAAAGGTTTCCCACCATGAGGAAACGGCACGAAGACTATCTGAAAAATGCCTGTTTTGACTGTCTAATCTTATCTGTGCCTTAAAGTTTTTAAGAGGATAATGTTGCTCCATAAAAAACGTGATGTGACAATAAAAACAATTGTCCTCCTCACGCAAACGTGCATTCATTTCTAATTTATTGATAGCATTGGAACAAGCAAATGTTAAAATGTTCTCATCACTATTACCAAACAAGGAAATAACAGGAGAATCAATAGAGATTCTAGACTCCATATTATCCAACTCCCAATCTGCTTGAATACGTTTATTAAAATCCGTGGTAGGCTTCCAAATCCCCTTTACATTTATGGCGGGCACTTTCCACTGTAGGGTAATGGGTTTTGGAACTCGCTTTTCTTTTCCTGTAACTTCAAAATTATAGATTGCAGTACCTTGATGATCATGCACTTTTTTAAGAGACGTTTGGAAATTTTGTTCCGCACCAATAATTGTTATTTCGGGGGAAACTGTAAGAATAGTGTTTACAATCATCTAAATATATTATTAGGCCAGAATCAATTAGCCGTTCATTATTTTATAATTCTTCTAGTTGAACAAAGAATAACTCAAGAAAGTAAAAATGTCGTGCGGTTCGTTGTAAGAAAGAGCATGAACAAATATTTTATCAATACTATGATATACTATGCTACTAAACAAATATACAGCGTATTCCATCACCTTCAAAAAAAATTGGTTCAAATAACTATAAATACTTGACTCATAGCTCAAAAACTTATCAATAACAGAATAAAAACAACGAATTTTTAAGACCTGTGAAAGAGCCTCCTTTATTTTTAAATGAAGGTTTTGACAAATTCAGCCTTGAATATACAGATAAATTAAGTGATTCATGGGAAATTTCTTTCTTTTTCCATAAAAGACCAATGCTAGTAAATGGATGCTCAGGCGAACCAGATTCCTGACCGGAAAAAACCCATATGGAGAACAATCCTATTATTCGAATTCTACGCTCTTAACCACAAAATTACCAATGGCCCTACCCTGTTGTACACCGAGTTCAATGGCGGGACGGTAATGTATTCCACCATACAAACGACTAATAGCCGCCTCTTCCGCGGCTTGCCAAAACGACTGAAAGCTTCGTGGCGGTAGACCATAAGGAACTTCTGTTGCATCTACAAAAGCATAATTCTCACCAAATAATGCTGTCAGTGCCGTTGCTGCAGCACTCGAAGCCACACTATGACCCGAAGTATGCTCAGGAAAAGCTGGAGTTTGTAGAATAGGCTCCCAATCTTGATCTATATAATTGTTAATATAGGTTTCTGGTCTGGTTAAGCTACTCTTATACTTTTGATCCCAGCAACTTATAAATGCGTCTGCAATAGTTACCCCTAATAAAGACATGGTTTCCGCAGCGGTTACTCCATTAGCTTTTTCTTCTTCCAAAACTTGTGCTGCAATATGCATCCAATGCCCTCCAGGCGATATTTGTTGTTGAAAATACATAACATGCCCTTTAGTATGGGAAATATTAGGATTACAGTCCCAAAACTTAGCAACTTCCAGCTGTTTATCGTCTAACTGATTAACCGTTTCATACACCTCAATAGCTTCTTCGTAAAATTTAGAATCCTTTTCTAAATCAAAAGCGGTAGGTAAACCTGGATCAAACTGCCCAGCGGAATCCAAAACGAACGGACGAATGGTATTCCAATGTGGTTCTATTGCTTCCATATAATCCGGAGGCGTGGGTTTCCAACGGCCAGCGTCATCATTTACAGAATACCTGGGAAGTGCCGTACGACGAAGGTACCCGTCTTTCGCGGCCCAGTTTAAGATTTCAGCAGCTAACTCTTCACCAAAAGACACCGAATTTTCATAAACCACTGCATCAATACCAATAGCTTTAATTTCGGCCAACATATCACCCTTAATAGCTTCAACTTTATCCAAATCAAAAACTAAGGATTTACCCACATTCATGAATGCCACTGCAGAAACCAAAGGGTAATAGTACTCTTTATTAGCAATAGGTTCAGGCAGTTTTTCTAAATTATTGAGTGTAGCGGCCAAGGATTTTTTTGATGCATCGGCAAAACGAATACCCTCATAAGCGGCTACATTTGAATAGGCATAAATTCTACTTGCGACTGGCGGTGTAAAAATATCGGCAACTATAACATCTGTAAGTTGACGATTATATTTTGACAACCCTCCTTCAAAATAGGCATCCAGCCCTTCTTGATTATGCTTGGTGCCGCATGACACCAGTAAAACCGAACATAATATAAGTAAACTACCTAACTTCTTCATCTAAATACACTGTTTTTGTATTTCCGTTTCTATCTGTAACTTCAATTTTCTCAATGTTCTCATTAAGAAAAATACGCCTACTGCTCTGTGACAAATAGCCCGACCCAAAATAAAATTCTTTCTTGTATTCGCGACCATTCTTCAGTTTTACAAAGGCGGAAAGCACATCATTTTCAATATAAATCGTCTTTGCTTTACCGTGCCCTTTTTCCTGAAATACTTTTAGCTGATTATCATTATTTGCTGCCAGTATCGTCTGTTTTTTATCCGAATATATCAAAGCCAAGCCACTCGCGTCTAAATCATTTACAAAACCGCTTTCATCCAAAGGGATATTTCTAAAAGTCCCCGTACCGTCTCCTTTTAAGAATGCACCAATAAAAGCATCATAACGCCCGGTTGCCGCTTCCGTAGCATACGAATTACCGGTCATGAGCACATCTAAATTTCCATCCTTATCAAAGTCATCTACCACTGTACCTTCTATTGGCGCTGTTTGTAACGCCAGTGGAAGCTCACGAAGTTCAAATTTTCCGTTACCCAAATTTTCCAAATAACTACTGGCAAAGGTATGGCTCTTGACTACATAGGCATTTTTTAATTCTTCTGGTAAAAACGATTCATCAAAACTGGTCTCGGCATATGATTTATAGGTTTTAAACCTACTACGCATAGCATTGACCTGTCCAATAATTTCATCACGTGAATGTGCCAAATGGTTTTCACCGTCAATAAAATAGCACATTATAGGGTCTATCCTGCCATCTTTATCATAATCATTAGCATAAATACATAGAGGTTCTTCACGGCTGACTGTATATTTATTGTTCAATCCAAGGTTACCCAAAATATAATCAATATCCCCATCTTGATCAAAATCACCACCGTTGATGCTGTTCCACCATCCTTCGGTTTTAGTTAGTCCTGTGGTTTCTTTTTGCAATACCAATCTTCCTTTTTCATTATGAAAAATAGTTATTGGCATAAACTCACCAACAGCTATGAGGTCTGTCCACCCATCATTATCATAGTCCGTCCACAAACCAGACGTTACCATTGTCAGCTCCTCCCAACCTTCAATCTGGTTGCTTACATCAACAAACTTAAAGTCACTATCTGATGATTGATTTTGGAGCAAGTAACTCTGTGTTGGCATTGGATATTTACCAGGGTTAACCCTACCACCCACGAACAAATCTAAATCTCCGTCCTTATCATAATCATTGGCAACTACACACGATCCGCTTGCACTTATTGCAGGCAAAGCATCAGACCGGGCAAAACCACCTTTGCCATCATTTACGTAAAGTCTGTCTTGATATATTTCAGCATCGGTATTGGCACTTACCCCACCACTAACCACGTACAAATCAGTATGACCATCACCATTGGCATCAAACAACAAAACACCCATGTCTTCTAAATGGGCATCTAAACCTTCATTTGAAACAAAACTGCCATCTGGCATCTGCAAAAATAATTCCCCTGCTTGGCCGGTAGCTCCTCCGATATAAAAATCCTCCAAGCCATCTCCATTTACATCGGCAACAGCCAAACCAGGTCCGTTTCGGGAATGCATATGCGGTAAAATAGGCTGTAATTTAAAATCTACAAAGTCGTCTTCCTTATGCTTGAAGCTTACTCCTAAACTATCCGTTATATCAGAGAAAAACTGATTCTTTAAGTCTTTTTGTTCTGGACTATTTTTGATAGCATCTGACTGTTTCAATGTCAAGATTGTATCAACTGCCTGGTTCTTCAAAATCTGATATGTACCATTTGGCCACCAAACTTCAATACTTTTCACTTCTTTGCTCTGTCCCAAACCAAAATGTGCCGTAGGGTCTACACTAGACTCATAGCCTCTACTTAAATAATGCTGATAGAACTGCTCAGAGTCTGCGGTCGTCAGCTTTAATTTAGCTCCGATTCCTTGCAGATTGCCTTTTTTTCCATTCAGCTTGACTTTTAGATAGTGATTTTTTTTCTCTGGAAGCCCCACGTTTTCATATACAAAAGCAGGTTGATCCATATTGTTCACCAGTAAATCCAAATCCCCATCATTATCCAGATCGGCATATGCTGCACCATGGGAACAACTGGCTTTATCAATCCCCCAACTATCGGAAACTTTTTCAAAAGTCATATCCCCTTTATTACGATAGGCGTAGTTAGGTAAATCTGCCATGGGCAGTTCACTTATGGATTTCAATTTCATTTTAATTTTTGTATCCACATCACCTACAGGGCTGTCATAAGCTTTCTGATAATGGATATAATCCAAATCTCCTAAATCCCTTAAAAAACCATTGGTAACGTATAAATCCTTGCGCCCATCATTATCATAATCGGCCAATAATGGGCTCCAGCTCCAATCCGTGCTACTAATGCCTGCCATAAATCCAACTTCACTGAACTTATCCTGACCTTGGTTCAATTGCAGCGTATTGCGACTGTATTGTGCATTGTAACCTGCATCTAACATAATTTGAAAACGGTCATAACCCGTTGAGGAAATAATCAATTTTTGACGTTCATTGTCTTCTGGCCGCATATCCAATACCATAATATCGGGCTCACCATTATTATCCACATCTGCCACATCATTTCCCATTCCCGCATAAGAAGTATGCTTTATTTGCTCCGTAATCTGGTCTTTGAATGTACCATCCTTTTGGTTGATATAGAGAATATCATTCCCTATAAAGTCATTGGACACATAAATATCAGGCCAGTTATCGCCATTAATATCAGAGATCCCTACACCCAGGCCATACCCTTCAACTAGAATTCCTGCGTCTACCGAAACATCTTCAAACTTGCCGTTCCCCAAATTTTTATACAAACGGTCATTACTTACGGACTGCCCATCAATCTCACGTGGTTTACTAACATTAACATTATACTCGTAAGCGGCAGGATTTACCAGTAGGTACATATCTAAATCACCATCTTTATCAAAATCTAAAAATGCGGAGTGCATGCTTTGCCTTGTATCCGCAAGACCATACTCCTCGGCCATTTCGGTAAAGGTCATATCACCGTTATTGATATAAAGCATATTGGCACGCTCGGAAATCTCTGCGCTTCCTGAAACGCACACAAAAATATCTAAAAATCCATCTTGGTTAATATCTACCATACTTACCCCCGTACCCCAACGTGTATTTAGAAGTCCCGATTTTTCCGTGATATCCTCAAATTGAAAGTTTCCTTTGTTCCGATACAACCTACCTGAAACCATGTTCCCGCTAAAATAGACATCGGTAAGGCCGTCATTGTCTATATCACCTACTGCCACACCGGCACCGGTATACACGTTCATAAACTCAAATACGTTGATACTATCGTTTTCTGTAATGGTATTTTGAAAATCGATGCCTGTTTTAGCAGTATCTAACAACCGAAAACGATGCGTTTCTTTCGCGCCACAACCCACAAATAGAAATGAGAGACCCCACACGAATATTAAAGGTTTCAACATTTTCATAGGTTCGTCAAAATTTCGGTTTCAACACCGTTATCATCTATAATTTTTAGGGAAACTGCAGAATCCGGAATGATTAAATTTCTACTTGAGCCTGACAAGTAACCTCCGCCGTAATAGAACTCTACTTTTTGTTTCATTCCATTTTTAAATGTTATTAAAGCAGCAACTTCATTAGGTTTCGGCTTATAAATTCGGTTTTTTACCGGTCGATAAAAGCTTTTTAACTCAGCATTGTTTATTCCAACCACGATTAATTCCTTTTTTCCCGCATTTAAGCCTACAAGGCTTTTTGCATCTCCGTCCACGAAAAACCCGCTTTGAGAGACATTGGCCTTACTGAAATTGCCCTCGCCGTCACCTAGCAACAACCACCCTATAGAGGCATCATACCTACCTGAGAATACTTCCCCACTATAGAAATTTCCAACCGCCAAAACATCTAGGTTTTGGTCATTATTATAATCTCCAACCATCATACCATACATAGGAGCAATCTGCGCCGTTCTTGGCAATTCTGAAAGTTTGAACTCTCCATTGCCTAAATTCTCAAGGTAGGAATTGGCAAAAGTCTCGCTACGTACTACATAGGCATTTTCTATTTCTTCCTGTAAAAAAGAATCTTCAAAAGTGGCATTGGCATAGTCAGAGAACGTTCTGAAACGTGAACGCATAGCATTAATCTGGCTTATTAAATCATTGCGTGAATGCGCCACATAGTTTTCTCCATCTACATAATGACACATGACCGGGTCTATTTGACCATTCTTATCATAATCGCTAGCATAGATACACAAAGGTTCTGTTGAACTGGCCTTGAATTTACTGTTGAGACCAAGATTCCCCAGGATATAGTCAAGATCCCCATCATTATCAAAATCACCGGAAGTTATACTGTTCCACCAACCATTTGTGTGCGAAAGACCCGTTTCTTCCATAACTTCGGATAATTCACCCTTATTATTCTGAAAGAAACGAACCGCCATAAACTCCCCTACCACAATTAAATCTTGCCAACCATCATTATTATAATCCGTCCATAAAGCGGAAGTTACCATGCCCAAATCTTTAAACACCGAACTGATAGACTGCGAATCCGTACTGAATTTTATACCATTAGCATTACTATTATTTTTTAAAAGGAAGCTTTCAGGAGGTAATGGATATTCACCAGGTCTTACTCTTCCACCCACAAAAAGGTCCAAATCACCATCTTTATCATAATCCGCAGCCGTAACTACGGACCCACTTACCCACATATTTGGCAGCGCATTAACCAGATTAAATTTGCCTAATCCATCATTTTCATAAAGCCTATCTTGATATGCCTTATTACCAACCGGATAAGACGATCCCCCACTAACGACATACAAATCTTGGTCTCCGTCATTATCAGCATCAAAAAATAAGGCGCCCATGTCTTCATTCTTTGTTTCATCAAACTCCACCGTTTCAAAAGAACCGTCCTGCTTTTGAACCATCAATGCTCCTGCTTGACCCGTTGCCGCCCCAACGTACAAATCCTCTAAACCATCACCATTAACATCAGCTACCGCTAATCCAGGCCCGTTTTTAGAATGCATGTGCGGCAACAATGCCTGAACCTTAAAATCTACAAATTCATTCTCTACATGGAACCGATTGAGACCTACATTATCCGTTGGCTGAAACCATGTTTTAGATATCTCATTGTTTGTAGTTTGTTTTCCGTCCACAGCATTCTCATACTTAAGCACGATTTCTTGATTGACAGCAACAGCTACCAACTTTTGAGTCTTCCCATCGGGCCATATGACTTTTACGCTATCCAATTCTTTGGATTGTCCTACTCCAAAATGTAGCGCTTGCTCAACTGTAGATAAATAGCCGCGATAAGGAGTAAAATACTTTTTTTGTACACTATCCGCATAAAAAATATGAACCTTGCTTCCCAATCCTTGTTTGTTCTTTTCCGAACCTTTGAACTTGAATCTAATATATTTGTTTGTCTCAGAAGATAGCGTGTTTTCGTACAAGCCGGCAGGATCATCAATATTATTCGTCACAAGATCCAAATCACCGTCATTATCAAAATCAGCATAAGCCATTCCGTTTGAGTAAGTCGGCTTGTCAAAACCGACATCTTCAGATTGGTCCTGAAAGTTTAAGTTTCCCATATTTTTAAAAAAATAGTTCGTTTCTTTTATGCCCGGCAGTTTATTCAGCTCTTCAATGCGTTTTTTTCTGTTCGCCTCTTCGGTACCCATGGTGAGCACACGGTCACCATACACCATAAAGTCTAGGTTGGTAATATCTTGTCTGTATCCATTTGTAATGCAGAGGTCATTAAGTCCGTCTTGGTCAAAATCTGCAAAAAGGGCGCTCCAGCTCCATTCTGTAGCATCAATTCCGGTGAGCTGCCCAACTTCACTAAACGATCCGTTGCCATTGTTCAATTGCAGCGTATTTCTAATGTATTGAGGTTGGTAACCATAATCCAACCTATTTCTAAACTGATCATAATTGTTGCCCATCATAGTCAGCTTCCATCGTTTATTATCAGGCGGCAGCATATCCAGCACCACAACATCCATATTACCATCATTATCAATATCGGCAATATCATTGCCCATACCATTAAATGTAAGATGCTTAAAATAGGTGGCTATTTCATTTTTAAAAGTTCCATCTTTTTGGTTGATGTAAAGCAAATCATCCGTAAGGAAATCATTGGACACATAGATATCTGGCCAACCATCTGAATTCATATCACATACTTCAATACCAAGACCATACCCTTCAATAGAAATACCTGATTCGGCCGAAACATCTGTAAAAACGGGATTCCTAGCTTCGTTCTCACCACTGTCATTTCTAAAGAGTTTATCTACAGAAGGAACTTTTTCTCGACCTTCTTTAGGTTTTGCCGTATTTCGGTTGAAATCTACCAATGCATTGTTCAATAGATACATATCCAAATCGCCGTCACCATCATAATCAAAAAAGACTGATTGCACCGAATAACTTGTATCTGCCAAACCCCACTTTTGAGCTTCTTCCGTGAAGGATAGTTTTCCATCTTTCAAGCCATTATTTACAAATAATAAGTTTGCTTTATCTACACTTTTGGAGTCTCTAGGCCCTGCCCTACAAACATAAATATCTGGATAACCATCTTGATTGATATCAACGATAGCCACGCCATTGGACCAGTGTGCAGAACCCACATTTGACGACTCTGTAATATCTTCAAATTTAAAGTCACCTCGGTTACGATACAGGCGGTTGCTCACCATATTTCCCGTAAAATAGACATCCTGAAGGCCGTCCAAATCAAAATCGGCCACAGCAACACCGGCCCCATTGTACATATACTCAAAATCTAGTATGGTTAGGGAATCCGTTAGTGCTAAAGTATTCTGAAACCCAAGTCCCGATTCAGAAGGATGAATCTCTCTAAAAAGCGTTTGGTCCTTTTGAGAGCATGAAGTAAAACACAATACCACGCAGGAGAAGAGTGTGTAATAAAACAAACCGATTTTATACGTAGCGAACATGAAAGCAATTAAATACGTCTATGAATAGAAAGGAATCCAATCTAGGGGTTATCAAAAATTGGATTCCTTTCAGTAAAATTACCATACTTTTTAGGGAAACCCTAAAAGAAGATTATTAATATCCTGGGTTCTGTATCAACAGTCCTTTAGACCTATCGATTTCTGTAAGTGGAAAAGGAAATACATTGTACTTGTCATCCCAAGCCGCTCCAAAAATTTCAGCTCCAATACCCCATCTGGTTATATCAAAATATCTATGTGGTTCCAATGCCAATTCAACCCTTCTTTCTTGCATTAAAGCATCCATTGGGTCTTGCGAACGGTCAACAGGGCCTAAACCAGCTCTATCGCGAATATCATCAATTTCGTCAAAAGCAAGTCCAACATCACCTCCACCTTGAATCAACGCCTCTGCATAAAGTAATTTAAGTTCGGCAAATCTAAACCAACGCTCATTATTAAAATCTGAAGCCCCATTAGGTGACCTGTTCGCTCCAACAGCATTTTCTTCTCCCAAATACTTCTTCGCACTAAGACCATTTGAAGACCATTCAGGGTCATAAGCCTCCGTTACAACCTGATTACCTGACCATACAAAATACTCTTCTCCCTCTTGATAAATTGTAGTTCCTAATCTAGAATCACCAGGCTCATAAGCATTCAGAAGTTCTTGAGAGGGTATAAACCAACCACGCTTTCCCCCTGGAGCTCCATTTCCTGCCCCCCAATGATAGCTTCTAGTAGTGCCTTGAGATGCCTTAAAGTTTTCAGAGTGTGTATCATCAAACACCCATATATTATCATCAGAAAATGGTCCGCCAAATTGAATTTCAAAAATTGACTCCGCATTGTTTTCGAAAAGATGACTGAAGTTGTTACTATATTCAGGCATCAACATATATGGCCCATTCACCATTACATCATCAAAAGCTGTAATTGCGGCTGCCCAATCTTCTTTCCAAACATTAACCTTTCCGATATAGGATTTGGCAGCCCATGAAGTAGCTCTTCCCGTATTTGCTCCATCCCATTCAGCAGGAAGGCCGGCCGCAGCATCTGTTAAATCAGCCAAAATAGAGGTGTATAATTCTTCTTGTGTTGCATTTGCAAGTGCCAAATCATTAAGGTCCGTCTTAACCTCTATTGCCAGTGGTGGTGTACCAAACATTTTTAAAGCTTGGAAATGGAACCAGCCTCTTAAAAACTTAGCCTCAGCGTCAATAATAGTTTTATCCTCTTCAGTTAATTCATTCTCTCCATTCACATTTTCCAAAACTAAATTCGCTCTATATATCCCCTCATAAATTTGAGTATACGCTGCTCCGTATGGCACATCGCTAGAACGAATAAGGAGTTTATCAATATCTTGGGAAACGGCATCACCAACTTCTGTATCCGCATTTGCATCATCCCCAATGACAACAGAAATTTTCCAATATTCCCCATTTTCACCTAAAGTTTCTGCACTGATACCCCATAAATCTTGTATTGATGAATATGATGCAAAAACAGCACCGTCAAAATCTCCTCGGGTTTTGTAGAAGGTATCGGCAGTTACCCTATCTAAAGGCAACAGGTCCAGTTCCTTTTCCCCACAAGAAAAAGCGAGGAAGATACTGGCAAGTATTATATATTTTTTCATGATAGCTATATTTTTATATTAAATGACTTTAACAAGGTTCTAATTGAATGTAACTGACCAGCCTAACTGTACTATTCTTGGTAATGGAGAAGCCCCACCATCTTGACCGCTAGCCAATGTAAAATCACCTTTTTGGAAACTCTGAGTACGGCCCACTTCAGGGTCAAAACCAGAATACTTAGTAAATGTCGCAAGATTCTGTACACCTACATAAAACCGCATTCTAGAAACAAAATCACCTGTCCAGCCTTTTAGCTTATCAGAGGGAAGACTATATCCAAATTGGATATTTTGAATACGCAAATAACCCGCGTCTTCAACCCAACGGTCCGAAAAACGATTATTACCGTTCGGATCATTTCTAACAAGTCTTGGATTAGAACTAGAGTTGGTTGTTCCCTCTCCTGTCCATCGATCTAAAACCTGGGTACTAAAATTATTCGCGCCATCTAAATTTTCCAAGCTCGTACGCGCTTGATTATAAACTTGCTGATCACCAACTCCTCTAAAGTTAACCGAAAAGTCAAAACCATGATATTCACCTTGAAAATTAAATCCGTAGAAAAAACCTGGAAAAGGACTTCCCAAATAGGTTCTATCGTCCGAATCTACCTTTCCATCTCCATTTACATCAACAAATCTGATATCTCCCGGAGAAGGAGTTCCATTTGCATCAGGCAACGCAGCAGCGACCTCAGCATCATTTTGATACAGACCATCAGTTTTATAGCCGTAAAAATGACCTAAGCTTTCACCAACTATTGTACGGTGCGTATCAGGCCCTCCAAGACCTGTAACAATCTGATTTATTTCTCCTAAATCTGTAACTTCATTTTTTACTGTGGTAATATTTGCTCCAACACTAAAGTTGAAATCCCCTATTTCATCTCCATAGTTAACCGAAAATTCCACCCCTGAGTTCTTAATCTCACCCACGTTAGCATCTACAGGCAAGAAGAAACCAGAAACATATGGAACGGGAAGACCAAGTAATACGTCTTGAGTTACTTTACTATAATAATCAGCCGTCATATTCAATTTTCCATCCATGAAAGCACCATCTATACCAACATCTAGCTGTGTACTTGTTTCCCATTTGAGATCTTGATTTGCAAAATTTGTAGGTGCTGGGGCTATTTTAGTATCCTGACTATCTCCCACTACGTACCTAATATTGTTGTTCAGTGCTAACAAATAAGCAAAGTTCAATCCTGTAAATTGATTACCAGATTGTCCCCATCCAACACGAACCTTCAAATCGTCCACAAATCCTTCTTTTGGAAAGAATTCCTCCTGCGAAATTCTCCACCCAGCAGAAACTGACGGGAAATAATCATCTCGATTACCTTCTGCAAATCTTGAAGTGGCGTCTCTACGAACATTAAACGTTGCCAAGTATTTACCTTGATAATTATAACTCAGACGTCCCAACCAACCTTGTAGTACCCAATTGTCAGCTTCATTAGCCCCAGAAACGGTTGAACCAGTACCTGCAAAGTTTTGGTTAAAAAGATCACGCCCTTGTAACCTTACCTTATCAAACCTGAAATCTGTCTGTTCAAAACCGAATAGAGCAGAAATGCTATGGTCACTACCAAAAGTTTTATCATACTGTAATGTAGTTGAAGGCGTAAGTGTTAATTCAACGGGGCGAGAAGACACCAAAAGCGATTGTCTTGGGTTGTTTCCAGAATAATCAGTAGCTGCCTGATAATACTCCCCTCGACCAACATTGTAATCCAATCCTAAAGAAGCACGTAATTTCAATCCTTCGAGAATTTTTAACTCTCCATAAAAATTACCTAAAACCTTTCTATTCCTTATAGTTGTACTATTAAGACGTTCATCATTCCTCATTAAGTAATTGTTTCCTGTACCATCACCACTTGTATCAGGATTTTCTAGATTGTACCCAAAAGGCCCATCACCATAAATTTTATAATATGGTGCATTTAGAGCTGAATTGAAACCAGAAAAGAATGCCCCTTCACTTTGAACCAAGCGATCTGTCTGACTAATTAATAAAGACTCTCCAAAACGCAATCTCTTTCCAACTTTAATATCAGAGTTAGCCTTAAAAGAATACCTATCAAAACCCTGGGCTACTTCTATACCTTCTTGATTAAGATATCCCCCAGATATTAAATAATTTGCATTTTCACTACCTCCACTTACAGTAACGTTGTGATTCTGAACAAAACCAGTACGAAATATTGCATCCTGCCAATCTACAAATTGGGAGCCACTGAATTCAGATACATCTCTTCCTAATTCACCTTGAATATCAATATATTGTTCTACGTTTAAAACATCATATCTATCTCTTACTTGACTAAAAGAAGTATAGCCATCATAATTAACTTTTGCATCACCTGCCTTACCTCTTTTGGTAGTTACTATAATTACTCCATTTGCCGCTCTAGCACCATAGATAGCAGCTGAAGCAGCATCCTTAAGAACATCAATAGATTCTATATCGCTAGGATTAATACCTGCAAGTGGATTAGAATCAGTAGTAGAAGAGGTATTTACCGTGATGTTACTCGTTTGTACAATAGGCACCCCATCTATTACCCATAATGGATCGTTAACCCCAGGTGTTCCTATACCACGAATACGCACGTTAATTGGTGCCCCTGGATCCCCACTCCTATTAGTAATATTAACCCCAGATAGTGTACCAGCAAGTACCTGATCAGGACTAGTAATAGGTTTTGAAACAATCTCTGCGCTACCAAGCGACCCAACAGCGCCTGTTAAATCGGCCTTTCGTTGAGTACCGTACCCAACTACCACCACCTCGCTGAGTGCTTGAGCATCTTCGGCCAAGGTAACATTGATTGTTGATCGGCCATCAATGGCCACTTCTTGTTTGGAATACCCCACATAGGAGAAAACCAAAGCAGAGCTGCCTTCCGGCACCTCTATACTGTAATTTCCATCAAAATCGGAAACGCTTCCAACGGTAGTCCCTTTCACCAATACGTTTACACCAGGCAATACGCCTTGGTCGTCAGAAGTAGTACCTGAAATTGTGGTTTGTGCGCATAAGGACGCAACACTTAAGAAGAATAAAGCTACGAGCACAATACGGTGTGTTCGAACCCTATTCAATCTCTTAAAGTTCTGGTTCATAATGAGTAGTTTAAGTTAGTAATAAATTGAGTTAGTAGTTTTTGTTCCTTGACCTACCTAACACCCTTGAGAACGTTAAGAAAGACTAAAAACAAAATTAAGCCTAGTGTTAGACAAATACACTTTAACGGCATTATAATACAAGTTACCCCCTTTTTTTTGATAATACTAAAATTTAAAGGTGTTGAGCAACAAAATATTTAACACCGCAGAAAGAATCTATGCTACACTATGCTACAAAGCAAAAATAAGAAATTTTTTGATACTGAAAACAATTTATTCTCCCAAAAATGAGAAATACTCAATTTAAGAGCTAAAAAATGGATATTTCAAAATTCAGAAATTTGAATTTCTACAGTAAAACCCGATACTGAATCAATATTAAAGTGAATTACGCTTAAACAATTTAGAAGTTACAATAGTTTTAGAAACCATGTTATTTTTTACGTGATGGGCCGCCATTGTAGCCATATCTTTAAAATCCGTAGAGATTGTAGTAATGCCCCCAAAAGCAATTTCCTTAATTATATGATCATTATGAGATAGCACACCCACATCTTGCCCTACTACTAAATCAGAATTATGGCAATCCTTAAGCAACTCCCAGAGTGAAGCGTCATTAATGAAGAAATAGATCGTATCCTTTTCAAGAGAACCTTCAATATAATCCTCTAACACCACGCCGTTTATACCATAATCTGCAATGAACCTGTGAAAAGCCAACAGAATACCGCGTGGGTAATCTCTATTTTCAGCATAAAAAAGAACCAGCTTCTTATATTTTCTAATTTCCGGAAGCAGCTCTGTTAACTTATCAAACGTAGTTGCCTCAAATTCCTGAGAGATATAGGAATATTCTTCCGGCATGGGCAAATACCGGTCAACTATCAATAATTTTTGAGGTTCAATTGTTTCAAGTAAGGGTTTGATTACCTGGTCTGGAATAGGCGCAACCACATACATTCCGTACTTCCCTCTAATATTATTAAATATAGTTTCAAAAACGGAAACATTATTGTGATGAAAAAAAACATCTATTTGATAGCGTTTCCCCAACTCTTTTCTAAACGTATTATAAAAATCTTCTTGAAAACGCTGAAAAGAAAATAAAAGCAAGGCTATTCTTAAAGTAACCTTGGTTTCATCACTTATAATAAAATATCCTTTTAATTTTTTAGATTCTACCAGTCCTCTTTCCTTTAATTCCTCATATGCTTTAACTATTGTCTTTCTTGCATAGCCAATGTCGGACACCATTTTGTTTATGGAAGGTAATTTATCTCCAACCGATAGCTCCCCAGAATCCAAAGCTTCTATAACACCGTGCACCAGTTGCTCGTGCTTGGTTAAACTATTTACTTCTTTTAGTCGTTGGATGATATAGATTAAAGACATTAAGTATTATTGAGAATTAAAAATAGGGTGAACTTTGTAAGTATAATAATACAAATTTATTATAATAAACTTCGAAACGGTTAACTTTTTGATAACAAAAGAATAAATATTTCAAACGAAAGGGAACATTACTTTCCATTTCATCTAAAATACGAATCAATCAAAACGGATTCATATTTAGAATTACCCAAATTTAATATGAAACATTAGTTTTTCGGAAGAAAAAACAAAGTAAAGTTTGAAGCGTACAGCGCCTACCCCCTAACTATTCTTTCCACTTTAAAGTTTCCATAATCCCACGAATATCATTTTGAAGATAGGCTGCCGCTGGATATATAGAATCATAATTAGGTCTCGTGTAGAAGTATAATGAGCCTGTTACAAAATTAGTAGTACTATCGGTAACATAAAATTGTGCTTGTGATGCGGCATTACCGGTAACCTCATAAAACATACCGTAAACACCGTTTTCTTCATTTACAAAAGGCTGTTCCAATATACCGTCTGCTTTTACGGAGTGCTCATAACTTAATCTTTGGGCATCAGCGAGCAACTTTTCTACATTGTTCTCTACCTTTTTATAGTTAATGTATATCTCACCCTTCATCTCCGGGTACCCTAAAACTAGAGAAGTCTTTGTTTGGTTTTTTATTTTGGCCTTGGTATTGTAATCGAATATAAAATATTCCGCCTGCAATTTTCCTTGCTTTGGAGCCTCATATTCCAAACGTAGTTGCGCTTTAGGTTTTGGCAAGACCTCCTCTTTACAGCCAATAGCTAATATGAATACCAGTAAAAGAAAAAAACTATATCTGTACATCTTGGGGCAACGTTATTTTTATTTGCTTCAACCGCTTTTTATCAAGGCTTTCTACTACAAACTGATATTCGTTAAATACTATGACCTCTCCTCTTTTGGGAAAACTCCCTGCTATTTCAAGCACAAAACCGGCAATGGTTTCAGATTCTCCCTTTTGCTCTTCAAACTCGGTTTCATTATCAATTTTAGCTACGCGATAAAAATCCTTTAACGCAGTCTTCCCATCAAAAACAAAATTAAAATCATCTAGTTTTGAAAAAATAAGGTCTTCATCATCAAATTCATCACTTATATCACCTACTATTTCTTCTATAATGTCCTCTAAGGTAACAATACCAGATGTACCTCCGTACTCATCTACGACTACCGCCAAATGGTTCTTTTTTTCCTGAAACTCTAGTAATAAGTCATCTAGCTTTTTGTTTTCCGGAACAAAATAGGGTTCACGGATTAGCGTCATCCAATTAAAGGTCTTTCTATCTATATAGGGCAACAAATCTTTAACGTAGAGCACTCCCAGAACATTGTCCATATTCTCCGAAAAAACAGGAATCCTAGAATACCCATGCTTTTTGATCTCCGCTAAAATATCAAGAAACTTCATATCCTCACTAACCGCAAAGATATCTATACGCGGACGCATTACCTGTTTGGTATCCGTATTTCCAAAGGTTACTATACCTTGTAATATCTTCTGTTCCTCTTTGGTGGTATCACCATCTGAAGTTAATTCCAATGCTTGAGAAAGGTGATCAACACTTAAATTAGATTTTTGTTTGCCCAGCTTATCATATAAAAATAGGGTACCCGCCCGCATAGGAAGACTCAACGGACTGAACATAAAATCCAATACATTAAGAGGGTAAGACATAAAGTGGGCAAACGCTTTTCTATTGCGGTTGGCATAGACTTTTGGTAAAATCTCACCAAACATCAATATTAAAAAAGTAGCAACAACGACCTCCAGAAGAAACCGTACCCATTCTAACTCAACATTTGCAAAAACAGAATTACCAATGGTACTGAATAGCAGTACCACCCCAATATTAATGGCATTATTAGCGATAAGAATAGTAGCCAATAATTTTTTTGGTCGATCAAGAAGTTTAACGATTATATTACCCCGAACACTTTTCTCTTCAGAAATCTCATTTACATCTGTTGGGGAAAGCCCAAAAAAAGCGACTTCCGCTCCAGAAACAAGTGCAGACGACATAAGCAGAACAACAAGAATTGTAATTTCAAATGCAAAAGCACCTACTAAAGTAATAAAATAAGGTACTAAACTAAGGGGGTCAGGGTCCAACGGCCAAAAATTTAGGAATAAACAGTGGTTTGTGAATGCAACGTAAACCTGAACTTCTGCCCATTACATAAATTGGTAGAGTCCAAAGATTCTATAAAACTACAATTGTCTGAATATACTTGCTTCATAGCATTTAATTGTATTTCTAGCGGGGATACTAAAAATACGTATTTTTTTCTTAGAACGGAAGGTCATCTTCCTGCTCAGAGTTGGATAACGGAGTAGATTGTACGCTGTTACTTGTATTTGTAACGGCATTTTGTTGTGGTTGTTGCCCACCAGATTGCTGATTTGACATACTTTCTTTCTTTGTAGTAAGAAATGTAAAGTCTTGAACGTGTATTTCCGTACTGTAACGTGTATTACCGTCCTCACCCTGCCATTGGCGATTTTTCAAACGGCCCTCAACATAAACTTTATCACCTTTACTTAAATACTTTTCACATATTTCAGCAGCCTTATTTCGTACTACAATATTATGCCAATCCGTATTTGTAACGCGTTCCCCGGTTTGCTTGTTGGTATAGGTTTCATTTGTAGCTATAGGAAAACGCCCAATACATCCTCCGCCTTCAAAATAATGCATCTTCACCTCATCACCTAAATGGCCAATTAACATTACTTTATTCAATGTACCACTCATAGTCTCCTTTTTTTTGCAATTTGAATCTACAAATATACTTGTTTTTTAGCCTTCAGTACCAAGTGATTCTGTTACGATTTTTATAATTTATGCAAAGGTCAACAGAAAATGGAAAAGGTTAGGCATGCTACCAAAAGCTACTTCTTTCCAAACCGAGCTAAAAACTCAGCAATAAGAACGGGTACAGGATAGTTCTCAACGTCTTCAAATGAGACGCTGTCCTTGACCTCACTTTTTGTATGTACAATCCAAAATGTAGTATATAAATGTTGGTGCGATAGCTTATGAACAATAGCATCTGTATTAAACTTATCCACAGAAACCACTTCCGTACTACAATATAAAGTACTTAACTCCTCCTCCAAAGCAGGTTTTGAAAGTTCACTATCTGACTCCACAAGTGGAAATTGCCAAAGATTTTGCCATATTCCTTTACCTTTTCGCTGTTCGAGTACTGTTTCCCCTCGTTCCGATATAAAAACCACATAATTGAAATATCTATTGCGAACTTTAGTCTTTTTCAACTTTACCGGGAGTATTGCCACCTTATTAGTTTGTAGCGCTACACAACTTTCATTCAAAGGACAAGAATTACAATCCGGACTTTTGGGAGAACATTGAATAGCTCCAAATTCCATGATTCCTTGGTTATAATCACGAATGTTCTGCACATTCATGACCTCCCTGGCTAACTTTTTGAAATATTTAACACCCTCGGTACTATTAATGGGTAAATCTATTCCAAAATAACGGGACAACACCCTATAAACATTACCATCAACGACTGGTTCGGACCGATCAAAACAAATAGATGAAATTGCACTTGCCGTATAGTCCCCCACTCCTTTGAGCAACAGTAATTCTTTATAGGTATCAGGAAATTTACCCCCATATTCACCAACTACCATCTTAGCCGTAGCATGTAAGTTTCGTGCTCTTGAATAATAGCCCAAACCCTGCCAAAGCTTTAAAACTTCCTCCTCGGAAGCGTTTGCAAGATCATGTACTTTAGGGTAATTATGAATGAACTTTAAGTAGTACGGAGTACCTTGAACCACCCGTGTTTGCTGCAACATAATCTCAGAAAGCCATATCTTATATGGGTCCCTTGTGCTCCTCCACGGCAAGGTTCTTTTATTTACTTTATACCAAACAAGAATTCGCTCTGAAAATGTCATTTTTGTAACTGCTATGGCACGAAATTAATTGTTTATTAAATGATATGCATACCCAAGAATGGGCATAAATTGAAAAGTGAAGGTGAACGACTTAAAATTAACCCTTTAGCACGAAAGATTAATTTTAATTTATATATTTGCATCCCAAAAAAATTATACTGAAAATTTAACACGAAAGATGACGAAAGCAGAAATTGTATCGAAGATCTCAGACAAGCTGGGAATTGAAAAAGGTGATGTACAGGCCACAGTTGAAAGTTTTATGGAAGAGGTGAAATCTTCTTTGGAAAGTGGTGACAATGTTTATCTTCGCGGTTTTGGTAGTTTTATCATTAAAACAAGAGCCGAAAAAACCGGAAGAAACATTAGCAAGAACACTACAATTAAAATACCGGCACACAATATTCCTGCATTTAAGCCTGCCAAGGTTTTTGTAGAAGGTGTCAAAAGCAACGTACAAGTAAAATAAATATACTAACTTAAAGTAGAATTTTATGCCGAGTGGTAAGAAAAGAAAAAGACATAAGGTAGCTACCCACAAGCGCAAGAAGCGCAGGAGAGCTAACCGACACAAGAAAAAATAGTTGCTAGGGGTTGAAAATTTTCAACCCCTTTGCTTGTTTTTTCACCCCATACGTTCATTGACATAGAGATTACAGAAAATCTCGGCGAGTCATTATGATTCGTTTCAATTATTGTTTAATCTATTTGTCTACTTATTTCATTCAATAAGTATTGACAAATACAAATACATTCAGGTGAATAGAGAATTAATCGTAAGATCTAGTTCTGATGCCGTCGATTTTGCCCTCTTAAAAGATGGAAAGCTCACTGAATTGCATAAAGAAGAAGACAACAACGATTTTTCCGTTGGTGATATTTTCTTGGCAAAGGTTCGTAAGCCCGTAACAGGTCTAAACGCTGCCTTTGTTAATGTTGGTTATGAGAAAGATGCTTTTCTGCATTATCATGACCTTGGCCCACAATTGGCCACTATGCTAAAATTCATAAAGGGCGTGAGTACCAATAAAATTACGGATTACTCGCTAGCCAACTTTCCATTCGAAAAAGACATTGATAAGAATGGCGTTATTACAGACGTCATCAAGGCAAATCAGTCGTTATTGGTTCAAATCGTTAAAGAACCTATTTCAACCAAAGGACCAAGAATTAGCTCCGAACTTTCTATAGCGGGGCGTTATTTGGTAATGGTACCTTTTTCCGATCGTGTTTCCGTATCTCAAAAAATAGGAAGTAGCGAAGAAAAAGAAAGGTTAAAAATACTGGTAAGAAGTATAAAACCTAAAGGATTCGGCGTCATTATAAGAACAGTGGCCGAAGGCAAAAAAGTAGCGGAACTAGACAAAGACCTAGAAAATTTGTTGGCTAAATGGTCAACAATGTGTAAAAAATTGTACAAGGCTCACACGCCTTCAAAAGTGTTGGTTGAACTCAACAGGGCATCTTCCATCCTTAGGGATATTTTCAATGATTCTTTTACAGGAATCAATGTTGATGATGAAACCCTTTATGAGCAAATCAAAGATTACTTGCTAGAAATTGCACCTGGAAAGGAATCCATAGTTAAACTGTATAATTCTTCTGTTCCTATTTTTGAAAAATTTGGAATTGAGCGACAAATAAAAACTTCTTTTGGCCGCACCGCCAGTATGAGTAAAGGCGCTTATCTTATTATAGAACATACCGAAGCACTACACGTTGTAGATGTAAACAGTGGTAACCGTTCTAACAAGGCCAAAAATCAAGAAGACACCGCTTTAGAGGTAAATTTACTGGCAGCTTCAGAAATAGCCAGACAATTGCGTTTGCGTGATATGGGCGGTATTATCGTTGTTGATTTCATTGACATGGTAAAAGCGCCGCACCGTAAAAAGCTTTTTGACCATCTTAGGGATGAGATGAAAGATGATCGTGCAAAGCACAAAATATTACCTCCAAGTAAATTTGGACTTATACAGATTACAAGGCAACGGGTACGGCCCGAAATGAACATCAAGACTACCGAGGAAAATCCGAATGGTAACGGGAAAGAAATTGAAGCCCCAATTGTTTTGATAGACAAAATTAACGCCGACCTTGAAAAGTTGTTGAAAGGCCCTAAAAAAGATAACGGAATTACACTTAATATTCATCCGTTTATCGCGGCCTATATTACTAAAGGCTTTCCTTCCATGCGTTCTAAGTGGTTCTTAGAACACAAAAAATGGATTAAAATACAACCTAGAGATGCGTATACGTATCTTGAATACCGTTTTAAAGATAAAGACGGTAAAACCATATATTAAAAGTTTTAAAGCGACCTTCAGCAACGATGGTCGCTTTTTTTATGCCTTATATTTAAATTTTAAGTTCGTATCCTTACCACTTCAAATTGTATTTTTGCTTCACGAGCCATTGGCAAAACCAGAATTTATTTATGCACGAACAACGCGCTTATTCCATTGAAGAAGCCAAAAGAAAACTAGAAGGCTATTGCGCCTATCAGGACCGCTGTCATAAGGAGGTAGTTGCAAAGCTTAGAGAAATGCGAATGATTCCCGAAGCCATAGATCAAATCGTAGTTCACCTGATCAATGAGAACTTCCTAAACGAAGAACGCTTTGCCCAAAGTTTTGCAAGAGGTAAATTCGCAATAAAGAAATGGGGCAAAAAACGTATTGTAAGCGAACTTAAACAACGTAATATATCAAAATACAATATCACCACAGCTCTTAAAGAGATAGACTCAGAAGACTATCTAAAGACATTAGACGCCCTGGCAGAGAAAAGACTTTCTCAAATTACGGACCAAAACCCTTTAAGGCGAAAGAAAAAGTTAGCGGATTACCTTTTATACAGAGGATGGGAGAGCCATTTGGTCTATGAAAAACTCAAAGAACTTGTGCCGTAAGCCACTTAGAAAAAGAAAAATCAGACCTATAAAAAATTAAAAACCGCACCAATATTAACCATGAACTGGTTGTGCAGTTTTTCGGCCGGTTCTAAGTCTTCAATTTTGTATTTGGCAATGGGAAAACCAAGTTCGGTGTAAATACCCAACCCATCAGAAAAGAAATAACGCGCTCCCATATGGAAACCAAAGTTTTTCAAACCTAAATCCAATCCAGGGTAAATATCAACCTCATCACTAAGACCTATAATATTCCCTAAATGAGCACTAAAGCGTGCCTTTGTATCAAAACGTTCCCAAGTACTAGCCGATATACCTTCATCAATACCTAAAAGATACGTTGCCGTAGCTCCAATAGATATATTTTCACCCAAACCAAAGTCATATGAAGCCATAATTCCCGTACCGTGGTTTTGTAAATTGGCACCTACTTGAAACTTTTGGTCATCTCTGCCCTCATAGGCCTGTGCAGATAAAAAGGTAGTGGTAAGAAGTAAGCAAATGGATAAAACGTAAAATTTCATTTATAGTGTTTTTTTATGGAAACGGATATACAAAAAATTATCTAGAAGCCCTCTTAGAGGTTCGCTCTATTGCCTTTTTATTTTTTTGGTCTATCCATTTCTGACCTCGAATTTTTCTCATTAAAATATCAAAATTACGCATTATGAAAACATTATAAAGCCCCTCTGCAAAATTTATCGGGTTCTTTGGCCAAGACCTAAGGCTCATAGAAAATCCTGGCGTTTTATACTTCATGTAATGCCAATAACCTTCGGGCATAAACAGTACTTCTCCATGATTCAATTCCGTTTTATAACCATTGGCCTGCTTTAGCACTGGCCATTTTTCAAAATCCGGGTTATCAAAATCTATACTTTCATGCGTAATAAGCGAATTGGGGACTTTATACAAGTATTTAGTTTCAGATGGGGCAAACAGAATACACTCTTTTTTCCCTTCAAAATGAAAATGGAAAATATTGGACATGTCAATATCATAGTGCATAAAAGTAAACGAATCCCTACCCCCAAAAAAGAGCATGGGCAGCTTCTTTTTTAAAGTGAGCCCAAAATCTGGAAACTCATAATCCTTTTGAAGCTGAGGCACTTCCTTTAAAACATTCCAAAGAAAAATCCGGTATTTGGTAGGTTTGGCCTTTAGCAAATCAATATACTCGGACATCTTCATTTTTGCATGCGGCTCATTAAAACCATCTTCATGGTTCACAGGCCTATCATCATACAACGGCACAACTTTATCTCCGGCAACCTCACGGATATAGTCAAGGCTCCATTTTTCAAATGCAGGCCAATTTTCTATAGCACACTCTATCACCACAGGTTTCTGTGGTTTAAAATAGTGTTCTAAAAAATCTTCCTTGGAGATTGTAGATACCCTTGGAATGGCTGCTAACTTCAATGGAACTAAGGTTATTTATAAGTTGGCAAATTTAATTAACCTTATGGAAATATTTTCTTAAAATTAAACTAATCTACCACTTTACTCTTTGCCTTTGCTTCTTCGTTACGTTCAATTGTATGTCCCGGTCTAGTCCATTTTGGCTTTTCACCCAAAGGCTGCAGTTTAGATTCTGCCGCTTCTACTGTTTTTGGTTGAGATACCTTAGTAAATGGTTTTTGAGGATTTAGACCCAACATTTTAAACATTTCCATATCCTCGTTTACATCGGGATTTGGAGTAGTCAATAACTTGTCTCCTGCAAAAATGGAATTAGCACCTGCAAAGAAGCACATGGCCTGTCCTTCTCTACTCATTTCCGTACGGCCAGCAGATAAACGCACCTGTGTTTCCGGCATAACGATACGCGTGGTGGCTACCATACGAATCATATCCCAAATGGAAACAGGCTCCATATCTTCCATTGGCGTACCTTCTACGGCCACCAGGGAATTAATTGGAACAGATTCCGGCTGAGGATTTAAACTTGCCAAAGCGACCAACATTCCAGCTCGATCTTCAATGGCCTCACCCATACCGATGATTCCACCGCTACAAACTGTTACGTTACTCTTACGAACATTATCTATTGTTTCTAGTCGATCCTCAAAAGCACGTGTAGAAATAACATCTTTATAATAATCTTCTGATGTATCTAAATTGTGGTTATAAGCATAAAGACCGGCTTCAGCTAAACGGTGTGCTTGATTTTCGGTTAACATACCCAACGTACAACAAACCTCCATATCTAGCTTGTTAATGGTACGCACCATTTCCAACACCTGATCAAACTCAGGACCATCCTTTACATTTCGCCATGCTGCACCCATACAAACTCGCGAGCTACCGGAAGCTTTTGCCCTTAAAGCCTGCGCTTTTACGTGCGAAACTTTCATAAGGTCGTTCCCTTCAATATCCGTGTGATATCTTGCCGCTTGTGGACAATACCCACAGTCTTCTGGGCACCCCCCTGTTTTTATAGAAAGTAATGTAGAAACCTGAACCGTATTTGGATCATGATGTTTTCTATGGATAGTAGCCGCATCATAAAGCAACTCCATTAATGGTTTATTGTAAATATCAAGAATCTCTTCTTTCGTCCAGTTATGTCTTGTTTCGCTCATAGTCTTTTGAAATCTCGGGTCAAAAATAACCTTTCTAAAATTGATATTCCAAATTAGGCCAAATAATCATGCTTCAGGAAACTAAAAAAGCCTATCAAAATATCTTGACAGGCCTTTAATTTATTATTACAAAGAAGATTTATTCCGAATCGTTTTTCTTTTCAGAATCAACGGTCTTTCCATCCCCGGGAACTTCACCATCAGGAATATCTTTTCCTTTTAAATATTCGGGCAATTGCATTCCTGCCATATTGAACATTTCCTGCAGCGGCGGTACGGACTTGTACATGCCCGAAATAAAATTGGCCGTTGAGCCTTTTCCATCCGCAGTTTTTGCTCCGGAATCCCAAACGGTAACCTTATCTATTTTAATGTTTTTAATAGCTTCGGCTTGGGTTTTTACCAATTCAGGAAGTTTATCGGCCACTAATAACAATACGGCATCTTTTGGATTATTACCCGCAGCTTTTACGATCTCATCTAAACCTTGCGCCTGTTTCGTTAATATTTCAAACAGACCTTTAGCTTCCGCTTGGGCTTTAAACAATATCGCATCGGCTTCCCCTTTTGCCCTTCTACGAATCATTTCCGCTTCCGCTTCGGCATCAATTTCAACTTTTTTCTTGTCTATTTCCGCAGGCACAACAATATCTGCCATTTGCGAACTACGAACCCGCTCCGCTCTCGCAATTTCCGCATCTTTCTCAGCCGCATAGGACTCTTCCAAAGCTTTTGCCGCTTGTACTTTTTCTGCTGCAATTGCCGTTCTTTCTGCTTCCGCCTCTCTTTGACGACGTAACGAATCCGAATTGGCTACATTAATCTTTGCAACATTTTCCCCTTCTACCGCTTGGGCATTTGCCGCTGCAACTTGCGTACGCTCATCTTGAACGGCGTTCGCCTCACCAATAGAACCATCTCTAGTTTTCTCGGCAACAGATTTTCTTGCCGCATTTATTGCGTGTGCTGCCGCTTCTTTACCTAAAGCTTCTATATACCCGGACTCATCAACAATATCCGTAATGTTTACGTTGATCAATTTTAGACCTACTTTCTTTAATTCCGACTCTACACTGTTGGAAATGTTCGTTAGAAACTTATCTCTGTCGTTGTTAATTTCTTCAATATCCATAGACGCAACAACCAAACGAAGTTGTCCGAATATAATTTCTTTTGCAAGTTCTTGGATCTGCTCCAAACCTTGACCTAAAAGACGTTCGGCTGCATTTTGCATAATGCCAGGCTCTGTAGAAATACCAATAGTAAAACGAGAAGGCACATTTACACGAATGTTCTGCTTACTTAACGCATTGACCAGATTTACCTCTATAGAAATAGGTGTTAGATCTAGATACTCGTAATCTTGAATTACAGGCCATATAAAGGATGCTCCACCATGGATACAACGGGCCGAGTTTCCGCTACCAACTTTACCATAAACCACAAGAATACGGTCTGAAGGACAACGCTTGTACCGCCTGATAAACGATATGATTATGATAAAAAAGAAAAGAATGGCAAAGCCAATGGCGAGCAACGAGGCGCTTCCCGCTAACTGTAGGGGTACTAGTAACATTTGGTTATTTATTTAGGGGTTCAACAATTAAAATTCCGTTTGCGGTTACTTCCTTTACGATAACCACATTGCCTTGTACAAGGTCTATATTGGCATTGGTAAGCGCTTCCAATTCACGTAGCGTACCTTGCACATTTATACTCACTTTACCGATGCTCTTACGATTGGCACCAATAGTCAGGTATACTTCTCCAACTTGATTTAGAGCATTTTTGAGTTTTAAAGTACCGCTGCTCTGCAACTTTCCTAGATAATAAAAAAGAGAAGCCATGGTGAACATCATCAGTAAACCACAAACCAGCGATATAAAAACGGTTACTCCTTTTGACATTCCGGCATCTAAACAAGCAATACCGGACCACCCGAAAATGGTAAAAAAGCCGACAAGATTTTTGAAAGATAAAAATTGAAATTCAATACCGGTATCCGCATCTATTTCAGTATCAACGTCACCGTCAATATCATCCATCTCACCTCCAATAAAGGTCAGAAGCAAAAGAATTATGAGAACTATGGATCCCACCACAGCAGTAACCCAATAGATTTTCTCAAATAACGTCATCATTTCGAACCCTAGTTCCATAAGTAGCAAAGTTAGGTTGGTGACTAAAGATAAGAATAATCTTACCTTAAACTAATTCGAAAGCGGACTATACGTTACGAGACAACAAAATTGAAACTGCATTACCCCCAAAACCAACTGCATTTACCAGGACTTTGTTGAGTTTATCCGGTGTAGACGAATAAGTAATGAAAGGTACTTTTACTATCTGTTGGTGCTGCAACATCAAGACCGCTAATTCTATGCTTAACGCTCCCGAAGCTCCAAAAGTATGCCCTACTTTCCATTTATTTGTAGTAAGAAAAGGTAACTTGTTACAAAAAACTTTTTCAATTGCCTTATACTCAGATATATCACCTTTAATTGTACCCGGCGCATGCATCACAATTGCATCAACCTCATCAGGATCTATTTCACCTAAAGCCATTTTCATGGAACCCTGAAAACACTCCGCATCCGTTGAAATAGAAATATTATGGCGTAAAGGTTCTGTAGCATAACCAACACCCTCAATAACGGCCAAGGTATTTTCGCTCACTCCTTTCTCCAAACACATTACAGAGGCGCCTTCTCCAAGAATCATAGTGCTTTTTTCCTTTTCAAAATCTAAAGCACGACTAGGAAAACCAATTTTATTTGGTTCGGGAGAATCTCCTGCTTTAAATTGGGAATAAATCTTTAGCGCCTTCATTTGAGCAATAGTGAAGGGGGTTAAAGCTGCCTCGCTACCACCCACTAGGAATTTATTGGCCATACCACTACGAATCCACGCTACGCCGTTTAAAACCGAATGGAGTGCCGTAGAACACGTAATAGAATGTGAAATTTCAGGACCCTTTGTTTTTAAATCATGTGCCACCCATGAGGAAATATTTCCCAAGGTTGTGGTGGGCGACGAAAGTGTTGCCGTTCGGTTATTTTCAAGAAACTCTTGATGGTATTTTTCAAAGAGTGCCGTTGCCCCTCTTGATGACCCAATATTTATTCCAAAATCATCACCTTCCTTCCATCCAGCTTTAGCTATAGCATCACGCGAAGCGTAAAGCGCATACAAAACAGAATCATCAAGACTTTTATATTTATTATCGGAATTTTTGAGCTCTTCAATTTCTTTTTTTGAATCTTTGGACAATGGGGCCGCCCATTCCTTGTCATCTCCAAAAGCCTTCTGCTCAAAAAAGTGAACATCTTTAAGGTAGTTTTGCCATGTTTCTTCAGAAGTTTTTCCCAACGGGGAAATTGAGCCTATTGCGGTAATGGATATCGGTTCTTTCAAACTGCGGATTTAAATACTATTCAGTAAATCTTCAATGGTAGTATATATTTTTTGCAGTTGCCCATCTGTGATTACATAAGGGGCAGAAATATAAATAGTACTACCAAGGGGGCGCAAAAATACGCCATTATCCATGAAATGCTTGAACATTTGGTCGCGTAAATTCCCATAACGTTCCATTTTTACATTCAAATCCAACGCAAAAATAATTCCACATTGTCTTGTACGTGCTACTTTTGGATGATTCTTTATTCTAGTATTGAATTTTTGGTGAGAACCGATAATTCTTTTGATGCCTACTTGAATTTCTTCAGATTGCAACAGCTCCAGACCGGCTATAGCTGCAGTGCATGCCAGCGGATTTGCCGTGTAAGTATGCCCATGAAAGAGCCCTTTTGCCATATCATCACTATAAAAAGCATTGTACACTTCTTGTGAACAGCTGGTAATTGCCATAGGCACCAAACCTGCCGTCAATGCTTTTGACATGCAAATGACATCTGGTTTTGTCTCAATATATTCCGATGCAAAAGGTTTTCCGGTTTTACCGAAGCCCGTCATAACCTCATCGGCAATGGTAAGAACTCCGTGCTTTTTCAAGAGTTTCAAAATACGATTCAAATTATCGGCTGTGTGCATTTTCATGGCAGCAGCACCTTGTACTAAAGGCTCATAAATGAATCCGGCAATATCGTTTTGTTGCAACCTCTTTTCCAACTTAGATAGAACTGCCTCTATATTTTCATCCGTAGGAACATCTACACGTTCTACGTCAATAAAAAATTCAGCAAAAGGCCCGTTGTAAACCGATAGTCCAGAAACAGACATGGCCCCAAATGTATCACCATGAAACCCTTCTTCAAAAGCCAGCATCGTTTTACGTTTTCGGCCTTGATTGAAATGGAATTGCAATGCCATTTTAATACCGATTTCAGTAGCCGTTGAACCATTATCCGAAAAAAATAATTTTTCTTGATTCTCCGGAAGCAATTTTATAAGTTCTTCGGATAATTCTATAGCGGGCTCATGCGTAAACCCACTAAATACCACCTGATCTAGTTTTTGCATCTGCGCATAGACCTTCTCCGTAATATACTCATTACAATGGCCATAGGCGCTCGTATACCACGAAGCGATGCCGTCTATATATTCCTTTCCGTTTTCATCGTACAAAACAGCACCTTTTGCACTAACGATTCCTAACATTTCAGGATGTAGTTTATGCTGAGTTAAGGGGTGCCATAGGTGTTTTTTATCCCTAACGGATAGACTTTCAGATGCTAATGTTTCTGTCTCAATTTCATTCTTCATAGTACAAAGATGATGAATTAAAACTTTTTTTATAAAGTATTTTGATGATCTTTAGTGCAGAAAAATCTAAGAAACATGAAGTTTTTTGATACCGGATTTTTACAACCGACCCATACCAAAAATCTATACTGGCTATCATTTTTAATTTTCATTTTTTATACGATATCCCTTTTTTACAATCTGCATCTAGCCCCTCTACACACCGAAGAACCCCGCCGAGCATTAGTAGCATTGGAAATGTTGTTCAACAACAATTTTGTAGTCACCACCATTCTGAACGAAACTTTTTACGACCATCCACCACTTTGGAATATTGTGTTAGCCGGAAGCATGAAAATTTTTGGCTATAACACTTTTGCGCTTCGGTTTCCCTCGGCATTTTCATTTTTACTGACCGGTATTCTAACGTTTTACATGGGACGAAAATATATCAACCTAAAATTCGGCATTCTTAGCGCATTCTACTATTTGGTTTGTGCAGACCTTTATTTCTACTTCTGTGTAACAGCTGAAATCGATATTTTCTATTCCCTATTGGTCGTTTTGAGTCTTTACAGTATTTATCATTTTTACCAACAAAAACGTTTCCTCCTATTGTTCGGATGCGCCTATTTTTTTATTACCCTTGCTTTTTTAACCAAAGGCTTTGCTTCTTTTGCCTTTACTATAATCACGCTAGTTAGCTATCTGCTTTATAAGAAAGATTTAAAACTACTTTTATCTTGGCCGCATCTTTTTAGTCTCACGCTATGTGCCGCGGCCGTATATTTCTATTTTTACGTCTATGGGAGTTTTGAAAACTTAGAGCATTACCTTTCTGAAATGTGGGGACTGACTCACCAGCGGACCTTATTAAGCGACCGATTTAGCGGACTCGCAACTCATCTTATCTTCTTTCCTTTGAACTTTGTAGCAGTAATTTTTCCGGCTACCCTATTCCTATTATTTATTTGGAAAAAGGAACAAATACAAAACATTAAGGCTCAACCTTACTTGGTTTTTTTAGTCATCACATTTATTGCCAATTTTTTAGTGTACTGGATTTCCCCTGGAGCAAGAATGCGCTACACGTATATGTTTTTTCCTATGGCAGTAACGTTACTTACTTATCCATTATTTCTTGAACTTGGCAAGACCAATTGGAAGCACAAGACTTATCATACCTTTTTTAAAATCATTATGGTCATTGCAACTATTGCTTGTTTCATTGTTCCCTTTATAAGTTATTTTTCAATTTTACCTCACCTAAAATACACGATGCCTCTCTTCAGTTTGGTATTGGCTGCAGTGTTGCTTTATCATCATCAAACCAAGGGACACACCAAACATTTATTTGTCATTGGTTTTATGGTAGTTTGTAGATTGGTTTTTGACCATGTTGCGCTACCATTAAAGGCTATGACTTCTTCAAGCGCACCACATCAGGCCTATGCAAAAGACATTCATAAAATAATTGGTAATAAAGCTCGGCTGTATGTTTTCTCACAAGAAGATTTGCGCACCCATATTCAAACACCCTTTAAACTATATGAAACCGCAGCGTATTTGGAAATGTCCCGGAAAGCTATTGTAACCAAAACAGATCAGTGCGAATTACCGGGATACTACATTTTCAACAAACAAAACCTTGAAGAACGGGAATCTCTCTATGATTTTACAATCAGTAAAGTTGACCTGGCCCTTGTACGAATTGATTAATTTTAAATTATAGTGTTTTTAAGATGGAAGCAAACTTATCCGCATATTTCTTAATGACCGCCTTATCAAAAGAAGGTTCCTCATCTATGCGGCCAATTAACGACACCCCTGTTTTATGAAGGATAATATTCTCGGTTTCTGGATTTTCTTCCCCACTGAAAAGCACAGAAACATCATACCCTTTCTGCTGCAACCAACCAATGGTTAGCAGCGTATGGTTGATACTTCCCAAATAGTGTCTTGAAACCACCACCACATGATAGGTGGGCATAATGATATCTAAAACCGTATCATTTTCACTCAGAGGGACTAAAATACCACCTGCACCTTCAATGACCAAAGAATTATCGGTTTCAGGTTCAACAATATCAAGTCGGTCTATTTTTACACCATCTCTTTCTGCAGCAGCATGCGGACTCATTGGTGTTTTTAGCTCGTAGCTACTTTTGTGTATGACGGTCTTATCATTAGAAATCAAGGACTTTACCTTGTGACTATCCGTATTATCTAAATCACCCGCTTGTACAGGTTTCCAATAATCGGCCTCTAGGGCTTCCGCTATTATTGCGGAGGCTATAGTTTTTCCTACTTCGGTGGATATTCCTGTTACAAAAATTTGCTGCATTCTATTGAGGTTTTGTTATCATGTTACAATGTAGGCATTTGTATTTTTTTTCCTCAAAAAATGGAAAAAGTTTATATAAAATTCCTTTTCTGTTATAATACACCTCTGATTTTTGCATTTTACAGTTAGGGCACACAATTAAATTGCCATTGTCATCAAGGGCATAAGCCCTAATTTCATTATATATTTCAATTGCCTTTTCTTTATCCTCTGTGTATACCTGCACTTTCACCCCACCAATAGCATTGCTGATCATAGGGTCAGAATTCAACGTATATTCATCTTTCAAGAAAACGGAAATACCTTCGGATTCTAATTTTCCTTTCAATATTTGAACATCCGCTGGGTATTCAAAAGAGGCTAAAGTGTAAAATTTCTCTTTCATAATTATACAAGCTCCGCCACCACTTTTAGTAAATCATCCATCTCTTTTTCAGAGTTAAAACTATGAAGACAAATGCGCAATCTTTCCTGACCCTCTGGCACAGTAGGTGAAAGAATAGGTCTTACATCAAACCCTTTTTTCTGCACTACCTTAGCCATAGTTCGGGCCTTATTATTACCAGAAACCAAACAGCAATGGATAGCCGAATTACTTGGAATAAAATGCGACTGCAATTTTAAACCCGCTAATTTACCATTGAAATAGGAAATATTCTGCTTTAGCCTTTCAAGATTCCCCGTCCTGTTTTTCAAACAATTGTAAGCCGATAGTATGGAGCCCACTCCATGCGGCGGAAGCCCTGTTGTATACATAAAACTGCGGGCAAAATTGATTAAATAGGATTTTAAACGCTCACTGCCTAGAATCGCGGCACCATGACACCCAATTCCCTTGCCAAAAGTAACCAGCCTAGCAAATATAGAATTCTGCAAACCTAACTCCTGAACCAAACCCTCACCATGCCTACCAAAGACACCAATTGCATGGGCCTCGTCTACCACCAAATTACAATTGTACGATGCACATATTTCGGCAAATGCTTTCAAATCTGGTGCATCGCCATCCATAGAAAATATAGACTCCGTTACTACATATATTTCTGCTTCAGTTGAGTTTTTACTGTGCTCAGCTTTACATTTTATCAACAAATCCTCCAAGCCGTTATGTTTGAACTTATAACTTTTGGCGTTACCCATCCGAATGCCGTCGCGAATACTGGCATGAATATATTCATCATATAGAACAACATCCCCCCTTTGTGGGACCGAACTAAAAAAACCAAGATTGGCGTCATATCCAGAGTTAAAAACCAGAGCGGCTTCTGTTTGGTGAAATTTACACAATGTGTTTTCTAAAGTTTGATAGAGTTCATGATTACCGGAAAGTAAACGAGAACCTGTGGCACCATTTTGCGGAACATTCAAATTTTCTAAAAAACGAGTGGCCCCTTCGGAAATGAGTTTATTGGTAGAAAAACCTAAATAATCGTTTGAAGAAAAATCGATTAAATTATTGGGCACAGGCAAGCTCCGTAAGGCATTCGCATCAGCCCTATCATCCAGCTTTTTCACTAATTTTTTTGGAAAACCAACCATAACCCCAAATGTAGCATCTTTGGGCGAAATACTTTGTTTTTTGACTAAAGTTCGAACTAGGCTAATCTTCTTCCGATACAACAAATTCTAAAGTAGTATCATCTATATCCGTAAATTGATGCGCTATGCTGAGAGAAATATTTTCGTTGTACAAATGGTGATAAAATTGACTTCTAAATTGAACATTCGAAAAATCTAATTTAAACTTTCCGCTTTCCGGTAAAATAATACCCACTTTAGATTCATAGGCGTCCTTCTGATCGTTGAGTTCCGCAATAGTGCCATAATTAGAATAGTAATAGTCTGAAGTATCCAGTTCCGTTGTTAACAGGTATTTTGAATCAATAGAGATACTTACATAAGTATTAGAAAATTCAGAAAATTTCTGTAAATCGAAGGAGTAACCAAACTGTTCAGCTTTTGTTGTTTCATAGACATCCAATAACTCGGAATAACCATTTTCTTTGAGATATCGGCTAAATTTCTGAGAGAAGAAGATGGTATCCCCTACCACATATTCATCTTCAGCTTCAAAAGTAAACGCGTCTAGTGCCTCTACATAAATATAGCTTGAACCGCCATCGTCATCGTGGTAACAACCTACAAGAAATAATCCCAAAAGCATTGCACCAATATATCTTAAACGCATAATTTCTGTATTAAAATCTATATCCTATTCGTATTCCCGTGCGAACAAAAGCAACATTTAAAAAGATATAATTTGTACTAAAGTTCGTGCGTATGCCCAATTGTGCTTCAACAACTAATCTGTTTTTCACAAATAAAAACCGATACCCATATCCTGTTCCCAAACCTCCTACTGTATAGGTTTTAGTGCCAATAGCATACACACCATAACCTTGGTCGTTAATAGTTCTAACATACCTCCCCGTTTCATCAACTTCCGATATAGACCCAAAAATTTCAAAAAAATGACTCTTTGTCTGTGTACCATTCAGATAAAGTCGCACAAATGGCATTATTTCAAAATTTGTAGTGCGATTATAGCTAGAATTATCAGTATCCAACTCTTTAATATCATCACCATAAACCGCACTTGAAACACCTACAGCCCATTTATTGGCTACAGTACGCTCATAGCTCATATCAAAACTCTGAACAATGGGCAATACTAAATTTGTAGAAAATTGATTTCTAAATATTTGCGGAGGTTCATCATCTTGTGCACTACCGCTTTGTAGAAAGCCAAAACTAAAGAGCACAAAACAAAGTATGTTTTTCATGGGTATATTTTAGACACTAAGCAGATACCCTGATTCTTAAACGGTTGCTTGTTTATTAAGTAAAATCTTACCTAAATATCCAACTTATCAATCTTTTCAAACCTAGGTAAAGCCTACATTAAGTATTATCTTGGCCATATTAAATTTAAATTAATGAAAGTCTTCTTTTCGTCCCTTCTGCTTATTACTATTAACATGCTTTCTAGCCAAACAAACAGCTACCACATTTCTTTTGAAAATGCTGTTCACCATGAGGCGGTGATTAATGGTAACTTTCCCCAACTAAAATCCGATACTATCGCTTTTCGCATGAGCCGCACCTCTCCCGGGCGTTATGCCCTACACGAATTCGCAAAGAATGTATATAATTTTAAGGCTACTGATAGTAAAGGGAAAAGCCTAAAAATTATTCGACCAAACCCGTATGAGTGGAAGGTCATAGGGCACGACGGAACTATAAATATTACGTACACCTTGTTTGCGAACCGTGGTGACGGTACTTATTCACAAGTGGACGAAACCCATGCCCACCTGAATATTCCCGCTACCTTTATGTACGCACCTACTTTAAGCGATAGAAAAATTGAGGTCGATTTTAAAGTTCGAAAAGATTTAGAGTGGAAAGTTGCCACACAGTTGTCATTGATCTCCGGCACCACCTATTCCGCGCCTAACCTCTATTATTTTATGGACAGCCCAACGGAAATCAGTAACCATTCCGTTCGTGAGTTCGAAGTAGAAAACACTGGAAAGAAACAAAAAATACGTTTTGTTCTCCACCATAACGGCACAGAAGAAGAACTTGATGCCTACTTTGAAAACGTAAAGAAAGTAGTTCTTGCCGAGAGGGACGTTTTTGGTGAATTACCCAATTTCGATTACGGCACCTACACATTTTTGGCCTGTTACATTCCAAACGCTTCCGGTGATGGTATGGAGCACCGCAATTCAACAATTCTAACAAGTACGCGCAGTCTTGCAAAGGGAGGCATGGAAGGGAATATTGGTACGGTTTCTCATGAGTTTTTTCATGCCTGGAACGTAGAGCGCATCCGCCCGGAATCTTTAGAGCCTTTTAATTTTGAGGAAGCTAATATGAGTGGTGCACTTTGGTTTGCCGAAGGTTTTACCAGTTACTACACCAATCTTATTCTTTGTAGGGCAGGAATTATAACACCTAAAAAATATGTAGAAGGTATTTCAGGAACATTCAACTACGTTTGGAACTCGCCAGCACGTCAATTTTTTAATCCAATAGAAATGAGCTACCAGGCTCCTTTTGTAGATGCGGCTACATCTGTGGACCCCGTAAATAGAGAGAATACCTTTATTTCTTATTATTCTTACGGAAGTGTTCTTGGTCTTGCTTTGGATTTATCGCTGCGCGAGGAAAAACTGAATCTAGACGATTATATGAAACTGGTCTGGGAAAAGTACGGAAAAACGGAAACACCCTATACAGTTAAAAACTTGGAACAAGGTTTAGCGGACTATGCAGGCAGTGATTTCGCTGACAGATTTTTTGATAATTACATCTATCAAAGTGAAATGCCAGATTACAATTCACTTTTGAAAACTGTTGGAGTTACCTTAATGCAAAATTCTGAAACACCTTACTTCGGGACATCCGTTTCCCTAAACGGAGATGGTCATGGTGAGGTACGGTCCAACCCAAAAATAGGTTCTCCAGCGTACGAAGGCGGACTTGACAAAGGTGATATTATCACCAACATAAATGGTAGTGGTTTCCCAGATGGCCAACAGTTTAGCGCTTATATTGAAAAATTGAAAGTAGGCGACATCTTAGAAATAGACTTCAACCGTTTTGGAATGAAAAAACAAACAAAGCTAACCTTAAAAGCTGACCCCGATTACAGTCTGTTTTTAATGGAAAAAAAGGATGAAAAATCTTCAAAAAAACAACTGAAGCAAAGAGAAGAATGGCTCAAATCGAAATAAAATGATTATCTACACCACGGCTACGACAGCTATTGAACTGGAACAAATTCTAGTACTCCAGCAGAAAAACCTACCTACTTCGGTTTCAGCGCAAGAAAAGGAGAAAGAGGGCTTTGTTACCGTAGTTCATAATTTTGAGATACTAAAAGCCATGAACGATGTGTGTCCGCATATCATCGCAAAATCCGGTGAACAGGTCGTAGCTTATGCGCTATGCATGCACCCAAAATTCGCCAATGAGATAGAGGTTCTTAAACCTATGTTCAAGGAATTGGATTGCACGGTTCCACTCATCACCAATTGTATCGCCATGGGCCAAATCTGTGTGGACAAGGCTTTTCGTAGGCAAGGGATTTTCAGGAAATTGTACGAGACTATGCAAGCTAAAACCCAGAAGAGCTTTAATTGTATTATAACTGAAATAGACGCAACCAACGCCCGCTCCATACAAGCACACTATGCGGTAGGTTTTAAGGAACTGAAAACGTATGATGCAGCCGATCAAGAGTGGAAAATTGTGTTTTTATAATAAAAATTGAGGATAACCTAATTTAGATCGTTACTTTGACAGCATAAGCAAGATGCTTGCGCCACAGGGCGGACGTCTGACTTCCCAATAAATTATCGATGCCCGAATAATAACACGCTTACAGCCCCTTAAAAAGACCATAGAAAGCTATTTCATCTTATTCTTTTCAACTCACAAGGCAATCAACAGCTATATTTTGGTATTCTTTCCTAAAAATTTATTCGAACAAACTTTAAGAAAAGTGGTAATAAGTACAAGGGTTAAAACACAGTCATAAAAAAAAGCCCAAAGATTAAAATCTTTGGGCTTTAGACTTTTAAAACGTATCGTTAATCAGCCAATACAATTACCCGATTATCACTCATTTCAACAGTTCCACTAGCAATGGGAAGTATTACCTTTCCGCTAGCATCCTTAGAGAATTTAGAGGCATACGCTTCTTCTATTTTTATATTGCCATCAACACGAACATTACCTTCTTGAAGCAAAGAAACTATAGCAGCGTGACCGTTCAAAATTTGAAACTCGCCATTCACTCCCGGTACGGTTACCGATGTTACTTCGCCTGAAAATAAAGTGGCTTCTGGTGATACAATTTCTAAATACATATTCTTAGTATTAAGTAGTTAGTCCAAAGTAAAAAGTACTTAATACTTATTACTTAGTTCTTGGTACTAATTAAGCTTCAGCTAACATTTTTTCACCAGCTTCTATTGCTTCTTCAATAGTTCCTTTAAGGTTAAAGGCAGATTCTGGTAGGTGATCTAATTCCCCGTCCATAATCATATTAAATCCTTTAATGGTTTCTTTAATATCAACCAATACACCTTTAAGACCTGTAAACTGCTCTGCTACGTGGAAAGGCTGAGAAAGGAAACGTTGCACACGTCTTGCACGACCTACTGCAGACTTATCTTCTTCAGAAAGTTCTTCCATACCTAGAATGGCAATAATATCCTGCAATTCTTTATAACGTTGTAACAACTCTTTTACACGTTGCGCACAGTTATAATGGTCATTTCCTAAAATATCTGCTGTTAAGATACGAGAGGTAGAATCCAATGGATCCACCGCAGGATAAATACCTAGCTCGGCAATCTTACGAGAAAGTACAGTTGTTGCATCTAGGTGAGCAAAGGTTGTTGCTGGAGCTGGATCCGTTAAATCATCCGCAGGAACGTAAACCGCTTGTACAGATGTAATAGAACCTCTTTTAGTTGATGTAATACGCTCTTGCATGGCACCCATCTCTGTTGCCAAAGTCGGCTGGTAACCTACTGCAGATGGCATACGACCCAAAAGTGCCGATACCTCAGAACCTGCTTGCGTAAAGCGGAAAATATTATCTACAAAGAAAAGTACATCTTTACCTTGACCTTCTCCCGCACCATCACGGAAATACTCGGCAATAGTTAATCCAGATAAAGCCACACGAGCACGAGCTCCTGGTGGTTCGTTCATCTGACCGAAAACGAAAGTCGCTTTTGAATCTTTCATGGCCGTTTTATCAACCTTAGTAAGGTCCCATCCGCCTTCTTCCATAGAATGCATGAAATCATCACCGTATTTGATAATACCAGATTCCAACATCTCACGAAGTAAATCGTTTCCTTCACGCGTACGTTCACCAACACCTGCAAATACCGAAAGACCACCATGACCTTTTGCAATATTGTTAATCAACTCCTGAATCAATACGGTCTTACCAACACCTGCACCACCAAATAACCCAATCTTACCACCCTTTGCATAAGGCTCAATAAGGTCAATTACCTTGATACCTGTAAAAAGAACCTCAGTAGAAGTAGAAAGGTCTTCAAATTTTGGAGCCTCCCTGTGAATTGGCAAACCATTTTTCCCTGATTTTGGCAACTCGTCCAAACCATCAATAGCATCACCGATAACGTTGAACAGACGACCATAAACATCGTCACCAACTGGCATTTGAATTGCGCTGCCCGTCGAAAGCACATCCGTTCCTCTACTTAGACCATCTGTAGAATCCATGGAAATTGTTCTCACAGTGTTTTCACCAACGTGAGATTGTACCTCTAAAACTAGTTTAGAACCATCTTTACCAGCGATTTCAAGAGAATCGTAAATTTTTGGAAGGGCATCTCCTGATTGGAATTCCACATCGACTACCGGCCCAATAATCTGGGAAACTTTACCTGTAACTTTTGACATTACTTTATTAGTTTATGAATTCAAATTACTTACTGTATTGAAAAACACCTTAATACACCTATGTTTTTCAGGCTGCAAAGGTATGTTTTTCAACTCGAATTGTAAACTACTTTTTATTCTTTTTTCAGCACAAAAAAAGACGCCATTAACTGGCGCCTTATAAAATGTAAGAAAAACAATGTCTATTGTAATGCAGGTGAGTAGTTCGTAGGATAATTTCCGATGTTGAACAATGAGCCCGATGCCTCAAAATTAGATTGATAAGCAGCATCGATAGCCTTCATAAATTCATTAGCGATTAGAGCATATCCTCTTGCGGTCAAATGCACACCATCTAAAGAAAAACCTCCACCTGTTACCAAATTGGCCGTTAAGGTAAAATCCCCATCAGTAACACCTCCTTGAGCCAAATCTTGTAATAGTTGGTTGGCGTCTACGAACGCTAAGCCAGCGGCAGAAGCGGCAGATGTAATCGTAGCATTAAACTGATCGGTAGCTATTTTAATTTCATCTTGTTCTTCTGGTGTTAACACCCATTTGTCACCTAAGGGCAATGTAATGCCTTCAACTGAAAATTGCCCTGCAACTGCAGGAGGCAGATCAGCTGCCGATAATACCGCAAAAGATTCTTCGTTTACCGTACCAATAACATTACTGCTAGGTAATACCAATAAATCGTTTTCCGTTGCCGGCCTTGTCTGCCCGTAAGTGCTACCCAAAAGATTAGCTACCAATGGAGCGGCATCCTCGGGCAAACCTAATTGTGTTACAAAGATAGGAAAAGCAGGGTTGGCATTAAAAGCGCCGGTAATCTGAGCTGAAATATCCGTTAATGACTCATCTTTAATTACTACTGCATTATTTAAAGAATCAGAAAACACTACTACACGTGCCGTTTCGCCCATCGCATTGTAAACCTGATTTAATGCCCCATAAACTGTATTTAAAGTTGGAACCTGAGCTGCAAAATCATTTTCCGCAGGATCTATTGGATCATGGGGAACGGTTGTAAAGTGCGGTATAGATGTTACGTATGGAATATTTGCCATTACACCTTTTGCACCACTTGAAGTTAGAGTGGTCACCAGTGTATTTATAGCAAAATCGAAAGTGGGTTGATCCGTTATGAGATTTGTACCATCTCCACCAGATAATGCATAGCCCAACACATCATTATTACCGATCCACAGACTAAAAAATGTTGGTGACTGAGCCATTGCCAACTCTAACACTGATGCATCGGGAGTGGCTCCTGTCATCCTAACGTAATAAGGATTGGCAAGTTCTGCAGCTAAATTGGCTACATTCCCATAACCAGGCGCTAACAAATGAAAACTCTTAGCACCAGGAACACCCATGTTATTGAACGGACCCGATGGATTGTCAACTGCAATATCAGTTATTGGTGATACAGGTGTTAAATCGTTTTCATCCGGATTAACTCCTAATAAATATGGTCCTGAATCGAAATCATCATCAGGGTTAGTATCACTATAAAAATAAAATCTTGGATCGGCAATTTGAACACCGCCTAATAAAAGTCCTCCAATGTTATCTTTAATTAATGGCTGGGTAAAACTGCCCCCACCTACAAGACTGAATTTTTGAGAAAGTAAATTAGGTAACGACGAGTTCTGACCTGCTTGAAATAATGCACCGTCCGTGAAACCCGCAGTCAAAGAATTTCCCAAAGAAACATACGTTGAAAAATCTGCTGAACCCGTATTTAATTCAGCAAGTGCCTCTGCCATTACTTCTGGCTCAAGGTCTACATCCTCAGGTTCATTACAAGCTGTAAAAGCCAAAATACCTAAAGAGATGTATATATATTTTAAGTTTTTCATTTCTACTTTAGATTAAAAAATTAATTATTAATAGTCCAAGATAAGTAGTACATAGACCCAATATACCCGGTACCGAACGCAGTGTAATATTCTTTACCAGTTAGGTTTGTACCTCCCAGTTTAAAGGAAGATTTAATACTTGGAACGTCATAATTGATTTGTGCATCAACTACATGAAACTCTGGAATAACGCCATTACCAAAAGTAGCTTCCCAGAAATAATCATCACTGAATCTGTATGACACGTTAAATCCAAAATTTTCAAATAACTGCTCATTTCCAAAAGATGCTTTGAACTTGTGTTCTGGAGTGTTGAAGTTCAACATTACATCTGGATTAGCATCACGATCAAAATCTAATTTTGTGAATGTGTAACTACCTCCCAAATTAAAATCTCCAAATACTTTCATGTTAAGCCCCAAAGAAGCACCATACGAATTAACATTAGCATCAGTATTAGTATACGTGCTATACGCTTGATAATCTCCGTTAGCTATTGCCGCTACCGAAAGTGCACCATCACCAACCTCTCCATAAAAAGGTGAAACAACTACTTCTTGAGAAATAAAATCTTTATAACTGTTATAATAGGTGCTAAAATCAATAACAAGCTTATCAACCTTACCTCTGTATCCAATCTCAAAAGAAGTCACTTTTTCAGGCTTAACTAAATCTGGATTGGCAACCTCTAGGTCCGCAGGGTTCCCTGTTTGTCCCAATGCAGTTACAGAAGCCGCAGAATACGAGTTGTTATAGGCATCAGCACCGGTTTGCGTAACGGAAGATGGCTGTTGGTATACAAGTTGACCCGTAGCGCTTACATCATAATCCCTAGAATACTGCTCCAAATTATCCGGTGCAGATCCCACCAAAATTGCCCTACCGGCATCCAAACCAATAAAAAGATCTTGAGTAGTAGGGTTTCTAAAACCCGTTTGCGCCGAAGCTCTAATGTTATGGTCTCTGTTTAAAGTATAACCAGCAGATATCCTAGGAGAAAGGAATCCGTCAAAAAACTCAGACTTATCATAACGAACAGACCCGGTCAACTTTAAACTTTTTTCTCCTGCCAGAGGCAAGGTCTTTTGGATTTGTGAATAAATTCCAAATTCAGAATAATCAATTGGACCGTCTTCCTCCGAATCTGTGTAAATGGTACCTAAGGAATTTAAACTATACTCCCTAAACGAACCCCCAACTTGAATTTCCGCCCAATCAATCAAATGACTAAAGTTATAGTTACCATCTGCATGGTAGTATTTAGATTGGTCGTAAAACTGTGAACCCTTACTCAAATCAGGGTCTTTAATAACTTTGTTAAAGGCAGCTTCAAATTCTGATGTTCCTGGCAAATACCTTCCTGACTCTGCTTGTGCTCTACCCGCAGCATGCGCCTGATCATCCGTAGCACCCGCCAAAGTTGCCTGCACATAGGCCCCTGTATACTCACCAAACCAGGTATTATCATCTTTCCAAGTTCTGTTGATATTAATACCAGTAAACACCATATCGTAAGAGTCACCTGCTTTATCGCCAACTACATACCCTCTCACGAAAAAATTATCATTTTTGATTTCAAGTTTATGCTGTTCCTGAAAAAACCCATCAATATTATACCTATTGGTACCTTGGTATATGGTGGTACCTGTACCCACCTTTCCAACATAGGAAATCTCCAAGTTACTACCCTCAATTGGTCTGTAATACAGACCCCAATCCGCTTTAATGCTTTCCGCATTATATTGCGTAAGATCACTTTCATTATAACCCGTTCTACTTACTATTTCCGAAGGCACCAAAGCATTCGCTCCAGCTGGTAGGACACCTAAACCTTCTAATGTAAGCGCTACTTCTTTAATGTTGGTAGAAACTTCATCTCCGTATACATTTACACCGTCATAATTCAAATTATCCCTTGTACCTCCTGGTGTATTCTTATCATCTATATTATTAGCCGCCCAATCGGTTCCTTTTAAATATCCGAAATTGACTTTACCTGCAAATTTATCGCTAAACTTATAGGCCGCTCGGATTCCGAAGTCCGTATACGAATTGTCTCCTGCAGCTTTTTGAGAAGTGATACCTCGTTTAACGGATACACTTATACCTTCATAATCAAAAGGATTTTTACTTCGCATAAACAAAATACCATTAAAGGCATTTGCTCCGTAAAGTGCGGACGATGCTCCAGGCAACAGCTCAACACTTAAAACATCCGGTTCAACCAAGCCTACTAAATTCCCAATAGGGAAGTTTAATGCCGGTGTTGAGTTATCCATACCATCAACAAGTTGCATAAAGCGGGTATTAGCGAAAGATGCAAAACCCCTTGTGTTTATAGATTTAAAGGTTAAACTGTTGGTATTGACATCAACCCCTTTTAAATTTTCAAGACCTCCATAAAAATCAGCAGCTGTACCGTTTTTTATTTCGGAAACACCAATTCTTTCTACAGTAACCGGCGATTCAAAAATTCGCTCTGGCGTTCTAGAAGCCGATATAACAACTTCATCTAAAAAGGTTTGAGACTCATCTATTACAATGGTCAGGGTTTGATTGTTAGAGGTGACTTCCTCTGTAGCATCAGAATATCCGATGCTGGTAATTCTTAACTGAAAAGGGGGTACTTCAGACGTTTGCAAATTGAAATTACCGTCAAAATCCGTTGTGGTGCCTATCGCTTTTCCTTCAATAACGATGTTGGCCCCTGGTACGGGCTGACTGTTCTGATCTACCACTTTCCCGTTCACCGTTGTTTGCGAAAATCCAAAGCTAGACGCCAACAGCAAGGCTAAAAATAGTATTGCTCTCATGTTAAGTTTAAGTTAAAAATGTTAGTAACTCGAAGTTACATTTTTTTTTCGACCAATAATCATAAAATGGAAAAAATTATGCATGCATAGTACTTTTTTCGTAAAAAACACTAGTCCAAATTACATATTCACTAAAACAAAACAGGTCCTGACGGATGTCAGGACCTGTAAAAACTTAAACTTTTCTAAAAAAGACTATTCCACTGTAACCGATTTTGCCAAATTCCTAGGCTGATCTACATTACATCCTCTCATAACCGCTATATGGTATGACAACAATTGCAACGGGATAGTTGTTAGCAATGGCGTAAGGCTTTCCAATGTTTCAGGAACTTCCACAACGTGATCTGCCAACTCTGTAACCTGCGTATCTCCTTCAGTTACAATAGCTATAATCTTTCCTTTTCTAGATTTAATCTCTTGGATATTACTAACCACTTTCTCATAATGCCCTTTTTTAGTAGCAATAACAAAAACCGGCATTTGATCATCTATCAAAGCAATGGGACCGTGCTTCATTTCAGCTGCAGGGTACCCCTCAGCATGAATATAACTGATTTCTTTAAGCTTTAAAGCTCCTTCCAAAGCAACAGGGAAGTTATATCCCCTACCTAAATACAAACAATTGGTAGAATCTTTATATACATCCGCGATGATTTCTATAAGCGCATTGCTCTCTAAAACCTTTTCTACTTTTGCAGGAATAGTTTCCAGTTCAGTCAAAAATTCATGAAATCTAGACTGGGAGAAAACACCTTTTTCTTTTGCCAGTTTCAAGGCTACTAGTGTAAGTACCGTGATTTGAGTAGTAAAAGCCTTAGTTGATGCTACTCCTATTTCAGGCCCTGCATGCGTATAGGCACCTGAATCTGTTTCTCTTGCAATAGAAGAACCAACCACATTACATACGCCAAACACATATGCTCCTTTCTCCTTGGCCAATTTTATAGCAGCCAAAGTATCTGCCGTTTCACCCGATTGCGAAATGGCTATAAGAACATCTTTATCTGTTATAACCGGATTTCTATATCTAAATTCAGATGCATATTCCACCTCTACAGGTATCCTTGCCAAGTCCTCAAATATATATTCGGCAACCAAACCTGCATGCCAAGATGTACCACAAGCAACAATAATTATACGATTGGCATTCATGAACTTTTCTATGTTCTCATCAATACCGGCCATTTTTATTAGCCCTTGCGCAGCTCTTAATCTACCTCTATAGGTGTCCAAAATTGCTCTTGGTTGCTCATATATTTCCTTAAGCATAAAGTGATCATAACCCCCTTTTTCTATCTCCTCTATATTCATTTTGAGTTCAAGGATATTAGGATATGCTACTGCATCATTCTTTATTTTACGAAGTTTGATTTCCTTTCCTAATCGAACAATGGCCATTTCCTCATCTTGAAGATAAACTGCATTATTAGTAAACTCTATAAAAGGAGAAGCATCCGAAGCAATAAAAAACTCGTCCTCACCAACACCAATGGCTAATGGACTACCAAGTTTTGCAACAACAATCTCGTCTGGTTTCTTAATATCAAAAACAGCAATAGCGTATGCACCTACTACTTCATTTAATGCTATCTGAACAGCTTTACCCAACTTTACATCCTCGGTTTTTTGAACCTCTTCAATAAGGTTTATTAAAACTTCGGTATCTGTATCAGATTCAAAAGTATAGCCTCTTTTAACCAACTCTTTCTTGATGGATTCATAATTTTCTATAATCCCGTTATGGATAATTACCAAGTCGCCAGAATTGGAGTAATGAGGGTGAGAGTTTGTATCATTTGGGACACCATGTGTAGCCCAACGTGTATGGCCTATACCAAGATTTCCTTTTAATGAAATAGTGCTTTCCGCCTTTTTCTTAAGGTCCTCCACCTTGCCTTTGGTCTTTGCCAAATTTATTTGTTCGCCATCATATACTGCAACACCGGCACTATCGTACCCTCTATATTCAAGACGTTGCAAACCTTTTACGATAATCGGATAGGCATCTCTATGACCTATGTAACCTACTATTCCACACATACTGTATAAGTTAATTTAAGTTGGGGAAAATAAATACTTTAGCGCAAATGTAATAGATGCTAGCCAAATCCCCCTAAAACACACCTATAAAACGAAAAATATCGTTAATTGGTATAGTAAGGAAAATCTTACCATCTACAAGTATAACTTCACGCAAATAAAATTAGAGTAGTTGTTTTGTATAAAAATTAGTTGGTTTCGGTATAGAAAATTTCAAGCTGCAACTTTTTATCTTCGTTAGCATCTACCGCACTACCATACAACACCGTACCTAAAGGGGACAACGTATTTGCAAGCGGCAACTCCCGTTCTTCTCCGTTCTCCAACATAGCATTTGCCACGGTACCTAAAAACAAACTAGGCGTAGTAGTAAGGCCTAACGTAACATTGTCCGCATCATTTAGAACAAGATTATTTATATACGTAGTAACATTGACCGTGTACTTCACCCCTTCACCATCACTAGAGGTTTCGATAATCCCTCCGTATTCCTCAGAAAGACCGTCTGCATCGGTAGCGGACAAAGGCAATATAGCATTAGTCTCAGAATTAAATAAATAAAGCCGTGGTGGTTCAACACCTAAATTTTCATCTGCAACATAAAATACAAGATTGGCATCATTTATAATCCAATTATTTGACTTTATCTCATTAATAACCTCTAGGCCATTCACTTCATCAAACAATTTGATTTCAGCAAAAGTTCCCGCACCACCCTTTAAATATATCTCTGATGCATTTTCACCCGTGTCTAACTTGTCTGTTATTTCAGGAGGGTAAACCTCGTTAACAAATGTGTTAACCGCGTTTCCATCCGTAGAAGCAAGTTGTCCCGTTGAAGTAAAAGAATCTCTTAAAAAATTAAGGACCAAATCTGTTTGACCTCCCTTAGCAGTAACGACACCTTCACTGTCTGCCGTATCATAGCTGTACGAAACCGTTATATTGGCCAATTTAAGATTGAACAAGAACATAACATCATTGCCTCCGGAAGAAACTGAAAAATGCAACCCCCGTAAAAACTCTTTAAAATTTGCCTGAGATTCAAGGTCCGTTGAACCTTCCTTATCTAAAATATTTTCTTGAAAAAAGACTTTATCCAATGCTACGCGAATGCCGGGAGACAAGTAGCTAAATTGAGTGGACTCATCAACATCTTCCGTGGATTCGTCATCAGTTTTTCGCAAAGGTATTTGTTCACTACTTATAACTATGGGCTCTGAACTCACCTCACTATCATAAATAACTTCATCTACAAAGGTTGGGGCAAATTCTTGAGAAGAATAGTACTCTTGAGCTTCCTGAAAATTTACAGAAGGATCAAGGTCTCTTAAAAAGTAAGTGGACCTCTGAACTTTTAAATTAAAACCTGGGTTAGGCATATTATCGCTATACAAACGACCATCCACATAAATACTATCTAGGTCAAATGTTTTAGCAAATTGATTCGCTACAAAATCGGTATCATCCGTATCATCGGACGCATCAAGGGGATTGGAGCCCCTTGAGTTTTCCTGACTATCCGTCAACCCCCCCTCATCAGTATCACTGTTAGGGTCTAAAGGCAAATCATCCAACTCATCAATAAGTCCATCTAAATCTGCATCGCCCGTAGGATTAGTCAAAAATGGAATATAAAGGTAAACTGAATCTATAGTTTCATTTTCAGGAATCTGAGTTACACTAGAAGGATCATCTTCATTTGTTTGTGTAGTTACTCCAAAAGTTGGATTTCCACTAGGAAGTAAAACCTGAGTAGTTACCTGTGCCTCTGTTTTCCCGTAGAGCGGATCATCATAAATTCCCAATTGATAAATTGGCAATCTATTGGTCGATACTGCTTTTATCTTTTTATTATAGGCAAAAACATCATAAACCGCCTTGTTATTCTTGAACGGCTCACCCCCAACCACTCCAGAACCAACGGTTGTTAAGTCTTCCTCACAAGATGCAAAGATGGTGACCAATACTATTACTGCAAGAGCAGGGAGCTTTAATCTGTTCAAAAAAATCATTCGGGCTATTTTAAAACTTCAGTGTTATAAAAATTGGCATACGCCTCCTCAAATTCTTGCAAGGAAACATACGGCAACACAGGTTTTTCTAGGTTGGATATATGACTCTGTAAATCTTCCGGAATTTCTTCCGCTGCTAAAATAACGGCATCAGAATGATCTACGGCTATCTTTAACAAATTATTATAGGTAGGAGTTTTTAACGCCTCAATACTATCTTCAGATATGCCATCAAAAGCAACTTTCTTGATCATATCAGAATCAAGCTCACCATCAAAAGACTTACCGTAAACTGAAGTAACTATTTTACTGGCATCAAACAATGGCTCGTCTGCATAATACTTCTTTAGATACAAAGGCAACAAAGAAGCCATCCATCCATGAACGTGAATTATATCTGGGGACCAGTTTAACTTTTTAACCGTTTCAACAACTCCTTTAGCAAAGAAAATTGCTCTCTGGTCATTGTCCGGAAACAAATTACCATCTGCATCTGCAAACGTAGCTTTGCGCTTAAAGTACTCATCATTATCTATAAAATAGACCTGAATGCGCTCGCGAGGTATGGAGGCCACTTTTATTATCAGAGGCATATCCATATCATTAATAACGAGATTCATCCCAGACAAACGAATAACTTCATGAAGCTGATGCCTACGTTCGTTTATATTACCATATCTTGGCATAAAAATCCGTATCTGGCCGCCATTGCTATTTACCATCCTAGGAGTTTCATAAGACATTAGGGAAACTTCGTTCTGTGGAAGATAGGGTACTAACTCCGACGACACGAACAATATCTTTTTGCCATTCATATATGCAATGTTTTTTTATTTATTTGGTACAACGTGGCTGCAAAATTACAAAAATTCTACAGATTAGCCGTAATTATAGTAAGTTTGCTCGCTTTTAAACCAAACCTATGTTGGTATTCAAAACTAAAAAAGAACTCTTAGACCATATTTCCACCCTGCCAAAAACCAATGGATTAGGACTTGTACCCACTATGGGAGCACTCCACACGGGGCATGCCTCTTTAGTTCAAAAGGCCGTTGATGAAAATGAGACCGTTGTAGTTAGTATTTTTGTAAACCCTACACAGTTTGATAATAAGGAGGATCTAGCAAAATATCCGCACACTTTTGATGCCGATTTGGAATTACTTTCAAGTGTTTCAGATGACATTCTTGTTTTTTCTCCCTCTGCAGACGAAGTATATGACAAAAAGATAAAAGCCAAAAAATATAATTTTGAAGGCTTGGATACGGTTATGGAAGGTGCATTTAGAGATGACCACTTTAACGGTGTAGGCACTATTGTTGAAGCCCTCCTATTACTAGTAACACCAAACCGGGCATACTTTGGGGAAAAAGATTTTCAACAGCTACAAATCATAAAAAAGCTTGTAAAACAACAACAAATTCCCGTAGAAATAGTGGGCTGCCCAATTGTAAGGGAACCCCATGGCCTGGCTATGAGTTCACGGAATGAAAGATTATCTCCAGAACTACGACAAAAAGCTTCGTTCATATATCATACACTCCTCACTGCCAAAGAAAAATTTGGCACGAAAAGTGCTGATTATGTACTGAATTGGATTAGAGAAAAGTTTGGCGAACAGGAAAAATTGGAACTGGAATATATTGAAATAGCCGATGTAGAAACCCTAAGCCCAATCACAACAAAAAAAGAAAATATAAAATATAGAGCTTTTATTGCCGTTTATGCCGATGGCGTTAGACTAATAGATAATATTGCTCTATAATTAATTACCTTTGTCACATGCAAATAGAAGTTGTAAAGTCCAAGATTCACCGTGTAAAAGTCACTGGAGCCGATTTAAATTATATCGGTAGCATTACCATTGATGAAGATTTAATGGATGCAGCCAATATTATTAGAGGCGAAAAAGTGCAAATTGTTAACAATAACAATGGCGAACGGCTAGAAACCTACGCTATTCCGGGACAACGAAATAGTGGCGAAATCACTTTAAACGGTGCTGCGGCCAGAAAAGTAGCTGTTGGCGATATTCTTATTTTGATTACCTACGGAAGAATGGATATTGAAGAAGCCAAAACATTTAATCCTTCGTTAGTTTTCCCTAATGAGCAAACCAATTTGCTAAAATAGCCTTGAACGAAAATATTAAAAAGGTACTAAAAACAGCACTCCCAATCGTCTTGGGAGTTTTTTTAGTTTGGTATTCCTACCAAAAGACCTCACCAGAAGACAGAACACAGATATTATTTTACATAAAGGAAGCAAACCTTCTTTGGGTAGGCCTTTCCATTTTTTTAGGTATGCTCGGGCATATCTCACGAGCCGTTCGCTGGAATTTTCTATTGGAACCCCTAGGTTACAGACCCAAGGTCATTAATAACGTATTCATTCTTCTAATGGCATATTTTGCCAACTTGGGCATCCCTAGAACAGGCGAAATACTAAGAGCTACCGCACTCACCAGTTATGAAGACGTACCCTTTGAAAAAGGATTTGGAACCATAGTAACGGAGCGCGTTATTGATGTAATTATGCTACTATTGATCATTGGTCTAACCTTAATACTTCAAACAGACAGTATTTTAGGCTTTTTACAAGAAAAAGGATTCAATATGAAAGGCTTACTAATATTAATGGGCGCAGGAATTATTGGACTTGTCTTCTTTTTTATCTTCATTAAACAATCATCGCACGCCATAGCGGTTAAAATTAAAGGCTTCGTAAAAGGTCTTATGGAAGGTGTTTTTAGCATTTTTAAAATGAAAAAGAAATGGGCATTTGTACTACATACTCTTTTCATCTGGGGCTGTTATATTGGCATGCTTTGGGTTATTAAATTCACCGTTCCGGAAACCATTAGCCTTTCCTTAAGTGAGTTGATGGTAGCTTTTGTAGCAGGATCGTTTGCCATGACCGCCACCAATGGCGGAATCGGCCTCTATCCTATTGCCGTAAGCAGTGCATTAACCATTTTTGGTATTAGTGCTGTCTCGGGCGATGCCTTTGGGTGGATTATGTGGATAGCACAAACTCTAATGATAGTCGTTTTTGGGGCAATATCTTTTCTGGTATTACCGTTATTCAACAGAAACCGATAAGGTTTTGTTGTACCCAAAAACTGAACCATGTTACGCAAACTTACTTTTTTTGCATGCCTACTATGCGCTTCTCTAAACGCACAAGTCACACAAGAGATTTTTGAATCGTTCAAATTACAGGAAAGACGCGATGTAAAATACTACTTTCCAGAAGATTATGATGAAGAAAAAAAATACCCCCTAATTGTTGTACTAGATGGGGAATATCTCTTTGACCAAGTAGTTGCCAACGCTAAATTTTACCATAAGTTTCATGGCATGCCAGCTAGTATTGTTGTTGGTATAGAGCAAAGCAAAAAGAGTATCCGTTTTGACGATTGCGCTTTTGAACCAGACTCTGGACTTCCCTCCGAAAAGGCAAAAAAATTCTTTGAGTTTTTAGGAATGGAAATCATACCATACCTTGACCTTAACTACAGTACCGCACCATTTAAAATGATTGTGGGTTATGACATAACAGCCAACTTTACCAACTACTGGCTCTTTAAGGAGAATTCGCTTTTCAATGCGTATATAAATATTTCCCCTACTTTGGCTCCGGAGATGGAAACCAGGGTTCCGTCACGTTTGGCAGCGTTTGACAAACAAATTTTTTATGAATTGATCGTTGAGGGCGAAAAGAACAAAAACACGCCCAGAATTCTTCAAATGAACCAAGCTATTAAAGCTATCGAAAAAGAATCGCTTCATTATAACTTTCAGCAATATGATGGTGCCGACCATATTTCTGTAGCCACCTATGGCCTAGGAAAGGCTTTTGATAATATCTTTGGCATGTTCAAGCCTATTAGCCCAAAAGAATACAAAGAACAAATACTAACCTCAGAAGACCCTGTTTTTCAGTACCTAGAAAACAAATACCAGAGTATTGAAGATTTATTCGGATTTAAAAAAACGGTTGACCTTAACGATATCATGGCCGTTTATGCTGCATGCCGAAAAAAAGAAGATACCGAGTCTTTAAAACCGCTTTCAGACCTTTGTAAAAAGGAATTCCCTGAAACTATGATGGGCTTTTATTTTGAAGGCGAATATTATGAGCAATTAGGTGAACCTAAGAAAGCGTTCAAAACCTTTGAAAAAGCTTTCGCCATGGATGAAATAGATTTCTTGACCAAAGAAATGGCCTTAGAGAAAATAGATGCTTTGAAGGCTGATTTTGGATACTAAATCAAGCTACATATCCGCATAAATATCAAACAAATTTTTACCTTTAGGCCAATCTTCAAACTAAGATATGGCCAAAACAAAAACCGCATTTTTCTGCCAGAACTGTGGCACTCAATATGCCAAATGGGTGGGACAATGTTCCGCTTGCAAAGAATGGAACACTGTAGTTGAAGAGGTTGTTCAAAAGGAAGAAAAAACAAGCTGGAAGGCCAATACAACTCCCCTAAAAAAAATAGCGAAACCCTTACGTGTTAATGAAATCAGCACGGATAAGGAACTACGGCTAAATACATTTGACCTGGAATTCAACCGCGTATTGGGCGGCGGTCTAGTGCCCGGCGCATTAGTTTTGTTAGGCGGTGAACCTGGTGTTGGTAAAAGTACATTGCTTCTACAGATAGCCTTAAAACTTCCGTATAAAACTTTATATGTCTCGGGAGAGGAAAGTCAAAAACAGATTAAAATGCGAGCGGATAGAATTCATCCGAATAGCGAAACCTGCTTTATACTTACAGAAACCAAGACCCAAAATATCTTTAAACAAATAGAATCTACAGAACCGGATATTGTTGTTATCGATTCAATTCAGACATTACATTCCGATTATATAGAATCTGCTGCCGGGAGTATTTCCCAAATACGGGAATGTACCGCAGAACTTATCAAATTTGCCAAAGAGACAAATACACCTGTTATTCTCATTGGCCATATTACCAAAGACGGTTCCATAGCCGGGCCTAAAATCTTGGAACATATGGTTGATACCGTATTACAGTTTGAAGGTGATCGCAACTATGTGTATCGCATTCTACGTTCTCTGAAAAATAGATTTGGCTCAACTGCAGAACTTGGAATCTATGAAATGCAAGGTAGTGGACTGCGCCAAGTGAACAATCCATCTGAAATATTAATTTCCAAGAACGATGAAGGCCTAAGCGGAACGGCCATAGCATCTACTGTAGAAGGTATGCGGCCTCTTATGATAGAAATACAGGCTTTGGTAAGTACGGCAGTTTATGGAACTCCGCAGCGCTCCACCACAGGTTACAATGCCAAGCGACTGAATATGCTGTTGGCAGTACTTGAAAAACGAGCAGGTTTTAAATTAGGAGCGAAAGATGTTTTCTTAAATATTACTGGAGGTATTTCTGTAGATGATCCCGCCATTGATCTTGCCGTAATTGCCGCAATACTTTCCAGCAACGAAGATATTCCTATAGAAAAAGGAGTTTGTTTTGCCGCAGAAGTTGGTCTAGCAGGTGAGATTAGACCTGTACAAAGAGTTGACCAAAGAATTTCGGAGGCAGAGAAATTAGGCTTCACCTCTATTTATGTTTCCAAGAACAACAAAATCGCCTTAAAAAACACAAAAATAGAAATCCATCTTGTTGCAAAAATAGAGGATATGGTCAGCTCCTTATTTGGCTAACCAAGCTAATTAACACAACTATTTATCTCTTATCCCGCAGAATACGGGCAGTAACCATTATAATTAAGATTACTGCCACTATTACTATAATTTGACCGAAGCCTACTTTTAAAAAGAACATAATGTCTGTTTCCGTTTATGGCGCAGGGTTAGGAATAGAATTATGTATTGCCTCAATACCCTCAAGCACTTCTTCACTTAATTTTAGGTCTATACTTGCAATATTTTCCTGCAATTGTTTCATTGATGTAGCACCAATAATGGTACTGGTCACGAATGGCCTTGTATTCACAAAAGCCAGAGCCATTTGCGCCATAGAAAGTCCGTGTTTCTCCGCTAGGTCATGATACTGTTCGGTTGCTTTAACTGCTGCCTCACTACTATATCTACTGTAATTAGGAAATAGCGTAATCCTGCCCGTAGCAGGTTTCATACCGCCCAAATATTTTCCGGACAAGGTTCCAAAACCCATTGGGGAATAAGCCAAAAGACCTATTTTTTCACGTAATGAAATTTCTGAAAGCCCTACTTCAAACTGACGGTTTAAAAGACTATATGGATTCTGAATGGTTATAGCTCGCGGAAGACTAGCATGCACTTTGCTTTCCGTTAAGAAACGCATAGTTCCCCATGGCGTTTCATTAGATATACCCACATGTCTAATTTTTCCTTCGCGAATTAAATCTCGCATGGTCTCCAACACTTGGTGAATATTATCCTTCCAATGGTCAGAGATGTCATGTTTATATCCTCTTTTTCCAAAATAATTGGTATTTCTTTCAGGCCAATGCAATTGATATAAATCAATATAATCTGTCTGCAACCGTTCTAAACTACCTTCAACGGCACTACGTATGGCATCCGGAGAAAATCCGTTGGTCCGTATAAATTTTGTAAACTCGGCCTTACCTGCGATTTTAGTTCCCAGAACCACTTTATCGCGGTTTCCGTTTTTCTTAAACCAGGTTCCAATGATTTTTTCGGTGGCAGAATGACGGTCAGGATGCGCAGGTACAGGATAGAGCTCTGCCGTATCAAAGAAATTAACTCCTTTTTGAAGGGCATAGTCCATCTGTTCATGACCTTCTGCTTCCGTATTCTGCTTGCCCCAGGTCATTGTACCAAGGCAAATTTTACTGACTTCTATATCAGTGTAGGGTAGGGTAGTATTTTTCATGTATTCTTTGGGGTATTTTGGGGTGCTATTTTTCAAAAAGCCCAAATTTAAGCAATTTGAAGGGTTACAAAAAACCCCTTACCGATTGTTCTCTAAAATTCGCCGAAATACTTATTTCAATAGGAATGAATACAACCGATTCACTGGCTTAAGGCGTATCAATTTCAACTAAAATAGGACAATGATCGCTATGTTTTGCTTCTGACAAGATTACCGATCTTTTTAATCTATCTCTTAATGGTTCTGCAACCATGGCATAATCCAAACGCCATCCTTTATTGTTGTTTCTGGCATTTGCCCGGTAACTCCACCACGTATAATTATCAGGTTCTTTGTTAAAATGACGAAAGCTATCAATAAATCCGCTTTCCATAAAGCCACCTATCCACTCACGTTCTACAGGTAAAAACCCGGAAACATTTTTATTACGCACAGGGTCATGGATATCTATAGCTTCATGACAAATATTATAATCGCCTAAAACAATTAGGTTAGGTCGTGTTTTTCTAAGGTCGTCCGCATACTTTTGAAAATCTGCCATGTACATTAGCTTATGATCCAACCGAGCTAAATTTGTACCAGAGGGCAAATACATGCTCATTATTGAAACATCTCCAAAATCTGCCCTAATATTTCGGCCTTCAAAATCCATATAATCTATACCCGTTCCTTTTTGAATGGTATCCGGTTGTTTTTTTGATAGGATTGCAGTACCGCTATACCCTTTCTTCTGAGCGCTAAACCAATAATTATAGGCATACCCCGCTTCTTCAAAAAGAGATAGATCTAATTGCTCTTCCATTGCCTTTATTTCCTGTAGACAAACCACATCAGGCCCAACAGTTTGCAACCATTCTATAAAACCTTTGTTAATTGCGGCACGGATGCCGTTTACATTGTAGGATACTATTTTCACGTCTTTTGTTTTTTTGCGTTACGAAAATAAGCATTGTGTGCAAAGATGCCCTGTGAGTTTGTTAATTTTAGCCACTTCAAATAAATAATCACCTATGAGATATATTTTTGTGGTCCTGTTAGCAGTTATATGTGTACATTTTACAAACGCTCAGAGCCAATCAAAAAAAGATAGTATTACCCGTTTGGAAGGTGTAACTATCACAGATACGGTTTTACCCAAAACAGCAACCGGCATTATAGCTTCGGCAAAAGTAACCTCAGAAAATATTCAAAACTATAGTCCTGTTGATATGGTATCCGCCATAAACGAAATACCCGGTGTATTTGTTCTCTCGGGAGCTTTAAACACCAATAAAATTACAATAAGGGGCATTGGTGCCCGCGCGCAATACGGAACGGACAAGCTTAATCTTTACTATAATGAGATTCCCCTGACCAATGGCACCGGGACTTCTACCATTGAAGCGTACGACCTAGAAAACCTAGAAGGCATAGAAGTAATTAAAGGCCCTAAAGGAACCGCCTATGGCTCAGGACTTGGTGGCGCTATCATTTTGCACTCTCCAGAAAATACCAATAAAGAATCTCAATTTAAAAATAATTTTACCTTAGGTTCCTATGGATTGAAAAAGAACAATCTTATGTTTTCCCATTCAGACTCAAAACTTTCATTAAAAGTTAGTTACGGACATATGGAAACGGACGGGTACCGTGAGAACAATAAGTTTGAGCGTGATGGGGTTCTCATTAACACCTCATACCAAATCAACCCTAAAAACAAAATTTCCTTTTTACTGAACCATATTGACTATTTTGCTCAAATACCAAGTTCCATAAGTAAATCTGCCATAGAAGAAGACCCGAAACAAGCTGCTTTTACTTGGAAGTCCGCCCAAGGTTTTGAAGACAACAATTATACACTAGCAGGATTGTCATTTCAGCATAAATTCAGTACAAAATTAGAAAATACAACTAGCGTTTTCTACACCTATCTTGATCATTATGAGCCCAGGCCGTTCAACATTCTGGATGAAATAACTAATGGCTATGGCTTTAGAACACGCTTTCTAGGAAGTTTTGATTTTCTTCAGAAAAAAGCAGAATACACTTTTGGAGCTGAATTATATAAAGACGAATACAATTGGGGCACGTTTGAAAATTTATACGAAGACAATAATGGAAATGGCAGTTTACTTGGGCAACAACTAAGCGACAATAAAGAGTTTCGTAGAAAATTCAACGCCTTCAGCACTTTAACACTACCCTTAAATGATAAATTTACAGCGCAAATAGGACTTAACATTAACAAAACACATTACGATTTTAGGGATAAATTCAATTCGGGCGCCAACAACAAAAATGCAAAAAGGAACTTTGATGTCATTGCCCTGCCTAGTCTAAACCTCAACTATGACTTTGACCAGAATTATAAAGTTTATGCCAATATAAGCCGTGGTTTCTCAAATCCAAGCCTAGAAAGGTCTTTGACACCAGAAGGAGTAATCAACCCGGATATTGCACAGGAAACAGGCATTAATTACGAACTAGGTGGTCAACTTTACTTCTTCAAAAGAAAACTTCATGTAGATATGGCCGTGTACCATATGGACATCAAAAATCTATTGGTAGACCAGCGCATTGGCGAAGATCAGTATGTTGGCAAAAATGCGGGAAGTACTAAACACCAAGGTATAGACCTAGCGTTGAGTTATACCACTTCTATCTCCTCTTGGCTTAAAATACGACCATTTATAAATTACACTTTAAGCGATTTTAGCTTTGTAGAATTTATTGATGGAGACAATGATTTCTCTGGAAACCCTTTGACCGGGGTGCCAAAACACAGATTTAATTCCGGATTGCAAATACAGGCAAATACTGGATTTTACTGGAACACCACCCACCAATATGTTGATGAAATTTCCCTTACAGATGCCAATACGCTGTACAGTGACTCTTACAATGTATGGAACACAAAACTAGGATACAGAAAACAGGTTTCCCATAGGTTCAATTTTGGATTGCACTTTGGTATCAATAATATTTTTGACACTCAATATGCCCAATCCGTACTTATCAATGCCACAGGATTTGGCGGCAGTGAACCCAGATATTTTTATCCCGGAAATGGAAGAAATTGGTATAGCAGCTTAAGCCTAGCAATTAAAATCTAGACTTCTTGCTCCTGCATTTTCATTAACCAGCTTCTCATATCAACTGCTTGGGCAATAATTCCTTTTAAGTCGGTAATAGCAACCCTCTCTTGCTCCATAGAATCTCTATGGCGAATGGTTACCGTATTATCCTCTACCGTTTGATGATCTACGGTAATACAGAAAGGCGTACCATTGGCATCTTGCCTTCTATATCTACGCCCTACGGCATCCTTCTCATCATACACCACATTAAAGTCCCACTTAAGGTCATCAATAATCTTATGAGCAATTTCAGGAAGCCCATCTTTTTTCACCAATGGAAATATTGCAGCCTTTGTAGGTGCCAAAACAGCAGGTAATTTCAAGACCGTTCTGACCGTACCATTTTCCAGTTCCTCATCTCGTAAAGAGTTAGAAAAAACAGCTAGGAACATACGATCCAAACCTATTGAGGTCTCCAATACGTACGGCACATAACTTTCTCTAGTTTCAGGGTCAAAATATTGCAATTTCTTACCTGAAAATTTCTCATGACTCGATAAATCAAAGTCTGTTCTAGAGTGTATTCCTTCAAGTTCCTTAAATCCAAAAGGAAAACGGAATTCTATATCTGCGGCAGCATCTGCATAATGTGCCAATTTTTCATGATCATGAAAACGGTAATTCTCTTGGCCAAGACCTAGCGAAAGATGCCATTTCATACGGTTCTCTTTCCATTTTTCGTACCATTCTTGCTGTGTTCCCGGTTTAATGAAATATTGCATTTCCATTTGTTCGAACTCACGCATTCTAAAAATGAACTGACGTGCTACTATTTCATTACGGAATGCTTTCCCCGTTTGGGCTATTCCAAAAGGAATTTTCATCCTACCCGTTTTCTGCACATTCAAGAAGTTTACGAAAATACCTTGTGCGGTTTCCGGACGTAAATAAAGGTCCATGGCGCTTTCTGCCGTAGCTCCCAATTTTGTTCCGAACATAAGGTTGAACTGCTTTACTTCCGTCCAATTCTTAGACCCAGACATTGGGCAAGCGATATCTAACTCTTCAATTAGTTTTTTAACATCTTCTAAATCTTCCCTTTCCAAAGATTTTCCCAACCTTTTTAGAATAGAAGTTGCTTGTTCTTGATAATCAACAACCCTAGGATTTGTAGCCAAGAACTGCTCTTTATCAAACTTATCCCCAAAACGTTTTGCTGCTTTGGTTACCTCTTTTTCAATTTTATTTTCGATTTTGGCCACATAATCCTCAACGAGCACATCTGCACGGTATCTCTTTTTGGAGTCCTTGTTATCGATTAACGGGTCACTAAAAGCATCAACATGGCCCGAAGCTTTCCAAGTAGTAGGGTGCATAAAAATAGCAGCGTCAATCCCAACAATGTTATCATTGAGCTGAACCATAGCTTTCCACCAGTATTCCCTTATATTCTTTTTGAGTTCCGAACCGTTCTGCGCGTAGTCGTAAACAGCACTTAACCCATCATATATTTCACTGGATTGGAATACATAACCATATTCCTTTGCATGGGAAATTACCCTCTTAAAATCGTCTTCTTGTTTTGCCATGCGGCAAAAATAGAATATTAGGGCAATCGGTAAAAATTTATTTTAGTTCAAATTCACTTGAAGATAGAAGTTTCTGGTTTTCAAAAACGTTCAATCTATAGATACCTTCCCCTAAAGAACCCTGCGGCAAGGTAATGAAGTCACACACATTGGTCTCCTCACCGCTAAATGTAAACTCTACTCGTTTACTGTAAATATTACCATTTACGGCAATTGTATTTGCGTTATCCTCAATCACCCTCATATTGGAATCTAAAAACTGAAAGTAAATAACCTTCTTTGCATTTAACTCATGACCATCTGCAGCAACGGTAACGCAACCACGAAGCTTTTCTATTAATGAAGCTTTATTTGTTTTGATAGGTTTACCGGAACGCAACCTAAAGCCACTACCTTCCGTATTTTGTAACGCCAAATATTTTTTTGATTTGAGTTCTTTGTTTAACTCCGTTATTTTTTTTCTCTGAAGGGCTTCCGCTTCTGCAAGAGAACTACTTTTTCCTCTTAAAACTTCTATTTGCTTCTTTGTCTCTTCGTACTTATCGGATAGCAACATATTGTTATATCTCAAGAAATTATTCTTGAGCTTTAAACTGTCGTTCTTAGCTTCCAATCTACGAAGTTCTGTTTTATACTCTCTAAGCTTTTCTACCGTGAAGTTTAAACGACCCACAGAATCCAACAATTGTTGCACCCTATATTTTGAACTTTCCAGCTCAATTTCATTTACCTCGTTAAGAGCGGAGAGTCTATCAACATCAGTTTTCATGATGGTAAGGTCCTTTACCAACAATTCTTTTTCCTGTTCCAAGAAAACGATCTGACTTCTAGATTGCGCATAGCTATAGTAAAATGCTATCAAGATACCTATGATAACCGCAACCAGTGCAGCAAGTATTATTTTGTAGTTAAATTTAGTATCTTGAACGTCCATTGGGGCGTGTGGGGCTTTTAAGTAGGTTGCACTAGGGCAAAAGTTTGGTCTTTAAAATGTTAGCAAATATACTAAATGATATTAATTCGGTCTTAGCACCAAGGGTATGTTTTGGATGTAATGTTCATTTAAACAGAGGAGAGAAACTCATCTGTACCATTTGCCGAAACGATTTGCCACTTACCGATTATACTTTTAACGATGAAAACCCTGTTGACCGTATATTTTATGGCAGAATTAACATAAAAAAAGCAAGTTCAATGCTTTTTTTCTCCGAAAACGGGATTGTTAGAGAGCTTATTCACCATTTAAAGTACAAAAATCAAGAGGAAGTTGGCTCCTTTTTAGGCGATTGGTATGGGCAGATTCTAAAAGAAAATAAAGAACTTCACAATTCTATTGACATTATTATTCCGGTGCCGCTACACAAGAAAAAATTTAGACAACGCGGATACAATCAGGTTTCTTCATTTGCCCAACGCCTTGCTTTTCACTTAAACACAGATTACTCAGATACCATTCTGATCAAAACCGCAAATACAAAAACGCAGACAAAAAAGGGAAGAATAGGAAGATGGCAAAATATTGAAGACCTTTATATTTTGTCTGACCCCAATGCTATAAAAGGCAAAAACATACTTCTCGTAGATGACGTCATCACTACGGGAGCTACTATGGAAATTTGTGCCCGCGTACTCGCCCAAGCTCCAAATACTACAGTTTACATTACCAGTATGGCCGTGGTACCATAAGTATGGAATTAAAGAAAATTAGTTGTTTCTTTGTGCTATAGTTTAGTCATATGGTCCGCCGGTTTTTCACCTTTCTATTTTTATTTATGATAGTTGCCGTTTTATGGCAATGTGCACGTAGAGGTAGCCCAAGTGGAGGCCCTAAAGACCTTACCCCTCCTTCTCTGACCAAAACAGAACCGGACAGTATGACCACCAATTTTAAGGCTAGCCGCATTAGGCTATATTTTGATGAGTTCATTAAACTTACGGATGTTCAGGAACAACTTATAGTTTCCCCTCCTTTAAAATATCAACCAGACATAAAACCGCAGGGAGGTGCCAGTAAATACGTAGAATTAAAATTTAAGGATACCCTACGGGAAAACACTACGTACACCTTAAATTTCGGTCAAAGTGTACAAGACAATAATGAAGGAAACCCTAGTAGTTTTTTGACTTATGTTTTTTCTACCGGAGATTATATTGATTCCTTAGACCTGACCGGAGCGGTAAAAGATGCCTTTAAGAAGAAAGCGGATGATTTTATAAGTGTTATGCTCTATGAAATTGATACGGCCTATACTGATTCTACCATTTTTAAAAGACCGCCAAACTATATTACAAACACTCTAGATAGTGCGGTTATTTTTAAACTTAAGAATTTAAAGGAAGGACAGTACAAGCTTTTTGCCCTTAAAGACGAAGCCAAGAACAATATGTTCGATCAGAACGTGGATAAAATAGCTTTTCTAAAAGACACCATTAACTTGCCTACGGATTCTACTTACGTACTTACGCTCTTCAAAGAAGTACCTAATTACAGCATGGCCGTACCAAGCCTAGTGGCTCAAAACAAGATTATTTTTGGTTATTATGGCGATGCCAGCGATGTGGAAATAAAACCTATAACCTCCATACCGGATACTGTCAAGACCAAAATACTCAAAGAAAAAGATAAGGACACCCTCAATTTCTGGTTCACACCTTATGAAATGGATTCCATTGTTTTTACGGCCACAAATGAAAGGTTGCAAATTACTGACACCTTCACTGTTAAAAACAGAAAGGTAGAGATTGACTCTATGAGATTGAATCCCAATCAAAACGGTTCGCTTAATTTTAACGACCCATTTTTTATTTCGTCCACAACACCTATCAGTTCAATAGATTCTACACTTATTTTCATAACCAATCAAGACTCCCTGGCGGTGGATTTCACCACCAAACTGGATACCATAGAGAATAAAATTGATGTTAATTTTGCTATTGAACCAAATCAAAGTTACCAGTTGGACCTACTGCCTGGCGCCATTACAGATTTCTTTGAACAACCGAACGACACTACCTCCTACTACCTATCTACTGGAAGTTATGCTGATTATGGTAATTTAAGATTCAATATTACCGGTGCGGATTATCCAATAATTGTTCAATTAACCGATGAACAAGGAAAGCTGAAGCGGGAGATTACAGCAGAAGAGCCAAAAGTATTTGAATTCAATAATCTAGAACCATCAAAGTATTTGGTTCGGGTAATTTTTGACACTAACGGCAATGGAAAATGGGATACAGGTAATTTTCTTAAACAGCAACAACCTGAAAAAATAAGCTACTACCCCGATGTAATTGAAGTACGTGCCAACTGGGAAATGGAACAAACATTTATTATTCCAGACTAAAGTGGTCTCTATCATTCAAAAACTTAAGCTTATTACGGACTTCCTCAATATGTTTCTTTGCTAATGTAGCGGTTACAATTTCTTCCTTTGAGGAAAATACCAAATCCTTCCCCAAACTATCAAACACTACTGAATGCCCTGGGTACTTGTGACCAACTTCATCCGAGCCAATTCTATTTACCCCAATACAATAGGCCATGTTTTCTATGGCACGTGCTTTTAGTAACGTATCCCAAGCGGTAATTCTAGGTTCTGGCCAGTTGGCTACATAAACCAAAACATCATAATCCTCGGTATTTCTGGCCCAAACAGGAAAACGTAAATCATAACAGACCATAGGACATATTTTAAATCCATTATAATTTACGATCAGCCGTTCATTGCCTGCCCTATACACTTTATCTTCACCGGCAAGAGTAAAGGTATGGCGCTTATCATAGATTGAAACTTTTCCGTCCGGTTCAACAAATAAAAGGCGATTTGTATACGATCCGTTCTCGTGGAAGACTACACTTCCTATTAGGGCCACCTCTTTTTCTTTGGCTTTGTCCTGCATCCAGATTAAGGTTTGCGGCCCTTCATCTTTCTCAATATTTTGAGGAGACATGGTAAAACCGGTAGTAAACATCTCCGGAAGTATAATCAAATCAACATCCGAAGAAATAGCATCAATTTTTAAGCCCAGGTCTTCCCTATTGGTTTGTGGGTCTTCCCATACCAATGAGGTTTGTACCAAGGCCACTTTAAGCTGTTCATCCATAGAAAAAGTTAATCAAAATATACATCCTTTTTATTTTCCACTACCATGGCATGTAGTTGCTTTAATTGTGATTCCAAAATACGGTCCTTTGAAAGTTGGGGCAAGTCATCCAGATCAAAAAAAGCAGCTCCTTGCATATCAAAACCATGGTTGAGCTCTCCTCCGGCAACTTGGCAATAAAAACATAATTTATAGACATAAAAGGGCTGTGGCGGATGCGGATGTGACTGCTTATCATATACCGCCAAGAGCCGCACTACACTTGTATGCAATCCCGTCTCCTCTTCAATTTCCTTGGTTACACATGTTGATGGTGGGTAACCTACCTCCGCCCATCCACCGGGTATGGTCCATTTGCCATCAATACTTTCCTTAGCCATTAGAACTTGATTTTTTTCGTTCAGCACTAGTCCCCGTACATCAACCTTGGGCGTGGGATAGTCAGTAACCGGCATATAGAAATCCTTCAAGATATTTATAGGGCGATCAGCAACAGAAGCCAACAAGTCTAACGCTATTTCTTTTAGCTCCTCATACCGTTCGCGATGATATTCATCTTCGGCATAAACAAGACCTGTTTCTGCCAGAGCTTTTATACGCTTTATCTTATCTAATTGCCTCACCATTTGCTGAATATCAATCCTGAGTATTTAACAAATCTATGAGCTCAGGAACACCTTGCATCTTTGCATGATCTAATGCCGTATTGCCTCTAGCATCTTTGACAGTTGTATCCGCTCCTTTGTCCTTCAACAATTTGGCGATCTCAACCCTCTTAAACGTAGCTGCATAAATAAGGGCTGTTGCTCCCATGGAATTACGCACATCTACATTGGCCCCTTTATCTATCAACATTTGTGCTATCCCGGAAAAACCTTTAAAACAAACCCCCATCAAAGCAGTATTACCAGAAGCATCAATTGCATCTATTTTTGCTCCTTTTTCAAGTAAGAGTTCTGCTGTTTCTATTTGATCGTAATAGGTTGCTAAAATAAGGGGCGTAGAACCTCTCTGGTCAGTAACATTTACCAACTCAGGACTCTCATTAAGCATTGAACTCACCTCTTTGAGGTTACCCAAGCGTATTTCATTAAAAAATTTATCGTTCATAATCCGTAAAATATTTACTGCTTTTCAATTGTCCAAAACATAAATTTCCGACATCGTTCATTTTATAAATTTAAACAAAAGAGCCATGGTATATACTGCTGCTCCACTCTTTTATTATATCAACATTTTCTTAATTCAAATTTCCTACCTATGATACTGAACATCAGTACTATTTATTGTATAAAGATACTTATAAGGGGCAATTAGAGCATAGATAATCAATATTAAAAGATTATTTTAAAATAGATTTTCACTATATATTAATCGATTAAAACAAAACTTTTTTTAAATGAACCAAAGGAAAAAATAGGAAAACACCTTCTTATGAAGTTAAAACGAATTATTCAGATGTAATTTTGAGAGAATTTTCGTATATTATTGCCGTAATTTTTGTTAAAATCCCTTACACGTATAACACAATGCATCCTATTCATACTTACATTAGATAGATAAAACCTATTTTTACGATAAAACGAATATAAATTGCAAACTCTTTCGATAACCTCATTAATCAAAGATTCCCCCAGCGCAGTTGCTATTTTAGATACTGAACTACGCTTTGCAGGAAATTCTAGAGTCTGGCTAAATGACTTTTGCCCCGATTACGAATCTATAATCGGCGAAAATTATTACCAGGTTATACCCCACACCAAAAATATACTACAACCCATATTTGAAGAATGCCTAGAAAATGGCTCCAAAAATATGAATTCTGGTCAAAAATTCATTTACCCCAATGGCAATGAACAATGGATAAAATGGAAAATAAGTGCTTGGACAGATTCCGATGAAAAAATTGGAGGTCTTATTGTTCTTTTAGAAGATGTAACCGAAACCAAACGACGCGAAGAACTTTATGCCAAGGCCGAAGAGGTTGCCCGAATAGGTGGCTGGGAACTAGATATGACTACCAATAATATATATTGGACCGACATAACCAAGGATATACATGAAGTACCTAGGGACTACGAACCTAACTTAGAATCCGGTATTAACTTCTATAAAAAAGGAGAACACAGAGATTTAATCACCAATCTGGTCAGCAATGGAATTGCCGATGGCACCCCATGGGATACAGAACTAATAATTGTTACGGCAAAGGGAAAAGAACTCTGGGTTCGCGCTAAAGGAGAAGTTGTATTTACTGATGGTAAATGTGAACGCCTGTACGGTACCTTCCAAGATATTGACGAAAAAAAGAGAACCGAGCTTAGCCTAAGCAAAGTTAGTGAGCGGTTAGCTTTGGCTACCCAAGGAGCCAATGTTGGCATTTGGGACTATGACATGGTAAACAACCAACTCGTGTGGGACGATAATATGTACCGCCTCTACGGAATTAACAAAAATGATTTTAACGGTGAGTACGAAGCCTGGCAGGCCGGTCTACACCCTGATGATAAAAAGCGCGGGGACCAAGAGATTGCCATGGCCATATCCGGAGAAAAAGATTTTGACACCGAATTTAGAGTTATCTGGCCCAACGGAGAAGTTAGATTCATAAAGGCCACAGCGGTTACCCAAAGAGATTCTAATGGGAAAGCCATTAAAATGACAGGTACCAATTGGGACATTACGGAGCTGAAGAATAGCCAAATGATGCTCGCCAAGAGTCAAGAGTCATTTTTTGGCGCATTCGAAAATTCGGATACAGGTATGGCCATTGTAAGTATATCTGGCAAATGGATCAAAGTGAACCAAAGTCTTTGCTCTAGTCTAGGTTATAAAGAAAAGGAGCTTCTTAAATTAACTTTTCAGCAAATAACCCACCCCGAAGATTTACAGAATGATTTAGATTTACTTCACCAAACCATTGCCGGTGAAATACCCAGTTACCAGATAGGTAAACGCTATTTCCATAAGGACGGCAGTGTTATTCACGGAATATTAACGGTAACCGCAGTTAGAAACATTAACGGTAAAATTTTACATTTCATTTCTCAGATTACGGATATTACCCCGCAGATAGAAAATGAAAAGAAATTAACCCGCTTAGTAGATATTACTACGGAACAGAATGATAGTCTTTTAAACTTTGCCCATATCGTATCCCATAACTTGCGCTCCCACTCCAGCAACCTATCTATGCTCACCAATTTTCTTGTAAAAGAAAGGAGCGATAACGAGCGGAAAAATCTATTGGGAATGCTCCGCGGTGCTTCGGACAGTCTTAATGAAACCATCTTGCACCTTAATGAAGTTGTGCAGGTGAAAATTGGTGCTATTGAAAAAATGAAGGACATTAACCTTTATGAAGCTATTAAAGCCGTAGAAAAAAATCTAAATCTAATTATAAAGGAAAAAAAAGCCGTTTGCGAGATAAATGTCCCCAAAGACCTTGTTATAAAGGGCATTCCAGCATATTTAGACAGTATTATTTTAAATCTAATTACCAATAGCCTCAAATATAGTTCTCCGGAAAGACCTCCCTTAATTCAAATAAGTTCAGAGAGAAAATCAAGTCACATTAAAGTCTCATTTAAGGACAATGGCTTGGGAATAGACCTAAAGCGGCATAACGATAAGTTGTTTGGTATGTACAAAACTTTTCACCGTAACAAAGATGCCAAGGGAATTGGACTTTTCATCACAAAAAATCAAATGGAGGCCATGAACGGTAAAATTGAGGTGGAGAGCACCGTAGATGTAGGTAGTGTATTTATATTATATTTTGAAAAACCATTGACATGAGTATAACAATTTCTAAAATTAAGAGCGTGTGCATTATAGATGATGACCCAATTTTTATCTATGGCACAAAGCGCATAATGAACGAGGTGAATTTCACGGACGAAATCATTGTCTACAATGATGGCCTAGAGGCATATGAGGGTCTAAAAGAGAGGACCGAAAAAGGAGAAGAATTACCTCCTATGATTTTTTTGGACATAAATATGCCAATTATGAACGGATGGGAATTTTTAGATGAATTTGTTCAGCTACCCAATAACAATAGCGAAGAGATTACCATCTACATTATAAGTTCTTCCGTTGACCCCAGGGATATTACAAGAATTCAAGAATATGAGATTATCAATAATTACATTTTAAAACCTATTTCAATAGAGGATTTACACAATATCCTTCAAAGCATTGGCAGCTAAAAGCATTTGCTTATTTTTAAACCTTCATGAGAGCCATTTCTTTCATGAAAATTTAACCCTGTTTACCCCAAAAGTAAATGACCAAATTTGATAAAATTTGCATTGTTGATGACGATGCAATAGTTGTGTTTGGGCTAAAGCGCGCCATGCAAGCCTTAGAGTTCCCTTCTGAACCAATTGTCTATGAAAATGGACTTGACGCCATTGAAAGCGTTCAGGAAATGATTACTCAAAACACCGAGTTGCCTTCACTGATCCTTATAGATATTAATATGCCTATCATGGGCGGATGGGATTTTATTTCCGAAATGCGCGAAATCTGGCCAAAGGACAAAAAAGAGCCCGTTATCTACATGATGACCTCTTCAATAAACCCTAAAGACATAGAAACCGCAAAAAGCTTTAACCTAGAAAGCAATTATCTTATTAAGCCCATTTATGCTGATCAACTAGAGAAAATTCTTCTGTAAAATTGATTTAAGTTTTATTTCTTGGGAGAGAAGTCATCCGGTGCCATTTTAGGTTGATTTGTAGTTCCTGCCCCACCAGTATCATTAGATATATTCCACTCCTGCATATTATAAATTGCAGTACCCTTTACTATTTCTTGTTTCCGTACCGCTCTGCCATCCTCAAATTCATGGTTGGTTCCCGTTCCGTCTTCACCGACCACACCAAAAATATCTATAACAGTTCCAAAAGGGTCTACCAATTCTAGATTATCATCGCCGTTTGAGTCTGCTGGACTATTGGTTCCCACCCCCAGATCAGGAGCAAATCCATAAACGGTTTCAAACTCTTCTTTGTTTGCCGAAATCACCAAATAACTTTTGGCTTTAATTAATAATGTTGATAAATCTATTTCTGAACTGACCTCGGTATTTGCGTTGGTATACCGTTTTAATTTCCAACCCTTCAAGCTCAAATCTTCTTCCGATGCATTAAAGAGTTCTACAAATCTGGCCGAAGCATTATTATCAGGATCCGCCAGTTCCGAAATAAGGATATTCTCAGAGGTAAATTCATCTATCAATTCAACACAACGCTCTTGGCTGAAATTGATATCCGAAGTGCTTCGTATGCTTATTCTATACTCATCATTTTCTCGCAACAAAACACCAATTAAATCCCCTCTGCCTTCTGGAAGAATTTGGGCTTGGAAATCAGAATACCCACTATTTACAACAACAATCTCATTATCGTTACAATCAGTTAGAACACGCTCTGTTTCCACTCCTTCTTCTGCATATGTTTTTCCCAACTCCTCTTCTTTAAACTCTACATCCGTTAATTTCACTAGTGTATTTGTAAGCTCTTTATTAATATTGGCTATTGAAACTAGCGTAGGCTCCTCCATCATCTTTTCCTCATTACAGATCCTAAAAACATGTTCGTCAACTATTGCAGCAGGTACTCTGCCTACGGAAACATTTCCAAAAGAAGTAAACGTAGCCCCAAGTTTAAATACGTCTTTACTCTTTCCCAGATATAAGCCTTTTAATTTGATTCCGATTTTTGTTCCTGTCGGATAAAACAAATGTGAGTCCCTAACGTCTATTTCTATCTGGAATCCTTCGGTTGGGTTCATGGGACTATCTTGAAAATATAATACACTAAAAAAGTTCCCATCTACATCCGAAGAAACCACATACCCCTCAATAATCAAATCCTCTTGTATTTGGAAAGTATCGCCCTTATAAAGACTTTTCACTTCTAAAAAGGTAGCATTAGCCATCAGGTCCGATATACAATCATTTGATAACTGTTCGTAGTTACGGCTCTTTACACAACCACAAAAACATACGGTTATAAAAACCGACAAAACAAAAACCAGATTATTGAAGTTAAACCTTTTTCTCATCTATTCTATACTAAAAACTATATGCCAAGTTCAAAAAATAAGTGCGTCCATAACCATACCAATATTTAGGTGCAAAGGATGGCGTACCACTTAAATTATCCTGTTTGAACTGACCATAATTGCCATTCCTACTCTGCTCATAACCTCCCGTTCGATACACTGCATCAAAAAGATTATTGACACTTGCAAAAACACTAATATATTTTCCTTTTCTCAACCAAGATTTACCACCTACTAGGTTTAGTAAGTAAAAATTATCTAATGGCTCTTGGGCCAGCGCGTTACTAACGTTCTCTTCTGTGGCCTCCGGAAATGGTTGATTTGTCTCTGGGTCCAAATAAAAACTTCGGGTTCTAGTAAGAGTAGATATATTGGCATAATTATTTGACAAGTAATTTGTTGTAGCACCCACCCACCAATATTTTGGATCGCGATATTCAATACCTATTGCGTAGGCTTGCTGTGGACCTTGCGCCAATTTATAATTTTTAACCTTTGCGACACCCAGGTTTACCGCTCCTTCTAAATTGATAAGGTCTTCTTCCCTTCCTGCCGTATCAAAATTAATGGCAACATTAGGGTCGCTTGCATACACATACTTACCTACGGCAGCCACAGCGGTTAGTTTTACCGCTGACGACAATTGATACTCCAACCCCAGTTCCGTGCCCATATGAAGCTTATCTAGACCTGTAAGCACCTCCTGCACGAAGTCCGACCCAACACCCGCATCAACAAAAAAGAAATTAACGTCTGTTGTATTTTGAAAACGGGTATAAAAACCTGTCAGCCTCCCTGTCAATTTTGGAAGGCGTAAATAATAATTAAGGTCTAAAGTGGAATTTGTTTCGCTTTGGATATTAGGAACAATACTATTATTTTCCCTAGGGTTGATAAATACGTTTTGCAACACTGGAGGCCTATTCATATATGCCCCATGAGCAGATAACCAATGCCTTTCCGTTACCTTATAGGTAAAACCCGATTTCACTCCGTATGTACTAAAACTAATAGTCTCTCCCTTACCTAAAGAATTATTTGGGTAGCGATCATTGCCAAAAAGGCCTTCACGTTGATAACCGGTGGTCATATACTTACCCCCAATAAAAGCACTCCACTTTTCTTGATTGTACCTAAGTTGGGCAAACGTTTCAAACTGATCAGCATCCATTAGGTACTTATAATTAAAAATATCACCTTCAGTTTTCTCTACCTGACCGGTATTATCATTTAGGGTTTCTGAAAAAGGGTCAATATCCAAATGAAAATCAGCACCGAACAAATCATTGATTCTGGCATAATTTTCTGAATTCATGGTTTTATAGGTGAAACCAAAATCAACTAAGAGCCTATCGGTCAAAATTAGATTTCCTATTGTATTTACACTTATCTGAGTGTCATCTGCAACATCATCATACAGCACATAAGCAGCCTGCCCATTTGAGTTAGCGGTATAAATTTGGTTCCAATCCATTTGAGGACTGTTCAAGAAACCTTCTTTTGCCGTATTTGCACTGATAAAATTGGCACCCACGGGGCTGTTAATGTAAAAACTAGGCAGATAACGGTAATATGTTGGGTCAGGATTTGGAGCTTTATAGTACCCCAAGCGGCTTCTAGAATTTGTGCCAAATTGATAGGCCATTCCAGTATTTAAACTAAACTTTTCCGAGTTAAAATAATGATTGAGCATAAAAATGGGTTCCGCTATTTTTCGTTCCCGAGAATTCCTAATCTTATCATCTTGTTCTCCCCAATAGGGATTGTATTTCTTCCCTGCCAACTCAAAAACCTCTTCCGTTATTGCCGAAGAACGTCCTCGCCGGTTGGAAGCCCACAGAGCTGTAGCATTTAGACTATGTTGTTCATTAATCTGATACTCTATAGCACCAAACAACGAAAACGCATCGTATAAAGTTCCGTCTATATAACCTTGTTTTGCCCATCTTCTTGAACCGGATACACTATATACTAAGCCATTTTTTTGAACGCCTGAAGTATATGTGGCCATTAACCGCCCAGCATAGGTTCGGTTCGAAAAAGACGAAGAAAGGCGCGTACCCGGCCTCAAACCAGAAGGTCGGGTATCTATGTTGGTGTTCCCCAAAATACCACCAAACGTATAATCAGATGCCTCAAGTCCATTCGTAAATTGTTGATTTCTAGTTACGTCGTTCATGCCGCCCCAGTTGTTCCATTGCGGTCTGCCGTCATAAAACTTGTTCATTGAAATACCATTCAGCAATACAGTTCCATTTTGCGAGTCATAACCACGAACTCGGAAAAATGCCTGACCGAAATCAAAAGCCGCTCTGTTGAGAAACAAATCGCGTGTTGCCCTCAGCAATCCCGATGAATTAGAGCTTACCTCATCATCTAACAATTCTGAATCGCTTAGAGAAATAAGATTGTCCGACTGTTCAATTTGCAGGTCTTGATCTAGCAAAAGTGTTCCTAAATCAAGCCTCTCTTTCGTTACAGAAACAGGCAAACGTTTTACGATATAACCTGTAGCTTCTATGGATAAAATATACTCACCCGCATCTGGAACAGATAAAGCAAATCTTCCCTTATCATTGGAATTGGAAGAAATCATTAGCCCTTCCAAGCTAACTTTTGCATTTACAATAGACAGTTTTGACCGAAGCGAGAGAATCTCCCCTTCAATAGAATGACTCGTTTGAGCCCAAACAGTACACTGCCATATAAGAAAAAAGAGGGCTACAAAAGGAAAGCGCATTAACGGGGGTTTAATGGTCGGTAATCCTGGTCAAGATATCGAAAACATGAAGTATCTGACAAGAAAGACCTACAAAATCCATCGTTTTTTCGTTAATTGGTATTTACATCTATCTGATTATATGAATTTTAGACTTGTAGCAATTTTCATTTTACTCTCATTTGGGGTCAATTCCCAAGAAAATAAATCGTATCGAATTAGAACAATTGCATTCTATAACTTAGAAAACCTGTTCGACACGGAGAATGACACCCTAATATTTGATGATGACCGAACACCGGAAGGAAAAGATCAATGGACCGAGGAACGTTATAATAAAAAATTGGACAATCTTTCTTACGTACTATCAGAAATAGGTTCTGATAAAAGCAGAACCTCTCCTGACATTATTGGTATCTGTGAAGTCGAAAACCGTAAGGTTATTGATGACTTGATCAATCACCCAAACCTAATTACTAAAGATTATGGCATAGTCCATTATGACTCACCTGACGAACGTGGTATTGACGTGGCACTCTTGTACAAAAAATCTGTGTTTCTACCTACTTCTTCCGCAAGCCACAGATTACTTTTAATAAATGATGACGATGAAAGAAACTACACCAGAGACCAACTCATTGTAGGCGGATTGTTAGATGATGAGCAATTCTTCTTCATGGTAAATCACTGGCCCTCCCGTAGTGGTGGTGAGGCTAGAAGTAAGCCCAACCGAATGGCAGCGGCAAAGCTTAGTAAACGCATTATAGATTCGGTCCAACGCTTAGACACTGATGCCAAAATCATTAGTATGGGTGATTTTAATGACGACCCTAACAACGATAGCTTCAAAAAAATACTGAAGACCGTTGGAAAAGCTAAGCAATTAGATAGTATGAGTTTATACAACCCCATGGAAAGACTTTACAAAAAGGGTGTCGGCTCACTCGCCTACCGAGACAAATGGAACTTATTTGACCAAATCTTCTTCACCGAAAACATTCTAAACCCTAAAGTTGGCAATTATAAATTTTGGAAAGCCAATGTCTTTAACGCACCATATTTAATCTCGCAAAAAGGACAATACAAAGGATACCCACAAAGAACGTATGCCGGCGGAAGCTATACTGGCGGCTATTCAGACCACTTTCCCGTCTATATGTATCTCATAAAACCTGTGCATAAAAAATGAAAGCAGCCTGCTCGTAATAGATTCTGAACAGGCCGCTTCAAATATTTTAAGAACACAAAAATTACTTCAGTTCTTTAATTTTAATATTTTTCCATTGTACCTTGATTCCTCCACCGTCATGAATCTGTAGTATTACAGAGCCGTCACCTGCACCTACTTTTTCATCATTTAAGGAAACCATTTCAGTACCGTTTAACCATGAAGTAACATTGTCTCCATTTACACGTATTTTCATAGTATTCCATTCACCCATTTTAAGAGCTTTGTCTTTTTCAGGGGCAGGTTTCACCAACCAATGACGACCATAGGATTCATAAATACCACCCGTGAAATACCCCGGTGGCGCAACCTCTACTTGCCAACCACTAACTGTTGTACCCTCTACGGTAGAACGAATAAACACGCCACTATTACCGTCTGCCAATTGCTTAAAATCTAAGGACAGTTCAAAATTTTTGTAGTGTTTGTCCGTAGCTAAATATCCGTATTGTTCATCAGGACCACTCTCGCAAACTAGAAGCCCATCTTCTACGTACCACCTTTCAGTTCCGTAGACCGTCCAGCCGTCTAAATTTTTTCCATTAAAAAGTTCTTTCTCCTGAGCAAATGTAAGAGCTGTAAAGAGTGTAAATACTAATACTAAAATCTGTTTCATATAGTTGGTTTAGTTAATGTTCCTGGTTGAATGGCCATTGATTTAACCAAGCCATTGCCCCCAAGGAATGCGGCTAAGAATAAGTACTAATCCAAGACCGTAAAAAATTGCGATGCTTTTGAACTTCTTATCGCCTTCAACAAACTTTTTATGACGCGACCAACCCACCGTAATTAGAACGATAGCAATAATATTTATGAACGGATGTTCTACTGCCAGTAATCTTGATGCAGAATTAAGACCGCCCATCCCCAAGGCCTGAATAGCTTGAAGCCCACTTGGCGAAACAAAATATAGTATCAAGCCCACCAACAGCTGAATGTGAGACAAAATCAATGTAAAAAGACTTAGACGCAAATCCTTTTCCATAGTAAACATTTTATTGCCTACCCAGCCCATAATAGCATTAGCAACGGCAAAAAATAAAAGCGCAAGCACAACATAGGCCAAATAAGAGTGAACCACCTGAATAACTTCGTACATAATAGATATATTTTAAGGTTTAAATGTACTGATTTTTGGGCATAAAAAAACCCTGCCGATGGGCAGGGTTTTAGTATACAAGTTATTCTATTCTTAGAAATCATATCTAACAGACGCATTCCATGTGAATCCGTTTGTATTATAATAACCAAAATCATCTGTTTGCTGAAGCTCAATGTCATCTAACAAGTTAAACCCATTAGCTCTAAGAGTTAACTTATTCTCTCCAAACATGAATGCATATTCAATTCCAGCATCAAGTAACGAATAAGAAGGTAATATCCCATTGTCTTGAGTTTCTATATCAGATCCTGAGAAATCTATATCATTTTGGTAATGTCTTTCGTAAAAGTTCCAGTTGGCATCTATTCTCAAACCTTTAAAGATTTCTCCATCAAAAGTTAAACCTGCAGTAGTTTGAGGCGCAGTAGTGATATGTGTTCCGTCCACACTGTTCAAATCATTACCAGATGTTACACTTGAAAGCAATTCTCCGCTATCATCACTATAAGAATCGATTCTATCAATACTTCTATAATTCCAAGAACCAGCAGAAATATAACCACCTAAGTTATATTTGTTAGCTATCCTATATTTAAGATCTAATTCTACACCTTTATGTTCTTGGCGTACACCTCTTCTGAAGTTATTAACATCAACCTCATCTCCATCGATCATTTCAGTACCTGTAGTTAGAATAACTCTGTTATCCCAATTCGTGTAATAAAAGTCAAAGTTTGCTCTAAAGTTTCCTTTATTAAACCTAAATCCAGATTCAACACTTGTTATTTCCTCGTTATCTACATCTGGCACAACTAAATCATTAGAATACCGAATATTACTAAAAACATTATCCAAGAAAGGTTGACGAGAGTAATGACCTGAATTTACGAACAAAGTAAATTCTTCATTAACATCATAACTCATACCTCCTTTAAGGTTATATCCTATTTTATTCAATTTATCAGACTTTCCAGGACCAACCAATCTACCATCTCTAACATAAGATTGATTAGATACAGCTCCTTGCAAGAATGCAGAGAATTTATTCTTAGAGTATTCAACCTGGGAAAATATACCTTGATAATTGATTGTTTCAGAATAATCATAATCTATTCTCTGATCCTCATCCGCATAATCAAAAAGTGTAGACCAAGGATTATAATCGAAAGATTCAGTCACAACAAGATTATCTGGTCTATCATCTGCCCAGCCATCTAAACCATAAAAATCAGTTACTTGTCTAAAGTGGTCTCCTGTATAAAATCTAAAATCAGCACCAACATTAAAATCGAAATATTCATTCAATTCAGTTTCGTAGTTGGTTACTAAACCATACCATAAATGATTGTTCATTGAAGATCGGCGAATATAGTTACCTTCTTCTTCTCCATCATCAAGAATAAAATAATCTCCAGATTGCCCAATTCCATCAGGATCAGCTAAATTTTGCTGTTCAATACCGTAATAGTCCATTTGACCATCATCCGTTCTAACACGGCCATCACCACGATCTCCGGTTCCACCACCTCTACCAACAGAAGCATATACTACTGTAGACAATTGTGACTTATCATTAATTAACCAGTCCCAGTTTAAGTTTGCTACAGGCTTATGGTAAAAATTGGTTCTTTCAGATTCTATATCGTCTGTGTAATATCCTGTTGAAGAGTTCAAACCTGAAGTATATCCCCAATGTTGATTGAACTTTGGATCCTCCTCTATTGTAGTTAAACTTTGTGACCATCTTTGACCATGTTGCTGAGGAGCACCAGTAATCAAGAAATTAAATGAATGGTCTTCATTTGGCTTATAACCAACAGAGAAAAAATAAGTTTGTCCTGAGCCAAATGTTCCATCTGCCCACTTATTTTCTGCTTGCCAATGATCTAACAGCAAAGAAAAGGACCAACCCTTATCGTTAATTCCTGTATCATAAGAAACAGTTCCTTTTAAATAACCATCGTTTCCTGTTAAAAATCTAGCAAATCCACCTTGCTCTCTATCCGTAGATTTCATAACTAAGTTCATTGTACCACCAACAGAAGAGATAGCCAGCTTTGAAGAACCTAGACCACGCTGCACCTGAACACCATTTGCTATATCTGCAATACCCGCCCAGTTAGACCAATATACTCTTCCATCTTCCATACCATTTACAGGCTGACCGTTCAATAGTACTGCAACATTTGTTTGATCGAAACCTCTCATAAACAATTGTCCGTCACCAAATCCAGTTTGACCAGATACATAAACAGAAGGTGTGTTTTTCACTATTTCAGCAACGTCAACATTACCAACAGCTTTTCGCTGAATAACACCTTTAGTTACCGTACTAACTGCCACAGGAGTCTTTCTGTCTTCTGCTAAATCTATAACACCAGATCCAACAACAACAACTTCCCCTAATTGTTCTGCATCAGGCTCCAAAGTAATAGAACCTATACTACCAGTAGCAGTGAAAGCTACCGTCTTAGATGTGTACCCAATATAAGAAACTACTAGAGTTCCTGTACTTTCAGTAACATCAATTTGAAACTTACCATCAAAATCAGTGGAGGTACCATTTGTGGTTCCTTGAATAACAACACTTGCGCCCGGTAATGGCTCATTAAGCTCACCATCTATAACGGTTCCCGTTATAGTAGCTTGTGAAAATGCGATGGTCGTCATTAGAAATGCGACCCATGCGAAGTACATTTTTTTCATTTGTTCAGTTTTTACGTTTTCTCAATTTGCTGCAAAAGTGCTTCATTTTGGTCTTGCGAATGTTAAGGGAAGGTTAAATAACCCCTTTGCGAATATACAGAACAATGGCGCAACATCTTCTTAAAAATAAGATGTTGCGCCATTGTTCTAAAAAAAATACGGAAACGGTATTCTAACCCTTAAAATATTTTAGAAGTTGCAAAGTAGAACTATCATGATCAGCAATTTCCGAACCTTGAATGTCTTTCAAAATCGTACCCGCCAATTGTTTACCCAGTTCCACACCCCATTGATCATAACTAAATATGTTCCAAATAATGCCTTGTACAAATATTTTATGCTCATAAAGTGCAATTAGGCTTCCTAAACTTCTTGGCGATAATTTATCTATAAGGATGGTGTTGGTAGGTTTGTTTCCTTCAAATATCTTAAAAGATAATAGCCTATCTATTTCGCCTTCACTCATCCCCTTGCTCTCTAGCTCTTCACGAACTTGATCACCAGTCTTACCGTTCATTAAGGCTTCTGTTTGGGCAAAGAAATTGGCCATTAATTTATTGTGATGATCAACATCGCCATGTAAAGACTTCTTGAAACCAATAAAGTCTACTGGAATAATTTTTGTTCCCTGATGAATCAACTGAAAGAAAGCGTGTTGTGAATTCGTACCTGGCTCTCCCCAAATAATAGTACCGGTCTCATAGTTTACACGCTTGCCATTACGGCCTACGCTTTTACCGTTACTTTCCATTATACCTTGCTGAAGATATGCAGAAAATCTACTAAGATATTGTGTATATGGTATGATAGCCTCGGTTTCCGCCCCATAGAAATTATTGTACCAAACACTTATCAATGCTAAGGTTACAGGAAGGTTGTCTTTAAAATCAGCGGTTTTGAAATGCTCATCCATTTCATTTGCACCTGCCAATAACTCATCAAAATTTTCAAAACCTACAGCCAATGCAATTGAGAGACCAACGGCACTCCATAATGAAAAACGACCGCCAACCCAATCCCACATTGGAAATACGTTTTCAGCAGCGATACCAAATTCAGAGATAGCTTCCGTATTTGTAGATACAGCAGCAAAGTGTTTGGCTATATCTTCTTGCGTTCCGTGTTTTAGAAACCATTTTTTAATGGTAGTAGCATTACTAAGGGTTTCTTGAGTTGTAAATGTTTTGGAAACAACCACAAATAGCGTAGTCTCTGGATCAAGTTCCTTTAACACCTCATTTACAAGATCCCCATCTACATTACTTACAAAATGAAGCTTTAGGTGATTTTTGTAAAATTTAAGCGCTTCAGTTACCATGGCAGGCCCTAAATCCGACCCACCTATACCAATATTAACCACATCAGTGAAAGCTTTACCGGTATACCCGGTTGCACTTCCGGAGATAATAGTTTCTGTAAATTCCTTTATATGCTCTTTAACTTCATACACCTCATCCATTACATTCTCGCCATCTACTAAAATGGTATCGGACTGTTTAGCACGAAGTGCGGTATGAAGAACCGAACGGCCTTCGGTTTGGTTGATCTCATCTCCACCAAATTGTTTCTGAATAGCATCCGCCAAGTTTACCTCGTTGGCCAATTCTAAAAGCAATTGCAAAGTTTCGTCTGTAATTCTGTTTTTTGAGAAGTCTACTAAGAAATCGTTCCACTTTAAAGTGAATTTTTCCGCCCTGGATGCATCTGAAGCAAAAAGGTCTTTTAACTGTTCTTCTTTGGTGTTTTCAAAGTGCTGAGAAAGCTTCTTCCAAGCAGAAGTTTCAGTAGGATTAGTGCTATGTAATGACATTTTGGATTTTTTATAGTGTTAGCAATTGTCTATGGCGAAAATAAACCATATCACTCTAAACCAAAACCCTAGGAGCCGTTATTTTTCGGCAGATGCCAAATCTTCAACTAGAATATCCTCTTGTACCGGACTTTCTGGATATGTCATGCAATCTAACTGGTCTTTTATTGGATTGACATAGTTGAAGTACTCCGGTTGCAAAGACTGATCCAATGGCTCGGCCAAGGGCAGCTCCTCTCTTAAAGGATCTACTTGCCTTCCATTTTTCCAAAAGCGATAGCAAACGTGGGGACCACTAGTATTACCTGTCATTCCGATCCACCCAATTACATCTCCCTGTCTTACAAATTCTCCTCGCTTTACATTTTGCTTGCTCATGTGCAGGTATTGCGTAGAGTAAGTTCCGTTATGTCTGATCTTTACATATTTTCCGTTACCTCCTCTTCTTGTAGATTCCGTTACCGTACCATCTGCAGTGGCCAAAATAGGTGTTCCTTTTGGCGCGGCATAATCCGTACCTCTGTGAGGTCTAATTTTATTTCCGTAATAACGGATTCTTCGTTTTAGATTATAACGTGAAGAAATTCTACTGAACTGAACCGGAGCTCTTAAAAAGGTACGTCTAAGGTTGTTCGCCTCCTCATCAAAATAATCAACAATATTTTTTAAGGAATCATTTTCGTAAGCAAAAGCGTAAATTGGTCTGCCGTTGTGCTCAAAATATGCAGCTTCAATAGGGCCGGCACCGGCATAAATAGAATCATTGATAAATTTTTCTTTATAAATTACCTTGAATTTATCTCCTTTTTGAAGACGGAAGAAATCAATGGTCCAAGCATAAACTTCAGATAAGCTATTGGTAACTGTATAATCTATGCCCTGTTCCAAGATAGCCTGAGACAATGAACTTTCAATAACCCCTGAAGCTTCACGCTCCACATAGGTCACTTCTTTTTTATTTTTATATGCTTTTACGGTATCTCTTAAATCAACGACCGTATAATTAATTGGGTCATTTTCATAAATAAAAACTTGGGCCGCTTCCGTGGTGTCTTTAGATTTTAGAATGAGGTATGGTTTACCCACACGAATCTTGCGAACATCAAAAGTATCTTTAAACTCTTGGGTAATTTTAGCAATTTTAGGATAGTCTACCTTATGCTGAAGCATTAATTCACCAAAGCTATCACCTCTCTTTACCGTATCTAACTGCACGGTAAAATCATTTAAGTTAAACCCAAATTGCTTCATGACGGGCTTTTCAATTGGAACAATTGACGCCATTTGCACCGGTTCTTTCTGAACAGGTTTATCATCTTTACAAGAAATGGTTACTAAAATAACTAAAAGAAGGCCCCAATATTTATTCATGCTAATCTGTATGTTTCTTATCCGGGTTAAAGATATGGTCTACCCATTCTTTACCCCAATTATTTAACTCTTGTTTTGTGTAGATTTCCGGGAAGAACACGATTTTCTGAAAACTGGGCGGTAAATACTCCTTCCAATTTGTTCCTCCTGTAGCATCTATCTGTTCCTTATCCTTTCCTAAATAACGATGAGCAGACCCCATATGCATTAAAGGCCAATTTACGTTGGCATTCATATCCAATGTCTTTAACGCTTCTATTAGCTCTTTATTATCTTTCTTATCAGCAGGTAATTGCAGGTATTTCCGATAAATGGTATTCTGCTCCACCTGTTTTGCAATTCTGATCAAGCGAGGTGTATACCTATACTCAAACTGCTTGAGCGTCAATGTCTTTTCTCCCGTAGCTAAGTCAGTGGCTCCTTTTTTCCAATATATTGCCTCATAAAGCTCTTCTATACTATTCTGCGAGGAAAAGGAATCTCTTTCTGTATGGTGTACTAAATTTTCCAAAGGTGTGGCATAAATCTCTATCATACGGTACTGTGCCGACTGAAAACCACTGGCCGGAAGCAATGCCATACGGTATTGAAGAAACTGTTCTCTCTCCATACCTTTTATCATAATACTAAAAGAAGATATCAAAGCCTTAAAATAACTATTGATACGTCTTGCCTTTTCTATAAAGAAATCTATATTTTGAGATTTATCATCCACCAACTGCTTTTGCTCATGAAGAATAAGCTTAAAATACAACTCTGTAATCTGATGGTACATGATAAAAATTTCCTCATCCGGAAAATAGGTGCGGGGCACCTGAAGACTTAATAGGGTGTCTAAATGAATATAATCCCAATAGGTGAGGTAACGTTGATAAAGAAGCCCATCTAAATAAGAACTTAAATCCTGACCGGAATCTTTGTACTTCTCTTCTAGTTTTGAAATTTGTGAATCTATTCGCTCTTTATCTCTCATTAGGGTTTTAATCCATTATTATCTTGAACTGATGCTTTAGTCCGTTATATCCGTCAAGGTCCGCCTTTATCGATCCGACCGCCAAATCTGCCTGAATGCGAATAGGTATTCTATTATTGTCAGTAGAAACCCAAAGCGAAAGACTTTCTTTTTCCTTAAAAACTCGACCGGACTGTACCAAAGGCCTAAATTTATAACATTCTACCTTACCGAACTTAGTTTTAAGCACTTCTGTACCTAAATATTTTAGCTTAAAGTTGAAAATACCGTCGTCATCGAACAACATTTTCAATTTCACGGCCTCACCCTTTACCAAATCCTTAGGATCATAGTTGTTTCTAAGGTAATAGAATGCGGATAACAAATCTTGAATACTATCCTGTAGTTCAAAATTATACTTTTTATTATGCTTTTTATCATTCAGAACGGCTTTATCTTCCTCATGATCAAAATTGATTTCTACATCCTTGGTATACCCACCCTCGTTTATTTTCCTAATAAATCTATATGGCTTACCGTCTTCTTTACCAAAGTAACTTTCATATGTATCGTCTACTTTAAAAAACACACTTGCAAACCCGGTAGTCTCTCCCCTACCTACAACATGATACACAGGTACATCATCAATTATATCAGATTTAACATGTAGCGTTGCATAACTAGCGTTTAGAAAACCGTAATGCATTCTAAATTTAAGCCACTCACCGGCATCAAAGGCCGACTTACTATTCTGAGAGTAAGAAGAAAAAAATGTGAAAAGGAAAAGTAATGCAAAGGCTTTTTTCATAGCTGTAGTATTACGATAAAAATACAAAACGCATTCATATCATATTAAGGGCTTACAATTACTTAAACAAAATTTATTCCAAAGTATTGTATGCATTACACAGCTCTGTTTTTTTAATGATTTTCATAGGATTTCATCTACATTAAAAATCCTAAACTGGTGTTGAACCGAACAGGTCCAACTACGGATTAAAAAAAAAGCCCCAACATTTCATGTCAGGGCTTTTCCTAAATAACCAACCAAACTTTAAATTATGAAAAACCAATACTTAAAGTTGTAAGGGAACCACCCCTTACGCCTACAAATTTAAGGCAAACCTTTAAACCAAAAACCGTTTTAACTTACTTTAACTATTACATTAACAGTTATTTTTGCTTACAGCTCTAAATTTGGCAATTCATTAAGATATGACCTCTAATTTAGGCCCAAAACACACCATTTTTACCTGCAAAATCACCTGTTCTACCATTAAAAACCGAACTAAAGAATCCGCAAGACAAAATTTACAGTGTACCCCTAGACTCTTGTTCTCTTTCTATAGCCTCAAAAAGTGCTTTAAAATTTCCTTTACCGAATGATTTAGCTCCTTTTCTTTGAATAATCTCAATAAACATTGTGGGTCTATCCAAGATTGGCTTGGTAAATATTTGTAATAGATACCCTTCTTCGTCTCTATCAATAAGAATTCCCAATTCACTTAGAGGTGCTAAATCTTCATCTATTTCTCCTACACGATCCAGCACATCTTCATAATAACTAGAGGGTACCTTTAAAAATTCCACACCCCTATCTCTTAAGGCCGTAACCGTTTCAACAATATTATCCGTAGCCAATGCCATATGTTGCACACCTGCCCCATTGTAAAAATCTATATATTCTTCTATCTGTGATTTTTTTCTACCATCGGCAGGTTCATTAATCGGAAACTTAATTCTTCCGTTACCGTTACTCATCACCTTACTCATGAGCGCCGTATATTCCGTAGAGATATCCTTATCATCAAAAGATACCAACTGAGCAAACCCCATGACCTTGGCATAAAACTCACACCATTTGTTCATTTCGTTCCAACCCACATTTCCCACCATGTGGTCTACATATTTAAGTCCCACATCCGTTGGTTTAAAGTATGGATTCCACGGCTGATAACCGGGCATAAAAACACCCTGATAATCCTTTCGTTCCACGAAAATGTGTACCGTTTCACCATAGGTATGTATTCCGGACAAAACTACTTTCCCATCTTCATCTGAAATGGTTTTAGGCTCTAAATAACTTTCCGCACTTCTTTTTGTTGTTTCAAGATAACTTTTGGAAGCATCATCTACCCAAAGTGCAATAGCTTTGACACCATCTCCATGAGCATCTATATGTTTATTAATATCTCCTCCAGATTTTAACGGGGAGGTAAGCACCAGCCTAATCTTATCTTGCTGTAATACGTAGGACACGCGGTCTTTTAGTCCGGTTTCAAGCCCTGCATAGGCCAATGGCTGAAAACCCCAAGCTGCCATATAATAATGGGCAGCTTGCTTGGCATTGCCTACATAAAGTTCTATATAATCCGTACCCAATAATGGAAGAAAATCTTCTGCTTCCGGATTTTCCTTGGGCAAATTCAACGAGGTAGTGTCTAAAGTTGACATGATATATGTTTTTAGTGAATTGAAAATTTAAAAAGTCGAAAAAATAATAACGCCGTTCACGCTTTAGCATGAACTATGGAAAATTGGCTATTTACCACATGGCTCTAAGGTGAGCAGTAATATCAACTCTTAATTGTAGCATACATCACAAATATCGGAAAAAAAACAGCATCCTTAACCTAAGGACGTTAAAACCAATACCCTAGACTAAAAAAGAAATTATTGGTCTTGCCTTCCGGAGACCATGAATAGTGCATTTGCATTGGTCCTACGAAAGATTCCCATCCGTAGCCAACACCATAACCAGAGTAAGTTGGCAACTCAAACCAATCTCCCGTTCTAAAAATATCATCTGCAACGTTGGCATAATTTGCCGTGAACATTAAATGGTTTTTTGGTGCAAATTCATAATCTAGTCTTCCATATGCCTTTACAAAAGCGTTACCCGGAAGTGCTAAAAAATCATACCCAAAAAACGGTGTAAAATTGCTCAAAAGATGCGTGCCATAACCCCCAAGAATAAAATCAAAAGAAGACACATTGGAAGTACCCAATTTAAATCCGCCCTGAGTCTCAACATTCAATGAAAAGTTCTTTAAAAAAGGTATAGCGAGTCCTGCTTTTGCCTTTGCAATTGAAAACTCTTTAAAGTTATTATTAAAGTCCGATGAGAAAACGTAGAAATGAAAATCACCATCAAAATACAACCCTTTTGACGGAAAATATTTGTCATCATATGTATCAAAAGTAAGCTGGCCGAAAGCACTGTAAAAACTACTTTTTTCAAGAAATGTTCTCGTATTGGTATTTCCGGAAACCTGCCCTGTATTTGCTACCTGCGCTAAAGTTTTGGTACTATATTTTAAATATTTATGCTCTACGCCCATTCTGAAAGCAAACTCCTCCCGCAATACCGTTTGAACATACACCTGATTGGTAAAATCTGTTATATCCATATTAATGGAATTCAAGTTTGCCCCGGCCTGTACACCAAAATTACTTCTCACCAGATCAAAATCGACATCCTTTTCAAACTCATTAAAGCTTGAGTTGAATCCAAAACTCCAATAAAACCCTTTATCTACATAATACTGTAGTTTGTATCTAACGTTATCCCCAATAATAAAGTCAAAAGAAGAAACATCATCCCTAGTGATCAAACTTTTTCGCGTATAGTTTAGAATAGCCGCAGTTTTATAAAGGTTATCATAATGTGCCCCAATGCGAATAAAAGATTTACTCTTATTTTCTTTCAGGTCCAAAATCATCTCTTGCTCATCATTGTCTTCGTCATCCTGTATTTTGTAATGAATGGTATGGAAATTTCCCGTGGCCGCTAAATTACTGATGCCTTGCTGTACCCGCGAAAAGGTGGTTGGCTTATCCGTATCAAATCTTAATTTTCCTTTTACATAACCCCTAGAATAATTCTCACTTTCCAATATCACCAAATGACTAATACTTAACGTATCGGAAGAAATAATTCTTTGCTTAGCTTTCCTTTTTCCGCTTTGCCTAGAAGCAATAGCTCTTAAAGTATCTATTTTTTTGCGGGCCGCCTCTTCTCCACTTTTAATAATTACATCACCAAGATTAAAATCTATAATAGAGTAATCTTCCATATAAGGTTTTATATAGATATCCGTCTTTTTAGATTTTTCGGCCATATCCAGAACGGTCCTATAATTGTTGATTTGCAATAAAATCTCGGTAGCGGTCAATAACGACTCCCTGTTTCTAAGGCCGTGCTGTACATCTACCCCAATTATTATATCCGCACCCATTTTTCTGACCTCATCAATAGGGTAGTTATTCACTACTCCGCCATCTATCAATACCTTACCATTAATTCGGGCCGGTTCAAAAAGTGAGGGCAACGTACCACTGGCCATAACAGCTTCTGGCAAATAACCTTCCCTTAAAATAACTTCTTCACCTGTCTCCACATCTGTGGCCACACAAACAAACGGAATTGGCAATTCATTAAAATCATTTACATTCCGCACGGGATACAAGAACTTCACAAGCTCATTATAAACATTTTGGCCACCAGAATACGCAGGCGGAACGGATACTTTAAAATTGTCAAAAGGAAGGGTAACGGCATACTTTTCCGAGTTCTCTTTCTCATAGAAGGTTTTAGCGTTTCTAGGCAGATTATCCTGTATAAGGTTGGTGAAATCCGTTGCTCTAAAAATAGAATCTAACTGGTCTCCCCTATAACCCGCCGCATATAAAGAGCCCACAATGGCCCCCATACTGGTACCTCCTATATAATCTACTTGAATACCGGCCTCTTCCAAAACTTTTATGGCACCAATATGCGCCATTCCTTTTGCACCGCCACCACTTAACACCAAACCCACTTTCAGGTCTTTCTTTTCCGGGTCTTGTGCCATGGCAAAACAGGTAAATAAAAATAAACCAATACCTAATATGACTCTCTGCATAGTATAGTCTTAGTCGTAACTTTAATGAAATGCTTCATAAATTTTTTTCGCCCTAGACACACCAACGGTTTCGGTGAGGTTTTCTATGGATGCTTCTTTTATTCGCTTTACGGATTTGAACCGCTTTAAAAGTTCTTCTGCCGTCTTTTCGCCAATGCCTTCAATGCTCTCTAACTTAGAATTTATAGCGGACTTACTTCTCTTATTCCTATGAAAAGTAATACCAAAGCGGTGTGCTTCGTTTCGTAATTGCTGAATAATCTTTAAACTCTCAGACTTTTTATCGAGATACAGGGGAATATTATCTTCTGGAAAATAGATTTCCTCCAAACGTTTTGCTATTCCTATAATAGCTATTTTTCCACGTAATCCAAGGATATCCAAACTTTTTAAAGCGGATGACAATTGCCCTTTTCCCCCGTCAATAACAATTAACTGCGGCAATGGCTCATCTTCCGCCAGCAAACGCTTATAACGCCTAAAAACAACCTCCTCCATAGATGCAAAATCATCCGGACCTTCTACCGTTTTAATATTGTAATGACGGTATTCTTTTTTAGAAGGTTTGCCATTTTTAAAAACTACACATGCCGCCACCGGATTACTACCTTGAATGTTACTGTTATCAAAACATTCTATGTGTCTAGGCTCCTCAGAAAGACGTAAATCTTTTTTCATCTGCGCCATGAGCCGGTTGGTATGCCTATCCGGATCAATGATCTTAATTTGCTTAAAACGTTCTTGCCTATAAAATTTAGCATTCCGTTCGGACAATTCCAGAATTTTCTTTTTATCACCCAATTTAGGTACGGTAACCTTTAAATGCGATTCTACCGGAACCTCAAAAGGAAGGTAGAGTTCCCTGGAAAGAGAATTAAACCTCTGCCTTATTTCTATAATGGCCAATGCCAGAAGATCCGCATCCGTTTCATCTAGTTTCTTTTTTATTTCCATGGTATGGGAACGTACAATGGAGCCATGGGATAACTGTAAGAAATTTATATACGCATGACTTTCATCTGAAATAATAGAAAAAACATCTACATTATTAATTTTAGGGTTAACAATTGTGGACTTGACTTGATAATTTTCAAGCACTTCTATCTTCTCCTTAACCTGTTGTGCTTCCTCAAACTTCATTTCAGAAGCCAAGATTTTCATTTGTGAACGAAAATAATTCAGCGACGATTTAAAATCGCCCTTAATTATCTTTCTAATATCTTCAACTTGACTATGGTAGTCTTCTGCACTCTGATAACCTTCACAAGGGCCTTTACAATTACCTAAATGGTATTCTAGACAGACTTTATATTTACCTGCCTCTATTTTTTCCTGTGACAGATCGTAATTACACGTACGCAAAGAATACACGCCCTTAATTAAATCCAGCAGTGTCCGGACCGTTTTCATACTTGTATACGGTCCATAATACTCACTACCATCTTTTATTAGTTTGCGAGTAGGGAAAATTCTTGGAAAACGCTCGTTCTTAATACAGATCCAAGGGTATGATTTATCATCTTTCAGCAAGACATTATATCTAGGCCGGTATTTTTTTATAAGGTTGTTTTCCAGAAGTAGCGCATCAGATTCCGTCGGAACCACAATATGCTTTATACTTTTTATTTTTTTCACAAGAACACGCGTCTTTCCGTATTCATGGTTTTTTGTAAAATATGAAGATACCCGCTTCTTTAAATTTATGGCTTTTCCTACGTAAAGTATTTTATCATCTATATCGTAAAATTGATACACCCCAGGGCTCTGGGGCAATGTACTTAATTGTACTTCTATAGGAACTTGGGGCATTACAAAAACGGTTTAACAGATTAACGGGTAGGTATATCTACTTCTACCATGTTAAATTACTACGTTTTATCAAAAGGGCTAAGTGTTTTGCTCTTTTTTAACGAAACGTGATTTTCATGAAAACTTAATATGAATAAAAAGTTAAGCTTCAATGTGTTATCCGCGTGCAATTTTGCACGTTTCTTAGTGCAAAATTGTTAAAAAACTCTAAAAAATGCAGTTCATCGATAAAAAGTTGCAGTTAAAAGTATTTTCATTGATATTTTTTATTTAAATTTAAGAATCAAAATCAATTACCACATGGATAAATACATCATAACCCTCGGCCTGTATCTTATTTTAATGATATCTTTTAAGATATATTACTCAGTGTCAGTAAAAGAATAGGCATACCCAAAGATTCCCCAATTGTACTGAGGTCATAATCAATGCTCAAAAAAGATTTAAGATTTCTATACAAAAAAAGAAGAGATTCAATAGATAACGAATCACTGACAGATTCTAGCTTGAGTATTGCTAATGAAATACTCAAACTGCCCATATGGTCATATAACTATTACCATATTTTCTTACCGATTTCTGAAAATAAAGAGATTGACACTACCTTTATTCTATCCATACTTCAAGGAAAGGATAAAAATGTAGTTTTACCGAAAGTAGTGAACAAAACCACATTAGAGCATTATTTGCTAACGGATTCTACGCGTCTTATAAATAACGCATGGAACATTCCCGAACCTGTTGACGGAATAGAAATACCCACCACCAAAATAGAGGTTGTTTTCATTCCCCTACTTGCCTTTGACACTAAAGGAAACCGCGTTGGTTACGGAAAGGGATTTTATGACACCTTTTTAGCCGAGTGCCGAAAAGATGTAATTAAAGTTGGGCTGTCCTTGTTTGAGCCAGAAGAGGAATTCATTACGGACGTAAACAGATACGATATTACTTTGAACTACTGCGTTACACCCTCCAAGACCTATTCTTTTTAAATATGATTAAGCTACTTCCTCTGCAGGTATTTCGTCATCAGCCTTACCGAAAGCTTTTTTATTGAAAACCAGAAGAATACCTACACCGGTACTAATAGCCATATCCGCAATATTGAAAACAGGTTCAAAAAAACGAAAGGTAGAGCCTCCAAAATAAGGCATCCAGTCTGGCCATATAGTATCTACCATAGGAAAATAAAGCATATCTACCACTTTTCCGTAAAACAGGCTACCATAAGGCTCATCTGAAAAGGCGGTTGCCAATTGTTGGTAACTATCACTGAATATCACCCCATAGAAGACGGAATCTATAATATTACCTAGAGCTCCCGCAAAGATTAAGCAAACCGCTAAAATTAGGGTCTGCGAAGACTCCTTACGTATAGTATCATACAACCAATACCCTATTCCCGCTACTGCAAACAGACGGAAAATGGTCAAAACCAATTTACCCGTAGGCTCGGAAATAGGTAAGAAATCACTCAATTTAGCACCCCAAGCCGCTCCAGAATTCTCAATGAACAGAATCTTAAACCAACTAAAAACTTCAACGGAATCACCCAATACAAAATGGGTCTTTATATAAACTTTGCTCAGTTGATCAATCAACAATATTGCTATTATAATGAGCAATGATTTCTTTAAATTCATAGTATATATACAACTTGAATACGCAAAAATAAGTATATTATTCGGTTTTCTTTATTCCTATATTTCCCGTTACCGATGTCAACGTGTATACGGCACCCCCGTTAGGAATATCTTCTTCATCTATCTTCCCGTATTTACTATCAGCCTTTATATCAGCTTTTAAAGCTTCAACCAATATATGACCACTTTGAGTGTGTACATTTACATCTTCGGAGACATTAAAAAGTTCACAATTCCCATCGTTCAATGTAACATTCAACTTCCTGTAATCTCCGGTAGCGAATACATTGCAACTGGTTCCAAAAACGGTAACGTATTTATACCGGGGAAGCACTACTTTTAAAGAAATTGAGACAACCTTGTGTGCACTAAGTTTATCATTAGGGTTTTTAAAATTAGGCTGAAAACCACTACTTATCAGTATAGAACCTTCATTTTCTTTTACGGTTAGCAAAAGGTCTTTTGTATACTCACCGTCAATAATTGCCTCTACTGACATCTCATGGCTTTCCGAGGTTTCCAACTCCAATTCATAACAATGGGCTACGTCAATATTAATTGCAGTGACGGCATCATTTATCAATGATTTTTTCACCACCTTTTGTGCTGTCAAAAGATTAACGAATAAAAAGAAAACTAAAAAGCACTTCATTTTTTTAGGGCGTAAAAAAAGCCTACAAGAAATTGGTTCTTGTAGGCTTTTAAAATTTTATAATGCAATAATTACTTTTGCATATTCTTAGCCTCAATACTTAAAGTAGCATGAGGAACAAGTTTAAGACGCTCTTTAGCGATCAACTTACCTGTTACACGGCAAATACCATAGGTCTTGTTCTCAATACGCAGAATAGCGTTTTTTAAATCCCTAATGAATTTCTCTTGACGAATAGCCAACTGTGTATTCGCTTCTTTGCTCATAGTCTCCGAACCTTCTTCAAAAGCTTTGAAAGTAGGTGAAGTATCATCGGTACCATTATTACCGTCGTTCATATACGAACTCTTCAACAACTCTAAATGACTTTTTGCTTTCTCGATTTTATCTTCGATCAACTCTCTAAATTCGGCAAGATCCTTATCCGAATATCTAACTTTTAAATCTTCTGCCATTGTATTAATGTTTTTCAATAAATAATTTAGTGTTCACTTCGTCAAAAGAAACCTCGGCTCCTTCCTCCAGTTTTTCCTCTAAAATTAGGTCTGCTGTCAAGGTTTCGGTCTTAATATACTCTAAATTATTAGATACCGCTTTTTCAACAAAACCATCTTTTAGAATCTTAATATCAATTCTATCTGTCACCTCAAACCCAGAATCTTTTCTTATGTTCTGAATTCTGTTCACAAGCTCTCTAGCAATACCCTCTTCTCTTAAATCTTCATTGATAGTTACGTCTAAGGCTACCGTAATAGATCCTGAACTTGCAACCAACCAACCTTCAATATCTTGAGAGGCTATCTCTACATCTTGCAGCTGTAATGTAATAATTTTATCGTCAATATCAAGCGAAATTTCGCCATCCTGCTCAATTTTTTGGATATCCTCTTGCCCCAACTGAGCTACAGCTTGAGCAATTTTTTTCATATCTTTCCCGTATTTAGGACCTAAAGTCTTAAAATTAGGCTTGATCTGCTTCACCAAAATACCTGAAGCATCATCCAACAATTCAACTTCTTTAACATTCACCTCGGACATAATCAAATCTGCAACAGCTTCTATCTCATGCTTCTGATTTTCATCTAAAACAGGTATCATTACTTTCTGTAATGGCTGACGCACTTTTATCTTTTCTTTCTGACGGATAGATAGCACTAAAGACGAAATAGTCTGAGCTTTCTCCATCTTACTTTCCAAATCCTTATCTACGATGGCTTCATCATATTTTGGAAATTCGGCCAAATGTACAGATTCAAAAGCCTCCGTATGTGTGGTATTCGTTAAATCTTTATAAAGTCTATCCATAAAGAAGGGAGCCACAGGAGCCGATAGTTTAGCAACGGTTTCAAGACAGGTATACAGCGTTTGATAAGCCGATATTTTATCCTTCTCATAACTACCTTTCCAGAAACGCCTTCTGCATAAACGTACATACCAGTTACTCAAATTCTCTTGTACATAGTCCGAAATAGCACGGGTTGCTTTGGTAGGCTCATAATCGGCATACGCTTCATCAACAGTCTTGATCAAAGAATGAAGTTCTGATAATATCCACCTATCAATTTCCGGTCTTTCGCTCAATGGAATATCTTCCTCTGAATAATCAAAAGAATCTATATTGGCATATAAGCCGAAGAAAGAATAGGTGTTATAAAGTGTCCCGAAAAATTTTCGTTTTACCTCAACTATACCTTCCGTATCAAATTTTAAGTTATCCCAAGGATTGGCATTAGAGATCATGTACCAACGCGTAGCATCTGCTCCGTGTTCGTTCATCGTATCAAAAGGATCCACGGCATTGCCCAAACGTTTGGACATTTTCTTGCCCTCCTTGTCCAAAACAAGTCCGTTGGAAACAACATTTTTATACGCCACAGAATCGAACACCATAGTTCCTATGGCATGTAATGTATAGAACCAACCTCTAGTTTGATCTACGCCTTCTGCGATAAAATCAGCCGGGTAAGTCTTACCCTCATCAATCAGATCTTTATTTTCAAAAGGATAGTGCCATTGTGCATAGGGCATTGAGCCACTATCAAACCATACATCTATCAAATCACTTTCGCGTTTCATAGGTTTGCCCGATGCGGAAACTAGGACAATATCATCAACAATGTTCTTATGAAGGTCTATTTTATCATAGTTTTCATCGGATAAATCACCCACCACAAAATCATCAAAAATATCTTTTTCTAACACTCCGGATGCAACCGCCTTTGCCATTTCGGCTTTTAGTTCGGCCACCGAACCAATAATGATTTCTTCTTTACCATCTTCAGTTCTCCAAATAGGAAGTGGAATACCCCAATATCTAGATCTAGAAAGGTTCCAGTCATTGGCATTTGCCAGCCAGTTACCAAAACGGCCTTCACCTGTAGATTTTGGTTTCCAATTAATCGTTTGGTTCAAAGCGAACATACGATCTTTAACATCGCTGATTTTAATGAACCAGGAATCCAATGGGTAATATAAAATAGGCTTGTCCGTACGCCAGCAGTTAGGGTAACTGTGTACATACTTCTCCACTTTAAAGGCCTTATTCTCTTCTTTTAATTTAATAGCAAGCTCAACGTCTATTGACCTTTCTGGCTCATCGCCTAAATCATAATATTCGTTCTTCACATATTTGCCGCCAAACTCTTTCATCTCCGGACGGAAACGACCCTGTAAATCCACTAATGGAACAGGATTGTTATTTTCGTCTAGCACCAATAATGGTGGCACCTCTGGTGACGCTTGTTTAGCTACCAAGGCATCATCCGCACCAAAAGTTGGCGCAGTATGAACAATACCCGTACCGTCGTCTACAGTTACAAAATCTCCGGAAATTACACGAAACGCATTTTCAGGATTTTGGTACGGCAAAGCGTAATCCAACAACTGCTCATATTTAATTCCCACCAAGTCTTTACCTGTAAATTCCTTTACAACGTAAAAAGGGATTTTCTTATCACCTGACTTATAGTCCAATAATTCGGGTTTAGACTCTACTTGTTGAAACTTTCCGGAGAATTGCTTCCCTACCAAGTTTTTGGCAAGCACCACGTTCATAGGTTCAAAAGTATACTGGTTGTACGTTTCTACCAGAACGTACTCTATTTTAGGGCCCACCGTTAGTGCCGTATTGGAAGGAAGTGTCCACGGTGTGGTCGTCCATGCCAAGAAATATACATCACCTTCATTCTGCAAAAAATCTGGCAATGACGCTTCTACAGCCTTAAATTGGGCTACAACGGTAGTATCCGTAACATCTTGGTACGTTCCTGGTTGGTTTAATTCATGAGAACTTAAACCTGTACCTGCTTTTGGCGAATACGGCTGAATAGTATACCCCTTATAAACAAGACCTTTATCATAAATCTGCTTCAATAACCACCAAACAGATTCCATATATTTGGGCTTGTAGGTAATATACGGGTCATCCATATCTACCCAATACCCTACTTGTTCGGTCATACGGTTCCAAACATCAGTGTACCGCATAACCGCCTTTTTACAAGCTGCATTATATTCCTCTACAGAGATTTTCTTACCTATATCTTCCTTAGTAATACCTAATTCTTTCTCAACACCCAGTTCAATTGGTAATCCGTGTGTATCCCATCCGGCCTTACGTTTTACTTGAAAGCCCTTCATGGTCTTGTACCTAGGAAAAATATCCTTGATCGTACGTGCCATTACGTGGTGAATACCAGGCATACCATTTGCCGATGGCGGACCTTCATAAAAAACATAACTAGGTTTACCCTCTCTAGAGGAAACACTTTTCTCAAATATTTGGTTTTGCTTCCAGTAATCAAGTATATCCTCGGCTACTTTGGGCAAGTCCAATCCTTTATATTCCGCAAACTTCATAATAAGTGGCTCTACTGCATTAATTTAAGGCTGCAAAATTAAGGATTTTTAGTCGAATTAAGTCGATTTGAGAGAATTGAAATACGGAGGAAAAAACAAGGTTGTAAGAAAATGTTAAAAAATAGCGTCTAAATTTCAGTTTCATACGTATATGAGAGAAACAATTAAACAAAACTTTAAACACAAAATCATGAAAAAACTAATTTTAGGTTCAGTTCTAATGCTTGCCCTAAGTATCTCTTTTGTTTCTTGTAGAGAAGCTGGTGATAAAGCAAAGAGTGCCACTGAAGAAGCTGGTGCTGCAATGGAGCAGGCTGGTGACGATGCTAAAGAAATGGGGTCTGACGCCATGGACAAAGCACAAGAGGCTGGTAACGACGCAATGGAAAAAGCTGAGGAAGCTGGCGAAGAAATCAAAGCTGATGCTGAAGATGCTGCTAACGATTTAAAAGATAAAGCCAACGAAGCTGGCGAAAACATCAAAGCTAAAGCTAACGAAGCCGCTAGCGATGTAAAAGATGCCGCCAACAAAGCTGCTGATGACGCTAAAGGCGCTGCCAACAGTGCTGCTGACAAAGCTAAAGCTGCTGTAAACTAATTTAAGATTGTTTCTTACACCCAAAGAACCCTGGCCATAATTGGTCGGGGTTCTTTATTTTTAGTAAGAGTCCCATCTCTAAAACTTATACCCCAACCCTACTATTAAATTAATTCCTGGAGCGGAAATTCCCGAAGAATAAGAACGGTACCGTTGATCCGTAATATTTTCAAGATTCAAAGAAACTTTCATAGCGTTTGAAACCTCATATTGCGAACGGAAATTTAGCGTATACCAAGATGGGGAATACGGATTTCCTTCAGCATTCAATGCGTAGATATAATCTTTACTACGTTCGGAAGCCGCCAAATCATCAAAGGGAATCTCTCCGTTATAATTCACGAACAAGTCGCTTCTTAGTCTCTGGTTCTTATAAACCAAGTGTAAATCTCCAAAAGTAGGGGCAACGTGTCTCCCGGGAGATTCGGTACCATCATCTTCCTCTTCAATGCCCTCGGTAATGGTTAAATTGGAAACAACCGAAACGTTATCCGTAAGAAAAGCTTCCAAACCAAATTCAAAGCCATAGACATACGCCTTTGCCGCATTCTGAATAGCCTGTACACTACTCATTTCGCCATTGTATAAAATTTCACTCTCCCCATTAAATAAGTAATCTCTGCGCACTAGAGCATCTACCAAATACGTATAGAATGCAGCACTTTTAAAAACCAGTTTGTCATTAAAGTTCTTCTGAACCCCTAGTTCTATATTGTACGCATATTCTGGCTCTAGGTCAGGATTAGGAACCACTACGGCACCAGGTTCAGAATCAAAAATCTTACCTACATCATCTACATTAGGTGCTCTAAAACCGGTTGAACCATTAAAGGTAATCTGCAAGTCTGCTTTCGGGAACCAACTAAAGCCTAGACTGCCCGTTAACGCGCCATTATTCAGATTGGCATCATCAAAAGGAAAAGGGTAATACGTTTTGTCAAAATCCGCATCAATCCACACATGGCTATACCTTAAGCCCGAAAGTAAAGTAAAGTTAGGTTTCGCCTTGTATTCTCCATTTACATAGCCTGCCAAGGTTTGCCAAATAGCTCCATCTGGATATCTGGAAGCTGTTCCCGAAACCAAATGAGTCTCAATATTTTCTTGGCTACCAACAGAACCTACTTTATTAAAAATATACTCGCCCCCATAATACAAACGTAAGTCGCCAATTTTTTTATTTTCAAAATCGATATTAGTGGAAACAGCATCTACTTTTTCTTCTGTTGAATATCTTACCACATCTTGAAAGCCCCTATCATTGCGGCTTTCTTCAAAATGCTGATAGGCAGTTGTTATCTTTAATCCATCATAAAAAATGCCTTTTCCTCTTTTTTTCATTTGTAAATTACCCATGAACCATTTCTGGGGTCCGTAAAACCATTCTGCCGAGCGTAAGCCTTCCCCCGAACCATCTGGACGGATTAAACGGTCATATCTAGAATAATCCGAAGTTTCCGAATAATGCAAGCCGAAATCATAGTGCCATGTATTATTGGGTTTATATGCTATTTTTTGCATTAAATTAAACTGATTGTACCCTGTAGGGTTCTGATTTTTAGCATTCTGGTTATCAACAAGAACATCCATTCCATTACCGGTAGATACATATTGATTTCTTAAGTATGAATCCGGACCGTGAGACCCCATCTTCATATCTTGAAAACTATTGTAGGTAGCACTAGTTAAAAAAGCCCATTTCTCTTTACCTAAATTGAAATCTACGTGAACCGTATTTTCCGTGTTTACCGAAGCAAACCTATAACTGGCATTACCCGAAAATGAAAGACTGTCAGAGGTGGAGAATTCGGCCTTTTTGGTATAGAAATTCATAACCCCGCCTATAGCATCACTACCATAAATAACAGAACCTGGCCCAAAAATAATCTCTGTATTTTTTACCGAATACGGGTCAATGGAAATTACGTTTTGCAAATTACCACCCCTAAAAATAGCATTGTTCATACGTACCCCATCTACGGACAAAAGCAAACGGTTGGTAGCAAAACCACGAATCATTGGGCTACCACCGCCCATCTGGCTTTTTTGAACAAATACCTTACCACTGTTTTGTAGTAAATCTGCTGAAGTTTGTGGACTGGAAAATGTGATGTCACGCCCGTCTATAACGGCAATTTTATTGGGAATATCTTTCTTTTGCTGCTCCCACTTGGAAACCGACATAACCACCTCGTCCAGCTCTTCCGCCTTCATGACCATATAAAACTGTCCGCCATGTTTTAAAATCTGTTCTTTGGTATTCTTTCTTAATTGGTAACTAAGGTGACGAAAAGTAATACGTTCCCCTGGATGAAAGAACTTTAAATCCGCATTGCCATCAAAATCCGTAAGGGCTGTCTTAGAGTGGTCATAATTATATATGGCCACATTGGAAATGGGTTCACGAGTTTCTACATCCAAAACCGTAATCTGTTGGGCAAATATGGACTGAACGCACAAAAAAATAAGTAAAAACAGAAACTTGTTCATACTAACTAAATACTTCGTTTAAGATAGCCAAGGATTTTGGTTTTCTAAATCCCTGTAAATGCAACTCATAGAACAATACTAACGATTGCAAAAGTTCTTGACGGTTGCTTTTATTCATTTTGATATGATGTATCTCATCAAAATTTATGCCCAAGAAGGTTTTAAAGTAATCAAGATTATCTCCTATTAGAATAGGATTCAGAGACGGTGTATTTGTAAACTCCCCTTCCTGCAGGTCAAAACTACTGGATTCCATCTCATTGGTATCAGGATAAAAACCCAAATAGCGCGTGAGTCGTATTAAAAAATAGATGTGGAAATTAGATATTTCATTTTGAGCATCAAGCCATTGTAACGAAGCTTCTATAAACTCAAAAAGCGCCGTATTGGCTTCCTCTTCATGGATGCTATTTGCTAACATCTCGGCAAGAAACAAAGTCATGGCATTTTTTGAAATATCGGAATGCAAGGCCTGATATGGATAGTTTATTTTCGCCTCTTTTATACTTTCCAAAGCCCCTTTATTCTTATGATTGGCAACTATTTCTAACTGGGTCAATGGTTGAAAGTAGGCCGTTTTTAACTTCCCCTTTTTAGAGGCCAGAACACCCCTTAACAAATATGATTTAACACCTTCAGATTCAGTAAAGGCTTTTACTATTAAACTTGTATCGCCATATTTGAGTGATGTAAGAACTATGGCTTTGGTAGTTACCTGCATGTTTAAGGTTGGACTTTACAACAAAGATAGCTTTAAATAGGAAAAGGTGGTTGATGGGAAATAAAGATCTACAAATACAAAAAAGACCTGAAGCTCAATAAGCTCCAGGTCTTCGGTATTTTCAATAATAAAATTTTTTATATCACACCTTGTGCTAACATGGCATCGGCAACTTTTACGAAACCGGCAATGTTTGCACCCTTAACATAATTACAGAAGCCATCTTCTTCTTTACCGTATTCAATACAAGAATCATGAATATCCTCCATAATATCCCTAAGTCGTTCGTCCACTTCTTCTCTGGTCCAGCTGATACGTAGAGAGTTCTGAGACATTTCAAGTCCTGAAGTAGCAACTCCACCAGCATTGGAAGCTTTGCCTGGAGCAAACAAAATTTTAGCGTCATGAAAAGCATGCACCGCATCTGCATCACAAGGCATATTTGCACCTTCCGCTACACACATACAACCATTGGCCAACAGTGTTTTGGCATCGTCTACCAAGAGCTCATTTTGAGTAGCACATGGTAGTGCTATATCGCACTTTACATCCCAAGGTGTTTTTCCTTGGTGGAATTCTGCATTTGTATACTTCTCTGTATATTCTGATATTCTTCCTCGTCTTTCGTTTTTCAACTCCATAACAAAGGCTAATTTCTCAGCGTCTATGCCATCCGCATCATAAATATAGCCGCCAGAATCCGATAGGGTAACAATTTTACCTCCCAATTGCAGTACTTTTTCCGCCGCATACTGAGCCACGTTCCCTGAACCGGAAATAACAACGGTCTTACCATTGAAAGATTCGTTTTTGGTTTTAAGCATACTTTGCGCAAAATACACCGTTCCGTACCCTGTTGCTTCTGGCCTAATTTTAGAACCGCCCCATGAGAGACCTTTACCAGTCAAAACTCCGGTAAACTCATTTCTTATTTTCTTGTACATACCAAATAGGAAACCTATTTCGCGCGCACCCACACCAATATCTCCAGCAGGTACATCTGTATTTGGACCAATATGACGACAAAGCTCCGTCATAAACGCATGGCAAAAACGCATCACTTCATCATCCGACTTTCCTTTGGGGTCAAAATCCGAACCTCCTTTTCCTCCACCCATAGGCAAAGTGGTCAAACTGTTTTTAAATACTTGCTCAAAAGCCAAGAACTTTAAAATACTAGCATTTACTGATGGATGGAACCGCAAACCGCCCTTGTAAGGGCCAATAGCTGAATTCATTTGAATGCGATATCCTCTATTTACATGTATTTCTCCCTCATCATCTATCCAAGCAACCCTAAATGAAATTAGTCGCTCTGGTTCAACCATTCGTAGCAAGATATTCTTACCGTTATATATTTTATGCTTTGCGATATATGGAATTACCGTTTCAGCAACTTCTTGCACCGCTTGAATGAACTCAGGCTCGTGCCCGTTTCTATTTTTGATTTCATCCATGAAATCTCTAATCTTACTATCCATAACGTGTTTTTGTTGAATTTTTATTATAACGGCAAAATTATGTTATTTATATAACTAAACAGCTCTTTTTCTAAAAATACACTAAACTAGCTTATTGCTTGCTCCAAATCAGCTATCAGATCCTCAATATCCTCAATACCTACACTTAACCGTATCAAAGCATCCACAACTCCACTTTTTTCCCTTTCCTCCTTTGGAATACTAGCATGGGTCATACTTGCCGGATGCCCAGCCAAACTCTCAACTCCACCCAAGGACTCTGCCAACGTAAATACCTTTAATTTTTCAACAATTTTAATGGCATCTTCATAACTGCTTCCCTTGGTCACAAAAGAAATCATACCTCCAAAACCGTTCATTTGACTTTTGGCCACTTCGTGATTAGGGTGACTTTCAAAACCGGGCCAATATACTTTCTCAATTTTTGCATGCTTCGCCAAAAACTTAGCGATTGCCTCGCCGTTCTCACAATGCCTTTGCATGCGTACATGAAGTGTTTTAATACCCCGTAATACCAAAAAACTATCCGTTGGCCCTAAAATAGCTCCGCTGGCATTTTGAATAAAATACAGCTCGTCCGCAATTTTCTTGTCCTTTACAATCAATGCTCCCGCAACAACATCGCTATGCCCGCCTAGGTATTTTGTAGCGGAATGCATTACAATATCCGCACCCAAATCTAATGGTGTTTGCAAATAAGGTGTAGCAAACGTATTATCTACAGCTAGCAACACTTTATGCTTTTTAGCCAATTGGGCAACCCCTTCAATATCAATAATGTTCATCATTGGATTTGTAGGTGTCTCTACCCAAATCAACTTTGTATTGTTGTTTATGGCAGATTCGATGGCATCTACATGCTGCATGCCAACAAAATTGAATTTGATACCATACTTTTCAAAAACCTTTTTAAACAAGCGGTAACTTCCTCCATATAGGTCATTAGTTGAAACCACTTCATCACCAGGACTCAATAATTTAATTACTGCATCCATTGCCGCAAGTCCGCTAGCAAAAGCCAGACCGTAACTACCGTTCTCTATACTGGCCAAGGAATTCTCCAAAGCGGTTCTGGTAGGGTTGGCACTTCTTGAGTACTCATACCCCTTATGCCCTCCGGGTGTAGTCTGTGCGTATGTAGAGGTTTGATATATAGGAGGCATTACCGCACCATAAGCTGCATCAGGCTTTTGCCCACCGTGAATTGTCTTGCTGTTGAATTTTAACGTTTTTTCGCCCATATTTTATATTTATTCGTAGAAATCTATCGTTATATTTGATATTGGATAATCCAGTATTATTTGTCTACCCCAATGACATTCCTCTATGAAAACCCAAGTTACTTATATCATTTTACTTTTAGCCTTAGTCGGATGCCAAAAAGAAAACAAACTGACGTTTGAGACCCTTAGCCTTGATGAGACGCGTTGTTCCGAATGTCCGAGCGTAGAAATCAATATTCCAAAGGCGATTGAAAATTCTAAAATAGCAACTTCCATAAATACGGCTATAGATGAAGAAATCATAGAAACCTTGAACTATGATGATGAAATTGAGACTTCTAGCATCAAAGAAGCCGTTAAATCTTTTAGCAATGGTTATTGGGAACTTAAAAAATTATACCCTGAGGAAACCACAAATTGGGAAGCAAAAATAGAAGGCAAGGTTTCTTATGAAGACCCAGACTTTCTAACTATTGAACTCAACTCCTATATTTTTACAGGAGGAGCACATGGTTATAGCTCCCAACATTTCTTAAACTTTGATAAAACGAAAGGGAAAGAACTTGAAAACTGGGAAATTTTTAAGGACCGAAAAGATTTTGAGAAATTTGCCGAACAAAAATTTAGAGACCAAGAACACATACCCCAAGATGGCCCAATTAACAGCACAGGCTTTATGTTCGAGAGTGATATCTTTTACCTCCCCGAAAATATTGGGTTCACTAAAGAGGGCATACGATTACTTTACAACCCTTATGAGGTTGCGTCATACGCAGATGGTCCAATTGTATTAACGCTTCCTTTTGAAGACGTTAAACCTTATTTGGTCAAAAAGAAATCTTAACTCTTATTTTCCAACAACTTTGAGCAATGAAATAATTGCCCCTGCATGTAAACCTTCGTGGTATGCCGTAAACGCAAGTGCATCTTCTACAGATTTTAACGTTACACCGGCACTAGTGGTATATTCTGAATATTCCTTAAAAAGTGCGGCTTCGTAATCTTCGACCATCCATTCTAAAGTAGAAATAAGAAAGTCTGCAACTATCATCATTTCTTCCTCGGTTGCGGTCCCGTCAGGCACTGTTCCTTTTTTAAATTTTTCGACCAACTCCTCCGAAACACGCATTTGAAGGTGACTAAACTTATACACTAAAACCTGAGGCGTAATTACGGTATGCGCTATATTCCACCAAATATTGTTATTAAAACTCTCTGGTATCTCAAGTAGTTGCTCCCTTGGGGTTTCTTCTAAGATTTTATATAATCGTTTTCTATTCTGTAAAATGACATCAAAAAGTTTTTCCAAAGCTATTTTGTTTTAAACTAGACCTTAAAAATAGTACAATTGAACTGAATTGGGTTTCTTTGCAAAGTGATTTTATGTTAAGAAAAATGAAAAAGATTTACCACCTCAGCACCTGTGATACTTGCAAACGTATTCTTAAAGAATTACAACCATTGGATGGTGTTGTTCTTCAAGACATTAAAACCGAAGCACTGACCAAAAAGCAGGTAGAAGAAATGCAAAAACTTGCAGGAAGCTATGAAGCTCTGTTTAGTAAGCGCGCTCGTCTATACAGGCAGATGGGCCTACATGAAACCCAACCTTCCGAAGATGAATTAAAAAATCTGATTCTAGAGCACTATACATTTCTCAAGCGACCTGTCATCCTAATTGATGATCAAATATTTGTGGGCAATAGCAAAAAAGTAGTGGAAGCTGCAAAAGAAGCCCTACACCATTGAGCAGGCGCACACTTGCCATATTAGCGGCCTTAGGAGCAACTATTATTTATGCACTAAACCATACCATTGCCAAAGGTGTAATGCCTAATTATGTTCAGCCTTTTGGCTTTATCATGTTACGCGTAATTGGAGCGGCCATACTCTTTTGGAGTATTTCATTTTTTGGACCGAAAGAAAAAATAGACAAAAAAGATTACCCCAGAATGTTCATTTGTGCACTCTTGGGTATGGGCCTGAACATGTTAGTTTTCTTTAAGGGGCTTTCTCTATCCACACCTATAAACAGTGCGGTATTGATTACAACTACACCAATAATTGTGGTTTTACTCTCGGCTGTTTTGATAAAGGAAAAAATTATTCCTAAAAAAATGGTGGGTATACTTATTGGTCTTTTGGGAGCACTTGGACTTATTTTCTTCGGAAGCGAAACAAGACAAGACGCTCCTAATATTCCACTAGGGAATTTTTTGATTTTTATGAACTCCGTTTTTTACGGTTCTTATTTAATCGGAGCAAAAACCTTAATCGCTAAATACCATCCGTTTACTTTTATGAAATGGTTATTTACCATAGGCATAGCCATCTGTCTTCCTTTTGGGTACCAAGAACTTATTGCAATTGACTGGTTTAACTTACCGTTTGAAGCCCTTTGGAAAATTGCTTTTGTTGTTTTGGGAACGACGTTTTGCACCTACCTATTTAACATCTTTGCACTCACACAGCTCAAAGCTTCTACGTTAAGTGCTTTTGTATACATACAACCGCTCATAGGTATCCTTTTTGCTGTTGCTACAGGACAGGACAAGCTCACCACCCTTAAAATAGTAGCGGCTTGCCTCGTATTCTTAGGTGTGTACTTGGCCAGTAAAAAGCCTAAACCAGATCCTTTGGAGTCCTAGCGTACTTTCTGGTGTCCTCTTTGCTTAATACCCTATAGCCTTCAGGTTTTTCAATAACATTGAATTTAGCCAGAAGATCATTGGGCAAACCTGTAAGTTTTCTTGCCTTTAAGTCTATCCAGGCACCCATCATTTCACAGTGGGCAAAGTTTCGCCCTTTGTAATCGTAAAAATTATGGTGAAACTCAAAAAATTGTCCATCTTCGCTCATGCCCATTACTTCCATAGAAACCTTTACCGGTCTTCCAGGAAAAGCTTCTTTGAAATAGTACATATGCTCGTAAAAAACAACCGGTCCTATTTCCTTTTCCAGTAGCGTTTTATGTCCAAAACCTATTTCCGATAAAAAGCTCATACGAGTGTGGCTCATAAAGTTTAAATAGGCAGAATTGGCCAAATGTCTATTCGCATCAACATCGCTCCAACGTATTTCAAATTCTTTTAGGTACATATTCCAAAAATTAATATATTATGCATGCATAAGAATAACAAAAATACTATAGTTTTGATAATAGGGTAATTTATACCCTTAAAAATTTATAGTTAATACTAATCTCAACTAAACATTTCCTAATATGAGCACAAAACCTTCATTTATAAACGACTTGGCGCTACCTGCCATTGCCGCCCCCATGTTTTTGATTTCAGGGCCAAAACTGGTAATTGAATGTTGTAAAAATGGTATCGTTGGCACGTTTCCGGCTTTGAACCAACGTACTAGTGAAGGTTTTGAAGAGTGGCTCATAGAAATTAAGACCGAACTTGAAAAATTCGAAAACGAAACTGGCAAAAAACCTGCACCGTTTGGTGTTAACCTTATCGTTCACCCAACCAACCCAAGACTAGAAGCGGACGTAAAACTTTGTATAAAGCACAAAGTCCCGTTGGTAATTACCTCTTTAGGTGCCGTTTCCATGGTTGTAGATGCTATTCATAGTTATGGAGGGCTCGTATTCCATGACATCATAAAAAAACGTCATGCCGAAAAAGCTCAAGAAGCTGGCGTAGACGGGTTAATCCTAGTTGCAGCTGGTGCAGGAGGCCATGCAGGAACTATAAACCCAATGACTTTAGTTGCAGAAATAAAAAAATTCTTTCATAAGACCATAATTCTTTCCGGTTGTATCAGTACGGGACGCGATATTGCCTCCGCCCTGCAGATGGGTGCGGATTTAGCCTATATGGGTACACGCTTCATCAATACCGATGAAAGTAAGGCCACCTCTGATTACAAGAAAATGATTATTGATGCCGGAGCAAATGATGTGGTGTATACCGCTTCTATTTCCGGAGTACATGCTAATTTTCTTGGAGCTAGCCTAAAAGCTGCCGGAATTACGGAGGAAGACCTAAAGAAAGATACTAAAATAGACTTTGGAAAAGAGCTTGATACCGAAGCCAAAGCATGGAAAACCATCTGGTCTGCCGGCCAAGGTTCTGCCTTAATCGACAATTCCATTCCTGTGACGGAACTTGTTTCCAATTTGAAAACAGAATTCAGGTCAGCTATTGAAAGTCATATTATGATTTTGGAAAAATATCCAAAATAAATAAGACCGAACAAGACGTTGTCTGTACTTTTATAAAATTATAAAGCTACCCAAAACGTCATTTTTTATTTTATGCCTGTATTACCTTCTGACTACAACCCTAAATTCATATTCAAAAACGGACACCTATCTACCGTATATTCCGGTCTTTTTAGACGGATAAACGACCTGGAACAACAACGCGAACGTCTTGAACTAGAGGATGGTGATTTTATGGATTTGGATTGGAGCTATTCGAAGACCAAATCCGAGAAAGTAATTATTCTCTTGCATGGCCTAGAAGGAAATGCGCAGCGCCCCTATATTACGGGAAGCGCCCAAGTTTTTAACACGAACGGAGTTGATGCCTGCGCCGTAAATTTTAGAGGGTGTAGCGGAGAAACAAATCGTCTTTTTCGTTCGTACCACTCCGGTGCAACAGAAGATTTGGATGCTGTGGTGCAGCATATTCTAACCAAACGGAAGTATTCAGAAATCTATATTAAAGGTGTGAGTTTGGGCGGGAACATGGCCCTGAAATATGCTGGCGAAAGAAAAATACTTCCTCCTGAAATCAAAGCTGTGATCGGGGTTTCAGTACCGTGCAACCTCCATAGTTCACTTAAAGAGTTATTGTCCGCAAAAAACTATCTCTATGCCAAGCGGTTTAAAAAACATTTGGTGAGCAAACTGTGTAGTAAAGTTGAATTGTTCCCTAATAAAATTTCAAAAAAAGACGTTCTTGCCATTAAGACGCTAAAAGATTTTGATGACATCTACACAAGCAGGGCGCACGGTTTTAAAAATGCCATAGATTATTACGAACAATGTAGTTGTAGACCGTTTTTACCTCATATTAAAATACCTTCTCTTATCATCAATGCTAAAAATGATTCCTTTTTGGGCGAGGAATGTTACCCATACACAGAGGCGGAGGAAAATCCGCAACTTTATTTCAAAGTGCCTAATTTTGGTGGGCATGTAGGCTTTGTAGCACCTCTAAACCTTTACTATTCCGAAAAATCAGCAATTAAATTTGTACAAGACATGGTTTAATTTTAGTGAATCGTTATATTAGCATCTCGAACAAAAAGCCCTTAACTCGGCTCGAATATTGAAATAAAGCATAAGATGAAAAAATTATTAAGCGTATTGGCACTTGGTGCATTGCTTGCCAGCTGTGGCGAAGAAAAAAAGGAAGAAAAAAAGGGTGGTTTTGAAATGAACAGAACTAAGACCGAAACTAAATCCGTAGAAGCTAAATCGGAAGGTGTACCGGTTGATATGGATAACCAAGGAGTTGGGCCATACAAAGACATTTCTTTTGATGCCGATATTGATTCTGAAATGGCCGCTGCCGGAGAAGCTAAGTTTAAAGCGGTCTGTACCGCTTGCCATATGGTAGACAAACGATTAATTGGTCCTGCTTTAAAAGGAGTTTATGAAAGAAGAAGTCCAGCATGGGTTATGAATATGATTGCCAACCCTGATAAAATGCTTAAGGAAGACCCAATTGCACAGGCACTATTGAAAGAATACAATAACGCAATTATGCTAAATCAGAATCTTTCTGAAGAAGACACAAGAGCCGTTGCAGAGTACCTTCGTACGCTTTAATAGTCAATAATTTTATATAAATATGCCGTTATCCTTAAAAATAGGGATGACGGCATATTTTTTTTGAATATATTCGTAACTCTCAACCCTCTTAAAACTTTTATTTTGAAATCACTACACTCATTTATTATTGCCTTAATTACAATTACGTGTGCGAGCACGGCTTATTCGCAAAAGATTAAACCCAAAAAAGTAAAGGAAACCATGCAACGCGTTGCAGATTGGCAAATCGAAAATTTTGATGGTCTGTATAGCGGACATAAAAAACCGCATCACCCGTTAGACTGGACGAATGCCGCCCTCTATGTAGGTATGGTAAAGTGGGCGGCTATGGCCGAAGATGATACCTATTACGAATGGTTAAAAAATATTGGTGAGGAAAACGAGTGGCAACTACATAGAAGAAAATATCATGCGGACGACCATGCTGTGGGCCAAATGTATATTGACCTTTTTCGTAAATACAATGATGAAAAAATGATTGCTCCTACCAAAGAACAATTCAATTATATTATGTATCACCCTTCACAAAGCGCTTTGGAATGGAAAACACCATATCACCAAGACCGTTGGAACTGGTGTGATGCCCTTTTTATGTCACCACCGGTTTGGGCAAAGTTGTACAAAGAAACGGGAGAGAAAAAGTATCTAGACTTTATGGTATCCGAATTTAAAGCCTCTACAGATTTTCTCTTTGATAAAGATGATAGCCTTTACTACCGCGATGAAAGGTATTTTGATCAGTTGGATAACGGTACAAAAATATTTTGGTCTCGTGGCAACGGATGGGTGTTTGCCGGGCTTACCAACATCATGAACGAATTGGACCCAAAAAGCGAAGAATACGCCTATTTCTTGGACATCTATACCAAAATGGCGAAAAAGCTTCTTGAGATTCAAACTGAAGAAGGGCATTGGGCCATGAGTCTTTTAGGTCAAGAGTTTTATCCTACTCCTGAAACAAGTGGTTCGTCATTCTATGTTTACGGGTTAGCATGGGGTATAAACAAAGGTATTTTGGACAAGGACACCTACGAGCCAGCTGTTAAAAAAGGGTGGAATGCAATGGTAGGCCATGTAACTAAAGACGGCATGCTAGGCTATGTTCAACCTATTGGGGCCGCACCGGGCAAAGCTTGGCCCGATAAAACGGAAGTATATGGAACGGGTGCGTTTTTAAGCGCTGGCTCCGAAGTTTATAAACTTTACGGTGGCGAATAATTGACCACTATTTCCAAGTTGTAGCGGTGCGCTTCAAAGAGTTTAAAATTTTCTTTAAACCATCTACTTTAAAATTCTATAAGAACTATAGCATTATAACGGTAGGAGCGCATCACTATATGTTACACCTTATCCGTAACTACTTTGTAAGTAGGATCCTCTAGAACGTTTACATCAATAATATCAATAGCATTCTCTAAAAGGCGAATACAATCTTTACTTAAATGCCGTAATTGAACTTTCTTTCCTTGCTCCGCATATCGCTCTGTAATCCTATTTAAAGCTTCAATTGCGGACATGTCCGAAACTTTACTTTCTGCAAAGTCAATTATTACTTCATCCGGATCGTTCAGCACATCAAACTTTTCATTAAAAGCAGTTACCGAACCGAAAAACAAAGGACCATAAATTTCATAATGTTTAACCCCATTTTCGTCTATACGTTTACGCGCTCTAATACGCTTCGCACTTTCCCAAGCAAATACCAATGCAGATATTATAACCCCTATTAATACGGCTAAAGCTAAATTGTGCAATAGCACGGTAATTAAGGTGACCAATATCATTACAAAAATATCCGGCTTAGGCATTCTTCGTAAAGCCTTAAAGCTTGCCCACTCAAACGTACCAACGGCGACCATCACCATTACCCCTACCAATGCGGCAATTGGAACAAGTTCTATGACCGGAGCACCGAACAGTATGATCAATAATATAGTGAGTGAAGCAATTATTCCCGACAATCTTGCCCTAGAACCTGCTGATAGATTGACCAAAGTTTGCGCAATCATAGGACATCCGCCCATTCCTCCGAAAAATCCGTTCAGTATATTTGCTCCTCCCTGTGCCAAACACTCTCTATTACCACTCCCTTTGGTTCCAGTAATTTCATCTACCAGGTTCAACGTAAGCAAACCTTCGGTTAGTCCAACTGCTGCCATGATCAAACCATAAGGTAAAATAATCTTAAAGTCTTCCAATGTAAAGGAGATATCGGGTATGTGGAATGAAGGCAGAGACCCACTAAGCGACTTGAGCTCTTCTCCTGGCAAGGTATCTTGATTAATAATATGTACCACCTGTTTGGTATCAATATCAAGAACATACACTATTATAAATACTACGATAATTCCGATTAAGGAAGACGGAACCGCTTTGGTAAACCTGGGGACAAAAACGATAATCGCGATCGTAAACAATACTAGGCCTAACATGGTATATAATGGCGTACCTGAGAGCCAAACTGCAGCATCTCCCGTCCCCATTTTAAATTGGTCCATTTGTGCCATAAAAATAATGACAGCCAAACCATTAACAAACCCGAACATTACGGGTTGAGGAACTAAACGAATAAACTTACCAAGCTTTAACAGACCTACTATCATTTGAAAAACACCTGCCAAGGCAACTGCTGCAAAAACATATTCCAATCCATGAGAATTCATCAGTGCCATCAATACCACTACCGTAGCACCGGCCCCACCGGAAATTAGCCCAGGTCTTCCTCCAAAAATCGATGTAACCAAGCCCATTATAAAAGCAGCGTACAAACCTACTAATGGCGAAAATCCGGCAAGAATCGCAAACATTAACGATTCTGGTATCATCGTCATTGCAACCGTTAATCCCGCTAATATTTCATTTTTATAATCGACCTTCTGATTAAAATCGAACAAATTCAGATACTTCTTCATGGCATTGGGATTTTAAGCGTGCAAAAATACGTCAAAATACCCTATATGCCATAGGGTTAGCAACTAAAAAGACCGTGCGGAGGTGCTACGGACCACATTTCTACATCTCTTGTAAATAAGAAAAGGGTGGGATATGTACGGAAGCTCTTCTAAATGTCTGAAAAAAAAACCGCCCAAAGCATTGCTGCAATGGGCGATTTCTAACTAAATAACCAACCAAAAAACGTTTATATATCTCTACTTCTTTTCACATTCATGAAGGGATTAGAAGTCTTTTTTCTCTTTTTTTCTACTGCGCCTTTTCCGGCTTTTAAATACTCTTGATAACCTTTTCCGCGGAACTCATACACTGTTCTACTGCTGGGATGATAAAGCTCAATAGTACTCTCATTAATAACGTACAATTCAAAGTAATCATTGCTCGATGAACGGTAGTCCAGTGTTAAAGTTTTGAGCATTTCATCGTCTGCAGTGTCGTACACCGAGTAATCACCCTCAAAATCCCATTGAAGGTTTACAAGAGGTGTTCCAACTTGATCAATAGACGACCTAAAATTGTTAGGATTAAACTGCAAAAAGTTCTCATTATCGAACTCATTCAAGGCTCCTTCTAGACTTGTATATGATTTTTCCCAAGCATTATACTCTTGTAAAAAGTAATGGATATTCTCATAAAACAACATATCATAATCAAAATTACTAACCTGATACCCCTTTAAATAATATGATGTATCCGAACGTGCATCATATAATTCTATAGTATTCCCGCTTACGGCAAATACATCTAAAAACCATTCTCCGTCTATATCATGATCTATATCTACCGATCCACGAACTGTATTGTAATAGCCCACATCAATACCAAAACCATTTCCTGTTTTACCAATGCCCACTATATTATTATTGGCATAAAATATACCCCTATCAAAAGATACCGTAAAGGCACGTTGTAAAAAAGGAACCTCCCCGTTGCCCGAAGTAGCATTGATATCTACATACCAAAGGTCATATGACTGCAATACTTGGCTTGTATTATAAACAGGTTCATCTATATAATCATCTTCAACAATAACCTCAGTATAACATGAGGTCATTAAAGTGGCCGCAAAAATTGTTGTTAAAAGTAGTTTTGTCTTCATAATGATGGAATTACAATTCTTACTATGTAAAACAAGCACCGTGCCATTATTCTTAACCAACTATTAATCAGTCCTTAAGGTTTCGGTTTTAAAATTAACTAGTTTTGTACTGATTGAAACTCCAATACCTACAACCAACCATTGAACAGTAATTAGACATCTATTATAGTGCTATGACCCAAAAATTTACAGTATTAGGAGGCGGTAGCTGGGCTACAGCCATTGTGAAAATGCTTTGTGTAAATCAAGAAAAGGTAGGTTGGTACATGCGGAATTCAGATGCCGTTGGTTTTATCAACATTCAAAAACACAACCCCAATTATCTTACTTCGGTTACTTTTGACACCAACAAATTAGAACTTACCGATGACATCAATAAAGCGGTAGATAATTCTAATATTTTAATATTTGCCATTCCATCCGCATTTGTGGAAGGTGAGCTCAAAAAAATTACTACATCCTTAGAGGATAAAATTGTGTTTTCTGCCATAAAAGGAATTGTTCCCGAATCCGGATTAATAGTTGGTGAGCATTTTCATGAAAAATATAACATCCCTTTTGAAAATATTGGCGTCATTACCGGACCCTGTCATGCAGAAGAGGTTGCCTTAGAGCGGTTATCTTATTTAACCATTGCTTGTGCAGATACGGAGAAAGCAACTTATGTTGCCAAAAATCTAAGTAGCGATTATATTAAAACAAAAGTTACCGAAGATATTATAGGTACTGAATATGCGGCAATGCTGAAGAATATTTATGCCATTGCTGCAGGTATTGCCCACGGACTGGGTTATGGGGACAACTTCCAAAGCGTACTTATGAGCAATGCCATTCGCGAAATGAAGCGTTACACCAAACGCATCCATAAAATAGACCGTAATATTAATGAATCTGCCTATTTGGGCGATTTATTGGTTACCGGTTACTCCACATTTAGCCGTAACCGTATGTTTGGAAATATGATTGGGAAAGGGTACACCGTAAAAAGTGCTCAGATGGAAATGCGTATGGTTGCCGAAGGGTATTACGCTACCAAAAGTGCCTATGCGATCAAATCCAATTTTAAGAAAAAAGTGAAAGTTCCTATAATAGACGCGGTATACGCGGTTCTTTACGAAGATAAAAGTGCCAAAAAAGTCTTTTCGGCACTGACAGACAAGCTGGATTAATACTTATTTACCAAACGGTAGAACAAAAAATCGGCCCGTTTCTTTGGAAAACGGACCGACTTATCACTCAACATTAAATTTTTACAATTTCACCCGGTTGCGAATTATACGCGATCTAGGGTGAAGTTGGAGTGGTCATCTAATTCTTTCATTAGGATTTCTCTCCATTCAGCAACCTGAGCGTCATCAACAGTAAAGATGGATTTAAACTCTTCCAATATAGGTTCCATTAGGGTGCGTATACTATCAATATCAAAATACAATCTACCTGTTCTACGGATAAAGAAATCCATTGGGTTTTGTACCATCTCAAACTCAACGCCAAACTGAAGTTCTGCTTTTGCCATACGGACATATTTATCCGCATCTTTTAAAGTGGCGTAGTTTTCTAGTATCATTTCCGTCTGTTTACCGTAATTGGTAACCAAGAACCAAGCATCATGTTTAGAGAAACCATCAGATTTAATACGGCTATAAACCTCAGCAATATATTTTTCTACGTGTTTGAATTTTTTGAAATCAACATTACCACATAAGAATATTTTTTCTGTGTAACATTCTTTCAACTGGGTACCGTCTTCCTCTTCCATTTTCTTGGCGATACGATCAACAACACGTTCAGCCATTTTACGGTAGCCCGTAAGTTTCCCTCCTGCAATGCTAATAAGCCCCGTATCAGAAGTGAAAATTTCATCCTTTCTGGACAATTCAGAAGCAGATTTCCCTTCTTCATGAATTAACGGACGTAAACCTGCCCACGAAGAAATGATGTCATCCATTTCTAAATTAATGCTCGGAAACATATTGTTCACAGCTGAAATTAGATAGATGGCATCTGCCAAATCTGTACGAACATTATCTTTATCCTTATTGAAATTGGTATCCGTAGTACCTACATAAGTAATTTTCCCACGAGGAATGGCAAACATCATTCTACCATCTGGAACATCAAAATATACCGACTGTTTTATTGGTAATTTTTCTTTTGGAAATACTAAATGTACCCCTTTGGTTAAATGCAACTGCTTTCCTTTCTTAGAGTTATTGGTACTTCTAAGCTCATCTACCCACGGGCCAGCCGCACTGATTACGTATTTAGATTTAATACTGAATGTAGCACCGCTAACTCCGTCTTTTACTTTAACCCCTGCCACTTTATCGTCTTCATAGACAAAGTCCTCCACAGAAGCGTAGTTCAAAGCCTGTGCGCCAAATAAAAGACTAGATTTAATATTTTCAATAGTTAAACGTGCATCATCTGTACGGTACTCCGCATAATATCCCGCACCTTTTACTATTTTTTTTGGAAGTAACGGCTCTAATTTCATAGCCTCTTTCTTCTCCAGCATCTTACGTTTGTCCTCTCCGGTAACCTGGGCCAAAATATCATACACCTTTAACCCAATTGATGTTAACCACTTTCCGTACGAACCGTTTTCAATAAGCGGTAACAACATTTTTTCGGGCAAAACCAAGTGCGGTGCCAGTTTATGAACAATTGCTCGCTCCGACCCTACTTCCTTCACCAGCCAAAAATCAAACTGCTTTAAATAACGCAATCCGCCATGAATTAGTTTTGTAGACTTGCTACTGGTACCGGATGCAAAATCGCCTTTTTCCACCAAGGCTACTTTCAATCCTCGTGAGGCTGCATCTAGGGCAATTCCACCTCCTGTAATACCACCGCCAATTACAACCAAATCATAAGTGTCATTGGTTAGCTCTTGTATTGTTTTCGCCCTATCTAAATTAGAGAACCTAATATTTTTCATAGCTTTTTTGTGTCTTTCTATGTACCGTTATTACTATCACTTATTTATCATCCCAACCTTTGGTACGCTCAACGGCCTGTTTCCATTTTTTATACAGACGTTTGCGCTTTACGCGGTCAAAGGTAGGCTTAAAGATTCTGTTCATTGGCCTATTTTGGTCAACATCTTCCTGTTTCCAAAGCCCTACTTGAATACCCGCTAAATAAGCGGCTCCCATAGCGGTAGACTCAATTACTTCTGGTCTATGCACCTCAGAATCCAATATATCTGCCTGAAACTGCATTAAATGGTTATTGGCGCATGCCCCGCCATCTACACGAAGGTTCTTCAATTGAATTTCGGAATCGTCTTCCATTGCTTTTAAAATATCCTTTGTCTGATATGCCAAAGACTCTAAAGTCGCTTTTGCCAGATGAGCCTTACCTGTATCCCGTGTTAATCCAAAAACAGCACCTCTAGCGTACATATCCCAATAAGGAGCTCCCAAACCAGCAAAGGCAGGCACCACATAGACCGGATTTTCACCTTCTACAGAATCCGCCAAAGCCTCGGTTTCAGATGCGTTCTCAATTAACTCCAACCCATCGCGAAGCCATTGAATTGCCGCTCCGGCAATAAAAATACTCCCTTCAAGAGCATAGTTCACTTTACCATCTAATCCGTAAGCAATGGTAGTAAGTAGTCCGTTTTTACTGAACTGAGGAGTTTCCCCCGTGTTCATAAGCATAAAACAACCGGTACCATATGTATTTTTGGCAGTACCCTTCTTAAAACATGCCTGCCCGAAAAGTGCTGCTTGTTGATCACCAGCAATACCTGCAATAGGTATTTTCTTCCCGTTTATCTCGTAATCGCCAAAATGGTGCGCAGATGGTTTAACCTCTGGCAGCATCAACTTAGGAATACCAAGCGCTTTTAACATCTTATCGTCCCATTTCAGGTTAACAATATCATAAATCATTGTACGGGATGCGTTGGTATAATCCGTTACATGATTAGCACCATTGGTCATGTTCCACACCAACCACGAATCAACAGTACCCATAAGCAAATCACCATTCTCTGCCTTTGCACGAGCACCTTCAACATTATCTAAAATCCACTTTACTTTGGTTCCGGAAAAATAAGAATCAATAACCAATCCGGTTGTTTTACGGACGTGCTCCGTTAAACCGGTCTTTTTTAAATGCTCACAGATATCCGCCGTGCGCTTATCTTGCCACACAATAGCATTATAAACAGGCTCACCTGTAGTCTTGTCCCAAACCATTGTGGTTTCCCTTTGGTTGGTTATACCTATACTTACAACATCCTTAACATCTACTTTTTCCTTTTCTAGCAGTTCACTTAAAACTCCCATTTGAGTTTCTAGAATTTCTTTTGGGTCATGTTCTACCCAACCTGATTTTGGAAAAATTTGCCGGAACTCCTTTTGAACCATGCCTTGAATTTGGCCCTCTTCATCCACAAGCAAAGCACGTGAACTGGTAGTTCCTTGATCTAACGATATTATGTATTTCATATAATAAGGGTTTAAGGCTAGAACCACACACAAAGTAGCATAGTGTAGCACAGCAAATATAAATAAATATAAGGAAATAATTACATAGCGAAGAATCTATTTTTCGCTTCTCCTTAAATACCAAAAAATATGAAGTTACAGCACGACAAACCCAATACACCGAATAGGGCAGTTTCATTCTAACAAAGCTATTAGCCTTACCTTACTAGCGTACTAAACAGTTAACGAAGCAAGATACTCCGGATTAAACTCACCAAAAGTTACCAACTGCCTAGATATATTCCTTATCTAAAAAATATCCTACAATAGCCTCCTTCATAAGTACGGATTGCTCCCCAGCCTTTAGTGCCGGTAGTTCTTCTTTAATCTTATAGTGAGGCCAGCCTTCCTCATCAAAAAACTCAAACTCATAGTAGCCATAGGGTTCTAATAAACGACAAATAGCGATATGCATTAGATCTAATTTATCGTTCTTTTTATATTTTCTATGGTATTGGCCCAATTCCTGAACCCCTACCAAATAAATAATTGCGTCTAGTTCTAATATATCCCCACCAGCAAACTGGTTAGATAACTTATCCACTAGCACATTCCATCTCTCTTTTAACTCTTCGTCTCTTGCCATTAATTCTATTGCGTTTTTCCGCCAAATGGATATAAGTGGCAAAGGTACAAATCAAAATACTACTTTTGTGTAAAGACATCGATCATGAGCTTCTTAGATATTATTTTAGGACTACTTCTTTTATATGGACTTTGGAAAGGTCTAAAAAACGGACTTTTTGTAGAACTTGCCTCCATTGTTGCTCTTATTGCAGGAATTTACGGAGCCATCCATTTCTCATACTATGCAGGCGATTATCTTTCTCAAAACATGGAATGGAATGAACGGTATATTAATATTGCCGCTTTTGTAATAACTTTTATAGTCATTGTTCTTGCGGTACAATTAGCTGGAAGATTCCTAACCAAAATTGCCAATTTTGCAATGTTAGGTCTATTAAATAAAGTTGCAGGTGGAATTTTTGGCGTAGTCAAAGTAGCCGTAATCTTGGGAGCCTTACTCATTTTCTTTGAACGAGTAAACAATTCAGCAGGTGTGGTCAAAGATGAAACCATGCAAGAATCCGTGCTTTACGAACCCATTAAAGAAATTGGTGCTTTTATTTTTGACAAGGTCCTTAAAGAAGAAATAAACCCTAAAGGCGAAGTAGAAAAACAAACACTACAGGCAAGCAATTGAAACACTTTGGCCGAGCATTAAACCTGAAAGTACTTGTACCAATTACCTAGACCAAGTATATAATACTTGATAAATCATCTTCATCTTTAAAAGATGGTAGTTCCTCTAAAACATGGCCTCTCATGTAATTTCTACAATTGAGGGGCGTTTTAGTATATCACCAAATCAGTTTAAAAATGAAAAAACCTATTCTATTATTGTTTTTGGCCGCAGGCTGCATTGCAACTTCGTGTAAATCCGACGACTCCGGTGAAGATGGGGATTTAATGGGAACTTGGTCTTATATTGCATATATAGATTCTGATGGCGAAGAGCCTTCCAATGACTGTGAAAGCATGGATATTCTCCGGTTTAAGGACGGGAATGTTTTCGATTATGAGTTCCACAGTACGGATAATTCAAACGGTGACTGCATAGAAGGCACTCACAATTCCGGCTCTTGGACTTATTTGTTCAATAGAAAAGTTCAATTGGATTATGGCCTGAACGGAGATTCAAACATAACCATTGCCAAATACAAGGTTTCTGGAGATATTCTAACCCTTACTATTGATGAAGATAATGGTGAATATCAAGAAAAATATAGGAAAAACTAAATGATACTTCTAACATCCAGTACAAAAAAAGACCCGTTACAAGGGTCTTTTTTTGTACTGGATGTTATCTATCAATTGAACGACTTGCCCATTGGTCTTTGGTAGAGAACGAAAAAATGGGGCGACCTACATAAAGTAGCTTTTCGCACAAATCTATTGGTTAAAGCAGAAATCACGGAACGGTTTCCACTGAATTACAATAGACACAAAACCCATAACTACAGGAACAAAATAGAATGATTATTGTTTGACGTGAAAAGTAGGATACAAATCTAAAAACCCACGTACGGTTTGACCTACAACACCTTAACAGAAACGTGTATTTCATCGAAAATTAAAAATTATAAACCCGAGTAAGCAATATATTTTAGATATTCGCCTCAGAACGATTCCCCTGATCGATTCATAGAACACGAGAACACCCCACTTTTCTCTCCTACTTTTTTTTAGAACACGCCTACTTACAAATAGAACTTTGTATGAAAATGAGAATGACCTATGTCGCCCTCGTTTTATTTGTATGTACTTTGGCCTCTTGTAGCAAAGAGTCTGTGGCAACTGCAGATATAACCGAGAAAGAAAACGCAGAAATCGTAGAGAAAGAACTTCTTGAGGCCGTTAATGGACACCGGCTTTCTATAGGAAGAAATTCACTGGAATTTAGTTCAATAGCATATATACATGCTAATAAACACACGGATTATATGATTGCCAAAGGCGCCCTGAACCACGATAATTTTAGTGCTCGCGCCTCTGAAATATCTTCCGTGGAAGCCGCTGAATTTGTTGCTGAAAATGTAGCAAAGGATTATACTACCGCTTCTGAAGCCCTTACCGGCTGGCTAAACAGCAGCAACCATAAAGAAACAATGGAGGGCGAGTTTACCCATACTGCGGTAAGTGTAAAAAAAGATAGTGAAGGAAAACTCTACTTTACACAAATATTTTTCCGCTAGTCTAAAACGTTAAAGTACACTATCTGTAGCCGCACGCTAGTAATAGAACTTACTTTTTCATAAATTTGAGATGAAATGACCCCCTTTTACACATGTGCAAAGCATGAGTAAGAGGCTGTGGTCGTAAATGTCGAAAAATGTCAATAAAAGCCCCTTTTAATCTCAATCGTTGGATAGAGGAAAATAGAAACACGCTTAAACCTCCCGTAGGCAACAAAAACCTTTATAAAGATGCTGGAGATTATATTGTAATGGTAGTTGCAGGTCCCAATGCAAGAAAAGACTATCATTATAATGAGACCGAAGAGCTTTTCTACCAACTAGAAGGAACTATTGAAGTTCACATTCAAGAAGAGGGTCGTAAGAAAACAATGCAACTTGGCCCTGGAGATATGTATTTGCACCCCGCAAAAATCCCACATTCACCCGTGCGTCACGAAGGCAGCATAGGCCTTGTTATTGAAAGAAAACGAGCCGACATGAATGTAGACGATGGCTTACTCTGGTTTTGCGATAATTGCAACAACAAGCTATATGAAGCCTATTTTACCCTAAATGACATTGAAGTAGACTTTTTAAAGCATTTCAAGCATTTTTATGGTTCGGAAGAACTGCGCACATGTAATAATTGCGGTACCGTAATGCCCGTTGATAAGAGATTTGTAGGTAGTGAGTAAACCGTATTAATTTTTAAAATAAAAAAATCACCGTTCTTTGGAAATAGTACCAGCCTAGCCGGTTATTATAGAAGTCCCCACATTAACCTATTATGACCAAACAGCAAATTCTAAAATACTTGGCCATACTACTTTCTGGAAGTAGTATTTCTTTATTTATTTTCTTTTCTATAAATACTAGATACCAGCTAAGAAACATGGCCGCAATAGACAATGCAGTCAATAAATCCGTGATTAAACTAGAAGATGAACTCAATAAGATCAACTTAGTTGTTGAGTCAATGGCCTTCTTTTATGAGAATAAAAGTTTTATACCGCAACACCTTTTTGAGCGCTTTACAAATCCCTTTTTAAATGAACTCAATGGCATAAAGGCCCTAGCTTGGGCTCCTAGAATTACAGATTCGGAAAAAACTAAATTTGAAAAGTTTACCGCAATTACAGAAGCCGACTCCTTAAGAAACTTACTCCCTATAAAGGCGATAGATCTACATTATCCAATTCGTGTTCTAAACCCGTTAACGCCTTTAAAGAAAGTGCTGGGCTACGACTTGTATTCCGACAGTACCAGAAGGGAAGTTATAACTAGATCCATACGGACAAACAAACCGGCAATATCCGGATTGATAACATTGATGTCGGATGATCGCGACGCCAATGGAATTCTTGCCTTAAAATCTATTAACAATCCAAAAACAGGTGAACACAAAGGAATTGTGCTAGGAGCTTATAAAATGAACAAGCTTATTTCCGAAACCTTAAATTCCGAAGTTAAGGTCTTGGACATGTGTATTCATGATGATGTTAATAACACCACTTTGTTTACTAATATGGGTGAATGCAAGGTGAACGATAAAAAATCCAATAAGAATATTATAAAAAAAACTATTAAGGCAGTAGACCGAGAATGGCAAGTTCATTTTGTTCCGAAGCCGGAATACTTGTCTTTCCCACATATTTTTGAATCTTATGTAGTGCTTATTTTAGGTTTAATTACTACATTTTTATTGGTATTAATTGGTTATAAAAAAGACAACCATAATGATCGTCTTGAAGCCCGCGTATTGCTACGGACTGCAGAACTAGAAGAATCCAACAAACAAAAAGAGAATCTACTACGTGAAATCCATCACAGAGTAAAAAACAACCTTCAGATTACATCCAGCCTCATAAATATGCAAAAACGCAAGCTGGTCAGTAAAGAAGCGATTACGGCCCTACAGGATAGTCAAGCTAGAATATCTGCGATAGCACTTACCCATCAAAAAATTTATCAAGATAAAGATTCAAAAGCGGTGAATCTTCATGAATATCTAAAGGATTTAATGGAGTATCAAAATAAAATATCCCCAACTTTTAGCTACACCATTAATTGCCCGGAAATATCCATAGACCTTGATCGGGCCGTTCCGCTGGCTCTTATTATTTCGGAATTGGTTACAAATGCCGTAAAACATGCGTATCCGGATACCACCAAATACAACGAACTCATTATAGATGTAGATGTGCTAGACGATGGAATGGCAGCTTTTTCCATAAAGGATAATGGCAAAGGGCTCCCCGAAAATTTTGTGATAGAAAATGCAGAAGGTATAGGTTTTGATATTGTAAAGGCACTATGCCGACAAATTTCGGCTGAATTAAGTTATAATTCTGACGGCAACGGAACTCATTTTACCGTAACTTTCCATAACAGAACATAACTAACCGCTTACCACGGCAAACTCAAATCAAAATGATATGATACAAAAAATATTGATTGGCTTTATCGCTTTTTTGCATCTTTACTTTCTTTATTTTGAGATGTTTGCCTGGACCACAAAAGGTCCCAAAATATTCCGCAAATTCCCTTCAGACCTCTTTGAAGCTACCAAACCAATGGCTGCCAACCAAGGTTTATATAACGGTTTTCTGGCTGCAGGTCTTATTTGGTCTCTCTTCATAACGGACACGATTTGGCAAACCAATGTTTCGCTATTCTTTTTAACCTGTGTATCTATTGCTGGTTTGTACGGTGCTTTGTCCGTAGAGAAGAAAATCTTTTACATACAAGCCTTACCTGCATTGGTTGCAATAGCCCTTACCCTATTTAGCTAAATATTCCATCTCAATTGACCTCGGTATCATTCACAATAATGCAGTGAGTAATATTTATTTTTCTGCCTTAGAAAAAGTATCTTTATAAAAAATATAACAATACACTGTAAAAAAGTTATAAAATGTCAAAAACAGCATCGCAATTTGGTATAGACACCGCCCTTAAGGATTTAGGTATTCAAGATATAAATAACGGAACCTCTACCGGTTCTTTAAATTTTGGTTCTGGTGAAGTTATTTCATCACATTCCCCCGTAGATGGCGCGTTAATTGCTAAAATAAAATCTACTAAAGAAGCGGATTATGAAAAAGTGATGCAGTCCGCAACTGAAGCCTTCAAAGTATGGAGAACAAAACCTGCCCCAGCACGCGGAGAGATTGTTCGCCAATTTGGCGAAAAACTACGAGAGAAAAAAGAAGCCTTAGGCAAACTTGTTTCTTACGAAATGGGTAAAAGCTACCAAGAAGGTTTAGGAGAGGTTCAGGAAATGATAGATATCTGCGATTTTGCAGTTGGCCTTTCAAGACAACTCCATGGCCTTACCATGCACTCGGAAAGACCGGGTCACCGTATGTACGAACAATATCATTCTTTGGGCGTGGTAGGTATCATATCCGCATTCAACTTCCCGGTTGCCGTTTGGGCATGGAACACGGCCTTGGCATGGATTTGTGGCGATGTATGCGTCTGGAAACCTTCAGAAAAAACACCTTTATGTGGCGTAGCCTGCCAAAATATAGCCGCAGAAGTCTTTAAAGCCAATAATTTACCCGAGGGTATTTCTTGTTTGATCAATGGCGATTACAAAGTAGGTGAAATGATGACCAATGATAATCGAATTCCTTTGGTATCTGCCACTGGCTCCACACGTATGGGAAAAAATGTTGCACAGACAGTAGCTTCCAGATTAGGTAAATCCTTGTTGGAACTTGGGGGAAACAATGCCATTATCGTAACGCCCGATGCAGATATAAAAATGACGGTTATTGGTGCAGTTTTTGGAGCTGTAGGAACAGCTGGGCAACGTTGTACATCTACAAGAAGATTAATTATTCATGATAGCATTTATGACAAAGTTAAAACTGCTATTGTTGATGCTTACAAGCAACTAAGAATCGGAAATCCTTTAGACGAAAACAACCATGTAGGCCCCTTAATAGATACCGATGCAGTATCTTCCTATAATGCAGCATTAACCAAGGTTGTAGAAGAAGGCGGAAAAATAATTGTAGAAGGCGGAGTTCTTGAAGGCGAAGGCTACGAAAGCCGTTGTTATGTAAAGCCGGCAATAGCCGAAGCCAAAGCAAACTTTAAAATCGTGCAACATGAAACTTTTGCACCGGTTCTTTACCTACTAAAATATTCCGGTAGTATTGAGAATGCCATTGAGGCCCAAAATGGGGTGGCTCAAGGATTATCGTCAGCCATCATGACGAACAACCTTAGGGAAGCGGAACATTTCTTATCCGTTGCAGGAAGTGATTGCGGTATTGCCAATGTAAACATAGGAACTTCAGGAGCAGAAATAGGTGGTGCTTTTGGTGGAGAAAAAGACACCGGAGGTGGTCGTGAATCCGGATCAGATGCTTGGAAGGTGTATATGAGAAGACAAACTAACACTATTAACTACACCACGGAACTACCTCTAGCACAAGGCATAAAATTTGACCTTTAGGATTTAAGTGTTTATATATGTGAAAACCCGCCGTTAATCACTTGTCCTTCCCCCGAATAGACAAACGAAAAATTAGCGGGTTTTTAAAACACTAACTCAAATAACTATTTTAAGAACGTATTAAAATTCTTTATGATGGTTATATTCTATTTTGACCACCTTTTATTGGCTTCGTCTTGCCCACTCTCCAACTTCCTTGAAGTAATGTCTGTATGCCCAAGACTATAAACATGCAAACAAAGGTTGCTACCTTTATTATTTCAACTTTCATAACTTGTGTGTTTTGGTCCATCTGTTTTGCACTATAAATGTATCTATCTTAGGTCAGCACAAAAAGCGATAATGTATGACCCTATGGAATACCCCTATAACTTGCTCGTTTTCATGTATAATCGGTACGGTTCAAAAAAATTCATCAAATCCAATTATCAGAAGCTATCCTTAGTATTGAGTAGTATTTTCACTTCTTCCTAAATCAACAGAAGACATAAACAATACATTTACAACAAGTTAAGCTCTCTTTTGTATTTCGGACCAAGAAAGCCCAAAGAGCATCAAAAATTATAAGTCTAATTCATAAATTAGTGTTCTGTGAATTTTTTGTAGTACTTTACCTATTAATTTTTTAGATTTAGAAATTATTTGGTTTTTTTTAATACATTGTACTCTAAACACTTATAACCCATTAACTATGAAAAACACCACCCTTTACCTACTTGGTATTATCATTACCATTCTAGTAGGTACGTATTTCTATTTTTCGTGTTGTAGCTATTGCGGCACAATCGTTTCACAAAAAGAAGAGCCAGAAAAATCAGTGACACCTGCCCCGGTTGCTCCAAAAGCAACTTCCTATCCTTTTGCTTTGGGCGCAGGTGACTTTGCCTATTCTACCGAAGATAACTTTAACTTTAACATGTCGTCACCCAACTATCTGGAACCTGTTTCAGAAAATGTAAGAAATGGAATCTTACCTGGGCTGAAAAACTTTATGACCAATAATGAGAATAAAGTACTGAACATTACCGGGTATTATACCAGTGACGAAAAAAATAATTCAGCTTTTCCCAACCTAGGTTTGGCCCGTGCAAATTCCGTAAAGAACTATTTGGTCTCTCAAGAAATTCCATCTTCACAGATAAATACCAATGGGAAACTAATGGACAACATGGTTCCGGACAATAACATCTACCACGGACCTGTAGACTTCGCTATAGAAGAGGTCTCGGAAGATGCTGAAGACGAAATAAAAGCCATGTATGATAAAATAACAGCGAACCCGTTAATCCTGTATTTTGATACCGCCGAAGCTTCCATCAACCCATCGGAAGAGCAGCGACAGAAAATAGCGGACATTACACACTACCTTGATAAGGTGGCAAAAGCTCAGTGCCAGATCACAGGTTATACTGATAGTGAAGGTAGCCGTAGTACCAACATGAGACTGGGTCAACAAAGAGCGGATTTTGCAAAGGCCTACCTTATACAAAATGGCATATCCGAAAGTAGAATTAAAGCAGACTCCAAAGGGTCAAAAGACCCTATTGCCACCAACGACACTGAGGAGGGAAGGGCAAAAAACAGACGAACCGTAATAACTATTAAATAATCTACAAACTAAATTGAATTAAAATGGAATCAGAAAACATAAACATTTGGTGCTGGATAATCCCCCTTATTGTAGGTGTGATATGTGGTATTCTGGGATATCTTATAGGCAAAGGAAGTAACAAGATAATAGACAACTCCGAAGATTTAAAGCGTTGCCATGACAAGAATGCAAAACTAAAAGCCGATTTAGAAGCATGTAACCAAAAACTTTTAACAACTCCAGAACCGGATGTGTCCAGTTCGTTAGGAAGCGTTGCCGCAGCAGCACCTATAGCAATGGCTCCTGAACCAGTACTAATTCCTTTTGATGCAGCAGCGGCAAAAGCAGCAATCGGAAAAACTGTTAAAGAAAATAATTTAAAAGTGGTTGAAGGTATCGGACCAAAAATAGAAGGCCTTTTTCAAGCTGAAGGTATAGATACATGGAAAGCGCTATCCGAAACATCTGTAGCCAGATGCCAAGAAGTACTTAAAGGCGGGGGCGACCGTTATAAAATTCACGACCCTGCATCTTGGCCCATGCAAGCAAAAATGTGTTATGAGGGTAAATGGGCCGAGCTTGCCAGATGGCAAGATGAACATGACCACGGAAAGTTATAATTTTCAACTTTTACTATTCAAATGAACCCTCCCTCAACGGAGGGTTTTTCTATTACTATAGGTCATTCATCGAGAAAACCGTACTTCTTATATTTTTCACAACTATATAGCCTTAGTTCACAACAATAATTTAGGAGAAACGAGAATCTACCGTAAGTTTACAGTGTAATTAAGTGATAGTATTGACCCCAAATCGACTCTAAAACTTAACCGAAACAAGTAACGAACCCCAATCCGTTATTTGACCTAGAGAAAAAAGAATATACCTACTTAAGCAAAAAAAATCCGATTCTGTAACGAGTCGGATTTTTTGATTTAGAATGTTTTGAGAAGGTCTACGGAATTAAATCATGCCGTTAGCATCTACCCACTTAAATTTATACTGATCTTCAGGAAATTTCATTCTTTCTGAAATCCGCTCCAATCTTGCTGGTAACTTAATCAGGTAGTCTCGTGCTTTTTCAGCTTCGTCAGAAAGGCTTCTTACCTTATCAAGCTCCCAATACGCATTTAGTTTTCTAAGAATATCAACATAATCCTGTGCCGTATAAACACCTAAACGCTGTGCACAATTAGAAAAATTCTCAAATGCCGTTCCTATTGTTCCACCGGATTCACGTAAAAAATGAGCTGGCATCACAATTTTCTTCTTCATCATATCTGCAAAAGCCAGCATCATACCAGATGGGTCTTCGCCAAAAATGGTTTTCACAAACTCTCTATATGCCAAATGGTGACGCATTTCATCACCTGCAATAATGGTACACATCTTACCTAATAAAACATTTCCTTTTTTCTTAGCCATTTGACCAACCCTCTTGTGAGATATGTTGGTGGCCAATTCCTGAAATGAAGTATAAACGAAGTTCTTATACGGATCTCTATCGGTTCCAATATCAAAACCATCGGAAATTAAATGCTGTGTGGTAATCTCTATTTCACGCATATTTACTCTTCCGGATAAGTAGAGATACTTGTTCAATACATCTCCATGACGATTTTCCTCTGCCGTCCAAGCTCTAACCCACTTGGACCAGCCGTTTTTTTTATTAGGGCCATGTTGGTCAATTCCCTCAACATCCATAAGCCATGACTCATATGTTGGCAGGGCTTCCTCAGTAATGGTATCCGCTACCATAGTTACCCAAAAATCGTATCCTAATTCTTTAGCTTCTCCTCTAAGTTCCCTTACCGATTCTAAGAAACTATCACTTTCCGAGTCAGGTAAGAAGTCCGTAGGTTGCCATATGTCTTCTGGCTTTATGAGAAAAGAATCCATAAACCCATCCACCTGCGGCTCAATTGCCTGCATCACCTCTAATCTTATGTTCTTTTCGGACATAGTTCTATTTTTTGTAAAGATCGTAATTATCTAATGAAAACATGAAAATAAACTGTCTATTTTCAATTCCTACCCGGTTCATTTGGGTACAGGGTATGAACTGGGTCGCTCTGCCAAACCATCTTTGTATCAACATCTAACATTGAAAGCGGTCCTTTAAAAGCGGCTCCTGTATCTACATTCCAAACATTGGCTGCCTGCTTTGGCTCCGCTACTCCGATTTTTGTAATAGGCGTATGACCAATAAAAATCTCTTTGTATTGTGTCAACCGTTTAGGATAGTCAGATTCAGTTTCTTTTAGGTCTGGGTTCAAAGACCTTGCCAACTCCCAAAGTGTGCGATCCCAATAAAAAGTTTCCTTAAAATATTCATGGTCTACGCCTTTTAAATTGGTAAAACCCGCATGAAGGAAGAGTCTATTTTTAGCATCCAAATAATAATTTTCAAGACTCTGATAGAAAAGAATGTGATCCTTTTTAGTCTCATCATCCGTTCTTTCATAGGAAGCCAATGTAGCACCGCCACCGTGTTGTAACCAAAGTGGATTGTCCTTATCATCTCGCAACCACTCTAAACAAAGTTCATCATGGTTTCCTCTAACAAATGTGCAGTTATGGGTTTTATTTAGTGCAATTAAAAAATTGACCGTTTCGGCTGCTTCGCTCCAACCATCTACATAATCGCCTAAAAAAATAAGTTTATCGTCAGAAGTTACTTTTGCTCTTTCAAGCACTTGTTTTAAACCTCTTAAACCAGAGTGTATATCACCTATTACCAATGTTCTCATTGTGCAAAAATCGTAATTATACCAATGATAGCAAGAATAAAAAGTATCAAAAAAAATATTTTCCAGAAAGAATACGGTCTACTACCGCTTAATTCCCCCGTCTGACCATTAATGTAAAAGTTATATTCTTTACCGTTATAGCGATATGAACTGATATAAACCGGAAGCAGTATATGTTTGAACGTTTCGTCGGAAAGTTTAATGTCAGCATGAGAAATTCGTTGGGTATCACCACCTATATCTTTTCTGATCCACGTATTGGCAATCTCCTTTGCTTTCTGAAATGAGGAATGGTGTCCTTCTTTAAGCGATACCGTATATTTCTCTGTTACAAAACCCGACAAATACTTTGAATTGAAAGGAACTAACTCCTTAACATTCCAAAATGCAATCTTTGCAGGAATGTCTTTTCGTTTTTTTTCAGAAGCGTTAATTAGAATATCATCAACAAAACCATTTACAGCACCAGATGCAGAAGACCAACGTGTTTTTCTAACTTTTCGTTTTTGAATGCCATTTTTGGTGCGTACCCGCTTGGTCTCGTAATAATAGTCACCTCTTTGTCCTTGGTATTGAGCATTTAAATTAGCGTCAAACGTCCAATACGGCAGATATAAACCATGTAACCCTTCTGGATCAAGAGCAGCTCGTTTCAACTTATTTGGCGCAAACCAGAGCCCACCAACCCATGTTTTGAAAGTTGCTTTTGCCTTTTTGGCATCCATCTGAAATGGAACGAGAGCTCCGGGCACAATCCAACCCTCTCTTTCTACATCTTCGAGAATTAAGGGCTCACTGCAGTATATACAGTTTAGTGATTTATAATTCTCCTCTACGTGTTGATTCGCACCACAATTTTTGCAATGGAGTATATCAATAGTTTCTGTATAGGCGTTCTCGCCCACTACTGTCAGGTAATGCTGAAGTTCTAGCTCTTCAAAACTACTTTTGGTCTGTTCTATAAACTCTTCATAACCGCAATATTCACATTTTAGTTGATGCGAACCTGGTCTGAACTTTAACTCGGCACCACAATTGGCACACGCCTTTTTATGTTCCGATTGTTTTGTTTCTTCTTCCATCAATCAGTTTACCTCAATTTCTAAACTCAGTATTTGCATATGACAAAAGCAGCTTGTATCTTAATTTGGTAACGGCGGTGGTGTATTACCCCCTAAAAAGGATTTTAACTCTTCTACCTCCTTTAAAGCCGTCCAGTTTTGCATTCCCTGTTTCCAAACCAATGAATCTCTGTTAATGGTTCTACTAGCAAAAAGTTCTTTTAACTTATCAAAAGGAACTGGTCCGTTCTGCTGACCGTTGGCCGCATAAAAATACTGAACTTGAACTGGCATTGGTGGTGGCACGGAAGCTGCTTGTGCCTGACCACCAAACGGTTGTTGTGTTGCCTGCGGGCTCATCATATTCCCCATTTGTTGTGCTAATACAAAACCCATGCCCATGCCCATGCCGGCACCTGCTGTACCTCCTTCATTTTTGGCAGCAGCCTCCATAGCTTTCGCGGCCTTAAATTGAGAAAGTTTGACCATGTCTAACTTATCTAACCTGCTATATTCAAAAATTTCTTTCTTGAGTTCTTCGGGCATAGAAACATTTTCAATATAGAAACGCTCTAGTTCTATACCTACTCGCCCAAATTCAGGTTGCATTACCTCTTGGCACGTTTCTGAAAGTTCATTGGTATTAGCGGCGTAAAGTTCTATGGGCAAATTGGCTTCACCAACCGTATCCGTAAAACGAGTGACAATCAAACTTTTTAGATGTTCATTAACCTCATAGTTCGTAAAATTACCGTCCGTACCCACTACATCTACAACAAATTTTCCCGGGTCTTTTATTCTAAAACTATAGGTGCCAAAAGCCCGTATCTCCACTAACCCAAAGCGCTCATCGCTCAACATCACCGGGTTTTTCGTTCCCCATTTTTCATCGGTAAACAAATGCGTATTCACAAAATAGACCTCCGCCTTAAATGGGCTATCAAAACCGTACTTCCACCCTTTTAAAGTAGTAAGAATTGGTAGGTTCTTCGTATTGAGGGTATAGGTACCGGGCTTAAAAACATCGGCCAACTGCCCCTCATTGATAAAAACCGCCGTCTGTCCTTCACGAACAATCAATTTGGCATTGTTTTTTATTTCATTTTGATACCGCTCAAAACGATGAACAATGGTTTCATCAGTATTATCTAGCCATTCAATTATATCTATAAACTCATGGCTAAGCTTCTTCTTTATTTCGTTGAACAAATCCATTTCTAGTGAAGTTTAAAATTTTTAATAAGGTAGGGGATTTCTTGAAAAGGGACAAAGAAGGGTTAGCGCAATTTCGATTTGATGGGATAAATAACATAAATTTGACCCAACTCAGCATGTACTTGCAAAGCGCAAAGTTATAATTGGTAAAATCTTAAAAACCACACTATTCATAATGAAAACCATATACTGCATAGGAGAATTACTTATAGATTTTGTGGCCATTAAGCAAGGAAACGACCTTTCAAAAGCAAATGAATTCACCAAAAAAGCGGGTGGAGCACCTGCAAATGTAGCTTGTGCCATTTCCAAATTGGGAGGTAAGGGTCAATTCATTGGAGCGGTCGGAAACGACCCTTTTGGAACATTTTTACTGAATGTGCTTAAAGAAAACAGGGTGGACATTTCCCTTGCCCAACGTTCTAAAACCTTTACCACAATGGCTTTTGTGTCTTTAGCGGAAGATGGCGAACGAGATTTTGTCTTTAGCAGAGGCGCTGACAAAAAACTTAAATATGACTCATCATTAAAAAAACAACTCAAAGGAAATATAGTCCATTTTGGTGCAGCAACCGGTTTTTTGGGAGGTGGATTAGAAGAATCATATGACCGCTATTTATTTGATGCGCTAACCCAAAATGCTTTCATCAGCTTTGACCCTAATTTTAGAGAGGATCTATGGAAAGGTGAAGAAGAAACCTTTGTGCGAAAAAGCTTGAGGTTCATTGAAAAATCGCATTTATGTAAGTTTAGTGAAGAAGAGGCCCAATTAATTTCGGGTGAAAGTGATTTAGAACGCGCCTGTAATATTATACATGAAATAGGATGTCCTACCATTTGTGTCACCTTAGGCGGAAAGGGCACATTGGTTAGTACATTGAAGCAGAAAACTATAATAGAAAGCATCAAGGTTAGCCCTGTAGATACTACAGGTGCAGGCGATGCCTTTATTGGTTGCCTTTTATATCAAATATCTAATTTAGGCGAACCTTCAAAAATCTTAACGAATTACGATCAACTGCTAGAAATGGTTGCAATTGCTAACAAGGCCGGAGCAGTTACCACCACGGGATACGGTGCCATCCCTTCGTTACCTGATAATGAAGCGGTGTTCAAAGATTAATCAATTATATCTCACCTTTCTTAAAATTCTCAAGGCCTCCTTAATACCTAAATATACTTTGGGGTACCCTTTTTTCAATAACGAACGCGCCATCTCCATTTGTTCTTTCGCCTCGTCAAAACCGTTTAGGTAACAAATTAAATAGCTGTCGGGCAGATATTTTAAATCCACTTTCTCCGCTGGTTTTAATTCTATCTTTTTCTTAATTTTCTCCAGCATAGCGTTATTGGCATTCCAAATATGAAAAAGATTCTTTTTGTTGTATTTGGGAGGGTCAAAGATTAAGTGGCTTTCTATTTTATAGGTTCCGTTATCAAAAAAATTAATGACTACTTTTTCTAACTGAAAATACCGCTGTTTAGAACCCAGTCCTAATTGCACATATTCAATCATTGTAAAGGAATCCTCATCATAATCAATACTTATTTCATCCAAGGCCGAATAGAAAAGCCTAACCTGTTCGTTGATCAGTTCAATATCCACACGTGAATAATAGACGTTGTCCTTCACCGTTTTTTTATTCCCTGCCCAACAAACAACAAATTGCTCTTTAAAGACCTTATAATCATTGGTCAAATGCTTATGTCTATTATTGATGAAGTCAATTACGCCATCTAAGGTTAATTCTATATTATTTCTTGCGTGCTGCTCTATAGTTGCTACAGTTTCGGAATTCATATCCCGCAACACAACGCCATAAGCCTTTGGCATACTAATACTACCATCTCTAAAGAAGACCATACCCCCATAATATTTCCAAATATTCTTTCGCAGGGCACAGACTTTACCATTAGACCTAATGGTTACAAGCCCCACTACCTTACCTTCACGTAAATTTGGAAATGGAATATTCTCATATGAAATTAAAGGAGGGTTATCTAAATAAGCATTGACCAAATTTTGAATCTTACTATCATCAAAAAAATCGACCCCAACTATTTTATTGTCCTCATCTTCTACTCCAATAACAATAAATGAATTGTTCTCCGGGTTGCTATTGGCCAATGCACAGACATGCTTTAAAAATTTGGCCTTACCCTCTTTTTCACCAATGCTTATAAAACGTTTCTTGTCATAAAAACTATTCTCGTCATTATGAGCAAGTAAGTTTTTTACAAGTAAACGTTTATTAATCATAATGACCTATTCAATAGAGTTGCAGAAGCTTGCGCTGTAGGCATAACAATTAAATCGGCAATGTTTACGTGATACGGCCGGGTAACCACAAAATGTATGATTTCAGCAATATCCTCGGGTTTTAAAGGCTCAAAACCATCATAGACTTCATCGGCCTTATTATCATCTCCTTTAAACCTCACATTACTAAATTCGGTTTCTACAGCTCCAGGGTGAATCCCTCCCACCTTAATTCCGTACGGGTTCAAATCCATTCTCATTCCTTTGGTTAGTGCATCAACCGCATGTTTACTGGCACAATACACATTTCCTTTGGGGTAGACCTCTTTCCCCGCCGTAGACCCAATATTAATAATATGGCCCGATTTTCTTTCCACCATATGGGGAATCACAGCTTTAGAAACATAAAGCAGCCCTTTTACATTAATATCTAGCATGGCATCCCAATCGTCTGTATTTCCCTGATCAATAGGGTCTAGACCATGGGCATTACCTGCGTTATTGACCAAAACATCTATCTGGGAAAAATCTTGTGGTAAAGAACCTATCGCTTTAAAAACAGCATCTTTATCCCGTACATCAAAATTTAGGGTCTGTACCTCACATTGTTTACTTAATTCTGACTGAAGCGCATCAAGACGCTCCTGTCTTCTTCCGCAGAGCACCAGTTTAAAACCTTGTACCGCGAACAAAATAGCTGTTGCACGCCCAATACCACTGGTTGCCCCTGTAATTAATACGGTCTTTCTCATAGCATATATTTTTAAGCAACTTCATGACCTTTTGCAGCTTCCAACAAAATAAACCAATCAGTTTTTTCTATTTCAATTTTTGTAGCTTCAATTGCTGCGGACAAGCGAGACTTAGTGGCCGTACCTACAACCGGAAACACTTTGGAAGGATGCTTCATCACCCACGCTAACAACAATTGGTCTTCAGTAACCTCATATTTCTCAAGCATGGGTTTCATGGCATTTTTTAATCGTTTTGAAACCTCATCATCATTCCTGAAATACGAGCCAAGTGGACTATAAGACATTACCATTCTTTGGTTCGCCAAACAATCGTCTAAAGTGCCGTCATACATTACATCGCTTTGCGTTAAAGAAAATTCCACCTGATTCCCTTCTATAGGCATTACCGTTTCTACAAGCGCTATTTGGGACGGCAAAAAATTAGATACTCCAAAACTCTTTATTTTTCCTTGTTCTTTTAATCTTACAATTGCAGCAGCAATGTTGTTTGGTTCCATCAAAGGGCTTGGCCTATGCAGCAAAAGCAAGTCCAAATAATCCGTTTTTAGTTTTTGAAGCGATTGTTCTGCAGACCAAATAATATAATCTGAGCTGTAGTTGTAATGTTTTACCTGATTTTTTCGGGCTTCGGAATCTATTTGAATCCCACATTTAGAAATTAATTGGATAGATTCACGCGAAATACCACTCTCTTTAAACGCATTTCCAAAATCTTCTTCGGTAGTGTATCCCCCATAAATATCAGCGTGGTCAAAGGTGGTTATCCCTGTTTCCAAACAGTGGTTCATTAGCTCAATCATACTAGATTTGGAAAAACCTTTTCCCCAGCTGCCCCAAGTCATAGTTCCTGCTATAACTTTGGAATAAAAATTGTTCTTTTGCATAGAGCGGTTAAATTAAAAAGAAATCCCTTAAAAACTTCATAAAAAGAGGGTTTCAACTTTTTTTTTAACCAATCATTAACAGCGAAGCAGCTAATAAATTTTCAATTTGCATGCCTGTTTAATAACAACCGGCCTAAACCAAAATTTGTAATCTTATATGGAAGAAAATACTACGGTAGATATTAATGCGGTAAACGAGAAAATTGCACAAGAGAGTGCATTTATCGACTTATTGATATTAGAAATGAACAAAGTAATCGTTGGCCAAAAACACATGGTTGAAAGATTACTTATTGGTTTACTTGGCCAAGGTCACATTTTATTGGAAGGTGTACCTGGTTTGGCAAAAACATTGGCCATTAACACATTGTCAAAAGCAGTGAAAGGTAGTTTTAGCAGAATTCAGTTTACACCAGACCTTTTACCTGCGGATGTTACAGGTACATTGATCTACAATATGAAAGAGAACGACTTTTCAATAAAGAAAGGTCCGATTTTCGCAAATTTTGTGTTAGCAGATGAGATTAACCGTGCTCCGGCCAAAGTGCAATCCGCACTTTTAGAGGCCATGCAGGAGAAGCAGGTAACTATTGGTGACGAAACTTTTACCTTAGACAAGCCATTTTTGGTTATGGCAACGCAAAACCCAGTGGAGCAAGAAGGAACATATCCCTTACCGGAAGCACAGGTTGACCGTTTTATGCTAAAGACCGTTATTGACTACCCAAAATTGAACGAGGAGCAAATGATTATGCGCCAGAATTTATTAGGGTCTTATGATACGGTGAATCCGGTAGTTAGTATTGAGCAAATACTAAGTGCCCAAAAGGCTGTTCGTGAAGTTTACATGGACGAAAAAATAGAAAAATATATTCTAGATATTGTTTTTGCTACTAGATATCCAGAGAAATACAACCTTGAAGATTTAAAACCTCTTATTAGTTTTGGCGCTTCACCAAGGGGTAGTATTAACTTGGGCACTGCAGCAAAATGTTACGCTTTCATCAAAAGGAGAGGTTATGTTGTTCCTGAAGACGTAAGAGCCATAGTTCATGATGTTCTACGCCATAGAATAGGAATTACCTATGAGGCGGAGGCCGAGAATATTACTTCCGAAGAAATCATCAATAAAATTGTTAACGAGATTGAAGTACCTTAAAAGGTAGACGTTTGCAGATGTTGCCGGTAGTAACAGACACTTTGTCTCCTACCATTAGAAACTGCTTGTTGAAAACTGTTTGCTGAGAAATGGATACTAAAGAGCTACTTAAAAAAGTACGGAAGATCGAGATAAAGACACGCCGTCTGTCCGATCATATTTTTGGCGGGGAATACCACTCTACGTTTAAAGGGCGCGGTATGACCTTTAGTGAAGTTCGCCAGTATCAGTTTGGTGATGATGTCCGCACTATTGACTGGAACGTTACCGCTCGCTACAATGAACCCTATATTAAAGTTTTTGAAGAAGAACGTGAGCTTACCATGATGCTCATGGTAGATGTAAGTGGCTCAGAACTTTTTGGTACTACAAATCAGTTTAAAAAAGATGTAATTACAGAAATATCGGCAACTTTGGCCTTTTCTGCATTACAGAACAATGATAAAGCAGGTCTTATTCTTTTTTCTGACGAGATAGAGCTTTTTATCCCTCCTAAAAAAGGAAAAAGCCATGTGCTTCGCATCATTAGGGAATTGCTAGAATTTAAACCAAAAAGTAACAAAACGGATGTTGCTGCCGCCCTTAAGTTCTTGAGTAGTGTAATGAAGAAAAAGGCAATAGTTTTTGTGCTATCGGATTTTATCGCTGAGGACTACGAAAAGACTTTAAAAATTTCTGGCAACAAACACGACCTTACGGGTATACGGGTGTATGATGAGCATGAAGAGTCCATACCCAACCTAGGCATGGTTCAAATGCAAGATGCAGAAACCGGCAAGATAAGCCTAGTAAACACCCAGTCAAAGAGTGTGCGTAGGTCTTACGAGGCGTATTATAGACAACGAGTGGATTATTATAAGAACACGTTTTCTAAATCTGGCTGCGGAGTCATAGATTGTAGGGTAGACGAGAGTTATGTAAAAAAATTATTAGGCTATTTTAAGCGCAGAGGTTAATGCTAAATAAATACTTTATAAACTATTCTAACAACAACTATACATTGCTTTTAAAGCGATGTGTTTTACTTTGCGTTTTGTTTGTAGGGTTTTCCGCTTTTTCACAAACCACTCCCAAAGTAAGTACCAAGATCGATACTACCTCCATAAAAATTGGAGACCAGATAACATTTACCGTCACGGTAGAAACGGATACAACAGCACAGGTTATTTTCCCAGAGGGGCAAACATTTTCGCCCTTAGAAACGGTAGAAGCATTTGCTACGGATACCACACGTCTGAACGACCGAATGACCCTACAGAAAATCTACGCCCTTACCCAATTTGATTCTGGTTCATATAAAGTGCCCGCACAGCGAATAGAAATTAATGGAGAAGGATTTTTAACGGATTCAACTCGCGTAGTTAATGTTACGAATGTTGCCGTAGACACCTTAGCGCAGAAGATGTACGACATTAAACCCCTCATGGAAGTAGATAAGAGCTACGCTGCCATTTGGAAAATTCTTTTGTTCGTACTCCTTGGGCTTCTTATAGTTGGAGGCCTGTTATACTGGTTTGTTTTCAGAAAGAAACCTCTAACAGAAGAAGAAAAAGTAGCGCTTTTACCTCCCTATGACCGGGCTTTACTTGAACTAAAAAATCTTGAAAAATCAAAATACCTTATTCAAGACGAGTATAAAGAGTACTATTCAGAACTGACTGGCATTGTTCGTTCTTATCTGGAAGAAGATGCTAATGTTTCCGCTTTGGAAAGTACAACGGATGAACTCATTGGCAAGCTTGAATTGCTTAAAGATGCGGGAGAACTAAAAATAGATGATGACACGCTACAACAGTTCAAACGTATTCTACAGACTGCAGATTTAGTAAAGTTCGCAAAATCCAAACCGGACACTTCAGTTGCCGAGCAAGACCGCCAATCTATTGAGCAAATCGTTCACAAAACCCATGATGCCCTGCCTGAGCCTACAGTGGAGGAATTGATGGAGCAAGAAGAATACAAAGAGGAGCTCGAGAAAAAGAAACAAAAGAAAAAGATTATTTATGCTAGCGTGGCCGTTATTGGTGCTTTGGTGATTTCATTTGCAGCTGCTTCCGCCTATTACGGTTTCACATATGTAAAGGATACTATTCTTGGCCACCCTACAAAAGAACTTTTGGAGGGCGAATGGGTGTCAAGTTCTTACGGTTACCCGCCTATAAGTCTTGAGACTCCTCAAGTGCTCACTAGACAGGAAACCAAACTTACGCCAGAAATGAAGGGCTCCATAAGAGAGTTGCAAATGTTCAGTTACAATAGTAACGAAGGCTTCTTTATGGTAGGTACCACCTCAACCACCTTGGCACAGGAAGTAGAGCCCGAGTTCAATAAATCTATTGAAGCATTTATCACGAATTTAGAAAAAGGAGGAGCAAAAAACATCATCACCAAACAAGAAGAGTTTGTGACCGTTACCGGCGTAAAAGGAATTAAGGTCTTTGGTAGTGGTAAATTCCCAGTACCCGAATCAGATAAATTGGTAGATGGCGAATACAGCATACTGCTTTTTGGCGGAAAAGGATTTCAACAGCAGATTATTATAAATTGGCTAGAAGAAGATGAATACGCCCAAGAAATAGTAGACCGGATTTTAGGCTCAGTAGAAGTAAAAACAGAATTATAGATGTTAGATAATATATCATTTGCAAACCCGGAATTTTTTTGGTTGCTATTATTGCTTCCACTGGCCGTGCTTTGGTATTTCTACAAACGTAAGGAACAGGTTGCCTCTTTAAAAATACCCACTATTAAAGGTTTTGAAAACATAGGCTTCCTTCCAAAATTAAAGCCTTTATTGTTTTTGCTCCGTCTATCCGCCCTTACCGCAATTATTGTGGCTATGGCAAGACCACAGACAGAGGATATCTCTACTAGAACCAAAACTACCAAGGGTATAGACATTGTTATGGCTATAGATGTTTCTTCCAGTATGTTGGCAAGAGATCTTAAACCTAATCGTCTGGCCGCTTTAAAAGACGTTGCTGCGGAATTCATTAAGGAACGTCCTAATGATCGTATTGGCTTGGTTGCTTATGCAGGCGAAGGCTACACCAAAACACCCATAACAAGTGATAAGGAAATCGTTCTACGAGCGCTACGGGAAATTACTTATGGGCAGCTAAATGATGGTACGGCAATAGGTATGGGCTTAGCTACGTCGGTAAATCGCCTAAAAGAAAGTAAAGCGTCCAGCAAGATTATTATTCTATTGACGGATGGTGTAAACAATTCTGGTTTTATAGAACCGCAGACCGCTGCAGATTTAGCTATAGAGTTTGGAATTAAAACCTATACCATTGGTTTGGGAACTAATGGCAATGCACTTTCTCCGGTAGCTTATAACAGTGACGGTTCTTTTAGATATGGCATGCGCCAGGTTGAAATTGATGAAGACCTCTTAAAAGATATTGCAAAAGTTACAGGAGGGAAGTATTTTAGGGCCACTGATAACGAAAAGTTAGAGGCCATCTATGACGAAATAAACAAACTTGAAAAAACAGAGATAGAAGAATTCAAATACTACAAGTACGAAGAGAAATTCAGACCTTGGGTTCTCTTGGCCGGCGCCTTACTTTTATTGGAATGGATTTTGAGAAATACACTTTTCAGAAGTTTTATTTAAGATTTCTTTAGTGCAATATTTGACAAACTTGTATTAGATTCAAACTACGAACAAAGCAGAATGATTCAATTAGACGAAAAAATATATTTCTATTTACTGGCCATAATACCGGTCATCATCGTCTTGTTCGCACTTTTGCAACTCTGGAAAAAGCGAACACAGAAGAAATTTGCCGAAACACCTCTTTTAAAACGTCTCTCACCGGACAAGTCCAATTTTAAATCGGGCTTAAAACTTTTGTTCTTTTTGTTGGGCATCACCTTTCTGACATTGGGGCTGGTGAATCCTAAAATTGGCACGAAATTGGAGACCGTAAAACGCGAAGGTGTTGACGTGGTTTTTGCCGTAGATGTCTCTAAAAGTATGTTGGCGGAAGACATTGCCCCTAACCGTTTGGAGAAGGCCAAACGCCTCGTTTCCGAGATTATCAACCAATTGGCAAGTGACCGTATCGGTATTATTGCCTATGCAGGACAAGCCTTTCCGCAACTGCCCATTACAACGGATTATGGTGCGGCAAAAATGTTCTTGCAAAGCATGAATACAGATATGCTTACCTCACAAGGTACTGCCATTAACGAGGCCATTAATCTGGCTACCACCTATTATAATGATGAAGAGCAGACCAACCGTGTGCTTTTTATTATTTCGGATGGGGAAGATCACTCGGAAGGCAATACAAATGATGCTGTAGAGAAAGCCATAGAAGAAGGCATTCAGATTTATACTATTGGGGTTGGAAAAACCAAGGGCGCTCCTATTCCAATTAAGAGAAATGGGGTTGTAGAAAGCCTTAAGAAAGATTCTCAAGGAGAAGTGGTCATTACCAAATTGAACGAAGATGTTCTTATAGATATTGCAGATGATGGCAATGGCGAGTATATTGATGGTTCTAACACCGAGGCTGCCGTAGAACGGATAAAAGAACAACTCCTGCAAATGGACAAAAAGGAGTTTGAAGCCAAGCAATTTGCAGAATTCAAAGACCAGTTTCAATGGTTTCTAGGAATTGGATTGTTATTTTTGCTATTGGATATCTTTATTCTTGAAAAGCGAACAAAATGGCTTAAAAAGCTGAATTTATTCAACGAAAAAGAAATAGAATAATGAGAAATATTGTTTTCATATTGTTTTTTATCGGTTTCGTTTCTTTTGCACAAGACGAGGAAAAGGAAAGAGAAAAAGCACTTGATGCTTCTAAAAATCTTACTTACGAAGGCAATAAAGCACTCTCAGAAGATAATTTTATTGATGCCGAAGTAGATTATAGAAAAGCTATTGCCAAAAGCGATGAGAACTCTGCCGCACCTTACAATTTGGCAAATGCCTATTACAAGAAAGAAACCTATAGCGAAGCTTTTGGGCGTTACAAGCAAGCTGGGGAACTAGCAACCAATAAAGCAGATAAACACCGTGCTTACCACAACATGGGCAATGTGTTCATGAAAAGAAAAGAATATCAAAAAGCGGTGGAAGCGTATAAAGAAGCCCTTCGCAACAATCCTAAAGATGAAGAAACACGTTACAATCTAGCTTTGGCAAAAAAGATGCTCGAAAAAGAACAAGAGCAGAATGACCAAAACCAAGATAACAAAGACGACCAGGACAAGAACGAAGACCAAAAAGACGAAAACGAGGACAAGAAGGACGGGGACAACAAAGAAGAGAACCAAGACCAAGATAAAAAGGACGAAGGAGACAAGGGAGACGAAGGCGATAAGAACGAGGAACAGAAAGACGAGAATAAAGAAGGGGAAGGCGATGAAAAAGAAGAGCAGAAAAAGCAACCTGACCAAGGCGAAGGTGATAAACCCGAAGAACAGCAACAACAGCCCCGACCTAATCAATTAAGTAAACAGCAAGTACAAAATCTTCTTGAAGCCATGCAGAACGAAGAGAAAAAAGTACAAGAAAAAATAGACGCCCAAAAAGTAAAAGGCGTTAAGGTAAAAAACGAAAAAGATTGGTAAAGTCCACTATACATAAAACCCTTGTAGCACTATTACCCATACTGCTTCTTGTTTTTTCGGTAAACGCGCAAGATGACGCGAGCATTACCTTTGAGATGAAACTCAGTAAAGACAAGCTAGGCATTAATGAGCGGTTACGTGTAGATTTCACCATGAATAAGGATGGTGATAATTTTAGTCCGCCAGATTTTGAAGGATTCAGAGTTTTGATGGGTCCTTCACAATCCATTAGTTCTTCATGGATCAATGGGGTACGCAGTTATTCCAAAACCTATTCATACACGTTAGCACCTACCACTAGGGGCAATATGACTATTAAGCAAGCTACCATAGTTATTGATGGAAAAACATATAAGTCCTTAGCAAAAAAGGTGGAAGTAACAGCGGCCGTAGACAAACCTAGCGATCAAATGACCGCAGATGATGTTGCAGACGAAAGTCTACATCTGGTTGCTGAAGTTTCCAAAACGGACCCATACCTAAACGAAGGCTTAAGTGTGGTTTATAAGCTATATGTTAGTCCTTCCATTAGTGTTTCCAACTATCAACCGTTGGACAATCCAAAATATAATAACTTCTGGAGCCAAGATATTCCTGTTTCCAGACCTGTTGCTGAAAATGGAACGTATAAAGGAAAGCCTTATCGTTATGTAGTATTAAAACGAGTAGTACTTTATCCGCAGAAATCCGGAAAATTAGAGATTGAACCGCTTTCATTGGATGTTACTGTAGATGTACCGTCCAACAAGCGTGATTTCTTTGGAGGCCGCATATATTCCCAAACCAACAAAACGGTGTCCGCCGGAAAACGCACTATTAACGTAAAGCCATTACCGGAAAAAGGGAAGCCCGTTAACTTTAGTGGAGCCGTTGGTAGCTTTGATTTTTCTGTAACTACCAGTAAAACCGCACTGAACGCTTCAGAATCGTTACAGGCAAAGGTTGAGGTTACTGGTAAAGGAAATTTAAAACTCTTTCAACTACCTGAGCCCAATTTACCAGGTTCTCTTGAGGTTTATGAACCTGAATTTAATGAGAGCGTACGCACCACCCTATCTGGTTCTCAGGGAAAAGTTAGCAACAGCTATACAATTGTACCCTCCTTTAAGGGCAAATATCCGATTCCTAGTATATCGTTCACCTATTTTGATCCTAGTGCAAAGACGTACAAGACCATTGCTTCGGATGAAATTGTTATCAACGTTAAAGAAGGACCTACCAACTCTAGCATTGGAAATTCGGCAGGCGGAAACACAAATACAAAACAAACCGTAGCAGTAGGAAACCAATTCAATTTCCTAAAATTAAATCCCAATTTAGCACCAATTGGTTCTAGCTACTTCTTTGGTACCACACCTTACTACCTATGGTTGTTATTGCCGTTACTATTAATTCCCCTAGCTATTTTGTTAGGTAAAAAACGCGATGCAATTGCTAGCGATGTAGTGGGTAACAAAGTTAGAAAAGCCAATAAGCTTGCAAGGAGGTTTCTCTCTAAAGCCAAAAAAGAATTGGGTAACAAAGAGGCGTTTTACATTGCATTGGAAAAGGCATTGCACAATTACCTAAAAGCAAAACTTAAGATTGAGACATCGGAATTCAGTAAAGATAAAATAACCTCTCTTTTAAATGAAAAACAGGTAGACAGCACTACCACGGAAGGTTTTATTTCATTGCTTACAAACTGTGAAATGGCACGTTACAGTCCTTTTTCGGATGTACAGATGCAACAGGATTATGATAAAGCTAGCGAGGTAATTTCGCATTTAGACAAACAGCTTTAACAAAAAAGTTATAAATTATTCAAATTGAAAATAACGAAGTGAAAAACATACTTCTCATACTTATTTCCTTTTTAACCTTCACGGTTTCCGCCCAGAACAATGCGTTGTTTGACAAGGCTACTGAAGCCTATAATGTGGGTGAGTACCAAAAGGCAGTAGATAGTTATTTAGAGATTTTAAGCAACGGCAAGCACTCCGCGGAACTCTATTATAACCTGGGAAACGCATACTATAAGCTCAACCAAGTTGCTCCAAGTATCTATTATTATGAAAAGGCACTTTTGCTAAAACCTAATGATAGTGAAATCAAGAACAATCTAGGTTATGCCCAGAACATGACCCTAGATGCTATTGACCAAATACCGGTTACCGGACTTTCTAAAATTTATAATAGTATTATAGGCAGCTTAACTTTTGACCAATGGGCCTATGTCTCCATCATTTTTATGGTGCTTTTTGTTCTATTATATATAGCGTTCTACTACTTTAATTACTCCTCCAGAAAACGTCTTGCTTTTATCTTTAGCATAATTTCACTTTTAATAATGATAACCTCCGTGGTTTTTGCTTTCCTGCAGTATAACGAGTTTAAAGCAGACCGGCCGGCTATTGTTTTTGCTAAAGAAGCCAGTGTAAAGGCCGAGCCAAACAAAAGAGGTCTAGAAGCTTTTGCACTTCATGAAGGCACGAAAGTCAACGTTATAGAAGAACTAAACGACTGGAAAAAAATCCGCATTTCTGATGGAACTACAGGTTGGATTCCATCCGAAGACATAAAGACATTAAAGGATTTTTAATATTTCCTTAACGATGAATAAAATAGTTGGTGTTATATTTGCGTTTACTATACACAACTTATGAAGGTTTTTGCTCGTTTTCTACTGCTTTCTCTTTGGCTCTTCGCCATTGCAGCACCGAGCGTTATTACTTTACTAGATGTTGACAACCCTGTTATTGTAACAAATCTTAATGAAGAGGAGCAACAAGAAGCTGGTAAAAAATCGCCTTTAGAAGAAAAATTTGTCAGTAACAATTATTTTGATTTCTCACTAATAGCCCTATTAGAAAGGTCCGCCATGGGTCACTACTACGCAATGGGCTCTATTGATTTCACACTTGAGATTCTTCTACCCCCACCCGAACATATAAGTTAATCTTTTCCAGAAAATTTATTTCGATTAGCTAAAACTTGTCCTCGATGTTTTGTTGGGGACGAAACTATTATATTATATGTTCAAAACTTTTAAGAGCGACCTTCCAGCAAGTGTCGTAGTATTTTTTGTGGCCCTACCCCTATGTTTGGGTATTGCTTTGGCCAGTGGAGCACCATTATTTTCAGGTGTAATAGCCGGTATAATTGGCGGTGTAGTTGTAGGAGCACTTAGTGGCTCAAAAATTGGTGTAAGTGGACCAGCGGCCGGATTGGCAGCGATTGTCTTAACCGCTATTGGCACTTTGGGAGGTTTTGAAAACTTCTTGGTTGCCGTAGTTCTAGGTGGTATTATTCAAGTTGTATTTGGTATTTTAAAAGCAGGAGTTATTGGATATTATTTTCCTTCTTCTGTGATAAAAGGAATGCTGACCGGTATTGGTATTATTATCATATTAAAACAGATTCCCCACTTTTTTGGTTACGACCCTGACCCAGAAGGCGATTGGGCTTTTTTCCAAGTAGACGGAGAAAACACCTTTTCTGAAATCATCAACACAGTTAATAACATTAGCCCCGGGGCTACTCTAGTTGCTATCATTGGGTTATCAATTTTATTATTGTGGGATAAAGTTCTTTCAAAAAAAGGAAAAATATTTCAATTGATTCAAGGGCCATTGGTTGCCGTTGCCGTAGGTATTATATTTTTCGTTCTGACTCAAAACAGTGAAGCTTTGGCAATTTCGTCCGAGCATTTGGTAAAAGTTCCAGTCCCTGAAGATGCTGCCTCGTTCATAGGCCAGTTTAGCTTCCCAAATTTTGCAGCTATTGCAAATCCCGCAGTTTGGGTTACAGCTTTCACCATTGCATTGGTAGCAAGTTTAGAGACCCTATTGTGTGTTGAAGCAACTGACAAGCTAGATCCAGAGAAGAATGTAACACCAACAAACAAAGAACTACTTGCGCAAGGTGCTGGTAATATACTTTCTGGTTTAGTTGGAGGTTTGCCTATTACCCAGGTAATTGTACGTAGTTCTGCAAATATACAATCTGGTGGAAAATCAAAATTATCTACCATTATGCATGGCTTTTTCTTGCTGATTTCCGTGATTCTTATTCCAACTTTATTAAACATGATTCCTTTGTCCGTATTGGCTGCAATCCTTTTTATTGTAGGCTACAAACTGGCAAAACCAGCACTTTTTGCAACAATGTACAAATTGGGATGGAAGCAATTCGTTCCTTTTATTGTTACCGTTCTAGGTATTGTGTTTACCGATTTACTTATTGGTATTAGTTTAGGATTGGCTGTTGGGATTGTTGTTATTCTATTAAAGAGTTACCAGAACTCACATTTTCTTCATATTGAAGATGTTAGCAATGGTAAGCACAAAATAAAAATGACCCTTGCAGAAGAAGTAACCTTTTTTAACAAAGGAGCAATTCTTAAAGAACTGGACAGTTTGCCAAGGGATACTTATTTGGAACTAAACTTACTTAAAACCAGATACCTGGATATTGATATTATTGAAATTTTAGATGATTTTTCGGTAAAAGCGAAAGAGCGAAACATAGATATTCAATTGGTATCAAAACGTGGTGTAATAGAAAACCCACCTAGTTTTAGTGAGTTTTTCAGAACAAGACCTAAATCTAAAATAAGTCTAAGTTAAGCGCTATGAGAAGGACCAGACATAAAATAGCGGTATTCTCAGATTTGACGGACAGCATGCTTAGCCTTCTTAAAAGTTCGGTTAGCTTGGCACAAATGATTGATGGTGAAATAGAGGTTTTTAACGTGACAAAACCTACCCAGATCATAGGCAAGGACAATCAACTATCGGCAATACGCACTATAAACCGTGAGTATATTTTAACCGATAAGCGAATGAGAGACATCGTATCACCAATATCAGAGGATTACGGGGTTCCTATTAGCTATACCAGCACTTTTGGCAATGTAAAAGCTGAAATTGCCCGATATTTATCGGACAATGAACCTGATGTTATTGTTTTAGGAAGAAAAAAAATAAAACCTTTCAATACAATAAATGATAGAATCACCAACTTTGTCTTGCGTACTTTTAAAGGATCTGTAATGATTGTCTCGGAACAAAACAGTATTGAGCCAGGCAAAAAAATTGGAATTGGCATGCTCAATTGCTCAGGTGAATTAAATAATTCCCCTTTCAGTGAAACCCTTTTTACCTGTGCCAACAGTCCATTAAAGTCTTTCAATATTATTGATAGTTCTAAGACGCAGATGCAACCCTTTCAGTTTTTAGGGCAGAAGACCGTTAATTACGTATTCGATTATAATCAAAATACAATAAAGACGCTCCCTACTTATCTTTCTATGAGCAACATAGATTTATTATTTATAGAACGAAAAAGAAAGGAAAATCACAGTATCCCCGCCATATCAAACATGTATGATATGGCAAAAAAACTAGGGGTCACCCTCATGATTACCGGTGAAAAACGAACCAATTATGAGTATCAAAGCAATTTACAAATAGCATAAATTAAAATAAAGAAATATGAAAGCACATACTAAGGAGACACAAGCAACAATGACTCCTGAGAAGGCATTAACCTTTTTAAAAGAAGGCAACCAACGTTTTCAACAAAACTTGAAAGCCAATAGGAACCTTTTAGAGCAAGTAAACGATACTAGTGAAGGACAGTGGCCTTTTGCCACTATATTAAGTTGTATTGACTCTAGAGTTTCAGCAGAATTGGTTTTTGACCAAGGTCTAGGTGATATTTTCAGTATTCGTATTGCCGGTAACTTCTCTAACGAAGATATTCTGGGCAGTATGGAGTTTGCCTGTAAACTTGCCGGTACCAAACTTGTTGTTGTATTGGGCCACACTAGTTGTGGTGCTGTAAAAGGGGCTTGTGACCATGCAAGATTGGGGAACCTAACAGCTTTAATCAATAAAATAGAACCTGCAGTAGAGGCCGTGACCGAGCCCGCGGATGAAAGTCTGAGAAATTCAAAAAATCTTGAATTTGTAGATAAGGTTTCCGAAAAGAATGTCCTTTTGACCATAGACAACATTCGCCAGCAGAGTCCGGTTTTAGCCGAGATGGAAGACAAGGGCGAGATTAAAATTGTAGGTGCTATGTATGACATATCTAACGGAGAAGTCGTATTTTATTAGTAGTCTGAATCAGTAAAACACAAAAGGTCAATGTTGGCATTGGCCTTTTTTTCAAGTATTGCCCTAGATTTAGTTTTATTTTGTAAAAAACTACATAATGAACCTAGATACTGTTTTTGAAAATAATGAAAAGTGGATTGCTGAAAAATTAGAAACAGATCCGGACTATTTTGGGCAATTGGCAGAAGGCCAAAATCCGGAATTGCTATATATTGGTTGTTCGGATAGTAGGGTTACGGCAGAAGAAGTGATGGGCGCAAAGCCAGGTGAAGTCTTTGTGCATCGCAACATTGCGAATATGGTAATCAGCATTGATCTTAATGTACTTTCTGTTGTAAAGTCCGCCGTAGATTATTTAAAAGTAAAGCACATTATTGTTTGCGGTCATTATGCTTGTGGCGGCGTCAAAGCCGCAATGCAATCACAAGACCTAGGTGTACTGAACCCATGGTTGCGTAATATTCGTGACGTGTATCGTCTTCATAAAGAGGAACTCAACCAGATTGAAGACGAATCAAAAAAATACGATAGGTTAGTAGAGCTTAACGTAAAAGAACAATGTGTAAACCTAATTAAAACAGCCGTGGTACAAAAAGCATTTCGTGACCACGGATTAAAAGTACACGGTTGGATATTTGATGTCCATACCGGAAAATTAATAGACTTAAAAATAGATTTTGAAGGTTATCTCAAAAACATAATGGAAATCTATCATTTAGATTGATGGAGTCCATTTAAAAGAAACTTAAACTAATAGCATTAATCTAAACTCTATGAAAAATCTTTTCTCAAACTTAAAAGGAGACTTATTTGGAGGTATAACGGCCGGTATTGTTGCCCTACCCTTAGCATTAGCTTTTGGTGTTAGCTCAGGCCTCGGCCCTAGCGCCGGACTCTATGGTGCTATATTCATTAGTTTTTTTGCAGCCCTTTTTGGCGGTACCAACACCCAGATTTCTGGGCCAACCGCACCAATGACCGCAGTAAGTATGGTGGTCATAGCCGGTATCATTGCTATAAACGATGGCAGTATAGAAAAAGCATTGCCCGCAATTCTTATTGTATTCCTACTGGCAGGCCTTATGCAGATCGGTCTTGGTCTTTTAGGCATAGGTAAATACATACGCTATATTCCGTATCCCGTTGTCTCTGGTTTTATGACCGCAATTGGCGTTATTATATTGGTAACACAGATTCTACCCGCTATAGGCTACTATCCAAAAGAGGATGAAGCCTTTGTTGATCAGTACAAACCAATGGCAGAAGAGATTATTCTGGACAATATCTTAAAAGAAGAAGCCGGAGAAGGCATTCTTGTTCTAGAAAATTTTGAAGAAACCATTAAACGTGCAGAAGGTATTACAGAAGAAGATATGCTCAAAGAAGCACGTACCTTGGCAAAAAGTGAAGCTTCTGGAGTTTTAGGAGCTATTAAAGTGATGCCCCGGGCTTTACAGAACATAAATTGGTTAGAGCTTATTCTTGCCTTATCTACCATTGCAATTATTTATGGGTTCAAAAAAATAACAACAGCCATTCCCAGTGCATTGGTAGCACTGATCGTAGTATCTGGTGTGGCTTACGGTTTTGGATTGAACTACAGACCTATTGAAGAGATCCCAAGCGGTTTTCCCGTACCCAACCTAGACATATTTACCGGTTTTGAACTAAACTCGGTTACACCCTATATTTTCACGGCCCTCACTTTAGCCTTGCTAGGAGCTATTGACTCCTTATTAACCTCTGTAGTTGCTGATAATATGACCAAAACCAAGCATCAACCCAATAAAGAATTAGTGGGACAGGGAATTGGAAATAGTATTGCGGCCATTTTTGGAGGTATTCCGGGAGCCGGTGCGACTATACGAACCGTTGTTAATATTAACGCAGGTGGTAAAACCAAACTATCCGGTATGGTAGCCGGTGTATTGCTATTGGTAATTCTTTTGGCATTAGGACCCGTAGCTTCTCAAATACCGGCAGCGGTACTTGCTGGAATATTAGTGACCGTAGGTATTGGCGTTATGGATTATAAAGGTTTAAAAGCTATCCCTAGTTTACCTAAAGATATGAGTTTAGGCCCTATCAAATTCAGTTCGGAAGTAGTTATCATGCTGGTTGTACTTGTTCTTTCTTCCGTATGGAATTTGGTCTATGCAGTAGGTGTTGGCTTGGTAATTGCCTCTTTAATGTTCATGAAGAAAATGGGTGATCTTACAGCTGAGAGATCGGATGTAAAATCCTTGGAAAAAGAAGAAGGATGGGCAGATGAAACTGGCATTCCTAGAAGCCTGAGGGAGAAAATTTTCATCAAACACCTTAAAGGTCCATTATTCTTTGGTTCTACAAGTGAATTTCAAATATTGGCCGATCAAATACCTAGGTCTGCATCAACGGTAATTATTAGAATGGATCGCATGCAGTATATGGATCAATCCGGTCTTTACACTTTAGAAGATGTGCTTATAGATTTACATAATTCTGATATAGAAGTCCTGTTTGTAGACGTACTGGAACAGCCACGTTATATGATGGAGCGTGTAGACTTAATACCGGATTTAATACCTACAGACCATATTTTTGACACCTTTAATGATTGCATAAAATACTTACAACAAAACAAAAATGATAGGTCAATTGAAGCTTCGGCGTAACTGCGAAGCAATTTATGACCAATAATGTATTTGGTAATGCCGCAAAAGTCCTAAATTTGCGGCTTTAGCCGAACATCATGATCGATACCATAAAAAAGCACATTACAGAGGTAGAAACGTTTACTGCTACCACCAAAGAGGAACTGGAAAGCTTCCGCATTAAATACCTAGGTAAAAAAGGCCTCTTGAACGATTTCTTTGCGGAGTTCAAAAACGTGCCCAATGAGCAAAAAAAGGAGTTCGGTCAGACTATAAATCAGTTAAAACAAGCCGCGAACGAAAAGCTAAATACTTTACGGGATGCACTTGAAAGTAAAACTGAGGAAAAAGGCATCTACGGTGATTTAACCCGGCCAGGTGAACCTATAGAACTAGGGGCGCGTCATCCTATTTCCATCGTTAAGAACCAAATTATTGAGATTTTCTCCAGAATAGGTTTCAATGTATCCGAAGGACCAGAAATTGAAGATGATTGGCATAATTTTACCGCCTTGAACTTACCTGAATATCACCCCGCCCGAGATATGCAGGACACATTTTTTGTTCAGACCGATCCAGATATTTTATTGCGTACGCATACGTCATCCGTACAAGTGCGCTATATGGAAAACAATCAACCGCCTATACGTACCATATCACCAGGAAGAGTATATCGTAACGAAGCTATTTCGGCACGTTCCCATTGCTTTTTCCACCAAGTGGAAGGTTTATATATTGATAAAGACGTATCGTTCGCAGACCTAAAGCAAACACTTCAATTCTTTACCACCGAACTGTTTGGAAAATCTAAGATTCGCTTACGCCCATCATATTTTCCATTTACGGAGCCTAGTGCAGAAGTAGATGTATACTGGGGCCTTGAAACCGAAACCGACTACAAAATGACAAAAGGTACCGGGTGGCTAGAGATTATGGGCTGTGGCATGGTTGACCCCAATGTATTGGACAACTGTGGTATTGACTCAAAAGAATATTCCGGTTTCGCTTTTGGTATGGGTATAGACAGAATTGCATTGTTGCTTCACCAAATATCCGATATACGTCTATTGAGCGAAAACGATGTTCGCTTCTTAGAGCAGTTTAAAAGTGCATTATAAGATAAGGTGTGAAGAAAGATATTGAAATACCTGTTGCAAAAGATGTTCATGTAGTCCTTATAAGGGAATGGAACGACGAGTTTCTTTCCAAAGAATGGAATGCCTACATCATAAACAACCGAGTAGACCCAATTGAAATGACCATAGTAGTGTCCAAAGGTTTTGACCAGGAACGCAAAACCTCAACCATGCGGCATGGTATTGGTACCATCCTGTCCAAAACTTTTAGAAAGATAGAATTGGTACAAGAAGAAGTTCTTGCGTTGGACAATGAATTTTTTGTGACCTTCTTTGCAGAAGATAAACTCTTTGAAAAACGTTTTCTCTTTCCAAAAAACACGGTCTCAGAAAAAAGTCTAACTACTATTCCACTGATTGAAAAAGACGGAATTTTTGCTAAGTAAGCTACACCTTCATTTTTCGTTTTTACCCATTCCTTAGATTATATTTGGAGCCTTTACGTCTTGACAATACCTAAAAACATATAGTTTATTAAAAAACAATCCTATCAAAAAATTACATTAAAAGCTAACAACCAATTGGTTAAGCCCTCAAAAGACACTTTCTAACATAGTTTTAACTCGTTTTAACAAAATTTAAGTTCTTTTAGTTTGTCTACTACCGAACTAACACTACCTTTGTCCCTTCAAAAATTGGAACAATGGATAAAGAAGAACGTAAACAAAGGTTAATAGAGGAGCTAGGTGTCCATTTTGAGACAGAGTATAGCCTTCCTCCATTAGCTGCTAGAATCTTTGCAAATCTTGTAGTAACGGATGAACTTGGACTTACTTTTGAAGATTGTCTTGAAAAAAGAGGTGCTAGCAAAAGTTCAATTTCAACCTCATTAAACTTATTACTACAGTTAGGCATGATTACCTACTTCACTAAGTCAGGTGATAGAAGAAGATATTTTAAAATAGCAGATAAAAGTGATTTCTTCATAAAAAAATTAGAACAAGCTCTTAAAAAAGCCGGTAACGAGTCAAAAATGATTCAAAAGGTAGCCGCTTATGACCAAGAAAACAATCCAGAAAAATATGAACAATACAAGCAAAAAATAGAAGTATATATAGAGTGCCTGAATCAAAACAAAAAGACATATCAGAAAACAATTGAGACTTTAGGAAAACTATTTTAAAAAAATTTAAACATTTAGTTCGTTTTGTACCGAACATTTAGAATTAACAAAACCTTAACAACAATATAACATCCATCTAAAAATGAAAAAGCTATCAATTATAGGAGTATTAAGCGCAGGACTTTTACTGAGTTCCTGTTTTGGAACATCCCCATCATCACCGGCAGAAGGTGCTGCTGCCCCACCGCCACCCAGTTTAGAAGTGAGTGATTTAAAAGCACAGGATATTACTGTGTATAAAGAATTCTCTACCACTTTAGAAGGTAAACAGAACGTAGAAATTTGGCCCAAAGTTTCAGGGTTTGTACAAGAAGTATATGTAGAAGAAGGTCAAAAAATTAAAAAGGGACAACTTCTTTTTAAGCTGGAAACCCAAACCTTAAACCAAGATGCAAATGCTGCAAAAGCTTCAGTAAATGTTGCTCAGGTAGAAGTTAACAAACTTAAACCCTTAGTAGAAAAAGATATTATCAGTGAAGTACAATTAGAAACTGCAAAAGCACAACTTGCTCAAGCACAAGCTAATTACGAAAGTGTTGCCTCAAACATTGGTTACTCGCGTATTACCAGTCCTGTAGATGGTTTTATTGGTGAAATTCCATTCAAAATTGGTGCCTTGGTTAGCTCTAATATGGCCCAACCGTTAACCACGGTTTCCGATGTTAGCCAAGTACGTGCTTATTTTTCCTTAAATGAAAAAGAGCTACTGCAACTAAAAGAATCCATGCCTAAGAACACCAAAAATCTTATGGATCTTGAGAAAGCACCAGAAGTAAAGTTGATTATGATAAACGGCGAAGAATACCCTGAGTCAGGTAAGATTGCGATGATAAATACTATTATAAACAGCACTACAGGTAGTGTTACCGCAAGAGCAGATTTCAACAATCAAAACAATATTTTGAGTAGTGGCAGTACGGGTAAAATAAAAATACCTACAGTTTATAAAAACGCTTTTGAAATACCACAGTCCGCAACGGTAGACCTACAAGGTAAAAAACTGGTTTATGTAGTAAAAGATGATAATACGGTTACAACTATGCCCTTAGATATTATCACAACTACCCAAAAAGGTTTTATTGCTAAAAACGGAATTGAAGAAGGAACCACAATTGTTCTAGAGGGAGTGTCTAAACTAAAAGATGGAATGGCAATTAGTCCGGCTAAATAAGCATCCGTCAATCATCATAACGTATAAATAAAGAACAATGTTTCAAAAATTTATAGATCGTCCCGTACTTTCTACGGTAATATCGATCATCATAGTTATTCTAGGTATCTTAGGTTTGACTACTCTACCTATTGAAGAATATCCAGAAATAGCACCACCTACGGTGCAAGTTACAAGTACCTATACCGGTGCAAACGCAGAAACGGTACTTAATAGTGTTGTTATTCCGTTAGAGGAACAGATTAATGGTGTGGAAGACATGTTGTACATGACCTCTAACGCGAGTAATGACGGTGCATCAACAATAAATGTATTTTTTAAACTAGGTACGGACCCAGATATTGCAGCGGTAAACGTACAGAATAGGGTTGCGAGAGCTAACAGTGTATTGCCGCAGACGGTTGTACAGACTGGTGTAATTACGCAAAAATCCCAGACCAGTGCTTTACTGTTTTTCTCATTATTCTCGGATAATGATGAGTATGATGCAACGTTCGTGGAAAACTATGCTAGAATTAACATAGTACCTAAGCTACAACGTATTGAAGGTGTGGGTAACGTTACCGTTTTCGGATCTAAAGATTATTCGATGCGTATATGGCTAAACCCAGAAAAGATGGCGGCCTATAAACTTATGCCATCAGACATACAGGCAGCCCTTAGCGAACAAAACCTTGAGGCGGCAACCGGTAAAATTGGTGAAAATGCAGATGGAGTTTACGAATACGTATTAAAGTACAAAGGTCGTCTTTCTGAAGAAGCCGAGTACGAAGATATTATTATTAGAGCTCAGGAAAACGGACAGTTTTTACGTCTTAAAGATGTTGCCGAAATTGAATTAGGCGCCTTTAATTATGGTACTAAAAACGAAGGTATGGGTAAACCCGGTACCGCTGTTGGTATTTTTCAAACTTCCGGCTCCAATGCGAATGCCATTATTGATGAAATTCAAATCATTTTAGATGAAAGCGAAGCCGATTTCCCTAAAGGATTGGATTACGTAATCCCTTATAACACAAAAGATTTCTTAAGTGCCTCCATAGAACACGTGGTACAGACATTAATTGAGGCCTTCTTGTTGGTTTTCTTAGTGGTATTTATATTCTTACAGGATTTTAGGTCAACATTAATCCCAGCCATTGCTGTTCCCGTAGCAATTGTCGGTACGTTCTTCTTCCTCTCGTTATTTGGATACTCCATAAACATGTTAACGCTATTTGCAATGATTCTCGCCATTGGTATTGTGGTGGATGATGCCATTGTGGTAGTAGAGGCGGTGCATGCTAAAATGGAAGAAGGTGCAACCCATGCAAAAACGGCCACTAAATCTGCCATGTCGGAAATATCAGGTGCCATTATCTCTATTACCTTGGTAATGTCTGCCGTATTTATTCCGGTGTCCTTTATTAGTGGTTCATCTGGTGTCTTCTACCAACAATTTGGTATAACGCTGGCCATTGCAATTCTTATTTCTGCGGTGAATGCATTAACCTTGAGTCCAGCTTTGGCAGCACTTTTATTGAAGCCCCATAACCCATCGGAAGAGCATAAAAAAGGAATTACAAAACGTTTCTTTTCTGCTTTCAACACTGGTTTTGACGCCGTAACCGATAAATATGTGGGTTCCGTAAAATTCATAGCCAAAAGAAAATGGTTAACATGGGGGTCTATTGCAGTTTTTGGAGTAGTAGCATACCTGTTGTTCCAATCAACGCCTACCGGATTTATTCCAAATGAAGATAAAGCAATTGTATTTGCTGATGTTACCATGCCTCCTGGAACTACTTTAGAGCAGACTCAGAAGACCGTGAAAAAATTAGATTCTATTTATCAATCTATGGATATTATAGAAGCTAGGATGAACATTACCGGTTTCAGTATTTTGAATAGTGTAAACGGTGGTTCTTATGGTTTCTCAGTACTTCGTCTAAAAGATTGGAGTGAACGTACAGGAGAAGGAGAATCTGTTCAAGAAGTTGTAGGCAGCTTGTTCGCAAAAACAGCAGGACTCAAAGATGCCAAAATATTCTTCTTTACTCCGCCAAGTGTGCGTGGTTTTGGTAACTCCACCGGTTTTGAAATGAATTTGCAAAGTAAAGATGCAGATGACTGGCAGACGGTAAATAAGGTAACTAACGAATTTTTAGCTGCCATAAATGCTAGACCAGAGGTACAATACGCCATTACGAACTTCAACGCTAATTTCCCTCAATATGAGTTAGAAGTAGATGCTGAGAAAACAAAAATGGCAGGTCTAGCAGTGACGGATGTCTTTAACGCTATGCAAGGATACTACGGAGGGTTGTACACAACAGACTTTAACAAGTTTGGTAAGCAATACCGTGTAATGATCCAAGCAAAACCTGAGGATAGAGCAGATGAAAATTCATTGAATCATATTTTTGTAACGAATGCCAATGGTGAGTCTGTTGCCGTATCTCAATTTGTATCATTAAAGAAGATATACGGCCCTGAAGTCGTAAGTAGATTTAACTTATTGAGTTCCGTTAAAATTAACGGAGCCATGAACCCCGGTTATTCTACTGGTGATGCTATTAAAGCTATTGAAGAAGTAACTGCAGAGGTGCTACCTAACAATTACACCTATGAGTATTCTGGTTTAACAAAAGAAGAAAATAGTGCGGGTAGCCAAACTATTATCATATTTATGTTGAGTTTGGTGTTTGTATACTTCTTATTAAGTGCACAGTATGAATCTTACATATTGCCATTATCAATATTACTATCTCTACCGGTTGGTATTGCAGGTGCTATTGGGTTCGTTAGTATGGCAGGTCTTGAAAACAACATCTATTTCCAGATTGCCCTGATCATGCTTATTGGTCTCCTCTCTAAAAATGCCATTCTGATTGTAGAGTTTGCATTGCAGCGTAGAAAGCACGGTATGTCTATTATGGATTCTGCTATTGATGGTGCAAAAGCAAGACTTAGACCTATATTAATGACATCATTTGCTTTTATTCTTGGTTTAATGCCACTTGCATTATCATCAGGTATTGGAGCCGTGGGTAACCAATCTATTGGTATGAGTGCTGTTGGGGGTATGTTGATAGGTACCATATTTGGTGTATTCGTCATACCGGCATTATATGTCATTTTCCAGACCATTCAAGAGCGTATAACCGGTGCTCCACAACAAGAAGTAATTGAAGAACCAAAGAACTAGAGAAATCATGAAAACTATTATAACAAATAAATTCATATTGGTGGCCCTGTTTCCGCTCTTGCTGCAGTCTTGTTTTGTAGCAAAAAATTATGAGCGGCCAGAGGTCGAAACCGAAAATCTATATAGAACCGATAACCTACCTCAGGACAGTGTTTCTTTTGCATCGGTTTCTTACAAAGACTTGTTTACCGACTCTCATTTGAAGACCTATATTCAAAGAGGGTTGGAAAACAACCTTGACATTCGCATTGCCTTACAGAGCATTGCGGCAGCAGAGGCATATGTAAAACAAGGGAAAGCAGGTTACCTGCCAACTTTAAATGGTGCAGCAAGCGCTACAAGAACAGCAAAAAATAGTGAAAACGGACAGTTTGGTGCTCTTTTTACTCAGCCTTACAATCAATTTGAAATGTCGGGTACCGTTTCTTGGGAAGCTGATATTTGGGGAAAAATTAGAAGTAGTAAACGCGCTAGTGACGCAAGTTACCTACAAACCGTAGCGGCCCATAAAGCTGTAAAAACTAGTTTGGTGGCACAAATAGCCACAACCTATTATCAAATTTTAGCCTTGGACAAACAGATTTCGGTAACGGAAGAAACCATAGAAAACCGTTCCAAAAGTCTAGAAACCATTTCTGCTTTAAAAGAAGCGGGACAAGCAAACCAAGTGGGAGTTGACCAGACAGCGGCTCAACTGTATAGTGCTCAAAGTCAGTTATTAGACCTTAAGAATACACTATACCAGACAGAGAATACTTTAAGTCTTCTTTTGAGTGAACAGCCACAATCCTACGCACGTGGTTCTTTGGATGAGCAATCCTTAACCAATGAACTGCAACTTGGTGTTCCGGCCCTATTGTTGCGCAACAGACCGGATATTATGCAAGCTGAATACGACTTGGTCAATAGTTTTGAATTGACCAACGTTGCAAGAAGTAACTTTTACCCATCTATTACCCTTTCGGCACAAGGTGGCTTACAAAGTTTGGAGATAGATAACTGGATAGACTCTAGTTCTATTTTTGCCAATTTAGTTGGTGGACTTACACAGCCTATTTTCAACGGTAGAAAAATAAGAACGGCCTATGAAGTGGCGCAAGCAGAACAAGAACAATCCTTATTAAGCTTTAAAAAAGCACTTTTAACCGCAGGTACGGAAGTGTCGGAAGCTTTATATGATTACGATATCTCTGTAGAAAAAGAAGCGTATGTAACCAAACAAGTGGTTGCACTAAAAAGAGCGGAAACAAACTCTGAAGAATTATTAAACAGCGGATACTTAACCTATTTGGACCTTTTGACCGCAAGGGAAAACTCACTGAATGCAGAACTTAATTTGGTCAATAACAAGTTTGATCAATTATCTGCCAAAGTAGAACTATATCGTTCCCTTGGTGGCGGATGGCACTAAACATTTGCTGACACATGATAAACAAAGACCAATTTTTAGAATTTGCCCTTTCTAAATTCTTGAAATTTGGAAGCAAGCGCTTTACTATTGATGATTTGGCCCACGAACTTGGCATATCTAAGAAAACGATATACAAGAACTTTACGGGCAAAGAACAAATCATAAAAGAAAGTCTGGCCGCTTTTCTTACCAAATTAAGGTCTAACATTTATGAGTGTGTAGAGAAGGAGAAATCCGATCCTATTCTAGCGGTTATTTCAATATATAGAATAGGATTGGATACCCTTAAAAGTTTTAATCCTACCTTTTTACGCAGTTTAAAAAAGTACTATCCCGAAGTTTATAAAATGTTTAGCGATTTCAGGGAAAATGAAGTTTCGGTTCTTGTAAAAGACTTGTTGCACAGTGCTCAACAAAAAGGTCATATCCGAAAAGATGTGAATATAAAACTGACCTATGAGCTCTATTATAACCGAATGGAAGATATTCTTCATGCCGCACCCAACAATTTTTATAAGGATTTCACTCTAGAAGAGCTTCTGAACCACCTTATCATAAATAATATTAGGGGTATTGCCACAAAAAGCTATTTGGACAAAAACGATGCTTTTTTTCTTTCCTAGATTACCATAGTTTATATGGGTGCTTGCTCAATTGTGAATTGTAATATTTTACAATGCCCGTTACTTCTTCTCCCAACCACAATGGTTTTTTAAAGTTTTGGTTTTCAGATTGTAGCTCTACTTCCGCAACAACGAGACCTTCATTATCACCATGAAATTCATCTATTTCGTAAATGTGACTGCCTATCGGCACATTGTAGCGTACTTTATCTATAATTCCAGGCTCGCAAATCAGCAATAGTTGCTCGGCATCGGAAACGGAAATTTTCTTCTCCCATTCAAATCGGACGGTTCCCGCATCATTAGATTTTCCTTTTACGGTCAAAAAACCCAGCTCCCCTTTTATACGCACACGCACGGTACGCTCTTTATCCGTATTTAAAAAACCTTGAACAATCCGTTCTTTTAAAGTTGCCTGCTCTTGATACGCTACTGACGTAACCAAGAATTTACGTTCAATCTCAATCACTTGATGCTGCTATTTTCTTTATGGTGTCGGATTCTATAATATGCGACTCAAAGCCGTCGTTGGCAACCTTAACCATAGCGGTTGCTATCGTTTCTGGTTGTATTGAGCGGAATTTTTGAAGCGGCCCCGCTAAGACCAGATTCACTACTTTCATTAACTGTTTAAATAGCCATTCGCCTGCCCGCTTTTCTTCGCGTTTGCCGCCAATCAACGATGGTCTAAACATATAGGTCTTCCCTAAATGTTCCTTTTGCACCGCTGCTTCCATTTCGCCTTTTACACGATTATAAAAGACGCTACTTTTAGCATTCGCCCCCATAGAAGAAATAACTAAAAAAGATGAAATGGCATGTTTAGCGGATAGCTTGGCAGCGGCTACGGGAATACCATAGTCTATATTCCGGTACACTTCTTTATTGGGTGTTTTTGACTTTGTAGTACCAATACAACAAAAGACCTCATCACCCGTAAAATCAGATTTAAATTGCTCTAACTTCATTAAATCCCCTAAATGTTCTTCTATCTTTTCATGGGATGATCCAACGCTGGAGCGTGAGAACAATTTAATTTTCTCGTAGCGGTCATCCTCAAGTAAAAGTTGTAGCAAAATGCCTCCGGTAAGACCGGTTGCCCCAAGAATAATCGCTGTCTTTTTTTGTGTTTCCATCCAACTAAATATAAACTAATTTTGCAGTATGCCAAACGATTTTCCATTGCGAAAAATTATTCATGTGGATATGGATGCCTTCTATGCATCTGTAGAGCAGTTGGACAATCCAGATTTACGCGGAAAGCCCATTGCCGTTGGCGGAAGCTCAAAAAGAGGTGTAGTAGCGGCAGCCAGTTACGAAGCCAGAAAATTTGGTGTTCGCAGTGCAATGAGTAGTGTAGTGGCACAACGCAACTGCCCTGAACTCATTTTTGTAAAAGCACGCTTTGAACGTTATAAGGAAATATCCAAAATTATACGCGGCATTTTTCATGAATATACGGATCTGGTAGAACCCCTTTCCCTAGATGAAGCCTATCTGGATGTTACCGTAAACAAAAAAGGAAATCCCTCTGCTTCATTAATGGCAAAAGAGATACGCCAAAAAATATTTGATACTACTGGACTTAATGCATCTGCTGGAATTTCAATTAATAAGTTCATCGCCAAAGTTGCCAGCGACATTAATAAACCCAATGGGCAGAAAACAGTAAACCCAGAAGAAGTATTAGAGTTTTTGGAAGAGCTTGAAATCAGAAAATTTTATGGTGTAGGGAAGGTTATAGCCGAGAAAATGTACAGATTGGGTATTTTTACCGGCAGGGATTTGAAATTAAAAACAGAGGAATTCCTAGAAGAAAATTTTGGCAAGAGCGGAAGCTATTATTACCATGTGGTCCGTGGTATTCACACAAGCGAGGTTAAACCGCACCGCATTCCAAAATCCGTTGGTGCGGAACGTACCTTTAATGAAAACCTGAGTAGTGAGGTCTTCATGCTAGAACGACTTGAGCATATTGCCGAAGAACTTGAAAAACGCCTCAAAAAAGCAAATATAGCCGGCAAAACCGTGACTTTAAAAATTAAATACAGTGATTTTACACTAAACACACGTAGTAAGACCCTGAATTATTTCATCTCTTCTAAAGGATTAATTTTAGAAACGGCCAAAGAACTTTTGTATCAAGAAAAATTACAGAACTCGGTTCGCTTGTTGGGTATTTCCTTGGCAAATCTCAATACGGAGAAAAAACAGAAAGATATAAACAAGGAAACAGTCTCGGTACAGTTAAAGTTTGAGTTTTAAGAAATTCATCTTTTTTTCGTAAAAAATTAACAAGATTTTAAATGTTTACACAAGAGTGCTACAATTTAGATAGTTTGTGTTAGAATTTTTGGCCTTTCAACACCTTTCTAAGCCAACTCCCTCCGCTTTAATCCACTATCTTTATATCTAGCTTAGGCGTCATTTGCACTATGAAAAAAGTGCATTTCAAATTGACGTTTTTTCATACGAGTATTCAGTTAAAAGCCTGTCCAGTTGATACGAACTAAAATTAGAACCTACACTAAAATTTCTGCTTTGGCAGATATTAAGATCGAACCATTTGATGTTAATAAGCGGTACACCAAACCGCATAGGCACAACAAGTACATGGAGCTGGTCTTTTTTAGTGCAGGTAGCGGTATGCACTATATGGATGAAACAGGTTATCCCATAACGCCACCCGTTATTTTTATTATTAAGAAAGATGAAGTCCACCATTGGGAAATAGACACCATACCAGAAGGGTTCGTTATTATAATTAAAGAAGGATTTCTAGAAAAAACATTAGATAAACACATCAACCTTCAATTAAAGCAGTTAACGAACATGCGGGTTATCCATCCGGAGCCAGACCCGAGTATTCAATCCCTTTTTGAAATCGCATCAAAAGAAATAAAAGAAAATTGCGCCGGTAGGGATATTTTGGTAGAAGGTGTACTCAAAGCCTTATTCTCTAAAATATTGACCTACGTAAAGGTTGATGAAACCGTATCTACCAATAATTTAGAGGAGCGTTTTGATGAGCTATTAGCGCGCAAGCTTAAAAACGATGTAGCTTATTATGCCGAAAAACTGAATACTACCGCCCAGAACCTAAATGCACTTTGCAAACGAAAACATGAGAAAACGGCTTCTACTGTGATTGCCGACCATATATTGAAGGAAACAAAACGCCTTTTACTTTACACCGACCTTTCCGTTACCGAAATTGCATACAAATTTGACTTTACCGATGTTTCTCATTTTGTCAAATATTTTAAGCGTCATGAAGGTCAAACGCCATTACAATTTAAAAAAGTAGCGATCGTACCTTAACTTTTTCAAACAGACCATAATTCAATAGGGGTTAAGGGTAATTTCGACACCTAATTAATACCAAACCTATTGAACATGAAGTTTTATCGCGCATTATTAGTATTATTTGCACTAATCCCGATAGTTACATCTGCCCAGATTTCAGGAAAAATAACTGATGCAGACAATGATTATCCACTGGAATATGCAACTGCCGCCATCTTTAATCAAGAAAACGGTGAATTGGTTACCGGAGTCATTACAGACCTAAACGGATTCTTCACCATTGAAGACGTTAAAAACGGGACCTACTACCTAGAAGCATCTTTTATCGGTTTTGAAACCAAAACCGTTAGGGACATTACAGTACAAAACAGAAAAGCAGTAGATCTGGGCACAATAGCCCTTTCTATTGGTGGCACCCAACTTGAAGAGGTTGTAATTAAAGGAGAACGTGCTACGGTTATCAATAAAATTGATCGCCAAGTTTTTGACACTAAAAAATTTCAGAATAGCCTTGGCGGGAGTGCCACGGATATTGTTAAAAATATACCCTCGGTCAGTGTTGATGGTCAAGGAGAAATAAGTGTTCGTGGAAGTACAGGTTTCGTTGTTTTGCTTAATGGAAATCCGGTGCAGGGGAATGCTTCCAATCTATTGAACCAGCTTCCTGCCAATGCCATAGAACGTGTTGAAGTTATTACCGCTCCCTCTGCAAAATATGACCCTGAAGGGAAAGCGGGCATAATGAATATCATCACTAAAAAAGGTGCTGCAGATGGCACGTTTGCACAAGTAAATATCAAAGGAGGATTGCCTTCTTTTGAAACGTACGGTAATGATGAGGCTCACCAACGCTACGGCGCAGATGCTACCTATAACATTCGCCAAGGAGATTGGAATATTTCTATGGGTGCCAGCTACCAACGTAACGACCTTGGTGGAAGGCGAGAAGGTGATGTTTATACTATTATTGACGATACCCGCACCCAATTTCCGTCAACCGGAGAGCGTAGTTTTGATGAAACAAATTATAGTGGTCGCTTTACGGTAGATTATGCTCCGGACGAGAAAAATGCCTATTCATTAGGTTTTTACGGGGGGAAAAGAGAAAAAGACCGTTTAGCGGATATTGTATATTATGACAACCATAGTATTACCCCTGCCGATGGCGGAGACCGAGATTATACTTTTCAGTACTATAACCACAATTTAAGAACTAGAAAAAGTGATTTCATCCTTGGAAGCTTTGACTATTCCCATATTTTTGAGAACACATCAAAACTATCTACCTCATTCTTATATGAATACACGCTATTAGGTGGCCCTACCGAGAGTGATAATTTAGGTGAACCTGATAGGAGTATTATCTACCAGCAGGAATATAACACAAACGACAATCCTTTAAATGGTGTTCGCTTATCATTAGATTATGCTTGGAAGCCTTTTGCTATAGGTCAGCTTGAAACAGGTTACCAATTCCGAAACTTAGACCATACGGGTGATTTTGTTTACGAGCGAAAAGATGATACTACTGGTGGCGCTTTTGAACTTGTTCCTGAATTTTCGAGTGAAGTTGATCTGAAAAGAAGTATTCATTCCGGCTATGCACAACTAACCGGTGCCAAAGACAAATGGGAGTACGCCGCTGGGGTTCGTATTGAAGCAATGGACCGTGAACTTGACCTGAGAGACAAGCAAGGTCTAATCGATACTACATACTCTTACGATTACGTAAAACCGTTTCCATCCGCATCCGTACAATATACCTTTGAAAACAATACAAAATTAAAAGCGGCTTATAGTAAAAGGGTAGAAAGAACGGCTACTTTTAAAATGAATCCTTTTCCTGAACGTGAGCACTCCGAAACTTTAGAGCAAGGTGACCCAACCCTTAAACCAGAATTCATAGACTTGTTAGAAGTAGGGCTTAGTAAAAACTTTGGCAATGGTAATTCCCTTTTTGCCACCGCTTATTACCGCGATACCAAAAACTTGGTAAATAGGGTAAATACCGTCTATAACGATACTATTCTAAATCGTATCTACTCCAATGTAGGTAAGGCAAAATCCATAGGTGTGGAAATAGGAACGCAATTAAAACCCACTAATAACTGGTCCAATTTCATTGGCGCCAATCTTTACAATTATGCTATTGATGGGGAATATGATGGTAGGGATGTAGATAGCAGCTCTTTTGTCTACTCTATTAATGCGAACAGTACCTACGATTTTTCGGAGACCGCTTCGTTGCAATTGACTTTCAACTATCTATCGGAAAGAATTACGGCACAAGGAGAAGATTCTCGTTTCTATTCGCCTAATCTAACCTTTAAAAAGTCATTTCTAGACAATCGTTTGACGGCAACCTTGCAATGGCAGAATATAGATTTAGGATTATTGGATACCAACGAACAACGAATTACCACATATCGTGAAGGGGAATTTTACACCACAACAAATTACATTTATGAGGTAGATATGGTGTTACTTAACCTGTCGTACAATTTCAATCAGAACAAAAACAAATCTAAATTCATCGATAGTGAATTCGGGAAACAAGAATTTTAGTTTTTCATAGTTGATGTTTAGTTGAGTAGTAGGCGAGAGCCTAAAAGAGAAAGCCCCAATGACAGCTAGTCTATTCGGGGCTTTCCTCTATTTGCCTTTTTCTGGGCGTTGTTCTTTTTGTGCTTTAGCCGTTTTTCTATAGAAGATCTAGAAGGTTTTGTTTTTCTACGCTTTTTACGAACTTTAAGAGCTTCTTCAATAAGATTAAAAAACCTGGATATGGCTAGTTCCTTATTTTTGTGCTGACTCCTACTTTCATCGCATTGCATCTGTAAGATACCCTCTTTGGTAAGTCTCTTTCCTATTTTTCTCTGAATGCGTGATTTCTCAACCTCGGTAAGTCCGGAAGAGTTTTCAACGGAAAAACTAAGTTCTATTTTAGTCGATACTTTATTAACATGCTGACCGCCCGCCCCACTACTCCTCACAGCTTTAAAATTCAGTTCTTGAAGTAATTGGTCCTTATTCATGTTTTAGGAATCTGACATACGCTGGTTAATGGTCTCCAGCGCTATATTTAGAAAAATCACTTTTCCGACCTCCAAAGGTTTATCGTGATGAAAATAAATATCCTCACCTTCATAAACACCTACGATCATAAAATGGCTTCCCATATAGTACGCTCCCTTGACCACGCACTCCAGACCAGATTTCCCGGAAACCTTAAATTCGTGTGCATATACTATAATACGTCTTTTGGTATCTGCGTATGATTTTACAATATTTATGGGAATTTTATTGGCTTCGCCGAAGAGAGATGCCACATATAGATCCTTAGGATGCTCATACAGGTTTTTAGGGCTGTCCTTAGCAATAATAAACCGATTTTTAAGTACAACCACCCTATCCGCAAACGGAAGCATATCCATATGGTCATGCGTAGCCGTAAGTACGGTAATTTTTTGGCGTTTTAAATAACCGAAAAGGTTACGCCGTAAACTATTCTTTCTAAAATTATCAATATTGCTAAAAGGCTCGTCCAATAAGAGCACTTTAGGTTCCTGAGCCAAGACCCTTGCCAATGCCACGCGCTGCTGTTGGCCACGACTAAGCAATTTCACCTTAGTTTTGGCAAACTTGGTCATTTCTATCATTTCAAGAAGCTCGTAGGTACGTTCTTCCATCTCCTCAGGTTCAAAAACCGATAAAAATTGACTGATGTTCTCTTCTACCGTAGTAAAAGGCATCAAATCAAAATCTTGAGAAAGGTATTTCATGTACGGTTCACCCGGCACAAGATTATGCTGTGGCCCCAAAACTTGAGTTTCGTTCCAATATACCTCACCCACCTCAATATGTAAGAGTCCGTATATAATTTTAAGAAGTGTGCTTTTACCGCATCCACTTTCACCTATAATGGACACATGTTCCCCTTTAGCGACTTTTAAGTTGATATTTTCCAAAACGGGAGTACCATCTTCATAGCCAAAAGAAACATGATCTACTTGTAACATATATTCATATTCAAAAAACCAGAGGACCAAAAAGTCCAATCGGTATTACACTTGTGTTCTTCAATTCCTATTTAATTAGAAAGAGCTTCAAAACCCATATTATACAGTGTAAACGCAAAAATATCAGCATACTGTTCAATGGTCTTACTTACGGGCGTACCTGCTCCATGACCCGCATTTGTCTCGATTCTAATCAAGGTAGGGTTATTTCCGGTTTGTTTGGCCTGCAGATCAGCTGCGAACTTAAAACTATGCGCAGGCACCACGCGATCATCATGATCTCCGGTAGTAACCAAAGTAGCAGGGTACTCCACTCCCTTCTTAATAGTATGAACGGGTGAATATCCTTTTAAGTATTCAAACATTTCTTTACTATCTTCGGACGTACCGTAATCATATGCCCATCCTGCACCCGCGGTAAATGTATGGTAACGTAACATATCCAAAACGCCAACTGCAGGCAATGCTACCTTCATTAGATCTGGTCTTTGCGTCATTGTAGCCCCCACTAATAATCCACCGTTACTTCCTCCTCGAATAGCAAGATATTCAGATGAAGTATAGTTGTTTTCAATCAAATATTCCCCTGCGGCGATAAAGTCATCAAAAACATTCTGCTTTTGCATTTTTGTGCCCGCATCATGCCATTTTTTACCATACTCACCGCCACCCCTTAAATTAGGCACGGCATAGATACCTCCTTGCTCTAACCATACAGCATTTGCTATACTAAAAGCAGGAGTTAAGCTGATATTGAACCCTCCATAACCATATAAAATAGTCGGGTTTTTACCGTTTAGTTTCAATCCCTTTTTATGTGTAATGATCATAGGCACCTTTGTACCATCCTTAGAGGTATAAAACACCTGGTTAGATTCGTATTCATCAGAATTAAAATCGATGTTTGGCGTCCAATACGATGTATATTCGCCTGTCTCAACATTGTATTTATAAGATGAACCTGGAATGGTATAATTGGTAAAGGAAAAATAAAACTCCTTATTTTCTTTCTTACCACCAAAACCGGAAGCAGTACCCACACCTGGAAGCTTTACTTCACGGATTAAATTTCCTTCATAATCGTATTGGAGCACTTTACTAATGGCATCCACCATATATTCCGCAAAGAAATAACCACCACCGGTACCAACAGTCAATACATTTTCTGTCTCAGGAATAAAATCCACCCAATTTTCTTCGCTCGGGTTTTCGGCATCTACCGTTACAATTTTCTTATTGGGAGCATTTCTATTGGTTACAATATAAAGTTTAGAACCTATATTCTCTATAATGTAATTGTCAGAATCCGTATCCTCCACTATGGGCACCAATGGACTGTTTTCGTTTGAAAGGTCCTTTATAAAAAGTTTATTCCCTGAAGTGGAAACTGCCGCAGAAATCTGAAGGTAACGTTGGTCTTCGGAAACAGAAGCCCCTATATACCTATGTTTTTCTGTTTCAGTTCCCCCATATACCAATTGGTCTTCTTTTTGAGAAGTACCTAATTTGTGGTAATAAACCTTGTGCTGATCGGTCTTTGCAGAAAGCTCACTACCCTCCGGTTTGTCATAACTAGAGTAATAGAAACCTTCATTTCCTTTCCAGGAAATGCCGCTGAATTTTATATCGGTAAGCGTGTCTTCAACAATTTGTTTGGTATCGGCCTTGATTACAATGGCCTTACGCCAATCACTACCGCCTTCGGATATTAAATATGCAGCAAGTGAGCCATCTTTTGTAAAACTTAATCCCGCAAGGGAGGTAGTACCATCTTCTGAAAACGTATTAGGATCCAAAAACGTTTCTTCTTTACCTTCCCCTTTTTTTCTGTATATGACATACTGGTTCTGCAAACCATCGTTTTTATAGAAATAAGTATAGTCTCCTTCTTTAAAAGGAGAACCTAACTTTTCGTAATTCCACAGTTTTTCCAAACGCTGCTTTAACGCCTCACGGAACGGAATTTTTTCCAAGTACTTAAAAGTAACCTCATTCTGAGCCTTTACCCAAGCACCCGTTTCATCACTCATATCATCTTCTAACCAGCGGTACGGGTCCGCTACGGGAGTTCCAAAATAAGTGTCAACGGTTTCTGATTTATGTGTCTTAGGATATTTCACAATAATAGTCTCTGTTTTAGGTAATGCCTGACCAGCCAAAGTAGCCGAAGCCAATGAAAACAATACAAGGTATTTCTTCATGATGTAGCGATTGAAATTCGCCAAAAGTACCATAAAAAAACCTATGCCGGCAGTGCCCAGCATAGGTTTTAACTAAAAATTTAGAAAGGTCTTAACTTTTATACCAAGTGGTTTTCTACTAGATACTCAGCAATTTGCACCGCATTTGTAGCAGCACCTTTGCGCAAGTTATCCGCAACAATCCACATATTTAGCGTATTACGTTGCGACTCGTCCCTACGAATACGTCCTACGAAAACTTCATCTTTATCATGCGCATAAATTGGCATTGGGTAGGTATTCGTATCCGGGTTATCCTGTACGGTAACACCTGAAGTTTCATTCAACAAACCTCGAACATCGTTCAAATCAAAATCATTGTGAAACTCCACATTTACTGATTCTGAATGTCCTCCTGCCGTTGGAATACGTACAGCGGTAGCACTGATAGAAAAGCTACGGTCATCTAAAATCTTTTGTGGCTCACGAGCCAATTTCATCTCTTCTTTCGTATACCCGTTCTCCAAGAAAACATCACAATGTGGTAATGCATTTCTACCAATAGGATAAGGATAGGCCATTTCACCTTCTATACCCGCTATTTCATTTTCTAACTGGCGCACCGCCTTAACCCCAGTTCCTGATACCGATTGGTATGTTGAAATAACCACCCGCTTCATCTTGTACTTTTCATGCAATGGAGCTAAAGCCATTACCAATTGAATTGTAGAACAATTAGGATTGGCTATAATCTTGTCTTCTTTAGTTAATTCACCTGCATTGATTTCAGGAACCACCAATTTCTTGGTCGGGTCCATCCGCCATGCAGAAGAGTTATCTATAACTGTAGTACCAGCCTCTGCAAATTTAGGCGCCCATTCCAATGAAGTATCTCCTCCAGCAGAAAATATGGCAATCTCTGGCTTTGCTGCAACAGCATCGGCCAAACCAATAATTGTATATTCTTTGTCTTTGTATGAGAGTTTTTTACCTACCGAACGCTCAGAAGCTACCAACAGCAACTCTGTAACGGGGAAGTTACGTTCACTCAACACCTTAAGCATCACCTCGCCAACCATACCGGTGGCACCTACAACGGCTACTTTCATCTTTAATTAATTTTAGAAGCACAAATGTAGTGCAACCCTATTGACTGGACAAGCATTTTAAATTCGTATAATCATTATTTAACAAATTGTTTTAAATATAACATTTCAATAAAAAAAGAACCGTCAAAGAAGTAGCGAACTTCAATGACGGCTTTAAGATTAAACTGCAGTGCAGCGGTGGCACTCCTTTTAGAGTACCTATATTATTTATTGCTTTTTAAGCAAATCTCTAATTTCACCTAATAAATCTTCTTGAGATGGACCTGTTGGAGCTGGTTCTGGCTCTGGGCCTTTTGCTTTAGCATAAGCCTTCACAATAAGGAACATAACGAAACCAACGATCAATAAGTTTACAATTGTATTGATCCATGCACCGTAACGGATAGCATTTTCAGCTACGTAACCTGGTTCTCCTTCTACACCTGAGGCTGGAGTAAGTATGTGCTTCAAATTGGCAAAATCCACTCCACCCGTAAATTCACCAACAACTGGCATAACGATGTCATTTACAAATCCGTTTACTACAAGGCCTACGGCTCCGGCCATTATGACTGCAACAGCAAATTCAATGACATTGCCGGTCATAATAAAATTTCTAAAATCTTTTAACATGATTAGTGTTTTTAATGGTTAATTAATTTATAGCGCAACTTAATGCATTGCAAATTAACAAAAAAAGGCTTACTTCTAAGATTTAGAGTCACGTTTTAATTATCAACCACAAGGCGTGTTACCCGTTGCGATATACCTGTTAGTATTTCATATGATATAGTTTTGGCTCCACTCGCAAACGCTTCGGCAGTAGGACTTTTCCCAAAAACAATAACCTCATCACCTTCTTTACAATCTATTCCTGTAATGTTCACCATAATCATATCCATACACACATTCCCAATAATTGGTGCCTTTTGCCCGTTAATTGTCACATAGGCTTTACCATTACCATACTGTCTACCAATACCATCTGCATGCCCAACAGGCAAGGTAGCTGTTACAATATCTTCTTGTGCCCTATAGGCCATGTTGTACCCTATGCTCTGCCCCTTTATAATGGTATGAATCTGAGAAATAACCGTCTTTAAAGTTGCTACCGGTTTAAGCTGAGCGTCTATAGCAGCTTCATTACCAAAACCATAAAGCCCTATACCACTACGTACCATATCATATTGAGATTGGGCCGCATAGTTTATAATACCTGACGTATTCAATAAATGCAGCATAGGCTTATGCTTCAGATGTTTTACAAGTGCATTCACAATACCTTCGAACCTTGCAATTTGGTTTTCCGTAAACTCGCGCTCGTTCAAATCCTCAGATGCTGCCAAATGTGAAAAAAGAGAAACGACCTTAACTTGATTTTGTCCCTTAAGCATTTCCGCCAAAGTCTCAACCTCATTCTCTGTAAAACCTAATCTATTGAGCCCGGTATTGAATTTTAGATGTATAGGATATTGGTTGAGTCCCCTTTCTTGAGCGACTTGCAGAAAATCTTTCAATATTTTAATCGAATAGATATTAGGCTCCAGATCATAGGTCACTAAATTATCAAAACTCACAGGTAGCGGATGCAACACTAAAATTGGCAACTTAATTCCTGCTTGTCGCAACACCACCCCTTCACTAACATAGGCAACAGCAAGATAATCTGCACCTAAAACCTCTAACTTTCTAGCAATAGCCACTGAATCACTACCATAGGCAAATGCCTTTACGACTCCCAGGAATTTAGTGGTTTGCTTTATTCTTGATTTTAAAAACCTGTAATTATGTTCTAAGGCCAAAAGGTCAATTTCTAGAACGGTCTCACTTGCTTTCGCCATCCGCTTTCTTATCATTAGTAGTTATTTCCTCACCCTTTACATCTAAGTGCTTTACTTTTTCCTTTAATCTTGCCTTATAGTAAGCACCACGGCTCAACGGCTCATATTCTTCCGTCTCACCCAATAAAACCAGATTATCATTACTGGATTTTCTATGGCTATAGTGAGCTAGATTTCCCGTGCGTGTACATATAGCGTGGACCTTGGTTACATATTCTGCGGTGGCCATTAATGCCGGCATTGGCCCAAACGGATTTCCCTTAAAATCCATATCCAATCCCGCTACAACAACACGTACCCCTTTGTTGGCCAAATCATTACAAACCGTTACGATCTCATCATCAAAAAATTGTGCTTCATCAATTCCTATAACATCACAGGTGTCGCCTAGAATTCTAATATTGGCGGCAGCAGGCACAGGCGTAGAACGTATTTCATTGGCATCGTGGGATACAACCATGTTCTCGTCATACCGAACATCTACCATCGGTTTAAAGATTTCTACCTTTTGTTTGGCGAATTGAGCACGCTTTAATCTACGGATTAACTCTTCGGTCTTGCCCGAGAACATAGAACCGCAGATGACTTCTATCCAACCGAATTGTTCTTTATGATTAACAGTATTTTCGAGAAACATTTTGTAATTTTAGACGAAAATATGGGGTTTTTCGTTCTTAATATTGCAGAACTAAAGTGGAACCGTCATTTTCATTAAAACATTCCACCAAAGTTCAGATTTTAAAGTTAGCAAAGATAGAGATACCATTTTTACCCCAACCCAGTAGAATTAGAAAAAATTGTCAGATGAAGAAAAAACTAAAAGAAGAGTTACGAAAATTATCTACTGATATTATTACTGCTCGCGATGCGGATATTAGCGAAATGTACGAGGCTGCCAAAAATCTTTATGAAAAATTAGCCGTTCTCAAATTCATAGAAGAAAAATTACACGATATAGAAATAGACGTTTCCAAAAACGTAATCGCCAGTAAATTTGAAGCGATGGCCAATGCCGTTTTAAATGAAAATTCTTCTGTGCCCGAGAGCAACCCGCATGAAGAAGACATAATTACACCCGGCATGGATACGATAAAAGGTTTTATTTCCGAAATGCCAAGTCACGAAGAACATGTGGATGAAGTTTTAAAAGAGTTCTTGTCCCAACCGGATTACATGAAAAATGACAAAGAGCTTTTTGAACCTCAACAACCGGTGGTACCAAAATCTAATGGTGTAACGCCTTCAAAGGAAGTAGATCCTAAGTCTTTAAACGACAAAATATCCAACAAAGAGCTTAAGGTTGACCTTAACAACAGGCTAGCTTTTGTAAAGCATCTTTTTAATGGTAGCATGGAAGATTACAACCGCGTACTTTCACAATTAAACACAATCGATAGTGAGGAGCGTTCCATATCATTTATAGAAAATATGGTAAAGCCAGATTACAATAATTGGGCTGGAAAAGAAGAATACGCGGAGCGATTTATGCAATTTATTGAGCGTAAATTTTCATAATAAGCCATTTATCCATAAAAATGAAGTCCTTTGCGATACGTAAAGGGTTTTTTTGGTGAAAAATTAGCCAAGTATTAAAGCTAAACCTTTATTTTAGGGTAAAAATTGCCCCGCCATGAAAACTCAAAAACGAATTTACTGGTCAGCCCTTGGGGTTTTGACCGCAATAATACTATTCTCCGTTTACAATTATTTCACCAACTACGAAATGATTGCCGGATTTTTTGAACATCTTGGCTACCCTACCTACCTTATTTACCCCTTGGCAATAGCCAAAATATTGGGTCTTATAGCGGTATGGACCAATTTCTCATCTTGGTTAAAAGAATGGGCCTATGCAGGTTTCTTTTTTGATACACTTTTAGCGTTCTTTGCACATTACATTACGGACGGCCAAGATTACTTGTTCGCCTTTGTTGCACTTATAGCCACCTTGATCGCTTATTTTGTAGACAGGGAGCTACGACCTTAAATTTTATGGGAAAATTATATTTGGTACCAACACCTATTGGCAACCTAGAGGATATGACCTTACGGGCCATTCGTGTTTTAAAAGAAGTAGATTGTATTTTAGCGGAAGACACACGTACCAGCGGAAAGCTACTTCAGCATTTTGAAATCACTACTCAAATGCAAAGCCACCATATGCATAACGAACACAAAACAGTAGATGCTTTGGTAAAGCGCTTGCAGGCCGGTGAAACTATTGCATTGATTTCCGATGCAGGCACACCCGCCATATCGGATCCCGGGTTTTTATTGACCCGAGCTTGTGTTGAAAAAAACATAGAGGTAGACTGCCTTCCCGGTGCTACCGCATTTGTACCTGCTTTGGTCAACAGTGGCCTGCCTAACGACAAATTTGTTTTTGAAGGATTTCTTCCTCCAAAAAAAGGCCGACAAACGCGACTAAAATTACTGGCGGAAGAAACCAGAACCATTATTTTTTATGAATCGCCTTATAAATTGATGAAGACTTTAGGGCAATTTGCTGAATATTTTGGTGCGGACAGACAAGTTTCCGTTTCACGGGAGCTTACCAAACTCTACGAAGAAACAATTAGGGGAACAGCGGAAGAATTAGTACTGCACTTTACCGAGAAACCTCCAAAGGGCGAAATAGTAATTATTGTTGCAGGAAAAAAATAATATAAATGACATTGAAAGATTTTAAACAAAAGCTACAAGCCAACCCAAAAGGAATAGAATTCACCGAGACTATGGCTGTCATAGAAGAAAACTACAGCTTTGAACCAACGGCTTTCACCAACGGAAACCTAGAGAACGCTGAAGGACAAAACTCAGGTTCATGCAAGCTGTTTGCCTTTGCAAAAGACCAAGGTTTTAGCAAAGAAGAGACTTTAGCTTGTTTTGGGAATTATTATTTTGAAGATGTACTGAAAGACCCAGATGGAACGGGACACCAAAACATCCGAAATTTTATGAAAACGGGTTTTGACGGGCTATCCTTCGTCCAAGCTCCTTTAAAAAAGAAATAAGCTAACATGCAAAAGCTACTTTCCGAAATACGTTCGTGTCAAGTTTGTAGTGAGCATCTCCCTTTAGGCCCAAAACCTATTGTTGCCGGCACCAGTAAGTCCAAAATTATACTTGTAAGCCAAGCTCCTGGTAAAAAAGCCCATGACCATAATAAAGCTTGGGACGACCCTAGCGGAAGAAAGCTTAGGGAGTGGTTAGGCGTTACCGACGAACAATTTTATAATCCCAATAATTTTGCGGTCTTACCAATGGGATTCTGTTTTCCGGGAAAAGGTAAAACGGGCGATTTGCCTCCTCGTAAAGAATGTGCACCTCTTTGGCACGACCTGTTCTGGAAACAGCTAAAAGAAGTGAAACTCATTCTTGTAATAGGTAAATACGCACAAGATAGATATCTAAAAGACCTATCTAAACGAAATCTGACTGCAAACGTTGCTAATTACCACGAATTTTTACCGAAGTATTTTCCTTTGCCTCACCCTTCTCCGGTAAATCGGTTTTGGATGTCAAAAAATCCTTGGTTTGAAACTGAAGTGGTTCCCACATTACAAACCGAAGTTGCAAAAATTCTTGCGACTTAATCTTAATTTTTTAACGACGCTTTTTTACGGAACAAAGCCCAAAACAAATCTTCAGATGGGTATGGAAATTTAACCTTCTCAGGAATCATATTCAACATAAAATTCTTTCCTAATTTGTATTCGAGTAGCGACTTAATGTGTCTCCCTGAGATTTTTTTTGATGGCCTTCCGTGAGAAACGCGCTCAAACCCAAAGTTTTTTAAGAAAACTGTTAGCCCTTCCAAAGAATACCAGTGCAAAACACTTGGAGGCGCATATTCATGCCAGTTCTTCCCAAAGATTTTAGCAGAAATACTTTGCCTATTCCAAGATTCTATAAGTAAAAAACCATCGTCTTTTAACACCTTGGAAGCATTCAAAAATGCTTTGTGTTGTTCATAAAAGTGAGGAACTACTTGTATCATCGAAATAAGGTCAAACTTATCTTGGGGCCTGAAATTTTCAAACGCACCTTGCTCAATTTTCAAGTTATATTGTTTTCGGCCGTATTGTGCCATTTGCCGGTTAGGTTCTATTCCTACGCCGTTCCAACCTTCATCAACATAACCTTTTAAAATGCATCCTGCCGCTGCCCCAACATCTAACACCCTTCCCTTTTTACCGATAATATGTTCCATTTGTTTTGCATACCGCTTACCACGTTCGTAAAGCAAATCGGATTCCAATAAATAATCCGAGTAACCGGCACCTCCATCATTAAAATAAGAATCATCATAAGTCTTATCAACATGCTTTTCGTCTGTTTTAATATTGGCGAACCGATGATCGCAAGACACACAGTCGTGTATATCAAAACCATTTATTTTAAAAACAAATTTTGATTCCGAAGCACAAAGGGGACAATTCATAACCAAATTTTTAGACTTGAAACATTTATTATCTCTATGTGTAATGCGTGCTTTTTCAATTGCACTATACAACTACAGCGCGTTATTTTTTGGGGAGAATTACGACTTATTGGTTTTCCCTCTTTTTAAAAGACAAGATAGAATACAAGCTTAAAATCTATCAATTAATCGTATTTTTGATTCCTACAAGAAACATAAAAATTATGGCTACTACAAATCATATTACAACTAAATGGCTGGGTAACATGCAATTCGAAAGCACCAACCCATCTGGCCTAACGTTAAACATAGATGCCGGCCCAGATGATGGCGGTGAAGGAAAAGGATTGCGCCCAAAAGCTTTAATGTTATCCGGACTGGCAGGCTGTTCTGGTCTTGATGTGGCTGCTCTTATTAAAAAAATGAAATTAGAGGTAGATGATTTTCACATTGAAACCATTGCTAACCTTACTGATGAGCATCCAAAATTTTATGATGCCGTAACTATCGAATATCATTTTCACGGAAACAATCTAGCTGAAAAAAAATTGCAAAGAGCGGTAGACCTATCCGTAGAGAAATACTGTGGAGTTATGGAAATGTTCAGGCAGTTTGCTAAATTGGAAATCAAGACTATTTTTCATAAAGAGTAAGTTTTAAAGTTAAAGTTCAAGACCTAAATTCAAGTTAAAGATTTCATACGAACCCTATGCGCTGGACCATTAAACCTAAACCTGAACAAGAGGCTATTGACCAATTGGCCAAAGCACTTAAGGTAGATGATTTAGTGGCTCAATTGCTATTGCAACGCGGCATATCTACCTATGATGAGGCCAAGCGTTTTTTTAGACCTGAATTAAGTCATCTGCACGATCCCTTTTTAATGAAGGATATGCAATTAGCCGTAGAACGCATTGAAAAGGCCATATCCAACAACGAAAATATTCTTGTTTATGGTGATTATGATGTAGACGGAACAACATCCGTAGCCTTGGTTTCTTCTTATTTACTGAGTTATTACCCGAATGTAGCCACCTATATTCCCGATAGATATACCGAAGGGTATGGTGTTTCTTTTAAGGGAATAGATTTTGCGGAAGACAATGGTTTTTCATTGATAATAGCGTTAGACTGTGGTGTAAAGGCTATTGATAAGGTTGCCTACGCCAAAGAAAAAGGCATTGATTTTGTTATTTGCGACCACCACAGACCTGGTAACCAACTCCCGGATGCCATTGCGGTTCTTGACCCTAAACGAGAGGATTGTAGTTACCCTTATGATGAACTTTGTGGTTGCGGAGTTGGTTTTAAACTTATTCAAGCTTTAGGTTCTAGACAAGGACAGACTATTGATGATCTCCTACTTTATTTAGATTTAGTCGCAACAGCTATTGGTGCCGATATTGTACCCATTACTGGGGAAAACCGAGTGCTCGCCTATTTTGGGCTTCAAGTTATCAATACCAACCCTAGAATGGGGTTTAAAGCAATTATCAACCAGATTAAGAAGTCCGTGCTCACCATAACCGATGTGGTTTTTATAATTGCTCCTCGGATAAATGCCGCCGGTCGTATGGAACATGGACAGCACGCTGTAAACCTCCTCACCGAAACCGACTTATCACAAGCGGAAATATTTGCAAGTCAGATTGAGCAATTCAACCTAGACCGTCGCGGATTGGATAAGGAAATTACCCAAGAAGCGTTGGACCAAATTCTACAAAACAAAGAGGAAGAACGTTTTACTTCCGTGGTCTACAAAGATTCCTGGCACAAAGGTGTTATCGGTATTGTGGCTTCCCGACTTACCGAAACGTACTACCGTCCAACACTGGTATTTACCAAAAGTGGTAATAAACTAGCAGCTTCGGCTCGCTCTGTAAAAGGTTTTGATGTTTATAATGCCCTGATGGGATGTTCGGAATGTATTGAGCAGTTTGGCGGGCATAAATATGCCGCAGGTCTTACCATGCTTGAAGAACAGTTTGAGAATTTCAAGACTCAATTTGAAAAAATAGTTTCTGAAACCATAGATCCAAATCTTCTTACCCCTGAGATTTCAGTAGATACTCTAATAGATTTTAAAAATATTACCCCAAAACTTATGCGGATCATTAAACAGTTCGCACCTTTTGGCCCTGGAAATATGACTCCGGTATTTATGGCCGAAAACCTGAAAGATACGGGTTATGCAAAAGGAGTAGGTGAAGATGAGGCCCATTTGAAACTTGCAGCTACACAAAATGGCATTGGCCCTATTGGCGGAATCGGTTTTAATATGGGTGATAAACTTTCTCTTGTAGCTAACAGACAGCCTTTCAATGCTGTTTTTTCTTTGGATGAAAATGAATGGCAAGGCAACATCAACTTACAAATGAAATTGAAAGACATACAATGAAAATAGAACATCTCGCCATTTGGGTATCCGACCTTGAAACCATGCGTCAATTTTACGAGAATTATTTTGATGCTATTGCAGGAGAACGCCATCACAACCCAACTAAAAATTTCACCTCTTATTTTCTTAGTTTTAGTGAAGGAACACGATTGGAATTGATGCACAAACCTGAAGTTAAAAACATCGCAAATGGCGAACATTTAGGCTACGCCCATATCGCTATTTCTATAGGCACGAAAGAAAAAGTAGATTCCCTCACCGAACAACTGAGAACAGATGGATTTCAAGTTGCGGGCGAACCTAGAACAACAGGAGACGGGTATTATGAAAGCGTCATACTTGATCCGGAAGGCAACCGAATAGAGATTACCGTTTAACGATTTTCTTCATCCTATTTGCAATAGAAATGGATTTTAGCCAATTCGTTTTCCATTCTTTTCTACGTTTATCCAAAAACACGCTACAAACTATACGGTCGGTTATGGTTTTTATTTAATCCAAGCGCTATTTAATCATCACTTTTCCCACATAAAAAACAACCGATTATCGATAAAGTCCCAATATACCTTAAATCCAAAGCTTAAAATAACAGACTACCCGGTTTGTTTAAGTAAATAGGGCCCAATATAAAATTAAAGCTTTTCGGTATACCGTTCATCGGTTTATAATAATACCTTTGCCCCTTATTTCTCTTTAAGAAGCATGTTTATGGATCCCTATGCTGCCTTACGTTTCAAAGAATTCAATATCTTTTTATTGGTTCGTTTTGCTATGGTTTTTGCATGGTCCATGCAGTTCATAGTCATAGAATGGCAAGTATATTCAATGACAAAAGACCCGCTTTCTTTGGGGATAATAGGGCTAATGGAAGTGATACCCGCTGTCTCCATGGCACTATTTGCAGGGCATATTGTAGACCAGAAAGAAAAGCGTAATCTTCTTATAAAATGCATTTTTGGTTTCTCGGTAATCAGCTTTGGATTGTTTATGCTGAGTTGGCCTTCCATGGAAGAAAAAGTAGACTCCAAGACCATCTTATACGCCATCTATTTTTTAGTTTTCTTGGGCGGAATTGTACGTTCTTTTCTTGGGCCAACAATCTTTTCTTTAATCGCTTTAATCGTTCCTAAAAAAATATATCCTAACGCTGCTACCTGGAGTAGTACCACTTGGCAATTGGCAGCAGTTCTAGGTCCGGCATTGGCAGGGTTTTCAATAAGTTGGATAGGTGTGCATTGGTCCATGTGCCTTATTTTTGGTTTCTCGGTATTGGCACTGATGGCCCTGTCTCAAATCAAAAGAAAACCGATTCTTAACCCTAAAATTGGGGAACCTGTTTTTGAAAGCCTACGCGAAGGCCTCCGATTTGTTTTTAACACCAAAGCTGTTTTTGGCGCATTAACGTTGGATATGATCGCCGTACTTTTTGGTGGAGCGGTTGCCTTACTGCCAATATTCGCACAAGATATTTTACATGTGGGTTCCCAAGGGTTTGGCGTTCTTCGTGCAACTCCAGCAGTGGGCGCGGCACTGACCATGTTAGGTTCTACGCGTTTTCCGTTACATAAGAATGCTGGAAAGAAATTACTGTTCGCAGTTTTTGGTTTCGGTATTTGTATGATAGTTTTTGGTCTTTCAACCTATTTCTGGCTTTCGGTTATTGCCTTATTCGTGAGCGGTGCCGTAGATGGCGTTTCCATGATTATCCGTCAGACCATTTTACAACTTAAAACTCCTGATAACATGCGTGGGCGAGTAGCATCGGTTAATTCAATGTTTGTAGGCTCATCCAATGAGTTAGGTGCTTTTGAAAGTGGCTTGACGGCAAAACTTATGGGTACGGTTACCGCTGTAGTATTTGGAGGAGCAATGACTTTAATCACAGTAGGCGCCACAGCTATTGTTTCCCCAACGTTCAGAAAACTGGATTTGCAGAAAGATATTGATGAGCACGAGGCTAATGATGAGTAGGCTCGTATTTTTCTAAGCTTAACTTCTCCCCATCAAAAACGGCATAGGTGTAATAATGAATCCAATCCCCGAGATTGGTGTATCTTGAATTCTCTCCCACTTCTACCTCCATAGGCAAGTGACGGTGACCGAAAATAAAATGGTCATAATGCTGCGTTTCTAATTTTCGCTTGGCGTATTGAACCAACCACTCTTTGTCTTCCCCTAAGAATTTAGCATCATCATCTCCTGAAATCAACTTGTTCTTAACGGATAAATGCTGTGCCATACGCACTCCAATATCTGGATGCAACCATCTGAAGAGCCATTTCGCAAAAGGATTGGTAAACACCTTTTTCATACGTTTAAAACCCAAATCATCAGGGCCAAGACCATCGCCATGGCCTACAAAAAAAGTAACTCCGTTTATGTTGTACTGCTGGGGTTTATGAAAAACGGGGATATTCAGTTCCTCCTCAAAATAACCGTTCATCCATAAATCATGGTTTCCCACAAAAAAATAAATGGGTATTCCTGAGTCGGATATTTCCGCAAGTTTCCCCAAAGTACGGGTGAATCCTTTGGGAACTACCGTTTTGTATTCCATCCAAAAATCAAACAGATCACCCATTAAAAAAATAGCCGCAGCATCTTCCTTTATGGTGTCCAGCCAAGCAACGAATTTCTTTTCACGTGGTCGGCTATCGGCCATAGTAGGCGCACCAAGGTGATTATCACTGGAGAAATAGACTTTTTTGCCCTGAGGAACGGTAATGGTTTTCATCTGATCGTAAATATAACGAATACCCTTTTTAGAAAGGAGTTACTAATTATCGGATGCGTACCACTCGGCAAACGAAGTATCTGTTTCTTGAAGTCTTAATGAATGTAGACTTATATTTTCGGGTAGTCTAGCACGAATCTTTTTTGAAAAGTCGATGACCATATTTTCACTGGTCGGCTGATAATCGGCTAAAATAACATTGTGCCCTCTATCCGTTAGCTCTTTTGCCAACTCTACATGAGGTGTATTTTTATTAAAAACCGTAGCATGATCAAACTGATCTACAATTTCTTCTTTTACAATTTTTTTCAGATCCCCAAAGTCAATGACCATCCCTAGTTTTACATGGGTGGTGTCCGTAATGGGCGTACCTATTACCGTTACCGATAATTTATAGCTGTGTCCATGCACATTTCTACACTTTCCGTCATAGCCATAAAGTGCGTGACCGGTCTCAAAATTGAACTGTTTGGTGATTCTAATTTTACTCATGAAATACAATTGTTCTGCAAAGGTATTCAATTTGTAAAACCAATTCGTTTTTAGATTACATTTGCCGGCTTTTTTAATTTTTTTGAGGTGACAGAATTATATGAACAACTGGACTTTGTCGTAAATGATACGTACGAAAAAGTTATTGATGACATCTTAAGAGATGGCTATAGTATTGTAGACGATTTACTTTCCGAAAGTACGGTAAACGCCCTGCGTACAGACCTTCTGAACAAATACGAGGATGACCTTTTCAAGAAAGCTGCTATTGGAAACCGTACCAACGAGGTTATACAATCGGGAAAACGTGGAGATTTTATCCTTTGGATGGAAGAAACAAATAGTACCGCAATCCAAAAATTGTTTTTTGACCGAATCAATGATTTAGCGGCCTATTTGAACCGCACTTGCTTTTTAGGAATACTTAGGAAAGAATTTCATTACGCCGTTTATCCGGAAGGGAAATTCTACGAAAGACATTTGGACACTTTTCAAAATGACGATAGGCGGAAGCTTTCCATAGTTTGTTATTTGAATGAAGACGACTGGATACCCGAACATGGTGGTGAACTAGTACTCTACCTTAATGGTAAAAATGGCGAAGAGCCAAAAACTATTTATCCATTCCCAGGGAGAGCGGTTATTTTTGAAAGTCGCGATTTAGAGCATGAGGTAAAGCCTGCAAAACGCGAACGGTTGAGCATTACCGGTTGGTTGAAAACCCGTTGATCTAGAATAGACCTGAAAATTATCTTTTATACTTTCTTTTGGTGCGAACGCGGTTTACGAAGTAAATAACCACTACAAAAAGGGCAAGAATGGGAAAAACAAGATCACCATTCAAGAAATTTAAAATATTCATAACTAGGATTTAAAAAAGTAGAACGTCTACAACAGACGGTTATTGTTATTTTTTGAATTTGGACAATGCATTTCGGGTAAATTCAGACAATACCAATCTGCCTGTTATAGCAGCACGATCGACCAAAAGCTCATTCCAATGGTCCGTTCCTTGCCAAAGTACTTTTTTCCACTCTTCTAGCGCTTCAGGGTTGTAGCTGGCTAGTTTCTGTACATGAAAATCGAGTTCCTTGTCCAACTCCTTTATATCATCAAAAACCTTGGAAAAAAGTCCTTTTTCCTGTGCCCAATAGGCGTTTTTCCATTCGGTTGGAGACAAAGACAAATCAGAAATAGCACTAGTACCAATTTTTCGTTCCACAGCGGGGGCTATAACCAAAGGTGCAATGCCTATAGTAAGTTCGGACAAACGTATGGATGCCGCTTCGGACGCATACGCATAATCACACGCAGCAGCAAGACCCACACCTCCACCTACTGTTTTACCTTGAATACGGCCAACAATTACTTTTTTACATTTGCGCATGGCATTGATGACATTGGCAAAACCACTAAAAAACACCTTGCCTTCTTCCAAATTAGACACTGCCATAAGCTCATCAAAAGATGCGCCAGCACAAAAAGCTCGGTCACCTTCAGACCTAAGGACAATTACAGAAATAGCATCATTTTCCGAAAGCTTATCGAACTCGGCAGTTAAGCGATCTAACAGTTCGGCAACAAAAGAATTACTTGCCGGATGGCCAAATTCAATTGTGGCTACTTTATTATCTATTTTAGTATAAAGACTTCCGTTTTCACGATTGGTTCCCATAAATTCAAGTTTAAAAGTTGAGCAAATGTACTTTTAAAATTAGGGGTTTTTCAAGAGCGGCCGAAACTTTCTTATAAACTTAACGACCAGGGCACCGCCACGAATGGCCATCCAAACGGTGAAAGCTATCCAAATTCCGTAAAGACCCCAATTCATATATATTCCAAAGAAAAGAACAGGAACAAAACCCAAGAAGGTAGCTGCCAAAAGGGTATTTCTTAGGTATTTCATTTCTCCCATCCCTTTAAAAATTCCATCAAAAATAAAAGCAACGGTATTCATGGGCAACCCTAAAATCACAATAAAAAACACGGCATAAAAAGCATGAAGCACCACCGTTTCCTTTGAAAAAATAAGTCCGATCGGTTTATAGAACAGAAATCCTGCGGCAACCAATGCCACACTTACTAGAAGTCCGTACTTCAATATTTTCTTGGCAAGTAACCATAAGCCATCATAATCTTTAGCGCCCAGAAGCCTACCGCCCATAATATTTCCCGCAGCGGCATATCCATCAATAAAAAAGGCGGAAAACAACCAGATATTGACCGCTATGGTGTGTGCTCCAATATATTTTGGCCCCAGTTCAGTAGCTTCGCGAACCGCCAAGATCAAAGCAGTATTTAGAGCCAATGCCCGTACAAAAAGATTCAGGCTCATAATGACCAATCTACCCAATTCATTATGAACGGGTAATTGTAAGCGTAGGTTTATATTAGTCTTTGTAATCAACAATACAAAAGCAATAATAGCCATAACACCCTGTGCCAAAAGGCTTGCCCATGCGGCACCTTCTAAATACATAGGCTCAAGAACACCTTCTATTCCGTACACAAAAATAAAGTCCAACACCACATTAAGAACGGCCCCAACAATAGCAATCAACATAGGGTAATACGTATTCTGCAAACCACGAAAAATACCCATTACAGCAAATACAAAAAGGGTTAACGGAAAGCCCCACACACGAATAGAATAATACGAAACACAATACTGGAGAATCTTTCCCGTGGCGTTTAGAAGTTTAAAAATATCTTCTACTATAAAAATAGTAGACAGCAGAACTAGAATACTCAGCCCGATATTCAGGAATATAGCTTGTGCTGGCAAGGTTTTCACTTCCTCTATGCGACCTGCACCCAAATATTGTGAGATTATAGCTGATATAGCGCTGCGCGTCTGACCTAATATCCATATCAACATTGATAGAAAAGAACCGACGATTCCCGCTGCAGCCAGCGATTCCAATCCGTCTACGGGAATATTACCCACAATAGCGGTATCGGTAATGGACAATAGCGGTTCCGCAATACCCGCAACCGTTGCTGGTATAGCTAACTTATTAATGGACTTAAAATTGATTTCCGCCTTCAAGAGGGCGAAATTACAACACTAATTCATAACAATGAAAGGGATATTCACTCTGTTTTGGAAAGAAAATATCTCCCAAACGCTGAAACCCTCTGGCTTCATAAAACCTTTGGTTGCGTTTGTTTTGGCTGAAGGTATCCAAACGAATAGACTCAAACCTGTTTTCTCTGGCATAATTCTCTGCAAAAGCCATCATTTTTTGGGCGTAGCCTTTACCTTGATAATCCGGATGAACCGCCACCCGATGTATATAAATGTTCTTACCTGTGGGCGTTAACCATTTTATGGGCACATATTCTTCATCCATTAAAGTAGAGAGTACTATACTGCCAATAATTTGATTATCTTCCTGCAAAATGTACAACTCCCCTCGTTCAATATCAGTTTCAAATGCTTGTTTTGACGGGTAATTTTCATTCCATTGGTAAATACCCTGCTGTATCATTGCCGTAGCACAAGCCTTGGTAACCGTGAGTATTTGAGGGATATCAGTTAATTTTGCCGGCCTGATCATTTTTGATTAGTTTAATTTAATTGTAAATTTAAAAGATAAATTCAAAGATATATGAAACATATATTAGTACCTATTGGGACATCTCCCGATGCACACCAAACTTTACAATATGCGGTAGATTTTGCCTCTCAATTTTCTTCCGAAATCTATGTTATGGAAGTTTACAATATTTCTGCAGGAGCTACCTTGGCCAATGTTCCACAAAAAGTAGCCGAGAGTAGCAAAGAACGTGTAAAGGAAGTCATAGAAAAAGTAGATACAAAATCTATTGAAATAAAAATAGCTACCTACAACGGTGGTATTGTAGATGGACTGAAAGATATTGATAGAGAGTTGGGAGTTGACCTGATCATTATGGCCCCAAGAAGTAACGACGTTACAGAAGAGGTGTATTTGGGCAATACTTCAGGGAAAATTATAAAACAAACGGATATACCTACCCTAATTGTACCAAAAGGGAGTGTATTTGCACCACCAGCTGTAATTTTGACCGCTTTTAAATCGGGCATTCTAAAAAGAAACCGCATCCTTAATCCGCTGATACAGATTAAAAACAAGTTTCGCTCCACCGTGAATCTATTAATGGTAAAAACACCCGGTTACACTGATGCCGATTTACGAATTAACACAGCGTTAATGGACATTAGCTCCCAAGTAACCATGACCGAAGCTCCAACCACTTATTTGGGAGTTTTAGAACGTTTTCAATCTCAACAACCAGATTTGCTGTGTGTTTTTAGACATAAAAGAGGTTTTTTCAAGAAGCTTTGGGAAAAGAACACCATATTAAAATCTGAATTTTCTGCCCGCATACCTGTACTTGTACTAAGTGTAAAAAAGGATTAGCGGATAACAACATTTACTTGCTTAAGTATTTTGTTACTAGGGCAAAATGTATTTTCTTTGCCTGCAGCCAAAATGGGGGATTAGCTCAGCTGGCTAGAGCGCTTGCCTGGCAGGCAAGAGGTCACCGGTTCGACTCCGGTATTCTCCACAAAAAAACCACCAATTTTATTGGTGGTTTTTTATGTACTACATTTTGGGAATAAAACTATTTTCTATTCAAACACATGTTTGGCATAATTCAATCCTTTTTCATCATATATATCTTTGAAACCATCAAGCCTTTGAAGAAATTCATGGTAGTCTTTATCAGCATTTGGTGAAGACCAAGCAACTTCAGAAATTGCAGTCATTCGCGGTAGCAACATATATTCTGCATAGTCAGGTGTACCTATATATTCTGTCCATAAATTGGCCTGAACTCCCCAAATATGCTTTTGCTCATCGCTTGAAAGTTCTTTTGGTAAAGGATCAAAAGTATAAACATCTTTCACCGTGTTGGGTCCTCTGCCTCCAATAGCTAATGGTTCGCTAGCAAAGTCTTTATCTTGATAATAGTCAAAATAGCAAGGCTCCCTAGGTGAAATAATAACGGGGTGGCCTTGCTTTGCCGCCTCTATTCCACCTGTAAGTCCGCGCCATGACATAACGGTAGCATTAGGTGCCAAACCACCTTCCAGAATCTCGTCCCAACCTATGATTCGCTTGCCTTTGCTGTTGACAAACTTTTCCATATGATTAATAAAATAACTTTGAAGACCGTTTTCACCTTCTAAATCATTTTCGGCAATTTTCTGTTGACAATTAGGGCAACGCTTCCAGTTATCTTTTCTGCACTCGTCCCCGCCGATATGAATATATTCCGAAGTAAAAAGGTCTATTACTTCACTTAAAACATCTTCATAGAATGCATAGGTGCTCTCCTTTCCAGCGCATAGTACATCCGTTTTAACGCCCCAAGATTCTTGAACAACCTTTTTTGTGCCACTTGACATAAGCTTCTTTGTGGCTTCGGAAATTATGTTCTCGTTCATTGGGGTTTTCTCTTCCGGGAAACAACTCAAAAAGGGATATGAGGCTATGGCCGCACCATTATGACCGGGCATATCTATCTCGGGTATAATCGTAATGTGCTTCTTTTTGGCATATTCGATTACCTCTTTTATTTGTTCTTGAGTATAGAATCCGCCGTGCTTTTTGTTATCACTTTCCGTTCCGGGAGTTTGGCCTATTTCCGTACCGTTTCGCCATGCGCCTACCTCTGTAAGTTTAGGGTATTTCTTAATCTCGATTCGCCAACCTTGATCTTCCGTTAGATGCCAATGAAATATATTCATTTTATGTAAAGCTATTAAATCAATGAATTGCTTTACGAAAGCAACGTCATAAAAATAACGGCCCGTATCCAGCATCATACCTCTATACGCAAACCGAGGTGCGTCTTCGATTTTTGTAGCAGGTACCACAAACATTTCTTCCCCTTCTACCGTTTGCTTGGTAATTAATTGCCTTAAAGTTTCAATACCATAGAATATTCCGGTCGAGGTTTTTCCCTTGATAGTTATTTTGTCGTACCCTACTTCAAGTACATAACCTTCTTCTTCACTTACCTCATCGGAGATTTTTAGCTCAATAAGATGTTGACCTTCGGAATTATTCAATATATCATCGGCAGAAAGCCCTTCTACAACACCTAATATTCCCGCTAAATAATTAGCCTCATTTTCAAGCGACGCAGAACTATTGATAACAACGTTTTCGTCCAGAGCAAAAACACCTGAATTCTTGGTTAAATTATTGGGTTTGGGAATAATACCGTAAGCCTTTTCGCTAGCAGTAACATCTTTATATCTATCATAATTTTCTGCACAACTAAAGCTTAAGAGTACAATGCTCAACAGGAGAATTTTTTTCATATTTTCATTTATTTGGAAAATTTGGTTTTGGTAGAAATTAATACCCAGGATTTTGGGTAAGATTAGAATTCAACAACCTATCTTCTTCTGGAATAGGAAAAAGATATTGACGCTCCGGAAATGTTGTAACGTTTAACGTACGGCAATACCCGGCATTCAATAAATTAGAGAAATCGGGAAGCCCGTCTTCTCCTATTTCCGGTGTTTGACCCCAAAACCATAGTCCTTCATTCACCAAGTCATCCATTAATGGGCCTGTTGGCGCCACACTAACTTCTGCATCTGCAGTAACATTTAAAAGACCATAAGTGAAACCCGTAAGCGCTTTCTCTGCCAACCTCCATCTAATCAAATCCATATATCTACGACCCTCAAACGCAAGTTCTGCCCTTCGCTCATTACGGACCTTGTACCGCAATTCGGTTTGGTCCGTAGTTGATATTGCAGGATTTTCAAAATTAGAATTCGCATAAGCTCTGTCTCTTACGGCATTCATAGCATCTAAAACAGATTGATCTATTTCGTTCAACTCAATTTTAGCTTCGGCATACATAAGAAGCACATCCGCATATCTTATTACGATTAAATCTGGATCTGTTCGGTAATCTTTCCAATCTTTAGTAACACCCTTTTTAAATAAAAGACCATTGAATGCCGCAAATGCCCCAATAGACCTAGTGTCTTGGTTTTTAATTTCAACATTGTTTTCAAAATCAAACACCTCTTTACTTTCCGGATGCGGATTGTACTCAATATCCATAAAATTGGAGCCGTCCTTGGGCTCTAGACCATCTCCATCTTCCAAAGAACCAAACGGGGCAATGGTAGCCAACAAACGCGGATCCCTATTCTTAAATGGGTTCTGAGGGTCAAAAAGAGGCGATTCGTCTACTGGCATACCGTCTACACATTCATAAGATGCCAAAAGCTCCCAAGTTGGGTTTCGTCCCGCATATCCACCATGATTTCTAGGTAAAAAGTCTCGGACATTATCGTTTCTGATAACGTTCAGATCTGTATTTCTAGCAATATGAAAAATAGTTTCAACCGAATTCTTCGTGGTCGGTTCAAAAAGCTCAGCGTAGTTTGGGTACAGCTCATACAAGCCTAAGTCTATGACGTTTTTAGATGCTTCCGCAGCTATTTCATAATCCCCCATATATAATGCCAAACGAGCTTTCATTGCATAAGCTGCCCCTTTTGTTGCATATTCTAACCCGTTATAGGACAACGGAAGGGATGCTGCTGCATTGTCATAATAGGTATATAATTTCTGTTTAATGGTCTCTTTTGAAGTACGTTCAATTTCAAAAGATTCATCTATACTTAACTCATCTTCATAGAAAGGCACATCACCAAAATGAGTAATAAGATAAGAATAGTACGAAGCCCTCAAAAAATCGGCCTCACCCCTATATTGTTCGGCTTCTTCTGCGCTCAAAACGGTTTGGTTCTCTAACTGACCTACAACAACTAAAACCCGGGCGATAGCCTTATAAAGATTTGACCAATCTGTATTTGACTTGGGGTATTCAGAAGAAATATTACCAGCTTTTATGGCATTAAGAACGTCTCGACGTTGCCAATCATCGTCCATACCCTCATAAACTTCATCCAAGGGCCAGAACACTTCTCGGTAACCTTCATTTAAAGATTGTCTAAACTGGTCTTTGGTTTGATACCAAGTTGCAGAGCTCGCCGCATCTTCTTGAACCAAATCGAGTTCAGTACAAGAGTTGAAGAGAAAACCTACAACAAGAAATAATGTATAGCCTATTTTATGAATATATTCTTTCATCTTTATATTTTTTAGAAGTTAGCTTTTAGACCTAAAATGAATGATTTAGTAATCAAGTATCCACTCTGTTGCTCAGGATCAATTCCATCCGGCAAACTGTCAAAAGAGAATAGGTCGTTACCGGAGGCATACACCCTTAAACTTGTAAACGGTGAACTCTGCATAAAGTCAGAAGGCAAGGTATAACCCAAGGTGATATTCTTTATTCTTGTGTAAGATCCATCTTTAAGCCAAAAGTCAGAGAATCGGTAATTATTGCTAGATGAACTTTCGGATAAACGTGGATACTCAGCACTCATATTTTGCGCAGGTGTATTGTAATTACTGTAGTAGTTGTTGTCATAGATGCTATTGACAGCTTGCCAGTTATACAAGAAAGGACGAATGTAACTTTGATCTAGATAGAACTTTTGCTTGCCTACACCTTGAACGGTAACCCCAAAATCAAAATTCTTGTACTTAAGGTTTATGGTTCCTCCATATTGATATCTAGGTAATGACCCTCCTAAATGTTGCTTATCAAGCTCATTGATAACACCATCTGGAACACCATCTGGGCCACTAATATCTTTATAGCGCACATCACCTGGCATTACTGAAGCACTGGTAACAGCAGAATTGTCTATTTCTTCTTGAGACTGGTATATACCGTCCGATACGTATCCATACCAAGACCTAAACTCTTCACCTTCTTCCGAAATGACATTACCGGAAATAAGTCGTTTATCGTTAATATCGCCTACGGTTGACTTTGAATCAAATATGTTGGCAGAGACGGAATAATTGAAATCACCAATACTATTTTTATACGATAGGGCCATTTCCCATCCTTCGGTCTTCATACTCCCGACATTTACGGTAGGATCTTCATAACCTATTAAAGAAGGTATACTTAAACTAAGTAACATATCTTCCGTATCCTTTATATAATAGTCCGCCGTTAAGGACAAAGAACTGTTGAACATGGAAAGGTCAATACCTACGTTTTTTGAAATTGTAGTTTCCCAAGTAACATCCTCTACCGCCAAGTATCTTTGGGCGGCAGAACGAACGGCTTCCACATCATTACCATTTGCAATTAATGCATTGCTAAATTGAAGTACGGAAAGGTATAAGTAGTTACCTAAGCGATCGTTTCCTAAAGAACCGTAGGAAGCTCTAAATTTTAAGAATGAAATGGTTTCGCTCAACGAATTCATAAACTTTTCGTTGGACAAGACCCAGCCTGCTGAAATAGATGGGAACGATCCCCATCTATGATCTTTACCAAAACGAGACGACCCATCTCTACGTACATTGGCCTGTAAATAGTAGGTGTCTTTATAGTCATAAGCCAATCTACCAAAATAAGAGGTGTATGCGTTCTCAGATATCGTTGATCCATTATCGAACACTCCATCTATAGGTGCTTGACTTAAGTAAGGGTATTCAGCGCTTACGAATTCATTTCCTCGCACACTTAGGGTTTCATAATCCGCAGAAAATTCTTCATAACCAAGAACCCCGCTTACGGAATGGTTTCCAAACTCCTTGTCATAATTTACGAGCGCCTGTGTGGTTAATGTTTTGTCATTAGTTCTATTTTCCAAGAGGTAGTTCTGACTATCATTATGGCCCGAAATATAATTAGGAACGCCTGTTTGATTAGGGTCATCATAATCCCAATATGGAATTGCTTTATTGAAAAACTTGTATTTATTGAAGTTAAAATTAGGAGCTACATTTACTGATAGCTTTAAGCCTTCAACAGGTTTATAATAAGCCCCTACTTTACCATAAAACAAATAGGACTCACTGGTCTGAAATCCTCCGCTTTGCAATACCGCATAAGCGTTTTCCCCAGATTTTCCACCGGCAAGACGTCCATCTTCCCATACCGCAGGATAATTAGGACCTGAATTTAAGGCCAAGTCAGTAGGATCTACAACAGGGTTGTTGTTCGTTGTCAATTTTAAGGCGAAATCAATATTGGCTCCTATTTTATCAGAAATTTTAATATCATTATTTATACGTGCAGTGTACCTATCCCAATCACTATTGTCGTATATGGCATCTTGGTATTCGTAACCCATGGTAAGGTTAGATTTAATACGTTCAGAACCTCCGCTAATACTTATATTATGACGGTAACCGAACGATGCATTTTTTAAAATAAGATCTTGCCAATCCGTATCTGGATATTGATCAGGGTTTGCCAAGTGGTTTGCATCGTAATTAGAAATATAATCATTTGACCAAGTTGGGTCTTCTACTCCTGTATTTCCATTATCGTTCCATGCTTTCTCATTATCCATTTGAAGATAACGAGAGACACTTACATTTTCTCTGGTCTCGGTAGGGGTATTAACTATAACTTCTCCACTATAAGACACCCTATAGACACCTTCTTTTCCTCGTTTAGTGGTAATTATAATAACTCCTGCCGCTGCTCTGGATCCGTAGAGGGAAGACGAGGCACCATCTTTAAGAACCGAAATACTTTCAATCTGATCAGGATTTACGTCGTTAATATCATCTACGGGAACATCATCTACCAATATTAAAGGAGAACTATCGCCTTGTAAGGTGGTTATACCACGTATGTTGATTGTGTTCCCTGCTCCAGGAGCACCACTACTACGAGTTACGCTAACCCCAGCTACCGCACCTTGCAACGCGTTAGATACATTGGTTACATTTCTTGAGGTTACATCATCACCATCAACTACACTAATTGATCCGGTAATATCTTTTTTGGATTGGGTTCCGTAGCCTACAACAACAATTTCATCTAAAGCTGAAACATTTTCTTCAAGGACAATCTTAACTTGTTCCTGATTGTCTACCGCTATTTCTTTTGTTGAGAAACCCATGTATGTCACTACTAATATGGCATCACCGGAAGAAAGGTCAAGGACAAAATTTCCGTCAAAATCGGTCTGGGTTCCATTGTCGGTTCCTTTTTCTACAACAGAGGCTCCTGGCAAAGGCAGCCCAGTGTTATCGAGCACACTTCCAGAGATAGAGAAATCTTGGCTCGGTGAAAGCTCAAGTTTTTCAGAAAAGGCAAAAGACTGATAATTAAAAACTAAGAAGATTAAAATGAAACTGAGCCATTTACCCCCCTCTACTTTACCTATACCACCAGGGCATAGCGAACTAAACTTTGATTGTTGATTCATAAAATTGTGATTATAATTTGAATTAGTGAGCTTGACGAATAATCGAGTAACAAATGGAAAGCACAATTTTAGAAGTTGTCCTTTCCGAGGTTATAATAGGCTCTGAAAAATGGCCCATACTTTCTTAATCTTTTACTAAAATACAAAAATTATTGAATAATGTGTTCGAACACACTAATAATTTAAAATTTATCATAAAATCATAAATATATCTCAATACTGATACTATTACCTATCTACTCTTACCAATTTCCAAATTTTACTACAGCAAATAGGGGGTCTTCAAGTACGTGTTCATCCCTAAACATTGGGTACTTTCTTCTTTTTTAGGATTACATATTCACAGAAGTATTTCCTGCTCCCTTTAAACCGATATCTACCGGTTCATTCGATTTCCAGTTCCCTCTTGTAAAATCGGGTACATCAATGGCGTTAGATCTATTCGCTATAGACTGTTCGCTTAAGGGTCCTATTGCACTCCACAACGCTGCATCGTATACATCTTGATCAAGTGGAAGTCCGTTTCGCAGGCAATCGATCAAGCGCCAATCCATAATAAAGTCCATTCCACCATGTCCACCAATTTTCTTGGCAAGTTTACCAACTTTCTTTATAAGCTCTGGTGTGTACTTCTTTTCAACACTTTTCATTTCAGCATCCTTCAGCCATTCATCGTTTACTGCAATTTTTCCAGGTGTAGGCCACTTTTGGGCAAAAGCTTTCGTACCACTTATCATGTGAATACGTGAATACGGTCTAGGTGAACTAACGTCATGCTGTACCATAATACTTCTTCCCAAACTAGTTTTTATAAGCGTAGTATTCATATTGCCTCTAAAAGTTCTGTTCGCGTACTCTGAAAAAAACGCATCATCCTTAGCATATTGTTTCGCTCTGTTCTGCATATCAAAATCTGCAGATGACAAAGAGTTCAGATAATCCATTCGATCACCTCTGTTGATGTTCATTATCTGACATATCGGGCCCAAACCATGGGTAGGGTATAAATTCCCGTTACGAGCGGCATTCTCCTCCAGTCTCCACATGCTCTCATAGCCCTCATTTTTATCAAAGTTAAGGTCTAAAAGATTGTGAATATAAGCCCCTTCACCATGAATTATTTCGCCAAAGTAATTTTGACGGGCCATATTTAGAGTAAGCAATTCAAAAAAGTCATAACAGCAATTTTCCAGCATCATACAATGCTTCTTGGTACGCTCAGAAGTCTCCACCAATTCCCAGGCTTCATCTATCGTTTTTGCAGCTGGCACTTCAACTGCCACATGCTTATCGGATTCCATTGCATAAACGGCCATAGGAGTATGCCAATCCCAAGGCGTAGCAATATATATTAAATCTATATCGTCACGATCCACCATTTCTTTCCAGGCATAAGCGCTACCATAATATAAATCGGGGTCATGATCGGTTCCCTTAAGTAGCTCCTTAGATTTCATAACACTTTCTTCTCTAAGGTCGCATAAAGCTTTAATCGAAACTCCTTCAATAAGACTCATGCGTTTAACCGCTCCTGGGCCGCGCATTCCCAAACCTATAAAACCAATACGTACCTCATTAAGTTTTGGGGCGCTATAACCCGACATATTAAAAGAGGCCTCTGACGTACCGAACAATTTTGAATTAGATGATATACTCTCAATGGACGGTGCCGAAAATACGTTGCCCCCAACTAAACCCAAAGCGCCTACAGAGGACATCTTCATGAATTTTCTTCTTTTATTTTCCATGAAATAAAAAGATTTTAAATTATTAATAAAATATTGACCCTAGATAAACGCTATGCCATTTCTTCAAGATAGCACCGCACCTCAAATAGTCTAGCCAAATCATCTCCGTTAGTTCTACTTACACGAATACGCATTGACTTGATCGTTTCCTGCCCAAAAGTATGCTTGGCCAATCTCAAGTAATTATCATTGACTTCCGCTACCACTTTCTTGTTACCGCTTGCAGTTTCTATTTCAATGCTGTAATCCGCAATCGTTTCGGGTTGTGGGCCGCGTACTTGATCGTTATAGACCCAATCTTGAGGAGACATGCGTAAAAATCTGTCTAAACCAGTGTCAAAAGTGAGTTGCACGGTATTGACGGTTACCGGTTTTTTCCAATTTAAGGAAATCCATTGCTCGCCTTCTTTCATTGAAGCTTGCCACTGGTGTACCTTCCCATCGGCAATATCACGGTTTATACCATCTAGAATGTTCGTGTCCTTACCATTTTTTGTTTGCGATGAGCTTTTCACCTTTGCAGCTCTGGCCAAATCATCCTCATCTTCATTTTTAACCCCTAAAATACCTTGGTCTTGTTTTAAAAGAAGTTGCTGCAGACGCTTTATCTCATCAGTACTTGCAGTCAAATTTTGTGGGGTTATTTTCTTATTTAAACAATACGCCATTGCAGTACCTATGGCCTGCCCCAAAAGAGCACAGGTAGCCATAACACGCGTAGATGAAAGCGCTACATGTGAAACGCTTATATTTCGTCCCGCAAAAAGCAAATTAGAAATACTATTACTATACAAAGAGCGGAACGGAATAGAATACGGTTCTTTTAAAGGAATAGAAACATACGGCACATCTCCGGTAGTGTCCATACCCCCAGGTGGATGGTCATCTAGAGGCCATCCTCCATAAGCTACTCTATCTTCAAAGAGGGTTGCCGCTTGTACATCTTGTTGCTTCATTATATAAGGACCTTCAATACGACGACTCTCCCGTTTTCCAGGAATCATGCCTACCCAAGACAATGCCCAATTTTCAGATTCGGGGTGGTTGCCAGAGTTTTTGATATAATCCCAAACACCAAAGAGTGTAGCCAATAAATCATGCCGGTTCTGTTGTCCATCCCTTACAATATCAATAGAACCACCAAGTTCTAACCACCAATATCCATACTCATAAGACCCAATATTACGATGAACAAAGTCTTTTGTGGTATATTTTCTAGCCCATACCGGCGGTGTATATGGCATTGCTTTCTCATGCGGCTGCGCCATGAACAAGAGGCTGTTTCCCATAGTTTTTTGATCGGCCACATCTACTGCCAAAGATTCATTAAAGGTAGATTTCGCTTCGCGCCCACGCATATAATTCGCCCCTGCCTTGGCCGCTAAGGAACCATCACCCGTACAATCGGAAAAATAGGTGGCTGTTATCTCCGAAATTTCTTCGGTAGGGGAACACAATCCCCATACCTTTTTAATTTTTCCATTAGATACTTCTACATCATAGAAAGAGGTGTCCAATAAAAGGGTAATATTCGGTTCTGAGACAATCTTGTCATAGAGTACAAAATCCCACATTTCATATGAACGTTGCGGATTTGTTACGGCTTCGGTAAGCACCAATTCCTCTAATATTCCAGTCTCGCGCCAAACCTGTTTCAGCTGGCTTGCGCCTGATATGTGCATACGAATCTCACTACTGGCGTTACCACCTAATCGTGAACGGTCTTGCATTAAAAGAACTTTGCTGCCGTTACGGGCAGCAGCTATTGCCGCACAAATACCGGACATACCACCGCCCACTATGCATACATCAACATTATACTGCACCTTCTCGTAGGCTTTTGTCTTCGTTAGAAATTCTAACGTTTTGATCTCTTCCTCACCATCAAGCGGGAAGCCTGTGTTGCTGTTGGCAAAAAGTGTAGTAATAGGGCCGCCCAGGGCCATTGCTCCGGAACTTACACCTAATTTTTTTAAAAACCCTCTCCTTTTATTCATCGTATCTGTTTTTAAACCGTTATTATCCTCTTTTTAATTTTTAGCACCCTCAACTAGTTTTCTTGCATAAGGGGCAAACTCCATATCGCTTTCAGAAATTTTCTTGAGATATGTTATATCTTCCTTTGTTAAAGCTGATGTACTGCCACTTATGATTGAGCTCAACTTCTTATATTGACTTTCTTTCAAAGCCGACAGTTTATCTAAGAGTTTCGTAACATTGCCGGAAACAAGTTTTGTTGAGCTTAACCCGTTTAAAATTTCGTTTTGCATCTCAAAATTTTGTGAGTCGAGCAGATCGATCAACTGGCTTTGAATTTGGGCATCTGCCCACATATGGGGCGTCAATTTTGCTATGGCAAAAAAGGGCACATATTCTTGACCATTTTTAACAAGGGAAACCAACAGATCCGGGTATTCTTCAACATCTGGGGTTATGTGTCGCATACCATACATTTGTAGCGCATGCCTATTTGAACGAATCATCTTTACAAACAGTTCTTCGTTCTGTACGGTAGCAGTATAATTTTCAATTTTACTCGCAATTGTACCGTTTACAATATTCCATAATGTATGTGTACTGTAAACCGCCCCTTGAACAACTTCGTCCTTTAACGCAGGAAAGGTTGCACCTGCCATACCATCTATTACAGACGAGTAGACCGATTTATTTTTGTCTATTAAATCTACGGGAGCATAATTAGCGAGCGGCGATGTTTTATCGGCCAATATTTTCTGCAACTTTATATGATCCTCAGCTGTAAACAAATCATGTTCAAACTTTGTAAAAGGGTCTGAAGCTACCTCCTTGTACTCTATAAAATTACCGAGCAAATCCCAATAGAGGTGAAACTTCAAATCATAACAAACACCATCTTCACAAACCGGACTTTCAATATAAGCGTAATATTTATCTGGCAAAGAATCTGTATCATAAATCAAATCTACGGTTACAGGTATAGAATCTTTTATATAGGCCGTAAAAACAGGCTCACCCCTTTTTTCTTGAAAATTCTCCGGTACAGTATACGCCAAAAATTGTACAACAATCAGTAGAAATATACCCATTATTGCCAAACGTCTGAATGTATCCCGCGCTATTCTCAAGATGAAAAATTTTAAATTAAGTCTATTATAGTTTCAATCATTAATTGCGCCAAATCTGATGCTTTTTTAATTGATGTACTTTCGGCATAAATTCGGATAATGGGTTCGGTATTCGATTTGCGCATGTGCACCCATTCTCCATTTTTGAAATTTATTTTTGTTCCATCGATCAAATCGAGCTTTTCATTTGCGTATACCTTTTGAATCTGAACAAAAACAGCATCAATATCTGAATCCGGCGGAAGCTCTATTTTTTCTTTCGCTATAAAATAAGAAGGATATGATGCCCGCAATTCTTTACATGACATATTGGACTCTGCCAATAAGGATAAGAATAGCGCAACCCCTACCAGCGCGTCCCGACCGTAGTGCGCTTCAGGATAAATCACTCCACCATTACCTTCACCGCCAATAACAGCATTCACCGACTTCATTTTCTTTACCACATTAACCTCTCCTACAGCGCTTGAAAAATGCTGTCCACCATGCTTTAAGGCAATATCTTTTAATGCTCTTGTAGAAGATAAATTAGAAACAGTATTTCCTGATTTTTTTCCCAAAACATAATCTGCGCAAGCCACTAAAGTATACTCTTCACCAAACATGGTGCCGTCTTGATTTACCAATGCCAAGCGATCTACATCTGGATCTACCACGATACCAAAATCCGCCTTTTCTTTGGCTACCAAAGAAGATATTTCTGTTAAATGTTCTTCTAGCGGTTCAGGGTTATGAGGAAAATTTCCTGATGGATCACAATATAATTCTACACATTCAACACCTAGCTTTTCTAACAAAGCGGGTATGGCTATACCCCCGGTAGAGTTTACCGCATCTAAAACCACCTTATATTTTTTCCGCTTAATAGCTTCTATCGCAACTACATCAAGAGCTAATACCTGTTCTACATGCTCTTCTATGGCGTTGTGCTTGGAAGTGGTTTTTCCTAGGTCATCAACCTCAACAAAACTAAAATCATCGTTGCGCGCAAGCTCAATAATTGCTTCACCTTGTTCCGCGTTTAGAAACTCACCTTTATAATCCAATAATTTTAAAGCATTCCAATGTCCAGGATTATGGCTTGCCGTTACCACAATGCCTCCTTGCGCCTTTTGGGTCACTACCATTACTTCAACGGTTGGGGTAGTGGACAACCCTAAATCGACTATATCAATACCTAGAGCCATAAGTGTATCAGCAACTAGACCGCTGATCAAAGAACCGGATACTCGGGCATCTCGGCCTATCACAACTTGGACAACTTCACCGTTCGATTGTTTTTTTAACCACGTACCATAAGCGGCAGCGAATTTCACTGTATCTATAGGTGTTAGGTTGTCTCCAGGAATTCCTCCGATCGTACCCCTTATTCCCGATATAGATTTTATTAATGTCATATGATATTAAATTTTAATATTCCCAACGTACAAATGCCTCCATTGCCGCATAATGTGCCAACCCCAGCTGATCGTACAGAGTGGCGGTTTCTCTATTTCGGTCTTCTGCCCTTTGCCAGAATTCACGGCTATCAGATCCTTGAAAAACAACCCCATCTTTTTGTGATTGATGTTTAAAAATACCCAATCGCTTTTCGATGACCTGATCAGGGCTCATAGGCACTGCCATATCAATTTCATCAATACCCCATTCTTGCCAAGCACCTCTATACAACCACAACCAACAATCTTGCATAAAGTCTTTATGCTTTATTGATTTTAGCGCCGCAAAAACAGCATCAAGACACACCTTATGGGTGCCATGTGGATCAGCAAGGTCTCCAGCGGCATAAATTTGATGTGGTTTTATTTTTTCTATTAAATCTATGGTCAAAGCAATATCATCTTCACCTAATGGATTCTTTTCAATAGCCCCGGTCTCATAGAACGGAAGGTTCATAAAGTGAATCTGAGCATCTGGCAAGCCTACAAAATGACTCGTAGCCCGAGCCTCTCCTCTTCTTATAATACCTTTAATTTTTCTTAGTTCAGGAATGTCTATCCCACCAACTTCCTTGTTTTTTATAAACTGCCTGCTCTTGTCATAAATTTCCTTTGCACCATCACTAGATATATTAAAAGCCTCGTTGAAATCAGTTATAAATTTTGCAAACCGAATAGCTTCATCGTCAGCAACGGCAATATTACCGGACGTCTGATATGCGACGTGTACCTCATGGCCCTGTTCTCGCAATCGCTTGAAAGTACCTCCCATACTAATAATATCGTCATCCGGATGTGGGCTAAATATCAAGACGCGCTTTTTAGCTGGCTCAGAACGCTCAGGTCGTTTGCTGTCATCTGCATTGGGTTTACCTCCCGGCCAACCCGTAATTGTATTTTGAAGTTTGTTGAAAATACGAATATTGATGTCATAAGCCGGACCTTTTTCTGCCAATAAGTCGCTCATTCCGTTCTCTATATAATCCGCATCGGTAAGCATTAGAATGGGTTTTTTCAATTCTAACGCCAACCCCAAAACAGCTTTGCTGATTAACTTGTTGGTCCATTCTACTTCCTCTACCAACCATGGCTTTTTTAAGCGGGTAAGTTGAGATGCAGCTTCTTTATCCACCACAAAATCAACAGCGTTGTGTTCTTGTAAGAAGGAAGCCGGTACCTGATTGGTAAATTCTTCTTCTACTGCCTTTCTAACGATTGCCGATTTAGCTTCGCCCCATGCCAATAGAATGACACGCTTGGCCTCCATAATTTTGCTGACCCCAAGAGTGATAGCGGTACGTGGCGTATTTTTCAGGCCTTTAAAATCCTTACTCGCAGCAATACGTGTACTATGGTCTAAAGCAACTAAACGTGTTTTAGAGTTTTGTAATGAACCGGACTCATTAAAACCGATGTGTCCATTACCTCCTATACCTAAAATCTGAAGGTCAATGCCTCCCAATTCTTCTATTTTTGATTCGTAGGAATTACAATATTCCGCAATCTCTTGTTTTGAAAGAGTTCCATCGGGAATGTGGACATTTTCTGCATTAATATCTACATGGTCGAACAATTGTTCATTCATAAAACGAACATAACTATGTATAGATTCGGCCTTCATAGGGTAGTACTCGTCAAGATTGAAGGAAATCACATTCTTGAAGCTCAAGTTCTCTTCTTTGTGCAATCGTACAAGCTCTGCATACAGGCTTTTTGGAGAAGAGCCCGTTGCCAAACCTAAAACACACATTTTCTGTTGTGCCTGTTTTTCCCTAATTAAAGAAGCGACCGCTGCAGCTACTTCCTTTGATGCATCCAACGAATTGTTAAATACATGGGTATTAATTTTCTCGAACCGTTTTTCAAGCTCTGTTGCGTTATCAATTACACTTGTCAACATTATATTATATATCCTTTTTAATTAATATTTTTTTCTCGACCAACTTTTAAACTTATAACCCCAAATAGCAAAAAACAAAATGATGAAGTAACAGGGAATCAAAATTATATAGCCCGATGTTGCCGCACTTCCAACTGCTTCCGAAGCTGATACTCCTTGATTTATTAATTCCGCCTTGTTCACATCCACAATTTTCCCATAGAGAGGCGGAATGATAGCCCCACCTGAAATACCCATGACCAACAGGGCCGCCCCGGTCTTGGTGTGCTTGCCCAAATCACTCAAAGCAAGCGGCCAAATTGCTGGCCACACCATTGCATTTGCCATTCCAAGAGCAGCTACAAACAATATAGAAGTTAATCCCTGGGTAGAGATGATACAAATGCTCAGGACAATACCTAAAACCCCACTGCCAACCAATGCGTCTCGTTGCTTAACATATTTGGGCACCAAGAAAATTCCCAAACCATAACACGCCACCATTGTCAACAGGGTAAACGAAGCAAAATATTTTGCCTGGCTTGCAGGAAAACCCATAGCCAAGCCATACGCTATAATACTATCTCCGGCTATTACCTCTATTCCTATGTAGACGAACAGAGTAATGACTCCCAAGAATAAATGAGGATATTGAAATATTGAACTTTTTGTTACTGTTGTTGTTTCTTCTTGCGTACTTTCAACTTGAAGCTCAGGAAGAGGAGCTTTCCGTATTAAAAATGCACCTATAAACAGGCATATTGCCATAATAATATAGGGCAAAACCACACTATCTGCCATTTGATCCAACAGCTGGTTTTTTTCTTCATCGCTAACGACACTCAATCTTTGCTCTGTCGCTTCGATACCCGATAGTAAAAGTGCTCCGAAAATCAGTGACCCAAGAGCACCGGCAACTTTATTGGAAATACCCATTATTGCAATACGTTTAGCTGCACTTTCAATCGGCCCCAATATGGTTATATACGGATTTACCGCGGTTTGCAGCAATGTCATTCCTGCGCCTTGTATGAAGATTCCTATCAAGAAATAGCTATAGGTACGTGCTCCTGCTGCAGGTATAAAAACCAGAGCTCCCAAGCCCATGATCAAAAGACCAAGCGACATACCTTTACAGTACCCTATTCTCTTAAGTATATATGACGCCGGAAGTGCCATGACCACAAAAGATATGTACGAAGCAGATGCCACAAGATAGGATTGTTGATCACTTAACTCGTTAATAGCCTTCATGAAAGGAATAAGCGCTCCGTTCACCCATGTAACAAAACCCAAAATAAAGAACATACCCGCAATAATAGCGATGGAGATTTTTTTAGAATCTGATTTTTTTGTGGGCGAAGAGGTTGTATTCATAGTTATTACGCGTTTGTTTGCTGTACCAACTGTCCTTCATAAAAGGCAATCGTTTCTTTGAGACCTTGTTCAATTGTAAACTTTGGTGTAAAACCTATTTGATTAATTTTTTGAGTTTTGGCCACAGAATGCTTGATATCCCCAGGTCTTTGATCTAGAAACTCAATAGCTGATTTAGAATTGGTAATTTCAATAATATTTTGTGCCAACTCTAAGACCGAAGTCCCTTTTCCCAAGGCCACATTATACACCCCTTCACCCTGACCGGCTGCCAAAAGATTTGCGGACACGACATCTTTCACATAAACAAAATCTCTGGTTTGCTTTCCATCTCCGTAAATAACCAAAGGCTTATTTTGCAATGCATTCATAATAAAAATAGGTACTACGGCCGCATAGGCAGACTTTGGGTTTTGACGTGGGCCGAACACATTAAAATACCGCAATGACGTAGTGGGCACCTCAAACTCGTTCCGGTACATATCTAGATAATACTCCCCGTCTAACTTTGTAATTGCATAAGGAGTCAAAGGCTCCGGCACCATTGTCTCTACTTTTGGAGACACAGGGTTGTTTCCATAATTAGCTGCCGACGATGAAAGCACCACCTTACAATTACCTGTTTTCTTGGCAGCTTCTAAAATGTTTATGGTACCTATTGTATTTATTGAGTTGCACTCGTTTATTTTCTCTATTGACTCGGGCACACTCACTAATGCAGCCAAATGAAAAACAGCAGAAGCCCCGTCAATTAGTTCGGTTATCTTTTGTTCATCGCGAATATCAGTATTGCTGTACTGAACGTTCATTTGGGCGAGATTTTTTTTAAATCCGGTGCGTAGATTGTCTACCACGACCACTTCGTGACCCTCACTTGTTAAATGCTCAACAATATGGCTTCCTATAAATCCCGCACCTCCGGTTACTACATATTTCATGCTTCTTTCAATTTTATGATATCGTTGCTTATTTCAAGAATTTGGTCATATTGCTCTTCAAAGCTATCAATGAGTTTCAGCTGATTTTTAGAACGATTCAGGTTATGATCGTCGTAGTTTGTCTTGTAGTACACGTCACCGTTCAGGTAATCCGTTAGAAAACGAAGTGCCATAATGTAAATAATCGTTTTAGCCCCAAGCGGTAGATGTTCTTTCTCAAGTGGACTAAGGGAGAATCGAAGTTCTTCAAGAAAACCTTTAAAATACGCCTTATAATAGGGCACATTAAAACTTACCAAGCTTAAATCTTTCTCATCTTCCTCAGCGGTATTGCAAATGGTTCGAATGGCATCGCCAAAATCGTTGTGTACAATACCGGGCATTACAGTATCCGTATCAATAACACAAAGTCCTTTATTCTGCTGATTAAAAAGCGCGTTGGAAATTTTAGTGTCATTGTGGGTAACACGTACGGCTATTTTGCCTTTATCCTTTAGGTTTTGCAAAATCAACATCTCCTCCTTCAATTCGTAGATGCTTTCAATGCATGTTCTAGCTTTCTTCAAACGCTCTTGAGTAGCTTTTTCCTTAGCGTTTTCAAATTGCACCAATCTACAGTTCATATCATGAAAACCAGGTATAACCTCAACTAGCTCCGATGCATCAAAATCGCTGGTCTGATTGATAAAATTCCCGAACAGTTTACCGCCTTCATACGCAACTTCTTTCTCTGTTACCGTATCGAACGAAATACTTTTAGGTATGTAGTAAGAGAGATTCCAATACTGACCATTAACATCCCTATGATGGTAGCTCCCATTCACAGCAGGAACAAAAGACAACACCCTTCTATACTTTTCACAATCGGCCATCACCGGTAATTTACTCAACAGGTGCTTACTGATTTTGACTTTGTTTTCTACCAAGGCCGGAATATTTTTGAACACCTCTCCGTTGATGCGCTGTAAAACAAAATCTCGTTCCTGTTCTGTTTCGATTAAATACGTGTCATTGATATGTCCGCTTGAAAATTCTTGAATGCACTTTAGGGTAGCCTGATGATTAAATGCCCCAAAAACAGCTACTATATTTTCTTCATTTCTCATTCCCATAGTTTTTTGGGGTATACTCCGTTTTCCTTGAGTTTCATAATCTCATTTTGAACGATAGCCTTGTCCTCTTTGTACGTTACCCCAAACCATTTTTCATTAGTAGTAAGCACGTTCACCTTCACTTTATCAGACTTCAGCATTTCATTTACCACTGTGGGGATATAGAATTCGGCCTTACTATTTTCTTTGTTGCTTTCAAGAAAATCAACAAACAATTCCCACCCAAACTCAAAGCATTTTGGTGTGAAGCCCCAAAAGTTCATAGAGACATTGGTATCCGCATCTATTGGTTGCAAATCCCCCTCTTCATTTTCAACTACAATACCTCCATCTTTTTTCTCTATATGAGTACGTTCCGTAACGTCTTGAAGAAAATTATCGGTAGAAACCTTGCATTCTCCTCTAGAAACATATCCGTAATCCGAAACTGTATTCTTTAGTTTGTAGGCCACCATATGAAAAGTATAGGATTTTGGATCCGTCTCTCTCAATGAACTGGCCATGGTTTCAAAAGCTTTACGACCATAAAAGTCGTCTGCATTGATAATCGCAAAGTTTTCTTTGACCACATCTTTGGTAAGCAATAATGCGTGACCTGTACCCCATGGCTTTGTACGACTTTCATTGATGTAAGCATCGGGCACTCGGTCCAATTCCTGAAAAACAAACTCCATTTTTGCACGCCCTTTAAGTTTAGGCCTAAAAGTCTCATCAAACTCTTTCAACAAATTCTTCCTTATTACAAAAACAATTTTTTTGAATCCAGCCTCTATGGCATCATATATTGAAAAATCAATAATACTGTCTCCTTCTGGCGAAAAAGTATCCAGTTGTTTTAGACCGCCATAACGACTTCCGATACCTGCAGCAAGAATAACCAAAGTAGGTCCCTCTGAACTGTTATTAAATTTTGACATAACTATTATTTTATTATTTGGAGTTCTCAACGCTATCGCTGAATTATTACTCTTAAAAATTTAAAAGGAACCAGACCGCACTAAAACCCGTTAAATCTTGTTTTTCAGGTTATTATATTAAATAAAGAACATAAATTTCTAAACTACAATCTTAAATTCTGGTACAATTTATCTAAAATAAACTCCATAAAAAAGAAAAATCAATAAAAATGTGTTCGAACACACAATAATTGCGTTATCGAGCACATTTTGTTTCAAATTAAAATAGATTCTTATATTTGTTAAAATGGAAAAAAATTATACCATAAAAGACATAGCACAACTTGCCGGTGTCTCTAAAGGAACCGTAGACCGTGTTATTCATAAACGTGGTAGAGTGTCTACAAAAGCGGCCGATAAGGTGAATGCCGTTTTGGCTAAAATTGAATATAAGCCAAATCCGATTGCCAAAAGTTTAAAGAACAACAAGGTATACAGGATATCCATACTTTTGCCTAAGGCTGATACGGACCCGTTTTGGCAACCCTGCTACTCGGCCATAACACAGGTAGAAAAAGAGTTTGGACACTTTGGCATAAAACTAGAGCAGTGGCATTTTAACCCAGAGGACACCCAAACATTCATTACTGCAGGATTAAAAGCTATTAAGTCCAAACCTGTTGCCATATTAATGGTTCCCCTTTTTTTCAATGAAGCCGAAAACCTGATAAAAAAATGTTCGGAAGCAAAGATTAAAGTAGCCACCTTTAATAATTATATTAAACAGAGTAAAGTTGATTTATTTATTGGACAAGACCTGAACCAAAGTGGAAGAGTCGCCGCAAGTCTATTTAATGTGCTTTTGCAAAAAAATTCAACTATTGCCGTTCTTCATATTGACGAAGTATTTCAAAATGCTTCACATATGCAAGAGAAAGAATGTGGGTTCAAGGGTTATTTTAGCACTAAAAACATCAAAAACTTTAGGATACAGGTACATAATCTTAAAAAAGAATCAGGACGGCCGTTTGAAAACACTATAGAACATTTTGTAAAGACAAATGCAAACGCGTTAGATGGTATATTTGTTACCACTTCTAAGGCCTACTTGTTAGCCGATCAAATCGCTAACCACACCAACAAAACTATAATAATAGGTTACGACCTTGTTGCGGATAATATTACTCATTTGACGAACCAGAACATATCTTTTCTAATTCATCAAGACCCTAAAAAACAGGTCTATTTGAGTCTAACTTATTTGATAGAACATTTTCTTTTTGACAATCCGTTGCGAGAGGAACAGTTATTACCGATTGATATTGTCAATGCCGAAAACTATTCTCAATATCTAACTTAACATTAAGTAAAACTATCCAATATTGGTCCGAAATAGTTTTGCGTATTTCAGAAAGAATTTAGCATCCATCACCTAGGCAACGTAAACTTAAAGTAAGTTCCGGAACAACTATCCGGTCTGTTTTGTAATGTTATGGTTCCGCCAAGTTTTTCTATAATGGCTTTTATTGTGGCAAGGCCTATTCCCGTATCGGTAGGGGTTACTTTGATCAGGGTTTCGAACATTATAAATACTTTTTCCCAGAACTGCTCAAGAATTCCCGGACCATTATCTTGGTACTCAAAGGAATGTAAACCGTCTGTTTCAGAGAATGAAATGTCAATAGAAGTAATGGGTTGTCTTGAAAATTTTATGGAATTTGTAATCAACTCAGAAATTATTTGATCAAAGCTTTTTATGGAATGGTTTACTACGTTATCACAATTGGTAAGCTTCAACTCTATAGCAGATGAAACATTTAACCTTTTTACAATGTTGTGGATTTCCCCTTCTATATTAAACTCAGAGAATTCAACCTCACTGTTCATTATATTGGTGTAGTTAGTAATACCGTTAATGAGCGCTTCCATATAGCTAACACGATCTTCAATAGTATCCAACCACGCTGGAACTTCCGTTTCTTTTAATAAGTGAAGATAATCCAACTTAATAAAGCTAACCAAAGAGCTAATGCCCTGTAGGGGTGTCTTCATATCATGTGCCAACCGATATGTAAAGTGTTTAAGTTGATTGTTTTTTAAACTGAGTTCGTTATTTATTATTCGTTGTAGGCTATTCTGACGTCTAAGCTCTAACTGAGCCATGACTTGATTAGCGAGTGACCTTAAACAATCTTGTTGCCTTTTAGTGAAATTATTTCTAGGCTGTACATCTATAACGCATAGCGTACCTATTGAGTAACCATCTGTAGTATTTAAAGGGGCCCCCGCATAAAACTGCACATTTGGTCCTCCTGTAACCAATGGATTATCTGCAAAGCGCTCATCCTTACTTGAGTCCTCTACAATAAATAAATTTTCAGGTGTGTTTATAGCGTGTGCACAAAATGCCAAATCGCGGGGAGTTTCGGTAGCATCAATACCATAATGTGATTTAAACCATTGTCTATCTGCGTCAACTAAAGATATAAGTGCCATTGGCGTATTACATATGTCTGCGGCAATACGGGTAATGGCATCGTACTCTTCTTCTTCCAACGTATTCAGGACTTCAAAGCTTTCAAGTGCTTTAAGTCTATCGGTTTCGTTAAATGGTATTTCGGGTTTTAGCATAATATCCTACGGATTGAAACATATAAATTTAATAAATGTAGGGGGATACTTTCGTAATAAATCACATTTAACTGACTTATAATTGTTTACAACGTAATTGTAGAGCAGGTTATTGCGTTGCAAATCCATAAATATAAACTAATAAAAATCCCAGAGAGAACTTATATAAATGCGCACGGATAAAAAACAAAACCTCAGCAATCATACCTGTAGATTGCCGAGGTTATTTTATTAGAAAAGATTGTATAAATTATACCTATTCTATTTCAATATCAAAACTGGCTTCAACGTCCGTTTCTCCACCGGCATCGGCCAAGGACCCATCATTTGGTTTACTCGGCTCGTGACGCAAAGTAAATGTAAGCGTACCTGTACTAGCTTCTCCTGTAGTTACGGTAAATTCAATTCCTATTGGATTACCGTCCTCATCTAAATCAGCATACTCCGTTGTAAGATCAAGACCTGTTCCTACACTGTAGAAAAACTGGTGCTCATCACCTTCTTCTTCAACCTCTTCCGTAATATTTTCAGCAGGGCTTTCGGTTTCGTTCCAAAGAACTATACTACCATCATATACCATGTTGGCCGCTAGGCTTCCTGACACCGTATAAACCGGTTTATCTGAACCATCACCGTCTAAATCTTGTAATTGTAGTGTAATATCATCTCCATTCCCTTCAGGGGCGAGGGTTACCGTAACCGTAGTAATAAGCTCTTCTTCGTTTACTATTTCTGGCGTATTGTCATCATCATCTGAACAAGAAACAAACAAGGTTCCGGCTACAAGCAATGCGGTTAATAATTTAATCTTTTTCATTTTTTTAGGTTTAAAAATTAGTAATTCAATTTAAGGTTTAACAAATAGTTTCTACCCAACTCATCTGCATAGTAGCGCAAACGATTCAGGTAATTTCTATATGAATTATCCAGTAGGTTGGTAACTTTAAACCCTACTGTTAATTGTGATTTTTGTGTAATATTGAAATCCACACTGGAATTAAAATTTAATACGTGATACGCGTCTGGCGACGTACTGACATCAACAATTTCATTGGTTTCCGTTTGCGGTATGTATACTTCAAAATTGTTGTTTGGAAATTCATTCTGGCGAAATACAAATTCACTTTGCAATGCCAATTGAAGGTTATTAATCTTAGGGTTTTGGTATACTACACTATTTTTTGTGTTGACAGGGGGCATACTTATTAAAGGTTCTTCTCTACTCTGATCATAGCCTTTAACAAAAGAAAACTGGTGATCCAAACGCAAGTTTTCAGTAAACGCGTAGGAGGCATCTAGATCAAACCCTAATAAAAGTGCATCGGTCTGGCGGTATTCCCAAACTTGAAAGTTACCTCGTATAGTCTGTTCTATAGATGTAGGTTCAATAACAATAAAATCATTGATACTATTAATAAAAGGGTTAATAGAAAAACTGAAAATTGGATTCTGACGTTCAAATGTCATAGCCCCCTTATGAGCAATTTCTGATTTAAAACCAAGGTCTCCCATCTCAATTCGCGAAGCCGAGTGATGCAGGCCCTCACTAAACAATTCCGAAGGATTGGGTGCCCGTGAAGCCAATGAATAATTAAAGAAAATCTTGTATTCGTCATCAAATGCATACGTTGCCGCCGCGGTTGCAGATGCATTGTAAAAACTTAATTGTGGGTTGGTCAAAATCTGATTGCCCGTTTCCTCTACAATGATATCTGGGTAGAGTTCATCATAATTACGACTTTCCCAAGTTGAAGTCCTATAGAATTTAAATGCGTCCATATATGTGTAGTCAAAACGGCCACCGATTTCAATAAGTAAATTCTCGTTCAGGTCATAATCTGCTACGGCATATCCGCCCAAATCATATTTGTCATAGTCTGGTATTAATCTACGAATACCGGTAGTGGGATCAGCAAAATTGGTTTGATACCGCGCCATTACACCCGTCTTTAAATTGATTTTTTCAGTAAGGTCACTATCCAAATCAAGTAAAACGGTATGTGTATCCAGTTCCAAATCAATAGATGCCTTATCTGCATCATCCCCTACACGTATATCGTATTCCAACCTATTATTTCGTTGAAAATCATACTGTAGACTTAGTTTTCCGAGACCTTCAAAACGTGAGAATATTTTAAGACGAGCCAAATGATGCGTAACATCCTGTCGGGGCTCTGCAATGTCATAGGTAAAATCTTCGATTACTAAAGGCCTATTGCTATTGATTGCCGCTAATTGGTCTGAAGCACCTCCTAAGTGAGAGGCACGGAGTATTCCTATTTCGTTTTTAAAGAAGGAATAATACCCTTCTAATCCATATTTAAAACGGTTTAAACCAAAATGCAAAGACGCACTACGTTCAAAAATACCGGTATTGCTCAACACATAATCCGGAGTCTCAAAATCTCCGTAACGTTTTACCGTTCCCTGGGCAGTGGCATACCAACCATTTTGATAGCTTTTCGTAAGTTGTGAGGTGACCGAAGAACCTCTGCCGTTAGAGGCCAAGTTCCAAAGTGTTTTTCCGTACAAGCTGTCCTTTACGGGTACTTTTAATGCGTCAGCAACAATAACCCCACCAACCGCACCACCACCGTACTGAAGTGCTCCAGCACCTTTTATTAGAGTTAAGTTTCCAACAGAATTCACATCAATATTAGGGGCGTGTTCCGCTCCCCATTCTTGATCTTCCATTCTAACACCATTATTAACGATAACTACACGGCTACTATGCAAACCGTGAACCATAGGCTTAACAACGGCATTACCCGTATTCAACGAAGAAACGCCGCTAAGACTGTTTAGGGCATCACCCAAAGAACCGTTACTGAAGTCCTCTAATTTTTCAGTTGATATTTTGTTCTTAAAAATGGTTTTAGCTTCACGCTGATATGTTTCTCCTTTAATGGTTACCTCATTAAGTTCTTCTAAATGATGTTCCAACCGAAAAATCTTACTGGTGTTACCGGATACCTTTACGGTATACCCTTGAGTTAGACAGTAAGGATGCGAAACCTGTATGGAATAGGTACCATCACAAAGCCCGGTAATAGTATAGTTACCATCAACATCTGTCTGTACGGCCTGTTCGGTTCCGGCTACAATTAACAAGGCACCAGATAATACAGAACTATCGTGCAAATCGATTACTGTTCCGGAAAGGGTGTTGTCACAATCTTGGGAAATAGGAGATATACTGCCAAATAGCAGCATAGATATAGCATATAAAAGCATATACATTCTTAAATTAAATAAAACGGAATCCGTGTTTGTTTAACTAAGAAAATGTGGGGGTGCTCTTAATTGGGTATTGGTTATTTTAAATGAGTGAAACAGTAAGGAAGAAAATGAACTTTCTAACCGTTGCGGAACAGATGCAACGAAAAAATCCACATACTCAGGTACTTTATAGTCAAATGAGACCAATTGAAAATGACAAATTTGACAATCGGCAACATCTGCATGAATGTGAGTAGTCTGCTCATGGCAAATCTCGTGTTCGTGTGCTTCAAAGACATGAGTGAACTTTACAAGCATAGGCAACATTAGTGCTGACATGAGCAATAATGCGACAATATTCTGTCCTATTTGTTTTCTTGTCTTCATTGAAATTTCACCATCCTCTTAAAATAGGAGTCGTTTTTTCTAAGGCGCAAAGATATAAAACTATTTTTCACAGTGAAAAATTTATGCTAAACCACATGGACCAACAGTTCATATATGCTACATACATGAGTTACCGTCCTATCCCCTAATAGGCCTTTTCCTCGCCACGAACAGCATTCACTATAGTTAGATATATAATGCTTAGATCTAGACCTAGAGACCAGCTTTCCGTGTAAAAAATATCGAACCGAATGCGGTTAACGATATCCGCCTTTTTAATAATCTCTCCTCTATACCCTTTTATTTGAGCTAAGCCAGTTATACCAGGTTTTACAAAATGCCGAACCAAATATTTATCAATTGAAGTTTCGTACATTTCCGTATGTGATTCCATATGGGGCCTAGGGCCCACCACGCTCATATCTCCTAGAAAAACATTAATAAATTGCGGTAGTTCGTCTATACTTGTTTTTCGTATAATTTTACCTATCCGGGTTACGCGCATATCATTTTTAGTGGCCATAACGGTATCCGCACTATCGTTCTGCGTCATAGAGCGAAACTTGTAGCACCAAAATGTTTTTCTATTTACTCCATGCCTTTTTTGTTTGAAAAAAAGAGGCCCTTTGGATTCAAATTTCATCAAAATATACAGCAGTGGTGCAAGCCAAGAAAGTACCAAAAGAATTACCATTGATGAAAACAAAATATCAAAAGTACGTTTAACTATAGGCGCATATTCTACCTCAAGAGGCGATTTTCGCATAGCAAGAACGGGAATCGTATCATAAAGTTCAATGAACATGGAGCGTGTAAAGATTTCCTTATTATCCGGAATGATTTTAAGTTTCTTCAAATTATTGTCGGCAAAAGTGACCAAGTACTCCAGTTCTTTTTTTGATAATTTAGAAGCGATACAATAGATATAATCAACATCGTTTTCTAGAATGTATTTAAAGCAATCGTTCATCTTACCCAAATAGGTTGGGCTAACAGAAGGCTTATCATCAAAGAAACCCTTATAACGATAACCCAGTTCCGGTTGATCAAAAACCCTTCTTATTTTTTTTAGATTCCTATCACGGCCTATAACAACAACATTTCTAAAGTTACCCCCATATAACCTGTATTTTTTTCTGACCCAATAAAAAAGAGATCTATAGGCGGTTATGAAAAAGCAGATTATCAAAAAGACAGAGGCCCTATATTCAAAAGTATAAATGCCATCACTCCTAAGACCATAAAGCGCAAAATACGCCAGTCCGTAAATACCCAGTAACTTAAAGAATTTCCCAAGATTGGTTTCAAATGTCTCTCGCCTTTCTGTGGGATAAAAATTGAGGCTAAACGTAATAATCAGCCAAGATAAATTATAGTAAATCATATTTGAGCTCTCTACATACGTAATGGGAGTCATTAGGTAAAGAATGCCGTTTAATATACAGAGGTGTAAAAGAACTGAAAACGGAATAATCAATAAAGACTTTTTCATGATAGCTACATTTTGGTTACAACTAAGTTGGTTTTCAAATTTTATTTTTCGCCATATGGAATGATTAAAAAGCACGAACAACCTCGTGATCTCTAAATCAACAGTTCAAAATAAGATTTGGGATGCGTATGCAGCTGGGGGAAATTACAAGCACGTTTAGTGCTTGTAGAAAAAATTAATGCAATAGTAGGTGTATTGCAATCAAAAGGTAAGTCGATCTAAGTAGCTGTAAAAGAGAATTTCAGCTTGAATCCAAGCGGTAAGCTGGGTGTCATGATAATAATTTAAAAAACGATTGGTAAAATTCAGGTACTAACAATTTAAACAACCCTAATATCCAATCAATCAACATACTGCCATCACAATTGCCGATATCGTAATTAACATTTATTTAAGAAATTAACGTCTCGGAAAAATATCACACCCTAAAACAGAGAACATTCAATTTAGCGATCTGTATTTTACGAGTATATCAAATTAGAGCGTTTTAACGATACGAATATTTGTCTTAAGCATAGGGATACCTATTCTTTGATACCGAATTTTTTATTTGATAAACATTCCAGTGCTTTTTATCGGAATTATCTGCTTCATTTTTTTAATTCATTAAAAATTTCCTTTAGTCAGATAGCAATAAAATAATTAACCCATAAGCTTTTCTTAACATCATAAAATTTACAAATAGTAAAATAATATTGAGATTTGTAATTTAATATTTACTATTTGTAAACTTTTAATGACTTTCAAAATAAATTATAAAGACATTAGATTTCTTTCCTATGGAGCATTTGCGTCATTTGGCACGTATTTCTGTATGTACGCTTTTCGAAAGCCATTTACGGTTGCAACCTATGAACAGCTAGCGTTTATGGGTATAGATTTCAAAATTATTCTAATTATTACCCAAGTGCTTGGGTATATGCTCTCTAAGTTCATAGGCATTAAGCTCATATCTGAACTAAAAGCCACTAACCGTTTACGTTACCTAATACTAATGATTGCCATTGCGGAATTGAGCTTAATACTTTTTGGTTTGGTCTCCCCTCCGTACAACATCATATTTATGTTTTTTAACGGTCTCTCCCTGGGCATGATCTGGGGTATCGTTTTCTCCTATTTAGAAGGAAGGAAATTTACGGAAATACTTGGCGTTACCTTATGCTCAAGTTTTATAGTTTCTAGTGGTGCCGTAAAATCCTCAGGCTTATTGTTAATACAATTGACCGGAGTTTCAGAAATGTGGATGCCCGCCATGACAGGCGCAGTTTTCTTGATCCCATTTTTAAGTTTTGCTTTTCTATTGGATAAAATCCCAAAACCTACAAAAGAAGACAAGGCACTTAGAAAAGAACGGAAGCCTATGAGTCGCGAAGACCGTAAAAAGGTACTCTCCAACTTCTTCTTCCCTATTGTAATTCTTGTCTTTTTCTACATTTGCCTTACTGCGATACGCGACTTTAGGGATAATTTTTCTCGTGAAATTTGGGATGCCGTTGGTTTTGAAGACAATGCTTCCATTTATACTTTGTCTGAGCTACCTGTAGCCATAATCGTTCTAATATCCATCGGTCTTTTTGCCTTTGTTAAAGATAATTACCGGGCCTTTATAACCTACCATTACTTGTTAATTTTTGGGGCGATCCTTATTGGCGGTAGCACCTTTCTATTTCAAACACAAGTAATGGGACCGGTACTATGGATGGTTTTAGTGGGTCTGGGACTGTACATCTGCTACGTACCTTTTAACTGTATATTTTTTGATAGGATGATAGCCACTTTCAAAATAGAGGGTAATGCCGGCTACCTCATCTATATTGCAGATGCCTTTGGGTACTTGGGAAGCATGGCCATCCTACTATATAAAAATTTCGGACATCGCTCCGTCTCATGGCTACAATTCTTTAGCTATGGAACTTATGCTATTGCCTTTGTGGGCTTCGCGGCAACTACTTGCTCATTAATCTATTTCAAGAAAAAATATAAGATGGAACAACTAACGTTAAACAATGAACTGCATATTATATGACCATGGAGAATAAATATGACCTTGTCGTAGTTGGTGGAGGCATTTTAGGTACTTTTCATGCTTATCACGCAATGAAAAACGGTCTAAAAGTTGCTTTGCTCGAAAAGGATGGAAAACCCCAAGGGGCTACCGTACGCAATTTTGGACAAGTGGTACCCTCGGGCATGGACTCTAAATGGCAAATATACGGACGGGAAAGTTTAAGAATATATAAGGATATACAATCTAAATTTGATATTTCCGTACGGCAAGAAGGGAGTATCTATATTGCTTCCAATGAAGAGGAAGTTCAACTCTTGGTAGAATTAAACGCCATCAACCTCAAAAATTCCTACAAGTCTAAGTTAATGACCAAAGAGGAATGTCTTAAAAAGTATCCTGGTCTCCGTGAAGATTATGTAAAAATGGGGCTTTTCTTTCCTGAGGAAGTTATGGTAGAGCCGCGTCTAATGATCGGCAAACTACAAAGCTATCTAAAAGAAATAGGCCTGGATATTTATATGAACAAGACCGTGGTAGAATGCAATTCCCTTACCAATTGGGTACAAGTACACACCACGGACAATATGGCACTATCCGCCTCTAAGGTCATTATCTGTAACGGAAGTGATTTTAAAATGCTGTATCCGAATTTGTTTTCAGAAAGCGACCTCATCGTATCAAAATTACAGATGATGCAAACCAAGGTTCAGCCTAATTACAAACTGCCAAGCTCCGTTCTAACTGGCCTATCCATAAGACGCTATGAAGCCTTCTCCGAGTGCCCATCCTATGCTTCGGTTAAAGCAAATGAAAAAAGTGAATCCCTAGAAAAAAAATGGGGTGTACACATTCTGTTCAAACAAGCTATGGATGGTTCGGTTATTATTGGTGATTCCCACGAATATGCCCCTGCTGCAAGTATAGATGATTTAGGTATGGATCTGAATATGGACATTGACAACTTCATTTTAAACGAAGCAAAGAAAATATTTGATTTGCCTACCTACCAATTACAAAACAGATGGTACGGTCTTTATTCCCAATGTAAAAATGCGGACCTATATCAGCATACCATAGATCGGAACATTCACATTGTAACCGGTATAGGTGGCAAAGGAATGACCGGCAGTGCAGGCTTTTCAAAAGAAAATATCAATTCAATATTCAATTTACAAAATGCATAACATAGTATTAGCAGTATTTGACATGGCCGGAACGGTCGTAAATGAAGACAACGTAGTTTATAAAACGGTACAAAAAGCCATTAATAAAAGAGGGTATGATGTTACATTAGATTTTGTACTGGAACATGGTGCAGGAAAAGAAAAGCATCAGGCTATAAAAGATATTCTGATAGCAAGCGACAAAATATCCTCAGAACCCTCCGAACCCATTTTTGAAGATTTTAAAACGATGTTAGACGATGCCTATAGCAATTTAGCAGTTTCTTCTTTTGAAGGCGTTGAAAAAACTTTGGCGGACCTAAAATCTAAACATATTAAGATTGCCTTAAACACAGGTTACAACAGGGCCATAGCGGAACTTCTACTTCAAAAAATGAACTGGAGCCTAGGTAACCAATATGATACACTGGTTACGGCCGATGATGTAACGGAAGGAAGGCCCCATCCCGAAATGATTTCTAAGGCTATGGAAAATTTGGGAGTGACCGATGCAGAAAAAGTATTGAAGGCCGGGGATTCAATCATAGATATTGAAGAAGGAAAAAACGCAAATTGTGGTGTTACAGTTGGGGTTACTACTGGAGCCCACACGGCAGAACAGCTAAAATCCGCCAACCCTACTTACGTACTAAATTCTCTTGTTGAACTTACCGATTATATTGAAGGGTAAACTATAACTGGCATAGTAAAATTAAACTAACGATCCGCTATCCTATGATAGCGGATCGTTTTGCTTTCACTGTGGTAAAACTTAAATAAAGAAATAAATGACCAACATCTTAGTTGGCGCATCACTTCTATTTACCGGAACATGCGGAATACGACCATCAAAGAAAATAGAGTCCCCTTCTTTCAAAAGCACTTCTTCCTCTCCAATTATATAATAACATTCACCGGTAAGCATATACTTAAACTCGTAAGCATCTGTAGTGACTTTATCACGTTCCGAGCTGGGTTGAACCTCTAATAAAACCGTCTCAAAACCTAAGGAAGAAAGCTGTTTTCCAAAAATGTAAGTATAATTGAAACCAACTGCGGTGTCCTCTTTTTCAATTATAGAATTGTCCTCTTTTCTCGAAACTATATAGCTAGCCCCGTTTACCTGTGGCATACCATTGAAAAACTCGATCACTTCAATTTCCAATGAACTTATTATTTTCAATAATACGGGCAAAGATGGTATGGTTCTTCCGTTTTCAATCCTTGAAATCAAGCCACCGGTTACCTCTGCACCACGCGCAATATCACTTATCGTTTTGTTGCTTTCCTTTCGGATTTCTTTTATCCGTTTTCCAATACCTATCAGGTAATCATCCATAGTTAAAACTTAAAGTACAAACATACTATTTAATTAAAATATGTAACTGAAATCTCACAGGTAACATGACATTTTACACGACCTAGATTTCAATTTAGACGTCATAAGTACAAAATCTATAATTGAGTATTTGTAAATAACATTAAGATAACCTTTTCATAATAAAACTCTTTTAAACCTTGCAATAACTTAATATTTAATGACATTTCGCTTAACTTATTCATTAGATATTTGTTGCCTAATAATTAACCAAAGTTTACAAATACGAAAAAAATGAAAAGAACACTTCTTTTAACCTTATTCGCATTAATGGTCAGTTTGGCCGCCCGTGCACAGACTACTTTTACGGGAACGGTGCTAGACGAGAACCAAGTACCATTACCGGGAGCATCCTTAGTTATTAAAGGAAGTGCAACTGGTGTAGCCACGGATTTTGACGGTAATTTCAGTATAGAACTACCTCAAGGAAATGAAACTTTAGTAGTATCCTACCTAGGTTATATCCCCTCTGAATTAGATACTTCTGGAAAAACATCGGCAACAATCGTTTTACAACCCAATTCAGAACAATTAAATGAAGTTGTGGTGACTGCTTTGGGCATAAAAAGAGAAGCTAAAAAATTGGCCTACGCGGTACAAGAGGTCTCCGGAGACGAAATTTCAGAAGCAAAGGAAACTAATGTGGTCAACTCTTTGGCAGGTAAACTCGCGGGGGTTCAAATAACCGGTGGCAATTCGGGAGTAGGGTCATCCTCTCAAATTATAATCCGTGGTGAAAGTTCGTTAAACCCAAGTCCAAATGCCAATTCACCACTTTTTGTAGTTGATGGAATTCCTATCAACAATAGTGTAAGCAGCCGTTCTAGCGAAGGTAATATGGAAGTAGATTACGGCAACGGCGCGCAAGACATTAACCCTGACGACGTTGAGACCATGAACGTTTTGAAAGGCCCGAGCGCAACAGCCCTTTACGGCTCAAGAGGAGCGAACGGAGTTATATTGATTACTACAAAATCAGGGAAAAACAATAAAGGTATAGGCGTTTCATATACGAACAACACTACTTTTGAGTCTATTCTAACATTTCCTGAATATCAATACGAATACGGTCAAGGCTCAAACGGTCAGTTTGCTTTTGCCGATGGTGGTCAAAACCGCTCCATAACGGGAGGCGTAAACGATCATGTTGATGAAAGTTGGGGTCCTGCTTTAAACGGTCAATTAATCGCACAACACGACAGCCCTACAACTAGCGGTTTGCGTGCTGGAGACGTTCATGTTCGCCCAAGAAATGCAGACGGTACTTTTGCCGATGAAATTATCGCTACTCCTTTTCTATCAAGACCGGGTAACATCAAAAGTTTTTTTGAAACAGGTCACACCATTAGTAACAATATCGCTCTAACAGGAGGAAACGATAAAGGTAATTTCAGGCTCTCTTTTACTGATTTGCAAAGCGAGGGCATAGTACCCAATACCGACTACAACAGACGTTCGTATGCCCTCAATGGTTCATACCAACTTACAGATTGGCTTAAGGTTTCGGGTTCTATGAATTATATAAACAGTAATTCTGGCAACCGCCCTGTAAACTCTTACGGTACAGAAAATATCATGTATTTATGGATTTGGTTCGGACAGCATGTAGATATGAACTCGCTTCGTGACTACTGGCAACCGGGTCTGGAAGGCGTACAACAGTACAATTACAATTACAACTACCATGACAACCCTTTCTTTAACGTATACGAAAACACAAATAGTCTTGATAAAGACCGTCTGATTACCAATATGCGCGCAGATATTAAATTGGCAAAGGGTCTTGATTTTATGTTCAGAACAGGTTTTGATTATGCCAATGAACTGAACATGCGCAAAAGAGCTTATTCTACACAGCGGTTTCCAAAAGGCCAGTATAGAGAAGATAACATCTATGCCTTTGAGCAGAACACAGACTTTCTACTTGGCTACAACACTTCACTTAATGAAGATGTTGACCTAGGACTTTCAGTTGGTGGTAACAGTCGTATAGTAAAGAATAGATATCAGAGAATAAGTGCCAACTCACTATCCATACCCGGTATCTATAACTTCGGAAACACTGCGGAACCCTTAACTTCTAGCGATTATGATGACAAAAAGGAAATTAACAGTTTGTACGCCTTTGCTAATTTTGGGTTTAAAGACTATCTATTTTTAGATGTAACCGGCAGAAACGACTGGTCTTCTACACTTCCTCTAGAGAACAGTAGTTATTTTTATCCCTCAGCCGGGTTGAGCCTTATCCTATCGGATATGTTCACCTTTCCTGAAACTATAACTTTTGCAAAATTAAGAGCTGGTTGGGCAAGTGTAGGTAACGACACCGATCCTTACAACTTATTATCCACTTATGGATTTGGAACAACCTTTAATGGCTTTTCACGAGTAAATTCTCCTTCAGAACTGAAATTACCGGATTTAAAGCCAGAAAGAACCAACTCTTTTGAAGTTGGGACCGATTTAAGATTCTTCAGCAATCGCTTGGGCTTAGATGTGGCATTATATAGGTCGGAAACAAAAAACCAGATAATTTCACTACCTGTTTCTAATACTTCGGGTTACAATCAAACAGTGATCAACGCTGGTAAGGTTAGAAATGAAGGTCTTGAAATCACTTTAAACGCAACACCCGTAAAATCTGAGAATTTCACTTGGAACACCAACATCAACTTCACCACGAATAGAGGTGAAATCTTAGAGCTTGCAGAGGGACTCGACTTTTATCAGATAAAAGAAAATTATCTTATCGTAGGTGCCGAAGTAGGTGAAAGAATGGGAGACTTATACGGCACAGGTTTCGTAGAAGTAACCGATACCAGCAGTCCATATTACGGACAATGGATTATTAACCAAGATACTGGTCTACCTTCAAGAGATAGTGAACTTAGAAACTTGGGCAATTACAACCCTGACTTCATGGTTGGGCTTCAAAACAGTTTCCGTTACAAAAACCTAAATCTAGGCGTTCTTTTTGATTGGCGGCAAGGTGGTGTTTACCACTCTAGAACAGTATCCATTGGTGGCACCACAGGTCTTTTGGATTTTACTACTGAAGGTCGTGAAACAGGAATTGTGGCAGAAGGTGTTATCAATACCGGAACCGAAGAAAATCCTGTATATGAAGAAAACACCATCAATGTTCCTGCATCAGGGTACTATTCTACGGTATATAACCGGAGCAACGAAGAAACTACCATGTACGATGCCAGCTATGTTAAGCTGAGAGAAGTGAAATTTGGTTACAACTTCCCTAAAAAGATGTTCGCCCAAACACCAATTGCTTCGGCTAGTATTTCTCTTGTTGGCCGTAACCTAGCCTTGTGGACAGAGAATCCTCATGTAGACCCGGAAACCATTTCTTTCTCGGGCGGAACGGTGGTTCCAGGTGTAGAAGATATGGCATTACCAAGCACAAGAAGCTATGGTATCAATATAAACATAGAGTTCTAAATAGAATTAATCAATACAATATTATTCAAGATGAAAACATCAAAAATATTCACCATAATTCTTCTTACGGGCTTAAGCTTAACGGGCTGTACAGCAGATTTTGAAGAAACAAACTCAAACCCCAATGCTCCAGAAATGGTAAGTGCCGATTTACTTACCGCTACGGCAACTTCCGATATTGTCCGCACTTTAACTTCCGAAGGGTATTCAGACGGAAATACCCTTACACAGTTAATGGCGAAGAACAACTTCCCTGGTTTTGGCCAATTTGAATGGGGAGATCAAGGTCTATGGAATTTTTTCTATCAGATTTTGCCCGAAGTAACGGACATTTTAGAAATCTCTAGAGCTGAGGAAACCAAGAATAGTACGTATGAAGGTATAGCCTTAACCTTAAGAGCACTTTGTTACGCCAACTTAACCGATTTGTATGCAAACGTTCCTTTCACGGAAGCCATTACCGGAAAAACAGATGCGGTTTTTACTCCAAAATACGATGATCAAGAAACGGTTTACAACGGTGTTCTTCAAGATTTAGTGGATGCCGATGCTGCATTGGCCTTGGGTGAAGCCATTACAGGCTCAACAGGAGACGTTATTTTTGATGGCGATGCCTCAAAATGGAGAAAACTCGCAAATTCACTTCGCTTACGCTACTTGTTGCGAATCTCAAAACAAAGAGATGTTTCCGCCGAAATGCAAGCTATTGTTAGTGCCGGTAATTATATCATGACCAACGATGACAATGCCGTCCTAACTTTCAGCGGAACTTCAAATACTGATTCTTGGCCCGAAAGTACAGGTCGAATCGGTGGTTTTGACGAGAAAAGTTTATGTACCACCGGACTGGAATACCTTACCCGTTTTAACGACCCTAGATTGGATATTTGGTTTGATCGTAACAGTGATGGAGAATATGTGGGCATACCTATTGGCTTAAATCAAGATAACGCTAGAGCGTATGACGATGCTAATAGCCCTAGCCGTTTAGATGTTGAATTGTTCTACTTTTCCAGAACTGAGGCTGAGGCTTATATTATTAAAAGCTCTGAGGTAAACTTTATATTGGCCGAAGCGGCAGAAAGAGGATTTATTCCCGGTGATGCCGAAACTTTTTACAATGAAGGTATTCGCCAAAGTATGAAGTATTGGGGTGTAACCGACGATACGGTTATTGACGCCTATTTGGCTCAGCCTTCCGTGGCATACGATGGAAGCATCGAACTGTTGATGACCCAAAAAACACTTGCTCTTTGGAATGTCGATTACCAAGGATGGTTCAATTACAGAAGAACAGGTTTACCTGCGCTTGAAGCTGGTCCAGACAACGAGAACCAGGGTCTTTACCCAGTAAGATTCCTATACCCTTCTTCTGAGCAAACATTGAACGAAACAAACTATAAAGCTGCAGTAGAAGCAATTGGTGGTGACAACATCAACGCTAAGGGTTGGTGGGAAACTGGAACTAGGTATTAAGACGACCTTTTCTAATGTAGGATAACAATTGTCTCGATACTTAATCGAGACAATTGTATTTTTAAAACATAAACCTCTAAACAAAAAATGAAACTACTTAAATTACTTATCCCAGCTATACTATTCTGGGGAATAGGGTTAAAAAGTGTTCATGCTCAAGATGTAGCCAACCTTGGCATCGAACACGTAGTAGTCATAGGTTTTGACGGACTTAGCCCAGACGGACTTCAAAATGCCGAAACCCCAACCTTCGATAAGATTATCGCTGAAGGTGCTTCAACCATGCACGCTAGGGCTGTACTGCCCACAAGTTCCAGTAGTAACTGGGCCTCTATGATCATGGGTGCAGGTACCGAACAGCATGGCATTACATCAAATTCATGGCAACGTGACAACTTTGTTTTGCCGGCGGTTGCCCAGAGTGAAGACTTTTTATTTCCGACTATATTCAAGCTAGTTGACAGTAAATTTCCCGATGCAGAGATTGGCGCCATTTATCATTGGGGCGGTTTTGGAAGATTGTTCGAAAAAAGTGCAGTTGATTATGACGTGAGCCCTGAAACCGAGGAGGAAACGGCCCAAATTGCCAGCGAATACATTCGAGCAAAAAAGGCAAAATTCACTTTTATTCATTTTGACCACGTAGACCATGCTGGTCATGAATATGGCCATGGCACCCCACATTATTACGAATCCGTTGAAAAATCGGATAAACTTCTTAAAGAAGTTATGGATGCAATTAAAACAGCCGGTATTGAGGACAAAACCCTGGTTGTCGTAAGTGCCGATCATGGTGGTTTGGGCAAAGGGCATGGCGGCGAGTCTCTTCAAGAAATTGAAATTCCCTTTATCGTTTGGGGAAAGGGAGTCAAGAAAAACCATAAAATTACCCACCCTGTCTACCAGTATGATAACGCAGCTACGGTAGCCTTTGCATTGGGAATTAAGACGCCACATGCTTGGATCGGCAAACCTGTTGCATCTGCTTTTGAAGGTTATGAAATAGAGGACCAATACACCGTTCTAGAACAGCTAAAAGAACCCATTATTTTCCCTGAATCTGATGGGTATAAAAAAGCTGGCGGACTTTTCACAGAATCTACTTCCGTTGAAATCAAAAATATGAACGAAGAGGGAACCATTAGGTATACCTTGGATGGTTCATTGCCTACCAAAGCTTCGGCCATTTACGATAAACCTTTCCGCTTAACGAATAACACCGTAGTTAAAAGTGCCTTATTTACAGATAATAAAATTAGTAGCCCTGTTGCCGAAGGTTATTTCAGGATACAACCTAAAAAAGCGAAAAAACCAGTAAACTACGAGATTTTTTATATGGATAATCTCACTTTTATTCCAGCCTTAAGCACTAAAAAACCAGATTTGAAAGGCACTACTTCTGAAATTACCTCAGATGAAATAAATGACAAGATCAAGAGCAACACAGCGGTAAGGTTCACTGCTAGAATAGAGATAGAAAAAGAAAAAAATTACAGGTTCTATCTTCGTTCGGATGACGGTAGCAAACTCTTTATTGATGACGAACTCGTAGTAGACAATGATGGTGATCATGGTGTAAAGACCAAAGATGGCACCATCACTTTACAACCTGGCATACACCTTATAAAAGTACTATGGTTCAATGGTGGTGGCGATGGCTGGTTAGACGTTTTTGTAGAAGAAGGCGATGCTGCCAAACAGATATTATCTCAACCGTTATTGATGACCGATTAAATGAATTTTTTCAATTTTAGTTTCGTTTTACTCTCTTTTTTGCTGGGCACTACAGTTTGTGCCCAGCAATTTTTTTCCGAACTGCCCCCTTGGCAAGAAGGTATGCTAGACATACACCACATCAACACAGGAAGAGGCGATGCTGCCTATTTTATACTTCCGGACGGAACAACGCTTTTAGTAGACGCTGGTGACATGTCCGAAACGCATGAACGAACCCTTTCCGCTAGAAATGCCAAATTGATGCCCAACAATTCTAAATCGGCGCCTGAATGGATTGTAGATTACATTGATCAATTTACACCCAAAAACAAAACTCCGCAGTTAGATTATGCGCTTCTCACCCATTATCATGACGACCATTTTGGTGAAATGGATGTGAATAGAAAAAAGGCTGAAAACGGAAATTACTACTTAACAGGAATTACAGAAGTAGGCCACCACCTACCGATAAAGACCATACTTGATCGCGGCGATTCTTATCCTGTTGACCTAAAAAACGTAGAAATTCAATCAAAAATAGATAAGAACGATGCTTATGGAACGATAGCTACGCTTAAAAACTATTGGAACTTTATCAATTTCCAAGCAAAAACTAATGGGCTACAATATGAAGTCTTTGAAGCTGGTCAGCTGAATCAAATAGCCCTTAAAACAAAACAAAAAGATTTTCCTGATTTCAATATTCGAAATATAGCAGTGAACGGTGAGATTTGGACCGGAGAAAAGAACCGTACATTTTCCATTTTTAAAGAAGGTGAATATCCTGGAGAGAATCCATTGAGCACTTGCCTTAAAATTAGCTATGGTAATTTTGATTATTTCACCGGAGGTGATATCAGCGGGATTAATGCTTTTGGAGGCATCAATATTCACTCGGTAGAATCCAACATAGCGCCTATTGTTGGTGCGGTAGATGTCGCAACTTTAAATCATCATGGCAACCGCGATTCACAAAACACATTTTACGTGCGCACCCTACGTCCACGCGTCTGGATTCAGCAAAACTGGTCTAGCGACCACCCGGGCGAAGAGGTCTTAAGACGTATAACTTCAAAAGAACTTTATCCGGGTGAACGAGACATTTTCAGTACTGTTCTTTTACAAGCCAACAAAGATGTGATTGGCGGCAGACTCGACCAGTATAAAAGCCATAACGGACATATTGTTCTACGGGTTGAAAAAGGAGGCGCATCCTATAAAATATTTATCTTGAACGATACTTCCGAAAAGCGTGAAGTACTATCAGAACACGGTCCTTATGAGTCAAAATGAAAAACGGGAAATAAAACAGAATAAAAGAACCGAGGGCGACATCAACTACACGCCAGCAAGACAAGAATGGTTATTCAATGAAGTTGATGAAACCACAAAGGAGCTACTGGAAAAAGACGCTCGGTATTTCTTTCATCAATCTTTATCGTCACCATGTTTAGATGTTCTAAAAAACTGTGACGGTCCTTATATCGAAAACCTATCCGGGAAAAAGTATCTCGATTTTCATGGGAATAATGTGCACCAATTGGGCTTTTCGCATCCAAAATTGGTACAACGCCTAACCGAGCAATTGCAATCGCTGACTTTTTCCACCAGAAGATACACCAATGAAAACGCTATCGATTTTGCAGAAAAACTAGCCTCTCTTTTACCTTCTGACCTGAACCGTACGCTAATGACACCCAACGGTAGTGCCGCAATTGGTATTGCTCTAAAACTGGCCCGTGCGGTTACCGGAAAGTTTAAAGTGGTCTCCTTTTGGGATTCTTTTCACGGGGCTTCCTTGGACGCTATAAGTGTGGGCGGAGAATCGGTTTTTAGAGAACACATGGGCCCTTTAATGCCGGGTGTAGAACGCATTCCACCGCCGGTGACGTACAGAGGTATTTATGAAAATAATGAATCTAAATGTCTGGAATATCTGGAATATGTATTCGCCAAAGAAGGCGATATTGGTGCTTTTTTAGCGGAAACCGTTCGAAACACAGATGTTCAAATTCCCTCAAAAGCTTTTTGGAAAGAAGCCAGACGCCTCTGTGATCAATATGGGGTACTATTAATCTTAGATGAAATTCCCATAGCGATGGGCCGAACGGGAAAAATGTTCGCTTTTGAAAATTATGATATTGAACCTGATATTCTGTGTTTAGGGAAAGGGCTCGGTGGTGGAATTTTTCCGCAGGCAGCGATTGTCGCTCGGGATGCCTACAACAAATTCAGCGATATTTCATTGGGTCATTACACCCATGAAAAGAGTCCGCTTGGTGCTGTTGCAGCCTTAACTACCCTAGAAATTATTGAAGAAGAACTCCACTCCGGTACGATTAAAAATCTGGAGGGTATGATGCAGCAAGAAATGAATCGCCTAAAACAAAAGCATTCTATCATTGGTGATATTCGTGGATTGGGACTTTTGTGGGGTGTTGAACTGGTGACAGACCAAAAAACTAAAAAGAAAGCCATAAACGAAGCCGAAAAAGTCATGTACGAATGCCTTAAGAACGGACTCAGTTTTAAAGTTTCGTCAGGGAATGTTTTACAACTGGCTCCAGCACTCACAATTTCTTCTGAAGAGCTTAAAAATGCCCTCACAATACTAGATAACGCACTTTCTACTTTAAACCATCAATCTTACTGAAAAATGAAAAACAAACATCTATTACTTGTTCTCAATCTTCTATTATGTTCTTGGGCTTTCGCCCAAAAAGAGAAACCAGAACTTGTCGTAAACCCGTATTTACAGGATGCCATGCCCAACTCCATTAAAATAGTTTGGCAGACTTCCAGCGGAGAGGAAAGTATTGTAGAATGGGGTACGACACAAAAATTGGGTAAAAAATCGGAGGGTTCTGCGCATGACATCAACTTTTCTGAATCTCGCATTCACGAAGTCCAAATTGATGGTCTAAAACGGTTTACAACTTATTTTTATCGCGTACGAACCGGAATGGTTGTCTCGGACATTTTTCAGTTTAAGACACCTCCTTTTGGCAATGACAATCAATCGTTTAATATGCTCGCTATAAGCGATATGCAAAAAGACCACCATAATCCGGATAAATTTTCTGAGATTGTAAACGAAGGTATCATTCCTTACCTCAAAACCGAATACGGTGAAGCGCTTCCTGAGAATTTAGCCTTGGTAATGGTTCCTGGAGACCTAGTAGAAAATGGCACCAAATATAAACAATGGAAAAATGATTTTTTTGACCCGGCCCAAAACCTGTTCGCCGAGGTTCCCGTTTATCCGGTGCTTGGAAACCATGAAAAAAACTCATCTTACTACTTCAAATATTTCAGTCTTCCTGAAAACGGTACGCCCGCTTACGCGGAACATTGGTGGTACAAAGATTACGGTAATACCCGTATCATTGGCCTAAACAGTAATAACGGATATAGAGATATTGATGCACAATACACTTGGTTGGAAGAAGTCTTGGCAGAAGCGGCAAAAAATGAAGACATCGACTTTGTTTTTGCTCAATTGCACCATCCCCATAAATCAGAATTATGGATACCTGGAGAAGAGGCATCTTCGGGAAAAGTAGTGAAACTCCTTGAAGATTTCAGCACAAAAACAGGAAAACCCAGTCTTCACTTTTTTGGGCACACCCATGGCTATTCCCGTGGTCAGTCCAAGGACCACAAACACCTTTGGGTAAATGTGGCTTCTGCAGGAGGTGCTATTGATAATTGGGGTGAGTTTGAAGGTCGTGATTATGATGAATTTACGGTTACGCAAGATGAATATGGTTTTGTAATGGTAGAAGTAGATGCCAACCAGGACAACCCTAAATTCACTTTAAAAAGAATAAGTCGAGGTAATGAAAATAAATTTCGCTCAAACGAAAAAACAGATGAGATTACCATCTACGCCAACAGTCACAAGCCCGAAGTTCCAAAAGCCATTTCCCCAAAGGGAGAAAACATCCCATTTACCGGAACAATGCTCAAAGCGGAAAACTTCAACAGTTCTTTTAACGATGCTTACCACGCCGCTTCTAACTGGCAAATTTCTACTAATTCCGATTTTTCGGACTTAGTTATCGATAGCTGGAAGCAATCGGAAAATTGGTACTATCTTGAAAACAGACAAGAAGGAGACGACTTAACGGACGAGCCTTCCAAAAGATTAAAACCTAACACCACCTATTATTGGCGCGTTCGCTACCGCGACCAGCACCTAAATTGGAGTGATTGGTCCAACCCGCTAACTTTTAAAACCAACAACCCATGAAAAAATTGATATTCTGTATTCTAGGACTTCTCTTATTTATAAAAACCAATGCGCAGGAGAACGACACTAAGGTTGTACTGATTACCTTGGATGGATTGCGGTGGCAAGAACTTTTTTCAGGAGCTGACTCCCTTTTAGTCGCCAACAAAAAATACGTCCATGATACCACAGCATTGAAAAGCAGCTTTTGGAAATCCACGGCAAAAGCCAGAAGGGAAGCCTTGATGCCTTTTGTATGGAATTCTGTTTCCAAGATGGGAACAATTCACGGTAACCGAGAATTGGGCAGCAAGGTAGACCTAACCAATAAAATGTGGTTTTCCTACCCAGGCTATAATGAAATTTTGACCGGTAAGGCCGATGACGCACGCATTGGCAGCAATGACAAAATACCTAACCCAAACACAACCGTGCTAGAAATAGCAAACAGGGATGAACGCTATCAGAACAAAGTAGCCGCCTTCGGCAGTTGGGATGTTTTTCCTTATATCGTAAACGAAGAGCGGTCGGGCGTACCCGTAAATGGAGGTTTTGAAATTGCAGAAGGCAAAGACCTAAGTGAACGTGAAAAATTCCTGAACGAGCTGCAACCTAAAGTGCCTAGTCCTTGGAGTACGGTTCGATTGGATGCCTTTACCCACTATTACGCCGTAGAGCATATGAGGAAAAATCATCCAGAGTTGGTATACATCGCTTATGGGGAAACTGATGATTTTGCTCACGATGGAGATTATGAAGCGTATTTGAAATCTACTCATAACACAGATGGCCTTATTAAAAACCTCTACGATTTCACCCAACAAGACCCCTTTTACAAAGACAAAACGCTTTTCATAATTACCACGGATCACGGACGCGGAACCCAACCCTTAGAAACTTGGAAAAGCCATGGGGAAAACATAAAAGGTGCCGGTCATGTTTGGATCATCCTATTTGGTAAAGGGGTCTCTAAAGGTGGAGAGATTTCAATTTCAGAGCAATTGTATAGCAACCAAATAGCTCCAACACTCCTAAAAGTATTAGACCTGAAAAATCCATCGAAAAATAGGCCGGCCAGACCTCTTTCCCTAAACTAAGATTCAGGTACTATTTTTCATAAAGATAGCTTGATATTAAGTTAACCCAACAACAGCGAGTTTAGACGAATTTTGCAGTGTGATTATTTGAGTTAATCTAGTTTGAGTTAGTTTAGTAAAACCGATGCAAGTCTCGTGCATCGGTTTTTTCTTTTTAGAGCTAGCACTTTCAGTTTTTTTCTTATTAAAAAAATAAAGATTAACTAACAAATTGTTAATCTAATGTTTACGGCCGGGTAAACTAAAAAAACCACCTTTACCCAAACTTATTTTCTACCTATGAAAATAGTTCTTTTATACCTATCGACCCTTGTGGCAGACCTTCTAATCTCTCGGCTTAGAAGCTATTTTTCGCCCCTAAAATTCAAGAAAATCAGAAAGCATAGTCGCCCCTCCATACAATGAAAAAAAGACCTGTTGACATTGTCGTCATATCAGACATACACCTTGGAACATACGGATGCCACGCCAAGGAGCTGATCAAGTATCTAAAATCCATTAACCCAAAACAAGTTGTTCTTAACGGGGATATTGTTGATATATGGCAGTTTAATAAACGTTACTGGCCCAAATCCCACATGAAGGTGGTAAAGCTGCTAATGGAGTGGATTACAAAGGGTGTAAAGGTTCATTATATTACAGGTAACCATGATGAAATGATGCGGAAGTTTTCCGGTTTTAAATTGGGGTCTTTCAGCATTGTCAATAAATTGGTTCTCACCGTTCATGGCAAGAAAGCTTGGATTTTTCATGGTGATGTTTTTGATGTTACCATGCAACATTCAAAATGGTTGGCCAAACTAGGGGCTATTGGTTATGACACCCTTATTCTTATAAACAGTGCGGTAAACTTTTGCTACAAAAAACTTGGAAGAGGACCGGTTTCCATGTCAAAGAAAATAAAGAACAGTGTAAAATCTGCCGTAAAGTTCATAAACAACTTTGAACAGACCGCTGCGGATATCGCTATTGAAAATGAATTTGATTATGTGATCTGTGGTCATATTCATCAACCAGAGATTAAATCAATAGAAAACGAGAACGGTTCCGTAATGTATCTAAACTCGGGAGATTGGATAGAGAACCTTACGTCATTGGAATATGTAAAAGGAGAATGGAAACTCTATAGTTACGAAGATGACATGTACATTCAGGCCTACAATTCGGACAGTAACGACCATGTTGAAATGCTAGAGAAAAAAGAGCTTTTTCAAAGCTTAATGGCGGAGTTCAATGACATGGTCGCCTCAAAAGTAAGTAAATGACCCACCCAAAAAGAAACAGTAGATGAAAGTTCTCTACGCAATACAAGGTACGGGAAATGGGCATTTAAGTAGAGCTCGAGATATTATTCCCTCCCTACAGAAAAACAATATTGATCTGGATATTCTGGTCAGTGGTACGCAAGCCGATATTAAATTACCCTACCCCATTACCTACCAACTGAGCGGATGGAGTTTTATTTTTGGAAAAAAGGGTGGTGTTGATATGTGGCGCACGTACGAAAAAACCAATTCTGCCAGAATAAAAAAAGAAATAAAGAGTATCCCCATTGAAAAATACGATTTGGTAATTAATGACTTTGAACCTATCTCCGCATGGGCTTGCAAGTCAAAAAAATTGCCCTGTGTAGCACTTAGTCATCAGGCTGCGGTTATATCTCCCAACTCACCCAAACCCAAGAAAAAAGACCCTCTAGGAAAGCTAATATTGGAGAAATACGCGCCGTCTACAACCCAATATGGTTTTCACTTTAAAACCTATGGAGAAAATATGTTCAAACCCATTATCCGGCAAGATATAAGGTCTACAACGAGAACACTAGGGGAACATTACACGGTTTATCTTCCTTCTTACAGTGATGAGAAATTGTTAAAAATGCTCTCGCAAATTAAAGATGTAAAGTGGCAAGTTTTCTCTAAGCACAACCAAAAAGAAATTTTCTCGAACAACATAACCATTAGCCCCATCACTAATGAGGCCTTTGTAAGCAGTATGGCGAGCAGCAAAGGTGTACTTTGCGGCGCAGGGTTTGAAACGCCTGCGGAAGCACTCCACATGCAAAAGAAACTTCTGGTCATACCTATGAAAGGCCAATATGAGCAACAGTGTAATGCAGCAGCTTTAAAAGAAATGGGGGTGCCCGTAATAAAATCCCTAAAAATGAAACATCTTGACAAAATTAAAACTTGGATAGATACGGACACCAAGTTAGACGTGCACTACCCTGACATTACCGATGAGATAATCAAGTCCGTTTTAGAAAAATCGCTATCCTTATATAAAGGCAAATAATTTTAAATGACGCATACGAGTGAGCAATCAAATTTTGACTTGCAACCTGATGATTTTGGACAAGATTTTATTTGGGGTGTATCTACCGCAGCCTACCAGATTGAAGGCGCCCACAATATTCACGGAAAGGGTACGTCTATTTGGGATGATTTTGTATCCAAAAAAGGGAACATTTTTGAGGACCAACATGGGCAAATAGCCTGTGATTTCTACAATAGATACAGGGACGATATTCTTTTAATGAAGTCGATGAATATTAAACATTATCGGTTTTCATTATCATGGTCTAGAATTCTACCTGACGGAACGGGTAGGGTAAATCAAAAAGGCATAGAGTTCTATAATGATGTTATTAATTTTTGCCTTAAGTGCGGCATTACCCCATGGGTAACCCTTTACCACTGGGACCTACCCCAAAATCTAGAGGATTTAGGAGGTTGGACCAATAGGAAAATATTAGATTGGTTTGAAGATTACGTGAAAATCTGTGCCAAAAACTTTGGTGACCGCGTGAAGCATTGGATGGTCCTTAACGAACCTATGGTTTTCACAGGCGCAGGATATTTTTTAGGCGTACATGCCCCCGGCAAGAAAGGGCTCAAAAATTTTCTGCCTGCTATACACCATGCAGTTCTATGCCAAGCTTTAGGAGGAAGATTGCTTCGTAAAATGGTCTCCGATGCCATAATTGGGACAACTTTCTCTTGTTCGCAAATTACACCTCAATCGGATAGTAAAAGAGATATGAAAGCAGCGGATAAAGCAGATGCTCTTTTAAACCGACTTTTCCTTGAACCCAGCTTGGGTCTAGGTTACCCTGACGAGAGTATAGCCGTTCTTAAAAAGATTAAAAAATACGAACAACCGGAAGATGCCCAAAACAGCATTTTTGAGTTTGATTTTATCGGTATTCAAAACTATACCCGAGAGGTGGTTAGGCATAGCTATACCGTGCCCTATTTAAGAGCAAAGATTGTAAAAGCACCGGAACGCAATGTACAAACTACGCTTATGGATTGGGAAGTTCACCCTCCCAGTATTTATGAAATGCTGAAAAAATTCAACACCTACAAAGGCGTGAAAAAAATATTGATTACCGAAAATGGAGCCGCTTTTGAAGATACCATAGAAGCGGGAGAAGTGAATGATATAGAACGTACTAACTATTTAAAAAGCTACTTAAAACAGGTGCATAAAGCGAGTTTGGAAGACCTAAAAATTTCAGGTTACTTTGTGTGGACATTTACAGATAATTTTGAGTGGGCAGAGGGATATTACCCTAGATTCGGTTTGGTACATATCGATTTTGATACGTTGAAACGTACCATTAAAGCTTCGGGAAAATGGTACAGTACTTTCTTGGGAAGGAAAAAGAGCTAAGAAACGTACGGAAACAAAAAAAACCGATGTCCCCATCGGTTGAATTCTATTCAAGCTAATTCAAATAAGAACGTATGCCGGATAATGCGCTGCAAAGATGCTCCTTATTAGAGCACCTTTAGTAACCATAAGTTTAGGGGTTCATTACGCTTGTGTTAAGGAGTTATAATCTCACTCTTATCCATTTAAATTCAACAAAAAACTAACAATTATAGATGTAATCCCTTATCATCTATAAGTGTTAGCTTCTGAAAATCAAATTACTTCCTACAAATCAAACAAGCTGGGTAACCATAAACTAAGCTGAGGAATATACGTTACTAGGAACAGTGCTATTATCATAGCTATAAAAAGTGGAAATAGTGGTTTTATCACTTTTTCTATGGTGGTATTGGCTATACCCACCCCAACAAAGAGCACCGAGCCCACAGGAGGCGTACAAAGACCAATACAAAGGTTCAGTACCATGATGATTCCAAAATGCACTGGATCTAATCCCAATTTAGTTACCACAGGTAAAAATATCGGCGTAAATATCAAAACCGCTGGAGTCATATCCATAAAAATACCAACGAACAACAATAACAAGTTAATGATTAGTAGAATTACAATCTTATTATCGCTAATACCTAAAAGTCCTGAACTAATTTCTTGAGGTATGTTCTCATAGGACAATGCCCATGACATACTCATGGAGGCACCTATTAACAACATTACAATTGCAGTAGTAGAAGTAGAGTCCAACAGGATTTTAGGCAGCCTATCAAATGATATTTCCTTATAGAAAAAACCCAATAGCAAGCTATACAGTACGGCAATGGCGGAAGCTTCTGTAGCGGTAAATACGCCTACTACAATACCTCCAATAACCACAACTAGCATAAACAAACTAGGCAATGCATCTACAAACGTTTTAAAAATCTCTTTTAAAGAACTACGTTTTCCCACTTTGTAACCTTTTTTCTTTGCCCAAAAAGAAGCTACGATCATTAGAAAAAGACCTGTGAGTATCCCAGGAATATATCCTGCCAAGAACAATGCGGCAATAGAAGCACCACCACTTGCCAAAGAATACACAATAAGTACATTACTGGGCGGTATAACCAGACCCGTTGTAGCAGCCGTTATATTCACCGCTGCACCAAATTCACGGGAATACCCTTCCCTTTCCATTTCAGGCCCCAAAATACTGCCCATAGCGGATGCTGCTGCCATAGACGAACCTGCAATAGCCCCCATAAGCATAGCCGAAACAATATTGATCAACGCCAAACCACCAGGTAGTGCCCCCACCATGGTCTTCGCAAAGGCTATCAACCGGTGTGCAATACCACCTTTGTTCATTAATTCTCCCGAGAGTATGAATAAGGGAATAGCTAACAGCGCGAAACTATCAAGTCCGGTTCCTATTCGTTGCGAAACAGTTGTGAATGCCGGTAACACGGGAATGCTTACCAACATGGTAAGAACAGATGATATGGCAATACTCCATGCCACGGGAGTTCCTATGCCCAATAGAACAACAAAACTCAGCACCAAGACTAAAATTGGTAAATACTCCATAATATTTAATCGTTAAGAAGGTCAGATATTTTATAATAGATGATAAGGATGCCGCTTATTGGAATTACAAGGTACACCACGGATAATGGCACTTGCAAAGCAGGTGAATGCTGGTCTAGCACATGGGTAATATAAACTAGACGAGAACCACCTATGACCAAAGCTCCAAGGCTGAACAAAATCACCAACCAATGCACTACCAATTGTAACTTTTTTTGAGTGCGTTCACTAAATCTTTTGGGTAATACATCTATGGCTACATGAAGGTTTTTTCCGGAGACGTATGCCGCACCCAGAATACCGATCCAAATCATAAGATATCTTGCCAACTCATCTGTAAAAGAACTTGGTGAGCCCAATAAAAACCTACTGAACACCTGCCATAGTACGTTTAAGACCATAATCCCCATTATTGTAACGAGAAAATAGGCCAGGACCTTATCAATGTTTTTCCTTAATTCCATATTATTTAGTTGCTTGTATTTCTTGAATCAATTTGTAGATGACCTCGTCTTCCTTATACTTATCAAACGAGTCTTTTATTTTATCAGAAAAGAGGGTTTTATCCGGTCTAATAATTTCCACTCCTGCCTTTTCAACTTCGGCCAGAGCTTCATCTTCGGATTCTGCCCATAATTTACGCTGGTAACCTATGGAGCCATCTACAGCTTTCTTTAACCAACTCTGTTCTTCTTGGGATAAACTTTCCCATAAATGGGTTCCGGCCAATAATACATCCGGCAAAACCGTGTGCTCATCTAGCGTATAGAATTTACAAACCTCGTAATGTCTGGAAAGATAGAAGCTAGGCGGGTTGTTCTCAGCACCATCAACCACACCTTGCTGTAAGGCAGTATACAGTTCCCCCCAAGAAATTGGTGTTGGAGAACCGCCTAAATCCTTAACCATATCCATGGCGGTTACACTTTCCATAACCCGGATTTTTAGCCCTGCCAAATCATCCGGGTTATTTATTGGGCGGTCTTTGGTGTAAAAACTTCGGCTTCCCGCATCATAATACCCTAAGCCTTTAAGCCAATATTGTTCACCATCGTTCAAGAGTTCTTGACCTATAGGACCATCCAAAACATCAAAAGAATGTTGTCTGTCCCTAAAAAGAAAAGGCAACCCCAAAACCTTCATTTTTGGGGCAAAATTTTCCAGTGTCCCAACGGATACTTTTGTCATATCTAGACTTCCTATCTGGAGCAGTTCTAGACATTGTCTTTCTGTACCCAATTGTTGGTTCGGATAGATTTCCAATAGCATTTTGCCTCCGGAAAGTTCCTTTAGGTCTTCCCCCATTTTCACCATGGCCTTATGAACCGAGTGGTTTACATCGAGCCCATGAGCCAAACGAATAGTTCGATTACCGCCCAACTCACCACAGCCGGATAACAAAAGTATCCCCATGGCGAAAAAAATAAATTTTAGATTCAATTTCATATGATAATCAAATTAGAGGTCAAAATACTCTTTAGCGTTATTGTAGCAGATATTTTGGAGCATTTTACCTATCCATTCCATATCATTAGGCAATTCTCCTTTAGCCATCTCGTTACCGAAAAGATTACATAAAATACGACGGAAATACTCGTGTCTCGGGAAGGACAGAAAACTTCTTGAATCTGTGAGCATTCCCACAAAACAACTTATCAATCCCATATTGGAAAGCGTATTGATCTGATCGATCATACCATCTTTTTGATCTAAGAACCACCAACCGGAACCCCATTGTACTTTTCCCTTTACACTACCGTCATTAAAATTACCCGCCATAGTTGCCATTAAGGCATTGTCACGAGGGTTTAAATTATAAAGTATTGTTTTGGTAAGTTTATCCTTGCTATCCAGTGTATCAAGAAATTTCGATAAACTTTCCGCTTGCGTATAATCGCCTATGGAATCCCAACCCGTATCAGGGCCTAATTCCGATAGCATTCTTGTATTGTTATTTCTAAGGGCTCCCAAATGAAATTGCTGAACCCAACCAAACTCATGATAAGTTTCTGATAGATACAACAAAATAGCACTCTGAAACTTTGCAGCTTCCTTTGCACTAACCTGCTCTCCCTCCCTTCTTTTCTTAAAAATTGATTTTACTTCTGTCTCCGTAAAGTCCTCAGCGTAAAGATGAGACAATCCGTGGTCGCACACGAAACAACCATTAGAATTAAAATACTCAATACGTTTCCGTAAAGCATCGCAAAGTCTATCATACGTAGTAATTTCCGTATCCGACACTTTTTCAAGACTGTTTATATAATCATTATAGGTCTCACTACCAATTAGAATAGCTTTATCCGGTCTAAAAGCCGTACTAACTTTAGTTTTAAAGTCGCTTTTGGCCAGCTGCTGATGGTATTCTAAAGTATCTGTTGGGTCTTCTGTTGTGCAGAGTACATCTACATTCATTTTACGAATAAGCCCTCTAGAAGTAAACTCTTGGGATTGTAGCATTTCCGTAGTAGCATCATAAACTGAAGACGCATTTTTACTACTAAGTGTATCCGTAATACCAAAGTATCTAGACAGCTCCAAATGCGTCCAATGATACAATGGGTTTCGCATGGTGTGAGGCACCGTTTCGGCCCATTTAGAAAATTTCTCCCTATCGGAAGCATTACCGGTAAGGTACTTTTCATTGACCCCGAGAGTTCTCATTGCCCTCCATTTGTAATGATCACCATCTATCCAAGCATTGGTGATATTGCCAAAAACCTTATTCTCCGCTAAGTCTTTTGGTGGCAGGTGGTTGTGATAATCAATTATGGGCATTTTAACGGCATAGTCGTGATAGAGCGATTGTGCCTGCTTACTTTCCAGTAAGAAATTGTCGTCTAAAAATTTAGTCACTTTGTATCGTTTTTGAATTGGTCATTTATTTGAAAGGACAACTTTCCCTAATTTTGTTGGATGACCTTAAACCTCTAAAATAGGTTTCTATTCTGGCATAGACAAGAAAAAATACAGAATCAACACTCAGGCATTAGCATCAATGCAAATATTAACAATTTAGCCTGTTAAAATTGCATAAATAGTATCATCAGCATGATTTTATCCACATTTTAAAACGGACCACTTTCTTATTTAAGAAAAGAATAACGCTCTCAACTTTCTTTCCGCTTTAAAGACATTTATTTTTATAAAAAAATGGACATTATGGATTTAAAAAATAAGGTAGTTTATATAACAGGAGGCTCAAAAGGTATAGGGTATGGTGTAGCCGTTACATTATTGGAAGCAGGGGCTAGAGTAGCCGTAAGCGGAAGAACACTCTCTACCGTTGAAGAAGCCGCCAAACAACTAGGTTCGGAGGATCGCGTTCTTGCCTTGGCATCGGATGTTTCAAAACATGGTGATGAAAAAGCAGCTGTTCAAAAGATTTTGGATAAATGGGGGCAATTGGATGTGGTTTTAGCGAATGCAGGAGTGGGCTATTTTGCTCCTGTAGACGAGCTAGAAGATGATGCTTGGCACAAGATGATAGATACTAACTTAAATGGTGTGTTTCATACTCTAAAAGCGTCTGTAGAAGCACTTAAGAAGTCTAAGGGGTACTACATAACCCTAGCTAGTTTGGCGGGCACTAACTTTTTTGCTTCCGGAGCGGGATATAATGCCACTAAATTTGGTGTAGTAGGTTTTACACAGGCGGCCATGCTAGATTTACGCAAGTATGATATAAAAGTATCAACCATTATGCCTGGTTCTGTTGCCACGCATTTTGCCGGTAATGAGCCGGACGAAAAAGATGCTTGGAAAATTCAGCCCGAAGATATTGGCGAACTTGTTTTGGATTTATTAAAAATGAATCCGCGTACCTTGCCCAGCAAAATTGAGGTGCGCCCCACAAGACCGGATAAAAAATAAGCTTAAACACGAATTGTATTACACTTCCTTTTCTTCAAAAGGCGTGTTTAAATCACATATTTCGGAAATGAGGGCACTGAGCTCAGTATAGAATAGGGAAAGGGTTTCTTTCCCTATTTTTGTTTCTTTTTTGGCTCCATTGCCCGCTTTGTCCTTTGTAGCGAATTTTAACACTCCAGAACTTAATTTTTTAAAAGATATGATACCCGCTTCCATAGTATCTTCCGGATGCTCGGAAGCATACATAGTAGCATAGCAAAGGAGCTGGAAAGCTTTGCTGAATTTGTAATCCGAGGTAATGGATACACCATCTACAATCTCTAATTGGTTCCGCTCAACACTTCCTGTTTTGTAATCTATTATTCGCAACGTACCATCTACTTCATCTATTCTATCTAGCTTTCCTTTTAAATTAACAGGAAAATCAACAGACGGGACATTTAAGGACACTTTTAAGTTCGTTTCTAGACCAATTATTCTTATTTGGTGTTTCTTGACATCGGCTATTTCTAAGTTGATGAAATTTTCAATATAACGAAGCACAACATTAAAGGCTATAAGGTTTTTTCCCCTAGAAATATCGCCATCCAAATATGTTTTTGCAAAATGCTTTTGCACTAATCCGGCAACCAGAGATTTGGACTTTACAAGTTTCTCTTCCGTTAAAACCTGCCCTATAAAAGGCGTATAAAGTTCTTCTAAAGTATCATGAACTATGGTTCCAAACGTATTAGCCGCTATGGTTTCTTCTACTTCTAGAACATCATCAATACCCAACAAGTTTCTTTTGTAAAAATCAATAGGGTTACGCACGTAATTACTGAGGGATGTTGGTGAAAAACCCCTTAACGCATGGGCTTTGATGAGTTCTAATAAACTATCATCTTTTTCTATGGACTCTAAAGAATATCTTTTTGGATCTATAGATGGCGATGCTACACTTTCTGTAATACTAGAATTCCTATTCTCATCCGTTAGCAACTGGTTTATAAGCCTACTACGCTCACCCCCTTCCAGCACATCTGGTTCGGTATTGTAAAGAATATAAATATTTTTTGCCCGTTGCAACAACCTATAGAAATGATACGTATAGACCGCATCTTTTTCCTTAAAAGTAGGGAGCCCCAATTGCACTTTTAAATCGAACGGAATAAAAGAATTGTTCGATTTTCCAGATGGTAGGATTCCTTCATTTACGGAAGTAATAATAACCGTTTCAAAGTCCAGATTACGACTTTCTAGCATCCCCATCACCTGTAAACCTTCTAAAGGTTCCCCTTGAAAATCCAAGGTTTCCGAAGATAGCAACTCACGATAAAGGCCTAATAAGGATTTAAGGTCTGTAATAAAATCATATTTCTCGACTAAATCCGATAGCTGATTGAATAAATTAAAATACCTATAAAGGTATTCAAATGATAAGGCATCTTTAGCATCATCTAGTTTGCCCCTCAAGGCAGTAATTATATTTAGACAATGTTGTAAAATTCGCTTAGGCGATGGTGTTTCCTTATGAAATAAAAGTGAAGAAGCTACCGCATCTCCCCTCTCAACCTCTTTGATCTGTTCTGCAGTAATATATACCCAATTCTTATTTTTTATGACCTCATCAATAGTCTCTGTATCTTCATTATTGGCCTGCCCTAACAGAATATGAATATAAGGGTGTGCTAAAAAGGATAGTATATTTTGATGAAACCAACCCTGTTCATTTCTGTTGATATACAAATTCAAGAACTGGTCGAACAAACTGGCCAAGGGAATTTTATTTAAAGGATATCCCATGGTTACGTTAACTCTTTCTATACACTCAGGAATAGAATTTAAAATAGGATTCAGTAAAGACTCATCTCCCAAAACAACGGCTGTACGTTTTAAATCGGAAGCCTTCTCTCCATGAATACGCTCTAATAAAACGGCCGTATACTTTGCTTGGGACACGTTTTTGGGCACCCCTACTACGTTTATTTTCTTATCTCCTAAATAATGAGAGCTTACCCCTTTAAGCGCATTCTCCTTTAAATAGGACCAAGATTTAAGATGTTGCCTTAGAAAAAAACCTGCATCATGAATTTTATCTTCTAAGAAATATGCATCTATATCCCAATATATATCCGAATTAGCATTCTCTAGAATATGTTGAATTATTTTCGTTTCGGCCGTATTGAGCGCATTAAAACCGATAAAAACAAAGAGTTTATCCGGATTAATCTGCAAATAAGACTCTAGCTGCGTATATGCCGTTCTATAGACTAGCCCTTGATGTCCTAGGCCCATATTCAGCAACGCGGAATTAAAATTAGTATATAACGATTCTAGGTTATTCCAAAAGCGCAGGTAATCTTCCATCATTTTGGTCTTCTCCTTTTGAAGGGACCAATGGGTCAGTTCCTGAATAGCCGCAAGATTAGAAAATAGCTTTTTGGCATCTACCAAATACCTATCTATCTCATTAAAATCTTGTAAAAGGGTTTGCGCCCAGTTGGAAAAGCTATAAAAGCTATCTTTCTCTTGAGAAGTCTCTTTTAGATAAGTATTGTAGAGAACAAAGAGTTGCTGCGTATTACTCGCGTACGATAGACCTGAAACCTGTTCAATGAAAGTTTCTATACTATATATCTCAGGAGCAAAAAAAGTATTGTCAGCAGATTTTGCTATAGCATTTTTCAGGAAAGTTCCTGCCCGCTTACTGGGAAGCACAAAAACAATATGCTCATGGGAACTATGTTTTTCCCAAACTTCTTTGACTACTTCTTCTAGAAAACTCTGCATAGTCAAAAATAAAAAAAGCCCTGACAAATGTCAGGGCTTTTAAACTTATTTAGTGGAGAGAATTACTTTACTAAGTTAATCTCAACTCTTCTGTTTTCTTTTCTACCGCTTCTTGTGTTGTTAGATGCGATTGGCTTGTCTTCACCGTAACCGATAGCAGACAATCTGAATTCTTCAATACCTTTATCTACTAAGAACTCTTTTACAGAAAGTGCTCTTGACTCAGAAAGGCTTTGGTTCAATTTCTGGCTACCAACGCTATCTGTGTGACCTTCTACTGTAAATTTAGCAGTTGGGTATTCTTTTAGGATAGTGATGATGTCAACCATTACAGAAGTAGACTCAGCTTTGATAGAAGACTTACCTGTATCGAACAAGATAGTTCTAGCGTAGTCATTCAATTGCTTCTGAACTTCTTCAGTTACTTCAGGACAACCAGCGTTAGCTACAGTACCTGCAACATCTGGACATTTATCATCTTTGTCCAATACACCGTCACCGTCAGTATCAGGCCATGGGCATCCTTTGTTCTCAGCAGGACCTGCTTCGTTAGGACATTCATCGTCACCATCAGCAACACCGTCACCGTCAGCATCAGGACAACCTGCTAGGTTAGCCAATCCAGCTTCGTTAGGACATTTATCATCTTTATCAGCAACACCGTCACCGTCAGCATCAGGACAACCGTTCATTTCTTTAGAACCAGCTTCGTTAGGACAAGCATCTTTGCTGTCTTCGATTCCGTCACCGTCAGCATCAGGACATCCGTTGAAAGCCTCTAGACCAGCAACTTCTGGACAAGCATCATCTTTGTCATATACACCGTCACCGTCAGTATCAGTACCACCAAACTTAACAGAGATACCTGCTAAATGTTGCCAGTGCTTACGACCGTAATCTTCAAAAGCGTGCTTGTAAGTAGTCTGTACAGTAAGACCGATGTTTTCAGTAAACCAAAAGTTTACACCAACACCACCATTAACAGTACCAGCTCCAATTTCATCAACCCAAGTGTAACCACCACCTACTTCTACGAAAGGATCAACTACTTTTTGGTCAAGGAAGTTATATTTAATAGTACCATCTAAAGCGTAATGCGAAAGATCGTCTACACCTATATCTCCTAATTTGCTGATTTTGTTCAAAGATCCTCTAACGCCTACAGAAAGACCGTCACCTACAGATCTAGACACACCAACATAAGAGATAGAAGGAAGAATATTCCAGTGATCAGATGCGTTGAAAAGCTCATTACCGAAAGAACTAGTCTGAGTCGGGAAATTGTCATCGCTTGTCGGGTACACATCTATGGCATTAACTCCGAATTGCACTTGCCATGGATTATTCTCGTCTTGCGCTTGTACGTTATTGATGCCTACAATAAGGACAACAACAACCAATAATTTGCTAAGATGTTTCATGTTCAAAATTTTAAGTTTAAGTGTTTATTAGCTGCAAATGTAAGTTGTTAAATATTATTAACAAAATCAATTTCTTATTTTTTTTAACGCATTTAATGCCGTAAATAATGCATTTAAACGATTTTTAAGTCCTTACCAACTTCGATAAAAGCACGGATTGCACGGTCTAAATGCTTGATTTCATGGGCGGCAGATAACTGAACCCGTATCCTTGCCTTACCCTTTGGAACCACTGGAAAGAAAAATCCTATAACATAAATTCCTTTTTCCAATAATCGACTAGCCATTTCTTGCGCCAATTTAGCGTCATACAGCATTACGGGCACAATAGCGGATTCTCCATCAATAATATCAAACCCGGCCTTTTTCATTCCCGCTTTAAAATACGATGCGTTTTCCTGCACTTTGTCTCGTAATGAGGTATCGTTTTCCAACAGTTCAAAAACCTTTATAGATGCCCCAACAATGGCCGGAGCCAAAGAATTTGAAAACAAATACGGTCTAGAACGTTGACGCAAAATTTCTATAATTTCTTTTTTCCCTGTGGTATAACCACCCATAGCACCGCCAAGGGCTTTGCCCAAAGTACCGGTTATAATGTCTATACGGCCCATTACATCTTTTTCCTCAAGCGTACCTATACCTGTAGGACCTATAAAACCTGTGGCATGACATTCATCTATCATAACCATAGCATCATATTTCTCTGCCAAGTCGCAAATCTTGTCTAAAGGTGCCACAAGACCATCCATAGAGAAAACACCATCAGTAACAATTATCTTAAAACGGGCGTCATCTTCATTGGCTTGTTTCAATTGCTTTTCTAAGTCGGCCATATCACTATTGGCATATCTATAGCGTTTCGCCTTACACAACCTAACCCCATCAATGATAGATGCATGATTGAGCGAATCCGAAATTATCGCATCCTCCGCAGTTAGCAATGGTTCAAAAACTCCCCCATTGGCATCAAAGGCCGCAGCATACAATATGGTATCCTCAGTCCCGTAGAAATCGGCTATTTTCTTTTCAAGTTCTTTATGTATATCCTGCGTGCCGCAAATGAAACGTACCGATGACATACCAAATCCATGACTATCCAAAGTATCCTTTGCCGCCTGTATTACTTCCGGATGAGATGATAGTCCCAAATAATTATTTGCACAAAAGTTGATTACTTCTTCCCCTGTGGAAATCTTAATCTCTGCACCTTGAGGCGTGGTTATTATTCGCTCACTTTTATAAAGACCCTCATCTTTAATGCTTGCAAGTTCTTGTTCTAAATGTTCTTTTATTTTTCCGTACATATAGTTATATGAATTCTGGTGTTACTTCTTCGTTAATGTAAACAATGATTTTATTTTCTACAACATATCCCATATCCGTTAATGCATCTGCATAAGAATAAAGTTGCTCCTTATATTTAGGGTTGGTCTTACCTGTTTTATAATCGATAAGGGTTGCATTCTTTTCTTTAAACACTATTCTGTCCGGACGTAATATCTTCCCATCAGCGGTAATAATATCCTTTTCGTTCTTAATGATATCGCTATCCTTATAATAGGTCTGGAGTTTAGGGTGATTTACGATACGTTGCAACTTATCCCTTACCTCATCTACCTCCTGGCTTTCTATCTCCCCTTGCTGTATTGCTTTCTGCAGGGCGGGTTCAATATCATCTTGAGTTGCTATATAACCTAATATATAATGTATAAGGTTTCCCTTAGAAATTGCAGCTTCACGTTCTGTATCCCACAACATCCCTGATCGGGTAAGTATTTTAAAACTTGACCTGTCTTTATGCGTAAAACTATAATCTATATCCTGTTGCTCTTTTGTTTGATGAGGGGCAGGTGCTTTTTCCAGCTCTCCAAAACTATAGACCAACTCATCATCGGACCATAGGTCCTTTCCTTTTAAATACTCAATGAACAAGCCCGAATAATAATCCGTTTTATGTTGCCCTCTGGCCAGGTCTTTTTCCGATATAATATAAAGCGCCTTCTCCGCCCTTGTTAAGGCTACATATAATAGGTTAAGCGCATCCAATTCCATTTTATGCTCCTCCTCAGAATAAATTTGAGCCGCTTCCTCCCCATAATTCTCTACTTCCTTTTTTTCGGTGATTAGAATTTCTTCAAATCCGTTAAACGCATCGGCATTTAGAGGAAGCCACATTTTTTTGTCCATCCTTTTATAGATATGTTCATTGGCAAAAGGAAAAATAACAATGGAAAACTCAAGGCCTTTAGACTTATGAACGGTCATAATTCGCACGGCATCTATATTATCAGGAGCGGAAATACTCAGTTTGCCCTTTTTCTTTTCCCAGAGGTTCAAGAACGCCTGAATCCCCGTACCTTCTTTCTGTTCCGTTTCAAGCACAAAATCCATAAAAAAAGTAACATAGGCATCTGAACCTTCAACCAGGTTACATTGACGAATAGCTCTTTCCATACCATCGTAAACGGATAGTTGTTTTAGCTCCTCAACGTCTAGTTGATATTCCTTTAATAAAAGATGTTCTACATTTTTTAAGTTCTCATATATATATTGATGTCTATTCTCCCCGCCCTTAGAAAGATAAGTCAGCAACTCATAGGCTATCTGTAAATTAGTAGGATTACCAATGTATGCCATAAGATTTGCCAGAAACCGAACCTTATCACTACTGTTCAGCAATAAACTTTCAGATGAAATGGTTGGAATTTCCTGTTGTGTAAGAAAATCAGCTAATAAAACTCCCTGCCTATTTCCCCTAACCAAAATACAAATGTCTTCATAGCCGTAATCCTTTTCAATTACAGTTTGTATAGTGTTCAATACTTCCGTACAGTACTGCTCATCCCTACTTTTTTCTTCATCTTTTTCAATAAATTTGAGCTGTACGGTTCCGCCTTGTTTTGAATTATACCCTTGCCTGTTTCCTTCTACGAACATGTTATTGTACATGGCGTTATTCAGAAACGGACTGGTAGCGGTAAAAAAGTCGTTGTTGAACTTAATGACCTCATCATAGCTACGCCAATTGGTTGGCAGGGATTCTGTTTGGGCGGGAATTGCAAAGGGACTTTCAGATTCATTTACTAAATCTAAAAATTGTTCGGCACGACCACCTCGCCAACGATAAATAGCTTGCTTGGCATCGCCCACTAAAAAAAGAGATCCTCTGTTGCCTTGCAAATCTTCCCCCTCTAAAGCATGTCCAATAAGTGGTATTAGGTTATTCCACTGCAGTGTAGATGTATCCTGAAATTCATCCACAAAATAATGACGATACTTCTCGCCTAAACGTTCATATATAAAAGGTGCCGGCTGGTTTTTTATTTCTTTGGATATGATGGTGTTGAACTCTGCAATAGAAAGCTGATCACGTTCATTCTGCAGATTCTTTACTTCTCTTTGAATTGCATTAAGAACCGTTAACGGCACTAAATTAGCATATGTATTCTTCAAAAAAGAAAGCTCATAAAAAGCCTGTTTTATCTTATTGAAAATTTCAGAAAATTGCGGGTGTAACTCGTTTAAAGTTGCCTTTGTAGCATCTGCTGTGGATTTATTATAAAGAACGGTATCATCAAAATTTTGCTTCCACCCGGCCTTAAAATCGATTGCCATATCTCCAGCTGAAATTTTTTCCATGAATTTTGGAAAATACCCCCTCGTAAAATCTGAAAATTCAAGTCCATTTTGTTCTATCAATTGCAACGCAAGTGTTGCAAAGCCAATAAGACTTTCCTCCGTAGCTGTAATCCGAGAGCGCACGGTTTTCTTCAGCTCTACAAAATCTGATATATTCTTATCCTTTAAGTTTTGTAGGTGTTCTGCATGGTTTTCCCTAAAAAGCAACTTGCCCATATTACCTAGATCATAGGCAATGTCCCAACTTTTATCATCATCAATTTTTTCAAGGGCAAACTCCAGCAATACCTGAGTAAGCTGCTTGTCCGTTCCTGCCTTATGGACCAATTTGGCAACAGCTTCATCTAGTAACAAATCAGTATCTAGAACAACTTCAAAATTTTGAGGTAGCTTTAAATCTTTTGCGAATGTCCTAATTAGGCGATGCGTAAACTTATCAATTGTAGAAATATCAAAAAAAGCATAATTATGCAGAATTTCCTTTAAAGTTTGCTTAGAGCGTTGCCGTAATGTGGCCGCGTCTACACCAAGCTCCTTCATTAAATCTAAAAAAAGTGGAGGAGCGGTGGCTTCATTTTCAACTTTACCAAATTTTGAAAGGCTTTCCAAAATACGATGCTTCATTTCGTTTACCGCCTTGTTGGTAAATGTAATGGCCAAAATTTTACTGAAACGATTGCTTGATGAAAGAACTATTTTAAGGTATTCTTTCGTTAAGGTATGTGTCTTTCCTGAGCCGGCAGAAGCGTTATATATTTTAAAAGTGCTGTGTTGCAAGTGCTTTTTTATGCAAAATACTAATTCTAAAAAGGTTCTTAACAAATTATTTAGTGAATTTGTATGTTAAAAAATGTAAATTTGACTTCACTAAGTTTTAATCTAAAAACACACAGAAAATGGCTTTTGAACTACCAAAATTACCTTATGCATATGATGCATTGGAACCACATATTGATGCTAGAACAATGGAAATTCACCATACAAAACACCATAATGGTTACACAACCAAATTAAATGGCGCTATTGAAGGTACTTCCTTGGAAGGCAAATCTATAGAAGATATATTAGAGAACTTGGACATGTCCAACGGTGCTGTTAGAAACAATGGAGGCGGTTTTTACAACCACTCTCTTTTTTGGGAAATTATGTCTCCTAATGGAGGAGGAACCCCATCTGGCGAACTTGCGACTGCAATAGACAGCGCTTTTGGTTCTTTTGAAGCATTTAAAGAGAAATTTAGCGGTGCTGCCGGTACTCGTTTTGGTTCTGGTTGGGCGTGGCTTTGCGTTCATAAAGGAGGTAAAGTAGAAGTTTGTTCTACACCTAACCAAGACAACCCATTAATGCCAGAAACTGGTTGCGAAGGTTTTCCTATTTTAGGTCTTGATGTTTGGGAACATGCCTACTACCTAAACTATCAAAACAAGAGACCTGATTACATTAATGCATTTTTTAATGTAATCAATTGGGGTAAAGTTTCTGAACTATATGCTGCCAATAAATAAGGCGACCTATATTTCTAAATTAAATTTAAAAAAGCCCGCTCAGAACTAGTTCTGAGCGGGCTTTTTTATACCTTTTTAAAATAGAAAAGGGCGGAGAAATCTCCACCCTTTTCGTCCCAAATCTTACCATAAACTTAACCTACTTATGCTATGGCGATACTAAAATACTGGTATTGTGTTAAATAAAAAAGAAATATGTAGGGTTTTTTTTTAACGAGATTGTTGATAAAAACAGTTGAACATGCCGTAAACCCGCGTGTTTGCGAGGATTTTGCCAATAAAAAAGGCGGAGCATAGCTCCACCTTTTTTCCCCAAATCTTACCATGAACTTAACCTACTTATGCTATGGTCCTCCAAAAGTAGAGTAACATGGCTCTTAAAAAAAAGGTTTTGGACAAACGAACAAAACACTAGTTGAAATACAATTTGGATGGGTATAACGTCTTTCTTAAATTAAAAAATAAGGATTGGAAATATCAGAGGTATTTGTACCGAAGAGACCTATTGGATTTGAAATTATGGCAAATAAAAAGGCGGAGTTAAACTCCGCCTTTTTCCCCAAATCTTACCATGAACTTAACCTACTTATGCTATGGTCCTCCAAATATACAGCAGCATTAAGCCTTACGAAAACATCTTTGCCAAACCGTATAAAAATCGGTTAAAAGGGTTCCAGTTTATAGAATACATATGAAAATAGGGAACAACAAAAATGACTACAGGAGAATACTTATATATTGTGAAGCGCAATAAACAAAGAGAATACTTCTAAAAGTATTAAAAAATAAAAAGGTGGAGTAAACTCCACCTTTTTGCCCCAAATCTTACCATGAACTTAACCTACTTATGCTATGGCAAGACCAAATGTAACCTCACCTTCGTCCAAGCGGTCAAAAAAACGCTAAATAGCGCATATTATCGATGAAATACATATTTCATGCATTTCATCGATAAGCTCAATTAATACGCACGTTCATTCTTACCTTCATAAAAATTGATAAAAGCCTTATTCACCACTCTATTCCCTCCTGGGGTTGGATAATCTCCTGTAAAGTACCAATCTCCTAAATTCTTAGGACAAGCTTCATGAAGTGCCTCTACGCTTTGATAAATGATCTCTACCTCGGCCTTAATTTCTTCCGGACTAAGCAGTTCGCCTATTTTGGCGGATATCTCTTCAGCCGTAAAAGGTGCGTAGAATTCCCTTACGTAATTGACTACATCTTTATCCTTATTATTAACCTGCTCCAAACACTTGTCATAAATGTCATCAACCACATTCATTGTCAAACGCTCTTCATGCAATGCAAGTGCAGCTCTAAATGCGATAAAATCTTCCAATTTGGCCATATCTATACCATAACAATCAGGATATCTAATTTGTGGTGCAGATGATACAACTATTATTTTTTTAGGGGACAGCCGGTCTAAAATACGAAGTATACTTTTCTTTAACGTAGTTCCCCTAACGATACTATCATCAATAATAACCAAGTTATCTCCCTTCTTAACCGAACCATAGGAAATATCATAAACGTGGGTCACCAAATCGTCGCGGCTACTATCTTGTGTAATAAAAGTTCGTAGCTTGGCATCTTTAATAGCTACTTTCTCAATTCGTGGGCGAACTTCTAAAATTTCATGAAGCTCTTCACTGGTGATTTTTGAACCGATGGAAAGTATTTGCTCTTCTTTTCTTTTGTTCAAATAATTTTGAGCCTCTTTCACCATTCCAAAGAAAGACGTTTCTGCCGTATTTGGGATATAGGAGAAGACAGTGTTCTTTATGTCATGATCTATAGACTTAAGTATTTGCGGAAAAAGAAGTCTACCCAGCATCTTTCGTTCTTGGTAAATTTCCTTATCGCTTCCCCTAGAAAAATAAATACGTTCAAAAGAGCATGCTTTTCGCTCTGCGGGCTCTAAAATTTGATTTATAGAAGACGTTCCATCCTTTTTAATAATGATGGCGCTACCTGGATCAAGTTCCTTTACTTCTTCGTAAGGCACATTGAAAACAGTTTGTATAGCCGGTCTTTCAGAAGCTACGACTACAACCTCATCATCTTGATAATAATATGTTGGCCTAATACCCGCAGGATCTCTAAGAACAAAGGCGTCTCCATGCCCTAAAAGACCCGCCATAGCGTAACCACCATCCCAGTTTTTAGCGGCTCTTCTTAATATCTTATGGACTTTAAGACGCTCAGCTATAATAGGCGAAGCTTCTTGTTTTGTATATCCTTCTTTCTTAATCTGCTTATACAGTTTAGCAACGGCATCATCTAAAAAATGACCTATTTTCTCCATTACGGTTACCGTATCCGCCATTTCTTTGGGGTGCTGTCCAATCTGAATTAAATTATCAAACAACTCATGAACATTGGTCATATTAAAGTTACCTGCAACAATAATATTACGGTGCATCCAGTTATTCTGCCTTAAGAAAGGGTGAACACTCTCAATACTATTCTTACCAAATGTACCATAACGCACGTGACCTAAAAGTACTTCCCCTATATAAGGAATGTTCTTTTTTTGTGCAGCAACATCATCTACATACTCCGGGTGTTGTTGTAACGTGGTGTTGATGCGATCATTAATCTGAGCAAAAATATCCTGTATAGGCTGTTGGGCAATTGACCGCACCCTACTCATATAACGCTCTCCGGGAGCCACATCTAGTTTAATACTTGCAAAGCCCGCACCGTCTTGGCCGCGATTGTGCTGCTTTTCCATCATTAAGTACATCTTATTTACCCCGTAAAAGGCTGTACCGTACTTCTCTTTGTAATACTCCAACGGTTTCAACAACCGTATTACCGAAATACCACATTCATGTTTGATCGCGTCACTCATTATAAATCTAGGTATTAAAAAAGCCCCTAATATAGGGGCGTGTCATTATTTTAATTCTATATCAAACTGGGTCAAGGCTTTAAATTGATGCAACCTTTTATTGACCTCTTCCTTTTTTAAGTTTTGCATACGCTCGGTTCCAAACCGTTCTACACAGAACGATGCTAAATTAGAACCGTGTATGACCGCATTCTTCATATTATTGAACGAAAGGTCATTGCTCGCAGCCAAATACCCTGCAAACCCACCTGCAAACGTATCTCCAGCTCCCGTTGGGTCAAAAACCTCTTCCAATGGTAAAGCAGGTGCAAAAAAGATTTTCTCTTCATGAAACAAAAGCGCCCCATTCTCACCTTTCTTTATCACCAAATACTTAGGGCCCATTTCCCGAATAGCTTTCGCCGCCTTTACCAATGAATACTCATTAGTTAACTGCCTTGCTTCTTCATCATTAATAGTAAGAACATCTATATGCTTAATAACCTCCATCAACTCAGGTAAAGCATTATCCATCCAAAAATTCATAGTATCCAATACTATCAACTTTGGTCGTTTTTCCATCTGATTGATTACACTCAATTGCGTACTTGGATGAAGATTTCCAAGCATTACCACATCCGCATCTTTAAACCCTTCTGACACCTCTGGGCTAAAGTCCGCAAGTGTATTGAGCTCAGTTGCTAAGGTATCTCTTGAATTAAGGTCGTTATGGTACTTTCCTTTCCAGTAAAAAGTTTTTCCTCCTTTAACGATTTCCAAAGAACTAAGATCAATGTTCTTATCCTTTAAAATATCTATATACGCTTGTGGAAGGTCTTCACCCACTATAGAAACGATTCCAGATTCTACGTTGTTATATTGGGAGGCTGCCAAACCAATAAAGGTAGCTGCACCACCCAAAATCTTATCGGTTTTCCCGAAAGGAGTTTCAATTTCGTCAAAGGCAACCGTGCCTACGATTAGAAGTTTACCCATGCAATTTTTAGTTTAAGCTGCAAATATACGTTTTTGTAACGCTATTACATGCAAATATACCCTTACAAAAAAAGCCTAGGAATATTACCTTTCCAAATTTTTAAGACGCTTATAAAACAGTTTTCTGAAAAGCAATGTGTTATACCAATAGGAATATAGACTGTAAAGAATTATAAGAAAACGCGCCGGGCCTGTATAACATTACTTACGACCAAAATCTGCAGGAATCTCGCCCCAAACTTTGGTTTCCCATTTAACGATCGGAGTGCTGTAAGAATTATTTTTCAACCATATTAAGGCCCTGCGTATCAAATCAAAAACTTCCTTGTTCTTAGCAGTCTCCTGAAGTTTAGTATTACAGTTTTTTTTACGCACCCAACTCATTGCGGTTCGTGAATCCGTATAAATTACTCTATCACTTTTGTTATTCTTCAAAAAGGCAAGACCGTGCACAATAGCCAAAAACTCACCAATATTATTGGTGCCTTGAGCAAATGGACCCTGTTTAAAAAGCTTTTTGCCTGTTTTTGTATCCACGCCTTGATACTCCATAATTCCGGGATTTCCACTAGATGCCGCATCAACCGAAATAGAATGGTAATTTGGTGTTCCGAATCTTTGTATTTGTTCCGCGGTTAGTACTGGCTTTCCTTTTTTCTTCCCTTTAAAGTCATCATAGTTGCCATTAAATGCTTTCTTGGCTTGAGCAAAAGTTTCAAAAGATTTATACTGAGCCCCTTTGTACCCTGTAATAGCCGCTTTACAAGCCGACCAAGAATCATATATTCCAGGTTTTTTGCCCTTCCAAACCGTATAAAATTTTCCTTTTTTTGCCATTACTACACTTCTAATAATTGCGCAATTACCTTGGGAAAGTATTCGTATTCAAGTGCATGCACTTTTTTTGCAATATCGTCGGAAGAATCTTCGGAAGAAACAGCTGTTTTTACCTGCCGAATTACCGCTCCTTCGTCATAATTCTCATTAATATAATGGATAGTAATACCGGTTTCGGTCTCATTATTCGCCCGCACAGCTTCATGGACTTTATTACCGTACATACCTTTGCCACCATATTTTGGCAAAAGTGCGGGGTGAATATTTACAATTTTATCAGGAAAATTCGCAACCAAATTTTCAGGCACTTTCCATAGAAAGCCCGCCAACACAATAAGGTCCGGTTTTAAAGATTTTAGAATATTCAACACACAATCAGTCTCGTAGAAGGCATTTCTATTAAAGTATAATCCGTTAATCTTAAGCCTATTACACCTATCCAAAACTTTAGCCTGGGTTTTATTGGACAATACCGCAGAAATATGGACTTCAGGATTTCCTTGAAAGTACTCAACAATATTTTCAACATTAGACCCTGAACCGGAAGCAAATAATACAATGTTTTTCATGTGGCTTTAAACGTTACTGACTGCAAAATATTTAGGCCAAAAATACCGCTCTTATCCTGAAATTTTATAAATTACAAGACATTTTAACGACAAATAGTGGATTTAGTCCAAAGTTTTTTATTTTTGCAACCAATTTAATTTTTTAAAAACAATATTATTATGTCAGACATTGCATCAAGAGTAAAAGCTATCATCGTTGATAAATTAGGTGTGGATGAGAACGAAGTAGTAACGGAAGCTAGCTTTACTAACGACCTAGGCGCAGATTCATTGGATACCGTGGAGTTGATCATGGAATTCGAGAAGGAATTTGATATTCAGATTCCAGACGATCAAGCTGAGAACATCGCAACAGTTGGCCAAGCCATTAGCTATATAGAAGAAGCGAAGTAATCTTTATGATTTCTTGAACGAGATTCAAAATTATCCATGTGGTAACCATTATCGCATGGATAATTTTTTTAATTTACGCTTGACTTACTAAGTAAACCAAAAATTTAGGTTCAATGCAATTAAAGCGAGTTGTAGTTACGGGGTTGGGTGCGTTGACACCCATAGGTAACAATATTGATGAATATTGGGAAGGTCTTAAAAACGGAAAGAGCGGTTCTGCTCCCGTGACCTATTACGATACTGAAAAATTTAAGGTGAAATTTGCCTGTGAGCTGAAAAATTTCGACCCTCTTGAGCATTTTGACCGCAAAGAGGCTAGAAAACTAGATAAGTTTGCACAATACGCCATGGTTTCTTCCGATGAAGCAATTGTGGACTCTGGGCTTAACCTAGAGGAAGTAGACAAATTTCGTGTTGGAGTTATCTGGGGCGCCGGTATTGGTGGTCTAGAGACTTTTCAAAACGAGGTTATGAACTTTGCCGAAGGCGATGGCACACCAAGATTCAACCCTTTCTTTATACCCAAAATGATTGCAGATATCGCCCCTGGGCATATCTCTATCAAACATGGTTTTATGGGACCCAATTATACCACGGTTTCCGCCTGTGCATCTTCTGCAAACGCTATGATCGATGCTTTAAACTATATTCGTTTAGGCCATTGTGACGTAGTCGTTACCGGAGGTAGCGAAGCGGCCGTAACCATTGCCGGTATGGGTGGTTTTGGTGCTATGCATGCCCTATCTACTAGAAATGATAGTCCAGAAACTGCATCTAGACCTTTTGATGCAACCCGTGATGGATTTGTATTGGGCGAAGGAGCTGGAGCTTTAATATTGGAAGAATACGAACACGCCAAAGCGCGTGGTGCAAAAATATATGCCGAAGTTGCCGGTGGCGGACTTTCGAGCGATGCTTACCACATGACTGCTCCCCATCCAGATGGAATTGGAGTGGTACAAGTAATGAAGAACTGTTTAAGGGATGCCGGACTAAAACCGGAAGATGTAGATACCATAAATACCCATGGAACTTCTACTCCCCTAGGAGATGTGGCAGAGCTAAAGGCTATTAGTGAAGTCTTTGGAGACCACGCCCCAAATATCAATATCAATTCTACAAAGTCAATGACCGGTCACTTATTAGGTGCTGCCGGAGCTATTGAAGCTATCGCTTCAATTTTAGCTATGCAACATAGTTTGGTTCCGCCAACTATTAACCATACGACTGTAGATGAGAATATAGATCCTAAACTAAACCTTACCCTGAACAAAGCTCAAAAACGCGATGTAAATGTTGCATTGAGCAATACTTTTGGGTTTGGCGGTCACAATGCCTGCGTAATTTTCAAAAAATTTAGCGAGTAATACAATATGGGTTTTCCATCCAATATATTCAATTCCCATCCTAAAGAGGATGGGGATTTTTTTGGAGGAATGACTTCTATTTTAGGTTTTAAGCCCAAAAGCCTAACTATTTACAAAAAAGCTTTCGTACACCGTTCAGCAAACGAAAAGGATAAAGATGGAAATCCTTTAAACTATGAGCGCCTTGAGTTTTTAGGAGACTCTATGTTAGGAACCATAATCTCCAAACATTTGTATGACCAGGTTCCGGAAGGGGATGAAGGTTATCTTACCAAGATGCGTTCTAAGATAGTAAGCAGAAAACACCTCAACCAACTTGGTAAGGATCTAGGTCTCATTAATTATGTGAAAAGCCGCATACCAAAATCGCACTTTGGTGAAAACATACATGGCAACGTTTTTGAGGCATTGGTAGGCGCAATTTATCTAGATCGCGGCTACAAGTATTGTGAAAAATTTATCAGTCAAAAAGTTATAGAGCCTTACGTAGATATAGAACAATTAGAAGGTAAGGTCATAAGTTATAAGAGCCTTGTAATTGAATGGTGCCAAAAGCAGAAAAAAACGTTTGACTATGACGTTTATGATGACACGGGCAACGATGCACTAAAACATTTTGCAGTAAAGCTAACTATTGCAGATACTGTTGTGGCAAAAGCCAGGGCCACATCTAAAAAGAAAGCAGAAGAACGAGCTTCCAAAAGGGCATATTATGCGCTTCAAGACAAAATGGATAAGTCTTAAATCGTAATTTTATGTAACCAAAATGTTATAGTTTGTTCTAAAATAGTATTAGCCTTGTCTAATCTAGGCGTTGTACGGTATTAATATTATCTTTACCACTTTGTGCCCCTATGGTAGCAGTACATAAAATTACGAACGACTTTTACGAAGATCCATTCGATTTAGTTGCATTGCATAGTAGCCTTGAAGATTATGCCATAGCCTACGCTCTCAATCTTCATTTAAAATCGAACTTTAAAAGGTCTGAAATAGACCTTGACCTTACCGGTCATATTACTGTTCCTATTTTTGAATGGAAGGATGATATTAACGATAGGTACTGGACCTTATTTACCAACAATGGTTTAGTGGAGGACACTATGAGCCGAAAAGGGCTATTTAAGGATGAGCCGTCATTCACAACATTTCACATGGTGCCCGAACACCGAGATGTGGATTATTTTTTAAAAATAGAACAAGATGGCTTCATAAATATGGAAAACCTTGTAAAAACACTACAAAACATACCCAAAATTATAACGGCTTACGCCATAGAAACTGACAAACTCAAATCTAAGAACAATTTAATTTTTTGATAAATGCCGATTAATAAAAAGACAAAAATTGTAGCCACCCTAGGGCCGGCCACAAGTAAAAAGGAAGTGCTTAAGGATATGATGGAAGCTGGTGTGGATGTCTTTCGCATCAACTTTTCACATGCAGATTACAGTGATGTTACAGAGCGCGTAGAAATGATACGGGAACTTAACGAAGAAACCGGTCGGAATACCTCTATCCTTGCAGATTTGCAAGGTCCTAAACTAAGGGTTGGTGTTATGGCAAGTGAAGTAGTTGTTGCCCCTGGTGATGAAATTACCTTTGTTACAGGTGAACCTTTTGAAGGAACTGCCGAAAGGGTATATATGAATTATGACGCATTCCCTCAAGATGTTAAGCCTGGTGAGCGCATTTTGCTAGATGATGGAAAATTAATGTTCGAAGTAGTTGAGACTAACGGTACAACCGAAGTTAAGACCAAAGTAATACAAGGTGGACCGCTACGCTCCAAGAAAGGAGTTAACCTTCCAAATACAAACATCTCGTTACCTGCATTAACGGAAAAAGATGTAAAAGATGCTATTTTTGCAATTTCCTTAAAGGTAGATTGGATCGCTCTTTCATTTGTTCGTTTTAGCCAAGATCTTATTGATCTTCAAGCCATTATTAAAGAACATGCAGAAGATAAAATTCCGATTATCGCAAAAATAGAAAAGCCGGAAGCTGTAGAAAATATAGATAAAATTGTTGCTTATTGTGACGGGCTAATGGTTGCCCGTGGCGACTTAGGTGTTGAAGTTCCGGCACAGGAAGTTCCGTTAATTCAAAAACAATTGGTTCTTAGAGCCAAGAAAGCTCGTATACCGGTAATTATCGCTACACAAATGATGGAAACGATGATCACCAGCCTTACACCAACACGTGCAGAGGTAAACGACGTGGCCAACTCGGTTATGGACGGTGCTGATGCCGTTATGCTTTCTGGAGAGACTTCCGTGGGTAACTACCCAGTACAAGTAATTGAAAAGATGTCCAGTATTCTGCGAAGCGTAGAGGGGTCAGAGCTAATTCAAGTACCACATGACCCACCACACATTCGTACTAAAAGATATATTACCAAATCTATTTGTTACCATGCGGCCATCATGGCCAATGAAATTAAAGCGAAAGCTATTTCCACATTGACCAATAGTGGGTATACTGCATTTCAGATTTCCGCTTGGCGACCAAGTGCACACATTTTAGTATTTACCTCAAACAGACGCATTTTAACCCAGTTGAATCTGCTTTGGGGAGTTCAAGCATTTCACTACGATAAAAATGTTTCTACCGATGAAACTATTGATGACGTAAATAAAATGGCTTGTGACAAAGGCCTTTTAGAGGAAGGTGATATGCTTATCAGTTTAGCGGCCATGCCTATGAAAGAAAAAGGTATGGTAAACACTTTACGTGTAACCGAAATTGAAAACAAATAATATTATTGTAGATATGTCTTAAAAGAAGTGGTCTTAGGCCACTTCTTTTTCAAAGGCAATAAAGTTGACGAGTTGTCCTCGATTATTAAATATGGGCTCTGCCTTTATTTGACAATTATAGGTACTCCCGTCCTTTTTATAATTAATAAGAACGGCCTCAAAAGGAATTTTTCTTTCGATGGCCGTTCTTATTTTTACCAGTGTTTCTTGGCTGGTTTTCTTTCCTTGAAATATTTTAGGAGATTTCCCTATCACTTCTTCGGATTTATATCCTGTCATGGAAACAATATTGCTTGTAGCGTGAACAATAGTCAATTTTATATCGGTAATAACAACAACGCCGGTATCTTGTGCGGATAAACTATCCAGTTTGTCATAAACCCATCTATTACGCTGGGCTATATTCTGAATAGAAATTACATCTTTGCTATTCATACAGAGTTCCTGAAAATTAAGACTATAAATATCCCAGGAAACCAACGGAACCGGAACTATATCCAATTTACCTAAAAACTCACCTGCTGCCTCATCGTACGCCTTCATACCATTATAGTTAAGAGAACTAACTCTTCTGATTTTCTTTGTCAATAGTACAAAAAGACTTCTTGCCTGACAAACAGTTAGAATCGTTTAACACTAAGCATTCATCTTTCTTAATCTCACATAAGGTAAGGTTACCGCTTCTAAAGAGACTAAACAGACCAAAACAATCCAACCAGTTACAGATGAAATTTGAGTTCAATGATGCAAAACTAGGCTCTCATTTAGGGTTTACAAATGATATTAAAACGTATAAGAATCAATTTTCAGTAAGTTCGGGAAATATTTGCATGCTCTGGAACCGAAATACGGATCCCCTTGAATTATATATTGATGGTATGTCCGTAACGCTGTTACCGGATCAATTGGTCACAACTACCTACCTCCAAAACGTTTCATACGAAAAGACCATTTTGCCATTAACAGCATTTCACTTTAATAGAGAATTTTACTGTATAAAAGATCATGATCACGAAGTATCCTGTAACGGCATCTTATTTTTTGGCACTCAAGACTTGCCCATCATATCCATTCCGCCAGAGCAAAAACGTAAGTTTGAAACACTTTACGAGGTCTTCCAAGATGAATTCTCCACGCCTGACGGTATACAAGGAGATATGCTCCAAATGTTATTAAAACGACTGATAATCATCTGCACTCGTCTGGCCAAGGAGCAGCTTATCGTCAAAAAGCTAGATAATGAACAAGTTGAAATTATAAGAAAGTTCAATGTTCTTGTAGATACGCACTACAAAACAAAAAGGAAGGTAAGCGACTATGCAGAGCTCTTATTTAAGAGTCCAAAAACACTCTCCAATCTTTTTTCCATATACAACCAAAAATCTCCACAGCAGATTATTTTAGATCGCTTGGCTCTTGAAGCAAAGCGATTGATAAATTTCACGGACAAACAAAACCAAGAAATTGCATACGAGCTAGGTTTTAACGACCCCGCACATTTTAGTCGGTTTTTCAAAAAAATGACGGGTACTTCTCCCTCACAATACCGCGAAATAGCCCCAATTTCTTCGTAACGGGAAATTTCTACAAGCGGTCGGGCAATCGCGCCTAACAAACAAGCTTACTTCATTCGCATCTTTGCATTGTAATTAAAACACAACGCAAGATGAACTTAAAACATATATCCCTTTTTAACCTTATAGAGATATTCTCTCGCCCAACTAGGCAATTACAAACTGTAGATGCCGAAACCCATTGTGAGCAAAAACATCATCATGATTTTTATTGTGATGCTGAAAAACCTCACGTAGAATTTTAAAATAATAACAAATTAATAACGGTCAAAGAACTGATGTAGCCTACACAGTTGTATGACATAAAACTTAGAAATCATGAGCAAATTTAATGTACCCAAAAGAGAAGAAGTAAGCACAAGCAATCAAGCAATTTTTGACAACTTGGAAAAAGCAGTAGGTTTTGTACCTAACCTTTATGCAACATATGCCTATTCTGAAAACGCCTTAGCGAACTATTTAGCTTTGAGCAGTGCAAATACATCTTTGACCGCCAAACAAAAAGAAGTAGTGAACCTAGCAGTTAGTCAGGTAAACGAATGTACTTACTGTCTTTCCGCCCATACAGCTATTGGTAAAATGAACGGTTTTAACGACTCAGAAATTCTAGAGCTTAGAGCCGGCAAAGCCTCATTTGACCCAAAATTAGATGCACTTGCCGCTCTTGCAAAAAACATTACAGAAAATCGTGGTGCAACAGATGAAGCAGTAATTGAAAGATTTTTTAACGCAGGATGGACCAAGGAAAACCTAATTGATACCATTGTGCTAGTGGGAGACAAAACAATCTCTAACTACATTCACAAAACCACCGATGTTCCCGTAGATTTTCCTGTTGCAGCACCATTACAAAGCGTAGAGGCATAGAACTTATCCTATGTAATCTAAGGTTGTACAGGCCCGTTAATACAATTTAATAGTTAACCCTTTAATAATCCGTCTTTTCAAAATAAACAAAAGACACAAACTAAAAATTATGAAAAATATATTAGCAGCAGTAGTATTGATTTTTACAGTAGCATTTTCAGCAAATGCCCAAGACAAGATGGTAAAAAAAGAAGTAAGAACAATTGCATTAGTTCAAACACCCGGTGAGTTTACTCAAAAATCATTGACAGTTTCTCCCGGTACTTACGTTTTTGATATTGAGAATAAAGGAGTGGGCCATGATGTTGGTTTTGTTCTTGTAAAAAAGGGTGAAGACATTAGCAAACCTGAAAACCACATCCAGACTGCCTATGTGACAGAAGTAGTTGCCACTGGTAAAACACAATCATCCAAACCAACCGTATTGGAGGCTGGGGAGTATGTATATTTTTGCCCTATGAACCCTACAGCTACTGATAATACTATACTAGTGCAGTAGTTAGTTTATACAATTTCTAAATTGTACATCATAAAAAAAGGGAACCTTAAAAGGTTCCCTTTTCTGTATTTAAAAGACCTGAACTACTTGTTGTCTTCTAGTTTGATGACTTCAGTTCGTGCATCATTGTTGTTTTCTTCCTCTAGCTCATCAGCAATATCTTCCAATTCAGATTTTACGCTGCATGAAAAAGCTGTCACTGACACAAAAGCAAATAAAAATAGTTTAGCAAATAAAGATTTCATAGGTTAAAAGTTTTGGTTGTTAAATATGTATAGTCTAAAACTCAGATAGATAGATAATATTGCACCACTCAACGAATAGTTAAAAAGTGTTAAAAGGAACAACGTACTTTTGAGCGGCACAATTTTTGGAATTATTTATGAGTTCAGATGGTGCTTAAACCCCATGTATTAGTAGTTTAGCCCTTCCAAAAAAATAACTGTGATTATAGATTTTATTATTGCCATTTTATGGAGCCTTTCTCCCTTTGGAGAAGCTAAGGTGGGTATTCCCTATGGGTTGCTAAATGGTCTTAATATATATTTGGTGTTTGTTCTATGTTTTGCGGCAAACGTGTTGGTATTCCCTTTGATGATTTTCTTTTTGGAAAAAGTTAATCGGTATTTCCTGAAGTGGGGCTTCTACAAGAAATCTGCCATATTTGTTGCCCGCAGGGCCAAAACGGGCTCCGGAGATAAAATAAAACGCTATGGCTTTTGGGGACTCATATTTTTTGTAATGTTACCTGTACCGGGCACGGGTGTTTATGCCGGTAGTATTGCGTCTTATCTCTTTAAAATTGAAAAGACAAAAGCCTTTTGGGCCAATACCATTGGTATTTTTCTTTCATCTTTAATCGTTTGGTCGGCAACCTTGGCTTCAATGAAAGGAATTGGATAGTAATTACTTCTATTTTATTTCAATAATTTTTATTTCTTGGTTATTAAAACTAACCGTATCCCCTACCTTTTTGGCAAATAATAATTTGGCTATGGGTGTTGCTGCAGATATGCAATAAACACTTCTATCCATCTCTTTGAATTCACCTGCGGAAATAGCCAGAAAATATTCGGCTTTTGAAGTAATGACCCAACTACCAAGACCAATCACCTTATTAGATGCCTCCTTAGGCACTTTAGACAGTACTTGCTTCATCTTTTCGGCCTCGGCCAACTGTTGTCCTAATTTCTCCCGCTCAAGCTGTAACATAGCCCTACCTGTTTCGTGCTTATCACCTGCACTACTTTTTGTTTCTGAGGATAATGAGGTTTGAACATCTTCAATATTCTTATGAATTCTTGAAATCCGTTCCGTAACGAATGTCAAACAAAACTGATGCAACTCTTCTTTTTCTATCATGCTACTAATGCAAATCTCTATCTACCTTAGATCCTGAACCACCTACCAAAAAATCCAAATCAGCTCCTTTATGCGCTTGCTCTACATGATCTATGTACATTTTTACATATCCTCTATCCGCCAAGGGTTTGGGAGCAATCCAAGCATTTTTCCGTCTTATAAGCTCCTCTTCCGAAACCTCTAAATGAAGGCTTCTATTCTCAACATCCAAGGTAATTAGATCATTGTTTTGAACTAAAGCCAAAGTACCGCCTACGGTTGATTCCGGGGAAACATGTAAAATTACGGTGCCTGCAGCCGTACCGCTCATACGACCATCAGAAATCCGAACCATATCCGTAACCCCTTGCAATAATAATTTCTTCGGAAGGTCTACGTTGCCCACTTCTGGCATACCCGGATACCCTTTTGGCCCCACACCTTTTAAAACAATAACGCTATTCTTGTCTATATCTAAATCCGGAGCGTCAATTCGGGTATGATAATCTTCCATACTTTCAAAAACAACAGCTTTACCCGTATGCTTCATTAGCTTTTTTGACGCCGCCGAAGGTTTTATTACCGCTCCGTTTTCACAAAGATTCCCCTTAAGTACGGCAATACCGGCATTCTGCTGAACAGGTTGTTTTATGGAAGCTATGACATCGTTATCATAACAGACCGCTTCAGAATAATTTTCTGTGATAAATTTTCCGTTTACCGTAAGGGCATCGCCATGAAGTTTGGGTTTTAATTCTTTCATAACAACAGGAAGTCCACCCGCATAGAAAAAATCTTCCATTAGATGTTTTCCGGAAGGTTTTAGGTTTACCAATAGCGGCACTTTGCTTCCTAAAGTATCAAAATCTTCTAAGTTCAATTCTACTCCTATTCTACCTGCAATGGCAGTCAAATGAATAATGAGATTGGTTGAACCTCCAACAGCCGCATTAGTAATAATGGCATTCTCAAAGGCTTGACGCGTTAATACTTTTGATAGTTTTAAATCTTCTTTTACCATTTCCACAATACGTCTTCCCGAAAGTTGTGCGAACAATTTCTTACGCGAATCTACTGCGGGAATAGATGAAAACCCCGGTAAAGTAAGACCTAAAGCTTCCACCATGGTGGCCATTGTTGAAGCCGTACCCATGGTGTTGCAATGCCCGATGCTTCTGGCAACACAGACTTCCGCTTCGGTAAAATCGGCATCACTAAAACCGTCTACGTTTCGTTTCTCCTTAATCAACCAGTTCATAGAGCCGGAGCCCATTTTTTCTCCTCTAAACCTCCCACTCAACATGGGACCGCCGGGAACAACAATAGTGGGTAAATCTACGCTACAGGCCCCCATTACCGTACTAGGTGTAGTCTTATCACAACCTGTCAATAGAACAATGCCGTCCAGTGGATTGGCGCGTATGGACTCTTCCGTATCCATACTCGCCAAATTGCGAAAAAGCATGGATGTGGGCCTCATAATAGTTTCGCCCAAAGACATCACCGGAAACTCCATGGGAAAACCGCCAGCTTCCAAAATACCCCGTTTTACCACCTCGGCAAAATCACGTAAATGACCATTACAGGGCGTTAATTCCGACCATGTGTTACAAATGCCAATAACGGGTTTACCAGTAAAGTAATCATCCGGATATCCTTGGTTTCTTAGCCATGAACGGTGTACAAAACCCATTTTATCTTTGCCACCAAACCATTCACTACTGCGCAGGTGTTTCTTGTCTTTCATAAATTGAAAAGAAATATATTCAAAGTAGTTAAAGTAGCGAATATAGCCCAGTTAGCAAAAATCCACGAAACAAAGACTATGTTAGGTCTGCGAGATTATGGCCCACAATGCTTCCTATTGCAATTCCCATACCTCCTAAGCGCACACCACAATAGACATGATTGGAGGTTTGCCTGATAATGGGTTTCTTATGCTCGCCAGTTCCCATTATGCCACTCCATTTATGTTCAATTTTATGAGGCGTTCTAGGTAAGATTACCTCTTTTAGTAATTTCTCCAAATGTTTTTGAATGTGATGAGAACACCCAAATTCGCTAGTTTCTTCACCTTTAAAATCAAGATTTCTACCTCCTCCGAACAATATGCGGTTATTTATATTTCTAAAATAGTAATAGCCTTCATCAAAATGGAAAGTTCCTTTTATGGATAAATTTTCAATTGGTTCGGTAATCAGAACTTGCGCTCTGGCCGGTTTAACCTTTTCATTAATTAAATCTGTGGCAAAACCGTTGGTAGCAATCAGTAATTTTTTAGTTTTAAATTCAAATCGATTTGTTTTTACTTCTACCTGTGTCCCAATTTCAGTAAAGTTTTCAACTGTTATGGAGTTCAGGATGGTGATACCTGCATCCTGAACTAATTTCAATAGCGAATTCATCATTTTACCGGTATCCAATTGTCCTTCAAAAACATTGGTAATGTAATTTTCCTTCACTCCATCAAAACCAAAAGTATTAGGGCTCATGCTAAATGCATCCCCACTATAAACAGATTGCAATAGCTTGTTAACTTCAGATAGCTGATCTAAACATTTCTCATATAGTTTTTGGGCGGAACCTAGAAACAATTCGTGTCCGCCATTTTCTTGAAAATCGAAGTTTGCATCACCAACTTTCTGCCGGAGCAATTTTATTCCCTGCCAACGCTGAGCTACCAAATCCAACACCTCCTGCTCAGTGTGGCGCTCTAAATCTGCCAAAACCTCTGAAATGCTTCCAAAACACGCAAAACCGGCATTTTTGGTACTAGCTCCTTGAGGTAAAAATCCTTTTTCTAGAATAAGGATTCTAGCTTTTGGAAAGCACTCATGTAACCGCAAGGCACAGTTAAGTCCTACGATGCCACTGCCAACAATAGTAAAATCGATGTTTGACAACCAAGTTTTATATTCCCAATAACTTAAGTTCATATTCTTCCATAAAAAAACCCCAATACAAATTGGGGTTTTATTCTTATTCCGCTGGCGGAGGATCCATTTTAAAGTCTTCCATAAACTTGGTAGTATAATTACCTGCCAAATAATCTGGATGATCCATTAACTGCCTGTGAAACGGAATCGTAGTTTTAATACCTTCGATTACGAATTCATCTAGCGCTCTTTTCATCTTATTAATAGCCTCTTCTCGTGTTTGCGCAGTTGTAATCAACTTGGCAATCATAGAGTCGTAATTAGGTGGAATACTGTATCCACTATATACGTGAGTGTCCATACGAACTCCGTGACCACCTGGTGTATGCAAAGTAGTAATTCTACCCGGTGAAGGTCTAAAGTTATTGTAAGGGTCTTCGGCGTTTATTCTACATTCAATAGAGTGTAGTTTTGGCAAATAGTTCTTTCCTGAAATGGGAACACCACCTGCTACCAATATTTGCTCACGTATTAAATCATAATCAATTACCTGTTCTGTAATTGGGTGCTCTACCTGAATACGGGTATTCATTTCCATAAAGTAGAAATTTCGGTGTTTATCTACCAAAAACTCTATAGTACCGGCTCCTTCATATTTTATGTACTCAGCAGCTTTTACCGCGGCCGCACCCATTTCCTCACGAAGCTTATCTGTCATGAACGGAGATGGTGTTTCTTCCGTAAGTTTTTGATGTCTACGTTGAACGGAACAATCTCTTTCTGAAAGGTGACATGCCTTACCATATTGGTCACCAACAACTTGGATTTCAATATGTCTTGGCTCCTCGATTAACTTTTCCATATACATACCACCGTTGCCAAAGGCTGCAGTAGCTTCTTGTACGGCACTTTCGAAAAGGTCTTCCATTTCCTCTTCTTTCCAAACAGCGCGCATACCTTTACCACCACCACCGGCAGTTGCTTTTATCATAACGGGGTAGCCCATTTTCTTCGCTGTCTTGATAGCATCGGCCACATCTTTCAACAAACCATCTGAGCCAGGAACGGTAGGAACACCGGCCTCTTTCATTGTTTTCTTAGCGGAAGCTTTATCTCCCATACGGTCTATATGCTCGCCAGATGCACCTATAAATTTAATGTCGTGCTCTGCACAGATTTTAGAGAATTTAGAATTCTCTGAAAGAAATCCATAACCTGGGTGAATAGCATCTGCATTTGTAATCTCTGCAGCAGCAATAATATTGGGTATTTTTAGGTACGACTCGCTACTGGGTGCCGGACCAATACAGACAGCTTCATCGGCAAAACGAACATGCAAACTCTCTTCATCTGCCTTAGAATAGACGGCTACGGTTTTTATACCCATTTCTTTACAGGTGCGTATAACACGAAGCGCAATCTCTCCTCTATTTGCAATTAATATTTTCTTGAACATACGTTTTTCAATTTAAATTCTAAAATCCAAGTACCAAACATTATTCCCGTTACCGGAAATTTATTTGAGATTCAGAATTTACATTTATGATGGATCTACCAAAAATAAAGGCTGATCAAACTCTACAGGAGAAGAATCCTCAACTAAAATCTTAACGATTTTACCAGAAACCTCAGACTCAATATCATTAAAAAGTTTCATGGCTTCAATAACACAAAGCACATCTCCTTTTCCGATAGAGGTACCAACTTCTACGAACGCACTCTTATCTGGAGAGGGTTTTCTATAGAAAGTACCAATAATAGGTGACTTAATGGTAATATATTTAGAGTCATCTTCTTTCTTTTCTGCTTTTGCGGCATCACCTGCGGCCGTTTCAACAGTCTGCGGTGGTGCCTGAGAAGGCATCATCTGAGCTTGCGGCATTGGGATCTGCTGCACGTAGGTCGTTTCGTTTCCAGAGTCTGAGGTACCTGTTTTAATGGTGATTTTTAAATCCTCCATTTCCAACTTTACTTCACTGGCACCTGATTTTGCTACAAACTTAATCAGGGTTTGAATTTCTTTAATATCCATGGAATGTTATTTATTTAAGTAATCGGTATTTAATTAGTACGCCCATTTTAGGTAAATGGAACCCCAGGTAAAACCTCCGCCAAAAGCGGCAAAAACTAGGTTATCACCCTTTTTCAATTGGCCCTCAAAATCGGCCAATAACAACGGTAATGTTGCCGATGTGGTGTTACCGTATCTTTCTATGTTCATTAAAACCTTAGAGCTGTCCAGACCCATTCTATTGGCCGTAGCATCTATGATTCTTTTATTGGCTTGGTGTGGCACCAACCATGAAACATCAGTGTCTTTAAGGTCGTTACGTTGCATAATTTTTTCAGCCACGTCTGCCATGTTAGACACAGCAAATTTAAACACTGTTCTACCATCTTGGTAAATAAAGTGTTTCCTGTTTTTAACCGTTTCTTCGGTTGCGGGCATTAAAGAGCCACCTGCATCCATGCCTAAAAACTGTCTTCCAGCCCCATCTGCCCGTAGGTATTCATCTTGTAGGCCCAAACCTTCTTCATTAGGCTCGAACAATGCCGCACCTGCACCATCACCAAAAATAATGCAAGTAGTACGATCTGTATAATCTATTATTGAAGACATTTTATCCGCCCCGATCAATAGTACTTTTTTATACCTGCCAGATTCTATATAACTGGCCGCGGTAGACATTCCGAACAAAAAACTAGAACATGCCGCCAAAAGATCATAGGCAAATGCATTTACCGCTCCTATTTCAGACGCTACAAAAGCCGCTGTTGAGGCCACCATGCTATCTGGTGTAGCCGTAGCGATCATTATAAGATCTATTTCTTTTGGGTCTATATTTTTCTTTTGGATAAGGTCTTGTGCCGCCTTTATAGCCAAGTACGAAGTACCTTCTCCTTCTTCAGGTTTCAACACCCGTCTTTCTTTAATTCCTGTTCTAGAGACGATCCATTCATCATTTGTCTCTACCATATCCTCCAGCATGTTGTTGGTTAGAACAAATTCTGGAACATAGCCTCCTACAGCTGTAATTGCTGCTGTTGTTTTACTCATCTTAAAGTCGATTTGATATCAGAAACCTTCAAAAATGCCTCAAAATTGGTGAAAATTAATCAATTTTTACCAATTTTTCCTGTAAAACTATGCGTTTTTGAGATTTGAGTACTAGAAATAAAAAACTCCCGTCAATATATACGGGAGTCGTGAATTCATTATAAGATAACCGATACGTTTATGCTTCGGCTTCTTCAGTCTTGTCGATCAAAATCTGACCTTTATAGTAAAGTTTACCTTCATGCCAATGTGCTCTGTGGAACAAGTGCATTTCACCAGTAGTTGGGTCAGTAGCCAAAGTTGGTGCTACCGCTTTGTAATGTGTTCTTCTTTTATCCCTTCTGGTTTTCGATATTTTTCTCTTAGGATGTGCCATTTAAAACTTATTTATCCGTTAACAGTTTCTTTAATTCGTCCCATCTGGGATCACTTTCTTTTTTCTCTTTTTTGGGCTGCAATTCTTCAAGCTTTTTTAATGCCTCAGATTGCAACGTACCGTCTAAAACCCCTGGGTGAATCCTTTTTTGCGGTACGGCCAACACCAACATTTCGTATACGTATTGTGCAATATTGACCTGATGTTCTCCGTGGGGAATTATCAGAATCTCATCATCTTCATCATTAAACTCTTCCCCAAACTTGACCACTAACTCCAATTCTGCCTCAATAGGCAAATCAAAAGGTTCGCTGGTCAGGTCGCAATTTACGTTAACCGTGCCCTGGGCTTTCATCTCTAACTCGAGCATTGTGCTCATTTTATTCAAAACTACATGCAACTTAACGTCTGCAGCATTGAACTCGTCATACCCAAAAGATTCAAAGAACGGGTTATTAATCGTATACTCAAATTCGTGTTTTCCTTGTCCTAATCCAGAGAAAGGAATGTTAAACTCCTTTTGCTTCATCATTTCAACACTATTTTAATACACCGCCCGATTAAAGGCGGGTGCAAAGATACTATTATTTAATAAACTTACAACCCTTTTTTAATTGGAATTCAATAAGTTCGACTATCTTTTAGACCAATTCTCAAAAATAACACGTTTCAGCACCCCAAAAACGCCCCTCTAACGCCTTACACGCTGCTTCTGTAAAGGGTTTTCAGTAAGTTCTTGGTATTCTTTTCTATTCTTAAAAATATGCAATGCCGTAAAGACCGCTTCTTTAAAAGAACTATGATCTGCCTTGCCTTTTCCTGCTATTTCATAAGCTGTTCCATGGTCTGGGGATGTTCTCACTTTAGATAACCCTGCGGTATAGTTAACACCTTTACCAAATGAAAGGGTCTTAAAAGGTATAAGCCCTTGATCGTGATAAGCGGCTAAAATAGCATCGAAATTTTTATAGGCATCAGAACCAAAAAAGCTATCTGCGGAATAAGGCCCAAAAACCAAATGACCGGCCTCTGACATTTCTTTGATAACAGGTTTTAAAATCTCATCATCTTCCTTGCCTATAATACCATTATCTCCGCTATGCGGATTAATACCCAACAATGCTACTTTGGGGGCACGTATACCAAAATCCATTTGTAAGGATTTTTCTATGGTCCGTACTTTGTTTCTGATCAATATTGCATTTATGGCTGCCGGAGCATCTTTTACCGCAACGTGATCAGTTAACAAGCCCACTTTAAGGTCATCCGTAACCATGAACATTAGACTTTCTCCCTCTAGTTCTTGCGCCAAGAAATCCGTGTGGCCCGGAAATTTAAAATCTTCCGCCTGAATGTTATTTTTATTGATAGGTGCCGTTACCAAAGCATCTATGGTATCATTTTTAAGAGCATCAACGGCAGCTCTTAGCGATTTTATCGCATATTTTCCGCCTTCTTCAGTAGCTTCTCCAAACTTGGTCTTGGGAATTTCTTTCCAAACATTAACCACGTTTATTTTACCGTCTACCGCTTTTGAAGCATCTGTAATACCATGGTAATTGATATCTAGACCCAATTCCTTTTTTTGAAAAGAAATAGTTTTGTTGGATGCAAATATAATCGGCGTACAAAAATCTAGCATGCGAGCATCTTCAAAGGTTTTGAGAACAACCTCGCAACCTATTCCGTTTAAATCGCCTATTGAAATACCTAGTTTAATTTTTCCTTCTTCCTGCATCTTATTCTTTACCTTTGCCCTAGAGATATTGTCAAAACAATCTCTATCAATCTAAGGTACAAAACTACTTAAATTTAACGGAACATGTTTACGGGCATTATCGAAACTTTGGGCGAAATACAGCAATTAGAACAAGATGGTAGCAACCTTCATATTACAGTGAAATCCTCGCTAACGCCAGAATTAAAAATCGATCAGAGCGTATCGCACAATGGTGTTTGCCTTACCGTGGTTTCATTAGATGAAGACACCTATACGGTAACGGCCATTGACGAAACTTTACAGAAGACCAATCTAGATGAACTAAAAGAAGGTGAAAGCGTAAACTTGGAGCGCGCCATGATTCTTGGTTCCCGCTTAGATGGGCATATTGTTCAAGGCCATGTGGACCAAACAGGAGTTTGCAAAGCTATTGAGGAAAAAGACGGCAGCTGGTTTTTCACCTTTAAATATGATGCGGGCACCGGAAATCCTACTATTGAAAAAGGTTCTATAACTATAGATGGTACAAGCCTTACGGTAGTAAATTCAGAAAAGAATAGCTTCAGCGTTGCCATTATTCCATACACCTACGAACACACACGTTTTAAATCATACCAAATTGGTACAACGGTAAACCTTGAGTTTGATGTTATTGGCAAATATGTAGCAAAGTTAATGTCTTACCAGAATAAGGCGTAAATCACTTTTTGCCTGAAAAGCTAACTTTAGTTTCTTTTTTCTTTTTCTTAAAACCGATTAGCTGTTGCTTAGCATCTAGGGCTGCTTTTACATATGCTTTAAAACCGTTGTAATCTTCTGCGGCGATACGTTCTTTTGAAGTTTTCGCTACAATTTTAATATGCAACTCATTTTCTTTTGCCAACTCATAATCAATCTTAAAAGAATGTTTATTGAAGCTGTAATCAGCACTTTCAGGAATTTCAACAAAACGCTCTCCTTCTTTTAATTTGATAACATAGCTAGACTTATAGACATCTGCATTTTCGTATAACAAATAATCAATTGGGTAGGCACGTTCATCATCTTGAATGATTGATGTGTTATATGCATTGTTTACCGCTGGAATACGGAATACCCGCATGCTTCCAATCTCGTCTAACTTTTCGTTTACGGTTAAATCTGATGTGTATTTTAGGACGGGCGAACGAAGTTCGTATTCAATATTGCGAATACTGTCAAAAGTAAAATCCTCAGAAATTCTACTTTTAAAATCGTCCGTAATGCTCTTTTTTACCACCTCATAATTGTTCTCCTTAAAAATAGCTGCGTAATGAGAATTGATACTTCCGCTTAAAACAGACTCTATTTGTAACTGATGTGAACCTTCTCCAATAACATACTCCATATTGCTTTCCAAGACGGTGGCGGTATGATCTATATCCTTTAATTTATAAATACCTTTTTGAACGCCTTTCAACCATTTGTTAGGGATATCCAGAGCGGTAGCACTTTCCAAACTTGTAGGTATGGATTTGTATGGCATATTATTATCCGTTAATTCCAAATACTGGGGTTTGCCATCTATGAATACTTTGGCAATACAATGATTAAAATCTTGACTAGGAAGTACCATTGTACTTTCGCCATAATCTGAAGTAAGCACTAAAACCAAATGCGATTTTAAACCGGCCATTTGAGCTAAGGTTACATACAAGGTTGAAAAATCTTTACAATCGCCCAATTTGGATTTTATGGTTTTTGATGGTCTTTGCGGAACAAAACCACTTTGCCTAAAGCCTACATGGCTATAGCTAAAGTTCTCCATGATATAATAATAGATTTTGGATGCTTTCTCGTCTTCTGAAAATGCATCGCTCCCCAAAGGAAAAATTGATTTGAACGCTTCCTGAACATCCGAATTAATGACAATCTGCGGGCGTACCAAATCTGAATACCAATTGGCAATATCATCCCAAGAACCTATGGTGCTCACATGCACATAACTGGCCACATCACTAAGGCTTGGCATATAGTTTTCTTCTGGGGTCATTTCTTTTTGGTCAATGCTTTCCCACTGGTGATATACATAATCATCTATGTTTCGCTTTTGATACTTCACCTCACCGTTGAGCGTTTTAGTGGTGAATTCCTTACCATTGGGCACTAAAATTTTTAATGTGTTTTTGTGTATAGGGTGAAAAGAATCAAACTGAAAATAGTCTACATGGTCCTTGTAAAATCGTCCGCTACTAGAATAACTGCTTTCGTAGTCCACATATATAATATCACCTATTTCTAAATTATTGAAAACGATACTGGAACCACTTTTAGAAGCAGGAACTATCTTTTTATTAGGCTTGACAATTTCAGATTTTCTAATGTGATAGTTGCCACTAAGGCCCAGATTTACTTCCTTTAAAGATTCTATACCACTATCGCTAGTAATTTCAACCACGTAACGCGTCCGAGATTTTCCACCACCTTCTGGATACAGTTGAAGCAAACTTTCATCTAAAAAATAATTATACCCATAGTTGCCCTTCACGCCTTTATTACGGGTTTTGGCCATAAACTCATATATATCCGGTGTTGCCAAATCTTCTAGATAATCCTTACCTTTGGATAAATCGTCTATTTTTTTTCGCAAAGCGGAATTAGCCCCATTGTGCTTCAATGATTTTTCATACCAAACCAAGGCCTCTTTTTTACGTCCGGATTGCTCAAGAGCAGTACCTTTTAATTCCATAGCCACAAACGAATAGGGGAAGTTCTTAAGCATCTCATCTATATATGGCAGAGACTCTTCATACTTTTTATATTCATGTTGGTACGCTATATAATCTGATAGGTAGATGTTATCATGGTCCACTAAATTATACCGCTTTTCAAAAAGCGCCAGAGCTTCTTCCTTCCTATCCTGTTTGTTATAGAAACTAGCAAGCGACTTTAACGCACTGTAATCAAAATAGTTTTTATCTATATCCTCTAGGATTGCAATAGCCCTATCATCCTCATTTAAATAGGCCGAATAAATATTAAGGTATACTTTGAGAATACTCAGTTGGTCCTTGTACTCTTCTGTAATTATGCGCAACGTTTCCTTTACGGCCGACTTATCTTCTTGTCTTATATGAAGTAGTAATTTTGCCGATTGTTTTAGAATATCCATATCCGTCGAAGCTGAAAATTCTTCTACAAAAGCTTCAAACTCCGGTAATGGCAGTTTAAAAAGTTCTCTTGAATCTTCAAAGCGATAGATGTATGATAAATAGTATTTCTCATCATCACTTTCAATATTCTTTTGCAATTCTTTTGCCGACGTATAATCCTTTTCTTTGGTGTAGCACTCAATAAGATATTTTCTCAAAAAGGAACTTTCAGGATAGACTTCTATCCAAGGCTGTAAAATTGCTTTGGCCTCGTTAAATTTTGAATTTCTTAAATAGGCACTTACCAAACAAACCGTATTAAAGAAGTTGTTTGGATCTTGCTTTAATTTGTTCTGAAAAAATGCCTCAACAGCATGTGGAAGTTCCTTAGGAGCAATCTTTGCCAAAGAACTTTTTTGATATGTACTTGGCGCTGCGCTATATTTTAAGTCGTTAAAAGCATTGCCTTCTTCGTCAGTAATTCTGACAATAAAATAGGCTATTCCGCTTTGATCGGCACTTTTAACCAAAAGCCTGTTAGTTCCGGCAGGAAGATTTACAAGTACGTTATACGCATCTAAATCGGTTATGCCATCGTTTGTGTTTTCATAAATCAACACATCGTTTAACCAAACTTTAGCAAAAGAAGAACTTCCTAAACGCACAACCGCTTTTCTTGCCGTTGGATTGGTGATAAAAGTCTGCGCGTAATTAACGCCACCACCATATTCTGAATGGTTGGAATAGTATTGATATGCTTCCGTCTCTCTTCCTTTCTGTTCGTACCAATTAATAAATCCATTACTGTTGGCGTTAAAATTAGTTTTAGAAGCTACATTCTTCTCCGGAGCATATTCAGTAGCCAAACCACTACCATTTAAGTTCTCAAAACTACCACAGAATTGCCATGCTTTAATGGCTGGAATAGCGTTATTAAGTTGATTATACGTTTTCCAATCATCTGAGTGTTGGGCTACCGCTGATTTTAAATACCGAAGCGATTCTTTTACCGTTGTATTCTTAATTGAGGCGAGAGGTATACTATTAACGTTTGCTATATTTTTTTTGTTGAATCCCGAACTGAGATAAGAATCAAAAAAGAAACTATTGTTCCACAAAGCATACAAGTAATACTCAAAATCTTTCTGAGAAATTACATCGTTGACAAACCCTTCCGGAGAGTTGAACATTCCGTTCTCATTGGCAATGATTTCTGCGGTTAGTAAGCCTGACAAACCTCCTTTGTTTTTTTTCTGAAATTTAGCTTGCGCCTCTTGTCTCTGGTTCTTTAAAAGAAGTTGCCAATAGGGGTCAATTTTCTTGTTTTCTTGTGCTTGGACACATAACGCCGAAAAGACAAAAGCCACTAATAGAAGACGATAAAATCTCATGTGTAGGTCAATTTGAAAAAGGTTTGGATAATTTATAACGTAGGTTTTCTCTAATTGGTATGCTCTACTTTGTAGAACTTTCCCTTTCTCAATATTGACTACCGAACAACGATTTAATACAATAACCCAACCTAACAGACGTTGATTCATAAGGTGTTAGGAAACTACACTTTCCCAAATCAGGAGATCCCAAATCCTCCTAAAAAAATTGAGTTATGAAAAAACACATTGTATACCTACTTTGCAGTGTAGCCCTGATAGTTTCAGTGAGCTGTTCAAAAGACGAAGAAGAGACAACCCTAGTGAGCGGTGAAGCACAAATTTCTACCGATACCGGAATTTCTTTTGCCAATTCAACCGGATTTTCAGCAGACTATGTAACCTTTAAATTAAGACATGGTACGGGTTCAGAAAAGGAATATGGCCAGAGTCTAAACGGATACAGCCTAACGGAATTAGAACAAGGACCGCGTACTATCTATCAAATAGCAGTATTTGAGGATGGAGAACAAGTTTCGTTTAAATCCTACACGTATGATTCAGAGGGTAACAAAAACCAAGTTAAAGCAACTTCAATAGTTGAAATCAATGATAATGAGGTTTTACAAATTATTCTAGAACCCGGAGAATAAGAGTGCTTAACATGCTTATTTGCTATAAAATATTTTCTTTCATTTTATTCCAAGCTCGTATGAGAAGGAGACCTGAGACAATAGCTATTCCCGTAAGCAATAATGCCGCTTCGGTTCTGCCGTAAATCCAATATCCGGTAGCGAACATAATGGTATAAATAAGCACACAACCCAGAAGCATTGCGCTAATACCTTGCGGCACACTCCATTTTTCATCATCTTTCTTTATTTTTTCTCCGTCTGCACTGGCTTCATCAACCACTTTGGACCAACCAGGACCACCCGGTTGAATACGCTTATAAAAAGAACGGAGGGTCTCTTTAGATTCCGGTTGCGTCATGAATGTGGCCGTCAACCAAATTGCAGAAGTAAGTACTACTACAAAAGGATACTCTGACCAATCTGGAAAAACTCCTGTTGTTTCTGCAAAAAGAAAAGACCCTAAAGCTGTTGTTTTTAGTAAAATGGATATAACTCCTGAAGCGAACATAGCCGTAATTTCGCTCCATGCATTAATTCGCCACCAGAACCACCTTAAGATAAAAATGAGTCCGGTACCCGCACCAAAAGTCAACAGTATATCAAATATCTGAAGTGCATTTTCCAGTGCCAACGCCAAACCTGCACTTAAAATCATAAGCACTACCGTGGAAATTCTACCCACAGCAACCATTTGTTTTTCTGTAGCATTAGGGTTTACCTGTTGCTTATAAAAATCAAATACAATATAAGATGAACCCCAGTTCAATTGCGTTGAAATCGTACTCATATACGCAGCGATCAACGAAGCCAAAACAACGCCTAGAAGTCCGCTGGGCAATTTGGTCAACATAGCGGAATATGCCAGATCATGGCCTAATTTATCTTCCGCAATATTTGGGAAAGCCTCTTGAATACTAGCAATATCCGGGTATACCACCAATGATGCCAAGGCCACTAAAATCCATGGCCATGGTCTAAGTGCATAATGCATGATGTTAAAAAAGAAGGTTGCCCCAATAGCATGGTTTTCATCTTTTGCAGCCAACATTCGTTGTGCAATATAGCCACCACCACCTGGTTCGGCACCAGGATACCAAGAGCTCCACCATTGAACGGCCAACGGAATAATAAAAAGTGTAATCAGCGCTTTTCTATTGCTGAAATCAGGAACAATATCAAGTTTGTTCATCACATTATCATGTGCCATTAGGGATTCAATGCCACCTACTTCCGGAATATTCACCAAGTAATATGCAGCTCCTATTGCACCGGCCATAGCTACAAAAAACAAAAGAAAATCAGTGTAGACCACCCCTTTAAATCCACCTAAAGCACTAAACGTAACCGTAATCAGCCCTGCACCAACCACAGTTTCCCAAGGCTCAAGGCCCAACATGATTCCGCCTATTTTAATTGCTGCCAAGGTTACGGAGGCCATGGTAATAATGTTGAAAAGCGCTCCTAAATAAATAGCCCTGAACTTTCTTAAAAAGCTAGCAGGAGCACCACCATAACGCATCTCATAAAACTCTAAATCTGTATTTACGTTAGATTTACGCCAAAGTTTAGCATAGACAAAAACGGTTAAAAGACCTGTTATTAAAAATGCCCACCAAACCCAGTTACCGGACACCCCATTGGTTCTAACAATATCCGTAACCAAATTAGGCGTATCCGTAGAAAAAGTTGTGGCTACCATAGAAAGTCCCAACAACCACCATGGCATAGTCCTCCCCGAAAGAAAAAATTCCGAGGAGTTCTTTCCAGACTTTTTAGAAACATAAAACCCTATACCTAGGACTATGGAGAAAAAAACAATGATAAAACTGTAATCTAGAGTAGATAATTCCATTAAGAGCCGTTGGTTTTGGGATTAGCCTTTAAAGATATTATTTTTTAGGATACTTTTGCTGTTTGACAACCAAACCTCTTTCTGTGTTTTTATCTACTTCTTTTGACATTACGCTTACCGCTTGGGCCCTTGCGTTTACGGCCGCTACAGTTATTGGACTCTCAAAGGCTGGTATTAAAGGAATTGCAATTGTGAACGTTACTCTTATGGCACTGGCTTTTACCGCAAAGGCATCTACGGGTATCGTTGTGCCGTTATTGGTCGTAGGCGACATTTTTGCAGTAATTTACTATAACCGTCATGCTAATTGGGCCCATATCGTAAAATTTTTACCGTGGATTTTAGTTGGGATTACCTGCGGTGTACTTATTGGAAATGATTTAGATGAAAGTGTGTTTAAAATTGCCATGGCCATTATAATTCTAGTTAGCGTGGTAATGATGTATTGGTGGGACAGACGAAAATCACAAGCTGTACCCACACATTGGTTGTTTGCGGGTCTGGTTGGCACCATTGCCGGTATCACTACCATGATTGGTAACCTAGGAGGTGCTTTTAGCAATATTTACTTCTTGGCCATGCGCGTTTCCAAAAATGAATTCATTGGAACTGCTGCTTGGTTGTTTCTGATTATTAATGTGCTAAAATTACCCTTACATATTTTTGTTTGGGAAACCATAACGGTTGAAACCCTTCTTTTTGATTTAAAGTTGATTCCCGGGATTATTCTTGGGGTTTTTCTAGGTATTCGCCTAGTAAAAATTATTAAAGAGGATTTTTATCGAAAGATGATTCTGGTGTTAACAGCACTCGGTGCTATTATGATTTTAATTAGATAATAAAATCACCGCTTTGCCGTAGGTTATTCTTACAAAGGATTTTGGTTTTCCTATTTTTTTCTTAATTGGTTGAATTAGAAACATCAGAATTGTATCTTAAACTCGTCTTTTTTGCTAAAACTGCCGTATATATCTATAATTACAGGCGTAAGCCACTAAAGGTCAGTACATTTTTTTTGTTAAAAACAAAGAAGACCCAGCCAAAACCATACTAAAGTAAGAACTGAGGCGTTCGCTAATTATACAAAGACCCATCACGGGTACATTTTAAGGGGCGAACACCGATAATCACCTGTAATCCCAAATTATAGGATCGGTAAATTTTATATCAATGAAACAACTTTTAACATATATAGGGTTGCTATTGTTGGCTGCATCTTGCAGTACAATTGGCATAGCCCGAAAATCGAACAAAAATGGCAAGGTCGAAAGTCTAGCATCAACCAGTGCAAAAGCGTATGACAGATTAATTACAAGCGAAGCCGTATCCAATAGCGGTCTTTTTGATGTTCATAAAATAGGAGATAAGTACTATTTTGAAATACCCGATAGCCTTTTCAATCGTGAAATGCTGGTAGTCACACGTTTTATAAAAACACCCTCCGGTGCTGGTAATTACGGTGGCGAAAAAATTTCGGAAAACACTATAACTTTTGAAAAAGGTCCCTCCAATAACATTTTTCTTCGCATTGCTACATTAGTGAGTTCAGCAAGTGAAGAAGACGCCATATCCAAAGCGGTCAACAATTCTAATATAACCCCTATTCTTGAAGCTTTTGAAATTAAAGCTACCAACGAGGACAAACAATCCCATGTTATAGAGGTTACTGATTTTATAAATGGAGAGAACCCGCTATTAGCTCTTAGTGGTGACCAAAAGAACGATTATAAACTAATCTCTTTAGAAAAGGACAAATCCTATATTAAGGAAATAAATTCCTTTCCTGTCAATACTGAAATAAAAACGGTAAAAACCTATAAAGCCCGGGCTAGTTCTGACAAAAGAAAAGAACTTCCCGCTGCTGTTTTAGCTGGTGTAGTTACGCTGGAAATTAATAATTCTTTTATTTTACTTCCGGAAGTGCCCATGCAAAAACGGCTATACGATGCCCGTGTAGGGTATTTTGCCAGTTCCTATTTGGAATATGGAGACGACCAACAGCAAGTAGACCGCAACACCTACATTCACCGGTGGCGCTTAGAACCGAAGGCCGAAGATTCCCTAAAATGGAAACGAGGCGAATTGGTGGAGCCTAAAAAACCAATTGTTTATTACATAGACCCTGCTACTCCCAAAAAATGGAGGCCCTATCTTATACAGGGTATAAATGATTGGCAAGTGGCTTTTGAACAAGCAGGATTCAAAAATGCCATCATAGGTAAGCCGTGGCCCGAAAATGATAAATCCATGAGTCTTGAAGATTCTCGTTTTTCCGTTTTACGCTATTTTGCCTCACCCTCAAAAAATGCATACGGTCCCAATATTGTAGATCCAAGAAGTGGAGAGATACTAGAAAGTCATATTGGCTGGTACCATAATCTTATGAGCCTGTTACACAGTTGGTACATGATTCAAGCAGGTGCGGTTGATGAGCGTGCAAGAAAAATGGAATATGACACTGAACTTATGGGAAACCTTATTCGCTTTGTGGCTTCTCATGAAGTTGGTCATACGCTAGGCTTAAGGCACAACATGGGTGCCAGTTCTGCAACTCCCGTTGAAAAACTACGGGATGCTGAATTTCTAGAAAAGAATGGCCATACCAGTTCTATTATGGATTATGCCCGATTTAATTACGTAGCGCAACCTGAGGACAGTATTCCTGCCGAGGATTTAATGCCACGCATTGGCGATTATGACAAATGGGCCATTCAATGGGGCTACGCAAGATATGCCGATGATATGTCGGTGAATGAAGAAAAAGAAATGCTGAGCCAAATGGTTGTGGATAGTGTTTCTGCCAATCCCAGACTTTGGTTTGGAGGTGAAGGCCGTGATTTTGACCCAAGGTCCCAGACGGAAGATTTAGGTGATGACGCCATGCAGGCCAGTATGTACGGTATTCTCAATCTACAGCGAATAGCTCCGTATCTAAAAAAATGGACACAACAGAAAAGCAGCGATGATTATGCAAACCTAGACCAAATTTATAAAGATTTGGTGGGGCAGTACAGTGACTATATTTTTCACGTTGCTAAAAATGTAGGCGGAATTTATGTTACTCCAAAAACTATGGGCGAGGAGGGTGAAGTGTATCGCCCGGTAGATAAGCAGAAACAAAAGCAGGCATTGGTATTTTTGAACGATTACATTTTTAAAGAACCAAAGTGGTTGCTACGAAATGATATTTTGAACGCCATACAATCTCCGCAATCAAAAGAGTCGGTTACCAAGACTATGGAAAGCGTTATGATGAACCTTTTGGGAGGTAGCCGTTTAAGCCGTATGACCTTTATAGCTGAGCGTTATGAAAATGAAGACCCTTATCTTCCTGAAGATTATATGGATGATTTGAATCAGTTGGTCTGGGGAGATATGAACGTATTTTATCAAACAAATGCGTATCGAAGAAAATTACAAAAATCATACGTGTCAAACCTAATAACGCTCTACAAACCAGATGAAGCCGAAGGTTTGGTAGAAGGTATATTGGCAAAACTTTCTAAGGGGTACACCTCAAATACGGATGTTCGTTCATTGGCATTGGACAACCTGATAAGCCTACAGGGAAAAATTAAAAGAACTATTCCTGTAATGACCGATAGGTTGACCATTGCCCACTTAAACTACCTGAAAAGAGAAATTGAATCCGTAGTTGGTGAGACTAAAGAAGTTGACCCATTGTTCATACCTTTCCGCAGAGAAGTATCTATAAAGAACAATGAGGATAAATAAATTTTAAAAGTTTATTTTTCCCAAACCAGGAGCATCTGATGGGTATAATATTCCTTTTTCTAGTTTGAATAAATCTTTGAACGGGTCTTTCATCACCTCTAGATGTCCGTCTAAATCTGCATAATTGATATTGGGTCTTGAGAGCGCAAAGTGAAGCCCGGCAGAAATACCTAATGCACATTCATCGTTGCAACCTACCATGGTTTCAATATTAGCGGACTTTGCCACGGAATTGATTCGCGTGCCTTCAAAAATACCGCCTACTTTCATCAGTTTAATATTAACCATATCAACCCTTTCGTTTTGTGCCAATCTAAAAACGTCCGTCAACGTTTTTAAGCTCTCGTCTGCCATTAACGGAATATCGATCTGATCTATGACCTCGCCTAATCGTTCTTCCTTTTCCTGCTTTGTTGGTTGTTCAAAAATCTCGATTCCAATTTGACTGGTAGCCTTAACGAAAGCTACAGAATCTACTACCGAATATCCTTGGTTACCATCAAAACGAAAGGTAACCTCCGGAAATTTCTCATGTAGCAAGGTCATTTTTTCAATGTCCTCTGCAAGGTTATGTCCGCCTTTAATTTTAAGAATTGTAAATCCTTGATCAACAAAGTCACGAGCCTGTTTTAGGGTTTCTTCCAATGGCAAAATCCCGATGGTGATGCTCGTTGGTATGCTTAATCTATATCCTCCTAAAAATCGATACAGAGGCACATCCGCTTTCTTTGAAATTAGGTCATGTAACGCCATATCTACCATCGCCAAGGATGCTGACTTTTTAGGCAATGCCGCTTTAATTTCCATCAATACCCGTGCATAGGTAAAGGGGTCTTTTCCCTTTAAATGGGGAATAATAATATCTTTTAGTGCACTTTCCACTTCGGCGGGGTGCTCTCCAGTCACCAGTTTATCCGGTGCTGCACATCCGTAGCCAACTAGGGCGCTATCAGTTTCTATTTTTAAAATAAAATTTACCGTGCTATCTATAGTTTCGTACGCTATGGTATACGGCGATGAGAGTTTTAGGTCCAGCCTCTCGTAGGATACATTGGTTATTTTCATTAAATTTTTTCCTTTAACAACGCTATCAAATCTTTGGTGCCATATTTTAAAACATCAAATGCAGGCAACTTGGTTTCCAATGTAATTTGTTTACAAGCCTCTAGTATTTCATCTTCTTTCATTTCTTCATGGTTCACGGTAATAGCGATTACTTTTTTTCCGGAAATCACTTCAATGGCATTTATCTGTTCTGCCAAAGAATGCATTTTGTAACCGGGAAACCCATCATATTCCATTCGTTTTGGGGCGTGTTGCAAAACCACATAATCAGGTCTACCAGCTGCCAAAATCTCAAAACCACCAGGATAGGCAGGATTCATCAGACTACCTTGACCTTCAATTACAATGACATCTGGACTTTCATTTTTGTACGCACTTACCACAGCATGTTCAATCTCTCCCGAAACAAAGTCGTTGATACAGCTGTCCATTACCATACTATATTTTGCACCTTGCATCCAAGCCGTCTGGCCCGTACCAATTATTTCCGCTTTTTTACCAGCTTCTCTAAAACCATGTACAAGCAACCAGGCCGTAGTTCGTTTTCCCAGAGCGGAATCCGTTCCTAGAACAGCAAGTTTCAGGCAATCTACTTTTTCTATTTCGCCAGTAAAAAAATGGAGTTTATCCCTGTCCGGAGTTTTACGAACGTCACGAATACGACAGCCATTTTTTGTAGCAATCTGCATCAGCGTTTCATCGTTGGTCAAGAAATCATGCAAGCCACTATCTACGTTCCACCCCATTTCCAAAGCCTTTGCAATTGTAGCCTTAGCCTCTTGCGGTAATCTACCACCATCCGGCGCCAACCCGATTACAAGGGACTTAGGCGTATTACCTGATACATTTAATGTCTCAACGGCCTGGTCCATATTTGCAAAAACGGGAATTCCATTGGGCTTTCCGTCTAGCACCTCCCCAGCATCCCTCCCTGCATAATTTTCATCTATAACACCCACCACATCATAACGTTCCGTAAAACGTACGAGACCGTGTGCAGTTTTGCCATTAGGCGTATTAAAAGCCCCTTGGCAATAGACAAGGGCATTACCATCAATTGAATTTTTCATTTTGTAAATGTTAGTTTTTTGCTGTCAGTACCGCCACGAAACGGTCTGGTTCAAAATTCATTTTTTCGTCTAACTCAAGAAGTGCAATAAGTCCGGCGGTTGAGGCCGGTAAAATGCGAAAACCCTCCTTTTTAGCTAATAAGGCGGTCATATCTTTCAGCTTTCTATCACTAATATTATAGGCTTCCCCATCCGACTCTTTTAAAGCATACAGAGCTTCTTCCCCGTCAAAACTATGCCAGTTAATGAGTGGCTCGTTATACTTTGTTTCTTTAATGATTTCAGGATTTAAATCTTTACAATAGTCCAGCCCCTGTATAAAAGATTGGATAATAGGATTCTTTTTGGAGGAAGATGCCGCTATCATTTTCGGTATTCGCGATGTTTTTCCTCTTTTGTACAGATTAACAAATCCACGGTAAATCCCCGCGAAAAGGGTACCGTTGGAAACCGGAACTGCACAATATTTAGGAGCATCGCCTAAATCTTCAAAAATCTCGGTGGCTATCTGTGAATACGCGCTGATTTGTAAAGCCGTATTAGCCCCACCGGGATTGGCGTCATACCAATCATTATTTTTTGCGAGTTCGCTACTTTCTTTGACCACATCTTCATAACTGCCCGGCTTACGAATTATTTCGGCACCCAATAACTCCATCTCAACTATGCGGTCTGTATGAAAACTCTCTGGAATGTATATCTTACAAGCAATACCTGCCAAATTAGCTGCTAGGGCAACCGCTACTCCATAATTACCGCAAGTAGCCAAAGACACCACTTGAAACTCTCTTCTTAACGCATCGTATATTTGGGCAAAAGCTATACGGTCTTTTTGGGTCCCAGTAGGGTTATCACCTTCATATTTGATGTAGAGCTGGCGAATATCAAACTCTCGCTCCATAGTCTTGGCCCGGTGCAAGCCCGTGTCACCCACCTCAAGGTTAATAATATCTTCATACGACTCTAAACGATCTACCAGGGACTTACTTCTGTCCCTAACAAATTCGCTCAGCTTTTTGGTCTCGGAAGACACCTTGTTATCTGCGGTCTTGACACCGTCTCTTAAATCCATTTTTACAGTTTGATGTGGGGGGAATATCCTATCAAATGTACATTGTTTTTAAGTTCGTTCGTAAGGTGAAAGAAAATAATTTTGACGCTATAAAATCACTCTACAGCTCCATACTTTTCCATTGAAGTCAGCTCAGGTGATCCACCTCTATTTCCACATCCGGAAGCAATATAAAGGTCATTCTCAAATAGAACCAAACCGCTGCCATGTCTACCTTCAACCATATTTGGAAGGGTATGCCACTTATGAGTGTTCAAATCCAAAACCTCAACTTCGGAATGTGCCTTCTCTTGGGTGGTAGATTCACCTCCTACAACAATTAACTCATCATTAAATAGAGCTGCGGCATTACCAGCACGTTCTGTCGGAATATTATTTGGCAATGTTTGCCAAGTATAATTTTTTATATCATATACATCAACCTCTGCGATAGTTCCTCCAAAAACAGAATTAGGGTCAATACCAGAATTGCGGCCCGCAGGAGCATAAATTTTACCATCTGCTAAAACCGCTTGAAAATGGTCTCTTGCACGTGGGGCGTCTGCCAGAACTTCCCACTCACCCGTACTTGGGTCATAACGATCTAGCCACTTTTTATAATCTCCTATATGTCCGTTTTTAATTCCGCATGCAATATACACCTTGCCCTCATGAAGAATATTTCCCGTGGACCCACGTCTTCTTTCCGCCGGGATTTCGTCTCCCTTTGACCATTCATCACTAGCAGGGTCATAAATATAGATGTGCTCTGTTGGGATTTCGGCAGGATATTTCCCCGTTAAGGCGGCAATAAGATAGATTTTCTTCTCAAAAACTATGGGTTGAAAATGGTGCATTTCAATTGGTGGTTTTTCACCTTCCGACCATTTTTGTGTCTTCGTATCATAAATGCTTACTGGCCGTATGCCTCTTCCGCCCAGCAAATAGAATTTCTCATCTACTCTAACGAATGCGGCTTCATGGCGCGCTACAGGTTTACTGTCATCTGCAGATGCAACCGACTCCCATTTCATTGTTGGTTTTTGAATGGTTATCGTGTCTACAGGATTATCTACTTTCGTATTTTTATCAGAATTATCTTTGCAAGCCGTGAATAGTAGAATACCACTTACTAAGCCTAAGTACTTTGTGTTCATTTGGAAGGTATTTTTGGTACTATCCAAATGTAGCAAAAATCAACTCGAAAAATTCAGTTCCGCTTTTTTAAACTGCGACTTAGGGGCTTCACATACTGCACAAACATAAGTGTCCGGCACATCTTCAAAAGCAGTACCTTTAGAAATATTGGCCGTTAAGTCGCCATACGAGGGGTCATATACCGTAAAGCAAGATTGACATTGATGAATGGTTTTTGTCTCTTGTTCTACTATTTTTTTGGGAGCTTCACTTTTTTCCACTTCTCTGCCCAACTGATCAAAATACTTTTTACTGAGCTCCATTAATAGACCTGGTAACTCAATTTTATCTACATCTTGGGCATAAGCCAAATATTTCTGGGTGTTCGGGTCAAAATTTTCAAAATGAAGCACATTGTACGTTGGTCGCACTTCAAAATCTTTAACAATTGTAGGAGAACTGTTCTTCTCGATAATCACGGAAGCAAAATGCGATCGTTTGCCCACATCATTGCTAATACCAAATGTGAGTCCGTAAGTACTAATATCGTTTTGGTCGAAACTACGGACCAAGAATTTTTTAAGTTCAAGTGCTTCGTTATCGTCTACGGGCAGGTGCCAATTCATTTCTAGTTGGGAATGTCTAACATTGATACCCCATTGCCCTAAAAAGCGTTCCAGCGCAGGCCTGCTCTTTTTCTGTATTCCTTTTACAACAAAAGACTTCCAAGGGGTAATACAGATTTTACCAATACTGTTATCCAAACAAAATCCGCAGAATTCCTTTAAAAAAGAAAGGTCATACCTATTGTTCCGCCAATACAGACCCAACCAATATTGATCCAGCCCCATGCGATTCATACCTTCATAATAGGGAAAAGTAAGGTAAGGCACTTTTAATTCCTTTTCAATAGTCTTGTTATTGGTGTCCAAATTTTTATTCAGAATAAAAAATAACTCTTCAACATCTTGAACGTCTTCATAAATATCCTCGATTGCTTTGGAAATAGTACTAATGTCCCAGCTGTAGATCAGAACAGGATAGTATGTAGCATTCTTCCAATGTGGTAGTTTAACGTTCAGGTACCAATAATCCTCATTTTCAGAGGCAATAAAATTTAAATTTCCGCTGAAAAGAGGCACCAATCTTTGCTTAGGGTCAGTAATGTTGACTTTTAGTTTTGGTAGAAAGCCAAATCCTTCTAGAATATAAAGATACGTAGAGCCTTTGAGCCAATGGGTCATCTCAAAAATATCAGCAGTAACGTACGAACTAACTATATTCTGATAGGCTCTATCTGCAATAACATTGGTATTAAATTTTGATATTTTCTCAAGGTGGGCTTCTTCTGCCCCCTTTAATGGGAAAAGCAAATCTTGTCTTGAACCAAAATAGACCTCATTTAACCCTGCTGCTTCCAACAAGCCTATAACATCTTTAAGTTCACCTGGTGAGGTAACCCCTCCTTTTATCAATATACGGTGCAGATCATCATTCATAATACCGATTTTTAATTTGCTAATTGTAATTGTTTGTTCAATAAGGCCTTTACCTCTGGTTTGCAACTACCACAGCCTAATCCTGCTCCGGTCTGAGAACAGAGCTCATTAAAATCCGAACATCCTCCAGCAATGGCATCGGTAACATTTCCTTCTCCTACTTGACTACAAGAGCACACTAGTTTACCCTTTAACGGAGCAGTGTTTGTCGCGCCCCTCAGTAGTTCGTTTCGCTTCTCGGAAAGTTCAATTTCTTCTTCGATCAAGCGCTTAAACTCTGCGAACTCATTTTTATCGCCCATTAGAATAGCACCTTTTAGGGTATCATCCTTTACGATGCATTTTTTGTAAAAACGCTTGCTGACATCCATTAAAATAATCTCTTCATAACTGCTATCGCCAGAAGGTGCGTTTACCATTCCGACACTGCACAGATCAAGATTCTCGAACTTAAGAATATTCATAAGAACAGAGCCATAGTATATACTGCTATAATCGCCTAAAATAAAATTGGCGGCTATATCCGCTTGCTGCTCCGCTGCAGAGGTAATTCCGAAAAGCGCATTGTTGAATTCTGCAATTTCGCCCAAAGCAAAAACAGATGGGTCATTGGTCTGTAAATACGAATTGACGCGTACACCTCTCCTAGTAACTAGATTGGCTTTTTTTGCCAATTCTATATTGGGTCGAGTACCAATGGCATATACAATAGCGTTACATTGTATGGTACGCCCCGTCTTTAAGTTCACTAAAAGCTGAAACGGATTCTCTTTTTCTTCAAAAACGGTACTTACTTCATTATCAAAATACAGGTTGATATTTCTTTCCGTAACGTCTTCGGCAAGTAATCGGCTAGCTACACGATCTAACTGGCGCTCCATAAGACGTGGTGCCCGTTGTACTATACTAATATTAATATGTATTTTTTTGAGTGCGGCCGCAAGCTCCAAGCCTAAAAGACCACCACCTACGATTACCACATGCTGTTCCGTTGCTGGAAGTCCGGTTTCCTCAAGATATTTTTTAAGTTTATCGGCATCGCCACGTTCCCTCATGGTAAATCGGCCCGGGAGATTTATCTGAACCTCACTGGGTACAAAAGCACGACTACCCGTTGCCATAATAAGCAGGTCATAAGAATGAATCAACCCGGCACTATCTGTCACTTGTTTCAATGACGTATTGATATCATTAACCCCAATTCCAGAATGTAGGGTAACATTTAGTTTTTTTAGCTCTCCAACCTTTAATTTTTCCAGAGCTTCCCACGAAAGTTCATCACTCACATATTCCGGTAAAAGTACCCTGTTGTAGAAAGGGTCTTTTTCTTTTGAAAATACATGTAGTTCGTCTTTTTTATTCTTCTCTCGGTACGATTGTATAAAACGATATGCCGCTGCGCCAGCCCCAATAACAACTACTTTCTGAGCAGGTTTTACATATTTTTCTACCTGCACCGCACAATATTTAAAATCGGGCTCTTTAGAAACTGGGTCAACCAAATCATTGGTAAGGTTATTTGCCCTTCCAAAATCATTATTTAAGATTCTACCCCAGTGCATCGGAAGAAAAACGACCCGTTCACGAATATCAAAATTGATTTTCACCTTCACCTGAACCTCCCCTCTTCTGCTTTTAATAACAGCTATATCACCTTCTTTCAACTTGCGCAGATAAGCATCTACTTTGTTCATTTCTAGATACGGCTGTGGAATATGGGTGAGCAGACGCTTCACCTTTCCGGTCTTGGTCCGTGTATGCCACTGATCTCTTACCCGCCCCGTGTTCAAGACCAAAGGAAAATCTATATCTGTTTCTTCAGACTTATTATAGAGGCTCTGCGGTGCATTAAAATGCGCCTTTTTATCGTTGGTGTAAAAGCTAAAATCTTCAAACAAACGTGGTGTTCCAGGATGTGTATTATGTGGAACCGGCCATTGAAAACTTCCTTCATTTTTTAGACGTTCGTAGGATAGGCCCGTAATATCTATATTGGTGCCTTTGGTCAAAAGACAGTGTTCATCATATACTTCGCTGGCATTGTTATAATCAAAACCTTCAAAACCCATTGCCTGTGCAAAACGCCATAGAATTTCTGCATCTGGCAAAGCTTCCGCTGGCGGGTCAATAACTTTGGGCAAATAACTAATTCGTCTTTCGGAATTCGTCATTGTACCTTCCTTCTCTAACCAGCCAGCCGCAGGTAATAAAAGATCTGCAAATTTTGTGGTTTCAGAATTATGGCTGATGTCCTGAACAACTACGAAGGCCGCATTTTTCAAAGCTTTTTCAACCTTTTTAACGTTTGGCATACTCACCGCAGGGTTAGTACAGATTATCCAAATTGCCTTTAGTTTTCCGCTTTCAAGCGCGTCGAACATTTCCGTTGCCGTATAACCTGGTTCCGAATTAATTTCCTTACCTCCCCAAAAATCGGACACCTCTTTTCTATGCTGTGGATTTCCCAAATCTTTATGCGCTGCCAAAAGACTGGCCATACCGCCTACTTCTCTACCGCCCATGGCATTGGGTTGTCCTGTCAATGAAAACGGACCGCAACCAGGTTTGCCAATCTGGCCCGTTAACAATGAGAGATTTAACAACGAAACATTTTTAGAAACACCTATCACACTTTGGTTGAGACCCATGGTCCACATACTTATGAACTTATTGGCATCACCAATGTACTGTGCAGCTTTACGGATATCAGAAACGGGAACATCACATTTCTCAGCTGCTTGGCGCAAGGAAAGCGAAAAAGCACTCTCTTTACAAGCCTCAAAATTTGAGGTATGTTTTTTAATGAAATTTTTATCTATTTTTTTCTTTTCAATAAGCAATCTAGCTATAGCGTTAAAAAGAATTACATCGGTACCCGGAAGTATCTGTAAGTGCAAATCTGCCGAGGCACAGGTTTGCGTCTTTCGTGGATCAACCACTATTATCTTTACATTGGGGTTATCTTCCTTATGCTGCTCCAAACGTCTGTACAAAATGGGGTGGCACCATGCAGGGTTAGCTCCGGCGATTAAAAAACAATCTGCCAATTCAATGTCTTCATAGGAAATAGGTACCGAATCTTCTCCCAAGGTTTTTTTGTACCCCACCACGGCAGAACTCATACACAAACGGCTGTTGGTGTCTATATTGTTCGTTCCGATAAAGCCTTTTGTAATCTTATTTACCAGATAATATTCTTCGGTAAGACATTGTCCGGAAACGTAGAAACCTACGCTATCAGGACCGTGTTTTGCAATAATACTTTTAAAAACTGCAGCAGCACGCTCAAAAGCTGCATCCCAACTTACTTTTTGCAATGGGTGGTTTCTGCTCCATCGCATTTCAGGGTGCAAAATTCTGTCCGACGTGTCTTGCGCTACGTAATTCAGGTTTCTCCCCTTGGAGCACAGCATCCCCTTATTGGAAGGGTAATCTGGGTCTCCATCTACCTCAATCTTCCCTTTATTATCTATATCTACCAGTATGCCGCAACCTACGCCACAGTAGGAACAAACGGTTTTGTGTGTTTTCTTTTTCAACATTGCATTTTCCTTTTTGATGATAGACACCAAAATTAGATACAGCAAGTTATAAAATTACGTATATATACGTAGTATTTTATCCGTAATAGTTTGATGATTTTCTAATACATCGACAAAAAAAACACCGATTAACTCGTTTTCGATCAATGGCTTAAGATGCGGCCCCAACAAGATGGCACTTCTACAGAGAGCCCATTTTTGCCTGAAGTTACAGTATATCCGCTATTTAAAAGGTCTAGGAACTTTTCTCCGGATGAATTTTTTAGAGGAATATTGACCATAACCGATTTGTGTGAGGAATTCACAATTATGATTACCGTTTTACCCTTAAAAATTCTGGAGAATGCCACTTGCTTCTTCCTAACCAATAACGTTGCATAAATACCGTTTGCAAGTGCCTCACAGTTTTTTCTAATGGAAATAAACCGTTCTACTGCATTGAACAACTTGGGGTGTTTTGCCTGTTTTTCTATGGAATTAAGTGCCACTTGCGGACGTAATACATCATCACTATGGGCCGTTTTCTTTCCTTCAAAACCCCATTCACTGCCATAATAGATGGCCGGTATCCCAGGAAGGGTAAATAAAAGAAGGTATAGCGGGAATAGATGTTCCGGTTTGTTGAGCGTACTTGCAGCACGGTTTACATCATGATTATCTACAAAACTATAGAGAGACAAATTGTTATACACTCCTTTTGGACCAAACTGCCGTTTTAAAATTACTGCAATCTTACTAAAATCATCCAAATTGAAACTTTCGTAAATAGGAGTGTGGTACTCATAATTGGTAACAGAGTCAAGATAGGCATTGGTAATCCAACGGTTATAATTCCCATGAACTACTTCTCCCATAAGCCAAAAATTAGGATTATGACTTTTACAGAAGAAAGAGAGTTCTTTCATAAAATCAAAATCAAGAACATCCGCAGTATCTAAACGCAGACCATCTATTTTATAGGTTTCTATCCATTTGGCAACGGCACCCAAAAGATAATCACGGACCTTCTTATTTTTAAGGTTGAGTTTTACCAGTTGATAATAACCACTCCAGGTATCATAATCAAAAGAATCTTTAAGAGGACTTCTTTTTTTAAAATCCACATTCACGAACCATTCAATATATTTTGAATTCCTCCCGTGTTTCTGTAGATCTTTAAAAGCGAAGAAATCTCTACTTACGTGATTGAAAACCCCATCTAAAACAACCTTAATGCCCTTCTCATGGGCATTTTTTATAAAATTGATTAAAGAAGTATCATCACCCAACCGCCTATCCACTGAATAATAGTCAATAGTATCATATCCATGACTAGTAGATTCAAAAACTGGTCCAAGATAAAGTGCATTACAGCCCAGATCTTTTATATATTTAAACCAAGAACTAAGTTCTGAAAAACGATTAACTGGTTCAGAAACCAAGTCATTGGTTCTTTTTGTCCCTAAAAGACCTAATGGATAGATGTGATAAAAAATGGCTTGTTTCATGTACAGTTGCCGTACTGAATTAGAGCAATTTTAGTTGTGCTTCATAGTCCTAGACCAAATTAAACTGTTGTGCTTTTTTTGAAAGGTCTATTAAATTCTTGACTTCCATTTTACGCATCAAATTAAAGCGGTGTGTTTCTACTGTACGCTTGCTATTCTGAAGTTTTTCGGAAATCTGCTTATTTGTCAACCCAGATAAAACCAATTCCAAAACCTGAAGTTCTTTATTGGTCAAATCAAAAGGATTACTCGTGGGAACAGTTTTTTTAGGGGCTTCTACGGCTTTAGAACCGTTAGAATTGAGCAGGTTGTTCACTAAGACGTTAGAAATATCGCCACTATAGTACTTACCTCCTTCACGAACCGCATGAATGGCTTTAATAAACTCGGTTTTTCCGGTGTCTTTCAACAAATAACCACGTGCACCTGCGCTTACCGATTGTAGAATGTATTCTTCCGAATCGTGCATAGATAGAATGATGCATTTTACGGGTGAGTTTTGGGCGCTTAGTTTTTCAACCGCTTCAATACCGGTCATTCTTGGCATTCTTATATCAATAATCAATAGATCAGGAGACTTTTCGTTCACCATTTCAATAGCCTCCAAACCGTCTGAAGCTTCGCCAATAACTTTTAAATCGGATTCACTTTCCAATAAAGCCCTAATGCCGTCGCGAACCAAAGAATGATCGTCCGCTAAAATAATACTTGTTGTTTGATCCAAAATATGCGTAATTATACGTACAAATATAATCGATTTTTATAAAGGGAGTTGAACAAACCACTAAACCGATTCACCATCCGTTTAAAACAAAAAGAACCGCTACAACAAACAGGTTGTAACGGCCCTATCGAAGCATCTTAAAATAACTTATTGCTTGGCGGTATTTAAAAATTTAGGTTTCATCGTTAATTGTACCCAGGCCCAGTTCTGACTACTTGCCGCAGCGTCTTCCGTTACTCCTTTTAGTTCGTACATACCATCACTGGCAAACATTTGGGAATACCCTATGGCCAACCCATAACCTTTGAAGCTTTTGGTAAATACCAAATCTACTTCCGTTCCCAAGGATTTTTCTCCACTCGCCAATTCTTGCTCACCGCTAAAGTTTAAGACCTTTACCAGTAGGCTAGAAGTTTCGCCCAAAGCGAACTTAGCACTTGCATGTATATCCGTTAGACCAACAGAATTAGCATGGTTACCTACGTAGAAATAATCCATAAAACCATTGAATTTGTGGTTGGTACCGTAAAGCGGGAAGAAAGCCTCGGTCTTGTCAGCTGTACCAGTATCGTTTCCGCTAATGATTTCTGCCCCTAATCCCAGAGATATACCTTTTGATACTTTGTAGCTAAGGTCCAACCCTAAAAGATATGCCCCGCTAACTTCTACGCTGTTTTGACGCTCACCAGTCTGCAAATACGCATTAAGTGCAGCTCCAAAACTCCCTTTTTTATAATTTAAATGCGTTCCCAGCGTAACCAAATTGCTTACACCGTCTGCAACTTGGGCATCTGCGTCTCCTGTAAAGTTTTGGAAACCGTTGTTCATTACCAATCCGCTTGCGGAAAATGCCTCTCCTTTGTGTCTCAAATAGAGGTATTGCATGCTTTTGTACGAAAAGAACCCTGTAGTGTTATAGGCAGTACCTACGGATTGAAACCCTCCTGGATTTGCGGTGGTTGCCGTAAAATCCTGATTAAAGGCAAGACCTAGATCCATCATAAATTTCCCCTTTTTGTATTGCAGTAAGGCAGCATCATGGTTACGTGCCTGCATGGCCCAATCAACTCCACCAAGGATACGCTGGTCATCGTATACCAGCATCTGGCGACCTATTTTTGTGGAAAAACCCTCAGCTAATTTAATGTCCGCCCATGCTTGAAATACAGAAAATGAATTGTTACTGTCCTCTGGTTTTAATTGTCTGTTCTCTCCCCAAACCATCACATCTTGTAGGCTCATATAAAACTTAAAGGCTTCAGTTTGGTAGCCCGCATTTAAACGTAAACGGGTAGAAATGCCAAAACCTGGATCCGCGGCATCTGGAATAATACTTCCGAAACCATTTCGGTATTCGGTACGTGGCTTAAATTCTCCATCAAGGACAAATTGCGCAGTAGCAAATTGAATCGATAGGACAAATAGGGTTATAAATGTGTACTGTTTTTTCATCGGTGTCTATTTTATCTTTATTTAAAATTCATATGTTATTCGCCAAAACTTAATATTGGTCGGTGTTAGGTAGTATTGTGACTTACAACATATGCGAGGTTTAATTGAAAGTTTGGTTAATAATCAATGCTCTAAAAAGTCAATCAAATGTTTTCTGTACGTGTAGTAATCATCATGTTCTAAAACGGATTTACGGGTACGTGGTCTTTCAAAATCGATGTTGAGCACGTCTCCTATTTTTGCCCTTGGACCACTCGTCATCATTACAACCCTATCTGCCAAGAATATGGCCTCATCCACATCATGGGTTATCATTACCGCGGTTATTTTTTCTTTATTCCATATTTCGATAAGGATATCCTGTAGTTCGCCTCTCGTTAATGAATCTAGCATACCAAAAGGTTCATCTAGAAGCAATACTTTGGGTTTGATTGCGAAAGCTCTTGCAATACCTACCCTTTGCTGCATACCTTGAGAAAGCTCAGATGCCTTTTTATAAAAAGCGCCGTCAAGACCCACTTTGTTTAGATAGTATTTGGCAATATCCTGTCTTTGCGTTTTCGTGGCGTGCGGAAAAACTTGATTCACCCCCAATAGAACATTTTCCAAAGCGGTCATCCAAGGCATTAAACTTGGGGATTGAAAGATGACACCCCTGTCCGGACCAGGTCCTTTTACAGGATTTCCTAAAACGGAAATGTTACCCCCGGAAATTGGGTTTAGCCCTGCAATCATGGAGAGCATGGTTGTTTTTCCACAACCGGAATGGCCAATAATGGTTACGAACTCTTCCTTCATAATCTGAAGGTTTAGATGTTCAAGAACAACATAATCGCCTTTTGGCGTTGGGTACACCTTTTTAAGATCATGTAAATCCAACATGACCGGAGAAGGATAAAGTATACCATTCTCCATGGTTCCCAATTCGTTTTTTTCTTTTATCTCTGGCATAATGTTCGTTTTAGGCTACAAAGCTTTTTGGTGCTATTTCAGGCAAAACATATTCTGTCTCAGAAACTGATTTTCGTTGGTCTCCGATGTCCATTAAATATTCAATAATCGCATTTCTGGTTTTTTTGAAGTTTGGATTATCGTTTAGAGCCGTTTTATCCCTTGGGCGGTCAATTTCTATTTTAAACTCCGGACCCAACGTGGCATTAGGACCTGGTTTTAAAGGAATGATTCTATCTGCCATATAAATTCCCTCATCAACATCATTGGTAATCAATAGGGCGGTACGTTTGTCCTTGCTCCAAATATTCAATATTTCATCCTGTAAATTTCCTCGTGTTAACGCATCTAAGGCCCCTAACGGCTCATCCATAATTATCATTTCCGGATTCATGGCCAGTGCCCTTGCAACCGATACCCGCTGGCGCATACCCCCGGACAGCTCCTTAGGTCTTTTGTGAATTGCAGGGCTAAGACTAACCATTTCTACATAGTCTTTTACCCTTTGTTTTAGGACTGCTTTGCTCTCTTTTGGAAAAGCCTCCTTCACGGCCATATACACATTTTGTTCTACTGTTAACCATGGCAGCAAAGAGTAGTTTTGAAAAATCACGCCCCGTTCATGACTGGTGTCCACAACCGGTTCGCCCTTAAACAAAACCTCGCCACTGGTCGGTTCTAAAAGTCCGTTGATAAGATTCACCAACGTAGTTTTTCCACTACCAGTAAACCCAACTATAGCAACAAACTCGCCTTCTTCAATTTGTAAATTGATATCTGAAAGTACGTTGGTAGCATTCTCGCCCTTCCCGTAACTTTTATATACATTATTCAGTTCTAGATATGCCATTTGCTTTTTTTTAGGATTACGCCATTTCATTTTTGTTGAACGAAACCAAGTTTTGTACCGATAACATTAGCCTATCCAAAAGAAACCCGATGATACCGATTACGAACATTGCCACAATAATCTTAGCATTTGAATCATTGGCACCATTTTGAAATTCCTCCCAAACGAACAAGCCCAACCCTTGGCTCTGTGCCAAAAGTTCAATAGCGATCAATACCATCCATGCTACGGAAAGTGTAATTCGTAATCCCGTAAAAATCAAGGGTAGAGAGGACGGTAAAATCACTTTAAAAACTTTCTGAAAAGTGCCCAACTTTAAAACTTTGGCCACGTTTATGTAATCTTTATCAACCGAAGCAACACCCATGGCGGTATTAACAAGTGTAGCCCACATGGCACACAAGCCTACACTTATAAAAGAAATCACAAAAGCATTGTCCGAACTATCGCCAATATATAGGGTCTTCACTATCATAAAAACCAGCAAGTACCACACTACAGGAGATACCGGTTTAAAAATTTGAATAAACCAGTTGAAAGCACTGCGCAAAGACGGACTCAACCCTATTATTATACCGATAGGCACCGCAATTAAAAGTGCTAGCAAGAAGCCCGCAAAAACCGTTTTAATACTGGTTAGCACGATATCCACAAAAGAAGCTCTGCCCGTGTAAACAATAGCATCTTTACCTTGTGCAACCAACTTTGCATTGGTTGCCGCCATTTTTTGTACAAAAGCGGCTTTATCCGCAGTAATTACTTTATGGTCCGCAATTAATGATTGCAACGAATTCCATACCTGAGATGGGGAAGGCAGTGTATTTGGCTGACAACTGCTATCACCGGATTCAATACAAGCCCGTTCCGCATCAGCAGCCTCTTGACCTCTTTCAGTAAGTGCCTTCTCAATTTTATAATCGGCCTCCTTATTGTAAAGCGCTTTAGAACCCAATTGCCATAGACCTATAAACAGAAGCACGGATAGTACGGTAATTCCCGTATTTTTCAATGATGAGAATATTTTTCCCTTTTGGAATTTAGGTGTCAGTTTTGCCACAAGCGGCTTCAAAAATGCGAAACCCTGCCCTTCTTTCTTTAATGTGATATCTTGTTCCATAATCCTATAATTTTGCTTCGATTTTCACTAAAACTTAATCTTTGTTTCCTATGGAGAAACTATTGATATACCCAATAGGGTCTTTCGCGTCAAACGATGTACCATCAATAAAATCAGTAGTTGTTCTTTTATATCCATCCGTTTCGGGAACATCGGCTGCAGGAATTTGACCTTCGGCCACTAGCAGGTTCGCTGCTTTTTTCCAAATATCAGGTCGGTAAATATCTTTGATGGTTTCTCCATACCATTCAGCTGATTTGGTTTCAGGAATTTGACCCCATCTGCGCATCTGAGTTAAGAACCAAATACCGTCGGAATAGAAAGGGTAGGTAGCGTTATACTTGTAGAATACATTAAAGTCCGGCATTTTACGCTTATCCCCTTTTTCAAATTCGAACGTACCGGTCATGGAGTTGGCCAACACTTCTTCCGGGGCACCTACATATTGGGACATAGATAATATTTTAACGGCTTCCGGTCTATTAGCAGGTTCATCTAACCATTTACCCGCACGTATTAAAGCTTTGGTAACCGCGATGGCAGTATTTGGATTATCGGCAACGAACTTTTCGGTCATTACAAATACTTTCTCCGGATTGTTTTTCCAGATATCATAATTGGTAGTAACAGGAACCCCGATACCTTTAAAAACTGCTTGTTGGTTCCAAGGCTCACCTACACAATAGCCATAAATAGTACCAGATTCCAGCGTGGCCGGCATTTGTGGTGGAGGCGTAACAGAAAGTAATACTTCCGCATCAATTTGACCTTGTACGTTATCAGCAGTATACATCCCTGGATGGATACCTGCAGCGGCCAACCAATAGCGTATTTCGTAATTATGCGTGGAAACAGGAAACACCATTCCCATTTTAAAAGGTTTTCCACTGTTCTTGTATTCGGTAATAACAGGTTTTAAGGCATCGGCTTTGATGGGATGTATTGGTTTTCCTTCAGAATCTGCCGGCACATTCGGTTTCATTTTAGACCAAACGTCGTTGGAAACAGTAATACCATTTCCGTTTAAATCCATAGAAAAAGGAGTAACCAGTTTGGCCTGTCTACCAAATCCAGCACCTGCAGCAATAGGCTGACCCGCTAACATATGAGAACCATCTAACTGACCGTCTATAACACGATCTAAAACGTTTTTCCAGTTTGATTGTGCTTCAACGGAAACAAACAATCCTTCGTCTTCAAAAAATCCTTTCTCTTTAGCAATGGCCAAAGGGGCCATATCCGTCAATTTTATAAAACCGAAGGTAAGTTGTGGCTTTTCTATGTCTAACATCTTGGTCTTAGATGCCACAGTTTCTTCCGTTGCGGCTGCTTCGGTCTTTTTTGTTTCTTTTCCTCCACAAGCCATAACTACTGCAGCTATAGTTGCCAGTAATGATGCTTTTGTTAAAATGGTTTTCATAATAGTATGGTTTTTATATTAACTACGTATTAATACTTATTTTAAGCAAATGTATACGTATTTTACTTTTCGTCATATGGAATAAGACAGGTTAAACTCTCTTTTTACACCATATATAAACCTGCTAAAAATCATGCATTCGACATAAACAACTAATAATCAAAATATTAACCTATAGCATCCATGCGCACATAGATACGTAGTAGTACTTAACGATAAAATTTATGATTGTAAAGCGATGTTGAGACTAACTATCCAGATAAAAGTTGTGCTCTGATATTTCATCTTTTAAAAGAGAAATTTCACTAATTCCTATCCGTTTTCCTTTAGCAGTAATGAGACCTTCTTTCTTCAAGGCGGAGAAAACGCGAATGACTTGCTCTTCGGTAGTACCAGTATAATTGGCGTATTCACGTCTACTGAGAACGATATCAATAAAATTATTTCTTTGGCCAAACTTTCGTTCTACATAGATCAATGTATCAATAACACGTTCTCTAACCGTCATTTGGGAAATAGATTTTACCTTGGCCTCGCTTCTGTTCAATTCATTGGCATAAAACAACATTAAATCAAAAGTGAAGCTTGGCGCCATCAGTAGCACTTCTTGTAAATTATCCTTTGAGAAATAGCAAAGTTTGGTATCTTCTAGAGCCATGGCACCAATAGGGTAGTATTCTTGGGTGCCAAAACCTCTGTGCCCGATTATTTCACCAGAATTGGCAAAGCGAACGATTTGCTCCCTACCATTAATACCCGTTCTAAAAACCTTTACTTTCCCGGAGAGCACAAAGAACAAGCCATTAACCGGAGCACCCTCAATTATAAACTGCTGCCCTTTCTTACAAGTGAACTCTTTTCTTTCTTGTGTAAACAGAGAAACCGTTTTATTTTGCTTTAAGTTGTTCTTTATCAAGCAATTTTCATTTGAACAAATAGCGCATGCCGTATTAACCGTACTTTCGTCGGCACTGGCCATATTGTTATTTGTCAGGGTAGAAATCAAAATCGCATCTTATTTGTTACCTAAAGCGTAATCAGGAGTTTTAGTTCTTTTCATTTCTCGTGCAGTTGCTTCCTCGTCTTCAGTAGAAAATTTTATGGCCAACGATAATCCAGCGGTAAGAACCACACATAAACCAATAACCAAGTACCCAGCGGATACGGCAGTAGATGCTGCTGCTGCTTGAGCTGTTCTAACCGCCTCTTCTCCTAAAGCCGTATTTTCCGCTATGGCCTGGGTCTCGGCCAATGCCGACTTGGATTTAAGGAACATAGCAGCCACAAAAGCCCCTACATTACCACCCGCACCCACAATACCAGAGATAGAACCAATAGCTTTTTTGTTTATAAACGGTACTACTGAAAAAGTAGCTCCTTCAGCCATTTGAACAGACAAACTAAAGGCAATCAAAAATAAGATACCGAACGCAATACTTGTTGTTGTTGAAAAAATGGTCAACATACAGCCCTCAATAGCAAGAATAAGAGCTAAAAACATAACTCTTCCTCTTAGGCCTTTTAACTTCCCAAATCTATCCCCAAAAAAGCCTCCCAATGTTCTGGCAAAAATATTCATCAATGCAAACGAGAGTACCAGATTTCCTGCCGTGGTTCGGGTGAGTCCAAATGTATTCTGTAAGTAATCGTCCATCGTTCCATAGACGGTAAGCTCCATTCCAAATGAAGCTGCATAAATGACGAACAAAATCCACACTCTATAATCTTTTAATACGCTTGCAAAGCTTTCCTCATCTTTTTTAAGTGTCGGCATTTTACCTTCCTTCTTGAGTTGGGCAAAATTACCTTCTGGGGTGTCTTGTGTAAAAAAGTAGTACACTAGCCCCATAAGCATAGCAATTACACCCGCAATCATCATTGAATATCTCCAAGCAACCTCATCGGCAACTCCAAAACTCACCACCGCAGCGGCAATCAACGGCATACCTAAACGGTTTGCTCCACCACCTAAATTTCCCCATCCGGCAGATGTTGCATTTGCTGTACCCACAATATTAGATGCAAACATGATTGAAGTATGAAACTGAGTAATTACAAACGATGCCCCAATAAAACCTATAAACAAACGACAGATTAAAAACTGTGTCGGGGTTTGCACAAACCCAAGTAGAATTACAGGTATAGCGCCCAAAATCAATAAATAGGTGTAACATATTCTTGGGCCGTACTTATCACATAATTTACCAATTAGCAACCTTGCGAATACCGTTCCTGTTACTGCCAAAATAATGGAATTCCATTTTTGTTCAGGGGTCAGCCCTAAGTCCTTTACAACGTCCGGCATAAATGGCACAATACCGAACCAAGCAAAAAAGCAAATAAAGAACGCTATTGAAGTAATCCAAAATGTACGAATTGGCACACTTTTAATATCGGTCAGTTTTAAGCTGGTCGCTTTTTTAGATTGAGTTTCCATAATACTGATGTTTAAAGTTTAACGATACTCAAAACTACGTATATTTATACGTATTACTACGTATTATCTAAAATATCGCCTAAATTCTAAGTATTTTTACGAGGATAGAAGGTGGAAGCGGAGAAAAATCAGTTATTCCAAAAAAAGACTAGGAAAATTTGATAATATCGAATTATATCTAAAAAAATCGCTGTATACACTGCCTGTAATAAGCAATATATGCAGCGATTTTAGCGAATTATGTACTATATGTATCGCGCTCTGAACCGTATCATTTTACATACCCGAATGCAGTACGCGCTGTACCTCTTCCTCAAAAAAAGATGGATGTTCCGCGACTACATTTCCTATTACAATAATACCGGGCTTAGATAAATCTATATCCGAAATCTCAGAATTTATACTGCCCAAAGTTCCTACCTTACAAGTCTCATTACGCATTGTACCATTTTGAATAACAGCCATAGGAGTTAATGAACCTTTATATTTACTGACTTCAGCTGATATTTCTTTTAACTTTCTTACTCCCATCAAAATCACCATAGTTGCAGAAGACTGGGAGGCATACTTTAAATCTTCCGAAAAGGAGCCATCACGTTTTGTTGCAGTCATTACCCAAAAGCTACTACTTACACCTCTGCGCGTCATGGGTATACCCTGACTGGAAGGCACCGCTATTGCACTTGACACTCCGGGAACGACCGTTACCGGAATACCAAAAGATTCTACATAATCAATTTCTTCATGAGCCCTACCGAATACAAAAGGGTCTCCCCCTTTTAAACGAACCACATGACCGTATTCAAACGCTTTTTCAACTATGAGCATGTTAATATCATCTTGTGTGAACGAATGTTTACCGCATCGTTTGCCTACGTATATCTTAGGTATACTTTCATCAATCTGTAATAATAGGTCCTCATCAATTAATGCGTCATACAACACTACATCCGCAGCCTTTAAAGCCACCAAACCCCTAACTGTTATAAGGTCTGCGCTTCCTGGGCCTGCTCCTATTAAGGTAACTATTGGTTCTCTAACTGTTTCCATACCTAACATTATTAAAGGGTTGTATTAGTAATTCCTCAACAAAACTACGTAATTATTTTCATAAAAACAGTAAATATATACGTATTAATACGTAATATTGCTAAGTAGTTTAAAATCGAAGCCTATGAAAACTATTATTGTTGTCGGTAACGGCATGGTCGGATATAAGTTCTGTGAGAAAATCGCAGCTAAAGAAGAATCAGAAAATTTTAAGATTATTGTTTTCGGAGAGGAGCCCCGTGCCGCATACGATCGCGTACACCTCAGCGAGTTTTTTGGAAACAGAGATGCAAAAGCATTGGAACTAGCTCCCGCTAGTTGGTATGCCGAAAACAATATAGAACTTGTGGTAAACGAACGTGTTACGGATATACACCGTAAAACAAAAACCATAACCACGGGAAGTGATAAAGAATATAAATATGACTACCTAGTCCTGGCTACAGGTTCAAGTCCGTTTGTCCCTCCTATAAACGGAGTGGAAAAAGAGGGCGTATTTGTATACCGTACCATAGAGGATTTAGAAGCTATGCTAGGGTATGCCGAAAAAATAAAAGCAGCGAAACCCAATGGCCGTGCAGCCATATTGGGCGGTGGTCTTTTAGGTTTAGAGGCAGGAAAAGCTGTAATGGATATGGGTCTAGAACCTCACGTAGTGGAGTTCGCGCCCAAATTAATGCCCAGACAATTAGATTCCAGAAGTAGCAATGTTCTACAGCTAACCCTAGAAAACATAGGCATCAACATTCATTTAGGAAAGGCTACCAATAGAATTTTAGGTGATGGGGCCATTACAGGAATGGACTTTGGAGAGGATGATTCCCTTGAAGTTGATATGCTAGTAGTTTCTGCCGGGATCCGTCCACGAGATGAACTTGGCAAAACCTGTAACCTGGCAATGGGCGTCCGTGGCGGTATTGTGGTAAATGACAGAATGCAAACTTCAGACCCCAATATATACGCTATTGGAGAAGTTGCTCTTTATAATCAAATGATATACGGCCTGGTTGCTCCGGGTTATGAAATGGCAGAAGTAGCCGTGAACCAGATTATAGAAAACAATGAAGTTTTAATGAGTTCGGAAATAGATATGTCTACCAAGCTGAAACTAATTGGGGTAGATGTTGCAAGTTTTGGTGTTCCTTATATGCCTGCGGAAAAAGGACTTTCCATTATTTACGAAAACAAGACCAAAGGACTCTACAAGCGTATAAATGTAAGCCTAGATGGCAAAACACTGTTAGGTGGTATTATGGTAGGCGATGCCGAAGATTATAGCATCCTACACCAAATGTACCTGAACAATATTCCATTACCGGATAATGCCGAAGAGCTCATTGTTGGCACCAGAGGCGAAGGTGGTTCGGCTTTTGGTAGTGCCATGGATTTACCGGATACGGCCGTAATCTGTTCTTGCGAAGCTGTTACCAAAGGTGCCGTTTGTTGTTCCGTTATTGATGACGGTAACGAAACCGTTAAAGATGTAGCAAAAGCCACTAAAGCCACTACCGGTTGCGGGGGTTGTAAACCTATGGTTGCAGATTTGGTGAAGGAAAGTCTAAAAACACTAGGAAAAACCGTTAAGGAAAGTATTTGTGAGCATTTTGACTATTCGCGTCAAGAACTATTTGATATCGTAAAACTTAAAGGTATTCAAGATTACGACCAATTGCTAGATGAAGTGGGCAAGGGTCACGGCTGCGAAGTTTGTAAACCAGCCGCCGCTTCAATTTTTGCCAGTATCTATAATGAAACGGCAAACCGACAAGAAACCATTCAGGATAGTAACGACCGTTATTTGGCCAATATACAACGAAACGGAACCTACTCTGTTGTACCACGGGTTGCCGGGGGAGAAATCTCGCCTAAACAATTAATGGCTTTGGGTAGAATTGCCAAGAAATACGACCTGTACACTAAAATTACAGGGGGGCAACGAATAGATATGTTCGGGGCAAAACTGCACGAGCTTCCACTTATTTGGGAAGAACTCATAGCCGAAGGATTTGAAACGGGACAAGCCTATGGAAAATCACTGCGTACGGTAAAAAGTTGTGTAGGCTCCACATGGTGCCGCTATGGAATGGACGAAAGCGTAAGTTTTGCCATTGAAATTGAAAACAGGTACAAAGGCATTCGTTCTCCACACAAATTTAAAGGAGGAGTTTCTGGATGTATCCGTGAATGTGCTGAAGCACGTTGCAAAGATTTCGGTTTTATAGCCGTTGAAGGCGGATGGAACGTCTACGTAGGTGGAAATGGCGGAGCCACTCCAAGACATGCCGAATTACTAGCTGAAAAAGTAGATAAAGAAACCGCCATAAAATACGTAGATCGCTTCATGATGTTCTACATAAAAACTGCTCCACCACTTACGCGAACGGCAGCGTGGTTAGAAAAGCTGGAAGGTGGCATAACCTACCTAAAAAATGTGGTAATTAATGATTCTCTAGGGATTGTAGATGAATTGGACACGGACATGCAGAATTTTGTTAACACCTATAAGTGCGAATGGAAAGAAGCCGTAGAGACACCAGAGATAAGGGAGCGTTATACGCATTTCATTAATTCGGACGAGCCGGACGATAACATTGAATTTGTATCACTTCGGGAACAAAAAATGCCTAAAGAGTGGGCGTAATCCTTTGAAATTATTTTCCGTTCAGTGAAATCTCAAACTTAAAACACAAAATTATGATTGCAAATTTAAGCACATACGAAACGGTACAAGCAGCTCATGTAAAAGTCTGGTTCAAAGCAGGACCAGCACTAAAATTTCCGAAAAACGGTGGAGCTTGCATAAAGTATAAGGACAAACAGATTGCCGTTTTCAATTTTACGCGCCAAGGCACATGGTACGCATGCCAAAATCTATGTCCGCATAAAATGGAGATGGTACTCTCTAGAGGTATGATCGGAGAGGAAGATATGCAGCCCAAAGTTGCATGTCCGCTTCATAAAAACACCTTTTCGCTTAAAACAGGCGAAAATCTAAACGGAAGCCTTGATGCTATTGCCACCTATCCCGTTAAGATAGAGGACGATTTTGTGTATGTTGGTTTTGCAGACTAGTACGTAAGCAGGTAAATAAGAAAAGTGTAAAATCACCCGAAAATAGCCTTAATTCTTAAGAGTTGAACAAAGTGATTTCATAGAACTGTACTAGGTTTCACGGTATTCGTATATTAGGGCCAAAATTTACGCTATGACATCGCCCGATAAATTACAGCAAGCCTTTTCATTGTTTGATAAGGCGAATGAAAAAGACCCACATACAGAAACCGTTCCCTCTGGGAAAACCTACCCAAAAGAATTGCTTTATGCTCTTCGGATGACGGAAAAATTGAACGATTTTGCACCCAACGCCTCGGAAGCTTTACAACTAACGGCAAGGTGCCAACACATCTGTCGCTGGGAAATTCCTCGGGAATCCTATGAAATGAACCGTACAGGATATCTAAAATGGCGCCAGGACCTAAAAAAATTCCATGCGAAAAAAGCAGCTTCCATATTAGAGGAAGTAGGTTACAACAAGGAAACTATTGATAAAGTGGCCTTTTTACTAGAGAAAAAGCAACTGAAGAAAAATGAGGATACCCAAACATTGGAGGATGTTATTTGTTTGGTGTTTTTAGAGCATTATTTTGAACCATTTGCTTCTGAACATGAAGATGCCAAAGTAATAGATATTCTACAGAAAACTTGGAGAAAAATGTCTGAAGATGGCCATAATGCTGCATTGCAACTGCCACTTTCACAAAAATCGTTAGAACTAGTTTCAAAGGCTATAGCTGAGTAAACGTTTCCTGACGCTTAAATACATTCTATGCCAATAAACAAAAATCGGTTACCGCTAGATTCCGAAACTTTTCTGAGTATCAGAAAATGGTACTTATTGGCATTGGCAGGTATTGCGCTTACGATTATTGTGGCACAAATTCTTATACAATCCCACCTAGACTCCCAACTTAGCGATTCTAGGGTAATTAATGTAGCAGGGTTTCAAAGGGCCTACAGTCAAAAGCTGACCAAAGAATTGTTGCTGATTAAGAACGCCTTTCCCAATGGAGAAATCAAGCCCAAAATCAACGCACTTTCCAAAACCATCTCTATATGGAAACACTCGCATTTAGCACTTCAAAACGGTGACGAAGCAATAGGTATTCCTGCCGAGAGAGACCCTGAAATACTGATGTTGTTCAAAAAACTTGAACCCCATCATTCCGTTATGGTACAAGCTGCGGAAACCATAATTACATCCTTTAACAACCAGAGTCTCAACACGGCTGGGCTGGAACATAATGTTGACGTAGTTCTAAAAAATGAAAATAACTTTCTTCAGTTAATGGATGATATTGTGAATCAATATGATGAACGTAGCAAGGCCCAACTTAAAAACCTGAAGCGAAAAGAATATCTGCTACTCGTAATTTCACTACTCATATTACTACTTGAAATTGTGTTCATTTTTAGACCTCTTTCCATACAAATAAGAAAAACCATTGCCAATTTAATAGAAAGTAGGGCCCAGTCCGAGCATCAGGCAAAGGAAACCCTAAGCCTATACACGGAGAAAGAAAAATCATTGCAGGAGCTACAAGAATTAAACTTTGTTATTGATAATGCCGCTCTGTTTGCAAGTGCCAGAAAAGATGGTAGCGTTGTTTTTATAAGTAAAAAATTTCTGGACCTACTAGGTATTACCGAAAATCAACTGAACAAGCCGTTGTCCGAAATTCTAACCGCTGATCCCGGCCAACAAGAATATCTTAGAGAGGTTTTAAAAAACAACAGAAAAAATGTAATCCGTACGGAAGAAATAAAGATAACCACTCCAAAAGGAAAAAGTTTTTGGCTAGATATGTCTATCGTTCCCATGCATAAATCCAGCCGGCAACAGAGTATACTTATCCTATGCTCGGACGTAACGGAACGCAAGGAGAACAGCATAAAGGTTGAGCAACTTACACAACAGAATTTTGAAGCTCGTATGCTTCAGAAAAAAGTGCAGGCTAGCCAAATTGTAGAAGGCCAAGAAGAAGAGCGTAAGCGTATTGCCAAAGACATTCATGACGGAATTGGGCAAATGCTGACCGCACTAAAATTCAATATTGAATCTATTGATCCTCAGAACCAAGAAAAAACGGAAGAAAAAATAGCGTATCTAAAATCCTTGACATCAGATTTGATCAAGGGGGTACGTACTGCCACTTTTAACCTAACTCCCCCCGAGCTTAGTGATCACGGTATTTTTCCTGCGCTTCAAAAAATGACGGCAGAACTTTCAAAACTGACAGGAAAAACGGTTTTATTCGACAATAAGACCGATGAACACCTACGGTTTGATTCACTGGCAGAAACCAATATGTATCGTGTGGTGCAGGAAGCGGTGAATAACGCCATTAAATATGCCGAAGCAAATTATATTTTGGTAACCATTAGATTTCAGGACGAAATTTTAAGTATAGTTATTGATGACGATGGCAAAGGTTTTGATGACTCTATATTAGGAAAAGTACCAAAGAACAACAGCGAAGGTGGAATGGGCCTCTTTTTCATGAAAGAACGTATAGATTATATAAACGGAAGGTTGTTTATAAATTCCATTCCTGGCGAAGGAACACGTGTCACCATCAATTACAAAACAGAAAAACAAGCAGAAGAACATGGAGCGGAATGAACTGTACCCGGTATTTCTTAAAGTATCGAATCTAAATATTTTAATCATAGGCGGCGGAAACGTGGCGTTGGAAAAGTTAACGTTTTTGCTAAAGTCAAGCCCTAGTGCACAAGTTGAAATGGTATCGCCCATGTTCAGGGAAGAAACCATTGCCCTAGCTAAAAAGTTTGATATTACGATGCATACTAGCGACTATGACAAAACTTTTTTAGAAGGGAAACACATGGTAGTGGCTACAACGGACAAGGTTGAAGTTAACGAGCAAGTTTATCATGATTGCAGGGCACAGAGTATATTGGTAAATGTGGCGGACAACCCACCTTTCTGCGATTTTTATATGGGCGGAATCGTCACCAAGGGAAATGTAAAAGTGGCTATTTCCACAAACGGAAAATCCCCAACGACCGCAAAGCGTTTACGTCAGTTTTTTGAAGATGTCATTCCTGAAAATATAGATGATCTAGTACAAAACCTTAACGAGTTTAGAAAAACCATCAAAGGGGATTTTGAGGAAAAAGTGGAAACCTTAAACGAATTCACAAAAGGTCTAGTCAACAAAAAAGATAAGGACAGATAGCTATTGCCTACATCACAGTACATGCCTCCCAAAATCTGAACACCAAAGTTGCTCCTAAGCCAAAAACAACATGTGCTCCCACGAGTTGCAAAAGAAAAAGTTGAAGGTTCATTTTAGGAGGAGAGCTATGAAGGCGGATCATAATTACCCAACCCAAAACTCCAAAAAGCCCCAAAATACAGCCCAAAATAACCGCTAGACCATATGTAGGGTGGTTTTCGGTCAGGTTAAAATAAAGGGATATAGCATTGGCAAAAAGGAATCCCGTCAAGTAATGAAACAGCCATCCCAACATACTTTCGTCGCCTACTTCAATATCTAGACGTTTTGAGCCATTCAAAAACCTATTGAGCAATTTAGGCTCTCCAAGTTCAGAATCGCAAACGTGGCCAACCAAATAACTGAAAGCAGTCATTAGGGAGGTTCCTACGAGTCCGGCTAAAAGAATCTTCGACAACTCCATTTTTGGTTGGTTTACAACAGTCAAAGAAAGATAATCAATTCTATTTTTATTAATTCAAACGATTAAAAACCTTTCTTTATCAGTATTGTATGGTCAAAAATAAACCCTAAGAACTTTACTGTTGTTACAGCTCTTTCATAACCTCAGAAAAAAGTCGGAATGAATTGATACGGTCTTCCTGATTATAAATATGTGAAACCGCAATGACTTCGTTTACACCGGTCTGTTTAATAAATTCCTCCGTTTGCTGTTTTACGGTAGTCTTATTCCCTACAAAAGCATATTTCAACATCCGTTGAAAAGCAGGGTCTACCGAAATTTGTTTAAGCTCAGCTGTCATCTTTACCGGTGGCTGCATATAATCAATCTTACCGGTCAATACACCTAATATTAAACGTAACATAGAAGTTGAAATGGTCTCGGCCTCCGCATCGGTTTCGGCAGCAATTACATTTATGCCCGCCATAGTATAAGGCTCTTCTAGATATTTAGAAGGCTGAAAACTATTATAGTAAATATTCAGCGCCTCCATAAGATGAGCGGGTGCAAAATGACTTGCGAACACATAAGGCAAACCTTCTTTTGCCGCCAAATGTGCGCTGTCCGTACTAGAACCCAAAATATACATAGGCACATCGACCCCTTCCGCTAAAGGCACCCTAACTTTTGCATGCTGATTCTCTTTAGAAAAGTATTTTTGAATATTGTGCAATTCTTCGGGAAAACGGTATACCGCCTGCATTCTATCCGGTCGAATAGCACTTGCAGTGGTTTGATCTGTTCCAGGTGCCCTCCCTAACCCTAAATCTATTCTATTGGGGTATAAGGATGCCAAAGTACCAAACTGCTCAGCAATGAGCAAAGACGAATGGTTGGGTAACATAATCCCTCCAGAACCCACTCTTATTTTTTGTGTTCCACCGGCAATATGTCCCATAAGCACTGAGGTGGCAGAACTGGCTATGCTCAACATGTTATGATGTTCTGCCAACCAAAAGCGGTTGTAACCGAACTCCTCGGCCTTTTGTGCCAATTCTAGACTATTGTCAAAAACTTCTTTTGGCTTAAAACCTGCACCGACGGTTGCTAATTCTAATATGGAATATGGTGTTTTCATTTCTTTCATGTCTTCTTATCTTCAAAATTAAAGAATAAATCACCTTTAAAACCTAAAACCCTCATGCCAATGAACTAAATCCATGTAGTTCAGCACACTAAAGAAATTTTAAATTTAAAGGGAAATATTGGTCGTTCTTAAGGTGGTTTTCTTACAGTGAAAATACGGCAAGTATTTACATGAATCCATCAATAATAATGAAGACGAAAAGCGATATAATCTAGATTTTTACCGGGACTCCATTTTTACTGGATTCGTAGATTTTTTCCAGTATCAAAATGTTGGGAATATAATTGGCAACATCGGTTTCAAAAGGAGTTTCAGAAATGAGATTCAATACAAAATGTTGTTGCGTGGCAAAAACACAATCCCCCGAAAAATTCTGATTATTAAAGCTATATTCATACTCCTTTTCATTCTCCCCAAGAAGCTGAATCGTAATCTTTCCATCATCGTAAAGTCTCAAGCTGCCTTTATCTCCTTCAATAAGCACGGCACCAAAAGTTAACCTTGGATCTTCGGAAGTATTTTCATTGTACCTGTTGGCATCTAAAAACCCTAATCCCCCATTTTCAAAATCAAAATGTACCCAAGCAAAATCTTCACCCTTTATGTTGCTGTTTAGCGTCCTCAATTTTGCATAGACTTCGGTAATTTCCCCTGCCAAATATCGGAACACATCAATAAAATGAATTCCTGTTTCATAAATAAGCAAGCGCTCCATTTCCCTAAAATAAGGTTGACGGTTCATGTAAGCGTCCGTTTGCCAACCATCGCCCATACGCATACGCAAGTTTATGGTGTGCAATTTGTCGCCTATTACATTAGTTTCCAGTAATTTTTTAAGTTCACGGTGCCAAGGTTGAAACCGGAAATTTTCGTGCACCATCATTCTAACGTTAGATGCAGCAATAAGGGATTCTATCTCGCGGGCTTCTTCTAATGTGGGTGCCAAAGGTTTTTGACAAATAATATCAATAGTATGTGCCACTGCCAATTTACAGAGTTCCAAATGGCTTTCAGGAGGTGTAATGATATCTACAAAGTCCGGCTTTTCTAGGCGGAACATTTCTTCAACATCGGCATAGGCCCTTTTAAACCCATACATCTTTACGATTTCTTCCGCACGTTCTTTGACGGCATCACAAACCCCTACAATTTCTACCTGATCTATTCTTTGCCATGCTTCAAAATGAAACTGACTAAAGTAACCCGCTCCTATACAAACGCCTTTTAATTTTGCCATGTTTCCTGTTTAGTAGGTAGTAAAATGTCTTTGGGGTTTCATGTTGTACCACATTACGATTGCAATAGTATTCAATAATGCGCCCACCACAAAAAATGGAGTTGTAGATTCCGTCCAAGATTGTAGATACGGAAATGCCAAAGCGGTCAAAAAAGCACCAATATTTCCCGCCATATTCATCGTTCCCGATACGGCACCTGAATGTTCTTTTCCGATATCCACACAAAAGGCCCATGAGGATGGTAAGGTCATATCGGCACCAAAAATCGCAAGGCTCAAGCATAAGATTGCACCTTCCACGGAATCCATATAAATACTTCCTACTAGTCCGAGTGCAGCAAGAAAAAAACCAATAGATGCCGGGAGGATTCGCGACTTATCCCAATTTCCTTTCTTGTAGATACGATCACTCAGTGCGCCGGAGGTCCAGTTACCAAAAGCACCAAATATTAATGGAATCGCGGTATAAAAACCGGCTTCCATAGTATTGAGCCCGTACTCACTTTTCACATGCGGGAACAGCCAGGTCAAGGCAAAGAAAAAAGTAAAATTGCTGCAGAAATACTGCCCCATGGCCAACCATATATTTTTTGATTTTAGCAGGTCGCCCATATTTATTTTTTCGGCCTTTACACTAGCATCTTGCTGTTGTCTTGTAGATAAAATAAACTCTTTTTCATGTTCGGAAACGCCGGAATGCTCCTCTGGAGTATCCCTAAAAAACAGAAACCAAGCGGCCGCCCAAACTACGCCCACAACCCCGAGAATAACAAAAGAAGTCCTCCATCCGAAGCTATCGATCAACCATGCTACCGCAGGAAGCGCAAATGCCGCTCCCAATCGAGAACCAGAAAAATTAATGCCAGTAACTAGGCCCCTTTCCTGTAAAGGAATCCACGTATAAATTGCTCTTGACATTCCAGGAAAAGCACCCGCTTCTCCCGCTCCAAAAAGAAACCGCACCACCAAAAGCGATATAAAATTGAAGGCTGCACCTGTTAAAGCCGTAAAAACGGACCAAATGGCCACGATGGCCGAAAGCACTTTTCGTGGTCCCAAAGCATCTGACAGCATGCCTGCCGGAGTTTGGAAAAGGGCGTATCCCAAGGAAAATGCTGCTAGCACCCAACCCATCTGTTTATCGCTCAAACTGAGCATATCAGAAATTGGGTCTTTTGCCACTGAGATACAAACACGGTCTACATAAAGCAGTAAGGCCAATAAAAATGTGCCTAAAACCATAAAATACCGCTTTGGAAAATAGCCCTGAGTCTTCATATTTTTTTATTTCAATACCGTGATTAATTCATACAACGCCTTATCATCTCCCACGTTCCCTGGAAACACGATGTAAGGCATATCTGGAAATTTTGACTTCTGGTCCAATTGCCAAACCGGCACACCTTTAAGCACTTGCCCAAGAACATTTGCACGACGTACATTGAGACCTTTTGTAGCTACATCACTTGATGTGATCCCTCCCTTTGCCAGAATATATTTGGGCCTAATCCTTATCTTTTTTACAATGGAGATAAGAGCGTTGGAAACCCGATTTACAATTTCCAGGCTTTCTTGTTTTGTGGCTCCTTTTACTACTTTTCTACTAGTAAAAACAACTACGTCCCGACCGGACTTAATATTAAAATTTATCTTATCCACCAACAGCACCAATTCTTTACAGAAAAGGTCAATATTAAAAACATTGGTTACATCTAACTCTAGAAATTTGGCATCGCCATATTCTTTAATGTAAGCCAGTTGAGCTGTAGTCTTAGGCACATAGGAACCCACCACGATTAACGCACCATTTGAAGATGGATCAATTAAAATTTCATCTTTCTTCAAACACGGTTTTATGTCAATACCAGAAATGGCATTTACAAATGAGGCCGCCGTTCTAAAAAGTAAGGGTGCATTGCATTGTAAAGCAGCAAGTGCCATCACCTGCAAATCTGCATAAGACGTGGCATTTATCACCAAGTGTGTGGTATTTGGCTGTTCAATTCTTGTTTTTATTTCTTCGGATGATATAGTTCGCAATTCTTTCACCGAAATACTATCGATAGTATTTCGGTCTATTTTCCCTTCTGATTTTTCTACTATCCAGTCTTTTAAATTGGATGACGTATAACCGAATGTATTGTCTTTTGCAAAAGGAGTTTCCGCTGCAGGGATAAAATCGTTCCCTTCTTTTACATAATGAATATCATCATACGTATAGCGACCACCTTCAAAAAAAGCAGGAACCAATAACTGCTTTGAATGCCTAAGGCCCATTCCTTTTTCCAGCGCATCGACCTCATCAGGATAATGCCCTCTGAGCGTGGAATCACTTCGGCTGATAATAATTAGTTTCTTTTGATGCTTCTCCGCCAATTTCTGCAATCTACTTCCCAGTAGTTCCCCAAGTGCATTGGCTTCATTAACTTGTAAACTTCTAGAATTGGTGAGTATAAAAAAAACAGGACTGGCCAAAAGTTCTCTTTCCAATATATCCTCCGTCCATTCTGTAATCACCGGAACATCGTACACCGTTTGTGTTCCTGTTGGGTCATCATCTAAAACAACGATCAATTTTGGGTTTTTTGCTAGCTCAGCACGTACCTCAGACTCATGGCCACGCAAGCCTTCCCCATCTTTAATCGATTCTAAAAGTGTTTGGTGAGACATTGCGAATTAGTTTTGAATGGCAATTATACGGGCAGGTGCCCCGTCACCATTTTTTACCTTCAACGGAAGGGCCACAAGGGTGATTTTAGACTGTGAAATTGACTCTAGATTTGTTAAACCCTCAACAATAATTATATCGTTTTTCATTAAAATGGTATGCACCTCGGTCACTTCTTGAATATTATTGACATCCGCCACAGAAGGGGGTTCAACACCCAGAATATTCACCTTTTTTTCTCCCAACCAATGCGCCAATTCAGGGCTGATTCTAGGGAGGGCGTCACGATATTCTTCTGTCCCTACTTTTTTACTCCATCCTGTATGCAAGAGAATGCTTTGGCCATTTACGAGCTTTTCTGCCACCGATCCCAAATGCGCTACGGTAATGGATTCCTTAGGCTGAATACCCAAAAGGTTTACTACCCATGCCTCAGAAACAAACCGGTCAACCGGAATTTCATCTATCGTTTGATCATTGACCTCAAAATGCAACGGAGCGTCCATATGGGTACCACTATGCGAATACAAGTGTAAAGTGGTGGCATTCCACCCGTCTTCGGCCAAGGTTTTGGCCTTATCGATGGTCACGCCTTTATCCCCGGATTGAATGGGCAAAGTAAGGTCAATAATTTTTTTATCCGTCATTCTGATTATATGCTTGACAATTTTGTAGCATTAATATACTCCACTACGCTGGCGGCCACTTCAGACGTTGATGCCGTACCGCGAAGGTCTTTTGTTAGATTTCCTTTTGCCGTTGTAGCTTCTATACCTGCCATAATATCTTTTGCCGCTTCGGTTTCTCCCAAATGATCTAACATTATGGCTGCAGACCAAATCTGGCCGATAGGATTGGCTATATTCTGACCCGCAATATCGGGAGCAGAACCGTGAATAGGCTCGAACATAGAAGGAAAATCCTTTTCTGGATTGATATTTCCACTTCCACCGAGACCCAAACTACCCATAACGGCTCCTCCTAAATCAGAAAGGATATCTCCAAAAAGGTTGGTTGTCAAAATAACATCAAAAATCTCTGGACGCAAAACAAAACTCGCCGATGCATTGTCAATATACATTTTATTGTATTCAACATCTGGGTATTCTTGTGCCACCTCCGCAATTACACTGTCCCAATAGGCAAGGCTATTGATAAGTGTGTTGGACTTGGTTACATTGGTAACCTTATTATTACGTTTACGTGCCAATTTGAAAGAATAATGCGCAATACGTTCAATACCGAATCTAGTGAAAATACTGGTATCCATTGCCATTCCGCCCGGTTTGTCGCCATGCATGATTTTTCCACTCTGAACAAACTCGCCTTCATTGTTTTCGCGCACTACAACAAAGTCAATATCCTTTTCCGTTTTGTAGCGCAACGGACTTTCAACTCCCGGAAATAACTTCACGGGGCGGTAATTCACATATTGTTGAAAAGAGGTCCTTACGCGAAATGTATAATCTCTTGCCGGAAGGGTATCATCAACATCCGTTAAGCCTACGGCGCCGAAATATATAGCATCAAATTCCTTTAAAGTTTCAAGAGCATCGTCTGACATAAACTTGCCGTGCTCCTTAAAATAACCTGCTCCAAAAGGAAACTCCTGTTTATCTAAATTAAATCCGAATTTCTTTGCTACCGCATCTAGCACGGAAACTCCGGCAGGAACTATTTCAGCCCCAATGCCGTCGCCATTAACAACAGCGATGTTGTACGTTTTTCCCATTTTATTTTTTGTAATTGTAGTTGAATTATGTTTTGCGCAAAAATTGCACAAAACATCACTTTATTTCAGATATATAATGAATTTTCGATAAATATATATAAAATACTGAACAAAACGCTATATAATTACCTAAAGAAAGTTACATTTATGCGCAAAATTTTGTTCTAAATCAAAAAAGATATTTGACCAAGAAATTATTTCACTTGATTCCTGCGAAAAGACAGATTAATGAAAATAAATACGGAAAAGTATTGAAAGGCTAGGAAGCTATGATCTATTCTTGTTCGTAGAATTACGAATCACCAATTCTGATTTTAAGACCTTACGTGAATCTTCCTTTTCGTAGTTTTCGATTCTATCTAGAATTAGTTTTGCAGATTCTACACCCATTTCATAACTGGGCTGATCTATACTGGTAAGAGAGGGTTCCAAAAGCTCATCTATAGGCTCATTATTGAAGCCGATAATCGCAATATCTTCGGCCATTTTCAAGCCTCGCTCTTTTGCGGCGAGCATTACCCCTATTGCTACTTGATCACTAAATGCCAGCACCCCGTCTGCATGTTCCGGGGAGTACAATAGTTTTCTGGCCGTACTTAGATTTCCTTCTCGCGTAAAATTGGTGTTTTCAATAAACTTATCATCTACAGGAATATCGGCATCTATCAATGCCTTTTTATAACCCAAAAGACGGGTAGAGCTTATCTGTAGCATTTCTGGTCCTCCAATATAGGCAATGCGTTTACACCCTACTGATATTAAATGTTGGGTTGCATCGTAGGCCGCTTTAAAATTATCGATGATTACCTTGTCCGATTCGACCTCATCGCAAAGGCGGTTAAAAAACACCAATGGTATTTTTCTTTTTTTAGCTTCCAGAAAATGGTCGAACTCTTTGGTTTCGCTTGCCAGAGAAACTATGAGTCCAGACACTCCTATGTCCATCAATTCTTTGACCAATATTTTTTCTCGCTCGTACGACTCGTTCGATTGACAGATGATTATCTGCATCTGGTGTTTTTCCAGTACTTCCTCAATACCTGAAATGGCCATGGCATAGAGGTGATACTTTATACTCGGTACAATAACCCCTACCGCTTGTATCTTCTTTTTAGAAAAGGGGTTGATATGCTTGGTCTGAAAATAATTGTACTCTTGCGCCAGTTCAAGAACTTTTTCCCGGGTTTGTGCGCTGATGCGGGTATTGCCCTGTAATGCTCTAGAAACGGTAGAAATAGAAACATTAAGTTTCGCGGCAATATCCTTTAAGGTCGTTTGTTTTTTATCCAAATCACTAGAAATGAGTGCGACAAATATAACTTAAATATACTTCCTTATGGCTTATAGGGCAAATTCTGTTGTTGCAAATCAATATTTATTTGGCATAAAAGAGAACCCCTACAGACAATTTTATATCATTTGCATGTAAGCGCTCTCTTCTTTAAAACAATTCTAAGGGATTTATCTAGACGCAACTTTAAACCAGGACCATTATCAACTATCTATTTTTACTGTTCTTAGCCTCAATGCATTCGCAATTACAGAAACGGAACTAAAACTCATGGCAAGAGCAGCTATCATTGGTGATAATAAAAGACCGAATACAGGAAACAAAACTCCTGCGGCAATAGGAATACCAACGGTGTTATAGATTAAGGCAAAAAACAGGTTTTGCTTGATGTTCTTCATTACGGCCTCACTTAAATTTCTTGCTTTTACAATACCGTGCAAATCGCCTTTTACCAAAGTTATCATCGCACTTTCTATAGCCACATCGGTTCCGGTTCCCATAGCTATACCCACATCGCTTTTTGCCAACGCTGGGGCATCGTTTATTCCATCACCTGCCATAGCGACTACCTTACCTTGTTCTTGCAACCTTTTTACCTCGTTCAACTTGTCCTCAGGAAGCATTCCTGCTTTAAAATCCGCAAGCTTAAGTTCTTTGGCAACTGCTTTGGCGGTATCATGATTATCTCCTGTTAGCATTACCACAGCTATACCCTTCTCCTGAAGAGCCTGAATTGCTTGAGCACTTGTTTCTTTGATTTTATCGCCAATAACAACATAACCCACCACCTGCTCACCTACGGATAAATACGATACCGTTTTGCCTTTTTTCTGTTGCTCGTTGGCTTCATGCTTCAGGTTTGCTCCTAAAGAGGCCTTTGCATGCTCCATCATTTTTAAATTGCCCAAAGCAACTTTCTTCCCTTCTATTTTACCTTCTACCCCTTTTCCGGTTACGGCATTAAAACTATCGGTCTTCAAGATTTCTACGCCTTGTTCTTTCCCGTATGTTACGGTAGCTTCCGCAAGAGGATGTTCACTGGAACTGTTCAAAGAAGCTATTAACTGCAATATTTCTTTTTCGGAATATTCGCCTTTAGACGTGCCAATGGCTTCCACGGTGGGCTTTCCTTCGGTAATCGTTCCCGTTTTATCAACAATCAGCATATCTACTTTGTACATTTTTTCCAAAGCTTCGGCATTTTTGACCAGTACCCCATTCTGAGCTCCTTTGCCCACACCCACCATAACGGACATTGGCGTTGCCAAACCTAGAGCACAAGGGCAAGCGATTATCAAAACTGCAATTGCGTTCACCAAAGCATATACATACGCAGGTTCAGGACCCCAAATGGCCCATACCACAAATGTAATTATAGAAATAAGCACCACAGCAGGTACAAAATAACTGGACACCGTATCTGCCAATTTCTGAATGGGAGCGCGGCTTCGGCTAGCATCGTTAACCATATGAACGATTTGAGATAACAGCGTCTCACTCCCCACTTTTTCCGCCTTCATTAAAAAGGATTGGTTGCCATTTATGGTACCGCTGCTGACCTCATCTTTCTCCGCCTTATTTACGGGAAGCGGTTCTCCAGAAATCATAGATTCATCTACAGTGGTCGTTCCCTCAACAATAAAACCATCTACCGGGATTTTCTCTCCTGGTTTTACACGAAGCACATCGCCTTTTTGGATTTGGTCTATAGCAACTTCTTCCTCTTTTCCATCAACAACGCGTACCGCTTTATTGGGTGCTAACTTCAACAATTCTTTTACGGCGGAATTGGTTTTGCTATGTGCCCTTGCCTCCAACACTTGGCCCATCAACACTAAAGTAAGTATGACCGTTGCCGCCTCAAAATAGACGTGCACCGCACCTGTTTCCGTTTTGAACTGTGGTGGGAAAAAGTCCGGAAACAACATTCCGAATACACTAAAAAGCCATGCCACCCCGGCACCAATACCGATAAGGGTAAACATATTCAGGTTCCATGTTTTTATACTTCGGTAGGCGCGTTCAAAAAACATCCACGTGGCATAGAACACAACGGGAATAGAAAGTCCCAACTGTATCCAGTTCCACCATTTTTGTTCCATAATGGCATATAGCGGATTGTTCGGAATCATCTCGCTCATAGCAATGATAAAGATGGGTAGCGTAAAGCCGAGTGCCAGCCAGAATTTGTTTATGAGCTTTTTATACGTTTTCTCTTCTGCGGAAAGGTCGGGTTCCATAGGTACCAAGTCCATACCGCAAATAGGGCAACTTCCCGGTTCATCACGGATAACTTCTGGGTGCATGGGGCACGTCCATTTCTCGGAAGATGTCGCATTTAAATTTTGCTCTTCCACTAAATCCATTCCACAAACGGGACAATCACCTGCTTCATCATAGGTCTTATCACCTTCACAATGCATGGGGCAATAGAAAGTGCCGGTACCCTTGCCCTGCAGTTTGGGTTTTTCAGCTGCCTCATGGTGTGGACCTTCCCCTAGATCATGAATGCTGTATGAACCGCCATCATCTTTTAGCGCCTGTTGAAAAGTATCTAAAGTAATATGAGATTCCATCTCAATGACGGCTTCTTCTTTCTCCAAATTTACAGAAGCACTTGTCACCCCAGCGACCTTGGAGAGCGTTTGCTCCACATGGCCGCGACATCCGTTACAAGTCATTCCGTGTATATGATAGGTATGTGTCATTCCTCTTAATTTTAAAATGTAAAATTACTAAGAGGTAGCGCGAATCGTTTACACAATTACGATTCTTATTTATACAATTTGGTCCAAGGTCTTTCTATTCCAGCTTTCTAAGTTTTTGTATGCGCTCATGGACATTCCGGTGGAATTTTTGAACTGTCGTGCCAAGTGGCTACTGGTTTTATAGTTTAGAGTATAGGCTATTTCGGAGAAATTAAGCTGTCCCAACTGAATGTATTCTTTTACTTTTTCAATTTTTAGGTTGATAGTGTATTTTTCTAAGGTTACGCCCTCAGATTTGCTGAACAATTTGCTCAAAGCTGTTTCGGTCTTGCCAAATTCTTCCGCTAACGATTGAAAGAGGTGTTCCGTTTCCCCGGATTCTATTTTACTTATCAATTTTACTTTTATCTGCTCAACAAGTGTTTCAGTTTCATTATCGATAAGCTCAAATCCTGTTTCCTTCAAATCATTGGCCAAATTGGCCTTACTACTTTTATTGTCTGCAACGGCGTTTACCTTGCCTAATTCTATGGATTCCACCGTGTAGTTTTCCTTAGCAAAAATATCCAAAACTGAGGCTATGCAGCGGTTACAGACCATGTTCTTTATGTAAAATGTTTCACTCATTGTTTTTACAAGGTAGATTTTGTTTTGTAGTTTGTCGGGTTTTGGGGCGAAAAATTTCAGACGAACCATGTGACAAAAGTAATCAGATTGTCCATAAAAACTTTTTATTATTGATTATCGCTAAAATTTAAAACCTTGCTGCTTTTCTTATGATTTTTGCGAATGACTATGGGTTACAAAAAAAGTAGAGTGATAAATCAAAGATTTACTCTTGGCGATTTTATCGTCATATTATTGATTAGTTTTCTGGAACACTATAAATTATACTTTATCCATTCTATTGCTTTTGACAAACTCTCTGTGCTGTCACATTGCACATCAGGGAGAATTCCTGACGTGACCTTAATGCTATCTTCATCACAATAATATTCTTGGGCCAATAGCAACTTTGCATTACTTCTAAATTCAATAAAATTAAGGATTGAAGTTTTACCCATTGTTTTTGAGCCAAAAGTTTTGGTTCCATCTTGAAATTTAAACGCAAGAGCAAGAAATTCACTTGCACTTGCCGTATGGTTACTTATTAATACCGCAATTTTTTTATTCTTATTTCTTAAAGTTGATTCATAAATTAAACTATCCATTTTAAAATCACCAAAATAAAAATCACCATCACTACAGCACACCTTTGTAAGCCTTTCTTGATTGTCGCAAGAAATTCCTATCAATGGTTGATTGAACAATGGCGATAATCCTAAGGATTCACTTGGTATTTTGCCTCCTGAATTTTTTCTCAAATCAATTACCCAACCTTTTAATTTTTCTGAAGTATCCAACTTTAATAAGGCTTTTCTAACCTTTAAGGCATATAAATTTGATAGACTATCATTTCCAAAAAATCCTGGCAATTTCATATACGCTATATCGTCCTCTATGATTTTCGCATGAATGCCCGGAACTGTCAATGTATCCATTAAAAGCCGATTTTCATATATACTGTCAGGATTTTCTGGAGCAAAAAAAACACTATGTCCATCATCTACCAGTTCTAAAGCATAATCAATAGCATTATAGACGTCTTCATTTGTGGAAAACTGTTTAATTGAATCTTTAACAGTCTGTTTTAAACTTATCCAGTCTACCTCATTACGTTTGATTGACTTTTCTTCAATTATTCTCATCACTTGATTGTAGAAAGCCTCCTCGTTCCATTCTTCTTTTCTTTTACAAGAGTGAGAAATCAATAAAAGAGTGATGCATAAAACTGCTATTCTCATTCGTTAATTTTAATTTGACTAAATTTTTATTGGTTTGAGATGCTTTAACCAGTGTTACACTTTTGTCGCTGTAAAATAGACTAATATTTTACCTGCGACTTTAAATATCGTTATTTGTAGTAAAATTCAACGCTTTTCAGGTTGATTTTAACGTTAATAATAAGTGGAAAAAGGAAAAGTCTGGATTAATTAAATGAACAAGAATTTCTTCGCCAGCTATTAAAAATCTTAATCTATTTCTTTTGCAACCCATCACAGAGCCGTTATCTGCCGCTATGTTCATAGTCCTGTCCATTCTTTAAATCACTAAAATATATTGTTTCCATGGGCGCTTATCAAACCATTACACGTCCCATTTCTTAGAACTATTCTAATTAGTAACAATTACCCTTAGCATTTTAACTTTTAGTTATAACAAGCATAACTAGTTGTATAACAGCAGGGTTATTAAATGCCATTAGTTTTATCTCTCAATATAAACCTCTAAAACTTAAGTAAAATGAGAACACGTTATGCTTTGTTGTATTGCTCTGCAATTGCAATGTTCAGTTCATGTGAAAAACTAGATGACTTTCTTGGTCATCCAAACACGGATGGTGAAGACACCGCAAAAACCGTAGAATTAAAAAACCATTCTAAGACTCCTACTTTCGCCAAAGTAGCTCCTGAGTTCAGTGATATAGAAATCTATTCTTTATTAAGCTCAGAAGATAAATTAGCAGGTTCTCCAGACTTTATCTACGGATCTATGGCCGATGGTACAGGTCTTTTAAAAGAAGCCGATGGAACGTACACGCTAATCAACAATATTGAAGCTGATTACGCCATCGCGAGAATAAAATTAGATGAAACCTTTAAGCCTGTTAGCGGAGAATACATTCTTAATGCAGAAGCTACTGCCGAAACCGCACAATGTTCCGGTACCTTGGTTACCCCAGAAGAGCATGGTTTTGGCCCAATCTACCTTTCAGGTGGTGAGTGGAACGGTTCTTTAAACGGTGTTTTTGCCGTAGACCCTTATAAATCTGCCGAAAATGCATCTGTTGCTACTATTTTACCAGCAATGGGCAAGTTCATTACTGAGCAAGCTGTACCATTGAGCAAGGAAGCCTACCCAGGGAAAACAGTTGTATTAATTGGAGATGACCATTCTGATAACGACATCCCTTCTGGACAATTAGGCATGTACGTAGGCCCAAGAGGAGACTTGAACAGCGGTTCTCTTTACGGTTTAAAAGTTTTGAACGACAGCATTATGTACGAAATGGACATGGCCGAAGGTGAGTCTTATGAGGCTGAGTTTGTAGAATTGAACGAAGTGGGTTCTACTGACCTTTTGGATGCCGAAGCTAAAGAAAAAGGGGTTATGGGCTTTTCTAGAGTTGAAGATATAGACTGGAGAAGAGGCGTAGTTAGCAACCATCGTGAAATTTACTTCTGTGTTACGGGAAGAAAAACAGACGCCCTTTTAGGTAAGGGTACTGCCTTTGGTAGAATCTATAAAGTAGTACTAGATGAAAACGACCCTTTAAAAGGTACGATTACTTGTGTTCTTGATGGTGATAAACTTGATGGTATGGCCAAAAACTTCTTGAGCCCAGATAACATTACGGTTACCAAAAACTACGCCTACATACAAGAGGATCCTGCTGCTACACCGGATTCTCCGGAAAAAACACACTATGCAAGATTGTACCAGTATAACTTGAACACCGGTGAACTAAAAACAGTTTTAGAATGTGATCAGGCCAGCGCTGTTGCACAAGGATACGGAAACCTGGATACTACTTGGGAAATTGAAGGTATGATCGACGTATCCGATATTATTGGTGTTGAAGATTCTTTTGTTATCTGCTTTCAAAACCACGGTTGGGTACCTGCAGATGGATCCGCCTTTACAGATCCAAAAGCCAATATGGACCCAAATAGCAATAAAGAAGGAAGTCAGTTATTCGTAATCAAGGGACTTGGTAGATAGTATAATTACAAAATATGCAAATAAGAATTAAAAATAACAAGGGGGTTTATGCTATCATAAGCCTCTTTGTTTTCTTCATCTCGTGTAAAGAAAATAAGGAATTAGCTAAGTTGGCAGAACCAGATTTAGCACAACTACTTACCACAAATTTTAAAAATAATTTGGGACAATGCTCCATGGCTTTGGATAGTATGCAAGGTTCAATGGATGATACTACACATTTAAAGACCCAATTTATTGAGGCGAGAAACGCGTTTAAGCGTCTTGAGCCTACGCTGGCGTTTATAGAACCTGGCACTTACAATGTGCTAAACGCCCCCAACATACTTAAGGTTGAGGAGGAGGATGTCAATGGCATCAAAATTAAGATGCCTTCTGGTTTTCAAGTTTTAGAGGAAAATCTATATGCTGATTCTTTGGACATGCAAAAGATTGAAAGCACCATTTCCTTTATAAAAAACCGCTTGACCTTGCTAGACCACAATATAGATTATGGCTTTGCCAAACCTCATCATGTCTTATGGATGGTTAGGGATGGTTTTATTAGAGTATCCCTTACGGGGATAACAGGGTTTGATTCGCCCGTACTCGAAAGGTCGCTTCCGGAAGCAATAGAGGTTTACGGAACTCTAAAAGAACTGCTGATTGCTACGGAGTATTTATTTACCGATACAGAGCTATACAACAATTGGATCAATGAAATTGATGATACGATTGCATACTTGTCCGATGCCAATTTTGAGACGTTTGACCGCTATCATTTTATAAAGAAACACACACATAAGCAAATGGAGATGTTTAACACCACGGTAAAGGATTGGAATGTTAGCTTTCCGTTTACCATGGCCGTGAACAATAATGCAGCATCACTTTTTGAAAACGACACCTTCAACAACGATTTTTTTACCGACCATAAATCGGGCGGTCAAAACCCTGATAAAATAGCCTTGGGCAAACTATTGTTTAATGACACCAGCTTGTCTACAAACGGAACCATTAGTTGCAATACCTGTCACTTAGAAGATAAGGCATTCACAGACGGACTTGCAAAATCTGCCGGACAAACCCGTAACAGCCCCACCCTTACCTACGCCGGCCTACAACAAGATTTTTTCTACGATAAGCGCTCCGGCAGCCTTGAAGGGCAAATCATTTCTGTAGTTGAAAATGAAACTGAATTTCACTCAGACCTTCATAATCTGACCGAGAGAGTAAAAGCAAGTGCCGATTATAACGAGAAATTTGAGAAGCTTTTCACAAAAGGAACTACTGACTATAATATACGCAATGCCATTGCACAGTACATTCGCAGTCTTTCCCCTTTCGATTCTAAATTCGATAAGAACATCAAAGGAAAAGAAGAAACCCTTACCGCTTCAGAAATTAATGGTTTTAATCTTTTCATGGGAAAAGCAAAATGTGCCACCTGCCATTTCGCTCCCGTATTTAATGGAACCGTACCCGTAGCTTTTAAAGAAACAGAAATGGAGGTGATAGGTGTTCCTACAAAAAACGATACGGTAAACGCTTTAATCGACCCGGATTTGGGGAGGTTTAATTTCTTCGGTACCGAAGAGCGCAAACACTTTTTTAAAACGCCAACTGTACGTAATATCGAAAAAACAGGCCCATATATGCATAATGGTGTATACAACACTTTGGAGGAAGTTATGGACTTCTATAACCGAGGTGGAGGTGCCGGAATTGGCATTGAGGCCGAATATCAAACCTTACCGCCAGATCCGCTTAACCTTACCGAAGAAGAACAGCAAGATATTATTGCATTTATGCGAACGTTAACGGATACTAGATTCTTAACCTCCGCAAACAATACAGATATTGCTCGTAATTAAAAGATAAATATATAGTGGTTTCCACCCATAAAAAAACCTCTCAAGAACGATTGTTCTGAGAGGTTTTTTATGTGGTCCCACCTGGACCACTAATTATTTTACTTCAATTAATCTAATTTTATCAAAACCCCTTATAACCCTTGTTTATACTAACTAATGTAAAAAACAAGTTAATTAAAGTTAAGTCTGATTTCAGTTAATTCATCGAAAAAAGCACCCTTAATAACACCCTACAGCTCTTTATTCCTATCTTTATAAAAAAATTAACCATGGCTATAATTCAAAGAGCAAAGGGTAAAATTAGATTTGCATTCAAAGATACCTTAAAAGAATTGTCTAAAAACCCAAATAAAGAATCTTTAATTATGTTACACTTTAGCTATGGTAAAATGAGGTTCAAATATTCTACTGGTTATTATTCACGATACAATGACTGGGACTACACCAATCAACGCTTAAAAAATAAAGCAACTATACTTAACAGAGCATTTGTAAATGATTTCTTGAATTCTTTAAAAACCGAGTTATATAAAGAAGTTAGCCATTTAGAGTCCGTACAGAGTCCTATTACAAAAGATGCCTTAAGAAGTAAGTTAGATATGCTAACTAATAAGGACCTACCTGGCGAGCATAAAACGCAGGACTTTAATTTCTACCAGTACTTTGATAATTTTTTAAACCTGAGAAAAAGTAATTTGAAAAAAATAACAATTCGCTCCTATAATCAGACTAAAAGATTGTTGCGAGAGTTCAACAGCCATATAGATTTTGATGAGATTGATTTGAGCTTTTACTATGGTTTTATTGAATTTTTAGAAGAAGATGATAAGTCTGTTAATACCATTGGTAAGCATATTAAAAATTTAAAGGCAGTTTTAGCAAGTGCCACACAAGACGGGGTAAACTCTAATTTAGATTATAGTAAACGGGAGTTTAAGGTGCTAAAAGAGCAGACAACAGCTATTTATTTAGATGAAAAAGAATTAAAAAGTATACAGAAATACGACTTTACTGCCTATCCAAAATTAGATATAGCAAGAGATATATTTCTTATCGGTTGCTATACTGGTCAGCGTGTGAGTGACTACAACGGTTTAACTCAAAACAACTTTTACGAGAAAGATGGTGTTCAATTTTTTAAAATCAAACAGAAGAAAACTAACAAAGAAGTTTTCTGCCCAATAACATTAGAGGTTAAAGATATTCTAGCTAAATACAATAATGTTCCTCCTAAAAAAATGAACGAACAAGATATTAATGAATACATAAAGGAGGTTGGTAGAAAGGCAGGATTAACACATACGGTCATAAACAACTACACTAAAGGAGGTCATGAACGTGCCGAAGAAATACCAAAATATAAAATGATTAGTTCTCATACTGCTAGGCGTTCTTTCTGCACAAATATGTACAAGAAGGGTATGCCTATTTATGATATTATGCATTTTTCTGGTCATGCCTCCGAGAAAGAGTTTTATAACTATATTAGAATAGAAAAAGAGCAAAGAGCCATCAAAATTGCTCAAAGTGGTTTTTTCAATTTGTCGGATTAAATTACTCTTTAACGAAAAAATCCATTTTTCCTCTTGTTAAATATTTGTTAAAGTCAGACTTATATTAACTTATATAACCTCAACTTTTTGATTAGTAGACTATTATGAAAATTCAGTCCTGATTTTTATATTGGTTTATATAACACATTGACTTCCAAAGATATAGATTGTAACTATGCATTATAATATTAAAATAATGTACTATGAAACAACAATTTTTGAGTCGACAAGAGGTCGCAAAGATGCTAGGCATCTCTTTGGTTACCTTACACAACCACAACAAGAAGGGAATCTTAAAACCCTCACACAAAATCGGAAGGAAACCTTTATATCTATATGAGGATATAATGGAACAAATTCAATTGTCTAACTATAAAACCTCAACGATATGATAGATTTCGTAAAGTTCTATCCGTTGGACAAAGAAAGGTTTGACACTTTTCTCCAGGATAACGGTGTGATAGATTTAAACAGTAGATTTAACATAAATACAGGGACCGTGGACGAATACCCTAAAATTGGTAAATTGGAAAACCTGGAAGTAAGGCTTCAAGAAAATGCAAGTTTCATTAAAGGGAGCTTGCATAAGTTTCACAATATGACTTTTTATGGTATGGAACATAATCATAATGATTTTTCTTTTTGTGAGTGCCAGAATACCATAGAAGTTATCTGTAATAATTTCGATATACTCTCAAATAAAACCAAATTAACAAATTTAGAATTTGGGTTGAATATAACTCTACCTAAAGACCCTAAATTGATTATTGAGGATAATATTTTAATGTACGATTTCTCAGACCATACTGTTCATGAAAAATTTAATGGTAAAGGCGATTACAAAGAATTTAAAAAGTATGATTATTCCTTAAAAGTTTACAATAAATCGAAACACTACCAAATTGGGGGTAACATCCTTAGAATTGAGGTGAAAATTATTAGTAAAAGGAAGCTCCATCAACTTGGTATTTTCAATTTGCGAGACATTACTCAAAAAAGAACGTTTTTAACCCTATTCCAGTTTCTTTTAGAGCAGTTCAACAAACTCATGGTAATAGATTCGGAAATGATGCTTAAAGCGCTTAAACGACCTCAAAACGACTCTTTTAAAGACTACTGCAACCCCCATTACTGGAGACTTTTAAAACAGGATGTTTCTGACAAGGTGTATTCTAGAAATAAACGTGATTTTTATGACTATTGTCATGATATGGGAATAGAACAAACCAAGAATCAAATCAGGGAATTATTAAAAGCCAAATTCTACCATTTGATGAATTGTTATCCTACAACCTATTACCAAAAAGTAGCTTGATGGGGGTAAATGCAAGATATAATACCCCTTGCATAATTCTTGACAAGAGTATTTTGCGATACGCTTATGTGTAATAAAATTCTTAAAAAACTAATTACTTTTACGTAATACGTATCACTTAAACGATTTCTAGATAAATTACTTACAATTATGGAGAAGCCAATAAAAAACCCAAGTGAAGTAGTAAAAAAATTTGAGTCTCTTTCTCCTAAACAAATTGATTCAGAATCGATTTCCATTTATTTAAGTTCTTTAAAAGAAGGTTTAGATGATATGGATGTCAAAAACTTTGCATTGACAGGGTCGTACGGTTCTGGAAAGAGTAGTATTATTCGTTCATTTCAAGCGAAATATAAGGGTCATTACAATTTTTTAAATATATCCCTGGCAGAATTTAAATGGGAGTCCAATAATAGCCCTCAAAAATTCAGAGAAAATAATGAAAATTTAGACAAACTAATTGAACTAAGCATACTACAACAGATATTTTATAAGGTAAAGCCAATTGATGTTCCTGACTCAAGACTAAAAAGAATTAAGAATATCTCAAACAAAGAAATTATAGGTGTTTCAATAGCCATAATATTTTGGTTGCTATCTACTTTTGCCTTAATAAGTTTTAATTACGTAAATAGTCTAAATCCTTCAAATTGGTCCACTTCATATGACCCAGACTGGACTGCACTTATCTTTTTTTTTATCTCCTTGGTAGGTTTATACTTCTTACTTAAAAAAGTGGTTAGGTTATTATATAATTCTAGAATAAATAAAATCAATGTCAAAGGTATCGAGTTAGGTAAGGAATTAGATGAGTCTATATTAAACAAGCATCTGGATGAGATTCTATATTTTTTTGAGAGAACTTCATTTAATGTTGTAATAATAGAAGATTTAGACAGACAAGACGAACTTAATATTTTCACTAAGCTTCGTGAAATAAATGGTCTAATAAATAATTCTAACCAAGTAATTAGTGATACTAGGAGAAAAGTTACATTTATTTATGCCGTCAGAGACGAGATACTTCAAGAAAAAGATAGGACCAAATTTTTTGACCTTGTCATACCCGTTATACCATTTATTAATAATCACAATTCTAACGAAAAGCTTAGAGAGAAATTATTAGATAAATCAAACAGCAAATTGATTAATCCTCTCACAGAAGAATTTATTGATGATGTGTCTCTGTTTATTGACGATATGAGACTATTAACTAATATTTGTAATGAATATACAATTTATAAAGAACAACTAAATAAGAAGCTAAAACAAAACAATCTATTAGCTACTATAGTTTACAAAAATATGAGACCCCTAGATTTTGTTAGTCTTCATAATAAAGAAGGGAAGATTTACTCTTTACTTAGTAGAGCTAGGAAGTCAGAAATTTTAAAATTAGTTATTAGTACAATTGAAAACGAACAAAATTGTTTAAAGAAAGAAATTGAAAAAATAGGAAATGAAAAACGTACTGATATAAAGGAAATAAATGCGATATACTTAAATGAGATACGAAAATCAGTTAGACATGACCTTAAAGCAATTTTGATTGAGAGCGAATACATTTCTTTTCAAAATCTGGAACAGGAACCTCATTTCCTCAAGTTAGATAAATCTAAAAAAATAAGCTACTCTTATGGTTCAAATTTCAATGCTAGTACTAACATCACATTCTCTGACATAGAAAATTCACTTTCATCTAATCTTACCTATGAAGAACGAATCCAAAATATTAAGGACAAAGAAAATGATGTGGTTAGTCAAAAACAATACCAAATAGATTTACTTGAGGATAAAAAAAATAGAACAAAAGCTTTAAGTATAAAATCAATTTTAAAAGAATATAAGTCTGAAGATTTTTTAAGGGAAGAAGAGAAATCTGATAAACTGATGCTGTTTTTTCTACGAAATGGTTTTATAGATGAAAACTATTATGACTACATATCATATTTTCATGGAGTGAGCTTAACTCCTGAAGATAATGAATACTTAATTAGTGTAAAAAGCGAGTCACCTTTAGGGCACGATTTTCGTTTAAAAAACATCAAGACTATTATTAAAAGAATCCAACCGAGATATTTTGAAAATAAAACAATTCTGAATCAAGACTTGATAACATTTATCTTAAAGAACAAAGGTACATACACTACACAATATAATTCGATTTTCAACATGCTCACTCGAAATCAGGATGCATCAGATGAATCAAGAGAGTTGATGGGTTTTATAAATTCATATTTAAAATCTTACCCATTAGAATCCAAATTATTGCCTAAACAAAATATTGGCAGAACAGATATTTTTCTCAACGAAATTTGTAAAAGATGGCTTAATATTTGGTCTTTTATAAATAGTTCTTCAGGCTTGTCTAAAAAAGATACAACAGAAATCTTGAGATATATTCTTTCAGTTGTAGATGACAAAATCATTTTAGGTTTAAATTCAGAAGGATATCTTGCAAACTACATTTCCTCCCAACCTGACTTCTTGTCTATTCCTTTCGAGTCATATCAGCAAAAGTTTGGGAATGTTATTCAGAAACTTACGATTAAATTTAAAATATTGAATGAGCCAACTGAACAAACGAAAAAACTATTCGATTTTGTATATGAAAATAACTATTATCAATTAAATGACAAGAACATTGTTTTAATGATGAATAAGTATGGATTAAGTAAAGATAAAAAAGTCAAAGAGAGGTATAATTTTACTGATATAGTTAGCTCCCAAAGCAAGCATCTAAAAAACTATGTAGAGAAAGAAATAAATGATTACCTACGGTATACGAACAGCGTTAAGGATGCCTATATTGAAGAAAATGAGGAGTCAATAATTAGAATCTACAATAATAAAAGATTAAAAGAAGATATTAAGTTTGATTTTCTTAAAAAGGAAACAATACAGATATCCGACTTGTCAGAAATAAATGAAGAGCGTGATTATCCAAGCTTTTTTAAACATGGAAAAATAGTTCCGAATTGGAACAATGTAAGTCTTTATTTTTCACTCAGTGAGAATTCTATTGATGATATACTAATCGAATTTCTTAATGATACTGAAAACCATTCTACTTTATCTTCGGATAAAATTTATGCTTTTAAAAAAAATGATGATGATTTAGTTGAAAAATTATCTGTAGCCATAATAATAAAAGAGGAACTAACTTTAGCTACATATGCAAAACTTCTAAAGTCTATACCTCGATTGTATAGCAGATGGAAAAAGATTGAATTTGAAAAACTGTCTCAAGAAAAAGTACAGGAGCTAATTTCTTTACAATTTTTAGGATTTAGTGAATCTAATTTCAGTAAAATTGTTAAAAATTATCCAAAATTATTGATTAAGTATTTAGTTATTCATCAGCACACTTTTTCTACAAAATATGATGAGAAAACTTATCCTTTGACAATTAGTCAGAAAGAAGAATTTTTCGAATCTTCGCTCATATCAAAAGAACATAAAATATTAGTTTTTGAGAAACTAGAAAAATCTGAAGTTATTTCTAACGTCAACCTATCAGAAAAGATTGGTGATGTTTTAAGCTTATACGGATATGCAAAACTTGATTTTGAATACCTTAAAAGCTTCTTTTTGAATTCCAAATCTATAGAAAACAGAATCAAACTTTTTAATTCCAATCATCATAGATTAGAAGATGCTAATTCAATTAAACTTATTCAGTTATTGCCAAACCCGTTTAAAAAGATTTCAGAAAAACAAAAGAAACCTACAATTAACAAGTCTACAACAAATATAGAGTTTGTGGAAATATTAAAAACTAAGAAGCTTATCTCTTCCTATAAAATTCTGGATGACAAGATTAGGGTTGTTGCCAAATACTAACTTCCCTAATCTTCGGCATAAATTCTTAGTTTATTTAGATTCAGACAAACTATAAATTTATATTAGACATAAATAGTACTTAGTTGCTCCAACCAGAACTCCCGTTGCAAAGGAATATATCTCTAATACCATTCTTTCTTGTATTAATGATATACGCAAATTCTGGTTTAGCTCTGTTGCCGTAAAATTCATACGTAGAGTGACCAATAACACATATTTCACATTTTCCTTTCCTCATAGTGATGTTAGTAGCTCCCCTGGCAATTGCCCAATCAAACTGCTGTTTCAAAGAAGCCAGAAACCTGTATTTATCCAACTCTTCGAAGTACTGGTCTTCATCTATCATAGGTTCCAATATGGAACAGTCTAAGTTAAGACAAGCCTCAATGAAGTGTGATGTGATTTTTTGTGCAGTTTTGCCAGTAGTGGCTTCACTCTTGATTTTAAGTTTAATTAGCTCAGACATATAATATTTGATTGTAACGGAGGCAATATTGAGTTTTAAATCCGATAAACCAAATAGATAGTACAAATGGTTTCCTAAATCGACCTACGGTCAGATGTGCTATTTTCAGGTGAAAATATGGTAATAAAAAAAATGTTAAATCTGTACTATGCGTGCGCTATTGCAGAAACTCAATATTTATAATAAGTGGGTATACGTCTATAAATCATAATTTATGAAAAGTGGGTATACGTCTATAAATCATACGCCCTTACTAAAAGCCCCCCATAATTTTAAGTAGAAGAGGATGTCCCCCCTTTCGAATTAACTCCAAAGCTTAAGCCTTTGAATTTTTTTTGATGGTTGCTGCTTAGATATAGTAATTTCTTGTAAAAAGCACCCTGGCGAGCACCCTTAAATTAAAAAACCCCTAAAAACATAGTGTTTCTAAGGGTTTTCCGTGGTCCCACCTGGACTCGAACCAGGGACCACCTGATTATGAGTCAGGTGCTCTAACCAGCTGAGCTATAGGACCGGTTATATAATTCAATATTTCAATTCTAATCCATCGTCCCCAAATAGCTATCGGGAAGCGTTAGGTACTACAAGCAGCTGAACCGCAGGAGCAAAAATTGGACTGCAATATTACTACTTATTTTTTGGTGGTGCAAGCTATTTTATTCGCTACTTAATTATTTCTTGACATAATTCTATCAAAACCCCGTTACTGCTCTTGGGATGTAGAAAAGCAACTAGTTTATTATCAGCTCCTTTTTTTGGTTTTTCGTTGATTAAAGTAAAACCTTCTGCCTTTAACCTTTTCATTTCTTTTTCAATATCGTCTACAGCAAAAGCTATGTGATGCATGCCCTCGCCGTTTTTATTCAAAAATTTAGCAATGGGTCCCGATGGCTCTGTTGCTTCTAAAAGTTCTATTTTACTTTCCCCAGTTTTGAAAAATGAGGTACGGACGCCTTCACTGGGCACTTCTTCAATCTTATAGTGCGATTGTCCTAAAAGCTTTCCGAAGCGTTCATTGGCCGCTTCTAAGTCGTGTACGGCTATGCCTATATGCTCTATTTTTTCCAAATGAAAGATGAATTTTATCCGTATTGGTGTTTATCCCCCTAAATTACGCTATTTCTCCGTATTTTTGCGGTATGGAAACACAACGACAGAAAAAGATTGCGGGGGTCATACAAGAAGATATCGTAGATATTCTACAGCGTGCCGCCATTGATGGTGGGTTGAAAGGTACGTTGATTTCGGTTTCAAAAGTTTCGGTAACGACCGACCTTTCTATTGCCAAAGTATATATCAGTATTTTCCCGAACAAAGATGCAAGTGAGCTTATGGAAGGAATAAAGTCCAATCAGCCGCTTATTAAGCATGAATTGGCGCAGCGCACCAAAAACCAATTGCGAAGGGTTCCTGAGCTCTTGTTCTTTTTAGATGATTCTTTGGATTATATCGAAAATATTGAGAAATCACTGAAACGAGAAGAGAACCCAATAGAGAATAGAGACCTTTTGGACAAAAGAAAAAAGATGTAAGGTTGAATTTTCCATTCTACATTGCCAAGCGCTATGTTCGCTCTAAAAGCAGTCAAAATGCGGTAAACGTCATTAACTTTATTACCTTTTTGGTAACGGTTATTGGCTCTGCTGCCCTTTTTGTAGTGCTTTCTGGCTTTGCAGGACTAAAAACTTTCAGCTTATCTTTCAGTAATACTTTTGATCCTGATTTAAAGGCTTTGCCGGCCACTGGGAAATTTTTTTCTATTTCTCCCGATCAAGAAGAAAAACTCCAACAAATTGAAGGGCTTGCCTACTACTCAAAAGAGCTTGAGGAAAAAGTATATCTAAAGCATCGCGAAAAAGGCCATATTGCTTTTATAAAAGGTATTGACACCAATTACACCAATGTTATGGGTGTTGACAGTATGCTTTTGTACGGCACTTGGCGAATCAATAGCCAAGAAGCTGTTGCCGGTATTGGTGTGACAAATATTCTAGGGGTTACCATTAATCAGTACAGAAACCCTTTGGTGGTGCTTGCCCTAAAGCCGGGCAAAGGCTCGCTTACCCAGAAATCGCTTAAAACCAAATCCCTTGTACTTAGTGGTGTCTATTCAGTAGAAGAAAATCTGGATAAAAAATATGTTTTTGCAGAACTGCCAGAGGTGCAACTGTTGTTGGAAAAGAAACCCAACGAAGTATCTGGTGTAAACTTCAAAGTCACGAATGTTGAGCAGCTTTCGGCCGTTAAAAATCAGATAGCCACAGTTCTTGGAGATACCGTATTATTAAAAGACCGGCAAGAACTAAACAGTACGTTGCACCGTATGCTCAACACGGAAAATTTAGCTACGTACCTCATCTTTACCCTGGTTTTGGTCATTGCGCTTTTTAATGTGGTGGGAGCAATAATTATGATGATCCTAGATAAGCTACAAAATCTTAAAACCCTGTATAGCCTTGGTACTACGCTTAAAGAGTTGCGACGAATTTATTTTGTTCAAGGAATATTGGTTACCAGTTTAGGCGGAATAATCGGGGTTGTATCCGCATCACTCTTAATATGGTCGCAAATCGCATTCGAATGGTTGAAAATAACACCTTCTCTTGCCTACCCAGTGGAGTATCAGTTTATAAACGTCCTTATTGTTTTCGGAACTATTTTTATTCTGGGAATCATCGCCTCAAAAATTGCGAGTAGCAGAATTACCAAGAAAATGATTTCAATTTAAAGTTTCGGATTTATTAGGAAATAAGCTACATCCGGGCAAGCCCGCGAGGCATTAAAAGGAATACCCCCTTGATTTGGAAGGCGAGACTCGTGGCATTTAATCTTGATTATCGAGTAAATTGATAATCGCCAAACTTCTGAAGCACCTCATCAAAAGCAGCAAATACATCTACCGAATCATCACTGGTCACCATTTTCATACGGTGTTCCTTAAAATTAGGTATGCCTTTAAAGTAATTGGTATAGTGCCTACGGGTTTCAAAAACACCTAGTTTTTCTCCTTTCCAATCAATAGACATTTTCAAATGACGTCTTGCGGCCTCAACACGTTCTGGCATGGTTGGCGGTGCTTTGTGTGTTCCGGTTTCAAAAAAGTGCTTTACCTCATTGAAAAACCACGGATATCCAATACTGGCACGACCGATCATAGCACCGTCCAAGCCGTATTCATCGCGCATTTTTACAGCGGCTTCAGGTGTGTCTACATCGCCATTTCCGAAAACAGGAATGTGCATGCGCTGGTTGTTCTTTACTTGGGCAATAGGTTTCCAATCGGCTTCGCCTTTATACATCTGTACTCGGGTTCTACCGTGAATGGCAATCGCTTTACAGCCTACATCTTGCAAACGTTCGGCAACCTCAACTATTTTTATGGAATCACTGTCCCACCCCAAACGGGTTTTTACGGTAATCGGTAACTTGGTATGTTCCACCATTGCTTTGGTGAGCGAAACCATTAAATCAATATCTTTTAATATTCCGGCACCGGCACCTTTACTGACCACTTTTTTAACGGGACAGCCAAAATTAATATCGATAATATCCGGTTTGGACTTCTCTACAATTTCTACCGATTGCAGCATAGAGTCCAGATTAGCACCGAAAATCTGAATGCCCACAGGCCTCTCCTTTTCGTAAATATCCAACTTCATTACGCTTTTGGCAGCATCACGAATCAATCCTTCCGAAGAAATAAATTCGGTGTACACCACATCGGCACCCTGTTCTTTGCATAATGCACGAAAAGGTGGGTCGCTTACATCTTCCATTGGTGCAAGAAGCAACGGAAAGTCAGGTAGTTGTATGTCTCCTATTTTTGGCATGGCCGCAAATTTACAACTAATCTGCAACCCGTTAAAATGTTGAACCTAACTATCTTTGTTGAAAGCTATGAATATAACCCTGCCTTTTGAGCCTATACTTTTCGGTATAAAATGGAACATACACCTAATTCTAGAGTATTTGGCATTTTTTATCGCTTTTAGGTATTATGTCTTTCTACGAAAGCGAAGTGCCGATTCCATTACTTCCGCCAATCGGCTTTCTATAATCATTGGTGCAATTTTTGGTGCTTTACTGCTCTCTAGAGCTGTAGCTTTTTTAGAGAACCCGGTAATTCATTCCCAAGAAGAGTGGATGGCCTTAATGAACAATAAAACTATAATGGGCGGACTTTTTGGAGGCTTGTTGGGTGTAGAGTTAGCAAAGGTGATAATCGGCGAAAAACAGTCTTCAGGAGACCTTTTTACATTTCCAATAATTCTTGGAATCATCATAGGAAGAGTTGGGTGCTTTTTAGCGGGAACAAACGAATTTACTTATGGTAAAAAGACCTCATTTTTTATGGGAATGAATTTAGGCGATGGTCTAAACAGACACCCTGTGGCACTGTATGAAGTGTTTTTTCTATTACTGTTGTTCATTCTTTTAACAAAGATTCAAAGAAATTCAAAGTCTTTAGAGAGCGGAATGCTTTTCAAATTTTTCATGATCTCATACTTTACGTTTCGATTCCTTATTGAGTTCTTGAAACCGAATACCTTTTTTACTTTAGGTTTAAGCAGCATTCAGATATTATGCTTAATTTGTCTTTTCTACTACCAAAAAACCATTCGCCAAGCCACTGCCTATGCCCTCAAAAAACTACACCTATTATGATTTTACGCTTAGTCTTTGCCCGGAATGTTTACGACGTGTAGATGCTAAAATCGTTTTTGAGAACGATAAGGTATATATGCTCAAAAACTGTAAAGAGCATGGCAAAAGCAAGGTGCTTATTGCAGATGATATAGAATATTACAAGAATATCAGAAACTACAACAAGGCTTCTGAATACCCAAAGACTTTTAATACCAAAACCCATTATGGTTGCCCTTATGATTGTGGCCTTTGCCCAGATCATGAGCAACATTCCTGCCTAACCGTGGTTGAGCTAACCGATCGGTGCAATCTTACGTGCCCTACGTGTTACGCCTCCTCTTCACCCACCTACGGCAGACATCGTTCTGTAGAGGAAATCAAAAAAATGCTAGATGTAATCGTTAAGAACGAAGGCGAACCCGATGTTGTACAGTTAAGTGGTGGCGAACCTACGATACATCCGCAGTTTTTTGAAATAATGGATTATGCCAAAACATTGCCCATTAGGCATTTAATGGTCAACACCAACGGTATTAAAATTGCCAAAGATTTTGCTTTTGCCGAAAGATTAGCAACGTACGCTCCCGATTTTGAAATATACCTACAGTTCGACTCTTTGGATAATACGGTGCTACAAACACTAAGAGGAGCGGATCTGGCAGAAACCCGTTTAAAAGCATTAGAACACCTTAATAAACTCAACCTTTCCACAACACTTGTGGTCACCTTACAAAAAGGATTGAACGACCACGAAATGGGAGAAACCATAGACTTTGCCGTAAAACAAAAATGTGTTCGAGGGGTAACCTTTCAACCTACTCAAGTTGCCGGTCGTTTAGAAAATTTTGAAGTTGATGACAATAGAATAACCCTAACAGAAGTCCGGAGAAAAATTTTGGAGCAATCACCCATTTTTGAGAGTGATGACCTTATTCCCGTGCCCTGCAATCCTGATGCACTGGTAATGGCCTATGCCCTAAAAGTAGGAGATGAGGTGAGTCCGCTTACGCGATACATTAATCCAGACGATTTATTGAACGAAGGAAAAAACACTATTATCTATGAACAAGACGAGGCATTGCATGGTAAGATGATAGAACTATTCAGCACTGGAAACTCAGTTGAAAAGGCATCGGAAAACCTGAAAAGCATCATGTGCTGTTTGCCGGAAATTGATGCACCAGAACTAGGGTATGACAATCTATTTCGCATTATCATCATGCAATTTATAGACGCTCATAATTTTGATGTCCGTGCTATTAAAAAGTCATGCGTATACATTGTGAACAAAGATTATAAGATTATTCCTTTTGAAACTATGAACTTGTTTTATAGAGATGATAAAGTAAAGTACTTAGAGCAACTGCAAAATGAAATGGTATGATCGGACTTGTATTTTTAATGATTGGCCCACCTATTATTTTTTTCATTCTTGCTATTGTAGGATTGATTAAGAAAAACAGTAAAATGGCCAAGATTTTCTTTATTCTTACCGGTGTCTACCTGCTCATTAGCTTTGGGACTTGTGGAATTATGCTGAGTAATTTTACGTTAGATACAAAATAGAGTGTAGAGAGCATACCTAAATACGATTACGTTCATCCACTCTCTTGGATTTCTGATTATCCCGCATTTTAGAATTGCCAAATTTGTAACGTAGCCCCATGACGAGCAAACGGTTTTCCCCTTTTTTAAGGGAGGTCCCGTTTTGATCCTGATAATTTCGCTGCTTAAACTGGTTGCCTTGGTTGAAAATATCTTCTATGCCCAAGGAAAGGCTCAAGTTTCTATCATACAAGGTTTTTCGTACCATAAGGTTCAAAGCCCCAAAAGCATCCACTTTAGTGTTTCCTGAAAGCATGGCTGTGGTATAAATCAAATTAAGGTCAACCGTCAATGATCTATCGCTCAGAAAACTAAAACTGTTGCTATTACGTACAAACCAACCCAATTGATCAAGTTCTACCAAGCTATTGGTACTAATATTGGTGAATCTAAAGGTTTCGCTATAAAAACTAGTGAGCAAGTAACAATTATAGAAATTGGTAAAATCTTTGCTTATAGAAAAGTCAATGCCATACGAAGATTCTTGGTTCACGTTAGACGAAATAAACTGTAACAGATTATTGTCGTTGTTTTGAAAAATTAGCTCGGACAGTACATTTTTGGCTTTTTTATAGAACAACTCTACGGTATAGCTTTTATCATAGGTGTAACCGCCAGCTATATAATAGCGAGTAGAGGGCTTCAGTTCTGGGTTTCCTTCAATAGTAGAGAAGGTGCTTTGAAAGGTCTGAAACGGATTTATATCATTATATCTAGGTCTCGTAATCTTTCTAAAATAATAAAGGTCAAAATTGTGCTTCTTGTTAGGTAGATATTGAATGGAAAAAGAAGGAAACAACTGAAAATTATTCCGTTCGTTAGATGTATTCTCTGTTTCCAATTCACCTTCTGTTTCGGCATATTCGGCCCGAAGACCTGTTTTCGCTTTCCATTTATCCCATTTTCCCGAATAGGAGACATAAGCGGCATAAATAGACTCGTCATAATCAAAAGCCCCGGCCTCAGAAGGGTCAATACCGGGCTGGTCCCGATCAAATCCTTGTTGGTCAATAGTGCTCTTTGAGGATATTCCCGCGTAGCGTAAGCCCGTTCCAAAGCTCCCTGACTTGCCTATGGGCGATTCATAATCTCCCTGAACGCTATATAAATTGATTTCCTGTTCCGAATCGGTCGTAAAATCGTTATTCCCAAAAAGTACTCCATCTGTGTTATAAAAAGTGGACTCTATTAATTGGTCCTTATTCTCATCATAATAGGTGTAGTGGGCATTAAACGAGAGCTGTGCTCCCTTTTCGTTCAGGTCATGTATATAATCTATATAGTAAGAAGTATTCAGATTTTGAATTTCGGAGTTATTTAGGGTAAGAAAACGGGAAAATTGGTCATCGCCTGCAACATCGGTTTCCGTATCATAGGTTCGGTGTCTGTTAGGTTGCCAGAGCGTTATAGTAGTAAAGCTCAATCTTGTTTTTTCACTAATATCATAATCAAAGAAAAGGGAAAGATTATGTTGTTTTTTATTGTTTAAATACTCTTGCTCTTCCGTCCAAGTAGAAACATTATCATCTTCAACAAAATTGGTGATGTCCGTATAATAAATTACATCTCTATCACGCTGAAAACTATAGTTAAGCGATAACTGTGTTTTCTTTCCTTTAAAAAAGTGGTTCGTACCTACCGTATGCTTTGGTAGCACGCCTTGAACATATTTATTATAGACTGCACCGTTATAGCCGGCAACTATATTTTTCTTCATCACAATATTGATGAGCGCATCATTTTCGGCGCTATACTTAGCGGGTGGATTAGTTATCACCTCAATATTCTGCACATTAGCGGCCGATGTGCCCGAGAGTAAGTTTACAATATCATCATAAGGAATATTCACCTTGCGACCATTGATAAGCACACCAATTTCACTGCTCCCTTTAATGGTCAATTTATTGTTTATGACCATAACACTTGGAGTAATTTTAAGTACGTCCCAAACGTCACCATCTGCGTAGGCGGTGTTTTCAATATTAAAGACCAATCGGTCTATTTTCTTTTCAAGTCTGGGTTTAGAAGAGGTAACAACCACCTCATCTAACCTTTGGTCCGTATCATTCAAAATTAAGGAACCTATCTCCGTATCGGACTCAAGTTGAAACGCTTTCATAGCGCTCTCGTTACCAATAAAGCTGGCTTTAATTAGATAATTTCCTGCAATAATGCCTTTTATTTTAAACGTACCATCTTCGTCCGTAGAAGTCCCGTTAACCAAGGAAGAATCTGTTGCCTTTAGTAGTAGTACATTGGCGAAAGAAACAGCAACATCTTCCCTACTTTTTACAGTTCCCGAAATGACGTAATCTTGGGAATAGAGTAGGCTGTTAAACGATAGTAGAAAAAGTAAGGGGCAAATTAATTTTTTCACTAAAAGTTAGATTGTGTCCCAAATCTAATATTTTTTAGGTAAAATCCTACACATATAGTTGTATTATTATGCGCGCATAGCTTTTAAATGGTTTAGACCCCGCGTTTTTATTGGGTTTCTATCTATTTTTATTTTTTTTCATTAAGATTTCATGGTTTTCATGAGACTCCTTGGTTTGCTCTGTATTTGATTCTACAATAACATACTTGACTTTTAAACCATTTTGATAATCCACTTTAATAATACTGTTTTGGTTGGTATGTGTAATGCTATATTCTTTGGTTTCACCAAAGAATTCCAACCAATTTAATTTCTGTGTAAACTCCATATATTCTCGTACTACAATAATAATTGAAAAGTCAGGAAGAATTATGTCATCGGTTTTTTTGGTATGGTCCGTATACATCAATAAGCATATGTCATGATTTAATTCTCCCCATTTCCTCACTTTATACAGGAATTTATCACTGTTGTAGTCTGGAATTATCATAAAATTGCTTGTTTGTCTTTCAAAATAGACCTAAATTTAATAGCCTATGCTATCGCAGCTGTTACGATTTCAGTAATTGTAACATTCCCATCGCCATGACCGTAACCTCAACTTATGCTACCAGATATTCTGCAATTTATTGGAGTACTATTTTGTCTGTTTACGGCGTTTCTTATTCGCTTTCGACTGAATAAGAACAATTCTTTTTCGGGTCATCTGCTGGCGGTTCTTCTTTTTTTGATTGCCATTTGTAATAGCTTTTACCTATTTATCGTATATGGTGTAATTAATTACTTCCCGTATCTCTACAAAGTACCGGCACCCATAACCTTCTTGATATTTCCTCTTTCCTATTTGTATGTTCGCGCTGTTTTGTACGAAGAAAATTCATTTAAAAAAATAGATACTATTCACCTTATTCCATTTCTATTTTTTTTGGTAAACTATTTTCCGTTCTATTTTATGGATCTTAATGAAAAGTCTGAAATGGTTTTTGAGATAACCCAAGACTTTTCTAAAACCTATAAAGGCCAGGATGGTTTACTTCCAGAATGGGTAAATATTGTTTGTAGGTCCTTGTCGTCAATTGTATATTTAATTCTTCAATGGCACCTGATCATCTCCTTTTTTAAGAACAAAGAGCACATTGCCTCAAAACAATTTGCCTTGGTTAAAAAGTGGGTCTATGATCTAACCATAATACAAACGGTCCATAGTCTATCTCTTGTGGCTTTATATATAGCCAATGCATTAATAGTAGTTAAAGCAATACCTACTACACCCTTCATTCATCTTGTTCTTGGTCTATTGGTGTGTGGTAGTTTTCTATTTGTTTCATGCTACTTGCTATGGAATCCTAAGTTATTGATAGGCCTACCCAACTTGCGCATAAAAAACCCTGAAAACTACACCCTATCCTCAAAATCTGACATACATATTGAATCGGTATTTTCAGAACTCAACAACCATTTGCAGAAAACAAAGTCTTTTTTGGACCCCAACTTAAAAGTAGATACACTTTCCAGGGCCACCAACATAGCGTCCAGAAAGATCACCTATACCATAAGCGAATCTGACTACGACAATTTTAACGATTATATAAACCAAATGCGCATTGCCTATGCCGTAGAAAAAATAGAAGACAATTACCTGGATACGTATTCCGTGGAGGCACTCTCGCTCACCTGTGGCTTTAATTCAAAAAATGCATTCTATAGAGCTTTTAAAAAAGCCTACGGTTGCACTCCTGGCCAATATGGATCAAATAATTTTGACCCGGATAATTCTAGAATTAGCTCATAAAGTAGTTTGCCCCTACGCTGATTGATGAAACAGGATTAAAATAACGTATCTTTGCCCACTTAATGTAAAAGGATTTGCTAGCCGAAATGAGCTCACCATCAATGAAGAACATTAGAAACTTTTGTATCATCGCCCATATTGACCACGGTAAAAGTACCTTGGCAGACCGTTTATTAGACTTTACAGGATCTGTAACAGACCGTGAAAAGAAAGAACAGTTATTAGATAGTATGGACTTGGAGCGTGAACGTGGTATTACCATAAAGAGCCATGCTATACAAATGGACTATACCTATAAAGGGGAACAATATGTTTTAAACTTAATTGACACACCGGGCCACGTAGATTTCTCATACGAAGTATCTAGATCCATTGCTGCATGTGAAGGTGCGTTATTAGTCGTAGATGCTGCCCAGAGTATTCAGGCTCAAACTATATCTAACCTTTACCTTGCTTTAGAGAATGATTTAGAAATTATTCCTGTTTTGAACAAGGTAGACTTACCGAGCGCAAACCCGGAAGAAGTTACCGATGATATTGTAGACCTCTTGGGCTGCAAGGCCGAAGACGTAATACCTGCCAGTGCAAAAACGGGTATAGGTATTGAAGAAATTCTTGCTGCTATAATTGAACATGTACCTGCACCAAAGGGCACACCGGATGAAGCTTTACAGGCATTGGTATTTGACTCGGTTTACAACCCTTTTCGTGGTGTTGAGACCTATTTTAGGGTGATTAACGGAGAAATTAAAAAAGGACAAAAGATAAAATTTGTAGCAACGGACAAAGACTATTTTGCAGATGAAGTAGGAACTTTAAAGTTGACACAGCACCCCAAGCAATCTATTAAAACGGGAGATGTAGGCTATCTGATCACAGGGATAAAAGATGCGCGTGAAGTTAAAGTTGGTGATACCATTACCGATGCTGTAAACCCTACTAAAAACCCAATTGGAGGTTTTGAAGATGTAAAACCCATGGTTTTTGCAGGTATCTACCCTGTAGATACGGATGAATTTGAAGAATTACGTTCTTCAATGGAAAAACTACAACTTAATGACGCGTCATTGGTATTTGCTCCTGAAAGCAGTGCAGCCCTTGGTTTTGGATTTAGATGTGGTTTCTTGGGAATGCTTCATATGGAAATCATTCAAGAACGTTTGGAACGGGAGTTTAATATGACCGTTATTACTACGGTACCCAACGTAAGCTACCATGCATTTACCCGTAAAGACCCAGACAAGGCATTAATTGTTAATAACCCTACGGATCTTCCGGATCCTTCTACCATAGACCGTGTTGAGGAACCTTATATTAAGGCAACAATCATAACAAAGGCAGACTTTGTTGGTAACGTAATGTCTTTGTGTATTGAAAAAAGAGGACAGATTACCAATCAAACGTATTTAACTACAGAGCGTGTTGAGCTAAATTTTGATATGCCTCTGGCCGAAATTGTTTTTGATTTCTATGATCGATTAAAAACGGTTTCTAAAGGATATGCTTCTTTTGACTATGCACCTATTGGCATGCGAACCTCTAAACTGGTTCGTGTAGACATTTTATTAAACTCACAACCTGTAGATGCTCTGTCCGCCCTAATTCATGCGGATAACGCTGTGACTATTGGGAAGAAGATGTGTGAAAAACTGAAAGAATTGATACCAAGACAACAATTTGATATTCCAATTCAAGCTGCTATTGGTGCAAAAATAATATCTAGGGAAACTACAAAAGCCTTGCGTAAGGATGTAACCGCTAAATGTTACGGAGGTGATATTTCGCGTAAACGTAAACTTTTGGAGAAACAAAAGAAAGGTAAAAAACGGATGCGTCAAGTAGGTAATGTAGAAGTGCCTCAAGAGGCATTTATGGCGGTCTTAAAATTGAACGATTAAAAAAATCCCCTTATGTAGCTACATAAGGGGATTTTTTTGGACCATAATGTTTGTACTATTCTTTCAGAGCTATGGCATAACCATCTTCCTCTAATGTAGGTGTACCTAATAAATCTCCAATAGTATATGTATCAATACTTGCATCGTCATCAGAATACTCAACTATATATGAGCCCTCTGATTTAGACCAGGTAAAACTAGTTTCATAATCTATTTCTCCATTTAAAGCCTCTGTATAATCGCCTGATAAATCCGACTTGAAAACCCACTTATCCTCATAAGATGAGGTTGATTCACCATTATAGGTGGTGCTTGCTTCCATAACCCAAGTGCCAACAATTGCATCAGTATCATCCTCGTCTTTTGAACAACTGGTAAAAGCTACTGTACTGGCTAGTGCTAAAAATAAAAATAGTTTTTTCATAAAAATGGTGGTTAAGATTAAAAATGTTTTTGGTTGGAAAGAAAACGGAGCATATGTTAAAATATTGTGAACTTAAAAATCCGAGTAGTTGAACGTGATGTATTTCTATTAACCCTCTGCGTATAAGTGATTAAAATTCAATATCTCCGTACTTATTAAAGGACACCCAAACCTTTTCCTACAGATTTTTATTAACAATAAACAATTTTTAGGGTTCCTTTCAGTTTTAGTATCGATAACTATTGCACTTAGAAAATGACCACTTATATAGCCCATTTTACCGCAAAACATAACTTTATAGCTACCGAACAGAACTCAATATTCATATGGCAACGAGAAAGTGGCGAGGTAGATGTAAAACTACTGGAGGACAAGATTAAAAGGGAGTCTGCAATACACTTTTACAGCCTAGTGACAGACGAGCAGGTAGAAATAAAACAAGAGGATATCAGCATTACTGTTTTAAAAACAATGCCGTTTTCAGGTTAGTTATGAGGGGAGTACTTTCTAGGCCAAGACTTACGACCACAGCAGAGTCTTAGTAAATAACCAGACAAATATTCAGTTATTCTTCGTCCTTTTGATCTATTTCAATTTCATCTTCGGTTTCATCGACATCAAGAATTTTACCTAAATAAACTAATCGGTATTTATCTGTAATGTCCTCAAAATCTGTGCTGAAACTTGATATAATCTGTAAGTCTCCTTCTGGAGTTTTCAGAAAGATGGGTACAATATTTTCATCGGCTTTGGTGATTTCTATTAACGCATCATAATGCTCCTTGTCTTTCAATTCAATCTCATGCACTGACGGATACTTTCGAGCTGTTTCCGTTAGTTTAATGAAGTCATCCGTATGAGAGAACAGCCCTTCTTTAGGATTGTTTTCAGGGTTGCTCATTTCATCGGCATTTACCAGCCTAAAAGAGCCATTGGTTCCAAACTGTTTACCAAAGTTATTTACGGCATATTTATTAATATCTGAGTTTCCGGTGAGCGCCATAAGGTAACCAACGTCATTCAACTCTATATTATCCGTTAGTGAATCTGAATAAATATTAGCTGTAAACGCCTCCAATCCCAAACCTTTAGCCTTACTAATATTTGTCTGGTTATTGTCTATTAAGACCACATGACGGTTGTTTTTGTTCAAATATTCCGCAATAAGCCGCGATGCCTTTGAGGCACCAATAATTAGTATACCCTCCGACTTAGTTAAAAAGACACCCACTGCTTTGGCAAAGATACGTGCGGTAGTAGCATTTAGAAGTACTGTTCCCAATACGATCATAAATACTAATGGCGTAATGAACTCGGCACCGGGCTCACCTTTAGCCAATAATTTTGACCCAAACAGGGAAGCAATCCCCGCGGCAACAATACCTCGGGGCCCTACCCAACCAATGAATAATTTCTCATTGAATTTTAGGTTAGACCCAGCAGAACTTAAAAACACACCAAGCGGCCTGATTACAAAAACAATTATGGCAAAAAGTACAACGGTATTCCAGTTGTAAATTAGTTGAAGGTCTGCCATATTGATATTGGCCGATAAAAGGATAAACAGAATGGATATCAACAGTACACTCAACGATTCTTTAAAATAAAGAAGCTCTTTTATATTTGGCAAATCTGTATTACCCATCACCATACCCATAACAACCACGGCCAAAAGACCTGATTCATGTGCAAATACATCAGACATTACAAAAACCAACAACACAGCCGAGAGTGACACCACATTCAACAAATAATGTGGAATAAAATTCTTTTTTATGACAAAGGTAAGCGCATGGGCAAACGTAAAACCGAACGTAAAACCAAACAATAAAATTTTTCCAAACTCTATCAAAGCCGTTAATGTATAGGCTTGTCCTTCACCCACACTTATAAATTCAAAGACTAAAACCGCTGCTAAAGCCCCTATGGGATCAATTAAAATACCCTCCCACTTTAAAACGGCGGAAATATCATTTTTTAAAGGGATGTTTCTAAGAATGGGGGTAATTACCGTTGGGCCGGTAACAATGATAAGCGCGGAGAACAAAAAGGAAACCTGCCAACTTAAATCAAAAATAAAGTGTGCGGACATTGCCGCCGCAAAAAAGGTTACTAAACTTCCTACGGTAATAAGTTTGGTTATAACTGGCCCTACATTCCGTATCTCTGAACGTTTAAGCGTTAAACCACCTTCAAAAAGAATTATACTTATAGCTAGAGAAACAAAGTAATACAGGCTGTCTCCTGGAAAAAGTCCTTTGGTCCCGTTCCAAATGGGTTCAATTAGTTTTTGACCATCTTCCGTGTAAAGGCTAGCAACTGGCCCTACTAAAAGGCCTATTAAAATTAATGGAAGAATGGCGGGCAGTTTAAATCGCCATGCTACCCACTGCGCAATAATTCCCAATATAACAATACCGGCAAGCTCTACCATATGATTTAGGTTTTGACCAAAAATAGTAATTTTAATATCAGTAACTAGATGGCAAATACTGATTTTACCAGTTATTTAGCAGACAATCTCTGGTTGTGGATACCTCTGTCACAAAAAGGAGCATTTCCTAACGTCTCAAAAGACATTACAAGTGCCTACAACCTTGTTAAAAAACACCAAAGGCACATAGCATTGCCTATCCATTTTCTTAATTTGCACTTATACTTAATACTCTAAGATGAAACTATACCCAGTAGAAACCGGTAATTTTAAGTTGGATGGTGGCGCAATGTTCGGAGTTGTGCCAAAAGGTATTTGGCAACGTACGAATCCAGCAGATGCCAATAACCAAATAGATATTGCCGCAAGAAGCCTGCTTATTGAGGATGGCGATAAGCTAATTTTGATTGATACCGGAATGGGTGATAAGCAATCGGATAAGTTCTTTGGGTATTACAATCGTTGGGGAGGCCATTCCACGGACGACTCCTTGAAAAAATTGGGGTTTCACCGTGATGATATTACCGATGTTTTCTTAACACACCTACATTTTGACCACTGTGGTGGATGCATTCAATGGAATAAGGACAGAACCGGCTACGAACCTGCTTTTAAAAATGCTAAATTTTGGACGAACGAAGACCATTGGAAATGGGCAACCCAGCCTAACGCAAGAGAAAAAGCTTCCTTTTTAAAGGAAAACTTATTACCCATGGAAGAAAGCGGACAATTAAATTTTATAGAAAAAAAGTCAAATGGATTCCAAAATGATTCCGAATTAGGGTTTGGCATTCATTTTGTTGATGGTCATACGGATAAACAGATGCTGCCCCATATTTCATATAAAGGAAAGCAACTTGTATTCGTTGCAGATTTATTGCCCACGGTTGGGCATATTTCTTTACCCTATGTAATGGGTTACGATACGCGTCCTCTTCTGACATTGGCGGAGAAAGAATTATTTCTAAATAAAGCTATTTCAGAAGAATACTACCTGTTTTTTGAGCATGATGCGCATAATGAGATATGCACACTAAAAGAAACCGAAAAAGGGGCCAGACTGAACGACCTTTTTACTTTTGACCAACTTTTTAATTCTTAAAGTAGGTTGTAAAGCCTCAAATAGGGTAGAATTATGAATCGGATTATCGTATACGAAAAGAGGTGTATATTACTATTTTATGAGGATTTCATACACTAAATCATCTAAAAATAATTAAATCATTCTATATCCTTACAATTGGTATTTATGGGATGCTTTAAGATTACACTAAAACCTGATTTTGAGTAACCGATCAAGTAAAGACTTGAATATTCAGATAAAAAAATCATAAAAACTTTACGATTTGGTTAAAAAATTGTGCCAAATCTTACCTTTGCAGGCATTTATGTTAAACTATTGAGTTGGTTCAGTGTAAAATTAAATCACATTTGAGCCTTTTACTCGCTATAATTTATACTCTAAAATCAAATACTAAATTCTATTTAACTATATGACTTCATTTTTTTCAAAACCTTTAATAGGTTTATCCGCTGGCCTTATTCTAATGGGCTGTGGCTCTACGGCATTGGTATCAACACCAATCGAAAATATTGATACTACTCCACTAAAAATATCCGACCTCACAGATACCGAAAAGCAAAACTGGGGTCATCTAGATCTTGTTACGGATACCATTCCCGGAATGAGTATAGATAAGGCCTATGATGAGATCATAAAAAATAAAAAAGGAGAAACGGTTATCGTTGCAGTACTAGATTCAGGTATGGACTTAGATCATGAGGATTTAAAAAATGTGCTTTGGACCAATAAAGATGAAAAAGCTGGAGACGGTATAGATAATGACAAGAATGGTTATGTTGATGATATTCACGGCTATAACTTTTTAGGCGAATCTTATAATGAGCAATTAGAAGCAACCCGTATTGTTCGATTAAAATTGGGTGATGCTTCGCTTCAAGCCAAGGCTAAAACAAAAGTTGATACGGAATACGCAAAAGCAACGCAACAAAAAGCACAATACGAGCAAATCTTTCAAACCGTAAAGAATGCGGATGAAGCGGTTAAAAAGGAGTTAGGAAAAGACACCTACACCAAAAAAGACCTGGCCAGTATTGAGCCAAAGGACGAGGCCATGCAACAAAACGTTGGCATTTTAACCCAAATGTTGACGTATGAAGATTCTATTCCAGAAGTATTGGAACAAGTTGAGGGAGGTATCAAATATTTCAGCGATCAATTGAACTACAATTATAATGTAGATTTTAACGGCAGAAAAGACGTTGGCGATGATCCTTATGACATCAATGACCTTGGTTATGGAAATGGGAATCCACAGAACAGAGAAGAAGATGAAAGCCACGGTACGCACGTTGCAGGAATCATTGGTGCGGAAAGAAACAACGGCAAAGGGGCAAATGGCGTTGCCAATAATGTTGAAATTATGAGTATTCGTGCCGTTCCAAATGGCGATGAATATGACAAAGACATTGCTTTGGGTATTCGCTATGCCGTAGATAATGGAGCTAAGATTATTAATGGTAGTTTCGGAAAGGCATTTTCTCCAAACGCGCAGTGGGTTTATGAAGCTATTAAATATGCAGAAGAAAAAGATGTACTTTTTGTGCATGCCGCTGGTAATGAAGGTGCTGACTTAGATAGTCCTGCCAATCCTAATTTTCCTAATGACCAAGTAGATAACGGTCCAGAAATTGCGGACAATGTTCTTACGGTAGGTGCTTTGGCTTCTAAATACGGTTCAGAAATGGTAGCTACTTTCTCTAATTACGGAGCTATTAATGTAGACGTTTTTGCCCCTGGCGATGAAATATACTCGTCTATGCCCGGTAACGAGTATGAATATCAAGGAGGTACTTCCATGGCTGCTCCTGCAGTTGCCGGTGTTGCTGCTTTAATTCGTTCATATCACCCTAAATTAACGGCTTCGCAGGTAAAGCATATCATTATGGAATCCGGCCTTGCGCCAAGGGCTAAGGTCATTTTAGGAGGAAATACAGCCAAAACCGCTACGTTGGACGAAGTTTCAACTTCGGGAAAAATCGTAAATGCCTACAACGCCTTGATAATGGCGGACAATGTATCTAGAGGAAAAATAAAATTATAATATACCATGAAGTATTTTATTAAATCAATCGCTGTCGTTATTGTCCTAATGGGGCAAGTGGCAGTTGCTCAAAACACCTCGTATTGGCAACAGCATGTAGATTATACAATGGAGGTAGATATGGATGTGGAGAGTTTTCAGTACACCGGTACTCAGAAGCTGGTATACACCAACAATTCTCCAGATGAGTTAACTCGAGTATACTATCATTTGTTTTTCAATGCTTTTCAACCGGGCAGTGAAATGGATATGCGCCTACAGAGTATTCCGGATCCAGACGGAAGGATGACGGACGAGCAGAAAAACAGTCGTATCGCAGCACTCAAAGAAAATGAAATCGGTTATTTGCATGCTACCTCGCTTACGCAGGATGGTGCTAAAGTGAATTTCGTTGAAGAAGGAACTATTTTAGTTGTAGAACTGGCAAAGCCTATTCCTTCCGGAGGAAAGACAACTTTTGAAATGGAATTTAAAGGTCAAGTGCCGGTACAAGTACGTCGATCGGGAAGAAACAGTGCCGAAGGTGTTGCTCTTTCTATGAGCCAATGGTACCCAAAACTTGCGGAATATGATTTTGAAGGTTGGCATGCCGACCCATATATTGCTCGAGAATTTCAGGGCGTATGGGGCGATTTTGATGTAAAATTGACTATTGATAAGGATTATACCGTAGGAGGCTCTGGTTATCTTCAAAACCCTCAGGAAATCGGTCATGGTTATGAAGCTCCGGGCAGCAAAGTAAAAAAACAAAAAGGCAAGACGCTTACATGGCATTTTAAAGCACCTATGGTTCATGATTTTATGTGGGCTGCTGATCCTGAATATTTACATGATACCCTTCAGGTAGAAAACGGACCTATGCTACACTTCCTTTACAAGGACAACAAGGAAATCATAGAAAATTGGAAAAAACTTCAGCCTAAGACTGCGGAGTTCATGGAGTTCTTCAGCAAAAATATTGGTAAATATCCTTATGATCAATATTCAGTTATTCAAGGTGGAGATGGAGGTATGGAGTATGCCATGGCCACTTTAATCACAGGAAAGCGTAAATTCGGAAGCCTTGCAGGTGTAACGGCACACGAGCTTGCCCATTCTTGGTTTCAACACATTTTGGCAACCAACGAATCTAAGCACGAGTGGATGGATGAAGGTTTTACTACCTTTATTTCAACCTTGGCCATGAACGAGGTCATGCAAGAGAACAAAGAGAATCCACTTGAAGGCACGTACAAGGGATATTTTAATTTGGTAAACTCAGGTAAAGAACAACCGCAAACTACCCATGCAGACCGTTACGATCTTAATTTTGCATACGGTATTGCCGCTTATAGCAAAGGTTCTATATTCCTATCGCAGTTGGGTTATATCATTGGGCAGGATAAGTTGATGGAAACTATTCGCAAATATTACGAAGACTTCAAGTTCAAGCATCCTATTCCAAATGATATTAAGCGTACCGCTGAGAAGGTTTCCGGCATGGAGCTGGATTGGTACTTGACCGATTGGACACAAACTACAAATACTATAGATTACGGTATTACCGATGTTAAGGACAATGCTGGTAAAACAGAAGTTTCCATGGTACGTACCGGTGCAATGCCAATGCCCTTAGATATTTTAGTAATTTATGAGGATGGTACAAAAGAAACTTTTTACGCTCCTTTACGCATGATGAGAGGCGAAAAAGAGAATCCTTACGAAGATATAAACCGAACGGTATTAAAAGATTGGCCATGGGCACAATCTAACTACAGCTTTACTATTAACAAACCTGTGGCCCGTATTAAAGCGGTAGTTATAGACCCTTCACAGTTGATGGCAGATGTCAATCAAGAAGATAATGTTTGGCAGAATACAGCGGAATAGACCATTAAAAAGTCATTCTTTTTTATTCAATGATTAGATTTGTAATTGCCCCCGTTTAGCGGGGGCAATTTTTTAAATAACGTTTATGTCCGACTTCACTTTCCCGAAAAAAGAAAAGCTAAAAAGCAAAAAGCTTATAGAGCAATTGTTTGCCGAAGGGAAGTCCGTTTCTTTATTCCCTATCAAATTAATTTACCTTCCTGTTGAGTTTTCGGAAGATACACGTATAAAGGCGGGAGTTACTGCCCCAAAAAAGAGTTTTAAAAGTGCTGTAAAACGAAATCGTATTAAACGCTTAATGCGAGAAAGTTATAGATGTAACAAACACCTAGTTTTTAACAATAGTGAAGGCTCTTTTGCGTTTCTATTTTTATACCTTGGTAGAGACATGCCTTCTCAGAGCAAAGTTGAAAAAACAATGAAAGAGGTAATAAAGCGTTTTTTAGAAAAAAATACTTCAAATACAGGCATATCAAATTAAAAAGTTAAGTGTGGTCCAAGGCCAAAAAACCAATAAAATAATACAATAAGATGAAAAAAATGCTCGGCGAAAAAATACTGATTCCAGCTTTTGCTATAGTCGTTTTAATAGCTGGCAGTAGTTTTGTAAAAAGCGATTTCTTTGAAATTGCCAAGCAGATAGAAATCTTTACCACCTTGTTCAAGGAATTGAACATGAATTATGTAGATGAGACCAACCCGGCAGAACTTATGGATACCGCCATAAAAAATATGTTGGATGATCTTGACCCGTACACTAAGTTCCTAAATGAACAAGACGTAGAAACCTATCGGATAAACAATGCCGGGGAGTACTCGGGTATTGGTGCGTTGGTACGTTCCTTCAAAGACCGATTGTTGATTGTAGAACCGTACAAGGATTACCCTGCGGATAAAGCCGGACTAAAAGCCGGGGATGAAATTATTAAAATTGGCGCCATTAATGTTTCCGATTTTGATAACAATGCCAGTGAACTTTTAAAAGGAGCCAATAATACTGCTGTTGAGGTCACCTTTAAAAGACAGGGTGAAACCAAAGTTGCCACAATTACCCGTGCTGCCGTAGAAGTAGATGCGGTACCATTTTACAAGATGGCCGATGACAAAACAGGCTACATTGTTCTTTCTAGGTTTAATGCCAAAGCTTCTGCGCAAACCAAAGAGGCGCTTATAGATTTAAAAGGGAAGGGTGCCGAAAAAATTATATTGGATTTAAGGGATAACCCGGGCGGCTTGCTATCAGAGGCCATAAATGTTACCAACTTATTTGTTGACAAGGGCGAGTTGATCGTAACCACAAAATCCAAGGTAAAAAAATTCAATACCGAGTACAAGACTAGAAACAAACCGCTGGATATGGAAATTCCATTAGTAGTTTTAGTAAATGGAAGCAGTGCATCTGCCAGTGAAATTGTTTCTGGCGGATTGCAAGATTTAGACCGTGCCGTAGTAATGGGTGCGCGTAGCTTCGGGAAAGGGCTTGTACAGCGACCTTTAAAGCTTACTTATGGTACGCAACTAAAAGTAACCATAAGTCGCTATTACACCCCTTCTGGAAGGTGTATTCAGTCCTTGGACTACTGGAACCGGGATGAAGATGGAAATGCAGTGCAAAAGACCGCTTTTAAGGACTTTAAAACACGAAACGGTAGAAAAGTTCAAGATGGTGGCGGTGTGTTGCCAGATATTGAGGTAGCCTCGGCAAAAGCGAACGAACTTACCACTGCCCTTTTGAACAATAACGTGATTTTTGATTACGCTACAAACTACTTTTATAACCATCAGGTACAAGATGTTTCTAACTTTAAATTCTCTGATAACGATTATAAAGAGTTTAAGACCTTTGTTTCAAAAAGTGATTTCTCATACGAGACAAAAACAGAAAAGACACTTAAGGCGGCTATGACAGACCGTGAGGAAGTGATTTTTAATGATGCCATAGAAAATGACTTCAGAACCTTACTGTTGGATATTGAAAAGAGTAAAATTGCCGCTTTGGACGATTACCAAAGAGAAATAAAAAGTAAACTAGAAGATGAAATCGTAAAGCGCTATTTCTATCGCGAAGGTCTTTATGACTACTATCTTAAAAATGATGATGCCATTTTAGCGGCTACCGAACTTTTGGGCAACGAAAACAAATACTGGAGTATTCTAAAATAAGAGTTTTCACTTTAATTATGGCCTTCAATAAAATTCATCATATTGCCATTATTTGCTCAGACTATCAAAAGTCCAAGCACTTTTATGTTGAAATTCTGGGCTTGGAGATATTGAATGAAGTGTTCAGAAAAGAACGAGATTCATATAAATTAGATCTTGCTCTTAACGGAGAATATATCATAGAGCTTTTTTCGTTTCCTAATCCACCGCAACGTCCTTCACGGCCAGAAGCTCAAGGTCTGCGCCATTTAGCCTTTGAAGTGGATAATGTTTCAGAAGAAAGAGAAAGACTTATTAAAAAAGGTGTGGATGTTGAACCCATCAGAACCGATGAATTCACGGGCCGTAAATTTACTTTCTTTGCGGACCCAGATGACCTTCCTCTTGAACTCTACGAAAAATAGAGGTTTCTTAAGGTTCTAAATTTTTGACTTTCACATTTCTAAAGTCGATAGGCTGCCCTTCGCTCTGTAAAGCGATCATACCTTCTTTCAACAGTTTGCCATCTTCTTTTTGTTTGGGATCATAACCAACAACGGTGCCTCCGCCTACTTGGGGTTTAGTGTATTCCAAAACCACTTCCCCATTAATAATTTGCGTTACCAAAGAATCTCCTCTAACAATCAATTCGGCTTTTACCCATTGGTCGCCATAATAGGTTTTGGAAGAAGATCGTAAACAATGGCTTGGGTATATCTTGCCCTCATATTCAATTTCAGTTCCTGGGGAGCACATATTACCTGTAGGCCTAGCTTCGCCTTCTTTTATTCCGCCAAGAAACTGCATTTCTACGGAAATGGGCCAGTTCTGCTCTTTCAACATGGTTCTTGGGTCTTGAGAATGGTACATGACACCACTGTTCATTTCCGTAAAAACCGGTGCACCAGGATGCAGATCTCCCACAAATCTGTATTCCATGGACAAATGGAAACTAGAGTACGGCTTATCAAAATATAAATGTCCAAATCTGTCGTTGAAATCGCCTTCATATTGATCATAACGCACTTTGATCATACCATCTTCAGCACGGAAGGTATCCCCAAAATTATCTCCGGTTTCGTAATGATGAATTTTTGTGGTCCATCCGTCTAAGTTTTTGCCATTGAACATATCCTCCCAACCGGATTCAGCAACCGTAGTTTTAGTTGAATTACAAGCCACAAGGGCGATGGAAGAAATAAAAAGGACAATTTTTGAGAATTTCATAGTATGCGTGTTGAGAGAAATATGATTGAGTATGATATTTTAAACTTTGAAATACACTTTGTGTTTATCTAAAAAGTAAGTGATATACCAAAAGATGAAAAGTACGAACAAAGCGTTAATAACCATAATTAGTTTTTCCGGAATACCAAGTGGAGACAAAAGTCCTTCGGTCCAAATTTGGCCAAAACCCCTAAACCATTGTACTCCTACAGTCTCAGCAAACAGATAAATAAAAATAGAATTGGTACCAACAACGGAAAAAATCTTCAACCAATTTTTGTGGTTTCCTTTTACGTCAATTGCCCAATAGAAAAGCGTCAGCGTCAAAATAGCCAATCCGCCAGAGGCCAAAGTAAAGGAGCTGGTTGCAATACGTTTTATTATAGGTGTGATTCCTGCAAAATCCATAACAATACCCAGTACAAGTAAAACAGTCCCATAAATTAGAAAAGGTTTAAGTTTTTCTTTTACCGCTATATGAGATAGTAAAATCCGTCCACAGACAACACCCCAAATGGTATGGGCCGCTGTTGGAATAAAGTTTACAAAGACCCAATACCCATCATTTACCTGCCCCATGACCAACATATCTATATACGAACCGAAACTTTCGTGACCTTGTGCATAAGGTGCTTCCGGATTGTATGCAAGATACAATATCTCCGTAAGCACAAGCAAACCTAATGATATACCGATTTGTATTTTATTCGGTAAATTCATAATTGCATAGGCTATGAGAATAGTAAAAGCTAATTGTACCAGTACGTTCCAAAGCTCCCAAACTAGTGCGTGACTATAAACACAATGCAACAATACACCAAACGCGAACAATAAAAAGCATCTGCGTAAAATATGTTTGGTGACTCCTTTTCTGTCTCCCGAAGCTAAACGCTTTCGTAAAGAAAAAGGCATTGCTACACCAACAATGAACATAAAGAAGGGCTGAATCAAATCCCAAAACCAGAGTCCGTTCCACGGGTGATGATGTAACTGATGTGCAAGACCGGAGAACATAGTTCCTTCCGTCAATTCCGAAAAATTATGATGAAAGCCTGCGGCTTCGGCAATGAGTAAAAACATGGTAAGACCTCTGAAAACATCCAAAGAAAAAAGACGTTTCGAGACATTTTCGGCTAGTTGAGACATTTTCGGTAATACGTTGGTTGATCCTTCTAAAGTAGCAAAAATATTAGAGTAATTGGCACCCCGTTATTTTCGGCCATTATGGCTATATTGGTTATATGGATAGTAACCTGAAGAAACATATTGAATACTTACTTTGTATCAAGATTGAAACAACTCAATCGGTTTCCGGCGGTGATATTTCGGAGGCTTACTTTTTGTATTCAGAAACAGAGCGATTCTTCTGTAAAGTGAATTACCAAAACAATGCACATGCTCTATTTTTGGCCGAAAAGGCCGGCCTTGTTGCCATTGCCAATACTAAAACTATTGCGGTGCCTAAAGTGTTGCTATGTGAGGCGCTTGATACAGGTGCCTTTTTAGTTATGGAATATATTGAGCCCAAACGACCCTTGGAAGCAGATTTTGAACAATTGGGTCACCAACTAGCAGGTTTACATCTGCATAGCACCTCCGATGTTTTTGGTTTTTCTGTCCCTAATTTTATTGGTAGCCTTCCACAATCAAACTCTGCTCATTCCAATTGGCCCGAATTTTATGTTCAAGAGCGACTTATACCCCAGCTTAAATTGGCAAAAGAATCTGGAAAGCTAGACGATAGTGAAATTCCTGTAGAAGACAAACTTTTGAAAACTTGCCAAAATCTATTTCCAAATAGCAATCCTTCTTTACTACATGGCGATTTATGGAGTGGAAACTATTTGATATCATCAAATGGCACTCCCTATTTAATAGACCCAGCAGTGTATTATGGTCATCACGAAGTTGATTTGGCCATGACCCGTCTTTTTGGTGGTTTCGGAAACTCTTTCTATGATGCCTACCGGGATCATTTCCCGCCAATTGGTAACGAAAAAGAAAGAATGGATATCTACCAACTTTACTATCTCTTAGCACATTTAAATATGTTCGGAAGCTCCTACAAAGCTTCTGTTATCGAAATATTACAGCGCTATTTTTAAGGTTTTACTTATATTTAAAGAAGTTTATTTTCTCTTCCATGCAGTTTAAAAAATTAGTTATAGCCGTGTTGTATATAATTCTGGGCTCAGCATTTTTTAGTTGTGAATCAGATACTACAAAAAAACAAGGTAATGATGCCTATACCTCATGGTCTACCTACTTGGGCGACCCTGGCCGAAGTCATTATTCAACGCTCTCTGAATTTACTAAGGAAAACGTCAAAAACCTAAAAGTAGCTTGGACGTATAAGGCCAAAGATTGGGGGCAGATGCAGATGAACCCTTTGGTGGTTGACACCATTCTATACGGTGTTACCGCAGCACTGCGCGTTGTGGCGCTCAATGCTGAAACTGGAAAAGAGATTTGGCAATTTGGAGATTCCATTCAGGTTTGGCATTCTACAAGTAGGGGTGTTTCGTATTGGGAAGAAGGCATTGACAAACGAATTCTCTGCACACGAGGACCTTATCTCTTCGCTTTAGATGCTTTAACAGGAAAACCCATTCCCACTTTTGGTGAAAACGGACAAATTGATTTACGTTCAGGAATGCCTGAATCTGCACGAGAAAAATTCGTGATATCAAACACACCTGGCACTATTTACAAAAACCTGATTGTAATGCCGCTTCGGCTCTCTGAAGGTTCTGGTGCGGCTCCTGGAAACGTTATGGCTTTTAATGTGATTACCGGCGTTGTAGAATGGGTTTTTCATACGATTCCACATCCCAGTGAGGAAGGTTATGATACGTGGGAAGAAAATGCTTATTTAAGCGATGAAGTGGGTGCTGCTAACAATTGGGCGGGAATGGCGGTAGACGAAGTAGCGGGAATTATCTATATACCCATAGGCTCGGCGGCTCCCGATTTTTATGGGGGAGCCAGAAAAGGAAGTAACCTTTATTCCGATTGTCTTTTAGCTTTGGATGCCAATACAGGCGAACATATCTGGCATTTTCAATTTACGCATCACGACCTTTGGGACCGTGACCCTCCTGCTCCACCCAACCTTTTGACGGTAGAACGAGATGGCAAAAAAATACCTTCCGTGGCACAGGTGACGAAACAAGGTTATGTATATGTCTTTGACCGAAAAACGGGTAAACCTCTTTTTCATATTGAAGAAGTACCGGTACCATCATCTACACTGGATGGCGAAAAGGCTTGGCCTACCCAACCTATTCCTATAAAACCAAAACCTTTTGCTCGGCAATCCACAGAAATTACAGAAGATAATGTGAGTCCGTATGCTGAAAACCCTGATTCGCTCAGAGCGATTTTACGAAGTATAGAAAAGCAGATATATACTCCACCGGGTTTAGAACCCTTATTACTTCTACCGGGTTATGACGGAGCGGCAGAATGGGGAGGTACGGCCGCCGACCCTGAAGAAGGTATTATTTATGTGAATTCCAACGAGATGCCTTGGATCATGCAAATGGAGGAAAATGATACAAATCTAGAGGCACTACCTTTAGGTGAAGCTACGTATACCAAAAACTGTGTAAGCTGTCATCAAGCGGATAGAACGGGTTTGGCGGCAAGCGGATTTCCCTCGCTAATTGACCTAGAACTGCGAAAGTCAAAAGAAGAAGTCTCATCCATTATCACGAACGGTAAAGGTATGATGACGGGTTTTCCACAATTGAAGAAAACGGAAAAAGAGGCGCTCTTGCGCTTTTTGTTCAATCAGGAAATAAAACATAATGTAACCGAAAAAACAGGAGCTGAAAAGCCTTATAAAATTCCCTACAAACATTTAGGTTATAACAAATTTCTGGATAAAAACGGTCTCCCAGCTATTGACCCGCCATGGGGAACACTGCATGCGATTGATTTAAATACTGGAGACTATGTATGGTCTATTACCCTTGGGGAATCTCCTGAATTATTAGAAAAAGGAGTTACCGGAACAGGAACCGAAAACTACGGTGGTCCCGTAATTACTGAAAATGGTCTCCTATTTATTGCTGCTACTAGAGATGGTTTTTTTAGGGTTTTTGACAAACATACCGGAGCAAAGTTATGGGAATATAAACTGCCGGCACCCGCTTTTGCAACACCTGCGATGTATGAAATAAACGGAAAGCAATTTATTGCTATAGCCTGTGGTGGCGAGAAACTAGGGACAGAAAAAGGAAATAAGATTATCGCCTTTGCTTTGGAATAGTGATGCCTTCACGAGGGCGAGCGTTAATCCTTAAAAACAGGATTTTTAACCAAACTGATCAAGGCATCATCATTTTCCTTTAAGATGCGTTTTGAGCGTAGGTAACGGTTATGGTTGTGCTCATCATAATTATCCGCATTTTTGTCCATGCTGCTTATGCGTACCATTTCTGAGGCGTGTATAAATTCATTGTTCCCGATCCACATTCCTACGTGTACCACTTTTTCTGCGGTAGAGTCCGTGGCTTTTCTTCCAAAGAACAACAAATCTCCTTTTTGTAATTTATCAAAATTCTTCACAGAATCAATAGCTTTTCCTGTATGTACCTGTTGCGAGGCGTCTCTGGGTATGACCATTCCGTTAAGGAAAAAAATGGTTTTAGTAAACCCACTACAGTCCATACCTTTTGTTGAAGTGCCTCCCCATAAATACGGTACACCCATAAGGGTTTTAGAAGTAGAAACGAGGGTTTCCTGAGTAGGGTCCAGTTTTTCCAACCAACCTTCATAGGATTCGGCTTCTTCTTTACTCACAAATGCTTTTCTGCCATCCGGATATTGAACCTGAAAGAATTCATCTGTTTCTCCGATCAGCTTTAAAATATCTCCCGCTACCAAATCAGAAACTCGTTGTCCATAATCAGTATCTTGATATGAGTAGCCAGCAGTTTGGGTATAAATCAACTTTTGAGTGCTTTTCCATGTCTGGTATTGATTATCGTCCATCAGCACCACTCCTCCCGCATCTACCCAAGACAAATATTTATCCGGGGTTTGAATATAGTACCAATCACCTTCCTTTTTATACACTTTTACCGGAGTACCCAAGGTGGCCTGTGTAGCCAATTCTGCAGAATGTTTAGGTGCGCTTCTTAGATTGGCAACCGACAGATTAATAACGGCTTGGGTTTTTCCTTCTAGCGATTTTGAAGGCAGTAATTCTATTTCATTGACATACGTAACGTAATTCTCCTCCTTCAGCTTGGTTTCAAGGGCCTCAACAGCCTTAGGCATGTTGCTTTCACCTTTAAGAATATATTTTTCGGTATTTGTGAAAACATGAACATCAAAAAGCGCCGTTCTCTTATCTGGAGCATATTGTTTTCTTACCTCTGAAATACTCTCTATGAGCTGTGCTTCTTTTTTACTTTTTTCGGTACAGGAAACCAAAAGCAGAATTAAAAAAGCGGTGAACATGAACCCTATTCTATATCTTTTCATCCTTAATCTGATATCAATTTTACTTTCGTTAGTGAAATTATGTAATTTTATCGCAAATGAGCAAACTCAAAGCAATAGAACTTTTTGCAGGTGTCGGAGGATTTCGCCTGGGGCTGGAAAAAACAGGAAAATATGAGGTAGTTTGGAGTAACCAATGGGAGCCCTCTACCAAGGCTCAACACGCCTCTTTAGTTTACGAGGCCAACTTTGGTAAGGAAAACCACAGTAACCAGGATATTGCTGAAGTCCCCACTGATACTATTCCCGATGCAGATGTGCTCGTAGGTGGATTTCCGTGTCAAGATTATTCTGTTGCTACCACCTTACAAAACTCCAAAGGCCTAATTGGTAAAAAAGGAGTGTTATGGTGGAGTATCCATCGGGTTTTATCCGAAAAAAAGAATCCGCCCAAATACCTATTTCTTGAAAATGTAGATCGGTTGTTGAAATCGCCTTCCGCGCAACGTGGGCGTGACTTTGCTATTATGTTGAAAAGTCTTGATGATTTGGGTTATGCTGTAGAATGGCGTGTAATTAATGCCGCAGATTACGGAATGCCTCAGCGACGTAGACGTATTTTTTTCTTGGGCTATCATAAATCAACTCCACTTTATAAATCCTTAAAAAAAGCTGACCCTTCTGATTGGGTGCTTTCTTCAGGGACTATTGCTACCGCCCTTCCTGTTCAACAAACCGTTCAAAAGCCATCTTCCTTTAAAATTGAAGGCGATTTAGTGTCTCTCTCAGAAAGTTTTAATCTAGGCGAAAAACTATCTCCATTTCAAAATTCCGGAATATTTATAAATGGAAAAGTGTTTACGGTAAAAACCGAATCTAGTTATGCCGGTAAGCGAACCGTTTTAGGTGATGTGCTTCAAAACGGAGAAGTAACGCAGGAATTTTATATTCCCGAAGACGATTTCCCGAAATGGGAATACTTAAAAGGGGCAAAGAAAGAAGTCCGAACGGCAAAAACCGGATTCACCTATAATTACAGTGAGGGCGGAATGATTTTCCCTGATGCTTTGGATAACGCTTCTAGGACCATCATAACCGGAGAAGGCGGAAAATCTCCCTCAAGATTTAAACATGTGGTACAGACCACAAAGGGATTACGCCGATTAACTCCGGTAGAATTGGAGCGTTTAAATATGTTTCCTGATAATCATACGTTATTAGAAGGTATTAGTGATACCAAACGTGCCTTTTTTATGGGAAATGCACTTGTTGTAGGTGTTGTTGAAAAGATTGGTCAGGCTCTGGCCGATAAAATTAAAGTGTAAACCTTTTTAAAATTCCATATCAATATCTGTCCTATGCCTCTTCAAAGTAACTTTAATTCGGATTTGGAGAGGGAAAAAAAACTTTGTTCATTACTAGACCGTTACTACAGGCAATATTTAAAGCACTATTCTTTTGAGCGCATTTCTAAAATGCCACAGCAACTTGCAGGTATAGATTTGATTTTTACCCATACATCAAATGGGAAAAAATATAATATAGACGAGAAAGCTCAGTTAGATTACATTAACGAAAACCTACCGACTTTTGCCTTTGAACTGAGCTATGAAAAGAACGGAACTTTAAAAGAAGGTTGGCTATTCGATTCTTCTAAAAAGACAGAATTTTATGCCTTAATAACTTCTATATATGCAGATGCTCCTGGAGTGTTTACTTCCTGTAAAATTACTATGGTAAATCGGCAAAAGCTGATCAACTTTCTAAAAGAGCGTTCCATTGTATTATCGTCTTTAAAAAAATATATTTTACCAGATCAGAATATGCATGGTAAAATTAAGGTTGACGAACTACATCACAGAAGCGAGGGGTATCTATTTGCATCTACTAAAAACAAAGCTGAAAAACCACTAAACCTTATATTAAAACTGGATTTTCTAGAAGAAATTGGTGTAGCCAAAAGATTGGCATAACCATTCCTACAAACCGGGTAGTTTGTAAAAGTTAATATTTAGCTTTAAATATTGACTACTATGTACTTACAACCACAATATATTGTGTTTTATCCATAGCAAATAAGCTACAACTTTGGGTATTAAAGCATACTACAAACTGGGTAGTCGGTTCTTAAAATGCTGTTAATCAACGTTCAAAATTTGTTATTCTAATTTATTTATTTATCTTATTCCTTATGGTAAGAACAGAAAAGTCAGAAAATCAGGAATTTTTAGAGAAGTCAATTAACCATCTCGAGGCTACGGGTTTCGAAGATATAAAAGCCGATATTGATGGTTATGAAACACCCAAATCCTACGTTAGAAAAGGTACAGATTCTAAGATTACACCAGATATAGTGGCCCTTAAAAACGGAAGGAAATATTACTTTGAAATTAGCCTGAAATCTGCTAAACCTAGACTTCTAAAAACGAAGTGGCTTTTCTTGGATACCTTAAGCAGAATGAACTCTAATAGATTCCGAATTATAACGACCAAGGGACATTACAAGTTTACCGATAACATGTTGGAAGATATAAACCTAACCAACAAAGAACCTATTCGCATATAATTTTACTCGATAATGGAGATTGGATGCTCCAGGGCTTGCCTCGAAATCAAGGTGTATCCCTTTTGATGCCTCGTGGACTTACCCCGAGGTAGTTTACTATCCATCAAAAAAATAAAAGGTCCGTTAATTACGGGCCTTATTTTTTTACCATACCTATATGTGGTATGCCATCTTCTAGATACCCGTCTCCTTCTTGGTCAAAACCTAGGGAATGATAAAAACGTTCTAAATATAACTGGGCAGAAACTTTAATTACATTTTCATTAAAATGTTCTTCTACCGCCTTTATTGAAGCCTTCATTATATCTTTACCGTAACCATATTTTCTTTCGGTACTTTTTACTACTACCCTACCTATACTGGCTTCCTCAAAATAATCACCGGCTCTAAAAATTCGTGTATAGGCAACTATTTCATCATTTTTAGTGGCAATCACATGAAGTGCTTTTTGGTCTTTATCATCAATATCTTGATACACACAATCTTGTTCAACCACAAAAACTTCACTTCTAATTTTAAGTATATTGTAAAGTTCTAGTTTGGAGAGCGCCTCAAAGGATTTTACCGTAATTTCTATCATATTAATCTTGTACTATTATTTGTTTACTACCACATTTACCATATTCTGGTTGTATAGTAACGTGGTTGATTCCAAATTTGTGATACACCACCTCTTCTATTTCATCTAGAATGTTGTCAAACTCCGAAAGTCTGATGTCTTCATTAAAATCTACATGTGCCTCTAAGTGCACTTCATCTTCGTTTAATTGCCAAATATGTATGTGATGTATATTTTTTACGGATGCTATCTTACATACTTCTTCAACTATCTGTTGTACACGAATGGTATCTGGTGTAAATAGCATAAGTACGCGAGTAGCTTCCTTTAACAAATCATATCCCACAAAAATCAAATAAATGGCAATAGCTAAAGTCAATGCTGCATCTACCCAATAGATCTCATAAAACTTCATAACTAAACCGCCTATAAGCACCGCCACAGATGCCAACATATCTGTTAATAAGTGCAAGTAAGCTGACCTCATGTTCATATTACTCTTAGAATCTTTCTTAAGCAAGAGCACACTAAAACCATTTGCGGCAATACCTAATATAGAAAGCCATATCACTATGTCCGATTCTATGGTCTGTGGTTCAAAAAAGCGTTCTGAAGCTTCCTTTATCAATATAAGCGCAACTACAATTAATGTTGCTGCATTTACAAAAGCAGCAATAATTTCAGCACGTTTATAACCAAAGGTTTTATTTGTTGATGCCTGTCTTTTAGATAATAAGGTGGCCACATAACTAATAATAAGTGAAAGAACATCACTAAAATTATGTAGCGCATCCGAAAGTAGTGAAAGGCTTCCAGATACTAACCCTCCAATTACTTGAGCTACAGTAATTAGAATATTCAATAAGATGGATATAATTAAATTCCTTCCTTTTAAATTAGAATGAGCGTGACTGTGCCCATGAGAATGGTGTTCGTGAGAATGTCCCATTACTATGGTAGACTATATAGTTTATAAAATATATTATTATTGAAAAATCTTCATAACGGATTATAGACCCATTAAGAACATCTCAAATTATTAGTATTACAAAGTGGTTGGAAATTCTAGCTTTTTAAAAGCCTTGGTATATCTAAAAGTAAAGCTTTGAAAATTTACTTACAAGGTATTTTTTCTATTCTTCTCTCGTGCCTACCTCCTTCAAAATTGGTATTTAAAAAAGTCTTCACCATTTCTAGAGCTTGAGGTAAAGAAATAAATCTTGCCGGTAAGCTTAAGATATTGGCATCATTATGTTCTCTGCTTAATTGAACGATCTCTTTTGTCCAACAAAGGGCACAACGTACTTGTTGGTGTTTGTTGGCTGTCATAGAGGCACCGTTGCCACTACCACAGATAATAATACCAAAATCTACTTCACCTTTATCAACATCTAGAGCAACCGGGTGAACAAAATCGGCATAATCAACACTATCCGTTCCATCGGTACCATAATTACTTACCTCTATATTCATTGACTTCAGTAAACCTACAATGGCCAATTTATAGTCAGTACCTGCGTGATCGTTTCCAATAGCTATTTTCATTATACCTAATTATATTAGAACCTTATTAGAAGAAGGTTTAAGTACTATATTAAATCCGTTAATACCCGTACAAAGGTACAAATACTAGTGGTTCACAACAAAATACATACTCCTCACAACAATAGTTTTCTATTAACACTTGTTCATTGTTAATTTGTTATTGTTAAAAGGTGTTTATATTGTTAATAACCTTGCAAAAGAATCTAGATCTTAAATTTTGATTTCTCGGTTGAATAGTACTCTACAAAACTAAATGCTAATTGAGAAAATTATTTTTACCCTTTTTATAATACGCTATCAAAATGTTATTGTGGGTAATTAACATTAAATTTACGTTTACTTATTAAATAATTTATGTTGATATCACTTATCAACGAATATTGATAATTAAGTTACCACCCTGATTTTGTGAGATATTATAACTGTAAAGATTGTCAACAACTTATTAAAGTAGTTCAAAGCAATTATTTCTTCAAAATTTTATAAGCCTTATTAACACACTATAATAACCACCATTTTATTTTTTAAAATTTTAAAAGAAAAACAGATTATAATATAGTTGTTGATAACCTTGAATTCAGATCAAGAGTGTTCAATACATGAGGTAATGAATTATAATTCGTAATTTACCGTATAAATTAAAGATAGTTAATGTCAAAGAATAAAAAGAAAGCTCGTAACCATAGAACAAACGAGATAACAAAAGGAATCTTTACCGTATTAGAGAAAGATCCAAAAAAGAGTTTCAATTATAAACAAATAGCGGCTAAACTTGGCCTGGACAATACGCAAGACCGGAACCAATTAATTAAAAGGTTAGGGCAATTAAAGGAGAAAAATAGAATACAGGAAGAAAGCAGAGGTAGTTATATGGCTGTTGCTTCTACCAAAAAATATCAAACAGGTACTGTTGATCTTACTGGCCGTGGTAATGCCTATGTGGTCATAGAAGGCATGGAAGATGATGTTTTTGTACATGCCAACAAGGTAAATAAAGCTTTTCATGGAGACACCGTAGAGGTATACATATTTCCAAGGAGAAAAGGGAAAAAACTAGAGGGCGAGATTGCTAATATTCTGGAACGTAAAAAGACAGAATTTGTAGGTATTGTAGATCTACAGAAGACATTTGCTTTTGTACGCCCAACAGATTTTAGAATGTATACAGATTTCTTTATTCCAAAGGATAGTATAAATGGGGCCAACGATGGCGATAAGGTTATTGTTAAACTTGAAAGTTGGGACGGTAAGGATGATTCCCCTACCGGAACTATTACGGAAGTTTTAGGAAAACCTGGAGAACACAATACAGAAATTCATGCCATTTTAGCTGAATACGGACTTCCGTATGAATTTCCTACCGAAGTAGAACGTTACGCAGATACCCTTGATACTTCCATTAAAGAAGAAGAAATAGCTAAAAGGAGAGATATGAGAGAGGTGTTGACCTTTACCATTGACCCTAAAGATGCTAAGGATTTTGATGATGCCCTTTCCTTTGAAGTGCTCGAAAATGGTAATTATGAAATAGGAATTCATATTGCAGATGTTTCTCATTATTTGGTTCCCGATACTATTTTAGATGATGAAGCTTATGAAAGAGCTACATCGGTCTATTTGGTTGATCGTGTGGTACCTATGCTTCCAGAAGTATTATCCAATAATGCCTGTTCATTACGTCCTAACGAAGAAAAATATACGTTTTCCGCAATTTTTGAGATGGATAAAGATGCCAAGATCAAAAATCAATGGTTTGGTAGAACGGTCATTAATTCAAACGAACGTTTCGCTTATGAAGAAGCTCAGCATATTATAGAAAACCAAGAAGGAAGCATTCCTGAGGAAATATCCATTAGGGGAAATGCCTATACCGTTTCAGAAGAGGTAGTAAAAGCTACTTTAGAAATGGATAGATTGGCAAAAATTATGCGTGGTAAACGTATGCAAGATGGCGCTATTTCTTTTGATAAAGTTGAGGTTCGTTTTAATCTGAACGAAGAAAGTGAACCAATTGGGGTTTTCTTTAAAGAATCTAAAGACGCAAATAAACTAATTGAGGAATTTATGCTCTTGGCCAATAGAAAAGTGGCCGAATTTATAGGAAAGCAGAAGCCCAAGAAAACATTTGTTTATCGTGTGCACGATGATCCCAATGAAGATAAATTAATAGCTCTTAATGGAATTATCTCCCGGTTTGGGCATAAGTTAGACTTCAAGGATAAAAAGTCCATCAGCGCCTCTTTAAATCAGCTTTTGAGCGATGTTAAAGGTAAAAAAGAACAGAACTTGGTAGATACGCTAACTATTCGTAGTATGAGCAAAGCTATATACACTACGGATAACATTGGACATTATGGTTTATCGTTCGATTATTACAGTCACTTTACATCACCTATTCGGAGATATCCAGACGTAATGGTGCACCGCTTATTGCAACATTATTTAGACGGAGGGGCTTCGGCAAAAGAAGAAGTATACGAGCAAAAATGTAAGCACTCTTCGGATATGGAGTACTTGGCCTCCAGTGCGGAACGTGATTCTATAAAATATATGCAGATCAAGTTCATGCAAGATCATCAAGACCAAGAATTTGTTGGTGTTATTAGCGGAGTTACCGAATGGGGTATCTACGTTGAAATCATCGAAAACAAGTGTGAAGGTATGGTGAGGATCAGCGATATAAAAGATGATTATTATACCTTTGATGAAAAGCAGTACGCGATTGTTGGGGAAAGAACAAAGAAAACCTATCAATTGGGTGATGAAGTTGTAGTTATGGTAAAGAATTCCGATTTGGTTAAACGTCATTTAGATTTCTCCTTGTTGGGAAAGCATGAGGGATAGTCCTTTTTGGAACGGATTTTGTCTTTGAACTATCAAAATAACCTAAAAGGTACATCATGAAAAAGTTCGTTTTGCTTGTCATTTGTATGCTTGGGCTTCAATTTACCTATGCCCAGGATGCTAAGATGACACAAGACCTGACCAAATTCTCAGAGGTTAAGGCTTTTGACGGTCTTTCCGTTACGCTTATTAAAGCCGATGTGAACAAAGCGGTCATATCTGGTGAGAATATAGACAAAGTAGCCATTGTGAATAATGACGGTGTGCTGAAGATACGCATGCAAATTGGAAAAATCTTTAGTGGATATAAGACCTTTGTACAAATCTATTATACAGAAGATTTAATTGTAATAGATGTAAATGAAGATGCCCGTATAGCCTCTGAGCAGCCTATAAAACAAGAAGTATTGGAATTAAAGGCTCAAGAAGGAGGTGAATTGGCAATTAATGCCGAAGTGGAACAGATGTTGATAAAAACTGTTACTGGTGGTGTAGTTTCTACCATTGGCTCATCCAATTTACAGGACATTGTTATTAATACCGGTGGCATTTATGAAGGTAAAGAGTTCAAGACCAAGTTTTCTACCATCAATGTTAATGCAGGGTCTAGAGCAGAAATTTTTGCTTCGGATTATGTAAAGGCAACTGTAAAGGCAGGTGGCGAAGTTTTGGTATATGGTGATCCAAAGAAAATGGATGAAAAAACCGTATTTGGTGGCACCGTAACACGAATGTAGTCGGTTTTTATTCCAGTTTTAATCTCTTAGCTTTGTGTTATAGATTTTACCACAAAATACCGGTAACATACTATTCTACTGTAAACAATTCATATAAATACGAACCATAACGCATGTGGGAAGACATTCAGGCAGCAGTTCCATTAGGCTTTTTATTGAGTTTTATGATTGGACCTGTTTTCTTTGTTCTCTTAGAAACCAGCGCAATAAGAGGCTTTAGGGCCGCCCTGGTTTTTGATTTTGGAGTTATTCTTGCTGATGGTGTTTTTTTGGTCATTGCCTATTTCAGTAGTTTTCAACTTTTAGAAAATTTAAGCAATCAACCTGGTCTATATGTCTTTGGGGGTGTTATACTTTTGGTATATGGAATTACGACCGTATTTAGAAAACCGCCAAAGCAAGTTCATACGAACATAAAAGTGAAAAAAAGTGATTATATAGGACTCTTTATTAAAGGATTCCTCTTGAATTTTATAAACATTGGGGTACTTGTATTTTGGTTGGGTATCATCATTGTAGTAGGCCCAAGCTTAGATAACGATTCCAACAGAATTGTTGTATTTTTTTCTACAATGATAGGAGCTTATTTTGTTACCGATATTTTTAAAATCCTTTTGGCAAAACAATTAAAGAAAAAGCTGACTACCAGCAGAATTTACTTCATAAAAAAAGGCCTTGGTTTTATCCTAATAATTTGTGGTATTGTACTCATAGTTAAAGGTTTTTTACCCAAAGACCAGTTCACCATTGAAGAAGGAATTGAACGTATGGAAAAGTTGCAGTAAATTAATTTGGGGCAAGCCTCGTAGCATTTATTTTAGATTATCGCGTAAAACAAAAAAACCTTCGTATATCACGAAGGTTTTTTGTTGAGGCATCGAGCAGATTCGAACTGCTGTACAAGCTTTTGCAGAGCTCTGCCTAGCCACTCGGCCACGATGCCATTTGCAGGTGCAAAGATAGTTTTTTTGATTGAAATGCTATTTTTACTTTACTTTTTTTTTACACTGGCCCAATATAGCTCGTAAGAAAATTTGTAAGTGTAAAGATTTGCAGTTGTTTAGAGGGTAATTAAAGATTTCTACAAAATTACTTTTTTCGTTTTTCCCTTAAAACAATAGTAACCTTTTCTACATCACCCCCAATTGGCGGATTTATTTTGGAAACTTCAATTTCTGCTTTTCTTACAATTGGTATTTCTAAGAAAATACGGTCAATAATGCGTTTGCCTATATGTTCCAAAAGTTTAGAAGGTATCTTCATTTCCTCCTTTACAATATGGTTTATATGAACATAATCAACTGTATCAGATAATTTATCGGAAATTGATGCTTTGGTTAAATCAGCATCGACAGACACGTTTACCAAATATTCACTCCCTATTGCAGTTTCTTCCGCTAAGCATCCGTGGTGTGCATAAACCCTTATATTACTAACTTTAACCTTATCCAAAATCAATATATTTTTGCAAATTTAATTGAAAGCGGCGGAATAAAGATAAAAAGCCAATAGGTAATTTTTAAGGTTATGTTGCTCTTCTAAGGAGTTTAGGTTTTTAGTAGGTACAACGACAGTTACTAAGACCTTGAAACAAGTCTACACCAATGGTAACCACATGAGTACCTGTACTATAGGTAATTATTTCGTTAAGTATGATTTGATATGAATATCCAAAATAGAAATTGTTTTTCTTTAGACCGGCAAAAGGTGCAATATATAAGGGATCACCAATTTGATCATTTAAGAATCTATAGTTTACACCGGCATAGAAATAATCCTCAAAGTTGTACCATCTAAATTTAAGGTTTAAATCCGTTTCAGAACGGCCATCACTTTCAAAAAGTTTAAAGAGAACCGATGGTTCTATTTCTAGATCACTATTTTTATTTTTTCTATAACGGTAACCTGTATAGACGTAGTAGTTTCTTAATTCATTGGGTTCATCCGCGTTAAATGTAAAGCTACTTGGATCTTTGCCCAAAAGGTTAGAAGCATTGGCACTGATATAAAATTTACCATATCTGTATAATGCACCTACATCAAAGTTATGATTGCTCGTTTGGCGATTGTTTATAACACCAGGGTCAAGGTTAGCATCCACGAACTTATCAACATCTATTCTAAACTGGTTAAAGTTGTAAGATAGACCGAAAGAAAGAAATTCATCATCGTATCTATCTAGCGTTAAGTGATGCGCAAAAGAAACCCTTGCACCTTGTTGTTTAGTATATCCGTTTTTATCGTTATACAAGAATAGCCCTATACCTGATTTTTCGCCTAAACGCATATCTGCTGCCAAAGACTGCGTCTGTGGTGCATCTTTTATACCTACCCATTGGGTAAGACCGTTAAGCCTAATTTTTACATGGTCTCCTATACCGGCATATACTGGTGATAGAACAAAAGGGTTATCTGCCAAATATTGAGACAGTTGGGGCGAATTGAGCTCCTGACCTCTCGCGGTAAATATGCCCGATAAGAGCAGCAAGGTCCAAATGAATTTGCGCATGGTACTGTAGGTTGTAGGTTAAGTATTTTATTTAGCGATATAGGGTAAAGTGTCCAACGAATTCTCTGTCATCATTCTCTCCGTTTAGTTTAATGACGTACCAGTAATCTCCTGAAGGAAGCTCTTTTTGTAAGTAAAGACCATTCCAACCTGGATCACCAATACCCATTCGGTACACCTCTCTACCATAACGATCAAATATGATGGTTAGTATCTCTGGGAACCCTTCTTCATTTTTAGGTTTCCAAGTATCATTTTCACCATCTCCATTTGGGGTAAAGAAGTTTGGAATATCAAGATCTATAAATTCCATATATATACTGGCCACAGCTTCACAACCGTTTTCATCGGTTACGGTAACTATATAAGTATCAGTCCGATTAATATAGAATGTATTGTCAGAACCATTGTTTTTATCACCAAAGGTTATCGTGTATTCACCTCTACCTCCACTGACGTTTGCGGTAATTTGGTTGATGTTCGTTTGTTCTAAGGTTATAGTTAATGGTTGGTAATCTGCAATCTCTATGTCATAGGTTCTAATACAACCATTTGCGTGAGATATGGCTATATAATGCGTACCTGGGGTGAGGTCTCTAAAGAATGGATTCAATTGCATCTCAGCTGGGTCCGTAGTATCAACTCCATAAAGAACTTGTTCTGAAACACTTGAATCTTCCAAAGTTATATTGACGTAATTATTTGGAATGTTACCGTTACACCCGTACACAGGTTCTACAATAGCATTCAAATTTACACCGGGCTCTACGGTTACGGTTATATTTTCTTCACAGCCTTGAGCATCACGCACAAATATGATATATACACCTTCCGCTAAACCTGTAAAGGATGTTCTATCTTGAACAAAATTAGTTTCTGTATGTAACCTGGAACTATAAGCACCTGTTCCACCTGTAATGGTAAGATCGATCGTTCCATTTTCCTCACCTACACAAATTTCCGGTGTTGAGGTTCCTATAACTTCAATCACAGCTGGTTCATCAATTGTATATTCCAATTCTATGAAACACCCATTCTCATCTTGTGCAATTACTCTATAATCTCCAGGAGCAAGGTCTTCAAATGTATTTTCGTCATCAAACTGATTGAGGTTTGGAGATATAGCATATTGATAACCTCCTGAACCACCGGATAAAGTAACGGTTATACTACCGTCTTCTTCACCATTACAGGTTACGTTAATAACCTCATCCGTATATTCTAAAGCGGTAGGCTCAGAAATTACAACTTCTTCTGCTATAGTTCTACAATCTTGACTTGTTACATCTACGTAGTAGGTATCTGCTGGCAATGCACTAAATATTCCATTGCTTTGTGGTCCTGCAATACGTGAAGCAACACTCAATGAAGGATCAGTATAAAGCGAATACTGATAGTTTCCTAAACCACCATCTGCAGTGGCATAAATAGTAGCGGTACTATCGCCGTTACAATTAATTACCGCGGCAGTCTCATCTACAGTTAATATTAATGGATCAATAGGGTCTTCTTCAATAGAATTAGATTGAACAGCTGTACATAAGTTTACAGCATCTCTAACATAATAGCGATAGATACCAGCGCTTAACATACCGCTTAGAGGTAAATTAACGCTGTTTCCGGTCATTGCTGTCCAGTTCACATTATCAACACTGAATTCATATGCTCCACTTCCACCAGTAGCACTCAATTCAAACTCTACGCCTGTTGTACACGTCAACGGGCTAGTTCTAATTAATGATGCCTCTACTTCTGTTGGATTTACGATTTCAATAATAGCGGTCTCTTCCGAACATCCAACTTCATCACTTACCGTTACACTATAGAAACCGGCCGCTAAATTATTGAAGTCACCTGTACTCTGACCAACAGAAGTGGTTAATAAGTTACTTCCGGAAATATCGTCATAGACATTCAACTGATATTGGTACGTTGGTGTAATATTTCTAGCACCTACAGTTGTTGATATGCTTGCCGTGTTTGCATTGAAACACGATAAAGTAGTTGCCATAATATTAGCTACAATATCATCCGGTCTGATCAATGTGATGTTATCCGAGAATACACAAGAAAATGCATCCGTTACTGTTACATGGAAATCACCAGCGGACAGATTTCTGAAGATAAATGCCTCTACATTAGTTTCCGTATAAACGGTCGATGTAGTTGTGTTTTCTAAACGGATGGTATATGGACCTTCACCACCTGTTGGATCTACCAATATCTCACCTTGATCATTAGTACAAGAAACACTGGCTTCTTCCCTAATAGTAGCTGTTATTGGAGCACTTGGAGCCAATACGGTGATTACATTAGAATCATCATCACACAAAGGTGCATTGGTTTCTGTAATTCGTACATAATAGGTTCCTCCGGCTAAATTAGATATGGTTAAAGGAGAACTTGTATTACCTGTTCCACTAAATCCGGCACCAACTACAGGATTATCATTTATATCATATACTTGATAGCTATAAGGCCCAGTATAATTGTTAATAGTAACACTAAAACTTCCGTCATCTACACCATCGTTCAAACATTGTTCGTCCGTTAATTTAGTAGCAATAACTTCAATAACATCTGGGTCATCAATAGCATGAACCGTATTAATAACACAACCTGTATCTAGGTTGGTAATACTCACACTGTAATTACCTACTTCTAATCCTGTAAAAGTTTCCGGATTATTGCTAGAAGCAATGGTCTGACTATACGTAACATTTATTCCTGTTACCGTATATTCTAAATTAGGTGTTGCACTAGAAGGGCTAACGGTTACACCAACTTCTATTTCAGCGTTGTTTAATGGAGAACAAGCAGCTTCTTCAGTCGTAGTAACTGTGGCATCACTAATTTCTACAAAAGGTAAAACGGTATCAGTAGCTGAAAGTGCGGAACATCCTGCATCATCATAAACGCGTAATTCGTATGAACCACCTAAACCATCAGTTTCAAAATAAGTGGTGTTTGAACCATCTTGAACAATACTTCCATCGCGAATGAATACATAGCGAACAAAAGTTCCTGTTCCACCTGATGCATTGCTGAATGATACACTAGCATTATTTCCGTTGTTGCCAACAGTACAACCGTATTCAAGAATAGTGATTGGATCTACTGTGATAACATTTAATTCGGTAATAGTAACATCTGTTGTAATCGTACAGTTGTTAGCACCTCTTGCTTCTATGGTATAGGTTATACCTGCAATAGAACCTTCAAGTCCATCAAAGAAAGCAGATGTTGATGCTGAGGAAGTTGCAGCTATTGGGAAAGTAGCCGAACTACCTGGACCCGTAATTATACTGAACGTATACGGACCAACTCCATTATCGGTTACACTAACTGAGATTGTTCCATCATCTAAGCCATTACAAGTTACGTTGGTAGAAGAATCTACATTTAGTACAGGAATCACAGCTGTTTCTAAACGTTGTGTGATTGTGGTACTACAACCATGGTTAGGGTCTAAATCAGTGATTGTAAATACATAGTCTCCAACTTGTGTAAGATTTGTAAAAACACCTGTGTTGTTAGTATCATCTACCGTAGCAGGAGCGGATGAAGGATATTGTACATCATATCTAAAGCTTCCAGAACCACCCGTTTGTGAAATGGTTATTTGTCCGCCTGGATCCGTAGTAGAACAATCAATTGTTTTAACTACGGAAGCCAATGGTGAAATAGGTTCGTGAAAGTCAATACTTGTACTTGTAGTACCTACACAACCCCATTGGTCGCTAACAATTACTTGATATTCACCTGCGCCCAAACCACCAAATATGGCTGAGGTTTGTATAGGTCTCATATCTTCAAAAGCAGAAGTACCTGTATTGAAGAACTGTAACTGGTAACTATAATTGCTACCTTGACCGTTAAGTACGTTTATAACTTCAATTTCACCTTCAAAGTTGGTACAGTTAGGCTGATTGATTCTTAAATCTGCTGTAATCGGTGTTGGATCAGCCAGAACAACATCTGCCAATTGCTCAGCACATCCTCTAGAATCCATAACCCAAACTTGGTAGGTAGCCGCGGTTAGGTTTTCTTCTTTCTGGTTTGAAATATAACTAGCAGGGTCATTAGTGTCAATAGCTGGACCGGCGGTATCAAAAATGAGATACGAATAACCGCCCCATCCTCCGGTAACGTCCGTAATTGTAATGGTTCCGTTGTTACCTGGTACGCAAGTGATATCGGTAAATATCCTGTTTGCGCTAATTGGATCGCTAGGACCTGCAATGGTAAATAATTCAGAAGCTACACAAGAAGGATTACTGTCTTGGGTAACCTCAACGCGGTACTCGCCCGCGCCAATGTTAAATGGTGTTGTGGGACCTACATTGGCCGAGGTTCCGGTTGCTGCAATAATGATGGTATCATCGCCTGTGGCAATCGTACCTTGTGAGTTGTAAATTTGCCATGTGAAACCGCCAGTATATGGATTGGTACTATCGCTTATAGTAAAGCTAACAGAACCATCGTCTCCATTACAAACTACATCAACTGTGTCAGCTGTGATTTCAAATGTATTAGGATCTTCAATTTCAAAAGTAGTTTGTACAAAACATCCGGTATCGGCGTTTGTAACCGTTACTTCATAGTTTCCTACGCCTATTCCTGTAAATGAATTAGTAGGTTGATTTAAGTTGCTATATGCATTATCGGTTCCAACAACTGAATACTCTAGTGTTGGTGTTCCTGAAGGCGGAGTTAAATCAACCGCTATTGAAACTACAGCATCATTGCCAGGGTTACAGCTTACATCTGTATCAATGGTAACGGTAGGATTACTGATTTCAACAAAAGGGGCAATTGTTGCGTTGGCCGTGCCCACACAACCCTTATCGTCATACACATTTATTGTATATGCTCCACCTAATAGATCGGTTTCAATATAAGTATCATTAGAACCATTTTGAACCACGACGTCAGCTTCTACAGGAACGGTATTAGGATTGTCGTTTTTAATAAATTCATAACGCACGAAGTTGTTTGAACCTCCTGTGACACTTGCCACGGAAATGCTTGCATCATTCTGATTATTGGCCGTGGTACAACCAAATTCCACCACTGCATCCATGGTTACGGCAATTGTGGCTGGTTCCGCAATTAGTATGGAAGCACTATCCGTTGTACAGTTATTCGTGGTGCTATTACCTCTTAGGGTTACGATATATCCTGCTGCGGTTGTTGTAGGAGCAAGACCTGTGAACGTCGCCGTTGTATTTGTTGAACTAGTTGGGTTGATACTTACTGCTGCACCATCCAAAGAAGTAATCTCAAAAGTAAACGGTCCTATACCGTTATCCATGGCTGATATTGAAATGGTTCCATCGGAATCGCCAATACAAGTTACATCTGTAGATACAATAGTATTAACAATAGGTTCTATTCTAGTGGGTACCGTTACTATAAATTCCCGATTACAACTTGTATTATTAGGAGTATTAGCATCATAAATAGTGACCGTATAGTCTCCAGCAGCAGATGCTTGGTAATTGAATGGATTGCCAGGAATAGCAGTCTGAGCAACCGCAGGAACTCCTGCGGTATTGGTAATTGAATACTCGTAGTTTCCTGAACCATCTAAAACTTCAATGTTTATTATCGCATCTGATGATCCTGTACAATCTAAAACTTTGGTAAGTTCTGCTTTAGCTGATAATACAGGGTGAACCACAAAAGCCGATTGTGAATTGATACAACCATTTCCGTCTATGATATATACATCATAAGAACCGGCCGCTACATTTTCGAACAAGCCAGAATTGTCTATATAAGTTGTTGGTGCTGGGTTTCCATTTGGCACAATGGCATAACGGATATTTCCTGCTGCTGAATTTCCAACAACCGTAAGGTCAATAGGAGCACTACAATTATCTTGGGTAATAGAGGTAATAGTAGGGTTTGGTGATAAATCTAAAGTAACGGCTGCCATAGTGAACGAGCAACCATACTGATCATTAATAGTTACGGTATAATCGCCCGCAGGTGAGTTCACAGGAATTTGTACCGGATTGGTATTGATACCTGTCAATGCTGTAAAACCAGCAGGCCCTGTTACATCATAAGTATATGGTGCTCCACCTCCACCTGTGATATTGTCTACAGTTATTAGTCCGGGTAAGTTACATGAGATGTCTCTTGTTGCGGTTGCCGTTGCATTTAAGGCATTTAGTTCCTGCAAATAGCTGTTTTCGCTACCACCTCTACAGGCATCGGTAGTTCCATCGGATTGAACAATATCTATATAATACTCCCCTTCCGGTAAACCGGTTACGGTTATGGTATTGTTGTATAAAATATCTCCACCACTGGTCTGAAGAGCAACAGGATTTCCTACTTCAAAGAACTCCCAACGCATATGTGAACTTGGGGTACTCGGGTTTAAAGTATATTCTATTTCACCTGTTGAAGAACCGAAACAAGTAGGGGTTATATCCGTAGTTATTTCAATAGGTTCATTAATCAGATCATTAACATTGATTAAACTCTGGCGTACACAACCGGTATCATCCCTTACATAGAAAACGTAAGTTCTACCCGGTGTAAGACCTGTCCAAGTATGTGATCCTTCACCCGCTGGAACTGTGGCACCACTAGAATTAACGGTTCCGCCTGGTTCCCATGTTGTAGTAGCCGGGTCAAAATTAGCCGGGTCTTCTGAAAAAGCATATTCATAAGGAGCTACACCTGCAGTTCCTTGAACACGTACTTGCAAATCAAAACAGTCTACAACTATCGCGCTTATACTAATGTCCAAATTATCCAAAGGATAAGGAATAATGTATCTATCAAAATCTCTCTGACAAATAGTGCCACTAGGTAATGTAACTCTGATAGAAGGGAATACCTCCGTACCTGAAACAGTACCTACTAGGTCATTTGAAAGCTGCCAGTTAGCACCACCATCATTACTATATTCTATGGTACCACCAGAAGGAGCGGTTACATTATCAAAACGGAAGCCGTATTCATTAGGATCAGAGTCATTACATGCCGCTGGTAAAATAGGATCTATATCCGCAGTTATTTCTGTAGCATTGTTAATTGTAATGGTTGATGAAGTAACCGTACAACTGTTAGTATCGGTAACGGTGATTTCATAATCTCCTACTCCAATACCGCTAAAAGTTAATGTTGTTGTTGAAATATTAGTATTTGTCGTTCCGTAATCTATACCATCGGCAGGAGTCAAATCTACTAATTGATACGTAAACGGTCCTGTTCCTCCACCTACAGTGGCATCAATTGAACCTAGTCCATCAAAACATTCGGGGTCAGTTGCTGTTCCACTTGCGGTTAATGTGGCAACTGGAGTTAAAATGATATCTTCTTGTAGGAAAGAACAAGATGGAGATGCACCATTGTTATCCAATACATATACATCATAACCAGCAGGATTGGCTGTTGCCATTGCACTGGTTACCGTTAAGAAGTTAGTTGTTGAATAGAGCCCAGAAGGGTCTGTATTTGCCGGTACAATCGCATATACCAATGTTCCGTTTCCACCCGTGGCATTTACAGTAATTGAACCGTCATTACACGCACTAATATCAACAATAGCTACAGACACTACTAATTGTGGGTCTATTGTAATAGTTTGTTGTGCAGCGGTACACCCATAGGCATCTCTAACATCTATGGTATAAGTGCCATTTGCTAAATTGTCAAAAGTATGTGTAGTTCCGGTAACCGGAGTGGCGGCTATAAATGGGCCACCATCCAAACTGAAACTGTACCCTCCATTTCCTGCTGTAACATCAACCTGTATTGAAGCATCATTGGTACCTGAGTAACAAGCTGTGGCAATAGTATCAAAAGTAGGTACTACTGGAGCGGTTACTGTAATTGCCGTATTTATTGGATCGCTACATGAATTTGTGTCTCTTACCCTTACGATATAATCACCTGCAGGCACGCCGGTAAAAGTAGCTTCTGTTTGATAAGTTGTTATTGTTGTTCCTAAATCATCTTCTAGTTGGTACTCGTACGTTGGTGTGCCACCCGTAGCACTTGCCGTAATGGTAGCACCTGTATTGTTACACGTAAATTGCTCCGTAACACTTGCCGCAGCAATAATGGCATCTGGCTCGATTAAAGTTTGATTCAATACTACGGTACAACCCGGAAGTCCTGCAATTGCATTGTCAACATCGCGCACTTCAATTGAATGCGCTTGTGCGGCAAGACCTGTAATTTGTTCTGCAGCTGTAAAAGGTCCAACAAATGCAGCTCCGTTTAGGCTGTATTCGAATCCGCCTGTTCCGTAATTATCGGCATCAATGGTAATGGTTCCTGAACTATCAGCATTACAGTCTAGATTTTCAAAAGCTGTAATCGATGCTTCAAAAGCATATCCGTCTTCAACAATTACAGTTGTATCAACCGTACAATCACTACCGTAGTTTACAACAATAGTATGACTTCCTATGGCTACATCGTTAAATATATTTGTAGGTTGAGCTGCTGCTCCATCTAAACTATACGTATAAGATGCATCGTTAGGTAATACCGTAATATTTCCTGTTCCGTCACAATTATAACTAACAGAAGTAGAAAGGCTTGGTTCTGTTGGTAAAGGGGCAATGATAACATCGGCCAAAGTAATTTCACATGATGTAGCATTGGCGTCTCTAACCCTAATACTATAAGTATCATCGGTTAAGTCAGTAAATGTATGCACTCCCGTAGCGGAAGAGGCCGTCCAAGCGCCACCGTTAATGCTATACTGATAATCTCCAGAACCACCTGTTGTTGGTGTTACGCTTCCTATGGTTATTTCACCGTTTACAAGACAGGTATAGTTTTGGGTGATTTCAGCCTCCGCAGTAATTTGAGTGGGCTCGTTTACAATTATGTTTTGAGGTGTAGTTTCACAGTTATCAGCATCTCTAACTCGTACCGGATAGGTTCCGGCGGTCAAATTCGGAAAACTACTTTCTGTTACATAGGTGACCCCATCATCGATACTATACATGAACGGTGCGTTTCCACCAGAATCTACAGTAATTGAAATAGAACCGTTTGAATCTCCAAAACAGGTAACGTCTGTTGGTGTTGCGGTTAAGGAGATAGGTTGTATTTGCGTAATCGTAATTTCTGTAAACGCATCACAACGATTTGGTCCTCCGCTGGGATCGCGTAAATAAACATCATAATCCCCTGGCGCATAAATAAATCTCTCCGGCGACGCATCATAATCGGGCATAGTAGGGGTATCGCCATCTGGTACAATAGCATACTGGAACGAACCATCTCCGCCTGTTGATACAAAAGTAACGGTTGTAAAAGTGGCACAAGCAGAAATTGGGGGGGCAGATGCACTTACGGTTATAGGCTCATCGATTTCCACTGTTCTCACTGTACCAACACAACCGAATCCATCTTGAACGTTTATGGTGTACGTGCCGTTTGAAAGACCGTCGAATGTGTAGGTTGTAGCATTCGAAGGAGTTGGGCTTACCCAAGGATTTCCGTTGATGCTAAAAGTATAATTTCCATTTCCGTCAGTTACATCAACCTGTATGCTGGCATCGTTAGCCCCTGAATAACATTCGGTGGCAGTTACATCAAAAACAATAGGGTCTGGCGAAACGACGGTCAATGTGGCATCAATAGCATCTTCACAGGAATTGGAATCTCTTACACGAACAATATAGTCACCAGCTGCTAATCCTGAAAAGACTGTATTTGCTCCGTTTGTTGCATAATCAAAAGTTCCAATAATAGCGCCTAGATTATCTTCTAATTGATACTCATAAGCTGCTGTTCCACCGGTAACACTTGCCGTTATAGTAGCACCACCATTGGTACAGCTTAATTCCGTTGTAATTGAAGCAAAAGCCTCTAGTACATCTGGTGCGTTAATAGTTTGTGTAAGCGTTCTTGAACATGTTGTTTCATCTGCTTTTCTTACCACTAAGGTATGGGAGCCAGTGCCTAAGTTTGAGGCAGATGTAACTGGTGAAGTTGTTGAGGCTATAAAAGCACCACCGTCTATAGAATATTCAAATCCGGCTGCGTTAAAGTTTTCAACTTCAAATGTTATTGAGCCATCGCTTAGTCCGTTACAACTTGCATCCGTAGAACCGGTTATATTTGCGGTAAATACATTACCAGCAACCACGGTAACCGCAGTTTCAACAGTTTGCTCACAAACTTCCGGAACTTGGTGAACTACAATATCATCAAGTGCAAAATCATTGCCACCGTTACCTGTGACTTCAGATCTAATTATGAAATCGAGGGTGGTATTTGCTCCCGGGTTGAGGGTTGCTGTAAACTCTACCCAATCACTGGACCCTGTATTTTTGGCAATTTCTCCGGTTCTTATAGATTGAACAATATTTGTTGTTCCTGTTTCCCTTATTTCTACGGTTAAATTTGGATCAAGCCCACTAGTACCTTGGCGCAGAAGATTCATTACGTATAGTGTAACACTCAAATCTTGGTTAGGAATAACATCATTTATCTGTTTGGAATAGATGATTTGAGTTGGCGTTGGTGTACCTACATTCATCACCAAATAACGGCCTTGACCTGTTCTTGTTCCTGAAGTATGGTCTATTGGATTGATCCATGTACCAAAAGGAGCTTCAAGTTCGCTAGTAACCGTGTATTCAAAGTCGTTAACGTTTCTATTTGAATCTCCAGGAGCATCGTTTGTCTGATCCTCGTAAGTGTAACCTATTGTATTAGGGCTGGGAATAGTTGCTCCGCTACCAAAATCTTCACTTAGCAATACGCTTGGTGTTGGCGGTGTCTGTGAGCTATAATTTGTACTAACCGTATATGTTCCAGGGCCTACGTTTACAAAAACGTTGCTAGTTGGGTCCGGTGAGTTGGGCACACCATCTAGGGCATATGTATAATTGTATGTTGAAATATTTGGGGTTGCGGTTACAGTGGCCAATCCATCACAGTCATAGCTTACTTCAGGTGTAAGAGTTACTTCGGGCTCTTCAGGTACATCCTCTACCGTAACGTTCATTGGGTATTCACACGCGCCATCAGTTACAATTACAGTATAATCTCCTGGAGGAAGTGTTGCCGTACTAGAAGTGCCATAAGTAGCACCACCGTCAAAACTATATTCATATGGAGCTGTACCTCCCGTAACATTGGTTACTCTTACCTCTGCCCCATTTGGGTGACAAGTAGCATCTCTAGAGACACCAGCAGAAGCGCTTAAAGGAAAAGGCTCTGTTAATTCCACTGTTTCTGAAAAGGTACAACCAGAAGAATCAGTTACAAAAACTTCATATGTACCAGCAATAAGGTTAACAAAATTTGGTGTTCCTTGCGTAGTGGTTCCGCCATCAATACTAAATTCGTATGGCGCAACTCCTCCTGTTGTATTTATTGTTATTGCTCCATCGGAATCACCACTACATGAAGGTGAGGTTTCGGTAATGGAGTCTAGGGTCATTGCCCCGTTATCGTTTATAGTTACTTCATTAGAAAAAGCAAAACAGTTGTTAGAATCTACGATTACAAAAACATAATCACCCTCTTCTCCTGCAAAATATTCATCAACATCGTCGGCATCGGTATCTCTCCATCCGAATGAAAAGATAGGGTTGGTATCATATGCATCGCCTGGTATAGAAGCTACATCAGTATACAAATTTGTTCCGTTTTTACTCCAAATAGCATACGAATAGTCAGGGTTGGGAAGTCCGCCACTACCGGTGAGCTGAATTGTTCCTGCGGAACAACCAATGTCTCGTGTTGTTACGGCCAGTACAGTGGGATCGGGTGTACGGTCTACCGTTACATCTTCAGTATAGAAACACCCATCTTGTGTGGAAGCCTCTATCGTATAGTTTCCAGGATTTACGTTAAATGAATGTGTATTATCTGGTTGAGCTGTTTCATCGTCAATTAAGGTTCCGTCACTTCTTCGTAAGACGTAGGTGTAATTTGGTTCAACATTAAGAACATCGATCTTAATAATACCTTGAGCATTACAGTTAGATGGTGTTGTTGTTACATTTACTTGAAAATCTCTATCTAAAATTCCTATATCTGGAGTATTGAAAATACAAGCGTCCGGAATAGGGTTTCCTGAGCTGTCTAATTGAGTAACATCAACTCTATAAGCTCCATTGGTAGCAATATCAAAACTAGGACCGTTATTAGCGCTAAATGGCACTACAATAGTGTTGTTAGCCACATCTACTAATTGATAACCGTAGTTACTGCCTAAATTAGTAATGGTAATATTACCATCCGTGTTACAAATAATATCCCTGTCATTGTAAAGGATATCTAAATTGTTCTGAAAAACATCAAAGTAAAATCGACTAAAACACCCATTTGTATAATTTATTACCAAACGGTATTTTCCGGCTGTATCCGCATCATAATCGCTTCCTGTGGCAACTTCGTTCCATGTACAGGTAAGGTTTTTATTGGCACAGTCATCCGGGGCGGCAATACAACTACCTTCATCAAGCTTTTCCCAAGAAATACTCTGTGCATCCAGTATGTTTAAACGAATAGGCTGAATATCTGCTGAGCCGCAAAGGAAAAATTTTGGTAATAAATCTCCATCAATACTACATTCTACAATTTCACCCTGAATATCATTCGTTGGATCCGCATCACTATTGGTATCGTTAAAATAATCTACAAGCGGATTGGTCTGGGTAGTACCATACCTTTCAACAATCATTATTTCTTTGAAGCCTTTACAAGGATCAGCAACTATTTTATCTACAATGTAAGTTCCTACTTCGGTAACTTCTAAGGTACTTGGGTCAGAATCAGGGTCGCCATCGTTTAAAACTGGGTCGGATGCATCAATTTGTCCATTGCCGTTTTCATCGCGAACCCAAACGTAATCGTCAAAATTATCACCAGCATCTAAAACTGCGCTAAGACCACAGAGTTGAACTGTTCGGGTAAAATTACAGTCAGAAAGGTCATCTAATAAAAAGTTGGTTGCACCTGGTGTAACAAAACCACAATTATCAAAGTCAGATACGCTAGGGTCGTCGGTAATACGGTTGTTGTTTATTTCGCCCTCATAAGTGGAATACGCAAGATTTTCGATCAGATCTGTACAGGCATCAATGAAATCGAAACAATTTTCTGCAACCTGAACACGCATACGGATCTGTTCTGGTGTATCACCAACTTCAACGAACCTATTGGGAATGAAAAAATCTACCTCTCTAGTTGCGGGGTTATACGTATAAGTTGTACCTGTTGGCATGTCTAGATTTGCCTCATCTAAGGTAACATTAATAGGTAAAATATCACGAATGGTATAATTTACGGCGTCATCATTACCAGTGTTTTGAAAAGTAAGCACATAGTCTAAAATTTGACCTAGATTAACACCCTGTCCGGTAATATCGTTACCGGCAATATCCTCTACTTTTTTCTCAAGGATAATATCCGGTTCAATGATTTCGATATTGAAAGAATTGAAAAATGGATAGTATTGGTCACCATTGGTCTGAAACCTAAAGGTAGCAGCAGTTTCATTATTAGGAATTACGGAATTTGTTGGGTTGTTTAAATTGAAAATATCACTGTCAAAACCTAGTGTATTCAAGCTAAACGGATTTCTATCATTGGCATGTGCACCATTACGAGTAATGTTACTATTAAAAAAGTTATTGGATGGATTCGTACCGTTGCTCAATGTGGTATATCCACCATTACTTGCCGCTCTAATTCTTAATCTGTCTCCCGTAATTCTAAAATCACCTTCCAATGTAGCGGCACCAATATTGGCATTTACTGGCCCCACTGGAATGGTGTTAAATCCGTTATAAGGTATATCTATATTATCTGTGCCCGTAACTCTTGCAAAACCATCAAAGGTGGTGATAAGCTTACCACTCGTATTCGGGTTTTCGTATACAATTACTAAGGTCCAACCACCTGCGGCACCCCCGGTCATTCTAGACGTTCCGTTAGGGGCAATACCATATCCTTGCGCACTCGGTACGTTGGCTATGGTATAATCTCCCTCTGGATTTGCCAGGGGAGTTATTAAACTGGTTACATCTGCATAACATGCGTAGGGTGCGTTTGCGCTTAAATCTGTGTCGGTTAAACCATCATATAGTATTTCATCTGCGGTGATATCAACATATGCACCACCGGGGACTCTAAATTTAATTTCATCAATTTCATGATCTCTGGGCGTACCAACTGGGTCTGAAGTATCATCTCTAGGATAGGTTGCCGACCAGTATAGACCCGCATACCTAATTAAATTACAATCCGCCTGGGGAAAAGTAAAGGTTGCTGTACTAGAACTAAAGGTACTGGTGTCACTATCAACATCAATATACCGCATGTTTTTGCGATCATTATAATTGTAGTAGCCCCCTGTTTCAGCATTTCTATTACTTGATGGGTTATAGTCTCCGTTTGTGTTTAGGTTATTGTATGGGTCTTCTGGCTCTGTGGCGGTAGTGCCTCCGTCTCTGTTTACAATGGTATTGGAAATAAAGGTCAAGTCTCCCTTGATGTTGTTCTGATAACGAACTTCAAAGGAGTTGTATTCTTGTGAAAATCCTGCAGATGCATATAAAAACAGAGCGCCCGCAAGTATTTTTTTTAAGGATTTTGGTATCATTTATGCCAGTAGATTAGGTCTGACGCGCATAATCCACATTTTGTCGTTGTACGCATCATTTAGGTTGGTGTAGTAGGATAGGAGGGCGTTGTTCCAAGACTGGTGTCTTTTTAGGTATACATACCTCCAGTTGTTTTCGGGGTTTATAAAGTAACTGGCATTAAGCCCATAAGAATTTAAAAGTTTTACAAAACGATTTGCGTTTTTAGGGTTGGCAAATACATTAGCTATGATATAGTAGCCAGAACCGATACCATCAATCTTATGTGTTTTAGGATCTAACTCGTTAGATACCATTTGGTCTTTTACTACCGTGTTGGTACGTAGTACATCTGTATCATACTTGGCCGATTTCTCTTTTAATTTATCAACATTAGATGCATACGCTTCATTGGTATAGCGGTTATCAACATCCATGATCCAAAGTGGACCATCATAAGCACCGTTCATACTACTGTTATGAGCAGCTACTGCTTCATCCCAAGTATCATAACGTTGTAAATACACATATTTTAGTCCATTATTTGGGTTGTCTACATAGTCCGAAGAAAATCCTTCGTTGTTGAGTTTGTTCATAAATTTGTCCATGTACTGGCCACCTTTATATACATTGGCAACTACATAGTACCCATCTTTAACGTTTTCTAGGTTTTTGAATTTTCTACTTTTAACAGTGCCTCTATCGGCAATTTTGGAAGTAGCAGTTGTTGTTGTAACATTTGTATTTTTTGTATTCTGTATTTTATCCTTTGCAACTGTAGGTCTGGGTTGCTTTGGTGTATTTTGGGCTAAGGTTGTTGTTCCTGTATTTGTTGTGGAATTGATTGTTTCGGATGTACTGTTTGGTATAATATTACTGTTTTCGGTACTATTGTCAGCTACTGCAGGACGGTCGTTAGTTCCCATGAACAACCTTTCGGCACGGTCCTCTAAATCAGGTCTATCACCGTTGGTTTCATTACGAACCATGCTCATTACCATATTAAAGCGACGTTCCAAATCTTTTTGGCGATCGTTTTCTATGGAGTCTTGGCGGAACATCAGCTCTTGAATAATAGCATCGTTTTCTGCTAGTTTACGTTTAAGCTCTTCTATTTCCTCGTTATCAACTAAATCATTCTTATCTACTTCCTCATTTTCAACCAAAGCATCTTCATAATCATCCTCTAACATCACGCGATCTTCGGTAAGATTGGGAGTAAAGGAGTACGCAAATGATATTTCATGGGTAACACCAAAATTATTAAAGTCGGTTCCAAAGCCTTTTTCCATGGTATACCCTAGGGAAAGCCTTTTGTTTATATTGAAACCGGCACCTGCAGAAGCCCCATAAAAACTATCATACCCGGCTTGTAACCAGCCAAGTTTTGGTAAGTCTAGTATAGCTCCACCACCATAAGATAAATCTTGGGCATCATCCGTAGAAGATAGTCGGTTCTGTCCGTTCATTCGAACTCTTGCAATAGGTATTAAACGACTGCCCTCCATAATACCATCGCTTTTATCAAACCGATGGGTATATTGTAAATGACTTGAATAGGTTTTATCTGCAAAATCTGTTAGAGATTCACTCGTTTTGAGATTATAATCGAATAAATTTTCTGCGAATACACCAAAATCAATGTTACCATAAGAAAGGTTGAACCCAGGCTGAAATGAAAGAACATTACTGTCTTCCGTTCCGCTTAAGCTATAATCGTTAATATCAATAACATCAATACTATTCTGATCAAGACCGGTGCTATAGTATGCTAAGTTAGCACCGAAGGTAAAGTTGCTCTTATCGCTTAATTTTATGCCATATGCATAGTTAGCTAAAGCTCCAATATTAGATACCGCACCTACACTTTGCGTATACACACTAAGCCCCAAACCACTTTTGTCACCAATTCTACCACTATAACTTAAGAAGTAGGTTTGGTCATTATCCTTAAATTGTACCGATTGGTTTCTGTGTAAAAGGTTAATGTATGACTTGTCTTCCTGAACTGTAGAAAACGTAGGGTTGATCAAAAATCTATTGAATTTCAATAAATTTTGTGACGCAGGACTATATAACAAAACTGGGTCATCTTCTTGCGCCTGAACGTTTGCAAACGTAAGGGCGGCCAGTAATGTAAGCGCTATGTATTTTACAAATTTCATGGTTGGTTTGGGATTATCTGATAACTGTTACGGTACCTTGCTTTAATGTCTCGCTATCGTTTTTAATTACATAGTAGAAAACCATGTTTTGCTTAGCGAAGCTCATTGAGGACTCTGGCCAGTTATTTTGGTAGTTGGTTGAATTAAGTACTTCTGCACCACTTGCATTATATATAATAACACGTACGTCAGATTTATTGGAATATGAATTAGGTATAATCCATTGGTCGTTAGCGCCATCACCGTTAGGAGTAATAACGTTAGGTATATTAAACAAGTCTAAGTAGGTCACCGTTATTGGCTTGCTAATTTCACAGTTGTCAATATTCGCAATCAACAGATAGTTACCTTCTGTAGTAAACGTTGCAGATGAAGAGCTACTAATTTCAATATTATTAGCATTTAACCACCTGTATGCGGTACCTCCAGTTGCGTTCACGGTTTTGGAACTTCCTTCTGGGAAAATAACATCGCCATCAATATCCAAGGTAATTAGATCTGGATCTAATGGTGTTATATTTATTTCATTGGATATTTGGGAACAGCTACCTTTTCTAACTACTAAACGATAGGTGCCTTCTTGGGTAATTGATAAAGACGAATTTGAAGAGTTTATGGCCTCACCATTACGCTCCCAGTCAAAAGTTTCAGATGACAAATCGGTTGTAGTAGATAAGGTTATAACATCAGAAGAACTGCAATATACTGTGCTTGTACTACTAATAGTTAAGGTTTCACTTGCTAATTGTACTGGTAATTGGTTTGAGGTAGACGTCATACCACCTAGTTCTGTATTAACAGTATATGCTCCGTTTTCATCGCTATTGGTTAAACTAACAGATTGAGAAGTTTCTCCGGTTACATTCGTACCATCTTTTTGCCATTGATAATTGAAAGAAGAAGCAACATCTGCTGTTACATCAACTTCTGATACATCTCCTAGAACGGCATATATTTTTTCTGCGCTCAGGGCAATGCTCGTACTGATACATGATTCATAAGAGGTTACATACGAGATTTCTGTTCTAAATGCTGTTGGTGCAACAACCTCTGTATTTTCAGAATTAATTGTTGTAGATGCACAAGTACCGCCTGTTTGTGTAACTGCAGCATGATAAGTGCCTGCTTGACTAACCGTTAAGGATGAATTGTTTGAACTTGGTATTGGAGTTCCATTTCTAAACCATTCATAAGTAGGTGTATTTGCACTGGTAGTAACACTCAAAGTTTGGGTCTGTGATGGAAGCACTACAAGATTGGCGTTGTTGTTTCTTGTAACCGTAAATGCACCTGCGTTGGTAATTGTAACCGCAGCGGAAGTTTCTGTACAGATCCCTGATCCCTGTACTCTAACGGTATAATCGCCTACAAAAGCAGGATCGTTGGTATCAATAGTATAGGTAAAGCCACCTGTTTGGGAAGCTTGTACTTCACTACCATCTTTATACCATGTATATATATAACTACCATTTTGAACATTTGCCTCTAAAGGGGCTACGGTATCACCGGCACATAGTGCTGTGGTCGCTGGGGTGTTAATGGCAATACCTGTACTGGTACCAGAATTTACCACAATATGATTGGACTCCGTATTTGCCGATCCTGTACAGTCACCGTAATCTATAAAGGCAAAATATTCTCCAGCGCCATCAGTTAGTATGGATGGACCTGTTTCGGAAAGTTTGGTTCCACTTCTATACCAAGCATACTGATAGGTATTTAACTCGGAAGGAGGAATATTATCAACGGTTAAGGTGATTTGTGTACTTCCACAAGCTTGAACACTTCCTGGTGTAGTTCCATCTCCGTTAGGGCTCATATGTAGGTTGGTATCAAAGCCTAAAAAATACATTGAATATCCTGGTGATGCTGGACTGGTTGATGCTGGACTTGTACTTTTAACACGCATCATATAGTTGGCCCCTCTGGTATTTGTGGGAAGACTAAAGCTTGTTGTGAATTCTGGATTGCTGTTTTGGTCTGTTACCGTGGATAGTTCTAATGGGTTGGCAAATGATCCATTGGCATCAGATAATTCTAGAATAAATTCATTGTCTGAATTTGCTGCTCCTGCCCATTCAATGGACACGAAAAATTCGTTGAAGTCAGAATCGGCACATGCCCTTGGCCAGGTATTTGTTCCTGATAAGTTTGGGTTGTCTGCTGGCATAGGAGCCTGTAGAGCAATCTGTGCAGAGATTTGGGTTGTGAGGAGCACAAGTAGTGCCGTCAAAATTGTTCGCGGAATGTTAATTCTTTTCTGTCTCATAAGTAGGCGTAGTTTTGGGTTTACTACTGGTTTCAATGTCAGATTTGGGATATGACATGAGAATACATTAGCAAATATGACTTATAATTCACGCGTGGGGAATTTAATGTTGTAGGGGGGGATAAATTTGTTGTGAAATGCATGAATTTGTATGAAAGAAGATTCAAAGCTGCCCGATTACTGCATTTTACGTACCTTTGTGGCTCTAAAAAAGAACCCTATGAGCGAGGCAGTTGAATCGTTGAATTTCATCGAACATATTGTTGAAGAAGACTTAAAAAATGGCTATTCTGAGGAGGATTTACGCTTCCGTTTTCCACCCGAACCCAATGGCTATTTACATATAGGCCATGCAAGTTCAATTTGCTTGAATTTTGGGCTGGGATTACGCTATAATGCACCTGTTAATTTAAGGTTTGATGACACCAATCCGGCCAAAGAGGAACAGGAGTATGTAGACGCTATTAAGAAGGATGTGGAATGGCTAGGTTTTACATGGGATACCGAAAGGTATGCTTCTGATTATTTCCAACAATTGTATGATTGGGCTATTGAATTGATCAAGAAAGGAAAGGCCTATGTAGATGAGCAGTCATCGGAGGATATGGCCATCCAAAAAGGGACTCCTACACAAGCTGGTACGAACAGTCCTTACAGAGATCGTTCTGTAGAAGAGAATTTGTCTATTTTTCAAAAAATGAAAGATGGTGAATTTGAAGAGGGAACACATGTTTTGAGAGCAAAAATTGATATGAGTTCTTCTAACATGCTCATGCGCGACCCAATAATGTACCGAGTGTTACATAAAGCCCATCACCGCACAAATACTGATTGGTGTATTTACCCAATGTATGATTGGACACATGGTGAAAGTGACTATATAGAACAAGTTTCCCATTCCTTCTGTACACTAGAATTTGCGATGCACCGCGAACTTTATGATTGGTTTTTAGATCAAGTAACGGATAGTAAAAAGTTACGGCCCAAACAGCGTGAGTTTGCACGTAGGAACCTTAGCCATACGGTAGTCAGTAAACGAAAACTGCTGCAATTGGTAGAACAGAATGTGGTTACAGGATGGGATGACCCTAGGATGAGCACCTTATCAGGATTACGTAGACGTGGTTATACACCAGAGTCTATCCGAAACTTTGTGGAAACCATTGGTATTGCCAAGCGGGATAATTTGATTGATGTTTCTCTCTTAGAGTTTCATTTGCGTGATCACTTGAATAAAATTTCACCGAGGGTAATGGGTGTTTTAGATCCTGTGAGAGTTGTGATTACCAATTACCCTGAAGGTAAAGTTGAGTTGTTGGAAACTGAAAATAATCCCGAAGATGAAAGTGCGGGTACGCGTGAAGTTCCTTTCTCTAGAGAGATATACATAGAGAAGGAGGATTTTAGGGAGGAAGCAAATCGTAAGTTCTTCCGTTTAAAATTAGGTGGAGAGGTTAGACTTAAATCGGGCTATATTATCAAAGCGGAGAGTTGCACAAAAGATACCGATGGGAATATTACGGAAATTCAATGTACGTATGATCCTAAAAGTAAGAGTGGCAGTGGAACGGAAGAAAGCCTACGTAAAGTTAAGGGCACGTTGCATTGGGTATCTGTTGCACATGCTTTAGAGGCTGAGGTGAGGCTTTATGATCGTTTGTTTACGGACGAAAGTCCAGATTCGCACAAGGATAAGGATTTTATGGAATTCATTAATCCGGATTCGTTAAAAGTTATTACCGGATTTTTAGAACCTAGTTTGGCCGATGCCAAAGCAGGAGATAGATTCCAGTTTCAGCGAATAGGTTATTTCTGTGTTGACCCAGATTCAACTAATGAAAAATTGGTTTTTAATAAAACGGTTGGCTTAAGAGATACTTGGGCAAAACTTCAGAATAAGTAATAATCTATTTTTTTTAATATACACTCCTTAGAGACATTTTGGTCTTTAAGGAGTTTTTTTGTGGATTTTAGTTAAAACGAACATTATAATGTTTATCTATTGAAATTGTATTTAGTATTAGGTTTAGGTATTAAAATTGACATTGAATAAAGAGATTTTAGGATTTTTAGCATGGCATCTAGTATTCTTTATCCAGTTATGAGTTTTCTGTCTCTTAAATCGCTTTAAAACGTTAAATCACCCTTAAATTTATTTAAACGTCAATTTTAGAATGGATTGAGACAAGATGAGTTCAATCTATCCTCTAAATTGCAGGGTATATGATAAGGCGGTTGGTTTTCATCAGTTAGAACCAAAAAAATATCGCCATACAATTTTAACCAAGTATTAATTTTAAAAAAATAGATATTATGTCAAACGATAGTGGAAATGTTTTATTGGCCGTACTTACCGGAGCAATAATTGGAGTAGGAGCTGGAATATTATATGCACCGGACAAAGGTGAGAAGACCAGAAAGAAAATCAAGAAAAACGCTCTGAAGACAAAAGACGATTTAACCCATAGAATTACTCAAGCTACTGAAGAGTTAACAAAAACTGCGGAAGAGAAAAAGGTTGATTTTGAGCAAAAATTAGAAGATACAATTTCTAATATGAGTTATAAGGCAGATGATATTATTATGACCTTAGAAAACAAATTGGCCGATTTGAAAAAGAAAAACGCTCAATTACAGAAATAATATATGGCTTTTGATGACCTTAAACACAGCGTATCAGAAGCGGAGGCCAGTGCGAAGTCCTATATAGATAGCAGCGCAGAGTTTTACAAGCTCAAGGCCTTTAAACTGCTAATGAAAGGGGTTACGGGCTTTGCCCAAGCCGCTTTTTTAGCAATAGTGGTTTCTTTGGCGTTGATATTCTTATCTGTGGCCGCAGGTTTTTATATTGGCGCAGAACTAGAGAGTACCGCATTAGGTTTTCTTATTGTGGGTGGGTTCTATGTACTGGTAGGAATATTTGTATTTGTTTTCCGTAGAAGCCTTGTAAAGCCTTTAATGGCTCGTTTTTCCGAACTTTATTTTGAAGAAATATGATACCAAAAAAGTATACTTCCTTTGCACAGATAGATCAAGACCTAAAAATTTTGAAGCTTCAGCAAGAGATAGATCGTGAGAATTTAAAAATGCATGTTCAGGTTACAAAAAATAACTTGTACCCGTCTCAGTTATTGGGTGGGTTTAGCGGTATTTTTCAAAAGATTACGTTATCTATGGTTGCTAAAAAACTTATTAAAAAATTCAGCTAAACCAAACAAAAAAGCTGTAAAAAAGGGCTTTGGAATACGTTCCAAAGCCCTTTTTTGATTTGTATTTGTTATGAAGACGCTTATTTATTCTCGTCGTTTTTATTTTGCTTCGACTTCTTCATGGACTCCCCGATCATATTACTTGCAGTAAAGGAAGCCACCATGTTATTTAGCATATCACTGCCGGCTTGTGGTGAATTAGGCAGTAGGATTAGATTGGTATTCGTTTCTTCACCTATAGATTGTAATGTGTCATAATGTTGAGTAACTACGATTAGGGCAGAGGCTTCTTGTGAGTTGATACCTACTTTGTTCAAGACCTCCACGGACTCTTCTAGACCACGAGCTATTTCACGACGTTGGTCTGCGATTCCTTGGCCCTGTAACCGCTTGCTTTCAGCTTCAGCTTTTGCCTTTTCAACAATAAGAATACGTGCGGCATCACCTTCAAATTGAGCAGCGATTTTTTCACGCTCAGAGGCATTAATACGGTTCATGGCCTCTTTTACTTGGGCATCCGGGTCAATATCGGTTACTAAGGTCTTGATAATGTCGTATCCGTAGTCTAGCATTGCATCTTGTAGTTCTGATTTTACAGCTATGGCTATATCATCTTTTTTTACAAAAACATCATCTAGTTTCATTTTAGGCACTTCGGCACGCACCACGTCAAAAACATACGAAGTAATCTGCTCGTGCGGATATTCCAATTTATAAAAGGCATCGTAAACCTTTTCCCTAATTACCACATATTGAACAGAGACTTTTAATTTTACAAAAACGTCATCTAGGGTTTTAGTCTCAATGATGACATCCAATTGTTGAATTTTTAAGCTGATTCTTGCCGCAATACGCTGTACATAAGGTATTTTAAACTGAATTCCTGATTGTCTAACACTCGTAAATTTCCCGAATGTTTCAATCAAAACGGCAGTCTGTTGTTTCACAATAAATACGCCGGAGATAATAGTCACAACAACAAAGAATAGAATAGGAATCCAAATAAAACTGCCCATAATTTTTAGTTTTTAGTTAATGGAATGAATTTACGAAACGCTTTATTGATATGTAGTAATTTTCTTGAGTTTGTTACATCAGTTGTATTTTCATTGTCGAAGGGAATAAAAAAAGCCTGAATAGAAATGAACTATTCAGGCACTTACATAAAAGTGTATTTTACTATGAGTTTATGCTAAAGCTGAAATTGCTTTTTGAATGCGTGTTATACTATCTGCTTTGCCGATCATGGCCATGATATCAAATAAATGCGGGCCTTTCATATCACCAACAATCACTAAGCGTAAGGGTGGCATCACTTTACCAAAAGAGAGTTCTTCCTGGCCTATCCAATCTTTTACAATGGTTTCCACGTTTACGGATGAGAAATCAGATATTCCTTCCAACACGGATACCAAACGGTTTAGAATCTCGGGAGTACCTTCTTTCCATTGTTTTTTCACTGCCTTTTCATTGTAAGATGTAGGTGGAACAAAGAAGTAATCGGATAAATCCCAGAAGTCAGCTACAAAAACAGCTCGTTCTTTTATTAAACCAACTACATTTTCAAGATAATCTTCTGGTTTTTCATCAACTGCAATTGATTTCTCATGTAAGATATCTGCATATAGTTTAGCCAATTCGGCATTCGTTTTTGTCTGTAGGTACTGTTGATTATACCATTTGGTTTTATCAGGATCAAAGCGGGCCCCAGATTTGTTAACACGCTGTAGACTGAAGGTTTCTACTAATTCCTCTAGACTAAAAATCTCTTGTTCCGTACCTGGGTTCCAGCCTAAAAGGGCCAAAAAGTTAACAACAGCTTCTGAGAAATAACCTTCTTCTTTGTATCCAATGGATTCGTTCCAGCTTAGAGGAAATACAGGGAATCCCATTTTTTCACCATCACGTTTGCTAAGTTTTCCTTTTCCCACAGGTTTCATTATCAAGGGTAAGTGAGCAAATTCAGGGGCATTCCACCCAAAAGCATCGTATAGTTGCTGGTGAAGTGCTAAAGAAGGCAACCACTCCTCACCACGAATAACATGGGTAATTTCCATTAGGTGGTCATCCACAATGTTGGCAAGGTGATAGGTAGGCATTCCGTCACTTTTGAAAAGAACTTTATCGTCCAGAACATTAGTGTCAATTTCAATGTTACCGCGAACAATATCTTTTAAATGTAATTTTTCATCCGGAGGCGTTAAAAAACGAACCACATAATCTTCCCCTGCGTCCAAGCGTTTTTGAACATCTTCGGGCATTAGGGATAAGGAGTTATCCAGTTTTAACCGGTTGTGCCAGTTGTAAATAAAGGTCTTACCTTTTGCCTCATGGTCTTTTCTATGAAAATCCAACTTTTCTGCGGTATCAAAGGCATAATAGGCTTTCCCGTTGGCTATCAACTCCTCGGCATACTGCTTGTACAGGAGATTACGTTCACTTTGTCTATAAGGTCCAAAATTACCTTTTTGGCCTGGGCCTTCATCAAAAGCAAGGCCACACCATTTGAGTGCGTCAACAATATATTGCTCGGCACCTTCAACGTAGCGGTTTTGATCAGTATCTTCTATTCTCAATATGAAGTCCCCGCCGTGTTTTTTGGCGAATAAATAATTGAATAGGGCAGTGCGAACACCGCCTATGTGCAATGGCCCTGTAGGGCTTGGTGCAAAACGTACGCGTACTCTTTGGCTCATGGCTAAAATTTTATGGCGTAAAGGTATAAAAAGCACCTTATCTCCCCAAAGTAAACCTCTTAAACAGACGCATAAAGGACTTGAATTTGGAGCTAAGGCCTTGGGTGCTTTTTTCTGTATCTTTACAATCTATGAATGGTTACCAGAACATACTGCAAAAGCTGAACGGTTTTGTTAGAAAGTACTATACTAAAATGCTCATTAAGGGTGTAGTATTGTTTGTGGCCTTTGGTGTCCTTTTCCTTTTGGCTGTACTTGGAGTTGAATTCCTACTTTGGCTTAGCTCTACGGGACGTTTGGTCTTGCTGCTATTGTTTGTATGTATTGAGGTGTTATTGCTGTTTAAATACATTCTAATGCCTTTATTCTATCTATTTCGGTTAAAACAAGGGATTAGTAATAGAGAAGCTTCCGTTTTAATTGGTAAACATTTTCCTGAAGTTGGGGACAAGCTGTATAATCTTATTGATTTAGGCGAGGATAAAAACCAATCGGAATTATTGTTGGCTAGTATTGAACAGAGAAGTGAACGAATGCGTTTAGTGCCGTTTGCTAAGGCTGTGGAGTTTAAGGACAACTTAAAATATTTGAAATACCTTGCTATTCCAGCAATGGTAGTGTTTCTCATTGGCGTATCAGGTAATCTCAAACCCTTTTTTGGTTCCGGAAATAGGGTGGTTAATTATCGTATGGCTTACGAACCACCAGCACCTTTTTCTTTTCACTTAATGACCAAAGATTTAGACGTGTTGGATGCTAAAGAATATAATTTAGAAGTAATTACTAAGGGAAGTGTAAAGCCCGAAACTGTTTTTATAGTTGTTGATGGAAAACAATCAATTCTTCAGGAAGATAACGGTCGGTACCATTATAAGTTTACACCTCCTTTAAATTCGGTAAATTTTTATTTTTTGGCTAATGGAGTGCAATCTAAACCTTATCGACTTAATGTACTCAAAACGCCTGTAATGGATGGTTTTGAGATGGAATTGGACTATCCCAACTATACCGGTAAACCGACCGAAACCTTGAAAAGTACGGGTAATGCTATATTTCCAGAGGGTACAAAGGTTAGTTGGAAAATTACGGGTTCAAATACCAGTACTGTCCAATTAATTACTGAAGATACCATTCAGGATTTTTCTAAAAGTAATGTTGATTTTAATCTAGAAAAGAGAGTGTATAGCAATTTAGATTATGAGGTGGCTACTTCTAATGACAATGTATCTCATTATGAGAAATTAAGTTATAAGTTAACTGTTATTAGGGATGCGTATCCATCCATTAAAGTGAAGCAGGTGTTAGACTCACTCAATCCTAATGTAGCCTATTACGCAGGTGAGGCAACGGATGATTATAAACTAAACAGTATAAAATTGATATGTTATGCCGATGATAATCCGGAAAACAAGCAAACCATACTATTGAACAATCCTAATTCTAATTTTGATCAATTTTATTACACATTTCCTTCTGGGCTGGAAATAGATTCTGATACGAATTATAGTTTTTACTTTGAAGCGGTGGATAACGATGCTATTCATAAAGGAAAGTCCATAAAATCCCAAGTGTTTTCATTGTCTTTGTTGGACGAAGATGAGCTTAGGAATAAAGAATTGGAATCACAACAATCATTGATCAATAACCTTGATAAATCCTTAGATAAGTTTAAGGAGCAGAAGGAGAGTCTTAAGGACATTAATAGGGAACAAAAAGAGAAGACCCAGTTTAATTTTACTGACCAAAATCAGGTTAAGGATTTTCTAAGAAAGCAACAACAGCAGGAAAGTCAGATGGAAAAGTTCAGTAAACAACTGAAAGAGAACCTGAGTAAGATGGATAAAGATGATGAGTTAAACCAGTTGTTGCAGGAACGTTTGGAACGTCAGGAAATACAGGCTAAGAAGAATGAAAAGTTGCTGCAAGAACTTAATAAAATAGCTGATAAGATTGATAAATCTGAATTAACAAAGAGGTTAGAAGACCTAGGAAAGAAACAGCAGAACAGCGAACGTAACCTGGAGCAGTTGCTAGAATTGACCAAACGGTATTATGTTACTGAAAAGGTTAATCAACTGGCTCGTGATTTGGAAAAATTGGCTGAAAAGCAGGAAAAGGCTGCTGATAATTTTGGAGTAAAGGATAAAGAGAAGGAGCAGAAGGAATTGAATACATCCTTTGATAACATAGCGAAGGAGTTAGATGAGTTGCATAACGACAATTTAAATCTTAAGAAACCGCTTGATTTGAGCCGTGATCACCAGAAAGAGTTAGATGTTAAAGAGGATCAGAAAGAGGCTTTAGAAGAGATTAAAAAAGAAGAACCTAGCTTTTCAGAGCCAGAAAGTAGTAAGGGGTCAGCGGAAAAGGCAACTAAGAAACAAAAATCTGCAGCTCAGAAAATGAAGCAAATGAGCGAAGCGCTTAGAAAATCGTCCTCAGGTGGCGGCGGAGATTCCATTTCTGAGGATGCTGAAATGTTAAGACAAATATTGGATAACCTGATTACCTTCTCTTTTAAACAAGAAAAGTTGTACGATAGTCTAGAAGATGTTGATGCGGATAGTCCGCAGTTTTCTAACGCTATACACCAACAACAAGAGCTTCGTGATTTGTTTGAACATGTAGATGATAGCCTTTTTGCTTTATCGTTAAGGCGTGCGGAGTTATCTGAGTTCGTAAACGAACAGATTACAGAAGTGTATTATAATGTGGATAAGACTTTGGAGAGCGTTGCGGAAAATCAAATATACCAAGGTGTATCGTATCAAAAATATGTGCTTAATGCTTCCAATAGTTTAGCTGATTTTCTTGCTAAAATATTGGATAATATGGAACAGAGCATGATGTCTGGTAAAGGAGAGGGTAAAGGAGAAGGTTTTCAATTGCCAGATATTATTCAGGGGCAACAGGAATTAAAAGAGAAAATGGAAGGAATGGGCAAACCCGGAGAAGGAAAGCCTAGTAAAGGTGAAGGGGATAAAGGAGAGGGCTCTAAGGGTGATAAGGGAGAATCTAAAAAGGGGGAAGGGCAAAAACCCGGTGAAGGAGAATCTAATCAAGGAGACCAGCAACAGGGAAAAAATGGCAAGGGCGGTAGTGGAAAAGAGCAAGGGGGTGATTCTGGTGATGGCTCAGGACAACTGTCGGAATCAGAACTTGAGGAGATTTATGAAATTTACAAAGAGCAGCAGATGTTGCGTCAGCAATTGGAACAGCAATTAGAGGACATGATGAATGCTGGGGATAAAAAACTTGCAGAGAAGCTGATTAAGCAGATGGAGGATTTTGAGAATGATCTTTTAGAAAATGGTTTTACTCAGCGCAGTATGTCCAAGATTAATAACATTCAGTATGAAATGTTGAAGTTAGAAAATGCAGCGTTAAAACAAGGTAAAAAACCTGAAAGAGAGAGTAATACCAATACCAATCAGTTTGATAATCCTATTACTACTAAACCCTCATTATTAGAGAATTATCGTAATGAAGTTGAGATTTTAAACAGACAAAGCTTACCTTTGCGCCAAAATTTTCAAAATATGGTTAAAGAATATTTTAAAACGGATGATTGAGTTTCATTATAAGACGGACTTTATTCTGGAGAATGAGGGCAAGTATGTAGATTGGTTAGGTTCTGTTATTAGTTCTGAAGGGGGAGAGTTGAATCAAATTGACTATGTATTTTGTTCCGATGAAGAGGTTCTTGATATGAACGAAAAATATCTTAATCACGATACGTATACTGATATTTTGACGTTTGATTATACAGAAGGAAAAGTCATTGGAGGGGATATTTTTATCTCTGTTGATAGGGTGATGGAAAACGCTAAGGAATTCAACATTTCATTTGAAGAGGAAATGCTTAGGGTTATGGCGCATGGCATATTACATCTCTTTGGTTTTAAGGATAAGTCCGATGCAGAGGTAACCCTAATGCGTGGTAAGGAAAACGAAAAAATTAAAATGTTCCACGTGGAACAATAAGGACATACCAGACCCGTATTTTAAGGTTAGGGTGGTGTATGTAAAGTAAATAATCACATTTTATAAGGATAAGAGATGTTTGCAGAGGAGTATGATGTTGTAGTAGTAGGAGGAGGACATGCAGGGGCAGAGGCCGCTGCGGCAGCGGGTAATATGGGTTCCAAGACCCTTTTGGTAACCATGAATTTGCAGACTATCGGTCAGATGTCTTGTAATCCTGCCATGGGAGGAATTGCCAAAGGACAAATTGTACGTGAGATTGATGCGCTCGGAGGATTAAGTGGAATTATCACAGATAAGTCCGCTATTCAGTTTAAAATGTTGAATAAGTCCAAAGGACCTGCCATGTGGAGTCCACGTACTCAAAATGACCGTATGCGGTTTGCGGAGGAATGGCGTCTGGCGTTGGAGAACATACCTAATGTTGATTTTTATCAGGAAATGGTTAGTGGATTACTAATTGAGAATGGTAAAGCAGTAGGGGTAAAGAGTTCTTTAGGGATTGATATTAGATCTAAATCCGTTGTTCTAACGAACGGTACATTTTTAAATGGACTTATCCATATAGGCGAAAAACAGTTTGGTGGAGGAAGAGCAGGGGAAAAAGCAGCTACTGGAATTACCGAACAATTGCTGCAGTTGGGGTTTGAAAGTGGACGTATGAAGACTGGAACACCACCACGTGTTGATGGTCGTTCTTTGGATTATTCGGTTATGATTCCTCAGCCAGGGGATGTGATTCCGGAGAAATTCTCGTATTTGCAGACGCCGGTTCTTACTACCCAACGTGATTGTTTTATGACCCATACAAGTGAGTTGGTTCATGATGTGTTGCGTGATGGTTTTGATAGATCACCTATGTTCAATGGTCGAATTAAAAGTGTGGGGCCTCGTTATTGTCCATCTATTGAGGACAAGATTAACCGTTTCGCAGATAAGAATAGTCATCAAATTTTTGTTGAACCTGAGGGTTGGGATACGGTAGAAGTATATGTAAATGGTTTCTCAACTTCCCTTCCGGAGGATGTTCAATTTAAGGCATTACGCTCGGTTGTAGGGTTTGAAAATGTGAAGTTCTTCAGACCTGGTTACGCTATAGAATATGATTATTTTCCACCCACACAATTGAAACATACTTTGGAAACTAAGCTTGTGGAGAACCTGTATTTTGCTGGACAGATTAATGGAACTACCGGGTATGAGGAAGCAGCTTCCCAAGGTCTAATGGCTGGTATGAATGCCCATTTAAAAATTAAAGAAAAAGAGGAATTTATTCTCCAAAGAGACGAAGCATATATTGGTGTTTTGATTGATGATTTAATTACAAAGGGTACGGAAGAGCCTTATCGTATGTTTACTTCTAGGGCAGAATACAGAACTTTATTGCGACAGGATAATGCAGATTTGCGTTTAACTCCACGGAGTTTTCAGATTGGTTTAGCTAAAAAAGAACGCCTTATCCGCATGGAGGAGAAGGAGAAAAAATCTGATTCATTCGTAAATTTCTTTAAAGAAACCAGTGTTAAACCAGAGGATATTAATCCTATTTTGGAGAGTGTAAATTCCGCTTTGGTGAAACAATCCGATAAGATGTTCAAGGTGTTTTCAAGACCTAAAGTAACCATGGATCACATGCTACAATTGGAAACAGTTTCCGGTTTTGTGGAAGAGAATAAGCTGGACCGAGAGGTACTAGAACAGACCGAAATTCAGGTAAAGTATTCGGGATATATTGCTAAGGAAAAGAATAATGCTGATAAATTATTACGCTTGGAAAACGTAAAAATTCCGGCAAATTTTGACTATTCAAAACTTAAGTCTTTGTCCTACGAGGCAAGGGAAAAACTGAATTCTATACAGCCAGTTACTATAGCACAGGCAGCTAGAGTTAGTGGTGTAAATCCATCTGATATTAGTGTGCTTCTAGTGTATCTAGGAAGGTAGAATTTAAGAACGTTCCACGTGGAACATATGTCGTTTCCACACTGCTATTCTAGATAAGAATAGTGCGGATACGACTAAAGGAACCTTACTACAGCGAACGCTATAGCTTATATAACGTGCATTTTTAAAATATACATAAGAATAGTACTTAAGGGTTTCCCAGCCAGTTCTATAGTAGAAGGGTTCGAAATCCTTTTTTTATTTCTGTTTATATAGAACGAGTAGGGAGGTGTAAAATTGTTTTGGACTTGATTTTTTGTTGATGTATTTTTTCAATCAAAAACGTCTTTTAGATGAAGCGATATCTGTTTGTTTTGTGTCTTGTCGTTACAGTTCAATCTTGCATTTCGGTACGGATTGCGGCAAGCATAAAAGAGTATAAAATTTTTAAAAAGAAGAAGTTCAAAAAGAGTCTTTCCAGAATAAAGATGTTCATTTTTGAATGCCCCAAATAATCGAAGCATTTTACAATTATGTGTATGATGATTTCCCATTTGAGATTAATGGAAAAATTATTTTTTTCGTGTTTTATGAGACCTCAATTCCTGCCAAAGTTTTGAAACTAGCTCCTGCTATTTTTAACGATACTTTGAATACAGCTTTAGCCAATGAAGAAGATGTTAATTTTGTTGGGGGAGATGATATGACCAGAACCAATAATTGACATTTAGCTATTGAAATAAATCGCGATTATGAAAAAGACTGTGTTCATGAAAATTCGTTTTCTAGAGAGCCAGTTTTAAATTATCTTCGAACTCTCAAAAAAGAATACCTCACCACGCACAACTACAATGAAACCGTTTTTAAAAACTAAAGACTTCTCAATTACCGGCGAAGACTTTGAATTACTTTTAGATGAAGAACTTCAAATGTTGGTAACACAACCCCAACCAAAAGATCTTCAAAAATACTATGAAAGTGATGTCTATATTTCGCATACCGATTCGTCTAAATCTGTTATAGATAAAATGTATCAGGCGGTCAAAAAAATCAGTCTTTCTCAAAAAGTCTTTTTGATAAACCGATACGCAAAGCAAAATAAAACGCTCCTGGATATTGGTGCAGGTACCGGGGATTTTTTGTTGGAAGCAAAAAAATGGAAGTGGTCCGTTAAGGGAGTAGAACCCAACCAGGATGCTCGGATTCGTTCTCGCGAAAAGAGAATGGAATTGTTAGCCGGTTTAGATGATTTGCCTAATACCAAATTTCAGGTAATTACACTTTGGCATGTTCTAGAGCATCTTCCAGATTTAGATTCGCAAATAGAAACAATAAAGAAAAACTTAGAGAAAGATGGAACGCTTGTTATTGCTGTTCCGAATTTTAAATCTTACGACGCCCAACACTATAAAGAATTTTGGGCAGCTTATGATGTGCCCAGACATCTTTGGCATTTTTCAAAAGAAGCCATACATAAGATATTTGCAAAACACGGAATGGAATTGGTGAAAACCAAACCAATGTGGTTTGATGCTTTTTACGTCTCTATACTTTCGGAGAAATATAAGACGGGCAAACAAAATTTAATGAAATCATTTCTAATCGGTTTTTGGTCTAATCTTAAAGCTATATTCACGGGTCAACCTTCCTCTATAATCTATGTTTTAAAAAAGCAGCAATAATACTCGTTATTTACGTTAAAACTTATTTTAAGCCGTTTTAAGGCTGTTTGGCTACCATTGCCCAGTGATTGTATGATTTTAAAAATATAATTCCTCTATGGATTTTGTAAAGTGCTGTTTTTGATAAATTTCACTTATACTTTATCGAATGAAGTATAAAGACTGTTGATGGGCTGTTTTAGGAGCTAATAATGATATCGAATTAAATTTTTTATGAATAGGAGCTTCTTCATCGACATTTAAAAATTAGATGACAACAATTAAAAAAGCTTTTCTATTTTTGCGCAACTTGTAAATTAATTTCTTTAGAATTTAATGAAGTCTAATTTTAGAAGTAATTAGTTAAGAGTAAAAAGTAGACTAATAATAAACTGAATTATGAAAAACGTAGTAGTGGTATTTTTGATGTTGGTAATGGTTTCTTGTCAACAAGAAAAAATTGGATTTGTAGACAATGTAAAGTTGATGGAAGAATACCAAGAAAAAGTTGATGTTGAAGCGGCATTCAAAGTTAAAGCTGATGCGCTGACCAAAAAGAGAGATAGTATTTCTCAGGCATTTCAAATGGAGGCTCAGGCGTTTCAAGCTAAAGCTCAAAAATTATCCCAGCAAAAAGCGCAGGAAGAGTATGGTGCAATGCAACAAAGAGGGCAAATGATAGGGCAGCAATTGCAGCAGGAAGATCAACAACTTCAAATGGAAGGCCAAACCGAAATGGATAGTATTATCAGTAAGGTGAAGAAAGAAGTGAAGGCTTACGGAAAAGCAAATGGCTATAGCTACATTCTTGGAGGTGGTGATGGTGGTAGCGTGCTGTACGGTGCAGAAGCTAATGATCTTACTTCGGAAATCGTAAAACTTTTGAACGATAAGTACAAGAAGTAAACCTACATAAAAAAATTATTGAAACGCCCGTAGATTCTATCTACGGGCGTTTTTTTATCTCTGAAGGATGTAGACCAGAAATATGGCAGGCATGAAATATACGGCAATGGTCTTGGCTCCTTCATAATCCTTGGCCATACGTTGACCGAACATAAGCATCAGTAACGACACGCATGATAGAATACTGCCATAAAGCGCAATGCTGCTTTCTCCTATGATTAAAATTTGATAAAGCCCAACGGCGCATAAAACACCCGAAGCCATCTCTATCCACACTAGGGTGCCCAAGAGAAAAGGGACAAGCTTTTCTAACGGGGTGCCCGTAAAATGTTCTTTGAGCCAAGAGAGATTTCCTTTCCAATCAAAAATTTTGTCTATACTACTTTGAATGAAGACAATTATTAGAAAAATCAAGATTAAAATTTCGGTGGCGGAGTTTAGAAAAGAATCCATAGACTATGGTTTTGGGGTTGGTTGCTATTAAGTTAGCAAAAAAAAACCGTAGTATAGTACAGCCTATGCTGCTTTTCGATGTAAGAGACGCGTTAACTTTATAGAAAGGTCTGTAAGAATAATCTTGGAGTTCCCATTTCGTTCAACGTGGTAAATAGCATCTTCAAGTTCTTTTACAATAGTTAGAATATTGTTTTCATGAACAAAAGGAGCAAACTTGTCCAAACTAAAACCATCTGCATGGATACGCATAAAAGAGAGATCTTTGGCATTAAAATTAATGAGCATGGCCTGCCTCATTACCGCTATGCAGTAGTGTAAGAACTTCTTTTGTGTTTCACGACCGGTCTTAGCTACTTCTTCGCTCCACATAATAAGATCTTGGATGGCGCTTTTATTTCCTTTGGCTTTAAAAGCGCTCCGTACCCATTGCACGAACCATTTTTCAAAGATTAAATCTTCTGAGTCTTCATTCATCAAATCTAATGCCTTGTTGAAGTTTCCGTTAGCTTCATGGGCTATGCGCAAGGCTTCTTCTCTTAACGCTCCTTTTTCAACTAGGGCATTGGCCATAGCTTCTTCGGCTAGGGGAGGGAAATGTAAGACTTGACACCGAGAACGTATGGTCTGTATAATTTGTTCCTCGTCTTCGGTAATAAGAATAAAGACGGTTTTATTAGGAGGCTCCTCAATTAGTTTTAAAAGCTTGTTGGCTGCCGCGGTATTCATTTTCTCGGCCATCCAAATCACCATCACCTTATATCCTCCTTCGTAGGATTTTAAGACTAATTTCTTAACAACATCCTGGGCTTCATCAACCCCGATCTGACCTTGTTTTTTTTCAATTCCTATTAAACGGTACCAATCAAAAAGATTTCCGTAAGGTTGTTCTTTTACAAATTTTCGCCATTCTTCCATATAGTGGTTACTGACAGCGTGGCTTTTTACCTTATCCGAATTGGAAACGGGAAAAGCAAAATGCATATCAGGATGGGAAAGTGCACCAAATTTAAGATTGCAGCTCTGGTTGTGTCCGTTGTTCTCTCCGCCACTGTTGGCACAAATAATATATTGCGCATAGGCAATGGCCATGGGCAAGGTTCCGGATCCTTCCGGACCCACAAATAATTGGGCGTGAGGAATTCTACCTGCATCGGCACTAGTGGCCAAATGGTTCTTGATGTGTGATAGTCCTAAAATCTCGTTGAACAACATGGGCCAAAGATAACTTTTTTAATACATACGATTCAACTGTGCCAACTTCTTAAATATGGTTAATATCTAGAGTCTATTGGTTTTGTACTACCAGTCTAACATCCTTTTTATTACATTTGCGACTCTCTAAAACCGAATAACATGAAAACTGTAAACGACTTTAATTTTGAAAATAAGAAGGCTCTCATTCGCGTTGATTTCAACGTTCCATTGGATGAGGAATTTAATGTTGCCGATGCTACCCGTATAGAAGCGGCGAAGCCAACAATCATAAAAGTACTGGAAGATGGTGGTAGTGCCATTTTAATGAGCCACTTGGGAAGACCAAAGGGACAAAAAGTTGCCGATTTGTCTTTACAGCATATTGCGAATAAAGTTTCGGATGTTATTGGTGTTACGGTAAAATTTGTTGCGGATTGTGTGGGTGATGTTGCGGAGAAAGCGGCTGCTGAACTTAAACCAGGTGAAATACTATTATTGGAAAACTTAAGGTTCCACGCTGAAGAAGAAAAAGGAGACGAAGGTTTTGCTGAGCAACTTTCTAAATTAGGAGATATATACATCAATGATGCTTTTGGTACTGCACACAGAGCACATGCCTCAACCACTATTGTAGCAAAGTTCTTTACGGATAAAAAATGTTTTGGATTCTTGTTGGCTAAAGAAATTGAAGCAATTGATAAAGTAATGCAAACCGGCGAAAAGCCAGTTTTGGCAATTTTAGGAGGAGCAAAAGTCTCTTCAAAAATTACCATTATTGAAAACATTTTGGACAAAGTAGACCACCTGATAGTTGGCGGTGGTATGACGTATACGTTCATAAAAGCACAGGGTGGGCAAGTAGGTGATTCCATCTGTGAAGATGATAAGATGGATTTGGCCATGGATATTTTAAAACAAGCCAAAGAGAAGAATGTACAAGTTCATATTCCTGTTGATGTATTGGCTGCAGATGATTTTGCAAACGATGCGAATACGCAAATTGTAGACGTAACCAAAATACCTGACGGATGGCAAGGATTGGACGCTGGTCCAAAAACTTTGGAGAATTTTAAGGAGGTAATCTTAAAGTCAAAAACCATCCTTTGGAACGGTCCTATCGGTGTTTTTGAAATGGAGAGCTTCGCAAAAGGAACTATCGCTTTAGGTAATTATATTGATGAGGCTACGCAAGGCGGTGCTTTTTCACTTGTAGGAGGTGGTGATTCCGTTGCTGCTGTTAAACAGTTCGGTTTTGATGATAAGGTTAGTTATGTTTCTACTGGAGGTGGCGCTATGTTGGAAAGCCTAGAGGGTAAAACCCTACCTGGTATCGCTGCAATAATCGGTCAATAAAGGCGTTATCGATAAACGGGGCGAAACGCTTAATTTTGTAAAAATTTTATTTTTTCGGAAAAAAGTACGATTTTAGTAGGGTTACAGTTCGCTGTAACCCTATGTTAATCATAGCTGTACGTACCGCTATATATGCACTTTAAATGATAAAAAGTAAAAAACGTTTTCTTTCGATTTTTTCAGGTCTTATTTTGGCGTTGCCCGTAGTGGCACAAGAACAGGAGAAAGATTCGGTTGTGGTTTCTGACGAGCTAACGGAAGAGGTTGTAGTGGATACACTGGCCATGGATATGAAAGGCCTAGAGCAGATGGAGGAGATGGCTAAGGATAGTGTGGTTTTAAATGATAGCCCACTAACCTTATCAAAAGACAGTCTTATATTAAGACTAAGACTTCAAGATTTGCCTGAAGCTGCCAAGTATGACAGCCTTTGGATGAAGGAACTTTACGCAAATGCATCCCTTTCCGATGAAATGTTCCGTGAGGTGGAAACGTTAGATTATGATAAAACCTATCCTACTTCTCTTCCTACGGATACGCTGAAGGCTCGTTTGGATAGACTAAACCAAAAAACACCTTTCAATATTGCTTACAACCCTTCTTTAGAGAACGTCATTAAATCGTTTCTTTTCAGAAAAAGAGATTTAATGGAGCGTATGTTGACCGTAAGCCAATTTTATTTTCCTCTATTTGAGCAAGAGCTGGACAACTACAATATTCCTTTGGAGATGAAATATCTTTCTATTGTAGAATCGGCATTGAACCCAAGAGCCCGTTCACGTGTTGGAGCAACAGGTCTTTGGCAGTTTATGTACGGTACCGGTAAGCAATATAAATTAGATGTGTCCAGTTATGTAGATGATCGTAGTGATCCAATAAAATCTACTGCGGCAGCCTGTCAATTTCTTTCTAAACTTTATGATATTTATGGGGATTGGGATTTGGCCCTTGCAGCCTACAATTCTGGACCCGGTAATGTAAACAAGGCTATTAGAAGGTCTGGTGGCCAAAAGAATTATTGGCAACTACGGCGTTACCTACCTAGGGAAACAGCCGGTTATGTTCCTGCATTTTTGGCAACTATGTACCTTTTTGAATATGCGGATGAGCATGGTTTACGAGGAGAAAAGATAGAAAGGGCCTATTTTGAAACGGACACTCTACACGTAAAAAGTTTCATCACTTTTGATCAAATTTCTGAACTGACCGGAGTTAGCAAAGAGGAATTAAAGGTTTTAAATCCTTCTTATAAATTAGACGTTATTCCCTTTATAGAAGGGAAGAATCATACGTTGCGTTTGCCAAAATATGCAGTAGGAAGCTTTGTGCATAATGAGGAAGCTATCTATGCCCATATCAAAAAAGAATTGGAAAGCAAAGAAAGCCCGTTGGCACAAATGGCAAAGGAAGCGGAAGATAATCGTATTCGTTATAAAGTTCGTAGTGGAGATTTTTTGGGTAAAATAGCCGAGCGTTACGGGGTTGGCGTAAGTCAATTAAAACAATGGAACGGCTTGCGCAGTAATAATCTTAGAATAGGACAACGACTAACTATTTTTCCTAGAAAAATGCCAAGCGCTGCAGTGGTTTCTACAAAAACATCTAGCTCTGCTAAAAGTTTTCCACCCGGCACAAAGACCCATACAGTGCGCAGTGGTGACTCACTTTGGACCATTTCAAAAAAATATCCAGGAATTTCTGTTGAAAATTTACGACAATGGAACGGTATTAGCGGTAAGAATCTAAAACCGGGCACAAAATTGAAATTGTGCGAATGTTCATCGTAAACCTATACCAAAATGAAACAAGCTGGAACACTATTTTTACTCTTTTCCTTAGCATTTTTATCCTGTAAAGACAGTAAGAACCAAAACTACCTCCCTACTTCCGTTGGAGCAATAAACTCTATGGTCGTTGTAATTGATAACGAGCTATGGAAAGGCAGTGTGGGCGATAGTATTAGAAGTCATTTTGCTGCTCCTGTTGTGGGCATGCCTATGGATGAGCCTTTATTTACTATAGATCAGATCGCTCCTAAGTTTTTTACGGGTTCTATAAGGAATACACGCTCTATTCTTTATGTGGCGGAAGATTCGTTAAACTTGGCTCACATAAAGAAGGATATGTACGCTTCTCCACAACGCGTTGGGGTAATTAAGGGCACCACTAAGACTGAGGTCATTGAAAATATTAATGCTAAAGCCAATGATATTATCACTTCTTTTAAGAACATGGAAATTGAAGCTGCACAAAAACGTTTTGACCGCTCATTGAATAAAGAAACCGAGTTGCAGGACAAGTTTGGTATTCAATTGAAAATACCATCCATTTACAAGGTGGGTAAGCAGGAAGATAATTTTGTGTGGATTGACCGTGAAATACAGAAGGGCACCGCTAATATAATCGTGTATGAGATGCCTGCCAATAGCTTTGATAATGATTCTACTTTGGTGAAAGATATTGTGGCAATGCGCGATTCTGTTGGAGCCAAATACATTCCTGGGCCGGATGTTACAGGAAAAATAACCCACATGCGTACGGAACCGGCATTTGCTCCTTATATCTACCCTGTAGAAATAGCAGGATTAAAAGGTGTAGAGGTAAGAGGACTTTGGGATATTAAGAATTATCCTATGGCCGGACCTTTTTTGACCTATATTCTAAACGATAAGGCTAACAATAGAAAATTGGTTCTAGAAGGCTTTGTTTTTGCTCCCGCTACTCAAAAGAGAAATGACCTTTTTGAATTAGAAGCAATACTAAAGACATTACAATTAGGAAAGACTGCAAAATAGTTACTAGTACGGAATGTATTATAACGAAAACGCCCATCTTCTCAGATGGGCGTTTTTTTATTTACACTGTTTTAGTTTAAGCAAATGCAAAGCCCGTAGAGACCCGATAAATAAAAGCATATATCACAATCATCAATAAGGCAAAACAAAACCACGTGTACACCTTAAAATACTTTGTGAGTATTCTAAAGGTCCAGTCTCTAAATGCCTCTACATAAATTTCTTTAAAAAGTAATAATTTCCGCATATCATAGATTTTGAGATTCATGGCAAAGCTACGATGTACTGACGAGGCCTACACATTAATTGGATAAAGTGACAAGAAAATAGGGTGCATATTTTATTTATTTCAAAAGATAGACGAAGGGGTAATTTATTGGATATATGACCCTTTTTTACTGTCAAATTTATTTTTGGGTTACATGCGGTTATTGATTTTTCCTATAACAATATATCATACTCTTTGTAGGAGAATGTTATAAGTAAACAATGGGCTTGTGTATCTCCTTGAGCTGTTTATTGTTTTATTCAATATATATCCAAAAAAAACCGCTGCGTAAAAGGCAGCGGTTTTAGGTATTTGAATAAGTTGTTTCGGTTTTACATATTTAGTATTATAAATTCTGATCTTCTGTTTAGCAAGTGGTCTGCTTCCGAACAAGGTGATGAGCCATCACAATCATTAAGCAGTCTGTTTTCTCCATAACCTATGGCACTTTCTATACGATTGGCATCGATTCCCATAGATATGATGTAATCTCTTGTAGATTTAGCTCTTTTATCAGATAGGTATTCGTTGTAAACTTTGCTACCACGTGAATCTGTATGGGATTCAATTTTAATGACCATTGTTGGGTATTCCTTCATTACGCTAACCAACTTGTCCAATTCTTTTGCCGCATCTGGTCTAATTTGAGATTTATCAAAGTTAAAGTAAATCATTTCTGTCTTGATTTTTTTGATGCCATCTTCAACAGCGATCATTTCTTCAAGGCGTTTCATGGCGATATCTACATTGGTTGTATCATTTACTGTAGTCTCGACTAACCTCTCATTATCTACAAATTTTGACTGAACAGTTTTTAAAGTGTATTTGGTTGAATCGTCAAGGTCTTCAAAAATAAAGCTTCCGTCATCTTCGGTAACCATTTCTTTAAGCTTGATACCATTTTCATCCAAAAGCTGTATTAATGCTTGCGGCATTACATCTCCTGTTACCATCTCGGTCACAAAGCCGGCAATGGCATTTTTGTTTACAGGCACCTCTTCTAAAATTAATCGCTTAAAAGAATAGATGTCATCATCTCCCTTACCCCCTTCTCTATTGGATGCAAAATAACCTTGTTGATTTTCTTCGTTCACGATATATGAGAAATCATCCTTATTACTATTTACAGGTTGACCTAAATTCTTAACTTCTGCAAACCCTTCCTCTTGGTCATATGCACTTTCGTACACGTCTAGACCACCTAGACCTGTAAATCCGTCAGAGGAGAAATAAAGTTTGGTTCCGTTAAAGAAAGGGAACATTTCACGTTGTTCCGTGTTAATTGTAGGACCTAAGTTTCTAGGTTCGGAGAAGCTTCCGTCTTCAAGAACATCTACAACAAAAATATCGGTCTTACCTAAGCTACCGGGCATATCCGAAACAAAATAAAGCTGTTTCCCATCAGGGCTAAGTGCGGGGTGACCCGTAGAATAGTTATCGCTGTTGAAAGATACTTCTACTGCTTCCGTCCATTCTGTGTCTACTTTGGTAGATTTATATATTTTTAAATGATTCACTCCATTACTATCTCTTTTCAATTTTTTACCATAATTATTACGGGTAAAGTACATTGTGCTATTATCAGGTGTAAAAGTTACCGAAGCTTCATGATATTTTGTGTTTATCTTTTTGGAGAATTTTAAAGCATCTTTTAGGTCATTAGACTCTTCATTAATTTTAGCAACATATAAATCTAGGTAAGGTTGGTCGTTCCATTTATACCGTCTGGTACTAAAAAATGATGAATCTTTAGCAGATGAAAACACCACTTGATTACTGTCTAGGAACATTGGTGAAAAGTCTGAATATTCCGTGTTCACAGCTAAATTCTTAAGCTCAAAATCGGCTTTTGAATTCAATATATTATCTAAGACACTTTCGTTTGCTTTGCGGGCGTTGGACACCGCATTCGCAGGTGCGTCTTTCATCTTCTTGTTATAAAGACGCATAAGACGTTTTGATCTTGCATATTTACCAGTACCTTTTAAGGAGTGTGCATATTTAAATATATTTTCAGAAGACATTTCCTTACCGTAGTTTTCATAAAGTACGTTGTACCACTCGTATGCTTTCTCCATATTGGTATTAAAATAATATGCATCGGCAGTTTTTTGGATAACTTCTTTAGAGCGGTACTTTTCACCTTTCTCTAGGGCTTGCTCATATAATTCGGCAGCCTCGGTATACCACATTTTATCAAAATAGTGATCTGCACGTTGTAAAAGCTTGGTTTTATTTGTTGTTTCGGAAATTGTAGTTTTTGGTGTTTCTATTTCAATAAGTTCATCATCAACATAAGCGAGAGGAACTATATTTGTTTCCTTTTGGTTAAATACTTGAGTGTCTTTAATTTTTTCCAATTCTGAAAAGTCAGAAGACTCGGCGCCGGTTTCCGGGGCTACAATACCATTTTCGATAGACTCGGCCTCATCATTAAAATCAACACCATCACCCCCTATTGCAACACTATTTTCTATTTCAAGAATCCACTTATCATTTGTATAACTGCCATCTAAATCAGAAGCGCATGCATCTACCGCTTCAAGACCAAATGGGTAGTATGTTAAATATACATAGTTAAGATCATTTTCTGGATTAAGAATATATCCTGCAGACTCAAAACCTTTTTTATGTAGTTTCTTAAGGGTTTTGTTTAGCGTTTTTTGACTGCTAAAAACACCCGATATGATGTAATATCCGTTTTCAATACCCGAAAGGCCACTAAATGTTCTGTGGGGAATTTCATATCTATCAGCAGCCTCTTCAAAAGTTTCCGTGATAGAGAACGTATCAGAATCAACTGGTGTAAAGTTGACCGTTTCCGTTTCTGGCTGGGTCGATATTACTAGTTCTTCTGAATCAAGATTTTCAAAGTCTTGGGCAAAACTGCTAAAAGACAGGAGAAAAATAAAAGCGGTTATTAATTTTTTCATGATTTTGGGTGTTTAAAAAATCAAAAGATTTTTGAAAATTGGCTGGTGTTTTTTATGGGAATCTACTTAGAGCATGGTAAAATAGCGCTGTGCCTTACCTTAATACTATCTTTTGATAACGTAAATTTCGGGTGAAGGTTACGTATCTATTGATCTTTGTTGTGAAAGCCTTGTTTAGAGAAGTGAATGCCCTTTAAAATGATGTGAGCCCTATGGACAAGCAGAATTTTTAAATTTCGTAAAAAATGAGATGAGTTATCTACGACAATATAATATACCTTTTGGTATTAATTTAGGGTATAAAAAAACCTCTGATTACTATCAAAGGTTTATAAATCGTTAAGAATTAGGTGTTTCCTATTCTTTTTTCTCTTCTAAAGTATCGTCTTCTTTAGAGGCATCTTTAAATTCTTTAATGCCACTACCAAGTCCGCGCATCAATTCTGGAATCTTTTTTCCTCCGAACAATAAAAGAACCACTAAAACTACGATTCCTATTTGCCATGGCCCTATCGCTAAAAATATCTGTAAACTTGTCATATTCTCATTTTTAAACAGATTCAAAGATACTAAAAAAGTTACTTGATTAACCCTAAATATATCTGCAAGCAGATTATTTTAACAGATTTGTGCTCGTTTTCTTAAATGTTTAGGTAGCATGACTATGGTATTTACAAGAATCATTAATTTAGAACAACCGTATAAGAATCCGATTCCATCCTTTATATTTGCTCCATGGCCAAAAAAGTCAAAAAGAGAAAAGAAATAAAACGCAAACTGCTTCATAAGTATCGTTTGGTTATTCTGAACGAATCTACTTTTGAAGAGAAAATTTCTTTTAAGTTGAGTCGGCTTAACGTGTTTGTTACCGGCTCACTCTGTATTATTGGTTTAATTGGGCTTACAACTCTATTAATTGCTTTTACGCCATTACGAGAATATATACCTGGATATTCTAGTACAAAACTTAAAAAGCAGGCTACGGACCTTACTTACAAAACGGATTCTTTAGTGGCAACATTAAATAATACCAATAAGTATTTGGAAAGTATCCGTATGGTTTTGAGGGGAGATGTAGCTTCTCAAGAAGTTAATTTAGATTCCCTGCGAGAACAGTTTAAAATAGACCCATCTAGCGTAGATCTTACTCCTATAAAGGAAGATTCACTTTTAAGGGCGGAAGTAGCTCTAGAGGATAAATACAATCTTTTTGAACGTAGTGCAACAGCAGCAGAAATTGAATTGTTCCCTCCTTTAAGCGGAGAAATATCCAATAGTTATGATGCGGATAAACGTCATTATGCCGTAGACGTGACAGCACCAAAAGATACGCCTATTAAGGCCGTTGCTAATGGCACCGTGATATTTTCTGAATGGACGGCGGATACAGGTTATGTTATTATACTTGAACACAAAGACGGACTTTTGAGTGTGTATAAACACAATGGATCTTTAAATAAGGCACAAGGTGATGTGGTAAGGGCTGGCGAAGTAATTGCCTCTGTTGGTAATACAGGGGAATTTACTACAGGACCTCACCTCCACTTTGAGCTTTGGAGTAATGGTAACGCTGTTAACCCATTAGATTATATAGACTTTTAATGTGCATTTTTGAGCAAATAATTTTTAAAGAAGGAAACCTCACACTTGCCGTTTGAACTGATATCTGATTTTCTCTATGTCAATAAAATCACTTGGAGCTAAAATATTTGCAAAACGCATTGCCAAACAGACGGCAAAGTGGCGCGATAATCCTGTTGTAACACAGGACAAGGTTTTTCGTCAATTAATTCAAAAAGCAAGTCTAACAAAATTTGGTGTAGACCATGGTTTTGGAAATATAAAATCTCATGATGATTTTATTAAAAAAGTGCCCATACGAGACTATGAAGCTTTAAAGCCTTACATGGAAGAGGTTGTGGCAGGAAAAGAAGATATTCTTTGGCCCGGTAAACCGGTGTATTTTGCAAAAACTTCCGGAACGACATCCGGTGCAAAATATATTCCTATTACGGAAACTTCTATTAAACATCAGGTCAATGCTTCCAGAAATGCCATTCTAAATTATATTGATGAAACAGGGAATGCCGATTTTGTAACCGGAAGAATGATTTTTCTTCAGGGAAGCCCGGAATTAACAGAAAAGAATGGAGTTAAATTGGGTCGGCTTTCAGGAATATCAGCCCATTACGTTCCTAATTATTTACAAAAAAACCGTCTACCTAGTTGGGAAACCAACTGCATTGAAGACTGGGAAACCAAGGTCAATACTATAGTTGATGAGACTATAAATGAGGATATGACCGTTATTGCGGGTATACCTTCATGGGTACAGATGTATTTTGAAAAATTGGAAGAGAAGTCGGGTAAAAAGGTGGGAGACTTGTTCAAGAACTTTAACCTTTTCATATATGGAGGGGTCAATTATGAACCGTATCGAGCAAAATTTGAGGGATTAATAGGGCGTAAAGTTGATAGTATAGAGCTCTTCCCTGCTAGTGAAGGATTCTTCGCCTATCAAGATTCCCAGAAAGATAAAGGGATGCTTTTGCTCTTAGATTCTGGTATATTTTACGAGTTTGTAAAAGCTGACGAGTTTTTTGAAGAGAACGCAAAACGCATCACTATAAAAGATGTTGAGCTAGGGGTTAATTATGTAATGATAATTTCTACGGATGCAGGCTTATGGGCCTATAATCTGGGAGATACCGTTCAGTTTATTTCTTTAAAGCCATACAAAGTAGTGGTTTCGGGACGTATTAAGCATTTCATTTCCGCTTTTGGAGAACATGTAATTGCTAAAGAGGTGGAAGAGGCTATGCAATTGGCCGTTAAAGAAACGGGTGCAAGTATTAATGAATTTACCGTTGCTCCACAGATTACTCCAGCAGGTAATCAATTGCCCTATCATGAGTGGTTCATAGAATTTGAAAATGAACCAATGGATATGGAGCGGTTTATAGAGATTTTGGATAATTCTTTACAAAAGCAGAATAGCTATTATTATGATTTAATTATAGGTAAAGTTCTCCAAACCTTAAAAGTTACCCGTATTTCAGAAGGTGGTTTCAATGCATACATGAAATCTATAGGAAAGTTGGGTGGTCAGAACAAAGTGCAACGACTGTCCAATGACCGTAAGGTGGCAGATGGGTTATCTTCATTTAAAAAATGATTTATACTGATTGATTTTGTTGACTTGGATGAGATTGGATTTCTAGAAAAGTTATGGGATTGGATATGGAGTGGACAGTATAAAACAACAACGGTCAAATCGTAACGACACCAAAAAAAATATCGTAATTTTGATTGAAATATTTTTATGGGAAATAATATAACCACTACGCGTGCTCAAGAATCGACTAATGCGATCGAGCGTTTGTACATAACTATGCGCCACCTGTTTAACCGTGGTTTCTATAAACCCACCGGTGTTTCGGGTGAGTCGCTAAAAAACGCGTTGCTACAATTACGACCGGAAATTTACGGTTCTATTGCAGAGGAAAAAGCGGAATTAAGCGGACTAATATATGTTTTAGAACGTTTGCCAAAGGGCATCGAACAATGCCGTTTTATCAATTTGACTTCGGATGAAGGTTATAGGAAATCGCACTTTGACCCAATCATACCACCAAAGCGGCGACGAAATTGTTACCGTATTGACGATGAGCAAATGAATATTGAGATTACTCGAGGTCGTTCTGACATTTATGATATTCTTACCCATTTAACTTTTCTTTTTATCGAATCTGAAAAAATCTGTAAAAGGGTTTTAATTGAAGATACGGATAAAACTATTCGGGATTGGAAAAAGCTGGAAGAGGCAGTCACAAAAGAAGAATTGACATTAGCCGAAAGAGAAGTTGCCGTTATACATACTGCTAATATCCTAGGGCGTTCCTTCATAGAGATTATGGCGGTTCATGAACAGTTTGCTACCGAAGAACAGCCTGATCGCTTTCTGGAAATCGTTTATTGGTTAGGCAAATTGGCAATTGAGGAGGAAATAACAGGCGAAAAGCGAGCTATAACTTTTAGCGCTTTGCTTCGGGAGCGTTTGGGGCACCATATTCACGGAGAACGTTGGGCAGATACCATAAAGGAGGTCTTGAAGAAAAACGGTCTTTTGGAGCGGCCTATCCATATTATAAGTGCTAATATGCACAGTGTTATGAATTCCTTGTTCGCAAAGAACTCGCTTAAAAAAGAGTTTAAAGGAAAAGAATCACTCGAAATCTACGAAGCGCTAAGCTCTCCATTAAACGGAAAATTACGCTCTAAAGTCGCTAAAATTGCAACCGAGAATGGAATGATCGCAATAGATGATTTTTCGGGAACGAATATAGACGTACAGTTGTTCGATACTGCTAAAATGAGTTCAGACGCTTGTTGCTATAAATTATCGGAGAATATTTCAGATGAAGAAAAGCCGGTACTATTCGTTATGGACTATGCATTTGGTGAGCAAGCTTATGAAACGATAGATGAGTTTTTAAAACCTTATAAAACAAAGGGAGACAAATCCGTGTTTTTGGATGTCGCGTCTATTTCCATTATGGGTAAAGCAGGTATTTTGGAAGGAGGAAAAGGTGATTTAATGATTCCGTCCGCACATATTTTTGAAGGTACGGCAGATAACTACCCTTTTAAGAATGAGTTATGTGCGGAAGATTTTAGAGGGCATGGGCTAAAAGTGTTTGAGGGAACAATGATAACTGTTCTAGGAACCTCGTTACAAAATAAGGATGTCTTGAAATTCTTTCACCAATCTACTTGGAATGTTGTTGGTCTGGAAATGGAAGGTGTTCACTATCAAAAAGCGGTACAGTCCGCTTCTAAAATACGAAAGAGCGTGCGAGAGGATATAAAAGTACGTTATGCATATTATGCATCGGATAACCCGTTAGAAACCGGAAGCACTTTAGCTTCAGGAGGTTTGGGTACTACAGGTGTCAAGCCTACTTACCTAATTACGGAAAAAATATTGGAACAAATTTTTAATTCATAGATTAATGTCAGACAAACCAAATAGCGCTTCTACCTCAGATGAGATTGACTTGGGGCAGTTGTTTAAGATGATTGCCAATGGTTTTAACCGAGTAGGCATCGCTTTTTTGCGTGTATTTTTGTATCTCAAAAAAAATGCACTCCTATTAATTGGGCTCATTGCGTTAGGTATAATCATTAGTTTTATTCTAAGTTCTTTTATTAATAAAAAGTTGAAGACAGAGGCTATTGTAAGACCTAATTTTGATAGCACGGATTATGTGTATGATGTTATTGATGAAATCCAATCCAACATATCTAGTCAGGACACCGCCTTCTTTCAAAAGATAGATCTGTCAGTCGAAGATTTAAAAGGTTTTAGAATTGAGATTGAACCCATTGAAGATCCCGAAGAAACCAAAGAGGAGGCAGAGCAGGAACTGCGATATTTAGAGCTACTTCAAGATTTCAAAGAAGAGAGCTTTGTGGTTGATATTGTACGGTCTGAACTAACCAAGAAAAGTATCATTGCGCATCGTATTACGTTTACATACATTGATGCAGACAAAGGGAATCAAATAGCTGAAAAATTATTGGATTATATTAACGATAATTCTTATTACGATAAAGTAAAGAGTACTTCTAGAGAAAACGCTCAGCTAAGAATAAATAAGAATACCGCACTTATTGCTCAAATCGATAATCTTATAGATAATTACACAAGAACACTGTTGCGCGACGATTCGCAGAAAGCGCAGGGTAACGTTTATATGGAAAATGAAAGCGCACTTAATATTTCTAGTTTGCTTTCGCTTAAGAACCGATTTTTAAAGGAAATTGAAGAAAAGAAATCAGAACTAACAGAGCAGACCGAAATATTGAGTGTAATTAATATGGGGAAGACCCAGGTATATAAAAAACCTCTTTTTAATAATACGTTTTTTTTGATTCCTACCGTATTGGTAGTATTGTTTTTTATGATTTCTTTCATTCTGTTCTTAAATAGAAAGGCCAAAGAATTACAATTATAGATAATTTTTATGTCCAGTAGAACAATTCTCATTACAGGTGGAGCGGGTTTTATAGGAAGTAATTTCATTCCATTTTTTCTAGAGGAGCATCCAAGGTTTTCCGTGGTGAATCTGGACAAGCTTACCTATGCCGGGAATCTGGCCCACCTGAAAGAAGTTAAAAACAACAAACGGTATAAATTTGTTAAAGGTGATATTTGCGATGCTAATTTGGTGGAGGCCATTTTCAGTGAAAACCAAATTACGGATGTTATTCATTTTGCTGCTGAGTCTCACGTAGACAATTCTATAGCGGGCCCGGAAGCATTTATACAGACTAATGTTAACGGAACTTTTAGGTTACTAGAAGCGGCGCGTAAAAGTTGGTTAGATGAGGGTAATGGAGCAAAGACTGGCTTTGAAACATCTCGTTTTCATCATATTTCTACCGATGAGGTATATGGTAGTTTAGGGGAATCTGGTTTTTTTGATGAAAATACGCCGTACGCACCCAATAGTCCGTACAGTGCTTCAAAAGCTTCATCTGATTTTTTGGTGAGAAGTTATTATCATACGTATGGACTTAACGTGGTAACGAGTAACTGCTCCAATAATTACGGGCCTAAGCAACATGATGAAAAATTGATTCCTACCATTATTCGAAAGGCATTGGCCGAAGAAGAAATCCCTATTTATGGAGATGGAAAGAATGTTAGGGACTGGCTGTATGTACAGGACCATTGTTCAGGAATAAATGACGTTTTTACTAATGGACGTGCAGGAGAAACCTATGTTATTGGGGGTAATAATGAGCATAATAATATTTCCATCGCTCAAAAAATATGTGGTATTTTAAATGACCTTCTCCCCAAAAAGAACGGAAGTTTCATAAATCAAATAGCTTTTGTAAAAGATCGTTTGGGCCATGACTTCAGGTATGCCATAGATGCCACCAAAATCAAGACGGAACTTGGTTGGAAAGCAGAATCGGATTTTGATTCTGGAATTAGGAAGACGGTTTTGTGGTATATAAACAAATATCAGAAGGATTAACGTATGAAGGGCATCATTTTAGCAGGAGGGTCAGGAACGCGCTTACACCCACTTACGTTGGCCGTAAGCAAGCAGCTTATGCCCATTTATGACAAACCGATGATATACTACCCGCTGGCAACACTTTTATCAGCAGGTATTCAGGAAATATTGATTATTACTACGCCTCAGGATATTACTCTTTTTAAAAAATTATTGGGAGACGGAAGTCAATTGGGCTGTAACTTCCAATATGCCATACAGGAGAACCCGAATGGATTGGCAGAGGCCTTTATTATTGGGGAAGATTTTATAGGAAAGGAAAAGGTTGCCCTTATTCTTGGAGATAATATTTTTTATGGTTCCGGACTTGCGAAATTGCTTCAAGCGAACAACGACCCTGATGGAGGAATCATTTATGGCTATCATGTTCAGGATCCAAAGCGCTATGGAGTGGTGGAGTTTGATGAGAATGGAAAAGCAATTTCTATCGAAGAAAAACCAGAGAATCCAAAGTCTAATTATGCGGTTCCGGGTATATATTTTTATGATAACCAAGTTGTGGAAATTGCCAAAGGTATTAAGCCTAGTCCAAGAGGAGAACTGGAAATAACAGATATCAATAAAGTATATCTAGAAAATAAAAAATTAACTGTAAGTATTCTAGACCGCGGTACTGCGTGGTTGGATACCGGTACATTTAGCTCCTTAATGCAAGCATCACAATTTGTTGAGGTCATTGAAGAGCGTCAAGGTCTAAAGGTAGGTTCTATTGAAGAGGTTGCTTATACCATGAGGTATATTTCTCGGGAGCAATTACATAAATTGGCCAAACCACTTGTTAAAAGTGGTTACGGTAGCTATTTGCTAGAATTATAATCGACGGAAAACTGCAATATGAAAATAACGGAAACTAGCTTAAAAGGCTGTTTTGTAATACAACCGAGACTGTTTGAAGACGAAAGAGGAATATTCTTTGAATCCTATCAGCAGGAAAAATTTGAAGAAGTCTTGGATGAGCCAATCCATTTTGTTCAGGATAATATTTCGGTGTCCAAAAAGGGAGTGATTAGGGGGCTTCACCTTCAGACAGGAGTTCATGCGCAAGCCAAGTTGGTGCAGGTAGTTCATGGAGAGGTTTTGGATGTAGTGGTAGATTTGAGGAAAGATAGCCTAACTTTCGGGAAACATTTCAAGCTTAAATTATCAAGTAAAAATAGAACTTCAATTTTTGTACCAAAAGGTATGGCGCATGGTTTTATAACCTTGAGTGAAGAAGCTACATTTATGTATAAGTGCGATGCGTTTTATAATTCAGCATCCGAACGTGGTATAATCTATAATGATGCAGATTTAGAGATTGATTGGCAATGTCCGGTGGATGTGCCCATCATTTCCGAAAAAGATAAACTACTTCCCACTTTTAAAGAATTTTTTAAATGAAATCCGTACTCGTTACCGGAGCCAGTGGGCAGTTGGGGCAGAGCATCAAAAAGATAGCTTCTGGCTATCCCCAACTAGATTTTACATTCTTTAATTCGACGGATTTAGATATTACAAATACAAAAGCTGTAGAAGAAAAGTTTTCAAATAGAGCGTTTGATTACTGTATTAATTGTGCTGCCTATACTAATGTAGAAAACTCGGAAAAAGAGCCTGAGAGGGCATTCAAAGTCAATTCTGAAGGTGTTAAGAATTTAGCGACAGTTTGTAAAGAACAGCGGACGGTCTTGATACATATTTCAACAGACTATGTTTTTGATGGAGAGAAGGGGGCTCCTTACTTAGTTACCGATGCAACTAATCCGATAAATGTGTATGGAGCATCTAAACTAGAAGGAGAACAACATGTTCAAAATCTAATGAGCGCTTATTTCATTATAAGAACTTCTTGGCTTTATTCGGAATATGGAAAAAATTTTTATAAAACCATTTTACAAAAGGCAAGGGAAGGTGCAGATCTTAGTGTAACAGATAATCAGATTGGTTGTCCAACACACGCTGGAAATTTGGCTAAATATGTGTTGGATTTAATTGCGGGTGAAAGTATGCACTATGGAATCCACCACTTTACCGATGAGAAAAGTCTAAGTTGGTACGGTTTTGCAGAGGAAATATTACGTGAAAACAATCTGTTCGGAAAGGTACAATTAGAGAAAACGAAGAATTATCGTACTTTTGCTAGAAGGCCAAAATATAGTGTCCTAAAAAAATAACCGAATTAACTTTCCAATATGTCTACCGATACGTTTTTTGCCCATGAAACAGCCGTTGTTGATGAAGGCTGCAACATAGGCCTAGGTACTAAAATATGGCATTTTTCACATATTATGTCCGATTGTAAAATTGGAGAAAAATGCAATATTGGTCAAAATGTAGTAGTCTCACCAGGAGTAGTTTTGGGCAATAACGTAAAGGTTCAGAATAACGTTTCTATATACACTGGCGTTATTTGCGAAGATGATGTTTTTCTTGGTCCTTCCATGGTATTTACCAATATTATAAACCCTAGAAGTGCCATTGTTCGTCGCGATAATTATCAAAAGACACTTGTTAAGCAAGGGGCATCAATTGGTGCAAATGCTACTATAGTTTGTGGTAATCCACTAGGAAAATATTGCTTGATCGGCGCAGGAGCTGTGGTGACCAAAGAAGTGCCGGATTACGCACTAATTGTTGGCAATCCTGGTAAACAAATAGGATGGGTTAGCGAATACGGACATCGTTTGGAGTTTAACGATGGAAATAGTGCTACTTGCCCAGAAAGTAATCAAGTATATAAATTGGAGGACCAAAAGGTTGTCCGCATGAAATAAAAACCATTTACTATTTATGAAGATTGATTTTGCCAACCTTACTCAGGCGTATCAAGAGCATAGTTCTGAATTTGAAAAAGCCGTTTTGGATGTGATGTCCTCTGCCCGTTACATTTTGGGAAAAGAAACGGATGAGCTTGAGGCATCTTTACAGGGTTATGTACAAACGGATTATGCTTTAGGGGTATCATCGGGAACGGATGCTTTATTGCTGGCAATGATGGCTTTAGGTATTCGCGGTGGCGATGAGATAATTACTACCCCTTTCACGTTTATTGCTACTGCAGAAACAATTGCTTGCTTGGGTGCAAAACCGGTTTTTGTAGACATTGACGAAGAAACGTTCAATATAGATGCATCCCTTATTGAAAATGCAATAACTGAGAAGACAAAGGCTATTATGCCCGTTTCGCTATATGGGCAAATGGCTAATTTGGATGAAATCAATAAGATTGCTTCTAAACATAATTTAGCTGTAATAGAAGATGCTGCGCAGAGTTTTGGAGCTCTATATAAAGGAAAGCGAAGCTGTTCTGCCACAACTATTGGTTGTACCAGTTTTTTTCCCGCTAAACCATTGGGGTGTTTTGGAGATGGAGGAGCGGTATTTACAAAAGACCAGGAGCTTTATGACAAGATGAAAGCAATGCGCGTTCATGGCCAGGTAAAACGTTATACACACAAGTACATTGGTATGGGTGGCCGATTAGATAATCTTCAAGCAGCTATTCTTAATATAAAACTAAGGCACTACGAAAAGGATATTGAGCGAAGACAAAATGTGGCTGAAAAATATACAGAACAATTAAGTTCCCATGTATCCACTCCTAACATAAAAGAAGACAGAACTTCGGTTTGGGCACAATATACAATTAGAATTAAAAATAGGGAACAGCTTCAAGCACGTTTAAAAGAAGCAGGTATTCCTACGGCAGTTCATTATCCTATACCTATGCACCTACAGGAGTGTTTTAGCTATTTAGGACACAAGAAAGGAGATTTCCCCATTAGTGAAGCTTGTTCGGCAGAGGTAATGAGCCTTCCTATGAACCCATATTTGAGCAACGACGAAATAGAATATATAACTTCAAATTTGATAAAAAATTTATAGATGAAAAACTTTGCATTAATTGGCGCAGCAGGCTATATAGCACCCCGGCATATGAAGGCCATTAAGGATACGGGAAACAACTTACTAACCGCTTTTGATAAAGGCGATAGTGTGGGTGTGATTGATTCTTATTTTCCAGATGCGGATTTTTTCGTCGAGTTTGAACGTTTTGATCGTCACATAGAAAAACTCAAATACGAGAAAAATACCTATTTGGATTTTGTAAGTATCTGTTCTCCAAATTATTTGCATGATGCCCATATTAGATTTGCGTTGCGCAGTGGTGCGGATGCCATTTGCGAAAAACCATTGGTACTTAACCCTTGGAACGTAGATAAGCTGCAGCATGTTGAGGAAAAAACGGGCAAAAAGATTTATAATATTTTGCAGTTAAGGGTACACCCAAGTATTATTGCCCTGAGAGAGAAAGTGAAAAATGCTAAGAAGGACACAAAATTTGAAGTAGACCTTACTTATCTCACCTCTAGGGGGCATTGGTACCATACTTCATGGAAAGGAGATAAAACAAAGTCTGGAGGAATTGCTACTAATATTGGTGTGCATTTCTACGATATGTTGTCTTGGATTTTTGGTGATGTACAAGAAAATATAGTTCACGTCCACGAAGACGATCGTGCAGCGGGCTACTTAGAGTTCGAGAATGCAAGAGTTAGATGGTTTCTTTCAATAAGTTCGCAATATTTGCCACAAAATATTAGAGATAAAGGACAGACCACCTTTAGGTCTATAACAATTGACGGTGAAGAGTTGGAATTTAGTGGAGGTTTTAAAGATTTGCATACGATGGTTTATAAAGATATTCTGGACGGTAAAGGTTATGGAGTTGATGCGGCAAGAACAGCGATTCAAATCGTCCATGATATTCGAAACTCAAAGCCGGTTGGATTAAAGGGAGAGTATCATAGCTTTTTAAAGTCTTGATTTTTAGATTTTTTTGATAACAAATCAAATGGAATATTTATATCCTCAGTTCTTCTAGTTGTATTAAATACCACTAGAAGAATAATAGGCCTTTAAATTGTGTACATTTTTTAGAAAAATTTGTAGAGTTTAGCTTGTTGAAACTTATCCAGAAGGTTATATTTTACAATATAAAAACAAACCTTAATACTCGGATTAACGCTAATTTTATTTCACGAATTATTGGCCGTAATTTTAAAGGAATATTAAATAATCGCATATCAGTTTATTTTATAACATCTGGTCAAAATTCTCGAAATCTGAATTTTCGAGAAACGTATCTTCCCAAATATTGGGTACAGGTTTAGCACAGGCTTTGCCATTTTTAGCGACGCCACTTTTGACACGTTTGTTTTCGGAAGAAGATTTTGCGCTGTATACCTCTTTTTTTGCTACAGCCAGTATTTTTGCTGTAGGAGTAGGAGGCAAGTATCACCTAGCTATTGTTCTTCCAAAAGAAGAAGTAAAAGCGAAAAAGGTATTTATTCTAAGCGTATACATTACTATTTCATATTCAGTTCTCCTGGCCGTATTACTTCCTTTGTTTCATAGTTTTTTCCCGGACAACCTTACTGTCGTGCTATATTATGTTCCGCTTTATGTTCTGTTTTTTGGTTTATGGAGTTCTTATATCAATGTGTCCATTCGGCATAAAACATTTACATCTAATGCCTACGCCAAAGTTTTACAAGCAATTGGTTATATTCTAAGTGCAGTAGCAATTGGTTTTTCTCAAATTCTAGTCTATGGCTTGGTAATTGCTAAAATATTGGGTACCGTAGTCTCTTGGCTATTTTTATCAAAAAAGTCATCAATACGTTTTAAATTATTTTCATTTAGAAGTTTAGTACCTGTTGCAAAAGAATATATTGACTATCCTAAATTTGGTATTTGGCCATCTTTTTTGAATACCATTTCTTTACAAGCCCTTGTTTTGGTTCTTACGAAGTTTTATTCTACAGATGACTTAGGTTATTTCGGATTAACGTTCATGGTTCTAAGCGCTCCTTTGGGCTTAATAGGTACTTCCTATAAAGATGTTTTCTATCAAAAGATAACAGCTTTGATGAACGAAAAAAAGTATATCCAAGGTTTGGTTTTTTTTAAAAAATCTGCGTTAGCATTATTTATCATGGCGTTACCTATATGTGGTATCTTGTATTTTCTTGGAGAACCTATTTTCGCCTTTGTGTTTGGTGAAAGATGGATTAGATCAGGAGAGTTCGCTTCTATTTTGGCTTTTAGTTTTTTAGTTAAGCTAGTGGTCAGTCCATTGTCTTCTATATTTAATGCTACCAATACCCTACGTACTGCTTCACAATGGCAGGTTTTATATTTTATAACCACCTTTGCAACATTGTTATATGGTGTATACATCGCAAAATTAGAGGTAACTTCGCTTCTAGTTGTTTATGTAATTAATGAAATAATATTATATGGTATTTACTTTTGGTGGCAACATCGTACCATTGCTAAATTTGTAAAATTGTAAAATGCTTTTGTGCACAATTTTTGAACAACTCAATACGTGTTAGAAAAAATAAAAAATGAGGGGTATTATTATGGAGCATTATTATATGCTTTTCTTATTCCCTTTCACCAGAAACTAGCCACTCTTGTATTAATTGCATGGGCCATACTATCAATATTTAGCTTTAAAAAATCTGATACACATAAGAATTGGTGTTGGGCAGTCTTACCCATTTTCTACCTACTATACTTTATAGGATGTTTTACTGCAGAGACACCTTACTTTGGTTTCCTGGAGACAAAGCTCTCTTTCTTGATTTTTCCTCTACTATTTTTTTTACATAGTTATACAGCTCCTCAACGAATGAATATGCTGAAGGTTTTTATCTTTGGACTATTGGGTGCGGGTTTACTTTGTTTTATATTTTCATGTTATCGGTCAATTGAGATTCAGGAGGGTTCGCTTTACTTTAGGGCAAATGTTTTAGGAGGAAAAGGTTTTATTGAAGCCATATTGTACGGAGGAAATTATTTTTTCGGAAATTATTTTTCTATTTTTCACCAAACAGTTTATTATGCTTTATATCTCTGTTCAGGCATAGCAATACTACTTTTTTATCCAAAATTGTTTAGTGAAAAATCAAGAAGGTGTATACTTCTAATTTTTACTTTGTTTATCTTTTTAATTTCGAATAAGGCGAGTTTTATAGCATTGGGAATGCTTTTTATTTTTCGTTTAACTATAATGAAAATCAGTTCTTCAAAAAAAATGATTGGTCTTATTGTTATTTTTGGAATGATGGCGGTATTTGTTCTTATGAACCCGAGGACGAAAGAAGCAGTTAAAAAAGTAACAGCGGGTGAATTGAAGATAAATAAAAATGCTAGATATGGTTTTACAACGCGAATATTAACTTGGGATGCTGCATGGTCTCTCATCAAAGAAAAACCTATCTTGGGTTATGGTGCTGGCGAAACTCAATTAAAATTGAATGGAGTATATAAAGAAAAAGAATATCAACACCCACTCAAAGAAACTTATAATGCACATAATCTTTGGTTACAAACCTGGCTTGAAAATGGAATTTTAAGCCTTTTATTACTTGTGGGAATTTTTGCTCTTTTGTTTCAAAAGAGCATTAAAAACAAAGAATATCAAAGCTTCTTTTTGGCACTAGTTCTTCTGGTAATAATAAACACCTTTTTTGAAAGTATGTTCAATCGATTTTCGGGTGTTTCTTTTTTTTCCTTCCTAGTCTGTTTTATTTTATCAATATCGAGAGGTGAGATAGCTAAGAAATGAAACTAAAACTTAAAATATATCATTATTTTATTCTTTACTTTCTCTTGTTGATGGGCTTGTACCATTACAAGGTAAAATTTTATCCATATTGGAATCTTATCGCTTTTAACCAAGGTTCCTCTTTTGAACTATCCCTTGGACGAGTTTTCTTTGCAACCTGTATTTTTGCATTGAATCTCTACCTTCTTTTTAAGGTAGACACGAACAAATTTATTTTTACCGTAATTTCTATATTCTTTTTATTGTTGACCGTTCCTTCATTAATTGCTTTTACATCTGGCAATATGTACCCGGTAAAGCTAATGATCTATCATCAAGGATTTAGTTTTATGCTCATTGTATTTTCGAAAATCAAAATTAATTTTAGTGGGTTTCCAGTGCTGAACAAGAAGCAGAGCCTCTATCTGTTCTTCATAGTAATTAGCATTGGAATTCTACCTTATTTAGCTATATATGGCCCCTACTTAAACCTCAAAAACTTGTTGCTGATTGATGTTTACAAAACAAGAAGAACAATAGGGGCCCTTTCAAACCCATATTTTGGTTATACTTATTCGCTGTTTACAAAAATTGTAATTCCCTTATTCTTGATTTTCTCCTTAGAACTTAAAAATAAAATCATGACGGGCTTTGCTATACTTTATCTTTTGCTCTTTTATCTTTTTGGGGCTCACAAAACGGTATATGTCGGGTTGATTGTTGTTTTTGTGTTTTATGGGTTAAGCTATTACTCTGCAATATTTAAAATTCTAAAATGGTCTAATATCTTAATTGTTTTTTCTATATGTTTAGCGGCTATAGGGTTTGACCTGTTGTGGATTTATTCTTTTCGAAGGGTTCATTTTATTCCCACCCTCCTAGATATTTGTTATCTTGATTTTTTTGACGAAAATCACCTTTATTGGTCAAATTCGGTATTGAAAACTTTTATTGATTACCGGTATGACGTTACCCATGCACATCTCATTGGTGAAGCATATTTTAATAGTCCAAATATGGATGCAAATAATGGTTTGATTTCCGATGGATTTATGAACTGGGGTACTTGGGGAGTACTTATAAATTGTTTTATTGTTTCTTTTTATTTTATGGTATTGAACAGTTTACGGATACCTGCAAAATATTTTGGTCTTTATTTACTGATTATTTTCTCTTTCATTAGTTCCTCTACACCGACTGTTATGCTAACTCATGGCGGGTTAGCTCTACTTATAATTTCAATATTTATTCTTAACGAAAGTAAAAGTGCCAAATTACATTAAACTTTTTGGACTTTTTAAGGAGTAGGTGTTATTTGATACTTAGATATAAATTAAACAAAACAGAATGATTCATAAATTAAAGGTAAGTTCAAAATTAGCATTAATAGCATTAAGCATTTTGTTGTTATCATCTTGTTCTGATGTATTAACAAAAAATCAAATAAAGCCTATTATATGGGGTTGCAACCCAGTTTCAACCAAACAGAAATTACAAAATTTTTCAAGTGGAAAAATAGAACCCCACCCATTGGACTTAGGAAGGTATTTGTTTTATTCGATACATATGTTCGCCAAAACAAAGGATCCGTTTTTTTCGGACCTGAGTAACCGATATCTAAGCTTGATTAATAAGTTATATAAGAATCCTGAGTATTTCAATAACGGTAGTTTTAAGTACAATTTCCCACACGGTTCAATAAAACCAGGATGGTGGTCGGGAATGGCAAACTCTGCTTTAGTTGCGGGGCTTACGTATGCGGATCATGTACTGGAAACGGATAATCAACAAATAATAAATGAGTTAATCAAAAACTTGTCTACAAGTTATAAATTGGGCGGTAGCTTAAGAGATGAAGATGGTGAGAGCTGGATACTTGAATATGCCTGGAGTGGGATGGAGGAAGAATCTATAAAGTCTGTTTTTAATGGATTTGCGTTTTCTTTGGTTTGTCTAGAAACTGCAAACCAAATTTCTAACAACAAGATACTTGATAACTTAGTTAAAAACGGTGTTAAAGCTTTGAAAGAGCAAACTAACAGGTTTTACTATGAGAATATAAAGTGGACTAAATATGACTTAGTACCCACTATAGAGTCTCCGCATTACGCCATATTCGATATTATGTTATTAGAGTCTTTAGGAGAATTATTGTCTAGTGAAGATGAATGGTTAGCTAAGGACATTGATAAAAGAAGGGAAATATTAAAAAACGGATATAAACTTGAACTATGTTCTGAAAAAATAGCTGGATATTCAGTATTATTCAGCTTAATCGGTCCTCCCCATCCTTATTGGATAGATATTTACCCTATTGAGTTAGAGTTGTTATTTTCTAACGGAGAGAGGAGAATAGTAAAATCACACCCTCCTAAAGATCTAAAAATACATATCGCCGATAGAGGTTTTGTGAAAGTTAATTTGACAAAGGAGGATTATAAAACTTTAATAAGTGTAAAAGTCAACGCCGTTTATTCCGGAGAGGAACAGGAAATCGCTACCTATAAAAAATCGGAACTTACTTTAATAAAAAAATCAGAATTATTACCCCTAACTATTGAAACAAAGAGTTTAATAGTCGGTTTTGATGGAACTCAAAAAGAAGGGTACATACAGATTGAACCAGAAAATAAATTCGATTACGAAAATGAAAATTATAGAAATAATATTGCTCAAATAATTTTTCCTTTTAAAGAGTCACAAAATTTTAAAGAAAACGAAAATATAGTATTAAAGGTTGAAAATAACATGGATATTTCACCCCACATGTTTTTTTTATACACAGAGAGTGGCAAAGTTTTTCAACGATATTACTTACCTATAAAAAAGGGTAAAAATTTAATAGTTCTTAATACCACAGGGTTTAAAGGTAGTAATAATGCTGAGAAAATCACCAAAATGGTTTGGAGAATATTCACAAGTAAAATGGCTGAGGGTGGCTCATTAAAATTTCATAACATCTTGAAAACAAAAAATAATTATCAACTTATGAAAAGTTTAAAAAACGATGACTTTGTTTTTGAAGAAAAGAAAAATAAAGGAAATATATACTAGTAGTAGAAACAGCTATTATGTCTAGCTTCCCGACATATTTTAATAGATAATTTTTGGATAGAAAGGTTTTTCGATAATTATAAACGTAAGTGAGCTTGCTATATTAAGCTGGACAATAGTTTAAGGGAATTGTTGTTACGTAATTTTCCTTTGATTATGTCAAGACGAAAAGAATTACAGCGTAGAATTTAAGAAAAAGGGTTGAGATGCTGTTATTAATATTCTATGACTAATTTATGGTTAAAATGAGCTGCGATAAATCTTTTGTGAAATTTTAATCAAGAGTATTACTCCCAGTGTCAACATTATTAAAATGCACTATAGATATGGCTAATTGTTTGTTCCTTCAATAATTTATATATGTTTGTAAATATGGACTTCACGCATTATTTCAATATGCGTTCCGAATGACTATAGATAAAATAACATTTTAAAAATGCTTCAATAGATTAAGTAATGTATAGTTTTAGTTTAAATTTTTAGAAGGAACATCGAGTTTCAAACCTAATTTGAATATCAACATTGAATTTATGAAGATCTGTCATTTAACATCGGTCCATACTAGGTATGATATAAGAATATTTAAAAAGGAATGTTCCTCAGCGGCTAAAGCGGGCTTTGATATTTCTTTAATAGTCGCAGACGGCCAATCGGACGAGACGATAAATGGTGTCAAAATTTACGGTGTTCCAAAAGCTGGTTCTAGGCTGAAACGCTTTGTTGGCACGGGAAAAGTTGTTTATGAAAAAGCATTGCAATTAAACGCTCAAATATACCATTTTCATGACCCAGAGTTATTTCCTTACGGAATTAAACTTAGAAAAAAGGGGAAGAAAGTAATTTTCGATTCGCATGAAGATTTACCAAGGGCTTTGCTAAGCAAACCTTATTTGTCGCGCTTTGCAGCAAGGATTATTTCTGCTGTTATGGAAAAATATGAAAATTATTGTTGTCGTAAATATGATGCGTTAGTCACTGCTACCCCTTTTATTAATGAAAGGTTTAAAAAGATTAACACGAACAGTGTTAACGTTAACAATTTTCCTTTTTTAGATGAATTTAATCAAGAGGGATTAATTGAAAAAAAATCTAGTAATAAGGTATGTTATGTTGGGGGGGTTACCAAAATAAGAGGGCTTCATTTTGTTATTATGGCACTGGACCAATCGAGAGCAATATTGCATTTAGCGGGGGGGATTGCTTCCAGTAGCTATCAACAAGAGTTGCAATCTGAAAATGGTTGGGAAAAAGTGAAGTATCACGGGAACGTGTCTCGTGAAAAAGTCAAAGAAATTTTAGGGGATAGTGTGGCAGGCATAGTAACATTTTTACCTGTCCCTAATCATATTAACGCACAACCAAATAAACTTTTTGAGTATATGTCAGCAGGTATTCCGGTTATTGCATCCAATTATCCCTTATGGAAAGGTATTGTTGAGAAATATAAATGTGGAATTTGTGTAGATCCGGAAAGCAGCAATGAAATTGCCAATGCAATAGAATATATTGTTAAAAATCCAAATGAGGCAAAACGTATGGGTGTTAACGGAAGAAATGCAATAGAGCAAGTTTTTAATTGGGAGCAGGAAGAGAAAAAGCTAATTGATCTTTACTGGAGACTCTCTTAATTTCAATGGACATTACGCCCTGTTATGTTCAAGGGCACCAAAAACAATTAAGCAAAATAGAGTTATTATCTTTGAATAATAGTTTTTAATAAATATTTCAATATGAAAATAATTACCATCGTAGGCGCTAGGCCTCAATTTGTAAAGGCTGCAGTTGTAAGCAGGGCAGTGGAAGAACATAATAAAAATTCCGATCAAAAATTAACCGAAATAATCGTTCACACAGGACAACATTTTGATGAGAATATGAGTTCAGTTTTTTTTGACCAAATGAACATTCCGAAGCCTCATTATAATTTAGAAATTAATAGTCTTTCGCATGGAGCCATGACTGGTAAGATGTTGGAGAAGATTGAGGAGGTATTGTTAAAGGAAAAACCAGACTGGGTTTTGGTATATGGCGACACGAACTCTACCATTGCAGGAGCATTGGCAGCAAAAAAATTACATATTAAAGTTGCCCATGTTGAAGCGGGATTACGTTCCTTCAACATGCGAATGCCTGAAGAAATCAATAGAATATTAACCGATAGAATCAGTGATGTTCTTTTTTGCCCAACTGATACAGCAATTGAGAATCTAGAGAAGGAAGGATATGCTAATATAGACATTGAACAAATAAAGTGTGGTGATGTGATGTACGATGCAGCACTTTATTATACCAATCGAGCAGTTAAATCAGATGTAGTAGACAGTAACAATAATTTCGTCTTGTCTACCATACATCGCCAAGAGAATACTGATGATGAGGTAAAATTGAAGGTTATTTTTGAAGCTTTGGGAGAAATCGCACAGAAACAAAAAGTAATTCTACCTTTACACCCTAGAACTATCAAAAAGTTGGAGGAATTTAAAATTTCTCTGAACAAGAATATTCAAATTTTGGAACCGGTAGGTTATTTTGAGATGATATGGCTTTTAAAACACAGTACTTGTGTTATTACTGATAGTGGAGGTTTGCAGAAAGAGGCGTTTTTCTTTAAAAAACCTTGTATTACCGTTCGAGATGAGACCGAATGGGTAGAATTAATCAGAAATGGGGTCAATTTTTTAACTGGTCCTAGCAAAGAGCGAATTTTGGCAGCATTTAATGATTTAAAAAACATGAATATAAATTTCGATATTAATCTCTATGGAAAGGGTAATACAGGGGAAATTATTGTAAAAGAACTAGTTGGATATACTGTATAATGAGAATTCTTTTTTTAACAGATAATTTCATACCAGAAACTAATGCGCCAGCACATAGAACCTATGAACATTGCCGAGAGTGGGTTAAGCAAGGAGAAGAGGTAACAGTTATTACCTGTTTTCCTAATTTTCCTTATGGTAAAGTATACAAAGGATATAAAAATAAGCTGTATCAGGTTGAATGGATTGAAGGTATTAAGGTAATTCGTGTTTGGTCTTTTATGGCTGAAAACAAGGGTTTCTTTAAACGGATTATAGATTTCTTAAGCTATATGATTTCTTCTTTTATGGTTGGATTGTTTGTCAAAACGGACTTAATTATCGCTACTTCTCCTCAATTTTTTACTGCAGTTTCTGGAAGGTGGCTTTCATTTTGGAAGAGAAAGAAATGGGTTATGGAAGTAAGAGATTTGTGGCCTGAATCGGTGAAAGTTGTAGGGGCTATGAAAGATAATCCTGCAATTCGGTTTTTTGAGTATCTAGAGCACAAGCTTTATAAAAGTGCTTGGAAGATTGTCCCAGTAACAGAGTTCATTGGCAATGAAATAACTAGAAAACACAATGTGGCCAAAAACAAGGTGCTTGTGATTCGAAATGGAGTAGATTTGAGCTTGTTTCAGCCTTTACCGAAAGATGAAGACTTAGTAGCTGAATTAGGATTGCAAAATAAATTTATCATTGGGTACATTGGCACCCACGGTATGGCTCATGGACTTGATTTTATACTTAAAACAGCTTTAAAAATAGAAAATGGTAAAGTACATTTTCTATTCGTGGGGTCAGGTGCGGCTAAAGAAGATTTATTAGAATTGGATAAAAGTCTACAATTAACAAATACTACATTTTTGCCACCTGTATCTAAATCTGAGGTTAAGCGTTATATTTCCATTCTTAACATGGGATTGGTCAATCTTATTGATTCACCCGTTTTCTTAGGAGCATTACCTTCGAAGATGAACGAATTGGCGGCAATGAAAATTCCAATACTTCTTGGCGTAAGAGGTGAGGCTGAAGATTTCGTAAAAAATAATAATTTAGGATTATGTTATATTCCCGAAAATGAAAGTAGTCTTATAAGTGCAATAAATAGGGCACTTACCGCTGGAGAAACAATTGATGTCGATTTGCATAAAGTTGCTTCCCAAATTAATAGAGGCTCTTTGGCGAAAAAGATGCTGAATTTTTTAAGGGATTAATCCTGTTATATAAAAATGGTAAATAGATTTATACGAAATGATTTTGTCTTTAAATACACTTAGGTAATCATGTTATAGCACCCTATTTGATAATTTGTTATAACTCCGCATGGTTAAGCTAATTCCACCTTTGAAGTAAATTTATATGCTTAAGTTTACCATAAAATCCTGAACTTTGTTTTTTTTAGAAACCGCCATATCATTATTTATAGGAGCCTTTCTTCTAACGTATTTAACCATTCCTAAAATTATAAAGGTGGTTGAGCATAAGCGTTTGATGGATGACCCAAATCAAAGGAGTTCTCACTCTTCAAAAACACCAACTCTAGGAGGGGTTTCCTTTTTTTATGTTCTCATACTTGCTCTTTTTTTTATAAAAGACAGGGATTTGTATGACGAAGCAATGCACATGATTCCAGCCTTAACAATACTTTTCATAATAGGCCTGAAAGATGACCTAGTCGTAATTTCACCTGGTGCAAAACTTCTGGCACAAGCCTTTGCAATAATATTTATACTTACGAATCCCAGTTTTACCATACACTCCCTCAACGGCTTTTTGAATATTAATGAAATACCCTATTACCTATATCTCATAATTGCTGGTTTTATGATGATTACAATCATTAACTCCTACAATCTAATTGATGGAATAGATGGGTTGGCCTCGGTAGTGGGTATTGTAATTATGGTACTTTATACCACTATTTTCTATCTAACTGGTGAATATTTCTTTGCGTTGATAAGTATTACTATGAACGCAAGTCTCATGGCGTTTTTAGGATTTAACCTATCTTCTGATAAAAAGATTTTCATGGGAGACACGGGTTCTTTAATTGTTGGGTTAATTATAAGTATACTTACTCTTAAATTTCTTGCATTAAGGCCAACGTCATATACAGAACTTCCGTTTCTTCTGGAGAACGCCCCTTTAATTGCCATAAGTATTTTGATAGTCCCACTTTTCGATACCGCGAGAGTGTTTGCTATACGGATTGCAAATAAAAAAGGTCCTTTTTCCCCCGATCGAAATCATACCCATCATGTGCTAATTGATTATTGGGGCCTTACACACAAACAGGCTAGTTTTATTATAGGCTGCTTCAACTTACTGTTTGTTATGTTGTTTATTGTACTGGGTAGTACTGCCAAAAATTTAGGTATGGTAATTATGTTGGTTTCCGTAGTTATTATTTTAGGTTATGTGTTCTTCAAGTATAATTATAGTTTTGCTACGTTGAAGCAAAAAATACTACTTAAGAGGAAGGTGGATAAAATAAAATCTAGAGTTGAAGAATCTAACCTTACCAAGAAGAAAAAAGATAAACAGCAAACAGAAGATGTTGAAGGAAAGGTTAAAGAATAAATTTATCCCACTCTAATTCATTTGATAAAAGGGCAATATAAAATCCTTTGTACTTTTTACTACGATATTCCCCTTCAAAACGTATTTTTGCGCAAACCTTAGAACATGAATATTCTTATTTTAGGTGCTGGCGGTCGCGAGCACACTTTAGCCTGGAAACTAAAACAAAGCCCCAAACTAAATAATCTTTATGTAGCCCCCGGAAATGCGGGTACTGCCGAAATCGCCAAAAACATACCGGTTGGTGTAAACGATTTTGAGGGAATCAAAAAGGCTGTTCTGGCGAATAACGTGAATATTGTTGTAGTTGGCCCAGAAGACCCATTGGTAAACGGAGTTCATGATTACTTTCTTAACGATTCGGAATTAAAGAACATTCCAGTAATTGGACCGCAAAAAGCAGGAGCAGAACTGGAAGGCAGTAAAGAATTTGCTAAAGAGTTTATGATTAGGCACAACATTCCTACAGCAGCCTATGAAAGTTTTACTGCCGAGACACTTCAAGAAGGTTTCAAATTTCTTGAAACTTTACAGCCACCATATGTATTAAAAGCAGACGGACTAGCAGCTGGTAAAGGAGTTGTTATCCTTGAAGATATAGTTGATGCCAAAGAAGAGCTGAAAACCATGTTGGTAGACGCTAAATTCGGTAATGCCAGTGCTACTGTGGTTATAGAAGAGTTTCTAGCCGGTATAGAGCTCAGTGTTTTTGTTCTTACAGATGGTAGTGGTTATAAGGTTTTGCCAACTGCCAAAGACTACAAACGTATTGGAGAAGGTGACGCTGGACTCAATACAGGCGGTATGGGTGCTATTTCACCTGTTCCTTTTGCAGACGAGGCCTTTATGAACAAGATACACCAACGAATAGTTAAACCAACGGTAGAAGGCCTTAAAAAGGATAATTTGCCATATAAAGGTTTTATATTCATTGGCCTTATAAAGGTCGGTGACGAACCTAAGGTTATTGAATACAATGTGCGTATGGGCGATCCAGAGACGGAAGTGGTCATACCTAGAATAAAAAATGATTTAGTAGATGTTTTGGAAGCGGTGGCTAATGGAACTTTAGACGCTATAGATTTAGAACTAGACCCAAGAACGGCATCTACGGTAATGCTAGTTTCTGGTGGTTACCCTGAGGCATACGAAAAGGGCAAAGAAATTACTGGGTTTGATTCTGTTAAAGACTCATTGGTATTTCACGCGGGCACTAGTCTAAAAGAAGGTAAGGTAGTTACTAGTGGAGGTAGGGTAATGGCAATTACTTCCTACGGAGATACTTTCAAAGAGGCATTGGTTACATCTTATGAAAATATCGAGAAAATCAAATTTGAAGATATGAACTATAGAAAAGATATTGGATTCGACCTTTAATAGAGCGAATCCAATATCTTTAAATAGAAATTATCAAGAAACCTAAATAGGTTTAAAGGTAAGAGTGAGAAGAGATAGATTTATCCTCTTCGTCATTATCGTTGTACTTTTTGAGTTGTAGCATCCAATAAACGAAAGCTGCACTACAGATAATCGCAAGAATCCAGTTAATAATATTGGCTCCCCACCAGCTATGCATAAAACGCAACTGGTCTAATGGCCAAAACAAATGGTTTACGAACAAATCCGCTATTCCTTCAAAAAATGATTTCATGTTAGCTATATTTACACTTGCAAAAATATAAAAAGCTTAGGAACTTTCTAAATTTTAATGTTGATGATTTAGTAAGCACAATCAAAACTTAGTTTTCGTTTTTGAAAAGAAAAAATACGGTCCATAAAATTTAGATAGATTTTCAAATGATTTCAATCATTTTTGGCAAAACAAAGCCAATTAATTACATAATAGTTCTTTCATTTCTGTTCGTTTTCTATTGGTTCGCCCATTTTTCATTGTTCGAAAGAATCTATTCCCTAAGTCAGATATTTTGGAAATTCTTTATTCTATCTGTTCTTTTTTTCAGTGTATTTGTTATCAATTTTATCGTAAAACGGAATAAAGTTACCGGGGCAAACTCGTTTACCATACTTTTTTATGGGTTACTAATGGTTGTTTTTCCTGAAACCTTAATAGATTCCAATGCTATTTTCTGTAGTTTCTTTTTATTGTTGGCAATGAGAAGGTTGATTAGCATTAGATCCTTGAAAAACATTAAATTCAAAATTTTTGATGCTACTATCTGGATTTTGGTATCAAGCCTTTTTTATGACTGGGCGATGTTATTCTTAATTTTAGTAGTAGCGGCAATATATTTCTACGAGCCTAAAAATATAAGAAATTGGTTAGTGCCATTTGCAGCCATTTTCACGGTACTCATGATTGCGGAATGTGTACTGGTTCTTTATGGTGCCCCAGACTTTTTTGTTGAGCATTATAAGTTTGAAGTCTCGCCCAGCATTACTTATTTCTCATATTGGGGACACAGTACCAAATTGATTTTATTTACTCTTACAACTTTAGTTGCAGGTGTTTTAGCATTCGTTAAATTAGGAAAGTCAGGTTTTGGCAGGGTAATAACTATGCAGCTGATAGGCCTGTCTTTCATCCTTGGTCTGGTTCTTAATATACTATTGCTATCTGACAATGTCTATCCCGTAATGGTTATGTTCTTTCCCGCTGCTGTGTTTATGACCAAGTACATAGAGTCGTTGCGCAGAGCAAATATTAAAGAGATTATTCTCATGGCAGCGGTGATTATTCCGTTTTTGGTACTAACGACGAGTATTGCCATCAAATAATTTATGAATAACTTTGCTTCTAAAGCAAGAAAGAGATGTTCAGTAAATTCGCATATACAGTTTTTGAGGAAAGTATCCAGAAATATCACATTAAAGATAATGTCTATCAGCCTTTTGTTAACCCTTATCCTAAGGATGATATTGCACGTTTGCTTTATAGAAAAAATTGGATAGATACGGTGCAGTGGCATTATGAGGACATTATTCGTGATCCTGAAATAGCTCCTGACGATGCTTTGGTACTAAAACGAAAAATTGATGCTAGCAACCAAGACCGTACGGATTTGGTAGAGTTTATTGATAGCTATTTTTTAGAGAAATATAAAGATGTTGAGGTTAAGGCCGATGCCACTATAAATACCGAAAGTCCAGCTTGGGCCATAGATAGACTCTCAATTTTAGCTTTAAAAATCTATCACATGCAAGAAGAGGTTGGTCGTACGGACGCTTCTGTTGAGCATATTGAAAAATGTACTCAAAAATTGAACGTACTGTTAGAACAACGGAAAGACCTTTCCACTGCAATTGACCAATTATTAGCGGATATTGAGGCTGGAGACAAATATATGAAAGTATATAAGCAGATGAAGATGTATAATGATGATGAGTTGAACCCTGTTCTCCGTGGCCAAAAATAAACCAGAACATTTGTTGGTCATACGGCTTTCGGCCATGGGTGATGTCGCTATGACCGTTCCTGTTCTTGTGGCGCTCTCAAAACAATACCCAACCCTGAAAATTACGCTGCTAACGCGTAAATTTTTTAGTCCCATGTTTGCTACGTTACCAAACGTTAGCGTTTATGAAGCAGATGTAAAGGGAAGACATAAAGGGGTTTTTGGCCTTTGGAAACTTTACAAAGAACTTAGAAAACTGAAAATTGATGCAGTTGCCGATCTGCACAATGTGCTGCGCAGCAAAGTCTTAAAAAAATATTTCAGGTATGGTGGCTTTCCGGTTGTACAAATTGATAAAGGGAGGGCAGAAAAAAAAGCGTTGACCTCTAGTAAATCAAAAGTGTTCAAACCATTAAAATCTACGCATCAGAGGTATGTTGATGTTTTTCAGAAGTTAGGTTTCCCTATCGATTTATCACAAAATATGGTATTGGCTAAAGCGGATCTGTCAGATGAAATAATTAAAATCACCGGATCTGATTCTAAAAAGTGGATTGGTATTGCCCCTTTCGCTGCTTTTAAAGGTAAAACCTATCCATTGGAATTAATGGAAGAGGTTATTGCTACACTGAACAAAACCAATGCATATAAAATTTTCCTTTTCGGAGGAGGCCCTATTCAAGAGAAACAGCTGGAAGTTTTTAGTAATCAATTTGAGAACTGTCTTAATATGGTAGGTAGACTATCGTTTGATAAGGAGTTGATACTGATTTCAAATTTAGATGCCATGTTATCCATGGATAGCGGTAATGCACATTTGGGGGCTATGTTCGGTATTCCAGTAATTACAATTTGGGGAGTTACCCATCCGTATGCCGGATTCTTTCCATTTGCTCAAAACATGGATAACGCCCTTTGCGCCGATCGAGAAAAATTTCCCCTTATTCCAACATCTATTTACGGTAATAAAATGCCTGAGAATTACAAGATGGCAATGCACACCATTCAGCCTGAACAAGTGGTACAGAAAATAGAACAGGTTCTTAATGCCGATAAAAATTCGGATTAAACAGTTTCTCTTTTCGGTTCTATAGATTTAAAATACTGACGTAACTGAGACATGAAACGGTATTTACGCGCGCTAGGGGCCGTTTCTACCATTAAAGTTCTAACACCAATATAAGAGCTCATAAGATAAACAGCAACACCTTCACTATCTACATGTCTATCAATATGCCCGTTAAATTTTCCGCGTTGTACAGCAGATACTAAATTTACCTCCCAGATACGCAGAATGTCATTCAGATGCTTCATCACGGTTTCGTTTTTACCATTAAACTCGTTAATGAAATTACTTAATACAAAACCGAAGTCGAATTCATTGTGAACAGCAGTTTCTAAAGCCTCTTCAAAACACTGGGTAATGAGGTCTATAGTATTATCATGACCTTCTATAGGCTCAATAAGTTGACTGTACATTTTACGAACAAGCAGGTTCTCAATGATTTGAATGAAGAAATCTTCTTTAGATTCAAAATGGTAGTAAAAGGCTCCTTTAGATAAGGATAACTCCTTTAAGATGTCATCTACACTTGTATTATAGTATCCGTTTCTATAGAAAAGCTCTAGTCCTGTTACTTGCATTCTTTGCATGGTTGCCATGCGTTTTAAACTCTTGGTCATAATTTTAAGATTTGGGTTAAACAGACCGTTGGGTCTCATACAAAGAACCCTAGCAATGTAATCTATGTTCGGAAATAGGGGTCGTGTGACCAAATTTTTCGTTTAAGTGTCTAAAAGGTTAAATATGAGGTTGTTCAACGAGTGACTCACAAACCACGTGGTCGGTTAATTAGTGTCGATTACCGAGTAAAACGGGATGGCTAATTGTATGAAAATCATGTTTTATGCTTATGTATGACCTAGTAACGGCTGTTTAATTTGTAGGAAAATACCTTTGAAAAGATAAAATGCAAGTAACTTGTTTAGTATCTTGCGCTAAAAAGAGAAGTAAGGTTCAAAAACTATTACGACGAAAGTTGATAAATGGGGCAAAAAAATAAGGATACCGCAATTTTAGTATTCTCTCTTTCGGCACAGCTGGAGGCAGAACGTAAGTCCCTTTTTGGTAAACGCAATAAAAATGCGTCCAAAGGTTTTTTTGATATCCTTATTAAGAGAACCCATACAATTGCATCTGCAGCCCATGCCGATGTGGTGGTTTTTGATGAGAGCCAGCAACGCGGAAAAACATTTGGAGATCGTTATGCCAATGCTTTTCAAGAACTTTTTGATTTAGGCTACAGAAAAGTACTTTCTATTGGTAACGATACCCCGGATTTAACTTCTGAAGTACTAGAACAAGCGGTTGACCGAATTCAACATAATGATATGGTAGTTGGACCTTCCACAGATGGAGGAATCTATCTATTGGGGATGCGTCGGGAGTTTTTCAATATAAATGAATTTAAAGCCCTACCGTGGTTACAGTCTACCTTGTTCCATACTTTGGTAAACGGTGTTTTTTGGAAAAAGGCAAAGACATATTATTTTGATGAGCTTTCGGATATTGATACAGCTCATGCACTACATCAATTTTTATACACTACGGAAGATGCTATTTTAATTGAATTTATATTAAATCATCTATCGTTCCGTACAAATCCGGCTTTTTGCCCAAAAGCACTTTTTCATTCCAACAAATATTCATATTCTTTTCAGTTAAGAGGTCCCCCCGCATTTTCTGTTGCGGCTTAATTTAGACCTTAAGAGGTTAGAAAAGGTGGAGACCCGGTGGTTTTCTCTTTTCATAAACCAAATAACAATCCTTACTGAATTTTAATGAAAACAGCTATAATAGCGCTTATGCAGCTATGTGCGGTAACAGCATATTGCCAGAGTAATTCGTACACTGCAAAATTGGTAGACACAGATAATCTGCCCGTCCCTTATGCCACGATAAATGAGTTGGGCACCAATAATTATGTGGTTTCCGATGAATCAGGGAAATTTACTTTAGAAACGGACGCAGATGATATTACGGTCAGTATTGCGTCCATAGGCTATATAACGAAAGAGGTTCCGGCTGTAAATGGACGCCTTCCCAAAGTGATTATACTAGAACTTTCATCCGAACAATTAGATGAAATTGTAGTTACGGCGCTGGGCATTGAACGGGAAAAGCAATCTTTGGTTTCTGCCGTAACCACGGTTAAAGCAGAACAATTAACAGAGGTGCCACTTACTAATATGGTAAATAGCCTTGCCGGTCGGGTTGCCGGTGTTCAGATTACTAACGGTTCATCGGGTGTGGGTTCTTCATCACGCATTGTAATTCGGGGTGAAAACTCTTTGGGCGGTAGCAACCAACCCTTATTTGTTGTTGATGGTGTGCCTATCAGTAATGAGCAGATTACTAGTAACCTGGTAAATGACGGAGCGCTCCAAGAAGTGGATTTCGGTAATGGCGGTGCAGATATTAGTCCAGATGATATTGCATCAATCTCCATTTTAAAGGGCGCTGGTTCTGCAGCCTTGTACGGAGCACGTGCCGCAAACGGAGTTGTAGTCATTACTACTAAAAGAGGCCGAAAGAAAAAGGGATTGGGCATAAGCATCAATAGCACTTTGACGGTGGAAAGCCTATTGACCTTGCCCGATTATCAAAACGAGTATGGTGGAGGTTCCAATGGGGAATATGCCTTTCAAAATGGAATTGGAGCAGGTCTCAACGATGGAGGTATCAGCAGCTATGGCCCACGTTTAGACCAAGGTCAGCTTATTGCTCAGTTCGATAGTCCTTCCACAGATATCAACGGTAATCCTGTAAGGGCAGGAGATGTGATTTCCAGAACCCGTCCAGATGGTTCGTTTACGGATATAACCCCTACACCGTGGGTGTCAAGACCGGACAACGTTCGTAATTTCTTTGAAACAGGGGTAACATATCAAAATAACATTTCCATTAGTACGGGCGGAGAAAAGGGAAGCGCGCGGTTATCGTACAGTAACCTAAAAAATGACGGAATTGTGCCGAATACCGATTTAAAACGGAACGGAATCGCAATTAGCTTAGACCAGAAAGTTCACGATAAACTGAATGTAAAGGCCTTTTTGAACTATATCAATACCCGCAGCGGCAATCGGCCTAATTTAGGGTATGGCTATGAAAATCCGCTGTACGGATTTAACTGGACGGGTAGAAATACCAACGTGGAGTCGTTAAAAAACTATTGGCAAGCAGGTCAAGAGGGCATCCAGCATTATGATTTTAACTATTTATGGTTGACCAACCCTTATTTAACGGTTTATGAAAACACAAATAGTTTCAATAAAAATAGAATTTTAGGAAACGCATCTGCTACCTATGATATTACGGATAAGCTAAGTCTAAGTGTTCGCGCCGGTATTGATACGTATGATGATAAAAGGGAATTCCGTCGTGCGGTGAGTACAAATCAGAATCCGTTAGGAACCTATCGTGAAGATGATGTTCGGTTTCGGGAGTTAAATACCGATGCACTTCTCTCCTATTCCGATAATATTAACGAGGATTGGAAGTACAACATATCGGCAGGCGCAAATCGGTTTGACCAAGACATTCAATATAAATTTTCTGAAGCCTCCCAATTGGCTATTCCTGGTATTTACACCTTAGCAAATTCAAGAACACCACTTAAAGGAGATAGTCAGAAATTCAACAAACGCATTAATAGTGTGTATGCCAGCGGTAATCTTTCCTATAAAAATTCACTGTATTTTGATGCTACTTTTAGAAACGACTGGAGCAGTACATTACCAAGTGATAATAATTCTTTTGGATACTACTCGGCAGGGCTAAGTTATGTTGTGAGCAATATGTTTACGCTGCCCGAAGCCATTTCGTACCTGAACTTAAGGTTTAGCGCTGCCAGTGTCGGTAACGACACGGACCCGTACCAGAATGTACAGAACTTCGTTTTTAATCAAAACTATGGCTCTAGTTTTAGGGTAACCAATGAAACGGTATTGAAAAATGCCAATTTACGGCCAGAACGTTTAAATGCTTTGGAAGCCGGTTTGGAGGCATGGTTTTTAGATGGCGGGCTTCAGCTAGATGTGGCTGGATACCAAAACACCAGTATTGACCAGATTATTTCCAGACCTATTTCGCAGACCAGCGGGTTTTCTAATTTTAATGTAAATGGCGGCGAAGTAAGAACCAGAGGTTTTGAAGCTTTGGTGAGTGCTGAAATTATCCGTTCGCAAGATTTCGGCTGGCAATCATCAGTAAACTATTCAACCTATAGAAGTGAAGTTACGGAATTGCCCGAAGGTGTAGACCAGTTTGTGACCGGCACAGCAGATATTTTCTCCGGTGGTGGCGGTTCTAACACCGTTTTTTATATTGCTCGTGAGAACGGTCGTGTAGGTGACATGTATGGCACTGGGTTCCTTGAGGTAGATGGAAAAACTGTTTACGGCGCTAATGGATTGCCGATCCAAGACGGAAATCTTAGGCTTTTAGGAAATTATAATCCTGATTTTACGGTAGGCTTCAATAACAAGTTTTCCTATAAAAATATTGATATGACCATACTTTTCGATTGGCGAAAAGGCGGTACCATTGTTTCCAGAATCAAAGCTTTAGGTAGCACTTCAGGTGTTTTGCAAGAAACTTTGGTGGGTCGGGAAGATGGTGTCATTGGCGATGGGGTCGTAAATGTAGGAACTGCCGAAAGCCCGGAATACGTGCCGAATACTACAGCAGTCCCGGCGAGTCAATTTTACAATAACTTTTTTGACCGTGGTAACGAAGATAGCGCACTTTATAGTGCATCTTATGTAAAACTGCGTCAGTTAGGGCTGTACTATAACCTCCCGGAAAAAGTATCCAAATCAATTGGTTTTCAGAATATCAAGTTAGGCTTGGTGGGTAGCAATTTATTGTTGTTTACGGAGAACCCTCATTTTGACCCGGAACTCAATGCTTTGCAAGGGCAGCGAATTGTTTATGGGGTAGAAGACTTTTCCTATCCATCCACTAGAAGTTTTGGTTTTAGTGTAAAAACTGATTTTTAAGTTGGGACATTATGGAACGAAAACAAAATATTAAAACAATGAACAAACTATATATAGTAACCCTTACAAGTTTTATCTTGTTATTTGGGAGTTGTACAGATGAGTTTGAAGAACTTAATGAAAACCCAAATTCTCCGGAATCAGTAGATCCACAGTTTTTGTTGGCAAACGTTATTTCGGTTGAAGCAGACCAGAATGCGTACAATCAAGGGTTTCGTTTGGCTAATTACATTCAGCAGTTTGCAGCTAGTGTAGAATTTGAGCGCATTGACCGTTACGAAATGGGAACGAATAGCGAGTATTGGAATATCATTTTTCAATTGCTGAGCGATATTAAATCTATGCGAGAGCTACAAGGCTCTAATGAGGCGTATAATGCCATTGGAGATGTAATGCAAAGCTTTCTGTTCTCTCAATTAACGGATATGTGGGGAGATGTACCCTATACCGATGCCGTCAATGCGTTGGAGGGCCAGTTTACACCAGCTTATGATACGCAAGAGAGTATTTATACAGATTCGGAAACAGGTATTTTAGTTGTTTTGGAACGGGCAGCGGCTACTTTAGAAAATTCAAATGCCACTATAAATGGGGATGTTATGTTTAATGGGGATTTGAACAAATGGATGCGTTTTGCCAATTCCTTGCGTTTACGTTATCTTTTAAGAATTAGTAAACGGCTTACCGATTATTCTGAGATTCAGGTTTTGGCGGAATCAGGTAAACTAATGCAGTCAAATGCCGATAATGCTGTGTTGCCCTATTTGACTTCGGCACCCAATCAATACCCAATGACGTTGGCCGCTTTGGGCCTATATCAAGAACACCGTATGACGGCAACCGTTGATTCGGTTTTAACTCTGTGGAACGACCCTAGGGTTGAGGTTTTGTACAAACCAACCCAGGTAAGCATTAATACAGGAAATCCTGAATTTAAGGGGTTGGTCAATGGTCAAGATCGAGAAACTATTGCAGAAAAGGGAATCGATTTAAATGACGTTTCTTTGTTCGGTGCTATTTTTAGAGATGTTCCTGATGGGGTGGATGCACAGTTTATGCAATATTCAGAGGTGCAGTTTGCTTTGGCAGAAGCTGTAGAGCGTGGTTATATCTCTGGAGATGTACAAGCGTATTACGAAGCGGGTATTGCTGCAAGTTTTGAATATTATGATGTTGAGCTCCCAACTGGTTATGTATCCCAGGAATCAATTGTATTGAATGGAACTGATAATCTAAACAAAATTTTGACTCAAAAATGGTTTAGCTTAATTTCGAATGGCCACGAAGCATGGTTTAATGTACGAAGAACGGGTATTCCGAATTTAAAACCAGGTCCTGATAACCTGAACAATAATAAATATCCCGTTCGGTATTTGTATCCGGAATCTGAGCAAGCAACAAATAGTGCCAATTATAAAGCGGCAGCCGAAAGAATTGGAGGAGATAATATCAACAGTAAAGGTTGGTGGGAAAAAGATTGATATTGAAGAAAATTATAAAGGTTTATAGGATTATACGACAAAGTGATTTTGTAGGTCAAAGAAGTAGTTAAAATGAATAGGATTAGAAATATACTATTTGGTTTTTTAATAGGGCTAAGTTTACTCGGTTGTGGAGAGAAATCTAAACAAGACGATGAACAATTGAAGAGCGCAACATGGCAGGAAATCGAAAAGAAATCTGAGGGTAAAACCGTTAACTTCATGATGTGGCAGGGCAGTACGGCCATTAATGATTACATAAATAACTATGTAGTGCCAACGGTTAAGGAGAAGTATGATATTGACTTACAAATTAGTGGTGGTCAAGGGCCCGAAATCGTGCAGTTGGTTATGGGAGAAAAGCAAGCCGATATTGATGAAGGGCAAGTAGATATGGTTTGGATCAATGGAGAGACATTTTTCCAATTAAGAAAGGTAGACGGGCTTTGGGGATCATTCGTGGAGAAGCTACCAAATTCCAAATTTATAGATTTTGATAATCCTTTTATAAATACGGATTTTCAACAACCCGTAAATGGTATGGAGGCCCCGTGGAGTATAAATCAGTTTGCAATCGTATACGATTCACAGAAGACATCAAGTCCGCCTAAAAGTATTCCTGAGTTTGAAATATTTATTAAAGAAAATCCGGGGACGTTTACGATTTCTAATGATTTTACGGGTATGACGTTCTTAAAGAGTTTGATGGCCGAAATAGGTGGTAGCCCAAATGCTCTGGATGGAAATTTTGACGAAAATAAATACCAAGAGCTCTCAGCAAAATTATGGGCCTTCATAAATGAGAGCAAGCAATATTTTTGGAAGGAAGGAAGTACTTTTCCTAAAGAGCAATCTAAAATGAACCAGCTTTTTGCTAATGGAGAATTGCTTCTTACCTATGGATTTAGGGAAGGTAGTATTGAAGATAAAGTATTGAGCGGATTTTATCCAAAATCTACCAAAGGGTATGCTTGGGAAAACGGTACGATAAGAAACACTAATTACCTCGGAATTTTGCATAATGCACCCCAAAAGGCAGCTACAATGCAAGTGATTAATTTTTTGCTTTCTCCTGAAGCTCAACTCAAAAAATCCGATGTTGACGGAATGAATTCCAATACGGTTTTGGACATGAGTGAACTGCCTCCAGATTGGAGTATGAAATTCCTTGATGCTAAAAAGCGGGAATTTGGTCCGAGTATAAGAGAATTGGAGTTGAACGCCATCACGGAACCTGCACCGGAATATATGATTCGTTTATACGAGGACTTTAGAAAACATGTCATTGAGAATTAAGAAAGCCAACATAGGCGTACTATTTTTTATACTTATAGGTATAGTTCCTTTTGCCGCGGCATTTATATATGCCCTGCTGTACAGTTTTGGTGTTACTGGTGTAGCAAACGATGGTTTTACTTTAAAATTCTGGGAAACCGTAATTGCATCCGGCTCATTTTTTAAATCACTAGGGTTTAGCGTTTTAATTGCCTTGGTTGCGGTGGTTATTTCGGTTGGTGGGGCACTTTGGATAACACTAAAATTTAAAGAGCAATTAGAAAGCCGTTTTTTCTCCTTTATTATCTATTTGCCTTTGGCGATTCCAGGTATTGTTACCGGCTTTTTTACATTCCAGCTTTTTTCTAAAGGAGGTTTTTTAGCCCGTATTAGCCATAAGTTAGGGTTTATTACAGAGGCTTCTCAGTTTCCGGATTTGGTAAATGATGGTTTAGCATTCGGTATCATACTGTCTTTTATCGCCCTGATTATGCCTTTTTTTATATTACTTTTTCTAAATGTTTATAAAAACGAACGTGTAGAGGAACTTTCTATTTTGGCACAATCACTGGGAGCCAGTGCCAATCAAATTGCAAAAAAGATCTTTTTGCCTATTCTAATTAAAAAGACCTGGGTGCTTATCGTGCTCTATTTTATTTTTCTTTTAGGGGCTTATGAGGTCCCCTTAATTTTAGGTCAAGAATCACCTCAAATGCTGTCTGTTCTAATTATTCAAGAGATTAAACAATATGATCTGGATAAAATTTCCGAAGGATATGTTGTTGCTGTATTGTATACGATAATTGTCTCGGTGACCGCAATTGCATTGTTTCTCCCCAAAAGAAAAACAGCCTATGCGAATTAACTGGAAACCCTTTGTGCTTAGTCTGGCGGTGCTGTTGATACTGTTTCCGTTCGTCTACCTCGTGTTTTTGTCGTTGGCTTCAGAATGGAGATTTCCTGATGTTTGGCCCTCTTATTTAGGGTTAAGGAATTGGCAGACCGTTTTTGATTCAGAAACAGGACTTTTACAAAGTTTTTTGTCCTCTTTGGTAATATCACTTTCTGTGGCAGTATTTTCAACAGCTTCCGGATTTTTAATTAGTAAGTCCGTTTTTTATCACCCCAAGAGAAAGACATTGACGTTACTTGCCTATTTTCCATACATATTGTCACCCGTCGTTTTCGCGGCCTGTCTCAGCTTTTTCTTTTTAAAAATGGGGTTGTTCGGGAATATGACCGGTGTTGTTGTGGCGCAGTTCATCATCGCTTTCCCTTATGCTCTGCTTTTTTTTAGCAGTTTTTGGAACGAAAAGGTTAAAAACTATGAAGATTTGGTGGCTACCTTAGGCGGAAACAAATGGCAGGCCTATACCAAGGTTTTATTACCCTTGGCAAAAGGCCTTATTCTTATCTGCTTTTTTCAGACCTTTCTTATTTCATGGTTTGAGTATGGCTTAACTTCTATTATTGGGATTGGTAAGGTGCAAACCTTAACTATCAAGGTGTTCTTGTTTATTAAGGAGGCCAACTATTATTATGGAGCATTAAGTTGCTGTTTATTGATTTTTCCACCGGTAGTTTTATTGTATTTTAACAAACGTTATGTGTTTAAAAAATTGGTTTAAATGTTTCTTGAGGTACAACATATCGTAAAAAGTTTTGAAGTGGAAAATGTGGTCAAAGACCTTAATTTTTCACTTGAAGCTAAGCAGACCCTAAGTATTTTAGGAAAATCTGGCTGTGGAAAAACCACGATGCTTAAAACTATAGGCGGACTAATTACGCCGGATTCAGGGAGAATTTTATTGAACGGAGAAGATATTACCGCGGTTAAACCCGAAAAGAGAAACATTGTTTATCTGTATCAAGAAGACTTGCTTTTTCCTCATTTAAATGCTTTTGAGAATATCGCTTTTGGACTTCGCCTTAAAAAAATACCGGAAGGTTTAATAAAAGAGAAGGTTAATCACATGCTTAAAAGTTTAGAACTAGAAGGACAATCGGATAAAATGCCTACACAACTATCCGGTGGGCAACGGCAACGTGTTTCTTTTGGGCGAGCTATAAGTACCAGCCCTTCGCTTTTGCTTTTAGATGAGCCTTTTGGGAGTTTGGATACGGGCACGCGCCAACGAATGCAGGAGCTATTTAAAAGGTTGACCGAGGAGTTCAAAATTACCTCACTTTTTGTTACGCATGATTTAAAAGAAGCGGTTTTGATGGGAGACCAAATCGGTTTTATGGAAGATGGTATTTTAAAGATTTATGAGGATAAAAAAGATTTTATTCAAGACCCGCAGACCGGTGTTCGGAATGAAATCGATTTTTGGGGAGGATTGATATAACAGGGTAAAAAAATAATTCAGATAGAATGACGAAGAAAAAGGTATGGATAGACACTGATCTTTCAGTGGGTATGACAAGAGAGAAGCGCAAAGGCTATTGCGATGTTGACGATGGGTATGCCGTTTTGCAACTGATAAAAGCTGATACTATTGATGTTTGTGGCATCAGTGCCGTTTTTGGAAACACGGTTATTGAAAATTCATATCCGCTGAGCCAAAAAATGAGTACTGAGTTTGCTCTTGGCGAAATACCTGTTTATAGAGGAGCTGGCGAAGCTATAAACCTCAAAGCGGTAGAAAGTAACGAAGCTGTTGATGCGTTCGCAGAAGCGCTCCGTAAACAGCCCATGATAATTATGGCTATTGGTCCCGCAACCAACGTTGGCCTTTTACTTTTAAAATACCCAGAACTGAAGAGCCAGATTTTAGAAGTGGTTTTGGTTGCCGGTCGTAGAACCCCTAAAGACTATTTTAGGATTGGGAACAAGGGCAATCACGCACAAGACCTAAATTTTGATTTGGATAATGATGCGTTTCGTATACTATTCGAAAATGGCGTGCCGGTAACTCTTTGTCCATTTGAGATTTCTAATAAAGTTTGGATTAAAGCCGATGATTTAGATGCTTTGGCAAACGGTGATAAAGGAAATCAATGGATAGCGGAAGCTTCCCGTGCTTGGTTACAGCAATGGCTAGATCAAGGTGCTGATGGGTTCAATCCTTTTGATGTATTGGCGAGCCATTATATTATTTCACCTGAGGATATTGTTTCCGAAGAACTTCATGCTCGACTAGAAATTCATCAGGATGATACGGTCAAAGAAAACGAGAAACAAGTGTTCAAACCGTATTTGATATGCGACAAGAAAGAAGGTTTTCCCGTGAAGTACTGTTACGATGTAGTTTCAGACTATCACAAAAAATTGATGGATAGTCTATTGAAATAAATACCTTCGCAATGTCGTTTTCAGAATAACTACAATGAAGGACTTAGAAACAAAATCACTGGGACTTGTGCTTTCTGGCGGAGGGGTACGCGGTATGGCTCATATCGGTCTAATTCAGGCTATGAACGAGTTTGGACTTACCGCTAGTGTCATAGGAGGTAGTAGCGTAGGGGCTTTAGTAGGCGCATTGTACGCCAACGGAAACTCGGTTCTAGATATGATGGCCTTTTTTAAGGAAACCCCTTTATTTAAATACAACTTCCTGACTATAGTAAAGCCCGGTTTTATTGATACCGATAGGTATTTTGATGTATTCAAAGCCTTTTTTCCCGATGATACGTTTGAAGCTCTTCATAAAAAACTACACGTAACGGCTACCAACCTTGAAAAGGGAGATCTTGAATATTTTTCTGAAGGAGAGCTTATTAGACCATTATTGGCATCTGCAGCATTACCACCGGTTTTTAGTCCCGTAGAGATGAATGGAGGACTTTATGCGGATGGCGGTATTATGAACAACTTTCCGCTGGAACCGGTTATGGGTCAGGCGGAATATATTATTGGTAGTAATGTCTCGGTGGTTAGTGAGCTCAATAAAACTCACCTTAAAAATTCAATACAGCTTACGGGCAGGGTAACCGGCCTTATGATTTACGCCATCAACAGAAAAAAACTTGAAGCTTGCGATTTGTTAATGGAGTTTAAGGAACTGGAACATATTGGGGTGTTAGACCGGAAAGGAATTGAAAAGGCCTATCTCATTGGTTATGAAAATACAGCGAGAAAATTAGAAGAGCTATTAAAAAAGCCACAACTGTAAATGACAATTGTGGCTTTCTTTATTTTTTAAAAGGATGTTGTTTAAACATCATCATAATCTACTTTTAAGGTGGGTGTTGTCGGGTGCGCCTGGCAAGTAAGAATCAAACCTTCTTCGATTTCGCCATCGGTAAGAATCTGGTTTTTTACCATTTCGGCTTTTCCTTCCGTTATCCTGGCAATACAGCTACTACAAACTCCACCTTGGCAAGAATAAGGAGCATCAATATTCTGCTTGAGAACAGCATCAAGAACTATCTCCTTTTTATCCATCTCTAAAGTGAATTCCTCATCGTCAACCATAATGGTAACTTTAGTTTTGCCTTCCGCTTGCTCGGGTAGCTCATCTAAAATTTCGGTTGTGGTAAAGAGTTCAAAATGAATTTTATCTTTTGGAATGTCGTTCTCTTGTAGCGTATCGGAAACTAAATTTATCATTGCTTCCGGTCCACAAAGGTAATACCCATCAAAATCTACATCTTTCTGTTTATTATTAAGCGCATAATTTACCGTGGACACATCAATACGTCCAAAAAGAGAATCGTCTTCTTGGGTCTGGCTAGTAATGAAATACACATTAAATCGGCCCGCGTACTCTAGTTCCAATTTTGCCAAATCAGTATAGAACATCGCTTCTTTATGGGATTTATTTCCGTAAACGAGAACAAATTTGTTTTTAGGGTTATCTGCCAATACCGCCTTAGCAATACTCATAATCGGTGTTATACCACTACCCGCAGCAAAAGCCGCAATGTTTTTCACTTTACCGGTAGGCTGAAAAGTAAACCTACCTTCAGGAGGCATCACTTCTAAAACATCACCGGCTTTTAGTTTGGTATGTGCGTAATCTGAGAATCCGCCTTTATCAACTTTCTTGACGCCAATTGTAAAACAATCGCTTTTAGGTGAAGAACAGATAGAGTAAGCCCTTCTGATCTCTTTGCCTTTGAGCTCCATTTTAATGGTAATATATTGCCCGGGAACAAAATCAAAAGTTTGTATAAGGTCTTTAGGTATGGTAAAAGTTATAGCAACCGAACTTGGTGTAAGCGGTTTTATATGTTTTACGGTCAAGGAGTGAAAATGCACCATTGTATTTTATTTAGTCAAATGTGACCGCAAAAATAAGCATTGATAGAGCCATTTGAAACGGAAACGGTAAAAAAAGAAACTTATATGCTGTTTTTGAAAATATCGGACGTAGGTATAATAGATGTTGTGATAAATTTTTAGGTCAAAAACCTACTCTGAATACAAAATATCTTAAAATTTTTGTAACTAATCCTATCCTTTTAAATACTAACTTACCAGACCAGTAATCTATTTCTTATGTTTAAAAGCTTCATTAAGCTGCAATGGAAATCTTTCTTTCGCTCTTCGGCACTGGGTAAGAGCTTGGGCGTTAAAATACTAATGGGTTTCTTTGCACTCTATCTTATGGGGATGTTAGGCTTTCTAGGCTCTACCCTATTCTTTATTTTAAAAAAGACAATACCCAATGTGGACCCTGTGGTTTTTTTGAACCAGTATCTTTTGTACTGGGTATTGGGGGAGTTGTTTCTGCGCTATTTTATGCAAAAGCTTCCCGTATTGGATATTAAGCCGTTTTTGACACTACCTATTAATAAAAGCAGCATTGCCCATTATATTTTAGGACGTTCGGCGGTTTCTTTTTATAATTTTTTGGCTTTGTTTTTCTTTGTTCCGTTTAGTGTAGTTCTACTTATAAAAGGGTATGCTCCACAAAACGTTTTATTTTGGTTATTGGGCATTATTGGTATTGTTCTCAGTATTAATTATGTCAATTTTATAGTGAACAAGAGTGATAAAGCTTTAGTCGTGATCGGCACTCTTTTGCTGGCTTGTTATGGTTTAGATTATTTTGGTATCCTTCCTGTAAAAGAATATGCAGGCCAGATTTTTTATAGCTTATATGAGAATCCGTTGTATGCCCTAATTCCGTTAGGCGTAGCATTCGCTACCTATTACATGAACTACTCGTACCTAAGAAGCCGAATATATCTAGATACGACACTTAAGAAAAAGACAACGGAAGTTACTTCATCGGATTTGTCGTGGACCAAGCGCTTTGGTGACATTGCTCCATATTTACAATTGGATTTAAAGCTGATTTGGCGCAACAAACGAACCAAAACACAGGTTTTTATCTCGTTGGCCATGATTCTGTACGGTCTTCTTTTTTATACGATGGACGACTTTGGCGATACATCACCAATGCTTGTTTTTGTGGGTATTTTTATGACGGGAATCTTTTTGATGAATTTTGGACAGTTTATCCCTGCGTGGGATAGCTCCTATTACAGTATGATGATGTCTCAGAATATTCCATTACGAAGCTATCTAGAATCAAAGGCGCGCTTAATTTATATTAGTGTTGGAGTTATGTTTCTCCTATCTATTCCATATGTTTGTTTTGGGTGGCAGGCCTTGGCCATAAATTTTAGTTGTGCGCTATACAATGCAGGTGTAAATGTGCCCATGATTTTATTTTTTGGCTCCATGAACAAAAAGCGTATAGATCTTAATAAAAGTGCTGTGGGTAATATGCAGGGTATGGGTGCAGCCCAATTTTTAGTGGGTATTCCCCTATTTGGCCTTCCAATAGCAATCTTCACCTTATTTTATTATCTGGTGTCGTTTCAAGTAGCTGTAATCGTTTTAAGTGTGTTCGGCTTGTTGGGCTTTGCTTTTAAGAACATTTTGCTAAATATGATTACTAAAGTGTACCGAAAGAAAAAGTACGGAATGATTGCCGGCTTTAAAGAACAAAACAGCTAGAAGCTTTTAAATTGAAACAAGAACATTATTTTTAATTATGATAACAGTTCAGAACCTTACTAAAAAATACGTTGGTAAAACCGTATTGAATCTTGAACATCTTGAAATTCCCAAAGGGCAAAGTTTTGGCCTTGTAGGTAACAACGGTGCCGGCAAAACTACTTTTTTTAGTCTTTTGTTAGATTTGATTCAGCCTACCACGGGCCATATTATTAATAATGAGATTCAAGTAGACCAAAGCGAAACCTGGAAAAAGCATACATCGTCTTTTATTGATGAAACTTTTTTGATCGGCTATTTGACCCCGGAGGAATATTTCTATTTCATTGGTGAATTACGGAAACAGAATAAAGCAGATGTAGATGGGCTGCTCTCAAATTTTGAAGATTTCTTTCACGGTGAAATTCTAAATCAGAAAAAATACCTGAGAGACCTTTCAAAAGGAAACCAAAAGAAAGCGGGTATTGTGGCATCTTTTATTGGCAATCCAGAAGTGGTTATTTTAGATGAACCTTTTGCTAATCTGGATCCAACAACTCAAATTCGACTTAAAAATATTATTAAGGATTTGGCTTCCAAACAAGGGGTTACGGTTTTGGTCTCTAGCCACGATCTAATTCATGTAACCGAGGTGTGCGAACGAATTGTGGTATTGAACAAAGGCGAAATTGTAAAAGACATTGCAACCTCAGAGGCCACACTAAAAGAATTGGAACTGTTTTTTGGTGGAAAAGAGGCGCCTCAAGATGATATTCCGGTCGCATAATCCTTTTTCATGAAACCGACTATACGGTCGGTTCGGTTTTTGAAAAACTCCGATAGCTTAGGAAACACTTCCGATTACGTGCCGTTTACTTCTGATAATTGGTAATAAATTAGGCCTCTTATCGGTGAAATGAACAATCACAGACTACTTGGTCGGTGAAAAGTGGACTTCCGTTTTTCAGCTTTCTGCAAACTTCACGTACTTTGTATACCGTTGAATCCGTCAAAAAGAAAATTCGGACTTAAATTTAAAGTTAAAATGGTCATGAGATGGGCACTATAATAAAAACGCCGCATTTGCTCGTGCCAGTCTATCTTTTTCCTTGCGTAAACCCCGAACGATAAACTTTTTATCGACCAACTGCATAATAATCCCGTTCTTTTTTAGTTAGAGTAAAGTACGTAGATATACAATTTTGAAGCTGCACTATAAACTTATCATTTTTTCAATTCTGGGGGGCATTGTTCTAAACGCATGTTCTACCAAAAAAGACGCATTTGTTAATCGTAATTGGCATGCGCTCAATACCAAGTACAACACTTTGTACAATGGTAACATCGCTTTTGAAGAAGGTAGGGCGGAACTCAATCTTAATTATCATGATGATTATTGGGAGGTTTTACCCATTGAGCGTTTAGAAGTAACCGAAGATATTAAGTTAGATTCTGAGGATAACAACCCTAATTTTATTATTGCCGAAGAGAAAGCCACCAAAGCCATACAGAAGCATAGTATGGACATTAGAGATGTGGAAAGGAACCCGCAGACAGATGAGGCTTTTTTACTTTTAGGTAAGGCGCGTTATTTTGATCAGCGCTATATGCCAGCGCTTGAGGCTTTTAATTATATAATCAGAAAATACGATTATAGTGATAAGCTGAACGAAGCGCATATTTGGCGCGAGAAGGTAAACATTAGACTTGAGAATGATGAGTTGGCTATAAAAAACTTAAAGCGACTTTTAAAGTTTGAACAGTTATCTGATCAAGAATATGCTGATGCGCGTGCCATGATGGCTCAGGCCTACATCAACGAAAAGGTATTGGATACCGCTGTTCAGCATTTAAAAGTAGCATCGCATTACACCAAGAAGAATGAGGAAAAAGGGCGTTACTACTATATTATTGGGCAGTTGTACAATCAAATGAATCATAAGGATAGTGCTAATTATGCCTTTACCAAAGTAATTGACCTCAATAGAAAATCACCCCGGGTTTATATGATCAATGCGGAGATTCAAAAAATCCGAAACACTAAAATCACATCTGAGAATAGTGAGGAGATGTTGGAGTATCTTACGGATTTGGAAGAAAACCGAGAGAACCGACCGTTTCTGGATATTATTTATCGCCAAGTAGCGGAGTATCATTTAGAGCAGGAGAATGATAGTATGGCCATAGCCTATTTTAACAAGTCACTTCGCGCCACACAAAACGAACCTAAGTTGAATGCTCTCAATTATGAGAATTTGGCCGTTTATAATTTTGATCATAATGAGTATAAACTGGCAGGAGCTTATTATGACAGTGTTATTCCCAATCTAGATGAAAACACCAAGAAGTATAGATCCACCAAGAAGAAACTAGATAACCTTGAGGATGTTATTAAATATGAAGATATTGCCCATCAAACGGATAGTGTCATTACGTTATATAATTTACCGTTAGCAGAACGTACAGCTTATTTTGAAGATTATATAGCAGAATTGCAAGCGGCAAAAGATGCAGCGGCAAAAAAAGAAGAAAGAAGATTGGCTACGGGCTTTGCGGAATTTGCGAAAAGTAAAGGTGGAAAGGAAAACCAAGGTAAATTCTACTTTTACAACCTGAAAAGTTTGGGTTATGGTAAAAACGATTTTGTCCAAAGATGGGGTAAAAGAGTGTTAGAAGATGATTGGAGATGGAGCAACAAAAAAAGAACGTTATCGCAAGAAAATAATGAAGCCCTTGCTTCAAATGATAGTATTTATGCCGATGTGGGAGAGGAAGAAAAATTTTCGGTCGATTATTATTTAGATAGAATACCAACAGATGTTACTGTAATTGATAGTTTAAAGGGAGAAAGGAACTTTGCCAATTATCAATTGGGATTGATTTATAAGGAAAAGTTTAAAGAGAACCTTTTGGCGGCTGAAAAATTGGAAAATGTTTTGGATTCAGAGCCCGAAGAACGATTGATTCTTCCATCAAAATATAATTTGTATAAGATTTATGAGGAAGAGGGTAGCCCATTGTTGGCTTCAATGAAAAATGATATATTAAGTAATCATGCAGACTCGCGCTATGCAGAGATTATACTAAATCCAAGAGCGGTGTTAGAAGATGATGCCGATAGCCCGGATGCGCGCTACGCAGCCTTATACCGCATGTACCAAAAACAAGAGTTTTTAAGGACGATTACGGGAGCGGAAGAGAATATAGAAAAGTTTACGGGAGACCCCATAGTGCCTAAATTTGAAATGTTGAAGACAAATGCTATTGGTAGATTGAACGGTTTTAAGCCATTTGAGGAAGCCCTCAATTATGTGGCTCTGACCTATCCTAACAATCCGGAAGGTAAAAAAGCAGAGCAAATGGTGGCCGAACAACTTCCTAAATTGGCGGTTAAAGATTTTTCTACGGAACTCGGTTCATCCGGCACCGGAAATTGGAAAGTGGTTTTCCCGTTTAGAAGAAGTAATGATGAAATTGCCAAAAGGGTAAAGAAGGCATTAGAAGATGCAATTATAGATTTGAGGTACAAGAATGTTGTTTCAAAAGATATCTATACCTTAGAAGACCAATTTGTGGTCGTACATGGCTTTAAGTCTAAAGATTATGCCTTGGGCTTTGCAGAGCTTATAAAATTTAACAAGGATTACCTTATTGAGAATGAGAATTTTGTAATTTTATCTACCAACTATAAAATTATACAGGTACATAAAAACCTACAATCTTATAAAAATCAAATTTTAACCCCAAAACCTTAACAAATGTTTTCTGACAACAAAAAACCTAGAACTATGAACGAAATTGGCGCACAACCTAACAGAATTTCCAAGCACACAAAAATTAAAGGTGATATCGAATCTGAAGCAGACTTCAGAATTGATGGAAAATTAGATGGTAACGTAAAGACTACCGGTAAAGTAGTTATTGGTAAAGATGGCTACATTCATGGTAAAGTAGAATGTGTAAATGCTGATATTGAAGGAAGCTTCAACGGAGAGCTTTTAGTATCCGATTTGCTTTCCCTTAAATCCTCTGCCGTAATTGAGGGCACTGTATCCGTAACTAAATTGGCCGTTGAGCCAGGAGCTACTTTTAACGCTTCATGTACCATGAAAGGTAAAGGCGGATCTTTAAACAGCGGTTCTAGCAGTTTTAAGTCTTCTTTAAGCAATAGTTCTAGTACAAGCAATGAGCCAGCAAAAGCCTCGTGATAATTCAAATTTAATACGTACTGCGGCCAGTTTTTCGGGCATTGCCATACAAATGGGTGTTACCATCTATTTGGGCAATCTTTTGGGGGCCTGGCTAGATGTAAAGTTTGAAAAAACGTTTCTTGAGGATACATTTACCTTACTTGCCGTATTTTTGTCGATGTATATCGTCATCAAAAAAGTGATGACACTAAATAAATAGCATTGATCAAACAAATAGTACAATACATAGTCGTGTTCATTTTGGTGGGCGCGACTTCTTTTTTTCTTCATCAATTTTTATTGACAGATGATAATTTAGACTTTAATGAACTACTTCAAAAAGCCTATATTTTTCATTTTGTTTTCTCTTTATCGGTAATAATTGCTTTTCAACTTCTCTCAAAAAGTGAAAAAGTTTTTGTCCAATTAGGTTTCATTTATATGGGACTTTTGGTTTTTAAAATAGCAGCTTATACTGCCATGTGCTACCCGCAACTTATGGGAGATCAGTATTTACCGAGATTCTATAGAGCTTCTCTCTTAATTCCTGTGTTTGTTTTTTTAGTCCTAGAAGTCTTTTTTGTTTCAAAAATTATGCAACGCAGATAGTTTCAAAATTTTATGGAATAAAAATGCTTTGTATTACAGTAAGATTACCTACTTTTGCGCAAAATTTCAGGAGCATAATTTTTTGATAGAAAATAATGAAGGAAGTTTCAAAATTGGTCAGAACACTAGTATTACTTTGTACACTCTGCATTTCTTTTCAAGGTTTTGCCCTCTCCGAGGGAGGCGATGAAGGAGCTGTGGACACAAAAGCAGAGGTGGACGCATACATTCAGCATCACATTAAAGATGCGCATGATTTTCATTTGTTTTCTTATACAGGTGATAATGGAGAGCGTAAACATGTAGGTTTTCCATTGCCGGTTATTCTTTGGACCAGTAATGGGTTGGTGACTTTCATGTCTTCTGAATTTCATCATGATGATGCCGGAAAAGTTATTGTAGAGAAAGGCGGATCTAAGTTCGTAAAGCTTCACGGAAAAATATACGAATTGAACGCAGGTGCCACTGAAGTTCAATTTGATGAACATCACCATGCGGAAAATGCAGCTAAAGTTTTAGACTTTTCAATCACTAAGAGTGTTTTTGGAATATTATTGGTGGGTCTTTTTATGCTTTGGGCTTTCTCTTCATTGGCAAAACAATACGCTAAGAAAAAAGTGCCTACCGGTTTTGGTAGAGTATTGGAGCCTTTAGTAATCTATGTTAGAGACGAGATTGCTAAGCCAAACATCGGCGAGAAAAAATATCGCAAGTTCACGGGGTATTTGTTGACCGTGTTTTTCTTTATATGGATTTTGAACCTTCTAGGTTTAACGCCATTTGGTTTTAACGTAACAGGTCAGTTGGCCGTTACCGCTGCTTTGGCAATTTTTACTTTGATCATCTATACATTTAGCGGAAACAAGGACTACTGGATGCACATGGTTTGGATGCCAGGAGTTCCTGTTTTGATTAGACCGATTCTTGCTATTATAGAATTGGCCGGAGCTTTTGTGATCAAGCCTTTTTCATTGTTGGTACGTTTGTTCGCGAACATATCCGCAGGTCACATTGTAGTTATGAGTTTGATTGCCATTATGTTTACACTTAAGAAAAGCTTAGGTGTGGTTGGTGCAACAGGACTGTCATTGGTACTATCATTTTTCATTACGCTTATTGAGGTGTTGGTAGCCTTTTTACAGGCCTATATTTTCACTATGTTATCAGCATTGTTTATTGGTATGGCCGTTGCAGAGCACGATCATGGTCATGAGCACGATGCAAATGGACATGAAGTTCCGGACGCAGAAGACGTTAGGGGGGATTTCATCTAAAAGAGAGTTTTTTAATTTAATTATATAAATCAATTACTATGTACAACTTAATTGGAGCTGGTTTAATCGTAATCGGAGCAGGTATCGGTCTTGGTCAAATTGGTGGAAAAGCAATGGAAGGTATTGCTCGTCAGCCAGAAGCAACAGGAAAAATCCAAACTGCGATGATTATCATTGCTGCACTTTTAGAAGGTTTGGCATTCGGTGCCTTGTTCTTAGGTAAAGCTTAAGGGTTTAAAAACCAAAAAAACATTTTCCTGTAACGGTTGGTTGCAGGAAATGTTTTTAATCAAGTTTAGAATTTTAAAGTAATATTATATATGGAAACTTTATTAAACGATTTTTCACCAGGTCTTTTCGTAGTTCAGACAATACTATTGTTAGGTTTGATTTTCCTATTGGTGAAATTTGCATGGAAACCAATCTTAACTTCTTTGAACGAACGTGAGGAAGGTATTCATGGTGCATTGGAAGCTGCTGAAAAAGCGCGTGCAGAAATGCAAAACTTGCAAGCTGATAACGATAAGTTGTTAAAAGAAGCTCGTGCCGAGCGTGAAGCTATGTTAAAAGAAGCTCGTGAGATCAAGGATAAGATGATCACAGATTCTAAAGAACAAGCTAAAGTTGAAGGTGATAAAATGCTAAAGCAAGCTCAAGCTGCTATCGAAAGCGAAAAGAAAGCTGCTGTGGCGGATATCAAAAACCAAGTAGCCGAACTTTCTGTGGAGATTGCCGAGAAGGTTTTAAAAGAACAACTATCCAACAAAGACCAACAATTAAAATTGGTTGAAAGTATGTTGGGTGATGTTAAATTGAATTAAGTAGCTATATTGCTTTTTGTTAGACCGATGAATTTCGGGTAGCAAGACAATAAAACAAAATAAAAAATGAGCGATTCTAGAGCAGCAATACGTTACGCAAAAGCGGTTTTGGACCTAGCGGTACAGAACAAAGCTACGAGCGCAGTTGAAAAAGACATGCGTTCGGTTGTGGCAACTATTGCCGATAGTAAGGAGTTGAGGGCCATGTTGGCTAGCCCTGTAGTTAATGGGGAAACCAAAAAGAAAGCTTTAGCTGCTGTTTTTAAAGGGAGCAATGAGGTTACTTTAGGTTTGATCAACACACTTGTTTCAAATAAAAGGATATCTATTTTAAACGAAGTAGCTTTAAAATATATCATTCTTAATGAAGATTTAAAAGGTGAGGGCGTAGCTTATGTTACTACCGCTGTGCCATTGAGTGCAGACCTTGAGAAAAAAGTGCTGAAGCAATTAGCTCAGATAACCGGTAATGCGATAACTATTCAGAATAAAATAGATGAAAGCATTATTGGAGGATTTGTTTTACGTGTTGGTGATTTACAATATGATGCTAGCATTTCAAGCAAATTGAATACAATTAAAAGAGAATTTACAAGTAGTTTATAATATCAATAACGAGTCGATAAAAGCCTTTTGTCTTTCATCTTTTCGTCTTTATATCTAAAACAATGGCAGGAGTAAAAGCCGCTGAGGTATCAGCAATTTTAAAGGAGCAATTATCAGGATTTGAAGCCACCGCTTCATTAGACGAGGTGGGAACAGTACTGCAGGTTGGTGATGGTATCGCCAGGGTCTACGGTTTATCAAATGTCCAATATGGAGAATTGGTAGAATTCGAAGGAGGCTTAGAAGGTATCGTTCTTAACCTGGAAGAAGATAACGTTGGTGTGGTTCTTTTAGGACCTTCTAAATCTGTGGGTGAAGGAGATACGGTTAAACGTACGCAACGTATTGCTTCTGTAAAAGTTGGTGAAGGTATTGTTGGTCGTGTTGTGGATACCTTAGGTAACCCAATCGACGGTAAAGGACCTATTTCTGGTGATACATATGAGATGCCATTAGAGCGTAAAGCGCCAGGTGTTATCTTTAGAGAGCCGGTAACCGAACCAATGCAATCTGGTATTAAGGCAATTGATGCTATGATTCCTGTTGGCCGTGGTCAAAGGGAGCTTGTAATTGGTGACCGTCAAACAGGTAAGACTACCGTTTGCATCGATACCATCTTGAATCAAAAAGAATTTTACGATGCTGGTGAGCCAGTATATTGTATATATGTTGCTATTGGTCAGAAGGCTTCTACTGTTGCTGCAATTGCGCAGACTTTAGAAGATAAAGGTGCAATGGCATATACTACTATTGTTGCTGCAAATGCTTCCGATCCTGCAGCAATGCAGGTGTATGCTCCTTTTACAGGTGCATCTATCGGTGAGTATTTCCGTGATACGGGTCGTCCAGCTTTGATTATCTATGATGATTTGTCAAAACAAGCGGTTGCATATCGTGAGGTATCTCTTCTTTTGAGAAGACCACCGGGACGTGAGGCATACCCAGGGGATGTTTTCTTCTTGCACTCTAGATTGTTAGAGCGTGCGGCAAAGGTTATCAATGATGATAATATTGCAAAGAACATGAACGATTTACCAGATGTATTGAAGCCAATGGTAAAAGGTGGTGGTTCTTTAACTGCACTTCCTATTATTGAGACTCAAGCGGGTGACGTTTCTGCATATATTCCTACGAACGTAATTTCTATTACGGACGGACAGATTTTCTTGGAGCAGGATTTATTCAACCAAGGTGTAAGACCGGCTATTAACGTGGGTATTTCAGTATCTCGTGTAGGTGGTAACGCTCAGATTAAATCCATGAAAAAAGTATCTGGTACTTTAAAATTGGATCAAGCGCAGTTCCGTGAATTGGAAGCTTTTGCCAAGTTCGGTTCTGATTTGGATGCTGCTACATTGAACGTTATTGAAAAAGGACGTCGTAACGTAGAGATTCTAAAGCAAGCGCAAAACGATCCTTATACTGTAGAAGATCAGGTTGCGATTATCTACGCAGGTTCTAAGAACTTGTTACGTGACGTACCAGTAGAGAAGATAAAGGAATTCGAAAGAGATTACTTAGAGTTCTTGAATGCGAAGCACAGAGATGTATTGGATACATTAAAGTCTGGTAAACTTACCGATGAGGTAACGGATGTTTTGACTGCTGTAGCAAAAGACCTTTCAGGTAAATATAGAAACTAGTAAGGAGTATTAAGTACCCGAGTATTAATTACAAAGTAATTGGTACAGGTGTAAAGCCGAGGGTACGAACTACAAACTGCTAAATGCTAAATACTATTTAAAGAATGGCGAACTTAAAGGAAATACGAAACAGAATAGCATCGGTATCATCAACCATGCAGATTACCAGTGCCATGAAAATGGTGTCTGCTGCAAAGTTGAAGAAAGCACAAGATGCCATTACTGCAATGCGACCTTATGCCGATAAGCTTACTGAGTTGTTACAGGGGCTAAGTGCAAGCTTGGATTCGGATTCTGGTAGTGTATATGCTGAGAAAAGAGAGGTAAATAAAGTCTTGGTGGTTGCCATAACTTCAAACAGAGGTTTGGCAGGTGCTTTTAACTCTAATATCTTAAAACAGTGTACTGTTTTAATTAATGAGAAGTATGCTGGTAAGCAGGTAGATTTTGTTGCAATAGGTAAGAAAGCCAATGACTTCTTGGTAAAAAGGTCAAATGTGATTGCCAATCATAGTGATATTTATGACGATTTAAATTTTGATAGCGTATCTGCTATAGCCGAAGATTTAATGGAGCAATTCACCTTAGGGAACTATGATCGTATTGATATTGTGTATAACAAGTTCAAGAATGCGGCAACGCAGATTATAATGACCGAGCAGTTTTTACCAATTGTTCCGGTTGAAGGGGCAGACAATTTGAGTAATGATTACGTTTTTGAACCTTCAAAAATAGAAATCATTGAGCAACTGATTCCTAAGTCTTTGAAAACACAGTTGTACAAAGGTATCCGTGATTCTTTTGCCAGTGAGCACGGTGCACGTATGACCGCTATGCATAAAGCAACGGATAACGCAACAGATTTAAGAGATCAATTGAAGTTGTCTTATAACCAGGCAAGACAAGCTGCAATTACCAACGAAATCTTGGAGATTGTTGGTGGTGCGGAAGCATTAAATAATTAATACAATATATCAGCTTTGACCTAGTCATCGTAGATACATATAGGTTAACAAACCCCACATTTATGTGGGGTTTCTTTTTTTAGGATAGTCTTTGCGCACGCTTTATGCGTATGTATTGCCAAATACAATACGAAAACTATCATGAAAAAATATATCTATATTTTAGGGTTAAGCTTATTTTTCCTTACGGGTTGTGGGTCAACAAAGAAACTGGAAACTATGGCGCCTTTTAGTTTAGGAGAAGCCTATGCTCAAAAATGGTCCGTTGGAGAACCATTAGAGGAGGACGGTTATGAGTTGGTAATTACCGTGCTAAGTTTAGATAATGATAATGCCGATTTAAAGAATATCTACTACAACGGAAAAATGGCACCTATTTCTATTGAAGTTACCGATAAGGGCATCATTGGGATATCCGAGTTTGGAAAAGTCCAAAGTTCTGAAGAGTTTCCTTTTGAGCTGACCGAAACCCAAGCGGTTATAAGTTATATGCAAAAGGATAAAGTAAAATACTACCAAATTAATGGTATTCAACAGAATCTTCCTATTTCCTACGCCAATTTAGACGAAAAAAATAGCCGCTAGAAAAAAGAAAGTCTTCGGGGTTTAACTTCCCTTTGCTACATCCCTTTAAATGGGTACTTTTGGATTTAAATACTTCGCTATTGAATCCGCTTAAAAAATTGTTCAAACAAACGGCTATCTACGGTCTTGCCACTGTATTGCCTAGAATGATTTCTTTCTTCTTGGTGCGGGTGCATACAGATGCTATGCCTCCGGAAATTTATGGTGAGTTGGCAGTTATATTTGCCTATTTTGCTATGTTCAACGTGGTTTTGGCCTATGGTATGGAAACTGCATTTTTTAGATTTTATAGTAAGTCAGAAGACAAGGAAACTGTAATATCTACTTCCTTGATGTCCATTTTGGGGTCTACTATGGTTTTTATGGTGTTCTCATTGTTATTTCAGGATGGAATGGCAAGCCTTCTGAACATTGACCCTAAGTATATTAAATACGTCATTTTCATTCTTTCGTTAGATGCCCTTGTCATTATACCATTTGCATGGTTGCGTGCCAATGAAAGACCGCTTAAGTATGCAGTGGTCAAGATTTTGAACGTTGTAATCAATTTTGGACTGAATATTTTCTTCCTTTTGATATTGCCCGGTGTGGCAGCAGATAATCCTGATGGGTTATTGGCTGCATTGTACAGGCCTAATTTTCAAATTTCATATATTATCATAGCCAACCTTGTAGCAAGTGGTGTAACGCTCTTATTAATGTTGAAGCCGTATTTGATCAGTCGCTATACTTTTGATAAAAAGCTTTGGGAGCAAATGATGAAATATGCGATTCCCGTATTAGTTGCTGGGGTAGCATTTACCATTAACGAAGTTTTTGATAGGGTAATGCTAGAGGCTTTGCTTCCTGAGGATATTGCCAACAAAGAAGTGGGAATGTACAATGCCTGTGTAAAGCTGGCATTGTTTATGACTTTGTTCTCCACTGCGTTCCGTATGGGTATTGAGCCTTTCTTTTTTAGCCATGCCGGCACGGAGAATCCGCAAAAGGCATATGCCCAGATAACCAATTATTTTGTGGTTCTGGGAAGTGTTATTTTATTGGGAGTTGTTGTTTTTGCCGATGTTCTAAAAGTATTGTTCGTTAAAAATCCTGCCTATTGGGAGGCCATGTCCGTGGTGCCGATTATTTTGTTGGCAAGTTTCTTTTTAGGCATTTACCACAATCTGTCGGTATGGTATAAAGTTACGGACAAGACGCGCTATGGTGCTTTTATATCGGTCTTTGGAGCAATTATAACAATCGTTATAAATTACGTATTCATTCCGTATATTGGCTATATGGCCAGTGCTATCGCTACGGTTATGGCGTATGGCAACATGATGGTACTTTCGTATTATTTGGGTAAATCAAGATATCCGGTTCCGTATAACTTCAGAAAAATTTTATTCTATCTAGGTTTTTCAATTCTTTTCTCTGCGCTTTCGTTTTATGTTTTCAATAGGAATTTAATTATAGGAAGTATTTTACTTTTGTTGTTCTTAGGTTTGGTGTACAAATTAGAAAATGATAAACTGAAGGAAATCTTTCTAAAACGGAAAAGTTAACATTCAACAGAATCAAATCTATATTTTTTACGTTTAAACAAATAGTATGCAAATAAGAATAATCAACAAGTCGCAACATAACCTTCCGCATTACGAAACTGGAGCTTCTGCAGGAATGGACTTAAGAGCCAATATTACTGAAACCGTAACTTTACAGCCCTTGGAAAGAGCTATTATTAAAACGGGCTTGTTTATTGAGCTTCCTGTGGGGTTTGAAGCCCAAGTAAGACCAAGAAGTGGTCTGGCAGCTAAAAAAGGAATCACGGTTCTTAACGCGCCCGGTACTGTAGATGCTGATTATCGTGGAGAAATTGGTGTGATTTTAGTCAATTTGTCCAACGAGAGTTTTGCTATAGAAAATGGGGAGCGTATTGCTCAACTGGTCATAGCCAAGCATGAACGGGCGGAGTGGATTGCGGTTGAAACATTGTCTGAAACCACAAGAGGAGAAGGTGGGTTTGGTAGTACGGGAGTAAAATAAAAAAATCAAATTAAGGGTTTTATAGGTGTAGACTTACGTGTAGAATGAAAACAAGTCCTATCATATCGGCTTTTTTCGGAGGAATTTTATTTACCTCTCTCTCAATGCGTGCCCAAGAAACACCTGTGATTGATGAAAATCAAAGTTCAGAAATCTTTTTAGACGATTATTCGGATGATTTTCAAGAGAAATTCTTTGAAGCTTTAAAGCAGAAAGGAATTGAAAATTATGATAGGGCCATTAACCTCATGTTGGCCTGCAAACAGTTGGATGCGGACAATTATGTAGTAGACCATGAACTTGCCCAATTGTACTTAAAAGAAAAACAATATCCCGTTGCCGAAGGTTATGCTTTAACCGCCGTTTTAGCGGAACCGGACAATCTTTGGTATACAAATACGTATGTAGAAATATTACAGAAGCAACAAAAACCAATAGAAGCTTTAAGGGCACAATTGCCTTTTGACAATTCCAAGTTTAAAGAGAACTTGGCATTGGTATATTATAGAAAAGGAAGGGCAAAGGCGGCACAGGCAATTTTAAAAGAAACCCCAAAATCTGGGTTTACCCAACAACTCTCCGTAAAAGTTGAGGATTTAATAGAGACCCAAGAAGCCGCAATTACTAGAAGCTCTTTCTCCGTTACAAATGAGAATAGGGAGGCATCAGGTTCTTTTGAGCAGTTTAAGGCCCGCATTCAAGGTATGCTAAGGAGCAATAATTATTTGGCTTTGGACCAAGTGGCGGAAGAGGCATTGGAAAGTTATCCGTCCCAACCTTATTTTTACTATGCTCAGGGCTACGCCTTCAATAAAAAATCAAAACCGCGTGATGCTATTGAGTCGTTAGAAACGGGTTTGGACTATTTGGTGGGTGACATAGCACTAGCCAACAAATTTTATAAGGAGCTGGCAGATGCTTATAATTCCATTAACAATTCAGTCAAGGCAAATATGTATCTTCGTAAGATAAAACCTGGGTTTTAAACTTAACAAAGATTATGGCGTTACCCTTACGAATTGCTTTGCGCTTTATGGCGCTCGTTTCAATATCCTTTTTTCTTTCCTGTAAATCAAACAAAGTGCTGGCTGATGGAAAGGTAGATGGCAGTCTTTCGGCGAAAGCAATTGTCAAAAATCATTATGCCAATACTACCAATTTCAATACGTTGAGCGGTAAAATGCGTATTGATTATTCAGATGGCGAATCCTCACAAGGAGTTTCTGTAAGTCTCAGGATGGAAAAGGATAAAGCTATTTGGATGAGCGCTCCCCTTGGCATGGTAAAAGCGTATATTACTCCGGGTAGGGTTACTTTTTATAACAAACTCCAGAATGAATATTTTGATGGTAATTTTGCCTACCTGAGTAAGTTTTTGGGCACTGAGCTAGATTTTGAGCAGGTTCAGAACTTGTTAATGGGGCAGGCACTTTTTGACCTGAAAGAAGCCAAGTATGACGCTTCCGTTGTGAACGGTGATTATCAGTTGAAACCGAAAAAAGCAATGGATTTGTTTAAGGTGATGTTTCAAGTAGAGCCCAAAAACTTCAAGATGGCTTCGCAACAATTATCCCAACCTTTAAAGAAACGATTGTTGCAGGTGAACTATACGGACTATCAACAGATTGGTAAGTACATTCTTCCACAACGTATTGCTGTTGCTGCTATTGAAGGTGATGACAGAAATACGGTCGATATTGAATATAAGAGTATTGAATTTGACCAGCCGATGAACTTTCCATATAAAATACCGAAAGGTTTTAAAGAAATCACATTAACGGACGATGCTAAGTAAAAAGCGTTACATCGTTGTTTTTCTTTTATTCTGCTTGTCCGGATGGAGCCCTGCTTATGCTCAGACCGAAGAGCAGGAGGAACTAGAGGCTAAACGGGAAAAATTGCAGAAAGAGATAGAGCAAATCAATTATTTACTGTTTGATCAAAAGAAGAAAAAAGGGAATGTCATTGATCAGATGGAAGCCTTGGATAATAAAATAAAGGTTCGCCAAGAGCTGATTAATGTTACCAATAGGCAATCAAATCTCCTCAATAGAAAAATTAATGCCAATATTAAGGTTATTTCAGATTTAAGGGATGAGTTGGATAAGCTCAAAGATGATTATGCAATGATGATTCAAAAGGGATATCAAAGTAAAATTCAACAAAGTAAGTTGATGTTTCTTTTGGCTTCAGACGATTTTTATCAGGCATTTAAGCGTATTCAATATATTAAACAATACACCGAGTTTAGGAGAAAGCAAGGCGAGACCATTGTCGTGAAGACCGAAGAACTGAGTAAGTTGAATATCGGCCTTACGGCACAACGAAAGGAAAAAGACCGTTTGGTTGCTGAGAACCTCAAAGCCAAGCGGGCCATGACTCAAGAAAAAGAGGATCATCAGGCGTTATTAGGAACTATTCGTAAAAGTGAAACAAAATTTGCAGCTCAAATTCGTGATAAGCAGAATCAAGCAAAAGAAATTGACCGTCAGATTGAGCGATTGATTCGTGAAGCCATTGCATCAGCAAATAGAGATGCCGATAAAAAGAGCGATGACCCTAGCAAGTTTTTGTTAACCCCTGAGGCAGCAATCGTTGCAAATAGCTTTACGGCAAACAAGGGCAGATTAATATGGCCGGTGGAGAAGGGTTTCAAAAGTCAAGGTTTTGGAGTGTATGCAGATGCTATTTACCCTGGTATAAAACACCAAAGCAATGGCGTGGTAATAACTACCGATCAAGGCGCAAAAGCCCGAGCTATTTTTAGGGGAGAGGTAATAGCTATTCTTTCTATTCCGGGCGGAAACAAGGCCGTACAGCTGAAGCATGGTAACTTTATCAGCACCTATTATAACCTTTCTAATTTATACGTTAAAAAAGGGGATAGAGTTGAGGCTAAAACCGAGTTGGGAGAAATTTATACCAATCGGTCTAACGGACAGACAAAATTAAAATTTTACTTACACCAAAACACTTCAAAGTTAAATCCGGAAGAGTGGGTGTACCAATTATAAGAACTTTATGAAGAAGATAACAGATTTACAAGGCACTTTTAAATTAAGTAACAATGTAGCAATGCCGTACCTAGGTTTAGGTACGTACCAAGCAGATAATGACCAAGAGGTGATCGATGCGGTAAGGAATGCGTTGAATGCCGGTTATAGGCACATAGATACGGCTTCGGCTTACAAAAATGAAGAAGGAGTAGGCAAGGGTATTGTTGAAAGCAATGTGGCAAGAGAGGAGATTTTCTTGGTATCAAAACTTTGGAATGCAGACCAAGGCTATGAAAGTACTTTAAAAGCTTTTGAAGAGACTTTAGAGCGTTTGGGGGTGGATTACCTCGACTTATATTTAATTCATTGGCCTGTTGCCGGAAAATACAAGGATACGTGGCGAGCCATGGAGAAGCTTTATCAAGACAAGAAAATTAAGGCTATAGGAGTGAGTAATTTTTTGCAGCATCATTTAGAAGATTTATTGGAGACTGCCGAGATTGTTCCCATGGTGAACCAGATGGAGTTTCATCCGTTTTTAGTGCAACAGACACTTATTGATTTCTGTAACGCTAAAGGTATTCAATATGAATCTTGGTCTCCTTTTATGCAGGGGGAAGTTTTTGACTCCAAATCTGAGGAATTTAAACAACTCACCGGGAAGTATCAAAAATCTACCGCACAAATAATCTTACGGTACAATTTGCAGAAAGGTATTGTAGCCATTCCAAAATCGGTACATGAAAATAGGATCAAGTCCAATGCCGATATTTTCGACTTTGAACTTTCGGAAGCCGATGTGGCATATCTAGATGGCCTAGATAAAGGAGAGCGCAGCGGACCTGACCCAGATAATTTTGATTTCTAAGGAGTGGTTATTCTGTAAATAAGGCCTTTAATTCTGTGGCCTCGTTAGGTTTCATTTTACCGGCCAATACTAGACTGAGCTGTTTTCTACGCAAGGCGCCTTCAAAGCGTTCTTGCTCTAGCTCGTTTTCTGGTTGTAAAGGGGGGACTATAGTGGGTCTTCCGGTATCATCTACTGCCACAAAGGTGTAAATAGCCTCGTTGGCCTTGGAGCGTTCGCCCGTGAAACGGTCTTCCATCCAAACATCAATATAAACCTCCATAGAGGTTCTAAAAGCACGCGAAACCGCTGCTTCTACGGTAAGGACGCTTCCTACAGGAACAGATTGATTGAACGCCACGTGGTTTACAGATGCGGTAACGGTAATACGGCGGCTATGGCGGCGTGCAGCAATACTGGCAGCACGGTCCATACGAGCTAAAAGCTCTCCTCCAAATAAATTATTGAGGGGGTTGGTCTCGCTTGGGAGTACCATATCGGTCATTACGGTTCTAGAATCACGGGGATTTTTAGCCTGCATACTTCAATTTTTGGGCAAAGATACCTTTTTTAGCGGGCATCATATCATAAGCTTTTGCGCTAAGCAAATGCTGATATTAAAAAAACGTAAAATGCGTCTTTTCTTTGTAAATGATTAAATGTGAGGACTGGGGTTAGTGACCGGACTTTAACCAAGCATCTTTTTGGGTCAGCTTAATTTCACGAAGCGCATCCAAAGCTTTGTTAGAATCGGTAAAACTATCGTAAGCAACCAAATACAGGCCAAAAGGGTTTGTGCCTATATAAGAAGGGTTATAGCCTTCTTGCTTAAGTTCCTCTATTTTCCTATCTGCATTTGTGCGATAACGGAATGCTCCGGCAATAATATGGTGCATGCGTTCCACAGCTTTCTCTGCTGATTCTTTTTTAGAGGTTTTAAGTGTAATCGTTGGCAATTCTAAGGGCTGTGCATCAAAAAAAGTAGCTTCTTGAATGCGTTTTGAAACCTGTTGTTCAGCTTCCTGACGAGCTAATTGCTGATTGTTCTCGTTAGATTTATAAAATTGAAATCCCGTAACTCCCAATGTTAATGCAATTAATGCAACTGCAGCATATTTTAAATAAGGACGCAGGGTTAGGGTTTCACGTTTCTCCGGTGTAAAAGCAAATGGAATCTTTTCTTCTAATTGTACGACTTCTTCTTTTAAAACTTCGCGGGTTACCGGAGCCGTAACAAAAGAAGACATTCCGAAAGAAGACGTCAAATAATTGACATTTCCTGAGGGTTGAAACTGAATTTTATCTTCTACACTGTACCAAAGTGTTCCAATATCTGCTAATCTTAGTTGATTGCCTTTTTTAAGGTCCGCTTTCCATTCGCTAACGATTTCGCCAACTTGTGTAAGCATTTCCTCAAAAGAAACATTTTCTGTTTCAGCGGCATAAGAAACCAATAGTCCGTCGTTTGACAGCAGTTGTTGGTTAAAAGAAACCGTCTTTACAGGTGGGTAAAAAGTATTTGTACTCTCATGTATTACGGCCGATTTCTGCTCTGTTAAAAAAGCTCCGAAACCGGGCACGACTACACAATTGTAGCGATACATTAATTCAGATATATAGCGTTCTAGTCCCATTTAACGCAAATATGAAAAAAAATAAAGGGTCATACCAGAGCCCACATAACTTTTTATTAACATTATAATTTGTGTATTTTGTGGATAACTTTGACGCCCTTATAAATGACTACAGATGAATTGCTTGCAGTTTTACGCCTGCAAGGTGCCCCAAAAATTGGTGATGTAACGTTGAAAAAATTAATTGCACACTGCGGAAGTGCGCAAGCTGTTTTTGAAGAGAAAAGACAGAATCTTTTAAAAATTGACGGTATAGGCACGCATGCTTTAAAAGGTTTATATGATGGGGAGCATGAAGAATCTGCAGTTGATGAGTATGAATATATTAAACGAAATGAAATAGGATTCTCCTATTTCATGGATGCGGATTATCCGTCATACTTGAAACATTGTATTGATAGCCCAGTTTTACTCTATAAGAGGGGAAACATTAATTTGGAGGGGCGCAAATTGATAAGTATAGTTGGTACGCGTAACATAACCAGTTATGGAACTACATTTTGCGAGAAGTTCATAGAAGACATTGCCCCGTTGGACCCTGTTATAGTTAGTGGTTTTGCGTATGGAGTTGATATTACAGCTCAAAAAGCAGCTGTGAAACATGGTTTACAGACTATTGGCTGCTTGGCGCACGGGCTCAATCAAATCTACCCCAAAGTACATAGTAAGTACCTTCTGGATGTAGAAAAGAATGGTGGTTTCTACACCGAATTTAGAAGCTCAAGCAATCCGGATAGAGAAAATTTTTTAAAACGAAATCGCGTTATTGCCGGGATGAGCGAAGCCACGGTAGTTATAGAATCGGCAGAAAAAGGAGGTAGTTTGGTAACTGCGGATATTGCCAATAGTTATAACCGAGACGTTTTTGCCGTACCGGGAAGAGCAAAAGATAAGTACAGTTCTGGATGCAATAATCTCATTAAACAGCAAAAGGCTCACATGTTAACTTCGGCAGCGGATTTGATTTATTTGTTAGGATGGGACGTTGCCAAAAAAGCCACACCAACAATTCAAAAACAACTCTTTATAGAACTGGAGCCAACGGAGCAATCTATTTATGATTATTTGCAAAAAGATGGGAAGCAGTTGTTGGATAGTATTGCCCTTGAATGCCAGTTGCCTATTTTTAAAGTTTCATCAACATTGTTAAATATGGAAATGAAAGGAGTCATTCGTCCCTTACCGGGAAAACTGTATGAAGCTATTTAACAAAAACATAAATTTCTAATAGAAAACTACCGACCAGCTAGTCTGTACATTTATACTTAAAGCATGAAAGGTTGGTACTATAGACCTTTATCGATAAAAAACTTCTAAAAATCGGCTAAAAAGTAAAGTGTAAAATCACCTTCTAAAAGCAGAACCGACTCATGAGTCGGTTCTGTTAAAATTTAATAACCCAATTTTTCGCGTACTCTTTCAAGAACACCATCGGCAACTTTACGTGCTTTTTCAGCACCAATGGCCAAGGCTTCGTCCACTTCTTGAAGGTTGTTCATATAGTATTCATACTTCTCACGGGCATCACCAAACTTATCTACAATAACTTCGTAAAGCGCTTGTTTGGCATGGCCATAACCATAGTTTCCTGCAAGGTAGCTGGCACTCATTTCTTCAATCTGTTCTTGAGCGGCTAATATTTTATATAAGGCAAAAACGTTGTCGTTAGTCGGGTCCTTTGGTTCCTCCATAGGCGTACTGTCCGTCTGTATACCCATGATCTGTTTCCTTAGTTTTTTATCGGTCTGAAAAAGATTGATCAGGTTGCCCCTACTCTTGCTCATTTTCTCTCCATCCGTACCGGGAATGTACATGGTACTTTCTTGAACCTTACCTTCGGGTAGAACAAAGGTTTCTCCCAGTTGTGCATGAAAACGAGAAGCTACATCACGAGTAATCTCAAGATGCTGCATCTGGTCTTTTCCAACGGGTACAATATTGGCATCGTATAAAAGAATATCCGCGGCCATTAACATAGGGTAGGTAAACAATCCAGCGTTAACATCTTCTAAGCGGTCTGCTTTGTCCTTGAACGAATGCGCCAAGGTGAGCCTCTGAAACGGAAAAAAACAACTTAGGTACCAGGAAAGCTCCGTAGTCTGCGGTACGTCGCTCTGTCTATAAAAAACAGTTTGATCAATATCCAGTCCAAAAGCAAGCCAAGTAGAAGCTATAGCATAGGTATTTCTGCGTAATTCTTCCGCATTTTTAATCTGGGTGAGCGAATGCATATCCGCTATAAACAAGAACGATTCGTTCTTTGGGTCTTGAGCCATTTCTATCGCGGGTATGATAGCACCTAAGATATTTCCTAAATGTGGGGTGCCCGTACTTTGTATTCCTGTTAAAATTCTTGCCATTTGCTTATTTTCAAAGAAGCCCAAAGATAAAAGAAATGGGTTATACCTCATAAAATTGTTACTTTTGATTTTATGCCCAAACCACTTAAAAAAATAGGCTATACTTTGTACCGCATTTGGTTCTATATTCTGGTTGCCTTGCCCATCCTTTTGTTTTTTCCTTTTTTATTATTGAGTACGTTGTCCGAGAAATGGTATCCGCAGTTTTTTTGGATGGCCAGAAACCTTTGGGCCATGCCTATTTTGTATGGAATGGGGTGTCCGCCAAAAATATCTTGGGAGCAAAAAATCACGATGGGAAAAAGTTATATGCTCGTTGCAAACCATACCAGCATGTTAGATATAATGCTTATGCTTTATATCAGCAAAAATCCTTTTGTTTTTGTGGGTAAAAAGGAATTACAGAAGATACCCCTTTTTGGATTTTTCTTTAAACGGGTGTGTATTATGGTAGACCGAAGCGACGCTAAGAGTAGAACAGCGGTTTACAGGCGTGCACAAAAACGATTGAGCCAAGGATTGAGTATCTGCATTTTTCCCGAAGGTGGAGTTCCGGATGATGAAAGCATTCTTTTGGATGATTTTAAAGACGGAGCCTTCAGAATGGCTATTGCCCATAAAATACCGGTCGTTCCCATGACGTTCTATGATAACAAAAAGCGATTCTCATTTTCATTTTTTAGTGGAGGTCCTGGGCTGGTTCGTGCTAAAGTGCATCGGTTTTTTGAAACTAAAAAACTTTCCGAAGAGAATAAGGCGGGACTACGCGAAGAGGTGAGAGCGGTCATTTTGAATGAGCTTCAAATAAAACAACCGCTGCATAACCAAGACTAGTATAATATATAGACTAGGGATAGTACTGAAATAAATATCCAAAGAAGAACGGCCAAAACCATGGGACGGATACCTGTTTTCTTCAAGTCGTTTATAGAAATAGTCGAACCCACTAGAAACAAGGTCAATACCAAAAGATGTTTAGAGCCTGATACTAGAAGACTAGTTGCCGGTGCAGGGATAAGGTGGTAACTGTTTACGAGTATCGCTCCAATAAATAGAAGGATGAAATACGGCCACTTCACTTTTTCGCCTTTGGTTTTAAAAACAAACATAGAGAGAAGGGATAGTGGAATAATCCAGAGCATACGCGATAACTTCACGGTAGTAGCAATTCTTAATGCTTCATCACCATAGCCTAAAGCGGCACCAACCACAGAACTTGTATCATGTATTGCCACAGCACACCAGAGTCCAAATTGGTGTTGAGTGAGGTGCAGGTAATGCCCAACAGCCGGAAAAACAAATAAAGCTACAGAGTTTAACAGGAACACGACGCCTAAGGCAATACTTATGCTTTTACTTTTTGCGTTGATTACGGGAGAAATGGCCGCAATGGCACTACCACCACAAACTGAAGTTCCAGAGGTAATCAAATGTCCTAGTTTGGTGTCTAATTTTAGAAGTTTTGTGAGGAGAAAGCCTAGGCTTACGGTTAAAAGAATGGATAAGAAAGTTAAGGTAAAACCTTCTTTACTGGTCTCCAAGGTTTCTTTTATGAACATACCAAACCCTAAACCTACTACAGATATCTTAAGAAAGGAATGAATGGCCTTATGGCAATATGCCTTAAACGGGTTATTAAAAAATAAGGTAAAACCAAAACCAAGAAGTAGTGCCGTAGGGCTATTTACCCATCCGCTAACTACTAATAATGCTAATCCTATAAATATTGCTTTTGTCATTCTATCTTTCATATCAACTTCATTTACTGATACAAAAATAGGGGCGTTAAATTACTTTTAAGCAATTTAATATGCTATATGAAATAACTAAAAGTTATAGTTGTTTCTGGCGAATTTTTCAAAGTAGTCCATTACGTTAGATTGATAGCCTGTTCTAGAAACAAAGTAAAACCAACGTTCAATGGTAATATTCTTAATGTCTATAATTTTCAATTTATTGGCAATGAGGTCTTCATTTATAGCATGAATGGATAGTAGGGCAAAAGTATCCGAGTGGTAGAGATAATGTTTAATAGCTTCGGTGCTATTTAGGGTAACAATGTTGTTCAGTTTTTTAATCTGATGCTCTTTTAGAAAATCATAGATAATTTCTCTGGTACCGGAACCCATTTCCCGCTCGATCATAGGTAGTTTCTGAAGGGTCTCTGTGGGTATCGTATTTTGTTTGAAAGCCGAATTTTTGACGCTGGTAACCAGTACAATTTCGTCTTTTATAAATTTTTTATAGTGCAGTTTGCGGTTGGTGTTGCTGCCTTCCGTGATGCCAAAATTTAATTGTTGGTTTAGAATGGATTCTTCTATTTCTTCTGAATTGCCACTTTTTATATCAAAATGGGTATGTGGATGCTGCGTTCTAAATTTCGCAATAATCTTTGGAACTATATGGTTGATTAAGGTGGTACTTGCTCCAAAGTGAATGGAATCGGGAATATGTTCTTTCTGATGCAGAAACTGATTTTCTATTTCGGAATGTATATCTAGTATTCTATTGGCATAGACTAGAAAAGCTTTTCCGTCTTCTGTAAGTTCAATTGAATTCCGTTTTCTAAGAAAGAAAGTGGTTTTGTATTCATCTTCAATAGTACGGATGGCTTTGGATACGGCTGGCTGTGATATAAAAAGTTGCTCTGCCGCTTTTGTGAAACTAGAGTGAAATGCCACCGCCTTAAAAATTTGAAGCTTCTGTTTCATCAATTAGTTTTTACAGTGTGCAAACTACCTAAAAATAAAGAAGGGCTGAGAATAAATTTAGAATTTAAAATTAAGTCCACTGTAAACCCCAATGGTAAACGGATTGAAATCTCCGGATACATCTGAGAAGGTATTCAATTGATATTTAAAAACTGGTTCTACGTTAAAACGTATTTTAGGAGTGAATTTGTAATTAACACCAAACCCAATGTTGGTACTAAAGTTAACGGAGTTCACATTGTTCGCTTCACCTATTTCGGTTGTTAACTCCCCCGATGTAAGGGTTACGGAGTTGTCTATTAGAAACAATGAGCTTACACCGCCTAGTATATTCAAGCCAAATTTGCGATCTATCAATGCATAGTCAAGCTCTAAAGGCACTTCTAAATATCCAAATTGCTGTGCCATGGTGCCGTTTCTTTGGTTAGGATTAGCGTCTGTGACTTCAAAAGCAAACATAGCATCGGCATTTGCCAGACTATTAAAATTACTATTTTGGCCGGTGACCACTATGTTTTTTGCAGTACTGGCATAGTTAAGATTCTGTATTTTTTCTGAGGAGGCTTCTTGTAAGGTAGAGGTAAACCCAACATCGTTGGTGTCATACCCATAGTCTACTTTATTTACCCCGGAACGTATGCTTAATTTATCATTTAAAGCATAGGCGACGGTTAGACCGTAGCTAAGGTTAGTATTCCCGGATTTAGAATTTTCATTAAAAATGGAATTTACTGGCGAACCGTCACCAATTGCATTGTAATAAACGGGAGCAACATTAGGTCCTGCAGACCAACGACCGGTTTTTTCAGTGCTTACAATTTTTTCCTCAGCTTCAATTTCATCAAAAATGGATTTCTTTTCGTTTTCCTCTTTCTCTTTTTGAACGGACGTGATATTTTCTGCTATTTCTGTTTCGGAGACTGAAGCTGGACCATCTTCTTTTCGCAGTTTTGTTGCTGGGCTATCTCCATTGTTTATGTTTGAAGCTATGCCGATTGCATCACTAACATTAGTTTTTGATGTTTCTATATGCTCTTCGTTTGATGGAGAATGGTTTGATGCTGTTATAGGTTGATTGTCTTTCTCCAGGTTCGAAGCATAGTCAGCTTTGTTAGAGGTACTCGTAATGGTTCTAGCATTTTGGGTACCATTTGGTTTTTTTTCTGTTTGAGCAACTTCTGAAGTTATATTTGATTTCAAACCGGACTTTTCGTACGTACTTTTTTGAGAATTAGTTTGAATCTCATCAGCATTCAAAGTAGTCGTAGTTTTGTGCTCTGTTTCCTTATTTGAGGACTCTGGGGTTATTTCAGAATTTGTGGATATACTAGACTCACCTTCAGCAACTTCGTCTGTGTTGTCTAAAATAAACTCATTGGTATTTTCAAGGGTGTTTTCAATTGTATTTTCCTTTTGGTCAACATCTGTGAAACTACTAGGAGCTTCGTTTTTAGTCTCAAAGGGATAGAAAGCAACTAATCCAATAACCAATGCCGCCGCAGCTCCGCCCAGGGTCCACCAGATAGGAAAGGCCCTTTTCTTTTTCTTCTTGTTCAGAGAGGCTTCAATGGATGTCCAGACCCTTGGGTCCGGCACCTCCTCAAAGTCGCGAAACTTCTCCTGAAACAGGTTTTGTATATTTTTTTTACTCATTATTCAATGCTTAGGTACTTGGTATTTTGTTTTTTTGATGTACTCTTTTTCACAGGTCAAACGCAAAATCCTATCAAAAGGAAGATGAGTAGGCCAATGATGGCTTTATTCTTTGTAATCTCTATTTTTTCTTTTAACAACTTGCGTGCTCTGGCCAGATTACTTTTTGAAGTGCCCTGGGTGGTACCTAAAAGCTCGCTGATTTCTTTGTGGGTATACCCGTCTAAAACATATAGGTTGAATGTAAGGCGGTATTTATCCGGTAATTCTTGAATGTGTTTTAGTAATACGTCTAAACTTAAATTTTCATAGCTGCTATCCAATACCGTTTCTGTATCTTCAATTGCATCGCTTACTAAGCTTAAAGGCTCATCTTTACGGTATTTTTGAAGTACGGTATTGACGGTAATACGCTTTAGCCACCCTTCAAAAGAGCCCTTGTGCTTAAACTGCCCCACTTTTTCATAAATGACCAAAAAACTGTCATGCAAATTGTCTTCGGCTTCCGTGCGGTTACGCGAATACTTTAAGCAGATACCGAACAAGGTGCGAGAATAATCGCGATACAATTGTTCTTGTGCCTTGCGGTTTCCTTTCTTGCAATTAATAATGAGTTCTTCTAGACCCAAAGTGACGGCGTGTTTTTTAAAACATTTGGTTAATCGTTATATACTTGCTTAAAAAAGTTCTTGTGAAGTACTTACGATTTAGGTTAAAGATAATTATTCTTTCACTGGCACTTCAATTTCTATAAATTCAGCTTCTCCCTCAACATCATCGCCCGTATAAAATCTAAAAATATAAGGTTCGGTATAAAGAACTTCAAACTGAAATAAATCTTCAATTTCATCATTAGCCTCGGCGCAAGAATCTTTCTCTAAAGCAATACCAATGGCAGAAACGGTCCTAATTTGACTAGTGTCCGTAAAAGAACGGGTCACATCAAACCGATCAAATAAATTACAATCGTTAGTTCTTAGAATGTTAACGTTTACGTCATATACTTCTCCGAGTTCAAAGGTATCGGGCAAGGTGGCTCCTGTAATTTCTAAAGGCGTATACTTAAAGTTTATATCGTCATCATTTAAACTACAAGATACTGTAGTTAGCGCACATGCAATTGTTAAAAGCTTAAGGTACAATTTACCCATAGTATTCAAATTTTTTATAATAGATGGAAAATTGTTACAAGGGTTGCGTGAAGTATTCTTAAGCTTAGGTTAAAGCGTTGCGCCGTTATTATACGATTATCAATAGTCGTATAATAACGGCGCAAGGTACTCTTAAAAGAAGATGTTCCTAATTATTCTTTTAGAGCTTTAATAGCAGCTCTGATTTTTCCGTCCAATTCTTCAAAAAGTTCTGGGTTGTCTAATAACAAGGACTTTACGGCATCACGGCCTTGTCCTAGTTTTGTGTCTCCATAACTGAACCAAGAACCGCTTTTCTTAACGATTTCATACTCCACGCCAAGGTCGATTATCTCTCCGACTTTAGAGATTCCTTCGCCATACATAATATCAAACTCAGTAGTTCTAAATGGTGGTGCAACTTTGTTCTTCACAACTTTTACACGGGTTTTGTTCCCTTGAACATTACCATCAGTATCCTTAATTTGTGTAGATCTACGAATGTCAAGTCGAACCGAAGCGTAGAATTTTAATGCGTTACCACCAGTAGTTGTTTCAGGGTTACCGAACATTACGCCAATTTTCTCACGTAACTGGTTAATGAAGATTACGGTACAATTGGTTTTACTGATAGAACCGGTAAGCTTCCGAAGTGCTTGTGACATTAACCTTGCGTGAAGCCCCATTTTAGAGTCTCCCATTTCACCTTCAATCTCACTTTTAGGGGTCAACGCAGCAACGGAGTCAATAATAACAATATCAATAGCACCCGAACGAATCAAGTTATCGGCAATTTCCAATGCTTGCTCACCATTATCCGGTTGAGAAATAATCAGGTTGTCAATATCAACACCTAGCTTTTGCGCATAAAAACGGTCAAAAGCGTGCTCTGCATCAATAAAAGCTGCAATTCCTCCGTTTTTTTGAGCTTCGGCAATAGCGTGTAAGGTCAAAGTGGTTTTACCCGATGATTCCGGACCGTAAATTTCAATGACTCTACCACGTGGGTAACCACCTACGCCTAAGGCTATATCTAGGCCTAATGAACCGGAAGGGATGATTTCAACATCTTCCACCACTCTATCGCCCATTTTCATTACGGCACCTTTTCCGTAAGTCTTATCTAATTTATCTAAGGTTAACTTAAGGGCTTTTAGTTTTGCATCTTTTTCCGAGCTCATATTTTCTTTTTTTTAAGGGATGCTAAATTAGCATTTCTTTTATCATAATGCCAGTTCTGCCATTCATTTTCTAAAAATAGGCAGCTAGTTTTTTGTGTGTTCGCAATGCGTTAAAATTTATATAAATAATATAAAGGTTGGTAAGGAATCTGTTTGTTACACGTCTAAAACATAAGTGTTTATTAAAAAAGTTGTTCCTATTACGCAACCTTGAAGGCGGTGTAGTATCTTATTGAAAATATTGTTCCGGTAATTAATCGGAAACTAACTCAAATAAGTGCCCCCTTTTTAGTTTTAGGGGACAATGGTGATCGTTTCCTTTTTTAATGTTCTTTAAAGATGCTATGAAGAAGAAAAATTGGAACGGTCAATAAAGAGCCTTGATTTTGTCAGGGCTCTTTTTTATTTTTTACTCGATAATCAAGTTGAATATTCCAATGCTTTACTTGAAATCTAAGTGTATTCTATTTTATTGTTTCTTGGATCTACCCAAGGTAGTTTACGGTTGATGTGTGTCTTTTTGCTTCCGTTCTACCGTTATTAAAAAAATCCTCAATATTTCTTATCTTTGCCCACTTAAATTATTCTTTACAAACTTAAAACATTGGTATAGCATGCAACTGTACAATAACTTAAGTGCAAAAGAAAGAGCGGCACTTATTGAAGAAGCCGGTCAAGAACGTTTGACTATCTCTTTCTACAAATATGCACAGATCGGTAATCCGGAAATATTTAGAAATCATCTTTTCATCAGCTGGAACGAATTGGACGTTCTTGGGCGAATTTACGTAGCTCACGAAGGGATAAATGCCCAATTATCCGTACCTGCCGAAAATTTTGAAGAATTTAAAACCCATTTGGACAGTATTTCTTTTTTGGAAAATGTTCGACTTAACATCGCCATAGAGCAAGACAATCTCTCTTTCTTAAAACTAAAGGTAAAAGTGAGAAAAAAGATTGTGGCAGATGGTCTTGTTGATACTACTTTTGATGTTACCAATAAAGGAATACATGTTGGTGCTGAAAAATTCAATGAACTTATAGAAGACCCGGATACGGTATTGGTGGATATGCGTAATCACTATGAGAGCGAAATTGGTCATTTTAAAAATGCTATTACCCCAGATGTTGATACGTTCAGGGATTCATTGGATATTATTGAAAAAGACCTTGCGGACCATAAAGAGGATAAAAAGCTGGTCATGTACTGCACAGGGGGTATACGGTGCGAAAAGGCCAGTGCCTACTATAAACACAAAGGTTTTAAACAGGTTTACCAATTAGAGGGTGGCATTATAGATTATACCCGCCAGGTAAAAAGTAAAAATCTTGAAAATAAATTTTTAGGTAAAAACTTTGTTTTTGATCACCGGCGCAGTGAACGGATTTCCGATGATGTGATCGCAAGCTGTCACCAGTGTGGTAAACCATGTGACAACCATGTAAATTGTGCTAACGAAGCTTGTCACCTTTTGTTTATTCAATGTGATGAGTGCGCCCAAAAGATGGACAATTGCTGTTCGGACAGTTGTCAAGAAATAAATGCCTTGCCTTTTGAGGAACAGAAAGAACTGAGAAGAGGAAAAGGGGCTAGCAACAAGATTTTCAAAAAGGGAAGGTCAGAAGTCTTAAAGTTTAAAAAGTAAGATTTAAATTTTCTTATCCCCAAAACCCAGATGGACTATTAGTGATACAATTGAAAGGATTAGACCAAGAGTGGATACACCCATCCATTGGTAGTGCTGCCACGCGTAAGCGCCTAACACGGTTCCAAGGGCACCTCCTAAGAAAAAGATAACCATATAAACTGTATTTACACGGTTACGGGCGTTCTCATTTCGGGAGAATATAATGTTCTGATTGGCAATATGAAGTGATTGTTGGCCAAGGTCTACCAGGATAACACCAATTATAATGCCTATGATGGAGTGATGGGAAAACAAAAATACCGCCCAAGAGAGAATTAAAACTAAGGTAGATATAATAACAATTCGGTTTTTGCTCATACGGTCGCTTAGTTTTCCTACTACTGTGGCTGCTAATGCACCTACCACTCCAATAAGGCCAAACATACCGGTAATACCACTTCCATAGCCAAAATTATCCTCCATTAGAAAAACTAAAGTCGTCCAAAAAGCACTCAGCCCTGCAAATGAAAGTCCGCCTCTTACTGCTGCAAGTCGCAATGGAGGTTCGGTTTTAAAGAAATGAATTAATGATTTCATCAAGTCTTTATAACTGCCCTCATAAACAGGTTTGATCTGTGGCAATTTTAATTTTAAAACAATAAAGAGAATGAGCATCATTGCCGTGGCTACAAAATACATGGTGCGCCAACCGAATTGCTCCCCTACAAAACCGCTAATGACACGGCTTGCTAAAATACCTATTAACAATCCGCTCATAACTATGCCAATGGCGCGCCCCCTATTTTGCTCATTGGATAATTGTGCTGCCATAGGAACGAACAATTGAGGCAGGGCAGAGGTACACCCAATAAAGAAACTGGCAATAACAAGGAGCCATAATGAAGTAGAGAATCCTGCAGCCAATAGGGATAACAGCATGAGGACAAAATCGATTTTCAATATTTTTTGATTGGATATCATATCACCCAAAGGGACTACAAAAAGTAACCCAAATGCATAGCCCAACTGAGAGGCCAGTGCAATATTGCTCACTGCAGATTCCGTAACCCCCAGACTTACTGAAATCATGTGCAGCAAAGGTTGGTTGTAATAGAGGTTTGCCACAATTAAGCCAGCCGATAGGCTCATGAGATAGAGAACGGTATTGCTTAGGTATTTTTGTTTTTCCATAAATCTGAGCATCTATTTTTTTGAACATAGAGCTTACGAGCACAAAGGAACGAAGAACCCGCCTAAGTGAGATAACTTTCTATCACATTAAAAATTTAGTACCTTTACATATAAAATTAGTACGAACCTTATTTGGTCAAAAACCCCCGTTTAGACCAAACCAACATATAAAATATGGGCTGTAGCAGTTGTTCGACCGGTAAGGACGGACAACCTTCTGGTTGCAAGAATAATGGAACTTGTGGTACCGATGGTTGTAATAAATTAACCGTCTTTGATTGGCTTTCCAACATGTCGCTTCCTAATGGTGAAAAGCCGTTTGATTGCGTAGAAGTTCGATTTAAGAACAGTAGAAAAGAATTCTTTAGAAATAGCGAAAATTTATCATTATCAATAGGCGATATTGTGGCGACGCAGGCACAATCGGGTCACGATGTGGGTATGGTTACCCTTGTTGGTGAATTGGTAAAAGTGCAAATGAAACGAAAGAAGGTGAATTTCAAAGATGAAAACCTTCCGAAAATTCATAGAAAAGCATCGCAGAACGATATTGATAAATGGCAAAAGTGCCGTGACAGAGAGGAAGGAATAAAGAAGCGTGCAAGAGAGATAGCGATTATTCTGAAGCTTCAAATGAAGATTTCAGATGTTGAATTTCAAGGTGATGGTTCCAAGGCCACGTTTTATTATACGGCAGAGGATCGTGTTGATTTTAGGCAGTTAATCAAAGATATGGCCAAGGCTTTCGGTATTAGAATCGAGATGCGCCAAATCGGGTATCGGCAAGAAGCCCAACGTTTAGGTGGTATAGGTTCTTGCGGTAGAGAATTATGTTGCTCTACTTGGTTGACCGATTTTAGATCCGTAAGTACCTCTGCAGCCCGTTACCAACAGTTATCATTAAATCCACAAAAATTGGCTGGCCAGTGTGGAAAACTCAAGTGTTGTTTAAACTATGAGTTAGATATGTATTTGGATGCGCTTAAAGATTTCCCTGCACAAGACACTAGGTTATTTACTGAAAAAGGACTCGCATTCTGCCAAAAAACAGATATTTTCAAAGGAATGCTCTGGTTTTCCTATAAAGATGACCCGGCAAATTGGCATACGTTGACCAAGGAGCAGGTTCAGGAAATTCTTACCAAAAATAAAAAGAAAGAAAAAGTTGCCAGCCTAGAGGAATATACGGTAGATAATTTCGTTAAGGAAGAAAAGGTGTTCGAGAATGTGGTTGGGCAAGATAGCCTTACCCGTTTTGATAGACCTAAGCGATCTTCAAGAAATAGAAATCGTAAGAAAAATAAAGCCAAAGCAAATAGTGGCGGAAACCACAATAACAACAATAAGAATAGAGGCAATAAACCTGCCAGTGCAACAAATGCTACAAAGAACAAAAGAAGGAGAAATAATAACCCTAAACGGCAGCAAAAAAATGGCTAGGTTTTTACTGGTTTTTGCTGTTGTAGCCTTATGTTTTGCATGTAATGATAATTTGGTTAAATCTGAATTTCAGGCTACTAAAGGCGGTTCATGGGGCAAAGCGGATAACATTGTTTTTTCGTTTTCTGAAATAGATACTACACAAAGACATAACATGTTTATTACCGTGCGCAATGACGCTACCTTCCCGTACAACAACCTGTTTTTAATTGCAGAACTGGAATTTCCATCGGGAGAAACGGTGAAAGATACGTTGGAGTACGAGATGGCTTTACCAGATGGTACTTGGTTGGGAAAAGGATATGGTAGCATTAAAGAAAATAAATTATGGTACAAGGAAAACATCGTTTTTCCTTCCTCTGGCGTATATAATTTACGTATCTGGCATGCCATGCGAAAAAATGGTAGTGTTAACGGGGTTGAAAATTTAAAAGGCGTTACAGACGTCGGGTTTGAAATAGAAAAAAGTAACGAGTAACGTATTATGGCCAAGAAGGTGGTTAAAAAGAAAAAAACCAATGGGTATTTTAAATACATCAAATGGTTCTGGATCCTGTTCACTTCAGGTATTCTATTAGTGGCATTAATATTTTTATTGGCTTCTGAAGGTCTTTTGGGCATAGATATGCCTGAATATGAATATTTAGAAAACCCACAGACCAATTTGGCTACCGAAATTATTTCTTCGGATGCCAAAACATTGGGTAAGTTTTATTTGGATGATAACCGTACACCAGTGCCTTATGATAGTCTCCCTCAAAATTTGGTAAACGCACTTATCGCCACAGAAGATGCTCGTTTTTACGACCATTCCGGTATTGATGCTTTCGGGTTTATGAGAGCACTGGCGTATCTTGGTAAAAAAGGAGGTGCCAGTACCATTACACAGCAGTTGGCACGTCAACTTTTTGTGGGTGTACGCTCTAAAAACAAGGTTGAGGCTATCCGACAAAAAATAATGGAATGGGTATTAGCTACCCGTTTGGAAAGGCAGTATACCAAAGAAGAGATTATTGCCATGTACCTTAATCAATATGATTTTCTTAATAATGCAGATGGCATACGTTCTGCAGCAAAAATCTATTTTGGAAAAGAGCCGCAGGAATTGAAAACCGAGGAGTCTGCCGTATTGGTGGGAATGCTTAAAAATTCGTCCTATTTCAACCCTATAAGAAGAGAAGAGTTGGTCACGAATCGTAGAAATACGGTGTTGGGTCAAATGGCGAAGTACGATTATATCACGGAACACGAGAAAGACTCATTGCAGGCCACGAAGATGGATATCAACTTTAATCCAGAATCGCATAAAGAAGGTTTGGCTACCTATTTTAGAATGTATTTGCAAGGTTTTATGAACGATTGGATTTCCAAAAACCCTAAACCTGCTTTAGAAGGAGGCAGGGACAAATGGAATTTGTATCTAGATGGCCTTAAAATATATACGACTATAGATTCACGGATGCAGACCAATGCTGAAGACGCGGTTCGTAGTCATATGTCTAACCTTCAAGATGAATTCTTTCATCAAAATACACCGGACAGAAACCCAACGGCACCATTTTTGGATTTAGAGAAGTCTGATATAAATCGAATTTTGGAGCGTGCAATGAAAAACTCTCATCGTTGGCGACAAATGAAATCTGAGGGTAAATCTGAAGAGGTAATCCGAGAATCTTTCAAGAAAAAGACAGAGATGACCGTTTTTGATTGGAATAGTGACGGTCGTGAGCGTGATACAATTATGACGCCTTTAGATTCTATTAGATACTATAAAACATTCCTAAGAGCGGCAATGATGTCTATGGAACCGCAGACAGGTCATGTAAAAGCTTGGGTAGGTGGTATTGATTATAGACACTTTCAGTATGATAATGTTATTCAAGGATCGCGTCAAGCAGGGTCTACTTTCAAGCCTTTCGTTTATGCTGCGGCTATAGATCAATTACGATTATCGCCTTGTGATGAACTACCGGATACGCAATATTGTATAGAAGCCGGAAAACATGGTAATATGGAGCCTTGGTGTCCAAAAAATGCCGATGGAAAATACTCTGGTAAAAATTATACGTTAAAAGCGGCACTGGCAAATTCGGTTAATACTGTAACGGCACAATTAATAGACCGTGTAGGTCCAAGGTCCGTGGTTTCCATTGTAAACAACCTAGGTCTGAACCGGGAAATTCTAGAGGTACCTTCCATAGCATTGGGTACCCCTGAAATAAATGTGTACGAGATGGTTGGGGCGTATGGCGCATTTGCCAATCAAGGAGTCTATGTAAAGCCCGTTATGGTAACCCGCATAGAAGATAAAAATGGTACGGTTCTGTATGAATATGTTCCAGAAACCAAAGATGTATTGAGTAAAGATGTTGCCTATGCCATGGTAGATCTAATGCAAGGTGTTACCGAAGGTGGTTCGGGTACGAGATTAAGGCATTCTTACCAGAAAAACACTACGGCATATAAAGAGGTTATAACAGGGTATCCTTACGGATTTACGAACCCAATAGCGGGTAAGACCGGTACGACACAAAATCAGAGTGATGGTTGGTTTATGGGTATGGTGCCTAACCTGGTAACCGGTGTTTGGGTAGGTGGTGAAGAAAGATCGGTTCACTTTAAATCCATAACGTATGGTCAAGGGGCTTCTATGGCGCTACCTATTTGGGGGCTGTACATGAAAAAGAACTATGAGAATAAGGATTTAGGCATTTCCGATGGGGAATTTGATAAACCTGAAAACATGTCCATAAATATAGATTGTAGTAAAGTTGAAGAGGATAATGATGAAAATGAAGGTTTGGATGATGATTTAGACGACTTGGATTTTTAAAGAATAGAAGCAGATAAATGCTTGATAAATTGCCCGTGACTTTCACCGAAAGTCACGGGCAATTTCGTTTTAAAATTGTAACTTGACTGCAATAGAAATCTTTTATTCCTTTAGTATGATCTCTAAAAAAGTAACTGATGTAAAAGAAGCCTTGCAGGGTATTCAAGACGGAATGACCTTTATGTTAGGTGGTTTCGGGCTGTGTGGAATTCCGGAAAACGCGATTACCGCACTTGTAGAATCCAACATCAAGGATATTACTTGTATTTCCAATAATGCCGGGGTAGATGATTTTGGGCTAGGATTGCTATTGCACAAGCACCAGATTAAAAAAATGATATCTTCTTATGTAGGAGAGAACGAAGAGTTTGAACGGCAAATGTTAAGTGGCGAATTGGAAGTGGAATTGACTCCGCAAGGTACATTAGCCGAAAAATGCCGTGCGGCACAAGCAGGTTTTCCTGCTTTCTATACGCCGGCGGGTTATGGTACCGAAGTTGCTGCAGGTAAGGAAACCCGGGAGTTTAACGGAAAAATGTATGTGCTGGAGGAAGCGTTTAATGCGGATTTTGCATTTGTAAAAGCATGGAAGGGAGATGAAGCCGGAAATCTGATTTTTAAGGGTACCGCCAGAAACTTTAACCCCTGTATGTGTGGAGCGGCCAAAATTACCGTTGCCGAAGTTGAAGAGCTTGTTCCTGCAGGTGAATTGGATCCCAACCAAATTCATATTCCCGGAATATTCGTGCAGCGTATTTTTCAAGGGAAAAACTATGAAAAACGGATTGAACAACGAACTGTGCGGTCGCACAATTAATAAATGATTCAATGTGTCAATCTAACAATTGGGTGTTTTAAAGCTATAATATGGTAAAAAAAGAAAACCCAGTTGTTGTGAAATCTATTGATTTTGCCTTGAAAATTATAAGTTTTTGTGAATTATTGAAAGAAAAGGGAAAGTATATTATTGCCAATCAACTTTTAAAGGCGGGAACTAGTATTGGAGCAAATATCCATGAAGCGCAAAATGCTGAGAGTAGGGCGGATTTTATACATAAAATGAAAATAGCTCTTAAGGAACTAGAGGAAACCAAATATTGGTTGATATTATGTGAAAGAGCTACCACATATCCTTTTAAACAGGATTTAAAAACTGATATAAATGAACTAGCTTTAATTATGTACAAAATTGTGAGTACGAGCAAAAAGAATAAATAAAAGCGACATTGGTAAATTTTCTCATTTTTTAATTGATAGATTAATTATGTTAGATAAAAACGGAATCGCAAAGCGAATTGCAAAAGAGGTTAGAGACGGTTATTATGTTAATCTAGGAATCGGTATTCCTACTTTGGTGGCCAACTTTGTGAGAGATGATATAAATGTAGAGTTTCAGAGTGAAAACGGCGTTTTGGGCATGGGGCCTTTTCCTTTTGAAGGGGAGGAGGATGCAGACATTATAAATGCTGGAAAGCAAACCATTACGACCCTTAATGGTGCTTCTTTCTTTGACTCGGCTACCAGTTTCGGAATGATTCGAGGTCAACATGTGGACCTTACTATTTTGGGTGCTATGGAAGTTGCTGAAAATGGTGATATCGCCAACTGGAAAATTCCGGGAAAAATGGTCAAAGGTATGGGTGGCGCCATGGATTTGGTGGCTTCTGCCGAAAATATTATCGTAGCCATGATGCATACCAATCGTGCAGGAGAATCTAAACTTTTAAAGAAATGTAGCTTACCGCTTACGGGGGTCGGCTGCGTAACGAAGATTGTAACTAATCTTGCTGTAATTGAGGTAACTTCAAAAGGTTTTAAATTGCTGGAGCGCGCTCCAGATGTTTCGGTTGAAGAAATTGAAAAAGCAACAGAGGGTACGCTAATCATTGAAGGTGAGATTCCTGAAATGAATTTGTAAGTAAAATTACCTCTCGATTTAATCGGGATGTACCCGGAATTCTACCGATTTGTTATTTCACAACAAAAACATACTACTTCACAACAAGTTTTTTTTAGCTAGGACCTTAGGCCGTATTTTTATGGTGTTATTAATCGAAAGTCGCATCCCAAATCCGATTTTACCTAAACTTACGACCTATGGAAGCCCAAATTAACCAAACACCAGAAGAGATTCAAGTGTACAAAAATGATTTTTTCAGCGGAATTGTCATGCTGACCAGAAAATTATTTATGCTGTAAAGCATTTTGAAAAAAATTAAAAAAAAGTGGCTCACCCAAAGGCCGCTTTTTTTTATGCCTTTTTTTAAGGTTTTGCATCAGATTTAAAACGACTGAAGAATGTCAATAGCTTGTTTCAATGTTTCATTTTTCTTTGCAAAACAAAATCGTAAAACTCCGTCTTGGCGGTTATTCACATTAAAAGAAGATATGGGTATGCTTGCCAATTTGTACTCTGTAATCAATCGCTTTGCTAAATCTTCATCACTCTCCTCTGTAATTTTACTATAGTCCAACAGCTGAAAATAAGTTCCCTCAGAGGGTTTAAATTTAAACTTGGAGCCTTTTAATCCTTCTAAAAATAAATCTCTTTTTTCTTGATAGAAAGAAGGTAGGCTTAGATAGTTTTCCTCTTTCCATAAATAGTCCGTCATGGCGCGTTGCATAGGGTGGTCAACACAAAACACAGCAAACTGATGTGTTTTTCTAAATTCACGCATCAAAACTTCGGGAGCGGCACAATAACCTATTTTCCATCCGGTTACGTGAAAAGTTTTTCCAAAAGAGGCACAAACAAAGCTACGCTGTGCTAAATCATCAAACCTAGAAGCACTTTGATGTGCATTTCCATCAAAAATAATATGCTCATATACCTCGTCGCTAACCACAATGCAGTTGGTAGGCTTTAGAATTTCCTGAAGCTGCAGCATATCCTCTTTAGAGAAAATCCGCCCGCTTGGGTTATGGGGCGTATTAACGATTACCATTCGGGTTTTCTCTGAAATTTTAGTCTTGAACGCTTGCCAATCGGGTTTGTAACCATCAGCGTCCAATTGTACATAAATGGGAATTCCGCCATTGAGTTCAATTGCGGGCTCGTAGCAATCATAGGCAGGTTTGAATACGATCACCTCGTCACCTTTGTTTACAAACGCGGTAATAGCTGTAAAAATAGCCTGTGTTGCCCCGACGGTGACAGTAATTTCAGTTTCGGGGTTATAGATTCTATTATGAAGTATTTCAATTTTTTGTGAAATAATTTCCCTGAGGCGGTAATATCCTTGCATTGGAGCATATTGGTTATGACCGTTTTGCATGGCGTTTGTAACCAGATTCCTTAATTTACGGTCTATCTCAAAATTTGGAAAACCCTGAGATAAATCTATGGCGTTATGCTGGCGGGCCAAATTGCCAACAGTAGTAAAAATTGTAGTCTTCGCATTCGGAAGTTTTGATGCAAATTTCAGGTGAGAAGAAGCCATTTTACGTGATTCGGTTAAGATTTCAATTTACAACATTAATAGGCATATACTTTTTCTTTTTTAAATAAACTTAGCTACAATCTCTTATATTTATGCATCCAAAATATGTAATATGTGTAATTTTCGAACCTTAGTTTTTATACTTTCCGTAGTTTTTGTTTCTAATACGGCTATTTCTCAATCATCTCCATCAAAAAAAATGAAAGCGCTTATTGTGGACGGCCAGAACAATCACGAGCAATGGCCTAAAATCACATATATGTTAAAAACCGAAATGGAGAATACCGGTCTATTTACGGTTGAGGTGGCTCGTTCGGAATATACATGGAAGGGAGATAAATACATTTCAGAATTTCCAATAGCCGGTGTTCAGGAAACGGAGGCAAAAGAAAAGCCGGAACATGACCCCAATTATAGTCCCAAGTTTTCAAAGTACGATGTGGTCATCTGTAATTTTGGATGGAATGCTGCTCCATGGCCTGAGGAAACACAAAAGAAATTTGAGAAATACATCAAAAAAGGAGGTGGACTAGTTGTTTTTCACGCGGCCGATAATTCCTTCCCTAAATGGGAAGCTTATAACGAAATGATTGGTTTAGGAGGTTGGGGAGACCGAACCGAAAAAGATGGTCCGTATGTGTATTACAATAATGACGGCAAACTTATTCGTGATGATAGTCCTGGGAGTGCCGGTGCACATGGCCCACAGAGCGAATATCAAATTCAGATAAGAGAAGAGCACCCAATTACAAAGGGAATGCCCCCTGTGTGGTTACATACCAAAGATGAATTGTACAATAGCCTTCGAGGACCCGCAGAGAATATGAAGGTTTTAGCAACGGCATATTCCGATCCGGAAAATAAAGGCACTGATAGGCATGAACCTGCTTTAATGTCTTTAGAGTATGGTAAAGGGCGCATATTCCATAATATTATGGGGCATGTGGATTACTCGGTGGAATGTGTTGGCTTTTTAACCAGTATGCTTAGAGGCGCTGAATGGGCCGCTACAGGAAAGGTAACACAAGCGATTCCAGAGGATTTCCCAACTGCCGACAAAACAAGTTCAAGAAAGATCAATAAATAATATGGAGCTTACATTAAGCATTCCTGCTTTGCTCTTTCCGGCAATCTCACTAACTATGTTGGCGTATAATGCACGATATTTAGCCATTGCTGCCTTGATCAGGCAATTGCATCAGAAGTATGAAGAAACTTCTTCTCCTGCGATTGCCCTACAGGTAAAAAAGTTGCGAAAGCGTTTGTCCATAATCAAGAATATGCAGGCGACTGCAATATTCAGTTTTTTATTGGCAGTGATTACCATGAGTTTAATTTATCTGGAATTCGGCTTTTGGGCCAACCTCGTTTTTGGCATCAGTCTTTTGGCTCTTATGGTGTCGTTGATGCTCTCTTTAATTGAAGTTCAGTTGTCTACTAAGGCACTGGAAATTCAGCTAGAGGATATGGAAAAATAGGCTTTTTTGGTTTGAAAAGAGTTATTTCACAAAACCGACTGCATAGTCTAATTTATACATTGCTAAAGTGACCTGCTCTTGGGCAAAGCCTCGTTTTTCGCTTGTTATTGGTCGATGAACGACCGTATTTCTTGATGTCTATCGGTAAAAGGAATTCCAAACAAACCTGTTGGTCGGTTTTTTTTAATGCGCTTTTAATGTTGATGAATCACCTACTCTTTGCCAACTCGACTAAACTTCGAGGATATCGGACGAATGTCTGTTATCTATCCGCTTGTATGACACCTTCATTGGTAGGTTTCCCAATATGAAATAAAGCTTCCCCTTGATTGACTACAGCTTGATGATTGATGCAAAAAACTAGACCATCAAAAGGCGCTTTTACGGTTTTCTTTCTTTTGGCGTAAGGGTCGGATACAATGCCTAAAACTTGTCCTTTTTGAATTTCACTTCCGTTGGATATACTGGGAACAAACATACCCGCAGTTGGTGCACGCAACCATTTTCTTTCGCCAAGATGAACGGTATTGTTCCGTTCAATATATTTGGGGTCTAGGGTCGTAACCATATCAAGGTGCTTCATGACGTTGAGAATTCCTTGCATGCCTTCAATAATGGAATACTCATCAAAACGCATACTTTCACCTGCTTCGAAAACCACCGTAGGTTTTTTCAATAAAAAAGCCGCATTTCTAAACGAGCCTTTTATAAGTTTGGATGCAAATGAAATTGGGGCATTGAATACCTTGGCCAGTTTTTCACTTTGCTCATCATTGTGGGTGTATCTAATTTGAGGAAAGTTATGCCGTTGACCTCCGCCCGTATGCAAATCTATTCCATAATCTATTTGAGAAAGAATAGCTGAGGTATAGTGATAAGCAATTCTACCGGCCATTGAGCCTGTTCTTGACCCAGGAAAGCTACGGTTTACATCTTTGCCATCAGGAACATCTCTTGAATAATGTATAAATCCGAAGATATTCAGAATGGGAACGGCAATTACTGCGCCTCTAGTGATATTGAACCGTTTTTCAGATAACATACGGCGTACAATTTCAATACCATTGATTTCATCCCCATGCAGACCCGCTTGTACCAAAAGAGTTGGGCCTGGTTTTTTGGCATTGAAAACGTAAACTGGTATGTCTATTAAGGTTCCAGTAGGAAGCCTGTCAATACTAATATTCAACAGTTTTGTCTCTCCAGGCTTTACGCTTTCGCCCTCAATGGTAATTGTTTTATTGGTTTCCATATATGCTCCCGATGTTCCTTTTTTCTATGTTTACTTTCTCTTTTTTCTACAGTTTCGTTCTACGAACCGCACAATTTCTTTAGCAATATTAACACCGGTAGCTGCTTCTATCCCCTGAAGACCGGGTGAGGCGTTCACTTCAATTAACAATGGCCCTTTTTTTGAACGGATGAGATCCACGCCGGCTACACCAAGTCCTATATATTTGGCCGCATTTAGTGCCATGGTTTCTTCTTTTTTGGTGAGTTGCACAGCTTCGGTGCTTCCACCACGATGAACATTAGATCTAAATTCATCATTTCCGCTTCTACGCTTCATACTCGCAATAACTTTATTCCCAACCACAAAAACACGAATGTCTTCGCCATTACTTTCTTCAATAAACTCCTGCAAGAGAATACTGGTATCCATTTTATAAAAAGTATCAATAATAGATTTAGCAGATTTTTTAGTTTCTGCCAAAACAACGCCTAGCCCGTGTGTGCCTTCCTGTAGTTTTATTATGAGAGGAGTACCTCCCAATAATTCAATCTGTTGCTCAATATTGTCAGGGTCTATGGAAAACAAGGTGTCCGGAATAGGAATTCCTTTATTTGCCATAAACTGAAGTGCCTTTACCTTGTTTCTGGCTTTGGAAATTCCTTGTGAATGTGCCGAGCTAAAAACCTCGTTCATCTCAAATTGTTTTACAACGGCCGCTCCATGGCGCGTGACTTTAGTGCCTATACGCGGAATAATGGCATCAAAAGCATCAATTATATTTTCTTCCCTAAAGAATACTTGAGGTTGGCCATTACCTATTTTTACGGAACACTTGGTATGGTCTACCCATTCAATATAATGCCCTAAATTTTTGGCTTCGTTTGCTATTCTTTGGGTAGAATAGACATTCATGCTTACGGAAAGAAGACCAATATCCATAGTAGTGTAGCTCTGAGTACGTTTTCACCCTTAATATCGGTCAAAAAATGTATATACCGTAAACAAGAAGTGTAAATTGATGGACAAATGTACACATAGAAAATTTCCAAAGCCAATCACTATTAGCTTCTGGGTTTAAATCTTTTACTTAAAACGTTTCTAAATACTTTGCTAAACATCCATAAAGTTTGTTAAAGCCAAGCTTATGACCTAATTTTGTATGCAGTCTTTTAAACTAACTCCAACGTAATATAAAATGAGCGGATTGATACAATCTTCGATAGCCCGAAAAGTGGTCATGGCCCTATCGGGTCTTTTTTTGGTCTTTTTTCTAGCACAACACTTTGTCATTAACATTACCTCTGTAATTGCCCCCGATACTTTTAATGAGTGGTCGCATTTTATGGGTTACAACGGATTGGTGCAATATCTCTTGCAGCCTATCCTTATTACTGGTGTAATCGTTCACTTTGCAATGGGTATTGCACTAGAATTAAAGAACAATAAAGCAAGAGCAATAAAGTATAAGCAGTATAAAGGCAGTGCCAATGCTTCTTGGATGTCCAGGAACATGATAATTACCGGTTTGGTAGTTCTTGCTTTTCTAGGCCTTCACCTGTACGACTTTTGGGTACAAGAGATATCCTATAAATACATAGCTGCTAACCCAGAGGACCCCACACGTTACTTAGAGGAAACTGTACATAAATTCCAGCCTTTCTGGCGTACCATCATTTATGTTATCTCATTTGTGTTGTTGGCCTTGCACTTATGGCATGGTTTTGCTTCGTCTTTCCAGACCGTAGGGGTGAACAATAAGTACTCTGCAGGTATCCAGACTTTTACAAAAATATATTCAATAGCGATTCCATTAGGATTTATTTTCATCGCTCTTTACCATCATTTTAACCCAATAACACATTAATTATGGGCATATTGGATTCAAAAGTTCCAAAAGGGCCATTGGCCGCTAAATGGACCCAACATAAAAACGATATTAATCTCGTAAACCCAGCTAACAAACGTAATATAGATATTATAGTTGTAGGTACCGGGCTTGCAGGTGGTTCTGCCGCTGCTACTTTAGCGGAATTGGGCTATAACGTAAAAACATTTTGTTACCAAGATTCACCACGTAGGGCACACTCTATTGCAGCTCAAGGTGGTATTAACGCAGCAAAAAATTATCAAGGTGATGGGGATAGTGCCTATCGTCTTTTCTACGATACCATAAAGGGTGGTGATTACCGCTCTAGAGAAGCTAACGTATATCGTTTGGCAGAAGAGTCGGCTAACATTATTGACCAGTGTGTTGCGCAAGGGGTTCCTTTTGCAAGAGAATATGGCGGATTGTTAGATAACCGTTCTTTTGGTGGGGTTTTGGTTTCTCGTACGTTTTATGCGAAAGGGCAAACAGGGCAGCAGCTTTTATTAGGTGCTTATTCTGCCATGAACAGACAGATCAACCGTGGTAAGATACAATCGTTTAACCGTCATGAAATGATGGATATGGTTCTTGTTGATGGAAAAGCAAGAGGAATCATTGCACGTGACTTGGTTACGGGTAAAATTGAACGTCACTCTGCTCACGCTGTGGTTTTGGCAACTGGAGGTTACGGAAACGTATTCTTCTTGTCTACCAATGCAATGGGTAGTAACGTAATGGCGGCCTGGAGAGCACACCGTAGAGGGGCTTTCTTTGCTAATCCTTGTTTTACACAGATTCACCCAACTTGTATTCCGGTTTCCGGAGATCACCAATCTAAGCTGACCTTAATGTCAGAGTCGCTTCGTAATGACGGGCGTATTTGGGTTCCAAAACGTAAAGATGATGCCATTGCCATTAGAGAAGGTAAGTTGAAGCCTATTCAGCTTAAAGAAGAAGATCGTGACTACTATTTAGAAAGAAGATATCCTGCGTTTGGTAACTTGGTGCCTCGTGATGTTGCATCACGTGCCGCTAAAGAACGTTGTGATGCCGGTTTTGGTGTAAATAAAACAGGTGAGGCCGTTTATTTGGATTTTGCTTCTGCAATTCAACGTTATGGAGAAGAAGAGGCATTGACTCACGGTATTAAAAATGCCGATGATAAAGAAATAACGCGTTTGGGTAAAAAAGTTATCGAAGCGAAATACGGTAACCTTTTTCAGATGTACGAGAAAATCGTAGATGAGAATCCGTATGAGACGCCTATGATGATATACCCTGCGGTTCATTATACAATGGGAGGTCTTTGGGTAGATTACAACTTACAGACAACTATAGAAGGATGTTACTGTGCCGGTGAGGCTAACTTTAGTGATCACGGAGCCAACCGTTTGGGGGCATCCGCATTAATGCAAGGACTTGCAGATGGTTATTTTGTGCTTCCTTATACTATTGGAGACTACCTTTCCAAAGATATTAGAACAGGAGCTATCCCAACGGATTCCCCAGAATTTGATGCGGCTGAAAAGGCTGTTCAAGATCGATTGGACAAGTTGATGGCGGGTAGCGGTCAGCATTCAGTTGATTTTTATCACAAGAAATTGGGTAAAATCATGTGGGACAAGTGTGGTATGGCTAGAAATGCAGAGCACTTGCAAGAGGCCATAGATGAGATTTCTGCCCTCCGTGCTGATTTCTGGGCGAATGTAAAAATCCCTGGAAAAGCAGACGGAATGAACCAAGAATTGGAGAAAGCAGGCCGTGTGGCAGATTTTCTTGAGTTGGGTGAACTGTTCGCTAAAGATGCATTAACAAGAAATGAATCTTGTGGTGGCCACTTTAGAGAAGAGTACCAAACTGCGGAAGGAGAAGCATTGCGTGATGATGAGAACTTTAAATTTGTTTCCGCTTGGGAATACAAAGGAGAGCCTAAAGATGCAGTTTTGCATAAGGAAGAGTTGAACTACGAGAATATCGAATTAAAGACAAGAAGTTATAAATAGATAACTATGAAGCTTAATTTAAAAATATGGCGTCAAAAAGATGCCAACGCCAAAGGTGAATTGGTTACCTACCCCATAAAAGGTATAGAAGGCGATATGTCTTTCCTTGAAATGTTAGATGTTCTTAATGAAGAATTGATTAACAAAGGAGATGAGCCCGTACAATTTGATCATGACTGTCGTGAAGGAATCTGTGGTGCATGTTCATTGCAGATAAACGGTGAGCCTCATGGGCCTGACCGTTTGGTGACCACGTGTCAATTGCACATGCGTAAGTTTAATGATGGTGATACTATTGTTATTGAGCCTTTCCGTGCAACTGCATTTCCAGTAATAAACGATCTAATAGTAGATAGAAGTTCTTTTGATAGAATTCAGCAAGCTGGTGGTTACATCTCTGTAAACACATCTGGTAATACAGTTGATGCTAATGCTACGCCTATCAATAAACATGCAGCAGACGAAGCTATGGATGCCGCTACTTGTATTGGTTGTGGTGCTTGTGTAGCAGCTTGTAAGAACGCAAGTGCTATGTTGTTCACTTCTGCTAAAGTATCTCAGTTTGCTTTGTTGCCACAGGGGCAGGTAGAAGCAGTAGATAGAGTACAGAACATGGTGCGTCAGATGGATTTGGAAGGATTCGGAAACTGTACCAATACCGGTGCATGTGAGATAGAATGTCCTAAAGGAATTTCTTTGGAGAACATTGCCCGAATGAATCGTGAATATTTAAGTGCGACTACCAAAGGATAAGACAGTACGAGTGTTTACCGCACTCTTTTAGATATAGAAAATCCCAAACTCCTATTTATGGAGTTTGGGATTTTTTGTTATTTTAAAGTATGTCCAAAGCATATTCCAAAGAACGAATTAAAGTCCCTCGGTTCAATGAAGAATCGGGTTTCTACACGACCCCAAAGCGTTCTAAAATCATGAGCAAAATAAGGGGAAAGAACACCAAGCCTGAACTGGCTTTTAGAAAAGCACTCTATGCCGCAGGTTATAGGTATCGCATTGATTATAAAAAACTGATCGGTAAGCCTGATATCGCATTAAAAAAGTACAAGACAGTCATATTTATAGATGGCGAATATTGGCACGGCCACAATTGGGAAGAAAGAAAACCCAAGGTGAAGACTAACCGCGAATTCTGGATTGCTAAAATAGAAAGGAACATGCAGCGCGATGAAGAAGTCAATGCCGAATTAGAACGTTTAGGGTATAAGGTATTTCGTTTTTGGGAGACCGAAGTGAAGAAAGAATTAGATAGATGTTTGGCAGAAGTAATTGAACATTTAGAAGCTTATGGATAGAGCAAAAATCATCAGGTTTACCGTCAAGGAGTTCTGTATGTTGAGGTTATATTGCAAGTGAAATAAATTAATAATCATTTAAAATACAACATATATGAAGAGGATAGCAATTTTAGCTACAAATGGATTTGAAGAAAGTGAATTAAAATCTCCTAAGGAAGCTATGGAAAAGGAAGGCTTTCAGGTAGATATAGTAAGTTTAGAATCAGGAGAAATTAAAGGATGGGCAGATGGCAATTGGTCCAATTCCTATAAAGTAGATAAGACCATTAATGAGGTAACTGCCGATGATTATAATGCATTGATGTTACCAGGTGGGGTAATCAATCCTGATAAGCTAAGAAGAGAAGAAAAGGTATTGACCTTTGTTAGAGATTTCTTTAAGCAAGAAAAGCCAGTAGCGGCCATATGTCATGCGGCATGGACACTAATTAGCGCTGACGTTGTAAAAGGGCGTAAAATGACAAGCTTTAACTCTATTAAAGACGATGTAGTCAATGCCGGAGCGCAGTGGGTAGATGAAGAGGTTGTAGTAGACCAAGGTTTTGTAACCAGTAGAAATCCTAATGATTTACCGGCCTTTAACTCTAAGTTAGTTGAAGAAATTAAAGAAGGTAAGCATGAAGAACAGCACGCTTAAGAATATAATGCCTAATATTTAATTTGAAAGCCCTTGTTTTTACAAGGGCTTTTTGTTGTGAAACAGTGTCTTTCATCGATGAAATGAACCGTTTGTATTTTTCACAACAGACTTGCCTTAGTTCACAACAATAATTTAGGAGAGCAGGAAAACCGCCGTAAGTTTACAGTGTAATTAAGTGATAGCAATGACCCCAAATCAACTCTAGAACTTAACCGAAACAAGTAACGAATCCCAAGTCCGCTACTTAACCTACAGAGCTTATAAAAAATACCGGTCCCCACTGGGAAAATCAAAAAAACCTACTTAAAAATAGAGCCCCGATTTCGGGGCTCTATTTTGTTTTATACCCAAGTTGTCAATGCCTAATCAATGATGAAGGTAGCTTCTGAATGGTTTTTATTGACCTTCAGCTGTACTGTATATTCACCTTTCGGCAAATAGGTTTTCTCGTCTTTTGCAACGTCAAGTTTCTGTTTATTCTTTTTTAAATACGATGCTTTCCCCTCTTTCGTAAAAGCTAGATCATAAGAAAGAATATTTAGTCCTTTATCAGCATTAACCGATGTTTCACTTACTATAATACCTTCGGAGGTACGAATTTCCGCCGTAAATTTCTGCTCTTTAGAACTATAGAAAGTGATGTCAAGCCCAGGTGTATTCGGTTTAGACCAAGTGTTGGTAGCGTTTCCCCAGTTATCGGAGTGTTTTATGTCATCTAGTTTAAAAACATGTACATCTTTAGCAAGTAGTTCCGATGTCATTTTTTGTAAGGTCGAAATATCAGCCTTATAAATACTTCGTCCGTGAGTGCCAATTAACAGGTGTTTGGCTTCCGGTTGAATTACTAAATCATGAACGGCAACATTGGGCATTCCATTTTGGAAAACTTCCCAAGAATTGCCTTGATCAAAAGAAGTGTAGAGTCCGTTATCGGTGCCGACGAAGAGGAGGTTTTCGTTCTCGGGATCTTCGATAATTACATTTACGGGCGAATCAGGAATTCCAGAAGAAATGGTCGTCCATGTCTTTCCATAATCTTCGCTTTTAAAAATATAAGGCGTAAAATCATCCCAGCGGTATCCGTTTAAGCTAACGTATACCCTTTCTCTTTTGTGTTTGGAAGCTACAATACGGCTCACCCAAAGATTAGGGCCGTTCTGTGAGTTCTTAAGGTTCGAAAACTGAGATAAATCTATATTTTTTGAAATGTTGTCCCAATTGGTTCCACTATCTTTTGAGATGTGTATGAGTCCGTCATCACTACCTGCATAAAGCAATCCAAAGGAAAAAGGTGATTCCGAAAGGGTTGTGAGCGTACCGTATGCTACGTTACCTTTTTTGCCACCATGGGTCAGATCTGGTGAAATAGTTTCCCAATCATCACCTTGGTTCATGGATCGGTGTAGTTTGTTTCCCCCTAAATAAAGAATATCTTGGTTATGGGGTGATAAGAGAATTGGGGTTTGCCAGTTAAAGCGGTAAGGCACTTCCCCTAATTCATGTTTTGGCTGAATGTAGTATCGCTTGCCGTTATTTTTGTTAATACGATAGTAATTGCCAAATTGATATCCGGTATATACAGTAGTATGGTTGCGACTATCAGTCGCTATCTGCATGCCGTCACCTCCCATAAGGGATTTCCAAGGATATTCTCCGGTTTGATGCCATTGTGAATCTTCTTTCGCATTATGTGGACCTTCCCAAACACCATTGTCCTGAAGGCCTCCGTACACATGATAGGGCTCTTGGTTGTCCACGTTTATTGCATAAAACTGCCCAACGGAGGGTGAGTTGTTTTTAATCCAATTTGCACCATCGTCATAAGAAATGTTCACTCCGCCATCATTACCGTTAATTAAGTGGCCAGGCTTTTGAGGGTTCACCCATAGCGCATGGTGATCGGCATGTACGTTCTTTCCATTGATAGAGGTGTAGGTTTTACCCCCATCAACGGATTTTATAATGGGCACACCTCCCAAATATATTTTATTTATATAATTAGGGTCTACCCGTATTTCTCCAAAATAGTAGCCGTAGCTATATAGTAATCCGTCAATATAATCCTCATTTTGTTTTTTCCAGGTTTTGCCACCATCATCGCTACGATACACTTCGGCGCCAATTACTGGCGTATCAAAAAGAGAAGTGTTCGCATTCTCCAAATACGTAGTAATATCTGCGGGTTTTGCTACACCGCTGCGAATCATTTGCTTCACATTTTCCGCACGGTATTTTTCCTGAAAATTATTGGTTTTAAGAAAGGCATTAAGCTTCTTGTCATCTAGTTTTAGAAACTCCGACTCGGACATTGATTTAAAATCTTCTTTAGATAATTCCTCACTTTTTTTATCTGAATCTTCGGTTTTCTCACGGTGGTTCTGATTGTCAAGAAGGGCATAAACCGTATTTTCATCGTAAACCGCTAGCCCTATACGACCAACACCGTAATCAGTAGGAAAGCCACTGGCATCCGTAGAAATTTTCTCCCATGAAGTTCCTCCATCCGTACTTTTATAAATATTTGAATCATTTCCATTCCCAAGAAAATCCCATGCTTTTCTATCCTTTTCCCAAGCAGAAGCGTATAAAATATTGAAGTTATTTGGAGTTTTAGCTATATCGATTATTCCCGCTGTATTGCTCACAAACAGTGTTTTTTTCCATGTTTTGCCACCATCTGAGGTTTTGTAAATCCCTCGTTCAGTATTTGCGGAATATAGATGTCCGGTAACCCCAATTACAACTTCATTTGGATTTTTATTGTTAATAAGAATGCGACCAATGTGATGCGAATCGTTCAAACCCATATGCTGCCACGTTTTACCGCGGTCCGTAGATTTTAAAATTCCGATACCCGCATAAGAAGACCTTGAGGCATTGTTTTCGCCTGTCCCTACCCAAATTGTATGCGTTTTCCAATGCACGGCAATATCACCAATGTTTTGCGTTTCAGAATTGTCCATTACCGGGGTAAAAGATGTTCCATTATTATTGGTGTACCATAGTCCACCACTGGCATAAGCAGCATAGAATTCTATGGGATTATCTGGGTTGACATCTAGGTCCACAACTCTTCCGCTCATAACGGTGGGTCCAATATTCTGTAATGGTATATTTTTTACCAAGGATGTGGACGTCATCTGTTCCTTTAGAAGAAGAGCTTTTGAAATCTTTTCTGCGGATGTAGGCGTAATTTGTGCAAACATTTGTGAGCCCAAAAAGAGGAATAAGGCAGCGATGGAAAATTTCATAAAATAGATTTTCTTTAAGATGAAAGTAGACAAAACTGGATTAAAATGCAGTCTTACAACCGTAAAGTACAGATTATACTTACAAGTAAACCCTGATATACTAACAGTTAACGAGAAAACAGTTAAAAATCGTAGTTTCTATTGTGTCCTAGCTTAAAATTTTGTTAATTTATTCAAGTGTTAAAGTTCAAAGTATAAGATTTATCCTGTGCTACTCTATATAATATAAGGTTCGTTCTCAGTTTAAACAGGTTCGGACAATTGAACAAGTAACATAACCAACTTTAATTATGGACCCCAAAGGTTTTAACAAACCTTTGGGGTCTTACCATTTGCGGGTAGTTGTAAATCATTAATTTTGATAAAATTCAAAATTGATATGAAGTACGAGCAAATAAAGAGTAGTCTATTTATAAAAAATAGAAAGAAATTTATGGCGGAAATGCTGCCAAATAGCATAGCCGTCTTCAATTCCAACGATATTTACCCTATTGGTGCGGATAGCACTTTGCCTTTTGAACAGCATAGAGACCTTTTTTATTTAAGCGGCGCGGACCAGGAAGAAACTATGCTGATTTTATTTCCTGATGCCGTAGCTGAAAAACATCGTGAAATCTTATTCGTAAGAGAAACAAATGCACATATAGCCGTTTGGGAAGGTGAGAAATTGACCAAAGAGAAAGCAACCGAAGTGTCGGGTATTGAAACCATTTATTGGTTACAGGATTTTGATAAGGTATTTTTTGATTTGATGACGGAGGCCGAAACCGTATATTTCAACACAAATGAGCATTATAGACAGGCGGTAGAGACCCAAACGAGGGAAGATCGTTTTATAATAGATTGCAAACAAAAATTTCCTGCGCACCGAGTTGCAAAGAGCAACCCTATACTACAAAAGATCCGTGGAGTGAAAGAGCCAGAAGAAATCGATTTGATGCAGACGGCCTGTAATATTACGGATAAAGGTTTTAGACGTGTTCTTGATTTTACCAAACCGGGAGTTTGGGAGTATGAGATCGAAGCAGAACTTTTGCATGAGTTCATTCGCAACCGTTCTAAAGGGTTCGCATATACGCCTATCATTGCTTCCGGAAACAATGCCAACGTATTACATTATGTTGAAAACAATCAACAGTGTAAAAGTGGGGATTTAATTTTGATGGATACTGCCGCTGAATATGCCAACTACTCATCTGATTTAACGCGAACCATTCCTGTAAACGGAAAATTTACACCACGACAGAAAGAGGTTTATGAAGCCGTTCTTAGAGTAAAAAATGAAGCAACAAAAATGTTGGTGCCTGGTACAATTTGGGCAGATTATCATGTAGAATGTGGTAAACTTATGACTTCAGAGCTTTTAGGTTTAGGTCTATTGGATAAGGTTGACGTTCGGAATGAAAACAAAGACTGGCCAGCGTACAAAAAGTATTTCATGCACGGAACTAGTCACCATATAGGATTGAACACCCACGACTACGGGGAACTGAAAAAACCAATGGAAGCGAATATGGTTTTCACAGTTGAACCTGGTATTTATATCCCTGAAGAAAAAATGGGTATCCGTATAGAAGATGATGTGGTCATCCAAGAAAAAGGAGAGCCCTTTAATTTAATGGCCAATATTCCTATTGAAGTTGATGAGATTGAAGAGTTGATGAATAAGTAAATTGATCAAGCTTTCATTTTTTATATTAAAGTAATACCCGTCGGGGTCGTTTATGATTGCTTTTTTTGCAAGAGATTTGCTGCAACAAAAACGACCCCTGCTGGTAATACCCATCCTAGACTATAAGGACTTAATGGAATAAAAAACTGGACTTTGGAAATAGTTTCTGTAAGTCCAATACTTCCCAGAAAATCAGGAACGCTAAAAATAATGGTGGTTATCACCACTGCTCTGAATACTTTTTCGGAAGCGAATTTATTCGGCACTATATTTAAAAGAATAAGTACAATAGTAATGGGGTAGATAAACATAAGTGCCGGTAAGGCCACGGCAATAATATATCCTACATTAAATTGTCCCATCAAAATTCCTAAAACACAACCCAATATAGCTGTTGCTAGATATACGGGCTGTGAATCATGAAATCTATATTTTATAAAATCTGCAGTTCCTGTAACTATTCCCACGGCAGTGGTAAAACAGGCAAGACTTACCAAAATACTCAGAAACAGATTGGCGGTACCACCCAAAGTCTTTAAGCTGATTCCACTCAATAAAGCTGTTCGTGAAACGTCTGCACTAAATTCACCTTGCATAAGTGCCCCGGTAACAATAAGTCCGGCGTAGATAAGAAACAGGCTTAGACCGGCCAACCTACCTGAACGCCTGATCAACCTTTTCTTTTCATCGTAAGAAGCATTCTTTTTCTTTAGATTGATGGATACAATAATTACACCGCCTACAACTACGGCTCCAATGGCGTCAAAGGTCTGATACCCTTCAAGGATACCATCAGAAAATGGATTTGGAAATACCGTCTCGTTGAAAACAAAATCATACGAAAAAATAGCTGTACCTATAATAAGGAATAAAATAAGAATAATGGCAGGGGTCAGAAGCTTGCCAAGAATATCCAAAATTTTTGACCGATTGATAACAAATACAAAAACCAGCGAGAAATATATAATACTGGTTAGAAGGGGCGGCGAGTCAAAAAACGGTTGGATAGCCATTTCGTGCGTTACAGCAGCCGTTCTTGGAGAGGGCAGACTAATAGAAATAATGTAAATGAGTAAAGAATAAATAAGTCCAAAAGTAGGAGAGACTTTCTTGCCAAAGTCGAATATGGTGCCCTGCAGTTTGGCGTGTGCCATAATACCCATTATAGGAATAAGTACAGCGGAAGCACAAAAACCCAAAGCAACGAGCCACCACAATTCACCGGACTTATTACCCAGCAGTGGAGGTAATATAAGATTGCCGGCACCAAAGAATAATGAGAACAGTGCAAATGCAGTAACTAGGACCTCTTTGGTTTCCTTATTTATGACAAACATTGATATGAGTTATATTGAAGATCATTTCTGTAGATTTTATTAAGGTTTACGCTTCATCGAAAAAATGGGAGGTTATTCATCGATATCGATGAACTACAAAATTAAACCTTCATGTTTTTTGGAAACTACTAAAATCGCCGTAAGATACCGTAAATTCACCTGATAACAAATGTAGAAAAGGCCGATTATAAAGTGTTGTTCATCGAATAAAATGTATTTCATCGAAAAAACGGCACATTGAGAGAATGGCATCCAATAAAAAAAGATATGATGGCGTTCAAGTAAAAGAGTGCCTTAAAAAACACTTAAACGATCAGACCCAAATTTTTGCAGAAGCGGTTTCCCAAGGACCGATGATGCGTTTTTAAACCTACAACCATGAAGAAGTTTTTTTGCAGTTTATTCGGGCATCACTACACGGTGTCAAAAAAAGTGACCCTCCACATTAAAGAGTACAAATGTATCCATTGTGGAAAACAAGTGACAACAGACGTAAGTGGAAATCTTTCAACACTTACCCCAGAACTGCAGGATATCAATAAAACCTTAGAAAATATATTTCAGAAAAGACATAGGGCAGCAGAGCATGCCGCCTAACTATGCTTTGGCACCGAAATTCTGAGCCGTAAAACCCTCGGAATTTTAAACTTATTTCCGGAAATTTAGGAAACAGCCTCGTTCTCCACTGTCGTTCGCCCCACAACAGTATAAGTTAGGTATGTCCTTTATTTTCGGGAATTTTTTGTTTAAAAACTTGGTAAAAACGGTAGTAAATATCTTATTTTTAGGTTGTTGGGATGTTTTTTTTATTCTATCGTTTTCAAAATTTTAGTACTGATGAGGTCTATTTTTGCATCGGGTAAATCATGGCCCATATTGTCAATCCATAAGCTATCTACCTCTGGAATAATAGAAGCCATTTTTTTTCCATGTTCAATGGGAATAACGGGATCTTGTTTTCCATGAATTACAAGTACAGGTAATTTTAATTTTGAAAGGGCACCATATCTAGGTTTTGCTGCTTCTATAGCTTTTTGATGCTGCCGGCCAGCGGTATAATGATATCCATCACGCTTCGTTAGGTTATAAAGAGCTGCCTCTGCAAGTGGTTTTATGGAAATATCGCCTGTTGCATCGCCCATTAAAATCTTTTTATGCACAAATTGAAGCTTTACCTGGCTTTTTTTACCGCCAAAAATACCGTATTTGATTACCGCGCTTATCATTTGAGATAAAACATCAGGCGACGGCATTGGCAAGGTTGAATCAAAAAGATCGGCAGAAGACATAATAGACGTAAGGCTGCTAAACCTGTCCTCATTTTCTATGGCGCTTATTTGTGCGATCATCCCTCCCATTGAAACTCCAACAATATGTGCTTTCTCTACTTTAAGAGTATCAAGAATTGTAATGTGGTCGTTGGCCATCTGTGCTAAAGTATAGTCTTTATCTGTCTTTTTTAAGCGCTCCGTCAGCCCCGTGCCTCTATGGTCAAATCGCACAACTTCGTAACCGGAATCAGTAAAATTAGTAATGAAACTAGGCGGCCAGCTCAAGGCATCATTTGCAGCGCCCATCACCAAAATTACGGTGCCTTTTTTGTTTTTTTTTGCCGGAATGCTTTCGTACCAAAGCTTCCAGCCGTCAGAAATAGCATAACCAGTTTTGCCCGTTACAATCTCAGGTATGGGTTCATGCATAACCTCGGTAATCATACTTTCTGTTTCACTGGAGAGCTTGGGAACGGAGGCGCATGCATAGAAGAGAAAGAATACTATTGCAAGTACGGAAAATTGCGAAATTAGTTTCCTAACTCTCGTATGCTGTTTCATAAAAAGAAAGCTTAGTCGTTGGACTTAAAAGAATTCCAACCTTGAGCGGTTAATTCTATTTTGGTGTTTGCACGGGTTACAAGATGGGCTCCTTCACTTTCATCCGTCATATGGCCAATAACGGTTAGGCTAGGATTACCTTTAATTTTGTCAAAATCGTCTTGAGAAACAGTAAAGAGAAGTTCATAGTCTTCCCCACCGCTTAAGGCTACCATAGTGCTATCAATATTAAATTCCTCGCATGCAGAAATTACAGTGGGGTCTAACGGAATTTTGTCTTCAAAGAGGTTGCACCCAACCTTGCTATTTTTGCAGATATGAAGAATTTCAGATGAAAGTCCATCACTAATATCGATCATGGCGGTAGGCTGCACTTCTAGGTCTTTCAAAAGTTGAACAATATCTTTGCGCGCCTCTGGCTTTAATTGTCGTTCTACAATATAGGAGTACGGTGAAAGGTCCGGTTGGTTATTTGGGTTTACCTTAAAAACCTCTTTTTCGCGGTCTAGGACTTGCAACCCCATATAGGCGGCACCCAAGTCGCCACTAACCACCAAAAGGTCGTTTGGTTTGGCTCCATCACGATACGTGATTTTTTCTTCTTTTGCCTCTCCAATTGCAGTAATGCTAATAAGCATTCCCGAGGTGGATGAAGTAGTATCTCCTCCAATTAAATCTACATTAAAAACCTTTGCCGCAAGGGCAATACCTGCATAGAGTTCTTCTAGCGCTTCAAGTGGAAAACGGTTAGAAACGGCTAATGACACCGTGATTTGAGTAGCCGTGGCGTTCATGGCGTACACATCGGATAGGTTGACCATTACCGCTTTATAGCCCAAATGTTTTAAGGGCATGTAGCTGAGGTCAAAATGTACGCCTTCTATAAGTAGGTCTGTTGTTAAAACCGTTTTTTCCTTATGGTCAAATACAGCAGCATCGTCACCGATACTTCTAAAGGTCGACTTCTGTTTTATTTCAAAATTTTTGGTCAAATGGTCAATGAGTCCAAACTCACCTAATTTTTCCAAAGATGTACGTTCTTGATTTTTATCTTCTAGCATTTTGCAAAAGTAAGAAGTATAAATTTATATCAAATCGTTTAAGGAGTGGAAAATAGCAGTTAATATTATTAAACCTTTCATTAAGGGAATACAGTTACCTTTTAACTATTTTGTAGTTTTTGTAATAGGTATCTATGCCAAAGTATTTTTTTAATATTTTTTTAGAACGATCCTTAAGGCTTATGCGGCTCATGGAAATTTCGTAGTCAAATGTCCAGTTTTTCATTTCTATCCGTGGTATGATAATTTTAGGATGACTGCCTTTGAAAGGAGCTATTTTATGTATACTATTTTCGTAGATATATTTTTTGGGGGCTGTTTTCGCTTTTTCTAGTTCTTTTTTACCTCTGTAGAGCGAACCAAAATTTGATTGTTTTCTTTGCATGGCCTCAGGTTCTCTTACCCAGCCATAATGGTATACAAAAGCATCTATAGATTTTACGTTAAGCTTTTCGTTGTCATTTTTTCTAAATCCTTGTGCATCTTTATAGGAATAGATATTAGCGTTATTTTTAATGACTCTTATTTCATGTGAATACCAATTGGAAGAAGCTCCAATGTAATCGAACGAACCATAAAAATGAAGATATTTAAAGAGTAGGCCGTCTACGTTTTTATTATCTTTAGATTCCAACATTGCTCTCTTAATTGGGGTCAAGCAGTTCTCATGAATAACTTCATCAGCTTGAATATAAAATGCCCAATCTGAATCTGTTGAAATGTGTTTTAATGCTTTATTCGTTTCAGCCGCTAAAACTTTGCCTCCCTCTCTTAAGCTATCATCCCATTCCGTTTCAACGATTTTTATTTTTTCATCGTTGATACTCTGAATCAATTCTAATGTGCCATCATCACATTTGCCAATAGCTATTATAAATTCGTCACATAGCGGTAAAATGGATTTTATAGATTCTATTACCGGATATTCAAAACGAACGGCATTTTTAACGAAAGAAACCCCTGATATTTTCATTGGAAATTGATGTAAATTTTTCTAAAAATATTAAAATACTTTAACATTGTTTTTTTAAATTTTTATTTGTGTTACAACGATAGTATTCTCTTTTCATTTTGGTGAAAGGGTAGCAATAGTTGTGATGAGATATTTGGTTTGCAAAATGTGAGTGCAGTGGTCGCAATATTGTTAACGAAAAACTGACTGCTAATGGTTTGCACTGAGTTAAACGAGCTGTTTCAAATTAAGATAGAAAAACCTTATTTGAATATACGTTATAATAATGTTAGTTCTTATGGTAAAACCCTACTAATGCCGTATATTTGTGAACTATTTAGATTAAATCCAAATGCTTATGATTCAAGTATCTGAGACTGCGAAAAAGAAAGTGATTGACTTAATGACCGAGGGAGGATTTGATGCCTCTAAGGACTTTGTTCGCGTAGGTGTCAAGAGTGGTGGGTGTAGCGGCCTATCGTATGAACTCGATTTTGACAAAAAAATGGATGAAACCGATAAGGTTTTTGAAGATAACGATGTGCGCATTATTGTAGATAAAAAAAGTTTTCTCTATTTGGTAGGGACAACTTTAGAATATTCTGGCGGACTGAACGGAAAGGGTTTTGTTTTTAACAACCCAAATGCACAACGCACCTGTGGGTGTGGAGAGAGTTTCTCGTTGTAAACGGGAACAATTAAGAAACTAATTATTCAATTGCCTTAGTGTAATTGGTATAAAAGGAAAAAATGGCATATACAGAAGAAGAACTAAAAAAGGAACTCGAAACTAAGGAGTACGAGTACGGTTTCTATACGGATATTAAGTCTGATACTTTCCCGAATGGGTTAAATGAGGAAATCGTCATCGCCATTTCCAAAAAGAAGGAAGAGCCTGAATGGATGACCCTTTGGCGCTTGGAAGCCTTCAAAATTTGGAAAGAGATGGAGGAACCGGAATGGGCAAATGTACATTACACCAAGCCGGATTTTCAAGCGATCAGTTATTATTCCGCACCGGTAAAAGCGGACCCAAATAAAACGCTAGACGACGTAGATCCAGAGCTGTTGGAGATGTACAAGAAATTGGGTATTTCCGTAGACGAGCAAAAGAAATTGCAAAATGTTGCGGTTGATATTGTTATGGATTCGGTTTCTGTAGCAACAACTTTCCAAAAGACTTTGGCTGAAAAAGGAATCATTTTTTGCTCAATTTCCGAAGCAATAAAAGAACATCCTGAATTGGTTAAGAAGTATTTAGGATCTGTGGTTCCACAGAAAGACAACTTTTATGCGGCTTTAAATTCTGCGGTCTTTTCAGATGGTAGTTTCTGCTACATTCCAAAAGGGGTGCGTTGCCCAATGGAGTTGTCAACTTACTTCAGGATCAATCAAGCAGGTACAGGTCAGTTTGAAAGAACGCTGGTAATTGCAGATGAAGATAGTTATGTAAGCTATTTGGAAGGCTGTACAGCCCCATCCAGAGATGAAAACCAGTTGCATGCTGCGGTTGTAGAATTGATTGCGTTAGACGATGCCGAGATAAAATACTCAACGGTACAAAATTGGTTCCCTGGTAATAAAGAGGGTAAAGGTGGAGTGTATAACTTCGTTACTAAAAGGGGTTTGTGCGAGAAAAACGCTAAAATTTCTTGGACGCAGGTAGAAACTGGTTCTGCTGTAACTTGGAAATATCCTTCCTGTATTTTAAAGGGAGACAATTCTATTGGGGAGTTTTATTCTATTGCGGTAACAAACAACTATCAGCAAGCGGATACCGGCACCAAAATGGTGCACTTGGGTAAAAACACGCGTAGTACCATTATATCTAAAGGTATTTCCGCAGGAAAATCACAAAATAGTTATAGAGGCCTTGTGCAGGTAAATAGTCGCGCAGAGAATGCGCGTAACTTTTCTCAGTGTGATTCACTCTTAATGGGTAACGAATGTGGTGCCCATACATTTCCGTATATAGAAGCAAAGAATAAAAGTGCTCAAATAGAGCATGAGGCAACTACCAGTAAAATTGGTGAAGACCAAATTTTTTATTGTAACCAAAGAGGTATTGATACTGAAAAAGCCATTGCTTTGATCGTAAACGGATTCAGTAAAGAAGTTCTGAACAAATTACCTATGGAATTTGCCGTGGAGGCTCAAAAATTATTGGAAATTAGTTTAGAAGGGTCGGTAGGATAGTACTTGGCCAAATGCAGTATAGTTAGATAAATAAATAAGATTCGCAAAATGCTAAAAATAGAAAATTTACACGCTAGTGTAGAGGACAAAGAAATATTAAGAGGTATTAACTTAGAGGTAAAAGCTGGTGAGGTTCATGCTATAATGGGGCCTAACGGTTCTGGGAAAAGTACCTTGGCATCAGTAATTGCAGGTAAAGAGGAGTTTGAAGTGACTGAAGGTAGTGTTTCCTTAGAGGGAGAAGACTTGGAGGAGACATCTCCGGAAGAGCGCGCTCACAAAGGGGTTTTCCTGTCTTTTCAATATCCTGTTGAGATTCCTGGGGTTTCGGTAACGAACTTTATGAAAACTGCCATTAACGAATCTAGAAAAGCAAGAGGCCTTGAAGATATGCCCGCTAAGGATATGTTGAAGTTGATTCGCGAGAAATCCGAATTGTTAGAGATTGACCGTAAGTTCTTGTCTCGTTCTTTAAACCAAGGTTTTTCAGGTGGTGAAAAGAAGCGAAACGAAATTTTCCAAATGGCAATGTTAGAGCCAAAATTAGCCATTTTGGATGAAACCGATTCTGGTCTGGATATTGATGCCCTGCGTATTGTAGCTAACGGCGTTAACAAACTAAAGAGTAAAGATAATGCAGTAATTGTAATTACACATTACCAACGCTTATTGGATTATATCGTTCCTGATTTTGTTCACGTATTGCACAATGGTAAAATTGTGAAGTCCGGTGGAAAAGAATTGGCTTTAGAGCTAGAGGAAAAAGGATACGATTGGTTAAAGCAGGAAACTGCAGTTTAAGAAGTAAAAAGTAAAAGTGATGAGTACAAAGGCTCGTTACTTAATACTCATTACTTAATACTTATTAGAATATGGATTTAAAAGATAAATTAATTTCTTCATTTATGGCGTTTGAGAACAACGTTGATGTTGAGCATTCAGTGCACGATGTTCGAACGGAGGCCATGAAGAATTTTGAACTTAAAGGTTTTCCTAGCAAGAAAGAGGAGGCGTGGAAATATACCTCTTTGAATAGTCTTCAGAAGATAGATTTTAGCATTTTTCCGCGTCAGGAAAATACCCTTGAGTATAAAGATGTAAAAAAGTATTTTTTACATGAAATAGACTCGTATAAAATTGTTTTTGTAGACGGTATTTATAGCTCATATCTGTCAGATACTACTCATGATGTGGTAGATGTCTGTCTAATGAGTTCTGCGCTTACGAAACCTATGTACAAACCTGTTATTGATGTTTATTTTAACAAGATAGCATCTAAAGATGAGTCGTTAACGACCTTGAATACTGCGTTTAGTAGAGAGGGAGCGTATATTTACATTCCTAAGAACAAAATGCCTAAAAAGCCAATTGAGATTATTCATTTTGCAACGGGTAATGAGGAGTCTATTTTATTACAGCCCAGAAATTTGGTGGTAGTAGAAGAAAATGCGGAGGTTCAAATAATTGAGCGCCACCAGAGTTTGACATCAAATGAGGTTTTGACCAATGCGGTAACAGAAATTTTTGCGGCTAAAGATGCAATAGTCGATTACTATAAAATTCAGAATGATGCACCTACCGCTTCCCTGGTAGATAACACATATATTGATCAAAAAAGTAAGAGTGTTGTTAAGGTACATACTTTTTCGTTTGGTGGAAAGTTGACTCGTAATAACTTGAACTTCTTTCAAAATGGAGAGTATATAGACTCAACAATGAAAGGGGTAACAATTTTAGGAGACAAGCAGCATGTAGATCATCATACATTGGTCCATCACATAGAACCGAACTGTGAGAGTCACCAAGATTATAAAGGTATTTATGGTGATAGTTCTACAGGTGTTTTCAATGGTAAAATTATAGTAGATAAGATTGCCCAGAAAACGAACGCTTTTCAACAGAACAATAATATTTTGGTAAGCGATAAGGCCACTATTAACACTAAGCCGCAGCTGGAAATTTTTGCGGATGATGTAAAATGCTCACATGGTTGTACTATTGGCCAGTTAGATGAAGACGCTTTATTCTATCTTCAATCACGTGGTATTCCCAAGAAAGAAGCACGTGCTTTATTAATGTACGCTTTTGCCAATAATGTTTTGGAAAGTGTACGTATACCAGAGCTAAAAACACGAATTAACAAATTGATTGCTAAAAAATTAGGTGTTAATCTAGGGTTTGATCTATAGCATATTAGATGCTTTTTAGCAAAAAATTATCATAAAATACAGAAATTATTTAACGGCACTTTAGGAGTGCCGTTATTTTTTTGAAGGAAATTACTTATAGATTTACGAACGAATTATAAACCCTTAATTAATCGTTCAGATGAGAAAATTTTACTTTTTAACAGTTTCAGTATTTTTTTTAAGTGTAAGCGTATTGGCCCAAGATCAAAAGTGGAGTGTAGAGGCTAACTATCCCTTGTCTGTTGGGGATGAACTGGGAAATGATGCTCCTGGTATTATAGACCTCGGCGTAAAATATCGATTTTTAGATTTAAGTATTGTAAAAATTGGAGCAGGTATTAATGCAGGAGTGTTCAAAAAAAATATAGATGATCAGGTCAGCCCTACCAATACGGATTTTGACGAAACCAATTGGTTGATACAGCCTAAAGTTTTCGCAGAGTTCAACATACCGGCATTAACAAAGCTTCACCCTAGCATAGGTTTAGGGTATTCCATTATTGAGTCTAAATATGAAGGTTTAGTTTCTGGTGAATCCTATAAAAACACAGTTTCATCAGGGGGCTTAAATGTAAACCTAGGGCTTGCATACGACATTACTGATAGATTCTTTTTACAAGTGCAATATGATTATATAAGCGTCAAAGATACATATGAATATGATGGTACCAATGTAGGGGTAGATTATAACCTCGGTTATTTAAAGTTTGGAGCTGGTTTTAGGTTTTAACTAAAATATCAATCTGTAATGAAATCCAAGATAACTATCTTGGATTTTTTCTTTTATACCAATATCCGAAATTTATAAACCCGCATATTTACACTGTACTTTAAGGCATAGTCGGTATCTTTGTATTCAATATAATTGTTATGATAGACGTTACTAAAATTCGACAAGATTTTCCTATTCTCAACAGAGAAGTGAACGGGAAGCCTTTGGTATACTTAGACAATGCTGCCACATCTCAAACGCCACAGCAGGTTATTGATGTGATAGTAGATTACTACCAGAATTACAATGCCAATATTCACAGGGGGGTACATGCCCTTTCACAAGAAGCAACGGATAAGTACGAAGTAGCACGACAAAAGATTCAGGAGCATTTTAATGCTAAAAATTCATATGAAATCATCTTTACATCAGGAACGACCCACAGTATAAATATCGTTGCCAACGGATTTACAACACTACTTGAAAAAGGAGATGAGATTTTGGTTTCCGCTATGGAACATCACTCTAACATAGTGCCTTGGCAAATGTTGGCTGAAAAAACAGGTGCTGTTTTAAAGGTAATTCCAATGAACCTAGAGGGTGAGCTGAAGATAGATGTCTATGAAGAGCTACTTTCTGACCGTACAAAGCTGGTTTTCTGCAACCATATTTCAAACGCGTTGGGAACTATTAATCCAATAGAACAAATTATAGATAAAGCACATGAGGCTGGCGCTGCAGTTTTGATTGATGGCGCTCAGGCTGCTCCTCACGTTAAAGCGGATATGCAAAAGCTAGATGTTGACTTTTACACCGCTTCCGCTCATAAAATGTGTGGACCGACCGGAGTTGGCATGTTGTTCGGAAAAGAAGAATGGTTGAATAAATTGCCTCCTTATCAAGGAGGTGGGGAAATGATTGCAGAGGTAACTTTTGAAAAAACTACCTATGCAGATCTGCCCCATAAATTTGAGGCAGGAACACCAAATATTTGTGGTGGTATTGCGTTCGGAGCTGCTCTAGATTATATGAATGGTATTGGTTTTGATGCTATTGCAGAATATGAACATCAATTACTTGAATACGCAACGCAAGAACTTTTAAAAATAGAAGGGCTAAAGATTTACGGCACCGCAAAAAACAAGACTTCCGTAATCTCCTTTAATATAGAAGGATTGCATCCTTATGATATAGGTTCTATTTTAGATAAGTTAGGGATTGCCGTACGAACTGGTCACCATTGTGCACAACCAATTATGGACTTCTATAAAATACCGGGTACCGTTCGTGCTAGCTTTAGCTTCTATAATACTATGAGTGAGGTAGATGATTTGGTCGCTGCCGTTGTTAGGGCCAAAGGCATGCTAGAATAGCAACTAGCGTTATCATTCTCTTAAAGAGTTGAAATCCATAGATACTTATTGTATTTTTGCCCAAAATAACGACAATGCAGATAAAGGAAATACAGGAAGAAATAGTAGACGAATTTTCGATGTTCGATGATTGGATGCAGCGTTATGAATATATGATTGATTTAGGTAAGAGCCTTCCTCTTATTAATGATACTTATAAGACCGAAGATAATATTATTAAAGGTTGTCAAAGTAAGGTATGGGTACACGCGGAGTTAGAGGAAGATAAGTTGGTGTTTACTGCTGATAGTGATGCTATTATAACAAAAGGTATAATCGCCATTTTAATACGGGCTTTTAGCAATCAGAAACCACAGGATATTATTGATGCAGACACGGATTTTATTGATGAAATAGGTCTAAAAGAACATCTTTCCCCAACTAGGGCAAACGGTTTGGTGAGTATGATAAAACAGTTGAAGCTGTATGCGGTAGCTTACCAAACACAACTAAATTAGGGTAGCTGTTTTTAGTGCTACCAGATTTTTAAAAAATAATCTCAAGAAAATGAGCGAAGAAACAACAATAGATGGCCAGGAATTAGGTGAGAAAATAGTAGTTGTACTTAAAACTATCTATGATCCAGAAATTCCGGTAGATATATATGAGTTAGGTTTAATTTATGATGTTTTCGTGAATGAAGACAACGAGGTTAAAATATTAATGACCCTTACATCTCCAAACTGCCCAGTGGCGGAATCTCTTCCTGCCGAGGTAGAGGAAAAAGTTAAGTCCTTGGATATAGTTAAAGATGCAGAGGTGGAAATTACCTTTGACCCACCATGGACTCAAGATTTGATGAGCGAGGAAGCTAAATTAGAATTGGGCTTGTTATAAAATAATATGGCTGACGAAATAATCAATAGAGTTGCGGAGAGTAAACTGGTTACATTTAACCTAGAAGATTATTATCTTCCTGGCAAGCGTGTGATTTTTGATATTTCCGATTGGTTGCTAGAAGGCTTTATTTTAAAGGAAAAGGAATTTAGGGCTAGTGCTGAAGCTCACGATTGGTCGCAATATCAAGATGCGTATGTGGCTTTGCACTGCTCAACGGATGCTATTGTTCCAGGTTGGGCATATATGTTGTTGGCTACAAAACTTCAGCCATATACTAAACGGTATATAAAAGGCTCGCTTGAAGAATTGGAGACGATTCTTTACGCTGATGTTATAAATAATTTAGATGTTACTGAGTTTAAAGATAAATTGGTAATTGTTAAAGGCTGTAGTAACAAGCCTGTTCCTCCTAATGCTTACGTATTGATTATAGGTAAGTTACAACCCGTAGTAAAATCCCTCATGTACGGAGAGGCATGTTCTTCAGTGCCTTTATTTAAAAGAAAGTAGACATTTGTTATTAAAATAAGTGACAATTAGTACTTTTGCGTGTCTATAATAATAAACACAAAAACCATGAGAAAATTACTGCTAACATCTTTGGCTATGCTTACCTTTTCGGTAGGTTTTGCCCAGACATTAGATGAATTAAAAGCTGAACAAGCTACGAAAAAAGACTCCATTAGCGCTATTCAAAGTAGGGTGGATGCTCTTCAAGGGCAAATTGATGCTTTCCCAGGATGGAAAATAAGAGCATTTGGTACTATTGGTGCCAACCTATCTAAATTTAATAACTGGTATTCACAGGGAACACCAGATAACTCCGCCGGAAATATAGGGGTTACGGTTAACGCTATTGCTAATTTAGATAGAGAAAAATTCTTCTGGAGAAATTCTGCCAACGTTAATTTGCAATGGGTAAAATTAGATGATAAAAATGACCCAAGTGATGACGAAGGTTTTGACGGAACAACAGATGTTTTTAATATCACGTCGCTTTACGGTTATAAGTTGAATAAAAACTTTGCTGTTTCAGCATTGATGGAATATCGTACATCAATTATCAATAATTTTAATGACCCTGGTTATTTAGATTTTGGTGTGGGTGCTACTTGGACTCCTATTCCTGATATGGTAGTTGTTATTCACCCATTGAACTACAACTTTGTTTTTGCTGATAACGATGCAGCTTATGAATCATCTGCAGGTGCTAAAATCGTTGTGGATTATGCAAAGCAATTAGGTGCAATTAATTTTAAGACTAACTTCTCTACTTTTCAGAGCTACAAGAGTGGTGACCTTTCCAACTGGACATGGATCAACTCTTTTGGTTATACACTATGGAAGGGTATTGGTGTAGGTTTTGAATTTGGGTTGAGAAACAACAAGCAAGAGGCATTGGGTAATGCATTGGCGGCTGTTCCTGTACCGACTCCAGCACCTACTTTTGATAATATTGATAACGACTTGCAGAGTTACTACCTTTTTGGTTTGAACTACGCTTTTTAAGAGAAAAGAAAACGATTATATAATGAAAACGCCCCGATACTATATCGGGGCGTTTTTTTTAGTTAAGTAGGATACGTTAAGTTTGGTTGTACAGTCAATAAATCAAACTTTATTTAAGTAATTTATTCGGGACGTACACTAAAATTTCAAATACAAGACGAATGTATGCGGGAACGTGGTGAACGCTAAATTTTTGTTGTGAACCTATCTTATTTTGTGGTGAAATCCGTTAAAATGAACATATCTCGGTTGAAATGCACATCAGAAAGTACACTAGATTTCAAAACAAACCTACTTAACAAAAAAGCCCGTCTAGACGGGCTTTTTTGTTAAGTAGGTTTGTTTATACTTTTAATTGCAATTTGGGATCACAATTTTTAAGCTTTTCGTAGGTCAAGTCCGGATTTGGGATTCGTACTTGTTTAGGTTAAGTTCAAGATTCGATTTGGGGTCATTACTATCACTTAATTACACTGTAAACTTACGTCTGTTTGCTCAGCTGTCTAAATTATTGTTGTGAACTGGCTCAACTCTGTTGTGAAAAATACAAGCTGTTAGGTGTGCTCGATGAACGGCATGTTCTTCTTGCTTTTAAACAGATGGGGTAAAACTATAGATATAAAAAAACCCTCTTTTAAGAGGGTTTTTTTATCAAGTAGGTTTGGTCAATTTGGTATTATTTTTTTGTCAAGCAATGGGTTTGGGGTTCATTACTTGTTTCGGTTAAGTTCAAGATTCGATTTGGGATCAATACTATTACTTAATTACACTGTAAACTTACGTCTGTTTGCTCAGCTGTCTAAATTATTGTTGTGAACTGGCTCAACTCTGTTGTGAAAAATATAAGTTGTTCGGTATCCCCGACGAATGGTAAGCGAACCTGAAATAGGTGCTAGTATTGATCTAAATGTTCAGGATATAAAAAGTTATTATACGGAAAACGGGTTACATGAATATCCCGCACCTCGTCATATACCCTTTTTCTAAACTCATCTAGATTCTCTTTATTTAAGGCAGATATAAACAAAGCCTTATTTCCAACTCGCTGCATCCAGGTTTTTTTCCACTCTTCAATGGTAAAATGCCTTTCGTTCCTTTCGGTTATTAAATCGTCCTCGTCTATCTCCGCATGCTTATATTGGTCAATTTTATTGAATACCATTATAGTATTCTTATCGGCACTATCTATTTCATCAAGAATTTTGTTGACGGATTCAATATGCTCTTCAAATTGTGGATGTGAAATATCAACAATGTGGAGTAACAAGTCTGCTTCACGAACTTCATCCAAAGTACTTTTAAAACTCTCTACCAACTGTGTAGGTAGTTTTCGGATAAACCCTACCGTGTCACTCAACAGAAAAGGCAAGTTGCCTATGACCACTTTCCTAACGGTCGTATCAAGCGTTGCAAAAAGCTTGTTCTCTGCAAACACTTCACTTTTGCTGATAACGTTCATTAAAGTAGACTTTCCCACATTGGTGTAGCCTACTAGGGCAACACGTACCAAAGCCCCACGGTTACCACGTTGGGTTTCCATTTGGCGGTCTATCTTGGTGAGTTTCTTTTTCAATAACGAAATACGGTCACGTACAATACGTCTATCCGTTTCAATTTCGGTTTCCCCTGGTCCGCGCATTCCGATACCACCACGTTGACGCTCAAGGTGTGTCCAAAGACCCGTTAAACGAGGTAGTAAATATTCATACTGCGCCAGTTCTACTTGGGTACGTGCATAGCTAGTTTGTGCACGCTGCGCAAATATATCCAAGATGAGGCTGGTACGATCTACAATTTTACAGCGCAAAAGTTTTTCTATATTTCGCTGTTGCGCCGGTGAGAGCTCATCATCAAAAATAACGGAACCTATATCGTTGCTTTTTACGAATGCTTCTACCTCTTCCATCTTACCTGAACCTATTAGGGTTTTTGGGTTGGGAACGTCCATTCGTTGTACAAACCGCTGTACAACTTCTCCACCTGCGGTATAGGTTAAGAACTCAAGCTCATCAAGATACTCGGTAACTTTTTCTTCGCTCTGTTCGCGATTAATAATACCGATTAAAACGGCCTTTTCGTGATCTATGGTCTTCTTTTCTAACATATCTAAACTAAAAATGCAAATTTAAGCAATACTGACCGACCTATTTTCGTAATTTTAAGAGCCCAATCGAGAAATTTATGATTTTTTCATTTTTCAGAAAGAAAAAGGGAAGCCATTTAAACACAATTAGCTTCTACAACCTAGAAAATCTATTTGATACTATAGATGACCCTAAAACTCTCGACGATGATTTTACTCCAAAGGGCCGTAAAAAGTGGTCTTTAAGAAGGTACAAAAAAAAGTTGTATAAACTTGCGAAAACCATATCTGAAATTGGGAATTCAGAAACCCAAAGTCCGCCAGTTCTTGTTGGCGTTGCGGAGGTTGAGAACCAGCAGGTTATGGAGGATCTTCTTGCAGCAGAACCTTTGGCGGACATTAAATATAGTTATGTGCATTACGATTCGCCCGATGAAAGAGGAATTGATTGCGGATTGATATATCACAAAGACCATTTTAAAGTGTTGCATTCTGAGCCCATTGCCCTGTTACTATACGAAGAGGATGGTAGAAGAGATACGACTAGGGATATTCTTTATGTAAAAGGAAAACTGAATAACGAAGAGGTTCATATTTTCGTGAATCATTGGCCTTCACGAAGAAGTGGGAATTCTACAACCGTGCATAAACGCCTTTTAGCCGCCCAAACCATAATAGATTTTATGGCAACAATTGAAGCGAACGAAGCCAATCCCAATTATATAATTATGGGTGATTTTAACGATGGGCCAAAGTCTGAAAGTATTCGGTCACTTATGGAGAGCAAAACACTGTACAACCCCATGGAAAAATTACTTACGCCAGAGCGGGGTAGTGCCAATTACAAAAGGGCATGGATGCTTTTTGACCAAATTATGGTTTCTCACAGTTTTCTAAACTTTGAAAAAGGAACCCATAGTTTTGCGCATGCCAATATTTTTGATGAACATTATCTTACGGAGTTTAAAGGAAAGTATATGGGCTCACCTTTTCGCACTTATGTTGGTAATAAGTATATGGGTGGCTATAGTGACCATTTTCCGGTGTACATTCAGTTGAAATACAATGCCTGATTTTTTCTAGATGCTTTTAATATTATCATCCTCAACTAACTCATCACCACGTAAACGTAAAAATACTTGCGCTGTGGTGACCACATCAAGCTCGCAATAGGTAACGATTCTATCTAAGTCTTTTTCGTTGTAATAAACTTCGCGCACCATACTACCATCAATATCTTGTTTTGGTGATGGGATGCCTAAAATATTTGCTAATAGTTTTAAGGACGTAAAGTTCTTATAGTCTCCAAACTTCCAGAGTTCCATGGTGTCCAGATGAGGAATTTCCCATGGTTTTTTACCGAACAGATTCAGTTTATAAGGCAATTCAATTCCGTGAATTATCATCCTTCGAGCGATATATGGAAAATCGAATTCTTTGGCGTTATGACCACAAAGTAAATGTTTGGGAGAACTGAAATGTCCGTTCAATAAATTCTTGAATTCTTTTAAAAGTTTGTCTTCCTCTCCATAAAACGAGGTAGTTCTAAAGGTTTTTGTTTCGCCATTTACCCGAAAGTATCCCACGGAAATACAAACTATCTTACCAAATTCTGCCCAGATTCCCGCCCGTTCATAAAATTCTTCAGCGGTAAATTCGTCTTTACGTTGGTATCTGGACTTCTGCTCCCACAGCTCTTTTTTCTCATCGTTAAGAGCTTCAAAACTGGGTTCTTCTGGTACGGTTTCGATATCTAAAAAGAGAATATATTCAAGATTTATTTTCTGTAGCATATGATTTATGTTGAAAATAGAAAAAGTAAAATAAGAAAAATCTTTAACACGAAGCTTTCAATTTTAGTTTCATCGCTGTAATGCTTTTATTTAGGGTGATTGAAATACCGAATTTAATTCCAAAATGTGTTATACATCGGTTAGAGTGGGCCTTTAAATGATTAAAATAGCGGTCAAGATGTTGTTGTAAATTTTGAGGTTAATAAAGAGTAAAAACCGAAAACAAACCATATGGTCGGTACAAGGTTGTACAACGAGAACCCACCGAATTTACTTATGCCATGAAATGCAATCATGTACAGATGAAAGGTGATTTAGTGTTGATTGTAGAACGGAATTATTAAGTAACAGACCAACCAGTCTGCTAGAACTAGAAAAGAGATTGTTGTTTTACAGGGCTTTCGTGATCTAAAAGCCACTTTTTACGGTGTAGGCCACCAGCATAACCGGTTAAAGAACCATCGCTGCCAATAACTCGGTGACACGGAACTACGATCCATAGTGGGTTTTTACCATTTGCGGCCGCAACCGCACGTATGGCTTTTACGTCGCCCAAAGTTTTGGAAAGGTCTAAATAGGAGACGGTTTTGCCAAATGGTATTTCTTCCAATGCTTTCCATACCCGTTTTTGAAAATCGGTTCCCTGGGGGTTTAAATTAATATTGAAATTATTCCGTGTGCCATTAAAATATTGTTCTAGTTGATCCGTGGCATCTTTTAGAGCATTTGGAATGTGGGTAGAAATGGTTTGCTCCTTATCGGATACAGTAATAGATGACAAGCCTAAGTCGTCGCCTTCAAGTTTGGCAACCCCAAGGGGAGTATGGATAAAAGCAATTTCCATAGCGGTTGTTTTGTACTACTATTAATCGAGTATTCCAGAGCGTTTTGCGCGTGTATTCCAGTTTTTACGAGCTAGTTCTTGCAAGTCTGCAACATTGTCGCTCTCGTCCATTATTTCCAGCCCTAAAAGCGTTTCTATAACGTCCTCCATGGTAACCAGGCCGCTCACAGAGCCGTATTCATCTACCACTAGGGCAATATGCTCTCTTTTGGCAATTAGCGTGTCAAAAAGTTTTGGGATGGGTGTGTCCCTTTCGGTAATTAAAATATCACGTTTAATTTCTGAAAGTGGTGTGTTCCCATTGTTGTTCACCATTTCCTCAAGGATATTATCTTTCAGGACAAAACCATTTATATGGTCTATTTTATCGCCATAAACAGGAATTCGTGAAAAGCGCATTTTAGGGTTGGCCTCAAAAAATTCGGCTATGGTTTTATTTCCCGAAGCAATTTTCATCACCGCCCTTGGGGTCATTACATCTTTTACCAAAACTTGGTCAAAACGCAAAAGATTTTTAATAATGGTAGATTCTGATTTTTCAAAAACACCTTCTTCACGGGCCATATCCGTCATTGCAGTGAAATCTTCTCTACTAAGCACACTACCGTGATGCCCTTTTCCTCCCACTAGTTTTGTGAAGAGCTGCAATAGCCATAGAAGTCCGGTATATTTAAGTGCAATGACCATAATATTCAGAGCTTTAGCCGTGAAATTGGCAAGTTGTCTCCAATAGGTGGCACCAATTGTTTTTGGAATGATTTCCGAAGCAACCAAAATAAGAATGGTCATAATGGTAGAGACTGCACCTACCATTAAATCCTCGGTAAAAGTAACTCCAAAGATGCTACGTGTAGAACTGCCGTATAGTTCCGCATAAGCCACTTTGGCCTGAACCCCTACCAGGATGGCACCTACGGTATGGGCAATAGTATTCAGCGTTAAAATAGCGATTAAGGGTTTATCTACATCCTTTTTTAATTCCTCTAGTGTAACCGCATAGGTCTTGCCTTCTTTCTTTTTTACATTTACAAAAGTAGGGTTGATACTTAGCAGTACTGCTTCTAAAATAGAGCAGAGAAAAGAAACGAAAATGGATACTAAAGCGTAAAAAATTAATAAGCCCATGAAAGAATTTTAGTAAAACGAAGATACCAAATTAAAGTATAATGTCTTGGTCTTATTTACTTGGTAATGTGGCTTTATAAAAAATTTGCTGTATTGCAGGCCTAATATTCAGGTGGTATAGATTTCTGTTTTCTCTTGTGGGGTTCACCCGATTGGACAGAAAAATATAAACCATTTGGTTTTCTGGGTCGGCCCAAACAAAGGTGCCCGTAAAACCACTATGACCAAAACTATCTGTACCTACTTCCGGTGCGGGATAGGATTTGGATAAAGGCTTTTTATTATTTCCCAAAAGCGGTTTGTCAAAACCAAGACCTCTGCGATTATCATTTTCAGGAAATTGTACCCGTGTAAATTCTTTGACCGTAGCCTCTGTAAAGTAACGCTTACCATCATACACACCGTATTGCATATACATTTGCATAAGTTTTGCTAAATCTGTAGCAGAGGCAAAAAGTCCTGCATTGCCGGATATACCACCTAATAAAGCGGCATTCTCATCGTGCACCCAGCTTTGCGTTAAGGTGTGACGAAAGAGCGTATCGTTTTCGGTGGGAACAATAGCATTGGAAAACCCCTTAGGTTTCGGCTTAAATCCCATAGTGGGCGCATTCAAGGGTAAATAGAAATTTTTCTCTAGATAATACTCAAAAGAATCTCCGGTCAACTGTTCAACGAGTTCTGGAAAAATTAAGAATGCGAGTCCGGAATATGAATATTTCTTTTCTCCGGATACATCTGACCGGTCAATAAGGCGATACATTTTTTTGTTGAACCTATTTTTTACGTAAAGTCCATCGTAGGCTTGGTTTTTAAACCTTCTATTGGAGGAAGTTCTAACAAATCGCTTCTTTATCTTACCGTTTTTCCTGAAAACTTCATTCAGGAAAACGATATATGGCTTAAGTCTCGCTTGATGCGCTAGAATTTCACGTAATGTAATATTTTGCTTGTCTTTTATTCTTTTCCAGCGTGTCCAATACGTACTAAAAGGAGCATCTAAATCAAGCTTCCCTTCATCAACCAATTTCATAATGGCTGGTAGGGCAGCAGTAATTTTAGTTACCGAGGCCAAATCATAGATGTCATCTAATGCTACCGGTTGTATACTATCATACGTATGATAGCCGTAGGCTTTGTGAAAGATTATCTTCCCGTTTTTAGCCACTAATATCTGGGCTCCAGGAAAAGCATTCTTTTTTATACCATTTGTTATTATTTTTTCAACATTCGTGTTGATGTATGCTGAATCTAGTCCAACTTCAGCGGGATTTCCATAAACCAATGCATCGTTCAGCCCAATGTTTAAAGGTATAGAAGTGCCTTCCTGTGCAAGCGCGAACTGAATGGTTAAAATAAAGAATAAAAGCTGAATTACTCTCAACAATGATTTTTAGAAGTTTTATTAGCCCAATAATTTAACGGCATCTTTAGCAAAATAACTAGCAATGATATTGGCTCCGGCTCTTTTTATAGCAGTAAGTTGTTCTATCATTACCGCGTCATGGTCCAGCCAGCCTTTTTCGGCAGCGGCCTTTACCATGGTATATTCACCACTTACTTGGTAAACTGCCACGGGAACATCAACCTCATTACGAATTTCACGTACAATGTCTAGATAACAAAGCCCGGGTTTTACCATTACAATATCAGCACCTTCATCCACATCCATTTCAGTTTCCTTAAGTGCTTCAAAACGGTTGGCATAATCCATTTGATACGTTTTCTTGTCTTTAGGTACGTTTTTGATATCCACAGGAGCAGAATCTAAAGCGTCTCTAAACGGACCGTAAAAAGCACTTGCATATTTAGCGCTGTAACTCATAATTCCCGTATGGATCAAACCTTCGTCTTCCAACGCTTCACGAATGGTAAGAATGCGGCCATCCATCATATCGCTTGGAGCAACGATATCCGCACCTGCCAAAGCATGAGATACGCTCATTTCTGCTAAAAACTCAGAAGTTTCATCGTTAAGGATTTGCCCGTTTTCGATAATTCCGTCGTGACCGTAAGATGAATAGGGATCCATAGCAACATCGGTCATAACCAACATGCCAGGGCAAGCGTTCTTCACGGTTTTAATGGCACGTTGCATAAGCCCGTCTTCGTTTAATGCTTCGGTACCCTTATTATCTTTTAAGTTGTCCGGTACTTTTACAAAAAGAAGTACGGCATGTAAGCCCATTTTCCAAAGCTCTTTAACTTCAGCCTCTAAATGGTCTAAACTTAACCTGTAGTAATCCGGCATTGACGGAATCTCTTCCTTAATGTCCTTGCCTTCGGTTACAAAGAGCGGCACCAGAAAATCCTTGGGTGATAATATGGTTTCGCGCACTAAACTTCGGATAGATTCGTTTGTTCTTAGTCTGCGGTTTCTTCTAAGTGGGTACATGTTTTTACCTATTTTTGAATATCCAAAGTTACTTATAATCCTCCTAAAAAACGGAAAAACGACCAACTCTTGACGGAACTAAAACATAGCTTGAATTTTAAGTTTGAATGGCGGAGTTATCAGCAGAATTTTCTTGACAATTTTGAGGAACATATAACGGATAACCACCTTCATGTGGTGGCTCCCCCAGGCTCTGGAAAGACCATATTGGGTATAGAGGTTTTACGAAGGGTGAACAAGAGAACCTTGGTTTTAGCACCTACTTTAACAATTAGAAACCAGTGGCGTGATCGTTTAGAATCATTTTTTCTAAATGAGAATTCTTTGGTGGATTATACTACGGATATTAAAGAGCCTCAGTTTCTGACCTTTTCTACATATCAGTCGTTGCATGCGCTAAACAAACGTTTTTTAGATAATGACGATGATTCCTTACTTGGGTTTATTGAACGGAATGGCATTCAAACGGTTGTTCTAGATGAAGCTCACCATTTAAAAAACGAATGGTATAAATGTTTGATGCTTCTGAAGCAAATTGAGGGTTTAACGGTTGTAGCATTGACTGCCACGCCGCCGTACGATAGTTCTGGAGCTGAATTGAACAAGTATTTTGAACTGTGTGGGCCGATAGACGATGAAATTGCAGTACCTGATTTGGTAAAGAACGGTGACCTTTGTCCGCATCAGGATTTTATTTATTTCTCTAAACCCTCAGAAGCACAGATAAAATATATTGTTCAATACCGTGAGAACATCATTGCGTTTATGCACGAATTGAAAGCGGACGAGAGTTTTCAAAACCTCCTTTTGGAACATCCATTTTATAAAAGCACGGAAGAGGTGCTAGAAGAAATTTATGAGAAACCTTCATTCTTATCCGCCATATTAATTTTCTTAAATGCTGCGGGTATCGAGATTGATAAGGAGAAATTACTTTTCTTGGGATTTGAAAATACTTCTGTAGATTTTCCAACCCTTACCTATGATTGGTTGGAGATTTTATTCCAGGAGCTTTTGGTAGTGCAACGGGAAACCTTAATTACGTACGAGCCCGTTTTGAATGCTATTGAAAAACGCTTGAGTCGCATTGGTGTATACGAAAAACGCAAGGTCAACTTTGTGGGGGATGAGCAGCTGTATAAATCTTTGGCGAGTAGCCCCAGTAAATTACAAAGTATTGATAGTATTATTGAAAAGGAACAAAAGGTTCTTGGCGATAACTTGAAGGCCGTTGTTCTTACCGATTTTATCCGGAAAGAGTTCCTAGATTTTAAAGGCGATGAAGTAACTGCACTTAATAAATTGGGCGTGGTTTCTATTTTTCAATACCTACGTGTTAAATCTGCCCAAAGTCAAAATTTGGGGATACTAACAGGTTCTTTGGTAATTCTTCATAAGACAGTTATAGATAGTTTTCAGCGAATATTGGGTGAGGATTCCTTTGGTATGCAACCAATGGCCGCGGATGCAGATTTTGTTACGATTTCGGTTTCTGGGAATGCTAAGAATAGCATTGTTGCCGCTGTAACAGAACTGTTTCAGACAGGAAAAATTAAAATACTAATCGGTACCAAAGCTTTACTAGGCGAAGGTTGGGACGCTCCAGCCATAAACACTCTGGTTTTGGCATCGTATGTAGGTTCCTTTGTGTCATCAAACCAAATGCGAGGTAGAGCGATTCGGTCCGATATAACTGAGCCTTCTAAAACGGGAAATATTTGGCATTTAGCATGCCTTGACCCAACTATAAATGATGGAGGTAAAGATTTGGAAAAACTGAAACGAAGGTTTACTGCCTTTTCGGGAGTTTCCATTAGTGGGAAAGCTTACATTGAAAATGGATTGGATAGGTTGCAACTTCCCGAGGTCTTTGGTGAAGAAACGAACCTAGAAGCATTAAATGAAACCATGGTGCACTATGCTGCGGAGCGGGACCTTCTAAAAAAGAGATGGCATGAGGCTATTGATAAAGGTAGTGTATTGGTGCGTGAGGTGAAAGTGCCTTATGTGGGAAAGACATCGTTTCAGAAAGTTAAAAAGATGCGATCTGTAGATGCTGCACAGTATTTGTTGATTGAGGTAGTTGCGGGGTTAGGATTGTTTCTTCCTGAGTTTTTAATTAAGAATATAGGTACATTGTTGAATAAGGGTATTTTTCAGCTTATATATTTCTTATTGGCAGGTGTAGTAATTGGCTTTGCGCCTAAAACATATAAAGCACTTAAATTATATTTCCTATTTGGGAACTCAACTAGAAAAACGGAAAAAATAGGGAAGGCATTATTGGCTTATCTTATAAAAACGAAACAGATACAGGTGGGACAATCAGAAATTCTTGTGGAAACCGAACAACATAGTAATGGTAGTTTTGCCTGTTATTTAATAGGGGCGACCAACCACGAAAGTTCCTTGTTCGTTAATTTGTTACATGAAATACTTGCACCTGTTGAAAATCCAAGATATTTATTGATAGGTACTAGTTGGGTAAAAAGGAAATGGGATGTTCGTAATTATTATGTAGTTCCACAGGACTTGGGAAAACGAAAAAAAGACGCTTTAGAATTTCACGGTTTTTGGAAGAAGCATGTTGATAATTCGGAACTACTTTACACACGAACGAAAATAGGCAGAAGAGAGTTGTTAAAGGCGCGCTTGGCCCACGTGGTTCATCAATTTAAGGAGGTTTCCGAAAAAGCGATTACTTGGAAATAATCCGTTCGGTATTTTCTTTGCACCGTATTAATTGGGTTAACTCTTTGCCGTAGCCATAGGCAGACCATAAGGTAGAGTCCTTTTTAATTTTAATTGGGTCTTCATCGGCATCAATAAAGCGTTTGGTGGCTCCAACCAAGGGATGGTCCAGACTTTTTATTTTTATAATTGAACTATTTCCTGGTATAGTCAATTCGCCTTCGTAATCATAACAGAAAACAAGTACTTTATCACCCACACTTGCATTTGTGTTACTAAAACAATCTGTAGTAAAGAATTTTTGGCTTGCATAACTGCTATTCCCCATATCTTTAATTTTATAGACTTCATCCACTGCTATAGTACCCTTTTGTGAAATGTATAAAGGGGCGGCATCATTATTGGCTTTTTCAAGGTTGACAATTGTACCCGAAAAAACAAGGGAATATTCTTTACCACAGTACCCAATGAAGGGTCCGGATTCTTCCCACCAGTAGGTGTAACCTACATTTAATGTGTCTTGGGTGAATACTATTTCTAGGTCGCTTTTAGATCGTTTGGTGTCACAGGAAGTCCCTATTGCCAGAATTGCAAAAGCTAAAATCAACTTAGAGATAAAGTGATTGCTTAAGTAAACGGTATTAGGGGTCTTTAAAAATTTCACTCCTTGGATGAGGGTTTTTTTTGGCCTTGTTTTGCTATCTCCTTCAGGCGTAATTTACGCGTCTCCTTCTCCTGTTTCAACTTTGCTTTTTTCCGATTTAAAAGCTTGGTGTGCTTGGCTTTGTTAACTGTATTTTTTGCTTTTCCTTTTTTTGGCATAACGAGTCATTCAGGATTTATACCCATTCCTTCGGGTTTTCAAGAATATCTACCAACTGGAATTCTTTACTGCCTTCCTTGGGTTGATGGTCATAACGCCACTGTACATGGGGAGGTAGGCTCATTAGTATACTTTCAATTCTACCGTTGGTCTTCAATCCAAATAAAGTGCCTTTGTCATGAACCAGGTTAAATTCTACATATCGTCCTCTTCTAACTTCTTGCCAATTGCGTTGCTCTTTGGAATAATCTAAATCTTTTCTTTTTAAGACAATCGGTACATAACTGTTTAAAAAGCTGTTTCCAACTTCGGTTACAAAATCATACCAGTTTTGCATGCTCATCTCCTCTGTAGCCTTACAATAATCAAAAAATAGTCCACCTATGCCACGTGCTTCATTTCTATGGGCATTCCAGAAGTAGTCATCACACCTCTTTTTATACGTAGAATAAAAGTCCGGGTTATGATTATCACAGGCAGCTTTACAAACAGAGTGGAAGTGAACGGCGTCTTCATCAAAAAGATAATAAGGAGTCAAATCCTGTCCGCCCCCGAACCACTGGTCAACAATATTCCCCTCCTTATCATACATTTCAAAATAACGCCAATTGGCATGGACCGTAGGCACCATCGGGTTTTTAGGGTGTAGCACCAAACTCAATCCGCAAGCATAGAAATCGGCATCTTCCACTCCAAAATAGGTCTGCATGCTCTTGGGCAGGGCGCCATGAACACCGGAGATATTTACACCGCCTTTTTCAAAAACAGCACCATTTTCTATAACCCTGGTTCTTCCGCCTCCACCTTCAGGGCGTTTCCATATATCTTCACGAAATTTAGCAACTCCATCTATTTCTTCAAGCTTAGATGTAATAACATTCTGAAGATTTTGAATGTAACTAAAGAATTTATCTTTCATTAAAAGACGTTGTAAGAATTGATAGCGAATTTACGATAAACAAAGGAGGCTAGAAAGGGATTAGGACTACAAAAGTCCTATATATTAAGATATTGCTTTATGAAGAACAGCGGCTCTAGGCGTAAAGTTCATAAAGCTCCATATCCAAGGCCGATTCGCTAGGAGGCGTATGCTCTTTTAATAATACCTTTTGCCATTTATAACCAGATTTTTCAGCTACGCGTATACTACCAATATTGGTTTTGTGAACAATAATTTGAAGGGTTTTCAGACCTAAATCCTTCAACGCATATTTTGATAAGGTGTCAACTGCTAAGGAGGTAATTCCTTTGCCTTGGAATTGGTAACCTATGCAATACGCCAGTTCTGCTTGTTTTTTCCCCCAGTCCAGTTCTTTTATATACACCAGTCCACAAACTGTCCGTTCTTCATTGTCTTTTAGAACGAACAAAAATTCCTCGTTCTTCTGATATTCACGGACTTTCTGTTCAACAAAAATTTGGGAAAGGCTGGGCGTAAGATTTGCAGCCAGTGTTATGGGAAAATATCGTTGTAAACGTGCGGAATTTATAGTTACGAAATCACAAATATGCCAGGCGTATTTTTCATGTATGGGTTCTATGGAAAAGCTTTCGAAACGGGCAATAGCTCTATTTTCGTTTTCCATGTCCATTTTAATTTAACTAACGGGTTTCCATTCTTTAACCGCGTCTATAAATGCCTTTGCATTTTCAACAGGTACGTTTGGTAATATGCCGTGACCAAGATTTACAACATAGCTATCCTTTCCAAATTCATTGATCATTTGGGTCACCATTTTCTTTATTTCTGATGGAGGGGATAACAATCTAACGGGGTCAAAGTTACCTTGCAACGTAATTTTCCCACCGGTTAGGTAGCGTGCATTACGCGCAGAACACGTCCAATCTATACCTAGGGCAGCAGCGCCGGATTTTGCCATATCGCCAAGAGCGAACCAACACCCTTTACCAAAAGCGATAACGGGAGTTTCATCTTTTAAGGCATCGATAATTTGCTGAATGTACTGCCATGAAAATTCATTGTAATCCGTTGGGGAAAGCATTCCGCCCCAAGAATCGAATACTTGAACCGCATTTACACCTGCTTTTACCTTCGCTTTTAAATAGGCAATAGTTGTATCCGTAATCTTCTGTAGAAGTTCGTGGGCCACTACAGGTTGGGTAAAGCAAAGTTCTTTAGCCTTATCAAAAGTTTTGCTTCCTTGGCCCTGTACACAGTAGCATAAAATGGTCCACGGTGAACCTGCAAAACCAATAAGTGGCACTTCATCATTAAGTTTTTCTTTGGTTGCTTTTATGGCATCCATAACATAACCTAAAGCATCGTTTACATCTGGGACGATAACACTATCCAGGTCTTTCTGCGAGCGAATAGGTTTTGGTAAATAAGGACCGAAATTCGGTTTCATTTGCACCTCAATGTTCATAGCTTGAGGAATAACCAAAATATCACTAAAAAGAATAGCGGCATCCATACCATACCTGCGTATAGGCTGTACCGTAATTTCCGAGGCCAATTCCGGGGTCTGACAACGTGTAAAGAAATCATACTTTTTTCTGATTTCCATAAACTCAGGAAGGTATCTCCCTGCTTGACGCATCATCCAAACAGGTGGACGATCAACAGTTTCACCCTTTAGGGCTCTAAGAAAAAGGTCGTTTTTTAATGACATAGCTATAATTTCATTCCCAAAATCATGGGAAGTCCGTTCATTATTCAACCGTAAAAATATTAATTCTTACGGTACGTTTGGTTCACGAGATCAATAACACTTTCTACTGTAGGTATTTTTGCCGTATGAACCGTTGCAAAATGTTTCTTGGCTTCAGCCGCAGTAGTTTCACCAATACAATAGGCCACTTTATTGGGCGCATTTTTAAGTAAAAAGCTGTTGATGGTAGATGGGCTAAAGAATAAAACGCCTTCTACACTATCTTCAACTTCTGCAGGAGCATGTTTAGTGGTGTAGGCTTCAATTTCATTTACCTTAATCTTATTTTCTTCTAAGATGTTGGGTAAATCATCAAGTCTAAGGTTGCTACAGAAATAGGTGACTTCTGTACCTTCTAAATTATCTACCATGTACTGTGCCAATTTTTTGGCATCATTTTCATGGTGCGTTACTGGTCCTATATAACGTTTGATCATGCGTTTGGTCTTGCGGCCTACGCAATAGATATTGCTGAATTTTAATTCTTCAGGAGAAATACTTTTTATAAGGGCTTCCACCGCGTTCTGACTTGTAAGAACTACATTTCTAATCTCTTTTTTAAGGATAAGATTAGAAATTCTGTTAGGGCTTACTTTGATGAAATCTTCAGACTTCACCTTTATGTCCGTATCAAAAAGCTCCTCTTGGTCTTGAGTAAGGTTCTTGGTGGAAAATATTTTAGTGTTTTCTAAAGTACCTGTAGCGCTGGTCATAAGTAACTTTCCGCCTCTACTAAAAATACTATTGGCGCAATCTCTCGCCAAGTAGGTATGTTTTCCCAGTGGTGCGGTGAACTCTGCTTCAAGTTTTTTCTTGCCATCAACGGTTAAAAGCACTCCTTTAAGAGTTACCTCGTTTTCTTTATCTATAGTGGCAAGTGCGCCAATAGGTGCTGAACAACCACCTTCTAGAATTCGTAAAAATTCACGTTCTAGTTGGGTGCATATTTCGGTAGGCTTGTGATTCAGTTCCGCACAGGCCTCACGAACAAATTCATCTTCTTCCTTGGCCACCACCATTATAGCACCTTGTGCTGGTGCGGGAACCATCCATGTAAGTCCAACTGTGTTTTCAGGTTCAAGACCTATGCGTTCAAGTCCTGCTGCTGCAAAGATAGCTCCGTTCCAATTACTGTCTTCTAATTTTTGGTAACGGCTATTGACATTTCCACGAAGGTCAACAACGGTATGCGTAGGGTAGCGATTAAGCCATTGTGCTTTTCTGCGGAGGCTTCCCGTGGCTATTATACCTTCCCTTTCGCCCATGAATTCTTCGTTATTTTTGAACGCTAGAATATCAAGAAAGTTGGCGCGCTCAAGTACGGCCGCCTGTACAATTCCTTTGGGTAATGCAGTAGGCACATCTTTCATACTGTGTACCGCAATATCAATATCATCATTAAGCATCGCTACATCTAAGGTCTTGGTAAAAATACCCGTAATGCCCAATTCATATAGCGGTTTGTCAAGTATGAGGTCGCCCGTAGACTTTACGGAAATGACTTTTACCTTATGGCCTAAAGCTTTTAATTTGTTTTTAACGGTGTTTGCTTGCCATAGCGCTAATTCGCTATCGCGTGTACCAATTCGTATGACCTTGCTCATGGAGTGTCGAGTTCGAGTTGAAAGACTTTTTGAATGAGTTCTAGACTAGTGTCAGAATCGACATTGTCGTCTTTTAAGTGATTTGCGAACTGCTTTGTTATTTTTTGAATAATTCTATTGGAAATTACATCTGCCTGTTGCTCGTTGAAGTCGGACAATTTCTTGGACTGGTAGTCCATTTCTTCGTCCTTCATTGTTTTGAGCTTCATTTTCAGTGCTTTGATAACGGGCGCAAATTTGCGTGTTTCCAGCCACTGAATAAAATCGCTTTTCACCTCGTCAATAATGACTTCGGCCTCAGGAATGAATTGTTTTCTTCGCTCTAAGGTATCATCTGTAATTCTAGACAGCTGATCTAAGTGTACCAGAGTAACATTCTCCAAATCCTTAACATTGTCCGAAACATTTTTTGGAATAGAAAGGTCTAAGATTAAAAGCGGTTTTTTGGTATGTATAAGTTCTTTTGATATTGTGGGCGATTGTGCACCAGTGGCAACAATCAATACGTCCGTAGAACGAATTTCCGTTTGGAGGTCGCCATAATCTTTCACCAAAAGTTGAAACTTTCCGGCAATTTTTTCAGCCTTATCCTTTGTACGGTTAACAAGGGTAATATGCGTGTTTTTGGTATGCTTAATAAGATTTTCGCACGTATTTCTACCAATCTTTCCTGTGCCGAACAGTAAAATGTTTTTGTCTGAAATATCGGTAACGTTCTCCATAATATAGCGAACGGAAGCAAACGAAACAGATGTTGCTCCCGAAGAAATTTCAGTTTCGTTTTTGATGCGCTTGCTGGCCTGAATGACCGAGTTGCACAAACGCTCAATAAATGGGTTGGCAATACCGTGTTTTTTAGAACGGTTAAAACTAGCCCTTAACTGACTAATGATTTCAAAATCTCCTAAAATCTGACTGTCCAAACCGGTACCCACACGAAAAAGATGGCTAATGGCATCGTTATTCTTGTATACGTATGCCACTTCTTGAAACTCTTCTACTGAACCTGAAGTATTATCGCAAAGTAATTTTATAAGTTGAAAAGGGTGTTGGGCAAAACCGTTAAGTTCGGTCCGGTTACAAGTTGAGGTCACTAATAGACCATCTATACCCAACTCACTGGCTTTAACCAAAATGCGTTCCATTGCAGCATCGTCTAAACTGAATTTGCCACGAACCTCGGCATCAGCTTTTAAATAGCTGAGGCCAATAGTGTAGAACGAATTGTTTTTTGAAATGTGGTAATCTTTCATGAAAGCTTTTTCAAAGCGGAAACAAAAATAAGAGGCATTGTTGAATAAAAATAACGCTAGAGGAACAATAAGTGTCGTTGAGGGTTTTTTTAGTTGTTTGTGAATGTAAATCCGTTGAAAACCAGTATTTTTGTAGGAAATACTGTGCTTAACGGTATATCTATTTAGAACGCTTCTAAATAAAAACAAACAAATTCTTGTTTCAGATGGAAGGAAAAAATATCGCTCAAGGTTCATTTCAAGAGGTCTTAATAGAAGACGGTTTTTATGTGCTTAAAATTCAAAATGACACCACGGAAACACAACGTGTAGTGCGGGATATAGATAGCAGTTTCATTCAATTTCACTTTTGTCTAAAGGGTGAGGCTAAGTTTATTTTTAACGAAGGGAGATACAGCCTTGAGGTTTCCGAGGAGAACTCTTTGTTGCTGTATAACACGCAAATAGATTTGCCTATGGACTTGCAATTGGAACCCAATTCTTGGTTGGTCTCCGTAGTAATGACCATTAGAAAATTTCATTCGCTTTTTTCCAAAGAGGCAGATTATATTCCTTTTCTAAGTGCGGACAATAAAGATAAAAAATATTATGCCCAAGAAGGAGTGAGTCCGGCAATTGCGGTTATTTTAAGTCAAATGATGAATTACAATCTTCATCCCTCCATAAAAGAACTGTATATAAAGGGTAAGGTGTATGAATTGATTTCTCTGTACTTTAATAAAAGTGATGATGCAGATGTTGAGCAATGCCCTTTCTTGGTAGATGAGGACAATGTACGGCGTATTCGTAAGGCAAAAGAAATTGTTATTTCCCGCATGGCTGAGCCTCCTACCCTCACTGAACTATCTGAAGAAATAGGGTTATCCTTAAAAAAGCTGAAAGAAGGTTTTAAGCAGATTTATGGTGATTCTGTTTTTAGCTTCCTATTTGATTATAAAATGGAGTATGCGAGAAAAATGTTGGAAACCGGTAAGCACAACGTAAACGAAGTAGGTTTAAGAGTTGGGTATAGTACGGCCAGCCATTTTATTTCTGCCTTTAAAAAGAAATACGGGACTACTCCTAAAAAATATTTGATGGCGTCTGCAAATAGTTAAACTTTTTAGCTAGATATATCAGGTTGATTTTTGGTGGCGCAAATTTTTACGGAAAAAATAAGAACCAACTAGTTAGTCGGTACAATGAAATATTTCTTGAAACCGTTATTTCATGGGAGCCGATTTGTATCGTGAAACTTTCGGTGAACGGTCATATGGCAGGTTTTAATAGGAAGGTTTCAAATAAAACGGACTGGACAGTCGGTTCTTTTAGGATGTTTTACGTAGCTCAACGGGTAGGTCTAGCCACCATAATCCCAGTATTTTTCTTGATTTTTTTGAGGTATTCAGCAAGAGGTTTTTCGGAGACCTCCACTTTCATTGAACCTGTGGAAGCGTGCAGTAAATGAATGCGACCATCCTTTTCTCTTGTGGCAATTCCGGTGTGTGTAATGTCCAATCCATTGATTGACGTGGTCAAAGCAATGATGTCACCAGATTGAATCAAATGCTCGTTTGCGGCAATGTCATCCTGAGCCAATATGCAAATAGGTTGATTGTTGAGGTAGTTTTCTGAAGCTTTTATTTTTTCAAAATTTTTGTCATCGCTTAAGAACGGATAAAGGTCGCGATGGGTGCTCATAAAGTTAATGGGCTTGATAATTTCTTCACCACCAATTTCGGAAGTAATATCTTTTAACAACCCTTTCTTTTCATTGTTGGCAATCCACTCTGAAAAGTAGTGCAGACGAGAAGCGTACCCGTCTAATTCCCCATCTTTATACCGAATGCTTTCAAGTATTTCCGTAAAATCATTAAAACCGGATTTTTCGTTTTTCAACATCAATCCAAAAGCCAAGACATTTTCTACATACGTGGTGCAGTCCAAACCTTGAAGGTTGATTACCAGAGTTTCTGTATCCCCAATTTCTAGTGTTTTCGCCACATAAGGTGTGTCCATAAATGTTTTACCTATAGCAACTATGGTTTTGCCAAAGTCTTTCTTTATTAGGCCATCAATAGCAGTAAGCTTGTTTTCTACCGCCTGTTTATCTGCTGGCGAACATGTTATTTGCTGGGCAGAAGTGTATTGCGAGAGGGTTAACACAAAAATAAATAAGATGCTTTTTAGCATATGTATTGGTTTGGATTGATAAATGAAATTAAATAATAATTCCTTGACTTTTGCAAATTTTTCTATTGCTTAGTCTAATCCTGTTCAGGGTAGAGAATTAAAGATTCATTAATTTTTGGAGAGGTTGAATTATTTGGGTTAGATAAGTTTTTTAAAGTAGATTCATAAGTTTTTCCTTGTATAATAAGATGAGTTTGTGAGTACTTTAATTTATCTAAATCCAAATTTGGACATAAAGTATTTACCTCCCCAGGCAAGCTTCCTACGGTATGAGACGATTTATTTGAAGAAAATATTTTCCAGGTGGTGGTACTACGTCTATTTTCAGTTGAAAGTGTTTCTGAGTTCCAAATACTTGATGAGGTAATGTAATTGCTATCTGTATTAAATTCAAAATTATATAAGGCATCTTGAATAATGTTAAAACTGGGTCTCTCCAAGATTTTTATTTCCTCAAGAGGTAGTTGATGTAAGTCTTTAGAATAGAAATAGATGTAATCATTTTCTAACTTAATAGAGAAAGAAGTTGAGTAACTATCAAATCCGGATATATACCCTATTCTTGAAACTGTAGGGTTATCAAAATTTAGTTCTACCGACGTTTCATATGCTATTTTTGGATTTGTTAGGGTGCCAAATCCGTTTGAGGTACTAAATTGATAAGCATTTTGAGGTAGTGTTGTTTCTAATACATATTCATAGTCTTTAAATTGATTATAGTCAAGAATCACATCTTGTGAATCTGAGCCTAGTTCAAAAAAATGATATTTTAATGATCCCTCAGCATCACCAATAAAAAATAAATATCTTATACCAGATAGTAACTCTATGTTTTCAATGGAAAAGGTCTCTTCATTAATTATGTTATAATTACTATCGACAACACCACTTTTTGGAGAGTAAACTTGGTATTTTAGAATTGTAGGAGCCGAGTTCACTGTAATACTGGAATTTCCGGCCTTGTAAGTCAAATTGTTTGTTGATTCATTTGATTTGTAGGTATTCAGTTTTTCAGTAAAAATTGAGCTTGCTTCCTCAGGCTCTGAAGAATTCCATTTAAATCCCTTTGGTATATCTGTATAAGTGTATAAATTATGAGATGATAGGTTGTCATATTCAGCTACGGATAAAGTTGTTACAACTAATTTTTCTGTATTTACTAAGGCGGTATCAATGGTACTAAAAGTTAAAGTGCTATCTTCTTTAATACTTTTATAATCTAGTAGTTCGCCATCTTGGTCATGAACAATTACCCAGTATTCTATTTCGGTTGCGTCCGAATGTTCATTTAATCTATACGTTAGGTAAACTTCTTCTTTAGGTTCTTCAGGAATTGGTTCTTCTTTAGCAATAGGTTCATCTATTTCTGTTCCTTCTGTACAGCTTATTAAAGAGTAAATCGCAGTAAAAAAAAGTAACACATATTTAATTTTCATAAGAAGAGTGGTTAGTTTTAATAGATGTTTAGATAAATATAGTATTACTTTATGATAAAAGTCTAAAATCAAAATCCATGATGACCATACATTCCATAACCGTTAGGCCTATAGATATCTGCGCGTCTTCGGTCTTTTAGTTCAAAACCTTCGGTGAGGTATTCAATTACTTCTTCATCGGTATCCGTGTCTTCAATGCGCATAGCATCACTCTCGTAAAAGGTCTTGGTCTGGAGTTCTTTATTGTTTTCAAAGATTAAGAGGTACATAGAGAAGTTATTGTCATAATCTTCGGTATTTCGCTTTTTAAAGTAATATCCTGTGTAATTCTTTCCATTAAATTCCAATAGCTTTTGGGTTACGAAAGCAACGGAATCCTTGACCTTATCATATTTGGAACTCTCAAAAAGAATAGCTTCAGCTAAATGTTTTTGTGAATTAAACTTAGAAGGAAAATGGCCGAGCATATCTACCTTTTCTAATGTATTGAACAACGGGAGTCTGCCATTTATATCTGAGGCCAAACTTGTTAATTGATTTTGAAGTACTTGTTTTCCGTCCTTAAGTAACTGAGCAAGGTAGGCTGCTTGAACACCAGGGTCTTTAACCTGCTTAATTTGTGTGAAAAACTGTTCTACGGATTTGTCAGTATGAAATGGGTACAACAAGGTAATATAGTCTTCTAACAAAGAGGTATTACTTCTGCTAGTTCTAGGGTTATGGAAATCATTTTGAGAATTGGAAATATCTCTTCCCAACTGTCTTTTAATTAGGGTTTTGGCATCGTTTAGAATCTGAACTCTATACTTTTTGTACAGTTTTGGTTTGATAATACCTTTTATTAATAACTCTGACAAAAGCGAAAAAATAGGTTCTTTATATTCAGGAATGGAACTGTAGTCCAAAAGGGTGGGATACAGTTTTTTTGCTAATTCTAAATTTTTGCGATACGGTTTAAAAATAAGGCTAATATTGAATGTGTTTGATAACAAAGGCAAATCTGTTTGCATGAGTTCTAACAATAGTTTTGTTGATGCTTCATTGGATTTTTTAGCAATTTCTTGAAGCAAAACAGCCTGTGCGGTGGAGTTGTTATACGATTTTGCGTAAAACCTTTTAGAAAACTCAGTGAGGTCAACATCTTCTAACTCTGCTAATTTCCGAATAAGGTGTAATTGTATTTGGCGCTCTCCTTTGCTTAAATCAAACTCATAAATATGCTTTTTAAGGGCTTCCGCGTGTTTGGGATCGAATTTTATAAATCTATATCCGTCAAGAGCGATACTGTCGTTAGTCTCAAGCGCACTAAAGAATTCAGGTACTTTGTCCTCAAACAAATTACGACCGATTATAGTATCCTTCGGAATAAAATTATCAAAGAATTCGCTTATGAAGGAACCAGGTTTTTCAATGGTATCAACAACGGCCTTTAACTCGTAGAGAAGTCCATCTTTCAATATATTTTTTACTAGGATTCCTCTTGTACTTGCGGTGTCCACAAGTGTCAACTGCAATTCGTGGTAGCCTTTGGGAGAGCTTTTGGTCTCCTTTATAATTTTGTATTTTTTATGCGCATACAGTTTTTTTCTCAAGGCCCAAGCAGAGTCCAGATTTCTGAACATTAAGAAATCGTGGGATTTGTTCAGTTCCACAGCTACTGCCTCTCCGTTTTCATTCTGGTAAACGGTTTTTTTATGGAATGGGTCGTATGATTTTGTTTTGGGCGCACCGGTATAATAGTTGGTACTGCTCTCCACAAATTTGGGCGGTTTTACAGTGGTTTTAGTCGTAAAGTACAAGGCGGTATCTATCACAGTTTTAAAAGGCTTCTGATGTTTACTGGTCTTTAGTCTAAACGATTCAAAAAATGATTCAGCCTTTTTTTGGCTCTTTCCAATGGTACCCAAAAGATAATATTCACCTTTTCTTAAGGTAGTCATGAGGTACAGGCGCTTTTTTGTTTTGGCGTCTATTTCGGCAGATGAGATAAGTTTTCGGTCTTTAAACTGGCCGTATTCAGGCGTTAATTCTAAATCTTGGTAAAAACGTTTTTGTATTTGTTTTAATTCAAAAGTATCGGCCTCAATGAAATTAAAGTCGTTCAAAACCGATTTACGAAGAAAGTAATAGTTATTGGAGAGAGAATCAAAGCCTTCCATCCACCGATCACCAGTTCTACTACGATTTGTAAAGCTATAAAGCGATGGCATTTGAACCTCAAAATCTTCATAGATTGAAGTACGAGTTTTAGGAGCTGGAATAGAGTCTGCTCTAAAAGTTAAACTATTAAAAATGGGTTCTGAAAACTTTGTTACATAATCACCTTCCCCACCCATTTTAATGATAACCAATTCTAACGGAGTTTCATAAATCTGATACCGTTGGTGGTCGCCGTTTTTAAGGAGGTTTTTGATGTCTAGGCCTTTGAAATGGCCATTTATAATCGATTTCTTTTCTAAAATTTTTCCAGGAATGTTTTCAAAAAGAAGTTTATCTATTTCTTCAAGAGTTAACAAAACGTCTTTTTTAAGAAATGAATACGTTGGAATGCGGTTAACAACAACAAAACTACCGTTTGCCAAATCTGGCGAAACATAGGTGGTCTTGCCAATATCCGAAACCGGATATAACTTATTAGGAAGTTCTAATGTAATGAAATCATCTTCCGTACTATACGTTTTATAGGTATTTTCACGTTTCTTTTGTTCAAACTTTTGTTTTAGTTTTTTGCCTTTGGATGTAGCTTTGGAAAGCAAGGGTTTTACAGTATATCCCTTTTTTCTCAATAGTGAAATAACTCCTTGATTTCCCGGTAAATGAGCCGCTCCTATCCCAGCGAATATTTTCCCTTTTCGCATTACGGAATCCATACGGTGGGCCATGTTTGCATTGCGTATGTACAACATATTTTTCATGTAATGGGGCGTGTACATGGCTCGGTCAATTGAGTCTAATAATGCAATATTTCGTTCCCTGTAGGCATCTTGAAGTAGAAACATAGGGTCTGACTGTTGCATTTTTTTTTGCAGCCATTCATCTGGTTTTTGTTTAATGGCATTTAAACTGGCCCTGCCTACCAGTGCAGCGGATTCTTCCATATCCTCTAATGGAACAATAGGTTTGTTGAATTTTTTCCCCGCTTGATAAATGAACATGTCAAGGTAAGTTTCCTCTTCAAAGTTTTGGGAAAATTCACTTGTACGATATAGAATGTTGTTAACAATACGGTCCTCGTAGGCTAAATATGCGCCCAATATTTCTTTTCTAGGATTTGCCACTCTAAATGAACGGGCGTAGAAACCTTTGGTTACAAAACCAGCTTCAGCCCCATAAGGAGATGAGCCTACTAAATTTTCTTTTTCTAGCCAAAGACCAGGGTCTGATTCCAAGGCTATCATATCACTTTTATCTAGCGCATCAAAAAAAACATCATCTAAACGAAAAGCGATTTTTTTGCTTACGTGCATCGTTCCGTAGAGGTATGATGTTTTTTCCAAACCGTTTCCAGATATTTCCCAAAGAAGACTATTCTCTTCTTGGGCTTGACCCATAAAAGAAACCAGAATAAGAAAAATAGTTGTTAACCGCATAAACGTCCTTTTGGTATTTTAGGGTATTGTGCTTGCCTTCTTTTTGTAAAATTAAAGAAGTACAGGGGGCATTTCATCCCTAAAAACCGTTAAAATTGGAATTCAAAGTTAAAGGTATAACGGCTATTCGTTAGTTGTATTTTCTTGAGTTTCCATATTTTCTAAACGTAAGCGGGTACGTGGCAAACTCTCAGGATAATTCTGCTGTAAAAAGGTGATTAGCTTTTCGCGAACATGCACACGTAGGTCCCAAGCGGTAGATGAGTCTTTAGCGCTCATGAGCGCCCTGACTTCTATCTGGTTGGCTTTGGAATCGGTTACCTGAATTACGTTTACTTCACCATCCCAGAGATCCGTGTTTTCAAGTATTTTTGTCATCTCTTTCCTAAGGGCGTCAAACGGAACGGAGTAGTCCGTATAAAGAAAAACAGTCCCCAAAATATCCGACGAAGTTTTGGTCCAGTTTTGAAAAGGCTTTTCAATAAAATACGTGGTAGGTAAAATTAATCGTCGCTTATCCCAAATCTTTACTACTACATAGGTCAGTGTAATTTCCTCTACACGGCCCCATTCACCTTCAACGACAACCACGTCATCTAGTTTTATGGGCTGTGCAATAGCGATTTGAATACCTGCTAAAATAGTGCCTATCATCTTTTGAGCGGAAAAACCAATGATAATCCCAGCAACACCTGCCGAAGCAAAAATGCTCACACCAATTTCACGTATACTTTCAAAACTCATGAGAGCAATACTAATGGCCAGTATAACTACGATAAAAATTATGATACGCTCAAGTATATTAAATTGAGTGGCTACTTTGCGTGCGCGTAAATTATCCGAAGAATTCATATCGTAATTATGCATTACATGCTGCTTCACAATGGTAATCACCTTGAGTAGAAGCCATGTAAATGCAAAGATGAACAGTAGGGTGCTGGCCTTTCTAAAATAATAGTCTAGATGGGTGAGTCCTAATAACTCCCTTAGAGAGGATAAACGCAGAAGGATAGATAGAACAATCAGGAATAGGGGCGTGCTCACCTTCTTAACAGAAGATGGTGGAATCAAATATTTTGGATTCTTGCCCAACCTTTTAAGAATTTTTAAAAGGGCATAATAGCCAATCAATAAAATGACCAGGGCACCTGCAAGAAATGAGAGTGATTTGTAGTTTTCGTTGAAAAAATCGTTTAACATAGCAAATTGTTCAAAAGCAAGAATAGCTTGTTATTTCAATTTAACAGGGCTGAATCACATCTAAAATTGATGTAATCTATAGTAGCATCAAAAAGTATTTTAATAACATGCGCCCTAGATACGTTTCAAGGCGTATTTTTGTAAAAATTATACGTTCGCCCAAGTAAGTGGGCATTTAAAGATAGCTGTATTCCCGCAAAGTGGAAAGTTCTTTATGGTGAAATAAACTGTCTTGAAATCAAAAAAAAGTATTGCTAAGCTATGAAAGGAGTTTTATTGGTTAATTTGGGTTCTCCAGACAGTCCCACGGCTAAGGATGTTAAGCCTTATTTAGATGAATTTTTAATGGATGAACGCGTAATTGATGTTCCTAATTGGCTTCGGAATATTATAGTTCGTGGCATTATTTTGCAGTCTCGGCCGAAAAAATCTGCTGAAGCTTATGCAAAAATATGGTGGGAAGAAGGTTCTCCGTTAATTGTTATTTCAGAACGGTTTTCAAACAAGTTGAAAGAGCATTCAGATATGCCTATAGCTTTGGGAATGCGCTATGGTAGCATGACCATAAAAAATGCTTTGAAGGAATTACATGATAAGGGTGTAGATGAGGTGTTGTTAGTGCCGTTATACCCGCATTATGCCATGTCATCCTATGAAACGGTTGTTGTTAAAGTGATGGAAGAGCAAGAAGCATTTTTTCCGAATATGAAATTGACCACCCTGCCTCCTTTTTATAAAAACCCAGAGTATGTTCGTGTACTTTCAGAACGAATTGCAGAAAGTTTGGAAGGTTTTGATTACGACCATATCTTGTTTTCGTATCATGGCATTCCCGAAAGACACATACGAAAATCCGACCCGACCAATTTTCATTGTAAAATAGACGGTAAATGTTGCCAGACCAATTCTGTAGCGCATCATACATGCTACCGTCACCAGTGTTTTGATACTACTGAATCTGTAAAAGCCTATTTGAACCTGCCAGCGGATAAAGTGAGTAATTCGTTTCAATCCAGACTACCTAATGACCCTTGGTTAAAGCCGTACACTGATTTTGAATTTGAGCGTTTCCCTAAGGAAGGAATTAAAAACCTTGCTGTAATAACACCTGCATTTGTTGCCGATTGTTTGGAAACACTAGAGGAGATTGCAATGGAAGGACAACATCAATTTCAAGAAGCCGGAGGAAAGGAATACAAACACATTCCCTGTTTGAACGAAAGTGATGCGTGGGTAAAAGTTATGGCCAATTGGATTAAGGACTGGCAAACTACAGGCGCTTTGCCTGCGTAAATCTGTAATAGGCTTAACAGGAATAAAGAATGGCTAAAGTATCATCGGAACAGTTAGGGTCGGAACCAATTGGTAAGCTTTTGGTAAAACAGGCCTTGCCAGCTTCTATTGGTATTTTAGTAATGTCTCTTAATATACTGGTAGACTCTATTTTTGTTGGTAATTGGATTGGCTCTATTGCCATAGCCGCTATCAATGTAGTTCTTCCTGTATCCTTTTTTATTGGGGCTTTAGGGATGGCCATTGGTATTGGAGGAGCAAGTATTATTTCTAGGGCTCTTGGGGCGGATAACCACGCAAAGGCCATAAAGACCTTTGGCAATCAAATTACGTTAACGCTGTTGATTACCACGGTAATGGTGGCATTGGGACTCTATTATATTGATGTGCTCATACCTGCTTTTGGTGGTAAAGGAACCATTTTTGAACCCGCAAAGATTTATTATACCATCGTTTTGTACGGAGTTCCGTTTTTGGCGCTTTGTATGATGGGTAATACTGTTATTAGGGCCGAAGGGAAGCCCAAATTTGCTATGATAGCCATGATTATACCTTCCGTAGGAAACCTTCTTATGGACTATATATTCATTTATATATTTGATTGGGGTATGGAAGGGGCGGCCTGGGCTACTACCGTTGGCTACGTATTGTGTGCAGCATATGTCTTCTACTTTTTTCTATCTAAAAAATCCGAACTGAAACTTAGTCCGTCATGTTTTCGGCTTGATTTGCCGATTATAAAAGAAATTGGGTCTTTAGGTTTTGTAACCTTATCCAGACAAGCTACCACGAGTGTGGTCTATTTGCTAATGAACAATATTCTTTTTGGCCTTGGTGGTGAGGCTATGGTTGCCGTTTATGCTATTATTGGTCGTATGTTAATGTTTGCGCTGTTTCCTGTATTTGGCGTTACCCAAGGATTCTTGCCTATAGCGGGATTCAACTACGGGGCAAAAAAATACCAAAGGGTACGAGAGTCGATTAACACCGCTATTAAATACGCGTCACTGTTGGCTGCCGTTGTATTTATTGGGCTTATGAGCTTTCCGCAAGAAATTGCCTCTTTATTTTTAAGTGATAGAGCTGGTCAATCAGCACATGATTTGGCGGCCAATGCGTATGTTTTAGAACACATACCTCTAGCTATGCGATTGGTATTTGCTGCGACACCTATTATTGCATTACAGCTGATAGGTGCAGCCTATTTTCAAGCGATCGGAAAAGCGATACCTGCATTATTACTCACCTTATCTAGACAAGGTTTCTTTTTTATTCCTCTTATTTTGATTTTGCCCAACTATATGGGCGAACTAGGAGTTTGGCTTTCCTTTCCTGTAGCCGATGTGTTGGCTACAATTGTAACGGGTTTCTATTTGAGGAACGAAATTAAGAATACCTTAGTCGCAGAAGAGGCGTAAGTCAGCCTCCTCCGGACTAGGTAAGTACTATTATTGTTTCATATTCACTCCAGCAGCTTTAGCGTGTCTAAGTTCCATACCTGTTGAAGATCTAGGTTTAAAACCGTGCCAATCCTGTGCATTAGATTCTTTGGGGATATTTAAATACGCATCGTTGTTTTCGCCTTTAAGGTGTGTTCCTAAAAAAGCAGTTAGAAAGTGCTGGTTAATGTTGTTAATTTTTCTTTGGTCCCAAGAAGGCTCGGCATATCTGTAATATTCGTCAATGTGTAAACCGGGTTGAAGAGCTTCTGCTGGTGGAGGGTTCGGAGCTACGTTATGTCTCGCATTTTTATAGGTAAGCAAGTATCGGTCCGCATTAACGGCGCCCTCATAAATAGCTTTAATACCTTTTTCATAACCAGAAATATCATCTTGGTCGCCTGCAATAAAAAGAGTGGGTTTTTTTAGACCTGCCAATCCGTTGGCATCCCAAACACCACGCTCCATTCCCCACGGGGCAAAAGCCACTACTGCCTTAATTCTTGGGTCTATTTGTTTTTGATATTCTGCATTGCTAGCTGCTAGAGCGGAAATTGCACTACTACCTCCGGTCATTTGTCCAAAGAAAACTGTAAGTCCATCGCTATAGCCAGCTCCTCCAACATTTAAAACACCGTAGCCACCCATGGAATATCCAACAATACCAATATTTTCAGCATCTATCATTCCTGAAAGTTGGTCTTTTGATGCTGAGTTTCCTTTTTCGACTACCGTATTAATTACGAATTTAATGTCCTTAGCACGGTTCAACAAGGTGCTTTGAAATGCATTGGCATCCTTAAAAGTTGAATCCGTATGGTCTATTGAAACTACTACGTATCCTTTTGACGCCAAGTTTTCGGTTAAATAAGTCATTAAGTACCTTGAGCCCACATACCCATGGGATACTACTATTAATGGATATCCGCCAGTAGTTGCTTTGGGTGAGGCATCACGGTAAGCCCTTCCTTTAAAAGAAAAAGGCACCAATGGACGTAAAGTATCACCTCTGGTGCCCATTACCTCTTCGTAAGTTACGGTAGCGCCTTTGTCCGTTGGTGCTTCTGAAGGATACCAAACCTCTATGGTAAGAGGTCTATCATACATTGGGTCTGTACCTCCTTTTGAGTTTAAAATATCAACCTGATTCTTATGTGTAATGTTAAGCGTACGTACCCCAACGGTATGTTCACCTCTATTGGATAGTTCGGGAGCGTCCGGTAAGGCATCGCCATACAAGAATTCTTGTGCTTGTACGGTAATCGTTGCGCACAAAAGCAGCACAAAAGCTGCCATACGCGTGTTCTTCCTTAGGGGGAAGTTGAGTTGAGTTTTCATAGTTTTATAATTGAGTTATGGTTAAATGTAATGAAATTACACTGAAAAGAGAGTAAAGCGTTAAACTTTGGCAACAGTCAACTCTTCGTATTTCAACCTAATCTGCTCTTCTCCATATTTGCGTTCCAATCGCCTGATGCTAAAGTGCGCGTGGGCCATATTTTGAAAATGGTCAATGAACGCCAAGTTAATAGTAGCCCCACCGGCAGCACCTACTATGGGTATAGCTTGGGCCACAAATTTCTCAGAAACTTGAACGCTAAAACGAGAAGCCACTTGGGCTATGAGTTGCAAAAGTGGATTTCCTGTTGTATTGAGTAAGGTGGTAACGGTCTTTCCTGCAATTCCGGTAGCGCCTTTCACCGCGGAACTCATGGCTAATTTTGTGGCATAATATCCTGTATCAAGATTGTCATCGTGTTTGCTCTTGCCCCCTAAAGCGAATACTTGTAAACATGCCAACTGTGAATCTAGTGAATCTAGGTCCTCTCCTTCACTACGGGCAATATCCATAATGGAGCGCATCATGAGTTTGGTAGCTAATGTTAAATCAACTGCGAAAGCGCTAGCACCCAATGCTCCACCAATAGCTCCTGATGAAGTGACCAGTGCCTTGTACAAATTGTTCATAGGTGAGGCTTTTGATTTTTTGCTCATTGAGATCAAATTGGTTTTTACCACAGTATGTAATACTTTGTACGTGATCTGCTGAATCCAATCACGCTGCTTTTGGGGTAGCAGTTGAATCCTACTTTCTATAACATTCCCCATTTTATTGAGGCCTTGCATAGCCCAACCTATTTGCTCCATATTTTGTTTAGCGTTGCTAAGTGTCTGGAAATCTTCCGGTGTCATTTCGTTTTTAATAATTTTCAAGAGATGATAGTTTAAAATATGGGTTGCTCTAAATTAAGCATTCTTCTAAATATATAAGGGTTTAATGAAGCAAAGGATCGTTCGGAAAAATTCGTTTTGGGTTATATGAAAGGAGTTTGTAGTTTTTCCTAACTTTGAACGGCAATTCTAAAGCTTGGTCCGTTGTACGAGTACATAAAAGCATTACATCTTATTTTTGTGATTACATGGTTCGCGGGCTTGTTCTATATACCACGCCTATTTATCTATCATATTGAGGCCTCCCATAAAGCTTCACCTGAAAAGGAAATTCTTACCAAGCAATTTCAGCTTATGGCCAAACGGTTGTGGTTTATTATAACTTGGCCATCAGCTATATTAGCTGTTTTTTTTGCTGTTTGGTTATTGGTTTTGGTTCCTGCCTGGTTGGAGCAACCTTGGATGCACGTAAAACTTGTTTTTGTTTTACTATTGATATTGTATCACTTTAAGACACATCAGATATTTAAGCAACTACAACGCAATGAGGTAAAGTACAGTTCCAAGTTCATGCGTATTTTTAATGAAGGTGCTACACTTATTTTATTCGCTGTAGTGTTTCTGGTGATTCTTAAAAATGCGTTCAATTGGATTTTTGGTGTTGTCGGAATTATTGTTCTAGGAGTCCTCTTAATGCTTGGCATCAGAATATATAAAAGTATAAGGTCTAAAAACCCTGAGGCATAACTCTTGTCTGTAGTAAAATTAGCTTTGTAGAATACTGGAATTTAGTCAGTTTTGAGAAGCCTATGAACATATGTAAAATGGCGTGATATTTGCTACCTTTGATGTAAAATCAAGTCTTTTGTTCACAAAACTTTCGTTAAGGTCACGCATCTTCTTATCTATGATCCTACTCGTGGTCATAGCTTCTATCTTGATTGCTGGCGTTACTGTGTATCAGTATAAAGAGCAATCAGAGGATTATCATTCAGACCGTTTGGAGCGTAAAGAAGAGCAGGTGAGGCAAAGCGTAGAGTACGTTTTAAAGAAAACAACCTACCCGGTCACCACCAATAATTTAGGGCTGATATTTAATGAGGAAATTTATGAGATAGCCAATGTTCAGAACCAGCGCCTTAATATTTATGACTTAGAAGGCCAACTAATAAAAAGCTCCAGAGCTAAATTTGAAGTCGATTCTATAGCAAACTGTTTGAGTCCATCTATCTTAAGTCTTTTGGAAACTAGTCCCACAAAAAGATTTGTTGATCAAAAAGCCTTGGCGGGCGATAATTACAAAGCTTCATATACCTATATCAATGACAAAAGATTTAAACCGATAGGTATTTTAAATTTACCTTACTACGAAGATGATTCTTTTAACAATATGGAACTCAGAGAGTTTCTAATGCGTCTAGGAGGGGTGTATTTCCTAATGTTGCTCATTGCTATCGGTTTGGCCTATTTTATTTCAACCTACATTACACGGTCATTACAGACTATTTCGGACATGATGGATAGGACAGACCTGAGAAAAAGTAACGAGAAAATACTTATAGATAATCCTAGTGAGGAAATTGAAAAATTGGTAAGTTCCTATAATGCCATGATAGACGAATTAGAGCATAGTGCCGTTAAATTGGCACGAAGTGAAAGGGAGCAAGCTTGGCGAGAGATGGCAAAGCAGGTGGCACATGAAATTAAAAACCCGTTGACACCTATGCGACTTACCGTTCAAAGTTTTGAACGAAAATTTGATGCGCAAGACCCAAATATAGATACTAAAATTGCCGAATTTTCTAAAACGCTTATTCAGCAAATAGATACCATGAGTAGCATTGCTTCTGCATTTTCCAACTTTGCTGAAATGCCGGCACAACAAAATGAAACCTTAAACATAGTTGAAATTGTTCGCTTGGCATTGGACATTTTTAACGAAGATTATATTCACTTTATATCTGAGGAAGAAGAAATTATTACGAAATTAGACCGTACCCAACTCATCCGTGTGGTAACCAATCTGGTCAAAAACGCTATTCAAGCCATTCCTGAAGTAGAGGCACCACGAATTGTTGTTTCAGTAGGTTCTGAAGGAGATTTTGCTAAAATATGTGTGGCAGACAATGGCATTGGTATTGAAGAGGGCTTTAAAGAAAAAATATTTGAACCTAAATTCACCACTAAATCCAGTGGTATGGGTCTTGGCCTCGGTATGGTAAAGAATATTGTGGAAACCTATAAAGGACACATTGGTTTTACCTCAAAACCCAGCAAAGGAACGGTATTTTCAGTAAAGTTCCCATTGGTGAAATAGGTAGTATAAATAACTAAGTTTTGAAACATCACATAAAAGAAATCATATGAAATTTAATAACGTTCTCGTAGATAATAGTAAGTCAACAGCTATTGTAACCGTTAATCGTCCTTCAAAATTAAATGCTTTAAATAGTGAAACTATTCAAGAATTACACGAGGCGTTTAAGGCTTTAGACGAAGATAGCTCCATACAGGTAATTATTTTAACCGGTAGCGGCGAGAAGGCTTTCGTTGCCGGTGCGGATATTTCTGAATTTGCTGATTATTCCGAAAAGAAAGGTGGTAAATTATCTGCTAAAGGCCATACCATTCTTTTTGACTTTGTAGAGAACCTTTCTAAACCCGTAATTGCTGCTGTAAATGGTTTTGCCTTGGGAGGAGGACTAGAATTGGCCATGGCATGCCATTTTAGAGTGGCCAGTCATAATGCTAGAATGGGGCTTCCTGAGGTGTCTCTTGGTGTTATTCCGGGATATGGTGGTACGCAACGATTGCCTCAGCTTGTAGGCAAAGGCAGAGCCCTGGAACTCATTATGACGGCGGGTATGATAGGTGTAGAACGTGCTCTGGATTATGGCTTGGTCAACCACGTAGTGTCTCAGGAAGAGCTGATCGAGTTTTGTGAGAAGTTGGCTAGCAAGATATCGAATAACTCCCCAGTTGCCATTAGTTACGCAATAAAAGCCGTAAATGCGGGTTTTAAGAACAGTAATGGATATGACGAAGAAATAAAAGCTTTTGGTGCCTGTTTTGGTACCGAAGATTTTAAGGAGGGTACTTCTGCATTTTTAGAAAAGCGGAAGGCCCATTTTCCTGGCAAGTAGCATGTCCGCTTAAAACCTACTTATGCGAACCCGAAAAGGCCTTACGGCTCTGCTGTTCTTGGCAACCCTAACGTTATCAACTGCACAGGAAATTCCTGTGGAATATAAGCTTGGTGAAAATTATTCCGATAGGTATAAATATTCTACCGTATTATCTATAGACCGTTCTGCGCAAGAGCAGACTGTTCTAGTGCGAACCTACTACGGCGGTATGCCGTTAAGGCCCAAAGGACATTTTATTGAGGTGTACGACGCGGAACTCAATCTTGTAACCGATTTTAATTATAAATACGCCGGTAGGCATATGGTTGATGGGTTCGTAAAGAACGGGCAACTGTACTTATTGGAACTTGTCTACAGTAATAGAGATGAAGCATATAATTATGTGGTACATCAGAGTCCGCTAGATGAGTTCAATTTTACGGAAAGAAAGTTACTTTCCATACCTTCCAAAGAAGTTTTGAATCCGCTTGCGATAAGCAAATATAACCGCAGTTTTGGCAACGGATTTTCGACTGCAACCCATTTTAATGATGATAGATCGGCGTTTGCGGTAACCGTACACCATAGGGAAGGTAGAGATGAAAAATATCATATGTATCTTTTTGGCACCGACCTGAAACTTCAATTGGAGTATGATTTTAGTGCCAATATTGAGGAGAAGAATTATGCTTTTGAAAATATAGAGGTTTCAAAGGATTTAAAGGAATTGTACCTAATGGGAAAAGCCTTTTTCAAGAAAAGAAGGTTTGATGTAAAGGAAAGAAGATTTCAGTATGAGTTGGTCAAAATCACTGAAAACGGATACAAAACACAAGAATTTGCGGATGCTGGAAGGTTTCCGGAATCTTTGAAACCGGTACTATCGGCTACTGATTTAAAAGTGGTAGGCTTCTACGCAGACAGAAAAGATAATAGATATAACGGTTTGGCATATTTTAATTTAGATGCAAATTCACTTGACATTAAAGCCAAGAAGTACAATCCGTTTTCGGATCAGTTTATGTTGGATAAATTTGGTCGGGAGGTAGATGCAGAAATTAAGAACCTTATTTTTAAGAGTGTGCACATTACGCCTAACAATGATATTTTGTTCAGTGCGGAGGAGTATTTTGTAACCGCGGGACAAGATATAGGTGCAGGTGCTACCAAAAAAGTGGACCGCTACCATTATAATGATATTGTGTTGGCTAGGCTAAATGCTACTGGCACTATGGAATGGGCGCGTAACATTAATAAGGCCGAAGTGACGCAAGGTGATGCTTCGTATGCTTCGTATACCGCTTATGGCGAAGGAGAAAACATGTACTTCTTTATCAATTCTGGAGAGAATCCGCAGAAAATGAGCAAAGAACGTATTCTGTTCAAACAAGGCTTTAGTAGAAATCCAAATATGTTCGTCATCAAAGTAGATGCAGAGGGAGAGCTATCATACAAGAAGCTGGTAGATGATAAAGAGGTAAGGTTGCCTATAATGGTGTCCAGGCCTTTTATTGACGAGGCTTCGGATAGTCTTTTGTTCTACGCCAAGCGTGGTACTAGAAAACAATTGGTAGAAGTTTCTGTTAAATAACAGATGATATATTTATACATTGGATTTATTCCATAAATTTGGAATAAATCCAATTAATTGAAATCAGAAGATTATATCAAAGGCCGTGGAGCCCAACAGAATGTACACAACAAATTTCTTCAGAACGTCTATGAAACAAGAGACGATTTTCTTGAATTCTGCCGTATAGAAGGCGAAGAGGCGGACAAGAACAAAACACAATACATTCCAATTTTTCCCAAGACCATAGTTAATAAGGTTACAAGTCCTGATGTGGGTATGCAATTTTCAATGAATCCCTATCAAGGTTGTGAACATGGTTGTATTTATTGTTATGCCCGTAATACGCACGAATTTTGGGGCTATAGCGCTGGGCTGGATTTTGAACGTAAAATCTTAATTAAGAAAGATGCTCCAAAACTGCTAGAAGCTAAATTAAAGAGCAAACGCTGGGAGGCGAGAACAATTGTCCTTTCAGGAAATACGGATTGCTATCAACCTGCCGAGAAGAAGTTTGAGATTACACGCGCTTGTTTGGAGGTTTTTCTAAAATATAAACATCCTGTTGGTATCATTACCAAAAATGCCTTGGTGCTGCGCGATTTGGATATTCTAAAAGAACTGGCCAAAGACCGGTTGATAGGCGTTAATGTGTCCGTTACTTCACTGTCAGAAGAAACAAGGCGCATTTTAGAGCCAAGAACCACTACTATAAAAAAGCGACTGGAAACCATTCGTGTACTTTCTGAAAATAATATTCCTGTAAATGCGATGTTAGCTCCAATTATACCTGGAATCAACAGCCATGAGATTATGAAGTTGGCCAAAGCGGTTTCTGATAATGGAGCAAAATCTTTTGCTTTTACCGTAGTTCGTTTGAACGGGGCCATAGGTCAAGTATTTACGGATTGGATATATAAAGCCCTACCCGATAAAGCTGAAAAAGTATTGCATCAAATTGAAGAATGCCATGGAGGAACTTTAAACGACAGCCGCTTTGGGATTCGTAGTCGTGGGGAAGGCAAGATCGCCACTCAAATTCATGATTTGGTACGTTTGGCCCGTCAAACGTATTTTAAGGATAAGGCTTTCCCACCTCTTAACCATGGGTTGCATGCACAATATAAAGACGGACAGCTACGATTGTTTTGATCAGCATGTTAACCTTTTTGTTAGTACGGCACTAACAAGGGAAACATTTAAACAAAACATGTAGATTATGAAAAAAGTAGTATTTCTTTTAACCGCATTTGTAACAATCACTTCTACCAATGCACAAGATTTTGGGTTTGGAGTAAAAGGAGGAATTAACGTAGCTTCAATTGGGGGTAGTGCTTATTCCGGTTTAGGTAGTTTGGGCACAAAAGTCAGCTTTCACTTGGGTGGAGTTGCAGAAATTCCAATTTCTGATAAAATAGCCGTACAACCAGAACTACTATATTCTTCACAAGGTACAAATTGGGATTATGGTACAGGCGATAATAACCTGAAATTGGATTATATTAACTTGCCCATTTTAGGAAAGTATGCTATTATAGAAGGCTTAAGTGCAGAAGCAGGACCAGTGGTTGGTTTTTTAATATCCACCAACGAGGAAGATGATGATCGTTTTAATACGTTAGATTTTGCCTTTGCTATTGGTGCATCTTACAAACTGAATGACAATATTTTTTTCAGTCTCAGATATAATAAAGGTGTTACCAATATTAATGGAGATTCTTTCACTGGAGGGAAAAGTCAAAACAATGTTTTTCAACTTTCAGCAGGATATGCTTTTTAACCGATTGAGATAAAAAAATAAGGTATGAAGCGCTGCTTTTTTAAAAGAAGTTTTAGTTCTCTACTGCCTTTAATTTCGGGTGCTTAACAAAGATTCTTAAAATTATTGTAACAAAATTGGAAGGTGCATTTTTAGTGTAATAATTGAAATACTCAGCAGTTGTTTGGAAATCTGTAATTTTTATGCCTATAATTTGTTGAATATGATTGAATGTGAGTAAATCGCTGAGGTTACTAATGTTGGTAGTTAGACTTTTAGTGTTAAAATAGTATGAAGGAAAAATCTGAATTGGAACTCGCGGACGTATAACAAGCGAAGAATACCATTTTAGACACTATTATATGAAACCAAATACCACATTAGATAAAGTTGCAAGAAAAAGTAGCTTTCTCGATAAAATCAAAATTTTCATTGAAACAGCAAACGCATGGGGCATTTTTGTGATGGGAAGCACCTTTGTTTTGATGATAGGCGCAGCTTATATGTCCTATATTTTAAGAAGCGATCTGACCCAGTTTAACATTGAACGTTCTGCCTCAACTTTTGGACAGGCCTTTATGTATGTTGCTCTTGGACTTTTAGTTTTTAAGGCCGCTTTTTTTCTGTTTATCATTTACAGATATTTTAGATATAAGGCTATTGATTCTGTTTCGGATGAAGAATTACCAACGGTAACCGTAATTGTACCGGCTTATAATGAGGGCAAACAAGTGTATGATACGTTGATGAGTTTGGCGGAAAGTGATTTTCCTCATGAAAAATTACAACTATTGTCAATTGATGATGGTAGTAAAGATGATACCTGGCACTGGATGAAGGAGGCCAAAATGGTTTTGGGTGATCGTGTAACGATTTTTCAACAACCTAAGAACATGGGTAAGCGCCATGGTCTGTACAGAGGCTTTAACGAGGGAACAGGTGAAATCTTTGTAACGGTAGATAGTGATTCTATTGTGGACCCAGATACACTTCGTAACCTAGTAAGCCCATTTGTAGTGAATGAGAAGTGCGGGGCCGTTGCGGGTAATATTCGTGTTCTGAACAACAAAAGAGCATTACTTCCAAAGATGTTAGATGTAAGTTTTGTTCAGAGTTTTGAATTCGTACGATCTGCAGAGAGTTCTTTAAACTCGGTGTTATGTACTCCAGGAGCACTGGCAGCTTACCGTAGAACTGCTGTTTTTAACTGTTTGGATGAGTGGATCAATCAGACTTTTATGGGGCAACCTTCAGATATTGGTGAAGATCGCGCCATGACCAACATGATTTTAAAACAAGGGTTTCACGTATTGTTTCAGAGAAACGCATACGCTTATACCAATGTACCGGAAAAATATAAAGGTCTTTACAAGATGTTTATCAGATGGGGTAGAAGCAATGTTCGTGAAAATATTGAAATGTCTAAGTACGTTTTTACCAACTTTAGAAAAGACTCAAAATTTGGCCCAAGGTTATTGTTCATTAGCCAATCGATTAAAATACTAATGAGCTACCCATTTTTATTGTTTATGTTGTTCTTTATTTTGACTCACCCATTATTGTTTTTAAGCTCTACGCTGTTGAGCATCTTGGTGTTGTCTACATTCCCGGTATTGTTTTATGCAAACCGGTATGATTTTAAAGAATCTTTTTGGGCGTATTCATATAGTATTTTGTTCACCTTTGGTTTATTCTGGATTACCCCTTATGCAATTGCAACTGCAAACAAGAGAGGTTGGTTAACTCGTGAATTGCCTACAAAGAAGTAAGTAAGAATATAGTATACTACGGATGGTTCTGATTCATCCGTTTAGAATAGAAAAAGTCCCGTATTGCTACGGGACTTTTTGTTTTTATATATACATTGAAGTTGTTTATTTTAACTCCCAACCTTTACGATACTTACCTTTTACCCACTCGTTGGCCATATCCCAATTGGTTACTTTCATATTGTCACCGTCCCAAAGGATTTTTCTTCTCCCGGGGTATTCAAAAGGATCCCAATCACCAAGTTTTTTGCCCTCCTTTAATTTTTTATATTGAAAAGCTTTAATGGCCAAGTTCCCCATTAATACAGCTTCGGTCAGAGGTCCTGATCTCTCAAAGTCAGATGAGGTTTCGGCACCATTTAAGCAACCTTCTACAAAGTTTCTTTGGTGACCTTCAACATCGCCATCAATTCGCTTTAAATAAGGAGCAGGGGCTTTGAACATGTCCATGTTTTTGCTTGGTAACAATCTGGCATTACGTGAGTAGGTGTCCGTTACTAAAATACCTTTGGTTCCATAAAAAACAGAACCTCCGCCGCCGTCGCCAATAGTTTCGCCATCTGCCAACTCATCCGGTAAGTCAGGCTTTAGTCCGCCATCATACCAATTTAGGGCAATGTCACCGTGTTGTTCCGTGTTGAACTTTAATCGTACAATTGAAGATGCCGGGCAAGATTCGCTGTAATCGGCTTCTACAAAATCGCCCACCCAATTGGTAGTACAACTCGCTTCAGCTTCGGTAGGATAGCCTAAGTTCAATACGCTAAATGGGGTTTCCATAATATGGCATCCCATATCACCAAGAGCTCCGGTGCCGAAGTCCCAGAAACCTCTCCATTTAAAAGGAAGATAGGCTGCATTGTAATCGCGCTTTGCTGCAACGCCAAGCCAAAGGTCCCAGTCAAGGCCTTTAGGAACTGGTTGTTTTTCCGTTGGTGCGGGCACACCTTGTGGCCATACGGGACGGTTTGTCCAACAATCTACTTTATATACCTTTCCAATGATGCCTGAATCTATCCATTCTTTTGCTTCTCGACTACCATCACTTGATGCTCCTTGGTTTCCCATTTGGGTTACGATACCATGTTCTTTGGCAACTTGGGTCATCATGCGAGCTTCGTTGATATTGTGTGTCAACGGCTTTTCTACATAAGCGTGTTTTTTGGCGCGCATAAAAGGTAGGGCAATAGAGGCGTGCATATGGTCTGGCGTTGCTACCATAATGGCATCTATGTCACTTAAGTGCTTATCATAAACTTTTCTATAGTCTTTGTATTTTTTTGCTTTTGGATATTTTTTATAGGTATCTGAGGCTCTTCTGTCATCTACATCACAAAGGGTTACAAACTTCACTTTTCCGGTAGCGTCTAGCCCGTTGATAACTCCTGAGCCACGTCCGCCAACACCAAAAGCACCAACATACAAGGTGTCACTGGGAGCAACATGGTTCTTGCCCATTACAAAACTAGGAACAATGGAAAATACGGTGGAAGCCGCTGCGGCATTCTTGATAAACTTTCTTCTTTGCATCTTCAAAAATTGGATTTAGGTTCTGGTCTTGAAGGTACAAATTTTGAAGAATACACAGCCGGATTTTTTAGCTGATTTATGCTGTGAACCCTGTATTTGGTTGAAGAGGGTCCCATTCCTGATAAAACTGTTCAAGGTAATCTAACATATAATCATGCCGTTGTTCTGCTAGTTTTGTGCCAGTTACGGTATTCATTTTATCCTTGAGCAGAAGTAACTTCTCGTAAAAATGATTTAATGTGGGCGCGGTAGATTTTTTATACTCCGCTTTGGTCATTTTTAGGTTGGGAGCAATCTCCGGGTTGTAAAGTTCCCGATTCTTAAACCCACCATAGTTAAAAGCTCTTGCAATACCTATGGCACCTAGCGCATCTAAACGGTCTGCATCTTGAACTACTTCTAATTCTATAGACGAGAATTTCTTTCCTTTTTCTAGAGAATTTTTAAAAGAGATGTTCTCAATAATTTTAATGACATGGTCAATGGTGTCTTTGTTCACCCCCAAGTCAGTCAAAAAGTGTTGAGCAAGTTTTGGGCCTACGGTTTCATCGCCATCATTGAATTTTGCATCTGCAATATCATGCAATAGTGCCCCTAGGCTTACCACTAGAACATCTACTTTTTCTTCTTTTGCTATAAGTAGGGTGTTCTTAAATACACGTTGAATATGAAACCAATCGTGCCCGCCTTCGGCGCCTTGTAAAGTCTCTTTTACAAAAGCAATGGTTTGTTCTACTATTTCGGAATTGGTCATGCTAAGATTTAAAAGAAGTTATGCCGGAAACCACGCTTTTTTCCGTTTTTGCCAAAGCGGAATCTAAATCGGAATTAACTTCTATAGGTTTGTGTACATCAAAAGTAATACGATTGCCTATGCCATTAGGAAACTTGCCATATTTGAGCATTTTCCATGAATTGTTGATACTGATTGGCACAATTAAAGCCGAAGGTGCATTTTTCATTAGCAACTTTAATCCTGTGGCTTTAAACGGTTTTGGGTGGCCGGTACGGCTACGGGTCCCCTCGGGAAATATTACTGCGCTTCTTTTGTACTTTTCTATATAACGCCCCAGTTTGGCAATTTCGGATAATGCCTGTCTACTATCGTTTCTGTCAATAAGTACGGAGCCTCCGTGTCTTAAATTATAGGATACACTGGGTATACCTTTGCCCAGTTCTTTTTTACTGACAAATTTAGGATGGTGTTTTCGCATGAACCACACAATAGGGGGTATATCATGCATACTTTGATGATTGAGAACAATAATCAAAGGCCTATCTGTTGGAATATTATGCGGGTTGTTAAAGGAATAGGTAGTGCCCAAAACATGTGTTGACCGCATTAATGATAGGTTCAGTAGGGCAACACTCATTCTGTGGGCATTATACCCAAATACATTAAAGCACACCCATTGAATGGGGTGGTACACAAGCAAACACAATCCAAAAAGAATTATGTAAAGGAAGGTTAAGGGATAGGCCAGTAGCTTTTGCATGCTACAAAAATAAAAAACCGCTTCTTTGTGAAGCGGTTTTTTGTATTCTTTTATGCGCTCTTATCTAGAGGCATTAAAATAGTTCTAACAGAACTCCTCGTAAGCACCTACTAAGTTTTCGGCAATTAATTCTGCTGGTCTACCTTCAATATGGTGACGCTCAATCATATGAACCAATTCGCCATCTTTAAAAAGAGCCATACTTGGTGATGATGGAGGAAAAGGAATCATAAGATTTCTTGCTGTATTAACGGCTTCAATGTCAACACCTGCAAAAACCGTAACAATATGGTCAGGTTTCTTAGTGTTGTGTAAGCTTAACTTAGCCGCAGGTCTAGCGTTTGCCGCTGCACAACCACAAACAGAATTTACTACAACTAAAGTAGTACCTTCTTTTTTGATTGCATTTTCGACTGCTTCTGATGTATGTAATTCTTCAAACCCAGCTGATGCCAAGTCTTCTCTCATAGGTTTTACCAATTCTGCAGGATACATATTATTATATTTTATATATGGTTAACAAAGATACTTATTTTGTCGCATTTATTAGAAGGACTTAACATTACCTTAGGGGAAGTTGAATAAGTCTTGTTTAAAGCTGTTCATTATGGAGGAACAACCGTTAAGGATGAACGGTCTTCAGAAGAGTTGTAATCGTGAGAACTAATCTCTGTTTACACCAATCTGAAAATTAGGGAATATATTACACTGAATTTGAATGGATGTAAGGTTTTAGCAACTTTTAGAAAAATAATGGAAATGGACGGTTAAAAGCTGTTGAACAATAACCTATCATTTCTAAGTCCTTTTAATATCTTTGCCAAAATTTTTTGTACGATATGATTAAATGGTTCGCAGCCATTATTGGATATTATTTTTTTCGGTTTCCCGGAGCAATTTTAGGATATCTAGTAGGAAGCTTAATTGATGGGATTAAAATTACCGGTGGCGGAGGAGCGCAGTCTGTTTTTAGGGATATGACACGTCAAAATGTTTCTCCGGCAGATTTTGAACTGAACTTACTGTCTTTATGTTCAATTGTGATAAAGGCCGATGGTAAGGTTAGCCAGCGAGAAATGGATTATGTACGGCAGTACTTCGTAAGTACATATGGTAAAGAAAAGGCCAATGCCATTTTCAGGACATTCAATGAGATTAACAAAAAGCATGAGATTTCCGCGCAGCGTATTTGTACGTTTTTAAATCAGCGCACTCGCTATGAGGTTCGGTTACAACTGCTTCACTTTTTATTTGGAATAGCTCAGGCAGATGGTTCTGTTAGTACTCCGGAGATAAATAAAATTCGTGAAATAGCAGGCTATTTACGGGTTAGTGCAAGGGACTTTGAGAGTATTAAGGCCATGTTTATTAAGTCGGTCAACAATGCGTACAAAATACTTGATATTGAAAAATCAGCAAGTAATGACGAGGTTAAGAAAGCCTACCGTACAATGGCCAAGAAATATCACCCGGATCGTGTAAATACCCAGAACGAGGCAATTAAGAAAGGTGCAGAGGAGAAGTTTAAGGAGGTTCAAAAAGCCTACGAAGAAATTCAGTCGGAAAGAGGATTGTAATCTAATTTAGTATTTATAAATGGAGGAATTTCTGTTCTACATAAAGATGGGGTTAAATCATGTGCTAGATGTTAATGCGTATGATCACATTCTTTTTTTAGCAGCATTGGCTGTACCATTTTCCTTTAAAAATTGGAAGAAAGTAGTTTTGTTGGCTACGGTTTTTACCATTGCTCATTGTTTATCACTTTCTTTAAGTGCGTATGATGCGGTAACCGTAGATGTTAGCCTTATTGAGTTTTTGATTCCTGTAACTATAATGATGACCGCTGTTTTTAATCTGGTGTTTATGCGCAATATGGCGACGGTTAAAAATATGCAAGGGCATGTGCTGGCTACATTGGTATTTGGTTTAATTCACGGTTTTGGTTTTAGCAATTACTTTAGAATGCTTATGGCTGAGGAAGATAGCAAATTAGTGCCACTTTTGGGCTTTGCAGCCGGAATTGAGCTCTCACAGGTTACCATCGTAGTTTCGGTTTTGGCACTAAGTTGGGTTGTAATTACAATTACGAAATTAAAGAAAGTGCTATTCGTCGTAATTACATCTATTTTAATAATACTTCTAACAATACCAATGCTCATTCGTACGTTTCCGCTATAGCAACTCAGTATTTTCACTTAAAATTAACCCCTTATTATTGTTGGGCTTTTTAAAAGCGGGTATCTTAGTTGTATTGCAGGTAAGATAATTAGCACATGTGTCTATTATTGTATCTTCGCAGTCCATGGAAAAAATAAAACAAACAAAATACGATAAGGCATATCTGCGCATGGCTCAAGAATGGGGCAAGCTTTCCTATTGCGAGAGAAAACAGGTGGGTGCTATTATTGTAAAGGACAGAATGATCATATCTGATGGTTACAATGGTACGCCAACGGGTTTTGAAAACGTATGCGAAGATGAAGAAGGGTATACCAAATGGTATGTTTTACACGCTGAGGCCAATGCTATCAGCAAAGTAGCATCTTCTACCCAATCCTGTGAAGGGGCAACCCTCTATATTACACTATCACCATGTAGAGAGTGTAGTAAGTTAATTCATCAGTCTGGCATAAAACGTGTTGTATACACACGGGCTTATAAAGACGACTCTGGATTACAATTTTTAGAACGAGCAGGTATAGAATTAGTGCATTTACCCGAAATTGAAGAAGAGGTAGACGAAGCAATATAATTATGAAACGACAACAAAACTACATATGGCCTACCGTTATAGCTGCAGCACTTGCCCTAGGTATTTTTGTTGGCGGAAAATTGCATTTTGCAGATTCACCAGAGAAACTCTTTACCACCAATTCCAAAAAAGACAAACTCAATAGACTCATTGATTATATAGATTATGAGTATGTAGATGATATTGATACGGACAGCATTGTAGATGTAACCGTAAATCAGATTTTAGAGAAACTGGATCCTCATTCAGTGTATATACCAAAAAATGAAATGGATCGTGTTTCGGAGAATATGAAAGGCGATTTTGTTGGCATCGGTATTAATTTTTACCCGTATAAGGACACTATTTCAGTTATTAGAACAGTGCCAAAGGGACCTAGTTATTTAAAAGGGATAAAAGCCGGCGATCGTATTTTAATGGCCGATAGCGATACCTTGTACGGTAAAGCCTTGGCCAGTGAAGATATTGTAGGGAAACTAAAAGGAGAAAAAGGCAGTTCGGTAAAACTGAAGGTCTATAGAAAAGAAGACGATAAAATATTCACGGTAAACGTAAAAAGAGATATTGTTCCCATAAAAAGTGTGGAATCTTATTATATGTTAACGAAGGATATGGCATATATAAAGGTGAATCGCTTTGCGGAATCAACCTATAAAGAATTCAAGTCCGCTCTCTCTGAATTGATAAAGCAAGGAGCACGTAAGTTAACGTTGGATTTAAGGGATAACCCCGGTGGTTATTTAGGGGTGGCCGAGCAAATGGCAGATGAATTTCTTAAAGATGGCAAGCTCATTCTTTTTACCAAGAACAAAAAAGGAAAAATCAATAAAATTCATGCCACCTCAAAAGGTAGGTTTGAAGATAAACCGGTCTACGTTCTTATCAATGAGCGTTCTGCGTCTGCAAGCGAAATTATAGCTGGGGCCCTGCAGGATAATGATATAGGTACTATAGTTGGTCGCCGTTCCTTTGGTAAGGGTTTGGTGCAGCGGGAGATGGAGTTAGGTGATGGTTCAGCCGTACGTCTTACAGTTTCTAGATATTACACGCCTACGGGAAGAAGTATTCAGAAGTCTTATGAAAACGGAAATGACGACTACTATAAAAAGTTTACCGATAGGTACCACAGTGGTGAGCTGGTTACTGTAGACAGCATAAAAGTGGCTGATTCATTAAAATTTACCACACCCAAAGGCAAAGTGGTGTATGGTGGTGGTGGGATTATTCCAGATGTTTTTGTTCCCATAGGATCTAATGAAGAAGAAGCTGTAGAAAGTATGGACAGTTTCGGTTGGCTTTCCTATTTTATTTTTGAGCATTTGGACGGAGACAGAAAACGATACAATTCCTTCTCAAAAGAAGAGTTTATCAACGATTTTAGAGTAGATGATATTCTTTTTGAAAAATTTGTAGACTACTCCGTAAATAGAAATCTTAGAATGAATTTCTACGATTATGAAGATAGCATAAAACTGTATTTAAAAGCAGCATTGGCAGAACAATTGTTTGGAGCCAACGTACATGCAAAAATTAAAAGTACGGAAGACAAAATGCTACAGGAGATACTTAAGTTAGATAATCCCGTGGTGCAACAAGAAGAAGCGGAAGCTATTGAAAGCAGCAACTAATCCCTTTCTTGTACTTTTTGTTGTATTTTTTTACTCGTCCTGAAAATTAATAGTAGTAGCACGGCACAAAGAGAAGCTACAATACCAATTAAGGCAATAGTGCTATCTCCGTTAAAAGGATCTTGAAAATTAATCATAGTAACGTTATACGCCATAAGGGCGATAGCTGCAACAATTAAAATTATGGTTAAGGTCTTGTTCATTTTTAATTTTTTAAATTCTTATTGTAATCCTTAGAATAAACCGTTAACGTTAGCGGCAAATAGTTTTACGGCTATGGCCAAAAGAATAACTCCAAAGACTTTTCGTATTACATTTAGTCCGTTTTGGCCTAGTACCCTTTCTATTCTTTTTGAAGATTTCAAAACTAAGAACACAAAAATAGTGTTTAGGGTAATGGCAACAATAATATTTTCTACTCTAAACTCTGCCCGTAACGATAATAATGCGGTTAAAGTTCCCGCACCTGCAATTAATGGGAAGGCAATGGGTACTATTGATGCGCTTTCAGGCTCATCTTCCTTATAAAGTGTAATGCCCAATATCATTTCTAAAGCAAGAAAAAATAGAATAAAGGAACCCGCTACAGCAAAAGAATATACATCTATGCCAATTAATTTCAATATTTTTTCTCCAACAAAAAGAAAGGCTATCATAATAATCAACGAAACAAAAGAAGCTTTTTCAGATTCTATATGCCCCACTTTTTTTCGTAATCCAATGATTATAGGGATACTTCCTAAAATATCAATAACCGCAAAAAGTACCATGGTAGCGGTCGCAATTTCTCGAAGATCGAATTGTATATCCATACCTTAAAATTTTTCGCAAAATTACATTTTATTAAACCGATTTAAAGCATAGATATAGAATAAATTACTGTTAATAATCCTTTTAAAAAGTATCTTTGCCCTATCTAAAACTGGGGTATGTTTCAATTGGGGAAAACAATAGTATCAGAAGAAATTATTGAGAACGATTTTGTCTGTAATATTTCGGCCTGTAAGGGTCAGTGTTGTGTAGACGGTAATGCAGGCGCTCCTTTAGAGGATGAAGAGACTGAAATTCTTGTAGATATCTATAGTAAGGTAAAACCCTTTCTTAGAAAAGAGGGAATTGAGGCGATAGAGGAGCAAGGTGCCTTTGTAAAGGGAGATGACGGCGAGTGGGAAACTCCTTTGGTAAACGATAGTGAGTGTGCCTATGTGGTATTCGCGGACAATGGAACTGCCAAATGTGGAATTGAAGAGGCTTATAATCAGGGCGAAGTAAATTGGAAGAAACCTGTATCATGTCATTTGTACCCTGTACGTATACGAGAGTATACAGAGCTTACCGCGGTAAATTATCATAAATGGAATATCTGTGATGCTGCCTGTGCTTTAGGGGACGAGCTTAAAGTGCCTATTTATAAATTTGTAAAGGAGGCACTTATCAGAAAATTTGGCGAAGCCTGGTACCAAGAACTGGAGCAGATTGCTATAGAGCATTCTAAATCGTAGGAATGTGAAGTATGACCCGTGTTCCTAAAGATTTATGGTTTTCGTCATATAGGTCCACAATTTCTACATCAAAAGAATTCTGCAGGTCTTTTGAGAAGTTTGCGAGCCGTTCTTTGGTAATTTCAATTCCAACCGATTTTCGTTTTAATACTTTATTCTGTTTTATTTTCTCTGCTTCTACTCTTCCTACTCCGTTATCGGAAATGGCAATGTGTATAAAATCTTGTTTGTCTTTTGATATATGAATGTCAATTATTTTTTCACCAGTTTTTGGGGAAAGACCATGCCAGATTGCATTTTCCAAAAATGGTTGTAGGATTAGCGAGGGTATTTTAACCGTATGCGTGTCAATATCCTCGTCTACACGAACTTTAAAATCTATTTCATTTGAAAACCGAATGTTTTCTATGTTCATATAGAGTTCTACGGTTTCCAACTCCTCCGCCAAGGGAATTTCACGCATGGATGATGCTTCAAGAATTTTACGAACTAGTTTTGCGAACTTGTTCAAGTAATGAACGGCATTTTTTTGTTCATTATTTATGATGTATAGTTTTATGGAATTCAGTGAATTGAACAGAAAGTGGGGATTCATTTGACTACGAAGCATACTTTGCTCTAGAGTCAGTACTTTTTTTTCGTTTTTAAGTTGATACTGCCTGTATAGAATATAAAAGATACCAGCTAGCAAAGCGAGAGCTATACTACCGATAAGAAGAGTGGTGTGGGTGGCGCGCAGTTCCATTTGAACCCTTTCTTTCTCTTGGGCCAAAATCTGAATTTCGTTGTTCTTTTTCTCCGAGTCATATCTAAATATGATATCGTTTACGTATCGAACGGTATTTTCGTTTACGATTTCTTCATCAAGCTCTGTTGCTTTTAAATTATAGGTAAGTGCCTTTTTGTAATCACCGGTTTTCTGAAAAAGTTTGGTCAATAAGTGGCTTGCTCTTGCGGATTCATTTCTTAGGTTGAATTTTTCTGCCACGCGCAGACCTTCCATCATGTTTTTTTCAGCATTTACGTAATCCCCAGTTTCCATCTCCCCCCAACCAAGGTTTATATAAATGGGTGAAATAAGAAAGCCATCGCCTATATTTTCGGCAATAGGTAAAATAGGTTTTAGAAGTTTTGTTGCTTCTTTTATAAGTCCTTTTTTTAAGTATACCTTGGCTATGTTCGTTTTGCATATAACACGGCCCATATCGCTATTGATTTCTTCATTATAGGCAAGGGAGGTACGGTAATTTTCCAGGGCTTCGTCTAACTGGCCCATTGCTTCAAGGCAGTTGCCAATATTACCGTAATTAATGGCCATACCTAAGGTATTGCCCAATTCAGTTTCTAGGACCAAGGACCTTTTAAAATAATCTATGGCCTGACCATATTGGTTAAGCTTACTGTAAAGATTACCAATAGAATTTAACGAAACGTTTATACTTTTTTGAAGGTTTTTGGAGCGGTCTTCTTTGTCTACCGTTTCCGCCAGTTCTATGGCCTGTTGGTTGTAATCCATAGCAGTACGTATAGAAGATGTTCTGCGGAAAACTACACCCAAATCATTTAAGCTGGCCACTTTAAATTCAATGTCGTTTACCTCATTGGCAATATGCAATGCTTTTTTGTGAAATTCAACCGCATGTACGTATTGGGATTTATTTCGGTAGGCCCTTCCCAGTTCATTATAAGAATAAATTTGGCCTGAAGTATAGTTTTTATCTAACGAAACTGTAGAGAAATAGCGCATAAGTAGCGTATCCGTCTTATATTTTTTCATTACCGAATGGATGTCCAAAAACTTTTTCGGAGCCTCGGTGATTAGACTGTCTACAGTTTTTTTGAATGTTTCCGGTATATGCTGGCTATTGCAAATACTTGCGTAGAGCAGACCAAATAGAAGTATATATAGTTTTGCCAAATGATAAAGGCATCTGGAGCTAGATATTTTTTTATTTTGTATTTGCGAACGCATTAAACATTTTAGAGCATATCCAAAAAATCTGATTTCTTTTGTCTGGAAACGGGAATCTTATGGTTGGATTCCAAAATAACATATCCATCGGTTTTCAAAAACTCTTTTATTTTGGTAAGGTTGATAATGAATGAATTATGGATTCTAAAAAAAGAATCGGCAGGCAAAAGTTCATTTACTTCTTTCAATTTTTTAGTAAGGACAATTTTGTGTCCATCCGCTAAAAATATGGTGCTGTAGTTTCCGTCAGACTCCGCATAAAGAATTTCATCGCTATCTAGAAAAACTAACTTCCCATCTGTGTTGAAAGTTATTTTTTTATGTTTAGCATTGGAGTTAAAGTTCAGTAATAACCTTTCCAATCTATCTGCGGTGAAGTTTTTAGCGTTGTGTTTTCTGATTTTGGCAATCGTATCTTTTAAATCGTCCGTATCAATAGGTTTAAGAAGATAATCTATGGCCTCGTTCTTTAAAGCCTTTATAGCATATTGGTTATAGGCGGTAGTGATGACCACGGGAAAGTTTTTATTGGTCAATTTTTGAATGAATTGAAAACCGTCCATCGTAGGCATTTCAATATCCAAGAAAAGGCAGTCCGGTGTATTTTTATCTAAGTAGGTCAATGCCTCAAAGGGGTCGGTAAAAGACGCTTCTACCTTTATTTCATCGCTAAAATTGGTTAGTTCCCAAGAAAGGCTCTGGAGTGCCTTTATTTCATCATCAACGATTACGGCTTCAATCATAGAATTATACTTTAAGGTAAAGTAAACAAATTTAACTGTATGACATGTTTTATGATAATAAAGATGTACCGATGGGGATAATTAAAGTGTGTTTGGTATAAAAAGTGACAAAATTGGTCATGAACGTGTCTTAATAGATGTTCTGGGTACTATTTGCGAGTAAATATGCTTCCGAATCCCTATGAACACTGTTAAAATAAGGCATTTACCATTTATACAGAAAAATATACCATTTATACATAAGAGTTATTACTGGCGGGTGTTCAATACTACTTTAGCCCTGAGAGTATTGACGGTTATTAATGTTTCCCCAGGTTTATGTAGCAAATGCTTAAATGGTAAAACTAATAACAATAGCAATGAAAAAATGTATGTTCATGTTCGCATTACTTGTCATTACATTAGTAGTGGCAGCTTTGACGGATACAAATGAGATAACTAAATCGGATAGCGATTTGGTCATTGGAGAGCAGTTTGTTGACAACACACTAATCGCTCAAGAAAAATCCATACAGACTTCTAAAAAATAGTAAATACTATGTATAGTCTACTATTTCAGTTTTTTATTAATGGAACCAAAGCTAGTTTTTGGTTGGTACTCGCGGTTTTCTTTTTTAGTAATTCTGGGGTGAGCCATAAGTTGTCATCGTCTTTTGCCTTGGAGAATACACATTCTGTGCATAGTTCGGCTATAAAGGATAGTGTAACTAGAATTTTAGAAGAGTCCTTAGTCTTTGAATTAAGTACTAAGGAAACCAGAAAAGGGGTGACTTTTACAAATATTAAGGTAAAAGCGGACCCTAATATGATTAAGGGAGAGCAGCTTTTTGAAATATATATTTCCAAGCCTACACAAGATATCAATGCGTTATTAGGAAGGCACGAGATTACAGGGAATTTCAATAGCCTTTTAAGAGGGTTTGATGGAGTGTTCGGTTTTATTAATGTTACGGATTTGGACGAAAAACCTTATTTCAGTTATAAGGGAGCCGTACATATTACCACTATTAATCCTAAAGCGATAAGTGGAAGCCTAAATATGTCTTTTAAAAATTATGACGGTATTATGGTGCATATAAACCAACATTTTAGGGCGTACAAATAGAAAAGATTAAACTTACATTTGGACCGCTGTTTTGTCCTGATTTTAATGTACTCATGTGTCATTTGTAATATTCTACGAATGATGGAGTTAGGTCTAATAATTATCGTGTCTAATGGTGTACGGTCTTAAGAAAATGCTTATTTTTACCACCCCCCGATTGGTAATTACCAATAACGAATATCACATAGCGCCAGCAAGAAATACACATCAAAAATACCAAACCAATAACTAGACACAATCTGCATATGGGGAACCATCTTACAATTTTATGAAACTGCCAATCCAAAAAGGTACGGTTCTAGGCAACATGTTATGAAATAGAACGTGTATAGTCCGTCTGATGAAGCCATTTTGGGATCTCCTATTCAACTTGTTGGAAAGGTGATTGCCGATTATAGGTTTCGGGGGAACTACCTGAATCAGCACCCTTTCTGGTATTAATCGATTTTGATACATTAGAAGGACCGTACGGTTTGGCGGTATCATATTACTTATAAAAAAGACCGAAAAGTATTTTTCGGTCTTTTTTTATGCCCTGTGGTTTTCTTCCGATTTTACTAACCATCTATACTATGCATTGTACTACACATACAAGAAATTTAACCAATAAAACATAAGCAATTGCTGCATATATGAATTATGGGCATCTTTAGCCAAATTGATTAATTTCCATGTTTACCTTTTTAGGTTTTGGGTACTCATCTATAGAAAACCATAAATTATGAAAGCAATGAATTATTTAGTCTGTCTTATGTCCGTTATGTTGGGTTTAGTCTCATGTTCGCAGCAAGAACTGCCCGAAGAAGAACTGTCCGCGAACAATTTTAGTTACCGTTTGGTTCAAGAGCCAAAATACCTGAATGGTATTGAACTGTACAAACTTGGAACGATACACAGCCTTTCCGTTATGAAACAGGAAATTGCGGAGCTAAAAGAAGCAATAGACCTAAGTAAAAGGGGAAAAAGCTTAATTCCACAGTTGGAAAAAGCCCAAAAAGAGGAAGCTGGGTTAAACGCATTTAAATCAGGGTTGGTTAGTATTGTTATGCCAAGGGGAGGAAAATTTCCGCCTAGGCCGCCAAGAGGTTGTTTTGATAATCCACAGGCCGGTTGTGTGCCTAAAATCAATATTTCGGATTTTTCAGGGATAGAGTTGCCAGCTGATGTGGAAGATGCTGAAATAACTATAATTAATGAGAAGAACAAAGTGGTAGCCAAAGGTGGTTCTGCAACTCTTACCAAAACCGGCAACAAGGTTGTTACAATGGAAGGAAATTTTGAGGGCAATGCAACAATGGTCATAAAGATGCCGAGCACCAAAGAATTTGGGGAGGCCGTTACAATAGAAGTGCCGGTCTATAAAGATTAGTTGAAATTTTTTTGATTAAATTAAAGTCCTTTACGGAGATTCGTAAAGGACTTTTACATATGAAATACCTTTTATACATAGCTTGCTTTTTGTTTGTCTGTCTCAGCGGTTGGTCCCAAGGAGGAACGTTAAACCTGGACGATGCTTTTAGCAAGGCTTTGGAATATCATTACGTAAATAAGGACAGTGCTTATGTATATTATGAAAAAACCATAACACTAGCTAATGAGCAAGACAATATGGACTACCTTCTAGGTAGTTTAAGTTACTTGATCAATGCGAACAGTAATTTTTACGATTTGCGGCAATACCGCCGTAACCTACAACGAATGGAGAATCTGTTGGTTAATGATGCTCGTACCAATGGTATAGAGATAAGTGAAACTTACAAAAACCGACTTCTTTTTGATAAAGGAAATTTTCATTACAAATTAAAGGAATATAGCACCTCCAAGGCTTATTTTTTGGAACTGTATTCCATTTTAAAAGCCATACCGGAGGAACAGCGCACTGCCTTAGAAATAGATACCATTTCCGCAATTTATAGTTTCTTAGGTCTTATTTACAGACATACGGGTAAATATGAACAGGCGGAGTTTTATTATAAGCAAGATTTAAGCCTGTTAGCTACCTATAGGGATAGTATTGAAGGTTGGCAATCTACTAGTTTTAATACCAAGAAATTGCTTTCACAAGTGTTGGAGGAACAGGGCAATACTAATGGGGCCAATGATTTGCTAAAAGAAACATTGGAATTTTATAAGGCGAAAGTGAATAACCCCAGATTTAAGAACAATTTTTTGTCTACCTACATTTTGTTGGCCAAAAACTACTTAAAGCAGGGGGGGTATGATAAGGTAGTAACGGTCTTAAACGAAAACCAGCTAATTAGGGGTCAAGAAAATCCTTTTTCCAAAGAGATATTTGTGCTTTATGCCGATGCTTTCTTAGGGCAAAAAGATTACCAGCAGGCAAAGGATTATTACGAGCGGGCGTTGCACGCTTTTAAAACATACCGGCAACATAGACCTCACCAGGATATAGCCCATGTTTATGGGAAAATGGCAAAACTTTATTTGGAACAAGGCAATTTTAACGAAGGTCTGAGTATCATCCATAAAGCATTTTATAATGCAGGGGATACTGCATTAGAATCAGGGGGAAACCCCAAGCCTAGAGAAGTATTCTCTAAACTTCAATTGTTGAATTTATTGGATATAAAACTTCAGCTTTTACAATCGGCGTATGCCAAAACGAACGATGCAACCTACGAGGAAGAGGCGATAATTACGAGCACGGACATACTCTCCACTTTTGATGAGTTGAAACTAGAGTTTGATAGTAAACTGGACAAGCAATATTTAGCCGAAGAGGTCTACCCTATTTTTCATAGGATGTTAGATGTAGTATATGAAAACTACAAGGTAACCGCTTCTGTCAACTTAGTAGAGTTGGCGTTGAACATTGCAGAAAAAAACAAAGATTTTGTTTTGCTCGAAGCACTTAGGGATGCACAGGCCACTAGATACGGAAATGTGCCGCAAGAAGTATTGGACAAGGAGGCGCGTTTGCGAGCAGAAATCACTCATTTTGAAAAAGAGATTTTTGATGGTTCTGAGGAGAATGCCACATGGGAAGATCAACTTTTTGATTTAAAACAAACATATTATGGTCTATTGGATACCCTAAAACAGGAGTATCCTGAATATCACAATTTAAAATATGGCAGCAAATCAATAGATTTTGGAGCCATACGGAATACACTTTTTAAAGATGGGAGCACCATAGTTTCCTTTACTCTTGCCAACCACCACCTGTATGCCATTGTATTGAACAATGAAAAGCAGAAATTTTTAAAGCTACCATTTTCTGAAGACGATAAGAATGATATCAATGATTTTTATAGAGCGCTTTCTAAACCTGCTATAAACAATGGGGGAGAAATTGCCGTTTTGGGCAACCGTCTCTTTGAAAAAATACTGAAGCAGCCATTAAAAGAGATTGACTCTAAACATCTTATTGTCATTCCAGATGGCGAATTGCATTATTTACCGTTTGACCTTTTACGCAAAGAGGATATGTACCTTTTGGAAACAAAAAGTATCAGCTATGGTAATTCAATTACATCCCTTTTGGAGCTCGTAAAAAAAGAAAAGGGAAAAGAGAACAACGTCTTGGCCTTCGCGCCAAATTTTGATGAGGAAGTTGTAGTTCAAGAAAATAGACAGTTTGGGAAGTTGCTTTATAACGATGATGAGGTTTTTGGAATTAGTTCTTATTTTAACACGCAAAAGGTCTTGGACCAAGAGGCGACCTTGGCGAATTTCAAGTCGTATACCTCTAAATTTAATATCATCCATTTGGCTACACATGCCTCGGCTAATGATGCGTATCCGGATTATTCCTATCTAGCTTTTAGCCAACCAAAGGATAGTAGTGAGAACAGTGTACTCTATATAAAGGACCTATATAATATCTCCTTGAATGCCGATTTGGTGACCTTAAGCGCATGCCAAACGGGTATAGGAAAACTTCAAAAAGGGCAGGGTATGTTGAGCTTGTCTAAAGGCTTTTACTATGCCGGGGCCAAATCTTTGGTAAATACATTGTGGAAGATCAACGATAAGAGCAGCGTAAAATTAATGGAGTTTTTTTACGAAGGGCTTAGCAAAGGTAAATCTAAAGCATTGGCTTTGCGGGATGCAAAACTAAAATACCTAAAAACTACGGATGATGACTTGTTGAGACACCCGTATTACTGGTCGGCTTTTGTGGTTTCTGGAGATGTTTCTCCAGTTACCCACACCAATTATTGGTGGTATTTAGGTGCGTTACTTTTGGTGTTGGCTATTGTGTACGGTATTTTATATTTTAAGCGAAAGCGTAATTTAACTTAGTCTAATTCATCCAGTAGTCTTTGTGCCTCCTTCTTTTTAAATCCTTCGTTATGCACCAAAACACGTAACTGTTCCTTACAATCTTCAATTTCATCAAGCTTCAAATAGGATAGGGCCAAATACCAAATAGCTCTTTCTTTAAGTTCGCCGCTGCTTGCAATGTAGTCTTCCAATAAAGGAATAGCTTCATCTTGTTTGTTCAATTGCATTAGGGAGATAGCTTCATAAAAAACAATATACTTATCGTTGTTTTTTTCGTTCAATGTTTTGAACAGTTCTATGGCTTCCTTGTAATTTTCATTCTCATATGCCATAAAGGCCCTTGTTTTAAGGTCTTCCAATTGTTCCCCGCGTTCAATAGGGTGAACTACATTTTCATAGGGAGCAAAATTGCTATTGTACAGATTTTGAGAATCAATGTCCGTACGGTCAAATAATATTAACCACGAGCTAATCCCAACAAGTACGAATACGGAGGCGGCCACAAGCCAAGGTCGTAACCGTATTACCTTGGGTTGCTCCTTTTCCGGTGGTACCGCAGTATTGGATAAAATTTCTTTTAGTTGTTTTCTTTCGGATTTAACCAAGGTTCGTTTTAGCTCTTCCTGAAACTCAAATTCGGTTTTAAAGTCGGCATTTGTTTCAAATAAATGGTCAAATTCCCTCTTTTGCTCTTCTGAAAGAGAACCTTCAAAATAACCATTGATCAATTCTTCATTATCCATTCTTTGCATGAGTAAGCTCTTTTAATGATTTGAGACATCTAGATTTTTGGCTTTTAACTACATTTTTGTTTTCATAGCCCTGCACGCTCATTATTTCGTCTAGTTTTAATCCCTTTAGATAAAAAAGTTCAAGAATTTCGCGGCATTTATCGCCAAGCTTCTTAAAATTCTCTAGTATCTTTTGCTGGTATTCATTAGGGCCTTGATCTTCATATACGTCGTTTATGATAGCTATTTCATTTTGGTCAAAAACATAGGTTTCATCTGTGGTTATTTCTTTTGTATCTCTGAACTTCTTGAAAATCATAAACTTTCCTGTACTGAAAAGGTAGGTTTTTAAACTACTTCTTAATTCATCCAATTTTCCTGCTAGGGCATTTTCATAAAGTACGATAATGGCATCTTGAAAAATGTCCTCTAGCGCATTCGTGTCGGAAGTATACCGGGAAGCGAATTTGAAAAATTCAACTTTATACCCTTTATAAACTTCTTTAAGAGCATTTCTGTCCCGCTGTTTCATTTGGGAAATAATATGCTGGTCTTTCATTGGTGCTCAATTGGTTAAAAAGTAAACATCATTTAAAGATATAATTTTTTTAGTGGGTATGTTGACCTTTTAATTTTTGGGGTACAAACACCTGTGGAATCATTAAAATATAAGATTATGAAAATTAAAAATGTAATGTATATGGCGGTTATTGCCCTCATAATGGCGTCGTGTACCAAAGACGAGGTAAATGATAGTGTCAACGATCCGGAATCAGTAGATGAACAGCAGGAGGGACAGTCGGAAGAAGAACTAACGCTCGATAATTTGATGGGTTCTTGGATCAGAATTTCAAGTAACAATATTCCTAATGACGGAATGATTGTAGAAGTAAAAAATGCACAAGGGACAATTACGGATAAAGCGGGTTCCTCATTTAGTAATGGGGATATAAAGTGGAGTGATATTAAAGCTGTGGATACCGAAAATTACAAATATGGGGAGTTGGGAAGCGACTATAACTACTACGATGCTTTTATGGAACTTAAAGAAGATGATACCCTAAGAATTTCTGTGGGGTCCAGTGGGGCCGGAAATATACAGAAATGGGTTCGTGAAGGTCTGTATATTCCCATATCCGAACAAGAGAGCCAAGAAACACAAACTTTGGATTGCGATATAAATGCGGAAACGGTACTAAAGAACGGTCCTGCAGAAGTAGATTACGTTGTAGATTGTGTTGTGGATGTTAAGGCCCCATTGGTTATTGAAGCAGGTGTGGTCATACAGTTCAAGGAAAATGCCGGTATAGGTGTTTATGATAATGGGTCAATAACCGTTAATGGTACGGCAACTGAACCGGTAGTAATGAACGGTGAAGAAGCTACCAAGGGGTATTGGAGAGGTATTCACATAGAATCCAACAAACAAGCAAATTCCCTAAATTATCTTGAATTATCAGACGCTGGGGGTAGCTATGTATATTGCTGTAATGATGCCGCTTCCATATACCTTAAAGACGGAAAATCTGCGATTACCAATACAACGATCAGTAATGGAAAATCATACGGAATCGTGGCAAAGGATGATTTTGAGTTTAGCGATTACGCTAGCAATACTATAACAACTCATGAACAAGCCCCATTAAAGCTTACCTTGGGCGGAATTGACCAAATTGATGGTGCTTTATCATCATACCAAGGTAATGAAGAAGATTATATATTGATCGCAGATTCAACAGTTGAGGAAGAAGTAACCATCAAAGCAACCGATGTGCCTTATAGAATTAGCAATAACGATGTATTGGATATTAAAGATCGCTTAAACATTCTACCTGGTGTAGAGATTGTATTTGAAGAAAATGCCGGTTTGGGTGTGTATGACAATGGAGTGTTCTATGCTGTGGGTACAGAAAATCAACCCATAGTCTTTAGGGGGTCTGAAGATATCAGCGGCTTTTGGCGAGGAATACATACGGAAACCAATAGCGCCTCTAATATAATTCGTTATGCCGAGGTTAAAAATGCAGGCTCAACCTATGTATACTGCTGTAATGATAAGGCTGCTATATATCTTAAAGCAGGCCAGCTAACGGTTGAAAACTCACTTATAACCAAGAGCGGTGGATGTGGAATAAGTGTTAGGGCCGATGCAAATTTTATGGAATCTGAAAATGAATACACCAATAACGAAACCGATGGTGTCTGTAATTAGTATGTCTTACTATTTAGGATAACAACCTTATTAGAATACGTGTAAAAGTCCGATGACAGTTATGTTATCGGACTTTTTTTTGAGTTTGATGTTTACCTTTTAATGAATAGAACACTAATAGATGTAAAACACCTTTTAGGGAAAGCTTTCCCGGAGAGAACATTACAAATATTAATTAATCAACAAAAAAATAGAAGTATGAAAAATTTAAGGAAACAAATTCTTTTAGTCGTTTGTGGTGTGGCAATTATCTTAACGTACAGTTGCAGTAAAGACAATCCTTTAAACCCTACCGGAAACTGCTTTGGAGGAAACTGGGTCGATGGCTATGCAGATGAGCTACAAGCATGGTCAGATGCAACTACTGCTTACTCTGAAAATCCCACTGCAGAGAACTGTGCAGACTATAAAAGCGCCGCAAAGGCTTACTATGACGCTGTAAATGACATTTATGATTGCATACCAAATGCAAGTAGGGCCGAAATTGATCAAGCGGTAGAAGAGGCCAAAGCGGAAATAGATAGTGAAAGTTGTGAATAATCAGTACTGTTCTTAAATCCTTCAAAAATGAAAAATAGAGTTAAAAATATGGCCCTCATATTGGCAATGTTGGTTTTTGGATCTTGTGTTGGCGAGGTTAAAGAGAAACTCTCCAAGGCCAAGAACGGCGTGTCTAATGCATCCACCTTTGTAAAGGAAGCCAGAAAAGCGGAAGGAAGAATTGAAAAATTAAAAGATGCCGTTCCCTTAACAAATGAACAATTAAAAGCTTGGTTGCCCCAAAGCTTGGGCGTTTTGGATAGAACGGGTTTTAAAGTAGGCCAAGCGGGAATGTACAAGGTCAATTCTGTAGAAGGGACCTATAAAAAACCGGATGGCAAGAAGAAGTTCAATGTGATGATAATAGATGGGGCCGGCCCCACCGGAAGTATGATGGCAACTGGGTATGGACTGCTGGGAAATTTTGAAATGGAGACGGAAGATGAATATAAGCATCAACAAACGGTTGAGGTTAATGGAGTGCAGGCACAACAGACTTACAAGAAAAAATCTAACGACACCCAACTAATGTTTGCATATGCAGAGCGATTTTTGGTAACGGTAAATGGATATGATATGCAACCCGATGAAACTTGGGATATGGTTAAAGCGCTCAAATTAGGGCAATTGATTAAAATGACAGAATAAAACCAATTAAATAAACAATAATGGAAAATACAGGTACAGATTTTAATAAGACACATACGGCTACGGATACAAGTGAGAATGATAAGACAATAGCCATTCTTGCTTACATTACCATAATAGGTTTAGTGGCTGCATTTGTAATGAACAATGAGAAGAAACAAGAATTCGCTAGCTATCATATTCGGCAAGCGGTGGGGTTATGTGTTACGGGTTTGGCCTTGGGAGTTATTGGTATGATACCCATTTTGGGATGGGTCATAAATTTTTTAGGTGTTTTCGTTTTGGTATACATGTGGGTAATGGCATTTATGAATGCACTAAACGGAAAAGAAGCACCGGCCCCTATTTTAGGGAAGAAGTATGAAGTTTGGTTTGCGGGTGTTCAACAATAGAACTGTGTGTGAGTACTTTTTCTAGTGGTATTTAATTTTTTGTCTGTCTAGATAATCATTGGCAAGAAGGGCGATTGGTTATTAGCACTCTCCTCATAGGATTGCATCATTCTTGCCGATTATACATTGGTAACATCAAATTGTACATTTTTAAATCTAGAAAATTAAAGTTGCCAGTATCTTGTCAGTGGTTACAAGGGGCTGGCAATTCATTTGTGTATTAAAGTGAATGCTATCTTCTTCTTAACCTTCCCAAATCAGTTTCCCCCTATCATCTTTAATGCCCCAAAGCATTTAAGCAAATAGAGAAAGCAAATGAAACTGATTCATCAACACATACCTTTTTATCGCGGTCTTAGTAATTCAATGGAGCGGTTGTGCCTATTTCTGTTGCTTGAAGGAGTAAATAGAATATTTCGTGGTGGTCATCAAGAACCATTTCCTCTTAAAATCAGCTATTCACAAGAACCTTTATATAAGACGGATAGTATACAATTCTGGAACATTTTAAACCTGTAGATATGAAAACCACCATCATTTTAATCGTAGCCTTATTATTCAATACCTCACTGTTACTTGCGGAGCCTTTGCTTGTTTTGGTCAAAGAGATAGACCCAATAGTACTTATTTCCATAGAAGCACTTCTGATCATTTTGTTTGCAATACATAAATTTTTGAATGATTTCTCAAAGTGTATGAAAATAGATTTTGATGGTTTGGAAGTGTTCGTCTATAAGAAGAAAAGAAGATAGTTCTTAAGGGTGGCCTTTAAAATCATGAATCGGTCATGTTAACCTTCAGGATTAGAAAAACATTAATCTTAAAACGAACTAAAATGAAAATAAAACTACTCCTCTTTTTTCTAACGGTAAGTGCCACATTTTCATTTGCCCAATCAATAGACCGCAGTGTTGTTAGTAATGTTGGTGGTACAATGGCAAGCGCAGAGGTCTCGGTAAGTTTTACTATAGGAGAGCCCATTGTGGGTCTGGTGGTTAATGATGATTCTGTAGATCAAGGTTTTTGGGCCGGAAGGGGAATTCTGGTAATCCCATTGAGTCCAGGCGAAGAACCTTCGGATATTTTAGTGTACCCCAACCCGGTTATAGAAGAAGTAACTGTTTTTACCAGTCAGAACAAGGTTTTTGGCATAGAACTGTTTTCGGTAAACGGCCAACGGGTTATAAGTCAGCAAATAGAAAACACCCAATTAGAATATAAAATTGATATGGCCTATATGGCCAAAGGGTTGTACGTGTTAAAACTTTATTTAGAAAATAACTCAGAAACCAAGGAATATAAACTGATCAAAGAATAGAACCATGAAAATAAATTACACATCATTACTTATAGTCTTGACCATTATGTTCTGTGGAGCTTTTATGGGACAAGCGCAGCAGAAAAACTATATCAATTACCAAGGGGTGGCCCGTAATTCGGATAATGAATTAATGGAGCAGGAGACTATAGACATTGGTATCGCCTTAAAATTCGGTAGTGCGGATGCGGATGCGCAATATGAAGAAAGTCACTCCATAACTACGGATGCCAACGGCGTCTTTAATTTGCAAATAGGCAGTGGAAACAGCAATAGTGGTAGTTACTCCAATTTGCCTTGGGGCCAAGCTACTTTTGTAGTGGTGTCCTTTAATGGCGTTGAAGTGGGTACCACGGAACTAATGGCAGTTCCTTACTCCATGGCCTCGGGCAGTCAACAGTGGGAAACCAATGGGAATGATATAGAAAATAAGAACGTTGGAGAGGTAAAAATAAAAAGCGACTTAAGAATTTTAGGCGGTTTCAATCTTAACTCTGGAAATCAGGTTAATGAGATTTCGGATGATGGTGGGTTGGCCGAAAATAGCAACGGTATTTTACCCACCCAAAGAGCGGTAAAAACTTATGTGGATAATCGTCTGTTTAGTGGAGGCGGTGGCGGAGACGCTCAGATTGCTTCCGAAGTGCCTTATAACAATGTAGATTCAGGACTTACGGCGGGTAATGTCCAAGAAGCTTTAGATGAAATTGTAGCGACTGCTGGAGGTGGCGCCGATGCGGATGCTGACCCAACTAATGAAATTCAAGATATAAGTCTTTCTGGAACTGATTTAAGTATTACTGATGGATCTACCATAGATTTATCGGCAATAATTCCACCCGGAGAAACAGATGACCAAAACGCTTCTGAGGTTCCTTTTGATAATACAGGAACAGGTCTTGCGGCTGCGGATACACAAGCGGCAATAGAAGAATTGGCATCAGGTGGATTGGTAGATACGGATGATCAGAACCTATCATTATCGGGAACCATGCTTCAAATAGATGACGGTACAGGGGTAGATTTGTCTACAATTATTCCACCCGGAGGAACAGATGACCAAAACGCTTCTGAGGTTCCTTTTGATAATACAGGAACAGGTCTTGCGGCTGCGGATACACAAGCGGCAATAGAAGAATTGGCAGCTGGTGGTTTGGTAGATACGGATGATCAGAACCTATCATTATCGGGAACCATGCTTCAAATAGATGATGGTACAGGGGTAGATTTGTCTACAATTATTCCACCGGGAGGAACAGATGACCAAGAAGCTTTGGAAGTTCCTTTTGACAATACAGGAACGGGTCTTGCGGCTGTGGATACACAAGCGGCAATAGAAGAATTGGCGGCTGGCGGCTTGGTAGATACTGATGATCAAGATTTGGTCTTAACCGGAGATGTGCTTTCTATTGAAGATGGTGTTGGGAGTGTTGATTTTAGCGATTATTTTAATAGAACTACCAGGCACGGACTTTTAGTAGGTGATGACGGAATTATAGATGGATTAGTTGGAACAGCCGATGGTCAGGTGGCAAAGTGGGATGCAGCCTTAGGTAATTGGGTTGCTGGCACTGATGAAGTTGGTGGAGGGGGAGGTAGTTCCTTATGGTCTGAAAACGGGAGTGATATTTATTTTGATAGTGGTAAAGTAGGTTTGGGTACGGCTAGTCCTACTTCAGATTTACACATCTCCAGTACCTCCACTAGTCCTTTAATTCTAGAAACTTCAGCATCTGATAATTGGTTACGTTTTGCAAATTCCAATGGCTATATCGGTTATGCAGGTATTTTTAATGGTGATAAAGATATGGACTTTGGTACGGGTAGTTTTAATGCTACGGGAAAGGTGCATCTTGTTGCCAATGCTGAACCTAAGTTAACCGTAATTCCTAATGGTAATGTAGGTGTTGGAACAGTTAATCCTAGTACAGGTTTACATATATCAACTGGCCAGAACAATCCTTTAATATTGGAAACTTCACGACCTGAAAATTGGTTACGTTTTGATAATTCCAATGGCTATATTGGCTATGCAGGTATTTATACTGGCGATAAAGACATGGACTTTGGTACGGGTGTTTTAAATACTACGGGTAAGGTTCATCTAGTAACCAATGCAACTCCTAAGTTAACTATAATTCCTAATGGAAATGTAGGTGTTGGAACAGTTAACCCCACTACAAAGTTAGATGTGAATGGAGAAATTAAGGTCTCAGGGGAAATGAGGAGAGGAACTACGGGCACTACTGATATGTTACCCATTGCCTATGGTTATATTGACGATAATACCGATATACTCTCTGGAAGTGGGAATTTTACCATAGAAAAGACTGCAACAGGGCTTTATACAGTTGCAATACCAAATGAAGAAGACCCTAAAAATTGGACTGTGCTAACGACTATTAACCATACGGTACCCGCCATCGCATCAGTTTCGCATTTCAGTTCAGGAGCAAGGAAATTCAATGTAAATACTTGGAGACTTAATTCTACTCGTGCTGATTTCAGCTTTTCTTTTGTTGTTTATAAAAAATAAGAAGTACTTAGTTATAATAGCTTAACAGAATAACTCAGTACTAATTAAACCAAAAAGTATATTAAAACATACTTTTTGGTTTAATTTTTCGTGTTTAATATATACGTGTTTTTTCAGTTAATAGTCGATCCCTGTTGAGGTCCGTGTATATACAAGGCGAGCGCACATTTCAACAATTTGTGTTAAAAACTTTGTGATTGAAATGATGGGACACCTCTCAGATTTTGGCGCTTTTTTGCCATCTTTGTTACTCCATCACATGGGAGGAAATTTCTTCCTAATACACGAATTTCTTAAAAAACAATTTGATATGTCCGTAGCCTTGGAGCCTATTTTGGAAGAAAACAACGACCGTTTTGTAATCTTTCCCATTAAACATCATGACTTATGGGAGTGGTACAAGAAGTGTGAAGCTTGTTTTTGGACGGCCGAGGAAATTGACCTTAGTGAAGACATAAACGATTGGAATAACAAATTAAGTGATGATGAGCGGTACTTCATTAAGCATATATTAGCCTTTTTTGCTGCTTCTGATGGTATTGTAAACGAAAATTTAGCAGAAAACTTTGTTAGCGAAGTGCAATATGCGGAAGCTAAGTTCTTCTACGGTTTTCAGATAATGATGGAGAATATTCACTCTGAAACCTATTCACTTTTAATCGATACTTACGTAAAAGACGAAAAAGAGAAAAATATACTTTTTAAGGCATTGGAGAACTTTCCGGCCATTAAGAAAAAGGCAGACTGGGCATTGAACTGGATCGAGTCACCTAGTTTTGCCGAAAGGTTGATTGCATTTGCTGCAGTTGAGGGTATTTTCTTCTCCGGTGCGTTCTGTTCTATTTTTTGGTTGAAAAAAAGAGGCTTAATGCCAGGGCTTACCTTTTCTAACGAATTAATTTCTAGAGATGAGGGTATGCACTGTGATTATGCCGTGCACCTACATAATAAGCACTTGATCAATAAAGTGCCAAAAGAACGTATCACTCAAATTTTGACTGATGCGCTTGATATTGAGCGTGAGTTTATTACCGAGTCGCTGCCGGCGAGTTTAATAGGTATGAACTCAAAGCTAATGACACAGTACCTAGAGTTTGTAACAGATAGGCTTCTTGTAGAGCTTGATTGCGATAAGGTATATAACGCTACAAATCCATTCGATTTTATGGATATGATTTCACTTCAAGGAAAAACCAATTTCTTTGAGAAGCGTGTTTCCGAATACCAAAAAGCAGGTGTTCTGAACAAGGATAAGGATGATGATTCGCAGAAAATAAGCTTCGACGCAGATTTTTAAATAATAGAAAAATAGAAGGCCCTTTCTTTTGGAGGGGTTTTTGTTCCCAATTTTAAAATTGTTAAAATTTTTAACAGTTTATCATAGACAAAACCAACGTTTAACCCCACTAAAAAAGTATTCACATGTTTGTAGTTAAAAGAGACGGCAGAAAAGAAGTGGTCATGTTTGACAAGATCACCGCCCGAGTTAGAAAATTGTGTTATGGCCTAAATGGTTTAGTAGACCCGTTAAAGGTTGCTATGCGTGTTATAGAGGGGTTGTATGACGGTGTAACTACTTCGGAACTAGATAATTTGGCGGCTGAAATTGCAGCTACCATGACTACCACACATCCGGATTATGCAAAATTGGCGGCCCGTATTTCGGTTTCTAACCTGCATAAGAATACAAAGAAGTCTTTCTCGGAAACGATGAAAGATCTTTATGAATATGTAAATCCACGTACGAACAAAAAAGCACCTTTATTGTCCGATGAGGTTTTTAAGGTGATTTCCGAGAATTCGGAAAGATTAGATTCTACCATTATATACAATAGAGACTTTGGGTATGATTATTTTGGTTTCAAAACGTTGGAGCGTTCATACCTTTTGAAGTTGAACGGTAAGATTGCCGAGCGTCCTCAGCATATGCTAATGCGTGTTTCCGTGGGGATTCACTTAAATGATTTAGATGCGGCTATTGAGACCTATGAACTTATGTCCAAGAAATATTTTACACACGCTACACCTACACTTTTCAATTCCGGTACGCCAAAACCGCAAATGTCTTCTTGCTTCCTATTGGCAATGAAAGATGATAGTATAGACGGTATTTATGATACCTTAAAACAAACGGCTAAGATTTCTCAATCTGCGGGAGGTATAGGTTTGTCTATCCATAATGTACGTGCTACAGGTTCTTATATTGCTGGAACAAACGGTACATCCAACGGAATTGTACCTATGCTCCAAGTGTTTAATGATACGGCGCGTTACGTAGACCAAGGTGGCGGAAAACGTAAAGGGAGCTTTGCCATTTATATGGAGCCGTGGCATGCGGATATCTATGCGTTCTTGGATTTAAAAAAGAACCATGGTAAAGAAGAAATGCGTGCGAGGGACCTTTTCTATGCCATGTGGATTTCAGATTTGTTCATGAGAAGAGTAGAGGCAAATGAAGAGTGGACCTTAATGTGTCCTAATGAATGCCCAGGTTTGTTTACTCACCACAGCGAGGAATTTGAAGCCTTATATACCAAATATGAAGCTGAAGGTAAGGGAAGAAAAACCGTAAAGGCACGTGACCTTTGGGAAAAAATATTGGAATCTCAGATTGAAACGGGTACACCTTACATGCTGTACAAAGATGCGGCTAACCGTAAGAGCAACCAGAAAAATTTAGGTACCATTCGTTCTTCCAACTTATGTACCGAGATTATGGAGTATACTTCTCCAGACGAAATTGCCGTATGTAACTTGGCGTCTATTGCATTGCCCATGTTCATTAAAAACGGAAGCTTTGATCATAAAGAACTGTTTAGGGTAACCAAAAGGGTAACTAGAAACCTAAACCGTGTTATTGATAGAAATTATTATCCGGTAAAAGAGGCAGAAAATTCTAATATGCGTCACAGACCAATTGGTCTTGGAGTACAGGGTCTGGCGGATGCTTTTATTATGTTGCGCTTGCCTTTTACCAGCGAAGAAGCTAAAAAACTGAATAAGGATATTTTTGAAACGCTTTATTTTGCCGCTGTTACCGCATCCATGGAAATGGCCAAAGAAGAAGGGGCATATTCTACTTTTGAAGGTTCGCCAATTTCTCAAGGCGATTTTCAATACAACCTTTGGGGAGTTAAAGATGACGAGCTGTCCGGAAGATGGGATTGGGCCAAACTTCGTAAAGAAGTTATGAAAAATGGAGTTCGTAATTCGCTCTTAGTAGCGCCGATGCCAACGGCTTCTACTTCTCAAATCTTGGGTAATAACGAATGTTTTGAGCCATACACCTCCAACATATATACTAGAAGAGTGCTTTCTGGTGAGTTTATTGTGGTGAATAAGCATCTATTAGAAGACTTGGTAGATTTGGGTCTTTGGAACGAAAATATGAAACAAGAGTTAATGCGTGCCAATGGTTCTATACAACACATAGAAACCATTCCGCAAGACATTCGTGATTTGTATAAAACGGTTTGGGAGCTTAGTATGAAAGATATTATTGACATGAGCCGTCAAAGAGGGTATTTCATTGACCAAAGCCAGTCATTAAATTTGTTCATGGAAAATGCAAACTACTCCAAGTTAACATCAATGCACTTTTACGCATGGAAAAGCGGCCTAAAAACGGGCATGTATTACCTACGGACCAAAGCGGCTGTAGATGCTATTAAATTTACATTGGACAATAGCAAGAAAAACGCAGCACCTGTTAGTGTTGCTGCGGAAGCCGAAGCGGCAGCAACTACACCACCGGTAGAAGCGGCAGTAGCAATGGAAGTAAATACAACTACAACTGCTCCACAGGCTGAGTCGGACATTCAGCCCATGACTCCTGAAGAAATGAAGGAAATGATTGCCCGCGCCAAAGAAGGTCAAGCAGATGACGATTGTTTGATGTGCGGTTCTTAAAATTAATATATAAGGGAGGTTTATAGCCTCCCATTTTCATTAACTTAAATAGAAATGCTGAGGTAGTAAAAAGCAAAAGAAAAGGGATGCGTCAACATCCCTAACTTGTATATTTCTTAATTTTATTCATAAGGTCCGACACCTAAAAAAATTTAAGAAAGAGTTGAAGAGAAAAACCTCCTCTCCAGTTTTGTATATATCAAATATATAAGATTTGATACTCTCATACAAGTTGAAAACAAATTGAACAGGTCATTGTTAATAAAGAAACCTTCTTAGGGTTTGCGAACATGGAATTTAACAGGCCAAAGTTTATTTATCAACATTTAATTTTAAATTATGAGTTATCAGATTTCGATTAATCAAGTAGCGGATTTTATAAATTCTTCATTCGCTAAAAAGAAAAGAATAATTAGACAGCAAAAGGAGCCAAATCCATTCAGGATAGCGTACTATCAATTACCAAAGGCTAGAATTAGGAAAAGTGTGGAGAGATCAGGAGATTTAGAGCCTATACTTTTGGGAATAGAAGAGTTGAAGCGGAGAACTTTATTGAAGCCTAGACAAATTAATGATAGGAAAGTTTCTCTGGAGGCAATGAGAAGATTTTTATCTATGTCCTTCCCGACAATTTTGAAAAATGGGAAATACGAGGTAATTAAAAAGCCACCGATTAGATCAATTTTTATAAATGGAGTGGAAGTAATAATTTCTCTTGATGTTATACTTAAGATGAGTATTGATGGGAAAACTCATTTAGGAGGGTTGAAAATACATATAGCGAAAACTAATGTATTTGATTATTCTCAGCAAAAGGCTATTGCAGTTTCGATTTACAAGTATTTAAATGATGTGGTAGCGAATGAAGGAGAAATAGTTAACCCTAAACTTTGTTTTTCACTCGATGTTTTTGGTAGAGGAATTGTATCGGCGCCACTTAATATTTATGAGACTCTTGGTGATGTAGAAATGATTTGTGAAGAAATAAAGAGTTTGTGGACGGCAGCTTGATTGGCTGTTGAAATTCACTTGAAAGCCCTGTCCGTTTGGTCAGGGTTTTTTTATGCGTATTTCGGATGGATTTTAATAAGCACTTAAGGATGAATGATTTTCTATAGTAGGAAAGAGTTGGCGCTAAATAGGAACGGCTTAGCCGCAATAGGTTAAAAGAAAATTTTGAGAAAGTATGGCGCAAAAAAGCACTACCCGAGAGGTAATGCTATCTACATGGGAAATGGCTATTTCTCCAAGTACGGTCTTGCTACTACGGAAAAGATATATGCAGCAATATATACGATTAGTATGATGATGTATTTGTCCATGGTGCCCCAATAAAAGATTGTATACTATATACGTAGTAAAAGAGCTATAAAGATTACATAAAATTGCTTAAAATCATTGATTTTGAGACAATTTTATGATAAAACAGGTTGATTTATAGGGTTTAACATCTTTTTAAGGTGACAACCGCCATATTTCATTCCGAAAAATAGGAATACATTCTCTCTAGTAAAAAATTACAATTGTACTAATCGTTTTTCAATTGATTTCGTTTGAAATAATGAAATGCCAGCTTTGAAATTAACATGAGTGCAGCGTAAGTAATAAGTAGGTATATGTATGAGGTCATATAAGAACAACGGTTCTTGTTTGCTTCATCTTATGGCTTTAGTATGTAGAACGTCGAAAAGTGTCAAAAAAATCGTTAAAACGCACCATTTGCATTCCTGTTACGATGAAATACATCTCTTACCCAACCAAATGCTAGTTTGCAAAATAAAATAGTCCCTATTCAAAATAGGGACTATCTAATATTAAATACTTCAGTCTTTATAGAAATGAATCTTCTTGTATATAAGCATCTATAACGGCTTGCTCGCCAGCTTTTCCATCTTTGGAGTTACCATGTTCCATACCCAGAACACCATCAAATCCTTTTTCATGAATCCATTTAAAGACATTTTTATAATTGATTTCTCCCGTGGTAGGCTCTTTTCGCCCGGGGTTATCACCAATTTGAATGTATGCAATTTCATCCCATGTTAATCCCATATTGTGGATAAGGTGACCTTCGGTCTTTTGCATATGGTAGATATCGAACAATATTTTACAGGCAGGACTATCAACACCTTTGCAGATCATATAGGTTTGATCTGAATTTTGAAGATAAAGGTCCGGCGAGTCTGATAAGGGCTCCAGAACCATCGTGAGACCGTGGGGTTCAAGAATTTCCGCTCCTCTTTTCAAGGCTTCAATAACATTCCCGTCTTGTACGCCAGTAGGTAGTTTTCGCTGAAAGCCACCGGGAACAACGGTCATCCATTTGGCATTTACACGTTTCGCTACTTCAACTGCCCTTTTGCATCCATCGGTAAAAATATCAATGTACTCTTGTTTTCCTTCGGCAAGAGAGTTTTTCATGTTTCCGCCTTTGTCTATAACAAAAACACCCATTGTCATACCACGTTTGGCAAGTGTTTCCCCTATTTTAGTTTGCAGGGCAACATCTCTTTTCATCATGCCGTTATCTTCAAAAGCGGTGAAACCCTGGTCTGCCATAAAGTTGATCTGGTCAATAGGGTCTTTGCCTGCCAACTCTTTGAACATACCTAAATGCGGGGCATATTTTAGATTGAATTTATGAGGTTTTATAGAGTTGTTGCTTAGATTGGAATAGGCAAAATTAGTTCCTAAGGAAATAGCGCCGCCTGTTAATGCTGTTTTTTGAATAAAATTTCTTCTTTTCATTTTTGAGTATAGGTTGGGATGAGTAATCGTAAAATAAAAAGAGCTGCCAGCAAATTCTAATTTACCAACAACTCTTTGTTTTATAGGTTTTGCTTTATATTAAAGTGACCAAGCTTTTCCGCCGGTCAATTCATTTGTATCTGCACAAGCAATATATTCACCAGGAACAGGTAAGTAAGCCAATACCTTTTCACCTACATATTCAGAGGTCTTATAACCCCAGATGGTCAATCCCCTAAGGTTATTTGCAAAAGCAAATCGGGCAATACCATCATCAAGAAGAGCTTCTTTGCCTTCGGCTACAGCTTCATGATACTGTCTGATGGACTTAAAGTTTTGAACTTCGTCTTCTTTTGTTTTCTTTAATGCTTCAGCAAGAACAGGCTCTAACTCCTCAGCAGTTAAGTCTGCCGCTTTTTCTTTGCCAGCATCTTTCAATGCTTTTTCAATAAAACGATCCATAGACATTTTTACAAAATCCTGTTGATCCTTTTCCATGACCTCATCGGCAAACCGGTCAATAAAAATGTTTACTTGTGTTTCTGAGGCAGAAGGTGTATCGGTTTTAGGAATAATTATATCCACCAATTTGGTCAATACCGCTCCTTGATCTTTAGAGAAAAATTCTGGAGTCCATTCAAGTACGGTCTCATTTTTACAACTTTGAACAATACTTAGCAAAGTTGGGGTGGCAACGGTGTAACCCAATGCCAATCCCATATTTTTGAGTGCTTTTCTTCTATCCATTATATATTTCCTTTTTTGAGTTGTTTTACAGCGTGGTCTGCTGCCCTTGCCGTAAATGCCATATAGGTTAATGACGGGTTTACACAACTTGCAGAGGTCATAAACGAGCCATCTGTTACGTAAACGTTAGGCACATCATGTATCTGGTTGTTTCCGTTTAAAACAGATGTTCTACGGTCTCTACCCATACGAGCGGTACCCATTTCGTGAATTCCAAGACCTAAACCTGTTTCACGATCATGGCCTTTAACATCTTTTACACCCGCTTTTTCTAACATGTCTATAGCAGATTGCATCATGTCCTTACGCATGTTCAATTCGTTCTCTTTAAAACCGGCATCAAATGTAACTGTAGGTAATCCCCAGTCATCTAACTTGTCATAATCAAGGACCATTCGGTTATCTTCGTAAGGCAACACCTCACCAAAACCACCTATTCCGATAGTCCATCCACCTGGTTTCAATATCGCATCTTTCAAATCTTTTCCATAAGATAGCTCGGCAACCAGCTCTTGCCAATCACCCCTACTTGCGCCACCTTGGTAACCAAAGCCACGTTTGTAGTCTTTTCTGTCCGTGTCACCACCTAAGTTTCTAAACCGTGGTATGTACACACCATTAGGTCTTCTACCTTTATAGTACTTATCGTCAAAACCATCAAATTTACCGGAAGCGCCCACACCTAAATGGTGGTCCATGATATTACGTCCCAATTGGTCAGAGTCGTTACCCATACCATTTGGGAAACGATCAGATTTTGATTGCATTAATATAGACGTTGAAGCAATGGAAGATGCACAAAGGAAGATAACCTTTGCTTTAAATTCGTAAGCCTCTTTGGTCACTCGGTCAATAACCTTAACGCCTGTAGCTCTTTTTGTTTCCGGGTCATAAATTACCTCGTGAACAATAGAGTCTGGTCGTAGTGTCATGTTACCTGTAGCTTCTGCGGCAGGTAATGTAGACGAAAGGCTACTGAAGTACCCTCCAAAAGGACACCCTCTAATACATCTATTTCTGTATTGACATTTTGTACGGCCGTCAAAGTTTTTAGTACCTGTAATATGAGCAACTCTACCAACGGTTACGGCACGACCGTCAAACTCTTCGCCAACTTTTTCTTTAAAGTGTTCTTCAACACAATTAAGCTCCATTTGTGGAAGAAAATTACTGTCCGGTAATTGCGGAAGGTTTAACGCCTCGCCACTAACACCTATATAATCTTCTACCTTGGCATACCAAGGTGCAATATCCTTATAACGAACTGGCCAATCCACAGCGATGCCATCCTTTTTGTTTGCTTCAAAATCAATGTCGCTCCAGCGGTAGCTCTGGCGGCCCCACTGTAATGAACGTCCACCTAAATGATAGCCACGCATCCAGTCAAAACGTTGGATTTCGTTGTACGGATGCTCTAGATCGTTTACGAACCACATTTTACTAGCGGCATTGGTCGTATAGCCGGTTCGGTTTTGCTTTTCTTGTTTTGCGATGTCCTCTTTTGTAGGCTTTCCTCCGTTAGGAAAATCCCAGGGGTCCATGTTCGCAGTTTCATAGTCTTCGATGTGCTTCACCATACGTCCGCGCTCCAGCACCAAGGTTTTTAGTCCGGCCTCGCACAGCTCTTTTGCTGCCCAGCCTCCACTGATACCTGTACCCACTACAATCGCGTCGTAAGACTCTTGCTCTTCGTTGTAATAAAATTTGCTCATGTACAAAATTGTTTAGTCCATAAATTTATTAAATATTAAATTAATTTTCTACATTTATTCGCTATACATCTTGTTAAGGCTGCATATTTGTATGTATTACATCTCCAAATCATTAAAATTCAATAAAATAATATCATATAATGAAAAGAAGAAACTTTATAAGAAATAGCTCTCAAGCCGGTTTGGCACTTTCTATTTTAGGTCTCGCTTCGTGCAAGGAGACTAAAAAAGAAGAAAAAATGACCAGCGCAAGCGCAGAAACTGCCGAAGCGGCTGCCGAACCGTTCTTTAAACTATCTCTAGCGCAGTGGTCTATTCATAGAATGATAAGAGAAGAAGGTGTAGATCCGTATACGTTTGCCGAAAAGGCAAAAAATTGGGGTTTTACCGGATTGGAATATGTAAGTCAATTGTATAATCCTGAACTGGCCGATGCCGATTATTCGGAAGAAGCTATGGCCGCATTTGTTGAAAAGTCGAATGCAGAGGCTAAAAAACACGGTATGGAAAACGTACTTATTATGATCGATGGTCAAGGAAATCTAGCCGTAAATGATGAAAAAGAACGTGATGAGACTGTAGAGAAGCACAAAAAATGGGTAGATGCCGCCGCAGCAATGGGCTGCCATGCTATACGTGTAAATCTTAGTGGAAGCAATGATCCACAGGAATGGATAAAAAATTCTATAGACGGATTGACCAAACTAGGTACATACGCAAAAACTAAGAATATTAACGTTTTGGTCGAGAACCACGGCGGACTGTCTTCAAACGGTGCTTTGCATGCGGAAGTTATGAAAGCGGTGACATTGGACAACTGTGGAACGCTACCGGATTTTGGCAACTTCTGTATTACCCGTAAAAAGGATAGTCGCGAGTGTGAGGTGATGTACGATATTTATCAAGGTGTAAAAGAATTGATGCCTTATGCCAAAGCGGTAAGTGCCAAGTCTCACAATTTTGATGCTCAGGGTAATGAAACCGAAATTGACTATGTGAAGATGCTTCAGATGGTAAAAGATAATGGTTATACCGGTTTTGTTGGCGTGGAATATGAAGGGAGTGAATTAAGCGAACCTGATGGTATTCTGGCCACTAAGGAGCTATTGCTTAAAGCTGCCAAAGAAATTAGCTAAACTTAAAACCATCCGTTGCCGTGAAAGTCTTTTTTAACCAACTTTTCGACTATAATTTCTATTGCAACAAAAAAATCATTGAAGCTGCCGCTGAACTGGATGTTGTGCCAGAGAAAAGCATTGCGCTGTTCTCTGAAATTTTAAACAGGCACCACATTTATAATGAGCGAATTGCTAAACGTGAACCCAAATTTAAATTTGGGCAAATGCATGATGTGAGTACTTGGGGCGATATTCATTATGAAAACCAACGGAATACTTTTGATATTACTTCTGAGGGCGAAGATTTTGAGAAGCGAATTGACTATGAAAACAGTGAAGGTCAATTACGGATATATACTATGCAAGACATGCTTTTTCATATCATAAATGAGTCTACCCACTACAGGGCGCTTATAGATGTGGACTTTAAAGCGAATGGACTGGAGTCTCTTAGAACCAATTACATTATCTATAAACAGTAACACTTGCCAATGACTCCAAAGATAAAGACGCAGCTTTCTATAATGATGTTTTTAGAATTCTTTATTTGGGGCGGTTGGTTCGTTACTTTAGGTATTTATCTTCCAAATACACTAGGTTCTACAGGAAGTGAAATAGCATTGGCATATTCAACACAATCATGGGGCGCTATTTTGGCGCCCTTTATTATTGGTCTCATTGCGGATAGGTATTTTAATGCCGAACGGATATTAGGGGTATTGCACTTAACGGGTGCAGTACTTATGTACGCCATGTATCAAGCAACAGATTTTACGGGTTTTTTTCCGTATTTATTGGTTTACATGGTTATGTACATGTCTACATTGGCCTTGGTAAATTCGGTTTCTTTTAACCAAATGAAAGATCCGGCCAAAGAGTTCTCGTTCGTGCGGGTTTTTGGAACTATCGGATGGATTACTGCCGGTCTCCTTATAAGCTTTTTTAATTGGGATTCGCAACAAGGCATTTCGGAAGGTTTTTTACGAAATACATTTCTAATGGCTTCCATATCATCGGCCTTGTTAGGAATATTTAGTTTCACTTTACCCAAAACACCACCAACGGCAGATAGGTCTCAAAAAATTAAGTTGGCAGATATTCTAGGGCTAGAAGCTTTAGCTCTATTGAAGAACCGTAATTTTTTGATTTTCTTTTTGGCGTCGGTGCTTATCTGTATTCCGCTGGCGTTCTATTATCAGCATGCCGGACAGTTTTTGGGAGAGATCGGGGTGGCCAACCCTGCGGGCAAAATGACAATTGGGCAGATTTCGGAAATTCTGTTTCTTTTGCTTTTACCTTTCTTTTTTAAACGGTTTGGTTTTAAGATGACCATTCTGGCGGCCATGTTAGCTTGGGGGCTCCGGTATCTTATGTTTGCCTATGGCGATACGGGCGAACTTGTTTTTATGCTGTTAACAGGCATTGCGTTGCACGGTATTTGCTATGATTTTTTCTTTGTTTCCGGACAGATTTATACGGATAGCAAAGCGGGAGCCAAATATAAAAGTGCAGCGCAAGGGCTCATAACTTTGGCAACCTACGGAGTAGGAATGCTAATCGGTTTTTGGGTAGCGGGAGCCATTACGGATAGTTACATTTTAGAAGACGCACGGCACGATTGGAATACAATATGGTTGTATCCGTCTGCTTTTGCGTTTCTGGTGCTACTACTGTTCGTCATTTTGTTCAAAAATGAAAAAATAGCCTATAAATCATAGTTATTTTATTAAATTCAAACTCTTAAAAAATAAGGAACACAAAAAGCCTGTAAGAAGGTTTTTTATTAATTAAAAGGATTACAAAATGCCAAAGAAAATCAGACTCGGAATTTTAGGTGGAGGTGGTGACTCCCTAATAGGTGTGTTGCATCGTGTAGCATCTCATATAAATGATAACTATCAAATTGTTGGGGCTGTATTCAACCCAGATTTTGAGCAAAATATGGCTTTTGCCAAAGAAATAGACGTACCTACAAATCGTATTTATAAGGATTTTGATACGTTGATCGAGGAAGAAATGAAATTGCCGGAAGATGAACGTATTCAAGTATGTTCTATTCTTACGCCAAATTTCCTTCACTTTCCAATGGCGTTGAAATTATTGGAAAACGGTTTTAGCGTTATTTGTGAAAAACCGATGACAACCACCTTAGAGGAAGCCAAAAAATTACAGGCGGCCCATGAAAAGGCCGGTACTGTTTTTGCCTTAACGCATACTTATACCGGTTACCCAATGGTACGCCAGATGCGTGAAATGATCAAGAACGGAGAGCTTGGTAAAATTCACAAAGTAGATGCAGTGTACTATCAAGGGTGGATAAATGAAATTATTCATGATCAAGAAAAACGTTCTTCGGTTTGGCGTTTGGATCCTAAAAAAGCGGGAATTAGCTCTTGTATAGGTGATATTGGGGTGCATGCCTTCAATATGGTAGAATACACCACAGGTTTAAAAATCAAATCTATTTTGAGTGACTTCAACTATTTGTATGAAGACAATCAGATGGATGTAGATGGAACAGTGCTTATTAGAATGAGCGACCATGTTAAAGGTGTGATTAGAAGTAGCCAAGTTGCTACCGGTGAGGAAAATGGTCTTGGGATTGCCATTTATGGCGAAAAAGGAGCTTTCAGATGGGAGCAAGAAAATCCGAACTATTTGTACGTAATGAGCGATACAAAACCAACACAGGTGTATAAGCCAGGTCACGCATATAATAGCGAACTTTCTTTAGGTGGAACAAAACTACCTCCAGGACACCCAGAAGGTATTTTTGATTCTATGGCCAATATCTACCTTGGGGTAGCAAAAGCTATTAGGGGAGAGCAATATGACAGCGGTGAATATCCAACCATGACCGATGGTGTTCGGGGCATGAATTTCATTGAAGCCACTGTGGAATCTCATAAAAATGGTAATACTTGGGTAGAGTTGGAAGACTAATGGGTCTGAAGAGTTTCTCATATATAAATAAAACAGCCCGAAAGTATTTATCTTTCGGGCTGTTTTATTTTAAATCTAATTTTGAAAGCGATAAATACTCTTATTTCACCGGCTGTATCATAAAGCTAAATGATAAATCTTCTGGTTTAATTTGATATGCTTCGTGAGGTAATAGCCCCCAACTATTATCACCGCCAACGCCCATTTGGCTATAATCAATGTTTATGTTAATGAGGTCTCTTTGAGGAATATCATAGGTGTGGCGTTGTTGCTTTTCCATGCCTTCATCAAAGTCGGAATTATATTGGTTGTGAGCACTAAAGCCGAACAGCTTTGGAGAAGAAACCTGAATTCCTTTGCCATTTGTATTTAAGAACGATACCGTGCGGATATCCGTTCTGTACCCATTTTCTTGTGGACGTATGTATTCAAAATACAGGTCCTTTACTGTTGCATCATATTTGCACACCAATGCCGAAGTTTTTCGGTCTTGGTAATTTTCATGCGGCCCTCTACCGTACCAGCTCACATTATCGTATGCCGAGTCTATGATAAAGTTGTTTCCAAAACGTGGCACAATAGGAAGGCTTTCCTTAATGTTAGAAAGGTCGGTACTCACTAAAATTTCGCCCTTGTCGTTAATCGCATAGGTCACCTTGGCCTCACCCTGTACAGAAGGCAAGCTGTACGTAGCCGTAAGCTCTAAATCGTTTTTTATTTTAAACGGATTATTACTCAATTTTACGGCATCTATAACCTTCTTGCCATCGTTGGCGTTCAGCTGAAAGCTAGTCAGTTTTTGCGTTTTTGTTGCCTCTTTCCAGACCTGCAAAATTTTGGGCATGTTGTACCCGTAGTCATTATCGGTGGGTGCTCGCCAGAAGTTGACACTTGGTCCTGTTTTAATCAGGTTGCCTTGGCCGTAATCTAATGTGGTCAAGCTACCATCAGTACCATTAAAGCCAACTTCAAAACCTTCGCCTTTAATAGTTACTGTGCCATCTACATTTGTAACCGAAAGCCCTTTGGTATCCATTTCAAAAACGTTTGGGGTGTAATCGGTAAGCTGAAATTGCTCATAAGCTAATAAGTAATCTTGAGGTATAAGGTCATCTCCATTTTTGGTAGATGCATACACATTCAAGAAATATTCGGCCTCTGAGTCCGTCAAATCAGGTAAAGCAATTTGAATAACCTGGGATTCATAAGGTGCTATCATTACATCATCGATTTTTCCTGTTTTAACTTCAACACCGTTTTTGAATAGTTTCCAAGCGAAGTTATATTCGGATAAATTGGTAAAATCATACTGGTTGGTAATTGTAATTTTACCTGATTTAGGGTCGTTGGATGTAAACTTCACATATTGATAGACCTTTTTCACCTCGTGTAAAGCAGGATGCGCAGAGCGGTCAGGGTTTACCAATCCGTTTAGACAAAAGTTATTGTCATTTTGAAGATGCGATGCGCCAAAATCACCACCAAAGGCATAAAATTCTTCCCCGTCTTCATTTTTGGTTTTCAGGCCTTGATCTACCCAATCCCAAATAAAACCACCTTGTAACACATCATACTTTTCAATTACGTCCCAATAATCCTGAAGATTGCCTACGCTGTTTCCCATGGCATGTGCATACTCACATTGGATAAGTGGTCTTTTTGGGTCGTTTTCGGCATATTCAATAGTCTGTTCAATAGTAGCGTACATTGGCGCTTGAATGTCCGTATTCGCATATTGGGTGGCTCCTTCATACTGAACAGGGCGTGTATCGTCATGTTTTTTAAGCCATTCATACGTGGCAAAGAAATTATCTCCGTTACCCGCTTCATTACCTAAGGACCAAGTAACAATAGAGGTGTAGTTTTTATCGCGTTCGTACATTCTTTCAGTGCGATCCAAGTGCATGGCCTTCCATTCCGGTCTGTATGCAGGGTGTATTTTCTTAGCCTCTTCATCAGTATCAAGACCTTGGTTGGTAGTTCCCATACCGTGGATTTCAATATTTACTTCATCAACCACATAAAAACCATATTTATCCGCCATGCGGTAGAAGAATTCATTTTTAGGGTAATGACTGCAACGTATGGCATTTAGGTTATTGCGTTTCATTACTTTCATATCCTTAAGAGTAACCTCTTTGCTGATAACATGCCCCGTAGTTTCATCATGGTCATGAAGGTTGGCTCCTTTAATAAGAACAGGTTGACCGTTAACCAAAAACTGATTGTTCTTAATCTCTATTTTTCTGAAACCTATTTTTGAACTTACCGCTTCAGAAACTTCACCTTTTTTATTTTTAAGTACGAATAACAAGGTATAGAGATTAGGTTTTTCAGCATTCCAGGTTTTGATGTTCTGTAATGATTTTTTAAAATCAATTGTGGCAGAACCATTGTTGAAACTCACTTGTTTTTCTTCGGAATAGAGTTCTTTTTCACCATCTAGGAGCTGTACGGTGGCGGTATAACCTTTTGCTCTTTTGGCAGTATTTTCAAGTTCTAGATTTACGTTCAGAAGTCCGTCTGCATAGTTATTTTCTAGATCTGCAGTTGCACGGTAGTCTTTAAGGGTTGTTGTATTGGTGGCATATAGATAAACATCTCTATCCATACCGCTCAGTCGCCAAAAATCTTGGTCCTCCATATAACTGGCATCGGACCAACGTAAAACTTGAACGGCCACGGTGTTTTTTCCAGACTGTATATATTTGGAAATATTAAATTCTGCAGGAGTTTTACTGCCTTCGCTATAGCCCACTTTTTGCCCGTTTACCCAAACATACATAGCGCCACTAACGCCTCCAAAGTGTAAATAGATGTTCTTGCCGTTCCAGTCCTCAGAAATATCAAAATCACGCTTGTAGCTTCCTACCGGGTTTTGATCATGGGGAATAAAAGGTGGGTTCTTTGGAAAAGGATAAACAATATTCGTGTAAATAGGAGTGCCATACCCTTCAAGTTCCCAGTTGGAAGGGACAGTAATTTTATCCCATGCAGATGTATCATAATCTGTATTCTGAAAATCTACAGGTCGTGACATTACATTTTCGGCATACTTAAAAAGCCAATTTCCATTTAAGGATTGATAAAAAGGAGAGTTTTCCCAGCTATCATTTTTCAATGCACTTTGGGTGGTTTCGTAACGATAGAAGGAAGCTGTTGGCGCTTCGCGATTCATCTGGAATATTTCCGGGTTCTCCCATTCCGGATTTTCCCATTTAGGAGCTTGCCCTCGTACGGAAATACATAAAAGGAAAGTAAATAGAGAAAGAGTTAAGCCTAGAAGGGGCTTTTTTGGCGTTGAGATGCACATAGTTGAGTTTGTTTACATTGATGCCGTACAAGGTAAACAAACTTTGGAATAAAGTGGGGCAAGTATCACAATATAGCATAGGGTGTTAATGAATAGATATGCCAATAGTGAAGAGCGCCCGTTGGGAAGCTAATTTTGTTTGAATTTTAAAAATTGGTCGGGGTGTTTATTTGGTGTTATCTGTCAAACACTTTTTCGAATTCTTGGCAGACAATAATCATGCTTTCGTTGGGTTTACGGTCAAAAGCCGCCAATTCCTTGGTGTAATAATCCCAATGTACTTTTTTCCAATAGGCTAAGCTCTTATCTCCCTCACCTTCCAATCGGGCATATGCCTCGTCTACACTAAAAAAAGGTTTAAGTTTTACCGTTGTGGTTCTAACAATGCATTTTGCTTCACCTTCCCAATCCGTTACAATCATAAAATCACCTATTTTAGGTAAAGGTTGCTTGCGGTATTGTAGGCCTAATAAACTAGGTGATGTGGCACGCTTAATGCCTTTTTTAACCAATGCAGCGCATTCGTTGGCATCCATTTCATTATTACAAAAGTGAACCACTTTGGGTGTGTCTACAAAAGCATGTTCTAGGTGCTTATCTAGATAATCTCCCCATAAATTCCGGGCTGAAGCGTTTTCCATATAGTTATTTCGGTTAGCTAATTTATCACTTTTACGGTGAGAAATATAAGTCAACAAGATACAAACGATGAAACTAATTTATGTGATATTTTAGAACATCAGACGGATTTCTCGGTCGTTATACTTAATTATGAAAATTTTCCGCCCTTTAATTGTTCTGCGGCATGGTTTGAAGCTCTGGCGGTAAATGCCATATAGGTCAGAGATGGATTAACGCAGCTTGACGAAGCCATAAATGCACCATCCGTTACATACACATTTGGTACAGTGTGGATTTGGTTGTTGTTATTAACTATGGAAGTCTTAGAACTGTGACCCATGCGCGCTCCGCCCATCTCATGAATGCCTAAACCGGGACCTGTAGTTTCGTCATAAGACTGAACATCCTTAAATCCTGCCGCCTTAAACATTTTAACAATCTCTTTTTTGATGTCTTCGCGCATATTATACTCATTTTCTTTAAACTCTACATCAAAATCTAATTGAGGGAGTCCCCACTTGTCTTTTTTAGTTTCGCTCAAGGTTACGCGGTTGTCATCATACGGCAAGAATTCACCAAAACCGGTAACTCCAATTTGCCAATGACCAGGTTTTAAAATGGACTCCTTAAGTTCTTTGCCATAATTCATTTCGGCAATGGAAGCGGACCAATCTTCTCTACTGGCACCACCTTGGTAGCCAAAGCCACGCAGGTATCCTTTGCGTTTGGTTTCCTCGTTGAGGTTAACAAATCTGGGTATGTAGAATCCGTTTGGCCTTCTACCCTGATAGTATTTGTCTAAATGGCCGTCTACTTTGGCGGAGGCGCCCAGTTTGTAGTGATGGTCCATTATACCACGACCAAGTGCATCTGAATCATTGCCAAGGCCGTTAGGAAAACGCTCACTTTTAGATTGCAAAAGAATGCCTACGGATGCCATTGCAGAAGCACAGAGAAAAATCACTTTTGCCTTAAATTCTATTTTCTCATTGGTTTCCGCATCAATGATTTTAACGCCCGTAGCCTTTTTGGTAGTGTCATCATAAACCACTTCATAAACGATGGAATTGGGGCGTAAGGTCATATTTCCGGTACGTTCGGCAGCAGGAAGCGTGGAGGAGTTACTGCTAAAATACCCTCCAAATGGACAGCCTCTCCAGCATCTATTCCTGTTTTGGCAGGTTCCCCTGCCTTCAAAATCGGCTTCGGGGTCAGTAATATGCGCTGCACGGCCTATGGTAATCAATCGGCCATCTTCAAATTTCTCGGCAATTGAAGCTTTAAAATCCTCTTCAACACAGTTTAAGTCCATTTTAGGTTGAAATATACCATCGGGCAATTGGGGGAGTCCTAAATTCTCACCACTTACCCCAATATATTTTTCAACTTTATCATACCAAGGTGAGATGTCTTTATAGCGCACCGGCCAGTCAACACCAATACCTTCTTTTTTATTCGCTTCAAAATCAATATCGCTCCAGCGGTAACTTTGCTTGCCCCAAGTTAAAGACCTACCGCCTACTTGGTAACCTCTGATCCAATCAAAACGTTTGGTCTCTACATAAGGGTGCTCGAGGTCGTTAACAAAAAAATGTTTTACATCTTCTTTTGGAGCCCAGCCTACTCTAGACTGTACATGGTATTTTTCTTTGTCTTCTTTTGAAAGTTCTCCTTTTAGCGGATAGTCCCACGGGTCGTCATTCATGGTTGGGTAATCTACCACGTGTTTTACCATGGGACCACGTTCGAGTACCAAGGTTTTTAATCCGTTCTCACATAATTCTTTAGCAGCCCAGCCGCCACTAATTCCAGTCCCGACAACTATAGCATCGAATATTTCTTCCTTATTCACGGTGGTATTTCTTGTTTTAAACGCGTTGTATTCCCTATATTTATAACTTCTCTAGAAGATCAGTTTTGAGATAATTATAAAATTAAATATAGGGCTTTTCTTTAAAATAATTTAAAAAAGGAATAGCCGTTACTCAATTCAAACAACAACAACATGAAGACAATTAAAGGGCCTGGCGTTTTTTTAGCGCAATTTGTAGACAGTAAAGCACCGTTCAATACGTTGGATGGAATGTGTAAATGGGCTGCAGATTTAGGCTACAAAGGTATTCAAATCCCAACTTGGGAGAGTTTTTTAATAGATTTGGACAAAGCTGCCGAAAGTCAGGATTATTGTGATGAGCTTAAAGGAAAAGTGAATTCTTATGGGCTTGAGATTACAGAACTTTCTACACATTTGCAAGGACAGTTGGTGGCTGTGCACCCTGCTTACGATTTAATGTTCGATAATTTTGCGCCAGATGCCGTAAAGAACAATCCGAAAGCACGAACGGAATGGGCCGTAGATGTGGTTAAAAAAGCGGCTACTGCAAGTAGAAGACTAGGGCTTAATGCCCATGCTACTTTCTCCGGAGCTTTACTTTGGCATACATGGCACCCATGGCCACAAAGACCTGCTGGTCTTGTAGAAATGGGTTTTGAGGAATTGGCTAAAAGATGGATGCCAATATTGAACCATTTTGATGAACAAGGTGTTGATGTTTGTTATGAAATCCACCCAGGAGAAGATTTGCACGATGGTGATACTTTTGAGCGCTTTCTTGCCGCAACGGGTAACCATAAGCGTGTAAATATCCTTTATGATCCAAGTCACTTTGTTTTGCAACAGTTGGATTATATTGAGTACATAGACCATTACCACGAGTTTATTAAATCTTTTCACGTAAAAGACTCTGAGTTTAACCCAACAGGAAAGAAAGGTGCTTTTGGAGGTTATAACGATTGGGGCGATCGTGCCGGTAGATATCGTTCTTTAGGCGATGGTCAAATCGACTTTAAAACCATTTTCTCTAAACTTACGCAGTACGGCTGCGATGTTTGGGCAGTTATGGAATGGGAATGTTGTATTAAGAGTCCTGAACAAGGTGCTCGTGAAGGCGCTATCTTTATCCAAGATCATATTATTGAAGCTACAGAAAAAACTTTTGATGATTTTGCAGGTTCGGCAATCGATAAAGAAATGCTTAAAAAAATATTGGGTACCTCTTAAAACGGTATAACAATAGAAGTGAATGACATGAAACGGTTCTTTTGTTGGTAAAACAGGAGAATCGTTTTTTTTAAATAGTAGAACAAACTAACTTAAAACAACAAGACGCATGAAAAAATTAATGGTAATCGTTTGTATGGCGATAGTAGCCTTTGGGTGTAAAGATAAAGCTGAAAAAACGCAGAAAGAAATGGAAAAGGAACGTATTGCGGAAGCCGAGGAAGCAGCTCCACCACAAGAGTGGACGGTTCTTTTTGACGGTTCTTCTTTTGATGGCTGGAAAGAATATAACAAAGAAGGTGTTTCCGATAATTGGAAGCTGGAAGATGGCGCCATGGTTTTTTACCCGCCAAAAGAGAGAGCTAAAGGAGAGGCTTTTAATCTAGTGACTGAAAAGGAATACACCGATTTTATTCTGTCTTTGGATTGGAAGATTTCCGAAGGCGGTAATAGTGGCGTATTCTGGGGAGTTAATGAAAAACCGGAGTTATCTGAAGCGTACCAAACGGGCCCCGAAGTGCAAGTTTTGGATAATGAAAAACATCCGGATGCTAAAAATGGAACTACTCATCAAGCAGGGTCTTTATATGATATGGTGGCGCCGTCCGAAGATGTAACAAATCCGGTGGGCGAATGGAATACCATGGTAATTACAATCAATCATAAAGAACAAAAAGGCAGTATTTCTTTAAACGGAACCGATATTGTAGATTTTCCTGTAGGAAATGAGATGTGGGATGTTATGGTGTCTAAATCAAAATTTGCAGACTGGGACCATTTTGGAAAGTTCACCACAGGAAAAATAGGTCTGCAAGATCATGGTGATCAGGTAGCTTTTAAAAATATAAAGATCAAGGAGCTTTAGGTTCAGGCAAAGTCCAGAATAAGGTCATTTTCAGGCTAATTTTTTTGTATACGGGCAATTTAAGTATTTTTTAAGCTTAAGTTGCCTGTGTTTGGTTTATAGAATGCCAATCTTCCAATTAGTAGCTTCAGTTATGCGAAATCAGACGCTGTACTTTCTGTAATTACGTTATATTTGCCAAAATTCATAGCAATTTATGATTCAGTCCATGACCGGTTTCGGAAAGCACGTTATACAGCTTCCAACCAAAAAGATTACCGTAGAGCTTAAATCCCTTAATAGTAAAAGTTTAGATTTAAATGCGAGAATGCCATCTGCATATCGTGAAAAGGAACTAGAACTTCGTAAAACTATTGCAAGTTCATTGATGCGGGGTAAGGTAGATTTTGGACTGTACATTGAACTTACTAGTGGTGAGACTTCGGCAGAGGTTAATGAAGCTGCAGTTAAGAACTATATGAAGCAATTAAAGGCTATCGCGGATGGCGACGATCTAAAATTGCTTGATATGGCGCTTAGAATGCCGGATTCCCTAAAAACCGAGCGCGAAGATATAGACGAAGCGGAGTACGAATCTATAAAGCTTGCGGTTCAAGAGGCGTTAAAAGAAATTAATACATTCCGTTCGGAAGAAGGTGAGGTACTGGAAAATGATTTTCTAGAACGTATTACCAATTTGCAAACTCTTTTGGAAGAAGTTAAGGCGATGGATCCGGACCGACAATCTGATGTGCGCGAAAGACTGAACAAAGCGGTTAGTGATCTTAAGACAGAATTGGATGCCAATCGTTTTGAGCAGGAGCTTATTTACTATCTTGAAAAGTATGACATAACAGAGGAAAAAGTCCGTTTGGCAAATCACCTTAATTATTTCTCCAGTACATTAAAATCTGATGACTCCAATGGTAAAAAATTAGGTTTTATAGCTCAGGAAATTGGACGCGAAATTAACACTATTGGCTCTAAGGCCAACTATGCGCCAATGCAGCAATTAGTAGTGCAGATGAAAGACGAACTGGAGAAAATAAAAGAGCAAATGCTCAACGTGCTCTAAACTATCCAATCAAACTATAAACTCATGAAAGGCGGTAAACTCATTATATTTTCGGCACCTTCTGGAAGTGGAAAGACAACCATAGTACGTCATCTTTTAAAGCAACCTGAGCTTAATCTTGCGTTTTCCGTTTCGGCCACCTCTAGACCACGTAGAGCTAAGGAAAAACAGGGCGAGCATTATTATTTCATCTCTATCTCGGAGTTTAAGAATCACATTAAACATGATGATTTTTTGGAGTGGGAAGAGGTATATCGAGATAATTTTTATGGCACTCTAAAAACGGAGATAGAACGACTTTGGGCCGAAGGTAAAAATGTGATATTTGATATTGATGTGGCGGGTGGCTTACGAATTAAACGCAAATTTCCGGATAAGACATTGGCGGTGTTTGTAAAACCACCAAGTGTAGATGAATTGAAAATCCGTCTTAAAAAGCGAAGCACGGAAAGTGAGGATAAAATTAACATGCGTATTGCTAAGGCATCAGTAGAATTGGCAACGGCCCCGCAGTTTGATAAGATTATAAAGAACTACGATTTGGATACCGCTTTGGAGGAGGCCCATCACTTAGTTGCGGATTTTGTGGGTGCTAAAATTGAAGAGTAGTTTTCTTAGATGTTTAAATTTCTTCGGTATTTTATGAAAAAAGTCGGTCTCTATTTTGGTACGTTCAACCCTGTACACATAGGGCACATGATAATTGCCAACCACATGGTGGAATTCTCCAACTTGGATGAGGTTTGGTTCGTGGTCACTCCACAGAGTCCGTTTAAAACTAAAAAAACCTTGCTAGCCGACAATCATAGATACCAAATGGTATATGAGGCTACGAAAGACTATCCTAAGTTAAAGCCCAGTAAAATAGAGTTTGGACTTCCACAACCCAACTACACAGTTAATACTTTGGTACATTTACGTGAGAAGTATGGTCCCGATTATGACTTTGCATTAATTATGGGAGAGGACAATTTAAAAGGTCTTCATAAATGGAAAAATTATGAGGTTATTTTGGATGAGTATAGTGTGTATGTATACCCAAGGATATCTGAAGGTAGGATAGAGCACCAATTTAAGGGACATACTAAGATTCATAAGGTATTGGCTCCTATAATGGAGATCTCCTCCACTTTTATCCGTAAGAATCACAAAGAAGGTAAAAATGTCCGCCCGCTACTACCTGATGCCGTTTGGAAGTATATGGATGAGATGAATTTCTATAGGTAAATTATCTCTTTAGTATTTTTCTACCGTTTTCGGAATAGATTTTTTTGAGAGTTTCGTCATTAAGATTTAGCCCGTTTAATGGCCAATGATAAGAAAATAGGTCCCAAGTATAAAAGTGTTCATCTGCACTCTCTAAAATTCTAAAAGTAGTTTGGTACATGGTTGCATCCATGCCCATATCCGTACCATACACTAATCGATTTTTATATTTTTCAAAGAAAGCTTTTGTTCGCCGGGGGACGGGAGCTACCTCGGCATAACGTGCTGAGATATCTGCATAAAGATTAGGATGTTCATCCAATAATTTGCCCAGAATACTTAAATCATGGCTGGTATTGGCCAAGTGACAGGCAATAAACGTTGTCTCTCTATTGTTTTTAACTGCGTTGGACAAAGTTGCAAGTAAATCTTCATGAGAGAGTATACCCTCTTTTGAGGTGTCTATTTTCCAAGTGTAAGCATTCATTAAGCCATCATTTTTCTCGTTCATTGGTAAATACATCCAATAGGGGTCGGCAACGTGAACGCTGATTGGCATGCCTAGTTCACCACATTTTTTTAAAAGTGGTTGTATACGAGGGTCATCTATATGGAGTCCTGGTGCTTCGGAAGGTTTGGAATAGAACAGTCCTAACCCCTTATCTCCAAGTTCACCCACCCCTTTGGCACCTTTGTCAAAACACCTTTCAAGTTCCTTGATCGCTTTTTTTGTCCATCCCTTTTGATTATACCCAGTATAGTCAAAACCACACCAAACCTCAATTTGGTCATCATATTTGGCGTACATGTCGTAGATACTGTCAAAGCGTTCTCCTGTTGAATAGGTCAGAATAATTGATTTTTCTATGTTCTGTTTTCGCATCGTAGCTACCCAATCTTTAATTTCCTTTTCCGATTTGGCATACGGATGTGAATGAAAATCTATTACTGGATATTTGGCTTTATGAACCTCGGTTTTTGGTGTGTTATAAATGCTAACGGGTCTGAAATCTTTTAGCAAGAGGTTTTCTTGGGCAGATGTGTAATTTAAGCCAAGAAAACACAAAAGCAGTAGAAGTGAACGTTTTTTCATAGTGGTATAGATTAAGGTAAATTAAAATATACTGGTATTTAATTTTCACAAAATGACTAAAATGAATGTTGTGTTGTACAATATAAGGCACTCCTGTTGTTTTATCAGGAGGAGAGATAAGCAGTAATTATGTGAAAGGTAAGATTGGGAAATGGAGCTGTAGGAAGCAGAAAGATATGAACGAAAAGGGTTATTGGTCTTGCTCTTCAATATTTTTTATGGCCCAGACATAGGCTTCATCAAGCTTATGAAATACACCAATTGGTTTTTTTATGAACATTTTTTCTAGAGTGGCTATCATTCGCCTATATTTATTCTCTGAAACAATAGCCATACCCATTAGATTAGGAAACATATCAACTATTTCCTTATAGCCCATGGGGTCCATTGAATAGGAATTTTTTCTATTTGAAATGTATACAAATGGCGTGGTCCTCCCATAGTATCGCTTTACATATCGTATGGGGCCTAGGGAATTCTCTTTGCTTACATCAGCGCCTTCAGCAAATTCGCCCACTAGAAAATTTGGATAGAACCAAAATTTCGCAAACACGAAATCATGTTCGGCAATTAACTTATGCGTGGTCGGTGCAGGTGTTTCCATATCGTATCTGAGATGTTAAGATACAATTTAAAGTTACGAAAACGACCATATTGTTATAAAAGAAACAAAAAGTAATGTTTGTATGTGGGTTACTGAATTTTAATGCGGGGTTTAATTATTTGGATTAAAAAGAGTTACGCTATACTCATGCATTTGAGCTTCAGAATCCACAATTACATTTTCAATGTTAATGATAAAGGTAGTGTCTTCGGTTAAGGCATTTGTGTTTATCTCAGGTTGCCAGACAATGGTATTGTCTCCGTAGATTCCTGTAAGTTCCTCTATTTGTAATGGAACCGTGCTTCCTCCCTCAACTTGCATTGAGATTTTCGTTTCAGAGAAATCTGCATTGGCAATAGAAAATGACCATCTAGAATAAGCTAATTGAGCTGGTAAGTATCCTTTTGGAGGCCACGCAATAAATTCGGGATTGTCTTCTGGTATAGCTCCAGGATTACCTAGTACCCACAAAGCGTTGTACCCACTGGTATTTCCTATACCTATTTCCTGTAACCTAGGCCATAATAACCATCTTCTGTGCCCTACAGGGTAGTTTTCATTACCATGATCACGAATATAGGAATCTATTGCCGCAGAGTTTTTTGTAGATGTTAGTAGCGCATTACCAGCCGCTTCTTTGCCAGCGTTCGTAAAGCATTTCCAACTTTCAGGTGGGTTATGGTTCAAAGTTGTGTTGGCGTGCATCATAAGTGCTGCTTGTTGCGACTTTGTGCTTTTTGTGGCGTTCTCTTCTATAACGTTGTTTAATCCTGCGGCTTTTCGAAAATACTGTAATCGCATGAGTATTTTCTCTGTTATTTGGTCAGGAACCGTACCGGGGTCACAGGCTTCTTCGTTGCCGGTCCAAGCAACCTCGGAACTGAGGTTACTAGAAGCTATATAATAATCTTCATATAGTTTTTTTGCTGTGGCTCGCGCACTGAGGTCAATAGTGGCGGTCAATTCTTCTTCTTGTTCTTCTTGGGTAAGGCTTGTGCTGTCTTTGCTACAAGAAAGGAACAAAGAAATGCAGCAGATTACAGGTGCTAAATAATTTGTGAAACGCATTAGATAAAGATTTGGGTATCTTTTTACTAACGGCTAAATCTATGGAAAGGTATTTTTTTTCGATGAAGTGAAGAGAACGGGAGCATGATTCCTAGCTGCAAATAGAAGAAGGTCTTGAAATTATACCTTGGTATTGGCGTGTTGATCGTAAGTTTCAAGAAGATTCATTGTTGCCACTAAAAGATCTTTGGTTTCTAATAAGAGACTAAAGTATAAAGCGGTGTTCTTTGGACTGGATTCATCCGTTCGCGTGCGTTCCACTTGTTTGTGAATCTTCATGTCCACTTTTGCAAATAGCTCTTGCTTGTGTATGATAAGCTCCGTTAACTTTAAGAAATCCTTCGTTTCAAAAATTGTCTCTATTTCTGTAAATAGCTCATTTAGGTAACCATCAGTTTCTTTTAAATCTTTAATCTGATTGAACCTAAGTTTCTTGTGGTTGTTGTGAACATGTTTGTGACCGGCCTTGGCAATGTATTCCAAGGATTGAGTCATGTCTTGCAGGTAACTGAGAATTGAAATATAAAAGTTACTGGTGCTAACGCTAGATTCGTCCAGGTTTTTGATAAAGTAAAAAATATTATCGCGTAAATCTTCTACCTCTTTATCAAACTTACTAATGCCTTTCTTACTTCTTTTAAGGGTGTCTATATCGTGTTTTGCTAAGCCGTCTATACTTTGGGTATAGATTTTATTGGCTCTTTTTATAGCTAGCGAAATATTAGCGGCACTTTCATCAATAACACCAATAATAGAATTGCTTTCCGCTCTTTCTAGCTTCTGCTCCAACTTGGTCTCTTTCATTTTTTTAGTATGTGAAAGATAATTTTTCCCTATTAAGAAAAAAGCGATGAGTAATAGAACTCCAATGGCGTAAATACCTCCTAAATGTATGATATATGCGATAATGGCTGCGGCGGTGAAGGCACTCATAGCCGTAAAAAACCATCCACCAATAACATTCAGAACTCCAGCTACACGATACACGGCACTTTCTGCTCCCCATGCCCTATCTGCCAAGGAAGTGCCCATGGCAACCATAAATGTTACGTACGTTGTTGATAATGGAAGTTTCATTGAAGTAGCTAAAGAAATTAGGACACTGGCAACCATTAGGTTTACAGAGGCTCTAACTAAATCGAAAGCAGGTAAGTCCTGAACCCTACTCTTAGGTACATAGACATACGGTTTTTCAAAACGAGTATCCATTCTTTTCAAAATTGAAGCCGGAATAAGACCTGCGATATTTTCCGAGGCGTTTATTGAAAACTTAACAATTTGTCTGGAAAGGAAATTAGGCTGAAAACGTTCATCGCCTTCGTCCTGTCTAGATAAATCTACACTGGTTTTGACTACATTTTTGGCTTTTGACGAAAACCAAAGTGTCACAACCATAATAAGACCTGAGAGTAGTAACAAGTACTGAGGTGTTTGTACTGCCGAAGCAAGACCTTCCATGGTATATTTGTCTGCATCAATGCCAGACGTACTCCATGACGTATAGGATTCCATTGCGGCCAACGGAACACCAATAAAGTTAACTAGGTCATTACCGGCAAAGGCCATGGCAAGAGCAAATGTTCCCATTACTATGACCATGGTATATATGTTGATTTTAGTCAATGTAGAAATCAACCAAGAGACTAAGGTCCACACCACAAAATTGCTCAAAATGAATAAGAATTGCTTGTTAGCAATCAGTTCAAGAACCTCCGGACTAAAGATTGAGGCACTTTTAAGGCCTTTTACCAGAATAAAGTAAATGATTGAAGTTAAAGCAAAACCACCAAAAAGTGCTCCTACCCATTTTGGTTTTTCTTCAAATTTAAAGGAAATCAATAACCGGGAAATGAATTGAACAAGGGCGCCAACACTGAAAGCGACAACTACAGAAAGTAGAATACCTAGAATAATTTCAGTAGCCTTATCCGAGTTTATGTAGGTCCATAAATCAGCAACACCACCGTCGTGACCCATTATTTTAACCATGGAAATTGCAACGGCAGCTCCCAATAGCTCAAAAACGATAGATACGGTGGTTGAAGTAGGCATTCCTAACGTATTGAAAAAATCCAATAGTAGGATGTCCGTAATCATTACGGCCATAAAAATGATCATGATTTCGGCAAAGACGAATTGTTCGGGATTAAAAATACCTTTTCTCGCAACTTCCATCATCCCACTTGAGGATATAGCTCCAAAAGCAATACCTACACTCGCAACAATCATAACTGTCCTAAACGAAACAGCTTTTGATCCAATTGCAGAGTTTAGAAAATTAACCGCATCATTGCTCACCCCAACCACTAAATCGGTAATGGCAAGTACGGCCAGCGCAATAATCATGAAAAGGTAAATGTTCTCGCCCATGAAATATAAAATGTGCACAAAAATGGTATTATAATTTATGAATCACGTTAAAATAAGGTTATGAAGTAACTGTGTCCATGAGCTCAGTTGGTTCAATTAATCTTAAAAAACTAGTTAAGGGATATTGTCCATTAAACGATGATTACATGCAATTTTTAAGGGTATTAGCGTAGAAAATTAAGATATTCATTGCACATATAAGAATCTAGAATTGTCTTTTTTAGGAATTAATAGTGTGGTTTAAACAATATTTTGCTGATTTCATCGTTTTCAATGTAAATTTAATGTTAAGTAATAGTTCATTTAACGTAAATTTTATATCTTTGAAATAACAAACAGGTACATAAACACATCAAAATCAACACACATGAAAAATTCATTTATACTTTTTGCCCTTGCATTAACAATGACAGTAGGGTACGCACAAAAAGAAAAAGAAGTAAAGTTAAACAAAGACACTAATTTGTTGGAAGCTACGTATTTCCATGATAATGGAGAAGTTAGTCAGAAGGGAACTTTTGATTTAGCTGGGAAATTGCATGGTCAATGGATCAGCTTTGACGAAATGGGGGAGAAAGTATCAAAAGGAAATTACGATAAAGGTGTAAGGACTGGAAAATGGTATTTTTATAATGATGGAACCGTGAAGGAGGTGGAGTTTGATAATAATGTTATTGCTAATGTTATTAATAAGGAGAAAAAATCTGCCGTGGTTTCCAAAGAATAACACATTTATTGTATAGAAAAAGGGAGGTTTCACTAAGTGAAACCTCCCTTTTTTGTTTTAAATTATTTTGTGAAACTACTACTGGTCTATACTGGTGAGCGCTGTCTCTCCGTTTTGCAACGTATTGTCATCTACAAAAGTCATATCAGATAAGCTTAGTGTCTTAGCATGAAGGCCTTGAGATATTTCAATGGTATTAGCCGCTGTAACTTCAACAGGAATCTCTTGTGGCTCATAACCAGAAAATGCTACTTTAAGAATGTAGTTGCCCGGTTCAACATTTAAAATTTCAAAATTTCCTCTAAAGTTGGTCTGGGTTTTGAATTTTGTATCCTTTATTTGAACATCTGCGAACAATAAAGGTTCATTATTCATTTCCATGTCAAAAATAGTGCCTCTAATGGCGCCTTCTTCTTGAGCGAATAGATTTAATGAACATACAAAAGCAAGAAAAAAAAGTGTGATTTTCATTGGTTCTAATTTTCTTGGCAAAGAAAACCTTGTTGTGTTAAGTTATGGTTATCTGAAGTTTAACTGTTGATTTCCTTAAGGTTAAATAATAGGAGGTTCTTTGGGTTCAAAAAGCATCGGGAAATGGAAAAAATGTAACTTGCGGAACTTAAAAAGTTGTTATGAACTGGGAAAACTTATTGTCTCTTAAACGCCAAGGAGATACACATAAAAGACTGCGAAAAGAACAGGATGAAACAAGGTTGGGTTTTGAAGTAGATTATGACCGTATCATATTTTCCAGCGCATTTAGAAGTCTACAAGATAAGACTCAGGTTATTCCTCTTTCTAAAACAGACTTTGTACATACCAGGTTAACCCATAGTTTGGAAGTTTCCGTAGTAGGAAGAAGTCTTGGCCGCATAGCAGGAAAGAAAATTTTGGAGAAGCATCCTTTTTTAAGTGAGTCATACGGTTATAGGTTCAATGATTTTGGAGCTATTGTAGCTGCCGCAGCCTTGGCCCATGATATTGGGAACCCCCCTTTTGGTCATAGTGGCGAAAAAGCAATAGGGGAGTATTTCATTACTGGAAACGGACAAAAATACCAATCAGTTCTTTCTCCAAAGGAGTATCAAGATATCGTTGAATTTGAGGGGAATGCCAATGGATTTAGACTTCTATCTCAATCTAGAGAAGGGGTTACTGGCGGTCTGCGATTGAGTTACGCTACACTTGGGGCTTTTATGAAGTATCCTAAAGAGTCTCTTCCAAAGAAGCCTTCAAAACATATCTCCGATAAGAAGTTTGGTTTTTTTCAAACTGAGAAAGACGCTTTTACAGAAATAGCTAAGGACTTGGGTCTTATACAAACTAGGGATGGTGAAGATATTTCTTTTGCAAGGCATCCGCTAACATTTTTGGTAGAAGCCGCAGATGATATTTGCTATACCATAATAGATTTTGAAGATGGAATTAACCTTGGCCTTATTTCTGAGGATTATGCACTTGAGTATTTAATAAAGTTGGTGAAGGATACAATAAATACCAAAAAGTATAATTCATTAAAATATAAAGAAGATAGGCTTAGTTATTTGAGAGCACTTGCTATAAATACTTTAATAAGGGATGCGATTGATGTATTTGTTGAAAATGAAAATAAAATACTTAACGGTACTTTTGATAGCAGTTTATTAGATCAGAGTGCGTTTAAAGCACAAATTGAAGATATTATTTCCTTGAGCGTTCAAAAAATTTATCGGTCTCAAGAAGTTATAGAAAAGGAAATTGCCGGATACAAGATTATTTCGGACATATTGAACGTTTATACAAATGCCCTTATACGGAAGAAGGAAAATAGAGCTTCAAATTATGACTCGCTAATGCTTAAAACACTTCCAGAGTTGTACAGGGACACCGATAGATCTATTTATAATATTTTATTGAATACATGTTGTTATGTAGCAAGTCTTTCGGATAGTGCGGCAGTGCATATTCACAATAAGATTATGGGTAAACAACTTTAAAAAGCATAGGATACGCCAACGCCGAGCAACTGTTTAAATTGTATGCGGGGAATTCCGGCATCTACAATGGTGCCGCTAGCATCTGTCTGTTCGTCAAAAAGGATGTCATCATCATAGATAATATGCGTGCCAATGGTAGTCACTACATATTTGTTGACCTTTAAGTCAAAATTTAGCTCCCAGTCTACATCTATGTTGCCAAACTTTTGCAAGTAATCCGTATACAGGGTTAACCTATGTTTTAGGATCATGTTTTTATAGATTTCCTTTTCGTATTGATTTGTCACTAGAAAACCAAATTCAAGAAATATTTTTTCGCCTTCTTCAATTACATTTCCATCTTCATCCAAAACAGCCTTTTTAACACCAAATGCACCTTTGTTAGCCAGTTCTTCATCTAAAACGAATGTTGCTTTTTGCGTTATTGGAGAGATGTATAGATTAAATTTCTGGTCTTTGGTAATGTAAGATGTACCAGCACCTAAAAAGGAATACCCAGGGGCCATAAAACGAGAAATTGGTGATGATCTGTCCGGATATTTATAACCATTTGAAAACTGGGTGTTGAAGTTTGCCTTCGCGGAATAGTACCAATTGCTAATCGTGTCCCGCTGAAGCCCGAATGTAGAACTAAAACGAATGGCGTCATCTGTTTTTCTAAGCTTTTGTTCATCTTGAATGTTGAGGCCGTACCGCATCTCCATATAGTTGTCCCATTGAATATACCGAAACTTATAATTTCGTTCAAAACGAGCATTTCCAAGGGCCGATATGGAGTTGTTACCCCCAGCGTTCCAGTTCACAAAAGCTACTTCACTAAAATTTGCTCCAAGCTTATTTACTTTGGTCCAAAAAGACGGAACCCTAAATCGGTTAGGTTTTTCATCTAGGGCATTGGTCCTTTTGAATGAAATAACAGGATTCATCAAGTCTACGCTACGCGGAATAAATTTTATTTTCTCTTGTGTCTTTCGGATAACCACTGTGTCTACCACGGTAGTATCTATTACCATTACCATGGTGTCAATTTCCATTTCCCTTCCCGGTGGTAGGGAGTCTTGGTTTTGCCCAAAAATTGGTGAAATGCATAAGCTAAAAAAAAGAATAAACAGCTGCGGTACGGTTGGGGAATTATTCATTTAATAGCATTTTTATTTGTTCTGTTATACTTACGGGGTCTATTTTGGTTTGTTGGTGTAATTCTTCTACGGTTCCATGTTCAATGAAAATGTCATTAATACCTAGAATATGTATGTTTTGAGAATATCCTAGTTCGTTGGCCAGTTCTAAAATGGCAGATCCAAAACCACCCATTTTACTACCATCTTCAATAGTAACTATGTGCTTAAATCGCTTAAATATATTTATAAGTAGTTTCTTATCCAACGGTTTAACAAATCGCATATCAAAATGTGCTATTTTTTCATTTTCCAATATACCTTCAATCACCTCTGAAACCGTATTTCCAATATGGCCTATCGTTAATATGGCAAGCTCCGTTCCTGTTTTTAATTCCCTAGCTTTTCCAATCTCAATTTTTTCAAAGGGAGTCTGCCATTTTTCTTGAACACCTCTTCCTCTGGGGTATCTAATGGCTATAGGATGCTTTAAACCTAATTGCGCCGTGTACATGATGTTACGAAGTTCGCTTTCGTTCATTGGAGCAAAAATACACAGGTTGGGTATACATCTTAAATAGGCAATGTCATAAACACCGTGATGCGTGGCTCCGTCTTGACCCACCATGCCGGCTCTGTCCAAACAAAAAATAACCGGAAGGTTTTGAATGGCTACATCATGTATGACTTGGTCATAAGCGCGTTGTAGAAAAGTAGAGTAAATGGTGCAGAAAGGTATTAAACCTTCTGTAGCCATGCCTGCTGCCAATGTTACGGCATGCTGCTCGGCAATACCAACATCAAAAGCCCTATCAGGTATTTGCTGCATCATATATTTCAATGAGCTTCCCGTGGGCATTGCTGGGGTAATACCAACAATATTTTTATTTTTAAGCGCCAGCTCTACCAATGTATGTCCAAAAACATCTTGATATTTTTGAGGTTGATTGGCTACCTCCGGTTTCTTCTGTAATTCACCGGTGAGTTTGTCAAATTTACCCGGTGCATGATAGGTAACCTGATTTTCTTCGGCTTTTTTCAGTCCTTTGCCCTTGGTGGTAATAACATGTAACAATTTTGGTCCGGCTACCAACTTTAAATGATTTAGTTCACTGATCAAGGATTCTAGGTCGTGCCCATCTAAAGGACCGGTATAATGAAAGTTGAGACATTCAAATATGTTCTCATCTTTTGCCGTTCCTTTTTTTACATTGGTCAGGTATTTTTTTAATGCTCCCACACTTGGGTCTATTCCTATAGCGTTATCGTTTAGAATAACCAGAACGTTGGAATTTGTAGAACCAAGATGGTTCAATGCCTCAAAAGCCATGCCACTTGCAATGGAAGCATCTCCAATTACAGCAATGTGTTGCCTGTTATTTTGGCCGTTTAATTGTGAGGCCATTGCCATACCTAGAATTGCAGAAATAGAAGTAGAACTATGGCCTGTGCCAAAGGCGTCGTAACTACTTTCATTTCGTTTTGGGAATCCGCTGATGCCCCCTAATTGCCTATTGGTATCAAAAATTTCTTTTCTACCGGTCAATATTTTATGTCCGTATGCTTGGTGGCCAACGTCCCAAATAAGTTTATCGTCTGGAGTATTGAACACGTAGTGCAATGCAATTGTAAGTTCTACTACGCCAAGGCTAGCTCCTAAATGACCCTCCTTGGCAGCAACAATATCAATTATAAATTCCCGTAACTCCCGGGCAAGTTGAGGTAGCTGATTTAAGGCCAGCTTACGTAAATCTTCAGGATAAGTGATATGGTCTAAAAATGATTCCAAACTTGAAGTATAAGTTGCAAAAATAGGTGTTTAACCGTGCTATGCCAATTCTTTTTATCTCGTTGAAAAAATCAACCAAAAAATGCTTATATTGTTGAAACCTAACCATTGCATACCACTTTATGTTTCCCCTTTACAAGGTGAGTAATACTCTGTACGATGATAAAAAGTCTTCTTCAGAACCAATTACCGTCATTTTTCTTCATGGTAATTCTTTAAGCTCTTTAGTTTGGAGCAATCAATTATCTTCAACATTATTTGAGAAAGTTCCTTTGGTGGCTCTAGATCTTCCGGGTCATGGAAAATCTCCGGAGTATGATTCTTACGCTTTTGCCAATCTACTTAAAGGGTTAAGAGAAAATATTGAAATTTACGAAAGGGTTATAGTTGTGGGCCATTCGTTAGGTGGACATTTGGCCATCCAACTTTTACCTAAGCTGACCAATTGTCTGGGGCTTTTTATAGTAGGGACACCTCCTCTTAATAAGCCTGTTAATCCAGAGGAAGCTTTCTTGCCCGATCCACGAATGGGGTTATTTTTTCAGAGAGACCTTGGTGCTTCTGATATAGAAGCCATGATACAAGTCATGGTAAAGAATACAGATGATGGAGTGTTGAATTATAAAAAACTTATACAAACAACCGATCCTAAAATTCGTGAAGCCCTTGCCTTGGCCTTGGTGAATGGTGAGCTGGCAAATGAGGTTGATATTCTCAGTAAAAGTAACATACCTGTTGCTGTAGCTATTGGGGCTACTGATAAATTGGTCAACACGGAATATGTGAAGGGATTGTCAATACCTTTTCTCTGGAGAGGAGCGGTACAAATAATCGAAAATAGTGCCCATATACCCCAATTAGATGCATCTTTTGAATTTAGCGGACTTCTTTTGGAATTTATAAATTCGGTAGAGAATGAATAAACACCGCGAGCATATGAGGGTGTTTCGTAATGAGGTACATAGAGACGTTTCTAAGTATGAATATGAAGCTATTCCTTATTCTTCATTAGAGGGTTTTCCGTTAAATTCTAAGCAATGCTTATATATTGCGCATTGGGCAAAACAAGGTATAGAATATGAAAGGGGCCTAAAGGAGTTAACAGGATATACTTTAAGTGAATTTAATACTGAAGACTTGGTACACTACATTCACCCAGAAGAAAGAGAATTGATAAATAGGCTTACTCAAGAAGCGGTAAAATATGTGGTTAAGACTGATTTAAGAAAGGGGCATGCCCATTTATTTCTCTCCTTTCGTTTTCGGAAAAAAGACGGTACTTATATAAAAATATTGCGCCAGTCTTCTTCTTTTGAATTGGATAATCAGGGAAGAATGGTAAGTAATTTTTCACTTCTTACCGATATTTCGTTCATAGATAGTGGCAATCGTGTGGAGTGGCATTTTGATGCCTATGGAGTAAATCTAGATGAATTTAAAAGGCGTATTTATGCAGTTTACGCTAAGTTTTTTACGCGTCGGGAGAAAGAGGTTGTCAACTTAATTAGTAAAGGGTATACAAGTGCTCAAATAGCCGAAGCTTTATTTATTAGTATGCATACGGTAGCAACCCATAGGAAGAAGATATTTAGAAAGGCCAGTGTCAATAGTGTACCAGATTTGATTTTCTTTTGTAAGAAGAACGGAATCCTTTAACCGTTCGGTAATATGTCATATCTGAAAATACCCTCTACAGGGTATTTTTTTTTGAGCACAACCCTGTTATGTTTGACTAAGCTGCCCCGCGTTTTACTTGAGGTACTCTTTTTCTAAGGGTATCGTGACTTTTAATGCCTTTATTTGGCTAAAAACGTCAACCAAACAGAGTACAATGAGTTTAAATTTGGAGTCCTACGAAAAAACTTTTAGTACTGATGCTACTATCGATTATAAGGCCGTGGATAAGCACATCAAAAAACTAGAGGAGCTAGATCGCTATCTACCTAAAATGCAATCCTACATTCTGGTGCAGAATACCGTAGATCAGAAGTACGAGTATATATGTGATAATTATGAAAAGCTCTTAGGATACAAAAAAAAGAATGCTTTGGAAAAAGGAATGTCGTTTCATTTCTCTAACATTCATCCTGAGGATGTTCCAAATTGGTTGTTGATTCTAGATGACCTCATGATTTTTACCATGAGTAATGTTCCTAAGGAAGAACGTATTCATTGTGTATATTCATGGAACTACAGACTAAAAAATAAGAAAGGGAAGTACGTAAATATTCAGGTGCACCAAACCCCATTATATTTTGATAGTAAGGGGAAACCTATTTTAGGCTTTTCTCAGAACACGGTAATGGGTAATGTAAAAAAGCAACCTATGGTTGGCGTTTGTAAAAAGCTAAACCATCAGAATGAATATGAAACCCTGTTTTATAAAAACTATTCGGAAACCCTTTTGATTGACTGTTTAAGCAATCGCGAGTTTGATATTGTAAGGTTGTTGGCCAAAGGGTACACCACAAAAGAAATTTCGGATAAATTGAATATTAGCACGCACACTACGGCTACGCATAGAAAGAATATTTTATCAAAACTCAAATTCAAATCATCTATTGAGATTGTTAATTATTGTAATCAAAATCACCTATTTTGATGAATTTTCAGCTTAAAATAAATAGAAATACCCACTATTGGGTATTTTGTACAAATGTCTAAATTACTAGTTTTGAGTATCTAAAAAACGTTTTTGTAACGCGATGGGATGATTTAAAATCCATAAAGCCAAGTTTAGGGACTTGAGTAAAAAATAATTAACCAGACCAAACCAACTAAAAAAATGAAAAAGACCACCTTCTCCAAGTACTAACATCGCACTATTCTTAGATTTAAGCACATTCACGGCAAGTTTTTATATGCTGATGCTTTATGTACTTCGCTTTTCGCTAATCAAATTACAAGTCATATTTGGACTAGGGGAAAGAAGGTATAGAGTCTGATATTTATGAAGTAGGTGACGCCGATGTGTACGAATATCAAAAAGTGATTTTTGACTCTGAGAGTTTGCGGTTGACTTATGAAGAATATGATTCCCAAGGAGAAGTAATTTATGAAGCTTTATTCTATTTTGATAAAAATTAAGAAATAGTTTTTTTATAGGTCTCGTTCTTTTCGGGGGAACTGGGCGGGGCCTTTTTTTAAAATAAGTACATCTAAGGTTGTCTTAAAAGTGATACTTTTGAATATCATTTTTAAGACTTTTGTATGTTACAGCCCTTTGATGATACTTATTATATGAAAAAAGCGCTTCAAGAAGCTGAAGCCGCTTATGAAAAGGGTGAGGTGCCTATTGGAGCCGTTATTGTAATTCAGGACCGGGTCATTGCTCGGGCCCATAATCTTACAGAGCAACTTAATGATGTTACCGCCCATGCAGAAATGCAGGCCATTACCGCGGCCGCTAATTTTTTAGGGGGTAAATATTTACAGAACTGTACGCTTTATGTTACGCTAGAGCCTTGCCAGATGTGTGCAGGAGCCCTTTATTGGAGTCAGATTTCAAAAATAGTCTATGCGGCAAAAGACCCTCAAAGAGGCTATGGGGTTATGGGAACAAAATTGCATCCAAAGACGGAAGTGGTTGGTGGTTTGTTAGAGGCTGAAGCAAGTGAGTTATTAAAACGATTTTTTATTGAAAGAAGAAATCTGAACTAGTAGGTATTGGATATGAAAAACCCTGACGATTTTCGTCAGGGTTGCTAATGTCGATAGCTTTATATATTAGCCTACAACCTGAACCTGTGCGGCTACAATGCCTTTACGGCCTTCTTCTTCTGCATATTCTACTTTGTCACCCTCATTAAGAATTGTACCGTTTAGCGCCGTTGCGTGTACAAAAATGTCCTTTCCTGTGTCATCGTTTGTAATAAACCCAAATCCCTTGGATTCATTGAAAAATTTTACTGTGCCAGTCATGATTAATAGAAATTAGTTGATAAAAGTTTCCAACTAAATTATAAATTTTTTAATTAGGCAAAGTCAAAATGAAGTATTTTTTGTAATTAAGATTGTTGATTATCAGGCTTTTCAGATTCTCGCTCTCTCATCTTTTTAATGTTTTCCTCGGTCAGCATGTAGTCTTTCATTTTTTTTCCTCTGCTATAAACGAAAAGAAATAAAGGCATAGCCACTAGGAACAGTCCCAGCGTACCGGAACCTATAAATTTATGGCTTAACGGAAGGTTTTCCTCTTGAATGTTGAAGCCATAGATGATCGCTGCAAAACAGCCTATTGTAATTATAGAAACAAGATATTTCATAGTAGGGGCAAAATTACAAAACCTTTTAGACCTTATCTGGTAAAATTAATGAGTTCTCTTCGGTAGGCGGTCAAGAGTTTGGATTTTGATACAAAACCAACGTATTTTCCTTCTTTGATGACCGGTAGGTTCCAAGCACCACTATTTTGAAATTTTTCCATTACTTTTTGCATGCTGTCCTTCCCATAAAAAATATGCTCTGGGGCGTTGTGCATAAAGGTTTCCACTTTTGTGGTTTCGTAGAGCGAAGTATCAAACATAAATTCTCTAATGTCGTCCAAAAGAACAATACCTACTAAAGACTGATTCTTATCGACAACGGGAAAAATATTTCTAGCGGACTTAGCAACGGACTTATGTAGCATGTCTCCTAAATTCATATCCGGGTTTACGGTTTTAAAATCCGTTTCAATTACATCGTCTAATTTCATCAATGTTAATACCGATTGGTCTTTATTGTGAGTTAGTAGGTCTCCGTTTTTGGCTAGCTCTCGTGTGTATATAGTATAATCAATGGCATTCTTTGTTATAAGATATGAAATGGAAGCTGTAATCATTAAGGGTACGAACAACTCGTAACCTCCTGTTATTTCAGCAATAAGGAATATGGCTGTCAAAGGGGCGTGCAGCACGCCGGAGATAAGACCGGCCATACCAATTAGCGTAAAATTGCTCTCGGAAACTGAAAACCCTAGTCCAGAATGGTTCACGATCTTAGCCATTACATTGCCCAATGCACTACCCATGACCATGGTGGGAATAAAGATTCCTCCGGCACCACCGGCTGCTAATGTGGTGGTCATCGCCACTGCTTTAAATATGGTTATACCGATTAGTAATGCTATAACTACCCAAATATTCTGGGTGAATTTGTCGAACGGGGTTTTGCCCAATGCCTTAATGTGATCGCCATGCAGGAGGTCATTTATAAAACTAAAGCCTTCCCCGTACAAAGGTGGAATGAAATAAAGCATAATACCTATGGCAACACCACCTACCAGTAGTTTATATTTTGGAGTTTTTAAACGAGAAAACAATTTTTGAATGCCAAAGTACATTCGGGTAAAGTAGATGGAAGCGAAAGCTGTTCCTATACCTAGTATAATATAAAAGAAGGTATCCTTTACTTCAAAATTCTGGGTCAGGGTAAAGTTAAAAAGTACTTCATTACCTAAAAAGAAATAAGAAGTAAGCACACCGGAAATAGAGGCCAACAAAAGTGGAAGCATGGAAAGCATGGTAAAATCCAAACTAAAAACTTCAACTGCAAAAATAATAGCTGCAATAGGTGATTGAAATATAGATGAGATGGCTCCGGCAGAAGCACAGGCAATTAGCAGTGACCTTGTTTTGGCATTAATATGAAAGAAACGCCCCAGGTTGGAGCTTATGGCTGCTCCAGAAGCCACAGCAGGACCTAACAATCCTGTAGAACCACCAAAACCAATGGTTAATGGGGCGGTAATAAGTTGGGTGTAAATGTGCTTTGGTTTTATTACTCCTTTCTTCTTAGAGAGTGAAAAAAGAATAGAAGAGACTGCATGTTGTAGCTGCTCTTTGTGAATGAATTTTACATATAGATAGACCAGAGTAAGACCTATTATCGGTAAAATAAAGTAAAGTCCGTTGTTGGAAATAAGAATTCCCTTTTCCAACGAAACTTCAATAAAGTACACAATGTTCTTTAAGGTTACGGATACCAGACCTGCCAAAAGACCAACCAACACACTCATAAGCTGGGTAAAGGTCTTGTTGGAGATATTTTTATATCGCCACTTTAAGAATTTAGTAGATAGTCTTTTTAGTTTAGTGGGCATTAGAAAGATTTGCTATGCTATCTAAAAGTATAAAAAAAATCCCGCTGTTAAGCGGGATTAGCTTTCTAAGCTTTAATATCCAGTTTTAGATTTAGTTCTCTAAGTTGTTCTTGGTCAATGGCTGCGGGAGCATCTATCATAACATCACGACCACTATTGTTCTTTGGGAAAGCAATGAAATCCCGTATGGTTTCCTGACCTCCAAGAATAGATACCAATCGGTCTAAACCAAAAGCTATGCCGCCATGTGGTGGTGCTCCATATTGAAAAGCATCCATAAGAAAGCCAAATTGTTCTTGTGCTTCTTCGGGAGTGAATCCTAGGTGCTTGAACATTACGCTCTGTACCTCTTTATCGTGAATACGAATAGAACCGCCCCCTATTTCGTTACCGTTCAGTACCAAATCATAGGCATTGGCACGTACAGCTCCCGGGTCGGTTTCCAGTAATTCTAGTTGACCTGGTTTTGGAGAAGTGAATGGATGGTGCATGGCATGATAATTTCCGGTTTCTTCATCAAGTTCCAACAAAGGAAAATCTATAACCCATAACGGAGCGAATTCATCTGCTTTTCTTAAGCCTAGTCTTTCGGCAAGTTCCATTCTTAGGGCACTTAGTTGAGCACGGGTTTTATTGGCATCACCGGAAAGCACACAAATTAAATCTCCGGGTTTGGCCTCCGTAGCTTCTGCCCATTTTGTTAGGTCTTCTTGATCGTAAAATTTGTCTACGGTAGATTTAAAACTTCCGTCTTCATTATATTTTGCATAGACCATTCCTTTAGCACCAACTTGAGGTCTCTTAACCCAATTTACCAAGGCATCTAATTCCTTACGCGTATAACTTGCTCCACCAGGAACCGCGATACCAACTACCAATTCTGCGGAGTTGAATACATTAAATTCTTTATGTTGAGCAACTTCATTCAGTTCTCCAAACTCCATTCCAAAGCGAATATCCGGTTTGTCGTTTCCGTAGATGCGCATGGCATCATCATATGTAATTCTAGGGAAAGCAGATATTTCTACTCCCTTTATTTCTTTTAGTAAATGTTTGGTAAGACCTTCAAAAGCATCAAGAATATCTTCCTGTTCCACAAAAGCCATTTCACAGTCAATCTGGGTGAACTCCGGTTGTCTGTCCGCTCTTAGGTCTTCATCGCGAAAACACTTAACGATCTGAAAGTATTTGTCCATGCCTCCAACCATAAGCAATTGCTTAAAAGTTTGTGGAGATTGCGGCAAAGCGTAAAACTGACCTTCATTCATACGGCTCGGTACAACAAAATCACGAGCTCCTTCCGGAGTTGATTTTATGAGGTATGGAGTTTCAACTTCGATAAAATTTTGGTCGCTAAGATACTTTCGCACTTCCATGGAAACCTTACTTCTAAAAATAAGATTGCTCTTTACTGGGTTTCTACGAATATCCAAATAGCGATATTTCATTCTAAGGTCTTCACCACCGTCCGTTTCATTTTCTATGGTGAAAGGAGGTGTTTTGGATTCATTTAAAACAATTACCTCGTCAACCAAAACTTCAATGTTACCAGTGGCAAGATTTGGATTTTTTGATGACCTTTCAATAACTTCTCCCGTCACTTGTACAACAAATTCCCTGCCTAAATGTCTTGCCTGTTCCAGTAATTTTGAAGACGTACGATCTTCATCAAAAACCAACTGGGTAATACCGTAACGATCACGAAGGTCTACCCAGACCACAAAACCTTTATCACGGGTTTTTTGGACCCATCCAGATAGGGTTACTTTGGTATTAATATGCGATTCACGTAATTCTCCGCAAGTATGGCTTCTGTACATGTATGTGTTGATTTAAAAGAGCAAATGTAAGAAGATATGATGGTAACGGCTAAAAAATTCTATCTGTCATTTTTGTAAGATTGTATTTCAAGAAAAGTTACTAAATATGCTAAAATTTAACACATATTTTAGATTTGTAACAATTCTTGGTTATCTTGCTTTTAAAATAACTAATTCAAAACTTTGAAAATGAAACAAACTTTACTGAGAAAGTTGTATTTCCTTGCGTTTTTGACACTGCCGATTACGGTATTTGCTCAAGGAACGATTTCGGGGACTATAACAGATGCTACTGATTTGCCACTTCCTGGGGCGAGCATTGTAGTAAAAGGAACAACAAACGGAACAACATCTGATTTTGACGGTAATTATGAAATTTCTGTTGATGAGTTTCCGGTAACACTTGTATTTTCTTCACTGGGGTATGCTTCAAGAGAAGCAAAAGTAACAAGTGCATCTCCATTAAACATGGTTCTAGAAGAATCAGCCATGGGGTTAGAAGAAGTTGTGGTCTCTGGGTTGGCTACCACGGTAAAAAGAAAAAACTTAGCGAATGCGGTGGCAACAGTTTCTGCTGCCGAACTAGCAGGGGTAACCCCACCAAAAACTCTGGATGGTGCTTTGGCGGGTAAATTCACGGGCGCCGTTGTAAGTGCAAATTCTGGTGCGCCGGGTGGTGGTATGTCCATAAAATTTAGAGGAATTACTTCCATTAACGGAAATTCACAACCATTGTATATTGTAGATGGGGTGTATGTAGACAACAGTAGTATTGCATCTGGTGGTCTAAACGATGTTTCCGGAGCTGCTGCCGGTGGTAGTGCATCCAACCAAGATAACGCTACCAATAGGATTGCAGATTTGAATCCAGATGATATTGCCAATATAGAAATCCTTAAAGGTGCTTCTGCTGCAGCAATATATGGTTCTAGAGGAGCTGCAGGTGTAGTAATAATTACTACTAAAAAAGGTAAGTCTGGAAAGACAAAGGTGAGTTTGTCCCAAGGTTTCGGTTTTAATAAAATTATTAGACTACAAGGTCAAAGAGATTGGTCGGAAGCTTTGGCGGAGGAACAGTATGGAGAAGGTGCTCTTTACGCTGCGGCAGCGTCTGCAGGAAAACTTAGAGATTATGAGAAAGAAATCTTTGGAGAAGAGGGGCTCATTTCCAATACCAATGTTAGTGCTTCTGGTGGAAGTGATAAAACTACCTTTTATGCAGGTATTTCAAATAATGACGAAGATGGTATCGTTAAAAATACGGGCTATAAAAAGAGTTCCTTTAGATTGAATGTAGAGCATAAATTCAATGAGAATATTAAATTAGGACTAAATACGAATTATATTAGTTCTTCGGCAGATAGAGGTTTTTTCAACAACGATAATACGGGAACAACCATTGGGGTGGCATTGACAAATACACGTCCTTGGGATTTCCTTGAGCCTGATGCAAACGGAAACTATCCTGATCACCCAAATAATTCTTCAAATCCATTACAGACAAGAGATTTGTTTACTAATAATGAGCGTGTAAATAGATTTATACTAGGTGGAAATTTAGATGTGAATATTTTTAGAAAAGATAACTCAAGTCTTAAATTTATTGCAAGGGTAGGTGTAGATACTTATAATATGGAAGCAAAGGTAATCTTTCCCAAAGAGCTTCAGTTCCAACGTCCTGACCAAGGAGGTGTAAACGGAGTATCAGGTATTACCAATACGAATAATAAGAATGCTAACTATTCTGGTTTTTTGGTGCATAACTATTTTACGGATAACGACTTGTCCTTTAATACACAAGCGGGTGTTACCAACGAACAGTTTTCCAGAAATACGGTAAGTGTTGTTGCCACTGATTTAATTGCATCGGAAACTAACTTAGACCAAAGCGCTAACCAAAAGGTAAATCAAACTAGGTTGGAACAAGAAGATTTTGGCTTTTTTGTTCAAGAGACCATTAATTATCAAGATAAGTTTATTGGAGCTTTGGGTGTCCGTGGTGATAAGTCTACAAACAATGCGGATATTAATGAATTATTCTTTTATCCAAAGGCATCTTTGGCCGTTAACTTAAATAGTTTTGATTTTTGGAGTGATGATGCTTTAGTAAATCGGTTGAAGCTTAGGGCAGCTTACGGTGAGGCTGGTACCTTTGCAAGATTTGGCTCTCTTTATACGGTTTATGAAAGTACTTTGATAGATGGTAATGTGGGTATTGTTGTGCCCCTTACACAAGGTAATCCGGATATTTTACCTGAAAGACAAAAAGAATTGGAACTGGGGATTGATTTAGGGATGTTTAAAAACCGTTTAGGTCTTGAGTTGACGTATTATAAAAAGAATGTAGATGACTTGTTGCTTTTAGCCAATACAGAGCCTTCTTCTGGTTTTTCTACAAAATGGGAAAATGCAGGTGAATTAGAGAATAATGGTATTGAAGTTGCTTTAAATGCAGCAATTATTGATAAAGAAGATTTTACATGGGATGCTACATTAAATTGGTGGACCAATGAATCCGAAATGATTCGTATGGATGTTCCAGCTTACGATACCGGAGGATTTGGTACTGGTCTAGGAACCTTTAGAATTGAAGAAGGTAAAAGTGTAACTCAAATTGTAGGTACTAATTTAGATGGGGAAGTTGTGCAATTAGGAGACGCCGCACCTGATTTTCAAACATCTCTTACTAATAGTTTAAAATATAAAAACTTTGCTCTTTCTTTCTTATGGCACTGGAAAAAAGGAGGAGATAACATCAACCTGTCCAAGTTATTATCTGATTTTGGAGGAACTAGTGCAGACTATGATGAAATTTCAATTGATCCAAATGGAGTTATTCCAAATGGGGTTTACCGGGTTGACAATGGTATTTTTGCAGGTAACGCTACTCCGTTTGTTGAGGATGCTTCTTATCTTAGGTTACGTGAACTAGGGTTCTATTATACCGTGCCGGAACAGAATATTCAACAATGGTTTAAAGGGGTTGTATCTGGAGTAAAAGTTGGCCTTTCGGGTAACAACCTAATCAATATTTTTGACTATAACAGTTATGACCCCGAAGTATCAAACTTTGGAGGCACTGGTCTTTCGTCTGGTGTAGAGGTAACACCGTTTCCTTCATCTAAGAGGTACATGATGCATATATCCGTGCAATTTTAATTTAAAAAATTAGCAAAATGAAAATTATAAAACAACTAAAAATAGTAACCATTATTGCGGCTATTTTACTAGTAACAGCATGTGAGCTAGATGGTGGTGAAAGTTTAAATGGGGCAAGTACGTCGTCTATATCCGATGATTTGTCCAGAGGAGAGTTGCCTCAGGCACTTACAGGAGTGCTTTCTGATATGCGTGTAGGTCTTTCTACCAATACAGATGTGCTCAGTATAGTAGGTAGGGAGTATTATTACTTTACATCTTCTGACCCAAGATATGAAGGAGACGTTGTGGTAGGAAACTTAAACAATAATACATTCTACGTAACTACCCCATGGGGAGCTAGGTATGCAACCATAAAGAATGCAAACTTAATGTTGGAAGGTTTGGATAATACTACATCGGATTTATCTGCCGCCGAAATATCTGCAACCAGAGGCGCTCTAAATACGTTCAAAGCTTATGAATTGTTAATGCTTAGCAACAATCAACATGACAATGGTATTCGTATTGATGTTACTGATTCTGAAAGTCTAGGAGAATTTGTTGATCGAGCAGGGGCTTTGGCCGCTATAGCTGATTTACTTGCTTCGTCTGCAACAGATTTAGGTTCCGGAGGAGATGCTTTTCCTTTCGAGATTCCAGCAGGATTCAATGATTTAAGGAAAACTGATGCTACCACTGGCGATATTTTGGCGGTGACACCTGCGGATATGCTGGAGTTTAACCGTGCTTTATTAGCTAGAGTAGAGGCTTATAGAGGTAACTATCCGGCTGTTTTAGCTGCTCTGGAAGATTCATTTTTTGAACTTAATGGTGATTTGAGAAAAGGAATTTATCACACATTTTCTTTAAGTGGAGCCGATCTTCCCAACCCTCTTTTTATAGCCCTGAACCAAGAGGCTAACGTTAGGGTAGCGCACGCCAGCTTTATTACAGACGCGGAAGATGGTGACGCTAGATTAAGTAAAGCTATCGAAAGAGAAGAGAATCGTGAGGCTTCAGACCTTGTAGGAACGCATGATGTAGCTATTTATTCAAGCCTTACTGATAATGTCCCTCTAATTAGAAACGAAGAGCTTATTTTATTATATGCAGAGGCAAACATGGCTACGAATCCTACGGAAGCCGTTGCCGCTCTAGATGTTTTAAGGGGTGCAGCTGGTCTACCAGCGTATTCGGGAGCTACAACAGCGGCGGCGTTGGAAGATGAATTGTTATACAACAGAAGATATTCCTTGTTTGCAGAAGGACATAGATGGATTGATATGAGAAGATTTGGTAGACTGGCAGAATTACCAAATGACAGAACAACCGACAATGTGCCAGCGGCTATTCCGGTACCTGCGAACGAGAATAAATAATTAAATTTTATTTACAAAAAACAAAAAACCCCACCAATCGGCGGGGTTTTTCTATGCAATAAAACTCAGTTTTTAAACAGAGGCTTCTAAACTATTTTCTGTTGTTCCTGGTCGTTCTTTTTTTCTTCCCCATACCGCAATCTTAATTCTATAGGTAATATTGAATAATACGGGAACGATTATCAATGTTAGGAAGGTTGCAACGATCAATCCAAAGATAACTGTCCATGCCAATGGACCCCAGAACACCACATTATCACCACCCATATAAATTTTTGCATCAAACTCTGAGAAGAGCGAGAAGAAATCTATATTTAGACCAATAGCCAAAGGAATAAGCCCTAAGACTGTTGTGATCGCAGTAAGGATTACAGGTCGTAACCTAGCTTTACCTCCTTTGGTAATGATTTCAGTAACCTCTTCCAAGGAAATTAGATCTTTATCGTTAAGGCCCAATTCTACTTTCTTCCGATCAATAAGTATTTGGGTATAATCAAGTAACACAACCCCATTGTTTACTACAATACCAGCGAGTGAGATAATTCCCATCATGGTCATCATAATAACAAAAGACCATCCGGTAGCAATCAATCCGCCAAACACTCCTATGAAGCTTAAAAAGATGGCAATCATAATAATAAGAGGTTTGGAGATACCTCCGAATTGGAAAATTAAAATCAACATAATTAATCCCAATCCAGAAAAGAATGCCCCTACCAAGAACTGCATTTGCTTGTTTTGCTCTTCAATCTGACCGGTAAAGTCAATTTTTACATCTTCCGGAAGTCCCTTAAAGTTTTCCATCTCCTTTTGGATTTCCGCTACAATGGCACCCGCATCACTAAATCCGGGTTTCAGTTGAGAATATACGGTTACCACTCTTTTTTTGTCCTTGTGCTTTATGGCGCTAAAGCCGGAAGAATTTCTCTGTTTGGCTACTGCCGAAACCGGAATTTCCTTTATTTGGCCGTTTGCAGGATCTCTAAAAATGATGTTCTGATTGAACAGGGCGTTTTTGTTATACCTGATATCTTCATTAAAACGAACGTTAATGTCGTAATCCTCTCCATCAAGTTTATAAACACCTGCTTTTTCACCAAAAAGCGAACGTCTCAATTGGAGTCCCACTTGACTTACGGAAACACCAAGTTCACCTGCTTTCTCCCTGTCCACAACCACTTGCATTGAGGGCTTGCTCTTGTTTACATCAATTTTCAACTCCTCAATACCTGCAATGTTTTTGGTATTTATAAAGTTTCGTACATCTTCAGCGGTGTTGATCAATTCCGTATAGTCTTTACCCTCTAATTCTATGTTAATAGGGTAACCTGCCGGAGGCCCGTTGGCCTCTTTTTCTACCGATATGGCTACACCTGGGTATATTCCTGTGAGTGCTTCTTGTATCTCTCCACGAAGCACTTCGGTATCGCGTCCATTTCTGTATTTGAACTCTCGCATAGATAAGGTTACCTTTCCACGGTGCGGCATTTCTGCTGCGGAACCACCATCCGTTTGTGGGTTTCCTGCGCCTTCTCCCACTTGGGAAACAGCAGATTCAACCAAATAGTTATAATCACCATTGGTATATTTATCTTGATTGGCAACGGCGAATACCCTAGCTTCAATTTCTTTTGTCAGCTTATTGGTCTTAGCTATTGCCGTTCCCTGCGGATATTCAATATAGGCATAGATTTCATTTGGTTTGTTGTCAGGGAAAAATTCAACTTTAGTCCTGCCGCTACCCAATGATGCTCCAAAAGCCATGAAGACCCCAATAAGTAAGAGAAAGGTAATTCCAAAATACCAGTATACGTTCTTGCCCCTAAGTGAGTGAGCAATTCTTCTCTCGTACCAATTCTCAAAACGCACCATAGCACCATTTTGGAAGCTAATGGCCCATTTTTTTAGAGCATATTTATATATCCAGAACATGATGGCCGTTAAGATCATCACGGACCCTAAACCATTCATTGCTCCTCCAAAAATTAATATAAAGAGTCCAAAACCACCTAATATGATGCTAATACGGATTAACTGCTTTACGGTAAGTTCTTTTTCGCCAATTTCCATAAACTGTGAAACCAACATAGAGTTCATGAAAATTGCAACAAAAAGCGAAGAACCAAGTACTACGGACAAGGTAATAGGGAAGTAAATCATGAACTGCCCAAAAATACCTGGCCATAAACCTAAGGGTACGAATGCCGCTACTGTAGTTAATGTTGAGATGATAATAGGAAAAGCAATTTCACCAATCCCCTTTTTAGCAGCTTCTGTGCGGGACATACCTTCACTCATTAAGCGGTACACATTTTCCACTACCACAATACCGTTGTCTACCATCATACCCAGACCCATAATCATCCCGAACAGTATCATAGTATTTAAGGTATAGCCCAGGTTGTTCAATATCATGAACGACATGAACATGGACATAGGAATGGCAAAGCCTACGAAAAGGGCATTTCTAAATCCTAAAAAGAACATGAGGACCGTAACTACTAGGATGATTCCAAAGATGATGTTATTCACCAGGTCATCTACCTGGTTAAGGGTTCTTCCAGAAGAATCGTTGGCAATGGTGATGTTCAAATCTGCCGGAAAATAGTTTTCTTGCTCCTTCTTAACGATTTCCCTAACCTTGGTAGTCGCTTCGATCATGTTTTTTCCCGAACGCTTTTTAATATCGAGCATAACTACACTTTTACCAAATTCACGGGCAAAAGTGGTTTTTTCTTCTTCCGAGAAAGTGACTTCGGCAATGTCCTTCAAATAGACTGCTCCGTTTTCTGATTTTACAACAAAATCATTCAGTTCTTTTGGGTCTGTTACCTCGCCCAAAATACGAATGGTACGCCGTTGGCCACCAGATAGAATGTTTCCTGCAGACATGGTAGAATTACCATTGCTTACGGCATTAATAACGTCTTGAAAGCTGACTTTAGAAGCCATCATTTTATAGACGTCTACCGCAATCTCTACCTCCTTTTCTTGAGCACCACGAATACTAACTTCTTTAATTTCCGGAAGGTCTTCAATCTCGTCTTGCAAATACTCGGCAAACTCTTTTAGCTTTTCAACAGGATAATCCCCCGTGAAATTTACGTTCATGATAGGGAACGATTCCGAAAGGTTGAGGTCAAACACATCTGGCTCAACCTTGGCGTTGTTGAAAGTAGGCCAATCTTCACTGGCCTTTTCGCTATCAACTTCGTCCTTTATTTTCTGTTTTGCCTGTTCAACAGATAATTCCTCATCAAACTCAACCGTAATAATTGAATAATCCTCTTGAGAAGTTGAGGTTATCTCTACCACGTTGCTCACGTTTTTTAAACGGTCTTCAAGGGGGTCGGTAAGTAATCTTTCTACATCTTCGGCAGTGTTACCTGGGTATATGGTGCTGATGTAAATCTTGGTCTCTACAATCTCTGGGAAATCCTCGCGAGGCATCGCGAAATATGATTTTAGCCCTAGCCATAGAAATATAGCGATCATTACATAAATGACCGATGGGTTGTCTATAGCCCAGGACGATAGGCTAAACTCTTTACTAGCGTTTTTCTGCTGTTTACTGCTCATCGGTCTCGTTATTTAAAATTTGAACCTTCTGGCCATCTTTAACGCTTCTAGCACCTTCTTCTATGATATGGTCTCCATCATTTATTCCTGATAGTACTTCAATCTGGCTACCCTGCGTTTTACCGGTTTGAATGATACTTTTCTTCAGGATAGCTTCATTCTCACCACCGTCTAATTCAGCAATAAAAACATATTGGTCTCCTTCTGCATTTTCTGATATAATACTTTGTGGAATAACTATGGCATCCTCACTTGTATAATCATTAATGTTCACCTTTGCCGTAAGGTTGGGCTTTATATTTCCTTTTTTATTGGGAACGGGAATTTCAATGGTGAAAGCTCTATTGCTAGGGTTAATGAAATTGCCGGTCTGCCTAACTTTTGTAGTTACGGTATCTCCTAAAACTGGAAAATATACTTTAGCCTCTTTCCCAACTTTAATTCCGTCTAAGTAGGTTTCGGGAACATCTACCTCAATATACATATCGGAGAGGTTTACAATACGAAAGACCTCCGAACCGGGACCTGGTGAAACAACGGTACCTTGATCTTTGATCACATCATCTATAATTCCTGAAAAAGGCGCTCTTATAGTAGATTTTCCTAATTGGCTCTCTGCTTGCTTTATGGCATCTTCGGCAGCTTCATAATTGGTTTTTGCGGATAAGTACTCTATTTCAGAGCCTATTTTTTGGTCCCAAAGACGTTTTCTGCGCTCAAAAGTGGTTTTGCTTAATGCAGCTTGTGTTTTTAGTTGAGACAATTGACTGCTCATACCGCCGTCATCTATAGTTGCAAGAATCTGACCTGCACTTACTTTTTGGCCTTCTTTTACATAAACCCGTTGTAATGTACCTGACATTTCTGGGTAAACAAGAACATTCTGCTTTGTTTTGACATTTCCTTGAAGTTCCAAGAAGTGATCAAACTGTGCCGCTTTGGCCGTTACCGTTGTGACTAAAGGTAATTTTTCATCCCGGCTCATGGTAGATATGACAGAATCCAACTTATGTAGTTCTGCTTCAATGGATTTTTGTTGTTCTGAAAGCTCACTTTTTTTAGCTCGGATACTTTCTAAATCTCCTTGTGAAATGATGTCGCTAACAGATGCTTCCTTCTCGCCGCAAGCGGAAAAAAGTAGAGCCGTAGTTGCTAAGTATAGTATTTTTTTCATCGTAATAAGTTTATTTGTTATTTATCCTAACTACTTAAGATTTGAATTGGGTTCGTTTATAATGACCTCTAACTCGGTTTTTTTATTGATGACTTCTACCATAGATTGTAGGTAGCCTTGTTGGGCATCATAAAGTTGGGTCTGTGCCTGGCGAAGTTCAAAGCTACTAGCAATACCTTCGGAATATTTAATCTGGTTTTTATTTTCAATACGCTCCGCTAGACCTAAGTTTTGTTTAGAGGTTTTGTACTCTTCAATAGAAAGAATATAGTTGCTTTTGGCCTGTTCTAGTTGAAGGCGTATTTGTTCCTCGGCTTCGGAAAGTTGTGTTTTGGCCTTTTCCATGGCAATTTTTGCCCTAGCAGTACCGGCACTACGTTTTCCTGAACTGAACAATGGAATGGTAAGGTCAACTCCTAAAATTGAAGAATCAAACCACTCTTGTTCGTCTTTAAAAAAGCTAAAATCATCTGAGAAAGCCGAAGACCCATAGTTTACAAAAGTACTTAAGGTTGGCAAAGCTCTACTTCTTGCTAGTTTCCATTCAAAGAACCTTTGCTCCGTTAGGTTCAAGGCTAATTTGTAGTCTACATTGTTAGCCATATTAAAATCCGTCTCCATAAGGGCGAAGTCAATTTGAGTCTTCACAAGATTATCCAGATCCTCTTCCAATTGGGTAGGTGCATCAATGGCAATACCCATTACAAGGTTCAGCATTTGACGCGTTATATTTTCCAGTCGGACCGTATTCTTCAACTGACTCTCAATAGAAGACAATGTTATTTGTAATTGCTCAACGCTTTCTTCATCTCCAAGTCCGTTTTCATACAGCTTATTGGTTTCAAAAAGGTTTTTCTCCAAATTGGCTTTGTTTTTTTCCAAAATAGCTACGCTTTCTTGCGCTAACAATACGTTTCCATACGCTTCAACAACAGATTTTCTAACCTCCTGGTCCGTTTTTTCATCATTGTTGGCGCTATAACTTAAGAATGCTTTAGTTGCTTGAACACCAACAATATATGAGCCGTCAAAAATCTTTTGGGTTAAGGTGGCCGTTGCGGTGGCAGATTGAGCTTGACTAAAGACAACTTCTTCAAAAGTTCCCGGTGCACCGCCAAATACCTCGGCGGGAATTACCGTTACAGGCTGCTTTAATTGATTTTGGTAACTAACTGATCCGTTAATTTGTGGTAGACCATCTGCAATGGTTTCCCATTTTTGTTTTTGTGCGTCTATTAAATCTCGTTCAGCGTTAATAGCGCTGTAATTATTTTCAAGAGCAAAAGCAATAGCTTCCTCTAACGTAAAACTATAAGTCTTTTCCGGTGGGTCTTGAGCAACTGCAAGCACCGTTGTAAGTAAAGCGATGGTTGTTATAAATAGGTTTTTCATTTATTCGTGATTTGAATTGATAATTTCATTTAGCACTTTTCTTCCACTTGGGGTTACAATGCCCCGTATATGATATTCGAGATAATCATCCATTAATGTTTTTATAGGGAATTTTTCTATGGGAAAAAGTTGAGGGTCCTTTATACTTGTAACCCCAGAAAAGTATATGCGCGAAACAAAGCTGATATTTAGATTATCACGGTAGTAGCCTTGATTTATACCTCTCTGCATGTTATCCTTTACACATTCCTGCATAAGCTCAAATTGACGTTGATTAATAGTTTTGTAAATTTTGGGGTAATATTTTTGTAATTGATATTGAGGAGATGATTTTTCGTCCTTTAAGTTTACCATTACAAATTTCTTTATCTCATAAAGTTCTTCTATTGGGTTTTTGTTTAAGGTGCATATCCGGGTGATTCCTGCACTTATGTTCTGCGAGAGGTGGTCCATACAATTTTCCACCAATTTTGTTTTGTTCTCAAAATGGGTGTATATCGTTTTTTTGGATATGCCCATTTCATTGGCTAAATCATCCATTGTAATGCTCTTAAACCCGTAGGTTAAGAACATATCTGTTGCCTTATCTAAAATTTTTTCCTTCATAGAGTGGGCAAAGATAGGGTTGGAAACTTTAAAAACACAAAAAGTTTCCTAAGTTTTACAATTATTTAACACATCCTTATGATGGTGAATCTCCTTTTTCGTTACGCTTTTCTTCTACATATTTTTCATAAGCTTTTTCTCCTTCGTCTTTCCAGAAGGCATCATAGTGTTTCCATTTAGAGAAATCATCGTTGCATATTCCTCTTCGTCTTGAGTTGAACGGCTTTTTGGATTGGCGTTTCTTCCGTTTCTTTTTTCCGCCACCGCCTTCACCAAAACACCCAAAAATTATTTTGCAAAGAATTAGAAGTCCGCCGGCTTGCAAATAGGTAAGGGTAGTGAGTCCAAAAATCTCTGGCATAAGCCAGTTCCATAAGTACATGAAAATGTAGGCGAAGAGAAGCAGAAAGGCTATGCCCGCTATGATAATGAGAATTATCTTGGCCGCTTTTTTTAGGTATTTTTCGGCTTTACTTTTTACTTTGTGTTCTATATACTCTTCCATGATTGAATGTTTTTAATTACTATTTTGTTTTTTTATTTCCAGTTCTTTTAAAAGTATAGCTAAGGCCCTATGTCTACGGGACATTAATGTGCCTTGCGGTATGCCGCTTTCATTAGATAGTTCTTGATAGGTATAGCCTTCAAAATCAATAGCTACTATAATATTGCGGTAATTTGGTTTTAATTGGGCAATGGCTTTTTTCAGTTCGCCCATCATTTCATCGGAATAGGAGTTGTCTGATTTTCCATAAAGTAGTTCGGAAAACTCGATCAATCTGTTTTCCATTTCGTCTTCTAAACTAACTCCCGGTTTTTCCGTTCGCATCAAATCCACAATTTTATTACGAATAGAGTGGTACACGAATCCGGCAATGTTGGTGATGGGCAAAGCACTATCTGACCTGGAAAATAATTTTAACGCTACATCTTGGACAATATCATCGGCATCTCTATCGGTTGCGTCATCTATTCTAGATTTTGCATAGGCCTTTAGCGAACGATATTCTTCGTCAAAGAAGGTTTTTAGGTTATTATAATTTTCGTTTTCCGAAGTCATTAAAGGGCTTTTTGAAGCTAATCTTCGATAGTAAAGACGATGATTTTCAAATCTATTGCATTTTTCCGAGTTATTTTTTTACAAAATGTGCTAAACGCGGTTTCTTTATTTAATTGGTCTTATTTTTGAAAAAATTTCTTGAATGCATTCCATCGAATTTTATCGTTCTGAGTTTATCTCGTTTTTAGAACAAAAGGCAATTAAAAAAGAGCCCGAAAACCTATATGCCCCTATCACCTATATTTTAGGATTAGGCGGTAAACGATTACGACCGGTTCTTACCTTACTATCTGCCGAAATATTTGAAACCGATTATAAAAAGGCATTGGACGCAGCTTTGGCGGTAGAGACTTTTCATAATTTCTCTTTGGTACATGATGATATTATGGATGATGCGCCCTTGCGTAGGGGTAAATCTACGGTTCATGAAAAATGGGATATAAATACAGGTATCCTTTCGGGAGATGCTATGCTTATTACAGCATATCAGTTATTTGAAAACTATGATGGAGAAACGTTTAAAGACTTGGCCAAGCTTTTTAGTAAAACGGCATTAGAGGTCTGTGAAGGTCAGCAATATGATATTGATTTTGAAGAACGGGATGATGTTACTTTGCCGGAATATCTAAAAATGATTGAATATAAAACAGCCGTGCTTGTTGCCGCAGCTTTGCAAATGGGAGCTATTATTGCCCATGCTTCCGAAAAGGAGCAAACTGAAATTTACAATTTTGGATTGAATCTTGGAATTGCCTTTCAGTTGCAAGATGACTATCTTGATGCATTTGGTGATCCTAAAACCTTTGGGAAGCAAGTAGGCGGTGATATTATTGAAAATAAAAAAACGTATTTGTATTTAAACGCCTTAGAACTGGGGTCTTCAGTGCAAAATAAAGAATTGTTGGATATGTATTCCATTCAGCCCAAAGACCCTTCTGCTAAAATTGAAATAATAAAAGAGATTTTTGTTGAAAGCGGTGCTGCGCAACACACACAAAAAGCTATTGAAACCTATACACAAAAAGCATTTAAACTACTTAAAACACTCAATATTTCTGAAGATAAGAAGAGAATTCTACAAGACTTTGGAGAGGGATTAATGCGTAGAAGAGTTTAGATTAACCTGTTAAAAAGTGCTTTTATGAAAGGCATGGTTGGACACGCGGAAATAAATTTTAGGTCTTCTAGGAACGTAGTTTTCTCATCTAGAAATTTAAAAATCAATTGAGGCTCACATTTGTTAAAAAGCGATTCAAAAATTTGATACCCTTGGTCATTGGTCTTAGCAAGTACATCTAGAAACAGTAGGTCATAAAACCAAAATCTATTTTTAAAACTTAATTTGTTTAATGGTTTGCCTGTCTTTAGATAGTCGATCAATACCGGAATTTTCTTTGCGGTACTCATAAAGGTGTAGCCAGTACTGGGTTTTGCCCAACCTCCGGCAGTGCCAATGAATCGTATGTTTTCCGTGTGGTGTTCGTTAAAATCATAGCTGGTCATGGGGATGCTTCCCTGTTCCGTTTCGGTGATTTGGAAAGTGCCGCATTGTAGTTTTTTTTCTAAATAATCAACCAAGGCATTTTCGTAGGCTTCCTTGGGCAAACGATGCTCAGAGAATAGTGTGTATTCTACTAAGGCTTCATTTTTAGAAAAAGGTAGAACGTACATGAAGCGCGTATTTCCTTTCTGTGGAATTGAAAAATCCATATAGGTAACCTCACCTGGATTAAAAACAGGTTTTTCTGTTTTTACGGTCCATCCTAAAAAATGCTGTTGTAATACAGGGTATTTTTTTTGATGGGTGGCCATTTTATAATCGAAGATGCTATTGAACACCTGTGCAGCCGTGTAGCTATTGTTTGTTGTCTCTACGGTTACGGCAGGGCCATTCTCAGTTACGTTAATAACTGCTTGTTGCCGAAATGTAAGATTTGCTTTGGTTTTTAACCTTTCAAAATATGCTTTATAAAAATCCGCTCCTCTTACCATTTTGTAAGAATATGGGGCAATAGCGAAATCCCTTGCGAATTTTTGTCCACCAAAATAAATATGATTCCAGTTTTTTGAAACTATAGCATCAAACTTGCCTTCTCCCTTTTCCCAAAAGCACCATGTGCGGTCGTTTGATGATTTTGAATCCTTGTCAAGTAACAGAATCGATTTGCTAGTAAAAAAACTGTCTTCCACCATGGCATCCGCAAGCATTAAGCCAGCCGCTCCGGCGCCTATAATAATGTAGTCAAAATGAGTTGTGTGCTCCAAAATCAGTATAGAATCGTTATGATTTCAAAAGTAGCGATTCTATGCAAGTCTAGTACAATTAATCAATTCGGTACCTTAAACCAAAGAAACCACGAATACCTTGGTTAGGTCCGTATACATAAGATGGGTCAAAGGTTAATGCATTAGGGTTGTTGGGTGTGGCTACTGCATCGCCATTGGCGTCAAAAGTGACATTTCTATCAAAAGGGTCGTTGGCTCTTGCTATTATAAAAGGATTTCCACGGTTGGGTGTCCAATCTAATAGGTTTTTGACTCCACCATAAAACTCAAAATTTTCTAGTCCCTTCCAAGTAAATTGAATGTTCTGTATGCTCCAAACTGGAGAATAGTCGCTTCGCGGGTCGCTTTCGCCCAAAGTTGGTAGGCGCATGGGGCCATAAAGATTGCCCGAATAATCTACTGATAGATTTAGTTTTCTAAATTCGTAGGAAGCGTTCCAGGTTCCGGTATAGCTCTCTGTTAATATTTGTCTTTGCGTAATGCCATTTTCTGTTTGACTTACATCCTGAATAGTAGCTCCTATTAGAAATTTAAATCCGTTGGGAAATACAAAATCAATATTGGCGCTGGCGCCTTTTGAAACGGATTTACCATCTAGATTGTCGTAAATTATTTGGTTTGGGTTGGTATCGTAATCAGGTAAAATGGCGTTCGTAAAATGCGTGTAGAAAAGAGACGCATCCAAACTTATAAAAGTACCATTATCCGCATATATTTTTTTTAGATAATTCACATTGGCATTGTAAGACTGCTCTGGGTCTAGTTCTTCGGTAACGATTACGTCTCTTGCACCGGTAAGCGCGGCGTGTTCCTCTGTAAATAGATTTACTACCCTAAAACCAGTACCTGCATTAAAACGTAGGATATCGTTATCCGTAATTTTATATCTATAGGCCATTCTTGGTGTATAGATGCTACCGTGCCTTTCGTCATAATCATAGCGCATTCCCAACAGCAATGAGTGCTGAGTGGCCAAAGCAATTTCATCTTGTACAAAAAGACTAGGTATTACTACCTCGTCCGCAGAAACCGTAGCTGTGGTGTTATCATCATAATAATTATATCGGAGCGCTGTGCCGACCAAAAAGTCGTGTTTCTTTATTTTCTTATCCCATGTAAATTGTGCAAAACCAATTCGCTGATCAGCTATATAAGGGGTGTCTCCGTAAACGGAATTTTGACTATGGTCATTATATGAAAACGAGAACAGGACCTTTTCTGCTATAGGCAATTGATATTTGCCCAGTATTTCCCAGCGGCTGGTATAAATACTCTCTCCGTAGATTTCGTCTCCACCCCTAAACTCTGGTGTCCATTGCATTTCTCCACCCCAGCGATCTTCATAAAAATAACGGCCGGCAAGAGAGAACAAACGGCTTTCCTTACGTTGAAAATCCCATTTTTGAAACACGGAAATACGGTCCTGCAAAGTGAGGTCCGTAAAATTATCGCCATTGTTATCTATCGGGTTGCTATAATTAAAGTAATTGACACCTAGCAGTACGTTCGTTTTTTCGCCAATCTTCATCTTTGCTCCAACATCAACATTGAGCTCTCCCCAACCGGTTACAAAGGAGTCAGCAAAAAAAGTCGGGGCATCTAAAGCGTTCTTTGTGATAATATTTATCAGGCCGCCAACCGCTTCACTTCCGTACAGACTGGATGCAGGGCCTTTTACGATTTCTATTTGCTCTATTAGAGAATTAGGAATACCGGATAAACCGTATACGGTACCCAATCCGCTAACAATGGGCATTCCATCTATCAACACCAAAGTATAAGGACCTTCTAGTCCATTAATATGAATATCACCTGTATTACAGACATTACAGTTAATTTGAGGACGTACACCGTTTACGTTTTGTAATGCTTCAAAAATGCTTGCAGTAGGATTTTTTTTAAGAAAAGTTGGACTATACACTTCTACGGGTACGGGGCTTTCAGACCTACTAACCGCCTTTAATGTTCCACTAACCACCATTTCCTCTAATTGCTCAGATGCTTGAATTAGTTCAATATTAAGTGTCTTGTTTTGGTTTTTATCAAAGGTGATTTTTTTTGAAAAATTTTGATAGCCGATGGCGGAAACTTTCAAAATATAGGTGCCAGCTGGAATTTTTTCCAAAGTAAAAAATCCATCTTCATTTGCCGATGTTCCGTATGTACTTCCTTTTAAGTAGAGATTTGCAAATGGAACCGGACCTTCGTGATCTGTGATTTTTCCCTCTATACCATTGTTTTGGCCGTTTGCTATACCAGAAAAAAGTAGTGTTACTAGTAAAAGTAAGGTATAAGATATATTAATTTTCATTTACTTAAATAAAAGTTTAGACAAAACTAAATATTTGTTTTTAGATATAAAAATGTATTTTTGTCTGATTGAAATTTTATGACACTCTCAGAAGAAGATTATATAAAGGCGATTTACCACCTGGGCAAAGGAGAAAATAACATTGTTTCTACGAACGAGGTGGCGGAACAGATGAGTACAAAACCATCGTCAGTAACCGATATGGTAAAGAAACTATCGGAAAAAGGCGTTGCTAATTACAAGAAGTATAAAGGGGTCTGTCTAACGGAATACGGACAAAAAGTGGCGTTGACACTGGTACGGAAACATCGTTTGTGGGAAGTTTTTTTAGTAGATAAATTAAATTTTGCTTGGGACGAGGTTCATGAGGTGGCGGAGCAATTAGAGCACATTAAAAGTGAAAAGCTTACGGATAGCTTAGATAAGCTTCTTGGGTATCCTCAGGTGGATCCACATGGTGATCCTATTCCATCTAAAAACGGGGAGTTTAAAAAAGCTGTGAAGAAATTGCTGAGCGAGATACCTGTTGGAGCAAGTGGTACCTGTGTTGGGGTAAAGGATTCATCGGCACCATTTCTTAAGTTTTTGGATAAGAATAAAATAGCTTTGGGAGATACCATACTTGTGTTGGAGAAGGAAGAGTTTGATGGCTCGCTGCATATTCAGGTCAAAGGGAAGGATATTCGCATCTCGGACCAGATTGCAGCAAATTTATATCTTAAAATAACGGAATAATATGCAAGAGATAATTAATTATTTTGAATCCATAGATCCGGTTTTGGCGGCATTTTACGCCACACTGTTTACTTGGGGGTTAACTGCAGCAGGTGCTGCATTGGTTTTTTTCTTTAAAGGAATGAACCGTGCCCTTTTGGATGGTATGCTCGGTTTTACCGGTGGGGTTATGGTAGCGGCAAGTTTTTGGAGCCTCTTGGCACCAGGTATAGAAATGAGCCCAGGCGAGGGATTTGTTAAAGTAATCCCCGCCGCTGTAGGTTTCCTTTTGGGTTCTCTCTTTATTTTTGGGTTGGATAAGGTGCTTCCGCATTTGCATATCAACTTTAAGGAGAGTGAAAAGGAAGGTATTAAAACGCCTTGGCATAGGACTACGCTTTTAACATTGGCTATCACGTTACATAATATTCCAGAAGGACTGGCCGTTGGCGTACTCTTTGGTGGGGTAGCTGCGGGTTTTGAGGGGGCTAGTATCGGTGGTGCCGTAGCATTGGCTTTAGGAATAGGTTTACAAAATTTTCCGGAAGGTTTTGCTGTTGCCATGCCATTAAGAAGACAAGGTCTTAGTAGGTCAAAGAGTTTTATGTATGGGCAGGCATCTGCATTGGTGGAGCCCATAGCCGCAGTTTTAGGGGCTTGGGCAGTTTTGACATTTCAACCTATATTACCTTATGCATTATCATTTGCTGCAGGAGCAATGATTTTTGTTGTGGTGGAAGAGGTGATACCGGAAACGCAGCAAGATAAATATACGGATATTGCCACTATGGGCTTTATAGGCGGATTTATAATTATGATGATCTTGGATGTAGGTCTAGGATAGCCTAAATATAGGAGTTTAGGAAGATTGTTTTACCTATAAAGGGAGGAGATTTAATGCTTGTTATCTCTTCAATTATGTTAAAAGTAGGAATAATTGTACAATATTTTTTAACTTTAAGGTGTACAAGATAATTCGGAGAGCTCCGTTTTATATAAAGGACCGATGCTTTATTTGATATTGTTGGTCCATGAAAATCCAATCCTATGATAGCCCCCCAAAATCATGAAAATGAAGCAGAACGGCTAGCACTTCTACAATCTTACTCTATTCTTGACACAGAATTAGAAGAGGATTATGACAATTTGGTGCTGTTAGCTTCTGAAATATGCGGAACTCCTATATCTGTCATTACACTTTTGGATAAGGACCGGCAATGGTTTAAAGCGCGACATGGATTGGATGTTAGCGAAACCGAGAGACAATATTCCTTTTGTGGCCACACTATTCATGAAGCAGATAATATTCTTGTTGTAGAGGATGCACGTGAAGACGAACGTTTTTTTGACAACCCCATAGTGGTTGGCGAACCAAGAGTTATTTTTTATGCAGGTGTTACCTTAAAGGGGGCGAGTGGTATGCCACTAGGGACACTTTGTGTGATTGATAATAAACCTAAGAAAATTACCGAGAGTCAGCTTGCAGCACTCAAAATCCTTTCTGATCAGGTAATGAATCTTTTGGAGCTACGGAAAAGTAAAATGAACCTTGAAAGCGCTAATAATGAACTAAAACTAGCTAACCGTGAGTTGGATAATTTTGCGGCTGTAGCCGCTCATGATTTAAAATCGCCTTTAAATAATATTATATCCTTATCTAATTGCCTTCGTGATTTTTATGCTCCCAAAATGGATGATGAGGGAAAGCAAATTGTGGAATTTATACGAAGCTCTTCTGAAACCCTGAAAAAACTTATTACCGGATTACTTGATTATAGCAAATCCGGTCAATTTAATATAGACGATAAGACCACAATTATGTTGAGTGATCTACAGAGGACTATTAAAGAGCTTTTTGGGGGTCGAAAGGAATGTACTATACATATAAATAGCGATTTAGATTCTATTTATGCGAACAAAGTTGCCGTTGAGCAAATTTTGATAAACCTAATTGCCAACGCTATAAAGTACAATGATAAGCCTAGTATTGAAATAGAACTTGAAATAAAGGAGCAAGATAGCTTTTACGAGTTTTTTGTAAAAGATAATGGGCCGGGCATACATAAAGATGACCAAGAGAAAATTTTTAAAATCTTTGAGGTAATTTCGGAGAAAGACCGATATGGAGACAAGGGGACCGGAATTGGATTAGCTACGGTGAAAAAGGTGGTTGAAGGTCTTGGAGGAAAGGTTACCGTTACATCAGAGCTTGGCGAAGGCGCTACATTTGCCTTCACAATTAAAAGCCCCATTGTAGTTGAATCAACTATGGTATAATCATATTTGTTTGCTGCTGATTCGTTCGGTAAAGTGAGTTACCTGTTTATCTCTTCAATTAAATTTGCCACTAAAGCTGTCCAGCCTGTTTGGTGAGAAGCTCCCACACCACGACCATTGTTTCCATCAAAATATTCATAAAACAAAATTAAATCTTTAAAATATTTGTCAGTATAAAACTTTTCTTCCAATAAATTTACAGGACGCTTTCCTTCAGAGTCCTGTTGAAAAATACCGATTAGTCTTTTGCTAATCTCGAAAGCTATCTCTTTTAGGTTCAGTTTATTATCACTTCCTGTTGGATAAGCGTATTTTAAATTATCGCCAAAATAATTATGATATTCTTTAAATGTACTGATGAAAAGATAGTTCATTGGCATCCAAATAGGTCCTCTCCAATTGGAATTTCCACCGAATAAATCCGTTGAAGATTCTGCAGGTTCATAGTTTATTCCGTACATATCCCCATTTATTTCAACTTCATATTTATTTTCATGCTCTTTGGATAATGAGCGAATGCCATGCTCTGCCAAAAACTCTGATTCATCAAGAATGCTCTGCATTAAAATGTCAAGTCTTTCTCTGGGTACAAGCGATAGTAAAACATCATTTTCAGGACCATATTCTTCAATAACCTGGTATTTCTGACGTTCCATACGGTACGTACGGTACCACTCCATACTCGATTTAAATCGTGGTAATTTCTCCAAACAACCTTTTCTAATATTCAATACCGCGGTCAAAGAAAGCAATCCGGAAATAGACCGTACTTTAATCGGTATTTTTTCACCATTGGGTAGGATTAGCTTATCATAGAAAAACCCTTCTTTTTCATCCCAAGAACTCATAGAGTCTTCGGTTATTTTGTTTAGGGCTTCGGCTATGAAGACAAAATGGCCGAAGTATTTTATAGCCATATCTTCAAAGGTATCATCGTCTAACGCAATTTCCAGGGCAATTTCCAACATGTTCAAACAATAGAGCGCCATCCATGAGGTACCATCAACCTGTTCCAGTATGCCGCCTCCGGGCACACCATTGCTGCGATCAAAAACACCAATATTGTCGAGACCTAAAAAGCCTCCTTGGAAAACGTTATTACTTGCGCTATCCTCCCGGTTTACCCACCAAGTGAAATTAAGCGCCAGTTTATTGAACATCCGTTTTAAGAACTTTAGGTCGCCTTTACCTGTTTTACGCTGCTCCATTTGGTAAATCTGAATGGCGGCCCAAGCCTGCACAGGTGGGTTTACATCGCTAAAATTCCACTCATATGCAGGAATTTGTCCGTTTGCGGCCATATACCATTCTTTGGTAAAGAGCAACAGTTGCTTTTTGGCAAATTCATGATCTACCATTGAGAATGTAACACAGTGAAAGGCAGAGTCCCATGCCGCGAACCACGGATACTCCCAAGCGTCTGGCATTGATAGTATATCATGGTTTCGGAAGGCCGTCCATGAATTGTTTCTGCCGTGCCACCGCTCTTTTGGCGGAGACGTATTAGGATCTCCTTCTAGCCATTGCTCAACTTCATAGTTGTAATATTGTTTGGTCCATAATAGACCTGCAAATGCTTGTTTCTGTATTTCCCGTTCTTCTTCCGAGGATTTTTCGGTTACCGTATCTAAAAAGGAATTAGACTCTGCTATTCTTTCTTCAAAAATAGCATCAAAAGTATCATCAATGGGAGAGTTAATGTCTTCCGCCGAAAGTCTAAGCCTAATTATTTGGGTCTCTCCGGCAGGAATATTTAGCTCATACATAGGGGCAGATTTCGTGCCTTGCTTCTTTTTTTCTGCCAGCTTAAAATCATTTTCTATAACAGCATCGTGAAAGAGGTCTTTTTTATACGGATGGTCGTTCTTACCGTTATAAATACGCTCCATATTGGTTTCGTTCTCCGTGAGAAGAATTCTTGAAGGTGTGTCAAAATACAGATTGTATTTGCCCACGTAGCTATGATCAACCGCTAGATAGGGTTTCTTTTTAGTTCCTTGCTTTTTGATGGAAGGCATTTCTTCCATTCCTGTGAAACTCCAAAAATTACGGATCCATAAAGTAGGTAAAACAACGGCCAACGCTTTTTTAGGGCCACGATTACTGACCGATATTTTTACTAAAATATCTTCTTCGCTGGCTTTGGCATATTCGGTATGTACATCAAAATATTCGTTCTTATCAAAAATACCGGTATCCAAGAGTTCGTATTCATCATCGCTCTTGCCCCTTTTTTGGTTTTCCGCTACCAACTTATTGTATGGAAATTCATTTTGGGGATACTTGTACAAATGCTTCATGTATGAATGAGAAGGCGTATTTTCTAAATAGTAATAGAGCTCCTTAACATCTTCTCCATGGTTACCTTGCGGACCGGTTAATCCGTATAACCGTTCTTTTAATATGGGGTCTTTCCCGTTCCAAAGAGCCACAGAAAAACAGATGTTACAATAGCGATCGGAAATACCGGCAATACCGTCTTCTCCCCAGCGATAGGTTCTACTACGAGCGTGGTCGTGCGGCAGATAGTTCCAAGCGTCACCATTTGGACTGTAATCTTCCCGTACGGTTCCCCATTGCCGTTCACTGAGGTAAGGGCCCCATTTAAGCCAATCTTTTTTTTTGCTATAATGGTCTTCTAACCTTTTGTTTTCTTTGGTGCTTTGGGTCATATATTTGAAGTATGTAGGTTTAATGGTTCAAAAGCGCAAGAGTTTTGCGATTGTGTTTAACAAGATATCTAAATTAGGTATATATTGAGGTCTTCGCAAGTTGGAAATGCCTCTGTGAATAAAATTTTAAGCGCTATCGGAAATTTTCGTCATTTTTGTACGTTCATAGAGTAATTGGTAGGGATAGTAATCGCTCATCAATCTTCAAAATGAGAAATTAGCAGTGATATGAAGAAAAAAGGACATCTATTATGGAATGTTATGATCGTGGTCACGGTAATTATTTGTCTTTGTGCCTTTGTTCTTCATTTTAAAAATTGGACAAAAACAGATGCGGCCGGGCTAAAAGTGCTATCTGGCTTTTATTTGCAGGAAGTGCCTTTTTCGGCTTTGGACAGTGTAGATTTTGTTGAGAAAGTTCCACCCATGGTACGCCTTAATGGCTTTTCGGCCTTTGATAAGGAAAAAGGTATTTTTCAAGAATTTAGAGATTCCCTTACCGATAAAAAAGTATATGTCTACGTTGATAATTTTGAGAATCAAAAAATAAAAATTGTCCACCACGATTCATTAAAGCTCTTTATCAATCTAAAAGACTCTACGGATACGCAGCAGTTGTTTGATTTACTTTCGAGCAAATTAAGTGTTGAGCCGAACTAGAAGGCTAGAGGCTGTTCTTTATTCGTATTTTGCTTTACACATCATATTAATTTCTTTTTAAATTATCTGCAGTCCTTTGTTATTCAGGGGAATGTGTTGTATTTTGTTGGGATAATCAATAAACAAACAATCATGGAAACAAACGAAATTGCCTCTAAATTAGTGGCTTGGTGCAATGAAGGGGATTTTGAAAAACCGTATCAGGAATTGTACAGTGATAAAATAGTAAGTATCGAGAACGACGGTAAAGCGGAAGGTGCTTACGTTGAGGGTTTTGAGGGGATTAAGAAAAAGGGTGAGTGGTGGCAGGAAAACTTTGAAGTCCACAGTAGTAAGGCGTCAGATCCGGTAGTGGCAGACAATTGGTTTTCGGTAAAGTTTACCATGGATACGACACATAAACCATCTGGGCAGCGTTCAACCATGTCCGAAATAGCCGTATACGAAGTTCAGGATGGTAAAATTGTAAAAGAACAGTTTTTCTATGATGACAAAGAGTAAGTAGATATTTAAATGTATAAACTAGGGAGCCGCTCATCTATTGGGCGGCTCTTTGTTTTTAGTAGTGCCAAGGTGTACCTTTGCTTAAAATTGTTTTATGGTTCTATTGGCTCAGGTTTTAGGTGCATTATACGGTCTTTTGGCTGTAATTTTCGGCGCTTTTGGTGCTCACGCTTTAAAGAAGTTACTTTCTGAAGAGCAGCTTAAAAGTTTTGAAACTGGAGTTAAATACCAAATGTATCACGCAATGATATTGTTGGTAGTTGGGTTCAATCTTAATATGAACGCTGCGTATCAGCAATACATGGTCTACTGCTTTGCAATTGGTACGTTTTTGTTTTCTTTTAGTATATATGCTTTGGTCATCAGCTCGGCAAAAGGAAAGAAATTACGTTTCCTAGGACCCATAACGCCACTTGGAGGGTTGTTATTGGTATGTGGTTGGGGGCTATTGTTGTATAGCTTTATAAATAACCTTGTCTAGTTATCAGGTTGGATTTCTGAAGTGAATTCTTTTATGGCCTGATTGGGTTCTATAATGTCATGACCTTTCCAAAAGTTGGGGTCGTAATCTGGCATATAGGTTGGGAGAACACCGGTCTTTTCCTTAAAGGCTTCAAACTGACCTGAATTAATGGGTTCCTCGTCAAAAACTATAAGTTCATACCGGTTGATATTACCAAAAGCAGCATCTACTTTTAACGCCAACTCATTTTGCTTGCGCCTGCCCTTCACGTTTTTGTTCTTTTCAATAATGGTCAAGGGTCTTTTAATTCCAGCTCGGATACCTTTAATTACATTGTAGTAGCGCAGGTGGTACTTTTGATCGGGACCCTTATCAAAAAGAATGCTCCCTTTTGCTAAATATTCGTTCACGGAGACACCTAATAGTTTAAAGTCTCTAAGCGATTCAGTATTCTCAAAATCCATTCGGATTAGTGCAAAATCATCTGAATTTATATAAAGGGTACCACCATATTCGGGTGAGCCGTCTGGAACAAAACTGATGACATATACGGCCTGGTCTCCTAAATAGGTATAGTTTTCTAGGATGAGGTCATAGCGTCTGGGTTTGAACAGCACGTTATAGTCGGAATCGTCAAAAATCGGGAGGTTTTCAAAAAGGTTGCCCAGTGTTTTACGCTTGTATTCCAGAAAGAATTCCCTTCGCTCTTCTTTGCTCTTTTTTTCCTCTTCAAGGCGTTCGTTAAGGGCAGCCACATCTGTAGAATCTATTTCCTCTTTAAAGATTTCGCCCATGTCATCAGCATCTACTTTAGTGCCGAACAATCCGGATTTTATCTTAAAATAAGAATCGGTCTTAATATTTTCCTTTACAATTTTATTGAACTTTTCCTCTAACAGCTCTACATCTAGCTCTTTGCTTTTATCATACAGTTCTGATGCTTTAATAAGATCTAGCTTTTGTTCATCCGCATCATCGGCACCATAGAGGTCGCCCAGCATTTCTGTGTAATAAATGTTGTTTTTAGGTATGGATTGAATCACACTATCCAAGAAATTTTTGTTGAAAGCATCAATCGTAGATTTCTTGATCTGATACTCGGTTTTTATAATATTGTTCTGGTAGGTTTCCCTAAGGAACAACCGTTTTTTAGAAAAATCCGTGATGTAGTTCTTCTCAATATTATCTTCTACAAGTTCAATAATTTCCTTAGGCGTATAGTTTTTGTTGGATACGATAACTTCCCTAAGCTCTATAGCCTTTGGTTTAAGATAAATTAGGCTATCCGTAAACTCGGAAATGGGCTTCCCTATGGACTCATAGCCAATACAAGAAACAAAAAGTGTGTCGGAAGCTTCTACAGCATCGTTCAGCAAGAATTTGAACTTCCCCTCTTCATTGGTAATCATACCTCTATTGTTTAACTGCACGGTAGCGTAGGGCACAGGTTTTTTAGAAACGGAATCTACAATAGTAGAGCTTAAGCTTTGGGCATGTTGTGCCGAAGTAAAGAATAGGAAGAAGATGAGGGTATGAACAAAGACTTTTGGCATATTGATAACTAATGGCTATTCAAAAAAAGCGATTGCAATTGAAGTAAACGCATCTTTTTTGATTTATTTAATACCAATTTATCCTTTTATTAACGAAAATACTTACATCGCAAATGAATTTAATTCTGAAGTTTTGCAAATCCATTGCTGTTTGAATACGCATGATTGCGGTTGTTAGTGGCAACCACAGCCATCTTGTCCGCAATCTTTACCGTTTCCTTTTTTGCTAGCGAACAATGCTTTGGGCAGAAAGAATTTTTTTACCAAATACCCAACTGCAACAGCTAAAATAATGTAAACCAATATGGGTTGAATCATGCTCATTTTATTTTAATATTTGATAGGCGGCCAAAGCAACAATATAGGCAAAAGAACTCATAAATACCAATTGTGCGGCTGGCCATTTCCAAGTATTCGTTTCTCGTTTTACTACGGCTAAGGTGCTCATACATTGCATGGCAAAGGCATAAAATAACAATAACGAAATTCCCGATGCCAAGTTGAACAATGGTTTTTTAGTTTTAGGGTTTACCTCTGCGGCCATTCGGTTTTGAATGGTCTGCTCCTCATCACTACCAACACTATAAATTGTGGCCAGTGTGCCCACAAAAACTTCACGTGCAGCGAATGAGGTTAGGACTGCGATTCCAATTTTCCAATCATAGCCTAATGGATGTACGATAGGTTCTATAGCTTTACCCATATAGCCCATATATGAATTCTCAAGTTTATAGCTAGAAATTTCTTGACTCACCGCTTTCTCTTGAAGCGACCTTTTCTTTTGGATTAAGGAATCGGTAAGAGCGTTCTGGTTTATGGCGTACACGTTAGACTGAATACTGTCGTTTAAAGCAGCTTCATAATCGGAAAGCTCGTTTTGGATACTTTCTTGATTGAAATCCGAAAATCCTTCGGTTTCAATACGACTTGTTACAATCTCATCGGCATTTTTATAATCATCGGAAAAACCGTTAGAGCCTAAAAACCAAAGTACAACGGAAATCGCCAGTATTATTTTACCCGCTCCCAAAACAAAACTTTTGGTCTTTTCCCAAACGGTATAAGCTACGTTTTTGGGTAATGGTAATTTATAGTTGGGCATTTCTACCACAAAAAATGAGCGCCCTTTAATTTTTAATATTTTGTTCAATATTAAAGCTGATATAATAGCTGCTCCAAACCCCAGTAGGTAAAGAAGCATTAAGGTCAAGGCTTTATAGCCAAAACCTAGAAAGTCGCCTTCAGGAATCACCAAAGCAATGATAATAATGTAAATAGGTAGCCGTGCCGAACAAGTGGTAAAAGGCGTGACCAGTATGGTTATGAGTCTTTCCTTCCAGTTTTCAATAGTTCGGGTGGCCATTACTGCGGGTATGGCACAGGCCGTTCCTGACATTAAGGGAACGACACTTTTTCCGCTTAATCCAAATGGACGCATGAGGCGGTCCATTAAGAATACTACGCGGCTCATATACCCTGTTTCTTCCAGTAGGGAAATGAATAAGAATAAAAAGGCAATTTGGGGAACGAACATGGCAATACCGCCTATTCCTGCTAAAATACCTTCGGCAATGAGATTAGTAAACACTCCGGCGGGCAAGGTATCTTTTACCCAAGAGCTTGCGGAGGCAAAGAACGTCTCTATCAAATCCTGTGGGTAACCGCTCCACTCATAAATACCTTGAAAAATGACTAAGAGAATGGCAAAGAAAATGACATAACCAAACACCTTGTGGGTCAGAATTTTGTCCAAGGAAGCTCTAAAGCCTTTGGCGGCGGCCATATCCACTTTGTAAGTTTCCTTTAAAATACCGTTTATAAACTGGTACCTTAGAATAGTTTCTTTCTGTTGTAAGCGCTTTAACTCAGATTTAGATTTGGTCGCAAAAGACGCGGCATCTTTAAACAGCGTTTTCTCAATGGGCATAAAGTTTACGTCTTGCGTAATTACAAGCCATAATTTATAGAGGTCCTCATTAGGAAAAGCGTCTTTTAATTTTTTAAAATAACCTGGGTCTATGACCTTAATATCAACATTCTGTTCTGTGGAGAGACTTTTGTAGTTGGCAATAAATTCTTTGAGCTTATCTATGCCAATGCCTTTTCTTGTACTTACCAAGGCAATTTTAGTATTCAATTTTTCCTCTAAAAGTGGAATATCTACCGAAATACCTTTACGGGACATACGGTCTGCCATATTAATGACCAGTATTGCCGGTATCTTAAGGTCTTTTATCTGAGTAAATAAAAGTAGGTTCCGTTTTAAATTTTCCACATCCGAGACAACAACGGCTACATCTGGGTGGTTCTTGTCATTTTTATTCAGTAAAAGTTCAACAGCCACACTCTCATCTAAAGAAGTGGTGTTTAAACTATAGGTGCCCGGTAAATCTAATATGTGTGCTTTTACGCCTCTGGGAAGTTTACAAATACCCTCTTTTTTCTCAACGGTAATACCCGGATAATTACCTACCTTTTGGTTAAGGCCTGTAAGTTGGTTAAACACTGAAGTTTTACCAGTATTTGGGTTCCCAATAAGGGCAACGTTAATCTGTTTACTCATAGAGCAGAGGTGTCTTCTAAAATGTCTAGCTCAATGAGCATGGCGGTTTCCCGTCTAATGGCAATGTGTGATCCGTTTACATTTACATAAATAGGGTCTTTGAACGGAGCTATTTGAACCAATTCTATTTCATTGCCGGGTAGACAGCCCAACTCCAATAATTTTATGGGTAGCGAGTCATCGGCAAATTCCTTGATGATTCCTTTTTGTCCTTTCTTAAGCTGTGCGACCGTAGTTATCAATGTTTATTTAGATTGATTATAAGTAAGGGCAAAAGTAGCATAAAATATATTAAAAAGCGGTTCGGAAATCCCAAAAATTCATAAAACTATAGAAGTTAGGAGGTTTATTCCTCTTTGTTGTTTTCTCTTAGGATTTTAAGATCACCCATCAATTTTTCAACTTCCTCCTTGTTGGTTCCATCATAGAATCCGCGAATTCGTTTTCGCTTATCCACTAAAATAAAATTTTCGGTATGAATCATATCAAAAGGACCTCCATCGCCATCTGTTTTCACGGCTAAATATGATTTTCGGGCCAATTCGTATATCTGCTTCTTATCGCCCGTTACCAGATTCCATTTAGAATCGTCCACACCTTTTTCTAGTGCATACTTTTTTAATTGCGCCACCGAATCTATTTCTGGAGTTACGGAATGGGACAAGAGCATTACATCATCAAACCCTTTTATACGTTCTTGAATACTCGCCATATTTTTGGTCATAATGGGGCAAATGGTAGGGCAGGTGGTAAAGAAGAAATCGGCTATATAAATTTTATCTTCATAATTGGCCTCTGTTATAGTTTCTCCATTTTGATTCGTTAAAGAAAAATCTCCGATAGTGTGGTATTTTCTTTTGTATTGGAGAGTACTGTCCACCAGCTCTGGATTGACCATAGTAGGCTGATAAATAGTTAAAATTTTTGGAGGTTGTAGGGCATTATAGAAAAGATACATGATTATCGCCGAAAGCCCCAATAGTACCAGACCGAAAAATTTGTATTTGGCAAAAAATGAGCGCATAATCTTTTTGCCAAAGATACGTTAGTCAATACAAGCATTCAACTCTTAAGGGCTTATAGTGCTGCTAAAAGTTTCTTAAAAATAAATAGGGGTAGTTAGTTATTTTTTTTAAGCGGCTGTAAAAGTGTACTTTTGTCGGCTGAATTCAAGATGAGTTCGTTAATTATAGAAAACATAGATGAGTCCGTTACTTATAAAGACCATACAATTTTTTTTAAGCCTTTCGTTGTTAATCGTACTACACGAATTAGGGCATTTTATTCCAGCTAAGTTATTTAAGACACGTGTAGAAAAGTTCTATTTGTTCTTTGATGTTAAGTTTTCCCTCTTTAAAAAGAAAATTGGGGAGACCGTTTATGGTATTGGTTGGCTTCCTTTGGGCGGTTATGTAAAAATAGCCGGTATGATCGATGAAAGCATGGATACGGAAGCCATGAAAGAAGAGCCCAAGGAATGGGAGTTTAGAAGCAAGCCGGCCTGGCAACGTTTGATTATTATGATCGGCGGTGTAACGGTAAACTTTGTTTTAGCGGTGATTATTTACATAGGAATGGCCTATGCGTATGGCGATCAATATATACCTGGGGATAGTTTAAAAGATGGTGTACACGTTACTGAAAAGACCATTGGAGACGAATTGGGTATTGAAACAGGAGATAAAATTATAGCGGTTGATGGAGATAAGATCAAGGACTTTAATAAGATCTTTATGGACATCATTAATGGAAGTAGTATTACCATAGAACGTAATGGTGAAACTATTGAAAAGGAGATTCCTGTCGATTTTATTGCAACGCTGATGGAAGATAAAGACCGAGCTCGGTTTTTAGGTCCTCGTTTCCCTTTTTACATAGCGGAAGTGTCCTCGGAATCTTTGAACAAGGATGCCGGACTAGAGCCAAAAGATGAAATAGTAGAGATAGCCGGAAAGGAAATCTCCTATTTTGATGAGGTGAAACCTATTTTGGAGCAATATAAAGGCGAAAAAATAAACTTGACCGTTGTTCGTGATAACAGTGTGCGTAAAGTTATACCCGTTGTTATTAATGATTCCGCACAAATAGGAGTAAGACCGGGTATGCCTTCTATGGAAGAAATGGAAAAAAGAGGTCTTCTGCGTTTGGAGACTGAAAAATATACTTTTGCCGAATCTATACCCGCGGGAATCAATAAAGGGGTTAACACCCTTTCGGGTTATTTAAAGCAATTAAAAAAGATTTTCAATCCAGATACAGGTGCCTATAAAGGTGTAGGTGGTTTTGCAGCCATAGGAAGCCTTTTTCCAGATGCTTGGAACTGGGAAGTATTCTGGGGAACAACGGCGTTCTTATCCATTATGCTTGCCGTTATGAACTTGCTGCCTATACCGGCATTAGATGGTGGTCATGTCATGTTCCTGTTGTACGAAATGATTTCTGGTCGTAAGCCGAGCGATAAATTTTTGGAATATGCACAGATGATCGGCTTCTTTTTATTGCTTGCTTTAATACTGTTTGCCAATGGAAATGACCTGTATCGGTATTTAACCGGAAAATAGTTTTCGAATTTTATTTGGGACAATAAAAAAAACAATTATATTTGCACCCGCTTAGATAAACAAAGCGAAAATATTTTCCTCCTTAGCTCAGTTGGTTAGAGCATCTGACTGTTAATCAGAGGGTCCTTGGTTCGAGCCCAAGAGGGGGAGCAACAAAAAGCTAGTCGAAAGACTAGCTTTTCTTGTTTTAGGCTGTATTTGTTGGGGTTAAGCCTAATATAGGTGTTCGAGATGTACGCTCTAGTCTTAAGGTTCCTTACCTGTCTTAACCACGGGCAACGCTATACTTAAAGGTCGGCCTGGTTTTTCTTAAGGGATGAAAAAAGGAAAATCTTCTTGCGCTTTTTCTTCGGTCTTAGTTTCTGTGGAATTGCAAGCGACAAAAAGTGCCGTTACTACCAAGGCAAAGAATTGATATTTTATTTTCATAGCTGTATGGTTTAAAACTGAAAGGTTAGTTTTACTACAATGGGCTCATCGGTATTTCCGAAATATTTTTTGGAACTACCTTGTGGACCGGATTGCTCTGCAGGCATAAATTTGGTGCCCATTGCAGGAATATTTTTCACAAAAGAAAGGTCTCCTTGGGGGAATTTAGTTACTGCAGCACCTTTTCCGGAGTCTGAAGGTTGTTCTGGGGTAAGCATACGTAGAAATGTAAGGTCTGAATGGCAGTACACCGTAAAGCCGTTATTATTCTTTCCATTTAACTTCATCCAATACAGGTTAGAGAAAAAACCTTTAAATTCTGGGTATACAAACCCAGGTTGACCGGTAATTGTATTGTTATAATCGTTTTCCCAAACCTTAAACTGCGTGCCTTTCATGCGGTTGCTCCACACACGGTATGGACCGTCTCCTAGCCATTTCATGCCCTTAACTTCTTCCTCGGGGAAAGAAAAAGATATGCCTATATATTCTTCAACAATTTTTTGGTTTCTTATTTCAACATGTAAATCAAGTATTCCGTTGGGGTGAATGGTCCATTTAAAGAAATCTTGCGTCATTTCATGATTGCCATCCCAATCATGATATTTTTTTCTTTTTTTGAACCATGTAATTATCTCCACTTTATCATCTGATGATTTTATTTTTACATCTTCTAATTCCGTTTTGTTACCTAATAAAATGGGTCCTTCCTTTATGGGAATCAATTTTCCCTTTTTTATTACTTCTTTCAGTACTCCTGTTTTAGCTGAAAATTTAAATTGGTTTTCATCCGCATTGATTATTATGAAGTTGTTGGAAGTAGTAGTTGTGATACTTCCCTTTTTAGAGTATTTAATTTTATCAGTATTCACCTGCATAGCCATTTTTACCGGATATGACCACGTGAAGATTTCTTTACCGCGAATATCCGTTGCCATCAAGAATAAGGCATCCGCAGATTTCCAATTGGTGGGCTTGGCAATAGAGAAAGTTCCCTTTTCTAATGGTGCTAACTTTGGGAGTTCAACATTGCTTTCCGACATCATACTGAAGTCCGTTCCACCTTCAGGTCCATTGAAATTAACCCATTTTGCAATCATGGAACACTCATCTAAATCCGTGAAATGATACCGGTTTTCAACTTTGAAAGTTCCGGAAAAATCTTCCCTAATATATCTGTCCGCTATATAAATTGGGGACCATATTTCTTTAATGGTAAAATAACTAGCCTCTTTTTCGCCGTAAGGCCCCACAATACCATCCGCTCCATGATTACCGTCAGTGTCGATTATGCCACCTTTATCCGTGCGCACTACGCCTTCATCTGCAAAATCCCATAGGAAACCGCCTGCCGCCAATGGCATATTCCACATTTGTTTCCAGTAGTCATCTAGGCCGGCACCATGCCCACCATCATATAAACCGTGTAAAAACTCTGTAGGAAAATAGATTTTATCCTTGCTAGGGGAGTCAAAAGCAAAGTTATAGTAGTCCGGGTAGTGCATGGTATTGGTCTTTTTAAAGACGTTCCAAGGGTGTATTACCTCTCTTTTTTGAATGTCCCATTTGGCAAATTCATCATCTAACTCGGTATTCCAACCACTTTCATTACCGTTGTCCCACATTAAAATAGATGGATGATTTACATCTCTAGTAACCAGTTCTTTTATTAGTTTTTTCCCAACTTTAGTTTCTAAATAGGGTACATGCCATGTACACAGCTCATCCAAAACAAAGAGACCCAAAGAATCGCAAGCTTCTAGAAAATGAGTGTCTGGTGGGTAATGAGACATGCGAACGGCGTTCATATTCATATCTTTCATCAGTTTTACATGCTCAATACTCAGTTCTTTTGAAGTTGTTCTGCCGGATTCAGGGTGAAAGGAATGATGATTTACACCTTTAAACTTTATTGGTTGACCGTTTACATAAATACCATCACTCTCTCGGATTTCAACCGTACGGAAGCCTATCCGTTCCGAAACTGTATGTAGTTCCTTACCTTTCTTATCCAACAAACTAATTTGAAGCTGATATAAATTCGGCTTTTCCGGGTTCCACGTTTTAATGTTGGTGGCCTTTGCCTTAAAAGACAACTTCCCTTCGTGCTTCTCTACTTCCGCCTCTGGAAATTCCTGAACTAATTTTCCTTTCAAATCAAAAAGCTTTGCCACTATAGAAGTCGCTTTTTTTGAGTTTGTATAAACATCTGCGGTGACAGCTCCGTTGGCTTGTGCGCTTATTGCCACGCGCTCCATGAACTGCTGCGGTAAGACTTCTAAATATACCGGACGATATATTCCTCCAAAAATCCAGAAATCGGCATTGCGCTCCGCTGAGTTTATAGATGCATTGGCAGACATCTTATTCACTTTAACTTCCAATAGGTTTTCTTCTCCGTACTTAAGTAATTTTGAAATATCATATTTGAATTCGTAGAAAGCTCCTTGGTGAATTTCTCCTGCCAACTTACCATTAATTTTCACTTCACAATCGGTCATGACACCTTCAAAAACTATCTTTACTTCCTTTGTTTTCCACTCGGAAGGCACTTGAAATGTATGTTTATACAGACCATGCTCATTGTAATACTGTTTTCCATCTTTGTAATCGCGTCCGTAGTTATAGTTACCAAAACCTTGAAGTTCCCAACAAGAGGGCACAGGAATTTTTGACCATTTTCCGCTTTGCATTCCATCGGAACAAAAGAAATCCCATTCAACGGTATCATCTTTGCCTGTTCCGGACAGATATTGGATTTCGGTGGTGTTTTGAGCAAACAAAACCCCAGAGTTAAACAGGGAGAGTAGAAGCAGTATCGCTAAGGAAAGTACATTTTTCATTGGAGACGGTTTAAAATTTAAAGGTTAGGTCAAGGCTTATTAAATCGTCGTCGTTACCAAAATAATGCTCGGGATTACCATGTGGACCAGTACTCTCGGCATACTGAAACTTGGTGCCAATAGCAGGAATGTTCATCACAAATGAAATATCTCCTGCAGGGAATTCTGGAATTACTTTATCCCTCTTATTATCGGCTGGCGCATCTGGTGTGAGCATACGTAAATAGGTATGAGGTGTTTTACAGTATACGGTAAAACCGTTGTTGTTCTTACCCTTTAATTTGGACCAATATAAACCGGAGAAAAAGCCTTTGAATTCCGGGTAAACAAAACCGGATTCACCGGTGATGGTATTATTGTAATCGTTTTCCCAAACTTGGAATTTTGTTCCTTTCATTCTATTTCTCCAAACACGGTACGGGCCATCTCCGAGCCATTTCATACCTGCAACTTCTTCTTCTGGAAAAGAAAAGGTGATGCCCTTAAAACCTTTTACATTTCGGTAACCTTTAAACTTAACCTTTAAGTCCAATAAACCATTGGCATGCACTGTCCATTTTATAATATCTGAAGCATATTCTTTTACGGTTGACCATCCCGGTGATTTATCCGTCTTTTCATAAACAACGGTTATTTCAACTTTATTTTTAAAAGGGGTTACGGTCAGATTTTCTATTTTTTGATCTTGATTTAGGATAATTGGCCCGTTACTTAAAGGTATAACGGTACTGTCTTTTTTTACCTCTTGTAACATGCCTGTTTCTCTGGAAAAACGATAGGTTATATGGTTTGTCTCAATCCTTATCTGTTTATCCTTGGTTTCTGTTGTAATAACTTCGGACCCCTTATAGTCAGTTTTAGAATCACTCACATCTTTTGGTGTAGAAACGGGATAACTCCATGTAAAAATCTCTTTCCCATACGGGTCTGTCGCCGTTAAGTGCAAGGCATCGGTAGATTGCCAGTTTTGAGGCTTGTTAACCGTGATTTTCCCTTTAGATGATGGAGCTAAGTTGGGTAATTTTACTTCACTTTCGCTAAAAACAGTAGGGTTTTTTTTACCGTCTGGTCCATCGAACTTTAGCCACTTTGCGGTCATGGAACATTTCTCTAGGTTAGTATAATGATAGCGGCTCTCTAATCTGAAAATTCCGTTGAAATCATTAGTTATATACCGATCCTCAATATAAATTGGAGACCATATTTCTTTAATGGTGAAATAACTGGCCTCTTTTTCACCGTACGGTCCAACAATACCATCTGCGGCCTTGTTTCCTTGTAAGTCGATTTCATTGTTTCTATCGGTGCGCTCAATACCCTCATCGGCAAAACCCCAAAGGAAGCCGCCTGCACTTAGAGGTAAATTCCACATGATATTCCAATAGTCTTCTAGGCCCGCGCCATGTCCACCATCGTACAGACCATGTAAAAACTCCGTTGGGAACAGGATTTTTTCTTTGGAATAGGCATCGTTTATTAAGGAATGATAGTGACTGTAATGAATGGTATTCGTCTTTTTGTAAATACTCCAGGGGTGGATGACCTCTCGGTTTTGAATATCCCATTTGGCGTAATCATCATCTACTTCTGGATTCCAACCTTGCTCATTACCATTGGCCCAAAGTAAGATGGAAGGATGATTAACGTCTCTAACCACGGTTTCCTTCACAATTTTACGAGCTACTTTGGTGTCTAACATTGGGTTGTGCCACGTGCAAATTTCATCTATGACGAATAAGCCTAGGGAATCGCAAACATCTAAAAAGTGGACATCCGGGGGATAGTGAGACATACGAACAGCATTCATATTCATGTCTTTCATTTGTTGCGCTTGTTCAATACTCCAAGCTTTTGATGTAGTCCGACCCGATTTGGGATGAAAAGAATGCCTATTTACGCCTTTAAACTTAATGCGTTCCCCGTTTACATAAATGCCATCACCTTCAAGAATTTCAACCGTTCTAAAACCAATTCGTTTATTTAAGCTATGCAGTACCTCATTCTTTTTGTTGAGGAGTTCTATTGTTAGGATGTATAGATTGGGAGTTTCAGGATTCCATGTTTTTATAGTATTTGCTTTGGTAGAAAAGTTCCATTTCTCGCTTGTGCTCTTGTTTTCTGTAACCGATAAATCTTGAATTTTATTCCCTTTATCATCTGATAAGTACATTTGTATGGATGAAGCCTTTTTTGAAGTGGTAAATACGTCTACAATTATTTTTCCGTTGGCTTTTGCATCAATGGCTACACGCTCCATGTGTTCTTTGGGTAAAATCTCTAAATAGACAGGTCTATATATACCACCAAAAACCCAAAAATCAGCATCTCGTTCTGCATGGTTTATGGATTCGTTTGCGGAAACCTTATTCACTTTAACCTCCAATAGGTTCTCTTTTCCATAATTTAAAAGTTTACTTATTGCATATTTAAACTCGTAAAAAGAACCTTGGTGAATTTCTCCCGCCAGTTTGCCGTTTATTTTTACTTCGGCATCTGTCATAACACCTTCAAAAACAATTTTTACTTCGTTGTTACTCCAATCCGCAGGTGCATGGAAATTATATTTGTATACCCCATATTCTTTAGCGCGTGTTTTGACGTCATCGCTTCCGTAGTTGTACGCTCCAAAACCTTGTTGTTCCCAGCAAGAAGGTACTCCAATGGTTGTCCATTCTCCACTTTTTCTCCCTTCCGAGACGTAGAAATCCCACTCTACCATATCGTCCATTCCTGTACCTGATAGATATCGGATTTTAGTTTGTGTTGAATTTGTGCCAGGCTGAAAAGCATTTGCGTTTAAAACAGATAGGAAAAGAGCTATGATGACAGTCATAGTTATTTTAAGATTTTTCATACGGGTTCAGTAAAGTGTGGTTCTCTGCATAAAGTTAGGTTTTAAGCGTCGCCCCTAGGGCGTTAACCCTACTTTAACGGTAGTTATAACGGTTAATGTTAAATGTAAATGATTTAAAATCAGTTAGTTGATTGAAAATCACTTAAATTGATTTGAAATTTTAATGTTTAGGTGTCTTGCACATTGCAATGTTTTTGTGTTCGATTTAAAGGGGTTAATAAAATGAGTTTCTATATTGTTTTCTGCGACAAAACGTTGATAATGATTACTTAACATTTGTGATATGAATACTTTCCTATAATTTGTTACTTTGCAAAAACCAACCATTTTGACACGTACTTATGTTTAGTTCCCTATTAACTTCTATTCAAGAAGCCGAATCCGTACAATCTTTCTTTATTGCTGTTGGCCCTTTACTACTGGTGTCAATGACTATTTCTTCCATGTTATTTTTCTTTTGGTATTTTGGTTTTACACTTTCTGAACAAAGAAGAAAAGCAAGGTGGTGGTTGGTGGATAATATTGGGCTCGTACAGCAGTATAAAGATTTGGATGAACTTCTTGATGGTCTGGGGCAGAAGACCTCAGTATGCAAAAAGTGCAATAATGATAAAATGCAACTATGGAATTATCAGCAAGAAGGCTTATTGGTAGTTCGTTGTAGATCTTGTAAAATGAATTATACGTTTACCAAGGAGCACAATGAATTGGTGCAATTAATACTTTCCCAGATGGAAAATGCCACTAAACTGGTCAATATACTCGTACGGTATCGATATCAGGCACTGGGGAAACTATTGGCACGTAACCTTTCTATAGATGCGTCTGCCATGCGGTCAGAGATTAATCCCTTAGAAGTTTTGCATTTTACTGCAAGAAAGGAGCGATTAAGAACAGAACCTGTTAATGATATTCATGTGGAGTTTTATGTTGTTTGATGCTACTGATTGTATTATAAAGGTAAAAGACGGACTAGGATTATACCTGTCCGTCTTTTTAAACCCTCCGCTTTTCTTTTTCAGCTGAAAAAAGCGATTTATATATCTGCTGTTATTGTTTTACCTATAGTGGTGTTGTAAACAGAAGATGAAATATTGTCTACGAAGCGATATTCTGCAACAGCAGAACCACTTGTGAATTCCACCATTACGTAGCCTCTTCGTGATGCGTCAAAATATTTTAGGTCGTCTATAAGTAGAGAAAATGCTTGTTCTATACCTGCAACCGTTTCTGGATCCGTACCAAAGAGGCCTTCAAAACCAGGTGAAGTTACTGATGAACAAGCGAATTCTTCGCCTACTTTATCACCATTTACATCGGTTAAATTACTGTTCCAAGCATTGTGTGTGTCTCCTGCTAGTACAATTGTTTTTTTACCGTTCAGAAGAGCAAAGAGTTTTTCTCTTTCAACAGGATAGCCGTCCCATGCATCAAGATTATAAGGTACAACCGTATTTATACGACTTAAATCACTGGGAGTCAAAGAACGGTCATTGTTTAGCACCCGTGCTTTAATTGTGGATAGTTCAGAAATGGTGTTAAGTAATTGTTGAAACACTTCTGGCGTGGCATTCCCTGATGACACAGCACCAATTCCAATTAATAATTCTGCAGGTACGAACATTTTGGCCATTAAGACTTGTTGGCCTATAACTTGCCATTCAGCATTGCTTCCGGTTATTTGTGATGCTGCCCATGCCAACTGTTCAGAACCTAAGATGCTTCGGTTGGGATCCATCATAGCTGAGGAGAAACCTCCAAAATCAAAATTACCATCAGCTGAAAAATAATCGCCAAAACTTAGTTGTTTGTCTCTTCCAATAACTCTTGTGTCCAACATGACAAGGTTGGCAAGGTTTCCAAATTGAAAACTTCGATATATAATATTTCTGTCGTTAGTTCTAATAGGTAGGTATTCGCCATGTACGCGAACAGCAAATTGCTTTCTTAGATCAAAAGAGCCTTCATCTTCAGAATGGTTCTCGGCACCTGTAGTATATGTATCGTTTGTTATTTCATGGTCGTCCCAAACAACAATGAACGGTTTTTTTTGATGTGCCAATTGAAGACTTTCATCCGTACGGTACTGTCTGTATCTTAAACGGTAATCCTCAAGACTTAATATCTCATTCTTAGGGTCATGAACACGCTTTAAAGCCTCTGTGTTTTCATTGGTACCATATTCTCCTTCACCATATTCGTAAATATAATCACCTAAATGAATGACTATGTCTGCATCGCTTTTAGCAATAGCGTCATACACGTTGAAAAGTCCCGCGGGATAGTTACTACAGGAACAAACAGCTAGCTTAAGATTTGTGAGATGCTCACCGGCTTTAGGCAAGGTAATGGTTTCCCCAACTACGGAAGTAGTTTTAAGATTTTCCTCCATAAAACGATAATAGTATGTATTGTTGGAGGATAACCCCGTTACGTCTTCAACTACCGTGAAGTCGTTTTCTATGGAACAAGCGCTACTTCCTTCGGTAACTATATTCGTAAATGCACGGTCTGTTGCCACTTGCCATTTTATGTCTATGATTTGATTCACCTCTTCCGTGGTAGGTGTAAATCGTGTCCAAATCATCACGGCTTCCGCGGTTGGGTCAAAACTTCCCACACCATGCAGAAATCTAGGAATTTCGTCATTTGCATCGCCATTACCGATTAAGTTATCTAGTTTTTCACAAGCGACTAGTTGAGAAGCTAGGATGACTCCTCCCGATGCCCAGATAGATTTTGCCAAAAAGGCTCTTCTTGTAGTAGTATTTCTTTTCATATTGAAGTTGGTTTTCGTTCTTTCTTAACCGCCCAGGTAATCGTTCAGTTTGAGCGAAAATACCAATGCTATTTGGCCTTGTCGTTACTTCAACGTTATTAGAAAATTAAGATAGCGGTTGATTAAATGCTACAGAAATGTAGAATAGGTTAGGGGAAAAAGGTGTTTATTTAGGGCATATACAGAGTTATAACATACATTATTTTTTAGGCTGAGCATATTTATATGTCCAGCCCATTTGAGTGAGGGGTTTAGAAGTGGGAAGAGGAAAAGGGAATTTCTAACTTGGAGGATAGCAAAGTAACAATTTAGAGCTTTCGGTAGATTTAAAAGTAATGTTCTCTATTGCAGCTGATATAAAAATTTCATCACCTTGATTGTAAGTGTACGCTTTCCCATTGCAGTTTAAGGTGCCGGTACCAGAATACACGACTATCACATAGAAGCTTCCGTTGGAAGCTATGGAATGTTCACCATCTAAATACAGTTCGCTGAGTCCAAAACAATTGGTGTGCTTTGTATTAAAAATAGTGTTTAAAGTATGACCATCGGCAGAGTCTATGGTTTTGGGTTCTATCTTCCACTTATCCATGGCCTCTTCTAGGGTGTAGTCGTCATAATGAAAACAGTCTAGCATAGTTTGCTCTCCTACCCCTTGGTGTATTAATTCAGGAGAGATTTCTAATCCTGCAGGAGTAATTTTCTCAACGCGCATGGTGTAATCCGTAGGTTCTTGCACTTCCATTAGGAAACACCCACTTCCAATGGCATGTGGAACACCTCCGTAAATCATAAAAGCATCACCGGGTTTTACTTCAATTTTGTGAAGGCTGTCCAGCATACCTTCTATATCTTGATTTAAAAAAAGTTCTTCCCATTTTTCACGGGTGCCCCCTTTTTTGAACCCCATGTGCACCACACTTGTTTCACCCTCTATTTCTCTTGTGTTTAGAACATACCACGACTCTGTTTTTCCAAATGAAGAATTAAGGATGTCCTTTGCGTAAGTTTTATCCGGGTGTACTTGAATGGTTAAGCGTTCTTGCGAATCTAGCATTTTAATCAAAACCCCTGTAGAACCGTATTTTTCTGCAACTTTCTTCCCTAGAAATAGCTCCTTGTTCGATTCTATTATATCTTTTAAAGCTATGAGGCCTTCTGTCGTTTCAACTTTGGATAGACCCTCATCTTCCGGTCTGTTTTTGCCTCTAGCGGTTACGGTAGACATTATCCATTCTTCTGGGAAACTATTATCTACCTCTGGGGTGTCTTTTTTCCAATTATCGATTAAAGCCCCTCCGGAATACGTACGCCATACTCGGTTTGAAATTTGCTTTAAAGGAATCTGTGCGTATTTCTGTAAATCGATTTTCATGTTTCTAGTTTATAAGTTCAATTACCCCTTTAATACCCGTTACCGAGGTGAAAATTGCAAAGATTAGTATGAGGCTCAAAATTATATTCGATTTTATGTTGGCTTTATAAGTACCCATCAAATCCTTTCTATTTACCAGGTAGAAGATGCCAAGAACCGTAAGCGGTAAAATAATTGCATTTAGCGCTTGACTAATAATCATTACAAAGACAGGTTGAGCGTCAAAAATGGGAACTACCAAGCCTAGGATTGAAATTAAAAAGACGATAAGCCTGTATTTGGGCAAGCTCATATCGCGCTCAGTTTCATTATAATCACAGATTAACCAAGGTAGCATTAGGATATTGGGAAATTGAGAAGACACTCCGGCAGAAACAATTCCTACTGCAAATATAGAGGTGGCAAAACTTCCTACTAGTGGTTGTAAAAGCTCGATCATCTGCGATGCTCTTGATAATTGTATACCTTCAACATATAAAGTTCCGGCTGCTGCTGCCATGATAGAACCACTTATCAAGAACATTAAGGTTACTGAGAAAAGGGCGTCGTTTCTTTGTTTTTTTAAATCGCTTAACGTCCACCCTGCTTCCTTCACTAAAGTTGTTCTAATGATAAACAAGCCGGAAAACACTGTGGTTCCTATGAGAGATGCAATAATCAGCAGTGGACTTTTTTCTCCACTGATCGTTTGTGGGACATTTGGAATAAAACCTTTGAGGATCTCAATAGGCGGTGGCATCATGATAAAGAAATTCAATAGGAAACTAGCGGACATTATAGCCACTATTACAGCCAATGCCCGCTCAAAAAATTGAGTCTTGCCATTCCAGAATATGAAGTAGACCAATATGATAAAGAATAGTGCAAAGTATACGGGAGATATCCCACCTTCTACCATTGTTTTGGACCATTCATGGCATATATCCGCAACAATGCCCATCACTCCCATGACACTACCGCAAACACCAACCGTTAAGGCTATAATAAAAAAGATGCCAACAGCAGGATGTATATGTTTTTTAAATGCCTGCAATGCGGTTTCCCCTGTTACAAGGGTGTAGCGCCCATAAAGGTTGATCATAAAATAAGTGGTAAGACAGGAGGCTAAAATTGTCCAAAGTAGGGACATGCCGTAGTCAGCTCCGGCTTTGGCCGTGGAAGTAACACTACCCGTACCAATATTAAGTCCCAACAAAAAGATACCGGGTAGAAAGAGGGCTATATAAGCAGAAAACTTAGCACGCCAATTTTCTTTTTGATGTTCCATATTTATTAAAATATATTTGGTAAACCAATCTGGTTAACCAAATATATTATTAATTTATCAATACCCAAGGAAATTATATTTTTAAATCATCTAGAATAGATATTGAATATATGGGGAAAAACCTTTTATGCGTTGTACTTTTTTTAATGGCCCAAAACTATTGCAACAACGAAGCGATAATCTACTTTTTCCATTTTACCCTTTGGATATAAGCCTAATTACAGATAACGCTATTGGAATTGTTGACGATTGGTAGGTCCGATATTAAAGGTTTTGCCTAAGTTATTCTTGGAATGTCGAGCGTATAGGTACAGCCAATTACTTTTAAGCTATTGAAGATATAGTTCCCAAATTTACGAGCGCCCGCATGGCAGAACAGTATTATAGAGAACTGTATTTGCAGAAAAAGTAGTGTTTTATTATCTATTCATCATACATGGTGAATGGTTGCCCAGTGCTTTGCAATACCCCGAACCAAAATTCGCCCTCCAAGTCAATTTTCTTACGTTTGTTGACCACTTTTGAAATTGGTAAATAAACAAATTTGTGGTTGAGCCTGCCTATCACAAATTTAGTTTTCCCTGCCATAGCGCCATGAACCGCATGATAGGCTAGTCTGTTACAAAAAAGGCTGTCGTTGGCATTAGCGGGAGCACTGCGTATAATATAGCTTGGATCTATATATTTTACGGTAGTCTTCATATTTTGGCCATCAAAATATTCTTTAATATGCTGCTTTAATAAAAGGCCGATATCTTGATGAACAATATTTCCCGATGCATCTTTATGGGATTTACTGTCATCATTGAACAAATGTTGTCCTGCCCCTTCGGCAACAACAATAACGGCATGTTTCTTATTGTTCAGCCTTTTTTTAAGAGCTTCCAAAAATCCATTTTTACCATCTAGCTGAAAGTGCATTTCTGGTACTAGTGCAAAATTGACCACAGGCATGGAAATAGCGGTAGATGCAGCGATAAATCCACTATCTCTACCCATTAGTTTTACAATGGCAATCCCGTTGAAAGCTCCGGTAGCCTCATTGTGCGCATCTCTAATAATGGGACTAGCAACATCGAACGAGGTTTCATAACCAAATGATTTATCAATTAAGTCTATATCGTTGTCAATTGTCTTTGGAATCCCAATAACCGAAATATTCAGTCCTCTTTTTTCAATTTCTTCTCCTATAGCATTAGCTCCTTTAAGGGTGCCATCTCCGCCAATAGTAAAAAGAAGATTAATGTCGTTCTTTACCAGAGAGTCGACCATTTTTTCTACAGACTGGGCGCCTCTAGAAGAACCGAGGATGGTTCCTCCAAATTCATGAATGTCTTTTACCTTATCCGGTACCAAATCCATAAAATCATGTCCGTTTTCAGGAATGAGTCCCTCATAGCCATATTTCACTCCAATAATTCGCTTTACTCCATAAAAATAATGCAGAGCCATAACCAAACTTCGGATTACGTTATTTATTCCGGGGCAGAGACCTCCACAACTAACGATGGCTGCAGTTGTTTTTTCAGGATTGAAAAAGAGCTTTTCCCTTGGACCAGCTTTTTCCAGACATTCCGGCTTACTCATATTTTCCATACAAGTATTGAAATTATGGATGGAAGTATCTGCTAAAATTCTATCGTTTTCGTTAATAAAATTGAATATTTTGTCTCCACTGGTCTTGCTGAGATTTATTGGTGATGGTATGGCTGGCACCCCTAATGTTTGAATATCAAAATTACTTTTATCGGCCATAGTTTTGATGAGTTTTATATCTGTATACCTACCCTAAATTTACGTAGTAGATTTGCCATAATCTCTATAAAATCGATTTTTATTCTAGTTAATCAACTAATCATAAAAATGTAAAAACGAATGTGAGATAATCACATCGGTTTCCTGTTATATTGAGATTATTCTATTTTCAATTGATCTTTAGAGGCAATTATAGCGTAATGGATTAATATCCTTTATAAGTTCTCATTGAAAATAGCATAGAGTAGGATAGGGTTGTGACGAATTAATGAATTTTCGGACTTTATATTCATATTTAGCTTTGTTCGGTATAATATTCTGATTAACAGTGGGTAAAAGGAAAATATTTATTTTATCTTGTTAAGCTTGCGTAATGTAAGCATCTAAGTTGATGATTAATTCGTAGATCGACTATATGATAATTCCGAACATCTTTTAATGTTTTACTTAATATAATGTGGATTGACTAATTTTTAGGTCAATTGCCGTAGAAGAAGTAATATTCATTAAAAGTTAATTATTTCATTCATATATTTGGCGTTGTTCGGTGAGGAGGCAAACTATTTTATAAACTTTTAAAACCGACTAAATATCCCCCATGAATTCAAAAAATAGATTTATTCTTATAAATTTACTTGCATTTGAGTTTGTTCTACTCAATGTAGTTTTGACCATATGCTTTATGTTCAAATTGCCTGATTTTTCATTTAGTGACACGGCAATTCTTTGGAATATGGTGCGGTTAATGGTCATCTATAATGTTACTTGGTTAGTAATCATTATGTACATTAGGAGTAGTGAGTTTTATTTTAATCCGGATTTTGGTTATTTTAAGAGTATAGTAACATCACTTTTTTTCTTCGTTGGTTTCGTTATTAGTGCTGTTATTTTGCTAAAAATCAGGTATTTTGCGCGATCAACTTTTATTATACCTATTTTTATTTTTTCCTATTTAAACTTGGTGAGCCATAAGTATTTGTTGCAATATTTAAAGAAAAGGGCTTCGCATCTTTTTTCCGATACATTACTTATAGGGTCGGGCTATGATGAAAACAACATTCAGGGTTTTACTAATGCGATGACCCAGTACGGCTATAATATCATGGGCTACTTGGAGAACAGAGATAAGAAGCCGAAAAACGTTTTAGGGTTTAATATTTTCGGTAGTATAGATGATTTGCCAGAGGCGCTGTCAAATCATGGTATTGATGATATTTTTATTGCCATGGCGGGTATGAAGCATGAAAAAATCATGGAGACAATATCGATAGCTGATAGTTTTGGGGTGAGGGTGAAATTGATTCCTAAAAACCCACTTTTAAAATCTAAAAATTACAAGGCTGTCACCATGGGAGATTTGGCGGTTTTTAAACTTCGTGAGTCTCCCCTAGATCACTTTAGTACAACTGTACTAAAAAGATTGTTCGATTTTTGTTTTGCTCTTGTCGTATTGGTATTACTGTCTCCTATATTTTTAATTATTGCCTTACTTATAAAGATAGACTCCAAAGGACCGGTGTTTTACACCCCCCTTAGGAAGGGTGAAGCGGGCAAAACTTTTAAATGCTATAAGTTCAGAACAATGTCAGTAACGGAAGATCCGGTTAACGGTTCTAAGTCTACTGTAGTTAATGATCCTAGAATTACTCGTATAGGTAAGTTCTTAAGAAAAGGAGATTTAGATGAATTGCCCCAGTTTTACAATGTTTTAAAAGGGGAGATGAGTGTTATAGGTCCTCGACCACATAGAATCAATCTGCAAAATGACTTTAGAAAGACGGTAAATCATTATATGGTTAGAAGCTATGTTAAACCTGGTATAACAGGCTGGGCACAAGTAAATGGCTGGAGAGGTCCAACTGTGACAGATGAGCAAAAAAATCAAAGAGTAAATCATGATTTATGGTACATTGAAAATTGGAGTCCTTGGTTAGATGTTAAAATCATTTTTCTTACCATTTTTGGGAGTCACCATAAAAAGGCATTTTAATCTTTTGCATACTTGGGCGAATAACGCCCTTGTTCCAAACGTATGTTCTATACGTTAAAAATCGAATCCGAAAATAAGAGACTAAGTAAAAATTAAGCCATGACAATTATACCAAGCATAAAAAAACCGATGCTTACTTTTTTTAAAAATGCATATGCCGCACTTTCCCTGCAGCGGGTTTTTGTAATATTGATCACTTTAACATTAACTTCTTGTTATACTACTAAAGGTGTGAATTACCTTCAAAGTCCTGATCAAGAAATGACCATACGTCTGAGACCTACGGAATATGGAGTGCAACCAAATGATGTGTTAAGTGTTAAAGTGCAAAGTAGAGATCCTGATCAAGTAGCATATTTTAATAATTCAACCGTAGAAAACAGAAATTTGCAGGCTAATCCTGCTTCACTTTTTTTAACAGGCTATACTGTTGATAAAGAAGGGGCTATAGATTTGGCTATCGTGGGAAAGGTTAATGTGCAGGACATGACTGTTGAAGAAATTCGCGATTTCGTACAAACCGAAATAGACAAATATTTATTGAATGCCGTGGTATCCGTAAAGCTTACCAGCTTCAAGGTTTCGGTTCTAGGTGATGTAAAAACTCCAGGAACAACGTATATATATAATACTCAAGCAACCATTTTTGAGGCTTTAAGTGCCGCGGGGGATTTAAACATATCTGCAAAGCGTAAGAACGTTAAATTGATTCGTCAAAAGGGAGATAAATCCATTGTGGTAGATTTAGATTTGACAAGCCCGGAAATCATAAGGTCGCCCTATTATTTTTTACATCCCAATGATGTGTTGTACGTAGAAACATCAAAAGAAAATCTTTTTCAAAAGAACTTGGGAGTTTTCAGTTTAGTGCTTTCCGCAATATCTACGACCATATTAGTATTGAGTTTCAATAACAACTAATGCGCCAGAGTTTCCTTACCGGGTAAGTGTAAAAGTAGAATTTCATGAAGGTTCAAAAAAGGAAAAGTATTTGGGCTGGAAGAAAACATTAATGATAACGAGATGAAAGAGAAAAAGAATAATCAAGTTAATGCTCAGCAAGAGATTAACTTAAAATTATTTTTTAGAAAAATATATAAGAACAAAATGTTTTTTATGGCCAGTATAGGTCTCTTTGTTCTTTTGGCGTTGATTTATATTGCTGTGGCCACACCAATTTATGAGGTTTCCACTTCTGTTTTGATTGACTCTAAAGGTAGAAACCGGGTTTTGGGAGACAGTGAATATGTTGAAGGCGGAGTGAGCCTTATTGAAATGGAGAAAAACCTATATAATGAAATAGGTATTTTAAAATCATTTAGTCTCATTAGGCAAACTATAGAAGACCTTAGTTTTGATGTGTCATACTATACCAAAAGCTTCTTGTCTTCTGAAGAAGAGAAGTACGGATATTTTCCGTTTGAAGTTTTTTTGGATCGTTCTAAACCTCAATTGTATGGGGTTCCTTTTGAAATTGAATTACTATCCGACGATAGTTACCGCTTGAATATTGAAGGCGACGAGTTCGGTGTTTCTAATCCATTGAACGGATCTGTAAGAGATGTAGAAAGAAGTTTTGATTTTTCTGGGGAGTATAAGTTCGGAGATACTGTAGAACACGAATATTTCACGTTTACTCTAAATAGACCTGAATATAGCGTAAACGATGAAGATTTTGACGGAGATGATTTAAGCTTTGTAATTAATAACATTGAGGGAGTCACTAAAAATTACATGGGTAAATTAGAGGCCGACAATATTGATATCCAGGCCAGTATTTTTAAAATAGTTTCATCGGGGCCTATTGTAAGTAAAGAAGTTGATTTTCTCAAAAAGCTAACTCAGAATTATGTTCAGAACGAACTTTCGTCAAGAACAGAGATTGCAGCGGGGAAAGAAGCTTTTATTAGAAATCAGTTAAGGGTCATATCTGATTCATTAAACAAATTCGAGGTAAAGCTAGAAGCCTTTAAAAGGGACAAGAAGGCTGTGGATTTAGGTGCTACGGCCTCAAATGCTTTAGATCAGACCAATAACCTTCAGGTTGAGGCTGCCAAAATAAAAATGAATATTAATTATTATAACTCCATTATTAGGAGTGTAAAGAGTAATAGAAACAAGGATGAATTCATAATGCCTTCCGGAATCGGCCTGGAGGACCCCATGATCAACCAGAATATTCTCGCATTAAAAGAATTATACGCAGAGCGCTCAAGAAAGAAATTTTATGTGACGAGCAACAATGAGGAGATGACCATTTTAAACGGTCAAATAAAAGAATCTACAGAACTGTTGTTGAATAACCTAAGAAGTGCAGTTAGGTCTTCACAAGCAGCTCTAGGTGGTATAACATCTCAATTGTCTAACATTGATGAGCAGATAAGCTCTTTACCTACTAGAGAAATACAATTGCTTAATATTGAGCGGCAAAATACGCTGTATGAGAATCTGTACAAGTACTTGAGTCAAGAGTTGGCTAAAACAGGAATAGCAAGAGCGGAGAGTACGTCCGATACGAGAATATTAGATGAAGCAAGAATGGTGGGGAATGGTCCTGTAGCACCACAAAAATCTCTTTTATTGGCTCTTGCCGTAGTGTTAGGTATGCTCATACCTTTGGGGTGGATGATATTCTTTTCACCAGATGATACTATTGAGAATGTTCAGCAGGTTATGGCGAATAGTGATATGCCAATAATAGCGAGTATCGTGCATTATGATAATGAGCCAAAAAAGAAAAGGGAGCTAGTGGTTCCTTTTTTGGATTTTGATATTGAGAAGTGGGTAAGGAAAATTAAGGGTAGTGAAAAGCTTTTTGATTTTGTAGACCAAAATTTTAAACCGGCAGAATCTGATTCGGAAGTGGCACTTTGGAAGCTTAAAGAATCATTCCGAGATCTGAGTACAAATCTTAAACTTGTTAATTCTGCAGATAAAGGAGTTATTGGCATAACCTCTATATTGCCTGAGGAAGGCAAAACTTATAGTGCAATTAATCTGGGAATAACACTTGCAGAAGCGGGAAAGAAAACCATAATTATTGATGCCGATTTGAGAAACCCTAGTCTGGTTAAAGGGGTTCGTAAAATAAAGGGGAAAGGATTATCCAACTATTTAATGGGAGAACTAAGTTCATTGAATGAAGTTATTCACTCACATGAAAAAGTCAAAAATTTAAAATTTATCCCTTCGGAAATCGTAGACGGTAATGTTCATGAGTTATTGTCCAGTGATAAAATGAAGTCTGTTGTTGAGAAGCTGAAACAGGAATATGACTACGTTATTTTAGATACCCCTGCAGTAGGTTTGGTGTCTGACTTTCTTCTGCTTTTAGATGTTATGGATATTAATCTGTTCGTAGTGAGAAGAAATATTTCTAAAGTGGAGTTTTTAGAAGATCTTGAAAATTTGATTCCTCGTGATAAAAAGAAAAAGAGCTATATCATATTTAATGATGCATTAAAAGAGGACCATAAATATGGGTATGAAGCCAAATATGGTCTGAACAAGGAAAAACAACTTGTGGATAAGTCGTTTTCGGTGTAAGGTTAATAAGCTATTGGATAGGTATATACAACTTTTGAATCGAATTTTGCTATAAGGGGAATGGGTAACTACGAGCAGCATTTTAGTTGGACAGGAGTTCAAATACACCACTTTTACATCTATTTTGTAATTGCTGGGCTAATTGCTTCGTATTTGACCTATAAAAGCGATTCTAAGTACAAGTTAGAGGGTTTTCTTTTGTCCTTTTACTTTTTGACAGGAAATATAAATGAACTGCTTACAATTAAAATACCGGGTTTTAGCTTTTTTGAAATTCAGCCTATAAGGCTCATATATCTTTTATTGCTCTTTTTTATAATACGGAAAACGCTTTTGTCTAAAGAAAAGCTATTGTCCTCCTCTAAAAGAAGCACTCCGTTATTCATGATTCCGCTTGCACTTTATATCATTCTACTTACAATCTCAATAGGTGTGAATGTGGATGAGGTGGGTTCTGGTGATGCATTAAAAACGGTACTGGAATCTTTTGCATTTGTCATTATTCTTTTTGGTCTAAAGTTAATGGCGGATCAGCCAACTTATGATTTAATTGGAAAATCTATAATCATAGGGGCTATCGTTACAAGTTTAGTTGCTATTGTACAATTAGGGGTTGAACCCTACTTTATGAGAATTGGAGATGATAGGCCGGCTTTTGGGGCGGTAATTAGATCTAATGGAATCTTTAGTACAGAATATTTCCATTCATATTTTTTAATTATAGCAATTGTATGGGTGTTTACTACCGTGAAAAATAACCTTTGGAAAACGGGTCTTGTTATTTTGTTTTCTATAGGCGTAGTTACTTCGTTTATGAGAATGAGTTGGATAATACTAGCCCTAGTGTTGATTACTTATCTTATTTTTATTTATAAGATAGCTCTTGAAAAAATGTTATTTGCTGGATTAACAGGTTTGGCTATACTGCTTTGTGCGGGTATTTTTTACTATCAAGACATTATGAACAGTACAATGGTAAAAGAACGTCTAACGGATTCCGTGGGAGGTCGAAAAGGGTATTATGGTATGGTAATAGATAATATTCATAAGAAACCGTGGCTTGGCTATGGAGGTCTTAAAAATGAAGTGTATTACATTAATCTTTTGAGAATAACAGGAGATAGAGATCGTGCAACCGCAACTACAGGTAGTTTGCATAGTGGATATTTTTCTTCATTGTTTGAATATGGTGTGCCGGCATTCGTTTGTTTTACTTTATTTGTTATGCTTTCAGCATTGTACTATTCTCGCTCCTTTCATTCAAACTTATATTTTGTAATTCCTTTTTTAGCAAGTGTAATATTTATGATAGGTAACCTCACAAACACCTTTTTATTTCTCTCTTATGTTTCTGTGTTGTATGCCGTGCACATTGGCATGGGTATGGGTATACATAAAATTGAGGAGAATCGATTATTGACATCCCAAGCGGATTACTCAAAATAGCCCAAGTTTACCTATGAAACTATTAGAAAAGGCAAAAAGGCTTATTGGAAAAGATAAAGGACGCTCAGGCAAGGCTAAAAAGAATATATTTTTGACCATTATCATCAAGGGGGTGGGCATCTTAATAGGGTTTCTTTATTTTCCTCTATCATTAGATTATCTTGGGGCGATGAAGTTTGGGATCTACCTGACTTTATTATCTACCATTGATTGGTTTTTGAACTTTGACATTGGAATTGGTCTAGGACTTCGAAATAAATTTGGAGAGGCGATTGCAAAAAATGAGGAAGAAGAGGCTGTGCACTATGTGAGCACGGCGTATTTTGTACTTGGAGCCATTGTTACTTTACTAACGTTTGTATTACTTTCACTCAATTTTATACTACCATGGACCGGTTGGCTAAATATTGAGCCCAGTATGGTAGAAGAGGTTAAGATGCTTGGAGCGGTGATAATAGTTGCTTTTGGTATTAGATTTGTAACCCGCAATGTATACGAGATATTCTACGCGCTACAGAAAATGGCCTATGTTGAGTACTTTTCGTTATTGACTAAAGCATCTTTCTTAGTGTTAATTTTGTTGATTCCTTTTATCATGAGCGATTCACTATTGCTTTTTGGAACAGCAAAGGCCATGACTTTTGCCTTAGTACCTTTGTTTGTTGGAGTATATTTTTTTAGAAGAAAATTCAGTCAATACCGGCCGACTTTAAAAGCAGTTAAGCTTTCTTATTTCAAAGACTTATTTTCCTTAGGTGTCAAGTTTTTTCTGATTAAAATATCACTTCTTGTAATTCATCAGACCAATAATCTTTTAATAGCTAGTTTTGTTTCCTTGGAAGGGGTGCCTCAATATGAGGCGGCGTATAAGTACTTGTCTATATTCATGATTCTTTTTGTAATTATTACAAATCAACTGTGGCCATCCAATATAGAGGCCTATGTAAAAGGAGATATTGATTGGATGAAAAAATCTCTAAAAACAGTGCTTAAGGTGTGGTTGGTTACCTTAGGGCTGGCAGCAGTTATGGTATTGTTATCTCCTTTAGTATATAAATTCTGGTTGCAAGATAACCTTACGATACCTATAGGTATTTCTATTACTGTTGCCGTGTCCGTGTGCTTGGTTACTTGGATTAATATTTTCAGTATTGTCTTGAATGGTACAGGAAAAATTAAAATTCAGATGTATGCTTATCTTTTCGCAGCCTTAGTAAATATTCCAGCATCACTTTTTTTTGTAAAGGTCCTTGATTTTGGTGTGGTGGGTATAGTTCTAGGAACTGTAACGTGTCTTATACCTTTGGCTATCTTGGCCCCAATTCAAGTATTCAAAATATTGGCTAAGAAAGAGCGGGGTATATGGGCGGAGTAGTAAATAATACGTAAACAAGAAACTTGACTGTGGAAAATGGTATACAGTTTTTATTAATACTAATGTAGTTTTGTCTGAACACGAAATGAAAAATCAAAAGCATGTTGTTTTTTTAGGAGAAGCTAGATTTCCCTATGGCTTAGCTTCTGTACAGCGTATGACTTTAATGGCAAAGGCTCTGCTGCATGAGAACATTAAGGTAACAATTATCTGTAGAAAAGGCTCTTGGAACCAAGGAGAACATCCTGATTTTAAGTATGAAGGCACCTATGAAGGAATTAACTATATCTATACTTCTAAAGAGGTGCATAAGCCAAAAGGTTTCATAAAACGAAACGTTCAAAAGATTCGAGGGATTTACGGCGAATACCAATATTTAAGAAATTTAAAGAAAAACGGAGGGATTAGCATGGGCGTTCTTTCAAATAGAAAGTTAATACATGTTTTCAGATATGTATTTTTTTCATATTTATTTAGGTTTCCAATAGTAATAAATCTTGTTGAAATGGCTTCCTCAATGAATCATAAAAGAAGCCTTTCAAGAAAGATAAATGATTTTATTCTTGATAAATGGATAGTTAAACTGTATGATGGGGCATTACCAATAAGTGATAAATTAAAAGATTTTTATCACGTTGCATCACCTTTAAAACCAAACCTAAAATTGCCCATCATTTGTGATTTCGATAAGTTCAATATATCAAGAGAACCTTCTGAACCATATTTCTTGTATTGTGGCAGCATATCATATCGCGAGGTGATAGATTTCATTCTTGAAGCTTACAAACATATTTCGCAAGAAGAAAATGTAAAGTTATATATGATAGTAAGTGGGGAAAGTAAAAAAGAAGTGGCACGTTTTCAGCAAGAAATGAACGATATGTTTAAAACTGAACCCATTCAGTTATTCTCGAACATACCTTATTCCCAATTAGTGAAATTATATGTAAATGCTAGTGCCCTATTGATTCCATTACGACCAACGCTTCAAGACTCATCAAGATTTCCACACAAGATTGGAGAATACTTGGCTTCTGGTAACCCGGTCATCACGACAAATATTGGTGAAATATCTGTTTATTTTAAAGATGGGGAGACGGCGTTGGTTGCCGGCAATTATATTGTTGAAACCTTCGCCGAGAAAATGAAGTTCGTAGTAGACAATCCAGAAAAGGCAAAAAAAGTGGGACTAGTTGGTAAGGAATTAGGCTTAAGAGAATTTGATTATAGAACTCATGGAGCGCGTTTAAAGGCGTTTATTGAAAACCTATAAATATAGATTAACTGAAAGGTAACTTTAGTTACAATCATCAGATAGCTCATATTGTATATATTTCTATCGTAAAGTCCGCTATGACAAAAAGAAAAAATATTTGCATTACAATTAACTCTTTAGGACGTGGAGGAGCGGAGAAACAGTGCCTGTTATTAGCAAAAGCACTAAAGCATAAGCATAACGTTGTTGTTGCTATTCTTAAACCGGAGCCAAGGTATGAGTCTCATGTAAGATTTATACAGCAGGAAGAGATTGAGCACCTTGTACTATCTCCTAATGTGCTTTTTAATGCCGTTAACTTTATTAAGTTTCTTAAAAAAGAAAAAATTGATATCGTTTTTTCTTTTTTGCCTACAGACACCATTTTTTCTGCCATTTGTGGAAAGTTTGCCGGAGTATCGTATTCTTTTGGAGGCATTAGAAATAGCTATATGCCTAAGCTCAAGTTTATGGCCTTAAAGGCGGTTAATAATTACCTTTTGGATTATACTATAGCAAATAACTTTGCCGCTTATAGTTCGTCTCAAAAATTTGGGTTTAAGAAGAATGTTTTTGTAATATCCAACGGAATAGATATCAACCCGTTTAAGCAGCGAATTCCTCAAAATGGAGCATGTATCTCTATAATTAGCATGGGTAGATTGGTAGAACAAAAGCAATATGGAGTAGCGCTTAAATCCATTTATAAGCTTAAAGAAACATTAGCTGGGGCCTATAGGTTTAGGTACAAAATTGTTGGACAGGGTGCTGAAGAAGAAAATATTAGAGAAGACATAAGAAAGTATGGGTTAGAAAATGAAGTAGAACTTGTAAAAAACCCGTCTAATATTTATCAACTTTTAGAAGAGTCTGATATATATCTGTGCAGTTCATCTTTTGAAGGTGTGTCAAATTCCGTAATGGAGGCTATGAACTCTGGATTGCCCATAGTCGCAACTGATGCCGGGGATAACTCACGATTGGTCATTCACCAAAAAAACGGGTTTATTTCAAAAATCGGAGATGATAAAGCATTGGCTGGATATCTAGAAGAACTTGTACAATTTCCACAAAAAAGAATTGACATGGGCAGGAAAAGTTACGATCATCTAGTCGAAAAATTTAGCTATAAAGCGTTCCAAAATCATTACTTGAGTCTCATTGAAAATATAAATACGTTTCACATAGATAAGGGGAACGTCCAACTGTAGAATGAGTACGTACTTTAATGTGATTGTAGTTTGAATTAAAAATGTAGTTGACCAATATTGAATGAAAGTATTATTACTTATAGATAGCCTTACCTCCGGAGGCAGGGAGAGAAGGTTGATAGAACTCATAAAAGGATGTAAGGAATATAGAGATGTAGAGCTGTCTTTGGTTACTTTTTCTGATAAAGTGCATTACAAGGAAGTGTTTGAGTTAGGTATTCCTGTAACAATCATGAAAAGAGTACCTAAAAAGAATCCTATGGTTTTTTATAGACTGTATAAATTTTGTAAAAATTATAAGCCTGATGTAATTCATAGTTGGGGTACGATGTCTACTATTTTAGCGATTCCCTCTTCGGTATTGCTGGGCATTAAAATAATCAATGGAAACATAGTTAATGCTACAAAAGATATGGGTTTCTTTGATAAACGCCTTCTTAGGGCTAGACTTACTTTTCCTTTTTCACAGGTAATATTAGGTAATTCAGTGGCGGGTTTGAATGCTTATCAAGTACCGGAGAATAAGCGAGCTTGTATTTATAATGGCTTTGGCAACGAGAGAATTGCAAATTTAAAATTGTCAGAATACGTTAAAAAAGAATTAGGTTTTACTGGACAGAGAATTGTTGGCATGGTGGCAAGCTTTACCGATAAAAAAGATTTCTCAAGTTTTATTAGAGCTGGTTTAATTATTCTTCAAAAACAAACAGATGTTGTTTTCTTGGCTATAGGAGATGGTCCAAATCTTGAAAAATGTAAACAGATGGTTCCTGATCAGTATATTTCCCATTTTGTCTTTACAGGTGTTAGAAACGACGTTGAATCATTGGTAAATATTTTTGATGTTGGGGTTTTGGCTACGAATACCGATGTGCATGGTGAGGGTATTTCAAATTCAATTCTTGAATATATGGCTTTGGGTAAACCCGTGGTGGCCACTACAGGCGGCGGAACCAATGAAATCGTTACTGATGGCAAAACTGGATTTTTAATCCCTAATAAGTCACCAGAAATTCTGGCAGATAAGGTAATGTACTTGTTAAATAATCCCGATGAAGCCTCAAAGATGGGAGATGAGAGTAAGAATAGAATTGAAAGGACATTTAGTTTACGGAAAATGACTTCAGCATATTATCAGCTCTATCAAGGTGTATTAAAGTAAATATTCAAAAACTAATAATTCAATCATAAAAGATTTGAAATCTTTAACTATGGCAGTGAAGAAAAAAATAGCTTTTTTTGGGATTAAATATTTTCCTTCTAGAGGGGGCACAAGCCGCGTTGCTGAGAATATGATTCTTAATTTGGTGAATGAGTATGATGTTACGGTCTATTGTTATAAAAATGAAAAGGCTAAAGGTCATATTAAGGGTGTGGAGGTAATAGAGTTTCCTGAAATTAAACTGGGTAGTTTAGGAGTACTTATCTATTATTGGTTGTGTTGCTTTCATATTAGAACAAGAGGAAAATATGATATAGTTCACGCACATAAAATTGACAGCTTCTTTTTTCTAAACACGCTCAGTAAGCATGCTAAAGTTATTGCTACTGCTCATGAGGCTCCTTATAAGAGAGATAAGTGGGGTAAAATTGCTAAATGGTTCTTTAAAATTTCAGAAAAAAGATTTTTAAATTTTTCAGGAGTCAAAACCGCTATTTCAAAGCCATTATGTGAGTTTTATAGGGACAATGCGGGAGTAGATGTTCAATTTATACCCAATGGTATTAATTTGCTGGAAAAGGTGGATTATAAAGCGGTAGATAGCTTTTGGCCAAAAACCTTAGGCACTAAAGAACCTTTTGTACTATTTGCTGCACGTAGGATTATGGGGACCAAAGGTCTGCATACTATGCTCAAAGCTTATAAAAAGTTAAATTATACTGGAATTATTCTTGTGGCGGGAGAGCTAGATAATTACCCAAATTATATCAAACAAATAAAAGAGCTGGATAAAGGGTTGAATGTTCACTATTTGGGTTTTGTAAGCCCGTTATCTACTTTATTGGCGTTGGTTGAACGTAGCGAGTATTTTGTTTTTCCGTCTGAAACGGAAGGAATGTCTATTATGTTACTTGAGGTTGCGAGTGCCGGTAAACCAATAATTGCAAGTGATATACCAGAGAACACCCAGGTCTTTACAGACGAAGATGTGCTTTATTTTGAAAATAAGAATGTTGATGATTTAGCTGAAAAGATAACATGGGCTGAAAATCATCGAGAAGATTTTGAATTACGTGGCAAAAATGCCAAAATTAAGGTGGAAGATCATTATACTTGGGACAAAGTAACTCGGGAGTATAGCGAGATATATGAAAATATTTAGTAGTTCCACATTAATTTTAACGTCTATGCAAATTGTCTTAATTTCATGGGCTTAACCTACTCCTATTGATGAGATATTTTTCGTTTTCTCAAGTTTTTTATACCGTAATAGGATGTTTTACTGTGATTATTTTCATGGGATATTTATCGGTTGATGATTTATTCCCTTCTAGTACTCTATCTAAAATACCGGAAAAACGTGATGGTCAAAGTAATAGATATCAAGATTGCATATCTAAGGGTGGTAGCGCCAAACAAACGGGTCTAAAAGAGTGGTGTTGGCAAGATGTTGATTTACCCACCTATTCAGGAAAGAAGGGGGCAACTTTAATACAGAATCAACTAAGTATTAATTCTGAGTGTTCTGAGGGTCAAATAACTGTTCAAGACAAGATGCTGAAATTTCGAGTGGAACCAACTAATCCTCAACCCCGGGATTGGTGTTCTAATGAATATAATTTTCGTGCAGAGTTGAGCACCTCGCCGTGGCCGGTAAACCATGAAAAGGGTACGGAAGAATGGTTTGGTTGGACCTATACTTTTGGCGATGATTATATAGTTGACTCAAAAATTCCTTGGCTTTTTTTTCAGGTGCATGAGGGCACAGTGGGTTTACCTCCATTAGTGGCGCTTTGGTGTATGAACGAAAATGGACCGGGTAGTGGAAAGGTTGGCGAAATCCATGTTGTGAATAATGCGGAAAGGTATAAAAACAAATATTTTCCTACAGGTGTGACACCTGTTGCTGGACAAACTATCTCTGTAGTGGTTCATATAGTATATGGCGATGCTTTTAATGGATTATTGCAGGTATGGATAAATGGCAATATGGTACACGATCGTAAGGCTAGAACTGTTCGCGCTTCAAATGAAGTTGGGGGAAATGCCAAATGGGGAATCTATAAATGGCGATGGTCTAAAGAAAACGGGGTTCGTCAATCCGCTCAACAGAATATTCATCATTTAGAAACTTATCTTGGTCCGTTAAAAATCGTTACGCGAAAAGCTAACGATTTAGAATATGGTAAAAGTGCATATTCACTTGTTTCTCCGGAATAAATATTAAAATATTCTTCTCCTTTCGTAATACTCATTTTTTCTAGTTTTACCCTTTGTATAGCGTGCTTTTTATCGATTCTGTTTTAAAAACACTAGATTTTCAACGTATAGTTTAATGTAGTCGTACTAAACTTATGTAACTGTCGTTAGGGTTAGAAGTGGTAAGACAAATCTCAATTGAAGTTTGTACTAAAGGCATTAAGAAATGAAATTGACAATACCTCTACCATGTAAACTAGAATTATAAATAAGTATCTCATTAGGTGATGACCTACCAAAACCTATATGAGATTTATGAGAACATTATGAAAGTCCCAAATATTACTATTTTGTACCTTACGGTATTTGCAATGATTTCTTGCGGAAAAGATAATTTAAACCTTGAGGAAAATGAGAGCGTCGCTGGGCTTCAAAAAACAGTGGAAATCAGAGACAGTAGTGAAGGCAATGATCTGGTGGCTAGCGAATCGGAAAAGGCAAGTGTGGAAATTGAATGTGTGACAAATGGGGCAATGGCTAATGAGTTAGGTTTAAAGACATGGTGTTGGGAAGATGCCTCTATTCCTGATTATTCAGAAAAGAAAGGGGTTTTGTTCAGTAATGGCCAAATGAAAGTCGATTCAGAATGTTATGAAAAGCAAGTGACTATAGAAGATGGTCGAGTCAAGTTTAGTTTAAATCCAACTTTTCCCGTAGTAGAAGATTGGTGTTCTCGAGATTTTAACATGCGCGCTGAAATAAGCACGCAGCCATGGAGGGTTGATCATCCAAAAGGTACGGAAGAATGGTTTGGATGGAGTTATACATTTGGGTCAGATTATATAATTGATAAAAATAATCAATGGCTTTTTTTTCAGGTTCATCCGGGTATTGTAGGTGAATCTCCTCAAACAGAGTTGATGGTTGTTAAGGAAGGGCAAATGAACGGTCATGATGCGGGAGAAATTTTCGTCATCAACGCTGCCAATGGTAAGGATTACCATCCAACAGGTATTATACCAACGGCCGGAGAAACCTTTAATATAGTTGTACACGCTATTTGGGGAGATGAATCAAACGGTCTTTTGCAGGTGTGGATTAACGAAAAGATCGTTTATGATAAACAAGTGCCAACGGTGTATTCGGCCTACCCATGGGGCGGTAATGCTAAATGGGGTATCTACAAATGGCCTTGGGCAGAAGCTAGTGGTGTTGAGAAATCTCACGATCAAGGCATCACGCATCTTGAGACTTTTATGGGGTCATTAAAAATGATAACTAGAGAACCTAGTAACCCGGATTATGGTAAAGATTCATACGCAATTGTTTCTCCAAAATAGCGTTTTCCTATACTTTTAGCCAAGGTTGTTCTTTTGTATAGAATTCGTATTTGGGTTTTTTGTGCATTTCATCGATTTTTTGTGGTTTACGTCGGCTATTTCCGGTTAAATCTGCGTATATAGCGGCGTAGTTATTTTGCAAAAGTAGAATTACCCGTATAGAACCACTTATGAAATTATTCCCCAAAAAGACTTTGGTTTACACTACCTCTTTTATAGTGTCCACGTTTTTAATCAATTTGTCGTGCAATAAGGATGTTGATGCTTTGCGCGATACTGTTCTAGATTCAGCTCTTCCAGTCATTGATAAAGAATCTGAAAACTTGGCCGAAGTGGTTGTAGAGGAAGTTGAGTTGCCCAGTGAAATGGATAGTTTGGACGTAGCTGATGCAATAGAGATGGAAAATAGAACAGCTATTTTCTACCCGGTTCATGATGCGTATATTCAAAATGGTATAGGTTATAATGAGGCATTAATTAGGCTGCAAGAAGAGCGTAGAACGAGTTATTTAATGTTTGACCTTAGTCCAATAGATTCTATTGGTGGAATTATTTTAAGTGCCAGTTTAGAATTTGTCATCAGTAAAGATGATGGTAACGGTGAAATAGACGTTTTTCAAGGACATTCAAATGATTGGACGGAGACTGAACTTTCAGAAAAATCGGCACCTGAAACCGGCATACAGATTGGGGCTATTAATCAAGAATATAGAATAAACAATACTGTGTCTATAGATTTGGACACAACATATATAGAACCATCACTTTCAACTTTAGTTCTGGATCATAAAGACGGAGATGACCTAGCCTTTTCAGCCAAAGAAGACACAAGTAGCAAGGGTAGTGCATTAGTGATTCAATATAATGCACCAGTAGATTCTGGCCCTATAAGCTTTGTTGAACCTGATGTTATAGTTGATGAAGAGCTTTCGGAAAACGAGCCTATAGAGGAAGTTACAGGAGAAGAGGTGTCAACAGAAGAAGAAGTCATTGAGAAGATTGTTGAGGAAGGGTTAGAAGAGGAAGAAGAGACTGGAGAGATAGTAGGGGAAGAGCCAGCTGAAGAAGAAGTTATAGAGGAAGAGGCTGCTGAGGAAAGTACTAAAGAGAAAGAAAAGACTGAAGAGGATGAAACTACAGAAGAAGAAGTTGTTGTAGATGTTTCTGATACCGAACCTGTAACTACTCCTGAGGAAATTAAAAATTCAGCGCCGATAGCTATATTAGATGCTACTCCATTAAGTGGAAATGTCCCTTTACAAGTTACTTTCATAGGAAATAATTCTACTGACGATGTTTCTGTTGTTAATTACAGTTGGAATTTCAAAAATGGTAAAACTTCTAATGAAGCGAATCCTACTTTTACATTTGATGAGGCGGGAAGTTATGATGTGGAATTAACGGTTAAAGACGAAAAAGGACTTAGTGATAGTAAGTCAGTTACAATTACGGTCAAGGCTAAAGATAACGAAGCTCCAATTGCAAAACTGACGGCCAACTTAACTGGTGGTTCTGCGCCGCTCAAAGTAAACTTCGATGGTAGTAGCTCTACAGATGATCAAAAAGTCATAAAATATTCATGGGATTTTAAAGATGGGTCATCCTCAAATGATATAGAGCCAACCCACACTTTTGAAGAAAAAGGTGTTTATGACGTTGAGCTTACTGTTGAAGATGAAAGCGGACTGACTCATAAAAATGTTATTTCAATAGATGTAACGGCTGAGCAAGACGAAGTACCAGTTGCAAGGGCAAGTGCCTCTAAAACATCCGGTATCATTCCTCTAGAAGTGGATTTTACATCAACGAATTCTACAGATGATAATAGTATATCTTCTTACGCATGGAATTTTAAAGACGGCAATTCATCAGATAAGGCTAGTGCTTCACATACTTTTGAATCAGCAGGTGAATATTTGGTAGAACTTACCGTTACAGATAGCGAAGGGCAGAATAATAAAACTACAATTGCTATTAGGGCAGAAGCACCGACCAACGAAGCTCCTTCCGCTAAGATAACGACTAATTCAAAAAATGGAACAGCTCCGCTTTTAGTTAATTTTACAAGTAGCAGTTCAACAGATGATAATGGTATTACTAAATATGAGTGGAACTTTAAAGACGGTTCTTTATCTGATCAAAGAAATGTCCAACACACTTTTAATGAGCCAGGAACTTATAATGTTGAGCTAAGGGTCGAAGATGAAAAAGGTCTTAGTGACACGGAAACTACAACTATTCAGGTTGAAGCAAGACAAAACGAAGCACCCATTGCGAAGGCATCTGCTAGCAGACTTTCTGGTGATGCCCCGCTTACAGTGAATTTTAAGGGAAGTGATTCTTCCGATGATTTAGCTATTACTAATTATTATTGGGATTTTGCGGGAGGGTCTTCTTCTCAGGCAGACACGAGTTATACCTTTAACAATCCAGGGGTTTATAATGTTAGTTTTACGGTGACAGATGAGAGTGGTTTGGCAAATACAGATAACCTTACGATTACTGTCAACCAAGCACAAATTGGGAATATTGACTGTAGTACCGGAGGCGGTATGGCAAATGAATCGGGAGCTAAAATATGGTGCTGGAATAACGTTTCGATTCCTGATTACTCAGAGATGAATGGTCCTCCCATCAGTAACGGAGAACTTAAAATAGATTCAGAATGTTATGAAAAACAGGTAACACAGGAAGGGAGTCGTTTGAAATTTCGTGTGGATCCTACCAATCCTAGAACAGAAAATTGGTGTTCTAGAGATTTTAACATGAGGGCAGAAATCAGCACGTTACCTTGGAAAGTAAAACAACCAAAAGGAACGGAGGAGTGGTTTGGTTGGGACTATACTTTTGGAAATGATTATAAAATCGATAAGAACAATCAGTGGCTCTTTTTTCAAGTACACCCCGGTGTAACCGGTGAATCTCCTCACACAGAATTAATGATTATAAAAGACGGTCAGATGATAGGCCATGATGCTGGTGAAATATATGTTATCAATGCAGCTAATGGTAAGGATTATCATCCTACAGGTATAACGCCAAGAGCGGGCCAAAAATTAAAAATAGTGGTACATGCTATTTGGGGCGACTCATCAAATGGGCATCTGCAAGTTTGGATAAACGGCAACAAAGTGTATGATAAACAGGTGGCAACGGTCTATTCACGTTATCCTTGGGGAGGGAATGCCAAATGGGGTATTTATAAATGGCCATGGGCCCATGCTGATGGCGTTCAGAAATCTTTAAGTCAAGGGGTGAATCATGTGGAAACCTATATGGGTACTCTAAGAATAATTACAAGAAAACCAGGTGATCCCAATTATGGTTCTGATGCTTATTCTTTGGTGGCTTCAGACTAAGACGGTAAATTAAAAGTGGTAATTTGAAAGGGTAGGTTTTTTGTATACACAAAGAACGTAGTTATTTTAGCTTTAGTTAACCAAAATTTATAAATGATTACATCAAAAAAGGAACTTTTATTTTATATAAAAGCAGATCGCATTATAGCCGGAGTTACTCCTATAAGGGGTGTTAAGGAGCGCTTAAAGGAGTTAATAAGTCCTAACTATACTCTGAGTTACCTTAAAGCTATGCGTTATGTGGCTTATTTTGTAAATATCAAGAAAAGAGGGACTTTGTCATATTACTATCATCTCATAAGGTTTAATCGGCTTGGTGCGAAACTTGGTTTTAGTATTGGCTATAATGCTTTTGGTTATGGTCTCCTTATCCCTCACTATGGAACAATTGTGGTTAATTCTGACACTCAAGCTGGTAATTATTGTGTGTTACATACCTCTACGTGTATAGGTGGGGCGGGTAAAGTTGTAGGTAATGGTTTATATTTGGCCTCAGGTGCTCAAATCATGGGGGGGGGTATTATTTTGGGAAATAATGTATCAGTTGCAGCAAGTTCAATGGTTAATAGGTCTTTTGAAGATTCAAATATACTTCTAGCTGGTTTACCAGCCGTTCTAAAAAAGAGTTCGTTACCATGGTATAATCGGGATGGTGAAGTATATAGTAAAAGAGTGGAACGAATAGAATTACTTAAAAAGGATTTGAAATTAAATTAGAGCGCATTGCTTTGACGGAACAAAGTGCAAAACTTACTTACTATAATCTAGGGGACGCTTAATTTACTTTTATTTTTATAATATTCATGTATATATAACTGAAAAACAAAATTAGCGTTGGTGCCATTATAAGGGCATGTCGCCCTCTTGCATCTAGCAAAATGATTCCGCCGGCATAAATCAGGCTAAAAACCATCAATGATTGAATTGCGAAAGGAAATGTTTTTCTAGTTATAAAAAATGGATATATGCTGAGGATCCATAAAAAAGTTAAAACTGCATTTGGAAGCATAAAACCAAAAGTGTTAATGCTCTGTGCTCTATAGGAAAAGGGGTAGTGAAATGCAAACCGTCCAATATTTGTAAGAGTGTTTTTTAGATATTTAACCGGATGTTCCTTCATGTTTCTAATAGCGGCAGCTTTAAAAACACTATCTCTTTCAATATGACTCATATTTTCGATTGACATATAAAATTCGCGGTGGTTTTTAGAGAGCTCAGTTAAATCTTCGTAAACGCCAGAGGAAGGTATGTAGTCTGGGTTCTGCCCGTTAAGTATATCTTCTCTAGAGAACCAGCTGCCAAATTCGTTTTCAAATGGAGTAGATCTGTGATAAAGAATCTCTCCACCACCGGTGCCCACATAGAGGGGTTTTCCTGTTAGAGTGTAAGCATAGAACAAATAGGGGGTTATGAATAAAAAACCACACCCCAGAACCAAAAGTGATATTTTAACCTCATTGTTTCGTTTCCAAATAGAAATAATTCCTAAAAAGAAAAGACTTGCCAAGATAACTTGAAGGTAGATTATTTTAGTGAGCACCAACAGACCTAGATATGCTGCGGCTATGAGTATGTCTTTCCAATCATAATGTTTTACAAGTGTAGCCTTACAGTAATGATAGGCCATTCCGCAAAAAGTCAAATAAGTTAAAGGTTCTGAGTACAATAAAGGGGTATATCGTATAATTGGGGGATAAAGCCCAAGCATATATACAAAAAGGAGAGCAAGCTTGTTTTTGGTAAAAAGGTCTATCGTTTTTTTAAAATAGACCAGAGCCAAAAAGAGTAAGAGTGCGTTTAAAAGTTTTGGTAAAATAAGGTCCGTGCCAATTGCAATGAATGGAGCAAGAATCATAGGGTAACCTGGTCCATTTCTAAAACTGGGATTGTCGGAACTCTCATAGAACCCTTTAGTAATGTTTTGGGCATAATGGTAATGTCTACTTTCGTCACCAAAAAAATCATTGTTAGAAAATAAAAGAACCACTATAATATAGACTCCTAACAAAGGAAGTAGTTGAATTATATTTTTGGGGAACAATATTTTAAGCATAGAATATGGGGGGCTATATTTTTTTAGTTTTTTTAAGTATCTCAGAGTTTAGATGAAACAATTCATCAAAATACCGTTTCTTTTGCAGCGAAATAAACCCCAAACTTAATAATTGAATGGAGATTATCATAGCGGTACCGCCAACAATAAAAGAATAGGGGCGTTCGGCAAATACTTTAGATATGGCTAGTGCAAATCTATGTCCGAAACCATTAGCAGTCTCCATCGTCATGGGGTAATATTGAATCGCGTCAATCATAATCCACAAAATCATGTAAAAGGAGGGTAGAAAAATAAGGAGCCCAAAAATCCAAAAGAACATATACGGTCTGAACATAAAGCTATTGGCCAACCCATTAAATATGCCCATAACAATGCGTAAACTTGAGGTGCGTGTCTTGCCAAGCTTTTGTTGTTCGGACCAATCTAGATGTGCTGGTATTTCTATAACTCTGGCTCTTAAAATATAGGCTTTCAATAAAATCTCGGTATTAATGTCAAAAGTACTGGATTTTGTATTTAGTGATCGAATAAATTCCCCATTATATGCACGCACCATGCCTGTAAAAGTATAGATGTTCAGCCTAGAGGCTTTTCGCATCATAAAGTTTACGGTTTTACTCAATAATAACCTTAAACCGGGGACTGCGGTATTTTTTCCACCTTTCATGTAGGGGGAGGCTATAACCACATCAGCTTGTGTAGTCTCTATTTCGGACAAAAGCTTTTCAATGTGGTCGGGAGAATAGCTTAGGTCAATATCTAATACAATTACGTAATCTCCTTTACTGTGTTGAAAACCCGTCCTTAGCGCTGTACCTAAATTTCTGTTCACGATATGATGATAAGCTCTTAGATTATCAATAGAATTCGCAAGTGAATCAGCAATAGCTTTTGTGTTGTCCGTGCTACCATCGTTTATTATAAGTACTTCCCAAGAATATAAATCAGCGAGTTTGGAAAAATAATCATATAGAAGGGAGACATTCTTTTCAATTATGGCTTCTTCATTAAAGGCAGGTAAAACTATGGATACTAAGGGCTTTGTTCTACCGTTCTTATTGGTTGTCTGTATCATTTTTTCAGGAGGTTTGGTAATGATAGATGTTTAGAATGAAGATAGGCAATCGTTAATATGCCCAGCCAAATAGGTATTTGTATCAACTTATTATACCTAATTTTTTGTGATATAAAAAGTTCGATTTTTCAAAATTATAAAATTAAAATACGGTTTGAACATTAATAGAGTTAAACCGAGTTTAAGTTAGGACGAAGTGTTATGGCTACGTCTTCAATATGTTTTAAAATAAAGATTTAGGTTTTTGTACCACTCCAGTCTGGTAGGAAGGACTAACCGTTAGGTACATCCATAATTTTGAGATTTCCTTTTTGAATAATGTTTTCCACATGCCCGTTCATATCCGTTAAGGTAAAATGCTTACCTAATTTTTTCATCACTTTTTTGAATAGGAACACTTTTCGTTCGCTTGAGACATTCATTCCTGGAAAAAATGCAAGACTGGTTATCTGGTCGCCACCAATTAAATCTAAAGGGTGTAATAAAAAGCTAGGTTGAGTCTTCGTTATTTTACAAAGAAAAATTGCAATATTGAGATACAACATCATCAAATGGATTGAGATGTTGCTTATGTAAATAAGGTAGCTGAGGTGAAAGGGTATTCTGAATATAGGCATCGTAGTTACCGGCAATTCTAACAACTTTTGGTTCTTTTTGGTTTTCCAGAAATAAGGCTTCAGCTTTTTGAATCCATCGGAAAACTTACCAAAAATCTCTTTGCGGTCTTCCTTTTCTTCTTTAGAAAGGTTGGAGGTGCTAAAGTAATATAGTCTCGCTAATGGGCCTATTACTGTAGGAAGGGTAGATGCATCATAAACATACCCTTTGTCAGCAAGAACTTCAAGTAAAGTTGCACTCCAGCTAAACCCAGGGCCTCTAAATCCATTTGGAGCCTTGCCAGTCACTTTTTCGATAATATCATGAGCTGTATCAATTTCTTTCTCCATTTCTTCTCGTGAATAGAGGTGCAGCCATGTTTCATGTACGAAAGAGTGGTTCCCAATGTCATGACCTGCATCGGCAATATCCCTTAAGTATTTATGGTTTTTCTCAAAAGCCGCATCTTGGCCAACGATAAAAAAAGTAATTTTTAGATTCAGTTCATCCAAAACTTTTAGAACATGGGGAACAAAAATATCTAGATAAGAGGGGTAGGTTTCCCATCCCTCTTCTCCATGTATTTTCATGTACGACCATTGGTTGTCCATGTCTAACGAAAGACTCAAAAAAGGCTTACTCATGCTATTTGACCACGTTTTTCTCTGAAGCGGACTTAATTTCTTTTTCAAAACCCTTCATGAACTTGTCCACATGGGTGACTACCGAGTTATTGTTAACCGATTCACTTACAAATTGGGAAGTGTTCAAAACGTAAAAATCAGGATGAGGTGTTTTTACTTTAGGTACAATTTCAGAATAATTAAGTACTTGCATAGGTTGAACTTTGAACGCTCTATGCACATGAGATGAAATTATATCGGCTTCATCAAAATCAGGGTAAAGGTATTTGACACCTTCTAAGAAAGTAGCTGTGATTTCTTCGTCTGTTTTTGACCAAAGCTCACCGTCATGACTAATGTATTTTGGAAAATACGTAATGTGTTGGTTGGCCGTTTCTTCAAGATCTACAAGAGAACTCATGCCAATTACGCCAGTAAAGGGAGTATCATTGTCGCCTATATTCAGAACGTAAAACGGTGTTATTGGCTTTTTTGTAATTAGGATAAGACAAATTGCGCCAAGATAATCAATAGGCTTGCTGCTTTTTGAAATATCATAGAGCTCGGGTGAGGTTACTTTTTCCATCACATTTAACGGAGAGGTGAAAACCACCTTATCAAAATGTTCTGTATTTCCGTTATAGGTAACATTGATTCCTCCCTCAGCATTTTCTGCAATATGTTCTACTTGGCTATTCAGTAACATATTTGAGCCAGCTTGGGTCAGATTTTCTTCAAGACGGTCAAAAATAGTCTTGTAACCGCCGTTAACGTAAGCCATATGTTCTTTTTTGGCAGCCGAGCTACGTGCCTTGAAAAGGCGCTTGATATAGGTCCAAATAAATACGGCAGAAACCCTTTTGTGATTTTCCCCTAATTTGGCGTGTAACATTGGAGCCCAAAACTTATCGTATGTTTTTTTACCACCAAGTTTGATTAGCCAATCTGTAACGTGAATTTTTTCAAGTGATTTCCAATCATCTGTTCTAGCACCCTTTAATATGGTGTAGGCTAACCTCATTTTGTCTATGGGGCCAAGAAGGGGGAAAAGTAAAAACTCAAAAGAACTACTTACAGAGTGGAACTTTTTGTTTTCATAAAAACCTGTAAGTGAACGGCGCCATTGTATTTGGTCTCCTAGGCCTATCTCGTTTAGAAAGTCAATAAGGTCTGTATCGGTGGGTGTTATGGCATGGTAATATTTGTCCCATGTAAAATCACCGTAATTGTGATATGTAGAGAGCCCGCCGGGTAGAGCATCCTGTTCTATTACTTTAACTGTTGCTTTGGTTGAGGCGGTTATTCTTTGAGCTAAAACAAGACCCATTAAACCTCCTCCAACGATTGCTATTTTCATATAAACTATACTTTTTGCAAAGAAACACTTTTCTGCCAATTAAAAGTAATGCGTAGACCTTCTTCCAAGGAAGTCTGGGCTTTTATACCTAGTATTCGCTCAGCTTTTGTATTGTCCGGTACACGTCTCATTACATCTTGATATTTTCTGCCAGCTGATATTTCGTTATACGGAATCAACTTTACTTCGGAAGTGGTTGGTTCGTCAGATATTCTCTTTAGCATATTGGCGAGCTCAAGAATAGTAATTTCTTCGTTAGCACCAATGTTGAATATTTCACCGTTTGCTTCTGGCTTCATTGTAGCGGCATAAATACCGGCTACGGTGTCTTCAACGAACGTGAAGGTCCGTGTCTGAAGTCCATCTCCATGAATAGGTATCTCCTTGTTGTTTAAAATACAGTCTATGAAAACGGATTGTGGGCCTCCCCACCAAGATAGGTTTTGGTTGGGACCGTACGATCCAAAGAACCTTAAAATGACAACCGGAAAATCATAGTCTTCCATGTAAGCCAATGCTAAATGTTCATCAAAAAGTTTTGAAACGGCATAAGCCCAACGTGGTACTTTTGAGTCTCCAATAAGGCAATTCCCATCTTCCTTAAAAGGAATATCAGGGCTCATGCCATAGACATCGGAAGTAGAAGCTAAAACAAATTTACATTTGAGTTTTTTAGCAAGCTCCAACATGTTTTCGCTTCCTTTGGAGTTTATTTTTAATGTATCTACTGCGTTACCATATCTTGGTATCTTAAAAGCGGCCAAGTGCACAATAACATCAAAGTCATCATCTAGGTTGTTAATTAGATTTGTATCTAAAACATCGCCTTTAACGAAGGTAAAGTTTTTGTTGTTAAGGTTGTCCTGAATGTTTTCGAGCATCCCCATGGATAAATTATCCAGGCCTACAACTTCATGCCCTTCTTTTAAACATTTGGTCAAATAGTTAGAGCCTAAAAAACCGGCAACACCGGTGACGAGAATTTTTTTTCTCTCTGTAATCATATGGTTAGGTTTGATTTGTAATCGAATTTGGTATTAGTTTTGGGGGCACAAGATACCCCAATAAAACAGGTTTTTAAAATCGGTTTTCCGTGTTTGATGGATAAAATCAGGGCTTATATCGAAAATTTCGTAGGAGATAATTTTTGGTAGGCTGTTTTGCCGAAATACCGATGGTTAATACCTCTTTTTATCAATTTCAGGTGTAAATTCCTTAAACATGTAAAATATTGACTTTCAGTGGTTAATAATTTGTGAGTTTTTGTTTTATTTTAGATGTGGAGGAAGTATAGTTCTCATTATAAATATTTGAAAATGTTACTCATACACTTATAACCGGATTCTTTGCGTATTTTTGAGAAAACCGTTAACTATAGTTTTAATTTAAGATGGACAGAACATATAAGGATATACAGCAAATTACTCTTGCGGTAGATTGTATCATTTTCGGATTTAATGATAATAGGCTCGAAGTACTTTTGGTACATAGGGGCTTTGAGCCAGAAAAGGACAGATGGTCACTTATGGGCGGGTTTGTTGGTAATCATGAAGATTTAGATGACGCTGCAAATAGAGTGCTAAAAGACCTTTCGGGTTTGGAAGATGTATATATGGAGCAGGTCAGAACTTTCGGCCAGGCTCATCGTGACCCCTATGAACGCGTAGTATCTACTACGTACAGTGCTTTGATTCTTAAGAAAAAGTACAATGAAGAGTTAATTGAGGAATTCCGTGCTAAGTGGTTTCCTATAGATGAGCTTCCTGATTTAATCTTTGATCACAAAGAAATGGTAGAGTCTGCCATTCGGCGTCTGCAGAGAAGAGTACGTACGTTTCCAATCGTATTTAACTTGCTTCCTGAAAAATTCACTTTACCGCAATTGCAAAAGCTGTATGAGGGTATTTTTCAAGAGGAAATGGATAAAAGAAATTTCAGAAAGAAACTGGCTACAATGGATTTTTTAATAAAGTTGAACGAAAAGGATATGTCCGAGTCTAAAAAGGGAGCGTTTTTATATCGATTTGACGAAAAAAAGTATAACAAAACAAAAAACTTTACAATTTAGTCAATAAGTGTTTTTGAAACACTTGTAAAAAGTTCTATATTAGTTTCTTTTACAGGATGTTTTGGTAAAACGGACCTAAATTTTTAAAGTTTATACACATGAAATCACAAATTGCCTATAGCTTAGGCTTGGATTTTGGTTCGGATTCCGTCCGGGCTCTTTTGGTCCATACACAAACGGGGGAAGAGCTGTCCACGGCGGTTCATTATTATGCACGTTGGAAAAAAGGGGAATTTTGTGATCCTTCCGAAAATCGGTTTAGACAACACCCGTTAGATTATATAGAGGGCATTGAATCTACAATCAAATCTGTAGTAAGTGAAGTTGGTGCTGAAGTGGCCAAGCAAATTGTTAGTATAGGTGTGGATACCACGGGGAGTACTCCGGTGGCGGTTGATGCGCAAGGAACTCCTTTGGCATTGTTGGAAGAGTTTAAAGAGAACCCTAACGCCATGTTTGTTCTGTGGAAAGACCATACGGGTATTCAAGAGGCCAAAGAAATAAATGAGTTGTGTGCCCAATGGGATGTTGATTATTCGCAATACGAAGGTGGAATTTATTCTTCTGAGTGGTTTTGGAGTAAAATATTACACGTGTCAAGAACGGATGCGGCGGTTCACAAAGCGGCCTATTCTTGGGTAGAGCATTGTGATTGGATTCCTTTTTTATTGACAGGTGGTAACGATGTGCATAATATGAAGCGAAGCCGATGTGCTGCTGGACATAAGGCGCTTTGGCATGAAAGCTTTGGTGGTTTGCCTTCCAATGATTTTTTGACAACTTTGGACCCGCTTTTAGACGGACTACGAAATCGACTTTTTACAAAAACATATACTTCCGATGTTTCGGTGGGGAATTTAAGTGCAGAATGGTCTGAGCGATTGGGGCTTCCTGAATCTACAGTAGTTTCCGTGGGTGCTTTTGATGCCCACATGGGTGCCGTTGGAGCAAAAACGGAACCGTATTTCCTAACCAAAATTATGGGTACCTCCACTTGTGATATTCTTGTCGCTCCAATGGACGGGGAAGAGAAACTGGTCAAAGGTATATGCGGACAAGTAGATGGTTCCGTTATTCCACAAATGCTGGGGCTGGAAGCAGGGCAGTCGGCTTTTGGCGATATCTATGCATGGTACAGTCGAGTTTTGGAGTGGCCTATAAAAGAACTGATTTCAAAATCGGACCTCATTGATGAGGATACGAAACAAAAGCTGATTGCCGAAGCATTGAAAAACTTAATTCCGGAACTTAGTAATGCCGCAAGCAAGGAACCGATTGGTGCTTCGGGTGAGTTGGCGTTGGATTGGATGAACGGACGGCGGACTCCGGATGCCAATCAGAATTTAAAAGGCGTTATTTCCGGTATAAACCTAGGGAGTACATCGCCTAAAATATTCAGGGCATTGGTAGAAGCTTCTTGTTTTGGCGCGAAGAAAATCGTGGACCGTTTTTTATCAGAAGGAATACCAATAAAAGGAGTCATTGCTTTGGGTGGAGTGGCTAAAAAATCGCCGTTTATAATGCAAATGATGGCCGATGTGCTGAAAATGCCCATAAAAGTGGTGGCATCTGAACAGGCTTGCGCTTTGGGGGCAGCTGTTTTTGGAGCCGTTGCAGCCAAGGTGTATAACAATGTTCCTGAAGCTATGGACCAAATGGGAAGTTCTTTTGAAACTATTTATGAGCCAAACCAAGTACATGCAGAAGCGTATACCATAGTTTATGACAATTATAGTCGGTTATGCGAAACGATGGAAACACATATCATGAACCAAACCAAAAAAAATGGGTAAATACAAATCACTAAAGGAAGAGGCCTACGAGGCCAATATGCAGTTGCCGGAACTGGGTCTAGTGTTGTTCACTTTTGGAAATGCAAGTGCTGTGGATAGGGATAAAGGTGTTTTTGCCATAAAGCCAAGTGGAGTGCCGTATGCCAAGTTGAAGGTTGACGATATCGTTATCTGCGATTTTGATGCGAAGATTGTTGAGGGTAAAATGAGACCTTCATCCGATACTAAAACCCATGCCGTTCTTTACAAGGAATGGGATAAAATAGGCGGAGTAGTACACACGCATTCAACTTATGGTACGGCATGGGCACAAGCTATAAAGGATATTCCTATCTTCGGGACCACTCATGCGGATCATTTAATTGCTGATATTCCCTGTGCTCCACCTATGAAAGATGAATATATTGAGGGCGATTATGAGCATATGACAGGATATCAGATTATAGATTGCCTAAAAGAAAGAGGGCTGGACTATAACGAAATTGGTATGGTACTCGTGGGTAGCCATGCTCCATTTACTTGGGGAGTTACTGCAGCAAAGGCTGTGTACAACAGTGCGGTCTGCGAAGAAGTTGCGAAAATGGCTCATTTAACGCTTCAGATAAATCCCAATGCTACTCCGTTAAAGGAAGCTTTGAAAAAGAAGCATTTTGAACGTAAGCATGGCAAAGATGCCTATTATGGGCAAGGGTGTTAGCTTACTTGAATGAACAACCAACGCAGTAAATAAATATGAAAGGATTAGATACACTGGACTGGGTCGTTATTGCCCTATATTTTATTGTATTACTTGGTGTGGCCTGGTGGGTTATCAAGCAAAAACAAAAAAATACCGAAGATTATTTTTTAGCAGGGAGAAACATAGGCTGGTTTATGGTGGGTGCTTCTATTTTTGCATCCAATATTGGTTCTGAGCATGTTGTAGGTCTTGCCGGTAATGGTGCCGGTGATAAAATGCCTTTGCTAATTTACGAGCTTCATGCATGGTTAGTATTGATGTTGGGCTGGGTATTCTTGCCCTTTTATGCTCGAAGTGGTGTATTTACCATGCCCGAATTTCTTGAAAAACGCTTTGATGCCCGTTCCAGATGGGTCCTTTCCATAGTATCCTTAATAGCATATATCCTAACCAAAGTCTCCGTAACCATTTATGCCGGAGGTGTGGTCGTATCTGCTCTATTGGGCATTCCGTTTTGGATTGGAGCTGTGGCTACAGTTGTACTCACAGGATTGTATACGGTTCTAGGTGGAATGCGGGCTGTGGTGTACACGGAAACAATCCAAGCCATAGTTTTGGTTTTCGGTGCAGGAATTTTAACTTATTTAGGGCTTGATGCTGTTGGCGGATGGGGAGAATTGAAAGCAACCGTTGGTCCGGATTATTTTAACATGTGGCGACCCAACTCGGACCCTGATTATCCGTGGTTACCTTTGTTCATCACTAGTACGGTAGTGGGTATTTGGTACTGGTGTACGGATCAGGTTATCGTACAACGCGTACTAACTGCAAAAAATATTAAGGAAGGTAGAAGAGGAAGTATTTTTGGAGCCCTCTTAAAATTGATGCCGGTATTCTTGTTTCTCATTCCGGGTGTTGTTGCTTTAGGGTTGAAAATGCAAGGAAAATTGCATTGGGATAGCCCAGATGAAGCCTTTCCTGTTTTGATGAGTAATTTAATGCCTTCGGGATTACGAGGTTTGGTGGCCGCCGGTTTGCTGGCCGCATTAATGAGTTCTTTGGCTTCGGTCTTTAATTCATGCTCTACACTGTTCACTTTGGATATTTATAAAAAATTGAAACCTCAAAAACCGGAAGAAGAGTTGGTTAAAACAGGTCGTATCGCAACCTTTTTTGTGGTTGGACTAGGACTTTTATGGATTCCTATTATAACCACATTGTCCGATGGGCTATACGAGTACCTGCAGAATGTACAGGCCTATATCTCACCGCCCATAGCGGCTGTATTCTTACTAGGTATTTTTTATAAACGTATAAATGCCAATGGAGCAATAGCAACTTTGGTAGGTGGTTTTATCATTGGTTTTACAAAACTTACGCTAGAAATAGTAAAGTCTAGCTTGGCACAGGATAGTTTAATGTTCAAGCTCGCAGATATTAATTGGTTGGTTTTTGGCGCTTACTTTTTTGCGCTTTGTATTGCCATTGCAGTTGTAGTAAGTATGTTCTATCCGGCGCCATCGCAGGCTCAATTGGCAGGGTTGACTTTTGGGAGTGTATCTGCGGAGCAAAAGGAAGAAGGTAAATCGAGCTACAACATATGGGATATAATCACTTCGGTTATTGTACTTCTGATAGTGGTGTATATCATGATTTCTTTCAGTGCATTGAGTTTATAATTTACAGAGCATTACTACAATGATAGATATTTCAAATGAAGAAGTTTGGTTCGTAACGGGAAGCCAACATCTATACGGACCGGAAACACTGGCACAAGTTGCGGAGCATTCCCTTGAAATTGCTAATTACTATAATGCAAATAAACGTGTTCCCGTTAGGGTGATTTTCAAACCTGTAGTAAAAACGGCTACAGAAATCAATGCACTATGTAAAGAAGCGAACCATGTTGATACTTGCGTAGGTTTGGTTCTGTGGATGCATACTTTCTCTCCTGCCAAAATGTGGATTGCGGGCCTACAGGCACTTCAAAAACCATTTTTGCATCTGCATACCCAATACAATCGGGACATTCCTTGGAATGCCATTGATATGGATTTTATGAACCTGAATCAATCTGCACATGGTGGTAGGGAATTTGGATTTTTGGCTTCCAGGATGCGGTTGAATCGAAAGGTGGTTGTGGGACATTGGCAAAATGAAACTGTTATTCAACAGGTAGTCAGCTGGTGTCGTGTGGTCTCAGCCGTTGCAGACTCTAAAAAAATGAAAGTAGCCCGTTTTGGGGATAATATGCGTCAAGTAGCAGTTACCGAGGGAAACAAAGTTTCTGCTCAAATGAAGTTCGGTTATGAGGTTAATGGATATGGCGTAGGTGATTTGGTAAAATATATCGATGAGGTTTCCGCTGTTGAAATAAATGCTTTGATGCAAGAATATGAGGATTCTTATACCATGGCAGCTAAAATTAAAGCTGATGGAAGTATGCGCAATTCTTTAATGGATGCTGCGCGGATAGAGTTGGGTATGCGGGCTTTTCTTGAGGAAGGTGGTTATACCGCTTTTACCGATACTTTTGAGGATTTACATGGTATGAAGCAATTACCGGGTATTGCTACTCAACGGCTTATGGCAAGTGGTTATGGCTTTGGTGGCGAAGGTGACTGGAAGACGGCAGCACTTGTGCGTACCATGAAAGTTATGGGGGCAGGTCTGAAAGGCGGTAATAGTTTTATGGAAGACTATACGTATCACTTTAACCCCGCAAACACGTCGGTACTTGGTTCTCATATGTTAGAAATTTGCCCGTCCATTGCTAAAGGAGATGTTTCGTGTGAAATTCATCCCCTTGGTATTGGCGGTAAAGAAGACCCGGTACGTTTGGTATTTAACGCTGGCGCAGGAAATGCTTTGAATGCATCGGTTGTGGATATGGGTAATAGATTTAGGATGCTGGTCAATAAAGTGGAAGCTATAGAAATAGAAGAAAATATGCCTAACCTTCCCGTGGCAAGAGTTTTATGGGAGGCAAAACCCGATCTTCAAACGGCTGCTGCAGCTTGGATTTATGGTGGAGGAGCACATCATACCTGTTACAGTCAGAATATCTCCGCAGAATCATTGGAGGATTTTGCAGAAATCATGGATTTGGAATTTCTGCTGATTGATGAAAAAACTGACCTGTACCGCTTTAAACAAGAACTGCGTTGGAACGATGCGGCTTATGGTTTAAAAGGTATTTAAAGCCTACGTTTTTTATTACTTATAAGTAAGGAATTTACTTGTGTTTTATGTATTGGGGACTGATTTAATTTGCGAATAGTGTGATAAGGGCTATTTATTTTTGATTATTCAATAATATTTATGTACTTTTTTTTCTACATTTAAAATTTGAATTTGTATTTATGTTTTTTTTCGGTAACTCATGATTGATAAAAAGAACCATAGTGATAACTTATTGGTGGCCCAATTTAAAGAGGGCAATCAGAGGGCGTTCCAGGTCCTTTTTGAGAAGTATTGGGAGGTTATGTTCATTAAGGCCAATGCCATCCTTGGAAACAGAGCGGCAGTAGAAGACATTATTCAAGAAGTCTGGATTAATCTATGGAAGCTTAGGGAAAAGCGAGATATAGCAGATTTCCAAGCATACCTTTTCCAATCTGTTCGTTATGGTTGTTATAAATATTTAAGAGACAATAAATTTAACAATGTCCAAATTAAGGTTATAAACTCCTTGCCGCTTATTTCCGAAGCGGAAATAGAGGGCCAGCACAATTTGGTGCATGTGCAGACCATTATAGACAAATCCTTAAAAGAGCTGACTCCTAGATGCCAGCAGATATTTAGGTTGAGCCGTATGGAACATACTACCAATGAAGAAATTGCCATAAAATTCGGCATATCAAAACGATCTGTTGAGAATCAAGTGTCTTTGGCTTTAAAAGTAATAAGGCGGCATATGGCTACACTTCACGCTATCTTACTTTATCTTTTCGTTTAAAAAGTCCTTTTTTTATTGCGTTATATCTGGTTAACTAGGTTCCTTACGGTCTCTATGCACTCTTTAATTTGTTAAATATATGTTAAAACAGTATTTGCTGTGTGAGTCCTAATAGTTTTACGGTTCCTACTAATAGAGGGATATACAATGAAAGAACAAGATTTCAGAAAACTGTTGGACAAGTATTTAGAGGGATCCATTTCTGACGAAGAAATGCAACTTTTAAATCGGTTTAGCAGTGAACTAGGTTCCCATATCAAAAAAGAAGCTTTTGAAGATGATCTCGATCGCATTCAGGTAAAAAATTCGTTATGGAAAAGAATCGAACCGCACACCAAAGAAAGATCCAATAGATTTCGATTTGGGCAAGTGGCTTCAGTAGCAGCTGTATTAATCGGGTTTTTGGCTGTCGGATATTTTTACTTTACATCGAGAGGAGAATATCAAAATGAAACCCCTAATAATGTTATAACCCTTAAACTCGATGATGGTAGTGTTCAAATCATTGAAGAAAACGGAGGGATAACCTTGACCGATGATGCCGGAAGTGTAATAGGCCGTCAAGATGGAAAAGAATTGATTTATTCGGCAGCAAGTGAAACAGAGAAATTAGTGTACAATACGTTAACCATTCCTTTCGGAAAGACTTTTCGGGTAAGTTTATCTGACGGAACAGTTGCTCACCTAAATGCTGGGTCTTCTTTAAAATACCCTACAAGGTTTTTGAAAAACCAAGAAAGACAGGTCTACATTACAGGTGAAGCATATCTTCAAGTTGCTAAAGATTCGTTGCGACCGTTTATTGTAAATACGGAGAAGTTGAACGTACAAGTTTTAGGAACTGAATTCAACATATCGTCATATTCCGAGGATGAAACAACAGATGTAGTCCTTGTTGAGGGATCGGTAAGTCTTTATGCCGAAGATAAGACCATAACCAATAAAAATACGGTAATACTTAAACCTGGATTCAAAGGAAGTTTCAACAAGAAAAATCAAGAAATAAGTAAAAGCGCAGTTCCAACAAATCAGTATACTTCTTGGATGAAAGGTGAATTGATTTTTCGGAATATCACCTTTGAGAGTATCATAAAAAAGTTAGAAAGACACTATAACGTTTCAATTGTCAATCGTAATGAGAATCTTTCTAAAAAGAAATTCAACGCAAATTTTGGAAATGAGCCTATAGAAAAGGTTCTTTCTGAATTAAAGGAGAATTACGGAATTGATTATACGGTTAAAAGCCCAGGAACAATTCTTATTAAATAATCTAACTGAACTTTAATTTAAATAATAGCCAATGAACAAAGACTAATAAACCAAGAAAGTTGCACTGGTATATAATATAAAAAAATCGGAAAATGCGCCAACATTTCCCGATTCAATACCTGTGATTAGATTAAAACAAATAACCACATTTAACACCTTAAAAGTATGAAAAAACTTCTTAATTGTACAAGAAGCTCATATCCTATATTTAAATATGATCTAAAGATGAAACTCAGCACGCTGTTTATATTGGTAGCTTTCTTTTCCTTGCAAGCCAATGATACTTATTCACAGCGGATGAAAATTACATTAAAGTTGAATAAAGCTACGGTAGGGGAGCTTATAGACGAAATAGAAACAACATCGGAATTTCAATTTGTATACAAGTTGGAAGATGTTGATTTAGACCGTCCGGTCTCTATAAATGTAAAGAATGAGAGGATTGCTCAAGTCTTGAAGCAAGTTTTTAAAGGCACCAAAACCACTTACAATTTAAGCGGCAAACGGGTCTATTTGGTTCGCCAAAAGGAAGTGTCTATAGATACAATTTCCGGTATTAGGATACCTTCGCTAATTCAAAGAACAGAAATCAGAGGTACGGTAACGGATTTGGAAGGTATTCCTCTGATGGGCGCCAATGTGGTAGAAAAAGGCACGACCAACGGTACCCAAACCGATTTTGATGGAAATTTTTCCATTTCGGTTGCCGATGAAAATGCTGTTCTCGATGTGAGCTATATCGGTTTTGCATCGAAAGAAATACCGTTAAATAATCAAACCAATTTGACTATCACCTTAGAGGAAAGTGCTGCCGGCCTTGATGAGGTAGTGGTAGTGGGTTTTGGAACAAGAGGAAAAAAATCATTAACAGGAGCTATTGAAAATGTAGATGTCGGACCCATACAAAAAAGGTCAAGTTCCAACCTTATCGTAAACTTACAGGGGGCAATTCCTGGATTAGTGGTGTCACGCGGTCAGGGAGATCCCGGAGATGAACGGGCAGATATACAGATTAGAGGTGCTTCAAGTATAAATGCTACGAAACCTCTGTTGATTATTGATGATGTTCCCTATGATAACTTATCCGTTTTATCTTCACTTAACCAAAATGATATTGCCCAATTTTCTGTATTAAAAGATGCTGCTGCTGCTTCGCTTTACGGCGCTAGAGCTGCAGGAGGGGTCATATTGGTAACTACCAAAAATGGAAAACTAGGAAAGCCTAAAATTAGCTATTCAGGTAAGTCAACCTTTGAGTTTCTCGGTCGAGAGGTGCAACCGGCTACTCAATCCCAATATTATCAAATGTACGATGAGGCCAGTGTGCTAGACGGCATTTCAAATCATCGATATAAGGCAGGAGAAGAGTTTTGGCTAAACGGTGCCGAGGGAACTGGTCCCTCACCCTTTTTCGATGCTATCGATTTCACATATGCAGATAGAAATTTTGTAGACGAGATGTGGAAAGATTATGCGTTGGGTCAGATTCATAACCTAACCGTATCAGGAGGGTCTGAGAAGCATACCTATAATTATTCTCTAGGTTATATTGATACCGAAGGTTTACAGGCACCAGCCGAAAACAGTTACAATCGCTTTAATATAAGACTAAATAATAATCTGAAGTTTTCCGATAAATTGAACTTGGGTTTGTCTTTTTATATTGAAAGAGGTGTTAAAGATCGTCCCACTTTATTGAATAGCGTTTTTCATGGAGGAAACGATGTGTATTGGTATACGCTACCAAATATGGCCTACTTGAATTCACAAGGAGAAAATTATGGGTTTGGAGGCACCACAGACCCCATATCAATGCTTGAATTGGGAGGAAGAACAAAAGATGTTAGTAATAGATTGAATTCTAGGGTGAAATTGAGTTACGATATTTTACACAATCTTGATATAAATGTCATTGGAGGAATTAATGTTGATAAGAATTTTAGTGACGGAATCACCAAAATTATCACCTATTATGATTGGACTGGCGAGCAGGTCAATAAGAGAAGTCCTGATAGAAATCGGGTGAGCAAGAGTTATAATCAAAGAATTTTTCAAAATTATTCAGCTTTTGCCAATTACAATGAAAGCTTCAACCAGATTCATAACGTAAGTGTTTTATTAGGTGGGTCTTACGAAAAGAGCGAATTTGATGGGTTCTCAGCTTATAGAAGAGACTTGCTAACAGAAGAATTGCAATCGCTGCAATTGGGTGATGTTGACGAGCAGTATAATGATAGTTCCGCTAATGCTTGGGCTTTAGGGTCTTTTTTTGGTAGATTGAACTACTCTTTTGATTCCAAATATCTTATAGAGATTACTGCTAGACGCGATGGAAGTTCACGCTTTACAAAAGACAATCGTTGGGATAATTTCGGAGGAGTTTCAGCAGGTTGGAACATCTCTGAAGAGAAATTTTTTGACGTCAAATCTTTAGATAGGCTTAAGTTGAGGGTTTCCTATGGTGTGGTAGGTAACCAGAGTAGTATTGGTTTGTACGACTATATTCAATCAATAAATGTAAATAGTGGTATTTATCCCTTTGGTACCACCCAATCTAGAAATTTGGCAGCCTCACTTGGAGCATTGGCAAGTGAAAACAGAACATGGGAGCGAATATCGACCACAAATTTCGGTGTAGACTTTGGTTTGTTCGATTCTAAGATTACAGGTTCGTTCGATTATTTTAAAAAACGGAACAAAAATATGCTAGTGGGTATAACCCTTCCGTCGGTTTTGGGAGCGACACCGCCTACTAGTAATTTCGGTGAGTTGGAAACTACCGGGTGGGAAGCATCTTTGGTCTATAAAAACCATGATAAAGAATTTAAATATCAATTCGATGTCGGGGTAAGTGACAATAAGAACAAGATTGTCTCTTTAGCTGGATCAAATGTGATTTCTGCTAGTAGAATGGGAGCTGTTGAGGGGTATCCAATGAATTCACTATTTGGGTATAGCCGAGAAAAACTATTGACGAGCCAAGAAGAATTAGAGGCATATAAACAATTAGATGGTGTACCTCAAGGTCTTAGAATCGGCGATGTCAAATTTGCCGATTTGAACAACGACGGTAGAATTAGTGTCTATGATGATAGCGGTAATTTGGCGGATGTTAAGTATTTGGGAAGCAATAATCCCCGGTACAACTACTTTTTCAACACGAGTTTTATGTGGAAAAATTTTGATTTCTCAGCTTATTTTAGTGGATGGCTGAAAGATGATATGATTCGCATGGGTACCTCTTCAATACCCTTTAATCAATGGTGGCATAATCAAGATTCTTATTTCTATAATAATACTTACCACTCAGAATTAAGACCTGAGAAAGAATTACCATCCCTTAGTGTTAACGGCAGTATTGTTAATTGGAATTATCGCTTTGCTGATTGGAGAGTGTATAATAACAGTTTCATTAGGTTAAAAAATATCAACTTAGGATATACACTTCCCGAATACCTATCCAAACAATTGAGAGCTACTAGTATTAGAGCTTTTATTAGTGGAGATGATCTATTTGAGTTTATTAATGCTCCTGATAAGGCTAAAGATCCTGAAAGACCTTATAACTGGGCCGGTGGTATACCGTTCACCAGAAGAGTGACTGTAGGAGTGGATATTAATTTTTAAGAGAATAAAAATGAAAAAACATAATACATACAAAAGCATAAAAATATATGGCCTTTTTATGCTTTTACTAGGCACCCTTTCTTGTAACGATGATTTAGAATTGTTACCAGAAGATAGTATTTCAGATGTGTCTTTTTGGAAAAATGCCAATGATTTTGAATTGGCCGCCAATAATTTCTATTTTTCGTTAAAGACCTATTCAAATGAACCTGATGCCAATTCAGATATAGTAACATCTTGTGAAACTTATAATACGGTAAGTGACGGTAGTTACATACCCTCCGAGCAAAGCTCGGTCTGGAACAATACATACAATGAGATTAGGGGTGTCAACAATTTAATTTCCAAAGCCCAAGAATATGAAGGGGAGGTTTCTGAAATTCAGCAGTACGTAGGAGAGGCTAAATTTTTTAGAGCCTATCTGTATTTTAGGCTATTGAAGAATTTTGGGGGAGTTCCTTTGATTTTGAAACCTTTGGACATTGATTCCGAAGAACTCTTTGCAAAGAGAGCGGATAGAAAAGAGGTTGTGGCCCAATTGCTTGAAGACCTTCAAGAAGCCATAAACATGCTGCCTTCGGCAGCTAACCTGGCAGATGAAGAAGAAGGGAGAATTAGTAGCGAGGCAGCAGAGTCATTTATGGCAAGAGTGGCCCTTTTCGAGGGTACTTGGCAGAAATTTAGAAATAATGGTTCAGATGCAGCGGAATATTTAAAAATAGCTGCCGATGCGGCCAATAATGTCATCAATAGTGGTGCCTATGGAATTTTTGACCAACTCGGAGATGACAGTTACAGGTACTTGTTTTTAATAGATAATAATGCCGTGGCCAAATCTAATCCTCTTAATCTCAACAAATCCGATATAAACGAATTTATCATTACCAGAAAGTATTCCTTTGAATTTGGCATTACAAATGGCCATTCTCACGGAGTGACACAAGAGAATGCGCCAACCAAAAAAATGGCGGATTTTTATTTGTGCTCCGATGGGCTTCCTATTGACAAATCACCTTTGTTTCAGGGTAGGTCAACATTTACCTCCGAGTTTGAGAACCGTGATAATAGAATGCGTAACTCTTTGGCCATTCCAGGTATTCGTTATTACAGTTATGGTGCGTTAGGTAGGGATTTTGATAATTCTGAAAACCCTGGGGAGGGCACAGGAATCCACAAAGCTAACTTTGGAGAAAACACCTGTACCGGTTATACTTTAATTAAGTTTACTACAGAAAAAAAAGACATTAGCTTAGGGCAAGAAGAAACTGATTACCCTGTTTTGCGCTATTCTGAGGTTCTCTTGATTTTTGCCGAAGCCAAATATGAGTTAAACGGTAGTATAACGGACGAAGAATTGAATAGATCGATCAACTTATTGAGAAATAGGGCCAAACTGCCCAGTTTGACGAATGCTTTCGTAGAGTCTAATGCCCTTGATATGCGTGAAGAAATTAGAAGGGAACGTACTGTTGAATTATTTATGGAAGGTTTTAGGTTAGAAGATTTAAAGAGGTGGAAAACTGCCGAAACCGAATTGCCAAAGTCGCTCAGGGGAATTCTGTACGATAATACGGCCTATGCGGATGATCCTGATTATGATAAGCTGGAACGTTTCGACGAAAATGGTTTTTATGTATGGCAATTTTCCGCAAATAGAAGGTTTGAAGAAAAACACTATTTATTCCCTCTACCCACACAACAGGTAGAATTAATGGGCATAGAGCAGAATCCGGGGTGGTAAATTAGTGATTGAAAAAACGGCGGACTGCCTTTAATTCCTATCTATCAAAAGTCATAAAATCAAGAAAAAATTATTATGAAACATAAAATTTTAGTACTAGGTGTTTTATTTTGCTGCGCCTTGTGCGTTCGTTCACAAAGTACCATAACGAAGGATCAATTAGAGTTGAATTCTGATAAAACTCCTGTGGTCAAAAATTTTCCTGAAAATTTCGAGGCACAATTGGTAGAAAGGGGAGAGCCTCTAATTTATACCAAAGAAAACTCAAACAACTTTGAGTTTATAGGCATGCCCATAGGAGGTATAGGTGCTGGGCAGCTGTATTTGGGTGGAGATGGAAAACTTTGGTTTTGGGATATTTTCAATACCAATTACAAAAAAGGACAATTAAAAGGTGAGGAAGCCTATGAACATCCCTACAAAAGAAGTGAAGAAGGCGAGTATGGCACGCACGAAGTTGAGCAGGGTTTTGCCGTAAAGGTCAAAAGAAATGGGGCTAAGGCAATCATAAAAAAACTTGATCGTGACCATATTTCCGATATTCAGTTTAAGGGTCAGTATCCCATTGGTGAAGTCAAGTATGCAGACAATGAACTGCCAGTAACATTGAGCTTAGAGGCCTTTTCGCCCTATCTGCCATTAGATGTCGAATCGTCTAGTTTTCCGGCTACGATATTCAATTTTACCATTACCAATGAATCCGATCATGATTTGGATGTTGAACTTGGAGGGTGGTTAGAAAATGCAGTATTTATTGAGACTCGTGGTAGTCACACCATTGAGCTTCAAAATAAAATAGCTAAAAGTTCAGATAAAACTTTGCGGTTGAACTGTAGCTCGGTAATCGAGAATGAAAGTGATACATTGGTGAATAAATATGACTACGGGTCTATGGGTTTGACCTTACTTGAAGGTGGTGCCAATAGTTATGCGGTTAGTGCTATTGACGTAACCAGACTTGACGAAAGTCTCTTCGTTGAAAATGGTAAACTCAGCGCTTCCAGTAAAAATAACCAGAAACCTTTAGTAGGTGCATTGATTAAGAAGCTGACTTTAAAACCTGAAGAATCTAAAAAGGTAAGTTTTGTTTTAACTTGGTATTTTCCCAATAGTCAAGTAGCCCAAATAATTGATAAAAAGGGTAAGTCTTATAATAATGCCTTCAATGACGCTGATGAGGTGGCAACTGGCATTGTGTCTGATTTCAAAAGACTATCCGCGAAAACCAAACTTTGGCGAGATACCTGGTATGACTCAACTTTACCTTACTGGTTTTTAGACAGAACGTTTTTAAATACTTCCATTCTTGCCAGTAGTACAAGCCATATTTTTGAGAATGGTCAATTTTATGGTTTTGAAGGCGGGTATCAAGGTTTAGGAACCTGTACCCATGTTTGGAGCTATGTTCAGGCAATGGGTCGCTTATTTCCGGAATTAGAGATTAGTTTGAGAGAACATACTGATTTTTCCTCTTTCCCTGATGGTGGTCTGTTCCCCTCCGGTGTTGTTAATTTTAGGGGGCGAACCAAAATGGGAGAAGGCTGGGGTAACGGTATGGCCGTTGATGGCCAATCTGGTTTGGTGCAAAGGTCGCTCTTGACCCATCAATCTTCCGTCGATAATCAGTTTTTAAAGAATAATTACGATGGAATTAAGACGGTAATGAACGGACTTATAAATGCCAATGATGATAATCATGATGGTATTCTAAGTGGCCCCCAGCACAATACTCTAGATGCTGATTGGTACGGAGAAATTACATGGTTGAGTTTACAATACCAGTCAGCCTTACGTGCAATGGCCGTTATGGCACAAGAAATGAAAGATGAGGCGTATGCCCAATTTTGTATTTCTCTTGCCGATAAGGGAAAGCATTTTATTGAAAATAATTTGTTCAATGGTGAATATTTTATTCAAAAAGGCGATCCAGAACACCCTCACTCACCGGGGGTTTATAACGGATGTGAATACAGTCAATTATACGGTCAAAGCTGGGCCTATCAATTAGGTCTTGGCCAAATTATCGATTCAAGTAAAGTAACCGAGGCGCTAAATAGTTTGTGGAAATTTAACTTTACCACTGATGTAGGCCCATACCGTGAAATTAAACCGGCAGGCAGATGGTATGCCATGACAGGTGAAGGAGGATTCGTTGCCTGTACTTGGCCTAATGGCGGGTCTGAGGTGTTGGAAAAAGGCAATCCTAGATTTGCAGCTTACAATAACGAAAGTCAAAACGGATACGAATATGCCCTCTCTCATTTGATGATGTCACATGAGATGCCGTTGCGTTCATTGGCACATACTTGGTATATGCATAATAATAGATATCATGGTTCAAAAAGAAACCCGTGGTGTGAAGTAGAATGGGGAATACATTATTCGCGGTCTATGGCCAGTTACGGTGTATTTATTGCGGCCACCGGGTTTGAATACCACGGACCTAAAGGTTACATTGGTTTTGCACCAAAAATCACACCTACGGATTTTAAAGCACCTTTCACTACAGCACAAGGTTGGGGCACTTTTGAGCAAAAAATAGCTAAAAAAGAACAGCAGGTACAAATCGGCATAAAACACGGTCAAGTAAAATTGAAAATGCTCGCGTTTGAGGTACCGGTCAATTTTGGGGTCGCTCAGGCCGTGTTAAATGTCAATGGGAGAGAATTGAAAAACTTTGAGTTCAATCAGAGTCTAGATAAGGTAGTGGTAACGTTGCAAGATGATATTCTACTTGAGGAAAATCAATCGCTGCAAATACACTTTAAAAATGCCAATTAGGCTTCAGCGTATAGTTTTTGCGATCAACTAAAATTTGATTTAATCCATATTTAAAATAGAAGTACCGTATTTACATGAATATTGAAAAAAGCGAAGTTCAGATGTGTGTCCGTTATTGGCTAATCCTGATTTTTATATCCGGTTTTCTTAAAAGTTTTGCTCAAGAGCAAGTACCTTATATTCCTTTAGAAAAGAACCTCGATTCAATCTGGGTGAAATCGCTATACGAAAAAGGGGAACGTAAAATATATACGGGCGATGAGCTTAATTATATTTACATGCCTTGTGGTGGAATCGGCGCTGGACAAGTCAATGTAACCTCCGATGGAAGGCTAGCCTTTACCGAATCGGTCTATAATGTTTTAGAACGACCGAATAGTGGTCATGGTTTATCAACAGGGTACAATTACCTGCATCCTGAGATGCCCACATCCAAAATAGAAAACTCCTTTTCCCTAAAAATTGAGACTGAAAAGGGTTCTGAAAGCACCTTTGAATTGAATAACAGTGATTTTGACGATATTCGTTTTATTGGCGAGTACCCAATGGCCCAAATTCAATACAGAAGTAAAAACAGTGATATTCCTTTGCAGGTAAATGCAGAAGTTTTTTCCCCTTTTGTGCCCTTGAGCGTCCGTAGTTCTGCAAACCCGGTCACCGTAATTAAATACACTGTTGAAAATAAAAGCAGCGAAAAACTAAAAGTTTCCGTTGATGGATTTCTGAAAAATATCGAATTTCCTGATGCGTCAAAAGTGTCTCATGTTAACTCGGTCTTTAGAAAAAAGAACTTATCCGGAGTTTCTTTTGAAATGCAACCGAAAGTGAAAGATAGTGCTTTGGCCAAGCATCCTCAATTGGGAGGTTTTTCCTTAAGTGTCTTAGATCATAAGGCTCAGTTATTGGTGAGTGAAGACCCTAATGCAGGTAATTTGAAAGTTTATGTTTCAGATAGCCCAGAATGGGGAAAAGTAGGGTCGACCGTCAATTTAAAACCTGGTCAGGCCAAAGAAATTACTTTTTTAGTGAGTTGGTACTTTCCTAATAAATATGAAAATGGGAAAAGATATAAAGATGCCATGGCAGAGGCACCGGGTTGGGTAGGTCACATTTACAACAACTGGTATTCAAATTCCTTCGAAGTTGCTGAATATATTGCCCTAAACTTTGATCGTTTATATGAGGAAACCGAGCGATTTAACAAAACGTATTTTAATACCACTTTACCATATTGGCTGGCCAACCGAATTACTATGCCAGTCTCAACCTTGGCCGCGGGTAACATTTCTATTTGGGAAAATGGGCGCTTATATGGTTACGAGGGTATCGGTTTCTGCCAAGGCACTTGCGGTCATGTGTACAATTTTGTAACTGCTATCTCTAAACTGTTCCCAGAATTGGAACGTTCGGTACGTTTGTTACAAGACTTCAATAGTACCGAAAAATACAGTGGTTTTAGTCCGTCCGGTAGAATCAATTTTAGAGGGTACGGAGTAAACAAGCCAGAAGTTCCCCATAGTTACGCCTCAGATGCCCAGAGTGGGTATGTATTAAAGGCTTATCGTGAACATTTAAATTCTCCGAACAATGAATTCTTGGATACGGTTTGGGAGAAAGTAAAAATGGCAATCGGATATCATATTTTTAAAGATGGTGCAGAAATCGGTCTAGAACCAAATGGGGTATTGGAAGGTGAACAGACCTTTTGGGATCCCATGTGGTACGGCCCCAATCCGTATAACAACACTTTATACCTTGCCGCATTACGGGCGGCCGAAGAGATGGCCAAGGTAAAAGGAGAACCTGAACTGGCCAGTCGTTACCATAAACTATTTGAATCTGGACAAAAGTTTATGAACGAAGAAATGTGGAACGGTCAGTTTTATGTCCACCTCTACCCTGTGGGCCTTAACGGAAATGTTGGCGTAAAAAACGGATTTAAATTACCTTCGGAAATAGATGATAATGCAGAGAGCTACATAAAGGCGTTCAATGCAGGCCAATCGGGCTATTATAAAGGTACCGCTTGTGATGCTCAACAATTGTTCGGTCAGAATTGGGCACATCAACTTGGTTTGGGTTATATTCTTGAACCTGAAAAGGTAAAAAAAGCCGCACAAAACATTTTTAAGTATAATTGGACACCAGACATAGCTACCATCTATAATTTCGAAAAACCAAATGCCAGAACGTTGGCAGCTACCGGAGAGGCGGCTATGATAAATGGGGGATGGTCTAATGAGAGACCCAAAGAGTTTGAGAATACCCATGACAAAACCAATGTTTGGACCGGGCTTGAATACGAAGCATCTTGTGATATGATCAACGAAAGTCTTTTAGACGAAGCACTGGTAGCACTAAAGTCCATTGACGATAGATATGACGGAGCAAAAAGAAGTCCGTGGAACGAGGTGGAAGGATCAAATCACTACTCACGCGCCATGCACTCATGGAACGTATTGTTGTCTCTTAGCGGATTTACTTATGATGGTCCTCAAGGAAATATCGGTTTTAACCCTAGATTACGTCCTGATGATTTTAAAAGTTTCTTTTCCGCTGCTGAAGGTTGGGGGAGTTTCTCCCAGAATAGAGATGTTAAGGGGCAGACAAATACAATAGAGCTAAGCTATGGTAAACTAAAACTCAACGCAATTACGATTAATATAGATGATAGATTACATGTAAATAATATAGCGCTAAAGTTGAATGGAAAAACTATAAGATCCACCTATGAGCAAGATGGTCAAAAAATTAAAATTTTAATCGATAATGCTATTTTACTTCGGGCAAAAGATATATTAGACATCAATTTAAAGTAAATTAAAATGAAAAAATATATAGTTCTATCCCTCATGCTTTGTTTGGTTGTTGGATGTGTAGATACCAATCCTAATTCGCCAAAATTAGAGTCAATTAGAGAAAATGGCTCAACCTGGGAAGACGTTCTTCAGGGTCAGATAAAATTCTTAGGACATAGAAATTGGATTGTAGTGGTTGATGAGGCCTACCCGTTACAAAGCAGTCCGGGTATTACTATGGTTAGAAGTACTTCTGGGCATGTCCAGACCTTAGAGACAGTTAAGAAAGTTCTTGATCGGCAGGGGCATATAAAACCGATTGTTTATTTGGATAAGGAAATCGATTATATTGATGAAAACATGGCCAAGGGAATAACCGAATATCGTGAATCTTTAAAGGATGTAATTGGTGCAAATGAAGCCAAAAAGATAATTCATGAAGATATTATTGGCATGTTGGATAGAGCTTCTAAGCAATTTAATATTCTCGTAGTAAAAACTGATTTTACTATACCTTATACTTCTGTTTTTTTTGAACTTGATTGTAAATATTGGAATGCGGAATCGGAGAAAATAATGAGAGAAAAAATGGAAGAATCTAGCAAATAAAGGTATTGGACAAAAAAAAATTAATCCAATTCCAATTCTTTCACGTGAAGAATCTTTGAACTCAGTTCCATTCTGTCAATACCGTTTACTTCCATAAAGACCTCAAAATAGGCAGGTATTTTTCCTAAGTCGGCTTTCATTCGGTTTTCCAATTGCTGGACCAATATAGGGTTGGTGAAATTTTTCAGGCTCTGTGATGCGCCAGTATCCCACAAACCCGCAAAAACATAGATGGAATTATTGTTTGGTCCCGGCGCCTTTATGATTAAAGCGTAGTCCTTATGGTAGGTTTCAGCATCTCCACTGGGTTTAAAAAAGGTTGAGGTGTTCTTGAAATTAAAGTTATCCGTATCCGCATTGTAATTTATGCTGGTCTTGTTGATGTAATCTTTGAAAATACCTAGGGTCTTTGCCATTCCAACAACCATAAAGTCGTTTTCAGGAAGTTCTTTAGGGCTAAAACGTAAAACTGTACGCACGTTAAAGTCTTTATCTTTTGAAGTCAAAACTTTACCTACGTCCTTTACCCATTCAGTACTATTTCTAATTAGAAAACTATACTCCATAGGTTCATACTCATTTTTCAACGAGGAAGGAAGGGAGTCGTAGAGTTGAGTTTCTGAATTAATAAAGGGATTACGAATAACCTTTTCTTTATGGGTAGTGGTATTAATTTCACGATAAATAAAGAGGTCCCCCAATACCAATATCATTGGTTTTTTTGAATTGAAAATTTCGGTCCATAGGACAGACTCTGAAAAGGGGTTTGGCTGCCTATTTTTTGTCCAGAGAAACCAATTTCCGATAATTGATAAAAGGAGAACTGATGAGACTAAAAATAGAAGCTGTTTTTTGGTTATGATTTTATTTGATGGTTTGGGCTCTTTTTTTCTACTATCAAACTCTACTTTGTAACTCCCCTTTGGAATGCGCAGAATAATCTGGTCTTCTATCCCTTCCTTTTGGTAGTATGTTCTCAGTTTTTTTCTAAGATTATAAATGTAAACCCTAATGAGTGTACTCTGAGAAGGGTCAAATTCCTTTTTCCCAAATATTTCTGTGGCAATTGTGGTTTCTTTTGGCACGTCTTCCTCTATAGTGCATTGAACGAGGTACCTGAGCAAATTGGCATAAGTGGTTGAATTGCCAAAAGATTTGCTGGAAATTATTTTATTGACATACGTATGGTAATCCTTGGTATTCATAGCCTCAAAGAAGGAATTTTTTAAAGATAATTAAAATTATTAACAGTTAATGAAACTGTTTTTTAACTCATTAACAGTTAAAATGCGGTCGTATATTGAAGAAAATTCCAAAACCAATGCGATTCTTATCGAGATTTTTTTCTGTACTCTGCATCATGTTATTACACAGTTGTGGATGGAATGCACCTGACGAAATTGAAGAGGCAATGGCTAGATTGCCAGAGAAAATAGATTTCAATTACCATGTTAAACCTATTTTGTCCGATAAGTGTTTTGCTTGTCATGGACCGGATATGGCAAATCAAAAAGCGGGCCTTCGTTTAGATATTGCAGAAAGTGCATATGAGGCTTTAGAAGGTTCGGGAAAGCATCCTATTGTTCCTAATAAACCGGAAAAGAGCGAAGTTGTTACACGTATTTTATCTACTGATCCGGACATCACAATGCCGCCTCCAGAGTTTAATATTACACTTAGCAAAAATGAAATAGCCACCATCACAAAGTGGATTGAGCAAGGAGCGGAGTACAAGCCGCATTGGTCTTTTATAAATCCCCAAAAAGAAGGCGTTCCGAACATAGTGAATAAGGAATGGCCAAATAATACTGTTGACCAATTTGTTTTGGCCAAATTGGAAGGTAAAGGCTTAAGTCCTTCACAAAAAGGTTCAAAGGAACATCTCATTCGCCGCCTCAGTTTCAACTTAATAGGGTTGCCACCAACTTTGTTGCAAATTCAGGATTTCGTAAATGATACATTGCCGGATGCTTATGAAAAAGTGGTAGATCGCCTTTTGGCTTCACCTGCCTATGGAGAACGCATGGCTGCCGAGTGGATGGACGTTGCTCGTTATGCGGATAGTGATGGGTATTTGGATGATAAACATCGCGATTTTAGTCCGTATCGGGATTGGGTCATAAAGGCGTTTAATGAAAATATGTCGTACGAGCAGTTCGTAACATGGCAATTAGCGGGAGACCTTATAGAAAACCCATCGCAGGATAGTATTTTAGCAACGGCCTTTAATCGGTTACATAAAAAGAACTCTGAAGCGGGAATTGTTTTTGAGGAGTACCGGGTAGAGTATGTGGCGGATCGTACCTTGTCTGTTGGTAAAGCATTTTTAGGATTGAGTGTGGAATGTGCCAGATGCCATGACCATAAGTATGACCCGATCAGCCAAAAAGACCATTATGAGCTTTTTGCATTTTTCAATAGTACAAATGAGATTGGGACACCAGTGTATGGGCCGGGTCAAGTACCTGGACCTTCACTTTTATTGACCAATGACGAGCAAAAAGAGGTGTTGGAGTTCATTGATAGGGATATCAATCTAACACAAAAACAATTGATATCTGTTGAAAAGGAAACACCTGAGGAGGTACGTACTTGGTCTAAAAAACCATTGGTTCTGGAGACAGTGTTGCAAAAAAGCTTAAAAAAAGGATTGCAGGCCAGTTTAAATTTTGATTCGTTTTCATCAGAAGATAAGAAATCGTTCAGTACCGAAAATAGTGGGGGTGATGGACGGTCGGTAACCATCAAAGAGCCTATAATTGAGAATGGGATAAACGGAAAAGCTGTGTTTCTTGGTGATTATACCACTATGAGGATGCCCGGAAAAGTAGGATGGTTTGATCAATCCGATCCTTTCACCGTTTCCATAGCCGTTAAGCCGGATAGAAACTATGAAGAGGCCGCAATTTTCACGCATTCCGAAGAAGTTAGGCAAGGGCTAAAAGGGTATTCCATGCATCTAGAGGATAACAGGCTTAAGTTTATAATTGCGCGTTCCTGGCCATCCAATGCCATTCAAGTAAAAACGGAGGAATCTATACCTGAGAAAGAATGGAGCTCCGTAACCGTGTCCTATGATGGGTTGGGCAAAGCGGATGGGGTCAATATTTACGTAAACGGAAAAGAGGTGCCGGTAGAAATTGAAATAGACAACCTGTATAAATCTATACTGTTCAAGAAAAATGCGCATAACTACGCATTTAACGGTTTCACTGTAGGGGTAAGTGGCAAGTTTAAATCTTTTAAGGATGGCGGTGTGGATAATCTCAGGATTTATAACCGGCAACTATCGGATTTGGAAGTGCTTTACAGCATAGCCCCAAAAACGGCAATGGATAGAGTAAAAAGTAGTGAAAAGGAATTAATTACGGATTTCTATTATCTGAGTATAGACAAGGAAACGGAAAGGACAAGGATTAAACTGAAGGAACAAAGAGAAAAACAGATGGATGAACTGGAACCTATAAAAGAGATTATGGTTTTGGGAGATTTGCCAAAGCCCAGACCTACTTATATTCTTGATCGTGGGATGTACGATGCTCCTACGGAAGAAGTGCAGCCAGACGTGCCCGAAGCGGTAATGCCTTTTAGTGAAGATTTGCCAAGAAATAGATTAGGGTTGACCAAATGGTTGTTCGATAAGAACAATCCGTTAACAGCCAGAGTTTTTGTGAACCGTTTATGGCAAATGCATTTTGGACAAGGGTTGGTGGCCACTTCTGATGATTTTGGCAACCAGGGTAGTTTGCCCTCGCATCCTGAGCTATTGGATTGGCTTGCCGTAGCGTTTATGGAGTCCGGTTGGGATATCAAGAAAATACAAAAGTTAATCGTTATGTCTGCTACCTACCGGCAAAGCTCTGAACTAACCCCGGAATTGTTGGAGATCGATACGGACAATATTCTATTGGCGCGAGGACCTAGTATGCGAATGACTGCGGAAATGGTAAGGGACAATGCATTGGCTATCAGTGGGCTATTAGTTTCAAAAATTGGAGGAACAAGTGTTTACCCCTATCAGCCAGAAGGGCTTTGGGACGAAATTAGTAACAAACCTTGGCGTTACAAATACAAACAGCAGCCAGGGGAGGGTTTGTACCGAAGAAGTCTTTATACGATTTGGAAGCGAACCTCGGCACCACCGTCTATGCAAATTTTTGATGGCGGAGACCGTAGTGTTTGTACGGTTAAGAGAAGGGAGACCAGTACGCCATTACAAGCATTAGTGCTTTTGAACGATCCCCAATATATAGAAGCTTCATATGTCCTTGCCGAAAGTTTGATTGATGAGGTTGAAGAAAATAAAGAACTACAGTTAAAGAAGGCATTTCAGTTGAGTATAGGACGAAAGACCTCAAAAGAGGAATTATCGATTTTAAAGAAATTTCTTGACGAAGAGTTAGAGCGCTTTTCGAACAATAAAGAAGATGCGATCGCCTATTTGAATATGGGCGAAACCAAAATTAAAAACACCTCCGATCCTGTTAAAGTAGCAGCATTGGCAACGGTTATTAACGGAATTATGAATACTACCGAAGGATTCACCATACGATAAGAAGAAGATTATGAGAGATATTCATGAACAAAAAAAGTTTGAAGATACCCGTAGGGGGTTTTTAAAGAAGGCATCCTTGGGGTTTGGGTCTATTGCACTATCCAGTCTTTTAGGACCAACGGAATCCTTTGCCAACGATTTGTTGGTTTCCAAAAGGCCTTCGCTAGTAAATGCCAATGGAGGGGCATTGGGCGGAACCCATTTTCCCGCCAAGGCAAAGCGCATTATTTATTTATTTCAAAGTGGTGGTCCGTCTCAAATAGAAACGTTTGACTATAAACCTTCCTTGGCAAAATGGCATGGTCAGGAAATACCTGATTCGGTTAGGGGAACACAGCGTAATTCTGGAATGGTAACTTCGCAAAGTACTTTTCCCTTGGTGCAGTCCATTTTCGATTTTAAACAACATGGTCAATCCGGAGCTTGGGTGAGTGAACTTTTCCCCCATACTGCTGGTGTTGTAGATGACCTATGTATAATAAAATCAATGTATACCGAAGCCATTAACCATGAGCCGGCAGTTATGTTTATGCAAACGGGGTCCCAGTTAAGCGGGAGGCCTTCAATTGGGTCGTGGTTAAGTTATGGTTTGGGGAGTGATAATAAGGATTTACCCAATTTTGTAGTTATGCTTTCCAAAGGAGGAGGCGCCCAACCCTTAAGCTCGGCGGCATGGGGCAATGGATTTTTGCCTTCTCATCACCAAGGAGTTCAGTTTCGTTCTGGGAAAGATCCGGTGTTGTATTTGAACAATCCGCATGGGGTGCATGATCATGACCGTAGGCGTGCATTGGACTATATTTCCGAATTGAACAACCAACAGTATGATATCTGGAAAGATCCGGAAATTCAATCTAAAATAAATCAATATGAAATGGCGTACCGTATGCAGAATTCGGTGCCGGATGCTGTAGACACTTCCAATGAGCCGGACCATGTTTATGAATTATATGGTGAGGATGCTAAAATTCCGGGAACCTATGCTGCAAATTGTATTCAGGCAAGACGACTTGCTGAGAAGGATGTAAAATTCATTCAGTTGTATCACATGGGGTGGGATCAACATGGTGGTCTTCCCAATGGTATAAAAAGACAGGCATTGAGTACGGATCAAGCAACAGCTGGTTTAATTACGGATTTAAAACAACGTGGACTTCTAGAGGATACTTTGGTAGTTTGGGGCGGAGAGTTCGGGCGCACTAGTTTCTCGCAAGGTAGACTAACTGCGGAAAGTTATGGCAGGGACCATCACCCGGGTTGTTTTACCATGTGGATGGCGGGTGCAGGAGTGAAGGCGGGGATGGTCTACGGCGAAACCGATGATTTTAGTTATAATGTTTCTCGCAACGGGGTACATGTACATGATTTTCAGGCTACCCTAATGCATTTATTGGGTATAGATCATGAAAAGCTTACCTTTAAACACCAAGGGAGAAGATACCGTTTGACCGATGTTCATGGTCATGTAGTAAAAGATATTTTAGCCTAGTTAGCATGTCAACAAGAAGAGAATTCATGAAAAAAACAACCATGGGTACAGGAGGGCTTTTAGCAATGTCCACTGTGCCGTTCTATATTAATAATTCAAAAGTAAATCTGAGTGAAGAAATAATTGGTCACGGTGATTTTAAATATAGGGTTGAAGTGGGTTGGGGAGATTTAGATCCTAAAAAATATCCGGTTAACAATTGCCATGAAATGGTGATGGATAAAAAAGGTAGGCTAATTATGCTTACCGATCATGCTAAGAACAATGTGTTAATCTATGACAAATCTGGAGGGCTTTTGCATAGCTGGACACTCAATTTGCCGGGTGCACATGGCCTTACCATTCATGAGGAAGGTGGAGCTGAATTTTTATATATCACGGACCCTTCTCTAGGAAGGGTTATAAAGACCAATTTAGATGGTAGGGTTCTTTTAGAAATTGCATCACCTACTAAAATTGGAGCTTATGATCTGCATGCGCCTTTTAAACCAACGGAAACCGCTATTGGTCCAAACGGAAATATTTATGTGGCAGATGGGTATGGTTCTCAATTTATCTTGCAATACGATTCTAAAGGAAATTTCATTCGTAAATTTGGGGGTGATAGTTTTCTTTCTCCGGAAAAATTCAAACAAGCACATGGGGTTGTCGTAGATTATAGAGACCCTTCCAATCCCACTTTATTATGTACCGCGCGGATAAAAAATTCTTTCAAAAGATTTTCTTTGGAGGGTGATTATATTGAGGATTATTATATGCCCGGACTTTTCGTAAGTAGACCGGTAATAGATGGTGAAAATGTATATTCCGGGGTTTGCTTTGGAATGGAAGACGGTAATTTCAATATGCATGCGAACAAGGGCTTTGTAACCATTCTGGACAAGGATAATAAAGTAATCTCTAATCCGGGTGGTACTGAGCCGGTTTACGAGAACGGAAAATTAAAGTTAATGTTCCAAGAAAAACCCATTTTTAAGCATTGTCATGATGTGTGTGTAGACAATGATAAGAATCTATACGTTTGCCAATGGAATGCGGGTGGAGTCTATCCTTATAAACTACATAGGATTTAGAAACTAGTTTCATATATGAAACTAGTTGAAACCCATTAAAAGTTTGTTTTCTGTTTTTTAGGGTGTTAAGAAATGTAAGAAATCCTTATATTGTAGCTCTAAGATTGAACTCAAACTTTATGAAAGGACTGTTTTTAGTTGTATGTATTTCCGTTTTTGCTTCGTTTAGCGGATTCACTCAAGAGGAAACCGAATATAATCCCGAAGCCAAACTTTTAGAGTTGGGAATAGAACTTTCAAAACCTTCGGCCCCTATGGCCAATTATGTAAATGCGGTACGTACGGGAAATTTAATTTTTTTGGCGGGTAAAGGCCCAACTAAAGCTAATGGTGAAAATATAACCGGTAAACTAGGTGCGGACCTTACTATTGAGGAAGGGTATGAAGCCGCTAGAATTACGGCTATCAATCAAATTTCCGTCTTAAAATCGGAATTGGGAGACCTTAAAAAGGTAAAGCGTATTGTTAAGGTTCGCGGTATGGTAAATGCCGTTTCTGATTTTACGGATCAACCTAAAGTTATCAACGGATGTTCAGACTTAATGGTCCAGGTTTTTGGTGAACGCGGCAAACATGCTAGAGCTGCAGTAGGTATGGGTTCTTTGCCCGGTAATATTGCTGTAGAAATTGAAATGGTTGTTGAAGTAGAAGACTAGACCATGTACAGACAATTGTTAGCCAACTCTCTTTTTCAAAAGACCATTCTTTGTATTCTCATTCTCTTCAGCTTTAATAGTTGTAAATCCGATAAACCGGAACCGGAATTTTTGTTGCGAACCGCTCTTTTGGTGAACGAAGAACACACGTGGTTTAAGGCTTTCGTGTATTTTGGACAAATTCTTGAAGAACGAACCGAAGGGCGAATCAAGGTAGAGATTTATCCTTCCGAGCAGTTGGCCAAAGAAGTTGAGGCCATCAGGCTCATTCAGGCAGATGTTATAGATATGACCACTACGGGTTCTATCCTAACCAATTGGTTTGAGGTGGCCACCTTCTGTGAGCTTCCCTTTTTAATGCAGGATTCTACGGATATGAATAGATACATCAATGGCCCAATTGGTAAATTGATGGAGGAGGAAATGATAAACAAGGCCGGTTTGCGTTCACTAGGCCATTTTGAGCGTGGCCCTAGGTATTTAACATCCAACCGTCCAATCCGACATCCGGATGATTTAAACGGACTCATCGTAAGAATACCCAACGTTCCTTCTTTTGTTACGCTTTGGAAAGCTCTTGGGGCAAAACCTACGCCCATGGCCTTTTCGGAAGTTTTTACTTCTCTGCAACAAGGCACTATAGAAGCACAGGAAAATCCGTTTGCATTAATTAATAATGCAGGTTTTTCCGAAGTACAGAAATACTTGAACCTAACAAGCCATGTTGTAAGTTGGGTATATCCTGTTATAGGCGAAAAGCAGTTTCAAAGGCTGCCTCCGGATTTAAAGAAAATTTTCATGGAAGCCGCAAGGGATATGCAGGCGTACGAGCACCATCTTTTTCTAGAGAATGAGAAAAGTGTTCAAGAAGAATTAAAAGCAAAAGGCATGGAATTCATAGAGGTGGATAAAGATGCTTTTCAACAAAAATGTGAGGAAGCCATTTACAATAGCCTTTCGCCGGAAATGCAAAAAATTTACCGTCAACTGAAAACAGAAAAGGATGCTTCATAAAGCTATTGGACGTATTTTAAAAGTGGGTGCGTTGTTAAGTACATGGGGGCTAATTGCTACTGTATTATTACAAATTTTTTGCAGGTTTACACCGCTTGCCACCCCATCTTGGACGGAAGAAGCCTCAAGGCTCTTTTTTATCTATGCAACTTCTTTTGGTGCCGGTCTGGCCATGAAAAGTGACTATTATGTTCATTTGGATATGTTCTTTAGCCGGTTCCCTGTGCGTATGCAGCGTACATTGGTTAAGATTATTCCCGTAATCGTGTTGTTTTTGTTTATCGTTATGGCTATTTACTCTATCCATTTTGTGGTGTTGGGTATTCCTGAGAAGTCTCCCAGTATGGGTTTTAATATGGGCATTGCGTTTTTTAGCATGTTTATTATGTCGGCTTCTATTAGTTATTACTTGTGGAAAGGAATTCAGAAAAATTATAAAAATTCTAAAGCATGATTTGGATTCTCGTTCTTGTGTTTGTAGTCTGTCTTGTGTTGCGTTTTCCTATAGCCTTTGCGCTCGGACTGTCTTGTTTGAGTTATATTTTAGTAAAGGGTATTCCAATGATTATTGTACCTATGAAAATGTATGCGGGCATAGATGTGTTCGTGCTTTTGAGTGTTCCCGGTTTTATTATGGCGGGAAACCTTATGAATCAAGGAGGCCTAACGGAAAAAATCATCGCTTTTTGTAATCATTTATTAGGACATATTAGAGGTGGGCTTTCATTGGTGAACATTGGGGCATCAATGCTATTTGCCGGTATTTCCGGTACGGCTATCTCAGATACGGCAAGTATGGGGTCCATCATGATTCCCGCGATGAAAAAGGAAGGTTATGATACCGGTTTTTCATGTGCGGTAACGGCAGCTTCGTCTACCATAGGCCCTATTGTGCCTCCTAGTGTACCAATGATTATTGCCGCTACCTTAAGCGGACTTTCTGTTGGTAAACTATTTTTGGCAGGAGCCGTACCTGGTTTGCTTTTGGCTTTAGGATTGTTGATTACGGCCTATGTGATATCTGTAAAGAAAAATTACCCTAAACATAAGCGAAGTACCCTTAAGCAGGTGGGGCGTGGTTTTATTGATACGTTTTGGTCCTTATTGATGACCTTTATTATACTGTATGGCATTATTGGAGGAATATTCACCCCTACGGAGGCATCTATAATAGCCGTTGTGTATGCTTTGATTATTGGAAAGTTCGTTTACAGACGATTGAATTTTAAAAAGATTCAGGTAGTCTTTTTAGATAGTATGAAAACTTCCGCCTCATTGATGGTGCTGGTGGGTTTCGCTAATTTGTTCGGATATATTTTAATTACGGAACAGATTCCCCAAAGCATCTCAAACGAAATTTTAGGCTTTACGGATAACAAATATGTGGTGCTTTTACTTATCAACCTGCTTCTAATAATAGTGGGTACGTTTATGGAAACCATTGCCGCACTTCTGATTCTGTTTCCTATTCTATTGAAAGTGGCTTTGGCGGTAGATGTAGATCCAATTCATTTTGCGGTGATAGCGGTCTTAAACTTAATTATAGGTCTGACAACCCCACCGGTTGGCGTCTGTCTATTTGTTGCATCCAGTATTGGTAAAATTTCTATTGGCGAAGTCAGTAAGGCAGGACTTCCATTTTTGTTGGTCAGTTTTGTTGTGTTGATTTTGGTAACCTTATTTCCTTGGTTTTCGTTAGCTTTACCTAATCTGTTTTTAGACTAAAAATACGGTGTATGGCATGTATGGCGAGGTTTATTTTTTTCAGTTTGTTAATGGTAGTCACTACTTCCTTTGGTCAGGAGGGGTACATTTTAAAAGAGAATATAGCCTATTACCCAGAAGACGCTCAATCACAGGATACATACTTAAAAGAGCGCTGCAAGTTAGATGTTTACTATCCTAAGGATAATGTTAGTGCTCCCGTTGTAGTTTGGTTTCATGGCGGAGGATTGGAAAATGGAGAGAAGAATATTCCAGAGGGCCTGGAGGAAAAAGGTATTGTTGTTGTAGCCGTTAATTATAGGATGCATCCTAAGGTAAAACATCCTGTTTATATAGAAGATGCTGCAGCGGCAGTGGCCTGGGTTTTTAAGAATATCTCGGAGTATAATGGCAGTGCCAATAAGATTTTTGTTTCTGGTCATTCTGCTGGAGGGTATTTGGCCAGTATGGTAGGGCTGGATAAATCCTACTTGAAAAAACATAGTATAGATGCCAATAAAATTGCAGGTCTGGCTCCGTTAAGTGGGCATACCATAACCCATATGACCATTCGTAAGGAAATGGGAATAGAAGGCACCCAACCTATTGTTGACAAATATGCACCCTTGTTTCACGTTCGTAAAGATGCCCCTCCAATGTTGTTGGTAACTGGCAATCGTGAGTTGGAATTGCTAGGGCGTTATGAAGAGGTAGCCTATTTTTATAGGATGATGAAGGTTTTGGGACACACAAATGTTCAGCTCATGGAGCTTGATGGTTATGACCATATCATGGTCTATCCGGCATTGCCATTGATCGTTAATTTTGTAAAGGAAATAACAGAGTAGTTACAAAGGCTTTTTTACCTGAAAGGGTTTAAAAATTAGTTGTCCGGTTGTTTCAACACTTCTAAAAAAACTTTATTTTTGCCCTCTTGTTTTATGGGCCCCGTAGTTCAATGGATAGAATAGAAGTTTCCTAAACTTTAGATGCAAGTTCGATTCTTGCCGGGGTCACTTTTTGTAAAAACTGGACTTCACAAGCTCCAAAGTTGGTTTCCATGCCCTGTAAAAGCAATGTATTTAAAAAACAAGACCGCCTTAAAAAGCGGTTATGGAGGTCATTGTTTTAATCATTACGTGCTTGTGCAACGGTTACTTTTGTTGTCATTAGTAGCGACACGTTGGAGTAAACACTTTCCACTAAGTAGATTAGGATTCGATTCCGCAAAGATTCGAGAACGATTCTTTTTTGATTGCGCAGATTGACACGTTTTAAAATCAGTTCGGTTGTAAGGGAAGCTTACAATGCACCTCTCGGCGATTGCCTATAATCTGAAGAAGTACCTGAAGTTCGAACAAAAAAGTTCCAAAAGTGGGGCGGGACGGCTTAATTTGGCAGCCTTGGTAAAAAGTGCCCTTCAATACTTGTTCGGGACTTGCATAAAACATCGAAATTTCGTGCCTCGATTCTGACCCGAGATAAAAAAAGCTCAGTAAAGAGGCTTATGTGAATACGGTCCGTGGAGAATCAACGGCTTGTGCAACGGTTACCTTTGTTGTGTGTAGTTTTTATTCTTTTCATACTTGCATATTCAATTATTTTTCCACAAATAAAAACAAACAATGATATAATTCCAGAAAAAATAAGTCCAGTTATAAATGAAAAATTCCGTCCTGTATCTGAAATCATTTTTTGCATCGCTTCTTTTTGTTCAGTCGTGATTTCCTCTCCATTCAAGTCAAATTTTTGTAGAGTCAGTTCCGATGTAATGTCAGAATAAGTCGCTCCTCCAACAATCAGAAGATAAATTCCGAAAAATACAGTTGTGCTTATCCAAAACCATTTCCATTTTCCATTCGCGAATAACTTTTTTCTTTTCAGAAATATTATTCCCAAAGCCAATATTGAAATCAGGCTTGGAATTATTAAGTGATATGGTAAACTTATTTCGTTCATTAGTTTCGTCTCGGTTTTGTCAAATTACACATAACGGTTTAGCTATGCGTAGTGCGGAGGCAAGGAAACTTTTCGTTTCCGTCTACGCACGAAGCTAAAGCTTATTGTTTATTTTTTTTGTTCGAAAGCTAAATCCATAAGATTTGGCGGGCTTAGTAAATAAACCCAAGCCATTAAATTTAGCACTTTATGCCCTATTTGCTATAGGTATTGTTGTAATGCGTTATTTCTTTTTTAAAGTCCTGAATTTTATTATAATCTTCGATTCCTAATATGTCAATAAGTGGTAACCATCCAAGAATTCCATTTTTATGATAGTGCGTCAGTACTTCTTTAAAATGACTCAGCCTTTCAGATTCGGTTTGTAAAAAATTACATTTTATTTTTTGTCCATTTTTCAGTTCAAGAGTCATTACGTTGTTTAATCCATTGGACAAGTGTGGAGTGAATTCCAGCATAGAATTAACAAACATTCCTCTAATATCATATGCTTGAGTAAAGTCCAATTTTGATATTTGAGATAGGTTATAATTTGTCTCGTCCACTTGTATTCTGTCTTCCCAAAAAGTCAATTTACCGCAATATTTACCTATTTCTCGTTCATAGCGAAAGAAGGTGCTAATCATAAGTCCGATTACATAAACTAGCCATAGAATTAATAGAATAGTGTCCCAACCATTATAATCATATCCGCGAGATTGCTTTAAATATGCCGTTAAAAATACCAAGGCTGTCCAAAAAATACCGACCAATTTTTCAGGAGAAATATAAATACCTTTTCTTTTTTGAAATATTCTAAGACTTCTAGGTCGCATTCTATAATTATTGCCAACATTAAATATATGGCAAGTTGGGCAGAAAATAAATGATTATTCTCGGTTTAGCCACAAGCTAAATCTTTTGTAATTTGTTTTAATTTTTTCTTTTAATACCAAATCAAAAGATTTGGCGACTTTGCAAATAGACAACAACCTTTTGATTAAGCACTTATCGCCCAATTTGCTATATAGTGTTAGGCAACGTTTTTATTCATCTAAATACATATCTGGTATATAATCTAAAAATCTAATACTTTTAATTGATTTACGGTCTAGATTAACTAATCCACCATAAAAGAACATTATAGGTTTTTGAAAATAGGGTCTTTTTTGTTCATCATATGTTTCTAAACTTCTCCATCTACTTTCTTCTATTTTTAAACTTTCCTTATATCCATTTTCATCTTTCTCAAAAACAACTCTAACCCATACTTTTAAGTTAGCGGTAAATTTATGTTTATTGTCATTTGAATCGATATAAGTATAATGTTCTAGCACTTCTACTTTTTCAATTTCAGATTCTTCAATTTTTTTGTCATAGCAATTTGAATTATACCTTTCGCTAACATAGCTCAAAAGTGCTCCGATATCTTTGCTTAAATCCTTCAGAATGCGATTAAAAGTAATTTTTTCTTTAATTAGTTCAGATGTTACAAAATCAAAATAGAACCCTTTTCTTTCTAAGAATTCTGGAATTGAATTTATTACCTCCAAATTATCAATTTTGTATTCCCTAAGGAGGTTTTGGAATATTTCATTTTTCCCAAAACCTTTGTCTTTAGTTATGAAAGTGACAATGCTTTTATTGAATGTAATTTTTCTACAACCAATCTTAGTTATCCTATCTTCGTTTTCTTCTTTTGCAAAGTTTAAAACAGAATCCCATATTAAATAATCTCTTATCTGAATATTACTATCTTTTGTTTCTTTACTATCTAATATGAATTTTGTAAGTACTAAACCACTAATTAAAGTAGGTCTTAAAACAGATATATTGTGATTATGAATGGGGTCTTTTTGTAAAGTGTCTCTAAAATTTTTAATTGCTTTGTCTAATTCCTTTTTTACACCACTTTCAATTTCATTAGGTGAATTAAAATATGGGTCGCGTACTAAATCTTTATTAGCTTTTATATAAGCACTTGTTTTGTAATTCAATACCGATTCATAATAGTTACTGAATTCTTCCAGCACTATGTCAGATAGCAAGACTTCGCCATCTGTATTCATTGTAAATGCGCAAAGATTTTTGTAATCCAAGTTTTCATTAAACTTAAGACCAAGTTCTCTATAAATTGAAGTATCTAAAACTACATAATTTGCCATTCTTTAAATGTTGCCTAACGTTTTAGCTATGAACAGTACGGGAGCAAACTGGCGTTTGCTTTCCGCCACGTACATAGGGAAATCTTTTGGTTTTGTTTTTTCTTTTTTATTTATTAATACGAAATCCCAAAGATTTCGCGACCTCATAAAAATACTCAAACCTTTCGTTTAAGCCCAAAGCCCGTATTGTTTATAGGTTTTGTGTGTGCCCAGTATGGGCATCTTTTAACTACAGAAAAGTAGTTAATTAATCTAGAGGGTGCAAGTCCCTTATGCGCTGGAGTAACGTCTGGAAGCATTAGTAAGTCGCAAGGGTGGTAACCGTGAGGTTACATCTGAAGAAAGCGAGACTACAAAACTCGGTACTGACGAACAGGAACCGTATACAGAGGCATATTTACTTGGGGTAAGCAAGCACATCATTGTAACGCCCTAAGAACATCAAAAGGGTAGATATGTAGATACGGCAGGGATCGAGCGAAAGAAGATGTTCTTACCTGGGGAGGTCTCCAAAGTTACGTGTAGCTACATGGAGAAGTCAGCAGAGGTCATAGTACTTACGGGAAACGAGCTAGGGCAGTACCCTAGAGGTCTCACAAACAAGGAAGGACCGAACGTAATTCTCTTCAAAATTCGCATAGGAGCACATGTTGTAGCCTATGCCTAAATTAGAAGATAGTGCCAAGGGTGAAAAGAGCCTTGGTTTGATGATTTACGAACCGCCGTATACGAGACCCGTACGTACGGTGGTGTGAGGGGTGCACTCCGTCATTTGATGGCGGAGCCATCCACTCGATTGTAAACAGTTATTTTACATAGCTTCTATTTTCTATGCTTTCAGAGTTCCATTGAATATCAATAATCCATTTTCCAAATTTTGAGCATTCTAGATAAATTTCATCTCCAATGTTTACTTTTTCAAAAGTATTTTTACTAACCGCATAAGTAGTTAAAAACTCATTGTCATTAAAATATATTGCATACCCCGAAATAAAATACGAACCAGCTTTTTTAGTCAACTTTTTATTTTCAATTTTAAGTTTAGTTATTATTTTCTTCTTTTGATTAAGATCTCTTATCAGGCTGTTAGGACTAAAAAATAATCCTAAGAGATTTAATAGACCCATAAAAAGAAAAAATCCAAGAATTATTAAAAACATCAATGTACCTATTTGAAAGGGTTTGGAGTGACTATCATAAACGAGGTAAAAAATGAAAGAGAATATAGTACCAAAAAAAAGCATTCCAAATATTGAACTAATCCATTTATTATAGATTTTTTTCAATTCTTTTTGATTCATTTTTACTTCTTTAAAACTCATTTAATGATAATTGTTTACAACGTAGGAATATAGATCATATGATCTATATATATTATATATGCGGAACTAAGATAAGAGATCTTTTATGCTTTTAAACGAGGTTTCTGCCACATGAGTGTAAATTCTCTTGGTAACGATTGACCTGCACCAACTATAATAAAGCAAGACGGAGAAAATAGGTGAGGATTACTTGGTGAGATTATATGTAGGAAAGTTTTGGGCCGAACATATAATAGAAATAGAATACCGGTTTAATCTAACGAAGCAGTTTCTTATGTGCTTTATACACTTTTCTTTAGATGCAATGTACACGTTGGCTATAGCGGAACTAAAATTACAAATGGAAAATATTGTAATCAGTACGTTTTGGTAATACCTCAAAAATAGCGGTAGCAACTAAAGTGCTGTTGTTGCCAAGGTCAGTAGCTTTAAAGATTACTAAATTTCATAGACATCGAATTTTTTCACCAATTCGTCTATCCTCTTTTTATTTTCTTCTAGCTTTTCCTCAAGTTCTTTAATCTGTTCTTTCGTAAGGGGGTTCATACCATCATTATTATGATTGTCCGTTTATAACGGCGCATGAAGGCTTACATTGTGTTTTATTTTTATCAATTACGATATTTTTATCATAAGAATTGTTGATAACTTGTTTTCGTATTATATAATTTTAGCTTTTTCTCTTTGCCCAAATCTCATACATAGGTTCTCCTTTGCTATTGTTTCCGGTATGATGCCAGTCGTTTTCTTTTAGGTTATAGTCAAATTTTAAAGTGGCTCCAACCCGTGAATCATCTTTGGAGAAAAATTCAATATGCTCCGTGTATTTACCATCTTTTGATGTAAAAGAACCACCGCCTGTGCCGGAAAATTTCATAGTTTCGGTTTGGTAGGCAATCCATTGAAAACGGCCGTTAGTTAAAACTTTTAGTGTCTTTCTGGGGTTTTCCTCTCCTCTTCGCTCTTGTCCTTCATCCGGCCCACGGGTAGCAAACAACCATTGCCCGTCTAAATCTTGGGACTGGGAAGGGATTGGGGTAAACACCTTTTCTGATTTCATGTCCAGAACTAGCTTCTCCCCATCTTGTCTAAAAGGGATGCTCAGCTTTCGGAGTTCATCATTTTGGTAATTGGAATTGAATTCTAACAAAACCACGAGTCGGTTCCCTTCAATCTTGGCAAAACCGCCACGGGTCATTCTAAAATGAGCAGGGTTCTTTTCATACGCAGTATGTATAAAATAATCACCATCCCAATGAAGCTCATGAGTAATTGTTTTTTCATCTATTTTCTCTTCAGAAAAGTAGGTTTTTGACGGTACTTGGGCATGTAGTATGCTCATTGAGGTCAAAAGAAGACCTAAAATGATACCGGTAACGTGTTTTTTTATGCTATTTTTCATTTTTCTTATGGTGTTTTAAAGACTTAAAAATAAGGGATTTGCACTGTATTTCATAACATTTTTTAAGCTGTAAAAACTTTTTTTATCGTTTTATCGTAATTTCTTCGAAAACGCTTGTTTTTACATTTTTTTTGTTTTCATTTGTCCTGTCTTTAGCGAGTTAAAACTGAAGGCATTTTGAGCTTTTAGCTGAACAACATGCAATGTGTTTCTATGTTCGGGCTATGGGAGATTAGGAAGTCAAATCTCATAGCAACCCATCAGATGGGCGGCCGAATTTTAAAGCTAACTTCCGATTTCTTCACTTCAATTGTGCAAAGCCAGCACAACTATTTTTTTATTCCTACTACTCAGGAACAAATTCTTATATGATACCATCGGTAACAATTTCATAACTTATATAGCACACATTAGTTAAAAAATATCCCGATTTTCATTCACAAGAATTCACAATGAACAATAAATATATCGATCTAATCGATCAGACTTACTTTTTCCCTCAAGAAGAGTTTACACTTGAGAACGAGCATTTAAAATTTCACAATATACCACTCCAAGAGTTGGTTGAGAAATATGGTAGCCCGTTAAAATTCACCTATTTGCCTAAAATATCCGACAATATCAATAAGGCTAAAAATTGGTTTGCAAAGGCTATTGAAAAGAACGCGTACAAAGGTAAATACCATTATTGCTACTGTACTAAAAGTTCTCATTTTCAACATGTTTTGCATGAGGCGCTTAAAAATGATATACATATTGAAACGTCTTCTGCTTTTGATATTAATATAGTTGAGCAACTAAAAAAAGATGGCAAACTAAAAGATAGTGCATACGTTATCTGTAACGGTTTTAAACGCGAGCAGTATATTGATAATATTGCTAGACTTATTAATAATGGACACAAAAACTGTATACCGATAATCGATAATTATGAAGAAATCGATTTGCTATCGGATGCAATTGATGATACTTTTAAAATAGGTATTCGTATAGCTTCGGAAGAAGAGCCCAAATTTGAGTTCTACACGTCCCGTTTAGGCATTGGCTACAAAAATATTGTGCCTTTTTATGAAAACCAGATTAAAGATAATGACAAGGTGGAGCTGAAGATGCTTCACTTTTTCATCAACACCGGTATTCGTGATAATGCGTATTATTGGAACGAATTGGTTAAATGTTTAAAGGTGTACACCAGATTAAAAAAGATCTGTCCGTCTTTAGATAGTTTAAACATAGGGGGCGGTTTCCCAATTAAAAATTCCTTGGCTTTTGAGTACGATTATCAATATATGATCGATGAGATTTTAAATCAAATCAATATTACTTGCCAAGAAGCAGATGTGCCCGTACCTCATATTTTTACAGAGTTCGGGAGTTTTACCGTAGGTGAGAGTGGTGGAGCTATTTATGAAATTCTTTACCAGAAACAACAGAACGACCGTGAAAAATGGAATATGATAGATTCATCTTTCATTACCACTTTGCCAGATACATGGGCTATTAACAAACGTTTCATCATGTTGCCTATTAACCGTTGGAACGATGAATATGAGCGTGTGCTTTTAGGCGGGCTAACGTGTGATAGTGATGACTATTACAACAGTGAGCAAAACATGAACGCTATTTATCTTCCAAAATATAGAAGGGATAAGCCTTTGTATATAGGCTTTTTTAACACAGGGGCTTACCAAGAGACTATAGGAGGTTATGGTGGTTTGCAACACTGTCTGATTCCACAGCCTAAACATATATTGATAGATAAAGATGCCGAGGGCAACTTTACCTATGAGCTTTTTAGTCCGCAACAAAAAGCGGAGGATTTACTTAGTATCTTAGGTTACGAAACTGGGAAATCTGCAAATAAGGGCAGTGAAGCTGGTATTGAAAATAAAATTACATCAAACCTATAAATTCATTTAATCAAGATGAGCACAACAAAGAATTACGCGGGTATTCCCGATAAATTCGCACAATTAGAAACGGCAAAGGTTATTTTAATACCTGTGCCTTATGATGGAACAAGTACCTGGGGAAAAGGAGCCGATAAAGGCCCTCAGGCATTTTTGGAAGCTTCTGAAAATATGGAGCTTTATGATATTGAAACCAATACAGAAGTCTATGAACAAGGCATTCATTTGGCTGAAGCTATCACAGAAAATAGTTCGCCGGAAGCAGTGGTAAATGCGGTTCATAAGAGAACTAAAAAGTACATAAAACGTAACAAATTTGTTACGTTGTTTGGAGGTGAACATTCTATTTCAATTGGTACCATTCGTGCCTTTAATGAGTGTTTTGATAATTTAACGGTTCTTCAGATAGATGCCCATGCAGACCTACGTGAGTCGTATGAGGGAACGAAGTACAATCATGCCTGTGCAGTTCATGAAGCTAGCCAAACTACGAATTTGATTCAGGTTGGTATTCGTTCAATGGATAGTATTGAAAAGTCGTTTATGGATGAAGAAAAAACATTCTTCGCTCATGATATGGCCCAAGATGAGTATTGGATGGATAAGGTTATAGAGGCTATGACGGACAACGTTTTAATTACTTTCGATCTTGATGCTTTTGACCCGTCCATCATGCCGTCTACCGGAACCCCGGAACCAGGTGGTTTGTTCTGGTACGAGACTTTGGAGTTTTTAAGAAAGGTGTTCGAAGAGAAAAACGTAGTTGGTTTTGATATTGTTGAGCTATGCCCTAATCCGTCAGAAAAATCTTCAGATTTTCTTGCTGCAAAATTGTATTATAAAATGCTTAGCTATAAATTTATGGGTGAAGCGGCAGATGACGAGTATGACAATACCTATGATGTAGATAGTAAAGTAAACACTAACGGATTAAAATTTGAAGATGACGAAGACTAAGGGAGCGATTTCCGAATTTATTGAAAAATATTATTTGCATTTTAATGCTGCGGCTCTGGTAGATGCTGCAAAAGGGTACGAAGAGCAATTGAACAAAGGTTCTAAAATGCTTGTTTCGTTAGCAGGAGCTATGAGTACTGCTGAATTAGGTAAGATTTTTGCCGAAATGATTCGCCAAGATAAAGTGCAGATTATATCTTGTACAGGTGCCAATCTTGAGGAAGATATCATGAACTTGGTAGCACATTCACATTACAAGCGTGTACCTAACTACCGCGATTTGACCCCAAAAGATGAATGGGCTTTGCTTGAAAAAGGATTGAACCGTGTTACGGATACGTGTATACCGGAAGAAGAAGCTTTCAGAAGGTTGCAAGAGCATATTTTCAAAATTTGGAAAGATGCCGAGGCAAAAGGAGAGCGTTATTTGCCGCATGAGTACATGTATAAAATGTTACTTTCCGGTGTTCTTGAAGAGCATTATGAGATTGATTTAAAAGATTCTTGGATGTACGCTGCCGCGGAAAAAAACCTTCCTATTGTTTGCCCAGGTTGGGAAGACAGTACTATGGGTAACATTTTTGCCTCCTATGTGTTGAAAGGCGAATTGAAAGCCAGTACCATGAAATCCGGTATTGAGTATATGACCTTTTTGGCAGATTGGTATACCGATAATTCTGAAAACGGAATTGGGTTTTTCCAAATTGGTGGTGGAATCGCGGGAGATTTTCCTATCTGTGTGGTGCCTATGCTGTACCAAGATATGGAAAGAACAGATACACCGTTTTGGAGTTACTTCTGCCAGATCAGTGATTCTACAACAAGTTATGGGTCGTACTCCGGTGCGGTGCCCAATGAAAAAATCACTTGGGGTAAATTAGATATAGATACGCCCAAGTTTATAATAGAGAGTGACGCGACCATTGTTGCGCCGTTAATTTTTGCTTATCTTCTAGACTTATGAGCCCTAAAAAAGAAAATGCAAATTTAAAACGTGTCATCGTAGATTTTAAAAAGCTGACACCAGAAGTCCTAAAACTATTAGTAGAGGCATACCCTGATGGGTATGATGACCGAAATATTATTTCATTCAAAAATGCTAATGGTGAACGTATAGAAGCTGTTGAAGTGTTAACTGAGGATACCAAATATTTGGTAAAAATCAGCGCGAAGCTAGAGTATACCATGGAGAATTATGATGAGGATGATTACGAAGATTTTGAAGATAATGATCCAGAAGCAGTGGTTGAGCCAGCCCCAGAAGACATGGCTGACGACGAAGACGATGAATAACATCATAATTGGGTTTGTAACGAACCTGTCTGCGCTTGTCGTTCAAGCGGAGAATCCCCTTGTTCTATCCCGAGGTTTTATTGATAGCAAAAAATGTATTTAATGTCTATTCGATGAAAATAGAGGAAATAGAAAATATAGAGTTGAAGTTTTTGGACCTTGATGATTATCAGGAGCTTAAAACGGCCATGATATCTGTGTATACCAATATGCCAGGCTCTTACTGGAAAGAGAAGCACATAAAATCGCTGATCGATAAATTTCCTGAAGGGCAGGTCGTTATAAAGATTAATGGACAGTTGGCCGGTGTGGCACTGTCCATTATCGTAGATTATGATAGGTTTGATGACGAACATACTTACGAGCAGATTACTGGCAATTATACCTTTGCGACACATAATGATGAAGGTGATGTACTATATGGCATTGAAATCTTTATAAAGCCCCAGTTTCGAGGTCTTCGTTTAGGTAGGCGATTGTATGATTACCGAAAGGAGTTGTGCGAAAAATTAAACCTAAAGAGTATTGCTTTTGGTGGTAGAATGCCCAATTTCCATAAATACATGGATGAGCTTACACCAAAAGAATATATTGCCAAGGTGCGTAGAAAAGAAATAGCCGATCCGGTTTTGAACTTTCAGATCAGCAACGATTTTCATCCTGCCAAAGTGATGAAAGGTTATTTGGAAGGGGATAAAGATTCTAGCGATTTTGCGATTTTGATGGAATGGGATAATATCTATTATCAAAAACCCTCTAAAAAAGCATCCGCCAAGAAAACAGTTATTCGCTTAGGCCTTATTCAATGGCAAATGCGGCCGTACAAAGACTTGGAGGAGCTGTTGCAGCAGGCCGAATATTTTATTGATGCCGTATCCGGATATAGGTCGGATTTTGCTCTGTTTCCTGAGTTTTTTAATGCACCCTTAATGGCGAAGGACAATCACTTGTCCACGCCGGATGCCATTCGTGAGCTTGCAAAGCATACAGATGCTATCGTACAGAAGTTTTCGGAGTTTTCTATTTCGTACAACATCAATATCATTACAGGTAGTATGCCCGAAATGATTGATGGACGTTTGTACAACGTAGGTTACCTGTGCAGGCGTGACGGAAGTATGGAACGTTATGAAAAGCTACATGTAACTCCAGATGAAGCTAAAGTTTGGGGGATGCAGGGTGGAAACCAGTTAAAAGCATTTGACACAGATTGTGGTAAAATCGGAATTTTAATCTGTTATGATTCGGAATTTCCGGAACTAAGCCGTTTATTGGCAGAAGAAGGTATGGATATTTTGTTCGTTCCCTTTTTGACGGATACGCAGAACGGGTATTCCAGAGTACGGCATTGTGCGCAGGCAAGAGCCATTGAAAATGAATGCTACGTAGCCATTGCTGGTAGTGTGGGCAACTTGCCCAACGTACAGAATATGGACATTCAGTTTGCACAGTCCATGGTGTTCACGCCTTGTGATTTCTCGTTCCCCACAAACGGAATAAAAGCAGAGGCCACACCCAATACAGAAATGATATTGATTGCAGATGTTGATATCGATTTGTTACGCGAACTCAATCAATTTGGGGCCGTTCGCAATTTAAAAGATAGAAGGAAAGATATTTTTGAACTTAGAAAAAAAGTATAGTTTGACTGATTTAAAGATTATAGGTAGTGAAGAATGGTGTGTTTTTGAAAACTTGGGTATTCCCGCTATAAAAGCGAGGGTGGATTCAGGGGCTAAAACATCATCCATACAAGCCACCAATATTAAAATTATCATGAAAGGTACCCAAGAATGGGTAAAGTTTGAGGTGAGTCCTTTACAGGAAAACCGAAGTATTGCCATACCCTGCCAAGCCAGATTGGTAGATCGTAGAATGGTAAAAAGCTCTTCCGGTATATCAGAAGAACGCTTGGTAGTACGTACGCCTATTACAATGGGTGAAGATACTTTTGAGGTAGAGCTTACCTTGGCAAACCGTGATACAATGGAGTTTCGTATGCTGTTAGGTAGAGAAGCTATAAATGATAGATATATTGTAAACTCGGCGGTAAACTACCAAATACAAGATTTTGACGATGCGGCCATTACTAAGATGTATGCGCCCTATTTTAAGGAAAAATCCGGATTGAAAATAGCGTTGTTGGCTAGCAATCCCAACCTGTATAGTAACAAACGTATTATTGAAGCAGCGGAAGCACGCGGGCATGAGATTGTCTTTCTTAATGTTGAACATGCCTATATGAAGCTGGATGCACGTTCACCTGAGATACGTTATAGGGGCGGTAATATTCTAAATGCTTTTGATGCGGTCATTCCCAGAATAAAACCATCGGTAACTTTTTATGGTTGTGCGCTAATCAGACAATTTGATAATTTGGGCGTGTATTGCCAAAATAGTGCGGAAGCGATTACCCAATCTAGGGATAAGCTTTTTGCATCGCAATTATTCTCTAAGAACGATATACACATACCTATTACTGGTTTTGCAAAATCTCCAATGGATACCAAAGACCTGATTAAAATGGTTAACGGTGCTCCATTAATTATAAAATTATTAGAAAGTACCCAGGGTAAAGGTGTTGTACTTGCTGAGACCAATAAAGCGGCCGAGAGTGTAATTAACGCATTCAAAAGTGTAAACACCAACATTTTGGTACAAGAGTTCATTAAGGAAGCCAATGGTCAGGATATTCGCTGCTTTGTTGTAAACGGAAAAGTAGTGGCCTCAATGCAACGTCAGGCAGAGAAAGGAGAATTTAGGGCGAACATACACCAAGGTGGTAAAGCTTCTATAATAAAAATTACCTCGGAAGAGCGTAAATTAGCCCAAAAGGCGGCCAAAGTATTGAACCTTGCCGTGGCTGGTGTAGATATCATCCGCTCCAACAAAGGACCGTTATTATTAGAAGTAAACTCTTCACCAGGTCTTGAAGGTATTGAAAATGCTACCGGCAAAGATATTGCCAACGAAATGATTGTGGCTATTGAGAAAAAGTTGAGGTTTAGTATTTAGCCTTATATATAAGACTAACAATTTAACCGATGTTAAATGTATGATGCGGTTGTCGCTACTTAGAAGTAGATGACAACCTCATTTTGCATTTAGAAATCCATCTACAAAATACTATAGAATTTTAAATAGTTAAGGGGAACGCTGATTTCAGGAATTCCAGAAAATTTATTCTTACAACTAATAAAACATCGTTTTTAAGCTAAAAGTGTTTTTCATCTTCATTTTTTAGTGCCTCACCGATATTGATAGAACGAGGCTATCGTTCAACTAATTTCTTTCTCCGTTAAAGTGTCAAATCATCGGTATAGTGTATTATATCTTCGATGTAAATCTAACTATTTCGCATTGTAACTAATTGATTTACAATTTTTTACACTTTAACGAGTAAAACGTACCACTTAAGAGAATTTCCTCAGGCAGCCTACAATGTGCCGTTCATAAATGGAGGAAACGAATTACAAAAACAAACTCTTAAGCTATGTTACGATTCAACATTTTACTTCTTATCGCTTTTGCAACCTTAATGACATCATGTTCAACTTCTACTACTGAAGAAGATGAATTGTACAAGGCAGTTGCAACAACAACTGAAGAAGTAGAAATTTCTTCTATAGAGCAAGAAGTTATAGATGTTGTTAACGAATATAGAGTTTCTGTTGGTTTAAACGAAGTAGTGTTTAACGGTGTAGCTTACGGTTATGCAAATGCGCATAACGAGTATATGATTTCTGAAGGAGTAATCAGCCATGATAATTTTGATAAAAGAGCTTCTGACTTATCCATAGATGCTAATGCCGATTTCGTTTCCGAAAACTTGGGTATGGATTTCACAAATGCCGATGATATTCTTGAAGCTTGGAAAAATAGCCCAACACACAAGAAAGTAATGGAAGGTAATTTTAAGTATACTGCGGTTAGTGTTACTGCAGATGAGAACGGTGTTCTTTATTTTACTCAGTTGTTTTTTCAATAGGATAAGGGTATTTAATTTGGTTTAAGTCAATTAATAAAAAGTAACCTAACTATATAATAATGATTATGAACTTAAAGTAGAACTAGAATACAAACATTAAAACTAAGTACGTTTCCTATCCACATAGTTTCCATAACTGATTTTAGAACTAAAAGAATGTTTAATTATAAATTTAAAAACCACTGTACATGAAATGATATTTATGAATTGCTTTTCAATATATCTATATGTTACCCAAAGTTCGAGTCATTTTCATCCTTTTAGAAGATTTCTTTTCTACAAGTCAATACTGCCTGATTTTTGAAAGAAAGTGTTTTTATCCTCATTTTTTAGTGCCTCACCGATTTTGACAAAACGAGGCTATCGTTCAACTAATTTCTTTCTCCGTTTAAGTGTCAAATCATCGGTATAGTGTATTATATCTTCGATGTAAATCTAACAATTTTTGGTTGTAACTAGTTGACTTACAATTTTTTACACTTTAACGAGTAAAACTTACCGTTTAAGAGAATTTCCTCAGGCACCCTACAATGTACCGTTCATAAATGGAGGAAACGAATTACAAAAATAAACTCTTAAGCTATGTTACGATTCAATATTTTACTTCTTATCGCTCTTGCAACTTTAATGACTTCATGTTCTACTTCTTCAACAACGGAAGAGGATGAATTGTATAAAGCGGTTGCCACAGCAACTGAAGAAGTAGAAATCTCTACTATAGAACAAGAGGTTATGGATGTTGTTAATGCGTATAGAGTTTCCGTTGGTCTTAATGCAGTTGAGTTTAACAGTGTAGCTTACGATTTTGCAAATGCACATAATAAGTATATGATTTCCGAAGGGGTAATCAGCCATGATAATTTTGATAAAAGAGCTTCTGATTTATCTGTTAAAGCTAATGCCGATTTTGTTTCTGAGAATTTAGGTATGGATTTTACAAATGCCGATGATGTTCTTGAAGCTTGGAAAAATAGCCCAACACACAAGAAAGTAATGGAAGGTAATTTTAAGTATACAGCGGTTAGTGTTACTGCAGATGAGAACGGTGTTCTTTACTTTACTCAGTTGTTTTTTCAATAAGATAATTGAATTGGTCTGTTATAGAGTTTCTTGCAATTTTGTAACCTCCTATTTCCTATGGAATAGGAGGCCTATTTTTTGAAATAGTTTCTGTATGCCATAGCTTTTATTAGGAATAAACAATAAGGATATTCGTGTAGGTTATAACTATATGATACTGTATTACTTTTATTCGATTAAATGTAGTATTAAACTGTATTTTGTCGATTTAGTAACCGTTTGTCGAAAAAATTAACACTTTATCGATGGTATATAATAGCATAGGCAATAAGGTGTGGGAAAACACTGTTTTTTATAGGACTTAACCTACAGTTATTTTGCCTATGATACATAAAACTACTCTAAAACAATTTTTTTTATGTTTGGTGTTATTTCTTAGTGCTATCTCTTACGCACAGAACAGGGTTTACGCTGATGCCATCACAAGTGAAAGTGAAGTATACCAGCCAGATAATGCTATTGATTCAGATTTGTCAACCAACTCAATCGTACGTTCCAGTTCGGGTATCCTTTTAGGTGTGGGTGCTTATGCAGGTCATTTAGAACTGGCTTACCCAAATACACTACCTGCAAATACAACAAGTTTCATAAAGATTGCCACTGAAGATGATATATTGTCCAGTTTATTAGGAGGTAGCCTTGGTGGTTTACTTTCTGATATTGTTGGTACGCTCCTTGCCGGAAATCAAGAATTTTCCGCAGAAGCATTTAATATTGATGATAGTGTACTTCTAACCCATTCAGGTCTAGTTGACGCGTTTTCTACGGATGAAGCCCGTGTTGTAACAGATATGAACGGCGATTATTTTCTTGCTCTAACCCCATCTAGTCCTTACGATAGAGTTCGTATAACAAACAGTGTTGGGTCTTTAATAGGGTTAGGTCAAGAAAGGGACTTGAATGTATCTGGGGCCTATTACGGAGAGGGAGACGCTACATGTGGTGATTCCAACTATACTTCTTTTAGTGGAGATGGTCTATCACTAGATTTTTTAGGTTTGGGCGGGGCAGGAGTTACTGATCCTAAATTAGCCATAGATGATGATGACGATACTTTTTCTGAATTAGGTTTAGGGCTTGTTGATGCTTTAGCCAGTATTGAACAAACCTTCTATTTTGATAGCCAGGAAGGCACCAGCGATAATTATTATATAAAAATGGCTATGGATCCTTCTTTACTTCAATTGGGTATTGCTAATTCTATTGGTGTAATTGGTCAAAATGGTGCGGAGATTCCCATATTTACGGAAAACTTATCAAGTCTATTAGATTTAGATGTATTGGGGCTATTAGAAAGTGGACAAACTGCTATTGTTGGTTTAAATCCTACAGCTCCTATTGATCGGGTAACTGTGCGTCTATCATCCTTACTTGGTGTGGGCATTGATCAGGAACTTAAGATTTTTGATGTATTCAGAGCTCCTGCCAGTCCAGTTGTAACTTCTACAGCAGATGATTTGAATATCTGCGCTGGTTTTAGTACAAGCGTAGTTGCAGAAGTAGAGAATGATACTAATGTTGAACTAAGATGGTATGATGCCCAAGAAGATGGTAATCTATTGGCAACTTTAAATTCAGGTGAAGCTTTTGTTACGCCTGTGCTGAATACGGATACTACGTATTATGTGGCAGCTGCAGAAATTGGCTGTCTTAATGAATCCCCTAGAACTAAGGTGTTAATTACTGTAGAACCTATTCCAACAGCAAGTGATATAACTGTTTTAGGAAATGAGAATCCTATTTGTTCTTCAGATAATGTATCCCTTGTTCCAACCAGTTCTATAGATGGTACGTTTTCGTGGTATTTTGATACTAATAAAACTAATAAAATCACAGACGGAATGGTTTCTGGAGGCGCTGCCTATGAAATAGATTCTAATGGAGTGATGACCGTAGCAGGTCTTACTGAAGCTGGTGGCCCATATACTTATTTTGTATCGGTAAAACATGATTTGGCTGGTTGCGAGAATGCCCCTGGGGATTTACAATTGGTTGAAGTTGATATAGTTGACTTTTCAAAAGCAATATCTATTGATTCTAATCCAATGATTAATCTAAATGGTCTAATTGATATTTTTAGCGGGAACGATATAATAAACGTAACCGGAACTGTTTCTGGAGATGTTATGGTTGGTGAGCCTATATCCTTAAATATAAATGGAAAAGTTTTTGACGGTGTCGTAGCTGCAGATTCATCTTTTAATATTTCTGTAAACGCAATAGATTTAGTTTCGGACGTAGATAATACAATCGAAGCTTTTGTACAAGGTGCCTTGTGTTCTGTGTCTGACGAGATACTGGTAGATTTACCGGACTTAATTATAGATGATATTTTTCAAGTTTTTTGTGCCTCGGATTTTGCTACCATAGCAGATTTGGAAGTTGGCCTAAATGACATTGCTTTGTTTAATGACATTACAGCAGGGGTGGAACTAAGTGCATATACACCTTTGGTTGATGGCGAGGTTTATTTTGCAGGGATTGCGGGTATACCTGCATCCGTATTGGCTAGGGTACGGATAACAGTACAGGTTAATGATGTTCCAATGCCAACTACAAATTCTAGAAGTCAAGTATTTTGTGAGAGTGATGGTCCCACAGTTGGGGATATTCAGGTTGATCAACCCAATGTTGTGTTTTACGATAGTCGTTTACGTGGAAATGCAATTGACCCTTCTACACCCGTAGAAGATGGTCGTTGGTACTATGTTGCCGCAGTCGAAAACGGTTGTGAAAGTAGTGAACGGTTAAGAATTATGACAAATATTTTTGCCGATGGTATTTCTCCTATTACTATAATTGGTGAATCCGAAGAAGTATGTCGAGGGCGTTCATATACATATGAAACCAATGCTGATAAAGAAGATTATGTTTGGACAATAGTAGGTGGTACTATTACAGAAGGAGGAACTTCTACAGATAACATGGTAACCGTTCGTTGGACGGAGTTAATTGATACCCAAATTAGTGTTTCATATACAGATGATTCTATATGCAGCCCAAGTAAGATGCTCACTTTAGATGTAGAGGTAGGTACCTGCGGAATGGTTTTAGGAGAGGAATTCTGTCTAAAAGTATTCAATGAATTCTCGCCTAATAATGACGGTTTTAACGACTTTTTTACCGTACAGTGTATAGAAGATTATTCTAACACAGTAGAAATCTATAATCGTAATGGAAACCTTGTTTATAAAACAGCGGACTATCGTAATACTTGGAACGGTCTAGCAAATGTAAACGGAGTTTTAAGCAGTGGAGACCATTTGCCGTCAGGAACTTACTACTACGCTATTAAGATACCTGAATTAGAAAGAAACCTAGTGGGCTGGTTACAATTGGCCAGATAACAAGTTGTTCTTTAAACTATTCACACCAAACCTTTACTTATCATGAAATCAGTTTATACTATTATAAATATAGTTATGCTCTGCTATCTCACATTTAATATGAGCACGGCATACGGTCAACAAGCACCGCAATACACACAATATATGTATAATACAGCGGTATTGAACTCAGGCTATTCCGCTAGAGGAATTCTAGAGGCTACTCTTTTGCATCGTTCGCAATGGGTTGGTATAGATGGAGCTCCAGAGACACAATCGCTTTCAGTACAAGGAAGATTGCGAGAAAGAGTTGGTGTAGGGTTAACGGTCATTAATGATAACATTGGTGCTGCAAACGACCTTGATATAAACGGTACTTTTTCGTATGAGATACCAACAGGGTATTTCACCAAATTATCATTGGGAATCAATGCTGGTGTTGATGTCCTTAAAGTAGATTGGTCCAAAGGAACGTATCAAGATGGTCAGGACCCTATTTTTGCTGAAAATGTAAATAAATTGCGCCCCGTTTTTGGAGCCGGCGCATACTTTCATAGCAGCAATTGGTACATAGGTGTTTCTACTCACAATTTTTTGAATTCTCAAATCTACAATGATAATGAACTAGAAGTAACAGATAGAAAAAGCCAATATTACCTAATGGCAGGTTATGTTATGGAACTTTCTGATAACTTAAAATTTAAACCGGCTATTTTAACAAAGCATGTGGCCGGAGCTCCCATAACAGTAGATATATCAGGTAATTTTTTAATAAAAGAAACTTTGGCATTGGGCTTGGCATATCGTTATGATGATGCTATTAGTGCATTAGCGGGTCTGCATATTTCTAAGAGTTTCTTTTTGGGGTATTCATACGATTACTCCGTAACTGGCCTTCAAAGTTATAATGATGGTTCACACGAGATCATTCTTAAATACAATTTATTCGATGCTTCAAAAAGAGCGTTGTCACCTAGATTTTTCTAAAACAGACCATCATGAAAAAAATTGTACTATATATTTTTATGGGTACGTGCCTTATGGTTACTGCGCAAAGTAAGGAAGAAAGAGCCAAGGCTTATTTCTCAGATTTTAAGTTCGATAAGGCAGTTGAGTTGTATAGCGATTTGGCAGCGGAGAAAAAGAGACCTTCTCTTGATGTTATTCAGCATTTAGCAGATAGCTATTTTAATATGAACAGATATCAAGAGGCCGTAAAGTGGTATGATAAATTGTATCTGATCAAAGGTAAAGACGTTGGTGAAGGTAACATTATTAAACTGGTACAAAGCCTTAAGGCTAGCATGCAAAATGAAAGAGCCGACCAAGTACTTCGTGATTTTTATACAGATGAGGATAGGTTGAATATGATGCTGGCTCAAAAGAAATATTTGGACAGTATACTTGGGGAAAAAGAAAAATATGCCACAACTAACTTAGCATTCAATAGTAAGAAGTCAGATTTTGGGCCTATGCTTTTTAATGACGGCTTAATTTTTGCTTCCGCCAGAGATACTATAAAGGCTAACGGGGAACTATATCCATGGAACAAGCAGCCTTATTTAGACTTGTATATTACAAGACCAGATGACCCTAACTTTATTCCGGAGAAATATTTAGAGAATTTAGAATCTTCCTATCATGATGCTACCTTGAGCTTTTCTTGGGATGGGCAGACGGTATATTTTACCCGTAATTATCTTAAGAAGAAAAATAAGCTGAGCGCTAATGAAGATGGATTGTCCAATATGCAGATTTTACGCGGAACCATACGTAATAACCAATTGGTAGATGTAACTTCTTTGAGCTTTAATAGTAAAGAATACTCTTGTGGGCACCCTGCTTTGAGTCCAGATGGTAGACACTTGTATTTTACCTCTAATATGCCAGGTGGATTTGGTGAGAGTGATATTTACGTGGTGGATTTGAATAATGATGGCGATGTACTTTCAGACCCTATGAACTTGGGGCCTGCTATCAATACGCGAGGTAGGGAAATGTTTCCTTTTGTGAGCAATGAGGTATTGTATTTTTCTTCGGACAGTCATTATGGGCTGGGCGGGTTAGATATATTCGGGTCCGTGATTACGTCTAAGACAGATCATTCTTTACCTCTTAATATGGGCAAACCTTTAAACAGTAATATGGATGATTTTTCATTCATTAGAATGGATAAAAAAGGGAATGGTTATTTTGCCTCTAACCGGTCGGGAGGAAAAGGAGATGATGATATTTATCAATTTGAAAAGGTGAAAGCTGTAGATTGTCTAGAGTATTCTGGGTATGTATTGAACGAGCAAACAGGAGAGCCTATAGCCAATGCCAATGTAGAAATCAAAAATGTAGTTGATGAATTGGTTGCCATTTATAGAACTGATGAGTTTGGTTATTTCAATGTGATTCTTCCTTGTAATAAAAAAAACGTGCTTGTTTTTTCTAGAGCAGGATTTTCTAAAGAAACTGTGGTAATTGAAACAGGAGAAAACCCTGAAGAGCCTTCCAAGAATAATAAAGTGTATTTAACCCCTTTTGATAGCTTGGTGGAGAAAGAAGGTGATATTGAGAAAATTAAGGTAGACCCTATTTATTTTGAATATGACAAGTATGCTGTAACCGAGAGGGCGGAAATAGAACTTGAAAAGGTGCTATTTGCCATGGAGAAATTCCCCGAAATTAAAATTAAAATAGAGTCGCATACAGATGCTAGAGGTTCTGATGCGTATAATTTGGAGTTGTCCGATAACCGGGCAAAATCTACAAGAAGGTACCTGCTTTCAAAAGGTATTGATGCAGATAGAATTGAGAGCGCTTATGGCTATGGGGAATACCGCTTAAAAAACGAATGTTCCAATGGTGTAAAATGTAGCAATCAAAAACACTTTGAGAACCGTCGGTCAGATTTTATCATCGTATCCAAACAGATGTATGAAACCAGAAACGCAAAAAAATAACTTAAAGTTTGGAAAAACTACTTTGCGTAGGGTATATAAGTTTACGGTAGGGTGTTGGGTCATTTGACTAGGGAGCCAAATTTCCCAACATTTCTTTCGTTGTTTTTTCCAAATCAAATTCTGCTTGCCAATTCCAATCTTGTCTTGCCTGTTGGTCATCAATGCTCGCAGGCCAAGAATCGGCTATGGCTTGTCTAAAATCGGGTTCATAGGAAATCTTAAAATCAGGAATGTGTTTTTGAATGCTTTTTGCCATTTGGGCAGGGGTGAAATTCATGGCGGACAGATTGTATGAAGAACGTACCTGCACGTTTTCAGTATCGGTTTCCATGAGTTGTAATGTGGCCTTTATAGCATCATCCATAAACATCATGGGTAGTTCCGTATCTTCTTTTAAAAAGCAAGTATATGCGCTTTCGGCAAGTGCTTTGTGGTAAATTTCTACCGCATAATCCGTTGTACCTCCACCAGGCATGGTTTTCCAGCTAATTAGTCCAGGATACCGAATACTGCGCACATCAACCCCGTATTTATTATGGTAGTAATCGCACCAGCGTTCCCCAGATTGTTTGCTTATTCCATACACGGTACTAGGCTCCATAATGGTGCTTTGCGATGTGTTTTCTTTTGGAGTGTTGGGACCAAAAACGGCAATACTGGAAGGCCAGAATATTTTGTCTATTTTCTTCTCTTTGGCCAGATTGAGCACATTAAAAAGCGAATTCATATTCAGGTTCCAAGCGCGCATAGGAAATTTTTCTGCTGTGGCGCTAAGCATAGCGGCCATTAAATAGACTTCCGTAATTTCGTAATAAGCCACCACTTCTTCCAGTGCATCATAATCGGTAGCGTCTAGAATCTCAAACGGACCGGAATCCATTAAATGTTCATTACCCTCACGAATATCACTCGCAATTACACTTTCATTTCCGTGCATGGTACGTAATGCAAATGTTAGCTCCGTACCAATTTGGCCACAAGCACCTATGATTAGAATCGATTTTTCCATTAATGTCGCGTTAAATGAATTCGGGAATAAAGGTAACGCTTCTTAAAATTTGTACATTCGCTTTATGAAAAGAATCTTCTTTTTTAGTCTGATGCTATTATTGGCAATAGCTTGTAAAGAACAGAAACAAGAACTGGTCGTAGAGGATGTAAATGCCCGCGAAATAAGCAGGGAAAAATGGGCCAAGAAACTTCCTATAAAGCCTAAAGCGGAAGATATGCTGAAAGATTGGATAGAGTTTTCATCTCTAGAAACTAGTTTTGATGCACTTCACACGGTTGCCAATAGGGAGGACTTAAGCTTGGTAATTGAAGATATGCTTACCAAACAAAAGCAGTTGGAAGAATCAACTTACCCTAAGGAATTTGATATTCCGCAGATAAAAAGTAGGCAAAAAGTATTTAAGACCTATATGCTTAAGGTAAAGGGCGATTTGTTTTATAGAACAGATCCTCAGGAATCGCTAGCACAAATGATAGAGGCTTATAACGATTTTCGGAACCAGTTCAATGTGGTTGTGAGCAACACGTTGGATACCGATTTAATTCTGGAATTCTAATAAAATAAAGCGACCTACACCAGAATAGGTAAGCCGCTTTTATATATGAACTTGGTAAGAATGGTCTATTTATAGTTGGCTTTAACCAAGTAAAGCGAACTAGCATCTATATCCGTACTGCCTGGCAATATCTTTTGTTCTATTACACCATCTCCATCGTTATCGGATACGGTAAAGTCGTCATCGTTTATAAAACCTAGCGTGTGGTCATCAACAAGCCAAACACCTTCCAATTTATCATGGGGGTATCCTAGTTCGGCAACTAAATCGACTACCAATTCTTTTTGGACAGGAATAATATTGGCTGCGGCCAATTCTTCGGCTGTAGATTGCTCAATAGTTTTATCATTGATCATTAATCCAAACTCATCTTTGGGGTTAGTACCGGAAATATCCGTAGCACCCATTAAATTTATTTTGTAAATGTGTTTTTGCGCAGCACCTGCACCCGCAAATTTTCCATCGCGCTCTACTACTAAAAACTCGGTATTAGAAATAGCGGTAATTTCTGAGTTTGACAGATTGGCGGCCTCTTGAACATAAACGTATTGTCTTGTGTAGTCAGTTTCTAAATCAAAAGTTACGATACGGGTAATGTTGGATTGAATTTTCTCAGGATTGTACAATGTAGATTGCATAATGCCTACCAAAGTCTTTTCGTCTGGGGTAATGGCTAAACCTTCCATACCTCTATTAGCTCTTCGGCTTGCAAAAACGGCGGGCAACTTACGATCTCCGGTGCCTTCATTTACTCCAATAGGAGATATTCGCTCTAGTTGCGTACCGTTAGCATCGTAATGTACTATATGTGGACCATATTCATCGGATACCCAAAAAGTACCGTCTTTAAGCGCAACTATTCCTTCCGAGTCTAATCCATAGTCATCAAAACCTATAGCATTTCCAGCATCATCATAAGGAATCTCACCTGTGGCTCCTTTTCCTTCTGGATTAGGTATGCCGGAAATCAGTTTTCCCATTGGGTCTTTTAAAAGAATTTCTTCTAAGAGTTCTATTTTCCCTTCGGCGGTTACGGCATAATGACCAATACGTGGTGTATACTCGGCAACTGGAAATTTTTTTCCATCTAAGTAGTTTGTGTTAGGGCCGCGATCAGTGATAGCGTAGAATTCATTTTCTTTGGTAGGGTGAGCCGTTGCTCCTGATCCAAAACCTCCGTTTCTAACCTCAACATTCCCGTTTATAGTAGATAGGACATTATAGGGTAAGGGGTATTGGGTGTTCATCTCAAGCACTTTGGTGGGGGATACGGCAACGGGTGTGGGACCGCCACCTATAAAATCATCAATGTGATCGCAAGAATTTAGAAGGCAAACGCTTACAAATAGAAATACTAATTTTTTCATTGTGTTCAATTGGATTAAAGGTTATTTCTGGTAGCCTTAAAGTTCCAATAATAATACAGGCCTATTGTTAAGTCTGGATAAACAGATAGTTATGAAAAAAATATGCCGCACATTCCATTAAGGAATGTGCGGCAAAATTCTATGTAGAAAATGCAAAAATCTTATTGCTTTGGTTCAGCTTCTTCTGCGGGTGGGTTTTTTCTAGATAGTAGAGCTTGCTTGCTCAGACTTGCTAAATTAAAATTGGGGTCCAAGGCAAGAGCTTCATCTATTTTGGCAATTGCGGCATCAATATTTGCCTTGTCATTATTATATATAGTAAGTGCTTTTAAGTGGAAGAAAGCAGCTTTTAAAGGAACCTCGTAAGGCTGTTGTCTTTCGTAGAAAGCATACTTCATGTCATCTTTAGCATTGGCAATACCGTAATCAATGTTGGTAATAGCATCTTGGGTTGCTCCGGTCTGTATCTTTAGGTCCGCAATTTCATATGCTAAATAAGGGTTGGGTGTTCTTTTAAAAAGTTCTTCAAACTGCTCTAGGGCACGTTTTGGTTGGTTTAGCGCTTTTAAAGAAATGGCTTTTACCTGAACGGCCATGTCAGAATCCGATGATTCCTTTTCAATACCAATAGTGTTCAATGCTTGCATATGCTGGTTGTTGTTCGCATATACAAAGGCTAAAGTGTCTTTTCGTTGTTTAGAAGGGGTAATTACGTTAAGGTGGGTCAATGCGTTTATTACACCATTAACATCTCCTTGAAGTCTCATTTCTTGATAAAATGCTTCATAATGCTTTTGCAAATCGCCTTTGGATTGTGCAGTGGCCGAAAAACTGATGCTTAAAAGCAGTACGACAATTAATTTTTTCATGTGTTGCTATTTTACGATTCTCTCGTTTTGGTTGCGGTTGGCAAAATTAGCAATATAATTGGTATGTAACTGTGAATAAAAGCATAATGAAAGGGAGCAAAAGAAAAAAGGATGCCCTAGGGCATCCTTTTTTATGTCGGTTTGGTTGTTTGTTCTAGGCAACAAGAGAAATCTCGTTGTTTTGATACGATTTTAAAAGCATGGCGTAAAAGGCCAGGCTTTTAGGGTCTTGATCAATACATGACATTAAAAAATCATATAAATTCTTAAACCATAGGTTGGTGTGCAACGTTGGAATAGACAGATTTACCTTTTTAGGGTCGTAATCTTTATCATCCATAACAATGTCCATTTCAACCCTTCGTCTATGATAATCTATAGACACATTTGCGGCATTATAGTGATTTTTTAATATCGCTATATGCAACTTTTTTAATTTTGGGGGAACTTTTTGCTTGGTGCAGCTCGAAGCTATAAGAGTCTCGATGTCCTCAAGAATCCTGCTTCTTAAACCCGAATTTTCCATGGCAAATAGTTTTAAATTATATGCCAAAGTTAGTTCTAAATCGATGAAATGCATGGTGTATTAACAACTATCCAATTAGTTTGTTGTGAAACGGTAAATAGCTGTGGTGAAAATTAACTATAACGTTGTAGTAAACTTGAATTTCTTAACGTTTGTAAGGGTGTAGGAGTGTATTAGCTTGCCTTTTTTTTCTTTATCGGTATCATATTCAGGTATTTGTAACTTATTTTTAATAGCCTGTAATGTGTAATATTCCTTTTTGGTAGGATGGTAGGGAAATACGCCGTTAAACAACCCTGGTGTCCAATTTTCATGAACGGATTTATAGATTATGCGTACGCAATCATTTAGATGAATGAGATTAATAGGTGCATTTCCGTTTTTGAGATTTTTTCGCTTAGATAGCATCGTAACCGGGTTTCTATTTGGACCGATCAATCCGCCAAATCTTATGATAGTGGTTTTAAGTTGAGGTTCATTTTGAAATAGCTGCTCGCATTCTAACAGTTGTCTTCCGGATTCTGTGGAAGGTTGAGGCGTAGTTTCTTCCGTTACCTCGCCATTAATATTTCCGTAAACCGATGTACTACTGACGAAAATTACATTTTCAACTGTAGAAGATTCAAGTGCATGCAATACCAATAGCATTTTCTTGACATAATTTTCTTTATGGTCGCCACGTAATTTAGGAGGTACGTTTATAATTAGAACATCCATATCACTTAAAAATGAATCGATATCTCCCGTGATTTTTGTTTCCGAAAGTGAAATTATAAAAGGTTGAATGCCTTCAGCTGATAATAGGTCTAGTTTTCCTTCTGCAGTGGTGCTTCCATTTACGGTGTACCCCTTTTCAATAAACTTTTTGGCCAATGGTAGTCCTAGCCAACCGCAGCCCATAATAGCTATGTTCTTATTCAAATCTGATAGTTTTAGTAGTTATAATTGCATCATTTAGCACAAATGGCATGGGAATGCTGGTTTCTGGTCTTTTGGGTACCTCAAAGAGAGGATGGGTCAAAAGGTCATTGGAAGCCTCAGAGAAAGTGAGCTCAAGAACATTGTCTTTTGGGATGCTTATTTCAAGTTCGGTATAGGCATTGTCCGTAATATAATGGGTGAGCAACTTGTTCGTCTTCCTTGCGTTTAAATAGAAGGGAGAGAGTTCTTGCCCATTAACTTTTACATTTTTGAAACTGGTACTTTCTGTAAAAATATCCAAACGGTTTATATTACGTTGCGGTGTTATACATAATTCAATGACTCTATTGTTGCCAATTAAGGTATCTCTTGTGGTTTCAATTTTAGGTCCTTTTAACGGTTTTAATGGGGCATCTGCAGCTTGGGTAAAAAGTGTGTTGTACTTGCTGCTAATGATATTCTTGTTTAATGGTTCGGATAGTCCTTTTTCGTTTCCTAAAAAGGCTTGGTTCCATTCAATAGGTAGGTGGTCATAACTTGCCCATTGTGCCGTATTTGTATCCGTATCAAGAAGATATACCAAACTACTTGGTTTTCCGTTTTCAGAATCAAAACCGGAGCGGACATGGACATACACCATAGTTATTCCAAAAGCCAGTAACCCTACATAAGCCCATTTCTTTTTGCGTTTATACATGCCGAAGATGGGAAGTAATAAAAAGAAAGTAAGGGTGACCAAAAGCGTACAGCCTACCATCATTTTAAGACCAAGACCAACTGGGAATCCTTTTACGAACGGTGCGTAAAGCCAAATGGCCGGTAACCCTAAAAAGACCATTAAAAGTACGTTGGGCGCTTTTTGATGTAGAACTACGTACCAAGACGCAAGAAGAGCAAATACCGGTATGGTAAAGAAACTGGCACCAGGCAAATATTGGGCAATTGCAGTACAAAGTATCAGCCATAAAAATAAAGGGGCTACCACTAAATCTTTTGTAGATAGGCTTTTAAATTTATGATATATCCCAAAACAAATAGTTAAGGAAAGGAATACAAAAGCTAAAATATAAGCATATCCGTTATAGGTGAAGCCATGTAAAATGTCATTATAAGCAGGGTACGCCCATTTTAAGGTAGACCAACTGAAGTATCCAAAAAGTCCGTTTATAATCAATGAAAGTAGTAACGGAACAAAACCGATGAAAACGCCCTTAGCGGTCAATAATTTTTCCTTGAATCCGTAAACCAGAACACAAAGAAATAGGAGCGCGGCTAGACCTAGCATAGGCCAAATCCAATCAAACGGATAGGACACGACTCCAAAAAGCGGCATATTGAAATACACATAATCATTTGGGCTTTGCAGCTGGTCCAGTTCGGTAGCGCTAAAATGTTTCAGGAGGGGCATAAGATAGCTGCCCTGGTGCGCTAAAGTTTTTTTGTCTAATCGTTTATAAGAGTCCTGAGCGGTGTGGTAATCAAAATGGTCGTCTATAAAAGCAAAATTGAACCCTTGGATATCGCGGTCCTCTCTAAAAATGGTCAGGTCAGTGTCATTGGGGAGCATTTTATATATACTATAGTAAAGGGAATTTGCCATGGGGTACTTTGGGTTGGCCTTTATAAATTCACTTATTAAATGCTGATTTCCTGTATTGGTCTCAACGAAGGTATAACTTGGGCCACCACTTCCACGAGCTTCAAAATTGAGCACCAGGCCTACGTCTTTTGCCCATTCATGTTGGTTTACAAAGAGGTCGGCGCCATTTAGTCCTAACTCTTCCCCATCCGTAAATAGAATAATAATATCATTTTTAGGTTGCTTTTCTTCGGATAAAAAAGCCCTTACACTTTCTAAAATAGTAGCAACACCGCTACCGGCATCGCTAGCGCCCAAGGATGAATGTGGGTGACTATCATAGTGAGAAAGTAAAAGAAGTGCTTTACCTGGGCCACTACCTTTAATTTTTGCTATAATATTTTCAGGTTTGCTCATATTTCCCCAATCACCAATAGTGTACCCTGTTTGTATGGAAGTTGGTAGACCCAGCTTTTCCAACTCGCCAACAATGTAATTTTTGACTTTTTTATGTCCTGGAAAGCCTATGCCATGTGGTTCTTTTGAAATTTCCTTTACATGTTGTAATGCACGATCTGTAGAAAACGAGCTTTCGGGGGTGGAGGTACCTTCTTCATACACCGGCATGGATGAATGGAAACCCCAATAAATGGCAGCCAATAGAAGAAGAAAGGAAAGGGACGAGGAAAATCTTTTCATACGTTAAAGTTCTTGAATAAAAATATGAAATTCTAATGGAGATTGTGTTTTATTACGGGTAGATGTAAAACAACAATCGACATATTTTTAATGAAAATAGTAAGAATGTGACTAGTAATTCGTCGAATAAGTGAATATTCCATTAAAAAATTTACTATCTTTAGTAATTAACCTAACCCGCCGCTAGGCAATAAAAACTAAATTATATGGGAATAAAGAGTTTTCAAGGCCCAAGGGCAAAAGTAGATGTTAAGAAAGAATACAATGCGCCCATATTGGTGTCTGACTATATGACCAAAAAACTGGTGACTTTTACTCCGGACCAGTCTATTCTGGAGGTCATGGAGCAGTTTGCCAAATACAGTATTTCGGGTGGCCCCGTCATGGATGACAACGGTTTTTTAGTAGGTATTATCTCTGAGGCCGATTGTATGAAACAGATTTCTGAAAGTCGATATTTTAACCAACCTATACTTGATAAAAGTGTAGAGAAATTTATGACTAAAGAAGTTGAGACCATTCCCCATGATATCTCAATTTTTGACGCTGCAGGTATCTTTGACAAACACAATAGAAGAAGGTTGCCTGTTATGAAAGACGGTATTCTAGTGGGCCAAATAAGCCGAAAAGACATTGTTATTGCCGCTCTAAAATTGACGGGCCATAGTTGGTAATGTCACTTTAGCCCTAAACGCATTACTTAAAATGAACGTAAAATGCTTTCCTAGTAAGGGGAGCATTTTTTTATGCTCTTATTATTGATTATTCACGTTTCACAATCATGTAAAAATCATTGTCTAGAGGTAGGTAACCCAAGTCATATACAAAAAAGTACACTGTACCTTTTTTGGTAGTGTAGAGGTTTGTTATAAAATCAAAATCAAAACCTTTGTCCTGTAGTTTGGCTTTGGTAGTCGTGGTTTTTCCTTCTTTTAGTTTGTAGCTATCTAAAATTCTGTAATTTTTTCTAAGGCGATTGTTCGTATTACGGATAAGGTTGTTACTGTCCTTGTTCGCATTATTATGATATGCGTTACGACAGTAATCAGAGCAGAATTTTTTATCTGCCCTACCCATAATCTCAGTACCACAATCTAAACACTTTTTCTTCAATCTATTACTTTTTAAAGTTGAAAGTCACCTCTTCGGAGGAACCATCTTCGTTACCTATTTGAGCGTAAATATTAATTTCGTTGCCACTCACTTTTTCAAAAGTAAAACCTTCAAAATAGACACGGTTACCATCTACTTTAACCAATTTAAACTGTTGTACCTCATCTTTTTCTTCCCATCCTTTTAAATCCCCATGAAAATGTTTGAGTTCATATACCAAGGTTTCATCAAGCTCACGAATGTGTCCAAGTTCATAAAAAGAGACTTTCCCATCTGATATTAGTTTAAAGGAAAAAAGCATAGATCCACCTGATGGGGCTCCCCAAAACTCTTCGGTTTTACCTCCAAAAGCTTCACCGGACCAGTTGCCTTGCATCCAAGAAATGTCCGCTAGAGTTGCGCTTGGAGAGTTTGAGCCTTCGGGTAGGGTAGTAGTGTTCTGAGCGTTAATATGTAGCGAGACCAGAAAAAAGGTATAAAGGAAGTATTTCATTTTATATACGGTTAGTGGTCTGTAAGATACAGATTTATCCGTTTGCAAACGCATAAAACCGTTTAGGCTTCAATAGAAAGGTTGTATTTCTTTAGTAGGCCGATGACACCGTTTTTTGAAAATCGTGCTTTTGTAACTTTATTTTGCTCCGGGTCTATAGTGAAGTTAAGGGCGGTTCGTAAATCGGCTTTTTCTAGGTTCGTTCGGCTAAAAATAGCGCCTTGCAAATCACAGTCGTCAAAAGTGGCATTTTTAAGAACAGCTTCCGTGAAATCCGTTTCAACCATTTTGCAAGAAACGAACTGTTGTTTCAGTAAGGTCAAACCATAAAAAGAGGAATAATCTAGATTACAATTGTGAAAACTAAAGTCGATTAAAAAGGTATTACAGTCTTCAAATTTTAGACCCATCATTTTGCAGTGAGAGAAGGTTACTTCTTTAAATGTAGTATGTCTAATATTTGCGTTGCTGAGATTACAATCTATAAACTCACACTCCATAAAATTTTGGTTGTCCAAATAACCATCAGAAAAATTACATCCCTCAAAAATGCAGTTCTCATAATCTCCTTTAGCCAGGTTGTTTCCTGTAAAGTCTTGGGAAGAGAAGGTTTGGTCCGTGATAAAAGGTTTGTCCATAAACGAATAAACTGAATTTTGAGATTGAAAGCAATTTCTTATGAAAAATTTTAACCCCAATTTTATCTATCTGCACTAACCTGTTAATCCGCTCGCTCTACTTCGCTCTCCAGTTTCAATACTTCACTGCCATCCTCTTGCTTAATTAATAGGGCTTTGTTATCTTTTGAACCTTTGCGTGTAATTTCATTCCCTTCAATTTTCCGGGTTATTTTCTTGTTGTAGGTGTTCTCTACTGTTCCTGTAGCGCTGCCTGAGCCCCATTTCCATTTTACTTCTGTTCCTTTTCTAATCATCTTTTTAGTATTAAGGTTTCAAAAAAGAAAAAATACAGCAGATTCATGCATCTAGAAAGAAAAAATTATAATCTAATGAGTACGCCTGAAAAGCACCGGGCAATGAATGCAAATAAAATGTTAAAATTTATTATAAAAACTTTATATTTATCGCCAAGAGGGGAAGTCGTAAAACTCATTCTATATTAAATGATTAAAATGAAACTACTTGGTATTCAGCTTGCACTGGTAATCGGAGCATTATTTTTTTCAATAAACACATCAGCACAGGTTACAGAAGTTGCTGTGCAGGATAGTATGGCCGTTGTTAACAAACGCTTAAGATTTGGCTGTGGTTTTGGGCTAAGTTTTGTTGGCGGGACAAACATAGCTCTATCTCCAAATTTAATGTATAGCCTTAGTAATAAAGTTAGTCTTGGTTTAGGACTTCAAGGAAGTTATACCTCCATCAAAGATTTACAGAAAACTACAACTTTTGGCGGTAATATAATAAGTCAATATCAACCAATTGAGAAACTAATGCTATTGTTAGAGTTTGCGCAACTTAAGGTAAATACAACAACGGAGGCGGTTACTGGGGATATTGAAACCGACTATTGGGACTCAGCATTATTTATTGGAGCAGGTTTAAACATTACCAAGAACATTGCAATTGGGGCAAAGTATAATGTTTTATATGATAAGGATGAAAGTGTTTATACAAGTCCTATACTTCCTTTTGTGAACATTGCTTTTTAAGCGAAGCAATCCTATGCTGTAATTTCATTCCTGTAACGGTTAGACCTTTTCTTTACATCAGTTTTTTAAGCCTTTCCATAAACTGTCCTACATGATAGCCATCTACAAGTGCATGGTGCACATGAACTGAAACGGGCATAAATAACCGATCACCTTCAGCGGTCATTTTTCCAAAGGCGATTTTTGGACAGCTATCTGGGCGAGCATAATGCCTGGCATGTGAAATTGAAGTAAAATCAATCCACGGAATAGCGGAGCAGTGTATCACATTTTCACCGGATTCATCGGGCATGAGTCGGTTTGAATTCCGTACTTTTTCTATCGCAGGAAGGGCCAAAGCTAGGAAGTCTTCAAAGTTTTCACGGTACGTTAAATGAGAAAATCCAAAAGTTCCATTTTCCCTATTAATAGTAGGTGAGGCATTAACTGTCTCGTATTCATATAATTTTCCATCAACAATTCGGTATCTGAACTCTACGGTTTTGTTAACCGCTACCAAAGCTTTGTGCAAGTAGGACAAAAAGAAAGAATGACCTTTTTCTTTTGCCGTATGATAGGTTTCCGTACAGTCTACTTTAGCGGTAATACCGTAAAAAGGTTCGTCAAATTTTGAAAAGAATTCAAAGTGGTCTTTTCTGTACCACGTCTCAATATCTATTTCTTTACGCATAACTTTTTTGGAAGGGGATGTAGTATTCGGTTGTGAAAACATTTCTAGTTGTAAAGGGTATTCTCATGCGAAATAACATGTCTTTTTACATCGCTTTGAAACTCTTGTGGTGTTTGCTCTGCATGAAGTTTAAAAAAACGACTGAAATAAGAGTGGTCCTTAAAACCAAGGTTGTAGGCTATTTCCTTAATGGTATTTTCGCTATGTATGATCTGCCGTTTCGCTTCCAGTATAAGACGGTCGTGAATAAGTTGTACACCGGTTTTGTCTAGCTTCTCCTTTAATATTTGATTAAGTCGCTTTGCGCTAATCCCCAATTCACTGGCGTAAAAATCGGCGTTTCGCTCATCTTTATAATTATTTTCGAGCAGAAGCATAAATTCATACACCCGCTTTTCATTAATATCGTGCATAGTAAAATGCTGCTCTTTTAGGTGAATTAGTTTTAATAGGAATACTTTTAAAAGCGCTTTGATCATAATAAGGTTTATGCTCTCCTTGTTGTAATCCTCCTCTAAAAGTTGGAGCACGGAAGCCAACCCTTTTGATGTTTCCTCATTAACCTGTAAACAAGAAAACTCACCTTGAATATTGAACATTCTAAAGACATCCAATAAAAATTCTTTTAAGTCGCCTTCCAAAAGCTCTTGCTTAAAAGAAATTAATACCCCGTTCTTACCGGCCTTATTTAATTGATGTACCCTGTAAGGAGGAATAAGATATATCCAATCTCCTCTTAAAGTTTGAAAGTCGTGTTGTGGCTCGTGGAGCGCATCTTCATTATACAACCATACAATTTCAAAGAAATCCCTTCTTGCGGGATCGTTCAAATAGGCAGGAGGACAGTTGCCCAAATCTCTAATGTATAAAACTTTATCACTGAGCATAGTTTCTGTTTTCATAGTTATATATGGTAACGAAATATAAGAATAGGTATGCGCTTGAAAACTTGCGGTTTCCAAAATGTACCACAAAAATAGCAATTAACACCACACCTTTAGTTAATATGGGCAAATTGTACCATACATCTATCAAATTGTGTAACTGTATAGCAAGCATGGCAGCATACCTTTGTACTCGGTTTTGATGCCGTAAGAGATTTAAGCCCATTTAGTTATGAAAAATATACTTGAAAATAGGAACAGAAAATTGGTTGAAAGTGCTATGAATACCATAGTAAATGAGCATATAAAGCTTGTTGGTGCCATTCATTATGATGAATTGGCGGCTTTAGTTCCAACCATAGAAAATGCAGAGCATATTTTTATAATGGGAGCGGGGCGCACCGGACTAATGATGAAAGCGGCAGGAATGCGCTTAATGCATTTGGGATTTAATGTTCATGTTGTAGGAGAAATCACTGCGCCGGCCATAAAAGAAGGCGATGTCCTTATAGTGGGATCCGGATCTGGAACTACAAGCGGAATTGTACGGGCAGCTGAAACCGCAAAAACGGTAGGAGCAGGTATCATATGCTTTACCACCAATAAGGAATCTAGATTGGCTTTATTGGCAGAGCATACAGTGGTTATACCTGCTGCACAAAAACAGGAGCGAGATGAGACTGTTTCCAAACAATACGCTGGGAGTCTTTTTGAGCAATCACTGTTGTTAATGTTTGATGCTTTAATACAAACGCTTTGGGAATTAGATGGTAGTACGGCTTCAGAGCTATGGAAGCGTCATGCCAACATGGAATAAATTAAGAATAGAAAATAGAGATTAATTAGTTAAGAACATTTTAAATATAAAATTATGGCAAAGTTACAAGTAGCGATCGATTTATTGATTATAGAGGATGCAATTGCATTAGCAACAAAAGTGGCTCCTTATATTGATATTATTGAATTAGGTACCCCACTTATTAAAAGTGAAGGGTTGGCAGGAATTAGAAAGATGAAAGATGCTTTTCCTGATAAATTGGTTCTAGCCGATTTTAAAACTGCAGATGCAGGTGAGTTGGAAGCAAATATGGCTTTTGGTGCAGGAGCGGATTATATTACCGTTTTAGGTGCAACTGGGGATTCTACCATAGCAGGAGCGGTAAAAGCTGCAAAAGAGCACGGTAAAGGTGTTGTTGTAGATACTATTGGTGTTAAGGACAGAGTTAAACGTGCTCAGGAAGCTATTGCATTAGGTGCGGAGTTTGTTGAACTACATGCAGGTCTGGATGAGCAAGCGGAAGAAGGATACTCCGTTCAAGTTTTGATAGACGAAGCAGCAAGAGCTGGTGTACCTGTATCTATTGCAGGTGGAGTAAACCAAGGTAGTATAGATGCGGTAAGAAACTCAGGAGCAATAATAGCAGTTGCGGGAGCAGCTATATACGGAGCAGAAGACCCTGCAGAAGCAGCTAAGGAATTAAGAGGATTGGCCATAGCGTAAGCAATTGGAAAGGTTTTGCTAGAGCCTCTTTTAATGATTTGTACAGGACAGATTCCCATAAAATATTTTATGGGAATCTGTTGTTTTATACTGTTTCTAGAGTTGTTGAGGTTGTAGATAAATAAATAACAAATTCATTTTTTATCTATGACTACTATCTTATGTCGGTTATACTATGGGTTTGTTGACCATAACGCAGCACTTTTTAGCATGGCTCTTCTTGGTAATTTTAGGCCTGCAATAATTAATTCCGCAAAATCCTCAGGTTGTAATACATTTTCTGAACCTTTGGTTAGCATGCCCAACTCTATGGTCATCTCAGACTCTATGGTACTTGGTGTTAATGTATTTACCCTAATATTGTTTTTACGAACTTCTTTCATCAAAGATTCGGACATGCCAATAACAGCAAATTTTGATGCCGAATAAGCAGATACATTCGCATTTCCGTTTAGCCCTGCGGTAGAGGAAATATTCACAATGTCCCCTTCGTTCTTAGCGATGAGATGAGGTAAAACTTCTTTGGTTACATGGTACATACCCAAGACATTGGTCTGTATAATTTGAGTCCAAACACTAACTTCCATTTCATTAAACGAACCAATGGCTGCTACCCCGGCATTATTTACTAAAATATCAACAGTGCCTAAAGTTGAAATTATATTCTTTATACTGCTTTTTACCTCTTCATAGTTACCAACATCAAATACCGAATATATTGCTTTGACACCAAAGGCTTCTAATTCGGCAACAGTTTCTTTTAAAATACTTTCTGTTCTTCCGGTAATGGCAATATCAATTCCCTCTTTAGCAAATGCTATGGCGGTTGCTTTTCCCAACCCTTTGCCACCTCCGGTTATAATGGCCTTTTTATTCTTAAGATCTTTCATGGTATTCTTTTGTGTTATTCAATAGTTGTCCAGTAGTCCATTACCAGAACATCGCCTATTATCGGACCAATTTTGTTAACCAAGGCAATATGTGCTTCGTGAAATAAATAAATTTCCCTGCCATGGTCATCATTAAAGGTAAGGGTAAACGTATGGGTCAACCCTTTGCTTGCGCCTTCCTTACTGTCGTTAACACCCCATTCTAAATGTTTGATTTCAGGAATCTCATTTTTTAGATTTTCAAAAGCTTTAACCGCTTCGTCAACTTGAGCCTCGGTTGCCTCGTCTTTATATTTTAGGTTTACGATATGTCTTAATACTTTTTTGCCTCTATCAATTTTTGGGGCAACCTTGTAAGTGGCCACTTTTTTTAGATCAAACCTGTTAGAACCTGCTATCAAGAAGCTGGTATCGTCTATTTGATGAGATCGTAATCCGTAATAAATAGAAAAACCGGTTTCTAGATAATTTAATGGAGTGAGCGTTCCGTTTATGTCTAATTTAATAAGTTGAATACTGGCATCGTCTCTTGTGCCAACTGCCAGTACAGCTTCATTGTTTTTTACCGAAACAATTTCAATTCTTGTCTGTCCTTGCAATTTCGTGCTTTCATCATCCTTTAAAACAAAATGTGGTACCAATGCTCCTTTTCGGTTTATTTTAAAAACACTTACACCATCACCGTGATAGGTAAAGTCGGTTCGTTTAATGAATCCATTTCTCTCGTAATATTTATGGTGCCTGTGACCGACCACCACATAATAATTATCTCCTAATTGTACTCCGGTTACGGGATACGCCCCGGTTAAATATCTATCCGTAGTATTATCACCTATGTTATTAATGTTTTTAAAGGTGCCATTGTCATACACTCTAAAACTACTTACACCATTGTCTTGAAACCCTCCGGTATATAAAAATGTTTTTCCTTTTATTTTATGAATGAACATGCCAATGATACCATCGGTATAAATTTCTTCATCATCTTTCACGGATTGTACATGGGAAAGTTTTCCATCATTCTCTATCTTAAAACTGCTGAGACCTGGAGTTTCTTCCAAGCCGCCCACAAACAGATAAGAGCCTTGTTTCATATGAACCACCTGAAGGGTTATGGCAATACCAAGATGGGTTTCATCGGTATCCATGGTCAAGGAAACCTGTTCCAGCAATCCATCATCCAAGATCTTAAAAGTTTCAATGGCATTGCCGTGCTTGTTCGCTACGAATAGAAAATCCGTTCCGTTTATATTATCGGCCACCATTCCCCTAGCTGGCCCTTCTTCTTTATAAAGCGCTTGCGTACCTATTGGCGTTAACTTACCTGCTTTGTCTAAACTAAATATATCTATACCTCCAAATCCACCGGCATATGCATAATGATTTCCATCTTTTTCATAACTGGTAACCGTTACGATATTATTGGCGGAAACACTTTTAAAGTCCTGCAGATACGGCATTAAGTCATCCGTATTCTGCGACCAACAGATGGGTGATAGAAGCAATGCGAAGAAAGCAATGGATATTTTTATACTATTCATGATTTTTTAACCTTTTTAATTTTTATGACTATTCTATAATAGCAGTTGCTCCGTCAATGGCAATGGCGCGGTCTTGTTCTATAGTTCCCCCGCTTACACCAATGGCTCCTATAATTTTACCTTCTTTATTTTTGATGGGAATTCCCCCAGGGAAAGTTATTAAACCATCATTAGAATGTTCAATGTTATAAATTATACCGCCAGGTTGTGTTAATTCTCCCAGCTCTCCGGTATCGATATTAAAATACCTTGCCGTTTTGGCTTTCTTGATGGCTACATCAATACTTCCTAAAAAGGATTCGTCCATACGGATAAAAGCTTTTAGGTTGGCACCTGCATCAACGACAGCGATATTTGCCAACACCTCTGAAGCTTCGGCATTTTTCTTAGCGGCCAGAAGGACTTTAAAAGCCTCGTCATGGGTTATGTCATTGGTAATTTGTGCATGTGCCATAGACAGCCCCATGAGGGTGAATACGGCAACCAAAGTTCTTATTTGCGAGAGTAAAGGCATCATTTTCGTTTTCATTTTATGATGCAAAAATTATAAACTACGCTGAGAAAAGAGTTGAACAAGTTCAACTTGCCACAAATTTTATTGCATTTAGAACTGCTTTTTGATCTTACTTAAAAACTCGTGCGTGATACCTAGGTAGCTAGAGGTTTGCCTATCCGTTAGTTTAGCGGCGATTTCCGGGTAATGGTCCATAAAGTGGACATACCGCTCTTTTGCCGTTAAACTATGGTTTCTGACCAGCCTGCGTTGCCATGCCACAATAGATTTTTGAAACATGATACGGAACAGTTTCTCTGCCAGCGGAACGGAACGGTAAAGCTTTGATTTATCCGTTTGGGAAATAAGAAGCACCTTACTGTCTTCCAATGCCTGCATGTTCAAGTCAGATGGGTTATGGTTCATAAAACTGTCTATGTCCATCAACCACCAATTTTTAGCGGCAAAGTACAATGTGTTTTCGTTTCCTTTTTTGTTTATTGTAAAGACCCTAAAACAGCCTTCCAATACAAATCCTTCAAATTTGCAGACCTTTCCTTGCTCTAATAGAAAAGCCTTTTTTTCTATGGATTTTTGGTGAAAGTAACCACAGAATTCCTCCTGCTCCGCGGCGGAAAGCAGACCTTTTTCATCTATATTTTCCAGTAGAAAGGTATTTGTCATAAATGCGTTTGTTCTTTTAAATATACACCTCCTTGGTATTTAAACCATGCCCCTAAATTAACTAAAACTGATTTTCCAGTTTACGCCAAATTGATCTAAGCAAATGCCATAATAGGAACCCCAAAATTGCTCGGCCATTGGTAGTTTTATTTTGCCATGTTCAGAGAGTGACCGGAACAGTCTGTCCGCTTCTTCTTTGCTCTCCGTACTCACATAGAGCGAGAAGTATTTTGCCGAATTATTGTCCGTATTTGTAGTGTCTATTATATCCGCCCCCATTAGGGTTGTTTCGTTGCTAATGGGTAGCCTAACGTGCATAATATGGTCATCTTTACAGTTTGAGAAATTCTGTCTAGCTGCTTCGGGAACGTCTTTATAGCGCCCTATAAATTGAAATTCCTTTTTAAAAACAGATTTGTAAAAGTTGAATGCTTGTTCGCAATCCCCGTTAAAATACAAATAGGTGTTTACTGTTGTCATTGCCTTCAATCTGAATTGTCCGGTCTAGAATAAAACTGGGAACTTTTGTTTGATAAATATAGGCAAACCTTTTGGGTAGGGGCGAAAACGGGAAAAAGCCCCGTTAAGGAGCTTTTTTTATATCATTCTTATAATTTTTAGAAAGGATTTTATGGTTGCAGGTGAATGCGCTATTCGTTAGGTCTCATTACTATTTCACTGAGTATCAATTCTGATTTTTGTGCAAGTGCTGAGGAGCTTTCAATCTCATGGTCACCTATTAAACCGTCCAACTCAACGGGCACATCATTGTTGAGGTAGGCCAAGCTACCATAAATTTTACGGTCATCAAGATGTCCACCGTTCCAATCAATGCTTCCGCCATAATCCCAATCTAAGCCATAGAAGGTAAAGGCCTTTTTGTTATGAGCTTCAAGCGCCTTAAGCTTCGTGCCAATGGTAATACCTTCGCTGGTTTTCCAATCTGTATTTTTACCATATAATTTAATAGAAACCAGTTTTTTAAAGTTCACCGTATCATCTTGCCACACAAACTCCACCTCGTTTTTTGAATCCGGAAATATCAACGTATTGGCATACTCGCCCATCCCTTCGGGATAGTAGCCAACGGACCTTTTTACATGTTTACCAAAAACTGCTTTTAGCGCTTCCTCGGAATCAAAGGATAACAAACTATCCAAAGGAAAATCAATTTCAAAAGCAGCTACTTCTTTTGCTTCGGGAATTGAGGCTTTGTCAATTTCGCTCTTTTTTTGCGTCGTTTCACCGCAACCCGCAATGGTTAAAATTAGCAAGGCGATCGGAACTAGGTTTCTCATGGTTTTGATAATAAGTTGATGGCTGGTTAAAGCATCCGTTCGGTAATCACTTATAATCAACGGTCTAGACGATTCTTTATTTTGGTTTTCTGTATCTTTTTTACCTGTTATAGATCAATTTTGGAGAGAAAGTCTCTAATTTTTCCTATGATTTTGTCTCCGTCTTCTTCTAATGCAAAATGGCCCGTGTCATAAATATTGTAATCTATGTTCTTTACATCTTTTTTAAAGGCTTCCGCGCCACTTTCAGGAAAAAAGGCATCGTTCTTACCCCAAACAATTAATAATGGAGGTTGATTTTCCCTTAAATAGTGTTGCCATTTTGGATAGAGTTTTAAGTTGTTTTGATAATCATAGAACAAGTCTATATTAACGGCATGAGCATTGGGTCTAGATAAACGCAAATAATCTAAATGCCAAGTGTCAGGATTTACATTTTCAGGGTTTCTGGTGCCATGGGTATATTGCCATTCCAAACCTTCAAGGGAAAAGGCATGCAACATGGCATTTTCAGTCTTTTCATTTCTATTGGCCCAAAGGTTTCTTGTGCTTTCCCAGGCATCCCCTAATCCCTCTTCGTATGCATTTCCATTTTGGTTTATTATTGCGGTAACCCTTTCCGGGTGTGCGGTGGCAATTCTAAAACCAACTGGTGCGCCGTAGTCTTGTATCATTAGGGCATAGCTTGCAATACCTTTCTTTTCTAGGAATGCATCTATGGTTGTGGCAATATTGTCAAAAGTGTATACATAGTTCTCCGCCGATGGAAAATCGCTGTTTCCAAAACCGGGATAGTCCGGAGCTATTAAATGATAATCGTTGGAGAGCTGATTCAATACTTTTCTGTACTGGTGCGATGAAGACGGAAAACCGTGTAGGAGCACTAGGGTAGGGTTAGTGTCCGTTCCCGCTTCTCTGTAGGCAATTTTTATACCATTAACGTCTAGTTTCTTGTATTGTACTGCGTTCATTGTATTGTCTTTTTTAATTGTGGATTCTTTATGTTCTATGGTGTTTTGTTGCGCTTGAAAGGAAGTTGTTGTTGCCAAGGCAAATAGGTATAATACATTTAGTTTTTTCATAGTTTCAAAGCTTTCTATCGGATTTCTTAATTTCTAAATCGTTGATGCTGGCGTACCGTTTTTGCATAAGTCCGTTTTCGTCAAACTGCCAATTTTCATTACCGTAGGCCCTGAACCATTGCCCCTTTTTATTCTGGTATTCATATTCAAACCGTACGGCAATTCTATTGTTTCTAAATCCCCAGAGCTCTTTTTTTAGCTTGTAGTTGAGTTCATGGGTCCATTTATCTTTCAAAAATTCTTGTACTTCTGTACGCCCGTTAATAAAGCTGGTCCTGTTTCTCCATTCGGTATCCTCCGTATATGCCATAGATACGGTTAGGGGGTCTTTACTGTTCCAGGCATCTTCGGCCATTTGTACTTTCTGTTGTGCCGTTTCTTCATTGAAAGGCGGTAGCGGATGTTTTTTCATAACTTCTACGTTTATTACCGAACATTCGGTAAAATTTATTAGTAAACTACTTCGGGGCAAGCCCGCGAGGCATTAAAAGGAATACACCTTAATTTCGAGGCAAGCCTCGTAGTATTTAATCTCGATTATCGAGTAAATTTTTTAAGGGTTTATATATTGATTTTCTATACGTACCAGGGTGTTTTCAAAAACGGAAATATCGCCTAAACCTTTGGTAACAATCAGACTTCCCTGAATAGCAATCAATACCTGCAGCGCCCTTTGCTCTGCTTCGGTAGGGGATAACTGTAGGGCAATGCCAACATTCTTAAAAGCAGCTATCCATTTCTGCATTCCGTTTTTTACTTGTTCTTCAAATAGTTCCAAACCGGCTTGCATAGATAAAGCTCTAAAAATGCAAACTTTATTACCTCCGTCGTACAAGATTCTAATTTCTTGTAGAGCGGTTATGATGCGTTGTTCAGGAGCAATATCTTCATTTAACAGTTTCTGAAAGACATTCTCTTCGACCCAGTTTCCTATATGATTGAAAACGGCATCGGCCATTTCTTGTTTTCCGTTGGGAAACCTGTGGTATAGACTTGCTTTTTTTAAGCCCGTAGCTTCGGATAAATCCGCTAAGGAGGCTCCTTCGTATCCTTTGGAGCGAAACACCTTTGCCAAACCGGTCAATATCTCTATGTCCAATACCTTTTGTGGTCTCATGGTGCAAATATATACAAAATTTTGTAATTACCGAACGTTTGGTAAAATTGTGATAATTTTATCTTTTTGTATGCGAGAGCCAACGGTTGGTGAGAACATCTTAATTCATGCTATACTTTTCTCTATAGGCAGTTGGGCTAATGCCTTCTTTCTTTTTGAACAATCGTGAAAAATAAGGAGGATATTCAAAACCTAGCTCATAAGCCACTTCCGCAATACTTTTACTGGGTTGTAACAACATATTCTTGGCCTCGTCAATTAACAGCAATTGCAAATGTTCGGTAGTGGTCTTACCGGTTTCTTTTTTGAGGGTGTCACTAAGGTAGCGTTGCGAAACGGACATTTTATTGGCTATCTGTTCTATGCTGGGAATGCCTTTTTCTTGAAGTTGACCCGATTCAAAATATTCCGATACTTGGTGGTTAAATTGCTCCAATAAGGTGGTGGAAAGCTCTTTTCTGTTCAAAAACTGCCGTTCATAAAAACGGTTGGCATATTTTAAAAGAGTGCTCAGTTGTGAAATGATAATGTCCTTGCTAAACTCATCCTGATTGTTTTGATATTCTATTTGAATATTCTCCACAATGGATTCCATCTGCTTTTCCTCTTTTGGCGAAAGGTGCAACGCTTCGTTCACCGAATACGAAAAGAAACCATATTTCTTGATCTGGTGTGCCAGTTCCGTTCCTTTTAAAAAGTCTTCGTGAAAGTTGATTGAAAAGCCCTTTTGCTCAAAAACCACGGCTTTGTTCCATTGCAGTACCTGTCTGGGCGCTAGAAAAAATAAGGCTCCGTTATTAAAATCGTATTTGGTACGGCCATAGTTAAGATCGCCATCTACAATCTTTTTAAAACTAATGGTATAGCAATCATTGGTAATGGGCGGGGAGCTTTCTTTTGGGCACGGCAAAAAACCATCGCCCGTAGCGGAAAACACACTCAGCATAGGGTGCTCCGGACCTGGTAGTTCTAAATAATCTATGTACGCCGATAAGGTTTTAAAATGCTGCATATTACTTCTTCAATTCTTTTTCTGCTGCTAATAACTGTTTGTTGTACCCATCTATTCTGGCATGGGCAGTTCCATCCACCAATAAAATAACCACCAACATGGCTATAGTTGTGATCATGCTAGCTCTCCAACCGGGAGTAGGAACAAATACCAACACCAAAGCACAGACAACGATTATAATGGGAATAGCCGTAAAAACAATGGTATTGTACTCTTTTAAAGTGGCTTCGGCACGCTCTAACTCCGAAGCGATAAAAGCAGTGGCATCTGTATGGTACGCTGTTTCAAATTGTGTAATTCTAGATTTGTTGGTAAAAAATAAACCAAGGCCAATAATTAAAAGTAAGGTACCGGCCACCAGGGTGGGAATGATGTAGGCTCTTGCCATATCCGTCTTTCCCAATTGCCAAAATCCTAAGCTTGCCACCAAAAATACCACTCCAAAGAGCATGAAAAACGGGGTTGAAAAAAGTTCGGCCTTTGCCCAGTCTGTTGCTGCTTTTAATATATCCATATCTTTATGTTTTAGATAGTCTATTCTACTAAATTACACTTATTCCATTGAACCTATATTTCTAACTATGTTTGCGGGGCCTTCTGGAAACCAAGTTTTTATTAAGAAATTTGGAATAGAGCCCACGGGAACGTAATCTGCGTTATAGGTTATTTTTGTTGTTGTGGCATCTACTTTTTCAAACTCGTAGATTACTTTATAGCTAGACATTCTTTTAACATCCTCTGGTTTATAGGTGTTTGATACTGCATTCGCAGAAAAAACAAGCTTATTATCCTCCTTAACGCGATTGAACTTTATGACAATATCGCTATTCGCCATAGGCCAAGGTGCATCAAAATAATAGTAGCCCAGCCATTCATTATCCGAAGTTTTTTCTATTTCCTTGGTGATGGGTGTTCGCTCCAGAAAATTTTTATGATTTGCCGTGTTGGAAAAATAGGTGTCCAATTCGTCTAATGATATCTTGGCCGTGGTCTGCGCAATGTAGTAAAAGTGCGTTCCTTCTTCCTCCTTTACCAAATCATACTTTACCGTAGATTTTCCGTCTTTAGTGGTTTCCGTGGTCCAGTTTCGGCTTTGTGCAAAAACATTCATGGACGTTAACAATAGTACAATTATGCCTATGTTTTTTATCCTCTTCATTTTACTCATTTTACCATTATTAAATCATCTACCCAGCTATACATTCCATTTTACACCTACGGCATCTTCAGAAACTTCCCAAAGCTTTTCCATTACCGGTTTGTCTTTGGCATGTGGCTCTAGTTTACATTCGCCAACCGGACCTGTCCAATAATTTTTGCCAGTTGGACCGTAAAAAGCCTCTTGATCCAAATCTGGTTCTGTAGCACACATTAATTCTGGATATGCCCCCTTTTCTGCGGATTGTACCATGGGTGTCAACTTCATTATTTGCCAAATAAAACGCGTTAACAGGCTGCCGCTGGTTTTAATGAGCGATGTTGAAGATGCGCCCGGATGGCAGGCATATGCCTTTACACCGGACTTGCCTGCTGCTTTAAGTCGGTCTTGTAATTCAAAGACGGACATAATCTGCGCCAATTTACTTTGGCTGTATACGCCATTGGGACTGTAATTTTTATCCCAGTTCATATCATCAAACTGTATGGTCTTAATTCCCAGATTATAGCCCATACTACCTACCACTACAATGCGGCCTTTGGATTCCTCTATTCTTGGGAACAACAATGCTTGAAGTAAAAAATTACCGTAATGGTTTACGCCCAGCTGACATTCAAAACCATCTTCGGTAAAGGTTTGTTTGGGTACTTGTGCAATGGCGGCGTTACAGATTAAGGCATCTATTTGAGGAACCGTTTCAAGCACTTTTTCTGCGGCTCTACTTACGGAATCCAGAGACGCCAAGTCCATTTGAATATTGGTTACGTCTATTGTATTGCCAAGTTCCTGCTTTAATGTAGCTAGGGTATCCTCGGATTTTTTTGGGTTACGGTTCAACATCACCACTTTTGCCCCTTTGGACAAGAGTCTTTTGGCAGCCTCAAACCCTGTGCCGCTGGTAGTACCTGTTATGACGTATGTTTTGCCGGTAAGACTATGTATTCTATTGGGTGTCCACCCTTGCTTACCAAATTGTGTTGTACTCATTATGCCTATTTTTTAAATGTCTAAAAGAATAGGACAAAGGTAAAATGGAAGCTGCGGTAGCGACTTACACGCATTTTCGAATCTTGTATACTTTTTGGGGGGTGTTAGTTTGTTAGTGGGATGGTGAAATGGTTGAAAAGTGAAATTAGCTCAACTTTAGAAGGTTATTCATCACCATACCGTATTTGAAGATTTGGGTTTTCTTTTCTCCATTTTTCTAATTCGAGCTTATTTATTCTATTTCCGAACAGCTCTACACATTTTAATTTTTTTAGCTTTTTCAGTTTGGCCAGTTCTTTTGAGACGGTCAGTTTGTTCATTGATAAATTTAGATATTCTAGATTTTGGAGTCTGTATAAATCTTCGGGTAAGGTTTTAATATCTAGGTCATATAAGGTTAGTTGTTCTAGACCTTCAAGTTCTAATAATTCTGGTGGTATGGTTCTAAACGGTGGTTCGTCTATATATTGATCCATTGCGCTCAGTGGCGGATAAATAGTCCAACCTTCTAAACTATCAACGTAGATTTCTAATTTCTTTGCATTCTTTAATTGCCCAACCTCTTTGGGTATATCTTTTAACCCATATTTAGACAGCTCAATAAAGACCTGTTCTTGATTTTCTATATCCTTAAAAAGGTGATTAGGCTGGCAAGAGAAAATGAAAATTGGTATTGCTAGTAAGGTTAAAATCTTCATTGCTTGGTTTACGCATTGGTGTTGCTGTCCCGCAGAGCTGCTATGATTTTTTAGGCATTGTTAGCAATTGCCTTTTTTATTTCATTTTCGACTAATGTTCCTCTAGCAATTCGCCCTGTACGACCACTAGTACCTTGGAATACATATTTATAGAATTTCGCATATCCATTAGTTTCGGGGTCGGTGGACTTGTTTGCTAAAATTTGATTTTCTAAATCTGTCAATACTGTGTTTAAATTAATCTTATTAAAGTCAGTTCCAGTTCGTTTTAGTTTCACTAATTCAACAAGCAGAGTAAACAAACTTGTTTTTCTAAACCAAAGTGAGTCTAGTTCTAACTGCAAATCAGTAATCATTTTGCAAGTTTCTGTAATATCTTTTTCAATTTTTTCTGAGTCATTGTACTCATCATTATACAGTTTAATATATCTTTCAATTTCTGAATTACCTGTAAAATATCCGCCTTCTTCTATAGTCGCCATAATTAATAGGATATACTCAGTGTCTTTCATCCTAGCATATTGATTTTGGCTGAAAATATCTAATGCCTCAAATTCCTTTGATTCTTGAATAGCCTGTGCAGTAGAAATAAACACTCCTTCATATAATGCATTATTGATTTCCATTGCGTTCAAAGCATAGCTAACAGAATTAATTCTTTGAAATATTTCAATAATTTGATTTTCGTCTAATCTTCCCAGGTCACGAACTACTATCTTATAGTCATAGAAATCAGTTTGTTGCTTAGGCGATAAATCTTTAAACAATGGTATACCACGAGTAGGTATTTCTCCATTGACATATGAAAAAATTGTATCCAAACGCTGTTGTCCGTCAACTACAAGTCTAGTAGACGTTTGAGTTTCCAAGTCTATATCTCCATCTGCGAGATAAATCTCCGGAAAAGGATACCCTCTAAGGATAGTGTCAATAAATTTTTCTTTGTGCGAATTGTTCCAAACCAAATTTCTCTGAAAGGTAGGACGTAAAACGAGAGTCCCATTTTTTAAATGATTGTATAAGTCGAGTAATTTCTCGTTGTCTGCTGTCCCTATATTATTCATAGTTTTCTAGTCTTAGTCTATTGATATTTCGAGAATGGTATTTTTCGAAAAAGTATTCATTTCGAAAAATAGCTCCCGCAATTTTATAATTCCCATACTTCCCATAAGAAATGCTCTTGAAGAATTCAAACCAATCATTTTTCTTAGGATAGTTGAATGGGAATAAATCTGGTCTAATCCATCCTTTTAAGAAGTACTCTAGGAATTCTCTATATTTTTTATCCTCTTGTTCACTCCTAGCTTTAACACTAATATTAAAGTTGAGTAGTTCCTGCCAATATTCATCAAATATGGTTTCACTGATAACTACAATGTCAATGTCAGATTCTTCATTAAAGTCATTCCATATCTTTTTTGGAGCTATGCTAAATCCTAGTTTAGCTGAACCCACCATAACCACTTTTGTGGTACTGACGTTGAAGAAGTTTGCAACTCTTTGTTTTAAGAAAAAGTATTTGTCCTCATCATCAAGATAAATTATTGGATTTCCGTGAAGTAGATTCTTTCTGATAATTACTGTGTCTGATATGAGATCATTATTGAGTTCTGCTTTAAAAGCAGATTTTCTATTTCCAATAATTTCTTTCATTTCTCTTTTTTGGTTGTTGCTAACAATTGTGTAAAACAGCAAAGCACATTTTACCTAATATTAAATTATAAAGTAACATTCTAAAACGGCAGGGGGAAGTAATGTTTTAGAACCGACTAGAAAGGTAGTATTTTTCTTCAATGTAGCATTACGGATTACCGTAAAAGCCGGGAAAATATAATTTAATAGCGAGGATTTCATCTGGTGATTGTAGGCGGTGCAGTTCATTAAACAATAAAAAGCAAAACCCAGAACAAGCTTCTGGGTTTTACATTAACACTAAAGGTTTATTTATTATTCCGTAGGTGGTTGTAGCGTGTATCCCAGAGACGTCATTACGTTTAATTGATCGTAATAATGCGCCATCATTGTAATTTTACCGTTTTGAACAAGACACGTTACTTGTGCAGGAATCGCGATTTCTTGACCGGTTTTCTTATTTGAAATAGTGTCTGTAGTCCAAACCATAACCCATTCGCCCTCGTTTATGCCACCTGTTACCTTTATGGGCGCATATGACGTGTTTGGGTCAATGGAATGTTTGGTAGTTGCAAAACTTTCTTTATAATATTCGGACAATTGGGAAGGGTTCATTACGTTGGTAGGACCTCCGCTGAGACCATAAATTTTGGCGTCATCTGATAATTGCGCTACCATAGTATCCGCATCTCCGTTTTGCACCGCATTTACGTAATTCGATACAACAGCTATATTGGCTTCTGCATTCTCAAAATCCATGGTAGCCGAAACTTCTTGTGCGGTATTGATAAGAGGTGTTAAAAACACAGCAAACATAAAAAGCATAGTCATCTTAATAGTTCTCATAATATATAAGTATTGGTTAATATTCTACTCAATTGGTATTTTACCACATAGGGGGAATACTATTACCGGCAATACATACTAGGGGAACTTACTTGCTTCATTAAATGCTTTACCACTAAACATTTTTTAGATATACATACGTAATATCTTAAGCCTTAGGAATATAGTGATTATTTTACTATTTATATATTTCAAAATAAATTAATACGGTATTTCTGTTGTAAAGATGAAAATGCTTGAGAAATTCTATTGGAGTATAAAGTCATTGGTTGCTTTTTCTGCTTATACTTTAACTTCTAGTTCACGGGCTACTACTCCTTTTCCGCCTGCCATGAGTCCGGTGATTTTTTCATTTTCCAATTGCAATTTCACCGTAATAGCACTTGGTGATGGTGGCAACATGTATTTGCCTTGCTGTATTTGAAAGGTGGTTTTCTTGATCTGTAAAACATCATACATATAACTGGCCAACGGCCCTGCAGCCATGCCCGTACCGGCTTCTTCTAAAATACCATAGCGCGGGGCGAACATTCTAGCCGTAGCATCAATATCTGCCATGGTATCCGCAGTAAATACGTAATAACCTATTAAATTGAAATGATCGCTTAGCTGTTCTATGGCATCAAAATTTGGTGATAATCCTGCTAAAATCTTGGTGCTTTTTACGGGGATCATCAGAAAAGAATTCCCCGTATTGACCACTTGCAACGGTGCGTTTGGCAGTAAATCTTCTTTTGTTAATCCTAAAGATGTTAGAATATCGGTCTCTTTTTCGGTAACATCTTTATACGTGGGTGCTAATTGCTCCATAAATGCCAAAGCGCCCTGTATTTCTATTTTTCTGTTTCCATCTATGGTTTCTTTTGACGATGCGTTGCCATTTAATTTTCCCAACTGTTTTAAGTACGAGAATGCGGCTATAGTAGCATGCCCACAATGGGCTATCTGCTTGGTGGGTGTATAGAAATCGAGCTTAAAATCTGCCGTATTGGATCTAGAAATAAAAGCGGTTTCAGAGAGCCCCACTTTTTTGGCAACATGTAATTTGTCTTGATGAGATAGTGCATCTGCATCTAAAACTACACCTGCCGGGTTGCCGCCTTTATCATTTTCTGTAAAGGCATTTAGTATTTGTACGGTTACTTTTTTTAATTCGTCCATCATAATTTTTTTAAGATTATATCAGATAGACGGTAAACTTTAAAAAAAGACGTAGCTATTCTTCGTTATTTTCAAAATCGAGCAATTTTCCTGTTCGGTCAGCTATTACATTGGGGCAAGAAAGCAGCTGTACCTTTAATATGTCCCTAGCTTTTTGTACCCTTGATTTTGTGCCCGAATACGAGATGTTTAAATGCTTGGCCAGCTCTTTTTGCGAGTATTCTTGAAAGGTGGTCAATATAATGGCTTCTTTATGTTGCGCCGATAACTCGCCTATTTTCTGATTGATGCAATTGGTGAGCTTGGCATAATCAAAATCATCTGACTGTTCTTCTGCCAGCTCTATACCATCTATACTCGAAGTGGTTTTACCCTGTTTTCTAAAATAATCTATAATCGTATTTCTAGTAATTTGATACACCCAAGAAGTCAATTTAGAGGTATGCTGCAATTGATGGATCTTCGTCTGTATTTTCAAGAATACCTCTTGGTGAATGTCTTTTGACACTTGTTCATCTTTGATCTTGCCAAAAATGAAATGATACAATTCTTCATTAAGGTCTAGCCAAATGGTATTGATTTCATTTTTCATGCTGTACTATTTATCTAAAATTGATCTTCATGCGCCATCAGCGCCCTCCAAATAGCAATAAAGTCTTGAACGCTTTTTTTGTCTAAATCTGTATTGACCAATAACAGCTTACCGGTCTTTGTGTTTTCATTGAAGAACATATGGGTGACTACACTAGGGTCTCCGCCTGTATGCCCAATTTGCCCTTTTGATGACATGCCCATAAATACCCCCATATTGTATTCGTCATTATACTCCCTATCGCTACGGTCTTTATGGTTCTCGTCTGTTAACTGCGGTGTAAATAGCTCTTTATAGCTTTCTGCGGATAAAATTGTTCCGTTACCAGCATAACCTTTTATAATTTCAGTTAGATATTTTGCCAAATCGTGAGAAGAGGTGATCAAGCCACCATCGGGATAATTGATCAATCTATAAAAGGCAAGTTCGGTATCCGCATCGGCGTATAATTTTGAATGTTTTGAAAAGTCTATGGTATCAAAAGACCATCCGGAACCATTCAGATTCAAAGGGTCAAAAATATGTTTCTCGGTAAACTCCGGAAACGATGCTCCCGTTGCTTGCTCTAGCACATATGCCGCCAAACCAGCACCTATATTAGAATAATTGAACATACCACCAGGTGGGTATTTAGAAAAGGTTTTCTTTTTGTACCATTGTCCATCGGTACTTAAAATAGCTTTTAAATAATCGCCAAGGGGCATCATTTTACTAGGATCACGAAAATTGGCGTTGACCTTAGCAGCGCCGTTTTCGGCATCTTTTAATATATACCCTTTACCCTCATATTCTGCTGGATCCTTAATCCCCGAAGTATGACTTGCCAATTGGCGAATGGTAATAGGCGTATTCTTAAATTTAGGATGCACCACTTTAAAAGGCAGATAGTCATTGATAGGATCATCTAAGGTTAGCTTACCCAACTCTTGCGCTTTTAACAAAGCCACACCAATGAAGGTTTTAGATATCGATGCTATATTCTGTAGGGTATTTTCTGTATACTTTTTATTTACTTTTTTGTCGGCAAAGCCAAATCCGTCTTCATAGAGCGTGCCATCTTCATTGACTATGGCCACCGAAAAACCAACTAAATTTCCGTTAGCTGAAATTTGCTGTAATTCACTAGTGAGTTTTTTGGAAATGGAATCGTTGGTTTGCGCATGTGTTATGCCCACAAATAATGTAGCTAGTATAAATTGACCTATTTTTTTTAAGATCATGATTGTAATTGATTGATAAATAATTAGTTGCAAGTTAGGTATTTATGATGAAGGAGTTAGGTGTTAGGAGCAAAGTCGTATTTAGTAATTAGTGCAAGGTATCGGGGGTTGTTTTATATAAAATTTCTACTCCGCCTCTCAATATAGATGACACTTTAATGGGCTTTAGTAAGGGTTTGTAGAACAAAAACGCTGAAATAATTTAAGTTCTCATAGTGCATTTAAAAAAGTGTTCAGGTCTGTTTCCTTTTCCAGCCCCAATTTCTTTTTTAATCGGTATTTAGATTTTAGAATGCTATCGGGCAAGACATTTAAAGTGGTGGCAATCTCTTTGGTCGTCAGGTTCATACGTAAAAAGGCGGCCAATCGTATTTCCTTTTCACTGATTTCGGCATAGATGGTCTTCAGCTTTTGGTCAAAATCATTGTGCACTTCAGAGAAATAGGTTTTAAAGACCTCCCAATCTTTATCCGATGCATTTTCCTTTTTTAAGAGCATGACCATACGCCTAAATTCGGTCTTAAACTTATCAGGGGAGTTTTTAACGTTCTCCAGATTCTCCATCAACTCCTGTATAAATGTATTCTTTTGTACCAGGTGCAGGGTTTGGCTGGCCAGTTCCTTTTGTTTGTGCTCAATTTCCTGTTGGTAGATGGCTTCTTGTTTTTCGCGGGCTATCCTATTCTTTTTGATCCGCTGCTGGAATCCGAAGTACAACAGTCCGGATATAACTATAAATGCCACCATTCCTCCGGCGTACAGGCCTTTGGTGAGTTTATCCACTTTTACCTTTTCATTGAGCACGGCTATTTCCTCTTCCTGTAAAGCCAATGCCGCCTCTTTTTTTTCGGTTTCGTAAATGGTTTTCAGTTCTGCTATTTGTTGCGCTTTTCGGTTGGAATAAAGGCTGTCGTTAATAGTGGCGTACCTACTAAAATTGGCATATGCGCCATTCGTGTTGCCCATAAGCTTTTGTATTTCGGCTTTTGTTTTTAGGGCATCCCTTAACGTAGGTAAGGCTTCTATTTCTTCCGAAATGGCAATTACCTCATTGATATGGGTCAACGCACTTTGATATTCATTTTGGGCCATTTTTAAATTGGCCATTTCGTGAAGGGCGGCGGTCAGATTCAATTTAATGTCTTCTTTTTTGGCTATTTCAATAGATGCTTCCAATAGGGGAAAAGCCTTTAAATAATCCCCTTGTTTGTACTCCAATCTGCCCAAATCATTTAAGGAGGTGGCCATCATGCTCTGTATGTTCATTTCTTTGGCAAGCTCCAATGATTCTTCTAGTAGTTCTTTTGATTTTCCAATATCGCCAAGTTTTTCAGTAGCCAAACCAGCTGTGTTTAAGGCATAACTAGAGTATATTTTGTCATTGTTTTCTTTGTAAATAGCAATGGCCTTAGTGGCGTAGTCTAAGCTAGAAGCATAATTCTGTTGCTGAAATTCAATATCAGCTAATTGTTTTAAAGCATCGGCCTTTCGTACTTCATCTCCTTTTTTTTCAAAAAACCTGAGGGATTTTAAGGTGTGTTCCACAGCAATTAAATAGTTGCCTTTTTCAAAATAGATTCCTCCCAAAACTTCATATTCCGATCCTCTTAAATCGAAATTTCCCAAATCGGAATTACTCCTATTTTCTTCGGTATACATATTTAGAATGGACTGGGTAGTTTCAATAGCTTTATCAAAATCTCCTGATTCCCGTTGAATGGTGGCGAGGGAGTGTAAGGCAAAAATCTGTCCTTTAATGGATTTTATTTCTTTAAAGGCGTTCAAGGCCTTATTGTGAAAAAAGGCTGCAGAATCATTTTTGGATTGATTGTAGTAGTAATTGCCAAACTGTAAATAGCCATTGGCAACACCTCTATCATAATTTATTCGGTTGGCGAGGTCAAATGCTTCACGTGCATAAAGCAAAGCACCCTCGTTATCCATAAACATCATTCGTTCATGAATTCGTGAAAGCACCTGTGCCTTTTCAATATTATCCGGTAAACCCTGGGAACGTTGGATAAGACTGTCCAATTCTTGCTGTCGGTTTTGTGAAAAACAGGCGGAACAATAAAGATAGAAAAGAAGGAGTAGTTTGATATTCAGGTTCATAACGGTTGGATTAGGTATGGGAAAGATAAAAAGAAATGAGCTTGCTAAATAGGATTTGTCCATCACCAAAATACGCTGGTCCATGTCTAGTCTATACATTGTAGGAAGATGCTATATAAATTTTAATTTGTAAGTATTTGAAAAACAATAATTTAAGCTTTGTATTATAAAAGTTTATAAATGTGAATTCTATAATTATTTGAAGCGTTTTTTGATGCTTGTCCATGCTTTGTCCATACTTGTTTTTATGTTTCATGTTGATTATGAGGTAGTTTAGGGCTGTTGAATCCTAAATAACTTTTAAAATGAAAACAAGACCATTCCATTTCAGGCAGTTGTACGTGTTCCTAATTTTCCTGCTAATTGTAGGTTGTAGTAAAGATGAAAGTTCAGATATCAAAGAGCCGTTGGTTGAAGAACCAATAGCTAAAGACACTTTAAGTAAAGAAGAAACCGGAAAAATCAATGATTGGATCAAGCAATTAAATTATGATCCCAGCGAACTCTTAAATGTTCAGACCTCTACCGGAAGCACCTCCAACGAAGGGAATCCTTTAAAAAATACCGATAAGGGCTATATAACCGAATGCAAAACGGTTTATCATGACATCCGATCCAATTTTGAAAATGTGGTGATGTTCGATCCCACTTTAGGGGTAATCTACCCTGGAGCCTTGGTTTTGGGTAATAAAGTATTAATAGAGGGCGCACCGCAACCTCTACAAGTAGATAAAGCTCCGGTCAAATTAAGGGTGGAGCTGCCAGGAATTGGTGATGGTGGAAACCTTTTGATAGACGAGCCTAATTATCAAAATACTCAAGCAGAAATTGATAAAGCTTTGGAATATTGGAATTCCGATGTTGCCACGCAAGGCTATGCCATTGATGCCGACACCTATTTTGAGAAAACATCGGTCTATACGAGCGAACAGATGAGCTTGTCTTTAAAGGTAAGTGCCGATTGGGCCACTGGTTCTTCATTTGAGTCCCAATTTGACTATTCCAAGAGTACCGAAAAAAGAGTGGCAGCAGCACTTTATAGACAGGTGTACTATGATGTAGTCGCAGAAACCCCCGACAGCCCTGCGGCCGTATTTGGTAGTGAGGCGACTGTTAGTGGACTCCAGTCCTTGATTTCCGAGGAGAACCCGCCAGCATACGTAAGTTCCGTGCAATATGGTAGAATTATTATGATCCGTATGGAGACCACCGATACCACTACCGAAGTTAACCTTGAGGCCGTGTTGGACTATGCTACTAAAGCTAAATCTATTAAGGGCGAAATAGATGTAAACTATGAGAAAGTAATTCGTGAATCAACTTTTAATGTGGTGGCCATTGGAGGAAATGCCAAAGTAGCTACCAAGGTCATTACCGGAAACAGTCTGGAAGAAGGGGAGGGCGGTTTGTATTACGTAATTGAGGAAAGTGCCGAATACAATAGGGAAAACCCGGGAGCACCGGTAGGTTATACCGTAAAATACCTAAAGGATAATACCATCGCCAAGATGGGCTACCAGACAGATTATAACATTGAGACCTGTGGTACTTTTAAATACGACCATGAGAATATTGTTGTGGTAAACGATTCCAACTACGATACCCGTTTCCGATTCATTTATAAAAGTGCGGGAACCAATAACGTAACCCAAACAGGGTATTACACGGTAAATAACGATAAACGAGTTGCAAAAAGTCCGCCAAATGGCGCCCATGATGTGTATGTGCAGTTTGATTTGCAAAATGTCCTATTACAGTGGGACCGTATGGGAGAATTTCACCTGAAATACCTGAGTAGTGAACGGGACTTTAAGGTCTACTGCTCTGAAAAGGATTTTTTAGGGTTTTGTAAAACCATTAGCGTAAAAGAAGATTAGATTCTAAAAAGTTTAGGGGAACTACTTTTTTAGAATAAACAGTCCGGCACCTAAAGTTGCGATTCAACAACTTGGTGTCGGCTGTTGTTTTTATAGAGGGTGATACAACGGTTAAAGTCTATTTCTTATTAAACCGGTTTTTTCTTCAATCGATTTTGCAAGGTAGGTTTCATGGCAATAATATTGCTATGGTTTATAGTTTTATGCGGTTGTGCACCAGCTACCATTGTTTTGCACATTTTTTATTTCACTATTGGTAATTCTAAAAAAGATGAATTCGTTTTATTTCTGTAGATGCTTAAAGTTGGAGTTCCTTCGGCCGGAACTTTGTCAAATGTGTCCTTATCCGCCCCGGAAATCGCAATTCTTATAGCGTGTCCTTTTTTGATGAGAATAGATGTTGGATGTAATTTAAAACGGACTTCTTCAATTTTATCAATGGGAATTGGTGATGCATCTGATTTTCTAAATGAATGATACGGTATCTCCTTGAACATATCATTTTCGGATAATTTTCGATGTTCGAGCAAAAGCCCTCCTTCGGTGATATATCTACTTTTTCCAGTTGGATCAACATCTTCCAAGTAGACAAAAATGCTCCCTTCTTCGTGTGTGGACGACAGACTGAGGGAGATTACCGGTGTTCCTGTAATTTGAAGAGGCTCTGCAAGAGGTGCGGTTGTATACGTTAACATTAAAGAATCGGCGGCATTGCGATGATCGAGATTAAGAATGGATTTTCCCATTTGGGTTGTCCACCTATTGTTTGTACCGGTACTTACCGAAAAGTCAACGAGGTATTCATCCTTACCTTGGTGTTCATTAGGGGATGAAGTATTTAATTTTCCGTGGGTATCTAAATAGTATTTAATTCTTTCTTGCCCCTTTGGTGGCCAAATATCGGATTGTTTAAATGATTCTTCTCCAAAATTATAATACTTAATTAATGGCCAATCTTCAACATTTTTGTCATTCCCCTTTATGTAATGGTCAAAGAAGTCCAGTTGCAGTCTAAGTTGTTCAGCCACCGAAGGGACAGGGTCGACAATACTGTCAGAAACAATAAATGGGCTAGCATGAGACCCTCCTCCATGTGAAGTAGGCATCATTACAACTTTCTGGGGATGGGTAAAATGCTGTAATCTTAACAAAGTGCCTTCAGCGGTTCCGGCATCAAGCCAACTGGTAAGAACGAGCATAGGTACATTTGATTCCGAAATTTCTTTTTTCCAATGCAAAGGGTCAAGTTCTTCGAATTTAAAATCCCCAAATTTGGAATCCTTGTATGGTGATGCTGTCAGAGCTTTCAATACGATTGGATTGTTTTCATGTTCTTTGATGGCATCAATTGGAATATTAGTACCTATACGCCTCACACTTACACCTAGATTCTCTACGGAATTTTGGTCCAACCAATTAACATATTGACTCCACGGTGCTATAAAACTTGATGCAAGCATTCCATAGGGTCGAGAAGGACTTTCATATACATCAAAATCTGACCACCCAGGAATTACGGCTTTAATAGCTGGGTGTTGGGTTGCACATAAAAGCTCTGCAGTTGTTCCGGAGTAAGAGGTGCCATAGGCTCCCACTTTACCATCGGACCACGGTTGTTTTACGACCCAATCAACAATGTACCAAGCATCTTTTACTTCCGTAGGCGTGTATTCTCCAGTACGAACCCCATATGAGGCACCTGTTCCTCTGACATCAACTTTTGCGAGGACGTAATCATGGTCCAGAAAATATTTGTCCCGTTTACTGAGTGAGGCAATTGGCTTTCCTGTTTTTGGGTCTTCTTTGCCTCTCCAATAACGGGTAAACTCAAAGAGTAAGGGAAGTTTTTGATTGTTATAATTTTCTGGAAAGTAAACGTCCATAGCCAATTTGGTTCCATTGACCGCAGGTACGTAATGAGACTTAACATTATCTGCTTGCGAGAAACCTAATTGAAAGGACAAAAGGAAAAAGAATATGAGTAAAAATCTTTTTGCTGTCATTTTCTAGGTGTTTTAAAATGAGAACATCGTATTTAGTTCTTTACTATTTCATTACTATATATTGAACGATATTTTTCCGGATATTCAAGTTGTACCCCATGTGTTCCATTCTCGAATAAAAACCATTTTTTTGAAGGTGCAATGATCGAATCAAAATACGCCCTTGCCACTGAAGTTTCGGTAAAATGGTCATTGTCTCCATGTAATATATAAAATGGCACTTTCAACTCTGGGACATCCCGCATTAAATTTAAATTCATAGCAGTAGATTCTAATAGTTTGGAGGCAGGATAATAGGAGTCGGGACTATTCATCATATCCGTAAATTTTTCTGTGAACGTTAAGCCGTTATCCATGAACATATCTACCAAAAAGCCATAGCCAAACTCTTGATTTAAGGGCGCATATTTCTGAACCAAGCCTCGCTCTATGGCATAGGCTTCGGAAACACTGTTTTTTGAGTTTTTTACATAAGGCGGTCTTCCAATTTGTTTTAATTGTTTGATTGCAAGGGTATCATTATGCTCTTGTGCTTTCGCCATTACAAAATCGTAAGACAATGGTTCTGAAAGTGTATTATTTGCATCCATACCACTTGCAATGTACGCATGGAATAATTCAGGTCTTTTCTGAACAATAAATGCGCCTACAGCACTGCCCCAAGAAGTCCCTTCAATATATATTTTTTCCTTGTTAAAAGTCTTTATCAAGTATTCGGAAAGATAAATACCATCATCTACGATGTTATTTAGGGTAATGGATACATCCGGGATGCTCTCATCATAGCCAAGTCCGGAGCCTCTTTGATCCCAATAACAAACTGTAAATAGGTCCTCCAAATCAGCCCCTGAGAGTTTATAGATCACCGGTAATAATGGATAGCCCGGACCACCATGTACTATTAACAAAACAGGGTTGTTCTTGTCTTTTCCTCTAATAGTGACCCTTTGGGAAGCGCCATTTATTACCATATCCTCGTGGGTAGCAATACTATTTGGCAGAACGTTTCCATTATCATCTAAAAAAGGTTCTTCGTCTCCAGAACTGTTGATTCGGATGATTAATAGTACAACCAAAATAAATGCAACAAGTGATCCCAATAAAATCAGAAACCACTTTCCGATTTTCTTTAAAATTTTCATATTAATAATTCCTTCAATTTATATTTTCGCTTTTTTTTATATATGCTGTAAGCCAATGGATTTGAACCGTTACCATATTTTAACTCGTTTTTCTGGTGCTAAATACAAGGAGTCACCTTTCTGAACATTAAAGGCTGAATAAAACTCTGGAATATTACTGACCACTCCGTTTACCCTAAAATTGGCTGGAGAATGAGGATCAGTGTTAATTTGCACTCGTAAGGCCTCATCTCTGATTTTATTTCTCCAAGATTGCGCATATCCGATAAATAAACGTTGCTCTCCGGTGTAATTATCCATAACAGGCGACTCCTTACCATTCAATGCAATTTTGTATGCTTTTAAGGCGATGCTTAAGCCACCAAGATCTCCTATATTCTCGCCTAGGGTAAACTCACCATTCACATGTAAACCAGGTAAAGCTTCAAATGAGTCATATTGAGATACTAAAGCTGATGTTCGTTTTTTAAATTCTTCTAGGTCATTTTCTGTCCACCAGTTTCTCATTGTACCATCTCCATCAAAAGTACTTCCTTTATCATCAAAACCATGTCCTATTTCGTGTCCAATAACCGCTCCAATTGATCCATAATTTATGGCATCCTCAGCATTTAAATCAAAAAACGGAGGTTGTAAAATTGCCGCCGGAAATACGATCTCATTTAATGTTGGATTATAATAAGCATTCACTGTTTGAGGTGTCATACCCCATTCAGTTTTATCAATCGGTTGGCCTAATTTAGCCAGTTCACGATTGTATTCCATCAAAGATGCTCTTTGTAAATTACCAAAAAGGTCCTCCTTTTTAACGTCTATATCATAAGATTTCCATTTATCTGGATACCCTATTTTAGGAGTAAATTTGCTTAGTTTATCTAAAGCCTCTTTTTTGGTGTCAGCACTCATCCAATCAAGTTCCTTAATACTTTGTTCATAGGCTTTTAAAAGATTTGACACTAATATTTCCATCTTTTCTTTGGCTTCTGGTGGAAAGTGTTTTTTCACATAAATTTTACCGACCACTTCTCCTAAAGTGCCATTTACAGTTGAAACACCACGTCTCCATAAGGGTCTTTCCTCTGGTATGCCACGTAATTCCTTGCTATAGAAATCAAAATTTTGATCTGTAATTGCTTTGCTTAAACGCGAGGCATAGGTGTTAAGGGCACTCCATTTTAAATAGGTTTTCCAATCTTCAATGTTAGTGGATGTAATGATTTTGTCTAAAGCTTTTGTGTAATCCAGCATTAATACCCCAAGATTTTTTTCATCTTTTAGGCCAGCTTCTTCAAGGTAGCCCGCCCAATTAAAATTCGGCATAATGTTAGAAAGCGTATCCGTTGGAAACATATTATACAAACTAACTAAGTCTCTGGTCTTTTCCTTTTCTAAGTGCTTTTCTGCAATTGCTGTTTCAATCAACATTATTGTTTCAGAAGCTTTTTCAGCAGAAGGTAAACCTGCTAAATCAAACATTTTCTCAACATGTTTAATATATTTTGCTCTAATCTCTTTGGAACGATCATCATCTTTAAGATAATATTCACGATCTGGCAATCCTAAACCTCCTTGGTAAGTATATACGGTATAAACAGTTGGTTTTTTTAAATCTTGGTATACAAATAAAGTTATTGGCATGCTAATGCCATATTTATTAGCATAGGCAAAATAGGAGGCCAAATCATCATAATTATTTATTGAATCAACTTTGTCAAATTCAGGTTGTAAAGGAGAAACACCTAATTGATTTCTTGTATCAAGATCCATATATGACTTGTAAAGATCTTCTACTTTTTGTTCATCTGTACCTTTTTCAAATTCTCCGTCTGCTGAACCCTCTATAATTTCCTTTACACTATCTTCAGATTCTTCATGAAGTATGTATCCAATACCATAAGATGATTTATCTGAAGGAATTTCAGTATCTTTCATCCAAGTGCCATTAACAAAAGCAGTAAAATTATCGCCGGGCTTCACAGCAGTATCCATATATTCTTTTAAAACTCCGGAGGTAAGTACAATCTCTTTACTTTCTTCTTTACTATCACTTTTGCAGCTTATGCTTATAAGCGCTACAAAAAGCGATAAAATTTTAATTACAAATTTTGCTTCCATAGGATTAGTTTTAATAGTGGTTATCGTTTAGTATATAAGCGTAGCCTGCAAATTGTTGGCTATGATTTCATTTAGACTTATTTGTTCTAATATTTCCTTCTGAAAGTAAGTTTTGTCTAATTTTCTAAAGAATTTTATCATCGGTTACGGGTTGGTTATATTGAAAAACGATAATTGGCTATATCTATTAGTACAATTATTTCGTAATAGCAATGCATGTCGTAACGCGTACGTATAGCTGTTTTGTTACTAAAATATAGGGGGAGTGTGCACTGTAAATGCTACTGCAATATAAAACTAATTTGTAGGAGAATCTAACGATTTGCGTAATTGTCCTGATGTACAATTTTTATACAATAGTAAAGGTCAATATGTTTCATTCCTGACCTCACCAATATATAGCAAGTACATCTATTATACCTTACAGATTTTATGTGCTGTAAAAAAGTAGTGCTCTGGAGTTTGCTTAAGTAAGATAAACTTCATTAAAATTATGAGCACCGTCTATCATTGTTAGACCTTTAGATTCAGTCCGATTATCTTATGTAGTGAAGATTAATTCTTTAAAGGTTATGTCTTCTTTTTGGAGTAAAAAATTAGCTGCATCTTCAGCCAAATTCTAAAAAGAATTTTTACATGCTTTTGAAGCTGGAATTATTTTTTTTCTACGCGTAAAATCTTCTCCATTTTACGACCTTTCGCCAATTCATCAATAAGCTTTTCCATTTGCCTGCAGCGTTTGTATACTTCAAACTCCTCCTCTATTTCTTCAATGCGATAACCACAAACAACACCTTTGACCAAATATTCATTGGGGTGAATTTTAGCTTTTTCAAAAAACGTTCTAAACGTTATCTTCTCATCAATAAGTGCCTGTAATGTATCTTCATCAAAACCGGTAAACCATTCTAACACCTGGTTGAGTTCTTCTTTTGTTCGCCCATTTTTCACTAATCTGTTTAAGTATAGCGGATAAATAGAGGCAAATATCATATTTGCAACCTTTTCATTTTTCTCTGCAGTAACTTTCATTTGCTATCTTATTAATGCGATTAGTATTCCTAGCAGCTCAGTGAGCAGGTATAGTGATGAGTAGAGGTCTACAACATTATATACGGTTAACTAATTTAATAAAAATGAACTGAATAGAGATTTTACTGGGAATTTAGTAAATCAATTAAAACATCATGACACCTATAGTTTTAGCTATAATGGTCATGATGTTCTATTTTATAAATATAAGAACGTATATAAACATTCTTCTTATATCAACTTTATAACCAATTGCGAAACTGCAATAAGCAGTAACGTAATAGCTAGGCTTACCAACATAGGCACAGGAGTTTCTCTTATAAAATATTCGGTAACCAACGCTCCAGCCATAGTGCCAAATAGCAATATATAGCCGGTTATTGTAGTAATGTTCCCTACTTTTTCACTTAAAAAAACAGAAGCCAATAACATCAATGCAGTTAGCAATTCTAATGCACCGGTAAAGTGCATAAAACCTTTACCGCTAATACCTAAAACTTCGCCAAATTGTGTAAATGATTTTACGCTTACCGCTAAGCCACGTAGTTTAGGAAGGGCAAATGTAAACATCGCATAAGCGCTCAGTAATTTTAATCCTATTGTAATAATATTTAGTACCATTTTATTTTCTATTTATTGTTCAACTAAAGTGTTTTTAATACATCTATGATTTCTGAAATTTCTGCTCTTTTGCGGTAATCAGCATCAAGTAAAGCATATTGCACAATACCTTTTGCATCTATAACATAAGTAGCTGTTATAGGTAGCTCGCTACTGTCATCGCCATTGTAATTTTTTAAGCCCAATTTGTTCTGGTATATTTCAGATAGCGCATCGGTTAGTTTATACACCAGTCCGTATTGCTTGGCAACCTTGTTTCCCACATCGCTTAAAACTTCAAATTGTAAATCGTGCTTTTCAGATGTGCTAAGAGATTTGTCTGGCAATTCTGGAGTTAAAGCCAAAAGGTTTGCACCATATTTTTTAAATTCTGGCAGACTGTTTTGCAAGTACTGTAAGGTAATGTTACAGTACGGACACCAACCACCTCTGTACCACGTTAAAATCACAGGTCCGTTGTCTAAAACCGACTGTAAGTTGGTGCATTCTCCCAAGGCATTTTTTAATGTAAAATCGATTATTTTATCTCCAACATTTACCGCATTTTCTTTAAAATGGGTAGCTACAATAGCCTCAAGGTTTTCGGCTGTCATTTCTTTTTGTTCCTCGGAAGCATTGGTTTCCCAAGCTGCTTGTTTTGCACTTAAAGCGTCTTGTAAATTTGTATGTTCTGTATTCATTTGTATAATTTTTAAAAAGTGAATGTGTTTATTATCAATTGAAAGCGTAGTACAATTTCAATTGGTTTTTTATTTTGATTTTCTTGAAATATGGAAAAGAAGGGCAATTGCAGCTAAAGCAAATCCAAAAATGGTAAGTCCCGTCCAGCCAAACTTGCTAATTACAGATACACCCAATGCAGAACCTGCAGATGCGCCTATGTAATAAAAAAGCATATAAATGGCATTGGCTCTACTTTGTGCATTTACATCTACCGAAAAAACACGCACCTGGTTTGGTATTTGAGAGCCGAACACGCCCAAATCTAACAGTACAATACCAATACAAAGCACCACCATATTATTTTGCCCTAATGCAAGCACCACAAAACTTGCCAGCACCAAACTAATGGAAACGGTCATTACCTTTCTAGCTCCAATTTTATCTGCCCATTTGCCCGCTATTTTAGCGCCAAAAATTCCGGCAGCACCAACAAACCCTAACAGACCTACTTGTTGTACCGATAACGAAAAGGGTTCTTCCATAACGTGTATAGCAATAGTTGCCCACATAGCGTTAAAGGCAGCAAACCAAAGTGCACCCACAAAAGCAGCTTCGCGTAAAAGTGGTTTGGTTTTTACCAAGGTAAACATTGATGCCAGTAACTGGTTGTATTTTAGTTTTGCCGTAGGTTTGTTTGATGGTAAGTAAACGTGTAGCACAACACCAATTATAGCGGCAACAACGGCAGCAGTTAAAAACACACTACGCCAACCAAAATGCTCAGCTATAAATCCGCTTAAAGTTCTAGACAATAAAATACCTGTGGTTAAACCCGTCATTAAGGTAGCCACTACTTTGCCTTTATTCTCTGGTGTAGCTAAAGACGAGCCCAGTGGCAACAACTGTTGCGTAATGTTGGCTCCCAAACCTACCACAAAAGTAGCCGCCACTAAAATGCCAAAATTTGGAGCAAAATACACGCCCAGCAATGCTATAACCAAAGTGATAGATAAGTTTCTTATCACTGTTTTTCTGTTCGTTACATCACCCAAAGGGGAAATAAAAAATATAGCCATTGCATACCCAATTTGCGATGCAGATGGTATAAAACCTAGCACACTTTCGCTTAGTCCTAATGATTCTCCAATAGACGGAATTAAAGGCTGATTGTAATATAAATTAGCTGCCGTTGCCGCAATGCCAGTAGCCATTATAAATAGTAACTTATTGCTTAAAGGATTTGTTTGTATGGTGTTCATTGTACTCTTCTAAATTGTTATGGGACAAAATTAGAACAGAACAAAACCCTGTATAAGGTGAGTATTTTAGAGAAAATGATACTTTTTAAGGTAGTTTTCTAAAAGCGGCAGGTGTAATGCCTTCGTTGTTCTTAAAAAACTTGATAAAATTGGTAGGCTCATCAAAACCCATTTCATACGCAATTTGGGCAACTGAGCTGGTAGTTTGCTGTAACAAAGCCTTAGCGCGTAAGGTCATATAGTTAGATAAGATTTTTTTAGCCGTTACTCCTGTTGCTTTTTTTACACATTCAGACAAGTAAATGGGAGTAATGTTTAATTGATCTGCATAGTCTGCAATGGTTTTATATTTTGAAGTTTCTTTAAGGATTAATTCTTCAAAATTGGCTGTAATTTCTTGGTAGCGTTTTAGTTGCACCACTTCTGTAGCATTACCAACCACACGTTTTATTTGAAGCAAAAGTACCAGCAAGTAAGAGCGTACTATTTCTACTTTATGGGAATCGTCCTTTTTAAATTCTTCATAAATGGTATCAAACAGGTTTTTAATTAAAGGTAAATCTAGCTGTGATAATTTATAAGCCGGATTAGAGTTCAATTTAAAATAAGGAAACTCGTGCTGAATTTCGTATTGATGTTTTTTAGGCTCAAAGAAATCAGCCCCAAAAAGCAAGGAATAACCTTCTTCCCCTGGTATACCATTGGAGGTGTGAACAGAAAATAATTGTAAAGGCGAATTAAAAGCTATTGAATTGGTTAAGTCTTCAACCTTTGTGGTTCCTATTTGCCGTTTAGATAGGTTATCTGCATAAAAATCTATAGTAAAAAATGTTTTTAAATGTGGATGAAGTGCATCAGCGGCAATTTGGCTGGTCTCATTAAATTTAAAAATATGAAAACCTGGGTGTATAGATTCACTCTTTACACCCAAATCTTTTAGCAAGTCTACAATATGTTGGTAGGTTTTCATATTGGATAAGATACTCATGATATTGCTTACTTAGTGCAAATCTTAAGCCTATTTTTTATGTACTTAAATCTGTTTCTTCCCAAGAAATCCCTTTAGACAACATCCAAGTTAAAGTCCCCTCGGCTTTGATATTCCCATTTGTCAAAATAGTCTTCAACAACAAACTCTATTTTTTTAATATTGATTAATTCAATTTTAGTCTCATCAACTATTATTTCTGAGGTTTTGAAAACTAACCTTTTATTTAAATTTCCATTAAGTGATTTCCTTGTAAACGACTGTGTCATTTTAAAGTAAATCATCAACATGCAGCCTAAAATCCCACCTGCTTGTCCAATTCTTTCAATGGCACTTTCATCAAGGTACTTGTACGCGAAATATGCGATTCCAATAGAACCAAACAGAAGCGAGTAAACAATGACATTTACCGTTAACTGAAAACCATTGTTTTTTGTAAATATTTTGAATTCGATTTGGTTCGTCATTTTACATTACCGCCAACGTCTCGCGCATAACGAAAGTGGCGACTTAAAATGTGCAATCTTTTCGGTTAAACTTTAGGTTACTAAAAAAACCAAAATTTTCGTTTCAGCACAAATCTCGCCATTTTCTATGTGCAGCTATGTGCTGGCTTTATATTCCATAATCTCTTAAAATTCGGACTAATGATTAATAAAATTAGATAGTCAACTATTAAACTTACAATTAAATATATCCATTGATAATTTAAGTCAATTTTGTCTCCTAAATTTCCATTGATTGATTCTCCAATCAGCCAAGTAGGTACAATTCCTTTTGCGTAGTACAACATAAAATAATTCCACAAAAAGCTTTGAAGTCCTGCAACTTTTGAAGTCGGTTCAGGTAAAGTCAGATAAAGAATTAGAAAAAATATAGTTTCAATTCCTAAAAGTAAAAGCAAGGATTTTTTCGTTTGATTAAGACCAATCAAATTCCGATTTGGGCTTTTAAATCCAAATATTATCCAAGGAATTAATAATAAAATTGAAATCATCCTTCTTCAGTCCATTTTTTTGTTGACGACCTGAAAACTTTAGATTCTCCAACGCTCAATCCATACCAAACCATATAAGTTGAGTCAGTTTCCATTTGATAAAATGCGGGACTATTCATTTTTTCAGTTAATCCAAGTTCAGTTACGTCTTTTGGCAATCGGTTATTTATCTTCTTAAACTTCTCTACTTTTTCAATTAGCATTTCAGCATATTCTTTTCGGTCATTTTTAAATTCACAACTGTAAAGACCAATTAACAGAACTATGGTTAATATTTTAGTTATCGATTTCATTTTTTTCAGCTTGCACACAACGTTTAGCTATCCGTAATGCGGGAGCAGAAAATCATTGGTTTTCGAGCCAGCACTTAGCCAAAGTTTATGTTTTGTTTTGATATTTTCTAAAATACTAAATTTAAATCTTTGGCGATAAACCAAATAGACAATAACCTTCTAATTAAACCTAAGCCCGCATTGCCTATAACCTGAAGAAGTACCTGAAATTCCAACAAAAATACTCAAAAAGTGGGGCGAAAGAGCTTGCTTCCACAACGGTGGTAAAAAGTGCCCTTCAATACTTTTTCGGGACTTCGATAAAACATCGAAATTTCGTGCCTCGATTCTGACCCGAGGTAAAAAAAAGCCCCTGAAAGGAGTTTGTATGAATACGATCCGTGGAGAATCAACGGCTTGTACAACGGTTACCGGTGTTACAAAACGTTTTGATTACTCAATAGTTATTTCTGTTAAAGGACAGCTTTTTGGTATATAAATTTTCTTATCCGTTTTTATAAAATTAATAAGTTTTTCAGTATATCTTAATTTTCCGTAATAATCGATATAATATTTTTCTTTTATTAATCCTATAGGTGTTTTTTTATTTAATATCCATTGTTCAAATACGCTAAGTTGTGTAAAAAGAGGCAAATTAAAATTTGATGATTTATTAATAATAAAGTAATAAGTTCCAGTTTTTTTTCTTTTTGCTTTCTTTTTATTCCTTAAACTGTACTTGTAATGAAAAAATGATTCATTCTTAAGTAATGTATCTTTTAATTTAATAAAATCATAATCTTCACTTTTTAAAAGATTTGCTGAGCCTAAAACATATCTACAATTCATATCAATCAAATCAGCATTATTTAAATCTGATTTTAAGGTTACAGCATTTGCATGGACTTTTCTTTTGTGGTCATCAAAATTGAGTTGATAATTTAAACTATCTTTCTCAAAAATAACAGCAAAATATTCATTCTGTTGTGAATTTATTAAGCAATACCTTGTCATACTTTGTTCAGAAACTCTGTACTGTTCATTCTTAATTTTAACTGGTTTTTTGTAGAATAATGTTGCATCATATTCCATTATATAATCAAAATCATATAGTTTTTGTGAATAACCAATGGTTAATGATAAACTAAATAGTAAAGTCAGAATTTTCATCAGCAATGTTTTGTAAAGTCTCAGCTAAGCTTCGTGCGCAGGCAAGGAAATTTTTGGTTTCCGTCTACGCACGAAGCTAAAGCTTATTGTTTGGATTTATTTTTTCTATTCTAAAAGCCAAATTAAAAATTTGGCGGTCTTAGTAAATAAGCAAAAATCTTTCGGTTTTCAACTTATCAGCTATGTTTTATACACCGTGTTGGCGGTAGTTATTTATATTCCGAACATTTTCTTGATAAAATTTCCCTTTAACTTTTGCAATGGTTTTGAGTTTGTAAAAGTTAAACTTTTTATATCATCAGGACAGTCCGTTAATATCTGATAACCGTTTTTTGTTATTAATACGGTGTCAGAATGTCTAAAACCTCCAACGCCTTCGATATAAATTCCTGGTTCAATACTAACAACCATATTTTCTTTTAGAACTGTCTTGTCTCCCTCGGCTAAATAAGGACCTTCGTGATTTCCTAAACCTATTCCATGACCTGTTCTATGCATTAAGTTTTCTTTTAAATCTTGGTCAATTAAAAATTGTTTCGCAGCTAAATCTACATCTTCTGCAATAACACCAGATTTTAATACAGCATAACTTCTTCGCCTTGCTTCCAACATTAATTCAAATGCTTCTTCCTGTTCTTTGGTTGGTTTACTTGTAAAAAATGTTCTTTCCAATTCAGCCGAATATCCATTTACTCTTAAAAAAGCTAAGCTAATATGTGAGCCTTCAACTAATAAATCTGACACTTTTGGTATACCGTGAGGCTGATAAGAAATTCTACTAGGCCAAGCTGCAACTAAAATATTTGTGGCTAAATAGTCAAAAGGTGTTTCTTTGATTACTTTTTGTTGAATAGAACGTCCAATTGAAAAAACTTCAAGTTCCGACATTCCGAAATAGGCATTCTTATTTAATTTCTCAATACTAATATCACAATATCTCGATGCTTGTTTTATTAACTCAATTTCTGTATTACTTTTTATCCATCTATGTTCTTCCAATATTGAATTTTCTACAACATTAAGATTAACCGAATTCAAAAAAGTTGAAATCTCAAAAGGTGTTTTAGCCCCAACTCCTATGAGTTTACTGTTTTTAACTATTTCAAGAAGTACATCCTTCCAACGTTCTGGTTTTTGAGCAGGATATTCCCAATAACTTTTTATTTTATCGACATTATCCACTTTTTTTAAATGAGCAAGTTCCATTTTTGGAACAATAAAACTGATTTCGCTTGCTGTAATTATTAGTAGAAATAATCTTTCAAGACTTTTGTAAGTTAATCCAGTTAAATAGTAAATATCTTCCTCTTCAGAAATGATTAAGGTGTCAACTTTGTCATTCTTTAATCTTTCTTTAATTGAGTCTATTCTCTGCTTGTATTCTAATGTACTTATTTTCAAATTTCAGTTTTTAATGCATTGCTTTAATTACCGCCAACGTTGATTTTATGGCAAGTAGGGCAGTAGAAAGCTATAAACTTTCGAGTTTCCACTGAGCCAAAGCGGTGTATTTTGTTTTTTTCTTATTCATTTTAAAAGCCAAATCAACGATTTGGCGGTGTTGGTAAATAGCACTGAACTTTCATAACCCACCGAACGCCCTATTTGCTATATACATTGTTTTAGCCAGTAATTATTTATTTCATTGACATCCATTTCTCCAAACTTATTTCCCTAATGGGATATGCAGGATTCTTAAAAGTCCATTCGTTGTCAATCCATTTCTTTACTGTGCTAAACAGAATTGAGTCAAGTCCGTTTGCAACCTCACTTTGTCGTACCCACATATAAATTTCAGCATCAAAAGCAGCCTTTTTAGAAGGTTCAATATATAAGCAGCCAAGCACTTGACTTTCATCAAGGCTTACAACAGTATACGCAAACGAACTTCGCATTTGGGACTCTTTTTGATGCCATCCCAAATCAATCAAATCCTGTTCAAACGATAAATCCTCTGTTGGCCAGTTCCATACTGGAAGGAACATTTCTTGTAAATGGCTAAGACTTGTCATAACCGCGTCATAATCTTTTACAACGTCATTAACTGTCAGCATTCTAATTCTGAATTGTTGATTCTCAAGTGTATCAGGGATTTTAAAATCCGCAGGTACAAATGAGTTGCTTTGAGAGATAACTATTTGTGGAAGCACAAATAAAATAATTGTTGTCAGAATAATTATTGATTTTTTCATATGGTTGGTGTTATTGGCTACAAGGGTTGGGCTATGGCAAGTAGGTCAGGCAAGGAAACTTTTGGTTTCCGTCTGCGCACGAAGCTAAAGCTTATTGTTTGGATTTATTTTTCCTATTTTAAAGCTAAATCAATAAGATTTAGCGACCTTATAAATATACACAGAACTTGGATTTAAAACCTAAGCCCGCATTGCCTATAACCTGAAGAAGTACCTGAAATTCCAACAAAAATGCTCAAAAAGTAGGGCGAAAGAGCTTGCTTCCACAACGGTGGTAAAAAGTGCCCTTCAATACTTGTTCGGGACTTGGATAAAACATCGAAATTTCGTGCCTCGATTCTGACCCGAGGTAAAAAAAAGCCCCTGAAAGGAGCTTATATGAATACGGTCCGTGGAGAATCAACGGCTTGTTCAACGGTTACCAATGTTGTGGGTAGTTATTAATCTGTTTTTTATTTCCTCAACCGTTTTATCATAATCAGAATCTATCTTCTTTTTGAATTCCTTTTCCGCATTATTCTTTTCCGTATAATTAGCGCCCCATCGATATATGTCCATAACGATTGGAACAAGGTCAAGACCTTTTTTTGTCAAGGAATATAAATAGGCAGACCTATTATTTAAATCTACTTCCTTCTTGATAATTCCGTTTGCCAAAAGTCTATTAAGCCTATCTGTTAGAATATTTGTTGATATACGCTCAATATTCACCAATTGGTTGAAATGGCGATTGTCAAAAAAAATAAAATCACGAAGAATTAAGAGCGTCCACTTATCTCCAAAAATGTCGAGAGATAATGTTATCGGGCAATCTGACCTTCTTTTTTGTTCCTCCATTTTTCAAAGTTACGATAAGTACTTGCATAATAAAAGTTCTTTTGTATGTTTGTACTTGTAAAATGCAAGTGCTAATTAAAATTAAAACTATGTCTTATACAATAAGTGTTTCAATTAAAGCAAATTCAGAAATTATATTTAACGCAATAACACAATCAGTTCAAGCATGGTGGGGTAGTACCAATGCTACCGTATCAAAATTAAATGATGAGTTTACGACAAGTTTTGATAAAACATTCTGGAAATTTAAAATTTTAGAATTTAACCCTAACTCAAAAATTGTTTGGCAATGTATTGATGCAAAGCATATTCATTCTGGTTTCGATGGAATTGAAAAGGAATGGATTGGAACCAACGTTGAATGGAAATTGAAAAAGAAAAGTCATAATGAAACCATTCTAAATTTTACCCATAATGGACTTGTTCCAGAATTAAATTGTTACGAAATATGTTGTCCTGCTTGGGAAAGGTTTGTTACGCAAAGTCTCAAAAGTTTTGTCGAAACTGGAAAAGGAATGCCACATTTGTCTTAATGGGCACAACGGTGCGTATAAGAAAAGTAGGGCAGGTGGTAAGCGATGTTCTTTCCGCTTAGCCACAAGCTAGATCTTTTGCACTTTATTTTTAACTTATTTTTATAAAAGTCAAATCAAAAGATTTGGCGACTTTGAAAACACGCCCAAGCCTTTGTTTAAGCATATTCGCCCTATTTTTTTTATACATCTTAAGTTTGATTCTCAGTAAATTGTTGTTGTAACCAGAAAGAACAAAAGAGAGAATTAAGGTTATGTTATACAGTGAAGCTTTAAACTTCGACAACATTGATAATCCTCTCTCTTTTACTACTTAAACCACGTTCAGTTCTGTGAGACCTTAGATCTCGTTTTCAAGTTGTTGTGGGCAGAAGTAGCCGGTTCTTTCATAAAACATTTCTTATGAATAAATATAAAGAAACTTTTGGAGTCGACATCAGTAAAGATGTCTTTGATGTATATGGAAGTAGGAAGGGTCACGAGCAGTATAAGAACGATGAAACTGGATTCAAGAAATACCTTAAGGAATTACCCAAAGGTTCATTGGTCGTTATGGAAGCTACCGGATATTATCATTATAGACTTGCACAGTTTCTTTACAAGAACGACGTAATCGTTTCGGTAGTAAATCCATTGTCGATCAAACGTTTCATTCAAATGAGACTTGCCAAGGTGAAAACGGACAAGAGCGATGCGAAGGCTATATGTGAATATGCCCTGGTCAACGAAGTGTCTATTTATAATGCCTTGACAGATGTTCAGAGTGAATGTTTACAGTTGTTCCGGTTATTGGATAACTATTTAAAACAACGAACGGCGACCAAGAACAAGATACATGGGGAGGTAGTTTTAGGTATACCCTCAAAGTTTGTTTATCGTTCCTTGATACGGAACAGGAAGCAGCTGAATAAAGAGGTAGCTGCAATCGAATCAAAGATTTTATCATTGGTAAAAGAGGACCAACAGGAGCAATTGACCTTATTGATGTCAATACCTGGTATAGGTCAAAAGACAGCATTGTTCCTAATAGTGGTCACCGATGGTTTCAACAAGTTCGAAACGGCCTCGCAGCTTTGTAGTTATGTAGGTATAACCCCAACGATACGAGAGTCTGGGAGCAGTGTAAGAGGTCGAGCGAGAATAAGTAAGGTCGGTAATAGAAAGCTTCGTAACCTATTGTTTCTATGTTCTTTCAATGCTTGTAAACACAACAAGGCATGCAGAGAGGTATATGAGCGAATCGTGAACAAGGGCAAGAGCAAGAAATTGGCATTGATAGCCGTTGCCAACAAACTATTGAAACAGTCCTTTGCCATCGCAAAATCTGGCAAACCATATGATGAAACTTACGTATCTGTATTGCTGAGATAAAAGCAGATAAATCAAATAAAAAAAAGCTCAAAGAACCTGATTTTAGAATCTATGAGCCTAGAATAATATTGTCTCAGATTAAAGAAAAATTTGTTTGTTTTTTACCTCAGTTCTTTGTTAGCAAACGGTTTTTATTTAATCATTTTATCTATTTTTTCGGTCGAAAGATGAAATGGAAATTTAATCCCATTATTAATAGTTCCGTTTTTGTTTATGAATGCATAGGTAACTCCACCGTCACAAAATGCAGATATTTTTTTATCACTAAACTTATTTAAAATAGAATCATTTTTCTCAATTGGTAAAAAGTAGTGTTTGGATTTCCATTCATTATCTATGATTCTCGCAGCCCAAACTTTTTTGTTTACTTCTTTATCTATACAAATATTAATTACGTTAATTTTCTCTTTGTTTGCTTTTGTAAAATTTTTAATTGAAGGAAGGTTATTTACTAATGATGAGCCAGCAAATTGAGCTGACCAAAAAGTGATTAATAGTGGCTTACCTTTATACTTCTCTAATAAAGATTCGAACTTCAATTTGTCTAAAGTAAATGTATCCTTATTTAGTGCGTAAGCTTTATTGTCCAATCCGTTTTCTAATAGATTTTCAAATTCGTTTATTTTTTTTAAGTATTTATTGCTTTTATTAGGGTCAAGATTATCAGAGTATGTTTTATAATCTGCACCCAATGTCATTAGCCAAGTAGATAAATCAGCATAATATTTATTATATATTTCTCCATTTAAGTTATCCTTTAAAAAAGAATTAGCCCATTTTTTATAGTCAGAATTGTTGAAGAAAGATTGCCAATTTCCATATGTTACTCTAACACTATCTTGCTCTACTAATTTTTTTAAATATTCGATTTGTAAGATACTTTCTAAATTATTAGCTAAATGCCAATCATTAATATTATTTAACTTTTGGTATTCTTTTTTACTGAAATGTTTAAAGGCTTTATCTTTAAAATTGATTTCAATTGAATCTAAATTTTTGAGTCCCGAAATTTTATTTAAAAAATTAGTTTGTAACGAGTATCTCTGAAAATTTATGCGATTTAAAAGAAATTTATATTCTTTTTCGGTTAGTGGTGAATTTGCTATTATTTTTTGGATTTTAGCCTTGTTATCAGATTCTAATACTATTTTATCATTCTGTTTTTTTAAATAGATATAGTTTAATAAGCTTATTTGCCCCGAAATTACATCTTCAATATGATTAGAAAATTCATTGATATTCTCAATATTTTCGAAATCAAAATTGTCATATCCAAATTGTTTCAGATTTAGAGTATTTATTTTTCCTGCACCTTTACCTATGGCAAATAGTGATTCTTTCGGATTGTTTACATCAAAGTCAAGTTGAATATTGTCTCCACGGAAGAGGATTAATTGTATTCCATTGTTTTTAAATTCTAGACTATAATTGGCCCCATCTGTAATCTTATCAGAATTTAAGTTAAAATAGCCTTCTGAATCTATATTTGAACCAATACTTGTAAAATTGTCAAAACTTAAATTACCCCTCAATCGTGGTAGATAATTCAAATGAATATATTCCTTCTCTGAATTTTTGACATATCCACTAATTTCAATTCCATCATTTGAAGTTGTATAGCAAGCAACAAGTAAGATGCTAAATATTAATAGTAAAAGGAATTTTTTCATATCTAAATATTTAGTTTGTTGGTTGTGTCAACTGTTTGCTAACAATTGGATAAACGTACCTAGGTACGTTTATTTCTATTTTACCCCTAATTTAAACAAATCTTTCAAAGCATTGATATATAAAGGCTTTTAAGGGTAATTACAGTTATTTAATCGTTTTCAAACGTTTACAAACGAAAACAATTATTTTGTAACCGAATAGAATTTGGAGCTCGTTCTATGTTTGCAGTGTTGAATCATGGTGGTTCAATAGTATGAACTGTTTAACGTAAAAATTAATAATATGAACGCCTTAAAAAACAAAGTACAGTTAATCGGTAATTTGGGTCAAGACCCAGAAATTGTAAACATGGACAATGGTAATAAACTGGCCAAATTTTCCATAGCTACTACGGAGAGTTATAAAAACGCACAGGGAGAGCGTGTAGATGATACCCAATGGCACAACGTGGTGGCTTGGGGAAAGACCGCAGAAATTGTAGAAAACTATTTGACCAAAGGAAAGCAGGTTGCCGTAGAGGGAAAACTTACCCACCGCTCCTATGAGACCAAAGAGGGTGAAAAACGATACATTACAGAAGTACGTTGTAACGAACTTTTGATGTTGGGTAAATAGAATATGCCGTACTTTGCAAACGAAGCCTAAAGAAGTATTGTAGTACGATAGTTTCCGCCCGCTTCGTTTGCTAAAACGGCTCTTTTGAGCAAGAATCTCAATACGCATTGCATGACGCTTACAACAGAACAAGAACTACTTCCCCTTTTAAAGAAAAACTTTGGTTATGATTCGTTTCGGCCCAACCAATGGAACGTCATTAACGACGTATTAGCCCAAAAAGATGTATTGGCGATTATGCCAACGGGCGGTGGTAAATCGCTCTGTTTTCAGCTTCCGGCCTTGGCAATGAGCGGTACGGCAATCGTAATTTCCCCTTTGATCGCGTTAATGAAGGACCAAGTAGATGCGCTAACGGCCAACGGAATTTCAGCCGCTTATTTCAATAGTTCTTTAGAGGCCGAAAAAAGACAGAAGGTAGAGACAGATCTGTTTGATGGAAAGCTGAAACTTTTATACGTAGCACCCGAAAGTCTTTCGCTGCTGCAACATATCATTACCAAAATAGAAATCAGTCTGTTTGCCATAGACGAAGCACATTGTATTTCTTCTTGGGGTCATGATTTTAGACCTGCCTATACCCAATTAGGGACGTTAAAAAGGCAATTTCCAGAGGTTCCAATCGTAGCTTTGACGGCGACGGCAGATACAACTACGCAAGATGATATTTTAGATCAATTGCAAATTCCGCATGCGTTGCGGCACTTGGCTTCTTTCAATCGTCCTAATATTTCTTTGGAAGTACGGCCTGCGCAAGATCGCATCGGTCAGATTTTGGATTTTCTAGCGGAGCGTCCTAACGAAAGTGGAATCATCTATTGCCTGAGCCGAAAAAGTACACAGACCATTGCGGACAAGCTGTTGGCTTCCGGTTTTAATGCAAAATCATATCATGCCGGCCTTCCTTCCGAAGAGCGCAGCAAGGTTCAGGAAGATTTTATTACAGATCGCGTACCCATTATCGTGGCGACTATCGCTTTCGGGATGGGAATAGATAAGAGTAATGTGCGCTGGGTTATCCATTACAATCTGCCGAAGAATATAGAAGGGTATTATCAAGAAATAGGACGTGGCGGTCGGGATAGTCTTCCTGCAAAAGCATTACTTTTTTACAGTTTTGCCGATGTAGCGCAGTTACGACGATTTATTTCTACCAGTGAAAATGCCGATGTGGAGTATGCCAAACTAGAGCGTATGCAGCAATTTGCCGAAGCACTTAGTTGCCGCCGGATTGCTTTACTCAATTATTTTGGGGAGCACATGACCGAGAATTGTGGCAATTGCGATATCTGTAACCGACCTCCAAAATATTTTGATGCTACCGTTCTCACCCAAAAAATATGTTCCGGTGTAGCGCGTTTAAAGGAAAAAGAGGCCATGGGTATGTTGGTGGATGTTTTGCGTGGTGCCCAAAATGCACAGGTCTACGAAAAAGGATATCAGCATGTAAAAACCTATGGGGCCGTAAAGGACGTATCATGGCAAGACCTGCAGCAGTATATTATTCAACTGTTAAATCAGGGGGTGTTGTCCATTAATTTTAGGGAAGGTGGCCGTCTTGCGCTCACACCTTTGGCCAAACAAGTACTTTTTGAAGGCCAGCATATTCAATTGGCAATTTTAGAGAAAAAGGAAAAAACAAAAGTCAAGAAAACAAGTAAGGCCAAAGCGGCATCATCCGGACTCTTTGAAAAACTGCGGGTTTTAAGACAACAAATCGCTGCCGAGCAAAATGTACCTGCTTATGTAGTTTTCAGTGATGCCAGTTTAAAGGATATGGAGGCAAAACTACCCAAAAACGAAACGGAATTCATGGAAGTTTCAGGGGTAGGCCAGGCGAAGCTAGAGAAATATGCGGAAGCATTTATTAAAGAAATCAGGAGCCATAAAAAAGTAAAGAAAACAAAGAAGAACCCAAGTCATCAACTTTCATTTCAAATGCTGAAAGATGGTTTTTCAGTGGAGGATATAGCCATGCAGCGTGGTATACAAGAAAGCAGTATTTACAACCACTTGCAAAAGGCCCATGCCGAAGGTGCCGATGTAGATTTAAGTCAGTTTATTTCTAAGGATGAAATAGCGAAAATCAAAAAAGCACAATCCGAACTTGAAGATGCCGAAGGGCTAAAAGTATTTTTTGAACACTTTGAAGCGAAAGTTCCCTATTGGAAAATTCAAATGGGGCTGTATTTGATTGGGAAGTAAAATGCGTGGCTTCGGCTGCGCTCAGCCGCGCATTTTACGCTCACGCGTAAAGAGTAAATTTTATGGGTCCTTACTATGTTTACATCTTAGAATGTGCCGACAAGAGTTTCTATGTAGGTTTTACAAATGATGTTGACAGAAGACTAGCAGAGCATCAAACGGGATTTTATGAGAATGCATACACCAGCAGCAGACGTCCGGTGAAGTTGCTGTACCATTTACAATTTCCAAAAGCACATGAAGCTCTTAAGTTCGAAAGGCAATTGAAAGGCTGGTCAAGGGCTAAAAAGATAGCATTGATGAACGGTAAATTCGAGCGACTTCAAATACTTGCCGAATGCAGGAATTACACCCATGCGAAGTATAAGCCGGATTCGTGATCCTAAGCCCTCCATCGGCTATGCTCGGTGTATCCTTACGAATAGCATTAGAAAAAAACATTCTGACCTGAGATTGCTTAACTCAGTTAAGCGTAGCTATTCTATAGCGAGTTCGTTTGAGTAGTGCGTGTTATGTGCTTTTACAGCAGTTGTAGAACCGTTGCAGTCTATATAACTTGTAGACGATAGATATTATCAAACAGATACCAGTAATGCGAGCAGCATAAGTAAAAATGGGTAACTCCTGTAGAAGAGAAGGAATAGGATTGTCTATTTGTATGCGAGTAACACTTGGCTGAGCGCAGTCGAAGCCAGGTGTTACGCCCTTTTATCAATCACACTAATAGGTTTCCTCCCCAGTTTGGACATTCGCAGTTTCTGAATCTCTTCATTGGGACAAAGTTCAATATTTGGGGAAACCCTCAGTTTAGAACGAAAATGGTCCTTAATAGCCTGCATGAGTTTATGATTTGCCGATGAGGATGCAATTTTTATTAAAATCTCATCCGTCCCAATTTCATTATGATAAATCTCGAAAACATACCCGTCTACTTCTTCAAAATCATTCAGGAGATTGTCCATTGCAGGTGGATAGAGGGTAGTGCCCTTGTATTTTATCATCTGCTTTTTTCGGCCTACAACGGGACCTAGACGCATGGTATTCCTGCCGCAGGCACATGGCGAAGTGTGGGCCACCACAATATCGCCGGTCTTAAAACGCAGTAGGGGCATGGCCTCAACACCTAAGGTGGTAATGGTAAGTTCTCCTTCCGTACCCGCTTCAACTGGCTGATTATCCTCATCTAAAATTTCGGCAATAATCAGTTCGGGGTGATGGTGTCCTCCCTTTTGCTCCGAACATTCGGCAAAAGCGGTACTCATTTCGGTGGAAGCGTAGGTGGAAAAGAGTTCAATGTTCCACTTGGATTTAATTTTTTCGGCAAGAACATTCAATGAAAAATCTTGGTTCCGTAAGGATTCACCAATACAAATAGCTCCTTTCACACCTGAGGTATTAATATCTATTCCGTGATTTTCGGCATATTGAATCAGTTTCAAAAGAAAAGACGGCACCACAATAAGATAGGTTGGCTGAAATTTAAGGATGGTATCCCATTGCAGTTCGGGAATACCGGCACCCACACGAATGATTCCTGCCCCTAACTTTCTAACCCCAAGAAAATAGGCGAGACCTGCCATAAAACGACGGTCCATGGTAGTGGTCATTTGTAAAATATCATTTTCCCCAACACCGGAGCAAGCCAAAGAAATAGCCTCGTTATGGGCCAATCGGTCTAAATCTTTATCCGTCTGACCAAGGGTTACTGGTTCGCCCAACGTTCCGGAGGTGGTTACAAAATCGATAATCTGCGATTTAGGAACACAAAGAAAATCATCATTATGGCGTTGCAACTGTTCTTTTGTAGTAACCGGTATTTTGGTCAGATCTTCGAGGGTGTTGATATCGGAAGCTTGTATTTTGTACCTCTTAAAAACACGTCTGTAGTAAGGTGAGTTATCCGCAACATAACCTAACAGCCCACGAAGCTTTTCTTCTTGAAAGGCCTTTATTTCTTTTACGGATGCTTTTTCTATTTCTGGAATCATTATTTGAGCTTCCTTTTGGTTTTTTTAATGTATTTCTCCAGATTTTCTTGGTCTGGTACCGTTGTTATTTCTTTGGTCATGGCCATCTCAAAAGCATCTAATGCTTCCTGATAGTCGTCGTTTTGGTAATAATACTTCCCTACCAAAAAATGAACCTCCCAAAAATCGGGATTTACGGCAACAAATTCCGATACTATTGACGATTCTATTTTTTCTTCGGATGCCAATGCCGCAGTAATTTGCTCTTTTAAATCTCGGTAACGTTCATAATGCTTGTAGGCCAAAGTATGTAAAAATGGGTCTGCTTCAATATTTTCTGCAGGGGAAGAAATAGGTTTTGCCTCGGGATTATTTTTGACTGTTCCGAAAACTTCGTTCAGGTCATAGGTCACAAATTCACCAAGTTGATAGGGGTTGCTAGATACCCAAACTTTCAGGTCTTCGGGCTGAAAAACGATACCGTGGTGGGCCAACAGTTGGTTCAGTGCTTTCTCGTTACCGTAACCAATGCGTTTGTCATCTAGCCCCTTTTTGTTTCGCAAAATACGGACCGCACTTGCTGGAGTCACCTTAGGTGCTTCTTCTAAAAGTTCTTCCATGCGTTCATAGCGGTATTGCGAATGGCTCTCAAAAATATGCTTTTTGTTCTTTTTATCCTTAGCGTAAGCGGCACTTTGAAAGTGGTTGGAACAAACCAATTGATTACCGTTTTCCACTTCATATACTCCAAAGTTATGCGGGGAAACCTCAATAAGCGCTGCTTTTTTGTCTTTTGCACTTCCAACGAAAATCGATTCAGAAACAAAAACCTCACGTTTTTTTGCAATGGCAATGGCTTCGTCTATAGTTGAGGCGTATTGCAATATTTCACGGGTTACGAGTGAAATTGGAGTTTTGGCTACCAAAGGGAATTTAGATTTTCCAGCATTAATAGTTACCGTTAAACCTTGCTCGTTCATACCTGAGACCACACCTATCATACCTCCCCAGGTAACGGACATAAACTTGTGGCCTTCATCAGGAGCAACGAAAGCAATTATCTTGTTTTTAGCAAAGTCATCCCCGGCATAAAAATCAAAATTTCTGCCGATTAATAGTTTTCCGTCCGCAGTATGGTTTCCCCAAGCGGCGAAAGATGAACAGCCTACCAATGCTAAATCTTGCAGGGCATGGCCAATATCATGTGCCCCATGAAAATACATCACTCTCGGGTAGGGCTCTGCAATACGGTCGTAGTCTTTTGAGGCATATTGCGAAATGCCATAAATCTCCGCCTTGTATTGCTCGTCTACATGCTTGTACATTTTTCGGTTGAACCATGCTAAGAATTTACGAAGCATATTCTGTTTCCTTTCCGAAGGGACTAAATCGTCTATTTTTTCAATAAAGACCTGTTCTTGTTCTTGGAACAATTCTCGTGTTAAGCTTCCAGTTTTGAGACCCAGTTCATAGGCATTTCCGGAAACGTAAAGCTCGTAAAGCCCTTGTTGGTTTTTGGTCAAAAAGTTATTGCCGATTACAAAAGTGGAATCCGTAAGTTGATGTCGTTGCACCACATCGGTTTTATACTGACTGATGTTAGGCAGGTCATTCAAAGATTTTTTGACACCACAAGACACAAGAAGAAAAGTAAAGCCTAGAAGTACGTATATTTTTGGAAAGTGTATTTGCGGCATGATATCTATCGGCTATTCAAAAAACAAGCGTTGTGTAAAAGTACGTTGCCTTAACTATCTTTTTTCATTTTTAGGTTCTTTTCCGTGCGTTTAATGGCCAATCGGTCCTTATAATCCAACCACTTTTGCCCGCGGTATTTTCGGGTAATATTATCAATGTGCCTCATAATCATAACATTGTAGAGCATATTGGCAAAACGACCCGGATGTCTGGGTAGGGCCCGTAGCGTCATGGAAAACCCGCCGTTTAGATATCTAATGCTATGCCAATAGCCGCTGGGCATGTAAAGGGCGTCCCCATGTTTCATCTCGGCACGTATACATTGAGCATATTTTAGAGCGGGATACTTCTCAAAATCCGGGTTATCCATGTCTATATCCTCAATGTTATGTATGGAGAAAGGTACTTTATATAAATATTGGGTCTGTTCGGGGGAAAATAGGTTTACCACTTTATCCCCGTCAAAATGAAAATGCATACTGTCTGGCAAATCAATGTCATAGTGCATAAAGACTTTAGATTTCCCTCCGCCAAAGAAGAGTGCCGGTAGTTTTTTAAAGAATTTTAGTCCAATATCAGGGTAATGAAAATCTTTAAGCAGTTCGGGCATTTCCTTCAAGATATTATAAAAGAAAATCCGAAGGTCCGTTGGTTCAGTTTTTAAAATTTGGATGTATTCACTCAGCTTCATTTCCTTTACAGGAGCATAAACGCTTTGCTTGTCCTTAGCAGGTTCATTGTTGTATAGAGGTACAATTTGGTCACCGGCGCGTTCCTGGACATAATCAAGTTTCCATTTCTCATAAGCAGGCCAATCTTTGGTCAGTCCTGTAATCAAGACCGGCTTTTGAGGTTTGTAGTAATTTTTTATAAAGTCCGCTTTTGAGATGTTTTCTACCCGTTCTACCGGTGTTGTTTTAAACTGTCCCATTATGCATCAATTTTTTGGTTGGTCTTTGTACTTCCTTTGGTAATTTTATCTAACAGATATTCACTGCCCAAAATTTCCGAACAGGTAACGACGCTACTGATCGTTACACCTAAAATGCCGTGCATATTAATGCTTTGGCCAGTGAAATAAAGGTTTTTTATTTTGGTTTTAGGGGAGATAAATGTCTTTAAGGGGGTGTTTACGTCTTTGGCATAACCGTACATAGAACCCTCGTTGCAGCCAATATAATCCCTATAGGATAATGGGGTTGAAGTGTGAACCGATTGAATGCTTTCACGGATATTCGGAAACTTTTCTTCCAGTACATTTAAAAATGCCTCTATCTTGGCTTCTTTGAACTCTTCATACGTTTGCCCGCGACTATTTTTTTGAGCCACTGTATTGAAAGTTCCGGACCAAGGTTCTAATTCTTCATAGCGCATGTAGGTGATGGCAGTCAGCTGATCCGCCCATTCTCCTTGGTTTTTACGTGTTCCCATAGAGACCATGTACGCTTCAGGCCATGATTCTTGAGAGTAATTATGCGAGTTCCAAACGGACTCGTAATTTTTGAAGTGATAGTAATTATAATTCAGGTATTTGAATGTTTCTGGCTTAAGAACGATGTGAATGCTAAAAGCCGAAATAGTACTGTCAATACTCTGAATGCGGTTGGCGTACGATTTTCTAAAATGCTCTTGACCCACCATTTTAATGGTAACCTTAGGTTCTATATTAGAAATGAAGAGGTCTCCTTTTACAATATCACCTTTTGTTGTCTCCACCGAAACAATCTGTCTGTCTTCAACATTGAATTTGGTTACTTCACTATGTTTATAGGTCTCGCCGCCACTTTCTTTTAACCTTTTGATGAGGAGTTTAGTTATCTGGCTGCCCCCATCGGCACATCTGTAGGAGCTTTGAATGTAGGAGTTAATGGAGAGTGCATGTACATAAAACGGTGTCTTATCGGCTTCACCGGCATACAGGAGGTTAGAACCGGCAAGTACGGCACGTAGTTTTTCATTTTCAGTAACCGAGTCAATATACTCTTTCGCCGGCAAGGTAAAAAGTTCGGTATCGTCATGATACGGTTTGCCCAGTTTTAGATTGTAAAGCGGAAATTTAGCACAGGTTTCTTGCAGTTTTTTGCAATACTCATGAATGGCATGTTTTTCTTCAGGAAATTGTTCTACCAGTTGCTTTTCAAAATTTTCGTACCCTTGGGCATGCGGGTATTCTTTTTCGTCCCCATCAAAAGTAATCCGGTCAAAACCGTCTTCATCCAATCGGGTAAGGGAGAGTCCATCTAAAATATCAAGATATTCAAAGTAGCGATAGAGGTTCTGCCCTTTTTCCAATCCGCCTAAATAATGAACACCGGTATCAAAAATAGCACGGTCGCGAACAAAGGTCTGTAAGTTGCCGCCGTATTGGTTGTTTTTTTCCAATACGCACACACTTTTGCCCTCGCGCGCCATAATAATAGCTGAAACGAGACCGCCCATGCCACTACCTACTATAACAACATCATAATGTTCTTTCATTAACTGCGTGTCTTTTTAAGTAGCCTAAAGTTATCATTTTGTTCGCTAGTAATGAAACCCAATACTTCTAGTGGAGCTAAATCCCCTTGCAGCGCTTCCTTTAATAAAATGAGGGTTTCAAAGTTGTTTTCAATAAATTCGGTCAGTTGTGATGTTTCAAGTCGACTATCGATTATCAATACATCGGCCTCAGTGGTCAAGGCCCGTTCCAAGCTTTTGGCAATTTCTATTTTGCTATAATTTGTAGTGAGAAAATTATGTTCCAGTAAAATTGCAGCTTCGTGGTTTGAAAGGTGAACAGTTATTTTTCTATCTATGGAATCTAAGGCAAGAAGCAAATCTAGCTGGCCAAAATCATCGGAAAGGTGTACAATTTTACTCTTTTGACCAATTTTTTTCAGAAGTTGATAATAGGTGCTTTTATGGGTGGTTATATCGGACTCTACGGCCTTGAAAATAGCGTCCCCTTTGTATCTGTAATTTTCAAAAAGGGCTTTGTCCCAGTAATTTTCACCTTCTATTTCATCTCTAAGCCCTCTGAATTTACTTCTGAAGTAGGCTCCTAGCTGTTTGGCGCGTTCACTGTAATTTTTGCCGTATTGGGTATCGTTCGATTTGATTCTAGGTAAAAGTTCAATGGTGATACTCCCATCACGAATAATAAAACTTCCCTTTGGAAGTACTTCGGAATTTCCATGAATAAGTACGGGTAGGATATCCAATTCAAACTGTTGCGCCAAGTAGAAAGCCCCTTTGTGAAAACGTTTTATTTTATTGCTGGAGGAACGCGTGCCTTCTGGGAATGCAATAATACTGAACCCTTGCGCTACTTTCTCCTTTAAAAAAACCTCCCCATTTTCTATGCCTCCTGAAACGGGATACGCTCCGGCCAATTTTGCCGCACTACCAAAAACAGGGGAATTGTACACCCAGTCGTTTACCATAAAAATAATCTTTGGATGAAGCATACCAATAGCTAGAATGTCCAAAAAGCTGGTGTGGTTGGCAATGATCATTACGGGCTTTTCAAATGTCTCGTTATGCGGATTTCGTATTTCTTTGGATACAAATGGGTTGGTGTACAGTACGGAACCCATTAATTTGGAAACCGCTTTATGGTACATTTTATTTTCCTTTTTTAAGCTTTGAGGCGACAATTTTAGTTTAATCCATCCGTAGATAGAATACAAAAACCCTCCTGAACCAAAATAACCGAATGACAGTACGGAATGTATAAAATACCGCACATGAATTGGGCGTTTGTCCGCGCTACCAATAAATAACCGAAACAGAAGTGGTTGCACCGTAAAAGCCACGAATGCAGCAGATAGAATACCTATTAGCGACACCGTAGAAATCGTGTAAAGTACGGGGTGTTTTGCAAATATAAGGACCCCAACACCGGCAATAGTAGTGATTACAGAAAGTAATATAGAGGTCTTATGGGTATGGAGTACCTTTTCACCTGTACGGTATTCGGTAAGCAATCCGTTGGTAATAAAAATGCTATAATCAACACCCAATCCGAAAATGAAGCTGCAGATAATGATGTTGAAAATATTGAATTCAATATGAAAAAGGCCCATGATACCTACGGTCAAAAACCAGGTGAGGTAAATAGGAATACTCGTTACCACCGTTAGTGAAAGGCTGCGGTAGAACAGCAGAAGAATGAGCAGAACTACAATTAATGAATAACCGATGAGACCGTTAAAATCGTTTTTTAAGTTGCCCAAGAATGTTTCGTTCACCTGTTGCCGGTCAATAAGCAAGGTATTGGGAGAGGTTTCGAACCGTTCTCGTAAAGCTTCAATATGGTCGTCATCTACTTTTACCAAAGAAGTAATAGTAGTTCCGTTGTCATCTTTTACAATGTAATCGTCAAGAGAAAATGATTTTATAGGTTCAAAATCAGTCACTTCCATTGGACTAAAATCAGCATTTAATAAATTGTAAAATGCAGAGAAGGTAGTAGGTTTAAAACCGAATTCGTTACTGCTTTCAATAAGGTTATCTTTGGTGGTCTTTATTTTGGAAGAATTCCAGAACTTTTTCCACGCTTGAATTTTCTCTTCTTGAGTTTTTTTCGCTCGTATGAGTCCGCCAACAGAACTAAAACTTAGTATTTTATTATTTTGTTCAAGTGTTTTTAACTCGTTGTAAAGCGAATCATTTTGAGCCAGAACAGTCTCCGTATCGTTGCCGTAGGTAGAAAGGTAAATCGATTTTGAACTAATATCCGTTAGTATTTCCAATCGTTCTCGGGCCTTCTGTAATACTTCGGTCTCATAGTTTAATTTAGCAATATCCTTATTGAAAACCACGCGGTTATAGGTGAAAATACTAACGATAGAAAATGAGATGAGTATAATGATCGCCCATTTTGATTTATGAAAATCAAAGGAAGCAACTCGGTCTAGAATCGTACGTCTTGAACTCACCACTTTATTGGCCGAGTACACCTGTGGAATGAACAATAAGGCAAAAACTGACGCCCCCAAAACGCTTACCGCAGCAAAAATACCGAGGTCTTGCAGAGCTTGCGACTCTAAAAAAAGAAGGCATAAAAACGCGGAAGCCGTAGTAAGACTGCTCATTAAGATAGACGGGGCTACCTCTTTATATAGACTTTCGGCACCGTTTCCATTTCGTATGTGTGTTAGAATATGCAAGGCATAATCTAAGGTTACGCCCAATAGCACTGAACCGATTCCCAATGATATAGCCGAAATTTTATCGCGTAGAATACAGAGAAACGCAATGGATAAAAGTGCGCCAACTACGGTGGGAAGGAAAAGAATAAAAGGCAATGCCAACTTCCGGTAAAAGAGCATCAAAATAATGATGAGTAACGTCATGGCAATACTTACGGTAAACTGAATGTCACCTCTAATCTGCTTGGCATTGGCTACGGCCACCAGAGCGGCTCCGTAATACTCGCTGTGTACTTTGGTGGAGTATTCGGTATTCAGTTTATCCTGTAAATCGTAAAGTGCATTGGAAAAAGGAAGGTTTTTATCCGTTTCATTGGATCCGTAAGTTGGTGTAAGAAAGAGGAGGATGTTCTTTTCCGCTTTGTCCAGTAAAAACCCATTTTTCAATTTAAAATCATCGCCCACACCCAATTCCTGTAATCGCTTGAGCGCAATGAAAGAGAGCCGTAAAGGGTCTTTAACAATTGTTTTTTTGGCCACTATACCGGACGGGGATATGAGCGCACGGTAATTTTCTGCAGTTACTTTTGCAATACTATCCGGGTTTATCTTTTGGGTGATTTTTGGGTAGTCGTTCGCTTCTAAAAACAATGGGAGATTGTCGTAGACCAAATCCAAGGTCTTTGGAACGTCATCGGAATTGACCCTTCCTTGCACGCCTTTAATAAATTCCGATTGGTGCAGCTCAAGGCTATCCAATAGGTCCTTTGCGTATTGGGTAAGGTCGTCTACCGTACCTTCTTCATCTTTTTGAATATTGATGATGATTTTATCGGTAAACGTAATCGACTTTAAGACTTTTTGGACACGTTGTGCCTCTTCGTTGGCGGGAATAAGGGCTGTAATATCATCTTCAAACTGAATTTTTGATACAATTGACGCTAGCCCTAAGATTAGCAATAGTAATATGCCTAAGGACAACAGCCTTTTGTCCGCGATAAATTGATATGCTTTAAAGAAGAATCTACCCATTGTCAACCACCATTTTTTTCTTTCCCAAGAACAGAATCGTCAAATAACCGACGATTCCAAAAAATAGCGCGGACATGATTGCCAAAGCAAAACTGCCAATGAGATATGTTTTAAGATTTTGCAGCATTCCGAAGTTTTCGGTCATGTTTTCCATAGAAAAGGAAACCTCTTCCCCAGTTATCAATACGCCTATTTTAATACTAAAATAGATAATAAAGGGGATTAAAGGCGGAAGACTGATGTTAGAAAATGCAAAAGTAATTGCTTTGTTCAACCCAAAGAGCGTGGCCAAAGCAAAAACAAGGATGGTCTGAAAGCCCCAAAAAGGCGCAATGCCCAAAAAGACGCCCAATGCAATAGATAGGGCTTTAGTTTTTGGTGTATCATCACTCCGAAGTAAATCTTCTAAAAGGAACTTTTTAAAACCTTTTTTTTTTATTTTCCGAAAGAAATTTCGCGGTTTTATATAGAAAATAGTAACAATCACCAACCATGTATTGAGAATACTGATCCTAGTAAAATCGGTTACGGTCCTAAAATGGGAAACCCTTTCGGTTTCATCATACAAAATACGGACAGGTACATTTTTTACTAGGGTGCCTTCCCAAGCCAAACGAACTATAACCTCTATCTCAAACTCAAATTTAGGGGTGTAAAATTTTAAATTCTCTAGTTCTTTTAGGGGATATAATCGGTACCCGCATTGGGTATCTTGTAATTTAGTGCCCGTTTCAAACCAGAACCAAAAGTTAGAAAACTTGTTGCCGAAACTACTTTTTCCCGGTACATCTGCCTGTCTCATATTTCTTGAACCAATATAAAGAACATTAGATGTTTCTTCTTTTTGGAGTTCATCTAGGAATACGGAAAGGTCTTCAGGAAAATGTTGGCCATCAGAATCTATAGTTATCGCATAGTCATACCCTTGTGCGATGGCGGACTTAAAACCAACTTGAAGTGCATTGCCTTTTCCTTTGTTTTCCGGCAAATGGATTTGCTCAATATCTGAATATCCTTTTAATATCTTGGCGGTGCTATCAGTTGCCCCGTCATTAATAATGATAATAGTATGGGTGTACTCCAAAATACGGTCAAGCACTTTTTTTAAGGTGCCCGCATTATTGTAAGTCGGTACCAGAACACAGCAGTTGAGCTGCTCCATGGTATGTTGGAGTGTTGGAGTAGGGGTTGGCACGAGCAATTTTTTTCAAAAGGTTCCAAGAACCTGTCCTGAATTTTCTACAAAGATACGTATTACGAACCTTGTAGCAATTGCCTTTCTGATTCGTTAAACGCTTCCGATTTGGAAATATATCCTTTAACGAACTCTCTACTGTCTTTATTGGAGATGGAATTGAAATTTTCTATAATAAACTGCTTGTCTTCGTCAATCTCTTTGGTGTAGCCCGTAATCTTAGGAACGTTTTCTTGTACGCTTAACCTTATACAGCGTATTTCTACATTTTCTGGATTATTCTCAATGGCGTATTCCAAAAGTTCGGCACCTTCCTTAAATAAATTTTTCTTGTCCTTGATACCCTTGGCATATTTCGCCATCATGGTTGTGACAGCCCCTTTAAAAGCAACCAGTGTCTTGTCATCCGATTTTGACACGGAAACCAAATCGTCATGCAACGCTTTGGTAGCGCTTTCACTATCCGAAGCCTCAATATAGGCGGTTCGTACTTTTGGCAAGTCTGCGGGACTAGCTGCGTACAAAACGGAGAAAATGACGAGAAAAACAAGTTTTAAATTCATGATGTCTAATTTAAAATAGCAAAAGTTGCGCTAAGCTTAAGTGCCAATGTATCATCAAAAGATGTGGTGTTTTTTACTTTAACAGTAGCATCTTCTTCAGAAATTGTCAATGTAAGTTGAATAACATCATTTTTTTCAGGATTGATTATCGCCATAAACTTAATATTTGACGCAACCGATAGAAACAAAGATTTCTCTGTGGCCTGCTCGGTCAATTCTTTGATAATCTGAATCATACAAACCCCAGGCATAACAGGGTTCCCGGGAAAATGACCTTTAAAAACCTCGTGTCCTGCATTTAGTTTTACCGTTGCCTTTACGGTTTGCTCTTCTTTTTCAAAGCTTTCTACGGTATATAATCCTTCAATCAACATGTTTTTAGATTTTAAATTTATATGCGGCACCAATTTGAAATACACCGTTGAGATTGCTTCCTTCTTCTTCATACAGGTCGTCTTCGCCAAAGAAGTCAACGCTAATGGTACCCTGTTTATATCGTGCTTCGAGAATTAATCCGAAATCGAATTCGTATCCTATTCCTCCAAAAACGGAGAGGTCTACAGGGGAGATTTCATCATCCCCATTAAAGTTGGTCAAATTAACAAAATTGTTCTCAAAGTTAATGTCTAAACCAAGGCCAAGAATAAAATGAAACCCGCTATCCGGACCCATGTAAAACTTATTAGGTAAACCAATAGAAATGTAATTGATGTTGACATCTCCATACTGGTCGGAGTTGGATTTGCCGCCTTGATTTGAATATAAAAGTTCCGGTTGCAAGGTGTAGTATTCTGAAATTGGAATATCTACAAAAGCTCCAACGTAAATACCTGATTTAGTATCTAGCGTAGTATTGCTTATATTGGCATTGTTCAAGCCAATTTTAAAACCAGGACGAACCTGCGACATAACTAGGCTTGTGCTGCAGATGAGGCAAAGTGCTAAAAGTAATTTTAAGGTCTTCATTTAAATGCTTTTAGTGCAATGTGAAGTTTAAAGTTATGGTGGGCAATTTCTATTTCCTTGGCAAACCGATTTTCGATTTTAGTAAAGTTGAATTCTACTTTTTCTTTGTTTCGGTCCACTCTTGAAATTTTATTCAGCTGATCATCAGTGTAATAAAAATAATGTTTTTTGGAAAGTAGGTCCGTCTGCAATATGCTTTGGGTTTGTAACGTAAAGCTTTTTTTAACTTTAGATTCCTCTTGGATTAAAGCTTTAAAATCTCTTTTTAGAATATTGACCAATATTTTTTTATCCAAATCTTTTAGAATGCGGTTGACCTTAAAATCTTCTCCATCAAAAGTGAAATCGAAAATAGTGTTGCCAATTTCTGTTGTAAAAGCAATACGATGGTGTTCAGGACCAAGTTTCTTAATGATAAAAATACCTCCGAACGATTTGTTGAAGGCATCTATTTTTGCCTTGTACACATAATCTTTTTCGGCGTTCGAAAAATAAGGGTTGGATGTTTTCTCTAGCGAATTACTTTTGGTCTCAAACCCATTTTGAACAGGGTAGGAGGCGCATCCGATCAACAGAAAAAAACATATGCTATTGAGTAAATACCGCATCTGACAAGGTTTTGTTCACGACACGTTCTGTAAATTTAATTTGGGTATAATCATCTGAAGGCTCGATCATTTTTACTTCGGTAACATCGCCATTTGCATTAAAAGAAAGGTGAAAAGCCTTGATAAAATTTGATAACCGTTCGTCTTTGGGAAGAAAGTAGACCAAACTAGAATCATTGATCTTGAAATATTTGATATTGAATTCATCTTCATCGAACATATCACCACGAATACTAGCTGTTATCAATTGATTTAGTTGTTTGAAAATTTTATTGGAGCCCACGTCCATATTGCTTTTGTTGCCGTCGTCATTAATATAGAGTGTCTCATTTTTAAAAAGTACGGAGTAGGCAAATGGCTCGGTGTATTCCCATTTTACAAGGCTTGGGGCCTTAAAAGCAAGTTGGCCTTGAGAAACGATATCGTCAGATAAGAAATCCAAATGTTTGTACTGTGTAAAATCACTCAATACCGTAGTAACGGCTTCTGCCCTAGTTTTAACCTTGGTTCTTAAGGCAGTGGCCTCCGTGCTTGTCATCTCCTTTTGGGCGATGGACGAAACAGATATAAAAAAAACAAGAAAAAGTATCTTATGCATAAGCTTCGATTTCTAGTAAGCGGTCAATTGTGACCGAACTCAGATTTTTCTGTCGCAAAAATAACAATAACTGTTCCAAAACGACTATTGTTTTTTCGCTAGTATCATGAAGCAGAATAATATCGCCTTTAGAAACTTTGCCGGTTATGCGTTTCAATACCGCCTTTTCTGACCTAAATGTGGTGTCTAAGGAGCGTACGTTCCAGCCAATAGAATGCAATTGCAGCTGATGCGTTGCTTTTGCAATTTGTGGATTGGTCACCCCAAAAGCGGGCCGATACAGTTTCATTCTTTTTCCGGTCAACGAATGCGCTAGATTTTCGGTTTGTTTTAATTCATTCAATATTTTATCCAACGGAAAAAAACCGAAATTGTTGGAGTGTGTGTAGGTATGATTTCCAATACTGTGGCCCTCGTCTATGATTTGTTTGAGAATTTCAGGGTTTTGTTCAATAGTTTTACCTACACAGAAAAACGTTGCCTTTGCATTGTATTTGGCCAGTAAATCAAGTACTCTTGGAGTAAATTTGCTGTTTGGTCCATCATCAAAAGTTATGGAAACCCAATGGTTTTCAATGTTTTTATTAGAATGCCTAGAGGTCAGGTGGTAGTTCCATCTGATAAAAAAAGAACCAAAAACGGTAAAGGCAAACCAAATAAGCAGGACTGTAAAAATAGGCCACAAAGGTGTGTGTCCTAATAAATAAACTGCTATGGTTAGTAGCAAAAGAAGAATAGCAACGGTATTTACCCCTTTGCGCCTTAGCATTTGCGAATTAAAGTGAGACTGTGGTTTTCTCCTCTATATTGATTGTAAATCAGAATTGTTTTTAAGTAGGAAGGCTCAATGGCATTCAATTTGGTAACTGGCGGAATATGTTGCGTCTTTAAAATCTTGTTCGCCATCCAAAAAGCGAAGCCAGTTGCGGTATCAAACTCACCTGATAGGTGTTTGTAGTAGGCTTGGGCCGTGTTTTTGAATGTACCAACGCTCAATTTTTCGTAAAAATCATCAAAATTTACATCTCCGTTATTGCCCAAAATAACCAGGTCAATATCTTCAATAGTTGCATTCTGAGCTTCTAAAAATGAGTTGATTTTCTGTTCTAAACGTGCTTTAGAAAGGGTGTTGTAGGTTCGTACAGCAAGTAATTGCGCGTAGCACGAAGGTTGTTTTTTAGTGGAAAGGACAAAAAAGTGTGAGCCTTCACCCATAACCACGCCTTCGGTTTTAGAGTTGAGTACATCTTTTGATGCTACCGCCTCTTTTTTAACATGACCGATCAACCGATGCGTATCTACGTGATGGTCTACCAATTCATCTACGCCACCTACTAAAATGGAATTCGCCTCGTCATTTTCAAGCATCATTTTGGCGTCGATTAAAGATGATTCAAAAGATACGGCCGAATGTACAAAAGTGAAATTATGACCCTTACAACCTAGGTTCAGGGCAATTTGTCCGGCTACGGTATTGTGAGAAGATTGAATAAAACGAGTTGGTGTTAGGTATTGCTCGTTGTTATTGATGATATCACTAACAAAGCGCTCAGAGTCTCCAATACAACCTAGTCCCGTACCAACAATAATGGCATCTACATTTTCCAATCCAGCTTCTGTAAGCGCATTTTTAGAACTCACGGTACTCATTTTGATGCCGCGTGCCATACGCCGTGCCGCTGCTGGCGGAATGAATTCTTTATAATTGGGGTCTATAACGTTTATTACCGTGCCGTTATAGTCCGTTATTTCGTTTAGAAACTCAGTGTTATCAAAAGTTTTTTGGGCCGACACCGAACCTACACTATTTATATACACTGGTTTCATTAGGCTTCTTTTGAAAATATTAGAGTAGAACAGTTACCTCCGAAACCAAAAGAATTGGAAAGCACATTACGCAGTTCTTTTTGTTTGACCGTTGTTTGAGGAAGTAAATCAAACTCCTTCATAGGAGTATTAAAGTTCAGGTTGGGATAAATAATATTGTTCTGTAACGCCAAAACGGAATATACCGCTTCTATACCACCGGCTACGGCCAATGTGTGACCGGTAAAGGCTTTGGTTGAGCTGAATTCCGGCACATTTTCACCGAACGTTCGCAACAATGCACGGCCTTCGGAGAGGTCATTATTTGGAGTTGCTGTACCGTGGGCATTCACATAGTCAATATCGGAAGGGTTTAACCCTGAAACCTGAAACGCTTTTTCCATGGCAAGAACAGCGCCATCTCCATTTTCCGAAGAAGCAGTTTGGTGAAAAGCGTCATTGGCATTGCCATACCCTTTTACGTATGCCAATACCTCTCGGTTGTTTCTTTCTACAATTTTATCCGATTCTAAAATAATATAAGCTGCCGCCTCGCCAAGGTTTAAACCTTTTCGCTCATCATCAAACGGCGTGTTATACGTGTCAGACTGAATCATTAAGGTTTTAAAACCATTGATGGTGAACTTACTCAAACTATCTGTACCACCCACAATAACACGGTCTAATTGACCGGATTTTATCATTCGTGCACCCAACATAATGGCGTTTGCCGCTGAAGAACAGGCTGTGCTAATTGTGGAAACAAAACTCTCTGCCAATCCTAAATGGGCAGCTAATTTTTGAGTTGAGTCTCCAGCGTGAAGCCCGTTAATATGGCCCCAGTTTTTATCGCTATCAAAATATTCAAAATAATATTTCTCCGATTGGTCCATACCGCCAACGGTAGTTCCGGAAATAAGTCCGGTTTCACAATCATTAACATCTGTAATTCCGGCTTGTGATAAGGCTTCGTCCGCAGCAAGCATGGCTAAAAGAGCCGTGCGCGATATAGCATCTTCATCTGCAATGCCAAGTTTTTTCTTCAATTCAGCATTGGTCATCTCTATTTCACCCACCATGATATCGTCTTTATGAACAGTATCTATTTTTGAGATTTTAGAAATGCCTATTTTACCAGAAATAAGCGCATCATAATTTTCTTGCACATTGTTTCCAATGGCAGAAATGGCACCCATGCCTGTAATTGCTACGCCCTTACACATATGAAATAGGAGGTATTAGAGATATAAGAATAAAAATACGAATCTTAGGCTTAAGTGTGAATTTTACATGGTGCTGGCAGTGAATACTTAAGCGTAAAAAACGATGTAGTTCTTAGTTAGAACGGTTGGCTTCAATATATGCGGCCATAGTATCTATTGATTCAAAAATCTTGCGACCTTCTTTTGGGTCTGCCAATCTAATGCCATAATCCTTATCAAGCATTACAATAAGCTCTAATGCATCTATAGAGTCAAGCCCAAGTCCTTCGCCAAAAAGCGGGTCGTTATTTGCGATTTCGTCAACGGAAACATCTTCCAAATTTAATTGCTCGATGATTTTTTCCTTCAATTCTTGTTTAAGTTCGCTCATTTTGTTCTGTATAATTTGGTTAGCCCCTCTGTATTATGGGCTAACAAACCTTTTTTACCGATAACGTATAAAAACGCATCATATTTTTCTTTGTCATAGTCAACCCATCCGCAAAGCACTTCTTTGGCCTTACCCGTTTCTAGCAAATCATTTGTATAATTTGATAATAAATGGGGGTTGAATTCAGCAAATATAAAGAAACTATTTTCAGAATACAGTTTGTGGCGAATGCTAATTTCACCCATACATATATTAGGAAGGGTGTAAACAAAAACGGCTGGGCTTGCAAAACCGCCCTTTGGATTACTAATAGCTGCCTGATGTTTACGATCTGTATCTAAACTGGAAGCTCTGTTTGATAGAATAAGCGCTGTGTTTTCTTCATCATTGCCTCGCAAAAGAACCTCCGCACCCATAAAAGCAAGCTTGCTAAGATTATCCATTTTGAAAAACTTAGAATAGTCGGTTTCAAAATGTTTGTACGCTGCTTTAATGAAGGCGGGAAATTCTTCCGAAGCATCGGAAAAAAGCAATTCTCCATCTTTAGAAATCTTCCCGTCTCTAATACGGCAATATGATTTTATATGGTAGTCAGACCTGTTCATGAATTGACTTTTTGAAAAATTGCAGCCGTATTACAGCCTCCAAAACCGGAAGCGGTTTTTAGAAATATACTACTTTCTTTGCTGGTGGTTTCTTTTATTATATTCAAAGGCTGTGAGACCCCTAATTTGTCAAAGCCAAGAGAGGCGTATAAGGTATTGGAGTATAGTGAATGCATACCGATTATAGTTTCCAAGAGACCCGAGGCCCCAAGTGTATGACCAAAATAGCCTTTTAAACTATTTAGAGGAACATCCTGTAAATTGGCACGGTTAAAAGCTATGGCCTCCATTTCATCATTGAACAGCGTAGCAGTACCGTGTGCTGAAATATAATCGATGGCATCTGCATCAATTTTTGCTTGATTCATTGCCGAAACAATACTTCTATATAAGCCTTCGCCTGTTCTGGAAGGACCGGAAATATGGTTGGCATCATTGCAAGAAGCTTCGCCTATTAAACGAACTGATTCATCAACTAAGTTATTATCATCTTTGGTTACAAGTATACTGCAGCCTACTTCCCCAATATTAATTCCTGAACGGGTTTTGCAATACGGTTTGCAGGGTGCTTCGCTTAAAGCTTGAAAGGAGTTGAATCCGGATAAAATAAATTCGCTTACCAAATCTCCGGCAACCACAAATACATGGTCGTATCGTTTTTGACGAATCAATCTTTTAGCTACCGCTAAGGCTAAAACACCGGAAACACAGGCGTTGGATAGGACAAGAGCTTCGTTTTTAAAACCGAAGAAGTCTTCAATTTTCTGGCCTAATTCGGCTAAATAAGCTCTGCTTTCATCAAAAGGGTTCTTTGTTTCTAAGACGTCTATGTTGCCTTTTGTGGTAGATAAAATCAATCCCACTCTATCCGTAAGTTCTAAACCGGATTTCTTAATTGTATCCGATAAGGAAACCAACAGTATTTGTTCTAATCTTGTATAGGCTTCTTTTGGGTCCAATTTTTGGAATGCCTCGGATAGGCTGTCTTGCGTAATGAGCGAAGAGTAAAAGGGATTGGGTAGAATGCTGGAATCATCTACCAAAGAAAGCCCTGAAACTTCATCTTTAATGCTATCGATTGCGGAAGCACTATCAAATCCGTAAGCGGAAACTATGTTATTATGTGATAGGTAAACGTTATTCATCTAAAAGCCCTACTTTTTTCTTCCATTCTGCAAAAAACTCCGGTAGTACTAATGATAGTTCACCGCCTAGTTCCACAAAGACCTGAACGGTCTCTCCCGTACAAACAACAGCTCCTGCAGGGTTATAGATTTCATATTTGAAAATCATTTTTGCGGCTTGTGAATTTACATAGGTGGTTTTTATAGTGGCCACATCTCCATAGCTTAACGGCAGTTTATGCTCGCATCCCGATTTTACAATTGGCGTAGAGAAATTATGCTCTTTTTGGTCTAGATATGAAATGCCATGGTGGCGCCCAAAAGCTTCGCGACCATCTTCAAAATACTGAATATAATTGCCGTGCCAGACAATGCCCAATGGGTCCGTTTCTGCAAATCGTACACGGACTTCACTGGTGAAACTGATTTCTTTTTGGATTTTAGACGGCATTTTTTCTTTCGTTATAGATAATGGCTATAAGTGTGGTAATCACGAAAAACAGCAATAAAAGTGATATTTCGGGGATAATCTCAACAAAGGTTGCGTTACGCAAAAATACATCATAAAAAGCACTTAGCCCCCAATTCATAGGAGATAGGTTAGAGAGCATTTGCATAAGCTTGGGCATGGCAAAAACGGGTACCCAAACACCGCCAATTGCCGCTAAAATAACCACAAATGTAGCGCCAAAAGGTGCTGATTGCTCTTGGGTTTTGGCAACGGTTCCTAATAACAACCCTAGACCCACAGCGGCCAGACCGGCAAAAAAGGCAACGATAAATAATAGGGGAAGTCTACCGGTAACATCTAGTTTAGGTAATCCTATTAAGGGGAAAAGAAAAATACCTACGGCCAGCATAAGTGTAAACTGTACTAAAGAAACACCTAGGAAGACAATTGTTTTTCCTCCTAACACGGTGGCATATGATACGGGGTTGGTTCTAAGTCTAACAAACGTACCTTGGTTTTTTTCTTTCACCATATTAATAGCCAGTGGAAGAATAATGAAAAAGATAGCAAAGAGCGTCCATGCTGGAATGTTATGTTGGGTTGAGTTTGGGATTAAGGCTTCCTTATTTCTACTTGGTATTATTTCGGTAAAAGTGATAAACTTCTCAGTTTCAAAAATAGCCTCCGAAGGGTCATCCGTCAATTGTTCTTGAAAGGCTTTGTAGATGGTTTCCGTCTCTATTTTTGAAATCATCTTATCAATATTACTTCTTACCGAACTTTTAAAAGACTGTTGGGTTGCGGGATCAAAATAAAGCTTCACTTCTTTGGGCATCATCTGTGACTTAACCTCTGGAATACTTTCCTCATTATCACTGAATTTTGATAGAATTCCATCTACATTTTCATTGATTTTAATAGCAAGGTCAGATGATAGGTTTTTTGGTATAACTATAGCCAATTGGTAATCGCCTTTTAAAACCCGTTGTTTTGCTTCTTCATCGGTAAATGCCCTATCCACCTGAAATAATTTTGAGTCGGCTAAGTTTTGTAAAATATCTTCGGAGACCTTCCCTTTATCCATATCTACCAAAAGAATAGGTAATTTGGTCTCTTTTATGGTTTTAAAAGAGTTGTCTTGAATGGTGGTTATGACTATCACCAATAATAACGGCATGAGAAACAATACGGCTAGACCACCAATATCTCTTGTAACGAGTAGAAACTCTTTGTATGTGGAGGCCCAGAGTTTATGCATGATCGCGTAGTGCTTTACCGGTTTTGGCTAAAAAAACTTCTTCTAAATGTTGGGCATTCGGTTCCTGGTCTATAAGTTCCTTTGGTTTTCCTAAACAAATTAAAGTGCCCTGGTCTATAATGCCTACACGCGTACAAAAATGTTCAGCTTCGTTCAAATGGTGAGAAGTATAAATAATGGTTGTTCCTGCGGCGTTCAATTCCTTTAAATGAGCCATGATCACATTTTTTGATTGTACATCAACGCCCACAGTAGGCTCGTCTAAGAAAAGCACTTTGGGTTTGTGTAGAATGCTAGAAATCAGGTTAATACGCCTTTTCATCCCTCCTGAGAAAGCTTTTATTTTTCTATGGGCGAATTTTGATAGCCCCATTTTTTCAAGATGTGTATTGATATCATCTTTTAATGACTGCCCTTTTAGACCATACATACTTCCAAAATACATGAGATTTTCAAATGCGGTCAACGAAGGGTAGAGGGCATATTCCTGGGGCACAATGCCAATAAGTTGTTTTAATTGATTTTTGTGGTCCTTGTAATTCAGCTCACCAATGGTAAAGTTGCCAGAAGTTGGTTTTAACAATGAACTGAGCATAGAAATCAATGTGGTTTTTCCCGCCCCATTAGGACCTAACAGCCCAAAAATTTCGCCTTGTGCTATGGTTAAGTTCAAATTACGGACGGAAAAATCGTCGGCACCTTTGTACTTTTTTGAAAGCTCATTGATCTGAATCATGATGTCAAAACTAATCGAAATTTCTAAGATAAAGTATGATTTTTCTTATTTAGGACGGTGAAGACGACGTTGGGGTTAAATTGCCTTTCTTAGTTTCTTAAAAAATGCAGCTTCACTATTGGCAATAGCTTCTAGCTCATCTGCAACTTTATTATAGGCATCCTCTTTTGGACTGCGATTTTTATAGATACGAGAGGCGTTTACGGCAAAATCTCGCCAGTCATCACCAATTTTGGTCATTTCTTTTGAAAGTTCTTTGAGCTTTTCATTATCTAGTATTTGACTTGCCTCTTGTAAAAAAGCGGCATAAATATAACGAAAACCACCACCACCGGTACCTATTTCCTCTTGCATACGTACAATCTGACCTAAATAATGGTTGGCCACTTTGGCTCCCTTTTTCTTAGGCCATTTGCGAATGAGTTTTGAGATAGTCTTTATGCCTTTATAACCGACTATAGGAACAGGAGCCGACATCTCACGGCAGGTTTGTTTTATACCTTTTATAATGGCACTCTTTAGTTCTAATTCCTTTGGAAATGAAGTGGGGTAATAAATATGCCCTTTAGGAGCAAAAGCTCCTTTGGCAAAACGAACCTTCTGCAATTGTTTTTCGGTTAAGGTGGTGACTTGCTCCATAACGGGGTCACTGATCAAATAGGTGTCATTCTCTTTACCGTAAACTACTAAATTATGTGCATTAAAATGAAAACGATACTCATCTGGAAAATACAAGAGATTGTAAACACCAACTTGAAGTCCGACCGGATTGTTTTTTTCTAAATTTTCATCAAGACGTTGCTGCGCTGACTTTGGATTGCTGAATTTCTCTCGTTTTATTTTGATTCCCACTCTTTTGGCAAACCGATTAAAAATCAGTCCGGGCATAGCTCTATAAGTGACTACCGGTGCATGGTTTACCTTTAAAAAGGGAATATAACAGAACAATAAACCGGACCCGATGCCAAAAACCATTGGTTCACTAACTTCAAAACCATTGTGGCGCATTAAGTTACTAACTACACCATTTTCGCAGTGTGCAGATTGTTTGTGGGTAAATTCTATTTGCATGGGGCAGTTTAAGGAATGTTTTTCAGCTCTTCAATACTGATATCAAAGACATCGGCATATTTTTGAAGGGTGGTTTGATTTAGTTTTTGAAATACTTTGGGCTTAAAATGTCGTTTTACGCGCCACTGCCAAAGTCCAACATAGCTAGATAGAATTGGCAAGTCCATTTTATGTAACTCCATATAATATTCAATGGGGCTGGTTTGGTTGTTTTTGACACGTTCTTTAGCCGCGGCAACGCGTTCTTCTATATCCTTTATGGCATTGCTCAAGGCGATGGTTTTGGGGTCCCAGCCAGAGCTTAGTTCTGTAGTGTACTCACCATTTTCATCAACAGCATAGGTAAGTTCTTTGGTTTGGGCAGAATCTAACAGGCCCTTGTCTTGTGGTACTTCTTCTTTTTTCACTGGTCTTAATTTTGGGGGATTAATAAAATGTCCCTCTTAAACCTCATGGATCAAAAAGTTCAAAGTACAAGCTACGATTAATTCTCCGTTTCTGAAAGTTTCAGAAGCAATGGTGCAGCTGCTAAAAGCATCGTTGTCATATCTAGAAACAAGTTCACCTTTGGTAGTTATGGTTTCGCTAACCTTTGGTAAAGCCGTAATCTGAACTTTTTTAACAGCACTTATATAGCCAATAACCTTGCTTTTGCTTCCATCTTTATCGTCATCGTCAAAAAAACTTTGACCCACAATAGCAGCGCAGGTTTGGGCAGCATTTTCTATAAGCCCTGTTTCGGATAGAAACCCGTTTTTTACAAAAATACAGGATTCTTCTACCTTAAAATGGGTTTCAACAGAAGTTTCATCAAGATAAGGGGTAACGCTGGCCATGAGCATAGGCTCACGGTGCGGTAGAAAATTCTTGATGTCTATGTTGGTCCTTGCTTCCAAAATTAGTTTGCCAGTGCAGTTTTCATTTCACTTGAAGCTAGTACAATTCCTTCGCAAGTTACGGTTGCCGATACCATGGTTATACCCATAATATCATGCAGGATTTCTACCGTAGTTTCCAGTTCTTGACCTACGAACGGAAGAGCACTTACGGTTGCTTTTTTTATGGCGCCAATATACCCTGTAGGTGCTGGCTTTTGAGCCAAGTAGTATTTGTATCCCGTATGTAGCGCCACCGTTTGTGCCATATTCTCTATTAGCCCAGGTGCCATAAAACGGTTTTCGAAAACGAACAGGTTGTCCTTAGGAACTATAAATCCCGAAACAATTTTAGTGTCCGAATATTCAAGTAATTTACCCACCATTATAAAAGGGGGTTTCTGCGGAATTAGATTTTGCAGAAACTCAGGGTCGGTTATGGTTTCCTTCAGTGCATTCATACTAGCAAACGGTTAAATAAGCATACGTATATGAAAAGCGAGCGCTTTCTGGTACGTGGAGCAAGATTCTGTCGCCTTTTTTCAATTTTCCAGAAGCCACTAGTTCCTCTAACATAAGATAGATGGATGCAGCGCCAACATTGCCTACATGTTCAAGGTTTAAAAACCATTTCTCCCATGGCATTTCTACACCTTGATCCTTCATTTCATCATATAAGCCTTGTTTAAAGAAATATGAAGAAATATGTGGTAAATAATAATCTACATCGTCCGGACCAATACCGTGCTTTTCATATACCGTTTTTAGGCAGTCTACTCCTTTTTTAAGAATGTTTTCTCCTAAAAGCTTCACATCTTGTTTAATGGCAAAAACAGATTTTTTGGACCAATCTTCTGGCGCAAATTCGCTCCATGGTTTTAGTTCACCGTTCTCCAGTTTTTCACCACCGGCATACATACAGGTATCCATTTCGAACGCATATGAAAACCCTTCCATCCACTCGATTTTTAATGGCGTATCTCCCTTCGGTTCGTTTTCTACCAATATGGCTCCTGATCCATCAGAAAGCATCCATCGTAAAAAATCTTTATCAAAGGCGATCATAGGATTTTCTTCCAAGTCCTTTAGATGCTCAATTTCTTCTTGGTAGAAATCTGCTTTGGTCCAAGTAGAAACTTTTTCCGAACCTGTACAAACAGCATTTTTTACCTGACCTACTTTAATGGCCATGTAGCCATATTTTAAAGCGTTCATGCCAGAGCAGCAAACTCCTGAAGCGGAATTGATTTCCATATTCCCATTTTTCAAAACACCGTGCACCATAGCCGCATGAGACGGTAATAATTGGTCTGGCGTGGAGGTGCCACAAGAAAGGAGTTCAATACTTTCTTTGCTAAAATTTGAATCGCAAAGGTCTTCTATTGCTGCCGCGGTAAGTTGGGCATTGTTATGGGTGACATTACCATTTTCATCAATGGCATAGTACCTTTTCTTAATTTTATTATTACGAAGAATAATGCTTTTTGCCCTTGATTTTTGTCCGTCTATAAAGCCTAATTTTTCTTCAATTTGGTCATTTTCGACAGGGGAATTGGGCAAAAACTTGGATATTTTGGTAATGTAAGCGTTTTTCATGTGTCAGTCTTACTCCTTATAGTCTACAGAGGCGTAATATTTATTTTCCCGCTGTATTTTTCTATACATAGGGATATAAGTGAGTAAAAATACAATAAAAACTAGAGGTGCGATTAACCAAATGGCAAATATCAGGTAATAGTTGAATAAACGTAGCCATTTTTTTCGGGCAAGGTCTCCTTGGTCTCCTTTTTTCTTAATAAGATTGGCCCATTTTGAAAACAGTAGATTGCCTCGTTTGTCCATCTGAACCAGTAGATTACTGATTTTTGATGCATCAAGAAGGTTTAGCTTTTCTTGTAGGGAAGAAAAGTCAGAAGCCATGAGCGCTTCTCTTATGGGATGACCAAATTTATTTGCAGATGCAATAGAATTGTCCGAAACTCCCGGTTTAGGGAAAATCCCCCACATACGGTCCTTTTTTCCCTTTAACATCCAATGAACAATGGTGATGACACTGATATGATTGATGTGGTTGTCTACCAATGCAATGTTTCCTACTAGCCTTGCGTTTAGACCAATCAGCATTTTTTTGACTTTTTCTTGTGACATGGCCCACATATTTCGCACTCCAATTACTGTTACAACGGGAGTGTTTTGTAATAAAGTTTGTGCGGCTTCCGATTTTAAAAATGAATTTAAGGGAATAGAAGGGGAGAGGTACCAAACCTGATGGCCTAAGATTACAAGGTCATATTTTTTAGATAAAACAGAAGCTTCGGGTGAGTTGATTTCTGTTGGAATTTGAAGAAAGGATTCTGGGAAAACATCAAAGAACCGTTCCTTTTTCCATGGAAATTCATAAGGTTTTTCAGGAATGATTTCGTGGTAGGTGATGGTAACGGATTCTTGCTCTAATGGCGATAGCACAGAATCTATAATTGTCCGTAATTGCCCCGTTTGGGAGTAATAAACAACAAGTACTTCTTTCATTTGCATTCGGTTATGGTGCGGCCTTTGAAAATAATAATAAGCAGGCCGTTATGGAATAGGTCAAATATCCTATTTATTTACCTTATCTCCCCAAAAATCAAAATAATTAAACCATTGTAGCGGATATTTTTCAATTATCCACTCTAGATTTTCAGTGTATTTTTCTAATAGACCTTGGGCATCACCACGCTTAACCTCCGCAGTTCTTGCATATAGGTGATAATGTTTTTTGGACTCCTTCATAACATAAACGAACAAAACTGGGACTTTTAAGCGTGAGGCCAATAGGTGTGGGCCCATTGGGAATTTAGCTGTTTCTCCAAGAAACTGTTGTTCTAAGAATTTAGTACCTTCAATATAGCGGTCGCCTGTAAAACAGACTAGTTCACCATTCGTCAAGGCGGTATGAATTTCAAAGATATGAGACATATCTTCTTTAATAAGAATAAGCTTTATGTTGCTCTTGGTGGTAACGCTCTCCATATAGGCTTTGATTTCTTCGTGCTCACGGTCCCAAGTGACGAGATTAATGGAGGAAAAAGCGTTTACATCCTGTAAAAAGTGTTGGGCTACTTCAAAATTACCAATATGAGCACTTAAAAGGATGCCTCCCTTTTTCTGGGCAAGAAGATTTTCAATTTTATCTATCCCATCAAAATCATATGTGAATCTATCTCTTAGGCCTGCGGATATGGCCGCCTTGTCAATAATGGTCTGACCAAAAACATAATAGTTCCTGTACACATTAAATAGGCTTTTTAAGGTAGAATATCCTAGTCTTTTATGGAAATAATAAAAAATGGATTTTGTACTGGCAACCGAAAAAATGCAATAGTAAAGAACCACAAAATGGAGGAGCAGATACGAAGCGCCTAGCCCCAATTTTTTGATAAAGAAAATATAGATTCTATATCCTAAAACGGAGCCTTTGGATTTTCCTTCCCATTCTGTTGCCATTTTTGGGTTTTCTGAGGGGGATATCAGTGAAGCTTACGCTCAATAAGGTCGTAAAAGTTTTGCAAGGTGGTAACATTTACAAAGTCTTCACCTACCAATTTTACGCCAAAATTACTTTCTACAGCTACCACAAGATCTACAAAGTCTAAGCTATCTAGACCTAGTGTGTCCTTAAGGTTAGCATCAGCAGCGATTTCTTCTTCTTCGACTTCAAACTCATCGATTAGAAAATCATCTATTTTTTGAATAATATCTTCTTTGGTCATCACCATTTTTCGCTAGCATTTTTTTAATATCAAAGCGGAGTTGGTACCACCAAACCCGAATGAATTGGACAAAAATACGTCAATTTTTTTATTTAACGTTTCTTTAACTATGTTTAATTTGGCAGCATCTTCATCAATATTTTCTAAATTGATGTTAGGTGCTACAAAGGAATGTTCCATCATTAACATACTATATATAATTTCACTGGCTCCTGCCATCCAACATTCATGGCCAGTCATAGATTTAGTGGAACTTACCGGAGGATTGCTTTCGCCAAAGACCTCGTAAATTGCTTTTGCTTCATTGGCGTCACCTACTGGGGTGGACGTGGCATGTGCGTTTACATAGTCTATGGCCGAGGCTTCAATATTTGCGTCTTTAAGCGCATTACGCATGGCGCGTGAAGGGCCATCAACATTTGGAGTGGAAATATGTCCCCCATTAGATGAAAAGCCATATCCTATTATTTCCCCTAAAATTGGAGCACCTCTTTTAACTGCGGACTCGTAGCTTTCTAGTATTAAAGTGGCACCACCACCACTAGGTACCAATCCGTTTCTGGCTTGGTCAAAAGGTCTTGATGCTTTTGCTGGGTCGCCCTCAACAGTGGCGAACACTCCAAGGCCATCAAAACTGCCCATGGCCAATTTGTTTATTTCCTGAGCTCCACCGGTTATAATACAATCTTGTAGTCCACTTTTAATAAGGTGATACCCCATTCCAATGGAATGAGATCCACTTGCACAGGCCGCACTAATGGTGAAATTAACACCTCTGAGCCTGAAAATTGTAGAAAGATTCATGGTAATTGTAGAGTTCATCGCCTTAAAAATAGCACCTGAACCTACCAAAGTAGTATCTTTCTTTTCTCTTAAAATATCTGTAGATTCTACTACTGATCTGGCCGTACTGTCGTTTCCATAAATAACACCAACTTCGTTTTCATCAAAGAAACTATCTTCGATTTTGGCATTTTTTAGCGCCTCTATAGTGGCCATGTAGGCATATTGGCCTTCTTCGCCAAGACTTAGGCGTTGTCTTCGGGATAAGAGTTTTTTTAGGTTGGGTTCCTCCACCATTCCGGTAAGTCCTGAGCGATATCCAAAGTCAAGTCGTTCTTGGTCAATGACAATACCGGATTTACCTTCATACAGGGACGCCTTTACCTCGTCTAGGTTTTTGCCTATACAAGAATATATACCCATACCTGTGATTACTACTCTTCTCATTGCCCCTTCTGTAGTTTTTAAGAATAAATACCACCGTTGATATTGATGACCTCACCTGTAATATAGCTTGATTTTTTTGAAGCTAAAAATGATACTACGTGTGCCACTTCTTCTGCTTTGCCAAACCTATTAGCGGGAATCATTCGTTTTAATTCCTTTTCGTCAAGGTCGTTGGTCATATCGGTTTTGATGAAACCGGGTGCAACGGCATTTACTGTAACGTTTCTTTTGGCAATTTCTTGTGCAAGTGCTTTTGTTGCCCCAATAACGGCTCCTTTAGCTGCGGAATAGTTGGTTTGGCCAGGTGTGCCCTTAAGGCCTGAAACCGAAACCATGTTTATAATACGGCCATATTTATTGACCAAGAGTTTTTGAATAAGTGTGTTGGTGACATTATAGAAACCATTAAGGCTTGTGTCTATAACTTTAGACCAATCTTCATATTTCATCCACATGAACATGCCGTCTTGAGTTATACCGGCATTATTAACGATTACTTCAATTACATCGTTTTCATGAGACTCGTGCCATTTCTCAAATGTGGATCTAACTGCCTCGGCATCAGTAACGCTAAAGGGCATGAGTTCGCCTTTTCCACCAGCTTCCTCTACAAGTTTTAGGGTTTCTTCGGCCGCAGCTTTATTGCTATTATAATTGATAAGAATTTGATAATCTAGGTCTTTCGCCAATTGTACACAGACCGCACGGCCTATTCCCCTGGAACCTCCTGTTACCAATGCGTATTTTTGTTTTTCCGCTTTCTTTTCTTCCATTTAAGAATTGTAAGTTTTTCCATACTCCTAAGTTAGGAGTGAATAGTTCTGGTTGCTAAGTTTTTAACTAAAGCTAGCAAAATTTTGTAGTTAAAAAAAGCGTATGGTTCTATTTAACGGACACAAAAGGCTCCGCATTTTGAAACCACTTATCGCCCAGCAACTCGCTTTTTTCATTAAAGAATCCCCAGCCTTTTTTAGATTTTACCCTAGCTAGCCCGTTTACAAAACCTTTTTCTTCAGCTCCTTTAAAGAAGGCAAAATTACCTGAAATACCATATTCCATTGGAATAATAACTTTTCCTGAAGTATCAATAAATCCCCAGTCTTTATCTTTTACGGGTGCAAATCCGCTTGCGGAAAATACTTCTGCGTCGCGAAATTGTGGTTCTATGATCATTTCTCCTTTTTCATTGATATAGCCCCACTTTTTACCAATTGCAACAGGAGCCAATCCATTAGAAAAAGCCCTGGCCTTGTCAAATGTAGGTTCAAGGACCCATTCTCCTTTACTGTTTACAAAACCTGCTTTTTTCTCGCGTGCGGCATAGGTGAGATTAGAATCACCATGGAAGTTGTACACTTTGGTTGCGTTGTCAATAGGGTTGAAGCTTCCGTTATGTATAATGCCGAATGTTCCCTCTTTTTTTCCGTAGACACCAGAGTTATGATAGGTATTTCCTATTTCTTCATATTCCACAGGAATAACAATTTTACCGGTGTTATCTATCATGCCCCATAATTCACCCTTATTTACTTTGGCATGACCGTTTCTAAATTTTTTTATACCGTCATAAGTAGGTTCTAAAATAAGTTTGCCGTTGGTGCCCAATAGGCCTATTTTATCTCCTGAACGGTACAGTGCTACGCCGTCTTCAAAGTCGTAGTACTTTTCGCTGCTTGGAGTTTCTAGTTTTTTTCCTGTGGTATCTATATACCTCCACTGGTCATCTTTTAAAGCCAAAGCAAAACCGGAGTTGAACATTTTTGCCCGGTCATATTCAGGTTGAATTGCCCATTCTCCTTTTGTATTGATGTATCCCCAGTGATCATTATCTAAAGCAGCTGCCAATCCGTCTGAAAAACTATCGGCTTTTTCGAACTGAGGCTCTATTGCATAAGCTCCCGTTTTATCAATGAAACCAAATTTTCCATCCTCTCTTACCAGTGCCAATTCTTGCGAGAAAAGGGTGAAAGAGTTTACGACCAATACCAATAAAAATGCTAGTGCTTTCATTTTACTTCTTTATTTTGATGGTTAATAATATAGTTCTTTACTTCATTTACATAAGGATACATAATGGTGTCTTCCTTAAACGGGGGAACTATTTTACGAACCGCGTCGTACATTTTTCTCGTCTTTGACGAAACCTTGTCTTTCAGGTCAAGATATTCTATGGCTTGCACCACGGTAATCATTTCAATGGCAACCACTTCAAAGCCGTTTTCTATCACCTTTTTGGTTATGTTAGCGGCATTAGTACCCATGCTTACAATGTCTTGGTTATCATTGTTGTTAGGTATACTATGAACATACATGGGGTTTGATAGCATTTGGTTTTCTGCCGTAGTGGAAGTTGCTGTAAACTGTACGCCTTGCATTCCGAAATTTAGACCTAAAGTGCCTAAATTTACAAAAGGTGGCAAGATATCGTTGAGCTTGGAGTTTAAAAGATAGTTAAGTTGCCGTTCAGCCAACATGGTCATTTTGGTAACCACTATTTTAAGCTTGTCCATTTCTAAAGAGATGTAATCTCCGTGGAAATTACCACCATGGTATACATGCTCTTTTTCTACATTTACGATAGGATTGTCATTGGCAGAATTGACTTCTTCGATAAGAATACGCTCCACATTGTTCAGCGTGTCTAAAACGGGTCCCAGAATTTGAGGAACGCAACGTATAGAATAATACTCTTGAACTTTTTCTTCAAAAACAGAAACACCGTTGTTATCTACATATAGGTGATGTTCCCTTTTACGAGTAAGTGTGCTGTCCTTTAAATGGCTTCGCATGGCACGTGCAATTTCGCGTTGGCCTTTGTGTTTTTTGGTATGGTTGAGCTCTTCGGATAAATGATCGTCATAAGCATGCATAATTTCATTTATAGCGGAAGAACAACAAATAGTCCATTCTAGTAATCTACGGGTATAAATAGCATTTACGATTCCTATACCGGTCATTACGGAGGTTCCGTTTATTAAACCAAGACCTTCACGTAATTCCACTTTTATAGGAGTGATATTTAATTCTTTGAAAACATCTTGGGTAGGTCTTCTTTCGTCTTTGTAGAAAACTTCGCCTTCACCAATAAGAACAAGTGCCAAATGTGCCAATTGAACCAAATCTCCACTAGCACCTACACCGCCATGTTCGTAGATAAGTGGGGTAACATCTTTATTGATGAGGTCGGTCATCGTTTCCAAAACAGAAGGATGAACACCAGAATTACCCAAGCTTAACGTATTCAATCTTGCTAGCATAGCTGCCTTAACGTATTGCGGAGGTATAGGGTTGCCCGTACCCGAGGCATGACTGCGTATCAGGTTGTATTGCAATTGAATAGTCTCAGAATCTTTTATTTTGTATTGGGCCATGGGGCCAAAGCCTGTATTGACTCCGTAAATAACTTTATTTTTTGAAAATTCCTTGAGAAAATCAAAACTGTTTTGAACGGTCTTGAAGACTTTGTCATCAATTGATAACGGTTCGTCTTTAAAGATAATACTGTAGAACTCTTCAATTCCTAACGTTCCTTTTATTTTTGGCATCTATGGTTGATTCTATGAGGTATTTGTAATATTTTAGTGACGTCGGTAAATAAGACTTGATAACCTAAAATTAGCGATTTTGGATTGCAAATTTATAATAATTAGTGAATCAATGTCTTAATTTAGCCCACAAAGCACTTCTTTATAAGAGGTACCTTACATTTATTAGTGTCACAACTTCTTGAATGTTAACATTAAAGTGAACTAAATGCAGCAAGAAAATATTGATGTTTTGGTGATTGGGGCAGGGCCGTCTGGTTCTGTAGCTTCCGCATACCTCCATAAACAAGGCTTAAAAGTAAAGGTTGTGGAGAAGAGCAAGTTTCCCAGATTTGTTATCGGCGAGAGCTTGATACCGCGCTGTATGGATCATTTTGATGCCGTAGGATTATTGGATTGCCTGAAAGCAATGAATTTTGAAGTTAAGGATGGAGCCCGTTTTATGAACGATAAGGGTGTAGTGTGTAACTTTGATTTCAGCAAGAAACATGGAGAAGGTTGGGATTGGACGTGGCAAGTGCCTCGTGCCGATTTCGATAAGGCATTGACAGATGAGCTTGAATCACGGGGAGTAGATATTGCTTTTGAACAAGAGGTTACTGCTGTTCAATTTTCCGAGGATGGTTCTTCCATAACTACAATTAGAGATATCCAGGGAAACGAATCTACCGTTGCTGCAAAATTTATTGTAGATTCTAGTGGTTTTGGTAGGGTTTTACCTCGTTTATTAGATTTAGAAAAGCCTTCTGAAATTCCGGAACATTCGTCTATTTTTACCCATGTAAAAGAAACCAAACGGCCAGAAGGTCGGGAAGGAACCATTATTACTTTTGATGTTATAGATACCGATACCTGGTTGTGGGTCATTCCGTTTTCCAATGGAGATACGAGTATAGGTTTTGTTGGAAAAACGGACTATATGGATTCTTTTGAAGGCACGAGCGCCGAGAAACTTCAACAAATGATGAAGTTGTCCAGCTATTATTTTGATAGGTTTGATGGCGTAGACTATAAGTACGAGCCCCGAATGATAAAGAACATTGCCAAATCTGTAAAACAATTGTACGGTAAAGGTTTTGCTTTAACCGGAAATAGTGCGGAGTTCTTAGATCCCGTATTTTCTTCTGGTGTTACTTTTGCCGTAGAGTCGGCACATTTGGCGGCCCAACTGATTACTAAAGAATTGAAAGGCGAAGAGGTAGATTGGCAAACACAGTACACAGATTATATGTTAGAAGGTGTTGACGTATTTTCTACGTATGTAAAGGAATGGTATACGGGTAATCTGCAGACTATATTCTTTCATAGTACAGAAAACAAGGTAATAAAAGAACAGATTTGTGCAGTCTTGGCAGGGTATGTTTGGGATAAAACCAACCCGTTCGTGAAGAACCATAACCGACTAGTAAAAACAGTAGCCCATATTGCCGATATGGAAATGGCGGCTCATGGTAAGTCCTAAGTGGAGTAAGTTATAAGGTATGATTTAGTTGTTTAGAACAGCGTTTGCTTGGGCTATACTTAAATCTATTTCTTCATCTAATTGAGCAACATTTTCTTCCTCTTCAAGTAGCCATTCTTGTTTTTTGGGAGTTAGTGCTTTGCCTTTTAGCATTTCGTCCGCATCAAAACGCTTACCAAAATTTTCCATCCATGTCCTCATGGATTGGTTGGCATTTTTAAGGTCCGCGATGGCATCTTCGTACTTTTTCTTCTTGTAGGAAGCGTTCGCTTTAGTCTGAAGCTGATTTATTAGTTTGGAAATAGTGGGCATTTTGTCCATCACCACATCATGAGATTCCATGACTTTTTCCATTTTGGTGGGTTCTGTTGCGGTATCTTGCGCATTAGTGGTTCCTAAAACCAAAACTGTGGCCAGTATTAAAAATAAATTCTTCATAGCAATAAGACGTTTAAGCTAAAATGCTTTGTAAAAATACATCTTAGTCTCAGTAGATGCTTTTATTTATCTGCTAACGCTGTGTTTTTTCGGTATATTACTTCAAATCGGTTACTCCTGTAATAAATCTTCGGCGGTTTTGATGCTTTCGTTTATTTGCTCGCGTAATTTTTCAACTTTTTCTTCCTCTTCATTGAGCCAAACCTGCTTTTCTTCTGAAAGTTCTGCGCCGTTAAGAATCTCATCTGAAGTAAAGCGACTACCAAAATTTTGCATCCAATCCATCATAGATTTATGGGCTGCCTGTAAATCTTTTCGAGCCTCTTTGTATTGTAAGCCAACCTCTGTACTATCATTTTCTTTGGCGCTAAGATCGCCTACCAATTTGCCCATTTTGCTCATTTCTGGCATTACCTCGTCATGAACGGCCATAACGGTTTTCATTTGAGTGTTATCTGCTTTGTTATTGCATGAGAAAGTTAGGGTAGCAATGGCAAATGTAATTAGTACAACTATATTTTTCATGTTATGTTTTTTGCAAATATAATACTCCTGTGACGGTTAGAATAATTCCATGAAACCTAATTATTGGCGTAGTTTAAAAACGAATATTTTATGCTATTGATATATGAGGTTTATTTTAAAGGGGTATTCTAAAGCATAAAAAGTCCATTTTACTGAAAAAAGGCGCATCTTTACTTGATAATCGAGATTAGATATGCCCAGGTTCCCTCCAAGTTTAGAGGTTGTTCCTTTTAGAAGCTTTTAGGTTGGCCATGAGGTTGTTCGCTATTCGGTTTAAAATCACGACAAATTAAGCGGCACATTGGACGATTATAAGAAAAAGTGGCTATATCTGATACTCTTATCTCTAGTTTGGGGCTCTTCTTTTATTTTGATAAAGAAGGCTTTAATTGGTCTTACTCCAATGCAATTAGGCGGCTTACGAATTGTGTTTGCATCATTGGTTCTTTTTTTATTCGGTTTTAAGACCCTTCGGTCTTTAAGTCTTAAAGACTGGAAATGGGTTACATTGGCGGGCATGTTAAGTTCTTTTTTTCCACCATTTTTATTTGCATTGGCGCAAACCCAAATAGATAGCGGGGTGACTTCAATTTTTAATTCGGTAGTGCCCTTGTTGACCACTATTGTAGGTGTACTTCTATTTGGTGCTATCATTACTAAAAGACAGATTCTAGGGGTGTTTATTGGTTTGGCCGGGACCATTGCGTTGATTGTAGCAGGAATGGACTTTAATCCCGATCAGAATTACTGGTATGCCATTTTTATATTGATTTCGGCGTTAGGGTATGCCTTGAACATTAATATTATAAAAAAGCACTTGGCGCATTTAAGGCCGTTGGCGGTAACAACCGCTAGTTTTGCAGTTGCTTTTTTCCCGGCGTTGATTCTTGTTGTGTATTCCGGTTTTTTTAACAAAGTACAGGGTAACCTAATGATGCAGATGTCTTTATGGTACCTTTTGGCATTGGCTGTTATCGGTACCGCGATAGCTAATATCTTTTTTAATAAATTGATTCATTTGTCCAGCCCTGTGTTTGCCGCTTCGGTAACCTATCTTATTCCTTTAGTGGCTATTGTTTGGGCGGTTTTGGATGGCGAATCACTAAATGGTTACCAACTTATTGGTGGTTTGGTAATTCTATTTGGAGTGTGGTTGGTGAATAAAAGAAAAAAAGTACAGTCAAATGATACAGAGGCCTGAACATTGCTTTTCTAACCATTTGACTGTACTTAATAATATCCTACTCAAAATCGGTATCTGAAACCCCTTCGTTCACTTTAATTTCGGAAACTATAAATTCAAAGCGTTGAGGTCCTACGGTCTGTGCCAATATAAATGGGAATTGTATGCCGGAAACTTCTTGGTAGTCCATGTAGGTAATGGTACTTGTCATTACCTGTCCCGCCATTTCTGCAGTAGTTACCTCTTGAAGTTTCAGTCCGCTTTCCATATCGTAGAAAATTGATTTTTCATCGGAAATTTGAAGTTTATAAGCTTTTTTTCCTTCAATGGTTTCTATACCCTCTAAAGAAACATTGGCATCTAGATAGTTCAATTCAGGGAAAGGGGCAGATTCGTCCTTAACCTTTGCTATTTCGTCAGGGCCCATGTCTTTTCTTTGTCCTTGCATGACCATATATCCTTTATCTCCATTAAACACTTGTTTGCTCATAGAACTTCCAGCTACGGTTACGTCTTGCATGAATTGGTTTTTATTCGTTTTTTTGACTTCCAAGTTCAATTTCATGCCTTGCATTTCCGCTTCGGCCAAAAGAATGTAGGATGAAACGCCTGCCAGCTTTTCTTTTCCTCCAATGGCATCAATATAGGCGTTCAAGACTGTTTTTGCCGTAACATCGGTAGGTACGCTGGCATTGTAGTCGGGCTTTTCGGTAGCATTGATATTTTTATCAAAATATTGAACGGGTATTTTTCTGCCTTTATAGGTTACATTTTCAAGATTATCGACCACTTCACTGCCTTTGCCGGCTACTACTATGCGAATGTTCTTCGGCTTTATATATTTCTGAGCAGCCCGTTGTACGTCTTCTATAGTAATGGCATTTATTTTTTCAAGATAGGTCTTGTAGAAATCTTTTGGTAAATCTTCAGTTTCAATATCCAAAGCATAATCGGCAATAGTAGAAGGGTCTTCCAATGCCATAACAAACCGACCGGTGTATTTGGCTTTTGTGTTCTCAAGCTCTTCTTTTGTTACGGGTTCCGTGCGAATACGCTCAAGCTCTTTCAGGATTTCTACAACAGAACTATCGGTAACCGCATTTCTAACGCTTGCTGTAGCTCTAAAACGGGCCGGTACATATTTATCATTGCCAAGACGGGAATAGGAGCCGTAAGTATATGCTTTGTCTTCCCGAAGGTTCAAGAATAAACGGCCTTCACCGCCACCCCCTAAAATTTCGTTTGCCATAAGTGCAGGGAGGTAATCCGGGTCTTTTTTCTGTAAATCTACCAGATTCTCTACCGTAATTTCGGATTGAACTGCGTTGGGCACATCTATAAAGTTTATTTGGGTATAAAGTGCATCAGACGGTTTCGTGAAACCAAAAGAAGGGGGTGTCGCTTTTGTCCATGGTGTAAATTGTTCTTCAACCAATGTCTGGACATCATCAAACTTAATATCGCCTACAATTACCAAATAGGCATTTGCGGGAACAAAATAATCTTCATAAAACTGAATGACATCGGTAAGGGATACCTTGTTTAGGCTCTCTTCGGTCATGAACTCGCCATACGGGTGTTTTTTAGTATATGCCAATGCCAGACCCGCTCTACTTGCGATAGCCGCTACACTTTTTTCTTCGGATTTGAGGCCGGTAATTATTTTCTGTTTCTCCTTGTCAAATTCATCCTGTGTAAAGTTGGGGTTAATAGCTGCATCTGCCATTAACTCAAGAAGCCTAGGGAAGTATTTTGATAGTGAAGAAGCATATGCACTGGTAGAACCAAAGTTGATGCGCGCACCAAGAAAATCGACCTCCTCATTAAAATCATCCTTTTTTATATTTTTTGAACCTTTGCCCAGTAAACTGCCCGTTAGTGCCGAAACACCAGCTTTGTTGCCTTCTAAAACAGGAGGGTTGTCAATACTCAATTGAATGGATACTCTTGGGAGTTTGTGGTTTTCCACGACAAGTACCTTAAGTCCGTTTCTAAGTTCAAAAGTTTGTGGGTCTTTTAGGTTGATTTCCGGAGCTGGACCTGGTTCAGGCATTTGACTACGGTCTATCTGAGCTTCTGCAACCAAGGCAAAAGCAAGAAAGAATAGGGTTGCGAATATATTTTTCATGAATAGTGTATTTTTTTTAGAAGTAAAATGCTGTTAACTAGTTGGCTTGTGGCTCTTCTGGAAGGTAATCTATAATTACTCGCTGGTCCGGCCTTAGGTATTTGTTGGCCACTTCCATTATTTCTTCACGGGTAATAGATCTAAAGATGTCAATTTCTTTATTAATTAATTCGGTGTCACCATACAGTAAGTAGTTACGAGCCAAAGAATTTGCAATACCCTCTACACTAGAATTAGAATTTACAAATTGGTTCTCAAACTTGTTCAATAGCTTTTGGTGGTCTTTCTCAGAAATTAAGCTATCTCTAACTTTGGCAATCTCTTCTTCCATTTCGGTTATTAGAACATCTAAGCTGGTTTCTCCCACGGGAAGGGCATACACCAAGTACATGCCGTAATCTTCTTGACCAATATTAAATGCCCCCACTTGCAGGGCCTGTTTTTGGTCATCTACCATTTTTTTGTAGAGTTTGGAACTGCGTCCATCGCTCAGATAGGTAGAGATCATATCCAAAACATAGGCATCTCTTTCTCTGAAACCTGGCGTTCTATATGAAATTACAGACGCGGGAATTTGAATGTTGGCATCATAAGTCTTGGTTCTGACTTCTTTCAAAATGGGGTCTTCTTTGGGGTAGTTGCGCGAAACTTCTTCTCCTTTGGGGATATCTCCAAAATAGTCTTCAACCATTTTTTTAGTATCCGTTAAATCAATATCACCTGCAACTACGAGCACAGCGTTATTGGGGGAGTAATATTTTTTATTATATGCGATAACATCTTCTAGGGTAGCAGCATCTAAATCTGCCATGTAACCAATGTTAGGGTCTTTGTAGGGGTGTTTTTTGAACAGGTTTTCGCCCACAACCGTAATGAGCTGGCCGTAGGGCCTATTGTCATAACGAAGGCGTTTTTCTTCTTTTACCACTTCCTGCTGCGTATCTATGCCTTTTTGGTCAATAACCGGATGAAGCATCCGTTCGGATTCAAGCCAAAGGCCTAATTCTAAGTTGTTGGAAGGGAATACTTCGTAATAGTAGGTGCGGTCTTGAGAGGTGTTCGCATTATTTTTACCACCGTTTGAAGAAACGATTTCAAACCATTTACCACGTTCAATATTTTTTGTTCCCTCAAAGAGCAAATGTTCAAAAAAGTGGGCAAAACCGGTACGGCCCTCGGTACGGTCCTTACCACCAACGTGGTACATAACCGAGGTTGTGACAATAGGCGCCGTAGGATCTTGATGAAGAATAACATGTAGCCCATTATTAAGATCATACTCTTCATAAGTCACTTCTTGTGCTTGAAGGCAAAGCCCAGCTAGCAGGAGAAAACCTCCAGATAGTAATTTGTTTTTCATGATATAGCGTTTAGATGCTTAGTTAGTAGCAGAGCATTTAAGATTGTTACACGAATATATCTTTTTTGTAAGAAAAGTTAACTCTATTGCTTCTAATTAACATGCTTTTATAGCATCGTTTTAAAATAATTTGTAAATTAAAGAATTGAATTTCAAAAACTTATAAAATGAAACAATTCGCACAGCCCATTAGATTTGGAATCGCTACTAGCGGTTGCTTGATCGCTTATTTTTTGATACTCTCTTTATTCAATTTACACACTAATATTTTCTTTAGTTTCTTTAATGCCGTGATAACCGGTTTCGGAATCTATGAGGCTATCAAGTATTTTAAACTGAAAAACCCGGATAGTTTTAATTATGGAATTGGCTTTACGGCGGGTTTGGTTACGGGCTTTGTTGCCACATTGGTGTTTACTATCTTCTTTGCGTTTTATAGCACGGAACTTAATGGAGTTTTTTTACAGGAACTCTCTACGGCCTGGTTCAATGATTATAAAAGTTTTGAAGGTATTGTTTTCTTTACCGTTGCCATAATGGGCTTTGCCACATCATTGGTGTTGACTTTGTCCTTCATGCAACTGTTTAAAACAAGCCGAAATCTTAAGCGGAAATTGGTAAATAACCATTAAATAATAACAGAATTAGAAAGCGAATGGAGCTGCAAAGATAATTTGCGGCTTTATTTTTGTGCTTTGGCATCAAAAAATGAGGGTAAAATATATAAAAAACACTTGTGGGTTAACGATTTAGACGTATATTTGCTCCGCTTATTGAAAAAATAGGCGAAAACAATAAACTAATATATACACAATTATGTACGCAATCGTAGAGATGGCAGGGCAGCAATTCAAAGTTGCGAAAGACCAAAAAGTGTATGTTCACCGTTTACAGACTGAAGAAGGTAAAAAGGTAACTTTTGACAATGTACTTCTTTTAGCAGACGGATCGAATGTTACTGTTGGCGCCCCGGCTATAGACGGAGCCACTGTTGAGGCTAAAGTCGTTAAACACCTAAGAGGTGACAAAGTAATCGTCTTCAAGAAAAAGAGACGTAAAGGGTACCGCGTTAAAAACGGTCACCGTCAAGCTTTGACCGAAATCGTAATCGAGAGTATCGTTGCGAAAGGTGGTAAGAAAGCTGCTGCTCCTAAGAAAGAGGAGAAGCCTGCTAAAAAAGAAGCAGCACCAAAGGCCGCTCCTAAAAAAGCAGCAAAAGCAGATGATTTGAAAAAAGTTGAAGGTATCGGACCAAAAATTGCCGAGACTTTGATTGCTGCAGGTATTTCTACATTTGCTGAATTGGCAAAAGCAGATGCTGCTAAAATTTCTGAAATCATTGCAGATGTTCGTGGTAATCACGTAACTGACACATGGCCTGCACAAGCTAAATTAGCTGCTGAAGGTAAGTGGGATGAGTTAAAGAAATGGCAAGACGAATTAGATGGTGGTAAAGCGTAATCGCTAACGCCTTAAAGTATAATCAAATATTGTGCAACCTGAAGTTTACTAACGGAAGCACTTTTAAAAACCTAATATCATGGCACACAAAAAAGGTGTAGGTAGTTCTAAAAACGGTAGGGAATCGGAATCGAAACGTCTTGGCGTTAAGATTTTTGGTGGCCAAGCCGCTATTGCCGGAAATATCATCGTTAGACAACGTGGTACAAAACACAATCCAGGTGAGAATGTGTATGCCGGTAAAGATCATACATTGCATGCCCGTGTAGACGGACTAGTAAAGTTTGAAAAGAAAGCTGGTGGAAAATCTTATGTTTCCATAGAGCCGTTCGAGGCTTAAGAAGCTTTTCTTAATCGTATATAAACCCTTTCCAATTTTATTGGAGAGGGTTTTTTTGTGCTTTATTTATACGTTAAGTTAATGTTTAGGTAATATAATTACAAGGTTAGCATAGTAACTTGCAAAATTCTTTTGCTTGTTATGAGTCACAAAATCAGAACTATACTCTTTCTTTTAGGTTTTCTAATTATTCCTTTTTTGTCCCTGTGTCAATATTCAGGTCAAGTCATTATTAATGCTACCTATGCCGACTTAAATCAAAAGCTTAAAGCGGAGAAAGAAACGGGGAACACCAAAAATATAGCACTCGCACGCGCAGAATTGGGTTATTTCTGTCAAAAAACGGGGGTCTATACAGAGGCTTTAGATCAATTTAATAAGGCTATCATCTTATTGGAAAAGAAGGGTCCCGATACCTTATATGTAAATCTTATCAATCGCCTGGGAGCCATTCATATGGAGCTAAAGAACTATGAATCTGCAATAATCCATTTTGACAAGTGTATCCAAGAAGCAAAGAAAATAGAGGCCCATACTGCAGTTGCCTTAGCTAAAAGTAACTTGGGTGCCTGTTACGAAAAAGAAGGCGACTATGATAAAGCTCTAGATTATCAAAAAGAGAGTCTTAAGCTGTATTTGAAGTTAGACGATATAGATGGAGTTTCTCTAGTAAACGAAAACATTGGGAGTATTTATGAAGATTTGGAAGATTTTGGATTAGCACGCAGTTATTTTGAAACAGCTTTGAAGTACCATACTACACCGGATAAGGCACAAGCCAATATCTTGAATAACTTGGGCGATGTTTATAGGAAAACGGGGGAGTTTGAAAGGGGGCTGCATTTTACCCAACAGTCTTTGCATATAGCCCAGCAGATCAATGATGCGGAGGAGCTGGCGAGTGCTCATAAAGATTTGTCAAAAACATACCATTTCATAGGCAATGAAGACCGAGCTTACCAAGAATTATTGACCTTTTTAGAAATTGACGAGCTAAATAAAGCACGGTATAGGGCTAATCAGGCTAGTGCGTTACAGGTAATTTATGATACCAAAGAAAAGGAGGCGAAAATAAAGGAGCTCTTGCACGAAGGCGAAATAGATGATGCTCAAAAGTATGTGTTGGTATGTGCATTAGTTGCATTGGCTGTAATTGGTTTTGTCTGGTTTTTGTTTTTGCGAAGAAAACGCAAGGAAGGTCAAAAACTGGCCAGTTATGAAAAGCGTATTCTAGAGGTAGAGTTAGAAAATAAGAAGACCGAGGAAGCGAATTTACAGAAAGAAGTACATCTAAAAAACTCAGCATTATCGCGGTACAGCTTGCACTTGGCCCAAAAGAATAAAATGCTTTCGGACCTTTCTCAAACTTTGAGAAACAGCCTGGTGCGATCCAACGTAGATTTAAAAAGGAAATTGAATACGGTGATCAAGGAAATCGATTTTAATTTATCGCAAGAGCATGAATGGGATGAGTTTATGGCTTTTTTCAATGAGATTCATCCAGAGTATATTGAACTGCTCAATACTAAGGCGTTATGTTCGTTGTCACCTGCAGAATTGCGTTTAAGTGTTTTGCTACGATTGAATTTATCCTCTAAAGAAATTGCTGCAATTTTACGGCTTACACCAGATAGTGTTCGTGTGTCCAGATATCGTTTGCGTAAAAAACTGCCTATAGGAGCAAAAGAAGAATTGAGCACTTTTTTAACGGGTTTTTAGATAGGTGTTTCGGCTAGGTAAGTTCAAGGTAAACTTAATATTAATGTTGCCTTCTTGTTTCCCTCGTTTCTTTTAATGTTGCCTATTTGTTTCCTTTTATGAAACGCTCTATGTGATTGATATACATATTTTTGGAGGTATAAAACCAATCAAAATGAATTATAGAAACGCATTCAAATTTTTAGCTTTATTGCTGTTTGTTGCCTGCTTTAGTACGGCCTTATCTGCTCAGCAGGGTAATGTAGAGGGGACAATTTCCGATGAAAACGGAATTAACGTTCCAGGGGCCAATGTCATTATAACCACGCTTAATAAAGGTGCTATCTCGGACTTTGATGGTCGCTTTTCTTTAGTAGGTATTCCGGCCGGGAATTACACTTTGAGCATTTCATATTTAGGTTACGCAGATATTTCACAAGAGGTTTCCGTAAAGGAAAAGGAAACAACATCGGTTTCCATTTTTATAACTCCAAAAACTTTAGAGTTAGACGGAGTGGAAGTAAGAGGGTACGGTCTAGGAAGTCAATCCAGAGCGCTGAACACCCAAAAGACCAATATGAATATAACCAACGTGGTTGCCACTGATCAAATCGGAAAGTTTCCGGATGCTAATATTGGTGATGCTGTAAAACGTATTCCGGGAATAACCATGCAAGTGGATCAAGGGGAAGCTAGAAATATAATTGTACGCGGACTGTCTCCTCAGTTAAATTCGGTTTCCTTAAATGGTAGTCGTGTGCCATCAGCCGAAGGCGATAACAGAAACGTGCAGATGGATTTGATTCCCGCAGATATGATTCAGAGTATAGAAGTGAGTAAAGCGGTTACTCCAGATATGGATGCGGATGCCCTTGGTGGTTCGGTAAATCTTGTGACTAGAACTTCTCCACAAGGGTTTAGACTTTCGTCTACATTGGGTTCAGGTATTAATTTCATTACGGATAAAGCTATCATTAATGGCTCTTTTCTAATAGGAGACAGAAGCACTAATGGTAAATTCGGATGGATGGCGAGCGCGTCATACAACGACAATGACTTCGGGTCAGATAACGTAGAAGCCGAGTGGTCTGATGAATTTGAATACTACACAGGTGAAGATGACGGTGAAGGAGAGCCAATTTTAGAGGAAGTGGATGTTGATCCTTACACGAGTGTTTTTGAGCAACGGGAATATTTGGTACAACGTATTAGGCGCAGTGTTTCGGCTAATTTTGACTACCGTTTTGATGCCAACAATTCCATTTTTCTTAAAACCATTTATAACTGGCGCGATGATCGTGAAAACCGATTTGCATTGCAGAGTGAAATATTGGATGGAGAAGATATTGAGTTGGGAGATTTTATGGTTAACAATGGTAGTTTGACCCGTTTTCCAGCGGAAATTACCAGAGAAACAAAAGGTGGTATTGATAGTAACCGAAATAAAAATAGACGTTTGGAAGACCAGCGAATGCAAAATTACAGTCTAGGTGGTAACCATTTATGGGGTGCCCTAAAAATGGATTGGATGACTTCTTTTGCAAAGGCTTCCGAAGAACGTTTGAATGAGAGATATATCGTTTTTGCCAACGAATATGAAGTTATCAATGATAATACCAATTCTAGGTACCCGCTCATGACTGCCGTTAATAATAATGATGCTGCTTTGTCAAACTTTGAATATGATGAGGTTACTGAAGAAAACCAATATACCAAAGAAGAGGATTTTAATGTGTTTGTGAATTTTGAAATACCTTCTGATTTTTTTGGTAATGGAGATGGTTCCATAAAGTTTGGAGGTAGGGCTAGAATTAAAACAAAGCTAAGAGATAATGATTTTTTTGAGTATGACTTGGAAGATGATTTCCCCACCTTGGCAGATGTGACCGTCCGAGACCTTTCTGATTCCGACTTCCTTGCTGGCAGCCAGTATTTGGCAGGACCTTTCGCTGATGAAGAATGGCTTGGGGGCTTGAACTTGGTAAACGGTGAATCTGTACCGGACGAGTTTTTACGGGCGAATTTCAATGTAGATGAAAATGTTTATGCCGCTTATGCGATGACCAACCAAAAAATCACGGATAAATTGAATCTTCTCTTTGGTCTCCGTTTAGAGACTACAAAGGTAACGGCCGTGGGTAACAGTATTATTGATGAAGAAGATCTAATAGGTGAATTAAAAGAGGAAAGTTCATACACCAATTTTATGCCTGGTCTTCATCTAAAATATAATCTTAACGATGAGACCATTCTACGTTTTGCATGGACAAATACTTTGGCTAGGCCAAATTATGAAGACTTGGTGCCCTCTCTAGATGTTGTTTCTGGCGATGAGGAAATCTATTTGGGAAATCCAGATTTGGAGGCGACTACATCTATGAATTTTGACCTAATGGCGGAGCATTATTTCCAAAGTGTAGGTATTCTGTCTGGCGGGCTTTTCTATAAGAATATAGATAATTTTATATACCTCTCCAGGGATGAGGCTACAGATGATTTTTATGGGGAAGATACTGAAGGGTTTGAGATTTTTCAACCTCTGAACGGTGATGGTGCGCGTATTTTTGGGGCTGAGTTCGCTTTTCAACGGCAATTGGATTTTCTGCCTGGATTTGCTCGTAATTTTAGCCTTTATCTAAATTATACTTTCATATCCTCTACTGCGGATGGTATAAAGAATGAAGACGGTGAAGACCGCGAAGATGTAGATTTGCCAAATACGACTCCCAATACATTTAATGCGTCGTTAGGCTATAATGACCAGAAATTCTCCGCCCGTTTGTCTTCTAATTTTTCCGATTCTTATATTGATGAGCTAGGGGGTAATGAATTTGAAGACCGATATTATGATACTCAACTTTTCTTAGATTTTAATGCAAGTTTTAAGATTACCAATAGCTTGAGTGTATATGCGGATTTAAATAATATAACCAATCAGCCACTTCGTTATTTTCAGAGTGTAAAAGACCGTACGCAGCAGGTTGAATTTTATGGTAGGCGATTGACATTTGGCCTCAAATATGACCTTTTTAAAAAGTAAATATTTAATAAAAACATCACTTTAAGGCGTTGCCTAAAATGTCAATAACATACTATTCATGAAAAAATTACTATCCCTTTTTATCATTCTGTTGGTTATCCAGTCATGTAAGACCAGCAAGCTGCCGGCTATAGCTCCCAATATAATTACCGAGAAAACAATAAATGACACGGACGATCCCGCTATTTGGGTCAATCCCTCAGATGCATCAAAGAGTATAGTATTTGGTACGGATAAGGAAACGAACGGTGCTATTTACGCGTTTGACCTCGACGGTAAAATCATTGAGGAAAAAACGATTAGAAACATACAACGGCCCAATAATATTGATGTGGCCTATGGTTTGGTTATAAACGACTCTACTACCGTTGATGTTTTAATGTTTGCCGAACGTGAGCGAAGTCAGATTCGCTTATTTTCAGTGCCGGATATGACACCTTTGGATAACGGCGGTTTTCCTGTTTTCATTGATGAGAAAGACCCTGAAATGAAACTCCCCATGGGTATTAGCTTGTATAAATCACCTAAGGATGAAAGTATGTATGCCATTGTAGGGCGTAAAGTAGGGCCTGCCGAAGGGTATTTACATCAATATAAGTTGGTAGTTAAACAAAATGGGAGCGTAGAGATTGAATTGGTTCGAGAATTCGGAAAATTCAGTGGAAAAAAGGAAATAGAAGCCATAGCCGTTGATAGTGAACTTGGTTTTGTTTATTATTCGGATGAACAGCATTGCATACGAAAATACTATGCGGAGCCAGAAATGGGCAATGAAGAACTCAGCTGTTTTGGCGGCGATGATTTTAAAAGTGATATTGAAGGTATTGCCATAGCAAGCTACACCAATGGAGAAGGGTATATAATTGTGTCTGACCAACAAAAGGGACAGTTCAATATTTATTCAAGAAAAACGAACGCGTTTATCAAAGCTGTTAATCTTTCGACATTGGAAACCGATGGCTGCGAGGTTGTAACAGTACCGTTGAACGCGACTTTTAAGAACGGTCTCTTCGTTGCTATGAACGATGAAAAGAATTTCTACTTCTATGATTTGGGAAAGTTAGGAATGGAATAAACCTTATTAAAATTTGACTTATAAAAAAACCTCACAGTCTACTGTGAGGTTTTGAATTTTATACGAGGCTTGTGAACAGCCTGTAAAATCAGGACTAAGCGCAGTTCTATCATGAATTAGGACTGAGCGCAAGCGAAGGCCTAATACCTGTAATACTCCGGCTTAAACGGACCTTCTACAGTTACACCTATATATTCGGCTTGTTCTTGCTTAAGTTCTGTAAGCTCAGCTCCTAAACGGGATAGGTGCAAAGCAGCTACTTTTTCATCTAAATGCTTTGGTAGCATATATACTTCGTTTTTGTAATTGTCGCTGTTTTTCCAAAGCTCTATCTGTGCCAAGGTTTGGTTTGTAAATGAATTACTCATAACAAAACTTGGGTGACCGGTAGCACAACCTAAGTTCACTAAACGACCTTCTGCTAAAACAATGATATCTTTACCGTCAATAGTATATTTGTCTACTTGTGGTTTAATTTCATCTTTAGAAGCTCCGTGAGTATTGTTCAACCAAGTCATATCAATTTCATTATCGAAATGGCCAATATTACAAACAATAACTTTGTCTTTCATCGCTTCAAAATGCTCTGGGCGAATGATGTCCTTATTACCGGTGGTAGTGATAACAACATCTGCAGTACCCACAACGGTTTCCAGTTTTTTAACTTCAAAACCGTCCATACAGGCTTGAAGCGCACAAATTGGGTCAATTTCAGTAACGGTAACGATTGATCCAGCTCCTCTAAAAGAAGCAGCGGTACCTTTACCAACATCTCCGTAACCGGCTACTACAACTTTTTTACCAGCAAGCATAGTATCGGTAGCACGGCGAATAGCATCAACAGCACTTTCGCGACATCCGTATTTATTATCGAATTTAGATTTTGTAACCGAATCGTTTACGTTAATGGCAGGCATTGGCAATGTGCCGTTTTTCATACGTTCGTACAAACGGTGAACACCAGTTGTTGTTTCTTCGGAAAGTCCTTTAATGGCATCTGCCAGTTCAGGATAGTCGTCCAATACCATATTGGTAAGGTCGCCACCATCATCTAAAATCATGTTTAATGGCTCACGCTCTTCTCCAAAGAATAAAGTTTGTTCAATACACCAGTTAAATTCTTCTTCGGTAAGACCTTTCCAAGCGTAAACCGGTATCCCTGCAGCGGCAATTGCAGCGGCAGCGTGATCTTGGGTAGAGAATATATTACAGGAGCTCCAAGTAACATCGGCACCCAAGGCTACCAAGGTTTCAATAAGAACGGCTGTTTGAATGGTCATATGAAGACATCCGGCAATGCGGGCACCTTTTAAAGGCTGCTCTTTTCCATATTCTTCACGTAATGCCATAAGACCAGGCATTTCGGCTTCTGCAAGTTCAATTTCCTTTCGTCCCCAATCCGCCAAAGAAATATCTTTTACCTTATAAGGTACATAAGAAACAGTTTTGGTATCCATATTCTTTTTTATTTTTTACTTTCGTTATATTAGCTATACAGCTATTTGTGGTTGCAAAGTTAAGAAAAACGTATAGAACCATATGCCTCTTTATAAGATAGTAAAGGTAAATAAAGACACAAAGGTGTTTATTTGGAAGGTTACCGAATCAGAACAGGAACTTTCGGAAGGAATTGACCTGACCCAACATTGCCAAAACCGAATGGATGGCATGAAATCCGAGCTTCATCGCAGGGGTTTCTTGAGCATCAGGCATTTAATGGCAGAGGCCGGTTATGTGGATGCCGATTTGTTTTATGACGAATTTGGAAAACCACATTTGAAGGATGGAAAAAAAATAAGCATTACGCATTCCAATCACTTTACGGGCATTATTGTAAGTGCCAAACATGAAGTGGGCATTGATATTGAAATGCAAAGGGAGAAAATACTGCGTATTGCCCATAAGTTTACCCCAATTGAAGAATACCGGACCATTGCCAATACGGATGCGTTAATTAGAAAACTGACTATCGTTTGGGGGAGTAAAGAAGCCCTATATAAAATATATGCCCAACAAGGCTTAAGTTTTATACACCATATAGATGTAGCGGACTTTACTTTTGATAGTGCCGCTACCACTGCCGAAATTTTATACCATGGTGATTTATCAAGTTATCAGATACGGTTTATGGAGTTTGAAGGTTTTACCTGTGTGTACGCCTTAAAAAGCTGAGCGCTATTATCTCAGATCAGAGGCTCACGGTCAATTGTATATGTGTTGAACATAATAATCAAAGAGAATGGATATATCGGTAGAACTTACTTTTTCTCCTTTGCAGGATGATTTTGAGGAGCTTATCATCAACTTTATTAAAAAACTTCGTGCCTCGGGTCTTATGATTCTGGAAAATCCTTTAAGTACTCAGGTGTATGGGGAATATGACAAGGTGATGGATGTGCTGACCAACGAGATAAAAGAAGCCTTTGATTTAATGGATAATGGTTTGTTGTACATGAAAATAGTAAAGTCTGACCGTAGCGAGTATGAACCATTTTTTTGATTGGATTTTTGCTCAGTATGAAGGCACGGCTGCGTACTTGGTTGTTTTAGAAATTATTGGGGTCATTTTTGGTTTTCTTAGCGTCTGGTTTTCTAAAAAAGAGAATATTCTTGTTTTTCCTACGGGTATAATCAGCACCGCTATCTTTGTCTATATCCTGTTGGTTTTTGGGCTTTTAGGAGATATGCTTATAAATGCCTATTATTTTTCAATGAGCATATATGGCTGGTATGTATGGACGAGAAAAATAGACGATTCCCATTTTATACCAATTACGACCACTACGTCCCAAGAAAAGAAATGGACATTCTTATTGTTTGTAGGTACTGTTCTTTTTGTCTGTTTGGTGTATTTGTTTTTTGATAAATTCAATAATTGGACGGCCTATATAGATACCCTTACTACTGCCATCTTTTTTGTGGGCATGTGGTTAATGGCTAAAAAGAAATTAGAAAATTGGATTTATTGGATCATTGGTGATATCATTAGCGTTCCTCTATATTGGTACAAAGGCCTTATATTTACTTCCCTGCAATATTTCTTGTTTACCATTATTGCAGTTTACGGTTATCTCGCATGGAAAAAAAGTTTGAACAAGAGCCCTCAGACGTTGTTAAAGTAGTGCTGTTCGGTCCTGAATCTACGGGTAAGACTACGCTTTCAGATCAGTTGGCACGGTATTACAATACAGTTTGGGTACCGGAGTACGCTAGGGAATATCTACAGGACAAATGGAACAACGAACGAAAGACGTGCGAACCCAAAGATCTCTTACCTATTGCAGCGGGACAGATGAAAATAGAGAACCAATTGGCTAAAAAAGCTTCCGAAGTTCTTATTTGTGATACGGATTTGTTAGAGACCAAGGTATATTCAGAAGCGTATTATTTGGGTTATTGTGATCCTGCTTTGGAGAAGCATGCATTAAATAATCATTATGATTTGTATTTGCTTACGTATATAGATGTACCGTGGGTAGGCGATGATTTAAGGGATAAGCCGAACGAACGTGAACGAATGTTCGATTACTTTAAAGAAACCCTCCAAAAATATGATCGTAATTTTATTATATTGAAAGGTAATAGAAAAGAACGCCTAGAAACTGCTGTAAAGCATATAGATAAACTATTGAAGAATAAATTAGATGACACTAACAGAAAATGATTTGGCTTTACTGGCCAAAAAAGGAATTTCAGAAAAAAAGGTACATGACCAAATAGAAACTTTCAAAGAAGGTATACCGTTTGTGCAATTGGAAAAGGCCGCTACCGTTGGTGAAGGTCTTTCAAAATTTACCGAAGCCGAGGAAAATACACTAATACAAAAGTTTGATGCTTCTAAAAGTGATTTGTCTTTGTTGAAGTTTGTGCCGGCCTCTGGTGCTGCATCGCGTATGTTTAAAGCATTGTTTAATTTTTTGGATGCCTATAATCCTGCAAATGAAACCTTGGATGCCTATTTTGAGAGAACAGGAGATAAAGCGTTAAAAGCTTTCTCCGAAGGTATGACCAATTTTGCTTTCTATGATTTAGTAAAAAATCGCATTGCAGGTAAAACATCTTCCAAAGATGAAGAAGTTTATCTTTTTGTAAAAGAGATGATGTCCGAGGATGCGTTAAACTATGGTTTTTACCCTAAGGGATTGTTGCCCTTTCACAATTATGGAGATTATACCGCCACTCCTTTTGAGGAACATTTAAAGGAGGCATCCGTCTATGCAAAAACAGGCGATACGGCAGAGTTGCATTTTACGATAAGCGAGCAGCACGGAGATATGTTCAATACGGAATTCAATGAGGTAAAAGAACGGGTATCAGCGGCTACCAACACCTCTTTTAAAGTAAGTTACTCCAATCAAAAACCCTCTACGGATAACATTGCGGTAGATATGCAGAATGAACCTTTTAGAAATAGTGATGGTTCCGTTCTTTTTAGACCAGGTGGTCATGGTGCTTTAATAGAAAATTTGAATGAACAGGATGCAGATATAATTTTTATTAAGAATATTGATAATGTTACGGTGCCAAAATATGCAACAGAGGTTGCAGATAGTAAAAAGGTATTGGCAGGTGTTCTTATAACAGCTCAGGAAAAAGCGTTTAATTATGCTAAGAACTTAGATACGGATGAGCTTACTGCAGATCAGCTGGATGAAATAAAAAGTTTTTTAGAAAGTGATCTTAATGTTCGTTTTTCAGATAGCTTTTCTGGATTTAGCATAGGCGAACAGATTGAGATTTTAAAAGATAAGATCAATAGACCTATACGTATTTGTGGTATGGTGGTAAATGAAGGGGAACCAGGTGGAGGACCGTTTTGGATTAATGACAGAAACGGTAATATATCTCTTCAGATTATAGAGTCGGCACAAATAGATATGGATAAAGAACAACAGGCCAGTATTCTTAAAAATGCTACTCATTTTAACCCTGTAGACTTGGTTTGTGCGGTTAAGAACTATAAAGGAGAAAAATATAATCTTATGAACTTTGTAGATGTAAAACAAGGTTTTATTACGGGTAAAACAAAAGAAGGTAGGGAGTTGAAAGCGCTGGAACTTCCGGGACTGTGGAACGGTGCTATGGCTTTTTGGAATACTATTTTTGTAGAAGTACCTTCTTCTACTTTTAATCCTGTAAAGACGGTAAACGACTTGTTAAGACCTGCGCATCAGGTATAATAGGTTGCTATATTAGTAACTCAAATAATTATTTACTCAAAAAGTGTGTATTTTTTACACACTTTTTTTTGTTTTTACACACCTGTATACATGTCTGTAATTCAGTGATTTACAAATAAATATCTGAATATCAGAGGTTTGTGTGGTTTGCCATACGATTGGCATCATTTTCTCTCTTCATTAAGTGATTATCAAAACAATAACAATAATTAAAATACACACGAAATGAAAAATTTAATGTTTGCTGCAGTATTGTCTTTAGGTACAATGACTGCTTTCGCTCAAGAAGAAGAAACAACTGTAGAAGAAGTAGCAACTGAACAAGTTGAGGCTACTCAAGATAACTATACTGAAATAGCTGCTGAGGAAGTACCTGCTGCTATCTCCGATGCTTTAGAAGCTGCTCACCCTGGAGCTACTATTTCTCAAGCTTATATGAACGACGAAGCTGAGTATAAGTTAGAGGTTGCTAAAGAAGATGGTGAAACAGCTGAATTATATGCTGATGCCGAAGGTAACTGGATTGAAAAATAAGCTTAGTATAGCTTACAGTTAAAAAAGTTAGTAGAAAATGCCCATCCTCATTTGAGGATGGGCATTTTTGAGTTTAGGCTACAATCAATCTAAATTGAAAATAGTAACTCACGGTTTCTTATTCTCTAAGCAACTCTGGAATCTTGGTTTTGTTGTATTTAGAATTCTCGCCTATATCTATAGAACGTGTCAAGACCGAGTTCGTATATATTTTACACAATAATCAATATAAATACACACAATTACACACTTTTAAAACTTGCTTTTATTTGTAAAATACTATTTGTCAACTATTTACAATTCAATTCGGTTTTTGGTATCATTATTTCTATACACTAATCAGAATATTTAAAATAAAGAAAACGATTATGAAGAAAATATTTATCACCGCAATTTTCGCAATAGGAAGTCTTTCAGCTTTTGCTCAAGAAGAAGCAACAGCAGTTGAAGCAACAGCAACAGAGGCAGAAGCCACACAAGATAATTTTTCTGAGGTAGCAGCTAGTGAATTACCAGAAGCGGTAACTGCAGCGGTTTCTAAAAACTACCCTACTGCATCAATAGATAAAGCATACGCAAATGAAGCAAATCAGTATAAATTAGAAGTATCTCTAGAAGATGGTACTGCTGGTACTTTATATGCAGACGAAAATGGTAACTGGATTGAAATGTAATAACTTGAGTTATTTGTTTTGTATCAAGTTGGTTTGGTCAGAAAGGGGTTGCATCTGCAGCCCCTTTCTATATTTATATAGGTTACGTTTCTCACTAACTTAGAACATATAGCAAGAAATGTATGCTGTTTTTAATCTATAAACTGATTTGAAATGTATTAAAGCGAATAGAATGTTTAAGATTTACGGGTGTCGCATTCTAACAAACATAATATGGGACAATAAATTTGGCGTGATGAAATAATATTACTTTTTAAAATCAATTCATCCTCATAGCTCAAATTTCTTCAAAGGGAGGTGGCTTATTAGTTAATATAGATTGAACCTCTGGAAGTAAAAAAAATATGACTCAGCTTTATTAAAAAAGAACCACGTTCCGGCGAATATATTCGACCGGATTTTTTCATTTGTAGAAATACAGTTCATCTGTATAATAAGGGAGATGAGAGAGTGTAAGGATGGGTTCCGATTTTAAAACTCAGAATTGTATTGTGTAAAGTGATATCTGTGAAATTATTACCCAAATAAAATAGAATTTCACACTAATACACACTTTTTAAAATCAGGTTTATTTGTAAGTAGTTGATTTATAGTTGATTGATTTGGGAGTTGAATATTGGTATCATATTTTCTATATACAAAGGGAAATCAATTAGTAGTAAACATAAAACCTTTATAACATGAAAAAATTATTTATCACATCAGTATTCGCATTAGGAAGTTTAACTGCATTTGCTCAAGAGGAGCAAGCAACAGAAGCTGTTGATGCGGCAACTGAAACCGTAGCTCAAGATCAGGATGCTTTTTCAGAAGTAGCTTTAGAAGAGGTTCCGGAAGCGGTAACTACAATGGTAGAAACTAACTACCCAGGCGCAACGATCAACAAAGCTCATAAAAACGAAGCTAACCAGTACAAATTGGAAGTTTCTTTAGAAGATGGTACTTCAGGAGCGCTTATTGTTGATGAAGAAGGTAACGCTATCACCCAATAAGAATTCACTTAAGAGTTCTCTCAAAACACAATTACATTACCATTAATTATATACATATATAAAAATAGAACATTATGAAAAAATTATTTATCACATCAGTATTCGCATTAGGAAGTTTAACTGCATTTGCTCAAGAGGAGCAAGCAACAGAAGCTGTTGATGCGGCAACTGAAACCGTAGCTCAAGAACAAGATGCTTTTTCAGAAGTAGCTTTAGAAGAAGTTCCGGAAGCGGTAACTACAATGGTAGAAACGAACTACCCAGGCGCAACGATCAATAAGGCCCATAAAAACGAAGCTAACCAGTACAAATTGGAAGTTTCTTTAGAAGATGGTACTTCAGGAGCACTTATCGTTGATGAAGAAGGTAACGCTATAGAGCAATAAGAATTCGCTTAGGATTTCCCCCAAATTACAAGAACATTATTAATCATTCACATATATAAAATATAATATCATGAAAAAATTATTCATAACATCAGTATTCGCATTAGGAAGTTTAACTGCATTTGCTCAAGAAGAGCAAGCAACAGAAGCTGTTGATGCAGCAACTGAAACCGTAGCTCAAGATCAGGATGCTTTTTCAGAAGTAGCCGTAGAAGAAGTTCCGGAAGCGGTAACTACAATGGTAGAAACTAACTACCCAGGCGCAACGATCAATAAGGCCCATAAAAACGAAGCTAACCAGTACAAATTGGAAGTTTCTTTAGAAGATGGTACTTCAGGAGCACTTATCGTTGATGAAGAAGGTAACGCTATTGAGCAATAAGAAGTGTTAAATTGTCGGAAGAAATTCCGAACCAATTTTGAGAAAGGAACCGTTCTATAACGGTTCCTTTTTTGCGTTTGACCTCTTTTTTAAAATTATCTTTTATGATAAATTTAGAAGAGAAAGAGCTTTCTTGTGTTATTTTTACGTACATAGATACGGAACACTAGATTGCTTTTATGCCAAACCTTTTAATCATTGAAGATGATGCCGCATTTTGTCAGATGCTCCAAAAGTTTTTGACAAGACACGGTTACCAAGTAGAGACCAGCTTTGCTGCCCCAGATGCCAAAGAAAAAATCGGAAAAACTAAATTCGATTTGATTTTGACTGACTTACGCTTGCCCGATTATGACGGTATACAATTGTTGACCGATATAAAACAGGTAAGTCCCAAAACACAAGTAATAGTCATGACGGGCTATGCCGAAGTGGGTACAGCCGTGAACGCTATGAAAAAAGGGGCGTTTGACTATATTTCAAAGCCTTTTACTCCAGATGAAATTGTAATGATCTTGGATAATGCTTTAAAGGTAGAAGTTGCTACATCTCAAGCAATACCTGCTGCAGAACAGGTCTCCAATAACAATCTACAGAAAAAAAACACAAAGTCGGTCCCATCAAAAACAGACGCAAATACTATAGTCAAAGGTGTTAGTGATGCATCCAAAAAACTAGAGGATTATATAAAATTAGTAGCGCCAACGGATATGTCCGTTTTAATTACCGGCGAAAGTGGCACGGGTAAGGAAGTGACAGCTAGGGCTATTCACAACAACAGTAAACGAAAAGACTTCAATTTTATAGCGGTAGACTGTGGTGCAATTCCCAAAGAGCTGGCAACTAGTGAATTTTTCGGTCACATTAAAGGAAGTTTTACAGGTGCCGTAGAAGATAAAATCGGAAATTTTGAAGCCGCCAATAAGGGGACTCTGTTTTTGGACGAAGTAGGTAATCTCTCTTATGAAAACCAAATACAGTTACTTCGTGCCCTCCAAGAGCGAAAAGTAAAACGTGTGGGTAGCACTAAGGAGATTGATGTTGATTTACGCATCATTACCGCTACCAATGAAGATTTGACCGAAGCCGTGGAAAAAGGAACTTTCAGGGAAGACCTTTTTCATCGATTGAACGAATTTTCTATTCAGATTCCATCTTTGGAAGATAGATTTGAAGATTTAATGCTTTTTGCAGAGAACTTTTTGAACAAGGCAAATGCAAGTTTGGATAAAAATGTAGACGGATTTTCATCTGAGGTTTGGGGAGCTTTTCAGCAGTACCATTGGCCGGGTAATTTACGGGAACTACAGAATGTGGTAAAACGTGCCGTTTTGCTCACCATGGGAGATGAGGTCCAAATGGATGCCTTGCCGAGAGAGGTGCTTCAACCACAGGAAAAAGAGACTAAGGTTGAGAACTTTTCCAAATCGGAATTTGAGAAAGACCGAATTATTAAAGCCTTAAAGAAGACTAATTTCAATAAATCCAAAGCGGCAAAATTACTTCAGGTGACAAGAAAAACACTGTATAACAAAATCAACCATTATAATCTGGACTTATAGCCAAGCGCTCTTCCAATTCCGTTACTAGTTCTTTAACATGGTGTTTCAAGACTTTTAGCGAATTGAGTAGCATATCCGGGTCAAAATTCTCCGGCGTGCCTAGCTCCATTTTTTCTAATATAGATACACAGTTTTCGACCTTAAGCTGTCTAAACATGGGTAACATGCGGTGGGCAACTTGGTTTACTTGTGGGTAATCCTTAGCTGTGACGGTTTCTTCAAGAAGCTTCATATTGGTTTCCGTATCGCTTAAAAATGTTCGCAAAACATCTTGTATAGCATCTTCATTCGTTCCCAAAAAGGAATGGATAATGTTAAGATTGTACAATTTTGGTTCTTCTTCCGCTATTTTCGTTTTTTCTTCTTTGGGTTGTTCTTTTTGTGTGGTTATGCCTAGTAATTTTAAGGTTGCGATTAGCTCACCTTTAGAAAAAGGCTTTTGCAATACTTGTGAAAACCCCACACCTATATAAGCATCCGGCCCTAAATCCCTTCTTCCGGTCATAGCTACTATGGGCTGCGTGTTGTAATGTTTGTAATCTCCGGATTGTAATTTTTTGAGAACCTCAAAACCGGTTACTTGTGGCATTTGAATATCTGTGAGAACTATGTCATATGCCAAGTGTGAATCTTTTTCAATGGAGAGAAAATTAGTAAAGGTATGCGCTGTAATACCCATACTTTCCGCAAGTTCACGTAGCATATGTAAAAGAGCCGTGTCATCGTCTATAATGAGCATACGTAGCTTTGGCGCCATATAAGGCATCTCTTTACTAGGCTTTTCTATGGCCTCCGTAACCTCTAGCGGTAGTTGTAAGGTAAAGGTGCTTCCGGAGCCTAATTTACTTTCAAGGGTGAGCCTTCCTTTAAGAAGTTCCGCAAGTTTTTTTGAAATGGTAAGACCTAAACCGTGCCCGCCAAATTTTTTGTCCGTATCATTATCCGCTTGTGTGAACTCTTTAAAAATTAGATGCTGCTTTTCTTTGGCGATACCAATTCCAGTATCCGATACCTGAATTTTAGCAGAAATAGCGTTGTCTTTCTCTTTTGGGGCAGTGGCGGTTATTCTAATCTCGCCTTCCTCCGTAAACTTAAAGGCGTTGCCCATAAGGTTGGTCAGTATTTGGCGAATTCTAAAAGGATCGCCCAATACAGTTTGTTGTAGTTGCGGTGCTATTTCTAGCACCAACTTCAATCCTTTGTTAACATGTAAGGCTTGTAAATTTTCAGCCGTTTCTTGGATAAGATGAGCAGGAATAAACGGTACGTTCTCAATTTTAAGTTTTCCGGCTTCCAGTTTGGAGAAGTCCAAGAGGTCGTTTACTAAATTACCTACATACTCCGAAGCCGATTTTACCTTCTTTACATATCCATTTTGTTTGCGGGATAGTTCTGTGCTTTCTAGCAGTTCAGAATAACCGCTAATGGTATTTAAGGGCGTACGAAGGTCATGGCTTACAGTTGATATTAACTGTTCTCGACTTTTTAAAAGCGACTCTGAGAATTTTTTCTCTTTCTCCAATCGTACCCTGTAGGTTTGTACTTTCCAGTAATCCCTTGTAATCAAGAACGAAAATATTCCAACTATAATAAAGCCTAAAAGGGCTGCTATTCCGGCAATTCGTGTGGTTCTTTTCAGGGTTTCTCGTTTAACAATACTGGTGTTATAACTACTGGAGATAATTTCTTTTTCAAAAGCGGCAATTATATTTTGTAGCTGACGAGACAGCTCAAGGTCATTGCGGTTTACCTCAATTTCTTTTTGGGCCAAGGAGCGCTGCGATCTGGTATCTGCCAGTTTTGCCCTTCTTAGCATAGCTTTTGAAACATTTAAAATGGAATCTACGTAAGCTGCATTTTGCGTATTGTCACCAGAATTTGGGGCATTTTTATTGATTAGAGTGGCATAGTCCCGTAACGAATTTTGGACTTTTGGTGATAATTGGTCAAAATCCGTAAACAGGTTTTCAGCGGAAAATTTGCCGAATGATTCTTCAATTTTTTCAAATTCCTTAAGGGCTTTATCTAGTGAATTTGCGGAATTACTTTTCACTTTTAATTTGCGTAATTCGTTGTTGTTATTGACCTTTTCACCCAATAATACCTGCAGGCTGTCCAGTAAGTTTTTTTGCTCCTCGCCCAACATTAGCTTTTTTAGGGTGTCAATTTCCACTTGTATGGAATCAATTTTTAGGGCGTAAGAATCAAAATTACTTTTAATGTTGCTTTGCAAAGCTAGTTTAGATAAGCTTTCGGCTTCGTAAAGATTGGTCATCAATGAGCTTGTACGAAGTAATTTTTCGTCATTGATATCTGCAGTTTCTGTAGAGATATAGGTTTGTATTTCCGTGTAAACAAAATAGCCAACACCTGCTGCCAATAGGGCTAAAATTAAATAGCTGGTAACAATCTTTAAGGTGAACTTGTTTTTAGATTTTTTAGAAGCGTTTACCATATTCGTGTATTGCACAAAAGTGTTTCTAAAAATACGTATATAAAGGGCGTAGGGTTTATAAATAAGCGTTAATTATTGCCTCAAATGAAACATAAAACCTCAATAAGTGTGTGTTTTGGTCAAATCGTTATGATATGTAAGAAGACAAAGTTATATTTGCCGCATCTCAAAGGGGTGCTAATTCTTACTATGGCAAAGGCGTAAAATGCTCTTTATGGTTGTAAGATAAGCTGAGATTATACCCAATGAACCTGGACGGGTAATGCTGTCAAGGGAAAAGTGAATTTTTCACTTCTTGGAATATTTATGTAGGTCCGTAATCGGACGAAATCCAATTAAAAATAAGAATAACGCCCCTTTTATTCGTAGTTAATAGATACGAATGAAGTACTTTGTTATGCTTTTGGTCTGTTCAGCAATGACCACCCAACTTTTCGCACAAGAAAAAAAAATCGATTCGGTTGAGGGTAAGAAAATTGACTTGGATGAGGTTTTTGTCTCTGCAATCCGAGTCAGTAAAGCAACTCCGGTAACCTTTTCCAACCTTAAGAAAGAAGAATACGCATCGCGTAACTTGGGTCAGGATATTCCTATTCTTATGAACTTCTTGCCAGGAGTGGTAACTACCTCAGATGCCGGTGCGGGTGTTGGGTACACGGGTATTCGGGTGCGTGGTAGTGATAATACACGGGTAAATGTTACTATAAACGGCATACCTTATAACGATTCTGAATCCCATGGTACGTTCTGGGTGAACATGCCAGATTTTGCATCGTCCACGGAGAGTTTGCAGTTGCAACGTGGTGTAGGTACGTCAACCAATGGTTCGGGCGCTTTTGGTGCTAGCCTAAATTTATTGACGGATGCCGTTTCGGACGAAGCGTATGCTCAAATTTCGTCTTCGGTAGGTAGTTTTAAAACCCTCAGAAATAACGTGAAGTTTAGTACGGGATTGCTCAATGACCATATTGAAATTTCAGGCCGGCTGTCTAGAATAACTTCGGATGGTTATGTAGACAGAGCTTCCTCGGATTTAGACTCGTATTTTCTTCAAGCGGCTTACACAGATGCTAAAACACAACTAAAAGCATTGCTTTTTGGGGGACATGAAGTTACCTATCAATCGTGGAACGGAATAGATGCACAAACTTTAAAAGAGAACCGCACATATAATTCGGCTGGAGCTTATGAGGATGAGAATGGGGTTGAGCGGTATTATGATAATGAGGTAGATGATTATAAGCAGAACCATGCGCAACTTCTGTGGAATCAAAAAATTTCGGATAATTGGAGTACCAACATAGCATTTCACTTTACAAAAGGCAGCGGGTTTTTTGAGCAGTACAAACAAGAGGATAAATTTGCTACCTATGGTTTTGAGCCGATTATAGTAGATGGAGATTCCATAAATACAACTGATTTAATTCGTCGTCGTTGGCTAGATAATGAGTTCTATGGCGCGGTTTTTTCTGCTAATTATACCAAAGACCGTTTGGATGTTATTTTAGGCGGAGGGTGGAATTCCTACCAAGGCGATCATTTTGGAGAAGTAATTTGGGCGCGTTATTCAAATGATAATCAGATTCGTGACCGCTATTATGAAGATGATTCTAATAAATCGGATTTCAACTTTTATACCAAAGTGAACTACGGATTTAATGAAAAATGGAGTCTTTTTGGAGATCTTCAATATAGAAGGGTCGGGTATACGGCTAATGGCGAGGAAACAGGTCTGGTAGATGATACGTTTCACTTTTTCAATCCTAAAGCCGGAGTGGTGTTTGATTTAAACCGAAACAACAATTTCTATTTCAGCTATGCAGTTGCCAATCGCGAGCCTAATAGAAACGATTACGAAAGCGGTAACCCAAAATCAGAGAAACTAAACGACTTTGAGTTGGGGTGGCGTTATGTCTCCAATGCTTTTCAGTTGAATGCCAACGCCTATTACATGAGGTATAAAGATCAGCTGGTTCTAACGGGTCAATTAAATGACGTTGGGGCGCCATTACGTGAAAATGTTGGAGACAGTTACCGGGCAGGTATTGAGTTGGACGCCAATATTCTCTTAGGAAACAAATGGCAAATACAACCTAATATTGCTGTTAGTACTAATAAGAATTTAGATTTCTATTTTGAACGCGACGGTGAACTTCTTGATTTAGGGAATACAAATATGGCGTATTCGCCTAATGTGGTAATTGGTAATAGTATCGCTTATTCGCCTATAGAGAATCTTCGGATAGCCGCTTTGTCAAAATACGTTGGCGAGCAATATATGGGGAATATAGATTCGGATAATTCTATTTTGGACGCATATTCACAGACAGATTTGAATATACAGTACGTGTTTGGTTTTAAATCGGGCATCAAGAGTATTACGTTATCTGCTTTGGTGAATAATATCTTTGATGAGGATATAGTTTCTAACGGCTATTTCTATACCTATGATGATGATAGTTCAGGTGCCGTTCAAACTTTTGAGGGTGCTGGGTATTATCCGCAAGCGGGAATTAATTTCCTGTTCGGGGCAACGGTTCGGTTTTAATTCTTTATTGGTATTTGATTGGGTTAAAAACTTGTTGAAATAGTTTCATTGCTGATGACAAGCTGTCGTTAAATCCGTTATTTTTACTACGGATTCAAAGTCGGGCTATATGGAAGAAACAGCACATAAAACAAAAATTCGGTGGGGCATACTGGGTTGCGGTAACGTAACCGAAGTGAAAAGCGGACCTGCCTATCAAAAAACGGAAGGTTTTGAAGTAACTGCCGTAATGCGTCGAGATGAAGCCAAGGCAGCCGACTATGCTAAAAGGCATGGTGTGGCCAAGTATTACTCAGATGCGGAGGCCCTTATAAACGACCCTGAGGTAGATGCTGTTTATATTGCTACTCCACCAGATAGTCACAAGCTGTATGCTCTAAAGGTTGCTGCAGCGGGAAAGCCTTGTTGTATTGAGAAACCCATGGCGTCTAGCTATGAAGAAAGCCTTGAAATTGAAAATGCTTTTGAAGATAAGAGTTTGCCTTTGTTTGTTGCTTATTATCGCCGTTCGTTGCCTCGTTTTTTAAAGGTGAAAGAGTGGCTGGATGCAGATAAAATAGGTGAAGTACGTCACATTCGTTGGTTCTTGGGCAAGCCTGCCAATGCTGTAGATTTGAGCGGTGAGTACAATTGGCGAACCGATGCAAAAGTGGCTCCAGCAGGATATTTTGATGATTTGGCCAGTCATGGCTTAGATCTCTTTGCCTTTTTATTGGGCGATTTTGAAAGCGCTTCCGGTACGGCCGTTAATCAACAAGGACTCTATACGGCAAAAGATGCTATTACAGGACATTGGTTTCATGAGAACGGAATAACAGGTTCTGGAACATGGAATTTTGGAACCCAACAAAGAGAGGACAGTGTTGAGATTTATGGCAGCGAAGGTAAAATCAGTTTTTCTGTTTTTGAAGATGCCGATGTTGTATTAGAGAATGAAATGGGTGAAAAACGACTTTTTATAGAACACCCAAAACATGTGCAACAGTTTCATGTTGAAAACCTGAAAGCAGATTTGTTGGAAGGACAACGGCATCCGTCTACAGGAAAAACTGCCTTACATACCAGTTGGGTAATGGATAGTATTCTAGATAATTTGTAATAGCATTAGTTTCAAGTTTACCCAAAGAACAAAATCACCATAATCAATTAAGAACATGAAAAAAGTACCTGCTTTTGGTAGCAAGCTACGCAAGAATATTGTGGCTGTTCCGGAGATAATTGACGAGTGTTCGGGTATTCGTGTTTTTGGACAATTGTTGAAGTCTTTTCTGTTCAGTACGGATGTGGCTATTATTCGCAATACGAATGCCAACGCTATCATTGCAGTTTACCCGTTTACACCACAGCCTACCATTTCCAATGCATTGATTTTAGCTGCGGACAAGCCTATTTTTTGTGGCGTGGGTGGAGGAATTACAACAGGTAACCGTTCTGTAGAATTGGCGGTTCATGCAGATTTTCAAGGTGCTTTGGGGGTAGTCTTGAACAAACCGGCACCCAATGACCTTATCAGGCAATTGAAGGATAGAATAGATATTCCCGTAACCATAACCATCGTATCCGAAAAGGACGATATTAAAGGTAGAATACAAGCGGGTATTGATGTGTTTAATGTCTCGGGAGCCGGAAAAACAACGGATATCATCAAACGCATACGTGATATTGATGATGAGGTAGCCATTATTGCCACAGGGGGAAAAACAGACGAAACCATTCTATCTGCCATTGAAGCTGGTGCTAATGCCATATCCTACACACCACCATCAACAGGAGAGCTGTTTAAAACAATAATGGACCGTTATAGAAATGAATAAAGAAGGTTAGTTGCTAATAATTACAACATTACCGCTTTGCGTGGCTCGGTATTCCAACATGTCGTAATAACGGTTGCCATCATCTGGACGGTTCAATAATTGACCCGTAAAAAGGCTGTACTCATAATCCTCACAGGAACAGGTAACATTTTGCCCTTCTAAGGTCATTGTTGAACATTCATTGGGAATATGGTTTGGGCAAGAAGCTTCAAAGGCACGGAGTTGATCAAAGCCGGATTTAATAACGTACACACCTCTGTTTCCTATTCCTGCATTGTCTATATAAACAACACTACCAAGATTGGTAAGCCCACTGTATAATGGTAGGTTCAGGTTCATATCAAACCGAAATCCTAATTCTTGAAGGTATGGATTACGGATTGCGCCGTCATTACTACATGAAAACATGAATATGATAAGAACGGTGCCTAAAAAATACTTCATAGAAGAATTGTCATTTAAAATACATGAAACAAAAGTGAACAAAAATTATGTATATTTGCGTTAAATCCTCTCTAAAATAACGGTCAATGTATCGGTTTATGTAGAGGATTTTCCTATTTTACAAGATTATTAAATGAGTACCACATGAGTAACATATCTTACTATACAAAAGAAGGTCTTCAAAAGTTGAGAGAAGAGCTTAACCAATTAAAAGATGTTGAGCGTCCAAAAGCGTCCCAGGCTATTGCTGAAGCGCGCGATAAAGGTGATTTATCTGAAAATGCCGAATATGATGCCGCCAAAGAGGCACAAGGCTTGCTAGAGCTTAAAATTTCTAAGATGGAGGAAACGCTTTCAAACGCTCGCCTTATTGACGAATCGCAGTTGGATACCTCTAAAGCTTTGGTATTGTCTACTGTAAAGTTGAAAAACCAGACCAATGGAATGGAAATGAAATATACATTGGTTGCTGAAAGTGAAGCTGATCTAAAAGCTGGTAAAATATCTGTTAATTCTCCCATTGGTAAAGGATTGCTTGGTAAAAAAGTGGGTGAGATTGCTGAGATAACCGTGCCGAACGGTACTTTAAAATTTGATATTTTAGAGATTACAAGATCATAAAACCGTATACGAATGGCCTCTATTTTCACGAAAATTATAAATGGTGAAATTCCCTGTTATAAAATAGCGGAAGACGACAACTATTTTGCTTTTTTAGATATCAACCCCAATGCAAAAGGGCATACCCTGTGCATACCTAAAAAGGAGGTGGACAAGATTATGGATTTGGATGAAGAAACCTACATGGGGCTTATGGCATTCTCACGAAAAATTGGCAAGGCTATAGAGGCATCTATAGATTGCAAAAGAGTGGGAATGACGGTTATTGGTTTAGAAGTGCCTCATGTTCATGTGCACCTTATACCGCTCACGACAATGCAAAATGCTACGTTTCAGAATAAGGTCTCGCTTACAGAGGAAGAATTTAAAGAAACGGCGGCTCAGATTAAAGCCGCACTTCAGTAGGGTTTTATTGCAACAAGAATGTAACAACCGCCGCTACTACGGCAATTGCCACAAGGCTAAGTATCCAAAATAAAGAAGTAAATGTTACCGTACTACGGTGTGGTATGACCATTTTTTGGTAATACTCAAAGCTTCGTTCTATGTCTTCTGTCCAACTTACAGGGTAGATGTTCGTTCCACATTTGTTACAAACAATTTTAGAAGAAACCTCATTGGTAATGGAGTTAAAAAGTTTTCCCTGCTTGTGTTTTTGGGAAAATGAAAGCTTTAAATCTTGATTAAAACATTCCGGACAGTTGTTCGTCAGGTCCGCTTCTTTTATAACCACTAACTTTTCATTTGCCATTTTACTCTGTATAAAAATATAAGATTGTACTTCTTTTTTAATTTGGACCTTCTAACTTAGGGTCTTTAGCGTAAGTTGCATAACCGTACCCTGTTTATTCGACGAAAGTACTTTTATTTTCCCCTTATGGTACTCTTCAACTATTCTTTTCACTAAGGATAAGCCTAATCCCCATCCTCTTTTTTTGCTGGTCACCCCAGGGTTAAAGATGGCTTGGAAATCGCTTTTAGGAATTCCATGACCCGTATCCGAAACCTGAATGTGTACCTGTTTTCCTTCGCTAATGATTTCAATATGAATGCTTCCCTTGCCTTTCATGGCATCAATACCGTTTTTTACAAGATTCTCTATAGTCCAATTATACAAAGAATGGTTCAATAGTACAGGAAGTTCTTCAGCATCAGACGCAAAAGAAAACTCAATAAGTTTAGAACTTCGCAATTTAAGATATTCGTAGGCATCTTTTGTTTCTTTAACAATATCATGGGAATCCAATTTGGGCAAAGACCCAATTTTGGAAAAACGTTCGGTAATAGTTTCAAGACGAGAGATATCTTTGGCTATTTCTTTTGTGATTTCAGGATTGATGTTTTCGGTTTTCAAAAGTTCGTTCCAGCCCAATAAAGAAGAAAGTGGCGTACCAATTTGGTGTGCTGTTTCTTTGGCCATACCGGCCCATAATTTGTTCTGCTCGGAGGCTTTGTTCGTTTTGAAGAAGAAAAAAATGACCGCTGCAAATAGAAATATAATTAGAAGAAGTGCAATGGGGTAGTACTTAAGTTTATTTAGAACTTCAGAGTTGCCGTAATATAGGGTAGCCAAATGTGTGCCTTGCTGGTCAATGGAAATAGGAATGTTTTCGTTTTGAAATTTCAGAATTTGATTTTGCACATAGACCGAATCGGAAACCTTTTCTTTATCCATATTATTGGTTTTTACCGATCCGTCTTTATTTACCAGAATCATTGGAGTAGAGGTATTGTTCTGAAACACTTTAAGGTGAAGGTTTCCTAAATCCATTTCTTCTGATGATTGTTGAAATTCAGATTGTGCGGTTGCCCAAATTTCCATTTTTAGGCGTTCTTCTTCTTTAAATTGCCTGAAAAAACTATTTGTGTTCCACAAAATCAGGCTTACAAAACCAAACGAAGCAATGAGTAAAGTAAGATTGGTGGTCCTGTTTTTGGAATTAAAATTCATTGGGATACATAGCTTTAGAAACTGGGCTTGCTTAAGTTTTATTCTAAGCAGAACTCATCAAAGATAACGTAAATATCAGGAAAATATGATAGTGTTGGTGTAGGGCGGTCTTGCCAACCCTTTATTATAGGGGTGTCACAAATAAGTAGCTGAATTCTTAAGCTAAATGTAAGTTGTGACAGGTTTTATTCTTAGTTTTAAAGGGAGTAAAGATTAGTATATACTTTAAAAGTAAGGGGTTAGCAATTTTATTGCTGCTATTCTGGTACGGATTCTTAGGGCAATTAATCGCGAGTTTATCATATGGAGCTTTCTGAAATTATATTGGCAATTATAGGTGTAGGGCTGTCTGTTCTAATTGCCTGGATTATAGATTATGAAACTAGAAGGCGGAAAAAGGGTAGGGTTGATAGCATTTTTAAAGAGGCAGATGGTTTGGTAGATGTAGATATTAAAACATGTTGGAAGCATATAACCAACCCTAAAAATATGGCATATTATACGGTTGGGTATTATTCGGAGTTTGAAGATATGCCTGATGAGATAGAACCAGGAACGGTTTTTAAGAGAAAGGGGTTTACTTCGCAATATGAGACTAATACATATGTAGTTTTTTGGGAGCCACCTAAATTATTCGCATGGGGAAATTCTAAAAATGACTGGCACGACCGTGTTGAGTTAAAAAAGACCGGAGACAGAACACGAATATTTCTAGAAAGAAAATTATCGCCAAGCATACCCCCTTGGAATGAGTTCTTATTTGTTCTTATTAGTAAACGGTTTTCTAAGAATAGTCAAAATGATGATGAACGAAGACAATGGATAACTAATGATAGATTAGAGAGAATCGTAAACGTTTGTAAAAATCCGCCAAACTAGATATATGCATTACATAAATAATCCACTATGAAACGGAAATCAATTTTCTCCCTGTTAGTGCTATTTTTTTCTATGGGTACGCATGTGTTTGCCCAAGATGCTATTTTTATTGAAGATTATCTAGAAAGAATGGAAACCTCTAAAGCGTATCTGCTGTTAGTTTCGGAGTCTATGCCAGAAGATAAATACCATTTTAAGGCTGTGCCTGAAGCAATGAGTTTTGCCGAACATTTAATGCATATTGGTTGGGCCATGGATTGGCACAGTCAGTCGTTAATGGGAGGTCGCGAAGCCAGAGATTGGGAAACGGATACCGAACTTAAAGTAGATGAAAAATCGAAGAAAGAAATGATTGAAACTATTACTACCGTGTTTGATAAAACTATTAAGTTCATTGAACAATATGATGTAACCAAACTAGGTGAAGAGCTAGATTATTTTGGGGCACAAAGAAGCAAAAGGCAGATTCTATTATTGCTGTCAGACCATATAACCCACCACCGTGCTCAAATGTTAGTGTATATGCGGTTGAACGGACTTAAGCCGCCGAGGTATGTTTTGTATCAATAAGGCTGTTAGGTAGTATAAGCAATTTAAATTATTTATGAAATAGAGGTATTGCAACTAGTTGCTATATACGATTTTTAGCTACCATTTGAAATGAAAATAACATACTTTGATGATAACCCTGAAACAAAAGATTCCAAGAGTTATACTATTTTGAATGAAAATGTAGAGCCAATTGGTTCGGTAGAAGGTAATATTAACAAATACGGCGTACTAACTTCTGTAGTAAGAATAAATCTAGAATATCAACAGAAAGGTCTAGGATTTAAATCCTTCTCAAAAGTATTTGATGAGCTTAATAAAGAAGTTGAAATAAAAAAAATCATAGGTAGTTGGAATAAGGATGAAGAATTTGCAGATTGTGAAAATGGAATGTCAACTAACCTAAAAATCTTCCTTGACTGTATTAGTAATGAAAAACCAGAGTATTGTGCTTTCAAAACTGCGACTGGAAAATGGGCAAAAAAACTCGGATTTAACAATTGTAACATTGTGAGAAAATCGACTGAATCAGCAACAATTGAATTTTACAAATGAAACCACCTAAGATTACTGTTGTAATCGGTGAAATGACCGCCAGTTCAGGAGAGGTCATAACCATTACCTTTAAAGGATTGTCATCCACAAAATTCTTTGGGAAAAATACAGCTGGATTATCTACCGGAAATGTGGTTTATCTGTTATGTGATGGAGCAAAAATTGTCCTTACAACAACAATTATGGCCGATAGAACAAAAAAATATATGGAGGTCAAATTTCCCCCGACATTATAACCAGCAATCCCAAAGAAAAAGCAATCGAATGGCTAGTTGGAGAGAAATATCGTAGCATAAGACGTTTAGAAAATATAGCTTTATGTTAATCCTATAAGTTAGTGTCTTTTGCACCCTACGTTTCGTATACAAACAAGTTAACATTAATTATGCTTAAAAAATGAACAACGAAACAATTAGACAAAATTTAATAAAGAAAAGAAATAGCTACTTATCTACTCTTGAATCCAATTCAAATCTAGATAACCTTTTAAAAACTGTTTTTCAAAATTTAAAAGAGTTCAATTTTGAAGATTACAAAAAGAAATTGGAAATTGAAGTTCTTCAAAACTTGAAGGACTGGTGGTCAAATCCTGAAAAAGGAATAAAAAAAGAAGAAGAGTTACATGCCATCCTTTTTGAATATGATTATTTCTTTCAAAAGAATGTAGAGGCTACCGCATATGGTATTGGCGAATGGAAGGACTTCCAAGTAAAGGTTGACCAATTTGATATGGGATTCGATTATGATTTCACAACAGAATTTTATGCATGCCCAGGTATTGGATTAAGATTTTTCGATAGTCTTGAAAGTTTACATCATGAAAATCTACCTAAAAAATACACAAACGATCATATCAACTTTGATGAACTGAAAGATGGAGATATCATAGAAATGGAAGAATTCAACGATATCGAATTAGTTGAAGGATATGATGAACTAATTGAACTTCATAAGTGTGAAGGAATGATTGCAATTCACGATGTTTTAGTAAAAATCGATAAGAATCGTGGATTTGAATCACTAAATTACAAAGATAATTTCATGTTTATAATTGATGAACATGATTCGGGAGAAGTATATCCATTACTTTTAAAAAAAAACTAAAACAAAACTTCCTATAAAAATCTTTAGCCCAATTCTTAAAAATACTTGAATAACCCATGAAACCCACCATCCTCATCCTATCGCTATTATTAGCCCTAACCGGCTGCAACACCCAAAAACCAACGCATAAAGAAACAGTTACTGCATATTACAAAGCCTTTGATAGTGGTAACTTCAATAAAATAAAAGAAGTTGCAAACGATAGCCTAACCATAGTTTCAGGAGATTTCGTTGTTCCTTACAACCATGCTAGTTTGTACGCAATGTTTAAATGGGATTCTATATTTAAATCATCTTATGAGATAATAGAATTGGAGGAAAAGGGTAATGAGGTTATCGCTATTATTGGGCAAAAGAACCTTCGGAATGCATTTTTAGAAAATAATCCGTTGGAGTATCAGGTGAAAATTTCTTTTAGTTCTAATAAAATCTCAAAAATTGAAGATTTAGATTACGAAGGTCCAGATTGGAATATTTGGCAGACAAAAAGAGATACACTCGTAAGCTGGGTAAAGGTAAATCATCCTGAGTTAGATGGTTTTGTTAATGATATGACAATGAACGGGGCAATGAATTATCTAAAAGCAATTGAGTTGTACGAGGTAGAAAATAAAGTGCAGTAACGCTATATAATAGCACCCTTCATACGGTTTGGAATATATCTGGTTGAATTTGTATAAAGCAAATAGAGCTGACAGCTAAATGTCATTAACAGCATACGATTCTCTCAATAAATTCCGTTAATAGTCTAAGTACTGCGTTTTATCTAAAAATTGGTTTTAACCAAAACCTTAAAAACCTTGTTGCGTAGGTAGAAACATGTATCACAACTCAGACCCCAAATCTGACTACAACCTACTACAAAATGCTTCAAAGATTATTCTGTTTATTCCTGTTTTTGCCACTATCCATTTTACTTCAAGGGCAATGTATGACCGTTCCGGAACCTTTAGAAAATTTAATTGCGGCCTCGCCTTTGGTGGTGGAAGGTAAAGTTCGCTCTCAAGAAAGTTTTTGGGATTCAGATAACAAAAACATTTATACTGTAAATGAAGTTGAAGTTTTTAAGGTATTTCAAGGTGTTTTTACAGCTAGTACTATTCATGTAGTCACCAAAGGTGGTGTAGTTGGTTTACAAATGGACAGGGTTTCCAGTGCTTTAGAACTAGAAGTGGGTGACATGGGCCTGTTTATGCTTCAAGATAACTTAGTTAATTTGCCTATCTCTTCAGATTTATATCGTCCTACAGAAGGGGTTTTGGGGTATATTCATTATGATTTGCCCATCGGTACTGCTCAAGGGATATATGAAAGTTACATGGATATATCTGGAGACTTATACGGTCAGATTACCAATAGTACCGGTTTAGCAATATTGGATGTCGGGTTATGGGATCAAGAAGATTCGGAACTTTCTGGCGTGTCTTCGGTTGAAAAATCAATTGTTGCAACCCAGGAAGAAAACAGTCATACTAATTTTGAAATTCATGCCGGCGTAGGAAACCTACTTACTATAACAGGTGCCGATTTTGGAAACGAGCAAGGGTCTGTTTTGTTTCCCGATGCCAATAGTGGTGGAAATACGTACATCGCTGCTTTGCCTAGTCAGGTAAAACAGTGGTCTAACGATCACATTGAACTGGAGGTGCCGTATCGGGCAGGTACAGGTGCAGTTCGGATTGACAAGGCCAATGGTGAATCCCTTATAAGCGAAGAAAGTCTGCTTATTGGGTATGACCACATTAATATTGAATACACAACAAATGTAACTGCCAATGCATATGAAACCCAGTTGACATCCGATAATGGTATGGGAGGCTATAGCTTTCAGTATGAAACCGAATTTTCAAAAAATAGTGGCGCCACTGAAGCTTTCAGTAAATTAATTGAAACTTGGTCATGTGCTACGGGTGTAAATTTTAAAATAGGAGAGGTTACCGCTGTAGATGAAGATGCAGCGGACGGTATAAACGTGGTACGTTTTGATAATGGGGATGAACTTAGTGGAAATACCTTAGCTTATGCGCGGTCACGTTATCAAGGTTGTTTCCAGGAAGGAACCATTAAGTGGTTCGTCTCTGAAATAGAAGTCGTGGTCAACGATGATTACAATTGGTATTATGGCGACGGATTGCCAAGCAACCAGCAATTTGATTTTGAAACTGTAATGCTACATGAAATAGGTCATGCCCATCAGTTGGGTCATGTGATCAACTCGGGTGAGGTGATGCATTTTTCGGTAGGGCCAGGACAACAAAAACGTGAGTTGAGCGAAATAGATAGTTTTGGAGGGGAGTTCGTCACCAATAAAAGTACTACAGAGTCGGTCTGTGGAAGAGATTTAATGGATTATAATTGGGTGTGCTGCGAGACCTTGGTTGTAACGGGCCAGCCGTCAGATCAGGTAGTTTGTGTAGAAGGAGAAACAGCGAAATTCAGTTTTGATGTTGGTTTTGCCCATAATTGGAAATGGCAGGAAAACATAGAAGGAGTTTGGGTCGATTTAATGAATAATGATAGCTATTCCGGCGTAGCTACTAATCAATTAACTGTTGTTGCCAGTGACAAAGAACAATCTCAATTTCGTTGTATAGCAAGTAATTTTTGTGGAGAATTCGTAATATCCGATCCAGCAGAATTATACCAACACAATATGGATGTTTCCGTAGCTATTACTGCGGCTACTTGCAGCGCAGACGGTTTAATTCAATTGAATAGAAACAATACTGTTGGTGCGCTCAATGTAGTTATTGCGGGCATAGAACCCACAAACGAGCTTTGGCTACCCAATGAAGATAGTTTAACTGTTTCGGTTCCATATGGCGATTATTCGGTTGTAGTTGAAAGAATGGATGCCGCATGTTCTCAAGAATTGGGAACATTTAAAATTCAAGAGCCTACTCCTTTAACACTTACGCCTGAGTTGCTTGTAACAACTGAGACCTGTACCGATGATAATAGAAGTATTAAAGTGTACCTGAATGATCATCCAAGATTTAGTACGGTGCTGTTGAGTATAGATGGAGGAAAAACTTTTGAATCCTTTAAAGATTCTCTTGGGTCTGTGGTTTTTGAAAATCTTACAATTGGAACTTATGATGTTCTGGGTAAGTGGGAAGATGAATCCTGCGAAACCTTGGGAATTACGGTGCAGATAGAACCTATAAAGGTGCCTGAACTTGCTGTTGAGATTGTTAATGCCAATTGTGAAGGTGCTGATGGTACTTTTCTTTTTGAGCTGGAGTCCGATTTTGATTTTAATCAGATTGAAGTAAGCGTAGATGGAGGCGTCAATTACGATTATCTATTTGATGCTGAGTCTGACGAAATCAAAATTTCTGAACTTTCTGTTGGTACCTATCAATTATGGGCACGTTGGGAAGGATTATCATGTGGTGGTTCTTTGGGTGTTTTCGACATTAAGAAACAAATGGAAAATGGTGAAGATTGCACAAGTATAGAAACGGATACTATCGAAGATAGCGATGAAGTAAACCTGAGCTTTTATCCAAATCCTGCCAAAGAACGTATTTATGTAAAAAGTAGCGATGGTACAATTCTTAGATTTCAGCTGTTCAGTGCTCGTGGGGTAATGGTACTAGATGGCATCCCAGAAAAGAAAAATGAAGATACTTTCTTTGTGGAAATTGTACACCTACAAGCTGGTGTCTATACGATGCAAATCAGTACAGAGCATAAAATGAGCACTAAAAAGGTTATTATAGAATAATTTTAGTTCTGAATATTCTTTAGATTATTAAGTTGAAAGTTTAAAGGCAGGATGCAATTTCCATACCTTTGCTTCATGGCAAAAGAAATGATTTCGATACTTCCAGAAGCGGTTTCCACTGCGCAATTACACGGTTATCTTTTAGGGGCGGTAGGGCCAAGACCTATAGCATTTGCAAGTACGGTAGATGAAAAAGGGAATCCCAATTTATCTCCTTTTAGTTTCTTTAATGTGTTCAGTGCCAATCCGCCAATTTTAATTTTCTCTCCGGCACGTAGGGTGCGCGATAATACTACCAAACATACCTTGCAAAATGTTTTGTTGACTATGGAAGTAGTCATAAACATTGTTAATTATGACATGGTACAGCAAATGTCGTTATCGAGTACGGAGTACGGAAAAGAGGTGAACGAGTTTGAGAAATCTGGCCTCACTATGTTGCCTTCTGATATTGTAAAACCATTTCGGATTGCTGAATCACCGGTACAGTTTGAGTGTAAAGTAACTAAAGTTGAAGCTTTAGGACGAGAAGGAGGTGCGGGTAATCTAATATTTGCCGAGGTTGTAAAAGTACATGTGGATCCAGATGTTTTGGATGAAAACGGAGTTATTGATCAACATAAAATAGACCAAGTTGCCCGTATGGGAGGTAACTGGTATAGCCGTGCAAATGCTGGGATGTTTGAGGTGCCTAAACCACTTTCTTCTCTGGGAATTGGGGTTGATGCTCTACCAGAGCATATTAGGTTGAGCAAAATTTTAACCGGAAACGATTTAGGTATGTTGGGTAATATAGAGGAAATTCCGGATACTAATTCCGTTCAAGAATTTGTAGAAAACAACATGGAAATACGCTCGCTTCTTAGTGGAGGGGAAAGAAAATCTTTAGAACTTAAAGCTCAAGAATTTTTGCAACAGAAAGATGTGCTTTCTGCTTGGAAAGTATTATTGGCACAGTAAACTACCACGGGGCAAACCTTGGGGCATTTAATCTCGATTACCCGTAAAACTACTGGAAAACCAGTATTTTAGTAGGGTTTAGTTATATGCGGAGTGTTCTAGTGAAAATTAACATTCACTAAAACCACCACAACGCTATGAGAGCTCTTTTACTTACAATTGTTGTTTTTTCTTTGTTCGTGTCACATGCATTTTCTCAAAATATAGATAAAACTGATAATGCTGATACGGATTCATATATTACGTTCAGTCCACTTTCGTTATTAGATATTCATTCACCACGATTACGTGCGGGCTATATCCAACATATAGGCGGGCATTGGAAAATGGGTCTCGATTTGGGCGCAGGCGGAGGAACAGGTTTGTTTTCAAACAGAGAAGCAGAGGGTGGTTCGCTTTTCGAGGTACGGCCAGAATTATATTACAGAATAGGGAAAGGAGCAAGAACACCAAAGTACATGGCCATTGAATTCTTTTATATCAATGAGACCATAACTCTTTTGAACGACGGATACGAGCGAAGAGATGGAGTAGATTTTCTTTATGATAAGATAGATTTTACACGGCAGAAATATGGCATGCACTTAAAATTTGGACTGTTCTTGAATCTGGGTCGTCATTTTGGATTTAATTTTTACGGAGGTATCGGTTTTCGGTTTAAAGATATCTCTTTTGATAATTTAGTGAACGCACGTGAGGGGTCTGTAGAGCTACCAAGACATGGGTTTAGAACGGTCTATGAAAAGGAAGAAAATGATTTTGGACCAAACCCTACCTTGGGTTTTAAGCTATTTTACAAGCTTTAATTGTAGTAAAATCATTAGCCAACACAGTTAGTAAGAAGAGCGTGAAAGGTTTACGGGAAACCCTTCGCTAGGATAAAATTTATTTATGAGTGGTAACTGATAACCTTTAATAACTTCTGCTTGTTTTTTTAGGTGAATTTTACGATTAAAACTACTTTTATTCCCAATATAAATTAGTTCACATATAATTCATAATCATGGAAGTTCAAGGAAAAGTAAAAATGGTAGGAGAAACCCAAACGTTTGGTAACAACGGGTTCAGAAAGCGCGAAATAGTAGTAACTACAGAAGAGCAGTATCCACAACATATAATGGTTGAGTTCGTACAAGATAAAACGGACTTGCTAAACAACTTTAGCGTTGGTCAAGATGTAAAAATCAGCATCAACTTAAGAGGTAGAGAGTGGACCAACCCACAGGGTGAAGTAAAGTATTTTAACTCTATTCAAGGATGGAGAATTGAAGGTGCTCAAAAAGAACAGAGTGCGGCAGGTATGCCTCCGGTGCCACCAGCAGAAGCTTTTCAGCCTGCCGACAACCTTAATGAAGAAGACCACGACGATTTGCCTTTCTAAAAATTGAATCTAAGTAAAAGTTAAGAGCCCCATAGGTTGATGCCTAATGGGGCTTTTCTTATTTTTGAATGTAATTAATGGAAAGCGGTGCAAGATCAAAATCATACAAACGGATTGACTTTTTTATCGGAAGAATTGGTTTTTCCTTCGGTGGAAAATGCCAATTATGAAGGTCTATTGGCGGTGGGTGGAGATTTGTCCGTTAAACGCTTGTTACTGGCATACAGAAGCGGAATCTTCCCATGGTTCAATGATGATGCTTTATTAATGTGGTGGAGTCCCGATCCACGAATGGTGTTATATCCCCAAAACATAAGAATTTCCAAGAGCATGCGAAAAGTGTTACGAGATGGGCGATTTCGATTAACTAAAAACACCTGTTTTAAAGCAGTTCTTCAGGCCTGTTCAAGCGTGCCAAGAGAAGGGCAAGATGGCACCTGGATCACCGCGAACATGAAAAAGGCTTATGAAAGACTCCATGAAAATGGGTACGCCTCATCGTATGAAGTTTGGGAAAATAATACGCTCGTAGGTGGGCTCTATGGTGTTGATTTGGGTACTATTTTCTGTGGAGAAAGTATGTTCAGTAAAGTGAGTAACGCTTCAAAATTCGCTTTTATAAAATTGGCCCAAGAACTGGACGAGAAGAACTATCGACTAATCGATTGTCAGATTCATACGGATCACCTAGACAGTTTGGGTGCAGAAGAGATACCGCGTAGTGAGTTCATTCAAATATTACAGGCTGAAAATAAGGGAGGCGAGTAAAAAAATAGAATTTTCCACTCCATTAGTATAATCCTCCGCTCTGTATTGCGCTCCGGTTTCTAATCGGGTTTCACGGTTTAATAACCAGCCCACATGGGTTGACAGCCGTTGGTCATATTCAGGGGTGCTACTTTTGGCTACACTCAGTAAGGCTTCCGTTGCGGCTGAAAAATAGGGCTCCCCAATATCTACCTGTTTCCCTTTTAAAGGAAGGTCTATGGAAACCTGGTATCGAAAACGATGAATGGTAGATGACGGACTGATACGTTGTTCTGCGCGAAAACGGCCACCCAAACGTATAATTTCGTAAGCATGCGAAAATTTATGCTGTTCGGTAATACGAAGTTCATTTTCTCCGTTATTATCAAAAGAATCCCGGAAACGGTACTGTATACCCACCGCCAAACTCTGTTCAAAACCAATTTTAAGGCTGGAAAAATGTGAAACATCTAGCTGTCTTACGGAATAGGCGAAATTATCTTCGTACATATAGGCCCGCTGCGCAATCTTAAAATTATGCGAGTAATTTGTGGTTACCTTATAGTTCAATGAAATGTCAGGTTCAAAATATCCCGTGAAATTATCTTGGCAGAAGCCCGGATTTCCAAGAAAACAGATACAGACAAATACTAATGCTCTAATAAAGGACATGATCGTAGTTTGCAGGTAGAGCTTTCTTGATCAATTCAAATTGGCCTTCGGCATTGAAAAGTATCTCAAACTGTTCGTAGCCTTTATCGTTTTTTCCGTTAATTATAAGCTCATATTTAATGGAAGGAAGCATCAGGTTTTGAAATGCGTTTTTCAAAGTTTCATCTACATTGTCATCATCAACGTTATACTGTTGTTGTATTTTTTTTATTCGGTATTTCTTAAAATTCTGCTCTAGATACTTCGTTATTTTAGAATAGCTGTCATTGGGTATGTCCAAAGGTTCAATCTCAATCTCTATATCCTCTAGTTTGCCATCCGTGTTAAATTCAATACTGTACCGTAAACGGTCTTTCTTGAACTTTGCTTCATAACTAACTTTGCTCCCATCAATTTCTTTATAAAAACGAATGCGGCGGGCATTGACCAACTTTTGATGCAAGAACAGGCGAGCGTTCTCTGGAAACTGCGATTTTTTTATACGGTGTTCGCGTTCATCTTTTATCTGGGCAAAAGCAGTACTTATACCAAAAACAAAAAATAAGAGCAGAACGGAAACGGACTTGATATTCATAGTATAGGAGTTACTATAATTAAACTTCATTATATCTAAAGCAAGAGACTTCATGGTCGTTTACCAAGCCTACCGCCTGCATAAAGGCATAGACAACGGTACTGCCTACAAACTTAAAACCTCTTTTTTTAAGGTCTTTGCTAAGTGCGTCGGAAATCTCGGTTGTGGCCGGGGCGTTCTTATAATTTTCAACACTGTTTTTTATTGGAGTATGATTTACGTAACCCCAAACGTAGTTGCTAAAGCTTCCGTATTCATCCTGGATTTTTAAGAAGGCGGCAGCATTTGAGACGGTGGCACGCACCTTTAGTTTATTTCTGATAATTCCTGCATCTTGCAATAAATCTTGAATTTTATCCTCTTCATAGGCAACAATCTTTTTATACTCAAAATTGTCAAATGCCTTTCGGAAATTTTCCCGCTTTCGTAAAATGGTTATCCAACTTAACCCTGCTTGAAAGGTTTCCAAGACTAAAAATTCAAAAAGTACGGCGTCATCTTTTACGGGAGAACCCCATTCTTCATCGTGGTAGGCTTCATAGAGCGCATCACCTTTGCACCAACCGCATCTGTGTTTTTCCATGTTGAGAATTTAAGTGGTAAAAATACGTCTTTATCATTAAAAGGTTATGGACGGAATCCAAACAATTGTCTATTGCCTTTTTAATATTAAGAAACGATAAACTTAAAGTTAAGAAGAACCGCAATGTTAAAAACTAACATAGGCAGGTAGTACTTAAGGGTAATTTTGTCGCTTTAATTTTTTCAAAACCACTAAATAGAAATGAAAACAAATTACTTAAGCTATTTAAGAACAATGACCATGTTCCTGATTTTTGGAGCAGTACATATGTCTTTTGGCCAAGCAACGAACGCATCTGTAAGCGGGACTATAAAGGACATTACAGGAGTACCCTTACTGGGCGCCGAGATAATCCTTAAGAATACGTCTACAGGTTTTATATCCGGAGCGATAACTAATGAAAATGGGACTTTTAAAATATTACAATTGCCCTTAGGAGGCCCTTATGAAATAACGGCAAAGTACTTGGGCTTCGCCGACGCAAAACAAGAAGGTTTTACTTTAAATTTAGGTGATGCACTTTCGGTAGATTTTGTTTTGCAAGAATCTTCTACTGCTCTAAATGAGGTGGTAGTTTCTTCTAACAGTTTGTATAAAAGAATTGAGCAAATAGGAGCTTCAACAAAAATTGGTGCCGGACAAATAAAAAAGTTAGCTACGGAAGGTAGAAACTTTACCGGATTAACCAGTTTGTCTCCGTTACAAGGAGCTGGAAGTATTAATTTGGGCGGACAACGTAGAACTTCTACTAATGTTACTATAGACGGGCTAAATGCTAGAAATACCTTAACTGCGGGTGAAATTGGCCGGGGTCCTTACACCATTTCACAAGAGGCTATCCGAGAATTTGAGGTTTCAACCAATGATTACAATGTTACGGAGGGTAGACAAGGAGGAGGTTCAATTTCAGCAGTGACCAAAGCGGGGACCAATGAGTTTAGCGGAAGTACGTTTTTCTATCATCGTGCAGATGGATTACAAAGTAAGTATACCATTCAAGGACAGGAGCGAGATGCTGACTTTTATAACTCGCAATATGGTTTAAGTATTGGTGGACCTATAGTAAAGGATAAGCTGCATTTCTTTGCTGTTTTTGAAAGACAGGATGCCGGAGAGCCAACGAGTATTGCTGAAATTCAGAACGAAGATGATGAAAATAGATTGGGTATTACATCGTCTAACTTAGAGCGTTTTTTAAATATAGGTCGTACTGTGTATGGTTTAAGCAATTCTCAGCAAGTGGGTCAGTTTGATCGCGAAACGGAAGCAAATAACTTGTTCCTTAGGCTGGATTGGCAGATCAATGATAAGCATCGTTTAACGGTTAGGAATTTATATAACAAATGGGAGAGCCCTTTTAGTGTAAGCGATAACTCTAATATTGAAGTTGCTGAATCTTATTCTGATTTTGAGTCTCAGGAAAACAGCATTATGTTGTCTCTAAGATCTATGTTCAGCTCCAAGGTTACCAATGAGTTTAAGTTTCAGTACCAACATGCAGAGCGCGCTTTTACTCCCAACTCCGAACTTCCACAATCCAATATTCCAAGAGCAATTGTTGAGGTTTCATCGGTTTTGCCAAATGGAAACACAAGAAGTAGGAGTGTGCAGTTGGGCGGGCAGCGTTTTACTCCGGAAACCAATCAGGAAAACCAAATTCAGTTTACGAACACTACGTATGTAAATGCAGGGAAGTATAATCTTACTTTTGGTACGGACAACATGATCACTAATTTGGAAACTTTGCTTTCCAACGAGCAAAATGGTCGTTTTTTCTTTGATTCGTTAGATGATTTTGAAAATCAAATAGCTTCACGCTATGCTAGGGAAGTACCACTGCAAGGTCTCCCTCTTGTTAAACAGACTGTTTTAGACCTTTCGTTGTTCGCTCAGTTGGAAACTGATATTACACCAGACCTAAACTTGGTTGCGGGTGTGCGATGGGATGCTACAAAGTTTTTAGATGAGGCGGAGTTCAACCCTGTGGTGTTTAATGAACTAGGAATTCGTACCAATGAAAAGTTGGATGACTACAATAACATTCAGCCAAGGTTTCAATTAACTTATAATTTAAAAGGAAAGAATACGGATATCTTTAAATTAGGAGGTGGTATTTTTTCTTCTCAACCTCATTATTATGCACAGGTAAATAACATACAGAATAGTGGTACTTTGTTGGGCGCTATAGATGTTACTGGTGCAAATGTTCCCGTTCCGGACTTCCAATCTTACCGTAACGACCCTAGCACAGTTCCGGGCGTACCAGCAGGCGTTACCCCTTTTTCAACCATCAATGCGGTAGGTGAGGATTTTCAGGTTCCCACTATATACAAGGCAAACTTAAGTTACACCCATTTCTTTGGTGAGAGATATAGCCTTGGTTTTAATGCGCTTTATAGCCATACGAGCAATAATTACATTTATCAAGAAGCCAACTTGGTTGCGGAGCCCTTCTTTGTTACTCCTCTGGGTAGGGAAGTCTTTGTTCCTGCCAATACTATTTCTGAAAATGGGGGAACGGATTGGACAAATTCCCGAATTTCAGACCAAGTGGGTAGAACTTTGGTGTTAACTTCTGATGGTGTTTTAGATAATTTGGCTCTTGTAATTGAAGGTACGGCCCAGATTGGAAAAGATGGATACTTAAATGCGAGCATGACCTTTAATCGGTCAAAAGATAATTCGTCCTACAACTGTTGTGTGGCCAATACATCAACCTTTATTCCTGTGGAAGGAGATCCAAGAGATTTGAACTATGGATATTCAGATAATCATTTTGATACTAAAATGGTGGTGAATGGAGCTACTCCTACATGGAAAGGGTTTACACTCGGGGCAACGGTAATCGGTCAGGGAGGAACGAGATATTCTTTGCATGTGGATGATAACGCGAGCGCTAACGGAGATTTTAATCTAAGAAACGATATAGCGTATATTTTTGACCCCAATGACCCTAGTACACCACAGTCTATTGTTGAAGGGTACAATGAAATATTGAACGATCCGGAAACCCCAGAAAACTTCAAGGAGTATTTGAGGAATAGTTACGGTGGTTTTGCAGAGCGAAACGGTGGAAAAAATCCTTTTGCAGCAACTATTGATCTAAGGCTTCAAAAAAGATTTGAAACTAAAAACAAAAAGCAGGGTCTAGAGCTGTCCGTGGACATTTTCAACTTTGCTAATTTACTGAACAAAGAATGGGGCCGAACCCATAATTTTGGTAGAAGACGTGATTTTATGCGTATTAACGGCTTTGATCAAGCGGCCCAAGCTTATGACTATTCCGTTCAAACGGGTGCCGGTACCGAACCTATTAATGGTACACCATGGAGGCTTCAGTTAGGTGCACGATATACATTCAACTAATCGAATTTTTTATTTTTTCTCAATCTAGGGGGAGTCAGAAAAGTTTTGACCCCTCTAGTTTTTACAATCTATTTTAAGACATGAAAAAGAATTTTTATTTAGTACTGGTATTGATTATAACCATTGTGAAATATGGAAGGGCACAAGAAGAGAGCTTGACCCAACACGTGGTTTTGGTTTCGGTAGATGGTTTTAGGCCTAATTTCTACCTAGAGGATAAATGGCCTACTCCAAACCTAAAAAAGATGGTTCGGGAGGGTGCTGCCGCTATGGGAGTAAGAGGGGTGTTTCCTTCAGTTACCTATCCGTCGCATACTACAATAATAACAGGTGCGTACCCTGCAGAACACGGTGTGTTTTATAATAGCCCATTTGAAGAAGGTGGACAGACAGGGCGCTGGTATTGGGAAAGTAGCCTTATCCAGACAGAAACTCTATGGCACGCCGTAAAAAGTGCTGGAAAAACAAGTGCCAGTTTTATTTGGCCGGTATCTGTAGGAGCTCCTATTGATTATAATATTCCTGAATACTGGTTGTTGAACAGTAAGGTTAGTCGAATAGAGTCTATGCGGACCAAAGAGAACCCAAAAGGGTTTTTAAAGGAAATGGAAGAAGAAGTTCTGGGAAAACTGAACGAGAAAACCTTTAATGGCGATTATTTAAACCGTGAAGATAGAACCGGTGAGATGGCGGCCTATACTTTGGAGAAATACAAACCCAATTTAATGACACTACATTTAATAGCTACCGATCATTTTCAACATGAACAAGGTAGGGACGGAGAAAAGGTCTATACTGCAATTGCAGCTGTAGATCGTGCCATTGGCAAAATAATGGAAGCTGCGGAAAGGGCCGATATTCTCGATAAAACTACATTTATTATTACAGGAGATCATGGCTTTGTTGATATTCACTCCGCTCTAAACCCTAATATCTGGCTAGTGGAAGAGGGTTTAATGGAAGACCAAAAAGACCGAGGCAACTGGAAAGCTGCTTTCCATACATCTGGGGCCTCGGCATTTTTAATGTTGAAGGATAAAAACGATAAAAAGAGTGTCGCCAAGGTGCGTGCCAAATTAAATGGATTGCCGGCGTCTATTAAAAAACTATTTAGGGTTGTAGAAAGAGAAGAGCTAGTTGGTATTGGCGCGGATCCCAATGCTGTACTTGCATTGGCCCCAATACCGGGCATTGCCATGTCATCCAGAACAAATGGAGAAGTTCTTTCGCCTAGAAGAGGAGGAACCCATGGCTTTTTTCCTGATTTTAAAGAAATAGAAACAGGTTTTATTGCTTTTGGAGCTGGAGTCTATAAGGGTAAAAAAATAGAAAAAATGGGGTTGGAAGACATTGCTCCAGTAGTTAGCGAACTGTTACAACTTAATTTTGAATCTAAGCACGGCATACTTTACCCAGGAATCTTAACCAACAAAAACTGATTTTTTCTTCAGTGCATTGGCAATAGTTTGGCGGGTGGCCCCAATAAGGTCACCCTTGTCTTTTTGGGTTAGCAAGTTGTAAAGTATATGCTCTTCTCCGTGAATGTCATGCACTGGAATGTTAAAGTGAGACTTTAAAAATTCAAGTTTTTGAAAAGTGGACCGTTCGTTTACTTGACCCAATTTTTTTTCGGCAAGACACCATCGTTTTAAAAGATAAGCAATGAACCATTCGGAAGTAACCGAGTTTTCAATGATAGTTTTTTTGAAAAAAGCCAAGTCATAGATACGTATTTTACTATCTACCAAGGTTTTTGAAAATTCAAAAAATTGACCGTTCAAGTATTTTAAGTTGCCAAAATAATCGCCAGTGTAAATAACATCATAAGTGTTCTCTTCCCCAGTTTCTGAATAGCCCCCTAACTTAACAACTCCTTGTACTACTTCGTACATATAATTATCAGCAAGTGGTGGTTTGTAAATAATCTCGTTTTTAGAGACAATGACTTCTCTGATCGATGTGGAAAAATTGGGGTTTTCAGAATTTTTTAAATAGCCATAGAGGCAAAATTCATGTTTCTTGTGTAATTGGGGACGAATGTTTTTCATAGCTCATCAACATATATCATTATCGAAATCCACAAATTTATTTTTAAAAAGTCAAGTTAACGTTACATGAATATTAAGGTTAGTGTGCTTAGGGATATTGGAGAATTGGGTTTGTCAAAGTAATACAAGGTTAATCTAATCGTAATCCACAGTTAAACTTCTTCTGAAATCTATAAGTCATCTTGCTAATCCAAAAAACACCTAAAAAATGAAAAACTTTACCTTAGAAATTGTGGGGCTAATGATTCTCACAACAATCATATCATGTGAGCATTTAGATGATTTTGTAGGTCATGGCGGAGCACAGAATAACAGCATTTCTAGTCTGGAATATGTAGATGAATTTGTAGTGCCAGATGGCACAATGTATGCAGATACCCAAGTTGGTGGACTTTCTGCAATAGATTATGCAGACGGAAAATGGTATATGATCAGTGATGACCCTAAAGCACCTATCCGTTTTTATAATGCCGATATTCAATTGGATGAAAACGGATTCAAAGACATTAGCATTAATGGGGTAACTGAATTGTTGAGCGGAAACAATCTGCCTTTTGCGGACAATGAAGTAGATCCGGAAGCGATCAGGGTTACGCCCGGCGGTGGTTTAATTTGGTCTAGTGAAGGAAATGTGAATGGTGGTGTTGATCCTTTTGTTTGTATAGCGGATATGGACGGTAGTTATAAATCTAGCATTTCTATATCTAATAAATTTAAAGTAGATACTGATGAAAACCGAGGACCAAGACATAACGGAGTTATTGAAGGTCTTAGCGTGGCACATGATAAAAACGGGTACTGGGCTTCAATGGAATTACCGCTTACCCAAGATGGTTCTGAGCCAATTGTAGAAGATACGGATTCGCCGGTACGGATTGTCCATATAGATGATTCCGGTGCTTTTGGAAGAGAATTCGCTTATGAGCTGGACCCGATTGCCAGAAAATTTGATGAAACTTCATTTACGGTAAACGGTGTTGTTGAAATACTGGAATATGATACGGATAGGTTTTTGGTGTTGGAGCGTTCTTTTTCTACCGGTTATGCCGATGGTGGTAATAACGTGAAAATCTATGATGTTGATGCTTCTAGTGCCACGGATGTAAGTGGTATGGATAGCCTTATGGATGCTGAATACAAGAAAGCGACCAAAACACTGTTGTTCGATTTTGAAAGCGTTCGCAATCAATTAACGGATGGTGTGGTAGACAATATTGAAGGAATCACTTTTGGGCCCAAACTAGCGAATGGCAACCGTTCTTTGGTTTTAGTGGCCGATAATAACTTTAGTGCTTTCGGTCCACAGTTAAATCAATTTATATTGCTTGAAGTAAAGTAAACTGAACATATCAATTCTGCGCTAAAAGTCCGTTGTACAACTCTGTACAGCGGACTTTTCTTTGTTAAAATACCGTTGGGCGAGAGGTTTGTAAGTTTTGGTAATGAACTACTACCAATGTTACCTAAGTTACCGAAACTATAAAAGTTGAGGTTTAACTTTGTAATGAATTAAAGACAAATACAATGGCGCTACCTACAACAGAGAATAACACAACGCAGTTAATAGAAAAAGCACTTTCACAGGCTGTTTCATATATAGATTACCGTGCTATGGTAAATCAATTAGCACTCGAAGGACGTTCAACAGGGCCGGTGCAAACGGAAGCATTGGCCAATTATACAATGCTTAACGACCGTCGTATGAAGCGTTTTGACAAGACCGTAAAAGTTAGTGCGGAAGCCGAAGCTACAATTGCAAAGTTGGATAAAAAAATACAACTAATTGTCTTGACCGAAAGCTGGTGTGGAGATGCCGCTCCTGCATTACCGGTAATCAATAAAGTGGCACAGTTGAATGATAATATAGATTTTAAAGTGGTTCTAAGAGATGAAAATGTGGATCTCATGAACCAGTTCCTTACCAATGGAGGAATGTCTATTCCTAAATTAATTTTTTGGGATGAAGAAAACCAAGAAGTATTGGCAGATTGGGGTCCGAGACCTGAACCTGCAGCAAAACTAGTGGCGGATCATAAGGAAAAACACGGTCAGTTACTACCTGAAATTAAAGAGGAAATTCAACAATGGTATAATAAGGACAAAGGACAAACGACCTTGAAGGAACTTTTAACGCGCCTTCCCTTGGAATAGATAGGTAATGGTTCCTTTTTGAACCGACTTTTCGCCAGAGCTAAACTTAGCTTTAAGCGCGTAAGCAATGGCATTGTCTATTAAACAGCCGTTAGAAGTACCTGAGCTTTTTGCATTGTAATCCGCATCTACAACGTTGCCCATTGCATCTACTTGAATATTTATAACCACTTTGCCTCCTTCTATACAAGTATAGATTGGGGGAGGTAACCTGTAGTTATTTCGGTTTACCAAGGAGTAGGAAACGGATGTACGGCGTTTTGCAAGATTATTGGTAAATTCTTTCTTTTGCGCCTCTTTTTCACCTAGCATTTGTTTGGCCTCTTGGCGTTTCTTTTTCAGTTCTTTTACACGCTCTGCATATTCAGAATCGGAAAGCATGTCGTCACTTGGACTGTCACTGCTTTCGGCTTCCATTTTCTCGTTTATTAGCTCTTCTAGAGTTTTTAGAGGTTCTGGATTGCCGTAGCTAGGCTTTGCAGTTTCGTTATAGGCCATATGGCTTTTAATAGGGTCTGCTTTTTCAATTTCTTCTTGTAGTTCTTCCTTCTCTTCTAGAAGCTCTTCAATATCTTCTTCGAGCATCATTTCCACCACATAGTCGTCCTGCTCTTTATCTTGGCCTAAATGTATGTTGTAGAGTGCCAACACAATTATGGACATCGAAAAAAAGGTAATTAGGAACGCTAAGTGTTTACGGTTCAAGCTCATGGTGATATAACCACAATTTTTAAAATATATTTTAATTATTCGTTGAACGGAAAAACTATCTTGATATTTTTACGATTCTGTCGTTTTACCGAGTAGATTTTCTGCAAATTCATTAGGGTCAATGGCTATATTTACGTTGTACTCCCCTATTTTGGTTCTTCTGAGTTCGGATAAATGCCCGCCACTTTGTAGTGCTTGCCCCAAATCGTGTGCCAAAGACCTAATATAAGTGCCTTTGCTGCAAACTATTTTAAATTTAACATTCGGGAGGTTCATTTCCGTAATTTCGAAGGCAGAAACATGGACGCTTCTTGTTTTTATTTCTACTTCTTTCCCTTCCCTGGCGTATTCATAAAGGCGTTTTCCATCTTTTTTTAATGCAGAAAAAACAGGTGGGCGTTGTTCAATATCGCCTATAAATTGAGGCAGGGTTTTATTGAGTAATGCCTGGGTAATATGTTCGGTAGGGTAGGTCTTATTTACTTCTGTCTCTAGATCATAAGAAGGGGTGGTGGCACCAAGGGTAATGGTACCCGTGTATTCTTTTATTTGCCCTTGAAGTTCAGGAATCCGCTTTGTAAATTTTCCACAACAAATAAGCAAAAGGCCTGTTGCCAAGGGATCTAGCGTTCCTGCATGTCCAATTTTGAATTTCTTAAGCTTAAATTTTGAGCGGATAACCCATTTTAGTTTGTTTACCGCCTGAAAAGACGTCCAACCAATTGGCTTGTCTATAAGTAGTATTTGTCCGTCAAGAAAGTCTTCTTCGGTTCGAGAATCCATGTAAATAAAATTAAATCCTGTTCAGTGAGGCCAAAAATCGGTCTAAGCCATATAACCATAGGCAATGGCAATTAGCCCAACAACAAGGCAGTAAATGGCAAAGTAAGATAATTTGCTCTTTTTTACCAATTGAATCATCCAAGTACACGCAGCAAGACCGGCCACAAAAGCAGCAATAAAACCGGCACCCATGGCAAAGTTGTTTCCACCGTCAAAGTTGAGGTCACCGCTCATTAGGTCTTTTGCGATTTTTCCAAAAATAAGGGGTACGACCATCAAGAATGAAAAACGAGCGGCTTTGGTTTTGTCCACACCTAAAAGTACAGAGGTGGAAATAGTAGCGCCACTTCTGGAAATACCGGGTAACATGGCTATGGCTTGCGAAATACCTACTATGAATGCGTTTTTAAAACTTACTTTCTTTTCGGTGTCTTTCGCTTTATCGGCAAAATATAAAAGTACTGCGGTTATAATCAGCATAAAGCCTACAAACCGAACGTTTCCTCCAAAAAAAGCTTCTAGTTGTTCTTCAAAAAAGAGACCTACAAAAACTGCGGGTAACATAGAAATGATGATTTTTACGGAAAACTGCATTTCTTCGTTCCACTTAAAAGTCAGAAGACCGCTAATGATTTCCCATATATCTTTTCTAAAAACCACAATGGTGCTCAAGGCTGTAGCGGCATGGAGCACAACGGTAAACAAAAGACTTTCTTCAGGTACGGAATTATCGCCTAAAATAGCTTTGCCCAATTCTAAATGTCCACTTGATGATACGGGTAAAAATTCGGTCAGTCCTTGAATGATACCGAGAATGATGGCGTCTAGCGTCTCCAATTTAGTTTTTCTTCTTGTGCGGGTTCAATAATATGGCATATATCTCAATGCCTAAACCTATTAATACTAGGGTAGGGGCCAGACGTATTCTTCTAAAACTATAAATGTCTTCATTGAACACATTTGGGTCGTCACTACCGCCACCGCTCATAAGTATAAAGCCTATGGCAATGCACGCAAGACCTACAAAAAAGAAGATGTAGTTCTTATTTTGAAATATAAATTCTTTCTTGGCCTGTTGCCCGGTCTGTTCTTTTGATTTTTTACCCATGCTGCAAATTTAACGAAGTTCTACTTAAAAAAGTTTATGGTCGTAAAGGTTTCTTGTTCGGAGGTTTTTTCTTTGTAAATAGGGCTCTTAATAGTATAATTCATCGGTTCTTAGATTTAAAAACCGTTGCGTGGCAAAAAATGTGCTCACCAAAGAGATAAAAATACCCAGAACAAAAATGGCCCCGTACAGTATGCCTAGTTGCTCTACATCTTTAAAAAGCTCTAGTTCGGGAAAAGTTTGGTCCAAATAATACAAAGCACCCGTTAAGGCCAAAAGGGCAATTAATGCACCTAACATGCCCAATTTAATGTTCATCCATATAAAAGGGCGTCGTATAAAAGTCTTGGTGGCACCTACCATTTGCATGGTTTTAATGATAAACCGTTTAGAGTAAATGCTAAGTCTAATAGAGCTGTTAATAAGCAAGATGGCAATGAATGTAAGCACACCACAGGCAATTAAAACCCAAAAACTAATACGCTTTACGTTTTCGTTCAGTAAATCCACCAAAGGTTTGTCATAACTTACTTCTTCTATATAGGTCTTTTTCGCAAGGTTGGTAGCCAATGAATCTATTTCTTGCGGAGTTACAAAATTGGCGCGTAATTGTACGTCAATGGAGTTTTTAAGTGGATTATAACCCAAGAAATTCTGAAAGTCTTCACCTATTTCCTCGCTATGCTGTTTGGCGGCATCTTCTTTGGAGACGAAAACGGCACTTTTGGTATGTTCTTCTTGAAGTAAATTTTTCTGAAGTTGGTCTATTTCGGACTCTTTGGCCTCATCTTTCAGGAAAATAGAAATGGTAATCTGTTCTTTAAAGTGATCCGCCATCTTGTTGGTATTGATGACTAAAAGGCCCAACGTGCCCAATAAAAATAACACCAACGCAATACTCAATACCACCGAAAAGTACGATGATATCAATTTTTGTTTCTGATACTGTTCAAAAGACTTACCCATAATCGTGTATGCGACCGTAAATTTAGGAAAGTAAATTGAATAAACTTATTTTTGCGCCACATTGAAAAGAAAGATATCAGCATGCAATACGATTTCAAGGAAATAGAAAAGAATTGGCAGAAGTTTTGGGCCGAAAACCAAACGTTTAAGGCAGAGAATAATTCCGATAAACCAAAATTTTATGTGTTGGACATGTTTCCTTACCCTTCGGGTGCAGGGTTGCACGTTGGGCACCCGCTTGGTTATATAGCAAGTGATATTTATGCACGTTACAAAAGACATAAGGGTTTTAATGTTTTGCATCCGCAGGGTTATGATTCTTTTGGCCTTCCAGCGGAGCAATATGCCATCCAGACCGGGCAGCATCCGGCGGTTACTACGGAAAAGAATATTACTACTTACCGTAGACAGTTAGATCAACTCGGTTTTTCTTTTGATTGGAGCCGTGAAGTACGCACCTCTGACCCAAAATATTACAAGTGGACGCAGTGGATATTCATTCAGCTTTTCAATTCTTGGTACAATAAAACAAGTGATAAGGCCGAATCTGTAGAGACATTGATTTCTGTTTTTGAAACGGAAGGAAATGCAAATGTGCAGGCAGTTTGCGACGAAGACGTGGTTCAGTTTTCAGCAGAGGATTGGAAATCTTTTTCGGATAAGAAAAAACAAGAAATTTTATTGCAATACCGCTTAACGTATTTGGCGGAAAGCGAAGTGAACTGGTGCCCCGCTTTGGGAACCGTTCTGGCAAACGATGAAATCGTAAACGGCGTTTCCGAACGTGGAGGTCATCCTGTTATCCGTAAAAAAATGACGCAATGGAGCATGCGCATTTCTGCCTATGCACAGCGCTTATTAGATGGTTTGGATACGGTAGATTGGCCACAGCCGTTAAAAGATTCACAGACCAATTGGATTGGTCGTTCACAAGGTGCATCGGCGATTTTCAATGTAAAGGGGCACGATGAAAAGATTGAGGTCTTTACTACGCGTCCCGATACTATTTTTGGAGTGAGCTTTATGACTTTGGCCCCGGAACATGAATTGGTGGCTAAAATCACTACTCCAGAACAAAAAGCTGAGGTTGAGGCTTATATTGAAGCGACGGCAAAACGTTCCGAACGGGACCGTATGGCAGATGTAAAGACCATTTCCGGTGCGTTTACGGGAGCGTATGCCGAGCATCCGTTTACCAAGGAGCCTATTCCGGTTTGGATCGGGGATTATGTGTTGGCGGGTTACGGAACCGGAGCGGTTATGTCCGTTCCTTGTGGTGATCAGCGCGATTATGACTTCGCGAAGCATTTCAATATTCCCATCCCCAATATTTTTGAAGGTGTGGATATTTCCGAGGGAGCTTTTTCCGATAAAGAAACTACTGTTATTTCCAATTCTGATTTCCTAAACGGATTGCCGTACAAAAAAGCCATGAAGCGTGCCATTTTTGAATTGGAAAAATTAGGTCAGGGCGAGGGGAAGATCAACTACCGTTTGCGTGATGCCGTTTTTAGCCGTCAGCGCTATTGGGGCGAGCCTTTCCCAGTATATTATGTAGAGGGCATGCCGCAAATGATCGCTGCTGAGCATTTACCGATAAAACTGCCGGAAGTAGATAAATACCTACCTACCGAAACTGGTGAACCACCTTTGGGCAATGCTACGGTTTGGGCTTGGGACGTAAATAAGTCGGCAGTGGTCAGTAATGAGTTGATTGATGGGAAAAGTGTTTTTCCTCTTGAGTTGAATACCATGCCGGGTTGGGCGGGTAGTTCACAGTACTTTAACCGGTATATGGACCCGCATAATGCGGATGAAATTTTCTCAAAAGAAGCGATTGACTACTGGCAAGATGTGGACTTGTACATTGGTGGTAGCGAACATGCTACGGGCCATTTATTGTACAGCCGTTTCTGGCAAAAATTTATGTTTGATCTAGGTTTGGTGCCCAAAGAGGAGTTTGCTAAAAAACTCATTAATCAGGGTATGATAACTGGGACTAGTGCTTTTGTTTATTCTTTAAGCATTGAGTTGAGGGATGGTGTATCTACAACTCTTTATACCGAACCGACTTTTCATTATTTCACAAAAAGCTTAATAGATAAGCTTGAAAATCAAGAGATAGATTCTGCTGTTCAGAAGGTTATAGATCAAGTTGTTGATAAGTATAAAGCTAAGTGGGGAGAAAAAACTTATTGGAACAAGAATATCAATATTCATAAAACTCATGTTGATGTTTCTATGGTTAATTCATCCGATGAATTGAATATGGATGCATTTGAAAAGTGGAGACCGGAAAATGAAGGTGTTACTTTTGTTGTGGATAATGGTAAATACATTGTAGGCCGCGAAGTCGAAAAAATGTCCAAATCCAAATACAATGTCGTCAACCCAGATGCCATTTGTGAGGAGTACGGAGCAGATTCATTGCGTTTGTATGAAATGTTCTTAGGGCCTTTGGAGCAATCCAAGCCTTGGAATACCGCCGGTATTACGGGTGTACACAGTTTCTTGAAAAAACTATGGCGTTTGTATCATTCGGGGCCAGAGGGCGCTTTTGCGGTTTCTGAAACAGAACCGTCAAAAGATAGTTACAAGACGCTACATAAGACCATAAAGAAAGTAGAAGAAGATATTGAGAATTTCAGTTTCAATACATCCGTTTCCACTTTTATGATCGCTGTAAACGAATTAAGTTCGCAAAAGTGCAACAGTAGGGAAGTGTTAGAGGCTTTGGCTATTTTAGTATCGCCTTACGCACCGCATATTGCAGAAGAGCTTTGGAGCAAATTGGGTCATGAGGGCTCTATCGCAACGGTAGACTTCCCAAAATTCGAAGAAAAATACTTGGTGGAAAGCAGTAAAGAGTATCCGGTATCCTTCAACGGAAAAATGCGATTTAAAATAGAGCTTCCTTTAGATTTAAGTAAAGACGAAATTGAAGCCGCGGTAATGGCACACGAAAAAACCGAACAACATTTACAAGGCCGAACGCCTAAAAAAGTGATTGTAGTACCCGGTAAAATTGTAAATATCGTAGGGTAGAAAATATACGGCCATCAACTAAATAGATTATGGATTACATTGAAGTTCTTGGGTTGGCGGCTGCTATTCTCACTACGGCGGGTTACGTACCGCAAGTCTATAAAACGTGGCGAGATAAGTCTACAAAAGACATTTCGTTAACCACCTATTTGGTACTTTTTATTGGCGTTGTATTATGGCTCACCTACGGTATATTAATAAGTAGTCTGCCGGTTACTCTGGCAAACGGCATAACGGCCTTTCTGCTTTTATTTATGCTAATATTAAAATTCAAGTACAAATAACCAAAGACATTTTGGCAGCATATAACTTCAAAACCTCGCAAAATTGATTTGGCGAGGTTTTTGCTTTTCAATATATCCAGTGATTGATTGTTGTTGAAGCACCTCACTTCGACTGCGCTCAGTGAGGTGCAAGAATTAGGTTGAAAAAGAGAGTTTTTAAAAAATCTGAGTTTTGCTTGTTTAGTGTAATTGATATAGTAAAGGAGGAAAAACAACCTTAGTTTCTAGTTTGTTGAACGCAGTAGAGGATGAAACAATGGAATCTACCTCACTGAGCGCAGTCGAGATAGAAGAGGAGTAACAATATCGGAATCTACCTCACTGAGCGCAGTCGAAGTGAGGTAGATTTGATTATCTTTAAATTCAAATCTTAAAAGAATAAAATTATGATGGGATATTATATATTGATCGGTGCTATAGCTTTAGTAAGCTGGTTGGTGAGTAGTAAATTAAAAAGTAAGTTTAAGCATTATTCCAAAGTACATCTTAGTAATGGCATGAGCGGTGCTGAAATTGCGGAAAAAATGTTGGCTGACCATGGCATTAGAGACGTAAAAGTGGTTTCAACCGCAGGTATGCTTACGGACCATTACAATCCACAGAACAAAACGGTAAATTTAAGTGAAGGGGTTTATAACCAAAGAAACGCTTCTGCAGCAGCTGTTGCGGCTCACGAATGTGGTCATGCGGTACAACATGCACAAGCGTACGAATGGTTGACTTTACGCTCTAAATTGGTGCCTATCGTTAGCATTACGTCCAGTATGTCTATGTGGGTCGTTTTTGGTGGGTTGATGTTGGGTGCCGCGGCAGGAGTTGGTATAGGATATTGGGTAGCGGTAGCCGGTCTGATTATGATGGGTATGGCAACATTGTTCAGCTTTATAACCCTACCGGTAGAATACGATGCTAGTAACCGTGCCTTAGCATGGTTGAAAGCTAAGAATGTAGTAACACCACAAGAATATAAAGGTTCGGAAGATGCGCTTAAATGGGCTGCACGTACGTATTTGGTAGCGGCAATTGGTTCATTGGCCACTTTGGTATACTGGGGTATGCAAGTATTGGGTGGCAGGGATTAATAATATTCCGCTACGCAGTAGCTTAGAAAATATTAAAAAGGCTGTCCAAAACGAATTGGACAGCCTTTTTAATTTGAGTTAGCTTTACTTTAAAATTCTTGGTTACTCTGCTTTTATACGCTCATCAATAAATTTAAGGGCAATTCCATCGCGGCCCATGATTTCGAATAAGTCGAGTATATCACGCATTGTTTTTTCTTCTTCCAATTGCTCGGTAACGAACCACTGTAGAAAGTTCTCAACGCCAAAGTCGTTGTTGTTCTTAGCGGCTGCTACAATTCTATTAATTGATTTTGTAACCTCTATTTCTTGGCTTAAAGCAGTTTCGAAAATTTCCTCCAAAGAAGAAAAATCGTGATTTATATTTTCTATGTTGGGAGATAGGGCGTTGCCACCACAATCGTTCACGAACTTAAAAATTTTCATCATATGCTCTCTCTCCTCGGCAGCTTGTGCATATAAAAAATCTGCACTTCCTATATAACCACGTTGATCGCACCATGAAGCCATGGCCAGGTAAGAGGCCGATGCTTTTCCTTCCATCTGTATTTGGGTATTAAGCATATCCATGCTTTCTACCTTCATACTCATCTGTTGTCTTGCTATATCTTTCATTGTTTGCTTTTCTTTACTTAACGTAAAGTTATTACAAAAGAGTGCATATAACTAGGGCCCAGACTAATTTATAACTGGTTTTAGACTCATTAAAAATAGTGGAAAATCAGGATTTAACACTCAGTGTTGGTGTCTGAGCGGCAATATCAAGAATAAATAGTGAACCGATTAAAAGTTCTTTAAGGTCCAGAACCTCAAGGGTGTTAAGAACAAAAAGATGTTCCTTATTGCAAAGCGATAAAATTTCAAGCCCATGTGGGTTGGCGTCACCTTCAAAATGGTTTTCAATGTTAATTGTCCAAACTGACTGCCTTAAGGCAAGCAATTGACAAAAAGACAAACGAACCACCTTCTGGCCCATATCAATATAGAAGCATCTTTCCTTGTCAGATTGGAAAAATGTATAGTATTGTGATGAGTATATTAGCTCCATTGGGGACAAAAATAATCCTTATTTAGATTTAATACAAATATTATATCTGAATTTGTCGATCAATTTGTTGTGCAAGGGAAATAAAGGTCTCCGTACGGGATACACCCTCTATTTGTTGAATATCTTTATTGAGCACGTGCATTAGGTGTTCATTGTCCCTACAGAGCACTTTTATGAGAATGGACCAGTTTCCTGTAGTGTAATGACATTCAAGTACTTCTGGTATTTTTTCCAGCTGTTTTACTGCGGCGGGATTGCTCATGGCCTTATCTAGATAAATACCAATATAGGCCATGGTATGGTAACCAATTATTTTTGGATTGATAACGAATTTTGACCCGGATAGTAGTCCTGAAGATTCTAATTTTCGCAATCGTTGGTGAATAGCGGCACCAGAGATGCCAATATTACGAGCAATTTCAAGAATAGGTTTTCTGGCGTCATCCATTAAGTACCTTAGGATTTTTTTGTCAATACCGTCAATTTTCACCTTATCGTTACCTAGTTTCATATTTTGAGTTATAAATTGATGGTAAAAGTAGCTATTATTGTTTGAATTGTATACTTTCTAAAATCTAGGTGTGTGGTGTTACTGGCTATTGCTAATCTCCATTGGAGACGGGGCTTAAGTTGTATCCCAAATACGGTACTTCGTATTCTTTAAAGTCGATTCCGTATGCCTTAAGTTCTTTTAGTATAGGTTCATAAACTTCCTTTTTAATGGGAATCTGAACTCCAGGCGTTGTTATTTTTTTATTTAAAATGGCTAAAGTAGCGATGGCAACGGGTAAACCAACCGTTTTGGCCATAGCTGTATATGTTCTGTTTTCTCCTATGACCACCATGTTCGCATCAATTTGGTGTTTCTCTCCATTCAGCTCGTAACCGAATTTGTGATACATAACGATCATATCTTTGTCAGAATCCGCTAGCGTCCAGCTATCTTCTAGGATGTATTGTAGTATTTGTGCGGGAGTGGCGTTTTTTAGCTCTATTTTTTTATCGTCTTCAAATAGATGAAGCTCCAATAATTTTTCCCACATGCTATCATCTTGGTCAATTTTAAGGTAGTGACGTAATTTTAGTTCTACCGAATCTGTTGGGGAATAGGGCAAAAACAGATTGGTAAACTCTCGGTAAGACATGTTTTCAGAATTCTCAATGGTGTAACTGTCATCGGTCATACCTAGTTGTACGAACATGTTCCACGCTTTTGAAAACCCGGTCCTGCGCATAGTGCCTCTGTAGAGGGTAAGTATATTTTCTAGGCCGTATGCTTCTCTATAGTTTAAGGAGTCTCGGTTCGCATAGCCTTCAAAACGACCATACCCTTCAATATCAAAAAATTCTGTTCGCCTAAAAAGCTTATGGTAGGGTACATATTTATAAGTACCTTCTTGAATGAATTTAGCGGCACCGCCTTGGCCCGCTAAAACCACATTTCTTGGGTTCCAGGTGAATTTATAGTTCCAAAGGTTATTGTCGCTTTCGGGAGCAACCAATCCACCACAAAACGATTCAAAAAGCAACATTTTTCCTCCCTTGTCCCTTATGCGGTCAATAATCTGCATGGCACTCATGTGGTCTATACCGGGGTCTAGTCCCACTTCGTTCATAAAAATAAGCCCTTTTTCTTGAGCCTGTGGGTCAAGTTTTTTTAAAGCATCGCTTACATAAGAAGCGGTCACAAGGTGCTTGCTGAGAGCAATACAGTCGGCAGCAATTTTAATATGTAAAAATGCGGGAAGCATAGAGACCACAATGTCACTTTCTGCAATGGCTTGCTGTCTGGCAACTTCATTCTGAATGTTGAGCTCAAACACGGTACAGTTTCTATGGTTGCTAATAGACTGTGAAATAGTATCGGGATTAAGGTCACCAATCGTAAGGTGTAATTCCTCTTCTTCAGATTTGTCAAGGAAGTAATCTAATAAGTATGAGGTAGATTTCCCTGCTCCTATAACAAGTATATTTCGCGGCATTTAGTTTTGTACTTTTAGTGGTTGTAACGAGATACTAAGGTAGTGATTGTTATATTTATAAAAAAATACATCATATAAGTTATGAACAAAACAATTTATCTCACTGGAATCCTATTAGGAGCCTTGGCTGTTATTTTAGGGGCTTTTGGAGCCCACGGTTTAGAAAAGCTCATTGATGCCGAAGCTATCCAAACTTTTGAGACCGGGGTAAAATACCAAATGTACCACGCATTACTTTTGCTTATTCTGGGAACAATGAAACAACTGCCCGAAGTTATGAAAAAGCTGATTTTCTATTTTCTGCTAGTTGGCATTTGTTGTTTTTCGTTCTCTATTTATTTACTGGCAACAAATAGTTTAACCTCCTTTGATTTTAAAGTGATTGGTCTGGTCACTCCGCTTGGTGGGACTCTGCTTATTATTGGGTGGAGTATATTCGGCTATCGAGTTTATAAACATTTCTACTAATAAATTCTCATTTTTTGGTATGTAAGATTATTATTTTGATAATTTTACCACCTAAAATGAACTCTGAATTAACAATTCTTAAAAAATGGGAAAATCTGTTTCTTTACAATCGTACGGTATTACGCACGAGAATCTGCATTATCAGTTATCGCCTTCCGAATTAGAAACCATTACTCTTGAGAAAGGAATGGGTAAAAAAGCATCGTCCGGTGCTCTAGCCGTTAACACCGGTGAATTTACGGGAAGATCTCCTAAAGATCGGTTTATTGTTAAAGATGCCGTTACCGAAGAAAAGGTTTGGTGGGGCGATATCAATATTCCGTTTGAGTCTTCTAAATTTGATGCGCTTTATGATAAGGTTATTGCTTATCTGAATGAAAAAGAATTGTTTGTGCGAGACTGTTATGCTTGTGCCGACCATAATTACCGAATGGATATTAGGGTGATAAATGAGTATCCGTGGTCCAATCAGTTTGCTTACAATATGTTTATCCGCCCAACGGAAGAAGAACTTAAGAATTTTGAACCTGAGTGGACGGTAATCAATGCACCGGGTTTTATGGCAGATGCCGAAGTAGACGGAACAAGGCAACATAATTTTGCAATTCTAAACTTTACCAGAAAAATTGCCCTGATTGGAGGAACGGGTTATACGGGAGAAATCAAAAAGGGAATTTTCTCGGCGTTAAACTTCATTCTTCCCGTGGAGAAAAATACCATGCCTATGCACTGTTCCGCAAATGTGGGTAAAGAAGGAGATACCGCTATCTTTTTTGGTCTTTCAGGTACAGGTAAGACTACGTTGTCCACAGATTCATCCCGAAAATTAATTGGAGACGATGAACATGGTTGGAACAATGAAAATGCCGTTTTTAATTTTGAAGGTGGATGTTATGCCAAAGTCATCAACCTATCTCAAGAGAACGAACCTGAAATCTTCGGAGCCATTAAAAAAGGTGCGATTTTAGAAAATGTTATAATGGATGAGGCTGGAAACGTAGATTTTGCCAACACCTCAATTACTCAAAATACGAGGGTGAGTTACCCAATTTATCATATTGAAAATGTAAAGCGCCCTTCCATAGGAAAGAACCCTAAGAACATTTTCTTTTTAACCGCAGACGCTTTTGGTGTACTGCCTCCAATATCCAAACTTACACCAAGCCAGGCAGCTTATCATTTTATATCCGGATACACGGCTAAAGTTGCCGGTACGGAAGCGGGTGTTGTGGAGCCAATACCGTCTTTCTCCGCATGTTTTGGAGCTCCTTTCATGCCATTGCATCCCGCTAAATATGCTGAAATGTTAAGCAAGAAAATGCAAGATGCCGGTGTAAATGTATGGTTAGTCAACACGGGGTGGACCGGTGGCCCCTACGGTGTAGGGACGCGAATGAAATTGAAGTATACCCGAGCCATGATCAATGCGGTTCTTAATGACGATTTAGGGTTGTATAATTATGATGATTACCATATTCATTCCGTTTTTGGTGTCGCTCAACCTAGGGAATGTCCTGGTGTGCCAACAAAAGTATTGAGCCCAAGAGCTACATGGAACGATGACCAGGCTTATTATACCACCGCTTTTAAATTAACGAATGCCTTTAGAGAGAATTTCAAAAAATTTGAAGCCTTTGCAAGTGAAGAAATCCGTCGTGGTGGTCCACAGCGGTATGCATTCTAGAAATTATGGCAATAGTATAATTAAAAAACCCTTTGTTCAAAATTTTGAACAAAGGGTTTTTATATGGTATGAAGTAAAGCTCTATTTACTTCTTGTTTGCGGTATTAATGTACTTCTGAAGAGCCATGGTCATAGATGGGGTTTCAGGAGTAGGTGCTTTAATATCTATGCGTAAACCGGCATCAGTAGCTGCATTTACCGTAGAGTTTCCGAAAACGGCAATTCTTGTGTCATTTTGCTCAAAATCCGGAAAGTTCTGCAATAGTGATTCAATACCTGACGGGCTGAAGAAGACCAAGATGTCATAATACACATCTCTTAAGTCAGATAAGTCGCTAATAACTGTTTTGTAGAAAATTGCTCTTTTCCACTCAATATCAAGTTCGTCCAAAATTTCAGGTACAATGGGCTTCAATGCATCTGAAGAAGGCAACAAAAATTTCTCGCCTTTATATTTTTTGAACAAGGGAACCAATTCTGGAAAATTACGTTTACCTACATAAATTTTACGCTTGCGATAAACCACATATTTCTGTAAGTAGTATGCTACAGCCTCTGACTGGCAAAAGTACTTCATTGAATCGGGTACCTTGAAGCGCATTTCTTCAGCAATTCTAAAGAAATGATCAACAGCGTTTCGGCTAGTTAGAATGATTGCCGTATAGTTTTTTAGGTCTATTTTTTGCTGGCGCACATCTTTAGCGTCCACACCTTCTACGTGAATAAAAGGCCTGAAGTCAACTTTAACTTTTTCCTTATCTATCAGTTTCGAATACGGTGAGTTTTCCATCTTCGGTTCTGGTTGGGAAACCAAAATCGTTTTTACTTTCATATAAACCTATTGTTTAAGATAACTGCCAATGATAACAAACGGGGAAATTTCGAGAGCGCAAAGGTACAAAATAAAATAGAAAAAGTAGGAAGTGATAAATTTTTGGTGATTCCTTAACACTGTGACCCACCCAATTACATTAATCAGAAGAACTAAAAGTATGGCAACATATACGACCATATGCGAGCCCTGCGCTACATAAGCCAGTATTACATTGGCTAAAAACATGATGATCCCGCTATAATTTAAGTACGATAATTTTTTAAAAATAAGCTCGCCAATGGTCTTTCCTGAACCAAAAATGAAGCCGTTACCTAGTTGTAAGATTATTTTTACGACAATAAAACCCAAAATGCACGCTAAAATGATAGGGTACATAAAGGGATAGGCATCATTTGTATTGCCTCTTAATATTTGTCTAGCCAAGAAAACAAAAAGCGAAAAATTAATCACCTGAAAAATGGTGAAAAATATGTGAAACCAGTTCATCAACTTTTCTTTTTTGCTGTACATGAAAATGTACTTGTTGTTGAACGGTAATATTATAAAGTTTAGAAAGCGACTATAAAATAACCCTTTGGCAAGTACCAAGAATACTATACTGCTAATGAGTATTATGGTAATCCAATCAGCGGTGCCCGCAGTTCTTAGTATTGGTTCCATTACTCTACTTTTGTGTTTCTTCCATTAATGCCATAATTCAAATGATTCTCCATTATACCTATTCTAACGTACTTTGGCTCTTTTAATTTTCTCGGCTTCGGAAATTTAAAGGAATAGGTAAGTGTGTCCTTTGCTTTGATTGTGGAAATACTGGGATCTTTTAAAGTTGGTTTATTAGGTAATTTGTCCTTTACAATCTTAAAATCCGTCATATAGGCCACATTAAACTTTAATTTACTTAAGTCTATGTCAAACTCATACGGATTGTAGAGTTGAAACGTTTGTTCTTGTTCAAGATTGAAATTAATTGGTGCTTCTAAAATGGTCTTTAGTTTCCTAAACGATTCAAAGTTGTCTATGTATTTACCATATATTTTACGTCTATCGTTTTTGGTAAAACTAACATCGGCATCTGAAGACCTACTAGATAGATATAATATTTTTTGATGTTGTACGGTTGCTTCGGAGTTGTCAATGGAGTACTGGTTAAGTCTATAACTTTCATTGTTAAGAGAGAAAGTATTATTTCCCGTATAAAATCCGAACATAGATGCTCCTCTGTAAGAGTTTTCAAAAACCAAGGGCATATCTCCTACTTCAGCCTGTATATCTTCTGCAAGTTCTTTGTTGCCATGGGTTTCATAATAAATAGGAGACATGGGTTCATAAACGAGTCCTATTCTTAGGTAAAGGATGATGATTATATTGACCAATCCCATTCTATAAATCCATTTTTTTGCAGTTTCGTTTTCCATTATAAATCGGAAAACAATAATAATTAGTGGAATATTTATCACAATAATCCATTGCGTCTGTATTCTTCGGTTAAAACTGGATAAGAAGAAGAAAATTAGAATTCCATACACTAAAAACAGCAAGGCCCTAGTAAATTTATCATTGGCCTTGGTTTTAAATAGGCCCCAATAAATCCATGGAAAAGTAAGTCCAAAAATCGCCACGAGGTTCACAAAAAAGCCCAAGGTATATTTTGTGAAATTGTAAGGGTCGTTGGGGCGATCAAAAAGGTGATAATTTATGGTGACAAAATCATTATCGTACAACCATATAAAATGTGGTACATAGCAGAGTAAAGCTACACAAACAGAAAGCCATGCATATTTATTCAATACCAGCTTTAAGTTAGATAGTAATATGAATATGATTACTAGGGCTGCATGGTATTTACTGTACATAAGCCCGGCCATGGTTACGCCCATGATTATACCCCAAAGTACATCCGGTTTCTCAATGAATCTTTTGTAAACATAAAGTAGTAAGGCCGTAAAGAACAATAAAGGGGTGTCCGGTAACGTAAAAAAACCGTAGGCGTTCAAAAGCGTCATGGAGTACGCCAGTACAAAAAAATGTATCGCGTATTCCTTTTTTCTAGGGAGGTCTACCGTACACCATAATATAAATAACGTAGCGGTAGAAAGTATACAGCTCATGAATCTAACCCCTAATTCCCCATCAAAAAAGAAACTGCTTATTTTAATGAGAACGGCTACCAAAGGTGGGTGGTCAAAATAGCCCCATGCCATGTCGCTTGCAAAGTGCCAATAGTACGCCTCATCAAAAATAAGTGGTGTGAAATAAGATTGAAGCAGGTTTATTAAAAAACCGATACCTAGTATGATTAGAAAAATTCGTGGTAGTTTAATCTTCATTCTTTAGTTGGTATCTCAAATTACTGCTTGTGCTATCAAATTAACAACGTTCAAAATTACAAATTCTGATAGATAGCCAACGCTTAAAAATTTCACAATTCGATTGTTGGCGTTTTTTAGAGAATTATAAAATGTTATTTTTGTCCAAATTCAAGCAAATCCGTGTCAGACAGCCTAGTTATTATCCCCACTTACAATGAGATAGAGAATATAGAAGCTATTATAAAAGCGGTCTTTGATCTTAATAAAAATTTTCATGTTTTAATTGTAGATGACAGTTCTCCTGATGGTACTGCTGAAAAAGTAGTAGAGCTGCAGCAAGCGTATGCAGATCGGCTTTTTTTAGAAGTGCGAAAAGAGAAATCTGGTTTGGGGACGGCATACATACACGGCTTTAAATGGGCCATTGAGAAAAAGTATGATTATATTTTTGAGATGGATGCCGACTTTTCTCATAACCCGGAAGATTTACAAAGGTTATATAGGGCCTGTGCCAATGGTGCTGATGTAGTTGTGGGCTCTCGCTATAAAAAAGGAGTGAACGTAGTAGATTGGCCTCTTTACCGCGTGTTACTGTCCTATGGGGCCTCTTTTTATGTAAAGATGATTACAGGAATGCGGGTCCATGATCCTACGGCCGGGTTTGTGGTATATAAGCGTCATGTCTTGGAAAATATTGATTTAGATTCTGTTCGTTTTGTTGGGTATGCATTTCAAATAGAAATGAAATTCAGGGCCTATTTAAAGAACTATAAGATTGAAGAAGTTTCAATTATTTTCCGGGATCGGGTAAGAGGTAAATCAAAAATGTCATCATCTATTATACAAGAAGCCATTTTTGGAGTTTTTATGATGAAGGTGCGAAGTATGTTCTATAAATCTAGATTTTAGTATGGGAAAAGTATTGATCAAAAACGCAAAAATCGTAAATGAAAATTCCATTTTTGAAAGCGATGTGTTGCTTCAAGATGATCTAATTGTAAAAATTGCGGCTAATATTTCTGATGATACGGCCAAGGTGATAGACATTCAGGGCAAATATCTTTTGCCAGGGGTTATAGATGATCAAGTGCACTTTAGAGAACCTGGTCTTACCCATAAAGGAGATATTGCTTCGGAAAGTAGGGCGGCCGTTGCTGGTGGAATTACTTCCTACATGGAACAGCCCAATACAAACCCGCAAACAACAACTATTGAAAAGCTTGAAGAAAAGTTTGAAATGGGTGCTCGCTCAAGTTTTGCCAATTACTCTTTCCCTTTTGGAGGGACTAACGATAATTTGGAAGAATTAAAGCGATTGGATAAAAATGCCTGTTCTGGTGTAAAGTTATTTTTAGGATCTTCTACAGGTAATATGTTGGTGGATAATGAAGAGGTCATAGAAAACATTTTTAGCAATACTGAAATGGTAATTTCCGCCCATTGTGAAGATGAGGGGACAATAAAAAGAAATCTAGCTGAGTATAAAGAAAAGTACGGAGAGGATATTCCTGTAAAATACCATCATAAAATACGTAGTGAAGAGGCTTGTTATCTTTCGTCTTCAAAGGCTATAGCACTAGCCAAAAAGACAGGGGCACGTCTTCATGTATTTCACTTGTCTACAGGAAAAGAAACGGAACTGTTCAGGAACGACATTCCGTTAGAACAGAAAAAAATTACAGCAGAGGTATGTGTACACCATTTGTGGTTCACCAATACCGATTATGATACCAAGGGAACTTTAATAAAATGGAACCCGGCTGTAAAAACTGCAGCAGATAGAGCGCAATTGTGGGAAGCATTATTAGATGATCGTTTAGATGTAATTGCAACGGATCATGCCCCACATTTATTAAGTGAGAAAGACAACGTATACACGAAAGCTCCTTCAGGTGGCCCGTTGGTGCAACATGCACTCCCGGCATTATTGGAAAAGGTTCAAGAGGGTGTGATTTCTTTGGAAAAAGTGGTGGAAAAGATGTGTCACAATCCGGCTATACTTTTTCAGGTTGAAAAACGAGGTTATATAAGAGAAGGTTATTATGCAGACTTGGTGGTGGTTGATGTAAATGCGCCTTGGCAGGTTACCAAAGAGAATATTGCTTATAAATGTAAATGGTCTCCTTTTGAAGGGGCTACTTTTACGTCTTCTGTAACACATACTTTTGTGAACGGTCATTTGGCCTATGAAAACGGAAACTTTTCTGAAGAGCGAAATGCAAAACGATTAACATTCAATAGATAATATGAGGGTTTTAGCTTTACTTACAGTTGTTTGCACACTTATCTCTTGCAATGAAACGCTTTTGAAAAAGCCGGAAAATCTTATTCCCAAGGATAAAATGGTTCAAATACTTCAAGATTTGGCCATTGTAAATGCCGCTAAAACAACAAATGTTCAGGTGCTGCGCGAAAATGATGTAGAACCCATGGACTATATTTTTAATAAATATGATATAGATAGCCTGCAGTTGGTAGAAAGTGATCGCTATTATGCTTCGCTGCCTGTGGAGTATGAGGAAATATATAAAGAAATAGAAGCAAACCTTGAGCGTGAAGGAAAAGCGTTAGAGGAACAGAAGAAAATTAATGATAGTCTTAGGGTTGCCAAAGAGAAGCTTAAACGCGAAAAAGCTAAGGCCGAGAAAGCTACTGATACTCTTCCTTAAATCTTTTGCAGCAAAACGAAATAGTTTGGTCTAGGGATATAAATTCAAAATTGACATCATTTTTAATTTTCTGATTATCATACATCTCTCGGTGTTTTAGAGAACGAATTGAATTTTTGGTAATTCTTCTTCCATTTTTTAGAAATAGGTTTTTGAGCCAATCGAACCACCTGCCAATTTCAAGTTGCCAAAATTTTAGCTGAACGGATGGCGGTTTAATTCCTAGTTCCGTGGTGATTTTGGTTAGAATTTCTTTAAAGGTCAAATTTTCGGCCACCGCAATATAGCGTTCGTTTATAACCTCTGAATCCATTAGGGAAATCATCATTTTAACCACATCATGAACCGTAATAAAACCCGTTCCGCCCGGCGGATAAAACCGATAACCCTTTTTGGCCACGGTAAATAAATCGCCGCTACCACTATGCCAAAATCCTGGGCCAATAATTACACCGGGGTTTACCATAACTACAGGTAGTCCTTCCTGAGAACCACGCCAAACTTCCATTTCCGCTGCTTGTTTGGTGAGTCCGTACACATTGGCCTCACGTGGTGTCCAAGCATTTTCTTCATCGGCCATGGTATCCTCCAAACTTTTACCAATAGCGCCTATGGTACTGGTGTAACACAATTTTTTTATGCCATTTGAAATACAAAGGTTTACAATATTGGCGGTTCCTTCGGTATTTATTTTTTGGAGTGTATCAAAATTTTTGGGGTCAAAAGAAATCAATGCGGCGGTATGGTAAACATGGGTAATTTGGTCAAAAGCAATTTCCAATGCGGGTATGTCAATAATATCGGCCTCTACCCATTCTATTTTGTTAAAGAGACTTTTGGCATCGTCTGAATAGTAGCCAAAAACCTTGGCCACGCGTTTCAGGTCGCTTCCCTTTCTATGAATTGCTCTAACGGAATGACCGTTCTCCATCAATTTAAATAAAAGATGTGAGCCCACTAACCCCGTTCCTCCTGTAACCAAGACCATGTGCCAAAGTTAGCAAATAGCGCGGAATAAATTCCTTTAATATTCAGGGGTTGGGCCATGATTTACTTTTATATTTGCAGCAAATTATCAGAATAAACGGACATGACTTCAAACTTTGTAGAAGAATTAAAATGGAGAGGCATGCTGCACGACGCAATGCCTGGAACCGAAGAGCACCTAATGAACGAAATGCAATCTGCATACGTAGGTATTGATCCTACGGCAGATTCACTACATATTGGCCACTTGGTGGGGGTAATGATGTTACGTCATTTTCAATTGGCAGGCCATAAGCCATATGCCCTTATTGGTGGTGCCACGGGTATGATCGGTGATCCTTCTGGTAAATCTGCGGAGCGTAATCTATTGGACGAGGCAACGCTACGCCATAATCAAGAAGGAATAAAAAATCAACTGTCACGGTTTTTAGATTTTGATAGTGATGCCGATAATGCTGCTCTTTTGGTCAACAATTATGATTGGATGAAGGATTTCTCTTTCTTGGATTTCATACGGGATGTTGGCAAGCATATTACTGTTAACTATATGATGGCGAAGGATTCCGTAAAAAAGCGACTTTCGGCAGAATCAAAAGAAGGGATGTCTTTTACCGAGTTTACCTACCAGATGGTTCAAGGATATGATTTTCTATATCTATACCAGAACCATAACTGTACATTGCAGATGGGAGGTAGTGATCAATGGGGGAATATCACTACGGGTACGGAGTTGATCAGAAGAATTGGCGGAGGAAAAGGGTATGCCTTAACATGCCCATTGATTACCAAGGCAGATGGTACTAAATTCGGTAAGACCGAGGGAGGTAATATCTGGTTGGATTCCGAGCGTACATCTCCTTACAAGTTTTACCAATATTGGTTGAACACATCAGATGCAGATGCTGAAAAGTATATTAAGATATTTACGTTCCTTTCTAAGGATGAGATAGATACATTGGTGAAAGAGCATCAAAAAGCGCCACATATGCGCATCTTACAAAAGCGACTTGCAGAAGAAATTACCGTTATGGTTCATTCGCAAGAAGATTTGGAGAACGCTCAAAAAGCGAGTAACATTCTTTTTGGAAAGTCAACATCCGAAGACTTAAAAGGTTTGAACGAAAAGACCTTTTTAGATGTTTTTGATGGTGTTCCACAAGCTGAAGTTTCCAAATCCGAACTTACACCAGGATTTGATATGATCGGTGCTTTGGCAGATAAAACAGGATTCTTGGCTTCTAATAGTGAAGCAAGAAGAGAGCTGAAACAAAATTCTATTTCAGTAAATAAAGAAAAGGTAAAAGCAGATTACCTAATCACGGAAAATGATTTGATCAATGGTAAGTTTGTTTTGCTGCAACGGGGTAAAAAGAACTATTTTGTTCTGGTAGTTAACTAGTCAATCGTTTTATTTTCTAGAAATCATAGACTAAATGGGGTTTAAAAAGCGTTATGTAGCCATAATACTTTTAAACCCCATTCTAGTATGCGTAAGTTTTTACTTCTTATAACCGTTATTTCAGTGTTTGCTTCTTGTGATAAATTAGATGAACTCACTAAGTTTAATATAGATTATACAACCCAGGTGACCATTCCATCCTCAACCGGAATAGACCTTCCTTTTGATATGTTTACACCGGATGTAGAAACCAATTCGGAATCGGAATTTGAGGTGAATGATACACGTAAAGATTTGATCGAGGAAATTAAGCTCACGGAATTGGAATTAAGGATTACAACACCGGACGATAGCGATTTTAGTTTTCTTGAATCTTTAAAAGTTTATATTTCTGCGGAAGGTCTTGAGGAAATTATGATAGCTTCCAAGGATGAGGTAGAAGAAACTGTGGGTGATGTTTTGGATGTAGATGTTTTGGATGTTGATCTTAAGGACTACATTAAAAAAGATAAATTCAATCTTAGATTGGAAACCGTTACGGACGAGCTGATCAGTACTGATCATGAGATAGACGTAAACACAACCTTCTTTGTAGATGCAAAGATTTTAGGTCTTTAAAGAACCATTAGATTACAACCCCTAACATCTGAATGGTCAAAACGGCCCAGTACTTCAAATGTGCCATTTTCATAGGTCTTGCCTAAATCTTGGGTAGCTATAAATGCGCAGGAATCAATATTGGCCAAATCAATGACATTCATACCTCCGGTTTTTCCGTGGTTTTGGTAAGTTAGCGGGTCTTCGGTATCACGGATTAATATTTTCATCCATGGTGGGGTTTCAAAAATGCCGTTGCCTTTGGAATACCCTTGGGATAGCAGTTCTGTCATACCATATTCGGAGTGTATGACCGGTACTCCAAATCCGGATTTTAGAATATCGTGTAGTTCTTCGCGAATTAATTCCTTTCTTCGTCCTTTCATGCCTCCAGTCTCCATAATGACCGTATTTTTCAATTGGAGCGAATGCTTTTCCGCCATATCTAGAAGAGCAAAGGAAACACCTATGAGTAGTATTTTTTGACCGGTTTTATCCAGCTGAATCAATTTATCCCTCAAACTATCAAGGTTGTTGAGGTAAAATCCGCTATCTACATGTTTGCTTTTTTTTATCATATCATCCACCATGTAAATGAGTGATGATCCTTCCCGTTCAAGATAAGAAGGTAGTAAAGCTAGAACGCAATAATCTTCAACTTTACCGTAGAATTGTTCAAAAGCTTTGCGGAAACTTTGCTCGTAAAGGGAAATGCGGTTAACAAAGTGTTTACTGGTTTCGTTTCCGGTGGTTCCACTACTTGTAAAAATAGTTTTAGGATGCTTTTCGCCAGAAATAATTTCTTTCGACTTAAAAAAAGAGATAGGCAGGAAAGGTATTTCTGAAACTTGGGTTACATTTTCGTCGGATTTCTTTAAATAAGAACAAAATTCACGGTACACGGCATTGGTTTGGAACTGATGCTTAAAAACTTTTAGAGCCTGTGCATCAAATTCAATTTGAGAATCAATTTTAAAAATTTCGGTACCGTCCATAATTACTTTACTGAAGCAAAAATAGTCATATACTTTCTGTAAAAAATAAACAAGATGGGTAAAAGTGTATAATTTTGGTATAGTTACGGAAGTTGGTATTGAACTAGGTGGCAAGTGTTAAAATTATTAACGTTTAACGTGTAAAGTGTTAATGTTTTCTAAATACCCCGAGGCCTTGGGTTAAAGATTTTGTAACCGTTTTTATACCTGTACCTTTACCGAAATAGCTATAAAATAGCATTTTGCTGTTTTTTAAAATGATATTATGAGTCAAGTTAAACAAAACGATAAAGTAAAAGTACATTACACAGGAAAGTTGGCTTCAGGTGAAGTTTTTGATAGCTCTGTTGAAAGAGGAGAGCCTATTGAATTTACTATGGGTCAAGGTGAATTGATACCTGGTTTTGAAAAAGGTCTTATTGATATGAAGGTCAATGAGAAAAAAACCGTTAACATCCCAAAAGAGGAAGCTTACGGAATGCCTAAAGAGGAATTGATACAAGAAGTACCTAAAAGTCAATTGCCACAGGATATAGAGCCAAAAGTAGGTATGGGGCTTGTTTCTCAGACTCAAAGTGGTCAAGAAATTAATCTTTTGGTCACAGATGTAAAGGAAGAAAGTATTGTTGTAGATGGTAATCACCCTTTAGCAGGTAAAGACCTTGTTTTTGACCTTGAAGTGGTAGAGATATTATAAAATTAGAGTTGCGGTAAAGTTGTTTTTGAATTATTAACGGAAATACCTTAACGTAAATAGAGTACTTGTTTTTAATTAGATTGAAATAGCTCCCGAGAGGGGGCTTTTTTTGTGCTTATTTTACGACCAATTTTCGGTTGCTCGTTTTTTTGTTTTCGGTTACTTGAAGTACATATACTCCGGGTACCAGTCTAGAAATATTTAGATTGCTTTTGGAGATTTGATCGGTTAGGACAATCTTACCAAAAACATCATAAACCTTAATTTGTTTTACTTGGTTGTCTCTGGTAATGACATTCACCACATCATTAAAAGCGGGGTTGGGATAAAGTTTAAAACCAGGAATTTCTTCTTTGCTCTGATTTTGGAAATCAAAGGAATTTTGGGCGGACATACTAATGGTGAATATTAGTAAAAGCATAAAGTAGGTAGTACGCATAAGTATTGATTTGGGGTCAACAGTTTAAAGGTAGGTAAAGGGTAGGGTAGGTGTTGTAAAATGTTGTGAAAGTGACTTAGATGTAGGTGTAGGAAATATCGCCTTCCATTCATCGCAGTTTTGTTACCATTCATCGACAGGTATTTGTCAATGGGCTATACCGTTTAATATTGTAAACAATTGAAAATAAGGCGGGTTTGGATGGTGTTCTAAGAACTATTTTATAATCAGCTTTCTGGTAGCTACTTTGTTGTTTTGGTAAACACGCAATACATAAACTCCCGCATCAATATTTGAAAGATACAGTTCCTCACCATTAATTTTGGTCTCTAAAACTTGTGTTCCCAAAACATCATAAATCAAGACTTGTTTAGGTGAAGTTTCAGAAGTGCTAATATAAACCTTACCGTTCGTAACCGGATTCGGGTAAAGTTTAAAACCTTTAATATCCCCATTGCCCTGGGATTCTTGCCCATAGCAAAAGGAAATACACAAGAAAGTAATTAAGAGGTAAAAGTGCTTCATATAATTATGTGAGCAAATAGTATACCACGAATATACGAAATCTTTGTTTTGATCGTTGGACGAAATTACAAAACGTAGGAAAATATGTATAAATGGTGCTGTGAAGGCATTAATTGAAAGATATTTTCTGGTTTACCTCATAGTGTAAAGCCTTATTCTGTCTTGTTAGGCATGGTTTGTATTTCGTTCGGAACGAATTTTTTATTGACTTTTAGACTCTTAAATATTTATGATGAGGTCTTTCTCCGTTACTTTATTATACACATCTCGGCTAAAAACATAGAGCTTAGAAGGTTTTTTTGCATTGCCCTTTCTGGTTTCGTTCAAAGGAACAATATAAATTTTCTTCAGTACTTTTTTTCGGAAATTTCGGTTGTCAATTTCAATGTTCAGGACAGACTCAAAAGCAATTTGAAGTTCATTTAACGTAAACTTATGCGATATCAAATCAAATATTATAGGCTCAACCATGATTTTTTGCTTCAAATCTTCCTGAGCGTCATCAATTATTTTTTTGTGGTCAAAACCCAATTCCGGCAAAGCTTTTACGGGAAACCACTTAAAGTCATCATCGGTTAATTGAATGTTCTTTTTAGGCTGTACAAAATAATACGCAATGGTCATGGATTGTGCCTTTAGTCCTTTGCTTTTGGTCCATAATAAATCTTTGTCGGTTTTGATTCTAGAGGTATTGCCGTAGGTGTGAAACTGAACCCTGTTGAATTCGTTAAGGTTGGTTATGCTTTTAAAGATACTGTTGGCAGATTCCTCTAAAGTTTTGTTTGTGAAAGCACGTTCTCCTGTTATAACCCAGTCATCAATTACCGGGTACTCTTTTCGGAACATATTTAGCGTACGTTTTTGCAAAAGAACATACAAACCTTCTGGGCCTAAGCCAAAAATGACACAATTGACAGATACGTTATCCAGTTTTCTAAAATCCATTTAAATACAGCTCTCTTATCTTTGGTTTAAACTCGTTTGCCGGAGCATGAAGTTCTATTTCGTCAATATACAATGAACACTTAAAAAATATAGATATAATTTTATTTTTTATGTAAATTGAAAGATTTTGGATACTGATTCTATATTGTAAAAAAAATATGCAAAACCCATTATACTTAAATATTGAGAATGTAGGCGCGCTACAGAATAGGGCGTTGATTCCTGCATTTGATCGAGATAAAATTAAAACAAGTATTGCACATATTGGGATAAGCAATTTTCATAGAGCGCATCAGGCATATTATATGCACGAGCTGATAGAAAATCATGATGAATTTAATTTTGGTATATGCGGAATAGACCTTTTGGATGCAGACCGAAAAATTTATAATGTTCTAAAAGATCAAGATGGGCTGTATTGCTTGATGGTGAAAGATGCCAATGGTTCCCATCAAATAAAAGTTATAGGCTCTATTGTAGAGTACTTTTTTGGTCCTGAAAATCCCATGGCGGTCATTGAAAGACTTGCTCATCCGGATATCGAGATAATTTCGTTGACCATTGCCGAAGACGGATATCACTTAAACGAGATAACAGGAGAGTTTGATCAGGAGAATCCGGTTGTTGCCGAAGATATGAGAAACCCCTTTTATCCAAAAACCGTTTTTGGATATTTGATGCAAGCCTTTAAGTTGAGGAAGTTCCGAGGTCTAGCAGGTTGTACCATTCTATCATGTGACAATATAAAAGGCAACGGAGATACGATGAAAGCTTCTTTTTTCAACTACGTAAATAAGATGGAGCCCGAATTGCTGCCGTGGCTAAAGGAGAACACTACGTTTCCAAATTCAATGGTGGATCGGATTACACCGCTAACCCGCCCGGAAGACATTGAAACTTTAAAAAACGACTTTTTAATTGAGGACCAATGGCCAGTGGTATGCGAGCCTTTTGCGAACTGGGTGATCGAGGATAATTTTTTTCACGGAAGGCCACAGTGGGAAAAGGTAGGTGTACAGTTTGTGGAGCATATTGAGTTTTATGATAAAATGAAACTTCAGTTGCTCAATGCGGGACATACCCTATTGGGTATCTTGGGTACGCTTCACGGATATAAAACCGTAGGTGAGGCTGCAAACGATGAAGACTTTATGTATTTCCTGAGAACTTTTATGGATGCAGAGGTCATTCCTGTTCTGGATAAGGCCGAGGTTCATTTGGTAGAAAATTATAAGTCTACTTTGATTGCTAGATTTAAGAACCCTTATATCTATGATAGCCTTTCCAGGATTTGCGATGAAAGCTCTGCAAAAGTCCCAATTTTTATTTTGCCGACGGTGCGGACACAGTTGTCAAAAGACAAGGTTATAGACAGGGCTGCTTTTGTTATTGCCGCATGGTGTACATATTATGATGGTTTGGATGATCAAGGTAAAACATATAAAATTTCAGACTCTATAAGTAATGTTCTGATTAGAAGGGCCACTCAGTCTCAGCAGAATCCGATTAGGTTTTTAGAAATTGAATCTGTTTTTGGCGATTTAAAAAGCAGTCCAATTTTTGTGGAAAAGTACGTGCGCTATCTAAATTATATTAGAACGCGCACGATTAAAGAGTGTATAAAAGATTTTAATTCTGGTCTGTTATAGCATATCTCTATGGTTGTACATACATCATTTTATCAATAGTAGCTTTCTCTATTTTTGGGTTTGCCCCTTGGTTACTGGCTACAATTGCACCCATGGCGCAAGAAAAATCAAGGGCATTTTGAGGGGAAGCACCCTTAAGGATTTTGTTGATCAGAGATGCCAAAAAAGAATCTCCTGCACCAACAGTGTCCACAACTGTTATTGGATAGCCGTTGTTGTAATAAAATAAATGATTACAATAGAGTATGGCGCCATTACCGCCCCTTGTAACACAAATAGATGTTGTATTGGTATACTTCGCTATAAATTTGATATTTTCTTCCAGAGACTCGGATTCAAAATCTAGGGCTTTTGCTATTTCTAAAATTTCATCGTCATTAAACTTTATAAAGTCGGCAGCATCCATGAGTTCGGACAAAACATGTATAGTGTAATGCGGAGCTCTAAGATTAACATCAAAAATTTTATACTTGGCCAGTTTTAAAAGCTCATGTAGTGTATTCTTAGAGGTGTGGTTTCTTGCGGCCAAACTTCCATATATAAAGACATCCGAAGTTTGAGTGATGTCTACAGCATCTGGGGTAAGTTCAATATGGTCCCAAGCTCTAGGAGACTCTATAATATATGAGGCGGAACCTTTGTCGTTCAAAGTAACTTTTACATCTCCGGTTTTTAGAGTAGAATCCACTTTTACGCTTTGGGTGTTGATACCCTGTTTGTTAAGGAATTCAATTATTTCCCTACCGGCCCCATCATTTCCTACCTTGCTGATCAGACTTACCCTGTTTTCTAATGATTGTAAACGTGCTGCAACGTTCAAAGGCGCTCCTCCAATTTTTTTATGGGTAGGGAATACGTCCCATAGAACTTCTCCAAAACAAACTATATTTTTCATTTAAATATTATTTATAGCCTTATTGTTCATTTGGGTTACACATTCTTCTACACCGTATTTTAGAATGTTTTGATATGCCGCTGAATAAGAATCAACAAATCTTTTGGATTGATTCAGCTTCCCGAAAACGGATTCTATTTCTAAAAAAGATGCGGGACTGTCTTTGGCAACCAGAGCTTTTTCTTTTAATAGGGATTCTAGGGCATCTTTAATATTTAAGGGGTTTCCCTGCTCGTCAACACCGGCACTGTAGATGGCCCAGGCTGCAATTACAAAAGCCGCATGTTCAATAGGGCCGTCATTTTCTAATTGTGCGTTTACCGTGGGTAAAATGAAAATGGGAATTTTAGCGGAACTCTCAGAACATATTCTGTCTATTTGATCTTTGATGTAAATATTTCCAAATCTTTGAAGCAGTGACTGTTTATACTTTTTCAAGTCAACACCTTCTAAATCACCTAAAGTAGGGCTCACCTCTTCATCCATGTAGGAGTGTAAAAAGGTTTGTATAGCCTTGTTCTGAACAGATTCGTCAATAGTTTCATAGCCTATTAGAGCGCCAAGGATTCCCAAAACGGAATGTCCTGCATTTAATAGGCTAAGCTTCATTTTTTCATAAGGAACTACATCTTCTACAAATTGAGCTCCTACATTTTCCCAAGCAGGTCTTCCTGAGATAAAATCATCTTCTATGACCCATTGTTTAAAAGGCTCACAAACTACGGGCCATGCATCTTCAATTCCGCTGGTATCTTTTAATAGGGTAATATCCTTTTCTGATGTGGCGGGAGTGATTCTATCTACCATAGCATTAGGGAAGGATACATTTGATTTTATCCAGGGTACGAGATCCGGTTCGGCCATATGTACAAAACTCAATAACATCCTTTCCGTCATATGTCCATTTCCCTGAATGTTATCGCAAGACTGAATGGTGCACCCGGGCAATCCTCTTTCTTTTCGGAGTTTTAATGCTTGGGTCAAATAACCAAAAATTGTTTTGGGAGCTTGTGGGTGCTCTAAGTCCTGTTGAACTAGGGGATTTGTAAAGTCAAAAGAACCCGTGGCTTCGTTGTAGTTATAGCCACCTTCCGTAATGGTCAGGGTTATGATCTTAACATCGGTACTCGCCATTTTCTCTATTACCTGTGTTGGATTCTCCGGAGCAAAAAGGTATTCTACAATAGAGCCTATGATTTTTTTGGTCAAGGTGCCGTCCAATTCCTTCACAATAAGGGTGTACAATCCGTCTTGCTCTTTAAGGGTATTGTAAATTTTTGTGTCAAAATCCAATAGGGCAATGCCACAAATGCCCCAATCCGAATTGGCTGGGTCATGTAATAATTGATTGGTATAATAGGCTTCATGAGATCGGTGGAACCCCCCTATGCCCACATGGACGATACCTGTTTTTAAGGCAGATCTATCATACTGGGGAATAAGGGCCTCATCTGAAAACTTGCTGAGGTTTTTGTTGTTTAATTTATAGCTAGTCATAATATGTAACGTTATGTTTTTAAGTTATTTGCTCTCGAATTTTTGTAAGAGAACGGCAAAGATGATTATGGCACCTTTCACCACTTGTTGCGGGTAGGAGGGTACGTTAAGTAGATTTAGGATGTTGCTTATCAAGCCTAAAATAAGAACGCCCATTAAGGTGTTTATAGCGGTTCCTTTTCCTCCATTTAAGCTTGCGCCTCCAATTACTACTGCGGCAATAGCGTCAAGTTCCCAAGCCATGCCCATATTAGGTGATCCCAAATTTGTTCTGGAGGCAACAATGATAGCGGCAGTTGCGGCCAAAGCCCCAGAAATTGCATAGACCAAAAACTTGTATTTGTTTACTTTAATGCCCGATAGTCTAGAGGCCTCCTCGTTGCTTCCTATGGCTATAATCAATCTCCCAAATACATTGTAGCGTAGCATTGCCATCGCACAGATAACAATGATAAAAAACACGATAGAAATGTTAGGTATGCCCAAGGTTGAATTATTAGCAAAGTCGGACATGTACAATCCTCCGTAAGTGGTGAAGGTGATAGGGGAACCTTTTGAATAGATAAAGCCCAAGCCTCTTGCAATAGTCATTAGGGCAAGTGTGGCAATAAAGGGTGCCATTTTTTGATAGGCTACAAGATAACCAGCTACGCTTCCCAGTGAAAACCCGATTATAATGGTCAGTAGAATGGCTAGGGGCAAGGCAAATGTATTCACTAAAATTGCGAAAGTAACGGCCAACAAGGCTACCATGGAACCAACAGAAAGGTCTATTCCACCGGTTAGGATTACTATTAACATTCCAATACTTATAATACCAATACCGGAAACCTGTTTTAGTAAATTGGACAGATTTACCGATGTAAAGAACACATCTGAAATCATTGCAGAAAACAGCACTAGTACGATGAAAATGAAGATGGTGTTGTGTTTGATCAGAAACTTAAGGAATCCTCCTGGACTACTAAGTTGTTGTTTTATTGTTAAGGCCATGATCTAATTTTTTTAATGGTTGGATGATGATGTTTTTAATGCTTTTCCAATGGAGTAGCGTAGTATGTTTTCTTCGGAAAATTGCTCTTTGGTCAACTCGCCGTAGAAGGTGCCCTTGTGCATAACCAGGATTCGGTCCGAAATACCCATTATTTCGGGCATATCGGAAGAAATGACCACAACGGCAACACCTTTCTGGGCAACTTCGTTTATGAGATTATAGATTTCAACTTTGGCACCAACGTCTACCCCGCGTGTAGGTTCGTCAATTATAATTACTTTGCTGTCTATGCTAAGCCATTTGGCCAAAGCCACTTTTTGCTGGTTGCCGCCACTTAAGTTGCCTACATCTACTTCTGAGCTAGGGGTCTTAATATTTAGCTTGTTAATTAATGCAGATACGTTTTCTTGCTCTTTTTCTGTCTTTAAGAAACCCAGTTTACTGGAAATAGATCTAAAATTGGTAATGCTAATGTTCTTTCGAATGGAAAGAGGCAAAAAGACACCTTCTTCCTTGCGATCTTCAGATACAAAGCCTATTTGATGTTTTACGGCATCAACGGGCGATTTAGTTTTAATCTCTTTTCCGTTTAGGGTCAAGGTTCCGGATTTCTTTTTATCGGCACCAAAAATCAATTTTGCTGTTTCTGTCCTTCCGCTGCCTCCTAACCCTGCTACGCCAAGAACTTCACCAGGTTTTACGGAAAATGACACATCGTGAACCAAGTTGTTCTTAGCCGTTAGGTTCTTGACTTCAAAAACAGGTTTTGACCCTATTTTTGCATTACGTTCGGGGTACAGATCCTTTAGTTCCCTACCGATCATTAATCGAATAACACTATCCGTGTCGGTCTCGGAAACGGGTAAGCAACCTGTGTCTACACCATCTCTAAGAACGGTTATGGAATCTGCTATCTTAAATATTTCCTCTAAATGGTGAGAGATGTAAATAATGGAAATGCCTTTTTCCTTTAACCTGAACAAATTGTCAAATAACTTTTGTGTGTCCGTAGGATCAAAAACGGTAGTGGGCTCATCCAGTACGAGTACTTTTGTATCTTCCGATAAGGCCTTGGCAATTTCTACTACTTGTTTTTGGACAATACTTAAATCTCTGACTCGCGCCGATGCATCAATCTTAAAGCCCAAAGAATCTATAAGCTCTTGTGCGTCTTTGGTAATTTTTTTCCAGTTCATCCAGAACTTATTTGCGCCAAGTTTGTGCAAGTAGATATTTTCGGCAACGGATAGATCGTTTACCAGTGAGAGTTCTTGGTAGACGACACTAATACCTTTTACCTGACCTTCGTGTGTGTTTTTTAGGTTAAGTTCTTCGCCGTTCAGCAAGATTTTTCCACCATCTTTTTGATGTACACCGCTAAGGATTTTTACCAGCGTAGATTTGCCCGCGCCATTCTCGCCAAGTAATGCATGAATTTCTCCGGGTTTTACTTTAAGATTTACACCTTCAAGTACAGAAACCACTCCAAAGCTTTTAGATATTCCGGTCATTTCAACTCGGTATGCGCTATTTTCAGTTTTCATGTCTAACAAGGTTTGATTAATAAGTGTTGCGGATTCCCTTTAAAATATAGCATCTGGCCTGTAGTATTTTGCCGCATTTTCCTTTGTGATCAGTAAAGGTGCAGTGTATGAGTTTTTTGGGAAATCTGTTTTTCCGTTCATGTATTCAATTGCATACTGAACGGCATTTTTTCCTATCTGTACCGGACTGTTCATGGCGGTACACCCGTAGAAATCTGTTTCCATAATGTACTTTATGGCTTCTTTTTGTCCGTCCGCACCGGCAACGATCAAAATATCATCTGTTTTACCCGCCTGGGCAATTGCCTTTATGGCTCCCAGTACACAAACATCCGATTCGGTAATGACTACGTTTACATCTGGGTGTGCTACCAAAACATCTTCCATGGCCTTTAGTCCGCCGGCATAGGACCAGTTGGTATACATTTGGGTTTTAATGTTCAAATCAATATAGCCCAACGTTCTTAATTGTTCTTCCGTAATGCCCTGTAAAAGCCCTTGTTTCCGCGTTTTGCCTACAGGGTTTCCGGCATTACCACTTAATAGGGCAATATTCATTTTTTCTTTGCCGAATTTTTTGGCTAGCCATTCTCCGGCAAGTTCCCCGTTTGCTAAGTTGTTAGATTGAATGGTAGTAACAAAATCTGCCGATGGGTCAATAGAACTGTCTATAATGAATACCGGAACACCGGCGGCTTTAGCGACTTTGGTAACCCCAACCAGGGCATCAGGATCTAGCGGGTTAAGGAGCAGGGCATCAATACCTTTTGTGATTAGATCCTCAACCGCTGCAATTTGTTTGTTAATATCATTTTGGCCATCTGCAGATAAGAAGGTCATGCCATTATTTTCGGTAGTGGACTTAATGCTCTGGAATAGCGCTTGGTAGTAGGGTGCGTTCAATGACGGGGTGCAATAGCCTATTCTTTTGCCTGAAAGATCTATTTTGCTTACAAAACTCTCCTCTGTATCTTCGGTTAGACTGTTGGAGGCTTTGCTTGTTTCTAACTGTCTGGCACAACTGCTCATAAATAGTAATGTGACCACCACGAATGGGCCAAGGATTTTCTTTAAAGCTGAATTTACGTTTTTCATAATCAATACTATTAGCTGTTATTTATGTTCGGGTTTTGTTAAAATAAAGAAAAATCTAGCGATAACACCGTTGCTCGCTTCTCGGGGTTCCACATGGCTGTAACTTCAACAGGCAATTCGTAGTTGGCTACAGTAATATTCTTGTTCAGTGCCAATCCTACGTTAATAACATTTGCTTTGTCTTGGGTGTAGAATGTTTTGTCCGTTAAGAAGGACCATGCACCACCGGCAAATAGGGATAGTTCGTAATTGTCAATTTTCCACACCTTGCTTTTCACTTCAAAATAATGGGTCCATGAATTTTTTAGAGAACCATCGGGTCGGATTTCGTAATCTCCAGAACCACCACCTATAATGGTGGCTAAATATAGAAGGGTGTTTGGGGTAACATTGTAGCCAAAGTTGATATCCACAAAATTGTATCCCTGTGTTTTGTCATAGCTCCAATAGTTTAGTTTGTCGCCTCTTTCTTCCACCCCGGTGTAATTGTTGTGGGATACGGCTTCGGCAAAAAATCTATCGGAAAGACGATAGAGGGCATATATGGAAACTTCTTTGTAGTTGGCCCTTACGTTTTGTCCGGAATCCTTATGGATTACATCGGTAGTGGTGAATCCGGCACCGCCCCAGACGCCAAGTGTAAATTTTTCATTTTTTGAATTATATTCTAAATGGGTGGCGAACATAGCTCCTGGATGTACAACAAAGCCATGCCATATATGCATGTTCTTTAAGTGGCCGCCAGTGTTAAAAGGTTTGTAGCGGTCTTTATCCTTGTTATCGTCCTGAGCTAACCCAAAATTGATTCCAAAGAAGAGAATTAATGGTAGGGCTAGCATAAAAGAAGCTCTGTTAAATTGCTCTAGTTTTTTATGATTTGAATTTTTCAAAGTAAAACCGATTCTAGTTTGTAAAATGGATAGCATTTGTTTCATAACAAGATGGTTATAGGTTGATAATTAATAAACGTCATATTAACGTTTATTAGACAAATGAAAACTTTATTTTTTTACTTACCAAATTAATTAACATAAAAAATGTGATATTTTACCCGTAATATATGTGAAATTACCTTTTATTGCTTTGTAATATTAGGGATTAGTGAATTTTTATTAATAATGTCAAAAGGACGTTTAATTTTAATTTAAAGAGCTTATTTGTTTAGTTTTGTATGTAAAATAGATTTATGAAGGCTAAGGAAATCTTGAATGTATCTGTGGATTGTGTAGTTTTTGGATACGACATTAAGGCAAAATCGCTTAATGTTCTATTGATAAAGCGGTATCTGGAGTCCGAGGCAAAATCTAATGTCCTTGTGGATGATTATGTATTGACCGGTTACCATGTGTATGAGCATGAAACTCTAGATGAAGCCTCTGCTAGGGTATTAAAAGAGCTAACCGGTCTAACCAATTTGTATAAGAAGCAATTTAAGGTATTTGGAGCTCCTGACCGGCTAATGGGGAAGTCAGACCAAATTTGGGTTAAGAGCAAGAAATTTAGCTCAAGGACTTTTACCGTAGCCTATTATTTTTTGTTGAAAACCAATGATGTTGATTTAAAGGCTAATAGGCATAAGGCAAAATGGTTTCCTCTAGGGGAATTGCCAAAACTAGGGTTTGACCATAAGAAAATTATTGAGGAAGCTCATGAAGACCTAAAGGCTAAATGCTTGTCCGAGCCTATAACTTTTGAATTGTTGCCCTTAAAATTCACCATGAATGATGTACAGGATCTCTATCAATCTATATTAGGTGTTGAAATTGATAACCGTAATTTTAGAAGAAAGTTAATCAGTAGAAAGTATATAATTGCTTTGGATGAAAAGCAAGTTGGTGTTTCAAAAAAGCCAGCTCAGTTATATATGTTCAGTAAGGACGTGTATGATAAAATTTCCAATAAGAATTATTTGATCAGTATGTAAAGAAGCTTTCCTGGAAGCCTCAAATGGGTGTTCAATACGACAAGTGCCAATTTAATTTACTATTTTGAGCCATGCATTAATGTGTGGCTTTTTTAATTCAGTCTCACAATTCCCTGTTGCTTGTGAAGAAGTTTCTGTTTTTGGTTTCCTTTTGTTTTATAATTTGTTGTTCTTCAGGGAATGAGAGGGCTGATGTTCGCTCCGTTGAGGCTTTGGACAGTATCTTGTTCTATTTTAATGTTTCTAAGGACATTTCACTTACAACGAAAGAGAGACAGGAAGCAATAAATAGGTCATATGATAAATTGATAGACACTGTAGAAGATTCACTTTATGCATATGTTCTTGATGAAAAAAGTTTGCTTCATTTTACTGCTCAGCAATATGATAGTCTAATCCTGTTTAGTGATTTGCTTCTAAGTCATAATTCCAAAATAGATAATGCGAATTTGATAGCGGACCATTACTATTTAAGGGGATATTATTTTGCTGAAATAGAGCGCGACTATTTTAAGGCTGTCGAAAATTATTCGCATTCCAAAGAGTATTTCGCAAAGGTTAACGATAGTAGTCAAATTGGTGAAAGCCTAATGAACATTGGTGTCATCCAAAAAAACAACAATGACTTCTTCGGCAGTAAAGAAACGCTAACGGATGCGTTGCGGTATTTAAAAAAACCAGATAAAAGGGCCAATTGCTATAATACCTTGGCTACTAACCACAGGAAACTTTTGAATTTTTCAGATGCCGTAAATTATTACCAAAAGGCAATAGGTATAACGGATTCCGATAAAAGCCGCTTGATTTACAAAAACAATTTAGCCGCTAGTTATGTTGATAATAGTGAGTTAGGTAAAGCTATTGAACTTTTGAGCAAAATAGAGAAAGCTTCAGGTATGAAGACTACTCCAAAAGAGCTTGCTAGAGTTCAAGATAATTTAGCCTATGCAAAATGGTTATCAGGAGAATCAATTAGTTCCAATGCTTTTGAGAAACCATTGAAAACAAGGATGGAGGCGAAGGATGAAAGAGGTCTAATTGCCAGTTATACCCACTTGGGGGAGTTTTATAGTAAGGAGAATCCAAGAAAAGCAAAATCCTATTTTGATTCTGTAATTCAACTTTCAAATGATTTAAAAATACCACGGGCAGAAAAGGATGCATTGCGGCAACTAATGAAACTGGCACCCAATGATATTGAAGTAAAAGACCGCTATGTTTTTTTGCAGGATAGTTTGTATGATCAAGAACTAAAAGTAAAGACCCAATTTGCTAAATATAGATATGATGATACGCTTAAGCAAGAATCTATTCTTCGCTTGGAAAAGAAAAATGCGGAACATCAATTAGAAGTTGCCGAACAGCGCAATCAGAAAATAATATCATACTCAGGTTTAGCATTTGTTCTGGTAATATCTGTTTGTGGCGTATTCTTTTTCATACAGAGGGCAAGGCGTTTGAAACAGCAGAACAGAACGGCAAAAATAGAAGCCACCTATGAAACCGAGGCGGAATTTTCAAGAAAACTGCATGATGATTTTGCGGGAAAACTAAACCACGCCATGGTATTGCTTCAGAACGGTTCGGATACTACAGAGGTTTTAAATGTTGTTGACGGTTTATATAGTCAGAGTAGGGATTTTTCTAGGAAAATCAATGATGTTGATACCGGCTCAAGATTCAAAGAAGTACTTTTTGGTATGTTAAGCAGTTATGGTAAAAATACCCAACTATTAGTTACCGGAAGTAAGGAGGTAGATTGGGGCATCTTATCGGATTTAACTAAGAAAACCCTGTATAAGGTACTTCAAGAGTTTATGATAAATATGCAAAAGCATAGTGGGGCTTCGGTAGTTTCTATAGATTTTGAACAGACCAAGACCAAGTTGAAAATACAGTATGTGGATAATGGCAATGGAGCAGCAAAAGGTAGCCTAAATAATAAAAATGGACTATGGAATACAGAAAAGCGTATTCTGGCCATTAACGGAAGTCTTACTTTTGATTCTGAGAAGGGCGAAGGTTTTAAAGCCCAAGTGGAAATTCCGAATTAAATAGTGCAGACTATGTTCAAAAAAATACTGATTGCAGAAGACTTTCAAGATACCAATAAAGGCATTGTAAATGCGCTTGAAAATAGACTGGAAATTGAAGAAATACAAGAAGAGTTGTATTGTGATAAGGCCTATAATAGGTTTAAGTTGGCTTGTATTAATGGTGAGCCCTATGAGCTATTAATAACCGATTTGTCTTTTAAGGAAGGTCCTGTGGAGCGAAAGCTAACGTCAGGCCATTCTCTTATTGCTGCTATACGAGAGGTAGATCCGAATATTAGGGTTATCGTGAATTCTATGATTGAAGACCCTGCGGAAATTAATTCACTTTTTACGGACCAAAAAATAAACGGTTACGTCTGTAAAGGGCGTAACGGGTTGAACGAACTGGTTATCGCTATGCAAGAAGTTTATCAAAATAGAACCTACGTTTCTCCACAAATTAATCTAAATAGTGCCAATACTCTTTTTGAGTTGGATAAGTATGATTTGATGATTTTACAGGATTTGGCGGAAGGTTTCACGAAAAAAGAGATTTCCGAAAAATTGAAAAATCAGAATATTTCTCCCAATAGCGAAAGTACTATAGATAAAAAAGTCAGTAGATTGTTTGATGCTTTTGGAGCTAAAAATACCCATCACCTTATTGCTAAGCTTATTAAGCAAGGTAGACTCTAACACTATATTTTCTATTATGTTACCCGGCCAATAGATGTCAATCCCTTACGGTTATCTGTAAGGGATTGTCTTTTTAAGGTATTAGGTTTGGCCAAACTATTTATGCAATGACAAAATATTACGTGAACAATACCCCGCAATCTAATGGAGACCATGATGTACATACAGAAGATTGTTTTTCACTAGCATTTACTTTAAGTAAAACCGATTTGGGCCATCACGCCACTTATGATTTAGCACTTACCAAAGCTCAAAAAACGTTTAAACGTGCTAACCCTTGCCCGCGTTGTATTGGAGTATGATTAAGAATGGAATTTTGAAATTAAGAAACAGGTTATGTTGTGTAATTACCACTTTCCGATAAACTCGGATACGTTTTACGGTAATATTTACAAGTGTGAATCTATAACTCCGTTGCTCGGTTCTGATGACTCGGAAATTGCACCAATAACTTGAGCTCACAAATACAATAATTCCGATGTAGTCTATATAATGATAGGGTTTGCCAAAAGGTCCTATTAGCACCCATCTTATAATAAGTTGGTTTCTAATGCTCTGAAGTACGTTTCCAAATAAGGCAGTTTTTTTTTTTTTTTTGAAGATTGAGCTGAAATATCTGCTGTAGTTCCTTTTTTGGTCATTGAACAAATTTCAATCCCTTACGGATATCTGTAAGGGATTGTCTTTTTATGATGGTAGGTTTGATCTCATGAATCTGAGCTATTTCATGCTGTAAGATTTTAATAAAAATATAGACCGGCCTGTTGAAGGAGGTGATTGGGGGATTATCAAATTTTGCGGGCTCGGTCTTTAATAAAAGGTAATTAAAAAGAGAAGTAAGTGTATGAAAAATATAGGAGTTCTTTTATTCGTCCTTCTTTTGTCATTTCCAAAACAGGGGCATGCTCAAGATAGTGGTGCTGCGGTTGCTGGAGCTGTTGGTGCGTTGGTTGCTATTGGGGCAGGTATAGCTGCGGTAGAGCAGATGAAAGAAAGGGCGGAACTTACTGCCACGGAATGGTTGTTGGCCAACAATCCGGAAATAACAAGTTTCTCTTTAAAAACACTGGATTTTGATGGAAAGAAATTGAAAGACATGTCTTCTGCCTCGCTCATTACGTTTAAAATTCAAGAATTTCTACCTGGAGATGACCCAGAGTTAAACGGAAGAAAGCAAGTGTTGTTAGGTTTTACGAGCCACGGTTGGATTAATGAGTATGGTATAGATTTTACGAAAATAAAGTGGTTTTTAATAGATAGTTTTGAATGGACCAATATGATGGTGTCATATGTAAAAACAGCATCTAAGGAAAGTGACAATAATAAGACCGAAAAAATATTGGTGAAAGGTAAAATTGTGAATAGGGGAGTTAGAATTAAAAATAAGATGGCTATACCATTTTACAAACTCTCTGGAGATATGTATGTGGTCACGGATTATTCAAACGATATGAAGTTTGTTTACAACGAACGTTCTTTAGGTATTTTCCTAAAAGACACCAAAGATTTGGTACAGATTAAACGGAGTAGCCTTATTGATATTCATCAGTTCTTTTTTGAGGATAATTATTAACCTTTAGAACTTATTTTATTTCTAGTTTTGGAATAACCGTAAAACTAAAAAAGCCTCCAACTTGCGTTGAAGGCTTTTCGCGGTCTGGACGGGACTCGAACCCGCGACCCCCTGCGTGACAGGCAGGTATTCTAACCAACTGAACTACCAGACCGTGGCGTTTAGCGAGTGCAAATATACACCGCATTTTCAATTGCACAAACATTTTTTAATAAAAGTTTCATCTTTAGATAAATTTCTGCCTTTCTACCAAATAGGTGTTCAGCATTTTTGAAAAATCCTCCCGTACATCTACCTCCACATATTTAATTCTATATTGGGCGCATTTTAATTTTAAATCTTCAAAATAGTGGCGGACACTACGTTCGTAGGATTCTTTTATGTTGCTGGAATACAAATCTATGTGTTCGCCGGTCTCTACATCTAGAAAACGTTTAGGGGTATTGTCAAAATCAAAATGGTACTCGGTAGATTTGTCCAAAAGATGGAATAATACTACCTCGTGCTTGTTGTATTTTAAATGTCGGAGAGCTTCAAAAATTTTTTCATCATTTGTAGAATTTTGAAACATATCCGTAAAAAGAAATATGAGACTCCTTCTTTTTATGTTTTCCGCAATCTGGTATAAATAGGTGTAGGTTTCCGTTTGCGGAGCGGGATTTTTGTCTAAACAGACCTCACTTAACTTGGCCAAAAGCATCTGGTGGTGTCTTTCACTACCTTTTTCGGGTGAATAGAAATTATAGGTGTCTGAATATACACTGAGTCCAACGGCGTCTCGTTGCCTTTTTAAAATGTTCATGAGTGCTGCTATGGCGAGCGCACTAAAGCCTATTTTGTTCAGATTACTAGCGGATAGGTTCTTTACCTCCGGGTAGTACATTGATGCTGAGCTATCCAAAATCATATGGCACCTTAAATTGGTTTCTTCTTCATATCTTTTGGTATAGAGCTTGTCCGTTTTTGCAAAAAGTTTCCAGTCAATATGCTTGGTGCTTTCTCCTGGGTTATAAATTTTATGTTCTGCAAATTCTGCTGAAAAGCCATGAAACGGACTCTTGTGTATGCCACTAATGAAGCCTTCCACTACTTGGTTGGCCAATAGCTCCAGGTTTTGGAAAAGTGATGTATTATTTAATTCCGATTGCAGGTTCATAGCACTAAGATAGGTATTAAACGGAAAAGGCTTGTTGCGATACGAGTTGAGGTATGGACAAAAAAAATTCCGCTAAATGCGGAATTTTTTTTATATCGTCCCATTTGCAGGGAAACGTAAAATTATAATGCCGCGTCAATCGCGTCTGTGTATACTTTTTTTGGAGAAACACCAACCTGACGGTTTACAATTTCACCGTCTTTAAATACCAATACAGTAGGGATGTTTCTAACACCATATTTAGCCGCAAATTCTTGATTCGCATCTACATCTACTTTACCTACAACAGCTTTACCGTCATATTCAGAACTTACTTCCTCAATGATAGGTCCAACCATTCTACAAGGTCCGCACCACGCTGCCCAAAAATCAACTACTACCGGTTTATCGCTTTTTAATACTACTTCATCAAAAGTAGCGTCTGTTATTTCTAATGCCATGATTTTAAATTTTAAATATATTATGCAAAGTTAGTCAAATATCTTACGGTTTCCTTACTAACGATACATTGGTTTTAGCTATTGCGCTATCAATCTAATTTATAATGTCAAAATTCTATATTTTTCATCTAAAAAGCTAGCTTAATTGAGTTTATAATGAACTTGATTGTCCGTTAGGGTGGCTAACAGTTCGCTGCTTATTTGTACTTTTTGCTTTCTACTGGATAGGCTTACTTTAATTTCTTCGTCCATTTCATAGACTATAAAATTAAGGGGGTGATTTCCAGGGTGGGATATAAGCGTGTCTTTCAGTTGATGAATGTCTTCTTCCTTAAGGTCGTCAATATTCAATTTAATTGTGAGCTTTTTGGCGTAAGACTCCATTACTTCTTGAAGGAGCATAAAACTGTTGAATTGAATTCGTGGGTCTCCCTTTTTTCCGGTATCCCTGTTCGTCCATCCGTCCTTTACAAAAACCTTGATGTAAGCGAACGAATTTATCATTAAGAAATGCCTGAACCTAAGGTATTCTTCACCGAAAATTCGGAAATCATAAGATTCTGTGTAATCCTCAACAATAAATGAGGCCCACCCTTTTCCGTTTTTAGATACCCGATGCTGAACGTCTGTAATAACACCTGCAAAGGCGAGTTCCCGGTTCACCACGGTTGAGAGGTCACTTAAATTTGCGAGGGAGGCATTGCAGAACGCTTTAATTTCTGTGTTGAAATCGTCTAACGGGTGACCCGAAATGTAAATACCTACTACTTCTTTTTCTCTACGGAGTTTTTCCATGGTGCCCCATTCTTCGCAAGGAGGTACGGTAGGTTCGGGTATTTGAACTTCACTGGCATCTCCGAAAAGACTCACTTGACTAGAATTTTCGCTTTCTTGAAATTTGGCACCGTACTTAACGGTTTTTTCCAAGAAAGTAACCCCATCTCCCTCATCGTGAAAATACTGTGCCCTATGGGTGTCCCCAAAAGAATCAAAACCACCGGCTACGGCTAAACTTTCAAATGCTTTTTTGTTTGCTGCACGTAAATCTATGCGTTTGGCAAAATCAAAAACCGACTTGTACGGACCGTCTTTTCTATTTTCTACTATGGTTTCAACCGCTCCACGACCAACTCCTTTTACGGCGCCCATGCCAAAACGTACGGCGCCGGCATCATTTACGGCAAACTTGTAGAAAGATTCATTAACGTCCGGCCCAAGTACATCTAAGCCCATACGCTTACATTCTTCCATAAAGAAGGTAACCTGTTTAATATCATTCATATTATTACTCAATACCGCCGCCATATATTCGGCAGGGTAGTGGGCTTTACAATAGGCGGTTTGGTAGGCGATCCATGCATAGCAAGTGGAGTGCGATTTGTTAAATGCGTAAGCGGCAAAGGCTTCCCAGTCTTTCCAAATTTTCTCCAGTTTATCAACGGCATGTCCTTTTGCGGAAGCTTGATCAATGAATTTTGGCTTCATTTTGTCAAGTACGTGCTTCTGCTTTTTACCCATCGCCTTACGCAAGACATCGGCTTCACCTTTGGTAAAGTCCGCCAACTTTTGCGAAAGGAGCATCACCTGCTCTTGGTATACCGTAATACCATAGGTTTCCGCTAAATATTCTTCACAGGCATCCAAATCATACACAATTTCTTCGGTACCATGTTTACGGGCAATGAAACTTGGTATGTATTCCATGGGACCTGGTCGGTACAAGGCGTTCATGGCAATAAGATCCGCAAAAACGGTAGGCTTTAACGAGCGCATGTGTTTTTGCATCCCGGGAGATTCATATTGGAACACCCCAACGGTTTCACCTCTTTGGAAAAGCTCGTATGTTTTTTCATCATCCAACGGAAAATTCTCCGGATCAAGTTCAACACCGTGTTTCGCTTTTACGATTTTAACGGTATCCTTAATTAAGGTCAGCGTTTTCAATCCCAAGAAATCCATCTTCAGCAGTCCGGCATCTTCCACTACGGAGTTGTCAAACTGCGTACAGTACATGTCGGAATCCTTGGCAAGTGCCACGGGTACGAACTTGGTAATATCATCTGGGGTAATGATCACCCCACAGGCGTGAATACCGGTATTACGAACGGAACCTTCTAAAACGTAAGCTTGGTTAAGGGTTTCGGACTCTAAACCGTCGCCTTCCGATATATTCAGAAGCTCATTAATTTTCTCTAGCTCTTCACTATTGAACTTACTTCTAAGTACTTTTTCATCGACTCCGATAATCTTTTTCAGCTTAGACATGTTCGGAATCAACTTCGCCATACGGTCTGCATCTCCCAAAGGAAGGTCTAGTGCTCTTGCCGTATCACGAATAGATGATTTTGCAGCCATAGTACCGTAGGTGATAATCTGCGCCACCTGATTGGATCCGTACTTGTCAATTACATAATCCATAACTCGGCTACGCCCTTCGTCATCAAAATCAATATCGATATCGGGCATACTTACACGATCCGGATTTAGGAAACGCTCAAAAAGTAGGTCGTACTGAATAGGGTCCAAATTGGTAATCCATAAACAGTAGGCAACTGCAGAACCTGCAGCAGATCCACGACCGGGACCTACGGAAACATCCATATCTCTGGCGGCCCTAATGAAATCTTCAACAATCAAGAAATAACCAGGGTAACCTGTTTTTTCAATTACCTGAAGCTCAAAATCTAGTCGTTCATCAATTTCGGGTGTAATTTCACCGTATCTCTTTTTGGCACCTTCATAGGTAATGTGACGCAGAAACTTGTTCTCACCACGCTTACCGCCGTCCAATTTATCTTCTTCAAATTGAAATTCTTCAGGAATATCAAAAGCAGGTAACAGTACATCGCGTGCCAAAGTAAAGGTCTCTACTTTGTCAACGATTTCTTGAATATTAATGATAGCTTCAGGAATATCCTTAAAAAGCTCTTTCATCTCATCCGAAGACTTAAAGTAGTATTCTTGGTTAGGCAAACCGTAACGATAGCCACGACCACGACCAATAGGGGTGGACTGCTTTTCACCGTCTTTTACGCATAAAAGAATATCGTGCGCATGAGCGTTTTCTTTTTCGGCGTAATAGGTATTATTTGTGGCAACGAGTTTTACATTGTGTTTTTTGGCAAACTGAATCAAAACTTGATTTACACGGTCTTCATCTTCTTGACCGTGACGCATGATCTCTATATAAAGGTCATCGCCAAAAGTTTCTTTCCACCAAATAAGGGCTTCTTCTGCCTGGTTTTCACCAACGTTCAATACTTTACTGGGTACTTCGCCATAAAGGTTTCCTGTCAACACCATGACATCTTCTTTGTACTGCTCGATGACTTTTTTATCGATACGAGGTACATAATATTTACCGTCAACAAAGGCAATGGAAGACATTTTTGCTAAATTCAAATAACCCTTTTTGCTTTTAGCGAGCATCACTATTTGATACCCATTGTCTTTTTGAGACTTGTTGGTGTGGTCTTCACAGACTTGAAATTCACAACCGATTATAGGGGTGATTTCCTGTTCTGGTTCCGGTAATTCCGCTAATGGTTCTTCACCTTCTTCCAGTGTTCCGTTCTGTGTAGCTTCGTAGCGTTTTAAGTTGGCTTCGTTTCTTGCAACAACACCTTTATTGTGGTTCAGGACTCCATTTACGAAGTGAAAAGCCCCCATCATGTTGGCATGATCTGTCATGGCTACGGCAGGCATTTTTGCTTTTGCTGCGGCTTTTACCAAATCCGGGACGCTAATGGTAGATTGTAATATGGAGAACTGCGTGTGGTTGTGTAAATGGGCGAAACTTGCGTTTTCTAAAGTTGCAAGGTTTTCTTGTATTTCCTCTTGTGAAACTCCACCCGTATCTTTTTCCCAAAGCGCATCCGCTATTTTTTTCGATGCTTTTTTTAGGTTGATGTGCTTAAGGCCGATAAGCTGAATCTCTTGCGGGTTGGCCTCAGAGAAATTCTTGAAATAATCTGGCTGTACATCTAATTGCTCAATGGTGTATTGTTGCTTACGGATAAGCTCTAAAAAACAACGTGTAGTTGCCTCAACATCCGCAGTAGCATTATGCGCTTCTCCAAAAGGCTCACCGAATAAATATTGATGCAATTCGGTCAATGTAGGAAGTTTGAACTTGCCACCACGACCACCGGGAATCTGGCACAGTTGTGCCGTATGCTCGGTACACGTATCTAAAACGGGTAATTCCTGCAATGGGTTTTCAACGCCTAAGCGGTGGAATTCCGCACCCATGATATTTAAATCGAATCCCACGTTCTGTCCAACAATGAATTTTGTTTTGGACATGGCAATGTTGAATTTCTCTAAAACTTCAGCAAGCGATACACCTTGTTGCTCGGCTAGCTCGGTAGAAATACCGTGAATTTGCTCGGCATCGTATGGAATATTGAATCCATCAGGGCGCACCAAATAATCTTGATGTTCAATACATTTACCCATTTCGTCATGCAGCTGCCATGCAATTTGTATACAACGTGGCCAGTTGTCAGTGTCGGTAATAGGGGCATTCCAGTTTTTTGGAAGACCAGTGGTTTCGGTATCAAAGATGAGGTACATATAGAATATTCTGAGTGTTCAACGCGGTCAGGTCATTGACCTGAAAAGTGCCTATAAAATTACTAAAAAGCAGCTGTTAGAAAAAACGGAATTGCTAAGAGTTATTAACGAGTACCATTTTGATGTTTTGTATGGTTAAGTAACTCAAAATTTAGTGGTGTATCAATTTGTAATTTTATGGCAGCGGCTTATGGTAGCGGGTATTTAAGAACTATTTTTGTGTTTGTAAAACATGTCTTTTTAAGTTTTTATATGCAGTTGTTCAAATAACGTTGAATCAATGTTGTCAATTCGACAATTTGAATTATATTTGCACCCGCTTTCAGATGAGCATTGCTTGTTGAAGGCGAACGAGTTAAAAAACTAGAATTAATAACAAGGGTCGGGCACCCTACAAATTAATGTGATATGCCAGTAAAAATTAGATTACAAAGACACGGGAAAAAAGGAAAACCATTCTACTGGATCGTAGCAGCAGATGTTAGAGCTAAAAGAGATGGTAAATTCTTGGAAAAATTAGGTATCTACAATCCTAATACAAACCCTGCAACTATTGAACTTGATGTTGATAGTTCTGTAAAGTGGTTACAAAACGGTGCACAACCTACAGATACTGCTAAAGCAATTCTTTCTTACAGAGGTGTTCTTTTAAAGCATCATTTATTAGGTGGTGTGCGTAAAGGAGCATTAACTGAAGAGCAAGCTGAAGAAAAATTTAATGCTTGGGTAGAAGAAAAAACAGGTAAAATTGCTTCTAAGGTTGAAGGTCTTGACCAGGAAAAAGAAGCGGCGAAAGCTGAGGCTTTAAAAGCTGAAAAAGAAGTAAACGAAAAGAGAGCACAAGCTGCTGCCGAAGCTGCATTGCCAGAAGCACCGGAAGGTGATGAGGCTGCTGCTGAAGAAGCTCCATCTGTAGAGGCTGAAGCGTCTAAAGAAGAAGAATAAATAAATTAGGGACGAAAATGCGTAAGGAAGATTGTTTCTACCTCGGTAAAATCGTTTCTAAATATAGTTTTAAGGGTGAGGTGCTGGTTAAGCTGGATGCCGATGAGCCCGAGATTTACGAAAACATGGAATCAGTTTTTGTCTTGATGAAAGGCAATGTACTGGTTCCATTTTTTATTGATAGATGTCGCCTGCATAAATCGTCACTTCTACGAATAGATTTTGAAGAAGTAAAAGATGAAATGGCAGCAGACCGGATAATGGGACATGAACTTTATCTACCTTTATCGGCACTTCCCAAGTTGGAAGGGGATAAATTCTACTTTCATGAGGTCATCGGTTTTGATGTGCTAGATGATACTCATGGTAATATTGGGAAAATTACTGGAGTAAACGATACTACCTCTCAGGCCATTTTCGAAATTGAAAAAGATGGGAAAGAAATTTTAGTTCCCATAATAGACCAAATCGTGAGGAAGGTTGACCGCGATAGCAAGGTTGTTCATGTAAGTACTCCAGATGGCTTGGTTGACCTATATTTAGGGTAAACCAGAGTTAACCTAGTCTACCTCTTTAGGATCCGTTACATTTATTTTAGTGCCTTCTCACAGAAGGAGACACATTTTTGAACTTCCGCTACGGCATTGGAGCCTTCAGGAATTTCATATTCCAGTTCTACGGTTCCCGGAAAATTATACTTTTTATCCCGAATCAATTGTAGAGCGCCAGCTAGCGGTGTGTCACCACTTCCCCAAACTAGATTGCCCTTACCGTTCGCGGGTATTTGCCTATCCTTTAAATGCATGCTTTTAATATACCCATGCTTATTCTTTATGATATCTAAAGGTGCAGTATTTCCTGCAGCTACAAAATGACCTAAATCTAGGTTTAAAGCATTGAATTTGGATTGCTCCAAAGCAGTGTCCCAGAAAGTAGGAGTTTGTTGCTCATGACCATGATAGGCAATGTAAATTCCATGTTTTTTGGCAAAATTGCCCAGTCTTAGTGTGGTGGCATCGTCTCCAGGGTGCTCAACGGTAACATGGCTAGCTCCTAACACCTTGGCAGTTTTCATGCCCCAGTCAATATCAGCGTCCGAATTTTTTTTGCCAAAGGTATTTCTAGGTTTAAAGGCATAGATGTCAACCCCCGCATCATTGTACATTTTGCGAAATTTCTTGAACTTTTTCATATCCGCATTTTTTCGCCATTCGGTAACTTGTTGGTTGTAAACTGCTTGTTCTGCCTGTATTTCTGTGAGTTCTTTTGCTTCGTCTTTGGTAATGTTTCCTCCCCGTTTCTTTTTCATCAACCCGAAAAATACACTTCTGTCCAATGTGTTTTCGGGTCTGCCGGCAAAAACTTCTGCAGGGTCGCCTATCAGTTCAATGGCATTGATGCCACAATCCAATACGTATTTAAGCGTGGCTTCGGCACTTTGATCCTCCATACTTCGGAAAGAATAGGTAATCACGCCTATTTGTACTCCATTAAATTTAGAGTTCGGTTTCTTGTAATACTTTAGAATGGATGGCACTCCAAAAAGAGATGGTGTAATTAGGCTTGAGCCAGCTGCTACGGTTAGGGTGTTTCTTAAGAATTTACGCCTTCCGGCATTTTTGTTGTCTTGCATTACAAATTAATTTAAGGGTTGAGAGGTATTTATTGATGAGTAAAATATTTCAAAGAAAATTAGGTAATTTCAAGACTAAGGACAATTTTTTATACTCAGTGTAACAAAACCCTTAAGAGGTGAAATTTTATTCGGATATTTCACCGGTATAGAAATGTGTAAATACCGATTTTAAGAATGAAACCGTTCAAATTCAAGCAGTTTAGTGTAGAACAGGACCAATGTGCCATGAAAGTGGGAACTGATGGCGTGTTATTGGGGGCGTGGGCAGCCATTGAAAACAACCCCGAATCTATTTTAGATATCGGCGCGGGAACAGGACTCATAGCATTGATGATAGCACAGCGTAGTTTGGCCGATAGTATTGATGCGTTAGAGATTGATGAAGGTGCTTATGAGCAGTGTGTCTCAAATTTTGAAGCTTCGGATTGGGGTGATCGACTTTTTTGTTACCATGCAGGACTTGATGAATTCGTGGATGAATGGGAGGATCCGTATGATTTGATTGTTTCTAATCCGCCTTTTTATTCCGAAGATGTTTCTAGCGGAGACAGCTCGCGTGATAATGCAAGGCAGAATCAATCGTTACCTTTTGATGAGCTATTGGAGGGGGTGTCAAAATTGTTGGCCCAAGATGGTTCGTTTGCTACGATTATTCCGTTTAAAGAAGAAACGGCTTTTTTACAGTTGGCAAAATCTTTTGGATTATATGCGCAGCGGATTACTAGGGTGAAGGGAAGTACAACATCAGAAGTTAAACGAAGTTTGTTGCAATTTGGTTTTGCTGAATCGGATGTTGATTTGAGCGAGTTGATTATCGAAACTGGAAGACACGAGTACACAGCGGAATATGTAGCGTTGACAAAAGATTTTTATTTGAAAATGTAACAATTATGGTTTATAGTGTTATATTTCATTGTTACATTTGATAAAAATCCATTTTATGAAACCTGATTTGTTCGAAGCTCCCGACTATTATAATCTTGATGACCTTTTTTCCGAAGAACATAAATTGGTGCGCGATGCTGCCCGCCAATGGGTAAAAAGGGATATTTCCCCTATTATTGAAGAGTATGCTCAGAACGCAGAATTTCCGAAACAAATTTTAGGAGGTTTGGCCGAAATAGGTGCGTTCGGACCTTATATTCCAGAGGAGTATGGGGGAGCGGGATTGGACCAGATCAGCTACGGACTCATTATGCAAGAAATAGAGCGTGGCGATAGTGGCGTGCGTTCAACTGCATCCGTACAATCGTCATTGGTGATGTATCCAATTTTTACTTACGGAACTGAAGAGCAACGAAAAAAGTATTTGCCAAAGTTGGCTACTGGCGAAATGATGGGGTGTTTTGGTCTCACAGAGCCCAATCACGGTTCTAATCCTAGCGGTATGGAAACCAAGTTTAAGGATATGGGAGACCATTACCTTTTAAATGGTGCTAAGCTATGGATTTCTAATTCACCTTTTGCGGATATTGCCGTAGTCTGGGCAAAAAATGAAGAAGGTCGGATTCACGGGCTTATTGTAGAACGCGGTATGGAAGGTTTTTCTACTCCGGAAACCCATAATAAATGGTCTTTACGAGCTTCGGCAACCGGCGAGTTAATTTTTGATAATGTAAAAGTGCCCAAAGAAAACATATTGCCCAACAAATCAGGACTGGGTGCGCCCTTAGGTTGTTTGGATTCTGCACGCTATGGAATATCCTGGGGAGCCATTGGTGCCGCTATGGATTGTTATGATACGGCACTCAGATATGCTAAAGAAAGGGTGCAATTTGGAAAACCGATTGCTTCCTTTCAATTGCAGCAAAAGAAATTGGCCGAGATGATTACTGAAATCACCAAGGCCCAGTTACTGGCTTTCCGTCTAGGGCAATTAAAAAATGAAGGAAAAGCCACTTCTGCCCAGATTTCTATGGCTAAAAGAAATAATGTGGATATGGCCATTAAGATTGCTCGTGAAGCTAGACAAATATTAGGCGGAATGGGAATTACAGGGGATTATAGCATTATGCGTCACATGATGAACTTGGAGAGTGTAATTACTTATGAGGGAACCCATGATATTCACTTATTGATTACCGGAATGGATATTACGGGCTTTCCGGCTTTCCAATAATCTAATTTTAGCAATTGTTACGGCATAAATTAGGATGTTTTCTGAACATTCTAATTCATAGTGTTCAATTGTGAAGTTCGAACTTTCTGGTTTTCACTAGCTGATTTTATCCATACACAACTAAAAAGCCGTTTTCACAACAGAAATCGGCTAGTTCACATCATTTTTTTTCAAATGGCGCACTCCCGCCGTAAGTTTACAGTGTTAATCAAATAGAAATAAAATTTTTCATTTTCATATAGTGTTCTCGTAAAAGAGTCTTATCGAAACCGATGAGACTCTTTTTAGTTTAACCCTGTTCCAACCACCGTTTTGGTTTTCATTTACTGGTTTGATAAGCTAAAATATACAGCATAGATAATTTTAAAGAAGTAAATGATCAAATCAAATGTATAATTTACGCTTTATTCTTAGTATTTTACCCCTACCTAATAGTAGTAACCACGGTTAATACTCAACTCAAACCAATTATTTACTAAAATTCTTCATGCATCTAACCGAAAGGATCGAACAAGAAATCGTTTCTAAAATAAAGGATAGTGAAACCTTTAAGAATGCACCTACTAGTAGAGGTTTGCTGCAATACCTTTATGAAGCCACTAAAAATGACACGCACTTAAAGGAGACTGTAATTGAGTTAGAGTTTTTTAAAAATAATTTATCTGAAGAGAGAAATAATCCAAGGGTCAGGGTTAACATCTACAACCTTAGAAAAAAGTTGACGGCCTATTATGAAACGGAAGGTGACGCCGATGCTTGGCAATTAAAGATTGATAAGGGGCAGTATAAAGTACGTTTCGTTAAAAAACGTGCACCAGTAGCACAGATGAACAAGATAAGTTGGTCACAATTGCTTCCCTACGGACTTTTGGTTATTGCACTGGTGGCATTGTTGCTTACAAATATGACACCAAAAGCGCCACAGTTGTGGCGGTCTTTGCTGGGTACGGATAAATCTACAAACCTTGTTCTTGGAGACCATTTTGGAGCTATGGGCCAAACTATGACCGGAGGAAAAGGGTGGACCAGAGATTTTGAGATAAATACCGTAGACGGATTTTATGACCTGTTAGAGGCAAAACCCGAGTTGAAAGGCGTATTACATCCTTCAAAATATAGTTACACTACCCGTATGGCCGCTATGGCCACACAAAGATTACAGCAATTCTTTCAAGAATATGATAAAGAGTTTTCTATACGGTTCTCAACGCAAACAACGTTGCCGGAAATTAAGGAAGGTAATGCCATCTATGCCGGGCCGGTGAAAAATGAGAATCAATTTATACGCTTTTTTAATGAAGCGAATCCGTATTTTAATCTAACGGCACGGACTTTGGAACTATCACGTCACCCTACTTTAAATGACACCTTAATTACGTTAGGAAATGCCGTGGTTGATCAAGAGTATGCCATCGTATCCAAGTATCCAAGTATGGGAAACGCGGACCATTTTGTATTCTTTTCACAACATGATATTGGCGTAAGCGCAACTGTTGAATATTTTACGAATAATGATAGCCTTCAAAAGTTTGAAAAGAAACATTTGAAAGGCAAAAAGTACTTTACAGCGCTATTTAAAGTAAAAGGACAGCATAGGGTCAATACCGATTTAAACCTTGAAATGGTAGTTGGCTTTTAGGGAATCACTTTTATTTACTCATGGCCTGTATAATTTTCTCCATTTCAACCTTGGAAGGTCTAGGTCTTTTTCGGAAAGAATTTGATTTGCCTGTTTCACGGTCAAACTCATCTGGTGTTCTAAAATCAGGTAGGCTATCTTTTGATGCTTTCCGTATGTTATTTAATTCCGTTCGTAATTTCTTAAGAGTTTGCTCATGTGCAGGGTCTTGCGCTAGATTTTTAAGTTCATAAGGGTCATTGACAACATCGTATAATTCTTCTTCTTGTCGCGGGGTTATGAAACAAGCCATTTGCGCTTCGTTTAGCTTACCTTTCTTCTTTAAACTTTGCATAGATTTAAATGTATCGCTCACAAAAGCATCTGCCGAAGGCGTATTGGGTAAATCCGTATAAAAATTCCGTATATATTTGAATTCTTCGGTACGTATGGCTCTGGTGTAATCTTCGTAATCATGCCAATGGTCTTCGGCATAAATGAAATCTCTAATTTCTGATTTTGTATCGGCTAACAAAGGAAAAAAGTCTTCGCCCTCAAAGCTGGATAAGGGCTCTAAACCTGCTAGCTTTAAGAAAGTAGGTGCTATATCTATTGAGCTTACCAAATTTGTATTAACCGAATTAGCTTCCACTTCTTTTGGCCATTTTACGATCCAAGGTGTCTTGATTCCTCCATCGTACAGTGTAGTCTTATCTCTGGGAAAAGGTCTGCCGTTATCGCTAATGAAAAGGATTATGGTGTTTTCCGAAACACCTTGTCTATCCAGTTCAGCTACTACTTCCCCAACGTAATTATCAAGACGGGTTATCTCGTTGTAATAATGCGTAAAATCTTTACGTACCTCTTTGGTATCTGGAAAATAGGGAGGAAGCACTACATCTTCTAGGCTATGTGGGTTGTCTATAATATCTTCTGTATAGGGTCTGTGCGGGTCAACTGCTGCCAGCCATAAAAAGAAAGGTTGGTCTTGCGGTCTATCTTTCAACAGTGGAACCCAATCTTCACAACCACTACCATCGCCACTTTCTTTAGTTTTTTCTCCGGTAGGTGAAAGTTGAAATCCTTTGGTGCCTACATCTTTTACAAGGTCAAAACGTGTTTTAATGGAATCTCCTAAATGCCATTTTCCTGCTTGAGCCGTCCAGTATCCGGATTTTTTCAATTCCTCAACAAAAGTAACCTTGCTTGCTGGTAAAGGCCAATGCAGCTGCTCTGCATCCGTATTATGAGGGTATAGCCCGGTTATAATACTTGTTCTGCTTGGGCTACATGAGCTGGCCGTTAAAAATGCATTGTCAAAACGCATACCGTCTTGGGCCAGTTGGTCTATGTTTGGAGTTTTTATATGGGGGTGCCCATAGGCACCACTATCGTCCCAAGCCATATCATCGGCAATAATAAAGACGATGTTTGGGCGTTCTTCGGTAACTTTTGCTTCTTCCTTTTTCTTCTCTGCACAAGAGCAGAACAATAGAAGGAATACTAATACTGCGGGTAAATTGTGGTTTTTGAACATGGGTTTTTATTTCGAATAGGGTCTTAGATTTACTCTCAAAAGGTAATTATCTGCAGTAATGAACAGGTACCTTCCATTATCGCTAAATTCACAATTTCCAGTGTTTTTATCGGTCCTAATGGTTCCCAAATGCTTTCCAGAGGGAGATATAACTAAAACACCATCGGGTCCAGCCAAGAAAATATTGCCTTTTTCATCAATCTTCATTCCATCCGGAGATTGTTTGCTGATGCTCGCTTTGTGTAGTTCCGTAGCATCAAAAAATATTCTTTTGTTGCTTACCTTTCCATTCCCAACAATATCGTATGCTAAGATTTTTGGTTGCTCCTTGAAAGAATCTGCAACGTATAAAGTTTTGTTGTCATTAGATACCGCAATCCCATTTGGAGCTTTTATGGAGTCGTCTAAAAGGACTAATTTTTTATTTTTTCCATAAAAATAGACGCCGTTGAAACCAATATCACTTTTACCACCTCCCAAACCAAAAGAAGGGTCCGTAAAATATAAGTTTCCGTCATTGTCATAATCCATATCATTGGGTGAGTTGAACTTTTTACCCTCATAATTGGTAATTACCGGTTCAAATTTAGGATGAAGAGAATCCGTTAAACTTATAAGTTTACTAATTCTGCGGTCGCCTACTTGGCATAATACCAATTCTCCTTGAGGATTAAGAATAAGTCCGTTTGAGCCTTTGCCATTACTTCCTTTTTCAATACCCGTATCGCCGGAAGGCGCCATGTACAGACTTAATCCTTCTATATTATCCCACTCGTAGATTTTGTTTTCGGGAACATCGGAAAAAATAAGTTTCTGCTCTTTGGGAAGCCAAACTGGGCCTTCGGACCAATTAAATCCTTCGGCAACCAATTCTATACGGGCATGTTTTGATACTAACGAGTCAAACTCTGGGGCCAAACGTTCTATCCATCCGTAGGTAGGATATTTTTTTAACGAGTCTAAAACCTTTTGAAATTTCCCTTTAAGTTGTTTCTCCTTTAAAGAGAGTTTATTGGATGATAACGAATCTTTTTCCAAAACATCTTTTTTGGTGTTATAAAACCTGCCATCTCCGTAAAGTTTGTAGTTCTCGTTCAATACAAATTCCGCTGGAGCGAATTGCTTTTTGTCCCAGCCCGGTTTTGGGTCATAGCTCATAAATACCCAATTTCTGCGTTCTACAGGTTTTCCTTTTAATACGGGTAAAAAACTTTCCCCATCAGGTTCAAAACCGGAGGGAGTTGGGGTGTTCGTAGCCTCAAGGATAGTGGGCATGAAGTCAATGGCATCAATAAATTCGTCCGATGCCGTACCGGCTTTAATATGACTTGGCCAATTTGCGATAAATGGGACCTTTATACCCGCTTCGGTCGTTAGCCCTTTTCCTCCTTGAACCGTGCGGTCTACCATTCTGGAAAAGATAGTTTGGTGCGTGCCGTTATCGGAATAAAGCATAAGAAGTGTGTCTTCACGAAGACCGTTCTTTTCAAGGTTGGTCACTATATCTCCAATAATTTTATCTAAATACTCTACCATATCCTTAAAATAGGTAGTTTCTTCATCCAATCTTTTTTCAGGGTATTTCCAATCGTCACTGTTAGGCGTAGGATTGAAAGGGCCGTGTGTCAAAGCCATAGGGTAATACACAAAAAAAGGACCACCTTTTTTACGACTTACAAAATCGTTTAGATATGCCGAGAAAATATCAGGACCGTACTTGCCACCGGTTTCCTTTAAAAACTCACCGTTTTGATAAATTGTTGGGTTGGCAAAACGTGAGCCTTTGTCTTCTGTGTGAAAGGCATGAAACATACTGTATTCATCAAAACCGGAATCTTCTACTTTCATGCCGATTCCTCTTCTGTGTTCACCTCCGGGGTAGCCTGGTGGGTCGTAACTTTGTAATTGCCATTTGCCCACCATACATGTGGCATAACCCGCATCTTGCATGATATGGCCGAAGGTCTTTTCCCTTGGGTTTAGAATTCCAAAAGCTTCCCAATTCCTGAAATTGTACTGCCCCGTCATCAGTTTTACACGGGTTGGCGTACAAAGCGGTTGTGCATAAGCCTGATTGAATTGCATACCGGTTGCCGCTAGTTTATCAATGTTGGGTGTGTTATATGAAGTTCCGCCATAGCTGCCAATGCCCTCATACCCCAAGTCATCCACCATTATTAAAATTATGTTGGGGCGCTTGTCCGCATCCTTCTGTTGAGATTTTTGGGCGTAACAAGATAAGGTCAGAAAAAAATAAAGTGCAAAATAAAACGGTTTCATCGGTAGGTTGGTTTAGTGTTTTTTATGGTCAATTATTTAAAAGGGAATAGTTCTGACGCCTCACTTTCGGTTTCCATGATTTGCCTCATTTCTTTAACTATTTCTGGGTGCTGGTCGGCTATATTTTTAGTTTCAGCTTCGTCATCGGCTAGATTGTAAAGCTCGAATATACCTTGAGGTTTTTTATTGAAATTATAAACAACACCTTTCCAATCTCCTTTGCGCACCGCTTTTCTACCTTGCTGAATTGGGAATTCCCAATACAGATGTTCATGTTTCTTTTGACCGTCTTGACCCAGAAGTGTAGGCAAAAACGAAATACCATCACTGCTCGCAGGAACATCTACTTTAGTAATTTCGCCAAGAGTGGGCATGACATCCCAAAATGCGGAAACGTGGTCAGAAGTTGTTCCGGCTTTAATTTTATTGGGCCACGTAACGATAAAAGGGGAGCGAATGCCACCTTCGTACAGGTCTCTTTTAATTCCTTTTAAACCTCCTGCACTATTAAAAAAATCAGGGTCTGCACCACCTTCTGCGTGTGGGCCGTTATCGCTTGCGAACATAACAATGGTATTATCTGCAATACCTAATTCATCTAGCTTGTCTAAAATTTGCCCCACATACACATCCATACGATAGACCATGGAAGCAAATGCGGCATGTGGCTTAAGTTGTGGGGCATATTCCATGTGAACGATATCAGGACCGTAGTCCGAGGTAAAATCGTTTTCGGCCGTATAGGGTGTTTCCTCAAATTTTTCCTTAAACTTATCAAATATGGAATCTTTGGGGGAAATAAGCTCTGCATGAGGAAGCACAAAAGGAACGTAGGCAAAAAATGGCTTCTCTTTATTCTTGTCTATAAATTCTAATGTAGCTTCTTGGATTTTGTCAGGTGCATAGGTTTCGGTATTTGTCCAGTCGTTACCTTCCAGAAGTATCTTTTCTTCATTGTGCCATAAGTGAGTGGGGTAGTATCTATGCGCCATACGTTGGCAATTATATCCATAGAACTCATCAAAACCTTGTGCTACGGGGTCCCCTTCCGTACCAACAAAACCTAATCCCCATTTCCCAAAGGCTCCTGTGGTATAGCCTGCTTTTTTCATCAATTCGGCAATAGTTACTGAATTGCCCGGTAAAGCTGTTTGCCCTTCCCCTGCCAGCTCTTTATTACCTCTAATTGGGGTATGACCGGTATGCTGTCCCGTCATGAGAGATGATCTTGCTGGTGCACAAACTGGTGCGCCACTATAATGTTGGGTTAATTTTATCCCTCTCGTAGCCAATTCATCAATACGGGGCGTTTCAATTTTTTTCTGACCGTAGGAACTTAAATCGCCATAACCAAGGTCATCCGCTAAAATATAGATGATGTTGGGCTTTTGTACCTTTTTTGGTTCCGTTTTGGTTACTGTTTTTACTTCTTCTTTGCAAGAGCCTAAAGATAAAAGCAGGACAATGGCAAATAGAAATGATACGTTAGCGGCAAAGCGTAATCTCATAATGGTGTTCTTTAATCTTAATGTTGATATGGTTAATTTTGAGGGTGTATAACGATTAAAATAAGCTGTCTTGTTTTTCCCTTATTTTACTTAAATAAAGCACTAAGCAATGTAGTTATTTTACCTCGTATAGTTTATTCCCCTGATCATATGTTGCATAGTTAGAGCAAATTGATCATAAGTTAGGTAGAATTTGTACTCTGCAATACATTTCTTGTATTCTTAGGTACACCTGTTCATTTACTACAAGTTATCTTTAAACTTTGCTCTTATGGGCTGTAATTCAATTTGGTTTAATGATGCATTGTCTACGGAAGAATATTTTTACAAATGTGTTTTTCTTTTTATGTTTTTATTTATTACAAGGGCAATCTGTGGATGCTATTTCAGGAAAAGTGGTTTCAGAAGGTACGGAACCTTTGGAAGCTGTTGCGGTAGTCTTGTTGAGTACAAAGGACTCTACCTATGTGGATTATACCATTACGGATATAAATGGAGATTTTAAAATTACCGAGGCTCAGAAAGGTAATTACATTTTGAATATTTCTTCGTTAGGGTATATCCCCTTATACAAAAACATTATGTACACCGGAGCATCCCTAGATTTTGGAAACTTAAAGCTCTTAGAGGATACGTATGAATTGGAAGGGGTTACCCTAACCGCTGTAGTGTCAGTACAGATAAAACAAGATACCATAGCGTTCAATACCAACTCTTTTAAAGTTGATCCAGATGATAACTTAGAAGAGTTGTTGAATAAGATTCCGGGTATGGAAGTAGATTCTGACGGAAAAGTAAATGCACAGGGCAACGAGGTGACAAAAATTATGATTGATGGGAAAGAATTTTTTGGAGGAGACCCCTCCATAGTATTAAAAAACCTATCGGCAGATGCTATTGCAAACGTAGAGATCATTGACAAGAAGAGCGATGAATCTGAACTAACGGGCGTGGCGGACGGAAACAAAGAAGTGGTCATTAATTTTTCGTTGAAAGAATCCAAAAAGAATAACGGCTTCGGCAAGGTGTCTGCGGGAGCTGGACTTGATAATAGATATTTTGGTAATCTCAATTACAATAAATTTACTTCTAAAACTCAATTTTCTGTTATCGGTAAGATAAATAACATCAATATTACCGGCTCAAATATTCAAGATTTTTTAAAGAATGCAGATGGTGTGGACGGCGATGGTGATAATGCAGAAGAGGAACAAAATTCGGCCCAAAAAACAAAAAGTTTAAGCGGATATCTAAATACAGGGGTGGCAGGGTTGAATATAGGTCATGAGTTTAAAGAAAAACAGTCTTTAAACGGAGATTATTTCTATAACTATTCTAAAAATGATGGTACTTCAGTGTCAAAACGAATCACTTTTTCCAATGCCAATAATTTCGATTACGTAGCAGAGAATGAATACATCAATACCAAAGACAACCATAATGTAAACCTGGATTACAAGAATAAATCTAACCCCAACAATAGTTTTATTGTAAAAGGGCAATTAATTTCTGATGATATAAAAAGCTACTCTAATCGTATGGGGCGCTATTTTAAGGAAGAAGAACTGAGTACCAAAAATGACAATCTCTCTAATGTGAACAGAAATAGAAAGCGGGCCAATCTGGGAATGAACTTTTACCAAAAACTAAGAAAAAAGGGTAGGAGCTTGGCTACCGGACTTAAGACTTCTTTTAATAGTTCAACCATGCAAAACAACCAAAACACTTTCATAACCAGGCGGGTGAATACAGCTAAGGAGTCAGTTAGGGAACTCAATACCATTCGTGATCAGAAACTGAATACTTCTATTACAAACTTTAATTTTAAGTATACGGAACCCTTGGGAAGCAATCATTACATAAAGATTGAGTCTTACATGGGATATAAAGTTGATAGGGAAAATGTTTATCAAAACAAGGTAACGTTGAACACCGAAAACAAAGAAGAACTTCTGAAATACGATTACGACCATAACGAAAATAATTATCAGACCCGTTTGGCACATAGCTTTACTACGGGAAAAATAAATACCTATGCCGCAATGGAATTGCAGGACGTTGTACGGTCGTTTGGTGTGGTGAAAGAAAGAGTTGCAGTTACAAATCAGTTGTTCGTTAATCCCATGGCAACTGTACAATATATCCCGAAAAGAGGGCAGAAATACAGGTTGAATTATAAAAAGAATATCCGAAGACCAAGACCTAATGAGAGTTCTACCGTGATAAACGATTTAAATCCGTTTTCTATCAGAAAGGGAAACCCGGACTTGGTGGCCGAGAAGATGGATGCATTTACTATATCTGCCATTGTCCATGATTTTAAATCATCTTTTAGTTTTAATACCCGAGTTCAGTTTCAGTATTCAAAAGACGCTATTATTAAAAGTGTTGATGTAGATGATGATTACGTTAGAACATTGAGCTACGAAAATAATGGTATTAAACGTAGGCTGAATGCAACACTAGGTTTTAGTCAGAGAATAAAAAGTCTGGGTGTGCGCTATTCCATTCGTAACCGAAACTTTTTTAATACTAACAATGCGATTATCAATTTTCAGCTTAATGAGGTCACTTCAAAGGATTTTCTTTTCAGTGCTACACTTGAGAACAACAATAAAAGTCTGGTTGATTTAAAAGCTGGAGCTACGTATAGTGGGAACAATACCTCATTTTCAATTGAGCGTGATTTGGATAGAAAGTATACCAAACAGCAATACTTTTCAATGCTTGATTGTGATTTGACCAAAAAGGTGAACTTCAATACACAGTTCGATTATTTTATTTATACAGATAATGCCTTTGCTTCTAATGAGAATATTCCGCTTTGGAATGCCACGGTATCCTATGCATTTTCCAAACAGAAAAGTCACGTTCTAAAGCTGTTGTTTATTGATCTATTGGATAAAAATATTGATATCTACAGACGTAGTACCACTAATTACTTTGAGGAGACCACTTCCGAAAGTCTGGGGCGTTACTTTATTGTGAGTTATATGCACAAACTTAATAGTAGACCAAGAAAAGGGTAAGTTGTTTAGAACAAAAAAGCCCCTGGTAACATATCTACCAAGGGCTTCTAAACAAACAAGTGTGAAAAACTCACTAACACAACTACATTAAATTTTTTATTTAAGGCTTTCTTTATAGCCTTGAACGGCTTTTTTAAAACCAATTTCCTCTCCATCTAGCATTCTTTGGTAATCTTCAGGTCTTTCTTCTTTTACCCATTTCAGGACATCAACAGAAATAGGATGTACCGGGTTATATGCGGAGCTTACAGGTTTCATTTCTTCGTCGAAATCCATTGTCTTTTCTCGCATTTTCTGAAGCAACTCCGTATACTTGGGGTTCTCGGCCAAGTTGTTCAATTCTTGCGGGTCATTTTTAAGGTCGTAGAGTTCCTCCTTGTCTTTGTTGGGGGCAAAGAACAATTTTTCGTTCTCGTTTAGTTTGCCCTCTTCTTTTAGTGTACGCATTCTATGAACCGCTGGGCGATAGAATTCCAAGTAGGCTTGTTGGGCATCAAAAGGTACTTCGGGCATGTCGTTACGAATGTACTTCCAGTCACCAGAAGTAATGGCGCGTGACTTTTCTTCTACTTCATCCCAAAGGTCTCTGGCTCCATAAACGTATTCACGCTTAAAATTTTTGTCGAACATTGGTTTTCCGGTCATGTATTCAGGAACTTTTACATCGGCAAAATCTAATACTGTTGCCGTAATATCCGTAGCTGAAACTACATCTTTCCTAATCTGGCCTGCTTTTAAATCTTTTGGGTAATAAACGATAAGTGGTATGTGCAACCCTGGATCTTGTAGGTATCCTTTTCCACGAATATTGCACCGGCCGTTATCCCCAATAAAGATAACAACAGTATTGTCGGCCATTCCCTTATCTTCCAATTCTTGAAAAATCATTCCTACCTCATTGTCCAAAAATTCTATTTGGTCTAGATATTTTGCCCAGTCCAAACGAATTATGGGGTCATCGGCCATGAATTTTGGGAGTTCCACATCGGCAGGGTTAACAGGGTGTTTTGAGTTTTCTCGAACCTCGTCCCACCAATCGCCTCTATGGCTGGCAACCAATTGAATTTGGGCGAAGAACGGTTGGTCTTCCTTTTCAAACGTATCATATTTGTCAAAAATCCCGAATTGGGTTTTGCCGTTCCAAGGACCTAACGGTTCATGCTTGAAATTCGCGTCTATTTTACGGCCTTTTCCCATGACGCCATGATGACCTAAAATAGTCGTGTACCCCGCTTCTCGCAACCAATAAGTAAAAGGTTTAAACTGCGGGTCTAAAGGAACATCTCTATTGCTTCTATGATGATGTGCATTTATTTTTACTTGATGCGTACCTGTCAACATTGCAGAGCGACTAGGAGAGCAAATGGGATTGGTTACAAAGCAGTTTTCAAATTTTACGCCCTCTTTCGCCATTTTGTTCAGGTTGGGGGTTTTTACACCTTTCATGCCGTAGCACTCCAGGTCTATACTTATGTCTTCGGCCATTAGCCAGATGATATTTGGCTTTTCTTGGGCGAAAGTCAAAAAGCTGAAAAGTATGAGCGTGACCGTTACTATTAAGTTCTTCATTAAAGTATTTTTCATTTTGTTTGTGTCTCGTTTCTTTCCTAAAATTCGGGAACCGCTTCTTTCTCCCATTTTTCAAGCTGTTTCTTCATTTTCTTGGCTTGGTCGGTCTCTATATCAATAAGGTCTTTAGATTCGCTTTTATCCTGTTTAATATTGAAAAGATCATGACGTCCACTGTGGTATTTTACCATTTTCCAGTCGCCGCTCATGATAGCGGTATATTGGTCTTCATAACTTCGGAAGAAAAACAGGTTGCGTTCTTTGAATTTTTTACCTTGGAGTAGGGGCATTAGGCTTTTACCTTGAATGTCTTTTGTTTTTGGCTTTTTGCCGGAAGCGATTTCTACCAGAGTTGGGAAAACATCAACAGATTGGACCGGTACATCACAAGAAATACCGGGCATGGTCACCCCAGGATATCGAATTATGAAAGGGACTCTTGCACCGCCTTCACCTAAAGTGTTTCCACCTGTTTTGCCACCGGATAATGGGGCATTACTGAAATAGCCACCTTGGTCAGAGAGCAGAATTACAACAGTGTTATCGGCAATCCCTTTTTCATCTAAGGCCTTTCTTACTTTTCCTACGGATTCGTCCATGGCACTTACCATGGCGGCATACTGGGCGTCTTTACCGGTAAGCCCTTCTTTTTTATAACGCTCCACCCAATCTTTTCGGCCCACGTGTGGCCCATGTACATTATAGTACCATAGTGACAGCATAAAAGGTTGGTCCTTTTCGTATTCGGAGATGAATTTTTCAGCTCCGTTCGTTAGCACATCGGTTAGGTAATAGCCTTCTTCAATATTGGGTAAAGGGTTTCCAGTTCTAAAAAAAGGTGCATAATAATTACCTGGATGACCATGATTACCTGTTCCATATTGAGCGTCAAAACCTTGATGTACCGGATGGTATTTTTCTTTCCCTAAATGCCATTTTCCTATGAACATATTGTAATAGCCAAATTCTTTAAGACGTTCCGCATAGGTTACCTCTTCTAATGGAAGGAAATTTATAGAAGGCATTTGAACAGGGTCCGTGGGCCATAAGTTGAACTTTCCGCCTTCTACGTTATTTTTTGCTGCTTTTTCTTTGTCATCAATGATATGGCGTACCATTTGAAAACGTACCGGCTCTTTACCGGTCAAAAGTGATGCCCTGCTGGGACTGCAGGTTGGCGTTGCGATATAGGCACGGTTAAAATTGAAACCTTCTTTCTTCAATTGGTCAATATTAGGGGTGTGGAATTTAGAATTTCTAAAACCGACATCGGCCCAGCCCCAGTCATCAACAAAGAGCAACACAATATTAGGTTGGTCTTGTGCCGAACCCTTAAAAATACTGCTAACGAGAAATATTAAAAGGAAGAATTTTTTCATGTGATACTATGTTTTCAATTCATCGAATAAAATGCGGATTCCGGAATTTTTTCTTTCGCTACGGATGGTCCGCTCCATTCAAGTTTTATATTGTTTTTACCTGTATTACTCTTTTTACAATACACTCTAATAGGATGGAAACCGGCTTTTAGGTTCATAGATCCTTCCTTAGTTGAGCCGGTGTCAAAACCATAATCGGCATCTATAACACTCGCTTCATGAATACGAATAAAGGCGTTGCTCGTAGCGGTTAAATGAAAGGTGTATCTGCCGTCTGTAGGAACTTTTATAAAACCCTCAAATAGAAAAATAGTGCCTTTTTCTTCCATCTCCTTCAGTGTAGGTGTGCTAGATTTTCCGCTGGAAAGGGGTTTCAAGTCATCTACTTTTGGCAACCAAGGTGAATGGCTCTCAAAAGACGTCCATTTTAGCCCTTTGACTACATCAGGTATAGAAATTGAAGGAACCATAGCATGGTCATATGGCCTTGCAGCGGTAGTGTCGGGCATCCGTATTTGAAGTACACGTTCTTTCATCTGCAATTGAAGAACTGCCATATCAGGGTGGCTTGCCAAGTTTTTGCTTTGATGCGTGTCATCTAAAATATTGTATAATTCAAAGTCGTCGTCTGCTCCTTTGATATTGTAACGTATACCTACGATGTCGCCTTCGCGCATCATTTGCATCTGCTTTCTTTCTCTTCCGCGATTGTTGGTCGAAAATTCTTCGTATTCGGGAGTTTTTCTACCCTGGTTATATTCAACATATATTAGGCTTTCCTTTTGCTCACCCTTACCTGTTAAGCTTGGTAAAAGTGAAACACCGTCAGTATTCACGGGAGCGGGATAACCTGCAGCCTCCGTAAATGTGGGTAGCCAATCATAGGCAATACTAGGTGAAGTAATAACCTGCCCCTCTGGAATTTTGGATGGCCAACGCGCAATTAAAGGGGTACGTTCTCCGCCTTCAAGAACATCTCTTTTTATTCCATCGAACGGCCCGAAACTATTGAAAAAATTTGCTTCGTATTCTTCATCGGGCAAATAGGACTCAATAGACGGGCCATTGTCCGAATTGAAAACGACCAGTGTATTTTTGTCAATATTAAGGTCTTTCAACAGTTGCAGTAAATCGCCCACTTCGTTATCGATCCGTCGTGTGCTACTTGCGTATCGCTTGTATACATCTGGCCAGGCGACTTCCGGAGTACTCGGATTTTTATCATGGTCGTAGGTAACATTGGCATAATCAGGGTGAATGTACGAATCAACTTCACCTGAAGCTGTGTTTATCATGTTACCTGGTTTGCCCAACCATTGTAATCCACCGTTCAGGCCACCTCCTTCAGGATAAGCTTGTGTGGCGAGCTCTAAAACGGCATGGGGTGTATCGAATGCCAAATACATGAAAAAAGGCTCCTGCTCCGCTTTGTCCTTCACCTGTTCTACAATCCATTTTTTGGCAACGGCCGACCATAAATCCCCGGTATAGCATTTATCCAGCCCTTCACTTACTTCTTTTTTATTTTCGTAAACTTCTTTTCTGCCTCGGTAAACGCCTTCAACAGGGTAGTGTTCATGCCCATCTCTGTGGCGCATATATCCGTAGTAATAGTCAAAACCTCTATTGTTTGGATGTGCCGGCCAAGAATCTCCATTTTTAGACCAGCGGCTAGACCCTTGTAAACCCCACTTGCCAATTGCGGCTGTCTTGTATCCTGCACGCTGCATAACGTTGCCCAAAGTATGATTATCTGCTAAAGCCTTATCAAACTGCCCATCACGAACGTTAGCGTGGCCTTGACTTACCCCTAACAATAACGATGAACGTGAAGGTGCACACACGGGAGCAGCGGTATAATGATGGGTGAGCATCGCACCCTCAGAAGCCATTTTGTCTAATTGCGGGGTTAGTGCCCAAGGTTCGCTACGGTCATTTTTTTCTTTCCTTTGGTTTTGAAAAAATGCGCCAACATCTCCAAAGCCCAAATCATCGGTGAGAATATAGATGATGTTGGGTTTCTTTTTGGTTGGAGCAGTTTCTTCTGGTTTTTCCTTTTTCTGTTGCCCCATGCAAGAAGAGAAGGCAGCCGCACATATGATGGCCGTCACAAGTTGGAATACGGTTTTTAAATTGGGCATGTTGTTTTGTTCGTTTGTTGATGGGTTATATTATCGGAATTTTAGCTTGGGCATTGAATCATCGGTTTCTAGAATATTTTTGGCTTTTCCTTTGTAATCATTCTTCTTGAAAACGATGTTTTTGGAAGACGCGACCCTAATGGCAGGGTTTTCGGGATGTAACATAGGAAAAGTACCTGAATTGGTAATTGTATTACCTTGAAACAACAATCCGTCAACATTGGAAATTTCCAAAATCATATTATCAAACTGATTGAATTTGTTGTCTATTATCTGAATGTTTTTAAAGGCGATATTGTCATTGTCATCATCCGTAACAAAACGAATTATTCCCCTGTTGAATCCACTATGCTGACTATCTTGAAAAGTATTGTTTCTAATAATCAAATTGGCAGCGTTGCCGGATTCAAACCAATGACTACTTTCAACAGGAACTAAGATAGCCTCCATTTCAGTGCTAAAAAAATTATTCTCTATCAAGGTTTTCTTAGGGTTGGAAATCAAAAGACCGCGTGCCCTATTGCGGCTAATATTGCAATTCTGGACCAGTAGATCAGGGTAACCTTCTAAGTTTTCGATAAGGTCGCCCACTTTTAAATTTTCCGGGAGTTGTTCTTTAAAAGTGATGATTTGATATCTGCCATTTATCTCCTCTACCTTCTTAAGGGTTAAATGGCCATAGGCGAAAAATGAATCTGCTAAACGTACTAGACCAATAGTATCATTGGCTTTACCAATTGAAAAACCCTGTTGCTGCGCGTGGCCTATGCGAACACCAATACTATTTTTACTTAGGATGTCTATTACCTCTTGGTATGTGCCATGAACGTTGGTGGCATCATCTAGCTGATTGTTGAAAGTGCTATTTTTTAATACCACTTTACCCCGGCAACCCACAAAATGAGTGGCATCTGCAGAAGTAGATACCATTCTGCCGTTTGACGGTTTTACGTGAAAACCATCCAAAATAAGGTCTGAAGAATTTTCGGCGATCAAACCCATACCACCTGCATGGTGTACGGTAACGTTGTTGGCGTTAAAACCGTCAGTACCGGTAATACGGAATGCAGGAGCCAAACGGTTCAGACTTTGGTCGCCTTTGCAAACCAGAATCATGCCAACCGGTGGCAATTTCTTTTTGTGATTGAAAATGCGCACGGTGCCAGGCTTTAATTCCTCTGCCCGTAAATTGTCTTCTTTGCCACGAACTTTTTCTACTTTAGAACGAGGGTCTACTTTGTATTTATAATTGATCTTATCCAAGTTATGCTGCACTTTTGAATTGCGAGAAGCTACAATCGGGGTATATGCTTCGGTGTCAAAAGCGATGGCCATTCTTGCTGGGTCATACAGAATGGATTGCCCCAAGGTATGCTCATAATATTCTTTGATGAAGATTAGCTGCTCATTCCGGATTTCATACGGATATTCATCGGAAAATTGAATATCGAACGAGTTGTTCTTCTCGTCCTTGGCCACAATAGTTCCTTCGCTATGGAACGGCATAGCCCAGTCTATGGTTACGTTCTGCACTGTAATGTTTTCAGAGCCTTCAATTAAAAAAGGAATCATTCTACCGTGGTAAATGAAGGTGGAACCTTGACCATCAATAGTAAGCTCTTTAAAACCAAGTAGAGGCAAGGCAGTTTTCGCCATTACATCATCATGATTAGAAATACGGGTAAAACGTTCGTAGGCCTTATCCGGATAAAAGTGATAGGTGCCTTTTTCAAATTTTATTTCTGAAATAGGTTCTTTATCTGCGCGCCTAATTCGTGCGAGAACCGCAGGAGTAGCATCATCCGAAATAGAAGTTGTGAATAATACCTGTTCGCCATCGCTATGCTGTGCGAAAACAGGAGACGAAACAAGGGTTAGTATAAGAATGCACCAAAGGGATAAAACTCTTTTCATTTGTTCTGATCGTTTAAGAGGTCAATTAACAGGAGCCAAATTAGGGGTAGGCCTCACTTTGCGTGTCCTCTATGGTAAATATTATGTCTTCACTAATACAAGAAGTTGTTTATGAGTGTGTTAATTCGGGTGGAGTGAAATTCATAAGCTTTACTTTTCGTGGTTTGCAAACCCCTTATTACGTTTGAATTTAATTTTTTCAGTTGATGAGCCTTCCGTTTTAAGCACCTTTTCTGCATTTCCTTTATAGGTGTTGTTTAAAATTTCAACGTTTTTACAATTTTTAAAATCGAACTGATGTGCATTGGGATAAAGAGACAGTTCTTCCCGGGTTTGTTCAATTGTGTTACCGGATATGATTAATCCGTCTACCCGATCGGCCCAAACAATCCGGTTGTCAAAAGTTTTAATGTTGTTATTGATAAAGCGGATGTTACGGTCATATATTTCAGTCTGATCAAAATCCTTCCCGAGGCGTGGCGTGATATTTAAAATGGCATGTTCCATACCGCTGTAAGCGCTATATTCAAAATTGTTATTCTGAATCAGGACATCTTCAACCGCGCCGGATTCAAACCAGAAATAGGTTTCTCCCCTGAAGAAAATAGAAGACATCATAGCGGAAAAATTATTGCCCTCAATTACGGTTTTCAAAGGTGTTTTTAGAACAATATTGCGTGCCCTATGGTCCTTAATCGTGCAACCGCGCATGGTAAAGGTAGGATTCCATGTTTTGTTTTCAAGAATGTCACCCTCGGCTAAAGAATGAGGTAATTTATTTTTAAAAGTGATGTCCGAGTATTTGTCATTTACCACGGCAACATTGGTTACGGTATTTTCAGGACCCCTTTTTGGGCTGGGCTGTTGTATAAGCCATACTTCATCGCCTGAGGCAGCAAATTCAAAACCCATCTGTTCAAAATGCTGAAGATATACGCGGACGCTATGGTCATTTAAAATTTTATCTACAACTACATACGTCCCATGCACATTGGTGCCATCGTCCAGCATATGCTTAAAAGTGGAATTCTCAATAAGAATATCACCCTTGCAATTGGCAAAATGGGTAGCGTCTGCAATGGTAGAAACCACTCGGTCTGAGCCCTCACGAACATAAATGCCGCAATTGTTGATGGTAATATTTTCAGTTCGCTCAAAAAGTAATCCCATTCCCAAGGCATGGTGAATCGTTACATCTTCCAAATGAACATCTTTGGAAGATGTAATTTGAAAAGCCGGCGCATAGCGGTTATGGTCATGATCTCCCTTTGAATTTAAAATTGAACCTACAGCCGGATATTGCTTTAAATGTTCATGAAAACGAAGGACTCCATTAGGTCTTTTCTCTACCCAACGCGGTCTGCTGCTCATATCCCATGCGCCATGTGCTACTCGTTTATGTTCCGCATTAAATGCCAAAGTGCTGCCTAACTCAGGAAACGAGAAACCATCTATATTGGGGAAGAAAATACGGTCTTTCTTCAATTCCCATGAAAACCCGTCGGTAAAAGGTTTAATATCTCGCCACCCCTGTTTTTTATCAATGGCTAACACTTCACCTTGAAATAAAAAAGGAATATCCCAATCCATTTTTAGGTTTTTTACGGTTAGCTTCCCACAATTTCTAATTTGGAAAGGAGCGACTTGCCCATGAAAGATAAATTCAGCACCGTTGCCTTCTATGGTTACGGAATCAAAATCCTCCAATAGAAAAATAATGTTTTTTAATCCGTTCCCGTGATTCGTGATGTAAGAATACTGTTGGGTGGCATAATCGGGTAAAAATTTATAAATCCCTTTATCAAAAACCAAAGTCAAGTTTTTATCGGTTGCATTCTCCAGGGCTTCACGAACCAAAGGGGTCATGTCTTCGGCTTCTGCCTTTAAGTGAATGGTCTCCTGTGCCGCAAGATGGTAAGTACTAAAAAAGAATATAGCGCACAGGTAAAGTGCTTTTAAAGAATAGAAATTGAACATGGGTTGTAATTAGAGATTAACACCAGTGCCTTGTAGCGAATTGTCATAGTCCCACGAAATGAGCCAAGGGTCCTTGGTTTCTAGTTGAAAAGCTTTCATTTTCGTTTTCAAGCCCTCTAAAACTTCTGTGTAATTTTCATCATTGGCTAAGTTTTGACTTTCATCCGGGTCTTTGGACAGGTCGAATAATTCAAATTCGGGGCGGAAGAGGTAATCTTTAACTTTGCGCTTTCCAAAGTATTCTTTTTCACTTCGGTAGACCTCTTGCCATGTGGAAGCTGCCCAGAGGTCTGATGCAAATGGGTATTCTTGTCGCCAGGCAATATTCCTAATCAGCTTGTAATTTTTATCTCTTACCACACGCATTGGGTAATACATGGTAATTTCATGAAACGTATGGGAGGCATACATTTCATCCCACCCTTTTGGGTTTTCTTCGGAGAGTATGTTTTTGAACGATTTACCATGAAAATCATTGGAATCATAGGTGACATTCGCCATATCCAAAATCGTTGGCGTAAGGTCTGTCCATGATATTAGGGCATTGTTTACCGTACCTCCTTTGAGGTTGGCAAAGGGGTCCTTTATAATACAGGGTAGTTTGATGCCAGGTTCATAAACCGTAGTTTTAGCGCCGGGAAAGGCCATTCCATTATCAGAAATATAGATAACGACAGTGTTTTTATCCTTGCCCGTTTCCTTGAGCATTTTCATGAGCTTACCAAACCCTTGGTCTATCCGGGAAACACTTTGGTAGTATTGTGCAATTTCTTCACGACTTTCTTTACTGTCAGGTAGAAAACTGGGTACCACTACGTCTTTGGGGTCGTAGGTAACGGTTTCAACACCTTCGTATCCTTCTTTTTTGTTGCCAAAGCTATTGGGGAGATTCCATGGTTCCGACTCAAATGGAGCGCCACGGTGCGGGTCGTCCGTACAGAAATAAAGAAAGAACGGTTTATCTGAATTGAGAACATCCTTGCATTTTTCCGCCATTTCCACTGTGTTTCTAGGGTTGGCTTCCAATACTTTTTGAAAATGATAGACGGATTCAGGAGCAACGTGGTATTTACCAATTCTTGCCGTTTCATAACCCGATTTTTCAAGTAGAACGGGTAGTGATTTTACGTTGTTATAGCTGCTAAAATGATGATAATCATGTACGTGGCCGTAGGATCCTGTAGCATGCCCATATAATCCCGTAAGAATAACGGACCTGCTCGCCGCGCAACTGGCACTGGTACAATAGGCATTGTCAAAACGTACGCCCTCTGCCGCCAATTGGTCTAGATTTGGAGTTTTAATAACTTTGTTTCCGTAGGCACCAATGGCATCCGTGCCATGGTCATCTGCAACAAAGAGAATGATGTTTGGAGCGTTATTACCTTGTTCTTTTTTTGCGGTTGGTTCTTCTTTTGTACCACAACTGCAAAATAGTAGTGTAAAAAAGACCACTAGTTTTACTGGAGATTTTAAAATCTGTTTTTTCATCGATTTGAAAGGATATGCGTTTCAATAATTCAAAGAAAGCCTAAAGGACAAAAACTTATGTTTCTGTCAGTACAAGAAATGTCTGCATCAATACATACTACTCAAAAGAAGTATGCCGATAAAACTGAAGGCTATCATTGTTGTTACTGATAACCAGTAGTTTTCCATATTTTGTGCTTGTTAGCGTTTTGATATGTCTCGTCTGTTTGTCCAGTAATAAACCTGATTGGGAAATGGGTATTGTTGTGAAATTAGCTTTTCCCATATTTTTTAGAAGGGTGCCATAACCTGCATCGTAGCGCCCTAATTCGGTATTGGAATCATAGAAGTTTTCTCCGAGCAATACATCTAAATTTTCGTCTTGATCAAAATCTAATGGAAGTATTGTATTTACGGTTGAGAATTGTGCAGCTGTAGGTAAAGGGGTAAGTTTAAATTTTTGATCTCCTAGGTTTTCTATAAAACAGCTTCTGAATTCGTAGGCTTTCAAAATTTTAGCATTCTGTAATTCTTCCGCTGTAAAAATGTCTTTAAAGTCGGCTTCCGCAAAAGCGCTATATGTGGTAAACTTTTTACGGAGATAGACCATTTGCTTCTCTAAAAGACTTTTGGAGGAAAAAACATGTTCCTTCCCGTTTATAAAATGAGTGGTAACACCTTCGGGCCATCCATTCTTGTCAAAATCGGCATAATACATCTGAACAGGTTCATTTTTCGATGCCCTCAACTTTGAGTTGAGCCCCAAATTACCGGCAATCAAATCGATATCGCCATCATTGTCAAAATCTCCCATTTCTACCGTGTTCCACCAGCCGTTCGAGAACTGTAGTTGGTTTTTCGCCGGATTCGCTTCGCTAAGATTTCCGTTTGAATTGTAATATATTTTTATGGGCATCCACTCCCCAACTAAAACAAGGTCTTTCCAACCATTCTTATTTAAATCAACCCATTTTGCAGAAGTAACCATTCCACATTCTTTGAAGTATTTTTGGAAAGGAGTATCCACGGTAAAATTTCCTTTACCATCATTTAAAAGCAAATAGGAATCTGGGGAGGAGCCATATTTGCCGGGAATAGATCGTGAGGATACAAAAACATCATTATCACCATCTTTATCAAAATCGGCAATCGCGAGATTGGAAACCGTTGTATAGATTTCTGGAAAGCCGGTGTTTCTAGAAAAGTTTCCTTTACCATTGTTGATATAAAGTCTGGTTAGACTCTTGGGGTCTGGTTTTATCTCTTGATTGCTGCCACTGCCCACAATTAAATCTAAATGACCATCTCCGTTTACATCTATAAGTTCTGAAGCGGTATCTTCTGAAGCGACATCGGTTAGTAGTGCATTTTGGTTTGATTTGATGAATTTGCCATTGGGCCGTTGTAAATATATTTCAGCAGTTTGGTTTTGGGCTCCACCCACAAAAAAATCGTCTAAACCATCACCATTAATATCTCCTACAGAAATTGGTGGCCCCCAAGTGGAGTTCATATGGGGTATTAGATGTTCTCTGTTGAATTCGTAAAAACGATTCTCTTTATGCTGGTAATCCACTCCCAACCGGTTAGTTTCTAGAGCTGTGAATAAAATTTTTGTACTGTCTACCTTAGGTTTTTGAAAGGATGAATTCTCTTGTGAAATAGTTAATTCTTGACCGGAAGTTATATCGGTTAAAATAGTTTCTTCACCATTAGGCCATTGTACTTGAACCGTATCGATTTTAGCATTTTTCGGTACTCCGAAGTTAAGATAGGGTGCAGATGAGGATAGGTAGCCACGAGCGATTAACAATTCTTGGTACTGTTTATTGCCATGTATGCTCACTGTAATTTTAGACCCGATACCATAGCTGTTACTGGACTCTCCTTTTAGTTTTATACGCAAATAACCTTTGTGTAGCGAGTCGTTTTCAAGGGTTGTGTTTTTTAGGATGGATGCTTTTGCATTAAGGTTGTTAACAACTAGATCTAGGTCGCCATCATTATCTAAGTCGGTATACGCCGCTCCGTTCGAGAACCCTTTTTTAGAACCGCCCCATGCGGTTGATGTGTTGGTAAAGCTGAGGTCATTGTTGTTTTTATAGAAAAAATTCTGCAACGGATAACTGGGCATTTTCTCAGTGAGCGCTTCACTATAATCATAATTTCCAGAGCGAAGTTGCTTCTGAACTTCATCGCCTGAAAGAAATTGCATATAGTCCATATCATTACTTCTTCTGTAAATGCCGTTGGTGATAAACAAATCTTTATGCCCGTCCAAATCGAAATCGTTGGCTAATACGGACCAGCTCCAGTCCGTTGCTTCAATGCCGGCCAACCGTGCGATTTCACTAAAATGTTTTCCGTCTTTATTTAGTTGAAAAGTGTTGTGCGCGTATTGATGTTGATAGCCAAAAGATAATTTGTAGTTGAAAATGGCATATGAGTCTTCCCCGTGGGATGCTTTTAGAATTTCGGGCTCGTAGGCCTGCATATCCAATGATAAAATATCGGGCAGAGCATCGTTGTTTATATCGGCAATATCGTTGCCCATTGAAAAACGACTCGTATGTTTTATTCGTGAGGCCAAATCTTCTTTAAAAGAACCGTCTGCATTGTTAATATAGAGGTAATCGTCCTCGTAAAAGTCGTTCCCAATATAAATATCTGGGTAACCATCTTTGTTGATATCGGCAGTACTGATACCCAGCCCGAAACCGAGAGTACTGCTGTAAATTCCAGATTCTTCGGTTACGTCCGTGAACTTGGTGTCATCGTTTCGGAATAATTTATCCCCATTAGAGCTAATAATTGAACGTTTTTCCGCACGTGGAAGTACGCCATCGTTAAAATTAGAATGGGTCATAACGTAGGCATCTAAATCGCCATCCAAATCGTAATCGAAGAATGTGGTCTGTGTAGTGGCGCCTTTGACGATTAAGCCCATTTCCTGAGCACTTTCTTTAAATTTTGGAACTCCTTGCGAATCGTTTCCTAAGTTGATGAATAGTAGGTTGTGCCCTTGGGTGCCAAGCATATCACCAATCTGGCTAACGTAAATATCTAATTTTCCGTCACCGGTAACATCTGCGAAAGTAACCCCGGTATACCAAGCATTTGAATCGCCAGCTGTTTTGGTTTGTTCCGTAACATCTATGAACTCAAAATTACTTTTATTGATGTAAAGTTTATTCTGCACTTGATTACCTGTAAAGTAAAGGTCATCCAATCCATCGCCATTTAAGTCTCCAGCGGCAACGCCTCCACCATTGTAAAAATACATGTAAGAGAATAAGTTTAAACTTTTGGTGGCCTCAACGGAATTATTAAAATTTACATTGGTAGTTTCACAGGAAACCTCTTGGAAAAGTGTGTTTTCCTTACCCTCTGTTTCGATTTGTTTATTTTCTTTACAGGACACCAAAAGCAATACGAATGAAACCAATAGCTTTAACCGAGAGATTGGTAAAATAGAATTACGTCCAGAAGAAAGTGTAGGCATATGATTGATTTACTAGAGTGCTTTTATCGTTTTACCGAATACCCTTGTTTGCGATAAGTTTCTAAAATAGTGGCCATTTCTTGAATTACATCAGGATGCTCTTCAAAAATATTATTTCTTTGCCCGGCATCTGTTCTCATATCAAAAAGCAACCCTGGTGTATCAAAATCCGTGTAGTTTCTCAATTTCTTAAAAGAATCGGGCATTTTGGTGTGCTCGCCAGAGGATTTATTTATGTAGAGCCAATTTCCTTTACGTAATCCCCAAATGCCATTGTATGTATTATGTACTGTTGCTTCACGTAATGAGTTCTTGTATTTTTTGCCTTTTAGCAATGGTAGCAAGTTGTAACTATCCGGGGCCGCTTGGTGGGGTAAAGTTGTATTGGTAATAATGGCAAGGGTTGCCATAATATCTATTTGAGATATGACTTCGTTGGAAACTGTACCTGCCTTTATCTCATTGGGCCATTTTATGATGAAGGGAATATGATGGCCTCCTTCCCAAACATCACGTTTGAGGCCTCTAAATTCGCCCATACTAAAATGTTCATATTTTTCAGCTCTTTCAAAAGCGTATTTCTCGCTACCATTATCGGCTGTGAAAATTACGATAGTGTTTTTGTCCAGTCCTTTTTCTTTTAAAGCGCTTAAAACTTGGCCCGCGACCCAATCGGTTTGAAACATATAATCACCATACGGACCTGCTTCGGATTTTCCGATAAATTCTTTGTTTGGAATAATGGGTGCATGAGGCGATGGCAACGCAAAGTAGAGAAAGAAAGGTTTGTCAACCTCTTGCTGATTGATGTATTCAACTGTCTTTTTGGTTAGTGTAGGTAGTACTTCGTACGGATTCCAACCATTTACTTTTGGGCCTGGTCTAAATTCCCATTCCCCCTCGTTAACATCAAAACCTACATTGTGAACATCCATTACCGCTTTTGGCAGCTCAATAAATTTGTCATTTTCCACCCATGCATATGGGGGGAAGTTAATAGTGCCATCCCCAAAATAATAATCGAAGCCATGGTCTAAAGGTCCACCAGTAAGCGGGTCGCTCCAATCAATATCCTCTGGTTTATAGAACTTACGTTTTTTGTTCCACTGAAAAACTTCACCTGAAGATTCGTTGTTGAATTTCCAGTTCCAGCCTAAATGCCATTTTCCAATAGCCGCAGTTTTATAGCCATTGGTTTTCAAGAGCTCAGGAAGCGTAACATCCGATTCATCAAAAAATGGAGGGCCGAAAGAGTTAACGATGCCATGCTGTCTACGCCAGTGATAGGTGCCGGTGAGGAGCGCATATCGGCTAGGGGAACAGATTCCCGATGAACTATGGGCATCGGTAAATCTCATGCCCTCAGCCGCTAATTGGTTAAGATGAGGAGTAGGGATTTTTGAATTTTCATTTTGACATTGTAAATCGCCATACCCCATGTCATCTGCATAAATAATGACAATATTGGGCTTTTGAGCATAGGTTTGGGCAATAGCTGCAAGCACAAGAAGTGTGGTAAGCAGTTTTAGTTTTTTATTCAAAATTTTCATGTTCTGCTTGTCAAAGGAAGATTGAAAATACTATTTATTTACGGTAAAGACCTAAAAAAAGCCAGAAGACAACAAGGTCTTCTGGCTTTCAAAAACTAACTCAACATTTTCAACAAAAACGGGTATGTTAATGTTTTCATGTTTTTAACACGATTAATAATCGGGATTTTGTTCTAAAGCCGTATTCTTGTCTATTGCGCTTTGTGGTAATGGCCATTTGTAATGCTTAGGTAAGAACACTCTATTGGCATCTACATGTGGGTCATAAAAACCGTTTAGAACCTCATCGGCTATTCCCCAACGTTTCAGGTCAAAATAGCGTAAGCCCTCAAAGCCAAATTCATATCTACGCTCGTTACGAACAGCTTCGCGAAGCTCTCCCTGATCGGTGGTAGTAATAGCGGGATACGAACCAGTGTCTCCTACAGCTACACCATATGCTCTAGCTCTAACTTCATTTATAGCATCTAATACCGATGTATCAATACTTCCCGATTCTATTTTAGCTTCGGCATACATAAGAAGTACATCTGCATATCGAATATGGATATAATCGGTGCCTTCAGTAAAGTTCTGTACTAGAGAAGCCCTTGTTTGCGGACTTATCCACTTTAATAATCCAAAACCTGATAACGTTTTTTGTTCGATTTCAGGATTCCATTCGCCCTCTTGAACGATTTTTGTTAATCTTGGATCACGGTTTTCCAATGGGTTTGCTTCATTGTATAATGGAGATTCGTCTATAGGTAAGCCGTCAGTTGCTTCAAAGGCGTCCACAAAGTCTTCCGTAGGTTTTAACGTTCCCCAAAAGCCTAACATAATCTCGCTACCCCTATCCTGAAACTCTCCCGGAGCGCTTGAGTATTTTGTAGAGAAAATAATTTCTGGGTTATCTACTTGTCCTCCGTCAACAAAAAGGTCTTCGTAGTTAGGGGACAATGCAAAGCTTTCTCCGTCTATTACCGCTTTGGCGGCTTCAGCTGCTTCCGTATACTTGCCTTGATATAGGTAGGTCCGTGCCAATAATGCGTTGGCAGATCCTTTTACGACATAGCCATCACCATATGGGGCTTCTGAAAGATTTGCAACTCCAAACTGTAAATCTTCTTCAATCTGAGCATAAATATCCGCTTCAGGGCTTTTAGGTAAATCTTGGTTTTCCAAGGTGGTGGGTTCAACCCTAAGAGGTACCTCTCCGTATGTAGTGACTAAATTGTAATAGAAAAAAGCACGTAAAGTTCTGACCTGACCTTTCCAGTCATTTATCTTATCCGCTTCAATATTTTCAACTTGGTCTACATTGGCTAAAAAGAAATTACAAGTTTGAATTCCTTTATAGCAAACACTATATAACTGGGCAATTGCACCATTTGTGCCACCAGATGTTGGGGTAGCCGTACCATCAATAATTTCTCTGAAACCATAGTTAAATGTCTGGTAAGAATCATCAGTTAGTGCATCCCAGTTTGGTTTAATGGTTGGAGGCCAACCACCATCGGCGCGAATAGCTAACATGTTTTGCTGTAAGTTGCTATAAACCCCGGTCAATGCCAGTTCCACATCTGCTTCAGTCTGCCAAAAAGATTCGGAAGAGAGTTGGGAAGTAGGCTGCTTATCTAAAAAGTCGTCCTCGCACGAACTTATCGAAATCCCCAGAAAGGATAGTGCGATCAATATGATTGTCTTATTCATTTTATATTTTTTTTGGTGACTAAAAAGTCATGTTTACACCTAGAGTTAATGTCTTTCTAAATGGGTAGGCATCTACACCACTAGCTTCTGGATCTACATCAATTGGGTAATCTTTTTGAAAAGTAAGGTAGTTTTCTGCAGCGAAATAGAACCTTAACTTATTGAACGGTGTTTTGTCCAATACTTCTGTAGGTAGCGAATATCCCAAGGTAACATTTCTTAGTCTTAAATATGATGTATCCCATAACCAGAAGGAGTTGTTATATACTGTAGACCTTCGTGTTTCGGCAGTTTCGTAATACACTGCTGGTAAGCTTGAATCTCTGTTTTCAGGAGTCCATGCTTCCGTTAACCAGGCAACATCCGTACCTCCATCTTGTCTGAACGGGTCACGGGCAATGTAGTTTTTTGTTCCTTCAACACCTTCCCAGAACATTCTAAAATCAAGACTCTTGTAATTCACCGAAAGATTAAGTCCGTATACAAATGCAGGGTATCTGCCATCTATATGAATACGGTCCTCACCATCAATGACACCATCATTATTTTGGTCTTTTAATTTAATAAAACCTACTTTTCCAGGTTGTGGCTGCACAGCAGAGTTAGCTATTTCATCTTCATCTTGGAAGTAACCATCGGATTCCCACATATACCAATCTTCAAAAGCATAACCTTCTTCGTTTATGTTTCTGTCTTGTATTTCTGGATCTCCAAAAGTTTTTAGACGGTTTTTAAACCAAGACACGTTTCCGTTCACGCTGTAACGTAAGTTTTCGTTAATGCTATTATCATGACCAATTACAATGTCCCAACCCTTGTTGGTCATAGCACCTTGATTAACAACAGGAGGATTCAATCCACTACTTTCATCAACTTGTAATTGTCTTAAAATATCTACCGTTTCTTTTATATAATAATCAACGGAACCGTAAAGCTTTCTGTTGAAAAGGCTGAAGTCTGCACCAAAATCCGTCACAGTAGTCGTTTCCCAAGTAATATCTGAATCCACTAGGCTTCTTAGACCTACACCTGCAAGAACGCTGGTGCCAAAAGGATAACCAAATTGGTCAAATGACAGGGTTGACTGATATGGATAAATACCTGAATTTAACTCATCATCCGCAACGTTCAAACCAATGTTTTGGTTACCTAGTTGCCCCCATGAACCTCTAAGTTTTAATTCACTTACGGCATCTATGTCTTCAAAGAAGTTCTCTTTGTCCAATCTCCAACCTGCAGAAACCGAAGGGAAAACGCCTAATCTATTCCCTTTTGCAAAACGAGAGCTGATATCACCCCTTACATTAGCTTCAATAAGGTATTTTTCTTTGTAGTTGTAGTTGGCTCTACCAAAGAAACTCTGGATAGCCCAGCTTTCTGAAAAACCTGTGGTAAACTGATTTTCCGAGTTAACACCTTCTAGATCTGTAATGTTACGGTTGGGTATACCGGTTCTTTGTGATCGTGTAAAACTACGGTCAAAACCTTCTTGACTATATCCGCCTAATACTTTAAAATCATGGTCTCCAATTAATTTTGAGTAGGTAAGGGTAGAGAACAATGTAGTTTGCTTACTCCAAACATTGTCTATGGTCAATTGAGATTGATCACGTGTAGTTCTTAGGTATTCACCAGTTCTATAGTTGTATTCATCATATTGAATACGCTGGTTTTTGTAGTAATCGTAATCAAACTTATAAGCCCCTTTTGTACTCCAAACCAAATCATCTGAAAGCTTAACGTCAAAAAATAGGTTTCCGTTAAAGTTGTACTGGTTTAAGACCTCACCATCTTGAACTTCAAGCTCAGCTATTGGGTTGTTTCTGGTAAAACCTTCATCAAAACCAGGGAATTCTGGGTCAGAACCCGAGAAAGCTTTACCTGAATAGTGACCGGTGCCATCTAATGTATATACGCCCCAAGTTGGCCTAACTCTAAATAAGTTGAACAAACCAGATTCTGTACCTGCTTGTTGAGGACCGCTAGTTTTAGAGGCTACACCAGAAACAGTACCACCTACGGTAAGCTTTTCTCCTATATCCGACTTGACACTCATAAAGAAGTTATTTTTCTTAAATCCCGAAGAACGGATTATACCCGGTTGGTCCCAGTTACCTACAGATATATTGTAGCTAGTTCCCTCAATGGCACCACTTGCAGTAACCACATGCCGTTGAACAATTGGTGTTCTAGAGGCTTCGTCAAACCAGTCTGTATTAGGATAGGCAGGGTTGCCTTGGTTATTTCTATAGGCATCGATTACTTCTTGTGGATACGGATTTGCCGAAGCACCAGGCGTATTTATCAACGCTTGGTTCATAAGTGTCATGTAGTCGGCAGAATTCGAAATCATTTGAGGAACTTTAGTAAACGTTTCGGTTGATACGCTACCGTTGTATTCAATTTTGAAAACGTTGTTTCCGCCGCTTTTAGTTGTTACTAAAATCACACCATTTGCTGCCCTGGAACCATAAATAGCCGCAGAAGAAGCATCTTTTAAAACAGAAATAGAACTGATGACGGATGGGTCTAAATCCTGTAGGTTACCTTCAACACCATCAATTAATACAAGTGGTGAGTTATTACTTCCAAAGGAGTTAAGCCCACGAATTTTAATATTCAAACCTTCGTTTCCTGGAGCACCACTATTTTGAGAAATTTGTAGACCAGCAGCTTGACCTTGAAGTGCTTGAAACGCATTTTGGACGTTTCGGTCTTCTAGGGCTTCTTCGTCTACAGCAGCTACCGAACCGGTAAGGTTTACTCTTTTTTGTTGGCCGTAACCTACGACCACCACTTCATCTAGTTTACTAGCATCTTCTGCAAGAGCAACATCAATGGTAGCTTCACCGTTTACAGCTATTTCTTGAGTTGAAAAACCGATGTAACTAAATACCAAAGTGGCATCATTTGGAGCGGAAATCGTATAGTTTCCATCAAAATCGGTCTGTGTACCTGTTGTCGTTCCTTTCACTAGCACGTTTGCACCAGGTAAAGGCATTCCAGTATCATCAGAGACGGTTCCACTAATTGAACCATCTTGGGCCTGTAATTGCACTGTAGCTAAAAGGAGCCCCAAAAAGGAGAGTCCAAGCCGCAGCAATAAGGGTCTTTTGGTCGATTGTTTTTTGTGTTTCATAAGTGCATTTGAGAGTTTTGAGTTAAGAAAAGCTAATATACTGTTAAATATGCGAATTTAGTTTTGATGTTGGTTTTGGAGTATAACAAATGGTTTCAATAGGGTGACATATGATCTACGTATAATAGTTGTGAAGTCTGTTTTTTATTAGCGTTCACACGATATTTGCGTGTTCAAACAGATTGAGTCCGGTCAAAAGTGAACTTTGATTTTTGTTATGGTGTCTCTCTCAGTAAATTGAATGTCTCTCTCGGTCCGGAATAAGGGTAAAAGAGTTCTATGGGGGCGATTTCCTGGTTGTTCAGCAACCATATCATGGAAAGAAAAATTAACGAGCGAATGAATCCACATTTTTATACGCTTCTATTACCGCTTGTTCACCTTCCTTATTTGGTTTGGAGTTGCCATGCTCCATGCCTAAAATACCGTTGTAGCCTTTCTCTTTAATAAATCTTAGCATATTCCAGTAATTGATTTCTCCTGTAGTGGGCTCATTTCTTCCGGGATTGTCGCCAATTTGGATGTAAGCAATTTCATCCCAACAGGCTTCCATATTAGGTATGAGATTACCTTCTTGGATTTGTTGATGATATATGTCGAAAAGAATTTTGCAAGAAGGCGAATCTACAGCTTTGCATATCTCGTAGGCCTGTGGTGAATCAGTCAGAAAAGCATTTGGATGATTGAAAAAATTCAAAGGCTCAAGAACCATAGTAAGGTTATGCGGTTCAAAAATAGCTGAAGCTTGCTTTAAGGTCTCAACTACATTTGTGGTTTGGTATCCTTCCCTAATTTTGGTAGCTATATTTCCCGGTACAACCGTCATCCATTTTGCATTTACTCGCTTCGCTACCTCTACGGATTCTTTACAGTGTGCTAAAAAGGCTTTCCTTTTTTCGGGATTCCCGGAAGCTACATTTCCTTCTTTTAGAAAAACAGCTACAAAAACACCCATTTCAATGCTCCTTTTGTGCATGGTTTGCGCCATTTTTTCTTGTAGAGCTACATCTCGGGTGCGCATTTTATTATCCTCAAAAGCGGTAAAGCCATGGTCTGCCATGAAATTCAATTGGTCAATTGGGTCTTTGCCTGCAAGGTTTTCAAACATGCCCAAATGCGGGGCATATTTAAGGTTGAATTTATATGGATCTTTTGCTGAAGCTAGGGTAGAGGCATAAGATAAGCTTGGACCCATTGAAACCGCTCCGGTAGATAATGCTGTTTTTTGTATGAAGTTGCGTCTTTTCATTTTCGTTCTCTTTGTTTGGTAGGTTCTTGTGGATTAAAGCTTGGTTTAAATAGACCAAGCTTTTCCTCCTGTTAGTTCATCTAAATCACCACACGGAATATATTGTCCAGGTATGGAATCATAAGCTAAAACTTCTTCTCCAACATATTCTGTGCATTTGTAGCCCCAAATGGTGAGGTCACGCAACCTTTTTACAAAAGGAACACCTTTTGCCATTTTATCGGTCAATGCTTTTCTTATTTCTGGAGCAAGGTCTGCAGCCGTTAAGTCGTGAATGTTTTCTTTTTTGGAGCTCGCAAGAGCGTTAGAGGCCAGTTGGTTTAAAGTAGCTTTGAACTGGTCTCGTTGCTTTGGTGTCATAACCTCATTGGCAAAACTGTCCAAAAAGATATGGACGTTTACTTCGGATGCCGAAAGTGTGTCTGTCTTGGGCAATATACTGTCAACAAACCCTATTAGTGTGGCGCCTTGGTCTTGGTCAAGAAATTGAGGGACCCATGTAGTTTCTTTGGTGTCCTTACAACTTTGTAAAACACTCATGAATGTCGGCGCGACTACTACGTAACCCATTGACATTCCTATTTGCATCAATGCTTTTCTTCTATCCATGATTATATATTTCCTTTTTTAAGTTCTTCTGCTGCGTGGTTTGCCGCTCGTGCTGAAAATGCCATGTAAGTCAATGACGGGTTTACACAACTTGATGAAGCCATAAAGGCACCATCGGTAACATAAACATTTGGTACTTCGTGTATTTGGTTATGACCATTTAAGACCGAAGTCTTTGGATCCCTTCCCATACGGGCGGTCCCCATTTCGTGAATACCGTGACCAATGTTATACGAGCTGTTGTGGGTGTTGATGTCTCTTGCACCTGCCTTTTTAAGCATCTCGGCAGCTTGTACTACAATATCTTCACGCATTTTTAACTCGTTGTCACGTATTTCGGCATCAAAGGTTACGGTAGGTAGACCCCATCCATCTAGATTGTCATAGTCTAAAGTCATTCGGTTATCTTGGTAGGGTAGTATTTCGCCAAAACCACCTACGCCCATGGTCCATCCGCCTGGTTTTAAGATAGCCTCTTTAAGCTCGGCGCCCATGGTAAGTTCGGCAACTGCATCTTTCCAGTTTTTACGGCTTGCACTTCCTTGATACCCGAATCCGCGTAAGTAATCCTTACTTTTAGATTTGGCATCAATGTTTTTAAATCGCGGAATGTATACACCACCGGGCCTTCTTCCTTTATAATATTTATCATCATACCCGTCAAATTTTCCGTTTGCTCCGGCACCTAAATGATGGTCCATTATGTTGCGGCCCAGTTGGTCTGAGTCGTTACCCATTCCGTTAGGAAAACGGTCCGATTTTGATTGCATGAGTATTGATGCGGAGGCAATGGCAGATGCACACAAGAAAATAACTTTTGCCTTAAATACTAGTTCTTCTTTGGTCAAGCGATCAATCACTTTTACGCCCGTTGCCTTTTTAGTATTTGGGTCGTAAATGACTTCAGTTACAATAGAATCAGGTCTCAAGGTTAAATTTCCTGTTCGTTCCGCAGCAGGTAAGGTAGACGAGTTACTGCTAAAATAGCCGCCAAAAGGACATCCTCTGGAACAACGGTTTCTAAACTGGCATTTGGTACGCCCTTCAAATTCTTTGTCGCCCGTAATGTGCGCAATACGGCCAGAAGTAACTACTCTTCCGTCTAGGTTTTCATACACTTTATCCCTAAAATGTTGCTCTACACAGTTCAATTCCATCATTGGAAGGAATTGGCCATCCGGTAGTTGTCTCAGTCCCATTTTTTCGCCGGATACGCCTATATAACTTTCCACCTTATCGTACCAAGGGGCAATATCCTTATAACGAATGGGCCAATCAACCCCATGACCATCATTTTTATTGGCTTCAAAGTCGATTTCGCTCCATCGGTAACTGTGCCTGCCCCAAGTAATGGAACGGCCACCAACGTGATAACCCCGCATCCAGTTAAAAGGTTTGGTTTCATTGTAAGGATGCTCTAAGTCGTTCACGAACCACTTGTACGAGTCTGCGCTTTTGCCTTTGTTGGTTCTACTTTGTTTAGGTCTTTTGGCCTTTTCTTCAATTGAAAGTTCCATTCCATGTTTAAAGTCCCAGTCGTCCATATGGGCAGTGGTGTAGTCTTTTATGTGTTCCACCATTCGGCCCCTTTCTAGCATCAGGGTTTTTAATCCGTTTTCACATAATTCTTTGGCTGCCCAGCCCCCGCTAACGCCGGTGCCTACTACAATGGCATCATAGGAACTTTGTTCCTCGTTAAAATAAAATTTGCTCATTTCGTATATATTGGAAATAGGTTTGGATTGTTTTTTAATTGAATTTTATCCGAAATACATAAGCAGCTTCGCAAGGTTTTTGACCATCAACGGTTATGGAAAGTCCTTTGCCGGTTTGCTTCCATTTTATAGGGTTCTTGCCGCTAACGAATTCTACGGATGCTATGTTTTTTGAGATATTAGGATTGTTCTTTGCTAACGATTTGATATTGAATTTTCCATCTTCCGGCCAACCCAAGGCAGTTGCGTAAAGGGTTTTGCCTTTGGTGGTAAAACGAAAGTCCTCCGGTCCGGATTCCTTGTTTTTCTTTTCGGAATGGTGACCTGTTTCTACCTTCGTAGGACCTTCGCCAAATATGGTCCAAGGTCGTGTGTCATAAATTGCTTCACCATTAAGACTTAACCATTGGCCCATTTCGCTCAGTATTTTTTTTGCTTCTGAAGGAATGGTACCATCGGCCTTTGGGCCTATATTCAATAATAAACATCCGTTCTTACTAACAATGTCTATCAGTTCGTCAAGAAGGTAATTTGGTGTTTTATACTCTTCATTGGTTACATATCCCCAAGAAATTTTTCCTATTGAAGTATCGGTCTGCCAAGGGTATTTGTAAATGCCATCCATACGGCCGCGCTCAATGTCCAACACGATCAGGTCTTCAGGAAAAGACTTGTTTCTCATGTTCTTGTCCTGAAAAACAACACCCTTGTTCCATTCTTCACCTTTGTTATAGTAGTAGGCCAGTATTTTTTTGTGCATGACTTCAAAACCGGGTTTGTCCAACCCAAAATCGAACCAGAGCAAATCGGGTTCGTAATTGTCAATTATATCCGTGGTTCGGTTCCACCAAAGGTTGAGGAATTTTTTTGTGGGTAAGGTGTCGTTACCTACAGGTTCGCCATATAGGTCGTAAAATTCAGGATTATTGGTGTCCCACGTTGGGTCATCTTTTTCATAGTAAATTCTGTGCAATGCAAAATGAGAAGATGCTCCAAACTTCATTCCGTTGGCCTTGACCGCATCGGACAATAGGCGCATAACGTCTTTTTTTGGACCCGTATCCTTCACGTTCCAGCGGGTGTGGTTAGAAGCGTACATGGCATAGCCGTCATGATGTTCGGCCACAGGTACCACATAGCGTGCCCCTGCCTTTTTAAATAAAGTTGCCCATTCGTTGGCATCGAACTTTTCTGCCTTGAACTGGGGTATAAAATCTTTATATCCAAATTTTGAGGGGTCGCCATAATGTTCGCGGTGATAGGGATAGGGCTTTTTACCACCCTTGGACCATCTTGGATCGTATATTCCCTTTGGATATTTTTCACTACTGTATGCAGGTACGGCGTAAGGCCCCCAATGTAGAAAAATACCGAATTTGGCATCTTTGAACCATTCCGGAATTTCATACCCCTCACGGATAGATTCCCATTCGGGTTGAAATTTTTTTGGTTTGAGCTGAGCGTGCAATGCAGTTATCTCCATAAAAAATAAGCTGACGATAGCTACTTTTTGTAATAGTTTGATTTTTGTTTTCATTCCGAATTTTGGCTTTAATTCTTTTTCTTCTTTTTGATAATGCCAATTTCAGGACGAGGTATATTTTCAGAAGCTCCTCTCATAACATAAGGGTCCCATTTTTTACGGGCCTTTTGCCATTCTTGAAGCGTTTTAGTAGGATACCATGCAGGCCAGCCTATACGGTTAAAATCATAGTTTTTTTGGTTTTTGGCTACCCATTCGTCCACTGTTGAAAATGGATTCTTATCTGGAAAAACGCCAACGGCTCTAAATTCATCACTCACACCTTCATCTTCAATGACGTTGGTGCGCCAGTTTTGAAGCTCGGCCAACAGCTCTTTTTTCACAGAGCTATATTCGGGGTTATTGGCTACATTGACTACCTCAAATGTGTCTTTTTGTAGGTCATATAACTCAATTTCGGGTTTTGTAGGAGCAAAGAAAGCGGCCTGCTCAAGAGTAAGCTCGCCTTTCAGGTGCATGATACTCATTTCAGCCAGAACTGGGTATGCATTTTCTTTGTACTGGTTGTACTGCAGATAGGGTCTTTCGGGCATCAAGTTAAGAATGAGTTTGTAGTCTTTGGAGCGTATGGAACGCATGGCATCATGGGTCTCGTCCATTTTATCTCGCGCGGCAAAAGTGTATTTTCGGTTTTTAATGTCATCCTCTAAAAGGTTTTTGCCGTGAAGTGGAACCGGAGGGGTAATGCCAGCGGCTTCAAGGATGGTTGCATCAATATCAATAGACATGACCATATCTTCACTTATTTGTTTGGGTTCAATTCTCCCTGGCCATCTCATAATCATAGGAATGTGTGTACCACCATCGTACAAAAATTGTTTTCCGCGAATATGACAACGACCATGGTCTCCAATAAAAAACACAATAGTATTTTCTGCTAGGCCTTCATCTTCCAATCGTTTTAACAGTGCACCAACCTCACGGTCTACCAGTTGCATCTGTTCAAGGCCATTGGCCCAATCACGACGTACAAATGGAGTGTCTGCATAATAGGGCGGAAGCTCTACATCCTTTATATCAATAGGCCTCTCAGGATCTCGGTTCCAAGATCGGTGTGTTCCTCCAAATGTGATTCTAGCAAAGAAAGGCTGCCCTGGTTTACGGTCTCTCCAATCATTGGTATTCATAAAAAGCTCTTCTTTACTGTCGGGTAGAAAGTTCATGTCCGTTTTCCAGCTCATCAACGTGGTGAAATAACCAGCTTCTTCAAACAGTTTTGGAATGGGTTTTATGCCGTGTGGCAAAGGCTGTTTGTTATGCTCACGATGTTGGTTGGCACGGATATAGTTTTGATGGAAACCGGTCATCATTGCCGAGCGAGATGTAGAACAGACCGGTGAAGTGGTAAACGCTTTGTTATAACGAATGCCTTCCGATGCCAATTTATCTACAAAAGGGGTGTGAATCCCTTTTGTGCCATAACAGGATAGATCCGGACTCCAATCCTCAATGGTGATCCATAAGATGTTGGGGCGAGTATCGGCTGTTTCTACGTTTGCTTTTTTTTGACTTTCTCTACAAGATGAGATCGCAAAAAAGGAAATACAACAAAGCGCGAGACTAAGATTTTTAACCATTTGAATCATAGAGGTTGCTGATTAAAACTATTGTCAAATGAAGCCTAAAATGAGCAAAAACATGTATTTACCTGTGTATCTATTGTCTCTCACTGTAAATTTCCAGCCTTTATAAATAAAAGTCCGAAATGATGTTTCTAGGTCCTTTTTCGTAATCCCACAGGTAATCACCGGTTTGATCAACACACTTTTGGCTGATATGATGTGGAAGTACAGAAACCAGAGGATATCCTATTTTGGATTTGAACATTTCTAGATGCTGGAGGTATTTTTCTTCGGTGATGTCCTTTTCCGCATTTCCCCCAATGTGATCCAAGTTGATACCGCGGCCTGGTGAGGACTTATAGGAAATCTCATAATGTGTTTTTACACGGGCGGGCCAATCATATTTATCATTGAGCCAAACATCGTTGGTTCGGGTGACATCCGTAAATTTGGTAAAGAAAATATCGGGAACGTGAAACTCCATTTCAATAGTTTCATCAATGCCTTTTGCCGCTTTGTATAGTTCTTTATGTATGTGTAGCATGTCCGATTTTGTGTTGTAAGACATATCAATTTTAAACTTTCGAACCCCCATTTTGTGAAAACGGTAAATGGTTTCTGAGGCATATTCAAAAATATCCGCCTTAGGATTGAGCCAACGCACACCTTTGTCGTATTTGGTTTTGCCTTGTGCCCTAAAAGCACCCAAGAGATTGGGGGAGCTTTGAGCAATAGTACTGGCACCATGTATTTTTGGGAAAGCGATCCAAAGACCAGGGGTGAAACCCTTTTCGTTGATAAGGTCCATGGTCTTGTGGAAATCGGGAAATTTCTTCGGGTCCGGATGCCACGAACCGTAACCGGAGTTTAAACTACCGTCAGGGAATTGGCCCCAGCCATGGTCCAATGTCATTTTTCCCTTTGGATATCCGTATTCAATAATTTTATCCAAATACTTCGCAACAAAGTCATGATTTAATAGGTTAAAGTGTCCTTTGGGAACATTGGATTGTATTTTCTGTTCTACCCAAGTACAATATTCAACATCGGCCCAGAAATGAGGATGGACTTTATACGGTTGAATATTCAAGCGATGCATCATTTTGGTATTGTAAGCTTTCCAGGCTTCATCGCCATTGCCACTTTCATCCACAAAAAGTTCTTGGCCATCCGGAACGTTAATCGTTAAGGTTTCTTTTCCATCAAAACTAAAGGTTGAATTTTCGAAACCGAAAGAGGTCATAAAACCAACGAATTTACCTGCGGCGTCGCGAATAATAGGTGAACCACTCATTCCACTTGCCGGAATCGTAAACGGATTATGGGTAAAAGAATCGCTTAGAAAATAATAGGCATCACCGCCTTTTTGAGCTGGCGTACCATCACTATTGTACGGGCAAAATAGAGGTTTGGTTACCTTTATTTTTACTTTTTCACCTTCGGAAGCTCCTTTTTTATTGGATATTTCAAAATGAGAGGGAGTAGTCCTTGCGGCCAATGGGCCAGTAATACCAGCAAGAGCAACACCCATGCCCGCTTTTTTTATAAAATCTCTTCTATTGTTCATGAGTTTATTCTTGTAATGTGATGGTTTTGGTGAAATGTACAGGTTCGTTATCATCTGTAAGGATGGTGCTCTTAACCGTGTAGGTAGTTCCTTTTTGTAGTTTTATTTTACTAGGAAATGACACTGTAACTTCTTGAAAAGGCTTTATGGGCTTTACTTTTCCTGAAGCCAACTCCTTTTCTTTTTCCTTTTCAATGAGGGTGAGTAGAATTTTGGTTTCTGTGGATGCTATTTGTCCAAAATTCTCCACTTTCACTTCAATAGTATAGCCCTCGGAGGTTTTTGTAATCATTGGTGCTCTAGCGGATAGCATAGGTTGTATGTATTCAACTTGCGGTAAACGGGTGTAGCCAAAGAGCAATTTTCCTTTTTTGTCCTTACCCAGTAGTTTTCCCGCAAAATTATCTGCTGTGAGTCCGTTACCTTTTCCATTAAAAATAAGAACAAGGTCTTTTCCTAGTTTTTCGCTTCGGATGAGTTGGCTTCCTTTTCCGAAATTTACTTTTTCCGAAGCCCCAAAGCGTAATGAATTGAAATCAATATCGGTTTGTGGGTTAAAATCACTTTCAGCTTCTATTTTTACTCGAATCTCTTTTGTTTTTGGAGTGATTTTATTCTCGTTCAATAGGGTTAGTAACTTATCCTTTATCAATGGAACAACAATCAATTTAGAGCTGTGATGGTCATTGGGCAGGTCTTCATATTTCAAAGTGTCAATAACGGCAAAGTTGGCGGCAATGGCCCGGCCTTTTTCATCTTGTAGTATTCGGATACGTTCGTATTTGTGCCAATCTTCCTTTTCTCCATATTCATGAACCGAAATTCCGGGCATATAAGCTTCACCGGGTTCTACTTTCCAATCTACACCGTCTTTAGAGCGCAAGTACCAAGCAATCCTTCCCAGCCAATCGTTTACGATCAGGTGGTATTGTACATTGTCTTTCCAGATAACAGGGTCTTCATATTTGCCTTCCACCGGCGGATATACAGATTTTTCGCCAACCATATTCCATTTGGCCAGGCCGTCTTTACTGAACCACGAATATCCGTGTCTGTTGACCATCAGAAAAGAACCGTCTTCACGTTGGGCGAAGGTGCAGTTGTGCATGAAATTATGGGCACTAGAAGTTTCTCTATCACGTTTATCAAACTCAAATATCCCTTCTTTCCACGGGCCGTTAATGTGTTGGGCCACATAATATTTGTCTATGGCATAAAGAACATATCTGCCTTTTTTTATTCTGTACCAAGTAGGGTTGTGCCCATGGCCAACTTCCCCGGCAATTCTAAACGGTCCAAATGGTGATTCAGAAACCCCGTGAACAACCCTACTGTCATGATACGCCATATGTCCTTTCTCTGCATTTTCTGGCCACCTGCAAACAAAAAGATGGTATTTGCCATCTTCTTCCTCCAGTAAGGTATTTCCTCCCCAATAGGACCATATGGGGCTCTCAACACCATTGTTGATGTCCCTTGGTAGTACACCGGGCGATCCCCAAGTATCGGAAGTCATACCTCCCAAATCGGGCATGGGAAGAAACCGGTCCATAAAACGGCCGCCTAAAACCAGTTTGTTCCATTCGGCCGGACGCTCTCTTTCTACGACCATTTCACTGGCTTTTTTCTTTTTTCGGTCGTTGGATTGTGTATGCTGTTGCCCATGCGAAATTGCAAAAGTCAATACGAGAAAAAGTGTGGCGGTATATTTTTTTGACATTGGTTGAGGTGTTAGAAATATGTATTTATATAGAGGGTGTATTACCTATTATTTAGAACAATGGCCGGTAGGTAGTGAATTAAATTCTTTTTTGGACAGGCCCTATTCCATTTTTCCAGTTTTGATTGCATTCTTTGTAGAGAATGGCCTTTAGTTTTTCTATTTTTTGGGGATGCTTTTTGGCTAAATCTTTCACCTCTTCATAATCATCCGGCAGGTAATAGAGTTGATAAATATCCTCTTTTAGATAGTATCTTAACTTCCAGCCATCTTGAGTGACCAAAGCAGGCCCCATTTTTGAAGAATAAATGGTGTAATTACGGAATTTTGCTTTTCCTCCAAATAAGGTTTTGGCATAGGAAACTCCATCTTTTTCTTTGATTTGGGGCACGCCTACAATTTCAGCAAGCGTATTTAAAAAGTCATAGTTGCTCACCATTTGGTCTGAAACTGCACCAGCTTTTATGTGGTCTTTCCAATACCAGAATAGGGGGACACGTACACCACCTTCCCAATTGTCGCGCTTTTTTCCGGACATGCCATTGTTGCCATCAAAAATATCGCCGGTAACCCGGCTGTTGAAACGAGTGGTGATATTATCAAATTCTTCGCCTTTAACATTTACGTTGTTTTTTGAGGTGCGACCTTCTTCAGGATAATAGATTTCATGGCCGTTGTCCGATGTAAAAACGATAATGGTATTGTCCAAAATTTCCATTTCTTCCAATTTCGAATAAATTCGTCCTACGTCGTCATCTAACATTTTTACCATGGAAGCATATTCCTTTTCCCATTGGGTCAGGTTGGGGTTGTTGGCCAATTCTGGATGTACTTCTGGAACCATGGTCGGTCCATGAGGTAATTGGGTAGGGAAATAGAGAAAAAAAGGTTTGTTCGTTTTTTTGGGATGGTTCTCATCCATGAACGCCAACATTTTATCCATTATAATATGTTCGGAATAGACCGCTTTACCCTCCATGTTCCAGCGAATAGCGAAATTTTGCGGAGAATCGTACTCGGTGGTTTTGGCACAGTCTACATGCGTATTTCCCGGAATCTCAATTTTTTTTCCATCCTCGAACAAAAAAGGAGGATAGAAGCCATGGCATCGTACATGGTCATAGTATCCAAAGTGATGGTCCCACCCGTGGCGCTCCAAACGTTCAGGAGTGGTAGCGAAACCCCATTCCAATTTTCCAAACTGCCCGGTAGTATAACCCGCTCTTTGAGCAACTTCACCCAAAAAAACTTCATCTTTTTTAGCAGGTACGGCTACTTGGTGAATCTTAGTTTTAATTTCATCAAAGGTAAGTCCGTTGTCCAATTTCATATAGATTCCGGCTTTTACTACAGTCATGGCATCACCACCGTGGCAGTCATGCATTCCAGTAAGCAAGCTGGCTCTTGCGGGAGCGCAGTACATAGCGCCATAAGCTCTTTCAAACTGCATACCTTGGGCGGCTAATTTGTCAATATTGGGTGTGGTCAACATTTTTTGACCATAGGTGCCCAGCATTCCTCTTCCTAGATCATCTGCATAAATTAAAACTACGTTGGGTTTTTGGGTGGGTTTCTTTTGCGCCCAACATACTGGTGCGATCAAGAGAACCAGGAATATATTTGTGAGGAGTTTAGAGATACGCATGCTAATGCCCTTGTACAGATACATTATTTAGAGAGACTGGAATTAGGAGGTAGCGGTACATCATTTTTTGTACGCCAAGTCACTAATTCCTTAAGTAGCTTCTGGGTTGTTTTTGGTTCCGATTTTACTACGTTGTTCGATTCCATGGGGTCACTTTTCAAATTGTAGAGTTCTAGTTTTCCATCGGCTAAAAACTGAATCAACTTATAATCTCCCTTTCTGATTACCGAACAAGTGCCATTTTTGTACTGGCTTGCCAAATGCCAAAATAAGGGTCGTTCTCTAAAAAACGTATTATCCTTTTGAAACAGGGGCGTGAGTGAGTTTCCATCAAGCTGACCTTTGTAATCTATCTGTGCAGCATCCATCAAAGTAGGGAAGAAATCCAAAACCGAAATGGGCATTTCCGTTCTACGCGCTTTCACTTTACCGGGCCAATGAATTAATGCAGGAACCTTTATGCCGCCTTCATAGATTTCTCCTTTGGCGCCTCTCATTTTTAAATTTTCTGAAGCAATAGGGTGATAGCCATTATCCGAGGTAATAATTAAGACGGTGTTTTCTTCTAAGTTATTTTTTTTGAGGTATGCCATGATTTTGCCAATATTCTCATCCATGGACTGGACCATAGTTGCATAGCTGGCCATCCTTTCTTTGTTTTTGCCCATGCCTTGCCCCGTTATGGGATCTCCCGGTTTGTTCATGTATTTGTCAAAAAGCGCATCGTTTCTATTTTTTATAGGACGATGAACTGCATAGAAATGTAGGTTGACCAAAAACGGATTGCTTTTATGGTCGTCTATAAATTCAATGGCATCGGCAGCTAATCGGTCCGTTAACCATTCATCATCGGCTTTTGGTTCGATAAAAGGGTTGCTGAATGGAGCTCGGTAGCCTCCACGTTCACTTTTGTAACCTCCTTCTTCTAGGGCCGGGTCACCTCTAAAAGTGCCGCCCACATTTTTAATGAAGCCCCTTCCTTCAGGATAGTATTGTTTTACGGTTGGGGTTTTATGGTTTTCTACCCAAGTAAAATCTCCAGGTTGGGGTTGGTCCAATCTCTGCTGAATAGGCCAATCCATAGCCAATTCTTTTTCAGGATATGGACCAACAATATGCCATTTGCCTACGTGAATAGACTTGTATCCCGCTTCGGCGAGAGGTTTAGCGTATATGGTATGTTCTTTGCCAACGGTCCATCTAGAAAAAATGTTTTCTTCCGCGTCTCCCTTTTCCAATACGGGAACGGTGTACACTCCGGTTCGGAAGGACTGCTTTCCAGTGAAAAGTGCAGCTCTTGATGGGGAGCAGGTAGGATACATATAAGCATTGTCGAAAATTAAACTTTCTTTTGCCAAAGCATCCAATGCTGGAGTCTCAAAATAGGTGGAACCATTAAAACCCACATCGGCATAGCCTAAATCATCTACAAGAATAAAAATGATATTGGGTTGTTTTTCCTGGGCCCAATTACACCATGGGCACATTAGAAAAAGAATAAGGAATAAACAGTGATTTTTGAACAATGAGTTATAATGCATTTAGTGGGTCTTTTTTGTATATTTTAATGGAGGCAGGCGTTTACCGGTTTTGTAATCCAGTCTTTTGCCGTAATAGATGTAATTGTCAAATATCTCTCCCTTGCCCAGTGTTCTGGGGTCGCCTTGAGCAATGAGCTCGGTTTCCATCTGGGTGCGAAGTTTTTTAATTACAGGTTCGTATTGAGGTTTTTCTGCTAAATTGTTGATGCAATGTGGGTCTTTTTGAATGTTGTAAAGTTCATGTTCCGGTTTCTTATCAAAATTCATCTCAAAATAATGATACTCTTCATCTTCGGGTTTTAAGTTTGTGAGGTAGCTTTTTGTTGGAGAACCATCGGTATTCATGAAACCATATTCAGGATTGCCAATAGGCCATCTTTCTGGTTTTATATTGTGAACGTATAAAAGAGAGTCGTTTTTTATGGCTCTTACAGGATATGCCAAATCGGTGCCATCTTCGTTAGATCGGCCCAGATCATGCCGTTCCTTTCCTAGAAGTACGTGATCACGAGCTGCGTCAATTCGACCCGACTGAGAAGCAAAAAGTTGTTTTTTAATGCTCCTACCTGTCATTTGCAGATGTGGAGCTTCACCTGCGACCTCCATAAATGTTGGCGCCAAATCCGAGAAGCTTACAAAATCGCTCACCGTACGACCGGAGATGATTTTCCCTTTCCAATAGGCAATTAAGGGTATATGAAAACCTTCTTCGTAAATCTGACCTTTTACCCTTGGGAAAGGCATACCGTGATCTGAGGTAATAACCACCAAGGTGTTTTCTAACAGCCCCTTTTTTTCCAATGTTTTTATGGCCTTGCCCACATGGGTGTCAAACCATTCTACTTCGTTGGCATAGTCCAACAAATCGCCACGTACCACTTCATTATCTGGGTAGAAGGGCGGAACATTCGCTTCTTCTAGCCTGCGTCCTGCTTTTTTCCAAGAATCCAATTCGTAAAATCGATGTGGCTCTTTGGTTCCTAACCAAAAGCAGAAGGGAGCATCCTTGGCGCCTTCTTCTAAAAATGCCTCAAAATTTGCGGCATAGTCTACATCCGTAATTCCTTTGTAAGGCGGTTCTAGTTTGATGGCGTTATGTTGCGGCCCTGCAGGATTATCTTTGGTGTCGTAAACACCAGGTCCCCAGCCTTTACCAGTATAGCCTACGCGATAACCTTTTTGCTCCAATAATTGTGGGTAGGACTTGAATTCCAAAGGAAAGCGACCGTTATGGTCGGCCGCTTCTTTTAATTGCCAGCTGTACTTGCCCGTTAAAATACAGGCACGTGCCGGTGAACATTTAGGATTTCCGTTGTACGCATTTTCAAATACCACACCTTCTTTGGCCAAACGGTCAATGGAAGGGGTGTTTACAAACGTATCACCATAGGCGCCAAAACTTTTCATTGAGGCGTCATCGGCAATGCAGAATAAAATATTGGGACGTTCGGCCTTACTATCTTTTTCTTTATCCGTTGGGTTTGAGGTAAGCGTAAGCAGACCAACAAGACTGAATTTTAAAATAAATTCTAAGGTTTGTATGGCATAAGTTATCATGAGAATAGGTATTAAGTTAAGTTGATGTTCACCGGTAGGTTGAACTATTGCAGTAAGTTAGCTATTCCATTTAAGTTTTATTTGTTGAATTCTGCAATGGTCAAACTCCATATCACTTTAGTCCCATCTGCGGCGGTAACTTCGTAGTTTAGATTATTGCTGCTAAAATCCCCTACCTCTCCAAGAGCAGGAGCTCCGTTTGAAGGAGCCAAGGTGGCCGCAGTAGATATATCGGCATAACCGACAATATCTGAAAGGCTTACCTGGGTACGGATTATTTCTGGAAAATCACCACTTGAATCGGGTACCGATATTGTGCAGGTAACCTTTTGGTTTTCTGAGTCAATATTTGTTTCGGTATCCAATTGAACCACCTGAAGGCGGTTGTAGTCTTGGCTGTCATCTATCCACCGGTATTCAAATCTAAAATTGGTGATTTCGGCATCGCTAAATGCGGGAAGCTCCTCCAAATCTGATTTTAAGCATGAGGTCATTGAGGTGCCTACAAGCAAGAACATTAGTAATTTTATATATTTTTTCATCGTATGTGGTTTTGTATTAGGCGTTGATTTACCAACCTGGATTCTGGTCTAATTTCTCATTAAGAATGCGCTCGTTTTCAGGTACGGGAAACAAGTAACGTCTTGTTGAAAAGCGTTTTTTCTGATTGCTTGGCTTTAATACTATCGGTTTGTTCTCAAACCCTTTGCCATCTTCAGATATCTCAAAATACGTATGCTCTTTACTGTTTAGCTCTGGGATGATACCACCTCCGGCTTCTTTTCCCCACCTTAAAAGTGACCAATACCTATCGTTTTCAAAAAACAATTCTACACGGCGCTCTATTTTATACCATTCCCAAACTTCGTCTATGGTCATGCCTGCCATCAGTTCAGGAAGTTGACCATGTTGAACCCTGGTTTTATTAATGTACTCAACTGCCGTTTCCGCATCATTGAGACGTAGCATTACTTCTGCATAATTTAAATACGCACGCCCCAATCTGGTAATTACTTGGTGATAATTTGTGAAGTTAACGGCCTTGTACCCCTCAATATCCGGGTAAATACCTTTTCTAATAAAGTATCCTGAGATAGTGGAGGCTCCTGTACCTTTGGTACTTTGCTCATAATGCATATTGCCGCCAATTCTAGTGGTTACCGTATTTGTAAAAAGAAGTGATGAGTCCTGTACGATGGATGCAAAGAAACGCGCATCACGATGCTCGTTGTAAATGGCATCCGAAAGAAATCCGCCATTGCTTTCAAAATCTTGATAGTACGATGTTTCATCCCATTTTTTAGCTATTCCGTCTGTATCGGTTACTAAATAATCATCTACTAAATCTACAGATGGCATTGCTGTTGTCCACCCTAAAAACGATTCGTTCAGCTTGGGCGTGCCTTCGGTTTTTGCCACTTCCATGTTAGGAACAATCCGCTGCATAGGGGTTAAAACACAAAGTGTAGCATCAATATTGGTATATAGACCAAGGATAATTTCCGAGGAATTTAAAGCATTATCATAATTGTTGAATATTTGGGCATAGTTAGGATCTAAACCATAACCTAATGCAAAAAGGTCTTCACTTGCTTTTTTGGAAATATCATAATAGTCTTGTTTTCCACTTTCTATATAGGCAGCTCCATGAAGGGCAATTTCTGCGAGCATGGCGTAGGCGGCTCCTTTTGTAAGTTCACCTGCTTCAGCATTGCTGGCCACAGGAAGGGCTGCCGCGGCCTCTTGCAAGTCTTTAATGATAAAGTCATACGTTTCTTTGATGGTCTCTGTTCTAGGAAGTTTTAAATCGTCTTCTTGCGTAAGAACCCTATCAACAATGACATATTTGCCGAACAAGCGCGCTTTTGAATAATACATAAGCGCACGTAGCATTTTGCCTTGTGCTATTAATCCTGGTTTGATATTCTCGGGAATCCCTTCAGAAGCTGTTGTCTTTTCAATGATCAGATTACAATCTCTAATTACTTCAAAAGAATTTTCTTTAATAGGATTTTTTAAACCGAGAGGAGCGTTACCATACCAGTAGTAGGAATTGTTCTTGGCCCAACCGGCATCAAAAAATGGGTCGATTAGGTCTAAAGCAACTTTATTGGCTTGAACCAGTACGGTGTTGTCCGTAAAGTCATCATTGCCGGCCCCACCGCCTTTAGGGTCAGGGTCCGCTGGGTTTACCAATAACTCTGGTAACACAGAATTATAGGTGTTATAGATAAAACCTTGGGCAAGGTTAGCATCGCTCCAAATATCTTGTTCAGTGTATTTATCTAGGGGTTCGGTATCTAAAAGGTCGTCGTTACATGAGAATGTCATGAGGCCGACCGAAATAAAAAATAGGGTTATATATACGTTCTTCATCATTAGTTTTTTAGAATTAAAATCCGAGGTTTATACCAAATGAATAGGTGCGCTGTACTGGGTATCCGTAGCTGTTTGTGCCGTTGTCGCTGCCTTGTACCTGCTCTGGATCAAAGTAGTCTTTCACCGGTGAAACAGTGAAAATGTTCGTTCCGCTAGCAAAGATTTTACAAGAGGAAATCCAGTTGTTGTCCGCCAAAAAAGTCTTTTTAAGGTCGTATCCAAGTTGAATATTTTTCAGTCTAAAATATTTGGCATTTTTAAGAAAGTAATCTGAAGGATTGCTGACGATATCATTATTTCCTCCGTTAACGTCTACCGAAGTAACCGGTCTTGGATATTCGGCATCTGTGTTTTGTGGAGTCCAATAGTCTAATTGATAAGTGTATGTTAACCTTTTTGCCTCCGCAGCTATAAATCGGTCAAAACCAATATAGCGGTTTCCGGCACCTTGAAAGAGCCCGTTCATAAACCATCCTTTGTAACTCATGTTAAAATCTATACCATAGGTAAGGTGCGGTTGAGAAGGCAGGCCAACTAATCTTTTATCTTGTTCATCTACTTTACCGTCTCCGTTAGAATCTACATACCTAATATCACCGTTTTGGGTTTCCGTGGAACTTAATAATCGCGGATTGTTCAAGATTTCCTGGTCGTTTTGATAAAGACCGTCCGTTACGAATATTTTACCGCCTTCCCAGTAGTCGGTTCTATGTGTTTCCCTAGTGTAAGGATTGTTTAGGGTTGCCTCATCTTCAGTATCCAATTGTTCCCACAACTGATCAAAATAAGAGACATTTCCTCCCAGTCCGAATCGGAATTCATTGATGCTTCCTTTGTATCGCAACGAAACTTCGTAACCAGCTCTACGCTGCTTAGACCCTGACCGGATTTGTGGTAGCGGTTTTCCCAATGGCTGAGAGTAGACATTCTGAGGGCTTACCAAAAAACCTGTGGTGAGATAGTAGAAGTATTCTAGGGTACCACTGAATTTATCGCCAAAAGTGGAAAAATCAAGTCCGTAGTTAAACGACTCCCTATTGTACCAAGTAAGTTCATCTGGGTTTACGAGATTACCTTCCGAATAACCGTTTACCAAAGAATTACCAATGGTGTACACTCCGGATTCTAAATTGTAAACAGGAATATATCCAAATCTATTTACGCCTTCTGAAACCCCGGTTTTACCGTAAGAACTTCTTAATTTTAATGAGTTGATAATGTTATCATCCTTAAGCTTTTGCATGAAGTTTTCCTCGGCAATGTTCCACGCAAAAGACATGGCTGGGAAGAAGCCCCATCTTTTTTTAGGGGCAAAATTGTCATTACCATCGTAACGCCCGCTAAGCTCAATGATGTACTTGTAATCAAAATCATATTTAAGTCGAAAAACATAACCCGCATTGGCAGCCTCGCGCTCACTACCATCATTATCTTTTCCAACTGCGGGGCCGGCAAAAAGTTGGTCTACCGCACCGGATAAATAATTTCTTCTGGACGCACCTAAATCGGCATAGTTACTCGTAGTTTGGTTATAGACAAACGTAGCATCAAGACCGTGCATGCCAAAGGTTCGTGAATAGTTGGCACTAGATTCAAAATAAAGTCTGTTGCTGTAATAGGAGTTTACACTTAATGCAGGAGGAGTTTGTGGTGTGAGCGATCCGTCCTGCATGTACAGAGGCACGTTGTATTCCCATAATTTGCCCCATCCATCACCATCTCGGTAATTGGCCATTACACCTAGTCTTAGACCGTCAACAGTAGGTACTTGCCATTTTAAATCTAATTGAGCATTAATGAATTTATCTCTTGTTTGATTGTAGCCTGCATCTTTATCAGTTAGCGCAAGTGGATTATCGCCGTTACCGCCACCAGCTAAAGTGCCGTCTAGGTTGTAGCCGCGGTAAAGTGGGTCCGTATTTTGGTTTACGGCACGCCATACACCGTACATTCCGGCAGAAGGCTCTTCGTAGTTTTCAATACTTGAGTTTAGGTTAACGCCAACTTCAAGTCCTATTTTTTCAAACTTAGTAGTAACATTACTTCTAACGTTGAAGCGGTTATAGTTGACTACATCTTCCTTTAGCAGACTTCCTTCGTCTATATAGCCCATCGAAACAAAATAGTTGGTCTTTTTATCACCTCCGGAAAGAGAAAGGTTATGGCGTTGCTCGGGCGCAAACTCTTTAAGCGTTAAGTCCGGCCAGTTATTATCAGGGTACGTGTCAAGATCGGCATGAGTTCTTATAGTCTCCAGTTGTTCGGGAGAATATGGTACAGGTATACCTTCATAGGCACTTGCGGCGTTTTGAACCTGGGCAAATTCGTAAGAATTCATCATTTCTGGCAATATGGTGGGTTGGCTCATTTGATAATTGTACGAGTAGTTGACATTTATTTTTCCGTCTTTTCCTCGTTTTGTAGTTACCAATACAATACCGTTACCAGCTCTAGATCCGTAAACCGCTGTAGCCGCTGCATCTTTTAGAAAACTGATACTTTCTATATCATTGGAGTTGATCGTGTTAAAATCCTGTTCTTCTGTAATAACCCCATCAATTACGTATAAAGGCGAGCCACCACCACGGATGGATATAGCGGGAGAACTACCAGGAGCACCGCCACTATTTTCAACTATAAGACCAGATACCTGACCCTGTAAAGCTTCGCCCACATTATTGAAAGGGGTCTGTTCTAATTTTTCAGGTGCTAAAGTGGTTATGGCGCCTACCATTTTTCGTTTGGTAGATGTACCATAACCAATAACGACTACTTCATCTAATTTTGCAGAATCCGTATCTAAGGAAATATCTATGGTTGTTCTGCCATCAATAGCTGTCTCTTGTGTGCTATAACCAATGTAGCTGAATATCAAAATATCCGAGCTAGAAGGCACATCAATTGAATAATTACCGTCAAAATCAGTAACGATACCTATAGTAGTACCTTTTACCAAAACATTGGCTCCTGGCAGTGGCATACCATCTTGGGTACTGATTACTGTACCGGTAACAGTTGTTTGTGCAAAAGTGGCACTGCAAGTTAGCAATGTCAAAACGCAAAGCGAAAACAACCAACACTGTGGAATTTTAGGCCTGTTTTTTTTCATAGTTTGAGTTGAGTTATTAAAATTTAGTTGAGAGAAAATGTAAAAAGTCAAAATGTTAATTTTTTAACATTGACATGGGACAAAGGTATTTTTCGCACTAAAAACGATGTATTCGTGCGTAAATATTATGTATTCAGAAATTAATAATGCCGATTTTGAGGATATGGTTGAGAGACGGTAAAACCCTTATTTATCGGTTACCTGGAGGAATTCTAAGTCGAATGGACTTTCGTAAGCGAGAAGTGAAGTTGTACTAGGTATAACCTCATTTTCTTTACGGAATGTGAATTGAAGGTTTTTTTGACTTAATAAAACTGGATGTTTCTTAGTCGTTTTTCTGGGAAGCATATTTCCCTGGGGTGGTATGATACATTTCTTTAAAGAGCTTGCTAAAATGTGTTCGACTTTTAAAACCCGTCATAGTGTAGACTTCGTTGACGGATAGGTCTGGTTGTTGTACCAATAGTTCCGCGGCCTTTTTTAATCGATACATTTTCAGCATTTCAAACGGAGTTTTATCCGTTAAGGCTTTTACTTTTTGATAGAAATGCGTTCGGTTGAGGTACAATTGACGTGCAAATTGGTCCATATCTAGATTTTGATTATCTAGATTTTCGGCCATGAGATGATATAGCTTTTCAAGAAACGCATTATCGTTTCTAATGTTGAGGTTGTTGTCCTTGGTAAGTGGAATCCCTATTTTAAAACGTTCCCGTAATCGTTTTTTATTTTCCAGCAGAGCTTCCGTGCGAGCTACCAACTGGCGGGCATCAAAAGGTTTTTTAATGTAGGCATCCGCACCATCTTTGATACCTTGAATCTGATTTTCAATATCATCTAACGCAGTAAGTAATATAACCGGAATGTGACTTGTTTTTATATCTGCCTTAATACGTTTGCAAAGTTCCAATCCGTTCATGACCGGCATTTGAATATCACTTATGACTAAATCTGGCCATTGGTCTTCCATGGCATCTAGGCATTCCCTTCCGTTGGTAAATGTTTTGATCTTAAAGAATTTAGAAAGCACTTTAGATACGTAGAGCCGCATATCTAGCACATCCTCCACATAAAAGATAAGATTTTCTGAGTGGTCACCGCTTGTTTTAATTTTGGAAACTTCAGTCTTTGCTATCGTAGTTTCTGCATCTGACACCTCATTTTCGGCCGTTATGATAGCATTTTCTTTGGAAGCCTGGTCGTCCGTAGATTCTTTTTTGACCACCGGTAGACGCACGGTTATAGTTGTGCCAACCCCTATTTCACTAAAAGCTTCCAGATAACCATAATGCATTTCTACCAATTTTTTGGAAAAAGCGAGCCCTATGCCCGAACCTGTAGAATGTATGCTCTCTCTTTTTCGGGATTGATAGAACCTTTCAAAAATATGAGGTAAATCATCATCATGAATGCCCCTTCCCGTATCGGTTACGGAAACAAGAAGGTCTTTGTCATCACTTACATAGGTAATTGTAATAAGATCATTGGTTCCAGTATATTTAAAGGCATTACTCAAAAGGTTATTAAACACCTTTTCTAGTTTATCACGGTCTGCAGATACCACAATATTTGAATTTTTAGAAACGACTTCTAACCTTTTGTGGCTGTTGTAGGCCAGGTAATGAAAGTCAGGGACTAGGCTTGCTATAAACTCATCAAAATAAAATCTTGAATAGTTCATTTCCATTAAATTGGCATCTACCCGCTCAAAATCGTGAATTTGGTCTATAAGCTGTGCTATTTTTTTGGATTGGCGGGCCACGATATTCAGTTTTTCCTGAGAATCTATATTGTCTTTGTAACGCTCGGACAGCAGTTTAACCGGACTGGCAATTAGGTTGAGCGGTGTTTTTAGTTCGTGGGAAATGTTTGCAAAAAACCGAAGTTTGGCCGCATTTACCTCTTTAACCTTGTCTTTTTCTATTTGCTCTAATTGAATGTTGTAGCGCAACGATTGTACTTTTATAATATTATAGAGCACAATACCCAGAATTAAAAAGAAAGCCAAGGCATAAAGAATATAGGCCAAGGGAGTTTTCCAAAATGGAGGGGAAATAACTATGTTAAGCGTTTTGGGAGCGGTCCACTCTCCAATGGAGTTTGATGCCGCTACCTCTAATGAATAGGTTCCAGGCTGTAAACCATTGTAGTTGATCATGCGTTGATCAGAGGTAGTCTGTAGCCAATTCTGGTCTACGGGTAAAAGTCTGTATTTTAGAAAGTGATTTTCTGTGGAAGCAAAATGCAGGGATAAAGCCTCTACTGTAAAAACATTCTCATCGTATCTTAATTTTAACTTTTGGCCATCATGAAGCCGTTCGGAAAGCAACACCCTTTTATTGACCGTATCTTGAGGAAAAACAGTTTTGTTGAATATTTTGAAATCTCCAAAATGTAAAGTGGGCAGTAGTTCGGAATCGGTGATTGATTCTGGTTTAAAATAGGAGAAGCCCTCAAGACCGGCCAATACCAAAGTGCCATTTTTTAAGTAAGAGGAAGCGTACCAAAAATCTTCAAAGGGGAGTCCATCCTCTTTGCCGAATTTCCTGAACTTTTTTTCTTTAGGGTAAAATTTATTCAGACCCACATTTGTAGCAATCCAAAGGTTGCCTTCATTGTCAATGTTAATGCTTTTTACAACGTTGTTGGAAAGTCCATCTTTTTCGGAAAAAGGAATAAAAATGGGCTCCTTCTCACTATTTTCTACTTTACAGATCCCGGCTCCTTCGGTTCCTATCCATAAGCATCCATCGGGAGATCTTATAACGGCGGAAACAAAATTGTTGGGCAGGCCGCCTTCTTTTTTGTCTATCCGTAAATGTTTGATTTTCGCATCTTTTAATAGAGGGTCACCTTCAATGTTTACTCTAAAGAGACCGTCTTCGGCTGTTCCTACCCAAATAAAATCGTATTCTGGGTCCGCATAAATATAGCGGGCCAGGGTAATTTTAAAATTTTCAAAATACGGATTGTCGTTAAGTGCTTCTATCCTTGTAACAGCACCTTTTTCGCTTACCGATAATTTATAAACTCCTATTCTAGTACTTAGCCAAATGTTCCCCTTTTTATCCTCCGTAATTTTATACGATTCTATTTCCGAAAATTCCGGTAGTGAACTTGTGTCGATGGGCGTTGGAGTTTCTTCACCTGTATTTAACATAAAATAGCCTTCTTGAGCTACTTTCATCCAGGTTCTCTTGTTGGTGTCTACATAAATTGAGTTGATTCTTGAGGTAAATTTTTCCTGGAGTTCAAATGGGAGGGGCTCAAATTTGCTCGCTTCGGTATTAAATAGTGCTAAGCCTCCCTGATTTTTCGTAAGGTAAACACTGTGGTCATCTAAGGCGGCAACTTGAATTAAATGTCTGTCACTTACTCCAAATTCAAAAGGGCTTTTTCCTTTAAAATCCTTAAACGGATTTTTCTTCAGGTCAAACCGGAAAATCCCTTTGTCAAAAGTACCTACCCAAAATTTATTATTGGATGTGGCTTGAAAACAACTCATGCGAAGTTGTTTGTTTTTCAGTTCGAACAGGGAATAATCCGGACCTGAGTCCTTGTACAAACTAGTAATGTCGTTAATACGGACAGCGCCCCTATTTAGGGTGCCCAGCCAGATGTTATTTTGATGGTCAAAGCCGGAGCTATTGAAATTCCGGGAGGGTAAAATATTATTTTTTACTACACTGTATTTATAAGTGTCACCAACTTTTGAATAGGATAGGACGGCGAAACCACTTCTGAGTGTGGCTAAAATAGTATGGTCATCTATCTGTAAAACAGACTGGCTGTTATCTATTTCATCCGGAACTAGTTTTGTAAACTGCTGGTCTGTTAAGTTCAAAGAAAGTAGGCCCACCGAGGTTGCATAGAGATAAGTATTATCATCTATTGCAATTGATTTTGAAAAGTCAACAGCTCCATTTTGGTAAAAAGCGGTGGGAGAATACTCTTCTTTTAAAGTGTAGTCTTCATTAAAGATTAATACGCCATATTTTTCGGTAGCGCAGAGTATTGTTTTTTTACTTTCATTTATTGCTATGTCTCTTACGACAGGCCCTTTAACTCCTTTTTTTGCCAATTGATTGGAGTAGATATTGGTGAATTTTTCCAAATTGTAATCATACAATGATATGCCTTCATCCGTCCCGATCCAGATATTGCCCTTGGTATCTTCTTTAAGAGACCTAATACGATTGCTTACAAAAAGATCATTGTTAAGTGTGTTTTTGAAAGTTTTAAATTCGTATCCGTCATAACGGTTCAAACCTTCAAAAGTTCCTACCCAAATGTATCCTCTAGAATCCTCAAGAATAGAGGTAACGCCATTATGGGCCAAACCATCAAAAATGGTATAGTTTTGCGAGAATTCAAGTTTACTTTCTTGCGCATGAAGACACAGAAAGCAAAGTATACATACTAATGTTGAGAAAAGTTTTTTGGACATAAAACCAGAAACCTAGTTAACACCTATGGAATATTGGCAATTAATTTTCAAGGTAGTAAAAATACAATAGTTGTTGGCTAACCTACCTTTTATTCTAGGTTTGTTTTTGAAAGTACGTTTAAACCAACACTAGACGTATGAATGTAAAGAGATATTATAGGTTCCGTTCAGTATTCGCCTATGAAGAACAGGTGTTTTGACATTAACGAAGCTTTTCATTGAGGACCGCAGTCATATAGTCTAAATGGTTCAACGACTTTTGAGTGAAATTATAAAGGCTAAGACAGCGATCTAAGTTTTGATTTTCGTAAGCTACCTTATAATATACATTGCCGTTAAGATAATCCGTGAAAGCCCGTATGCCATGCAAAAAGGGCATGAGAACGGCACCCCATGGTAAAATGTCAATTTCAGCTTTGGTTAAAAACGAGCCATTGACAGCCAAGCCTTCTATGAAAGCTTCAAATAGATTTTTATCAAAAATAATCTTATCATGGTCTTTTTCGTCTTCCACAGCTGTATTGACAATGGTGCGAACGGCATCACCAAAATCATAGAGAAAATAACCTTTCATAAGGGTGTCCAAATCAATAAGACAAAGTGCCTTTTTGGTCTCTTTAGAAAAGAGAATATTGTTCAATTTGGTGTCATTATGGCAAACTCTTACAGGTAAGTTTTTTAAATCTAAAGCAGTTAATTTCTCTAAAACCTCATTTGTGAATACAATCGCTTTTTCTGCAATCTTTAGTTTTTCCCGAGCTGCAGTTTTTAGAGCGGATTTATATTGATCTTGGCGTAAACTTATATCATGAAATCGAGGAATGGTATCCACGTAATCTTCTAGGTCCGCTTGCCGTAAAAGAGAATTGAATTTGGAGATGATTCTTCCGGCTTCGAAAGCAATATTGGTGTCTTCTGTAGTGTTATAGGCGGTACTTCCATTTAAATAGGTCATGACGCGCCAATGGTTGCCAGTAGAAGAAGTGTAGTGACTGCCTCCTGTTTTAGGCGGCACTAAGATTATTTTGGTGTAATCTTCATCTTCCAAATATTTAAAAGCTTGTTGAACATTGTTCATCAACCCTTTTACATTGGTAAATACAAGATGGTTTACACGTTGCAATATGTATAATGGGGTGGTGGTATCATATACCAGAAAAGTATCATTGATCAAACCGTCCGTTAACGGTTTGATCAAGTACTTTGTTTTGGGCACGGAAAAGTGCCCTAGTAATTCATTGAGTTCTTCGTTAGAATACGTACTCATTATTGTTTTGGCCAAAGCGGAGCAGGATATTTTCCTGCATCGGTCTTAGCTTGTAAGTTAGCCACAGCTTTTTCGCGGTCACTGGCGTAAGTCACACCAAACCAATCACCGCCTGATGGTACTACTTTTACTTTTATCTCACCTGCCTGTAGCATTTCTTGAACTGTCTTTGGAATATAGAGCTCACTAGTTGTGGCTAGATTATCATCAGCAAGGAACGTTCTGAACTCGCTTTCGATTTTATCGAAAATAGAAGGTTGACAAACCCAGAAGTTCATACTAACTTGCTCTTCACCTGTATATTCGTTTCCTGAATCAAGATCAAGTACTTTACCATCTTTTGGTTCAAGCTTTAAACGCTCGTCTACGGAAACTAAATCATCTCCGTCTACTTGGCAAACCCCTCTGGATACAGAACCATGTTCTGATAGGGTGTTTTTTAATGTATAGCCAACAAGGGCAAACGTATTGTCATTGTTATGCTCGCGCGCAAAATTAGCGGCGTTTGCGTAAGCGGACTGTCCGTAGAAATCATCGGCATTTAAAACGGCAAAAGGACCGTTGATCACGTTTCTCGCCGTCCAAACTGCATGTGCCGTTCCCCAAGGTTTTTTACGCTCACCGGAAAAAGAACATCCTTCTGGTAAATCCGTAATTTCTTGAGCCAAAACATCTAGTTTAATGTTGGCAGGTAATTTAGGACGCAAATGGTCTTCGGCTAAAGAAACATTTTCCTTTTTAGTAATGAGAACTATATGGTCAAAACCGTTTTTAAGGGCATCATAAATGCCAAATTCCATTAAGAATTCGCCGTTAGGGCCTAAATCGTCAAATTGTTTCAGTTTTCCGTATCGGCTACCGCTACCAGCGGCCATTAATAATAAGGTCATGTCTTTCTTTTTTTTGAGAGCCGCTAAAATAAGGTTTTAACCTGAAAACTTGTAGGTCATTTCTATTTACATAACAATTTTTTGACATGTTGTGGATTGCTAGACTTTAGTGATTTAATTAATAGCAGTTGCAAGTTTTGAAATTTGTAAACTGAAATACTGAAGCAGTAGGTCGTTTAAATATTTTATGTGAGTCGGTTTTGGGTCTCCTTAAGAATTTCAATAACCCTTTGTTTTAGGCTTAGCGGTTCAATTATTTCAGCATAATCGCCAAACATCAAATACCATCTGGGGAAACCATTGACTACATCTGCTGTCATAAAGGTCATAAGAATTTTGTCCTTTTTAATCTCTTGAGATATAAAACCATATTGTTTTCTTCCAACCGAGATATAGCGAGCTACGCTTTTATCAACGGAAATAACAATTTTAGTCTTCTCTGTATCCGGTCTTTTGAGTAAATGGTCATCTAACATGCCGTGTTCTAGCGTAAAGAGCTTCTCCGTTCTCGCTATACGTAACATTCTATCTGTTCGGAATTGCCTATAATCTTTACGGACCAGGCAGTAAGCCAATACATACCAAAAGTTGTTTTCATGAAAAAGGCCTACGGGTTCAACGAAACGGTCAGAGGGTTTCTCGGAATTAAGGGAATGATACTTTAGAAAAACCTGTTTCTTATCTGCTATACTTTCAAAAAGGATTTCTAGGGCGTTGGGTATGTTTTCGTCAAAAGGAGTTTGTGATGGGTCAATTAGTACCTGAGCCTCTAAAGTGGAAATCCAATCTTTTTCTTTCCCTCTTAACACCGACTTTACCTTGTACATAGCGGATTTGTGATGGGAACCTAAAGAAGTATCGGTGAATTTTTGCATTAATTTCTCAGCCGCTACGAAACTGCCAGCTTCTTCTTTGGTGAACATTACGGGCGGTAGACGGTATCCTTCCATTATGGAATACCCAACACCAGCTTCGCTAGAAATGGGTACACCGGATGCCTCTAACGAACGAATATCTCTGTAGATGGTACGTAGGCTAACATCAAAACGGTCGGCCAATTCTTGGGCTTTTACAATACGTTTAGATTGTAGTTGAATTAATATAGCTACAATGCGGTCAAATCTGTTTATTGTGTTCAGGCCCATAAGGTTGCGATATATATTCCAAAGATAAAACTTCAGATGATGGACTGAATCATATCGGAACTTCATTTTTTTAAGGTTATCGTGCAAATTGTACACTTTCTACAAAGTAAGGTGTGCAGTGTGACAACCGTTTGTCAGCAGGTTTGCGGAAAAATGTAGGTCAAGCTCTTAATGAAGAGTCTCTAACCACTAAGGTTGTTTTTATTTCCACCGTTTTGGTGATAACATCATTAGATGGGTTTTCTATTTCATCAATGAGATATTTTACTGAGGTACGCCCAATTTTATTACCAGGTTGGTCTACAGTGGTTAATTCCGGCTGAATAATTTTAGAGTTAGACGAGTTGCTAAAACCGACCACAGCAATTTCTTCGGGTATTTTAACCTTAAACTTATTAAGGGCTTTTATAGCTCCAATAGCAGCATTGTCCGTAATGGCGAAAATTGCGTCTGGGCGCTTTTTCATGCTTAAAAGAATGTTGGTCAGACGTCTGCCATGAATGAGGGAAATATCTTCCGTGCTCAGGATTATTTTTTCTCTGATAGGAAGCCCGTGATGTTCCAAAGCTCTCAGGTAACCGGCGTATCGCTTTTCAGAATTGTACGAGTTTTCCGTTTCTTTAATAATGGCTATACGTTTCTTTCCTATTTCTATAAGGTGCTCAACAGCATTAAAAGCGGCTTGCTCCTCATCAATTACAATCTGGGTACAAGGTATTTTTTGTGATACTTTATCAAATAGGACAATAGGTACGCGGTTCAAAGTTTTTAGCAGGTCATCTACTTTTACGGTTTTTCTGGTTAGTGACATTAAAATACCATCAACACCAAATTGGGTCATGGTATTTAGCATTTCGGTCTGTTTGGTCTCACTATTGTTAGATTCGGATATAATTATTCGGTATCCCTGTATTTCGGCTTCTTCCAATATTCCCTTGAGTACGGTAGAAGTAAAGTAGTGCGAAATATTGGGAACGACTACTCCTATGATATTTGTCTTTTGAGATCTAAAACTTCTGGCAAATAAATTTGGGGAGTAGTTCATCTGACGTGCCAAATTTTTTACGTTTTGCTTTGTTTTTGCATTAATATCCGGGTGATCGTTTAGCGCTCTGGAAACTGTTGAAACAGAGAGGTGTAATTCTTTGGCTAATTCCTTTAGGGTGGTATTGTGTCTCTTGCTCATAATCTCAAAAAGGGTGTTGATTCTCAGGCTTATGTAAATAATTTTAGGATAAATTTACGAATTGCAAACGATTGCGGTAACGTTTGCATAGCAAATTTGCAATAATTTTGTCGAAATAATATGATATTCCAATAGTTTTGGTCCTGTATTATCAAATTAATAAAACTCAATATCACTCAACTTTAAAACTACAATTATGAAAAAAGCATTTTTTGCGGTTGTCGGTCTTCTTCTTAGTACTGGTGTCTTTGCCCAGACGGAAATTTCCGGAACCATTACGGACAGCGCGGGAGAACCAATTCCTGGGGCAAATATTATTATAGTAGGTAGCACTTCGGGTACTACCTCTGATTTTGACGGTAATTATACATTCTCAACGGACCTAGAAGGCAGTCAAGTACTGAGAACTTCATATTTAGGTTTTACCACTTTGGATAAGTCGGTTGATTTAAACGGAACAGCATTAACGGTAGATTTTGTGCTTCAAGAAGGCGGTCAGCAGCTAGATGAGGTTGTTTTAACGGCGTCTAGTACATTCAGATCTCAAAAGCAGGCGCCTTTATCTATCAGCTCGGTAAAAATGAAAGAGATAACCAAACTATCAGCTAACAGTCAGGCAGATATTTTAAGAAGTGTGCCAGGTATTACCGCTGAAGGTGGTGGTGGTGAAACGGCTACCAACGTATTTGTTAGGGGTCTTCCTTCTGGTGGTCAATATGTGTTTAACCCGTTACAATACGATGGGATGCCATTAATGAGTACGTTTGGCCTTAACTCTTCTGCTCATGATGTGTACGCAAGACCGGATATTGGCTTTAAAGGAGTGGAATTTGTTCGTGGTGGTTCTGCCATCTTATACGGTGCAGGTTCTGTAGCGGGTATCATTAACTATACAAGTAAAACGGGAGACACCAATCCTGGTAATGTAATAAACCTTGAAGTTGCCAATATGGGACGTTTAAAAACCGATTTCTATACAGGTGGCCAATTGGGTGGAGAAGACTCAAATACCTACTATGCTTTTACAGGTTTTGTAAGATATGACCGTGGTCCTATAGATACAGGTTTGCCTACAAAAGGGGTGCAGTTTAGGGCTAATATCAAGAAGAAATTTGATAAAGGTACATTTACCGTACATGGTCAGTTTATAAATGATAAGGCCCAGTTCTACCTTCCTATTCCTTTATCAGGAGGAAGTAGGGAGCGTTTGGCGGGAAATGATGGAGAACCGGTAGAGCAGTTATTGACAGGGGAATTGGCAAATACTTCTTTCCTTACGCCGGATGGTACGTACAATAGCCCTATTGCAGATGGTGTTTCTACTACTGGGGGATATTTAATGGCCGATTTTGACTATAGGTTTGAAGATGATTTAAGATTTAAATCAAAGGTAAGGTATGCCAATTACAAGCATAATTTTGCGTTATATGTTGGAGGAAGCGGAGATAATGCCAATCCAATAACTCTTGATAATTATGTAGAGAGCATTGCTCCTGGAAATCAGGGGTACTCCGCGCAGTATCAAAGTGGAAACCCTAATTCTCAAATAAACGGTTCTGATTTGGTAATCGATAACCTTCATGTAGATCGTTTACGTCCAATGACGGATTACTCGGGAGAAGCTTCTTTGACTAAAAGTATTGAGACAATGAATGGTGGAAGCCACAACATAACGGTTGGTACTTTCATTGCACGTACAGAAGCTGAAGATGTAAACTACCAGTACCGCGTGCTATCCGAATTTAATAATGCGCCTAGATTGGTAAACTTAAATTATACGGATGCAGGTGGAGAGAATGTAGTGTATTCAGAAGGAGGTTTATATGACCGTATCGGTCAAACTTCAAATAACTTCTTGTCTCAAAACAGATTGGCATTTTATCTTACGGATGAGATGATTTTTGATAGATGGCGTTTTGATGTTGGCTTTAGATATGAGCACACAGATGGTGAGAACAGTAGAGGTGGAATAACAAGTGCAACAGTTTATGACAATCCTGAATTGACTACTGCGTTGAGTGATGTTCAAACTGCTGATGGTAGCTTTATCAGATCTTCGGTAGAGGCTTCCGGTTGGGCAGTTTCTTTAGCAGGCCTTTATGAGTTGAGTGATGCAACCAACTTGTATGCTAACTTTTCCAAAGGATACTTCTTTCCGCAAATTAGAGGTTTTGCACCTGTAGCTGGTATTTCTGAACTAGCGTATGATCCTGAAAACATTATTCAATTTGAAGCGGGTGCTAAATTCGGTACTTCTAAATTCTCTGGTTCTGTTGCTGCTTATTATGTGGCTCTAAAAGATAGAATTAAAATACAACAAGCTATTGTTGGTGGTCAATTGATAGATGAGACCCGTTCAGAACAAGATACTAGAACAATTGGTTTGGAGGCTACTGGTGATTATAGAGTTGCTGATAATTTTAATCTTAGAGGAACGGTAACCTACCAAGGTCATGAGATTACAAAAAACACAGATTTTGATTTGGTAAATGGTACTTCTACCGAAACCAATGTAGGTAATGAATTGGCTAGACAGCCTAACTTCTTAGGGTCATTGGGCGCATATTACGATAACAGTAGATTTGATGCAAACTTTGGTGTAAACTACACGGGAAGCAAGTATTCTTCTGATGTAAATGATATAGAATTGGATGCTATTCCAATCGGTAGATTGGGTGCAGGTTACACTTTTGGGAAGCCAGAAGAAAACCAGTCGGTTCGTTTAGGGTTCTCCATCTTCAACCTTTTTGATAGTGATGGTGTTACTGAAGGTAACCCAAGAGCAGGTGCTGCCGGTCAGAGCGAATCTGAATTCTTTGTAGGTCGTCCTATTCTTCCAAGAAGATTTTTCTTGACGGCTACCTTCAACTTCTAAAAAGCATTTGAGTTTAGTTTTTAATTCAGAGACACATTGGCGGTGGCTTGCTGCCAGTGTGTTTTTATATTACGCATGTTATGAGCAAAAGTTTAATAAAAAGGGCACAAGACGTTTTAGACGTTAATTTTCAAGAAGGAGGTTTTACCATTCCTAGTAAAGGACTTTATCCTTTTCAATGGAAATGGGATAGCGGTTTCATTGCGGTAGGTCTTACCCATTACAATGTAGATCACGCAAAAAAAGAAATAGAGACCTTGTTGAATTCACAATGGGGCAATGGTTTTATACCACATATTGTGTTTCACACAGATGACGATTCTTATTTTCCAGGCCACGATTTCCATAGGTCGGATGTGCATCCGCTTTCATCTAAAAAATATAAATCTACAGGAATGACCCAACCTCCGGTTACGGGGTTTATTCTTCAAGATATGCTCAATATTGTTGATGATAAAGAAGATATGTTGGACTTTATTAAAAGTCAGATAGATAAGGTGTATGACAATCATGTGTATTTCTACGAGAATCGTGATCCGCAGAATGAAGGTCTTATGTACATTTATCACAACTGGGAGTCGGGTACGGATAATTCTCCGGTGTGGGATGATATTTGGGATACTATGAATCCGCCAGAATATACTTTTGAGCGAAAAGATACTACACATGTAGACGCCTCTCAGCGACCTTCTAAAAGGGAGTATGACCACTACCTGTACATCATTGACATAGCAAAGCAAAACAATTATGATGATGTCAAAATTGCTGAATTATCCCCTTTTTTGGTACAAGACCCTTTGTTTAATGCCATGCTCATCAAGTCCAATCAAGCATTAATGGAGCTATATGAATTGATTGGTGGCCATGAAGATAAAATAGCCTACCTCCGTAAAAATCAAGAAAAGAGCATCGCTTCGTTTAATGAGAAGTTGTTCGATACGGAATTGGGCGCTTACGTGCATTATGATTTAAGAAATGAAAAACCAATTCGCCATATTTCATCTTCATCTTTCTCTCCGTTGTTTGCTGCTATTCCTAGCAAAGAAAGAGCCGAAGTTTTGGTCAATACCATGATGGAGCGTTTTGGAGGTGATGATAAATATTTATGTGCATCTTTTGACCCCACTGATGACCGCTTTAATCCTAGAAAATACTGGAGAGGTCCCGTCTGGATCAATATGAATTGGATGCTGTACCGCGGATTGAAAGATTACGGGTATAAAGAGATTGCAGAGCGAGTTAAGCAAGATTCAATTGACCTTGTGGAGCGTGATGGCTTTTTTGAGTATTTCGATTGCAGAAAAGATACCGGAGAAGAAACCCGAAAAGGATACGGTGGGGACAATTTCTCATGGACCGCTGCGCTCTTAATAGACCTGTTTAAAAGTTAGATTTTTTTTGTGAGGATAGGGAAACCTAAGTGTTCGTATAACCATTCTCTTGGTGGTTAACGTTAATTAGTTGCTAGTTGTTGAGCCTTCCTTGTTCTCATTAGACTCAAAATGGTGGTAAATTGTTATTTGTTGTTCCAATTTCCGCCATGGAGAGTCTATATATCAATTATTTGTAAGATATTTCTGCTGTATCTTAGTGTTAAGATTAACAAATAGCGTAAAATCATATTCTGTTCACGGAACGGAAATGAAAGTTAAGAACCAAACCAAAAGAAAATATACTCATGAATTATTTAGACTATATCATAATCGTTCTTTACTTAGTAGCTTTTTTGGGCCTTGGGTTTTTGTTCAAGGAGAATAGTTCAGGGGGAGATTATTTTCTAGGGGGAAGAAAAACTTCTTGGTTGCCTTTAAGTCTTTCGGCTATGGCGACACAACTTTCCGCAATTAGTTTTATTTCGGCCCCGGCATTTGTGGGCCTCAAAGATGGTGGAGGTATGCAGTGGTTAACTTATGAGCTGGGGGTGCCACTGGCCATGGCATTTTTGCTCGTAGCTGTATTGCCCACCTTATACAAGTCTGGTATTGTAAGTGTCTATGAGTATTTGGAGACTAGATTTGATGCATCTTCTAGGTTATTAATAAGTTTTGTTTTCCAAATCAGCCGGTCTGTGGCTACGGGTGTTATGGTGTATACCATGGCACTTATACTACAAGCTACAATACAGTTGGATTTTTGGATATCGGTTTTGATAATTGGGGTTATTACCATGGTCTATTCCTTTCAAGGGGGTATGAAAGCGGTTATTTGGGGAGACGTTATTCAAATGAGTATTTTATTCTTGGGTATTATCATCTGTCTGGTCTATGGTTTTGGTGAGCTTGGCGGTGTAGAAAACTTCCTAGCGAATGTTGATCAGAATCGTATTACCGCCATCGATTTTGATAAATGGGGGTTTAGTAATGCCGATGGAAATGACGAATTCGGTTTCTGGCCTATGGTCATCGGTGGTTTCTTTTTATACGCATCATATTACGGTACGGACCAGACGCAATCACAGCGTTTATTGTCATCGAGCAGTATGTCCAACTTGAAAAAGTTGATGATGGCAAATGGCCTTTTACGTTTTCCTTTTACACTTACCTATTGTATTATGGGCTTGGTTTTGGGTACGTTGTTAATGCAGGATTTAGGTTTTCAGGAACAAATGGAAAGCGTCTACCAAGCTAATATTTCTTCTTTAGAAGGTAAAAAAGCCGACCTTTTAGTTCCGGTTTTTATAATAAAATATCTACCTAACGGAATCATAGGCATTCTCATAGTAGCTATTATGTCTGCCGCTATGTCTACTTTAAGTTCTACTGTAAACTCGTTATCGGCGGTGACTATGGAAGATTTTGTTAAACGGTTTAAGCCCAATATGGGAGATAAGCAATACATGTCCTACTCAAGGTTATTATCTATTTTTTGGGGACTCGTATGTTTGTTCTTTGCTTTTTTCGCAGGTAATATAGAAGGTACCGTTATTGAGGTGATCAATAAGATCAGTTCCGTTTTTTATGGGCCTATTTTAGCGGCATTTATTTTAGCAATTCTAACAAAGAGAACGCATGCCCTTGGTGCTAACATAGGTATCGTTGCGGGAGTATTGTTCAATATTTACCTTTGGTTGTACGTACCGGAAATATTCTGGTTCTGGTGGAATGCCCTAGGTTGTTTGGTAACTATTTTAGTTGCTTTGGCTGTGAGTTATACAGTAAAGAGAACCATAAATGAGGGACTTGAAGTGGTTTACTATGCCGGTAGAAAAGAAGTATTCATTTTAGTGACGTATTTTATAATCATTCTTTGTGGTTGCTTGTTGCTACCCACTGTATTTAACTAAAAATTCGCAGTATGAAAATTGTAATCGCTCCCGATAAATATAAAGGTTCGCTCACAGGTTTTGAGTTCTGTTCTGCCGTAGAAGAGGGTTTGAGACATGTGTTCCAAGAAGCTGAAATTGTGCTAATGCCTTTGGCGGATGGTGGTGACGGAACAATAGATGTGGTCAAACATTATATACAGGGCGAAAAAATAACCATTACCGTTAACGACCCTCTGTTCAGACCCATCAGCGCCTCGTACCTTTATGCACCGGAGAGTCATATTGCGTATATTGAAATGGCCGAAGCATCCGGACTCAAGCTATTGGAAGATGCGGATAGAAATTGTATGAACACCACTACTTTTGGTACGGGCGAGCTCATTGCAGATGCCTTGGAAAGAGGAGCTAAAGAGGTTATTTTGGGTATAGGCGGAAGTGCTACAAATGACGGCGGTATGGGTATGGCCAATGCCCTGGGATATAAATTCAAAGCTGATTTTAGTATAGATCTAGAACCTATAGGAAGCAATTTAGATAAAGTTAAAAGTATAGATACAACTAATGTACATCCAGCATTGGCGGATGCAAAGTTTAAAATTGCCTGTGATGTCTCCAATAAGTTTTATGGCAAGAACGGGGCTGCAAAAATTTATGCAGCACAGAAAGGGGCTTCCGAGGAAGAGATAGAAATTTTGGATAAAGGATTGAAGAGTTTCGCTACGGTTATCTCTGAAACCTATAATATAAAAGTTCAAAAAATAGAAGGTTCCGGTGCCGCTGGTGGCATTGGTGGTGGGGCCGTTGTTTTTTTACGCGGAGAACTGACTAGCGGTATTGAACTGGTAAAAGGGTTGGCACAGTTTGACGAGGCCATATCAGATGCCGATTGGATTATTACGGGGGAAGGCCAGTTGGACGAACAAACTCTTTCGGGAAAAACTATAAATGGTGTGGTTACTTCTGCAAAAAAGAAAAATGTTCCGGTTGCTGCCTTGTGTGGTTCGGTTTCCATTTCCATAGATCAACAAGATAAATTTGGTTTAACATACGTGAACTCCATTGTAAGAGGGGTTTCCACATTGCCTGAGGCTATGGTTTCCAGTTTTGAGAATTTAAAAAATGCGAGTTATAACTTTGCTCGGTTGCTTAAATAAAAGCCTGTTGAGGCAGTCCAAATTAGCCTTTACTATATAAAATTAGGTTACCCTATTTACTACTGACAAACTGCTGTCACTTGTCGCTTTTACATTTGTTGTTGTAATAACAATACAAATCTAAAAACTAAGATTATGAACACAGCAAATCCATCCAAAGAGAAAGTAGAACAAATTATTCTGCCGGAAGAACTATTGACGCATTGGCAAGGTCACAGAGCTCTTACAAGAAAGACCATTGAGAATTTTCCTGAGAAAGAATTTTTTGAATATTCAATTGGTGGTATGCGTACTTATGCTGAAATAGTTCAGGAACTCTTAAGTATCGCTGGCCCGGGTACCAAAGAAATTGTTACAGGTGTGACTTCCGCACAAAATGAAAACATCGCTCATGGTAACAGTAAACAAAAAGTCTTGGAACTGTGGGACGAAGCAACTAGGGAAATCAATGAAAACTGGTCAAAAATAGATGTTGGTCGGTTTCATGATGAGATAAAAAGTTTCGGCCTGTACGAAGGCACTGTTCAATCTGCCATTCTTTATTTTATCGATAATGAAATTCATCACAGAGGTCAGGGGTATGTCTATTTGCGTTCATTAGGAATTGAACCACCAATGTTTTGGGATAGAGGGGATATTTAATTTCTACAAGATGACAGTATTGGTATTTAAAACATCGGTCTTAAAAAGTAAGCAGGTAAGAAGGCTGAAGCCACTATTAAATGGATTGGTAGAGCCCGAAGGGCGATGGAATTTTGACTTGGAGGATTGTGATAACATCCTCCGGGTCGAAACTCACCAACACCCTATTGATGTTGCTTCTGTATTGAAAAATCAAGGTTTTGTATGTGAAGAATTGTGAGGTTGTACACGCATTTTTTCATACCTGATATATATCATGTTTTTTGTGGGTGAACAGCACTAAGTTTGTATCAAACAAGATACAATTTATGTGCAGTTTAGTTCAGAAATACAATGTAGCCGGGCCACGATATACAAGTTACCCCACGGTTCCCTATTGGAACATGGATACTTTTTCAAGTAAAAAGTGGCAGTCTAGCTTAATTCAAAGTTTTGAAGAAAGTAATGCCAAAGAAGGTATTAGCCTTTATATACACCTTCCTTTTTGCGAGAGTATGTGTACGTTCTGTGGCTGTCATAAGCGCATTACCCAAAGGCATGAAGTAGAGGAACCGTACATACGTTCCGTACTAAAAGAATGGAAACTGTATTGCGATTTATTTTCAGGAAGACCTATTGTTAAGGAACTACACTTAGGTGGTGGGACACCTACTTTTTTTACTCCACAGCATCTAAAAAACCTAATTAAAGGTATTTTCAGTATTGCAAAAAGAGCTGAAAATTATGAGTTCAGCTTTGAAGGTCACCCTAATAATACTACTAAAGAACACCTTCAGGCATTGTATGATGTTGGTTTTAGACGTGTTAGTTTTGGCGTGCAAGATTATAACTCTAAAGTGCAACGGGCCATTCATCGTATTCAACCCTTTGCTAACGTAAAAAACGTTACGGAATGGGCTAGGCAAATTGGTTATACATCAATAGGTCATGATATTATCTTCGGATTGCCTTTTCAAAAAGAAGAACATGTTCGCGAAACCATTTTACGGACTAAGGAGTTGCGTCCGGATCGGTTGGCATTTTATAGTTATGCACACGTGCCGTGGTTAAAAGGAAACGGACAAAGAGGTTATAAAGACACTGATTTGCCGTCTGCGGATGAAAAACGACAACAATACGAGACCGGTAAAGCGTTATTGGGGGAAGTAGGTTATCATGAAATAGGCATGGACCATTTTGCTCTTACTTCCGACTCGCTTTATAAATCGATGGAATCAGGAGATTTGCACCGCAATTTTATGGGGTACACGGCATCCAGAACTCAAGCAATGATAGGTTTGGGCGCGTCAAGTATTAGCGATAGTTGGTATGGTTTTGCCCAAAATGTAAAAAACATTGAAGAGTATCAGCATCTTGTGGAAAATAATATTATACCGGTTTATAGAGGTCATATTCTAACGGATGAAGACCGTGTAATAAGAAGACACATCTTAAATTTAATGTGCAATTTTAAAACTACATGGGGTTTGTTCAGTCAACGTTTTGAAAAGATAGATGAGGTTGTTGATAGGCTACGTGTAATGGAGGAGGATAATTTGGTCAACATTGGTACTTCTGGCATTGAAGTCACTGCAAAAGGTCGCCCGTTTATTAGGAATATTTGTATGGCGTTCGATGTGCTGTTACATCAAAAAGAGCCCAAAAGAAGATTGTTCTCTATGACTGTTTAATACTGCCCTAATCGTTAAAAATAGATATATCATGAAAAAAATAATAGTACCCTTAGATTTTTCTCAACAGTCTGAATATGCCTTAAAAGTGGCAGTCTCACTTGCTAAGAAACATGGTGCGGAAATATTGGCGCTCCACATGTTGGAATTAAATCAGGCTATGATTACCTCTACGGAAGGTTTTCATCCAGAGCAAACTGTTTTTTTGATTAAACTGGCAGAGAAACGTTTTAACGAGTTTTTGAACAAACCCTATTTAGAAGGGTTGAAAGTAACCCCTATCATTAAACATTACAAGGTGTTTAGTGAAGTGAACGAAATAGCTTTAGAGCATAATGCCGAACTTATTGTTATGGGGTCTCACGGAACTGATGGCCTTGAAGAAATTTTTATCGGTTCCAATGCCGAGAAAGTAGTCCGAAATGCTGAAATTCCTGTAATTGTAATTAAAAATGAAATAGAAAATTTCAAAATTGAACGTTTTGTATTTGCATCTGATTTTAGGGAAGAAAGCGCACAGGCTTTTGAAAAAGCAAAAGCATTTTCAGATATGCTAGAAGCGGAATTGGATTTGGTCTATATCAATACTCCAGGTGATGATTTCTTAAGTTCGGGAGATATATACCAGCGTATAAATACTTTTATAGGAAAAGTAAATCAGGCCTTACAAGTTGAAATATATAATGACTATAGTGTGGAACGTGGGGTTCTAAATTATAGTGAAGCCAATAGTGCCGATGCCATTGGTATATCTACCCATGGCCGTAAAGGTTTGGCCCATTTCTTTATGGGTAGTATTGGCGAAGATGTTGTTAACCACTCTAAAATACCAGTGGTTACCTTTAAGATATAGATGCACTTAAACTACGCAACTATAGGGCGGTACGTTATATGCGTACCGCCCTTTCTTTTGTTATTTATCCTATTCTCATTTCGGTGGGATTCCAGTTTATTGGTTTGTTTTTATAATAACTTTCATTGGCCAGTAACGCTGCACCAGCAGCTCTAAGGCCAAAGGTGGGGTCTTGTATGATCTTTCCGTTTTGGCGTATCGCCGTAAAAAAGTTGTAGAAATGATCATGATGCCCTCCTTTATAGTCTTTTGGAGCCTGCCATTTTGTTGTTCCCGTTTCTACCGCAGATGCACGAGTTTCCAGGTTTTGTTTGTCATACCCATTTCTAATCTCTTTTTGCATGGCTTCGGGAAAGGAGATCATAGAATAGCCACCAGGTACTAGACTAAGTTTTGACCTTTTTAGGGAAACGGAATTTTGTCCTATTTCCATCTCTCCTTCAGTACCAATTAGCTTAAAACCACTTCCGCCACCGCTTCCGGCAATAAAGTTAATTCTAAACGCGGCATTGAACGCTGAATGGGTTTCGGTTTTAGGGTAGTCGTAAAGGGTAATACTAACATCGGGTACATCCCTCCCGTCTTTCCAATAACGAAGTCCACCTGTGGCCATAGCCCGGTTTGGACCATGTGAATCTATTACATGGTTTAGTGTTGAGAAAGCATGAACAAAGAGATCTCCGGCTACACCAGTGCCGTAATCCTTGTAATTTCGCCATCTAAAAAAACGTTTATCCTCATAAGGAACTTTTGGTGCGTTACCTAAAAAGGTATCAAAATCAACCGTTTTTTTACCGGCATCGGGAGGAATAGGGTATTGCCAAGCACCTTCTGCCGAGTAACGGTCGTTGTAGAAATCCAGCATAACGATGTCTCCAATAGCACCATCGCTATACAATTGTTTTGCCTTTTCATTACCTAGGGAAGACATTCCTTGGCTACCTATTTGACATATTTTTCCTGAAGCTTTTTGGGCTAAAATTATATCTTGGCCCTCTTGCCATTGTTGTACCATGGGTTTTTCGCAATATACATGCTTGCCTGCCTTAAGGGCATCAATAACTATTTGTTTGTGCCAGTGGTCTGGGGTGGCAATGATAACGGCATCTATATCTTTTCTGTTTAAGATTTCCCTATAATCGCGTGTGGTGAATAGGTCTTCGCCCCAAAGTTCTTTGGCACGTTCCAATCTTCCCGTATAAAGGTCACATGCCGCAACAAGCTGTATGCCGTCTACGGTAAGAGCGGCCTGTGTGTCAAAAATACCTTGAATACCTGTGCCTATGAGGGCAAGGTTTATTCGGTCGTTTGAAGTGAATACGTGGTTCTCGTATTCCCGCTGCATGAGGATATTTTCATTTTTAGAAGCTGATAAAATAAAGGGAGCCGAGGAAATAGCCGCGGAACTTAGAGCCGCTTTTCTAATAAAGCTTCTACGGGAACTGTTTTGTTTCATAAACTATTGAGATTTTGCAATTAGATGGTTTGGAAAGGGGAATTTAGACAATTGCGGATTGTGCTGCAAATAATAGCCATGGTCGGTCTTTTTTCAAAATAGCATTCAATTTTTCTTGTTTTTTGAAAGGATTCGGTTAAATGTTTGTTATTCAGTAGGTAAACATGATAATTGTCATATTACTTCTTAGCTCTGGTAGGTATATTTATTTCATAGGACAAGAAATATGGAATACTTGTTCAAATAATTAAAACATTAGGAGATGGAAAATGAAACAAGAAGTATGACCCAGGATGATTGTATAAAGTTTTTAAGTAACCATTGTATAGGTCACTTGGCCTATATTGCGGGTAAAAGTCCCTTTATTGTTCCGGTGACCTATTACTATGATAAAGAGAATAAATGTCTTATCAGTTACTCGGGAGAAGGACATAAAGTTGAGTCAATGCGAAGGTATTCAGAAGTGGCACTTCAGGTTGAAGAAGTGACAGCAATTCATAACTGGCGTTCGGTAATGGTCAACGGTACGTTTGAAGAACTTAAAGGAGCTACGGCCAAAAAATATCTGCACACCTTTGCGAATGGAGTTCAAGACTTTTTAAAGCGTGTGGAGGGGGCAAAGGTTGATTATATCAAAGACTTTTCAAGTAAAATGGAGTCTGAAACTGCACCTGTGGTATATTGTATTCACATATCGGATATAATAGGAAAATATAGGGTTACAGATGAAGAGGTAGATGTTATTCCCTTGCACGGTGCTGATACATTTGGATAAAAAGCATAGTACTCATTTTTTGGGCTCTGTTCTTGGCAATCCAAGCCCTTTCACCTTCAAAAAATTCATCTAAGGTGGCAAACCAGTGATTCAACCAGATTCCGAAATGTTCGGAAGTTATGGTGCCATTGGTTTTGTCGTCTACTTCTTGATGGGCGGTAACGGGGTTGCCATTGTATTTGCGCTGTAGAAAAAGTTGGGTTTCCCAGAAATCAGTTAGTAATTTCAAATGCGAAGGCCAGTCGGTAACAATTCCATTGAAAATAGGCCCTAAGGTTTCATCTTTCCGTATTTTCCCATAGAAGGTTTCAACCAGTAGTTGTACATCGTCTCGGGTTTTAATTTCCTTTTTCTCCATCGTATCAAAAATAGACTATTAGCCTTAGTTCTTAAAGCGTTCGTAAGTTTTGCCTACATCTAACTGAAACCTAGGGCGAAGTACAATTTCGTTGGGTAATGTTTTCATGGTAAAGATTTGATATAACGTTTAGTTATGGCATTCCATAGCACTTGAAGCTAACTCGGTAAGAGGAGCTGGTGATACATACGGAATACCCAGACCGAGGCCTCTCAATATAAAAAGCAAACCAATGACAGCCACAAAAAGGGGAATGGCCTTTTGCACTTTTTGGCGTAGGCCGCCTTTTAATAAACCGCTAAAATAGATTGCCGTTGTCATTAGTGGAATAGTGCCTAGCCCAAACAACATCATATAAAGGCTACCTTGTATAGCATTTCCCATGGCTATAGCACCAAAAAGTGCCATGTAGACCAATCCGCAAGGTAGAAATCCGTTGAGGAACCCTATGGTTAAAAAGGTGTCCGGTGATTTTTTTTTGAGTTCTTTACCTAGTTGATTTTTTACTTTTGATATGACTTTGTATATGGGTTTTGATAAATTGTATTGGTTAAAGGTTTTATAGGGAATCAAGACAATCAAAATCATTAGAATGCCAATGAAAATAGAGAGTTTCTGTTGCGCACCAAAAATAGAGAGCCCCTTACCTACAAACCCAAAAATTAAACCTATGATTCCGTAGGCCAACAAGCGTCCAAAGTGATAAATAAATATTTGACCGAATTTCTTATAGTTATTTGTTCTATCTACCGGAAGCATAAAGGCAATGGGCCCACACATACCCACGCAATGCAAGCTTCCCATAAGGCCTAATATGAGTGCAGATAGAATCATTTTTTCATTAAAAGGTTATACTCTCTTTGTATTGAAAATCCTTTCCTTGGTGTTTCCAAGTAACTTTTATATCCCAGCGACCATCCAACAAGCGTTTGTCAGGTATGAGCAAATGTGAATTGGACAGACTAATGGGTAAGTCAAAATCCAAGTGCTTATTGGACGGTCTGTAAAGGGATACAATACCGGATACTGTAGTGTTTGAATATGTTTCAGGAAATATCACCAACAATCCGTCAGCGGTTTTTTCCAATTGAATTTGTTCATGGGAGTCAATGGCATTTTGCTCCGCATCTATTTCTTTCTGGTAACCCAGTTCTGCCTTATAATACTCTTCGGTGACCAAATCATGATTGGCATTATGGCTGGTAGTCATCTTGACCACAAAAAACATGATAAAACTGATAAATGCGATGATAGCTATGACGATACCTGTACCCCAATTTATTTTCATGACTTTTTATTTTAATTTTATTTGTAACTACGTGGAGCTAAAAAGCGGGCCGTAGTGGTCTCTATTAATTTATCATTGCTGTACACCCCAATTTTCAGGTTATTTTTATCGCCACTCAAGGCAGATGCATTAATTTCTATGAACAAAGTGCCTTCAGCCAGAGCTTCGGGTTGCACATCAAAATTTTCATGGCGTACCAGTTTTATTTCCCCTTTGGGGGATAATAATTTGAAGTGAACATCTTCTACGGTTTTTGTGGTTTTATTCAATAGCTTGTACGTGTATACATTGCTAATTATGTTTCCTTCTTTGTGCTCGTAGAGCTGCCCTGGTAACCTTAGAATATTTGCTTCAAGGTCATTTCTTAAGAACATCATACCAATAAGCACTCCGGTTAAAATGACAAGAACTGCGGTATACCCTTTTAAACGTGGTGTAAACTTGAATTTTTCTTTTTTGGTGATTTCATCTTCACTAGCGTAACGGATCAAACCTTTTGGTAGGTTTACTTTTTCCATAATGGTATCGCACTCATCAATACAAGCGGTACAGTTAACACATTCCAACTGTGTTCCATTTCTAATATCTATACCTGTTGGGCAAACGTTTACACACTGAAAACAATCAATACAATCCCCATGGCCTAAAGCCTCACGGTCTTCATTCTTACGCCATTTTTTTCGGCCGTTTTCGGCTTCACCACGTTTATGGTCATAGGCAACTACAATCGATTTATTATCAAGTAAAACCCCTTGCATACGACCGTAAGGGCAGGCAATAATGCATACCTGTTCTCTAAACCATGCAAAAACAAAATAGAATACCGCAGTAAATATAAGTAGCGACACCATGGTGCTTATGTGCTGTGCCGGTCCGTCCGTGATATATTGAATAAGACGGTCGCTGCCGATTAAGTACGCAAGAAAAACATTGGCTATAATAAATGATATGATGAAAAAAATGAACCATTTTAGTACCCGTTTTCTAATTTTCTCGGCATTCCATTCTTGCCGGTCCAATCGCATTTGGGCGCCACGGTCACCATCTATCCAATATTCTATCCTACGAAAAACCATTTCCATAAAGATGGTCTGTGGACACATCCATCCGCAGAAAATACGTCCAAAAGCAACGGTAAATAAGGCAATGAAAACTACCCCAATGATCATAGAGATCACAAATAGGTGGAAATCTTGCGGGTAAAATGGAAAACCAAAGATGTTGAAACGTCTTTCCAACACATTGAACATTAAAAACTGATTGCCGTTTATTTTGATAAAAGGCGATAAAATCAGGAACGCCAAGAGTACATAGCTAACATGTTTACGGTATTTGTAAAATTTGCCGCTAGGTTTTTTAGGATATACCCAGGCCCGTTTTCCATCTTCTTTAATGGTGCCGATGGAATCCCTAAAGTTATCTTGATCTTGTGCCATTTTAATTCTATTTATCGGCTAGTGAAGGATTTCCTTCGCTCAATTCAGTTCATGGAAACGGATGTAGAGTCTATCTCCTGTTCAATATGGGTTTCAAGGGCCGGAGCAGATTGTTCCGGAGCATTGGGGTCAACCCAAATATCGCCTTCTGGCGCTTTCGGATTAGCGGGTGTAGTGCCTTGAAAACTTAGTACATAACTCGCTACCTGTGCAATCTCGGCAGGTTTTAAGTTTTGTTTCCAGGCAATCATACCTTTACCGTCACGACCACCTTCAGAAATCGTATGAAAAACATTTTTGATACCTCCACCTAGAATCCAGTTTTGGTCGGTAAGGTTAGGACCAATACCACCGCCACCGTCTGCCATATGACAAGCCACACAATTGCTCTCAAATATGACTTTACCGGCACTAATATCCGATGCATCGGTAAGCAGTTCTACCGTATTGGCATCAACAAGACCTTTGGCAGTTTTCTTGTATTCTTCAATCTCAATCTGAGCAGCAGCTACTTCTTGCTCATATTCTTCGTCTTGGGTATAGTCATTAAATACGTGAAAACGTAATAGGTAAACTACACCAAAAACAATGGATGCATAGAAAAGATATACCCACCACGGCGGCAAATTGTTATCCAGTTCGCGTATGCCGTCATAATTATGGTCAAGGATGATTTCGCTTTCTTCTTCAATGGGTTTGGAGCCAAGCATTTTTTGATACATTCTTTCTCCCCATTTCCATTCAAATGTTTTGTTCTTTTTTTCCAGGTAACGCTCTTTCCCTTCTTTTGATAAGGTTTGGAACATAACGGTTTCAATAGCTCTGGTAATTATTGCAATGATAATGAGCAGAAACAATATGAACACAAGAAATACCTGTACCATTGGGTACTTTATAAAGGCTGGCAACTCTCCCGAGTCAACGAAGAACTCCGTTAAACCGAATATTAAAAAGAAAATCAGCGGTATTTTAATCCACCAGGTTGATGTATTTTTCATAGGTCTAGGTTTTGTTGGTTATCTTCTTCCAAAGGCAATTCACTAACTTCTTTTATATAAGATTTTGATGCCGTAATTACCCACCAGAACAGCAATGTGAAGAACACAAAAAAGATGAGTAATGATATCATGGGGTAGGTTGCTACACCATCTATAGTTTCCATGTAACCTTTTACAAATTTGAACATGATGTTTAGTTTTTGTTATCTGATAATAGTTCACCTGTTTCCTTTACCTTAATGTCTGTTCCCAAACGTTGTAGATATGCAATTAAGGATACAATTTCTCGGTCTCTCATTTCTACGAACTCTTCGCCGTTTTCTGCTGCATACGTTTTATCAGCTTCATAGTTTTTTGCAAAGTCCGGATCGGTATACAAGTTTTTCTCAATTTGCTCGGCTTGTGCATCCATGGAGGCTTCGGCATTTGCAATATCTTCATCTGTGTACGGTACACCAAGGGTAACCATTGCTTCCATTTTTGCCTGAATATCGCTTCTGTCGTGCTCATCTCTTATTAACCAAGCATAGGCTGGCATTATGGACCCTGAAGAAGTACTCTGTGGATCGTACATATGGTTCAAATGCCAGTTATCGGAATATTTACCACCAACCCTCAATAAATCTGGACCGGTACGTTTACTACCCCAAAGGAACGGGTGGTCATAAACAAATTCACCAGCTTTGGCATATTCGCCATAACGTTCTACCTCACTTCTAAACGGACGCACCATTTGTGAGTGACAGCTAACACAACCTTCTCTAATGTACAGGTCACGACCTTCTAGTTCTAAAGGTGTATAGGGTTTTACACTGGTAATTGTTGGTATATTCGATTTTACCAAAATTGTCGGTACAATCTGTATGATGCCACCAATCAAAATAGCTACAGTAGCTAAAATTGTTAGTTGAATAGGCTTGCGCTCTAACCACGTATGGAAAGTTTCACCAGCTGTTCTATGTTTTGAAACACGAGTAAGTGCTGTAGCTTCGGCCAATTCATCTTCTATTACACTACCATATTTTACGGTGCGCACTACGTTATAAATCATAACACAAGCCCCAATAATATAAAGACTACCACCAATGGCACGCATCCAATACATAGGCATAATCTCTACTACGGTCTCTAGAAAGTTACCGTAAACCAGTGTGCCGTCCGGGTTGAATTCTTTCCACATTAATGCTTGTGTAAAACCGGCAACGTACATAGGTAATGCATATAGAATGATACCTAGGGTTCCAATCCAAAAATGAAAGTTCGCCAATGGCGTGGAGAACAATTTGTTCTTGGTCATTTTAGGAACCAACCAATAGATCATACCAAAGGTCAAGAATCCGTTCCAAGCTAAGGCGCCTACGTGTACGTGGGCAATAATCCAGTCACTAAAATGGGCTATGGCATTTACGTTTTTAAGCGAAAGCATTGGACCTTCAAAAGTTGCCATACCATAACCGGTGATAGCGACTACCATAAACTTTAAAACAGGATCGGTACGTACTTTATCCCAAGCACCACGTAAAGTTAATAGTCCGTTGATCATACCACCCCAAGAAGGAGCTAATAACATGATAGAAAATGCAACACCTAAGTTCTGTGCCCAATCAGGCAGGGCAGAATATAGTAGGTGGTGAGGTCCTGCCCATATATAGATAAATATTAATGACCAGAAGTGAACAATAGATAGTCTATAGGAGTAAACAGGTCTGTTGGCCGCTTTGGGTACAAAATAATACATAAGCCCCAAGAAAGGAGTAGTCAAGAAAAATGCTACCGCATTATGACCGTACCACCATTGCACCAATGCATCTTGAACACCTGCATACACAGAATAACTTTTTAAACCAGTTACAGGTAATTCCAAACTATTGAAAATATGAAGTACCGCTACGGTGACAAATGTTGCCAAATAAAACCAGATAGCCACATAAAGATGTCGTTGTCTTCTTTTGATCATGGTACCGATTAGGTTTACACCAAATGCGACCCAAACTAAAGCAATGGCGATATCTATAGGCCATTCAAGTTCAGCGTATTCCTTAGAACTGGTATACCCTAACGGTAAGGTAATTGCAGCGGCAACAATAATTGCCTGCCAGCCCCAAAAGTTGAATTTGCTTAGAAAATCACTATACATTCGCGCTTTTAACAAACGTTGTGTAGAGTAATAGACTCCCGCGTAAATAGCATTTCCTACAAATGCAAAAATTACCGCGTTGGTATGCAACGGACGTAATCGACCAAAACTTAACCATGATATACCATCGGTCAAATTGGGGAACATGAACATAAAGGCTAACAATAAGCCCACGGACATACCCACAATACCCCAAAACATAGTTGCATAGAGGAAATTTTTCACGATTTTGTTATCGTAATAAAACTGCTGTACTTCCATAATTATACTTGTTTATTTAGTTGGATTTTCTTTTTGTAAAAGGAGAACAGAGAAAGAAATTAGAGAATAGACTCTTGATGCCTTTGCTAATGTTCAACACGTTTTATTATTAATTTGTTTTAGTACTTTTTAAAGGCTTGTATGTTCAATTAGTTTGAAATATTTTACTAATTACTCTTTTCATCCTTGGTAGACTTCACGAGTTCATCCTCAAAAAGCATACGCACAGAGGGTGTATATGAATCATCGTACTGACCACTTCTGACCGAAATAATAAATGCTATGAAAAACAAGACTGCAACAAAAATGCTGATAGCCAATAACACATAAATAACACTCATACCTACCTGAATTATGGTGTAAAACTACGGTGCGGTTATGCTATTAAATATGACTTATATCAGGTTTTGGAGAATAGCTAAAAATTCTAGGATTTTAGAATGTAGTTATTTGATAATCAAATATGTGAGAAATGGTGTTTGTTTAAAAAAAGAACAGTTTATACTTTTTTTGTATTCTGATAAATTGAGATCAACGCAGCAATTATAATCAAGTTTTTGATAACGTACTGGCCCAGCAGAGTAGGGGCGAACGGACTGCTAGTAAAAGAAATTTCGCTTAAAAGCAATAAGGAGGTAAAGGTGCAAACCATGTGGGCAAGAGTTACGATTACGGTTTGTTTTCTGTACATATCAAAAAGAAGAAAAATCCCGATTCCTACTTCTAAAACAGCTAAGAGAATGATAGCCGTTTCTCTTGGAATAAGCCCCAAAGATAAAACACGAATGGTGTCTTTGGCCATTTCTTCTGCCGGACTAACATCACTTAAGAACTTTAAACTTCCGAACCATAGATAAACAATACCTATTGAAAATTGAAGAAAGGAAATTTTCCTAAAATGAGTAAAAAGGCGGGCTGTTTTTAAAGCTGGCATGAAGGGTTGTAGTCTGGTTGAGTTGGTTGTTGTACTTGCAAACCTAACTTTTTCTAGCGTTTAGTACGACTTTTTTAACACTTGTAAGAATAGTCCTTATCCTAAAATTTATTGTAGTTTCTTGCCAATAAAATTAGTTGAAATAGTAGCGAATGCTACTACACTTATAGAGCTTAATGGCATTAAAATAGCTGCTATTACCGGTTCAAGTTGCCCGGTGGTTGCAAAATAAAGACCAATAAGGTTGTAAGTCAATGATAAGATAAAACACAGTTTTATGACTTGCATTGCTTTTTTTGATGCGTCTATATAGCGTGTTAATTGCTGGAATTTTGACGCATCCATGATACCATCGCTAGCAGGGGAAAATACATTTATATTTTCTGATATGGCTAAGCCTACTTCTGCTTGCGCTAACGCACCGGCATCGTTAAGTCCATCACCTACCATTAGTACTTTCTTGCCCTTTTCTTGCAAGCCCTTTATAAATTCAAGTTTGTTTTGTGGCTTTTGATTAAAATATAAAGGGGTTAATGGCGGCAATAATTTTTCTAAACGTTGCTTTTCGCCTTCATTGTCTCCCGATAAGACAGCCACGTCAAAATCTTTGGTCAATTCTAAAAAGACTTCGGAGACTCCCTGGCGATACTCATTATGAAAGACGTATTTGCCTTTGTAAGATGCATTACTGCTAATATGGACCGACGTGTTCATGGCATCAGTGGTTTGTTGCCTGCCAACAAAAGATGCAGACCCCACTTTTATGTGGTGATTGTCTTTGGTTCCTTCAACACCTTTGCCAATATGTTCTTCATATTCATCTAAGGTGATAATATTTTGTTCTGCCAAGAGATTATATAATGTTCTGCTCAGTGGATGGTTGGAGCCGCGTAGGGTGTTTTTTAAGAGAGAAGCTTCAGCTTTGGTCAGAGGCATGCCTTCGTAAGTGGCTGTACTTTTTTTAGCAGTTGTAATGGTTCCTGTTTTATCAAAAATGGCGGTATTAATTTGCGCCAATTGCTCTATAGTTCGGGTGTCTTTTAGGTAAAATTTCTTTCGCCCAAATATTCGGAGCATATTGCCTAGCGTAAAAGGTGATGCCAATGCAATGGCACACGGACACGCAATTATTAAAACGGCAGTAAACACATTCATAGCTTTGCTAGGGTCATAATACAACCAAAATGCTGCCGATAAAAAAGCAATGGAAAGTACCGCAATGGTAAACCTCCGACCAATACTATCGGTCAAGGTTTGAAATTTACTGCCTTTGTCTTCTTGGAAAACGCTGTTTCCCCATAATTGGGTAAGGTAACTTTGCGAAACCGATTTTAAAGCTTCCATTTCAATTGCGCCCTGTAGTTGTTTTCCTCCTGCAAATACTTTGTCACCAGATTCTTTTTTTACAGGTTCGGATTCACCGGTTACAAAACTATAATCAATACGTGCTTGTCCGCTTATCAGAATACCATCAACCGGAATCAGTTCTTCATTTCTAATCAATAATCGGTCGCCCTTTTTGATGTCATGAACCTGTGTGGTTTCTTCTTTGCCACTTTTTGATATACGGGTTATGGCAATTGGGAAATACGATTTATAATCACGTTCAAATGAAAGAAAAGAATAGGTTTTTTGCTGGAAGAACTTTCCTAGGAGCAGGAAGAATACCAAACCTGTTAAGGAGTCAAAAAATCCACTTCCCCAACCGAAAGTAATTTCAAGGGTACTACGCCCAAAAAGAACTATGATTCCCAGAGCGATGGGCACATCAATATTTAATAGTTTGCTGCGCAGCCCTTTGTAAGCCGAAATAAAATAATCTCTACCCGCATAAAGAAGAACCGGTAAGGAAAAAACAAACATGAGCCAGTGAAAGACCGGTTCGTACCTGTTAAGCCAAAATTCTCCACCGGAAGTATCACTTGATGACAAATCAAAATAGTCCGGGAAAGATAGAAACATGACGTTACCAAATGCAAAACCGGCCACTCCAAGTTTATAGATCAAGCTACGATCTACACTTTTCTTTTTGTTATCAAAGTCATCTAATGAAATAGTGGGTTCATAGCCTATTCTTGCCAAAAGAATAACTACTTCTTTTAAAGAAATACCGGAGCTATTATAGGTTATTCTAACTGTCTTTTTAGGGAAGTCAACCTGACCGTTTTTTATGGACGGATTCAGTTTGTTTAGGTTTTCAAGTATCCAAATACAAGAGCTACAATGAATATGTGGTATGGAGAGGTTTATAATTTGTAAGTCGCCATCATTGAACTCAATAAGGCGTTCGGCAATTGGTGTTGAATCTAAAAAATCGTATCTTCCATCAACTGTTTTTGGTGTCGCACCAGCAGCTGATTGTAAATCGTAATAATAGTCTAGGTCATTGCCCATAAAAATCTCATAAACGGTTTTACAACCATTACAACAGAAATTTTTGTCGTCTAAAACTATGGTTTTAGTGCCGCAGTCATCACCGCAATGAAAACAATTGTTAGAGTTCATTTTTTACATTTGCTAATACCTTGTACAAAGGTGCAAGTTGTGTGTATTTAAAAACATGACAATTGTCAGGTTTTGTGTAGTTTATGAGCGGTACCTTTGTAGTGTCAGGTATAAATATAGAGTTATGAATAGTAGATGTGAAAATTGTATAATACGGCAATTCAACTCGTTACGGGCCATGAGCAAGGAAGAATTGAAAAAAGTATCTGATTCTAAAATCTCTAAATCACTTAAAAAAGGTGAGGCTCTTTTCCAAGAAGGAGAAAAGCTGGACGGTGTTTTTTGTGTTCGGGATGGTGTCTCTAAATTATCTAAGCTAAGCGCAAATGGTAAAGACCAGATTGTAAAATTGGCAAGTAAAGGAGAAGTTATGGGTCAACGTGCGGTTATTGCTGAAGAATCTACAAATCTAAGCGCCATAGCTGTTAGTGATATGGAGGTTTGTTTTATTCCCAAAGAGGTGATTTCAAACACACTGGAATCCAATCCTAATTTTACAGTTGAAGTTTTAAGGCATATGGCACATGACTTAAAGGAGGCAGACGATGTTATCGTAAATATGTCCCAAAAAACGGTAAAACAACGTATGGCCGAAGCCTTTTTATACCTTAAAAAGAATTACGGCGAAGATAATGAGGGTTTTTTAACGCTGACCTTATCAAGAGAGGATTACTCTAACGTAGTAGGAACGGCAACTGAGTCGTGTATACGCATCATTTCCGAATTCAAGAAAAAAGGATTGATCAAAACTTCCGGAAAGAGAATTGGTGTTGCGGACGAACGAAAACTGTTAGACCTTGTTGAAGGCTTTTAGAAGCCCTCTTTCCAAAAACTGATATATATCATAGTTTGCCCATAGGTTTGGTTCTACTTTTACCCTTGAAGATTTCAATAAAAAAGTAGATGAAGAATATATTATTGCCTACCGATTTTTCAGAAAATGCGTGGAACGCCGCCCGTTATGCACTAGAACTTTTTAAGGACGAAACCTGTACTTTTTTCGTATTAAACACATACACGCCTCACATTGCACATAGTAGGTTTATGGCAGCAAATGTGGCTTCCGGAATGATAGAAGACGCCGCAAGAAACCAATCGGAAGAAGGTCTTGCCAATTTCATTTCACGAATTCATGTAGAGCGCAAAAACCCAAAACATACATTTACCGCCATATCTTCTTTTGCCTTGCTCGTAGATGAGGTTAGGGAGGTTGTTGATGACTATGGAATAGACTTAGTTATTGCAGGAACTAAAGGAGCATCAGGACTGGAAGAGGTTTTTATGGGAAGCAATGCCGTTCGTATTATAAAAGCTGTAAAGAGATGTCCGGTGCTGGCCGTTCCTCAGAATTTTAAATTTGAGACCCCGGATGAAATTGCTTTCGCTACGGATTTTAATCGGTTTTATACAGAATCAGAGTTAAAGCCGTTGCTAGATATGGCCCTTACATTTAATGCAGTTATTAGAATAGTTCACGTACAGCATACCATTACAGCATTAACAGAATTGCAAAAGTTTAATTTGGGTATGTTGAGGAAATATCTAAAAGAAGTAGAGCATTATGTGCATACGGTTTCTGAATTAAATTCAATTTCTAAAACATTGGAGGTTTTTAGTAATGAACTAGATATTCATTTATTGGCCATGTTACATTACCAACATAGCTATATGGAAAATTTAACCCGGGAGCTTGTTGTGAAGCGTGTAGCTTTTCATACACAGATTCCTTTATTGGTGATACCGGAATTAGGTATGGCCGGATCTTCAAAAAATAAAAAGGAACACAGTGCTTTTATGGCTGAATAAACTAGTCGCAACCTTAAATAAACAGATATGACCCAAGATTTTTTATTGCGGCATAATTATATGTTATATTTCTAAAGATAAAAAAGATACTGTGTTGGTTCTTCTTAATTTTGTAAAAAAATTAAGCCATGAATCTCCCAAATACAGGACAGAAAAGATTAGTGATAATTGGTGGCGGCTTCGCTGGAATATCACTAGCTAAAAAACTCAGTGAAATAGATTTGCAAATTGTTTTACTGGATAGGCATAATTACCATACTTTTCAACCTTTACTATATCAAGTTTCTACAAGTGGTCTAGAGCCAGATTCCATAGCATATCCTATCCGGAAGGTATTGAAGCACCTCGAAAATTTATACTTTAGGATGGCTGCGGTGGAAAGAATAGATCCGGAACAACAATTTATTTTTACCAATACCGGAAACTTGCATTATGATTATTTGGTCATGGCTACCGGTACGAAAACTAATTTTTTTGGTAATCCGAATATTGCGCGGCATGCCATGCCAATGAAGACGGTACCGCAGGCATTGAATATTCGTAGCCTAATGCTTCAAAATTTTGAAAAGGCCGATGATTGTCAAGACCCTATAGAGCGCAAAGCATTGCTTAATTTCTGTATAATCGGAGCAGGACCTACGGGAGTGGAACTGGCAGGTGCTTTCGCTGAGCTGAAGAACAACGTTTTTCCTAAAGACTACAAACATCTGAATATAGATGAAATGGAAATTAATCTGTTTGAAGGAGGAGCACGTGTATTATCGCCAATGAGTGAAAACGCCTCAAAAAAAGCGGCGGAGTTTCTTGAGAATTTGGGGGTGCGCATCCATCTTAAAACATTGGCTAGCGATTATGATGGTGAGACCGTGACATTAAAAGACGGAACCAAAATAAGGAGTAAAAATTTTATTTGGACAGCCGGTGTTACCGGAGCTTCCATAGAAGGTTTTGATAACCATATTCTAGTGGAGCGTTTGAACAGGTATAAGGTAAATCGATACAACCAAGTAGAAGGTTTTGAGAACATTTTTGCCATTGGAGATATTGCTTATATGGAAACTGAGGATTTTCCCCTAGGGCATCCACAGGTGGCACAACCTGCAATTCAACAAGGGGAATTATTGGCCGATAACCTTGAAAAACTGGTAGAGGGAAAAGATATGAAACCTTTTAAATACGTTGATAAAGGAACCATGGCTACCATAGGAAGGAATAAAGCGGTGGCCGATATCAAAAAATTAAGGTTTGGAGGCTTTTTTGCATGGTTCATTTGGATGTTCGTACATCTAATGGCACTCGTTGGCTTTAGGAACAAGGTAGTAGTATTTTTCAATTGGGCCTATAACTACATCAATTATGACAAAGCCGCTAGGCTTATTATGAGACCGTTTAAGCCAAAGGCAGAGATTACTGGCAAGAATACGGATTAATTCAAATGCTTTAGTATCTTTGCGGTGTTGTGTTGTGACCCAGAACCTGGATAGGTTTGGGCCAATGAAAGGCTTTCCATGTTGGAAGGCTTTTTTTTATTGCCGCTTGCTCCAATAAGCTCAAATGTCTTAGGGCAATAGGTATTCAAGGAGTTTTGAGCAGGTGTCTCAGAACCAATCTCTCCTAGGAATAAATTATAGATTAGATTTTTTGAAGTTGACGTTCAAGTAAACTTTGTTGGCTGTGTTTTGAGGTTACCTTCTTCTGGATTGACATCCAAGCTTTTTTAGCTTTTTCCGCTTTTACCTGATAGTTGTTCTTCGTCATGGTATAGGGTTTTAGTTAGGTTTCTGTAGTTTTAGGCCACTCATTTTCATAATATTAACTACATTCCAAACTTACGGCAAATAGATTTATCTTCATCGGCGAATTACGTTATTAAAACGTTTTTTCCATTTTAAGAATTTTGTTCGGTTCAGATGATTTCATTCATTTTTAAAAAGGGTCAAATATGAGATATCGATAAAAAATCTGTAATTTTAAAGTAGATTTAGAAGAAAAATTCAATGCCACTATATCATAAGTTGGGAAATTTCCCGCAAAAGCGACATACGATTTTCAAAAAGGAGGATGGGAGTTTACATTACGAACAACTTTTTGGAACCATAGGATTTGACGGCATGTCATCTTTGCTTTATCATTTGCACAGGCCAACGCAAGTAAAAGAAGTGGGTAAAGTGTTGGATGTATCCCCTAGGGCTGCGGTGGAGTATAATATAAAATCTAGATTGCTCAAAGGTTTTCAGGTGGCTCCGGAAGATGACTATTTACAGAGTAGGAAAACGGTACTTTTTAATAGTGACGTGCATGTGGGGCTTGCTGCTCCCAAAAAATCGCTTACTGAATATTTTTATAAGAATACAGATGCAGATGAGCTTTTGTTCGTTCATAAGGGTTCAGGTACTTTAAAGACTTTTTTAGGTGAAATTCCTTTTGAGTATGGAGATTATTTGGTGATTCCCAGAGGGATGATCTATCAAATAGAATTTGATACCGAGGACAATCGTTTATTGATAACCGAAAGCTATCATCCTATTTATACCCCGAAACGCTACCGCAATTGGTTTGGTCAACATTTGGAGCATTCCCCTTTTTGTGAGCGCGATTTTAAGCTGCCTCAAAATTTACGTACGTTTGATGAAAAAGGTGAGTTTTTAATTAAAGTGAAGAAGCAAGGACAATTGCACCATATGATTTATGCTACGCATCCTTTTGATGTTGTGGGATGGGACGGTTATAATTTTCCGTACGGGTTTTCCATACATAATTTTGAACCTATTACCGGACGCGTACACCAACCGCCACCAGTACACCAGACATTTGAGACCAGCGCTTTTGTAGTGTGCTCGTTCTGCCCCAGGTTGTATGATTATCACCCGCAGTCAATTCCCGCGCCTTACAATCATTCCAATATAGATTCTGATGAGGTTCTATATTATGTGGATGGTGATTTTATGAGTCGAAAAGGTATAGATGAAGGTTATATTTCCTTACATCCGGCAGGTATTCCACATGGGCCACACCCAGGAACCTATGAAGCCAGTATTGGCAAAAGTAAGACCGAAGAGCTTGCGGTTATGATAGATACGTTCAAGCCATTAAAACTAACCCAACAGGCCATGGATATAGATGATGGTAAGTATTATAAAAGTTGGTTGGAGTAGCACCTATAACGGGTCTGTTATCTTTTTGCTAAAGTCCATGCTTAGCTTTCGCTTTTTGGATACTTTTGAAATAGAAAAAAGAGATAAGTGATATTAGATTTAATTAAAAATAGACGTTCTGTCTTTCCGGCACAGTACAATGATAAGCCCATAGCAAAGGCCGATATTGAAAAAATTTTGGAAGCGGCCAATTGGGCCCCAACGCATAAGAAAACGGAACCTTGGCGATTTCGCGTACTACAAGGCGAATCTCAAGAGAAATTAGGGCTTTTCCTTTCTTTAAAATATTTGGAAAATGACCCGAATCCAAAAGAGTTCAAAGCTAAAAAACTGATTGATAATCCAAAGCGTGCAGGGGCTATCATTGCTATTTGTATGCAAAGAGACCCATCGCAAAGCGTTCCTGAATGGGAAGAAGTAGCTGCTACGGCAATGGCCGTTCAGAACATGTGGCTCTGTTGTACGGATATGGGTATAGGTTGCTATTGGAGCTCTCCGGGACTTATAAAACACATGGCAGATTTCTTTGAAATGAGTAATGGAGAAGCTTGTTTAGGATTCTTCTATATGGGCTATACGGATGAGACAATTCCAGACGGACAGCGGACTCCCATTGCGGATAAAGTAGTTTGGATGGACTAGCCAATGTGCTAGTTCTTATTCTATTTTATAGGTGAAAGTGTTTCCGCCTTGTTTGAGAAACATGGTTTTGTTTTCAGGTTCAAACTCAAGACGAATGCCTGCTCGGTAAAATTCAAAAGCGTGTTTCTCTACAGCTTCCAATGGAAATGAAGATTGACCAGTGGCTTGTGCCATAAGGGTGCCGTCGTTTTGAGTAATCGTAACCTTAAGTTTTTTCTGCTTACTAGCATATGTGCCAAGGTATTGTTCCAGGTCTTTTGGTGTGACTGTGACCGTATTGAAATTAGGTAGACGGAAAGATTTGCCGTAGTACGCGGCCAAAACCGCAATAAGAATATCATTGTTGCCATAACGGCTACCGTTTGATGTAATTGCAACTGATATATCGTCCTTGGGAAAACACGCCAGTTGAGACGTAAAGCCATCAATGCCACCATTATGTCCAAATCCCTTTTTGTCAAAATAAGGCATCTCAAACGAGCCCATACCATAGCCTTCGGTGAATGTGGTCATTTGCTTTAAGCTGTTTTTGGAAATTAACCGACCTTCATAGAGAGCAGTCGTAAAGGTATTGAGGTCGGTTGGTGTACTCACGATAGCTCCGGCTCCTAAAGGAATGGACATGTTGGTTTCAAACGCTTTGTTCCAATGGGAATCGTAATTGTATGAAAACGCTTCATTGTTGGCTGGTACAATGCTAGCGCCAACATAGGTGTTCGTCAAATCCAACGGATTGCTAATTCTATTTTTGATTAAATCGGTATAATTTTCTTTGAAGACATCTTCCAATAGAAAAGTCAACAATAGATAGTTGGAGTTACTGTATTGCGCTTTGCTATTGGGTTCAAAAACACTACCACTTTGTTCTATCAATTCTAGAAGTTGTTCCCTTGTTTTCGGTTGTGTATTCCATAAAAGATAATCGGGTCTACTTGTTACGTTGGCAATACCGCTTCGGTGGTTGAGTAAATTGCCAATAGTAATTTTTCGGGCATTTTTGAGGGACGGGAAAAATGTGTCGATGGTTTGTTCTAATTCTATTTTGCCATCTTCAATAGCCATAAACGTAAGTACAGCGGTAAACATTTTGGTAATAGAACCTACTCTAAACTTAGTCCTAATATTTGTCTTTTGTTCATTTTCAACATCGGTGTAACCTATCGCTTTGTTATAAATAGGGTTTCCCTTATGAGAGAGGGCAACACTGCCCATAAAATAGTCATGATTATCAAGGGATGTAAAAAGGCTGTCTATTTTTGTGGTGTCGAATTCCTGAGAAAACACAGAAAGACTCATCAGAAGAAAGAGGACTGATGTGCATACTATTCTTTTCATGTCTATAGATTTTTTAATTCAGAAAGGGAAACAGTTCAAAACGATAATCCCATGCCGTGGAAATGAACAGGCCAAGAAAGATTATAGCAATCAAAAACTTCATAAAAGTACCGGTCAGAAAGCCTAAAAAGGAACCAAATGCTGCTTTTGTGGCGGTTTTTCCATCGGCTTTATTCAATAGCTCACCTACTAACGCTCCCACAAAAGGCCAAACTATGATGCCAAAAGGGCCTAAAACAGGAAAGAATAGTGCCACTAAAAGTCCTAATGTGGTGCCGATAACCCCATATTTTGTTCCCCCAAATTTTTTGGTTCCTATAGCCGGTATCACATAATCCAATCCAAAAACCAGTAGGGCCAAAGTCGCGGTTATACCTAAAAACACCCAGTCTTGGGGTATGGCTTCCGTGAGGTGTAATAAAAGCAAACCCACCCAGCTAATAGGCGGACCAGGGAGTACAGGCAAAAAGCTTCCCAAAACCCCAACGAGCATTAAAATGAAACCAAAAATCAGTAAGGCTATGTCCATTTTATCTGTTTTCTATTGGACGAAGATAAATACATTTTGTTACACTTTTTATTTGGGTTAAGTTGATATTAGGAATATGGTGCCTGATTATCAGTGAACTATTTTTTAACTAAAAAAATAGTTTAAACTAAAATTTTAGTTATATTTGTTTTAAGGTTAAACTAAACACTTAGTTAAATGAAGCAGTTGACGAAAGCGGAAGAAGAGGTAATGCAGCAATTATGGCAATTGGAAAAATGCAATGTTGCCACTATTATAGAGCAGTTACCAGAACCAAAACCGGCATATAATACCGTGTCTACTATTGTTAGAATTTTAGAAAGCAAAGGTTTTGTTGATCATGAGAAAGAGGGTAAGGGGTATCTCTATTTTCCTATTGTAAAGAAATCGGATTATAGCAATCAGAGTATTAATAAACTAGTGGATGGCTATTTTCAAGGGTCATTTAAAAGTATGGTTTCCTTCTTTATGAAAAAGAACGATATGAGCCTAACGGAATTGGAGTCTATTTTAAAGGATATTAAAAAGGATGAATAATGGTACAATACGTTTTAGAATGCATCGCTTTTCAACTGGTTTTTCTTGTTATCTATGATTTTTTCTTAAAACGAGAAACCTTCTTTCAATGGAACCGTTTTTATCTTTTAAGCACGTTTTTGCTATCGCTTTTGCTCCCTTTTGTAAAGATTGAAGCTTTTAAAACCACTGTAAATCAGCCCTACATTGAATATGGGGAAGCCCTTTGGGGTGTTGATAATGCGGTTGCTATTAGCCCTCAAGAAACTTCAGGATTTGATATTTCTTGGCAGGCAATTCTGTTCGGGTTGGGAGCGCTGGTTTCCACTGTGTTATTAGGCTATAAATTGCGTCAACTCTACGTGCTAAAGGCAAAAGGGGACAAAATTAGCTTTAAGGAGTTTACGCAAATATTGATTCCTAATAGTAATATGGCTTTCTCCTTCTTTAAATCAATCTTTATTGGGGATAAAGTTTCTAAAGCGGACTATACGAATATCATAGCCCATGAGTTGGTTCATATTAAACAAGGTCATTCTTGGGACCTCCTCTTTTTTGAGTTGATGCGTATTATAGGTTGGTTTAATCCGCTGGTCTATGTATACCAAAATAGAATTTCAGAATTGCACGAGTTCATCGCCGATGCAAAAGTGGCAAAGAACAACAAAAACGAACAATACCAATTGTTGTTGTCACAAGTTTTCCAAACACATAATATATCATTCATCAATCACTTTTTTAAATCATCATTAATCAAAAAACGAATCGTCATGTTACAAAAGTCACAATCAAAATCGGTTTTCAAATTAAAATATTTGGCATTGGTGCCCGTTGTTTTTGGAATACTTATGTATACTTCTTCAGAAGCACAATATGGTGTTAATAGCCAATTAGGAATAGAGTTTCAATCTGGGGAAGATGAAGTATTAATTGAAAACGCCAAGGCAAAAATTAAAGAGGAACTTAAAGTTAAAGGTTCACTGAAAGATGTTTATTTGAGTCATCCAAATCGGTCTTCTATTGCTGATTCAGAAGGCCCTTTATTATCTAAGGAAGATTATTTTGAAGATGCTATTCTTTTTAAAATGAGAATGGATGAAGCGTTTTCTGAAGACGTCAATTATAAAAATAGAATTCCAGTGCCTTCAACAAAGAGGTATGAGAGCTATTTAAAAAGGAAAGAAGCTTTTCAAATATTGGATGAAAATTTGAAATTCTCAATTCAATCGGATAAAGTGGAGAAAGGCTTTGATGTCGTACAAATTGAAGATAATTCAAATGTAGATAATTCTTATGAGTTGCATGTTAATAATGTTAGCGATTTGTCAGGTGAAGAAATTAGATATTTAAACAGGAGCATGGAAAAGGTATTTGCAGGTAATAGTAAATATAGAAATCTAATTCTTAGCGATAACTCACGTAGATTTTTAATAAGAGAAGTAGAACCTATTGTCGGAATTAATACTTTTCCGAAATTAGGATTAAGTGATAGTAAAAAGGGGTTAGATATAGTTGTTAAAGAAATACCATTTGCAAAGGTTGATTTGGTTCCGGTTTTTCCGGGTTGCGAAAATGAGGATAATAAACGAGAATGCTTTAAGACTAAAATGATGGAGCATGTAGGTAGTCATTTCTCTTATCCCAAAGAAGCACAGAAAAAAGGAGTGCAAGGTAAAGTTTCTGTTTTGCTAACAATTAGTGAAGAAGGTCTTGTGAAGAATATAAAAACTAGAGGGCCAAATCCATTATTAGAAGGCGAGGCCCTGCGTATTTTTGAATTATTACCACAAATGGCGCCAGGGAAGCACAAGAACGAAAATGTTGATGTTTTGTTTTCTATGCCCATTAGCTTTAAACTCCAATAAGATTTGAAAACCTTAGTTTCTGTTTTTTTACTTGTATTCTGTGTTACGGCAGAAGGTCAAATATCAAATTCTAAGATAGCCGATAGTCTATACGCCACAGGTAATTATATTAAGGCTATAAACTACTATGCGGAAGAGGGTTCTAAATCTTCTGGTCTTCAGATTGCAAGGGCCTATAACGCTATTGGTAATTTTGAAAAAGCCATAGCGCAATACCAAAATGTGCTTTCTAAAAAAACGACGTTACAAATAGCAAAATTTGAATTGGGGAAACTCTTTCTGAAGACCAACGATTTTAATAATGCAGAAAGTCTTTTTTTAGAGTTGACCAAAGTTGCAAATGACAACCCTGAGTATCATTATTATTTAGGAGAGACCTTTCGTGAACAAAAGAATGTTGAGAAAAGTATAGTATCTTATAAAAATGCCACAGCAACAGATAGTACCCATTTAAGAAGTTTGTTTCAATTGGGTAAGTATTATGTAGGGCAACGAGAAAAAGATTCCGCTTTAACATTCATTGACCGTGGGCTCCGATTTTATGAAAATGATGTGGCTCTGATAAACTTAAAAGCACTGACCTATTATAATAATGATGAGTATGTTAAGGCATCTCCTTATTTTGAAAGGCTTTTAGAATTGGGTGAGCACAAAGAGTATATCTATGAGAAACTGGCCTATTGCTATTTCAAGGATTGGGAGTTTGAAAAGGCAAAAATCAACTATAAAAAGGTTTTGGAATTGAATGATGAAAATTCGGAGGCTTATTTTAATTTAGGGCATGTATTTTGGAAAGATAAACAGATAGATAGTGCGCAATACTATATTCAAGAGTCTATTGCAGTCCAAAAACCATTTTTGCTGAATGAGTATGTATCCTTGGCGGGAATCGCAAGAAACAAAGGCGATATAAAAAAGGCTTTGAAATACTATAAACTGGCACATCAAGAAAATCCGAATGACGCTCTGGTCTATCATAATGTCTGTACAGTAGCTGATCAGTATTATAAAGACCCTAAAATTAAATTAACGTATTATGAAAAATTTGATGAGCGGTTTGGTAATAAAAACAACTACATGTCAAAGATGGTAAACAAACGGATTTCAGAATTAAAGGAGAAAATCCATTATGATGTAAAATAACCACTCCCGTTTTTAGATTACATTTTCTTATTGAAAACTGCTTTTTTGGGGTATTTTCCTTTCGTGAATAGCGATTCATTGCACAAACCTCCACAAAAAATCGTAATTTCCGCCTAGAATTTAGGGCAATGCGAAACCTCACAATCTTATGTTTTCTGTTCTTGCTGACCGCATGCAATTCGTCGGCTTCAAGGGAAAAGAAAACTCAAGAATTGGTCAATAAAGAGATATTGAGTATCGATTGGGAAGATGTGGACCAGTATCCACTTTTTACCGATTGTGACGAAACGGCTTCCAAACAAGAGCAAAAACAATGCTTTATGACTTCCCTTATGAAGCACTTTTCAAAAACATTGGAAGAATCGGATTTTGTGGTTCAGGGCGCAATAAAAGATACTATTTTTGTCGACTTTATAATGGAGGCATCTGGAGCTATTTCTCTTTTAAATATCGATAAGGGAAGTGTAACGGAAACTCAGCTTCCCAATTTTGACAAGCACATTAAAAATAGCCTAAACGGTTTGCCTAAGATTGAGCCCGCTTTAAAACGAGGTATTCCAGTAAGGGCAAAATTTAGAATTCCCATAGTACTCCAATAAAATACAACATTTGGCTACAGAAAAAATCATACTCGGTATTGACCCCGGAACTACCATAATGGGCTTCGGTCTAATAAAAGTGGTAGGCAAGAAAATGGAGTTCATACAGATGAACGAATTGATGCTCAAAAAATACGATGACCACTACACAAAATTAAAACTCATTTTTGAGCGTACCATAGAGCTTATCGATACCTATCACCCAGACGAAATTGCCATTGAAGCACCTTTTTTTGGGAAGAACGTACAGTCCATGCTAAAACTGGGGCGTGCACAAGGTGTAGCCATGGCTGCCGGACTCTCACGAGAAATCCCCATTACGGAATACTTGCCAAAGAAAATAAAGATGGCCATAACCGGTAATGGTAATGCCAGTAAAGAGCAGGTAGCAAAGATGTTGCAAAGTGTTCTTGGCCTAAAAACTTTGCCGAAAAATTTAGATAGCACAGACGGACTAGCAGCCGCGGTTTGTCATTTTTATAACGAAGGCAGGATAGAGGTCGGTAAGAGCTATACAGGTTGGGATGCTTTTGTAAAACAGAACGCTAAAAGGGTGAAGAAGTAAGGAGGGATTAGTGGTTAGTAGTTAGTACTGAGTAATGAGTACGGGGTATTGAGATTTCAACGACAAAATCTATAAACATGGAGAAGTTAGAAGTGGAGATAAAGGATAATAAATGAGAAAAATCTCAGGTAAAGCATTTTTATTATGGGCGTTTTTTAACTTCTACTAACTACTAACTACTAACTACTAACTACTAACTACTAACTACTAACTACTAACTACTAACTACTAGCTACTAACTACTAACTACTCTAAATAATGAGCGGCATCTACATTCACATTCCTTTTTGTAAACAAGCTTGTCATTATTGCGACTTTCATTTCTCGACATCCATGGGGAAGAAAGAAGCGATGGTTGCGGCTTTGCGGAAAGAATTAGTGATGCGAAAAGCGGAATTCAAGGATGAGGTGGTAGAGACCATTTACTTTGGAGGTGGCACGCCTAGTGTGCTGGAAACCATAGAAATTCAGTCGATTATTGATTCTGTATATGACCATTATAAGATTACGGATAATCCTGAAATTACCTTGGAAGCCAATCCGGATGATGTATCCAAGGAAAAAATAAAAACGCTTTCTGAGAGTCCCATCAATCGGTTGAGCATAGGTATTCAATCTTTTTTTGAGGAGGATTTAAAATTGATGAACCGCGCCCACAATGCCCAAGAGGCAGAGATCTGTATTCAGGAGGCCGCAGCGTATTTTAATAATATTTCTATCGATTTAATTTACGGTGTGCCAGATATGACCAATGAACGGTGGAGGGAAAACATTGAGAAGGCATTGTCCTTTGGGATTCCTCATATTTCTAGTTATGCGCTTACCGTAGAGCCGCACACGGCCCTCGCTAGTTTTATTAAAAAAGGTATCGTAAAAAATGTAGATGATGAGGTGGCGCAAGCACATTTTCATATTTTGTCCGAAACTTTGGAGGCTGCAGGTTTTGAAAGTTACGAGATATCCAATTTTGGAAAACCGGGCTTTTTTTCGCGGAATAATACGGCCTATTGGCTACAGAAAAAATACATTGGCATTGGGCCTTCCGCACATTCGTATGATGGCATTCGCAGAGGTTGGAACATCAACAATAACCCTAAATATCTAAAGGCGATCGAAAGTGGAGAACTTCCTATGGAAACCGAAATTCTTTCCGTTACCGATTCTTATAATGAGTATGTGATGACCGGTCTACGGACCATTTGGGGCGTGTCGCTTTCGAGAATAGAATCGGATTTCGGTAAGAAATACAGGGAATATGCTCTAATGCAGGCTGAAAATCATGTAAAAGACGAGTTGCTCCGCATTGAAGGCGAGACCCTATTGACCACCAAAAAAGGACGTTTTTTAGCCGACGGACTCGCATCCGACCTTTTTATGGTAAATTTGGCGTAGAAACAGAAGTAAAAATAGGTGTAGAAAAGTTGCACCATTAAGGTCGTTGTAGTTTCAAAATTTCCCCACTTCACGGCTGAAAAACAATTTATATTTATGATTGCCACTATAAAACATAGAACAAAGAATTACCCTATAGATCTTACAAAGCCATTGGATATATCCATTGCCATTAAAGGCGGTGCTGAAAATGTAAATGCCTGGTATGTTGATCCGCCAAAAATAGAGCCGCATGAAGAAAAAGGTTTTGTGGGGAAAGTATCGGAAGGGGCTTCCATCAATTTTAATGATATTTGGTTCAACCCCCATGCCCACGGTACCCATACCGAATGTGTTGGGCATATTACCGAAGAATTTCATTCCGTAAATAAAAACCTAAATCAGTATTTCTTTTTATCAGAAGTGGTTACCATTGCGCCTGAAATGGTAGATAACGATTTTGTGGTTTCTAAAAAACAGCTCAAGTACGCGTTAGGTAACAAAAAGCGAGAGGCGGTAGTCATTCGTACACTGCCCAATATGAAGCAGAAGAAATCTCGGCAATACTCGCATACGAATCCTCCTTATCTTACTCAGGAGGCTGCGGAATTTTTAAAGGAAAAAGGAGTAGAACATGTATTGGTGGACCTTCCTTCGGTAGATAAAGAAGAAGATAACGGTGCTTTGGTAGCGCACAAGGCTTTTTGGAATTTTAACGGAAAGCTGCGAAAAAATGCCACTATTACCGAGTTTATTTATGTGGCCAATTCAATAAAAGATGGCACATATATACTCAATTTGCAGGTGGCGTCTTTTGAAAATGATGCCAGCCCCAGTCGTCCCGTACTTTATAGTGTAATTCAGAATAAGGCTAATCAGAAATGAGTAAGGTGTTAAAGATGGAAGAATTGGTTATGTTCCTTTTTGGAGTATACCTTTTTAGTCTTTTGTCTTACGCTTGGTGGTGGTTTGTGGTTTTAATATTAGCTCCGGATATTGGCATGTTGGGCTATCTTTTGGGAAATAAAGAAGGAGCTATCACCTATAATATTTTTCATCATAAGGGCATTGCTCTTGTCATCTATGTAATTGGGGCGTATCTTTCGGAACCGATTGTGCAGTTGGCTGGGATTATCTTATTTTCGCATGCTGCCATGGATCGTATTTTTGGTTATGGCCTCAAATATGATAAAGGATTTAAATTTACCCACTTAGGGGAAATAGGAAAATAACAATGGATAATATTTTCGATACTTTTTTAGGTCTGGTTCTAGGGGCTATTCTCATGTATTGGGTGTATTCTTTTATTAGACAGAAGAAAAGTAAAGAAATCACAAAGCACCAATCTACTGTATTGGTAGAAAAAATAGAAAGTGTATGCAAACTGGTTTCCGTTGAGGGTGATTTTGCAGAAATCTACCGCTACGAAAATATTAAGGAGCGGTTTATGAGTTTGGTGAGCAGCAAGAAAAAAGCACTGCTTGTAATCAATGCCAAGGCCCATATAGGTTATGACCTAAAAAAGATAAAAATCAAAGCGGATAATGAGAATAAAAAGATTATCCTGACCCATTTTCCCGAGCCTGAAGTACTATCTATTGAACCTGATATTCAGTTTTACGATATTCAAAGTGGTATGTTCAATTTTTTTTCTTCGGAAGATTTAACTTTATTGAACAAAGAGGCGAAGCAACACATACGAGAGAAAATTCCACAAAGTGGACTGATGCAAACCGCAAGGAAGGAAGCTATTCAGGCCGTTTTATTAATAGAGAAAATAGTGGAAACCATAGGGTGGAAATTAGATTACACGGCTTTGGAAGTCACTGAAAAACAAAAAGAAATGCTAGAAGATTAATTAGGATATTTAATTCAATACATCAATTATGAGAACACTTACGATTGCAATATTATTTTTAACCCTAGCCATTACCGCTAATGGCCAAACAGAGAATGACATGAGAGAATTTGACCCCCATTTTGCCCATACCGTATACTTTTGGTTTAAGGATCCGGATAGCAAAGAGGCTAGAGCTACTTTTGAAAAATCGTTACAGAAGTTTCTAGATAATTCAAAATACGCAAAGACAAGCTTTATAGGTATGCCCCCAAAAGCAAGCCGTGATGTTGTAGATGGTTCGTTTACCTACTCGTTGATTGTTTCTTTTGAATCTGCAGAGGCGCAACAAAATTATCAGGATGAGGCTCCGCACAAGGTATTTATTGAAGAGTCTAGTGATTTATGGGAGAAAGTAATCGTTTACGATTCTAAGGGTATCCAATAAGGCGCATGGTAGCGTACAGAACGGCTACGTTAGGTGATGCCGTTTCCATAGCCGGTCTTCATGTAAAAAGTTGGCAAGAAAATTATAGAGGCGCATTTAGTGATGCGTATTTAGATGAACTTGCACTGGGTGAAAGAGAAAAAATCTGGCATGATAGATTGGAGAACCCGTTATCGCGGCAGACCGTAATCGTTGCAGAAAAAGGAGGTGATTTAGTAGGCTTTGTTTGTGCTTTTTTTGACGTGGACGATGATTTTGGTACGCTGTTAGATAATCTTCATGTATCAAAAGATGTTCAGGGCATGGGCATTGGTAAACGCCTAATGTCACTAATAGCCAAGGAAGTTCAGGATAGGGAACCCAATTCAGGACTGTATTTGTGGGTGCTTGAAAGTAACGAGGCCGCACTACGGTTTTACGAGCGTCAAGGAGGCAAACGTCTTGAAACCGTTGAAGGTAATGATATAGGTGATAAGCCAATTATGAAGGTAAGGTACCATTGGTCGTCTATGGAGAAATTGATTGACAAGAAGTGAAATCAAGAAGTGAAATAAGGAGTATATAAGATGAACATTGAACTATTTAGAGACTATTGTATCGCAAAGAAAGGAGTAACGGAAACGTTTCCTTTTGATGAGAAAACATTGGTTTTTAAGGTTATGGGCAAAATGTTCGCGCTTTGTGCTTTGGAACGTCTTCCTTCTCAGGTAAATTTAAAATGCGACCCAGATAGTGCGGTTACTTTACGGGAAGAGCATGATGGCCATATCATACCAGGTTACCATATGAGCAAAGTGCATTGGAACACACTTCTGTTAGACCAACTTCCACCAAATTTAATAACAGAACTTATTGATCATTCATATGATTTGGTCATTTCAAAATTTACTAAAAAGCTCAGAACGGAGTACGATGCACTTTCGTAAATCGTTTCTTCGGTTTAGTTAAAACCCGTGTGGGATATATGCAGGAATTACACTCTTTTTATAATGGTGAGATTGAAAAATACACCAAGGAACTTTCACAAATTAAGAAGCTGCTCTTTGCTTCCAGTATGTTGCGTTTGGCCATATTTGTTTTAGCAGGTTTTGCTATTTATTTCACCTTTGGTGATACCAAATGGGTTTTGGCCGTCTTGCTGGTCACTATTGTTCTTTTTTTGTTTTTGGTGACTAGACATTCAGGTTTACAATACAAGCGTGATAGGTTATTGGCGTTATTACAAATCAATCGTACGGAATTAAAGGTATTAAATCGTGATTTTCATGATTTACCAGAAGGTGACGAATTTAAAGACCCTTTGCACTATTTCAGTCAAGATATAGATCTTTTTGGTAGAGGTTCCTTTTTTCAGTATGCTAACCGTACAGCTTTAAAACAAGGTGCCGAGACTTTTGCCGGACTATTTAAGGCGAATAACATCGATAATATTGAGGAGAAGCAAGAGGCTATAAAAGAACTTGGTAAAATGCCACAATGGCGACAGAATTTTTCTGCCACCGCATCGCTAACCCAAACGGAGGGTAATACCGATACTATTGTAAAATGGTTAACGGGCTATCTGTCTTTTGTCCCAAAAGTAATGCGCTATTTGCCCTATGTTTTTTCGGGAGTTTCAGTGTTGTTATTCGTGCTTTATTTTCTGGATTTCGTTCCGGAATCAATGTTGGTTCTTTGGTTGGTCGTAGGTATGGGGATTACAGGAATCTATACCAAGAAGATTACTTCCCTTGGCGGAGATGCTTCAAAAGTGCAGAGTACGTTTCAGCAATACAACAAGTTACTTACTTTGATTGAGGATACTGAGTTCAAATCGGATTATCTAAAAGAACTGAGAAGTAATGTGCTACGGGATCAGGAGAAGACCTCATTGATAATTGCTCAGTTTTCAAAACAGTTAAATAGCCTAGATAAGAACAACAATATTATTTACCTTTTTCTGGGGAATGGTTTCTTTTTACGCACCCTAACACACTGCTATGAGATTGAAAAATGGATTGCCAAACATGGTGATTTCGTAAAAAAATGGTTTGATACCATCGCTTTTTTCGATGCATATAATAGCTTAGGTAATTTTGCTTTCAATCATCCCGAATATACTTTTCCATATATCAATTCGGATGCTGTGATTCTCAAATCTACTGGAGCTGGACATCCTTTGCTGAATCCTGAGAAGAGTGTTTTGAACGATTTTGAAATTGACCGCGAACAGTTCTTTATCGTTACCGGAGCCAACATGGCAGGTAAGAGTACCTTTTTACGTACGGTTTCATTACAGATAGTAATGGCGAATGTTGGACTTCCGCTATGCGCGAAACAAGTAGATTATTCGCCAATAAAGTTGATTACCAGTATGCGAACGACAGATTCGTTAACGGATGATGAGTCGTATTTCTTTTCGGAGCTCAAACGATTAAAATTCATTGTTGATGAAATTCAGAACGATCGTTATTTCATTGTTTTAGATGAAATTCTAAAAGGAACCAATAGTACTGACAAGGCGGAAGGAAGCCGTAAGTTTGTTGAGCGTTTAGTTGCTTCTAGATCTACGGGAATTATCGCTACCCACGATTTAAGCCTTTGTGAGGTGGCGGATACGTTACCACAGGTGGAGAACCATTATTTTGATGCTGAAATAATTAATAACGAGCTCCATTTTGATTATAAGTTCAAAGACGGAATTTGCCAAAATATGAATGCGTCCTTCTTGTTGAAAAAAATGGAAATCGTAGAATAATTTTTTCTTAACCAACAACCAACAACCAACAACCAACAACCAACAACCAACAATGGATTCTCTAACCCAAATCGTTTTAGGTGCCGCAGTCGGCGAAGCCGTCTTAGGAAAGAAAGTTGGTAATAAAGCTGCGCTTTATGGGGCGATAGCCGGTACCATTCCTGATTTAGATATTGTGGCGCGTTACTTTTTTGATACGGTTACCGCTACAGAGATGCATCGTGGGTTTAGTCATTCTATTTTCTTTTCTATTCTCTTTGCCCCTCTATTTGGTTGGCTTATTTCTAAAATTGAGCGGAAGAGTGAGGCCACGTTCAAAGATTGGTCGCTATTGATGTTTTGGGGTATGTTCACACACCCCATTTTGGATGCTTTTACCACTTGGGGAACACAGCTTTTCTGGCCTTTTAAAACCCGGTTAGCGTTTCAAAGTATTTTTGTCATAGACCCTTTATATACCCTGCCTTTTCTGATATTCTTGATCATGGCCATGTGCCAAAAAAGAACATCGCCAAAACGAAAAAGGTACAATCGGCTAGGGTTAACGGTGAGTACGGCGTATTTGGCTACAACCTTGATTTTAAAATGGTTTGCTTTTCAAGAATTTTCGGCTAGTTTGGAAAAACATGGCATAGCGCATGAAAATATAGATACTAGATCCACACCGTTTAATTCAGTTTTATGGACGGCCAATGTAGATACAGAGAAAGCCTATCTCATTGGCAATTATTCGTTTTACGACACCAAAGAAATTGAGTATACTTCCTATCCTAAAAATCACCAGCTTTTAGGCGATTTAAAATCCGATAAAAAAATTCAACGGCTTATTGACATAACCGAAGGTTGGTATACCATTACCCAGAAAGAGGGCAAACTCTATTTTAATGACCTTCGCTTTGGGTTGATAAGTATGGACCCGAACGAAACACGATTTACTTTTTCTTACGAATTGCAACCCACGGAAAACGGACTTTCAGTTCGTGAAATGCCAAAGTATAGCAGGGACGCTAAGAAGTTGTTAGCTGCGCTTTGGGAGCGTATTTGGGGCAACTAGGTGAATTTTGAGGATGAACGTAAAGTGAATAGAGATAACTTAGATGGTCTATAGGATAGAGGTCTAAAAAACATACCTGTATACCAATTGTGATTTAGTACTTTAATCACATTTTTTAAATCTTATTTTACGGACAAACATCTTTTTTTCATGTGGTAACGTATTTTTTTGACGGTTTCACAACAAACAATAAAATAAAGGTAGTAGAATTCTTACCTTTATTAAGTCGATAGAGAATAACAATAAAGCTTATACAGAGGTAGATTGATGGAAGATTTTGAGGGCTATAAAGGAGAAAGACCGAGTTTAAACTACGTAGAAAACCTAGTAGGGGCTCGCGACCTTGAATTTGAACGTAAATTTGTTACCCTTTTAAAATCTGAATTCTCATGGGATTTGGGTAAATACCTTTACCATATAAAGTTAGACGAGCCTAGGGCCGCAGCTGAAATCGTTCACAAATTAAAATACAAAATCAGTGTTTTGGGCATGGAAAAAACCTTCATTTTTGCCGAAGAACATAAAGAACGACTACACGCAGGTGATGCCTCTTATGATGAGGATTTTAAGCAGGTCTTGAAAAAAATAAATGTCTTTCTAGAACTTATTGTTGTAGATTAGGTTGGTTATAGTTGCTTGACTTGCAAATCGCGAAATGCATCTGCTTGTAACTTTAATAATTCTTCCGCTTTTTTCTTTTTGTAGGCGTACACCTCTTCTTCTCGCTTAATTTCATTGTAGATTTTTTCGTTCAATGACGTATCGGCAAGCAGTAGCTGTTCTCGCTGTTGTATTTTTTGCAAAGCCCAAGTGTTGACCATACTTTCCTCTTCTTCCAGTTTTACATCGTAAGTGCCTTTTGGGGAGAGAAGCTTGGCAATAATTGGCGAAGTCTCAATAGCTAAGAAGAGTAGAAAGATGAAAAAAGAGGGCCACCAAGGCAGCTCGTTCAACGCATTGATACGTGCCATGAGTCCATCAAAGCCGTCTATTACAGGTTGGGAATCTTTGACCACATCCGTATATTCCGTATTTAAATCCAAAATCTGACTTTCAATTTCGGAGATTTTCTGGGCATTGGTTTCCTTTAGTGTATTGAGCTCAGCCAGTGCAGCATCATGTTTTTGGCGTTTTTCTTCATAAACAGGTCCTTTTCCTAGTTTAAAAGTACCTGAAGTGCCTTCCGCTTCGGTAATATATGTGCTGTAAAGGGCATCTGTTTCGGCTTGTTTGGCGGTAATTTCATTTTTTAAGGAGGTAATATCCGTATTTAACTTTTCAATAGCCGGAGTGTATTGCAAGGCTAATTGGTTTTTGTTGGCCAACGTCATTTTATTCTTTTGCTCTAGTAAAACTTGGTTAATTTCCTTTTCAAAAATTTTCATTTCCAAGGGTTTTGAAATGACCACGGCAATGATAACTGCTAATATCAGACGGGGTAGCGCCTGTAACAGTTCATTGCCAAATTTGTCTCGTTTTTTAATGGTGGAAACAATAAAGCGATCTAGGTTAAAAATCAACAGTCCCCAAATGAGTCCGAAGAAAATGGCGGTATACGCATTGTCAAAAACAGTATAAAGAGCATAGCTACTGGCAATAAAAGCCATGAGTGCCGTAAAGAAAACGGTTGCGCCAATGCCGGCATATTTGTTCTGTTCACCTTGTGAACAGGTTTTTAGGATGGCGGTGTCCGCCCCTGAGCAGAGGATAAAAAATTGCTGTACCATGATGTCCGATTTTTTTGATGATACCCATCTCTGGGCTGATTGATGATGAATTAGACGTAAGTTACGATTTTTGTTACAAAAAAAGCCTTCTATTTAGAAGGCTTTAAGACATAGTTTGGTGCTGGTCAGCTTTAAATTTCAATGGGTTTAACGGATAATCGTACCTGAGGCTTTTGGCCTTTTTTACTTCGGCTATCGATATTGATGTTTTTATTTTTCTTTAGGATTTTAATAGCTTTCTCCGCAGTAATTTCTTCATCTTCTAGATAAAACACAGCATCTTTTTTAGCCATTTCTTTGGCATGTTTTAAGGGGGTTTTTGGTTCGGGCGGATTTGGTGGCATTTGTATATAACCAGCTTTAATAATGTGAGGATTTATTTCATCGGTATGTTGATTTAGATGTTCAACCACACTGACTTCATCATATATTTCTTTATTTTCTAGAATTTTCACTATACGTTGTTCGTTAACCACTACTTCAATGTTGCTGTCTGCTATTGATACGGCCTCTTCTGGAGGACCTGGGGGTGTCGGTGGTGCAGGAGGTTTGGGAAAATCAGGAAATGATTCAGCACTTGCACGTTGTTTTGTGGTCATTAATGCGTATAAATACTGCATACGGTCCACATCTTTTTTTCTGATGTGAATGTTGCCGCTTTGCACTATCATAGCATTGTACTTTTTTGCCAATGTGTTGTATTCTGTTATTTGATCAGAACAGGCACCTAGTTTTTTATGGGTTTGGGTCTCCGGGCATTCAGGAAAAGGCTCAGCTTCTTTTTTCTGTTTTTCGGACATTTTACGATAAATGAGCTCCAAGGTTTTTAAATTTTCGGGAGTGATTTTTCTTTTCTCTTGAGCTATGGCATTGTACTTTTTGGCGAGTTGATTGTATTGTGCTATTTCGGCTTCTGTGGCGTCATTTAGAATAATTTCTGCTGAGGCAACTTCTTCTTTGGGTAACGTAACTTGTTCGCTAAAACCAAGCAAAAGGACTGTGATTAGCGGTATGGCAGAGAAACTCCGCAAGACCACTGAATTTTTTGAGGTTCTTTTTTTCATGACTGTAAAACGTTTTTTGATTGATGAATAATTGATGGCGTTAGCCAAACTCGACTGATTATCTTTTCGGTTTGTTGATGAGGCAAACTGGAGAAGTATATGTTGGTAATAAGGTGTAGGTGTCCCGTGATCTAGAACGGCTTGGTCGGCTAAAAATTCGTGATTTAGTTTAATCCATTTTTTTATGATGTAGATCAAAGGATTGAACCAAAAGATGACTTGGAGTAATTCTATAAAAAGAATATCTAAGCTGTGTTTTTGCTTGGCATGTGCAGTTTCATGGATCAGTACCTCTTGAGGAATTTTCCTTGCTTCAAATTCTTTTTGGTTTAGGAAAATGTAATTGAAAAAGGTATGGGGTACCGTATCATCTTTGAGCAATACATTTATAAAGGACTGCATTCGTAATTTTGGATTGTTGCGGATGTTGACCAAAATATTTCCTAAATTTTTGAAAAAACGAAAGGAAAAAAGCAAAACCCCCAGCAGGTATAAGGAGAGAAGAATAGTTGGGGTGTCCAAACTAAGGGATTCTTCGGCGGGAGTTGACGCTATCACCTCCGTTAAGGGAGTTGCGCCGTTTTTTGGCTCTTGGACCAAGGAAGAAACTTCTACATACTCAACAAAAGTGATAGATGGAATTGTGATAGATAGTAATAAGGCCAGAATCAGATATAGGCGTTTAAAACCGTGCATACGTTCGTTTTCTAGGACCAGCTTATAAAATGCCATGAAAATGGCTAGGCAAGCGGCAGATTTAAGCAGAAACAGTACCATTGTTATCGCTTTTTGATTTCGTTGTCTATCAATTTTCTTAAATCCTCAAGCTCTTCTCTACTCAAGTCGGTTTCTTTGGTGAAAAAGGAAGCAAATTGTCCTGGGCTATCATTAAAAAAGTTCTTAATGAGTCCGTTTACATGTTTTGTGAAATAGTCTTTCTTTTTAACCAATGGATAATACTCTCGGCTACGCCCTAAACTTTTATAGGCCACAAAACCTTTGTCCGTCATTCTTTTTAAGAGGGTGGCTACGGTGGTCGTAGCAGGTTTTGGCTCAGGATATGCATCTAGTAGGTCTTTCATGAAAGCTTTTTTTTGCTTCCATAAAATATTCATAAGTTCTTCTTCTGTTTTTGAAAGCTGCATTACTGAGTTTTACATATTGTGTTCTACAAACATAGAGCTTAGAATTTAATTCTACAAATGTAGAGTTGTTAATTGTTAGTTAACGCGGGTTTTGGTCATGCGTTAGGGATAGTAGTGCAAAGCCCGGATTTGCTTTTTTGCAAACCGTACTTGTAACGGATAGCCCGACCCGTTTTTTAGCGGGAACGCCCGTGTTAAGATTTAAAGGATAAAAGGGAACTACTATAGACCATATTAGGGGTGAAAACTTTACATTTGACCCTTATTTAACCGTTATGAGTGTACTTGAAGAATTAACCAATAGAAGTGGTAGTGCTTGCGAATTATGTGGTGCCACTAGCGAACTGAATGTGTATGAAGTGCAGCCTGTTTCTACAGGAGGTATTGATGGAAGTATTTTGGCGTGTACTACGTGCATTGGTCAAGTAGAGAACCCAGAAACTACGGATGCCAATCATTGGCGTTGCTTAAACGATAGTATGTGGAGCGAATACGACGCTGTAAAGGTAGTGGCCTGGCGTATGCTTTCGCGTTTAAAATCTGAGGGTTGGCCTAAAGATTTGTTGGATATGATGTATTTGGAAGATGACGCATTGCAGTGGGCAAAGGCTACAGGTGAAGGCTTGTCTGAAGATGAAAAAATAATTCACCGTGATGTGAATGGCGTAATTCTTCAAAATGGAGATAGTGTGGTCTTGGTGAAGGACTTGAAAATTAAGGGTTCTAGCCAAGTTGCTAAACAAGGTACTGCGGTACGTAGAATTTCCTTGGACCGTGAAAATGCAGAATATATTGAAGGTAAAGTAGGACCTACACTTACCGTGATCATTACTAAATATGTGAAGAAGATATAAGAAAAGGGGAATCAGTTTTAGTTGATTCCCCTTTTTTGATTTACTTGTTCATTTCTGTAAAGTTCTGATAGAAATAAGGTATGGTCTCAATACCTTTTAGGTAGTTCCAAACCCCAAAATGTTCGTTGGGCGAGTGAATGGCATCGCTGTCTAGCCCAAAGCCCATAAGAATGGTCTTACTGTTCAATTCTTTCTCGAACAATGCTACAATAGGTATACTACCACCGCTACGTTGTGGAATAGGTTTCTTGCCAAAGGTAGTTTCATATGCTTTTGAAGCCGCTTGATAACCGATGGTATCAATTGGCGTTACATACCCTTGTCCACCATGGTGTGGTTTTACTTTTACAGTAACCCCTTTTGGCGCAATACTTTCAAAATGGGTTTTAAACAATTGGGTAATTTCCTGCCAATCCTGGTTAGGAACCAATCGCATGGATATTTTGGCATAGGCTTTACTGGCAATTACCGTTTTGGCGCCTTCGCCTATGTAACCGCCCCAGATTCCGTTTACATCTAGGGTAGGGCGTATGCTGTTGCGCTCATTGGTGCTATAGCCATTTTCGCCTGCAACGGAGTCAATATCTAACGCTTTTTGATAGGCTTCCAGGCTAAAGGGCGCTTTTGCCATTTCCGCTCGCTCTTCTAGTGAAAGGTTCTCCACCTTGTCATAGAAACCGGGAATAGTAATATGATTATTTTCGTCATGAAGCGAGGCAATCATTTTTGTGAGCGCGTTTATGGGGTTGGCCACGGCACCTCCATAGAGTCCGGAATGTAAATCCCTGTTGGGGCCGGTAACTTCCACTTCTACATAGCTGAGTCCGCGTAGTCCCGTGGTAATGGAAGGCACATCGTTTGCAATCATGCCGGTATCTGAAATCAAGATAATGTCATTGGCAAGCTTTTCATGATTATTGGCTACAAAAACGGCCAGATTGTTACTGCCCACTTCTTCTTCGCCTTCGATCATAAATTTTACGTTGCAGGGCAACTGGTTGGTTTTTACCATGAATTCCAATGCCTTTACATGCATGTACATTTGGCCTTTGTCATCGCAAGCGCCACGAGCATAAATTGCTCCTTCGGGGTGTGTTTCGGTTTTTTTGATAATGGGTTCGAACGGAGGGGAGTTCCATAAACCCATTGGATCCGGCGGTTGCACATCATAATGTCCGTAAACCAAGACGGTAGGTAAGTTGGGGTCAATTATTTTTTCGCCATAAACGATGGGGTAGCCATCGGTCTCACAGATTTCGACCGCATCGCAACCTGCATTTTCCAGTGCTGTTTTTACGGCTTCGGAAGTATCCAATACATCTTGAGAGAAAGCAGAGTCCGCGCTTACCGACGGAATACGAAGGAGTTGTATAAGTTCATCTATGAACCTTTGTTTGTTTTTTGAAATGTAATCTTGTACGTTTTGCATAGAGCAAGTTTAGGGTGTAATTTAAAATTACAAAAAAGAACGTTTTTAAATGGCGGAAAATTTAGAGAATTGAAAATTTGCATTATATTTGCATCCCAATTTGATATTGGAAATGCAGGCGTGGTGGAATTGGTAGACACGCTAGACTTAGGATCTAGTGCCGCAAGGTGTGAGAGTTCGAGTCTCTCCGCCTGTACAAAAGGAAAGCCGACTTTTAGGAGTCGGCTTTTTTATTTCTGGTCAAACAATAGTCAAACATTAGCCTCTTTAGCTTTTGTTGAAAATTATTTGTGTAGACTTACAAATCAACTCCATTGAAATTTAATTGTATCTAGATAATTCTTTGGTTTTCATTGGAAAGTTCACTTTAATTGAATGTTCATTGTCAATGAACATCGTAAAATAATGAACGTAGACCAAAAGATGGATGCATAACGCAATAAGCTTTCTGAAACATTGTCAATGGAAATATTATGGTAGACTACGATTGTTGGTTTATATCAATTCATTCAGGGGTGGTTTTTTAGACTTAAGTATTTGTAAATTAGTAAAGTGAAATCTGTTTTAAACCGAATGAATTACTTGTTTGTTTGTAATTAACTACGCTTGATATAACTTTTTATAAAAGCAGTCCATTCAGCTGTTTTTGGGTCCTATAAACCCTCCAATAATCAAACTACAAATACCTATATAAAAACAAAAAGCCCCTGAAAGGGGCTTATATGAATCCGTTCCGAGGAGGATCAACGGCTTGTGCAAGGGGGGCTTTGTTGCCAGTAGTGTTTTCTAGTCCTGTTATTCCGTTTCTAATTCCATTCGAGTATTAGTTCCTGTTTTTATTATTTTTCAAATATTCGGTTAATGCTTCTAAATAAAGTTTGTTAAATGCTGTTCCAGAAAACGGGTTTTGACTGGTTACTAAATTCCTGTCTTTTACAGCATAGTTTGCCTTTGGTAGTTTCCTTCTATATTTTAACCCCAATTTTTTCAATCTTTTGGCTATTTTTCTGTTTTTGGGTTTTCCTTTCATAATGAAACGCTCAATTACAAACTCCTCAAAAGACGAAACCGAATTAACTTTAAAACCAATGTATGGATTTTCTTCTTTTGGTATGGTTAATATGAGACTGGGCGCGTGACAAATAAGACCTGTCGGTTTATTTTCCTTTGCAAAGTACTTTAATAGAATAGGTGTGTTTATGTCATCTTTTAAATCTACCATTAAGCCTTGACCACCTGGAATTATCAAACCTATATAATCAGATTTGTTTTCAATAGCTTTTTCAAGTGTTTTTGGGCTATTAAATATACTATCTGTTTTAGTGAATATTAGAGCTTCATTTTTTACTTTCAAGTTATTTTTCCAATACTTGTCGTTTATGCTTTCTTCATCTATTGTTGCAACAATTCCATTTGGTGTTGCAAAATCTACAGTATATCCAGCTTCTGTTACAGATTTATACGCGAGATAAAACTCATTCAAGAACACACCAGTTTGTCGAAGTTTCTCTCCATTGTTCAATTGCAACGTATCTGCTGCACTCATGACAAATAGTATTTTGTTGTTTTGTGCAGAAACCGTTTTGGCTAAAAGCACTAATATTATTATTAAAGTTCTAATTTTCATTTTAGAATGTTTTAAATTGTTACGCCTTTCATTATTCTATCGGCTATTTTCGGACTAATTCTGTTTATGATTCTCAATAGTTTTACTTTGTGAATATTCACTTCATATCTATTGTTTTTATAGGCTTTTATAAACTCATCTACCAACCTTTGAGGTGAAATTTTTCTTTTGCCTCTTCCTTTGGTCATTTCAGTATCTACTAAAGGTGGTATTATTTCAAATACTTTTACTTTATCTAATTGGTATCGCAATGATTTTGAGAAAATGTGAATTGCTGCTTTTGTTCCGCAATAGACAGCTGATTTGGCTTTAGGAACAATGGCTAAACCTGAAGAAACATTAACAATGGCTGAATTAGAATTACGTTGAAGTACAGGAATCAATGAAGTAATAAGTTTTATAGGTGATGTCAGATTTGTACTTATTTCATTTTCAATTTTCTGTAGGGTATAAGTTTCGTCCAACAAAGTTTGGTTATACTGTATACCTGCGTTGTTTATCAACACATTTAAGTCTTTGTGTTCTTGGTTTATATAAGTTACAAGTCGGTTCAATTCTAATTGTGAAGAAATATCGCATTCAAATGAGGTAATTCGCTTGTCAAATTTTACGAGTTCTTCTAATCTAATCTCATTTCTGCCAATAGCTATTATTTGATTGTCCAATTGGCAAAACCGCTCTGCCAATTCTCTACCAATTCCTGAAGTAGCACCTGTAATAAGAATTTTGTTATTGTACAATTTCATACTCGTGATATTTAAAGCAAAATTCACGAGAATAAAGAGTCAAACCATTTACATATGTAAAGATTTTACTTTTTGGCTCTTATACGACTTAATTGAGTTGGGGTAATACCTAAATACGAAGCGATATGGTATTGGTTAATTAGGTTTTCTAAATCTGGATGTTCTTTTTTGAAGATTGAGTAGCGTTCCGTTGCTTCAAGCGTTACAAGTTCAATTTCTCTTTTCTCTTTTATTGCAAACTTGTATTCTGCCATGGTTCGAGCAAGGCTTTCAAATTTCGGATACTTTTTATAAAGTGAAGTTAGTTGTCTAAAATCAGCAACTAAAAGTGTGCAGTCCGTTAGGCATTGAATATTAATTAAATTTTTCTGCTTTGTTGTTATCGATGAATATGCTGCTACAAAATTTGAAGGTGTAAAGAACGTTTTATTGTATTCATTTCCCCTTTTATTGCGAAAAAATGCGCGCATTACTCCATTTGAAATAAAAGCTAACTTTGATGAAAACTCTCCTTCTTTGGCAAAATAGTCCTTCTTTTTGAGTTGAATTTCAGAAAACAATGAAATGAAAACTTCCATTTCACTTTCTGTAAAAGGGACTAATGTTTCTAAATAGATTTTCAATTCATTCATTCTTGGTTAGGCGTTCTGTTTTTTACATTTGAGTAGTGTTTTTATTTTAACCACGAAGGTTGTGAACCGTTATCGATAAATTTCTTGATTGAAGAGCCATCTTTGTTTATCATGTATAGACTTAAATACTCACTCGTATCTGATGCAAAAATGAGTTGAGAGCCATCTGGAGACCAGCAGACGTCCCAGTCTGATACTGTATTGTATGTTAGTCGTTTTTGATTTGATCCATCTATATTCATGATATAGACTTCCTGATTTCCATCCCTATTTGAAATAAATGCAATTTGTTTACCGTCAGGTGAAACTTTCGGAGATTTATCTTTAGCGCTATTGTTCGTTAACGTGATAATATTGCTGCCATCACCATTGGCTATGCAGATTTGATTGAATTCTGATTTGGAGTGAAACAGTAATCTTCCATCTTTCATAAAACAAGGTGCTCTACCACTAATTGTTTTTAGTTGTGTTTGCTCACTACCATCGGAATTCATAATCCACACTTCTTCTTGCCAATTGCCTTCTGAATCAGAGTATTCTCTTGCAAATGCTATTTTATTACCATCTGGAGACCATGTCGGGGAACTGTCCCATTTGTTTTTCTCATGAGTCAATCTTTGTCTATTTGTACCATCGCTATTCATAACATGCATAGACCATGTTTTTCCTTCATCATATTTGGCATAAAATGCAATACGTTTGCCATCAGTTGACCAATCGGGATAGCCATCAGCTCCTAGGTTATTTGTTATTTTAATTTTGGTTATTCCTTCAGAGTTAGTTAAAAAAATCTCTCTGTTATCAGAGTCTTTTGATGAATATGCTATAGGATATGATTTTTTGCTGCAGGAGTAAAGAACCATTAATATGATTGCCAGAAAATGTATTTTTAGAAACCTCCTCTTATTTAGTAGTGTTGTCATTCATTTATCTTTTTTAATTACCTACAATGGTCACGGCTATGGAAAGGAGGGCAGGCAAGGAAGCTTTTCGTTTCCGTCTGCGCACGAAGCTAAAGCTTATTGCCCGCCCGAACTTACCGTTCGGTACTGGCGGGTTTAGTTTTATTTTTCTTGTCCAAAGCAAAATCCATAAGATTTAGCGACTTTATAAATATACACAGACCTTGGTGTAAAGACTAAAGTCCGCATTACGTTTAGGACATATTGTTAGTGGCTGGCTTAGATTTTCAGTTTTGAATTATCTCATTTTTTAATCTATTTCGACTGAATAAAGTCGACTTACCTTCTCTACCAACATTTCCTTAGCTGTAATTATTGCCCCTAATCGAATATCTTCACTTGAAGCCCCAATCTGAATATTGTATTTTCCAGATTCTGTAGTCCAAGCGCTTTGAGAAGAATCAAAAGAAGCAAGGTCCTTTGCTTTTAACCGGAACGTTAAAACTTCACTTTCGCTTGGTTTCAAAAGTTTGGTTTTCTCAAATCCCTTTAGTTCTCGAAGTGGTTTCTTCAAATTTTCCATAGGAGCAGTAATATAAAGTTGTACAACTTCTTTTCCTGACACTTTACCTGTATTTTTTACGGTGACTTTTACTATTAATTCATCTTCTAATTGGGTTGAACTTAACTCTAAATCGTCATAAGAAAATGTAGTGAAAGACAACCCAAAACCAAATGAAAATGCTGTTTGTATATTATTTGAAAGGTAGTGGCGATAACCAACCATGATTTCTTCAAGATATTCTATTTCCATTCCTTTACCTCCTAACTTATGTTTTTCATTATTTTGGACTAATTTTCCTGGAAAAGATTTTGCGCTAGGAACATTATCATATGTCATAGGGAAAGTTGTTGGTAATTTTCCTGAAGGTGTGGTCTTTCCAGATAATACATCACATACTGAATTCCCTGCTTCTTGACCACCTTGCCATACTAGTAATATAGCGTCTGCATAATCTCTCCAACTTGCAGTTTCTATGACATTGCCAACATTCAAGATAATTACAACTTTCTTATTCACAGCCTTAAAGATGCTAGAAACTGATTTAATCATTTCCTTTTCAATATCCGTAAGATAGAAATCTCCATCAGTCTTTCTATCCTGAAATTCTCCAGAATTTCTACCTATTGTAATTAAGGCTATATCATTAGCTGCCGCTTTTTCAAAGATTAATTTTTCGTTTAAAATCATTTCTGGAATAGTGGGTGACAATTCAAAAGATGACTTTTTTATCGGTAGTTTTGCTTTTTCATCACTTAAATACATTGAATATCTTTCTTTCAGATCGGCATCCACAATCTTTCCAATGTTTTCCAGTCCTTCAACTAAAGAAATTGTGTATGCTTCATTTACGTCTCCACTCCCAACACCTCCTGAATAAAAATTATAAGACCCAATTCCAAATGTTGCAATTTTTAAATGTTTATTTGGTAAAGGCAATGTTTCGATTTCATTTTTTAATAAGATCGCACCTTCTGCTGCTGCTTCTCTTGCAATTACTGCATTTGATTTTAAATCTGGATGGTCTGAATAATTAAAGTTATGATATGCAGGAATTTTTATTAATGTCTTGAGAATACGAGTAACACTTCTGTCTAAGCTTTCCAATGATAGTTCACCAGTGGTTACAGCTTCAAAAATAGACTGTCGATCCTTTGGTTCACCAGGCATTATTAAATCATTTCCAGATTTTATCTTATTCACTGAATTATTTCCGGCCCACCAATCTGAAATTACTATACCTTCATAACCCCAATCATCTCTTAAAACTTGTTCTAGCAGTCCATGATTTTCAGAGACATAAGTACCATTAATCTTGTTGTAGGAACTGACCACTGACCAAGGCTCAGATTCTTGTATGGCAATTTTAAATCCCTTAAGATAAATTTCCCTCAATGCCCTTTGGCTTAGTTTTGTGTTAAGCAAGACTCTATTGGTTTCACTATTGTTAGCCACATAATGTTTTAGGGATGTTCCGACACCCTGAGATTGAATACCTTTAACCATTGCAGCTGCGATATGACCACTTAGGTAAGGGTCTTCTGAGTAATACTCAAAGTTTCTTCCAGTTAATGGGTTTCTGTGAATGTTCATGGCTGGTGCTAAAACAATATCAATACCGTATTCTTTTGCTTCTCCTCCATATGCTTTTCCCACTTTCCTAACTAATTCCTTATTCCATGTAGAAGCTAATAATGTAGCAATAGGAAAAGCTGTACAATAAAAAGTTTCTTCAGATCCTTCTCTGGTAGGATGAATTCTTAAACCTGCTGGGCCATCAGCTAATGTCATAGATGGAATCCCCATTTCAGAAATTTCAAAAGTGCTACCTGCTTGGCCCGGTACTTTAATTTTATCCTCTGCAAAAGCGAATCCTGGAATATCCATGCCCCTTCCCACTACAAGTGCTACTTTTTGTTCAAGGGTAAGTTTACCAAGCCATTCTTCAACAATTCTATTGGACATTGAATTCTGGAATATTTCATTTTTATTTTCAGACCTTTTCTTTATGTCACAACTATAGAGCAATATTATTGCTAAGAAAAAAAGTAGGATTTTATACATTTCAATGATTGTCTTTAATTTGTTGAATATTCAGTTTAGTTGCTTGCCACTAACGATAGTGTTATGATGAGCGGTCCTTTTGCAGGCTAATGATTTTGGGCCATTGGTCATAACGCGTTTGTGTGCCCAGCATGGGCATCTTTTAACTACAGAAAAGTAGTTAATTAATCTAGAGGGTGCAAGTCCCTTATGGGCAGGGGTAACGCCAGGATCCGGACCTTACAATCTTTCAGACTGTAGATGAGGTTGCTTTTGGTGATATCCGCAATCAAATCAAGAATATTCTGGGCAGATTTATGTTCAGTGGTGATGATATTGATAAGAAGGTAAGTATGCTTTCTGGTGGGGAAAAAACGAGATTGGCAATGGTAAAATTACTGTTGGAACCCGTAAACCTTTTAATATTGGATGAGCCCACCAACCATTTGGACCTGAAGTCAAAAGATGTATTAAAAGAAGCATTATCAACCTATGATGGCACCTTAATTTTGGTATCTCACGATCGTGATTTTCTACAAGGACTGTCCGAAAAAGTGTTTGAGTTTAAAGAGCAAAGGGTAATTGAGCATTTTGAAACAATTGATGCTTTCTTAGAGCGAAACAGAATTAAGAGTATTGCTGAAATTAATTTGATGAAGTAGGAGTATTGGTATTGAAATACTTTGCCTTTTACTTATAAATGCAAATCAACATTGAGAAGTTTATAGTACTAATCGGTACACCTTTTCTAATGTTCTTCTACCGGTGAGCATATAATCACCAACATACTCTAAGTGATGGGCATTCGATTTTTCAAGATTGGAAAAAGAGTCCGAGAAAAGAATATCCTCTTTAATTTCTTTGCATAACTGGCATAATCTTGCCCCTGTATTCAATACGGTGCCATGAAAGGCAATATCTCGTTTATAGTCGCCTACCTCGGCAATGGCTACAGTGCCAAAACTGACCCCTACCTTAAATTTGGGCGTTACTCCAAATTCCTTTTCAAACTCAGGAGCCGCCTTTAAAAGGTTGTCCTTAAATACTGCATACAGGGCTACACATTGCCTTGCCGCTTTGGTATTGGAATTACGCCAAGTCAGCACTGCTTCATCACCAACATATTGGTATACCTCTGCATCATAATTATCTATATGATGGGTAAGTTTTGTAAAGCATTTTTGAATGAGCCTACTGTATTTTAAATGTCCTATTTCCTCGGCAATCGTGGTAGACTGATTTAAATCTAAAAACATAAAAATACGTTCATCTTCTTTCGGTCTAAAGTAGGTTCCCTTTATAATATCGAACAGGTTGGTTGAACCAAACTTTCTAGAAACCTGAGCGTAAAGGCTAAAATGAAAACTGACGATAAAAAAATAAGTTACATAGAATGCATTAAATGAAGTCCCAAGATAGGCGTAATGCGTATTTACAGCATCGTTAGGACTCAAGGGCATTATTTGCGTAATGAAATACGCTCCTAAAAAATGAACGACATAAATTACGGCAAATTGCAACACTGTTTTTGTGAGTACAACAACTGCAAAAGGATAATCGCGAAGCATGGCCCGCATAAAAAAGACCTCGCTAACACTTATAATTACACAGTATATTAGGATAAGGGGTAAGACCGTTGTAAAGGTATATTGATAATAAGGAAGCCAATCTCCCCTTTCAAAAACCTTTATATTTAGTACAATATCAAAAGCCAAGATGGCAATGAACCACATTAGTGCTAGTGTCAATATTCTAATGATTTGTTTTTTCTTCATAAGACACAGCAAGACCTTACCAATGTGGTATTTTAGTAATATTAGATTCTAAAAATGTTACTATAGAACAGTTTTAGTCTTTTAGGCTTTCTAATGTAGGTGCCATCAATTGGTCTGTTCTATATAAGTAGGTGATCTCTTTGTTCTCAAAATTTGTGTACGCATTAATAAGGTTGGACTGTGCGTTCTGCGCCATTGCCTGTGCATCTAGCAAATCCGTAAGTCCGCTTAACCCGTTATCATAATTATCACGGTTTACCTTTAAGTTTTCCTCGGCCAGTTGCTTGTTTTCTAACGCATAAGTTATTTGCTCATGGGCATTTACCAAATCATACCAGCTTTGAGTAATAGCCACTTTTAGTTGGTCAATACCATCTTTTTTATTGTTTTGCGTAATTTCTTCCTGTATTTTCTCTTGCTTCACCTTTTGCTTTCCGCTGCCCCACCAATTGGAAATAGGAATACTCAAGGAACCAAAAGCAAAACCCGTAAATTGACTATCGATAGAACTATCAACGGCACCAAACTCTTGGGCACTTACACCAACGGCAAAAGAGGGTAATAAATCTGCCTTCGCCATTTTGGTTTGTAGGCTGCTTGCTGTTATCGATTTTTCAAGAAGCTGGTAATTGCTATTACCGCTAAGGTCTAAATCTGGGGATTCATACTTCAGTTCTGGCGGAGTTATATTTTCAAAATCCGCATCGGCTACCATATCGGGTGTATAAGCTACGCCTACATACAGCGCAAAATCTAATAATGCCAATTTACGCATGTTCTCTACCCGGCTTTTGTTCAAAAACAGTTCGCTACGGTTTACCTTCACTTGCAATAATTGATTTTTAGCAATTAAACCTGCCTCCAATAAGTCTTGCTGTTGTTTTAAAAGTTCGTTTAAATAAGTCTCATTGGTCTCTATTACTTTTTGCTGCTCTTGCAATTGTACAAGCTGCCAGAACTTATTTTCGGTTACCAATAAAACCGAATCTACAACTTGTTCTGCCCTAATTTGAGAAGTTTCTAATTGAATATCTGCCAAAGCATTAGAATTTCTAATGCTGCCACCAGCATAGATAACTTCTGTAGCCGTGGCACTGGCGCTATATAAATTATCTATTCCGTTGGGAAGGAAACCCTCAATAGGTCCTATAAGGTCATTAGGGGCATAAAGCCCTAAGGCGCTTGCTTCTACATTAGGAAAATAGTTTGCCACCATCTCACGCTTAAAAGCTTGGGACTTTTCAATGGTCAATAAGCCGTTTTTTATCGCATTACTGTGTTTAAGGGCGGCCTTTTGACTTTCTTCTAAAGTTATTTGCTGAGCAAAAGTGCTATTCAGTCCTAAAAACATGCATCCGATTACGGAAAATAACAGGACTTTATTTATAACCGTATTTTGTGATTTTATATACATCATTATTACTATTCTACTATTAAACTTCAGCTTTAACGATTTCCCCATCAACTGTCTCATCATCTTCTTTTCTAAAGAACAACCAATACAAAACTGGAAGGACAAAAAGAGTAAGCACCATAGAGAACATGAGTCCGAATGCGATTACGGTTCCCAAAGGACCCCAAAGACTAGAGCGACTAACGATCATAGGTATTACCCCAACTGCTGCTGCGGAAGATGTCAAGAAAATAGGGCGCATACGTCTTTCCGCTGCAAGAATAGCCGCTTTCTTTACACTGTAATTATGTTCATGTCTAAGCTCATCTGCATAGTCAATTAAGATGATACCGTTTCTTACTACAATTCCGCAAAGTGCCAATAGACCAAGGAAAGAGGTAAACCCGAAAGGGTATTGCATTAACAATAGACCAACAGCTGCACCAAAAATACTTAGTGGCATGGTAATGAAACTTAAAACGGCATGCATAAAGCTCTTAAAGTGCCATAATAGAATCAAGAAAATTAAAACAACACTTAGCATGAGGGAAAGACCCATAGGTTTGTTGTTTTCGATTTGAAGCTCGTACTCGCCGCCATATTCTATTCGTATATCCTCGGGAAAGTCAATTGCTTCAATGTTAGGAGTCATTTCTGCCAGTACCTCATTGGCAACGGCATCTTTGGTAATATCTACACGAACAGTTAAACAACGTGTGCCATTTCTGTTCACAATAGTTTCTTGATTCCATTCCGAAGATATATCTGCAACTTGACGTAACGGAACTGCAGCTCCTCTCTGTGGAGAAATAATTGATAACTGTTCTAGGTCCGTTATATTTTGATGGTGCTGATTTTCACTTTTAATTTTGACATCAATAGGATAATCCTTATCCCAAACTTCCGTAGCTTTTAAACCTGTAGTGTTGACCGCTACGGCATTTGCAATATCTCTATTGTTTAATCCCAACCTAGCAGCTTCGTTATATTTAACGTCAATTTGCACCGCCTCTTTCATATCACCGTAATCGGTTCTGCTCCAGATTGTCTTTGGCGTTGCACGTGCTATATTGATAATGGTATCACTATATTTTTTCAACTGATCAATATCCTCGCCATACATACGAACCTCTATTGGTGCATTAACACCGGCCATATCTAACTGTTTCATTCTTAAATAGGCCTGTGGATACATGTCGGCATACTTTTCATCATAGTCGTTCAAGACTTCTACCGTGGCGTCATCAGAGATGGTGGTCACTAAAATCTGAGCATAATTTTTTGCAGGAAGATTTGGGGCATAAAGGGTGTGAAAACGAGGTGAACTCTGGCCAACAAAACTGGTGTAATCGGCTACACGTTCGTCAGCACTTAAAATCTCTTCAAACCTGGTAACGACCTTTGCCGTTTCTTCTAAACTATTTCCCGGAGCTAAATTAATTTCTATGGAAAATTGGTTACGCTCAACCTTTGGGAACAACTGCTGACTAACCCCGCCAAAAAGCAAAACACCGATTACGATAGCTGCAATACCGGAAAAGACAGTAATCTTATAATGCGCCATAGCTTTGTTTACCGCGGAATCAAAGAACGACTGCAACCGATCCAGCATCGACTTTTTACCATCCTTGTCTTTATTCTCCGGATCATCATGAAGTCCCTTTTTAATAAATATGGAATTGATCATGGGAACAATAAGGATGGATATCAATAAGGATAAAGTCAATGCTATGATAATAACATAAGGGAAGGCACTAATAAAATCGGATGCTACACCATCCATAAAGAACAACAACGGATAGAAAGTAGCAGAAATGGCCAATGTAGCCGTAAATACGGAAGGGAACAATTCTTTAGCACTACTAACGGCAGCTTCAGGAATGGACATGCCCTCATCTAATTTCTCCACGTAATTATCAATAATTACGATAGGGTCATCTACCACAATACCCAATACCACGATTAATGCGGCCAAGGTAACCGTATTCAGTTCAATACCTAGAAAGTACATGATACACAAAGTAGCCGCAATGGTAATTGGTATGGTAGCCGCGGCCACAGATGCTACCCTAATTGGAAGAAGCAAGAGGGTCACCAAGATTACCCCTATCAAAGCAAAACCGAATTCTTTCATAAAGTGACTGATAGAATGGTCTACTACTTCTGGCTGATTCGCAATTTTGGTAATTTTAATATCATCGGGCATTTCGCTGATGATTTTGTCAAGTCTTTCATCGATCTCATCACCAAACTGAACGATGTTTCCTTTTTTAGCCATTTCTAAGGTAATTATCATACCCTTTGTACCGTTCATGGTTAAGTACGAATCCGGATTATCATATTCGCGCACCACATGGGCAACATCTCTAACTCTAATAACATTTCCGTTCGCCTCGGTTTTAATTACCTGTCGTGCAATATCCGATTCATTTTTTACGGTGGTCTCAAGATATATAGGTCTTTCTTTGGTATCGCTCTCCAATGATCCAGAACCGAATACAGCTCCTTGACTTTGTAAGCTGGAAGTAATTACCTGCGGGGTTATGCCGTAACTTGCCAATTTATCTTGATCTACGTACACCGAAATTTGCTCCGTTAGCCCTCCAGAATGTGAAATTTTCGCCAAATTATCTATTTGTCGGAACTCATCTTCTATATCTTCAACATGACGCTGAAGATCTTTATACGGTCTTGTTTCGGATTCTACGCCCAGTACCAAAGCAGCAGTGCTACCAAAATCACTGTTCACCATTACACCTTGCACTTCACGAGGTAATTCTAGCTGCTGAAAAATTAAAATCTCAGCCTTTAGCTTATTCCAGAATTGCTCGGTAGCGTTATGGTCTATCTTATCCGATACTTCTACATAGATGTACATGAGTCCATCTTTGGAATACGAATACGTTTTGGTTTTATCAACTTCGTTATAGCTGAATAAAAATTCTTCAACTTTAGAGGTCAGTTCTTCTGCAACCTTATCGGAAGATGCGCCCGGATAAGCCCCAATAATCAGTCCTTGACGTATAGTAAAGTCAGGGAATTCGTTCCGAGGCATATTTAAAAGCCCGTAAATTCCCATCAGTACAAAAGACATTACGAGTACAAAAGGAAATGTAGAGTGTTTAAATGCCCAATCTATGGCTCCGCTTTTTTTCTTCATCTTCTACTGTCTTATTTGGAGTCATTAATGATTTCCACGGTCGTACTCTGTGTAAGCTTGTGGTAACCCGAAACGATAAGTTGGTCTCCTTTTTTCAAGCCGTTTGTAATTGCTATGCCGCTGTCATATAATCTGCCGGTTTCTACGTAGCGTCTGTCCGCGCTATTTCCGTTGGCTACATATACAAAACGCTTACCATCTTCCGTAACGGCAATACTTTCTGACGGAATGATAATAGTTGGTTTCCCATCTGCATTACCGCTTTTTGAATTTTTAAAACTTACGGTACAGGTCATACCTGGTTTTATTTTCTTTTCGGCATTATTCAGTTTTACATAAGCCGTATAAACTGGTGAGCCTTGATCGGATTGAATGGAAATCTCGTCAACAATACCAGAAATATCCATATCCCCTAATGAAGGAACTACCACCGTAGCGGTGTCTCCTTTAGTTATGTTATTTATTTCACTATCAGGAATAGCAAGTACGGCTTTAACCGTCTTAATATTTACCAATTCCACTACAGGTAGTCCTGGTTGTGCCAGATCACCGGCTTCCATCATCTTATCGCTTATGTAGCCATCCATAGGGGCGTATAATTTAGCATGGCGTACATTCTGATAGCTCATTTTTGCAGCTGCTTGTGCTTGTTCATATTGCGAACGTGCCTCTAACATTCTAATTTCTGCGATACTCCCTTTTTGAAAAACATTATTTATACGTTCATAATTTTCTTTGGCCAGTCTTTCTTGAGCCAATTGCTGTTCATATTGACTGGTATATACAGTTCCATCTATTTGAGCGATCAATTGATTCTTTTTTACGAAATCTCCTATGCGCACAGGAACACTTAAAACGGTACCCGAAACCTGAAAGCTTGCATTAATTGCCACATCAGATTCAATTGTGCCATTGTACTCTATTTGGGCATTTGAAGAAGCTGGGTTGGAGCCAACATTTAAAACTTTAATCTTAATTACTTTATTGGTTTGGGTCTTTTCTTCACTACCACAACTAACAGCAGCAAGAAGAACTATGGCAATTGAAACACTTTTTAGTATCACCCGTAGGTATTTATCTTTCATATGAAATAGGGATTTAAGTATCATTTTTGGGTTTTCAATTTTAAGAGTGCAAAATTAAGCCGGTTACAAGGCTAAAAATGGTAGTAACAAAGCCATTTATGGTATTATTAGAACATAATGGAGGAAAATCATGGTTTTAATGGGGTAAAATGGTAGATTTCGATGGATTTATACCATGATTATGGAAGATATACCGAAAATGGGATTGCCGGAACTTTATAAAGAAACCGGAATAAAGGAAAATAAGAATCATCCTGGGTTTTTAATTTTTAAGGCCGAAAATGTTTCTAACCTTATCAAAAGCGGAAATCCGCTTAGAAACCTAAATTACGGCGTTGTATTTTTTATAGAAGGTGATGGAGAAATACATGTAGATTTCAACTCCTATAAAACCAGTGCCAACTCAGTGTATTTCTGTAGTCCCGGGCAAGTAGTTACAGCAAAAGGTGAATTTACGGAAGGGTTTGGTGTCCTCTTTCAAAAAGATTTTTTATTAAAGCCAGGTGCGCAACAATGGATACAGTCGTTACCTATATTTAGTGGTTTTTTGAGTAGCCCAATGGTTGAAATGGTTGAAAAAGACAAATTTTTGTTTCATGCCTTGCTACGTGAAATGGAGCTGGAATACCATAGCGATGTTATTTTAAAGTATGATGCCCTAGAGGCTCTTTTAACCCTTATGCTGGTAAAACTATCTAGACTTTATGAAAAATCTAAAGGAGATAAGATCAGTGTTGATGCCAAACATATTTTAGCGTTGGAATCTTTAATAAACAAACAATTTAAAAGTAACCGTAGTGTGGCGGATTATGCTTCCCAAATGTTCATGACCCCCCAGCATTTAAACCGATTGACCAAAAAGAATACGGGAAGAAGTGTGAGTGAGTTAATCAACGAAAGGCTTATTGTGGAGGTTAAAAGATACCTTACCTATACTGAAATGAGTAGCGAAGAAATAGCACATTATTTTAGTTTCTATGACAATTCTTATTTTACCAAAACCTTTAAAAAAGCGGTTGGTGAAACTCCCAAAGCTTTTAGAAAGCGACAAAAAGAACTCCTACGTGTTGAAGGTTGATTTGATATTTAATCCTGCCATTGTGGATTAAATAGGTTGAAAATTAAAAAAGCTACTCAACACAATATTGAGTAGCTTTTGGCACTTAGCTAAAACAAATACAAGTGCTTGTTTTAGAACGTAAAGCTGAGTCTAGCATAGTAAAAAGATCCTGCAAATCCCATTTGTACGGCATCCCAGTATCCACCGGAATCAGAATCGGCATCTTGCTGGTCTGGGTATATATTAAAAAGGTTGTTGCTACCTACGTTTAATTTCAAACTTTCGCTAAGTTCAAAACCAAAGTTTAAATCAGTCACGGTTTTGGCGCTGTATCTATCAGTTGCCAAACCATAATCTACTAATTCTATTTCGCTGAAACGAGTGAAACTTAGTGCAGCGTCAAACCAACTTTTATCATAGGTAAGATTCAAGTTTAGTTTACTGTCTGGAGCAGAGGCTAATAAGAAGGCTTTGTCTCTTGCGCCAAAAAATGTGCTTTCATCTAAACTTCCATTATTTACACTCTCAATCTTCATGTCATTAAAGTTCGCCAAGAAGGTTGCACTGAACGAACTGTCTTCCGAAAGACTGTTTTTGTAAGATAAAATTACATCTAGACCCGATGTTTTGGTATCCACACCGTTTACAAAAAATTGAGCGGAGTTAACATTATCGATCTGTGGGGCAGGGAAATCCCCGGTTAATACAATCCTATCTTTAATGTCAATATAATACCCATCTACGGTAGCTGTAAAGTTTCCTGCTTTTGCCGTGAAACCAAGAGCGGCATTAAATGCTTTTTCTTCTTTTAAAGGGCCAATACCAAAAGAAGCGGTAACCGGACTGTTATTAGGAGATAATAAAGATTCCGAAGCCACACCACCAATAAAGTTGGTGAATTTAAGGTTGTAATAAATCTGAGCTAATGATGGAGCTCTAAAACCAGAACTTACAGAACCCCTAATATTGAAATTTTCGGTTGCTTTGTATCTTGCCGCCAACTTTCCATTGGTAGTACTACCAAAATCACTGAAATACTCAAAACGTGCGGCACCACTTACCAAGAATTTTTCGGTAACGTCCAATTCTAAATCTCCGTAAAGAGAAACATTGCTTCGGCTTCGGTCTATTTCGTTATCAGGGCTGTATCCAGGAAAGCCTTGAGAGCCACCAGGTCTTTGGTTACCGGTAATTGGATCAGTAGGTATGGTTTGGGTAGCAGGGTTTGTTATTAGTGCACCGTCTACATCAAAAGTCCCGTAAGATGTGGCTTCACCAGCAAAAATCTCAAAATTCTCTGTTTTGTACTCCGCACCAAAAGCGAGGTTCATACCGGCCATGATATCTTCATAAAACTTGGAAATATCAAGATTGGTAACGTTTTGGCTAAGGCTATGTCCACCTGCATCAAAATCGGTTGGAGATGCTTCTTCAAGTGAAGCATTCAAAGAACCCTTAATAAAATAGTGAAATAGGTTTTTACCGTAAGTGTTACTAATATCTACGTTCCAACCATTGTCCATTTCTGTTCGCACACCAACGGCAACGGAATTATCAATAATATTAGAGGTGATTCTTGGGGTGAATGCATTTGGGTAAATACCTACTACATTACGTTCCGTAGGGTTGTTACGAGTAAATGCAAAGGCATCGGTATCTCTATAGTTTCTTCCTCCAAAAGCATAAATTTCAGTTTTATCCGAAACAGGAATACTCATATTTCCAAAAAAATTGAAACCGTCAATGGCCGCTTCACCAAAACCTCTTCTAAAGTCAAAACCGGGTCTAAGTATTTTATTTTTGGCAATATATTCCGTGGTAAAGTTGGCGTAACCTTCTTCACCTATCTTAACTCCGTAATTAGCGGCGAACTTTATAGAGCCACCATCAAAATTTTGGTCATTACCAATTGCATTTCCATCTCTTTCGGTATCTAAACGATTACCATCTGTATTTGGAGTACCATCAGGGAAATCACCTTTGGCATTTGTATTGTAAGCCCCATAGCTGATAGAGCCGGAAAGTTCGTCCGTTCTATCTTTCAATACAATATTGATTACACCTGCAATGGCATCAGAACCATATTGTGCGGAAGCCCCATCTCTTAAAATCTCAATTCTTTTGATTGCCGCGGCAGGAATAGCGTTAAGGTCGGTACCTGTATTACCTCTACCTCGTGTGCCAAATACGTTGATCAGCGAAGATTGGTGTCTTCTTTTACCGTTGATTAAAACCAAAGTTTGGTCAGGTCCTAAACCACGCAAAGAAGCAGGGTCTATATGGTCCGCGCCATCAGAACCGGACTGCTTGTTGGCATTAAAAGAAGGTGCCGCGTACTGCAGTAATTGGTTGACTTCTATTTTACCGGTTTTAGAGACCACGTCCTCCATAGGAATTACATCTACGGCAGTTGCGGTTTCTGTGGAGGTTCTGTTTGGATTTCTAGAACCTACGATAACCACGTTGTCCAATTGAGCGGCAGCTTCTTTTAAAGTGATGTTGAAAGAGCTTTTTCCGGCAACAGGGACTTCTAAAGTTTCAAATCCAATATAAGAAATGACAAGTACGGCAGTATCATCTGGAGCGGTAATGGTAAAGTTACCGTCAAAGTCGGTTTGCGCTCCGGTTGTAGTGCCTTTAATAACAATACTTGCACCGGAGAGCGGCATACCGGTAGCATCCTTTACAGTGCCTTCAATTTCTTTTTCTTGCAATGCGTTAGTGCTTTCCGATTTCTTGGTTAAAACAATTTGTTTTCCATTTACCTTGAAATCAAAAGATGCTTTTTCGGAAAGCTTCGTTAATACCTTACCAATGATTTCACCATTCACATGGAAAGATATTTTCTTAGAGTCGTCTATCTCTTTTGTGTTGTAGAAAAAGCTGTAATCGGTTTGCGTTTTTATCTCCTTTAAGATTTGTTTTAAAGGTGCATTATCATAGTCTAGATTTATTTCTTTTTGGGAAGAAGTATTTGCATTCACTTGGAAAACGATAAAGAATGCGGACAGAAGATTCAGCATAGTCTTTAGATTTATCTGTTTTAGGCGCATTGTAGCTTGGGCACCGTGTTCTTGGTTGTGTTTCATGATTTTTGTGTATTTGATTGTTAGCAATTAGTTGTTTGTGTAATATTGATTATTCTAGCTTTTACTCTCTATTGTAATTGTATTCTGGTCGATGGTATATTCAAAGGGTGTGCTAAGGGAAATAGTGTTCAATACGGCTTCTATAGTTTCATTTTCAAACTCGCCCTTAAACACCTCGTTGTTCAAATGTTTCGCATTGTTTAGAAACTTTACTTGGTGCACTCGTTCTAGTTTTATTAAAATGTCAGAGAATTTAAGATTGTCGATTATTAATTTGTTTTCCATCCAAGCGGTGTAGATCGATGTGTCTACTTTTGTTTTACTAAAGTTGTTCTCAGACTTTTTATAATTTGCTTGGAAAGTTGGGGATAGTTCTATCTCATTATCTGGCTTGTTGGATTCTGATAGGGTCACCTTGCCTTCAATTAAAGTAGTGGCTATATTTTCATCGGTTTCGTAGGACGAAAGATTGAATTGAGTCCCGAGAACTTTAACCTCAACCCCTTGTGTTACGACCAAAAAAGGCTTTTTCTTGTTTTGGGTTACATCAAAAAAGCCTTCCCCCTCTAGAAAAACAGTTCTAGTGTGGAGCGAATCATTTTTGAAACTTGTTGGGAATTTTAGTTTTGAGCCGGCATTCAGCCAAACCGAAGTACCATCAGAAAGTCTTATTTTAAAGGTCTGTCCATGCGGAATATAAATTTCATTGTAAACCACTTGCTGAGAGCCCGAGTTGTGCTGGTCACTAAAATTGAGTGCGTTTGTATTTTTATCGGCAATAATGTTTCCTTGTGCATCGGTTAAGATCTCGTTGCCATCGCTGCTCAGGGTTCTTGTGCTTCCGTCTGCCAAGATAATGGTTATATTTTCCTGTAAGTTTGGTGCAGCAACCGTTTTGGATATAGGCTCTTTAGGATTGGATGAGAATAAAGAGCCCTTCATTTCTAATCCTAAAAAAACCAGAATAACTATAACTGCGGTATATGGTAATGCAAGAACTAGGTGTTTTCTTCTTCGCCTTTGAGTGGAAATTTTAGCATTGAATTTTACCAGTGCAGTCTTGGAATCAAAGGATAGCTTTCCCGTTGGTTGAGATTCTTTAATTCGCTTTTTCAACAGCGCCATATTAGCATCACTAGCAGATACCCAGAGGTTTAGGTGTTCTCGCTCTTCGGAAGTAATATTTCCTTTTAGCCATTTAGAAATTAGCTCATCGTAATTCATAAATATTTACACCTTTTAACTTAATGATGCATAATTGTCAAAAAACCCCTACGAATGAATCATTTTTATTTAAATTTGAATGAATATCATAAGGAATGAACGAGCGAAAACTGGTCATGAAAATGCAGAAGGGCAATGCTGAGGCGTACCAGTATTTGTTCACTGAATATTATGATTGGTTGTGTAATTACATCTTTAAGATGTGCAATAATAGGTACCTGGCGGAAGATATTGTTCAAGATGCCTTAATGAACCTTTGGGAGAAAAGAACACAACTTCTTATATCGGGCTCGGTAAAAAATTATTTGTTTAAGTGTTGTTACAATCAGTTTCTGCAACATCTACGTGCTCAAAAAATTGCGTATGACAGTTTGGAGAAAATTAAATGGGAGGTGATTGCCGATACCGCTTATGAACAAGATAGGGTAGAGGTTAAAATTAAAAACCTGAACGTTCTCATCGCTCAATTACCACCTCGTTGCAAAGAGGTATTTGTGCAGAATAAACTGGAAAAAAAGAAGTATAAGCAGATTGCGCAGGATATGAATATTTCCATAAAAACGGTGGAGAACCAGATGTCCAAAGCGCTTCACTTTTTAAGACAACACGCCACAATTTTTCTGTTTTTGATCTTAGGTATTTTTTAACTTACGTTGAAGGATAAAATTTGTAAAAGCACTAATGCCGAATTTCCACTCTGGTATGTTGTCGCAAGTATTTACCCAATTGATAAGAGTGCCTAAATAAGGTGATGAAATATTGACCTGATCGCCTGTTTTATGGGTAAAGCCCAATCCTTCTGCATTGCGGTCTTCGGTGGGGGCAAACATGGTGCCTAAGAATAGAACAAGTCCGTCCGGATATTGATGGTTTTTACCAATGACCTGATTTACCAGATTTTCTGGGGTTCGGCTTATTTCCTTCATTTTATTGCTTCCGGAGGTGGAGAAATTATCTTTCCCCTGCATGGCAAAATCTACTTCGCAGTTTTTTACATCCTCTAAGGAAAAAGTCTCATCGAACAACCTGAACATGGGCCCTATGGCGCATGATCCATTCTGGTCTTTTGCTTCTCCTAGCAATAGGGCGCTCCTACCTTCGTAATCGCGAAGGTTTACATCGTTGCCCAATGTGGCACCAACAATTTTACCTGAAGAAGAAACGGCAAGAACAATTTCTGGTTCAGGGTTGTTCCATTTAGAACTTTTTAAAACGCCCACTTCAGCACCAAACCCAACGGCCGATAAAGGTTGGGCTTTGGTAAATACTTCGGCATCTTTGCCAATACCAACTTCAAGATATTGAGACCAAAGCCCTTTTTCCTGAAGTTCTTTTTTTAGTTTTTCGGTTTCCGGAGAACCTGCTATAACCTTACTTAGATCATTGCCAAGGGAATCATATATAGTCTGGCGTATATCATTGGCAATATGCGCGTCTCCTTTTGCTCTTTCTTCAATGACGCGTTCCAGTAAACTTTTAATGAAAGTTACGCCACATGCTTTTATAGCTTGTATATCGTTTGGAGCAATGAAGTAAGGGTGCTCAGGATTGGTATTGAAATAAAGGGAATTGTTTAAGACCTCCGTTATACCTCCAAGAATGGGTAAGCCGGTTAACACTTTTAAGCTAGCAACTGGGGTCATGCTATTTATTATCTCGCTGGTAGAGTTGTAATACTCGGACAGGTCGTAGACTTTACCATTTTTAGCCAACACCACATGAGGTCCGGCTACACCATTGTAAGCCTTCTTTTCCGGCACCATACATCTGCCTACCCATGTGCCCTTTTCTGCTAGTTGCGGAATAAGGTGGTTCAAGTCAAAGTTTTTCATTTTATCATATTGAGGGACATCCAAAATACAGAAATTAAGCCAAATTAAATGTTTGTTTTTTTATATAAATTCAGAGGTTATGTTAAGGTAATGCCTAATGTATTGCAGAAAGTTTAAAAGTGTTATATATTTAGTGGCCTTTGTATGGTTTTTTCGCAATCTGAAGGTGTTGTCATGGTAGACCAAAACCAATTTAATCAAATAGACAAACAAGACAAGTTAATGAAAGCGAACAGAAGAAGTTTCTTAAAGCGAACATCTGCCGGAGTTTTGGGAGTTGGAGCGCTATCTTTTCCAAGTTTAGCAGAAGCTGCCACCACCGAGGAGAAAGCTGATTTTTTAAAACCCGATTTGAAGCTGGGAGTAGCCTCGTATACACTACGTGAGTTCACCCGGGAAAAGGCTTTAGATATGACACTGAGGTGCGGTTTAAAGCGGATGACCTTAAAAAGTATGCATTTACCGCTAGATTCGGGTGCGCACACGATAAAAAGTGCAGTGGCGGAATGCAAGGAGAAAGGTGTGGATTTCTATGGCGCTGGAGTTATTTATATGAAGTCCAATGCGCAGGTGGATCAAGCCTTTGAATATGCTAAAATGGCTGAATTGGATATGATTGTAGGAGTACCTAGCCATAGTCTTTTGGATTATGTAGAAGAGAAAGTGAAAGCATACAATATTAAACTAGCTATTCATAATCATGGCCCCGGAGATAAAGTGTTCCCTAGTGCCGAGAGCGCCTACCTTAAAATAAAAGATAGGGATAGGCGTATGGGCCTTTGCTTAGATATTGGCCATACCCAGCGGATAAAGAGAGACCCTTCTGGAGATGTGACTGAGTTTTTTGATCGGGTTTTTGATATTCACTTAAAAGATGTAACAGCTGCGGAACACGATGGGAAAACCTGTATAATTGGTCGTGGTGTCATTGATTTCCCCGCATTTTTAAAGACCGTTTCAAAATTAAATTATAAAGGAACCTTAGCCTTGGAATATGAGGCAGAGGGAGATGATCCATTACCAGGTATGATGGAATCAATAGGGTACGTAAAAGGTATATTAGCAACATTGTAAAATATAGAGATGAGTTCAGATAGAAGAGATTTTATTAAAAAAGCATCAGTAGGTGCTGCCGGTTTGGCATTTGGAGGAAGTATAAACGCTATGTCGGCCGAAAGTTATTCGCGAATTTTGGGATCAAGCGACCGTATTAATTGCGCCGTAATTGGTGTTCGTAGTAGGGCCAAAGCACACTTTATGGCAATCCACAAGGACCCCAATGCTAAAGTACTGTTTAGTTGTGATGTAGATGATACCATTTTGGAAGAACATAACATATGGTGTAAAGAAAATATAGGTTACGTGCCAAAAGTGGAGAAGGACTTTAGAAAAGTTTTAAAAAATAAAAAGGTAGACGCCGTTTTTATTGCAACACCAGAGCATTGGCATGCACCAATGGCCATAATGGCGTTACAGGCAGGTAAGCATGTTTACGTAGAGAAGCCTTGTAGTCATAACCCGTATGAAAACCAGTTATTGGTAGAGGCTCAAAAGAAGTATGGAAAAAAGGTTCAGATGGGTAACCAACAGCGTTCTGCTCAAACTTCCAAGCTAGCTGTAAAGGAAATTGGAGAGGGTATAATTGGAGATGTATATAAAGGTGAGGCCTATTATTCTAATAACAGGGGTTCTATAGGTAAGGGAAATGTAATAGAAGTTCCCAAAACCTTGGATTGGGATTTATGGCAAGGGCCGGCACCACGAGAAGATTACCGCGATAATGTGCACCCATATAACTGGCATTGGTTTAAAACATGGGGTACGGGAGAGGTACATAACAATGGAACACATGAAATAGATATATGTAGATGGGCACTAGGTGTTGATTTACCTGAAAGTGTTACTTCCTTTGGAGGGAAATATGCGTATGATGATGATTGGCAGTTCGTAGATAACCAACAAGTTACTTATAAATATCCGGGTGATAAGTTTATAACTTGGACAGGTCATAGCCGTGGTAAAATTATACCTAAACAACCAGGTAGGGGAGCTACTATTTACGGAAGCAAAGGTATTATTACGCTAAGTCGTGGAGGTTATAAGTTATTTGATTTGAACGGGAATATCATTAAACAAGAGAAGGAGGCTGGCCAACAAAGTGCTACGGTGAACACGCAAGGTGCTGGAGATTTAGATTGGAACCACATTGGTAACTTTTTTGAAGCTATCCGTAAGGATAAATCCTTGAATTCAGATATTAAGGACGCTAGTGTAACTACTATGCTTTGTCATTTAGGTAATATGGCACAAGACGCTGGAGAAACCTTAAAGATTGACCAAAAAACGGGTAAGGTTCTTAATAATGATAAAATAATGAAAGATTGGTGGAAACGAGAATATGCAGAAGGTTGGGAGCCCAAGCTGTAGTTTTCTTTCTAAAAAATAAAAGGCCCTCATAGAGGGCCTTTTTTATGCTTGGTCAATTAAATTTTTTTAGGTTGCTACAAGATTCCGATCAAATCCAAAATGAGGGCTACCGGTACAGCCAATAAAATAAATACCAGACAGGCAATCATAATTCGAAGAAATCCATTGAGCATTTTTACTCCTATAGTTAGCTCTTGTTCCATAAGTGTTAGATTTTCTTAAATTTATGAAATTAATAAACACGAAGCCAAGATATTGCGAATTATTTGACTTAAACGCTTTGTGTTGAGTATATTAATGGGTTGAACTGTCAAAAAAAGAAGATGAATTGCAATTTCCAAGTGGATAGAATTAAAATTTTGACATAACCCGGGCTTGCTAATCATGAGATAGGCAAACGGTCAGCATTTGAGGAATCTTTTTTTAAATAGAATATAGAACTAAGAAAGTGATTAAATAAGGTCACGAATGTGATGCATTATTTCTGAGCTTGCACCTCTATTTTTAGAAATATAAGCTGCATTGATATCGCCGGTTATTTTTCTAAATTCAGGGCTGTCCAGTAATTTTTTCAAAAGTTCGCCAAATGTCCATTGATCCTTTATGGGGTAGATGCCTCTTTGCTCCACTAAATCTTCGGCCTCTTTAAAACCATCAAAATTTGGCCCGATAATAACAGGTATTCCAAATACTGCAGGTTCTAATGTATTGTGTAATCCGGTAGAAAATCCGCCTCCAACGTAAGCAATATCGGCATAACTGTAGATTTTGGTCAATAGTCCTATGTTGTCTATAATCAGCACATCATAATCACGTAGATTATTACTGTCAATCTTTGAATACAGTGTTGTTTTTTTTGTAAATGCTCCTGCAAGACCTAATATTTTATCCTTCTTAATAGTGTGTGGCGCCAATACATACTTCAGGTTTTTTGGAGCGTTGTTTATGTAGTCAATTAAGATAGCTTCATCTTCGGGCCAAGTGCTTCCGGCAACGAAACAAAGTTTATCGTTTTTAAAGACCTCAATGAAATCAAGGGAGTTATCTCGGTCCAGAATTTCGGAAACACGGTCCAAGCGGGTGTCTCCGCTTATTTCCACATTTTTTATTCCAATGGATTCCAATAGTGTTTTTGAGTTCTGATCCTGAACAAAATAATTAGAGAATTTACGGAGGGTACTTCTCATAAATCCACCGTAGGCTTTAAAATAAATCTGATTTTTCTTAAACAAAGCAGAAATCAGTACAGCGGGAACTTTATGCTCTTCAAGCACTTTCATGTAATTGGGCCAAATCTCATATTTAACAAAAATGGCAATGTCCGGATGGACGGTTTTTATAAAATGAGCTGCATTTTTTTTGGTGTCCATGGGTAGATAGGCTACCACATCCGCTACGGGCGTATTTTTTCGGACTTCATATCCGGACGGGGAGAAAAACGTAAGAACAATTTTATGGGTAGGGTATTCCTTTTTGAGCTTCTCAATTATGGGGAGTCCTTGTTCAAACTCACCTAGAGATGCAGCATGCACCCAAAGTGTTTTGTCTTCTTTGGAAATAGCGTTGTCCAGCAAGTAAAAGGAATGCTTACGGCCATTTACGAACAACTTTAATTTAGAATTGAAAAGAGCCAGAATTTTCAGGAAGAACCAAGAAATCTGAACAATCACATTATAGATGCTATGCACTGATTCATATTTTGCGCTAAATTACGCTTCTTTACATAAAATAGTACTGCATGGTTTCGTATTTTTGTTGCGATTTATATAATTCATGACAATGAAAAAAATTCAAATGGTCGACTTAGGCGGCCAGTACGAAGGAATAAAGGAACAAGTCAATTCAGCTATAGCTACTATTATGGAAACTTCGGCATTCATAAACGGACCAGAAGTACGGTCGTTTCAAGCCGAGTTGGAAGAGTATTTAGGAGTAAAACATGTAATACCCTGTGCCAACGGTACAGATGCCCTGCAAATAGCAATGATGGGCTTAGGTCTACAACCTGGTGATGAGGTTATTACGGCAGATTTTACTTTTGCAGCTACGGTCGAGGTTATTGCGCTTTTACAATTAATCCCTGTTTTGGTAGATGTTGAGCCAGATTCATTTAATATAGATATTGCTGCTGTAGAAAAAGCGATCACGCCTAAAACTAAAGCAATCGTTCCTGTTCATTTGTTTGGTCAATGCGCCAACATGGACGCTATTATGGAGCTTGCTGAAAAACATAATCTTTTCGTAATAGAGGATAATGCACAAGCTATTGGAGCAGATTATACTTTTGATGATGGAAGGAAACAAAAAGCGGGCACCATTGGTCATGTTGGTGCTACGTCTTTTTTTCCGTCTAAGAATTTAGGAGCATACGGGGATGGAGGTGCAATTTTTACTAACGATGATGAATTGGCACACACGTTAAGAGGTATTGTTAATCACGGTATGTATGAAAGATACCATCACGATGTGGTAGGTGTAAATTCTAGATTGGACTCTATTCAGGCAGCGGTACTCAGGGCAAAATTGCCAAAATTAGATGGTTATTGCGATAGCAGGAGAGCTGCCGCCCGAAGTTATAATGAAGCATTTAAAGGGCAGCCACATATTATTACTCCAAAGACGATAAAGTGTGATATAGCAACTAATGATGATAGTAATTGCCATGTGTTTCATCAATATACTTTACGGATTACCAACGGAAAAAGAGACGCTTTGGTAAAGCATTTGGCGGATAATGACATTCCGTGTGGGGTATATTACCCCATTCCGTTGCACAAGCAGAAAGCATATGTGGATGAGCGGTATAATGAAACCGACTTTCCAGTAACGAACCAACTGATTAAAGAAGTGATTTCATTGCCAATGCATACAGAATTGGATAGTGAGCAAATAGATTTTATAACAAAAACGGTTTTGGAATTTGTGAACGGTTAATTTATCATTGCTCTCGTAAAGTATAAGATTGAATTATAAATAATATTGAATTCACTTTTGATAGAGTGTTTTTTGAAAAAAATAGAATATGAAAATATTAGTGACCGGCGGACTAGGATTTATTGGCTCACATACAGTTGTAGAACTTCAAAACGAAGGTTTTGAGGTGGTAATAATTGATGACTGCTCCAATTCCTCTGAGAAAGTGCTGGAAGGTATTTCTTCAATAACGGGTAAAATGCCTCTTTTTGAAAAAATAGATTTAAAAGAAAAAGCTAAGGTTGAAGATTTTTTCAAAAGACACCATGACGTAGAGGGGGTTATACATTTTGCAGCTTCAAAAGCGGTTGGCGAAAGTGTAGAAAAGCCACTTTTATATTATGAAAACAACTTGGGTACACTGGTTTACCTTTTAAAAGAATTGTCTAAAAAGGATAATTCCAATTTTATTTTCAGTTCGTCCTGTACAGTATATGGGCAGGCAGATGAAATGCCTATTAGTGAAAAGGCTCCTGTAAAGCCTGCAGAATCCCCTTATGGAAATACCAAGCAAATAGGAGAGGAAATCATTAGGGATACATGTGCTATAAACTCTAGTTTAAATGCCATTGCGCTGCGTTATTTTAATCCCATGGGGGCACATCCTAGTGGAAATATAGGTGAGTTGCCAATTGGTGTGCCGCAGAATCTAGTGCCCTTCATTACACAAACTGGTGCGGGGTTAAGAGAGCAATTATCGGTTTTTGGGGATGATTATCCTACTGAAGACGGAACGTGTATTCGGGACTATATTTATGTGGTAGATTTAGCTAAAGCTCACGTTCAGGCATTACAGCGTTTATTGGGCGGAAAAAATGAGGATAATTATGAAGTTTTTAACCTAGGAACAGGGAAAGGAAGCTCGGTACTTGAAGTAATTCACAGTTTTGAAAAAGTTTCAGGTAAGAAACTTAATTATAAAATAGTAGATAGAAGAGCTGGGGATATTGTTTCTGCTTACGCGGATACTACAAAGGCGAATGAAGTTTTAGGGTGGAAGTCTCAATACACTTTAGATGAAGCCATGAAGTCCGCTTGGGAATGGGAGCAAAAAATTAGGGCATAACTTAATAAGGGCTTCGTCCGGTTGAAAAAATGCTGTTAATTTCTTTGTAAGTAAAACCAACTTGGGATTGGAAACGTAGATAATTTATGGTTTTGAATTTTTCAGATAGTACGGAGTTACTTGCCAATGCGGAGAAAAAAGAGCTTTATCAGAAGCTGGTCGCTCAGATTATAAAAGACTTTGGTCTTGCTAATATTTATATAGATTTGGATGTAGATGTTCTCCCTGAAGGACTCATAAGTGTTTTGAGGGAGAAAATCTACCGCCTTATAATGGAGCGCTTTGCGGAATACTTGAATTTGCTCTATATTGTAGATGTGCCGGAAAGAGCGTTCAAGGAAATTAAGGTAACGGATGTGGTAGAAGTAGCTGATCAGGTTACTTTTTTGGTTTTGAAAAGAGAGTTGCAAAAAGTCTGGTTAAAAGAAAAATATTCCTAAAAATATACCCGTACAAAAGGCATCCAGGCATTTGCATAAATACTTTTCTCGTCATCGTAAAGCACATCATAGCGAAGACCGACCGTAAAATTCCGGTCTGTATATCCCAAACCTAGAAATAGGGCGGGAGACCAGTAGTTTTCCTCCAGCGTAGAAAAATCGTTAAAAGAGAATGTTTGGTTGATGCGTAGTTGTTCCAGTTCCGCAGAAATCTGTAAGAAAGGAATAGGATTGTAAAGCGAAAGAATGCTTCCGCCATAGGCGTAGCGCTTATTATTATCATATTTGGCATAGTTGAATGTAAGGCTGACACCACTTGCAAATTGTTCGTTAAATTGATAGATGGCACTGGGAGCTACGGATGCATTGAAACCTCCATTTGTCAGTCCAAAACCTAATCCGCCACCAAATCGTACATTATTCCAGAAATCTGAAGATTTAGAAGTGTTTTGTGCGTAACAACTTATGCTGATAAGTATAAGAAATAACCCGAAAAAAAGTTTTTTTGAGATCAAAGAAAGTTTTTTAATCATTATCTTTATTTTTTCAATATTGCATACTAAGATACGCCCCGGAAATGGGAAATGTTGTATTTTTGTACCCATTTATTTGCATGACAGAGAATCTTCTATGGACAAATATTCCTTTCTAAATACCGCTCATACCTCTTTTTTTGCGGAACTATACGACAAGTATATTACTAACCCCGATAGTGTTGAGCCTAGTTGGCGAGCATTTTTTCAAGGATTTGATTTCGGAACGGAATCCGCTTTGGACGAGCTGGATTTAGAGACTTTGGTCTCAGCCAACGGAACTCAGAATAATGCTGTTGCGGAAATGCCGGAATCTCTTCAGAAAGAGTTTCAGGTCATTCGTTTGATCGATGGTTACCGTAGTAGAGGACATTTATTTACGGAAACCAACCCTGTTAGAGAGCGTAGACAATATGAGCCAACGCTTGATATCGAAAATTTTGGCCTATCACAAAGTGATATGGAAACCGTGTTCAGTGCGGGTGATGTTATTGGTATTGGTGCGAGTACTTTAAAAGAAATTATTGATCACTTACGTCGCATTTACTGTGATGCCATTGGTGTTGAGTATATGTATATTCGTAAGCCAGAGCGTATTGAGTGGATTCAAAATTGGTTGAATGTTAATGACAATCACCCAAAATTCGACAACGAACATAAAAAACGTATTCTTAGAAAACTGAATCAAGCGGTTTCTTTTGAAGGCTTTTTGCATACCAAATATGTTGGACAAAAACGATTTTCATTAGAAGGGGGCGAATCATTGATTCCTGCTTTAGATGCCGTTGTTGAACGTGCTGCAGAACTTGGTGTGGAGCAGTTTGTAATGGGTATGGCGCATAGAGGTAGACTTAACGTGCTTACCAATATATTTGGCAAAGCCGCTAAAGATATTTTCAGTGAATTTGATGGTAAAGATTACGAGCAAGAGATTTTTGATGGTGATGTAAAATACCATTTAGGTTGGACGTCTGATCGTAAAACGGACAATGGTAAAAAAATAAAAATGAACATCGCTCCAAATCCTTCTCACTTAGAGACAGTTGGTGCAGTCGTAGAGGGCATTGCCCGTGCAAAGCAAGATGCTCATTTTCCAGACGAGTTTTCAAAAGTACTTCCTATTGTTGTGCATGGTGATGCGGCAATAGCTGGTCAAGGATTAGTGTACGAGGTAGTACAAATGGCAAATCTTGATGGATACAAAACTAATGGTACTATACATATAGTAGTGAATAACCAAATTGGGTTTACTACCAATTATTTAGATGCGCGTTCATCTACGTACTGTACAGATGTAGGTAAGGTAACTTTAAGTCCGGTTCTACATGTAAATGCGGATGATGTTGAAGCTGTAGTGCATGCATCTCTATTTGCTTTGGAGTATCGTATGCGTTTTAATAGGGATGTATTTATTGATTTATTAGGATATAGAAAATATGGTCATAACGAAGGTGATGAACCTCGTTTTACACAACCAAAATTGTACAAGGCTATAGCTAAGCACCAAAATCCGCGGGATATTTATGCGGAGAAATTATTGGCGGAAGGTATCATAGAATCTGACTTTGTTAAAAAGTTGGAAGAAGAGTATAAGGCTTCCTTAGAGGAGGAGCTTGTAGATTCCCGTAAAGAGGATAAAACCGAAATCACTCCGTTTATGGCGGATGAATGGAAGGGCTTTGTCAATGTTCGTGAGTGGGAAATGATGGAGAATGTAGATACTTCTTTTGATAAAGATGAGCTTACTAAAATAGCGAAAGTTATAACCGAGCTTCCAAAGGATAAAAAATTCTTGCGAAAGGTTGATAAACTGATAAGAGATCGTAAGAAAATGTTCTTCGAATCTGATAGGTTAGACTGGGCTATGGGTGAATTATTGGCCTATGGTACTTTGTTGCAAGAGGGGTATGCCGTGCGTATGTCGGGTCAAGATGTGGAACGTGGTACGTTTTCGCATAGACATGCCGTAATGAAGGTGGAAGAGAGTGAAGAAGAGGTAATACTACTTAATCATATAAGTGATGAGCAGGCTAAATTTCAAATTTATAATTCGTTGCTTTCGGAATATGGGGTAGTTGGTTTTGATTATGGTTATGCCATGGCAAGCCCAAATACCTTAACAATTTGGGAAGCTCAGTTCGGAGATTTTAGCAACGGTGCTCAAATCATGATCGATCAATATATTTCGGCTGCAGAGGATAAATGGAAACTTCAGAACGGTTTGGTAATGTTGCTTCCACATGGTTATGAAGGTCAGGGAGCAGAACATTCTTCCGCACGCATGGAAAGATACTTGCAACTTTGCGCAAGAGACAATATGTATATTGCAGATGTTACCACACCTGCGCAAATGTATCATATCCTAAGAAGGCAGATGAAGGTGAACTTCAGAAAGCCAATGATTATTTTTACGCCTAAAAGTTTGTTAAGGCATCCTAAAGCAGTGTCTACCGTAGATGAATTGGCTTCGGGAAGTTTTCAAGAGGTTATAGATGATGAGTCTACTACTGTTAGTAAAGTAAAGTCGGTAGTGTTCTGTACCGGCAAGTTTTATTATGATTTACTAGCGGTTAAAGAAGAGCAGAATAGAGAAGATGTAGCTTTGGTTCGTGTGGAGCAATTGTTTCCGTTGCCAGCGGAAAAGATGAAGGCCGTTATTGCCAAGTATAAAAAGGCCGATGATTTGGTCTGGGCTCAAGAAGAGCCTAGAAACATGGGTGCTTGGAGTCATATGATGATGCATTTTAGTGATTCGGACAAGTTTAGGGTGGCTTCAAGAAGATTTTATGCTTCTCCTGCTGCCGGTAGTGCCGTTCGTTCAAAAATGAGGCATCAGCAAGTAATCGATTATGTATTCGATAAGACTAAGAATAATATGTCAAAACCATTACCTAAACCTAGTGAAGATTAGGGGTTGGTTGTTCAAATAGTAAAGATAACACAGCAAATAAGTATAGCATGATATTAGAAATGAAAGTCCCATCTCCGGGCGAATCTATCACCGAAGTAGAAATTGCGGAATGGTTGGTAGAAGATGGCGATTACGTTGAAAAAGACCAGGCCATTGCCGAGGTTGATTCGGATAAAGCTACTTTGGAACTTCCTGCTGAAGAAAGCGGAATTATTACCTTAAAAGCTGAAGTAGGGGATGCTGTTGCCGTTGGTGAGGTAGTTTGTTTAATAGATACGGACGGTGCTAAACCTGAAGGTGATTCTGCTGAGAAAGATTCAGCGGAAGAGAAGAAAAGTGAGCCTAAAAAAGAAGAGGCTAAGGCGCCTCAACCTGCTCCAGCAAAAGAAACTTACGCTTCTGGTGTAGCTTCTCCTGCAGCAAAGAAAATATTAAGTGAAAAGGGTATTGATGCTGCGGCCGTAAAAGGAAGTGGCAAAGATGGCCGTATCACTAAAGAAGACGCTGTAAATGCGGTTCCTTCAATGGGTACTCCTACAGGTGGAAGTAGAGGTGAAACACGCTCCAAACTTTCAATGTTGCGTAGAAAAGTGGCGGAACGTTTGGTGTCGGCTAAGAACGAGACTGCTATGCTTACAACTTTTAACGAAGTTGATATGTCGGCTATTTTCGAACTTAGAAAACAATATAAAGATGATTTTAAATCGAAGCACGGAGTTGGTTTAGGATTTATGTCCTTCTTTACCAAAGCTGTAGTTCGTGCACTGGAAATGTATCCTGCCGTCAACTCTATGATAGATGGTAAGGAAATGATTTCTTATGATTTCTGCGATATTAGTATAGCTGTTTCCGGACCAAAAGGGTTAATGGTTCCTGTTATTAGAAATGCAGAAAACCTGACGTTTAGAGGGGTTGAAGCGGAAGTGAAAAGATTGGCTATTAGGGCTCGTGAAGGTGAGATTACCGTTGACGAAATGACTGGAGGTACATTCACTATTACCAATGGCGGTGTTTTTGGCTCTATGTTGTCAACACCAATTATTAATCCACCGCAAAGTGCAATTTTAGGTATGCACAATATAGTAGAAAGACCTATCGCTAGAGATGGGGCCATAGCAATTGCACCTATTATGTATGTAGCGGTATCCTATGATCACCGTATTATTGATGGTAAAGAATCTGTTGGATTTTTGGTGGCAATAAAAGAAGCATTGGAAAATCCTGAAGAATTATTGATGGATGGTAATGTAAAGAAAGCTTTGGAAATGTAGTAAGGCTGCTCCTTTAATATATAAAGCCCTAAAGATTATAATCTTTGGGGCTTTTTTTATAATGTATAATTAGAATCTTCTGCTATAGTTATTTGCTTAAATAGACATAAGATTTATCATAATCTATTACAGCCTTTGCTTTTTTAAGAACATCGGCGCCAATAATACCATCAACTGGTAACGCGTTGTGGGCAGTCAGGGCCTGATTGACATGGATCAGGTCAAAAAGAACAATTTTTAGGTTTTTCTTTTTCCAGTTCCCTATTTCAATTTTGTTTTTTGTTGATATCAAGGTTTCCATATCCGTTGCTCCGGCACCTGCCGCTTTTACTTCAGATGCTTCGGAAGCTAAACCAAATTGGGCTATTTTATCGATTCCAATACAGGTATTGGAAGCTCCGGTATCTAAAATAAATCTTCCTTTTATACCGTTGATTTTCGCCAATATTTCAAAGTGGTCCGTTTGTGTGAGTTTTAAAGGTATTTGGGTGTATTTTTTTTTCCGAAGAAATCTTTTCAGAGAGGACATGTATTCTTTTTGTCAAAGATAAGGCTATTTTTGCAGCATGATACTAACAGATACGCATACTCATTTGTATAGTGAGGCATTTGATGAGGATAGGGAAGAAGCTATTAAAAGGGCAATTGCTCTTGGTATTGAGCGCTTTTTTATCCCTGCAATAGATTCAACGTATACCCAGTCTATGTTTGATCTTGAAAAGTCTTATCCTGATAATATTTTTTTGATGATGGGCTTGCACCCTACACATGTGAAAGAAAATTTCAAGGAAGAATTAAAACACGTTGAAGAAATGCTTGAGCAGCGAAAATTTTTTGCTTTGGGCGAAATAGGAATCGATTTATTTTGGGATAAAACTTTTCTAAAACAACAACAGGAGGCGTTTCGTGCACAAATACAATTAGCTAAGAAATTTAAATTGCCCATAGTCATCCATTGCCGCGATGCCTTTGATGAGGTTTTTGAGGTGTTGGAAAGTGAAAAAGGAGCGGATTTATTCGGTATTTTTCATTGTTTTACAGGCACTCTTGAGCAAGCTAAAAAAGCTATTTCGTACAATATGAAGCTTGGTATTGGAGGTGTTGTGACATTTAAAAATGGAAAAATAGATAAATTTTTAGACCAAATTCCATTAGAAAATGTAGTTCTAGAAACGGATTCACCTTATTTGGCACCCGTACCGTATAGGGGCAAAAGAAATGAAAGTGCCTATATAATGAATGTGCTTGAGAAGTTGGCGGACGTTTATGAAGTTTCGACGGAATCGGTAGCGGACATTACTACCAAAAATTCAAAACAAGTATTTGGGGTGTAAATGATACTGTTCTCAATATAACATTTAAAAATTCTAGGTTTGAAAAATAAAAGTAACATTCTTTTAATATATACAGGTGGTACCATAGGTATGGTAAAAGACTATGATTCTGGCGCGCTAAAGGCATTTAATTTTGATAAGCTGCTTAAAAATATTCCGGAACTGAAGCAGTTGGATTGTGAAATTAACTCTATTTCATTTGATGAGCCAATAGATTCGTCCAATATGAATCCTGAGCATTGGGTTCAGATCGCCACAATTATAGAAGAGAATTATGAGTCGCATGACGGTTTTGTTGTCCTTCATGGCAGTGATACCATGAGTTATACGGCATCCGCTTTGAGTTTTATGCTAGAGAATCTAGCTAAACCAGTAATTTTTACCGGTTCTCAATTGCCCATTGGAGATTTACGGACGGACGCTAAGGAAAATTTGATTACTTCTATTCAAATTGCTGCGTTACAGAGAAATAATAGACCGGTTGTTCAGGAGGTAGGCTTGTATTTTGAATATAAATTGTATCGCGCCAACCGCACCACAAAAATAAATGCGGAACACTTTCAGGCATTTGCTTCATTGAATTATCCGGAATTAATAGAGTCTGGAGTGTTCTTAAATGTGAATGAAGAATCTTTGTTGCCTTATGTGAAACGCAAGAAGTTCAAGGTGCATAAATATATGGATACTAATGTGGCTATATTGAAATTGTTCCCGGGTATTGGTCCTGCGGTTTTGGAAGGAGTAGTCAATATACCAGGTCTAAGAGGTGTAATTTTGGAAACTTATGGCGCTGGAAACGCTCCAAATGAGCCTTGGGTGATCGATATTCTAAAAAAGGCAAAAGAAAATAACATTCACATTATTAATGTTACACAATGTTCGGGTGGCAGTGTTTCAATGGGGCGTTATGAAACCAGTAAACAGTTGGAGGAATTGCAAGTTATTAATGGTAAAGACATTACGACCGAAGCTGCAATTGCCAAGTTAATGTACCTTTTGGGTAATAATGTTTCGTATAAATTGTTCAAAAGCATATTTGAGACTTCGTTGCGAGGGGAGGTACAAGAAAATTAGCAGTTTTAATTTCATCAACTAATATTTTTTTTGTTATTTGGGCACCCCTTAAAAAGGGTGATCTTGTCTGGTCTGATTTTGTTGAAAAAGGCGTAGTGTAAGATGAATTTAGAGAGGTGGCCGAGTGGTCGAAGGCGCACGCCTGGAAAGTGTGTATACACCAAAAGTGTATCGAGGGTTCGAATCCCTTCCTCTCTGCAGAACAAAAAGATTTTTCAGTATATATTAGTTTAGACTGGAAATATTTGTAAGTTTAGTTTCTATATGCTAAATGGAAGTCTGAGCTTGATAATATCAGGCAACGACACTGGCTGAAAGGCCGGTTTATAGGTCTTGCTTTATATTTGGCGGCCACTTCCCTGATGCAACGAAGTTTTACTTTTTTTATTGTGATTTTTTTATATCTTTAACCCTATTAAATAACTAATTTAAGTTTGAACAAATGAAAAAATTATCCTCTATCCTAGCCGTGGGCGGGTTGTTTGTAATGAGTACAAATACTGTGAATGCAATGGCTAATACAGCAATGATGCTGCAAGATGCCCCGGCCGAAGCTGAAAAAGGTTTTACCCAGGTTTTGAAAGAAATGTTTATACAAGGTGGTGCCGGCTTTATGGGTATTGTTCTTTTATGTTTGATTCTTGGTCTAGCCGTAGCTATCGAAAGAATTATTTACTTGAACATGGCAACAACTAACACTGCTAAACTTAGACAACAAGTAGAGGATGCATTGGCTTCCGGTGGTGTTGAAGCTGCAAAAGAAGTTTGTAGAAATACAAAAGGTCCTGTTGCTTCTATCTACTATCAAGGTTTAGATAGAGCTGGTGAGAGTGTTGAGTCTGCTGAGAAAGCTGTTGTGGCTTACGGTGGTGTTCAAATGGGACAGTTAGAGAAAAACGTTTCTTGGTTGTCTTTGTTTATCGCTATTGCACCAATGCTTGGTTTCATGGGTACGGTAATCGGTATGATTCAGGCCTTCCAGAAAATTAGTGCTGTTGGTAACTTGAGTGCATCTCTTATTGCAGGTGATATTCAGGTGGCGTTATTAACAACGGTATTCGGTCTTATTACTGCTATTATCCTTCAAATTTTCTATAACTATATCATTGCAAAAATTGATAGCATCGTTAATGATATGGAGGATTCATCTATCGTTTTGATAGATATGTTGGTGGATCACAAAAAATAAGTCGCACACGTAATACCTAAAATTATGCATAAAATTGTAAAGATTATATTGGTCGTTGTGGGCTTGATAGGCGCTGCCTTGTGGTTCATGCTTCCAGAGTCTGAAATGCCGGCTGCCGAGGCGGTCAATAACGGAGCTCTTAATGCAATGTTTGCTATTACATGGTTGCTGTTAGGCATCGCGGTAGTGTTCAGTCTTGTATTTGCTCTTAAAAACCTTTTTTCAAATCCTGCTAATTTAAAGAAGACGCTTTTTGTAGTTGTTGGTTTTCTTTTAGTTGTTGGTATTGGCTTTGTAATGGCTAGTGGAACCGATGTTAGTATCGAGCAAATGTCCGAAAGAGGTATATCTACCGATGAAGCTGAAATTAAGCAAATCGGAGCTGGTATAAATGTATTTTTCATATTGACTCTTATAGCTGTTGGAGCTATGCTTTGGGGCGGTGTTAGAAAAATGATTAAATAAATAAAGAACTAAATTATGTCTAGAAGAGGAGGACCAGCAGAGGTAAACGCCGGATCAATGGCAGACATAGCATTCTTGCTACTTATATTTTTCTTGGTTACCACGACCATTGAAACTGATGCAGGTTTGGATCGTATGTTGCCGCCTATTGAGCCGCCTACGGAAGAGCCACCAGTAATTAAGGAGAAGAATATCTTTACTGTTAACATTAACCGTAATGGTCAGTTGTTAGTGGAAGATGAGCTTACTGATATCAAAAGTCTAAGAGAAAAAGCAATGGCTTTCTTGGATAATGGCGGAGCTCCATCGGGTTCTCCTGAATATTGTAGCTATTGTAAAGGTAAAAGGCTAGCAGAGTCATCTGATAACCCTGCAAAAGCTATTATATCTTTAAAAAACGATCGTGAGACAAAGTACAGTACGTACATAACAGTTCAGAATGAATTGGTAGGTGCTTACAACGAACTTAGGAATCGTGAGGCACAACGTCTTTATAAAAGAGACTTTACCGATATGGAAGCAGAATATCTTAATCCTGAGACCGACGCTAGTAGAAAAGAGGATCTCAAAGAAAAGGTTAAGCGGATTCAAGAGTTGTTTCCACAGAAGTTGTCAGAAGCAGAGACGGGTTCAAGTAATTAATAAGAGCTAAAACAATATAATAATATGTCAAAGTTTGCAAAGAAAAAGGATGCCGGTTTACCAGCTGTGAACACTGCATCGTTACCTGATATTGTATTTATGCTTTTATTCTTCTTTATGACCGTAACGGTTATGAAAGATAATACTTTGAAAGTAGAGAATACTTTGCCTAACGCTAGTGAAACCAAGAAATTGGAAAAGAAGGATAGGGTTATATACATATATGTTGGTGAACCAACTTCTCAGTATAAAGCTCAGTTTGGTGATGAAGCAAGAATTCAATTGAACGATAAGTTTTCTTCTCCTTCGGATGTAGGTGACTATATTTTGCAGGAAAGAGCTAAGAAGCCACAAGAACTTCAAAATGTTTTGACTACGGCTTTAAAAGTTGATAAGAATGCTAACATGGGTTTAATATCTGATATTAAACAACAGTTAAGAGAGGTAAACGCATTGAAAGTTAATTATACGACTTACGATGGAGATGCCTTCAATAACTTGCAGTAGTATTTCAAACTTATAAATACAAGCGCCTCGGATTTTTTATCCGAGGCGTTTTTTATTTGCTTAATTTTGACCTTATGATGCGTTATTTATATGGGTTTTTTCTTTTGTGTTGTACCAGTGTAGCTGCTCAGGTCACTGTTGATTCAACCGTTATTGATTCAAGATACCTTGAGGATCAGTTTTATATTGGTATTACCTATAATTTTCTTTTGAATCAGCCGGAGGGTGTCAGCCAGCGAAACCTGTCCTATGGGTTACAGGCGGGTTTTATACGGGATATTCCCTTAAATCAGAGTAGAACCACTGCAATAGGTCTAGGTCTAGGTTATGGGGTATATTCATATTACTCAAACCTTATGGCGATGGAGGCCTCAGAAGGTGTTTCCTATAGTATTCTAGAAAGTGATAGTGATTTTGAGCGTAATAAGATAGAGACCCATATGTTAGAGGTACCTTTAGAGGTGCGTTGGAGGAATTCTAGTGTTTCTGAATACAAGTTTTGGCGTATTTATGCAGGTATGAAATTTGGTTACGTGTTTGGGGGAAGGTCTAAATTAGTTCCTACGGATACGGGAAAGGTGTCTTTTTATAATGATGATATCCGTGATTTTCAATACGGTTTAACATTGAACTTTGGATATAATACTTTTAACCTTCATGCATACTATTCTTTGGCAAGTGTTTTTAATGATGGTGTTAGTGTAGAAGGAGAGAGTTTAAACTCCAAACCCCTCAGAATTGGATTGATTTTCTATATTCTTTAAAACCAATATTTTGGAGCTACAGCCAAAAACGGACAAGCATTAGCTGGGAAAGGAAGCCTACTAGGAACCCAAGAACTACTTCAATGCGCGTATGAGCTTTCAGGTACAATCTGGAGGTTGCTACCATACCGGTAAGCAATGTAAAGATGCTTAAACCCAATGTAATGTTAACCTCAAAGTGAATGCTAAGTGCGGTCAAAAACATAACTAGACTGCCCATGCCCATGAGATGCATGCTTATCTTCAATTTAAATAACAAGGACAACAAGGCGGTTAGGGCGGCTATGACCAGTCCAACAAAGTAAAAATGTAATTCTGTAATATTGGTGTTCGGTATGACTTTGTAAACCACAAATAAGAGTAGTATTATGTGTATGTACAATGGGTATCTCCGTTCTTTTTGGGAGGACATAAATATACTTTCCACCACACCCAAATTTTTCAGGATGAAATAGAAGATTATCGGTATGATTACGGTAAGTATGAAAATGGGTAGTACATTGGCACTCTGGATGGTTATAGTGCTGTATTTTGGAGTGATTAAGAAGTAGGCGATAGTTCCTGCTACCGGAATGAACAAAGGGTGGAAAATGTAGGATATAGCCTTTAGAAAAACCTTCATTAAATCATTTTGCGTAACCGTGCGACGGGAATATCTAGTTGTTCTCTATATTTTGCAACGGTTCTTCTGGCAATAGGATATCCTTTTTCTTTTAATATAGCCGCTAGTTTATCATCCGTAAGCGGTTTTTTCTTGGACTCCTCACCAATAACGGTCTCAAGGATTTTTTTAATTTCTTTAGTGGAAACATCTTCTCCTTGATCGTTTTTCATTGATTCGGAGAAAAACTCTTTAATTAACTTGGTTCCGTATGGAGTGTCTACGTATTTGCTATTTGCAACTCGTGATACTGTAGAAACATCCATTTCAATTTCATCGGCAATATCTTTCAGTATCATGGGGCGAAGATTGCGTTCGTCTCCTGTAAGAAAGTATTCGGACTGATAGTGCATGATAGAGTTCATGGTTATGAACAACGTCTGTTGTCGCTGTCTAATAGCATCAATGAACCACTTTGCGGCATCTAGCTTCTGCTTTATAAAAAGCACGGTATCTTTTTGTGACTTTGATTTTTTCTTAGCGTCTTTATAGCCCTTCAACATATTGCTGTATTCTTTGGATACATGCAATTCTGGGGCATTTCGGCCATTTAGGGTGAGCTCTAGTTCTCCATCAACAATTCTTATGGAAAAATCAGGCACTACGTGTTCTACCATACGGTTGTTTCCTGAGTAGGAACCGCCTGGTTTGGGATTAAGTTTTTCAATTTCAGAAATAGCATCCCTAAGTTGTTCTTCGGTAATATTATATTTCTGAATTAGTTTTTTGTAATGCTTTTTGGTAAACTGCTCAAATGACTTTTCAAGAATGGTAATGGCCAGTTCAATACTGGGAGTAACCTCTTTTCTTTTTAATTGAATAATTAGGCTCTCTTCTAACGAACGTGCAGCAACACCGGGTGGGTCTAATTTCTGAACTAGTTTTAAAACCTTTTCAATAGTTTCCTCGTCGGTATAGATATTTTGAGTAAATGCTAAGTCGTCGGTAATGTCGGCAATAGGTCTTCTTATATAGCCACTTTCATCAACGCTGCCTACAAGGAACTCGGCAATACTCCATTCTTGATCGTTTAAATAGACCGTATTAAGTTGATTTAATAAGTATTGATTGAATGAAGTTCCGGCAGCATAAGGAACATTTTTTTCCTCATCATCCGCACTATAATTATTGGCTTTTGTGCGGTAGTCCGGTATTTCGTCATCACTTAAGTAATCATCTATATTAATGTCTTCCGCAGAAATGACTTCACTGTCTTGTTCATCATTTTCATAGGTGTCCCCAAATTCATCATCAATTGAATCTGATTCTTCCTTGCCACCTTCCAATGCAGGGTTCTCTTCTAGCTCTTGCTTAAGACGTTGTTCAAATGCCTGGGTAGGCAGCTGAATCAACTTCATAAGCTGTATCTGCTGAGGAGATAGCTTCTGCGATAATTTAAACTGTAAGTGTTGTTTTAGCATTTAGGACTAATATAGCTTGCCTTCTAAGATAACTAATTCTAACTAAAATTCTGCATTTTGGGGTGTTCTAGGAAATGGAATTACATCACGAATATTACCCATCCCGGTAGCAAAAAGTACCAAGCGCTCAAATCCAAGTCCGAAACCGCTATGCACCGCACTACCAAATTTTCTAAGATCTAGGTACCACCATAGCTCTTCTTCATCAATGCCAAGTGCGGTCATTTTTTCTTTAAGCACGTCTAAGCGCTCTTCACGCTGTGACCCGCCTACAATTTCACCAATACCAGGAAAGAGGATGTCCATAGCTCGTACGGTCTTTCCATCTTCGTTCAGGCGCATGTAAAATGCTTTTATTTTGGCGGGATAATCAAATAGGATAACAGGGCATTTAAAGTGTTTTTCCACTAAGAAGCGCTCATGCTCACTTTGTAAATCCGCTCCCCATTCATTGATGGGATATTTGAATTTTTTCTTTTTGTTAGGCTTGCTATTTCTTAAAATATCAATAGCCTCCGTATAGGTAACCCTTTTAAAGCTGTTCTCCGAAACGAATTTTAGCTTTTCTATTAAAGGCATTTCGCTTCGTTCTGCCTGGGGCTTTGTTTTCTCTTCGTCTAAAAGACGTTTTTCTAAAAACTGAAGGTCGTCTTGGCAGTTTTCAAGAACGTACTTTATAACGGTTTTGATAAAATCTTCGGCAAGATCCATGTTGTCATTAAGGTCAAAGAAAGCCATTTCCGGCTCAATCATCCAAAACTCCGCCAAATGCCGAGACGTATTGCTATTTTCTGCACGAAATGTTGGTCCAAAAGTATAGACTTTTCCCAGTGCCATGGCATAGGTTTCAGCTTCCAATTGGCCTGAAACGGTTAGGTTGGTTTCTTTTCCGAAGAAATCTTCTTTATAGTTGATGTCGCCATCTTCAGTCAATGGCGGTTTTTTACTATCTAAAGTACTTACTTTGAACATTTCTCCCGCACCTTCTGCATCCGAACCTGTAATGATAGGGGCGTGGAAATAGTTAAATCCGTTTTGCTGAAAATATTGATGTATTCCAAAAGATAATGCTGAGCGCACGCGCATTATGGCAGCAAAAGTATTAGTACGAATACGCAAGTGTGCTTTCTCCCTCAAAAACTCTAAAGAATGCTTTTTGGGTTGGATAGGGTAAGTTTCCGGGTCGGCGCCACCAAGAATAGCAAGCTCGCTAACTTGAATCTCTACCTTTTGACCTTTACCTTGACTTTCCACTAACGTACCGGTAATTTTTACCGCAGCACCAGTGTTTATCTGTTTAAGAATGTTTTCATCAAACGATTCAAAGTCTACAACACATTGAATGTTATTAATGGTAGACCCATCGTTTAGAGCTATAAAACGATTGCTTCTGAATGCTTTTACCCATCCATTTATAGTTACTTCTTGTAATAAGAGGTTTTCTGAAAGTAATTCTTTTACGCTATAAGAGTTCATCTAAGTCACTTGAAAATTGAAGGGCAAAGATAAGTTTTTGATAAAAGAATCAATGCTTATGATGGTTTAAATCAACCTCAATTTTTATTATCCTCGTCTTCACCCTGTGGAAGAATGTCAATTTGTGGTTTTTTAAGGATTTTTTTGCTTGCAATATTCCTTTCTAAGGACAACAATAGCGATGGTAAAAGAATTAGGTTGGCCAGCATAGCAAACATTAAGGTTGCTGAAACCAAAGCGCCCAAGGCTACCGTTCCTCCAAAGTTAGAAATGATAAATACAGAGAACCCAAAGAAAAGTACAATAGAGGTGTAGAACATACTTACTCCCGTTTCGCGGAGTGCAGCATAGACCGACTTTTTTATTTGCCATTTATTGGCAATTAATTCTTGGCGATATTTGGCTAAAAAGTGAATAGTATCATCTACCGAAATACCAAAGGCAATACTAAAGACCAGTATGGTTGAGGGTTTTATAGGAACACCTACAAAGCCCATAATACCTGCGGTTACCACCAAAGGAAGTAAGTTGGGAATGAGCGAAATGATAATCATTCTAAACGACCTGAAAAGATAGGCCATAAATAAGGCGATCAAGAAAATGGCAAAGGCCAGTGAGAGAATGAGATTTTTTACAAGATATTTTGTGCCCTTTAAAAATAGAAGTGCACTTCCTGTCATGTATACGTTGTAGCGATCCGGCGGGAAAAATTTATTGATATTCTCGTTTAGGCGCTCTTCAATTTGTTCCATGCGGTCCGTTTTCACGTCTTGCATAAACGTAGTAATACGGGCAGTTTGCCCTGTGCTATCTACGAAGTTTTTTAGCAAGTTGCCATTTCCATCAGAATTTTGGGCAACTTTCATGATGAAGTTGTTTTCTTGGGAAGTTGGAAGCTGATAATATTTTGGGATACCGTTATAAAATGCCTGTTTAGAATATTTAACCAGGTTTACGACTGAAATGGGCTTGGAAAGTTCGGGAATTTCGGTAATGACCTCACTAAGCTGATCTATACGTTTTAGATTGGCAGGTTTCAAAACGCCTTTTGGCTTCTTGGTATCTACTACTATTTCTACGGGCATGATGCCATCAAACTCTTTCTCAAAGAACCGAATGTCCTTAAAGAATTCGGCGTTTTTTGGCATGTCTTCTATGGGGCTTCCGGATATTTCAATTTGATAGATACCAATAATACTGGCAATCAATAAAATCAGGGACACAATGTAAACGGCAATTCTCCGCTCTCTAACAATGCGCTCCATCCAATTGACAAAAGCATCGATCCAACGTTTGTTAAGGTGTTTTAAGTGTCTTGTTTTTGGAAGGGATAAAAAACTGTAGATAATCGGAATGATCAATAATGATAGCACAAAAATACCAATGATATTTATAGAGGCTACAATACCAAATTCCTTTAGTAATTTACTGTCTGTAATAATAAAAGTGGCAAAACCTGACGCAGTGGTCATGTTGGTCATCAACGTGGCATTACCTATTTTAGATATTACCCGTTGTAATGAAAGCGCTTGGTTTCCGTGCTTCTTAACTTCTTGCTGATATTTATTGATCAGAAAGATACAGTTAGGGATACCGATAACGATAATTAACGGAGGAATTAATGCAGTGAGTACGGTTATTTCATACTGCAAAAGTCCTAGGATACCAAAGGCCCACATTACCCCAATTATCACAACACACATTGAGATAAATGTGGCTCTGAAACTCCTAAAGAAGAAAAAGAAAATTAAGGAGGTAACGCCAAGGGCAGCTAGTATGAATTTTCCAATCTCATCTATAATGTTTTGGGAGTTCATAGTCCTGATGTAAGGCATACCGGATACTCTGACATCTAATCCCGTTTCTGATTCAAAATTTTCAATGAGGTGGTTAAGGTCCTCTAGGACAAAATCTTTTCGGACACTGGTGTTGACAATATCACCATCTAGATTGGCGATGGTTCTGACCGTTCCACTTTCTTTATTAAAAAGAAGGTTGTCATAAAAGGGCAATTCGTTAAACAGATGGTTTTTTATGCTATCTATTTCTTTTTTGGTCTTTAGTTCCGAGCTTATCAGTGGTTCAAGAACAAATTTTTGATTGTCGTTGTCCTTTTTGAGTTCTTGAAGATTATCTAAAGAGAGTACAAAATCTATTTCTGGGAAAGCAGCCAGCTGTTTGCTGAATTTGTTCCACCTGTTGATGTTGGTTGTGGTGAATAGGGTGGAATCGTGAATAGCGAAAACAATAGCATTTCCTTCCTCACCAAATTGGTCTAAAAATTCCTGATATTCAAGATTAACAGGGTGATCATCGGGTAGAAGGTTTGCTTGGGTATTGCTGAAACGCATATTTTTCCACTGCATACCCAAGAAAACTGTGAATGCAACTATTAAAATAAGTATCAGAATACGGTTCCGAAGAATTATACTTGCTGTTTTCTCCCAAAAACCTTGTTTAAGTTTGGCTGCCATCGTTCGATTTTTCCGAGCGCAAAGGTAAAGAATGATTAGGTGTGTTCCTAAAATGTAATATTTAATTAACTTATTGGCATTAAATTAAAAAAGCAGCCCATAAGGCTGCTTTTAAATTTTATATAAAAGTTGAAGATTAGACTTTCATAATTTCTGCTTCTTTGACCACTAAAAAAGCATCTACTTTTTTGATGTATATATCGGTAAGTGCTTGCACATCTACCTCTGCATTTTTTTGTACATCCTCTGAAGCGTCGTCAAGGTCACGAATTTCTTTATTTGCATCTTGGCGAGCACTACGGATACCAACTTTAGCGTCTTCTGCTTCGGCTTTTGCCTGCTTGGTCAATTGAATCCTGCGTTCCTCCGTCAATGGCGGTACGTTAATAATAACAAAGTCGCCATTGTTCATTGGGTTGAAACCCAAGTTAGAGTTCATGATCGCCTTCTCAATTTCTTGTAGCATGTTCTTTTCCCAAGGCTGTACTGAAATTGTACGTCCATCAGGCGTGTTTATATTGGCTACTTGCGTTAGCGGAGTCTGAGAGCCATAGTATTCTACCATTACGGAAGAAAGCATAGCGGGACTCGCTTTACCTGCACGTATTTTAACAAACTCTTTTTCTAAATGCCTCATTGCAGCATCCATACTTTCCTTTGCGGAATCAAGTATAAACTGTATGTCTTCGTTCATAATTCAAATATAATATAAGCTACTAATAAAACTAAATTAAGGCTAAAGATTAACTACGGTGCCAATATTTTCGCCTTCTACTAATTTAATTAGGTTGCCCTGTGTATTCATATCAAAAACCACAATTGGTAGTTCGTTTTCTTGACTTAAAGTGAATGCGGTCGTATCCATTACTTTAAGGCCTTTTAAAAGAACGTCTGCAAAAGAAATGGTGTCAAACTTAGTTGCATTCTTATCTTTTTCAGGGTCTGAAGTGTAAATACCATCAACACGTGTGCCCTTAAGAATAACATCAGCTTCTATTTCAATAGCGCGTAATACGGCTGCTGAATCTGTAGTGAAGTAAGGGTTTCCGGTTCCGCCTCCAAAAATTACTACCCTACCTTTTTCTAAATGCCGCATGGCACGTCTTCTTATGAAAGGTTCGGCAACTTCGTTTATCTGAATTGCGGATTGCAAACGTGTTTGTACGCCTTGTAATTCCAATGCACTCTGAAGCGCAAGACCATTTATGACCGTAGCGAGCATACCCATATGGTCACCCTGAACCCGGTCCATACCCGTAGCGGCTCCTGCAAGGCCTCTAAATATGTTTCCGCCGCCAATAACAATGGCTACTTCAACACCTTTTTCAACTACTTCTTTAATTTCTTCCGCGTATTCTGCAAGCCGTTTAGAGTCTATTCCGTATTGCTTTTCGCCCATTAAGGCTTCACCGCTGAGTTTTAAGAGAATTCTTTTGTATTGCATGGCTAGTATTTCGTTGAGGCAAAAATAATCAAAAAAACTTAGGGTTCGTTTTTGAATCTTCATATAAATGAACCTTAATTATTTCCTAATAATGGCGGAGTATTCTGTTATATTTTATAATCTTGCAAACCTCTGTAAACGGGGTTATTACTTACATTAAAGTGTTAAACTATATACAATGAAGAAAATATGCTTACTTGCTTTTACGGTGCTTTTGGCCAGTTGTGGAGCAACCAAAACGGCTTTAACAGCGGAAAAGACACCGGTATTGGCTACGCTAGATTTAAAAAATGTTATTGATGATAAGGTTGCAGTTACGGTAGATGCTGGTGCTTTTACCACGGACGAGGTTTCTTTTTTTATACCTAAAACAGTGCCGGGTACGTATAGTACGGATAACTATGGGCAATATATTGAAGGTTTCAAAGCTTTTGATTACGATGGAAAAGAAATGGCATTTTCAAAAACCGATGATAATACTTGGAAGATCTCCGATGGAAAAAATTTGGACAAAGTTACCTATTACGTCAATGATACATATGACACGGAAGGAGAGGTAAAGGATAAGGTTTTTTCTCCATCGGGTACAAATATTATCGCCAATAAAACCTTTATGCTAAACCTGCATGGTTTTGTAGGATATTTTGGGGGATTGAAAGAGGTGCCTTATGAAATTACTATCTCAAGGCCGGAAACTTTAAAGGCAACGACTTCCTTGGAGCCTGCAGTAGTTGATGCTCCAGTGGCCAATGTAGATGTTTTTAGTGCTAACAGGTATTTTGAGGTGATAGATAATCCTATTTTATATGCTAAGCCTAATACGGAGACATTTGAGATTAACGGAATTACTGTAACCTTAAGTGTGTATTCGCCAACGGGTATTTATTCGGCTTTAAGCTTGAAAAACCGTATGGAAAAAATGATGGCGGCCCAAAAAACCTTTTTGGGGGATATTGATGGTACAAAGATTTATAATATTTTATTGTATTTATCTACTATGGAACCTGATGATGCATCAGGTTTTGGGGCTTTGGAACACCATACTTCTACAGTTGTGGTTTTGCCGGAAGCCATGCCAAAGGAGCGTTTGGAGCAAGCTATGGTCGATGTAGTTTCACATGAGTTTTTTCATATTGTAACCCCTTTAACAGTACACTCTATAGAAGTTCAGTATTTTGATTTTAATGACCCAAAAATGTCTAAGCATTTATGGATGTACGAGGGAACAACTGAATATTTTGCCAATCTCTTCCAAGTACAACAAGGTCTTATAGATGAGGCGGAGTTTTACCAGCGTTTGATGGATAAGGTAAATAATGCCAAGTCATATGATGATGAGATGTCTTTTACCGAGATGAGTGAGAATATCTTAGTTGAACCTTATAAAAAGAACTATGCGAACGTATATGAGAAAGGTACGTTAATTAATATGGCGCTGGATATTAGGCTGCGTGAATTAAGTAATGGTGAAAAGGGGGTGTTGTGGCTCATGAAGGAGCTTTCTGCAAAATACGGTAACGATGTGCCATTTGAAGATGATAAGTTATTTGATGAAATAGTGGAGATGACCTATCCGGAAATTCGTAATTTCTTCGATACCTACGTTATTGGAACTACGCCTATCAATTATAATGAATTTTTGCTCAAAGTGGGGCTTAAGACAGATGTAGTGGAGCAAGCATCAGGTTATTTTCTAGATGGGGATAATCCCTATATTGATGTAGACCCGAGTGACGAGGATGTTGTATTCGTACGAGAGGGCATTGAGCTTAATAGTTTTTTGAAAGGCTTGGGGGCTCAAGGCGGTGATGTTATTAAAAGTATAAATGATACGCCCATTACTCTAGAGTCGATCCGGCCTATTATTGGTCAAAGTTTTGGATGGACGGCTGAAACTGATATAAAAATGATGGTTACAAGAGGGGAGGAAGATGTTGTCCTAGAAGGTAAGGTAGGTACTCCAACTTTAAATGTTGAAACTATTACTCCGGTTGAAAATGCTAGTACGGAGGTGGTTGAGTTAAGAGAGTCTTGGTTAAAAGGTGAGTAATTATTCCTTGTTAATATAAATAGAAAAGAAAAGCGCTACTGTAGAAGTAGCGCTTTTTGTTTGGAGTGTAGTTAGTATATATTCATAAAAAAAATCGCCTAACAATTAAGTTGAGACGATTTTTAATATTTAGTTAGGAGTTTATCCTACTGTTACACGCTTAAAGTCGGTAACATGAACGTCTCCGTGAGATTCAACATATTTTGCAACACTGATTTTCTCATCTTTAATGAAATTCTGGTCTAACAGACACTGCTCTTGATCTAGAGTAGTGTTATCGGATACAAATCTTTCCATTTTACCTGGAAGAATTTTGTCCCAAATTTGCTCTGGCTTGCCTTCGGCTTTCAATTGTGCTTTCGCATCTTCTTCAGCTTTAGCTATAACTTCATCTGTTAATTGAGACATTGAAATGTACTGAGGAACGTTTTTAAGGGTTTTACCTAAACGACCTAGCTCTTCGTTGTCTTTTTCAATAACGGCAATTCTAGCTTCTGTTTCAGCAGCAACGAAAGAAGGGTCAAAATCTTTGTAAGACAAAGTTGTTGCTCCCATTGAAGCTACTTGCATAGAAACATCTTTTGCTAAAACTTCAGCAGAATCTACTTTAGCGGATAGACCAACTAATGCAGCAATCTTATTAATGTGTACATAAGTACCCACATAAGGAGCTTCTAGTTTTTCAAAAGCAGTGATCTCTAATTTCTCTCCAATAACTCCTGTTTGCTCAACTAATTTGTCAGCAACACTCATTCCTCCAAAATCAGCAGCTAAAAGCGCTTCTTTAGAATCATAGTTTAGAGCTATATCCGCAAGTTGATTCGCTAAAGCAAGAAAGTTTTCATTTTTTCCAACAAAATCAGTTTCACAACCTAAAACTATTGCAACACCAACGGTTTGGTCAGCGTTTAATTTAGAAACTGCAGCACCTTCAGATGAATCTCTGTCAGCTCTCTTTGCTGCTACTTTCTGTCCTTTCTTACGAAGAACTTCAATTGCTTTGTCAAAATCTCCCTCAGCTTCAACTAAAGCATTCTTGCAGTCCATCATTCCTGCGCCGGTAGCTTTTCTTAATTTGTTTACTTCTGCGGCTGTAATTTTTGCCATCTTGTGTTCTATTTTTCAATTTGCTCCAAGATAGCGAGAATTACTAGCGCTATCTTAAAGCAAATGTTATGTTATTATTTTATTTATATAAGGTAGAATAGAACTTATTCTACACCTCCTTTAACACTGTCTTGCCATTCTTTAAGCTCGTCCCATTTGCCATCAGCAGCCATTTTAGCCTGCTTTGGCCATGAAGTTGGGTCAAGGTGCGCCATTCTAGAGCTAGCCTCTGTAAGGATCTCTTTTATTTTTTCTGGATCACCTTCGGCCAATTTGGCGTAAGAATCAAAGCCGGCATTAACTAAAGCCTCGGCAGCTTTAGGTCCAACACCTTCTATTTTGGTGAAGTCTATATCGCTAGAATCTGCTTTCTGCTCTGCTTCAACAGCTGCTTTAGTAGCTTCAACATTTACTGTTGGTTCTGGTGTTTTAGCAACAACAGGTGGTGCTTTTGTTTCTACCGTTTTTGGAGTTGGTTCAATAGGGGCCTTTTGTTTTTCTGCTTTTTTAGGAGCATCAGCACCTTCCTTGTCCGATTGTTTTTCAGATTTACGCTCAGCAAGACCTTCCGCGATAGCCTCAGTTACTTGAGTCATAATAATGTCAATAGATTTTGAAGCATCATCGTTAGATGGAATCAAATAATCTACATCTCTTGGGTCTGAATTGGTATCGACCATTGCAAAAATAGGAATGTTCAATTTTTGAGCTTCCTTAACGGCAATGTGCTCGCGCATGGTGTCAACTATGAACAATGCACCAGGTAAACGTGTCATGTCAGAGATTGAACCTAAGTTCTTGTCTAGTTTGGCACGAAGACGGTCTACTTGTAGACGTTCTTTTTTAGATAAAGTCATGAATGTACCGTCTTTTTTCATACGGTCAATAGATGCCATTTTCTTTACTGCTTTACGAATAGTAACGAAATTGGTCAACATACCACCAGGCCATCTTTCAGTGATGAAAGGCATGTTTACATTTGCTACTTTTTCGGCAACGATGTCTTTTGCTTGTTTTTTTGTAGCAACAAAAAGAATTTTTCGTCCAGATGCAGCAATTTTTTGAAGAGCCTCATTAGCCTCGTCTAATTTTGCAACTGTTTTGTAAAGATTGATAACGTGGATACCGTTACGCTCCATGTAGATGTAGGGCGCCATGTTAGGGTTCCACTTTCGTGTAAGGTGGCCAAAATGCACACCAGCTTCCAATAATTGTTTTACTTCGACTTTCGCCATTTGAATTTAGTTTACGTTCTTATGAATTGGCAATGCCTAAGTGGTATGTCTGTAATAGACAAGCCTTAAGCATTTAGATGCTAAACTAACGGTGCCGTTGAACATGAGATGTTCTTGGGTCTCCCGAATAACTATTTCCTAAATTAAGGACAAATAGTTTTTAATTTATCCGCTTAACGCGAACTTTCAATGAACTTTGATTAAAGAAAAAATATAAAAAAGGTATCCATCGTGAGATGGATACCGTAATAATCTTGAATATTAACGTTTTGAGAACTGGAATTTCTTACGAGCTTTCTTCTGTCCGAATTTCTTACGCTCAACCATTCTTGGGTCACGAGTTAATAAACCTTCTGGTTTAAGAGTAAGTCTATTTTCTTCGTCAACTTCACACATAGCTCTAGAAAGAGCTAAGCGTATAGCTTCTGCTTGACCCGTAATACCACCACCGTATACGTTTACGCTTACGTCATAAGCTTCTTCGTTTTCAGTAAGTGCAAAAGGTTGCTTCACCTTATACTGTAGAGTAGCCGTTGGGAAATAATCGTTAAGATCTCTCTGGTTTACTGTAATGTTTCCTTTTCCTTCTGAAACATATACACGAGCAACCGCTGTCTTTCTTCTGCCGATTTTATGAATGGTCTCCATTACTTGAATTCTTTTAAGTTGATAACCTGTGGTTTTTGAGCTTCATGGTTATGTGCTGTTCCAACAAAAACTTTAAGGTTTCTGAAAAGATCGGCACCCAATCTGTTCTTAGGAAGCATTCCTTTAACCGCTTTTTCTACAATTGCTTCAGGTTTTTTAGCCAAAAGCTCTTTTACGGATGTAGTACGCTGACCACCAGGATAGCCTGTGTAACGAGAATAGGATTTATCATCCCATTTGTTTCCGGTTAAATTGATTTTCTCAGCATTGATAATAATCACATTATCACCACAATCAACATGAGGGGTGAAACTTGGCTTATGTTTTCCTCTAAGCATTTTGGCAACTTTAGAAGCCAATCGGCCTAAAGTCTCTCCTTCTGCATCAACTAATAACCACTGTTTGTCAACAGTTGTTTTATTGGCAGAAACGGTCTTATAACTTAATGTATCCACTACGGTTACTTTTTAATTAAACACTTCAATCCCGTCAAACGGGCTGCAAATGTACACTAATTCTATTGAAAAACAAGCGGTGTTTTACGATTATTTTTAGTTAAAAACACTCTTTTTCAAATTCTTGGGCAAATTTAATTAAAATCAAACACCTAAAATGGATGTTTCCGGTGAACTGGAAATTTATAGGTTTGTTTATTGAGAAAAATAAGAGGCTTAAATAGTAAGTGCTAACCTTAGTATGGCGGGTAAGTACGGAAAATGTAAAAAGAAGGTTCTATTGTTTGTAGAACTTTGTGTGAACTTTTTCTTCATTCGAACGAATGTTAATGATATATGCGCCCGAATCAAGGGAAGAAACAGGTATGCTTATGGCATTTCTTCGAATCTCCCATTGGTGTGAAAGTACAATGTTACCATAAATGTCCATTATGGAAATGGTTGCTTTAGCGGTATTTTTTAAGCCTAGTACATTAACAACGTTACTAGCTGGATTGGGAAATACCTTCACTTTTTTTACTGACGTCATGGTAGTTTTATGACCAATATTCTGTTCTGCAGCTTCCTGTGCATAGCTGTTGCAGACAAAGAATAAAATAGTAAAAAGTGTAGCTAACGTTTTCATTTGATTACTGGTAAAATCCATTCTGTGTAGAATAGGACTGTAAAAGTAAGTCTGAAAAGCCCTTTACGCCAATAAATGTTGTGAAAGGGCGTGTTTTGTATGTTAATGCGCCTCCAGCCAATCTTGTCCTAGGCCAACTTCTACATCTAACGGTACCGATAGCTTATAGGCATTCTCCATTTCGGATTTTATTAATCCGCTTAATTCATCCAATTCTGGCTTATATATATCAAACACCAATTCATCATGTACCTGTAAGAGCATTTTAGATTTGTAGTTGCCTTCAGCGAGTTTTTTGTGGATATTGATCATTGCTAGTTTTATGATATCCGCAGCGCTACCTTGAATAGGTGCGTTCACGGCGTTACGTTCTGCGGCACCGCGTACTATGGCATTACTTCCGTTAATGTCTTTAAGATATCGTCTTCTGCCCAACACAGTTGATACATAGCCATTGTCACGTGCAAAGTCTACCTGTTCGCCCATATAATTGCGAAGTTTTGGATACGTTTTATAATAGGTATCAATAAGTTCTTTGGCTTCGGAGCGTGATAAATCGGTTTGATTGCTCAGGCCAAAGGCAGAAACGCCATATATAATCCCAAAGTTTACGGTTTTGGCATTGCTTCTTTGCTCGCGAGTGACTTCTTCAATTGGTACGTTAAATACTTTTGATGCAGTGGAAGCATGAATGTCTTCGCCATTTTTAAAGGCTTCGATCATAGTGGTCTCTTCACTCAATGCCGCAATAATACGTAATTCAATTTGAGAATAATCCGCAGCTAACAAAATGTAGTTCTCATCCCTTGGAACAAAAGCTTTACGGACTTGACGGCCTCGTTCGGTTCGAATAGGAATATTTTGTAGGTTTGGATTATTACTGCTTAATCTGCCGGTTGCGGCAACAGTTTGCATATAATCTGTGTGAACGCGGCCCGTAGTAGCTTCTACTTGTGCAGGTAACGCATCTACGTAGGTGCTTTTTAGTTTTGCCAGCCCACGGTAGTTCAATACATTTTGAATAATCTCATGGTCCTTGGCCAAATAGGAAAGTACATCTTCCGAGGTAGAAAACTGACCTGTTTTGGTCTTTTTGGGCTTGTCAACTAATTTCATTTTGCTGAACAAAATTTCACCCAGTTGCTTTGGTGAACCTATATTGAATTCTTCTCCTGCGGCTTCGTAAATTTTTTCTTCAAGACTTTTGATGTCATTATTTAGGTCTTCGGAAAGTCCGTTCAGGAATTTTTCATCCAAATTGATGCCTTCTAACTCCATATCGGCTAGAACTTGTAATAATGGAATCTCTATATCTTTAAAAAGAACATCGGTCTTTGCTTCTGCCAGTTCAGGTCTGAAATGTTCTGCCAATTGAAAAGTTATATCTGCATCTTCAATAGCATATTCTGTTTGCTTTTCCAAAGGCACATCACGCATGCTCAATTGGTTCTTTCCTTTTTTGCCAATAAGCTCAGTTATGGAAACAGGCGTGTAATTAAGGTAGGTTTCGGACAGTACATCCATATTGTGGCGCATATCCGGATTGATCAGGTAGTGCGCCAACATAGTGTCAAAAAACTTCCCTTTTACCTTAATATTATACTTGTCTAAAACTTTGATGTCGTATTTAAGGTTTTGACCAATTTTCTCAATGGTTTCGGACTCAAAGAAAGGTCGTAGAATTTCTATGAGTTCCTGTGCCTCATCTTTATTTTCAGGGAAAGGAATGTAATACCCTTTTGTGGCTTCCCATGAAAATGCTATACCTACAAGTTGCGCTTCCAGCGGATTTAACGAGGTGGTTTCCGTATCAAAACAAACCGAGGTCTGCTTCATTAGATTTTGAACAAAGAGCTTCATGGCCATACCTGCAGCAACACTTTGGTAAACGTGAGGTACGTCTTTAATAGTTTTTCTGCTAGAACTATCTGTAATGGTAGCTGCGGAAGATCCATCGCCACCAAAAAGTGAAAATTGCCCGCTGCCTGCTGATGAAGAGCCCGAAGCTTGTTGTTTGGCAGTTTCAGTACTGCTTACTTGTGTTTCGTTTTCGGTTTCTCCTGAAAATATTTTGATGAACTGGTCTTTTAGTCGCCTGAATTCCAGCTCTTCAAAAATCCCTTGAACTTTCTCGCTATCTGGAACCGACATTTCATAATCCTCGGCATTGAAAGTAACATCGCAATCTATGCAGATAGTGGCAAGTTTTTTAGAGAGAAGCCCTAATTCCTTATTTGCTTCTACCTTTTCTTTCATTTTGCCTTTCAGCTTATCGGTATTCGCCAATAGGCCTTCCATTGAGTCAAATTGCTCAATGAATTTTTTAGCTGTTTTGTCGCCAACACCGGGTAGACCGGGAATATTATCACTGGCATCGCCCATCATGCCCAAGTAATCTATCACCTGTTCTGGGCGTTCCACCCCAAAACGTTTTTGTATTTCGGGTATGCCCCATATTTCTATACCGTTACCCATTCGTGCAGGGCGGTACATGAAAATGTTCTCGGAAACCAACTGCCCAAAATCCTTATCCGGAGTAACCATAAAAACTTTATACTCTTCTTTTTCGGCCTGTTTTGCCAGGGTGCCAATGATGTCATCGGCTTCCCAGCCTTCCAGAACTACGGACGGTATGTGCATGGCTTTTAAAATATCCTGAATATAAGGTACTGCAATGCGAATGGCATCCGGGGTTTCATCCCTATTCGCTTTGTACTCAGGGAACAATTCAGTACGTTCGGCACTTCCGCCTTTATCGAAACAAACGGCTAGGTGGTCTGGTTTTTCTCTTTTTATAACGTCAAAAAGGGAATTCATGAACCCCATAATGGCAGAGGTATCCATTCCTTTTGAGTTTATTCTCGGGTTTTTAATAAGGGCATAATATCCACGGAAAATTAGTGCGTAGGCGTCTAGTAAGAAGAGTCGTTTTTGTTCAGGCATTTTATAGTTTTTCAAAAGGTTTCAAAGCTAATCAAGTTTTTGAATACTTTTTAAGGTTTTAAGATTTGATGTAGCTTTCCGAAGGATTATTTACATGCCCTTCTTCAGAATAGGACCGATACGTAAATCCGGGATGAATACAATAACTGCCGGTTTCGCCAGCTTTATTAATAGCTATAAAACCGATTTGAAAATCATTTCGACCTTTATTTTTGGCCATAATTCGTTCTACGCCTTCTTTACAAGCTTCTTGAGGAGACTTTCCTTGTCGCATTAATTCTACGATAAGAAAGCTGCCTACGGTACGGACTACCTCTTCGCCCACGCCGGTAGCTGTTGCTCCGCCTATTTCGTTATCAACAAAAAGTCCAGCTCCAATAATCGGAGAATCACCAACGCGCCCCGCCATTTTGTATCCCATGCCACTTGTGGTACAAGCTCCGGAAATATCTCCATTGGCATCAATGGCAAGCATGCCAATAGTATCATGGTTTTCAATATTTATGATAGGTTTGTATTGCGAGGTTTTTTTCCATTCCAACCATTCCTGTTTTGATTTTTCGGTAAGGAGATTGGTTTTCTTAAATCCCATTTCATAAGCAAATTGTTCAGCCCCTTTTCCGGCAAGCATAACATGTGGGGTTTCCTCCATTACTTTACGAGCAACCAAAATAGGGTTAGCGATGTTTTGCATGGCCAATACAGCGCCGCAGTTTCCATCTTTATCCATAATACAAGCATCCAAAGTTACGTTTCCGTCTCGGTCCGGTCTGCCACCAACGCCTACGGTTTGGTTGTTGATATCATTTTCTTCTATCATTACACCTTCGGTTACAGCATCTAATGAAGAGCCACCGTCTTTTAAAGTTTCCCATGCTTTTGAAGATGCGTTGTGAAAATCCCATGTACAAATTACAATAGGTTTTACGGCAGCTATAGTGTCTGTAGTTGTTTTAGTAGATGTATGGGTTTGGGCAGCCAATAAAGGGGTTGAAATTAAACCTGCGGTTGCGGCAGTGGAATTTTTTAGGAACTTTCTTCTTTCCATGGTCTTTAGATTTCTATTTTAGGCGTAGTTTTAAAATGCCACTTGGGCATTAAATATAAGTAAAATGCTAGTAGAAGTCTGTGCCAATTCTTTGCAATCTGCATTAAATGCTCAAAAAGCGGGAGCTGACCGTATTGAGCTTTGTGCCGAACTCGCCGTAGGGGGAATTACTCCTTCATATGGTTTGCTGAAAAGTGTACGAGAGCAAATTTCCATTCCTGTTCATGTGCTCATACGCCCGCGTAGCGGAGATTTCACCTATTCTGCTGATGAGCTAAAAATTATGAAAGAGAATATTGCTCTCTGTTCACAATTGGGGTTTGAAGGGATTGTGTCTGGGGTATTAAAATCTAATTATACATTAAATGTTGAGCAAACCCAAGAGCTTATTGCTGCTTCCGGTGATATGAGATTTACATTTCATCGTGCATTCGATTGGGTGGAAGACCCTTTTAAAACCTTATCTCAGCTGGAAGAATTGGGGGTAGACTACATATTAACGTCTGGCCAACAAAAATCGGCGGTAGCAGGAATAGAACTTTTGAAGAGGCTTCATGCGAAAACTAAAAATTGTACCCTTATGCCAGGTGGGGGAGTGCGGCCTGAAAATGTTATGGATTTTAAAAAATGGGGTTTTGGAGCTGTTCATCTTTCGGGAGTTAAATTTTTAAGAACGTTGCCCGAAACGAATAAGGTTTCTATGAATTCTCCATTGTTCTTAAAAGACAGTGAAGTTGCTATAACTGACTCAAACACAATTATAGATATAGTAAATAGGGTTAAATAAAATGTAAATGAGGTAATCCCTGTGGAGGATTCAAATACCTTTGCAACTATGCTACGTTGGATTATATTTATTGTCATTTATTTTATAATGGGCCTTTATACTTTGCAGGCGCTAAAAACTGTAACAAGATACCCTTGGGTGTATTATCTCTTCATTACTGTAGCCGTATTGGTACTGGGTAATTTTATCTATCAATTTACGCTGGGGGAAGAAGAAGGTAGAGTGTTGAGTAGGGCTAAAAGTTATGCTTTTGGGCTATTGCTGACCGTGTTGGCGTTTCAAATGGTTACCATACTTTTTCTTTTGTCCGAAGATGTATTTCGGTTTTTATCTAGTGGTTATCAGAAATTTTTTGGGCAATCTAAGGTCTTTACTTTCCCTGAACGCAGAAAATTTTTAAGCATTTTGGGGCTTGGTTTGGCTGCAATTCCGTTTGGGGCATTACTTTATGGAATGTATAAGGGTAAATATAATTTTAAGGTGCTGAAGTATAATTTGGAGTTTGATGATTTGCCCGATGCTTTTGATGGTTATCAAATCACCCAAATATCCGATGTACATAGTGGTAGTTTTGATGATAGAAAAAAGATTGAATATGCTATTGACCTTATTAATGAGCAGGATAGTGATGTTATTCTTTTTACAGGCGATATGGTAAATAACTTGGCTACGGAAATGGAACCTTGGGCAGACCTGTTTGCTACCTTGAGTGCTAAAGATGGTAAGTTTTCTATATTGGGGAATCATGACTACGGAGACTACGTGGACTGGGAAACTGAAGAGGCCAAACATCAGAATTTAGAGGATTTAAAAAACCTCCAGCGTAATATGGGCTTCGATTTGTTATTGAATGAAAATCGATTTTTACAAAAAGGAGACGATAAGATAGCTCTAGTAGGTGTGGAAAACTGGGGACGTGGAGGCTTTAAGAAAGTTGGTGATCTTAAAAAGGCAGTAGCTAATGTAGATAAAGACGATTTTAAAATACTTATGAGTCATGATCCTTCTCATTGGGAAGATGTAGTCCTGCATGATGAATATCATTACCACCTTACTTTAAGCGGGCATACCCATGGGATGCAATTTGGAATAGAAATACCAGGTTGGATCAAGTGGAGTCCCGTAAAATGGCGTTACAAATATTGGGCAGGAATTTATAAAGAACTTGGGCAATACATAAACGTAAACCGTGGCTTCGGCTTTTTAGGGTATCCAGGTAGGGTAGGGATATGGCCCGAGATTAGTGTGATTACACTAAAAAAGAAAGCTTAACATGATTTTAACGTCGCCTAAAGCCTATAAAATTGGGGCTATAGGTGGCAATTTAACATTTTTTCTTACATTTGGCCCCTAACCCAATGAACTACGTATGTCAAAGTTTGGTGAACTTATAGATTTAAAAATTCCTGTTCTTTTGGATTTTTATGCGGATTGGAACGAGCAATCGAATTCAATGCATGCGGTTCTGCGTGATGTAGCTGCTGCTTTGGGTGATAAGGGCAAGGTTATTAAGATAGATGTAGATAAGAACAAAGAGCTTGCTCAAGCCCTTCGCGTTAAGGGTTTGCCTACACTCATGATTTACAAAAAAGGTGAAATGGTTTGGCGCCAAAGTGGTGAACAGGATGCCAATACCCTTATAGGTATTTTGAACGAGTATCTATAACCGTTTTATTCAGAATTCTAATTTACCGGTGTTTTCACCCGGATTATTATAATATAAAAAAGGTCTTTTATCAATGATAAAAGACCTTTTTTAGTTCTTGTACTGTGGACTACTAGTTAGTAGCGGGAACAAGCGTAGTATCCAATACCTTTTCACCTCCTGCGGTCGCTGCATCTATTGCGGTAGTGTCAGAAACTGGTACGGTGTCTTCTAGGTCTGGGTCTTGGCCAGGCTCTAATTCGTCTTCCTGTAAAATATTGTCTTTGTAGAAATGTCTGAATTTGTCAATATATTCATTGAATATCAGTGTTTCCTTTTCCGCCATTTCTCGGTCGTTATTGCCAATTAAGATATCAATGTTCCTTCTGTAGCCTTCCATATCGGCAATGATCTCATCTATTTTTTCATATTGCTCCTCCAGTGGTATCCCGGCATAGTACTCCAAACGGTCTTGATAGATGTATTTTAGCTTGCCAAAGAGTTCCCTTGCTTTGGTGGTTTCTCCAACTTTATAATATCCGTCTACAAAAGGCTCAACAAAAGTATAGTAGCCAAAATACTCAACGGGAAGGTTTGTTATTGAAAGGTCGATAATGTCCTTCGCCTTTTCTATTTTATCTTCTTTGAGCAATTGCTCCAGTAACCTCGCCAAGTTACTACGGTAAGATAGACCTTGAATACGCGTTTGAGGGTCGTGATAAATGTCTGAGCTTCCAGAGTTGCCCCAATCCCAATTGGTAACCACATCATACATAAGGTCAGTGTCTATGCGTCCCATTTCAAAAGAGTTTCTGCGCTCCGTTTTAATTGGCACTAGTTTGTATGCCATGCCATCTAATTGCAAATAATCCTTCATCCAAATGAATTCGGCATCGTCAAAACTTCCGCCTGAAAAGTAGATAGGGCGTGTCCAGTCATTGTTTGCTATGATATCCAACATCATCATGCTCTTTTTGGTAATTGCACTTTTTGGCAAGTCAATATCAATATGGTCAACTATCAGAGCGGAATCTTTTGCTTTCACCAATCCGCTTTCTAGAACATTCTTTTTGTTTACCGGAATACGAAGCTTGTTTGTAGGGTAGTAGACAATATTCTGGCTGCTTTCTGAATAAGCCGCCATGTCAATATTTTCTTGACGTTCTAAAATGTATTTCAGTTTTGTTTGTGGATTGTCACTATCTACCCATTTAATAAAGTCCTGAATAGACCAACGGCTTTCCGATATCTTTTTGTTGAAAAGAGGGTCAACGGTCTGATAATACAATACATCACGTGAACCCCAACGGTATTTATCATGCTCAATTTGCGAAGGAATAGCTTCGCTTTCGTAAGCCTTTCTTTTCATTTGATCAATGTACCAATCAGTCTCAAAAAGGCTGGTGCAGACAATACGAACATCGGTTCTGTAGCCTTCAATCTCTTGGGCGTACCAAAGTGGGAAGGTGTCATTGTCTCCAATGGTGAACAGTATAGCGCCAGCATCTTCTTGGCAAGAATCCAAATATGCTTTCGCGGACGAATTGGCGGTATATCGATTAGATCGGTCGTGATCGTCCCAGTTTTGTACTGCCATTACCGTAGGAACGGCTAAAAGACAAACTAGGGTCACGGCCGGAGCGAGTATTTTTGGCGTTAGGTATTTCTTGAGCTCGTCAAAAAGTCCATAAACACCCAAACCTATCCATATGCCAAACACATAAAAAGATCCCACAAGGGAATAGTCTCTTTCGCGAGGTTGGAAAATATAGGGGTTGGTGTAAAATTGAATAGCCAGGCCAGTGAATAAAAAGAATATTAAAAGGACCCAGAACTGCTTTGGGTTTTTACTGATTTGAAATAGTATGCCTACGATACCCAATATTAGCGGAAGTAAATAATAGGTGTTTCTTGCCTTGTTGTTTTTAACTTCATCCGGTAAGTTGTCTTGGCTTCCTAAACGTGGGCTGTCAACTAGGTCAATGCCACTTAACCATTCGCCGTTTCCGTTATATCTACCTTGAACGTCGTTGTTTTTGCCTGAAAAATTCCACATAAAATACCGCCAGTACATGTAGCCGAACTGAAATTGAACCATGTACTTAATATTCTGCCAAACAGATGGAGGTTCAACCTCAAGGTAGTCTCCAAACCGTCTTAAGAAGCTAATATATTGCTCGGCGTCTATTTCTCCATTTGCAAAACCATCTTTTACCTGTGCAACCGCGGCTCTAAGTTCTTCGTTGGATTGTGTCATTTTAAAATCCAAAGGCCCAAAGTACTTCATGTAGTTTTCAGCATTCTGACCACTCCACATACGTGGTAAAAGTCCAATGTGCTTAGGGTCGTCTCCTGGGATAGCGCCTTTGTAATAGTTAACTATTACATACTTCCCTAACTCTTCGTCTTTCTCATATTTAGGTGCTTCATCCTTGTCTTCACCACCTGTTCCAAATGTATTGGAGTAGTAGGTGCCATAAACGGGACTATCCACACTAGGATATTGCTCTCTGTTATAGTAGGCGAGTAAGGCACGCGCATCTTCGGGATTATTCTCGTTGATTACAACTCTTGCGTTGGCGCGAATAGGAAGCATCATCCAAGAAGAGAATCCTAAGAACAGAAACATGATGCAAAGAACAATTGTGTTTGCTGTCTTATAATTGTTTTTTCGGGTGTAGTTTAATCCAAAGTAAAAGGTGGCGATAAAAATTAGCCCCATTATAATGGATCCCGAGTTAAACGGAAGCCCTATGCTATTGATGAAAAAGACCTCACTCCATCCAAAAAGTTTTAGTACGTAAGTAAGGGAGAATTTGTACACCAACATTAATACTGCAATAACAACTACGTTTGCGAGTAAAAAGTTCTTTACTGTAGTTTTTTCGTAGGTTTTGAAATAATAGAGCAAACCTATGGAAGGTATGGCCAAAAAGCCCATGAACTGCACACCAAAAGTTAGCCCCACCACAAAAGATATGAGAACGATCCATTTGTTTCCTCTAGGGTTTTCTAGGTCATCTACCCATTTTAGGCCGAGCCAAAGTAGTAGTGCCATTAATAAGCTGGCGGTAGAGTATACTTCCGTTTCAACAGCATTAAACCAGAAGCTATCGGAAAAAGTAAAAGCAAGAGACCCTACAATACCGCTACCTAAAATAGCAATAGCCTTACTGTTTGTTATAACTTCGTCTTTACGTTTAATAAGCTTTTGGGTGAGATTGGTAATCGTCCAAAACATAAAGAGGATAGTAAACGCACTTGATACGCCTGAGACGTAATTCACCATACGAGCCACTTGGTCGGGCTCAACGGCAAACATGGCAAAAAAGGCTCCAATCATCTGTAGTAAGGGAGCTCCGGGCGGGTGACCTACCTGAAGTTTTGCGGAAGTGGCAATATATTCCCCTGCATCCCAAAAACTGTTGGTGGGTTCAACGGTGATTGCATAAGTAATGAGGGCTATAAAAAAGACGGACCATCCGAGAAGATTGTCCCATTTTTCGAAGTTCTTTGAAAACATGTATTATTAGGTTTAACCAATGCGGCGAATTTACTAATTAATATAGATATGGATGGGTATTTTTGATAAACCTTTAACAAGTGCTTTGTAAGAAGAATGTGAATTTATAAGTAACTGAAGCTTTGTGAGCGGGACTTGCGCAATAGAAACGGTTCTATTTGTTAATTTTAGGGCTCTGGTAATCTGCCAGTTGTACAGATTTTAAATTTTTGTTGTAAAAAATGTTTGTGTAAATGAAACTTTGTTTTAAATTTGCACGCTCAAACGCTGAACATATTTCGGCAACAATTACGGTAATGGCCTATGGTGTAATTGGCAACACAGCTGTTTTTGGTACAGTCGTTCTAGGTTCGAGTCCTAGTAGGCCAACAGAAAGTTAAAAACCCGATACTTAAAAGTATCGGGTTTTTTGTTTTTATTGGGGAAGATTGTCTTGTTCTGTGTCCTCAATATCCCCAAGAGAATCTTCTTTGTTTTCTGTTGTTGAATCTTCCGTTTCGGTTTCGGTAGTTGCTGCTTCATGTTCGTTTAGTTGGTCTTCTGCTTCGTTTCGTGCTAAAATTTCTTCATCGATCTCATCTAACATGGTTCCCATTTTCTTTTTGTCCCGTATCATGGCCCAGGTCATAATTAAACTGGTGGCAATAATTACGAACAACAAGATGCCGGATTCAAAGCCTGGTACCTCCGCTTTTACGGGAATGGCGTAAAATAAGAGAATAGTGATTAGTCCTCTTGGGGCAATAAAAGCCTGTGGTAGGATGTCCTTACCGATGAAAACTCGTAATATCAAAAATCGAATAACATAAATTGACGTAATGATTAGTATGCTTACCATGGCTACGTTCAAACTCATTAACGAGGCCAGTACAATGGTTACACCAAAGATGACAAAGAAAAAAGTACGTACTACAAATGCGGTTTCCAGTGTAATAATGTGGAGTTCATGATAGATTTGGTGCATTTTCTCTTTTTCAAGAAAAATTGCCGTCTTCCCGGGAAAGAACAATTTTACGTTTGCGATTACCAAGCCGAATATTAAAATAATGATCAGGGAGGATAAATGCATCTTTTTCCCAATGGCGTACAGGAGAAGCAATACGGCTATCAATAAAAATTGTTTAGCCTGGCTTTTTATTTTTTGAAAAATAAGAACCAAGGCGTAACTGGCTATTATGGCAATAACTATGGTTAGAACAATATTTCCGGCAAAAGCCACCGCTCCGGAATCGGTTTCAGGGTCTAATCCTCCTGTTAGGAAATAGAACATCATGATGCCCATAATATCCGAAAAGGTGCTTTCGTAAATATGAAATTCTTTCTTGTCCTCTCTAAGGCTACTAACGCTGGGTATGATAATAGCGCTAGATAGGATGGAAAGTGGTGTGGCATAGAGCCAGGCAGATTGCATGGTCATGCCATCTATAAATTGGTACAGTATTAATGCTGCTACCCATGCCGAAGCCACAAGGCCAAGTAAGGCAATGGCCATAGATTTTAAAATGGGAATAAGCTTTTCGCGTTTAAGTTCAAGCTCTAGGGCGGCCTCAAGAACTATCATAATCAGTCCTACGGTGCCTATAATTTCTAATGTGCCGCGGAGATTTTTCTCAAAGTCTATTTCCGTCCCCATTACGTACTTAAGGGCAAATTGCAAAGCTACGCCCAGAACAATTAGCATAAGAACGGATGGAATGTTGGTTTTTTTTGAAATGCCGTTGAACCAAAAGGAGATGATGACTATGGCGGAAGCGCCAATAATCATATTGTACGAAGAGAGAATTTCCATGGTTGATTATTTGGTTGGGTTATTTTAAAAGTACTATTAAATCGTTAATTTAATATGAATTCATATGATATAAAACTCTTTAAATGAATCGGATATTGCGGGAAACAAAAAAATCGTATATTTGCAGGACTGAAAGGATATAAAAGTATTCATGAGGGGACAATTTAGTCCTCTTTTTTATTTCTAAATGTTATGTTGAAGAGTAAGGTTGAAACCCTTTTGAACGATGCCCTGGAAGAAGATGGGTCTTTGTTTTTAATCGATTTTTCGATGTCGTTGGATAACGCCATTAAGGTGGTTCTGGATGGTGATGAAGGTGTAACCGTGCAAGATTGTATGAAGATTAGTCGTGCAATTGAGCATAATATAGACCGTGACGAGTATGATTTCTCGTTAGAAGTGGCTTCGGCAGGTGCGGCATCGCCATTGTTAATGCCAAGACAGTATAATAAAAATATAGGCAGAAAGCTCGCTGTGCGAACCGAAGCTGGTAAATTTGAAGGAAATTTAACCGAAACGACCGATGATGGTATTGTGCTTGAGTGGAAAGCACGAGAGCCAAAACCCATTGGAAAAGGGAAAGTTACAGTTCAGAAAAAAGAGCAAATCAGTTTTTCTGATATACAAGAAGCAAAAGTCATTTTAAAATTTTAAAGGTAATAGTAGCATAATGGAAAATATTGCACTGATCGAGTCTTTTTCGGAATTTAAAGACGACAAATTTATAGATAGAGTAACGTTAATGGCCATCTTGGAAGATGTATTCCGTAGTGCCCTTAAGAAGAAATTTGGTTCTGATGATAATTTTGATATCATTATCAACCCTGATAAAGGGGATTTGGAAATTTGGAGGAACCGTGTCGTTGTTGAAGATGGAGAGGTGGAGGAGCCCAATGAAGAGATTTCACTTGCTGAAGCACGTAAAATTGAGCCCGATTTTGAAGTTGGGGAGGATGTTTCTGAAGAGGTGAAGCTAATAGATTTAGGTAGAAGAGCTATTTTAGCGCTTCGTCAAAACTTAATATCTAAAATTCACGAGCACGATAACACAACCATATACAAGCACTTTAAAGATCTTGAAGGGGAAATTTATACGGCTGAGGTACACCATATTCGTCATAAGGCTATTATTTTGTTGGATGACGAAGGAAATGAGATTATTTTACCAAAAGATAGACAGATACCATCTGACTTTTTTAGAAAGGGTGATAATGTTCGTGGTGTAATTGAAAGTGTTGAACTTAAAGGTAGCAAACCGACGATTATTATGTCCAGAAGCTCCCCTAAGTTCTTGGAACAATTGTTTTTTCAAGAGATTCCAGAAGTTTATGACGGCCTTATTACTATTAAGAAAGCAGTGCGTATACCAGGTGAAAAAGCAAAAGTAGCTGTGGATTCTTATGATGATCGTATTGATCCGGTAGGAGCCTGTGTAGGTATGAAAGGTTCTAGGATCCACGGAATAGTTCGTGAATTGGGTAATGAAAATATTGATGTTATCAATTGGACGGCAAATCCACAATTAATGGTAACGAGGGCTTTAAGTCCTGCAAGAGTGTCTTCTGTGAAGTTGAATGATGAAAAGATGACAGCTCAGGTTTACCTAAGACCGGAAGAAGTTTCAAAAGCTATTGGTCGTGGTGGGCACAACATACGTTTGGCGGGTCAATTAACTGGATATGAGATTGATGTGTTTAGAGAAGGTGTTGAGGAAGATGTTGAATTGACAGAATTTACAGATGAAATTGATGCTTGGATTATTGAAGAATTCAAGAAAATAGGATTGGATACAGCTCGTAGTATATTAGAGCAAGATGTAGACGATTTGGTGAAGCGTACCGACTTGGAAGAGGAAACTATTTCCGAAGTTGTGCGTATTCTTAAAGAAGAATTGGAAGATTAGCTATGAACTCGTCACGGGTTTTAATACTTTAGCGGAAAATTCTGCTAATGTGTTAGGATGTAAAACCTATTGGAGTTCTATTATATTAGCAAGGATTAAAGAGAATTAGGAGAAAGTATTTATGGCAGACATTGCAAAAATTAGGCTTAATAAGGTCCTCAAAGAGTTTAATATTTCTTTGGATAGGGCTGTTGATTTCCTTGCCTCTAAAGGGCATGAGATCGATGCGCGACCTACTACAAAGATTTCCGATGAGGTTTATGAAGTGCTTCAAGGAGAATTTCAGACCGATAAGAGCAAAAAAGTCGCCTCTAAAGAAGTAGGTGAAGAGAAGCGAAAGGAAAAAGAGGCTTTGCGATTGCAATTAGAGCAAGAGCAAGAAGAAAGACGTTTGGCAAGGGAAAGACGTGCAGCGGCAGCAGAAGAGAAAACTTTATTGGGTAAAGTTGAACTTCAGGGTCCTAAAACTGTCGGTAAGATAGACCTTGATGCAGATAAGAAACCAAAAGATGCTCCTGCTCCTGTTTCCGAAGAAAAGAAAGTAGAAAAAGAAGTTGCTCCCGAGGTTGAAAAACCAAAAGAGGTTGAGCCATCTAATAAGGTAACGGAAGAACCTAAGGTAGAAGAGCCAAAGGTTGAAGAAAAGCCTAGAAAAAAGCTTAAGGTCATAGGTAAAATCGATGTTGACAAACCTAAAACGCCTAAAGCTCCTAAGGCAGCAGAAGTTAAGCCAGAAGAGAAAGCTCCGGAAAAAGTAGAAGAAGCAAAACCAGCTGCAGAAGCTGGTGCTGAATCTCCCGAAGAGAAAAAAGACGATGGCGTCTTAACTACAAAATACAAGAAACTTAGCGGACCTAAAATTACAGCCAAGATTGATCTTTCTCAGTTCAATAAGCCTAAAAAGAAGAAGGAAGAGCCTAAAACTGGTTCAGATGCAGGTGGGGACCGTAAGAAACGTAGAAGACGTATAGTTAGTAGTCCAGGAAGTGGTGGAAATAAAAGCAATGCGCCAAGACCTCGCGGTACCGGCCCTGCAGCCAGAAAAGGCGGCGGAGGCGGAAACCCACGTTATGGTGCGCCAAAAGTAGAGCCTACTGAGGAAGACGTACAAAAACAGATTAGAGAAACCTTGGAGAAATTACAAGGTAAATCTAAGAAGGGTAAAGGAGCTAAGTATAGAAGGGATAAAAGAGATCAGCACCGTCAACAGACTGAAAAGGATCTTGAACAGCAAGAATTAGAAAGTAAGGTATTGAAGGTTACGGAGTTTGTAACCGTTGGAGAAGTTGCTACGATGATGGGTGTGGGTACTACCGAAATTATTTCGGCCTGTATGTCACTTGGTATTATGGTAACCATGAACCAACGCCTTGATGCTGAAACACTGTCCATTGTTGCTGATGAGTTTGGTTACGAGGTTGAGTTCGTTACCGCTGATCTTGAAGAATCAATAGAGGTTGAAGCTGATAATCCGGAAGACTTGGAATCACGCGCACCTATTGTTACGGTAATGGGTCACGTGGATCACGGTAAAACATCTTTGCTGGATTATGTTAGGGAAGCTAATGTAATTGCTGGTGAAAGCGGTGGAATTACACAGCACATTGGTGCATACGGAGTTACTCTGGAGGGTGGTCAGAAAATTACATTTTTAGATACACCGGGTCACGAGGCGTTTACCGCAATGCGTGCTAGGGGTGCCCAAGTTACGGATATAGCGGTTATTGTTATTGCTGCAGATGATGCGATCATGCCTCAAACAAAAGAAGCAATAAGTCACGCGCAAGCTGCGGGTGTTCCTATTGTGTTTGCAATAAACAAGGTTGATAGGCCAACGGCAAATCCAGAGAAGATTAAAGACGGTCTGGCTCAAATGAACTTGTTGGTTGAAGATTGGGGTGGTAAGATACAGTCTCATGATATTTCGGCAAAAACAGGTCAGGGTGTAAAGGAATTACTGGAAAAAGTATTACTTGAAGCGGAATTGTTAGAGCTTAAGTCCAATCCTAATAAAATGGCCAACGGTACTGTTGTTGAGGCCTTTTTAGATAAAGGTCGAGGTTATGTTTCTACAATATTGGTTCAAGGAGGAACTCTTAAAATTGGGGATTACGTTTTGGCCGGTACAAATAGTGGTAAGGTTAAGGCAATGCAGGATGAACGCGGTAATGGCGTTAAAGAAGCAGGCCCGGCTACACCAATATCTATTTTGGGTCTGGACGGAGCGCCACAGGCTGGTGATAAATTCCACGTGTTGGAAGATGAGAGGGAAGCAAAACAGATTGCTACTAAACGTTCACAGTTGCAACGTGAGCAGTCGGTTAGAACTCAGCGTCACATTACGCTTGATGAAATTGGACGACGTATTGCGTTAGGTGACTTTAAGGAACTTAATATTATCCTGAAGGGTGATGTTGATGGTTCTGTGGAAGCATTGACGGATTCGTTCCAGAAATTATCAACGGAAGAAATACAAGTAAACATCATACACAAAGGTGTAGGTGCTATTACTGAATCTGATGTGTTGTTGGCTTCGGCGTCGGATGCTATTATTATTGGCTTTAATGTAAGGCCAATGGGTAATGCAAGAGATGTAGCGGAGAAAGAGGAAATCGATATCAGAATGTACTCTATAATTTACGATGCTATTAATGACCTTAAAGATGCAATGGAGGGAATGCTTTCTCCTGAGATCAAAGAGGAAATTACGGGTACCGCAGAGATTAGGGAGACCTTTAAAATATCCAAAGTGGGTACGATTGCTGGTTGTATGGTTACGAACGGTAAGATTTTCCGTAATGCGGGCATACGTCTTATACGAGATGGTGTGGTTGTGTATACAGGTGAGTTAACTTCTCTAAAACGTTTCAAAGATGATGTTAAGGAAGTTGCTAAAGGATATGATTGTGGTCTTCAGCTTAAGAATTACAATGATATAGTAGAAGGTGATATAGTAGAAGCCTTCAAAGAGGTAGAGGTTAAAAAGAAGTTGAAGTCCAAATAGGATATTCAAATAATATAGAGCAAAAAAAAATCGACCTTAACGGGTCGATTTTTTTGGTTTTAGTAACATCGCATCCGGATATTTTTTTCGGACTTCATTAAATTTCCTTTCGGCATCTAATTTGTTTTTGAACCGTCCGACCCTTACTCGGTATGTTGGGGAATCAAAATCTATTTTAGAGGGTAAATCTGGGAAATCTTGTTCTACATTGGCCTGTATATTTTGAGCTTTGCTGTAAGATCCAAACCCTACTTGAATGCGATAATAATCGGAACTTTCATTTGAAGTCTTGTATATTTCGATTAAATCTGTAATCTTTTCGTCTTGTTCAACGTTGATTTGACCCTGTTGGGCGTGCCCAAATGTTAAAGAAGCTAGGGTTAAGCTAAGTACAAAAAATGTCTTCATTGTAGTGAAATAATTGGGTTTTAATATTTTACACAAAAGTAGTTTATTCCTAGTCAAATTGCGGAATACCTCACTATTTAGAACAGTTATAAATTAAGAATTATCAATCCGTTAACATTTACAAAATAAAGACTATTACGTATTTTTGCCTTCGATTTTAGCACTGATAAGAATTAATACAAGTATTTCTCTAAATGAAATTATCGTGCCAAGATGTCGATAGAAATAAGATTCATATGAAAAAGGTTCCGTACCGCCATTCGATTTCTAAAGTTTTAGGTTTAACTCTATTTGTTTTACTATTATTTTCCGTTTCTATATCTGCTCAAGATGGCGGCACTGCGGATGAAGCTGCTACTGAGGCGGCAAGTTCTGGTGATTCGGCGGGAGATCCGGCAAAAGGTAAAGCGTTATTCAATCAGAATTGTGCGGCATGTCACTCTCTAAATCGTAAAATGACCGGACCTGCTTTGGCGAATGTTGAGGAAAGGTTGGCTGAAGATGAAGGTTTGGATCGTGATTGGTTATACAGGTGGATTAAGAATAGTCCGGGTATGATTTCTTCTGGGGATTCTTATGCCAATAAGGTGTATGCTGAGTATAACCAGGCGGCAATGACGCCGTTTCCAACATTGTCCAATGAGGATATTGACAATATTTTAGCCTATACTTCCGCTCCTCCAAAAACCGCTGCTCCAGCTGCTGCGGCAGGTGGTGAGGCCGGTGCAACTGCTTCTGCTTCTGGAGGGATATCGAACGAGATTGTTTTGGGTGCCTTGGCTGTTGTTTTTGGTCTGTTGGTCGTTATGTTGTTCTTGGTGAATAAAACACTAAGAAGAATAGCGGAGGCCAACGGGGTTGTTTTGGAAGTTGAGGAGTCAGAAAAGAGATTGCCACTATGGAAGGCATTTGCTAAAAATCAGTTTTTGGTTTTGGTGACGGTTATATTCTTGTTGTTAGGTAGTGCTTATTTTGCATATGGTTGGATGATGCAGGTTGGTGTTGATCAAGGGTATCAGCCAATTCAGCCAATACATTATTCGCATCGTATACATGCTGGTGATAATAAAATTGAGTGTAAGTATTGTCATTCTTCTGCACGTGTGTCCAAGACTTCTGGTATTCCTGCGCTTAATGTGTGTATGAACTGTCATAAATCAATCTATCAAGTTGCTGATGAGACCTTGGAAGAGGGTAAGCGCGAATATGGAGTTGATTATAATAAGGAGATTAAAAAGCTTTATGCCGCCGTTGGTTGGGATGAGGAAAATCAAAAATATACTGGCGAAAGTCAGCCAGTGGAATGGGTGCGTATTCATAATTTGCCTGATTTCGCATACTTCAATCACTCACAGCACGTAAGTGTCGCCGGTATTGAATGTCAGCAATGCCACGGTCCTGTAGAGGAGATGGAGATAATGTATCAATATTCTCCATTAACAATGGGGTGGTGTATTAACTGTCACAGAGAAACAGAAATTAAGGTAGAGGGTAATGCTTACTACGAAAAAATTCATACCGAGCTTTCCAAGAAATATGGTGTTGAAAAGTTGACGGCTGCGCAAATGGGCGGGCTTGAATGTGGAAAGTGTCATTATTAATCGAACTAGAAAGTAGCTAATTACATAGAAAGTATGGCATCAAACAAAAAATATTGGAAAAACGAGGCGGAATTAAATCCGAACGATTCCATTGTTGAGACGCTAAGACAGAACGAGTTTGTTGAGCAAATTCCCGTAGATGATTTTTTGGGTGATAAAGAAAGTCTATCCGCTACATCTACTAATAGAAGGGATTTCCTTAAGTATGTTGGTTTTAGTACTGCGGCGGCTTCATTGGCTGCTTGTGAAGGACCTGTGCATAAATCTATTCCTTATGTTGTTCAGCCGGAAAATATTGTTCCTGGTGTTGCTAATTATTATGCAACTACCATAGCGAACGGTTTTGACTTTGCAAGTATTCTTATTAAGACTAGGGAAGGTCGTCCTATTAAGGTTGAAAACAATAAGGAGGCCAAAGTTGCTGGTTCTGCTAACGCTAGGGTTCAGGCATCTGTCCTGTCTTTGTACGATAGTACGCGTTTGCAGGGGCCTATGGCAAACGGAGAGCCTACGGATTGGTCTGCTTTAGATGCTGCTGTAAAAGCTAAGTTGGGTAGTCTTAAAAATTCTGGTCAGCAGATTGCTTTGTTGACGCAAACATATGCTAGTCCGTCTACGGATAGATTGATTGGTGATTTAAAAGCAGAGTATAGTAATGTAAACCATGTGGTTTATGACGCTATATCTGAAGATGCTGCAGCTAGCGCTTATGAGGTAAAATATGGTGAGCGTGCCTTAGCTGATTATGATTTTGAAAAAGCAGATTTGATAGTTTCTTTTGGTGCTGATTTCTTGGGAGATTGGCAAGGAGGGAACTATGATGGTGGTTACGCAAAGGGTAGGGTGCCTAAAAATGGTAAGATGTCCCGTCACGTACAGTTTGAGGCTAACATGAGCTTAAGTGGCGCGAACGCCGACAAGCGTGTGCCTTTAACGCCAATGCAGCAGAAAATAGCTTTAGCTCAATTATATGCTAAATTGAACGGAACCAGTGTTGGTGGTGAACTTTCGGAGAATGTTCAGAAAACTATTGATGACGTAGCTGCTGAAATTAGAAAGAATAAAACAGGGGCTGTAGTTGTTACAGGTCTTGATGATATAAATGCCCAGACAGTTGTTTTGGCTATTAACGAAATGTTAGGCAGTAAAGCATATGATGCTGCTTCTCCTCGTTATGTTAGGCAGGGAAATGTTAAGGCGGTTCAGAAGTTGATTTCTGACATGAAAGCAGGTAAAGTTGGTGCGTTGTTAGTAGATGGGGTGAATCCTATGTTTACTTTGCCAAATGCGGCCGACTTTAAAGAAGGTATTGAGAAAGTGGGTCTTTCGGTTGTGTTTTCCAATAATTGGAACGAAACTACGGAAGTAGCCCAGTATACGGCAGCTGCAAATCATTTCTTGGAATCTTGGGGTGATACTCAAGTTAAGAAAGGGCAGTTCAGTTTAATGCAGCCTACTATCAAGGAGCTTTTTGATACAAGACAGTTTCAGACGGCTTTATTGAAATGGTTGGGTAGCGATAAATCATATTACGAATACGTAAAAGAAACTTGGTCTCAGTCTATCTTGGCTGGGAACGATTGGAATAAAGCGCTTCATGATGGAGTTTATTCTGCTTCAGGTGTGGCTATGTCTTCTGATGCGGATCCTGAGAATGCCGCTTCAGCTGCAATAGATAAAGAAGCTGTTGAGGCTAATGTGGTTGAGGAGGTTACTGCTCAAGCGGGAATTCCGGTTGCTACGGCAATTAGTAGTCTGGTTAACGCTACTAGTGGAGGTGGTGTTGAGCTTACTTTGTATCCTAAAACGGGTATGGGTGCTGGTCAACAGGCAAACAATCCATGGTTGCAAGAGTTTCCGGATCCTGTAACTAGAGTATCTTGGGATAACTATGTTACCGTTTCCAAAGCGGATGCGGAGCGTTTAGGTTTTGTGAACGAGCATGTGGCTAATGGTGGTTTGGATGGTAGTTATGCCAATGTTACTGTTAATGGTGTTACTGTTAATAATGTTCCTGTAATTATTCAACCTGGTCAAGCTATTGGTTCTATCGGTCTTTCTTTCGGTTACGGAAGAAAAGTAGGTATGAAATCAGAAATGCAAACTGGTGTAAATGCGTATCCTTTATATCAAGATTTTAACAGCGTACAAGCTGCTACCATAGAGAAGGCTTCTGGAATGCATGAATTTGCTTGTATTCAGTTGCATAAGACCTTAATGGGTAGAGGGGATATCATTAAAGAGACTACTTTAGAGATTTTCAATACAAAGGATCACGCAGAGTGGAATGAAGTGCCTGTGGTATCATTAGACCACCAAGAGGTGCCTGCAACATCTGTAGATTTATGGGATGGATTTGATCGTACTATTGGTCATCATTTCAATATGTCAATCGATTTAAATGCTTGTACCGGTTGTGGGGCTTGTGTTATTGCTTGTCATGCGGAGAACAATGTTCCTGTTGTCGGTAAAGAAGAGGTTAGAAAGAGTAGGGATATGCACTGGTTGCGTATTGATAGATACTACTCTTCGGAAGATACTTTTGAAGGTGATAATATTAAGAAGGATGGGTTTGATGGTCTTTCTGGTGATAATGGTTCATTAGGTGGTTTTGGTGAGTTGGAGCATCCAGCGGCTAATCCTCAAGTGGCTTTCCAGCCTGTGATGTGTCAACATTGTAATCATGCGCCGTGTGAAACGGTTTGTCCGGTTGCGGCAACATCGCATAGCCGTCAAGGTCAGAACCATATGGCATATAACCGTTGTGTAGGTACAAGATACTGTGCTAACAACTGTCCTTATAAAGTTCGTAGATTCAACTGGTTCTTGTATAACAACAACGATGAGTTTGATTACCACATGAACAACGATTTGGGTAAAATGGTATTGAACCCAGATGTAAATGTTCGTTCTAGAGGGGTAATTGAAAAATGTTCAATGTGTATTCAGATGACTCAGAAGTCTATCTTAGATGCTAAGAGAGACGGTCGTCCGGTAAAGGATGAAGAGTTTCAAACGGCTTGTTCTGCTTCATGTAGCACAGGAGCTATAATCTTTGGTGATGTTAATGATAAGGAAAGTGAAGTTTCCAAGTTAGCAGAAAGTGATCGTATGTACCATTTATTGGAGCATGTGGGAACTAAGCCAAATGTGTTCTATCACGTGAAGGTGAGAAACACGAACGAAGCATAAAACCGTATTTAAGTAAACAACTATAATAGAATTATATGGCGTCGCATTACGAAGCACCTATACGAAAGCCCTTAGTTATTGGGGATAAAGGCTACCATGATGTTAGTGTGGATATAGCCGCTCCAGTTGAGGGTAGGGCTAATAAGCATTGGTGGATTGTGTTTTCTATTGCCTTAGTGGCATTTCTTTGGGGTATCGGTTGTATTATTTATACAGTCTCTACAGGTATTGGAACATGGGGACTGAACAAGTCTGTTAACTGGGCTTGGGATATTACTAACTTTGTTTGGTGGGTAGGTATTGGTCACGCAGGTACATTGATATCAGCGGTACTGTTGTTGTTCCGTCAGAAATGGAGAATGGCAATTAACCGTTCCGCAGAGGCAATGACTATCTTCTCTGTTGTTCAGGCGGGTCTTTTTCCAATTATTCACATGGGTCGTCCTTGGTTGGCGTACTGGGTATTGCCTATTCCTAACCAATTCGGTTCGCTTTGGGTGAACTTCAACTCTCCATTGCTTTGGGATGTATTTGCCATTTCAACGTATTTATCAGTATCATTGGTTTTCTGGTGGACAGGTTTACTTCCTGATTTTGCAATGTTGCGTGATAGAGCAATACTGCCGTTCCAAAAGAAAATATACGGATTATTGAGTTTTGGTTGGAGTGGTCGTGCTAAAGATTGGCAACGTTTTGAAGAAGTGTCTTTGGTTTTAGCTGGTTTGGCTACGCCACTTGTACTTTCCGTGCATACGATTGTATCTTTTGACTTTGCTACTTCGGTAATTCCTGGGTGGCATACAACTATATTCCCTCCATACTTTGTTGCAGGGGCTATCTTCTCAGGATTTGCAATGGTGAACACGCTTTTGATTATTATGCGTAAAGTGTGTCATTTAGAAGCATATATTACTGTTCAGCATATAGAATTAATGAACATCGTAATTATGTTAACAGGTTCTATTGTAGGTTGTGCCTATATAACCGAGCTTTTCATGGCGTGGTATTCTGGGGTGGAATACGAACAGTATGCGTTCTTGAATAGAGCAACTGGTCCTTACTGGTGGGCATACTGGTCAATGATGACGTGTAATGTATTTTCTCCACAGTTTATGTGGTTCAAGAAATTGAGGACTAGTATTATGTTTTCCTTCGCTATTTCTATTGTAGTGAACATAGGAATGTGGTTTGAGCGTTTTGTGATTATCGTTACGTCGCTTCACCGTGATTACCTTCCATCCTCTTGGACAATGTTCTCTCCAACATTTGTAGATATAGGAATCTTTGTAGGTACTATTGGATTCTTCTTTGTATTGTTCCTTCTATATGCTAGAACGTTCCCTGTAATTGCTCAGGCGGAAGTTAAATCTATCTTGAAGTCATCAGGAAGTAAGTATAAGAAATTGAGAGATGCAGGTCAGCCTTTGTATACAATTACAAAATTGACCGAAACTGAAACCAAAGAAGAGGTTATTACTGACGATGTATTAATGGGTGAGGTTGTACCAAAACAAGACACTACAGAAAGTGTTTCTGAGCTCTTGAGTGCTATTGGTAAGTTTGATGCAACTAAGGAAACGGCCGATGACCTTAAGCAGATTAAAGGCGTAGGTCCGCAAATGGAAGCTACTCTTAATGAAATTGGAATATTCACTTTTGCTCAGGTGGCAAGAATGACCAATAGAGAGTATGATTTGTTAGATTCAATAACCGAATCTTTCCCAGGAAGAGCACAAAGAGACGATTGGGCCGGTCAGGCAAAATTATTAAACAACAAGAAACAATAGCTATGGCATCAAAAGCGATACATGCATATTATGATGATGATGACGTGCTAATGCTTGCCGTTAAAAGGGTAAAAGCAGCTAAGCATCATATCGAAGAAGTATATTGTCCATTTCCTGTTCATGGTTTGGACAAGGCCATGGGTCTGGCGCCAACTCGTATTGCCATTACATCCTTTATATACGGTTGTATTGGTCTTACTGTAGCTACAGTGATGATGAACTACATCATGATCGAGGATTGGCCTCAGGATATAGGTGGTAAACCAAGTTTTAGCTATTTAGAGAATATGCCGGCTTTTGTGCCTATTATGTTCGAACTTACGGTTTTCTTTGCGGCTCACTTAATGGTAATTACCTTTTATATGAGAAGTCGTTTATGGCCTTTCAAAGAAGCGGAAAACCCGGATGTTCGTACTACTGATGACCATTTCTTAATGGAAATCGATATTCACGATAATGAAAAAGAATTGAAGGATCTGTTGTTGGATACAGGGGCAGTGGAGATAAATATAGTTGAAAAAAACAGTCATTAAATATGAACAGTTTTAGCAAAATAGGAATCGTTTTTGGGTTGCTACTGTGTGTTACGGCCTGTGCCGATAAGAACAGTCCCAACTATCAATATATGCCTAACATGTATGAGCCGGTTGGCTATGAAGCATATGGAGAGGTTGATTTCCTTCCGAATCGTCAAGAAGCAATGAGTCCTCCGGAGCATACCATTTCCCGTGGGTGGATTCCTTATGGTTATGAAAATACACCAGAGGGGAAAGAATTAGCAAGGGTACAATCTAGTCCTTTGGATTCTTTGAATATCGAAGAGGATTTAGCAGCGGGAGGTCAATTGTACACCATTTATTGTGCTATTTGTCACGGTGATAAGGGAGATGGACAGGGTACACTTGTAAAAAGAGAAAAGATTTTAGGGGTTCCTAGTTATTCGGATGCTGCTAGAAATATTACAATAGGTACTGCTTACCATACTATTCATTACGGATTGAACTCTATGGGTTCTTACGCCTCGCAGATGGATACAAAAGAGATGTGGCAAGTTTCGGAGTACGTGATGAAATTGAAACAAGACTTAACGAAATAATATTAGAAAAGGGATATGTATACGTTTTCAAACAAATTAAAGATCGGTTCCTTTATTTTAATGGCTCTTGGAGTGCTTGGGATTGCTATCGGATTTATTTCGGCGCCTAGTACGGTAGAGGAGGCAAAAGCTATTGTAGCTAGTCATAGTGATGGGCATGGTGATGCACACGGAGCTGTTGAGGCTCACGGGGCGGTTGCTGCTGATGGTCATGGTGAAGCTGCCGACGCTCATGGTGAGGTTCACGATTCTTCTCATGATGAACACTTGTTACACCAATTACAGAATAAGCCATGGGCCGCATTGTATGTTGCCGCATTCTTTTTCTTTATGATTGCTTTAGGTGTTTTGGCATTTTATGCTATACAGCGAGCAGCTCAAGCAGGTTGGTCCCCATTGTTGTTTAGGGTAATGGAAGGTATTACGGCGTACTTGGTTCCTGGAGGAATTGTTGTGTTTGTAATATTGGTATTGTCCGTATTACATATGAATCATTTGTTCGTCTGGATGGATGCCGATGTGGTTGCCCATGATCACTTATTACAAGGTAAAAAAGGATATTTGAATCCTACGTTCTTCCTTATTAGAGCGGCGGTGTTTTTAGGTGGATGGATATTTTACAGAGAATACTCTAGAAAACTTTCTTTGAGACAGGATGAGTCTAACGACGATTCTAATTTTAAACTAAACTTTAGATGGTCTGCTGGTTTCTTGGTATTCTATTTGGTTTCAGAGTCTATTATGTCCTGGGATTGGATTATGAGTGTTGATCCACACTGGTACAGTACACTTTTTGGATGGTATGTTTTTGCCAGTATGTTCGTATCTGGTATTACTGTAATCGCTATGGTAACTATATACTTAAAATCTAGAGGATATTTACCAGATGTAAATGATAGCCATATACATGATTTAGCAAAGTTCATGTTCGGTATTAGTATTTTTTGGACATACCTTTGGTTCTCTCAATTTATGCTTATCTGGTACTCCAACATTCCAGAGGAGGTTACTTATTATGTTACTAGAATTGCGGATTATAGATTGCCATTTTTCGGTATGATAGCAATGAACTTCTTATTTCCTGTTTTACTTTTAATGAATAGCGATTATAAACGTTTAAACTGGTTTGTGGTTTTAGCGGGTATTGTTATACTTGGAGGACACTACATGGATATTTTTAATATGATTATGCCGTCAACTGTGGGTGACCAATGGTTTATCGGTATTCCTGAAATTGGTGCTGTTCTTTTCTTTGCAGGCTTGTTTATTTTCTGGGTGTTCCGTGCTTTGTCCACTGCGCCTTTGCAGCCTAAACGTAACCCGTTTATAGAAGAAAGCAGACATTTTCATTATTAGTATTTTTAACGTATAATAGTAGAACATACGATGACTACATTATTGACTTTAGTGGTTTTAGCCCTTGTGGCAATTGCGATTTGGCAGATGACGAAGATATTTGAATTGTCTCAGCTCAAAACCGAAAACTCTCAAATTGCCAACGACTCGGATAACAATACGAACGGGTATCTTTTGTTCGCATTTCTTATTTTCATCTACGGGATTACAATTTTTAGTTTCTGGAAATATTCTAAGTTCCTACTTCCTGAGGCGGCTTCTGCACATGGTGCGGAATATGATTCCTTAATGTTGGTGTCTTTCATCATTATTTTCTTTGTACAAACACTTACACAGGCATTACTACATTACTTTGGATATAAATACCGTGGTGTAGAAGGCAAGAGAGCGCTTTTCTTTGCTGATAGTGATCGTTTGGAGTTTATCTGGACTATTATTCCGGTAATTGTTTTGTCTGGACTTATCCTTTGGGGATTATATACGTGGACAACCATTATGGATGTTAACGATGAAGATGATCCGTTAATAGTTGAATTATATGCACAGCAGTTTAGCTGGACGGCCAGATACGGTGGTGAGGACAACGTTCTGGGTAAGGCTAATGTTAGAATGATCGATATAAATAAAGCTAACGTTCTTGGTTTGGATGAATCGGATACGTACGCTGCCGATGATATTATTGTAAAGGAGTTGCACTTGCCGGTAGGGAGAAAGGTTAACTTTAAAATGCGTTCACAAGACGTATTGCACTCGGCATATATGCCACATTTTAGAGCTCAGATGAACTGTGTTCCCGGAATGATTACCGAGTTCTCTTTTACACCAATTTATACTACGGAAGAAATGCGTCAGAATCCTGATGTGGCCGATAAAGTAAAACGTACAAATGCAATTAGATCGGAGAGAGCTGCCAATGGAGAAGAGAATTCAGATCCATGGGAGTTTGATTACATACTGCTTTGTAACAAAATTTGTGGAAAGTCTCACTACAACATGCAAATGAAGATTATTGTAGAAACTCAAGAGGAGTATGATGCTTGGGTGGCTGAACAAAAAACATTTGGACAGAATGTAATGGGTCAGGCCTCTACTGATGAATTCAAGAATATAGAAACCGCAACAGCAAGTCACTAATACCAAAAAGGTAGTATTGATAGATAGTTGAGGAGAGCTTAAAAGAAAATTTAAAATTAAAGAATAGCAAATATGTCTGTTACTGCAAATGCACAGGTTGATGATCATGGACATGACGATCACGAACATCACCACAAACAAACCTTTGTAACTAAGTATATATTTAGTCAAGATCATAAGATGATCTCTAAGCAGTATTTAATTACTGGTGTATTCGTTATGGGAGCGTTGGGTATTTTAATGTCCCTTATGTTTCGTATGCAATTGGCTTGGCCAGGAGAATCTTTTTCGGTTTTTGAGGCCTTATTGGGCAAATGGGCACCTGATGGTGTTATGGATGCAGATGTGTACTTGGCTTTGGTAACCATTCACGGAACCCTAATGGTTTTCTTTGTATTGACACAGGGGTTGAGTGGTACGTTTAGTAACCTGTTGATACCGCTTCAAATTGGTGCACGTGATATGGCATCCGGTTTTATGAACATGCTATCGTTCTGGTTGTTCTTTATTTCGTGTGTAATTATGTTAGCTTCGTTATTTTTAGAAGCAGGTCCAGCAGCGGCGGGATGGACAATATATCCTCCCCTAAGTGCACTACCAATGGCACAACCGGGTTCAGGTATGGGTATGACCTTATGGTTGGTATCTATGGCAATTTTCATTGCTTCATCACTTATGGGGTCTTTGAACTATGTGGTGACTGTAATCAACCTTCGTACAAAAGGGATGTCTATGACAAGATTACCTTTAACGATTTGGGCATTTTTCGTAACGGCTATCATTGGTATAATATCCTTCCCAGTATTATTGTCTGCGGCGTTGTTATTAATAATGGATAGAAGTTTTGGTACTTCTTTCTTTTTGTCGGATATATTTATACAAGGTGAAGTTTTACATTACCAAGGTGGATCTCCAGTGTTATATGAGCACTTATTTTGGTTCTTAGGTCACCCAGAGGTATATATTGTAATCTTACCAGCAATGGGTATCGTTTCGGAGGTAATGGCAGTGAATGCTAGAAAACCTATCTTCGGTTATCGTGCTATGATTGCTTCTATATTGGCAATTGCTTTCCTATCCACCATTGTTTGGGGGCACCATATGTTTATTTCTGGTATGAACCCGTTCTTAGGTTCCGTATTTACATTTACAACATTATTAATCGCAATACCATCTGCCGTAAAAGCGTTTAACTGGATTACGACTCTTTGGAAGGGTAATCTACAATTGAACCCGGCAATGCTATACTCAATAGGTATGGTGTCTACTTTTATTACTGGTGGTCTTACCGGTATTGTATTAGGAGATAGTACGTTGGATATTAACGTTCATGATACCTATTTTGTAATTGCTCACTTCCACTTGGTAATGGGTATCTCTGCACTTTATGGAATGTTCGCAGGTATTTATCATTGGTTCCCAACTATGTTTGAAGGCAAGATGATGAACAAGAACTTAGGGTATGTCCATTTCTGGATTACTGCAGTAGGTTCGTACGGTATATTCTTCCCTATGCACTTTGTGGGTATGGCAGGTGTTCCTAGAAGATACTATGAAAACACGGCATTCCCAATGTTTGACGAATTAACGGATATTCAAGTTTTGATGACCGTATTTGCGATCATCACGGCAAGTGCACAACTTATATTTGTATTCAACTTTGTAAGAAGTATTTTCTACGGTAAGGTTGGGCCTAAAAACCCTTGGAAAGCCACAACTTTGGAGTGGACAACTCCACAGGAACATATTCATGGAAATTGGCCTGGTCCAATTCCTGAAGTTCACCGTTGGGCTTATGATTATAGTAAAGTAGACGAGAATGACGAGTATATTATTCCTGGTCAAGATTTCGTGCCTCAAACAGTTCCTCTACAAAAAGATGAAGAAGAACTTCAGCATTAATTTACTGGACTAACTCAAATAAAAATGCCTAACTGCTATAGTTAGGCATTTTTTTTGATTCTTTTTTAACATTCTTATTTGATAAGAATAATATGGGATACCTTTGTAAACTATAAAATAGGACACTAACCCCCTAGTATTAAAGACGCTATCATATGAAAAATTTTGTTTTTCTATTTGTTTTATTGTTCACTTTTCAAGCATTTTCACAGAGAAAACCTAAGATTAAAGGGAATAAGGCAGTCATAGATGTATACCAAGAATTACCCCCTTTTCACGGAATAGAATTACGTGATGACCTTGAAATAAAATTACACGATTCATCTGAAGAGGGTGTTTCTATCACTGCAGATGATAATCTTATAGACGTTCTAAGATTTAGAGTTCAAGATAGTGTTTTGCAGATAAGCTCTTATTACAACATTACTCGTAAAAAGAAATTGGAGATAATTGTAAACTATATTTATTTGGAATCCATTACCATGTACGATGGTGAGATTGCAATGGATGGAGTTGTTAATGCAAAAGACCTACATGTAGATTTACACGAATCTGCTAAGTTGGACTTAAATGCAGATGCTGAGATTTTCAATATCAATATGGAAGGAAACAGTTCTGGGGAGTTTAATCTGAAAGGCCAAGAGATTAATCTGGTTTTAAAAGATAGGGTCGATGTAAAGGTTTTTGGTAATAGCGATTTGAGCAATGTTAAAATGTATAAAAATGCAACTGCCATATTAGAAGGGGCCACTTATGAATTGTATGCCAATCTTTTTGAAAATTCAAAGTTGAAAAGTGAGAAGTTAGAAGCGGAAGCCGTTTATCTTACCATAGAAGAATCCGCAACGGCAGACGTTCATCCTACTAAAACCATACAACTTTCTTCTAGTGGTAACGCTAGAACCCATTTATATGGCGAGGCTAAGGTTGAAGTTCTAGATTTTCTTGATACTTCGGAATTGCACAAAGAGAAATAACTGCTTAGCAGGTTATTGTGCGATGGGAGCGGTCATGCAATGCTCCGGTATGCCAAATCCATCTACTAGGACTCCAATATGTGGACGTAGTTCCGTGCATAGGCGTTCTACACGTTGGCGTATGGCTTTCGACTTTGTTCCGCCCATATAACCTTGTTCTAAATACCACTCTGCATCCTGTCTTAGCGTATATAAAGCATGGAGCGTACCTAATTTTTGGAACAATGCTTTATTTTTATCATCGGTCATGGTATGTACAAAGTCACAGTAGGTGGTGTAGGCCAGCTCGTTGCTGTAGGCTTTTCCTAATGCTAAGAGGTGAGTTTGTACTTTAAGAAAGGCCTGGTATGACGGCACTCCTTTTTTAATGTAAGCCCTGATGCGCATCGCCAATGTATAAGTCAAGCGTCTTGTACGGTAATCAAAAGCATGTTTGTGAAACTTTGGGTTATATAAATGGTCTTTATCTACTTTGTTAGTATAGACTGGATTAATGGTGACTAATTTATCATTTATCTGTATGCCCAATATTTTCAAAACTGCGGTAAAACCAGCACTGTTGAATTCTGATTTAAAATCTGATAATACGCCTTTGGCAGCTAAAAGCAGTAGCACCGTATTGTCGCCTTCAAAAGTGGTAAAGATGTCTACATCTCCCTTTAAATCGGCAATACGGTTTTCTATAAGATATCCTTTGCCGCCACAAGCTTCTCTACATTCTTGAATGGTATCGTTGGCAAACCAGGTAATTATTGATTTTAAACCTGCTACTTGTGTCTCGATTTTTCGTTTGTCCGGTTGTGAAGGATCGCAATATTGCTGCATCATTTTATCAAGCGTTACGTGATACACGTAAGCACTGGCTACTAAAGGAGTCAGTCGCAGTTGATGCGTTGGGTAGTCCATTAAAAGGTCTTCTTGAATTTTTACGCTATCATTGAACTGTCTTCGCTTTAAAGCATGTTTTATGGCTATTGTTAAAGCAAATTTAGCACCGCCTAAACCCGCTCTGGCTACGCAAATTCTACCGCCAACCAAAGTACCAAGCATGGTAAAGAAGCGCTTGTTCGGATTTTTAATTTCCGAGAAGTAAGTACCGTCTTCTTTGATATCTCCATATTTGTTCAATAGATTTTCTCGGGGAATTGCAACCTGGTTGAACCATATTTTACCGTTGTCAACACCATTAAGACCTAATTTGTATCCGTTGTCTTCCACAAGTACACCAGAAAGAAGTTCGTGATTTTCATTTCGCAGTGGAACCAGAATAGCATGTACCCCTTCATTTTTGCCGTTTACTATTAGCTGTGCGAATACAGAGGCCATTGTAGAGTGCAGTGCATTTCCAATATATTCTTTGTTGTCGCTATTACCAGGTGTATGAATAATAATTTGATCCGTATTATTGTCATAGGTTGCTGTAGTTTTAATGCCGCGAACGTTAGAGCCGTGACCGGTTTCTGTCATAGCAAAGCATCCTAGTAACTCGGCTTTTCCCGTTTTTAGTAAATATTTATCATGGTGTTTTTTGGTGCCCAGCTTTTGTATGCTTCCGCCGAAAAGTCCAAATTGAACCCCAAACTTTATAGATAGGCTGCCGTCGGCAAACATCATGTTTTCGAACATGTAAGCATAACCTTCCATATTATTTGTACCGCCATATGCTTCTGGGTATGCCACAGCACCGTACCCTTTATCCGCAAGAAACTTTACTTGGTTTAGAACCACTTGTCTAAATTCTTCTTTGTTTCGGTGAACATCCCATTTAAAAATAGGGTCGGACAGTGTTTTTCTAAAACCATCAACCACTGTGGCATGCTTTCCCTTTAAGATAACATCAATAGCATCGGCATTATAAAAGTCCGATGTTGTTTCGTGAGAAACCGCTACATCAAAAAGGTGATTATAGTGATTGGGTTGAATGCCCAACTGTATTTCAATTTGCTTTAATTGTTCGTTTAAAGGGGAGTCACCTGTGTAATGAGACACCACTTTTTGGCTGAATGCCGATAAAGGATAGGTTTCACTTTCAACTAATTTCACGGAAGAATTGGAAATGGTGCGTTTCCATTTTTTTAATTCACTATCTGCAGGTGGGTTGTAAGTGTCCAGCCATGCAAATAACTGAGCCTTGCTTTTATCGGAGAGCGTTTTATCTGTTTCTATAACGTTTTGTACAACGTTGATCTCGGATGTCGTTAGTAAATCATCAGACCAAATAACATAATAAAAAGGGATGTACTGAAGTATTTCTGAGGAGTAATTGGATTCTTGCATAGAATGAATTTACGAAAATTATCTTCAAAACGATATGGCTTTTAACCATCTTCAAAACGTCATATTAGCGTCATGAAGTATAGTGGGCTTGATTCTTTTTCTGTTATCTTTGTTTTGATATGAATGAGTACTTAGACGCCGAAGGTGAAAACTTCACACCAGAAGAATTTGATATAGAAAAAGCTTTACGTCCCATAAGTTTTGACGACTTTACGGGGCAAGAGCAGGTATTGGAAAACCTCAAAGTTTTTGTGGAAGCTGCCAATCAAAGAGGGGAGGCGCTGGATCACACGTTGTTTCACGGACCTCCAGGATTGGGTAAGACCACTTTGGCACATATTCTGGCAAGTGAATTAGGGGTTGGAATCAAAATTACTTCAGGTCCGGTTCTGGACAAACCCGGAGATTTGGCAGGTCTGCTTACAAATTTAGATGAGCGGGATGTACTTTTTATTGATGAAATTCATCGGTTGAGTCCTATTGTAGAGGAATATCTCTATTCCGCAATGGAGGATTATAAGATTGATATTATGATCGAGTCGGGTCCAAATGCCCGTTCGGTACAGATTAATTTAAATCCGTTTACGCTCATTGGCGCTACCACCCGTTCAGGGTTGCTTACAGCCCCAATGCGGGCACGTTTTGGAATTCAAAGCCGTTTACAATATTATTCCACTGAGTTGCTTTCAACCATTGTAGAGCGCAGTGCCGAAATTTTGAAAGTTCCAATTAGCCAAGATGCAGCCATTGAGATTGCCGGTAGAAGTAGGGGGACGCCAAGAATTTGTAACTCGCTTTTGAGAAGAGTTCGGGATTTTGCTCAAATTAAGGGGAATGGAAGTATAGATATTGAAATTTCAAAATTTAGTCTAAAGGCGCTAAATGTTGATGCGCACGGACTGGATGAAATGGATAATAAGATTCTAACTACCATTATAGATAAATTTAAAGGAGGGCCTGTAGGAATTACCACTTTGGCGACAGCAGTTTCGGAAAGCTCAGAAACTATTGAAGAGGTTTATGAACCTTTTTTGATACAACAGGGTTTTATTATGCGAACACCACGAGGGCGGGAAGTCACGGATTTGGCGTACAAACACCTAGGAAAGCTCAAAGGAGGCGTACAACCTGGGTTGTTTTAATATGAATTCCAAAGAGAAATATTCAGAACTTATAAAAACCGAAGCCAAACGCCTCGGTTTTTTGTCTTGTGGTATTTCCAAAGCAGATTTTTTAGAAGAAGAAGCACCCAGACTTGAAAAATGGCTGAACAATAACATGCATGGTGAAATGTCATACATGGCCAACCATTTTGATAAACGCTTGGATCCGCGTTTGTTGGTAGATGGAGCTAAATCTGTTATCTCTTTATTACTTAATTATTACCCTGAAGAAACACAGGAGGAAGACACTTACAAAATTTCTAAGTATGCCTATGGGCAAGATTATCACCACGTCATCAAATCTAAATTACGCCAGCTACAGGATTTCATATCTGAGAATATTGGTGAAGTAGGAGGAAGGGCTTTTGTAGATTCCGCACCTGTTTTGGATAAGGCATGGGCGGCGAAAAGCGGATTGGGATGGATAGGAAAGCACAGCAATTTGTTAACCCAAAAGGTTGGGTCTTTCTATTTTATAGCGGAACTCATTGTGGATCTGGAGTTGGAATATGACAATAGGGTTACGGATCATTGCGGAACCTGTACCGCTTGTATAGATGCATGCCCTACGGAGGCCATTGTTGAACCTTACGTGGTAGACGGGAGTAAATGCATTTCCTACTTTACGATTGAGCTAAAAAATGAAATCCCTACGGAGTTTGAAGGCAAGTTTGATGATTGGGCATTTGGTTGCGATGTTTGTCAAGATGTGTGTCCGTGGAACCGTTTTTCAAAACCGCACCAAGAACCTTTGTTCAATCCACACCCTGAACTTCTTTCGATGTCCAAAAAGGATTGGGAGGAAATTACGGAATATGTGTTTAAAAAAGTGTTTCAAAAATCAGCTGTAAAAAGAACTAAATTTTCAGGTTTACAGCGGAATATCAATTTTTTGAAATAATAGACCTTCTGTCGAAAACGTTAGAGTTCGGTATCTTTCATATTTTATCGCAAAGTTTTTCTTGTCGAAGATTTATTACCCTATCTTGTTAGGTAGTTTTTATACCAAAACCGACTTCTAATGAACTTGATAAAAAAACCTAGCTTAACTTTTTGGCAGATTTTTAATATGAATGTGGGCTTTTTGGGCATTCAATTCAGTTTTGGCTTACAGCAAACAGCCATAAACCCTGTTTTTCTTTTTTTGGGTGCTGCGGAAGATATGCTTCCCATTTTAAATATTGCTGGCCCAGTTACCGGATTAATTGTTCAACCCATTATTGGAGCAATTTCCGATAAGACGTGGTCACCTAGGTTTGGTAGGCGTAAACCTTTCTTTTTAATAGGCGCCATTATAGGTAGTCTTTGTTTGTTTGCTTTTCCTTTGAGTCCGGCATTATGGTTCGCAGTCGGTCTATTATGGATTTTAGATGTAGGCAATAATATGGCTATGGAACCATATCGTGCTTTCGTAGGGGATAAATTGCCGGAAAAGCAATTGAGCCTTGGTTATCAAATGCAAAGTTTATTTGTTGGTGCGGGTATAGTACTGGCTAACGCCTCCATCTTTTTGTTTCAAGATTGGTTTAGTGTAGAGGATGTGGTTGATGTAGCAGGTTCCATTCCAAAATGGTTGTATTATTCCTTTTTTATCGGTGCATTTTTATCGGTAGCTACTATTCTGTGGTCCGTACTAAAAACCCCGGAAATACCGCCTTCGGAAGAAGAGCTTAAAGAGATTGAGGCCCATAAGGTCCTTTCTTTTGTTCAGCGTTTTAATATGCCTTTTGTTGAAATATCAAAGGCGGTCAAAGAAATGCCATCTTTTATGTGGAAACTCTCTGCAGTCTATCTTTTTCAATGGTATGCACTTTTTGTGTATTGGCAGTTCATTACGCCTTTGTTTATGAATACTATGGGTTTTGATCTTTCTCAAGCTGCAGCGCAATCGGCAAAAATGAGTACTACCTATAATATTACTACTATGGTGGTGGCATTGGCATTGGTGCCATTGGCTCTTAAATTCGGGAGTAAAAAGGTCTACGCGGCAAGTTTATTGGGTACAGGTCTGGCACTTTTTTCCATACCATATATTTCAGACCCTATTACTGTATTGTTTCCCATGGTTCTGTTCGGTGTAGGTTGGGCGGCTATGATGGGTATCCCTTATACTATGGTGTCCAAGATTGTTCCTCAAGATAGACGGGGAGTGTATATGGGTATTTTAAATATGATGATCGTTATTCCTATGGGGATTGAGACACTTACTTTTGGGCCTATTTTTAAAAATCTTCTTGGGGGTAATGCCGTTAACGCTATTTTGTTTGCTGGGGTGTTTTTTGTTCTTGCTGCTGTTCTTTCTTTGCGGTTGAATGTAAAGGAGGGTAAAAAGGAGAATATAGAGTAGTTAGGTTTTACATATAGATCTCTTGTAGATTCTTGGAAATATATACGCTAAACCCGCTACAAATATCCGAAGAATACCCTTAAATTTGTTCTCTTAAAACCTAATGACCTATGGGCAATCAAAAACTGAGAAGGGAAGCGTTAATATATCATGCTAAACCTCAGCCAGGAAAAATAAAAATAGTTCCTACTAAACCATATGCTACACAACGTGATTTGGCCTTGGCCTACTCCCCAGGTGTTGCGGAACCTTGCCTTGAAATAGCAAAAGATAAAGACAACGCTTATAAATATACTTCAAAAGGTAATTTAGTTGCCGTTATTTCAAACGGAACTGCTGTCTTAGGCTTGGGAAATATTGGACCTGAAGCCTCAAAGCCTGTAATGGAGGGTAAAGGTCTACTTTTTAAGATTTTTGCGGATATAGATGGGATTGATATAGAGGTGAATACGGAAAATGTAGATGAGTTCGTACAGACCGTAAAAATGATAGCGCCCACTTTTGGAGGCATTAACCTGGAAGATATTAAGGCGCCCGAAGCTTTTGAAATTGAAAGAAGACTAAAAGAGGAGCTTGATATTCCTGTAATGCATGATGACCAGCATGGTACCGCTATAATTTCCGCAGCTGCATTGTTGAATGCACTTGAATTGTCCGAAAAGAAAATAGAAGAGGTACGCATAGTTATAAGTGGGGCTGGAGCTGCCGCTGTTTCTTGTACCAAATTATATAAGGCATTTGGAGCGAAAGCTGAAAATATTGTCATGCTGGACAGTAAAGGTGTTATTAGAAAAGATGCTGAAAACCTATCTGCTTCCAAAGCGGAATTTGCTACGGATAGAAAAATAGATACTCTTGCAGAGGCAATGGTAGATGCCGATGTTTTTATTGGACTTTCTATTGCTGGTATTGTTTCTGCGGAAATGTTACAGTCCATGGCAAAAAATCCTATTGTTTTTGCAATGGCCAATCCTGATCCAGAAGTGGCGTATGATTTGGCCATAAAAACTCGTAAGGATATTATAATGGCAACGGGCCGTTCCGATCATCCCAATCAAGTGAATAATGTTTTAGGTTTTCCTTTTATTTTTAGGGGAGCTCTTGATGTACGGGCTACCGCTATTAACGAAGAAATGAAAATGGCTGCCGTTAAGGCATTGGCAGAACTTACCAAACAACCGGTTCCGGAGCAGGTGAATATCGCGTATGGTGAAACAAGGTTGACTTTTGGCAAAGAATATATCATTCCAAAACCTTTTGATCAACGGTTAATTTCCGAAATACCACCTGCGGTAGCGAAAGCTGCTATGGATAGTGGAGTGGCGAAAAGTCCTATTGACGATTGGGACCGGTATAAAGAAGAGCTTCTACAGCGTTCGGGTAATGATAATAAGGTAGTGCGCTTGTTGCACAACCGTGCCAAAATGAGTAAAAAACGAATTGTTTTTGCTGAGGCTGATCATCTTGATGTGCTGAAAGCTGCGCAAATTGTTCATGAAGAAGGTATTGCGGAACCTATTCTTTTAGGGCGAAAGGAAATTATCCTAGAGTTAAAAAAAGAATTGGACTTTGATGCTGAAATTGAAATTGTAGATCCCACATCAAAAGAGTTTGATGAGAAGCATATTCGCTATGCAACCAAGTTTTGGGAAAGTCGAAAGCGCAGTGGAACCACACTTTATAGTGCGAAGATAAGAATGCGGGAGCGTAACTATTTTGGCGCTATGATGGTATTGGAAGGTGATGCCGATGGAATGATCTCAGGATACTCAAGAGCATATCCAACGGTAGTGAAGCCTATTCTTGAAGTTATCGGTAGAGCTTCAAATGTAAAGAAAGTCTCGACTGTAAATATCATGATAACGGATAGAGGTCCATTATTTTTGGCGGATACTTCTATTAATATCGACCCAAATGCAGAGGAGATTGCAGAAATTGCTCAAAATGCAGCTAATGTAGCATCTACTTTTGGTTATGAGCCGGTAATGGCCTTATTGTCTTATGCCAATTTTGGTTCATCTAGCCATCCTCATGCAAAAAAGGTAAGAGAAGCAGTTCATATTTTGCACGAGAGTAACCCTGGTCTTATTGTAGATGGGGAGATTCAAACAGATTTTGCGCTGAATAAAGAATTGCTTCAGAGTCAGTTTCCGTTTTCTAAATTGGCGGGTAAAAAAGTGAATACCTTGATTTTTCCGAATTTAGAGTCTGCGAACATCACTTATAAGCTTTTGAAAGAATTGAATCAAGCGGATAGTATTGGTCCCATAATGGTTGGACTTAGAAGATCCGTTCATATTCTTCAACTAGGTGCCAGTGTTGATGAAATGGTGAATATGACCGCAGTTGCCGTTATTGACGCCCAAGAAAGAGAAAAAAGAAGAAAGGCCAAGACAGAGGTCAAATAATAGTTTAGTCCGGTCGGATCGGCCGGACAATGTAACCCCAAAAAAACCACCTCGAACATGATCACTCATCTTAAAGGAAAACTTGTAGAGAAAAACCCAACTTACGTTGTAATTGAATGTTCAGGAGTTGGTTATTTTGTCAATATTTCTTTAAACACCTTTTCTAAGGTTGGTGATTCAGAGAATATTAGTTTGTTCACCCATCTTCAGGTAAAAGAAGATTCACACACTTTGTTTGGTTTTGCAGAACGGTCAGAACGTGAGATTTTTCGTCTTTTGTTATCTGTTTCGGGTATTGGTTCAAGTACGGCAAGAACCATGCTTTCTTCATTGGAACCTGCCCAGATCAGAGATGCGATTGCTAATGGAGATGTGCCCACAATTCAATCTATTAAAGGTATAGGAGCTAAAACGGCCCAACGTGTAATTCTAGACCTTAGGGATAAGATTTTAAAAGTTTACGATATAGGTGAAGTTTCCGCTCCTGCGAACAATACAAATAAAGAAGAAGCGTTATCTGCTTTAGAGGTTCTTGGCTTTGTAAGAAGATCCGCCGAAAAGGTAGTAGACAAAGTACTTATCCAAGACCCCTCGCTCAGCGTAGAGAACATTATTAAACTTGCGCTTAAAAATTTATAACAAGTTTGAAAACAGGGGCCAAACTATTACTTAAATCACCATTTAAGCTTACACTCCTATTTTTATTTTTGCTCGTTTCCTCCGGTATATCGTATGCTCAAGAAACAGAAAATGAAGATAGGGAAGAGCAAGAAGTGGATTCCGTAAAAACCGGTTTTTCTTTGGGTAAGCTCAAAATGGAAAACCCGGAAAGTATCGTTTCTAAATACGAATACGACCCAAATCTTAATATGTACATCTATTCTGAAAAGGTAGGTGATTTTGATATTGGGTACCCTGTTATTTTAACACCGGAACAATATTACGAGCTGGTTCGCCAAGAAGGAATAAAAGACTACTTTAAAGAAAAATCAGATGCTTATGCTGGTAAAAAAGAAGGTAGCGAAGAGGCCCGAAAAAATTTACTTCCTAATTTCTATGTAAACAACAGTTTTTTTCAATCTATTTTTGGAGGTAATACCATAGAAGTGATTCCTCAAGGTTCCGTGGCTATGGATTTAGGTGTTATTTGGCAAAAGAATGACAACCCTTCCTTGTCTCCAAGAAACCGTACTAATCTTTCTTTTGATTTTGATCAGCGTATTAGTTTAAGTATGTTGGGTAAAATAGGTGAACGTTTGCAAGTAACCGCTAACTATGATACTGAAGCAACTTTTGATTTTCAGAATATTGTAAAACTGGATTATACACCTACAGAGGATGATATTATCCAGTCTATAGAAGTGGGTAACGTAAATATGCCGCTCAACAGTTCTTTAATAACTGGGGCACAAAGTCTTTTTGGCGTTAAAACACAGCTTCAATTCGGTAAAACTACCGTTACAGCGGTCTTTTCTGAGCAACGTTCACAAAATAACACGGTTGTAGCGCAAGGTGGTGGTACGGTAAATGAGTTTTCGGTTTCAGCATTACAGTATGATGAGGATAAGCACTTCTTTTTAGCGCAGTACTTTAGGGATAATTATGATGAGGCATTGGTGAACTATCCTTATATAAGGAGTCAAGTTCAAATTACTAGGTTAGAGGTCTGGGTTACAAACCGTAGTCAACAAACGCTTAACGTTCGTAACATAGTAGGTATTCAGGATTTGGGTGAATACGATCCTCTTATGGCCGGAGAGAACAAAACCAGAATTGGGCAAAATGCACCAGGAACTTTTTTTAATACAAATAGTGGACAGCCTAATGAATTGCCTCGTAACAACGCCAATGATTATGATCCTGCTGAAATAGGTAAGGGAGGTGCGCTTACACAGAGTATTAGAGATGTAGCAACTATAGAACAGGGTTTTAACGTTGCTGGTTACCAGCCTAACCAAGGGTTTGATTATGCGTATTTAGAAAATGCTAGAAAATTAGAGTTAAGTAGGGATTTTCAGTTTAACTCTCAATTGGGTTATATTTCGTTAAATCAACGTTTAAGCAATGACGAAGTTCTGGCTGTTGCATTTCAATATACCTATAATGGAAAAGTATATCAGGTAGGTGAATTTGCCAATGGAGGATTAGATGCAACTACAGTTTCTGGCTCTATTGATAACCCTATTATTGATAATAACACACTGGTCTTAAAACTTCTTAAAAGTAATATTACAAATGTGTCAGATCCTATTTGGGATTTGATGATGAAGAACATTTACGCCACAGGTGCCTTTAGGTTGAGTGAAGAGGATTTTAAAATGAATATTCTGTATTCCAATCCAACACCAAGAAACTATATTACTCCGGTTGAAGATTTCCCGAACCAAACGGATGGAGGTAAACCTTTGGAAGAACGCATATTACTTGATGTATTTAATTTTGATAGGTTAAATGCCTATAACGATGTGCAACCTGGTGGAGATGGATTTTTTGATTTTGTACCCGGACTTACCGTAGATACGCAAAACGGACAGATTATATTCACTAAGGTGGAACCTTTTGGGGAATATCTTTTTGAACGTTTGGGAGGTGGAGATTATAATACGGAAACTGGGTATAACGCTAACCAAGCGAAATATGTATTTAGGGATATGTATGAGCTTACCAAATCTGCAGCCTTACAAAACCCTGAAAAAGATAAGTTCCTGTTAAAAGGTAGATACAAATCAGAAGGTAGTAACGGTATTCCTATTGGAGCGTTTAATGTACCACGAGGTTCAGTACGTGTTACCGCTGGAGGAAGGCAGTTACAGGAAGGAATTGATTATACGGTAAACTATCAGGCGGGAACGGTTCAAATTCTTGATCCAAGTTTAGAAGCTTCTAATACACCTATTAATATTTCGGTAGAAAATAATGCAGTTTTCGGCCAACAAACCCGTCGTTTTACGGGTGTAAATGTTGAACATCAGTTTAATAAGAATTTTGTTTTAGGCGCCACTTTGTTAAACCTAAATGAAAGGCCATTAACCCAAAAGTCCAACTTTGGCGTAGAGCCTGTCAATAACACCGTATTCGGAATCAATGGAAATTTCTCAACAGAAGTCCCGTTTTTGACCCGTTTGGTCAATAAGCTACCCAATATTGATACAGATGTACCTTCTAATATTTCGGTACGTGGTGAAGTGGCTTGGTTAAAACCAAACTCTCCTAAAAATGCCGATTTTCAAGGAGAAACAACTACCTATTTAGATGATTTTGAAGGAGCGCAGGCATTAATAGATATTCGCTCTTCCTTAGGTTGGGCACTTGCTAGTACGCCGTTGGAATTTTTAGATGCACCTACGCAGAAAGGATTGGAGACAGGATTTGGTAGGGCTAAAACGGCTTGGTATACAATTGATCCAGTATTTTATACCAACCAAAGACCAGCTAGTATCAGTGATAATGATATTTCAACGAACGCTACAAGAAGAATATTTATAGATGAAGTATTCCCAAAAGTAGAAGTAGCTCAGGGGCAGACACGCCAACAGACTACATTAGATGTGGCGTACTACCCGGAAATGAAAGGTCCGTATAATGCCAACGGTAATTTTGAGACCGTATCACCAAATGACAAATGGGGTGGTATTATGCGCTCTTTGAGCAGTACCAACTTTGAACAGGCCAATGTTGAGTTCGTTCAATTTTGGGTAATGGACCCATATTTAGAAGGAACCGCAACAAGCCAAGGTGAACTAGTTTTTAACTTGGGTAACATCTCCGAGGATATTTTGGCTGATGGACTCAAACAATATGAAAACGGACTTCCTATTGATGGGCAGGGCAGTGTAAAGCCTGAAAATCCTACTTGGGGCCCAGTGCCCGCTACACAGGCTTTGGTATATGCTTTTGATGTTAATGAGGGTAGCCGTACACAACAAGATCTTGGTTTTGATGGTTTAAATGATGCGGGAGAGGCTGCAATTTATGGGAACGATAATCCTGAAGATCCGGCGTTGGATAACTATGAATATTTCTTGCAACGTGATGGGGGCATACTTAATAGATACCTAAATTTCAATAACCCGCAGGGGAACTCGCCAGTTGAGGTTACCAATGATAATAGGGGGTCTACTACGTTGCCCGATGTTGAGGATATTGATCGCGACCTTACCATGAATACGGTAAATAGTTATTATGAATACCGAATTCCTATTAAGCCAAATACAACGATTAATGATAAATATGTAACCGATATTCGTGACTCATTGGTGCTTTCTGGAACTAGGATTCCAAACGAAAGTACGGTGCGTACCCGTTGGATACAGTATAAAATTCCATTGAGCGATTTTACTGAAGCTGTTGGTGGGATCAATGATTTTAGGTCTATCAGTTCTCTAAGAATGTATCTAACAGGTTTCTCTAGTGATGTGCTCTTGCGTTTTGCTACCTTGGATTTGGTGCGTGGCGATTGGAGGACATACACAAAATCTCTTGATGTAGACGACCCTAATACGGCAGATGATGCTACCACTTTAGATGTTAATGCGGTAAACGTTCAAGAAAATGAGAATAGAACCCCTATTCCGTATGTGTTGCCGCCAGGTGTGGTTAGGGAGCAATTGAACAACAATAATACCATCATTCAACAGAACGAGCAGTCCTTGTCTTTGGTTGTGGAAAACCTAGAATCTCAAGATTCACGAGGTGTTTTTAAAAGTTTGGATATAGATGTGCGTCAGTATGAGAAATTGAAAATGTTCATACATGCCGAGAAAATTCTAGAGACAGATAGTTATAGCTTAGATGAACCTTTGGTTGGTTTCCTTAGAATAGGAACTGATTTCTCGGAGAACTTTTATCAATTGGAGATTCCCTTGGAGTTCACACCGTTTGGCTCAAGTTCTGAGGAAGCCGTTTGGCCGGACAATAACCAGATGGAGATTGTGCTGGCGGACCTTAATAAGGTTAAGTCGGTTTGGATTGCTGGTAGTGATCTAAGTGAAATAAGATATTTTGAAGTAATAGATGGGGAAGTAGTTCCTGTAGATGCACTTTCTGCGCGAACCCCGGGTAGATTACGTATTGGAATCCAAGGTAATCCTTCTCTAGGAAGCATTCGCAGTATGATGGTGGGTGTGAAAAACGTAGGTCGGGTTCCGGCAAGGGGTGAGGTTTGGTTTAATGAATTGCGTTTGGCCGGTTTGGATAATGAAGGTGGTTGGGCCGCATTGGCTGCAGTGGATGCTAATTTTGCGGATTTTGCCAATGTCTCCGCTACAGGTAGTACAAGTACTTCCGGTTTTGGCGCTATTGATCAGATGCCCAATGAGCGAGCTAGGGAAGACGCTCTTTCTTATGATGTGGTTACCAATGTAAACCTAGGTCAGTTGTTGCCTAATAAATGGGGAATTCAACTTCCGTTTAACTATGGAATATCGGAGCAAATGATAACACCAGAGTTTGATCCTGTGTATGACGATTTAAAACTACAAGATAGAATTGATGCCGCAGATACTCCGGAAGAAGCAAAAGCTATTGAGCAGCAAGCGGAAGATTATACAAAAAGAACCAGTATCAACTTTATTGGTGTTCGTAAGGATAGAGGAGAAGAGGCTGATGCTAATTTCTATGATATAGAAAACTTTACTTTTAATTATTCATATAACGAGACCAACCATAGAGATTTTGAAATTGCTTCGTTAGAAGATAAGAACGTGGCTGCCGGTTTTGTATATAATCATAATTTTAAGCCCGTTGAGGTAGCCCCTTTTGCTAAAAACGATTCTCTTTTTACGGGTCAGTATTGGAGGTGGCTCAAAGAGTTGAACCTAAGTTTACTACCAACAAGTGTTTCTGTAAATTCTAATATAGATAGGCAGTTTAATCAACAGCGATTTAGAGATGTTGTAGAAGAGGGAGTGGATAAACTGGAGTTGCCTACTTTGCAGCAGAGAAATTACCAGTTCAATTGGCAGTATGCGGTAAATTACAGTCTTACCAAATCGTTACGTTTAAATATGACGGCAAGTAACAACCATATAGTTAGAAACTATTATGAAGATTATGTTACGGATACCGGAAGTGAGGATAAGCGCATAGACGAAACTTTAGGTTTATGGGACGGTTTTTGGGATTTAGGGGAGCCAAATAGACATTCGCAGCAATTAGAGCTCAATTATGACCTTCCGTTCAGTAAGATTCCTGCGCTAGACTTTATTAATGCACAATACAGTTATACCAGTAATTTTGATTGGCAACGTGGTGGTGATGCTTTAAGGGAAGTAGCTCTAGAGGATATCAATACAGTACAGAATGCCAGCACCCATAATATTACGGCTAATTTAAGCATGCAAAAGTTCTATGACTTGATAGGGCTTAAGAAGCGTAGCGGTAAACCGGCAGCCAATAGGGCGCCAGTGCGCAGGGATAAAGCAGGGAACCCAGCATCAAACGGAGAAAAAACGGAGAAGAAAAGTAGCGGACTTTTTAATACGGCAGTGGATGTCCTTACCATGGTAAAGCGTTTGAACGTAAATTATAATGAAAGCAGGGGTAAGGTTTTGCCTGGGTATACGCAGTCGGTTGGTTTTGTAGGTTCGTTAAAGCCTTCCGTTGGTTTTGTATTCGGTAGTCAGGCAGATGTACGTTTTGATGCGGCTAGAAAAGGATGGCTTACCGGTTTTGAGGAGTTCAATGAGCAGTACATTCAAAATATAAATAGACAACTTAATATTACGGCTACGGCACAACCTATTAAAGATTTGACTATAGATTTATCTGCGGATAGACAGTTTTCAGATAGTTATCAGGAGAATTTTAGTGTAATCCGTAACAATGCGGATGGCTCGTTGGAATATAATAATCTTTTGGGTAATAACTATGGGAACTTCAGTATCTCAACTGTTATGATCGGTACCGTTTTTAATAAGAGTGATGAGTTTGATTCCAAAACTTTTGAGCAATTCAAACAGAACAGGATTACCATCGCCAATAGATTAGTTGCGGATAGAGGAGAGATTCCTGGGGAATTAGATGCAGATGATTTTCCGGAAAAATATGGTAAAACTCAACAAGATGTGTTGCTTCCGGCTTTCTTTGCGGCGTATACAGGACAAGATGCAGAGCGAGTGAATTTAGATGCTTTCCGTGATATTCCTATTCCTAATTGGAATTTAAAGTTTACGGGACTTATGCGGAATAAGTGGTTCAAGAAAACATTTCAGCGTTTTTCTTTGAGTCATGGATACCGTGCAGCGTATAGTATTAACTCTTTTCAGACTAATCTTGAGAAAACGCAGTTAGAAAATGAGGGTTCTTCTGCTGTAGATCCTGAGACCGGAGATTTAATGCCTGACCTTATATTGAATAATGTGGTATTGAACGATGAGTTCAATCCGCTAGTTCGTGTAGATTTTGAGATGAAAAACTCAGTAAGCGTTTTAGCGGAAATGAGAACCAGTAGAACCTTGGCGCTTAGCTTTGATAATAACCTTATGACCGAAATGAACGGTAAGGAATATACTGTGGGCTTAGGGTATCGCTTTAAGGATGTAAAGTTTGTTACGAACATTGGTGGAAACAAAACCCGTTTAAAAGGTGATTTGAATCTAAAGGCAGATGTTACCTTAAGGGATAACATCACCATAATAAGAAACTTGGATATAGATAACAATCAGATTACTTCGGGTCAGAATTTATTATCCATTAAGTTTACTGCAGACTACGCATTAAGCAAAAACTTGAATGCCCTGTTCTTCTATGATCATTCGTTCTCTCAGTTTGCCGTATCTACGGCTTTTCCACAGACCACAATCAACACCGGGTTTACTATACGGTACAATTTTGGTAACTAATCTACACCTTTGGATTATAGGTGAACCTCATGTGGTGTAGCAATCTATAAAGAGGGGAATATTAAGTTAGGGTAATATTTTTCATTTCCTTGTCAACTTGGTCTTGTTTTTTTGAATACTCTTTCAGAAAACAATACATTTGTTTCAATAAAAATAAGACCATGAATATACCTGCAGAATTAAAGTATACGAAAGACCATGAGTGGATTAAAATAGATGGTGATATAGCTACAGTAGGCATTACCGATTTTGCCCAGAGTGAATTGGGAGATATTGTTTATGTTGAAGTAGAGACCGTAGATGAAACTTTGGATAGAGAAGAAGTTTTTGGTACGGTTGAAGCTGTAAAAACCGTATCTGATTTATTTCAACCTTTGAGTGGAGAGATTATTGAGTTCAACGAAGAATTGGAAGATACGCCTGAAAATGTAAATTCAGACCCCTACGGTAAGGGCTGGATGGTAAAGATAAAAATCAGTGATGCTTCTCAGGTAGACGATCTTTTGTCTGCGGATGACTATAAATCGCTTATTGGTGCTTAAAAACCGTAAGTATACGATTGCTTTTATAGGTTGGATGGTATTCGTTACGTTTACTAGTCTAGCCTCTTTCTCTGATACAGATGCCGCAGATATAGATATTCCAAACCTTGACAAGGTGGTGCATTTTTCTTTTTATTTTGGTGCTGCTTTTTTAGCCGTATTGTTTATTAAGGAAATATCCAATGGAACTATGGAGTTGCGTAAGGCTGTTTTTTTAGCCATGATCGGAGCAGTTATTTATGGTATAATTATTGAGGTATTACAATATAGTTTTACGGCGGATCGCCATGGCGATATTCTAGATGCTTTGGCAAATAGTGTGGGTGCAATCTTTGGCTCGTTAGCCGTTAAATCCCTTTTTTCAAGCGAAAGGTGGTTAAAATGGAAAAATTAGTTGCTTGTTAAAGGATTATTTAATTAAATTAGCAAACATTAAAATACAAAATTATGGAACCGAAAAAGAACCCGAAAGCAGATATAGGTCGTAACAGCGGACTCTATTTTGTTGTTGGACTGGCACTTACAATGGCATTGGTGTATACCGCTTTAGAGTGGAAAACGTATGATAAGACCAATGATTATGACATTTCTATGAACGTTGATGAAGATTTGGATGAAGAGGTTCCAATGACAGAGCAAATTAAGACGCCACCGCCACCACCGCCACCAGCGGCTCCGGAAATTATTGAGGTTGTTGAAGATGAAGAAGAAGTTGAAGAAACTGTAATCGAATCTACAGAGACCAGTCAGGAAGAAGAAATCATTGAAGTAGAAGATGTAATTGTAGAAGAAGAGGTAGAGGATGTAGACGTACCTTTCGCAGTTATTGAAGATGTGCCTATTTTTCCAGGTTGTGAAAGTGAGTCTGATAAAAGGGCTTGTTTTCAGAAAATGATGCAGAAGCATATTGGTAAAAACTTCCGATACCCGGAAATTGCTCAAGAAATGGGTGTTCAAGGTAGAGTTAGTGTAATGTTTACTATTCAAAAAGATGGTAGCATCGGTAACGTAAGAATGCGTGGACCGGACAAAAACTTAGAAAAAGAAGCTGCACGTATTATTAGCAAGCTTCCTAAAATGACGCCAGGTAAGCAACGGGGTAGGGCTGTAAGGGTTCCATTTAGTATTCCTATTACTTTTAAGTTGCAGTAAACTACTCAAACATTATATATAAAACCTGTCTACTTGTAGACAGGTTTTTTTATGCTGTTTTGTTTTGGGGTAATTACAGTGTTTGTTAGGTCTATTGGGTATATAATAGAAAGATGCACAATTGGTTGCAGAAATAGAGGTTGAAAGCTATCTTTGCGGTTCGAAAAAAGATGAATGAAGACAGCGGTGGATACGGCAACAGCTCCTACTTTGGCGTTGGCAATGGCCGATTTTAAAGAAATTACAAAAGCTAGACTGGCTATAAGTGTGGTTTTTTCTTCTTTGGCCGGGTATTTACTGGGAGCCTATCAAATTGATGTTGTTTCCCTTTTATTATTGGCCTTTGGTGGGTATTGTATGGTTGGTGCTTCTAATGCATATAATCAGATTATTGAAAAGGATTTGGATGCGTTAATGAAACGTACTCAAAATCGTCCTATTCCTTCCGGTAGGATGTCTGTGAATAAAGCATTGTTCATAGCAGTTTTGCTCACCGTTTTAGGTGTTGTTTCCCTATATATTTTGAACCCTAAGACAGCTATGTTCGGGGCAATCTCCATATTTCTCTATACAAGTTGTTATACACCGCTAAAAACAAAGACGCCGTTAGCTGTTTTTGTTGGTGCCTTTCCGGGGGCTATTCCTTTTATGTTGGGGTGGGTGGCTGCCGCCAATGAATTTGGAATAGAGCCGGGTACTTTGTTTATGATACAGTTTTTTTGGCAATTTCCTCATTTTTGGGCTTTAGGCTGGATGTTGGATGATGATTATAAAAGGGGAGGGTTTAAAATGTTGCCTACCGGTAAAAAAGATAAGGGTACCGCTCTGCAGATTATAATGTATACCATTTGGATGCTGGTTATATCAATAGTTCCCGCATTTGGTTTTACAGGTAGATTGGAACTTTCCGTTCCGGCAGCTGTAATTATATTTTTAATGGGTATGGTTATGTTGGTTTTTGCATTCCTATTATACGAGAGAAGAGATAATGTTACCGCTCGCAAGTTAATGTTGGCCAGTGTTAGTTATATTACGCTAATGCAAGTGGTTTATGTAATAGATAAGTTTATTTAAAGAAGATGGATTTAACAAGAGGAACGGGGAAAGAGAAGAATGCTAGGGCTAAAAAGATGATGCTCTGGTTTGGAATAGTAAGCCTTCTTATGGGGTTTGCAGGTTGGACCAGTGCATATATTGTAAGTAGTTCAAGAGAGGATTGGATCAGTGATTTGCATTTGCCAAGCTCATTCTTGATAAGTGCAGCTATAATTATTGTAAGTAGCCTTACGTATATAATGGCAAAAAATGCCATTAAAAAGGGGAATTCTAAAATGGGGACCAATTGGTTGTTGGCTACTTTAGGACTGGGAATAGCTTTTATTGCGTTTCAGTTTAATGGGTTTTCTCAAATGATAGCTACGGGCTACTATTTTACGGGGCCAACGAGCAACATAAAATTATCATACGTTTTCTTGATTGCAATGGTGCATATTGTGCATGTTGCAGCGGGTATAATTACGTTGTTAGTGGTGCTATACAATCAAATAAGGGGTAAATACTCTCCTCAGGAATATTTAGGGGTAGAACTTGGTTCAACTTTTTGGCATTTTTTAGACCTGTTATGGGTTTATTTACTGGCATTTATGTACTTCGTGGGGTAATAAAATTAAATAAAGTTGGTTTTTCATGTGTATAGTGCTTTCACGATACATAAGAAAACTATAAATTTGTGCAAAATCTAACCATACTACAAAATATATGGATTCAACGGTAACAACTGGTACGGCAGAAGAAAACGTGTGGGGAGGCGGAAATAGCCCCTTAGGTGCATCATATGGTAAAATGATGATGTGGTTTTTTATCGTTTCTGATGCTTTGACCTTTTCAGGTTTTTTGGCTGCTTATGGCTTTTCAAGATTTAAATTTATAGAGACATGGCCGATTGCGGATGAGGTCTTTACTCACGTCCCTTTCTTTCATGGGAATTTCCCTATGATTTATGTGGCATTTATGACCTTCATTCTTATTATGTCTTCTGTGACTATGGTATTGGCTGTAGACGCGGGACATAAAATGAAGAAAAATGCCGTTATCTGGTATATGTTCCTTACTATTATTGGTGGTGCCATATTTGTTGGTTCTCAGGCCTGGGAATGGGGTACTTTTATAAAAGGTGATTTTGGTGCGGTTGAAACCAAAGGAGGAAGGATTTTACAATTTGTAAATGCTGAAACTGGTGAGCGCGCCGCTCTTCGAGATTTTGCAAAGACAATACCTACGGAACGGGTTGAGCATGAAAATAAAAATGGTGTTTGGTTCTTTGATGAAGGTTATAAGCCTAGCTATTCTTTCAACGAAGTTGTAGAAGGTTTTAAAGCTAATCCAAGCATTCTTATCCGTACTGAAGCTATAGTTCAGGAAGGTGAACACGAAGGGCATAAAACATTATTAAATAGAGAAGAGTCTTTGAAGAAAATCAAAGATGGTAAATTGGTAGTGGAAGGCGCAAACCTAATCCGTAATGAATATGGTAGCCGTTTATTCGCAGATTTCTTCTTTTTTATAACAGGTTTTCACGGTTTTCACGTTTTCTCCGGTGTAGTAATCAATATAATCATATTTTTTAATGTGATTTTGGGTACTTACGAGCGTAGAGGACATTATGAGATGGTTGAAAAAGTTGGTCTGTATTGGCACTTTGTAGATTTAGTGTGGGTATTTGTATTCACTTTCTTCTACCTTGTATAACTTTTATTTTTCGCGAAAATCGATATATAACGCATTTGAGATTAATATAATATGGCACACGCACAGAAATTAGAGATTTTTAGAGGACTTCTTAAGTTCAAGACGAATACCCAAAAAATCTGGGGAGTACTTATATTTCTTTCTATTATTACTGCAATTGAAGTGGTTTTGGGTATCGTAAAGCCTAGGGCATTAACACATTCTTATTTTATAGGAATGAAGTTGTTGAACTGGATATTTATCATACTTACTTTGGTAAAAGCATATTATATAGCTTGGGATTTTATGCACTTACGTGATGAAAAGAGTTCTTTAAGAAGAGCAATCGTATGGACGCCTATTTTCCTTGTGGCCTATCTATTGTTCATTCTTCTTTTTGAAGCTGATTATGTGTACAATGTTTATAAAGATGGGTTCATACAGTGGAACTTCTAAATCGTATTATCTTAATAAATTAACAGCATACTAAGACGGTTTAACAACCGTCTTTTTTATTTTTGTAGTTGTTTAAATTTTTTTTGTTCAGCACCCCGTTCCTATGCAGGTAAAAAAGTATTTGGTCTTAGTTGTATTGTTTATTTTGCCAATTGTAGCCTATTTGTTTTTTGCTTCAGGGGTCAATAATTTTGGGAAGCTTTCAATCTTGACCAAAGGGGTCGATGATGTTGCGCATATGGACGGCAACGTTACTTTTAAGGATAAGATTACCATAGTAGGGTTTTTGGGGTCAAATCCTGAAAATAAAAATGGTAATGCCTTCAATCTTAATCAAAAAATCTACAAGCGTTTTTACAAGTTTAAAGACTTTCAGTTCGTAATGGTGATGCCAAAGGGAACAGAAGAACAAGCTGCCGAGTTAAAGAAAGAGTTGGGGCACTTGGTAGATATGAAAAAGTGGAATTTTGTTTTTGGTGATGAAAAACAAGTGAAGGATTTTTTCGCTTCGTTGAAGACGGATTTGCAGTTAGCGGATGATTTAAGCACGCCTTACGCTTTTATAATGGATAAGGACCTAAATCTAAGAGGGAGGTCGGAATCCGGAGATGATGCTACATTATATGGATTTAACGCCACATCCGTTTCTGAGTTGAACAATAAGATGGTGGATGATGTGAAAATCATACTGGCGGAATATCGCTTGGCCCTAAAAAAGAATAGTGCCGACAGGCAGAAATAATAACAGTTTTTGACTTATCAGCTGAAATGAAGAAGTATACATACGTTTGGGTGTCTTTGGTAATACTCGTTTTTGGAATTATTTTTGTTCCTAGAATTGTAGAACGTATTTCTAGTGGAACTATAGTTGAGAATGACCGCATGAATGTTGAGAAGGCTAAAAGTACCTTGTCCTACATCACTTTAAACGGCGAAAAGAAACGTGTTCCTTCTTTTGATTTTATTAATCAAGATAGTTTGGCAATATCCAATTCGGATTATAAAGGCAAAGTGTTTGTAGTAGAGTTTTTCTTTACAAGTTGCCCTTCTATTTGTCCAATAATGACAGAGAATCTAGTAGATATACAGAACCAATTTAAAAATAATGACCAATTTGGAATAGCTTCATTTTCCATAACACCGGATTATGACACTCCTGCGGTATTGAAGGCTTATGCCGAAAAGAATGATATAACCGATTTGGATTGGCATTTGCTAACAGGAGATAAAGAACAGGTTTTTGATTTGGCTAATAATGGTTTCAATATTTTTGCTTCGGAAATGCCGGATGCGCCAGGTGGTTTTGAGCATTCAGGATTGTTTGCCCTAGTGGATAAAGAAGGGTATTTGCGATCAAGAACTGACCAGTTTGGAAATCCTATTATCTATTATAGAGGAGCTATTACCGAGAAGCAGGGCGAAAATGACCACGGAGAAAAGGAGCAAATTTCAATCTTAAAAGAAGATATTAAACGTTTATTGGCAGAATAGATGGAGGATATAATAGCAAAAGAAAAGCGATTTAATAAGCTTATAACCATAGTTTCTATTGTCGTACCAGTAGTGGTAGCGATATTATTTGGTGTAAAAATACCCAATGTAGAAAGACTTGGCTTTCTGCCTCCAATTTATGCTTCTATAAACGGACTTACAGCGGTTTTGTTACTTGTTGCCGTATGGGCCATAAAAAATGGTAATAAGAAATTGCATCAAAATATTATGACAAGCTGTATTGGGTTGTCCCTGCTGTTTTTGGTAATGTATATAGCGTATCACATGACGTCTGAATCCACTACCTATGGTGGAGAAGGTACAATGCGAACGGTATATTTTTTTATTCTAATAACTCATATAGTTCTATCTATAGCAATTATTCCGTTGGTGCTTAAGACGTATGCATTTGCATATCTTGAAAAGTTTGAAAGTCATAGAAAATGGGCAAAGATTACCTTTCCTATTTGGTTATATGTAGCTATTACCGGGGTTGTGGTGTATCTTATGATTTCACCATATTATGTAAGCTAGAAAAATTAAAGTACGTTCAGTCTCTTAAGAAAGTGGAATGAAAAAAAATATATTTATAGTATTGATATTCATCGGCCTCATGTTACCGGAAACAATGGAGGCACAATGCGCAATGTGTCGCGCTGCTTTGGAGAGTAGTGGAGATATAAAGGCTGCTGAAGGAATTAATAATGGTATTGTTTACCTCATGGCGTTACCCTATATCTTGGTTGGTGGGCTCTTTTATTTTGTCTACAAGAAGATGAAAAATAGGTCTCCGGAGGAAGTTTAACATTTCTTTTTGTTTTTTACTGTAACAAATCCTTTTGTTGCTAGTCTTGTAGTTGTACGATATCCCCCATCGTATTCATCAATCAATCAAAATCAACTACATGTTCGACATCGAAAGGTGGCAGGAAATCTTTGATACTATCCGCAAGAATAAATTGCGCACATTTCTTACTGGGTTATCCGTAGCTTCCGGTATATTCATCCTCGTTATATTATTAGGTTTTGGCGAAGGCTTTCGCAACGGCATTGCTCATGAGTTTGAGCAAGATGCCGCTACCAGTGTTTGGGTGTGGCCCGGTACGACCACTAAAAAATACAAAGGCCTTAATCCTGGAAGAAATATTCAATTAACAAACGCCAACTATGAGTTCTCGGCTAAACTGCTAGAGGATGACATTCAATTTAAATCTCCAAGAATTTTTGTTCGTAATGTTTCGGTAACCTACGGTAATGAAGCACTTGTTTACCAAGTTCAGGGAGTTTCTCCACAGTTTCAGTTAATAGAGAATGAAAGAATGTCTGCTGGGAGATTCTTAAATCACCAAGACGAAGTTGCTACCGCCAAAGTAGCGGTAATAGGAAAGAAAGTAGCGGAAGATGTTTTTACGGAGGTGGAGAATCCGGTAGGAGAATTTATTAAAATATCAGGTCTTCCTTTTAAGATAATCGGGGTTTTTAATGAAACAGAAGACCGTGAGGAAGAGCGAATCTTTATACCGGTTACCACAGCTCAAAGTGCTTTTAATGGTGGTACTCGGGTGAATAACCTGGCCTATACATTACCACCTTCCGACAATTTTGAAGAGGTAGTGGCAAAATCGATCCAATTCAAAAATAGTTTACAATCCTATTTGCAGAAAACTCATACCGTAGCTCCAGATGATACCAATGCTATTTTTGTATGGAGTGCTATGGAGGAAGCTAAGCGGTATTATAGTCTTACGGATAACATTGCACTGTTCTTTTGGTTTGTTGGAATCTGTACGATTATAGCCGGGGTAGTGGGGGTAAGTAACATTATGTTGATCGTAGTGCGGGAGCGTACCAAAGAAATAGGGATACGAAAAGCACTCGGGGCAAAACCGTGGTCTATAGTGGGCATGATTTTACATGAGTCCATTTTTATTACATCTATTTCAGGTTTTGCGGGACTTATTTTTAGTATGGGACTGCTTGAGTTTGTGGGGCCTCATATAGAGGTGGATTATGTCATGAACCCATCCGTAAACTTTACCGTGGCCATTTCAACGGTCTTTGTTTTGGTTCTTGCAGGTGCAGTTGCCGGATTTTTCCCGGCATGGCGGGCAGCAAATATTCATACCATTGATGCATTACGAGACGAATAAAAATAAAGTGAACTAACCTGATTATAGAGCTATGTTCAATAGAGACCGTTGGAAAGAAATTTTAGAAGTGTTGACCAGCAATTGGTTCAGGACCGTATTGACCGCATTTGGTGTGTTCTGGGGAATCTTCATTTTAATTCTATTGCTTTCTGCAGGAAAGGGATTGGAAAACGGCATTATGCAAGATTTTGGAGATATCTCTACCAACACTATGTTTATGTGGTCTAGAAGTACCACCAAGTCTTATAAAGGACTCCCTAAAGGCAGAGGTTTTCTTTTTAAGGTAGAAGATGTACAGGCAATAAAAGATAATGTGCCCGAATTAAAATTTATTTCCCCTAGAAATAGACTAGGAGGTTTTAACGGTGCGAATAATGTAGTGCGCGGCATTAAAACGGGAGCATATGATGTATATGGCGATTATCCTGAAATTAGTAAGCAAGATCCAATGACTATGACCTCAGGGAGGTTCTTAAATTACAATGACATCAAGGAAAAACGCAAAATAGCTATTATTGGAGATGGTGTTAGGGCCGGTCTTTATGATAAGGACGAAGAAGTGCTAGGCTCGTTTATAAAAATACAGGGTGTTAATTTTATGGTCGTCGGCACATATAAAAAGAAAAGTAATGATGGCGATGGCGAGGAAGGCCAGAAGCAGATTTTTGTTCCGTTTACCACCTTTTCTCAAGCTTTCAACCGCGGTAATGATGTGGGGTGGATGGCAATTACTGCCAATGACGGTACGTCCATTACAAGTCTAAAGGATAAAATTATGGGAGTGGTAAAGGAAAACCATAAGGTACATCCGGACGACCAACGTGCCGTGGGGCATTTTGATTTGTACGAGCAATTTCAACGCGTGCAAAGCCTATTCGGGGCGTTGCGTTTTATAGCATATTTTGTTGGAATATTGGTGTTGCTCTCTGGGATAATCGGCGTAAGCAATATAATGCTTATTGTAGTGAAAGAGCGTACCAAAGAAATAGGGATACGTAGGGCTTTGGGCGAGGACCCATGGTCTATAAAACTTCAAATTTTAATGGAGTCTATTTTCTTGACCATAATCTCAGGAATGGCCGGTATTACTTTAGGGGCAATTTTTATCTATGGTGTAAATGCTCTTTTGGATATGAACGGTCCGGTAGATATGTTCGTAAATCCTAGTGTTAGTTTAGGAGTGGTAGTAGGGGCCTTGGTAATTCTTATTTTTTCAGGTCTTTTGGCAGGTTTTATTCCCGCTCAAAGTGCTATAAAAGTAAGGCCTATAGATGCACTCAGAACCGAATAATAGTAAGTTGAATTTTAGATTTTAATAGAGGTAAATAGAATAACATCAATCAATCATAAAAATGAAAAAGTCAGTAACCAGAATCGTTCTTTTGCTCATAGTTGTAGCCTTTGGCGGATCCATGTATTACCTATATCAGAAGAATGCCGAAGACCCGGTCGTTTACGAGACGGAGCAAGCATCTAAAAAGACCATTGTAAAGAAAACCGTGGCAACAGGAAGTATATTGCCGTTGGAAGAAGTGCTTATTAAGCCCAATATTTCGGGTGTTATAGAAGAGGTTTTTGTTGAGGGTGGCGATTATGTAAAGTCGGGTGATTTGCTTTGCAGAATAAAAGTGGTGCCTAATTTAAATGCGCTAAACGATGCCAGAAACAATATTGATGAAGCTAAAATAGGTTTAGATGACCAACTTCGTAATCTGGAACGTCAAAAAGGACTGTTCGCAAAAGGGGTCATTTCTAAGGTGGATTTGGAGCGTGCCGAGGTGACTTATGATCAGGCCAAGCAATCTTATGCCGCAGCCAATAAACGATATGATATTGTAAAGACCGGAACCACCAAGGGCTATGGGAATGCTGCAAACACCCAGATTAGAGCTACTGTTAGTGGTATGGTCCTGGAGGTTCCGGTGGAAGTAGGAAACCAGGTTATTGAGAGCAATAATTTTAACGAAGGAACTACTATTGCGGCAATTGCAGATGTGGATAAAATGATTTTTGAGGGAAAAGTAGATGAGAGTGAGGTTGGAAAAATAAAGGAGGACCTGCCATTGGAAATTACCGTCGGTGCTTTGGAAGGAAAGACTTTTGATGCGATCTTGGATTACATAGCTCCAAAAGGAAAAGAAGAAAATGGGGCCATTCAATTTGAAATAAAAGGCACCATGAAAAAGCAGGATTCGGTATTTATTCGCGCAGGTTTAAGTGCAAATGCATCGGTAATTTTAGGTAGGGCAGATAGCGTTTTGGCTATAAAGGAAGCTTTGGTCCAATTTGATGATGAAACGAAATCTCCTTTTGTGGAAATAGCAAACGGAGATCAAAAGTTTGAACGCAAGGATATTGAGCTAGGTATTAGCGATGGGATTTTTGTGGAAGTGAAATCGGGTCTTACGGAAGAGGATAAGATTAAGGTCTGGAATGCTATAGAAAAAGAGGAAGAAAAAGGATAATTTATTATTTAACAGAAAATTTGGAGTCCATCTTGTAACAATTCAGCAACTTACAAGTCCTATTGCCATATTGTTTTGAAAATTCCGAATACAATTAACAATACTACACCACCATGATCGAAATTAAAGACCTTCACAAATCCTATAAAATGGGTAGCAACTCATTACACGTTTTAAAAGGATTGAATTTCAGTATTGCAGAAGGAGAACTAGTAGCTATTATGGGTTCATCCGGTTCGGGAAAATCTACGCTTTTGAATATTCTGGGAATGTTAGATGAAGCAGATTCCGGTACGTATGATTTAGACGGTGTTCCCATAAAAAACCTGAACGAAACAAAAGCGGCCAAGTACCGCAATAGATTTTTAGGTTTTATATTTCAGTCTTTTAATCTTATCAATTACAAGAGTGCCATGGAGAATGTGGCCTTGCCCCTGTATTATCAAAAAGTAGCAAGAAAGGAAAGAGAAGAAAAAGCATTAAAATACTTGGAACAAGTAGGGCTAAAGGAATGGGCTACGCACTTACCCAATGAACTTTCAGGAGGGCAAAAACAAAGAGTTGCAATTGCACGAGCCCTGGCCGCCGAGCCAAAAGTTTTAATGGCCGATGAGCCAACAGGAGCTTTGGATAGCAAAACATCGTATGAGGTTATGGACCTAATTCAAAAAATTAATGACGAGGGAAATACAATTCTTGTAGTAACTCATGAAGAAGATATTGCGCATATGTGCAAACGTATAGTGCATTTAAAGGATGGCGTAATTGTAGAGGATAAAAAAGTAGAACAGGTTAGGGCCGCTCAGTATGTTAAATAGAGACAACTGGAAAGAGATCTTTGAGACTATTCAGAAGAATAAGCTACGTACCTTTTTGTCGGGGTTTACGGTTGCTTTAGGTATTCTCATTTTTGTAGTCCTCTTTGGTTTTGGGAACGGTCTTATCAATACATTTGACGATTTTTTTGGAGATGATGCAACCAATGTTCTTTTTGTGTTCCCGGGTAGGACAACTATGCCATATAAAGGCTACAAATCCAATAGGGTAATTGAGTTTGATAATAGTGATTTGGCAGATATTGAGAAGAACTTTCCATTGTTCTTAGAGTATATTACGCCAAGAATTACCCGTCAAGACACAGTCAGTTATATGAACGAGTCTAACAGTTATACAACTCAAGCCGTTGGACCGGCGCATCAGTTCAATGAAATGACCATTATGATGAAAGGTCGTTATTTGAATGAGCAGGACATTAAGAATAAGACCAAATATGCGGTCATAGGTCGTTTAGTAGAAGAAGATCTTTTTGGAGCCAAGAATGCAATAGGAAAGTATATAGATGTAGGCGGAAGCTCTTTTAAAGTGATAGGTGTATTTCAAGATGATGGTGGGGATAATGAGGAACGTATTATTTTTATACCCTACACTACACGTCAATTAATCGAAAAAAATACAGATAAAATCAATCAAATTGTGGTTGGTTTTAAACCAGAGATCGGGTACGCCGGTGCTATGGCTTTTGATAAGAGTTTGGACAAATTTATACGCTCTAAAAAATATATCAATCCTAAAGACCAGAACGGCATTTTTATAAGAAATATAGCTGATCAGTTAAAGCAAAACCAACAGTTTGCACGTGTATTACAAATTATAGTAGGGTTTGTGGCTTTTGGAACCATCATAGCCGGTATTATAGGGATCAGTAATATAATGGTGTTTGTGGTAAAAGAAAGGACTAAAGAGTTGGGTATACGAAAGGCACTTGGGGCAACGCCAAAAGCTGTTATAGGAACAATTTTATTGGAATCGGTTTTTATTACTACGGTTTCTGGTTTTGTGGGAATGCTTATTGGTATTGTTATTTTAAGTTCTTTGGGAGACAAGCTGAAAGACTTTTTTATAACCAATCCATACATAGATATCAGTATAGCAATTTCAGCAACTATTGTTCTTATAATTTTCGGAGCAATTGCAGGCTATGTTCCGGCAAGACGCGCTGCCCGTATAAAACCCATTGTAGCCTTAAGAGACGAATAATATGAATTTTATATTCGATAGAAATACATGGCAAGAGATTTTCGGTTCGATCAGTAAGAACAAGATTCGGACTGTAATTACCGTAGTAGGGGTACTATGGGGTATTTTCATTTATATAGCCCTTTCCGGTGCGGCCAAGGGTATGGACAATGGTTTTGAAAGTATGTTTGAGAGTATTGCTCGGAATAGTATGTTCGTATGGGGGCAAAGTACGAGTATGCCCAATGAAGGATACAAGACCGGTAGGCAGATGCAGTTAAAGCTAGATGATGCGGTAATGATTCAGAATCGCATTCCGGAAGTAGAGTATATAGCTCCTAGAAACGTACGTGGTTTTTTTGGCTCTCCACCGGCAAATATTGGCCGTAATAATAAAACAGGTAGTTATTCGCTATTCGGGGATTTTCCTGCGTTTACCAAAATTGCACCTAAGAAAATATATGAGGGTGGCAGGTTTATTAACGATGAAGATATCAATCAGGCAAGAAAGGTAGCTGTAATAGGCGAGCGGACACAGAAGGAGCTTTTTGATAAAAATGAAAATCCAATTGGAGGTTATTTTAAGATTGATGATGTTTATTTTCAGGTTGTAGGGGTTCATAAGTACGATCCCAGTGGTGGTTTTGGTGGAGATGGAGATATTTTTATTCCGTTTTCGACTTTTAAAAAACTTTATAATACGGGTGATAATGTGGGTTGGTTTTCAATTGCGGCCTATGATAATGTAGATGTACTTAAAGTAGAAGAGAATATTAAAAATCTTTTAAAGAACCTGCATCATGTGCATCCAGATGATGATCGTGCTTTTGGGTCTTTCAACCTAGGGGAGCAGTTTAATAAAATTGTGGGCTTTGCAGATGGTATAACCTTTCTTTCGTTGATTGTTGGTATTGCCACCATATTGGCGGGCGTCATAGGTATTGGTAACATCTTGCTTATTTCCGTGAAAGAACGGACCAAAGAACTTGGGGTGCGAAGAGCTTTAGGGGCTACGCCGGCAGAGGTACGTAATCAAATTATATTAGAATCGGTCTTCTTGACTGTTATTGCAGGTATCATGGGAATTATTCTAGGAGCATTGGCATTGGCAGGAATTAGTAGTGCTACTCAAGATATAGATTTTCCGTATACCAATCCTACTGTACCTATACCCTATGTAATTGGAGCATTGGTGATAATGGTAGTACTTGGAACTTTAATAGGGCTTATACCTGCCCAAAGAGCGGTGAGTATAAAACCAATTGATGCCCTTAGAGAAGAATAATAGAGAATTTTGTAACAAAACAGAAAACAACAAAACCAATAGACAACAAATACACCTGAAAAATGAACAAGATCGTAAAATATATCTTAATTGGTATTTTGGTGCTAGGCGCTTTATGGGCCGCAGCTTTTTTTGTAAAGTCGAATAGCAAAGATGCCGTTACCTACGAAACCGAAACGCCTTTCATATCTAATATTGAAAAGAAAACGGTAGCTACGGGTAAGGTGGTTCCTGAAGATGAGGTTGAAATTAAGCCACAGATTTCGGGTATCATCCAAAAGATTTATATGGAGGAGGGCCAAAAGGTGAAGTCGGGAGAATTAATAGCAACAATTAAAGTTGTTCCTAATGAGCAGTCGCTTAATCAGTCTAGAGGTAGGGTAAGGAATGCCGAGTTGGCGCTAAACAATACTCAGATAGAATACAACAGAAATAAATCGCTTTTTGATAAAGGTGTTATATCTAGTCAGGATTTTAACACCTTACAATTGCAGTATGACCAAGCGAAACAGGAACTTGATAATGCTAAGGCAGATTATCAGATTATCCGTCAAGGTTCGGCAGGTGGTTCTACAAGTGCCAATACCAATATTAGGGCAACTGTAGACGGCACCATTCTAGAAATACCGGTAGAAGAAGGTGATCAGGTTATTGAGAGTAATAATTTTAATGACGGTACCACAATAGCTACAATTGCCGATTTAAGTAAGATGATTTTTGAAGGTAAGGTAGATGAAGGTGAAGTTGCCAAATTGGAAGTAGGTACGCCTTTAAAAATTAGCTTGGGTGCTGTAGAAGGTGCTGAGCTAGATGCCAAATTACGATTCATTGCTCCAAAAGGAATTGAAGAAACAGGTGCGGTACAGTTTAAGATTGAGGGTGATGTAGAAGTTAAGGACGATGTGTTTATTAGAGCTGGATACAGTGCGAACGCTTCATTGGTCTTGGAGAAAAAAGATGATGTTTTGGTTATACCGGAAGCGTTGTTGCAATTCGATAAAAAGACGGATGAACCCTTTGTAGAAGTTGAAACCGGTAATCAGGAGTTTGAGAGAAAGGATATTGAAATCGGGATTTCGGACGGTGTAAACGTTGAAATCGTTTCAGGATTAACAGAGTCTGATAAAGTAAAGGTCTGGAGTAAAACGGAGCCCATTAAAAAAGGAGAAGACGAAGAGGAAGAGGCCGATAAAGAAGAGTAACAATCATCAATCATAATCAAAAAATCACAAAATGAATTTTAAACTAACAGCATTACTGCTCTTATTTTCTATTCGAGCGGTCAGCGCACAGCAGAAAAACTGGACGTTGCAGGAATGCGTGGACTACGCCGTAGAACATAACCTTTCTATAGAACAGTATGAGTTGGATCTGCAGAATGCGCTAATAGATAAATCTGACGCCGTGGGTTCTATGTTACCGGCCTTAAACGCTTCGTCTAGTGTTACAGGTAGTACGGGTCTTTCTTTTGATCCCACTACAAATCAACCTGTAACAACCACAATTTTAAGTGCGAGCGGAGGACTTACTTCTTCTTTGACACTATTTGACGGTTTGCGTAATCTTCACCGTTTAAATCGAGCAAAACTAAATGAGATATCCAATCAGTATCGTCTAGATGACTTAAAAGATGATATTAGGTTAATGGTGGCCAATGCTTATTTGCAAATACTATCCAACAAGGAAACTTTAAAGGTTTTTAAAGCACAATTTGCCGTGTCCGAGCAGGATTTAAAGAGGTCTAAGGAGCTTGTGGATGCTGGAGTCCTTCCCAATGGCGATTTGCTGGAGATTGAAGCTACCCTGGCAACTTTGGATCAGCAAATTGTAAATACGGAAAACCAGGTATTGATTTCCCGCATTAACTTAGCACAATTACTACAGATAACAGATTATGAGAACTTTGATGTGCTAGATGCAGATATTGAGGTTCCACCTTCTGAAGTACGAAATAAATCTCCAAAAGAAATTTTTGCCGAGGCTTTAAGTTTTAGAAACGATATTAAATTCTCACAGTCTAATATTGATCTAGCGCAAAAAGACCTTGATATTGCAAAAGGTGCTGTTTACCCAACTTTGAGCGCATTTTTCAATTATAATACCAGATATTCGGATCAAGGTGGATTTGACAGTTCCACGGGAACTATAGTTCCTGCGGAAAGTTTTACGAATCAATTGTGGATCAATGATGGTATTTCATACGGAGCTCAATTAAACATTCCGATTTTTAATGGCTTTAGCGTAAATAACAATATAAAGCGATCTAAAATAAATGTAGAGAAAGCCAAACTTCAACTAGAGCAGGATAAATTAAATTTGGAAACAGATATCAATCAGGCATATGTAGATGTCACCAGCTTTGCAAAAGCGTATGAGGCAGCTCAAAAAACGTTAGATGCAAGACGTTTGGCGTATGACTATTCTAAAGAGCGCTATGATGTAGGGCTTATGAATGCTTTTGATTTCAGTCAGGCGCAATCTAGAGTGGATAATGCAGAGGCTGAATTGATAAGAACCAAGTACGACTATATTTTTAGGCTAAAAGTTCTTGAGTTCTATTTTGGGCTTCCTTTGGAATTGAAATAGGAGTAAATCATAAAATGTAATTTGAAACCTGTTCGGTGTAAAACCGAGCAGGTTTTTTTATGTGTGAGTTTTAATCTTCTCATGTATCTTTGCAGCCTTATGAGCATAATCTTAAACTTAGAAACGGCAACGACCAACTGTTCGGTCAGTGTTGCTAAAGAAGGGCGTATTTTGGCACTTAAGGAGCACGATACGCCTAATTATTCGCATGCAGAGCAATTACATATTTTTATTCAAGAAGTACTGAAAGAAATAAATTTAGATATTTCTGAATTGGATGCCATTGCCGTGAGTAAAGGCCCAGGCTCCTACACAGGTTTGCGCATAGGGGTTTCTGCCGCCAAGGGATTATGCTTTGCTTTGGATATTCCTTTAATTTCAATAGCTACCCTGGGTAGTATGGCGGAACAAGTTACTTCCCATGAAATAGAGTATATCATCCCCGTTTTAGATGCGCGCCGTATGGAGGTGTATTCTGCCGTATTTAACTCGGATAAAGATGAGGTGAGAGCTACAGAGGCAGAAATTATAGATGAAAATTCTTTCGGTGAATTTTTAGAAAAAGGAAAAGTAATTTTAATAGGGAATGGAGCAGAAAAATGCAAGACCATAGTATCACATCCTAATCTGAGTTTTGATGTCTCAGTTGTGCCCTCCGCCAATGAAATGGCCCAGCTATCATATAAAAAGTTCAAAGCGGACCACTTTGAAGACGTGGCCTACTTTGAACCTTATTATTTAAAAGATTTTATTCTTCAGCAGAAGAAAAAAAAGTAATCTGTTTAATTATCGATTTTTGCTTTTAAAGCTTCTCCTTTTACATGTACATCGCGTTGTGGGAAAGGAATTTCAATTTCAGCTTCATCAAATCTTCTTTTTATTTCTTCAATGATAAAGAAGTGAGCTGCCCAAAAAACGGAGTTCTCTGCCCAGAACCGTAAACTAAGGTTAACGGAACTATCGCCTAAAGCATCAACATAAACTTCTGGCGCAGGGTCCTTAAGTACATTTTCGTTTTTTTTGCAGATATCCAACATAATATCTTTGGCAACCTTAATATTGGAACTATAACCAATACCTACTTTTATATTGTCCCTACGAGTGGGCATAGCGCTGTAATTTACAACGTTATTGTTCGATAATTGCCCATTGGGAATTATAGCAAGTTGGTTTCCGAAGGTGTTTACCTTAGTGTAGAAAATGGTGATTTCCTTCACGGAACCATCTACTCCTTGAGCTGATATCCAATCGCCAATTTTAAAAGGTTTAAAAAGAAGAATAAGGACACCGCCCGCAAAATTTGAAAGTGAACCTTGTAAGGCCAAACCAATGGCAAGACCAGCGGCACCAATGATGGCAATAAGTGATGATGATTTAACTCCCAACTGGGTAATCACCAAAACAAAAAGCAAAACCTTAAGCGCTATATTTATAAAACTCTGTAAAAAACTTTCCAGGGCAAGGTCGTAATCTTTCTTTTCAAAGAATTTGCGGACCATTTTGTTGAGAAAGCCTACTATCCATAGTCCTAAGAATAGTATAATTAATGCCATTACTAGGTCTGGTAATATCTCCCATGTCCACTCTATGGCTTTGTCTATATGTTCTTGGTAATCTGTGAATTTTTCCATGGCTTTATTTTTGTAAGGGCGCAACTTACTAAATACGGCAGGGGCAATCAAATTGAAATCATTAAACTAATGTTAATCCAAGGTGTATAGCCTAAATGGGTCAACACTTTGTTCATATGTATCCAAAATGATGGTGAACCTACAGTTTTAATTTGTTAGAAGTACCGGTATTGTTAATTGTTTAGAGCATAAAAAAAGCGCTGCAACGGGGTTGCAACGCTCCATTTATTTGGTGTTTTACGCTTAGTTTACTTCAAAAGTAATCTTTACGTTTACACGGTAATTATCCATTTCTCCGTCAGTAACTGTTGCGCTTTGCTCGTTAATATAAACGGATTTAATATTCTTCACTGATTTAGAAGCTTGGGCAACCGCTTGTTTGGTTGCATCTTCCCAACTTTTATCAGAATTTGCCAATACTTCTATAACTTTTAAAACTGCCATAATATTTTGTTTTTATGATTCGTTTCAAATTACGAAAATATTGGTCAGGTTTATTGATTCTAAACCTGTAAAAATTAGTTCATTAACCATTAGCAGCAACTACTTCGTTCACTTTGTCTCCCATCATATTTTTTAACATGGTTTCAATGCCGTTCTTTAAAGTGAAGGTTGATGAAGGGCAACCGCTACAGGCACCTTGTAAAATAACGTTTACCGTTTTGCTATTCTCTTCGTAAGATTGAAAAAGAATGTTGCCACCGTCACTGGCAACTGCTGGTTTTACGTATTCTTCAAGGATATCAACTATCTGCTGAGATGTGTCGTCTAAATCCCCTACAGGTTGGTTTGATCCAGCGCTTTCTCCTTGAGGAGCTTCTTTTGCCTTAGCTATTGCGCTTTCGGATACCGCTTCGTTGCCATCGGCAAGGTATTCCCGTATATGTTCGCGTAACTGCATGGTGACATCTTCCCACTCCGCAACGTCATATTTGCTAACAGAAACGTAATTCATATCAAAGAAAACCTCTTTTACGAACGGAAAGTTAAAGAGCTGCTTCGCCAACTCGGAATTTTTGGCTTCGTCTATATTCTTAAACTCAAAAGCAGCGGGTACAATAGGTTTGTTGGCAACAAATTTCATTACAGATGGGTTAGGGGTTACCTCTGCATAAACTGTAATAGCCACTTTTTTGGACGTTTCCTCTACTTCATTTACAATAGGTTCATCTGCATTTAGATAATCTACCAGTTGCTGGGCGACTTCATCTTTTACATCGTCCCATGCAACTATATCATAGCGCTCAAGACCAATAAAGTTTCCAGAGATGTATACCGTCTTAATAAACGGTAGGTAAAAAAGCTGTTGTGCCAAAGGTGAATTTTTGGCCTCATCTATGTTTTTGAACTCGTAGTTCTTGTTTTTTGTTAAAAAGTGATTCGTCTCAAATTTAAGAATCGCAGGGTTGTTGGTTTTAACAACCGTAATTGTATACTCCTTCATGGTGTCAAAATTTTTGTAAAAATACAACCTATTTTCGAACAGTCCGTATGGAATTGACTATATAATAATGTAACGTTTCATCCGTTATACCTTATATTTAGGCGATCAATCAATTATCCTCATTATATCAACCCGATGAAATACCGTTTACTGCTCTTACTCGCGTCACTCTCCTTTGCATTTCAATCTACGGCACAAGAGGGTATTCCCGTGTATTTTGATTATTTAGCCGATAACTATTATCTCGTTTACCCATCAATGGCCGGTATTAGTGAGGGCGGAAAGATAAGGGCCACGGCAAGAATGCAATGGTTTAGTGTAGATGATGCCCCAAATTTACAGACTATAAATACCAATTTTAGAATAGGTGAAAGTAATAGTGGGGTAGGTGCTATCATTTTTAATGATGCGAATGGCTACCACGCTCAGACTGGCGTTAAGCTGACTTATGCTCACCACCTTAAGCTTGGAGGGGATGGGCGGACATTAAATCAGTTTTCTTTTGGGTTGAGTCCTACATATTTACAGAGCAGTTTAGATGAAACCGAATTTCGTTCTGCACAACCAGATAACGCTTTAATAGGAAGTAAGATTAGCGAAGGGTACTTTAATATGGACCTTGGTTTCTCATACAATATTATGGAGTTTTATGCCCACTTTGCAATAAACAACCTATTGAGTAGTAAGCGTAATTTATATCGTTTTGGGAGACAGGACCCGGATAACGTTCCTGTAATAGATAATTTACGACGGTATTTGTTTTCAGTAGGTTATGTTTTTGGAAAGCAAGAATGGCAATTAGAGCCTTCCGTGTTATTTCAGATGAGCGAGTTTACGGAAGAAACGTCTATTGACCTTAATGCAAAAGTCTACAAAGACGTAGATTTTGGTCGCATTTGGGGCGGATTGTCATACCGAAGAAGTTTTGAAGGAGCACAGTTTGCTACTTCAGATAGTTTTGGCGAACAGCGTTTACAACTGTTTACTCCAATCGTAGGGGCTAATATTGGAAACTTTATGGTCTCGTACAACTATTCATATCAGTCAGGAGATATTCGTTTTGATAGCGGTGGCTTTCACCAAATAACCTTGGGTTACGATTTTGGACAAAAAGAACGCAGGTACGATTGTTACTGTCCTGCAGCTCAATAAAGCAGAAAAAAAGAGCCAGATAAAAAATAAAAGCATCCCGACTCATCGGAATGCTTTTGTTTTTTAAGTATTAGAGGTTTATTCCTCCCACTTATAATCTTTTTTAGCCGCTTGCTTTTTAATCGCCTCTAGCATCGCATTTTCCAATTCACCTTTTTCGCCATCTTTTTGCTTTTCGGCAATGAATTGCTCGCGTTTCGCATTCAATGTTTGAATCTCGTTTTGAATTTTACTGCGTTCGGATTTCTTTTCTTTAATATAAGATTCCATTTCATCTTTAGACTTTCCTTTTAACTCTTTGGGCAGTTCATCTTCCTCTATTTTTGCGATATCAAAAGAGGCATCATCGGATGCATCTACCAAGTCCCATTTCTTATTGTTATAAAGTCTAGAACTTTTACTCACTGCCCTTTTTACCGCAACCACCTCTTCTAATTCATAAGCGTTGGAATCTTGAGTACGCTGTTGTTCCATTTTGGCGCTACCCAAAGCACCGTATGAAATATAGGTCTTGTTCAATTTAGAATTTAGCTTAATGATGACATCATCATAAGGCGTGTCTATGTGAACCACTTTACGATTATGGTCAATAGCTATATATTCTCCTCCGGTTAAGACAGCGCCGTTTTTCCAATCCGAATTAATGCCTTGCTGATAGTTTCCACAGAAAATGGTATTCACCACAATGTCTTTCTCTTTTGCGTTAATCACTGCATCTTTATAGTTTAGTTTGCCTTGGGTAAAAGGTTCGTTACCGGCAATGAAAATCATTTTTAGATTGTCTGGGTTGTCGCCCCAATTCAATTGCTTTAATGAGGTGTGAATTACTTCGCCACAAAATTCCTCTCCACCATTAGTTGTTAATGAAAAGAGTTTCTCTGAGATATCATCCAAATCTCCACTAAAATTCAATACTTGCTGAATGTAACCTTCTCTGGAAGATAAATTGTCGTTGCCATATTGATACAGTGCAATTTGCAGTTCCGGTCTTTCTTCATTTCCGCATTTGGCATAGGTAAACTTGTTTACAATATCCCAAAGCTGAGATTTTGCTTGGTTGATGAGTCCGTCCATACTATTACTGGTATCTAGTAGCAGCGCAATTTTTACGGTGTTGTTTTTTGGTTTTTCGTCATGTATGGGCGAAAATACTTGCGCCAGTACGGGTTCCGCTGTTGCTTTTTTAGGTTTTAGCTCGCAACCGTACATACTGGTGATGGCAAATGACATGCAAGCTAATCCTAGAATCTTTCCTGTGTTTTTCATAATTTAAATTTTTAAAGCACTATTTAGAGGCTATTAATTTGTTTCTGTTTTTTCTGTTGATGAGGTAAAAGTAGAAGCAACTTAGTTCTTGAAAAACCTGTTTTGAGGGAACTGGCGTTCTGAAGTAGGGAACGTACCTTTTGGGTGTGGGAAGCCTATAAAACAATCCATTTTTTGAGGGTTTAGTGAAAAATGTGGTTTTTTAGTGCCGCATAATTCAACTAAGTTTACGTTGTACAAATAATTAAATGCAAACAATCCGTTACATATTGATCTTCTTGTTTTTAGGATGTTCCACAATGAGCTTGTGGGCACAAAAAGAGGTGCGTAGCAGTAAAATGTCCAAGCCACAAAACAACCTGCATCAGGTGTATTTAGATTCGGCCAATAGCTATAAGCAAACAGATATTGAACGCAGTATTGATTATATCACCAATTCTATTGCGGTATTAGGTAAGCAAGCGGATAAGAAGTCGCTTTCGGAATCTTTAGTGGCTTTGGGCGAAGTATATCGATATCACAATCAATATGATTTAGCGATTACCAATTATAAAGATGCGCTTGAAGCCCATAAGTCAACCCGGACCACTCTTCTTTTGGCCGAAGTGTATATACTGAACAAACAGTTCTCGGAAGCCGAGAAAGAGTTGGGTCCATTGCTGAAGATAGAAGGTCTGGAACCTTATCAAAATGTACGATTAAACGAAAGTTTAGGTGACGCCTATAGGGGCTTGGGACTTATTGGAAAAGCAGTAGCTTTTTATGAAGAAGGAATCTTGGTCGCCAGAAAAAACCAAATTACACCCAAGTTGGCCGATTTAAATTCTAAGATAGCCGACACCTATGCCCAGGATGATAAATTGGTAGAAGCAAGTGCATATTACAAGAGTTCATTAAAGCTTACGGAAGGGCTTGAGCCAAAACGCGCTGTTCAGGAAAAAGAAAAAGTAGCTGATTTTTATAACCAGAAAAGTCAGTACGGTGCCGAGATTGAATTACGTAAAAAAAGTCTTAATGAATTAAAGACGCTTCCTTTGGGTAAAACTAGTAAGCGGGAAGCACGGGGTGATTTTGATTCCATTACTTCGCAACGTATCAATTACAAAATAGCTAATGCCTATATAGCGCAAGATAAGTATGATGAGGCCATTCCTTATCTTAAAGAAAGTATAGAAGAAGCCGGCTCTGAAGATGATTTGGTAGTTCAGAAAGATGCAACCCGAAAACTCTCTGAAGTTTTTGAATATAAGGGCGATTATCCCAAGGCTTTTGAAACCTATAGAGATTATGTGTCCTTGGTAGATACGCTTTATGTACGCAAAGAACAGGAGATATCACGAGCGGCACGATTTAACCGTGAGATAGCCTCTAAGCAAAACCGTATTTCCGGTTTAGAGCAAGAACGGGAGTTGTCACAAAGCAAGTATGACCTGGCATTGACGGAACAGCAATTGATTCAAGAAAACAACAAGCGTCAAAAATGGATTATCTATTCGCTTATTTTTGGAATGATATTACTCGGTTTGGCTGCATTTTTCTTTTACCGTAGCAATCAGCAACAAAAATTGGCCAATAACCTTTTGGCTTTAAAGTCGTTGCGGTCACAGATGAATCCGCATTTTATATTTAATGCACTAAACTCTGTAAATAATTACATAGCTAAGAGCGATGAGCGTAGTGCTAACAGGTTTTTAAGTGAGTTTTCAACTCTAATGCGTTCGGTATTGGAAAATTCGGAGGAAGATTTTATTCCGCTTACAAAAGAATTAGAACAGCTAGAACTGTATGTGAAGCTAGAACACTCCCGTTTTCCGGATAAGTTTGATTATGAGCTGAACGTAGATAAGAATATTGATATTTCGTCCTTTGAGATTCCGCCCATGTTGCTTCAGCCTTATATTGAAAATGCGATTTGGCACGGACTTCGGTACAAAGAAGAAAAAGGACTTTTGAAAATTGATGTACAGCCAAAGGGAGCAACATCCATAGAAATAAGTATTGCCGATGACGGTATTGGAAGAAAGAAATCATCTCAACTAAAGACCCAAAACCAAAAGAAGCAAAAATCCAAAGGTATGGGTAACATTCAAAAACGGATTGCTATTCTAAACGATATGTATAAAAATAAGGTAGATGTAGCTATTTCTGACCTTTCTGCAGATGGTTCCGGTACAAAAGTGCTGTTCGTTTTGAGAAAAGACTAATGAGGTTCAATCCCTACCAAAAACCCTACTATGAAATTAAACGCCATACTTGTTGAAGACGAAGCCAATAGCCGCGAAATACTCCGTAATTATCTGTCAAAATATTGTGCCGACGTAAATTTAGTCGGTGAAGCTGCATCCATTCAAGAAGGATTGGAGCTTATCGGAAAACATGATTTGGACCTTGTATTTTTAGATGTAGAAATGCCCTTTGGCAATGCCTTTGATTTACTGGACCAATTACCGGACCGTACTTTTGAAACTGTTTTTGTAACGGCGTATAATCAGTATGCTATGGACGCTTTAAATAATCATGCGGCCTACTATCTTATGAAACCTATAAATATTGATGAGCTCATAAAAGCGGTAAGTTATGTTCAAGAGATTAAGGAGAAGGAAAATGAACTTGAAGACATGGTCCTGCAGCCCAAATTGAAATCCGTTCAAGGAAAGATAACCTTGCCGCAGCAAGACGGTTTTCAGGTGTTGAATGTGGCAGATATTCTCTATTGTAAGGCAGATGATAACTATACGGAAATCTATCTAGAGAATAAAAAGATACTTGTTAGCAAGACTCTAAAATATTTTGAAGAAGCATTGGCTAGCTTTCCGTTTGTCCGTATTCACAAATCGTACTTGGTGAACGTAAATGAGGTAATCAAGTACAAAAAAGGAAAAGGAGGAAGCGTAGTGGTTTCCAACGGAAAAGAACTGTTGGTGTCCGCATCAAAAAAGAAAGACCTTTTGGCCTATTTTTAAGAACATTAATAAGAAAAACTATGATAAAAACAATTAACGGAAAAACACCGCAATTTGGAGATGATTGTTTCATTGCCGAAAATGCTACTATCGTGGGCGAAGTAACTATGGGCGATCAATGTAGTATTTGGTACAATGCGGTGCTTAGGGGAGATGTACATTTTATTAAAATGGGCAATAAGGTGAACGTTCAAGACGGAGCCATAGTGCACTGTACGTACCAGAAATCGCCAACAACAATCGGTAATAATGTCTCCATTGGTCATAATGCTATTGTTCACGGTTGCACCTTAAAAGATAATGTATTGGTGGGTATGGGAAGTATAATTATGGATGATTGTGTTGTGGAGAGCAATAGTATTATTGCGGCGGGAGCCGTAGTTACAAAAGGAACCCATGTACCCTCTGGAAGTGTTTTTGCAGGAACACCTGCTAAAAAGATAAAGGACATCAGTCCTGAGCTGAGCTCAGGTGAGATAGACCGTATTGCTAACAATTATGTGATGTATTCCAGTTGGTTCAAAGAATAAGAAGAGTAGGCATCCGAGTTGGGACTTATACTTAATTTGTTATTTTTGCAGGCACCAAAAAACGAAAAAGAATGAACGCATATATATTTCCTGGACAAGGAGCACAGTTTGTAGGTATGGGCTTGGACCTTTACGAAAAGTACCCATTAGCGCAAGAGCTATTTGAAAAAGCCAATGAAATCCTTGGTTTTTCTATTACCGATATTATGTTTCAGGGTACGCCTGAAGATTTAAAACAAACTAAAGTTACGCAACCGGCCATTTTCTTGCATTCGGTTATTTTGAGTAAAGTGATGGGGGATAGCTTTAAACCGGATATGGTAGCAGGTCATTCATTAGGTGAATTTTCGGCATTGGTAGCCAATGGAACCTTGGGTTTTGAAGATGGATTAAAATTAGTTTCGCAACGTGCGTTGGCAATGCAAAAAGCGTGTGAGCTTAAACCGAGTACAATGGCTGCAGTTTTAGGATTGGAAGATGCTATCGTAGAAAAAATATGTAAAGAAACACCTGGGGTGGTTGTCGCAGCAAATTATAATTGCCCAGGGCAACTGGTTATTTCTGGCGAAGTAGAAGCTATTGAAGCAGCCTGTGTTAATATGAAAGAAGCCGGAGCAAGAAGAGCCTTGGTGCTTCCTGTAGGTGGTGCATTCCACTCACCATTAATGGAGCCTGCCCGGGAAGAGTTGGCGGCAGCAATTGAAAATACAACATTTTCAACACCTAATTGTCCAGTATATCAGAATGTTACTACTGTAGCAGTGAGTGATTCCGCGGAAATTCAGAAGAATCTCATTTCACAATTGACCGCTCCCGTAAAATGGACGCAAAGTGTGGAAAATATGGTGAAAGACGGCGCTTCCTTGTTTATTGAGGTTGGACCAGGAAAAGTGTTGCAAGGATTGGTTAGAAAAATCGCTCCGGGAGCAGAAAGTCAGTCGGCAGATATCCCAAGTTGATGTTTTATCCGTATATGATGTAGTTCGTCCGTAAAACCTTGATTTAACCCCAAATTTACGGTTGCGGACATTTTTTTTAGTAATATTGACGCCCATTTAGCCACGACCTACTTTATTTGCTGTGAATTGAATTTTTGTTCAAAGGACAGTTATGAAATTGAAAAAGAAAAAAATAGGCTTCACCCAAAGTTTGAGAGCACTGGGTAAAGCAGTACTAGTATTTTTATTGTTTTTGGGTGTTGGCTATTTTGCTAATGCTCAGACATTTTCTCTAACGGCGACGTCGGCGACAACGACACAAGAAGGAGGTGCGATACTGTCATTTAGGGTTTCTAAAGCAGGGGGGCCTGTATTTGGTACGAATACTGTGAACCTTAGTGTACTTGCCGGCGCAAATGCGGCAACTTCGGGTAGCGATTACCAAAACTTTCCAGTAACATTTCAGTTCAATGCATTAACATCTCAACATCTAGTTGATATTAACATTGCTGATGATCAATTGATAGAACTAAATGAAACAATTACTATTGAAATACCTGTAGTTAACGGTGTGTCAGGAGGAGGAAGTAGACATCCAACTGATAATAAAATAACCTTTACAATTCAGGATAATGATGAGGGCGAATTTACTTTAAGCAGAACACCTGCAACTCTAGCTGAAGATGCTGCAGGCACCGCAACCTTTACTCTTTCTCTTGATAAGGTGAATGCGACTGGGGCGGATGTTACCGTTCCTTACAATTTTAACGCTACAGGTGCAAATCTGAGCTCAGCTACTTTTGGTACGGATTATACGGCAACTCGTCCTGTGAACGGTCAATTAATTTTTGCTAATGGTGATAATACACCCCAAACTATAGTTGTAGACCCCACTCCTGATGCAACCCCAGAACCCGATGAAACGATAATTCTAACTCTTGGAGACCCTAGTAATACAGCTCAGTTCGGTCATACCGAAATGTTGGTTGCAGATCGCACGGTAACGATCATTGATAATGATTGTGTGGCAGGAGATACACCTCCTACTATTAACGGAAGGGCTAATGCAGTTTGTAACCCTCCAACGGCCTCTGTTAATTTAAATACGTACGTAGTAGATGGTGCAGGTGGCGCACCTGCAGGGAGTTCGCTCCGGTGGAGTGATACGGCCAATCCAACAACGGAAGGGGCTTTAAGGGCTGCCACAATAACAGCTTCCGGTACCTATCACGCCGTATATTGGGCGGATGACAATTCTTGTTTTACGACCAGTAACCCGGTTACCATAACGTTTAATACTCCGCCATCGGTAGGTACGGTAACAACTCCTTCAAACGCGTGTAATAATGCTAATGATGAATTTGGACCGACTCGTATTCCATTAAATTCATTAATTACAGGTAATGATGCAGGTACTTGGGCCTATACTTCAGGACCAGCAACGGTAAATCCTACGGGAGCCAATAATCAAGTGAACTTTAGAGGGCAGCCGGAAGGTGCTTATGTTTATACGTTTACAACAACAGGTGCTGAGACACCTTGTACTAATGATTCTATATCGGTAACCATAAATGTTGATGATTGCGATCCTTGTACCGCTGGAAATGCAGCTCCAGTTCTAGATACAAGTGTACAGCGAACTTTTTGTGATGATATAACTACAGGATTAAATGACTATGCGCCTAATAGCGGACCCAATGGTACGGTCTTGCGATGGGCAACGGATGATACTGACCCTACGGGTAGTTTTGTACCCAATAACAGGCTGAATGATCCCCTGCCAGGTACCTATTACGGGTTTTATTATGATGCTATCAATGATTGTGCCAGCCCTTTATTAACATTAACGTTAGCTCAGAGCGAAACTCCTGAGGTAACAAGTACTGCTGGGGACAGTAGATGCGGGCCAGGAAGAGTGGTGCTGAGGGCAACGGCTACTCAAAACGCTACCATTAATTGGTTTAACCGTGCAACGGGAGGTTCACCTATAGGAACAGGAGCTAGTTTTACTATTGATAACTTGGCAAATACCACAACCTACTATGTAGAGGCGGAAGCCAATGGTTGTACTTCCGCTCCACGGGTTGCGGTTGAGGCGGTAGTTTTTCCTCCGGTTACCGCAGGGAACCCGGAAAATGCATCTTCCTGTAATGATGCTACATTTGGCACTACTACTTTAGATTTGGATACTAGGTTTGCCGATACGGCTAGTGCAGGTAATTGGTCTTGGTCTTCGGGTCCTGCCAATGTTACTATTAACGGTGAGAATGTTGTGGATTTTCAAGGTTTGCCAAATGGTACATATGTGTTTGCATATACCACAACAGGTGCTCAAGAGCCCTGTGTGAATGAAACGGCAGAGGTGACTATTTCAGTGAGTAGTTGTGATACGGATGATGACGGAGATGGATTGTTAGGTGGTCTAGAAGCTATATTGGGTACGGATCCCAATAACCCTGATTCGGACGAAGATGGTATCAATGATGGAGATGAAGTAGGTGATGATTTTGATAACCCTCTAGACGAAGATGGTGATGGTATTATTGATGCTTTGGATTCTAATATTTTAGATACAGATTTGGATGGAGTTGTTGATCAATTAGATCCAGCAAACAATAATGCTTGTATTCCGGATAATTCTAACGGACTTTGTGATACTGATGGTGATGGTATTACGGACGGACAAGAGGAAGCAGATGGAACCAACCCTCTAGATGCTTGTGATCCTGATATTAATAATGGAAACTGTGATCCAACCCCTATAGATCTTGAGGTATTAAAAACTGTAGATAAGGCGGAGGCTATAGCTGGTGATGAGGTTATTTTTACTATCAATGTCAAAAACCTTTCTAATCGTGTGGCACGGAATGTTATTATAGGTGAAATGTTGGAAACAGGTTTTCAGTACAAAGCCCATACTGCTACGGATGGTAGTTATGATATAGTTACTGGAGAGTGGGCAATTGCTGAGATTTCTGAAGGTGGTACGGTTACTCTAACCGTTACGGTTGATGTGTTGGAAGGAGGTCCATACACGAATGTTGCCGAATTGTTACAATCGTTCCCGGTAGACGAAAACCCTGCTAATGATAGTTCAGAAGTTACTTTAAATATTGATTTGCCCGAAGGGATAGATTTGAAACTAGAGAAGTTCGCAAGAATCGTAAAAGAAGACGATACTTTGGGAATTCAAGAGCCTTTTGCTGATTTAAAAAGTGTAAACCCATTGGTTGGTCAGGAAGTTATTTTCACTATAAAAGTTACTAATAACTCCAATGAGAATGCTATTTCCAATATTCAGGTTTTAGACTCTATATCTTCTACTCAAGATACCGATTTTGTCCTGATCAGTAGTACGCCGAATAAAGGGGAATATACTCCTGAAACAGGCATTTGGTTAATACCGGAACTAATTAAAAATGAGGTTGCCACACTTGAAATTAGGGTGCAATTTCCTTCAGCGGATAACTTTCAAAACACTGCAGAGATTATTCGTTCCTCTCCTGTTGATAGCGAAGGTAAGTATGATAATAATAAAGCTACGGTAGAGGTAAATGTTTTTGAAAGGACCGAAGCAGAGTTAGGAATCATTTTCAATCAATTTTCACCGAATAATGACGGTACAAATGATGTGCTTAAAATAAATAAGGAACATGAGTCTGGTACGATAGAACTTGTTTACGATATCAAAATTTTCAATAGATACGGAAAGGTGGTTTTTGAAGGTGATCAAATGACCGATGAGGTTATTTGGGATGGAACATGGGAGGGTAAACAGGCACCCGACGGTACTTATTTCTATGTTTTGAACGTCAATTTACAAGAAGGAGAAACAGTAGAAGGTTTTGAAACCAATACCACTAAAAAAGGCTGGATTCAGCTTATAAGATAATACGGATAATGCAGTATAGAACACTAAAATCCTTTTACGGTTACATCTGTTTGCTTATAGGTGTATTGTTCATTTCGGCAAGTGGTTTTGCCCAAAAAGAACCGCAGTATACACAGTATATGTATAATATTGGTAGTTTCAACCCAGGTTACGTAGGCTCGGTTCAAAATCCTGAAATAGCTGCTACATATCGTGCGCAATGGATTGATATTGAAGGCGCGCCACGCACCATTCGTTTGGGGACGAATATTCCGTTTGCCAACGAGAAAATGGGGATGGGTTTTAATGTCATTAGCGACCAATTAGGACCGTCAACTCAGACGTATGTAGAATTAGCCTATTCCTACCAGTTGAATGTTTCGGATAATACCAAGCTTTCTTTTGGTATGGACGCTGGAGGTTCATTTTTAAATGTAGATTTTTCAAAAGGTTCATTTGAAAATCCTGGAGAGCCTATCTTAGGACGTGAGACTATTTCAAAATTCTACCCTACCATTGGAGCGGGTTTATTTTTGTATGAGGACGATATCTGGTATTTGGGGGCGTCTATTCCTAACTTTTTAACGGATGGAATTTATAATGATGACGTAGCCACGATTATAGAAGATAAAATGCAGTTCAATTTTATTGGGGGATATGTTTTTGATGTCTCTGAAACATTAAAATTTAAACCGGCATTTTTAATTAATTATATTAATGGCGCACCATTAAATACAAACCTTAGCGCTAACTTTTTGTTCAATGATCGGTTTACCATGGGAGCATCGTACCGGTTAGGGAGTGCTGTGAGCGGTTTGGTAGGTTTTCAGATAACCAATGGCAGTTTTATTGGGTATTCCTATGATTATAACACAAATCCGTTAGGAGAATTCAGTAGTGGTTCACATGAAGTAATTCTTAAGTTTTATCTGGGTAGAGGAGATGGTTCAAGCGGAAGCAGCAAGAGCTTAAAAGGGAAGCCTAAACAAATAGATACGCCAAGATTTTTCTAATATTAGACTATGAAATTCAGAATCTTCATATTACTTTTTATATGGGCTGTAGCACCGTCTTTCGGTCAAGAAATGACATCCAAAGGCGATAAGTATTTTTATAGCTATGCTTATGAGGATGCTATTGTTGAATACAACAAACAAATGCAAGAGGGTAAGTTTATTACCAACCATCAACTTTTGAATTTAGCGGATTCTTATTTTAAGACTGGCGAATATAATAAGGCTTCTAAATTATATTTGGATATTAATAAGAACGATACCATAATGTCTGCCCATCGTTTTAATAAGATGCTGCAGAGTTTAGCCAAAATCTCGGAACAAGAAAGAGTAAAGGCCTTTTTAAAATCGAAGAGCAATACGCTGGAAAGTGAATTGATAGAAAATGCAGGGTTCAATTACCAGTTACTGGACAAAAAAGAAGTGGAAGCTGCAGGTTTTTTTATTTTCACTTTAAACGGAAACAGTGAATTTTCAGATTTTTCACCCGCTTTTCATGAGGATAAGTTGTTGTTCAGTAGTGGAAGAAAGAATAAGTCAAAACGTATATATGGCCCCTCCGGAGAGTCTTATTTGGATATTTACGAGGCAGATATTCAAAAGGGCGGGAATATAAACAATGTTAAGGTCTATAAAGGAGTGCCGGATTCACCTTTTCATAAATCTACTCCATATTACAATAGTGTTAATGGGGGTACCTATTATGTGCTTTCCAATGTAGATGGTAAAAGCCTGGCTTTTGATGAAAAAGGAAAGAATGCACTGGCCATCGGTATGGCTTACGAAGGTGGCCTTTTTAGGTTTTTGTTAAAAGACTTAAGTACTTCTTTTTACTATCCGTTTTATGATGAAGAGAGTGAGCGATTATATTTTGCAGCTAATTTTGACGACAGTTATGGAGGTACGGACCTTTACTATGTGGTGACCAATAATGGGCAGGTCATGTCAGAGCCTATCAATATGGGGCCTAGAATCAACACGCCAGGTAATGAGATAGCTCCATTTGTCTATGATAATAGCCTTTTCTTTTCTTCCGATGTTTTTTACGGCCTAGGCGGTATGGATGTTTATCGTAGTAACATGCAACCGGACAATACCTTGAGTATTCCTGTAAATTTAGGAGAAGGAATCAATTCAAAATATGATGAATTCGGATTTATTATTCGTCCTGGCGAAGGTCATGAGTTAATGGGCTATTTTTCATCCAACAGGCCAGGAGGTAAGGGCAACGATGATATTTATGGTTTTAAAATAGCAAGTAAACCAGGTCCGCGTACGCTTATATTTAAAGGGGCCGTGGTAAAACCTCCTTATGAGAATCCTATATCGGATGTTGAAGTGAAGGTTTTGGATATTGATGGAAATGTACTAAGTCAAATGATGACCGGGGCAAATGGTATATATCAAGTAGAAATACCCTATACGGATGTGGTTTCCATTGAAATCGGAAAAGAAGGCTATTCTACTTTTAAACAAAGTTACAATCCCAAGGAACTGGAAGAGTTGCTTAAAGAGCCATCCTTAGTGGAATTGGTGTCTTTAGATGATATTGTGGAAGAAAAAGAAGGCAAGAAAGTACTTGATTTAAATAAATTTTTCTTTGAAACAGGAAAGAGCAATGTAACTATTGCAATGACTTCGGAACTGGATAAAGTGGTAGACGCTATTAAGAAATTTCCGGAACTTAAAATATCTATAGAAACCCATACGGATAGTAAAGGAGGGAGTAGTTCTAATAAGCGAATATCAGAAAAGCGTTCAATGGCCATAAAAGCCTATTTGTTGACAAATGGCGTTCCTGAAGCTAATATAAACAGGGTTGTAGGCTTTGGAGAAGAGAAAATTATAAACAACTGTACCAACGGGGTGTATTGTCTTGATTTTCTGCATAAGCAAAACTTAAGGACTCTTTTTATAATTGATAATTATGAGGAGTTTAGTAATTAAATAATCTCTATTTAAATACTACCATCCAAAAATAATATACCGAAAAAAGAGCTAGAAATAAGATGCCCACATAGGTCAAAGCTTGCAATGGTCTCTTGGGTTTATCTGCATCTGGAATTTCATCGCTCATTACATTTTTAAGGTTCATGTAACCTACAATAGGTGCCACTACAAAAGATACAAATGTAGCTAGGGCAACCAATTGGCCCATGTTAGACTTAAAAACACTAACAACTGTGAAATTCACCCCGGCCAAAACTAATACACCAATAGCAAAAATACTTTTATTGCCGGACAGTTTTAAATCTGAAAATAAAAGGTCAATAATATCCAGGCTCACCCGTGCTAGGGCATCATGAGCTGTCATACACGTGCTGAACATAGTGGCAAATGCTGCAACGGCGATAAGAATATACGCCCAGGGGCCTATATGTGTAGTGAATAACTGTACAATCTGGTCCGCAAATGTTACCGCGTTTCCGCTTAATGCTGTATTTGTACCGTAAAGCGTCATACAGCCAATGGTAAGAAAGAAAATCGCTAGAAGGGAGGTTGTAAAGTACCCAACCTTAAATTCCTGTAGAGATTCTCGTAAAGAAGGTTTGGGTTGTGTTTTCCATTTCTCAACGCTCCATAAACTTACCCAACTAGAAGCTTCCACGGTTGTGGGCATCCACCCCATTAGACTAATAAGAAATAAGATGCCCATACTATCAAAAATAGTAGGGGGAGTAAAGTCTGCTACTTTTACTACTGGCCCTTTAAAAATAACAACTACCGTAGTAACTAGTAAGGCCAAGAATAATATAGAAACCACAAACTTCAAGGAAACTTCCATGAAGCGGTATTTACCAATAATCAGCAGGAGACTTATAAAAGCAAAAAGAGCTAGTGAGATGTAGTTGATATAAATTTCGGGTACCTGAAAAAGGTTGATGAACAAGCCTGCAGTTACCGTATACAAGGCCGCTAGAATAGTAAAAGTGGTGATTAGGGTAATAATCGCATAAAACCAGAGATAAGCTCTGCCTCGGTTAAGATAGCCCTCAGTAAGCGTTTTACCTGTAACGTTGGTGTATCTCACGCCAAATTCAAAAAAGGGGTACTTAAAAATATTGGCAAGAAGTATGGGAATGGCCATTAGCCAACCATATTGGGCACCAGCCTTTGTAGATAATACTAAGTGAGAGGTGCCTATGGCCATACTGGCAAACAAAAGGCCTGGTCCAAGGTTTTTTAAAAGGATTTTCAGTTTTGACACGTAAGATAAATTCAGGCAACCAAAATAAGCCTTTTAAATGAGAAGGTAGGTTTATTTTATCTCAATACCTTCACCAAAAAATTTGGGTTGCGTGTTGAATAACAGGTCGATAAAAACTTTAACCCTAGCTAAATATTCACGTAACTTAACCTTTAGACCCTCTTTTCCGCTAATACCTTTTGCGTTAAAACCGATAGCTTTGAGTCCTTTTTTTTCGGCCAAATAAATGGCTCTTTGATTATGGAACTCCTGTGAAATGACGGTAACGCTTTGAAGCCCGAAAACTTCTTTGGCCCTGACCATAGAATCCAGAGTCCTGAATCCGGCAAAATCCAGAAAAATTTTATCGGCAGGTATACCGCCAAGTATAAGGTCTTTTTTGAACGTATTCGGTTCGTTGTAATAACGCGTACCATTGTCCCCACTCACCAATACAAAATCTATTTTTTTGGCTTTAAACAAGTCAAGTGTTGCTTTTATGCGATATGTATAGTAAGGATTTGGTAGGCCTCCAATCAGTTTTTTTGAGGTTCCAAGGACTAACCCCACTCTGTTTTTAGAAATCTGGTTAGCGTTAGAAAAGGTCTTGCCATTTGCAGATGAGCTAATTATGTAATCACACACTAGTATAAAGAGAATAAGGGCAACCAAAAGTATTCCAACAATTTTATAGTACCTTTTTCTCATATAATTAGTAACTGGGTTATAAATATAAGTAAAAGGAAGTATGTAACTACTTTCTGTTAGATAAGCTCGTTCAACTCTTTTTCCAATTTTTGGATTTCTGAATTTATAGAGAGGTAACCGCGTTGCGGAACTAATTCTAATTTTTTTGCCATTTGGTTGGCCTCAAATAGGATATTGCTCAATCGTATATTAAAGTTACGGGCCTTTTCATATTTCCTACCGTCTGTATTACCATAGTAAGAAGATTGAAACCTTTGTTTTAATTGATAAAGTTTTTCTACTAGTTTTTGCGAAGGATGAGCCAATTTTGGATTTTGATTATTGACTGTTGTTTGCGTAAAGTTCGAGGCCATATAATTAGATTTTTATGCAAAACAGAAACCAAATATAGTTTTGCTGGGTTAGTAATATGATTTCGAGGTGTATAGGTAAACGTGAATAATAGATAATTACACAGATTTTTTCGATGAAACGTAAGAATTCAGCTTATTTATTCGACTTTGTGTGACTATTTCATCTTTGAAGTTGCCCTTAGAAATAAGTAAGCAGCCTCTAAAATTATTTGTTTAATAAGAATGAAACAGCCTATCTTTTTTAGAAGATAGGCTGTTTTTAAATGAAATAAAACGAATTGAACTCCTACAAATTACAATACCAAACGTTCATACTTTCTAAGTTTCCTCTAATGACCGTATTGTTCATTAGGGTACCGCCTAATAAAAATCCATGTTTGCTAAAGGTGATATTCAGACCGTAGGAGGTAGCTCTCACTAGAGCGTAAATTGTTTTATACGAACTATTGACCACCCGTTTTTTTATTTCCTGAACTAAATAGTAGTTAAGGTTTTGACCATTGTAGTTGGGGTGCGTGGCAAAATCCACAATTTCTATGCTCGATTCACTTTCTTGAACTTTTAAAATTGCGGACACCAAAAGTTCACCTTTCTCAAAAAGACCATAGAATTCATGGTTGTCCTTTAATAACTGCTTTAGATATTCAGGTTCATGAATAGGGAATGGGTAGGAGAGAAATGCTTTCTTATGTAATTGGATAATGGCCGGAAGGTCACTTTCCTCCAGTTTGCGTACTTCTAGATACACAGGTAAAGCAAAGTGTGCATCTTCTGACGTGCTATTTGCAGCAAGTGCAATAGTCTTTACAGAAGTAATGGTTTTCTTCACTTTAATATTGCTTTTGGCACGATCCGTATTGAGGTAGTCCGCCAAGAAATAACCCGCTTTTTCTCCGTTATAAAGTTTGGGGATCTTAGCTTCTACCACATGACCTTTAGACTTAAAAACCTCTTTTGCCTCTTCGGGAACTCGACTTAAAATTTTATCATAGTCCATTTTATGTGCGATGGTCTTCATGTTGTCTATGAGTGAATTCCAATCGTACTGCTCCGTTTCCATAAGGTACACACGGTTATGTGCGCGCCCATGGTGTAAGGTGGCACCATCAATTTTCTCCAGGGTGTCGAACATTTTTCTATCCAATTTGTATTTAACTAATGTATTTCTCTATTCTCTAACCTGTCCTTCGCCAAAAACATAATACTTGTTCGTAACTAGCTCATTTAGTCCTAGCGGCCCACGGTGATGTAATTTATCGGTACTGATAGCCAATTCTGCACCTACACCCATTTGTCCACCATCGGTAAAGCGTGTAGAGGCATTTTGGTATACGGCGGCACAGTCTACCTGTTCCATAAACCGTTGGGCCGTATCTTTGTTTTTGGTCATAATAGTAGCAGAGTGTCCTCCGGAATGCTTGTTTATGGTGTCAATGGCATCATCGGTTTTGCTAACCGTACCAATACAGCATTTCATTGCCAAAAATTCTTCTTTCCAAACGGATGGATCTTGAATTAACGGCTCCTCTGTTAACACCTTTTTAGCTTCCTCATCTACCAAGAGGCTCACTCCATTAGATTTGAGGATATTAGCTAAGTCTACCATTTTTTGTTGGTAACCGTCTAAGTCCGAGTTGATCAGGATTTTATCCAAAGCATTACATGCCGATATTTTGGCTGTCTTTGCATTTAGAATCACCTTCATGCTCATTTCCCAATCTGCCTGTTCATCAACATATAAAAAGTTATTACCTCTACCGCTAACGAGAACAGCACATTTGGCATGTTCTTTTACAAATGCAATCAATCGCTCCCCACCTCTAGGTACAATTAAATCTAACTTCTGTCCTGGATTTTTCAAAAAAGCTTGGGTCTCTTCACGGTTCATATTCAGCAATTGAATATAATCCGTAGAAAGCTCGTTTTCCTTTAAGGCGCGGTGCCAAAAATCTACAAGTACCGTATTACTGTGCAATGCTTCTTTACCTCCTTTTAAAAGGATGGTGTTGTTTGCCTTAAAAGCAAGTACGGCCGCTTCAATGGTAACATCTGGTCGGGACTCGTAAATAATCATAATAGTACCAAAAGGAGCCGTTCTGTTAGTTACGTTTAATCCGTTGGGTAGATCTTGATGTGAAATTTCTTTGCCGACCGGGTCTTCCTGCGAACGTACTTTCTTTACGGCCGCAATCATTTCGTCAATTTTCTTATCGTCAACGATCAACCGCTCATAGAGCGCCTGATCGTCTTTGTTGAAAAGGTCTAAGTCCTTTTTGTTGGCTTCTAAAAGTTCAGCACGATTTTCATCTAAAATGCGAACCATAGTATCCAATACGTTATTCTTTATTTCTGTTCTAATTAGTTTCATTTATGCTTCTTGTTTTTCAATGGCTACTCGCGTACCCACATCTTTTCCATCAATAATATCTATAATCGTACGGTCTTTTTTACCGTTGGCAATAAAAGTGGGAATGCTCTTGGCTGCTGCTTGTTGGGCGTAATCTAATTTAGAACCCATGCCGCCACGTCCTTCACCAGCTGCTTTATTACTGTCTTTTATGTATTTTTCAAAATCATCTTCTGGGCCTACATGCGGAATCAAATCGCTGTCATCTGCGTTAGGGTGCCCTGTGTAGAGTCCGTCAATATCCGTTAGGATAATAAGTTTATCGGCGTTCATTAATTGTGCAATTAAACTTGCCAACTCGTCATTATCCGAAAACATTGACATGGTAACCGACACGGCATCATCTTCATTGGCAATAGGAATCACCCCTTCCGATAAAAGTCCTTCACAACAATTAATCATGTTCTGGCGATGCACTCCAGGACTAAAATCACGCTTGGTGGGCAGTACCTGGGCACATTTCATTCCAAAGTCATGAAATATATTATAGTACAATCGCATCATTCTAGGTTGGCCTATGGCCGAATAAACCTGGCGTCTTTGCGTATCATTCTCAATAGTAGAGTTGCCCAATACTTCTTTTCCGGCAATGACCGATCCAGATGAAACCAGAATAGTAAGTATGTCCCTTTCGTAAAGTTCGGCAATCTGTTCCACCAACCTACGCAACACCGGTCTTACGATGCGGTTGTCTTTGTTGGTCATGACATTGGTGCCTACTTTTATAACAATTAGTTCTTTATGCATAATGTTCTTCTTTTCCAAGTTCTACAGCGCGGTCAAAGGCCGCGAATGCTGCTTCTTTTATAAGTTCATTTACATTATTATCGTCCATAGAATCTAGTGCGGCTTGTGTGGTACCACCTTTACTGGCAACACGGTCCATCCAAGAATTAGGACTAAGGTTGTTTTGATTAAAAAGTTCAACCGCACCTGTAAAGGTTTCGCTAACTAAAACGCTTGAAACTTTTTTGGAGAATCCCATTTGTAGAGCGGCTTCCATCATACTTTGCATAAAATAGAAAACATATGCAGGACCACTACCCGAAATACCTGTAGAGGCGTCTATAAAGTTCTCATCGCTTACACGAATGGATTTTCCTGTTGTGTCCAAAAGACTTTCAACCGTTAAGAGTTCAATTCTTGAAACTTCTGTTGAAGAAGTGTAGGATGTGAGTCCTTTGCCAATTTTAGCAGGAAGGTTGGGCATTGCCCTAACAATCTTGCTCAAACCACTCTGTTCTTTCATGGCTTCAATAGTGATACCTGCCATAATAGAAATTAAAATCTGCTCAGAATTTACCATTGGCTTAATGGTTTCGAACAATTTGGAGGCGTGGTACGGTTTTACGGCAATAAAAATAATATCCGCTTGTGGTACACATTCCTCTAGTGTTTTATACGCATCAAAATGCGCTATTTCATCCAGTTCTTTCAGTTTCTCTTCGGAGCTGTCTAGCACCATAATGTTCTTTTTTTTGAGCAATTTGGATTTGGACATGCCTTCTGCATAGGTTAATCCCATATTTCCGGCTCCGATTACTAATACTTTCATGATTTTGTTTTAAAGAGTTTAGTATTGAATTTCTAAAGTAAAGTCTTCTGGTTTGGTTTAGATAAAGAGTTGACAATCATCATAGTTCTTTATTTTTCCGTAATAGGTTTTACGGTATTTCTGCAATGTGCTAACAGGTAGCCCAAGGAAGTAGCGCTTAATGGAAGTGACCTTGGTGGTCAATTGCCCCATTTTCGCGCTATAGTGTCTTTCTGTTTTCGTCTTTCTTCTTATATATAATAACCTCATAAAATTTGTTTAGCTTGTAACATATCATAAAAGAAGGCTATTACAAGTATATTGTGTTAAGGTTTTGTTATTGTAGTCCTTTAGGGTTAGTATCTTACATAAAAAGTAAGATTTTTCAATATACACGTAGTTGTTTTATAGGAAGGGTCTATAATTGGTGCTTATTTAAAAATAAGGAAATTCAGCAGGTTAACGAAAAATATAAAATTTTGAGCTGCTTTTGTTTTGTAGGAAACAATCTTACAATTATGATGGTACGGAAATTATAATTTTGCTATCCTCTCTAATGGCTAAAAATCTAAAATCTTGTAAAATCTAAATGGAGAGGGAAGTGAAAATAAGAGTAATATAGCTTGCTGGTCGTAGACCTGTTTTCAAAAACCAAAAAACCCTCGAAAATCATAAGATTAACAAGGGTTTAAAGTACTCGAGACGGGACTTGAACCCGTACGGACTAATGTCCATTGGATTTTAAGTCCAACGTGTCTACCAATTCCACCACTCGAGCCGCTATTGGTAAAGTCTTTAACAAAAAAACGCCACAAAGCAGCGTTTAAGTTGTTGAGCAAGATTTTGCTCTTTGAGCGAAAAACGGGATTCGAACCCGCGACCTCCACCTTGGCAAGGTGGCGCTCTACCAGCTGAGCTATTTTCGCATATTAAATTAAGGTAAAGAACGTGGCATCTTTCACAGATGCGGATGCAAATTTAATACAATTCTCTAAAATGCAAAGGAAATTTATATGAAATCTTAAAAATAAAAAATCAGCGTTTTTTTGGTCCGGAAATTTATGAAGTTGCCTTCTTGTTTTTGGTCAGTAATCGCTTAATTTCATTCAATTTCATCAACGCTTCAACAGGTGTTAAGGTGTTGATATCTAGATAGGTGATTTCTTCCTTTATTTGTTCAAGCAAAGGGTCGTCTAAATTAAAGAAGCTCAGTTGCATCTCATCTTGGGCACTTTGTAATTTATCGGTAAGCTCTTCGCTGGAGTGGGATTTCTCCAATTTTTTGAGAATTTTATTCGCTTTGTGAATGACTTGAGAGGGCATACCCGCCATTTTTGCCACGTGAATACCAAAACTATGCTCACTTCCGCCCTCGGTCAATTTCCGAAGAAAAAGTACATTGTCTTTCAATTCCTTTACTGAAACGTTATAATTCTTGATGCGCTCAAAAGTGGCTGCCATTTCGTTCAGCTCATGGTAGTGCGTTGCAAAAAGTGTTTTTGCACGTGCAGGATGCTCATGTAGATATTCGCTAATGGCCCAAGCAATGGAAATACCGTCATACGTACTTGTTCCGCGGCCAATCTCATCTAAAAGCACTAAACTACGCTCAGAAAGGTTGTTCAAGATAGAGGCGGTTTCGTTCATCTCTACCATAAAAGTAGATTCGCCCATTGAAATATTATCACTTGCACCTACACGGGTGAAAATTTTGTCTACATAACCTATTTCAGCAGCTTCTGCGGGTACAAAAGACCCCATTTGAGCCAGAAGTACGATTAATGCCGTTTGTCTTAAAATGGCTGATTTACCACTCATGTTGGGACCGGTAATCATTATGATCTGTTGTTCGTCTCGGTTAAGGATAACATCATTGGCAATGTATGCCTCGCCCAATGGCAATTGCTTTTCAATTACTGGATGTCTACCATTTTTAATGTTGATTTCGGTAGAATCGTTGATTTCTGGTTTTGAATAGTTGTTCTCCTTGGCGAGTTGCGCAAAACCGCACAGACAATCCAATTGTGCAATTTGCTGTGCGTTGTTCTGTACCGGGGCAATGTATTCTTGTGCCCAGACTACCAGTTGAGAAAATAATTGCTGTTCTAGGTTGAGAATACGTTCTTCGGCACCCAAAATTTTGGCTTCGTATTCTTTTAGTTCTTCGGTAATATAACGTTCCGCATTTACCAAGGTCTGTTTCCGGATCCACTCTTCGGGAACCTTGTCCTTATGGGTGTTTCGAACTTCAATGTAATAGCCGAAAACGTTGTTTGAGGCTATTTTAAGGGAAGTGATGCCCGTACGTTCGCTCTCACGTGCCAGCATTTTATCTAAATAGTCTTTTCCTGAAAATGCCAATCCGCGAAGTTCGTCCAACTCGTCTGAATATCCATCGGCAATGGTCTTGCCTTTTGGAATGTGAACCGGAGCTTCTTCATTGATCATTTCCTTTATTTTGCTGCGCAGCATATCGCAGGCATGCAACTGATCGGATATGAGTTGTAGGGCCTCGTCTTCACTCTGAGCGGTAAGTTGTTTTATGGGAATGATGGCTTCCAAAGAATTCTTGAGCTGAACAATTTCTTTTGGGTTCACCTTTCCGGTAGCTACTTTGGAAATAAGACGTTCCAAATCACCCATTTGTTTGATGCGTTGCTGTATTTTTAGCAAGGTATCATCATGACCGTGCAAATAGGAAACTACCTGATGTCTGCGACTAATTTTTTCGGTATTCTTTAGCGGGAGTGCTAACCACCGTTTAAGCATTCGGCCGCCCATTGGTGATAGGGTTTTATCAATAATACTCAAAAGAGTAACTGCATTCTGATTTGTAGAATGGTAGAGCTCTAAATTTTTGATGGTAAAACGGTCCATCCAAATATGTTCCTCTTCGGCAATGCGTTTTAAGCTGTTGATGTGCTGTAATTGCCTATGTTGGGTTTCCGATAGGTAATGTAAAACCACTCCGGAAGCAATAATGCCATGACCAAGGTGGTCAACACCAAAACCTTTTAAGGTACTAGTATTAAAATGGTTGGTAAGCGTTTCCTGGGCGTAGTCGTTCTGATAGACCCAATCCTCCATGTAAAAGGTGTGAAATTGCTTTCCAAAAACATCTAAGAATTCGTTTTTATGTTTTTTTGAAACTAAAACTTCATTGGGGGCAAAGTTCTGTAAAAGTTTGTCTATTTGTTCTTCGGTGCCTTCCGAGGTTAGGAATTCGCCTGTAGAAATATCAACGAATGACACACCAAGTAGCTTTCTGCCAAAGTGAACGGCACAAAGGAAATTGTTGGACTTTGCGTTTAGAATGTCATCGTTCATCGCCACACCTGGGGTAACCAGTTCGGTTACGCCACGCTTTACGATGGTTTTGGTCATTTTTGGGTCTTCCAGTTGGTCACAAATAGCAACTCGCTCACCGGCTTTCACCAATTTAGGCAAGTAGGTATTTAGCGAATGATGAGGGAAACCGGCCAGTTCGGTACGGTCGCCACCATTATTACGATGCGTGAGAATGATTCCTAAAATTTTGGAAGCCCTAACGGCATCTTCTCCAAAAGTTTCATAGAAATCGCCAACGCGAAACAATAATAACGCATCAGGATACTTGGTCTTGATGGTGTTATACTGCTTCATTAAAGGCGTAACCTTTTTTGTTTTTTGTGATTTTCCCAAAGCAATCTGAATAGTTTAATTTTACAGCGAAAGTCCGTAAAACGAAATTACTATTTTTTATAGGGATGATAAACCATTGTTGATATTTCAGGATAAGTTTATCTTCAACGTTTTACCTTGTAAAAACACTAAAAATTACTCCTAACGGGAAATTATAGCATGCGTAAACTTAAGAATGAAGAACTGGATAGATTGGATGTTGAAGCTTTTAAAGAAGCGGAAAAGTCTCCCATTGTTATTGTGTTGGATAATATTAGGAGTTTAAATAATATTGGATCGGTCTTTAGAACTTCAGATGCTTTTCTGATTGAAAAAATATATCTCTGTGGCATAACGGCACAACCTCCCCATAAAGATATTAGGAAAACGGCCTTGGGAGCTACCGAAAGTGTAGCGTGGGAATACAAAGAAAACACAGTTGATTTGGTCAGAACTTTAGCAGAAGACGGTTACACGGTATTGTCCATTGAACAAGCTGAAAATGCAATTATGCTGAACGAGTTAAAAGTGGACGCTGCTAAAAAGTATGCTTTGGTATTCGGTAACGAGGTCAAAGGCGTTTCGCAAGATGTGGTTGATGCGAGTCATAATGTAATAGAGATACCGCAATATGGAACTAAACACTCGTTGAATATCTCGGTGAGTGCAGGTGTAGTGGTTTGGGATCTCTGGTCTAAAATAAATGCATAGAAGGATTAGTTAGGCAGGCGAACGGCAAACTTCGTAATCTTGTCAAGTATCGTTTCGTAATCTTCTTCGTTCTCAACAAAATCAAGGTCGCCCAGCTCAATAATAAGATTGTTCTGTTCTGGGTATCCCTTAATGAATTCAAAATACCCTTTGTTAATCTTTTGAAGATAATCCGGGGCAATTTTCTGTTCGTAATCACGACCTCTCATTTTAATATTCTCCAACAAGCGCTCCGTAGTTTGGTAGAGGTAGACATAGATTTTCGGTTTTTTCACCTCTTTGTACATCAAATCGAACAATTTCCGGTATAGGTCAAATTCCTCTTGCTGGAGCGTAATACGAGCAAATATGAGGGATTTGTAAATATCGTAATCGCTCACCATGAACTTCTTGAACAGGTCATATTGCGAAGTGTCATCCGTAAACTGCTGGTACCTGTCTGCTAAGAAAGACATCTCCAAAGGAAAGGCGTAACGGCTTTGGTCTTCGTAAAATTTAGGTAAAAAGGCGTTATCCGCAAAACGTTCCAATACCAATTTGCCGTTAAAATCTTCAGATATTTTATTGGCCAAAGTAGTTTTACCGGCACCAATGTTACCTTCAACAGCAATAAAATTAACGTGTGAGAAAAGGTCTGAACGGTTTCTATGCAATTTAAAAGTGGTGCGTTCCAGCTTCCCCTTGTCACGGCACTCCTGAATAAGGTTTCGCGTGTCTTTATTTAAAATGGGGTGATAGAACTGAGGGGCAATATCAGATAGCGGTTTAAGCACAAACTTACGATAGGTAAGCTCCGGATGCGGAATTACTAGGTTTTCAGAAATAAAGGTTTCCCTTTCGTAGTATAGAATGTCAATATCAATCGGTCTTGGTTGGTAGCCGTCCTCAGTAGAACGTCTTCTTCCCAATTTGGTCTCAATATCCAGAAGTGTACGTAAAAGTTTTTGCGGTGCCATTGTCGTTTTTAACGATAGGCAGATATTCATGAAATCGCTAGACTCAAAACCCCAAGCACTTGTTTGATATACATGCGATATCCTTTCCACTTCGCCGGCAGCTTTGTTTATAGCGAATACGGCGTCTTGCAGGTTGTTCAAAGTATCACCAAGATTGCTTCCTAGTGATAGGTATACTGTTTTGGGGTTGCTCATAATATCTTACAAAGTAACAAAAAGTAGGTGTGAGTTCGTTATCTTTGGGCAAAAATACTAACCCATTTTTCATGAAATTTTTAAGAAATCTTTTGGCGGCTATCATTGGTTGCTTAATTGCTTTTGGTGTAGTTCTTATCATGTTCGTCATTTTTATAGGTATTGCCAGTAGTTCTGAGGAAACGGTTTCCATCAAGAAAAACTCAATTTTAGAGTTGCAACTAAAACTTCCTATTAGTGATTATGTAGGGGATAATGATATGGATCCGTTCACAGGGGCTTTTATAGAGCAGTCTCAGGGTCTTGATGAGATTTTGCACGCTATTACGGTAGCAAAGGATGATGGCGATATAAAAGGTATCAGTATCAATAATAATTTTATGATGGCCGGCCTTGCCCAAACACAGGCGGTCCGTAAAGCATTGGAAGAATTTAAAAGTTCCGGTAAGTTTATCTATACCTACGGAGATTTCTATATGCAAAAAGACTACTACCTCGCCAGTGTTGCAGATTCCATTTTTGTAAATCCGGTGGGCGGATTGGATTTTCGCGGACTGTCTTCTGAAGTGTTGTTTTTTAAAGATTTACAGGAAAAAACGGGCGTAAAAATGGAAGTTATACGCCATGGAAAGTATAAAAGTGCTGTTGAGCCTTTCATTTCTAACGAAATGAGCGAAGCAAACCGTACCCAGATTAAAGAGTTGATAGGCTCATTGTGGAATTCTATGGTAGAAGATATTTCTAATGGGAGAAACATTTCTACAGCCAACTTGAATATCATTGCTGATACTTTGGGAGGTAGAACACCGGAATATGCCAAAGAAACAGGACTTTTAGACGATGTTATTTTCTTTGATCAATATGAACAGAAATTAAGAAATGCGGTTAATTTGAACGACGATGATGATTTGAATGTTGTAGCGTTGGAAGATTATGTCATCCGTTCTAACAAAAAAATAATTAGAAACGGGAAGGACAAAGTAGCTGTTGTTTTTGCGCAAGGCGAAATTTTATATGGCGAAGGAGGCCCTGACGTTATTGGGCAAGGGATAATTAATGAAGCTATTATAAAAGCGAAAGAAGATGATGATGTAAAGGCAATTGTGCTTCGGGTGAATTCCCCAGGGGGAAGCGCTTTGACTTCTGATATTATTTGGAGAGAGATAGAATTGGCAAAGAAGGTAAAGCCGGTTGTGGTTTCCATGGGTAACGTGGCAGCTTCCGGGGGGTATTATATTGCCGTTGGTGCCGATAAAATATATGCAGAACCTACAACTGTTACGGGTTCAATAGGTGTTTTTGGTACGATACCCAATATGAGTGAATTAGCAGGTGATATCGGTATTAATGCAGAGCAGGTAGGTACCAATAAAAATTCTGTAGAGTATTCGGTTTTTGAACCGATGACCGAGGAGTTTAGAGGCTATGTTCAAGAAAGTATTGAAAGCACCTATGACACATTTTTACAAAGGGTTGCTCAAGGACGTAATATCAGTATGACCGTAGCGGATAGTTTGGCGCAAGGGCGTGTATGGAGTGGGGTAGATGCAAAACGAATAGGACTGATCGATGAGTTGGGCAACTTGGAAGATGCCATTGCCGAAGCGGCAAATATGGCTGAATTAAATGATTACGGAATCAAGAAATTCCCTAAGTATAAATCCGGTTTTGAACGTTTAATGGAAGATTTAGGAGGTGCTAGTGCCAAGGTTAAACAAGAGTTTATTGAAGAAGAAATTGGCACAGAAGCCTATTCCATATTAAAACAAGTAAAATCCGTTATGGAACAAGAAGGTGTTCAGGCCCGTATGCCTTTTGTATTGGATATAAAATAAGGATGATATAACTTTTATTGAAAAAAAAGAACCAGCTACTAGCTGGCTCTTTTGGTATTTAGATAGATTGTGTTTTCTATTTTACAAGGTTGATTTCAACCCTTCTGTTTTGAGCGCGGCCATCTTTGTACATATTGCTTGCAATAGGCTTGTCTTCTCCGTACCCAATAGCAGTTAAACGAGAACTACCAATTCCTTTTTCAATTAAAAAGTTCTTCACGGAGATAGCTCTAGACTCAGATAGTTTTTGGTTGGTAGCTTTGCTTCCTATACTATCCGTATGTCCTTCTACGGTAAATTTAGCATCTGGGTATTCCTTTAGGATAGTGATGATGTCTACCATAACACTTGTTGATTCAGCCTTGATACTTGCTTTTCCAGAGTTAAAAAGAATGGTTTTAGCATAATCGTTCAATTGTTTCTGAACTTCTTCGGTAACTTCCGGTGCTTCCGGGCATCCCTTATTGGCTACTGTACCGGCTTCGTTGGGGCATTCATCATTTTTATCCAGAACACCGTCATTGTCCGTGTCTGGCCAAGGGCATCCTTGATTTTCGGCAGCTCCTGCTTCATTGGGGCATTTGTCGTCTTCATCCATTACATCGTCGCCATCTGAATCTACTATTGGACAACCGTGGTTTAAAACTTCGCCGGCTTCTTCAGGGCACTTGTCATCTTTGTCCAATACTTCGTCTCCGTCAGTATCGGGCCATGGGCATCCGTTATTTTCGACTGGGCCAAATTCATCTGGGCAGTCATCTTCTTTGTTTACTATGCCATCACCATCTTTGTCTTTAGGCTTTCCTTGGTAGACCGGTATTTTTAATCCGGCATACACGTCGGCAGCTTTGGAATTGTCACTCAATAAAAGAGTCATTACAGACCCAGAACCTATGTATAACGGACCCGCTCTAAAACCGGCTCCCCATTGTGCTCCTGAACCTTGAGTTAGGCTTACGGGCATATAAAAACTGAACCATTTGCTCTCAAAACGAGGTGTAAGCGATACCATAGTTGGTATTCTGTTCGTGTTTACCTTTGAATCTGAACGTAAAGAAAAATCAGTATTTAAATTCAGATAAAATCTTCTGCTCAAGCTATAGTCCACATTTAAATGTACGGCCGTTGGCAAAGCAAATTTTTCTGAATCGCCCGTACTTGTTTGGGTGTATAAGTTGTCTAGAATATCCTCTAGGTTCTCTTCGTTCTCAAAATCTTCCTCGTTTACCGTTCCAGTAATATCATAGGTGTTTTGGGTTCCGTTTTTATAATTTATAGATCCTAAATCACTAATGGCAAGTGCGAATTTTAATTTGTATTTATTCTCATGTTTAAAGGAGTTAGACCCGTCTTTTGAGGCGTAATTAGCATAATCCGGTCTCCATTCGTAAACAGCACCTAAATCAATACCAAAACCCGTTGCACCATCTACGATTTCAACCTCAAAATCTTCAAAGTTGTCATCAATATTGTCACTATGTCCATAGTTGACTTCACCGGTTGAGGTGATACTTCCTGTAGTTTGTCCTCCAGGCAAGGTGCTACCATCCGCATCATAATCTATGGTGATATTTTTACCGCTGGCGTAGGCGTTGCCCATACCTTGTAGGTATTTTAACGAGATACCTCCTTTTAAAAAATGGTGGTCTTTGTTCATTAAGACCTGCGCATAGGTGACCCCAACTTCGGCCCATGCATTGGCTGTAAGGTAGACATCTTCTTCATCTATCATTAAGTCTTCGTTTTCATCAAAATCGTTGGAGATACTTTCAAAAGTATTTCCGTTTATCTTGTTTACGTTATACCCAACTCTTCCTCTGGTAAAAATTGCCAATGAACTGGTGGGGGTAAGGTTAAACATGAATGAAGGCCCTAAAACATCTGCATTACCAAAGAAATTATTACTGTCCTTTGGGTGTTTTTTGCCATCGGTATCAAAATCAAAACCTGAGGTAACAACATCGCCAAGTTTTAATCCGTAGTAATCATTACTAAAGAAAGTGCTGGCACCAACAATATTTATATCCGTTTTAAATCTAGAATCTGTAATATTTGCAGGGTTGGCAATAAGACTGTGAACACCACTGTAATTATCGGTCAAAAAACCGACGTACGATTGTGCTTTGGCACTTAGACCGCCTAGAACAAGTAATGAGGTCAGTATGGTTTTTTTCATGCTTGGTAATTTTTAGGTTATTTTTGGTTTTGTAAGTTGTGTTGCAATAACGAACAAGCATCGATGAAATTGTACCGTTTAACGATGATTTTAATAGGAATATACTTATGACCGTAAAAGATAGCCGCCTGGCGTATAAGATTTACCTGTATTTAGGAGCACTTTTTATTACCTCTCTGGTGGTTTCCAATCTTATTTTTCAGAAATTTTTCTATTGGAATCCTTTTGGTGACTTTACCATATTTGGGGTTTCGCTTTTTGAAATTTCGGTCGGAATTTTACCTTACCCAATCACCTTTTTAATTACCGATTTAATCTCCGAGATTTATGGAAGAAAAAAGGCCAACCAAATTGTTACTGCGGGAATTTTTGCAAGTTTGTTCTCTATGGCTATTATTTTGGTTGCGGAAGTGGCCCCGGCCATCCCATCTTCTCCGGTAGACGATAGTACGTTTTCGAGTGTTTTTGCACTTTCACCAGTTGCTGTTTTGGCATCTATGATTGCTTATCTTTTTGCGCAATACATAGATATTGCCATTTATCATTTCTGGAAAAAACTTACTAAAGGTAAATACCTCTGGGTGCGGAACAATTTTTCAACCTTCCTTTCTCAGTTTGTTGATACCTGTACAGTTGTAGGGTTATTATGCGTTTTTGGTGTTTTGCCATGGGACCTATTTTTCGGTTTGGTGGTAAGTGGATTCATTTTTAAGATTTTTATAGCATTTCTGGACACTCCTTTTCTGTATTTGCTCGTATATATCATGAGAAAACGGTTCAAATTAGATGTTGGCGAAGAAATAACACTAGAGGTATAATAATCAAAGCTTTTTTAAGTTGTATCGATAGTGTTAAGAGTCTTGATTTATGAGCTAAAAACTACGACCTTCTTTTAGTAGGTTGTTTGTTTTTGGAAAATGATTTTTCAAGGTTTAGACCAACATCCAGATTGTATTCCGTTTAGTTTTGTAATTCAGTAGTTGAAATAGAAATATGAAAAAGAAAATATTTAGAATTTTAGGAGTGTTTGTATTGCTTATTGTTGTGATATTGGTAGCCGCACCCTTTTTTCTTGAGTCGAAAATTGGTGATATTATCAAGAATAACGCAAACAATAATATTAATGCCACTCTCGATTTTTCAAAAGCCGATTTAAGTCTGTTTAGCAGTTTTCCCAATGCAGAGGTAAGTCTTGAAGATGTGGTTCTCTTAAATAAAGCCCCTTTTGAAGGAGATACGCTTTTTGCTTCAAAAAAAGTGGCTCTTTCTATGGGCATCGGTGAGTTGTTTAAAGGTCAAGATGAGCCTATTGGCATTAAAAGTCTAACCGTAGATGATGCTTTGGTAAATGTAACTATAGACAAGGAGGAAAACGCCAGTTTTGATATTGCTATACCTTCAGATGAGCCAAGTGCTCCTGCAGAGACAAGTACTACGGATGGTTTTAACCTAGATTTACAATCGTATGCCATTACAAATTCCAGGATTGTATACGATGACCAATCCACAGGTATGCGCTTTGAAATTTCAGAAATGCAGCATAATGGCAAGGGCGACCTTTCTTTAGAAAAATCCGAGTTGGATACTTTTACGGAAGCGTTAGTGTCTTTTGAGATGGATAGCACCAATTACCTGAACAAAAACAAGATTCAACTAGATGCTTTAGTTGGGGTTGATTTAAAAGAGAGTAAGTATACTTTTTTGAAGAACGAAGCCCTTATTAATCAATTGGCTTTGGTTTTTGATGGGTTTATAAAAGTGAATGAAAATAATCAAGAGATTGATATCACCTTTAAAACACCTTCTTCAGATTTTAAAAACTTTTTAGCCGTCATTCCAGAAGAGTATTCCAAGAGTATTGAAAATGTAAAGACCACCGGAAACTTTATCCTGGAAGGTAAGTTCAATGGTATTGTAGATGAAGAGCATATTCCAAAATTCAATATTAATATCAACTCTGAAAATGCTTCGTTTAAGTATCCTGATTTGCCAAAATCAGTTCGTAACGTATTTATAGACACAAAAATTAATAACACTACAGGTATTGCGGAAGATACGTATGTAGATATTGATAAGCTGTCTTTTATGATAGATGAAGATAAGTTCAATATGACAGCAAACATCAAGGAATTGATGGGGAACACTAAAGTAAATGCCCATATAGATGGTAATATGAACTTGGCCAATTTGGAAAAGGCATATCCGGTGCCAGCGGATTTGGATTTAAAAGGACTTCTTGTTGCAGATATTAGCACTGCTTTTGATATGGCTTCCATTGAAAAGGAACAGTATGAGAACACAACTACAAACGGTATATTAAGCCTAAGCGATTTTGAATATAAGTCCGATGAAATTCCTAATCCGGTTAAACTTCAGAAAACAAGTGTAACTTTTAATCCATCAACGGTTACGCTAAATGAGTTGAGCGGTTCTACCGGAAAAACCGATTTTAATGCGAAAGGAACCATTAAAAACCTTCTAGGTTTTATGTTCAATGATGAAAAGGTAGAGGGTGATTTTGACCTTTCTTCAAATGTATTTTCGTTGAGCGATTTTATGGTTGAAGAAACCGAATCCGTTCAAACGGAAAACAAAAGTGAAGGGGAGAAACCTGCCGAAACGGTAGCTGAAGAGAAAATTAAGATTCCTTCATTCTTGGATGCCAATATTAATGCATCTGCCAATACCGTGCTTTATGACAATCTTACGCTGAAAGACGTAAAAGGTAATCTTCGTATAAAAGATGAGAAGGCAACGCTGAGTAATATGACGTCTTCCATTTTTAATGGAAAAATGGCGTTCAACGGAGAGGTTTCAACCAAAGAGGAGACTCCTAAATTTGCCATGAATTTAGATATGAAACAGTTGGGAATCAGTGAAACCTTTAAGTCGCTTGAGCTTTTTAAGGCCGTTGCTCCAATTGCTCAGATTTTAAAGGGAACGTTAGATTCGGATATTAAACTCTCCGGTAGTCTGACTGATGATTTAGTACCAGATTTGTTGACATTAACCGGTGATATTTTTGCGGATATCATGACGCAGGAAATCGATTCGGAAAGTGCTCCGTTGCTTACTGCCCTGGATAGTAAGCTAAACTTTATAGACCTTAAACAACTTAATCTAGATGACCTGAAAACTAAGCTTACTTTTGAAAATGGCCTGGTGAATGTGAAGCCGTTTACAGTTAATTATAAGGATATAGCCATTAATGTAGGGGGTAGCCATACTTTTGATAAGAAAATGGACTATAAGGCCACTTTGGAGGTTCCGGCTAAATATTTAGGCAGTGATGTAGGGAAGTTGATCGCGCAAATTGGTGAGGATGACCTTAATGATTTGAAGATTCCCGTAGTTGCCAATATTGGGGGTAATTATGACAATCCTAGTGTGAGTACCGATTTAACCTCTGGTGTAAAAACCTTAACGAATCAGTTGGTTGAGATTCAAAAGCAAAAATTGGTTAATAAAGGAAAGGATAAGGCCAAAGATTTAATTGGTGATGTTTTAGGAGGTAATTCTTCTACAACTGATTCTACAAAGAGTTCAACCAAAGACAATGTAAAAGAAGTTCTTGGGGGATTGTTAGGAAATAGCAAAAAAGATACGACCACAGTTGAGGCAGATACGGCTGCTCCTAAAAAAGAAGAGGATGCCGTTAAGGAAAAGGCCAAAAACATTCTAGGTGGTCTATTGGGCAAGAAGAAGGAATAGCTGAAAAGAATATTGCTCTAAGAACTCGGTTTATGTTTTTTGTCATACCAAACATAGAGTAGAAATAGTGCTAGACTTACTAGTGAGCCCCAGAGTAAACCTGTTTTCATACTGTTGGTGCTTTTTCCTAGGACAGCAATAAAGATTGTAAGTGGGGCGATGCCGATAAGGGTCGCCCCAATAAATTTCCAGTAGCCCATTCTTAGAATTCCACCCACGAAACTAATGGCGTCATTTGATAAAAATGGATTAAGGCGGGTTATCATAACGGCCCAAAAGCCATAATCTTTCAGAAAATCGGCTACTTTGTTTTCTGTTTTTCTTCCAATAATCCGTTCAACTCGGTCTTGACCTAATAGTTTTCCAATGAGGTAGCCTACAGATGAGGCAGAGAAAACAGCTCCCAAGATTAATATACTACCCCAAATTGGGCCATAAGCTAAAATGGAAGCGACCATGAGCATGATCGATGGCACCACGATCATAAACATTTGGGCTATCATAGCCAATATCAATATTACGGGGCCCCAAGCTTCAAATTGAGAAACCCAGTTCTCAACTTCCCTACGGTTTCCACTGGTAAGCACTTGCCAAGCTTCATTGAAAAAGGATTCCATTTCAGGTATAGTAAAATAACCGATGACCAATGCGGCAACCGTAATAAGGGATAGGTACATTGGCCATTTACTTTTGCCGGAAGAGTTGTTTTCGTCAGTATCGCCCATAGATGTTCTAGTAAATTTTAACGACCATTTTACCTTTATTTTTTCCTTCAAAAAGGTCAATAAACGCCTGTGGTATATTTTCAAACCCTTCTACAACAGTTTCTGAATAAGTCAGTTTATCTTCATTGAGCCATTTTGTAAGTTGTTGTATGGCTGGTCCAAATTCCTTCACATGGTCACGAACCAAAAAACCTTGCATTTTAACCGTTTTCTTTACAAAGATACCTTCATAGCGAGGACCGGTTTGGGGCTCTGTTTCGTTGTATAGTGAAATCGCTCCGCAGTTAATGACGCGTCCGTCTTTGTTTATATTGTTCATAGCGGCATCTAGTATTTCGCCCCCAACATTGTCATAATACACATCTACTCCGTTTGGACAAGTGCTCGCAATGGCCTCTGCCATATCTTCCGTAGACTTATAATTAATGCCTTCATCAAAACCGAATTTCTCTTTCATTAATTCTAGTTTTTCATCACTACCGGCAATACCCACAACGCGACAACCTTTTATCTTTCCAATCTGTCCTACAGTGCTGCCAACTGCACCAGAAGCTCCGGAGACCAACAGTGTTTCTCCTTTCTTTAAATCTCCTATCTTATCAAGACTGATATATGCGGTTAACCCGGTCAGGCCTAAGATGCCTAAATATGCTGATAAAGAGGCTTTGTCCTCATCTACTTTATTCAGCCCTTTTCCATCGGATGTTTGATATTCTTTCCATTTCAGCATTCCGTGGACGAAATCGCCTTCTTTGAAATTACTGTTTTTAGAAGAGATGACCTCGGCTACGATGTTGGATTCTAAAGGTTCGTTCAGTTTAAATGGATCTATGTAAGATTCCACATCCCGCATACGGCCGCGTAAATAAGGGTCGACCGAGACATATTTCGATTTTAATAGAACTTCTCCATCTTGATCTTCTGGTTGGTCTTCTTTGGTAAATTCGAAGTCGGAAAGTTGAGGTTTACCTTCAGGCCTATTTTTAAGTAATATTGCTTGATTCATGTCGTTACCTTTAAATTTTTTTGAAGGTAACGTTGTTCATAGCACAAGAATGATGCTAACCGTTTTATTTTTGTTCCAAAAGTTGAATGTAGAACTCTGTCCGTTTACCTGATCTGAAGCGATACATAATACCCCTCGTTGCCTCGAACATTAAAAACGGTATTATCCTCAAAAATGAAATACTGCCCTTTTATGCCTTTAAGTACACCTTTGTAGTTTGGTGCCTTTGAAAGATTGAGGCTCTTCACCTTTTCTGGATATTTTAAAACTGGAAATTCAAGATTGGTTTCAGAATTGTTGGTGATGAAATACTCAGATGCTTCGGCAGGTATGTACTGTTTTAGCTTATTGCGCCATTCCTCTAAATTTTCATCCTCTACATTGTTGGTAAGCATTTTTCGCCAGTTGGTCTTATCACCAATATGGTCTTTTAAAGCTACTTCTGTTATCCCGGCTAGATAACGGTTGGGTACTTCAACAATTTCGATGGCCTCGTGTGCTCCTTGGTCTATCCACCTGGTTGGTATTTGAGATTTACGTGTTACTCCCACTTTTATATTGCTTGAGTTGGCCAAGTATACGATATGAGGCTGTAATTGTGCTTTTTTCTCATATTCTAAGTCGCGGTCTTCTTTATCTAAATGTGCCGTGCTCAATTCTGGACGCATTATCCAATCACCGGCAGATGGGGTTTCAAAGAAACAGGTCTTGCAAAAACCTTGACGGTAAATAGGGCGGTCACGACCACAATTTAAACATTGGTATTTTATAAAGTTGATTTCTAGCTCTTTGTCCAAAACTTGGTTGACGTTCAAAAAATCGTTTTCGAATACCATGTAGTATTGAATAGGGTTTCCTATTTCGGTCTGCATTTTTCTTAGAACGCCTTCGTACTGCATAAAAAAGTTAGATTTAAAATGTATTTGAAAATGATAAGTATTAAAGCTAAATTTAGCGAATTCAAAGATACCCAAAAATGCCAATTACCTTATTCAATTCCATTGCTTCTTGGTTGCTAAAAAAAAGATATCATCAGATAGAACTTTTTTTGAAATACCCGGAAGAGGTTCAAGAAGAAGTGCTACATCAGCTTATTGAAATTGCCGAAGACACGGAAATTGGCAGAAAGTATGATTTTGAGTCAATACATAATTACGAAACTTTTAGGGAACGGGTGCCTATCTCTTCTTATGAAGAAATTGAGCCTATTATTGAGCGCACGCGCCGTGGGGAGCAAAATATATTTTGGCCTACCTCAATAAAGCTTTTTGCCAAAAGTAGTGGTACTACCAATGCAAAGAGTAAGTTTATTCCCGTAAGTGAAGAAGCACTTGAGGATTGCCATTATAAATCAGGTAAAGATTTGCTTTGTCTCTATTTGAACAATAATGAAAACTCACAGCTGTTTACAGGTAAAAGCCTGCGTTTGGGAGGTAGTAAAGAGCTCTATGAAGACAATGGCTCTTATTTTGGGGATTTGTCCGCCATTCTTATTGATAATATGCCTTTATGGGCGGAATTCAGTAGTACGCCAAGTAATAAGGTGTCTTTAATGAGCGAATGGGAAAGTAAGTTAAAAGCAATTATAAAAGAAAGTACACAAGAGAATGTGACCAGCTTAGCGGGTGTGCCTTCTTGGATGTTGGTGCTTCTGAATAATGTAATACAGGATACAGGTAAAGATCATCTTTTTCAAGTGTGGGAAAACCTTGAAGTCTATTTTCATGGCGGCGTGAGTTTTAACCCGTATGAAGAACAGTATAAAAAATTACTGCCGCGCAAGAGCTTTAAATATTATGAGATTTATAATGCTTCGGAAGGCTTCTTTGCGATTCAGGACCGTAACAATGCAGATGATTTATTACTGATGTTGGACTATGGAATATTCTACGAGTTCATTCCTATGACGGAATATGGTACGGAGTCACAAACGGCCATTCCACTTTGGGAAGTGAAAAAGAATACCAATTATGCCATTATTATCACCACCAACTCAGGACTTTGGCGGTACAAAATTGGAGATACCATTAAATTCACTTCTACGAGTCCGTACCGTATAAAAGTTACCGGAAGAACAAAGCATCACATTAATGTTTTTGGAGAGGAGCTCATTATAGAAAATGCAGAAGAAGCTTTGAAGACTATTTGTTTGAAAACCGGTGCAGAAATTAAAGATTATACGGCTGGCCCTGTTTTTATGGTCGATAAGGAAAAAGGAGCCCATGAATGGATAATTGAGTTTAGGAACCCACCAAGTGATATTGATGTATTTACCGAATATTTGGACAATGCCTTGAAGTCTTTAAATTCCGATTATGAGGCAAAACGTTATAACAACATCACTTTAAATCTACCCAAAGTTCATGTGGCCAGAGAAAACCTTTTTTATGATTGGTTAAAGCAAAATGGGAAGTTGGGAGGACAGCATAAGATTCCGAGATTGTCAAATAAAAGGGGCTATATCGAAGAATTACTTCATATGAACAAATAAAAGAGAGATTTAGTCGTTTAATATTGAAATTGATTCCCAAATACTAACCTAAAGGCAAATTAAATTTAATATTATGGCAGAAAGACTTGTAATCTTGTCCGACATGTGGGGAGCTAAAAAAGGGCTCTGGATAACATCATACCTCGGATATCTTCAACAGCATTTTAATATTACTTTTTATGATTGCCAACAATTGGGAAATGTAGATGTAAAAGTAAATTCAGAAGAAAACGTTCATCAGGCGTTTGTTAATGGAGGAATAGAAACTGCGGTAGCTCATCTTCTTAAAAAAGAGAAGGAACCTGCACATTATCTATGTTTTAGTGTTGGAGGAGTTATAGCTTGGAAGGCCGCGCTTTCCGGTTTACCTATGAAGTCATTATATGCAGTATCTTCAACTAGGGTTCGTTCAGAAGTACGGAAGCCAGAGTGCTCAATTCGTCTTTTGTTTGGAGATGGCGACGTCTATAGACCTAAAGCATCTTGGTACAAAGAAACTGGGGTAGAAGCAGAGCTGATAAATGGTTTTAGCCATGATATGTATACTGACGAGAAAATAATCAAGAAAGTATGTCTTGATTTGTTGAATACGGTTACCCAAAATAGAGGGAAAGCAAATAAGCAAAAAGCTATTTAAATAACACTGAGGTTTTAAACTAACACTCAAACAAATAAAAAAGCGGAATCACATCATGTGGTTCCGCTTTCTTGTTTATTTATATCAAGGGAGACTTTATGAAACTGCTTTAAGTTTTTTAACGGTCTCATGAGATAGTTTTTCTTCGGCATAAGGTTTAGTGACCTTAAATTCCGATTCGTCATTACTTGGCATTTCGAACATCGCATCGGTAAAAATTGCCTCACATAGGGAACGAAGTCCTCTGGCGCCCAATTTGTATTCAATTGCTTTTTTAACAATATAATCTAAAGCTTGATCCGTAATGGTGAAAGTAATATCATCCATTGCGAACAGTTTTTCGTACTGCTTTATAATCGCATTTTTAGGCTCGGTAAGGATTGCTCTTAGCGTTTTCTCGTCTAACGGGTTCATGTGTGTCAATACCGGAAGCCTTCCTATAATTTCAGGGATTAAACCAAACTCCTTCAAATCCTTTGGGATTATATACTGAAGAATATTCTCTTGGTCCAGGTTGTCATCGGTTTTGGCTGCGCTATACCCAATAGCTTGCATGTTCAACCTTTTGGTAATGGCACGTTCAATTCCGTCAAAAGCACCTCCTGCAATAAATAGGATGTTCTCAGTGTTCACCTCAATGAACTTTTGGTCCGGATGCTTTCTTCCGCCCTTTGGTGGAACATTAACAACCGTTCCTTCAAGTAACTTAAGAAGTCCTTGTTGAACACCTTCGCCAGATACATCTCTTGTAATAGAAGGGTTATCGCTCTTACGTGCTATTTTATCGATCTCATCTATAAAAACAATACCGCGTTCTGCTTTTTCAAGGTTGTAATCTGCCGCTTGTAAAAGACGGGTAAGAATACTTTCTACATCTTCACCAACATAACCAGCCTCTGTTAAAACCGTAGCATCTACTATAGCTAAAGGAACATTCAGCATTTTGGCAATGGTTTTGGCAATAAGGGTTTTACCTGTACCTGTCTGCCCAACCATGACAATGTTACTCTTTTGTATTTCTATATCGTCCTCTTTGGACTTCGGCTGCAATAACCTTTTGTAATGATTATATACAGCAACAGACATTACTTTTTTGGTGCGTTCCTGCCCAATAACATAGGTGTCTAAAAATGATTTGATATCTAGCGGTTTCTTCAGGGTGAGTTCTGAAGAAAGGTCGTTAGTTTTAGTTTGTCTAGATTCTTCGGTAACAATACCATGGGCTTGCTCTATACATCTGTCACATATGTGCGCATCAAGACCTGCAATCAAAAGATTGGTCTCTGGCTTCTTTCTGCCACAAAATGAGCACTCTAAATTTTCTTTAGCCATATTAAAGTATACTTTCTTTGAAAAAATAAACGCAAATAAATGCGTTTTGGTTCATCGTTTTAATCGAAAAACCAATTAATAGTACGCATTTGGTCGAAATTACTCTTTCTCCCTTACCAAAATTTCGTCAATCATACCATATGCTTTAGCTTCTTCAGCCTTCATCCAATAGTCACGGTCACTATCTTCGTTAACCTTGTCTATAGTTTGGTCTGAATGCTTGGCAATGATTTCATACAGTTCTGATTTCAACTTCAGGATTTCGCGGGCGGTAATTTCAATATCGCTTGCTTGACCTTGCGCTCCACCCATAGGTTGGTGTATCATTACTCTAGAATGCGTTAATCCGCTACGTTTACCCTTTTCTCCTGCACAAAGAAGTACAGCACCCATTGAGGCAGCCATTCCTGTGCAAATAGTAGCAACGTCCGGAGCAATGAATTGCATGGTGTCATAGATACCCAAGCCGGCGTAAACACTTCCTCCTGGTGAGTTAATATATATTTGAATGTCTTTTTTAGCATCTGTACTGGCTAAAAACAACAATTGCGCTTGTACAATATTCGCTACTTGATCATTGATACCTGTTCCTAAGAAGATAATACGGTCCATCATTAATCTTGAAAATACGTCCATGGCAACAGCGTTCATCTGGCGTTCTTCAATAATGTTGGGTGTAAGACCAACGGGATACATGCTTGTTAAGATCGAATCATAATAGGTACTGCTAATACCTTGGTGATTTATAGCGTAATTCTTGAATTCTTTTCCGTAATCCATAATTTTCTTTCGATGTTTAAGTAACCCTGGGGTATAAGATAAAAAAAGGTGCCGAAAATATCATTTTCGGCACCGTAAAGATACTTATAATTTTTTGGAAATATTACCCGTATACTTCCTTCACGAAGTTTTCGTAAGTAACCTCTTTGGTCTTAAGGTTCACTTTCTCTTTGTATAAGGTAAGTAACTTTTGGCTCATTAACTGCTCAGATAGACGTTTTACCTCGTCTTGGTTGCCCAATACACGAGCGGCTATATTATCCAATTCTTCTTCCTGAGGGTCCAATTGGCCAAACTGTGCCATTTGTGTTTTTATGAAACCTTTAGCAAATTCCTTCAATTCGTCAAACTGAAGCTCAATGTTATTTTCTTTAATGACTTTACCTTCTATAAGTTGGTAGCGTAGCCCTTTTTCAGATTTTTCAAATTCTTCACTGGCTTCTTCCTCGGTCAATGGGTTTTCACCGGTCATCTGAATCCACTTCGTCAAGAACTCGGTAGGGAGTTCAAATTTTGTGTTTTCAATGAAATATTCGGTAATGTCATTCAGTAACTTCTGGTCTGACTGTTGCTCGAATTGTTTTTCTGAATCATCTTTGATTCTTGCCTTTAAATCTTCTTCTGACTTAACTTCATCCTTACCGAAAAGTTTGTCAAAAAGCTCCTGGTCTAAAGCGGCAGGTTCTCTTTCGTTGATTTCCTCAATAGTGAAAGTGGCTTCAATATTAAGATCGGCAGCTTTTTCCTGAGAAACGCCAAATACGCTAGAAAGCAAGTAATCTTCTTTGAAAAGACCTTTTGATTTCAACGTAACAACATCACCAACTTTTTTGCCCTTTAAAGCGTCCAAAGCTTTTTTACTCTTAACCTTGTCAAGTTCTAAAGTAGCTTTATTATCTATTTCTTCTTCTTCGTTCTTGAAAGTTCCGGTTACCTCGTTGTTCTTCTCAACAGCGTCTTTACTGATAAGTTTTCCGTATTGTTTTTGAATACGTTCCACCTGCTCATCTACCATTTTATCGTCAGCAACGATTTTATAATGGGTAATCGGTTTTTTAGTTTGCAATGGAACTTCAAAATCGGGAGCTAGACCTAATTCAAATTCAAATGCAAGTTCTTCCTCGTCCCAATCAAAATTATCTTGTTGTTTAGGAAGCGGATTACCTAAAACATCTAGTTTTTCTTCGGTAAGGTATTTGTTTAGGTTGTCTTGTAGAAGTTTGTTCACTTCGTCTACCAAAACGGCTTTCCCGTATTGCTTTTTTATCAAGCCCATTGGCACGTGGCCTTTTCTGAAACCAGGTACATTGGCCTGTTTTCTATAGTCACTAAGAATGCTGTCTACCTTATCTTGGTAGTCTTCTTTGGTGATGGCCACTTTAACGACGGCATTTAGATCGTCGATCTGCTCTTTTGTAATATTCATCTAAATCTTCTTTTTTGTTTCCATAAAATGGGATGCAAAAGTACTACAATTAATGCATCCTAGCAAGTTTTTAAATCGTTGAGATTCAAACAATCGTTACGATTTTTTGTCCTCTTTCAAAAGGGAAAACAATATAGATTGAAGAATGGATAACAAAAGGCTGAAAATTATGGCCCATAAAACGCCGTCCACACTGAACCCGTCTATAAGATTATCTGCTAGGAGAATTATTATAGCATTGATAATCAGTAAGAAAAGTCCAAGTGTTAAAATGGTTACCGGCAAGGTGAAAATGACCAAAATTGGTTTAACTATAAAATTTAAAAGACTGAGCACTATGGCTACAATAATAGCGGTCATATAACTGTCTACAGATACGTTGGGTAGTATTTTGGACAGTATGACAACGGCAAGGGCGCTTAGTAAAACGCGTAGAATAAGTTTCATAAGTGAAGATTTTGATGAAGCGAACAGTTTCGCTGCTCTTTAAAGATAAAAAATTGTTGTTGGATTAATAGTCGTAGGGCTAAATAATGCAAAACTCGGGTAAGACAGATGTCAAAAATGTATCATGGCTTCAGGAATGCTATGGACTTTTCAAAAAATTGCTTTGGATTTTCGGCATGGAGCCAATGGCCGGCATTGTCAATTGTTTCCAGTTCAGCTTGTGGAAAGTGTTTCTTGATTTCAGAAATATCATTGGGCATAATATACTCTGAACGGTCTCCGCGAAGAAATAGGGTGGGGCCGTTGAAAATATCGGAAGCGCTTATGTTTTCTCCTATTTCGTTCATTTTATTCCTCAAGACCTTTAAGTTAAAGCGAAAGCCTAATTGGCCTTTTTCTACCCAATATAAATTTTTTAATAAAAATTGTCTCGTACCAAAATCGGTAATGTGCTTGCCAAGTTCGGAGTCCGCTTCGTTCCTGGATTTAATTGTATTCAGATCCAATGTATTGAGGCCATCTATAATGGGTTGGTGATGTGGAGGGTAGAACTTAGGGCCTATGTCCGCAACAATCATTCTTTCTACAAGGTTCGGATAGTTACAAGCAAATTGCATAGTGGTCTTGCCGCCCATGGAATGTCCTATAATCATGGCGCTTTCCAATTGCTGACCTTCCATGTAGTTTTTTAAGTCTTCGGATAGTAGGTCATAATCAAAATCTTCCGACCAAAAACTTTTACCATGGTTTCGTTGGTCTATGAGGTGAACTTCAAAACCTTTTTCGGCATATTGGTTTCCTAAGGTTTTCCAGTTGTCGGACATGCCTAGAAATCCGTGTAAAATTATTAGGGGAGTGCCTTCGCCTAGTATTTGTGAGTGTAAGGTTTCTGTCATTTTAATTTATTCAGGTACATGTTAACAACATTTTCAAGTCCAAGGTAAAGTGATTCGCAAATGAGGGCGTGACCAATGGAAACCTCTAATAAATGCGGGACGTTCTCCTTAAAATATTTGATGTTGTCCAAGCTTAGGTCATGACCGGCATTAACGCCAAGACCGCATTGGTGTGCAATTTTGGCAGCTTCCGTAAAAGGTTGTACCGCTTGGCTATGGTTGCCCTTGGCAAACTCTTCTGCATAACTTTCTGTGTAAAGTTCAATACGGTCCGTTCCAGTTTCGGCTGCGCCTTCTATCATACTTGCTTCAGCATCAACAAAAATAGAGGTTCGTATGCCTGCATCTTTAAAAGTTTGGATAACCTCTTTAAGAAAGCCCTTGTTTTTTATGGTGTCCCAGCCTGCATTGGAAGTAATTGCATCTACGGCATCTGGTACTAGGGTAACCTGGGTTGGTAGTACTTCAAGAACAAGAGCTATGAATTTTTCCACAGGATTACCTTCTATATTATATTCTGTTGTGACCAGGTTTTTTAGGTTACGGGCATCTTGATAGCGTATGTGTCTTTCGTCCGGTCTAGGGTGTATGGTAATGCCTTGTCCGCCAAAAGATTCAATATCTGCCGCTGTCTTCAATAGGTCTGGCATATTGCCACCTCGGGCATTCCTTAGGGTGGCAATCTTATTTATGTTTACGCTTAACTTTGTCATTTACCGATAGAATTTACCATTCGGCACAAAAATACAAATTAGGCATGCCTTTTGATATTTTTAATTAGTATTTTGCGTTTAACACATAGAATTATGCATATTCAAGACCAAATAGTAAGTAACATTCCGTCTTTTAAAATAGGAGATTCATTAGCTGTTGTAATTGCCTTTTTTAAGGATACCACACACTCGCATGTAGCTGTTACAGAAAACGATGCGTATTTAGGTGTGCTTAGTGAGAACGACCTAGGGAATTTTGATATAAACGAAAAGATAGAGCAGTATCGATATGATTTGGATTCTTTCTTTGTTCGTAAAGAAACTAGCTGGTTGGATGTTCTTGAGGTCTTTGCTAGAAATGAAGCTAACCTAGTTCCTATTCTAGATGAAAAAGGGAGAATAGATGGTTATTACGATCTTACGGATATTGTAAGTGTTTTTATAGATACACCGTTTTTTACGGAGCCTGGTGGAATTATTGTTGTGGCCAAGGGAATTAAGGATTATTCGTTTAGTGAAATTGCCCAAATTGTTGAAAGCAATAATACAAAGCTTATAGGTGGCTTTATAACGGATTCTAAAAATGATGTGGTTCAGATAACTATAAAAATAGCATCTTCTAATCTTAACGATATTCTTCAGACGTTCCGTCGTTATAATTACAATGTATTGTTCGGTAATACAGATGACCAGTTCTTGGAAGACTTAAAGGAACGGTCAGATTATTTGGATAAATATCTCAACGTATAGAATTTCTCAAGATTATCTTTGAAAAGATTAATCAGTGAAAGGTACAATCCTTATTTTTGCGACATAAGGCCAAAAGGTTTTTGTAATCAAGATAAAGATAAGGGATGAAAGTTGCGGTTTACAGTCAAATGTATCAGGAAGACACCTTGCAATATGTAATGGAGTTGCTAGATGAGCTTGAGAAAGAACAGGCTGAAATCGCCATTGAAAAAGACTTTTACGAGTTTATATCCGCAAATCACAATACTGAAAATTATGCCACATTTACAGATATAGAAGGTCTAGATGACTCTTTTGATATGTTCGTGAGTTTTGGAGGGGATGGTACCATTTTAAGGGCTACCGCGTTTATTCAGGATACCGGTATACCAATTGTTGGTGTAAATACGGGGCGTTTAGGTTTTCTTTCTACATTTAGCAAAGAAGAAGTCCGTAAGGTGGTTCAAGAATTTAAACAAGGTGCTTATACCATAGTGGAGCGTAGTTTGGTAGAGGTTGATAAAGATGCTGATATTCCGGAATTGAACGGCTTGCATTTTGCCTTGAACGAAATTACCGTGAGTAGAAAGGATACCACTTCTATGATTACGGTTGAGACCTATCTAAACGATGAGTACTTAACTTCCTATTGGGCAGATGGCCTAATAGTTTCTACTCCCACGGGCTCTACGGGTTATTCTCTTAGCTGTGGTGGGCCGGTAATTGCCCCAACGGCAAAGTCCTTGATTTTAACGCCTATTGCTCCTCATAATTTAAACGCTAGACCTTTAGTAATTTCTGATGACACTGAGATACGGTTAAAAGTTTCGGGTAGAGAAGATAATCACCTTATTTCACTGGATTCTAGAATAGCATCTGTGGAGAACGGAAAGGAAATTCGTATTAAAAAAGCGGGCTTCACAATTAAAATGATAGAATATACCTCAGAGAGTTTTCTGAAAACCCTTAGGAATAAGCTATTATGGGGAGAAGATCGCCGCAATTGAGTCTTGAGCGGACAATAAAAAACCGCAAATCCTGTTTATCATTTGAGAACATTAATATAATAGTTGAGCGCAATTATTATATTCGCAAACTAATACTATTTATGAAGCAATTCATTGTCATGGTCCTGCTGTGTGTTTTTAGCAGTGCAGGGGCACAAACCTATGAAGCCGGTATATTTGCCGGTGGCGCTAATGCGATTGGAGATGTAGGGCGAACTACGTATGTTTTGCCATCGGACATTGCTCTTGGTGGTATTTTTAAATGGAATATTGCTAAGCGATATGCCTGGCGTGCCAGTGTAATATATGGAAAGTTTACTGCAGATGACGCAAAGTCAAATGATCCTTCCCGAGAGCAGAGGGGGTATAAAATGGATAATTCATTGCTAGAGGCTTCAGCAGGGCTAGAGTTTAACTTCGTTGAATACAATTTACACAAGTTGGGACCTGCGTTTACTCCTTATCTATATACAGGTTTAACCTATTTTAGGTACGATTACAATTATTTTGATGCCGGTCAGTTTATAGATGTGTCTCAGAGAGATGGTTCTTTTGCAATTCCAATGACTGTAGGTGCCAAACTCCGTTTAAACCAATTTTTGATTTTAGGCGCTGAGATAGGTGCTCGGTATACTTTTACGGATAACCTAGATGCGAGTAACCCTGAAAAGCTGAATGTAAACCAACAGTTGGGAGATCTTCGGTTTGGTAATGTTTTTAATGATGATTGGTATGTGTTTTCTGGGTTTACCTTAACCTATACCTTTGGTAGAAAACCTTGTATGGAGTGTTTTGAGTAACGCGCATTCCCTTTTAATCCCTATTTTCTTTTCTTGATTTCGTCTCAACTAGGCGTAATTCAAATTTATAGGCTATTTTTGCCGTGCACTCAAAAAAATGAGTTTCGGGGTTGGGGAATTAAAAACAATCCAATTAGAAGAGTGCATATTAGAGTAGAATGATCAGTTCCTTATGGTTGACCTAAACGAATTAGATAAAAATAAAATGCCAAAACACCTGGCCATCATTATGGATGGAAATGGTAGGTGGGCAAAAAAGCAGGGCAAACTTCGTGTCTTTGGTCATGAGAACGGTGTTAAAACCGTTCGGGAGACAGTTGAAAACTGCGTTAGATTAGAACTTGAATATCTTACCTTATATACTTTCTCTACAGAAAACTGGAATAGACCTAAGATAGAGATAGATACTTTAATGAAGATTTTGGTGTCCTCGCTTAAGAAAGAATTAAAGACTTTTTCAGAAAACAATATCAGATTAAATGCTATTGGTGATATTGAATCATTACCTAAAAGAGCTAATAAAGAGCTTAAGGAGGTAATGGAGAAAACAAGGGGAAATACAGGAATGACCCTTACTTTGGCCTTAAGTTATGGTGCTCGCGAGGAGCTGAAAAACGCAGTAAAACAAATAAGTGCCAAAGTTAAAAATAATATAATTTCAATTGAAAACATTGACGAAACCATTATTAATAACCATCTTTACACGCATGATTTGCCAGATGTAGATTTGCTTGTCCGCACTAGTGGAGAGCATCGTATCAGCAATTTTTTGCTGTGGCAAATAGCCTACGCGGAATTATATTTCGTCGATGTATTTTGGCCCGATTTTAGTAGTCAACATTTGGCAGAAGCCATAAAAAGTTATCAGAACAGAGAACGAAGATTTGGAAAAACCAGCGAACAACTCAATTAGCGATATGAATAGGTTCATATCCTTCGAACCTTTTATTACACTCCTATTAATTTTTGCAACTACATTTTGCTCCGCACAAGAACTTTCTTTTGAGGATGGAAAAAAGTACATTTTAGGGGGGATAGAAGTCACCGGTCTGCAAAGTTATAATGAACAGACCGTAAAAACGTATACGGGCTTACGTGTAGGGCAGCCTATTACGCTTCCGGGAGATGAAATTAGTGGAATAATCAATAAACTTTGGGGGCTAGAGCTTTTTAAGAATATTGACTTTTATATTACCAATATAGAAGGTGATAAGGTTTTTCTTGAACTGAATATTATAGAGAGGCCAACCTTGTCCGATGTAACCATAAATGGTGTAAAGCCCAGAAAGGTAGATGATATCCTTAAGGATACAGATCTTAAAAAAGGAAAAAAAATTACGGAGAGTTTAATTGCCAATACCAAAAACTATCTTGATAATAAGTACAAGAAACAAGGGTTTTTGAATACCAAGACTTCCATAATCGTCGCCAACGATACCTCTGAGACTAATGCTCAGAAGATGGTTATCAATATAAATAAAGGTGATAAGGTAAAAATCAAAAAAATGATTTTTGAGGGTAACGAACAGTTGTCCGATAAAAAGTTAAAAGGAGCTTTCAAGAAAACGAAAGAGAAGCGTTTCTGGCGTTTTTGGAAGAAATCTAAATTCATTGAAGAAGACTATGAGAATGATTTAGGGCTCTTGTCCGATAAATATGCAGAGAACGGTTACCGTGATGCACGTATTATTTCCGACTCTTTAATTAAGGTAGATGAGAACAACATCATCTTAAAATATCAAATAGAAGAAGGTAACAAATATTACTTTGGAGATATAGATTTTGTTGGTAACAGTGTCTATACGGACCGCCAATTAGCGTCTGTGTTGGGGATTAAAAAAGGAGACACGTATAACGGTGTTTTGCTAAGAGAGCGTATTGCAGATGATTCCAAACCGGAGCCTAACGATGTTACCAGTCTTTACCAAAATAACGGATACTTGTTTTCAAGCATTAACCCGGTAGAGGTTTCTGCAGAAAATGACACCATTAATTTTGAAATTCGTGTGATAGAAGGTAAGGAGACTTTTCTTAATCATATAGATGTGGTTGGTAATGATCGTACCAATGACCACGTTATCTATCGAGAACTACGTACACGTCCTGGTCAAAAATATAATAAGAGTGATATTATTAGAACCATTCGTGAACTTCAGCAGTTAGGTTATTTTGATGCGGAGCAGATCAAGCCGGACATTCTTAATCCTAACCCTAACGAAGGTACGGTAGATATTAAGTACAATTTAGTGGAGTCTGGTTCAAGTCAGATAGAGCTACAAGGTGGCTACGGTGGTGGTGGTTTCATTGGTACTCTGGGGCTTTCTTTTAATAACTTCTCCATAAAGAATATTTTAAAAGGTGAAGCGTATAAGCCGGTGCCCATGGGTGATGGACAAACTTTTGCCATGAGAGTACAGGCCAGTAGAACGTTTAGGGTATACAGTCTTAACTTTGCAGAGCCTTGGTTGGGCGGTAGAAAACCGGTTCAGTTTAGCTTAAATCTTTCCAGAACGCAACAGTTTGGCGTAGATTACAACAATTCAACAAGTAGTAGTATTGAAGTTGATAAGAGCACAGGATTTTCCATTACGGGGATATCCGCTGGTTTGGCAAAGCGTGTTCAGTGGCCAGATGATTACTTTACAATATCGCACTCTTTAAGCTATCAGCTATATGAGTTTAATAATTATGATATTGGTTTGTTCAACTTTGGGAATGGTAAATCTAACTCTTTTGCCTATACCTTGGGGATTTCCAGGAATGCAACGGCAGGTGGACGAATTTTCCCTAGAGGAGGATCTAACTTTGAGGTTACCGCCAAATTCACCCCTCCTTATTCTCTTTTCAGTAATAAGGATTATGTAAGCTTAAGGGACCGCAGTAAAGAGTTAACTGTTTTAAAAGCGGCTCAGGGTAATCAGTTAAATGCTGCGGATGCAGCAGAATTAGAGGATATCGACCAACAACGTTTTAGATGGTTAGAGTATTATAAAGTAAAGTTCAAAGGAGACTGGTATACAACCTTGGTGGGCGATTTGGTAATGCGTACCAATGCTGAATTCGGTTTCTTAGGAAATTATAATAATGATGTAGGTGATGTTCCTTTTGAGCGTTTCTTCGTAGGTGGTGACGGTTTGGGTAACTTTACCTTAGATGGTCGTGACGTGGTGCAGTTAAGAGGATATGAAAACCAGTCCTTAACACCAATTGATCCAATTACTGGGCAACAAGAAGGTGGTTTGGTCTACAATAAATTTTCTCTAGAACTGCGTTATCCTTTAACTTTAAAACCTTCAGCTTCCATTTATATGCTTGCATTTATGGAAGGAGGTAATGCCTTCAACAATTTTCAGGAATTTAATCCGTTTCAAATAAAACGATCGGCCGGAGTGGGGCTGCGCATATTCATGCCGGCATTCGGGTTGTTGGGTATTGATTTTGGTTACGGGTTTGATGAAGATCTTAGACCACAGTCTATCGGTAACGGACCTAGCGGACTTCAAACACACTTCATTATCGGCCAACAGTTTTAATTTAAAGGATCGTTCAATATTCTAAAACGCTCATTTTAAAAGTTTTAGTAATTTTGGCACGATATTTTCTATTGGATAAAACGATAAAGAAATGAAAACAAAATCAAACGTTCTTTTTGTACTGGTACTGACCTTATGTTCTGCGTATACCTTTGCTCAGCGTGGTGTTCGTATTGCCTATGTAGATATGGAATATATCTTAGAGAACGTAGAGGAATATAGGGATGCTAACAAACAACTTGCTGATAAGGTCCAGAAATGGAAAATAGATATTGAGCAAAAGGAAAGTCAGTTAGAGGCGGTTAAAAAAGATTTGATGGCGGAACGTGTGCTTTTAACGGATGAGTTAATTGCCGAGCGCGAAGAGGATATTCAAATTTTAGAAAAAGAAATGGTCGAGTATCAACAAGACCGTTTTGGTCCTCAGGGCGATTTAGTTTTGCAGAAGCGACGTCTAATTCAGCCCATACAAGATCAAGTTTTTAACGAGGTACAAAAAATAGGTGCGAACAAGAAGTACGATTTTATTTTTGATAAATCTGCGGATGTTGTTATGTTGTACTCTGAAAATCGGCACGATATTAGTGACTTGGTGCTCAGAGGTATTTCAAGGACACGTAAGATTAGCAAGCCCAAGAAGGATAGTCGTAGCAAATTTGATGATGTAGAGGAAGAAGAAGAAATGAGCGATGCGCTTAAGGAGCGTATAGAGAATGCTGAAAAAGCACAGGAAGCGAGAGAGAAGTCGGTAGAGGAGAAACGTGCAGAGCAATTAAAACTTAGGGAAGAGCGTAAAAAAGCATATGAAGCCCGAAGAAAAAAGTTGTTGGAGGAGCGAGAGGCTAAGAGAAAAGAAAAGTTAGAAGAACGTCAAAATGACGGGCAAGATGAGGGAGAAACTGAAGAGTAATACTGTTTAGTGAACAAAGTCTCGCAATCATCTGCTAAATAGACATAATTTTAATACATTGCGGCGATTTGCTTAGCAAATGTGAAACGAGAAATATACATTAACCAGAAATTAACACTCAATTATTTTAACTAGAATTATCATGAAACACTTAAAGAAAATAGCAGTAGCCTTAGTATTGTTTGTAGCCGCTACAAGTTTTGTTAACGCACAAAGCAAAGTAGCACATATTGATGTTACCCAATTATTAAGTGCAATGCCGGAGATGAAAACTGCAGAAGCTGAACTTAAAAAATTGTCTGAAACCTATAATGCCGATATAGAAAGTTCAATGACTGAGTTTCAAAACAAGGCCACTTTGTACCAAAATGAAGCGCCTTCAAAGTCAAAAGAAGAAAATGAAAAGAGAGCAATAGAGCTTCAAGGTGTTCAAAAGAATATTGGTGAAGCACAACAAGCTGCGCAAAGAGAGCTACAGAAGAAGCAAGGAGAGCTTTTTGCTCCTATTTCTGATAAAGCTAAAGCTGCAATTGAAAAAGTAGCCGCTGCTCAAGGTTTTGATTACGTAATAGACGCTCAAGCCGGTGGTGGACTTATCGTAGCAAAGGGTAAAGACCTTTTAGCTGATGTTAAAAAGGAATTAGGTATATAATTTACTTTACACGAAATATCATAAAAAATCCCGCTACAATAGCGGGATTTTTTGTTTATGACGTTTGGTGCTATAAAGTTATAGAAGTTTTCGCTTAATGTTCCCCCAACGTAGATTTCTAATAAAATTACCTTCTGCCTTAGTAACCAAAAATTGTTTTTTCTCTTTTTTGGCTTCTAGATAACCGTACATGTTGTCTGCAAAAGCTTGAGGTTTTCTTTGTTTTAGGGCCATTTTAAGAGATGCTATTACAGTTATAGGAAAACCATAACGCATGGTGTACATAGCCTTCCCCTGTAGAAGTTTTGCTTTTTGATTATAAGCGTTACCAGTAGGTCTCAGGTGTTTTACTTTCAAAGCATTGTCTGTGTAAATCTCGTGGCCGTGATATTGGGCAAGCAATTCATCTACGGTATCCCATCCCATTGCATTTCGTAAGCCATTTATGGCCTTAAAACATTTTTTGGTGTAGGCCTTAAAAGCGCCACGCACATGGTTTTTGTCCATTGGGTGGTTTAATTTCCATTGTCCGTCTTCGGTTTGTTCGTAAATAAAGCCTCCGGCAATGCCTACTTTAGGTTGTCCTCTAAATATATAAACGATTTTTTCAAAGTAATTGTCCGGCAAAATAACATCGGCATCTAGTTTTACAATAAAGTCGTAATCTTCATCTAGTAATTGGAGACCTTTGTTAAATGCATTCACCACTTTGCTGCCAGGCATGTGCTCTGTAGAAGATGTTGTGTTCAGCTTTTGAAAAATAGGGCTGAGAGTCACAAATTGATCTATGATAGCTTCTGTGTTGTCGGTGGAATTATCGTTCACTACAACTACTCTTTTAGGCTGTAGCGACTGCCTTAAGATAGAATTTAAGGTGTCGGACAAGAAGCCTTCTTCATTATGAGCGGGAACGATTACGTAATAGTGCATGGCCATGAAGCATTTAAGGGGCAAAAGCTATGAAATTGAAATGATATAATACGATTATTACCCTTGTTTTCTTACCGCATAAACAATATAGTACCGTGGAGTGAAACTACGTAATAGGGGGCGTATACCCAGTTTTTTGACAGGATTGGTCCATTTGGCACTATCTTTAATTTCCCACCCAGCTTTTTCTAAAAGCCAGTCAAATTGCCAATCCTCAAATTCATGGTAATGACGGTCCCACGGATCCGTTTTGCTACGGTAGGCAGGTGAAAACCATAATTTTAAGGGAATGCTCGCCACTAGTTTATCTGCTTTTATCTCCCTTAGAGCATTAAAAGGAGCTAGTAGGTGTTCAAAAATTTCAAATGCAGTAACCACTTGTGCATCCGAATCGGTAAGAGAAGAAAAGTCCGTATCCAAATCTTCGCCTTTAGTGTTTTCTACGGAATACCCTTGTTCTTTCATGATTTTTGAAAACGGATTCTCCACGCCAAGGTCCAGAATAGTTTCCTCGGTAGATATATGTTTCTTTAGAAACTCTAGGGTGTGCTGAAAACGTTTACTCGGATAGGTCTTCTCGTACATGTGAACGGGTTGCAAAGTTTGATGTTTTGCGCTGCTACCGGTTCGATCAGATCCTGTATACTATGGCATTAATATTCATGCCTGCGCCAACACTGGCAAATATAACAACATCTCCCTTTTGAACCTCTTGATTTTCTATTTTTCCATTACGGACCAAGTCAAAGAGAGTAGGTACCGTAGCAACTGAACTGTTACCAAGCTTTCCTATGCTCATGGGCATGATATTATCAGGCGTTTCTCGGTTGTACAAGCCATAAAAACGCTTTATGATGGCTTCATCCATCTTTTCGTTCGCTTGGTGAATGAATATTTTTTTAAGATCGTCTATCGCAACTCCACTCTCATCCAAGCAATCTTTCATGGCTTGAGGTACGTGGGTTACAGCAAACTCATAGATTTTACGACCAAACATTTTTATGTACTTGGTATCATCTTTAAGTTTATTGTAGGATTCTCCGAAGAACAAAAAATAGGCTTCTTCCTGTGTATAAGTTGCACTAGCGTGCGACAGTATTTGACCGGAACCTTCTTTTTCTTCAATGACAGCTGCACCTGCACCATCAGAATAAATCATAGAATCCCTGTCATGCGGATCTACTATACGAGACAAGGTTTCTCCTCCAATGACAAGACATCTTTTGGCTATGCCACTTTTTATAAAGGCATTTGCTTGGATGACACCCTGTATCCAGCCGGGACAGCCAAAAATGAGGTCGTAGGCAACACAAGCAGGATTTTTTATGCGTAAATGTTGTTTGACCCTAGTGGCTAAGCTTGGTAGTGTATCGCTCTGAATGTTGTTTGGTGAAACATCTCCAAAATTATGAGCAAAAATAATATAATCTAAAGTCTCTTTATCTATGCCAGAATTGGTAATGGCTTTTTCAGCGGCAAGGAAACCTATATCGGAGGTGTTTAGATTGTTTTCGGCATAACGGCGTTCTTTGATTCCCGTAATGCCTTTAAACTTCTGGATGATAACGGCATTTTCATGGGCAAATGGAGAGCCATCGGCATTTAAAAAATCATGACCTTCAAAGTTATCGTTGGGAACGACCAATGAGGGGATGTAACTTCCTGTTCCTGTAATTGCAATTGACATAGAGTAGTTTATTTTATCACCTTACAAGGTAGGGTAGAATAGATTGACTGCTATGCGTGCATAATAAATATTACGACGTTCAAGCCGTTTTATAAAAATATCCTAAATGAAAAAAAGCCTTTCCGGTATTTTAGAAAGGCTTGTCTTTATTGGGGTTAAGGCAGATTATTCCGCCTCTGCATATGCTTCAATAGGTGCGCAAGTACATATTAAATTACGGTCTCCATAGGCATCGTCCACACGTCTAACCGATGGCCAAAATTTATTTTCTTGGATATACGCAAGTGGGAATGCCGCTTTTTGTCTGCTGTACGGAAAATTCCATTCATCGGCAGTGAGCATTTCAAGTGTATGTGGCGAATTTTTAAGCACGTTATTAAAATTATCGGAAGATGCTTCGTCTATTTCTTTTCTGATAGAAAGCATGGCTTCTGAAAAGCGATCAAGTTCGGCCAAACTTTCGCTTTCAGTAGGTTCGATCATTAAAGTTCCTGCCACCGGAAAAGAAACGGTTGGAGCATGAAATCCATAATCCATTAATCGTTTAGCGATATCCGTAACTTCAATACCATTCTTTTTAAAAGGTCTACAGTCAATTATCATTTCGTGAGCTGCACGTCCTTTTTCTCCCGTGTAGAGAACATCATACGCTCCACTCAATTTGTGTTTAATATAATTGGCGTTCAGTATGGAAATTTCAGTGGAGTGTCTAAGACCTTTTTCTCCAAGCATTTTTACATAGCCGTAAGATATCAGGCAAACCAATGAACTTCCCCAAGGAGCGGCAGAAATAGCAGAAATAGCATCATTGCCTCCTGTTTCAATTACTGGATTACCAGGAAGAAAAGGTACTAATTGTTCGGCAACGCATATAGGCCCAACTCCCGGTCCGCCACCACCGTGAGGTATAGCAAAGGTTTTGTGTAAGTTTAGGTGACAAACGTCTGCGCCAATAATGGCAGGATTGGTTAGGCCAACTTGCGCATTCATGTTGGCGCCATCCATATAAACCTGGCCACCGTGGTCATGTATCAGTTTTGTAATTTGTTTTATTGAAGATTCAAAAACACCGTGCGTAGATGGGTAAGTAACCATTAAAGCAGCAAGGTTTTTTGAATGTTTCAAGACTTTTTCTTCTAAGTCGGCTACATCAATATTCCCCTTTTCATCAGTCTTGGTAACCACCACTTTCATGCCCGCCATTACTGCTGATGCGGGATTGGTACCATGAGCAGAGGCCGGTATTAGGCACACATCTCTGTGTCCCTCGTTTCTGGATTCATGGTATGCCCTAATAACCATAAGGCCGGCATATTCACCTTGAGCCCCTGAATTCGGTTGAAGTGATGTAGCTGCAAAACCTGTTATGGTAGATAAATCTTTGGCCAATTCTTTTAATATGAATTGATACCCTTTTGCTTGCTCAACGGGTACAAATGGGTGTATATTGCCCCAGCGCGGCATACTTAAAGGAAGCATTTCAGAAGCTGCATTCAGTTTCATTGTACATGAACCCAATGAAATCATAGAGTGGTTCAGGGAAAGGTCTTTGCGCTCTAATTTTTTTATGTAACGCATCAGTTCAGTTTCGGAGTGATACGTATTAAATACTTCATTTTGTAAAAAGGAAGAATGACGCTGCACACTTGAAGCGATAGCGGTGTTTGAAGAAAGGTTTTCGGTTTCGGAAACCTCTTTTTTAAGCGCATCCCCAAAAACAGAAACAATTTGGTTCAGATCTTTTAGTGAGGTAGCTTCATTTACCGCAATGGAAATGGTTTCATCATCAATATAAAGGAAATTTACTCCGTTCCTTTCTGCTACTTTACGAATGCTTTTGGCATCCGCCTTAACTGTAATCGTATCAAAATACGAAGAGTTTATTTGATACAGGCCTAATTTTTCTAGCGCATCAGCAAGGGTTACCGCTGTACGATGTACTTTATTCGCTATATATTTTAATCCTTTAGGGCCATGGTAAACGGCATACATTCCTGCCATTACGGCCAATAGGACCTGAGCGGTACAAATGTTGGAAGTGGCCTTGTCCCGTTTAATATGCTGTTCCCTGGTTTGGAGTGCCATTCTAAGGGCAGTTTTGCCATCAGTATCTTTGGTGACGCCTATGATTCTGCCAGGTATATTTCTTTTGTAAGCTTCTTTTGTAGCAAAAAATGCGGCGTGCGGACCTCCGTATCCTAATGGGATGCCAAATCTTTGAGTGGTTCCCACAACAACGTCCACGCCAATTTCGCCTGGAGGAGTGAGCAGCACCAAGCTCAGTATATCCGCCGCAACTGCAACTTTTATGTTGTTTTGTTTTGCATTGGAAACAAAGGTGCTATAGTCATTTACTTGACCGTGTTTTCCCGGATACTGCAATAAAGCACCGTAAAAATCTTGGTCAAACGTAAATTCTTCATGGTTTCCTACCACCAATTCAATTCCGAGTGGTGTTGACCGCGTTGTTAAAAGGGATAACGTTTGCGGTAAAACTTCTTCCGAAACAAAGAATTTAAGAATTCCGTTTTTCTTTTGTTCACGGCTTCGAACATCAAATAACATGGTCATTGCCTCTGCGGCAGCCGTACTCTCATCTAAAAGGGATGCGTTTGCCAATTCCATACCCGTTAAGTCGGATACCACGGTCTGGAAATTTAAAAGGGCCTCGAGTCTACCTTGGGCAATTTCGGCTTGATACGGGGTGTAAGCCGTATACCATCCCGGATTTTCAAGAATATTCCTTTTGATTACGGATGGGGTTAAGCTTTCGTGATAACCAAGTCCGATATAGGTTCGAAAAACTTCGTTTTGCTCCGAAAGTTCTTGAATATGGGCCAGGAACTTATGTTCGCTCATGGCACTATTGAGAGTCAGTGGTTTTTTTAAACGAATATCATCTGGAATGGTCTCGTAAATGAGCTGGTCCAAGGTATCCGTACCTACGGTTTTGAGCATGTGCTCTTGATCTTCTTCCCTAATACCTATATGGCGTAAAGCAAATACATCTGTCTTCATAGCTTGAAATAAAAGTGGCGTAAAATTAGGCATTTAATCCCTTAAAAAAATCACATAATTGCTCATCTAGGTGAAAGTTTTTAACTAATCGGGGAGTTTATGAACAGTTTGGTTAATTTAGTAAGGTGAAGCTCCTAAACCGTATTTTTGATTTTTATCTTGACGCAAGTATACATGTGGCGTTAGGTATTTATGCACTTGTTCTGGTAACGGAACTAACGCTTGGTTACGGGGTGGATTATCACTTGGCATGGTTCCTATTTATGGGGTCTATTGCGTGTTACAATTTTGTGAAGTACGGGGTAGAGGCAAAGAAGTATATTCTTGTAGCAAATAGATACCATAAAAACATTCAGTTCTTTAGTTTTATTGCACTTGCAATAGCGTGTTACCACGGATGGTTTTTAAAACTAGAGGTGTGGATGGGTGTTGGTATGCTGGTGGCATTAACCGGGCTTTATGCGGTGCCGTTATTACCTCATGCAAAAAATCTGAGAAGTTGGGGTGGACTTAAGATATTTATAGTTGCTTTGGTATGGGCAGGGACAACCGTGGTTCTTCCTGTGCTCTCAGAAGGCGCTTCTTTGGAAAAAGATGTATGGATAGAGGTTGTACAGCGCTTTTTATTCGTGCTAATTTTGCTGGTTCCCTTTGAAATTCGAGATTTGGCCTATGATAGTCCTAAGTTAAGAACTTTACCACAGCGCTATGGGGTTGCCAATACTAAAATATTTGGTTCTTTTGCAACCTTGCCTTTTTTCTTTTTAATCCTTTTCAAGGATAATGCCTCTATACCGGAACTGATTGCTGGTGGAATTATTTTTTTGATTTTGGGAGCAACAATGTTTATGACCAAACGGAAACAAGATAAATATTTTGCTTCCTTCTGGGTAGAAAGTATTTCTATATTTTGGTGGGTACTACTGGTAGTTTTGAAAGAGTTGTTCTAATCCTTTTTTTCAAGGAGTTGCTTCATTTCCAACTTTTCTTTTTCCGTTAAGCTCCGTAAATCCGCTTTCTGGCACAATGCGGTTAAATGCGTATTTTTCTTAGTTGCTTTGGAGCAATTCTTACACATGAAAACATGAAACCGTAATTTCATTTTTTCTATAAAACTTGCCTCCTTGTATTGAGATTTTTGGCAAATAATGGCGGCTTTTTCGCAAGAAATCATAGTTTAAAACCAATTTTGATTAAGGCAACCCATTAAAGCTGTTCTAGCTCTATGTATCATTACCCAGAGGTTAGACGGATTAATACCGAGCTCATTACAAATATCTTCGGTACTAACTCCTTGAATGGTTTTCATTGTAAAAACCTTAGCTTGTTTTTTTGGCAATTTAGAAATACAGGATTGTATGGCAAGCCCTAATTCTTCATTCTCTATATCGCTGTTTTCAAACGAACTAAAGGGGTCCGCAACTTGTTCTTCAAGCCAATCACCTTCAGCGTCAGTTTGCGAACTGTAGTTCATACGTACTTCTGCCTTTCCTTTTTTTGAATTGATTTTTCGGTAATGATCAATTACTTTTCGCTTTAAAATAGCAATTAGCCATGTACGTTCGGCAGCATCTCCCTTGTAATTTTTAGCAGATTTTAAACCGGCCATGAAAGTTTCTTGAACAAGGTCTTTTGCTACTTCAGCATCGCTAATACGGCCTATCGCGTAGTTAAAAAGGTAATCTGCGTATAAGTCTACCCAATTATCGGGCTTTAGTTGGTGTGCTGCCATGCGTGTCGTGTCGTTATCAAAAGTAATGGATTTAGATTTAATGACCTTCAATTTTTTTTCATCTCTATCAATATAACTTAATGCCGCCATAATTACTATTTTTGATTAAACTTAAAAACTATGAAATTCTACTACTTACTTCTGGTATTGTGTGTTATGAACTTGGGCTGTGCTCAAAGTAAGGGAAAACCTATCACAGAATTTTCACAGAATGATATAGGTTCCGGGATTTTATTAGATGTACGTACTCCGGATGAGTACGCTAGCGGTCATTTGGAAAAGGCCGTAAACATGAATCTTTTTGATGCGGATTTTATTAAAAATATTGACACGATAGCTAAGGGAAGAACTGTTTATGTCTACTGCAAAAAAGGTGGCCGTAGTGCCAAAGCTGCTCACGTTCTAGACTCTCTTGGTTTTAAACAAGTGATTGATCTAGAGGGCGGCTACGATGCTTTTATTTCTGATAAAAAAAATTAAAGTAGTTTTTCTCCAACCTCAAGCCAATTGTTCACCCGTTCATAACCAGTGGTGTTTACATTGTGGGGAGAGGTAAATAAAAGGGACCTGCCTTCAAAGGTTTCTAAATTGTAACTGCGATCATCAATAAGTACATCGCCACGTAATATGTGTTTATGTCCGCATAGTATGCGGTTTTGCCAAGGTATAAAGGGATAGTGTTCGTCTAACCACTCAGATTTTTCCTCTAAGGAGTTTGGAAATTGCATGGCGGCAGATGCTATGTACACTTCATGTTTCTCACTTAATTGTTTTAGGATATCTTGACCATGGGCTATGGGTTTCAGGTTGCGAAAAAAACCTCTGTTCCACGCATGATCACGTACACTTTGCTGTCTGTCTACCGGTACTTTGTTCCAAGCTTCACTACCATGAAAGAAGTCTAGAGTAAGGTTTTCATTAAACTGTTTATTATAAACTTCTATATGCGCTCCGTAGGTGTCTGCTATCACCTCGTCCATATCAACAAATATTATCATGTGGAATTTTTTTTGCGAAGGTCTAAAAACGAAGTGAGATGTTTAATGTAAATAAGAAAAATAGTAATTATTTAACCTATCATTAGTATTTGACCAAAGTGCAAAAAAAAAGAGGGCGTCCCCACACCCTCTTTTTAAACCGTTAAAAAAATTACTTTTGATATAACCTTTTCAACCTACTTATGTTTAGTAAATATATAAGAAAAAACTTACAAAACATAATCTTGGATAATATTTTTTAAATTTTATTTTAATTAAACGGGAATATTTTCAATTAAGTAGACCTGCTCTTTCCAATAAAGCTTCTACTTTGGGTTCAGCTCCTCTAAAACGTTTGTAGAGGACCATAGGGTTTTCGGTGCCACCTTGAGAAAGAACATTGTCTTTAAATTTAGTAGCTATTTCCTTATTAAAGATACCATTTTCTTTAAAATATGCAAAAGCATCAGCATCTAAAACTTCGGCCCATTTGTAGCTGTAATATCCTGAGGAATAGCCACCTTGAAATATATGGGCGAATGCCGTGCTCATACAGGTCTCTGCCGTTTCCGGGTACAGGTTTGTACCTTTAAAAGCTTCGCTCTCGTGCACTTTAACATTAGTAATGCTAGTTGGGTCGACGCCGTGCCATGACATATCCAACAATCCAAAGCTAAGTTGACGCAAGGTTTGCATCCCTTCTTGGAAAGTTGAGGATTCTTTTATTTTTTGAACTAATTCCATAGGAATAACTTCCCCGGTTTCGTAATGCGTGGCAAAAAGTTCTAGTGCTTCTTTTTCGTAACACCAGTTTTCCATCACCTGACTTGGCAGTTCTACAAAATCCCAAAAAACTGAAGTTCCCGAAAGACTGGGGTACGTTGTGTTTGCTAGCATACCGTGTAACCCATGACCAAATTCATGAAATAAAGTGGTTACTTCATTAAATGTTAGGAGAGAGGGCTTACTAGGGGTGGAGCGCGTGAAATTACAAACGTTGGAAATATGCGGACGTACGTTTTCTCCGTTTCGTTGGTATTGCGGTTTGTAGCTGGTCATCCAAGCACCACCACGTTTTCCCTTTCTGGGGTGAAAATCGGCATAGAAAACAGATATAAAGTTATTGGAAGTATCGTAAACTCTATATGTTTTTACTTCTTCGTGATATTTATCAATATCGGAAACTTCTTCAAATCGGAGGTCGAATAATTTTTCGGCTACTTTAAAAACTCCTGAAATGACATTTTCTAATTTAAAATAAGGCTTCAATTTCTCATCATCTAAGTTGAAGAGCTTTTGTTTCAACTTCTCAGAGTAATAACTGCCATCCCATTTTTCCAATCCGTCTATATGGTCTAGTTCTTTTGCAAAATCTTCAAGTTGGGAGAACTCCTTCTCTGCAGCAGGTTTGGCTTTTACCAAGAGTTCGTTTAGAAACTCATGCACTTTCTCAGGTTTTTCTGCCATACGTTCTTCTAGAACAAAGTCTGCATGCGTTTTGTAACCCAATAAATTGGCGCGTTCAAACCTTAGCTTAGCAATTTTGAGCACGTTTTCCTGATTGTCAAGCTCATCGTTGTGAAAAGCCTTACTGCCAAAAGCCAATGCCAGCTCTTTGCGGAGCTCACGGTTTTTTGCATATTTCATAAAAGGAATGTAGCTTGGGTAATCTAATGTTACCAGCCAACCGTCTTTATCTTTTGATTTTGCCATTTGCGACGCAGCCTCTTTTTCGCCTTCAGGCAGACCGTCTAAGTCATTTTCATTGGTAAGGTGCTTTTCATATTTGTTGGTTTCAGCAAGTACATTCTCACCAAATTTCAACTTCAACTTAGAAAGCTCGGCATCAATTTCACGAAGACGTTTCTTTTTGTCATCGTTTAGATTGGCCCCGTTTCTACTGAAACTCTTGTATTTTTTATCAAGTAGCGTTTGTTGCTCTATAGTTAGCTCTAGCGTTTCTTTTTGGTCATAAACGCTTTTAATACGTTTAAACAACGCTTCGTTCAGAGTAATGTCATTGCTGAATTCCGAAAGTAAGGGAGAAATTTCTTGAGCTATCTTTTGAATTTCTTCATTGGTCTCGGCAGAATTCAAATTAAAGAATACGCTGGAAATACGGTCTAATTGCTGACCTGCGAATTCCAAAGCTTCTATAGTATTTTCAAAAGAAGGTTCAGCTGAATTAGCCGTTATTTGGTCTATTTCCGCCCTTGCATCTTTCATTGCCTGTAAAAAGGCAGGCTGAAAATGAGAATTTTCAATTTTAGAGAATGGGGCTGTATCAAAAGGAGTCAATAAAGGATTCATATGACGTAAGATTTTGTGGGTTTTAAGATTTTATGGGATTGTTCTTTAACTGTATCTTAGTATTTACTAGGTCTAAAATAAGGGCAAGACCCGCTAGGAGAGCAGATAAAGCGGCTCCGGTGACAAAGGCAAAATTGCGGTCCGCCCCGGTCAATACTTTATCTCTTACAAACCTATATTGGTCCGTGTATTCCGTGAGCCCTATGCTTCCATCTCCATTAAGGTCAAAATGGACTAACTGCATTTCGTAATACTTCCAACGGATAAAAACCAAAATAAGAATCAAAACATACATAGAAAAGAAAAATAACGAACTTCTCCAAATACTTCTTAGGTATCCGTTCGTGATTTTTTTCTCAATAATTGCCAAAATAATAATAGCAGTTACACCGAGTATAAAACCAATAAGTGACGGGTAATTCATAAAAGATAATTTTTGATGACCTATACTTTTATTTCTTGGCACTAACGGATTTAGCGCCTTCTATTACCTTTTGCTTAAGGCCTTCTTTGTAGAGGATAATTTTGTCAAGAACACATTTGTCCGAACTACCTATGATTTGAGCGGCCAAAATACCGGCATTTTTAGCTCCATTAAGTGCTACGGTAGCCACAGGAACGCCACCTGGCATTTGAAGGATAGATAAAACAGAATCCCAACCATCAATGGAATTACTGCTTTTTACAGGTACTCCAATTACTGGCAATGGAGACATAGATGCCACCATACCGGGAAGGTGGGCCGCCCCACCGGCGCCGGCAATAATAACCGTATAACCGTTAGTATGTGCATTTTTACTGAAATCAAAAAGTTTTTCGGGGGTTCTGTGGGCAGATACAATATCTACGTCAACCTCAATATCAAAACCTTTTAATATATCTATGGCGTCTTGCATTACAGGCAAATCGCTGGTGCTGCCCATTACTACGGCTACTTTACTCATAATTTATTTGCTTATCACTTTAATAGTTTCCTTTACTTGTTGCGCAATTTTACGTGCTTCGGAAATAGATTCGTTTACTATGGTTACGTGGCCCATTTTTCTAAAGGGACGGGTTTCTTTTTTGCCGTAAATATGAGGCGTAACTCCTTCCATTCCTAAAATTTCGGACATATTTTCATAGGTAACCTCACCGGTATGGCCTTCTGCACCTACTAAATTAACCATGATGCCCGTTACTTTACTTTTAGTATCGCCCAAAGGCAAATCTAAAATAGCACGTATGTGTTGTTCAAATTGATTGGTGTAACTAGCCTCTATGCTATAATGCCCGCTGTTATGCGGTCTTGGAGCAACTTCGTTAACCATTATTTGGTCATCTTTGGTTTGAAAAAGTTCTACTGCCAAAAGCCCCACATGCTGTATTTTTTCCGAAACTTTTAAAGCTATTTCCTGCGCTTTGTCAGCAACCGTACCGTCTATTCTTGCAGGGCAGATTACATATTCTACTTGATTAGCCTCCGGGTGAAATTCCATTTCTACCACTGGATAGGTTTTTACCTCACCACTAGCACTTCGGCTTACGATAACGGCAAGCTCATTTTTAAAGTCGATCATTTCTTCGGCAATACACTCACCGGAAGGCAGCCCGTCTAAATCTTCAATCTTACGAACAACTTTTACGCCTTGGCCATCGTAGCCAAATTGGGCTGCTTTCCAGATAAAAGGAAATGAAAGCGCTTCGTTTGAAATACTATCTTTTATTTCACTTTTATACGCAAACCTTTGAAAATTGGCTGTAGGTATGTTATTATCCACGTAAAAAAGCTTCTGTTTTGCCTTGTTCTGAATAATTCTTAGTGCTCTGGTAGGAGGAAAAACCTTTAAACCTTCGTCTTCAAGTTTTTCCAGGGCATCAACATTTACGTTTTCAATTTCTATGGTAAGTACATCTACCTGCTTTCCCAAATTATATACGGCATCAAAATCCATCAGGTCGCCCAAAATAAATTCATTACATGCTATTTTTGAAGGCGCTTCGTCCGAAGAGTCCATAACTACGGTATGAATATCAAATTTACGGGTTTCGTAAAGTAGCATTTTTCCAAGTTGGCCACCGCCTAGGATTCCCAATTTAAATGGTGACGAAAAGTAGTCTGATGATTTTTCTGTTGACATGCAATTGATTTATAACTGCTGCAAAAATACATCGAATTCTTAAAACGCAAGGTGTGTACTTAAAAAAGCAAAATCAAAGTGTTATATTAGCCGTTCTTTAAAAAATTGATGTGATAAAGCTACACGATAAACATTTTAAACCGTTCTTAAGCGAGGCGCAAATAAAAGCTGCTGTAAAAAGCGTGGCAGATCAGGTTGCGGCAGACTACAAAGATGAAACTCCAATTTTTGTTGGGGTGCTCAACGGGGCGTTTATGTTTATTTCAGATTTTTTAAAGGAGTATCAGCATCCGTGTGAGGTATCGTTTGTAAAACTAAGCTCATACCAAGGTCTGACGTCTACAGGTATTGTGGAGACACTTTTAGATGTTTCGGAAGATATTGAGGGCCGCAGTGTTATTATTCTGGAAGATATAATAGATACGGGCCGCACGCTAAAAAAGCTGGTACATCTTTTCTCAAAAGCAAATGTCAAAGAATTTAAAGTAGCTAGTCTTTTTTATAAATCAGAAATATATAATGGTGAATACACCATTGACTATATAGGTATTGATATACCCGATAAATTTATTGTAGGTTACGGTTTGGACTATAATGAGTTAGGCCGAAACCTTAAGGAAGTTTACCAATTAAACCAAAAACATATGATCAATCTCGTACTGTTCGGGAAACCGGGTGCCGGAAAAGGAACCCAAGCGGAATTTTTAAAGGAGAAGTACAACCTGAAACACATTTCTACGGGAGACCTTTTCCGTTACAACATGAAAAATGATACCGAGCTGGGTAAACTTGCAAAATCATACATTGATCGTGGTGATTTGGTGCCCGATGAAGTAACTATTAAAATGTTGCAAGATGCAGTAGAGAAAAATCCAGAAGCAAGCGGATTCATTTTTGATGGTTTTCCAAGAACAACTGCGCAAGCCGAAGCTTTAGATACTTTTTTAGCCTCTAAAGACATGAAGATAGATGCCACCATTGCCTTAGAGGCCAATGATGAGGTTCTTATTCAACGCTTGTTAGAGCGAGGGAAAGTAAGTGGGCGTAGCGATGATCAAGATGAATCTAAAATACGGAATCGTTTTGATGAGTATAATGAGAAGACTGCACCGTTAAAAGACTATTATGAAACCCAAAATAAGTTTCACAGTGTAAACGGTATAGGTGCTATAGATGAGATAACCCACCGCCTTGGTAAGGTTATTGAAGAACTATAAATAGGTTACGATGGAAAAGCTAAGTTGGTTGAAGACACTGATTATAGCTATTGCCATTATGGTGGCAGGCTATTTTATAGGAAACATGCACCGACTCGGAAAAGAATCTGACCGTTATGTTCAGGTTAAGGGGCTTTCTGAACGCGAGGTAGCCGCAGACCTTGCTGTATGGCCCATGAATATATCGCTTACCGGAAACGATTTGGTTACACTACGCCAAGATATTGAAGGACAAAACAAGAAAGTTGTTCAGTTTTTTAAAGAATTGGGTTTTGCTGAAGATGAGCTTACTCGTGGCGTGATTAATGTAACGGATGCACGGGCAAATATTTATAACTCAAATTCTCAGTACAGCCAATACCGATATTTGGCCAATATTGAAATTACGGTTCGTACCGGTGATATAGAAAAATTACAAAAAGCACTGGCAGAATCTTCTGAACTTATTTCAGATGGTATTTTGTTAGGTTCTAAAAATAGCTGGCAGCCCATAGAATATATTTTTACAAAATTGAACGATCTAAAGCCTGAAATGGTAGAGGAATCAACCAAAAATGCACGGGAAGTTGCTGAGAAGTTTGCAAGAGATAGTAAAGCAAATGTGGGTGATATTCGTGTGGCGAGACAAGGCTTGTTTTCTATTTCTAACCGAGACCAAAATACACCTCAGATAAAATTGGTTCGAGTAGTTTCTACAATAGATTTTCAGCTTGAGGATTAAGAACCTTACTTGGTTTTGCATTCGGAACTTTTTAAACATCAATCGTTCTGTCTTGAGCTTCTCTTATTTACGTACTTTTGCAAACTAGTTTGATGATAATTTTTTGAAAGTATAAGAAATGACCGAGGGCAATTTTGTAGACTATGTTAAGATTTACGCCGAATCTGGTAAAGGCGGAAAAGGATCTGTGCACTTACACAGAGAAAAGTACATTACCAAAGGTGGTCCTGATGGAGGTGATGGTGGTCGCGGAGGCCATGTTATTTTACGAGGGAATCAAAACCTATGGACGTTAGTTACATTTAAGTTCAAAAAACATTTTAAGTCCGGTCACGGTGAGCATGGTAGTAAATCACGTAGTACCGGGGCAGATGGTGAAGATGTCTATTTGGATGTGCCTTTAGGAACTGTAGTTAAAGACCCAGAAACCTCTGAGGTACTGTTCGAAATTACCGAACACGATGAAGAGAGAATTTTAGCCGAAGGCGGAATGGGCGGTAGAGGTAATTGGCATTTCAAAACCAGTACCAACCAGACGCCAAGATATGCGCAACCTGGTATTCCCGGGCAAGAGGTAGAGGTAATTCTGGAACTTAAAGTTTTAGCAGATGTTGGTCTTGTAGGCTTTCCTAATGCCGGTAAATCTACATTGTTGTCAGTGATAACATCAGCTAAACCAAAAATTGCGGCTTACGAATTTACGACCCTGAAACCCAATCTTGGAATTGTAGAATATAGAGACTTTCAAAGTTTCGTTATGGCAGATATACCGGGGATTATTGAAGGTGCGGCCGAAGGAAAAGGGCTGGGGCATTATTTCCTGCGCCATATAGAGCGTAACGCTACCTTATTATTTTTAATACCTGCGGATAGTAAGGATATAGGGAAAGAGTATCAGATTCTTCTTGATGAACTCCGAAGATACAATCCGGAATTACTGGATAAAGAGCGCTTGGTAGCCATTTCTAAAAGTGATATGCTCGATCAAGAACTGATAGAAGAGATGAGCGTAGAATTGGATAAAGATTTGGAGAAAGTGCCATATATGTTTATTTCATCCGTAGCACAACAGGGTATTACAGAGTTAAAAGATAAACTTTGGGGTATGTTAAACAGCTAGTAAGAGCTAAATTTTTGTCCAATTAAAATTCATTATATTTAATAAAACTGGACTATGAAAAATGCCTTTACATTATTGTTGATTTTACTCTTGGTCTCATGTAACGCGATCAAGGTAAATTATGATTATGATAAAGCAACCGATTTCTCTAATTATAGTACCTATAATTATTATCCTGATATGGAAACAGGTCTTAGTGAGCTTGATACCAAACGCTTATTACATGCTGTAAATTCAGAAATGCAATTGAAAGGAATCCGCTTTTCGGAAGACCCGGATTTTTATATTAATATAGAAAGCGAATCGTTTCAGGCTCCTAGAAATAACACGGTAGGTGTAGGGATAGGAGGAACGGGTAGAAGCGTAGGTGGTGGAGTTTCCGTAGGTATTCCTGTTGGGCAGCCCAAATTGGAGCGTGAAATACGGTTTGATTTTGTTGATGTGAAAAAGGACGAGCTTTTTTGGCAGGGGCAAACTCAAAGTAGTTTTAAAGAAAACGTGACTCCGGAAACTAGGGAAGAAAAACTACATGCTCTAGTGGAAAAAGTCTTTTCTAAATATCCGCCAACCAAATAGAAATGTTTGGGATGCCTGTAATTACTTAGGGTTATGTTTAACATTATGCAATTTGTAGTGTTAAAAACTTTCTGCTGTAGGTAATTTATTATTTTATATTTTCGATTATCCTTTCATAAACTACATTTCACACAGTTGCTTTTTATAAGTAGCTCTTTATGAAGTCTTTTGAAGGTTATTGTTACCCCCATATGAACCTTAACTTCAACGTCCCTAATGCTAAAGCGTGCGCTTTATTATGTAGATAACCATAAGATAGAAGTGGTTCACACCCTATTTGGAAAGGAAAAAGTCCTTTTGAACGGAAAAACTGTTTCTAAAAAGATATCGGAAGCAGGAGTGGAGCATACATTTACTATTGGTGAAAACAGATATTGGGTTGCCCAAAGGGATGCTTCCTATGGGGATAAGTTAAATCGGTTTGAAGTCCGAAAAAATGGTTCTCCAATTTCATTGGTAAATATTCTATCCCATAAATCGACTAATCAGATGTTTCTGATAGTTATACTTTGTGGTTTAGGCTCTGGTTTTATTCTTGGGGTTATTGTGTACAAGCTTCTTTGGCCCACAGTAAGTCTGTAAAGTATGTTTTAAACATACCATTTTCAACTAATCACCAACCTCCACTCGTACACCCTCCGAATGACTAGAAAATTCGGGTGCGTACATGCTTTGGATTGTAGTAACTCCATTGCTGAAATCTCCGGCATTGTTTACCCTTAAGTCGTATTCAAATACGAAAATTTACTTTTGAGGTGGTTAAAAGACTACTGTAAGATCACTTTTTCTATTCAAAATACAGGTTAATTACCATTCAAGTTGTAGTATTTACCACTCATCATAATAGGTGAATTATTGCTTCCGTTCGCATTGTCAAAATTACCGTTGGTCATAAATTCGTTTCTAATCCTAAGAGGGTGAGCTACTTTTACATCAGAAATAAAAAACAAATCAATAACAATTTAAATTTAATATCATGAAAAAATCAGTAATCGCCTTCGGAATTCTAGTTAGTGTAATGTCTACTACTGCAAATGCAAACAATAAACCTTCGGACAAAGCAATACGATCAATAAAAGCAACAACAACCAACGTAGCACCTTTAAGTTTGGCTGTTGCTCAAAATGATTATGAAACGGTTAAAAAGTTTTTGGAACTAGGCTCTGACGTTGAGGTAAAGGATAAAACTATGGGGATGACTCCAATAATGTATGCCGCTAGATATAACAATGTAGAATTAGTTCAATTATTGATTAAAAAGGGAGCGGACTTAACGGAAAAATCCAAATTAGGTATGACAGCATTAGACTATGCAAAATTGAGTAACGCAGAGGATGCGGTAGCATTACTACAATCTATATAAGCTTTTTGTGAAACACATAGGAGTCTTTTAGAGACTCCTCTATATCCGTTCAACTAGAAATAATCAATAAATCAAACATATTATGAAACATGCTAAATATCGTATAGAAAATAAAAATGTGGAAGTGTATAATTCTTTTTTTGGAGTGGAGTCTATTCTTGTGAATTGTAAAAAAGTCTCTGAGGGGTTTTCATGGTTTGGAAAAGACCATCCTTTCAAAATAGGAGATAATAATTACAGACTAAAGCCATATCTAAGTTTTTTATACATCGGAGGTGTAGGTGTATCAATATATAAAAATGGGCTTTTACAAAAAGAAGAGAACATTGTCAGCGTTTCGGATAAGCGAAAAATGTTTCTTCGTACTGCTTTGAGTATTGCCCTTCGCCTTGCCATAGGTGGCTTTTTAGGGCTAGAGTTGGGCAGGGCTGTCTATCGTATTTTTGAGATGGCAGTTAATTAAAAAAATAAATTCCGGTGATTGTTAGAAACCATCATTTTTATCTCTGCAGTATAGTACTGTAATTCTAAACCATTCCATGTGTTATTTCTCACCGTTTCTATAAATCTTTTTGAAAGTTCTAGAAATGCTAAAGGCACTAATTTAAAATAACAGAGAATGCTAATCGTACTAAAATTTTTAATTGAATTGCTAGCTGAGATAGTTCTTAGATGATAAAACGTTCATCGTTTAAGGGGAGCGTTCAAAACACCTATATTTGAACTTCATGCTCTATATGTATGCAAAGGCAATCGTAATTTATGGTAAAATGACAAACGATAAAATAAAAACCCAACAAGCCAAAAATTATAAAAATTTTGGCTTGGCGGTCCTAATAATAGTGGGTATAATAATATTCTTTCTTGTAATTGGAGCAATTGCCCATTATGGTTTTTTACACGGTGTAGCGGATAGTGCCGGTGTTAATTCTCCTGCTTATAAGGCAGGAGTTGCTTTTGGGTATTCATTTGGAATGATGGTGATTTTTTATTTTCAAAGTGGGTTGTTTTTTGGTAATCTTCTTGCATTGGTGGCCTCTTTGGAGAAAAGAAATGTTTTTTATCTTGTCCTTCTTCACGGTCTTCTTGGTTGGTATTATGTTGTTTATTATGCCCTGACCAGAAAATCTTTATCAATTAATTATTAAATGAGAATATTTACTTTTTTAGGTAAACATCTTTTCTGGGTACTTCAAATCCTGGGGTGGGGAATTATATTTTTTTTTATTGGTTATGCTGCTTTTATCGATGGCAATTCTCTTTTTGACACGACCTTAATAAGTAGCTCTATTTTTATCGCGGGTGTAATTACTACTAGTATATATAGGTGGTTGTTAAAGAGGTATTCAACTCTGGAATTTAATCTCAAAAATATTTCAAGGGTTATTGGTCTGGCATTTGTATGTTGTATGCTTTGGGTACTGATATTATATTTATTTAAACACTTTATAGTACTTGACCATGCGGGCAGTGGCTCTGAAACTCATAAGGAACATGAAGGTATAGCAATTACATTGGGGCCAATGATTCTTGGATTGGCTTTGTTAAGTGTATGGACGTTACTGTATTACATTGTAAAGTCTCTTCGTAATCATAATCAAAATAGAATAGAAAGGTTGCAATTGCGTGAAAGTATAAAGAATGCTCAATTAAATATTTTACAAGGTCATGTAAATGGTAAATTTTTAATAAAGGTGTTACATAGTATTAGAAAACAAATGCCTTTGGATACAAAAAATGCTAGAAAAATGCTTACAGATCTGTCAGAGCTTTTAAGGTATTCTCTTTCAAATCAAAATGTGAAGAGCATATCTATTAGTCATGAAATGGATATGGTACAGAAATACTTAGAACTATATCAAATTGATGCTCCCAATACTATCAAACTAAGTAACGAAATGAACTCCGAATTTTTGGATAACACAGTTCCTCCAATGTTGTTAATAAGTATGTTTGAATTAATGTTGGATGATGCTGTTGTAAATGGAGCTAACAAAAGAGAATTAAGGCTGTATTGTGAAAATTTAGATGATAATATGGTACTAGGTTTACATACAAGTGGAGTTTTAAATACGGGTCTGAAAGAAGATACTGGATTTAAAAAAGTCAATCAACGCTTGAGGCTTTTGTATGGTAAGGGAGGTACTTTAAGTATTATTAAAGAACAAAAACTAATTAAGCTCTATATTCCTAGATATCAAAACAGAACAGAAGAAAAGTAAAATGAAAATAACTAGACTTCGAAAAGAGTTACTTTTCTATATTTTGCAAATATTGGGATGGTATGCAGTTTACTCTACTGTATTTCTTTTCAAAGAGTTTAGCTTTACCTACAGGGTATATGATTTTTTAACTTCAGGTTTATCGGCGATCATTTCTACGTCTATTTATAGAATCTATTTGAAAAACAATGTAGATTTTGAAATTTTTAGTAAAAAAAACGTGATTAGATTACTTGTTGCATTTGTATCCTGTTCGGCCTTGATATACTCGCTTGTAAGTTTATTTGAATTGGCATATGAAAAAATATGGGGTAAAACTGACGGTGAATTGGAATGGCTTAAGGAGAATGTAAATTTCATAATTAGAATATTCGATACAACTGTAATAGTACTGTTATGGACCATTGTATATTTTATATTCAAATTTATCTTGGAAGCGAATAAAAATCACCTATTACAATTAGAATTAAATACCACCTTGAGAGAGGCACAATTGAATACTTTAAAAGGGCAAATAAATCCACATTTTTTATTCAATAGTATAAATAATGTCAGGGGATTGATGCTTGAAGATGTGGGTAAATCGCAAGAAATGATTTCCAAACTATCGGAAATGTTGGAATATGCATTTGCCAAAAATACTGTAGATGCTATTCCATTATGTGAAGAGTTGGAAATGGTAGAAAACTATATTGCGCTTTCAAAAATACAAATGGAAGATCGGTTGCAATATGTTGAAGAAATAGATGAAGAAGCATTACAGATTCCTATACCTCCTATGATAATTCAGTTGTTGATAGAGAATGCCGCTAAGCACGGGATTGCCAATCTCAAAGATGGAGGAGCTATAACATTGAACGTTACAAAAGACAACGAAAACTTATTTATAACCGTAGCAAATACGGGAAAATTAAAAATAGCGAAGGACTCTACGCAGCTGGGGTTAAAAAATATCCGGCAACGATTGCGCCTCTTGCATGGTCAAAAGGCTTCTTTTTCATTAAAAGAGATAGAAGGTGAGGTTGTTGCTAGCATAAAAATTCCATTAGAATGAAACAGATTAGAGCGGTAATAGTTGAAGATTCAAGACTGGCAAGAAACGAATTGAAAGAATTGTTAAAAGACTATTCTGAAATTGAGTTGATAGGCGAAGCAGAAAATGTTGACAATGGGGTAGAGTTGATAAAAAAAACAAAACCCGAGCTTCTATTATTAGATATAAATATGCCAGAAAAGGATGGTTTTGAGCTATTGGAAATGCTCGATGAGGTTCCAATAACGGTTTTCACTACAGCCTATGACGAATTTGCAATTAAATCTTTTGAGTATAACGCACTGGATTACTTACTAAAACCTATAAGTGAAAGCCGTTTTGCATTGGCAATGGAGAAGGTGAAAAACAAGCTAGAGAAATCGAAAGAAATCGAAGAACCAAAAAATGAGCGGTTGACGGAAAACAGCCAGATATTCATTAAAGATGGAGAGAAATGCTGGTTGGTCAAAATTGGGGATATTTCTCATTTTGATATTGTAGGGAACTATACCCGAGTCTTTTTTGAAGACCAAAATCCAATGCTCTACAAATCCCTAAATCAAGTAGAGGATAAACTACCCACTCAAAACTTTTTTCGAGCGAATAGGCAACAAATCATCAACACCAACTATATAGGAGATGTGGTTCCGTGGTTCAATGGTAAACTTAAGCTTACTATGAAAAATGGGGTTGAAGTTGAAGTTTCCAGACGTCAGTCTTACCTTTTTAAAGACCGGATGAGCTTGTAATTTCAACTCCCAGTTTAGTTTCAACTACTAATCACCAACCTCTACCCGTACTCCTTCCGAATGACTAGAAAATTCGGGTGCGTACATGCTTTGGATTGTAGTAACTCCATTGCTGAAATCTCCGGCATTGTTTACCCTTAAGTCGTATTCAAATACGTAAACTCCTTTCGGTAAATAATCGAAAAAGAAATTGGTACTGGCATCTTTGGTGCTTTCATAGTACCCCAAACCATCTTGCCATTTGTAGCGGGAGATTACGTTAATAGGTTCAAACCCTGCCGCTCGCATGTCTTTCATATGAACGAATTCCATATCCCGATCAGAACGAAGTTCTATTCGTACACGCACCAAATCACCTACTTTTAAAACTGTTGCATCGGTAACCTCTGAGATTTTTTCACCTGTATCCGTGTTCTTTTTTAGGAATAACTTTTTCTTAAGCTGTAAAGGTGTTTCTGCGGATGTTATTTTGTCCAAATCTTCAAAATACTGCCAATACAGGGCGCCCCAAGCTATTCCGTTTCCTTTTTTAGTCAGGTTAACTTCAGCCATATTTTTTTCTATATCAGAAGTATCCCACGAAGTTTTAAAATAGCCTGTTCCTGCTTCCACTTTAGTATTTTCTAACCTTTCAGCATCTATAGCTTTTCCTCCAACGCTAACATCAACGGCATCGGTTATGGAAAGCCAGTCGCTGCCCTGTAGGAGCAATGCGTAAACGGCTTCGGAGGTAGCTTTGGTGGTAGACCATTGGTTGGTCTGTTTGTGCTTTAGAAGCCAAATTTTCAGGTTATCTATAGTTTCTGTATCATTTTCGATTTCTCCGAAAGCTTCTATCAAAAGCGCTTGTGTTTCAATAGGGGCTTGATGCCAATACCAAGACGGGGTGTTTTCTTTCCAATACATACCTAGTTCCTCCGACACGATGCTGTTTTCTTTTAATCCTTTTAAAATTTTATTAGCCGTGGTGGTGTGACCATTTCTGTTTAAGATGAGGGCCAACATTCCCTTCGAATAAAGCCCTTTCTTAGTCCAGTATTCTTTGGCTTGCCCAAGATAATACGCCCTAATTTTATCAACTTCCTTTGAGGTTTTAATATCGGTAAAGAAGCTGCGCATGTACAAATAGTGAATTTGTATCTGGCTTAAATGATCATGATTTATGTTGGAAGCGTATTTCTTCATTTGCTCGTATTCTTCTACAAATTCGGCATCCAAATAACCAATGGCCTTTCGGGTCATTTCTTCCGCTTTAGACTGGTTGTCGGGTGTGTCAGAGGTTACGTTTAGTTTGTTTAAATGGCCAATTCCCGCAATAATATGTTGGGTGATGAACCGGTTGTCAGAACCACCGTTAAACCACGGCCATGCCCCGGATGATTTTTGGTTGTTCTTCAATTTATCAAGTGCACGGCTCTGTGCATCTTTCATTTTGTTGAGGTCGAATAAAAGCGCAATTCGTTTTTTCCGTTCGGTCTCAGATTGCGCATCGCGTAACCATGGGGTTTCTTGAATTAAAAGGGATTGTAGTTCTTCATTCTTTTCCAAGTTGCTCAGTAACGCATCGGAACTGGCCCATTGGTCAAATACCGCTTTTATTCTTTTGTTTGAATTGGCAATATGGCTTGCTAGTGTGTTGGCATAGTATCGGGCAAAAGTTTGCTCGTTACAATCATACGGATACTCCATTAAATAAGGCAGTGCCTGAACGGCATACCAAGCTGGGTTGGAAGTGATTTCCAAAGTAAGTTTATGATGTTGTATTGTAGTTGAGGTATTATCCCTCAATTTATCTAAAACAAAGGTTTTGGTCTGATTGCTACGTACCCACATCGGTAAGGTTTCCGTAACTAACATACGGTTGGTCAAAACGGGAAGCACACTTTGTTCGCCATCACTAAAATCGCCCGCTTTTGCTATCACGGTATACTGAACGGCCTGAAGGTTTTCTGGAATTTTAAGTTGCCATGAAACCTGAGTGTTCCCTAACGAGTCTACCGCGAATTCATTTTGAGCTTTCGTACTCAATAATTGTTCGGTGACGTCTTTTCCTGAAAGTACATCAACAAGTATAAGTTTCGCTTGTCCAGATAGCTTTTTATCCGTGAGGTTCGCAATTTTAGTACTTATGCTGATTTCATCACCTTCACGCAGAAAACGCGGTACGTTTGGCATCACCATTAGTTCTTTTTGCGTAACGGTCTCTAACCTCTTAACAGAACTGTGCAGGTCTTTTGTATGGGCCAATAATTGTAGTTTCCATTTGGTAAGCGCTTCTGGCGTGGTGAAGTTGAACGAAACATTTCCTTCTTTATCCGTTCGTAATTCAGGAAAGAAAAATGCCGTTTCCTGAAGGTTTGTACGGATTTGTACTTTTTCTAAATCAGTTTTCTTTTCAACTTTGTTAGTTGAGGTATTGTGATTGGTTAACCCCATTTCATTTTCTTCTGGAGCCATTGAAGAGGTAATGACAACTTCTTCCAATGGCGCACTATCCTCCATAAGGTCTACAGGGGCACCGCTCATTGCCATTTTTCTGGTTAATAAACCTCTGCTATAGTTTCCATAACCAAAATGTAACCCAAACCAGTTAAAGGAGTCGTACTGTTGCGGTGAGTAGCTATATCTGTCTGTATCCAGATAGGTTCGGAATGAATTCGTGCCAAAGCTGGTATGGGCATTAGCGTAAATGGAGGAATAATAGGAGCTTCGAGCAAGCGGATTAAAATTCCATCCGTGTGGTCTAAAAGTATCTAAAGAGGCATCGTACATGCTTGCCAAAAGTTCGGCAGATACTTTTTCTCCTTGAGGTCCTTTTAGTTTGAACGACCAAGTCTCTTCCATACCCGGCTGTAATTTATCTCTAAAAGTAGTGGTCTCGATTTCAAGTCGGTTTTCTGGATAAGGCACAGAAATAGACAATGCACCCGATTGAAAGGAATTATAGGCAGAAAACGTATAATTGATAGCAAATCCTCCTAAATCATTTTCAGTAACCGGGACTGTAAACGATTTTGAGTTTTGGTTCAATTGAATCTTACGTATATCAATGATTTCTTCTTCCTTTTCAATAGTAACGGTTACGGTCAGGTCCTCTGAGTTTGAGTATAACGTAATTTCAGCCTTGTCACCAATCTCATAATTAGGTTTATCGATTTTAATGTCGAACAGGCGGTTGTCAGCCAATTGTTTATCGGTATCACTGAAAAGTGTGGTTATGGCTTTTTCCTTTACAACTTGGCCAAATTTATCCTTGGTCTCCAATTCGATAACATATTTGCCCGACACCCATTTTTTTAGGTTTTTTATGTCGAACGTACTAGATTTCTCAGTGTCAAAATCAGTTTGCCACACCAATTTACCTTTCGCCCAATGTATTGCTTGATCCTCTTTGTCATAGGCCTCATGTGGAAAAAGATTGCGGTACTCTTCTTTGCTCCAATTTTTATAATCAGGGGCCGGCCAGGACCTAGAACGCAGCACCTGCTTTGGAGCTTGTAGTTTATACATTTTCAAGGTTCCTTTTGCAGATATAGGTTGCCCATTAAGATTGGAGGTAGAAATGGTTACATTATCTTCATTTTTGTCCTTGTTCCATTGCTCGGGAACAGATATATTGGCGGTAAGCGCATGATAACCAACGGACACAAAAGTAGTGGTGCTATGCGTTTCTCCGTTAATGTCCGTAACATCTGCACTAATTTCATAAGTAAAAGTGGGTAGATGCTCTTTGCAGACACTATTATCGGGTATGGCTTTAAATTTTAAATCAAAACTACCTGAAGCATCTGTAGTAGTTTCTCCATGAGCTATTTCTTGGGGAGCATTGTTGTAATAGGGCATACGCCAGTAAAACCAGCGTGGAAAGTACACGGCGCGTTTTACACGGTAGCTTACCTTGGCATCGGTAATTTTACTTCCGGCATAAGAAGTAGCACTCCCTGTAACTTTTATACTGTCATTTACTTTATAAGTCGCTGTAACAGGTTCAAAAGAGGTTTCAAATTTTGGGCGTTTGTATTCTTCTACGGAGAAATAATGCGTGTTATAGGCATCCAAGGAAATACCATCGGTTTCGATATGAAAATCTCCTGTTAGGCCTGAGCTTGGAAGTATAAACTCACCATTAAAAGAACCGAATTCATTCGTCTTAAATTCGAGTTCCGTTATTTCTTGGTCATTAACATCATACAAGGTTGCCGACACCTTTTCATTAGCTACCACTTTCGATTTTTCTTCAAAAGTTTCTATCAGAATACCTTTAAAGTAAACAGGTTGCCCTGGGCGGTAAATACTTCGGTCCGTAAAGAGAAAAATTTTGTTTGTTACCTCGTTAACGCTGCTTTTTTCCGGTTTTTTGTTTACATAATAATTGCCAAAGTAAGCCTTCTCATCATTATTGTTAATTTCTACCGAAACATCGTTCCAGTTATCATTCGTTAAGGGAAGAGTTACAAATCCCATTTTATCTGTTTTCTCAGTTTTGGTAGCATAGGGCTTGTTATAATTCTTGAGATAAGTAAACTTCATTTTAGCCCCTGAAATTGGCTTGCCAGAATTTCTATTGATTACTTGATATTTTTTTTCCGATTGGGCATTGGTTTCAATCAAAGCCATATTGGTCACCTGAATTTGACTAAAAGCAAAACTGTCTTTGCTTTTCTGTTCGGGTGTAGCCAAAATAATGTATTGTCCGTTTTCCAAAGGCGGTAGCAGCACTTCAATACCATGTTGTTGATAGTCTTTTTCATTTTTAAGCGATGCGGACCAACTCTTTTTTTCTTTTAACTTTTTTATGAAGGACAATTGCTCTTTTTGCGGATATAGACTGTTTAATTTCTTAATCTGTTTGTTGTCTACTTCGTAAGCGGACAATTGTAAGGAGGTCAGGTTTTTATAATTGACCAATAATTTTGAAGGCTCGTTAACCGGAATATGTTTTTCCGTAATCATGGATAACGTTGTAGCCAAGATTTGAGATTTAAGCGATTTACACTGCTCGGCGCCCATACTATCGGGGAACTTGGCAATTACTTCATCGCACAGCGCAATAGCCTCTTTCTTTTTCCAACGCGGTTCTTCGTTTGTTTCAGGTTGATAAGCTTGCCCTTGCGTATGGTATAACTTCGCTAGTTCATAACGGTACAATGCAGAGGTTTCATGGTGCTTTAGTTGCTCCGCAGAGTTTTTTAAGGTCTCCTCGTAAAGTGTTTCCTTATTTTTAAAAATGCCATTCTGGTAGACAAAGTTTAGGCGCTCAATATCGGCCATAACCAAAGGTTTTAAGTCAGGTTCGCCAAAATGAAAGAGAATGAGTTCTTGGTATACTTTCAACGCTCTTGCCTGTAACGAAGTTTTGTCTTGGGTGCTCAAATTATGATGTGCAAACTGGTAGGCCTCGCATATAGTTTCCGGATCGTTAATTTCATATTTATCCGCTGGGCGGGTAATATTGCTTTCATCACTTTTGAAGAACTGCAGTGCCGTGTGGGCTAAAATATCGTAAAGGGTAGGGCGGAAGCTGTCAGAACCCTTTTGTTGGTTCAATAGCTCTTCAAACCCTTTTAAATCTGTATTTTGAAGTTCTTTTGGGTTTTCCAGGGATGCCGTAAAGTGAAGTGTGATTTCATGAAAAAGTGTAGTGAGGTCCCAAGTGCGAAAGTCAACATGGTCTACTTTTGTTTCCGTTGAAGTACGGTTGTAAAACTGATATCGGTTTTGTTGGAAATATTGCCAGTATAGATTGGCCAAGTAACTTTCTAGAATGTTTTTGGTTGGGGTTTCCGCTTTTTTAATTTCCGCTTTAAAACGGTTGATGATGGTTAGTTGTGAATCTTCCTCTAAAGTCATGATATACTTTGAGGTAAACAGCAATGCTTTGACGGTCTGTTCTGAATTTTTCTCTTTTTCCGCTTTCGCCGAAATAGTTTCAACCATCTCCAAGGCGGACTTGGTAAGGTCTTCGCTCTCTAGTTTCTGCACTTTTTTCCAAAGTGATGTATACGGATCTCCACTGTCTTGGGCTGATAGCATTTGCGAAAAAAGTATTACGGTTAATACGAGGGACAATCTTTTCATAGTATAAAATTACAGAACAAAACTGAGCAAAATCAATGCCAATAAAAATGATGAATGAGGGAACGGTAGGGTTGGGTTAGGTAATTAACCTTTATTAAAATAAGAGAAAACTTACAAATATACTTTTAGGTTTCATATGCGTCAAAATTTTAGTTTTTAAAAACCATTACGCCATTTTCACAAGCCTACTTTTGATATGAATTAAAACCTATATGATGGATAATAATTTTCTTGATACTTGGGCTTCTTCCCTGAAATCCGCTTTTGTACTCCTTTTTCTTTTTATCTCCCTGCTCATTATAGCTTCGTAGCGAAGCCGGTTTATAAACTTTTTAAAAGCCCCCCGTCAATCGGGATTTGTGTACCTGTTATGTAGGCCGCGTTATCCGAAGCTAAAAAAGCAACAAGATATCCGTATTCTTTGGGGTCACCTATGCGTTTCACCGGCACTTTGGACTCCATATCCGCTAAAACTTCATCTTCAGAAATACCTAATTGTTCGGCTTTTTTCGAGTTCAATTGTGCAATACGCTCCGTATCAAAATAGCCCGTAAGAATGCTGTTTGCGGTTATGTTGAACGGCCCCACGTCTGTCGCCAACGTTTTGGCCCAAGTGACCACCGCAGCCCTAATGGTATTAGAGAGGGCTAAATACGATAAAGGCTCTTTTACCGATACCGAAGCTACGTTTATTATTCTACCCCATTTGTTCTCTTTCATGTTCTTTAAAGCAAGTTCTGTGGTGTAGACGACAGTCTTAAAAAGCAGGTTGAAGGCCTCTTGGTAATCCGGAGTTTGTTTTTCTAAAGAACTTCCGGCATCTGGTCCTTGGGTGTTGTTCACCAAGATATCTATGGAATTGCTCTCAAAAAACTTGAATATCGTTTCTCGATAGCCATGAAAATCTGAAAAATCTACAACAAGGTAACCGTGTTTTTGAGTCTCGTTCGTTGGTAGTTCAGCAACTATTTTTTTTAGTTTTTCTTCGCTGTGTGACATGAGTGTTACACTGGCGCCACTCTCAGCGAGCTGTTGCGCTATAGCTTTTCCTATTCCTCCTGAGCTGCCACCTACTAATGCTCTTTTTTTTTCTAATGATATATTCATGGTAATAGATTTATGGGGATATGTAATTTCTATTTGTATTCTTCTCTCACAGGGCTAAAAACATCTATCAGTTTACATGGTGTAAGAGCCTTGCCACTATGTGAACTATGGGGTGGTATAATTACCACATCGTCCGCTTCATAGATTTTTGTTTCTCCATCAAGGGTGAATTCAAAACGGCCTTCTTGCACATGCATAATCTGTTCGTTCATATGTGAGTGTTCAGGAACTACTGCACCTTCTTCCACGGTCCAAAAAGCGATGGACATATTTTCTGAATGTATCAGTTTACCGTGATAACCAGGTATGATTTCTTTAGAGGGAATGTTTGATAGGTTCATAAGGATAATTCTTAAATATCAATTTGTTTATAGTCATTCAATTTTAACGAATATTAGTCCTTCATTAAAATAGACAGTAAGCCTTTTCTGATTTAACACTTTATTTTAATTTCCAAAATTGACTTTGCTTTTTTCTCCATTTACATACTGTACCTCTAAATCTAAAGAACTTTTTGTTGAATAAAACCTGCGAGAGCCATGGTATTGGCCTTTTTCATTGTAAGGTGTTGTGCTTTTTAGTATCCCGTCGTTGTAATATTCTTTGGTAACACCAACTTGATATCCGTTCTTTATTGTATATTCTTCTTGAATAATTCCATTAGCATGATAGGTTATCCATTCCCCATCTATTTTTGATGATAATTCTGTGTCCTCATATATTATAGAGCTATGTAATTGTCCATTTTCATGATAGGTATTACAAATTATATTCCCTCTCTCAGTATAACTTGTCTCTCCAGCTAATGTACCATCTTCAAAGTATGCTTTACTAATTATATTTTTTTTTATTATCAAAAAAATATTCTTCATCTATTTGACCATTAGCGTAGTAAGTTTTAGTTAGTTTAACTACCGAGTCGTTGGATACTTTCTCATAAGTAATGTGTTCTTTGATTCCTCCTTCTTCATAAAAAACTTTTTTCCAAATAATTTCTCCATTATTATAAAAAAATAGACTTTCTAATTTACCATCATCAGAATAGTTTTTTAATTCTGCATGTGGTTCTCCGTTTACATAATCAGCAATTTGTTCAAGTTGCCCATTGTCATAAAATTTTTGTTGAATACCATATTTTCTGCCATTTTCATATTTCGAATCATACTTGAGTATTCCACTTTTATAATATGATTTCCATTGTCCTTGCCTTTCTCCTTTTTTATAACTGCCTTTTTCTTTTATTGTAGTGCCATCTTTATGATATTTCAAGTGTGATCCATCTGGGAAATTTGCTATTGACATTTTTGAGCCGTCCTCATAAAAGGTTTTCCAAATGTCTTTTTGATTGCCTTGTATATCAAAAGCTCCCTCTATTTTTAGTTGTTTGTTTTTGTAAAACCATTGCCACATACCTATAGTTATAGTATCTTTAATAATTTCACCTTTCTTAGCTAGGTTGCCATTGTCGTAATAAACTAATAAGTCTCCATGACGCTTACCTTCTTTGTAATTTATAGTTGATTTAATTGTGCCATCTTTGTAAAACTCTTTCCATAAGCCCTCTTTTTTATTTTTAACAATTTGTCCTTCTTCTTTGATTTGCCCATTTTCATAATAATTTTTTTTAGGCATTTGTGCACATGCAAAGAATACGATGCATAAGGGAATTAAGTAAAGTTTTCCGCATAGTTTTTTTAACATATTAATTTTAGATTAAATGTATATATTTTTCAATGATTAGTATTGAAGAAATTGATTAGCCAGTAATATCAATTCGGAATTGAGTTTTGTTTTTATGTAGTATTAAAAAATTTAGTTCATTATTATATGAATCAAACTTCGCAATAGGTTACTCGCTCTCAAATACCTTTCTCGAACTACGTTAGTTGTGAATTTAATTTTTTATTAAGTACAACGAAGATAAAAAGAATAGCAGCAGCAATGAAAAAAGCCCCAAACCAAATTAATGATTTGAGGCCAAGTTTAGGATGGGTAATTATTGTTTATCGAAATTTGACTTTCTATATTTCATGAGGGGGTTATTCCCACTTTACAACTACTAATTCACACCTTCTGTTCCATTCATGGTCTTCTTCAGTACAACTTTCTACTGTTTCGCATTTTACAATGGGTTGTGATTCACCATAGCCTTTTGCAATTATTCTATTTTGGGCAATTCCGTTTTTAACCATAAATTCTTTTGCGGAGTCGGCTCGTTTTTGAGAAAGGTCACGGTTGTATTCAGAGTTACCTCTTATATCCGTATGCGTGCCGATTTCAATGACCATACCAGGGTTGTTTTTCATAATGGCAACTACCTTCGCCAACCTTTCCCTAGCTTCTCGTCTCACATACCAAAGGCTGTAGTCAAAATGAATTTCTTCGGTTTGAATAACGATTCGCTCATTTTCTCTGACAATGGCATCTTCTTTGGCAATTATGGTCTCTATTTTTTTAAGTCGTTCGCGCTCTTCTTTTTCTTGAGTTGCTTTTTGTTTAATGGCTGTTTGCTTCTCTTTTTCTATTTGTGCCAGTTCCGCTGCCTTTTCCTGCTTCTTTTTTCGTTCTATTTCTGCTAAGGCCAGTTTTTCCTCAGCTTCTTTTTTGGCGAGGATTGCTTCGGCTTTTTTTGCTTCACGTTCTCGAATAGAGTAAAGTGTAAGTGAACCATCTTTTACCACATTTCTTTCGGTGTCGGAAATAAGGATTTTTGAGTTGTCTTCATATCCTTCTTTATTCGCCATAATGCGATATTGACTGCTACATTCAATCTGGAATTTAAAGGAAGCATCGGGCGTGGTAATAATTTTTTCTATGGAATTGCCATCGGCGTCTACAAGTTCAATATGCGCATTTGCCAGGGGTAGTTTTGTAGTTTTATCGGTCAAAACACCTGCAATAAATTGCTTGCAATCTTCTATGAGAAGAGGTTTGGTTTCCGAAAAGGAATAGATATCATCACTGCCTTTACCAGCAGGGCGATTAGATGAAAAATACCCTGTTGTACTGTCGTTGTCCATTGACAAGGAGAAGTCGTCATAACCACTATTTACGGGCAGTCCTAGGTTGTCAGGTTTTTCAAAGCTTCCATTGTTTTCTTTTGAAATGAATAGGTCTAGCAGCCCAAAACCGGGATGACCGTTTGAGGCGAAATAGAGGTTGCCCTGGTTATCAATAAATGGAAATTGTTCCTTCTTATCCGTATTGATATCCTCTCCTAGGTTGATAGGATTTCCAAAGAATCCATCCTTTTGAATGGTAACAAAGTATAGGTCAAACGAACCAAAACCACCTTCGCGATCAGAAGAGAAATAAAGTTTTGTTCCGTCCGGACTTAATGCTGGGTGTTCCGTTGAGAAATCATCGCTGTTAAAGGGTAAAGGAGTGATATTCCTCCAAGAATCCTCTACATATTCTGCACGATAAATTTTTAGGTTACTGATTTTATCACCTTCCGTTTTCTTTTTACTGTTTCTGGTAAAATAAATGGTTTTTCTATCTTTTGAAATGGCAAAAGTGCCCTCGTGCATTTTGGAGTTGATTACGCTGCTAATGGATGAGCTTAAACTATCTCCTTGTTCTATTTTTTCAATGGGATGGGAATAGATATCTAAATAGTTTTCATTGTTCCAACGATAGAGTTTAGGCAGGGCACTTGAGTTTTTTCTGGAAGCGCTGTATACCAAATTGGAATCTATACGCGCGGCACCAAATTCTGATGTGGATGTATTGAGGTTGAGGTTTTTAATTTCAAATCTATTACCAATAGCCCTTACATTTTCTACATAGGTGAAGTTGTTTTCAATTTGGCTGACCTTATCGTCTTGTCCTTCCTCTGTATAAAAATCAACGAGCACTTTTTTTGCGTTTTCATATTCGCCTATCGCTTTTAAAGATTGGTTTAGCTTAAAATGATAGCTTTCGTCAACGTTTTCGCCATAATTGGAAATTAAATATCCATACCAACGGGCGGCTGCCTTCATATCAAAAGTATGGTAGTAACTATCCGCAAGGTTTTTAATCAGTTTTGAATTTTTGTTCCGTGGAAGCAACTGCTCATAAAGCGGAATAGCATCACTGTAGTACGCGCGTTCAAAATATGTGTCGGCACGTTTCAGTTCTTGTTGGGCGTAGGTTTGTACGGTTAAACCCAGAACAAACCATATGAAGAGTAGTTTTTTCATGTTTAGTAGAATCTAGGTGATTTGTCGTATCCTTTGCCGAGGCCCAGTAAATCGAGATTAAAAAGAACAAATATTTCATGGGAACCAGAACTGTAGGTGCTGAGGTTCGATAGCGTATAATCATAGGCATAACCAATACGCAAAGCAGGTGTGGCGGCAATGTTGAACATGGCACTTACGGAGTCTTCCAAGCGGTATGACAATCCCCCTTCAAAACGATTTAGGAAAAGGGCGTTCAGCGAAACATCCACAGTTAAAGGAGATCCCTCTACAATTTTAGCCAATGCCGAAGGTTTAAGTTTTAAATCTGGATTTAATTCATACACGTAACCCGAAGTAAGGAAAAAGTGAATATTTTCTGAGCCAATACGATTAATTCCGTCTTTGTTTTCAAGATGTTTTGTTGTCAACAGGTTGGGAGCTGAAATGCCAGCATAAAAATTTTGTCTGTGGTAAAAAGCACCAATACCTACATTTGGAAATGTACTGTTTATATTTTCGTTAAAAGCAGGGTCATCTTGAAACTCAGGAAGCATAAAGCCGTCAAAATTGGTCTCAAAAGTGGTGAAGCCACCTTTTAGCCCTAATGAAAGGTTACTCTTGTCATCTAATTTTAAAATGTATGCAAAATCTGCATAGATATTATTTTCCTTTAAAGCGCCATCTCCAATTTCATCCGTAATAAAAGATAGGCCCACTTCCACTTTATCACTCATGGGAACATGTGTAAAAAAGGTAAGTGTTTTAGGACTTCCTATGGCATTTTTCCATTGAGAGCGGTACAATCCGCCAAAGTTGAGCATACCCACCTCATTGGTGGTGTAGGCAGGGTTCACAACGTTCATGTTGTACATGTACTGGGTGTATTGGGGGTCTTGTTGCCCATGGGCCGCAGCACACACGAACATCAGAAAAATAAAATATAGTTTTATTTCTTTCATGGATTAGCGGTTAAGGTACAATCTGCCCTGTACCGGGTTATGACCTTCTTTGTTATAATCTATAATGTAGAAGTACACGCCGTTAGGGGCTGTGCCGCTTCCATTTTTTCCATTCCAGGCCGGGCTGCTTCGGTCTCCTTTAAATAGGGAAGTACCGTATCGGTTTAAAATTTCCAATGTGAATTCAGGAAATATAATTTCAATATTTGGAATGAAGAACGTATCATTTTTACCATCTCCGTTGGGAGAAAATCCATCGGGAATAAAGAATCCGTATTCTTCAGGTTCACAATTGGTAAGGTCAATGGTGATGGCCATTCGCTCAGGATTCATACAACCTGTATCCGGATTGAAACTTTCGGCATAATACGTGGTTCCCGAAATTAAAAGAACATCTTCTTCAAGTGGAATGCCGTTTGAAGGAGTATCGTACCACAGCACATCATATGAAGAATTACTTTCGGCATCACTTAAATTTTCTATTGTGGGTTCGTCCAATCCGCAAAGAACCAATGTGGTAAATGCTAAACTAGCCGGTTCTAATTGATAAACTGTTGGGATTACTTCGGTCCGTACAGAACTTTGGCATTTTCCATCAACTTCAGTTGCGGCATAATAGCTTTTTCCGTCAATCAAACCGGTATTCGTATCTAAGGCCGTTCCTCCTGTTTCAGTTTCATACCACACTATGGCATTGCTACTGGCTACGCTGGCATTCAAATTATTTACTACGGGGTTTTCTGAACCACAAAATGTAGGATTTCCAACAAATAGCATTGGCGTTTCAGGATCTGAAAGAATAACGGAAACCTGAACTCTATCAGAACCTTCACAATTATTGTTAGGGTCTATGTTTGAGATAAAATAATCTTCACCATCCACAAGCTCGGTATCTATGGGAAGAATATCCATATCCGTTGCCGTGTCATAAAACATGATTTCGCCATTGGCAGTTACTTCAATATCCTGTAATGTAGGAGATGAAGAGGGGAATTGGGCAAGACAAATGGTTTGCAAAGGTTCAGCTTCCGGTAAAGCGGGAACACCTTCAATGGCAAAATTTTCATTCACCTCGAAATCGAAAATTGTTCTACAAGGCGTGGTGTCATTTTGTGTACTTTTTACGGTAACCGTATAATTGCCTTGTTCTAACGTAGCCACGTCAATTTGATAATCTGCAGTACCTCCGGAGAAATTAATGGTATTGTCTATTAAGATGGTGTTGGTTTCTTGTGAAACAACTTCATAGGTAACAATATACGCTCCGTCCGTGAGGGTGGGTGCGGTTACTAAAACGTCAATACCTGTAGCGTTGCATGAATTATCTACCACTATATCTAGCTGAATAGCCTCTGGTATAGCCGTAATTATTGCAGTATTGGTAATATCACATTCCATAGGGAATCCATTATCCACTTCAAAATCAAAATCGTATTCTCCAGTTTCCGTAATTTGGGAAGTAGGGATAGTAAAATTTGCACTGCCGGAAGTGAATGTAATGGCACTAGCAGTATGTGTTGTTTCTGTGGCACTTGGCGCGGTAATGGTGTAATTAACATCATAAGTGCCGTCTGCCCGAGTGAAAGAAGGGTCAAAAATATCGCTTAAGCTTACTGAAATATCTTCGCCCTCACAGGTGTCCGTTACGTTGGCTAGAGGGTCTGTAACAATAAACTGAATTGGAGATACCTGAATATCGGCACAAACCTCTTCTCCTAATGAAATTATGGATAAGGTTGTGGTTACGTTCTTTTCAACCAAATCTGCATCAATTTCAAATGAACCAGTACGGTCTGGGTTAAGAATTAGTGAGGTAGTTTCTCCTGAATTTCCGCTCGAAGAATCCAATTGGTATGTTACGGAATAAGCGCCGGGTGGAATCAATGTATCTTCATAATCGCTTATTTCAATTAGGTATTTATCCGGGTCTATACAAAAATTAGGAGCGGTCATTGTACCCCGAAAAGTGGGTAGAATACTAATTTCAACAGTAGTTCTATGAATGTCACAGACCGCATGTGATGGATAGACGGTATAAGTAAAAGAGAAGGAGCCATAGGTATGGCGGTCTCTAATTGCCTCAATATCTATGTTGTGATCAGTAAGATCGGATAGTTGGTCTGTATCGGTACCTTCTGACCAAGTACCGTTTATATCTTCATCTTCTAATAAATCATTTAAGTCAAAATCAGTATAACTAGATAAATCATCTGTAGTACAGACCGTTAAACTAGAAGCAATACCTGAATTCGCAGGCCTTTGAACTTCAAGCAATAAGGTTACTTGTCTGCTAAGACAGCTGCCTACGGCAGGTACAGTATGGGTAAATTCATATATACCAGGTCCGGCAGATTCTGCATCGAAAAAATTTAATGCTAAATGTGGTGCCGCCTCAGGTGTAATAGCATCCCAAGTACCATTGAAATCTTGAAATTTCCCTTCTGTTTCATCTCCAATAAAACCATGTAAATTTACGGAGGGGTCATCCCCACAGGCATCTGCAGAACCATCTATATTGTCCTCGCCAGGGTACCCGCCCAATGTAATGGTTACAACGGCAGATTCCTCGGAACCACAGGTGTTTGTATAGGTAAACTCGTGTAAACCTGAGTTTTTAACTTCCCACAGGTTTACAATACCGGTATCTCGGTCAAGAGCATAAAAGTTGGCGGGGTCATTAGTGGACCATGTGCCTCCGGGTAGAGGTGTTCCGCCTAATTCTGCAAATAGGTCAAAAGTTTTGTTTGCCTCATCGGAATCTTTCTCACATATGGTTACCGAACTATCGGAACCAGCACACTGTGCGAATGTATCTATTGAAAACAAAATCAAACAAAATGGGAGTACCCATTGCAAGAAGGTTCTTTTGTAAGTTTGGTTGGTCATGTTTAGATGTTAGGGGTGGCAATGTGAAAATTGCTCAGAACAAATGTAAGATGGTGATAAGGTGTACATGAATAAATGTTGTCAAAGCCCTTATTTGAAGGGTGAATCTTACCAAATACGTAGCAAGCATTGTTGGAAAGTGTGCATTTTACCGATGTTTTTGAAGTTTCATCAGATTTTTTATTCGATGAACTGTAGCTGGTTTTGATGTTTTTTATCGAGAAATCAATGCCTATATTTGTGGCAAATACAGCGTTTATGCAGATTCATTTTATTGCAATTGGTGGTAGTGCCATGCACAATTTAGCTTTGGCCTTGGCACATAAAGGTGATGTTGTTACTGGAAGTGACGATGTTATTTTTGAACCCTCTAAATCCCGTTTGAAAGATCAAGGGCTTCTTCCTGAGAGTTTTGGTTGGTTCCCAGAAAAGATAAATGAGAATCTGGATGCTGTTATTTTGGGTATGCATGCAAAAGCCGATAACCCTGAACTATTGAAAGCCCAAGAGTTAGGCTTAAAAATATATTCGTATCCTGAATTTTTGTATGAGCAGGCCAAAGACAAGACACGTGTGGTTATTGGCGGTAGCCATGGGAAAACTACAATTACCTCTATGATTCTTCATGTGTTGAATTACCATGATAGAGAGGTTGATTTTATGGTGGGTGCACAACTGGAAGGTTTTGAACGTATGGTTCACCTGACAGATGATAATGATTTTATGATATTGGAAGGGGATGAATACTTGTCGTCTCCTATAGACCGTAGACCTAAGTTTCATTTATATAAACCTAATATAGCGCTGTTAAGTGGTATTGCATGGGACCATATTAATGTATTTCCTACTTTCGAAAATTATGTAGAGCAGTTTCAGATTTTTGTTGACAGTATAGTAAAAGGAGGCAGTATCACTTACAATGAAGAAGACCTTGAGGTTAAAAAGGTTGTAGAAGCATCTGAAAATACGATTCGTAAATTACCGTACACAACGCCTGAGTATACTATTGAAGACGGCACAACTCTTTTGGAAACTCCGGAAGGCCCTATGCCTATTGAAGTTTTTGGAAAACATAATTTGAGCAATTTGGCAGGCGCCAAATGGATTTGCCAGAATATGGGCGTAGATGAAGATGATTTCTACGAAGCTATTGCAACATTTTCAGGAGCTTCTAAACGATTGGAGAAAATTGCAGAAGGGAAATCTTCAGTTGCTTATAAAGACTTTGCGCATTCTCCAAGTAAAGTGGCTGCAACAACAAAAGCGGTAAAAGAGCAATATGAAAACCGTAAACTAATAGCTTGTTTAGAACTACATACGTATAGTAGTTTTAATCCTGAATTTTTAAAAGAATACAAGGGCGCTTTAGATGCAGCGGACGAAGCGGTAATTTTCTATTTACCAGAATCTGTGGCCATTAAAAAATTGAAAGAAGTTACACCGGAACAAATTTCGGAAGCTTTTGAACGTAACGACCTTAAGATTTATACTAACGCGGCCAGTTTTAAGGACTTTGTTTTTAGTCAGGATTATGATAATGCCGTTTTACTTCTAATGAGTTCCGGTAATTACGGTGGTTTGGATCTGATTCAATTAAAAGAGAAATTTTCTTTGTAATAGAATATTAGGGTAGAGGTAAGGATACATTCAAATGGCTCTTGGCGAGTGGTTTGCTTATTTCATCGGTCATAAAACTTGTTAATAATAGAGTTTACTATATTTATGACATGCATGAAAAATCAACCTCGTTCTCAATCAAACATTGGTCAGATGATGATAAGCCTAGAGAAAAGTTAGTCCAGAAAGGAAGATCCGTTTTATCGGATGCCGAATTGATTGCTATTCTCATTGGTTCCGGGAGTAGGGATGAAAGTGCGGTTGAGCTGGCAAAACGTATTTTAGCCTCTGCAAATAACAACCTGAATGAATTGGGTAAACTTACCATTAAACAACTGATGACTTTTAAGGGTATTGGCGAAGCAAAAGCGGTAACTATTGCAGCTGCGCTAGAGATGGGAAGAAGAAGACGTGGTGAGGAAGCTCAGAAAATTAGCAAAATAAACAGTAGTAGAGATGTTTTTGATTTGCTACAACCGCGCATAGGAGAGTTGCAACACGAAGAATTTTGGATATTATACCTGAGTAATGCCAATAAAGTACTTCATAGCGCACAGTTAAGCAAAGGCGGATTAACAGGAACACTGGTAGACGTCCGCATTGTAATGCGGCAGGCGCTGGAACAAGGTGCGGTTGGGCTGGTGCTATCGCATAATCACCCTTCAGGAACTTTAAGACCTAGTGAAGAAGACCGTAAAGTGACCCAAAAATTAAAAAGAGCGGCTGCTGCACTTGATATAAAAGTTTTGGATCATTTGATAATTACCCAAAAGGATTATTATAGCTTTGCTGATGAAGGTATTCTTTAACTTTGTGGTTTAGAACTTTTCGAACATCAAGAAAGTTTGATTGCCGGTCACCAGTTGAAAATTGAATTCTTAGCAGATTATGTTACTTATTTACACCCATAAAATTACACCGCGTTTCAGGTATACCATGAAGCAGGTCTTTACACGTATATTGGGTATTGAAGTTTCTTTTACTACTAAAGTCGAAGATTTTATTAAGCATTCAGGTGCTAAGATTACGTATACAAAACAACCTTTGCAGAACGAATTCTTTGTTCGTAGCAACGACCTTCTTTTTGAACAAGGTATAAATGATTTACAGATAACGGTTCATGATTGGAATGGTGTTCCTTGTTTTTTTAGAACGGGCGAGAGAAGCAGTCTACCTTTTGATATATTTTCTGCCAGTTTTTATTTGTTAAGTAGGTACGAGGAGTACCTACCTCATGTAAAGGATATACACGATCGTTTTCCCGTTAAGGATAGCATCGCCTATAGAAACAAATTTCTTAAGTTACCGGTTGTGGATATTTGGGCGTATAGGTTACTGGATGAGCTTAAAATCAAGTTTCCTGATCTAGAATATAAACCCAAGAAATACCGTTATGTTTCAGCTATAGATGTAACCACATCACATTGCTTTGCTCATAGAGGTGTTGTCAGGAATGTGGCCGGTTTTTTTTATGATCTGGGTACGTTAAAATTTAAAAGAGTAGGGCAACGTTTTAAGGTGTGGTTTAATCCGGATGAAGACCCGTACAATAATTTCACTTTTTTAATCGATCTACATAGAAAGTTTAAAACCAAAAGTATATTCTTTTTTCAGTTTGCAGAATACTCAACTTATGATAAAAATGTTTCCCCAAATAATAATAAGTTTCGTTATCTCATAAAATCAATTGCAGATTATTCTAAAGTTGCACTAGCAGCATCGTATAGTTCGTTCAATGATAACGAACTATTGAAAAAAGAAAAGAAAAAGCTGACCGGGGTTATCAATAGACCTATAAATTCCTCTAGATTACGTTACAACAGGGTAGATTTACCACATACCTACAGAAATTTGGTAGATGCTGAGTTCGTGGACGATTATACTATGGGTTACACGCATGAGGTTGGTTTTCGCGCCAGTACGTGCACCCCGTTTTATTTTTATGATATCAATTTAGAAGTGCAGCAGCCTATTAGAATACACTCGTTCGCCTTTCATGATTATGCTTTTGTTAATGCCATAAATGAGGATGTGGTAATGGGTCAGGTTTTGGCTATTGCTGAGGCTATAAAAGCTGTAAATGGCGAGTTCGTTTCTGTTTTTTCAAATGAATTATTAGGTGGAGACGAAAAGATAGATTGGATGAAATTGTATGAAACCGTTTTAAAGCAATGCCATGTTTAAGGACATAGTTACCGATGTATTTTTTGATTTAGACCATACCCTTTGGGATTTTGAACGGAATTCTGCACTTACTTTTGGGAAGATTTTTCAGAAGAACCGGATAGAGGTGGAGCTTCCTGACTTTTTGCAGGTGTACACGCCCGCAAATTTTGCTTTTTGGAAGTTGTATAGGGAAGGTAAGATTACCAAAGAAGCCTTAAGGTATCAACGCTTGAAAACGGTCTTTGATGATTTAAAATATATGGTTTCGGATGAGGTCATCAACACCTTATCGGACGATTATATTGCGCATCTTTCTTCGTTCAATCACTTATTCCCTAATACGATTGCAATTCTTGATTATCTCAAACCAAAATATAAACTCCATATCATTACCAACGGATTTCAAGAGGTTCAAGGTAAAAAGCTAAAAAATTCTAAAATACACGATTATTTCGATCAGGTTATAGATTCTGAAATGGCAGGTGTGAAAAAGCCTGACCCTTTTATTTTTAATTTGGCTTTGAACAAAGCAAATACCAGGGCGGAAACCTCATTAATGATAGGTGATAATCTAGAGGCCGATATACTAGGTGCCCAAGCTGTGGGCTATAATGTATTACATTTTAATACACATAAAGAGCCTAAGCATGATTTTTGTGAAATCATTGAGGATTTGCACGAAATAAAAACCTTTTTATAGAGTTATATAGGTAACACCACAATTGCGTTTACTAACGCGAATATTTGGTTTTGCCATGATAAGATTTTTTAAATACACTTTACTCTGCGTTTTGTCTTCCCTCACACTTTTGTCATGTATTGAGGAACAGGATTTTAATCAGTATGATGAGATTGGGCTTACCCCAACTTATGAGGCCAGTATTCTTTATGTAGAAACGCCAGAGTCGTTGGTCAATGCTACAACTGGGGTTAATGTTTTTTCTGAAAATTTTAATTTCGATGCTTTTAGTTCAGACGTTTTTGCTAATCGGGTTCTGGATGGTACTATAACCTACATAGTTGAAAACACAAGTAGTAAAGAACTGGAAGTTAGTATAGAATTACTTGATGCAGGTGGCAATGTATTGGATACAGAGGTTATTCTTGTAGAACCTACTCCAATGGCCATGCTACAGAGAGATATAGCTTACGGGAGTTCCGGTAGAAGTATAGAGATTATCAAGAATACTTCAAGCATACGTGTAACGGCTAACAATTTGGGTGATACTACAAGCACTTCTAGTGAGCCCGACCCAAAAATTGTTTTAAAATCCAGCGGAAAATTCAGAGTCGAAATAGAATGAGATTCTCCAACCTACTTTTTTTAGTCCTTTTTTGGACGTGTCTAGCCATGTTCGGGCAGAACAAGCAGTTGTTGTATGACTTTGTTGAAATTCCACAGTCGGCAATGATTAATCCGGGGGTGGATACCGATTTCCAGTGGTATGCGGGAATTCCGTTAGTATCCGGACCGTCTCTCCAAGCAGGTTCAAGTGGTCTTTCTGTGAACGACATTTTTGCGGTTGATGGGTTAAATATTAATGATAAAATAAGAGATCGTGCCATTTATGGTATGAACGCTCGTGATGAGTTGAGCGGGACATTTCAAATAGAATTTCTAAACTTTGGTTTCCGCGGAAAAAACCCGGATAATTTCTACACTGCAGGAATGTATATTGAAGGTGATGCTATTGGCTATTGGTTTCAAGATTACGCCATCTTGGCTTTTGAAGGAAATGCCGATAAGTTGAATCAACCATTTGATTTAGATCACTTGAAAACCAGAGGTGAGTTAATGAACGTATTCCATATCGGTTTAAATAAAAAAGTTGATAATGATCTCACTATAGGAGTTAGAGGGAAACTGTATTCCAGTATTTTCGATTTTAACTCAACAAAAAACAAAGGTACTTTTATTACTAAAGAAGGCGTAAACAATATTTACTCTAGTACTATTGAAGCAGATATGCAATTACGCACATCCGGCCTAAATGGTTTAAAAGATGCTGCAGATGATGGCACTTTGGCAAGTACCATTACCAAAAGAGCTTTTTTTGGAGGAAATCTTGGTGTAGGCGTAGATTTAGGGTTTACATACCAACTAAGTGACCAAACTGTCCTTACAGGTAGTGTTTTGGACCTTGGTTTTGTTTATCATTCAAAAGATATAAAAAATTACACTTTAAACGGGAGGGCAACTATAGAAGGAATTGAAATTATTTTACCCGACGCTGCTGCTAATCCCAATGCGGATTTTTGGCAAAATTTAGTTGATGATATAGAAGATTTTGTTCCGTTTGATGACAATGCGGATAGTTATATAGCTTTTAGGCCTACAAAGCTATATGGTTCGCTAAGATATAATTTTGGAGAACATGTAAACAACCGAGCAAATTGTGAATGTGGTGTCAATGCATCAAGTAATAGGGCAAGGGCCAAATACGTGAACAGTGCTGGTGGCCAATTGTATATTATAAATAGACCACGAGGTCCACAGATGGCCTTAACCGGTTTTTACCAAAGACGTTTTGGTAATTTTATGAGTATCAAAACAACGTATACTATTGATAAGTTTTCCTATTCCAATATAGGTTTAGGACTTTCCGTTCAGGCCGGGCCTGTAAATATCTATGCAATGGCAGATAATTTACTATCATATGGCAATTTAGCAGATAGTAATTATGCTTCTTTTCAGTTAGGATTAAATATCATATCTTGGGGCAAGAAATGATATAGTAGTGCCAATTAATGCGCAACTCCAAGGTTTGGCACGCTTTTTTCATCTTCCTATTTACAAATATTAAATACAAAGATTGTGAAGCATATATTCCTGACCTGTTTTTTTATGGTAAGCCTTATTGGTATGGCCCAAGAACAACTAAATGATTACAAGTATATTATAGTACCCAAGAAGTTTGATGGTTTCAAGAAGGTGAACCAATATCAGACCAGTACATTAGTGAAATACTTGTTTACCGAGGAAGGTTTCCAAACGGTTTATGATGATGAACTGCCTAATGAGCTTAATAACAATAGGTGTCTGGGCTTGATGGCAAAACTAGTCGATGGTTCATCAATGTTCACAACCAAAGCCGGTGTTGTTTTGGAGAATTGTAGTGGGCAGGAGGTTTTTGCAACACCCGTAGGTAAGAGCAAAGAGAAGGATTATAAGTTAGCATATGGAGAGGCGTTAAGAAATGCTTTTAAGACTTTTAATACCATAAGTTATAGCTACAATGGGAAAGCCGACAAAACAGAACCGATAACAGCAAGCTTTAAGAACGATGTGAAACAGATTGAAGAAAAGGCTCAATCTTATGAGCCAAAGAATAAACAGCCAATGGTTCAACAAGAAGCTACGCGCGAAGTTCAAAGTTATAAGGATAACCGGCCTACGCCTTCTAATTTAAAAAGTTCCGTTCAGTCGGCACCAACACCAAGTGTATCTGATGTTGTGATAGATGCAGAAAAATCTGGTATGGGCACATTGTATGCTCAAGAAATCCCTAACGGATTTCAATTGGTGGATAGCACGCCTAAAATCCGGTTAAAAATATACAAAACATCACTTCCGGATTATTTTCTAGCCGAAGGAGATAGTGCAAACGGTGTGGTCTTTCAGCAAAATGGGAAGTGGTTTTTTGAACAATACGTTGATGGTAAACTTAAAACCGAAGAACTGACCGTTAAATTTTAATGGTCGTATTTTCCTTTCCACCTATTTTTTAGGAATTCTTTAATGGCATTTTCTCTGGAGTTATTTCCGGGTTTATAAAACGGTGTGCCAGTTAATTCTTCAGGTAAAAATTCGGCATCTACGAAGTTATTTTCATAATCGTGGGCATATTTATATTCGGCTCCATAGCCTAAATCTTTCATTAATTTAGTAGGAGCGTTTCGCAAGGGCAGAGGAACGGAAAGGTCACCGGTTTCCCTAACTTTTTGCTGTGCCTTTTTAATCGCCATATAGCTAGCATTACTTTTTGGTGACGTGGCCAAGTAAACGGCACATTGGCTAAGAATTATACTTGCTTCAGGGTACCCAATGGTGGTAACCGCCTGAAAAGCATTATTGGCAATGACCAGAGCCGTAGGGTTGGCAAGACCAATATCTTCTGAGGCCGAAATAAGGAGCCTACGGGCTATGAATTTTATATCCTCGCCGCCTTCAATCATTCTGGCAAGCCAATACACGGCACCGTTGGGGTCGCCCCCTCGAATGGATTTTATAAAAGCTGATATGATGTCATAGTGCTGTTCGCCAGTTTTATCATAAAGAACTGTATTTTTTTGAACTTTGCTCAGTACAAGTTCATCTGTTATTTTTACGGTGTCTCCGGTTTCGGAATTTACAACTAGTTCAAAAATATTCAAGAGTTTGCGTCCGTCACCGCCAGATAGCCTCATAAGAGCTTCGGTCTCTTTTAGGTCTATTTTTTTTGATTTAAGGTATTTGTCCTCTTTGATTGCTCTTTTTAATAGATTTTCTAAATCATCTTTTCCAAAAGCGTTTAAAATATACACCTGACATCGTGATAATAAAGCTGGGATTACCTCAAAACTTGGGTTTTCTGTAGTGGCGCCGATTAAGGTAACCCAACCCTTCTCAACAGCCGCTAGAAGTGAATCTTGTTGTGATTTGCTAAAACGATGGATTTCATCAATAAATAGAATAGGGTTTTTGGCCGTAAAAAGACCGCCACTTTTTTTTGCCTTATCTATTACCTCACGTATATCTTTAACCCCACTATTAATAGCACTAAGGATATAAAAGGGGCGCTCACTTTCATTAGCTATTATATTTGCCAAAGTTGTTTTACCGGTACCGGGAGGCCCCCAAAGAATTAGGGAAGGTATAATTCCCCGTTTTATCTGGTTTGTTAGTGAGCCTTCTTTACCTACCAAGTGGCTTTGGCTTATATAATCTTCTAATGTTTTTGGGCGAATGCGTTCCGCTAGAGGTTCGTTCATGATGCAAAAGTATAATAAAGTTGGCAGAAGCGTGTTTCATATAGAAAGGCAAACGAGCTTTTTTCCAAGTTGAATGTATGTCATAGCAAATGACGATTTAGCAGTAGAGAATAGGTTGGCTAGCTTATTGCTTATTTTAGTGGATATGTCCGAAAACACCTATTTTAAATTTACAAACAGCGTCATTATTGTGCCTTTATTGGCAATGCTCAGTATATGGACGGTGTATTGGGTGGAATTAAGGCTTAGAATCAATCTTAATGAATACGGTATATACCCACAACGAGTTACAGGCTTAAAAGGCATCGTATTGAGTCCTTTTATTCATGGTTCGCTAGAACACCTCTATAATAATACTATTCCGTTGGCCGTATTAAGCGCTTCGCTGTTCTATTTTTATCGAAGTATAGCACTACGTGTTCTGTTAATTGGTGTTCTAATTTCCGGTTTTTTTACTTGGGCAGTAGGTAGACCTTCATATCATATTGGAGCGAGTAGTGTTATTTATCTCTTGGCGAGTTTTATTTTTTTTAAAGGGATTTTCACCAAACATTATCGGTTGGTAGCTTTATCCCTAATTGTGGTTTTTATATATGGAAGTATGCTTTGGTATATTTTTCCGGTAAAAGATGGAATTTCTTGGGAAGGACATCTAGGAGGGTTTTTGGCAGGACTTTTACTGGCATTTGTGTTAAAAGCCGAAATGCCGCCGGTGAAAAAATACGATTGGGAAAATGAGGATTATGATGAAGAAGCTGATGCATTTCTTCGCCAATTTGATGAAAACGGTAATTTTATAGAAAAGCTACCGGACAAAGATATTCCTGAAGATACAGTCCAAGTCAATTATCACTTCAAGGAAAGTAAAGAAAGGGATTCTTTGAAGTAGTATTAGTTTTTGGCGACCGTTAAGTTAGAAAACTAAGCTTTGACCACCGTTCTTTGTCTAACGGCTTCATATAGAAAGACTGCACAAGCAACTGAAACATTTAAAGATTCAATTTCACCCAACAAAGGTAATTTTGCCAAATAATCTGCTGCTTTTAGGGTAGAAGGGGAGATACCCCTATCTTCAGAACCCATGATTATTGCCGATGGCCCGGTAAAATTAACATCGTATATTGAGGTGTCCGTTTTTTCTGTAGCGCCAACAACGCTTATTCCACTTGCTTGAAGGTAATAAACAGCATCTTTAATATGGTCTACCTTTGCGATAGGGACGTTAAAAGCAGCTCCCGCGGATGTTTTAATTGTATCGGCAGTAACGGGTGCAGCACCTTTTTTCTGTATAATAATACCATCTACTCCGGTGCATTCTGCAGTTCTTATAATCGCACCAAAATTACGAACATCAGAAAGTTGGTCAAGAAGTAGAAATAAAGGAGCTTCCTTGTCAGCTATGACGCTCTCAACAAGTTCTTCAAGTTCATAAAAAGTAATGGGAGAAATATTGGCAACAACGCCTTGATGATTATTCTGTGTTAAGCGGTTCAGTTTCTCAATAGGTACGTAAGAACAGTTGATTCCATTTTTGCGAACTAATCCTTCTAGTTCACGTGATAAATCTCCTTTAAGGCCTTTCTGGACAAATACCTTGTCAATAGGTTCATTAGCATTTATAGCTTCTATGACCGCGCGTATACCGTAAATCTGAGTTGTTTTGTCCATGGGGTAAAGGTAAATAAAAAACCACCTCAATTGAGGTGGTTTTTTAGTTACTGTTCGTAATATTAAAAATAGTTAATTGAATAATTAGTTTTGTCTAACTAAGGTTTCGGTAAATTCTCTTGTAGCACCAGCTCCTCTAAAATATCCAGTAGTAATTTTTACGATATGTTTGCCATCAGGCTTAAGTTCTTGATTAGTTGTAGTTTCATCACAAACAACGGATTCAAATTTACCTCCGGCACATGTCATTATCGGAGATCCATTTAATAAGGTTGGTTCTCCTTCTAAATCTTTGTCTAATACAGTAATTACATTTGTAGCAGGGTCTACGGTAAAATAAAAATCATTGTCTTCTGGCCAAAATCCAATACCAACATGTCTGTACAAATCAGGAGAAACAGCTTCGATGGAAACTGTCCCGGAATAATTTCCCGCTAAAGAACCAGAGTTCCAGTATTGTCCTTCCTCTACGTCATAAGTACCTGCCAGTGTATTTTCATCAAGGGTTTTGAGTGTTAAATTCATAGAATTAACATCTGATACCGCTTCTGATGAACTGGTTATTTCAAGTATAATGTCCTTAAAATCAAATGGAACTAAATCTGTTGTAAGAATGCGTACAGACGTATTTGCTGTATTTTCGCCTGCAGGTATAGTTAGAGAAGTTGAAGTTAATTCAAAATCCACACCTTCCTGTGCCTCAGAATCTGCACTGGTAGCAATTGTTACTTCTACATCTCTATCCAAAACTTCATTTCTTCCACCAAAATAAGTTATTGGTATTTCGTAATCTATAAACGAGATATTTGGATTTTTAATAATGTTTAGCTCATCTGTTGTGTTTTGAAACTGAGCTAATATAGGTCCTTTGCCAAAATCTACTTCATCTTGGTCAACAATCGCATCACAAGATGTAATTAATACAACAAGTAACAATGCTGCGATAAAATTAAATTTTAAAAATATCTTTTTCATTATTTTATTTTTTATTTCCAAAATGGATTGTTCGTAAATGCATCGCTTTTAGTTTGAGCAGGAACGTTTAAAGCGTTTCTTCCAACCTCTGAATCGGGATATAATAATCTTACAGGTCTTACGCCATCAGATTCAGCTGGAATAGGTAGGCCAACAGGAAATCCTGTTCGTGTTAATTCAACCCAAGACTCAATTGAAGATGTTCCGTTTAGTGCTATCCATTTTTGAGTGATTATAGCTTCAATTTTATCAGTGGATGAATCCCAGGCCACATTTTTTATAGGTTGAGAATGATAGGCTTGGGCTCTTTCGAGGGTAGTGGCGGCTTCTACTGGTGGTGTTGCAGTAGCATCGGCATCTATGGGTGGTACATGAAGGTATTCAAAGGACTCTTCTATAGCTGCTTCATATAATGCTTTTGCGGCGGCATCACCACCTGGCAAATAGCCTCTAACGGTAGCTTCTGCTTGAAGTAATAAACCTTCGCTGTACAGCATTAATGGTTGGTCTTGTTCGGAACTTACTAATAATCCAGGTCCTACATGAGACAAGTCATTAGATGTAAATCCAGAACCAGGAAGGATTGTAGTTTGTTCTGCTCCTTTGTAACCACCATTAACTGCTTCAGAATATAGTTGATTTAATCTATCGTCGCCATTTGTGGTTAAATATTCGAGGATGTAATCTGTCGCAACGGTAAAATCATTTCTGTCAAGAGTTGTGTTGTTAGGTCCTCTACCTATATAACCAAAGAAAGGGCTTTGTTTGCCTTCGTTATCAGAGTAACCAGGATTAGCACTAACGTTACTGGTAATATAGCCAGCTCCATTTGCAGCTATTAAGTCTAATTGCTCTTGAATGTAAGCATCTTGACCTGTTCCGCTTAATCGTACCAATAAACGTAATTTAATTGTATTTGCAAATTCTGCCCAGTGTGTCATATCTCCTCCATAGATTATATCCTGAGTCCCTGGGTTTTCAGCATCAGCACTAACATTTAGGGCTAACACGGCAGCTGTGGTAAGATTATCAATTAAAGCAGTGTAAACGGCTTCCTCATCGTCATAGGCGGGAGTTGGGTTTTCCGCTCTCAGGTTTGCTTCTGAAAAAGGAATATCGCCGTATAAGTCTACTAAATATTGATATTGAAAACTTTTAAGAATTGTGGCTATTGCTTTATATGCAGAATAGTCTATATCGGATTCGTCTCCTCCGAAATTTTCAACAAAAGTTAAATCTTTGAAAACCAGTAAATAAGATTCTTCAAAAATATTACTGAAAAAAGTGTTTGCTATATTATATTGAATCAACTCTTGATTGGCGGACCAATTTGATGGTGTTGACCAATTATAAGTCATAAACTGCCCTAAGTAAGTCATTTCTTCCGCGTTTATATCTACTAGTGCTTGTTGAGCAACTGGCAAAGTTAAATCAGGAGTAGATATAGATGGGTCATTTGGGTTTTCATTTACATCCAAAAAATCATCACAACCTATAAAAACCAGCATACTAACTATGATGCTTAGATATTTTATATATTTTGTTTTATTTTTCATTTTATCTTTTATTTAAAATTTAACAGTAAGAGATGCACCAAAAGTTCTTGAAGGAGGACCTTGTTGTTGAGTACCGATACCTACCGCATTTCCTGTGTCAAGTCCGAACTCTGGATCAGTAATCTTATTTTCTTTAGGTAACCATGTAACCAAGTTTCTGCCGAATATACCTAGAGTTAACTCTGACAGCCCAATTTGCTCTAAAAATTCTTGATTAAAATCATAGGTTAAAGAAACTTCACGCAATCTTAAGCTTGTAGCGTCTGTAACATAGTTTTCTTTAATTTCATTATAAGAATCCCAAAAAGCATTCCCGCCCCCCGATGTCAATCTGGTTGTATTTGCAGTATATCCACCGTTTCCATCTGCATATGAAGAATTTGGAAAAACAAATGGTTGTCTTCCTGATTCAACACTATGTGGTGTTAAACCTGTAAACTCTAATGCATCATATAAATTATTGTAGAATACATGACCAGTTCTATAATCTGCCGATGCATATAATCTTAGGTTTTTATACTTTATCGTAGTGTTTCCACCAAGAATATAATCTGGTACAGTTTTGCCTTGTATTTGTTCTTGTGTATCCTGAATAGGATCACCATCTGCATCAACCACAATTCTTCCTTGGGGGTCTCTTTCGTATGCCGTAGTACGTAATAGAGGGAAAGATTCTCCAACTCTTGCTACAATACGGGCTCCTGCAGCAGCGGCTGCCCCTATTTCAATTTCTTGTACACCTTCAGTGAGTTCGAGTACTTCGGATTTAAACCCTGTATAGTTCAAGTTCATCTTCCATGAAAAATCATTAGTGCTAACGAGAGTACTTTTTAGATCTAATTCAAGACCTTTGTTTTCTATTTCGCCAACATTAACCACATTAGTGGTAGCACCTGAAGCAAGAGAAACGTTTACAGGTATTATTTGGTCAACCGTATTGGTTTGATATCCTGTTGCTATAAGAGATAATCGGTCTTTTAGCACTGTTATTTCTATACCGGCTTCAATTGAGGTAGTAAATTCTGGTCCTAAAAACGGGTCCGGGGCATCACTTGACTGTGAGAGGCCTACAGTATTTGCATAAGGAAAATTAGAAGGGGTCGTAAACGTTGAATTGTTTTGGTATGCACTAGGGTCATTACCTGTTTTAGTTATACTAAAGTTGGCTTTAAGGTAACTTAATCCATTTTCACTTTTTAGTCCTGGGAATGCGTCAGTAACGACAAAGGATAATCCTGCACCAGGATAAAAGAAAGAATTGTCGTTGATGTTTAATGCTGAGGACCAATCATTTCTTGCTATTAAATTAAGAAACAAATAGTTTTTATAGCCTAAAGTAAAATCTGCATAAGCTCCCATTCTTCTATATTCAGTAGTAGCTTCGGAACCTATTAATTCACCAGTTCTTGTGGACACGTTGTAAAAATCAGGGATAATCAAGTCATTACCAGAAACCGAAACAAAATCAGTGGTTTCAATTCTTGTGTTTTGTCCAACAACTAACTTTGTTGAAAAATCATTGAACTCTTTGTCAAATGTCAGGAGTATATCACTATTAAAACGATCTGTACCAAACAAGAAGCTTGTAGTGGTAGCCCCATAAGCATCTAGGTTGCTATATGCATCAGGTACTTGAAAGGCATATGTGAAAGCACCAGTCTCTTTTTTAAATTTAGTAGTGCTATTTGTATAACCTGTAACTAAGGATGCTTTAAGCCAATCAGTTATTTGGTAGTCAACGTTGGTAAGGAAATTAAATTCTTTAATATCCTGTTTGTCTCTTTGTGTATCGATTATAAAATATGGATTTTCATAGAATCTGAAAAAAGAAACTTCATTTCTTGTAAACTCACCTGTTTGCCAGTTAGTATAATCTAAACCATCTACAGCGCCATTTAGAGGTATGTGCAAAGGCGTATTTATCAAAGTCCAATAAAAAGGTCTGGATTGTCTACCCCCGGTTGAAGATGTAACGTTTTGGTGGTCTCTAAAAAAAGTAGCGTTACCGCCAATTTTCAATTTTCCGTACTCTCTACTACCTTTAATTCTCGCATTTGTTCTATTGTACTTGTCTTTTGGAATGGTACCAGTAGTATTTGTCTGATCAATCGATAAAAGAAAGTCACTGGTTTCATCACCCCCACTTAATATAACACCATGTCTATTCGTAATCCCAGTATTGAAAAAGTCCCTATTCCTATTTTTTATTGGAGTATAGGGTAATTGCAATACTCTTCCATCTTCATAAGTTTCACTACCATCTACTAATTGACCGTCATACTTCGGCCCCCATGCTACATTTTCCAGTGGAAATAAAGTGCCATCCGGGAATCCTCCAGCTCCATATTGATCTTGTAATTCAGGTAAATAGGAAACCTTCTCAAATTGTGTGGAAGTATTATATTCAACACTCATTTTACCTTTCCCTTTTTTCGTAGTAACCAACAATACACCGTTACTAGCTTCAGATCCATAAAGAACTGATGAGTTAGATCCTTTAAGGACTGTTGTACTTTCAATATCATTTGGCGAAATACGGTCATAAACTCCTCTAGCCGAGGGAAAACCATCAATAACGATTAAGGCTTGATTGTTTCCTTGTAATGATCTGCTACCCCTTAAAACGATTCGTGTACTAGGGTTAACGCCACTGTTAATGGTGTTAATTTGCATACCTGAAACTTTACCAACCATTGCCGTTGCAGCATTCACAGATTTTGTTTCTGTAAGCGCTTTAGTATCTAAACTGGCAACGGAGTAAGCAAGTTCTCTTGGTTTTCGATTGATATTTAAGGCGGTTACTACCACTTCTTCTAAAGCCTCTGTATCTTCTTCCATCTGAAGGTTAATGGTATTGGAGTTTTCTACAGTACGGGTAGCACTTTTGTATCCAATATAGGAGAATACTAGTGATTCGCCTTCACTTGCTGATATCGTGTAGTTCCCGTCAAAATCTGTCTGAGTTCCATTGGTAGTCCCATTAACAACGATATTAACCCCGGGTAGTGGTAGGCCGTCTTGATCGGAGACTGTCCCAGTAATAGGTTTGGTTTGTGCAAATGAAATCTGCATGATTAACGCCAAAAGAAGCGTTAACAATCCTTTTTGTTTTGCTCTCATTTTATATTTGTTTGAATTAGCTTGTTATAAAATTCATAATTTAAAGTTAAAAATCCTATTTTTTTTAACTTTAAATTATGCTTGCATAGCTTTTTAAGTGTTATAAAATGTAGTTTACGGTGTTTTTTCTGAAGAAAACAAACACGACATTGCTTATTCGTTATGAAAAAATATTATTTTTTAGGATTTAGCCTAAAATAACAGTGTTTTATTGTTAAAAAAATTACAATATCGCATAAATATTGTTTTTAGATGAGATATGTTAAATATTGTTAAAATATTTGCTTGTTTCAGCTGATGATTGTGTAAAAGAGTGTGGTTATGGTCCTCTAATGTGCTAGGTTGTAACTAGTGAAGTTTGTTAATCTTGCTGTAGTAAGTATGGTTTTTAGGAAACAGAAATAAGTTTAATGACTTATTTTCTCGGGTTTAACTAGAAAATGGCGAGATGGTTATTCTCTTCTGTTTAAGCTGTTCCTTCTAAGCCATTTATAAGTCATGAAAGGTTGTTAAATTCATTGTTGGAGTTTTAATTTGGCTAGTTTAATCTGTTTATACAGGTGGTATTTTTAGGTCGATAGCCTTAAGGACTGCATAAATATTCTAATATCCGATTTTCAAGTATTCAGCCGCTAACCCTATATTAGTATTCCGAAATCAAAGGTATATTGATATTCAAAATTAATTTAGTAGTGCACATAAATAGGACTAGTTGACCTGTAATTTGCAATGGTCCCTTTTTAACAGTGATGAGGTTAGTCGGCCAGTTCGCATTGTGCATGCAGTAGGGTTTGGCTATTGCCTAGTAGAAGCTGGTATAAAGGGAGTAGTTGGTTTTGGTGTAGTAGGAAGTTTTGGTGTCGTGGATAAAATAATGTATTGGCACGAAGAAATTAAAATTTATAAAACCACAAAAAAGCTCGGCCAGAATATCTGGCCGAGCTTAATTTGGAATAAACGTTTATTATAGACGATGTTAGTCCACGTCCCAGAAAATTTTGGAAGTCATGGCATCACCATCACTTAAGCTACTTCTTGCAGCATCCCAATTAGTCCTGTTAAGTAATTGTTCATTTTGTGGGTATGTTACCCTGCTAGGTATGGCATTCAAGCCAGGAACTAGAGTAGTGAAGGTTGCGTCTCCAAAAGTATCACCAGGCACGGTTAATGTATTTGGAAATCCTGTCCTTCGGTATAAATTCCAGGCTTCAAGTCCATCCATGTATAACCCAATATATTGCTGAGTTAAAACAGTTTCTTCGGAAGCTGCAGGTAATGCCCCAACATAGGCTGAAATATCTGCCGCATCAATTCCCCAGTATTCCATAGAAGCAGTAACACCATTTTCATAGTTTGCTTGATTCCATCCGTTAAATTCTGATCTGATGAATTCAATTTCAGCATATGTTAATATAGGCTGAGAGAAATCTGGTTTGAGTATGTCCGAGTGTGGGATACCTTCATTTTCAACAGCACGTAACACCGTATTTCCAAAGCCATATGGAATTCCGTATACTTCATCCGCCACACCTTCTTCAGGGTCCACATATTTGTCAAAGAAAGAATCAATTCTAGGATCTTCCATGCCTGCTCCAGTGAATGGTCCGACTCTATTGTAGAGCAAGTCTGTAAAAGAAAGTGACGGAGTGAAATCACGGCGTGCCTCAACAGTAAAGGCGTTATGCCATGGTCCACCAACTATATCGGTGGTTCCAAACATGAATAACGCATTGTCCTCATTTGAGGTAAACGCGGAGGCATCTGATTCAGCAAAAACTGAGTTTGCTAAAGTTGGATTAACATCTAGTAAGTGAGAAGCCAACCTTAAACGCAGCGAATGGGCAAATTTAATCCATTGCGCATTACTTCCTCCATAAATGTTATCTCCTGATGGCATTGTAGTTCCAGAAGGGTCTAATTTACCAGCTGCATCGGCCAATTCAACTAACATATCTTCATATATGATAGTAGCATCAGTATAACCAGGGCTGGAAACACCATCTTTTAAGCGCAAAGCCTGAAAATCTTGATTTTCCATTTGCCCATAACTCCAATAAGGGACATCACCAAAAGTATCTACTAATTTTGAAAAAGTGTACGCCATTAAAATTCTTGACACCTGAATCTGGTCGCTATTAGTTCCATATTGTAACATTAATGGAGCATTTATAGGGTCTGTGTTCAGGTCAATAACCTCTTTCAAATCAGTTAAGACTCGGTATGGCCATTCCCACATATCATCAACCATAGACGTACGCAGTGCGTATCTACTTTCATCAGAATAAAATTCAGAATTCCAGTACTGGCTAATCTGTAAAGTTCCTCTCCCCGCAACCCATTGGTCGTTTAATTCATATGCCAAATCAAATTGCGCATTACTGAATACTTGTGAAGATGGAGCTGACGTCGGGTTATCCGGGTCATTTATGTAATCGGTATCACAACCGATTGCAAACAGCAAAGTTGAAGCTGCTAATATTGCTAAATTATATTTTTTCATCGTCAATTTTTTTAGAATGATAATTTAAGGTTCATACCATATGATCTAGTAGAGGGTTGTAAACCACCTTCTAAACCTTGAATGTTTCCTGATCCCGTTGATACAGTTTCTGGGTCTATACCGTCATAATCTAATCCCCAAGTATACAGGTTTCTTCCAAATACGCTGATTCTAGCAGAATCAAATATTTTTAAGAAATCATTTTTAAAGGTATATCCTAAGGCAAGTTCACGAAGTTTAAAGAAATCTGAATCAAATACGTTTTGTGCATCTGGAGTTCCGAAACCACCATAGTGCATACCACCATAATCTTGTCCTGAAATATTTGTTGTGTTTTCAGCAGTATCTGTTACTGTATAGTTACCGTTGTCGTCATATGTGATAGTTCCAGTTACACCATCAAGAACAATACCGTCCTCACGAATGTTGTTGGCAACAGTTTCCTCTAGCATACCAGAGTACATACCCCACATGTGTGATGTTGAAAAATACTGACCGCCTTTGCTCATTTCAACTAAAAAAGTCAAATCTAAATTTTTATAGTTAAGACTGTTTCTTATGCCAGCTGTGTAGTCAGGTTGTACTGAACCTAAAGGAACTAAGTCTTGTGTTGCAGCGTACATGCCGGAATCAGCATCAATAACTTTGTTTCCAGCGTCATCATAAATAAAATCACTTCCCAAAATCGTTCCATAAGGCTGACCTACAGTTGCTAATAATTGGACTTGAAAAGGAGCACTTGTTAGGTTGATAGATTCCAATCCTTCCGCAAGAGAAACTAACTCGTTCTCGTTTTTTGCATAGTTAACATCAATTTCCCATGAGAAGTTTTCTGTTCTAATAGGTTTTAAGCCTACTTGAACTTCAACCCCTTTGTTGGTCATCTCACCTGCGTTAATCCATTGAGCGCCATACCCAGTTCCATAGGAAAGGTCAACAGGTATAATTTGATCAATAGTTGAATTGTTGTAGTAAGTTACATCTAGGTTAATTCTATTTTTAAGAAAACTTAATTCAGCTCCTAATTCCCATGTTCTTGTGGTCTCATTTTTAAGATCAGCATTTAACAACGTACTTGGTACTGTTACACGGCCTTCTCCATTAAATGGAGTGTCTAAGGTTAAAGTGCTAATAACTTTGTACGGATCGGCATCATTACCTACTTCGGCCCAGTTGGCACGAAGTTTACCGTAGTTAAACCAACTGGTGTCAGGTAGTACTTCACTAAATACCCAAGCTAAAGAGGCAGAAGGGTAGAAATATGAATTGTTACTATCTGGGAGTGTAGAAGACCAGTCGTTACGAGCTGTTAAATCTATAAATACTTGATTTGCCAAACCAAGGTTTAAGCTACCAAATACACTATTTACTTTCTTAAAGTCTGTGTATGTATCTTGATCCAAAGGTCCTTTTCCATTATTGATATTGAAAATACCAGGTAAAGTTAGGCCACCAGTTGTTTCATTCAGGCGATAGTCTAACTGATAATCCCTTTGATTCACACCTGCAAGAGCCTTTAAATTGAAATAATCAGTTATGTCTTTATTATAGTTAGCTACGAATTCGTAGTTGTACTCTTTAAAGTCATAAGCTCGTTCGGTGTACATTGACTGAGACTGAGAGCCTATCGATATGGTCTCGGTGTTTCTGAAGTTGTATGTGTCACCATAAGCACTTAATTTAACCCCAAAGGCTTCAGTTACTTGGTAGTTGAAACTTGCAGAACCATACACCCTATTACGAGTATCGGTAGGGTTGTTTTCAAATGCTGTCCAATATGGATTATCGGAATACTTAGGAGTCGCATCATTATAAGCAGTTCTGTTCCAAGTTCTCTGACTTCCGTCTTCATTCTTATAATCTTTTAAGATATCATAATCTAGCTGACGTTGACCCCATTGAAAGAATTTTTGGGTTACACTGTTGCCATCGTAGCCTATAACGGGTCTGATTCCATCGGTATGTACATAGTTCATCGTACCTACAAATGTTATTTTATCGGAAAGCTTTTGATTTAAGTTTAACCTTAAAAAATGCTTGTTGATTTCCGTACCAGGTACTGTACCGGTTGATTTCTCATTACCCACAGACATTAAGTAGCTGCCTTTATCTCCACCGCTAGAAATTGTAACATTGTTGTTAGTGGTTATACCAGTGTTAAAGAAGCTCTCAACATCATTGTCCGGAGCAACCCATGGTCTGGTCTGTAAATAATCCTGAGGAAAACTTTCTTGGTCATAACCGTTCCATGGGAGATATTGAATACTTGAATCGTATTTAGGACCCCAACTTTCATCTGTAGCGTATTGTGGTACTAGGTACTCCGTTCCATTGATTTCTTCAACTTGGAACCCATTACGACCGCCGTTTGCGTCAGAAATGATTGAGCCACCACCATATTCTCTTTGTAAATCTGGTAATATTGCTATGTCTGAGAATGTTACAGATGTGTTAACGGATATTCCAAGTTTTTTTCCTGATTTACCTGTTTTTGTGTTTATAAGAACGACACCGTTAGAGGCACGTGAGCCATAAAGCGCTGCAGCAGCACCTTTAAGTACTGTGACGCTTTCAATACTGTTGGGGTCAATATCATTTATGGTACTACCAAAATCGACTCCACCTGCACCTCTCTGAGCGTCAGTGGTGTTAAAGCCTGAGTTGTCCATTGGGATACCGTCAATAACGAATAGCGGTTGGTTTTCCCCGGTTACAGAGTTGGCGCCACGTATTAGAATTCTTTGTGAGCCCCCAAGGTTACCTGAAGGTGAGTTCACTTTAAGCCCGGCAACCTTACCGGATAATGCTGAAATAGCATTGTTGTTTTGAGCGGTGCTCAAATCTTCCGCATCTACCTTAGGTGCTGAATACGATAATGATTTGGCGTCTCTTTCTACACCTAAAGCAGTTACTACCACCTCGTCAAGAGCCTGAGCATCCTCGGACATTTGAAGGTTGATAGTTGTTGAAGCTCCAACAGGACGGGTCTCATTTTTATACCCAATGTAAGAGAATACTAATGTTTGACCTTCACTAGCTGAAATAGCATAGTTTCCGTCAAAATCTGTTTGGGTACCGTTGGTAGTACCTTGAACAACAATGTTAACTCCGGGTAGTGGTAGACCATCTTGGTCGGACACCGTACCGGTAATCGATTTGCTTTGCGCAAATGAAATTTGCACGATTAACGCCAAAAACAGCGTTAACAATCCTTTTTGTTTTGCTCTCATTTTATAATTATTTGAATTAGCTGGCGCCAAAAATCATAAAAGTGCGTTAATAATCCAATTTTTTTTAACTTAAAGTTATGCGTGCATAGGTTTTTGGGTGTTATAAAATGAAGAAATGGTCTAAATTTTTGTTAAAAAAACACATATATCAGGCTCAATGTTAAAAATGGGTTGGTTTTGTAAGGATTTAAGTGAGAATGATACGTGGTTTTTGTTAAAAATTTTAGAATCACTTAAAAATGATTACCATCAGTATTACTTTCTTTTTTTTTAGGATAAAAACTTTTTATATGTAAGGATAAACCTGTTAAAATAATAATTATTAATCGGTTTTGGTATTTGTTTGATTATTTTTGGCGAATTGAGTAATCTTCTTGAATTTTCTTAGACGTGTTTGGTTTTAAGTTTGTTTCTTTTCCTTAATATCTAAAATAGGTCATGTGTTTTAGTGATTTACTATCTACTATCTTTGGGTCATGAATTGGGTGTGATTTTGCTTCAAGCAAAAAATATTAAAAATTAATCCCAAACTATTTGAATTTCTGCGAAATAGTCTTACATTTGCCGACCCTTAAACAAGGGGTTATTTATACATATATAAGTTAGTATGCCAACAATTTCACAATTAGTACGAAAAGGAAGGTCCACGATTACTAAGAAGAGTAAATCGGCGGCTTTGGATTCGTGTCCTCAAAGAAGAGGTGTTTGTACTCGTGTTTATACGACTACACCGAAGAAACCAAATTCAGCTATGAGAAAAGTAGCAAGGGTAAGGTTGACAAACGGTAAGGAAGTGAACGCTTACATTCCCGGAGAAGGACATAACCTCCAAGAGCACTCGATAGTATTAGTAAGGGGCGGAAGGGTAAAAGATTTGCCAGGTGTTAGATATCATATCGTTAGAGGTGCTTTGGATACTGCAGGTGTTGCAGGAAGGACTCAACGTAGGTCTAAGTACGGTGCAAAACGCCCTAAGAAGTAAATGAACAAAGAGTTGAGGTAGCGGTTGAGATGTAGGTTTCAATTTAAGTTAAGACTCTAAACTATTAAGTAATGAGAAAAAGACAGGCAAAGAAAAGACCACTTTTACCAGATCCGAGATTTAACGATCAGTTGGTAACGCGTTTCGTCAATATGATGATGTGGGATGGTAAGAAGTCAATCGCTTTTAGTGTTTTCTATGATGCAATGGATATCGTAGAAGAGAAAAAAACCGATGATGAAAAAACTGCTTTAGAGCTTTGGAAGGATGCTCTTTCCAATGTTATGCCTCATGTTGAGGTTAGAAGTAGAAGAGTTGGTGGGGCTACATTCCAGATTCCAATGCAGATTAGACCGGATCGTAAGATATCTACTGCTATGAAATGGCTTATCAGTTTCGCTAGAAAGCGTAATGAGAAAGGAATGGCCCAAAAATTAGCAGCTGAAGTTCTTGCCGCTTCGAAAGAAGAGGGTGCAGCTGTTAAAAAGAGAGTAGATACGCATAAAATGGCGGAAGCTAATAAAGCTTTTTCACACTTTAGATTCTAATCAGAAATGGCAAGAGATTTAAAATTTACAAGAAACATAGGTATTGCGGCTCATATTGATGCTGGTAAAACAACAACAACAGAGCGTATACTTTTTTATACTGGTGTTAGTCATAAAATAGGTGAGGTGCATGATGGTGCGGCTACTATGGACTGGATGGAGCAGGAGCAAGAGCGTGGTATTACCATTACCTCTGCTGCAACAACTTGTACCTGGAAGTTTCCAATGGAAAATGCAAAAGCGTTGCCTGATACAAAGGATTATCACTTTAATATTATAGATACTCCGGGACACGTTGATTTTACCGTTGAGGTAAACCGTTCTTTGCGTGTGTTGGATGGTTTGGTTTTTCTTTTTAGTGCGGTTGATGGTGTTGAGCCTCAGTCTGAGACTAACTGGAGATTGGCGGACAACTATAAAGTGCCTCGTATAGGTTTTGTTAACAAGATGGACCGTCAGGGTTCTAATTTCTTGAACGTGTGTAAGCAGGTTAAGGAAATGTTGGGCTCTAATGCTGTTCCTATTGTTTTGCCTATTGGTGATGAAGCAGATTTTAGAGGTATTGTTGATCTAGCGAAAAACAGGGCGATTGTTTGGCACGAAGAAGGTTTTGGGTCAACTTTTGACGTTGTTGATATTCCTGAAGAGATGAAGGCGGAAGTTAAGGAGTATAGAGCTGCCTTGATTGAAGCTGTGGCTGAATATGATGAGGAGTTGATGGAAAAATTCTTCGAAGATGAGGATTCTATCACGGAAGAGGAAGTTCATGCTGCTTTAAGAGCTGCTGTAATGGATAGAGCTATCATTCCTATGATATGTGGTTCTTCGTTTAAGAATAAAGGTGTTCAGTTTTTATTGGATGCTGTTTGTAGATATTTGCCTTCACCTATAGATAAAGATGCTATTGTGGGTGTGAACCCAGATACAGGTGAGGAAGAATCTAGAAAACCGAATGTAAAAGAGCCTTTTTCGGCCTTGGCGTTTAAGATTGCTACGGATCCTTTTGTAGGTAGATTGGCTTTCTTTAGAACGTATTCTGGTCGTTTAGATGCAGGTTCTTACATATTGAATAACCGTTCAGGTAAAAAAGAACGTATTTCGCGTATTTATCAGATGCACTCTAATAAGCAGAATGCAATCGATTATATCGAAGCTGGGGATATCGGAGCTGCTGTTGGGTTTAAGGATATTAAAACTGGAGATACAATGTCTGCCGAGAAGCATCCTATTGTATTGGAAAGTATGGATTTTCCTGATCCTGTAATCGGTATAGCTGTTGAGCCTAAGACTAAGGTAGATGTTGATAAGTTAGGTATGGCTTTAGCTAAATTGGCTGAAGAAGATCCTACATTTCAGGTAAAAACAGATGAGGCTTCTGGTCAGACTATTATTTCTGGTATGGGTGAGCTTCACTTGGATATTATTGTAGATCGTTTAAGACGTGAATTCAAAGTTGAGGTAAACCAAGGTGAACCTCAAGTGGAATACAAAGAAGCACTTACGAAGTTGGCTGCTCACAGAGAAACTTATAAAAAGCAATCTGGTGGTCGTGGTAAGTTTGGTGATATTGTATTCGAAATGAGTCCTGCTGATGAGGATTTTGAAGGAGAAGGGTTGCAATTTGTTGATGAAATCAAAGGTGGTCGTATTCCAAAAGAATTTATTCCATCTGTAGAGAAAGGTTTTACTGCAGCAATGCAAAATGGTCCTTTGGCTGGTTTCGAAATGGATTCTATGAAGGTAGTATTGAAAGATGGTTCTTTCCACCCTGTGGATTCAGATGCACTTTCTTTCGAATTAGCTGCTAAAATGGGTTATAAAGCTGCTGGTAAAGCCGCTGGAGCTGTTATTATGGAGCCGATCATGAAGATTGAGGTGTTGACACCTGAAGAAAACATGGGTGATATAGTAGGTGATTTAAACCGTAGAAGAGGAACAATCTCTAGTATGGGAGATAGAGCTGGTGCTAAAGTGATTAAAGGTGAGGTGCCATTATCTGAAATGTTTGGTTATGTTACTTCTTTAAGAACATTATCATCAGGTAGGGCAACTTCTACTATGGAATTCGCACATTATGCAGAAACTCCGTCTAATATTGCAGAACAGGTTATTAAGGCAGCAAAAGGTGTTACAACCGCTTAATTTTTAGAAAGATGAGCCAAAAAATAAGGATAAAACTTAAATCTTACGATCATAACTTGGTAGACAAGTCTGCTGAGAAAATCGTAAAAACGGTAAAAACTACCGGGGCTGTGGTAACGGGTCCAATTCCATTACCAACGCATAAGAAGATATTTACGGTTTTGCGTTCGCCGCACGTAAATAAGAAATCAAGAGAGCAATTTCAACTTAGTTCATATAAAAGACTGTTGGATATTTATAGCTCTTCATCAAAAACTATTGATGCCCTTATGAAGTTAGAACTTCCGAGTGGTGTTGAGGTTGAGATAAAAGTATAGTTATAACCCATTTGTTAAGGGTGGGGGACATGTCCTGAGCTGCGTGCGAGGGAAAAACGGAAAAAACAATCAGGGTTGAATTGTTTTGACCCTGTTTTTTTGTCTTTAAGTGAACGAGTATTTAATTAGTATATATAAACGGAAGGCGGGTTGATTTAATCTGAATTCCATAATCTAAAATCAGTATGTCTGGGTTAATTGGAAAAAAAGTAGGCATGACCAGCATCTTTGACGAGAACGGGAAGAATATTCCTTGTACCGTTATTGAGGCGGGACCATGTGTGGTTACCCAAGTCAGAACCGAAGAAGTTGATGGGTATAAAGCTCTTCAGCTTGGTTTCGATGACAAGGCAGATAAGCGTGCTAATAAGGCCGAAGCAGGTCATTTTAAAAAGGCAGGTACATCTCCTAAGAAAAAAGTCGTTGAGTTTCAAGGTTTTGGTGAGGATTACAAATTGGGAGACACCGTTGGTGTTGATGTATTTGTAGAAGGAGAATTTGTAGATGTTATTGGTACGTCTAAAGGTAAAGGTTTTCAAGGTGTTGTAAAACGCCACGGATTTGGTGGTGTAGGTCAGGCGACTCACGGTCAGCATAACCGTTTGAGAGCTCCTGGTTCCATTGGTGCCGCATCTTATCCTGCTAGAGTTTTTAAAGGAATGAAAATGGCCGGTAGAATGGGTGGCGATAGAGTTACCGTTCAAAACCTTAGAGTGTTAAAGGTTGTTCCGGAGAAGAATCTTTTAGTTGTAAAAGGTGCTGTTCCAGGTCATAAGAACGCTTACGTAACTATCGAGAAGTAATGAAGGTAGCAGTTTTAGATATCAAAGGAAAAGAAACAGGTAGAAAGGCAGACCTTTCTGATGCTGTTTTTGCAATAGAGCCGAACGATCACGCTGTGTATTTGGATGTTAAGCAATATTTAGCTCACCAAAGACAGGGGACGCACAAAGCAAAAGAGCGTGCGGAAATTGCGGGAAGTACTCGTAAGATCAAGAAGCAAAAAGGAACTGGTACAGCGCGTGCCGGTAGTATTAAATCTCCTATTTTTAGAGGTGGTGGTAGAATTTTTGGGCCAAGACCTAAAGATTACGGTCAAAAGTTGAACAAAAACGTAAAACGTTTGGCTCGTAAATCTGCACTTAGTATCAAGTCTAAAGAACAAGCAATTTTAGTTGTAGAAGACTTTAGTTTTGATACGCCAAAGACAAAAGATTTTAAAGGTGTTTTGAAGTCATTAGGGCTTGAGAACAAAAAATCGTTGTTTGTCTTGGGTGATTCAAATAATAGCGTATATTTGTCTTCGCGAAATTTGAAAGGTTCCGAAGTTGTAACTTCCTCAGAAATAAGCACTTATAAAATTCTTAATGCATCAAGTATTGTGGTGTTGGAAGGTGCTTTAGAAGGATTGGAGTCAAATTTAACAAAATAGAAAGCCATGAGTGTGTTGATAAAACCAATAATAACGGAAAAAATGACCGCTGAAAGCGAGTTGTACAATCGTTATGGTTTCGTAGTTGATCCAAGGGCCAACAAGATTCAGATTAAAGATGCTGTAGAGGCAACTTACGGTGTTTCGGTAAAGAAAGTGCGTACCATGAATTATGGTCCGTCTCGTAAAACACGTTTCACCAAGACTGGCGTACAGCATGGTAAGACTAATGCTATTAAAAAAGCAATAGTTGATGTGGTTGAAGGTGATATCATTGATTTTTACAGTAATCTATAAAGACAAGAAATGTCAGTTAGAAAATTAAAACCCATAACCCCCGGGCAGCGTTTTAGAGTAGTAAATGGTTTTGACGCCATTACTACTGATAAGCCGGAGAAGAGTTTGCTCGCTCCGTTAAAAAAATCGGGAGGTAGAAACAGTCAAGGAAAAATGACCATACGCCAAAGAGGTGGTGGACATAAGAGAAGGTATCGTGTTATTGATTTTAAAAGAGATAAGCAGGGAGTTTCTGCTGTTGTAGAATCAATTCAATATGATCCAAACAGAACGGCTTTTATTGCTTTGTTGAAGTATGCTGATGGTGAGAAAAGATACATCATTGCGCAAAACGGATTACAAGTAGGTCAAGAAGTTACTTCTGGAAGTAATGTGGCTCCGGAAATTGGAAATGCATTGCCGATAAGTGAGATACCATTAGGTACTATTATTTCTTGTATAGAATTACGACCTGGTCAAGGAGCTGTTATGGCTAGAAGTGCAGGTACTTTTGCTCAGTTAATGGCAAAAGATGGTAAGTTCGTTACGGTGAAGATGCCTTCAGGTGAAACTAGGTTGATATTGTCTACATGTATGGCTACGATTGGAGCTATATCTAATTCTGATCATCAATTATTGGTATCTGGTAAAGCGGGTAGAAGTAGATGGTTGGGTAGAAGACCTAGAACGAGACCAGTAGCGATGAACCCTGTCGATCACCCAATGGGTGGTGGTGAAGGTAGGGCTTCCGGTGGTCATCCAAGATCAAGAAACGGAATTCCGGCTAAAGGTTATAGAACGCGTACTAGAACCAAGAAGACGAATAAGTATATTCTAGAACGTAGAAAGAAATAAAAAGTAAGAAACAATGGCACGATCGTTAAAAAAAGGACCTTACGTTCATTATAGCTTGGAGAAAAAAATCCAGCAAAGCGCTTCTTCTGGAAAGAAGAGTGTTATAAAAACGTGGTCAAGAGCATCGATGATAACACCTGATTTTGTAGGTCAGACTATAGCTGTGCATAACGGAAGACAGTTTGTTCCTGTTTTCGTTACAGAGAACATGGTAGGTCATAAATTAGGCGAATTTTCTCCAACAAGATCTTTTAGGGGTCATGCGGGAGCCAAGAACAAAGGAAAAAAGTAAGCTATGGGAGTTCGAAAAAAACAGATGGCCGAAAGAATCAAGGCTGAAAAAAAGGAGATAGCGTTCGCTAAGTTGAACAACTGTCCTACATCGCCTAGAAAAATGCGTTTGGTAGCTGACCTTGTTAGAGGTGTAAAAGTGGAAAAAGCTTTAGCTATTTTGCGTTTTAATCCAAAAGAGGCTTCTCGTAAGTTAGAGAAGTTATTGCTTTCTGCCTTGGCAAACTGGCAATCTAAGAATGAGGATGCTAGTGTAGAGGATGCGGATCTTTTTGTGAAGGAAATTCGTGTTGATGGAGGTAGTATGTTGAAAAGATTGCGTCCGGCTCCACAGGGTAGAGCGCATAGAATTAGAAAACGTTCCAACCATGTTACATTGGTTTTGGGGTCTAATAATAATATAGAAAGCTAGAATGGGACAGAAAACAAATCCGATAGGAAATCGTCTAGGAATTATCAGAGGATGGGAATCTAACTGGTACGGTGGAAACGATTATGGAGATAAACTAGCTGAGGACGATAAGATACGTAAGTATATTCATGCGCGTTTGGCGAAAGCTAGCGTTTCTAGAGTAATTATAGAGCGTACCTTAAAGTTGATTACAATTACAGTGACTACTGCAAGACCTGGTATTATTATCGGTAAAGGTGGTCAAGAGGTGGATAAGCTTAAAGAAGAGCTTAAGAAAATCACCAATAAAGAGGTTCAGATCAATATTTACGAGATCAAAAGACCTGAGCTTGATGCTAATTTGGTTGCTGCAAGTGTTGCGCGTCAGATAGAAAGCAGAATTTCTTTTAGAAGAGCTATTAAAATGGCTATTGCCGCGGCAATGAGAATGAATGCAGAAGGTATTAAGATTCAGATTTCAGGTCGTTTAAATGGTGCTGAAATGGCGCGTTCGGAGTCTTATAAAGATGGGCGTATTCCATTGTCTACTTTCCGTGCGGATATCGATTATGCTTTGCATGAGGCACAAACGACATACGGTAAGTTAGGTATTAAGGTTTGGATCATGAAAGGTGAAGTGTACGGCAAGCGTGAGTTGTCTCCATTGGTAGGTATGACTAAAGGTCAATCTTCAAAAGGTGGTGATAAGCGTGAAGGCGGAAGAAAGCAACGTCGTAGAAAGTAATTTTTTAAAGAAGTAAACAATGTTACAACCTAAAAGAACCAAGTTTCGTAAGATGCAAAAAGGCCGCATGAAAGGCAATGCGGGTAGAGGTTTCCAATTATCAAATGGAATGTTCGGCATCAAAACTTTGGATTCAAAATTTATAACGTCACGCCAGATCGAGGCAGCTCGTATCGCGGCTACTAGATATATGAAAAGGCAAGGCCAGTTATGGATCAAAATTTTTCCAGACAAGCCTATTACCAAAAAACCTCTTGAGGTTCGTATGGGTAAAGGTAAAGGTGCTCCTGAGTATTTTGTGGCGGTCGTTAAGCCCGGAAGAGTTTTATTTGAAGTTGCTGGTGTACCTATAGATGTTGCTAAGGAAGCATTAAGGTTGGCAGCGCAAAAGTTACCTGTTAAAACAAAGTTTATTGTTGCACGTGACTACGTTGATCAAGATTTAATCTAAGTTGTACCATGAAAAACAAAGAAATTAAAGAATTGTCCATAGAAGAGCTTAAGCAAAAACTTGCTGAGTTTAAAAAGGAGTCTGCGAATCTTAAAATAGCTCACTTTGTGACGCCATTAGAGAATCCACTTCAAATCAGAAAGACAAGAAGAACGGTAGCTAGATTAGCAACGGAATTAACTAATAGGGAAAACCAATAACTGGTTCGGCTTTATGGAAGAAAAAAGAAACTTAAGGAAAGAAAGGATAGGGGTTGTAACCAGTAACAAAATGGAGAAATCCATTGTTGTGGCCGAGGTAAAGCGAGTAAAGCACCCTATGTACGGTAAGTTCGTTTTAAAGACGAAAAAATATGTTGCACACGACGAAGCAAATGATTGCAACGAAGGTGATACCGTTAAGATAATGGAGACACGCCCGTTAAGTAAGACTAAAACTTGGCGTTTAGTAGAAATCTTAGAAAGAGCTAAATAATATGTTACAGCAAGAATCAAGGTTAAAGGTAGCGGATAATACTGGGGCAAAAGAAGTTTTGACCATACGTGTACTTGGTGGTACCAAGAGAAGATACGCTTCCATCGGAGATAAGATCGTTGTTACGGTTAAAGAAGCTACGCCTAACGGAGGTATCAAAAAAGGTGCGGTTTCTACGGCGGTAGTTGTAAGAACAAAGAAAGAAGTAAGAAGACCAGATGGTTCATATATTCGTTTCGATGACAATGCTTGTGTATTGTTGAATCCAACGGGCGAAATGAGAGGAACCCGTGTTTTCGGTCCGGTTGCCCGCGAATTACGCGATAAGCAATTCATGAAAATTGTTTCATTGGCCCCAGAGGTACTATAATATTAGAGCAAGCATGAAAAAGTTGAAAATTAAAACGGGAGATACAGTACGTATCATTGCTGGAGACCATAAAGGTACTGAAGGCAAGGTGATGACTGTAGACCGTGAGAAGAACAAAGCCATCGTGGAAGGTGCAAATATGGTTTCTAAACATCAGAAACCAAGTGCACAGAACCCACAAGGTGGTATCGTTAAAAAAGAAGCTCCTATCCATATTTCTAATCTTGCGCTTATTGATGCTAAATCAAGCGAGACTACAAGAGTAGGGTACGAGGTTAGAGACGGAAAGAAAGTCCGGTTTTCTAAGAAATCCAATGAAGTAATATAAGTTATGGCTTACGTTTCAAGGTTAAAGAAAGAATATGGTGAGCGTATAGTAGATGCGCTTAAAGAAGAATTTGGTTACAAGAATGTAATGCAAGTGCCAAAGCTTCAGAAGATAGTTGTTAGTAGAGGTGTTGGTGCCGCTGTTGCAGATAAGAAACTTATCGATCACGCAGTTGACGAATTGACTAATATTACTGGTCAGAGAGCTGTAGCTACATTGTCTAAGAAGGATGTTGCTGCATTTAAGTTGCGTAAAGGCATGCCTATTGGTGCTAAAGTTACTTTACGTGGTGAGCGTATGTACGAATTCTTGGATCGTTTGATTACAAGTGCATTGCCACGTGTTCGTGATTTTCAGGGGATTAAGGCTACTGGCTTTGATGGTCGTGGAAATTATAGCCTTGGTGTAACGGAGCAAATTATTTTTCCTGAAATCAATATTGATAAAATCAATAGAATTGACGGAATGGATATTACCTTTGTTACTTCGGCTGAAACGGACAAAGAAGCAAAATCATTGTTAACAGAATTAGGATTACCTTTTAAAAAGAACTAGTATGGCTAAAGAATCGATGAAAGCCCGTGAGCGCAAAAGAGCGAAAACTGTTGCTAAATATGCCGAGAAAAGAAAGGCTTTGAAAGAAGCCGGAGATTACGAAGCATTGCAAAAGTTGCCAAAAAATGCATCACCTGTTCGTATGCACAATCGTTGCAAGTTAACAGGTAGGCCAAAAGGTTACATGAGGACTTTTGGTATCTCTAGGGTTATGTTTAGAGAGATGGCCAATAAAGGTCTTATACCAGGTGTTAAAAAAGCAAGCTGGTAAATTAAATTGATTAACTGGTTTCAGGTTCGTTAAAAAGAGCGAAAACCGTTACCGAATTATATACAGATGGTTACAGATACTATAGCAGATTATCTAACGCGAGTTAGAAATGCCAGCAGAGCTGGTCACAGAGTGGTAGAGATACCTTCTTCAAAAGTGAAGAGAGAGATGACTAAAATATTGTTCGATCAGGGCTATATTTTAAGTTACAAATTCGAGGAGGATAAGGTTCAGGGTTCTATTAAGATTGCCTTGAAATATGACAAGGCTACTAAAGAGCCTGTTATTAAAAAAATTCAGAGAATCAGTAAGCCGGGTCTACGTAAGTATGCAGGTGCTGAAAATCTGCCTAGAGTCTTAAATGGTTTAGGAATAGCTATAGTTTCAACTTCTCACGGAGTAATGACGAGCAAGCAGGCAAAAAATGAAAATGTAGGTGGCGAGGTGCTTTGCTACGTATATTAATAGGATAAATAGTAAGAAATGTCAAGAATTGGTAATAATCCGGTAGCTATTCCTGAAGGAGTTACTGTTGAAGTAAAGGAGAACGAGGTTGTCGTAAAAGGCAAGTTGGGTGAGCTTACTCAAGAGTTTTCTGCCGTCGATATAAAGATAGAAGAGAATCAAGTTTGGGTAACTAGACCTTCAGATTCTAAGGAACATAAAGCAAAGCATGGTCTATACCGTTCTTTGGTGAAGAATATGATCGAAGGTGTTTCTAAAGGATGGACAAAAGAATTGGAACTTGTAGGTGTGGGTTACCGTGCCGCTAATCAAGGTCAGAAATTGGATATCGCTTTAGGATTTTCTCATAATATAGTTATAGATATAGCTCCTGAAGTTAAGGTTGAAACTGTATCTGAGAAAGGAAAGAATCCAATTATAAAATTGACATCTTTCGATAAACAATTGGTCGGTCAAATTGCCGCAAAAATACGAGCTTTCCGTAAGCCTGAGCCTTATAAAGGAAAAGGTGTTAAGTTTGTTGGCGAGCAGTTAAGAAGAAAAGCAGGTAAATCAGCTTAATAGTATATCATGGGATTATCAACAAGCGAAAGAAAACAGAGAATACGGAGAAGAATTAGAAAGGTTTCCAATGGAACAGCGGAAAGACCTAGATTATCCGTTTTTAGAAGCAATAAAGAAATTTATGCTCAGGTTATAGACGATACAAAAGGTGCTACATTGGCATTTGTATCATCTAGAGATAAAGATTTAGCAAAAGAAAAGGGTACTAAGATAGAGATTGCAAGCCTTGTAGGAAAAGCGATCGCTGCAAAGTGCAAAGAAGCAGGTATTAAAAAAGTTGCTTTTGATAGAGGTGGTAACCTTTACCACGGAAGAGTGAAATCTTTGGCTGATGGCGCAAGGGAAGCAGGACTTAATTTTTAAATAAGAGTATGTACCAGAAATATAAAAACGCAGAGACCGTTAAACCCGGTGGATTGGATCTTAAAGATAGATTGGTAGGCATACAGCGTGTTACCAAAGTTACTAAAGGTGGTAGGGCCTTCGGTTTCTCAGCTATAGTTGTTGTAGGTGATGAAAGTGGAGTTGTTGGACACGGTTTAGGAAAATCTAAGGAGGTAGCAACTGCTATTGCTAAGGCTATTGAAGACGCTAAAAAGAACTTAATTCGTATTCCTTTGAACAAGGCTACATTGCCTCACGAACAAAAAGGTAAATATGGTGGAGCTCGTGTATATATCCAGCCGGCATCCCATGGTACCGGAGTTATTGCAGGTGGTGCAGTAAGAGCGGTATTGGAAGCTGTAGGTGTACAGGATGTATTATCTAAGTCACAAGGTTCTTCTAACCCTCATAACGTGGTTAAAGCTACTTTTGATGCACTTTTGCAATTGAGAGATGCAAGAACTGTAGCTGATCAAAGAGGAGTTTCTCTTGAAAAAGTTTTTAAAGGATAAGTAGAAATATTATGGCAAAGAAAATTCTGGTAAAACAGTTAAAGAGCAGCATCAAAAGGCCACAGAACCAAAAGCGTACATTGTCTGCTTTGGGTCTAAAAAAAATTGGTCAAGTAGTAGAGCATGATGCCACGCCGAATATACTCGGTATGATAGCTAAAGTTGAACATTTGGTTTCCACTGAGGAAGCTTAAATAGCACATTATAATGAATTTAAGTAATCTAAAGCCGGCAGATGGTTCTACCAATAGAGCGGGCAAGAGAATAGGTAGAGGTCAAGGATCTGGTAAAGGTGGTACTGCTGCAAGAGGGCATAAAGGTGCTAAATCTAGATCTGGTTACTCTAAGAAAATAGGTTTTGAAGGTGGACAGATGCCTTTACAGAGACGTGTGCCTAAATTTGGTTTTACAAACATAAACCGAGTTGAATATCAAGGTATCAACGTTGAGAGGTTGCAAGAGCTAGTGGATAACAAAGGAGTTAAAGACACTATTACTTTTGAAACTTTGGTTGAAAATGGTTTGGCCAAGAGTAAAGACCTGGTAAAAATATTAGGTGGTGGAGAATTAAAGGCTTCACTTAAGGTTTCAGCGCATAAATTTACAGCAAGTGCTAAAGCGGCAATTGAAGCTGCTGGTGGAGAAGCAATAAATTTATAAGCATAACTGACCATGAAGAAATTTTTCGAGACCATATCCAATATTTGGAAGATAGACGAACTAAGGAATAGGATTTTACTAACCCTTGGTTTGTTGTTGGTATACCGTTTTGGTTGTCAAATTGTTCTTCCGGGTATTGATTCTACACAATTAGCAGAATTAGCCTCAGGTACCGATTCAGGTATTTTTGGGCTTTTGAATGCTTTTACCGGTGGTGCTTTTGCTAATGCATCAATATTTGCTTTGGGTATTATGCCCTATATATCGGCATCTATTGTTGTTCAGCTTATGAGTATTGCCATACCTTATTTACAGAAATTGGATAAAGAAGGGGAGAGTGGTAGAAAAACGAAGAATCAGATTACACGTTGGTTAACTATTGGTATTTGTGTGGTTCAGGCGCCAGCTTATTTGTACGGTTTAGAGGCTTTTGGAGTTCAGGATAGTGCCTTTGTTTTAGGTAAAGGTCTTGACTTTATGGTTCCTGCGGTTATCATTTTGGTTACTGGTTGTGTTTTTGCCATGTGGTTAGGAGAGAAAATTACTGATAAGGGTATCGGTAATGGTATTTCACTTTTAATTATGATCGGTATTATTGCAACAATGCCACAATCATTTGTTCAGGAGTTTATATCAAGAACAGTTGATAACAATGGTGGTTTGATGTTCATTTTGATTGAAGTTATTCTATGGTTCTTGGTTATCTTGGCAAGTATACTTTTAGTAATGGCTACGCGTCAAATACCTGTACAGTATGCAAGAAGAACTGCTTCTGGTGGTTACGAAAAGAATATAATGGGATCTAGGCAATATATTCCTTTGAAGCTAAATGCTTCTGGTGTTATGCCGATTATCTTTGCTCAGGCAATTATGTTCGCTCCTAGTTTAATTGGTAAGACTTTTAACAATACAGCTGCTGGTCAGTGGATGGAGGTTCAGTTTCAGGATATATTTGGTCTTGCTTACAACGTATTGTTCGGTTTGTTGATAATTATTTTCACGTATTTCTATACGGCTATTACTGTTCCGACCAATAAAATGGCAGATGATTTAAAAAGAAGTGGCGGTTTTATACCAGGAATTAGACCGGGTAAAGAAACAGGAGACTTCTTAGATAAAATTATGTCTTTGATTACATTGCCAGGTTCCGTATTTTTGGCGCTTTTAGCAGTTTTACCTGCTATAGTAGTTAAATTAATGGATATTCAAGCCGGTTGGGCATTGTTCTATGGAGGTACATCACTTTTAATTATGGTGGGTGTGGCAATAGACACGGTTCAGCAAGTAAATGCATATTTATTGAATAGGCATTACGACGGATTGATGAAAACTGGAAAAAATAGAAAAGTCGCATAAGTATGGCTAAACAAGCAGCAATAGAACAAGACGGGTCTATAATTGAAGCATTGTCAAATGCAATGTTCAGAGTTGAGTTAGAAAATGGGCATGTAGTTACGGCTCACATTTCGGGAAAGATGCGTATGCATTATATTAAGTTACTTCCTGGAGATAAGGTGAAATTGGAAATGAGTCCTTATGACTTGTCCAAAGCTAGAATTACATACAGATATTAGTAATACGATAGAAGAATAGAACGATGAAAGTAAGAGCATCAGTTAAAAAAAGAAGTGCCGACTGCAAGATTGTACGCAGAAAGGGCAGGTTGTACGTAATCAACAAAAAGAATCCTAGATTTAAACAAAGACAAGGATAGTTATGGCAAGAATTGCAGGTGTAGACATACCAAAACAGAAAAGGGGCGTAATTGCATTGACCTATATTTTTGGTGTCGGTAGAAGTAGGGCTAAAGAAATCTTAGAGATTGCCCAAGTTAGTGAAGATACTAAAGTATCTGATTGGAACGATGATGAGATTGGTCGTATCAGGGATGCTGTTTCTTCTTTTACTATAGAAGGTGAGTTACGTTCTGAAACGCAGCTTAATATTAAGCGTTTGATGGATATAGGTTGTTACCGTGGTATTCGTCACAGATCTGGTCTTCCACTTAGAGGGCAGCGTACAAAGAATAACTCTAGGACCAGAAAAGGGAAGAGAAAAACTGTAGCCAACAAGAAAAAGGCAACTAAATAATAAATAGTACAAAGTGCTGAGTAAATAGTATTAAGTAAAATAGGTAATGTTACTTTATTTTCAAGACATACTAACTACTTAATACAAATTACTAAATACTAATAAAATGGCAAAGGCAACTACAAAATCAGGTGCAAAAGCGGCAAAGAAGCGTAAGGTAATCGTTGACTCGGTTGGTGAGGCTCACGTAACTGCATCTTTTAATAATATTATAATTTCCCTTACCAATAAGAAAGGAGATGTCATTTCTTGGTCATCTGCTGGAAAAATGGGTTTTAGGGGTTCTAAAAAGAATACTCCTTATGCTGCACAGGTAGCTGCGGAAGAGTGTTCTAAAACTGCTCATGAAGCAGGTTTAAGAAAAGTAAAGGTTTACGTTAAGGGACCTGGAAATGGAAGAGAATCTGCGATTCGTGCCGTACATAATTCTGGTATAGAAGTTACCGAAATTATTGATGTTACGCCAATGCCGCATAACGGTTGTCGTCCTCCGAAAAGAAGAAGAGTTTAATTAATTAGTAATATTTCACAGAAGTGTTGTTAACGATTATCGAAGGATAAGCCTTAATTCATAATCACACTTCTAAATTTAAGAAAATGGCAAGATATACAGGACCAAAGAGTAAAATCGCCCGTAAGTTTGGCGAAGCAATTTTCGGAGATGACAAATCTTTCGAAAAAAAGAATTATCCTCCAGGACAACATGGTAACGCAAGGCGTAGAGGTAAGAAATCTGAATACGCTGTTCAGTTGATGGAAAAGCAGAAAGCTAAATATACCTATGGTATTTTAGAAAAGCAATTTAGAAATATTTTTGCCACTGCTAAGAGAAAAGAAGGTGTTACCGGTGAAGTATTACTTCAATTGTGTGAGTCTCGTTTAGATAACGTAGTATTCCGTATGGGAATATCTCCATCAAGAAGAGGAGCGAGACAGTTAGTATCTCACAGACATATTACAGTAAATGGAGAGTTGGTAAACATACCTTCTTATTCATTAAAGCCAGGAGATGTTGTAGGTGTGCGTGAAAAGTCTAAATCTTTACAGGCCATACAAGATTCACTAGCTGCTAATAGTAAAGTTTACGAGTGGATAACTTGGAATACGGCTAAGAGTGAAGGTGCGTTTGTTACCGTTCCGGAAAGACTTCAAATTCCAGAGAATATCAAAGAACAGTTAATAGTTGAGCTTTACTCTAAATAATAAAGAACACTAAGTCATATGGCATTATTTAATTTTCAGAAACCCGATAAAGTAATAATGATCGATTCTTCGGATTTCGAAGGGAAGTTCGAATTTCGTCCTTTGGAGCCCGGTTATGGATTGACTGTTGGGAACGCACTAAGAAGAGTGTTGCTTTCGTCATTAGAAGGCCATGCGATTACCTCTGTGAGAATGGATGGTGTGGAACATGAGTTTTCAGTTGTTTCTGGCATAGTAGAAGATGTTACGGAAATAATATTGAATCTTAAACAAGTACGTTTTAAGAAACAAATAGAAGATTCTGAAGCGGAAGTAGTTTCAATTTCTGTAAGCGGAAAAGAGCAGTTGACCGCTGGTGATTTTCAGAAATTCATTTCTGGTTACCAAGTGTTGAATCCGGATTTAGTTATCTGTAATATGGATTCTAAAGTGAACATCAATATGGAAATAGTTATAGACAAAGGTCGTGGCTATGTTCCTGCGGATGAGAACAAGAAATCAAATGCTGCTTTAGGTACGATTGCTATAGATTCTATATTTACGCCTATTAAAAACGTAAAATATAGTATTGAAAACTTTCGTGTAGAGCAAAAGACAGATTACGAAAAATTGGTTTTTGAAATCGTTACAGATGGCTCAATACATCCAAAAGATGCGTTGACAGAAGGTGCAAAGGTTTTGATACATCACTTTATGTTGTTTTCTGATGAGCGAATTACATTAGAGGCCGATGAGATTGCACAGACCGAAACATATGATGAAGAATCACTTCATATGCGCCAGCTGTTGAAAACTAAATTGGTAGATATGGATCTTTCCGTACGTGCCTTGAACTGTTTGAAAGCTGCAGAAGTAGATACATTGGGAGATTTGGTTTCTTTCAATAAGAATGACTTGATGAAATTCAGAAACTTCGGTAAAAAGTCCTTAACGGAATTAGAAGAATTGGTTATCAATAAGGGGCTTAGCTTCGGGATGGACCTTTCAAAATATAAATTAGATAAAGATTAATCGATATTTCTTACACGAAGGGAGATACCCTGGGATTGGAGAAGTACAATAGAATAGAAAAATGAGACACGGTAAAAAAGTCAATCATTTAGGACGTAAGACAGCGCATAGAAAAGCGATGTTGGCCAATATGGCATGTTCCTTGATCGAGCACAAAAGAATAAATACGACTGTGGCGAAGGCTAAGGCGTTAAAACAATTTGTTGAGCCTTTGATTACAAAATCAAAAGCTGAGAACAATGTATCTGCTGAAAAGGGAACGCACAACAGACGTATCGTTTTCAAAAACCTTAGAGATAAGGTAGCTGTTACTGAATTGTTCAGTACAGTTGCTGAAAAGGTTGCTGACAGACCAGGAGGTTATACAAGAATTATTAAGCTTGGTAATCGTTTGGGAGATAACGCTGATATGGCAATGATTGAGTTGGTTGATTTTAACGAACTATACAACGCTGGTAAAGCCAAAAAGAAAACTACTAGAAGAAGTAGAAGAAGTGGAGGCAAATCGGAAGAAACTGCTAAAGTTGATGCTAAAGAAACTCAGACACCACCAGTGGTCGCTGAAGATACTGAAGCAAAGGCTCAGACTGACACTGCAGCTAAAACAGACGATTCAGAAGAATAAGATGTTGATATTTAATAATTTTTTGAAAAGGATAAGCTTTACAGTTTATCCTTTTTTTATGTTTATTTGTGAAATTAAAAAAATAGCAAACGTATGAAGTACCAATCCCGAAAGAAAGCATTGTTATTATTGGCCGATGGCACCATATTTTATGGTAAGTCAGTAGGAGATAAAGATGGAACTGCATTTGGAGAAGTTTGTTTTAATACAGGTATGACAGGATATCAGGAGATATTTACCGATCCATCATACTTTGGTCAGATAATGGTGACCACAAATGCCCATATTGGTAACTATGGAACCGTAGCAGAAGAGGTAGAGTCAGATTCGGTAAAAATATCAGGTTTAGTTTGTAGAAACTTTAGTTATAATTACTCGCGGTCTAGAGCGGACAAGAGTCTTGAAAGTTTTCTTAACGAAAATGAGCTATTTGCCATATCAGATGTTGATACTCGTGCATTGGTGAGTTACATTCGTGATAATGGGGCCATGAATGCAGTGATATCTACAGATGTAGATAATATTGAAGAATTAAAAACAAAATTGGCAAAGGTACCAAGTATGGAAGGTTTGGAGCTGGCTTCAAGCGTTTCAACTTCTGAGCCTTATTTCTATGGTGATGAAAATGCACCTATGAAAATTGCCGCCTTAGATATAGGTATTAAGAAGAATATTTTACGGAACCTTGCTAAGCGAGGCGGGTATATAAAGGTTTTTCCTTATAATGCCTCCTTTGAAGAAATGGAAGCTTGGGGTGCAGATGGGTATTTTATTTCTAATGGCCCAGGAGATCCAGAACCATTGTCCGATGCTATACAGACAGCAAAGGGGATGATAAGTAGTGGGAAGCCTGTTTTTGGTATTTGTTTGGGGCACCAGATAATTGCCTTGGCAAACGGGGTATCTACCTATAAAATGCATAATGGTCATAGGGGGATTAACCACCCTATTTTAAACATACTTACGGGTAAAGGTGAGATTACCTCTCAGAACCACGGTTTTGCTATAAATAGGGAAGAGACGGAGAAAAATGAGAATTTAGAAATAACACATGTTCACCTAAATGATCAAACCGTAGCGGGTATCCGAATTAAGGATAAAGATGTTTTTTCGGTGCAATACCATCCGGAAGCCAGTGCAGGACCACATGATGCTGAGTATTTGTTTGATCAATTCTTTGATTTGATCGAGAAAAATTCAAACGTTATGGCATAAGGTTAAGTAATCGTTATAATTACGGTAATATAGTTGCGCCGTACAATGCATTACTTGCACGGTTTTGTATATTTGCAGCTGTTGAAATTTAAGAGAATTCCAAACAAAAAATAATATTTATGAGTATCATATTAAGTGTACACGCACGTCAGATTTTAGATTCAAGAGGAAACCCTACGGTAGAGGTTGATGTAATTACTGAAAATGGAGTAATGGGTCGTGCGGCAGTTCCTTCTGGAGCGTCAACAGGAGAGCATGAAGCAGTAGAGCTTCGCGATGGTGGCAATACCTTTATGGGAAAAGGAGTTCTTAAAGCGGTAGAAAATGTAAATACGGTTATTGCTGAGGAGATTTTGGGAATGTCTGTTTTTGAGCAGAACCTTCTTGATCAAGTGATGATCGACTTGGATGGTACTCCAAATAAATCAAAGTTGGGTGCTAACGCTATTTTGGGTGTGTCTTTGGCAGCAGCTAAAGCAGCAGCTAATGAATTAGGGTTGTCTTTGTTCCGTTATGTAGGTGGTGTTAGTGCAAATACTTTGCCTGTGCCAATGATGAATATCATTAATGGTGGTTCTCATTCAGATGCGCCAATCGCTTTTCAGGAATTTATGGTAATGCCGGTAAAGGCAAAAAGTTTTTCACATGCCATGCAAATGGGAACTGAAATCTTCCATAATCTTAAAAAAGTTTTACATGATAGAGGATTAAGTACAGCTGTTGGTGATGAAGGTGGTTTTGCGCCTAACTTAGCAGGGGGTACTGAAGATGCTCTAGATACTATTGCAAAAGCAGTTGAGAATGCAGGTTATAAATTGGGCGATGAAATTATGATTGCCTTGGATTGTGCTTCAGCTGAGTTTTTTGTTGATGGTAAATATGACTATACTAAATTTGAAGGAGATAAAGGAGTGGTTAGAACTTCTGAAGAACAAGCTCAGTACTTGGCAGATTTAAGTGCCAAATACCCTATCATCTCAATTGAAGATGGTATGGATGAGAATGATTGGGATGGTTGGAAATCTTTGACTGAAAAAGTAGGTGATAAAGTTCAGTTGGTTGGAGATGATCTTTTTGTTACAAATGTAGAGCGTTTGTCTAAAGGAATTGAAAATGGTATTGCAAACTCCATCTTAATAAAAGTAAACCAAATAGGTACGCTTACAGAAACTATAGCAGCTGTAAATATGGCTAAAAATGCAGGGTATACATCTGTAATGAGCCATAGATCAGGTGAAACAGAGGATAATACAATTGCAGATTTGGCAGTAGCATTGAATACAGGTCAAATAAAAACAGGTTCGGCTTCAAGATCGGATCGTATGGCCAAGTACAATCAGTTGCTTCGTATTGAGGAAGAACTTGGTGAAACGGCTTATTATCCTCAGGATAAAGCATTTAAGATTAAATAGTGTTATAGACTATTATAAAGTGATTAATAAAGGAGCCCTTCGTTCGATAAAATTCGAATTCGAAGGGCTTTTTTTTTTGAGTAATCGCAAAGTTTGCCTATCTTTTTAACAAACTTCTAACCAACGTCTCGCATGAATAATTTTCTTTTTGTTGCTGCTGAAAATGATGGTATACCTAACTGTAAAGCTGGGGGGATGGGCGATGTTGTACGCGATGTTCCTAGGCATATCTCTAAAAGAGGAGATAAAGTTCAGGTAGTGGTGCCTTCGTATTCAAGACTTCATTTTAATGGCACTTTTAGAACAAATCTTAATTTTCAGCTAAGGGGAACTAGCTATGTGGCTGAACTGTACGAGGTGGTTGGTAAAAGAGAATGTCCAAACATAATACATTATGTAATTCATCATCCGGAAATTCAGGAAGGAGGTATAGCACATATTTATCATGATGACCCAACTGAACCCTTTTTTACGGATTTTATAAAGTACATAATCTTTTGTACTGCAGTTGCAGAAGCCATAAAGATGGGCGCTTTTGGAGATTTAGATGTTGTTCATATGCATGACTGGCATGCCAGTGCGTTATTATTCCTAAAGACATATCATCCTAGATATAATGAATTGAAGAAAATGCGCTACGTGTACAGTATTCATAATTTGGCAATTCAAGGTATACGTCCGTTCTATGATAATTATGCCTCTATGCATAATTGGTTTCCAGAGCTACAGTTAGATCATGACGCTTTAAAGGACCCACGTTACCAAGATTGTATTAATCTTATGGCGGTGGGTATACGCTTGGCAGATTCGGTTCATACCGTATCTCCATCCTATAAAGAAGATGTTATGTTGCCAAGTGCAAGACCTGAATTTGTGGGAGGAGAAAGTCTGGAAAAAGATTTGCAACATGCAAATAATGAAGGTCGTCTTATAGGTATTTTAAACGCATCCAATTATAATGATATTAGAAAGGCCGATAAGGGTCGACTTTACCGAAATACGGTAAAGGCGCTATTTGGTTGGTTGCAAGATGAGTCTAAAAAATACAAAGCTGATTTTCTGGCTCATACAGGGGAGAAAATTATGTTGTACGTAACGGAAAAACCTAAGTTTATAGTTTCGAGCGTGGCCAGATTAACCGAGCAGAAGTTTTACTTTTTTAAACGTTCTCCAGAGGCTTTTGAGCAAATGCTCCAGCGATTGCGGGAGGTAGATGGTATTTTTATGCTATTGGGAACAGGGGATCCGGATTATGAAGAGTTTTTTAGGGGAATGAGTTATAAACATCAAAATTTTATTTTCACTAATGGACAATCGGAAGACTTAATAGATTCCATATACTTAGAATCAGATTTGTATTGTATGCCAAGTCTCTTTGAACCGTGCGGAATTAGTCAAATGTTAGCCATGCGTAACGGTAACCCTTGTTTTGTTCATCATACGGGAGGTCTGAAAGATACGGTTGAGCACCATGTTACAGGTTTTGCCTTTGATGGAATGACCTATGATGAAAAAATTAAGAATATGGTCAAGAATTTTAGTGAGGCCATTGACCTTTGGGAGAACGATAAACCTAAATGGAAAAAAATAAAAAGTAATGCCGAGAAGGTTCGCTTTACTTGGGAAAAATCGTTGGATGAATACTATTCAAAATTATACGTTCTCTAGTATAGTTTGGTTTTTCTACAACAACTAATGAAATCATTGTTAATTATTAATTAAACGAAAAAACAACATTGTTAAGATGTTACATTTTCCGTAAATTTACATCCACTTCAATTTTAAGTAAAATTCAAAAATGTCAGATAAAGCTACTTTAGAGTATAACGGTAACAAATATGATTTTCCGGTAATAAAGGGCACAGAAGATGAACTCGCCATAGATATAAAGAGTTTACGGTCGTCCACAAGCGGAATGATAACAATAGATCCAGGATATAAGAACACGGGTTCGTGTGAAAGCGCCATAACTTTTCTAGATGGTGAAAAAGGTATTTTGAGATATAGAGGTTATTCCATTGAGGAACTTGCCGAAAAAGCCGATTTTTTAGAGGTTGCCTATCTTTTGATTTTTGGCGAATTACCGAACAAGACCGAATTAGAAAAATTTCATGCCGATATTAAGGACGAGTCTCATGTAGACGAAGAAATGAAAAAGATTTTGGACGGGTTTCCAAAATCCGCACATCCAATGGGTGTATTGTCTTCTTTAACGAGTGCGTTAATTGCCTTTAACCCTTCTACGGTAGATGTTTCGTCCGATAAGGATATGTATCACGCTATTGTTAGAATCTTAGCTAAGTTCCCGGTTCTTGTTGCTTGGACGCTTAGAAAGAAAAAAGGATTGCCTCTAGATTATGGAGATGACACTTTAGGCTATGTAGAGAACATTCATAAAATGATGTTCAAGAGACCTAATCAGAACTATCAAAAAGACGATTTGGTAATAGCAGCTTTGGATAAGTTGTTAATTTTACATGCTGATCACGAACAAAACTGTTCTACTTCTACGGTAAGAATTGTCGGTTCTTCCCATGCGGGTCTTTTTGCTTCCCTTTCGGCAGGTATTTCAGCTTTATGGGGGCCATTGCACGGAGGAGCAAATCAAGCGGTATTAGAAATGCTTGAGGCTATTGAAAAGGATGGTGGAGATACAAAAAAATATATGGCGAAAGCCAAAGATAAATCAGACCCTTTCAGATTAATGGGCTTTGGTCATAGAGTTTACAAAAACTTTGATCCAAGAGCAAAAATAATTAAGAAAGCAGCAGACGATGTTTTAGGAAATTTAGGTATTGATGATCCTATTTTGGACATTGCCAAAGGTTTGGAAAAAGAAGCTTTGGAAGATCCATATTTTGTAGATAGAAAACTATATCCTAATGTAGATTTCTATTCGGGTATTATTTATCGTGCACTGGGCATTCCTACAGAAATGTTTACTGTTATGTTTGCATTGGGCCGTCTACCTGGTTGGATTGCGCAGTGGAGAGAAATGCGTTTGCGCGGTGAGCCAATAGGAAGACCAAGACAAGTTTATATTGGTGAAACGCTTCGTCCTTTTGTAGACGTAGATTTAAGATAAACACCAGTAAATAATTATAAAAAAAGTCCTTTCTTGAGATTCTTAAGAAAGGACTTCTTTTTTCTTAAATAGTTGTGGTCCACGATTTGGTTCTCTTATCTTTGCCGGCAAAAAGGTTATGCTTAAGCTTCACGTTAACGATGAAATTTCAAGGTTAAAGGTATTGGTTTTGGGTACTGCAAAAAGTAGCGGCCCAACACCTAAACCAGAGGAGGCCTACGACCCTAAATCATTGGAACACATTTTGGCGGGGACATACCCCCAGGAAGCGGATATGATTCGGGAAATGGATGCTTTTGCAGAGGTGTTTCGTAAATATGATGTTCAGGTTTATAGACCCGAAGTCTTAACTGATTGTAATCAGATTTTTTCCAGGGATATCGCCTTTGTCATAGAAGACAAACTTATTATAGCCAATATTTTACCCGATAGAGAAAAAGAGGTTGAAGCCATTCTTCACGTATTGGATAAAATTAAAGAACAACAAATCTTACATCCGCCCGAAGAAGTGCATGTAGAAGGTGGTGATGTTATGCCTTGGGGGGATTATATTTTTATCGGCACCTATACGGCAGAAGATTATGCTAGTTATATTACGGCAAGAACAAATCAAGCTGCCGTTGATTATATTACAGAACAATTTCCTCATAAAAAAGTAAAATCATTCCAACTGAGGAAATCAAATTCCGATGCAAAACAGAATGCGTTGCACTTAGACTGTTGCTTTCAGCCCTTGGGAAAAGGAAAAGCTATTTTGCACAAAAACGGATTCTTGGTAGAAGAAGAATATCAATGGTTGGTTGATTTTTTCGGAAAAGAAAATGTCTTTGAGATTTCACCGGATGAAATGTATCAAATGTTTAGTAATGTATTTTCTATTTCTCCGGAAGTAATAGTATCAGAAAAGAACTTTACACGCCTTAATAATTGGCTGAGGGAGCAAGGTTTTACGGTAGAAGAGATTCCCTATGGCGAGATTGCTAAACAAGAAGGTCTTCTACGGTGTAGCACCTTGCCACTAGTTCGTGAGTAGTACTTTTTAATATACTAAAATCCAATTTTTAGAAGGTCTGAAATTACTTTATAGGTCTAGTTTCCCCTTTTCTTATTTTCCAATTTATACTAGGTCATACCGTTTTAAAAGTCCTAATTTTGCCTAAATTTAAATGAGTTTCCTATGCAGATTACGAACACCATACTAATGATTCGCCCGGTCAATTTCCGAATGAACGAACAGACTGCGGTAAACAATTATTTTCAAGAAGATATAGATGTTCAGAATACGACGATCAATGAGAAAGCGCAGCAGGAGTTTGATGCTTTTGTAGAGATTTTACGTTCAAAAGGAGTGAACGTAGTTGTAGTTGAAGATACCAAGGAGCCAGATACTCCAGATTCTATATTTCCTAATAATTGGATTTCATTTCATGCAAACGGTACGGTAGGGTTGTATCCTATGTTCGCTGAGAACAGGCGCAGTGAAAGACGTGAGGATATTTTGGATATTCTTGAGGAAAATGGTTTGACCATAGAAAACGTAGTTGATTACACATCGGCGGAAGAAGAAAATGTGTTTCTAGAAGCTACAGGTAGCATGGCATTGGATAGGGTGAATAACAAAGCCTATTGTGCTCTTTCTGATAGGGCGGATGAAGGCTTGTTCATTGAGTTTTGCGAAGATTTTGAATACTCGCCGGTTATTTTTACGGCCAACCAATCGGTAGGAGGTAAGCGAATGCCAATTTATCATACCAATGTAATGATGTGTTTGGCAGAAGACTTTTCTGTTATTTGTCTTGATACCATTGATGATAAAAAAGAGCGGAAAAACGTAGTGGATCACCTGAAACAGGATGGGAAAGAAGTAATTGCCATTACAGAACAGCAAATGCATCATTTTGCGGGTAACATGCTCCAGGTTTTGGGAGGGAATGAAAAGCGTTATTTAGTAATGAGCTCATCTGCATATCATAGTCTAACTCCGTCACAAATTGAAGCTATTGAAAAGCATTGCGAAATTATTCATAGTTCTTTAGAAACTATTGAAACTTGTGGTGGAGGTAGTGCACGTTGCATGATGGCCGAGGTTTTTCTGCCACGGTCAAAATAGAAGATATTCTAATTAATTTTTCGCTTTTGGAACCAAAGGTCTTCTAAGCTAAAATTCAATGTTAATAGGTGAAAGTTTTCTTTTATCAATATATTTTGAATCTGACCTTTGGAGCCATAGCTATAAGATAGGTTCATCATAGATTTTTGACCCTGTCCTATAGGTATGCCAATGCCTGCTGTAAGGTTATATCCGTCTACTTTTTGCCCATTAATGGCAAGGTATCCATTGTCATAATTAAAACCTGTTCTGTAGCGTATACGATCGGCGTATTTATAGCTGGTAGGATTTTTTACATACTCCAGGCCAATGGCGTAAATGTCTTGGTCTGCATAACTTCCTAAACTTTCTGTTTGTCCTGTGGCGTCCCAATAGTTCTTTTTGTAGTCTGCACTCACGGTAAAGGAATCAAAGATGTTTGTACTTATACCTAAGCCTACTTCTAGAGGCATGCTGAAATTTTCGGAAGTATCACTTGCCCCATCTTCTACGGTAATTTCCGTGCCATCTAAGCTTTTGGTGATGGAACGTTTTATGTTACCCTTTAAGCTTGTAGGAAATTGAACGGTGCTACCAATAGTAAAATTATCGGTCACATCAAACTGCATACCTAGTCCAAAGCGAATACCGGAATAGTTTGTGGTTTCCTCAGAGCTAAATGTACTTTGATTTAGAACAAAAGCTTCACTTTCTTCAATGTTGCCAAAGAGTATGGAGGCATTGGCGCCAAATCTGAAATTTGGCATAACGCTGTATCCTAAATTAAACTTAAGCTCGCTTAAACCTCCAATTCCGTTTACGTTACTTTCAAAGGTTTCTTCCGTTCCTTCAATATTAGATGTAATTCCAATAAGTGAGTACCCCATTTCGCTGTAGGGTACAAGAGAGATTCCTGCGCCCAATCCTTCAGCTACCCTAAAGGCCATGGCTAAATTGGAGAAGTTAAAGGTTGTTTTTGTTTCGCTATCCGCTTTGTTGCTATATTGATTGTATTCGGCTTTTATTCCAACATCATAAAAAAATGAGCCCTTAGGAATCAAAGCAAAGTTTGCGGGGTTTAGATTGTTTATTTGGTTTGAAGTTTTAAGGCCGATTCCAGTATACCCCATACCGTTGGTACGCCCAATGCTAGATTGGTTTATAGCTCCAAGGCCATATAATGAATATGGAGAGCTGGTTAAACCTTCGGATTGTGCTTGTGCCGACACGTGGATTAAAAGTATAAACACGGAAAACAGTAAAGCATTATTCATCTTCGTCATAAATCGCATAAGTAAGTTCAAGTGTGGTACTTTGAGAGTTTATATCTGTATTGAGAACAAAACGGTCCACAGTCGAATTGTAATCGCTTGGTAATAGAATCAGGGCGTCGGATGATTCTTGGTCAGTAGAAATCAATCCCTCTAAATAACCACTTAAGGGCAACTCGTAATAGATGTCATTAAACTCTTGATTGCTACGGTTCAAAATTGCCTGTGCTACACTGCCATCTGTTGAAAACAATTGACTGGTAAGCTCGTTGTTTTGGTCGACCACGAATACAGATAGCGTATCTCTTAAGGTCAATAAGTCGTCATAACTATTAACCGAAGGCGAAATTTTAAGGGAGGCATCAAGAAGGGTGCCTTCTCCTTGAATGTCAAATACAGATTTTATATTAGGAAATTCTAATCTAGTTGCAATGCCTATGCTAGATTGTATAAAGCTTAGATTATCGGTTTCCGTGCTGTGAAGGTTCGTTTCTTGGTCAGTTAATGACTTTAAATATTCATTTGGTTCCTCAGCAGAAACCTGATTGAAAAATGGAACGGGTGAACTTGTAGTATTAATTGTGAAGTCTGTATAAGACTGGGTGCGCTCCTCTTCACCTGCAATACTGTAATAAAGCCTCATGGTGGAGAGTAATGAAAAACCTATTATAGGACCATCATCGGTATCATCCGGTTGAATGGTTATACCGTAATAGGAATTTCTATACTCGTCATAAGTGGTAATTTTTTTCTGCTGAAAATTATCAAATAGACTAAAACCAAAGGTGTCCAAGAGTTTTACTTCAAGGGAGTCTGTTGAGAGTGGTCTTGGGATATAGGTGAGCTCACCTAAATCCTCTTCATAAAAATCTATTGTACTGGTATTATAAAAATTAACTCCATCTTCCGGTTTTAAGGCTTCACTCAACTCCTTAATATGAAGGGTGCTAGATTGTAGTGTATCGTTATAATAGTAGTTGTCCGGCCTAAGGATAAAAGTTATACTATCAAATTCGGCATCTGTATCAATAAAATATGAACTTGGTATAAATTCCATAAAGCTTGCTCCTTTGACTGTTCCGTAAACCGGGTCTTTGTATTTGCCAAGGAGCATACGAACGGACTGTGACGTATCTACACTATCAAACTTCATAGTAGAAAAATCTACGGTCATGGTATCTAGTTGAACCACGCGTATATCACTATCGGTAAAAATGTCTCCTGCTTCAAAATCTGAATCGTTAACCGCATCGGTACTGCATGAAACTAGGAGTGATAGGCAAACAAGGATGGCCAATGTAATTTTCATATCCATATAATTTGAGCGTAAATGTATTGTGCAGGTAAGGGCATAAAAACCAGAATAGACCAAACCCCATAGTTATGAGACGAATACCTGAATTTTAGCTATTAAATAGAAAATGGTTTTGGTAGATTAAAAAGCCATGTTCATGTGTTAAATAAGTGGCTTCATCTATTTCGGTTTCATGGGTGGGAACCGTGTTCTAGTTTTGATGAAAATTAACTGGCGAACAAAATAGAAGAAGCGCATGAAAGGATTCAAGTACTATATAGGGACGGTAACAATTTTTAGCACAATGATTTTTTCATTGGTAAGTTGTTCTAGTGATGACGATGATGAGTATCTGGGTAACTGGGTAGATAGGTCTGTTTTTGATGGTAGCCCCCGTAGTGGCACATCAACTTTTACTATTGGTAACATAGGGTATTCTGGAGTGGGGTATGATGGGGATGACTACCTTACTTCTTTATGGGCCTATGATATGGATGGTGATTTCTGGTCTCAGAAAGCAGATTTTATAGGAAGCGCTAGAAATGCCGCCGTAGGTTTTCAGATTGATGGTACAGGTTATATTGGTTCCGGATATGATGGATTGGATGAATTGGGGGATTTTTTCTCTTATAATCCTAATTCTAATTCTTGGCAGGCCATAGCTTCTTTGCCTTCTACGGCAAGAAGAAGTGCAATTGCTTTCGGAATGAACGGTTTTGGCTACTTCGGTACGGGATATGACGGGGAAAATGATCGTAAGGATTTCTGGAAATATGACCCAAATACGGATTCTTGGTCGGAACTAGTTGGTTTTGGTGGGGATAAAAGAAGAGCGGCTACAACTTTTACTATTGGTGACCAAGTGTATTTAGGCACCGGCGTATCTAACGGAATTTACCTTAATGATTTTTGGGCCTTTGATGCCGCAACTGAAAGTTGGACTAAAAAATTAGACCTGGACGAGGAAGATGATTATAGTATAGTACGAAGCAATGCAGTAGGCTTTACGTTAAACGGCTACGGTTATATTGCTTGTGGTCTGTCTGGAGGAACCTTAGGTTCTGTTTGGCAATATGACCCTAGTACGGATGATTGGGAGTTGAAAACTAGTTTTGAAGGCACTACAAGACAAGATGGCGTAGCATTTTCTAATGGATCTAGAGCCGTGGTTGGCCTAGGTAGAACAGGTAGCCTTTATTTAGATGATTTATATGAGTTTCTTCCTTTTGATGAATACGATGATGAAGATTAAAAAATAGTTATTTGAGTTAGTTATGGGGCAGTACTTTTAAGTCTGCCCCATTTTTTAATTGGATATATCATGAAAAAAATTCACTTTTTATTGGCAGTATTGGTCGCAGTCGTTGCTTATATTGCATTTAACTTTAGCGCTGGGGAAGCAAAGCAAAAAGGACTTCATTCAGAGGTGATAGAAGTAGGTGAAGGATTTGGATATCAAATTTTACATGCCGATAAGATTCTGGTAAAACAAGAGTTTATACCTGCAATTCAAGGAGAATTACCGTTTAAAACAGAGAAAGAGGCTCAATTGATTGGTGATGAGGTTCTCAAAAAAATAAAAAAAGGCGAAGCTCCGTTTATAACCGTTTCTGAACTCAAAAATCTGAATATTACTATTCAAAATCAGTAAAAAATGAACGCCTCCAAAAGAAAATATTTGCCACAATGGTTGGTACATACCTTCTTATGGTGTGCGGTTTTTGGGTTAATAGTATACCCGTTTTTCCTGGAGTCAAGGTCCATACCGTTTAATATCGTTGTTAAATGGGTAATGGCTGTGGCAATATTCTATTTCAATTATTATTATTTGGTCCCTAACTTTTTACTTAGGGATAAAATGAAAACCTATATAGGTATTTCTATTGTGTTGTTGTTTGCCGTTAGTTATGGACTTCATAATATATTTCCTCCGGAAATGCCCAAAAACTTGGCCCCTTTTGTAGAACGCATGAAGGAGCATAGGGAAGCTAGGGGCCCGTTTAGATTTTCTTTAATGCCAGTGGTAAGTTTTGCTGTTCCCTACATTTTTGCCATTATGCTCCGTGTGTATACGGAACTGCAAAGAAACGAGAATCTTCGCAAGACGGTCGAAAAGGAAAAAGTACAATCAGAGCTTCAATTCTTAAAAACTCAGTTGAACCCACATTTTCTATTTAATTCTCTCAATACTATTTACTCGTTATCGGTAAAAAAATCACCGCATACTTCCGAAGCAATTATCAATTTATCAGAACTGATGCGATATATGATTTATGAGGCGGATAAAGATTTGGTACCGTTGGATAAGGAGATAGAGTACATAAAGAGTTATGTAGCATTACAAAGGTTAAGATTGGCCGATAGTGAAAATGTGTTCTTAAAAATTTCGGGAGACGATTCCAATAAAATTATTCCGTCGCTATTATTTATTTCGTTTATTGAAAATGCCTTTAAATACGGAACGGACTACCAAGGTAAAACTATGGTAAAAATAAACCTGCTAGTACAGGAGAAGTCCATACAATTGTACGTGATAAACAAAATAGGAAAGCAAAGAGTAAAAAGTGAAAATAGTGGTGTAGGGCTTCAAAATGTTAAGAACAGATTGAATTTTTTATACCCCAATTCGCATTTTCTAGAAATAGAAGATGATGGAGAAAACTATGAAGTTAATTTAATTTTAAACCTATAAATTATGAATTGTATACTAATTGACGATGAACCGTTGGCCATAGAAATATTGGTAGATTATTGTAAAAAAGTAGGTTTTGTTGAGGTGGTAGGTACGTTTACAAATCCCCTTGAGGCTATTCCGGCAATTAACGAGCAAAAGGTAGATGTAATCTTCTGTGATATAGAAATGCCACAAATAAACGGGCTGGATTTTATTAGCGCGTTGGACAACCGGCCACTTTTTATCTTTACTACGGCTTACTCTCAATATGCCGTAGAAGGTTTTGAGCTGAATGCGGTAGATTACCTTGTAAAGCCCATTCCTTATCAGCGTTTTATAAAAGCGGTATTAAGGGCAAAAGAGTTATTGAGTCGTAAAGATACCCCGGTATCAACGGCTGCCAATGTATTCCCTTCCCGCGGAGATGGTAATGAAAGCCAGAAATTTATTTTTGTAAAATCTGAACATGAAAGTGTAAAGATAGATTTGGACGATATTCAATATGTTCAGGGTCTTAAGGATTATTTAAAAATTCATGTGGTAGGGTCAAATAAGGCCATTTTAACCTTACTTAGTTTTAAGGACATATTGGAGAAATTACCGAGGAATCAATTTATAAGGGTGCACAAGTCCTTTGTAGTGAATGTAAATTTCATCAAAACCATACAACGTAATAGAATTGTAATAGATGATATTCGTATTCCTATTGGAGAAAGTCACAAGACTCAATTTTTCTCTATGTTGGGGCTGTAAGAATTATTTTTATTGAAGATTTCAGAAGGAAAAATAGAGGGTTTTAAAGCTCATAGCCCAGTTCCTCTTTCAGTTTTATGGACATCACCTGGGTCCTATTTCTTAATTTCTTAGCACTGGTAAGTAGATTTTCAGTTTGTAAAAGGCGGTCTACCAAACTATTCTGGTAATCTTTACTATGCAATAAGTCATAGTAGTTGGATTCTTCTCCAAAAGTCTTTATCCGAGTGTATTTAGGATTGTCTTTAGCTAACATATCCTTAAGTGCCAAGTGCTTCTCTAAAGTGGGCTGTAAACGGTCTAAAACTATTTCCTTTATTTTAGAATCAATAGATTTTAAACGTTGTATTTCTGCGGGGTAATTGGTAATCAGGCTTTTGAGCGAGTCACTTTCAATAAGTTCTAATTTGGTAGTATTAATAACGGAATTGAGTGCACCACTAAGCAGATTGATCTCGGAGTAGTTAATATGAACAATAGTATCTCTCGCACCTAGGGTAATTTCATTAGACATCAGACCTATGTAGTTCATAGTGCTTTCCAAGGTTTTGGAAGTGCTGGAATACCGGTCTATAGTAGAATTTAGAACTTTTAAATTGGTGTTCAACTCATCATACAGACTTTCGTATATTTTGAGCTCTACGATTCGATTTTTACGTATTTCGTTCAGGTCGTTAATTTTCCATGCAATTAAAATACCTATCGCAATAAGTAAAATTTCTCCAAAAGCGTAAACGAGGTAACTTTTGAGTTTACCGGAGCCCAAAAGTTTCTTTCTGATCTTTCTAAAGACGGTCATAGGTCAATGCTCTTTTTTTAGAGCTTTTATATCTACTATGAGTTGGGCTACGGAAGCACGGTTTAAACCATTGTAAATACCTCTTATATGCTTGTTTTTGTCAACTAGCAAGAAGTTTTCTGTATGTAGAAAGTCGTTTATGTCCTTGGGAATGCCCAAGTCATTTTCAACAAAATAATGGTTTCTTCCCAAATCATAGATTTCTTGTTTATCACCTGTAACCAAATGCCATTTTGCATCAATTATGCCATTCTTTTTAGCATAGGTGTTCAGAACAGAAACGGAATCTATGGAAGGCGTAACGGAATGGGATAAAATGGCTACCTCTGGATCATTTAAAAAAGCATCTTGTATTTTTTGCATGTTTCCAGTCATTTTTAAACAGATGCCGGGGCAAGTGGTAAAGAAAAAATCGGTAATATAAATCTGGTCTTTAAAGGTTTCAGATGTAATGGTGTCTCCAAGTTGATCTACCAATTTATAATTGGGAATCTTATGAAAGTCTTTTTCCTCTTGTGAACCTGGTTCTAGCCAATGCGGTGTAAAAGATGCATCCCCATAATAGGGCAGATGTTTAACCCTGCTTGACGTATCCTTGTTATGGTTGCTTTTTTTGACCGTCTGATTGCATGCGGTCAAAACAATGAACAATAGAATAAAGCTATATTTTTTTACTTCTAACAACAATTTCATCTTCTAGTTTATAGCATGAGTTAGCTCTTTTCATTCCAAAAATTCGGCCATTCTTGGCTTCGTAATTAATATACAGCTTGCCGTTTTTAAGCCAGGATTTTTGTAATCCTTCTTCCCTGCCGTTTACAAGTTGTCTTTTTTTGGCAAGTGAACCATCTGGGTAATACATCTTTTGAACACCGTGCAGGGCACCGTTCTCATAGATAGATTCTTCCGCCAACTCGCCATTTTTCCACCAGACTTTATATGTGCCGGTCAATCGGTTTTGTTTGTAGAAAGATTCTATACGGAGAAGGCCATTATTTTCCCAGCGTTTAGCTATACCCTCTCTTTTTCCATTTAAATACCCCAATCTTTCACTTGTAACTCCATTTGGGTAACATTTTATAGAGTACCCGTTAAACGGTTTGTTCTGGTAGTACCATTTCCCTTCGTTTTGATTTAGTACTAAATCATGCTTGTAAACCTCATGATTCTTTATACGCGGTTTTTTTTCCGTTTTTGGAATTGTTTCAATGTCCTCATTATGACCAAAAAAAGAGAGCGCGAACAATAGTATTATTAAGTACAGTGATTTTGTCATAACAATTAATAACCTTGATACGGACCTGCAAATGCAAGGTAAGAGCCTGTTGTAGAATAGACTTCATTGATGATGTGATAGTGATATTCTTCCTCTCCATCTGTATACTGGGTAGTAGAAACGTGACCTCCGGAAGCATCTAAATCTGTAGGATAGGTGCCTGTGGAGTTGCATTTTCTTCCGTATAGGAATACGCCATCGAGTAGTATGCCAATTAGATTTTCATCATCATCGGAAAAGGCTACAGGTTCAAGATGGTAGTGATATACACCTGGGCCAATATGTGCACCTGTCCAATCTAAGCTTCCGGCGGCTTGATCCAGTGCGCCGCCGCCTTCTTGATCATTAAAGATCGATGAGCCGCTAACTGCTATACCAATGGTATTCAACTGTGTTTCGACCGTGTTTCCCGTTAAATTGGGAGTGGCATCTACACGTATAGTGGTAGCGTTGTTGTTGCTGGACATAATACTAGGCGTTTTATCCACATCGGGCTCGTCCTTGTATAGGCTGTTGCCTTCGCCCCAATATATGGTTTCGTGATTGGGAAGTCCGGTAGTCTCTATAACAACTTCCGAACCGTCTAAGTAAATAGTGGTTGCTTCCGAATTGAAAGCCGCATAGGCCGCGTGCAGTTCAGTTACGGTTTCTTCTTCGGTTTCACTTTCTTCGTCTTCAAAGGAATCATCAGAACTGTCAGAACTGCAAGCAATAATACCAAATCCCGTAATGGCAACAACAAGGCTTAACGGGATAATCTTTTTTAGAACTTCTTTTTTCATTTTAATTCTTTTTAAATATGATTAATGGGAATGATTTAGAAATTTAATTGTGTAATGCCGTTAGACCGGCCTTAGTACAATTTCTTCTTTCCTGAAAATTTTTGAAATAATGACTACGGACATAATTACCAACAGGGTTAGGGCAATAAATGGGATCAATAGATTTTCTTCTTGTCCCTTAATTTGAAACGCTCCATTAGCTTTCTCTATGGACACAGCAAATTGGTTGTCTTTTTTGATGACAAAATTTTTAGAGGTTACCGTAGGGTCAATAATTTTGAATACAGTATTGTGTTTTGAAGCCTCACTAAAGCCTTTTAGCTTCACCTGTAAAGTACTAAGTTTATTGGGCAGACCCGTTACCCTAAATTTTAAGTCTGTTTGATGTCCCATTTTTATGGCACCTTCCCTAAGTTCTCCAATAAAACCCGAATTACCATTCAAAACTATATTGTCCTTAACGTAGGCAATGACCAATTTTTGAAAATCATCGGCAGATAAATCATCAACTTTTATATCTGGAAAATTTTGAATTAATTGATTCCTGAAACCGTTAAATGATGAGCTAATATGTAAGCTCCAATTATTTTGTTGGTCTTGAGCCAGTGTCATGGTTGCTATTTGCGAACTATGGGCACTAGCGGACAAAGTATAAAAGCTGATTAAAATACCGATGATTAATTTTTTCATGATCATTGATTTTAGTTTACTTCAAACGTGCCTTGTGCTCCCGCAAAACAGCCAATAAAGCTGTTGGTTCCGGCTGGGGCTACATGATAGTGATAGCCGCGAATGTCATCTGTATGGCCGCGACAATCATCTAAATCGGTAGGTTCGGTACCATCTTCGTCCAATAGTTCAAACAAGGGAAAACCATCTATGGCGTAGCCTATCATTGCAGAATGGCCGTCTTCTTGTGAAATTTGTGCGGTCATTCCGGTCGCAGCGTGGTAATGGTAACCCGTATTTGGGTTCACATGTCCGCCGTTGTCATCCATAGGAGCCAAGGTATAGGCGCCAAGAATATTTGCAGTTGGAGCAGGTGGGTCAAAATTTACACCGTTAAATGCTAGACCTATAACAGTGTTGTCTCCACCGCCTTCTTCCGGTGGTGGACCACCTTCTGGAGGAGTCCCGCCATTGCCTCCAGGTGCGCCATTGGATATATAAATGGGCGTATCCAATTTTACGGGCGTTACCGGAATGTAATAGGTAAGGGTTATGTCCGTTACATAGGAAGGCTGACATTCAACACAGAAATTTTTATACTCTTCGCCCACGTTTGGGTTAGCTGCATTTTGACAGTCTTCCAAAGAGTTGGTTACATAAATGTCTCCGTTTTCATCGTACATTTTCCAAGTAGCATCGGCATAGAAATCGTCCATATTTTCAATAAAAGCACCATCTACATCGTAGAGTTCTCCATTTTCGAACCATTTTCCACCTTTGTCGGCACCATCTGAAATATTGGTGGGGCACCACGGACCCATTTGGTGTTCCGAAGGGGTGGAAGTAGTGGTGATTTTGTAACACATGGCGACCGTACCGTCAGAAAGTGTTTTCTCTACCATGGTTATGGGCTCGGCAAGTCCATCTTCTAAAAATAGACTTGCGTCAACCGTGCCACTCACTACTTCAGTATTTGTTTCATTTTCCTCGGTGGTAGCGCTTTCATCAGAATTACAACTGTTTCCAGAGATAAGAATGAACAAACTGCTTATAGCCAATGTCAATACTTGTTTCATTTTTTTTCAGTTTTATTATTTTTTTCGACGCTTTGGTTTTGGTGCATTTTCCAATTCTTCCAAAGAAAGAAAGCCATCTTCGTCTTTGTCTATAGTGTCGAAGTCATTTTTAATAGGGCCCTTTAATTCATCTTTAGAAAGTTTTCCGTCTTCATTGGCATCCATTTTTTCCATTAGTTCGGTTGCAGAGGGCGGTTCTTTACGGTCTTCTTGGGCATACCCTGTTTGGATGGTTGCTAAGCCAAGAACGGCAGTTGCTATTACGGTGTAAAAAGAACTTTTTTTCATGATATTTAATTTTAAATTGTTCGTATTTCTGATGACAAAGGTGGGCAACAGTTCCATGCAGAATGAACGTAATAAGCCTGTGGCGAGAAGTTTTCAGTGAATGCGTTGTTTTAATAAGTAAGTCCCCTTGTTTAAAGGGTTTGGAATAGTCCTTTTTGGGTTTTGCCGAGAAATAATTACTTTAATTTGTACCATGAAACAAACACATCGCTTTCTTTTTCATGTTTTTCTTTGGTTGGCCGTTTGGCTTATGGCATGGCTGTTACTTAATGAAAACGCTAGATTTTTGGACAAGAACGTTCCTTCTTTCATTATGCAGATTATTGTAATAGCTGCATTGATTTATTGGACGGCACCCACCCTTTTGTTTAAAAAAAAATATCTACTTTTTGGCGTAGTCTCATTTGTGTTGATCGTCTTCTGTTCTTTTCTTATTACTGAAAATCCTATTTTGAATAATATACCGGAAGGGAATATGCCCCCCCCTCCTGGAGGAGGACGTAGAGGAGGACCACCAATAGCTCCGCCAGAAATACTGATTCAATTTTTAATTCTATCCATTGCTTATGTGCTGGCCACTTTTGTAGAAACATTTTTGTTCGCACAGAAAAAGGAAGAGGAGACTATTAGGAATAAAAATGAAAATCTTCAGATGGAGTTGAAGTTTTTAAAATCGCAGATAAATCCACACTTTTTATTCAATTCGCTAAATAATATTTATGCACTTTCCGTAATTGACTCCAATAAGACTCAGCAAAGTATTGGTACGCTTTCAGAAATGCTGAGGTATGTTCTTTATGAATGCGAACAACCTACTGTACCTATTAAAAAGGAGATTGCGTACATTAGTAATTATTTGGATTTATTTCGATTAAAAAGTAGTAAACCGTTTCCTATAAATACCAAATTTGAAGTGCTGAATTCCAATGCCAAAATAGCCCCCATGATATTGATTCCGTTTGTAGAAAATGCTTTGAAGCATGGGAATATAGATCACGTTGCAGACGGATTTCTAGATATAAAGGTGCATTCGGACAACCGCAATATAGCGTTTTATGTGACCAATAGTATTTCTGTAATGCCAACTCAGAAAGATGCGGTGGGGGGTATTGGGTTAGAGAATGTAAAGAAACGTTTGGAGATTCTGTATCCGGATAAACACGTTTTAAAAATTGAAGACACCCCAGATAGTTATACTGTAAACCTTAGCATTAGTTTAAATGGAACCGATTAAGTGTATTATTGTAGATGATGAAGAATTGGCTAGAGGTCTATTAAAAGCCTATGTAGAAAGGCTTGATTTCTTAACCTTGGTAGCAGAAGTGGCCAATCCATTGGAGGCATTGCAGCTCATAAAGGAAGAAAAGGTAGATTTGCTTTTTCTTGATATTCAAATGCCCGAAATAAAGGGGACCGATTTTGCTAAATTGGTACCTGAGAATACCCAAGTAATATTTACTACGGCCTATTCTGAATACGCGTTGGAAGGTTTTGAGCTCAGTGCTCTTGATTATCTTTTAAAGCCCATTACTTTTGAACGCTTTTTGTCTGCTGTAAACAAAGCAAAACCTAATAGGGAAGAAGTGTATATAGAGCAGCTGCCATCTGGAGGTGATAGTATTACCGTAAAATCTGGCTATGACCTACATAAATTAAAATACGACGACATACTTTATATTGAAAGCGATAGCGAATACGTTAATTTTTATGTAGGTGATAAAAAACTAATGAGCTTACAGTCTTTAAAAAAGTTACAGGAAGTTTTGCCTGCTAGTCAGTTTATGCGTGTACATCGGTCGTACATTGTAAACAGGGGGAAGGTAACGGCCCTTAAAGGGCGGGATATATACATTGGTGAAAAAGAAATACCGGTAAGCGCCCAATATTTTGAGGCGGTAAAAGAGGAGTTATTCTAACTCTTAGGAGTAGAGAAAAAAAAGGACCTAGATGTTTCTAGGTCCTTTTTTGCATTTTAAGTAGGTATGTTCTAGGCGAAAAACATTTAGGTTTTTGGGAAACCTAAATAGTTTTCGTAGTATTTTAATTCAATCCTTCGTGGGTTGATGTTTGTTCTATTGTAACGTCTGCCACCGCATGCTCTGTTTCTTGATTTTTATTGGAGTTATCATAAATAACTATTGCTGCAACAAAGCTGGCTAAATAAAGTAAACTTTTTAATTTATTGTTCATAACGGTGGGGGTTTTGATTTCTGATGCTAATTTACGGCGACTATTGTCTCTAAAAACTCGATTGTTGCCAAATGAAGTTTTTCTGATGCCAAAGTATAATAAGTTGTTGAATAGCATTTTTGGTTATCGGAGATTTCAATCACTTCATCGGGTAGGGCTGTTTCTAGCTCAATTTAAAGAACACTCAAACTGATTTTTAACTCGTGAAAGAGTACCGTAAAGGTGTTTTGGAAACAAATCACTTTTTTTTATTGGAAATTTCCCAGACAAAAGCTCCGGCCATGTATACTATAAACAGGGCAAATGGTAGTGAAGTAATAATCAATAGTTTTTGGATTGCGGTAAGGACATCTATATCTGGTTTGGCATTCCCTAAAAGAATTAAGGCCATAGTCGCCATTAAAATAAAAACGGCCCAGATAAGTCTGTGCTGCTTGTGGGGGTTCTTTTTACCATGGTCCGTAAACATACTCAATACAAATACCGCAGAGTCTATTGAGGTGACCAAAAAGCTAATGAGCAAAAATATAGTGGTGAAGTTAAGAAGAGTGGCTAAGGGGTAGTTCTTAAAAAAAACGAAGATTGAAGAGAAGACATTACCAAATTCATTGTTGTAAGTCCCCCATACTTCAATAAGTTCAAATGCTGAAGTGCCAAAAACAGAAAACCAGAAGAAAGTGCCTATTGATGGAATTATTAATACGCCCAACAATAACTGGCGCAATGTACGTCCTTTGGATATTCTAGCAATAAATATTCCGGTAAACGGAGCCCAAGCTAACCAAAATGCCCAGTAATAGAAGGTCCAATCCGTTAAGAACGTCATGCCCGGGTCATAATTCCCATAAGCCAAACTCATGGGTATAAAATCAATAAGATAGTTTAGGGTAGCTGTGCCAAAAGCAACCAAAATTCCAGAAGTATCACTCATTAGAAATACAAACACTAATAGGAGGGTGGTGATTAGTATATTGACTTTTGAAATGATTTTAATACCCTTATTAACGCCTTGCCAAGCAGAATAGAAGGCAATAGCCGAAATTAGAACTGCCAAAAGTAGTGTTGTGGTGATGCCTAAATGGCTGTCAAAAACATGGTTTAAACCTCCGTTAATCTGGGTAGTTCCTAAGCTAATTGCAGCTATAAGTCCAAAAATGGTGGTAATGATGGTCATGATGTCTATACCTTTCCTTGCAACAGAATTAGAAATAGTATCTTCTATGGTGGCACTGACCCTAACTTTCTTTTTCTTTACGAAGAGGGCATAACCTACAACCATAGCAAAGAGACCGTAAAAGGCCCATGCGGTAAATCCCCATTGGTAAAAAGTAAACTCCAGCGCTAATATTTCCGGCGCCAAGTCTGACTTATATGGTGGATGTTGTTGCATAAAAACCGGCTCTTGTACGGCACGTAGCAGTATGCCTGAACCCATTCCCGCACTGTAGAGCATGGACGTCCAAGCCCAAAGTGAATGCTCGGGTGTTGAGTTTTTCTTCCCTAATTTAATTTTTCCGAAGGGAGAGAATGCAATGGCCAATAAAAATAGAACGCAGCCTAAACCTAAATAAAGATAGAAGAACCCAAAGTAATTTCGTACCCATATGGATGCAGATTCAATAGATTCATAGGTGGCTTCCGTAGCAAAAAATACTACTAGGGTAAAAGCTAGTATAATGCCAATGGAGATAGAAAGTAATGGGTTTTTTAAATGTTTCATTGGCTGGTATTCGGTTTCGGGTGATAGTTGTGTTTCGTATATTACCTATCCATTACTTCTCATAGATGAGTGTAAAATAAGAACTTTGCCCTAAATCGGACTCCAATACCGCCATAAATTCTTCTGTTTTCGTTTTGATTAATATAGCGGAAGTGTTTGGAGCTACATCACCCAAGTTCTCGGCATGTAGGGTTATGATATTTTCACCCGGTTGTAGATTAAGTTTAAAGAACTGTTTTTTTCGCTTTAAGGCAACCTGCTCAACGGCAATTTTACCATTCAGGTAAACTGTTACAATATCATTATCTATTCTGCGGTGGTCGTACAGCCCTAATTGAACATTTTTCTCTGAAACGGAATAGCGTTCAAAGCTGTCTATTAATGTGCGTTCCGCAATCTTAACTGGGGTGTCGGGTATTATAGTTCCTGCATCTTTGGGAGGGACAACTTTTTCCATTGCTCGGTTGGGAAGTGGTTTTGAAAAAACACCTATTACCTTAATGTCTTTTTTAAAGTTGATGGGTGATGCCTTTGTATCTGTGTTTTTTAGGGCGATAGTTAAATAATCATATGGCTTATCTGGTCTAACTATAAAAGTAAAATGGCCACGGGTAGCATAGTTTGGTGGTGGGTTTACTTCTAATTTAGGTGAGGGTTGAACGGACTCAACAATATCCGAAATACCTTCATTTGATATATCACCACCATTAGAAGGGAATACAGTAATTGGATAGGAGTAACTCTCGTCTTGCAATTGCTTGCCAAAAATCCAAAATCCAACTTCATAAGCTGCCCCCGGCATTAAAGCATCGTTAAGTTCTGCGGTTAAAATGGATTCGTAACCTAGTGGAGGAGTTTTAGGAATTTCCAGGCTCTTCAGTTTGTCATTCTGTGCGTATCCCCATGATAATGTTAAGAAGGACAGGAAAAGCCAAAAAAGCTTTGTATGGCAGAACGATGGATTTTTGTTCATTTTGCTTTGGCAATATTACGTATCATACCTCCAAAGATAAAGTAATGAAAAGGCACAATACTGTACCAATACAAGCGCCCTTTTAAGCCCCTAGGTCTAAAAGTTGCAGTCTGGTGTAAAACATTGTGTTCATCAATTTTAAATTCTAGCCAAGCTTCGCCGGGCAACTTCATTTCGGCAAAAAGTAGAAGGCGCTTTGCTTTTTTATCCGCTAGAAGAACACGCCAAAAATCCAATGAATCGCCAGCATAAATTTTATCCGGATGCGTACGTCCTCGTCGGAGGCCTACACCACCCGAAAACTTATCTATTATTCCCCGTATTTTCCAGAGCCAATTCCCATAATACCAGCCCGTTTCCCCACCAATTTTCCAGATGTTTTTTAAAACCTGGTCAGGGTTGTCCACTTTTACTTTTTTCTCATCTTTTAAAACCCCATATTTTGGAACCTGAATGTATTTCTCCAAATTCTTTTTAAAGCGGCCGCTCACCATGCTGTCTTTCCAGCTGCTTACCACGAGATTTTGCTCTATCTTTTTAAATGCTAAATCAATGGCCTCTTTGTAGCTATGTGGTTTGATGTTCAGAATTTCCTGTAACCGATTGTTGCTGGCAATGACCTCTATTTTCATACTATCTACAAGGTTCAATGCCAATTTATATGAGGTAGAGGTTACCAAATAAAGCCAGTAACTAGATAGTTTGGGGGTCATTACGGGAACCGTCATAATATAGTTTTTAAACCCTCGCACTTCGGCATATTGCTCCAACATCTGTTTGTAGGTGAGGACATCGGGTCCGGCAATATCAAAAGAACCATTATAGGTTTTTTCATTGCCCAGAACACCGGTCAAAAAAGTTAGGATATCCCTAATGGCAATGGGCTGTGTTTTGGTCAATACCCATTTTGGTGTAATCATAACCGGTAATTTTTCGCAGAGGTCACGTATAATTTCAAATGATGAACTTCCTGAGCCCACTATAATACCGGCCCGTAAAACGGTTAGTTCAAAAGAGCCTTCATAAAGTATGCGCTCTACATTCTTTCTAGACCAAAGGTGTTTGGATAGGTTCTCTTCGTTTACGATTCCACTGAGATAAATAACTTGTTTAACTTGGGTTTCGCTGAGGTAGGCATTGAAATTTTTCGCAGTTTTGGCTTCCATGGCATCAAAATCTTGCGTAGATGAACTCATGGAGTGTATTAGAAAATAGGCGGCATTAATATCCTTCGGAATTTTAAAAGGTTCAACCTCCTTTAGGAAATCGACTTCCAGAACCTCAATCTGCGCTCGCATTTCTTTCTCAATAGAAAACCGAGCTTCATCACGAACGGTGCACACCACTTCATGGCCCATGTCCAATAATTGCGGTAACAATCGCATACCAATATAGCCATTGGCACCTGTTAAGAGTATTTTCATGGGCTGCTATGTATTATAGGTCTTCGATTGAGGTGGGTGAATTGTCGGCTTTGTAATTTTGAATTTTAATAAAGAATTTCTGAATGGCTTTAGTATCTGCTTTAACTTTAATAAAATAATGGTCGCGATAAATGGAATAGATTCCAATATCACCTTTGTATAACGTGAGTTTGTAAAATGGAATGACCAAAGCAAAAGTTTCCAATAACGACCTGAAGCGAACTATGATTCCTTTTGGCCGTAGTTCAATATTACATTGATCGCGGTTATTGTCTAAAATCAACAGGTTTCTAATTTCAACACTGGTTTCGGTAATGAACAACCGCGGCGAACCTATGCCACCCATATCCCACCTTTTACGTAGCGTAAAAGGCTTTCCTACCGCTTCATCTATTTTTTTGGTAACCTGTTTGTCTGTATATGATACGTTTAAAAGCATGTAGGGTCTCTTTTAAAATTAATTGCTCAATATGGTGCCATTTTCATAAAGTTAAAGAAAACCGAAGCCAATACACCTAGTCTTAGGGTAAAAGCGTAAAAAATGATTAGTTTTGCAGCCTGAAACGATAGATTATATGAGTATTCAAGCAATTTTAGAAACCAAGGTTAAAGAGGCGGTTGCAGCTATTTTTGAAATAGAACTTCCATCAGTGGAGTTTCAACCTACCCGAAAAGATTTTGAAGGTGATGTAACTATTGTGGTATTTCCTATGCTTCGTTTCGTAAAAGGAAACCCTGTTCAAATAGGTGAGCAAATAGGTGCGTATCTGGAAAAAGAAGTAGCTGAGGTTACTGGTTTTAATGTAATTAAGGGTTTTTTGAACTTGGTTATTGCAGATGCTTATTATCTTGATTTCTTCAACGGGATAAAAGCAAATGACAGCTATGGTTTTGTTTCTCAAAAAGAAAACGATGCTATAATGGTGGAATATTCTTCACCTAACACCAACAAACCTTTGCACTTAGGACATATTAGAAATAACCTCTTAGGGTATTCCGTTGCCGAGATTTTAAAGGCTTCGGGTAAGAAGGTGTACAAAACCCAGATTATAAACGACCGTGGCATTCATATTTGTAAAAGTATGTTAGCGTGGCAGCGTTTTGGAAATGGGGAGACACCAGAAAGTACAGGGCTAAAAGGCGATAAACTGGTTGGTAACTATTATGTTGCTTTTGATAAAGCTTATAAGGCCGAAATAGCTGAAATGGTAGCCGCAGGAACTGATAAAAAGGTAGCTGAAAAAGAAGCTCCTATTCTGTTGGAAGCTCAAGAAATGCTTCAAAAATGGGAAGCCGGTGATGAGGAAGTCGTTTCGCTTTGGAAAGAAATGAACGGCTGGGTCTATAAAGGCTTTGATGTTACCTATAAAAACCTGGGTGTTGATTTTGATACTTTATACTACGAAAGTAACACCTATTTATTAGGTAAAGATGTAGTGGCGGGCGGACTAGAAAAAGGAATATTCTTTAAAAAGGAAGATGGTAGTGTTTGGATAGACTTGACAGATGATGGTCTTGATGAAAAAATAGTACTCCGTTCAGATGGCACGGCAGTCTATATGACCCAAGATATAGGTACGGCTATACAAAGAGTTAAAGATTATCCAGATGTGGGTGGTATGGTCTACACGGTGGGTAATGAGCAAGATTATCACTTTAAAGTGTTGTTTTTGATCTTGAAGAAACTTGGTTTTTCTTGGTCTGAAAACCTACATCATTTGAGCTACGGTATGGTAGATTTACCAAGTGGTAAAATGAAGAGTAGGGAAGGCACCGTTGTAGATGCGGATGATTTAATGAACGATATGACCAGAACGGCCGCTCAAATATCGGAAGATTTAGGCAAGTTGGAGGGGTATTCTGATGAAGAGAAAAATGCCCTCTATAAATTAATTGGCCTTGGGGCACTTAAGTACTTTATTTTAAAAGTAGACCCCAAAAAACGTATTCTTTTTGATCCTGAAGAATCTGTAGATTTTCAAGGGAATACAGGGCCTTTTATTCAATATACCTATGCGCGTATTCAGTCTATCCTAAGAAAGGCAGATTTTGATACCACTGCGGATGTAATAGTCAATGCTTTGCATGACAAAGAAAAGGAGCTTATAAAACAATTGCAATTGTACCCGGAAGTTATTCAATTGGCAGCAGAGAATTATAGTCCAGCTCTAATTGCCAACTATACTTACGATTTGGTAAAGGAATTTAACTCATTCTATCAGCAGGTTTCTATTTTAGGAGAAACCGATGAGCAAAAACGATTATTGCGTGTGCAACTTTCTCAAAAAGTGAGTGAAGTGGTAGCATCTGCATTTAAACTTTTAGGAATAGACGTTCCGGAGCGTATGTAGAAATAGTCCTGTACAATTTAAAATCTTTTTTGGAGTTGTAAGCAGTATGTTAACAGAGCATAATTTCAAAATTTTGGCGCTAGCCTTTCTTTTGTTTCAGGTGTTGTATATGGTCTACTATACCATTGGCCTCTATGCTTTGAATCCCTTTGTAAGAACAAAGTTACTTTCTGCTAAAGATAGGCGGTTACTAGAAGATAATTTTGCAATTTATTCTGAACTGCCCATTTCATTACGAGAGAAGTGCGATAAGCGTATTATGTGGTTTAGAAGTAGAAAGAAGTTTGTTTTCTATGGACGGGTAGATGAAAAAGAAGAACTGAAATTGCTATTAAGCGCTTCTGCCATATTAATGACATTGGGTTTAAAGGACTATAAAATGCGACGTTCACTGTTGCGAATTATCGTTTATCCCTCAAAATACTATTCCCGTATCAATAGAAGACACCATTTGGGAGAGTACAACCCTCGGTTTAAAACGGTTATTGTTTCCGCCGATACCATTTGGGAAGGGTTCCGGATTTCAGATGACAACCTGAACTTGGCTTTGCATGAATTTGCCCATGCACTTAGTTTCGAAATGATTCGGAAAAGTTCTTGGGAAGCCAGAAAGTTTAGGGTGGGACTTAAAAAAATAAAAGAGATTTTCTTGAGGGAAGGGTACGCTCAAAAGTTGGCGGATTCTAATTATTTTAGAGAATATGGAATGACCAACCTGCAAGAATTCTTTTCTGTAGCGGTGGAAAATTATGCGGAAACACCCCAAAAATTCTTAGCTGATTTTCCGGAACTCTATGCGATTATTCAAAAAATGCTAAATTTTGATTTTCAAGTTATACCAGAACAACTTCCCGGAGAAATAGCAACTATAGAATCCTAATTTTAGGAACTACAGAATATTGCCAGGTCTGGAATCCAGGTGATTTGTATTCCAAATTTTTAATTGGTTGGTATGGTCAATATTCCCTCCGGATAACATAACCATAATACGTTTTTTAGTGGTACAATTTTTTAACCATTGTACAACACCTTCCATAGCCATTGCGCTAGTGGGTTCAATATGCAGCTTTAGTAGATGGGTAAGCCATTGCGTCCAATATATCAGTTTTGATTCTTCAACCTCGTACATGCCGTCTAACTTTTTTAAATACTCAAAAGTAATATCACCAACAGCCATGGTCATGGCACCATCGGCCAACGTATCTGGTGTTACCGTCAATCTTTGAATTTTGTTGGTACGTAATGATTCTGCGGCATCGTTGGCATTTAAAGGTTCAACTCCAAGCACTTTGGTTTTTGGTGATAGCGAGTTTGTGGCTATAACCGTACCGGATAAAAGTCCGCCGCCACCACAAGGTGCAAAAACAGCATCTATGTCCGTTACTTGCTCTAAGGCTTCGCAGATTGCGGTGCCTTGGCCCGCGATAACTTGATGATGATTAAAAGGCGGAATCCAATATGTGCCTTCTTCTTTGGAAGCGGCAAGTACACGTTCATCGGCAATATTCCTATTTTCACAAAGCTCCACTTTTGCACCGTACGATTGGGTAGCTTGAATTTTTATTTTGGATGAATAGCCGGGCATGTAAATAGTTGCAGGGATGTTAAACTGACTCGCTGCCCATGCTACTGCTTGCGAGTGATTACCGGAACTGTTGGCAATTACATGCTTGGGCCGTTCGTTATTTTCTATTAACCAAGCCAACGTGTTGCATGCGCCTCTTGCTTTAAAAGCACCTATTTTTTGCAAACATTCTGCCTTAAAATAAATCTCATGACCCAACCAATCATTTAAAAGGGTTGAGCTTAGGATCGGTGTTTGGGATATATGGCCGTCAATACGTTTTCGAGCTTTTTGGATGTCTTCTATAGTGGGCATGGCTAGAGCGGATTGGAAGTTAAATAAGGAATAATGTATCCGCTAAAATTAACTATAATTTAGTGAAGGCTTAGTCTAATCACTTTAAAATCTGACCCTGAAATTTACATTGGGAGTAAGGCCTAAAGAAACAGTTTCTACTTTTTCTATTTCACCATCGTCATTAAATTGATAATAGGTATTGAGAATATTTTTTCGACTTGTAAAGTTTAAAACGGAAACACCTGCGGAAGCCTTAAGTTTTTTGGTGATATTAAAATTGTAAATAGCGGAAACATCGGCACGTAAATATTCGGGTAGTCTGCTGCTATTGGGTTCTTGGTAGTTAATCCTATTGGGGAAGAAGGTGGCATTTATGGGTTCTTCCGCATCAGGTTCCGTATAGGGTTTACCGGTACGATAATTTAAGCCGATACCAAATTTAAAATTTTCTAAGGTGTAAGTGCCGGCAAATGTTGCCGCATGTCTAATGTCTAGATTATTCGGAAAATCTGGGGGAACGACTTCAGAAAAATTATAAGTATTGAAATTGTAGGTGTAGCTGGCCCATACACTGTAGTTATCTGTTTTTTTATTGATTAGGAATTCAATGCCCTTTACATCATACTTTCCTATTTCTCCGTTAAACTGATTTTGGTTCTGAAAACCTTGGGTAGAAGTGCTAATGCCATCTACTTCTTTGTAAAAAGCTTCTATCCCAACGTAAAAGTTTTGATGGTCATAATTGATGCCTATGGAACCCTGTTTACTTTTGGTAATGGGCAGTTGGTCCCCATCGGAAACAATCCACCTTCTTTTTTCTATGCCTAAGAAATTTTGCTCTAAGTCGATAATTTGATTGGTAGCCTGACTTTTAAATTCCCCAAGCGCTTGAACTTTTAAATATTTGGTGAAAGCATAATTAAAACTAACCCTAGGTTCCAATATATACTCTTTAAAAGTATCCGGGTTCTCTAGGTAATTCATCCGTAAGCCACCTCTGGCAAAGACCCGTTTGTTCGTAGAGGTAAAGGTAAGCTCCGAAAAAAGAGCGTGACTTTTAATAACATTGCGAGCGTTGCTTTCAAAGGGAGGTTGCGTTACCGATGTTTCGTTGGCAATACCCGTATCTGTAAATTGATACCCGTTAAGCCAGTCAAAATTTTGGTTTGGAGTATAGTTTGTATTGAGTTTTAGTGCCGTTTCTTCAACCTCGTTATTCTGAAAAAGAATCTGTTCCGCGTTACCGGAGATGTTACGGGCGTTTAACTTGTAGGTTGTATGATACGCATTTAAAAAAGTACTGAAGTTTTCGCTCCAATCGCTTTTTAAACTTGTCCCAAAGGAGAGGTTGTGTTGGTTTAAAGCGCTCTGTATTTCAGTGTCATTGTCCATGTCGCGCTCTGTATAATCCAACAGGTTGTTGATGTTGATAAAACTAAAACGAAGGTGCTGCTTTTCGTTGATGTCGTATAATAACTTACCCGTAAAATCATAGAAATAGAAATTACCTTCTTGTGCCACTTGGCTATCATCAAAAACACGGGTGAAAAATTTATCGTAGGTAGGAGTATTAATTAGGTCGGTTAGAGAGCGTCTAGCGGAAAATTGTACCGCCAATTTATCATTGATCGGAAGGTGACCATAGACATCGCCTCCAATAAGGTTAAAACCTGCACCTGCAAAGAAAGTATCTGAAATATCATCTTTGGTGCGCATGTCTATAATGCCGCTAACACCATCGCCATATTCGCTTCCCGTGCCGTTTTTTATCAGCGTAACTTTATCCGTTAAGTAGGGGTTGAACGCAGAAATCAATCCAAAAAAGTGCCCGGATTGGTACATTTTTATACCGTCCCACAGGACCAGGTTTTGGTCATTGCTACCCCCGCGAATATTAATATTGGACACGGTTTCGTCCGTGCTTTCAACTCCGGGCAATGCTTGAACGGTCTTTAAAACATCGGGCTCTATTAAACCAGGAAGAATGCCAAACTCTTCACTACTCATTTGGAGGCCGCCATCTAATTGTTTTACCAGTCCTTTGGTTAAAAATTCATATACAACCACCTCTTCTAATTGCTGATAAAATTGAGCCAATAGAAGTGTGCTGCAAGGCTCTTTCTTTATAAGTTCGTCAGCACTTACAAATAAGGTTTTATAACCTAAATATTTAATTTGAAGCGAAGCCTTTCTAGGAATATTGGCTAACGAAAACGTGCCGCTATCATCTAGAATTGTAGATATATTGGTGCCTAATACTTTTATACTGGCACCATAAAGGGTGTTCATTTTAAAATTATCAAGAACTGTTGCGCAAATAGAAACAAAGTTACTTTTGGAAAGCGTATAATAACGCTCGTTAAGTTTTTCTATCTCAACTTGAGCTTGATTCTCAATATCATCAAGAATATCAGCTAATATTTTTTTTTCGGGGATATGGATTTCGAGCTCATAAATTTCATTATCCGCATAAGAGAATTTAATATCGAAATCCTGTTCTAGCTGCTGTAGAAAAGTAGATAGCCCTACCTTGTCCGAGCTTTGAGCTATGGTATGGTTGGCGCTTAGGAAACACGTAAGACCTATAATGAAAAGAAGAAGTTTACGGATTCTTATCGACATAAAAGAGCACTTTGCTGCCCTCAAATTTAAACTTTATTTGCGAGGGTGCGCTTATGCTTTTTAAGGCAATTTCCCTATCCGTGTTGCTAAATGTTCCCGTAAACAGTTGTTCCAAGTCTACACCTTTTGTTTCTACGGTAACGTTATGTTGTCTTTGGAACTCATTAAGCACATATTTTAGAGGTACACTTTTAAACGTGCTTTCATTGTTCATCCATGAAGGTTGCAGTAATTTTGATTCTGGAGAAGCTATAATATTGCCGTCTATTACTATAAATGCGGCGCCTGCGGGAAGTTTTGTTTCTTTTCCCTTAAAGGAAACACTTACCGAACCTTCAAAGCAGGTAACTTCAAAAAAACCTTTTCTATTTTCTACGTTAAACTGAGTTCCCAATACGGCAATGGTTCCCGCGTCTGTGGCTACTGTAAAACGTTTGCCTTTGGCTACTTTAAAAAATGCTTCACCTTTAAGCTCCACATTCCGCTCTTCGCTCCATTTCCTTTCACTGAATGAAAGTTCAGAATCTGCATTCAATTGTACTTTTGAGTTGTCCGGAAGCGTAACTTCTTTGCTCTCGGCATATTTGGTTACAATATTTTTATCTAGTGTATTGAGATAAAAATAAGAACCGAACATAAGTATTGCTGCAGCAGAGGCAATTCGTAAAAATTTCTTGAAAGGATGCAGCTGTACCACCTTCGTATCTTGTAAAGTACGTTGGTTCTTTATAGCCATAAGAGCCTCATCCGCATCAAAATCAGGTGCTTGCAACTGACTGGAAGCGGCAACAATACGCTCATAGGAAGCATACTCGGCAGATTTTTTAAACTCTGCGAGTTCGGCCTCAGTGAGGTCATTGTTCAACCATTTTGCTAAGTGATTTTCTTGCATCAATTCTAGCTTTATGCCTTAGTAACAATCCGTTACGTAAATACCCTACTTTTTATTGTCAATACTTGTTCGGTATGGCAAAAGAATTATTTTATCAACCATCGATTGCTCAATATTTTTTAACTTCTACTAACTACTAACTACTAACTACTAACTACTAACTACTAACTACTAACTACTAACTACTAACTACTAACTACTAACTACTAACTACTAACTACTAACTACTAACTACTAACTACTAACTACTAACATTATATCCCCTCAATCTTTTCCCTAAGGGACTTTAATGCCAAATGCATTCGTTTTTCAATCGCCTTTACGCTAACACCCTCCATTTCTGCTATTTCTGCATATTTTTTTCCATCTATACGATTAAGTAAAAAAGTAGTACGTTGGTTTTCAGGTAAACTATCCAGGGCCCGGTTCAATTTTTGTTTAAACTCTTCTTCTTCCAATAGGAATTCCGGAGACTCATGGGTAACCTTTAGCGTCTTGTCCGCATACTTTAAACGAACTTTTTCGGCTTTTATCACATTAAGGTACAAATTATTGGCTACGGTGTATACATAGGACTTTGCTTTAGCGGGAGAAACCTTGGCGCAATTTTCCCAAAGCTTTACAAAGGCTTCTTGGACAGAGTCGTGGGCTTTTTCCTCATTACCGAACTTATAATATATATAGTTGAAAACCGTTTTAGAATTAGCTTTGAAAATGGTATCAAAGACTTGCTCTTCGCAAACATTGCCTGTATTTTTGGTTTCCAATTAGGGTGATTTTTTCCAAAGGTATTTGAAAAAATCCGAACTGTGCAAGTAGGGTATTTTAATTATGGGTTGTTTCAGAATTAAAGTTCCCCTAAATTCCCGATCAATATGAAGAAGTGTTTTAAATTTTCATTAGTGGCTTTCCTACTGGCCCTGATAATGGCTTTGACATCCTGTCAAGATGAGGAACCTTTTGTTGAAACGATAGATGAGGAGCAAACACTATCTTTTGATTCTACGGCACTAGAGTTGTTGAAAGAAACAGTTTCCAATGATGGCTCTTATGATAATTTAGTGGACGGAGCAAGTTGTTTTGATATTCAATTTCCGTATTCCGTTGTTTTAAACGATGCAAAATTAACCATAGCTTCCATGAGCGGACTTCAGGTTTTGGAAGAGGCTTTGGATGCAATAGATGGTGATGCCAGTTCCATGGATATTGTTTTTCCTATTACTGTAACGCTAGCAGATTATACAGAAGAAACCATCAATTCTAAAGGTGATCTAGAAAAAATAGCATCGGGCTGTATTGAAGGAGGTAATGATGCAGATATTGAATGTGTGGATCTAGTATACCCTACCACTGTATTTACGTATAATGCCAATTTTCAGCAAATGACATCCGTTACGGTAAATCACGATATGGAACTAAGAAGGTTCTTTGCCGGTCTTGCGGATACGGATTTGGTAAGCTTTGACTTCCCTGTCGTTTTTCAATATGCAGATAGTTCAGAAGTTACCGTAAATACAAATGGAGAGCTTGCCAATCTTTTAAAAAGTGCAAAGGAGGCTTGTGATGAAGATGATGATAATGATTATAATGATGATGATTTTACCCTAGAGCAATTAAATAGTGTTTTAGTCCAATGCCCATGGAGCTTTGTGCAAGTGCAACAAAAAAGTATAGATCAATCTGAGCAGTATAATAATTATACGTTCTCTTTTGAAGAAGAAGGGAAGGTTGTTGCATATGGTAGTAACGGGTATGCTATTGAGGGGGAATGGAGCACAACGGTAGTTGATTATAGGGTGGTTTTAGAATTGAAATTTGAGGATGATGCGAATTTTAACAACACTTGGAAAGTCTACGAAATTAAAGAAGGAAAAATAAAAATGTTCGTTGGCGAGGATTCCATGGTGCTGGAAAAAGACTGTGAGTACCAACCCACAATTTGTACCGCCGAAAGTATACAGACTAAATTAAGTACCTGTACTTGGAAAATAGCAGATGAAAAAGGGGAATTCTTTGAAGATTTAATTATTGAATTTTCAGAACAGCGCATGTTCGTTTATGCCGCTAACGGAGAAACGGTTGATGAAGGAGCTTGGACGGTGGAAGAAAATATTCTGGTGTTCAGAGGTCTAAGCGGAAATTTGGAAAATTATATTGGTGAATGGCAGGTTCTTGAATGCGGCCAGGAGTACTTAAAAATAAAGAGAAAAGAAGAAGTGGTTGTTTTAAGTAAAGTATGCAACTAGCTTTTGATATGTAGTAGTTTAGTGTAACCAGATACCTATTTTGTCCCACAGATGATTAAAGAGCATCCATCAAAAGATGGGTGCTTTTTTTATGAGGTCATATTTTTTTCTTTCCATCCTGTTCTTTCCCTCAGTTATTATTAAATTTGCCTTTCTTCAAAAGCAAGTAAGACGATGTTTGACAATTTAAGTGATAAGCTAGATAAAGCCCTACATACCCTACGGGGCCACGGGCAGATAACGGAAATTAATGTTGCCGAAACAACCAAGGAAGTCCGCCGGGCTTTGTTGGATGCCGATGTTAACTTTAGAATAGCCAAGGAGTTTACCAATAAGGTCAAAGAAAAAGCTTTGGGTCAAGATGTATTGACCACATTGCAGCCCGGCCAGTTAATGGTAAAGATTGTCAAAGATGAGCTTACTGAACTAATGGGAGGGGAGACTGAAGGTATTAACCTTTCGGCCACCCCATCTGTAATTTTAATGTCAGGCCTGCAAGGTTCGGGGAAAACTACTTTTTCGGGTAAACTGGCAAACTTTCTTAAGACGAAGAAAACAAAGAAACCTTTATTGGTAGCTTGTGATGTATATCGTCCGGCGGCTATTGACCAGTTGCACGTAGTTGGTGAGCAGATAGGGGTTGAGGTGTATTCCGATCGTGACGAGAAAAACCCAGTAAAGATTGCGCAAGCTGGTATTGCCAAAGCAAAATCAGAAGGATATAATGTAGTTATTATAGATACTGCGGGTCGTTTGGCGGTAGATGAAGAGATGATGAATGAAATCTCTGAGATCCATAAGGCCATTCAACCTCAAGAAACACTATTTGTAGTGGATTCTATGACGGGTCAAGATGCTGTAAATACAGCAAAGGCCTTCAATGATATTCTGAATTTTGATGGTGTGGTACTTACCAAATTGGATGGTGATACCCGTGGTGGAGCTGCTATATCAATTAAATCCGTAGTAGATAAGCCTATAAAATTCATCGGTACAGGTGAAAAAATGGAAGCTATTGACGTTTTCCACCCTTCACGTATGGCCGAACGTATTTTGGGCATGGGTGATGTTATTTCCTTGGTTGAGCGTGCCCAAGAGCAGTTCGATGAAGAGGAAGCCCGTAAGATTCAAAAGAAAATAGCCAAGAACAGATTCGGTTTTGATGATTTTCTTTCCCAGATACAACAAATCAAAAAGATGGGTAACATCAAAGATTTGATGGGGATGATTCCCGGTGCCGGAAAAGCTTTGAAAGGTCTGGATATTGATGATGATGCCTTTAAACATATTGAGGCCATTATTCATAGTATGACGCCAGATGAACGTGCTAATCCTTCTAAATTAAACGTTAGCCGTAAAAAAAGAATCGCTAAAGGAAGCGGTAGGGAAGTGCAAGAAGTGAATCAGCTTTTAAAGCAATTTGACCAGATGAGCAAAATGATGAAAATGATGCAAGGTGGTGGCGGTAAAAAGATGATGCAGATGATGGGCAATATGAAAGGAATGCAATAAGGGCTTGAATAAAGCGATACAAGACTAGTTTTAGACCATAACCGAATACAATGAAATTACTGGACGGAAAAAAAGTTTCCAACGAAATAAAGGACGAGATTGCTATTGAGGTAGCGAATATGAAAGAGCGTGGTGAGAAAGTGCCTCATTTGGCTGCCGTTCTTGTGGGTAATGATGGTGCTAGTCTAACCTACGTAGGGAGTAAGGTACGTTCGTGTAAAAAAATAGGTTTTGAATCAACTTTGATTCACTTGCCTAGCGAAACTACGGAAGAGGAATTGTTAAAGCAAGTAGCTGAGCTTAATGCCAATTCGGATATTGATGGTTATATCGTTCAGCTGCCCTTGCCAAAACATATAGACGAAGAAAAAGTTTTAATGGCCGTTGATCCTGATAAAGATGTGGACGGATTTCACCCTGCCAACTTCGGGAAAATGGCATTGGATATGGAAACGTTTATATCTGCCACACCGTTTGGTATTATGGAACTTTTAAAACGTTACAAAGTAGATACACAGGGCAAGCATGCCGTTGTTATAGGTCGTAGCCATATTGTAGGTAGACCCATAAGTATTTTAATGAGCCAGAAAGGGGAAGCCGCAAACTGTACCGTAACACTTGCCCATAGTAGAACAAAGAATATTCAGGAGCTTACTTTACAGGCAGATATAATTGTATCAGCGTTAGGTGTGCCTCATTTCTTAAAAGCTGAAATGGTAAAAGAAGGGGCGGTTATTATTGATGTAGGTATTACCAGGGTTACTGATGAAACTAAAGACAAAGGATATTACATTACAGGCGATGTTGATTTTGAACCAGTAAGTAAAAAAGCTTCGTTTATTACTCCTGTTCCTGGTGGTGTTGGCCCAATGACCATTGCTATGTTATTAAAAAATACACTTTTGGCAAGGGAGCGGCATAGAAGTAATAACTAATTAATCATTTAGCCGAAGCAAAAACTCTTTATTGATGGCTGCTCGCGTAATTTTTTGATTTTTAGATATTTCCGCTACTAGGCTAACAACATTTTAGCGTAATTCAACGTTTTGGTTTTGTAAGACCAACCATAAAATGCCAGAAGCCGTAGCTCCCATACATATACAACTGGATCCCTTTTTTGACTTGTCAATGGATTCTTTGTGTGTGGCAGGTTTTGATGGGTATTTTCGAAAAGTAAACCCGGCCTTCGTTAAACTTCTAGGCTATTCAGAAGAGGAGCTGTTCTCTACCTTAATTTCGGATTTTATTTATGAAGAGGATCGAGAGATTACCGCTTCTCACCGTGAAAGCTTAATAAAAAGCAAACCTCTTGTAAATTTTGAAAACAGATACATTTGCAAATCAGGAGAATTAATATGGTTACATTGGACCTCTATTCCCATGCCAGAGGAACAGTTGGTGTATGCAATTGCTAAAAATATAACCCATAAAAAGAGCTTGGAGTCGGAACGTGTATCACACGTAGCCCATCTTTCGCAAATAAACCAAAAACTTAAGCAGCTAAATTATACCACTTCACATGATTTAAGGTCGCCCGTGAATAATCTTTTATACTTAGTAGATATACTGGGCCTTGAAGAAAATAACAAAGAAGAAACCGCTAAGATCCTCGATTATATAAAACTGTCTGCAGAAGGCCTTAAAACCACTTTAGATTCTTATGTAGATGCTTTAAAGGAAAATGAAGTGACTAGTATTCGTATAGATGAGGTTTGTTTTGATGAAGTTTTTCAGAAAGTAAAAAGTTCAATTAGTTCCTTAATTGAAGATTCTAAAGCAAAATTCTTTTTAGACTTTTCTGCTCTGGAGAGTGTTGGGTTCAATACTTCCTATATGGAAAGTATTTTTCTTAACCTTATTACAAACTCAATCAAGTATGCAAAACCTGATGTTTTCCCGGAGATCAGAATAACCACAAATCAAGTTAATGGTGAAAATTCATTCGTGTTTACTGATAATGGACTTGGTTTTGATATGGACAAGGTGGGACATCTTGTATTTAATTTAAACCAAAGGTTTCATGGTACAAAAGACAGCAAAGGGGTAGGGCTCTATTTAGTACACAGTCATATTACCAGTCTTGGTGGTTCTATAAATGTAGATAGTGAGGTGAATAAGGGAAGTACATTTACAATCAAGTTTAAATCTTAAATTTAGTTACGCTTCTCTGTTCTAATATGCCTTGCATTAGTTAAGTTAGGAAATAGATAGGTAAAAAAATAACTGTTTATAGATTTTTAATTATTTCATTGGGTAAAAGTTTGGTTGACGAATAAAAGAGAGATAAATCTTTTCAACACAAGTGTTTATTTTTTGTGTAAAAATCATAAACAAACGTCATTTTGCTTGGGAAATTGCCCTTTAAGTGGAAATAATGGGAAATTGAGCAACAATTGTCTTGTTTCGAGCGTTTTAGCTAAACTAGATTAAGCCAAACCCATGAAACAATTAATTGAAACGCTAGATTTTGAGCTAGATCCATTCTTCAATTTGTCAATAGATAGTCTGTGTATCGCTGATTTTAAAGGATACTTCAAAAAAGTGAACCCAGCATTTACAAAGCTTCTAGGATATACGGAAGAGGAGCTGTATGCAAAGCCAATATTCGATTTTATTTATGAGGAGGATATTGAGGCAACCATTAAACATGGCGAAAATCTAGTTCAAAATATGCCCTTGCTAAATTTTGAGAATCGATATGTCTGTAAAGATGGAAAACTGGTCTGGATGCATTGGACGGCTTTTACATCAGAAGACAGAGAATTTATATATGCCATAGGTAAAGATGTAACGCATAAAAAGGATTTAGAAAACGAACGCATTTCTCATGTGACCGATTTGGCCAGAATAAATGATAGGTTAATGGAACTGAATCATATAACATCTCACGATTTAAAATCACCAGTAAATAATTTGGTGTTTCTTGTTGAGATGTTAGATAGTAGCAAGATTAAGGATGAAACTGCTTTGACTGTATTGGAACATATAAAACGTTCTGCAAATGGGCTAAAGACTTCGTTGAAGACCTATGTTGAAGCTGTTGCTGTGGCTGAGGAAAGCTTTTTGGAAAGAGAATTGGTGCCGGTATGTTTTGATGAAGTTTTTCAACGTGTAAAAAAATCCATAGATACCTTGGCATGTAATGCCAAAGTTGAATTTGTTATAGACTTTTCCGAGGCAGAGTGGGTATTGTTCGAAAGGAGTTTTATGGAAAGCATTTTAATGAACCTCATATCCAATTCCATTCAATATGCTAGGCCTGGGGTGATTCCTGTTATTTCCATTAAAACAGAAATAGAAGATGGAACTAAAAAGCTAACGTATAGCGATAACGGTTTGGGGGTCGATATGGAAAAAGAGGGGTCTCATTTTTTTGATTTGAATAAAAATCGTCATAATTCCCGTGATAGTAAAGGTCTTGGTCTTTACTTGGTGAATAAACATGTAACTAGTTTAGGGGGGAGTATAACAGTAGATAGTAAAGAGAACCAAGGTAGTACTTTCACTATTCTATTCGGAAATTTGATTTAAGAACTTCAATAATATCTCAAATCCTTAGTTTAGGAATTTCTTGTGTATCGCTTTTCCTGTAATTACGGTGTCACCGGGCTTTATAACCTCAATATCATTGCTGTCATCAATACTACAGCTGCTCAAAATTATGATTACCGTTAAGACAAACAGTACGGTCGCAAATTTTCTCATGAGTAATTGCTAATGGTTTTGGTCTATCCATAACGTCTTAAACCTTAATTGCGTATAGATTTTTCATAATCTTTACCTAGAAAAATGTAGGCTCGTTGATGAAACCACTACTTTTGCCACTTTCCTTCTGTAAATGTCCAGTAAAAACCGATTTTCTTTCATAGACCCAGCTAAAAGTCCCGTTTTCTATGGCTATGTAATTCTAGTCATTGGTACTATAGGTATCTACTGCAGTATTCCTGGGCAGACTATTGGGGTATCCGTATTTACGGACCCCGTAAAAGATGCACTAGGCTTAACCCGCAATCAGTTCAGTAATGCGTACATGATAGGTACCATATGTAGCTCATTGGTTATCGGTCGGGCAGGTATTTGGTTTGACAAGTATGGGGCACGTTACGTAGCATTTTTTGCGGCAATCACCTTAGCGGTAGCACTCATGCTTTGTTCTTGGTCCGTACAAATGAGTGAGTTTGTAAAAGCTATGTTAAGTGCGGATACATGGGGAATCCCTTTTGTAATAATGACATGCCTTTTTTTTATGCTTCGGTTTTCTGGGCAAGGTGTACTGACCATGGCATCCCGAAATGTAATTATGATTTGGTTCGATAAAAACCGGGGAAAGGTCAATGCCCTGAGCAGCGTTGCTATCTCGTTTGGTTTTTCGTCTTCACCACTTTGGGTCAATGCGTTAATAGAAGGGTACAGCTGGCAAGTTACTTGGCAAATATTAGCAGCAGCCTTACTGATTTTTTCGTTTTTCATTTTACAATTTTATAAGAACAGACCCGAGGAACACGGCTTGCTTCCTGATGGCGAAATTATAGAGGATAAAGAAAAATCTGCCAAAGCACCTGCAACAAAGCAATATACTGCCAAAGAAGCACAACGGACTAGGGCCTTTTGGATGTATGGTCTTATACTGTCTTTTAATAGCTTTTTTATTACTGGCCTCACTTTTCACGTAGTTTCTGTTTTTGCAAGTGAAGGGTTTTCTAAAGATGATGCTATCTCAATTTTTTTACCGGCATCCGTAGTTGCCGTCACGTTTTCATTGGTATTTAATTTTCTCAGTGATTATTTACACCTAAAACTCTATTTGTATTTGATGATTTTAGGGGGAATTATGGCTTCGGTTGGATTTTTGTTTTTATCCTCTTCATTTGGTATTCCATTGCTTATTGGCGGTTTTGGTATTCTAGGAGGTTTTTTTGCGGTCCTTAATGCCATAGTTTGGCCTCGTTTTTATGGGCGTACACATTTAGGGGCTATCACAGGAAAAGTCATGTCTTTTTTAATTTTGGCAAGTGCGCTTGCTCCGCCTATTTTTAGTCTTTGTTTTAGCACTTTTGGGTCCTACAGATTGCTTGGGTATCTGGGGCTTACATTTCTCTTATTCCTGTCTATTGCTTCCATTAGGGCGAACAACCCTCAATAATTTACTTGGTGGGTTCGGTTAAATTGGCTACCTTTTCGTTTCGTTTATAACGAGTCTGTATTTATTTTTTATTCTGAAAGATTAAAAGCAATAGTCATGCCTCAAGTTGCCCTAAAAACTGTGCGCTTTGATTCTTGTTCCAATGTTACTAGATTTAGACACTGTTGCTAATAGTTTTATTAAAACAAAGACTTAAATAACCATTGTTAATGAAAAACCTCGCCCTGATGCTATCTATATCGGTAGCTCTAATTTCCTGTAAAAATCAAGAAAAACAAAAAGAAGAATCCAAAGCAACAATAGAAACAGTTACCACAAACGAAACTGCTGATGAATGGATTTACCTGTTTGATGGAACTACTACAAATGGTTGGCGAGCTTATAATGGAGACGATTTGCCACCACAATGGGTAGTTAAGGATGGAGCCTTAACTTTTGATACGGAAAAACGAACCGAAGCAAATAGAAAAGGCGGTAAGGATATTATCTATGCGGCCCAAGAGTTCGATAATTTTGAGCTGTACTGGGAGTGGAAAATCCCTGAAGGTGGTAATAGTGGACTGTTATACCATATTAAAGAAGGCGATTGGAGCATACCCGAAGTTTCTCCAGAATACCAGATGTTAGATGATTTAAAGTGGGAAGAAATCAATAATGCCAAATTAGAGGAATGGCAAAAAACAGGTGCGGATTATGCCATGCACTTACCGGACATAAGTCAAAAAATAGTGAAACCTGCAGGAGAGTGGAATACGTCCCGTATCATTTTCACGCCAGAAAATGTAGAACATTGGCTCAACGGAAAAAAACTATTGTCTTTCGTGCCCTGGTCAGAAGACTGGAAAGAGCGTAAAGCTCAAGGAAAATGGAAAGATGCGCCTAAATATGGCTCTTTTAAAAAGGGATATATCGGTTTTCAAGATCATGATAGTCCACTTTGGCTCAAGAATGTAAAAATTAAAGAACTTTAGAATACTAAGCACATACCCAACAATCCAAATTACTTGAAAATGAACAAAAGAGAATTCTTAAAAAGCGCAGCGGCGGTATCTTCTTTCGCTCTACTGCCCAATGCGGCATGGGCTTTTCAAAATGGCAAAAGACTTAGAACGGCCCACATTGGTGTGGGTAATATGGGAGCTGAAGATTTGAATGCAATTGCTTCCCACAGTTCCGTAGATGTTGTTGCGTTATGCGATGTTGATTCTGTTAACTTGGCAAAAGCTCATAAACTGCACCCAGGGGCACGTGTGTTTTTTGACTATAGGGCAATGCTAAACGAAATGGGCGATGAGATTGATGCTGTAGTCGTTTCTACACCGGACCATACCCATGCGCCTGCTTCTTTAATGGCAATGGAAATGAACAAGCCTGTATATTGTCAGAAGCCGTTGACCCATTATGTAGATGAGTCCCGAAAAATGATGCAATTGGCCAAAGAGAAGAATTTGGTTACCCAAATGGGTATTCAGGTGCATTCTTTTTATGATTACCGCTTGGCTACTCTTTTAATTCAAAGCGGTATAATAGGCAAGGTTCATACTGTACATGCTTGGTCTCCAAAATCATGGGGTTATAACGGAGAAGAGCCACAAGGGGAAGACCCGGTTCCGGAACAATTGGATTGGAACCTTTGGTTGGGTACTTCCAAAGAGCGCGCTTATAAAGAAGGCTATTACCACCCCGGTAAATGGAGAAGGTTATTGGATTATGGTTGTGGTACGCTAGGGGATATGGGTGTGCACATTTTTGATACGCCCTACAATGCTTTAAACTTAGATGTACCCTTAACTATTAAGAATGAATGTCGTGAGCCTAACGGTTACGGTTTTCCTGAGAACAATACGGTAACTTATGAATTTCCCGGAACGGAATACACTACCAAAAACCTTAAATGGATTTGGTATGACGGCCCTGGAATGCCGCCAGAGCATGAAGATTTAAAACTGCCGGACAGCAAAGGTGCCGGCAATCAACAAAAAAATGGCGATGGACAAAAAAATGACATATCGTTAGATGCGGGTGTTGCCGGAGCAGGTCAATTACCTGATCAAGGAGCTATGTTTATTGGTAAAAAAGGACGTTTGTTATTACCTCATTTTATGCAATTGCCAAAGAAAATCGTAAAGGGCAAGTATGTGGATATCTCCAAAGAAATTGCCGAGGTTTCCAAAGCCAATAATTTAGGAGAGCCTATTCGTAATTATGATACGGAAGGTCCAAAGCACTATCATCAGTTTGTAGACGCTTGTTTAGGTAAAGGCCAGACTACAGCTCCTTTTTCTTATGCAGGAAGATTAACGGAAACCATTTTGCTTGGGGTAATTGCAGGTCGTTTTCCAAATCAGACCTTACATTGGGATGCTAAGAGTGCGAAATTTTCGGAAGATGAGGCCAATCAATTCTTAGGTGGTGATTACCGAGAGTTTTAATAGGAAGTAAAAATGAATAAATTAATTTCTACAGTTTTCATTGGTCTTTTTCTAAGTGTTTCCGTTTTCGGTCAAACAGGAAAGGTGTTCGATGAATTGACATTAAAGAGTGAAATCTTAAAAGGGGAGCGGAAGTACGCGGTATACTTGCCTCCGGATTATGAAACTTCGCAACGCTCCTATCCGGTTCTCTATTTGCTGCACGGGGCAGGTGATGACCAAACAGGCTGGGTACAGTTTGGAGAGGTCCTGCGCATTACGGATAATGCAATAAAAGAAGGAACGGCTACGCCAATGATAATTGTGATGCCGGATGCCAATACAGGTAAACGAGGATATTTTAATCAGGGGAAGGATTGGCGTTATGAGGATTTCTTTTTTGAGGAGTTTATGCCCCATGTAGAGGAGAAGTATAGGATTAAAACCGAAAAACGTTATAGGGCTATTTCCGGGCTTTCCATGGGTGGGGGAGGAACCTTCATGTATGCAATGCACCGTCCTGAACTTTTTTCTTCTGCTTGTCCGTTAAGTGCCTATATTGGCCCATTGACTATCTCCGATTTTAAAGAGCGATTGAAGAAAAGCGGCGTAAAGTATAGCGAAGCTGAAATAAAGGAATATTTCAAAAGACACAATGCTTTGGAACTGTTAAAGACCGTACCGGAAGAAGATGTAAAATCCGTAAGGTGGTATATAGATTGTGGTGATGATGATTTCTTGTTTGAGGGCAATAGTTTAATGCACATTGCAATGACAAAGAAGAAAATTCCACATGAATATCGCGTGCGCGATGGTGGCCATACGTGGACCTACTGGCGGGAATCCTTACCGGTCGTTCTTGGTTTTGTTTCCGATGCTTTTCATCAACATTAGAGATAAATATCCTTTTTAGAGGAATAAAATAATATTAAAAATATAGAATGATTTATAGAAGATTCGGGAGAACCGATTGGCTAGTTAGTGAAGTAGGATACGGAATGTGGGGAATGGCCGGCTGGACACAGTCAGATGATGAACAATCTGCAAAATCTCTAGACCTTGCGGTTGAAAACGGAGTCAATTTTTTTGATACCGCCTGGGGTTACGGTGAAGGTCATAGTGAAGAGTTGCTTGGTGAACTCGTTCGGAGACATCCCAAAACTAAACTGTATACGGCAAGTAAGATTCCGCCTAAAAATTTCAATTGGCCGGCAAAACCTGAGTATAAATTTGAGGATTCATATCCAACAAGCCATATCATAGAGTATACCGAGAAAACTTTGACGAATCTAGGTATGGAGCGTATTGACTTGATGCAGTTTCATACATGGGACGATGGATGGTCTCACCGGGAGGAATGGCAACGTGCTATAGAGGATTTAAAGAAAGCGGGAAAAATAGGAGCTATGGGAATTAGCGTGAACCGCTGGGAGCCCGAAAATGGTATTGAGGCCATAAAGACAGGGTTAATAGATGCCGTTCAAGTGATATATAATATTTTTGACCAAAATCCGGAAGACGTACTTTTTCCGCTGTGCGAGGAGATGGATATTGCAGTAATTGCCCGTGTTCCTTTTGATGAAGGTACATTAACCGGAAACCTGACCAAGGAAACCACTTTTCCTGAAGGCGACTGGCGTGGGACTTATTTTGTGCCTGAAAACCTAAATTCTAGTGTGGACCATGCAGATGCCTTACGACCATTAATTCCAGAAGGAATGACCATGGCTGAGATGGCACTTCGGTTTATATTAGAGAATAAAACTATAGCGACAACTATTCCCGGAATGCGAAAAGAACGTAATGTTCTGGCCAATACCGCTACCAGTGATGGTAAAGGATTGCCAAAAGAGTTAGTTGAAGAATTACAAAAACACCGTTGGGTAAGAAAGCCCACAGAGTGGTCACAATAGAATAGTACCGTGCCACTCTGAGCGTAGTCTACGAGTGGTACGGTTTTTACTTCGCAAACAATTGCCCCATATCTTTAAACGCTTTGAATTCCAATGCATTTCCTGCAGGGTCTAAAAAGAACATGGTAGCTTGCTCCCCGGTTTCTCCTTTAAAACGTACATAAGGTTCTATTACAAATTGAACATTTTTGTTTTTTAGCTCTTCTGAGAAAGATTCAAAAACGTCCCAAGGTAAAACAACACCGTAATGGGGTACAGGAACGTTTTTGCCATCTACAGGGTTACTGTGGAGGTCTTCCGAGTTGGCTTTTGCTTTGTAATGAATGACCAATTGATGTCCAAATAGATTAAAATCTACCCAGTGGTCGCTACTACGGCCTTCTTCACAGTTTAGGGTTTCCCTATAAAACGTTCGGCATTCATCTAAGTTGTGAACGGGAATGGCAATATGAAAAGGAGTTACAGTTGGCATAGGCTTCAGGATTAATTATTTAAAAAATCTATAATCTGGTCATTAATGTGCTCTTGATGCATGGAATGGCCCAGCCCTTTTGTACGTACGAAAGTACTGTTTTTCCAATGTGCGTGAACCGCTTCCGAAGCATGAAAAGGAGCTAGCTTGTCTTCTTCATCGTGAAATAAAAGTCCTTTTTTAATATTCTTTTCGGCAAATCGCGATGTTGAAAATTCTCTAACAGTAAATCCAAATCGGTTAAGAACTAAGGCTTCTAACGCCTCGCGTACTTTGGTGTTAAAACCAAGTAAGCGTTGGTAGTGGTCCATTATTTCATAAAACTCGGAAGGGGAGCCTATGGTAATCATCTTCTCTACCTCGGAATTTTGATGGTAAAATTCATTGTACATAAGAGTCATGCCCCCAACAGAATGCCCAATAAGATATTTGGGTCGGTGTTTTTCAATCATGGTTTGCAGCCCATCTGAATAAAGTGGGACATTTAGGTATTGACCAGAAGAATAACCATGAGCGGGAGCATCAAAAGCAATAATGTTATAATCCGCTTCACGAAGTTTGGCAATAAGATTTCGCCATCTGAAAGTATTGCTTTCCCAACCATGTACCAATAGAACTGTCTCCTTATTGCCGGGCCAATGATAGGTCTGTAAAGTATGGCCTTTTACTTCAATAACCTCACTTTTGGCTTGGTCTAAATATTCTTTTTGGTTAGGTAATACCTTTCCTTTTCTGACCGTGCAAAAAGTGTAGAAAGCTTTTTCTGCCGCTTTTTCTTTAGATGCTCTGGCAAGTAGATTAAAATACCGTCCGTAAACTTTTGGGAGTAATTTGTTCAAAGTTTTTTTCATAAGCCTTATGAGCTATTTTAGAGGTTTCTTTTTTATCATTCCTCCTTTTATATCTTTTACCACCCCCATAACGATAAAGGCGTTTTTATCTATTTTGTCAATTTCGGTGCTTAATCGTGCTAGTTCTAGTCGGGTCATTACTGTATAGATAATTTCTGTGGAAATTCGTGCAGTGCCATCTTTTGCAAAACCTCCTTTTCCGTTGTATACGGTGCAAGCTCTTCCCATTTTTTCTGTCAGCATTATCCGAATATCCTCGTTTTTAGGTGAAATTACAGTGACACCAATATATTCTTCAACGCCATCTACCACATAGTTTACGGTCTTGGCGGCTGCTAAATAGGTGAGAATGGCATAAAGAGCGGTTTCTACGCTTAACAGATACGCACCTGCTGAAAAAATAATAATATTTATAAGGAGAAGCACATCCCCAATGGTTAAGTGCCACTTTCTACTAAGGTAAATAGCAAGTACTTCCGTACCATCTATAACACTCCCTCCACGCATGGCCATACCAATACCAAGGCCCAAGAAAAATCCGCCGAATACAGCAATCAAAAGTTTATCACTTGTAATGATAGGGTAGGGCACAAAATGAACTACAATAGCGAGAGCTATAATGGCAAAGATGCTCCGTACCGCAAATTTTTTACTGATTGTTTTAGCCCCAAGAAGGATGAAGGGTAAATTTACCAGCAACAACAAAATACCAAGTGAGATGTTAGATTTCACCTGGATCAATAGGGATACACCGGTTGCTCCGCCATCAATAAAATGGTTAGGCAATAAAAAACCTTTCAAACCAAATCCTGCGGCGCCTACACCAATAGCTATAAAAAGTATTTCCTTAACGGCATGTACAAGTTCTACTTGCCCAGACCTTATTTCTTGGACCAATTGCCTTTTGGCAATTCCCTTTTTGTCCTTATGCTTAGCCTTGGCCCGTTGTACCAAGATATATTGTAGAAGCGTATTCATGGCACGGGGTTAAAGTTTATTCTAAATTATTGGAGGGAAGTTAATCCCAAGCGACCATCATATATTTAATTTTTGCATCATCAGGAATCTGAACAGCTTCAATGTTTACACTTGAAGCGTAACGCAAACTAGAAGGTAGTTGCTCTTTGCTGATCGTAAAATAGACATCACTATCTTTTAAAAGAATCACCACGTTATTCATTGAGGTTATGACCTTTTTAATTGTATAATTGTCTTTGATGTCTTTAAAAGTACTATTTAGGCCAACCCCTTTATCCGTAGAAAAACGAGGGTCTTCAATCCTAATATTTTCTATGGTAGGTATGCTATCCGAATTAGGTGTGAGAGTTAATAGGGGTTTTCCCCCTTTTTCAAAAATCTTAACTTTTCTACTGTTATTGGCACTGTTGGTACTGGTACTATCTTTTACAATTGAATCGTTTTCATAAATAATCTTTAAGTCGCGCACCAAACTGATGCGGTCCAATTTGCCAACACGGTCTTTTATGATCGAAAAGGAGGTATCCTTTTCTTTACTACAACTTGCTAGGCAAACGATTAGGCAAATGCTAACTAATATACTTTTCATGTACTTATGTAAATTGTTTGTTTAAATCTGAAAGTTATGTTTTACTTTATCGCATAACTTTTTTCAACACACCCAGAACACCACGAATAAAAGTGGCACTGGTCAAGACTTTAATAACCGGATTCTGCCTTGTACTGGTACTTCTTCTTCTCGAGCTTGTTTTTGGCTTTGCTTTCTCTTTTTCGGCTTCTTTTTCAGCCTTTTCTATCTTTTCGTTTAGAATTTCATAAGCGCTTTCACGGTCTATGGTTTCACCATATTTTTTGACTAGTTTGGAGCTCTTTATTACAGATTTTAGCTCGCTATCCGTCAATACGTCCATGCGGCTCATAGGGGCTCGGAGCAAAGTAGCGGCTAGTGGCGTAGGCCTCCCTTTTTCATCCAGTGCAGAAATCAAAGCTTCTCCAATACCTAAAGATGTTAGAACTTCTTTAGTATCGTAATACTCGGAAATAGGATAATTCTCTGCCGTAAGTTTTATTGCTTTTCGATCCCTGGCCGTAAATGCACGAAGCGCATGTTGTACTTTAAGTCCTAATTGCGACAGTACTTCGTTAGGAACATCTGCAGGGTTTTGGGTAACAAAATAAAGTCCAATACCTTTTGAGCGAATGAGCTTTACAATACTTTCAATTTGGTCTAATAATGCTTTGGAGGCTTCGTTGAAAATAAGGTGGGCCTCGTCTATAAATAGAATCAATTCCGGCCTGTCACTATCGCCTTGCTCAGGGAAAGTGCTGTAAATCTCCGCCAACAAACTTAGCATAAACGTGGAGAACAGTTTTGGACGGTCTTGAATATCGGTTAACCTCAAAATATTAATGAATCCCCTTCCTTCTTCATCCACCCGTGTTAAATCGTCTACATCAAATGATTTTTCACCAAAAAATAAATCGGCTCCTTGCTGCTCTAATTCTATAATCTTTCTAAGGATAGCTCCTGTGGAGCTAGATGAAATTCTACCGTAATCCTTGGCAAATTCAGCTTTGCCAGAACCCGTGGCATATTGTAACACTTTTTTAAAATCCTTTAAATCTAAAAGAGGGAGTTTATTATCGTCGCAATATTTAAAAACAACGGCAACAATTCCTTCTTGGGTTTCCGTAAGGTCTAGAATACGGGATAAAAGTACGGGGCCAAATTCAGAAACGGTAGCCCTCAGCTTAACACCGTCTTGTTCCGAGAGCGAAAGGATTTCCACAGGAAAAGATTTGGCCTCGAACGGCAGGCCTATCTTAGCGTGGCGTTCATCAATTTTTGCGTGCCCTGGGCTGGGTTGTGCAATACCACTTAAATCTCCCTTTAAATCCATCAGTAAAACCGGAATACCTTTATCGGATAGATTTTCGGCTAGAACTTGGAGCGTCTTTGTTTTGCCCGTTCCGGTAGCTCCGGCAATGAGTCCATGACGGTTCAATGTTTTTAAAGGAACCTTTACGTGTGCGTTGGTAATGGCTTCTTCATTAAGCATTGCCGCTCCCATTACAATATAATCGCCTTTGGTAGCGTAACCGCTTTCAATGTGTTTAAAGAATTCGTCTGTAGTAGCCATTGGTCGTATTTTGAGTAAAAATAAGAGAATTTTTAATGTTTAGCGGTGACTTTTAGAGAAGTTTGGGTTTGGTTAAACGCAAGTTTGGTGTAAACGGTTAAAAGCACAGGTTTAAGGGATTATAGGCCAATACTTTAATTTAAGAATCAGAATTTGGGTTTTGGGAGTTACGTGACGTATCTTTGCACGATGGTTAAAGATGAAGTTTTACAGGAAGTGGATAAGGGAAACATGTTGCCCCTAATGGAGGAATTCTATACCATACAGGGCGAAGGTTTCCATAAAGGCACGGCAGCGTACTTTATTCGTGTTGGTGGTTGTGATGTAGGATGCCACTGGTGCGATGTAAAAGAAAGTTGGAACGCTGAGACGCATCCGCCAACGGCAATAGAAAAGATTACGGAGAATGCAGCCAAATATTCCGATACTATTGTTATTACGGGAGGTGAGCCTTTAACGTGGAATATGAAGCCCCTAACCGATGCATTGAAGGCAAAAAATCTAAATATACATATTGAAACTTCTGGAGCTTATCCTTTAACCGGTACATGGGATTGGATTTGTCTTTCGCCAAAAAAGAACAAATTACCTGTTGGTGAGGTGTATGATAAGGCACACGAGCTAAAGGTAATTGTGTATAATAAGCACGATTTGATTTTTGCTGAGCAAGAAGCTGCAAAAACGAACAAAGATTGTATTCTCTACTTGCAACCGGAATGGAGCGTGCGTGATAAGGTCGTACCTATGATAGTGGACTATGTAATGGAGAATCCTAAATGGAAAGTCTCGCTCCAGACCCATAAGTATTTAAATATTCCCTAGAAAAATAGCTTAACGGCCACCAACGGATTGAAGATCTAAAAGACATTCAGCATCCAAGCTCGGTGGCTGATAAAGGCCTTTTGAAGTTTGTGATTCTAGCATTCTAAGTACGTCCTTTCCACTTAAACGACAAGCAGCGGTAATACCAGCCTCGTATGAGCCGGTTTTTGCAGATTTATTGGCAAAACCGCCAAATTGCAATTCCGCTTGCATTAGGCAGCCATCAACAGAGCAGTGACTGTTACCGTTTGTATTTCCGTCTTTATCCAGTACCGGTTTGCCATCTTCGTCGCGTTCAATGTCTTCATGGTCGTTTATGGGTTTGGTTCCTAGATTTACAAGTCCAAAAAGATGTCCGAACTCATGGTTTAAAGTACTGTTTTCAACTTCGGCATCGGTAATGAAAAAATTTTGGTCAGCTAGTTTTCGAGCTGTTACTTCATGAATGATCATGGAGGTATTTCGGTAAACGGCACCTAGTGTAACCAGCCCTTCTTCCTCCTCATCGCCTTCTGCAGGTGCATCTGCAAAGTAGATGTAAAGTCCCAGTGTAGAACCATCATTGTAAACGGTACGGTTGTCAGATTCTAGTTCGGCAATTTCTTCGAGCGTCAGGCTTTCTTCATCGGGAGATGCTAGTTTTGTATATTTTAGTTCAATCTCTTCTTTAAAGGTCCTTTCCTTTAAGTAGGATGTAAAACCCTCTATTGCTTCGTCCGTAGGTTTAAAACCGTCCACGTATGCAATTTCGATTAAAAGCTTTGAAAAAGTATCGTTCGATAAAAGGTCTTTGGCAGAAGCCCCGGCACTTTTAAGGCTGGCTTCTTTGGCTTGTGCGGTTTCTCTTTCTTGACTTACGATTGAATCATCTGAAGAACATCCGAATAAAAAAACAAGACATAAAGCGAGTGGAAGTAATCGTAACTTTTTCATTTCAGAATTTTAGGGACTAAAAGAGAGAACAAAAATGGCGAAAAATACTGTTATTTGAGCCATAATTTAGCCAAATAGTCGTAATGTTCGCCGTTTCTTACAAGTTTACAGCCAAAACCGTTCGCTTCTGCGGCCATTTCTAAAGTATTGAAATCTAAGTATAACCAATAAAAGGAATCGCTTTTTTGGTCTTTGTATTGCATTTGGAATTCAATCTCTCCATAATATGAACCCGTATTAGGAACCCAAACACCACCATCTTCATCTTCCTCGAACATATAAATAATGTCACTGGAATCTAATAAAACTTGTGCGCCAGGATTCATGAGTGTTTTAATGTGTTCAAAGAATTTGGTGGTGTTGGCCAGTTGGCCCACAATGCCAATACCGTTCATTAGCAGTAGTAAAGTATCGAATTTTTGATTTTGAAAATTGTAGATATCCGTACAGACTACATTTTGAATACCCCTTAATTTACAGGTATCCGTAGCTCCTTTTGAGTAGTCTAACGCGGTAACCTCATGCCCTTTTTTCTGTAGATATAAACTATGGCTTCCGGCTCCGCAACCCACGTCTAAAACAGTTCCCTTGCAAAGCTTTAACGCCTCTTGCTCCAGTTTTGGCATTTCTTTGAAGTTTCTGAAGAGGTAGGGAACGGGAATACTATCTTCTTCGTCTAAAGAAGAATAGGTTATGATATCGTCACTATAGTTTCCTTTTTGATAATCTAATATGGCATTGCCGAAAACGTCTATCATCTGTTAAAAGGGTTTGTTTTGGCAAAATTGGACTTTTTAAGTATTTCTTGTTTAGTTTTGGGCAGATTTTTAGAAGAATGGAGCAAATTTTAAAAGAACTTCCAAAAAAAGCGAAGGAAAAACACAACGAGAACCGTAAGTTTTTTACAAAGCTGAAGAAGCGGCCACCCAAAAATTTGGATTATGTAATGCAAGAATTACATGATGAAGAATTTGAGCGAACGGATTGTTTGGAGTGTGCCAACTGCTGCAAAACAACAGGGCCGTTGTTTACGAATGCTGATGTGGAGCGCATTGCTAAATTCTTTAGGCTTAAACCACAAAAGTTTATTGAGCAGTATTTACGGATAGACGAGGAAAACGATTATGTTCTTCAACAAGTACCCTGTACGTTTTTGGGAGCGGATAACTATTGCTCTATCTATGACGTACGGCCAAAGGCATGCCGTGAGTTTCCGCATACGGACCGTAAAAAGTTTCAACAGATTTCTAACTTGACCTTAAAGAACGTCGCTATCTGCCCTGCTGCATTTAATATTGTGGAGAAAATGAAGAAGGCTATAGGGAATTAAATTTTTTGATGTATCAAAATAATTGCAAATGAAGGAACCAAGAATAGAAACACTTGCAGCGAAAAAATTAGTTGGCCATTCTTTAAAAATGTCGTTGGCCGATAATCGTACGGTTGAATTATGGAGTGGTTTTATGCCCTTGAAAAGGCATATTACAAATGCAATCGGTTCGGATCTGTACTCTGTTCAGGTGTATGAAACTATGCCAGATGCAAGTTTTGGGCCACATACGGAGTTTCAAAAATGGGCGGCTATAGAGGTGGATGCATATCAAACGTATACAGGAGATTTCAAAACGCTAGATTTACCAGAGGGGCTGTATGCGGTATTTATTCATAAAGGGCTTTCTAGTGAATTTAAAAGTACCATGAATTTTATTTATGGAGAATGGTTGCCCAATTCTGATTACCAGTTGGACCAGAGACCTAGTTTTGAGGTTTTAGGTGCGAAATACAAAAACGACCATCCCGACTCCGAAGAAGAGGTGTGGATTCCGGTAAAATTAAAGTAGTTGCTGAAAATCGATTTAATATTTTAGAATAGTTTAATTTTTCTATATTTAAAATATGGAATCCGTAATAAATTATTTTGAAACTATACCATCTGCTCACCGTTCGCTGATTTTGGTATGTGGTATTACTTTTTTTTGGTTGTTGGAAGGAATCGTGCCATTGGTGGCCTTTAACTATAAAAAGTGGAGACATGCATTGCCTAATCTATTCTTTACTTTCACTACCATTATTGTAAATTTTGCCTTGGCTTTTCTATTGTTGAAAACGGCGGATTTTACAGTGATAGAACAGTTTGGAATTATTAATTGGTTGCCGGAAATGCCCTTGTGGCTTTATGTTCTCATAGGGTTATTACTCTTGGATTTGATAGGGGCGTACACTGCACATTTAGTAGAGCACAAAGTAAAATTGTTGTGGAGGGTGCATTTGGTACACCATACCGATCATAATGTAGATACTACTACCGCCAACCGCCATCACCCTTTGGAAAGCATGATTCGTTTTGTGTTTACTTTGGTGGGGGTTTTGTTAGTTGGTACTCCAATAGGTATAGTTATGCTATACCAATCACTTTCGTTGATTGCAACACAGTTTAACCATGCCAACATAAAAATGCCGCGAAAATTAGATGAGGTACTCAGTTGGGTAATTGTTTCGCCGGACATGCATAAAGTACACCATCATTATAAACTACCTTATACGGATAGTAATTACGGAAATATCTTTTCCATTTGGGACCGTCTTTTTGGAACTTTTATGAAGTTTGATAGGGAGAGTATCGTTTACGGGGTAGATACTTTTCCTGATGAGGTTGAAAATGCAAGCATAAAAGGTTTGCTAAAACAACCCTTTCACAAATATAGAAAAGCGACCGCACCGGAAACTCTGGAGCTGGATTAGTATTCTTTTTTGATCTATGGATATAGCAGGTACTTCTCTCTAACCTCTTTAAACTGGGTTAGGTCTGCTTGCCAGCCTTCTTTAATGGTTTCCTCGGTATCTCCGTTTTCTATTTGTTTCTGAAGTTTTTGTGTGCCTGCATGTTTTGTAAATCCGCTTGTGATGAATACTTTGGATTTGTCCTCGGAGTTGGTATAGGCGTCTATAAGCCATTGTACGGATACTTCGCTCATTCTAGGAATTTCAGATAAATCCTTGCCGAAGCAGATTTTTCCGTTCTCTTTTGGGGATTTTGAACCAAAATTAGGCATTGGGGTATACCTGAAACTATATTGGGTGCTGTCTAAGAAAGAAGCACCATAACATTGAAATTGTATTTCAGTACCTCGTCCGGCATTCACATTGGTGCCTTCAAAAAGACCTAGACTAGGGTAGAGGTTTATAGATATATCGTTTGGCAAATTAGGCGAAGGGCGAACAGGTAAACTATACTCGGATTCATGTGTCCAGTTTTCTAGCGGAATCACTGTTAAGTCGGCTTTTTTGTTGCCGTCAATCCATTTTTCTTCGTTTATCATTTGGGCATATTCGCCAATGGTCATTCCATAGACCAAGGGTATTTGGGTCATTCCCAGAAAACTGGTGTGTGCCTTTTCCATGGTTGGACCATCAATATAGTGAGCATTGGGGTTAGGGCGGTCCAATACAATTAAAGGTATGTTTTGTTCGGCGCAAGCTTCCATCACCAATTGTAATGTGGCTATGTAGGTATAGAACCTAACGCCCACATCTTGAATATCAAAAAGAACAACATCAATGTCTTTTAACTGTTCAGCAGTGGGTTTTCTGTTTTTTCCATATAAAGAAATAAGCGGAAGTCCTGTTTTACTATCAACTCCGTCTTTCACCTTTTCGCCGGCATCCACAACACCTCTAAATCCGTGTTCGGGAGCGAATACCTTTTTAATATCAACCTGCAAAGACAATAAGGAGTCTACCAAGTGAACGTAAGAACTAGGTAAATTTATATCCTCCGCCGAAGGCTTAAAAATAATGGTCGTCTGATTTCCAACAACGCCCACTTTTTTGTCTTTCAATAAAGGTATGTAGGCGTTAGTTCTGTTGGCGGCAACAACAATAGGCTTTTCAACAATGGTATCATTGACCGCTAAAGTAGGATTTGCAGTAGATTTATCCTTTTTAGCGGGGTTTCCGCATGCTACAAGGAGCAAAAACCAAATGAAAAATGTACTTTTGAGACAGTTTAAAAACGCCATAGATTGAATTTTGAATATTTTTTGGCCAAGCGGCTCATCAAAGGCGAGGCGCATAAAATTAGTATTTCCGCTCCAATAATAAAAATAGCAATTGCAGCTATTGCGTTGGGAGTCGTGATGATGCTCGTTGCGATATCTACAGGTGTGGGGCTTAAGCATAAGATTCGCGAGAAAGTAGCGGCATTTAATGGCCACATTCAAGTATCTAGTTATGACAATAACGCTTCTGATGTATCGGTCATGCCGGTTTCCCTAAATCAGGAGTTTTACCCGGAATTTAAAGGGGTAGATGGTATTGACCATGTGCAGGCCGTAGCCAGTAAGGCGGGGATTATTAGAACTGAAACTACCTTTGAAGGTATTATTGCCAAAGGGGTTGGCAGTGACTATAAGTGGGCTGCTTTTGAAGAGTATTTGGTAGAAGGGGAACTTCCTAATTATTTAGGTGATTTAAATGAAGAGGTGCTCATGTCCGAGTTAATGGCCAACAGGTTACACCTTAAAACCGGAGATACGTTTTATGCTTTTTTTCTAAAGGATGGTGATGTTTCAAAACTGCCCAACCAACGAAAATTTAAAATAACCGGACTTTACGATAGTGGTTTTGAAGAATTTGACGGACTTTACCTGTTTACGGATATACGGCACATTCAACGCATGAACAAGTGGGAAAGTGACCAAGTCGGTAATTTTGAAATTTTCCTGAACAATTTTGATGACATAGACGAAAAAAGTAAGGAAATATATGGCAAAACGGTATCCACGTTAGATACGCAGACCATTGTAAATAAATACTACAAGATTTTTGAATGGATCAGTCTCTTTGATTTTAATATCATTCTCATCATTGGCATAGTCATTATTGTAAGTGGTTTTAATATGATTACGGCCTTACTTGTACTTATTTTAGAGCGTACACAGATGATAGGCATCCTTAAGGCATTGGGTTCCGCCAATTGGAGTATTCGTAAAGTCTTCTTGTATAACGCCAGTTATCTTATAGGTATTGGTCTTCTTTGGGGTAATGCCATTGGGCTTGGAGCTATCTTTATTCAGGACAAATTTCAGGTATTGAAGTTCCCAAATCCTAAAGAATATTACATAGAATATGTGCCGGTACATATAGATTTTATTACCGTATTAGCTTTGAATATAGGTGTGCTTATTCTCTGTGTTCTTATGCTGTTGGTTCCCTCCTACATCATCACTAAAATTACTCCTGTAAAGGCAATTAAGTTTGAATAGATAGACAGGAGAACACCTTCTTTTTATATGTGAAAGGTTCTTCGTATTTTTCCTTGAGAAAGAACTGTCCATTTATGAAATATGCCGAAAATATTCTTGAAACTATAGGTAACACGCCATTGGTTAAGGTGAATAAACTCACGTCTAATTTATCATGTGTTGTTTTGGCCAAGTATGAAACTTTTAACCCGGGTAATTCGGTAAAGGACCGCATGGCCTTGCAAATGATAGAGGATGCGGAAGCTTCTGGAATATTAAAACCAGGAGGAACTATTGTAGAAGGTACTTCCGGTAATACAGGAATGGGGCTGGCCCTGGCAGCTACGGTAAAAGACTATCGGCTGGTTTGTGTAATCAGTGATAAACAGTCCAAAGAAAAAATAGATATTCTAAAAGCTATGGGGAGCGAGGTTCATGTTTGCCCTACAGATGTTGCCCCTAGTGATCCCAGAAGCTATTACTCAACGGCAAAAAGATTGGCCAAGGAAATTCCTAATGCGTGGTATGTAAACCAATATGACAATCCTAGCAATGCAAAGGCGCACTATTTAAGTACGGGGCCGGAAATTTGGGAGCAGACCGGAGGGCAAATCACTCATTTTGTTGTTGGTGTTGGTACCGGAGGAACTATTTCTGGAGTGGGTAAGTTTTTAAAGGAAAAGAACCCGAATATTAAAATTTGGGGTGTAGATACCTATGGTTCCGTGTTTAAAAAATACCATGAAACGGGTGTTTTTGATGAAAAGGAAATCTATCCTTATATCACAGAAGGTATTGGTGAAGATATTCTGCCAAAGAACGTCAACTTTGATATTATTGATGGCTTTACCAAAGTAACCGATAAGGATGCAGCTGTTTACACACAGCGTTTGGCAAAAGAAGAAGCTATGTTTTTAGGGAATTCTGCAGGAGCGGCCATAAAAGGGGTGCTGCAATTAAAAGAACACTTTAAGAAAGATGACGTAGTTGTGGTGTTGTTTCATGACCACGGTAGTAGGTATGTGGCTAAAATGTATAATGACGATTGGATGCGGGAAAAAGGGTTTTTAGATTAGTTTTGTAAGACCGTATAGGAAAAACGACTTCTTTTAAAGAGCTACAAAATATAGTGAGATGATAGAACTTAATTTTGAGAATCAAAAAGTAAATATTGATAAGGGTGAGTTGGTAAGTTATACCGTAGATGGCTACGAGTATATCCATCAAAAAGGTAGTCCGGGTTGGCGCAGTTCGGATACGGAAATGTTCCCGATTATTGGGCCTACGGCCGATGCTAAGTTTCAGGTGCAAACGCCAAGGGATATTGCCATACAGGATCAGCACGGTTTTTTGCGTGAAATGGAGTATGATGTAGTTTCTAAAACCGATACTGAAGTTGTATTGGAAAAAAAATATACGGCCCGAACTCGGATAAAAAATTCAAAATTTCCGAATAAATCAAACAAGGAATGGTTATTCTGGACGTATGATTTTGGATTTAAAAAAACTTTTAGCCTATCGGATAACGGACTAGGGGTAAAGTTTACAGTTTCAGGAGAACGAGATATGCCATTCATGTTGGGCTATCACCCGGCATTTAAATTATATTCTGATGGCCCTGTAGTGGTTGCGGGCGAAAAAGAAATCACACTTCAAGAAATTATAGATGTTGGGAGCAGGGCTTTGCAAGTTCCTGAATGTTCTGAAATCTATCTTAAGGACCAGAAAGAACTTCGTATCCGTACAGAGGGCTTTGGTAATTTTATGTTGTGGACGGAAGTGCCTAATATGGTCTGTATAGAGCCTATTACTTTTTATCCGTATGCGGTAGAGCAGACAAAACTTCATGAAGGTTTTGAATACTTGAAAGATACTGATAGGGAATTTAAGGTTTTCATTAGTGCCATGTAAGCTGCAGAGATATGAAAGAAGGACTTTTACAAAACTATGGCTATCTCTTTGAGGATGCGCTCTTAGAAGAAATGCAAGCTGTTGGATTATTGAAAAAATTCCAGCAGGGCACCATAATTATGGATATTGGCGAGACCATATCGCATATGCCGTTATTACTGAGTGGTGCCATTAAGATTCTACGCGAAGATGAGAACGGAGACGAACTGTTGCTATATTTTTTAGAAAGGGGAGATACTTGTGCGATGACCTTCTCATGTTGCGTAGGTACCCATAAAAGTGAAATACGGGCCGTTGCCGAAAGTGATACCGAACTTATTATGATTCCTGTGGAGAAGATGGAGGTTTGGATGGCAAAATACGCTACATGGCGGCAGTTTATTTTAGATAGTTACCATACCCGGATGACGGAGCTGTTGGAAACGGTAGATACCTTGGCATTTCTGCGGATGGATGAAAGACTACTAAAACACCTTCAGGATAAGGCTATGGTAAACCATGATGAATTTGTACAGACTACGCATCTGGATATTGCGTACGATCTGAATACTTCTAGAGTCGTGATTTCAAGGTTATTGAAAAAACTGGAAAAGGAAGGAAAAATAGAGATGCAGCGCAACCGAATCAAAGTGGTAGATCTATAAATATTTCTCAACAACCTACCGAAGAGCAAAAACCTCTTAATTTAAAATTTAGTTAAATATTTGGAATGAACACTCCAAAAAGAATACATTTGCCCTGTGAATAAGAAAGAGAGCATCTTACGGTCCGCTTTGGAACTTTTGGTAGAAAATGGGGTACATAATACGCCCATGTCCGCCATTGCAAAAAATGCCGGAACGGGTATGGGAACGATTTATAATTATTTCCCCACTAAAGATGAATTGATCAATGAACTATATGTAACCATTAAAGAACAGGAAAATACCGCTTTCCCTGATTTTGATGCAACGCAGCCTATTAAATCCCAATTTGAAGGGTATTTTAAGGATATAATTATCTTTTTTATTGAGAATGCCCAGTATTTTAAGTTTATGGAGCAAATTAGGGCTTCTCCTATTATTACCGAGGAAAGTAAGAATAAGGGTTTGGCAACGGTACTTCCGGTCTACGACTTGCTTAATAAAGGAAAAGAATTACTCATCATAAAGGATATAGAAACGGACGAGCTAATTCAATTCATGGGCGGGGCAGTGGTGTCCTATTTAAGATGGTATCACTCACAGGTGAGCGTACCGTCAAATTCTATTCAAAATCAGGTGAATATGGTTTGGGACGGAATAAAAGGCTAAAAAAATTTAATCATAAATTGGAGTGAATGTTCATTCCAATTCAAATATCAATATAATTTTACAAAAATGAAAAGAAACGTTTTAATTACAGGAACATCAACAGGAGTAGGGTTTCAAAGTGCATTGCTTTTTGCGGAAAATGGATTCAAGGTGTATGCAACTATGAGAAACCTCAAAAAGGCGGATGCCCTCAAAGAACAAATGACCCAAAATGATTTGGACATAGAGATTCTAGAACTTGATGTAACTAAAACCGCATCCATTAAATCTGCTGTGGAAACTATTATAGACAAGGACGGCAGAATAGACGTTTTGGTAAACAATGCTGGTGCCGGTTTTGCAAAAACTACTGAACAGTCATCAGAAGATGAAATTAGATGGGTGACCGAGGTTAATTATTTAGGTACCGTATTCTGTACACAGGCCGTGTTACCGTATATGCGCAAGCAGCGAGCAGGTCAGATTATAAATATTACTTCGGTTGGCGGTTTGGTAGGGCAGCCTTTTAACGAGCTGTATTGTGGTGCTAAATTTGCCATTGAAGGTTTCGCCGAAGGCTTGGCAAGTTATGTTACCGATGCTTTTAATATCAATATTAGCAATGTAGAACCAGGTGGCATATCAACTGAGTTTATGAGTTCTGCAGTGGAGAAAACCACAACGGACGGCCAATTGGCTTCGGGAGAATATTTGCCAATTTTTCAAGCTTATTTAGAAGGCAATCAGAAAAGAGCTGAAGAGTCTGAAGTACAGGTTTATCAAACAGGCCGTGAAGTAGCGGAAGTTATTCTCAAAGTTGCTCAAAATGATAACCCACCTATGAGAATCCGTACCTCTCAATGGGCGGAAGAATTATGTGAATTAAAAACTTCTGCTGACCCGGATGGAACTAAATTGGTTGCTCAGGTAAAAAGTAGTTTTCTATAGTTTTGATAAGAATATGTCCTTTTTAACATGGTAAACTGACGATTATCGTATAAATACTCTCTTATATTGTTTATTTTTACTGTTCTCGTTGTGCGAACATTTTATGTGTAGAATAGTCAAAATAGGAATTCAATTGGTAATAGCCGTGCTATTCGTTAATTGCGCCAATACAGAGAAAAAGAAAGATAGTACAGCAGACATAACTAGGGTCGTAACTACGTATACAGCCTTGCCTAAGACGGTGAAATCTCCCAAGGATAACCCGTCTACACCTGAAAAGGAGGCATTGGGCAAGTTGCTTTTTTACGACCCTATTCTTTCGGGAAATAAAGATGTGGCCTGTGCCACCTGTCATCACCCGGATAATGGGTATGCAGAGTTTTTGGATATTAGCATGGGACCTAATGCCAATGGTTTGGGCAGTAAGCGTAAATTTAATGCGCCCAATGACATTCCCTTTGTAAAAAGAAATGCCCCAACTATTATCAATTCGGCATACAACGGTATGGATGCTTTTGGTAATTATGAGCCTTCTGAGGCCACCATGTTTTGGGACGACCGTGTAAAAAGTCTTGAAAAACAGGCGTTGGAGCCTATAAAGGCTTTTGAGGAAATGCGCGGGCATGGTATTGCCGAAGACAGTATCCTCCAGACCGTTGTAGATCGTGTGAAAGATATTCCCGAATATCAAAAGTTATTTGCTGAGGCTTTTGATGAACCCAATGCAGTAACAGTAGAAAACTTAGCCAAGGCTATTGCTGCTTTTGAAAGATCTTTGGTGACCAACAATTCCCGGTTTGATCAATATATGAGGGGCGATCAGGATGCCATATTAATTTCGGAGAAAGAAGGTTTTGAACTTTTTAAATCCGTTGGGTGTGTAAATTGTCATAACGGTCCCATGTTTTCAGATTATAAAATGCATGTTCTGGGAACGCCCGAGAACGATAAATTGGAACAGCCGGATGCAGGTGTTAAGGATACCTTCGCTTTTCGAACACCCACACTTCGGAATTTACGTTTTACACCTCCTTATATGCACAACGGCAGTTTAACTACCCTTAAAAAGGTATTGGAGTTTTATGAGGATATTGCCAATGGAAAAGAACGAAATGAGCACGTTCCCGTTCAGCGGTACGATCCCTTTGTACGTGAACTGGATCTATCCGTAAAGGAAATGTCTCAGATTATTTCATTTTTAAATACACTTAACGATACTGATTTTGATAAGAGCTTACCGGAAAGTGTGCCCAGTGGTCTGTCTGTAGGTGGTAATATCCAATAACATTTTATTTTGGTTTCTTTACATTGGTGTAACACAGGTAACACAGCCATTTTAGATTTAATGGTACATTTGTCCCATGCGAAGAATTCTTCCTTTTTTGGATTGGATTACAGACTATAATAAGAGTTGGTTTTCCAAAGACCTTATAGCCGGACTAACCGTTGGCATTATTCTTATACCCCAAGGAATGGCCTACGCCATGATCGCCGGTCTGCCCCCCGTTTTTGGCCTTTACGCTTCCTTGGTTCCAATGATTGTGTACACATTTTTTGGTACCTCTAGGCAGTTGGCCGTTGGTCCCGTGGCAATGGATTCCCTTTTGGTAGCGGCAGGTTTGGGTACGTTAGCTATTACTTCTACGGACAATTATATTACTATGGCACTGCTTTTGGCATTTTCCGTAGGTGCCGTACAACTCATTTTAGGGGTTCTTAGGATGGGTTTTTTGGTAAATTTCTTATCGAAACCGGTCATAAGTGGTTTTACTTCCGCGGCAGCGTTAATTATTATGTTCAGTCAGCTGAAGCATCTTTTGGGAGTGGACATAGCCCGTAGCAATCGGTTTGATATACTGCTGATGAACGCCTTTGAAAAGTTGGGACAGACCAACCTATATGATTTTGCTATCGGCTTTATAGGCATTCTGATTATCGTAGGGTTAAAGAAATGGAATAAACGCATACCGGGCGTGCTCTTTGTGGTTATAATAGGTATTCTATTGGTCTATTTTTTACAATTATCCACTGTAGGGGTGCATATAGTAGGTGAGATTCCTACGGGTTTGCCTTCTTTTAAGCTTCCTGCATTACAATTGGATAGTATCATAGAATTGGCACCCATTGCGGTAACCATGGCATTGATAGGTTATTTAGAGGCTATTTCCATTGGGAAATCCATGGAAGAACAGACCGGGGAGGAGACCATAGATGCCAATAAGGAACTCATTGCATTGGGAAGCTCTAATATGTTAGGGTCTTTATTTCAGTCGTACGTAGTAACAGGTAGTTTTTCCCGGTCCGCAATCAATAGTCAGGCGGGTGCAAAAACTCCTATAGCTTTAATATTTAGCGCTTTGGTAGTTGCGGTTACTTTGTTGTTCTTGACTCCTTTGTTCTATTATTTGCCCAATGCAGTTTTGGCAAGTATTATTATGGTTTCGGTATATGGGTTAATTGATGTTGCGTATCCCAAAAGTCTATGGCAGTACCGTAAAGACGAACTTTTTGTGTTGATCGTTACATTTTTAGTAACTCTTTTTGCGGGAATTTCTGAGGGTATTTTAGTTGGGGTTTTATTGTCCTTGTTGTTGATGGTATATAAAAGTTCAAAGCCTCATTTTGCGGTTTTAGGTAGAATAGACGGTTCTGATTATTACAAAAATATAGATAGATTCGGGCAAAACGTTTTGGTTCGGGACGATTTGCTTATTGTTCGCTTTGATTCGCAATTGTATTTTGGGAATAAGAACTTTTTCAAAAAAGAACTTTTTAAAAATGTAGATGCCAAAGGCGATAAACTAAAAGGGGTGATACTGAATGCGGAGGCCATAAGTTATGTCGACTCCAGCGCAGCGCAAATGCTCATTAGGGTTATAGATGAGCTACATGAAAGAGGATTGCAATTTTATATTTCCGGCGCCACAGGCCCTACTAGGGATACCATTTTTAGCAGTGGAATTATAGAGGCCTTGCGCAAGCAATATTTGTTTGTACAGACCAAAGAAGCGGTAGATTATTTTGATAACATGACGCCTTTGTCCGTATTGAGCGAGAAAGTGGCATACCAAAGTCGCCTGAACCGTAACTAATGTTACGCTATGATTTATGGAATTGCTTTAATTTTGAGTGAAGATAGTACCCAGCTTCCTTTTATAGGAAGATTTATGAAAAGCATATAATTTCCCCTATCGGGAATAAAAAAAGTGATTATGAAGATAGAACAGATATATACCGGATGCCTGGCACAGGGCGCATATTATATTGAAAGTAAAGGTGAGGTAGCTATAATTGATCCGCTTCGTGAAGTACATCCCTACCTTGAAAGAGCGGAAAAAGCAGGGGCGAAGATCAAGTATATTTTTGAAACGCATTTTCATGCGGATTTTGTGAGTGGTCACGTAACACTTGCTAAGGAAACAGGAGCTGAGATTGTGTACGGACCAAATGCAAATCCTTCTTTTGATGCTTTGATTGCTACGGACGGGCAAGAGTTTAAGCTGGGTGATATCACCATTACGGCATTGCATACCCCGGGGCACACTATGGAAAGTACTACCTACTTGTTGAAAGACGAAAACGGAAAAGACCACGCTATTTTCTCTGGTGACACTTTGTTTTTGGGAGACGTAGGCAGACCGGATTTGGCTCAAAAAGCGGCAAGTATGACCCAAGAAGATTTGGCAGGTATTTTGTTCGATAGTCTGCGGAATAAAATCATGCCATTGGCCGATGATATAATTGTGTATCCGGCACACGGAGCAGGTTCGGCATGTGGTAAGAACATGATGAAGGAAACCGTAGATACCTTGGGCAACCAAAAGAAAATGAACTACGCGCTGCGTGCGGATATGACCAAAGAAGAGTTCATAAAAGAAGTTACGGACGGTCTGCTTCCGCCACCAAAATACTTCCCTTTAAATGTTAAGATGAACAAAGAAGGATATGAAGATATAGCCGATGTTTTAGATCGTGGAACAACAGAATTAGATCCAGAAGCTTTTGAAGCTATGGCCAATGAAACAGGGGCTGTGGTTTTAGATGTCAGGCATCAAAAGGATTTTATAGAAGGACATATCCCAAGGTCTATATTTATTGGCCTTAATGGCGATTTTGCTCCGTGGGTAGGTGCATTAATAGCGGATACCAAACAACCTCTTTTGTTGGTAACACCAGAAGGCATGGAAGAAGAAGCGGTAACGCGCTTATCCCGTGTGGGCTTTGATGCCACGATTGGAATATTAAAAGGCGGATTTGATGCTTGGAAAAAGTCGGGAAAAGATTTTGATACCATTACCTCAATAACTGCGGAAGAAGCAAAATCCAAAATAGAGAATAAAGAAGCTGAGGTTTTTGATGTGCGTAAGGAAAGCGAATTCCTTTCCGAACACGTAATAGATGCGGTGAATACGCCGCTAGATGGACTTAATGAGTATCTAAAGGAGTTTCCAAAAGATAAAACTTTCTTGGTGCACTGCGCAGGTGGATACCGTTCCGTGATAGCAGAGTCTATTTTAAAAAGCCGGGGCTTTCATAATTTAATTGATATAGGAGGTGGTTTTGGAGCCCTTAAGAAAGCAGAAGTTCCTGCAACGGACTATGTTTGTCCAACCACTTTATAAATTTTATCAGAGATTTAAAAGACCATTGTTTTGAAAAAGGCAATGGTTTTTTTGTACCCCTACGCAGAGGTTTTGAAGAAAGAAGTTTAGCAGTTGCCGTCCATTTGTTTGGGCTCCAGGTCTAAAAAGGGCATGAATTTCGCTTTCATGGCGCTCCAGTTATCGGCGTCTATACAATAGCAGACATTTCTTCCTTCTACCTCCCCTTTAATAAGTCCCATATTCCTTAACTCCTTCAAATGTTGCGAAACCGTAGGTTGGGCGAGTCCTATTTCATCTACCAAATCACCGCAGATACAGGAGTCGGTATTAAATAGGTATTGCAAAATGGCAATCCGGGCAGGGTTTGCAAACACTTTGGCAATAGATGCCAGTTCGTTTTGACTTTCGGAGAAAATTTCACTTTTAATTAGGCCCAACTCAATTCTTTTTTGCGAAAATACAATAAAAATGGGAGGAAGAGCTAGTTGGACCGGTAAGTACGAATAGAAAAATGTGATTTTGAATCATTTAGTTGACGGGTGAAAAGGAAAATAATCCCGGTGGTGTGGTTTTGTATGTGTATTCTATCCATGTGTCTACAGTGCTAATTGAACCTTAACGGAGATTTATTTTTCAGATTTTATAAATTAAGATAGATATTATTGTAATATTGCAATAACAGAATGTATAAGCAAAACATCTTTGGGTCTTCATTGAACTCAAAGAATAAATTTGAGGCATTTTTTCGACTTAAAGTATTGTATAATTGCGATATTACAATGTTTTTTGGAGGCTTTTCCGGAATGGATGAAAAAGAAGGGGATGATAGCCTAGTAGACGTTTACCAAGGATTTCACAAATGAATAAATTTTTCAGATATGATCAAGAGGAAAATTAAAATTTTACTTGTTGACAACGACGAGAAGTTTCTTGAAACATTTGGAGGCCACCTAACAACGGAGGGCTTTAACGTTACCATTGCCCATAATGGGGAGGAAGCCATAGCAAAGACAAAAAAAACCATTCCAGATCTTATCTTGTTGGATATTGTAATGACGGGTATGGATGGTGTAGAAACCTGTGAACAGCTACGTAAGGATTACGAATTAAAAAACACCCTAATTGTTTTCTTAAGTACAAGAAACGAATTATTTACACAGTTGGCAGCCTTTGAAGCTGGGGCGGACGATTTTATCAGTAAGCCTATTAAGCAAAAACTCATTGTGGCTAAAATCAAAGCTCTTTTGAGAAGACGTATGGATGAAATTCCGGAAGAGGTGGTTTTTAAAGTAAACGGACTAACCATAAACAGGGATGAATATGCGGTTTCTACCAAAGGGAGTAAAATGGTCTTGCCAAGAAAAGAGTTTGAGCTTTTAGCTTTGCTTGCTTCAAGTCCGAATAAAGTATTCAAAAGAAATGAAATTCTTCATCAGATTTGGGGCGGGAACGATGTGAGTAGTAGAACCGTTGATGTACACATTACCAAGCTGCGGAAGAAAATAGGGGAGGCACATTTAAAGACTATGAGTGGGGTTGGCTATAAATTTGAAACCGTTGCCTAGCTCCTGAGTTTAAGGTTTTAGTCTCTATTCTAGTCTTGTTTTAATGTTGGCCAGATGGTTTCAAACCATTCGCAAACAATAAGCATGTCTTCGGTTGGTTTTTTTCCACTTTCTTTCATTGCGCTAGAAAAGAAATCCCAATGGGCTTTTTTCCATTTCTTTAGTGGTTCTTCTGTTGTTCCCATATCCAGAGTGGCATAAGCTTCGGAAATTTGGTTAAAGGAAATGGTATCTACTTTTGTTACTTCAATTATGGCTTGTGCTTTTCCGTCAAAATTGGTGATGATGTGCTGGGTGCCTACGGAAGGCAAATCTGCATTGGCTTCTTCATACCAAGCGTAGAGACCTGAACCTGCTTGCTTTTTTCCTTTTAGGACCAATTTGGCCAAACGGTTTGCGTCTGCTTCATTATTATGAAAAAACCAGGATTCCGGTTGTTCCTCGTCCTTGAACTCTGGATGGGATGTTATAAAACCCTCCCACATTTCCTGAACCGATGGGTCTACCGTTAATTCCGCCTGAGCTTTGGTTTCGGTTCTACAGCCAGTGAGAACGAGAAATGTAATTAGGATGAGGTGTTTCATTGTGTTTTCGGATTTGGTTTGGTAATGTTATTTACTCTTTTACTGAATGAAAAGTACTAGAAATTTTTGACAACCTCTAATAGGAGGTACTTCTTTAGAGTTAGTAAAAAAGGTGTAAACCGTTTTCGTTATTCATTATCTTCAATCAATTCTTTAATCTCTATTTTGTCCTCTTTAGAATTTAGCTTTTTGTCAATTTTTATGTAATTAATTTCCTCTTTGAATTCAGGTTCTAATTCAATTTCTAAAAGACCAGTTTTGTCAAAATCCCTAGCGAGAAGTTCCCAAGTAATTTTTAGTGTCTTTTGGTCAAATTCCGGTATGAAATATATTGTAAATGTTCTACCTGATTTTTGAATAAGAGGTTCTTTGTTTACAGGTTCATACGAAAATTCTTTTGTGTCATCATATCCCCAAAGTGTTCTATTATCATACATCATTTGTTTTGTCTGTTCATTTAACAACAATGAAACATTAAAGTCATCGCTTATTTTCCTTGCTTTATTAAGTTTTAATTTTACATACCAGTCCTCAAGAACTACATTTCCGATATTTTTTAATGAAATTTTTAACGAACACCAACTGCGATTTATCTCGTTTGATTCGAACATCATCGGGATTTTTGGAATCATTATTTTCATGTGTTTAGGAACTTCCAAATTAGGATGAATGGTTTTGTATTTAGTTATTGATTTTAAGAACTTAGGTTTTATGGATATTTTGTTCGTTCCGTTTTGGAAAACAACTTCAAAATCATATTTATCTCTAAAATTGTTTATTCCTAAATACCAATTTAGAGTTTCTCTATTTTCTTCAATCAAATCGACTATATCTTCCCAACATAATAGTATAATCTCAAAGCTTCCATTTTCTCTGTTCTTGATGTCTTTTTCTCTAACGTATTGTTCGATTCCAATATCTTTACTTTGAGTTGTTGCTATAATGAACACTTCTAATTTTGGTGAGAAAGTTTTGGCTTTTTTAATTTCCTCGTCAATTTCTAAATTGGTTAATTTTGAATTCAAATAATCGTCATTTTTTCCTTTACATTGAATTCCACAATAGCCATTTTCACTTTTAGGAATTCCATAAATGTCAACTCCATTTTGAGGTTGCCCCAAACGCCCGTTCTTTTTGATTTTATGAGGGATTTCCCATAATTCTCCCCAGAGTTTTTTGCATAAACTCTCGAAATATTGCCAATTTTCAGGTTTCCTTAATGTCTTTTGCAAATTTTCGGATTTAATTTTAGATGATTTATTTACATAAAGCCAAATAATAATATTTGGTTATATCATATTCCTTTAGAAAAATACTAGAAATTTCTGATAACTTCGCTACGTCAAGAAATTTATCTAAGAACGAGCAAAAGCCAACTAAGCTATTGGTGTAGTTAAACTATGTTTTAAGTTCCGTTTTCTTTACTGCGTTGGGACTACTTCAATGTTTTAGAGCTATAGCAACCTGTATTTTATACGGTTTACATTTATGATTTTGAATGGAATAAATAATTACATTTACTTAATTTTTAACGTAAAATCCTACATGAAGAAACTAGCTCTCTTTGTTATTGTTTGTGCCTTTTATTCTTGTGGTAGTGCCAAATACAATTACTTTTTTGATACCGGAAAAGAGTTGGATTTCAGTACAGGAAAATGGATTATGAATAGAACCGTATCCAACTCAAAAAAGTTTGATAACAAATTGTATTACAACTCGGTTGAGGATTTCAAAAAAATACTGGGCGATTCATTAATTGAGATACATACGTTAAGAGCGTCAAAATTAATAGCTCCTGAAATTAAGTTCAACTTATCGGACGTAGAGCTAGTGGAATTAAAGAGTGCTACAGACTGTGATTACATTATTAACGTAGGGGGTAATGTAATTAGTGACGGGGCTGGCTCAATTGGCTTTGAAGGAGAGACCTCCAGTAACAGGGCTTCGGTATCCGTAGCAATTTATGATTTGAATTCGGGAGAACTTATTTCTTCTTCTCAAGTGTACGGAAAAACACTCCCCAACCAAGAGTCCGTTTTCCCAGATGATAAAAGCATACCTTCAATAAATCCAAGTTCACATATGATTATGCTGAAAGGCGCAAGGAAACTCATTCATAAATATCAAAAAAATAGGCTGAATTAGATACCCTAAAATAGGGGAATAAGTTTAATTACTAAACGGATGATTGATAACAGCATCAAACGCAATGTAATGTACAGCTGTACTATTTTGATTTCTTCTTAAAATCTACTACCCTGACAATTATCATAGTTTGGACGGTTGGGTTGCAATAGATTTGTGACGTTATAAATAATTGACCTATGATTTCACAGAACCTTCCTCTTGTTAACTATGCCAACGGCATTATTATGATCGGTGTATTTGCAGCGGTATGCGTTGCTCTAGTGGTGACCATTGTACTTTTTATGAATAGCGGTAAAAAAGAATAATCCTATCTGGCTGATTTTGTGCATTTAAGTTAACGTTTTTTGCGAATAAGTCATGGTTTAAGCATTTTTCTTGCAACATTTGCAAATGTTAAGGGAATCATAATACTTTGGGGTTATTTTCTCAAGTTATTAATTATCTTAGTAGGAATTGGATTACAAGCTAATAAACTTTTTAGTTTTATAAATTGAATGACCTTTTAAACCACCAAATCTTGTTTAACCAGAAACCAAACTTATGGATGCTATATGGATATATACCACTGTTGTAATCGTCATATTTAGCGTATGGTTGCTGTTCGTTATTTTAATGTACAGAAAGCTGAATAAATAAAGAATTACTGTTCTTTGGCCTCGCTCTCCAATAGCAACACCTTCCCGGGATTTTTGCTAATATAGGACTTGATGATACTTTCGGTCTCCAAAGTGTTGTTTTGGGGAATGAGAAAAGTTTCCAGTTCATGGTTTGAGCTTATGGTATCTTCATCATTTACAAAACCATAACCCATGTAAGAGCTGTTTTTAACCAAAATAAAGGCTTCTTCCTCTGTATTTCGTCCTTTTTCCTTGATTACAAAATCTTCTTTTTGCGCTCGGATATGATCAAGTGCCAATTGAACCTTTTCATTGTACGAATCCGCGTCTTCCTCCTCCCTACAGATACCGTCACAGGTTTCTATGCGGTAATGGGAACAGGTTTTTACATTTTCCTGTAAATGGCAATATTTTGGGCACAGTCTAAAATTCTTGCAAATTTCTTCAATAAAAAGCCGGCAATCGGTTGGATTATATAAGGTGAGCACCGCATTCGGTGCCATTTTCAATTTGTTAAAAGCCAGATGCTTAATGCCGTTTCTGTCTTCATAGCTGAATATGCCATACGGCTGTATTTTTCTTTTTTGAGCTCGGTTAAATTCCGGGTAATGGTGTTTTATGGCTTGTGATTCCATTAAAAGTGCTACCAGTTCGCTTCCGGAGAGTTCAAAATCTATATCGGCTGTTGCTGCACATAACTGTATTTCCTTGTTTTTTTTATCATAAAAATGGCCCAATACCCGTTTTTTGATGTTAATGGCCTTGCCTACGTAGATGATTTTGCCTTTTCCATCTTTAAAATAATAAATACCAGGGGCTGCAGGTAATTTTTCAAAAGCTTCTTTTGGCAATGCGGCCGGTAACGTAGACTCCTGTGAACGGGCATTTAAAAAGGACTTGAATACTGCGTCCGCACCTTCGGCACGCAGCAGTTTTTTGAACAAAAGGGTAGTGGCATGTGCATCGCCACGGGCGCGGTGCCTATCCGTTAAGGGTATGTCTAAAGATGAGCATAACTTGCCCAAACTATAGGAATGGTAGCCGGGTAACAGTTTACGTGATAACCGAACGGTACATAGTTTTTTGCGAATAAAATCACGCCCTAAAAGCTTCAGTTCATTCTTGATTACGTTATAGTCAAAATTGACGCTGTGGGCAACAAAAATAGTGCCCTCCGTAATTTTTAAGATATCATCTACAATTTCATCTAGGGTAGGCGCATCACGGACCAAATCATTATCAATACCGGTTAATCGTGTAATGAAATAAGGTATTTCGGCTTGCGGATTCACCAAAGAGGTAAACTCGTCCACAATCTCGTAACCGTCATATATGAATATAGAAATTTCGGTAATCTTATTACCTTTAATACCGTTTCCGGTGGTTTCTATGTCTACTATACTGTACAAATATGGAAGAGGAATTGGAATGTAAAATTACGTAAACTTCCGCCTGTAATAAAAAGTTTAACGTTATGGGAGGCATAGAGGGTATTTCCAAAGTATATCGACTTAAAAAATAGAATCCCATTTGGGTTAACCTATCGTTGCATAAAGAACAAGTTGAATCGGTTTTACCTTTATTTTTACCAAAACTACGCACATGCCAATCATAGGACATATTATTAAAGGATTTATTGAGGTTAGGGATAAACTATCGGGAGAAAAAAATCCGATAGAAGAACAGGAGACCGTATTAAAAGAATTGCTGGAAAAGGCGAAGGATACCGCTTTTGGGAAGCATTATAAATTTGATACTATTTTAGAGTCCAATAGCCCTTCCGATGCTTTTGCAAAGTCCGTTCCTTATTTTGATTATAATCGTATTGATAAAGAGTGGTGGCAAAAACTGCATGATGGTGAGGAAGATGTTACATGGCCGGGCACACCAGATTATTTTGCGTTAAGCTCTGGTACTACGGGAAAGACGAGCAAAAGAATTCCCGTAACGGATGATATGGTCGCAGCCATTAGAAAAACGGGCGTAGAGCAGGTTTTTGCCTTAAGCAATTTTGATTTGCCTCCGGATTTCTTTGAGCTTGGTATTTTAATGTTGGGCAGTTCTACGGATTTGAATAAAGTAGAAGGTCACGAAGAAGGTGAAATAAGTGGTATTAGCGCTAGTAACATTCCTACGTGGTTCCGTGGATATTATAAGCCTGGAGAAGAAATTTCAGAGATTGATGATTGGGACGAACGTGTGCAAAAAATAGCAGAGGAAGCTCCCAATTGGGATATTGGAGCGTTAAGCGGAATCCCTTCTTGGATGGAATTGATGTTGCAAAAAGTAATTGATCATCACGGATTAAAAAATATTCATGAGATTTGGCCCAACCTACAAGTATATACTTCGGGTGGTGTCGCTTTTGGACCCTATGAGAAGAGTTTCAATGCCCTTTTAGGAAAACCGATTACGGTAATAGATACCTATTTGGCATCGGAAGGTTTTATAGCATTCCAAGCTAGACCAGAAACCCATGCCATGCAATTGTCTACGGATTCCGGTATCTATTTTGAATTTGTACCCTTTGAGCCGGAATACATACAACAAGATGGTTCTTTAAGTGATGATGCGCCGGCCTTAAAATTGTCCGAAGTAAAAGAAGGTCAAGATTATGTACTCATTATAAGTACCGTTTCAGGTGCTTGGCGTTACCTTATTGGTGATACCATAGAATTTACGGATGTAAAGCGTGCGGAAATTAAAATAACCGGTAGAACCAAGTTCTTTTTAAACACGGTTGGTTCTCAACTTTCCGTGAATAAACTGGATGATGGTGTGCAAGAATTAGAAGAAAAATTCGGAATACGCATTCCTGAATATACACTGTGTGCACATCGCATTGATGGTGAATTCTACCATTGTTGGTACTTGGGTACGGAAGACAAAACAGATGATGAAGCGCTGGCCAACGCTTTGGACGAATCACTAAAAAAGGCGAATAAGAATTATAAAGTAGCACGTTCAAAAGCCCTTAAAGGGGTAAAAGTTGTGTCAGTACAACCATCGGTTTTTCATGATTGGAACGGAAGGAACAAAAAGAAAGGCGGACAAGTAAAAATGGAGCGTGTAATGGGCGAGGAAAAGTTTGAAGAGTGGGAAGCTTTTGTAAAAGAGTTGTAGGTAAGGCTAATTGATCTAGCCGCTTACTCGCTTTTTTCGGCGGTTTCAAGTTCTTCTACAATAGTCATAATTTCCTCCGGAGAGAGGTAATATCTACGTATACGTTCTTTATACTTTTCATCTATTTCTGCATGGTCTAGTATAAAACGCTTGGTCTGTAAGATATAATCGTGCATGCCATGTGCTACGGCATAGGTATCGGCAGCCCGTTCCGCTTCTTTAATATATGAGCCAGAAAATGTGTATTTGATTCCAAACCAAATTAGGTTTAAGTTGCTACGATCGCGGTAGTCCATGACATGACCTAGTTCATGACCTAACCAACCTACCATAATATCTTTGGGCACATCTTTGGTTAAAAATTCCTTTCCCGAAATTTTTATTTTTTCACTTATCAAAATAACATAAGCGCGTTTCCTTTTATTCTTAAAAAGGCTGTTGAACTTGGGTTGTGCCCGCATGGTAGACTGGCTAATATTCTTAATAATTTTAAAAGTAATTGGTGTGTCTTTTAGTTCCGGATAGAACGCTAATGCCGCTTCCACTTCATTACGAATAGATTCAGGAGCGGTATGTTGGGCATTTAATTGAACAAAGGCCATAAAGGTTATAATGAGTTTAAAGTAAGTAAAATTAACGGGCATTCCTTTTAGTTTAGGGGTTTACACGTATGCATTTATTATAGTGCCAGTAATATATAAAACAGTTGTGAACCTTAAAATTGATTATGCTAACCGGTTAATTATATATCTAAAAACATACTCATTTTAAGGTTTAAAGAGGCAATTTTAAGTTTCTTAGGTATTTATCAATAAAATTATAAGCAAATACAAATGCATGCATCCAGAACAGTAAAAATCATATTACGGATTATTTCCGTTTGTTTGGTCCTTATGGCCGTCATAGTTCTGGGTTGCCAGTTAATGGCAAAAAAGTCAATCGCAAATTATTTAGATACCAAATTACCGCCGCATATTCAATTAGATTACAAGGATATTGATGTAAACGTACTTATGGGTACGGCAAAGTTGCATACCATAAAATTAGATATAGGAAAACGAGATTCTGTACGGCATACGGCAGTACAAATTGAAGCTTTAGAGGTTGTGGGCCTGGGCTACTGGCACTTTCTTGTGAACAATAAGGTACAGGTAGAAAATTTAAATATAGAAACCCCCAAATTCACACATTATCTGAAGGAACAACAAACTGATACCGCACAAGAAGATAATGACCACATTGCGCTCTTGAAAACTATCCAAATTGGAAAAATAAAAGTGAGCAACGGTGCTATTACGTTGCTAAAGAGGGATAGTGATAGCACGGCCATGAAGTTGGATTCTGTACATATTGAAATTGAAGATGTTAAGACGGATGTTGAACTTATAAATTCGAAGATTCCCGTTACGTACGCTTCTTTAAATTTTACTGGAGAATCGCTCTACGTAGATTTAGGTGCGTACGAAGTTTTGAGCATAGCAAAGGTTGATGTGAACGAGGGGAATTTGTCAGTAAGCGACTTAAAATTAAAGTCGAAATATAACAAAACAGAATTGTCTTGGCACTTGCACAAAGAGCATGATTATATTAATCTGGAAATTCCCAAAGTACATTTTAAAGCTATTGATTTTGGATATAAAAATGAGAAGCTTTGGGTGCGCACGGGTCCAGCAAAATTAACCGGACCAAATCTTGAAATGTACAGAGATAAATTGTTGCCCGATGATTGGGTAAGAAAAAAACTGTACAGCAAGGCACTACGAGAACTACCTATTCAAATAGAGGTTCCTGAGATCGCTATTGAAGATGGCCATATTGTTTATAGTGAACGTGTAAATAGAAAAACTGAACCCGGTAAGATTGTTTTTGCAAAGGTAGATGCCAAAATATTGAATGTTCAGAACCTATCCGATAAAAAGGAAGATACACAAGTAAAGGCCAAAGCGTTGCTTATGAATCAAGCACCCATAACTCTCAATTGGTCTTTTGATGTACAGAAGGAATCCGATGCATTTACAGCTTCGGGTACGGTTAAAAATTTCAATTCTAAGGGCTTAAATTCCTTTTTGGATTCCAATCTGCGTGTTCGCGCGGAAGGGGAGGTACAAGAGCTTTATTTTACCATAAGTGGCGATGCAAAATCCTCTGTTGGGGATATGAAGATGAAATATGAGGATTTTGAGTTTTCGGTATTAAAGAAAGACCGTTCGGGCATTAATAAATTGTTGACTACAATTGGTAAAATTTTCGTGAACGACGGGTCTAATACAGATGAAAGTGGATATCGTTATGGCGGGATTACCGCGGAAAGGGATCCTACAAAATCGTTTTTCAATTATCTCTGGCTGAATGTCAGTAGTGGGCTAACCTCCACTATTCTGGGGAATGGGGAAAATGAAAGGAGAAAAAAATAATTTTATAGAGCTAATCGATTTAGTTGATAAGCAGTAGTTTACCTTCTTACAATACGAACTAAAAAAACAAAAATATGGGAGTTATATCAAAAGATAAAAAGAAGATAACGTTATACTACAATTCAGAAACTAGTGAAGGTAAACAAACCTACGCATATGTTGAATCTGCCGATGAGGATATTCTGGCCGTAGATATCTCAAAAACGAAGGTTACAGGAACACAATGGGCAGAAATAGCCCATAATATGAACGAACCTGTGGGAAGTTTGGTCAACCAAGAGCATCCTGATTTTAGGGAGAAGTATGGCAACAAAAAAGTAGATTTGAACGAGCATGATTGGTTGCGTATTTTAGAAAAATCACCATCTACGTTAGCTCACCCCGTGGTTATTAAAGGAGATCGTTTTATCCCAATTAAAAATCCATCTGATTTTGTGAAATTTATGGACAGTGATAGTGAGGGAATCGATAAACCGTACAAATAATTTTTGGGTCAAGAACCGAATGTTTTGCATTACAGCGAGTCGGTATTCTTGGCTAATTTTAAGTATAAATAGAAGAAGTTTAATCTAAAAAATAAAGAAAATGAATCAAGAACAATTAGAAGGTAAGTGGAACCAAGTAAAGGGTCAATTTAAGCAGAAATATGGAAATTTAACCGATGACGACGTAACCTATTCCGAAGGGAGATTTGACGAAATGTTGGGTAAGGTGCAAGAGAAAGTTGGTAAAGGAAAAGAAGAGTTGAAAGAGGAAATTTCAAATTGGTAATTCTAGTACTTATCTAGACACAAGGGCTCGAGCTATAATGTTCGGGCCTTTTTTTATGTATTCGACGGCAAATAAGTTTTAAACTGATATATCTTTTACAAAGTTGGTAATACCTGTGCTAGCAGAAAAGGTGATTTGAATTCTTTGTCAAATTGATCTATGGTATATCGTTCTGTGTGCTAGGTAAAGGTTCGTAATTATCATGGGAGATTGGTATGAAACAAAAAAGGATGGCCAAAACGGCCATCCTTTTGCAATTCAAATATATAAGGCAACTCTAAATTTTCTTACGTCCCATAATCAAACTGATTATAAATAGAACGATGAAAATAAAGAATAATACTTTTGCGATACTAGCTGCTCCAGCTGCAATGCCTCCAAATCCGAAGACTGCTGCAATGATTGCTAATACTATAAATATAACTGTCCAACGTAACATAGTTTTTGGTTTTTAGGATTAATAAAATTGTAATTAACAAGATGTATTGTTTGTATCTTGTTTAGCAAATATCTCATAATTAAGGGGTTTGCCTTAACTGCATACCATTTAAAAATGCCTTGAAAGGAAAAGTGGTCCGGTAGAATAGCGGTTAGTGTCAACGAGGAAATAAGTAGATTTTTGTCGTGGCATGACTAAACTCTCTTTGAATATGGAGTTAAAAATGCAACATAGGAAAGTGGAATAACCTCCAAAGAAAAACCCTAACGCACCGTTCCGAAGAAAAGCGAGTTAGGGTTGAATGATGTCTTGCTAAATCAAGGGGTTTTCCCTTGTATTTTACAGTGTACACTTCAGGTTACACCTCTCCAGCTAAAATTTTGTTGAAATCATATTGTTCCGGATCAGGGAAATACGCTTTGGCAGCTTCATAATCCGCTTCTTCAATGTAATGCATATTCTGAAAACAAAGCTGGGCGAATTCTGAATTTATATTAACTAGACGAGGGGCTATTTTACCATCTTCGCCCTGTAATTCTTCCAAATATAATGGGGTTACTTCACCGCGAGAATTGGCTGTAACAATGCAACCGCTAATACCTTGATCATATAATTTTTTAACGCCTAGACCTAAAAGAGTACAGAGTGTCAGGTCAAAGCCAATGGGCCTGCAACATCTAAGTTCATAGCCCAATTCAACGGGTCTACTCTTAACTTGGATGCCCAATTCCTTTAATTTGGCCTGAACGAGCATATTAAAAATGTGAGATTTACTCACATTGCCCAGTTCTGGGTGACCGTGCGCGTCATAAGTGAAATTAATGCCACATTGGTTTAGTTCACTATCTGGCATAATATGAAAAACACCTTCACTAACTAAAGCCACACCATAATTTATTTTTTTTATTTTTCTCTTTACGATGGATGAAATAATTAACCGTACAACCTTATCAAAAGTAATGGCTGTATTGTTGAACATTTCTGGAATGACCATCATTGGGAAATGACAACTGGTAGCAATACCGAATGCTAAATGACCCGCTGAACGGCCCATAGTGGACATAACGAACCAGTTTTGACTGGTACGTGCGTCTTCATAGGTAGTGTTGCCAATACGAACGCCCTCGTCCTTTGCAGAGTGAAACCCAAAAGTAGGATTTCGGTCGGGGAGGGGTAAATCATTATCTATAGTTTTTGGAACATGAATATTTGAAATAGAGATATTCTCTTTAGATAAATACCCTGTAATTCTATTGGCTGTAGAGGCGGTGTCATCACCGCCAATACTAACCAATAGTTTTACATTATTATCAGAAAAAAGCTTCGTGTTTATTTTTTCGTCACTAGGTTTAAATCTGCTCATTATAAGCGTTGATCCACCGCGACTAAAAATACGATCAGCATGTGGGAAGTTGAATTCCTTAATTTGTGGTTCTTCGGAAAATATACCTTTAAAACCTTCATGAAGGCCAAGGACACGGTACCCATCTTTAAGAAAAATCTTGGCAACTGTGCTGATAACAGCATTTATGCCTGGTGCGGGACCTCCGCCACAAATAATCAATATTGATTTTTTCGAAGCCATTTTATTTAGTTTTGGAAATTAGCGAGCTACTCTTCCGGAGGCGTCACCACCCATTAGTTTTTCTACTTCACTAACCGTTGCCAAGTTGGCATCACCTTTAATAGTGTGCTTTAAACAAGATGCAGCTACAGCAAAATCCAATGCGTTTTGGTCATCTTCTGGGTATTTCAATAATCCGTAGATTAATCCGCCCATGAAAGAATCACCACCACCAACACGATCCACGATATCCGTAATTTGGTATTGACGTGTTTCGTACATTTTGGAACCGTCCCATAGTACACCTGCCCAAGTGTTGTGCGAAGCAGAAATAGAACCTCTTAAGGTTGTAATTACTTTTTTAGCTTTAGGGAATTTCTTCATCATCTGCTTACATACAGAAAGGAAAGCTTCTGCTTTAACATCAGCACCATCTTTATGAACATCCAAACCTTCTGGGTGAATACCAAAATGCTTTTCTGCGTCTTCTTCGTTACCCAGAATAATATCACAGTATGAAGTTAATTCTGTCATGATAGCTTCTCTGTCTCCACCGTAATTCCAAAGTTTTGCTCTGTAATTCAAATCGGTAGAAATGGTGATTCCTTTATCGCTTGCAGCTTTAACAGCTTCTAAACAAACGTCTGCAGCTCCTTGTGAGATAGCAGGTGTAATACCCGTCCAGTGAAACCATTCAACACCTTCAAAAACAGCATCCCAGTCGATCATACCAGATTCTATTTCCGAGATAGCAGAATGGGCACGATCATAAACAACCTTAGATCCACGAGAAACAGCACCTGTTTCTAGAAAATAGATTCCTAGACGGTCACCGCCATAAACTATCTTATCTGTTCCCACGCCTCTTTTGCGCATTTCCATTAGGGCACATTCGCCAATATCATTCTTTGGTAAACGAGTTACAAAATCTACTGGAACGCCATAATTTGCCAAAGATACAGCTACGTTGGACTCACCTCCACCGTAAACAACATCAAAGCTATTCGCTTGTGAAAATCTTAAAAATCCTGCTGGTGCTAAACGCAGCATTATCTCTCCAAAGGTTACTACTTTTTTCATTTGAAATGGTGTTATTTTAAATTGAACTTAGATTTGATTAATCGATTAACCTAGTTTTAAAAAATAAATCAAAACGGGTGAGTTTTGATTGCAGATTTTAAATATCTATCTTTGCTTAATCGATTAAACAAATATATAATAAATTGGCGAATAAAAGAAGGACCACCTTAAAAGATATAGCAAATATCTTGAAAATATCTACTGCGGCGGTTTCTAAAGCTTTGCAGGACGACTCCAGAATCAGTTCAAAAACAAAGGAGGCCGTTAAGAAAGTAGCCAAAGAATTAAATTATCAACCCAATCATCTCGCAAGTGCGTTACGCAAGGGAAAGAGCAATTTAGTAGGGGTCATAGTACCTAGGACCAATAGCAATTTCTTTTCTTCTGTAGTCCAAAGTATGGAAGAGGTTTTAAACAAGGATGGGTATAATATTATAATCACACAATCCAATGAGTCGTATAAAAAGGAGTGTGATAGTATAGATAGTTTGTTGTTTACGCAAGTGGATGGTATTATCGCTTCTATGGCCAATGAAACAGTGAACTTGGATTATTACGAAAAGATTAAATCCAGAGGAATCCCGCTAATTTTATTCGATAGGGGGGAGAACGACCTAAACGTAGATTATATTGGAATTGACGATTATGCCAGTAGTCATATGATTGTGGAGCATCTGGTTGAACAAGGGTGTAAAAGAATAGCCCATATTGGTGGTTACCAACGTACCAGAATATTCAATAATAGAATAAGAGGGTACAAGGATGCCATTAAAAAACATGGTTTACCATTGGACGGGGAACTTTTATCCGAAGGAAGCCTTACACAAGAGGATGGTCGTCTACAGATGGAAAGGCTGCTTAAATTAGAGGATAGACCTGATGCTGTTTATATTGCAGGGGATTATGCAGCTCTTGGCGCATTGCAGGTGTTGAAGGAAAATAATATAGATGTTCCTAATGAAATCGCTTTGGTGGGTTTTGGTAATGAGCCTTTTACCGCAATGGTCTCTCCACCAATTTCTAGCGTGGAACAACACAGCACCGAAATTGGAAAACTTGCTGCGCAAACGTTTTTAGAACACGTAAAAGCATCTGATATAAAACAGACTTTGAACAAGAAAATTCTAGATGCAGAGTTGATTGTTCGGGATTCTTCAAATAAAAAGGGCCTTTCTTAATTAAAAGAAAGGCCCTTTTTGAACATAAATAGATGATTAGATACCTAAAGCTTGACCTCCACCAATCTGGATAGTTTCAGCCGTAATGAATTTTGCATCTCCGCTAGCTAAGAAAGAAACAACACCTGCTACATCTTCTGGTTGCCCTAATCTACCTAACATAATACTGTTTGCCCATGAAGCAAAGACTTCTGGTTTAGTGGCTTTTATCTGTGCGTGAAAAGGAGTGTCTATTGTACCTGGGGACACGGCATTTACTCTAATACCGTATTCTGCCAAATCCTTAGCCAGTGCCTTGGTAATAGTGTGAACACCAGCTTTGGAAGTTCCGTAAATTCCAGCTCCCGGTCCGCCAGCCGTCCAAGCAGCGTTGGATGTATAGTTGATTATAGATGCATCTTCTCCTTTTTTAAGGAAAGGAATTGCTGCTCTTGAGGCAAAAAATGTAGAGTCAAGGTTTAATGCCATTACAGATCTGTAAAATTCTGTAGTCATTTCTTCAAATCTAGATCTTCCACCAAGTCCACCTGCATTGTTTACAAGCGTATCAATTTTACCGTATTTCTCACCTATGGCTTTGATGTTTTTGGTAACGGCCTCTTCGTCCGTAACATCAAATCCAAAATATTCCGCTTTGATGCCTTCTGCAGAAAGTTCTTTTACTCTTTCGGCACCTGCGTTATCGTCTATACCGTTTAAAACAACTGTATATCCGTCTTGTCCTAATCTCTTTGCAACCGCGAATCCAATTCCACCTGTTGCTCCTGTTATTACTGCTACTTTTCCTTCCATCTTTTTTGTTAGTTACTGTTTATTATTATTTTGTTTTATTTTTAAGTGGTGCAATATTTGGAATTAGAAACCAAACACTGGCTATGGTGATTAATGCTAATGCGGCACCAATAACAAACGCAGGGGTATAGTTACCTCCGGATGTTAGCCAAGGCACCATTATGGTTAGGCCGAATGCCCCTAGCTTAGCTGCCATGCCTGCAAATCCTGATAATGTCCCCACTGTTTTTCCTCCGAATAAATCACTAGGTAAGGTCTGAACGTTTCCAATGGCCGTTTGAAAACCGAATAATATAACTGCCATATAAATTACCGCGGTTGTCGGTCCTCCGGGGTCTGCCATGAGTAATAAAAAGGGCAACATGATTAAACAACCAAGTGTGATTACGAGTTTACGTGCTTTGTTTACGTCCCAACCTGCTTTAATACGGTTTTGAGCCAATAAACCTCCAAACCAAGCTCCTAGCATGGCACCCACATAAGGTACCCAGGCATAAAAACCGATTGACTTTACATCCATTCCATACACCTCGTTTAGGTAAATAGGAATCCAAAAGATAAATAACCACCATATAGGGTCTAGTGCGGCCGAAGCCAAGATAACTCCCCAACTTTCTTTATGCTTAAGCATCTTTCCGGTTTCTGGGTTGTAGCCATCATCAAATACGCCATCGGCATCTTCATCCTGGTTTTTTTGCCCGGTTAAGATATACTCTCGTTCCTCGTCTGTTATCCAGGGGTGTTTTTTTGGAGGTGACTTTACTAAAATCCACCATGGTATGAGCCATAACAATCCTGTTACACCTACTAATATGAAAATCCAGTTCCAGCTGAAATAAACGGATAATAGTCCAATTGTGGGAAAGGCAACAATACCTCCAATTGCTGCACCAGAATTAAATAATCCTTGGGCAAAAGCTCTTTCCTTTGTTGGAAACCATTCCGCATTAGCTTTAGCCGCTCCCGGCCAGTTACCTGCTTCTGAAATTCCTAATAAAGAACGAAAAATACTTAAGGAGACTATTCCTCTCGCAAAAGCATGTAAAGCCGTGGCAATAGACCAAAAACCAATGGACAACGTAAAACCTATTCTCGTACCAAGCTTATCGAATATTTTCCCAAAAATGGCTTGACCAAATGCATAGGAAAATATGAATATTGTAGAAATAATTGCATAAATTCCTTTACGTTCATCGGCAGTTTTATCTGGATATAAATCCTCTGCGATGTCCGGCCATAGAACAGGCAGTGCTTGTCTATCAATGTAATTGATAACGGTGGCCAAAGCAATTAAAGCTATTACCCACCATCTTAAACCTTTGAGTTTCATCTTTCTTCGTTTAAATGGTTCGTTGTATCAAGGCATAAGAATGGCTAGCCCTATTCTTTTCAATAGGAGAGAGGCTATTCTAAGAGCCTGTATTTGAGTAATTTAATTACTCTTTATAAATAGGATAAGGTATGCCTGGCTTTAGCCTGGCCTTCATTGGATAAGTTATTTTTTAGTATTAGTTATTCCCTTCAGTGTATATTGACAGGACAAATCGTGCACTTTTATCCTTTCTTTGCTTTAATAATTCTGTTCTCACCATAGATGTAATCATACAACTTGGCAAAATGTATTTTCATCTTCTCCTTCGCTAATTGTGGGTCTTGGTTTAATATGGCCAAATAAATATCTTCATGTTTTTTCACTTCGGATAGGGCTACATCTCCATCACAAACTGGGTCTTCATCATAAGCAACAATAATCTCCGGTGTTATCAGCAGCATAAGTGTGTTCATGGTACTGTTCTTACTGGCAGCTGCAATTGCTAAATGAAAAAGCAAATCTTCCTCTAAACAATCCTTACCGGCTATCATTTTAACTTTGTATGCATCAAAAGCGGACTTGATACGTTCTAAATCTTCATCGGTTCTTCTAATGGCCGCTAATCGTACTGTTTTTAATTCCAATAGAATACGGGTTTCTACAAGAGATTTAAAATCCTGTTCTTCCAGACTAAGAATATCGTCTATCATACCCTTCATGGCAATTTGGCCAATGTTGGCAATGAAAGTCCCACTCTGAGGTTTAGAATTCAATATCCCGTAAAACTCGAGTTTTTGAATGGCTTCACGCACACTACTTCTACTGACTTCAAATTTCTCGGATAATACTCTCTCAGCAGGCAGCTTATCTCCTGGTTCAAGATTTTTATAATCTATAAGATCACGGATCTTAGAAATGATGTCATTTTGAACTTCTCTATTGTCGTGTTTTGTTAATATTTCTAGTTTCATAGGGACCGTATGTCAAAAATTGGTTAACCAGATTGGTTTGTTAAAATTAAATAAAATAAACGTACTAAAAAAGTATTTTTAACATTAAAAAGCTCCGCTTTTACGGGCGTCCAGTGATTTTTTAAATTTTACCGACCCGTGGTGAGCGAGTCGGCAAAATTACTCTCAATCTAACTCAAAACAACAATCTTTATATCATTAATTCTTTAATCAAAGAGGACTATTTATTAGTATCCAGGATTCTGTGTTAAGTTGGGGTTTCTTTCTAGCTCATCTTCTGGCAAAGGCAATAAATAATCATCCTCTGTAAAGAATGGTTTTTCACTTTTACTTTACTACTAAGGCACATAACTCAGTAGTGTCCCTTATTTTTTGTATTTTTGTAATGAGCGTGTATAGTAAAATCTACATGTTCTTAGTATTACTTCCCTTCAGAATGAAGTAATTTTAGTTGAAAGGATGGGCGTGCACCCATCCTTTTTTTATTTGAGTGTTTTTATATTTTCATAGGGTATTCCTTTACGTATTTAAATCAGATATTCTTTGATTAATTGGTTTTCCATACTGGTTAACCAAATTGGTTTACCAAATATATGCGATTACTTTGTTAAATAAAAATTAATAATGAGAAATTTATAGGAGTCTATAATAGAACTGCCATTTTAAAGGGTCGTGAGATGCTAAATTATTTGATAGTAGTGGAGAGCCCTGGGTTTAAAGGGGTAAGAGGTTATTTATGGAAGCTACACTGGCCTGTTAAAGATACAGAAGCTGGTTAAATATTAAGAAAACTAGTATAAATAGGACCTTACACTTTTAAGTTCAATCCTGACTACGCTACCAAATTTGCGCTTTCATTTGAGATAGTAGGGGTGTAGATGTATTTCGTTTTAGAAGTAATCAATGAGAGCAACAACTCCGTTATAGGAAATTATACATGAGAAGAACAATGCCGCAAACAAACCAATATTTAAAGGAAGTTTTGCTTTGTGGGTTTTCATGAGCTTGGCATTATTAATCAATAGGATAATACCGAGTATCACTAAAGGAAGAACAAAAACATTGAAAACCTGAGATACAATTTGCATTTCTATTGGGTTAGCTCCAAAAACAGGAACTATTAAAGCAAATAAACACGCTATGGCTGTTATAACCTTAAACTGCTTTGAACTCGTGTCCAATTCCCCGGATTGATAATCTGCAAGTAGGATAGGGGCAATGAGTAAACATGGAAAAATAGAGGACAATCCAGCACTTAAAGTTCCAAAAAAGAAAAGCGTAAGAGCAAATTTGCCGGCAACCGGTTCTAGAGTGTTTACCATGTCCAACACTTTTGTAACAGGTTGTCCGTCATGGAATAAAGCACCACAGGCTACGGCCATTACCGATGCACTAATAACAAAAACAAGAGATGCGGCAATAATGGCATCCTTCTTTTGTTGTTTTAGGTTTTTTATGGTCCAACCTTTCCCCTTTACAAAAAGGGGACGGGATAAAAACGTTGCGGAGGCCATGGTCGTTCCAACAAAGGCCGCTACCATCATACTACCGCCTTCAACTTTTGGTATGGTGGGTATAAGACCTTTTGCTATTTCTATAGGTAGCGGAAAAACCATAAAAAGAGAAACAAAGAAGGAAAGACCCATTATGGTTACGAAAATCACAAGTATTTTTTCAAAGAATACATATTTTCCTATCAACAAAAAGCGGTACATAATAGCAATTACAGCAATGGCGATGGTAAGTACCAATTCATATTGATGTTCTGCCAGTGAGGGGAAGTAGATCAAAAATATTTCAAAAATGATATTAGCGGAAATACCTAGAATGCCCATGAGGGAATTCCACTGGCCAAAAGAAACTCCCAGAATGATTAGAATAGCTATGGGTTTGCCCCATTTAATATGTTTTTTAAATGCGTATAGTGCAGTCTCACCAGTTACCAAACCATAATTTCCATAGGCATACATAAGCATGCCGGAGAAAACACAACTTAAGATCAAGACCCATAGTAATTGCATACCGTAAGTGCTACCTGCTACAATCATAGAAGTTACACTACCGGTACCAATGGTATAACCAATGGCAAAAATACCCGGACCAAAAGCAAGGACAATAGCTAGAATTTTTTTTATGAACGATGATTTGGGTGCTGGGTTTTCCATTGTTTATTTTTTATGTTGTAACTAACTTGGGCTAAGAAACTTCCCTTGGGGGATATTTTCTTTGTTATCAGTTTGTTAGTAGAGTATCTTAAGTTTTTGCTGTTCTTCAACCTTAATTTTTCCGGAATTTGTTATGGTGTTGTTCTTGTGATGGTTGTTTTGTTCTCCCCACAATAGGGCAACAAGCTCTACCTGATTATTTTTAAAGGAGTTGTTTTGGATATTCACATTGATAATTCCTCTTGTTTTAATCAAAATATCGTTGTTTTTGCTTTGACCGCTATTGGTAATAGAACTATTTGTGATATTTAGAGAACCTCCTATAGTTGATTCGTCATAACCACCTCGGTAAAAATTAATGACATTGTTATTTACATTTTCGAATGTACAATCTTCAAAGGATACCATTTCTGCATTATAATCGCCTTTGTCCTCGGCCGCCAGTTCTATACCGTTCTGGCAGTTTTTAATCGTTGTTTTTTTGAAGTTGATGGTGTCGGCAAATGAGCCTGGGAAAGCTTTTAGTACATAATGGAAATCATTGATTTCACAATTTTCAATATACATATTATATGCTGAAGCCATATTTTCTTTTAGAGGGGCAAAGGCGTATTTGTTTTTTTTACCTTGTAATATGAGGTTTTGTAATTTGATTATTCCTTTAGGGTGCATTTTAAATGCTACGGAATCTTTTTTACTTGTAAATATAAGAGTGGTTTTGCTGGAACGATTTGCCGGGCGAAGTGTAATTTCCTTATCTATTTTAAGTGAATTTGGGAGAGCATATAAGGTGTCTTTTAACTCAATGATATCTCCTGAAACGGCTTCACTAATTTTTTTGGTAAGTTCGCCAGCCGTAGCTGTGGCAGTATGAATTTTTGGCTCTACCAGCTTTTTTTCAGTAGAAAACCAGGTGGGACCGTATTTCTTTCTGTCAATGGAGAAATTAGATGCAGTAGAGGATTCATTGATTGCTCCAACGCTATTTAATTGAGTTCTTGATGCCCCGAAAATATCTTGATCAATCCTAGAAAAATCATAACCCATATGGATATCCTCCAAAATTGTGTTTTCCGATTTTACAGGTACATAAAGCCAATCGTTTATTTTTTGCATTTCTAGGGCGCCATTATTTAGATTGCCGTTTTGGCTATAAGCTACACCGTCATTATCTATGATATTATTTTTAAATTGAATTCCATCAGTAGAACTAAGATTTATAAAAGGGGTCTCATCTACCTGTGTGTTGTAAATAATATTATTTGCTAGGATAGTGCGTATAGGTGGTGCTGATCGTATTTCACTAGCCGGAAGTACATCTGCACTTTCAAGGTTTTGACCAACTCCTATTTGCCAAGGAGATTTACAATCTACCCAAGTGTTATAGGCCACAACAACATCACTAACCTGAAGGTACCGATTTAAAGGGGTCATGGGAATTCCGTTCATGATCGCAAGTGGACTTCGGAATTGCGTTCCTTTAATTTTAAAGAAGTAGTTATTGGTAATCCAGTGTCCTGTATTTACCACGCGGATTCCTCCATAAAAATCGGAATCATCGTCTCCAATAAAAATGTTGCTATCAACCGTCGCATAGCTTCCATGTCTAAGGACTAGTGAGCCTTCACATTTGTAAAATATATTGTTTTTGAAGGTGTTGAAGTTGGTTTTATCGGATATAATTTCAACTTCGCCATTACATGCTTCAAAGTAATTGTCCGATACATTGGCAAAACTAGGAGAGACCCGTGTTTTGCTGTCTCCAATCCGTATGGTTTCCGCCCTTGGTCCCCCTTTTCTAGGACGTGGGCCAAAGTAATTATTTACAATTTGATGGTGGTTGTTGATATGCTCATTACCCGTGAAAAAGACCCGTAAGGTTTCACCATCATTAGATTTTCCTGAAACGTATGAGTGGTCCAATTGATTATATTTACCGTAAAACTCTATCCAGCGATCATTGACCAATCTATTTGGTTTGGTAAAATCTTCAATAACAGAGTTTGTAACTCTAGAGTTGTAAGCAATGCTATCTTCATTGATCATAAAACGAATAATGGAACTTTTAGGCGAATATCCATTTCTAAAGTATAGCCCGTCAACTATAAGATGCTCACCTCCAAGGTAAAGGTAAGATTTGCCTTCTATGAAAACTTTTCCTGCATTTTCTGCACGTAAGGTAATAGGTTGCTCTTTAGTACCTTTTCCAAAAAATGAGATTTGAAAGTCTTTCCAAATCCCGTTTGCCATTACAATTTCATCTCCGGGTACACTTTCTTTAATCGCTTTGTTTAATTCTGGAATATCGTTTACATGTAGTGTTTTTCCATTTGAATTGTCACCACAGGATAGCAGAAGTAAAATGAGACCTATAAGCAATAGCTTAGTTTTCATTATGTGGTTTTTCAATGGGTAATTAATCCGCCAGCTTACGAGTTCTGAACTTTATATTTTAAATTACTTTTACTATATCTTATCCTTTGGGAATCTTAATTTTTCTGTCTTCTCCGTATATATAATCGTATAGTTTGCTAAAATGTAATTTCATCTTTTCTTTAGCTAAATTTGGGTTCTGATCCCGAATTGCCATATATATATCTTCATGCTTTTTAACTTCGGATAGGGCCACATCGCCATCACAAACACGGTCTATATCATAGGCAACAATAATCTCGGGAGTGATGAGCAGCATGAGCGTGTTTATAGTACTATTTTTACTGGCAGCAGCTATGGCTAAATGAAATAGTAAGTCTTCCTCTAGACAATCTTCTCCAGAAATCACTTTCTTTTTATAGGCATCAAAAGCAAGTTTAATACGTTTTAAATCTTCATCGGTTCTTCTTAGGGCGGCTAGTTTTACCGTTTTTAGTTCCAGTAAAATTCGGGTTTCTACTAATGAAATAAAATCTTGTTCTTCCAAACTGGTGATGTCATCGATCATACCGTTCATGGCAACTTGGCCAATGTCCGCTATGAAAGTTCCGCTCTGTGGTTTGGAATTTAGTATTCCATAAAATTCAAGTTTTTGAATGGCTTCACGCACGCTGGTTCTACTGACTCCAAATTTCTCGGATAGGACTCTCTCCGCCGGTAACTTGTCTCCTGGCTCAAGATTTTTGTAATTAATGAGCTCACGGATTTTTAAAATAATACCATTTTGTATTTCTCTATTTTCGTGTTTGGTCAGTATTTCTAATTTCATATCGCGTGTACAGTTCAAAAATGGTTAATCAGGTTGGTTTACTAAAACTGTAAAAAACCTATCAAAAATCTGTTTTGATGGTGGAGCAGGGGTAGTTGAAATTTTACCGACCCGTGGTGAGCGGGCCGGAAAAATTACTCTCAATCTAACTCAAAACAACTCAATTCTTGATATTATAATTTAAATTCATTCCCACTTTTAACAATCAGTGAGATACTTCTAGGGTGTAATATTTTACCCTGGCGTAACTGCCTTCGTCACGACTTTGGAGATAATTTCCTGCTTTAAAATAATTTTCAAAAACACCCCATTTATCCATATGAATGTCTTGGTATACAACAGAATCCGTTTCGTTTAAAACAATCTCTAATTTGCCCTCGGATGCTATTATTTCTAAAGTGAATTTATTTGTTCCTATTTCTTCCGAAAAAGTATATCCATCATTATCCTCCCATGCATTCGTGTGTAATATTTCTTCATCAGAAGCATTGATATCTTTCAGCACCTTGGTCAATATCCTGATTTTACCATTCTGCCAATAGACTTTTAATATTGGAGGAGCATTGTTATCATCTTCTCCTATACGCTCTTTCTGTTCATTGGTTAACCGTCCATGAATCTGCATGATGATTGTTCGGTGATATTTGCCTTCGGCATCTCTAGTGATTTCGGGTACTTCTAAAGTACCCTTCATACGGCCGCCTTGGCTGAAAGTCCAATTTGTATTGTTACTTCCGGGAACCATTTGTTCTCTTAATTCAGTTCGTGAATAAGAGGAATTTGCGGTTGAGGAGTTTGGCAAGGCATAAAAAACTAATGAGCCATCTGTTGAATCATTATACATGTACGGGAGTAAACGCGCGTCAGTAGCATAACTGGAAATTTCTGGTGGCTCTACTTCATCTGGGGCGCCAATGGGTAGGGTTACCTTCCAGTTACTCAAATCAATGTTGGGTAAGAAATATTCTTCTTCAACTTCTTCTTCTTCTTCTTCCTCGGCTAACTCTTCTGTAGTTTCAATTTCTTCCTCAACTTCTTCTTTCTCTATGGTCTCTTGTTCAATGGTATCAGAGGTTTTATCACAGCTGATTATATTGAACAGCATAATTAAAATCAATACCTTTTTAGTTATCAATTTTATAAGCCATATTGTAGTACTCTGCATATTCATACTTACTTTTATTAGTGCTCTACTTCAAGTTCGTAGAAACTGACTTTGGCAAAAGAACCTTCATCTCTGCTTTGAAAATAGTTGCCCGCTTTAAAGTAATTTTCAAATATGCCCCAACGTTTCATATTAAAATCATCATAAACGGCGTATTCATTTTTATTTAATGAAACCACCATTTTTCCATCGGTAACTTTTATTTCTATCTGAAATTTTCTAAAATCTACTTTTTCTTCAAAGTTGTGTCCTTCATCATCTGTCCAAGCTTCTTCATGTAATATTCCTACAGAATTTATACCGGCAAATTTTAGTTTTTTGGTCTTCACCCTAATTTTGCCGTTCTGCCAGTAAATTTTTAATACCGGTGGAGCGTTGTTGTCTTTTTGACCAATTAAATCGCGTTGATCATCTGTTAATCGTCCGTGAATTTGTAGAATGATTACTTTGTGATATTTACCGTTCTTATCTTTTGAAACTTCGTCAACGGACAGTTTAGCCCTTAAAGTTCCACCTTGTTTAAAGGTCCAATTAACGTTATCGTCACCAGGAACCATTTGCTCCCTAAGTTCCGATCTAGAATATTTTGTGTTCGCAGTAGTAGCTGAGGTAGGGTAGGCATAGAATGTTAGCGCTCCTTTGGTGGAATCATTGTACATATAAAGCTTTAAAGTCTCATTTGTAGCATAATCCAAAATTTCCGGTGGCTGAACACTAATTGCTCCTCCTTTTCCTGTGCCCTCTGGAATAGTAACTTTCCAGTTACTTAGATTGATTTTAGGAAGTTTTACCTTCTTTTTCTTTCTTGATTTTTTAGTTTTTATAGCCGATTCTGTATGGCTACTTCCCTTGTTTTGGGAAGTAGCGTTTACAGATATAAAAATTATTAAAATGGATAGTACTATTTCTTTTCGGAAATAACTCATCTATGCTCAATTATGGTGCTTCATATACTTTAACATTGTCAAACCAACCATCTACAGAAGTAACGGCATAAAGCCATATGGCTACCTCGCCACTTTCATTTGAAGTGAATGGTACTTGAACTGAAGTCCCTACCGTATCGGAGAATTTGCCTTCGGCTATAGTACCAACATGACTAGCTAAGTTGCTGCTTTCGGCCGCTATAGCATCTGCACCATCCGTAAAATGGCCGTCCAAGACAACGGCAACCATTCTTCTACCTCCAATGGGATCATCTGACTGGTCGTCTTTTATAGCGTACTCAAACTCTAAGATATAATCCGTATCAGGGGTTAATGTAAGTGCTTGGTAACCGTATCTGCTGCTAGCACTGTTAAGCGGGCCTCCAGAAGTACTGCTAGACCATTTTGCTCCACGTGTTTTACTTCCGTTATCGGAACCGTCATAGTTGGTCCAAGATCCGTCCGAACTACCGTTAAATGCATCTGTGTTCCCGTCCGTATGTGTAGCAATTTTCCACTGAGCAGTACTTAGATCAAAACCTCCGTTTAATATTTCAGAAGTGGGGTCTTTAGAAAGGTAAATGTTATCTACATGAATTGTAGCATTGGAATTGGCCGTACCACCTGTTCCAAGTTCAAATTTTATTTGGTCAATTCTAACAACTGGAGCAGAAAAATCAGTAGCCAAGTCATAATCTAGGCTAGCCCATTCACCGTCTGTCAATTCTACGCCGTCAAGTACGTATTCATCTCCGCTATCGTCGTTTATCAAAGTTATTTTTAATTTATCTATCCCGGTAGCAAAATCGGAGTATACATCAAAATGTATATCTGTAGCTCCTATACCGTCTGGATCATCATTTGCAGGGGCAGCAAAAGCTTCTGCCACAATGATTTCTTCTGGCTTGTCTTCCGTTCCAAAGGAAAGAACAGCATCGTTTTCTCCTAATCTAGAATATTGAATTACCTCATTTTCAGAGGCAGTAGTAGTCACAATATTGGTCTCAATCGCATCCAAAGATTCTCCATACGGAAGAAAGCCACCGTCAAAATCAATACCGTCACTAAAGATGGCAAACACATCTGCACGATTACCTGTAGGGGAAGCAGGTGCTGATCCAACAACGTTTGGTGAGTGTGTAACTGTAATCTCATCTGATTTGATAATATCATCCTGACCAGCAGCTTTGGTGGTTACGGTTATGGTGTATTCAACTTCTTCATCTGAGTTAGGGTAATCATAAGAAGCAGAACCACCTTGCTCGGATATAGTAATAACATCTGAAGTACTATCTGGGTCACCAAAATCTACAATATAAGAATCAACACCAACGGAAACAGGTGTTACTGTAATATAGGTGCCATCTTCATTGCCATCTCCGTCAGGACCGGGAGTAGCAGAAAAACTAGACAATACGCTCATAGTTTCACCGCCAGATGAAGCTTCCGGGGCTATTGTGGTGTAATCGTCATCTTCACATGACCATATAAGGCCCGTTATGAACAAGACACTTATTCCTTTGTTTATTAAATTCATTTTTTTTCTTTTTTATGTGGTTTGTTTCTCTTTGTTGAATTAGTATGCCGGGTAAAGCTTACAAATGGCAACAAAGGCAAATACATCTGTTGTGATATTAATTACTATAGAAATACAATTCTTATAAAAGGAATGTATTCCTATAGTAGTATTTCATTAGAATTGATTATTCAATCTGCTCTATGCTGATTTTAGAAAACCTAGATTCAGTGCCAGCATATTCAATATTAAATCTCATGTTTTCCGTTGCATCTCCTGTTTCAACCCGGAATGATATGGGCTCATAGGAGCTAGCAGTTGAGGATAATGGAATTTCCTGATTTAGGAATGCAGGCTCATCAGGATTGTCTGCATCTTCAATTAGCAATGTTCCTGCAGATGTACCACTAGACTTACTTACGTACCAAAAAGTGATCTCATATGTTCTGCCTGGAAGCACTAATATGGTTTGATCAAGAAATTGTGAAGAGCTACTAATCTTAGCACCACCGTTTCCTTCTGGAGGTGTTGGTGAAGAACTTCCTGAATATGTACTTGTACCACGTCCTCCTCCCCAAGGAGTTCTTGGATCACAATTAAAATCTGCACATTCAAAAGCTGATACTAGTTTATCTTCTACAACTACATCTATGGTAATTGACGAAGATTCATTGTTTCCATCACTGGCTGTAAAAGTAACAGGGTATACTCCTTCCCCATCAAAGGTATGGGTAGGATCTTGTTCTGTGGAAGTAGCTCCTCCTCCAAAATCCCAAGCATAGGTTGATGCTTCACTAGAAAGGTCGGTGAAATTTATGACCTTAAAATTTTCTTGGTCTGCTGTATAATCAAAATTAGCTTCTGGAAATACGGTGTCTACCTTGGAATTAGCATCTGGTAAATCATCTCTAAAAAGACTGTCATCACAACTAATGAATGAACCCGTTGTAACTATACCTAAGAGCAATAATTTTATTTTTTTGAAAATATTTTCTTTATACATTGTTTAAGTATTTGAGTATTAATATCCTGGATTTTGGGTCAAAAGGCCACCACTAATATTTATTTCTCTTGCCGGAATAGGTAATAACAATTTTCTGGCATCAAATGCGTAACCTAGCTCGGTGGCATGTGCACTTAAAACGGCATCGGCAACACCAAACCTTAACAAATCAAACCATCTTTGGTTTTCGAAGGCCAATTCTACCCTTCTTTCGAGTAGAAGTTCGTCTTTGGTAATATTGCTTACAGTAGCTGTTAAGCCCGCTCTATCCCTTACTTTTTGAAAAGAGTTTAAGGCGGCAGCGTTGTTGGTGGATTCACCACCGGCCATAATAGCTTCAACATGCATCAATAGTACATCTGCGTAACGCAGGGCGATATAGTCGTTACCCGCATCTCGAGAACTTCCGCCATAGGTTGGAGGTGTAGCGGTAACGTCAGATCCTTCAGGCAAGAACTTTGTAACTTCTGTTGCATCGGGAAATGTAAAATAAGAAACTTCGGTTCTGTTACCTCCAGCTTCTTCAAATGCTTCTATAAGATTATCGTTTACAATATTCTGACCATCTTCTTGACCTTGACGTCTACCTCCTGAAGTAAATTCAGAAGAAAAACTTTGACTTTCAAGGCTATTACCAGTTACATATTGTACAGCAAAAATAATTTCATCATTTAATTCGGAATAGAAAACATCAGAATAGTTGCTTTGTAAACTAAAGTTTCCACTATTAATGACTGCTTCACACATCTGTTGAGCACCTGTGTAGTTTGGATTTGGCTGTGTTAAGTATACCTTGGCCAGAATACCCTGTGCCGCAGCTCTAGATGCTCTTGATTTGGAAGAGTTGTCCAATACACTTGCTGCTTCTTGTAAGTCTGCCACAATTTGAGTGTAAACCTCTGATACCGGGGTTCTCGTAAAAAGAGCTTCATTTTCCGTAGGACCTACAACTCTAGTAATTAAGGGTACATCACTATACATTCTAACCAGTTTAAAGTAGGCATATGCTCTTAAAAATTTAGCTTCTGCTGTATATTTTGCTTGGTTACTCGCATCTGCTATGTCAATAAAGTTCAGGATGTTATTAGCTCTAAAAATAACTTCGTACATAGAGGCGTAATAATCTTCGGACTCCACATTGTTTGCATTAACGGTATACCTGTGAAAGTCGGCTTTTGAACCTTCTAGCGTAGCATTTCTGGTATTATCGGTTCTATGCTCGGTTAAAAGGTGTTCAAATTGCACGCCTCTGTTAACATCACCAATATTACTGGTCGTATTTTCATTTACTCCCTGAAGGGCATCGTAAATACCTATCACCCCAGCTAATACATCTGAATCAGTTTGGAAAAAAGCATCTACTGCAACTGCCGTGTCTGGCAGAGGGTTTAAGTATTCATCCGTATCACAAGAAACAAAAACGGACACTGTTATGACAAAAATTAAATATTTTATATGTTTCATTTTTTGTTTTTTTAGATTAAAAGTCAAGGTTTAGACCAAAAGTAACCGTCTTAAATATTGGTGTTCCTGCTCTTTGCGAGCCATATGCTCTTGGGTTACTACCATCAACATGTTCTGGGTTGAAGCCATGGTAATCATCTGCAGTTAAGTAAATTAGATTTTGAGCGGTGGCGTAAAGTCTTAGACCTTCTAAACCTAATCTTGTAGTTACATCTGCAGGGAAATTATAACCAACGTTTACGTTTCTTAATGAAAAGTAATCTGAGCTTGCAATGACCTCACTGGTCAATACTTTTTCTTGAATAAAAGATTCATGGGGTACTAAACCGTTTGCAACTGCTTCTGCTTCACCACCACTTCTGGTTCTGTTACCAAACCAGTTATAGAAATATTGGTCACCAATATTATTTACCTGGCCACCCACGCTTCCTTGAACCATAAGAGAGAAGTCAAAATCTCCTATTTTAAATTCATTTGTAAAGCTATAGTTCAAATCTGGATATGGATCTCCAAGTATAGTTTTATCCTCTTCTGTAATTAGCCCATCGCCATTTAGATCTTTCACAATAGTATCATCTGATTGACCATTAATTCTGTTCCAAGGGCTATCTACATACGTTGTTCTAAAGGAAGTTTCATCAAAAGCTTCTTCATCAACAACATAACCCCAGAAGGAAGATATAGGTTCTCCTATTCTGTTGATCCATTGAGAGTTTCTACCATAGTCATCTTCAATTAATGCATTGTTGGAATCTCCAAAAGCGAGTAGTTCATTTTTGTTAGTAGAGGCGATAAAAGTTGAATTCCAAGAGAATTTCTCCCCAACAATATTTTTGGTTCTTACCTCTAGTTCCCATCCACTATTTTGAACTTTACCTAAGTTTACTATACCATTGTTAAAACCGGTAAGGTAAGATACAGGGTTGTTTAATAAGAGTTCATCACTAGTTCTTCTGTAGTAATCCAAAGAACCTGAAATTCTATTGGTGAAAAACCCGTAATCCAATCCAACAGAGAATTCTTCTGATGCTTCCCATTGTAATAAAGCATTGGCAATGTTCCGTGGTGAAACACCTGCATTTACATTACCGTTATCAACCGCGTTGGAGTTTTGTAATAACGCTAAATATGGCCATGAATTTACAACATCATCACCCACATTAAAATTCTCTGCACCGGTAAGACCAAAACTAGCTCTGAATTTTAAATTGTTTATAGCATTGCTGTTCGCTAGGAAATTTTCTTTCGAAACGTTCCAACCTATAGATGCTGCTGGGAAATTACCCCATTTGGAGTCGATTCCAAAAACCGAGCTCCCGTCACGTCTAAAAGAGGCATTGAATAAATATTTTCCTTGGTAAGCATAGTTTACTCTAGCAAAATAACCCAACTTTTTTAACTCTGTATTGGTTTCAGTAGGTATATCGACTAGGGTAGCACCTTGGAAGTTTTTCAACAGGTCATTGGAAAATCCGCTACCTGTAGTAATACTTTCTTCCGATACCCTTCTTTGTGCGGTCATACCTAAAAGTAGATTTAGATCATGTTTGTCATTAAAAGTTTTAGAGTAGTTTAAGGTGTTATCGGAAATCAACCTACTTCTAAACCTATTTGCTAAATAGTAAGCGGCATTACTGTTACCACTTGCATGATACATGGTACCATCATATCTTGTTCTCTTTCGTTGCTCAAGAGTTACACCTAATGAAGTTCTGGCGGTTAGACCGTCTGCAATTTCATAACTTAAATACGTTGATCCAAAAAGTTTGGTGTTGTACTCATAATGTTCTCTTTCAACATATTGTGCGTACGGGTTTGAATCTCCTGAAGTACGAGGTCTGCTTGTACTTCCATCACCATTAATATCTAAGTTTAATAAGTGATTTTCATAGAAGTAATCTCCAACTCCAACGTCTGGATAAGCGCTACGGTCAATAAACTGAAGAGATTCTTCTGTATGATATATTGGCAACCAAGGCGACTGGCGTATAGGGTTGTGTATGGATGTTGGTAAACGTCTTTGTTTTGTAAAGGACGGTGTAGCACTAAGTCCAAATTTTAGTTTTTCTCCTATTTTAGAGTTAACCTTTAAACTGGCCGTATATAACTTATAGTCATCTGTTATAACCACACCTTCATCACTTAAGTACCTTAAAGAGGCACTAAATTGCGTATCCTCTGAGCCACCTCTTGCGGATAGGGAATGACTTGTTACCGTTCCTCCATCAAAGAAAACATCCTGCCAGTCTCTATCAACACCTGTAGTGCTAACTAAGAGTTGTGCATATTGTGTTTCATTGGAAAGCGTACCGGTTGCAGCCAATTCTTTTGCTGCCCAATCGGAAACACTTTTTGAGTAGTCATCACTTTTGTGAGCGTTTTTGTAACCGGTGTAGGTCTGATAACTAAATTTTGTTTTCCCGGCCTTACCGCTCTTAGTTGTAATTAAAATAACCCCGTTAGAACCTTCACTACCATAAATAGCGGCAGATGCGGCATCTTTCAATATTTCAAAAGATTCAACATCGTTCATATCAAGGTTTCCAAGGAATTCTGAACTTACAATTATCCCGTCAACCACTAGCGCAGGTCCTGAGTCTGCTGTTACCGATCCAATACCTCTAATAGTAATAGTAGGTGCGCCACCGGCTTCTGCATTGGTGGCTTGAATGTTAACACCGGACACTTGCCCTACAAGAGCATCATCTACCCTTGAAACTGCAATTTGATCTAGAGTTTCGTTGGTAACTTTAGATATTGAACCGGTAAGCGTTGATTTTTTCTGAGTACCATAACCTACAACAACAACTTCCTCTAGTTGGCTGGCGTCTTCTGTCATGGTAATCGATACTTCTTCCTGACCGGTTATAGCAATGGTCTGGGTTACATAGCCGATGTAAGAAAATTGAAGAAGATCGCCTTCTGAAACCTCTATTTGGAATACTCCGTCAAAATCTGTAGATGTACCTGTTGTGGTGTTTTTAATAATGACGTTTACTCCTGGTATTGGAACATTGTCCTCATCGGAAACTGTACCTGACAGCGAGTAGTTGTCTTGTGCGAATAGCGATAAATTGAAGCACAATAATGCTATAAGCGTTAGTTTAGCTTTTAAATTCATTTGTGTTAATGTTAAGTTAGTAATGTTCATCGGTTTAAGGCCCGACACCTCAATGAGAAGGTTTGCGAATCTCATTTGATCATCAACTTACTAAAGCACGTAGCTCATTAACGTCTCTGAATTTTGTGTTTTTGTAATGAGCTTGTATAGTAAGTTGTACGTGTTCTTAGTATTACTTCCCTTCAGAATGAAGTAATTTGAATTATAAGTATGGGTGTGCGCCCGTCCTTTTTTTTTTCTGTGTACTTTATACTTTCATTAGGTATTTCTTTAATTAATACTCGCTAGTTGTTCTATCTTTTAATTGGTTTCCCATACTGGTTAACCAATTTGGTTTACCAAATATAACTTAATACTTTGTTAAAAAAAAATAATATTAGAAAAATTACAATGGTATTTTGAGTATCTAGTATTTTGTAAGATGTTAATTTATCTAATTGGCAATAAAACAGGGCTGTTGCCAATGAGGGTTATTAAATGCTTTTTAGGTGAGAATTTATTAATTAAACAGATAAATGCAATTTTATATAGCTCACTTTTTAGTCCTTGTAAATGAGAACTTACCGGCCTTTTGATTTTGGGCAGAGCCCATAAAGTAAACGACTTCTGAGCTCTTTTGATGTGAAATGTTCTCCAAAAATACCCATAGAAAAATAGCATTCTATGTACAGACTGTTTAGAGTGTGATTCCAATAGAAAAAGTAGTAAATGTGAATGTAATGACTATCGTTAAAGGTAGTTGGTTTATCATACCTTGGAGGTGTGATTTTGCATACCAAATGGGCTTTTTCGACTAAAGAATCCATGTCAAAAGGCTGTTTTATAATGTTAAATTTTACCTATGCAATCGCAATTTTAATTTCTGGATTAAATTTTTCGTGTAACAAGTCTTCAATTGGGGATTTTTTGGCAGCTACTTTTGGGTAAAAAGTAGTGGTACTTAGAAGATTTTAATAGGAATACAGAAGGTGATTTTAAGATGATATAATCACAAAAAAACCGTTTTTAAATGCTGAATTATGGATATTTATTTTCTATTTCCCGCTTATTATATAAATATATGTAAAGTATTGACATTCAGAATTAAAAAACGAAAAAATATATGGATTTAACCCCTATAATTCCTAGCTTTTTCTTCTTTAATTATCCGAAATAAATTATCTTGCTTAGGTAATTAGTATCATAAAAAATCATATAAAAAAATGAAACGATTTAGTGAAAAATACATCATCACAAAAGAAATGGATTGGGAAGAACTTGGAGGAGGAGTTTCAAGGAAATTCTTGGGTTACGATAACCAAATTATGATGGTGAAAGTGAAATTTGATAAAGGAGCATTAGGGGCGCCACATCAACATTTTCATACACAAGCTACCTACTGTGTTTCTGGTAAATTTGAATTTGAAATTAATGGCGAAAAGAAAATTGTAGAAGCGGGAGACGGAGTGTACATTGAACCTAATTTGTTACACAGTGCAGTTTGTTTAGAAGAAGGAATGTTGATCGATACATTTAGCCCTGTAAGAGAAGATTTTTTAAGTGGCGATGGGGTCTCTTATTTTGGAGACAAAAAGTAGTATCAAAAAATACCTCTTCAGTTTAAATAACGAATTCTCTTTTTTACAAAAAACTATTTGAAGGGAGAACTAGAAATTCTATAATTTGGTTTTCATTCTCTTATTGGAATAAGGTCTAAAAATCAAATTATAGAATCAATTCAAATTAATAAATAGGATTTTAAAAGTAGTATAGGTTAACCCTAATTAGTTCATCTTTGGTGCTGAATAGTATAGAAGACACCCTCAAACCTTAGTTAAATCTTATGGTTTCTCATACATATCTTTCCCTAAGAACTTATATTCTTGTTACTTCTTGATAGTAACAAATTGAAAAGGACCGGTCCAACGGTATACAATTTCCTTTATCTTTAAAATATGCTCTTTATCAGCGCCCTTATCTTTGTTAGATACTAATAACATTAGTTGCTCACCATTGGATTTTGTTTCTATCAGTATTGATGTGTACTCTTTGGTATCTAACATAATTTCTATTTTCGAAATTGCACTATTTGAATTAACGGAGAATTCCGATACTGGACTATAATTTCCATGAGATTCTATCACGGAAACGAAGGTTGTGTTTTGTGTGTTTTTTCTGCGGATGACAAGACCGGCATCTCTCCTTAAATTAAATTCAGGGTCATTGGCGCCAATCCGTACAAAACGGAGCTCATCATTTTTTGAGCTTGTAGTGGTAAGTGTATAATAATGCCCTTTTTCTAGCCAGCTAAGTTTGGAGTTATTTTCTTTAGGTTGACCAATTCCTTCCGTCCAAAGGTGTTGGTAGCCATTATCGGAACCTAAGGGTTCTAAGGTTTTAGGTGTCGTAAAGTCAAAATTGGTCTGCATTATTTGACCGTTAAAGTAAAAGGGGAGATCGTATTTATTCTCTGTTTTTGATTCTACTTTTAAGATATCCAGTAAAAAGGGTTTTTCAAATCCATCGGCTTTTATGATGGCCATGGTTCTTTGCATTTCCGTTCCGGGATAGGCATTGGTCTCTTTGGCGCTTACTACTTGTACTTCAGGATTGGATGCATCAAAAAAGTATAGCTCCGAGTGGTGTTTGCTGCCCACTTCATATTTCCCGCCAAAATGCGAGGTTTCATTTTGAACCAAAGTATTATGCGCAATAGTCTGTTTGGCCCAAGTGGTGTTTTCTTTAAGGTAGTTGCCACCTCCTTTTTGTTCAATATTTACAAAACGGGCGAGTCCGTAATCCTGTAATATTTCTGACCCATTTTCGTAAAGTGAAAAAGAAAGTTTATCATAGTGGCCATGACTTAGGCCTTGTGCGGCATATTTGTAGACCAAGGTCATGTCCTCATCGCCATATCGTAATATGCCAACGCCGCCTTCATCACCATTGGCACCATCGGTTAGGTTGATTGATTTTTTCTGGAACGTTTTTGCTTTTCCATCTCTTATGCCCAACGCTACAGCTAGCCCGGAATCATCTAACAACACTTGATCTTGTTCTTCTGCAATACTTAATAATTGAGGGTTGTGACCTCCATAGTGATAAGCAATATCAACAGCGGTTACTACTTCCCTAGACTTGTAGGACATGCCTTTTTGGGCATCGTTAAGGGGGAAAAATTCGCCATCGGCATCAGAAAGGTTAATAAGCACATCAACCGATTTCAGCAAAACACTATCCTTGTATTCAAAAATCTTTACATCTGGCTTTACATTATGCAGCGCTTCGGCAAATATTAAGAAGGGATACATGGCATATCTTTGGTAATAGGGGCCTTCCGTATAGTATCCTTCGGGAGAAAATGGTTCGTTTACATTGGCAAGAAACCCTACTTCCTGTCCTTCTACTTTAATGAAACCACCATCATTGTCTTTTGCGCCAATAGGTAACCCATCGTCTTCTATCCCGAAGAGCGCTCGGTGTATCAATTCATCATCGCCCATAACAAGTCCGATCATACCTACAGCTGCATTGCCCCATGTACTATGGTTGTGAACACGATTATAGAACTGAGGATTTTCTATTGATATGTAATCTGCAAAAGGTCTAAATAGGTTTTTTTCAAGTTGTTTGCGTTCTTTTTTTGTTAAATAATTATATACGCAATCATAAGCCTGGCTAACATACACCAGCCAATTGGAATCATTTAAGCATTGCCAAAACAGCTTACCTCTGGCATACGACCTTGTTTGTGGGTGTACTGGTAAATCTTTGTACATGCCTTCATATTGGAACAACATGTCCTTAATGTATACGGCATACTTTTCATCATCTAGAATCTGGTAGAGTACACCTGCTTTCTGAAGAATTAAAAAGTTACGTTTGTGGCGTTCGTGTGTATAACCACCGGAATAATCTTTGGGCACAGGAGTTTTGATACCGAGCTCTATTTCTGCATCTACCTCAGATTTTACCTGTTCTAGCGTAGCATCAAAAAGAGGAACAGTGCCTAATTCCGCCCTTATTTTTTGTACCCCTTCTTTGGTTAAAATTAAATTAGGGTGTTCTTGTGGGTATGCATTAAAGATAACCAACAAAAGGCAGATTAATACTGGTATTATGGCTGTATGTTTGGCTATTCTCATGTCTTGTTATATTGGGCGTAATCTTATTTTTGGTTAACTCTCAGCGGATATAGATAGTTAAGCATTGAAGTAATCTTAATACTTGTAGGAGCTTCAATTCAGTTAAATTTAAAATTATGGTCGCTGATTACCGCTAATTTTTTAAAGACCTACGTTTGAATTTCTCAATGGGTCACCAGCGACCATTTAAATGCTAATGGTCCTATTATTGTAAATATTACTTTTATTTATTGCATTTGATTAAATTGGTTAACCAATTTGGTTTACCAAAAATAGAGATATTTTTCTATTGTGCAAATTATAGAGCATTATAATCCTGATTTCTACAGAGTGGAGAAAGCTTCAACCATACTTTCGTGCTAAATACTTTAAAATGGTATCTACTATTTCTTGGTCGGTATTTGTAATATCTACGGTAAGGGCCCTTTTAGGAATTTCTAGCGACTCAAAGTCAGACTGCAGCGAAGATAAGGTTTGGTGCGGTTCATGTTCTTTTTCCAAACGTTCGTTTACTTTTTCATAGGTACCGCGCATAAATACCCAGTCAATATTTAAATCAAGATTTTCAGCAAGTTGTAAACGCTGTTCTTTCTTTAAAATTGAACAGGATACCACACAACCTTTTTTGGTAAACTCCTCTTGAATTAAATTTGTAATAGCTGATAACCATGTACTGGAATCGTCAGTCCTATTTTTTTTATCCGAGGCAAGTTGCTCGTTGAAGAGAGCATCGGCATCAAAAAATGGAATATCTAGTTTCCTAGCAACTTTATCGCCCACAATACTCTTGCCTGTACCGCAAACACCCACTAAAACTATTACAAAATTCTCTTTTTTATACATCTGTTAAATAATTGGTTTACCAAATTGGTTTACCAAATATAGTTATATTTGATCATTATCAAAATGTTAAGTGTTAAATCCATTTTCAAAACCAACCCATTATGGCTAAAAACAAAACTTATTTGAATCGAAGAAATTTTATTAAGAAATCCAGTTCCGTAGCCTTGGCTGTTCCTTTGATGCCCCTGGCAAATCCTTTTAATTTAAAGTACAAACCTTTAAATAAAGGGCTTCAGGTTCATTTATTCTCTAAGCATTTACAATTTTTAGATTATGATGAAATGGCCAAAGTGGCTTCTGAAATTGGTTTTGACGGCTTGGATTTAACCGTAAGACCAAAAGGGCACGTGCTACCGGAAAATGTGGCTCGTGACTTACCTAAAGCCGTAGTTGCGATGAAAAAGCATGGACTAAAGTCTACTATGATAACCACAAATGTACTTGATGGGAAGAACGTAACCGACAGGCAACTACTTGAAACGGCCAGTGGTTTAGGAGTCTCACACTATAGAACTGGGTGGTTGAGTTACCCGGAGGACCGTAACATAGAAGCGAGTCAGAAAATCTATAGGAAACTTTTTAGTGACCTCGAATCAGTAAATGAAAACCTGGATTTAGTTGGTTGCTATCAAAATCATGCAGGCAACCATGTTGGTGCTCCTATTTGGGATATGCCACCCATATTACCATCTTCGGAAAGCAAATATATGGGTTGCCAATATGATATACGCCATGCCGTAGCCGAAGGTGGTTTGAGTTGGGAATTGGATTTACGGCTTATTGCCCCTTATATAAGGTCCATTATAATAAAAGATTTTAAATGGGGAATGAAAGAAGGCAAGTGGCAACCTATCAATACGCCTTTAGGTGAGGGGATGGTAAATTTTACCCGCTACTTTTCATTACTTAAGAAGTATAAAATAAACGTACCGGTATCGCTACATTTAGAATATGATCTTGGAGGTGCCGAGCATGGTGCTTCAGAGATTACCATAAATAGGGAAGAAGTTTACGCTAAAATGAAAAAGGACTTGGTCTTTTTAAGGGATACCTGGAGCAAAGCGGAATAAACCAATTACAAAATCAAATATGACAACAGAAGAAAAAACCACTACGGAAAAATTAAGAATGGTAAGCACGGCAACTATTGCCACTTGTCTATTTAAAAAAGGCCTCCGGAATCAATTTATTCAAGGCGTCCAACCTCTTAAGAAAGGTAAACCCACTATGGTAGGTAAGGCATATACGTTACGTTATATTCCAGCTAGGGAAGATTTAAATCCCATTGAGGTGTTTAGGGATCCCAAGCATTTGCAGCGTGTGGCGGTAGAAGAATGTCCTGCGGGCTATGTTATGGTCATAGATAGTAGAAAAGATGCTCGTGCTGCCTCTGCGGGTTCTATTTTGGCAACTCGTTTAATGGTGCGTGGGGTAGAAGGTATAGTTACGGACGGTGGATTTCGTGATTCTGCCGAAATTGCAGACCTCAGTTTTGCGTCCTATCACAATAGGCCTACGGCACCTACCAATTTAACTTTGCACCAAGCCATTGCTATTAATGAACCTATTGGTTGCGGAGATGTGGCCGTATTTCCAGACGATTATATTGTAGGGGATGATGATGGAATTATGGTCATACCGGCAAACATAGCGGATCAAGTTGCGGATGAATGCCTAAAAATGACACGTTTTGAAGATTATGTGATGCAAGAGGTTCAAAACGGAACATCTATAGTGGGCTTGTATCCATTAACGAGCGAAGAGCAAAAAGTACGCTATGAAAAGTGGAGTGACACTCAAAACTAGGTGAAGTGATTCTGTAAATTAGAGGAGCGTTTTAACAGGTGGTAAAGGTATAAATCAACACAAATCTGAAAGTGGTTTTTTCATACCGTTACTTATTATTTCATCGATGAGGGATTGGTTTTTAGGGGCTTTATTTAACAATTTTTTGATGATAAGACCTACTTAAAATGCCAGATGACAACATTTTATCTTGCGTTCACAACAATTTTACGATTTACAAATATTAGGATGCGGAATTTGCGTTATGTATAACTACATAGGCCAAGGTTGGATTACATTTTGGCTATGTCATGAAGTTTTACATAACTATGCGAAACCTACCAAGATTGTTCTTTGTTATCTTGCTTCTGGCAAGTTTATCTAGTTTTTCTACGAATATTGAATTTGTAGAGAAAACACCCGTTAACAATGGCGAAGCTTTTTTTCCGAATGAAGTTTCAGTCGATGCACCTCCAACGTTTTCTAATTGTCCGCCTTCTGATGTTGTCGTAACCTATACAACTGATGAATGTAGCGCTGTAGTTACGTGGACACCTCCCACTGCTTCTGCCGATGCGGTAAGCGTAACGAGCAATTATAGTCCTGGAGATTCTTTTCTGCCAGGAACTACTGCTGTAATATATAGGGCGGAAGATGCCGGAGGTAATATAGCTACTTGCTCCTTTAATGTAACTGTAGATGATAACCAAGGTCCCGTTTTTGATACTTTTCCTACTGATGTAACCTTAACTGCAGATCCTAATACCTGTACTGCCCCACATACATGGACAGAACCTACAGCTTCGGATAACTGTCCTCCTGGAGAAGGGGAAGCTCCTGTACTTCAAGATTTTGAGGCGGCTATTAATCAGTGTTATACGTTTGTTCGTTCATCCATTACTAATGGCGGCCAAATAAATGGTTCCCGTAATCTAGTTTCCACTGGAATATCTAGTAATACCTTTTTTGCAAGTTCAATGACAACGCCAGTTTTTTACTTCAATGGCTTTGGAGAAATTACTTTTTCTCATAGTATATCTGCAGTCACAAACTCTCCTTCTATTCATTTAGATGTATTGGATGAGGATGGAAATACGGTTACTACTGATTATTTTAGTAAGACTTACACGACAACAGGGGTTCAACAAGAAATTATTCCTTTTAACTTAATCGGAAATTATCAAATTAGGATAAGATATTCATCTTCCGCATTGTTCAATACAGGTATGGAAGCTTATCTAGATAATTTGTTGATTCCTGGAACCGTTGTTACGAATATTAATGATACGAGTTGTGAATTAGCGGATTATGTGATTTTTAGAACAGATGGAACCGGACTTGACAGCGGTGATCAGTTTGATATTGGTACTACTACTATTAGATATACTGTAAGAGATGCTTCTGGTAATTTTTCAGAAAGGTCTTTTAATATTACTGTAGAGAATGATGTAGACCCACCATCAGGTTCAACGGAATACATTTATTGCGAAGGGGATACACCTCCTGAAATGTCCGTAACCGTAGATGTTGCAGGCGGAGAAACAGCTAATTGGTATGACGGGAACGGAGATTTGGTAGCGAGTGGTGTTACGACCTACACAGCACCAGCTTCTGCTGATTTTTTTAGAAATTACACGGTGTATTCCCAAAATTCTAATGGGTGTACCAGTGAAGATTTTTTGTCAATTGACCTTTACCAAATACCACGACCTGCTCCACCAACGGCTGACAGCCCAATAGAATATTGCGTTGGGGAAACACCAACACCGTTAGTGGCAACGGCCCTTTCCGGCCATACCTTACAATGGTACACGGTAGCAACCGGAGGAAGCGCTAGTGGTTCGGCGCCTACGCCAAGTACGGCAGCTGCAGGAACAACCTCGTATTACGTGAGCCAAATAGATGATTCTACCACATGTGAAAGTGAACGAACACAAATAGATGTAATAGTTTATGCCATACCAACGGCACCCACGGTGAATTCACCAGTTGATTATTGTATCGGTGATGCTTCCGCACAATTAGATTCGCATGCAACAGGAACAAATTTAAGATGGTATGATGCGGCAACGGGTGGAAATGAAATTCCAGGAACGACTACTCCTGATACGTCAACAGCAGGACAACAATCCTTTTGGGTAACACAATCCACAGTAAATGGAAGTGCTACTTGTGAAGGGCCAAGAAGAAGGTTGAATATCAATGTGTATGATGCTCCTACGATAACCACTCAACCAACGAACGAAGCGATTTGTGAAGGCGGTACTGTTACTTTTAATGTAGCGGCGTCAGGGTCAGGTGTTATTCAATGGCAACTGTTTGATGGCTCTAATTGGAATGACCTAACAAATACGGCACCACATAGTGGAGTAACAACAAATACGCTTACCGTAACCAATGTAACCTTGGCTATGAGCGGCAACAGGTATCGTGCAATCGGGACGAGTCCTGCTGCGAGCTGTCCGGACGCAACTTCAAACGAAGCGGTCTTAACGGTTAACACGGCGCCACCTGTTCCTACGAGTGGAGGCGATCAAACGGAATGTGAAGAAGACCCGATACAAACCTTAACCGCTACGGCAACAGCACCATCTGGAGCAAGTATCATTTGGTATGATGCTGCCACAGGCGGGAATGTCGTTGCAAGCCCCACATTAAACGCAGTAGGAACAATAACCTATTATGCAGAAAGTAATGATACCGTAAACGGATGTCCAAGTGTAGGCAGAACTGCAGTAACCTTAACGATTCAACCTGCACCCGTAGCACCAACAAGTGGAGGCGATCAAACGGAATGCGAAGAAAACCCTATTCAAACTTTAACGGCTACGGCAACGGCACCTTCCGGATCAACTGTAGTGTGGTATGATGCTGCCTCTGGAGGTAACGTAGTCGCCAGTCCAGATTGGAGTTCGGTGGGTACTGAAATTTATTATGCTGAAAGTCAAGATGATATTACAGGTTGTCCTAGTTTAACACGAACAGCGGTTTCACTAACTATTCAACCTGCACCGGCCCCACCAACCAGTGGAGGCGACCAAACGGAATGTGAGCAAAATCCCATTCAGACTTTAACGGCAACAGCAACGGTACCATCAGGTTTTACATTGACTTGGTATGATGCGCCTACGGCGGGTAATGTTGTGGCTAGTCCGCAATGGAGTTCAGTTGGTTCGGTTACCTATTATGCTGAAAGTCAAAATAACAGTACGTCTTGTACTTCGCTATCAAGAACTGCAGTAACACTAACTATCGATCCTATTCCTGTTGCTCCAACAAGTGGAGGCGATCAAACGGAATGTGAAGCTAGTCCTACGCAAACTATGACCGCCACGGCTACTCCACCGGCAGGTGCAACGGTGGTTTGGTATACTACTGCTACAGGTGGTAGTGTAGTAGGAAGCCCAACATTGAATATGGTTGGAAACGTAACCTACTATGCAGAAAGCAGAACAATAAGTAGTGGTTGTGTAAGCGAAACAAGAACAGCGGTAACACTTACGATGCATCCCAATCCAACAATTGCGGTTACGCCTAGTTCGCAAACCTGTTCCGCAGACCTATCTACGTATTCAGTTTCTGTTGATGTGGATAGAGGTACGGTAACTTCAACCGAAGGAACGGTAACCGATAACGGTGGGAATAACTGGACGATTTCTGCAATACCTTCCGGAAATGATATAACGGTGACTGTTACGGATGCAAATTCGTGTACGGATGTTATCAGCATCAATGCGCCAAATTGTGCTTGCCCAACGGTAAATGCTCCAACCAGTGGAGGCGACCAAACGGAATGTGAACAAAATCCGATTCAGACTTTAACGGCAACAGCAACTGCCCCTGCAGGTGCAAGTGTGGTGTGGTACGATGCTGCTTCTAGTGGTAACGTAGTTGCCAGTCCTATATGGAATATGGTGGGTTCAACTACCTATTATGCCGAAAGTGTTGATGATGTAAATGGATGTACAAGTACAACAAGAACAGCTGTTAACCTAACGATTCAAGCGGCTCCTGCGGCACCATCAAGTGGAGGTGACCAAACGGAGTGTGAAGCAAATCCTATTCAAACCTTAACGGCTACTGCAACAAGTGCACCAGGAACTTCCGTGGTATGGTATGATGCGGCAACGGGTGGAAATGTCGTGGCAAGTCCAACAAGAAATACAGTAGGAACCAGTACATTCTATGCAGAAAGTCAAGATGATGGTACAAGCTGTGTCAGTCATACAAGAACAGCAGTAGTATTAACCATAGAACCAAACCCTGCTGCTCCAACTAGCGGAGGTGATCAAACAGAATGTGAGACCAATCCTATTCAAACGTTAACCGCAACAGCCACGGCACCTTCTGGGTCCAGTGTAGTTTGGTATACTGCCGCTACCGGCGGAACCGTAGTTGCGAGTCCCACTTTAAATACGGTAGGAACAGTTACGTACTTTGCGGAGAGTGAAAATAATTCAACATCATGTGTGAGTACGAGCAGAACAGCTGTGGTACTAACTATCCAAGATACACCTACCATTACGGAAAGTGCGGGTGGTGCCAGTTGTTCCGCTGACCTTTCAACTTATTCCGTATCGGTAGATGTGAGCAACGGAACCGTGACATCCACGGAAGGAACAGTTACGGATAACGGAGGTAACAACTGGACGATTTCCAACATCCCCGCAGGAAACGATATTACGGTAACCACAACGGCGGCCAATTCTTGTTCGGAATCTATAACGGTTACAGCGCCAGATTGTAATTGTCCGGTAGTAGATGCGCCAACAAGCGGAGGTGACCAAACGGAATGTGAACAAAATCCAATTCAAACTTTAACAGCTACCGCAACGCCGCCTGCAAATGCAACTGTGGTTTGGTACGATGCTCCAACCGGCGGAACCGTAGTTGCCAGTCCTACTTTAAATACGGTTGGCACGGTAACCTATTATGCGGAAAGCGTACAAAACGTAACCAATTGTGTGAGTGCTACGCGAACTGCTGTGATATTGACAATAAATGAAACGCCAAATGCCCCAATAAGTGGCGGTGACCAAACGGAATGTGAGGCTACACCTATTCAAACTTTAACCGCTACGGCAACCGCTCCAGCAGGTTCAAGTGTGGTGTGGTATGATGCCGCGACCGGCGGAAATATTATTGCTAGTCCAACTTTAAATTCAGTTGGGACGGTAACCTATTATGCGGAAAGTAGTGATAATAGTACTTCTTGCCCTAGTTTCACTAGAACACCGGTGAGCTTAACCATTCAAGATACACCCGATATCACGGTTGCAACAGCGGCAAGCTGTGCACCGGACTTATTGACCTATTCGGTTTCCGTTGATGTCAGTGAAGGTACGGTAACTTCAACCGAAGGCACGGTAGTAGATAATGGAGGAAACAATTGGACCATCTCGGGTATTACTTCCGGTAACGATATTACATTGACGGTTACGGCCCCAAATGCATGTATACGAACTTTAGATATTACAGCTCCGGACTGTAGTTGTCCGGTGGTTGCAGCTCCAACCAGTGGAGGTGATCAAACGGAATGTGAGCAAAATCCTATCCAAACATTGACCGCTATGGCAACATCACCTGCAGATGCAACTGTAGTATGGTATGATGCACCAACAGGTGGAAATGTAATTGCGGACCCATCTTTGAGTACCACAGGATCGGCAACCTATTATGCGGAGAGTCGAGATAACGTAACCAACTGTGTGAGTAGCACTAGAACGGCGGTGGTCTTAACCATTGATGCGGCACCAAGTGCGCCAACCAGTGGAGGTGATCAAACGGAATGTGAGCAAAACCCAATTCAAACTTTAACGGCTACGGCAACAGCACCAGCAGGTTCAACTGTAGTTTGGTATGATGCACCTACAGGTGGAAATGTCGTTGCTAGCCCAACCCGCAATACTGTCGGGACAATAACATATTATGCGCAGAGCGAAAACAGCACAACTTCATGTACGAGTTTAACAAGAACAGCCGTTTCGCTTACCATTCAACCCGCGCCAGCTCCACCAACCAGTGGAGGTGATCAAACCGAATGTGAGACCAGCCCTATTCAAACTTTGACCGCTACGGCAACTGCGCCTGCGGGTGCAAGTGTGGTATGGTACGATGCCGCAACGGGCGGAAACGTAGTTGCCAGTCCAACATTGAACATGGTAGGTTCTGTAACCTACTTTGCGGAGAGTGAAAATAATTCAACTTCTTGTGCCAGTTTTACCAGAACACCGGTGAGCTTAACCATTCAAGATACACCGGATATTACAGTAGCTACTGCCGCAACTTGTGCACCGGACTTATTGACCTATTCGGTTTCCGTTGATGTGAGCGAAGGAACGGTAACTTCTACGGAAGGCACGGTAGTGGATAATGGTGGAAATAACTGGACAATTTCAGGAGTTACTGCCGGTAATAATATTACGCTAACGGTTACGGCACCAAATACCTGTACGCAAACATTAGCGGTTACGGCACCAGATTGTAGTTGTCCGGTTGTGGATGCACCAACTAGTGGAGGTGACCAAACGGAATGTGAACAAAATCCGATTCAAACATTGACTGCTACGGCTACGCCTCCTGCCGATGCCACTGTTGTTTGGTACGATGCACCAACAGGCGGAAGTGTTGTTGCCGACCCCTCTTTATCTATTGTGGGAACAGTTATTTTCTATGCGGAAAGTGTAGAGAATGTGACCAACTGTATCAGTAGCACCAGAACAGCTGTTTCTTTGAGCATTGAAGCAACTCCGGCCGACCCGATTAGTGGTGGTGATCAGGTTGAATGTGATGCCAGCCCAACACAGACATTGACCGCTACGGCAACTGCGCCTGCAGGATCAACTATAGTTTGGTACAATGCCCCAACTGGTGGTACTGTTGTAGCCAACCCAATTCTTGATGCAGTGGGTAATGTAACCTATTATGCGGAAAGCAGTGACGATACTTCGGCGTGTACAAGTTTCAATAGAACAGCGGTTTCCTTAACGATTCATCCATTGCCAAATGTAGTGGCAAATGCGACTACCACGACTATAAACGCAGGGGAACCAGTTACTTTGACAGGCTCCGGAGCGACTTCCTATATGTGGGATAATGGTGTAACCGATGGTGATACAGTCTATCCGCTAGTAACGACCACATATACCGTAATCGGTACCGATGGAAATACTTGTGAAAATACCGATAGCGTTACGATTACCGTGAATGCAACTTCCGATATTCGAATTGAAAAAATCGTTGATGATGCTGCGCCTAATGTGGGCGATACGGTAATATTTACCTTAACGGCTTATAATGATGGTCCTAGTGATGATAGTGGTGGAACGGTTATAAATGATGTACTTCCTGCGGGATACACGTATACAGTTGATACTGGTGGCGCTGGAAATGGAACCTATGATGCGGTTTCGGGAGACTGGACATTACCCACATTGACCAACGGAAATTCAGTTACTATTGCTATTTCTGCAACGGTGAATGCCCCAACAGCTACACCTAACGAATATTATAATATTGCGCAGGTGACTTCGGCTACGAATTTCGATTCTGATTCTACTCCGAATAATGATGATGGTGACCAAAGTGAAGATGACGAAGCTTCTGCTGAGGTTGTTCCACAAGTGGCGGATCTAGAGGTAACGAATACCATTTCTCAGCCTAGCGGAAATCCTGGTGATACGGTGATATTGACGGTAACCGTTCAAAACAATGGTCCGGACGATGCTACGAACGTATCCCTAGAAAATATAGTTCCGGTTGGTTTTACCGTTTCTACGATAAACGATGCGGGTACGCAAAGTGGAAATACCATCACCTGGTCAGGGTTGACTATTCCAAATGGAACAACAACGACATTGACTTACGAAGCGACGGTAAATAATCCAACGAACGTAGTAGATGAATATTTAAATACGGTTCAGGTGACAACTGTTGATCAATATGATCCAGATTCTGCCCCTAATAATGACGATGGTGATCAGAGTGAAGATGATGAGGATGCTGTTTCCATGCGTTTACAATCTTCGGATTTGGAAATTGTGAATACAGTTAACCCGGACTCCGGTAACCCTGGTGATACGTTAACTTTTTCAATTGAGATTATCAATAACAGCACCGATGATGCTACGGGCATTGCACTCGAAAACTACGTGCCTTCCGGATTTACGGTAACGACCATTAACGATGGAGGAACCCAAACTGGAAATACCATCAGCTGGAACGGACTTACGGTACCTGGTGGTACGAGCCAAACGTTGACTTTTGAAGTGACTATCAATGTGCCTACGAATACCGATGGCGAATATTTCAACTCGGTACAAATTACGGCAGTTGATCAGTTGGATCCGGATTCAAGTCCTAATAATGATGATGGCGATCAAAGTGAAGATGATGAAGACAATGCAGAAATTGTTTTGATTCCTGCAGATCTGAGCCTATCTAAAAACTTGAGCGCAGCATCAAATCCAACACCAAATGCAGGCGATACGGTCACTTTTGAAGTGACGGTAACAAATAACGGTCCTGGTATTGCAACTAATGTTTCGGTAGAGGATATACTGCCAATTGGCTATACGTTGGGTACGGTAAACAATGGCGGTGTGGTTTCAGGTAATACCATTACTTGGTCAATCGCTACAGTAGCTGTCGGAAGTCAAACCTTGAGTTATGAGGTAACCCTGAACGCCCCTACAAATGCTATTGGCGAATATGACAATATCGCTCAAATTACCGCAATGGACCAGTTTGATCCAGATTCAACGCCGAATAATGACGATGGCGATCAGAGTGAAGACGATGAGGTATTGCACATCATAAATGCGCCAAGTGTAGATTTAGAAATCAGTAAAATGGTAGATAAGTCACAGACCTTTCACGGCGATACGGTAGTGTTTAGGGTAATTGTGGGCAACAATGATGCTTACGAGGCTACGAACATCGGTATTGAAGATGTCTTGCCTTCCGGTTATGAGTTGGTAAGCCATACGGCGGATTATGGTGCGTATAACGAAACCACATCCACTTGGGAAATTCCTTCGTTGCCTGTTGATACCGAGGCTAACTTAGAAATGACTGTAACAGTAACCGATGTTGATGATTATACCAATGTTGCCGAACTGATTTACGTAGATCAAATCGATTTAAATATGGATAACGATAGGGCAGAGGCTACGCCAGAAGTAACCCAATCTAGCTGTCTTACGGTGTACAATGAATTTTCACCAAACGGTGATGGTGCCAACGATATTTTCTACATCGAATGTATAGAGCAGTACCCGGACAACGTGTTAACGGTTTATAACCGATGGGGCACCATGGTCTTTACCACGATCGGTTATGACAATACATGGGACGGGAGGTCATTGGACAGGGCTAAATTAGATTCTTCGGATCAGCTTCCTGTAGGAACGTATTATTACACCTTGGAGCTTGGTGACGGTACAACATCACCAAAATCAGGATGGTTATATATCAGTAGATAAAAAGACAAAATGAAAGTAAATCATTTATTTAAAATATGCATTTGCCTGTGGTTCTTTACGGATTGCGTTTGGGGTCAGCAAGATCCTCAGTATACGCAATACCAATACAATCCGCTTAGTGTAAATGCTGGTTATGCAGGTTCAAGGGGCCACTTGACGTTATTGACCTTGTACAGATCACAATGGGCAGGCATAGAAGGTGCGCCCAAAACGATTACCTTCGGAATGGATACCCCTGTTGGGAAGTTTGATGGACTGGGCCTTTCTTTGATTCAAGATGAATTGGGACCCGCTACAGAAACTTATGTTGATGGTAACTACGCGCACCAATTGGTAATCAACCGAAAGGGAGACCGACTCGGATTAGGACTCAAAGCAGGGGTGCGGGTTTTTAATTTGGACTTTTCGCGTGGTATAAGAAGAGATCAAGATGATGTACAGTTCAATGAAAATATAAAAGGAAAGTTGTTTCCGTCCATCGGTGTCGGTGCGTTCTATTATAGTGAAAAAGCCTATTTTGGTTTTTCGGTACCGAATCTTTTTCCATCGGAGCATTATGATAACGAAATTGAGCAGACCACTGATGAAGAGATTCATTTTAATTTCATTGGGGGCTATGTGATGGATTTGAACGATCAAATAAAATTTAAGCCTTCTTTCTTTGTGAAACAGGTAATAGGAGCTCCGGTTTCGGTAGATGTATCTGCGAATTTTATGTTCTATGAGAAATTCACTTTAGGAATCAACTATAGGTGGGACGACTCTTTGGCAGGTGTTTTCGGATTGCAGATTTCACCGCAATTCAATATCGGTTACGCCTATGATTATTCCACAAGTGGTTTGGGTAATTACAACACCGGTACACATGAGATATTCTTGCGTTACCAATGGATTTCTCGATTAAACCGATTAAAGTCACCTCGTTTCTTCTAACACTATAATAAGATGATAACTGCCCGATTTTGTGGCTTCTTGTTTTTCAAAAACAATAAAATCGGCACAAAGTATATTATTTTAGATGATGTAATTAGATGATAAGCCTTAACCGGTTACACGCTCCGTTTATCGATTTTCTGCCTGTGTGCACTTATTTAGCGAGAACTTTGTAGAAAATTATGTAGTATGAAAGCATTGTATACAAAGTTGATACGTGGCGTTGCAAATGAAGATATTTTAGCGGGTGTAGTATGTATGGTTATCTCATTAACCGTTTTTTTTATTACTCGGGTATTGAATCATGAGGTGCCGTTGTAAATCTATTTTCTTGATACGGTTACCAGTTTCACTCCACACCAACGGAAACTAAGAAACACAATAATAGAAACAACGCTTTTACAGACTTGAAAAACAATCTCAAAAATTAAGCGAAAAATTACGGTGTTGCCATTGATGCTTAGCTGAACAAAATAGGTTTTTTACTTCTTAAGTATTTTAAAGATCCTGTTATTTATGATTTCTGATAAGTTCCAATTGTACAATTCAGAATCAGTGGTGCTGTAAAAAGCAATAACTACGGCATCACTGTCTTTGTCATATGCTGCAAAACTCTGGTATCCCGGAATCCAACCCCCATGTTCATACTCATAAATGGAAGCATATATCTCCTGCTCTTCAGGCTTGAAGAATGAACCATCGTTCAACGCCCTTAAGAAAATACCCAAATCTTCTCCTGTGGTCAGCATACCGTGTTCGCTTCCGTCTTCTTTTAAATCAAGAGGGTGTCCAACGTGATATCCGCTCATTACATTATCCAAATTCACTTCCTTTAGGGAATTGTAGGTGTGGGTAAGATTTAGTGGCACTAAAACTTCTTCTTTAAGAAATTGAAAATTAGCATAACCTAGCTCATTGTCCATAATTTTATTGAGCAAAAGATAATTGGTGTTGCAATATTCATAGTCCTCGCCAGGTTCAAAATTGGCAGGCTTGTCCAAAATCAAGGCTAGACTTTCGTCAAAAGTTTCTGTTGGGGCGGACCAAAAATTAGGCGCGTCCGTAAAATTGGGTATACCGCTTCTGTGTTGTACCATTAAGCGCAGCGTAATCTTGTCGGCATTTTCTATTCTTCCCCTCAGGTCCGGTAAATAATCCGCAATGGTTTTATCCAGGGAAAGACGCCCATTGTGTACCAATTTAGTAAGTACTACAACATTATAAAGTTTGCTAATGCTTGCAATCTTAAAGAGCGCTTTAGGTTTTGCTGGTATTTTAGTATCTCGGTTATGCCAACCAGAAGCGTAGTAGCCAGGTGGTTGACCGGCTTTATCAACGTAAACGACCACTCCGTCAAATCCATGGTCAACAGCTTCGTCTAATTGTTCTTGAACTGAATCGGGTAAAGGAAGTATCCATGCCTTGACCAAAAGCCACGGAACAAAGAATAAGGAAACTATGGTGCCTACGAGTAGTACGATCTGCAGGATGCGTTTTGATTTTTTCTTGGTCATAATAGGTTGGTCGGTTCAACATGTACATATGAACCTTTTGGTTGTTGCTAGTTGTGTTTTATGGGGGAGTTATTGGTCTCTGTTTGATCGGCCTAACTAATTGATCTATTTCATGAAACAAAAAACCTTTTAAAGATACGAAGTACATTTATTTTATGCAGACCCTAAGTGCAACTAAATATTGGCGCTTTTGCCTTTTTATATGTCCATAGGAGGATTTGTATTTAGTCTAAAAACAATCGTAGGACATTTCATCTTTATAGATTCAGCAAAGACTACGCAATTTATCTGCTTTAGTAAGTCCTACAAAAAAAGTAACAATCTTCTAACATTAGGTCAAAACGTTAGAGGGTAGTTAATGTATTGCTAAAGGTCTCTTAACAATGCCGGTCTTCAAATAAAATAGTTTTGCGCCAGAAAAGAACCTATAAACCTAGATTCTGAAATTTCGAGCAATCTAAATAATTCAACACTTTAATTTATGTATTCAAAAATCCGATTTTCAAAAATCGTCTGTGCTTCGGTATGGTTCGTAACATGGGCGGGGTTCAGTGCCGGTCCTTCCGATTCATTTGCTACTAATGGCAAGGAAAGTACGGTGTTTACAACCAACCGTAGTTTAAAGCCCGTACAACAAACTATTTCCGGTGTAGTTACAGACGAAACTGGCACACCGTTACCGGGTGCGACCGTACTTGAAAAAGGTACTACCAACGGAACAACCACAGATTTTGATGGTAACTATACCATCAACGCTTCGGAAAATGCCGTGCTTGTTGTTTCTTATTTAGGATATTCAACAAAAGAAGTATCCGTAAACGGTCAATCCAATTTAAACGTACAACTTGATCCAGATGCTACACAATTAGAAGATGTGGTGGTAGTAGGTTACGGTACGCAAAAGCGATCGGATATTACAGGTGCCATCGCTTCCGTAAAAAGTGAAGATTTTAACCAAGGTGTAGTTGCCAACCCAGGCGAACTTTTACAAGGTAAAATGGCAGGTGTAAACATCGCCGCCACAAGTGGAGAGCCCGGTGCTTCTCAAAATGTTATTATTAGGGGTATTGGTAGTTTACGATCAGGTACGCAGCCACTTTATGTTGTGGATGGGTTCTTACTGGATAATTCCTCTACAGGTGTTGCCACCAACCCATTGAACTTTTTGAACCCCAACGATATTGAAAGTATCGATGTTTTAAAGGATGCCAGTGCCACTGCGGTTTATGGTTCTAGAGCTTCGAACGGGGTTGTGGTAATTACGACCAAAAGGGGAAAATCCGGGAAAACCGAAATGAACTTTTCTGTGTCTTCGGCTATGGCTTCTATGGCAAATACAATAGATGTTTTTGGTGCCGATGATTTTAGAAGAGAGGTGGTTGCCGCTGGTGGAACGCTTGAAGATTTTGGAGCGAATACCGATTGGCAGGACGAATTGACCCAAACCGGACTTTCGCAAAACGTGAACTTTTCAATGAGCGGAGCCACAAGTGAGAAGTTTTCGTACTTCGCATCTGCAGGGTACCAAGATCAAGAAGGTATTTTGAAAAACAGTGATTTAAAAAGATACTCGGGTAAACTGAACATGAACCAAAAAGCATTTGGTGGTCGGTTAAACGTAGATTATAATATTACGGCTTCCCATACCGAAAACTTGAGGCCGGATATCAATTCTACCATTAGCGATATGTTGAGTTTAAACCCAACCATTGCTCCGTACACCAACGGTGAACCCACCTTGTTGAACACTAACGCTTTGAATCCGGTGGCGCGTTATGACCTTTATAGCGATACATCCGTCAACAACCGTATTTTAGCAGGTATTTCTCCATCTGTAACTCTAGTAGATGGCTTTGTGTACAAACTGAACCTTGGCGTTGATTACTCCGCTACGAACAGAGATAGACAATATAGACCATTTCCATCGGTTGTGAACGAGTCGAATGTTTCGGACGGTTCACTGGAAAGTGAAATCAGTACCAATACCAATCAACTCGTTGAAAATACACTTACCTACACTTGGGAAAAAGGTGTGCACAACCTCATTGTTTTAGCGGGGCATTCGTACCAGAAGTTCGAAGATGAAACTAGAATATTTTCATACAGAGGTTTTGCGAACAACAACATCGAACCGAAATACCAAGATCAGACGAGTACGGATGAATATCCTACCTCAGTAAGTTCTGCGGCTGAAAAAAATGAATTGCAATCGTATTTCGGAAGGTTAAACTATACCTATGACGATAGGTATTTGGCTACGGCTACTTTCCGTGCGGATGGTTCTTCAAAATTTGGAGTGAACAATAAATACGGATACTTCCCATCGTTTGCTTTGGGTTGGAACATCAGTAATGAAGCTTTTATGGCAGACTCGATGTTCGATAATTTAAAATTACGTGCCAGCTGGGGTAAAACGGGTAACCAAGAAATTCCTTCAAAAATTACTAAAGCTAGTTTTGCAGAAGATAGATTGGTGACTGGTGGCGAGAGTTTAAGCACCTATCCAATCGATACCGATGCCACTTCTATAGATGGGTATCCATACGGAATTGTATTTACACGTTTGGCAAATCCGGATTTACAATGGGAAGTTTCTACTCAAATAGATTTGGGTATCGATTTTGCACTTTTCAATTACCGATTGACCGGCACCTTGGATTACTTCAATAAAAAGTCTACTAATATTCTGTTGGAAGTTGTTCCTGCAGACCCAGTGGAACCTACATCTACGTATTGGAGTAATATTGAGGATATGGAAATCCACAACTCAGGTATAGAGTTTGGCTTGGATTACAACAGTGATGCTACACGAGATTTCTCGTATAACATTGGGGGTAACATAACCTATATTCAAAATGAGGTGAAAGATTCACCATACTCGGTTTTGACAACAGGTGCCGCTCAAGGTTCCGGTCAAACGGATGCTACCATTAACGGCTACATCAACAATGAATCTATTGGAGCTTTCTACATGTTAACATTTGATGGTATTGGAGAAGATGGTCTAAATAAGTTTAAGGATATCAATGGAGACGGAGAAGTTTTAGATGATGACCGTAGCGTTGTAGGTAGTGCTATTCCTGATTTGATCTATGCTTTTTACATGAACTTTAAGTACAAAGAGCTAGACCTTGGTTTGAATTTCAACGGGGTTTCCGGTAACGAGATTTATAACCATACCACTATGACCCTTTTTAGCAAGGCACAATTGTCTAGATCCAACAACAGTACGGATTTTGCTACGGAGTTTCCAAGTGAGTCTCCTAATAACTCTAATACGGTCTCTACACGTTACTTGGAGGATGGTTCCTTCTTACGATTGAACAATGCCACTTTGGGCTACAATCTTAATCCGGATAAAATCGGATTTGGAAATGCCGTACAGAATATACGCTTTTCGGTAACCGGTCAAAACCTTTTTGTAATTACTGATTATTCAGGGTTTGATCCAGAAGTAAACACAGGTACAACGGATGGGGGAATTCAAACTTTCGGAATCGACCGTTTTACATATCCAAGAGCAAGAACGTTCATGGTAGGTCTTAACGTAACGTTCTAAAAGGAAAACAAACGATAGCTTTTATATCACTTAGAAAAACAAAATAAAATGAAAAATAGAATAGTTTATAGAATATGGCCGGTAGCTATAATGGTGCTCGCATTTCTTAGCTGTACGGATTTAGAAGAAGAGATTCTTGATGAGTCGTTGACCGGAACCGGTGAGGCCGAAGTGGTTAGTGGATCCATCGCTCCAGTATACGGTATGCTTAGAAACGTATGGCTGCACACCGTTAATTTTGGACTGCAAGAAGTAGCTTCGGATGAAGGTATTCTCCCATATCGTGGTGGAACGGATTGGTTTGACGGCGGTAAATTTATTGCGGTCCACCAACACCTTATGACGCCCGGTAACGGTTTGGTATCCGATGCTTGGACGAATATTACTTTGACCATTTCCAGAGCGGTTTTAGCAGAAGAAAGGTTACGTCCGGAAGCGGAGGCCGGTGATGCCGAAGCACAAGCGGCCTTGTACGAAATGATCGCCATGAAAGCGTATTTAAATATGCTTACTTTGGATAACTGGGGTCTCGTTTTTAAGAAAACCAGTTCAGATGAAATCTCTGAAATTTTAAGAGGGCAAGATGCTATCGATTATGTAGAAGGTGAACTTTTATCCGTTGTTGATGTTATCAGTACGGAAAAAGGCCCAGGCCGTTTGAATAAAGATGCGGTTAGTGCTTTATTGGCACGTTTGTATTTGAATGCTGCCGTTTATCGTGACCCTTACGGAACACCAAATTTCACCACTGAGGATATGGATAAGGTTATTGAGTATACGAGCGATATCATTTCCGGACCGTATGCGTTATCCGCTGAATATTTTGAATTGTTCAATGACGATAACAACACCAATCCTGAGCTTATTTTTGCGCTGGATCAAAGAGGGGTTTTACAAACGGAGCATAGCCGTTGGGCCTACTGGTCAATGTCCGGTGACCAGATTCCAAGACCTGAATTCCCAAGTACGCGTGGAACGGATGCGGTAGCGGCTACTTCTGATTTTTATCAGACTTGGGTAGATGCTTACGGCTCTGTTGATCCTGCGGATGCGGATGCGCGTTTTTCTCAAACGAATACCATCATTCCAGAGGAGCTTCAAGATTTAACGGGAGTGAATCCTACTAACGATTCGGAACACTATTACTGTGTGGAAGCACAAGATTTTGAAGTAGACCGTGGTATTATCCGTGGTATTATTTGGGGACCTAGAAAAGATGAAGGCGGTAATGTTTTAACTTGTGATGACGGTACGGTAAGAATTTACCCGGTTATCAACAAAAGAAGTAGTGGTGCGGACATTCGTTATGTAGATCATAATCTAGAAGTTGATTTTTCTGATGAAGGTAGTTTGCACAACACAGGTTACCGTTTCTCAAAATACCAGTTCAGTCACACCGCACCAAACTGTTGTACGAACAGTAGCGTAGACTTGGTTTTGATCCGTTTGGGTGAGATTTATTTGATGCGTGCCGAAGCGAAATTGAGAAATGGCGATAATGCAGGTGCATTGGCGGATATCAATACTTTAAGAACGTCAAGAACTGCGCGCCCAGAGCAAATTCCACAGCCGTTGGATGCCATTGATTTGGATATCTTGTTCCGTGAAACCGGATTTGAATTGTATTGGGAAGGTTTCAGAAGAAACTACCAAATACGTTTCGGTAAATATGAAGACAGCTGGACGGGTAAGACCGATACCGATGTAAACAAAAGGTTGTTCCCTATTCCTCAAAAAGCAATGGATGGAGCTTCAAGTGAGCAGGGCTTTTTGGTGCAGAATCCTGGCTATTAATTCCTTTTAAAGGAATAAAGAAGATGCGGCAAGAAATAAACTTTCTTGCCGCTTTTTTTCACACTAAATTCAAGGTCTAAAAAATAATTTAAAGAGAACACATCTTAATCCAATCTATATGAAAACTATGTACCTTCTAATCTCATTGGTATTGACGGCATTTTTCGTCAATACAACATTGCCGGAACAAAAAGAGAACCTTAAGATGACGGATATTCAGGTCATCGGTAGCCACAACAGCTATAAGGTGGCCATTGAAAAACCGTTGTTTGAATATTTGTTGCAAAAGAACCCTGCTTTAAGTGGATTGGAGTATGAGCATATATCTCTTTCGGAACAGTTGGAGTTAGGTCTGCGCAGTTTGGAACTGGATGTTTTTCATGATCCGGAAGGTGGGTATTATTCCAACCCAAAAGGATTGGAAATTGTGAAAGCTGCGGGTGCCGAACCCATGCCTTTTGATGAGGAGCAAAAGCTACAAACACCGGGTTTAAAAGTTTTTCATGTACAGGAGATTGACTTTAGAAGCCATCAATTGGTGTTTAAGGAGGCTTTAAAGGAGCTAAAATCATGGTCCGATGCCAACGAAGGGCATAACCCAATTATCATCACTATCAATACAAAAGACAGTGAAATACCGGATACGAGAAAACCATTGCCGTTTGATGCGGAAGCTCTAAAAAATCTGAATGCGGAAATCTTAGCGGTTTTTTCCCAGGAACGTTTGGTAACCCCTGATTTGGTACGAGGTGATTTTGATACGTTAGAGGAAGCGGTTTTGGAACAAGGTTGGCCGCAATTGAACAAAGTACAGAATCGGTTTTTATTTGTTTTGGATGAAGGTGGAAAAAAAATGGAAACCTATTTGTCCAGTTACTCCAATTTAAAGGGCGCTGCTTTGTTCGTCAATCAAGAAGAAGGAAACCCAACTGCCGCTTTCCGGATTCTAAACGACCCAATTGAGAGTTTTGAACAAATTAAAAAATTGGTGAGTTTGGGGTATATGGTGCGCACGCGGGCAGATGCCAACACTCAGGAAGCTAGGGATAATGATTACAATCGGTTTGAAAAAGCAAAAGCATCGGGGGCACAGATAATCACTACGGATTATTACTTGCCCAGCACGCTTTTTAAGTCCGATTTTAAAGTTAGTTTTGAAAACAACAGTTACGAAAGAATCCGAGAGTAAAAAGAATGTTTAGAAAAGTAATGCCCTACCTGTTGGTTTTCGCTTTGTGCGGATGCAAAACAGAGCCGTCTCAAAAGGAAAACCCACAGAAAGAAATTAAGGTCGCTTTTATGGCGGATATCCATTTTGCCGATGTCTATCCCAACCTAGACGACAGCGATTTTAAAGGCATTTACGATAGTGTGCAAAACCGAAGTTCGTTACTAAGAACTATGAATGCACAACTGCATTCTACGCGACTTTTCAATGAGAACTATTTTGCCTTTTTTGCCGCTTTGGACGATGCGGTGGCCAAAGGAATAAAAACCATTGCTTTGCCCGGGGATTTTAGTGATGATGGTCAGCCATTGCATATTAAAGGGCTAAGAAAAATATTGGACCGTTACGCTGGTGAACATGATATAGAATTCTTTCTCATTAACGGAAATCACGACCCCACCACTCCTTTTGGTGATGAAGGCGGGAAGTCCGATTTTTTAGGGGCGAACGGAAAAGCCCAGCCACTCATGAGCGAGGTGGGAAAATATAGGGCGAACGAGGAATATCAAAACCCCACCCAAGTGGTTACCGATTTAAAAGAATGGGGCTATGCAGATATGGTGCAAGAGCTGCGTAATCATGGTTTTTTTCCAAAAGAGAACTATCTTTTTTGGTCCACTCCGTTTTCTGAATATTCGGTTGAAGAGTATACTTTTGAAAAAGCAAAAACAGCTTCCGATTTAGCGCGTAGAAATTACCGTTTAGAGACGTCTGAGGTCCTTTTGCCAGATGTGAGTTATGTGGTGGAGCCAGTAGACGGACTTTGGTTATTGGCTTTGGACGCCAATGTATACCTGCCCAAAGAAGATGGAGGTTTTAGCGGTGCCGGTATTGGTTACAACGAAGTATTGACGCACAAAAAACATCTTATCCGTTGGACGGAAAACGTGGTCAAAGAAGCAAACCGACTGGGAAAAACCCTTATTGCCTATAGTCATTATCCCATGGTGGATTTTAACGACGGTGCTTCCAAAGACATTGCGGCCTTGTTTGGTGAAAAGGCCTTTCAAGCACACCGCATTCCGTCGGATTTAGTAGGGGAGACCTTTGCCGATATTGGCCTAAAAGTCCATGTAGGCGGTCATATGCATTTGAACGATACAGGGGTGTTCACCACTAAAAAAGGAAATACGTTGGTAAATATTCAGAGTCCGTCTTTGGCGGCCTACGTGCCCGCGTATAAAATTATAACCATCAAGAACCCGACTCAAATGGAGGTGGAAACCGTGGTTCTGGATGAGGTAAAAGGGTACGATACTTTCTTTGGTGCGTATGAAAGGGAACATGATTTTCTAGCTTCTCATTTTGACGATGAGGTATGGGAAAAGGATATCCTTTCCACGGCATCGTATTTAGACTATACCAAAACGCACTTGCAAGAATTGGTACGCTTACGATTCTTACCTAGCGATTGGCCGGAAGAACTCGTTCAGCAGTTGCTCAACCATAATGGTTGGGAGCTTTTGACCGCTTCAAATTCCGAAGAAAAAATTAAGGCTGAGCTTCAAAAAGAAGAATTGACCATAGAAGATTTCTCATCTTGGCAAGGAATGGACCTTATTGTTGACTTTTACAAGTTTAAAAACGGAGATGAACTCGCCAAACGAGATATGGATTCCCAACGTTTAAAAGGGTACCGGTTTGTATTGAAAAAGTGGTCTGAGCACACTGAAAACACAGCCCTAAAACAATTCGCCGTCATCTTCAAAAAACAGATGGAAGGAGAGCCTGCCGTTAATTTTAGTATCGATTTAAAAACAGGGGGACTGTTGCGGAACTGACTTTTATTTGAGCATCTTAAAAGCGGGTATGAATTTGGCCTTTTTCGATTGTGATACGCGTATGGCATTTACCACGATAATAACAAGGTTATAAAGGTATAACAGTCCTAGAGGCATGTAAAAGAATAGCATTGTTATAGGTGATATGCGCTGGAGTATCCCGCTAAAAATTGCAGAAACGGTCAAGAATATATACAGGAAAAATAGGAGCGTCCAGGTGATTTCAAAATTGAGGATGGATTTTCCCAATTCATTTGCATGTTTTATTTTATCTTTTTTGAGCACCCAAAATATAAGGGGAAGAATGATTCCTAAGATTGGAAAAAATAGAAATCCAACGGCCGAAACCGTCATCAAAATCAAATAGCCTTTGTCTTCCTGTATTTTCCAATCTATGATATCATCAGGAGTGGTGTTCAGAGCGATTGCTAATCTTTTTAGGGAATCGCCTCTTGGTTCGGTTTCATTGTTTTCAATTCTTTGTACAGTTCTTAAACTTAGTCCTGATTTTTCGGCTAATTCCTCTTGGGTCATACCCTGTTGACTTCGCATTTCTTTTACCCTTGTTGCTAAACTTTCGTCCTTCATTTTTTTATGATTTTGTTTGGTGTAAAAGTATTTTGAATCCAAGTAAAACCTTGCGTCTTGCTAACGTCATTTAGCCGTCATTTCTGCCGTAACAGTTTAAAATCAGGTGTTAGGGCAGTTAAAGTATGTAATTTTGGGCACACCTAAGTACATGCCCATTATTTATCGGATGGATAATGAGTTCGTTTATATCAAACTTCGTGCAATAGGTTAGGTTTGATGTTGGTAAGTTAAAGTGACTTAACTCTGTTGAAGAATGGCGGTCCTATTTTCTTTTTTCTTATAGTTCCTGCCGTACCATAAAAGTACGCCCGTTACAGGTAGGGTCGCCGTTAAAAGGCTTACTAGAAAGGCAATGATTTTTCCGGGAAGACCACCTATGGCACCAATATGAATGTCATAGTTCATCCTCAAAATCTTATCAGCTATTTTGCCATTTTTGTATTTGCCGTAAATGCTGGGTGTTTCTATTTCTTCTAGCGTGTTTTGGTCAAAAAACCGATAATCGGCATCGTAGAACAAGCTTTCACTATTGGAGACTTCAACGTAGATACTTTCGTTTTCAGAACTAGGGTAGTGCAGTTCGTAGGCAGTTGCTTCTGGAGATTCTTCCATCAACTTTACAATCAACCTATCCATGGGTTTTGCTGTGCTGTCCGTTAACGGTTCACTGGTATTTTCAGGAATAATAAAAGCAGCTTCCTTATCTCCACCTATGGATTTATATACGCCGTACATCAACCAATTGTAGGACATCATAGAACCGGTGAAGGCCAAAATCAAGGCCAGGGAACAGATATAAAACCCTACTACAGTGTGCAAATCAAAGTTTTTGCGTTTCCAGCGCGTGGACTTTTTCCAATCGAATTTTAGACGCTGTTTTAAGTTTTTGCGCTTTTTCGGAAGCCAAATAATAAATCCGGAAATGATAATAAAAATGAAAATCAGAATAGAGGCACCTACCACTTGCTCGCCAATTTCTTTGGGCAACCACAGTCGCATATGTCCCTTTAAAATAAAGGCAAAAAATCCGGTCAGATGATCATCTACCTGTATCACTTCTCCCGAATATGGATTAAGGAATACACTCTGGTAAAACTCCGGTTCCGCGTCGTAAAAAATAACCTCCACGGCATCATCTGCCTTTTTAAAGAGCGTACCGTGAACATGATGATCTGGGAGAACATTTTGGGCAATTTCCTTGGCTTGGGTGGGCGTTAGGATAGCTTGGTTCTGCGGTTCCACTTTTTTATACTGATCATACGTACTTTCAATTTCTTCTCTAAAGGACCAACAGCAACCGGTTATGGCCACAATAAAGACCACAATACCTGTGGTTAGACCTAAGATTTTATGTAATTGAAATGCGAATTTTTTAAAAGTCATACCTGTAATTTTAAAGACAACCCACTGGGGTTGCCTTTATGAATCGTACTTTAAAATTTAAAACTGAGCGTACCTAATATCGTTCTTCTTTGTTGTGGCGTTACCGTACTCCAACCGGAATAATAAGAGGTGTCCGCTAAGTTATTACCTTTAATGCTAAACCTGTAACGATCGGTTTCATAATATACCGATGCATTGACAATGGTATACGAAGGGATGTAAAAACTACCCGTAACCGATTTGTAATCTGTCATGGTATCATATTCCGAAGCACCATTAAATCCGGCTCCTACACCAAAGTTCTTAAGAAACTTATAGTCCGTCCAAAAATTATAGGTGATTTCCGGACCGGATTCGCCATATCTATTGCCTTCTAAACCTGGGGCGGAAGGTGAATCTGTAATTTCGGAATCGTTGTAACTAAAACCGGTGTGGATGTTTAGACCTTCAATGGGGTTGGCATTTACTTCAAGTTCAATACCCTGACTGTTGATTTCTAGGTCTTGTGTTTGCGTTGCCCAGTAATATTTATTGTCTACGTTTATGTTGTAATAGCTGGCCGTGGCCTCTAATTTATTGTGGAATAAACTGGATTTCACCCCAACTTCAAACTGGTTCGCTTCTTCCACGTCATACGATTGTAAGGTAACATCGCCCGTGGCAAAGTCGGTAATGTATTGTGGATTTACATAAGAAAAGCCGTTTTGGTAATTGGCAAAAATGGACAGTTCATTAAGAATAGGTTGAAAAACAATCCCGAATTTAGGAGAGAAAGTAGACTCCGTATATTCGGTGTCATCGTCCGTATCGGTCTGCTGGTCGCCTTCGTAATCAAATCGGTCATAACGTACACTGGCCATAACGGATAAGGAAGGTATAATATGGATCACATCGGAGATGTACGCACCAAATATATTCTGTCGCACATCACTATCCACATTTCCGGAACCGGACAAAGCAGTACGTAAATTTTCGGCACTGATTTCCGGTTCACCATAGATAAGGTCGCCCTGCAGGTTTATGGAATGCAGATAGCCCCAATTAGAGCTGTTATCAATAATTTTAGAATCCAAATAATCAAAACCTACCAGCAATTTGTTCTCTAGATCGCCTAGGTGAAAGGTGCCGTTAAAGTTCTGTTGTAGGTTTAAGGTCTTTGTTCTGGAGTCCGTGTCCTGTACGTTCAAACTAAAATTCTCCGTCCCTACAGGAGCGGCCGGGTCCGTGTAATCGGCAAAATTCCATAAATAGGTATAATACCCCAGTGATTTTGCCAGACCGCCGGCAATTAGGGTTTGGGAAGACCAGTTATCCGTTATTTTCCAAGCGATTTCTCCCCTGTAATTCTGTGTAATATTGTCTATGGTCACATCATTATTGGTGAAGGATAAATTGGTGTCGTAGTTGAGATCATCAATAGAATTAAAGGCTAGAGGACCATATCGGTTTAAGAACAAGAAAGTTTCATTGGTCTGTTCGTTGCCCGAGGCTTCATAGGAAAAGTTCAGCGAGAGCTTGTTGTTCACCTTATAGGAAAGCGAAGGCGCTATAAAAACCGACTTTTTAAACCCGGCATCCTGAAAACTATTGTCTTTTTGGAAACCGCCGTTTAAACGAAAGGATAGCTTTTCACCATCGGAAATATTAACGTCTACATTCAGTTTTGCAAAATCATTGGAACCTCCGGATACCGTTATTTCTCCACCGGTACTATTGTACGGTTTTTTGGTAACGATGTTTATGAGACCGCCATATGAGGTAACTGTACTACCGAATAAAGTTCCGGACGGCCCTTTGATCACTTCAACACGTTCTACGTTAGACGGGTTGATAAAACCATTGGTAATACCGGCCACACCGTTTACCAATTGCGGCTGCACTGCAAAACCACGGCTAGAATAATACCCTGCACCATCGCCACTACGGCCCGTGGAGGACCACAATTGCGAGATACCGGCGGCATTTGCCAAAGCATCTGAAAAGGTGTTTACGGATTGGGAAATCAGTATTTGATTGGTAATGGTGTTGTATACCTGCGGATTCTCAATATTCTTTAACGGCATTTTAGAGACATAGGCCGTTTCTTTTCGCGAGAACTTGTTGCGGCGTTGCGCTTCTACAATAACTTCGCTTAAGATTTCATTTCCTTCGTACAGCACAATGGTAGGGAGGTCTACACTTTGATGGTCCGTAATGGAGAATTTAACTTCTTGGGTCTTAAAACCCATATATGAAAGGGAAAGGACGTAATCACCATTGGAAAGGCTATTGATTTCAAAAGCACCTTGATCATCGGTTTGGGTACCTTTTAAGGTGTTTTTGATAAGCACATTTACGCCCATTAATGGAGCATTGTTGTTGTCGGTTACGGTTCCACGGAGTGTGGGGCTTTGTGAAAAACTATAGTGAGACAGCAACAGTAGGGTTAAGCAGGATATAAAATATTTCATGAAGTTTATTTAGACTTAATATAGATAGCTGGATTTTCGACAAATGTATCTACCAACATTCAATTTGCCAAATTATTTATATTAAATCTAAATAGTAAAATATAACTGCTTGGTTTTGTGTTGCTAAATCGATTTCATTTCAAGATATATACCTCCAAAAACTGAAGTTGAAGCCCCTTTTACCGCAAAAATCAGGTGTGGTAAACGACCTCGGGGCAAGCTCACGAGGTATTAAAAGGAATACATTTTGATTTCGAGGCAAGCCTTGGAGCATGTAATCTCGGTTATCGAGTAAAAGATTAAACGCACCCCTTGGGATGCGTTTAGTAGAGTGTAATCATCAAAATTTAATGGGAAGGAAAGTTTAGACCTTCTCTTTGATCACTTCCGTGTTCACTACGTTGCCCTCCACATCATAATGGATGAATTCTATGACAGCCTCAGTTTTTTCCCGGTATACTTTCACGGCTAAAAAGCCGCCATCTACACGTAGAAATTTGTGCTCGGGGCGTTTGTCTTTTGGGTCCCAACCTTGCGCATGGTAGGAGCTTACGGGACCTTGGCTAAATTCCCGTAGTCCGGTTTTTGGGTCTACGGAAGCATACTGCCAATGCCTATCGCCATTGATTACAAATACATTTTGCTTTGCCAGGTAAGCGCGCAACCATTTTCCTTCTGTGGCGAAGGATTCATTGGAGTGATTATCAAATTTACCTTTGGAGCGGTCCGGCCCCACCACGGGAGTAGGGGAGACCAGAATTTTAAAAGTCGCATCCGAAGCTTCTAGAGTTTGTTTGAACCACGCAATTTGCTCCTTGCCCCAAATGGTTTTTTCCTTTCCATCGGGAGATTTGTTATCGCTTCTGAATTCCCGTACTTCAACATTCCAGATCTGTAGGTCTTTGCCCCATCTAAAAGTGCGGTAGGGCTGGTCAATAATCGGTACTTGCTCGCGCCAGATGGCCAGTCCGTCTTCATAACTTAAATCCCCAAAAGAGGTGGAATACGGGTTGGCATCATCTTTCAATAGATCATGATCGTCCTTTTGAAGGTAAGCGGGCGTGTTCCTGTAAAAATCGGCTAAAGAGGGCCATGAGTTCATGGCATGCCACTTATGCCGTGCTAGTTCCACCGTGGTTGCCATAGGCCCGGGTTTGTCATAATACACATAATCTCCGGTTTGGCAATGAAACAACGGATTCAGCTTCAGCATACTATCGTAAATTTTAAAACCACGCTTGGGATCATCATGCGACCAATAATACTGACAAGTAGAAGCTGTAAATAATAGCGGTACGGCCTCATTTGCCAAAGGAGCCGTTGTGAACTTTCCCTGAATAGTAGCCACGGGAGCTTCTTTATGCTTTCGTCCTGTAATTTGTACCGTGTATTGGGTATGGGGATGCAGCCCATTAAAACTTCGCTTAAAAGTAAAATCCTTATAGGCGGATACATTTTCCCAATCCGTAGTGATCGTGGTGTCATTTGAAATTAAAATGACTTGCACCTGACCCGCAGAACCTGCTACAGCCCCTTCCATTTTGGATATGGGCATGCTATCGTCAAAATCTTTGGGCGGATGGAATACCTTATCTTGTTGCTCATGATATACCGCTACCGGCTCTGGCGATTTACAAAGCCGAGTAAGAAGAACCGCCGAAGAATCGGTGACTTCCCCAATTTTGAAACCGGTAGTAAAATAAACCTCGGAATTCTGTTGTGCGTAACCACCGGTAATGCCAAATAGGAGCAGGGTCAATAATAGTCTCATGGGTAAGGGGTGCAATTTTAAATTATGGTTTCTCTGATCGGTAATTTTTCTAATCCAGAACTACTCCGTTTCCGGAGGCGTACCCGCACCTACCGTAGCATTTTTAAACCATACTTCTGCATAGCAACCGTTGGCGTATTGCTTTTCTATATCACCGCCGTAGGTTTCAGAACCCGTATACCAAACAATATTGTCCTCTGGGTTTTTACCGTTCGTCTGGTTGTACGCCCCTTGTTTAAAATAATTGATTTCTCCCGCGTAGGCATTCTCGCGCTCCGTACCATCACGGCCTATGGAAGCGTATAGCGTTCGTATTTGCTGTGGAATATCGGAGGGAGTTACATATTCGGATTCCAATAGGTTCTTGGTGAATTTTACCGTCTCATGGCCTTCACTTTCAAAAGTAAGGTACATGATGCCTTTGTAGACGTTTATTTCATAACTGAACTCCTCGCCCAGGGCAATGCCGTCTTGTGGCTCTTCAGGGTATTCGGTGGGGCTTGGCCCAACAACGGACATATCATGGCCCCAGACCGCAGAAGAATAATCCCATCGTTTGGAGTTGTCGCCTGCTGTATTAATTTCATAGTTCCAGAAAACGGAACCTTTGGTGTGGCCGGGAAATTTTTTATAAAAGATTTTTATCGGTTCGTTTTCGTGGCCTTCATCACTGTGAATTTGGCCTACGACTACCGAGTACGATGCCGCAACCCGTGCATCACCGGAAGTGGAGACATGCTGCACTTTTAGCGTGCCTGTTAGTTTGCCGCCCGTTTCCGGAATCCAATGTTCCTTTTGGCCCAGTTCCGTTCGGGTATTGCTAGAGGTTCTTGAGGTTATTCCGGAATTTGGTGTTTTATAGACCACCCAATTGGCGGTGCCATCATTTTCTACATAGAAGAAATCTTTCTTTTCATAGTCTACCAGCTCATCGGATGTGGTGCCATCGCCTAAAAGGATTTTCCATTCATCCATAAAAGGGATGACATCACTTGGGTAGGTGGTGGCTTCTGCCGTTTCTTCTTCTGATGTTGTGGTCTGTTCCGTCTTTTTGGCTTTGTCCAAGCAACTGGTGAGTGCTAGGGTCAAGGCTACCGTTACAATAGGTTTTAAGACGTGTTTTAGTGTTTTTTTGTGCATTTTTTAGTGTTTTTGTTGAGTTTGGACCCTAAAAGCACATTTTATATGTTTTTAAAGGTCACAGCTGTAAATAGACACTAAAAATTTGAATTAGCAAAAAATAGGGTTTTATCTTTTGGTTTTTGGAGGGTGTTTTATGAAGTTGGAAATGTTTCAAGGGAATGCAGTTTGAGCAATGTCTAACCATTTTGAGGAAGTCTACAAAAAGTGGTAAGGCAACAAGAATTAGATTCTACATTCTATTCCTTAATACAACCGGTTTTGTTGAAATAAATAAATTTAAAACTATCTATTTTGTCAGAAAATGTAAATTTAAGCAGTGAATCGGTAAGTTAAACGTTTATTTAGACAGAAGATCTGGTGACAATGAAGTACTACGATCATGCTTAAAAGAAGTAGATATGTAAAATACTTCCTTGTCTGCGTGGTTTTATCACCCAAAGCTTTTATTTATTTAGGCGCCTCCCCGTACATTTCCGTTAATTCCCTGTTGGCATACGTAAAACTCATATACCCGTTAGCTTCCCTATCAATGGGGTCAAAGCCCAATTCAAAATTTAGGCTCGTATCTAGATTGGCGGGATGAATAGCGCCTAGATAGAAAAAGTTCCTCCAATTCTTAAAGGCTTCCCGTTCTGGTAGCGTTTGGTTTTTGGCCTCATGGGCCAGTTTCTCATCCACTTTTAGATAGAGCGAGTCCAAGTTGTCCAAGATGTACTTTATCTCATGGAGCTGAGCTGGGTTCGGTGCTCTGTTATTTCCCTGCAGTACTACCGAAGATTTTTCAGGAGCATTGGGCATTAAATAACCGGCATACCATGAATAGGATTTGGTGTGGTTCTCACCTTTAATTCGTTCACTTTTTATGAGACCTAAAACAGGGTCGTTTACGGTTTTCTTTTTGCCGAAAAGTAAATCTAAGAGGTTCATGGGTGGATTGTGAAGGTTTAATCTATCTGGTGGTTACAAGTTTGTTTGTGGAGCGAGTTGGTTCGAGTGCAATACTATTTATATCTATTTAAAATATTAGTTATGCTGTTTACTTGGTTTTCCGTTAAGACAGGCTCAAAATATTTTATGTAATCGTTCATTTCATTTAAGAGTTTAACTTTTACATATTTGAACTCACCTTTTGGTTTGTTATTGATCATAACAATAAGATTTCGTATTGGAATTTGTTGTTCTCCCCAATGATGTCCATTTAAAGTTATGTGTTCCGAAATATGGATGTAAAGCGCAAAATTTGCCCTTTCTATTTGTTCAATTGGTGACCTTAAACTGATGGACTCTACTGATGAGGTACTCCAGTTTTTTGTTTCAATTATAAAAATACCTGCTTTACATATCAAAAGATGGTCAATTTGTATGGAATAGATTCTTTGATTCTGTTTTTTGTAAAATATAGGAGGAGAAAAATTTAAGCTAAAGTCATTAATTAAAACATAATCATCAGATAGTTTTTTTATTTCCTTAACGACTAAATTTTCCCCAATTGCCCCCGAAATTAGATTTCTTGAACTTTCTATTACACTCAGGGTATACTCTAATTTTTTAATATTAGGATTCGCTCTTTTTTCAATTAGGAAAGTTTTTTCCATTTCATATTCTCTTATAAAAGCTTCGTCATTTTCAATACTTCTAGATATATTTTTAAGAGCTGAATTTGCCAGTTCGGTTGTTTTTTTTTGATAACGATTGGATTCTTTTTTTAGAAAGAAGAGATTGATACTTGACAGTATTTTGTTTAAAAAGTTAGCTCCGTTCTTATTTTGGATTACATCAATTTTCCGCTGTATTTCGTTGATTTTATTGTGTATTGACTCTTCCTTAAAATTGATTATTTCAATTTTTTTCTGGGTTATAAGCTCTAAGTTATTGCAAGTCTTAACATATTCTGCTTCTAACTGCTTTGAAGTGTCATCAAGAATTGATTGTATTTCTGACTTATAATTAGCCAAAAAACCCTTAATTTCTTTTACAGAACTAAACCTTGAAACTCCTTTATCCTCTAATGCGGATTTTAAGGATTTCAATGATTCTATGGTTCCATAAATTCTTGCCATTTGTGTTTGTTCAAATTATAGCTTAAGGTCTGGTCTATAAAAAGGAGTTGGTATATCTTGTGTTTTCAAGTTGGTTATTCCATTAGGTTTGGCACGAGCGGGACGCTCGCGCTCGCGGGGTCTTTTATTCATCCGTACTTCATCAATCTACGATGCCTTTCATTTATTGAGGAAAGTTTTTCGATTATATCGGAAGTTTTCTTCTCGAGAATGTTAATATTATTAAGTTGAATAGCTGTGCCTGCCATACATACCATTAGCATTCCCTTGGTTCCTCCAATTTCTGAATAATCTATATCGGTTGCGATAACAGCATTGCCGCCTAGGTCTAAGGCTTGTAGTCTTAATTGACTAAAACACATGTTTTCGCCCGCCTTTAACTTTTGGTTATACCTACCAGATTGAGCGCCAAAAAAATCAGTGAAAGATGAGGTAAATTCAGAAACAACTCCAGTACCAGTTGTAGATTGACCGGTGACCATACCTAAAACTTTATAATCCCAATTAAGTGGAGAATGAGTAGAAATTACAGGAACTGCCGCAATATTGTCTTTAAGATACTTGGTCAATTTATTTCTTTCCGCTGTCATTGTTTTCACATGCAGGTCGTAAAGTTCATTTCCACACTTTGTACAATATCCATCAGCTTCTGTGTCATTATATTCGTTTATAATACTTATTTATATATCATTTAATAATTTAGTATTTGAAAACAGACCATTATTTAATTCCGCTTTACAGTTTGGGCAGTTGGTGATTTTTGACATCGGTTTGTTGATTAGTTTTATTTGTTATCTGCGGGCTTGTTCTCATTTTCAACTATTTCTTTTAAATACTCTACCGATAACATTGTGTTTCCTTTGTGCAACATTCGATGACAATTCGAGCAAACTGTAACAACATCATCTATAGTCGATTTCCTTATTCCGTTTTCGATGGGTACTAAATGATGAATCTCAATAAAATCTTTACCGTGCTGACCATATATTTTCCCGAAATTAAATCCGCAAACATAGCAGTCAGTTCCGTATTTCTCTTTTGCAAGTTTTACTAATTTTCGACTTCTGTAACTGTTTTCTGTTTTGATTTCTCGCTTAAAGCCTTCAAAAAACTCATCTTGATTATTGGCAGAAAAGTTTTGTTTTCGTTTGATTTTTTCAGGAACTAAATCGATATGTAGTAAAAGCTCGAATCGTTTTTTGTTCTTTTGGTCAGAATTGAATTTTTTTCGTAAATCGATATAATCAATTTTGTAAGACCATTTAAAGAACTTCTCAATGACATCATTCTTGAAATTGTCGTCGTCAATTTCTAAAATGTTAACAAAGTTATGTGAATAGAAAAAAGGTTTTGAGGACGAACCATAATTAATGTCAAAATTTTCTGTCGCTACTAATTTAGAAAATGCCCATTCGGTTAGATTTTCGTTCGCCACATAGTTTTTAGCTGACTTCATTCTTTTTATCAGTCCGTCTTTTCCGGCAAAAATCTTTTTGCTTGATTGTTCGATAGCATTAAAAATCTTACTTTTATTCATTTTGGTTTAGCTTGCTGGCGACCTTCTGGCTATGAGTAGTAGCATCTCACAGGGCGCTATTGCTTATAGGTTTTGTGCTTGTTACTCAATTTAAAGCTTTAAATAGATACCTTAAAATTGATAAATTACTGATTCGGTATTCGTTTGTAGTCAGTTAGTCAGGTTTTTGTGTGTTTGAATACATAATGTTAATTAGATATTTTTTTAGGTTGAGTGTAGCCAGTTATTGTTTTTCAGTATCGTATAATTCAATTACTTCTTTCTTTAAAGTCGAAACCTCTACATTCGATTCTATATTTGGTATTTTTGATACAGCATTCATAACATCATTAGCATAAACCGACTTTGCCATAATTTCTTCACGAGCATAGTTTAATATTGCAATCCAGTTTAATTCTTTATCATTAATATCTTTAGTAATTTCCATTGCACGCAAGTAATTTTCTCTTCCTAATTCATATTGGCCTTTTCTAAATTGAGCTAAACCTTTTGTGGCGATTAAACAAGCTTGAGTAGTTTTTTCATAATTGGTTTCCTTTAATTTATCTAGTTCTTCTAGAGCAATATCTGGTTTATTATCTAACGCATATGCGTAAGCCAAATTATTTATTATTTGTGGGTCATTTGGGTGACTAATTAATCCAGTTTTAAGAATGGAAATAGATTTATTATTGTCTTTAAGAATAGTGGTTGCAATGTTAGAACCAAACATAACCGGTCGCTTGGAAAAAGGCATGTCTTTAAGCCATTTTGTTGCATTAGAAACAGCTAAATTGTATTCTCCTTCTTGGTAATTTTCTAATGCTAATGCTTCATGATTCATTTTTATATTTAAAGAACTTGAGTCAACTTTAATCCTATAATCCTTTGATGATGCCCATTCTATTTGAGCTAGTGAATTATCATTTGGTGAAATCAAAGCTTGATTAAATAATAGTTTACTTTTTTTATGACTACCAGAAAGAAGTTCTTCTGTTCCTATAGCACTTGCTAATTCGCTATAACTAAAAGGGGCATTGTTTTTTGAATTTATTAACTGAATTCCATTTTTAATTAAATTTGAACTTCTGCCACGCAATGTAGATAGGGATATTTCAGCGGATAGAAGCCAAGGGTCTTTTTTAGTTAAAGTTGATTTTCTTAATTTTAATAGCACATAATCTAAATACTCATTATCATTATAATTAACATGAGCGAAAAGTCTAGATGCACTTCTTAAAACAAACCTATTGTCACTTGCCAAATGAAGTGCTGTTTGCATAGATTCTATAGATTTTTCCTCTTGTCCTAGTATTGAATAATATCTGGAAAGTTCAACATAAAAAATAGCGTTAAAAGGGTATTTTGTGATTAACTTTTTTGTCTCTCTGATTTTTAATTTTGTAGCTTCTATATTAATGATTGAATTAATGTCATTCAGATTAATTGACTCAAGATTTAAACTAGGGTCAAAAATTGCTTTTTTGCTTAAAATTCTATTGGCTAATTCAATTTGAGAAAAAGTAGCATTTAGCTTGTTCTTTAGAATAAATTTAGCTGCTTCAATTACTTCATTTTCTTCTGTGTAGTTATTTACGATTGATGCACTAAGCAAATCTGACGCATGAACTGTGGTTTTGTTTAAACGCCAATCGATTAAATAATCCTCAATACCAACCTCTAAAGGTTTTTCTGACCAATTATTCTGAAACGAGGTTAATTCACCGAGTACAGAGGTTTTTCCAAAACTTCTCCAGTTAGGAATAACTCTTCTATCTTTATTTATAAATAAATTTGCCAAGAGTTATACGTTTTTAAGTTTAATTTCTGATTTACGTCTTAATAAATCTAAAGTAGCAATAAATCGCTCAAGATTATATTGATTTGTTTTACTGCGAACGTTTTTAGAGTGTCCTCGTTTATCTGGAAAAGGTTGACATAAATATTGGACTAAAATTTTTAATTCTCCTTTTAAATCCTCTCGATTAATATTTTTTTCAAATTCTTCTAAAGAACTAGTGAAGGCATTTTCGAGATATGGAACTAAATCCTCAAAACTACCTCTCCATTGTTCCCAACTAAATTCATCAGGCAGATGTTTTCTCAACAATGCAGTCATGCTTATACCTGAGAAATAAAAGGTCATTAAACTTCCAAGTAAATAACAATCTGTTGCAAAAACCCTTTTATTCCAATCTCTTTCATAATATCTATACATCATTTCAGGCGGTGCATATGTCCAATCACCAGTAAAAATTTGTTTGTTATATGGTCCATCTATGTCTTTACACATTGAGCGACCTAAATCTCCTATCTTACTTTCTGAATTGAAGACTAAAACGTTTGAAGGCTTTAAATCTTGATGTGAGACTTCTATCTGGTGTAATTGTCTTAATCCTACTGCTACATCATGTAATGATTTTAATTTCCAAGCATTATCTAGCTCAGAAGAAAAATTAAGTTGTTTTCTAATATCTCCTTCTGCTAAATCGAAGATTAAATATGGCACAACAGGGATGGCATTTCCTTCAACAAATACTTGTCCAGATTCTCTAACGACAGATACTTTTGTTACGTACTTGTCTTTACAATGTTGAGATAAATCTCTTTCATATATAAATGCTGTAGTCATTTCATTCATTACATCAACCACATTAATTTCATCACCCATATTTTGGGGACTCGCAATTGATAAAAAACCAGCAAAGTCGAATGCTTTTAAAAAACATTCTTCTTCATTTTTTTTTACTATATAGCCTACAGAAAAATTAGAACCAGATTGATTTGGTTCTCTTTCTATTTTACGAATTACCTTCCAGTTATTATCTAAGACTTTATTAAGTAATCCATGTGCAGCATTATTTTCCATATGTTTCTTTTAGTTGGCTACAACGTTTTATGTATGAAGCGTTGACTTCCCGAATGGGAGCAAGATTTATACATTTTGTTGACGCTAGTTATTTTTCTAGTAGGTATTGTATAATGAACACAATAACTATTGTTGCCACATAATATATTGATATCCAAGCATTTAATTTAGGTGTCTCACGTAAAATCGTAATCATTCTCAGGAATGGGTCAGAAGGTTTAGTTAAATGTTTTTCTAATAAGTCAATCTTCTCAATTAGTTTGTCAGAATTAGAACTTTCGGCTTCCTTCCTAATTTCATTTACTATTGATCTAACGGATTTAGGTAATTCCCTTATAACTGTTTGGGAATCTTCATCGTCTACTTTAGATAATTGTTTAATCAGCCCATCAATTTCGTCTGAATATGTGTTTTTCTGCTCAGAGGAAAGGTGTTTGGATCGAGCAAATCTTAAAGAAAGGTCTTCGAGTAAGTTGTTTATGTCTGAGTCCAATCCTAAGCTTATTCCATTTTGGCGTTCTATTGCTCCGAACAAAGTGACAAGCTTTGAAATAGTGATGTTCTCTTTATTTACAAGCATACTTTCTACCAAATCTAAAAAATCAGATTTTGCCTTATTAATTTTTTCTTTCTTTACTTTTTTACCACTAAACCAAAGTCCAAGTGGTCCAAGAATAAAGAAGATTGCTCCTATTATTAGAGAAACGATAATTGAGGATTGATTATCGATGAAAAATTGTTTTATGCCTTCCCCCATACTTTTGTTTTTTAATTATCGCCAACTACTGGATACAAGGCATATGTCGCATAACCATAATATTTAGGGTTAAATAAATTACTTTTTTAGTATTCATAGGTATTTTTGGTCGTATTTACCCATTCCTGCTTTCGTGAAAATTGAGATGGTCAAACCATGCACAACAAATATCTCCGTTTTGAATTGTACAGCCTTACGTAAAAGCGTAATCTCAAAAAAAACAGGATTAAAATCTAAACGAAAACGAGTGTTGTAACTCATAGTATCATTTTTATTTTTCACTCAAACCCCAACATCCTTTTCCTACAGTTTCTAAATATCGCAAAATCCCAATCTAAAAAGCAAGTGTCAGTTTTACAATTGCTGGTATTCTGACAGTTATTCGACAAAACGTACGAATTTATCGACATAGACCGTGTTTTCTTGCCACTTTAATAAATTTTTACACAAAAGCGTAAAGCTTCGGTTTTATGGGAGGGTTTTGGAAAGCTTCAGTGGGGTTTCGGTGGTCATCCGCTGTATCGTAAATCCTTCGTACTACTATATTTTTAAGGGTTCTCAATGGTTTGTAGTGGGAGGGGTGAACAATGTATCTCGTTTTTATCGGCCTAATAAAATCAAATTGGCATTCTACTTTTCATAGTATATCAGCTACAAATAATAGCAATAGCGTCTAAAATAAAAGTTAAACTATTAAAATATGATAGTAATACTATTAAATTTGTGAGTGTATTGCATATCTCAACCGTACGACCTCAACACGTATGTGTGCAATACGGTACATCTCAACTTTAAATTTAGGTAGTATGGATCAGTTATTACAGTCGGTTAAAATCGGCATAAACGAAAAAATCTATATCAAAAACCCAGAGTCCACCACTTTGGGCAAACGCATTGTGGAAGAAAGCATCTTGCTGATTAATGAAATAGGTTTTGATAGCTTCAATTTTAAAAAACTGGGGCTACGATTAAAAAGTAACGAAAGTTCCATTTACCGCTATTTTGAAAACAAGCACAAATTGTTATTGTATCTGGCGTCTTGGTACTGGGGCTGGGTAGAATATAGGTTGGTGTTCGCAACGCACAACGTACAGGATACCCGTGAGAAGCTTAAAAAAGCCTTGGCGGTGGTGATACGCCCCACACAGGTAGATTCTGATTTTTCGCACATTAACGAGGAGCTTTTGAGCAAAATTGTCATTAACGAGTATTCCAAATCCTACCTCACCAAAGAAGTGGATATGGAGAACAAAGAAGGGTATTTTGTAATCTATAAAAGATTGGTAAGCCGTTTGAGCGCCATGGTAACGGGCGTAGACCCTGCCTATGCGTACCCCAACAGTTTGGCAAGTACGGTACTGGAAGGCTCGTTGCACCAGCATTTTCTAAAGGACCACTTTGCCTCTTTGACCGATTGCCACGAAAACGGCGACCCAACCCACTACTTTACACAACTGGTATTTAATTCTTTAAACATAAAACCGCATGGCTAAAAAAATTATTACCTCATGGCAACGTTTAATGGGGTTGCTGAAACTGGACAAAAGAGATGTGCTCCAGGTCTTTTATTATGCCATATTTGCCGGACTGGTAAACCTATCGCTTCCGTTGGGTATCCAATCCATCATTAACCTTATACAGGGCGCCGAAATCAGTACCTCATGGATCATACTGGTGGTTTTGGTAACGGGCGGCGTTGCTTTTGCGGGCATTCTGCAGATCATGCAAATACGTATTGTAGAGAATATGCAGCAAAAGATATTTACGCGGGCCTCGTTTGAGTTTACCTACCGTTTTCCAAAAATAAAAATGAGCGAGCTGCGCGATTTTTATCCACCGGAACTGGCCAACCGTTTTTTTGATACCATTACCGTACAAAAGGGACTTTCCAAACTCCTGCTGGACGTGCCGGCGGCCATGCTGCAGATTATTTTTGGGCTGTTGTTGCTGTCCTTCTATCACCCGTTTTTTATTATTTACGGGATACTTCTCATATTGTTGGTCTATCTGGTTTTCCGTTTTACGGTACAAAAGGGAATGGATACCAGTCTTGATGAATCCAAATTGAAATACAAAGTGGCACACTGGATCCAGGAAGTGGCGCGGTCGCAAGTCAGTTTTAAACTTTCCGGTAGAACCAGTCTGGCGGTAGACAAGAACGATAATCTGGTGACGGAGTACCTGAAATCCAGGGAAAATCACTTTAGGGTATTGCTCATGCAGTTTGTGCAAATGGTAGGTTTTAAGGTATTGGTTACCGCAGGTCTACTCTTAATAGGCGGACTGTTGGTGCTGAACCAAGAAATGAACATTGGGCAGTTTGTAGCGGCGGAAATTATTATTCTATTGGTAATTACTTCCGTAGAAAAACTGATACGCGGTTTTGAGACCTTCTATGATCTGCTGACCTCACTGGAGAAAATTGGGCAGGTGGTAGATAAGGAGCTGGAAGAACAGGACGGGGAACAACCCTTGAACGATGACGATGAGTTAACCGTGGAGCTGGATAAGGTTTCTTTTGGGACCCCGAGCAAAAAGAATATTCTTAATGATATTTCGCTCAAAATAGAACCGGGTAGCCGCCAGCTGGTGATAGGGGAGAACGGTTCCGGAAAATCTACCTTATTACGGTTGATCACCGGAATTATAGAACCCACCGAAGGGAGTATCTACGCCAATGATTTTTCATTAAAGGGCATTAAACCCAACCACTATAGGTCCTATCTGGGGCAGTGTATTGCAGAGGATAGTCCGTTTGAGGGTACTATTCTGGAGAATATCACTTTTGGGAATAAGGATATACCCCATGTAGACCTGCATTGGGTATTGGAGAATATTGGCTTGCTCCAGTTTATAAAAGAACAGCCCAAGGGGCTCAATACCATTATTTACCCGGAAGGGCAGCACATACCGTATACCATTTCCCGTAAGATTGTTTTGGCGCGTAGCATTGTGCAAATGCCAAAATTACTTTTGTTGGACGATCCGTTGGACCAGTTTGATGAGACCGAGAGTGAGCGCATCATGAAATTCCTGTCAGACAAGGCCAATCCGTGGGCATTGGTAGTCGTAAGCCAAGACCTAAGGTGGGTGAAGGGATGCCACCGCATAATTACGTTGAACCAGGGGCAACTTGTTTCCATAACCTAAGAAATGCTATGCTGAATATATCTAAAAATCCACTGAACCAAAGAATAGAACTGCACGGGTTTAAATCTACCGAACGTGTTTTTCATCAGCGGCACTACAAGCATTTTAACCGCTTTTTATTAGGGTCGGCACTTTTTGCTTTTGTGCTGCTCTTTTTACCGTGGACGCAAAGTGTGCGTGGCACCGGTAGTCTCACCACCTTAAGCCCGGAGCACAGGCCGCAGAGCATACAATCGCCCATTCCAGGCCGTATTGAAAAGTGGTATGTTCAGGAAGGGGATTATGTGGAAAAGGGAGATACCATCTTACATATTTCTGAAGTGAAAAACGAGTATTTTGATCCCAAGCTGATGGAGCGAACGGACCAGCAGATACAGGCAAAAAATAGATCCGTTGAATCCTACCAGAGTAAGATCAAGTCATTGAACAACCAGATTGCGGCCTTGGGCAACGAACGTAATTTGAAGCTGGAACAGGTACGGAACAAATTGTTACAGGCCAAGTTAAAAGTAAAGAGCGATAGCATAGATCTGGAAGCGGCACGTACCAACCTGAGCATTGCGGAGCGGCAATATGGGCGTACCGAGCAACTACAGAGCGAAGGCCTAAAAGCAATGACCGATGTGGAGGAAAAACGATTAAAATTGCAAGAGAGCCAAGCAAAGCTGATTTCCCAAGAAAATAAGCTGCTGGCCGCTAAAAACGATGTGCTCAATGCCGAAATGGAAATCAATAGGGTGCGGGTATCGTACACGGATAAGATTTCAAAAGCGGAGAGCGATATGTTTACCGCAAAGTCCAACCAGTTTGATTCCGAGGCACAGGTGAGCAAACTGCAAAACCAGTATGCCAATTATGAGGTGCGTACCGGTATGTACTATATAAAAGCGCCCCAGAACGGATATATCAACAAAGCGGTGCAAGGCGGTATTGGCGAGAGTTTTAAAGAAGGCGATCGTTTGGTGGGCATTATGCCTTCCGAATTTGATATGGCCGTGGAGACTTTTGTAGCGCCTTTGGATTTGCCTTTGGTGCATGTGGGGGAGAAAGTCCGCATTCAGTTTGACGGTTGGCCCGCCATTGTATTCAGCGGTTGGCCCAATGCCTCCTACGGTACTTTTGGCGGTGAAATTGTAGCTGTGGAAACGTTTATAGATGTCAACGGAAAATACCGGGTGTTGGTAGCACCGGATTCGGACCCTGAAGCGGAGCCGTGGCCGGAGAATATTCGTGTGGGGTCAGGCGCCACTACCATTTCACTTTTGGACGATGTGCCTATTTGGTATGAACTATGGCGACAGATCAACGGTTTTCCGCCTAACTATTATCAGCCCACAACAACGGACTCAAAAAAGACAAAATGATGAGGAAATTACTGTTTTGCTTCTTCGTTCTTTGTTATGGCGGTTTGCAGTCCCAACAAACCGAAGAGGTACTTTTAAGTTTTAATGAATATCTGGGGTACGTAAAAAAGTTCCACCCGATCGCTAAACAGGCCCAATTGAATATTGATATCGGTCAGGCCACGCTTATGGGCGCACATGGTGGTTTTGACCCAAAAGTAGAAGTAGATTATGACCGCAAGGAATTTAAGGGCACGGAATATTATGACCGCCTGAATGCCACTTTTAAGATTCCTACTTGGTACGGTGTGGAGCTAAAAGGGAATTTTGAACAGAACGAGGGCACCTATTTGAACCCGGAAAGTACAGTGCCGGAAGACGGACTCTATAGTGCCGGAGTATCCGTGTCCGTAGGGCAGGGGCTTTGGATAAATGAGCGTATGGCCACCTTAAAACAGGCGAAAATTTTTAAACAGCGTTCTGCCGTAGAGCGGGATTTGCAGGTAAACGCTATTCTTTTTGAGGCGTCATTGGCCTATTTTGATTGGGTGCACGCGTACCAAGATGCGCAGGTGTACCAAGATTTTTTATCGAATGCCTCCGTCCGTTTTGAAGCGGTAAAAAAGAGTGCGCAAGCAGGTGAAGTGGCCGCGATAGATACCGTGGAGGCCAAAATTGCCATGCAAGATCGAGAGCTGAACCTAGAGCAGGCAAAGGTGCGTTTTATGAAAAGTGCACTGGAGCTTTCCAATTTTCTATGGATGGGCGATAACCTGCCCGTAGAACTACAAGCCCATGTAATTCCAGAAACCGATTTAAGCGGTGATATTGACAAAACCCTGGAAATTATGGGGAAGCCCTTGGACAGTTTTACCATGGAAAATCACCCGAAACTGAAATCGCTAGAATATAAAGTGGATGAGCTCACCGTCGCAAAGCGCCTAAAAGCGAATAAACTGTTGCCCAAAATAGAATTGCAGTATAATTTTCTAACCGAGCAACCGGAATATATTTCCAGTTATACCACCGAAGCCTATAAAGGTGGGGTTGCCTTTAGCTTGCCTCTTTTTCTCAGGAAAGAACGAGGCGACCTAAAACTGGCAAAACTAAAACTAGAGAATGCCGAGTTTGAGCTGGACGATGCCGAAATACGCATCAAAAACAAAATTGTAGGTCTGTACCGCGAGCTGGAATCGTTCCAGAAACAAAATATTTTAATAGATGATGTGGTGTTCAATTACAGCACCATGGTTTCGGCGGAAGAGCGGAAGTTCGGTTTTGGGGAGAGTTCTTTGTTCTTGGTCAATTCACGGGAAAGCAAACTCATAGACGCCGAGTTGAAAAGAAATGCCGTGCAGAACAAATTTTATTCCGCCAAAGCGAAGCTTTTTAATTCTATTGGTATCAACCCTAAAAATCTGTAATTGCGGGTTGCTGATTTCTGGCTATTCAAATATTCGGTTCTTGAACTGGGCTTTTAATTCTTTTAAATTCTAGTTCAGCATTCTCTTAATCGAAATAACAGAAATATTTTATAGGATAAATCTGTCATTTATACATAAATACATACCACTTATACAATTTAAACTGGCTATACCTCAGTTGGTTAGTAGATTTATTATATAAGATAAAGTAAGCACATTTTAAGGCGTACTTACCTAATGCATCCTGCCAAAATTGAGTTGTAATTTGGCAGGTAAAAGTATTTGGTTCAAGAACTTCCCCCGTCAGAAAGACATTTTTTTCGCATTGCAATTGTATACCTATCTAGCCTTGTTCTGAACATCATGTTCAAGATGGGCACCACTTCCCCCAGAGATTAGATGTTTTGCGAGGCTCGTAGTTACGGGCATATCATAGCAAGTTCATTAAAAAAACCGATATAGTTATGGCAGAAGTATTAGCACCTGAACGAGAAAAAGAGCTTGTTTTTCACCGAATGAATGATGAAAAACAACCCATAGACGAGAAAGAAATCACCCTACAATCATGGATCGAGCGTGACGAAGATTTATCTAACGAATCCGTTTGCGGAATTGACCAGCGCCAAAAAGTATTGGCAACCTTGCAAATGCCCTATATGGCCATTTGCAAACTGTACATGAAAGCGGCAAACGGTCTCAATTATGTGGGTTCTGGTTGGTTGGTGGCCGGTGACCGTTTGTACACGGCTGGCCATTGCGTGTACGGAAAAAGCACTGGCGGATGGAAAACTTCTATTATTGTGATACCCGGTAAATGCGGGTTTTCGGAACCCTACGGCAGGTACGAGGCTACAGAATTGATGGCCACTAGAGGATGGATAGATGATTCCTCCACACGATATGATATGGGTGCCATTAAGTTGAATAGACCGGTATGCCATAACCATTTCATTACTCCAGCTATGGAAGACCCCAATATTGGTGAAATCTGTGGGTATCCTGCGGATCGCGATAATGGTATTTTTCAATATAAAATGTCCGATACATTGGTGAAACAGAACGGCCGGTTTTTATACCAAGCGGATACGTTTGGAGGGCAAAGTGGGAGTCCGCTTTTGAGGAACAGGTGTATTGGTGTTGGCATTCACAACTATGGAGGTTGCCCTAACAAGTCCTCGGATCTGTATCAGGAATTTATTGACGGGGTTGCCAATTGGTAAACCCGTAGGCATAGCTCATTTCTAATCTCAAAAACAAAAAGTATGAAAACATTGCGTAAAGGCAGTTTTGATTCCTCCGTTTCATTCTTGAAAAAACTATTGGGGCGGTCAGGGTATCCACTGGAAATTTCTTCGGATTTTGATGCACTTACACATGATAAAGTGGTACAGTTTCAACGTGCCAATTTTCTAGGTGTAGATGGAATTGTAGGCAAAAACACTTGGCAGAAATTAATGCTTACCGGCTATGATTTTGGCTGGGGCACCACAGATTATATCCTTGAAGATGATGAGTGGATGCACGACTACACGGAGAAAGACACCATCTATTTACACCATACGGCAGGATTGCACAGACCTGATTATACCATTGGTTGGTGGGAAAACGATAATAAACCGGGGACTTTAAATAGGGTAGGCACCTCTTTTGTTATCGGTAGAAAGTCCTTGGAAGGCGATGATCTATTTGATGGGGTCACGTACCGAGCGTTCAATGAGATGTATTGGGCGCATCATTTAGGTACTAAATTAAAAAACAATAAACTGCTCAACCAAAAATCTATAGGTATTGAAATCTGCTCATTGGGGCATTTGAAAAAAAGCAGTGACGGTCAGTTTTATTTTCAGAGTAACTCCAAGAAAATAGCCGTGCCGGAGTCTGAGGTTTGTCAGTTGAATACGCCGTGGAGAGGGCATCAGTATTTTCAAAAATACACCGATAAACAGATCAAAGAATGTGAGCGATTGATCCTCACACTGGCTACAATTTTTGACATTCCCATAAAAAACCTCAAATACGATAGTTCTTGGTTTGCTATAAGTGAAGAAGCCCAAAACGGCGCACCGGGCATATGGACGCACTGCAATGTAAGAACGGATAAAACGGATTGCTTTCCGCAACCCGAGTTCATAGAAATGTTGAACGGACTCCATACCGCATACCAAAATTTTGAACTGGATTACGCAGAGCTCGAATCTGTGACTATGGGAGCTCCCAACGAATTGAACAAAGCCGTATTGGAAAATTATGCGGAGGATTTAGAGTTGATTGACAATTAATAACCACTTGTAACGCAGCAAATCATGGATGATAAACTAAGGGAATTGGCCGAAGAGTCGTATTCAAATTATGCGAGTGTCCTAAACGACATCGATCGCATAAAAACGGATATCACCCATGTACGCCAGGGGAAAGTAGAACTATCTGAAATTCAAACCGATACCGAGCGATTGTCCAATCGTATTTCCCGAGAAGGAACAGCGGAACTTCAGGCACTGGAACGCATTAACGGGGAAGCCAATTTTCAGGATATTCGTATTATTCAGCGTATCGTAGAACTGTCTCGGGCCGTGGGTAGGATCACCACCAATTCCAGGTTGGGCAACACAGGTCACGGTACTGGATTTTTAATCGCCCCGAACCTCATTCTTACCAACAACCATGTATTGGGAACTGCGGAAACGGCAAGCAATTCTACCATTCAGTTCAACTACGAGTTAGATCAATTTGGAAATCCTAATAAATCGGAAAGTTTCAATCTATTGCCAGAGGAATTCTTTATGACATCGCATTACAAAAAAGATGCCGGTGACCCGTATAGCGGTCTGGATTTTACTATTGTTGCCGTGGAGAAAGTTTCGAATGAGGGCACACCCATCAGTAATTTTCCTGTCGCCCGATTGGATAAAAAATTGGGTAAGATCATTGATGGTGAGAACTGTGCAATCGTGCAGCATCCGAAAGGGGATTACAAGAAAATAGTCATGAAAGACATCCGCATGCTGGTGCTTAAGGGTGATTTTCTCATTTACGAATCGGATACACTTCCCGGTTCGTCCGGTAGTATGGTCCTTGGTTTAGGAACCGGCGAAGTAGTGGCCCTGCACCACAGCGCCGTACCCCGAAAAAATAGGCACGGACAATGGCTAAGAAAAGACGGATCCGTAGTACAACCCGGAGACCCGGATAATATGATAGACTGGATGGGGAACGAAGGCATTCGCATTAGCAGTATTCTGACTATGATTGCGAAAATTCCCGTCAGCAAAACAATGGAAAAATACAAGTCGTCTTTGGTGGGTATTGTAGATGTAAATACAAATTCAACTCCTGTTCATACCGAAAATAGAACCGCACCATCAAAACCGTATGTTATGAATCGTTCAGAGAGCACGTCTACGCAAACCCAATATTTTGAGATTCAACTTTCCGAGGTAAAAGAGATGCAAAATGATTGGAAGGAGAACGCCAGCAGTTTAGTGCCGGGGCTTGTTTTGAGCGAACCGTTATACCCCATGTCCACGGAAAAGGCGCACCGCAACTTTTTTTACATCCATGTAGAATCAGAAAAAAGTCCGTGGGAAGTGGCCGCCGATCTAGAGGGACTTCCACAGATTGAAACCTGTACTCCTGATCTAGAAATGTCAACGGATATTAAACCGGGGCATTACGGGCGATGGTCTAGAAATGAGAGCTTGGAATCTTTGGATGACGGGACTGCGGATTGGGATAAAAGTGAAGGCGACTTTAAAATAAAATGGGCCAATGCCCATCTCGTAAAAGACCTGATCCAAAATGGAAAAAGTCAAGAATACAGAGAGTGGAACCGGGCAGCCGTAAAATTGTCTAAGGTAAACTTGGACGGAATAGCGGCAAACGGTAAAAACGTAAAACTCGTTCAATTGGACACGGGCTACACGGACCATTCCAAGGTTATGGACGGTTATAATTTACTGCAGGACGAAGATTTTATTGATGGCGAAGATGCTCGTGATGAAATGAGCGTAGGGGTATTGCGGCAACCGGGCCACGGCACGCGAACCGCAAGTATTGTAGTTGGAAAACGTTCTAACGGTGCCATTAAAAATGATGGAAACCAAGGGGTGGTGGTCAGTGAAGATGACAAGGCTTTGGTAAAGGTAATTCCGTACCGGATTTCTAAATCGGTAATTTTGATCGGTAGAGGGCGGAATTTGTTCAATGCGGTTTCTCAAGCCATAAACTCCGAAGCTGATATCATATTTATGTGCATGGGCAGTTACCCGAGACCTATGATTTATAGTATTGCGAAAACGGCCTATGAACGGGGAATCATTTGGGTCTGTGCAGCGGGCAATATGGTAGAATCCGTAATTGCTCCTGCGGTGTATCCGGGTACGATTGCAGTGGCCGCAACAAATCCTAATAATGAGCCTTGGCGGTATACTTCGTATGGTCCGGCAGTAGATATTGCTGCACCCGGCGAAGATGTGTATGTTCCTTTTAAGAACAAACGCCAAGAAGATATTATGGTCTTTGGATCCGGTACCAGTTATGCGACGCCACATGTTGCCTCTGCTGCTGCTTTATGGAAAGCCCAGCATTCCGATTTTCTTAAAAAGCATGTGAAAGAACCCTGGCAAATTGTTGAATTGTTTAGAAAACATGTAAAGGCTACCGCAGAAAAAGACCCTAACCATAACGGCGGTAAGTGGGATGAAGAACGATTTGGTGCCGGTATTTTAGACGTAGAAAAATTGCTGAAAGAAAAAATGCCCGTCAAGCCAAACGAAATTGAAGAGATGTTTAAAAGTCTGGAACATGCCTATCGTGGTAAAGAAAAGTCCGCTCAGTGGGATTTGGGCGTTCGGGAAACGGTACACTTTTTATGGAATACGGCAAGGAAAAAATTAACTCCTGGTTTTGAAAGTACAACGGCTCAGGAAGCGCTGACCGAAAGAGCACGGATAAGTGTAGCGGCCATGACAGGAAGACCGGTAAATAAAGTTTTTGAGAGCTATGATCAGTTTGATGAAGATCAAACCGAAAGATTACTGAAAGTATACTTCGAAAGTTTCAACTAAAAATTCAATGTCATGAACAATTACTTTGACCTACATATTCATCCACTGGCTAAAAACCATCTAGCTCTTAAACCTAAAGAACCATCCACAAAGAATAGGCTTGAAGACCTGGTAGGTCCGGTCTCAATGTCCAAAGATTTTAAAGATTATACCAACGAAACGGTACTAAGAAAGTTAGAGAGCCAAAGTTGTATTGATTATCTAAACGAAGGCATGGTTCGTTTTGGGGTAGCATCCGTAAGCGCTTTGCAATTTGGTATGGCTTCAAGTAAAGGCTTCTTTACCGATATTTTAAAAAGTGGCCTGAAAAAGCCTATTGACGATCAATATTTTGAGATGGTCAAAGAAGGCAAGGTATCTTATCTTAATCTGCTGCTTAAAGAAATACAGCAGTATATAGACCTTAAGGAAAAATGTGATATTAAATATCTAAACCGGGATAATACCCACGAGCTCAACGAATCTGTACTGAACTTGGTTTTTGCTATCGGAGGAGGACATAACCTTTGTATGAAAAAAATAGGAAATGCTTTAGAGTATGATAAGTTTGAAAATTTTACGAAGGGTGATTTTTATGATCCGAGTACAATCCCATCTAAGAACCCTGCCGATGTTCTGGAGTCGTTGGTTGACAAAATGAGAGAGAACAAATTAGAAGTTCTTTATCTAACGCTCGCTCAACAGACCCATATTCCCGAACAACATTTGGCTACACATGCTTTTGGAACAAAATCTATGAAGCATCCTTCATTTTATCCATTTGGCAATGGGTTGACCGAGCTTGGTAAAGAAGTGATCAAACGGGCCTCTACGTTGCAAATTGAAGCGGAAGACGCTGATAACAAAACGCTCACTAAAAAGAAAGGTAAGAGTGAAGTAGTCATGCAATCTGCTCCGGTGTTCATTGATGTTACCTATTTGAGTTTAAAATCTCGTGAAGATTTATATGAGTTCCGAAGAAAAGAAGGTTTTGAAAAAATACCGTTAATAGCGTCTCACGTTGGGGTAACCGGTTATTCTATCAATGGATGGAAACATAACCTTGAGGTTGAAAAATGCAAAAACCATGTTGATCAAGGTATAAAAACCATCAAAACGTATACCCGGCCAAAAGAAGCGGGTTATTGGGGAGCAAATGATAAAAAGGGATTTAATTTCAATCCGAATACGATTAATTTAATGGATGAGGATATTATTGAAATAGCCAATAGCGGAGGACTTATAGGTGTGAGTCTAGATGTAGATGTTTTGGGCTATGATTCCAATTTTATGAACGAAAAGGATAATTGTGAGTTTCTGACCACTCCGGATTTCATCCATTTTTTTCCCTATAAAAGTATACGACTTCTGGAGTATGCTACCGCCGAAGAAATACGGGCCCAAGAGTCTTGGCTAGAACCGAACCGACGAGAGCTACATCCATTGAGTCTTTGTTTTAATATCGTTCATATTTTGGCGGTTATCGGTCTAAAGACCTCACATAAAGATTCAGCCGAAGAATACATTTGCATTGGTAGTGATTTTGATGGGTTTATTGAGCCCTTAAGAGTTTGTAGCGATAGTAGAAATTTGAAAAATTTAGAAGCTTGTTTGATGAAATGGCTGCCCGTGGCTGCCAAGGAATATCAGAAAGTAAACGGGGGTACCAATGACCTGTTTGAATTTACCAAGAAGAAAAAAGATTTGGAGAAGGTGGTGAGGAAGATACTGTATATAAACGGGTCAAAATTTTTGGGAGATAACTTTTCCAGGATAATATCTAGCAATGAAGCACCTAATGTGGAGCTAGTTGATTAATGTGATGACAAAAGAAAATTTCTCTTAAGAATAATAAAAACAAGATGAACAAGAATAACGTGACTACAATAGCTAATATGCAGTTTGTGATTGCTATAGCTTTGCTCATTGCCTACGGCTTCTTTATTTATTTTTTAATAGGAAGGGTAGATAGTGGCGACCCCAGTTGGAGTCGGTTGATCTATTTGTTTTCGGGGGTAGAGGCCATTGTTTTTGCCGCGGTGGGGTTTCTATTCGGAAAAGAAGTGAACCGACAACGAGCGGAAAAAGCGGAAACCGAAAAGAAGGAAGTAGAGGAACAAAAGGAAAAAATCAAAGACGAGAAAGTAGCGGAGCACAATAAGGGACTCGTTCTTGGTGCAATGATCATGCAAGCGGAAGGCGGTCAAAATAAGTCAACGGAAAATCGGGGTCTGGAAATGGAAATGTCTTCAGGCGAATTGCAGGGTATTGCTGCAAAAGCAAAGCAATTGTATCCGGAGTTGGATACGTAACTTTTATTTTTTTCGCTCTCGGGTAAGATTATAGGTAAGTCCAACATAGAGGCCCCATTCGGATTTTTTATAAGTGGGGACTGCGGTGGATTCTGCTGGAACGTACAAATTTCCATTTTCCCTTTCAATACTATTAGAGAGTACATCTAGTCGCGCTAACGAAGCTCCGGCGTTTATGCCTATGAGCTGCTCTCTGCCGATTAATACTCCAGCCCCGAATAGATATCGGGTAATGCCATCCAAAGGAGATACCGCAGCGCCGGCGTTCAGTCCACCTCGTAGGTCTGCTTTAAATTGATAACTGAAATGAGCTAATGCTCCAATGGCAACATCAAAATTACTTCCGTTTTCTTCCAATATTTGGTTTCGGCCATCATCCTGACTTTCCAAATAGTACGACTTTTCGTTGAGGTTGTTATAAAAGAATCCCGTTGAAAAATCGAACTTAAAACCACCTTTCTTTGTGAAAAAGTCGATTTTTTTAGTAAAAATAGTATCGTTCGTAAACGTATTGATCAGCGTTATTTTTGCTTCCATAACGTCTTTAGATGCCTTTAGTAATTCTGGAAATTGCTCGTAGTTCTTCATCTCCGTAGAACCCACAAGAAAATCAAAATACCTTAAACTGGTTTCCAAATCTATAGTTTCGCTCAGCACTTCCAAATAGGAAGAGTATAGAATTAATTCATTGGCCACACTAGAATCTATACTCAGGTCAGAGTTCTCGATCAGCGTTTTATAATAGTGTTTTGCACTTTGAATGTAATGGTAGGATTGGGCCACATTGTTTCTCAAGACATCATAATCTACATTTTTGGGTTTTAGGATATCTGCAGTTCTATTAAAAACTTGGCTGAGTTCCCGTAAATGAAGTTGAGCTTTCTTTTGAATGCCTTTCACCATATCCAGTGTTCTAAATTCCGCATTGTCATTGGAGACTTCATAAAGGGCATTGGCACGTTCAGTAAGTGAATCGAGTTTTTTAACATGTTCTAACGCCTGCTTGTAAACAAGGTTATATTTGGGGCCAGAACTTTCTTGGGATATAAAACCTAAAATACCGGAATCAGGAATTTTAAGTAAAAGCGATTTTAGTAAATCCGGTGTGCTGGAGGTTAAACTGTAATCCGTAGTTTCAACCACAATCTCAACAAAGGCAGTGTTGATACCTAAGATTTTTAAATCATAAAACTCATTCGCATTAAGGTCGTCCGTACTTACATGTTCTAATTCTTTTTTTGCCAAATCGGCTTTGAACGTAATGGTTTCCTGTGCCTCAATTGAAGAATAAAAGAGGCACATAAACCATACTATTAGTATTATTTTTTTCATGAGGGGTTCTTTTAGGATATAGTTTTGTCTGTTATACCACAACAGCCGTGTTGATGGTATGAAAAGGCATGACCAAATGAATGGGTGTACCATTAATATCCACTATACATTTGTTCCAGGCCATTTCATAGAGCTTTTTTAAATCCCTGATATCTTCTTCGGTCATCATACTTTCTGCACCGTAATTCATGATAGAAAAAGGTTTGTGTTCGCCAAATATTTCCGATGGCCATGCCTGTTCACTGATTTTTGCGAAAAAATGGCGAAGCCCAAAAATATGACCCAATTCGTGCATCATGGTCTCTAATTGTTCTTGTTTACTCTGTTCGAACATTTTTGGATATATCACCAATTGATGTCTTCCACTATCCGGAAAAAAGGCACTTGCCAAAACGCATCCGTGGGCATTACAATTATCGGACGGCGACACGTGTATCTGAAAATCGGAATTGTCCGCATTCTCACTAAAACGAACGGGTACCGCATCGCCCCAACCCAATAACGCCTCACCCAACAATTCCCGAACATAGGTTTTTATACCTTCAGGGTTCTGATAATAATATAAGGCAGTTTCGTCAAAAGTCCAACGTAAAACCTGATGTTGTGCCCAAAGAGGAATGAACCCTTCACTGGCGTCCACCAAAATTTCAAGCGGAGATCGGTCACCCGGGGTGGAATGTCCCGAGCGGTCCGTGGCACAAATAAAGTTATCTCCGTACATGTGTACGCCAGATTGCCCGTTTTCCATTAATTCTTCTTTGCTTTTTTGAGCGAATAGCTCTTGTGAATTTGTTTTCTTTCCCATGATATGTGTATTTAGTTATTATAATTTTTGACCTCCAGAGGCCAATAATTTGCTAATTAGGGGGATTAAAACGCCTAGTCCGCCCAGTGTGCCCACCAGGGTTTCAAAATCTTTTAGTAGTTCCGGCTTTCCTAAACCAATGAATATAATGACGGTTATAATGACCAGATAAATTAGAATACGGGTGTTGGCCCAAGTACCCTTGCCACGGTTTTTGTTTTCTAGACGTAAGGCTTCATTTAGTGATACCGAGGTCATTATAAAATTCTTAAAGCTGTAATTGAAAATTTTAGGACGGTCGTTCCATACTATTAGTCCTTTTTTCATGAGTGAAAAGAGCGAGTTTCTATTCTTTATGTTCATAAAGCCATCTTTAGCTAGATCGTAAAGCAGATAGCGCTCACGTGTGGGTAAGGTGTTCCAAATATCATTATAGTAGCCATGGGCCAGATTTTGGGTATGCATAACCATGCGCTGCCGGTCTAGGCGATGCGGTTGGTTTACGGTATGAGGCGTGTCATAAAGGGACTTGACCAAAATAACAGGTGCTAGAGTGGGGAGAAATTTGCTATATCCCAATTCATCTGTAAGTACGGAAATATCATCTGCGGATGGACTCTGATTCCGTGTAAGTCCGAAATTTAATTTCTTAACTACTTTTTCCGTGTTTTTAGTGATACCTATCAAGACTTGGGGAAACGCACTTAAAATGTTTCGCCAAGAATTAAAGTCGTCTTGAAGTTTTCCCAAGGAATGTTCGGCTTCTCCTTGAGCGGATTCATACATGGAAAAAATCTGACTGGGGTAAACCTCCGAGACCAGAATAATACGTTTACGTTGAGAGATTAAAAAGAGGATAACTCTGAGTTTGGTATGATTGGCATCAAATGATTTAATGTTATGTTCCAAATGCTCTATTACGAAGGCTTCATAATCCTCATGACGAAAATCATTTTGTCCATTTTTATAGCTGCTGGAAAGAATACCAAGGTGGTCCCCAATGTCAGATTCCATTGGCATATTCTCTAGTTGCAACATAGAAAGTGTGGCTATGCTCTGGTAACCGGCATCCGTTAGAATTTCTTTGGCAAAGGTCTGTTTTCCGCAAAAGGGCGGTCCGATAAGAAGCAACCCTGAGTTGGATTTTTCATCGTGGAGAATTTGCCCAAATTTTTCAATATATCCTTCTTTTTGATTTGTGTCGAAATCGTTGGGTTCTAAATGACGAAAGCGGAAAGCAAAGAAACGATCTGAAAAAAACAGAATCAATGAAAACAGAACAGCCAATATGATGACAACTCCAATACTAACTAGAATAATGAATTTAATAGGTAGCGGATGTTTCTGGTTTTCTGGAGCATTTTCAGTAATTCCAACCTTTTTATCGCTATCCAAATAATTAATTTGAAATGTATTTTCATTTTTATTACTGGTCCAGGATAGATCTTGCGCATAGTCATAGACCATACCTTGAAATTCGTTGATGCGCACGTCAAACGTTGGCCGTATTTGCCAGAGGAAATCCTCTAGGAATGTATTCTTCTTATTGGCTCCAAGCGTTTTGCCGTCGGTAATTTCCTCCAGGGCAAATGTTTCGTGATATTGACCAAGTTTTAAGTGGTCCTTGTGAAGTTGATTAAATTGTTCTTTTTGATTTTTAAAGGCAGGTAAACTGGTTTCAAGCAATTTTTCTTTATCCACAAACTGTCTGGCCATATCAATTTTATTCGCCTTGGACCATATGTCATCGTTTAAAATCTTGGCGTTTTTAAAAATCACATACGCTGGAAATATGGTAGATAAAAGCAGCCAACAGAATAGAAATAGGGCATACCAATACCTGTAACCCATGCGTATACCACCTTTCCAGTTCCCAATGTTCTGTATAAAGGCATGGACTTGGCCTTGGAGAGGGGTAACGAATTTTATGTTTTTGGATGATTTGTTGATGTAGATAAAAACTAATAACACGGTTTGCGCTAGAAGGGAAGGAAGCACATAGTTCACTTCATTATCGTTTACCTTACAAGTGAGGATATTGAGGAAAATTATGGCCAGTACTATAATAAGGTCCCGTACCTTAAACTTAAAATCGCCATTGCTTCTGTAGGGATGCAAAGTGTAGAATATGATGAGGTAAGCATATATGGCGAGAAGAAGACAGAGGATGTAAGCCGTGACGGCCCCTATGTGAAAACTGATTAAAAAAGCAATTGAAACTAACCCCATTAGTACTATCGAAAGAAGAATGTAGGAGGTTTTTAAGGACTTTTTTGGAGTTAAAAACTCGAACAAGAAGCGATCATATTTATAGAGTCCTAGCTTAGGGTTTCTTATAATGAGCGATAGGATGGTAATAATCAATATTAAAATCAAGGCCATTACAATACCAATGCAGGAAAGGGCTAAAACTTCGGAAACTTTAGTGCGCAGCAGTGCAATATCATAAAGGACAATTACACTTAAATTTGTGTTGGATATGGGGCTTATACTGTATAGTTGTCCTTCATCTCTATAATTTACCATGCCCTTGGCCTTAATCCTTGCTTGCATGGCTGCCTTTATTTTACTGTTATATCGACTTACATTTAGAAAATTTTCTAAAGTAGCCCTGCCTTTTTTTGAATGAAACCAAACCTCTCCATCTTCGTCTACTACGGCAAACTGAAAGCCAAAGGGTAAAATGGCCTCATGCAAGGACTTCAATTGAGCGGCACCCACCCTATAACCCGGGATGGAGTCCTGCTTGTTTTTAAGTAAATAGATGGCTTCTTCACTTTGGTCTTCAATGGACACCACAGGCCGCATGATATATTTAATTTTGTTGGCGGATGTATTTTGAAACCAGATATTTTTAGAATCAACATAATCCGTATAGTAAGGTCGGCTTCCGAGGTTTGTGGTGTTCTTAATGTTGTTTTTGTCAATGAGCCTAATGTGATACTTTACTTCCCCAGTAGTGGTATCAATTTTAGAAATGAACTTGTGGTTTTCTCGGTAGATTCCATTCACCTCTGAAATTGGAACAGATATACTATCGCTATTTTGTAGGCTAGCTAGAGTATCTCTAATTTGTTCTTCGTTTGATAAGGACATCTCATAAAGAGAAGTTACATTACTTGTGTTTTCAGCCTCAAAACGAGTTTTTATTTCTTTACTGAAATAGTCAAGTCTGTCTGGAAACTTGTAGTAGTAATCGTAATAATGGTTCATAAGGGAGAAGAACACAAGTATTAAAATTGGGGCACCAATAATTACGGATATGCCGGATAGTATAACGTCATTACTGGATAGCCGCTCATCTTCGGCAATAAAGAGCATTTTGAAATAGGGCATTCCAAAAAGGCCAAGTAATAAGAAGGTGGTTAACAGTGCAATTATCCACGGGTCTAATTTTCTGACGGCCTCATTGTACCGTTCCGTTTCAATTAATCCATATATTTCAATATCATAGTGTACATTGGAGTCCAAAGGGGTTTCATAGACGTATTTCCGCCCAAAAAGCTGATAAACTTCATCGTTTTTAGGAATGCCTATAGACATGCCAATGTTAAAGGGATTGAGCGTATTAAGACTGTCAGGAAGTATAATTCGCCCCTTTAGGGAACTCAGTTCAATGGTGGAGTCCCCTTGTTTATTTTGGTTAGGCTCTGGAGCTTTTTTAAAAATGACTATATATTCATCAAACTCCTGGTCAAATGGTGTGCTCTCCCTTATTTTGTGCTTAAGGGCATTCCACACTTTAGGCCTTATTTTGTTCTTGGTAATAGAATCTCCTTGATCTATTAAATCTTGGTCTTCTTTCTTTTCTGATACACTTTTTTTTGTGGCTCTAGTTAATGGAGTTATCTTATTGGCAGTTTTCAATAGGTCATTCCACTTTAGGTCCGTTAACTCCTTGTTCTTTGATTTAAGTTCAGTAATTACCTCTTTGCTTTTGGAAATAGTGTTGTATTCCGTAGCATAATACTTCTGAAAATCGTTATTAAGTTGTTTTGATATAATATCAAAATTGGCATCTAAACTGTGAAGTTTAGACTCACGATAATGGTGTTCGTTATTCTTAATATGAGAGTAGTAGATGGCAAAGAAAACACCAATAATTATAAAGGCTACGGTAAGCAGGGTAAAGAGCCGTTTATTTGCTGTAAAGGGCCTACGTAAAGAATTTCCTAAAGAAGAAGTAGTGGGCATAGGTTCTGCAATAAGAATTAGAAAATGAGGTGTTCACAATGGAGGCCATCATGTATTTTAAGCTATGTACCAATTGAAAAATAATTTCAAGGACAGTGTATAGCCAGTTTCTATTTTTAGGGAACCTTTATTTGTTGTAAAAATGCGCTTACCGTTCGGTAAGTAAAATCCTAAATTAACGATTTTGCTTCCTGACTGTTGTAGTGTTGTATAACTTGTACGGAATTTTGTGCGAATGGCAGTTTTCTTCAATACCGAGCATCATAGCCAATCCATCTAAACAATAAAATGCAATGGCTGCCCGCTTTTATCCAAAGACTCAATAAAATCGTTAGGCACATTATGATACGTTTCCAATCCTAATGTGGTAATAAATTCGTTGGAAAATACGTTCGCCATTTTCTCGGATAGCAGCCAACTTCTACATTTCATCCATTGGTCTGTGTTGTTGCCGTACATGTGGTGGGCTAGATTGGGAAACGCATAGTCCATGCTTTTGCCCCAATGCACGGTAAACGGAATATTTTCAGCTTGCATTGCCTCTATCATAAACCGACCATATTCTTCCAGACTGGGAATTTTATCGGATTTATTCCATTGGATGCCGTCAATCTCAATAACGCAGGTTTTATGGAATTTGGTAAAACCCAAAGTGGCTTCGGTTTGGTTCACGTAGCGCATGGCAAAAATTCCGGGAATAGGATGGTCTTTGGTCATTTTTACCAGCGCGTTCAATGCCCTTTCGGAATCTTCAATGGCAACGCCCATAGAACAGGCAAAAGCAGGGCCTTTGTAACCGGCATCCCAAAAGGTTTCGTAGAGCGTAGCCCTAATTTTTTCTTCGTCCTTGGTAATTTCCGGTAGAATGCTTTTTTGTAGACTTTTTATAAACCACGGAATACTTTTCGGGAATTTCTCACTGAATTTGATCAGCAAATAAATAAGGTCTTTATAAAGCGATTTTTCAATTTTAGTAAACGGGTCCGGGTAGGCCAGAGTGTACTTTTTCTTGTACATGGCCTCTATTACATATTGGTCTTCGTCCACATAAGGGTTAATAAAAACTTTATAGTGGTACGGTCTGCTAGGTTTTCCATTTTCATCTACTTCGTTATCAATTTTAAACTCGGAATTCTTAAAATCTAAAGTTTGGGATAAGGACAGGGCCAGGTCTTTATCGATTCTTCTCACATATCTATCCAACAAAAAAAGGTCTTCCGCTTCTAGGGCAACGCCATGAATAAATCCAAAACTCCCTAAACCCACCAACGCGGCATTAAAAAGGTCGTCGTTCCTAATGACCCTAGCGTTAATACTTTGAGCAAAAGCATCGTTTAAACTGGGTTGGGTATGCCGTTCCAGATACACATTATCTTCAGCATTTGGTCCCGTAAGGATGTTCAAGCCTACAATATAATCCTGTACCGCACCAATATCAAAAGCGGACCCATGTACACCGGTGGAAATACAACCGGCAATAGTCTGCCCGTTACTGGCACCTGTGGTTTTTAAGGATTTACCGTATTCGTTCAATTTTTGCGAAATGCGTTTTATGGTACTTCCGCATTCAAAAAAGAAAATATTTTCATGCGCGTATTCAGAATCAGGGTGCATATCGCTTTCCTCTATTTCAAGGTCTAGATACATCAAATTATTTTGATGCATATTATCTTTTTGATGCGCAATTTTGGACATAGACCAACGCGAGCCGTACGCACGGAAACCCTCATTTTCCGTTTCACATTTTTTAATCAATCGCTGCATTTCTTCCGCTGCGTCGTTATAGCGCAGCACCCTGCTGGGCATAGTGGCTTTATGTTCGTGACGGGTAATATATTGACGCTTCAGGTCAAAAGCCCCGTTCTCGTGCAACGTATCCCATTTTCCAACTAATAATTCACTTGTCTTGGCCATAATATTAAAGATCAGGTAGCATACATACATATTTTATCTTCACTTTTCTACGGCTTCCAAAAGTTACTAAGTACAAAAGGTTGCCACCAAAAGTGTCCGTGAATTCAACCGAAAACAGTTTTCCGGATTCACATTTGTCTTTGGGAACTTTGATCATCATACCATCCGTAAGCACGGAGGTTTTTACTACAGCCGTATATTCTCCGTACATTTTATCGCGGTACCAATCTTGGCCTTCCATGGTTTCAGGAGGCATGGGCACGCCGTGTGTGCTTACCAAACGGGTGGTGTAACAAGATTGTAATAAGAGTGCGGCAATTAGTGCAATTGCGCTGGAGATATAGGCTCTACGTAGTTGAACATTCATTTTTTGGAGTAGTTATATTGCGACTAAAGTTCGCAATGCGTTACATGATGATATTCGGTAGAGGGAATAGAGGTGGCAATATAAAAAGAAGAAGGGAACGCGCTAAGCGGTTTTGTATAGGTAGGCCGTTATTTTGTGTGGATGGTGGGTTTTTGTTTTTTGGGAATGGGAAAAGTTTTAGGCTGAAGACTTTTTTATTTTATTAATTATGGGTTTGTTTAAAAGGTTACAATTATTAGTCTGTGTATTTTTTCATATAGTAATCTAATTCACTAAAGGCTAAATTAAATGTTTCTTTTCTTTCTTGAAGTGAATATGGAATAATACTAATTTTATTAAAATATTTATTTAACAATTCACTAAATATTTTGGATGAGTTCTTACCTATTGAATCATCTATTGTTTTTAACTTAGATTCAATTATACAGTTGCATTGGTGTAAATTATTTTTTAAATCGTTTAAATTTAATTCTGAAGAGCTAGCAGGGTAATTATATGAGATTTCGGTAAAGTCACTATCAGAATTTAGTTCTATGTGGTCTCTCCTGACTGCTTTTGGATATCTATTATAATTATTATCAAATAACTTATTGTACATTGGCCTGCTGATATAAAGTTTAGCACCACCATTATACTCTCGAATGTTTGCATTGTATTGAAAACTGGTCATTGCCAAATCTTCTTCATTTCTCAGGTAAATAAAAGCATCTTTAATATCGAAATTCTCAAAAGACTTAAAACCCGTTTTTGGAAAAAAATACAGTATCGTTCTTTTAGAGTTCTTTTCACTAAAGAATTTTTCTTTAAGAATAAACCCCTCTTTTGAAAAAGCAAGTTTAATATCTCCTATTGCAGGATGATAAAATGTTTGATTTTTGAATTTCTCAATATTTAAAGGAAACTCAATTTTAGTGTTAAGAAGCTTTGCGATTATATCTTTATAAATTTCTAACTTTAGTTTCTTTTGAAAAGGGATTACACCGCTATCTAAATCATTTCTACTTAAATTTAATGGAAGGTTTCCATCAAAGTCGAAAACAGAAATGAAAGGTATGGTAATATCATTCCAGCTAAAACTTTTAACTTTAGGGATTAAAATACCATTAGAAATAAATTTACCACTACGTGTAGAACCATACATTTTTTTACAAAACGATTTGTCATAAGTCCATATGATTTTATTAAATCCGTCAACTTTTAATTCCCTCCATGATGAAGCAATTAATTCATCTGTAAATCCTGGAGTTTTTTCTATATCTCCAAATTCTGTGAATGTCCCTGTTTTATCAAAGTATTCAACTTTAGGGTTGTTTTGTAAGTACCATTTATCAAAGCTGTAAGAACTATTTTTTAACTCTTCTAAAACTTCTTTTTCAATTTGTATAATGATAGTTGTACCTACAGATTCTTTTTTTATTTTGGTTATTTCTATTTGTTCACTGTTTAAATCAGTTGTAAAGGATAATCCATTGCTTGAATTGGAATCTTTTGTTTCTAAACACAATTTATTTCCAAGTAAAAAAGAAGCTAAAACACCTATTCCGAATCTTCCACTTCTTTGAATTTTAGACTGTCCTTCTTTATTTGAGAAATTCTTTTTCCATATAGAACTCTTTCTCAATGAAGAACCGACCTCTAGAAAATAGTTTTTGATAACACCAAGATTCATTCCAAAACCATTGTCCTCAATTTTAAAGAAGTATTTATCAGCTTCCGAGTATAAACTAATTTTCACTAAACCAGTATATTCGGAATTTTCAAGAAACTCACGCTCTCTGCAAGAATCAACAGCATTTTGAAGAAGTTCTCTAACTCCATATGTTGGGTCATTCCCATATAAAGGACCTATTAATAATTTTGGCAATTCATTAGAAACATTAAAAACTATTTTTTCAGGTATATAATTTACCTTCTTTGAATATTCATTTACGTTATCGATATTTGATTTTATTCGTCTATAACAGATTTTAGGCTGTTTTTCTTTTAGTTCTTTACCATAAATTTCACCTAATATTGCCCAGCTTTTATCCAATTCTTTTTGTATATCCTCAAATAACTCCTTCAACTTAATAAATATATAGCTATTTCTTGGTTCACATTGTAAGATTAGAGTTTCAGGATCCTTATTATAAGGTTGGACATATTTTACATCTAAATGTTTGAAGTGTTCGATTTGAGAAATTGGGGAATTAAAAGATTTCAGTTTAACGGTTACTTCGGGAGTTCTTGCAGAGTCAATTTGAAAATAATCTGCAATCCTCAATAGTATCATCAAATATATAATCTCAATGTTATAAGGCTTTGCCCAAGTATCCTGAAATTTTAATTCTAAATATTCAAAAAGACTCCTAATGTTAACCCCATGACTTCTGGCTACTAAACCGCATAAATTTCTAAGGTCATAATCTAATTCTGAAGCAAATGCAATATGACCTTGTTTGGTAGGAAAACCTCTTAATGCTATTTCATGAGCAATTCGTGGGTGATTTCTCCTAATAAATTCACCTATTAATTTTTTGTCTTCTCCCGTTAATTTATCCTTGTTTTCAATTTCAGGAATTTTAAAGTCCCAAGATGGATTTCCAATAATATTTTTCTTTTCGATATCTCCAAACCTCCTTGCATCATCCAAATAATCATTCCATAATTCTTTCCAAGTTTTATTATCAATTTCTGTGACTCTTAAATCATCATATTCTCCTGAAACTAAAGAATAAAATCCTTCAGGAGTTATGTGCATGCCAATATCATGTAAAATTGTAGCTAGAACATATATAGAGACTGAACTAGAGTCATCTTGTAGAAATAATTCTTGAGTTTCCTTGGGAACGATATTAACTGTTGAAGTTAATACAGATTCTATATGCTTTATTCCATGGTCAGTATATTCTTCAAAAAAGTATAAATTGTTTTCCCTAAGAATTGTATCATATTGTGAAATAGTATAGTTGACTATTCCATTTAATCTTTGATTTTTTTCAATTATCTTTTTGAAAGAAACAGGTATGTTCATATCCAATTTGTTATAAGCAGTATATTAATAGGGTTATTTTCGTGTTTCACTCAAACCCCAACACTATTTTCCTACACACCTTAAATATCGTAAAATAGCAATACTAAAAACAAGTGTTCTTTTTACAATTGCGGTCATCTACTGTTTTACTCGTTAAAGTGTAAGAAATTACGGGTATAACGTGGGTTTTTATGAACTCTTTTCTTTGTTATCCGTGTTTTCAGTGCGGATACGCTTTTATAAACTAATCTTTTACGGTCTTTAGTTCTTCATTTTTATAGGTAATTTGGTACGCTTTGCCTTTCTCGGTAAGTTTTATTTCAAAATCGGAAGAAAAAGCCTTGTCATTCGTGGGGAACCAGTCTTTTACGCTTTTGTTAATGCATATAAAAAGTCCGTGTTCATCGCCAATGGCACAGAACCTACTAAACCCTCCATCGTAGATTTCAATTCCGGTACTCGTATGTAGTTCAATGAATTCTTTTTCAATATCATGGGTAGGCAATCCTATTTCCGAAATCTCAAGAAACTGATCGGCGTTAAATTTTTGGTCGGAAGCATTGTTCAAGTTTTTCCGGGCAATAAGCTCCACTATATTGTGGTCTGGATCATAAAAGTAAATGGCTTTGGCATTCCAAAATTCAAAATCCTGTATTTCTTTGCTGCCATTTGTCAATATCTTCACTTTTGCTTTCAGCCAGTCTAACGCTTCAGTTTCCTGGTTTGCGGGAATATTAATGGCAAAATGGTACGGTGTTGTTTTAGGTGCATAGGCTATGTGGAGAATGGATTTCCCCAGTTGCAAAACCACATTTTTATCACTTTGGCGTAGAACCCTCAATCCTAAAATTTGGGTATAGAAGTGGGTTTGCGCTTTAATCTTTGAGCTATATATTTTTAATTCTTTGATCTGCATAATTTATTCATGGTCAGCTATGGGTTTTCCAAGCTTGTTTAAGCATATTTCTTAAAAGATCTATATAGTCCCAACCTATTTTTCTTGCGGCCAGTAAGGTTAAACTATCTTGGTTTTGCCTGTTGGGTCGTGAAGGTCCGGTCATATTGGGTTTCATATTCAAATCGAACAAAAAGTAATTCCCTTTTATATCCGCGCGGCAATCTATACGAATAGGGGCCTTTATCTTCAGGAGTTCGCCCGCTTTTTCGCATTGGGCGTATGCCTTTTCAACTTCTTTAGAATTCAGTTCATCCTCATCCAGAACCGAGCTATTTTGCATGACCGCCACCGTACCGTTGTAGGGGGCAATACCGTCTTTATGGTTGAACCTTTTAACGGCCGGTAGGCACCAGGGTTTTTTGTAACGTATCTCTTGGTCATTGATGGTATACGTACCCGCAGGCATTACGGTTACCGTAATTTCCTGACCGTTTAAAAACTCCTCTACATACACTACTGTGCCGTATGCTTCGCCTGAGAATATCGCGTTGAGTTGAATGTTCAGTTCTGTAGGGTTCTTTACTAAAGATACACCTTGGCTTCCCCTACCTCTTAAGGGTTTAACGACCAGAGGGAAATCCATTTCAAGCGAATAATCGGTAAAATTTTCACTTGAAATTAGTTGGGTCCTTGGAATGGCAATGTTGTTATTTCTTAAAAATTCGTTCGTAAAATATTTGTCGTCATACATATCTACCTCCTCTGGTAGTTGCCCAACAAACCGGACATCACGGTCAAAGAAATGTGTGATCTCATGTTCTTTGTACAAAACGGTATTCAGCCAAAATGTATTGGCTCCTTTTTCCAAGGCTTTTTCAATGCCTTCTTTGGTATCCGGAAATACCCAATCCAAATAGGTTTCTATATTGGGTTCATCTACAGGTGTTACTATTTGTATGCCGTGTTTATGTAGCGCACAAGCAATATCCGCCCCACTGTCTGAATATCCACCAGGTTTCATTGGTTTCTGCACCCCATCTTTTATTGGGGGTAGTTTGGCCTGATATAGAATAGCTATTTTTTGCACGATATTTTGGGTTGAAGTGTTGGGAATACGTAAAGGTAAAAAATGGAAGGGAGTCAATTATTCTAGCTTGATAATAATTTTGAAAATGGATGTAGCCCGATGTGATAGATACATTTTTTCACATCCGTTTGAAAATGAGCAGGTTTGCCCTAATTTTTAATGGAAGTGGTTGATTGTCTGATAAATCCGTAAAAATAGACGTAGAGGTTTCCGTATTCGTCAAAAAGGCTTCAGGCAAACGTCCATATGGGGCTGAGCTCCGTATTTTACTACCAAGACGAACCAATTATATACCAAAATTGCCGAATGATCTATTTTAAAAAACGGCTTGTTCTTTTAATTTCCCTGGTGTTCCTGTGCCATTCGTATGGTCAGGAGAAGCAACAATACAATGGCCCGCTAGAAGTTGGTGCCTACAAGGGGAAAGCTGCCTACACCTATGTAGTAACGGAACAGGACACCCTCTACGATGGTACTTTTCAATTACAAAGTAGCAACCTCAATGCCTTATTGGAAGAAGCGGATACTTCTTTTTTAATGGAAGGCAGTTTTGATAAAGGCACCCCAACGGGACCTTGGCTTTTTCAGTTTGGCGAGTTTCAAACGGAGAGCGAAAGTAAGCTTGTAGGTTACGAATACCGCGTGTTGGTCAGTGGCCAACAAGAGGAGGGAAGGGGAACTATTTTAAACGGAAAGCCCCATGGAAAATGGTCGTATGAAGTAAACCGTATTAAATCCTCCGAAGTAGAAACCACACTTTTTAGCAGTATCATCAATTTTGAAAATGGCGTGCCCCAACAAAGTTTTCAGATGGAAAACGATAGTACGGTGCTCGTGGGCCGCTTTCTAAGAAACGGGCTAGCGCATGACGAATGGACCTCCTACGCATCTAATGACCTAGAAGATACCGAAAACTGGATTTTTGACGAGGGGCTGCTACAGAAAATCAATTGGACCACGGATGGGATATCCAAAGAAATTAATGTTTTTACTTCGCACGACTCTTACAAAACGATTGCACTAAATCAAGGATATATAGACCTTTTAAAAGCAACCATAACTTCTGAAAATTCTATTGATTTTAAAAGTGATGTTGCCCAGCTGTTGGCCGAGAACGACGGTTACTATTCAAGATTGAACGGCATTTTAAACAAAATGGGATCAACGGACTTGACTCCTAATTTTCAGGTGAAAGTCCCTTTTTATGCATTGGATGCCCAGCAGAAAGCAGATATTGACCAAATTGCCCAAGATTTTAAAGCGGCAAAATCCATCAGCGATACCCTTTTAAATAACAGTCACTTGAATATTGTACGCCGCTCCGATGCCGATGCGCAGTATAGATATGAAGTGGTCAAAAAAATAGATGCCGATTTTCTACAACCGCTTCACACTTTTGTAAAGTATAAGGAGGAAGATATTCTGGAATATATGGAGCTTCCCAAATTGATGCAACAATTGTGGCCGTCCGGAAAGCCCAATACGAATATTGAAGTTGTAACGGATACGGCTCAAAACACAAGAACTTTTGTATTGGCCAATACGGGTGAATTCAATTTTAATGGCAACTCCACTAAAACGGTCGCCGCAATAGCCGAATACGCCAAGCTAAGTTTACATGAGCTTATGGAATCCTTATCCGACCGATTGACGAACGAGGCACGACTACAGGCCCTAAACGGACTGGAAAAAGACTTGATTGCGGAGAACGATAGTTTGGTAACCCAAATAGATTCTTTGCTGCCTGCACTGCCGTTGCTATACAATGCTCCGCTAAACAACTTAAAAAAGCTCGCGGACAAGTCCTTAGGGGAATATGCTTCCTTGAACAAGCCCGAAGAGAAATTGGCTTTTGGTAACAAGCTGAAAGTATGCTTGGGAGAATTACAGGAATTAACGGGTGTTCTTGGCAACCTTCCCGCTACATCCGAAGAAATAAAAGTACTGTACGAAGATGCCATTTGGAACCCCTTTATGGCAACGGTAATGCAAGAAGGGGTGAAAAAGAGAGTTACTTCCGCCTACAGCGAAATACTCCTTCCTGATTTTCTGATACAAGCAACTCAAGTGGATTGTGAGAATGCAAAAAAGCTTACCGAGCAGATTACACATACCAACGATCGTATGGTGAAACTTAGGGAAGAGGATACCAAAAAACTAGAACGCAAATTGCGTAGGGAGAAGAACCCCAATGAGATTATGAAACTGCTTCATGAGCAATCAACCGCCAAAGAGAAATAGACATGGAAAGCAGAAGAAATAATTTTATTTGGCTCGTAATGTCGCTCTTGGTGGTAACCGGAAGCGTCATGGCGCAAGAAGAGGAAAAAGTATATTTACCGGAATCATCACAATACAAAGACCCGACCACTAAAGTTTGGGTGAATACCTACGGTAAAATAAGAATAGGAAAACGTTTGTTTTGGGATGCACAGACCCATTTTCGTTTTCAAGAAACGGAAGAAACCCCGTTTATTGGTCAGATCGGTCAAATTTATAACCGCCACGCCATTGGGTACATTTATTCTAAAAAGGTGAACTTTAGTTTGGGTGGGGTAGTGCGTATCAATTTTAATACAGATGAGGATTCCGAAGATAGAAACGTGGTTCCCGAATGGCGTATTTGGCATCAGTATCAATTTGCACAGCCGCTATATACCGCAATGATTTACCATCGTATCCGAATAGAACATAGGTGGACGCAGAGTTTTGTAGAGAACAGTGATTACATCTACAGAAATAGATGGCGTTATATGTTCCGGGCAAAAGTGCCTTTAAACAGCCACAAACTAAAGCCCAAGACTTTTTACGTTTCCCCGGAAGCGGAACTGATTATGCAAAGCGGAAAAGAGGTTGTGGGCAGTGCCATGGAAGATTTACGATTGACGACCACTTTTGGTTATATCGCTACTCCAAGACTGACTTTTGCTGCCGGATTAATGTACTCCCAAGGACAGGATTTGGTCAATGCGGGATATTTTAAACAAACCTGGACGATGCGCTTTCATATGTACTATTCCCCGGATTTCAGAAGGGTGAAAAAGAAATTACCATCGATCCATCTAGACGATTAAGCCGTATAAAACATAAAACCAAGAAACCATGAAAAAGAATATTGCAATTTATGTGATTTTGGCCGCTAGTATCGGTTGTTCTTTGTTCTATTTTATAAAATCGAATTCGTTGAAGCAGCAGTTGGAGGAAGCCCAGGTACAACAAGGGCAGATTTCCGAAGAACTGGACGAATATGAGAAATTGGCTATTATAGATTCTATGTTGTTGGAAGGTAAATATGATTCGGCAATTGAATCGTATACGGCCTCTTTAAAGGTGAGGGAAGAAAATAAAATGGGAATTCCGTTACGTATTGCCTTGGCGCAGAAATTGGCACAAGTGAAGTCCGGAGCCCGACCAAAAGAAGATTCGTTAAAAGCGGAATTGGACAGTTTGCCAAAACCAACCAGAGCTACGGCAAGTGAAGTACGTAAATATGATTCTTTAAACTTTTCACTGGAGAAAACCAAAGTACAATTGGCCCGTTTGAAGAAACAGATGAAGGATAAATCTTCTGGCCAATACCTAAAATTTAAAAGTGCGAAAGGCAACTTAATGCACTATGTTGGCAAGGTAAAAAATGGAAAAGCCAACGGTTACGGAATTGCACTTTTGGATAGCGGCAGTCGTTACGAAGGGCAATGGGCGGACAACCAGCGCGATGGCGAAGGAACGTTCTACTGGCCTGATGGCGAATATTACATTGGTACCTACAAAAACGATAAACGCAGCGGATTTGGTACGTATTACTGGCCAAACGGCGAAAAGTACGCTGGCCAATGGAAAGAGGATAAACGTAGCGGAACCGGTAAATTCTTTGATTCTGATGGCGATTTGGTAGCCGGTGGCGAATGGAGCGATGACAAACTTGTGGAAATTAACGATAGGTAAAGTACGTTCTTATCTATAGCGAATATAAAGCCCCGTAAACAAAATGTTTACGGGGCTTTTTTGTTGATGATTTTTATAGTATTGATTTTAGTAGGTGTTTCTGATATGTGTTTTATATGCTTTGACATATAAAATGGGGCTAATGTTACTAATTATATGTTTTGGCATATAATGAAGTTTTGAAATTTGATTGAATTTGTATTTTAGACTAAACAAATCATCATATAATTATCCTTCTTTTCGTAACACCTCCAAAGGCGAACTACGCAACACGGTTTGAATATTACTTAGACCGATGATCAAGACGAGCAGCGTAATTCCCGGTAAGAACACCACAAACGGAATATATGACGGCACAAAGGGTTCCTTGAAAACAAATAGGGCCAAACATAGACTACTTATTAATGCTAGTATAATTCCGACCAAACTTCCTAACAAGCCTAAAAACACATATTCCAAAGCGGATATCTTTAAAATCTGATTGTTTTTGGCGCCCAACGTACGGAGCAACACGCTTTCCTTAATACGTTGGTATTTACTGGTTCTAACCGAGCCAATAAGTACGATAATACCCGTAAAAATGCTAAAAAACGCCATAAAATTGATGACCCAGGATACTTGGTCCAATATGTCTTCCAGCAAGGAGGAAACCTGTCTCAGGTCTATGATGGTCAAGTTCGGGAATTTCGCAACCAAGTCGCGTTGCAAAAGTGCCGAACCTTTTTCGTCCGGAATAGTACTTGTAAACACGTTGAACTGTGGTGCTTGTTCCAAAACCCCTTTAGGAAACAATATGGAAAAATTAAGCTGCATCTGTGCCCAGTCTACTTCACGGATGCTCCCCACCGTGGTTTCCATTAAAACACCTTGCACATTAAATACAACTGGGTCGCCAATGCCCAGTTTTGCATCTCTGGCCAGATTATCCGAAATGGATATAGAGATAGGTTCGCCTGTTTTTATTTCTGGCGTCCATTCGCCTTCCAGCAAATTTTCAGAAGAGGTAAGCGAATCACGGTAGGTGGTCCTAAATTCGTGGTTCAGAATCCAACGGCGTATTTGTTTTGTAGTGTCTTTTCGCAGTTCATTTACGGATGTGCCGTTAATGTTGTGCATTCGCATGGTCACCAAAGGAATATTCTTAAGTACGGGAAAACCTTTGCCGTTTATAGTTTGTGCAACCGAATCGCGCTGTTCCGGTTGAATATCCAAAATTATCATATTGGCCGCTTCTGAAGTATCTCCAACTTCGGCTTTTGCCAACAGAATATCTTTTGTAAAATATAAGGTGCTTATCAAGAACGTTCCCAAACCAATAGCGACCACCAAAACAACCGTTTGGTTATTGGGCCTGAAAAGGTTGAGTAAACTTTGCCGTGCGGTAAAGCTCCAATGCTTGGGAAAAAAGCGTTTTACCAACTTTGTAAAAAGCGAAGCTACAAGCCCCAGAACTGTAAACGTAACAAGAGTACCACCAACAAATGCCAAGGCATACATGGCATCTCTGATCAGCCAAAAGGAAAATAAAAATAAGAATACCAGAATGGCCCCAAATACCAATAATCGTATGGATTGTGGTTCTTGAGACGAATTTTCATCAACCCTTAAAACATCCAAAGGCGATACGTACCAGGTTCTTAATAGGGGAAGAAGTGCAAATAAAACGGACATAAACAGCCCGAGCAACACCCCAATAATCAATGGTTGTACGGAAATGGTAATTTCAAGGTCAAAGGGTAAAAACTCTTTGAGCAAATACGGAAATAACTCCTGTATGCCAATCCCGATCAACGACCCGATGAGACCACCAATTGCTCCTATTCCGGCAATCTGAATCAGGAAAATCAGAAAACTCTGAAGTCGGGAAGCACCCATACATTTTAAAATAGCGATAGCTTTTAATTTCTCTTTGATGTAGATATGTACCGAACTGGCAATACCGATACATCCTAAGAGTAAAGCGATAAAGGCAGCTAAGTTCAGAAACTTGCCCACATTGTCATAGCGCCTCCCCAAACGGTTCGTGGTGCTGGTATGGGTATCCAAATCAGCATTTTCCAATTCCAGTTCGGGCTCTAGTTTGTCCTGCAGTTGTTTTAGATTGACGGTATCCTGTACCTTGTAGTAATATTGATATTCTTTTCGACTGCCGAATTGTAGCAGTTTTGTAGCCTCAATATAGCGATAGGGAATGATAACAGGAGGCGCCACGGAAGTTGAAATGGCGGTACTGCCCGGAATCGCTTTTACCTCACCCGCAATAGGAATGGTCAGTTCGCCTATTTTTATTGAATCCCCTGGATGAATATCAAATTGAAGCATCAGCGTAGCATCTACCAGTGCTCCGCCCGACTCTTGGTAAGTGCCGGCAACGGAAGTCGGTTGCGTATCTATTTCCCCATAAAACGGAAAATCACCTTCCAGACCTTGGACCTTTACGAGTTTGGTGCCGCCGTTCTTAGGGAAAACGGCCATGGAGACAAAGTTAACTTCATACGCATCTGGCTGTAACGAATCTATAATAGCCTGTGCCCGTTCCGTAGGTATTTGCTTTGAGTCGATTTTAAAATCAGCACCCATTAACGCTTTGGACTGGCGCTGTATGTTGTCCTTTAAATTGGTGCTGAACAGCTGAATGGAAACGACCGCTGCAATGCCCAAAATAATGGAAGCCATAAATAGTAACAATCGCACTTTACTGGCTTTGGCATCGCGCAAAGCCATTTTAAAGAGCCAAGGTGTCCGTAAACTTTCGTTGGATGTAGAATTCTTCAAAATGCCGTAGTAGGTTGATTGGTTACTATTTTCCCACCTTTAAGCTGCAATATTTGCTGCGTACGGTTGGCCAATTCCAAATCATGGGTTATGATGACCAAGGTGGTGCCGTTTTCTTTGTTCAGGTCCAGCAATAACTGAATCACCTTTTCACCGGTTTCGGTATCTAGATTTCCCGTAGGTTCATCTGCAAATAAGATGGAAGGCGCATTTGCAAAAGCTCTTGCCAATGCCACACGCTGCTGTTCCCCGCCGGATAACTGCGAGGGATAATGATGTAAACGGTCTTTCAGTCCTACTTTTTCCAATAAATCCGTGCTTTTTTGAGTTGCATCCTTGGCACCCTGCAATTCCAAAGGAACACTCACGTTTTCCAGAGCGGTAAGTGTGGGCAGCAACTGAAAATTTTGGAATATAAAACCGACTTCCTTATTACGTAGTTGGGCGCGTTCGTCTTCGTTAAGCGTGTTCAAATCTTGTCCGCATAATTCTACGGAACCCGCATTAGGAGCGTCCAAACCGGCGCATAACCCCAGTAAAGTGGTCTTACCACTTCCCGATGGACCAACAATTGAAAAGGTCTGGCCTTTCTCAACGTGGAAGGAGATGTCTTGAAGAACTGTTAATTGCTTGTTACCGCTGGTGTATGTCTTTTCCAAACCGGTAATCTTTAATATATTTGACATTATCTAAATTTAAATAACTGTTCATGTTCAAGGCGCATAATAAAGATTTTCACTTTAATTTACCAACGTCGATTGAGCTGAAACTCATAAAGTTTAGTTATTTTTTTCTGGCGTTATTGTTCCTTTCTTGTGGCGAAGCGAAAAAAGAAAAAACGGATGAGGTTCAGCAAACTTCTGAACAGACGGAAAGTATCGCAACGACAGATACTGAAACGAAGAGTATTCTGTTTTTTGGGGACAGTATTACGGCGGGCTATGGTCTTGATGATACCAATGAGGCTTACCCGGCAGTTGTACAGGAAAAAATTGACTCCTTAGGATTGGATTATACGGTTATCAATTCCGGGGTAAGTGGTGAAACCACCGCTGGAGGCAGAAGCCGAATTGATTGGGTAGTCAAACAAGACCTCGATATTTTTGTATTGGAACTGGGGGCCAATGACGGCTTACGTGGTGTGGATTTATCGGAAACACGCTCCAACCTACAAGCAATAATTGATGTGGTGCGAGGTAAAAGTCCGAATATCAAAATCGTGCTTGCCGGTATGCAATTACCCCCTAATATGGGCCAGGAATATACCACGGAATTCAAACAACTTTTTGAGGAAATCGCCGAAAAGAATAACATTGCCTTTATTCCTTTTATTCTGAAAGATGTGGGTGGGATTGCTTCCTTAAATCAACCTGATGGCATTCACCCTACCGTAGAAGGCCATAAAATTGTTGCCAGTACCGTTTGGGAGACCTTGAGACCGTTGTTGTAGGGTTAAGGTTTACGCTGTATTTTTTTCGGCTAGGAAACGCTTGTTTCGCTAGGTTTTAACGAGCAAATTGTGTGTAAACACTTCTGATAATCACAACGTAAAAGGAGTTATTTTATCCTCATCATCGAGATACCTTTGAGGAATACACTTGCCTACAAGTGGCTCGTATAGTTCATACTTCATATTACTGCCCGAAAATTTAGAGGTCCAGTAAATCAATTTCTTTAAATTAAGATTTTTGAACTCTTCCGGTATGCGCTCTTGAAATTCACAACCGGTTATACTCAAAACTTCCAATTGGGTGAGCGTTGCTAATTCTATGGGTAGCGTACTTTGTTTAAAACCTTCTATTCCCAAAACACGAAGCGATTTCATAGTGCCTAACCATTGTGGTATTTCTCTTTTGCTATTCTTTTCGCTTATTAAAAGTGTATCCAGATTTAAAGTGGCAATTGCTTCTGGGTAGGTTTTCATTTCTTTGGATATATGTTCTAACCAAAGATATTTTAAGGTTTTCCATTGGGTGATGGTCTCAACTGCATCATATCCAAAGTCATCACAGAAATTAACTTTAAAGGCTTCTATTTTTGGAACCTCTAAGGCAGCTACGGTTTGAACATCACAGCTGTAAAGTTCTAGTATTTTTAGCTTCTGTAAATTCACCTTTGGAAGATTTTGAATACCCTTACATTCTCTTAGTTCCAGATGTTCAAGATTGGGAGTTTGCTCCAAAACTGACTGCAATGAGGCGCTATCTCCTTTGTAATTATTGAGTTGTAAGGATTTTAATTTTGAGTTTTTATAAACAGAAAGTCCCGCGCAGAATTCTGGTTTGTCTTCTGGGAATTCAATAAAAAGACGCTCTAAATTCGGACAAGTTTTGAACAGCTCCGTAACATTTGAAGCGGGACCGGTATATTCGTATTTCTTAATGTCCTCTGGATTTTTAAGAAACCCGAATCCCGATTCACCTGCGATATAGGAGTTGTTTTTACCTAAGTCCATCCGTTCGGCATCCACAACATTATAAAACTCTTTTAAATTGAATATGGGCGTATTTTCAACATACACTTGAGTTGCCGAACGCTTCGTTTTTCCAGGAACAATTTCTTTTAACCCTTTTATGGTCAGCTGCTCTGTATGTATTGGCAATGCATCCGTATTTAATTCCAAATGATTCTCAAACTGAACGGTGAACTGTTTTAGTTTTTTAATTTTAGAAAGAGCGGCGGGTATAATAGCCGAACTAGGTGCTTCGTCTACAGGTGTGGCATACGAAGTGTTTTTATACAGGGTGACGCTTTCTATTGTTTCCGATTCATTTATTTTATCAAAAATCCAATCTAAGTTGAGTACTAGTTTATAGGTTATTTTGGCTATGTTTTTAAATGCTGCCAAGGTGTTTGTATGCTTTGTTTCCGGAGCTTCGCAATCAATTGAAATGTTTGTCAATTCTGGAAAAAACTCCGCATTGTCCAATACATAATTTAGCAGTTTGGGTGTGTCTAAATTCAGTTCTTTTCGGCTTGATTTTTTAGTCATTGGGGCAATGTCTACATTACGATTGCCAATTTTTGTCACCAAATTCGGTTTCGATTCAAAACCAAAAAAGAAATCTGCAGAAATGGTTGTTATTTTAGGGGCTATAAGTTCAAACAGCTTTAACTCTGGCATTGCTTCAAACCCTGTTGGCAAGGTTGCTAAACTGTCTGAAACTACTTTAAATTTTTCTAGTTTTGGTAAGTTTTTCATTTCCTTTGGCAATGCTGTAAGCTCATCTAAACCGAACAAATCTATCTTGTTCAAAGTGGATGGAAATACAACTTCAGACAAATCTTTTACTCCTACATTTTGCAGCTTTAGCACTTTTAAACTTGTGAGGTGTGAGAGCCAATTGAAATCTTTTAAATAGGTATTGTTATCATCGCCTCCAAAAGAGTAATCGCCTTTAAAGTTGAATTCTTCTAGTGCTTTTAGTTTACCTATTGAAGAAGGTATTTGCTTTAAGTAAGGCATGTTCAGCTTCATTTGCTTCAAATTGACAAGGTTGCCCGACTCTTCTGGTAGTTGCTCAAAATCTGCCTTTATTTCCAGTTCTTCTAAAGTCGTTAATTGTGGTAAATACTCTAGAATAGAATTATAGCCGTTTCCCTCATCTTTTAGAGAGATTTCTAATTTTTGAATCCCGTTGAATCTGCCTAATATATTCGGGTGTTCTACCAAACGGTCTAAAAAGTTTTTGGTGAAATTGAATAGCCCTAATTCGGGTTCTTTGAATAATAACGAGTGTAGTTTAAATAGGTCTAGTTCATCAGAAAGTAATCCGTATTCCAACATCGCAACCAATCTGGAGTCTACGGATTTCACACCTCCTTTTTGACTTATCTTTTTCCGGCTTTTAAATGCCTCCTGTAAATTCTCCGGTGCTTGCTTTTTTATAATGTTGGTACACTCCGTTCTAATTTCTTTGTTAGCCGTGGTTTTTGCTATAACAAAAATTTCATAGTAAAAATCTTCAGGGTAGCTGGCACTCTTTTTAATTGCTTCAAAAGATGCATCTATCTCAAAAAAATCGAATTGAGGAGTTTCGTTTGTATTCGGCATAACACACGTAATAGTTTAGATGTACAAAGTTTTCTAAATGCATCCGAATTTTTGTCACTGCATTCCGTGATATTAAGAACCAAAAAAATCCTGTAGTCGAAAAAATCCCCAAATTCCGTTAGAAGGAAAAGTTGAAATCCGGCTACCTTGCCATAATTAATTTGCGACTATAAAATAACATTGTGCCGCGATAGTTTATATGTAGGCAATAGTTGTCAAGTCGTTATTTCAGAATAAAAAAGCATAAAGAATAGCATCATATGATTCCAGCAGAAGAAGCTCATAAATATATAGGTCAACATCAAAAACCAGCAGTAGACCGTTTTGAATTTCGTTCCTTTTCTCAACCCTACAGAAGGCTTGGGCAAATTTTAGGGCGAATAAAGAGGGAGAAGTATGAGTATTATAATATTAACGACTTCATTAATGAGTTTGATGATCCTTTAACAATCAACCCTTGGGCAACGGAAGAAGGCATGCGTTTGGGTATGCAATTATTTGGTTTGGTACAAGCACCGTACTTAGCTGCCATGTGGGATTTTATTAATACCATGCCTTACCAAAGAAGCTATGGTCGTAAAGCTTTTAGGTCTCAACCCAGTGAAGATATTTTACAGAATAAACTAACGATATTCAGTAATTTTTTAAGCGCTAGCCGTTCTGGTTTTTGCGGACTCACCTTACAAGAACATTTTCAATACAGCACGTATTACCCACATTCTAACAGTGTTTTTTTAGCTATTGTTTTGCAGAATAGCGGAGATATGTTCAATGAATTATTGAACGATATTATTCAAGGCGAAGATGAAATTGGAGGTGTAAGTCAAGATATTATCAAAGCCTTATTACTGTCGGAAGATGAAAAGCATTGGGAAATGGTGGGTAAATTATTGTTGGCGGCACAGCGCCAAGAAGGTTTGCGACAGTCCATTTTGGAATCTATGGATGAAGCGGGACTCCAGTCTTTAAAATACATGATCAATGTGGTGTTGGAGAACGACCTTACCCGTTTCAGTAGTGTGGTACGGGCGGTAAACACTTGGTTCGGATTAAATTGGGACGCCCCAAAGAAATCGGTCATCAATCGTATTTTAGAATTGGCGCATTCACTGATTTTAAACTTGAAGGAAGTAGATACGCTGCTGCAGAGCAAAGATAATATTGAGGTACTGGTGGCATTATGGGCTATCGGTATTTTAGATGCGGATAAAGCCAATGCCAAAGCCTTGGATATCGTGTATTCTTCAGCAGATAGAAATAAGAAGATTCTAGCGCTCTACTTTATGAGTAAAACCGAGCGTACCAATGATTCTTTGGTCCCTTATTTCATACAAGAATTAGGGAAAGATTATGCGCTAGACCATTGGATGGCGGTAAACTTACCGGAAATGCAGTTGGATAATGATACGTTCGTAAAACTGTTCGAGGTTGCAAAAACAGTTGGGAATAAGGGAAAAACATATGAAAGCAAGATTTTTTCTTGGTGGAGTTTTACCCCTAGCTCACAATATTTCTATCAGTTTTTATTGCATGAAGCTACGGAACAACAGCTGGAGCTAATGGCAAATGATTTAGATGAATTGCCATCGGAATTTAGGGAAACCTACATTCGTAAAGTTTTTCCAATACATTACAGTTATGCGTTTCACCAATATAAGACCGATGAGAAAAAAGTAAAGTTGGACTACGATAAATACTCGTGGCGTAGGGCATTGGCAAGAAAGGCGGTGTACAATAGAAACGAGTGTGTTATGGCAACGGGACTCAACATTTTCCGAAAGATGTATTTATATGATACAGATTTGGAGATTGCAGAAGATTTGCTGAAACGCAAAGGTAAAAGTATGCGTACCGCAGTAATTCAACTACTGGTCAGTTTGCCTAATGATGATGTAAAAACAAGTGCCACTAATCTGGTAACGGCAAAAAGTATAGACCAACGATTGGCAGGTTTGGAGATACTCACCATTTTAGATGCCGAGAACAGATATCCAGATTTTGTTGAAGCGCAAGTAGCCGCCTTTAACGAGCGACCTAAAATCTCCAAAAACGAACAGGTACTGTTAAATAAGTTCGTTAAAAATAAGGATGAATACAATTTCAGTAATGGTTTTGGAGCTATCGATTATGATAATCTAAGTGACGTGTACCAACCGCAACCGCGCTTTGAAGTTAAATCTAGTTTCTTGGATAAATTGGGTATTAAAGGCTCCATATCCTCGAATTTTAAGTTTAAGGATATTATCGATGTCAATAAAATCATAGCCACCGTTAACAGTCTAATTGCTTTGGTGAACGAAAACGGAAAATATGAATACCAGATGGAAGGCTACCAAGGTGAAACCGATACTACTTTTATTAACCGTGGGCTTCATGATATTAAAAGACTAGACGAGCATGCCACGGCAGAAGACCGTTTACATAATTTGCCATTGTCAAATATTTGGGTGGCTTGGTACGAGAAAAGCCAGCTGAACGATTTTGAAATGAGTGCCGTCTTGCGTTATCTAAACCATAAAAGTTATCCCTTTGGGCAGTATGAAGAACTGGTACCTTTTATGAAACAGTTTTTTCCCGATTTAACAGGGCTGCACCTTAACGACAATGAAAACTATTACACCAAAATAAGAACCTATAGTACCATTATTGGGCGTCTTTTTAAAGCGTACGCAGATAGAAGTGCCGTTGTTTCGTATAAGTTGGATGTCTTTGAGGATATGGTCGCTACCTTTCCGGAAAGGTTACGAAATTTACAGTTTCAATTAAGTGGTTACCACCATTCCATTACGGCGAATTGGGCGCATATTATAACTACGTTTGCAGGTAATTTAAGTGCAAATGAAATTGAATTACTTTCTAAAGAAGACCTAAAAAGATATTGGGACCTTCATATGTATTTGGTAGCGCAAGACCTTGGTCATCCAGATGAGATAACCGAAATAAAGGAAATAACCAGGGAGAAACGAAATTCGGGCAACCTGAAGTTTCCAGATATTGAGGTGACCTTAAAATTATATAAAGAAGGATTGATCAATGACGATGACCTTCTTTTTCAAGCATTATATTCCAACGAGCTCATGTCTATCATTGATGGTGGTTCTAACTATAGATTCCGCAGGAGTACTATTGCAGAAAATCCCGTTCCCAAACATGTGTTTTTACCCTTAAAAACAAACTTGTTGGAAACCGAGCTGGAGCGGGGCGATTTGGTAACTCCGGCAACGGAATTTGTTTTTCCTATACATACCGTAGAAGGGGTAGACTATGTTTTTAAGGTATTGCAACGTTTGGGAAAAGAAACCTTTGAGCGTGGCTACAGTTATTATGGCAATAGCAAAAGGTCGCTTTTTAGCTCTATTTTAAAGAAAACAACCTTTAAGGAAACCGAGAGTTATGCCGATTTTGTAGCATTGGCTGACGAACATAAAATACCCAAAAAACGACTGATAGAAGTGGCGTGCTACGCCACACAATGGGCAGGTGTTATTGGTGAATATTTAGGATTGGAAAAACTGGAAGATGCCGTTTGGTGGTTTCAAGCCCACGCCTCTGATTATATGAGCAGCGAGAAAGAAACCATTATTTCTAGGTATTCCAACATTCCAAAGTCCGACTTTTCATTGGGTGCCATAGATATCGATTGGTTCAATAAAGTGTACGGCAGTTTGGGTAAAGCCAACTGGAAAATACTGCACGATGCCGCCAAATATATTACCGATGGTAATGCACACAGATTGGTAAAATTATATTCCAGCGTAATGTTGGGCGAGGTGAAAATTACCGAGACCTTAAAGAAAATCAAGGATAAGCGAGATAAGGATTATGTGCGTGCCTTAGGGTTGATTCCGTTGAGCAAAACCGTACCTGAAAAAGATTTGTTGAAGCGGTACAACCTATTGCAAGATTTCCTAAAAGAAAGCAAGCAGTTTGGGGCACAGCGCCAAGAAAGCGAAAAGGCTGCGGTAGAAATTGCCCTAGATAATTTATCTAGAAATGCCGGTTACCAAGATCGTGTACGTTTCAGTTGGGCAATGGAGGCGAAAGCAACCCAGACCATTATGGAAAATGCGGTGTTAACTATTGAAGATACAGAGATTGCCTTGGTCATCAACGACCTGGGTAAAGCCGAAATTAAAGTTACCAAAGGCGATAAATCCTTAAAATCGATTCCTGCTAAACTGAGGAAAGACAAGCAGGTAGTCGCGCTTAAGGAAAGCAAAACCTATTTATCTAGGCAATATAGCAGAACCCGTTTGTCCTTAGAAAATGCCATGGTAAACGAAGATAAGTTTACCGCTTTGGAGATTCATAACATGATGCTGCATCCTATCGTAAAAGTGATGTTGAGCAAGTTGGTGCTGTTCGCTCCCGAAAAGGAAATTTCCGGTTTTTATACCGATGGTAGCCTTAGTGATGTATCTGGCAAAACCCATAAACTGCAAGAAGAAGACGAGTTGGTCATTGCCCATGCATCACATTTATACACAGCGGTGGAGTGGGATGTGTACCAAAAACACCTCTTTGCAGAGCGTTTGGTGCAGCCTTTCAAGCAAGTATTCAGAGAGTTATATTTACTCACCGAAGATGAGCGCGAGCACAGCAATAGGTCTGAGCGCTACCAAGGGCACCAAATTCAGCCCAAGCAAACGGTAGCACTGTTAAGAGGTCGCGGCTGGACGGTGAGTAGGGAAGAAGGCTTGCAGAAAGTATATCACAAACGTGGTTTCATCGCCACCATGTACGCCATGGCAGACTGGTATTCCCCGTCAGATGTAGAGGCGCCAACGCTAGAGGAAGTGTGTTTCCATTCCATTGAAACCCACGAGCGCATTCCGTTGACCGATATTCCGCCCGTGGTTTTTAGCGAGATCATGAGAGATATGGACCTTGTGGTAAGTGTTGCCCACGTTGGCGGCGTAGACCCAGAGGCGAGCCACAGTACTATGCAAATGCGCGCAGCCCTAGCCGAAGAATCGGCAAAACTGTTCAAGCTCAGCAACATAACGGTCAAAGAGCGCCACATATTTATACAGGGAACGTTGGGCGAGTACAGCATACATTTGGGTAGCGGTCAGGTGAGTAAAAACGGCTTGTCGTTGTCCATCATTCCCGTGCACAGTCAGCACAGAGGGCGCATGTTTTTACCCTTCGTTGACGACGACCCAAAATCTGCGGAAATCATTTCAAAAATGAAGTTGCTATCAGAAGACAATAAAATACAAGATCCAACAATTTTGGCACAGATAAACAGCTAAAAGTAAATGATAAGGGCGTTACCCCACTTAGGTGGGGTCGGGCTTTTGTTGCAAGTCCGCGTGCTATCGCACTGTGGGCTTTCCACGACAATCCCTAACGCAAAAACAAAACAAAAACCAATGGAAATCACCTTACAGCTAAAAAGACTGGGCAAAAAAAAGGTAAAACAAGTGCCTTTTACCTTAGAAGAAACTCCGCAAAATCTAGAAGAACTTTTAATCGGTTGCGTAAAAAATCAGGTAGCGGCTTTCAACAAAAAAAGAACGGAAGTCAATGTGGTCGGTTTTTTAAGTCCCGCAGAAATTCAAGACCAAGCACAAAGCGGAAAAGTAGATTTTGGCGATTTGGCAAATAAAGACCTAGCCGATGAACAAAAAGCAATTGACAATGTATTGCTCGCCTTTAAAGATGGACTCTTCGTTGTATTCATAGATGATGATGAGGTAACCGATTTAAAAGCACCCATAGAACTCAACTCAGAAAGTGTTATCGCCTTTATCCGCATGACATTTTTAGTAGGTACGTACTGGTAGAACTCGGAAATACCGGCAAGGCATAACTTACATACAGCACATGAACAAACAACTAAAACACATACAATTTTGACATATTTAGACCCAAGCATCAATGATGAGGTACAGAATTTAATGATAGACGTTTTTGAAGCTATCAAAACATCACAAGAAACAACGCTTAACGTAACCGAACTATTGGCTACGCAAAGCATCCTAGAGAATATTTTTGAAACAGTAAAGACCACCGGTTTTTACAATGAAGATGAAAATTTTAAACTGGTAAAAGCCATGAATATGGATACCGATGGTTCAACTACCGAAGAAGCACTTTTCAACAGTTGGGGCAGTATGGTGAAGACCATAAACACGGCTGCATCGCAAGAAGAATTCAATGCTAAATTTGCTTTGTTCGTGCCCATTATTTTAAAAAGAATGACGGCTATAAATTAAGGAGCGGAATAGTCATTCAATTAAATAGCACCATTTTTTTTACTTGTATCGGAAGAGATTTAATAGCTGCCTTCTTACTTTTTTACGCATATTATGGAATTCAATAAAAATTACCTTTCCACCTATTATAAACATATACAAACGGATGATAATTTCCCTGAAGCTTTTCTCTATGAGCTTTTTCTAGTGGGCAAAATGACCAGGGACAAGGAAACCATTAATGAAATTGCTGAATACATAGAAAAATATGGTACGGTAGAGATTAATGCTGCTTTTAAGACTAGAAGTAAGTTACCGGAAAAGGGAGATGACAGTGAAAAAATACTAAACTCATTTATCAATTTCACTTTAAAAGACCCGCTATTTCCATTAGGTAAATTATATGGCAAGCTAGGCTTTTTACAGGTTTTTGTGAATGAAACCCTTGCAGAGAAGTTAGAAGAACAACCTGCAGTAATTCAAAGATTTGAGGGAATAGAAAAACTCATAATTGAAATCGATTTGCAAGACAACATTTTAGAGCAATTTTGCAATATTAAAACAATCAAAAGCCTAGAAATAGAAGGTAGTTACCAAAAATTGCCCGAAACTATTGGGGGTTTGGAAAACTTGGAGGAACTAGAATTGGATCTGGAACATTTACAGCAGCTTCCCATTAGCTTCTTCAATTTAAAATCCCTAAAAGAATTTTCGTTGACGCTAAGTATAAAGGAAGGTGAGCAGCCTTTTGCATTACCTAATAGGTTTCATAAGCTTACGAAATTGGTTGAATTAAATTTTTATGACGCGGCTCTTGAAGATATTTCAGAACTTTTGTTTCCTGAAAACATAAAGGAAATAGGGTTTTATCGCCTAAAAAACATCAAAAAAATACCGAAATCCATTGTTTCGCTCAATAGATTGGAAAAATTATCGATTTTCGATTGTGCAGATGTAGCAGAATTACCATCCGCAGAATTAATGTTGCATAATCTATGGATGTTGCGGTTGCAAAAACTTCCGCAGATTCATTGTATTGAAGATAAGTATCTGTTTTTACCAAATATTAGGTCTGTGCGGTTAGATGAAAATGTTCAGATTAGTAATGGAAATACTGTTTTTGAAAATACAGAATTATCAATTTCAAACATTTCTTTACTGGAATATGTATTGAACCATCCTGAAAATTTTCCAAAGTTAAAAAAGTTGAAGGTTACTGAGTTATATGATTTTTCAAGCATAACCGTGGGCTTGGAACAATTAAAATCATTGGAAAGTATTGAAGTGTTTCAGTTGAAAAACAGCGAAATTCTATGGCGACACCTGGGTAAATGTTCTCAATTATCACATATAAAAATTGTAAATGCAGATGTAGAAACACTACCAGAAGATTTAAGGAATATAGAGAGCTTAGCAGTTTTGGAAATAAGTGATTGTTCTAATTTGGTACTGTATACGAACAGCCTGCCTGCTAGAATTAATGACTTTAAAATTGTGGGAATTAAGGAACTTGTTTCGGGTAACCGGCTTATTAGAACAGAGCGGACGTATTTAGATAGCGTACCGATACAAGATTTAAAGAACTTTTTTTGTCATTTTGTTGTTTCAAAATTACTATGGTCTATAACTGGTGGTGAACAGTTTTCTGAAGAAGACTTAACACAGTATTTGCCAGAACCTGAAAAGCTTAAAGAGCTAAAATCATATGGCACAACAGCTCACTTTCAAGATGTTTTAAAGTACTGTACCAAATTGGAGCGCTTGTGTTTAGCGAACAATAATCAGAGTAATTTGCCAATAAACAGCTTTCCTGCCAAACAATTAAAGGAGTTAAAATTAAAGTTATATAACGCAGGAAACTTGGAAGTTATTTTGGGTAATACACCTAATTTAAAAACCATATTTCTAGAACATTATAGGGTTGCCAATTCTTTTCCTGAGGTGAGATTGAACCAATTAGAAAATTTACATGTTTCTAGAAGTTCTTTGGCAACTTTTGAACCGTTAGAAGCCCCTGCGCTTAAAAACTTTAGTCTTTCATTGTGCTATGATTTTAATATGGAAGGGTATGAAAAGTTAGCCAAGTTTACTAGGTTAAAAAAAATACACTTTAATGGTATACATGATGATGTAGACAATGTTCCCGAGAATATAACATCCCTTGACCTTACGGAATTAAACTTTGGTTATCATATGAAGGCAGTTCCAGAATACCTAAAAAAGCTACAAAATCTAGAGACGTTGTATGTAGATAATATAGATTTTGATCACCTGCCAACTTGGATTGCGGATTTACCTAAGCTTACGCGTTTAAGTATTGACGGGTGTTCATTTAAGTATAGTGTTCCTGAATATTTTCAGAAATTAAAATTGAAAGAGCTCAAGTATTACATTTCAAAATTTAAAGGTAGCAATATGTCTCCTGAGAAGTATAAATATTTAATTACACCTGGTTATACTATCTTGAAAAAGGAGTTTAGTAATCATGTGAATACATACTTCTAATGGAATAAGTATATAATATCACTGAAAACGGGTAGTAATTTTAGCGCTATACGATCCATCTTTGCTGTTTTAAATTAAAACAGAATTATGGATTTTAAGACAATGCTGCAGCTACCTGTACTAGAAATTTCTCAGGTGCTCAAAACCCTTCAAGGAATAGCGGACGAAGAACGAAATAAGGAAAAACCCCAAATGCCCAACGTGTCAATCGGTACCAGTAGAGGTAATGTCTCTGGGTACTTCATTAATTATGACACGGAAAAAAGCATCGTTTTACTCGGTAATTGGTACGACCACAAACCAGATTTACAATACGTGGAGTTGCATTCCATTGTTTCGATCTCGCTAGGGAATATTGAAAATTACCTATATCAATTTTCAGATGGTAACATTCCTTTTACGCCGAATGCAGATGATGTGCCGACTCTACTTCAACTTAAAAAGGAGATTAGAGATTTAGAGCAATCAGCAGAAAAGATGTTGGGGAAAGCAATTACGATCAACTATGCGTATGAGGAAAAGCCAGACGATGTAGAGAAGTTCTATGCCAAGAAATCAATCTCAATTTTAGAGGGCACATTAGAATCCATAGCCACCGATACACTTGCCAAAGAAGCGTTCGTAAATGCGATTGCCAAAATCTCTTTTAAACTGGAGGAAGCGAATAACGTGAGCCTGGAAAATGAACTGCTTTCTATTTCCATAGATGTTTCAAAAGGGCTAAAGAGTGTCGCATCAAAAACTAAATTGCAAGATCGTATAGAAAAATGCTTGTAGCCTGTAAAGGTCAAAATTGCAGTAAACAAAAAAAAGGAAAGCCAATTAGGCTTTCCTTTTTTACTAACAACATAGTCTTTACAGACCAATATTCTTAAAGATTGTTCTCCAAGAATTCTCTAATGACCAAATCAGAGAAATATCCACTGTGGTGACCTCCCCAGCAAGCTGTAAGTGAGAAAACACCATCTGCTATCTTCAGTTCTTTTTTGTCTTCTGCACCCTCATTGGCTATGCAATACACTTCAATCTTGTTAATACTTTCCGCAATGGCTTCTTTACCTAAATCGTCGGTACAAACTTCTTTGAAAGCATCTGTAACACGCTGTAAACAAACGCTTGGTACAAATTTTATATAATCCATTTCAAAGGTATCCCAGTTAATGTTAATCGGTAATTCTTTACCTACTATTTCATTAATTTCGGTTTGGTAATCCCCTACATATTGTTCTTCAATTGCCTTAGCAGCTCTTTTTTCTTGTAATCCCATGATGAATATTTTAGATGTAATTTTGAATACTTCAAAGGTATTTTAAGGCGTTAGTTTCTAAGCACCCCTATTAAGTGAAAAGTAAAACTCACGGAATTCCGTGAGGTGTAAGGCAGGCAATCGTTCTAACTTCACTTTATAAAATTTCAGGTATGAAAACATTGATTATTATAGGCGTTTTAATTTTGCTGTTTTTCATTTTCGTAAACAATTTTTCTCGTTTTATGGGGGGAATCTCGACCAACAAAGCAGCTGACAATTTGGAGCAATACTTAGAAAAAGAACACAACGGCGAGCTAGGTTTTAGGGAATTGAATCGGTTTTTTAATGCCGCTACTATGAATCCGAATATGTTTACCGTAGTTATTTTCCATAAAGAAATACCTGAAATTGAATTCTACTGCCATGTAAACCCGAAAGAGCTGTTGGAGAATGATACCTTATCGTACTATGGAACGGAAAACTTAAAAATTGCGGACCTCTACGAAAGAGAACGCAAACGCTATGAAACGCGACAAAAAGTAAAAGCCGATTTTATAAATGAAATTAAAGAAATCAATTTTGAGAACGATAGGTTTGAAATTTTTATTACCGGGAAAATAAAAACAGCTGCTTTACATGATTTGATAGATAGGTTTGTCGCAAGGTTGAACAGCTCTTATGAGGAGTTGGATATTCCCTACACTATGTCTTTGTTTATCAAGACCGAAGCCCATCCCGAAGGATATATTGATATTCCGCTAGAGAATATTGAAAATCAATGGCAGCCGCAAATGTTTATGCTTTCGTCAAAAATGAGCGATTTTGATGCTATAGAAAATAAGATAAAAGAGCGTGTGCAGTCCGATTTGGACAAGTTGTATCCCAATTATGAAATAGACGAATCGTATAGAAAAATTATCTTGGATAAAACGGCATTGTCTAAAATTGCTTGGGTACAATACCTTAACGATACAACGATAGATAATGACAAAAACGAGAAATGGCAAAACCCTTTAACCGGACTCTATGTTACCTATTACGATATAGATACGGGGCATTTATATTTTGGGGAAATGATATCTCAGGAAAACGATAAAATTAGCTATGATGAGACTTTAGAACTCATCAAATTACGGGTTGAAGCCGAAGGGATTCAAATGTAAAAGTGGCTGAGTTTAGTCGAACAAGCCAGATTCAATGGCGTATTTTACGGCTCCAGTCGTTGTTTTTGAGCCTGTTTTAAGAAGAATGTTTTTTCTGTGCGTTTCTACGGTATTGACCGATATAAAAAGCTTCTCCGATATTTCTTTAGAGGTCAGTTCGTCTGCCAATAACGAGAGCACTTCTTTTTCTCGTGGGGAAAGCTCAATATTCTTATACTTTTTACGCTCAAAAATACTTTCCATATATCGCTGTTTAATGACTTCAGAAAAGTATTGCTCGCCGTCTAAAACCGTGCGTACCGCTTTTTGCAATTCTTCTTTACTGGTGAATTTAGGAACGAATCCGTCGGCACCTTTTTGAATGACCTTGTGTACCGTTCTATGATTATCTAACATGCTCAACATGATAATTTTTACGGTACTGTGTTTCTTTTTTATCTCGGTCAACAATTCAATACCGTCCATTTTTGGCATATTGATATCACTGATAATCAATCCTATTTCAAACTGGTTCAACAACCGCACCACCTGTTTTCCTTCCGTAGCGAGGTGTACTTCACCTATCTCGGGCATGTCGCCTAAAATAGTGTTGATGCCCTCAAGAAACATTAAATGGTCGTCTGCAATAATGATGTTGATTTTCTTCACGATGTCTGTTTTAAAGGAATATCTATGGTTATGGATGTTCCGCTGCTTGCACTGCTATCGATATCTAAAGAACCTTTCATTTTTTGTAAGCGTTCTTTTATATTTCGCAGTCCTATACCTTGTTTTTTATGTTCATGGAAGCCTTTTCCATTATCGTTTACCACAATATTCAAGTGGTCTTCGTGCTTGGTAAGCTGCACTTCTGCATTGGTAGCTTCGGCATGTTTAAGAATGTTGTTGACCAATTCTTGTACCACACGGTAGACATCGGCAAGAAGGGCATCGGGCAATTGATTGATATCTTCCTCCGGATAAAAAAACGTTTGAAAATCTATGGTGGCGCTTTTGGAAATCTGGTCTATAAAATCGCTCAAGAAATTCGTAAAACCCAGTGCGGCAAAAGCTGGCGGATGCAATTGATGCGAGAGTCCGCGCACATCGGTACAGGCATTATTTATTGCCGTTAATATTCTTTTGGTCTGCGGTTTTTCTTGTTGGTCTTCTATGTAATGCTCAAAAGCAATTTTAATTCCTGCCAAATCACTGCCTATGCCATCGTGGATCTCTCGTGCCAGGCGTGCACGTTCTTCATCTTGCCCTTGCTGATATTTTTCTACCGCAGATAACTTGTAATCTTTGATCATCTGGTTTATTTTCTGGTCGGCATTTTCTTCGCGCTGCATGCTCAATTCTTGCTGAACCTTCAATCGCTTAAAATATTGGTGACGCAGGATAAGCAGCGAAATCAGGACCAAAATGAAACCTGCAATAAAGGCATTTCTAATAATACGTTGTCTTTTTACCGTAAGTTCAGCTTTTTGCAGTTCGGCTTCGCCCAGTTTTTGTTCTTTTTCAAGTAAATCTATTCGCGTTTCTTTCAATTGTGTTTCATACCGCTCTTGTAGCTCGGCAACATATTTTTCTTTATCCAATGAGTTTTGCTGCGAAAGGGTACTCACCCCTTTTTCGTAAAATGCTAGTGCCTTTTTGTAATCACCCTCATCTTGGTATAGTTGAGAAAGGTTCTTGTAGATGTCCGATTTGTATTGTCTGATGGATTGTTCTTCGCCCATTTCCAAAGCTTGTTCAAAATAGGAAATGGCTTGTTTGGTATGCCCTAATTTACTTTCGCATAAACCCAGGTCGTTCAGAATAATGACCATATCCGATTTAAAATCGACTTCCTTTAAAAGGGACAAGGTTTTCTTTAAAGAAATAACCGCTTCTTTATACTTGTTCTCTTTGACCAACATTTGAGAAAGATTCATGTTGATATACGCAATTACCGCTTTGTTCCCTTCTTTTTCACGATAGTCTAGAACGGTTTTAAAATGCTCGCGAGCTGCATCATATTTTCCTTGCTCTTTTAAAATACTCGCATAATTGAAGAGGGTCACCAATACACCGTCATCATCGCCCAATTCTCGGTAGAGGTCAGCGGCACGGTCTAAATTTTCGGTCGCCTTTTTATACTCCTTTTGTAAAACGTAAAGGGTAGCTATATTTTGGTAGGCATTCGCTTCTTGCTGGGTGTCGTCCATTTTCTCGGCATACCGTAAACACTCCAAAAAGCTTTCCATTGCTTTGGGGTAATTGCCAAGATTTTTATAACCCAACGCCAAAATATTATAGCTTGCCGCCAAGCCGTTTTCCATCTCTAGCTCTTTTAGCAGTGCTATGGTTTTTTGGGTTTCACTTACGGCAGTTTTATAATCGCCCGAAATATTGCCCAGATTCGCCAGTGCATAATGCGCCCTGATAGTATGTATTTTCAGCCCTAATTTTTCACTTTCTTCAAGCCATTTTTGTGCAGCTTCCTTGGCTAATATGGGCTGCGAATACACGTTTTTTTGATAAACGTGTGAAAGCGAGTCCATTAGCTTGTTTTCATCTTTGTTTTGTGACCAACTATTCGTGTAAGCCCCTAAAAACAGGAAGACGATGAGAATTTTATGTAGTGTAATTAGCTTCATTTAAGAATGGGCAAAATTACCACCTTTAAGCGAAATGGGCAGCCTTAATACGCTTTTTCATTTCCTTTAATTCCTCTTGTTCCTCTGGGTGCATTTCAAAATTTAATCGTGCTAGGTTTTCCATGAGGTTGTGCTGTAGAAAAAGGTCTTCTTCGCTTTGCGATTTTGCTAATTCTTGCTGCTCCCTCAGTTGATTTTCGATAGGATTGTCCCTACTTAAAAGCATGGAAATATATTTGTTATACCCACCCATATCTTCCAATGCTTTGGCGTTGTTTTTTAAAGTGTGCAACAGGTAATTGAAATCTTTCGGGAATTCAAAAAACGCACGTTCCGGATAGCTTTTTAGTACATTTAGAAGGGCATCGTAGGCTTCTTGATGTCGTTGTTCATCATTTAAAATGTTGGCGTAGGTATAGTCCGTTTTGAACTCGCGTGCTTCAGGAACTTCTTTTTGTATGGTTTCGATAATAGTGAGGCAGAGTGAATTGTTAAAGCCCTCCTTGGCACAAGTCAACGCTAGTTTTAGATAGAGCGCCTTGTTGATGGCTTTTGATGCGGCTATCATTAACGATTCTGCAGCTGCAGTGTGATTGTCCAACATCCAATAGATTAAACCATTATTTCTGAAATCTTCAAAGGTTTCCGGTTGTTGATTTATGTTTGCTTCCGTTACATCTTGTAAATCCTCTGGTTTCTCAAGTAGAAAATCGTAAAAACAAATCCATTGAAAAATAGGATATAGTTCTTCTGCCAGTTTTCCCTGTTCGTGATTGTAAATGGCGTACTTGTAACATTCCTCGTATTCGCCCTGTTCAAAAATGGTTTCAACGGCAAGGTTGGTCGTGTTGAAATAGTCGTCGTCCCCATCAACGTAGTAATTGATTTCTGCTTGTTGATCTATGAAATACTGGGTGTAATTTCGTTTTCTTTTATTGATGATCATACGGTAGTGGAGCATCCACGGAGCATAGGAGCGGGAGTGTAACGGAAAATCTTGAAGCGCTTCGTTCAGTACTGCCAATGCTTCATCATCTCGGTGGAATTTAAACAAAGCCCTTGCCTTGAAAAACATGGATTTTAATGTGGGCGTATGTCTTATATGAAATTGCTTTACAGTATCTAGAACGCCCTGGTAACTTTCAATTCTGTTGTTCAGTTCAATTAAATACAGCAAATAATTATCCATGGTGAGTCCGTTTCTAAACGCCTCATGGTAGATTGCCCCAGCTTCTTGATATTTATTTAGGCTTTTAAGGTACATTGCTTTCAGGTTTAACAACAACGGATTTTTCTCGTTGAGCGCCAAACCTTGTTTTAAGCAAATTTCTACCGCATTGCTGTTATTGGAGTGAAAATATGCGGCATTCCCCAACAACAAATAATGATGCTGCGCCAGTTGCCAGCCGGAATTGACAAGTGCCTCCATAAAGACTTTGTATTCGGAAAAGTTGGTGAAATCGGTTTCCGGAAAATCTGGTTTCTGGGGAGCTTTTAATATTTGGGGAACCAGATCATAAATCATAAAAGCCTTGGCATAGTCTGCCAATACATAACGGCTCTGGTCCGTAAGGTCTAGCGTTTTCCATTCGCTCTTCCAAAGCTCGATCACTTCAACCGACCTGTTCTCCCATATGGCAACTTGAATATAGGTGAGTAATTTAGTCTTCTTGTCTAAACGCGTGTCTAGTTGTAGTCCCTTTAAGACTTGTAGATTATGGGTTGCAGAGGCTAAATCCAGCAATTGATAACAATCTGCTTCCTCGGTTGAGGTCACTAAATCGTCTAGTTGAGCCGATTGAATTTTCCATAGTAAAAATCGTGCTTCGGTAGTGGCTGGGTAACATTCCAGAATGTATTTCAGCACGGCAATGGCTTCGGTATATCGCTTTTCTACCTGTAATTTTAAGGCATAATGTATGTGAAGTGTTTCGTTATACGGATACTTTTGTAGCGCTTTTTCATAAACCGCTTCCGGACATGTTTGGTAATAGCTGCAGATGTATTCATAATCGGAAGCCAATACTTGACCAACCTGCTCAAGCGCTTCTACATATGAATGCATCACCTCTATATTCACCTTTTCAAAAGCACCCATATACAACATGAAAAAGCGGTAATACCTTGCATTATCCGATGGGTACGAATATCCCAGAACATCTAAATTATCTTGTATAGCCGTAATAACCGGGTTTAACTCGGCAAACTTTTTTTCGCTTAAAAGGCTATGCGCTTGTTCTATATATTGTACGACCTCTTTTCTTGTTAAGCTCATATGTTCCATTCTTTAAACCTGTCGGCATGGTGAATATTCAATCGTTGGTAGCATTCCCAAAGGGTTTCGGTACCGGGGTATTTACTAATGTCAGGTTCTGAAGCCCCGCGTATAAACTCATCGCCAATACACACATTTCGGTGAAATTCGCCCCAACTAGAAAATGCTTTTTTCATTCGAGCGTCCACGTCTTCCAAACGCATTGCTATTTCTTCGGGCTTTATAAAACCGAGAGCGCCACCTATGCGCATTAGAGAAACGTAATAGGCAAACTCATAACCGTACAGCTTTTGATCTTTAAGGCTAAAACGGTATCTCCAAACCAGTTTATAGGCATTTTTGCTCGTAGGGTTCTTTATGGCATTGAACTTGGCTTCAAAAGTATTGGTAGTATCGTTACGCAACTCCATTGCCAGTTTTTCAAAAGGGTTAGATGCCGTTTCACCTGTTTCGTAACGATGCAAACTGTTACGAAGATGTACGCCAGAAAGTATACCGTGTAGCTTGGCAATACGCTCTACATTTTTTAATTGTAGATGATCTTCAATATCAAATCCGTACCAACTATTTAGGTCCGCCTTTTTATAATTGTTCATCAAAACCAAGGCAGAAAGGTTGAGTTGATCTTGAATTTTTGATGTTATTTCTGCTGTCATTCTCTAAGCTTTTAAGTCGTTAACTACCTGCAATAAAGCAGTTGTTAAGTTTTCTGGATAGGCTCCGGAATTTGCCATTGCCTTTAGTCCCATCTCGTAAGAGCTTGCCATTTTACTGCCTTTTGCCAGTTGTACGAACAAGCTTCTGCATAAATTACCATAGGGTTCCAACGGGGTTTCAGGTGCTAGATCTTTATCTAGCAAGGTCATGTAAAGGGCTTGTATAAATTTAGCTTCAATGATAGGTTCTTCTGCCAACCAGGTTTTAAATGCTGTTGTGTTGGTATCCAAAACCTCAAGCAGTTTGCTGTCGCAGGTTCCTTCGGTTTTATAATTTTCTAAATTGTGTAGTACCGCATTGGCATATTTGGGGTCGAACGCTACTTGTGAAAAATCAATTTCAGATGTCTGTAGCTGTTCAATAAGTACAGCTTTCTCAGATTTTGGTTCTACTTCCTTATGGTAGTCCTGGAATTTATTAACTGCTTCTTGTAATGTTTTGCGATGCGCAAAGTGTGCTTTACTGTAGATGTACATGTTTTCTGCCGTTTCTTTTGCAAGGTTGTGCTCCATTAATTCTTTTAGGAAGTCCTCGAGGTAGTTTTCAATATCCGTTTGGATGGACTGAAAGAACTCGTTGGATTCAGCTTTCTGCTTACTCTTTTTATGGAAATCAAAAAGATGCATTAAAGCCTTGTTCACGAAAGATGTTACATTTTCATCCAATTCATTAAGGTAGGCGGCACTGCGTCTACCTTGTGTATTCAGCATATGTGGCACCCAAACCGACTCGCTGCCCAAACTATAATAGTAGTCGCTTAAGAAATTATACCAGCTTTGCAGCAGACCCAAGAACAAAGGGCGATTTTCATTTACATACTGCAATTGCGCATAATCATTACACAAGTTCAATACACTGTCGTCTATGCTTTTTAATGCCCAAATTTTATTAACACGGGTAAAATTATTGGTTTCTGCGAATAGTGCCGCTAAAGTTTTAACGAGTAGGGGAAGGCTATTTTTTCTGATTTCTTCCGTTGCTTCTTTGGCGGAATATGCCATTTTTTCTAGATAACCGAATAGACCCTCTTGGTTTTCTAAACTGAAAAGTGATGATAAAGTTTCACGAGCATCATAAAATGCTAGAATCAAAAACTGATTTAGAGGGTCAGATATGTTCGATGATGCAAAGCCTGAAATCCAGTTAGTCAGGTTGTCGGTAATTTGAAATACTTCTGTAATGAGATGTTCACCCGTAAGCTGAACGTTTTCATTACCCAAACGAACCACCGGAAGTTTTCCGTCTGAATTTGCCTTTAGAAATCTAGAAAATAAACTGTTGTATAGTTCAATTTGGTCTGCTATACCTGTTTTAGGATTACACTTTTCAAACCAAAACGGAATAAAGTCGACTGGAAGTACGGCGGAATTTTCTTCCGTTAGAATATGCTTTCCGAACTCTTGAAAAGCTTCTGTGTAAAAATTGCTACCTCTATCGGCTTTTAACCAATCTAAAAACCTTTTATAACATTGGTCCAGTTGTTCTTGTGGTATGTTTTTATCTCGGTTATTGAAAAGAAGTACGTCGCCAGCATCCCATTGTTTACTGCCTAAAGCAGTGATTAACGGAAAAATACCTTCAGAAGTCTGTAGGTTTAATAAGGCTAAACCTTCATCCTCTACAAATAAGAACCGTTCGTTTAAGGCATTATGCGCTGCATGTGCCAGTTCTGTATTTTCCTGATAAAAGGCAGCTAGTTCTTCACTCAACCAAGCTTGCATTACATTGTAAGCGCCCGGCAGATATACTTTTCCAACTGGCAGCATTTGGTGCATAGTGTTTACCAATACATGCCAATCTCCTTCGTAAAAATGCTGAACAAATTCGTTGTTAATTCTGAAGGGATATTTTGAAAATGTTTTATCTGCATTGCGAACGGAATAGGTTCCAGCAAGAATCTCATGAGTTATGCAATTCTGTATGATAAAATCTGAATTCACACAATCGCGAATATCAAGAGTACGATGCATCAAAAAACGCGCAACGGGCAGTGAAGCGGAAGATTCGCTGTGCACCAATGTTTTTAAAACGCTGAAAATTTGTGTTAGCTCATCCTCTGAAATAGCTTCACTTTGAAGAAAACCAAGATTAAAATACAGAAATGCAATCAGTTTTTCTGTGCTTTTTTTATCAGGATAAAACCCGTTTTCTAATAGTGGAAGCCAAGAAATTACGAATGCTGCTCCCTCTTTTTCATCGGCATAAATTTCTGGATGATAAAAGATTTGTTGTGCCAAATCCTCAGTAAAAACAGTTTCAATGTTTTGATTGTCCAAACTATTTTTTAGTTGCTCAAATACTTCGGTGTTTTGGCAGTCTTGTAATTCTAAAACCTGTAGTAAAGCTTTTGTATTAGGTGCTTCCAGCTCCTTGAGGTCTAACTTCGGAATTACTTTATTCTTGAAAATTTCTAACATGTAATTAGATGTTCTGGTAGGTTGTAAATTGATTTTAGTGGTAGTTTATGGTTGGATTATTCACTTCTGAACCATTCATAGTCTTGAATATCGCCTTCGTCATCCATTAAACTCGCTAAAAATATATCGAGACTATCAGCCTGTATGTAACCAATTTCTTGGTCCGCACCAAAACGGATGATTTGTCCCGCAGTACCTTTTTTGTCCGGAGCAAAATCGAACGCCAAAAAATTACCGTTCTGCAAATCAAAAAACGGAATCCAATATGGCGTAGTGTACATTAGTAATGTTTTGCCTTCGTTGGTACTGTAGGTATCCAACAACTCCTTTTGCGTCCAATCGTTATATATCCTTTGCCAATCTTTCCATTCTTGAAAAATTTTCTCGGCACCCATAATCGCTGAGTTTTGCACACCGTTATGTAGGGTTAAAAATTCTTTTATGATAGTCGGGAAAGGATATCCGGCAGCAGCCTCAAACTCCGCATAAATAGCATCATTGTTTTTAGGCGGAATAATAGTGAGTCCTTTCGTATGGACCAATTGCACAAATTGTTGCACTACTTTCTCAAAACGGCTTTCAGCTTCTAATTGAATAAACGGAGCTATAAAGTCCGCTTTTTCCTTCGCTAATTTTTCCGCAATATATTCATTGGGTATTTTCTCCGAAATAAATACGCCGGTCTTATCAAAAACTATATTGTTTTTAAAGTTGGAAATTGGCTGACAACTAAAAGAGTTGGCACCAAAAAAATACACTTTTGAGGTGGTGATTTCGTTTCTGCTCGTTCGCTCATCAACAACGGAGAACCATTCGTTGAACAAAGATGTGTTTTCTATTTCAGCTGTAAAGATTTCCTTGCCTTCTAAATAAGCGATGCCGAAGTACTTGGAATTGGATATGTCTTCTGGAGTTATAAAGAGAAGTTTTAAAACCTCTTTACCTGTAGCCTCTTTAAATGCATCTAATAGCGCATCGCAAAATGTAAAACTATTGTCAATATCGTCTGGGTCTTCTAACGGAGGTAAGGTGTTGACCGGCATCACATCAAAATGAAAATCTTCCCATTTCATTTGTTCCACATGCTCTGAAAACGCAATTCTGTTTCTCATCTTCACTTATTTATTGATGCCGCTAAGGTACCTGAGAATAATGGAGAGGCTATCCCCGAAAAGGGTGATTTTAATTTTTTAAACAGAAATTTAAGTGATGTCGGAATTGAAAATTTAAACAGGTAATTGCTTAATGAACTTACGCATAGGTCCGTAACTACCGTGCACCGATGAAAAATTGGGAGCTAAGTTTTCAATTAAATCAGCAGGTGAAAAACTTGGTAGTTGATCTAGACAGGTAATCATCAAATTCTTCTCGATGAGTAGATCTTGATGATGAATAGCATCACATTGCAGGGCATAATTTAGTAGTTCTGGATCCAAGCCTTTGGTTCTGAATTCACCTTGAAACTCATTGGTTTCATTCGCCTCGTTATCGTTATTTTTAAGCGTAACCGATTGGGTTTCGGACATGGGTCCGTTGCCGTGCCTGGTTTGATAACAACGTGTTACATAGAAAATACGCACAGTAGCAGTGGGACCCAAATGGTCTTTAATAAGTTGAATGGCATTTTTAGAAGTCGTGTAACTCCAAGTGGTATGCGGGTGAAAACCATGTTGCGTATCTAAAAGAATACCTTGGCTGCCCTCAAAAATAAAATGTTCAAAGTGTGCCGCTATTTCTGGTAGCCTTACCAATTGATAAAAGGGTTCAATAGCCGAACAGGTTTCTAAAAAGTAATCTTCGTCATAGGTGCTAAGTTCGTTGAAGTAGTATTCTTGAACGCTTTTGGGTTGGTGCAACAGCTTGGTTTCGTAGTACGTTCGTATACTTTTTAGTCGCTGTTTTGCGACCCAATTGAACTGTAAATCGTTGGCAAAGAAATAAACCTCCTCTTTATTTCTGGCGATTGTTGTGCCAAAACCCAGACCACAAGAACCGTGGTTTTGCTGTTTTTCCAAAGCCCTGTTATAGGCAATGTCATACATGGTAGTAATCATTGCCAACGGGTGAACATACAGTTGCGGCTTGTACTTTTTTAGAAAGTTACCCTCTTGTAAAATGGCAGGCGGAAATACCGTAGTATGCTCCGTGTAAAAGGTGGGAACGCCAACGAGGGTACCCGAACCAAAATTGCTAAAGGTATGTGTAAGTGCATCCGTGGTTACGGTGTGCCCAATTTGGTGTCCGCCAGAAAACCGGACCACAATACTTTGTTCAGGTTGTTGCGATGCTAGAAAATCGGTCGTTAACCCTTTACCGGCATCGCCAAAACCTAAATCTATAACTATACTACATTGCTGCATTTATAACATATCTTCAACTTCGGTATCGGAAATGCCCGAAGTAGTGTTGCCCGTAGTTGGTGTATGGTGTTGAATCACTAATTCCGCAATCCGTTTGGCTACTTTTTTGTAATCGGGCATCACAATAAAATGCTCACCAAGTAATTCTTTCCAGTTACCTTTTCTATTTGGGGATTTAGACCATTCGCTGTGCTCTAGGTGCATATGAAAAACATTGTATTTTTCTTGAGCTTCATTGATAATAGCCTCGGTTGTAATGGTTTCGGCTTCCTCTGCGGCAGTGTATTTTTTTATAATCGCTGCGGGAATCGTAGGGAAAACCGGTTCATCGCCAATGGTGAACAAAAAGCCTTTTTGCTTTCTTTTCTCCCAGCAATCTATAGAAGTATGACGTGCCGCAAATATATGCGCCAAGTTGTAGCCTTCTTGATTATTACCGCCACCGCCGCCTTCTAGATATACACGGGTTAACCAACGGTCAAGTAATTCGGCAGAAGATTCAAACTGCCCTACTTGTAACGGTGCATGGTCATAAACGAAATCTCCCAAACCTAGAAAAAGTACTTGTGGATGCTCTATACCGGCTTCCATTAACGAGCCGATTAAATCTGGCAAAGCTTCTTTTACAATAAGTTCTGGCACAAAGCCCATACTGCCCGTTACATCTAAACCTACAATGATGGAAACAGTTTCTGGATGCTCTTTTGAATCTCTAGACTCCCTAACAATTACGTTGGCGGGGTCCATTTCGGGGTCTAATTGTGAAGCGGTAAATATCTCGTCCCTAGATTTGTTGCTGTAGCCTTTAGATGTTCTAAGTTTTGAATATGCCTCGTGACTAAATCTTCCTCCTCCCATAATTACAGTTCATTTATTTGTCCACCGAACAAATACGCGTAGCGCTTCTTTGCCAGTTCTAATTTAATTTCCAGATTTCTGATTTTAACTGACATCTCTAAGTCTTTGGCAACATAGTCCTTCGCATCAAAATCTGAAGCTAAGACCAAACTGTTCGCATCTGTCGGGCTCATATCTAACATATTTTCCTGCTCACGTTTCAGTCGTTTTAAAGACAACGCCAAGTCTTCCGTTTCACGCTTGTACATTAGTTGCGCATCTTCGGCAATGGCACTTGCACGGTCGTCTCTTATTTTTTCGTTGTTGCGCTTTAGCGATTCTAAGAAAGCGGCATTCGTTATTTTGTCTTCCATGAAAATTTCTTTGGGACAAAGCTATGTTGAACCTTGATTTTCTATATCCCTGAAAAGGGTGATTTTAGTATTTAGCGTAGTAATGAGTTCATCTCAATATCACTGAAAACGGTGAGTGATATTTTAAACCCTACGCGCATCTTTGTAGTTCATATTTACATCCTGTCAAATCAATTAAACAGTACTTATGAAATTGGAAATGAGCGATGTTTTTCAGCAAAGATTACCGCTGAAATACTTAAAGTTTCTTCAGGAAAACCCAAAAGGTGCACCACTGAAAAATAATAGTAGATGGGATAAGCGCACTTGGAATCTAATGGGAACTGAGGCATTGCTAAAACGATGGGAAATGAAAGGAGTAGGTGAAGCAGCCAACTACGAATGTTTAAAACTGTACACACAAGTTCAAGAAGAAGTAGGGATGGAGCTCACGGCACCTTCAGCACATTTTCGCTCTGTAAAATTAGAGCGCGTAGCCAAAGGTTTTGTAATAGGTGAGGAGAATGGCGATTACCTATATTTAGACCCCGAATGCAAATTTACGGTTTGGGCATATTACCACGATGGGGGCGAAGTAGCATTAATATCCAAGTCTTTTTCGGAACTTTTAAGAACTCAAAAACCGTTATAATATAATAATTACAAACACTTATGGTTCACATAGAATTTTCTTCGGATAGCTTTCAAATTAACTCCGTTGCGGTAGAATTCCCTATACCCCTTGCAACTTTAAAAACGTGTATTTCCCCTGACTGTAAAGAGCATAAAGGAAAAAATAAGACACTTTTTGTTTGGGAAAATTTGGGGATTATCGGGTATTCATCCGATGGGGATTCGGTAGATTCCTTGGGATTTGAATTGGAAATTTCAACCTATGATTTCAGTCCTAAAGTAGTTTTTAGCGGAACATTCAATTACAATGGTGAAGATATTCTTCAATATTACAAAACCCATGAGGATGAACGGATTACAACATTCAAAGGGGACGATTCCGGAGCTTTGGTGCAAAACGGATTAAGTGCTTGGTTTAGCATATCGAAAGACGTTGTATGCGCCATTGAAGTGAGCATTCACAAACCATACGTGCGAGGCGCGGGAATACCGGAAGACAAATACACCATTAAGCCGCTCGATGAAGAAGAAATTGAGTTTACGGATTTTGGCTTTAAACTTTCCATCATTGAAGAATTGATGTATATGAAAGGACTGTTGAAACCGAAATTTGATTTGTATGAGTTTGCAGATTGGTATAAGGGTCGTGAAATAGATATTGACGAAGAAGGTTATGAGCCCATAGCTGAAGTAACCCAGTATTTTAAAGATTTGCCTATTCCCAAACGTTTGGCTCCGGAGATTACTGAAATCTATCAAGATGGCGGAAACGATATTTATATGAACCTATCACCTTTTTCTGGGGGAGCGGTAGAATATTGGGATATTGAACGGAGCGATGATGTGAAGCATTTTCCCAATTTAAAGAAAGCCACCTTGTGTTACGCACAAGAACATATATGTGATGAATTCGTTATTCTTGGTATTGATGCCGAGTGGATATGATTCTTTGGCGTATTTTATTTGATATGTAGTTCGGTCAACGATTCTGTTACCTAGAAATAAAAAACCTCGTAAACATTGGTGTTACGAGGTTTCTGAGTGGAGCCGGAGGGAGTCGAACCCTCGTCCAAACAAGCAATTACAGAGCTTTCTACATGTTTAGTTTCCGATTGATTTTCGATGCATATCTGACCGGAAACGGCCTAATATACACTTAGCTTCTTAAAGTTTTGGTGCCGCTACCAAAGCAATAACGACCTTATGTTGACTTTTCTGGTGCCTCTAAATGAACCGCCGCCAACAAGGGCTGTTCAGAGACATCTCGCTTTCCGACCTTGTCGGAACGAGGCAAATCTTACTATAATTCAGATTATGCGGCAAGAGCGTAATTGTTTTCGCCAATTAAAAGTGTGAAGTATGATATTAATGAGCTGTACCCCAGCGCTCAACATGCTTACAATGCCATTGGTCTCGCTGTCAAAACCAGTCGGCCCCATAAATATCCGCAACAGCCAAAACTATTGCGGTCGGCAAAGATACCCCAAAAAGTATTCCAAAAAAAGTTTTGATAGGCTGCAATCAAAAGTTACATTTGAAACCATAGTCCATTCACAAGTTATAAAAGCCTGTACACATGAAGTTCGGAATCATTCAAGAGCGTAAAACTCCACCAGACCGTCGCGTTGTTCTATCGCCTGAAGCCTGCCAAAAAGTCTTATCTCGCCATTCTGATGCCCAAATAGTGGTGGAACCGTCACCAATCCGAGTTTTTTCGGATGAAGAATACCGGGAAAAAGGAATAGAGGTTGCTGCCAAAATGGAAGAGTGTGATGTTTTGTTAGGAGTAAAAGAAGTGCCGATTAAAAATCTAATTCCGAATAAAAAATACTTTTTCTTTTCCCATACCATAAAGGAGCAACCGTATAACCGAGACTTGTTACGTGCCATATTGGAGAAGAATATAGAGCTTTATGACCATGAGGTCATTACCAATCAAAACGAACAACGCTTGGTAGCTTTTGGTCGTTATGCTGGTATTGTAGGGGCATATAACGGGTTACGTGCTTATGGGCTTAAATTTAATTTGTACGAATTACCAAAGGCTGAAAACCTAGCCAATCAGCAAGAACTGATTGCTGAGCTGAATAAAATAAGGTTACCTAACATTAAAATAATTCTTACCGGTAGGGGAAGAGTGGGTAATGGCGCAAGAGAGATGTTGGATGCCATGAATATTAAAAAAGTGAATGTCACCGAATATTTGGAAGATTCTTTTGATGAGCCTGTATACTGCCAAATTGATGCTTCGGATTACAACAAACGAAAAGACGGAGTAAGAGGTAATAAAGCTGATTTTTTTGCGAACCCGGAAGAATACAAGAGTAATTTTTATCGCTTTACCCAAGTATCGGACTTTTTTATTGCAGGGCATTTTTATGGACAAGGAGCGCCGTATCTCTTCACACGAGAAGATGCCAAAAAAGAAGATTTTAAAATAAAAGTGGTTGCCGATGTTAGTTGTGATATAGATGGGCCAGTTGCGACCACCATAAAACCATCAACAATCGCTGATCCCATTTATGGGTATGATCCTAAAACAGAAAAGGAAACGGATTTTAAAAATGATTCCGCTATTGCCGTTATGGCCGTTGATAATTTGCCCTGTGAAATTCCACAAGATGCGAGTGAAGGATTTGGACAGGCATTTATTAAAAATGTAATTCCAGCATTCTTTAATGATGATAAAGATGGTGTATTGGAGCGAGCACGAATGACGAAAGATGGTAAACTAACGGAGCGTTACAGCTACTTGTCCAATTATATAGCGGGTTAACGATGAATTAAAAAAAGGTTTAGTTTTCGTTAAGTTACTGTTAATATTTTATATATTGCTAAGCTTTAGAAAACGAGAACTTATGACATTCAATTGGATTACTGGTCGCGAAATCGATGAGAAATTACATCGTATTTGTATAGAGCTTGAGTATGAGTTCCGTCCAATAATTACCAAGTTCCTTATAGCGAACTTTGATGTAAAATCATGTTCGGATTTTTCTTGTTTCCATTTTGATGTAGACCTAAAGACTAAAAGGGTTACCCTTTCAGATGATACACCTTTGCAATACCTGCAGCAGATTAAGCCTTCCTTTGAGCGTGAAATGAAGTTAGCCTTGGACAATTTTAATTAGTATTACCACTTTCTCTATATCCTATCGCTGCTTTAGAGTGGTCCAATAATCGAATACATAAGTTGTCATTAAGATATGACTGCCTTTTTTACTTTATAGTCGGTTAAGAGTCCAAGGGAACCCTTTAAACATATCCTTTTATGGTACAAAATAGGTTACATCTTTCTAATAGAGACAAGTAAGTTTAAACTTTCTGGTTACTGATGGTCATGGTGCCATGACCACGTAAGAAGGGTTTCAGGGCCCAAAATGAAACCCAGATAAAACTGCCAAAACCAAAAATCCATAACCAGGCATCCACCAAGAATAGAGAGTTAAAAAGGCTGTGGGCCAGAACTAATGGTTTGCTGACAATGTCCCATGAGTTAAAACGTAAAAATCGTCCAAGAAAAACACCATATCCGCTAAGCAAACTTACAAAGAGCAGGATGGCATTGGCCAAAACCGGATGGTTTCGCTTTCTTAGAAAACTAAAAACATCCATCATGGATAAAACACCCAATACAAGTCCGTTAAGGGCAAAAACAAAAAATAGCAATAGGTCTAACCAGAAAGTAGGTTGGTTGTCATCTAAATGCACAAAATCTGTTATAATATAGGGGCTATTAGGTAAAAAGAGTACCCAGAAAAATAGAATAAGAATACGGAAGCCTTTGGATTTATTTACGCGAACATTAAATAAAAATTGCTTTGATAAAAAAAGAGGGATTAGCGCTAAAAAAAGATTCCATAATAAAAATGTAAAATCAATTGATTGGGTAACATACACCCGCAACGCTAAAAGAGCACAGCCTAATGCGGTTAATAATAATAATCGCTTATGAAATAGGTTATTTGTTAAAGTGCTGATAATCATGAAAAAATAATAGAGATTTGGTCTATAAAGTACAACGGAAGCTACCTATATTTGTTGTTATCGGTTTTAATTTTAACCTATGAATCCTGCAGAAAACTACATCTTGAACAAATCTGAGCCTTTTAGAAGTATTTTATTGCATTTGCAATCCGTTATCGAGCGAACGGTACCCGATGCTGATTTAAAGTTCAAATATAGAATTCCGTTTTATTATATCAATGAAACGCCCTTTTGTTATTTAAACCAAAGTAAAGATTATATAGACCTGGGTTTTTGGAAGGCCGCTTATCTAACAAAACATCAAGAACATCTAGTCAACAAAGGTCGTAAAGTAATGAAGTCTTTGCGATATACTTCACTTGAAGAAATCGATAACAATATATTAACGGATGTACTAAAGGAGGCTTATTCAGTTAAGGATGAGAAATTTTATAAGTGACAAGCTAAACTTCGGTCTTAAATTTTTTTCAATATTAGAAGTGAATTATTCTGAACGTCCGTTACATGCCTAAATACGGTCTTTAGGTTTTTATACTCTTCCGCAGCTATATGGGTTGAGTTGAGGGATAGATTGAATAATATGCTAATATGTTTTTCGTTTGCTTGTGTTTGAAACTTCATTTCAACAAGTCCGTTATCTAATTTTACAGTTTTGGACTCCGGAAGTTCGTGTACGGCATACCCATCTGGAACGCTAATGACCATGAGGTATTTGTAAATTCGTGTGTAACCAAAATCTACAGGATACGTTCTTTTTTCCAATAAGAATGGATTTTCAGAAAAAAAACGGACTAAAAACGGATTAAAGTAAACCATATCCCCATTTAAAATATTGGGTATTTCAAACTCCAATCGCTCGGAGGTGGATGTATCGCTCTGTAGTTCCTCTTGACGTTCATACGATGTAATCATAAAATCACCGCTAACGGCTTTCTCAATATACTTGAGATAATCTTCTTCATGCCGGTAGCTATCTATCTCTTTACGGGTGATTAAAGCATTGTAACCGGTATTGCTAATTGCGAACTTGCCTATTGCTTTCTTGCTCTCAACATCAAAGTTGAGTTGAATACGTACTTGATGTTTATTGTTGTTTTTCGGGGTTATTTCGTACCAGTAACTGTCCTTTTTAAAATCCATTACCCTACCATAATAATTTAGAGCTCTGTAGGGTAGCATGCCAAATGCCATATATTTATTGGTAGCATCCAACAAATAGGTCTCTCCGTCAATATCTAGTTTGGCTATACAATAGTTAAAATCGCTCATGACGGGATGGCTCATTTTTGGAAGGCCGCTTTTTCGGGTAGATATCAACATTAAATTGGCTTTTAGGTCTGCAGCATTCAATAGGTTAATAAGAGATAGGTTTATTTCAGAAACATTTCCGCGGCCTATATCAAAGGCATCTTTAACGCGGGCTTTGCCATATATGCCGTATTCCTCGTTCCAAGTATAATGTTTTTGAACAAATGCATAAATATTCTTTGCCCGCTTTAGTTCATTGGGTTCGTTAAGCAGTGTTTCGGGTACATGTTTTTCAAAAAAACCTTTTTTGGTAAGCTGTCTTCCTATGTCTTTATCTGATTTAAATTCTTTGTCAACGTCTTTCCAGGTTTTGGTATATTGATTGGTAAATCCTGAAAAATCAGTGAATTCCGAAAGCTCAAAATCTATTCGGGAAATATAGTTAGATGGTGCCAGCATAAATTCTTCTGCAATTTCAAATGCAGGTATATCGTTCATTGCATATTTTAAAACCTCGCAGCTGGCACTTCTATAGCCTTCTATGTGAAAACAATTGTTTTTAACATCGGCTTCATTAACATCTAATTTTAATTCGCCGATCATGGCCCTATTGTAGACATAATTTCCTGGGATTTTAGCGTTGAACTCGCTGTATATTTTAGGAATATCCGATTGAAAGGTCCACCCCTTGAAATTGTAGATATAGGGAGAAATAAGTTTGTACTTATACTCTAGTACACTTCCTTTTTTTACGTTGGGAAAAGCAAAGGTACGCTCGGTTCTAAACTCATGTACATCCTTTGTATATATGTCTTTTGACAGAACTTGAAACCGATTGTTACCATTGTGGGTAATAGCCTTTAACTCTTCTAGCTTTTCATTATTTTTTTCGGTTTTCCTCAGTGGAATTGAAATATCTGCCTGATCAAAACCTCTTTCATTTAAAATTTTGATTTTAATGTGATATTCTTTTACAATTCTAATTCTATCATCAATGACCTTGAAATAATTATCGCCGCGTTCATATAGAACCACGGCACTTGCAGTTGTATCTTTTGAATACGTAGTCATTTCCAATTCTTCTGTAGATACTTCCCCAAAAGTATCGGGTTGCTGAGATTGAATTAGATTGATGGACAATATAAAAAGAAAGGATAAAGTGTATCGAATACGCATGCGAATGGTTTTGCTCTATTCTTAACTTTCTTAAATGTCAATTATTGCCAATATATACCTCTTGTCGAAAAAAACAACCGACAGTAATCTTCGTAATAACAAGCAATGGTAAAAGAAATTTAAAAAAAATCTACTGAAGTCCGTTTACAGTTTTTCTAATTGCGGTTAAATTGGTCAATAAGCGCTCTAAATGGTCTAGGTGCAGCATATTGGCGCCATCACTTTTGGCATTTGCCGGGTCAAAATGGGTTTCCATAAAAATACCGTCCACACCTGCGGCAATTCCCGCACGTGCCATGGTATTGATCAGTTCCGGGCGACCACCGGTAACACCTGAAGCTTGGTTAGGTTGTTGCAGGGAATGCGTCACATCAAGCACTACAGGGGCGTATTCTTTCATAGTGGGAATACCTCTAAAATCAACCACCATATCTTGATAACCGAACATGGTGCCACGATCGGTAATCCAGACTTGTTCGTTTCCAGAATCGATTACTTTGGTCACGGCGTGTTTCATGCTTTCCGGACTCATAAATTGTCCCTTTTTCAGATTGACCACTTTACCGGTTTTTGCTGCGGCTACAACCAAATCGGTCTGGCGAACTAAAAAAGCTGGGATTTGTAATACATCAACATACTCTGCCGCCATTTCGGCATCGGAAATTTCGTGAATATCGGTTATGGTCGGAACATGAAAAGTTTCCGAAACTTTACGCAGAATTTTTAAGGCTTTCTCATCGCCGATTCCAGTGAATGAATCTACTCGACTACGGTTGGCCTTTTTAAAACTTCCTTTAAAAACATACGGAATCTTTAGAGCATCGGTAACCGAAACAATCTTTTCGGCAATGCGCAGCGCCATTTCTTCTCCTTCAATGGCACACGGGCCTGAAAGTAGAAAAAAGTTATTGCTGTCAGTATGTTTTATTTGCGGTATTAAGGATAAGTCCATTCGTCGAATATTTTTGAGCAAAGATACTATTTTATGAGGCTAACTGTTGTCTTTACATAAGATTGTATAAAAACCAAATTTAAATGTATCTTAAACAATGCCTACCCTTGTTTTTACTACTGTTACTTGTTTGTCAAGCTAATGCCCAGTTCGGCAAAAATTGCGAGTTAAGACAAATGAAGGTCAATCTCCTAAACCCTGGTTTTGAGTATGAAATGGCACTTGGAACGAACACTACTTTTGATGTCAAAGCGGGAATGCAAGTCGGTTTAGACCCGTTACGGTCCGATCTTTATAAAGAGTTGGGGTTTTTTCCTGCTGTGGCCGGTCAATACCGGTATTACCACAACTTTGAAAAACGACAACAAAATAGAAGACAGATTTATGGTAACTCCGCCAATTATGTAGCCCCTGCTGTGGCGGTTTTTTTTCCAGGTACAAGAACAATTGATGGTGAAGAAGTAAAAGGAGCTTTTGGTTATGCGGGATTGGTAACAGGTTTGCAGCGTAGTTATGATTCGGGATTCAATTTTTCTGTTGATGTTGGTGCAGCTTACTACGCAGGGCAGTTTGAAGGCGGTATTTATCCCGTTGCTAATCTGAGTATCGGGTGGATTATTAGTAAAAAAAGATGGTGTATAGGGCGTTAACATGTAATTTATATAGGTTAAAGATTAGTTATTTTTTCTTACAACTAGTTTAGGAAAAATGAATTTTAGGCTTGATATTTGATGAGTGTTTAGGTTTAATACATACCGCAACCATCTTATGAAAAACACCTACGCCTTGTTCGTTTTTTTTGCCTTTACCATTTTAGCAAATGGACAGAACCAAAGAAATGTTGAAGACCATCAAGTACAATTGGGGTTGCCCATGCCGGCCATTTTGTATGAAAAAGGATTAGGAAAAAACACAACTGCCACTATAGAGTTTGTTGCGGGTTTTGGTTTAAGAGGATGTAGTGGGTGCGAAACGGAGTTTGGTTTTTTTCCAACATTTAGGGGACAGTTTCGCTATTATTACAATATGGAAAGAAGACAGGAGAAAGGGAAAAATATCTCTGGTAATTCAGGAAACTATATAGCCATTCTAATGGCGTATCAAGATCAAAATCCAATTTTTGGAGACTTGTATTTAGCGGAAAGTGTTTTAGGTATGGGCCCTGTATATGGGTTACAGCGAATCTATAGAGGTGGTTTTTTCTACCGTTTAGAAGGTGGCTTAGGGTATTTTAATACCGAATATGATAATGGTCTAGGTGTATTCTTGGGTGCAAGAGTAGGTTGGGTACTGGGTAAACGCCGTTAACTTATGTGCGGATATTTTTACTTGCGGTTTTGGTAAGAAAAAGGACCTAGCTTAAAGTAGTTGTATGTAATTGCAGCGAACCCTCTAAAAATCAACAACATAAAAATAACATAAGTTTGTGTTACTGCTAGAAAAATAGGAGTATCTTTGCACGCTTAAAATAGCGGCGGATTGCTATTAAATAATTACATATGTCAACAACAACAAAGAACATCGCGATCATCGCGCACGTAGACCACGGTAAAACCACCTTGGTAGATAAAATTATGTATCACTGTCAATTGTTTCGTGAGAACCAGAACACAGGAGACCTAATTTTGGATAATAATGATTTGGAACGTGAACGTGGTATTACCATTACCTCTAAAAACGTATCCGTTGTTTATAAAGATACCAAGATTAACATCATCGATACTCCTGGTCACGCCGATTTTGGTGGTGAAGTAGAGCGTGTATTGAACATGGCCGATGGGGTTTTGTTGTTAGTAGATGCTTTTGAGGGACCAATGCCGCAAACGCGTTTTGTACTTCAAAAAGCAATTGACCTTGGTTTAAAGCCTTGTGTGGTTATCAATAAAGTTGATAAAGAAAACTGTACTCCAGAAGAAGTACATGAGAAGGTTTTTGACTTAATGTTCGAGTTGGGTGCTGAAGAATGGCAGCTAGATTTCCCTACCGTATATGGTTCTGCAAAGAACAATTGGATGAGCGAAGATTGGCAAAACGAAACAGAAAACATAGAGCCATTGTTAGATATGGTTATTGAGCATATTCCAACTTTTGAACCAAAAGAAGGAAATACGCAAATGTTGATTACATCTTTGGATTTCTCTTCTTTTACCGGTCGTATTGCTATCGGTAGATTACAGAGAGGTACTTTGAAAGAAGGACAACAAATTTCCTTGGTAAAGAGAGATGGATCTATAGTAAAATCTAAAATAAAAGAGCTTTTTACTTTTGAAGGTCTGGGAAGGCTTAAAGTACAAGAAGTGGCAACAGGAGATATCTGTGCTATTACAGGTATTGAAGGTTTTGAAATTGGTGATACCGTTGCCGATATTGAAAACCCAGAAGGTTTAAAGACTATTGCTATAGATGAGCCAACAATGAGTATGTTGTTCACTATTAACGATAGTCCGTTCTTTGGAAAGGATGGTAAATTCGTTACTTCTAGACATATTAATGAAAGACTTCAAAAAGAACTGGAAAAGAACTTGGCGTTACGTGTAAGCGAAACGGATAGTGCGGATAAGTTTTTAGTTTTTGGTCGTGGGGTTTTGCACCTTTCGGTTTTAATTGAAACTATGCGTCGTGAAGGTTACGAACTTCAAATTGGTCAGCCACAGGTTATCATTAAAGAAATAGATGGTGTTAAATGTGAGCCAGTAGAATCTTTGACTATTGATTTGCCGGAAACAGTTTCTGGAAAAGCGGTAGAAATGGTTTCTATGCGTAAAGGTGAAATGACCAGTATGGAGGCTAAAGGTGAGCGTATGGTTTGTGAGTTCTTGATTCCTTCAAGAGGTATCATAGGTCTTCGTAACCAATTGTTGACCGCTACGGCGGGTGAGGCTATTATGGCACACCGTTTCTTGGAATACCAACCAATGAAAGGGGATATTCCACAAAGACAAAACGGTTCTTTGGTTTCTATGGAAACAGGAAAAGCAATTCCTTATTCAATAGATAAGCTACAGGATAGAGGTAAATTCTTTGTTGATCCAGGTGAAGATATTTATGAAGGTCAGGTTATTGGTGAAAACTCTCGTGGCGATGACATGACAGTTAATATTACAAAAACCAAGAAACTTTCTAACGTTCGTTCTTCAGGTGCGGATGATAAAGCTAAGATTGTTCCAGCAATTAAATTCTCATTAGAGGAAGCGTTGGAATACATTCAGAAAGATGAGTACGTTGAGGTTACTCCAAATCATCTACGGCTTAGGAAAATCTACTTAACGGAAGTAGACAGAAAGAGAAATAAAATTGCATAAATAGAGAAGCCTGAACAATGTTCAGGCTTTTTTTTTGATATATAATGAAAGGTTAAAGTCCGTGGTTCGACTACCTTGTTTTTAAAAATTAAAATAAAATCTATGAAAGTATATTTAGCGGGTTTATTATTGTCTTCTGTTATTTTGATGTCATCTTGTAACGAACAGCCTAAGGCTAAGAAAGAAGCGACGGATACTGCGGCACAGGAAGTATCCGATGGTTATGTGATTCCGGAATCTTGGGTCAATAACCGTGTGGAGAAGGCTAAAAGTAAACTTGAAGCAACTGATGCAGGTAAAATTGTTTGGGCGGCTATGGAAGCCCATGGAGGTCTTAAGAATTGGTACGGTAACGGCGCATTATCTTTTCGTTTTAATTACCAACCTTTAGATGGTAGTACGGTGCGCGATAGTTATGAAGTGGTGGATGCATGGCGTAACAAAGCAGTGCATACAAGCACTACGGATAGTACTGCAACATTTGGCTGGGATGGAGAGACTGCTTGGGTGAAAGCTAAGGATTCTACCGCTTTTGCATATGATACTAAGTTTTGGGCGCTTACTCCGCTTTATTTAATGGGGCATCCGTTTATACTGGATGGTGAAGGTGTAAATCTAGAATTGTTGCCGGAAACAACGTATAAGAATAAAGCGAATGATGTGGTAAAAGTAACTTTTGCCGCTGGTACCGGAGATGCACCGGATGATTACTATATTCTTCAGTTCGATAAAGAATCACATTTGTTGACCGCTACAAGATATATAGTTTCTTATCCTGAGTATTTTAAGGATGGAGGTCACAATCCTGAAAAGTTTATGGAGGTTGGTGAATTGGTAAATGTGAGCGGTGTGCTTTTGCCCAATGAACTAAAAACACATTGGACAACCGAAGAAGGGAAGCAGGGTGAGTACATTACACAAATTGATATCTCTGATATTCATTTTGTGAAGGATATTGATGATGATTTCTTCTCCCCTCCAGAAAATGCAACTATAAAATAATAATAAAAAAGAGCCTTGATCAAGGCTCTTTTTTATTATATATTTTGTTGTTTTTTTAGTGGTAGGATATGTTGTGAAAAGCCGCTGCGGCTGCTCCTACAATTCCAGCATGGTTTTTTAAACCTGCTGGTATAACCGGTGTTTCAATAGTAATGCAATCTTTGAATTCATCAAAATCTTTTGATGCACCTCCTCCCAACAGAATGGTGTCCGGAGAAACGATCAATTCTACTAATTTTAAGAATTTATTAAAGCGCTTGCCCCATTTTTTATAGGATAGCCCTTCGCGGTCCTTAGCAGATCCGGCTGCCCAAAGTTCAATTTTTTTGTATTTTTTATACGGAATCTGCCCCAATTCAAAATTTGGAATCAATTTTCCATCAAGAAAAGCACCACTACCAAGTCCGGTCCCAATAGTAATCATGATAACAAGGCCTTCCATATCTTTTCCGGTACCGTAGTTCATAGACGCATAGCCGGCAATATCGGCATCGTTCACCACGGTAAAATCAAGTCCGGTTTTTTTCTTGAAAAGCTCTTCTACATTAACGTTCAGCCAACTTTTATGAAGATTTCCCGGAGACTTGCAAATCCCTCTTTTTATGACCGTAGGGAATCCACAGCCTACTTTTCCTTTGTAATCAAAATGTTTTACAATCTTCGCAACAACATTTGCCATGTCTTCTGGTTTGCGAGATGCGGGAGTAGGTATACGATGACGTTCTGTAACCAGTTCTCCGGTTTCGATATTAACGATGGCACCTTTTATGCCAGAACCTCCTATATCTATACCTAAAACTTCCATTATTTGGTTTTAAAATTTATAGCGACAAAGTAACAAAAACTTTTCAGAGTAATCGAACGATATGGGCATGTACACATTTTATTCGGTAACTGTGAAAAGACCGGTATTGCCCTTATCTAATAGCGGCATCAATTCTTGTACAATTTCAGGGTTCTCCTCTGCAATATTTTTATTCTCCTTGGCATTTCCTTTGTGGTGGTCGTAAAGTTCCACTTCCGGTTCGTTATTTCTGAAATACTTAGTCAGTCTATACGTTTTTGTACGCATGGAAATTCCATTTTTGTAATAACTGTAGGCAACTTCTTCAGTATCTGGAATATTGTATTTTATATGTTTTTCAAAGCTTTCACCGTCAGTAGACTTTGTTTGCTCAATTCCGCACATATCTAATAGGGTAGGGTAGATATCTACGCTTTCCACAATGGCCCTTACCTTCTTTGCTTTATGCTGGGAATATGGGGAGTTAATAATCAATGTGCTTTTCAATGCATTTTCAAAAAGTGTATGTTTTCCCCAAACACGTTGGTCGCCTAAATGCCAACCGTGATCTCCCCAAATAACGATTATGGTGTTTTTATCGAGTTCCAATTCTTTTAATTGTTGGTAAAGCCTCCCTATCTGTGCATCTATGTAACTGATGGAGGCGAGATAGGCGTGTTTCAGTTTACGAGCATACGCATCGGATACCTGTTTGTCCAGACCTGCTTTTTCTTCACCAAGGGCATACTGATTGAACTCACTGCTTGCATGAAGACTTTTTTGGTTGATATTTTCAGGAATATTAGGGTTAGTGGAAACTGGCAAGTTTTCTTCATTGTAAAGGTCCCAGTATTTTTTGGGAGCGTTAAAAGGAAGGTGTGGTTTAAAAAAACCGACGCCCATAAAAAAAGGTTCTTCATTTTTCTTAAGTTCTTTTAATTTGGAGATGGCAAGATTGGTCGTTAAGCCATCAGGATAGCCCTGGTCATCGGTTTCGCCAGCTTCATAGGGCTTCACTTGTTTTTTAAGGCTCTGTCTGTTCTCACCGCTTTCATAGGCAAAGAAAGCGTTCCAACCAGTTTTCCATTTTCCGGAATCGAATGCTAGGTCACTCCAGCTATGGGGAAGTTCTTTTTTAGTGGTTGGTTCTTCTTCATAGCCGTAGACGTATCCATCCGCCGAATGGCTTATTTTTCCTATGCCTACCGTATGATATCCTACTTGTTTAAAACGATGGATAAATGTTTCTGGAACTGATGATTCAGGTTTTGTAGAAAGTTCTTCAACAATGGCATTGTTTGAAAGATGAACAGGTTTTGACGGACGCATTCCAGTAAGAATGGCATGTCTTGAAGCACCACAAGTAGGAACTTGAACGTAGTGATTCGTAAAAAGAGCTCCGCTTTTAGCAAGAGCGTCCATATTAGGAGATTTTACATAGTGTTTACCATAAGCGCCAAGTTCGGTACGGAGGTCATCAACACAGATAAAAAGTACATTGGGTTTTTCGGTTTGAGCGGATAGGGAGGTTATGCCTATCATGAAAAATAGGCCGGTGAAATATTTGAACATTTTAAGGTGGTTTGGTAATTGAAACTAAATATACAGCTTTTATGAAAGCAATCCGTTCTGATGGAGAATGTCAAAAATTAACTGGTCCACTTCGCTGAGCTTATCTTTTTGGTCATAGGTTAGCCAAGCAATTTCATATAATTCCGAATCGGGCAAAAACTCACCTGAATGCATAGCGGTGTAACAGGTCATCCGCGATAAAATTCCCGGTTTCTTACCTAAAGCCTGTGCCTCAAAGATACCAACGAATTCCATGGAAAGACTATCAATATCAATGTTGAGCATGTCTTTAGTGGTCGTTAAAAGTGTTTGAGCATCCGTTTCCCCTTCTATTCGTATCCCTTTTGGAATAAAATAGAAATCCGTATCGGCGTTCAGTTTTTTTAAACAAAGAATCCGTTTGTCTATAAGGTGTATCCATGCCAAATGGTCTATTATATCTTCGGACGGTTCTACATAATAATCAATGGAATTAAGGGAATGATCAGGGTCTATGATATCTAAGATTTTATCCATCAATCTTCCCGCGGCGGTCAAGGTCCCCAACTTTTTGTTTCTGCCCAAGGCGCTTGAAATGGTTTCATCCCTATTGCCGAATTTGTACCTGTTTTTGTTGGTCCAGAGGACGTTCATTAGATGTTGCATCATAACGTTTCCCAACTGGTCTACGGAAATGGCAATTTTTAGCAAATACTCTCCAATTCCTTTTATTCCACGAGTAAATAGGCTGTGGAAAATACCATATACAAAACCCAGTGGTCCGGTAATGGCCAGCAAAATAATGGCAATGACAAATAATAGTGCCCCAATGAATGGGTTTACCGGCTTATCCGGTCTGTAGGTTTGTTTTTTTAAGATCATGATATCGGCTTGAGGATGCCAAAGCGGCAAATCTTTAATTACAATTTAAAGATACCGGTTTCAGATTATTGACCTTAATTTTAAGAGCGTATATCAGTAATTTAATTTCAACTTAAGCGGCAAATGGTCAGAATAGCCTTTAGGTACAAAGTTTGGATTTGAAGATTTGTATTTGAATGATCTAGGGCGTCCGCTAGAGGTTGCTAGTATATTATCGTCAATAATGTCAAAAGTGCCTATGTCTGCGGTAATGCCATTACCGGATAAGAATCCGCGGGTAACCACCAACTGATCTAGCATTTGGTAGCGGTTGGTGAAAACGGTTCCATCATATAAGCCACTTAAAAAGTAAGTGCCCGTATTTCCAGAAGCCGATTTATTCATTATTGAGGTACTTAAATTATATAGAAAAGTCTCTCTGGCCCGGTATTTATAAGTGTGAACGAATTTATCAAAGTCATTGGTCTCTCCTTTAACCTTGTCAAGGTCCCTGGATGCCTTTAAATGTTGAATGATACTACGGTCAAAAGGCTCATCGTTAAAATCACCCACAACCAAAACTTTGCCTTCCCATTTAGCTTGAATAGCCGCCAAATCATCATTGGCCTGAAGGGTTTCGTAAGTGGTAGAGTCCACTTTGGTATGTGCTTCCACAAGGAAGGCTATATGCTCTGCAACCGCAATACGCAAAGGTTCGGAATGGTATTGCCCTCTACTACGGGATGGCCAGTGAGATGCTATGACCACAAACTCTTCACCTGTGGCATTTATTTTAAAAACGACTTCAAAAATATCTCGGGTCCGGTATCTTAAATGCACGAGGTGGGAAGTTCTTGATACTACGGTAAGTTTATCTGGATTATATGCCATGGCTACATCAATACCTCGTAAATCGCTTGTGCCGGAAGCATCAAAAACCACACTTAGGTTGTTCATGCCTGCTTCATCCAGTAAATCTTGTAAAAGCGTATCTTTTTCAATTTCGCAGACCGTTAGTAGGTCTATTTGTTCATTGGGCCAAATGAGGTTTAGACCTTCGGCAAGATTTCTCTTTTTTATGTTGAAGACTTCATCGGTCCAACCTTCTTCGGGCGTAAAGCTGAAGTCATTGGAGATAGGGTCGTCATCCGTGTCAAAAAAGTTTTGAAGATTCCACCAGGCAAAATTGATATGGGGCATAACATCTTGTTTTTAAGAATTTATGTTTCCACGGCAAAACGTGCTCATTAAAAAAATAGCATAGCCGACTGTCTAAAGTTATGAAAATTAGAGACTTTGTATGTTACCCTTATGTAGGGATAAGGTTGTTTTATGTGTAATTGGTATGTTTATCTACACCACTCGCTGTACAACTTCAAAGATTTTGTTTCCATCGCATTTTAGGGTTTTTGATGGATATTTTAAAATCAAGGCATAATCATGGGTGGCCATTAAAATAGAACGGCCGGATTTGTGTATTTCCTGTAGCACTTTCATAACCTCTACGCTGGTCTGTGGGTCTAGGTTTCCGGTAGGTTCATCGGCTAATATGAGCTCAGGGTCGTTAAGAAGTGCCCTGGCGATAGCCACCCGCTGTTGCTCCCCGCCAGAAAGCTGATGTGGAAATTTAAAGCCTTTGGTTTTCATGCCCACTTTATTGAGGACATCCTCTATTTTTTGGTTCATTTTGTGGTTGTCTTTCCAACCTGTAGCTTTAAGAACAAAATGAAGGTTTTTATTGATCGTGCGGTCCGGTAACAACTTAAAATCCTGAAAAACAATACCGATTTTTCTGCGCAAAAACGGAATGTCTTTTTCCCTTAATTTGGTGAGGTCAAAATCTACAATACTTCCAGTACCTTGTTTAAGGGGTAGGTCTCCGTAGAGGGTTTTCATGAAGCTACTTTTACCGCTTCCTGTTTTTCCTATCAAATAAACGAATTCGCCTTTTCTTACATCAAGTGTTACCTCGTTTAAAACAAGACTATCTTTTTGAAAAATAGCCGCATCCTTTAGCTCTAAAATCGTTTCTGACATCATTAAGGGTACCTGGTTTCGGGTTCAATTTGTTAATCAATCGTTAAAGGTTGGGCGTAGTTCCGCATTGTAATCGCCAAATCTCGAACTTTGAATCGTAATATTGATATAAAAGTAATAAGTTAAAAACTAACGTACGACAGGCATTGAGAAAATATTTTTGCTTTTTTCATGATTGCCGAGAGTGAAAAATATAAAGATGAAAACACTTTTCACCGTATACTTATATGCAATATTCAACGTTATTAAATTAATTAACGGTAATATATATTTCTAGTTAGAACACTATGCTAAAAAAAATAACCGCGCTTATCCCTATTTTTCTGGGGATGGTTTCTGTGGGAGTCGCTCAAGAAACCAAGATTTATACCCACGATCAAAAACAATATCAAGATGCCTTGGCACTCTATAACAATGAGCAGTACCAAGCCGCACAGTCCATTTTTGCCAAAGTAAAAGAAAACAGTGACAATTTAGAGACTAAATCTAATAGTGCCTATTATGAGGCTAATGCTGCTGTACGCTTAAATCAGTTGGGAGCTGATAGGTTAATGGAGGATTTTGTGGCCAACTATCCCACTTCCACCAAAAGAAATTCAGCTTATGTAGATGTGGCCGAGTATTATTTTGAGACCGGTAAATATCCGTATGCCTTAAAATGGTACAATAAAGTGGAACAAAGTGCACTTTCTCGGAAAGAGATGGATAAGTTCAATTTTAATTATGGGTATTCTTTGTATTCATCAGGTAAGCAAAAGCAAGCTGAAAGTTACCTTCAAAAGGTAGAAAATTCTCCTGTTTACGGTTCTCAGGCTAAATACTATATGGGCTATATCGCATATCAGCAAGATGATTATGATACGGCCAACCAGCGTTTTGACCAGATAAAAGATCCAGAAATTCTTCAGGAAAAAATGGACTACTACCAAGCGGACATGAATTTTAAGCTTGGTAAGTTTGACGAGGCAATCGCTTTGGCAAAAAAACAAATGGCAAAGGGTGATCGTAAAGAGAAATCCGAACTCAGTAAAATTATTGGGGAGAGTTATTTCAACTTAAAAGAATATTCAAATGCTATTCCTTATTTAGAAGATTATAAAGGGAAAAAAGGCAAGTGGAGCAATACGGATTATTACCTTTTAGGATATTCATACTACAAGCAAGGTGACTATGCCAATGCTGTTCAGCAGTTCAATAAAATTATAGGTGGAACGAACAATGTTTCTCAAAATGCCTATTACCATTTAGCGGAATGTTATTTGAAGTTGGATAAAAAGCAGGAAGCCTTGAATGCTTTCAGGAATGCTACGCAAATGGACTTCTCACAAGAAATTCAAAAAGATGCCTACTTAAATTATGCCCGATTGAGCTATGAGGTAGGGAATGCCTACGAACCGGTTCCACAGGTCATAACGGATTATTTGGCGAAGTATCCCGATAGTCCGAACAAAGAAGAGATGCAAGAATTGTTGGTAGATTCATACATCACCTCTAAAAACTTTGCAGGAGCCATGGAGTTGCTTGAGAAGAACAAGAACTACGCTAGTAAGGAGACGTATCAAAAAGTGGCCTATTACCGTGGGATAGAATTGTTCATGAACGGGGAATACACTGCTGCGGCAGAAAATTTAGGAAAGTCTTTAGGTAGTGCGGAAGATGCTACTTTTAAAGCGAAAGCAAATTATTGGAAAGCGGAAGCGGAATATGCGCTCAACAATTTTAGTGACGCATTGGTGGATTATATTCAATTTCAACAAAATCCAGCGGCAAAATCAACGGAAGAATACAAGGAGTTAGATTATAATTTAGCCTATACCTATTTTAAGCTGAAAGACTATAGTAATGCTATTTCTTACTTCAGCAACTTTACAGGTGCGGGGTCTAGCGATACCCAAAAATTATACGATGGTTATCTTCGGTTAGGCGATAGTTATTTTGTGACCAGTAAATATTGGCCTGCTATTGAAACGTACAATAAGGCACTTTCATTATCAGGACCTGAGAAAGATTATGCAGCGTATCAAAAGGCAATTAGCTACGGTTTTGTTGACAGACGTGACACGAAGATTGAGGAGTTAAGAACTTTCGTTTCGGCATATCCAAAATCTAGCTTAAAAGATGATGCCCTTTTTGAAATGGCAAATACTTTAATTTCTACCGGGCAAGAACAAAAAGGTCTTCAGACCTATCAACGTATGATCAATGAATACAAAGCTAGTTCATTGGTGCCGCAGGCAATGATGCGTCAAGGTTTGGTGCATTATAATGCCAGTAGAAACGAGCAAGCGTTGACCGAGTTTAAATCTGTTGTTCATAATTTTCCGAACACACAGGAGGCCATTCAAGCTGTGTCTACCGCAAAATTGATTTATGTTGATTTAGGTCGCGTGGACGAGTATGCGGAGTGGGTGCAGAAACTCGATTTTGTGGAGGTTACCGATAGTGAGCTGGACAACGCCACTTTTGAGTCTGCGGATAAACAAAACTTGGAAGGCAATAAAGAGGCTGCCATCAGAGGATATGAGAATTACATAAAACAATTCCCAAGCGGATTAAGTGCCGTGAAAGCGAATTTTAATTTGGCACAACTTTATTTTGCTAAAGGAGAAAAAGAAAAAGCATTACCGAATTACAAATTCGTTGCCGATAAAATGGGAAGCGAATATGCGGAACAGGCTTTGACCCGTGTTTGTGAAATTTACATCGGTAAAAAAGATTATGCATCGGCGTTGCCCTATTTACAGCGTTTGGAAAATCAAGCGGATATTCAGCAAAATAGAACTTTTGCACAGTCTAATTTAATGAAAGGGTATTACGAGCAAAAAGATTATGGTAAGACCTTGGCCTATGCCGAAAAAGTATTGGCTACACCAATAATCGATAATCGTATTAAAAGTGATGCACAGATAATGATTGCACGTTCGGCAATTGCAACGGGCGATGAAGCTAAAGCAGAAAGCGCTTATGCAGATGTGTTGAAAATAGCATCTGGTGCAACTGCTGCGGAAGCATTGTATTATGACGCCTATTTTAAAAGCAAGTCTCAAGATTATGAGAATTCGAACATTGCCGTTCAGAAATTGGCGAAAGACTATTCAGGTTATAAGGAATGGGGCGGAAAAGGATTGATTATCATGGCAAAGAATTTCTATGCTTTGGGAGATGCCTACCAGGCCACCTATATTTTGGATAGTGTGATCAGTAATTTTAGTCAGTATGAGGATATTGTTTCCGATGCAAAAAGCGAGCTGTCTATTATCAAGGCAAAAGAAGCACAGAGCAACTCATCCGTGAGGACCGATTAAAATTAGAAAACAGTTTAACAATATTGAAAATTGAATTTAAACGAAGTTTTCTAGAATCGACTTCGTTTTAAAGGTGTAAATTCAAAAAAGAACACAGAATGCACAAACATATAAAGCTCACACTTATTTTTCTTACTGGTGTTTTTCAGTTTGCTATAGCGCAAGAAGATGAAGAAAAAGATGATATTGGTACAGAAACGGTTACCGTTACCAAGGCGTATACACCAACGATTAACGATGCTTTTAAAATTAAAACAATGCCGAATCTTAATGATTCTATTGTTTTGCAGAAGAAAAAGATAAACTATAGTATTTTTTCGGTTCCTGTGGCTTCTACATTTACCCCTGCAAAGGGTAAGGCATCGGCCGTGAAAAAAACGCCTCCTCCTGTGCTATATAATTCGTACGCTTCGGCTGGTATAGGTAATCCGGCGAATTTAATGGGTAAGTTTTATACCAGTAGAACTATTGATCGTGAATCTGGTTATACAATTGGACTTGAACATAATTCATCTCGTGGAGATATTGATGGTGTTGCGCTAGATAATATCTACTCAAACTCTAGGTTAGATGCGGGGTACACCAAACGAGATAGTGATTTTGATTGGGGTGTAAACGTAGGTGCACAGCACCAATTGTACAATTGGTATGGTATTCCTGATGCTACTTTTACCGAGGAAGAGGTAGATGGTATTGATGAACGCCAAAATTATTACATGGCCGAAGCATCAGGTTATATAAATGTTGAGGATTCGTATTTTGAGAATGCTAAATTGGAGTACAGACGTTTTTGGGATGCCGTTAAATCTGGTGAAAACCGAGCGGTTTTCAATACGGGATTTTCTTTTCCGGTAGCTGATGAAAATTTTAATATCAAAGCTAAAGTTGATTACGTGAGCGGTAGTTTTGAGAATTCTAGTTTAAATAATCCAACAAATGTACCGGGTATAGACTATAGTAATCTTCAGGTGGGAATCAATCCAAGTTTGGCCTTGGCAAAAGATGGTCTCTCGCTAAATTTGGGCGTCAATTTGGTATATGGTCTTGATAGCGAAAACAGCGATAGCAATTTTTATATTTATCCGGCGGTTACCGCTTCTTACAGACTGTTAGAGGATATGGCAATAGTGTATGGTGGTGTAGAGGGCGATTTAATGCAGAACTCATACTACGGTTTTGTAGAGGATAACCCGTATGTGTCACCAACGTTGACCATTGTCCCTACAGATAAAAAGTACGATGCTTATTTAGGTCTTAAAGGGCAGATTTTAACAAATTTGAGTTATAATGCGAAGGTGAGTTACACTACGGAAGATAGAAAGGCACTTTACAAGCTAAACCCTCAGAATGAAGGGAGAACCGATGAAAAAGGATACTATTACAGCAATTCTTTTGAAGTTTTTTATGATGACGTAAAAACGATTTCAGCCTTTGGTGAGTTGAATGTAGATGTAAATAGAAACTTTAGCTTAGGTGTTAATGTTGAGTATTTCAATTACAATACAGAAACCGATAATCCGGCGTGGAACCTTCCTAATTTAACGAGTTCCCTGTTCATGGATTATCAAATAGGTGAAAAATGGTATGCAGGTGCTAACTTGTTTTATGTTGGTGAGCGTGATGATGTGGCCACGATTGCTTCTGCAAGTGGAAATCCGGCAGACTTTTTTGCGACTCCCGTAACTTTAGACGGGTATTTTGATGCCAATGCCCATGTAGGATACCGTTGGAACGATCAGCTTTCTTTCTTCTTGAAAGTGGCCAATATTGCAAATAATAATTACCAACGTTGGTCTAACTATCCCGTTCAGGGCTTGCAAGTTATGGGTGGTTTGACTTATAAATTTGACCTTTAATTTTTCTTGATAAAACAACAAAGCGTATTCATCCGATTTTTACAGGCTCTTGTCTATTGTTAATCGGGTCTTGGCGGTAGAATACCTATTTTTGTTGCTATTGCTTTAAAGAAAATTTAGCCATGGTTCGTAATATCTTCAATAGCTTGGTCAAGCAGAATACTGCTTTTAGATTTATTCCAAGAGAAAATGTAATTCGTGCGGCTTTTATGGCTTCAATGATTTTACTAGCAGCTTGTGGATCTGATGATTCCAATACTCCTGAAACGGTTGATATGGATACCGATGGAGATGGAATTCTAGATCAGCAAGAAGTGTTGGAAGGTACAAGCAAAAGCAACCCTTGCGACCCCAAACAGACCACTGGTTATAATGGGTATGATTCTGACAATACCATTTGGTTGGGAGCGGATTGCGATACGGACGGAGTAACCAACAGCGAAGAATTGGCCAATGGAACAGATCCCTACGTAAACGAAACTAAGGATACGGACGGAGATGGTGTTCCAGATTTTCAGGAAGAAGCTGATGGTACGGATAAGGAGGGTTCCTGTGATCCAGTTCAAGATGAGAATTATACCGGCTACAATGCACAGAATTCAATTTGGAAAAGTACGGATTGTGATGGGGATGGTGTTAATAATGGGGATGAAATAGCGGCAGGTAGTAATCCATATGTGGATGATACCGTCTATGTGGTTGCCGAGTTTCTTCCAAATTTAGCAGATCTTAAAATATTTAGAGGTAGTCCTGCGGATTTGATTCCGAATACAACGTCTCATGAATATAGCCTAAGCACACCTTTGTATAGTGATTATGCGCATAAGTTCAGAACGATTTCGCTTCCTGAAGGAGGGCAAATGACATACAATGGAGAAGGACTTTTGCAATTTCCCGATGGTACGGTTATCAGTAAAACTTTCTTTTATTACAATGATGAGAGAGATGAGTCCCTTGGAAGAAGGCTAATTGAAACCCGTATCTTAATTAAGACCAATGGTACGTGGAGTATGGGTAATTATCTTTGGAACGAAGCCCAAACAGAGGCTACATTTAGCAATGAAGCCCCTACTGTACAAGTGAACTGGATAGACAGTTCTGGAAACGGACAGTCTTTGGGGTATAAAGTGCCGTTTACCGTAAACTGTACGCAGTGCCATAACGTGAACAATACAACTATTCCCATTGGGCCAAAAGCCAGAAACCTGAATTTTGTTTACAATGGTAAAAATCAACTGCAAAATTTCATAGATAAAGGTTTGCTTTCCGGAGCTCCTGCCGTTTCGGAAATTGAGCGTCTGCCGGATTGGTTGGATGATTCGTTTACGCTAACCGAACGTGCCAAGGCGTATATGGATGTGAACTGCGCACATTGCCACCAACCTGGGGGGTACCATAATTCTAATCAGGGCGTTCGTCCGGATTTTAGATATGAAACCTTATATGCAGATAGTAATGTGGAGGATTTTAAGGCCGATATTAGGTTGAGGGTCGAGACGGATCCAGCTTACGGTCCATCAATGCCACTTGTAGGTATTACAGAATTACATACTGAAGGTGTCGCTCTTATTCAAGCCTATATTGATACTTTGAATTAAATAAACTTTGATCGCAATTATTGAGGATGGGAATGCCGTTGAACTATGGCGAATTCTGATATAGTTTTAAATTTTCTATTTTAGAGCGGATTTAAACGCTCGGGAATGATAAAATTTTCACTCGGTAGGATTCTTTTTATTGTGTTGGGAATTTGCTGTTTGCTTCCGTTGAAGGCGCAAAATCTGGTGAAAAACCCAAGTTTTGAATCCTATCTGAACTGTCCGGAACGCTTAGGCAATTTTAACGATGATTTAGAAGGTTGGTCAATACCTACGGAAGGTTCAACCGATTATTTTAATGGCTGTAGTATCCAAATGGGTACACCGGAAAACTTTAATGGCTCACAACCGGCAGACTTCGGTCAGGGTTATGCTGGTCTTTATCTCTACGCACCAGATGATTATAGGGAATATTTTCAGACCAAATTGCTTCGGCCTTTGCAAAAAGGAGTAAAGTATAGCGTTTCATTTTATATAAGTTTAGCGGAACGTTCAGACTTTGCCATCAAAGAATTTGGAGTATTGTTTGCCAAGGATAAATTAAGCTTTCCTATTAAAAAGGAACTTTCTAAAAAGCACCTCTATCAACAGAAATCCAATTCCTATAATTATTTGGAAATAGGCTATTCAAATTTCTATTCGGATACAAAAGATTGGATACCTGTGCATACCCAATTTGTAGCGAAGGGTACCGAACAATATTTAATTATCGGGAACTTTAAAAGTAATGCCAGAACCCGTCTTTTTAAAACAAAAAGGAATGCCAAGCAGGGAGCCTATTATTATGTGGATATGGTTGAGGTGTCAGAGGCAGAAAGTGCCATTCCCAAACACAAAATCGTTGCTTTGAATACGGAATCAAAAACGTTTCAGTTAAATAAAATTCATGTGTTTCAAGATGTTCTTTTTTCTTTTGATGAAGCCAAATTGTTGGAGACTTCAAAGAATGAACTTGCGGAGATCTATACGTACCTGTCGCAAAATAGAGCATTGCATATTTCTATTTCTGGATATACGGATTCGGTGGGAAGTAAAAAATACAATCGGATGTTGTCTAAAAAAAGGGCAAAAGCAGTGGCTGAATACTTAATTGGGTTAGGTATAGATAAAGCACGTGTAGTTTGGAAGGGTCACGGAGGAGAAAACCCTATAGCGGATAATACTACGGCCGAAGGAAGAAAACGAAATAGAAGGGTTGAATTTATGATAAGCAATTCAACCCTTTAGTTTTTAATAACCTGAATACGCGGTAGGGTAGAGCAATAGAATATCTGACTTACTAACATTGTTTTGGTAATTGGGGTCAACTTTTAGTTTCAGCCATTTTGGAGCAGTTCTAAAGGCATCCCAGTGAGCATCTCTAGATTCCATGTTTTCAAAAGTAGTCATGTACATTAAATTGGGCATTCGGTCTCCAGAGATTACTTCCGCATAAAAAACGGCATTAAAGCCAAGGGATTCAAAAAGTTCAACCTCTCCTCCTATATTGAACATATCCACTTTGTTCTGATAAATGGCTTCAGTGGCGGATTCGTAGCTGCGTAACTCGTAAACTCTGTCTTTTCTTGGGCCGGTAACTTTTGAAGCTTCCATTACGGGCATTTCTGAAAATGCCTTCATTAAGGTAGAGCTGATACGCTCATACGGTGCATTGTCATGTTTGGCATTGATGTAGTTCGCTCCTGCAGAAACATAACTTTTATCTTGAGCAAGCATATGGTCCAGCTTCAAAAATTGGTCAAGAGAATTAAAAGGGATCAGGACATATATTTTAAGCGCATCGGCGTCCTCTTTAGGAATCGGTTTAAATACCCCAACATTTTCTATTCCGGTTCTTTTTAGAGCTGGTAGATATGCATCCTTTAAATAAGTGTCAACCACTTTCTCTTGATTGGCATCCTTTAAAAAATAAGTTTTCAATTGATAAAATTCACGCTTGTTATCTTGCCCGTTTACGGAAATCGCAAAAGCAAAAATTAGAATGAAAGTGGTAACGGAACTGTAAATAGAGTTTTTCATGTTGGTATATTGTTTGGAAAATCCAAACTTAGCAAAGAACGCCTTTAAAACCTAAACTAATTTTTAAGGCACAATCTTGGATAGCTAAAATTTCTTTGTAAGAATATTGTATCGATTTTTTTTAGAATCACCGTAACTTGCAGGAAACAATTAATGCTATGGATTTAAATCTTGCGGTACTTATAGATGGTGATAATATTCCCTCTGCCTATGTTAAGGAAATGATGGAGGAAATTGCAAAATACGGGAATCCCACCATTAAGCGTATTTATGGAGATTGGACAAACCCCCGTCTTGGTAAATGGAAAAATGTTCTTCTGGAAAATGCTATAACCCCCATTCAACAATACGGGTATACCCAGGGCAAAAACGCAACGGATTCTGCAATGATTATAGACGCTATGGATATTCTTTATTCAGGCAAGGTCAATGGTTTTTGTCTTGTAAGTAGCGATAGTGATTTCACTAGGCTGGCCACACGTCTTCGTGAAGCAGGTATGCAAGTTTTTGGTATAGGGGAGAAAAAGACACCCAACCCTTTTATAGTAGCATGTGACAAGTTTATTTATATTGAAATCCTTAAGAAAGAAGAGGAGGAGGAAGAAGATAGTCCTGTTAGCAATAAGAACGCAAAAGTTGCCAAAAATAATGTTGATCGAATTACGGCCAAAGACATTAAGTTTATCGCTTCTACCATAGATGATGTTGCAGATGATGATGGTTGGGCGTTTTTGGGAGATGTAGGTAGTCTTTTGCAGAAAAAACAACCAAATTTTGATTCCAGAAACTACGGTTTTCAAAAATTGACACCACTTATAAATTCCATAAAATCAATAGAGGTAGATCGTCGCGAAGATTCAAAAGGACGCAAAAAACTGGTTTACGTAAAAATGGCCGACAAGCCAAAATCACGCTCAACAAAATAATAAGCGTCTTCCATTCGTTTTATATAAACGGCTTAATTTTTTTGATGAAAAATAGGTCCAAAATTAATACGAATTAATCTGTTGACGCATGAAAATTTTCAAGAAGAATTCCATCGCCTTATCTACCGCTTTATTCCTTAGTATGACTGTGAGTTATACTGCTGCCGCTAATGTTTTGAATCTTGATGATTTAAATTGTTTGACAGTATCGGCTGAGAGTGAATTATTGGGAAGTTGGGAATATTCGGCAGAAAATGCACCAGACCAGTATAAGTTAGGGGCACTTTCCATTTTTAAGGAAAATGGGGAAGATAATGTGTTTGTTCAACTTGATGAAAAAGAAATCTTAGGAAAAAATGTGCGGTTGCAGGGAAATACCATCAGTTTTGAGGTTACTCTAGAAGGTGTTCAGTTTGTAGTGAAACTATCCGCAAAAGGCGAAACATTAACGGGTACGTATACCTATGCGGACGGAACTTTTAACATAAAAGGAGCACGTGTGAAAATTATGTAATCCTTAGATATATAGTTTTTTTTCTAAAAAAGCTTGTAGTAAGACAGTGGTACATTATTTATGTACTTTTGAGAATCTTCAATTTCTCTTGCTATGAAAAAAATACTTCCCTTATTACTGCTGTTTATAACTGGGTGTGAACACCTGAAAGAAAAGGTGGACATGGTCATAGTGAACGCCAATGTGTACACCGTTGATGAAGTATTTTCCAAAGCGGAAGCTTTTGCCGTCCATAAAGGTAAATTCATTGCCGTAGGCACTACGGAGGAAATTAGGGATAAATACACTTCTGACCAATTAGTGGATGCAGATGGTCGTACAATTACTCCCGGACTAATAGATGCGCATTGTCATTTTTACGGGTTGGGTCTCGGTCAGCAAGTAGTTGATCTTGTGGGTACCAAAAGTTTTGAGGAGGTTTTGGAGCGTGTTCAGGCTTTTCAAAAGGAAAATCCTAAAGATTTTATAATGGGTCGGGGTTGGGACCAGAACGATTGGGAGGTTAAAGACTACCCCACACGTAAAGAGCTCGATGAACTTTTTCCGGATACCCCTGTAGCCTTAGTCCGTATAGATGGGCATGCATTGCTAGTAAATAAAGCAGCTTTGGATTTGGCGGGCATTGATTGGCAAACCAAAGTAGAGGGTGGAGAAATCGTAAAGGGAGCTATGGGAATTACGGGAGTATTGGTAGATAATCCAATGGGTTTGGTTTACGCTATTATCCCGGCTCCAGATTTGGAAGCCCGTATAAAAGCATTAAAGGACGCAGAAAGAATATGTTTGAATAATGGTCTAACTACTGTTGATGATGCCGGAATAGACCGTAGTACAATAGAACTTATAGATAGCCTGCAGCAAGCCGGTGAACTTTCTATTAAAGTGTATGCTATGGTGAGCAATACTCCTGAAGATGTAGATTATTTTATTTATCAAGGACCTATAAAGACAGAGAGGTTGAACGTACGTTCTGTAAAAGTGTACGGAGATGGTGCTCTTGGGTCTCGCGGTGCCGTATTGAAAAAACCGTATACGGATAAATGGGGTCATTATGGAGCTATGGTTACGCCAATTGAAGAAATAGAAGATTTGGCAAGACGTTTAGCTATTTCAGAATATCAAATGAATACACATGCAATAGGAGACTCTGCAAATGCCGTAGTGCTGCGAACCTATCAGGAAGTATTAAAGGATAAGCCAGGCCGTCGTTGGAGGGTGGAGCATGCTCAGATTATCGATACCTTGGATTTTGATTATTTTGGTAATGGAGTGATACCTTCCGTACAACCTACTCACGCTACAAGCGATATGTATTGGGCCGAAGACCGTCTTGGTGAACACCGTATGAAAGGTGCGTATGCTTATAAAAAGCTTTTGGATAAAGCCGGTACACTTGCTTTAGGTACTGATTTTCCGGTGGAGCAGGTGAGTCCGTTTTTGACATTTTACGCGGCCATTACTAGAAAAGATGTTGAAGGGTATCCTGAAGGTGGTTTTCAAAAGCAAGATGCACTATCCAGGGAAGAAGCATTACGCGGTATGACCATTTGGGCTGCCTATTCTAACTTTGAGGAAGAGGAAAAGGGAAGTATAGAACGAGGGAAGTTTGCGGATTTTGTTATTTATGATAAGGATATGATGACGGTTCCTGTTGAAGAGATTCCCAGTATTATGGCGGAACAAACCTTTATAAATGGAAAAACAAGATAGCCCAAGAAATTACTGCATAAAAAAACCGAAGCTGTAAAGCTTCGGTTTTTTTTATACTATAGGTTTCAGGATATGTTACATTTTTGAAGCTGTAATAGGTACGGCAACTCTTGTTTTGTCCCATCCCATTACCATTTCAAAACCAGCTCCTGCTTCTTTGAAAGCAATAGAAAATTCTTCTAGAGAAGTAGAATCTTCTGCGCTTGGTACAGTAACACGGGCAACATCTGCGGTTTCATCATAAGAATAAGCGCCCCATTGGTTCAGGTTTTTATTAAGAACAACGGTCCACTCGCCACTACTTGGTATAGTGAAAATAGAGTAAGTTCCGGCTTTAATTTGTTTTCCTCCAAAATCCACATCAGAGTAAAAAGTAATCTCGGCTGCTTCGTTAGCACCAGTACGCCATACTTTTCCAGCAGGGGCAAGTTCAGAAAGCGAACGTCCTTTCAACTGTGGACGGCTATAAATAATACGGGCAGTTTTTGAGGATACCTTGTAATCGTTTGGATAAGCGGCCATATCCATAGGACTTTTATCCAATCCACTAAATTTTTGAGCTAATGCGTCGGTTGAGATGGTCATGGCAAATGCCATCAAAACAATAAAAAGTACTTTTTTCATAATCGTGTTTGTTTTGGGCTAAAACTAGTTAGTATTGAAATTTAAATCTACTAAAAAGTCGTTAATTTTTACGCTACTTACAGAACGTTTGATTTTTTATCCAAAAAATATAAAATAGTGATGTATTGATGTTGAATTGTGAATTAATATTATAAAATGAAATCAATATAGGTGTATATGTTTTATAATTGAAAGTTTAGTCGCATTTTTGACTTCAAATTAGAAATAAACAAAGAGTTATGTGTGGAATTGTATGTGCATTTGATTTAAAGGAAAGTTCAGATGTTTTAAGACCCCAGTTATTGGAGATGTCTAAGAAAATACGTCACCGTGGTCCGGATTGGAGTGGGATTTATGCAGATGAAAAAGCCATTTTAGCGCATGAGCGTTTGGCTATTGTTGATCCAGCTTCCGGTACACAGCCGTTATATAGTGAAGATAAGAAATTGGTTTTGGCCGCTAACGGCGAAATCTATAACCATAGAGAATTGCGTAAGCAATTTGAAGGAAAATATAATTTTCAGACGGAATCTGATTGTGAAGTTATTTTAGCCCTTTACAAAGAAAAAGGAGCAGATTTCTTAGATGAGATGAACGGTATTTTTGGTTTCGCTATTTATGATACCGAGAACGATTCTTATTTTGTGGCACGTGATCATATGGGTATCATTCCATTATATATTGGGTGGGATCAAAACGGAACATTCTATGTGGCTTCAGAATTGAAAGCTTTGGAAGGAACCTGTACTAAAATTCAACTGTTTCCTCCAGGACACTATTTAAGCAGTGAAGACGGGGAGTTCAAAAAATGGTATTCCAGAGATTGGATGGAGTATGATGCCGTTAAGGAAAACGAAACGAGCATTCAAGAAATTAAAGAAGCCTTAGAAGCAGCTGTACACCGTCAGTTAATGTCAGATGTGCCTTATGGGGTATTGCTTTCGGGAGGTTTGGATTCTTCGGTTACATCCGCGATAGCAAAGAAATATGCTCAAAAACGTATAGAATCAGGTGATACTACAGATGCATGGTGGCCTCAGTTGCACTCTTTCTCAGTGGGTCTTGAAGGTTCTCCGGATTTGGCTGCCGCTCAGAAAGTAGCCGATCACATCGGTACGGTTCACCATGAAATCAAATTTACGATTCAAGAAGGTCTAGATGCCATTAAAGACGTGGTTTATAACTTGGAGACCTATGATATAACTACCATTAGAGCCTCCACTCCTATGTATCTTATGGCGCGGGTGATTAAATCTATGGGGATAAAAATGGTCCTTTCAGGAGAAGGAGCGGATGAGCTTTTTGGCGGCTACCTTTACTTTCACAAAGCTCCAAATGCTCAAGAGTTTCATGAAGAGACTGTACGTAAGTTAAGTAAACTACATATGTACGATTGCTTACGAGCAAACAAATCATTGGCATCTTGGGGAATTGAAGGTCGTGTACCGTTCTTGGATAAAGAATTTATGGATGTAGCTATGCGCATCAACCCACAGGATAAAATGATCAATGGGGAGCGCATGGAGAAATGGGTAGTTCGTAAAGCTTTTGAAGATATGTTACCGGAAAGTGTGGCATGGAGACAGAAAGAACAGTTTTCTGACGGTGTAGGGTATAGCTGGATCGATACTTTAAAAGAAGTTGTAAACACAGAGGTCTCTGATGAACAATTGGCAAATGCCAAGTTTAGGTTCCCATTACAAACACCAACATCAAAAGAAGAATTTTACTATCGTTCTATATTTGAATCTCATTTCCCATCGGATGCAGCGGCGTTATGTGTGCCTCAAGAAGCTTCGGTTGCTTGTAGTACGCAAATAGCGTTGGAATGGGATGAAGCCTTCAAAAACATGAACGATCCATCTGGTAGAGCTGTGGCAAACGTTCACGATGATGCCTACTAGAGCGGGTATGGATCTTTACTTGTAATTAGCTTAGAATAGACCTGTTGTTTGCAAAGCATTCGGCAGGTCTTTTTGTATGTGCCCTAAAGCGGAAAAGACAACAGGTATTATTTTATAATTTGAGGAATGACGTAAATTTGGAGTGCTTATGCTGATAAAATATTCAAATTTTAGGATTTGAATTTGAGTAACTTAAGGTTTAAATATCAGTAATTGAAGAAGGTATTCTGTATATGTAATTTTCCACAATTTTTGTTGATAACTTAGAGGTATCACAATTCTCAAAACCCCATATTTTATGGGGTTTTGCCTATATTTGTGAGATTGCCAAAAATTAAGTCTAACAACTAGTTAATTTTATGAGCGAAGAAGCAAATAAAGAAGAAAACAAAAAACAATATTCGGCGGACAGTATCCAGGCCCTTGAGGGGATGGAACATGTGCGTATGCGTCCATCAATGTATATTGGTGATGTGGGCGTTAGAGGTCTGCACCACTTGGTGTATGAGGTAGTAGATAACTCCATAGATGAAGCTATGGGCGGTCACTGTGACTCTATTAGTGTAGTCATAAACGAAGATAACTCCATTACCACTCGTGATAATGGTAGGGGTATTCCGGTAGATCTTCATAAAAAGGAAGGTATTTCTGCCCTAGAGGTGGTTATGACCAAAATTGGAGCTGGTGGTAAGTTCGATAAAGATTCTTATAAAGTTTCTGGTGGACTTCACGGTGTTGGTGTTTCTGTTGTGAATGCACTTTCTGACAACTTGAAGGCAACCGTTTATAGAGACGGGAAAATTTGGGAGCAAGAGTATGAGCGTGGAAAAGCAATGTATCCTGTTAAGAGTATCGGTGAAACTGAGGAAAGAGGTACAATGGTTACTTTTCATCCGGATGACCAAATTTTTCAGCAAAGCATAGAATATAGTTACGAAACTTTGGCGAATAGAATGCGTGAGCTTTCGTTCTTAAACAAAGGGGTAACTATTAGTATTACGGATAGAAGACAGAAAGATGATAAAGGAGAGTTTCTTTCCGAAACATTTTTCTCAAATGAAGGCCTTAAAGAGTTTGTTAAGTTTTTAGATGGTAACCGTGAGCCTTTAATCCAGAGCGTAATTTCTATGGAAGGTGAGAAAAACGATATTCCTGTTGAGGTTGCCATGATTTATAACACGAGCTATACGGAAAATCTGCACTCCTACGTAAATAATATTAATACCCATGAAGGGGGGACACACCTTTCGGGTTTTAGACGTGGTCTTACAACTACACTTAAAAAATATGCCGATGCTTCGGGAATGCTCGAGAAATTAAAGTTCGAGGTTCAGGGAGATGATTTTAGAGAAGGCCTTACCGCAATTGTTTCGGTTAAAGTTGCCGAGCCACAATTTGAGGGTCAGACTAAGACTAAACTAGGTAACCGTGAGGTTTCTTCGGCGGTTTCACAAGCGGTGTCAGAGATGTTGTCCGATTATTTAGAGGAACATCCAGATGATGCTAAGATAATAGTTCAAAAAGTAATACTTGCGGCACAAGCACGTCATGCGGCTACAAAGGCACGTGAAATGGTACAGCGTAAGACGGTCATGAGTATTGGTGGTCTTCCTGGTAAATTGTCGGATTGTTCCGAACAAGATCCAGCGCAATGTGAGGTATTCCTTGTTGAGGGTGATTCTGCGGGCGGTACGGCAAAAATGGGACGTGACCGTAAGTTTCAGGCTATTTTGCCTTTAAGAGGTAAGATTCTAAACGTTGAAAAAGCCATGCAGCACAAGGTATTTGAAAACGAGGAGATTAAAAATATCTACACCGCACTAGGGGTTACTATTGGAACAGAGGAAGATAGTAAAGCCTTGAATCTTGAGAAGCTCCGCTACCATAAAGTGGTCATCATGTGTGATGCCGATGTTGATGGTAGTCACATTGAAACTCTTATTTTGACCTTTTTCTTTAGATATATGCGCGAGCTTATAGAAAGTGGTCATGTTTATATAGCCACCCCACCTTTGTACTTGGTTAAAAAAGGGCAGAAAAAGAGATACGCTTGGAGTGATAAAGAACGAGATGAAATAGCGGATAGCTATAGTGGGGGTGTGAGTATTCAACGATACAAAGGTCTTGGTGAGATGAACGCTGAGCAATTGTGGGATACGACTATGAACCCTGAGTTTAGAACACTACGTCAAATACAAATAGACAATGCTACCGAAACTGATCGGGTGTTCTCTATGTTAATGGGCGATGAAGTTCCTCCAAGAAGAGAGTTTATAGAGAAGAATGCCGTTTATGCTAACATTGATGCATAAGAAATAGGGTTTTCACAACAAATATTCGTCCGCCACTTGGCGGACGATCTATTTTAGGGGCAGTACAATAACCCTAAACCCCTATTATGAAAGTACAATTAGTATCCATGGTATTATTTATGTCCAGCATTGTTTGTTTTGGACAAGAAAGTTTAAAAGAGCGCGAACAACAAGCTGCTTTTGATCCAGCATATTCGTCTTACTCCAGGAAAAAACCAGCTTATGTTACCCTTAAGGATGGCACTAAATTAGAAGCGGACATCAAAGATGTAGATCGTAAAAAGGGCCAGATTAATGAAATAAAGTTCATTAAGCCCGATGGTAAAAAAGTTCGTGTTAAGGCCGAGGAAATTGTTGATCTGTATATGGCTCCTTCTGGACTTGAAAAATTAAACAATCAAACCAACTTCATGAACGATGCTACTAAATGGGGTAAAACCGATGCCTCTAAGTACATGAACAAAGGGTATACCATGTATACAAATCAGATGGTTTCTTTAAAAAACAAAAAGAAAGAAGCTGAGTATTTAATGCAGGTCGTTAATCCTAAATATAGTCAGTTTATAGAAGTGTATTCAGATCCATGGGCTAAGCAAACAGCTAGCTTTGGGGTTGGAGGAATGAAATTAGCAGGAGGTATTGCTAAGTCATACTACATTAAGAAAGGTGATGAAAAGGTGTTATGGTTGACTAAAAAGGATTTTGATGAGCATTTTGAATCTTTGTTTATGGATAACGATAAGTTTAAGGCCAAGTATGAAGGCGAAAAATTTAAGTGGAGTCTATTGGGAGTTTATATATTAGATTATACGGAATTTCTTTTAGAAGATACGGCATCGAACTCTAAGTAGTAATAACAGTAATAATGGTATGAGGGCCGCAGTCATTTATGATTGCGGTCCTTTCTTTTGTTAAGTTGTCAAAAATTTAAATATTTATTAATCTACAATTCATATCATCCTTGTTTCTTTTGTTCTTTATTTACACCCTAATTTTAAAATTAACCTGTATTGGATTTTTCGGTCATAGTAATGTACTTGGGCTTTATATTGGCCGCGTATTCGGTTATTGGTAATGATACCATACAAACATTGGGTACTTTTTTAAGTTCAAATGAAAGAAAGAAATGGTGGGTTTTGTGGTTATTTGCAGGTGGGATACTGGCTGCGACGCTAATTTTTGGATATATCACTCATAACGGAGATGTTTCTTATGGTAGATTGGTAAAATATCCTATGCCAGAACCATTTGCTTGGTACTACTTGCTGCCTCCTATTATTCTAATGTTGTTGACCCGTACGGGAATTCCTGTCAGTACGTCTTTTTTGATTCTCACGTTTTTTAATGAAAAGAATCTTTCGGATATGGTCGTTAAATCGCTTTCTGGATATGCAGTGGCATTTACAGCGGCTATTCTGCTTTATTTGGGCATTTCAAAATTGGTGGAGAAAAAGTTTATTGAAAACCCTATTACAAGCCAGCAGGAACGTCTTTGGACAATCTTGCAGTGGTGTTCTACCGGTTTTCTTTGGTCCCAATGGCTGATTCAGGATTTTGCTAATATCTATGTCTATTTACCGCGGCAACTAGATATCTATTCCCTGATATTTTCATTAGTGGTCATTTTGGGGTTGCTTGCTTATATTATAGCTTCAAAGGGTGGTGCTATTCAAAGTATAATCAAATCTAAAACCAATACTGTAGATATTCGTTCTGCTACAATTATTGATTTTGTTTATGGAGTAGTCCTGTTTTACTTTAAAGAACTTAATAATGTGCCTATGAGCACAACCTGGGTTTTTATAGGGGTTTTGGCCGGACGTGAAATAGCATTGAATTATATGCTAAGAAAGAACGAACCCAGGGCTAAGATGTTCAAATCTTTGGGTATGGACCTTGTAAAAGTTGTGGTGGGGCTGGTAGTGAGTATTGCATTGGTATTTGCCGTAAAATTTTTAGCAACCTCTGTGTAGCTGCCATTTACTTTGTATTGAATAAAAGAAGTTTTATCTTAAGTATGGATAAAACGATTAATTTTTAAATTGAAAAGGCGCATTGCCTAGCACCTTAACCTACGTATAATATTTTCAAACTATAAAACTATGGGGCGGATACTTTTTCCTACTGATTTTTCTGAAGTTTCTCTTAACGCTTTTCTTTACGCTGTTGATTATGCAAAAATGACGGACAAGAAAATTATTGTTTTTCATGCCTATAATTTAGGTAGTGTATCATCAGAAGAAGAACAAGAAATTTATGAGGAGCTTGATATCCAAAATTTCAGAAATAAAAAGGAGATATTTCCTCCTTTTGAAGGGATACTTAATGACAGGCAAATAGATAGTCTGTCCGTAAAATATATTGTACGGGAAGGAGATTTTATAGACACTTTTACGGAGTATATCAACAAACGCGAAGATAAGATAGATGTGGTGGTCATGGGTACCCAAATTACTAAAACGGGACTCTTTCAGTTGTTTACGGAAACAAATACTTTAAAAATATTAGATGAGATCAGTAAGCCGGTCATTGTGGTTCCCGGTAACTCTAGTTTTGATGGAGATTTGGATAATATTTTGTTCTTGGTAGATTATCAAGAAGATGAGAAGGAGCCATTGGAGGACTTAATAAACGAGTCCAAAGCTTTTAATGCAAAATTACACGTGGTACATTTTGATTTGGCGCATGGAGACTCAATAGTGCCTTTAATGGAGCGCTTCAAAAATTCCCTCAATGATTTTGATATTAGTAATGTGGCCTTTAAGACTATTGATTCCATTGACCTTAAAAAATCATTGTTGGATTACTGCGTAGAAAATAAAATTGATATGGTTTGCCTAATTAACCACAAGCGTAATTTTTATCAGCGTCTTTTTACATACAGTCTAACAGAAGATTTAATAAGACATATTAATATACCGGTAATGGCTATTTATCGTGATTAGGCCATTTGCTTAAAAAAGATTACAAGGGAAACTTAATACAATTTAAAAGCCCATATTCAATTAAGAATATGGGCTTTAGCGTATTTGAAACCTAGTAAAATTGTTACTCCCTAAGGGCCATAATGTTTCCCTGCGAGTCCGCTAATGAGCTTCCTTCTGCAGACGCTTTCATGGAGACAATTTTGTCTTCCATGTCGGTTCCGGGGTATGATATTGTATATGTGTCGTTATCGTAACTCCATTTAAAGTCGGTTTTAAATGTAATACTGCCATTGCTTTTTTGGTGGTACCTTCCTAAGTAGGCATCGTTAAATATCCATTCTTTACGTATGGTAGTCCCTCCTTTGGAAGTTTTACTTGCTGCTGTAACTTCTACGTCTGACCAAATACCGATAACCGGATCATTGTTTTCAGGAATTTCTGTACAGTTGCTCACAAGTACAATGGCTATTATGGCTAATAATGAAAAGACTTTTTTCATTGTCGTAGGTTTTAATTATTTTGGGGGTTTTACTGTTAGTAGAACGGCAGATTACAAAGTACTATTGCTATAATTCGATGTATGGCAACAAATCGGTTTTATCTTCGTTAAAGCGCATTCTTTTTTAACAGGAGTGTATTTCACCGAGTAGTTTATCGATGACATTTCTGCCATTTAACCCAATTTTGGCGGTAGTTTTACTTTTAGATTGTTTAAATTTGGGAACCCTTTTCAAATACGTTGAAAACAAGGGTGTCTGAAGGGAAAAACTTTAATAACAAATAAATAATAACAAATGAAAGTTACCGTAGTAGGGGCAGGAGCAGTAGGGGCAAGCTGTGCCGAGTATATTGCCATAAAGAATTTTGCATCGGAAGTAGTTTTATTGGATATCAAGGAAGGCTATGCCGAAGGTAAGGCTATGGATTTGATGCAAACTGCATCTTTAAACGGTTTCGATACCAAAATTACAGGTGTAACTAATGACTACTCTAAAACGGCCAATAGTGATATTGCTGTAATTACTTCGGGTATTCCAAGAAAACCGGGAATGACGCGTGAGGAATTAATAGGTATCAATGCCGGAATTGTAAAAACAGTATCTGCAAACCTAGTAGAACATTCTCCAAACGTTACTTTAATTATAGTAAGTAACCCAATGGATACCATGACGTATTTGGTACATAAAACAACCAGTTTGCCTAAGCATAAGATTATAGGTATGGGTGGAGCATTGGATAGTGCTCGTTTTAAATACCGTTTGGCAGAGGCTCTAGAAGCTCCAATTTCAGATGTAGACGGTATGGTTATAGGTGGTCATAGTGATACGGGAATGGTTCCTTTAACTTCTCATGCTACCAGAAATAGTATTCGTGTTTCAGAATTTCTATCTGATGACCGTTTAGAGCAAGTTGCTGCAGATACTAAGGTAGGTGGTGCTACATTGACCAAATTATTGGGTACAAGTGCGTGGTATGCTCCAGGTGCGGCCGTATCTGGTTTGGTTCAGGCTATTGCTTGTGATCAAAAGAAAATATTCCCATGTTCAACTTTGTTGGAAGGTGAGTATGATCTTGACGATATTTGTATTGGAGTGCCTGTTGTTTTAGGTAAAGATGGAATTGAAAAAATAGTTGATATTCCATTAAGCGATGCAGAAAAAGAAAAAATGCAAGAAAGTGCTGCCGGAGTAAAAAAGACCAACGGTCTACTTGAATTATAGTCTTTACGATAAGAATAGATATGAGCATCTGTTTCTGAAATAATTCAGGGGCAGATGTTTCTGTTTTACAATAACTCCAAATATATTGCCAATTCCTATGGGAAAATCATATATTTGCACGCTGTTATAAAAAGCACGCAATTAATTTACATAACCAATGCAGAATAAAGGACTTATTAAGCTTTTTGCCCTACTCTTTGGGCTAGTAAGTATCTATCAATTATCCTATACTTTTATAGGAGGTAAGGTAGAAAACGAAGCAAAAGCGTATGCGGAAAGCCGCATTTCGGACGCTGAAGAAAATTATGTTTCTAAACGTGATGAGCTAGAGACTAGGTATTTAGATTCAATTGGAGACAATTCAATCCTTGGTTTCACCAACTACAACGAAGCCAAAAAGAAAGAGCTGAACAAAGGGCTTGACCTTAAAGGGGGTATCAACGTTACCCTTCAGATTTCCGTAAAGGATATCTTAAAAGGTTTGGCAAATAATACCAAAAATCCTATTTTCAATAAGGCTTTGGCAGATGCCGATGCAGCCTCTAAGGACAGTGATGATACGTATATTGAGCTTTTCTTCAATGCTTTTGACAAAATTAAAGGAGATACGAAATTAGCTTCTCCAGATATTTTTGCGAATAAAGGCCTGAGTGGTGAGGTTAATTTTCAGATGTCAGATGATGAGGTTAAGCCTATCATCCGTACAAAGATTGACGAATCCATTGTTTCTGCTTTTGAAGTACTTCGTGAGCGTATAGATGGTTTTGGTGTAACACAACCAAACATCCAAAGAGAAGGGAATTCCGGTCGTATTTTGGTAGAATTGCCTGGTGCTAGAGATATTGCTCGTGCGCAAGGGTTGTTGTCAAGTACGGCACAGTTAGAGTTCTGGGAAACATACCAGCCTAACAATCCTGAATTACAAGGTTTCTTTTTTCAGGCGAATGAAAAACTGAAAACACTTATTGATGTAGATGATATTGAAGAGCCTGTTAAGCAAGAATCGGAATTAGATTCCCTTCTTTCGGACGTTTCTCAAGATTCATTGGACATCTCTGGACAGCGTAACCCATTATTCGATAAGTTTCAAATAGGCGCGCCTAGTTATGCTGTAGGTGTTGCTGCTATTCAAGATACGGCCGAGATTGGTTCGTACCTTAGAATGAAAGAAATTAGAAGATTACTTCCTGCAAGCATGCAGTTTGTAAAGTTCTTATGGGAAAGACCATCTGAGGGTTCTGAAATTGCAGAATTGTACGCACTTAAATCTAACCGGGATAATACACCAAGAATTAGTGGTGATGTGGTTAGTGATGCTCGTGATGAGTTTGTTAACGGTAAGCCGGCAGTTACCATGAGCATGAACACCAAAGGAGCTAAGGAATGGGAAAAACTAACGGGAGATGCATATACCAATAGAACAGGTATTGCTATTGTTTTGGATAATAAAGTATATACTGCTCCAGGTGTTTCTTCTGGGCCTATTTCAGGAGGTCGTTCAGAGATTACGGGTACATTTACCGTTAACGAAACAAAAGATATTTCTAATGTATTGCGTGCTGGTAAGTTACCGGCATCGGCAGAAATTATACAATCAGAAGTTGTAGGGCCATCTTTAGGTCAAGAAGCTATTGATAGTGGTTTTATGTCCTTCATGATTGCAATGGCAATCGTATTGGTATGGATGGTTTTCTATTATGGTAAAGCAGGTGCTTTCGCGGATATCGCTTTACTATTGAACATTTTATTGATATTCGGAGTTCTTACCAGCTTAAGTGCGGTATTGACCTTGCCAGGTATTGCAGGTATCGTTCTTACCATTGGTATGTCCGTGGATGCGAACGTACTTATTTTTGAGCGTATTAAAGAAGAATTAGCTAAAGGAAAAGGGAAATCATTAGCTGTTGCAGATGGTTTCGGAAACGCGCTTTCTTCTATTCTTGATGCGAACATAACCACAGGCCTTACTGCAATCATTTTATTTATATTCGGTTCGGGTCCAATTAAAGGTTTCGCAACTACTTTACTTATCGGTATTGTAACTTCATTGTTCACGGCTATCTTTATTACACGTCTATTGGTAGATTGGTATATTGATGGCAAAGGGCGTTCATTGGATTTTTCTACCGCTATTACAAAAGGATTATTCAAGAATATTAATATCGACTTTCTTTCAAAACGAAAGATTGCTTATATATTCTCTGCTATCTTAGTGGGTATTGGTGTTTTCTCTTTGGCTACAAAAGGGTTACAACAAGGAGTTGATTTTATAGGAGGACGTTCGTATCAAGTTCGTTTTGAACAGTCTGTTAACCCATCTGAAATAGCCTCTGAGTTAAATGAAGTGTTTGGTAGTGGAACCAACGTGAAGACGTTTGGTGAATCTAATCAGATTAAGATTACTACACCTTACAAAGTGGATGTGGAAGGTATTGAAGTGGATAATGAAATCCAAAATAAGCTTTATACTTCTTTACAGAAATATTTGCCAGACGGTATTAGTGAACAGAGCTTTGTAAGTGGTTCGGGAGATAAGTCAATTGGTATTTTACAATCTGTAAAAGTAGGACCAACAATAGCAGATGATATTAAGAACAATGCCTTCTTGGCAATCTTAGGGTCGTTGGCAGTGGTGTTCTTGTATATCTTGTTGCGTTTCCAGAAATGGCAATTCTCATTAGGAGCAGTAACAGCTGTTTTCCATGATGTGATGATAGTGTTGGGTATATTCTCATTGTTTGGAACCATAATGCCTTTCAATATGGAAATTGACCAAGCTTTTATCGCGGCTATATTAACGGTAATTGGGTATTCGTTGAATGATACCGTGGTTGTGTTTGACCGTATTCGTGAGATTATCGGTGAGAAAGGATGGCGCGGTGGCGACAATATTAATTTGGCATTGAACAGTACATTGAGCCGTACATTAAATACGTCTTTGACTACTTTGGTAGTATTATTGGCGATATTTATTTTCGGTGGAGAATCATTAAGAGGATTTATGTTCGCTATGATAATTGGTGTTATTGTAGGTACATATTCATCATTGTTCATTGCAACCCCTGTAATGTTCGATACATTGAACAAGTCTTCAAAAGCAGGCGGACTAGAAAATAGTACAGTTGAGCCGGAAACCAAGGAAGTAAAATAAATTTCTCTATATTTGAAGAGTTAAGAACTAACTAACTCAATTAATATAAAAGGCCGATTGCATATGCAATCGGCTTTTGTATTTGACGAATGTCTTGTTTTTTATGATAATAGATAGGCGCTACGTAGTTAACACTTTCCCAGTTGAACCTGTATCAGACTTCTCTAATTGATAAATGCATTCCGCTTCAAGACCGGGTTCTTTCCTGTGTGATACAAAGATGACCGTAGTGTCGCTTTGGGTGGCAAACTTGTTTACCAGAGCAACAAACAAAGAAGCACTGTCATCGTCTAGTCCCGCAGTGGGCTCGTCAAGAATAAGCAGTGGAGGGTGTTTTATCATGGCCCTAGCGCACATAATCAATCTTTTTTGACCCATGGACAAATCATGGAATAGCTCATCTTTCATATCCCATAATCCAATTAACTTAAGCCATTCTTTGGAAAGTCTAAGTTGCGCTTCGGTAGGTTGAATGTAAAGTCCAATAGAGTCGTTAAGCCCCGAAATAATCATATGGCTTACGGAATGATAGCCTGTAAATTTATCGGTCATTGAAGGGGTGAAATAGCCTATTCGTTTTTTTATTTCCCAAACACTTTCACCAGTTCCTTTTTTGCGTCCAAAAATATAGAGTTCTTGTCCGTAGCCTTTTGGGTTTTCTCCGGTTATCATAGAGAGTATGGTTGTTTTTCCACTACCATTTCTACCTCTTAATTCCCAAAACTCACCTTTTTTAATCGTCCAATTAATGTCATGTAAAATCAGCTTTTCACTGTAAGAGACCCCCACGTTCTTTAACGCGATTAAAGTTTCTTCGTCAATTTTATAAGAGTTGATAGGTTTAGGTATATCTCCTTGAAAATGGTCTTTTAACGTATTATCGGAAAGTGAACTGACACTCTCGTGAAAAAATAAATCCTTACCCTCCAGTTTTGCGAAAGTATTGGCAAAAGGCAAGAGATCCGTTTTACGACTCAATAATTGCACTATGGGAGTATGTTCAGAAACTTTCTGAAGTGTTATTTTAAGGTCCTCTTGTGAAGTTGTATCCAAGTTGTCAAAAGGATTGTCTAGTACTATAAAATCAGGATTTGAACTCAAAATATGTTTTAACAGCGCTTTTTTCTGTTCACCGCTAGACATAGATTTTAAACTTTGATCGGAATTCGAAGTAATTATTTTAGCCTCATGGCGGTCTTCTATATCAATAAAGCGCTCAACGGCCAATTTGGACATTAGGGCACCCTTTAGGTTTTTCAGCTCATAAAAACCCTCGGGAAGTGGTCCTTGTAGAAGCGCTGTAATCAGTTCTCCTTTTTGTGAAGTATTAGCCGTAAAAACGGCCCAATGTTTTGGTGTCATAAAAGAACTCTAAAAATATGTACAATATTGTTATGGTATATAGTGGTTTTGTCTAAATACATTCCGTTGGTTAGGGCTGCCTTTTGAGATGGAATATTATCTACCTGAATTATAGAAACTATTTAATAGATCAAAAGTTTTTTTGCACATTGATTTTACATTTAATAAAACGTCACTAACATAGCGTTGTAGGTAATATTTTAGTGGTATGAATTATCTAATTTTATCAGTATCTTCGAAATATTACTTTAGAAAGATGTGCGAAATGATAAACATTTCTAAATAAAATCCTACAAAATATGCTTTCTGTTCTAATTATATAGTGTTACCTTTTTTAAGATATCGCTAAACTTATAAAAATAGCGGTTAGAAATCCACATATTTGTATATCCCCTCAATATATGGTGTTTGTAAAATACCATCAACCTTAACCCTTTTCGTCATTGGAAACAATCCTCCTATTGGTGTATATGGCGTTTCATGAACTCTTATTTTAAACCCATAATTTGAAGGTGTATTTACTTGAATTATATTACTTAATATTCCGTTAGTATCTTCTATTTGAATTGTAATAATATTAGGAGTTCCAGCTCTTGACTTTCTATATTCCATAATACCTGAATCGGTGAAATCATTTTCTATATCAAGTAACTGAGGAAATCCAAATTGCATTTCATAGTGGCCAGTTTCATTGTTGGATAAAAACCCTGCTATTGGTTTAATAATTCCGGTATCGTTGTAGTTGAATCTAACTCCATCTATATACAAGTAATTTAAGTTATTATTCGATGAAATTACATTGGAAATAACTAATTCTACAGAGCTAATTTCATGTTTTTCATAATCTTCCCACAATTCTCCAGGCCCACCAGATAAATACTCTGTTGAGGTTATGTTTGTATTATAGCTAACATCAACAGAAGTTAATGTTAGTGTCTGAACTAAGGCTTCGACAGTAACGATGATATCGTCCGTATCGCTGAGTGCCGGAGTTCCATCGTCCGTCACCGTCAGCCTGAACGTATAGCTTCCTTCCGCCAAGCCCGTTACCGATGTACTCGTGCTCCCCGGGGCGGCAATCGTCGCCGTTGTTGGACCGCTGACCTGTGACCAGGCGTAGGAGGCGATCGCTCCAGGGGCGGTATCGCTGCTTCCAGATCCGTCCAACGTTACCGAACTCGCGGGAAGGGCGATGGCCTGGTCCGGACCGGCATCCGCTACGGGAGCTACGTTGGGCAAGCCCCCCACCGTTATATCAATATCGTCAGTATCGCTAAGGGACGGGGTTCCATCGTCCATCACCGTCAGTCTGAACGTATAGCTTCCTTCCGCCAAGCCCGTTACCGAGGTACTCACATTCCCCGGGGCGGCAATCGTCGCCGTTGTAGGACCGCTGACCTGCGCCCAGGCGTAGGAGGCGATTGTACCGGGGGCGGTATCATTACTTCCTGAACCGTTCAATGTTACCGAACTCGTAGGCAAGATGATGGACTGGTCGGGACCGGCATCCGCTACAGGGGCTACGTTGGGCAAGGCCCCCACCGTTATAACAATATCGTCCGTATCGCTAAGGGACGGGGTTCCATCGTCGGTCACCGTCAGCCTGAACGTATAGCTTCCTTCCGTCAAGCCCGTTACCGAGGTACTCGCGCTCCCCGGGGCGGCAATCGTCGCCGTTGTGGGACCGCTGACCTGCGCCCAGGCGTAGGAGGCGATTGTACCGGGGGCGGTATCATTACTTCCTGAACCGTTCAATGTTACCGAACTCGCGGGAAGGGTAATGGCCTGGTCCGGACCGGCATCCGCTACGGGAGCTACGTTGGGCAAGGCCCCCACCGTTATAACAATATCGTCCGTATCGCTGAGTGCCGGGGTCCCATCGTCGGTCACCGTCAGCCTGAACGTATAGTTTCCTTCCGTCAAGCCCGTTACCGAGGTACTCGCGCTCCCCGGGGCGGAAATCGTCGCCGTTGTTGGACCGCTGACCTGTGTCCAAGCGTACGAGGCGATTGTTCCGGGGGCGGTATCGCTGCTTCCAGATCCGTCCAACGTTACCGAACTCGCGGGAAGGGTAATGGCCTGGTCCGGACCGGCATCCGCTACGGGAGCTACGTTGGGCAAGGCCCCCACCGTTATAACGATATCGTCCGTATCGCTGAGTGCCGGGGTCCCATCGTCGGTCACCGTCAGCCTGAACGTATAGTTTCCTTCCGTCAAGCCCGTTACCGAGGTACTCGCGCTCCCCGGGGCAGCAATCGTCGCCGTTGTGGGACCGCTGACCTGTGTCCAAGCGTACGAGGCGATCGTTCCGGGGGCGGTATCGCTGCTTCCAGAACCGTCCAACGTTACCGAACTCGCGGGAAGGGTAATGGCCTGGTCCGGACCGGCATCCGCTACGGGAGCTACGTTGGGCAAGGCCCCCACCGTTATAACGATATCGTCCGTATCGCTGAGTGCCGGGGTCCCATCGTCGGTCACCGTCAGCCTGAACGTATAGTTTCCTTCCGTCAAGCCCGTTACCGAGGTACTCGCGCTCCCCGGGGCAGCAATCGTCGCCGTTGTGGGACCGCTGACCTGTGTCCAAGCGTACGAGGCGATCGTTCCGGGGGCGGTATCGCTGCTTCCAGAACCGTCCAACGTTACCGAACTCGCGGGAAGGGTAATGGCCTGGTCCGGACCGGCATCCGCTACGGGAGCTACGTTGGGCAAGGCCCCCACCGTTATAACGATATCGTCCGTATCGCTGAGTGCCGGGGTCCCATCGTCGGTCACCGTCAGCCTGAACGTATAGTTTCCTTCCGTCAAGCCCGTTACCGAGGTACTCGCGCTCCCCGGGGCAGCAATCGTCGCCGTTGTGGGACCGCTGACCTGTGTCCAAGCGTACGAGGCGATCGTTCCGGGGGCGGTATCACTGCTTCCGGAACCGTCCAGGGTAACCGAACTCGTGGGAAGGGTAATGGCCTGGTCGGGACCGGCATCCGCTAAAGGGGCTGCGTTCGCTTGTGGGGCTATTGTTACAGTCACTACTGCAGAATCGTCATTGCCCGGGTTACCGTCGTTAATGGTATAGCCGAACGTGGCATCCCCGGTATAATCACCGGAACTGGTGAATACGATTTCCTGACCATCGATTGTAAACGAACCTGCATTTTCAGGTTGTACCCCAAGAACACCAGATATAACCAGATCGGAATTTGGATTATCAACATCTGAATCGTTATCGATGACATTGATGCGTACGGTTTCTCCCAATTCTACTGCGGTTGTATCATCATTGGCGATAGGTGCTTGGTTTTCAGTAACGGTAACGTTGACCGTCCAAACTCTTTCATCAGTATTTTCAGCGGTGACCGTATACGCTACGGGTTGGCTAAAATCCTGTATATCCCCTATCGCGGGAGTCACCGTAGCATTGGGGGAAATATTCAATACCGAAGGGGCCGTATTCAAGTTGGTACCATCGGGAACCGTAACGATGACCGTATTGGTTGTTCCATCGATATCCACATCGGTCTGGCCCGGGAACTCAAAGGCCGTTATTGCGTTCTGATCGCTTCCCGTCGGGGCGGAAACGGTCACGTTCACGGTCCACTCCTGTTGCGTTCCGTTCTCCGCGGTGACCGTATAGGTAACGGCACTCGAAAAATCTCTAACAATATTTATCGCAGGGTCCACCGTGGCGTCCGGTGAAACGACCATTACGCTCGGCGCTACGTTCAGGTCCGTACCATCTGGCACGTTCACCGTTACGGTACGGTTGTCCGTATCTATGTCCGAAGCGTTCTGTCCGGGCAGCTCGAAAGCGAGGATGTCGTTACCGCCCACCACCGGAATGGTCAGTACACTGGCGGTCACCGTCCATACCTGCTCTGTACCGTTGCCCGAGGTGACGGTATATTGAACAGGGGAACCGAAGTCCCGTGCCTGTAGAAGCCCCGGTTCTACGGTGGCCCCTTCCGATACCGTCAGCATAATAGGTGCTACGCTCAGTAGCGTACCCTCGGGAACGGTCACCGAAACGATATGGGCGGAAGGGTCTATCGTTGCGGTCTCTATCTGTCCGTTCAGGGCGAAGGCCTCAATATCGTTGGCCGACAACAACGATACACCGGTGATCTCCACTATGACGCTTCCCGTCACGTCCGGGTCGGAGACCGAAGTGGCCGTTATCGTCACCGTTCCCGCGGAAAGACCGGTCAGAAGGCCGTTATCGTCTATGGATGCTATCGTATCGTCACCGGAGGACCAGGTCACGCTCGGGTCCGTGGCGTTCTGGGGAAGGACCGCGGCCACCAGTTGGCGCTGCGCTCCCGTGGCCCCGGGATTCTCCTGGGAAACGGTGATGCCCGTTACCGGTACCCTGTCCGGCGGGATCACCTCTACGGTGACCGTGTCGCTAGCATCGGGGTTGGAGACCGAGGTAACGGTAACCTGGGCCGTACCCAGCCCGACCGCGATACAAACGTTGTTTTCGTCGATGAATACGACATCGGGATCACTGGAGACCACCGTTACCTCTTGGTCGGTAGCGTTGGACGGTTCGAAAACGAAGGCCGGGGGTATCTCGTCCCCCAGTTTCATCTTTATCGTATCCTGGCTCGAAAGGGTTATGGAGATCACCTCGATGAACTCGGAAACGTTGAAGTCCAGTCCCGTTTCTATTTCCTGGCCGTTACTGTCCCTAAGGGTGAAGACCAATCGCTGTGGCCCCAGTTCGGAAGGTGTAAAGACAAGGGGATAGGTACCTGCCGAGATAGGACCATATTCCCCGTTCGGGGCATAGCCGTTCTCCTCGGACGGCTCAAGGCTCCCGGAGCCCGAAGCGAACCCGTAGATGGCCTCATAGTCCACGTCCTGCGAGGCCTCGTCCGTTTCCAACAGAAGGGAAAGCGCTACAGGCTTTTCAAGTTCGAGCTGTGAGAGTTCGCTCGAGGCCTCCCAGACCACCGGGACATCGGAAAGCTCGTACATGACCTCGATATCCTCCGAGATGCCGAAGTTGTCGGCCCCTGTTATCCTTACCCTGTGCTCCCCCGTTGCGGAACCCTTGTACAGAAGTGGGGCGCTAAGTCCCGTGGGCATGGACCATCCCTTTCCGGATTCCAAGGGGTTGCCCTCCATATCCTCGAAATGGCCCTCGCCATCCAGTATCTCGTAGGTGATATTGTACTCGTAGTCCTCCAGTACCTCTTCCGGTACGATCGTAAATGTACTGGGAAGCCCTTGGTTCACGAAGCCTTCCGCAGTGTGCTGCTCGGTAAGCTCGAACTCCACCTCGGTGATAAGGCCCACCTCCTTGGTGCACGCCAACGCTATTAAAAAAAGACTGAAACAGCAGACTGAAACCTTAAGGTACTTCTTCATTTTTCCGAGGGACTATCGATTCTTTTTTTTAAACACCGTAAACGGTAGAACTCTCTTTTTAACAAGAAAGTCCTACAAGATATGGAATCGGTTTAAATTATAGATACCCTTACATCCATTTTGGACCCAACTATCGATGAAACGTATAATTTATGGATAAGATGGATGTAAGGGAATATGGGATTTATTGATACTGTGTATTTTGAGCTCATACCGTTTATCATTACTACCAATAGAATAACTGTGATATTCAGAGAATTCATTTTAAAAAGAAAACATTCCTGCATTCAGTTTTTAAGGTTCCATGGAAAAAGGGGAATGTTCATGTTTTATATCAAATCATCTTATGTGAGATGTATTGGCAGTAAATATAGCCCAATGTTTTTGTGTCATAATTGCACTCTAAAAATATATACGGGATTGTTATGATAGGTTGTAATTTTCTCTAAATGCATGCCATTATTCATAGCTACTCTTTGAGAAGGGATGTTGTCTATGTGGATTATGGAAATTAAGGAAGGAGCTAAACGATTGTTTCGTGCGTGCATTCTACATTTTTTAGCAGCTTCGGAGGCATAACCTTGTTTCCAATATTTTGGTAGGATGGAATAGCCTATTTCTAGTTCTTCTATGTTATCTACATTTTGCTTAAGAAGTCCGCATAAGCCAATTAAGTCTCCAGTTGATTTTAAAATTAGGGCATTCATACCACCCAAGCCGTTTTCATACCGTTCAAATATGTGATCAAACTGTTGCCGACAAGCAATTTTTGGGTCGCTCGGTAATCCTTTCCAGAATTCTGAAGACCGTTTATCTTCATGAAAGGGCAGCCATGTATCAAAATCAGAGGGGAGTACTTTTCGGAATACCAATCGTTCGGTGTTTTCTCCCTCCAAAAGCAAATCCATTTAAAATTACATTTTTTTGTAAGCTATACTGTCTCCTGTTTGGATACCTAATTTTTGAACCAGACCAGCATTCAATTCTAGAACATATTGAACGGCACCTTGTGAAGGTAGGCTAGACTCGTTCATGGGTTGTGCATTTTCGTGATAATTGGCAATGGTCATATCTTCCTTAATGAAAATAAGGTCTAAGGGGAACTCCGTATTCTTCATATAAAATGAATGCCCTGCAACTTCAGGAAAAACAAATAACATACCTCGGTCCACCTTCATGCTCTTCCTGTACATCAGACCAGTTTGGGTTTCATATTCGCTATCTGCAATTTCTATATCAAAAGAACCAATAACGCTATCGGTTTCTTTTTTAAAGATGGACAGTTCTCCTTCTTTTTTAAAGACCACAGGTTCTGCTTTAATTACTTTTTTTGATTCTTCTTTACATCCATTGAACAGAAACATGGCAATGGTCAAATACAAATAATTTTTTAAGTATTTCATTTTAGTATCGCTTACGTTTAAAAAGTCGATGATAAATGAAGTGTTTTGCTCATTGTCAAAACACCGACTTTAGTTTTCAGTCGTAAAAGAAAATCAATATTAATTATGATTTTGCAACTTTTGGCCTAAACATGAAATAAAGACCAATTAGAATGAACGGAATACTTAACCACTGTCCGGTTGAAAGCAGTCCAAGACTTTCTTCGAAACCACCTTGACTTTTCTTTACAAATTCTACGAAGAAACGTATGGTCCAAAGCAATACAAGGAACAGACCAAAAAGGTAGCCTGAGTTGTTTCGTTTATCCGTATTCCAGTAGAGGTAGTAAAGGAGAACAAATACAAAGATGTAAGCGACCCCTTCATACAATTGTGCTGGATGGCGAAAAGGAATCTGAGCCAACTGATCGGCAAACTGAGGATTGTTTTCTAAAGCATCATACGCCACACTTAAAGTCTTTTCTTGAGTAATGGCTAATGCTTGTGACGGATGCATATCGTCTGAATCACGAATGAATTTTGTGGCGAAAATAAAAGATTCGTCAGTGATTTTTCCGTTAATTTCAGAATTGAAAAAGTTGCCCAATCGCACACAAAATGCTCCAATTGCAAACGGAATTACCATACGGTCCAGTAGCCAAAGGGTTTTCATATCTGGATACTTCTTTTGGTATAGATACGTGCCTATCAGTACCCCAATAATGGCGCCATGACTGGCAAGACCGGTAAAGCCGGTAAATTCGTAGCCGTTAATAAAACCAAAGAGTTGCCCTGACGCACTCTCTCGAATAGGCAGCAATATCTCTAGCAGGTGATTTTTGTAATATGGCCAGTCATAAAAGAAAACATGCCCCAACCGTGCACCTAACATTGTAGCCAGAACTGTATGGATAAAAAGCGAATCTAATTGCTCTACAGTTTTATTTTCATTGGTGAAAATACGTTTCATGATATACCAACCTAGAGCAAAAGACGTAATCCAAAGTAAGTTGTAATATTTGATCTGTAACGGACCGAGAGAAAAAAGGGTTTCATTCGGATTCCAGATAATACCTAAAAAGTACATGTTAAGGAGTTTTAAGGGCACTAAGATAATAAAATAGATAGCCGTTAGGCTTTCCTATATCTTAAATCGTAGTTATAAATTTTAACGATCAGTAGAGAGCATGCCAATCAATATAAATTGAACTTGTTTTAATGGTTTAAGGTACTGGGTCGTAACCTTTCCCTCCCCATGGATTACAGCTAAATATACGTTTAATAGCTAACCAACCTCCTTTAAATAGGCCATGTTTTTTTAAAGCTTCTAAGGTGTATTGTGAGCAAGTAGGGGAGTAGCGGCACGTTGCAGGTGTATAAGGAGAGATGGCGAGTTGATAAAACCTAACTAAAAATACGAAAGGAGCTATCATGATTTTTTTTAATGTAAGTGCCAATATAATGAGATTTAGAGACGTAAAAATACAACTATTTGATGAATAGATTTATCTGAAAACTTATGATCACCAAATAAAAAATCCGCATTTTATAATGCGGATTTTAAACTTTGTGTAAAGATTTTACTATTTATTATGCGTGATGGACCGGCTCTAATTCTAGGGCTTCCTTTTCAGAAAACAACCTTGACTTTATCACAAACCGAACTCCTAATGGAATTTCCAAAGAAAAACTGGCACCTCTTCCTTTGGTCACATCAATCGTTAACTGGGTGTGTTTCCAATATTCAAACTGGTCTTGAGACATGTAAAAATCACAATCGGCAATATTGCCAAGCCAAATATCGGTTTCGTTCAGAATAAGTTCACCTTTGCTGAAACACATGGGCGAAGAGCCATCACAGCAACCACCACTTTGGTGAAACATAAGTTCACCATGCGTTTTCTTAAGGCTTTCAATAACCTTTTTTGCTTCCTCCGTAACTAGAACTCTTTGTGTTTTCATATTAAAAGAAACCCATGGCCTTTTTATCGTATGAAATCAGCATATTTTTAGTTTGTCTGTAGTGTGCTAACATCATCTTATGGTTTTCTCTGCCAATACCTGATTTTTTGTATCCTCCAAAAGGAGCGTGAGCAGGATACAAGTGGTAACAGTTTACCCAGACCCTACCCGCTTGGACCGCTCTGGAAATTTGGTAGGCCTGGTGTGTATCCCTGGTCCAAACCCCGGCACCTAGTCCGTAAAGGGTGTCATTGGCGATTTCTATGGCTTCGGCTTCGTCTTTAAAAGTGGTAACGCAAACTACGGGACCAAATATTTCTTCTTGAAATACCCTCATCTTGTTGTTTCCTTTAAGAATCGTAGGCTGTATATAATAACCACCTTCAAGACTTTCGTTGTAGGCCGCCTCTCCACCAGTCAGTACTTCGCACCCTTCCTCTTTGCCGATATTAATGTAATTGAGAATTTTTTCATATTGGTCGTTTGAAGCCTGTGCACCCATCATTGTTGTTGGATCTAACGGGTGACCTAATTTTATGGCCTTGGTACGTTCTATAACTCTTTCCATAAAGCGGTCATAGATGCTTTCCTGAACTAACATTCTTGATGGGCAAGTGCAAACTTCTCCTTGGTTAAGTGCGAACATTACGGCTCCTTCCAGGCATTTGTCAAAGAAATCATCATCGGCATCAATAATGCTTTCAAAGAAGATATTCGGTGATTTTCCACCTAGCTCTAATGTGACGGGAGTAATGTTTTTAGATGCATATTGCATGATTAACTGTCCTGTTGTTGTTTCACCCGTAAAAGCTACTTTATTTATTCTTGGGCTTGAGGCTAAAGGTTTGCCTGCTTCCGCGCCAAAACCGTTTACAACGTTTAATACGCCTGCCGGTAAAATACCTTCAATTAGTTCCATAAGAACCAGAATGCCTACCGGGGTTTGCTCTGCGGGTTTTAATACGACACAGTTTCCTGCTGCCAATGCGGGTGCCAATTTCCAAGTGGCCATAAGAATTGGGAAATTCCAAGGAATGATTTGTGCTACTACCCCAAGTGGTTCGGTAACGTTTAACGCAACGGTGTTTGAATCTAATTCGCTGACGGAGCCTTCTTCCGCTCTGATGACACCGGCAAAATATCTAAAATGGTCTATGGCCAGAGGTATATCTGCAGCAGTGGTTTCTCTAATGGCTTTACCGTTGTCCCAAGTTTCGGCTCTTGCCAAGGTCTCCAGATTACGTTCCATAACGTCGGCAATTTTTAATAGCATATTGCTTCTAGTGGTTGCTGACGATCTGTTCCATTCGGAAGCGGCGATCCATGCGGCATCAATGGCAAGTTCTATATCCTCTGATGTGGAACGGGCTATTTTAGTGAATACGTTTCCGTCTACAGGAGAAAGGTTGTCAAAATACTCACCTTTCATAGGGGCTGTCCATTTTCCGCCAATATAATTTTCATATTGACTTTTGAACTTTGGTTTTTGTAATACGTCTTGTTCAACTGTTTGTGTGCTCATAGTTAAGTATATTAAGTTAATAGATACGTTTCTTAGTATGTGTCTCTTTTTCAGATGAGTACAATTGGTTTTCTAAATGTAGTGGAGTTGAACTGAAATTATCTGACCTATTCTACTATAGGTATGAACAATTCTATCATTCTTTGTTAAATTGATATTTTACTGATGCTTATTTTGTATATTTCTTAGGGATTAATAGGTTGAATTGATACTGGTGCAGTTATGGTTGAATTATCGGATAAATTTCTATCAAATAGGAAGTTGGAAACGTTGGTCGAAAACCAAACCTCGTATACTTTGAATAATGCTGCATTGCATGTTTTTGAAACACATCAACAGGCGGAACGGGTGCTATTAAAATTTGACCAACCTGTTTTGGCAAGTATGATAGAAGGAAAGAAAATAATGCATCTAAGAAACTATGAGTCTTTTAGTTTTCTGCCCGGAGAATCTTTGGTGCTTCCTTCTAATGAAACTATGTGTATTGATTTTCCGGAAGCTATGCGCAAAAATCCTACCCGTTGTTTGGCGCTCGCTATTTCTGAGGATAAAATAGACAAGGTGCTACAGCTTATGAATGAGACCATGCCAAAACATAATGGTAAGGAATGGGACTTAATGGATTATAATTTTCATTTTGTCAATGACGCGGGTATCTATCAAATTTTAAAGCGCCTGCTATTTCTGTTTACGGAAAATCATCCGTCTAAAGATTTTTTTGTGGATAATATGCTGCGTGAATTAATTATAAGAATCCTGCAGACGAATGAGCGGAAAATTTATTCAAACTCGACTTTAAAACTCCATGAAAATAGTAGGTTGGCCGGGGTGGTCCGATATATTAGAGAGCACCTTCATCAAAATTTAAGTGTAGAAGAGCTGAGCAAAAAGGCTTATTTAAGTCCCTCTCATTTTTACAGGGTTTTTAAAACCGAACTTGGTATTTCGCCTATAGAGTTTATCAATAATGAGCGAATTAAATTAGCGGCAGGGCTATTGCAGGATCCGAACCGAAGTATTAAAAACGTTTATATGGAGTGTGGTTTTGAGAGCCGGTCCTACTTTAATAGAGTGTTTAAGGCACATCAACATATTTCGCCCGGTGATTACCAGGCGAAAACAACGAATACCATTATTTAAAATGTTTTTTAGATGCTAAAGGTGGTGCCTTCTTTGCCATCTTTCAACTGAATGCCAAGTTCTGCTAACTGGTCACGTATTTTATCTGATGTGGCAAAATCCTTATTCTCACGAGCTTCTTTTCGCAATTGAATCAATAGTTCTACAACACCTGAAAGTTTACCTGCATCTTCAGTAGAACCTCCTTTTTGTTCTAACCCTAAAATATCAAAGATAAACCCGTTCAAAGTCTGTATAAGTAGTTCTTTATCCGTAGCGGTAATACTCTCTTTTCCTTCTTTAATTAGATTGATATGTTTGACGGCTTCAAAAAGATTGGCAATTAAAATAGGAGTATTAAAATCGTCGTTCATGGCGTCATAGCACTGTTGTTTCCATGCTTCAACATTAAAATTGCTGGTAGAACCGGTATCTAATCCTTTTAAAACCAAAAGAGAGTCCATTAAACGACCAAATCCTTTTTCGGACGCCAACAACGCATCATTGCTTAAATCTAGAATACTGGTATAGTGTGCCTGCATCATGAAAAAGCGAACTACGGACGGAGAAAAGGCCTTACTAAGAATATCGTTCTCACCGGTAAAAATCTCCCCAGGAAGTATATTGTTCCCAGTAGATTTAGCCATTTTTTTACCGTTCATGGTCAACATATTGGCATGCATCCAATAGTTCACAGGTGAATGGCCGTAGCATGCTTCGGCCTGGGCTATTTCACATTCGTGATGTGGGAATTTCAGGTCCATTCCACCACCGTGAATATCAAAAGTTTCACCTAAATATTTGGTGCTCATGGCAGTACACTCAAGGTGCCATCCAGGAAAACCATCTCCCCAAGGAGAGGGCCAACGCATAATATGCTGTGGCTCGGCTTTTTTCCAAAGCGCAAAATCTTGTGGACTTTTTTTGTCGTCTTGAGCGGCAAGTTCGCGGGTGTTAGCAATCATATCTTCTAACTTTCTTCCACTCAATTGGCCGTATTCATTATGGTCATTGAACTTGGAAACATCAAAATATACAGAACCGTTTACCTCATAGGCAAAGCCTTTGTCAAGAATGTTTTTTATAATCTCTATTTGCTCAATAATATGCCCAGTAGCAGTAGGTTCTATACTTGGGGGTAAAAAATTAAACTGTTCTAAGATGTTATGAAAGTCTATGGTGTAGCGCTGTACCACTTCCATAGGTTCCAATTTTTCCAGTCTAGCTTTTTTAGCAATCTTGTCTTCACCGTCTTCCGCATCATCAACCAAATGTCCGGCATCCGTAATGTTGCGGACATAGCGTACTTTGTATCCCAAATGTTTGAGATACCTAAAGATCATATCAAAAGACATAAAAGTACGGCAATTGCCCAAATGCACATTGCTGTACACCGTAGGACCGCAAACATACATGCCTATGTGACCTTCGTTTAAAGGTTTAAATGTTTCTTTTTTACCGGAAAGGGAATTGTAAATCTTTAACTTCTGGTTCTGGTACAATTGCATGTTATACTATTGGCTATTGGAAGTTGGTCTCTAATTTTATATAATCTAAAAACTCACGACGTACGGCTTCTTCTTTAAATTTGCCACCGTATTCTGCTGTTACTGTACTGCTTTCTATATCGCGTATACCTCTTGAATTTACGCAAAGGTGCTTGGCGTCTATAACACAGGCAACATCATCGGTACCTAATACCTTTTGAAGTTCCCTAACAATCTGGATGTTCAAGCGTTCTTGTACCTGAGGTCTTTTTGCATAATAATCTACTACACGGTTCATTTTAGAAAGGCCAACAACCGTTCCGTTAGAGATGTAGGCAATGTGTGCACGGCCAACGATTGGTAAAAGGTGGTGTTCGCAGGTAGAGTAGAGCGTAATGTTCTTTTCTACAAGCATTTCTCCGTATTTATATTTATTGCTGAACGTAGAGGATTTAGGTTTTCTATCTGGGTGTAGACCTCCAAAAATCTCTTTTACGAACATTTTGGCAACTCTATTAGGGGTGCCTTTAAGACTGTCATCATCTAGGTCTAGACCTAAAGTGAGCAATATGTCTCTTACGTTATCTTTAATTCTTTCAATCTTATCATCATCGTTTAATACGAATGCGTCTTCACGTAAGGGGGTATCTTCCGATGCAGAAACGTGGTCGTCTCCTAATTCATCAAATTGCTTTTCCAAAGTACTATCAATTTTCATCTGCTTATATCTATTGACATTTATAATGTCCAATTCGTCTTAAAAAGTTTCAATACATTACACGTTGTGCTGAGTAAAACGAACTGCAAAGATATACATAATATGGCACTTTATGTTCTATATGTCTTGATACACAACATAAATTGCTGTTAAGAAAAGGAAGAAAGTACTTTTATAATATATAAGGTATCATCTTTAAAATGAGTCGTTTTGCCAGCTTATGGTTTATGTTGTTTTTTCTGGGGATAAATGCTGTTATGGCACAGGTTTCTGCAGATTGTGGCAGCGCTATTCCTATTTGTAACAATACTCCGGTGAACGGAGGTACTACAGGCTTTGGTGTGGATGACTTTAGTGGGGCGGCAACTACTGGCTGTTTGGAACGAACATTGAGCGGGGCAATTGAGTCCAATTCCGCTTGGTACCGATTTAGAACAGGAGCTTCCGGGCAATTAGGTTTTAATATAGGAATAGATACTTTGGAAGATTGGGATTTTGCTCTGTACCAATCAAATGACTGTAGTAACTTAGGGGAGCCGATACGATGTAATTTTTTTGATAATCAGGATGAGAATGCATTTGTTGGGGTGGGGGAAGATCCATCGGGCAATACTGAAAATGTTCAATATGAGGCTTGGTTGGATGTAACTCCTGGTGAAGATTATTATTTACTTATAAATAATTTCAGTAATAACAATTCTGGATTTTCTATTCAGTTTTCTGGACATATATTCGTGACCAATCCTTTTGATGCCCTGGATTGTTCTATTATAAATAATCTTCTAGGGCCACCAATAGCAGCTTGCGAGAATGAAACTATTATTTTGGATGGAACAACTTCTGGTGCTTTGTCTTACCGGTGGTTTCTGGACTCGGGAAGTGGATTTACGGAAATAATGGGAGAAAACAGTCCCACATATGAAGTTACTACATCTGCTAATTACAGAGTGGAAGTAGTCAGGCCATCGGAAACTATTATTAGTGATGTTCAGGTTTCTTTTTCTGCTATGCCAGTTGCAAATCCTGTTTCTGATGATGCTTCATGCAGTGGTTTGGAGGTTTATGATCTTTCTCAAAAAGACATGGAAGTTTTAGGAAGTCAAAATTCAAATGAATTTTTGGTCAGCTATCACACCACAATGGCCGATGCAGTTGGTGGGGCTAATGCTCTTCCAAAAGAATATCAAACTCAGTCTGGCTCTCAAACTATTTTTGTTCGCCTTACCTCAATTCGTAATTCTAGATGTTTTGATGCTTCTCAGCAATTTCAGCTAATCAATATAGAAACTCCTATTTTGGATTTTCCTCAAGATGTCTTTTTATGTGAGACGGATGCTGGTGTCACAATTGGTATGGAAAGTACAAACCCTAACTATTCTTATTTGTGGAGTTCGGGTGAAATTACTTCAAATATATTGGTGTCTGAAGAAGGAGAGTATGAGCTAACGGTTACAAATTCTCAATCAGGCTTAAGTTGTAGCGATTCTAAAAGGGTAACCGTATTAACCTCCAGACCACCGCAAATTATTGATATTGAAATTGAAGACTTGCAAAATAATAATACGGTTACAGTGGTAACCGAAGTTTCGGATGGTTATGAGTATCGGTTAGATGATGGTGCTTATCAAACAGGTAATAAGTTCTATCAGGTAGAGCCGGGTATGTATACCGTTACTGTAAATAATCCACAAGGTTGCGGAGATGTTACCGAACAAATTGTGGTGATAGGTTTTCCAAAGTTTTTTACACCAAACGGAGATGGTTCCAATGAATATTGGACCATTACGGGAGCGGAATTTTTAGATTCTCCCGTACTCACAATTTACAATCGTTTTGGGAAATTATTAGCTCAATTGGACCCTTCCAATGAGCAATGGGATGGGGTATTTAATGGAAAGCTTTTACCCGAATCAGATTACTGGTTTAAGTTAACGTATACTTCTGTAAATGGAGAAACCGTATCGGCCAAGTATGTCAATAATCATTTTTCTTTAAAACGATAGGCTTTAGAATCTGCTTCAAGGCAGGTATTTTATCGATAAACTACTCAATTTTACGCTTAAACATACTAAAATCACTGTCTGTGAGTTATTTAATAGTATTGATTTAGCCCCATTCTTATGCGTTTTTTACTATCTGTTATCTGCGTTGTTTTCTTTTTCGGCACAGAAATTCAAGCACAAAATTCAGCTGATTGCCGGACGGCCATTCCCGTATGTGCCGATGCACCTATTATGGGTTATGCTGACGGCAGCGGAGTTATTGATGATTTTGATCCTGAAATTATTACGGAAACGGGTTGTCTTGAGAAAGGAAGTGTAAGCAATGCCAACATAGAGAATAATACATCTTGGTTCGTGTTTAGGGCAGGAACGGAAGGTCAAGTTGGTTTTGACTTGGAAGCGTTACCGGTGAGTGGTTCTGGTACACCTACGGCCGAATGGGATTTTGCCGTTTATGGTCCGGATGTGGATTGTACGGCTATAGGCACCGGATCGGTGCAGCCTATACGTTGTAATTACGAAGTGAATAATACCAGATTTACTGGGCTAGGGGTGAACCCGGAAAATGGCCAAGCTGGCGTACCCTCTACAACTCAGAATTTAAATACTTATGATGAGTATTTAGATGTACTGCCAGGGGAGGTGTACTATATTTTGATCAATAATTTTAACACCAATTTTGATGACGAGGAAGAGCCTTTTATGCTAACGTTTACCGGAAGTTCTGTAAGGGCTGATCAAAATACAGCTCTTGATTGTACGTTACGAGATGAGTTTTTAGGTTTGGATATAACCGCTTGTGAAGGTGATCCGGATATTACTTTGAGTGCATTGAATTCCCCTGCAGGGCCCGATATTTCTAATATTGCTTGGTCTGTTGATTATGATGACGATGGTACAATAGATGCGCCATTAGGTTCAGGTCCTTCTGCTACGCAAATTACGGTTCCTAGTCCTGAATCGGGAAGGTACCATGTTGATATTACTACGGATGCTGGAGGTCATATTTTAGATGATATTCTTATCACCTATTATGGAATGCCTGTTCTTGATCGTGTGGAGACCTTGAATTCAAATTTGTCCTTAGATCCGGATATGAACAATATAGAAATATTCGTTGACGGTGATGGAGATTATGAATACGCAATAAATGAAGGGGAGTTTCAAGATGATGCGGTTTTTAATGATGTTCCTCCGGGTATAAATACTTTGGTCATTAACGATAAGAATGGTTGCGGAACCACAGAACCTATAGAGTTTCTAGTAGTTGGTTATCCCAAGTTTTTTACTCCAAACAATGATGGCGCTAATGATACTTGGAATATTAAAGGAATAGAAGAACTAACGGATCCAATCGTGTTTGTTTTTGACCGCTACGGAAAGCTTTTAGCGCAATTGGGAGTTAACTCAGTTTGGGACGGAACACTTAATGGTAATCCCTTGCCTTCATCTACGTATTGGTTTAAGATTGAGTATGGAGAGCAGGAAAATAATATTGAAGTGGCTAAAACCACAAAGGCACACTTTGCCTTAAAAAGATAAAAGCCTGGCGTGGGCCAGACTTTTAGATTGTATATAATTCTATTTTTCTAGAAATTTAAAGTGTATCCAATGGTTACATTGGTGTTTACATTGTTGAGCAATGCTGGAGTGTTTATTCCCGTATCAAAGAAATATTGAAGCACGTCTTGCTCTGTTCTGTTCACCGCTAAATCTAATCTACTTCTTCCAAAATTGTACCCAACACCACCTGAAATACCATTAAGGTCTCCAACAATGTTTCCACTTTCGTATGGGCTTTGCTCGTATCGGTAACCAGCTCTTAGACTAACTCTTTGAATACGGTATTCGCCACCAACCCTAATAGATGAAACAGTACCTAAACTTTCGGAAATAAAAGTATTTTCATCAGCAAAACCTGAGTCGCTTGTTGGTCTTAACTCCGCATTAGACATATCTTGGTATCCGTAATCAACACTTAAAAGTCCTGATTTGCCAAAAACGGCTGAAACACTTCCTGTTATTTTTCCAGGTGTTTTAATCTGGTAATCAAAGATGTTAACGTAATTCAAATCAAAAAAGTTAAAACTATCTTCTTTCAGTGGGTAGTTAGAATCTATTCCTTGTGAGAAATTATCTGTTAGTCTATACCAGGTAGGAGATTGGTAACTGGCGCCTAGACGAATCACATCATTAAGCTTGGCAATTGCGCCAAGACTCAGTGAAAACCCTGTACCTTCTGTAACCAGAAGATTGTCAAAAGCCACGGTTCTTAGTTCCTGTGAATCGGTATCGGTAAGAGATTCATCATATCTATTCAATCTGTCGTATTGAATAGTGTGGAAGTTCAACGATGCCCCAAAATAGAAATTGTCTCCATATTGTGTAGCGGCATTCACCGTAAATTTACTGTTGTAACCTGATATGTTTTGACGAAAATCTTGGTCAACTCCTTGATAGTTGACGTTAGAGAAATAACTAGTATTGTCATCTTCGTCTACCGTAGGTTCAATAATTCCCGTTTGAAATCCTAAAAAAGCCTGTTGGCCAGCAAAACCAAGACCATTTGTTGCGCCAATGTCTAAATAAGCATCTCCAATTCTTTCATTGTCTCTCAGTTTTAGTGGTTGCAACTCAATTCCATCTGCAAAATCGAGAAAGTAATTGTCGATACCTTCATTGCTTCTTCCTGACGTTACAATGCGATCATCAAAATTTTGAACTACATCATAATTTACGGCTAACGACAATTTTTTCCATTTGCTATCTGGATCGGTAGATTTAAAAATAAAAACACCACCAACTTGATTGATGTCAAAATTATTATCTGTAGAGTTGCGTAGTGTACCATTATAATCTGAATCTGTGTTCCTGTGATAATTTGTTCCGGAAATAGAAAACAATCCGTTATTAAAGACTGCGCTTCCTGCAGGGTTAATGTTCAAAGCGGACAAATCGCCACCAAGGGACCCAAAAGCACCGCCCATGGCTTGAAAACGCGCGGAACCTTGAAGGTTTTCCGTACTGTAACGTAGAACATCATTAATATTTTGGGCACTTGCCATAACACACGCAAATAGCCCTATGAATGTTAAATATCTTTTCATTCCTAGCAATTTTAAAGTAAGTTACTTTTTTGGATTTTGGACTTAATTTCTTCGGCTTGATGATGACCTGGAGCTTGATCCAGATGATCTAGAACCGGATGAAGTCCTACTTGAACTACCAGAGCTTCTATAAGAACTAGAACTACTTGAAGACCTGCCTGAGCTTCTGTAGGTACTTCCGCTAGAAGTGCTTCTGCTTGTACCGGATGATCTGTAAGTACTTGATCTAGGTGTTGAGCTTCTGTAGGTACCGCTGCTACTTGTTCTTGTTCCCGAACTTCTGTAGGTAGAACTTCTTGGGGTAGACGAGCTGCTTCTAGATGTGCTGGTTCGTGAAGAGCTGTTGTATTTTGGTGTAGCCCTTGTGCTTCTGCTTGTTCTGTATGCGCTGTTTCTGTCAACACCCACAGTTCTTCTAGATGCAGATGTTCCTGAACGGTTACTGCTATAGCTTCTAGAGCTGCCCGAGGCAGAACTTCTGTTGGTAGTAGATCTTGATCTTGAATTGTTTGCAGAGTATCTTGGTGTAGACCTGCTGCTTCTGCTTACGTTAGAGCTCCGTGAAACATATCTTGAATTCCCGCCGGCAATAGCATTGGTATTTGTGTAATACCCTCTTCTGCTTCGGTTGTAGGCATATCTTTGGTTTCTATAAGAGTAATTATTGTATCCGTTGTAATAACCGTATGGAGGGCACCAAGTTCCGTATCCGCCCCAGCCATAGCCACGGAATCCACCGTAAAAACCACCATAGCCATATCCGTAACCGCCCCATCCCCATGGGCTATAACGGTATCTCCAAGGGTTATAGTAGCCTCCGTATCCGTAACCGCCCCAACCATATCCACTATATAACCAAGGCGAACTCCAGCCAAAACCACCGTAACCGCCCCAGCCGTTATCATAAATATTTATACTTACACCGGTTGAATTATCGCCCCATCCTGCGTAACCGGCATAGTCATTGTCGTTGTTGTAATAATCTGTAAGTTGCCCATCAGAAATACTATCCTGTGCAGTTCCACTTGAGTATGAATCTATATCGGTAAAAATTTCTCCATCCAGCATTTGGTCATATTGACCCGCTTGTTGGCCAAAATAATCGGAATAAGGTTCGTCATTGGCCTGAGTTTGCTGTTGTCTTTCTTGTCGCTCTACACTGACTTGGTTGTTGCTGGAATAAATTCCATCATTGTCATAGTACGATGCGGACTGGTATGAGCCACAAGATACTGCAACAATGCCCGTTAGGGTGCAAAGTGCGATAAAGCGTATTTTACTGCGGGATAGTAAATATATCATGGGTGCAATTTTTTATTGTTGAACATAGTAAAAATAAGTAGTTTTACCCAATTATTTTGCTAACATAAGCACAAGTTTTGTGCCAAACTAAATATAATGGGTAAGAATTTGACAAAGCGCAGCGAGGATTATTCCAAATGGTATAACGAACTCGTAGTGAAGGCCAATTTAGCTGAAAACTCGGCGGTAAGAGGTTGTATGGTAATCAAGCCATACGGTTTTGCTATTTGGGAGAAAATGCAAGCGGCTCTAGATAAGATGTTCAAAGAGACAGGCCATGAAAATGCTTATTTTCCATTATTTGTGCCTAAAAGTTTATTTGAAGCCGAAGAGAAGAATGCAGAAGGCTTTGCAAAAGAATGTGCGGTAGTTACGCACTACAGACTACAGAATGATCCTGATAGTCCAGGTAAATTAAGGGTGGACCCAAATGCTAAGTTGGAAGAGGAGTTGGTAGTACGTCCAACAAGTGAAGCTATTATCTGGAATACCTACAAAGGGTGGATACAGTCGTATAGGGATTTGCCTTTGTTGATCAATCAATGGGCCAATGTGGTCCGTTGGGAAATGCGTACGCGTTTGTTCCTTAGAACTGCGGAATTTTTATGGCAAGAAGGGCATACCGCACACGCTACTGAAGCAGAAGCAATAGAAGAGACGGAAAGAATGAACGGTGTTTATGCCGAGTTTGCCGAAGAGCACATGGCCATGCCGGTTATACAAGGGGTGAAAACGGAAAGTGAACGCTTTGCCGGTGCGGTTGAAACCTATTGCATAGAAGCTTTAATGCAGGACGGAAAAGCTTTACAGGCAGGTACATCTCACTTTTTAGGGCAGAACTTTGCCAAAGCTTTTGATGTAAAATTTGCAACAAAAGAAGGGAAGCAAGAACATGTTTGGGCTACTTCTTGGGGAGTTTCTACTCGCCTTATGGGAGCATTGATAATGACCCACAGTGATGACAATGGATTGGTTTTGCCTCCGAAGTTAGCACCAATCCAAGTTGTAATCGTGCCTATTTATAAAGGCATTGAACAATTGGATGCTATTTCTGAAAAAGTTGAGCCGTTGGTGAAGGAGTTAAGGGCTAAAGGAATATCTGTGAAGTTTGATAATAGGGATACGCACAAGCCTGGTTTCAAGTTTAATGAATATGAATTGAAAGGTGTTCCAGTTCGTTTGGCAATTGGGCAACGTGATTTAGAAAACGGTACATATGAAGTGGCACGTAGGGATACTTTGGAAAAAGAAACTGTGCCAATGGATGATGTAGTTGCTAAAATTGAATTTCTTTTAGAGGATATTCAAACGAACATTTATCAAAAAGCTCATTCGTTTAGAGAGGAAAATATTACCGAAGTAGATACGTATGAGGAGTTTAAGAAGGTTTTGGATGAAAAAGGTGGGTTTATTTCTGCTCATTGGGATGGAACCAATGAAACCGAAGAAAAAATAAAAAATGATACCAAGGCAACCATAAGATGTATTCCTCTAGATGCCGAAAACAAAGAGGGTAAGTGTATGGTGACCGGAAAATCATCATCAAAAAGAGTACTTTTTGCAAAAGCTTATTAAAAAAATTATGCTAACTATTGCGTTAGTAAAAAATAATTGTATTTTTGCATCCGCAATTGCGCAAAGTATGGTCCGTTCGTCTAGGGGTTAGGACGCCAGGTTTTCATCCTGGTAACAGGGGTTCGATTCCCCTACGGACTACAAGAGTAACTGGATTTTTATCCAAAGATTGATTTAATGGTCCGTTCGTCTAGGGGTTAGGACGCCAGGTTTTCATCCTGGTAACAGGGGTTCGATTCCCCTACGGACTACAAAAGGTTCGAAAGGAATTTTTTAAAAAATTATAACAAGTTAGAAGAAGATGGCAAATCACAAGTCAGCATTAAAAAGAATCAGAAGAAACGAAGCGGTACGTCTTCGTAACAGATATCAGCACAAAACTACACGTAACGCTATAAAGAAATTGCGTAGTGAAGAAAATAAGAAGGATGCTGAAGCTTTATTGCCTAGCATTGTTAGTATGATCGATAGATTGGCTAAACGAAATATTATTCATAATAACAAAGCAGCAAACTTAAAGAGTAAATTAGCAAAGCACGTAGCTGCATTGTAAGATTTATAAAATCTATAAAAAGCCCTGATGTAACTGTACATCAGGGCTTTTTTTTATGCCTAATGGTTAACAAACTAGCCTTGTTCGGGTAGCCTCTGTTTCATTCTTAGAAAACCAATGGTAAAACATACATAGCAAACTATAATTAGGGCTATATGTAATGGTCGCAGTATGGAGTTCTCTAGTGCTGCAGGTATGTTGAAGTAGTGTCTGAAAACTTTTATGGGAATATAGCCAATATAGAATATCAGTAGGCCAGAAGCGAGCCAAAAAAGTAGGCATTTGCTCCATTTGTTTTTTTGCTTCTTAGGGAGTTCTTTTAGATACGAGTAAATGGACCCTAATAAAACAATTCCCCCAAAAACGTAGGTGCCTATCTGCGACGAGCGAGAAAAGCTTTGAAAAAGTGGATTTGCAAGAGCTACTACTACAAAAACCATCATCCCATGTTTAATGTTTTTTTTGATTTTAGAATCTTTTATGTAATACATAAAGATGTAGATGAAATATAAGTAGAATATAATATTGTAAATGTTGTAGATAGCTATATTATATTTAGTGTAAGTGCTGTTTTTAAACAAGCTGATGTTGTAGTTTGAGAAAATTAGGTACCCAAGAAGCTCATTTAAAAAAGTGTATAAGAAGATAATGGGTAGGTACTGTAACTTGGTGTCAAAATATTTAGGGTATTTATACAGAGATACTAGCAGGGTTATTCCATAGAATGGCATAAATAGATTATCTAATAACTGTTCTAGCATATGGCAATATAGTGTAATTTGATATTGACCTAAGGTTATTAGTTGAATTGATGAACTTTATAAGAGATTTTCACCCTGTGGAGTGACGAAATTATAAATTATATTGGAAAAGTGTATTTGAAATTAAGCTATCAATAAAGAATTGTGTAAGTCTAATGAAAACATAACTTTATTTGGGTAATCTTCTTTTCATTCTTAGAAAACCGATAATAAAGCATAGGTAGTTTACCACGATTAAGGTGAAATGAATTCGTTTGATTAGTATTGAGGGTGTGGTATCGTTAATTAGATGTATGTGTCTTATGATTTTAAGAGGAAGGTATCCGATGTAAAAAACCGATAAGCCAATACTTAGCCAGAATAGAAGATTTTCCTTGGCTATGAAAATTTTGTTGATTTTGTAAAACTTATTTAAATACGAAAAACAACAGTACACAAGGATGATTCCTCCCATGATATAAGAATACACTTGTGGTAATTTGCTAAAGCTATCAATAAAAGCATTTATCAAACAGATGAACAAAAAGAAAATTGCGCCATACTGTATATTTTGTTTTTGTTTTGAATCTTCAATATAGAATCTAAAAACATAAAAAAAATATAGGTAGAAAACCACCATATAGATGTTATATATTAGCCAGTTGTAATTTTGATAGGTCTTTGCCGAGATTAAGCTAAACTCCTCGTAATTATTAATTAAATACCCTAAAAATTCATTTAGTAAAGTGTAAATGAAGATGATAGGTAGATATTTAAGTTTTGATTCAAAATACTTTGGGTACTTAAATAAAGCTAATCCCAACGTAATGGCATACATTGGGATTAGTGCATTCTTTAAAAAAAAATCAAGATCTGCCAAAAGGGTGATTTTTAACCTAAATTTTCTATTTTATGGATTGGAATGTCCTTCATTCTTAGTTGTGCTTTTTGCTGCAAAGAATGGTGCGCTTGGTGCGGATAAAAATCCAGGTAAAAATGAAGCTTCATTTTTTGTGTTTGGCGTCATTTGATTTGCTCCATCTCCTTTTCTTTTGTTAAAGTTGTTGTCTAAAAGAACAACTCTGTCCTTCCCTTCTTTTGCGTCATCAATGTAAAATATATGGTCTGCGCCGTCTCGGTTCACGGTAGGGGACATCATAACGGTATTCTGTCTTGGGTGTTTTACCGGTTTGCCGTCTTCAAATTTCTTTTCGTTGGCGTAGTTACCAAAATAAAATCGTAAGGTAGTGAGTTTCTCGTCTGATAGCTCAGCTTCTTTTTCAATATAGGCCAAGTATTTTTTCAGGTCTTCATATTCATAAGAGACATAGCGTGCTACTTTAAATTTTCTTGAATTGGCAGTGTCTTCATTGCTGCTTTCGGTACTTTGGTTTTTTTTATCGTATTGCTGTTTAGGGTCTTTGTTTTCATTGTCTATAGCATCTTCATAATCTTGAATAAGGTCTACGCGTCTATCTTTATAGTTAGCGTAAAGTTTATGGGCTTTATCCGGCATGATAATGCCATTACTGTAGGCTGTGTCCGCGACAGTTTCAGATGGGCATTCTGGGCAAGGTGTGTTCTTTTTTTCAACACAACTGGAAATACATAATAAAAGGATAAATGTGGCGCAGGTAAGCGCTAATTTCAACGAATTTTTCATGACATAAAGTTTTTAAGTTCTACTTGTTATACATGCAAAATTCGGGGGAAGTAATTAATTTTTGCGCTATAAAGATATCCGAAAAATTGGATAATTAGAATGTGATCTATAGAATTCCGTAATCTTTTGCCAACTATAAGTCTAAAAAAGTGGTATTATTAGCTATTTTTTTGAAGAAAAAGTAGGTGAATCTAAACCATAAAAAATCCCGAATTCCGTGTAATAAGGAATTCGGGATTTTAAAGTTTGATATTTTTAGTCTATCAAGTCGATATTATTGATTCATGGTGAGCAAGAACTCTTCGTTGTTCTTGGTCTGTTTAAAACGTTGCTCAATAAACTCCATTGCTTCTATTGGGTTCATATCCGCAAGGTACTTGCGCATGATCCACATACGCTGTATGGTTTCCTTGTCCAATAATAAATCGTCTCTACGAGTACTGGAAGAAGTAAGGTCAATAGCAGGGAATATTCTTCTGTTGGATATTTTGCGATCCAATTGAAGTTCCATATTACCTGTTCCTTTAAATTCTTCAAAGATAACTTCGTCCATTTTAGAACCGGTTTCTGTAAGGGCCGTTGCAATTATAGAAAGCGATCCTCCGCCTTCTATATTACGGGCCGCTCCAAAGAACCGTTTTGGTTTGTTCAATGCGTTGGCGTCTACACCACCGCTCAATACCTTACCAGAAGCAGGTTGTACGGTGTTGTATGCTCTTGCTAAACGTGTAATGGAGTCCAATAGGATCACTACATCATGGCCACATTCAACCAAACGTTTTGCTTTTTCTAAAACTATATTGGCTACACGAACGTGCTCAGAAGGCTCTTTGTCAAAAGTAGAAGCAATTACTTCACCTTGAACATTACGTTGCATATCCGTTACCTCTTCAGGACGTTCATCTATTAAAAGTATAATTTGATACACTTCAGGGTGATTGGCCGCAATACCATTTGCGATATCCTTCAACAGCATGGTCTTACCTGTTTTAGGTTGCGAAACGATCATACCTCTTTGTCCTTTACCGATAGGGGAGAACAAGTCTATAATTCTAGTGGATATATTGCTTTGTCTCTCTGCTAATTTAAATCTTTCCTGAGGGAAAAGTGGAGTTAAATGTTCAAAAGAAACACGGTCTCTCACCACTTGAGGGTCAATTCCGTTTATTTTGTTCACCTTGATTAAAGGAAAATATTTTTCACCTTCTTTAGGAGGTCTTACATTTCCTAATACGGTATCTCCGGTTTTTAAGCCAAACAATCTAATCTGCGACTGAGATACATAAATATCATCAGGGGAAGAAAGGTAGTTATAGTCAGAAGAGCGTAAGAATCCGTAACCATCCTGCATGATGTCAAGAACCCCTTCACTTTCAATAATACTGTCAAACTCAAATTCTGGTTCTTTGTAACGGTTTTTTAAGTCTTTATCAAAGTTACTCTTATCGTAATTAGAGGATTTTTGGTGACGTTGATTTTTAGTGTTACCGTTGGAGGAATTTTGGTTTTTGTGCTGTTGGTTGCTTTTAGGCTCTCTCTTTACCGGTCTAGGACGTGGTTTTTTTGTTTCAGACGGAGCTGGTGCAGCCTGCTCTGTTTTTTCTGTTTTTTCTGGAGAAGCAGTTTTAACTTCTGCTTTTTTAGCCTCGGCCGCGGGTGCCGTTCTTGGCTTTCGAGCCCTAGGTTTTGGTTTTGGCTTGGGCTTTGGTTTTTCCTCTGTTTTTGGTGCAGTAACTTCTGCTACAACTTTCGGATTGGCTGCCTGTACATCTAAGATTTGATAAACAAGGTCCAGTTTTTTTAGGGTTTTGAACTTTGGCACATTAAGGCCTTTGGCAATTTCCTGCAATTCAGGCAGTTTTTTTGCTTTTAAATCTGAAATTTCAAACATTAAGTATGATATAAATTATACGTTCTAGTATTGGTAAGAAGTGAATTGTTATCCGAGTATTACTAGGGAAAGATTTCCCAAAAGGTAAGTGTAATAACTAATAATCTCACAATATTACGAATTATTTTGCTTGTGACACTGTTTTTTTTCAAAAAGACGTGTATTTTTGTGGAGCAAAACGGCATTTATAGAATGATTCAAAGAATACAGACTGTTTATTTATTGATAGTTATCCTTATTACCGGAATACTGCCTTTTTGGGTAAACCTGTGGTCAGATGCGGAAGGAAATGAAATTTTTGCAAAAAATGACGTTTTTATATCAGGTGCATTTTATGTTTCGGCATTGCTTGCACTTGTAGCTATAGTATTATTTAAAAATAGAAAAAATCAATTTGTGGTAAACAGATTGAATATGATATTGAATCTTTTTTTACTAGGATTTTTCGTTTACCGTTCGCTAAACTTATCCGGAGAGATTTTGGTCTCGGAGAAGGGTATTGGGATGCTCATTCCTATTATTTCTATCGTTTTCTTGGTTCTTGCAAATAGGGCCATTAAGAAGGATGAGGATCTTGTGAAATCTGTTGATCGTTTGCGATAAGCCTAACATCTTAGTAGTATTAGTGCGTAAAACCCGGAGTAGTTACCGGGTTTTTTTTATGCTTTTTTTCTAGGAAAATCTGCCACTTTCTTTGGGAATATCACAAAAGTATCCCAAGATGCTTAATTGTTGTGATAGACTTTTCATACTTTCTTGAATTCTTCGTGATACCGCCGCTCTATGTTTGTCTCAAGAAACAGAGGGGGTATTGATAGTCAGTATTACATCTGTTTCATAATGATAAACAATTAAATTTTACGATTATGAAAAACAGAAAATTTTCTTTTGCACTAGTAGCTTTTGCCATGACAGCGTTAGTAGTAAGTTGTTCAGATGACGATGTGGAAACTGTAACCGTTACCGAAACGGTTACTGAAACTGAAACCGTTGAAGTAGATTCATCCATGCCGGTTGGTGATTTTACCGTAGCTAGTAGCGGAAATTTAACTGCTGAAAGTGGTACGCCTACAGAAGGGCTTGTGGAATTAGGAAAAGATACGAACGATACGGATTTTGTTCATTTTGCAGATGATTTTATGACGGAACTAGGTACGGGTACAGTTGGTATATTTTTGTCTACTTCAGAAACTTTTACTGCTGATCCGGCAAATGGAAACCCTGATTTAATGCTGATTGGTAATGTGCAGGGCAATGGTGAGATGTACATTAAACTAGATGCAACGCCAGAAGCCAAATACTCGCATATCATCTTATGGTGTGCTACTGCCAATATTCCTTTCGGAAATGCAGAGTTACAGTAAATAAAATTTTATGGCCTTTGGGAATAGAGACGCATAATTCTGTTTTTCTATGTCTCCCAAAGGCTTTTTTTCTTTTTAGGCCTTCGGTTTGCTACTGGATGACACCTATCAATAAAGTAACAGAATTATGAAAACAAATAAATATATCATACTCGTAATATGCGGTTTTTGTGCATATTTTTCACAAGCACAAAGTGGATGGACACGAGAAGCAAAAGGATTTTATGTGCAAGCCACGGCATCATATTTTTCCTCTAATGATTACTACACTACGGAAGGTAGATTGGCAGACCAAGGTAGTACCTTTAATAGTGGCGGATTGTTGTTATACGGAGAATATGGTATCACAGACCGATTTACGGCTTTAGTGGACGTTCCTATTGTGCGGTTGAATAGTTTTAGTACTACCGAAACGGTTGCTGGAGTAGGAAATATTCAATTGGCCGTAAAATATAAGCTGCTAAAGAACTTTCCACTGTCCTTGCAAGTGGCTCTGGATATTCCAAGTAATAATGGAGAAAATTTTGCTCAGTCTACTACCCCGGATGACTTTGGTCAATTCAATGAAATTAATCTCCCGTTGTCAGATGGTGAGTTTAATGTGTGGACCACCTTAACGGCTTCCCATGGTTTTGCAAACGGAAAGACATATGCCTCTGCATTTACCAGTGTGAATTTTAGAACGGAATCTTTTAGCAACCAACTTCAGGTAGGTGCAGAGGTGGGGCACTTGTTCTTTGATAAGCTATATTTAATAGGTAAATTGAAAATTCAGGAAAAATTATCTTCAGAAACCAACAATCAAAGTGGTTCTTTCCTGTATGGCGAAGGCACGACTTTTACCAATTTTGGAATTACATCTATGTATAAGCTAACGGACCATTTAAATTTGGTAGCCAATTATTCTGATTATTCAGGTTTTTTAGTGGAGCGCAAAAATATATACGACGGAGGTACCTTCTCTTTGGGAGTTTCGTTAGAATATTGATAGAGAAAAATGAGGGCGGCCAATAGAATTGCTGCCCTATATTTTTATCTTTTTCCAAGTTCTACAACTTCTAAATCTTTTATTTCCTTTCCGTCTATAACAAAACGAAGCATGGTCCTTACCTGATGAAAACCGTGTTTGCCACAAGCGCCAGGGTTCATATGTAGCACGCCCAATTTTTTATCCATCATAACTTTAAGGATATGGGAATGTCCGGATATAAATAATTTAGGCGGATTCGCTCTGATAATATCTCGGGTTCTAACATTGTATTTAGGGGGGTAGCCACCAATGTGGGTCATAAAAACTTCAACACCTTCACAGAAAAAACGGTCGTTTAGGGGGAATTCTTTTTGAATCACATGGTCATCAATATTTCCATACACAGCTCTTAAAGGTTTTATTTTTTGAAGTGTATCGGTTATTTCCAAAGAGCCAATATCACCCGCATGCCATATTTCATCCGCTTGACGGGCATACTTTAAAATAGTGTCGTCTATGTGTGAATGGGTATCGGAAAGTAATAGGATTTTGGTCATCTAATTGGGAAGAAATTATGTTGTGAGATTTAACCTTATCAATAATTTTTAAGGCCTTGTTCTGTCTACTTAAAGAGAAGTATCTTTGAGCTTCACAAAATTAAAGGTTTCAGTTGAGATATTTCGTTGAATTTTCATACTTAGGTAAAGACTATCATGGTTGGCAGAACCAACCTAACGCCATTACTGTGCAGGAAGTTCTAGAAAAAGCTTTTTCCACTTTGTTGCGTATGCCGGTAGCATTAACGGGAGCGGGAAGGACGGATGCAGGTGTTCATGCCAAGCAAATGTTCGCCCATTTTAACGTTGATGAAATTCAAGATTTAGAGCAGTTAGTATATAGATTGAATTCCCTATTGCCAGAAGCCATTGCGGTGCATGATGTTTTTCTGGTAAACTCTGATGCCCATGCACGGTTTGATGCGGAAGAACGTACTTATGAATATTGGGTGTTGCAATATAAGAACCCGTTTTTAGGTGATTTTGCACATTACATAAAACACACATTGAATGTTGAGGCAATGAACGAAGCTGCACGTTTACTTCTTCAGTATAATGATTTTGAATGTTTTTCAAAAACGCATACAGATGTAAAGACGTATTTATGCGATGTGAAAAAGGCGGTTTGGGAGTTAAAAGAAGATAAACTTGTCTTTACCATAACTGCAGACCGGTTCCTAAGAAATATGGTGCGTGCCGTGGTAGGTACTTTGCTAGATGTAGGCACAGGCAAAATAAAAGTGGACGATGTTAAATCAATCATAAATAGCAAGAACAGAAGTAATGCAGGGCCATCGGTACCGGCAAAAGGGCTATATTTGACCTCTGTTTTATACCCCAAAAAGAGTATTGAAAAGCATGGATAAAGAGTCTGGAAAAGCATTTGATATGCGTTTGTTTAAGCGTCTTTTGGCGCATACGCGTCCGTATCGAACCACCTTTTATGGGGTTGCCTTTGCGGCAATCCTTTTATCGGGCTTTGCTGTGATGACTCCAATAATCGTCCAGAAGATTATTGATGACGCCATTAAATTAGGGGATGAGGAGAAGTTATTAATGCTAACCTTGGCAATGGCCGGTGTTCTCTTAGGGCAGGTTATTTGTCAACTTTTGTTCAATTATTACGCCAACTGGTTGGGTGAATCGGTTATTAAGGATATTCGCATCAAGCTATTTCAGCATATGCTAGGCTTTAGGATGAAGTATTTTGATAACTCTTCATTAGGTGTTTTGGTTACTCGTGCAGTTGCGGATATGCAACGAATAGGTGAGATTTTCAGCCAAGGTTTTTTTGTTATCGTCGCAGATTTGCTAAAAATGCTGATTGCTGCTGTGGTAATGTTAGTAATGAACTGGCGTTTGGCACTTATCGTTTTTGCCATTCTACCATTAATACTTTATGCAACTCGCCTATTTCAAAAGGCTATGAAAGTTGCTTTTGCGGAGGTAAGAGCACAGGTTTCCAATCTTAATTCATTTGTACAGGAGCGGATTACGGGTATGAAAATCGTACAATTGTTTACTCGTGAGAAAATTGAAAGTGAGAAATTTAGAGTTATTAATGAGAAGCACCAGAATGCATGGTTAAAAACGGTGTGGTACAACTCCATTTTCTTTCCGATTGCAGAAATTTCTTCGTCTATTGCGGTGGGGCTAATTGTGTGGTATGGAGGGCTTCAGAATGTTTCCAATCTTTCTAAAGAAGAGCTGGGTACGTTGTTCGCTTTTATACTGTTGATCGATATGCTTTTTCGTCCTTTACGGCAAATCGCAGATAAGTTCAATACGCTACAAATGGGGATGGTAGCAGCAAACAGGGTTTTTAAAATTTTGGATACGCAGAGCAATATTCAAGATTTAGGAACAGTCGTTAAAGACGATGTTAAGGGAGATATTGCTTTTAAAGATGTACGTTTCGGGTACTTGGAAGATGAAGAAGTGCTTCATGGTGTTTCTTTTGAGGTGAAAGCAGGCGAGACTGTTGCCATTGTTGGAGCGACTGGTGCCGGAAAGTCTACTATTATTAATTTATTGAATAGGTTTTACGAGATTAATTCAGGTTCTATTTTGGTTGATGATGTAGATATTAAGGATTTTAGTTTAACGTCGTTGCGGTCCCAGATTGCTGTTGTATTACAAGATGTTTTTCTTTTTGCCGATACAATTGAGAATAATATTTCTTTAAAGAACGATGCCATTAGTCTTGAACAAATTGAAGCGGCTGCCAAAGAGATCGGGGTAGATGAGTTTATTACCAGTCTGCCGGGCAGTTATCTTTATAATGTAAAAGAAAGGGGTACAATGCTGTCTAGTGGGCAACGCCAACTAATTGCGTTCTTGCGCGCCTACGTAAGTAACCCAAGTATTTTAGTTTTAGATGAGGCAACATCATCTGTGGATACCTATTCTGAGCAGTTGATACAAAGGGCAACTGAAAAAATTACTGAAGGTAGAACTTCAATCATCATTGCACACCGTTTGGCTACCATAAAGAAAGCGGATAAGATTATTGTGATGGATGCCGGAAAAATAGTTGAAACGGGAACACATAGACAACTGTTGAAAAAAGGTGGATATTATAGCAGTCTTTATGAAGCTCAGTTTCTTTCTGAGGAAGTTGCTTAATCTATTAGGTCGTCTTTGATAATAGAACTTAATTCATCCATACTGCCAAAATCTACGAACCGTCCATTTTTAATGTACGAGATATGTCCGGTTTCTTCGCTGACTACCAATGCCAGTGCGTCTGTTTTTTCAGAAATACCAACAGCCGCCCTGTGGCGAAGACCATAGCGCAAAGGTATGTTGCGTTCGTTAGAAACAGGTAAAATTACCCTAGTAGCAACCACGTAGTTGTTTTCTATGACTGCGGCACCATCGTGCAACGGGCTGTTCTTATAAAAGATGCTTTCTAAAATAGGCTTGTTTACTTCAATATGCATTTTGTCCCCAGAAGATTTTATGTAGTCCAAAGAGTTATTTCGTTCTAAAACAATTAAGGCACCTGTTTTAGTAGAACTCATTTTTTTGCAAGCGGAAATAATGGCATCCACATCCATGCTTACGGAGACACCATCCTGCTTTAAAAACTTAAAATGTTTTATGAAGTTTCTTTTATTGGCAAAGTTGGTAGATCCAATCATTAAAAGAAATTTTCTAATTTCTTGTTGAAAAACAATAATCAAGGCAATAAGGCCTACTTGCATAAAGGCACCCACCAGGCTACTGATCATTTCCATGCCCAATAGTTCTGTAAGTTTCCAAAAACCCCAAACAATAACGATACCGATAAAAATATTAATAGCTACAGAGCCGCGTACTAATTTGTAAATGTAGTACAGCAGTATGGCTACCAGAATAATATCTAGTATGTCGGTAATCTTAAATTCAAGAAAATTCAGAAAATCCAATTCGGAGGTGTTTTTGTAAAATTAATGAAAACCATACACTTTTAACAAGGCATTAATTCTTCTGCAAGTTTAACACATTCATACGCTTCTTTAACGTCATGAACCCTTAAAATATTGGCGCCTTTCATTAATGCTGCCATATGAAGTGCCGTTGTGCCGTTTAAGGCCCTCTCTGCATCGGTTTTAAGTACTTTGTAAATCATGGATTTTCTGCTTACACCAATTAAAATAGGGTGGTCTAAGTTCTTAAAAAGCTCAAGTTTTTGTAGAATTTCATAATTCTGATCCGTGGTTTTAGCAAAACCAAAGCCTGGGTCTACCATAATATCATTAATCCCCAATGCTTTGGCAGCTGCAATTCGCTCTGAAAAATACTGTATGATATCTACCAAAAGGTTGTTGTAGTCTGTTTGTTGCTGCATGTTTTGAGGAGACCCTTTCATGTGCATCATAATGTATGGTGCGTGATGTTTGGCTACCGTAGAAAGCATGTTTTCGTCAAGTTTTCCTGCAGATATATCATTAATAATAGCGGCGCCTGCATCGAGACAAGTGGAAGCTACTTTACTTCTAAACGTATCTATGGATAGAATAATTTCAGGAAAATGACTGATTAATAAGGTTGTAAGAGGTGCCATACGATTTAATTCCTCATCTTCTGTAACATGGTCGGCACCGGGTCTAGAACTGTAGCCGCCAACATCAATAAAGGTGGCTCCATCATTCAGCATTTTTTCGACTTGCGTTAGAATTGCAGTCTCATTTTGGTATTTTCCACCGTCGAAAAACGAATCGGGGGTATGGTTTAAAATGCCCATTACTTTTGGAGTAGATAGGTCAATGAGCTTGCCTTTACAATTTAGGGTCATATGTGATAAAGTTGAAGCCGTATCCCTTGATTAACCAAGTTTAAAACACGAACTTTGAATAATTCAAAATTTTGAGTGAAATTTACGCAAATTAGAAGGGATAGCCATGCATAAGACATCCGAAGAATATGATGAGGTAATCAAAATTTGTAGAGACCTCTTTGAAAAGAAAATGAAAGACTACGGTAGTGCTTGGCGGATCTTAAGACTTCCCTCATTAACGGATCAGATTTTTATTAAGGCGCAGCGCATCCGAAGTTTGCAAGAAAATGAAGTGCGCAGAGTAGACGAAGGCGAACGTTCCGAGTTTATAGGGATTATTAACTATTCTATAATGGCACTTGTTCAATTGGAGAAGGGTATTGCCGATCAGCCAGATCTTTCCGTAGAAGAGGCCGTATCTCTTTTTGATAAACATGCTACTACCACCAAAACACTTATGGAAAATAAAAACCATGATTATGGTGAGGCCTGGCGAGATATGCGAGTCAGTTCTTTAACAGACCTAATTTTGCAAAAACTTTTACGGGTTAAACAAATTGAGGACAATAAAGGAAAGACTCTAGTAAGCGAAGGTATTGATGCTAATTATCAAGATATGGTCAACTATGCAATTTTTGCGATGATCCATCTTGGTGTAACCCCTAAATCATAATATGAAATATCTTGTAGGCATTAGCCGAGTGTTTGTAGGTATACTTTTTATCATTAGTGGTTTTGTAAAACTGAATGACCCCGTAGGTTTTTCGTTTAAGTTAGAAGAATATTTTAGTTCTGGTGTGCTTGACCTTCCATTTTTTGAGCCTCACGCTTTAGCAATTTCTATTTTTGTAGTGATTTTTGAAGTGCTTTTAGGAGTGATGCTCTTAGTAGGTTTTAGAGTGAAGTTTACTGTGTGGAGCTTGTTGTTAATGATAATTGGGTTCACTTTTTTAACATTTTATTCGGCGTACTTCAATAAGGTGACGGATTGTGGTTGTTTTGGAGACGCTATTAAACTTACACCTTGGGAATCGTTTTCAAAAGATATTATCCTTCTTGCGCTCATTATTCTCCTTTTCAAAGGCAGAAAATATATAACGCCCATTTTTGGAGCTAATGCAAAGAGAATTGTAACACTTGCATCATTAGTGCTTTGTGTCGGGTACTGTGTATATGTGCTGAACCACCTGCCTGTTATAGACTTTAGGCCGTATAAAATTGGAGATAATATTAGTGAAGGTATGACGGTGCCAGATGATGCACCCAAGCCAATTTATGATTATGCCTGGCGGTTTAACGTTAATGGAGAGGATAAAATAATCGTTACCCAAGGAGATTACCCCCAAGTAGACGGCGAGTTTGTTGATGTAGAAACTACCGAAGTTCAAAAAGGCTATGAGCCACCTATTCATGATTTTACCATAGAGCAGGAGGGCGTTAATTTTGCGGATTCTTTATTGCAGGAGCCCAAATTGGTAATGATAATAGCGTATGACCTTCATAAGACAAATAGGGACAAGTATTCCGAGGTTAAAAAAGTGACGGATAGAGCGGTGAAAAAAGGCTATAAGGTAATCGGTATGTCCGCTTCTAATGACGAGCTAAAAGACGCTTTGATGAAAGAATATAAGCTTAATTTTGAATTTTATTTTACGGACGAGACCGCTTTAAAAACAATTGTCCGATCCAATCCTGGAGCCCTGGTTTTGGAAAAAGGAACTATAAAACAAAAAGTACATTATAATGATTTAGATGAGTTGATTTTCGATTGATTTTTGAAGTCGATAACTTTAGGTCATACCCCATACATAACGCAAAATACATTGAAAATGAGAAGTAAAATTGTTGCAGGAAACTGGAAAATGAATAAAAACTTAGCTGAAACTGAAGCTTTGTTGACAGAATTGGCAGCTAAATTGCCAGATACACAAGCGGAAGTTATGGTTGCGCCAACATACGTAAACTTGGCATCTGCGGTAAAAGCTTTAGATTCTTCGGTAGTTGAGGTTATTGCCCAGAATATGCACTTTGCTGAAAATGGTGCTTATACAGGTGAGATTTCTGCAGATATGTTGTTGAATATCGGTATAGATACAGCAATAATTGGTCACTCGGAAAGAAGGGCTTACTTTGGTGAAACTGATGAGATTTTAGCAAAAAAAGTAGCTACTGCCTTATCAAAGAACATTCGGGTTATGTTTTGCTTTGGTGAAGAGCTTGAAGATAGAAAATCCGACAATCATTTTAAAGTAGTTGAAAGTCAGTTGAAGAATGCACTTTTCTCTTTGGAAGCTTCTGATTGGAGTAAGATAATTTTGGCGTATGAGCCTGTATGGGCCATTGGAACGGGTGAAACAGCTTCGCCGGAACAAGCTCAGGAAATGCACGCTTTCATCCGTAAAACAATTACAGAAGCATATGATGCTTCAATAGCAAACAATGTTTCCATCCTTTACGGAGGTAGTGTAAAGCCTGCTAATGCTGAAGAAATTTTTGGTAAGCCAGATGTAGATGGTGGCCTTATTGGAGGAGCTTCATTGGTTGCAGATGATTTTGTAGCTATTATAAAAGCTATCTAATAAATTGGAATAGTATTTTTTAAAAAACCCTTTCCCAACCGTTGCGGAAAGGGTTTTCATTTTAAGAGTGAAATTGCAAATAGCACAGTGAAGAAAGTCTTTTAAGGTTTTCGTAAGTACTTGAAGATAAAAACGACCAAGAACCCGTTCAAAAAAGAAAAATGTCAAACATCATATACATTGAATATAATTTTACCATAACACCATTGCAACCTGGATCGGATATTTTAATTGCGGAACTGGGTGAGGTTGGTTTTGAGAGTTTTGTGGAGAATGAGGAAGGGGTCTTGGCCTATATCCAAAAGGGTGATTGGAACGAGGATATTCTAGAGTCCGTAGAAATTCTTGATAATGAATTGTTTCAGGTTGAATTTTCGGTAAAAGAAATAGAACAAGAAAACTGGAATGCCACTTGGGAAGAGAATTTTGAAGCTATTCAAGTTGCGGATCAGTGTGTAGTTCGTGCGCCATTTCACGAAAAGCCAGAAGTTCAATATGATATTGTTATTGAGCCAAAAATGAGCTTTGGTACGGGGCACCATGAGACCACGCATATGATGCTGGAGTTTATTCTTGAAAATGATTTTGACGGAAAAGATGTTTTGGATATGGGTAGTGGTACTGGAGTTTTGGCCATTTTGGCCGCAATGAAAAATGCCAAACACATTGATGCTATAGATATTGATAATTGGTGTTATCTAAATGCAAAGGAAAATGTAGAACGAAATAACTGTAGCCACATTTCAGTCTTTGAAGGCGATTCTTCGTTGCTGGGAGAGCGAAAGTATGATACCATAATAGCTAATATCAATAGGAACATTCTATTGGCGGACATTCCCGTTTACGCTGAAAACCTAAAGGAAAACGGAACACTTTTCTTAAGCGGATTCTATACGGAAGATATTCCGTTAATAAGTGAAACCTGTGTAAAGTCAGGATTAAAGTTTAAAAAAAATCTGGAAAAAAATAATTGGGTTGCGGTAAAATACGTATTTTAGAGAGGTATACTATTTTAAATTGATGAGTATGAGTTTCAAAGAAAAAGTATCGGAAGAACTATTATTAGAAGAAGAAGTTGTAAAACAGAACGAGATTGTTTTATTCAATGATGAGGTCAATACTTTTGATCATGTTATTGAAACCTTAGTTGATGTTTGTGATCATACGCCTGTTCAAGCGGAGCAATGCTCACTTATTGTACACTATAATGGTAAGTGTACGGTAAAAACCGGAGAGTATAAGGATTTGGAACCGCGTTGTGGTAAATTATTGGAGGCGGGGTTGAGTGCAGAAATCGTGTAATAGGGTTTCTGTTTATTTTAATGGGGTAGTTTACTCCTGAGCACTCCATAAGCAAAGGTGCCTAAGGTTGCCGCTGCAATAACTATCAACATACTGAATACTCCAGCGCCTAAAAGTATATACATAGGCCCTGGGCAAGCACCTGCTAATGCCCATCCTAATCCAAAAATGGTACCTCCTAATATATAACGGGTAAAACTTTTATCCTTGGCGGGAAGGTCAATCTCTTTGCCTTCAATACTTTTAACTTTCAACTTTTTAATTACCCATACGGATATTGCGCCAAGCACTACTGCAGAGCCTATTATGCCGTACATGTGAAAGGACTGAAATTTGAACATTTCATAAATTCGGTACCAGGAAACCGCTTCAGACTTCACTAATACAATACCAAAAAATATACCTACGAATAAGAATTTTAGAAATTTCATACTTAAAAAATTAGAGGGAGTAAAAGATGTGTCATAATAAGTCCTCCAATAAAAAAGCCGATTACGGCTATTAAAGAAGGTAGTTGCAGATTGCTTAGGCCAGTAATGGCGTGTCCAGAAGTACATCCGCCAGCATAACGTGTGCCAAATCCTACAAGAAAACCAGCAACTATTAATATGAGTAGGCCTTTAAGTGAAAGTGCGTTGCTCCAATCGTAAATTTCACCTGGTAATAAAGTTTCGCCGGCATTTTCAAAACCCAGTTCTTTTAGATCGGTTATAGTCTGTGGGTTCAGGTCGATCGCGGATCCGTCAGAAAGAAAAGTAACCGCAATAAAGCCGCCAATTATAGCGCCGAGAACAACGGTTAAGTTCCAACGTTGCGCCTTCCAATCAAATCTAAAAAAATCAGCATATTTTCCTGCTCCACCAATACTACAAAATGTTCTAAGGTTTGAGGACATGCCAAAAGTCTTTCCAAAATAGATTAGAAAAACCATAACAGACGTAATCAATGGGCCAGAAACGTACCATGGCCATGGCTGAAGTATGCTATCCATATTAAAAGTTTGTGCAAATGTAAAGGTAATCTGTCTAGTGAATGTAATAGATGTTACATTGGATAGATGTGCCAAGACTGGTAATCTGTGTGGAATTGGTCACAAAAAAATCCCTAAAAACAGATGTTTCTAGGGATTTAGAAGTGATCCTGACAAGATTCGAACTTGTAACCTTCTGATTCGTAGTCAGATGCGCTATCCAGTTGCGCCACAGGACCAATAAAAATACTTTAGTTAGATTTTTTCTGAATGAAAATAAAAAGAGGTCATTTGCAACGACCTTTTTATCTAACGGGGTGCAAATATATTTCTTTTTACATTTACGGCAAAATATAAGTTACATATTAAATGGATTTAAAAACCTTTATTAGAGATATTGACAATTTTCCACAGGAAGGAGTGGTCTTTAAAGATATTACACCTTTGTTGGCGAATGCCCGTGCCATGCAGTATACGTTGCATAAACTTGTTGAAATGGTAGGTGATGTTAGGGTAGATAAGGTAGTGGGCATGGAAAGCCGTGGGTTTTTTTTCGCGCCTCTTTTGGCTCAAAAACTGAATGCAGGTTTCATTCCTGTGAGAAAACCTAATAAATTACCGGCCGCGAGGACCAGTCAGACCTATGATTTGGAATACGGCACCGATACTTTGGAGATACATAGTGATGCTATTACGGCCGGAGAAAAAATCTTAGTACATGATGATGTGCTAGCCACCGGAGGTACGGCAAAGGCCACTTGTGATTTAATCACGCGTTTGGGAGGGGAAATTGTTCAATGTAATTTTTTAATAGAACTAGATTTTTTAAATGGAAGGAATAAATTAGGGAATGCTGAGGTGAAATCTCTTTTGAATTACTAGTCTAATGCACGTGTGGTGACAAAGTAACGCCAACCTATTAAGGCCATCTGAAATTTAGAGGCTTTAGAAAGATCAAGCCTTTTTTTAGAGAAAGACGGAAGGAGGATTTGGTTTGCTTTAGCAAGAAACTTAAAAAATGCTTTTTTCATCAACTAGGTTATTAAAAACACTAACTTATTGAAAATAAAATAAAAGACCGTCATAGGACGGTCTTTTTTGTATATAGGCCTATATGATTCAACTTACGCTATTATCGTGATCAGTGATACTAGTAGGAGTAACAGAATTTTAGCAAGTGTAATCATAATTAGGGGTTTTTAGGGTTAATAGATAGTTGTCAATAATCGATTATCCAATCAAGATAATTAAAAGAAACATCCATTTCCTAGTAAATAGATGAGAATTATTCAATTTAAATGCTGTTTTATAAGTGTAATAACGGATTTGATTAATGATTTTAAAATATTTTCTTCAGTTAAGTTTTTAATTGTTAGTTAATATGTCAATTAACATATTAATATGTAATAAATGAAGAAGCTTTTTTATAAGTCTTTTCTTTTTTAAGCATAAGTTTGGTCAAGAATAAGAAGTTTTTTGTTAAATCCATTTTTAAGAGGGATACTTTTCTTATCCCGGAGGGTAGTGTCAACTCGGTTAAAAAGGTGGTCTTAAGTTAAAATGTTCCTATATCTTTGTCCTTTAATTTTCTGAAATACGTACATGCAGAACCTTCTTTTTATTGTCTTGGGTCTAACGCTTTTAATTGCAGGTGGTAATTGGCTTTTAAAATCTGCCGTAGCACTTTCTCTTAGATTAAACATTCCTAAAATAGTTATTGGTATGACGGTAGTGTCTTTTGCTACCTCTGCTCCAGAATTAATTGTTAGTATTAAGGCAGCTTTAGACGGTTTCCCGGATTTGGCATTGGGTAATGTGGTTGGGTCAAATATTGCAAACCTTGGTTTGGTGTTGGGGGTAACGGTTCTTTTGGGGGCTATAGATGTGCGTAAAACTTTTTATACTACAGATTGGCCGGTTATGATGGCCGCGTCTTTGCTTTTCTTTGCTTTTCTTTTCTTTGATGGTGAGTTGCAACAGTATGAAGGTGTTATTATGGTGGTGGCCTTATTTACTTTTTTGGTCTATCTGCTTCGTTTTCAAAAGCAGGCCGTTGTGGATGAAGCACCCGAAGATGATGTGCCTTTGCCATTATATAAATTAGTATTGTTTTTAGGTCTTGGTGGTACGGCGCTTTGGGGCGGATCTGAGTTGCTGATTAATGGAGCTGTAGGTTTAGCTACATTATATGGCGTTAGTGAGCGTATAATTGCTGTGACCGTGGTTTCGGTAGGTACAAGTATACCGGAATTGGCTGCATCCGTAATTGCGGTCATCAAAAAAGAAAAAGCTATTTCTCTGGGGAATTTAATTGGGTCTAACATTTTTAACCTCTTGGCCGTTTTGGGCATTACATCTATTATCACACCAATTAAAGTAATGGATGATGGATTGTTAAGCAACGACATTTTTTGGATGTTGGGTATCTCTTTTCTTATACTTCCTCTTGTATTTATTCCCAAAGGCCTGCGCCTAGGTTGGCGTGATGGTATGATTTTACTTGGTGTTTATATTGCCTTTGTTTATTTGACGGTAACTTAGGTTGAATGCACTGGTTTTGGGGCTGTTTACAATTTCCTTAAGTTATCCTCATCCAAGCATATTGATATAGTAACCTTATTTAACGCCTGGCTAATATGCGTTTTGTTGTTTTAGTGTCAACTTAAAAAACCACTAAAATGAAAAAAATGAATTTTTTGCCAATGGCAAGTTTGTATTTGTTGACCTTGTTTACCTCCTGTGATAAATTAGATGATTTTATAGGGGGAGGTCATCATGAAGAAGAAATGAAAAAACCATTGATAATTGCTCATAGAGGGGCACAGTCAATTTATCCTGAGCACACGTTAGAAGCCTATGCAAAGGCTATTGAAATGGGGGCGGATTACATTGAGCCAGACTTGGTAATGACAAAGGATAGCTTTTTGGTTGCACGTCATGAGCCATTTATTTCGGGTACTACTAATGTTGCGGACTTGCCTGAGTTTGCCGACTTAAAAACCACTAAAAATCTGGATGGTAAGGAAATTACGGATTGGTTTGTGTCCGATTTCACTTTGGAGCAAATTAAAAAGTTAAAAGCGAAACAAGCCCGTTCTGATCGTTCCGATAGTTTTGATGGTATGTTCCAAATTCCAACAATTGAGGAAATCATCGCCTTGGCAAAATCAAGAAAAACAATAAAGGGTAATGATGTAGGTATTTATCCTGAAATGAAGCATCCTTTTTTTCATAATGAAATGGGTTTTGCAATTGAAGATGCATTATTAACGGTTTTGTCTAGAGCTGGAATGAACTCGTATGAGTCACCTGTGTTCGTGCAGTGTTTTGAAGTTGCTCCATTGCAGTATATCAATTCAAAGTCCGATGTTAAATTGGTACAGTTAATTTCTACGTATAACGTAAATGCTGATGGTACCTTAGATTTTAATGTGCCAGAAGGCGATTTTATCTCTTACGCCGCTCCATTTGATTTTTATGCCAATGGAGACGCTAGAACATATGAGTATTTCTCTACGGAAGACGGTATGCGTTTTGTTTCATCTTATGCAGAGGGTATTGGACCTTGGAAACCTTTTGTTATTTCCTTCACGACGGATGAGTCAGGAGCTATTTCAGTCCTACCAAAAACGGACTTTATAGATTTAGCGCACAAGTATGAGCTGCAGGTGCATCCTTATACATTTAGAAATGAAGATGAGAAATGGAGTAACGGTAATCCTGAGGCGGAGTATCACCTTTTCTTTGATGCCGGTGTCGACGGTGTTTTTACGGATTATACAGATGAAGCTGTAGATGCTTTGCAAACTTGGGAGGGAGCTAAGAAAAAGTAACCCCCATTAAGCTTTCAAAATTAGATATAAAAAACGCCCGAACCATTTGGTTCGGGCGTTTTACATTATGTCAACAACAAAAAATTTTATTCTAATTAAATCTTAGCAGATTTAACTGTTTTGATGATTCTACCCGCAATCTTGTACGGATCACCATTAGAAGCAGGTCTTCTGTCTTCTAACCAACCTTTCCAGCCTTGCTCTACTGTAATAATTGGAATACGTATAGAAGCACCTCTATCAGAAATACCAAAGCTAAAGTCGTTAATTGAAGCAGTTTCGTGATCACCAGTCAAACGTTGGTCGTTAAATTCACCGTAAACAGCAATGTGTTCTTTTACAACAGGACGGAAAGCTTCACATATTTTCTCATATGTTGCTTTGTCTCCACATGTTCTTAAAACTTCGTTAGAGAAGTTGGCATGCATACCAGAACCGTTCCAATCCATGTCTTTTCCTAATGGCTTAGGGTGGTATTCAATGTAATAACCATGTTGTTCTGTTAATCTATCTAAAAGGTATCTTGCGATCCAGATTTCATCACCTGCTTTTTTAGCACCTTTGGCGAACAATTGAAATTCCCATTGTCCAGAAGCAACCTCTTGGTTAATTCCTTCAAAGTTCAATCCAGCATCGATACAAAGATCCGCGTGCTCTTCTACGATATCTCTACCGTGTGTATTTTTACCACCTACTGAACAGTAGTACATTCCTTGTGGAGCAGGGTAACCACCAATTGGGAAACCTAAAGGAAGTTGAGTAGCGGTATCCATAATAAAGTATTCTTGTTCGAAACCGAACCAGAAATCATTATCATCATCATCAATAGTTGCTCTACCGTTAGAAACGTGTGGAGTTCCATCAGCATTCAAGACCTCGGTCATTACTAAATAGGCATCTCTACGCGCAGGGTCAGGGTAAATAGCAACTGGTTTTAACAAGCAATCTGAAGATCCACCTACTGCTTGTCTTGTTGAACTTCCATCAAAAGACCACATATCACAATCTTCTAATTTTCCACTAAAATCATTAACGACTTTAGTCTTGCTACGCATGTTCTGTGTAGGGAAATATCCATCCAACCAGATGTACTCTAATTTTGTTTTGCTCATAATTACGGTAATTAATTTTAAATTTAAAGACAAACAAAAATATGTTTTTTGTTGAATTATACTAATTTTTAGGGGGGTAAATGTGGAAAAATTGAGTATTATTTACAATAGCCCTAAATTTAACAGGGTATTTTGTGGTAAGTTGATTATTTTAAGTTTTTATTATTAAATCGTTAATCCTTATTTTAGCCGCTCAAAATAATGTAATAATATGTCTAGACAGCGATTTGATGCTATTGCCGAGAGCAAAAAGAGAGACCGGGTAAATGTTGATGAAAAGGGGCGTAGGTCAGAGCTTTATGCTACTAATGTGTTCAATAATGAGCGAATGTTGCAATACCTTACCAAAGATGCTTTGGCGAGCGTGCAGGGGGCAATTTTTTCCGGATCAAAGATTGACAGAAAAATTGCTGATCAAGTAGCTGAATCCATGAAATCATGGGCTATAGAAATGGGGGCTACTCATTATACCCACTGGTTTCAGCCACTTACAGGCGCAACTGCCGAGAAGCACGATGCGTTTTTTGATTTGATGCCCGATGGAAGGGCGTTGGAGAAATTTGGAGGTGGACAATTGGTACAGCAGGAACCGGATGCCTCTAGTTTTCCTAGTGGTGGAATACGTAATACATTTGAGGCAAGAGGGTATACGGCATGGGATCCAACGAGTCCGGCTTTTGTGTATGACACCACATTATGTATACCAACGGTATTTGTCTCATATACCGGTGAAGCTTTAGATAATAAGGCGCCTTTGTTACGAGCGTTGAGTGCAGTTGACGAAGCTGCAACAGCGGTGGCTAAGTTTTTTGACAAAACCGTAGTTAAGGTCAATGCTACCCTAGGTTGGGAACAAGAATATTTTTTGGTAGATAAAGAACTTGCTGCTTCACGTGTAGATATCAGTTTAACAGGGCGTACCTTAGTTGGGCATTCCGCAGCAAAGGGGCAGCAACTGGATGATCATTATTTTGGTGTGATTCCTTTGAGGGCAATCAATTTTATGAAGGAATTGGAGGTAGAATGTATGCTTCTGGGAATTCCTGTAAAAACCCGTCATAACGAAGTAGCACCCAACCAATTTGAATTGGCTCCTGTTTTTGAGGAAGCTAATCTGGCGGTTGATCATAACCTTCTTTTGATGGATGTTATGGATCGTATTGCGGACAAACATCAGCTTAAAGTTCTTTTTCATGAAAAACCATTTGCAGAAATCAATGGCTCGGGAAAACACAATAACTGGTCTTTGGCTACGGATACAGGTGTAAATTTATTGAGTCCAGGTTCTACACCTATGAAGAACCTTCAATTTTTGACCTTTTTTATTAATACTATAAAAGCAGTGGATAGGTATGAGGAGTTGTTGAGGTCTTCCATAGCGTCTGCCAGTAATGACCATAGATTGGGAGCAAACGAGGCTCCACCGGCAATTCTATCCATATTTGTAGGGAAGCAGTTGAGTAGTGTTTTAGATGAGTTGGAAGGTGTGTCTAAGGGAAAATTATCCCCTGAGGAAAAAACGGAACTTAAACTTAACGTAGTCGGTAAAATCCCTGAAATTTTATTGGATAACACAGACCGTAATCGTACTTCGCCATTTGCATTTACAGGAAATAAGTTTGAAATGCGTGGAGTGGGTTCAAAGACCAATTGTGCTAAGCCTATGACCATTTTAAATACAATTGTAGCCAAGCAGTTGCAAGAATTTAAAAAGGAAGTTGATGCGCTGGTTGATAAAAAGAGTCTCAAAAAAGATGAAGCGGTTTTTAATGTACTGAGAGAGTATATAAAAACGTCTAAGCGAATTCGTTTTGATGGAGATGGGTATAGTGATGAATGGGAAAAAGAAGCTAAAAGAAGAAAGCTAAGTAACAATAAGAATACGCCACAGGCCCTACAGGTTTTAACCTCAAAAGAAAGTTTAGACCTTTTTGAGTCAATGGGGGTTATGAGCGAAAAAGAAGTTACGGCAAGACAAGAGGTAGAGCTGGATGCTTATATTTTGCATATTCAGATAGAGGGTAGGGTGTTTAATGAGTTGGTGTACAATCATATTATTCCGTCTGTTATAGAATATCAAAATATGTTGATTAAAAACGTTCTGGGGCTAAAGGAGATATATGGTGCTGCCCACAGGAAATTGACGGATGGCCAATCTGGAATTATAGAGCAGATTGCGGAGCATATTACCGAGCTTAAAAAACAGACGGACGCTATGACCGATGCTAGAAGAAAGGCTAATAAGCTTGCCGATACGCATAAGAAAGCTTTTGCTTATAGCGATAACGTAAAGCCTTATTTTGATGAAATACGGATGCATTGCGATAAATTAGAACGGTTGGTAGACAATCGTTTTTGGCCACTTACCAAATACAGGGAGTTATTGTCCATTAAATAAGTTTCGGCCTCGTTTTTACGAGGCCTTTTTTTGTAAAACGCAGTTGGTCTAAGAACTTTTAGAAAGTTTTTTTTGTCAAGCGATGAATATTCGGTGAATACCTTATTTTTGCCAAAAAGCCGTTATAATGAGTTCGTCTACCAGTGAAAGATACAGTCAAAGAGGGGTTTCTGCCTCAAAAGAAGATGTGCACAATGCAATTAAAAATATTGATAAAGGGCTCTTTCCTAAGGCGTTCTGTAAAATTGTGCCGGATTATTTAACGAACGATGATGCGTATTGTTTGGTAATGCATGCAGATGGTGCCGGTACCAAATCATCATTGGCTTATATGTATTGGAAAGAAACGGGTGATGTTTCGGTTTGGAAAGGTATAGCTCAAGATGCGCTTATTATGAACATAGATGATCTTATCTGTGTTGGTGCTACGGATAATATTATGCTTTCTTCCACTATTGGGCGTAATAAAAATTTGATTCCTGGTGAAGTGATATCCGAAATCATAAACGGTACCGAAGAGCTTATAAATGATTTGGCAGAACATGGTCTAACCATCCGTTCTACAGGTGGTGAAACAGCAGATGTTGGGGATTTGGTACGTACTATAATTGTAGATTCTACGGTAACGGCTCGCTTAAAGAAAAAGGATGTTATAGATAATGCTAATATTAAGGCAGGAGACGTAATAGTTGGGTTGGCATCGTTCGGTCAGGCTACTTATGAGAAAGAATATAACGGAGGTATGGGCAGTAATGGACTTACTTCTGCTAGACATGATGTTTTTTCAAAGTATCTAGCGGAAAAATACCCTGAGAGTTTTGATGCTTCCGTACCTGAGGATTTAGTGTATTCCGGTAGTACAAAATTAACGGATAAAGTTGATGAAAATGTACCATTGGATGCTGGTAAGTTGGTGTTGTCTCCAACTAGAACCTATGCGCCAATTGTAAAGAAAATTTTGAGCAAATATACCTCTGAAGATATTCATGGAATGGTGCATTGTAGTGGTGGTGCCCAGACTAAAATCCTTCATTTTGTAGATGAACTTCATATTGTAAAGGATAATCTTTTTCCTGTTCCTCCTCTTTTTAAATTGATTCAGGAACAATCGGGTACGGATTGGAAAGAAATGTATCAGGTGTTTAACTGTGGTCATCGTCTTGAGATTTATACGAATGAGAGTGTAGCCAAAGACTTGATTGCTATTTCAGAAAGTTTTGGTGTAGATGCCCGGATTGTGGGTAGGGTAGAAGCTAGTGATTCAAAAAAACTGACTATCCAGAGTTCTTATGGTAAGTTTGTTTATTAAGGTATACGAATCGTTTCAATAGTTCGTTGTTTATAGTAAACAGTAGTACTATGGAAAGAAAACACTTCTTAAAAACCTTAGGGGCCAGCGCTGCATTTGCGCTTGCTTTTCCATGTTTGCATGGTTGTTCTAGTGATAGTGGGGACAATATTGAGGGTGAAGGTAATACTCCCGTACCTACCGGAATTGATTTTACTTTAGATTTAGAAGCTTCAGAAAATGCAAAACTTGCAGAGAACGGCGGGTTTATAGTGAAGGATTTGGTCGTTGTAGCTAAGAATTTGGAAGGAGAATTTGTTGCAGCTAGTCAAGTTTGTAGTCATCAAGGTTATGAAGAAGTGCGCTTTGCTAGTATAAATGGGGGCATTTTTTACTGTGATGTCCATAATTCACGTTTTGAGCAAAATGGTACACCAATTAACCAAGTAGATAGCGCTGCACCAAAGGCCTTGAAGGTTTTTAAAACCGAATTAAACGGTAATATGCTACGCATATTTGAATAAATGGCATTGATTTTGTCTAATACATAGTATGAAAAAGGTTTTCTTCTTGGTATTCATGATGGTAGCTCTGTCGCTTTCCGCCCAAAAATGGGAAGATAGTTACCAAGATGCCGTTGTCCTTGCAAAAAAGGAAAACAAGAATCTTCTTCTTGTTTTTGCTGGTTCTGACTGGTGCGGACCTTGTATAAAGTTGGATAAGACCATATGGCAATCAGAAGATTTTAAAAAATTTGCAGAAGCCCATTTGGTTCTCTATAAAGCGGATTTTCCAAGAAAAAAAGCGAATAAACTTAATAAGGAGCTAGCTCTTCAAAATAACAATTTGGCCGAACGGTATAATTCAAATGGACATTTCCCTTTGGTTGTATTGTTGAATGAAGAAGAAAAAGTTATTGGAAAAACAGGCTATTTAAAGCTTTCTCCCACAGAATATATAACACACTTAAAATCTATGTTTGAGTGAGAACGGTATTTTACATACTCGCTTTTATGTTCTTTACCAGTGGTTTTGCCCAGGAAAAGAAACTCGTAACCGTCCATAAGGCCATGGAACTTATGGGAACACGGTTTGATATTACAGTGGTTTCTAGTAATGAGGACATAGGGTATATAAATATTGAAGAAGCTACAGCAGAGATTCAGAGAATCGAAAATATGATTTCGGCATGGAATCCGGAATCGGAAACTTCATTGATAAATTTAAATGCCGGTGTAAAGCCGGTAAAAGTGAGTCAAGAATTGTTTATGCTGATAGAAAGAGCAAAACAGATTTCTGAAATCACAGATGGTGCTTTTGATATTTCTTTTGCTTCCATGGATAATATTTGGGCTTTTGATGGTTCTATGGCTCAAATTCCCACACCTGAGGAAATAAGTGAGTCCGTTAAAAATGTAGGTTACGAAAACATAATTTTGAATCCGTTTGAGAAAACCGTCTATCTAAGCCAAAAGGGGATGAGAATATCTTTTGGGGCCATAGGTAAAGGATATGCAGCGGATAAGGCTAAGGAGCTTTTGGTATCAAAACAGGTGCTTGGTGGTATAATTAATGCGGCCGGAGACCTTACTACATGGGGAACGAAAGCAACTGGGGAAAAGTGGTTGATCGGAATAGCGAATCCCTTGAGCGATGAAAAGATTTTTTCTTGGCTACCAATTGTTGAATCTTCGGTGGCCACATCTGGAAATTCTGAGAAATATGTCATTTTTAAGGGCGTTAAATATTCTCATATTTTGGATCCAAGAACCGGCTATCCTTCCACAGGAGTAAACAGTGTTTCAATTTTTGCAAAAAGCGCAGAACTGTGTGATGCCTTGGCCACGGCAGTTTATATAATGGGTAAGGAAGATGGACTCGCTCTAATAAACCAATTGGGTGGAACCGAGGTTATTTTGGTGGATTCTTCTAACCGAGTGTATAAAAGTAGTGGCATTCTGTTAAATGAAAAACCTTGAAGGTGATTGCTTCCTACGCGTAAATTTCCGAAACAGAAGTAAAGTGATTCATGATTGGGTTAAGTAAGCTTTTCATCAAAATGAACGAATATCAATAAATGTACAAATTTGTCGTAAATTCGCATCACAAGTGATGTAAGATAATGATAGATAAACTTAATATAGTAAAGCAGCGTTTTGATGAGGTTTCTGACCTTATTATTCAGCCGGATATTATTTCGGACCAGAAGCGCTATGTAGGATTAACCAAAGAATATTCAGATTTAAAAGAGCTTGTGGCTAAACGTGATGTTTACGTTGAGCTTATGGATAACATTCAAGAGGCTGAAGAAATTATAGCGGACGGTAGTGATGCCGAGATGGTGGAAATGGCCAAAATGCAGTTGGAAGAGGCTAAAGCGAACCTTCCGCAGCTAGAAGAGGAGATAAAGTTAATGCTTATACCTAAAGACCCTGAAGACGCTAAAGATGTGGTTGTTGAGATCAGGGCCGGAACGGGTGGGGACGAGGCAAGTATATTTGCAGGAGACTTGTTCCGCATGTATACCAAGTATTGTGAAAGCAAAGGTTGGAAAACCAATGTAATCGATTTGAGTGAAGGTACGAGTGGAGGTTATAAAGAAATCCAGTTTGAAGTTACCGGTAAGGATGTATACGGAACGCTAAAATTTGAGGCTGGTGTACACCGTGTGCAACGCGTACCGCAGACAGAAACCCAGGGTAGGGTTCATACTAGTGCCTCAACGGTAATGGTGCTTCCTGAGGCCGAAGATTTTGATGTTCAAATAGACCCGAAAGATGTCCGAATAGATTTTTTCTGTTCTTCGGGACCAGGGGGGCAGTCGGTAAACACTACCTATTCAGCGGTACGTTTAACTCACATTCCTACTGGGTTGGTGGCGCAATGTCAAGATCAAAAATCCCAGCATAAGAATAAGGATAAAGCGTTTAGGGTACTGCGTTCAAGATTGTATGATCTAGAACTTGCAAAAAAGCAAGAAGAAGATGCGGCAAAACGTAATTCTCAGGTAAGTAGTGGAGACCGTTCAGCAAAAATTAGAACGTACAATTATCCGCAAGGTCGTGTTACCGATCACCGTATTGGATTAACGCTTTACGATTTGCAAAATATTATTGATGGTGATATTCAGAAAATCATTGATGAGTTGAGCTTTGTAGAAAACACCGAAAAATTGAAAGAAGCATCCGAAATTTTTTAACGTACTATCTTTTTTTTCAGAAACATAACATTATAGCCGTAGCGCCTCTATGACCACTGAACAACTTGTTGCCCAAATCAGAAAGAAAAAATCATTTCTATGCATCGGTCTTGACACCGATTTGGAAAAAATTCCACCTCATTTGTTATCCGAAGAAGACCCAATATTCGCCTTTAATAAAGCAATTATTGATGCTACGCACGATGTTTGTGTGTCTTATAAGCCTAATATCGCTTTTTACGAAGCATATGGTATTGAAGGATGGCAATCACTAGATAAGACCATTAAGTATATCAATAGTAATTATCCAGAGATTTTTACCATTGCAGATGCCAAACGTGGGGATATAGGAAATACCTCTACGCGTTACGCAAAGGCGTTCTTTGAAGATATGGAGTTTGACTCTGTTACAATTGCTCCGTACATGGGGAAAGATTCGGTTGAGCCATTTTTGGCCTTTGAAAATAAGTATACAATACTCTTGGCATTAACATCAAATGTTGGTGCCTTTGATTATCAGACAAAGTTGATAGAGGGTAAGGAGTTGTATAAAATAGTTTTGGAGACTTCCAAAACTTATAAGAACTCTGAAAATTTAATGTACGTAGTAGGCGCAACAAAAGCGGAATATTTAAAAGATATCCGAAAAATTATTCCTAAAAGCTTTTTGCTGGTGCCGGGAGTTGGCGCGCAAGGGGGAAGTCTTAAAGAGGTCTGCGAAAATGGAATGAGCGAAAACGTAGGTCTTCTGGTAAATTCATCACGAGGTATCATATATGCCTCGACCGGTTCGGACTTTGCGGACGCAGCAAGGCACAAGGCGATAGAGCTACAACGTCAAATGGCCGAACTTTTATAGTTTTCGAAGAAATTACTTTATCATATTTTCCAAAACTCTCTGAATCTTCTCAGCCTTTTGCTCAAAAAATTCTACCAACTTAGTATCGGCATATTTCATATCGTTAGCTTTCCCTAAGAAAGTTTGATATTGGTGCTCTAAAAGTGATATCGCGTTTCTGTTTGAAGTAATCGAGGTAACTGTTCCTACCCTGCAATATTGATTTTCCATAGTCTTAAAATGCTTTATTACAAATATACGGACAGAAATTCGCTTTGGATCTCGATTATCGCTGTACATGGCAAAAATTAAGATGAATTGATGATTTATTAACAATTCATAAATAGAATGCTTGCGGATCTCTTTTGCTAGTTGTTAATAACTCTTTTTTTCTTGCGGTTTTGTTAAATCTATTTTGTTAAAACGATAAGATATTAACAATCTTTCTGGGAGAGTGTATGGGTTTGGAAATCAGATTCTTAGTTTTTTATAGTTTTTCTTAAATTTTTCATTTTAATAGGTAGCTGTGGATTTTATTTTTTGCTCAAACTAAAAATGGATCAAAAGATTTAATACATTGCAAGATTCCGTAATGGGAAAAAAGAGAGAACACTTTGCTGAATTACGTAACATATTTACATCAAGAATCGGATTCTTGGGTCACCTTTGTGCATGGAGCTGGAGGCAGCTCTTCTATTTGGTACAAACAACTAAGGGAATTTAGAAAACACTTTAACGTTTTGCTTCTAGACCTTAGAGGGCATGGTGATTCCCAACCTGGTCTAAAGGATGCTTTCAATGATAAGTATACTTTTGATTATATCACGGAAGATATCTTAGAGGTATTGGATTTTCTTAAAATTCAAAAATCTCATTTTATAGGAATTTCATTGGGTACCGTACTGATTAGAAATTTAGCGGAACAGTATCCTGGCCGTGTAGAAAGCATGGTGTTGGGTGGGGCCATTATAAGGTTAGATATGCGCTTTAGGATTTTAATGGGCTTTGGTGGTCTATTTAAGTCATTAGTTCCTTATATCTGGTTGTACAAACTATTTACTTTTGCCATTATGCCGGACGGTAATCACAAAGAGTCTAGATTGCTTTTCGTGAGGGAAGCAAAAAAGATGTATCAAAAAGAGTTTGTACGTTGGTATAAGATGGGGTCGCAAATCAACAGGTTGTTACGTTTTTTTAGAGCGGGAGATATCAACATTCCAACTTTATATGTTATGGGAGGAGAGGATTATCTTTTTCTTCCGTCCGTTAAGAAAATGGTGCAGAAGCAAGCCCAATCTAGTTTGTTGACCATTGAGCACTGCGGTCATGTAGTTAATGTAGAACAACCACAATTGTTTAATCGTTTTGTCATTGATTTTGTGGCTGATGTAAATAGAGGGTAATTACTTCTTTCTATATTAAAACTAAGCACTACAAATTTCCTGATCTTAAATCCTTTCTACCTTAATAAAAAACAAAAAAAACCGGTGCTCCCACCGGTTTTAAACTAACTAACTCAAAAATTACTAACTCAAAAAATTCAGTGTCATAATCTCTAATTTTTAACAATCAACAAGGTCTTAGAGATTCGTAGTTTATGAAGACTACTTATGAGTTTAACGGGTTAATTTTCAAGTTATTGTAAGGTTTGTGGTAAAAATTTATTTTTAATCTTGCAGGCTGAAAACACGCTTTAAAAGGTCTGTTGTTCTTGATGCGGTATTGTTTCTTATTTCCTTTTCTTCTACGGCGATCATAGTGTAAACTCCGTTAAGTGCTTCTTGGGTTACATAGTCCGTTAAATCAGGATTTACTTTTTTGGTCAGGGGTATATTGTTGTATTTGGTAATAAGGTTACTCCAGATTTTATCAGCCCCTACTTTGCTAAAAGAATTTTTAATTACCGGGTTGAATTTTGCGTAAAGTTGTGTTTGGGTAGCTGAGGTTAAATATTGTGTAGCTGCATTATCGCTACCTAGTAAAATGTTCTTGGCATCGCTAAAAGTGATACCTTTTACAGCATCAACAAAAATAGGGGTGGCTTCGCCTACGGCATCTTCTGCAGCTCGGTTTAAAACTTTAAGACCTTCATCGGCTAGGCTGCCAAGACCTATGTCTCTAAGGGTTTTATCTACTTTTTGCAGCTCCTCTGGCAGTAATATTTTTACGGCTTCGTTCTTTAAGAATCCATCTTCTTGAGTAAGTTTGCTCACTTGGCTTTGAATACCCTTGTCCAGGGCCTGTCTTAATCCGGCGGCAATTTGGTCATTGCCTAGTCCTGCTTCGCCCTGCGGTAACTGGTTAACGACCTGTTGAAGTTCGTGGCATGACGTTAGGCTCAATGCGAAAAATAATATGATAAGTTTTTTCATAGTCTTGTTTTAGGGTTTGTATCATGAAAGATATGGGGATACCTTACTCAATAATTTGTAGTTAATGGTTATAATACTATAGGAATTCGCTTTAAATATATATTACGAAAAAATCACGGTCTTATTGTTGTAAACCATGGTCTTTCTAAGGATATGAAGTTTTATAGCTCTTGACAATACTATTTTTTCTAGATCACGACCTTTAGCAATAAAGTCTTTGATACTGTGCGCATGGGTTACAGTGGTAACATCTTGCTCTATAATAGGACCTGCATCTAATTCTTCGGTAACATAATGACTGGTGGCACCTATAATCTTAACTCCGCGTTTATACGCTGCGTGGTACGGTTTGGCACCAGCAAATGCAGGTAAGAATGAGTGATGAATGTTGATAATGCGATTAGGAAAGTTGCTTATTATTTTAGGACTGACAATCTGCATATATCTGGCTAAAACAATAAAATCAACATTGTATTCTTTTAAAAGTTCTAGTTGTTTTGATTCGGCTTCAGCTTTAGTATCCTTGGTTACGGGAATGTGGTAATACGGAATGTTAAACTGATCGGCAATGAGTTTAAGATCGGGGTGGTTGCTAATAATGAACGGAATTTCAACTTCAAGTTCATTTGAGTTAAACCGACTTAAAATATCGTAAAGACAGTGATTGTATTTAGATACGAATAAAGCCATTTTGGGTTTTATACCTGCCTCATGCATGCTCCATTGCATGTGGTATCTATCGGCCAGTTCCAGTTGAAATTCTTGTTTAAAGCTGTCGGTAGAAAAAGTGGGGTTTTCAAAATCACTGTCCAATCGCATAAAAAATACGTTGGTTTCTTTATCAACATGTTGGTCTAGGTAAACGATATTCCCTTTATGTTGGTGTATAAAGTTAGTGGTAACACTTATGATTCCCGCTTGATCGGGGCAATGAATAAGAATTGTTGTTTTCAAAATCGATAATTTAAAATCCAAAATTAGAACTTTAAACTAACAATTTTAGTATAACCTAAATTTTAAAACAAATTGAAGGAAAAGAAGTTTAATTAAAATAATTGGCTCCACCGTCAGGAAAAGAACTGCGCCACTTTTTGAAAGAACGCCTAAAGCTTTTTATTTCTGTTCTTAAGAGGTTTAAATATTCTTTTTCTTTTACGCCGTCATTTTCCAGGCCATTACAATAGGAGTTGATGTTGCGTATCATTATATTAATGAAGCTAGCGCTTTTCATCCGTTCTATATGGCAGCCACTGATTTCTGCAGAAGCAATTTTCTTGGGAATAAGTATTGCATCCGTTAACAAGGAGTTAGCAATGCTATCTCTATGGCTATTAGATTGGTAGAGTTTTAAAAGGTCTTTGTTTAAGGAAACGTACGACGCAATTTCTCTGCTCATATGGCAAAGCTCTAAGGCTTTTTTATAGACCGGTAAGGTACGAAGGTTCTTGTAAGACATTTTTCTTTCACTAGCAATTAGGATTAATAAAGTTACGGCCAGTTTTTAAGTTTTGTCTTTAGAATCAAAAGCTATTTTGTAATTTAGCTTTGGATATTAAGGTAATTTTGAAATTAAGGCTCGAAAATGAATATAGATGATTTGAACTGGAAAATACTGAAAAGGCTTCAGGCAAATGCACGTGAAACCTTTGCGGATATTGGTAGGCAAGTAGGGCTTACGGCACCTGCTGTGGCGGAGCGTATAAAGAAGATGGAGGACCTGGGAATTATAGAAGGATACATAACTAAAGTCTCGCACGCGAAAACAGGTCATCATCTTAAAGCCATCATAACCTTACGAGCTTTTATGGGGAAATTAAAACCTTTTTTGGAGACCGTAAAAACGTATAAGGAGGTGGTGAACTGTTATCGGATTACCGGAAATGAGAATATTGTTATGGAAGTAGTTTTAAGGGATCAGTTCCATTTAGAGCGGTTTATAGATAAACTTATTCAGTATGGGGAGACACGCACGCATATTATACTTTCTAATGTGGTATCTAGTGCTCCCATAGGTAAGGATACCTTTTAAAAACAGAAGCGGATTAACAATTCCATAACCGGTATATTATAAAAGAAGTGCTAAAAACCAATGAAGAGTTTCTTATATTTAGCATTCCGGTTTTCTGGAGTTACGCTATAGAAAATGAAAATATTAACTTTTTTATTCCTGCTATTGTCCTCTTGTGGGCTTTGGGGGCAAATCAATGTTGATGATACCAGTTATTCGGTAGAGGAGTTGGTGAAAGATGTCCTAATCAATAGTAATTGTGCGGAAACAGCTAATTATACTTCAAAAACGGGCTTAGAAGAAGGTGTGAACGGCATAGGTTATTTTAGTGCCAATGGTTCTGATTTTCCTTATGAAGAAGGAATAGTTCTCAGTACTGGACGAGCTAGGTTAGCCGAGGGTCCTAATAATGATATTCATGATGGAGGGAGTGAAAATTGGGCGGGAGATGCCGATTTAAAATCGATAACCGGGTCGGATGTTCTTTTTAATGCCTCGTACATACAATTTGATTTTGTTCCGCATACCAACCACATCAGTTTTAATTTCTTATTTGCATCAGAAGAATATCAGGAAAACTTTCAATGTACGTTTGGGGATGTTTTTGCCTTTATATTGACGGATGCGCAAGGTATTTCTACAAATTTGGCGGTAATTCCCAATAATAAGTTGCCTGTTAGTGTAACCACTATCAGACCTGGAGTAGATGGAGAATGCGGTGCTAAAAATGTTTCTTATTTTGATAAGATAAACGGAGTTAGTTCGGCCATATCTTTTCATGGGCAGACCACTAGTTTAACCGCAGAATCACCTGTAGTGCCCAACAGTTCATACACCATTAAGTTGGTCATTGCGGATAATAGGGATTCAAAAGTAGATTCGGCTGTATTTTTAGAAGCGGGTAGTTTTTCTTTGGGGTATGATTTAGGTGAGGATAGGACTGTTGCCAGCGGAAACCCAGCTTGTATTAACGAGACTATAGCTTTGGATGCAACCGTAGAAGGTGTTACGGATTACAGGTGGTTTAAGAATAATATTGAAATTACGGATTGGTCAGGGGTTTCACAAGTAGCTGTTACGGAAAGCGGTGGTTATCGTGTAGAGCTTGTTTTTTCCGAATCGTGTGTGGCTACCGGAACATTGGAAGCTGAATTTATTCCCGCTCCGGTAATTGATGCTGAGCCGGATTCATTGTTTTTCTGTGATGTTGATGCCACTGGAAGTGAGGTTATAGATTTATCGGTCAATAGTCGGTCTATTCTAGGGGAACAGGACGTAAACATATATCAGGTTACGTATTATACTTCATTAGAGGACGCTGAAGCTTACGAAAATGCTATTGAAGATGCAGAGAATTATGAGCTGGTAAATTCAAAGAAAACCATTTTTGCGAGAATATCCTCTGGAGATAGTTGTTATGAGATTGCCTTGTTTGATGTGAATTTATTAGGACTTGATTTTCAATCGGAATTGCAAGAGGAGTACATTCTTTGTCTGGGGGTCAATGGAGAAACACTGGAACCTTTGCCTGTTTTAAATACAGGACTTTCTTCCACGGCTTATAACTTTGCCTGGTACAGGGAAAATGTTTCTGAGGAAAATTTGATAGCAGGTGCAACGGATGCTTTTTATATGGCAAGCGAAGAAGGTGCTTATGTGGTAAGTCTTCAGAATGTGGAGTTGGGGTGTGAATTTCCTTTGTATACCCAAGTGGTTGCTTCGCCACAAGCCGAAGTTTTTGAAGTTGTATTTGTCTCGGACCCCTTCACGGATAATAATATTGTAGAAATTTCTGCTGAAGGGCAGGGGAGTTACCTTTATAGTGTTGATGATTCTAATTTTTCTTCGGAACATAGGTTCGAAAATTTAAGTCCGGGAGAGCACGTGGCATATATTACGGATATTCATAATTGTAGTGTGCTTTCCAAGGAATTTATGGTAGTGGATTATCCTAAGTTTTTTACGCCTAATGGAGATGGAGTAAATGATGTGTGGGCCATTGTGGGCTTTCCTCAGATTGAGGACCCGGCCGTTAGTATTTATAACCAATATGGAGCGCTGCTCCATCAATTAAATGGAAGTTTTGCGTGGGACGGAACGTTTAATGGAAAAAATGCACCCTCCAGTGATTATTGGTTTAAAGTAGAATACACCAAAGACGGAATCAGAAAAGAATTTAAGAGTCATTTTGCTTTAAAAAGATAGTGGTATTTCTGCATGTTGAGATAGCGGTGTTTGCTTTTTGGACGTTGTTTAGCCTAGTTTTAAATATAAAATGTATAAAATCATAAATTTTCTGTAGGAGTACGCTCTCTAATTATTAATTTTAATTCATGAACTTGGATAAAATAAATGAGTACGCCCAGATTGCCATAGATAAGGCGGTTTTCTATATACCTAGAATTTTCTTAGCTGGTCTCATTTTGTGGATTGGCTTTAAGCTTGCCAAGAAAATAGTTGAACTTGTTAGAAAAGCCTTGGAGAAAACCGGGTTTTCGGAAACATTACGTCCGTTTTTATCTTCTATAGTAGGGGTATTGCTTAAAGGAACGGTTCTTTTTGTGATCGCTACGGTTCTGGGGGCGGATCTTACCGGACTTTTTGCGATATTGGCTGCAGCTGCTTTTGCCGTTGGTATGGCCTTGCAGGGTAGCTTGGGTAATTTTGCTTCGGGTATTTTAATATTGACGCTAAAACCTTTTAAGGTCAGTGATTGGATTCAGGTAGATGATAAGTTCGGTAGAGTAGTAGAAATTGGCATTTTTAGTACAGATGTCCTTACACCCGGTAATAAAATATTGATTATTCCTAATTCAATGATAACAGAATCCGTGGTGACCAACTATTCAGAAAAAGGAATGATCAGGTTGGAATTAGAGGTAACCATGCCTTATGAAGAAAGCTTTCCAAAAGTAAAACAGGTTTTAAGAGATGCCTTAAAAGAAGTTGAAAAAATACTGCCGGAACCTACTCCTGAAATCGGGATTTTAGATTTTGATTCACATAACGTACAGTTGATAGTACGGCCATTTGTATTACCGGATGATTTTTGGGAAGTAACCTTTAATGCCAACAAATCTATCAAAAAGGCCTTTAGTGCCCATGATATTAAGGTGGCATACTCAGAAGGGGTGGAAATAGGAAAAATAGGGGAGTAGGAATATCTTTCTCTATTCCAATGATGCCTACAGCTAGCAAAAATCTTTTATCACCTTTCTTTTGGCTAGATTTTTGATGATTCAATTTTTATGAAAAAAATATTATTGTTACTGGCCTTTAGTGCTGCGTTTATGGGTTCTGCTCAAAACATCACCTTAAAAAAAGGTGTAGTAATTGATTCCCTTGTGGTAAACGATACAATTGCTGAAACCTTCTCGCTATACCTCCCTAAAAAATTTGATGTTTCAAAAGCATGGCCTGTGGTATTCGTTTTTGATATGAACGGTAAGGGTAGGCAGGCATTGGCAATGTATAGTGCTGCCGCGGAGGAACAGGGCTATATCCTTGCGGCTTCAAACAATATTAGTGACACCTTGTCTATTGCTAAAAATATTGTCATTACAAGTAGAATGTTGAATACCGTAACCACTATGCTCCCTATTAGAAAAAATGGTATTTACACTAGTGGATTTTCTGCGGGCGGAAGGTTTTCTACATTGATTCCCACTTTTATAAAGGGTGTAGAGGGGGTGATAGCTTGTGGTGCCGCAGTGGCGAATTTTGAGGTTCTTACCAGTAGGAATCCGTTTCATTATATAGGTGTGGTAGGGGATGAGGATTTTAGTTATTCTGAAATGAGGACGGTGGAAAAGGTACTGAGTAGAATGAAATTCCCTAATCAATTATTGGTATTTGACGGAGGGCATGAGTGGCCAAAAACTGAAAATCTTAGTAAAGCACTTAAGCTTTTGACTTTAGCAGCTATGGCAAAAGGGTATATGCCTCGTGACGAAGCCTATGTAAATGCGAGCTACAATGAGGATTTTGTTAAGGTAAACAGTTTGTATGCCGCAAACAAGCCGTTGTTGGCGGAAGATTGGTTGGGAGAAATGTTAGAGATATATCAGCCGTATATGTCTTTGGATTCAATAAAGGCGAGTAGAAAGTCGTTGAAAAAAAGTCGACTATATAGAACAAAGAATAGAACTCAAAATACCCTTGCTTTAAAAGAAGGTTTAATAAAAGATGAATTCAATTATTATCTGGAGGAAGATATAATTACGTATAACTACAACAATTTAGGATGGTGGAAATACCAGATGGAAGAGCTTCAGAAATACAGAAAAAGCCCAGAAATACTTCAGCAAAAAATGGGTAAACGTTTGGAAGGTTATCTCAAAGCTCTAGTTGATGATAATGTTGACTTGCTTAGTGGGGAAAGTCCTGTTGATGGCGAGGCCCTAAATTTTTTATGGATGCTGAAAACGATTATAGAGCCGGATAATTTTGATAGTTATCTTAAGATAATATCATACACGGCCAAAACGGATGATTACGGAACAGCCCTTTTTTACTTGGAAGAACTTTTGAAAAAGGGGTATACTAACCGCGGTGAGCTTTATGCATTGGAAAATACGGCTTTGTTACGAATTACTCCCGAGTTTAATGAGTTGGTAGAGAAATACCTAAAGGAAGCCAGGTATACCATCATTGAAGAATGAATAATCATTATTGATCTATAGTTAAGTGGGGAGTTTGTTCTAGGCTCCAGTCTATAACCAAGCCTCTGGCTAGGGAGTCCGCTACTTCTTTTCCATATAAATATTCGCAGAGGTAAAGGGAAGCTTCAAAACTTTTGGCACCTCCTGCTGAAGTTATATATTTTCCATCGTGAACAAATAGTACACTATCTGCTACTTGTAGTTTAGGGAACATTTTTTTGTAGGTGTCAATATCACTAGGGAATGTGGTGGATACTTTGTTATTAAGAACACCGGCTTTCGCCAAGACAAATGCGCCATCACAATGGCTGGTCATGAATAAAGCGGAACTATCTATTTTTCGGACAAAGTCTAGCATAGCAGTATCTTTTAAATCGGTATCTAAATGATGTTCTGCACTAGGTACGACTAAAATATCTATAGGAGGTAGGTCATCTTTGGTGTAATCAAAATCCGGTAATAGGCGTAGGCCTTCAAAAGTAGTAATGGGTTCTAAAGTGTTGGCAACCGTAAATGTATTCATGGCCTTAATGTTTTTTCGAAACTTGGTATGCTGAAAAATATCATATGGAGCTGTAAGTTCCGTATTGAAAGTTCCATTCATAATTAAAAAGGCTACATTGTAGCGGTCAGGTGAAATTTCAGGTAATGTTCTTTTTGAATTGTATGTGGATTTTGGTTGCTCTTTTGGTAGGTTGCACGAAAAGAAAAGGCTTAGGGCGAGTAGTATTAGGTAAAGTTTATTCATTTTTTATATTTAAGGTTGCAATGTACAATGGGTTGGTGAAGAGGAATCACTTTAAGTTGTATTTTTGTGATAAAAATTGACTATATGCGAGTTCTTATTTTGATTTTTTTCTTCACGTTTTTAAGTTGTAAAACTGATAAAAAATATCATGATCCGCCAGATGAAAAAGAGATAGTTGCCGAAACCAGCGCGTTACAAGCTATTTTAGATTATCAAAAGGAAAAAAATGAGGAGTTTAAAGATCCGGAAACTTCGCCGTTACCGGATAGATATCGTAAGGATTTTGAGTCATTGGACTTCTTTCCTCCGGACACCACGTATGTAGTTACGGCTAAGTTTGTTCGTACACCTGAAGCATTACCTTTTTTAATGCCAAGTACTACAGGTGATTCTTCAGAGGAAACGGTTTATGGTATTGCCCATTTTACGCTTAATGGTAAAAACAGAAAGCTAGAGGTATATCAAAATAAAGAATTGATGCAGCAAGAGAAATATAGGGATTATCTGTTTCTACCTTTTACAGATGATACCAACGGAAAACAGACCTATACAGGTGGTAGGTACATAGATTTAACCATACCTGACGGAGATACTATAGTTATTGACTTTAATACGGCGTACAACCCATATTGTGCTTATAATAAAAAGTTTTCGTGCCCTATTGTGCCTAGTGTAAATAATTTAGATACAGAGATACTTGCAGGGGTAAAAGCTTTTGAGCCTAATAAAAACTGAAAAACCCCAACGGATTAACGTTGGGGTCTTTACTTGAATTAGCTTAACTTAAATTATAAACACTTAACCATTATAATTCTTTTTTAGAAAGAGTAGACCGCAGCCAACACAAAAGAAGAAAGACCTCCCATTGGGTTTCCATCATTGTCAATGAATACTTCTTCTGAAGCGCTATCTAATCTTAATTCTGGCTTGATGATCAAGTCACCAATAGTAGCACTACCTGTTAGGGTTACAGCAAATACGCTTGCATCTCCGTCAGCATCAGTTCCACCAACTGCTCCAAAGAAATCAGTTTCAGCAAAATACTCACCTCTTAGACCTATAGAAAAAGTATCAGAAGTTGCCAACTGTGGGTAAACTGCAAGACCTGCAAAGCTACCAACACCATCCTCCTCGTCTCCGTCAAAATAAGCGGCGTTCAATCCTAGGAAGAAAGTATCAGAAAGGTCAAAGCCACCAGTGAAATCTACTTCGTAAGAACCGTTATCAATTAAAAGGTTCAAATATTGACCACTGTAGCCTAATTGAGCTCCCCAAGCGTACTGTCCTGTTGGGTTGAACTCTGTAAGGTCAGTTGGGTTCATTACCGCTAACATTAAGCTGAAATCATCAGATAGAGCAAAATCAGCTTTTAATCCCGTGTGTGAAAACGGACCGTAAGAGAACAAGTAAGAAGTACTATAGTTAAAGTTGGCAACTGGTGATATAACCTCGTAACCTAAGAAAGTATTGAAGTTACCAAAAGTTAAGGTTACGGCATCACTTACATTCCAGTAAGCATACAATTGGTTAACGATGTTTCCGGTAGAAGAATACATTGGAGAAGCAAAAATGGCATCCGTTCCTCTTGGGCCAAAAACTAAATCAGCTACAAAACCTACTTTTTCACCTTCGTAAGCACCAATAACATTGGCCATACCTAAAGCAAAACCTGGTAAGTTTGCAAATGAACTTCCTGGAGCTTGAGCATCTGCTCCGTTGGGAGCGTTTAAATTTGCTCTGTAATACGCATCGATTGAACCGCTAAATGAAAATTTAGAACTTTCTTCCTCATCTTCCTGTGCAACAACAACTGTTGCGGAGAAAAGTAATATGGCTAGGAAAAATAGATTTTTTACGTATTTTGTATTTGTAATCGCTTTCATTTTAATTTTGTTTAGTTATCCCTGTTTGGGATGGTTGAATTAAAACCTGTTAAGATTTTGAAAGTGTTATATAACGGAGCGTTCGGCAAAACGCTCCGTTTCTAATTAATATACTTAGTCGTTTATGAAATCTGGGTATGCATCCATACCGTGCTCATGAATATCAAGACCTTCGATCTCTTCTTCTTTGCTTACTCTAAGTCCCATTACCGCTTTTAGGGCTCCAAGGATAATGAAAGTACAAATCACACAGAAGGCACCTACGATCAGCACTCCGTATAGTTGAACCATAAATTGCTCACCACCGGCTTTTGAACCGAATATACCTACCGCTAAAGTTCCCCAGATACCACAAATCAAGTGAACTGTAACCGCACCAACAGGGTCATCTAATTTTAGTTTGTCAATTAACGCTACACCTAACACAATAATAAGACCGGCTAAGAAACCAATAACTATAGCTTCGTTAGGAGACATTAGGTCAGCTCCAGCTGTAATACCTACTAGACCACCAAGGATACCATTAAGGAACATGGTTAAATCTAAGTTCTTATATAATATGGTAGATAGGATAAAAGCTCCAAAACCACCAGCAGCAGCGGCTAAACTTGTAGTTACCAATACTAAAGAAGTTAATTCTGGGTCAGCTGATAGTACAGAACCACCGTTGAAACCGAACCATCCTAACCAAAGGATAAGAACACCTGCAGTTGCCAATGGAATGTTATGACCTGGTATTGCTTTAGGTTTACCGTTTTCATCAAACTTACCGATACGAGACCCTAATAAGAAGATAGCTACTAACGCTGCCCAACCTCCTACGGAGTGAACTAAAGTAGAACCTGCGAAATCATAAAAACCCCATGAGTCCAAGAAACCGCCACCCCATTTCCAAGCACCTACTATAGGATAAACAAGACCTACATAGATTACTGTGAATATCATGAAAGCACCAATTTTAATACGTTCTGCAACTGCACCGGATACGATAGTCGCTGCTGTTGCTGCGAACATTCCTTGGAACAAGAAGTCTGTCCACCATGTGTAACCACCATCTGCGTAGTCTGGTGTCATTCCTCCTTCTGGAGCTGCTATACCAAAACCGGCAAAACCGAATATTCCTGAAGACCCTTCTTCAAAGCCAGGGTACATCATGTTAAAGCCCCACGCATAGTAAAGTAAAAGACCACCTGTTATAATAAAGATGTTCTTAAATAATATGTTTATTGTATTTTTTTGTCTGGTAAGGCCAATTTCTAAAAAGGCGAAGCCTGTATGCATGAAGAATACCAAGGCGGTAGCCAACATCATCCAAACGTTATTTGCTGTAAATAATCCTGCGTCCATTTTATATAAAGTTTAGTTATTGGTTTTTTTTAGTTGATTCCAGCTTGTCCGCTTTCTTTCGTTCGTATTCTATATGCGTCCAGAATTTCTGAAACAAATATTTTTCCATCTCCTACATTACCGGTATATGCCGCTTCAAGAATGGTGTCAACGGTACGCTGTACAAATTCATCGGATACCACTATAGATAGGTATCTTCTTTGAATGTCACTTGTGCTGTAAGAGATTCCTCTATAGACGTGACCTTGTTTTTCGTTTCCAACCCCTGTTACATCCCAGTAACTAAAGAAGTTGACCTCAATTTGATGTAACGCCTTTTTTACGTCATCAAACTTCGATTTTCTAATGATTGCCTCGATTTGTTTCATAATAATTGTATTAATTAGAGAAACAAATGTATGTTAAAATAATTAACACCCTAAAAAATTTGGGGTGTATGTGGTAATTTTTATATTTATAGGAATTATACCCCCTATTTTTTTAGGGTATCTTAATTAAATTAATGGAAAATGTATTTTTCCCTGATTGGAAATCAGATAATCTGATGGAAAATTGAAAAAAACGGGCAAAAAATGCCATAAGGTTAGATTATTTTAAGTTGTGGACTTAAAATGTTGAAGTTTTGATAGATTGTGAAAAAGGTAAATGTAGACTTTATAGTAGTCTGGAAAGATAAAGCCCTAAGGCAACCGCTAGGATGCCAACCACTATACTCGCTATTAGATAGGTAAAGAAACCTATAAATTCTCCTGAAGTCAGAAGTGAGTGTTTTTCAAAAGCAAATGTAGAAAATGTAGTGAAGCCTCCGCAAAAACCTGTTGCGAATAAAAGCGTTTGGTTCTGGGACAGGTAATTCGTTTTAATTGAAAGGCCTAAAATAAATCCAATCAATAAACAGCCAATGACGTTGACTAAAAACGTGCCTAAAAAGAAATGTTGAAAATGATTGTTAAGGGATTTAGAAACTAGATAGCGAAGTATGCTACCTATGCCACCTCCAAAGAATACAAGTAACAATTGTTTCATCTGCGCAAATTACGTAAATAATTTGTCAGCGTGGTAGTGCTTTCTGCGGATACTTGTTAAACGGCCTTCTTGTATTTAGAAGAAATGTTATTTAACGAGAGAATCTTGGATGATGCATTTTTAGTAGCATTCTCTTCAGATTTTTTTCCTTCATTAGATATGCCGCTTAGGCTAAATACCATAAACAAGGCATTTGCACCGATCAAAATTAAAAGTATTGTGAAAAAAGTCATCATGATTTTACCCCTTTGGAATACATAACGCAAAATTACGCTTATTGTTATGTTATACGGGAAGAAATTAAATTTAGTCGTGTAAAATGACGTTTTTACAAAGACTTTAAAATTTATCTTAATTTTTAAGGAAATGCTTAATAAAAAGTAGGATAATTACGAAGACTATGAACAAAAGTCCTACCCATTTCACCCCTTTGTAGTTTTTTGCATGTAGTTTTTTGTCTTTTTTGTAGGATAAAAATATAATAACGATAAAACAAATAGCAAAAAGTGCGGCAAAAACGATTTGTCCGGTGGTGAACATATTCTTTATTTTTGTGCAAAATTACGCTATTATTGGCAGAAACTATTTCTAAATCAATACAACTATAAATGAAAAACAAAATAAGTGCCGTAGAACTCTTTCATAACTCATTTGGACTTGGGGTGTCCCAAACTATGCGAGCAGATTTAGGAGAAGCCAAGAATTTGCTTCGTTTTAATTTAATGGACGAAGAGAATAATGAATATTTAGAGGCTGCAAAAAATGATGACCTAGTGGAGGTAGCAGATGCCTTGGGCGATATGCTTTACATATTATGTGGAACTATACTTGAGCATGGTATGCAGCATAAGATAGAAGAAGTCTTTAATGAAATACAACGTAGTAATATGAGTAAGTTGGGTGCAGATGGTAAGCCTATTTATCGTGAGGACGGTAAGGTGTTGAAGGGGCCTAATTACTTTAAACCTAATATTTCGGAGATTTTAAAAGGATAGTTTAGAATATACTATATAAAAAACGGTCGCTAAATTTAGCGACCGTTTTTGTATCCTTTAATATGTATCCTACTAAAATGTAAATGCATTTTATAGGCCAACTCGCCATCCAAATGGGTCTTCGGAGCGGTTGTATTGGATGTCTGTAATATCCTTCTTTATTTGAGAAGCATAGCTGTTCTCTAGTTCTGGCAAATCATAATCTACACCTCTGTAACCAAAAGCGGAAATAGGTGAAACAACTGCGGCGGTACCTGCTCCGAACATTTCTTTAAGGCTTCCGTTTTTGGCGGCTTCAACAACTTCGGTAACGGTAATTTTTCGAACTTCGGTCGCAATGCCTTTTTTCTCTGCAAGCTGTAAAATACTTTTTCGCGTTATACCATCTAATATACGGTCACTCGTAGGGCCCGTAATCAGGGTATCATTAATACGAATAAAAATATTCATGGCACCGGCTTCCTCAATGTATTCATGGTTGTGGTCATCTGTCCAAATAACTTGGTTGTAACCTTTTTCTACAGCTAACTGAGTAGGGTAGAATTGGCCGGCGTAATTACCACCTGTTTTTGCGTATCCCACACCACCGTTGGCCGAACGGGAATATTTTTCTTCAATGAGAACTTTTACCTTACCTGAAAAATATGCACCGGATGGTGCAAGGCAGATCATAAATTTATAGGCATTGGCAGGTGAGGCATGAAAACCGTTGCCCGATGCAAACATAAATGGTCTAATATACATAGAGCTCCCTTCGGTCTGAGGAATCCATTTATCTTCTACCTCTAACAAAGTCTTTAAACCTTCCATGAAAAATTCTTCTGGAATTTCTGGAATTGACATACGCTTTGCAGAGATGTTGAATCGTTTGTGATTTTCCAACGGTCTAAAAAGCCATACTTTTTCATCTGTGTCTTTATAAGCTTTCATTCCTTCAAAAATAGATTGCCCATAATGGAATATTTTAGCGGAAGGGTCAAGGCTAATGGGTTGGTAGGGAACTACTTTTGGAGTTTCCCAAGCGCCATTTTTATAGTCACAGACCAGCATATGATCGGTAAATACACTCCCAAAAGCGAGATTGTTGAAGTCTACTTGTTCAATCTTTGATTCTTTTACCTTTTCGATGCTGATTTTTTGCATGGTCGAGTTCATAACTTTTTGAATTAAAGGATTAAAATTAACGATTTATCCTTATCTGTTCTTCTTTTTTCGTTGAAAAATGACCAGTTTTGCAGTACTTATCTAATTTTTATCGGAAATGCGTCTATTTAACAATTTACTTGCGGTTTTTATGGTGGTTTTTATGGTGGTTTTTGCCTGTAGAGGGCAGGAAACCCAAAAGGTAACTTATGATGGTGTAGACTATCAAGTTATAGGTGGGGATATAGCGGCGGACAGTGCCATAACCGATGTTGAAATGACTCGTAAATTTAGTGATTTGGCGGTGCAAGATACACTTCGTACAAAGTTCAGGGCCGTGGTAACAGATGTTTGTAAAGTTAAGGGTTGTTGGATGAAGTTGCAGTTGGGCGATGGTCAGGAGGCTATGGTGCGTTTTAAGGATTATGGGTTTTTTATGCCAAGTGATATTACTGGAAAAGAAGTCATTGTAAACGGGTATGCTTTTGTAGAATTTATGAGTGTGGAAGATCAGAAGCACTATGCCAAAGATGGTGGCAAAACGGAATCTGAAATTGCTAAAATAACCGAGCCCAAGAAAACATACGGTTTTGAAGCGGACGGAGTTTTGATAGAAAATAAATAGTTTGGAGAGAAAGATTATTACCACCGGAGATGGTTCAAAGACTATTCAGATTTCTGATTGGGACGAGCAGTACCACTCAAAACATGGAGCGGTACAAGAAGCGTATCACGTATTCATTAAACATGGCCTTTCTCTTTTTTCTGGTAGAGATGTAAATATTCTGGAAATAGGTTTCGGTACCGGGCTCAATACGCTCATTACGTATATTGAGTCCAAAAAGAATTCCACCAAAGTTGGGTATAGGGGTGTGGAGGCTTATCCTGTTTCTAACGAAGAGCTAGAACAGCTAAATTATATTTCAGAATTAAAAGCTGAGGTGTTTACTAGTGATTTCCAAAAAATGCATAGCTCTCCGTGGGAAAGTGATATCCAGATTTCAGATGATTTCGTCTTGAGAAAAGAAAAGAAATTTTTTGCTGAGATTACGGATGAAAATAGTTTTGACCTTGTTTATTTTGATGCTTTTGGAGCGCGCGTTCAACCGGAATTATGGACGGAAGAAATCTTTTCTATAATGTATCGTGCTATGAAAAAAGATGGTGTTCTGGTAACTTACGCGGCAAAGGGAAGTGTAAGAAGAGCCATGTTAGCCGTTGGTTTTGAGGTGGAACGTTTACCAGGTCCTCCTGGAAAAAGAGAGATGTTGCGGGCTAGAAAGTAGTTTTTTGTTGTAAAGAAAAGTTAATAAAAAACGGATTATCGGCATTTCTTAACATATTGCAGCGTATTAGTGTTAAATCCGAATTAAATGATAGTCAGCTAGTTTGCAAATGCTCTATCTTTGGATTATGAGAATACTGATTACAGGGGCAACAGGTCTAGTAGGCAGTGCGATTGTAGAGCAATGTCATAAAAATGATATTGCTGTAAATTACCTTACTACGAGGAAAAGTAAAATTACTTCAGAGCCCAAATTTCAAGGTTATTATTGGAATCCGAATAAAGGCGAGATCGATTTAGAGTGCTTTAACGGAGTTTCTGCTATTATAAATTTGGCGGGAGCTACTATTTCTAAAAGGTGGACTTCTAGTTATAAAAAGAAAATTATTTCCAGTAGGGTTAATTCCTTGCGAACATTGCACACTGCTTTAAATAAAGTAGATTCTAAAGGGATTACTTCTTTTGTTTCGGCATCGGCCATAGGTAGATATCCAGATTCCCTAAGCAATTTTTATACCGAGGATGAAACTGAGGTGGACGATAGTTTTTTAGGGGAAGTGGTGAAAATCTGGGAGAATGAAACGGATAAATTCAAAAGTTTTGGGTTTAACGTCGCCAAGGTGCGAATAGGTTTGGTAATGTCGTGTAAAGGTGGTGCGCTTCCAGAAATGGCAAAACCGATTAAAAATTATGTTGGCGCGGCCTTTGGTAGTGGTCAACAATGGCAATCTTGGGTTCATATTTCAGATTTAGCACGCATTTTTGTGTTTATTGTGGCGCATAATTTAGAAGGAGTGTATAATGGAGTGGGGCCTAACCCTGTTACCAATACTAAGCTTGTAAAAGAAATAGCCAAGGTTCTTGATAGACCCGTTATACTGCCCAATATACCAAAAGTGGTAATGAAGATTATTTTGGGCAAAATGTCTTATTTGCTTTTTGCGAGCCAGCGTGTAAGTTGTAAAAAAATAGAAGAAGAAGGGTTTAATTTTGTGTATCCAAATGTTTGTGTGGCCTTAGAAGCTATTTATAAGAGTAAGGAGTGTATAGAGCCCTCTAGCTTGGGAGCATTGTCTAAGGAGTATCTTTCATAAATCAAAAACAATATTTAACGTAATCTATAGAACACCTGCAACTTACAGGTGTTTTTTGTGTGAATAAGGTTAGTAATCTATCGCATTGCTATTTGTGAATTGACCAAGGGTAAACTATAGCTTCTTTTTTTAATGACATTTTGACATTTTTAAAGAAATGGCAGTACTTTTGCCAAGCTAAACACGAGAATTCAAATTGTATCACAAATGAGCGATAAACAAAACACAGAAGAGTTTGATGAGGTATTGGACCAAGACCAAACCGAGACAACCTCTGAAAACAATATAGAGCAAGAAGAATTAAGCGTAGAAGAACAGCTAAGGGAAGACCTTGCTAAGGAAAAGGATAAATTTCTTAGGTTGTTTGCTGAGTTCGAAAACTTCAAAAGAAGAACTTCAAAAGAGCGTATGGAGTTGTTTAAAACGGCAGGACAAGAAATTATGGTTTCTATGTTGCCGGTTTTAGATGATTTTGAGCGTGCTTTAAAGGAAATGGCTAAATCAGAGGACAAAGAAATGTTCAAAGGTGTAGAGCTTATCCGTGTTAAATTTCGAGAAACCCTAAAGAATAAGGGATTGGAAGAAGTAGGTGCAGAAGCAGGTGATGTTTTTGATGCCGATATACACGAAGCTATTACACAAATACCGGCCCCTAGCAAAAAACTAAAGGGCAAAATTGTTGATGTAGTTGAAAAAGGATTTAAGCTTGGCGATAAGATCATTCGTCATCCAAAAGTGGTTGTAGGAAACTAAAAATCAAGAATGAAGGAAGATTATTATGAAATACTTGGCATTAGCAAGAGTGCCAGCGCAGCGGAGATAAAGAAAGCCTATAGAAAAAAGGCATTGGAGCATCATCCAGATAAAAATCCTGGCGATTCCAAGGCTGAAGAATTATTTAAAAAATCTGCGGAAGCGTATGAAGTTTTAAGTAATCCTGACAAAAAAGCACGTTATGATCAGTTTGGTCATGGCGCTTTTGACGGTTCTGGCGGTTTCGGCGGAGGCGGAATGAATATGGATGATATCTTCAGTCAGTTTGGAGACATTTTCGGCAGTGCCTTTGGCGGTGGCGGAGGTGGCGGCTTCAGTGGTTTTGGCGGAGGAGGTTTTGGCGGCGGAGGCCAGCGAAGAGTTAAGGGAAGTAATTTACGTATTCGCGTAAAACTGACTCTGGAAGAGGTTGCTAATGGCGTTGAGAAAAAAATAAAGGTCAGGAGAAAAATTCAAGCTCCCGGTGTAACATATACAACATGTGCCACTTGTGGAGGTAGAGGACAGGTAACTAAGATTACCAATACGATTCTAGGCCGTATGCAGACCGCAGCTACCTGTAGTACTTGTGGCGGTAGTGGACAGGTTTTAGATAAAAAACCTAGTGATGCAGATGCACAAGGACTGAAAGTTTCTGAAGAAACCGTAGCTATTAATATTCCTGCAGGGGTAGAAGATGGTATGCAGTTAAAAGTGCCTAATAAAGGAAATGATGCTCCCGGTAACGGAGTGCCAGGAGATTTATTGGTAGCTATTGAAACAATAGACCATGAAACCTTAAAACGTGAAGGTGATAATCTTCATTATGATTTATACATTAGCTTCTCCGAAGCTGTATTAGGTACCTCTAAAGAAATTGATGCCGTTGGTGGCAAAGTGCGTATTAAATTAGAATCTGGTATTCAGTCCGGTAAGATATTACGCTTAAGAGGAAAAGGTATCTCTAGCATTAACGGTTATGGTAGTGGAGATTTACTGGTTCACGTAAACGTTTGGACTCCAAAAGAGTTAAATAAAGAACAAAAAGAGTTTTTTGAGCGAATGCAGAACAATGAAAACTTTGAGCCAAAACCTGAGAAATCTGATAAGTCTTTCTTTGAAAAAGTAAAGGATATGTTCTCATAGTTCAAGTTCATTACATTTTAAATAAAAAACGTATATTTGATTTAATATTGGATTACCAATATTAATTTTCTTTTTCATAGCAATTTTTTTCCCATCCTTATTTGCTTAAGGGTGGGTTTTGTTTTTAAGGATATATTGGCAATGTCTTGTGAAGACAAAAAACTATCTTTGACAAAATTGCTTTCATGAATAACATTTTGGTCACTAAGGAGGTCACCAAACAATTTGGAGAATATACAGCTCTAGATAAAGTTTCACTAGAGATTCCTAAAAATAGTATTTACGGACTGCTTGGTCCAAACGGGGCAGGAAAGACTACACTTATTCGTATTATAAATCAAATTACATATCCAGATAAAGGAGAGGTCCTGTTTGATGGGGAACCTTTAAGAGCGGAGCATGTTGCCCAAATTGGGTATCTTCCGGAAGAGCGTGGTCTTTATAAGAGTATGAAGGTGGGGGAGCAGGCCCTTTATTTGGCACAATTAAAAGGGTTGTCCAAAACTGAAGCAAAAAAACGTTTAAAATTTTGGTTTGAGCGTTTAGAAATAGGCGACTGGTGGAATAAAAAAATTCAAGAACTCTCAAAGGGTATGGCGCAAAAAATACAGTTTATAGTAACTGTTTTGCATGAACCAAAACTTTTGATTTTTGACGAACCCTTCAGTGGGTTTGATCCCATTAATGCCAATATTATAAAAGATGAAATTCTCAAACTTAAAGAGAATGGAACTTCAATTATATTTTCTACCCATAGAATGGAATCTGTAGAAGAGCTATGTGAGTATATTGCATTAATTCATCGCTCTGAAAAAATATTGGACGGTAAGTTATCCGATATTAAGAAAGCATATAAAAATAATATTTTCAAAGTCGGCCTACAGACAGAGAATGCAGATGTGCTTTTAAAAGAGCTAACGGATAAATTCACCATAAATACGTCACTTTTTGATCCAGAGGATAATCAGTTGAACCTTACCCTTCAACTACCTACTAGCGATTCACGGGAGGTGTTGACTTATTTGGCGTCAAAAGCGAATGTTAATCAATTTGTAGAGACCGTTCCGTCTACTAGTGAAATTTTTATACAAACAGTACAAAGTAAAAGCGTAGATGAATAAATTATCGCTTATTATAAAAAGGGAATATTTGGCCAAGGTGCGAAATAAGTCGTTTGTTATAATGACATTTTTGAGTCCTATTCTTATGGTGGCTATGGTGGTGCTTGTAGCATATTTGGCCAAAGTGAACGATAATGAATCTAGGGTCATTGGTATACTGAATGAAAGTGATTATTTTTCAAATGACTTTGTACCTAGTGAATCCACATCATTTGTTGATTTTGTTGATGTTACTTTAGAGGAGGCAAAAGACTCTATTGCTAGTTTGGGTTTTGACGGTCTTTTACATATACCCAACGGTACTAGTTTAAAAGCCGTAACCGAGAATTCTTTCTTCTATACAAAAGATACTCCACCTACACAGGTAGTTGAGCGTTTGGAAAACACCATTCAAGAACGACTGCGCCAGGAGCGATTGCACCAAATGGGAATCACAGCTGCTGATTTTGCAAAGATGGACACTGATTTTGAGATGAAAACAGCTACCTTTTCCGGGGAGACCAATCTAAAGGGCATCAATGAAATAAAAGCATTTATTGGTGGAGGTTTTGGCTATTTGATCATGATGTTCATCATTATTTATGGTGGTTTTGTTATGCGTAGTGTCATAGAGGAAAAGACCAGTAGAATAATAGAGGTGATTATTTCCTCGGTCAAGCCATTTCAACTAATGTTGGGAAAAATTATTGGGACCTCATTGGCGGGAATCACCCAATTTGCTATTTGGATCGTTTCGGCAAGTATTCTTTTGTTGATATCGTTCGCTGTTTTTGATATTGACCCTTCTGCCATGAATAGAGGTGCTTCAATCACCCCGGCAATGGGACCTGGATTACCATCTGTAGATCAGACCATGCAGTTGTATGCACAAGAACTTTTTAAGATACCATGGGTAATGCTGATTACCTTTTTTCTCATTTACTTTGTATTGGGATATCTAATTTATAGCTCAATTTATGCGGCAATAGGTGCGGCGGTAGATAACGAAACAGATACTCAGCAATTTATATTTCCTATAATTTTGCCTCTGATGTTGGCTATTTATGTGGGTTTCTTTTCGGTTTTTAGCAATCCTCATGGTCCTATTGCGGTTGGTTTTTCGTTGTTTCCGTTAACCTCGCCAATTGTTATGCTTATGCGTTTGCCCGGTGGCATTGGTGAAGGTGGTGTGCCCATTTGGGAGTTGGCAACATCTATTATTCTATTAATCATTACTTTTATAGGTATCGTTTGGCTGGCAGCCAAAATTTATAGGGTAGGTATTCTTATGTATGGTAAGAAACCCACATATAAAGAATTGTTCAAATGGTTAAGATATTGAGCATGATACAGGATACACAAAGTAAAGTTGAGGAAATAATAGAAGAAGATATTTGGGGAGGAATTAAGGATTTTCTTAATCTGGGGCTTAAATATGGCGAAGGAGAGAATACCATAAATATTACCATTGGTCTCTTACTGCTACTCACGGTTGCTTTTTTATTGACCGGTGTAGTGCTAAACTGGTTTCGTAAGCTCATAACGAGACGCATGGCCAGTGAAGATCAGCTTAAATTCATTAGTGTCTTTAAGTTTATTAGATATGTGGTCTATATGGTCGTCATTCTTTTGACGATGAGTGCAGCGGGTATTGACATAACACTGCTTCTTACGGCTTCGGCTGCTCTTTTTGTCGGTTTAGGTTTAGCACTTCAGGAACTCTTTCAAGATGTTATCGGCGGTATCTTTATAATTGTGGATAAGTCGCTTCATGTTGGGGATATTATTGAAGTGGACGGTAAAGTAGGAAAGGTATTCGAAATTAAACTAAGGACCACCAGAGCCATTACCAGAGACGATAAAGTCATTATTATTCCTAATCATAAGTTTATTAGCGATATAATATTCAATTATACACAAAATCATAAAACTACTAGGGAACAGGTTAAAATCGGTATAGCCTATGGAAGCGATGTTAATTTAGCGACAAAGATTTTAGAAGATATTGCCGAACACCAAAATGGCGTATTGAAGAGCCCAAAACCATTTGTGATTTTTGAGGATTTTGGGGACTCGGCTTTATTATTTTCCCTTAATTTTTTCATCACAGATAGTTTTACCGACCCCAAAATTAAAAGCGAAATGCGTTATAAAATAGATGCGGAGTTTAGAAAGAACAATATTTCTATACCTTTTCCGCAAAGAGATATACATATTATTCAGCAAAAGCCGTTTCAACATAGTAATGCAAATGATAGTGAAGCGAAGCAGGGTGAATAGTAGAACATATAGTGCCCGTATTATCTTTTTTCTTTTGTGGTCCTTCATAGGTTTTAGTCAAACGCCAGATGTGGTTAGGTTAGAGTATATGATGATGCCTAGAAACAATTCTGATGCAGAGCTATCTAGAATAAAGCTATTGGTAAATGTTCCTATAAAAGTTAAGGATTCTAATAACTTGGTTATTGGAGCGGAATATAACCGTTTGGCCTATAATTTGGAAAAAGAGCTCCCATTTAGTAATGCAGGTCTCAAGCAGTTTCATGTGGTAGATTTTAATATGGCCTATGTATGGAAATTTAATCCTAAATGGCGCTTTATTGGTGTTGTAACACCTAGGTTGTCATCCACATTGGAAAGACCTTTGGAAAATGGTGATTTTTCGGTGAACTCAACAATCGGTTTTCTAAAAGAGAAAAAAAATGTAGAAAAGCCAAGTATAATGGTATTGGGGCTCGCTTATAATTCTACCGTGGCTCTTCGTATACCAATACCTATTTTCTATTATGAGCAACGCTTTCATAAAAGTTGGAGTTTTGTTGTGGGTATACCTAAAACAGGAATGAAATACCATCTAAAAGAGAGGCATCAGTTTCAGACCGAGTTTATCTTTGATGGCTATTATGTGAATTTGCAGAATAACATTGTACTGCCCAATACAATTAGTGCTTCGTCCGTATCATCGTCCGCAGCCCTGGTTACTTTAGGATATCAATTTAAACTAGCAAAGAGTACATTTGTTTATGCTTATGCCGGACACACGGTTTTTCAAGATGGAGTTTTGAGAGATGACGATAGAAATGATATTTTTACATTAAATGACAATCCTAGTTTCTATTTTAGAACTGGATTTAGAATAGGACTTTAAAAATTAAAATGCTATGCCTAAAATACTGGTAATTGAAGACGAAGCAGCAATTAGACGCGTACTGGTCAAAATTCTTTCCGAAGAAAGCGATAGTTATCAGTTAGAAGAAGCGGAAGATGGTCTCAAAGGCTTAGAGGCGGTCAAGAACAATGATTATGATCTTGTGCTTTGCGATATAAAAATGCCAAAAATGGACGGTGTAGAAGTGCTTGAAGCTGCCCGTAAAATTAAACCGGAGACTCCGTTTATAATGATTTCCGGTCACGGAGATTTAGATACGGCTGTAAATACCATGCGCCTTGGTGCATTTGATTATATTTCAAAACCACCGGATTTAAATAGGTTGTTGACAACGGTTCGCAACGCGGTAGACCGTAAGGTGCTTGTTGTTGAGAACAAGAAGCTGAAGAAAAAGGTGAGCAAGAATTATGAGATGATAGGTAATAGCAAAGAGATTACCATCATAAAAGATATGATAGAAAAAGTTGCGCCTACAGATGCTCGTGTGCTTATTACGGGGTCAAACGGTACCGGTAAAGAGTTGGTGGCACATTGGGTTCATGAGAAAAGCCAGCGAAGTGCCGCTCCTTTTATTGAGGTGAATTGTGCGGCAATCCCATCAGAATTAATAGAAAGTGAACTTTTTGGTCATGTTAAAGGGGCCTTTACTTCTGCAGTAAGAGATCGCGCAGGTAAGTTTGAAGCAGCTAATAAAGGAACTATTTTTTTAGATGAAATAGGTGATATGAGCCTATCTGCTCAAGCAAAAGTATTACGGGCGCTACAGGAAAGTAAGATTTCGCGTGTGGGTACGGATAAGGATATTAAAGTAGATGTGCGTGTAATTGCGGCAACCAACAAAAATTTAAAAAAGGAAATAGAAGAAGGTAATTTCCGTGAGGATCTGTATCATAGGTTGGCAGTAATACTAATACAGGTTCCGGCTTTAAATGATAGACGCGACGATATTCCGTTGTTGATAGAGCACTTTGCCAAAAAGATAGCTTCGGAACAAGGTATTGCTCCCAAGACGTTTTCGGCGAAAGCCATCAAGCTTTTAAAAAGTTATGATTGGACGGGAAATATTAGAGAACTCAGAAACGTAGTTGAGCGTTTAATTATTTTAGGGGGAAAGGAAGTGGCAGAGGAAGATGTAAAGCTTTTTGCCAGTAAGTAAATCGCATTCTTTTTATAGGTAGTACGCTTATTTTAAGAAATAGCACGAATTAATTTTGGCAATTTTTTAGTCGCTCAAGGGCCTTAGCCGTAATTTGCTTGGTTTTTAGGTTGTAGTATTTTTTACTTTCGGATAGATGTGGTTTTAAAAGCTCTTGCTCACAATTTTCATAGATATTTTGAGCAAATGCTTTGGCTTCAACGCAATCTACTGTATTGATAACTTTGTCCAATGAATTTTTGTACTTTAGTAATGAGGTGTCTATTTTCTCTTGTATTTTAGCATTATCTAGAAAAGCCATGGTATGCTCTGGTTCCGGGCTCGCAACATTCATAACTAAATTATTAGACCCGTAGATACTGCCATGCTCATCATGGTTGGTAATAGCTTCTAGACTTTCTTTACTGTATTGGAGAGCTTTGTTCAATAAAATTCTAGTACCGGCAATTGAGGTGGCCTTGGTGGCGTTTTTCAAGTATTCAATATTTTCTAAGGCACTATCTAAGGCATATTCACAACCACAATCTTCAATTTTTAATCTAGATTTTTCCAGTGCGTTTAAGGCTTTAAATGTATAGAACCTAGCCATTTGCAAGTCTTTCATGGAAAGAGCTTTCTTAGTTTGATTCTTAACGTAACCTATATTGGAGTTGGCATAGTCACAATCTTGAACCGCTCCAAAAGAGGAGGAACAGTAAAAAATGAATGTAAATTGTATAAAGTAAAATAACTTCATTTAGTAAGTTTTGTTGTCGTAAAATTTGGGATTATTACAATGTAAAGTTAAGTACATCAGGTCGTTAAGATGTAGTTTTTTCGATGGACGACCTGCTTGGTTATCAATTTTGGATAAACCGGATAGTTCTGTTGCCAAACGGTCATTTTTTTTAACATTTGCGACCGTTCAACGATAAAATAGTTTTATATTCAGCCTATGGACAGAAAAGAAATAACCTCATTTAGGGTCAATTCGGACATTGAACTTTCAAAATGTCCCACCAAAGAAGATTTTGGTGCTACAGATAAACAGTTGAAAAAGGATTTAGAGAACATCCGTGAAGAGTTAGGAGACTTTCAAGATACGCTGTACGCACACGGAAAATATAGTGTTCTTATTTGTATTCAGGGTATGGATACTGCGGGTAAGGACAGTCTAATTCGTGAAGTATTTAAGGATTTTAATGCCCGTGGCGTAGTTGTGCATAGTTTTAAGGTGCCTACGGAACTAGAGTTAGGTCATGATTATTTGTGGCGCCATTATATTGCGTTACCGGCCAAAGGAAAGTTTGGTGTATTCAATAGGACCCATTATGAAAATGTTTTGGTAACCCGTGTACATCCTGAATATATAATGGGTGAACATATACCGGGTATTCATTCAACTGCGGATATAGATCAGAAATTCTGGGATAAACGCTTTGAGCAAATCAATAATTTTGAGCGTCACATTGCCGAGAACGGAACAATTATATTCAAATTTTTTCTTCATTTATCAAAAGAAGAGCAGCGTTTACGATTATTAAGGCGCTTGGCATTAAAGCGTAAAAATTGGAAGTTCTCTCCTGGTGACCTTAAAGAACGCAAACTGTGGGACACGTATCAAAAGTGCTATCAAGAGGCTATTAACGTGACTTCTAAACCACATGCACCGTGGTATGTAGTGCCTGCGGATAATAAAAAGGCGGCACGTGTTATTGTTGCTTCCGTGTTATTGGAGGAGCTTAAAAAGTACAAGGATATTAAAGAGCCTGAACTTGATGATAAAATAAAGGCCAACTTGGAAATGTATAAAGAACAATTGGAAAAAGAAGGAGAATGAAGAAAGTAATCCTACTGTTGATGAGTATAGGGCTAAGCATAAATGTCTGTGCCCAAAGTGAAGATGAGAAGCAACTTAAGAAAATATATGATCAAGCGCTTACAAACGGTAAGGCTTATGATTGGCTAAATTACCTCTCCAACCAAATTGGCGGAAGGTTATCGGGTAGCGTTCAGGCTCAATTGGCAGTCGATTATACCAAAAAACAATTAGATTCTTTGGGCCTTGACCGGGTATATCTACAACCGGTGATGGTGCCAAAATGGGTCCGTGGAACACCGGAATTTGCATACTTTGAAACAAGTCCGGGATTATCTACTAATGTTCCTATTTGCGCATTGGGAGGTTCGGTGGCCACTCCTCTGGGAGGATTAAAAGCGGGGCTCATAGAAGTACAGGGCATTGAGGATTTAGAAAAGTTAGGTAAGGAAAATATTGAAGGGAAAATCGTTTTTTATAACAGACCTATGGATCCAACTCTGATCAGCACGTTTGCGTCATATACGGGTTGCGTTGATCAACGTTATTCCGGTGCTGAAGAGGCAGCTAAATATGGAGCTGTTGGTGTTATCGTTCGGTCATTGAATTTACGGTTAGATGATTATCCGCATACAGGTTCAATGGGTTATGGAGATACACCGGTTTCCAAGAGAATTCCAGCTGCAGCCATAAGTACAAAAGGAGCTGACCTGCTAAGTACAACTCTAAAATTGAACGCTGATGTTCAGTTCTATTTCAAGCAAAATTGCAAACAGTTTGATGATGTTGAATCTTTTAATGTCATTGGCGAAATTAAGGGGAGTGAGTTTCCAAACGAGATAATGGTTGTAGGAGGCCATCTTGACTCTTGGGACTTGGGTGACGGCTCCCATGATGATGGAGCCGGTTGCGTACAAAGTATGGATGTGCTTCGTTTATTAAAAACAACAGGATATAAACCTAAAAGAACCATTCGTGCAGTTTTGTTTATGAACGAAGAGAATGGCTTAAGAGGTGGTAATAAGTATGCTGAAGTGGCTAGTAATAAAAAAGAAAAGCATGTTTTTGCTCTGGAGAGTGATGCGGGAGGTTTTACACCCCGCGGATTCTCTTTTGATTGTTCGGAGGAAAATTTGAAGCAAGTACATAGCTGGAAAAGTCTGTTTGAGCCCTATTACATTCATCTTTTTGAAAAAGGATATAGTGGGGCCGATATTCGCCCGTTGAAAAATAGTGAAATGGTCTTGGCCGGTCTAAGGCCCGATTCCCAAAGATATTTTGTGCATCACCATGCGGAGAATGATACTTTTGAGCATGTTAATAAACGAGAGTTGGAACTGGGTGCGGCTAGTATGGCCAGTTTAATTTATTTATTTGATAAATATGGAATTGTAAAGTAGTTGTTGAATACTGCTTTAATATGGATAAAGCGTCTTTTCTTAGTAGGAGAAGACTCTTTTTTTTACTTCTATCTAGGGATTTTAGAGTTTGTTGGGGAGGAGGTTTGTAACTAAGAATTCCGAACAAATTTGCTTATCTTTGCGGCTCATTAAAAAAATGAAAAATGCAAGACGGAATCTACGCAAAATTCAATACGGACAAAGGTGAGATAGTAGTTAAACTTACTCACGATAAAACTCCGGGTACGGTAGGTAACTTTGTTGCCCTTGCCGAAGGAAAACAAGATAATACTGCAAAAGCTGCGGGAGAGCCTTATTATGACGGACTAAAATTTCATAGGGTAATTCCAGATTTTATGGTACAGGGCGGATGTCCTCAAGGTACAGGTACGGGTGATGCCGGATATAAGTTTGATGATGAGTTTCATCCAGATCTAAATCACTCTGAGCCAGGTGTCCTTTCTATGGCAAATGCCGGTCCTGGTACTAACGGGAGCCAGTTCTTTATAACTCATGTACCAACGCCATGGTTAGACAATAAGCACACGGTTTTTGGAAAGGTAGAAAGCGGTCAGGAAGTGGTAGATGCTATTGCTCAAGGAGATTTGATTAAAAGTGTTGAAATTATTCGTGTGGGTGATGAGGCCCAAAACTGGGATGCGCTTGCTAGTTTTGAAAAGTTCAAAAGTTCTAAAGAAGCGCGCCTAGCAGAGGAAAAAGCGAAGCAAGCAGCGGAATTGGATAAAATAGCAGCTGGTTTTGATGAGACAGAAAGTGGTCTTAGATATAAAATGATTCAAAAAGGAAGTGGTGCACAGGCGGAAAAAGGTCAAACCGTATCAGTTCATTATGAAGGTTCTTTATTGAACGGTCAGGTTTTTGATTCTTCTTACAAGCGTAATCAACCTATTGATTTTCAATTAGGTGTTGGTCAGGTAATTCCAGGTTGGGATGAAGGAATCCAACTGTTGCAGGTAGGAGATAAGGCAAGATTGGTTATACCATCTAATTTAGGATATGGTAGCGCTGGTGCAGGTGGTGTAATTCCTCCAAATGCTACCCTATTATTTGATGTTGAATTGATGGGAGTGAAATAAAAGTATACATTAATACTATGAAGAAGCCTTAACAGAAATGTTAGGGCTTTTCTGTTCTTGGATATATATGTTGAAATTGATTGGGATTGCAGTAATTTTTGTTCAAACAAACAAAAGCAACCCTTGGCAGAGTGGTTTTGGCCACTCGCCTACAGCATTAACAATCTACCCAATACTATTTTATCGGGAGTTCTTAGCTCTATCTGTGCTCACAATTAGCAAAACAATATTTACTACGAGCAATACGAAAACAATACCAAAAAAAGTAAGCATATTCTATTGTTTGGTTAATTGGGGAAAACCTAGTTTTTTAGTAGACGCAGAAAAGTAAAAAGGGTTGCGTCAAAAACTCAATAGTAAATGTACGAAAAATATTACTTTATTGATTTATCTCTTACAGTTAACAAAAAAAGCCCCGTTACCAATGGTAACGGGGCTTTTGTATAAAAAAAGTTTATGCGTCTTTCTTAGTCTACTACTTTCACATTTACCGCGTTCAGTCCTTTTTTACCTTGTTGTAGCTCAAATTCTACAACGTCACCTTCACGAATTTCATCGATCAAACCAGAAATGTGTACAAAGTGATCTTCGCTTGAACCATCTTCAGTGATAAATCCGTAACCTTTGGAATCATTGAAGAATTTTACTGTTCCTTTACTCATAATACAAAAAAATTAAATTAAATTATGGCGCAAATATAACTATAAAAAATTAAATCAATGATTTTTACTAAGTTATCTTTACTTTACCTGAGAGTTATGCGAACCGTTTTTACTCCCAACCTAAGTTGTTTAACCACTTTTGTTTGAGTTTTTTAGAGAATTCTCCTTAATTTTTAGAAATACTTTTTCTAAAGGAAGTGGCAAGCAAATATTTAAAAACTTACTTATCGGTAATTTTCTTTTGTAAGAATTTTAGAAATTATAAAGCCATCTATTGTGTATGAAATAGATGGCTTTATAATTAATTAAGCAGACCTTATACAGTTGGGTCTGGTGTCATACGTAAATACGGTTTTACTTCTTCCACACCTTTACTGAATATGGTCTTAGCATCTTCCGTAGAAATTGCTGGGCTCACTACAACATCTTCGCCATTTTTCCAGTTAGCTGGTGTTGCTACTTTGTGATTGGCTGTAAGTTGCAGAGAATCTATAACTCGTAGCAATTCGTAAAAATTACGTCCTGTAGAAGCAGGGTAGGTCAACATTAACTTTACCGTTCTATCCGGTGCAATAATGAAAACTGAGCGTACGGTTAAAGTACTGTCTGCTTTTGGATGTATCATGTCATACAGGTCGGAAACCTTGCGATCTTCATCTGCTATGATAGGAAATTCTACATTGGTCTTTTGAACTTCGTTAATATCCTTTATCCACTCTACATGAGATGCAGCACCATCAACACTCAATGCAATCATTTTTACATTACGCTTATCAAATTCGCCCTTAAATTGTGCGGCCGTACCTAATTCTGTGGTACATACTGGTGTAAAATCGGCAGGGTGAGAGAAAAGAATTCCCCAGCTATCGCCTAAATAATCATATAAATTAATTTCTCCTATTGAGCTTTCTGCTGTAAAATTAGGGGCTTTATCGCCCAATCTTATTGTTGCCATTATCTTGTTTTTTAGGTTTGAAATTGTAATCCTATAAAATTAGTAGATTAGTCTAGTACAACCTTACGTTTATGGTTAAAAATGTATTAAAGTTTCCTATTTTTAAGCTATGGAAAAGAAAGAATTGGAACAACTGAAATATCCCATAGGAAAGTTTGAAAAACCTGAGCAAATAACCCATGAACAAATCCAAGAATGGATTCATGTACTTGAAATGATTCCTGAAGAACTGGAAAACTTGGTTAAGGATTTAACAGATGAACAGTTAGAAACACCTTACCGGCCCGGTGGGTGGACGGTAAGACAAACTGTCCACCATATTTCGGACAGTCATCATAACAGCTACATCCGTTTTAAATGGGCTCTTACAGAGCATAACCCTGTCATAAAAGCTTATGATGAAAAAGCATGGGCAGAGCTTTTTGATACTAAAACCGCGCCTATACAATTGTCTTTGGATCACCTTAAAGCCGTTCACGGTAAGTTGGTTCATTTGCTAAACGGGCTTTCTAATGTTCAACTAAAAATGACGTTTACACATCCCAGTGGAAATGTCCAAGTGCTATTAGATGAGAATATTGGTCACTATGCATGGCATGGAAGACATCACTTTGCTCAAATTTTAAATCTAATTGAAAGAAAGGGCTGGTAATATTAGCCCTTCCATTTGATGTTACAACCAATACTGGGTTTTTGATTCTCGTCTATTTTTTCATTTTTTAGAAGAGCATCAAGCGCTTTGCGTAAATCTTTTCCGGTTACAGGGATGCCGTTTCCTGGTCTGGAATCGTCTAACTGACCGCGATAAACTAGTTTTAGATCGGTATCGAATAAATAAAAATCCGGTGTGCAAGCGGCATCATAATTTTTGCCTACTTCCTGTGTTTCATCATATAGATAAGGAAAAGTGTAACCTTCTTCTGTGGCTGTCCGTTTCATAAGATCCGGCGCATCTTGCGGATAATTTTGAACATCGTTACTGGAAATAGCGATGAAACCTATGCCTTTGGCCTGGTAATCTTTTGCCATTTGGGCAATTTCCAGATTTACATGTTTTACAAAAGGGCAGTGGTTACAGATAAAAGCAATTACAGTTCCTTTATCTCCCTTTAATTCGTTAAGATGAACGTATTCTTCAGTTCGTGTATTCAATAAATTAAAATCTGGTGCAGTTGTACCAAGCGGGAGCATATTACTGAGTGTTCGTGCCATTTTTATATTGTGTTTAGAAATTAAAGTTATAAAAAGTATTTTGAGTGTCTTTGCTAAACCATAATCTATTTTTACCTTCAACTTTTATTAGAGGTTTAATAACATTAAGAATAGTATGGGCGAGACGATAAATTGGCAAGATTTTGCAAAAATAGATATGCGTGTCGGGACGGTTTTAAAAGTAGATGATTTTCCAGAAGCAAGAAACCCTGCTTATCAACTTCATATTGATTTTGGAGAAGAAATTGGAATTAAAAAAACGTCGGCTCAGGTGACTACCCTCTATACTAAAGAACAGCTTTTGGGAACGCAAGTGGTAGCGGTCGTTAATTTTCCTAAGAAGCAAATAGCTAACTTTATGAGTGAATGTCTTATATTGGGTGCTGTCAATGGCAAAGATGTAGAGCTTTTACAGCCAAAAGCAATTGTGGCCAACGGACTGAAAATATCATAATTGATTGACCGAAAACTTACTAGATAGCGTATCCCTTAATTTTGACGCCCAAGCGCAATGGGTATTGAATATTTCACTTGCCTTGGTAATGTTCGGGATAGCCCTAGATATTTCCATAGCTGACTTTAAAGGGCTTCTTAAGAATCCCAAGCCTATATTTACGGGGCTTTTTACTCAATTTATTCTATTACCTCTTCTAACTTTTCTCTTGGTTTTGTGTATTAGGCCCATACCTAGTATAGCTTTGGGAATGATAATGGTAGCGGCTTGTCCTGGGGGAAACGTCTCCAATTTTATCTCGCATTTAGCGGGTGGAAATACGGCTTTGTCAGTAAGTTTAACGGCAGCGGCAACCTTGTTGGCCGTTGTTTTTACACCTTTAAATCTTCAATTTTGGGGAAGTTTATACCCACCGACCCATCAAATTTTAAAAGAAATAGCCTTATCTCCTTTGCAAATGATTCAGTTGGTTTCCCTATTGTTGGGTTTGCCTTTGGTTTTAGGTATATGGGTAAATCACCTAAAACCTGGTTTAGCAAAAAAAATGGGTAAAGTTCTTAAAGTTGTTTCCTTGGTCTTTTTTATACTATTGGTATTTTTGGCCTTGTATAACAACCGCGTTGTATTTTATGATTATGTAATGTATGTTTTCTGGATTGTTGTCCTACATAATATATTGGCTTTTTTAACAGGATTTTCATTCGCCAAATGTATGGGCTTGTCGCCAAAAAATATACGTTCCATTACCATAGAAACGGGTATCCAAAATTCTGGACTGGGCTTGCTCTTAATTTTTTCCTTTTTTGATGGCCTTGGCGGAATGGCTTTATTGGCTGCTTTCTGGGGAATTTGGCACTTAGTATCCGGCCTTACGCTTGCTGCTTTTTGGAGTTACAAACCAATTAAAACCGAAACACTGACTTGAAGAATATAGGCTATCAATTATTGAAAACCTGGATTAAGACGGGATTACATCTTTATTACGGGAAAATACAAGTTTCAGGGCTGGATAATGTACCTAAGGACAAGCCTGTACTTTTTTTACCAAACCACCAAAGTGCACTGTTAGATGTGTTATTGATTGCGGTAGATTGTAATCGTAAACCATTCTTCTTAACACGTTCGGATGTGTTTACGAAGCCTAGCCTAAAGAAGTTTTTTGCCTATCTAAGAATGATTCCTATTTATAGAATTAGAGATGGGAGGGAGGCCTTAAAAAACAACCAAGCTGTATTTGATCAATGTGCCGAAATTTTTGGGAATGGACATGCTATCGTAATGTTTCCGGAAGCTAACCATAATATTAAACGTCGTGTGAGGCCTTTAAGTAAGGGGTTTACCCGTATTCTTTTCAATGCTGTGGATAGATTGGCGGATACGGATATTCATATTGTTCCCGTGGGTCTTAATTATAGAAGTAACTCGGGTTTTCCGGATCGGGTGGCCATCTATTTTGATAAGAGTATCGTGGTAAATACCCTGTATGATGTCAATGACGTTCAAGGGTCGGTCAATATGGTAAAAGGAATGGTCTCGGATAGGTTGAAGCACTTAACGACCCATATAGAGGATGAGAGTACTTATAACTCTATTTCAGGGCAATTAAATGCTTTGAATACAGATTACCTCAATCCGTTTGAAACAAATAAAACTATAGAAACGCTCAGTACATCTGTAAATGTTGATGCTGTGGTTAAGAAAAAGGGTATACTCCATTCATTGGCAAAAGCGGTATTTGAACTGATCAACTTTCCGTTACTTCTAATATGGCGAAAATGGGCCAAACCGAAAGTTTGGGAACCGGAATTTATGGGAACCCTTCGTTTTGGGTTTGCCTTGTTGGCTTACCCTGTTTACTATGCGTTGGTATTTACCGTAGTGGCGTTGTTAAGCAATAGCCCTACTGGGTTGATAGTTATACTGGCTTTATTTCTTTACAATTGGCTGTATGTTCGGAATAATTAAATTTTGGTCTAAAAGAAGAATTTTCGCAAATAAAAAACGGCCCTGAAAAGGGCCGTTTTACTATAGTAGTTTTTGCTTTTAGATGTCATCAAAACTAACATCGGTAAAATTACCGGTTTCCGTAGATTTTAATTCTCCGTTGGTAGTTGTTGTTACTTCCTCTTCTTTCTTAAAGTCTTTTTGGTGACGTTCAGAGATGACTTCAGCGCCTTTCTCTTCAATAATAAAATTCATCATTTCCGATACATTATCCTTAAAGGCTTCAAAATCTTCCTTATACAGGTAAATTTTATGTTTTTTGTAGTGGAAAGAACCATCGTCATGAGTAAATTTTTTACTCTCGGTAATGGTTAGATAGTAATCGCCTGCCTTGGTACTTCGTACATCAAAGAAATACGTGCGCCTACCTGCCCGTAAAACTTTGGAATGAATTTCCTCCTGGTCCATTGAATCTTTTTCGTTCATCGCGTTTATAGTGTAGTTAATAGTTGTTAATCTTTCAAAAATGTAAAAAAAAAGCCAATACGGCAACAATTTTTCAGTTTTCTTTCTCTGACAGTTGCGTGTAGTACAAATCTTTGTAATATCCTTCAACACTGTTTAAATCAGTGTGGTTACCTTCTTGGAGAAGTTCCCCATTGGATAAGACCAATACTTTATCGGCGTTTTTTGCAGATGATACCCTATGGCTAACTATAAGTGTGGTGCGGTTTTTGGAGGCTTTTTTAAGGTTGTTTAAAATCTCCTCTTCGGTTTCTGTGTCAACGGCAGATAAGCAATCATCAAACAGGTAAACTTCTGGTTTTTTTAGCAAAGCCCTAGCTATGGATACCCGTTGTTTTTGCCCTCCACTGAGTGTAATTCCCCTTTCGCCCAGAACGGTTTCATATTCTTTTTGAAATCCCATTATGTTTTCATGTACTACTGCGTTCTTTGCAGCTTCTACAACTTCTTCGTCCGAAGCATTTTCCTTGCCGAACTTTATATTGCTTTTAATGGAGTCCGAGAATAAAAAGGCATCCTGTGGTACGGCACCAATGGCTTTCCTTAAACTATCAATATTCAACTCTTTTATTGGGGTGCCATCTATTAATATTTCACCGGACGTAACGTCATACAATCTGGCGATCAGGTCTAAAATGGTTGATTTTCCAGAACCGGTCTTACCTAGAATAGCAACGGTTTCCCCTTCGTGTATGGTAAATGAGATGTTTTTTAGGGCCGTTATTTCAGTATCCTCATAGGTGAAGGTTACGTTCTTAAATTCTATTTTCCCTTTAACTGGTGTTTCTTCCAGAACGGTGTTCCTAATATCCGGGGTTTCGTTCAAGAATTCGTTTATACGTTTTTGTGAGGCTTCAGCGCGTTGTACGATGGAGGTCAACCAGCCAATAATTGCCACAGGCCAAGTAAGCATATTCACATAAAGTACAAATTCGGCAATAACACCAGAAGATTCTATTTCTCCATTTATATACTGTTTTCCACCAATGTAGATAACAAAAATGTTACTGATCCCTATAAGTAATATCATTAGAGGAAAGAACCAAGCGTTCACCTTGGCCAAATCCATACTCTTATCTTTTCCTTCTACCGCCAAAGCGCTCAAATCACTATTGGTCTGTGGTTCCAAGGCGTATGCTTTAATAACGGAAACACCGGAAAATATTTCTTGTGTAAAGGTAGATAGGTTAGAAAGGTATTGTTGTACAATAGTGCTGCGCTCATGGATTACCTTACTTATATAATAGATAAGAACAGATAGAATAGGTAGAGGAATTAATGTGTATGCCGCTAATGTTGGGGCGGTCATAAACATAATGGGAATTATGCAGGCGAATAAAGTAATGGTATTTATGCCGTACATTAAAGCGGGCCCAGCATACATACGAACCTGATTTACGTCTTCACTAATACGATTCATTAAATCTCCTGTTCTATTTTTCTTGTAGAAATTTAGGCTTAGAAATTGATAATGGTCAAAGATTTCATTTTTAAGGTCATACTCAATATACCTAGAGACATTGATTATGGTCTGGCGCATGAGAAAGGTGAAAAAGCCAGATAGCAGAGCAGCTCCTACAATTATTAAAATGTACTCTAGGAGAAGGCCCTTAGCGGCCGATTCTTCCACTTGCCCATCCATAAAATTTTCGATTACCATAATCGATTCTTTTACATATCTAGGCATAACCAGTTGTAGCACACGTGCAATAATTGTTATGAACAACCCGATCAATAATTTAGACCAATATTTTTTAAAGTACTTATTTAGGTGTGCAAGTTCCTTCATGAAAGGTATATACTAAGGCTATATTTAATTGGTCAAAGATAGGGGTTTGGGTATAAACCATATGTTATAAATACTATAAGATGTAGTGTTGCTACAAATTAATATCAAATCTATATGGAGAATCTTAAACGTTAAATTTACGGTAAGTTTTTATATTTTAAATCTTTCAAGAAGCTTAAAAACAAGGCCTTGCAAGAGTATTTAATGATTAAAGTGAAATGTTGTTGGTGTTTCGTCGTTTAGTATAGTAGTCTTTTGGGCTTTATTCTTATTTTTGCGTCGTGAAAGTCAAACCAATACTATTCCAAAAAAGTTCTTTAAAATGCTAACACGAAGACATATACGGGTAAAAGTAATGCAGTGTATTTATGCCATTACCCAATCTAAAGACGAATCTTTAGAGAAACAAGAAAAATTTCTACGGTTTAGCATAGATAATATGTATACCCTTTATCTTTTAATGCTGAGCTTGATGATAGAGATTCAGCAAAGAGGGTCGGACCAATTAAGGATTTCTTCAAAAAAGTATTTGGCTACGGCTTCGGATAATTTTCCGGATCAGGCAAAGTTCGTTAACAATAAGCTATTGCTGCAATTGGTGCATAATGAGCCCTTAAAAGCTGAGCTTAAAAAGAGAAAGCTAGATAATTGGTATTTGAACGAAGAGTATGTAAAAATTATTTACAACAACATCGTTAAAAGCACTGCCTACCAAGAGTATATGTCTGTAGAAGGCAGTACTTATGCAAAAGACAAAGAGCTCATCATTACTTTGTTCAGAGAGGTTATTGCGCCAGATGAAAAAATCTACGACTATTTTGAAGATAACAACCTTACTTGGGTAGATGATATTCCTATTGTAAACACCTATATTTTAAAACAGCTTAAAAAGGTGAAGAACGATCAGTCCACTTCGTTTTTCTTGCCTCGGTTATTAAAGGATAAGGAGGATATGGAGTTTGCAAAGAAACTTCTTAGAAAAACCTTGTTGAAAGATGGTGAACTCACTAAGGAAATTGAAGGGAAAACTCCAAATTGGGATAAAGACCGAATTGCGGATATGGATGCTATTTTATTAAAAATGGCCATTTGCGAACTACTGAACTTCCCTTCCATACCAGAAAAGGTAACTATTAACGAATTTTTAGAGATTGCAAAAGAATATTCTACTCCTAAAAGCAGTATTTTTATCAACGGCATTCTAGATAATTTAGTAAAAGATTACAAAAAGGAAGGAAAGCTGAATAAAATGGGCAGAGGGCTCATTTAAAATAAATGATTAATTTTACCCCAAATTAAAGTTAGAGTTATGAGAAAAACATTTTTTGCCTTAAGTATATGTTCGCTTTTGGCGTTCGTATCGTGTAAAGAAAATGCGTCAAGTAAAGTAAAATCCGATAATGTTGCCGAAGCTGCTCAGCGTGATGAAGCTGGTAAGCAAGTTCCGGTAATGGAGTTCGCAAAAGCGGAGCATGATTTTGGAACTATAGAACAAGGTACCCCTCAAGAAACTATTTTTACTTTTACCAATACGGGTAATGCACCTTTGATCATTACAAATGCTACCAGTTCATGTGGTTGTACAGTACCAAATCCACCAAAAGACCCTATCGCACCAGGTGAAACAGGTGAGTTGGTTGTTAAGTTTAACGGATCAGGTCAAAACCAAGTAACTAAAACTATTACCGTAAACGCCAATACTGAAAAAGGTACTGAGCAATTACGTATTAAGGCTTTTGTTAATCCTAAAGGAGCTGCTCCAGTAGGACCAACAAAATAATAACAGATCAGAGACAAAAAACATGGGTGATATAGGACAGTTTCTTCCAATGATATTGATTTTTGTGGTTGCGTACTTCTTTATGATACGTCCACAAATGAAACGTCAAAAGGATGAAAAAAAATTCGCAGCTGAATTAAAAAGAGGCGATAGGGTAATTACAAAAAGTGGTTTGCACGGAAAGATCATGGAATTAAATGACAATGATTTTTCTTGCATATTAGAGACCATGGCAGGTAAGTTAAAGTTTGATCGTTCCTCCATTTCAATGGAAATGAGCAAAAAATTAAACGCTCCCGAAAAGAAGTAAAAACACATTTTAAGTATATGAAAAACACCGCTACGAACTAGCGGTGTTTTTTTTGGTCTTGTGCTAGCCTAAATTAGTATATTCATGTTCTCAATAAAACAACTTGAACAATGTACCATAATAGAAGAAACTTTATCAAGAAAAGTTCATTGGCCCTGGCAGGCTCAAGTGCCGCATTTTTATTTCCTATGGAGCTTTTGGCTAGCATGCGCAAAAAGGTAGGTCCCAATGACCAAATTAATGTTGGGCTTATTGGTTGTAAGGGTATGGGTTTTAGTGACCTGACCTCAATGCTTAAAATGAGCGAGATCAGTGTAATGGCATTATGTGATGTAGATGAGGCCGTGCTAAAAGCAAGAACAGCAGATTTGGAAAAAGCGGGCGTAAAAAAGCCTATGTGGTACCGTGATTATCGCAAGCTACTGGAAAATAAGGATATTGATGTGGTCATAATTGGTACGCCCGATCATTGGCACTGTTTACAATTGACGGATGCACTTACGGCAGGTAAAGATGTGTATTGCGAGAAACCCATAGCAAACTCTATTCAGGAGGCAAATATCATGTTAAACTATGCGAGTTCCAGTGACCGTATGGTTCAGGTGGGGCAATGGCAACGTAGTCAACCTCACTTTGTGGATGCCATTAATTTTGTGCATTCCGGAAAACTGGGAAGCATTAGACTGGCAAAAGCATGGGCTTATCAAGGTTGGATGAAACCGGTTCCGGTTGTTGCGGATTCAGCTGCTCCGGAAGGAGTAGATTATAAAATGTGGTTAGGTCCGGCTCCAGAACGGGCTTTTAACGCAAACCGATTTCATTTTAATTTTAGGTGGTTTTGGGATTATGCAGGTGGATTAATGACTGATTGGGGCGTGCATTTATTGGATTACGCTTTATACGGAATGAAAGCAGGAAACCCAAAATCGGTAATGGCGCTGGGCGGAAAGTTTGCGTACCCAAATGATGCTTCCGAAACTCCGGATACATTACAGACGGTTTTTGAATATGATAAATTTTCAATCCTTTGGGAGCACGCCACAGGAATTGACGGCGGAAATTATGGACGTAACCACGGTATCGCTTTTATAGGTAACAATGGCACCTTAGTAGTAGATCGCAACGGTTGGGAAGTAATACCAGAAGAAGAGTTTGCAGGTTGGGGTAAAAAGGGAACACCAAAAATAGAAGCTGTTTCATACAATAAAGGCGAAGCAAGCGGACTCGATCTACATACGGCAAACTTTATTGACGCCGTAAAAAGCCGGGACAACTCCAAACTAAACGCGCCTATAAAAGTAGGTTACGATGCTGCTATGGTATCGCATATGGGTAATGTTGCTTTTAAAACCGGCAATCGTATCTATTGGGATGACGCTGCAGGAAAATTTAAGGAAGAAGAAGCGAACAAGCTAATTACCTCCAACTACCAAAACGGCTGGGAACTTCCAATGCTTTAAAAATATAATGCTCCCAAACCCATATTAAACAGGGCTTTGGGAGCTTTTTTATCTATACACATCATTCAGTCCCTTACCTTCAATAATCATGGGTAAGATTTTCTCTAAACGATTTAGCTTTGTGGTCTTGCGTTTAGCACTGGCAATATATTCTACGTATTCTTTTTGTTTGTAAGGCGATAGTTCTTTGAAAGCACTTTTAGCTTTTTGCTGTGTTTTAAAAGCTTCTTTCAACTCTAGGGGGAGAATCACATTCGTTACTTTCTTTTTTGAACTTTTAATTAACGTAAGACCTTTTTTCTGGTTTTCAATCGCCTCATTAATATATGCTGAAACTTTCATGGCATTGATATCGTCTTCGGAATAAAACTTCCAATGGCGCATGGCTTGGGTTTTTCCCTCTTGGGCATTTTCCAATAGGTTTTCGGAATCGCTTAAAAAGACACCGTTAAAAAACCAGATTCCAAAATGTTTTTTGAACTTACAAATGGCAAGAACATTCTTCTCATTAATAGTGTATGTTGGAATGCTCCATTTGTAAGTTTCTACCAACTCGGTTTGTAACGCCAATTTGCGTAACTGTGCAATACCATTTTTAAAATGATGTTCATTGCCATAATAGGCTGCTACCTTTTTGGATGCATCCATGAACTTGGTTTTTTTAGAGTTTCTTTCCTAAAGATAAGGATTTGACACTATTCTGCCTTTTTTGCCGCCAGTTCACATATTTTAATGATTACCTCAGTAGCCTTTATCATGCTTTCCACAGGAACATATTCATATTTTCCGTGAAAATTGTGTCCGCCTGCAAAGATATTAGGGCAAGGTAGCCCCATATAGCTCAGTTGTGAACCATCCGTTCCGCCGCGTATGGGTTTAATGATCGGCGTAACACGCATGGCTTCCATTGCCTCTTTTGCTAGTTCTACAATGTGAAAAACAGGTTCAACTTTTTCACGCATGTTGAAGTACTGATCTTTTATTTCTAGATCGATACAATTACCGTGAATGTCATTTAATTTTTCCGCAATATCACGGAGCAGCTGTTTTCTGTTTTCAAAGTAAGACTTGTCGTGATCACGAATGATCATTTCAAACTCGGCATGCTCAATTTCGCCTTGTATATGATGAACGTGAAAAAAACCTTCTCTGCCCGAAGTGTTTTGTGGGGTTTCTTCAGGAGGTAAAATTTCAAGAAATTCACTGGCGATACTTATGGCATTTACCATTTTGTTTTTAGCATAGCCGGGGTGTACACTTTTACCTTTAATAACAACCTTGGCACTGGCTGCATTAAAATTTTCGTATTCCAGTTCGCCAACTTGGCTTCCGTCCATAGTGTATGCCCAATCGGCACCAAACTTTTCAACATCAAAATGGTGAGCTCCACGACCAATTTCCTCATCTGGCGTAAAACCTACTCTAATTTTACCATGTTTTATTTCCGGATGGTTGATAAGGTATTCCATTGCCGTGATAATTTCCGTAATCCCGGCCTTATCATCGGCACCAAGAAGGGTAGTGCCATCTGTAGTAATCAAGGTTTGACCTTTGTACTGTAATAAATCCTCAAAATAATCAGGAGAGAGAATAATGTTCTCCATGTGGTTCAGGACAATATCCTTACCATCATAATTCTCAATAATCTGTGGATTCACATCCGTTCCTGAAAAATCGGGTGAAGTATCAAAATGAGAAATAAAACCGATGGTCGGCACATCAATGTTAATGTTGCTGGGCAATGTTGCGGTGATGTAAGCCTTGTTGTCAATAGAAACTTCTTCCATTCCTATTTCCAGTAGTTCTTCAACCAGTAAATCTGCTAAATACCATTGTTTTTCAGTACTCGGGGTCGTTTTTGAATTGGGGTCGCTTTGGGTGTCTATTTTGACATATTTAAGAAAGCGGTCAATGATATTTTGCATCGATATATTTTTAAATCAAAAGTACAAAATTGGACTTATTAGTTACTAAAGAACATTTTTTTAAGATTATATTTTTAGTCGTTTTCTTACAATGAAAATAAAAATACTTAACTTCTCAACAATTAACTCAAACTTATGAATATGAAAAAGCAGTATTTTTTATGCTATGCGCTCTTTTTGAGTGTCATAGGAATTGCCAGTGCTCAAATAACGGGTACAGTGTTAGATGAAGAAGGTGGCCCCCTACCTGGAGCCTCGGTAGTAGTAAAGGGAACAACTACAGGTTCCACTACGGATTTTGATGGTTTATTTTCAATTGATGCCGAGGTAGGAGACAAGTTGGTCGTTTCTTACATTGGTTATGAAACCAAAGAAGTGACCGCTGCGGCTGGAGGAATGAGTGTACAACTTTCTTCTGGGGTAGCGCTTTCAGAGGTGATTATTGTTGGTTCTCGTAACCCCAACAGAACGGCTACTGAAAGTACGGTTCCGGTAGATGTTATTAGTATGAAGGAGCTGAATAGTGTTGCGCCTCAGGTGAACCTGAATCAGATATTAAATTATGTAGCACCTTCATTTACATCCAATACCCAGACTATTTCAGACGGTACGGATCACGTTGACCCAGCTTCTTTACGTGGTCTAGGTCCTGATCAGGTATTGGTCTTGATCAATGGAAAACGAAGACATACCTCTTCCCTTATTAATGTTAATGGAACTTTTGGGCGTGGTAGTGTTGGTACGGATTTAAATGCTATACCGGCAGCAGCAATACAACGTATTGAAGTGTTGCGAGATGGAGCGGCCGCACAATATGGTTCCGATGCCATTGCAGGGGTAATCAACATTGTATTGAATAAAAGCGTAAATGAATTGAATATGACGGTCACGAGTGGTGCTAATTTCTCTAAGAATGCCAATGATCAAACCGGTGGTGTAGATGGTGCTACTACCAACATTGCGGCAAGTTATGGGGTTCCTTTGGGGGAAAACGGAGGTTTCTTGAATCTTTCCGGTGATTTTGATGTTCGCCAAGCTTACGGCAGAATGAAAGAGTGGGAAGGTGGTGTTTTTAATGCATATAATTCTATTGAGAGATTAGCATTAGGCGAAAATTTGGATATAGCTAATCTGCAAGATGCAGATGTAGTTAGATTATCTCAAAACTTATCTTTTTTTGACCAAAACGATAGAGATATTATAAGCGGGTTCTCGCCAGCTGAACTGCATAGCCCAACAAGGACGGATGGCAATGGGAACATAACATTTTATAATCCTCTATCTAATGATGTCACGGACGCCGAACTTGCAGAAAGAAATCAACAAAGGAGTGATTACAACATGAGGGTTGGCCAGTCCGCCTTACGAGGAGGAAGGATCTTTGCCAATTTTTCCTTGCCGTTAGATGATAACGGAACGGAGGTGTATTCTTTTGCAGGTATCAGTTCTAGAACAGGAAATTCTGCAGGCTTTTATCGTTTGCCAAATCAAAGTAGAACATATACACCCGCCTATAATAACGGTTTCTTGCCCGAAATTAATTCGGCTATTAAGGATAGGTCGTTATCTGTAGGTGTTAAAGGAAAGATTAATGAGTGGGATGTGGATTTAAGTAACACCTATGGAAAGAACTCTTTCTTATATACTATAGGTAACACCTTTAATGCGTCTATGCAGAATTCATCGCCAACAACTTTTGATGCGGGTGGATTTTCCTTTGCCCAGAATACGGCCAATTTAGATGTGACTCGTTTCTTCGAAGATACCATGTCTGGCCTAAACGTTGCTTTTGGAGCAGAATATCGTGTAGAAAACTATGATATAGTTGCAGGGGAGCCAGCCTCATATGGCCAGTATGATGGTACCGGAAAAATAAACAATGCTTATGATGATATACTTAGGGATGATTCTGGCACCCCTTTATTAACTGATGAGGGGGCTACAATTCCAAACCCAAATTCGGACATACGTGTACCAACAGATTTCTTTGGAAGTGCTAGACCGGGTGGATCTCAAGTTTTCCCAGGTTTTGGACCAACAAATGAGTTGTCTAGAGGAAGAAGTAGTGTGGCCGGTTATATAGATATAGAAGCAGATTTTTCTGAAAAGTTTTTGGCCAGTTTCGCCACACGTTTTGAAGATTATAGCGATTTTGGTTCTACCATCAATTTTAAATTGGCTGCTCGTTATAAAATTTCTGATAATTTAAACATTAGAGGTGCTGCCAATACGGGTTTTAGGGCTCCTTCTTTACATCAGATCAATTTCAATTCTACATCAACTATTTTTGATCAGAATGGTGATCCTCAAGAGGTGGGAACTTTTGCAAATGACAGTCGTGCGGCTAAACTTTTGGGCATTCCAGAATTAAAAGAAGAAACTTCCAGCAGTGTTAGCCTAGGGCTTACAGCAAAGATTCCTGATGCTAATTTGACGATTACTGTTGATGGCTATTATGTTGAAATCAATGATAGAGTAGTCTATACAGGTCAGTTTGAAGGTCCTGGTACAGGAACGGAATTGGACAATTTATTGAGTCAGGCTAACGCAACAGCTGCTTCTTTCTTTGCAAATGCCATTAACACAGAATCTCGTGGGTTGGATGTGGTTATCACTCACCAGGCAACTTTAAGTGATAAGTGGAGATTGAAATCCGATCTAGCGGGTACGTTTTCAAAAACCAACCAAATAGGAGATATTAATTCTTCCGAAGTATTGGAAAATGCCGGTCTGGTAGATACGTATTTTCCAGAAGATAGTAGAGTGTATTTAGAAGAGGCCGTACCCCGTACAAAGCTTAATCTTTCTAATAGTCTTACGTCTGACAAATGGATTATGTTCTTGAGAAATGTATATTTTGGTGAAGTAACCGAAGCTACTACGGTTGTGGAAAATCAGCAGGTTTTTGGCACTAAAGTGGTAACTGACCTTTCCATAGGATATAAGGCAACAGATGCTTTAACGCTTACACTGGGGGCGAACAACTTGTTTGATATTTATCCGGACAGGGCGGAAGAAGCCTTTAATAATAGAAGTTCTGGACGTTTTGATTGGTCTCGTAGAGCACAACAATTTGGCATAGGTGGCCGATTCTTGTTTGCTAGAGTGAATTTTACGCTTAAATAAAGCAGTAAGAATTTAAATTAATTTGAGAAAGACCGTCCGGAAGGGCGGTCTTTTTTTTGCTATAAAAGAGTCATACACAGAAGAAATATAATTTTTCACCTAAATTGTTGTTTATATAAACGGAATCAAATTTTAAACAAAGTAGTATGTTTCGTAAGATGTATGGTTTTATAGTATGCTTAATGTTTTTTTCTGTGGGAAATGCCCAAAATTGTACATTGGATATTGGCGGAAAAAACAGTGATACCATCAAAACTATTTTTCAGTTAAATGAGGAACAGATTGGAATTATGGAGGCTTTGCAAGGGGAATTGGCCGTAACAACAAAGAGTTTAGAAGAACAGATAGAAAAACTATTGGCCCAACATCCACAGAGTACTGAAGAAGACCTTATTAAACTGGCCGAAAAATACCGAGCTTTACAGCAGGAATTGGTACGAGCTGCTTATGATAGTGACAAACAACTTTTGTCCGTTTTTAATATGAAGCAGTACGAGCGTTATCTTCAGCTTTGTAACGAAGCCATACGTATACCAATAAAGGTAGTTCCAAAGACCTATGAAACACCGGTTGAGGAAGAATAAGCGTTAGTAATTTACTATTCAATTTTTTACAACCATTTCCAATTTTAAAAATAGTAGGAAGTAGTTTCTATACTAGGGGTAAGTTTGTATTTTTGCGCAAACACAACCACGTTCATGTATAAGACCTTCCTTCAGCCATTACTTTTCTCGCTAGACGCGGAAAAAGCCCATCATGTTACTTTTTCTTTAGTTCGTTTTCTTTGTAAAATCGGTTTTTCAGGAATTTTTAGAGCTATCTACAAAATAGAAGACCCCCGTTTGGAAAAGGAAGTTTTTGGTATAAAGTTTAAAAACCCTGTAGGTCTGGCCGCTGGTTTTGATAAGGATGCCAAACTGTACAATGAACTATCTAATTTCGGGTTCGGATTTGTTGAGATAGGCACACTTACGCCCAAGCCACAACCTGGAAATCCAAAGACAAGATTGTTTAGGTTAAAGCCGGATCAGGCCATAGTGAACCGAATGGGCTTTAATAATATGGGTGTTGTTGATGCCGTAAAGCGTTTAAAAAAAGAGCACAAAGTGCTAATAGGCGGTAATATTGGTAAGAACAAGGTAACGCCCAATGAAGATGCCGTTTCCGATTATCTTATCTGTTTTAATGCGCTGTTTGACCATGTGGACTACTTTGTGGTTAACGTGAGTTCTCCCAATACTCCAGGACTTCGGGAGCTTCAAGATAAAGAACCGCTTACGGCTCTTTTGCTAGAATTGAAAAAAGAAAATACAAGCTTGGCCTCGCAGAAGCAACAAAAAGAAAAGCCTATTCTTCTAAAAATAGCTCCTGACTTAACGGACGACCAATTATTGGATATTATTGCTATCGTAGCCGATACTAAAATTGACGGTGTTATAGCTACCAACACAACAATTGAGCGTAAAGATTTAAAATCTGAAGAGTCACTTACCAAAGAAATGGGGGGATTAAGCGGAAAACCATTGACCAATAGAAGTACAGAGGTAATCCGTTTCTTGGCAGATAAAAGCAATAAAGCTTTCCCGATCATTGGAGTAGGAGGCATACACTCGGAAAAAGATGCACTAGAAAAGTTAGAAGCCGGTGCAGACCTTATTCAATTGTACACCGGTTTTATCTATGAAGGTCCAGCTGTGATAAAGAGGATTAATAAAGCTATTTTGAAGGGGTAGAGCAACAAGGTACGTTTGTACAACTGTTGCCAATATAATTAGAAATTTGCAATTGGTTCGTTTTTGGTGTATATTTACATCAAATAAATTTACTCTCATGACAAGACAGAGCATTTCATTTACACAACCAAATGATGAGTGGTTAAAATCACAGGTTGACACCCAAGAATATTCCAGTAAAAGTGAACTCGTTAACGATTTAATTAGACAGGCAAGAAAGCAGCAAATCGAAATAGACTGGATTAAGGCTAAATTAGATAAAGCCGAGAATAGTGGATTCTCCAATGATAGCAAGGAACAAATTTTAGCGCAAGCCAAGTCATAATTAATGGCTGATTATAGACTAAGCAACGCTGCAAAAGATGACTTGATACGAATTCATCGATATGGAGTAAAAAAGTTTGGAATGGTCCAAGCTGACAAATACTTTGATTCTTTTTTTGAGTACTTCAACATCATTGCTCAAAGTCCCTATTCATTCGAAGCAGTTGATTTTATAAAAAAGGGATATAAGCGGTGTGTATGTGGTGTCGATAGTATTTACTATAAAATTAATGGTAACACCGTAGAAATAATGGCAATTGTCGGCAGACAGGATTTAAAAAATATACTTTAAGCTTATAGGCCAAAATACTGTTGTCCGAACTATCACTAAATAATTCGGGTTAAAGTTTTAATCTCAGGGTTTTGCATATTTTAAAGAGGTCCCAAAATCTTTGGGATTTTGCTTTTAACTGGTCAAAGAAAAAAGGAAACCAAAAGATATGTCTATTTACATAGTGGAAAACAAACGCTAATTTGCTTCAGTATTGTTCATCGCTCAGGCATTAGTTTTAAGCAAAACAAAAATGAAACAGGAACAATTGGATATACTTTGTCAGGGATATGCTAAACGTATAGGAAATGAAATCGGATGGATGTCGGAATTGATAAAAAATGGCAATGATGTTTTAAATTATTTAGCCGATTCTAAATATAAAAATTCAGTGATTGGGCTAAATAAACAAGGAGTTGGAGCATCTCAAAAAATGCAAATAGTTTATTTGGTTAATCTTTTCGAATCCTTTATTCAAGACTTTATTAGAATTAAAGATGGTCTTACAGAGCTAGAAGTTAATCAAAATGGGTTTTGGAATAAATATTTAAGACGTGAAAAATTATTATGGAATGAAGATAAAAAAGAAAATTATAATAGTTCTACTTCTTTTATGAATATAAGGTTTTCACTTTTTGTTCTAAACAAAAAGTATGAATTAAAATACCCTTCTTATTTGTCAAGTACAATTCCTGAACTTGGGAGTCTTAGAAATTGTTTGGTTCATTATGATGGAGATATAACCCGTACTGACAAAGGTGGACATTCCTTTAGAGAAACTCTTGTTGAAACTTTATTTTTTTTAGAAACAAAGCAAGAAGAAATAAAACTAATAGAATTGAATAAGAACGACTTTATAGACAAGATTGTTTTTGATTTTCAGACTTTTATTGAACTGTGTGGAGGTAAGATTAATCGTCCTTTTGAACACATGAAAGAAAATAATACAAGCAACAATCAGTAGTCCTCCTATGAAAAAGGCTTAGTTCAATCAAAAAAAGTATCACTTACTCCAATAATCAACAACCAAAACACCACCCAAATGCGGGCCTAAAACTTCTCCAAACGCTTTGTGGTCTGGGTGAGGTAAGTAAATGGCACGGTCTTCTTCGCTATTAAAAGTAAGAAAAAAACAATGGGTAAAACCATCGTTTAAACCTTCGGGGCTATTGTTCAATCCCCATTCGTAACCCACTATTTGCGGAATCTTTGAGGGTAGGGCAGAAAAGGCATCTTCTACTTTTTTAATGTCTTCAGCAGAGGTTCCCGGTTTAAATTTGAACAATACCACATGGCGTAATAAGCTATCTTTTTGCATGAAAGTTTCAGGTGTTGGTTTGGGGTCGTTACGAGTTTCAAAAGCCAATAAAAGCAATGATACTAAAACTAGACTTAAGGTAAATGTGATGTAACTTGGTTTCATGTCCTAATTATTTTGAGATGCAATTACTTTTGCGGTCTTGCATGCGGGAAATTGCAACCGTCAAAAAAAGACAGGATATAACTAAATAATCCGTTGAAGCCTGAATTTATGACAAGATATAAAAAAGAGTAGTTACTTTAGTGCCCACACGAAAGTTTCCAAGGCAATTTTTTATCATTGAATATTACATTTAAAAACAACACAGAATAGCATTACAGTGAATTACGAAACCCTTTACACTTTTATGTTGGCTACCGCGGCTTTGTCAATTTCCCCTGGTCCGGATAATATCTATGTTTTAATGCAAAGTTTGGTAAATGGTAAAAAATATGGGCTGGCAACCACCGCTGGTTTAATTTCGGGGTGTTTGGTGCATACCAGTTTACTTGCTTTTGGGGTTTCTGTCATTATTAAGGAGAGTGAGACCTTGTTTTTTGGTATTAAACTATTAGGGACGCTGTACCTTTTTTACTTGGCGTTCAAGGTATTTAAGAGCAGTGGTGACTTGGAGTTAACGGAAGGAGCGGTGCCCAAAAAAGGACTGTGGCAGTTGTTTAAGCAAGGGTTTATAATGAACGTTCTGAACCCTAAGGTTACTATTTTTTTCTTGGCATTCTTTCCCGGGTTTCTGTTTAGTGAAGAGATAAATACCACAATTCAGTTTTATATTTTAGGGCTGCTTTTTATGTTTATTTCTACTATAGTTTTTAGTCTGATAGCTATACTGTCCGGTAGCATTTCGGCGTATTTTAAAGAGAATTCCAAGGTTGGAGTTTATCTAAAATGGCTTCAAATCATTGTGTTTGTTGGTATTGCGGTCTATATTCTAGTATCGGATAAATAATGCTAATTTTGAGTAGGTTTATAAGCCTAGTAGAAACTCACTTGAATGATAGAAAAGGTAAAGGTTATTGAATGTCCTAGAGATGCTATGCAAGGCATCAAACCTTTTATTCCCACTAATGAAAAGGTAAAATACATTCAATCGCTCTTAGGTTGCGGTTTTGATACTATAGATTTTGGGAGTTTTGTTTCACCAAGAGCAATTCCGCAAATGGTAGATACGGCAGAGGTGCTGTCAAAACTTGACCTTTCCAATACAAAAAGTAAACTCTTAAGTATTGTAGCAAATGTGAGGGGCGCGGAAGACGCGTGCAAACATCCGGAAATACAGTACCTAGGATATCCGTTTTCTATTTCCGAAAATTTTCAGATGCGGAATACGCATAAGACCATTGACCAATCCGTAGAAATTCTTCAGGAAATACTGAACATTGCCGATGCATCGGGTAAAGAGGTCGTTACCTATATTTCTATGGGTTTCGGGAACCCTTATGGCGACCCGTGGGATGTGGATATTGTTGGGGAATGGACAGAAAAGTTAAGCGGAATGGGCGCTAAAATTTTATCCCTTTCAGATACCGTAGGCTCGTCTACACCAGAGGTAATAGAATATCTTTTCTCACAACTGATTCCTAGATACCCAGAAATAGAATTTGGAGCCCATTTGCACACAACACCTGCCAAATGGCATGAGAAGGTAGATGCCGCATACAAATCCGGTTGTCGTAGATTTGATGGCGCCGTTCAGGGTTTTGGGGGCTGCCCAATGGCAAAAGATGACCTTACCGGTAATATGCCTACCGAGAAGATGCTATCCTATTTTACTACTGAAAAAGCGGATTCTGGTGTCAATTGGATGGTGTTTGAGGCGGCCTACAATAAAGCAACGGAGTTGTTTTCCGTTTACCACTAATAATTGTTCTTACCGCACATATGGTTTAGATAGCTATCTAGGTTCAGCTGAAATAGCGTACCGTCAATCAGATCGTGAACGGCATCCAGCTCAGTTCTGTTCATGGCTAAGGTTATCTGGGGTGCGGGCGTATCCAACAATAGTGACCTACAAGTGTCATGCTGATGGCACTCTTCGCATGGCGAATTCATTTTCTGGGTACACTCAATATTTTTCTTGAATTGCAAAAGCTCGCTCTGGGTAAGTAGTAGGCCGGTATCCCTAAAAACAATTTGCACTTTTTTTGGGTCTTTGACGGTGTTTCGTTTCCATTGAAATGCTACACCAAACGGGTTGTGGTAAATGGGGTTTATATCTTCCATAGAATTAATTATATGGTTATAGTATGCATTTCAAATGTAGTATTTTTATTTAGATTAAATATAAATAAGTATTATTAATTTTTGTTCAATCGTTCAATTTTGCGCGTATTTAGCTATAAGTGTTTCCGCTACATTATTTGTACTTAATCTAAATAAACTTGTTTTAGTCGATTTGATGCACTAGTTTCACCGCCAAATTCAATGAAAAATTAAATAACTAAACTAAAATTATAATGAGAAGTGTATTTTTTTCCATAGCAGCAAGTTCAGTATTGTTGTTAGCATCTTGTGAATCTGATGATAATGCGGTTCAGATTCCGGAGGAGACCTGTTTCGACAATATTATGAACGGAGACGAGACTGGAATAGATTGTGGCGGTAGTTGTACACCATGTGAAACGGCTATAGAAAACCCTGCGAGTTATTCTTTTGAAAGAGACGGGGAGTCTACAGTAAGTTTTAGCGGTCAAACCACACGAATATTAATGGCTCATGAGCTATTAGGTGAGTTTACCACTAGTACAAATACTGCTGAATCCTTGAAGTCTATGTATGCCCATGAAGAAGGCGCGGCGGATTTTGAAGATACAGATTTAAATGCTTCCGATAAAAGTCTACGTAGTAAAACTGCAGCTTCAGCCGATTACTTCGCAACAAACGCTACCGATCAGACACTTATTCGTGCTGATTTTGAATCTTGGATAGAGGGGCAGGTAAATGAAGTATTCACAAACTGGGAAGTGGCTGCTGAAGCAGGAACAGCCGGTCAATTGGCCGATGGGGAAAGTACCCGTTACGTAAATGCTAAAGGTTTGGAATACAACCAATTGTTTGCAAAAGGATTGATTGGGGCATTGATGACCGATCAGGCTTTAAACAATTATTTAAGTACAGCAGTGTTGGACGAAGGTTCTAACCGTGAAGACAACGATGCGGGCACGGTATTGGAAGGCAATTCCTATACCAATATGGAACACAAATGGGATGAGGCATACGGCTATGTTTACGGCCTTAATGCAGATGCATCTGATCCTAATGCAGATTTGGGTGCGGATAAATTTTTGAACGAGTATATAGGTAAGCTTGAAGAGGATTCAGATTTTTCCGGTATTGCTGATGATATTTTTCAAGCATTTAAATTAGGTCGTGCTGCAATTGTAGCTGGGGACTATGATGTTCGTGATGCGCAAGTCGAAATTATTAGAGGTAAAATATCACAAGTAATCGCTGTTAGAGGAGTTTACTATTTACAACAGGCTAAAGCCACCTTAGCAGCCGAAACTCCCAACTACGGTAGTGCCTTTCATGCACTTTCTGAAGCGTACGGTTTTATCTATAGCCTACGTTTTACCCGTCAACCCGGTACGGATGAAGCTTATTTTACGAAGACGGAATCAGATGAGCTTATTGCAGAGTTAATGAATGATGGTGATAACGGATTATGGGATGTTACAGCGGAAACTATTGACGAAATTTCTGAAGATATTGCGGAAGAATTCGATTTTACTGTAGTCCAAGCTGGTGAATAGTCTTACCTATATCAAATATTAGAACTAAAGTGTTGAAAAAAAGCAGCTTCCGTTAGGATATAACAAGCTGCTTTTTATATTTTTGCTTACTTAGAATAAATAAAAATAAGGTATGAGAAGGTTTTTTGCCGTTGTAGTTGTGGCAACAATGATTTGGGCATGTAGTTCTGATGGTGGAGCGGACCCAACTGATGATGGAACGGAAGAGCCGGAGCCACAACCTGTAAGTTTTGAACGAGGACCTATGCTGGCCAATTGGGCGGACAACATTATCATTCCTTCATACAAAGCGTTTTCTACGGAAATGACAAGTTTGCAAACGGCATTCGATGCCTTTAAAACTGACGCAAGTGAAGCCAACCTTATAGCCTTTAGAGCATCATGGTTGTCCGCTTATACCATGTGGCAAAGAGTTTCAATGTTTGAAATCGGTCCTGCTGAAACTGTTGGGCTACGTTTAAATATAAATATTTATCCTTCCGATTCTGATAAGATAGATGGCTTTATAAGCTCGGGCACTTATGATTTAACATTGTCGTCTAATAGGAATGCCAAAGGCTTCCCGGCATTGGACTATATCATTAATGGTTTAGGTGAAACGGATGAGGCTATTTTAGAAAAGTACAACGGAGCGGAAAAGGATAATTTAATTACCTACACAGGAGACGTGATTTCAGATATGGTAACACTAACAACAGGTGTGTTGGCAGAATGGGAATCTGGTTACAGGGATACTTTTGTTTCAAATGATGGAGCTTCTTCAACGGCATCCGTTGATCGCTTTATTAATGATTATATCTTTTACTACGAGAAGTTTTTAAGAGCTGGAAAAATGGGAATCCCAGTGGGAGCTTTTTCCGAAACAGTGCTTCCTCAGAATGTAGAGGCCTATTATAAAGGCGATATATCCAACGAATTGTTTTTGGCAGGTCTTGAATCCGTTCAAGATTTTTTTAATGGAGTGCACTATGGCAAAAGCAGCTCGGGCGAAAGTTTAGGTTCATATTTAGATGCCTTAAACACGGTTAAAGATGGTGATGACCTCAAGAAATTAATAAACGATCAGTTTGATTTAGCCAAAACCAAAGTGGTGGAGTTAGCACCTTTTAAAGAAGAAATTGAAAATAATGTGCCACCTACCAACATGCTTTTGGCGTATGATGAGGTGCAGCGTATTGTTCCCCTTTTTAAAGTAGATATGGTTTCGGCAATGAGCGTAAGTATTGATTTTGTAGATGCCGATGGCGACTAGAAAATGAATCGTTTCATCAGCAAACATATATCAGCCCCAATAGAGGCCGCCCCCTTGGCGGTCTTTCGCATTTTATTTGGTGTGATGATGTTGTTGAGTATTGTAAGGTTTTGGAGCTACGGATGGATAGATAAATTATATATTCAGCCTAAGTTCTTCTTCTCATATTACGGTTTTGAATGGGTAAAACCTTTGGGTGTTTATACCTACCTTATATTTATTCTTTGTGGCTTATCGGCCATTTTTGTGGCCTTGGGTTATAAATACAAAATAGCGATTATTACGTTCTTCCTCAGTTTTACCTATATAGAACTGATGGATAAGACCACCTACCTCAATCACTACTACTTTATAAGCCTGCTTAGTTTTTTAATGATTTTTTTACCAGCTAATGCTTATTTTTCGCTGGATGCAAAACAGGATGCTACAAAGGCATTTCAGAAGGTTCCGGCTTGGACGATCAACGGTATAAAATTCTTGTTGGCCATTGTCTATTTTTATGCAGGGCTTGCTAAACTAAATTCCGATTGGCTTTTTAAGGCTATGCCCCTAAAAATTTGGTTGCCCTCTAAGTTTGATACGCCTTTTTTGGGTCAGTTTTTACACGAAGAATGGGTGCAGTATGCATTCAGTTGGTTTGGGGCCGGTTATGATTTGGCAATTCCATTCCTGTTATTGTATAAAAAAACACGGCCATATGCCTTTGTTGTAGTGGTTATTTTTCATGTGATGACTCGGGTGCTTTTTCCCATTGGAATGTTTCCTTATGTCATGATTATTTCCACATTGATATTTTTTGATTCTCCTTTGCATCATAGGTTTTTAGAGTATTTGAGCAGTCTTTTTCGAATACAAAAAAAAATATTTGATAATGGTCAAAGCTTGGTAATGCCTCCAAGTTTAAGAACAAACTTCAAAAGAGTAGTAGTCACCTTGTTCTTTGTGATTCAATTACTTATGCCATGGCGGTATTTAGTGTATCCTGGGGAATTGTTCTGGACGGAAGAAGGGTATCGCTTTTCTTGGCGGGTAATGTTGATGGAAAAATCAGGTTATGCCCAATTTAAAGTGGTTAGCAAAGATTCCGGAAGATGGTTCTATGTAGATAATACGGATTTTTTGACGCCTTTTCAAGAAAAACAGATGGCTTTTCAACCCGATTTTATTCTGGAATATGCCCAGTTTCTGAAAAAGCATTTTGAAAATGATGGGCATAAAAATGTGCAGATATTTGTTGATAGCCGGGTGGCACTGAACGGACGGTTAAGCACTACCTATATAGACCCAAAAGTAGACCTTGGCCAAATGCAGGAGTCGTTTGAACATAAAAAATGGATAATACCTTTTACCGATGAAATTAAGGGAATTTAGTATTGCATGTATGATGTTCTTAGCATCGTTTTCTGCGGTTGCGCAGCTTACCATTTCGGGTAAGGTTACGGATGAGAAAGGGAGTCCTGTAGAAGATGCAGAGGTGTATTTAAAGGAACTTCAGTTATTACGGACTGCCAACGCAGATGGTAGTTTTGAGTTTGCCAACATTCCAGGCGGTAAATATACTGTTGTGGTGTTTGCCTTTGAATATGAAGTCTATGAAAAGGAATTAACTTTTGATACGACCTTCAATCTCAATATTCAACTTAAGCGCATACAGTCGCAAGCGCTTTCAGAGGTTGTTTTAACCGAACGACGAGAGAAAGTATTCGCTTTAAAACAACTAAAAAAAGTAGAGGGAACAGCAATTTATGCAGGAAAAAAGACAGAAGTTGTTCTTATGGAAGGGCTTACCGGAAACCTTGCAGCTAATAATGCAAGACAAATTTACAGTCAGGTTGTTGGGCTGAATATTTATGATAATGGTGATGCTGGTTTACAATTGAATATTGGAGGTAGAGGGTTAGACCCAAATAGAACGGCTAATTTTAACACACGGCAGAACGGTTATGATATTAGCGCAGATGTTTTAGGATACCCGGAAAGTTATTATACGCCGCCAGCAGAAGCACTAGAGGAAATTCAAGTGATTCGTGGGGCTGCTTCTTTGCAATACGGTACCCAATTTGGAGGTTTGATTAATTTTAAATTTAAAAAACCGAATCCTAATAAGGAGATAGAGCTCGTTTCCCGCCAAACCGTTGGTTCGTATGATTTGTTTACCAGCTTTAATAGTTTTAGCGGTACGGTGGGTAAATTTAGCTATTACACCTATTTTAGCTATAAGGATGGTAATGGCTTTAGACCCAATTCAAACTTTAATAGCAAAAACTATTTTACGAATTTGGGCTATGAAATTTCCGATAGGACAAAAGTAACTTTTGAAACGACCTTCATGCATTATTTGGCCAAACAACCCGGTGGTCTTACAGATGCTCAGTTCTATGAAGACCCTACTTTTAGCAATCGTGATAGAAACTGGTTTGAAGTAGATTGGCGTTTGTACTCGTTACGGCTAGACCACGCTTTTTCGGATAAAACGGACTTTAGTCTAAATGTGTTTGGCCTAAATGCTTCTCGTAGAGCATTAGGATTTAGAACCAACAGGGTATCACAAGAAGATATTATTACCGAACCTAGGGAACTGTTGGTAGATGATTTTAGTAATTGGGGAGCGGAAGCAAGGGTTTTAACTAGATACAATCTGGGAGTCACTGAATCTGCACTTTTGTTAGGCTCTAAATTTTATAAAACGAATAATGACCAAAGGCAAGGACCAGGTTCTGCAGCAGCTGATGCCGATTTCACCTTTGCCGATGCGGATTTTCCTAATTATGAGAGACAGTCCCAGTTTAATTTTCCAAATTTTAATGTCGCTTTTTTTGGTGAAAATATTTTCAATCTTACTGATCGATTGGCGATAACACCCGGTTTTCGTTTGGAACACATTAAGACTGAAAGTATAGGAAGCTACAGAGAAATTACGTTGGACTTGGCAGGCAACCCATTGTTGAACAGGGAAATTGAAGATAACCAGGTTTTTGATAGAACGTTTCTTTTACTGGGCGTGGGAACTACCTATAAGCTATCGCCTAGCGTAGAACTGTACGGTAACTTTTCGCAGAATTATCGTTCCGTGACTTTTAGTGATATTCGTGTGGTAAACCCTTCCTTTCAAGTAGACCCGAACATATCGGATGAAGATGGGTTTACGGCCGATTTTGGTGCTCGGGGAAGATTTAAAGATGTTCTTTCTTATGATGTTAGCGTATACGGCCTGTATTATGACAATCGCTTAGGGGAAATCTTAAAGGAAGAAACTCAGGTGAATGCAGTGGGCGAAGAAGTATCCACCGGAAGATTGTTAAGGGCAAGGGGAAATATAGGAACCGCTTTTATATATGGTCTAGAAAGTTTTGCAAATTGGAGTATAAAAGAAACCTTCTTTCCGCAATCGGAAAAGGTGAAGCTAAATTATTTCGCCAATTTGGCTTTGACACAATCCGAGTATCTTTCTTCCGAAAGGAACAATGTTGAAGGAAAAGAAGTAGAATTTATTCCCAAAGTAAACCTAAAAACAGGTTTAAACTTTGGGTATGGCAACTTGCTGGGCAGTTTACAGTACACCTATTTTGACAAACAGTTTACGGATGCCACCAACGCATTACAAGATGTAAATGATAACCAACGAGGTATTGAAGGAGAAATACCTGCCTATGACATTTTGGATTTTTCGCTCTCCTACACCTATAAAAAATGGAAGTTGGAAGCGGGTGTCAATAACCTTTTAGATAATTCATATTTTACGCGTCGGGCTACGGGCTATCCCGGGCCAGGTATTATTCCGTCTGAACCGAGAACATTTTATACAACGCTTCAGCTTAAATTATAAATGAGTTCTAAAGGTATAATCCGCTGAGTTTCATGTGATTTTATTTTTGGTTTTTATATCTATTTAAAACAAAGGATACAGAAGTAGTTTTTTGATGTGGATTAGAGATATTCGCCAGAAGAATGTGAGTGATTTCTGTAGGTTTCCATTTGGTCGCAATCGAACCTTGATAATAAGGTGATAACCAATTAATTTTACTACATTTGCACGCAATTAAATCTTTAATTGCTATGGAAGCCCACCTGAATAAAATTGTTGGAGAAGGTCTCACTTATGATGACGTACTCTTAGTCCCTGCCTTTTCTGAAGTACTCCCAAGAGAAGTAAATATTCAAACTAAATTTACACGTAACATTACTATAAACGTACCGGTCGTTTCGGCTGCTATGGATACGGTTACGGAATCTCGTATGGCTATTGCCATTGCGCAAGAAGGAGGTATTGGTGTACTTCACAAAAATATGACCATTGAGCAGCAAGCGGTAAAAGTGCGCAAAGTAAAGCGTGCGGAAAGTGGTATGATCATTGATCCTGTTACTCTACCGTTAGACTCTTTTGTTCGTGATGCAAAAGCCAATATGAAAGAATTTAGTATTGGTGGAATTCCTATTGTTGATGGTGAAGGTAAATTAATTGGTATTGTTACCAATAGGGACCTTCGTTTTGAGAAAAATAACGACCGTCCAATTTCTGAGGTAATGACTACCAAGAATTTGGTAACGGTTGGGGAAGGCACCTCATTGGCACAGGCCGAAGATATTCTTCAAGAGAATAAAATTGAAAAACTTCCTGTAGTTGATAAGAACTACAAATTGGTAGGTCTTATTACTTTTAGGGATATTACAAAACTTACCCAAAAACCTATTGCAAATAAGGATACTTACGGTAGACTTCGTGTGGCTGCGGCTATTGGTGTTACACCGGATGCAGTAGATAGAGCTGAGGCGTTGGTTAATGCAGGTGTTGATGCAGTTGTTATTGACACGGCCCATGGTCATACCAAAGGTGTGGTTTCAGTTTTAAAAGAGGTGAAAAAGAAATTCCCGGATTTGGATGTTATTGTTGGTAACATTGCAACGGGTGAAGCTGCCAAATATTTGGTGGAAGCGGGTGCAGATGCCGTTAAGGTTGGTATTGGACCCGGTTCTATTTGTACAACTCGTGTGGTTGCCGGTGTTGGTTTTCCTCAGTTTTCTGCGGTACTAGAAGTATCTGCCGCCATAAAAGGTACAGGTGTTCCGGTAATTGCCGATGGAGGAATCCGCTATACAGGCGACATTCCAAAAGCGATAGCTGCTGGTGCTGATACGGTTATGTTAGGTTCTCTTTTAGCGGGTACGAAAGAATCGCCAGGAGAAACTATCATTTATGAAGGCCGAAAATTTAAGTCGTACCGCGGTATGGGTTCTGTTGAGGCTATGAAAGAAGGTAGTAAAGACCGTTATTTCCAAGATGTAGAGGATGATATTAAAAAACTGGTACCAGAGGGTATCGTAGGTCGTGTTCCTTACAAAGGAGAACTTTACGAGAGTATTCACCAATTTGTTGGAGGTCTTCGTGCAGGTATGGGGTATTGTGGTGCAAAAGACATCGATGCCTTAAAAGAAAACGGTCGCTTCGTTAAGATAACCTCCAGCGGTATAAATGAAAGCCATCCGCATGATGTAACAATTACAAAAGAATCGCCTAACTATAGTAGATAGGCCTATATCTTCAAATAACAGAAAGAGCCCTTTTACAGGGCTCTTTTTTTGCTCTTAACTTTCTTATTTAGTCAAACTCTAGTCGGTTTTAACTGAATCTTCTTTTTCGTTCAAAGTATGTATTCGGCAAAGGTCATCAGAAGCTTGTTTCAATTTGCTTAGAAGTGTAGGTTTTAAATTGGGGTTCTCCTTAATATACTCATTAAGTATGGTGTAGGCCTTGGCTGAGGTATGTTTGCCTATGGTATTGTTCAGCCATCCCTTAGGAAAGAAAATGTCCCCTGTTTTTTGAATTTCCGTTAACAGGTCTAGACTTGCTCTTAAATTGGTAAGGCTCGTATTTGCACGTAACGGATGATTAAGGTTGCTTAATGCGTGTAAAACCCAAGATTCTTTTTGTCTATTTTTTTCGTCATGGAGAGATGCAAAGAATTTGTTTCTAACCGTTATATCGTTTGATAGGGAAGGGAGCAAGTAATCTAGCTCGGCCTGCTTATCCGGGTTGGTCAAATCTCGTCTGGCTTCCTTTAAAATATTTTCATAATCCGAATGATTGTAAAGTGCTAAACTCATGGCCATTTTGGTATAATCGTCTTGATTCAGTTTTAAATCTGAAATGACCCTATCTTTGTTCCAGACCGCAAACAATTGCTTTTTGGAAGCATCAGTATACGCAATGGAGCGAAATGTTGAAAATAGTGTTTTCTTAATGTTTGAAGGTAAGTCAGATTGTAATTGCTTCCATAGTTGCTTGGCGTGTAAGGGCTGATACAGGTCTCTTTCGGCTGGTGAAAGGTATTTCCAAAAAAGCAGGGATATATAATCGGATAGCAAATTGGCTAAGAGTTCGTTTTTTTCTGTTTTTAAACTATGACGATAGAACTCAAGAACAGTAGCTGGTTTGATATTTCCATTTAAACAGTTCTCAAATGTGTTGATGTATATGGAGCCACGGGCAACATCCTTTTTTATTTCAGGAAGAGTGTCATCCATCACATTATGCATCGGGAAAACTCCATAGCCCATTCCGTTGGAGTTATAAACCATAGCTAAAGGTTTGGGTTTGCCCAATGCGTCATGTAGTTCTACATTGCTGCTCTTCATATCTACGTTCAGATTTATTACACTGTCTTTGTAGACCATGGTCAGATCAAAGGTTTGTGGCCAAACATGGTAGCTATTGTCTTCTGCGGTTTGACTAATTTTAAATGAAGAAATATTCTTTTTATCATCATATATTATTTGCTCATGAAATATGGGGCGTCCGGCATTGTTTACCCAAACTTCACTCCACTTTTCAATGTCAAAATCCGTGTTGTTTGCAAAAATGGTTATGAGGTCTGTCCATGTAGCATTACCGTTGCTATAGGTCTTAATATACTCTTGAACACCTTTCTGAAAAGCTTTTTCGCCTAGAACATGTTCTAATTGGCGCATCATTATTGGCGCTTTACTGTAGATAATACTTCCGTAAAGGGAGCCTGCATTATTCAGGTTTTCTAATTCCTGGCGAATAGGATTAGTGCCTTTAGTCCTATCTTCTCCATACGCTCTTGGGTAATGGGTGGTCATAAAAGAAAGGTCATGATTAACTTGGGGGAAAGCTGGATTCGCAATCTTATCGGCCATAAAATTGGCAAATACTTCTTTCATCCAAACGTCATTGAACCAGTCCATAGTCACCAAATCGCCAAACCACATATGACTTGTTTCATGCGCTATAAGTTTTAACCTTCGGAGCTTTTGGTTTGCCGTAGAAGATTCATCCAAGAACAATGCGCTTTCTTTATACTGAATGGCTCCCACGTGCTCCATGCCACCATATTGATACCCTGGAATGGTAGCAAAATCCATTTTTTTAAACGGAAAAGGTTGGTTTGTATACTTTTCTAGGAAGGAGATGGATTGTTGGTGAAGGTCAAAAATAGTATCTGTGCTGTACGCTATTTTATCTTCATCGGTTTCCCTATAAAGCATAGCCATATCAAACTTTCCGGGATTCTGTTCCGTAGATTTAAATTTACCGGCAACAAAAGAAAAGAGATAGGTACTCATTAGATCAGATTGTGCAAAATGATGAAGTCTGAGGTCATTTATTTCTTCCTGTGATATTTTAGGTGCTCCGCAAAGGACGGTCCAGTCCTTGGGTGCGGAAATGTCTAAGGTATAGGTCGCTTTAATATTAGGTTGGTCAAAACAGGGGAAAAGTGTTCTAGCACGATCCGGAACCAAGAGGGTATATAGGTAATCTTCATTTCGGTTTAAAGAAGACTCTCCAGCTATAAAATCTATCGCAATCGTATTCTCTCCCTTTTTAAGAAAGCTAGGCTCAATAATAATATGTTCTTTTTCATGAACAATAGTAACGGACTTGTGGTTCGCTTCAATCGACTTTACGTTTGAAGTCTTTTCTTTAAAATCTAGATATAAGGGTGAATCTAAATTGGAAATGGCTAGGTTCAACACCAATTTAGCAGGAATAGGAGCTGTTTTTTCATTTGGAATTTGAAAACTAAGGTGATAGTTGACGTTAGAGACTTGTTCTTTTCTAAAGTTTGCCAATTCTTTTGAGACCCCATTTTTTAATTCAAATGTAGCACTCGTAGGGTTCTGACAGGAAAGTAGAAGTAAGCCAGTGATTAAGGAGATAAAGAATGTTTTCATGAACTTTGAAACTCGGAATTTACTTTGGTGTAATGAAAGTACTCAAAAGTAAAAACCAATACAAGGGTATGGTGTAAACTAGTTTTACATAAAAGAAAGACCCGATGCTATTTTTAAAAAGCATCGGGTCTTAATTGTTTGTATAATCACCTCTTTAAGAAGCTTTTATTTACTTTCTCCGGCGTAAGTTTTCCAATCTTGGTCCTTGTAGATATTGTCGCCAAAATAACGGGCAATATTCAAAAAAGGCTCCGGTTTCTGGTAACCAGGTAGCGGAGAGAGCATATTCATTTCTTCGTCCAGAAAAATAGTAGTAGGGTAACTCATTCTTCCCTGCATTAAAGCAGCGGCAAATTCATGGTATCCTTTTCTTCCAGAAGGTATGAATTTATAAGTCTTTCCTTTGAATTCTATAGGGTCTTTTCCTTCTCCATCCAATTTTACCATATAGAAGTTCTCTTCCATATACGCAGCTACTTCGGCATTCTGAAAAGTATCCTTGTCCATCTTCTTGCACCATCCGCACCAATCCGTATACACATCGATAAAAATCTTCTTTGGATTTTTTTCTGTAGTAGCCAATTCTGCTGCTTCGTTCCAGCTAAGCCATGTAACCTCTTGAGCACTGCTATTAGTTGCCATTAAACCTATAAAGGCAAATAAGGCAAGCTTTACTGCGGATGTGGAGAATATTTTCATTGTTATTTTTGCGGTATTAGTCCAACTAATGTACCAAAACTAACGAAAATGGAACAAGTTTATTTTGCTACGGCCTTCTCCTTCTTAGGAGAAAACAAATTTTTAACATCTATCTGATGTTTTATAAGGTCGTCAAAGGTCTCTCGCTCTCTAATTAATATAGCTTTGCCCTCGTGCCACAATACTTCCGCTGGCCTAAACCTAGAGTTGTAATTACTTGCCATGGTAAAGCAATATGCACCTGCATTTTTAAAGCAAAGAATATCGCCTTCACTTATTTCATTAATTCTTTTATTGCTCGCAAAAGTATCGGTCTCACAAATGTAACCTACAACAGAATAGTAACGTTCTCTACCTTCTGGGTTGGAAATGTTCAAGATACGATGCGTAGCTCCGTAAAGCATTGGGCGTATTAGATGGTTAAAACCAGAATCAATACTAGCAAAAACAGTAGAAGTAGTTTGTTTTACTACATTAACTTTTGCAAGGAAGTTACCGGCTTCGCTCACTAAAAATTTTCCTGGTTCAAAGGCAAGTGTTAGTTCTTTACCGTATTCTTTGCAGAATTCGTTGAACCTGGAACCTAATTTTTTACCCAGTTCTTCAACGTTGGTTTCAATATCACCATCTTTATAAGGTACTTTAAAACCGCTTCCGAAATCTATAAAATCTAGATTTTTAAAGTTTTTAGCGGTTTCAAAAAGTATTTCTGAGGCGTATAGAAAAACATCAATGTCTAAAATGTCACTTCCGGTATGCATGTGTATACCGTTAATGTTCATATTCGTAACATTAACAATGCGTAGCAAATGCGGAATCTGATGAATGCTAATACCAAATTTTGAATCGATGTGGCCCACGGAGATATTCGCATTTCCACCTGCCATAACATGAGGGTTGATACGAATACACACAGGAACATCTGGATGCTTGCTGCCAAACTGCTCTAAAATAGAGAGGTTGTCTATATTAATACGAACGCCCAATTTAGAAGCCTCTTCAATTTCTTCTAAAGAAACGCCATTAGGTGTAAAAATGATAGATTCCGGTTTAAATCCTGCAAGCAATCCTAATTGTACTTCTTGAATAGAAACCGTATCCAGGCCGCTACCTAAACTGTTCATCAATTTAAGTATAGCTATGTTGGATAACGCCTTAGCGGCATAATTAAGTTTTAACTTCTTTACACTGCTAAAGGCACTTGTAAGTCTCTGAAACTGAGAAATTATTTTTTCCGAATCGTAAACGTAAACGGGGTCTCCATAGGTTTTTGCTATATTTAGCAAATCGGCATTATTCATATCCTTCGGTATTTAATGCAAATTTAACCCCTTAATCCCATATGCGCAAAAAATCTATCACAATAATAAAAAATACAACAAATTGTTATTTTTGAAACAAACTAGGGTGTGATATAAGTTTGTCGTTCGTCAATTCGGTTGTATTTTTAAACCAAATTTATATTATGAAACTGGCGCTACTACCTCTGCAATCCATATTTTTTCCGGGTGAAACCGTACCTCTGCATATTTTTGAAGACCGTTATAAGCAGTTGATCAGAGACTGTAGAAAGGAAGCGGTAACCTTTGGGATTCCCGTGTATATAAATGATAGTATGACTTTTGGAACAGAGGTGCAATTGGTAGAGATTGTAAACACCTACGATGATGGTAGTATGGATGTTACCTGTGTTGCACGCCAAGTTTTTCGTATTCTAAGTTTTGAAAATCAGATGGGCGGAAAACTGTATGCGGGCGGTAACATTCAATTTATATATAGTGTTAGGGATGCAGATAAACCCTTGAAAAAGCGGGTACTGGATAAGATACATGAACTCTATGAGCTCATGGGGGTGCCTTATACTGTATTACCCTTAGAAAAATTCAACAGTTATGTGCTAGTACATAAGATGGGACTTTCATTTGATCAAGAATACAAGTTGTTGCAAATGCCAAGTGAGCGTGATCGCTTGTTGTTCATGGAGTCTCATTTGGTCTCTACTATTTCTATGCTGAGCGAAGTGAACCGAACTAAAAAGACCATAGAGATGAACGGTAACTTTAAGAATTTTGACCCATTGGATTTTGAGGATTTTAATCTATAAGTATCAATTTTATAAACGGAATTTTTTATTGAATGGATACAAGTGCAGTATTTGGCTGTTGTAGCTTGGTTTTAGTTAAGGGTTTTCAAAAAGAGATTGTATATCCATGCAACTAACTCCATATTTCATTAGTCTAAATCCTTTGCGTTTGCTATTTTTGCTTCTGAATCTAAATATACCTTAATATATGAATCTTCACGAGTACCAAGGAAAAGAGATTTTGGCCAGTTTCGGTGTGCGCATTCAGCGCGGTATCGTGGCCCATAATTCAAAGGAAGCCGTTGAGGCTGCAAAACAACTAACTGCAGAGACCGGAACAGGTTGGCACGTTATAAAAGCCCAGGTACATGCAGGTGGCCGTGGTAAAGGTGGAGGTGTAAAATTGGCCAAAAACCTAAAAGAAGTAGAGGAGATCGCAGGGAACATTATTGGAATGAACCTAATTACCCCTCAGACTTCTGCAGCCGGTAAAAAAGTACATCAAGTTTTAGTTGCCGAGGATGTATACTACCCGGGCGATAGCGAAACTAGTGAGTTTTACATGTCTGTTCTATTAAATAGGGGAACAGGTAGAAATATGATTATGTATTCTACGGAAGGTGGAATGGATATTGAGGAAGTTGCCGAGAGCACTCCACATCTTATTTTTACCGAAGAGATTGATCCTGCTACAGGTCTTTTACCGTTTCAAGCTAGAAAAATAGCTTTTAACCTAGGGCTTTCCGGAACTGCTTTTAAAGAAATGACCAAATTCGTTGCTTCTTTGTATAAAGCGTATGTAGAGAGTGACTCTAGCATGTTTGAAATCAACCCTGTATTGAAAACATCAGATGATAAAATTATGGCAGTAGATGCAAAGGTGTCTATTGATGATAATGCATTGTACCGTAGAAAACAGTATGCAGAAATGCGCGACTTACGAGAGGAAAACCCGATCGAAGTTGAGGCGGGTGCGTTAGGATTAAACTATGTAGACTTAGATGGTAACGTTGGCTGTATGGTTAACGGAGCCGGACTTGCAATGGCTACAATGGATTTAATCAAGATGGCCGGTGGTGAGCCTGCCAACTTCTTGGATGTTGGTGGTACTGCAGATGCGAAAAGAGTTGAAGAAGCGTTTCGTATTATTTTAAAAGACGAGGGTGTTAAAGCAATTCTTGTAAATATCTTTGGAGGTATTGTGCGTTGTGATCGTGTAGCAAATGGTATTGTAGAGGCTTACAAAAATATGGGAGATGCTATTAAAGTTCCTATTATTGTGCGTTTGCAAGGAACCAATGCAGAGATTGCAAAAGAGATTATTGATAACTCTGGTTTAGCGGTACATTCTGCAGTTCAGTTTCAAGAAGCTGCGGATAAAGTAAAAGAGGTTCTGGCTTAGAATTTTCTGCTTTTAATAAATTTTAAAGAGGGGTAAGCGTCACAGTTTATCCCTCTTTTTTATTCTCAATTTATCCTTATTTTTTATTCTCGATGGAAGCTATTTTCCAATAGCCAGATTTGTATATGGCTCAGGTATAGGTAAAAGCTGAGGTATCGTTAGTTTTTGCGCCTATTTTATGACATTACTGTTTTTTAGTGTTAAATTTTAGTAAATAACCAGTATGAGACCTGTATATTGTAATATCTTTAACATGAATTAGTTATCTGAATTAGCAAAACAAAACAACAAATCATGAAAAAATCAGTTTATGCCCTTATGGTGATGATGGCGCTGAACATAGGCTACGCATTTGCCGGTACACCAGAATTACACGAACCAAAAGCATTAAAAGTTCTTACTTCGCAAATCTATGAGTTGCTAGGAACAAATGTTATTCCTAATGATATTAGGGGCTCTAAAGCAGAAGTTAGGGTTGCTGTTGATGAAGGAAACTACTTAAGAATTCTTTCAATAGAAACAGAAAACGAAGCTTTGAAAGATTTTTTGAAAAGTGCGATTGACTTTGAAAAATTATCAAAAGGTACTTTTGAAAAAGGAATTGTATATCGTATTCCAATTGAAGTTGCAAAGCGATAAAAAGCTCATTTTATAATTGAAAAAGCGGTCTCTTATTTGTAAGGAGACCGCTTTTTTTTATGGGTGTTTAGTATTTAAAATGCTTCCAGAATACCATCATAAACCACTTCTCCGTTAATTATATTTAGCCCTTTCTTAAGCGCTGGGTCTGCATCAGTAGCATTTGCCCATCCTAAATTGGCTAGTTTTAATACATAAGGTAGGGTTACATTGGTAAGTGCAACGGTAGATGTATACGGAACAGCTCCGGGCATATTGGCAACTGAATAATGTACAACATCGTCAATAATATAAATAGGGTCTTCATGAGTGGTGGGCTTCGTGGTTTCTACACATCCGCCTTGGTCTACGGCAACATCTACTATAACCGTCCCTGGTCTCATTTCTTTCAGCATATCCCTGGTAATAAGATTTGGAGCTTTAGCTCCTTTTAAAAGAACGCCGCCAATAATTAGGTCATGCGTTTGAATATGCTTTCGGATATTAAATTCATTGGAGAACTCTGTCACTACATGAGGAGGCATAACATCATTTATATGTCTAAGTCGCTTCATGTTAATGTCTAATATGGTAACTTGAGCCCCAAGGCCTGCAGCCATTTTAGCCGCTTGAACGCCAACTACACCGCCACCCAATACCAATACTTTGCCGGGCGCAACACCAGGTACTCCACCTAAAAGAACACCTCTTCCTTTTGCTGGTTTTTCTAAGTATTTGGCTCCTTGTTGAATTGCCATTCTCCCGGCCACTTCGGACATTGGAGTAAGTAACGGTAAGGTGCCATCTGTGTCTTCGACCGTTTCATAAGCAATACAGATAGATTTGCTTTCTATCATTGCTTTGGTCAATGGCTCACTAGAGGCAAAATGAAAGTAGGTGAAAACTATTTGATCTGGCTGTACTAAATCGTACTCCTCGGGCATAGGTTCTTTGACCTTTACGATCATTTCACTAATGCCATAAACTTGGCCTATAGTGTCTAAAATAAGTGCTCCTGCTTTTTTGTAGTCATTGTCAAAAAAACCGCTTCCATCTCCGGCACTGGACTGAACATAAACAATATGACCTTTTTTAGTTAATTCAAAAACACCACCAGGTGTCATACCTACGCGGCTCTCGTTATTTTTCACCTCCTTTGGGATACCAATTGTCATAATTTTTTTTAGATAAATTTAATAAGTATTTTCTAAAATTAGTTGTCTTCTGAAGGTTGTGAATGATTATCGATACCCGCGTATGTATTAAATTGGCCGGATAGGTCCGTTTCTTTGCTTTTCTTTACTTTTTCAATTAGATAAGGAATAAAAGAAACCGTTATCATACCAAAACCTATTAATAGTAAAATTGCAGGGTTGATAAAGAAATCGCTAAAGGTGAATATTCCTATGGCGAGCATGGTAGAAAACGGTAATGATAATGCCAAAATATTAACGGCAAAATTGATGTCAAAGGTTGGTTTATCCTGCTTATCTTCTTCTTCCATGGAGCTAATTGCACTCATATGGGCAAAAGGCCAGAAACTACATGAGCTTTGCGGGAATACTATTATGAGCAAAACTAATGGTGCGGCTAAGCCTGGGAATAGTAAAATAAAAATAGCGGAAAGGCAGAATGTAATTCCTGCTCTACGTGTTAAGAGAGAGAGGATAAGGCCAAACTCACCAGATTTAATACGTACTGCCATACCAATAAACAATAGTATAAGAGGTGTCATTATAACTTTTATGCTCAATGCAGTATTTTGTAAAAAACCAGGCAATGATTCTATGTTAAACCCGAAAGACAATAATAAAAGACCTACGATGATAACCATATTAATAGGCTCTTTTATTAAGGCTAAACCTAAACCCTTTAATTTGTTAGAGGTTGAGGTTTGTAAATCTTTTAAAGCTCTTTTTTGATACCAGTGCATAGCAACCATATAAAGCAGTATCAGAACAAAAATTTTGTTCCCAACATCTGCTAGGGCGGCCAGTGCTACGGAGTCATCACCTAAGTAAATGGCAATGAACGGAAAGCAGGAAAGTCCTGGAGCCAACGAAGGCATTAGCATCATGATAGTTCTTCTTTTTGAACTTTCCTCTTTTGGTACCGATGAGTTCAATAGGTATTTTGAAGCCAATAGCATAACAAGATTAAATGCCAAGGCCAGTAGGGGGAAAATCAATAAGGAACTATCTAATTTTATTTTTAAAAGGGCGACGAAAATTACGGCCGGTAAGGCAACGCTTAGTATAATTACCTTGACGCCTTTAAGGTCTTGTTTTGCTACTTTTTTTTGCAGTAACAGCCCTAAACCAATAATGAGTAAAAGTTCTAACGTGTTTTGAAGGGCAAAATTCATAAGGTGTTCAGTTTAAGAGTTATGGATGTGAGTAGGTAAAAAGGAATGAATAACCCAATGAGAGCCAATATCTAGGAATATCAAGGCAGTTGACGATAAAAAACATCGACTCTCAGGGATATTACATAGTACTTAAGCGAGGACTTTCTGTAGAGCTGTACCAAAAACTTTCATTTCTTCCATAGTACCCATACTCACACGACACCAGTTTTTATCCATGATGTCAAAAGCACGTACACCAACACCTTCCGCAGTCATTTTTTCTAAGAATACTTTTCCTTCCATTTCAATTGGGAAAAGGATAAAGCTGGTAGAAGAAGGAACATACTCGTAGCCCATTTTGTCCAATACACTATAAACATACTCCCTGCATTCTGCATTCAGTTTTCTAGATTTGTTCTGAAACTCAATATCGTCCATACTAGTAGATGCCGCAAATATGCTAGGGTAGGAGATACCCATACCGCCACGTGTTATTTTTTGAATTTTACCTAGGGTAGTTTCTTGAGCAACAATATAGCCTAGGCGTAAACCGGCCATACCGTGTATTTTAGAAAAAGTACGAGCTATGATTACATCCTTACCTTCATTGATTAATGATACCATACTTTTTTCCGCTGCATCATCTAAAAAGCCTAAATATGCTTCATCTATAAATACAGGAACCTTTTCCGATACACGCGAACAGAAATCAAGAAGTTCTGCATGGTCCGTCATACTACCTGTTGGATTGTTCGGGTTACAGATGTAAACCAATTTGGTATCAGAATCTATTGCGGCTTCCATTCCGGCAAGGTCATGGGACCAATCATCTTTTAACGGAACAGGTTTCCAAGTGGCACCTGTAGCCTGAGCTACTTTTATGAGCGACATGTATGATGGGTCTGCAGATACAATGTTTCCTCCATCGGCAAATAATACCATTGCAGTTTTTTCCAATAAATCCGATGAACCCGGACCGGTCATAATATTCTTGGCGGTTACTTTTTCTTCTGCCGCTATTTTTTCCATCAAGTCAAAAAGCTCTTTCCAAGCATATCTGTTCCCTAAATGTGCAGACTCCTTAAAAGCTTCAATTGCCTTAGGAGATGGGCCATAAGGGTTTTCGTTGGCATTTAATTTAGCCAATAACTTTACCGTATCCGGAAATACTTCAGAGTTGTACTCCTTAAAAAATGGACTGTAAAGTGTCTGTCCTTCAGCGTTCGTAGGAAATCCGTTTACGTAAGTGGATTTACCAAACGTTACATGTGGAATAACCATTGCGCCTGCGGCAGTTATCATTCCTCGTTTCAACCAAGCTCTTCTGTCTAAAGTGTTCATAATGCTGTCTGTATTTAAGTTAAAAAAGTCTAATTCATTTCTACTGGTTCGGCATTTGCGCCTAAATCTCCCGAAGCAACAATGGTATCATCAGAGTCGCTTAGGTAGATGTTTATGTGGGAATCCATCTCAGGGATAGAATCATAAAAACTGGTGTCGGAAATAATGAAGAATTTATTCGTCGTAAATTCACCGCTATCTCCGGAAACATCGTCTAGTGCAATCATTGTAGTGGTTCCGGTGCCTACCATTCCATCCATAATCAAAGCGGGATGCGATAGTCCTTCTATAGTATTGTATAGTGCAATCTGTACTAAAGTGCGGTCAAGGTTATCTTTCCAGAAAACAATTCTTCCATTTACATTTGATCCTGCGGGGTCAGTAGCTGCTACGGTGTATGCCATGTACTGGCTAAGTGTGCCTCCTCCTTCAGCTGTTGTAAGAACGGGGTCCAGTCTTTCTTGTTCACAAGAGATGAGACCTGTGGCGACCACCATTACTACTAAAATGTTTTTTATATACTTTATCATAATTATCTTTTTTAAGTTTTACCGGATATTCTTTTCTATAGTGTAAAGGTTAACCTACCGAAGTAGTAAGATCCCGATGATCCTTGCTGATAGTTAGAATACAAGTTGAAGGTCCTTAATTCATACCTTACTATTTCTGGGTATTCATTAAATATGTTGTTACCTCCTATGGTGAAACTGATTTTGTCTGAAAAGTTGTAAGTGACACCCATGTCCGTAGTGAACTCAGGCGTGAAATATTGATCGGCATAACCTGTGCTGCCATCTAGTAAAGTACGTTCTCTGCTATCTCTAGTTTGAACCGAACCAAATCTTGTACCTCTTAGCATAGCTGAGAATTTACCAATAGAGTAATTTAATGTTCCTATGATCTTACTACTTGGTGTACCGGTTTCAAACTGTCCGATAAGACCTCTGTTTACGTAGTTGTCAGCCAATTCTTCATCCGTAAGATTGGTGTTTAGGTCAGGGATATTTACATTTTCAAATTTATTCTCTCTAAATGTTCCCGAAAGGGTCACTCCTAACTTGCCTGCACCAATATTCTTATTATAGTTCAGTACGGCTTCAATACCTTTAGTACTAATGTCGCCACCGTTGATTCTAAAACTAGCTAAACCGCTACCGATGATTGGAGAAAGCACAGGAGCTTGGCCTGCATCAAATTCACCAGTTTCAAAGATTCTATCGAATATGTCAATTTTATAGGCATCAACAGTTAGGTTCACTTTTCCTATTTTGGTTGTGAAACCTAAGCTGTAGTTTCTAGAACGCTCTTCTTGTAATTGACCTATGCCCAATGCTCTTGCAGCAGAACTGCTATTAGGGTATAACGTACCGTCAAATGGCTCTAGACCAACGAAAAAAGTATAACTGTGCGAGTAGTTCAATTCTTGTAATGATGGAGCTCTAAAGCCACTGCTGAAAGAACCTCTCAATGCAAAATTATCGCCAATAGAATAACGTGCGGCTACCTTACCGGTCAATACGTTACCAAAATCTGAGTAGTTTTCTAAGCGAAGTGCTCCGGAAACTAAGAAAGCTTCGGTAACATCCAATTCCATATCTATATAAGCGGCCATTACCGAACGGTAAGAGTTACTTTCGTTTTCAGGCGCAAAACCTCGGAAACACTGGCAGTTTAATGCATAATTTTTAACCAATTCCTGGCTAACTCCTGCGTATGGTAATACAACAGGGTTTCCGGAATCGTCAACAATAGGAGTTCCGTTTAAGTCCTCTAAAGGAAAACCGTCAGGACCAACTAATGCTTGATTGTCTTCTGTTGCGGTAACTACACCTGCTGTTCCTGCTGTCCAACTTTCTTCTTGGCCAGCAACAATAGCATAGTTTTCAACTCTTAATTCACCACCAAAAGCTACGTTAAGTCCAGATAGGATATCATCATAATAGTTTGTGAAATCCAGATTTAATGTGTTTTGGGCAAAACTGTGCGTACCTAAATACATTTCTGTTGGTGAACTGGTTCCGATACTTGCATTCCAGGTATTGAACATGCCGTATTTAGCGGAATTATAACCGAAGGTATTGCTCAGGTCAAAATCAAAATCACCAAGCTCTCCGGTAAGTCCCGTGGACAAAGAAAGATTGTATTGATCCGTATAAATTTGAGGTCTAAATCCGTTAGGGTATAGGTCAAAACTAGTTCTGTCCGCTTGTGCAGCTCTTCTGTAGAAACAGCTATAAGCATCTGAATACTGGTAACCGAAATCCCCAAAAGCATAAAAATCCGTAGTTTCACTCAACGGATTTTCAAGATTAAAGCCAAAGCCCATGAGTGTCTTGGCCGGGAGTCCTGAATACGTTGCTACATCTACTTGTTCAATATCTCTTGCTGCCATGAGCCCTTCTACTGTTGTTAACGTGCTCATTGCTGCGGTGTTTCCGCTTGCTTGTGCGGCAACTAGTTCTGGGTTGGTTATTACGGGTCTTCCGTTTACATCTGTGGTTTGGTTGTTCAAATAGGTATCGCTGTAAAGCGGAGCTCTATCTATCTCAAGAACAGTAGGGCGTATGGTTCGTTCGGATTGGCTTATTAATGCAGATACATTAAAGTAACCACCATTTTCGAATCCGATTCCGTAATTACCGTCAAATTGAAAATTAAAACCATCCCAATCACCGGAAGACCTGTTTAAAGCTTTCTCGCCATCGGTTAAGTCCGAATCACTAAAATCGGGAGACTTGTTAGGATAGCCACCCACAGTAAGGGTTCCAGTAAATTCACCGGTTCCCTTTTTGGTAACTACATTGATTACCCCTGCAATGGCATCTGAGCCATATTGTGCCGAGGCACCGTCACGAAGTATTTCAATACGGTCAATACCAATGGAAGGTATAAATTTCATGTCCACCGCATTAGAAGGTGTACCGGTTTGCGATGCGGCTAATATGGCCGAGGTATGTCTTCTCTTTCCGTTTACCAAAACCAACATTTGGTTAGGTGCCAGACCCCTAAGGCTTGGTGGGCTAACAAATGATGATAGGTCTCCACCACCACTAGTATATGCGGTGAATGATGGTGCCGACGCAGCCAACATTTGGGAAAGATCTTGTTGAGGCATATTAATAGCTTCTTCTTTAATATTTATAACATCTACCGGAACCGGAGTGTTCAGTTTGGTTCTAGGTTGTCCCCTGGAGCCAATTACAATAGTTTCCAGCAGTTGTTCTGCTGCCATGGCCAAGGTTACGTTTACGGTTGCTTGGCCGCCTACCGGAACTTCTTTAGTTCCGTATCCTAAGGATGAGAATATAAGGATAGCATCTGCCGGAGCGTCTATCGAATAATTTCCATCAAAATCAGTAAGTGTTCCTTTTGTTGTGCCTTTAATAATAATGTCTGTGCCTGGTAGCACGACTCCTTCTTCATCTACTACCGTACCGGTAATAGTCGTCTCTTGTCCGTATGATATCATACAGTTTAAAAATAAGAGTGATAGTATTAGAGCTTTCTTCATAAGTACAAGGTTTTGGTTGATACTAAACATTGTTCATTTGCCCAACCACACCTTATCCAATCGGGGGACGGTGGTCAAATGTGATAAAAGAAAAGTTCCGGATACTTAACGTGTCGATGGTCACTGTTTACGACCTAACGACACCACAATATTAGGGTGACTTTTTGGTTTAAAAAAATTCGGCAAACCCTGAAAACACTGTGTTTTAGTTAGTTATGACAATAAAATCTAACGAATTGGTATTTTTGAAGGAAAAATTGAACGATATGACAATTTTCAGATTTTTTAATTTTAAAAATCTAACGATATGTAAATATTGCGTTAAAAAACCATTTTTATGGTATTGAAAATTTGGACTAGGCAATTTTTAATTATATCCATAAAAAAACGGGTTTAATTAGTGAATTATAACTGATTTTTTGAAATCATTAAACTATTTTTACTAAAATCCTTTAAATGGTAAATTAAATGGAAGATTTTTTATGTTAACAAACCTGATTATCAAGGATTGAAGGAAAAATGAGGGGGAAAAAATAACCGAGAAAAATACTACAAATGAGAGATAAACTTGATTCAGTAGACCACAAAATATTGACTTTATTATCAGATGATGCACAAATGCCCTATACCGAAGTAGCCAAGCGGGCAGGCATATCCCCAGGAACAGTACACATGCGAACGCGAAAGATGAAAAACATGGGGGTTATTAAAGGGGCTACCCTTAGTTTAGACTATAGTAAAATGGGGTATAAGATGACCGTTTTTTTAGGTATCTATCTGAGAGAAAGTTTTTTATACAAGGTGGTAATAGAGGAGTTAGCAAAAATTCAGGAGGTAGTTAAAATTCATCACAGTACTGGTAAATATGATATTTTCATTAAGGTCCATGCAAAAGATAGTTTGCACTATAGAAACCTATATCAAGAAGCTATACTTACTATAGAGGGTATAAGAGGTATTGAATCCTTTATTTCCGTGGAAGAGAATATGAGTAGGCACATTAATTTTGACAGCTGATAAACTAAATCATAACTATCTGTTAAAGTCTAGTTTTTCCAGTAACAATTCAATTTATGCGTCGTCTTTAAGGTAGTTCATCAAATCATTTAAAACGACAATTATGAGAAAAATTAGTTTATTCTTGGTAGCTGCAATGCTGCTGTCTGTGAGTACCGTCTCTGCTAACGAAGGAGAGAACAAAAAGTCCGCAAAGAAATTATCAGTACAGATTTACGATTTATTAAGTTACAATAGCTTGACAAGTAATGAAGTTGACCAAACTGCCTTTGCATGTTTGACGTTAAATGAAAATCGTGAGATTGTAGTTCTATCCGTAGATGCGGCCAATGAGGTTGTTGAGGCCTTTGTGAAAGAAAGTCTTCACAATCAAAAGGTAAGTGTTAATGAGTATAAAGAGGGAAGATCTTATACTTTGCCAGTTCGTATTGACGGATAACTCTTTTATGAAAATTTTTAATCCTGGGTGCGACTCATCATCGAGCTCAGGATTTTTTTTTGTTCTTATATTTTACGTTGGTAATATCATTATTGACTCTCTTCTGCTGCTGAGTCTTAAAATCCGGTCTTTTAGAGTGGACGGCTTTTGCTTTTTTAACCACTTTTTTTGAAAGCACTTCACCTGGAGTAGTGGGGTTTTCTTTTGTGCCTCTTAAATGTATAACTAATCCGTTTAAAAAGTTACGGAGAACTTGATCACCACATTCTCTATAGTTGGGGTGGTCTTCCTTTCTGAAAAAAGCACCCAATTCACTCTTACTAATATTAAAATCTACTAGTTTTAAAATGTCTACAATATCATCATCTCTCAACATCAAAGCGACTCTAAGCTTTTTGAAAACATCATTATTGGTCATAATTGTAAATTTTGTGACAAGGTATTACAAATAACAGAGAGAACCATGTTCGTGTACGATATTAGTGAACCGATAAATAGCGTAGTCTTGTCTACTTTCTATATAATACGGACAGTTTAACGGTAGTCGCTGAAACAAAATGCCATTTTGACATTATCGAACACATCAAAAGTGTCATAAAGTCAGTTTTCAAGAGTTGGTATATAATTTGTCTTATTCGAGTCAAATAAAAAGTCTAACATAAAATATATAAGTCATGAGTATAGTTAAAAGAAATAATTTGGTTTTTCCTTCATTAATGAACGAAATTTTTAAACCTGACTGGTTTGGTGGAATGGAGAATGTTGCCACTAGCACTCCTGCAGTGAACATTAAGGATAGTGAAAACCGCTTTGACCTAGAACTGATTGTGCCGGGTAGAAAGAAAGAGGATTTTAATATTGAAGTGGATAATGATCTATTGACAATTTCATCTGAATTGAAGAATGAAGAGGAAGTGAAAGAAGAGAATTATACCCGTCGTGAATTTAGATTTTCATCTTTTAAAAGAGCTTTTACTCTTCCGGAAACAATTGATGCAGATGCAATAAAAGCCGATTATGTTGATGGAGTCCTAAAGGTTGAGTTGCCAAAAAAAGAAGAAGCTTTGCCAAAGCCAAAGCGTCTTATTGAATTAAAGTAAAAGTTAGATTGGTTGTTTTGCTGTAAAGGCAAAACGTTTCATAATCCCGATTCTTAGTCGGGTAGATTTAAGTTTGGTTGGTTAGTTGAAGAGGCACCTTAGGTTTATTCCTAGGGTGCTTTTTTTGATTAAAAATAATATTATGGGTAGGTTTTTGTATGGGCGAAGTGATTTTTTTTGTCTGTTTTTTATGATTTTTTGAAGAACAGAAAGAGGTGAAAATACAGCGACTTTTGTTACTTTTTGTTTATCTTCCTAACAGGAAATGAAGAACGTGAAAGTCTTGATTTAATGTAAAACGTGAAATAAATATAATTTAGACGCGTCTAAAAATATAGGTTATAGGTTTGTAATTCAGTATTTTGAATGTAATTAAGTATATCCTTTGTTTAATAAGGTCGGTTTTTTGGCTTTTTGGAGAAAAATGTACCGAATTAGGCTTTTTCCTGGAGCATTTTTATTTCATCACGTAGTTTTGCGGCTTGCATAAAGTCAAGTTCTTTTGCCGCTTTTTCCATTGCCTTTCTTTTTTCTCTGACCATTTTTTCAATCTGGTCTTTGGTCATATAATCAAGGTCTGGTTCTGCAGCTCGCATCTCCTCTTTTTCAAAGTGATATGTTGAAACCGAATTTTTTGAAAGAACACTGTCCAGACTTTTATTTAACGCTTTTGGAACAAGACCATGTTCCGTGTTATATGCTATTTGCTTTTCTCTTCTATAGTTGGTTTGGTCAATGGTGGTTTGCATGCTTTCCGTTATTTTATCGGCATACATAATTGCTCGTCCATTTAAATTTCTTGCTGCTCTACCAACGGTTTGTGTAAGCGATCTATTGCTTCGTAGAAAGCCTTCTTTGTCCGCATCTAAAATAGCAACTAAAGAAACTTCTGGTAAATCCAATCCTTCACGAAGTAAGTTTACACCAATCAGCACATCAAAAATACCTTTTCTCAAATCCTGCATGATTTCTACTCTTTCCAAAGTGTCCACATCACTATGAATATAACGGCAACGTACATTTATTCGTGTGAGATATTTTGCCAGCTCTTCTGCCATTCGTTTGGTCAAGGTGGTAACCAGTGTGCGTTCATCTTTTTCCACTCTAACCTGGATTTCTTCTACGAGGTCATCAATCTGGTTTTGACTTGGTCGAACCTCAATAATTGGATCCAACAGGCCGGTAGGTCTAATTACCTGTTCAACATAAACCCCTTGGCTTAACTGTAACTCATAATCTGCAGGTGTGGCACTCACATATAAGGCTTGGTTTTGTAGAGCTTCAAACTCTTCAAACTTCAGTGGTCTATTATCCATTGCGGCAGGAAGACGGAAACCATAATCTACCAAATTCACTTTACGAGAGCGGTCACCACCGTACATGGCATGGACTTGTGGTATGGTTACGTGACTTTCATCAATTACCATCAAATAATCATCAGGGAAATAATCTAAAAGGCAGAACGGCCTAGTACCGGGTTGTCTGCCATCCAAATAGCGCGAATAGTTCTCAATTCCTGAACAATAGCCAAGTTCACGAATCATCTCTAAATCAAAGCTTGTGCGTTCTTCCAGTCGCTTTGCTTCCAGAGGTTTTCCTATCTCCTTGAAATAATTAACCTGAGCCACCATATCTTCCTGTATTTGATGAATTGCACCTTGCAGTACATCAGGAGAAGTAACGAACATGTTGGCCGGGTAGATATTCAAAGTATCGTATATCTCTATTACGTTATTGTTGAAAGGGTCAAAAGCTTCAATTTCTTCAATTTCATCGCCGAAAAAGTGAATTCGGAAAGCGTGGTCCGCATAACTGGGAAATACATCCACGACATCACCTTTTACTCTAAAGTTGCCGTTTCTAAAATCGGCCGTAGTTCTAGAGTACAGACTTTGCACCAATTGATGAAGGAATTTGGTACGTGCAATTACTTGGTCCTTTTTAATTGTGATGACATTTTTCTGGAACTCTACGGGGTTTCCAATACCATACAAACACGAAACCGATGCCACAACTAACACGTCGCGACGCCCTGAAAGTAAAGATGAAGTAGCACTTAAACGGAGCTTTTCAATATCTTCATTAATAGAAAGGTCCTTTTCTATGTAAAGCCCGGATGATGGTATAAATGCTTCCGGTTGGTAATAATCATAGTATGACACAAAATATTCTACAGCATTTTCCGGAAAAAACTGTTTGAACTCCGAATACAACTGTGCGGCCAACGTTTTGTTGTGTGCAAGTACTAGGGTAGGGCGCTGTACCTGTTCTATTACATTAGCAACGGTAAACGTTTTTCCTGAACCGGTAACACCCAATAAGGTTTGATACCGTTCTTGACTTTCAATACCTTCAACAAGTTGCTTAATGGCACTAGGCTGGTCACCAGTGGGTTCGAACTCTGAGACTACTTTAAATTTCATCCTTTAAAATTACAAAAGAAGTATGATTTATAGGAGTTCGATTAAAATATTATAGGTTACTATCGGAGTATGGTAAAATGACCTGTAAATGTCTTCCCGGAATCTAAGTTTTGAAACAAGTACCAATAATCGGTTTCAGGTAGATTTCTTGAGTTGTCAGTTCCATCCCAACCTGAATATAAATTATTTGTCTTAAAAATAATTCTACCGTGTCTGTCAAGAATACTTAAGAGCCCTAACTGACCGCATGGATTTTTTGTAGCTTTAAATAAATCAAAAAGCCCATCTCCATTAGGCGTAATAAATTGCGGAAACTCCACCATGCATGGGTCAACAGTTTTAATCTCAATATCGCATAAACTTCTGTTTATGGTAATCTTAAAACTATTCTCGCCATAGCAGTCACCCCAGCCCGTATGAATGTACAGGGTTTTACCGCTGTAGATAATATCACCTCCTTCAAACCTTTCTCCGTTTGCGTTGGCTTTCGTATAGTAGAAATTGTTTTCACTTAATTCTGGTAATGTGTAACTCGTACAGCTCAGTACGTCCTCTAAACTATCTGCAACAGGATTTTTACAAATAGTGTTTAAGATAAGTTCAAAACTTTTTTCATCAGTACAACCTGATGTGCTATCCCCACTAAAATCATACATGTAAAGTGTTATAGGATAATCTGTAAAATCATCTGTGTAAAGTGTGGCTCCGGGAAGAAAAGACTGCCCGGTACCGGTTGGGCCTGTATAGTACATTTCATTTCCGGTTAAATTCTCACCAGTTATTTCAGGTAGCGTGTAGCTATCCATATGTTCTTGCCCTTCCAATTCGTCTATTGTGATTCCTGCAAACCCGGCATCATTGATTTTCCAACCATGGTTCTCTATTAAGTTATTTCTAGCTTCTTCTCCGGTACAGTATGTACTGTAGCCCGCTCCGAAAGGATAAAGTTGGGTTTGGACATCCTGTGCACTCCAACCGATTAGTAAGTTGTCATAGTTGGTGGTTGATAGCCCCGCATCTTTAAACATCCAGGATGCATCTCTTAGATTGGAGATATCCCAGGCGCTAATGTCTTGGTCAAAGGAAATAGCTTCTCTGAACATTTCCGATGTTATTACTACCTTGCCCGTAGCCCAACTTCCAATATCTTGATTAAAGGAAGTTGCCCCTAAAAACGTAGCCCATAATTCTTCAACATTTGAAACGTTCCATTTATCTAAGGGTTGATTAAAAGAAACAGCACCCCAAAATGTGCCGGTTAAGTCTACAACATTGCCAACATCCCAATTATTAAGTGGTTGGTTGAAAGTGGATGCACCCCGAAATGCTACTTCGAAATCTTGGACCTTGCTAACATCCCAATTGGCCAATGGTTGATTGAATTTATTACAATTCTCGAACAATCCTAAAATAGACGTAATGGTTGAAAGATTCCATTTATTGAATTCTGGAGTACCAATTAAAGATTCACAGCCTCGGAACATACTCGCTAAGGATGTAACCTCCGATAAATCAGGGGTATCCCTGGCAATAACATCTAAGTTCAAACATCGGTCAAAAGCATGTACGAAAGATTTCCATTCAATATCCCCCCATTGATTTACAAAGAGCATCTTCTCTCTATCACTATAATTGTCAAAATATATCTGCGGGAAATCACCTGAGATAGAGACTTCATATGTTCCTATCGTGGCATACGTATGCGTTATATCACCAGTAATATTTTTGTCGGTCGTGCCATCGCCCCAAACAACTGTATAATTATAGATTTCTCCTAAAAATGTAGGAATGGTTATTTGATTATCTGCTGATGTACCCGGATTGTCCGTTTTCCAGGTGGTAATAAAAGGCTTTTGGGAAGTGCACTCTAGACCTGCGTCTTCAACTTCCCAATTTAAAACATCGATTAAAATTTTTCTCATGTCGGAACTCGAGCAGTATGTACTATTTCCGGCATGAAATTTAACATCGGTTTTAAGATTTTTAGTAGCCCACCCCTTTAGGAGAGCATCATAGTTCTTTGTTGAAAGACCGGCTCTACTGAACATTAAGGGAGCTTTGCTTAGGTTAACGGGATTCCATTTACCCAGATCTTGGTCAAATGAAATAGCCAAATCAAACATACTATCCATGGAAACGACCTTGCTCACATCCCAGTCACCAATATCTTGATTAAAAGTTTCGGCAGCAAAAAACATAGTAAACATGGATGTAACATTTCTCACGTCCCAATTTCCTATAGGTTGGTTAAATTGAGTTGCCGAACTAAATGTGCCAACCATATCTTTAACATTGCTTACATCCCATCGGTCAATAGGTTGGTTAAATAGTGATGCTCCTGAAAACATATTTTGCATGTTTGTAATGGTATCCATTTTCCAATTATTAAATGAACTATTCCCTATAAGAGAGGAGCAATTGGTAAACATATTATTAACGGTTGATACACCGGAGAAATTAGGAATATCAGTAGCTAACACATCTAAGTTAGAACACCCATCAAAAGCAGAGATCATGGTTTGCCATTTAATATCTCCCCATTGATCAACAGAAAGAATTTTTTCTTTGTCTCCTATACCTCCAAAAGAAATATTGGTAAACAACCCGGTTATTTTTACTACATATTCCCCTGGTTGGGCATAAGTGTGTGTTGAAGAACCACTCACTCCAGTATCAAAAGTTCCGTCTCCCCAGTCTACCTCGTAATTTGATGGAAGGTATTTACTTGAAGGGATCGTAATTTGATTATTGGCTGAAGTACCGGGGTTATCTGTTTTCCAAGTAGTGATAAAAGGCCTGTCAGCAGGTAAAGACTGGGGGTGACCCTCTTTTGCATTTACTTTAAGAAATACGAGAAGAACACCTATAAAAAACAGGTGAAAACGGGAAAATATCATATAGCTCTAACGTTTGAGAGCTAATATAGCTGCCTAAATAGTTGTTATTGTATAAATTCTATGAGTGGTAAATTTTATCTTTAAAGAGTACTATGGAAAAAAGGTTCTTGTGAGTTTAGAGGTCTCTCTTTTTCAAAAGGGCATAAGACCCATAAATGAAAAGGGCGGTCCAAGCCAGAACGATTAACATTTCGTATCCGTGAACATGATAATTCAGGACAATTTTTTCACCCATTTGGTTTACCGCAGTCTGTACGGCGCTTAAGCGTGTAAAGGGTTCTTTGATGAGATTCCACATGGCATTCAGCGGAAAGAAACCCATGATGATATCCGTGGTTTCGCCATCAAAAAAACGCCATCTTATAATACCCCGGAAAAATGCTTCAAAAACCTGCCAGAGGATAAGAAAACCAAGGGCAAATGCCGAGCGTTTAACTAAAATCCCCAGAAATAAGCAGAAGGAGAAAAAACCGACTAGTTTGATAAAAAAGGCTAAAAGGAACTTCAATCCGGAAAAAACGATACTGATTTCTGTAAAATCTGAATAAACGAGCCCTAAAACGAGCGAAACCAGAAAAACAAAAACAGTTGAAATAAGGGCAAAGGTTATGACCGTTAAAAACTTTGATAGAATAAATTCCTTTTTAGAAAGTCCATCAATTAAATTCTGTTTAATAGTCTTGTTGCTGTATTCATTAGCCATCATCGATACAATGACTATCGCTAAGAATAACTTAAAAAATGCAGTGATAAAAGAGTTAAAATGCCATATATAGGGGAAGTTGAAAATTCCTTGCTCCGCCAAGTGAAACTTTATACGGCCAATATCAAACTTAATGGCAGCTATTAACGCAATGGAACTTAGGAGTAAAAAATAGGAAACAATCAAAACCTTACTCGCACGGTTGTTCCAAAGTTTTATGAATTCTATTTGTAGTAATCGTATCATAACTTTTAGTTCGATTGGTTTTTGGTCAAGGTTAAGAATTGCTCCTCAAGACTTTCTTTGCGTTTTACAAGATGTGATAGTAAAATGCCTTGGTCAAATAGGCTTTTGTTGAGTTCTGCTGCATTCATTTCTTCTTTCAAAAATGCGGTAATACACCCATTTTCAAGCTTTATTTCGCCAAAGCTTGCATGTTTTTCTAGCAACCTTTTTAAATTTTCTTGGTTATCGGCTTTCAATTCAAAAAAACCATGACTCGCTAATAGACCATCAACACGCCCGGAATAAAGTTTTTCGCCTTTTCTTAGAATGATAACATGGCTGCATACTTTTTCAACTTCATCAAGTAGGTGAGATGCCAGTAAGATCGTAGTTCCTTGAGAAGCGATTTTTTTAATGATTTCTCGTATTTGGTGAATACCCTGTGGGTCTAGTCCGTTTGTGGGTTCGTCTAAAATTAAAATTTCCGGATCGTTGAGTAGGGCAGAAGCAATAGCAAGGCGTTGTTTCATGCCCAGGGAATAGGTTCTGAATTTACTCCCTTTCCGGTCTAACAAACCAACGAGTTCTAATTTCTCTTCTATTTTATTTTGACTGACCTCCTTAATTTTGCAAACCAATTTCAGATTTTGAACTGCCGTCATGTATGGATAGAAATTAGGCCTTTCAATAATAGCACCTACTCTTTTTAAAGCTTGATGCGTTGTTGCAGAACCGTCAAACCATTCAAAAGTGCCTTGTGTGGCGTTCACAACATTCAGAACAATACCTAGAGTAGTGGATTTACCACTTCCGTTTGGTCCCAAAATACCATAGACATTACCTTTTTCAATAGTGAACGAAAGGTCTTTTACGGCAGTTAGGTAACCAAATTTTTTGGTGAGATGATTAACGGTTAGAATAGTACTCACGTCAAGTGTTTTTTTGATGGGTTACATAATACTTGACGAGAGAGTAGCCCTTTTGTTACAAGTTTGTTCAAATAAAAAAGGTAGCATTATTAATATACTACCTTTTTAATTTCTTTAAATTGTTTGTTTATCGATACAGAGTAAAATGCCCTACAAATTCCCTTGTATCCGCTTCTCCGTTCAATTTAATAATATACCAGTAGTCACCGGAAGGTAAGTTGCTTTCTTGGTAGATACCGCTCCATCCGTCTTCATTATCTTTAAAGCGATACACTGTACGGCCATACCTGTCATAGATACTGATAAAGATATCTGGGTAAATCTCTATGTTCTTTGGTTTCCAAAGGTCATTGGCACCATCTCCGTTAGGGGTAAAGAAATTAGGGATTTCAATGTCTATAAACTCCATGAAAATACTTTCTGTAGTTTCGCAACCGTTTTCATCTACAACAGTTACTACATAGGTATCCGTTTTAGTGATATAGAAAACATTGTCGGAACCGTTATTGGTATCGCCAAAATAGAAAGTATAATTTTCTCTTCCTCCAGAAGCAACCGCAGTTATTTGATTGATATTGGTTTCTGACACCGTTAAACCTAATGGGTCAAAAGATTCAATTTCAAAATCGTAGGTTGCTACGCAGCCATTTGCATGTGAAATAGCAATGTAATGAGTACCCGGTGCCATGTCTCGGAAAAATGGGTTCAGTTGCATTTCAGCCGGGTCAGTAGTATCAAGTCCGAATAAAACATCATTTTCGATACTCAAATCCTCTAGTACAATATTTACATAATTATTAGGTGTGTTTCCGTTACAACCATAGACAGGCTCTACAAACGCCCCAAGGTTAACCCCTTGTTCTATAGTTACCGTAATAGTTTCTTCACAGCCTTGGGCATCTTCAATATAGATGATGTATAACCCGGCAGCCATATTTGTAAAACTAGTTCTATCTAGAACAAAATTACTTTCGTCCAATAGGCGAGTACTGTACGGAGCGGTACCACCGGTGATAGTTAATTCAATGGAACCGTTTTCTTCACCAACACATATTTCAGGTGTAGTTATAGCGGATACTTCCAACAATTCTGGTTCAGAGATAGTGGCATCTATCACTTCAAAACACCCATTGGAGTCCTGAGCAATAATTGTATAATCACCCGGAGCTAAATCTTCAAATGTATTATCATCGCTAAACCGGTCCAAATTAGGTGAAATAGCATATTGATATGTGCCTGATCCACCGATCATGCTCACTACAATGCTGCCGTCATCCGCTCCGTTACAAGTAACATTATTGAATGCTGTGTTGGCATTGTCTATTTCAAGAGCGTCTGGTTCGGTAATAGTTATTTCTTCGGACACTTCACAATCATCACTCTGTACCCGTATAAAATACGTTCCAGCCAGCAAATCGGTAAATAGACCGGTTGCTTGGTTCGGACGAATTTCATTGGTGAATGCGGCATCAGAGAACAAAGCATACTGGTAATTGCCTAACCCACCTTGGGCTTCCGCATTAATAACACCGGAATTATCACCATTACAGCTGATTTCTGGATTAAGATTTTCCGGTATAACCTCTAGCGGAACAATTGCATTGATCGTAACTTCATTGGATAGAACGGAAATACAACCGAAGCTATCCTGAACGTAATATTGATACGTGCCTGCCGTTACACCGGTGAATAGATGGGTGTTCGGTCCACTAGTCTCGTTCATGCTATTGAATGGAGCAACTCCCGTAGTGTTCCAAGAATAAGGTCCGGTACCACCTGAGGCTGTTAGTAATAGTTCAGCATCGGATAAACAACTTAATCTTCTTGCTGTTACCAATTGACCTTCTACTTCAGTAGGCTCAACAATTTCCACAATATCGGTTTCATCTGAACAATTCAAATCGTCCAAAATAGTAATACTATAGAAACCGGACCTTAAATTGGTAAAGGTTGCTGAGCTCTGTGAGCTTGTGGTCTGCAATAGATCTGCACCAGGAGCATCGCTATCATAAGTGTTAAGAATATATCTATAACTTGGCGTAGGATTGCTAATAGATCTTGGTGTGAATTCCGCGGTTATCTCTGCATCGGCATCACCTTCACAAACCAATTCTTTAATAGATTGAATGTTGGCAACTATTGGTTCTGGCGGAGACAATACAAATGCATTGGTAAATGGTACGGTACAACCTAAATTATCTGTTACTTCAACCGTATATTGGCCATCGCTTAACCCTCTGAACAAGTGACTATTTACGTCAGTAACTGGGTATGTTGTACCTGAAGGGTTATGGGTTAAGATGATGTTGTAAGGCGCTTCACCACCATTAGGTGTAATATTGGCGCTACCCATATCATTGGAACAACCCACATCTTTAGTTTCTATAGTGGCTAAAGTAATAGGCGCACTAGGTGTAGTTATGGTAAAGGCACGTTCTTGAGTACATTCTGGGAAACCAACTTGTGCAACTCTAACTATATACTTACCTGCTGCAACCGGTATAGCAGGAGTTGTTCCTGTACCACTGAAAATACCTTCGTCATCGGTTCTGCTGGTTGCCGTTCCATCGTCATTAAATACTTCCCAGTCAAAATCACCGGTATAGGTTAAATCCGAAAAGGTCAACTGTATGCTTCCATCCGTACCATGGCAAACCACATCAGATAATTTGTCTACCTCTACATTAAAAGTGTTAGGGTCTTCTATGGTGTGGGTTCGTGTAATTTCACAACCCGTAGTAATATTTCTAATGCCTATAGTATAAGAGCCTACTTGTCTGTTCAAAAACTCATTTGATGCTTGATAGGTTGCTGAAGGCAAGATTCTAAATTCATAATTGCCAAGATCAGTAGTAGAATTCGTAAAAGTGCTATTCACATCAATTCTTAAATCTTCGCCACTATTGACACAATCAATTTCTCGGGTTACTACAACCGTAGCATCAACTAAAGCATCATAAGGATTTACGGTGACCGTCTGTTCTGCAGAACATCCTTCATCATCATAAACACGTACAATAACATCGCCACCGGCAACATCTGTATATTCATAAACTAAGCTGCTGCTATTTTGAAGCACATTTGATGTAGCGTTATCTATGAATTCAAAACGGTTGTAAGTTCCGCTTCCATTACTAATCGTACTTTGGTCAATGGTAATAGTCGCGTTATTAGTGTCATTGTCAGTAGTACAACCAAATTGTTCTACAGTTGGAACAGCGAAAGTGATGAGTGCATTTTCACCCACTACAATATTGTTAATGACCGTTGAACAACCATTTGGACCAAGACCTGTGACAGTATACGTATCACCTGGCAAATCTATGAACGATTGCGTAGTTGCATCCCAAGATGCACCGGCAGGCATTGGACTTAAGGTATAGGTTAATGGGTTATTGCCATTGTTGGTTTGAGCCAATTCTATGCTACCGTCATTTGCACCTGAACAACTTACATCCGTAGGGTTAGACGTAAATTCTGGTTGTATGGCAGTAGGAACTTCAACAATGAAACTTCTGCTACATTGTGGTGTTGACGTACCCATATCGTAGACATTTACAGTGTACGTATCGGCCGCATCAATTATTGCATTAAACGGACTTGTTGTTAATGCCTGACGCGAAACCTTGATTCCTGCCGAACTGTCTAGAATTTCAAACTCATAATTTCCTGAACCAGCAATGGCTTCAATGGCTATTTCAGCTTCATTACCAGCACCACAACCTAACTGTTTGTCTAAACCTGCTGTAGCCTGTAGGGTAGGGTGAACGTCAATATTTAAGGTAGCGGTACAACCAGAAGCATCCTTAACGAAAACATCATAGTTTCCGGCGGATACTGTGTTGTATACACCTCCATTATTTTGATAGCTACTTCCTCCGTCTAAAGAATATAGAATTGTACCTGTACCGGTTGCATTAACCGTTACCGTTGCATTGGTATTACAATTTTCTGCCGTAACATCAACAATAACTGGCGCTGCCGTAAAGCTCATTGTAACATCGGAGAGATTATAAGAGCAACCGTATTGGTCTTCTACAGAAACGGTATATGTACCTGCAGGAGAGTTTGCAGCAATTTCTATTGGATTGTCTCCTGTTGCCGTAATCGGGGTAAATGGACTAGGCCCGGTTATAGTATATACGTAAGAACCTCCACCACCTTGAATATTGTCTATTTCTATTAATCCCGGGTTTTCACAAGAGATATCTTGAATAGATTGTGGTGTTCCTGTAATGACATCAAGTTCATCTAAAATTTCATTCTCACTTGCGCTGATACATTGTTCTGTACCACCACTATCTATTTGTCTTACTTCAATGTAATACTCGTCTGGTGCTAGGGCTGTAATTGTAATAGTGTTGCTATATGAAATTGTTCCGGCACTATCTCTAATAAGCGTTCCGTTAACATTATATAAAAACCATTCCATATTTGGTTCTGTAAAACCATCTTCATCTACAATGGTATAAGTTATAGCTCCATTATTAGAGGTGTTACAAGATGGAGTGATATCTGCAGTGATATCCATGGGTAGGCCACCTGCAATTTCATTTACGTTTACGGTACTTTGTCTTATACAACTGGTAGGAGTGTTGTTGTCTCTTACATAGAAAACATACGTTCTGCCAGGAATTAAGTTTGTAAACTCATAACTACCATGACCTGCTGGTACGGCACTACCGTCAAGATGAGTACTTCCACCAGTATACCATGTAGCCGTTGAAGCGTCAAAATTGGCAGGGTCGTTAGAGAACGAATATTCGTAACCAGGTATTCCCTCGCCCCCTTGTACTTCTACTTTTAATTCATCACAGTTTTCAACTACGGAAGAGGTGGTTATATCTAAATCATCTAAAGGATAAGGTATAATTTCTCTAGGAAGGTCTGTTTGACAAATTAAATTACTACTACCATCTACTGTGCGAAGCGATGGGAAGACTTCATCACCGGAAGTATACCCTCTAAATATGGTTGATGATTGCCAAGTAGCTCCTCCATCTGCACTGTATTCGATTGTTCCGGCAAGTCCGGTTGTAACATTGGTAAAATCAAAACCAAAATCAGAAGCAGCACCTGAACAGTCACTGGCATACGCCAAAACAATATCAGCGGTTAGTTCGTCCGGTTGATTTATAACTACGGTTTCGTTTTCCGAGCAACCTGCGTCATCGGTAATAATTACATTATAGGTGCCTGGTGCAAGATTATAATATGTTTTGGTATTGCCAACAACATTGGTGTCTACCTGATCAGGTGTTCCATTGGTTGTATCCACCAAGCGGTAATCAAAAGGTGAAAGCCCATCAGTGATGTTTACTTCAATACTTCCTGTTCCATCATGACATTCAGGGTCTGTTGGTACAGCTGTTATTGCTAGAACCGGGTTCGCGGCAACAGTTTCCGAAACCATAGCTTCACAAGCGCCTGTTCCATTGGCTTTATCTCTAGCGTAAATATCATAAGCACCAATATTGGCCAAAGCAATGGTAGTCGTGTTGGAGCTGGAAAAATCAGCATCTGTAACCGTATTTCCCGATGGGATAAAGGCATATTCAAAATTTCCATCTCCTCCTGAAGCATTAGCCGTTAAGGTACCGTCTGCACATGTACTTACATTTGTAACGACCACGCTAAGAGAAACCGTAGGTGCAATAGTAATTGACTGTGTTCCTGAAGCACAGCCATATTGGTCTGTTACCTCTACATCATAGGTTCCTTCAGACAGGTTGTTGAAGGTATAAGCCAGATCAGTAATTGGAGTAGGGGTTTGCCATGCTCCTCCATTTATTCTAAACGTATAATTGCCATTTCCGTTAGTAACCGTTGCAGTTACCGTACCGTTGCTGGAACCATCATAACACTGTGTTGCCGTTAAATCAAAAGCTACAGGAGTTGGCGCAGTAACCGTTACCGGTGAAGAGGATAAAACCTCACAGTTGTTCTGGTCATTTACTCGTACTAAATAATCGCCAGCAGGAACATTCAAAAATTGAGATGAGGTACTAAAAGTTCTTATGATAGAACCGTCCGTCAACTCCAATTGATATTCATAACCGGGAGTACCTTCGGAAGCGGTTGCTTCTAATGTTGCCCCTGTATTGAAACAGGTGAATTCTGCATCTTGTGTTAAACTTGCTGTTAGCGCATTTGGTGATGTCAAAGTTACTGTAGAAGTTGAGGTTGCGGTACATGAGTTATCATCTGCTTTTCTCACCATTACTTCATAAGTTCCATCTCCTAAATTAGGTGGTGTGGTAATTGGAGAAGTAGTTTCAGCTACCCAAGTTGCACCTCCATCTAATGAATATTCATATCCGAAAGCAGGGTCAAAATTGCTTACTTCAAAACGGATGCTACCATTGTTACTTCCGTTACAGGTAGGATTTGTACTTCCTAAAATATGTACTTCAAAAGCTTTTCCGGTTTCAACAGAAACCGTAATGTCCTGTGTTTTTTCACAAACCTCAGGCGTTTGGGTTGCTTGAATGTCATCTAAGACCAAGAAGTTTCCATCGTCACTATCTAAGTTGGTACGTAATAGAATTCCGGCAACTGTATTTGTTCCAGGGTTAAAAGTAACCTCTCTTAAGTGCCAATCATCCGCATTGTTATTCTGAGGGATAGCTGTAGTGGCCTGACTACTTATAACTGTACCAGAACCATCCACTAGCTCCACAAGGACTTCCGGGTCACGACCAGGAGTACCATCAATTTGTAGGTTATAAGCATAGAAAGAAATAGTTATATCTTGATTCGCAAGTACATCCACTCCTGTTCTAGACCATAGAACGTTATTGTTTCCGGCAGAGGTACTTACACCTATGGCCATAAATCTACCATCGGTAAGACCAGTATGGTCATTAGGACTTCGCCATGTGGTGTTAGGATTGGTAACTCTATCGGTAACTGCGTATTCGGCATTTACCAAAATTCCTGCAGGACCTAAATTACAATCGGTATCCGTGCCGTCTTGTGGCTCATAACAATAGCCAGGACCTACTTCTGCAATTTGAGTGGTAACTCCCGTCCCAAAATTTTCAAGCAATAAGGTACTTTGGTCAGCAGCTACAGTACTTGTATACCCAACGGTAACAGTTTGTGTGCCTGCAATTACATTGTTAAAAATGTTGTTATCTACAGGTGAATTGTCCGTTCCGTTCAGTTTATAGGTATATGTAAAATCTGTTGTGTTAGATGGAGTAATGGTAATAATTCCGTCTCCGTTACAATCGTAAGTAATAGCATTGTCAAAACTAGGGTCTGCAATGGTACTAGGTACGGTTATTTCTAAGTCCGTTTCACAACCCAGAGCATCTCTTACGGCTAATTGGTGAGTTCCTGCAGCCAAACGGTTTTCGTCAATGGCACTAAAAGTACTACCTCCATCAAAGCTATATTCATAAGGAGCTTGTCCTCCGGCCGTATTCAAGATTTTAACCAAAGCGGTAGGAGTTGTAGCACCAGAAGTGTCGCAGGAAGCGTCTTCAATTATTGCTGCAGAAGCCGTAAGTCTAAAAGGCTGAACAACTTCATATTCTATAGATTCTTCACAACCGGTTCCGCTAGCACCGCTAGAGTCAAGTACGGTAATCGTATAATTCCCTGCCGATATATTGTTGAAAAAGTTTTCGGTTTGATAAGTTGAACCACCATCAAGACTGTATTGATATGGAGCAATACCGCCCGTAGCGTTGATTGTTAATACGGATGTTGATGAATCTGCACAGGTAATATCCGAATTAGAAGCCGTGATGCTCACTGTACCTAAATCCTCTATTGTAACTACGTTTGATAGTCCATAACAACCGTTATCATCTTTAATCACAAAAATGTAATCGCCATCCTGATTAGGGACGTAAGTAGAAGGGGAGCCTTCGTAACCAAATAAAAATGTAGCGTTAGGAGTGAAATCTGAATCAGGAATAGTCGTTTCATCAGCGTATGGAGCTACGCCATCTTTACTGTAAATAGCATACGCATAGCCAGTAGTTCCTCCCGATGGAGTTAAGTTGATAACCCCGGGGCTACAGGTAATATCATTTTGTGTCGTCGCAGTCAATTCTAATTTCGGGATTTCGCCTACCGTGATGGTACGCTCGTCTCTACAACCATCCGTAGTCGTAGTTACAATTACATAGTCGTCCGCAGCAAGACCGGTGAACGTATGTGTGTTATCCGAAGAAACTAAATTATTGGCAACCAAAGATCCTGCATTTCCACTACCATCATCCAAAAACAGTTCATAACTGTATTCTGGAGAAACGTTCAATGCTTGTACGCTAATGGTTCCTAAATTGTTGCAATCAACAGGCGTAGTACTTGGGGTAACATCAAAAACTCTTTCTGAGATACCAATTTCTTCTGTTTCGAATACACAACTGTTCTCTATTGGAGCGCCGGTTGATGGGTCTAGTTGTGTAACCTGAACCTTATATGTTCCACTTGTGGCAATATCAAATATCGGACCTTGACCCGCACTGAACGGAACGGAAATAGAATTGTTCTCTACATCAAATAATTGGTATCCGTATCCACTTCCTAAATCAACAACACGTATAGAACCATCCGTATTACAGATAATATCAGAGGAATTAGGCGTGGGAATATCAAGTGTATTTTGGTAGGCATTAAAATAGAACCTACTAAAACATCCATTTGTATAAGCGATAACAACTCTAAACTTACCACCTTCATTGATGGTAAAGTTGTCCTGAACCGCTTCTTCTGACCAAGTACAGGTTCCGTTAGTGTTGGCGCAATCATCTGCAACAGCATCACAACTACCTTCATTAAGTTTTTCCCATGTAATACTTTGGGCATCGGTAATACCTAATTGTATGAATGCGCTGTCCGTTGTACCACAAAGAAAGATATGTGGCATAGAATTACCATCTATAGTACATTCAACAATTTCTCCTTGGATGTTGTTGTCAGGATTACTGTCACCATTCACCTGATTGAAATATTCTATAATCGGGTTGGTTTGGGTTTCTCCAAAACGTTCTACGGTAATACGTTCCGTATGGTTTGAGCAGCCGTTGGTAGCTGTTTTTTCAACTATATAATTTCCAATGGTAGTAACTACTAAAGTGCTAGAAGTACCATCATCTAAAATAGTGTCACCAGAATCTATTGATCCGTTGTTATTATTGTCTATCGCCCAAGTATAGGTGTCAAAACCTGAACCAGCGGTAAGAGTAGCATCTGCACCACAAAGTTGTACAGTACGTGCTGCATTACAATTTGTAAATGCGTCCGAGACATTATTTGTTGCCACCTCTAGAGTGGTGGTACAAGCCCCGGCAGGGTTGCTACCATCTGCATCGGAAAAAGTATTGGTGTTCAATGTACCTGAATAGGTTGCAAGAGCATGATTCTCCAATTGAGCAGCACAAGCAGCAACAAATTCCGAACAGTCCCCGGAAATGGAAACTTTAATCTTTATTTTATATTCAGGATCGCCAACCTGAACCAAATTATCAGGAATGCTAAAATTTATAGTTTGTGTATTTACGTCATACGTATTTGTAACTCCTGGAGCATCTCCAATATCTATATTATCTAATGTAACATTATTAGGAAGTACATTTTCAATAGTGAAATTGGTAGCATCATCATCTCCTGTATTTTGAAAGCGTATCACGTAGTTAAAGGTGTCTCCTAGACTTACATCTTGCCCGTTAATATCCGTACCGCTCAATAATTCAGAAGTATTGCCTAAAACTATGACCGGTGCGTAAACTTGGTTGTAAGAAGCGGCATTTACGGTACCGTCGTTAGGGTCAACCACTGGAACTCCCGTTCCATATTCACCGCCATCACCACCGTCAGCAGTATCATCTTTATAAAATTCGTTGGCATCACTACAGCCATCATCGTCACTATCTAGGTCCAAATGATCCGGATACCCGTCCATATCGGTATCTAAATTCGCACAAAATCCGGAAAAGGAAGCTGTATTGTAGGATAAAAAGGCAACATCTGCATTAGAACTTAATTGTAGTCGTAGGTATGCCACGTCTGCCAAATTAGCTGTGGGTATACCAAATTCTGACAATTCTACTGTTGCTAATCGGTAATCTCTTGTGGTGTTATTATAGAAAATACTTCCGTTTGCGTGATAGATATCTAATCTGTACGAACCAACCACACTGGCCAGTGCCCCGCCACTATAGGCTTGCACACGTACAGCATTTCCTAGAGGAGCACCTGTAGCATCATAAAGACTTACAACATGACCAACACCATTGGGGTCTGCAACTTGAGTTAATAATATATCTGGTATACCATCACCCACGTTAGTCGCTACAATAGGGTCTATTTCATAAGTCCATGTGTCGCCGATGTTAACAATACCGGAACCAAGGTCCAATCCGTTTTGCCCGTGGGTCAACAAAGGATTTAATGGGTCTGTGGTAGGATCGTTGATAATCGTTAAGCCTAACGCATTATTATTATTTCCATCATTTAAATTGGCTTCAAAGGTTGCTTCGCCATAAATATTGTTAGAAGGTGTCAAGGCCATCCAGCTAGATTCTGTTGCCGAAATGTCCGCAATTCCATCATTATTGGAGTCTATGCCGTCTGATAAACCATTCCCGTTAGCGTCATAAAGGTTATCGTCTGCAACCCCAGTGGTAAACGTGGTTCCACCGGTGGTGAATGCCAATAATTCATGTGATAAGTTTGGCAATACTGGATTTCTTGAAGTTGTAGAACTTTTCCAAAAACCAGAGAAATTGGAGAAAATTTCTGTTACCGCAGTACCACCTTGTGCGGTGCTTGATGGTGAAGTAAAGTTTACATCATTAGATATGATACACATTTGTTCAACAGCGTCATAAATACCATCATTATCATCATCTAAATCAACGCTATCTACAACCCCGTCATTATCAAAATCGTTATGTACTATTATTCGGGCAGAGGGCTCATCCCTTGTCGTATTGGCATCCGTTTGATCTTGGGAATTGGTGGCTGTATTTACGAGGTTGAGTAAAGGCAAGATGTCTATTTCATCTGCAGTTACTTCTAAGGTTAAAAAGGCAACTTCGCCAGGTTCTAATGTTCCAATATTCCAAACAGACCCGTTCCAACTTCCTGTTATAGTAGAAGCATTAACTAAAGTTAACCCCTCGGGAATATTGTCGGTAATCCGTAAATTAGTAATATCTCTAAAATATAGGTTTTCTGCCCGTATGGTAAAGGTGGCATTTTCTCCTTCTTTAATTTCAGGTTTATCTACGGTTTTTTCTATTAGAACATCGGGTTCACAATAAAAAATTTGAATAGATTGAGAGTCATACGTACATGGTCCTTTGGTACCTCTTACAAAATAATCACCTGCAATAGTTGCGGCATAATCAAATGAATTTGCCCCTGGAATCAGTTCCCCATCAAAATACCATTGATAGGCGTCAAAGTTATCGTCAGAAGCTTCGAAAATACTGGAACCTGAAAAACATTCTCCAACAGTTCCTCCATTAATTTCCAACCTAACTTCGGGTACGGTATCAAAACCGGAAAAATAACCGGCAACACCCTGAGCACCATTAAACCCGAAAAAACCGATAGCCATTGGCCCGGTTGATGTTACACTAATATCTCCATCTAAATTGGGAATATAGAATGTTTTCCAATCTGCTGAGCCGGCAACTGCGCTAGAAGCAGGCTTTGATACTTCTGTACCATTTTCAAATACTTTAACATTTGCGTCCGATGTATTTACTGATGCAATAATCGTTAATCCTCCAGTCACCGTACTTCCTGCAATATTTCGAATATTTGGAATGTTATCCATTTTATCCGGTAACAAACAGTTTACAGGAGCAACAAAATTTAATCCTTGTGTATAAAGGTTACTAGATCCAGCCATTGATTGATAGGCATATACATCTTTTGATGTTTGCACGAACATATTGGCGCCTACCGTATTGGAAGAGTAATAAGAACTAGGTATTTTAAAGTATTCGCCATTGTTTATAGTTGCGACTGCAGTTGCATTACCATTTACGAATACTTGCGTGTTGTCTGCCGTTGCAATTACCAAAGGAAATTCTGTAAGCCCATTGGTATTACCGTTACCTCTAATAAATACGTAATCTTTTCCTAATTTATTAATAGGCACGGGTTGATCTATTCCGGCATCCCTATGGCTTTGCCCATCTTGACTACCAAAGTTTATAGAACCGTTACTGATTACAATGTCCTTTGTAGAGGTTATTGATGCTCCGATCCAACCATCTTCATGGGCCTGAGTATGCGTGTTACCTATATAGGTTTCATATACAAAAGATTCATTAGCATCTAATGTTATTGTATGGGAGTTTGCAGTAATACCTGCTCTGTTATTTCCAACTCTAAACTCACAACCAGGATCATAGCCAGATAATACTATGGTAGTATTATCTTCTGTTGCCATGATTCCCAAAGTATTTGATTTTGAAGAATGTGTACCTTTATTGGGAACACCGCCCCATTTAAAATTGGTACCCATGGCCTGTCTACCCTTTGCGGTCAATGATGCAGCTTGCGAGCCAGACTTACCTCTATAATTGACATAGAATTTTTCTCCACCAGGCGCTTCAAATCGTAAACCACTATTCGTTAATACTACTCCTGTATTACTATTGTTGACTAAGGTGATATTGTTATCGCCATTACCTAAAGTCCAAACACCTGGGGTCAGATTATTGATGCTAAAAGTTCTTTCTACAGTTGTAGATATACCTCGGTACGCATTTACCGTAAATGAGGTTGTTTCTGGGGTGGATAAGTAAATAGCTTGGTTTTGTATTCCTGCATTATTTTGACCCTGCTTCATGGGTGGTAAATAGTGCAGGTCACTTAATTGCGAGAATCCAGAAATTGCATTAAAAGCAATAAAGAAAAAGAGTATACCTTTTAAGTAGGGCTTAAGCAGTGATTTCATTGGTTTGGTTAATTTGGAACGATAAACAAAATAACCAACGTTTGATTTTATCTCTAAATTAATGTTGCCAATGTGCCAAAATATGTGGTTTTATGTATGAAATCTATAGTAGACTATTATGTTATTTGTTCGAAATGTTTATTTTGTAAGTAAATTTGAAGTATGTCAGACGAAAAGTTAATGTCTAAAAAGAAGCCGGCCTATCCTGTCAGCAAGAAGTTAGACCAGTATTTAGGACATTATAGCCGTAAAATAGAAATACCTATTTTTTATGAAGATTTGTTGCGCTTTTCAGGTTCTGTAGTTGTCTATGATTCCGATGATGAAGATACGCTATGGATACGGGTGTATTATTCGGAGTTTGATAGAATTGAAATTGATAATAGCCTGAAGAAAGTGTACTCTATTCTTCATTCAGATGGTAGCGATAATATTCATCAATATTTGAATGTGGATGCGGTAGATTTTTGCACTTTCGGTAACTCCAAACCTTTCCGTATCAAAGTAAGAAATATTTTGAATGATAACTTCACTTATTTCTATGTAAAAAAGACTGATGCTTCCCGTATTTATGGGCTTGAGCTAGAGCATATGCTTTCGCCTTATAACCTTAACTTTTTGGTGTATAAAGACACGCTGATTGAGGAGCATATTGCGGGAATTCCGGGTGATGTTTTTATAAAGGATATGCTGCCCAATTGCACCGAATCCGAGAAATCGCAATTGGCAAAAGAGTTCGTGAAATTCAATGAACGTTGTATGATCCGTTTGTTAGGTGATATGAGGTCCTATAACTATGTAATTGTACCCGTTCATGACTTTGATCATGTGGTGTATCGTATACGAGCCATAGATTTTGATCAACAGTGTTTTGAAGGGAAATTGAAGGTATACAGACCTCAGTTTTTCAAGGAAAATTTTCAGATGGTAGAGCTCGTAAGAAAGAAATTAAGACGAGATTCCGTAGACCAATATAAGCTAGAGGAAAGATCTATTGTAGCCAAACGAATCCTTAGTTCCGGAGCACGAATAAAACGGCTGCGAGGTATTGTTAAAAAGGATGTTATTTCAACCCAAGAGAATATTGAATTGTTGCGTGAGGCAATTTATGAGCTTACCCTGGATCAACAGTTTAGGAAATGTGAAACTATGGGCGAAGTATTGGATTTAGCCCTTAATTTTGTGCGCCGAAATTATGAGGATGTGAGTATGAAACAAATCCTTGAACAGCGCATAAAAATACAGTAATAAAAAGGGTTGTTGGTATGCATTGTAAAGTCTACATGCAACCTACCAACAACCCTTATTACTAGTTTTTTTCCTCTTTATTAAAGTATACTAGGTAATAGTACATTTGGCGCTCTTCATCCCAGCCTTTTTCCACGAATTTTTCTGCAGATTCTGGGTTTATAAAGTCTAACTTGATTTGTATGTTGGTATCAAGGTTTATAACGTTCTTTATTTTCTTACGAGCATCAGATACCGCTTTGTTGGCAATATCAAAATTTGAAACATCCTCAATACTAAATTTAGGACCTTTTTCTACTTTGTAATTTTTGAACTCAGGAATTAATTCAGGGTTTTCCATTACTTCGTTTAAAAAACCTGATTCTTCAAACTCATCATTTTTAGCAAAATGATTCACGGCACGGTTCATAAAAAGCACCTCTTGTTGCTTGTCCTCTGCCGGTAAAACCACGTCTTTTGCAAAATTCTGACAGAACTTTAAATAGTTTTTAGTGTAGAAATTTTCATCTGCTAGTGCCTCTACATCCAAGAAGTTTTCCAACCAATATTTTGTATCGTAACGGTTACTGTCTACTGAAAGAATTTTATATCCCTCCTCTTTATTCACATTAAAGATAAGGCAACCTTTATCTAATTTATTGATGTTTATACCCTGTTGGATTACAATATCTAGGTTGCTTCCTTTTTCTTCAAACTGAAGAAAGTCGTGCTTAAGCTCACTCTTAAATATACCTACGGCTTCGGTCTTAACGTTATCTAGCATTACATTAGTAAGGTAAGCCACATATACCTCACCACTTTTTATATGTGGGTGGTTAGATTGCTCAAAAAGGTGTTGCGCTATTTTTTTTGAGTTGAGGTGCATGCTTTCAGGGTCGGCAAAAATATCCGAAACTATTTTGTGAAGCTCATTAAACTCAACATCTACATCATTTACAAGTTTAAAATAATTCTCTTCCTTTTCACGAAAAGGCTTAAAGAAATACTCTTTTAATAGACCGGTGGTCTCATCGTTCAAAGAAAAAGGCTCTTCGGAAAGGAAGATACCTTCACTCTTGTTTTTGTTCCCTACACGATGTAGGGAAATTGTTTCGATTTGGGTAGGGTATAGGTTAATCATAGTATAAGAGCTGTTTTAATTCTTGGATTTTTTATACAGATTGCCTGCAATCAGAAGGCTAAATAGATTGGTGGTGATGTGCTCAATAAAGTTGAAAGGGAATAGATTTAATTCCAGTTTTCATCAAAATCAAGGTCGTCATAGTTGTCAAAGGTATCGTCAAAATCAAATTTAGGTTTTGACTCAAAATTTTTCTCGGGTGGTGTTTCCGGAAGCTCTCCAAAACTGAACAGCAGGTTTGGGTATGCCACACCAGATTCTGGTTCAACAATATCGGCAAGCTCCACATAGAACGTCCACATACTTAAAAAATCATAAACATAGATAAGCTTAGGCTCATCTTCGGTCATGACATCCTCTAAAAAGGTTTCGTTCATCAATCTCACGTCCGAACCGTTATCGCTCATGTCAAAAAGGGCGATTTCCTCATCTTGGTTCCATTCCTCATCACAAGTGTAAAAAGAAGCCATTTCATTGCCTAGAAACCCAAAAGATTGCGCTATGGAATTATGAAACTCTTCCATTGAATTGCTTGCTTCTATCTCAAGGTCTCTAAAGATATCCTCTTTAGCATCTAAGATGACACGTATTTTATAAATCATAACCACAATTTTTAAGGGAGGACAAAGTTACAAAGATTTATAGCTTCTTTTAGCACTTATGGCCTCTAAAAGCAAATAAAACTGAACCCCAAAAAGCAAGCTGGCCAATACCAGATGTATAGGCTGCGAAGCAAATGGGAAATGAAAGTAGTACATTGCCACACCGGACATAGCCTCTATGAGCAAGAATAATAATACCCAATTAATTTTAGGAAAATTAAGCTTGTACTTATAAATGCGCTGTGCTAGAAATATGTTGAGCAGGACAATTACTATTGAAAACGAACGGTGTGCGTAAAATTGCCAATCGGCATTGGCCAACCATTGGTTTTTAGCGGCATCTCCAAAAACATCCATGCGTTCGTCTACAAACTGTCTTACTTGTGTGCCCAAGACTACTTGAATTAATGTCATGAACAACACAAATGATAAGAGCGGAACAATATCTTTGTAGGTTTTTGGCTTATCACTAGCTGCTTTGGTCATGTAAATAATATAAAGTAAAAAGGCTACTATGACTAAGGCCATAACCATATGAACCGTGATTTTAACGGGTTCTAATACCGAATAGACCACAGTTGCGCCCAACCACGCCTGAAAGCCCATGCCAAAAACTACGAGCCAAGACAGAATGGTAATGTTTTTATTTGTTTTAAAGAGACGTATGGAGAGGATTGCCAACACAAAGGTTGCTAAACCGGCTAAAGCCCCAAACAAACGGTTAATGTACTCTATCCAGGTGTGGGCCGCATTAAATTGGGCATAATCATGTTTGGTGTATGTTGCCCATTTGGTTTTATCAAAAGTAGAACTGGTTTTAAAAGCTTCATTAGCTACTTGAAGAGTTTCGTCAACAATAATAATTTGTCCTTTTTTAATATCGGTATCCGGTTTCCATTGCAGTTCAGAAATTTCAGTAGGGGGGATGTAGTGTCCAAAACATTTAGGCCAATCAGGACATCCCATACCACTGCCCGTTCCTCGTACCACGGCACCGGCAATAATAACGAGATATACAAGAACCAAAGCTATTTTAGCAACCTGTCTGAAATTTTTCTGCATAGGTAAATTTTCCTTTGTGCAAAAATAAGGCTCCTTAAAGAATTTTAAGAGGAATTAAGCTATTTCTTGAACAGGGCAGCGGTTATTTTTCCATGACAATGAATTCCGAACGTCTGTTTAGTTGGTGATCTCTTTCCGGGCACCTAATACCATTGGCACATTTGTTCAATAATTGGGTCTCACCGTAACCCGTTCCTGAAATGCGTGACGCGTCAATACCTTTTGAGGTGATATATTGAACGGTTCTCATGGCTCTTCGCTTAGATAACCATAAATTATAATCATCACCTTCACGGCTATCGGTATGGGAACCTACGGCAATTTTTATATCAGGCCTTTTACTCATATAATCCACAACCTTATTTAACTCGGCATAGGCATCTTTACGTAAATAAGAACTGTTTAGGTCAAAGTAAATAGGGGTGAGCTTTAAAACTTTTACCAAATCAGAACCTACATCCGCAACCTTTGCTGATTGTTCCAATTCTAAACGGGTATCTTTAATTCGGTTTTTATCACTGCTGGTCAACATATAAAGGCTACCGACTTCATAACCATCTTTACTACCGGATAGTTGGTACTGTTTTTCTTGGCAAGGTATGCGTACAGTGTAAGAACCGTTTGAAGCGGTTATGGTTTCTCCTATTTTCTGTCCCTCGTGGTCAAAAACTTCAATTTGGGTTTTGGCCAAAAGTATATCTGAATCTTTATCTACGGCCTTCCCTTCTATAAAAGTAAAGCAATCGGTATCACTTCGTTTTAACTTGAATATATCGTCATTACCAATACCACCTTTTCGATTGGAGGCAAAATAACCTTTTTCCTCTGATGAATCCAGAACCAGTGAAAAGTCGTCTTCTGGGCTATTTATCGGGCTGCCTAAATTTTCAACTTTGCTTTCTTTGTTTAAATCGACTTTAAATATATCAAGTCCCCCAAGACCTGGGTGGCCATTTGAAGCAAAATATAAAACATTGGAATTTGAAATAAATGGGAAGGTTTCCTTTCCTTCCGTATTCACTTGAGGACCCAAATTTATGGGGTCTCCAAAAGTACCGTTAGATATAACGTTTACCACATAGATGTCCGATGCTCCCATGCCGCCGGGCATGTCCGATGCAAAATAAAGTTTTGTGCCATCACTACTTAAAGAGGGGTGGGCAACGGAGTAGTCAGTGCTGTTAAAAGGAAGGTCTTCTGGCTCAGACCATGAGTCACCATTTTTAAATGCCCTATAGATTTTTAATTTACTTATTCCTTTTTTATCTCTTTTAAATGATTTTTTTGAAAAATTGTTTCTAGTAAAGTATACGGTTTCACCATCTTTAGAAAACGTTGTAGAAGACTCGTTAGCTTTTGTATTCAGCATTTCTGAAAGTGCTGAAAGTTCATTTATTTTACCTTCTTCTGAAACTTTTGATTGATATAAGTTGGTGTACAACAATTTATTGTATTTCTGAACTTCAAGGTCTCTAGCAGTAGTGAAAACAAGATTACCTTGAAAATAAGAAGGAGCAAAATCTGACTCTTTTGAATTGAGGTCGGCCAAATTTTCTATAGTATATTGCTCCTTTGGAATTTGTATTTCCTGTAAATAGCCGGTGTTATTTGCAAAGAGGCTTGCGCGAGTGTCATTGTTCTTAATACTTTGGAATTTTCTCATCCATTCATCGCTTTCATCATATCTCTTAACGCTTTTAAGGGCTAACGCATAGCGATATAGATAATCTGGGGATATGGCCACTTCTGTATTTTTTAAGAGTTTTCCATACCAAAATGTAGCCACATCGTAATTGGCACTATGGTAATTTGCGTTCCCTAATTTCTTGTGAATGGTGACCTGGTCATATCCTTTTTTGAGTAAAGAAGAGTAGGATTCTATTTCTTCCATATAAGCATAGTGGTCAAAGTTATCGGCATCGGCCGTTTTCTTTTCTCTTTGGGCAAAACAGCCAAAACTCCATGTAGAAACAAAGATTAGCATAAATAGATATGTTGATTTTTTGCTCATATCTAGAAGAATCTTGGGGTTAAGTCTATTTTCGAGTTCTTTATGAATTCATACCTAAGGAATATTTCAAAAGAGCCATCATTAAATTGGGTGCCGCCCAAGGAAGATGTTTCTCTGTCATATGCGAGACCTAGCATAAATTGTTTACCCATTTGAAAACCAAAGAGAGCACTTACTGCCGCATCTAAACGATATGCCGCTCCTAAAGTAAATTTTTCATTTAGGAGAAAGTTAGCGGAAAGGTCAACTTGAAGTGGCGCACCGGCAACTGCCTTCACAAGATAGGCGGGTTTGAATTTTAACGAAGAATTTAAGTCAAAGACATATCCGGAAATTAGGTAAAAGTTCATGCGTTCAGAAGCTATGATCGAGTTGTTGTTGTCTGGATCTTGAAAGTGTTCCGTCTCTAAAAAATCCGGAACCGATAGCCCTATGTAAAATTTATTTGAATGAAAATAAACTCCGGCTCCTATGTTAGGAGAAAATTTCTTGTACAGTTCATTTTCTACTGAAGGGGCTAGACTTGCGCTATAATTTCTCAGTTTATTGAAATCAACGTTCAATAAGTGTCCGCCTGCGGTGACTCCAAAGGAAAGCTGATACTTTTCAGAAGTAGGTAGGCTATATGAAAAGGCAAGATTAAAATTCGTATTTTGGTTAGTATTATTCCCTATCTCATCGTGTACAATAGAAAACCCTAGTCCTACTTTGTCATTATATGGACCTTGAATATTAAAAGTTTGAGTGCTAGGTGCACCATCTAAACCAACCCATTGCGACCTGTGTAATAACGAGACACCAAGAACATCCCTAGAACCGGCATATGCGGGATTAACTGCTAGAGTATTATACATGTATTGCGTGAATTGTGCATCTTGCTGACCAAAGCAATTGAGCATCGCTACAAGTAGAAACAGAACCGTAAGAGTTGTTTTTTTCATGTTTAGCGTATCACATATAAGTATCCATCTAGCATCTTGTCTTCTCCTTTGGATACATATTTTATTTTATAGAAATAAACACCGGCAGGCAGTTTTTGATTTTCCATTATGGTGATTCTTCCTTTAGACAATCCGTCAAATGCATTATTTTGGTTATCATAAACAGAGCTCTCCCATACTAGGATTCCCCAACGGTTAAATATTTCAACGTGATTGTCAGGAAAACGGTCAATGTTTATAATCTTAAACGCACCATTTAAAATGTCTCCAGGTCGTACAATATCTAATTCAACGAATAATTCGCATGAAATAGTATTAGGTGGTGTACCGCCAATTGAATCGCATGGGTCAAGCGGGTCAGTGTTATCATTTACTTCTTGGCCATCATTGATTAAATCCCCATCCGTGTCAGGGTTGATAGGATCAGTACCTCTATCTATTTCCTGGGCATTCGTAAGGTCATCCATATCACAATCTTCCATATTCCATATTCTAGATGGAGCCAGGGTTTGGTTTTCAATGACAAAATCGCAACTGTCCAGTGGGTCGGTATTGTCGGTTACTTCTTGTCCGTCTATAACCCCATCACCATCGGTATCAGGATTCTTCGGGTCTGTACCTAATAGTGTTTCCTCTTCTTCGGAGAGGTTATCATTATCACAATCACTAATAGGTAGTGGTGTCCCATTAATAGAATCACAATCGTCAAAAGGGTCCGTTCCATCAATTATTTCATTACAGTCCAATATCATATCTCCATCAGAATCAAGATTGGAAAGGATAATCGTTACTGTTGAGGTTGACTCCCCATTACAGATGTTTCCAGGAATCGTATAGGTATAAACCCCGGCATTTGCATCCTCAGGATTAGGGTTCCATGTACCACGTGTATCGTTTGTTTGTAAAAGTGATAAAAGTTGACTTTGAGTTACTGTTGTATTAGGGCATATGGTGAGCGTAGCATCGGTTCCTGCATTAGGTTGATGTTCTTCAGTAACGGTTACAGTTGATGTGTCACTTTCACAAACGGGACTAGAAACCGTATAAGTGTACGAGCCTGCACCGCCCATCGCCGGTGACCAAGTTCCTCCGGAATTTGGGCTTCCACCAAGTTGATTAAAAAGTTGGGTTTCGTTTACAGTTTCGCCCTCACAAATGGTCAAAGTACCGTCTGTACCCGCATTGGGTAAGGGTTGTTCGGTCACAACTACTTCTGCAGTGTCTTCAACGGTACAGGGTGAGGTAGCCGCAACAGTGTAGGTGTAGGTTCCGGCACCGCCCATTGCCGGTGACCATGTTCCGCCAGAATTTGGAGAACCTAGTTGAGCAAATAATTGGGATTCTGTGACAGTTGTTCCTTCACATATTGTCAAAGCACCATCGGTACCCGCATTCGGTAAGGGTTGTTCTGTCACCACAACTTGGGAGGTATCGTCAGTTGTACAAGGCGAAGTTGCTGTTACGGTATAAGTATAGGTTCCCGCACCGCCCATTGCCGGTGACCAAGTTCCACCGGAATCATGAGTTTCTATTTGAGCGAATAATTCGGCTTCTGTTACGGTAGTTCCTTCACAGATTGTCAACGTACCATCCGTACCCGCATTCGGTAACGGTTGTTCGGTCACAATTACTTCAGCGGTGTCGTCAACGGTACAGGGAGAGTTAGCCGCAACAGTGTAGGTATAGGTTCCGGCACCGCCCATTGCCGGTGACCATGTTCCGCCAGAATTTGGAGAACCTAGTTGAGCAAATAATTCGGATTCTGTGACAGTTGTTCCTTCACATATTGTCAAAGCACCATCGGTACCCGCATTCGGTAAGGGTTGTTCGGTCACGGTTACTTCAGTGGTGTCGTCAACGGTGCAGGGTGAGGTAGCTGCAACAGTGTAGGTATAGGTTCCGGCACCGCCCATTGCTGGAGACCAAGTCCCGCCGGAATCGTGAGCTCCTATTTGAGCGAATAGCTCGGCTTCTGTTACGGTCGTTCCTTCGCAAATGGTCAAAGCACCATCGGCACCTGCATTTGGTAAAGGTTGTTCGGTCACCACAACTTCCGAAGTATCATCAGTTGTACAAGGCGAAGTTGCTGTTACGGTATAAGTATAGGTTCCCGCACCGCCCATCGCCGGTGACCAAGTCCCGCCGGCATCATGAGCTCCTATTTGAGCGAATAGCTCGGCTTCTGTTATGGTAGTTCCTTCACAGATTGTCAACGTACCATCGGTCCCGGCATTCGGTAAGGGTTGTTCTGATACCACGACTTGGGAGGTATCATCAGTTGTACAAGGCGAAGTTGCTGTTACGGTGTAAGTATAGGTTCCCGCACCGCTCATTGCCGGTGACCAAGTCCCACCGGCATCATGAGCTCCTATTTGAGCGAATAGCTCGGCTTCTGTTATGGTAGTTCCTTCACAGATTGTCAACGTACCATCGGTTCCGGCATTCGGTAAGGGTTGTTCTGATACCACGACTTGGGAGGTATCATCAGTTGTACAAGGCGAAGTTGCTGTTACGGTATAAGTATAGGTTCCCGCACCGCCCATTGCCGGTGACCAAGTTCCACCGGAATCATGAGTTTCTATTTGAGCGAATAATTCGGCTTCTGTTACGGTAGTTCCTTCACAGATTGTCAACGTACCATCCGTACCCGCATTCGGTAACGGTTGTTCGGTCACAATTACTTCAGCGGTGTCGTCAACGGTACAGGGAGAGTTAGCCGCAACAGTGTAGGTATAGGTTCCGGCACCGCCCATTGCCGGTGACCATGTTCCGCCAGAATTTGGAGAACCTAGTTGAGCAAATAATTCGGATTCTGTGACAGTTGTTCCTTCACATATTGTCAAAGCACCATCGGTACCCGCATTCGGTAAGGGTTGTTCGGTCACGGTTACTTCAGTGGTGTCGTCAACGGTGCAGGGTGAGGTAGCTGCAACAGTGTAGGTATAGGTTCCGGCACCGCCCATTGATGGAGACCAAGTCCCGCCGGCATCATGAGCTCCTATTTGAGCGAATAGCTCGGATTCTGTGACTGTTGTTCCTTCGCAAATGGTCAAAGCACCATCGGCACCTGCATTTGGTAAAGGTTGTTCGGTCACCACAACTTCCGAAGTATCGTCAACTGTACAGGGTGAGGTAGCCTCAACTGTACAGGGTGAGGTAGCCTCAACTGTGTAGGTATAGGTTCCGGCACCGCCCATCGCCGGTGACCAAGTTCCACCGGAATCATGAGTTCCTATTTGAGCGAATAGCTCGGCTTCTGTTACGGTAGTTCCTTCGCAAACGGTCAACGTACCATCGGTACCCGCATTCGGTAAGGGTTGTTCGGTCACGATTACTTCCGAAGTGTCGTCAATTGTACAGGGTGAGGTAGCCGCAACAGTATAAGTATAGGTTCCGGCACCGCCCATCGTCGGTGACCAAGTTCCACCGGAATCATGAGTTCCTATTTGAGCGAATAGTTCGGATTCTGTGACTGTCGTTCCCTCGCAAATGGTCAAAGTACCGTCTGTACCCGCATTCGGTAAAGGTTGTTCGGTCACGGTTACTTCTGCAGTGTCGTCAACTGTACAGGGAGAGGTAGCTGCAACGGTGTAGGTATAGGTTCCCGCACCTGCCATCGCCGGTGACCAAGTCCCACCGGAATCATGAGTTCCTATTTGAGCGAATAATTCGGCTTCTGTTACGGTAGTTCCTTCACAGATTGTCAACGTACCATCGGTCCCGGCATTCGGTAACTGTTGTTCGGTCACGATTACTTCTGCAGTGTCGTCAGTTGTACAAGGCGAAGTTGCTGTTAAGGTGTAAGTATAGGTTCCCGCACCGCTCATTGCCGGGGACCATGTTCCACCAGAATCGGGAGCACCTAGTTGAGCAAATAATTGGGATTCTGTAACTGTCGTTCCTTCACAGATTGTCAACGTACCATCGGTACCCGCATTCGGTAACGGTTGTTCGGTCACGATTACTTCAGCGGTGTCATCAACTGTACAGGGAGAGGTAGCTGCAACGGTGTAGGTGTAGGTTCCGGCTCCGCCCATGGTCGGCGACCAAGTTCCACCGGAATCATGAGTTCCTATGTGAGCGAATAATTCGGCTTCTGTGACTGTGGTTCCTTCACAAATAGTCAACATACCATCGGTTCCTGCGTTAGGTAAAGGTTGTTCGGTCACAAGTACTTCAGCGGTGTCATCAACTGTACAGGGAGAGGTAGCCGCAACAGTGTAGGTATAGGTTCCGGCACCGCCCATTGCGGGTGACCAAGTTCCACCGGAATCATGAGTTCCTATTTGAGCGAATAGTTCGAATTCTGTGACTGTCGTTCCCTCGCAAATGGTCAAAGTACTGTCTGTACCTGCATTCGGTAAGGGTTGTTCGGTCACGGTTACTTCAGCGGTATCGTCAACTGTACAGGGTGGGGTGGCTGCAACGGTATAGATATATGTGCCCGCACCGCCCATTGCCGGTGACCAAGTCCCACCGGAATCATGAGTTCCTATTTGAGCGAATAATTCGGCTTCTGTGACTGTTGTTCCCTCGCAAATGGTCAAAGTTCCGTCGGTTCCTGCGTTCGGTAAGGGTTGTTCTGTCACCACGACTTCCGAAGTATCATCAGTTGTACAAGGCGAAGTTGCTGTTACGGTATAAGTATAGGTTCCCGCACCGCCCATTGCCGGTGACCAAGTTCCACTGGAATCTGGACTTCCACCAAGTTGATTGAAAAGTTGAGTTTCGTTTACAGTTTCTCCCTGACAAATGGTTAAAGCACCATCTGTACCCGCATTCGGTAACGGTTGTTCGGTCACGATTACTTCTGCAGTGTCGTCAAGGGTACAGGGTGAGGTAGCCGTAACGGTGTATATATAGGTTGCTGCACCGCCCATTGCCGGTGACCATGTTCCACTGGAATCATGAGTTCCTATTTGAGCGAATAGCTCGGCTTCTGTTACGGTAGTTCCTTCACAGATGGTCAAAGCACCGTCTGTACCTGCATTCGGTAACGGTTGTTCGGTCACAACTACTTCAGCAGTGTCGTCAACGGTACAGGGAGAGGTAGCCGCAACGGTGTAGGTATAGGTTCCCGCGCCGCCCATCGCTGGTGACCAAGTTCCACCGGCATCATGAGTTCCTATTTGAGCGAATAGCTCGGCCTCGGTAACGGTTGTTCCCTCGCAGATGGTCAAAGTACCGTCTGCTCCGGCATTAGGAAAAGCTTGTTCAGAAATGGTCACCGTTGCATGTTGTTCGTACCCTTTACTATCTCTTATTCCATAAACAAAACTGTCAGAACCCGTGTATCCGGTGGCTGACGTATAGCTTATGGAGTCATCTGTAGGAGTGGAGGGCGTACCATTATTATCGACCACGGCTATTCCTGATGAAGCAGAAGTGACAATGAAAATACTTCCAGATGCAGGAGCGTTTCCTCCAAAATTATCATTTGAAAGAACATTAATGTCTATGGTGTCCTCTTCACAAACAATTGCAGTATCATCTTCAGTAGTAGGGAAATAGCTGATTGTAGGGTCGTCTTCAACATTCCCATCCGTATCAATTCCATCGTCAGATGTATCGTTTACATCATCCGTGCCATACGGACTATCAGAAATACTGTTTATTTGATTTATAACACCTCCAGCATCCATTACTGGTGTAGTTAGGGTAAAGCTTGCTAAATATGTGACGGTCTCTCCTGGAAGAAGAGTACCTTCAGCGGAGCCGAGAGAAGAACTATCAAAAGTTGGTCCATTCGTTAAGGTTAGGCTGTTTGAGTTTACATCAGTAAAAGTATCGGTCAAATCGATATTGTCTAGAGTAACATTTCCTGTGTTTTCAACAATAATGGTATAATCTACTGTGTTCCCAACGTTGATCGGAGTCGAAAAATTTTCAACGGCAGTTTTGGTTACTTCAATTTTAGGGTCCGCAATAATGAGATCGGAAAGAACAAATTCTACTTCATCGGAGGCGTTTAAAATAGATAGTAAGCCTCCTATTACTTCAACACTCATCTGAATAGATTCAGTAACCTTATTAACTTCTAAACTACCGCCCGCTGTGCCGAGATTAGTTCCGTTGATACACTCGCCACCAAGGCTTAGTATAATAGAATTATCGTCCAGATTAAAAAGATTAGGTGTGGATCTAAAAATTGGACCATTAGAGCTTAATTCTGACCAAGTTCCGTTTAAGAAATTAAAATTAGCAGTGGCAGTTCCCGAAAAAAGTGGCACAACGGAAATGGTCCCCACCTTATCAGCATGTAAAATTGGGTTTACGATGTATACGGGGTCTCCTGTAAGAGCGTCAAAGAAGTGAAAATTAAGATTTCCGTCATTCAACGAACTGGCAGAAATTTCTAAAGAAGGGCTGCCAAATACCGCTGGGTCACTATATGTTGCTGCACTGGTACAACCCATGGTTTCGGCCCCTAATATAGTTACGCCATCAGCAACCCTACACTCTACACGTACTAATCCATCATTGGTAACAGATTCCCATATACTTGGTGAAACCTGTGTCCAATTGGTGGTTTGTTGAGCAGTTGCCGAATAGGCAAGCATGAATACGAGTAATGCCCCGAAAAATTTTTTAAAACGATTCGCCAATAGGGAATATATTTCACAAAGTCTTTGAAACAGTCGAAAACACGACTATTGTAATTAAAGACTTACAACGTTGTAGCGTAAATTTAACAGGCTAAGAAGACCTTGCAAATTATATGTTGTATAGTGCAAAAAACTAGATGTAAAGGCTTGCTATTATGTAGAGTAAACTGGTTGTACTATAATTTTTTTGGTTTTCTGAAGAAAATTGAAAGAAAGAGTAATGGGTATAGGGTTAAGTTTTTGACCAAGAATAAGGTTGGCATCTATGCGATGTAATTGGGTATTTAGAAGAACCTTGGTTCTATGGTCCTTCTTCCGAACCGTGAACGGAATTCATATCTGAGTACTACTTCAAACGAACCGTCATTAAAGCGAGTACCGCCTAATTCCGTTATTTCCCTGTCGTAGGCTAATCCCAATAATATTTGGTCCGATGCTTGAAAACCAAATAGAGCACTTAGGGCTGCATCCCAACGGTAGCCTGCTCCCAATATAAATTTATTGTTGAACATAAAATTAGCCGAAACATCTACTTGTAACGGAGCACCGTTTACCGCCTTCATCAATAACGTGGGTTTAAACTGCCATCTTTGATTTAGGTTATATACGTAGCCGGTTATCAAATAGAAGTTCATGCGCTCCTTGGCTAAAAAAGAAGAGCTAGAAGCATCACCGTCAAAATGTTTTGTAGCTAAGAAATTGGGAACGGATAGACCTATATAGAATCGCTCGTCGTAATAATATACACCTGCTCCAAAATTTGGAGAGAATTTATTGTCAATATTGGTGATACCTGTGCCGGAAACTTCATCGCTATAATTGGATAATTTGCTGAAATCCAAGTTTAGAATATGTGCACTCGCTTTTAATCCAAAGGCCAGTTTTGCATCCCTTGAAATTGGAACGGTATATGAAAAAACACCATCAAAGTAGGTTTCTTGACTTGTGCCGTTTCCGATATCATCATTAACAATAGACAGCCCAATGCCCACTCTGTCCGATACCGGTGTATGAAAATTAAGGGTTTGGGTTTTAGGGGCACCTTCTACACCAACCCATTGTGAGCGATGTAATCCTGCTATACTAAAAACACCACGAGAGCCTGCATATGCCGGGTTTATGGCCATTGGGTTGTACATGTATTGTGTGTACTGAGCATCTTGCTGAGCTCTAAGATCACAGATAGATGTAACGGTTAGGAGTACAATCAGGAGGAATTTTTTCATGACTTTTTTATTGGATAAAAAGGGGACAGTCTTGTATCTACCATTGTAAAGGTATCTATTTTTCTTAATTACAACTATTGTTATTGTTGGCCTCCTAAATATATCGGTGCAATAAAACTACTGGTTTTCCATGTATAAAATACTTTAAACCTAAGACTGTGTTGCGATAGGGTTTCAACACTAAAACGTTAGAATTTAAGGTGTATTGTAAACGTTATTTCTAGTCTTTTCTTTTTAGCTATGGAGTGAATTCTCAATTAGTTTTCAAGATGGGGTAAGGCCAATTGCCTTGCCCTTTGCGAGCATAAATTCTTTTGCAGCTTCGTATTCATTAGGAATCTCACCTTCAAGAATAGCCTCTTTAATCGCTTCTTTAATAATTCCGATTTCTTTTGAAGGTTTCAAGTTAAAAGTTTCCATAATCTCTTCTCCGCTTACAGGAGGTTGAAACTTACGTATGTTATCTCGTTCTTCTACTTCTATAATTTTTTGGCGAACAACCTTAAAATTGTTCTTATACCTTCTTTGCTTTTTTGGGTTCTTGGTAGTAATATCCGCTTCGCAAAGCGTCATGAGGTCCTCTACATTTTCGCCGGCATCAAAAACCAAACGTCTTATTGCTGAATCCGTTGCATAATCTTCCGATAGAACAATGGGTCTGGAGCTCATAAGTACCATTTTTTGAACAAACTTCATCTTGTCGTTCAATGGCATTCGCAATCGCTTAAAAAGCTTATATACCATTTTTGAACCTACGAATTCGTGCCCGTGAAATGTCCATCCTATTTTTTTATGAAATTTCTTGGTGGGTGCCTTACCAATATCATGTAACAGGGCGGCCCAGCGTAACCAAAGGTTATCCGTAGTTTCTGAAATATTATCTACCACTTCTAAGGTGTGCCAGAAATTGTCTTTGTGCCGTTGCCCTTCAATTTCTTCTATGCCTTGTAATGCAACCAATTCAGGAAGAATATAGGAAAGAAGAGCTGTTTTGTGAAGTAGGGAAAAGCCAATGGAAGGTCTATTGCTTGCTAAAATTTTGTTCAGCTCGTCTACAATACGTTCTTTGGAAATTATTGTAATACGTTCTTTGTGCTCCGTAATTGCTTGTAAAGAGTTTTCTTCGATTTTAAAATTCAATTGAGTAGCAAAACGGATGGCGCGCATCATGCGCAATGGGTCATCAGAATACGTAATACCTGGCTCTAGTGGCGTACGGATAATTTTTTTCTCTAAATCGGCAACCCCATCAAAAGGGTCTAAAAGTTCACCGTAGTTTTTTTGATTCAAAGATATTGCCAACGCGTTAATGGTGAAATCACGTCGGTTCTGGTCATCGGCCAACGTACCGTCTTCAACAACAGGCTTCCGGCTATCTCTATGATAGCTCTCTTTACGGGCCCCTACAAATTCCAACTCAATATCTTCATGCCGTAACATAGCCGTTCCAAAGTTTTTGAAAATACTAACGTTCGGTTTTCCTTTAAGTAAAGAAGCTACTTTTTTTGCCAATTCTATACCGCTACCAATAGCTACGATATCTATGTCCTTGTGCGCACCTCTATGTAGGAGGTAATCTCTAACAAACCCACCAATCACATAACAATCCATCCCAAGTTCATCCGCAGCTTGTGAAACGATTTTAAAAATAGGGTTAGAAAGAGCTTGTATATGGTTCAAAGGTTCAATTTTTAAATACTAGTGCTTGCCAAAGAAGCATTAAATATATTGCGTTATAAATTACTTCCGAATAATCTTAACGGTACCATCATTTCCTAGTTTTATAATAGCTGAGGGTACTGCCGATTTTTGTTCGGGCTGCAAATTTACCACATAGTCCACACCTTTTAAAATTACAGGGTCTATTTCGCCAAAACTTTTGGGAGTAGGGCGCCCAGAAATGTTAGAAGATGTAGAAACAATGGGTTTTTTGAACTTATTTATGAGATATCTGCAGAACTTGTCCGAAGCTATTCTCACAGCCAAGGTATTGTCTGCAGCCACTAAATTCTTGGCAACCCCTTTAGGTTTGTCGTAAATTATGGTTGTGGGTTTGGTAGAAAGGTCTATAATGTCATAAGCAACTTCAGGAACTGCTTCCACAGTGCGCTCTAGCATAGCATCATTAGCCACCAAGCAAATAAGTGCCTTTGTATCTTCTCGTTGTTTTAAATCGTACACTTTCTTAACAGCCGCTTCGTTTGTTGCATCACAGCCAATACCCCATACGGTGTCCGTAGGGTAGAGGATGAGACCACCGTTTAGAAGGACTTCTATGCATTTATTGATTTCTTTTTGCATGGTTTAAGTGGTATTAGTTTTTACTCGGAAAAAGTAGTGACTGGGTATTTGCCATCATATGATTAAAAGAAAAGGTATCAGTTATCCTTTGCTTTAAAAGTTCTGGTTCAAATATTATTTTCCTTTCCAATATGGCCTGTATACCATTGGACATGGCTATTACATCGTCAATTTCTGTTAATATGCCGTAAGTGCCATTATCGAGTAATTCTTCACTGCCAGGAACTTTGGAGGATACTATAGGTTTACCATAGCTTAGAGATTCTAATAATACGTTAGCCATACCTTCTTCACGAGAGCAAAGTAAAAAGACATCTATATTTTGAAAGAACTGACCCATATTACTAACATGGCCTAGAAAATGAATACGTTCTGAAAGTTCAGGGTAGTTAGAAAGAATTTGGTCCATATCCAGTTCAAACCCACCTGTGCCCGCATGAATAATATGTGTGTTTTTAGGAAGTTTCTCAAGAATTTTAGGGAGGAGGTCAAATCCTTTTCTATAATTCAGCCAGCCTGCAACGCCTATAATAAAGCGATTTTCAGGTAGGTTTAATTTTTCTATGGCCCCCCAATTTGCAACTGTCTGAAGTTTAGGTAACTCTATGCCGTTATAAATTCTAATTAAATTGTCTTGATTGAAATAGGAACTATTCTGTAATAAATCTGTTTTTAGGGAATCGCTATTCACTAAAACCTTTGCTTTAAAAGTTTTGAATACAAGACTGTACTTAAGGCCGGTTCTAATTTTTCTAATATTACCAAGGTATAGAATTATATTAGGTACTTTTTTTATGTGAGCCGCTAATGACACTAGCCACCAATCGCGCTTTAAAGCTGCAAAAACCGTTAGTGGTTTAACTTTTTGTATTATCTTGATGTAATTGCGGACGACGAAAAGGTTTAAATCACCACCACGTTTTGTAATTGTACGGATTGTAACATTTTCCATATTCGCAAATCTATCCTCAAATGTGTTTTTCAATAGTACTACGGTGATATTATATCCGTTTTGGCTAAGAAAAATAGTCCTGAGCAATACATTTTTTTCAATACCACCCCAATTTTTCGTAGGGCAGAAAAAGATTATATTTTTTGGGTTGACTTTCATTTTTTTCCTGCCGAGTTCAGACGTTTTAGTTCTTTAAATCTACTGTAGACACCAACAGCATTTAGGTAGGAGATAACAATACCTTTTTTACCGTCCAAGAACCCCAACCTAAGAATATAGTGGTTGAAAAATTTCCATGCGGGTCTTAATACAGAATGATACCATCTAGCTGTTTTACCTGCTTCAAAGGCCTCTCTGGCCTTCATTTTTCCGTACTTAACCATCTTGGATTTGTATTCATCATAATTGTTGAATGAATAATGTATTAGTCGGTTTTTTAATGTTTTAGAATTACCGTTTACCTCTAAAGTTTCATGTACTATTCGATCAGAAACAAACTGCACTTTATCTTTTTGAAATAAGCGATAATTTTTGTCTGTTTGCCATCCACTAAAACGGAGTACTTTATCCTGATACATGAAAATTCGCAGAAAATAATAGGCAGCTGCACAGTCGGTTTTATTTTCTATTTCTTCTATAATTTCTTTTTCAAGTTTAGGAGTTACCCTTTCGTCCGCATCCATAAAAAGCACCCAATTATACGCCGCTTGGTCTAAGGCAAACTGCTTTTGGTCTGTGTAATTCTTAAAGGGCCGCTGTATAAGTTGAACATTGGAATGATTTTTAATGATTTCAACAGTACGGTCTGTGCTGAAGGAATCGACAACAATGATTTCATCACAAAATGATAGGTTCTGTAAAACAGCTTCTATGTGTTTTTCCTCGTTTAAGGTAATTAGTAAGCCCGAAATCTTTTCCGTCCTATTCATATTTCAAGTATGCTTCTATTTCCTTTAATTTTTTCGACTTTTCAAACTGATCAATTACAAATTTCCTGCCAGCAGTACCCATTGAAGTAATTAATGATCTATTATTATATAGTTTTTCAATAGCTTTAACAAAGCTTTCTATATCGTTAGGAGGAGTTAATAGACCGGTTTTTTCGTGTAAAACTACCTCCGGGTTACTACTAGTATTAAAAGCAACGGATGGCCTTTCCGATAGCGCAGCTTCTGCAAGAACGTAGCCAAAACCTTCCCAATGAGAAGAAAGTAAAAATACATCACCATGTGAAATGAATTCATAGGGCTTATCTACAAAACCACAAAGTTCTACATGGTTTGATAAACCTTCATTTTCTATCCTAGATTGTAGTAAACTTTTTAGACGTCCGTCACCACCAATTATCATTTTAAATACCACTCCTTTTTGCATTAGCCTTTTTGCAACATCTAGTAAAAATCCTTGGTTTTTTTGAAACTCCAAACGGCCTAGGTTAACTAGGGTAATTAGTCCGTTTTGGGCATGGGACCTTTCCGTATCTAGTTGCTCGGGAATAGCTACACCGTTATAGATAACCGTGATTTTTTCTTTTGGAAAAAGCTTGGGATTGTTCTCTAAAATGGTGTTTTTGGTAGCTACAGAATTTGCAAGTATTTCTGTAAGTACGTTTTTGAAAAGATACCGATTGGAAAAAGTGTTTTTGATAGGTATGGCACTACCTCGCCTATAAATAATTCTTTTAATATTCAGTTCTTTTGCAATTGGTCCAGCAATTTTCACATCGCTCGATAAATTCATGACTATGGTATCTACCGCTGGGCTCTTGAGGCAATTTTTAACAGCTAACCTTTTAATAGGGTTAATGAAACTAAGGTTTGATAGTTCAATAGTTTTATGGGGAATATCCGTAGTTTTAAGTTTTTGTGAAAGGACACTTTTAGGATGTGCAACCACAAAAACGGGAACCCCTTTTTCATGAAGATATTGGCTTACTTCAAAATGCCATTTTTCTCCTCCGCCCCAAGATTTGACCGTATTAAAAAAACAAATACAACCCATTTACGCTAGCTTTTTATAGAGAGCAACTAGATTGGCACCCACGTTCTCATCATTAAACCTTTGTACATAAGAAAAGCCTTTGTCTGTCATTTCTTTTCTCAGCTCTGGATTATCGTATAATTTTTTAATTTTTTCTTGAATTTCCGTAGTATTATCTGGGTCAATATAAAGAGCATCAGGTCCGGCCGCTTCTGGGAAACAGCCTCCTTTTGTAACAATAACAGGAATTTTGCTAAAAAGAGCCTCAATTAACGGTATTCCAAATCCCTCGCAATAAGATGGGTAGCAAAGCAGAGTGGCGGCTTGATAGAGTATAGCTAAATCTTGTACCCCAATTTTCTTTACAAATGTTACCTGATCTTGCATTTGGTGTTCAGTAATATATCTGCGAACCTTTTTTGCATAGGATTTTTCGCCTCCCACCAAAGCCAAATGATAGGTAGTGTCTTTAATAGCTTTGATTATTGCCAGTACATTTTTACGTTCTTGTATAGTGCCTACGTTTAAAATAAATTGTTTAGGTAGATTATGTTCTGCTCTAACCTTCTCTTTTTCTTCTTGGGAATAAGTAGTTTTAAACGCACTGTGACAACCTTGGTAGACTACCGTAATCTTATGAGGTGAAACCTTTAAAAATTTAATGATATCTCTTTTGGTCTGTTCACTTATAGCCACAATATGGTTTGCGGCATGTACAGCGTAGTAAAACTTTAGTTTATATATTATCCGATCCCAAAATTTATAATATTGAGGGTGGCTTATGAAAATAAGATCATGTATGGTGACTATTTTTGAAGTGCCCCGTTTTTTGAACTGAATGGGTATTTCTCCTGATAGTCCGTGATACCAATCCAATCTCAAATCGTTTATCTGGTTCCATTGCCCGAACAAGCGCCATAGCGAAGGGAAGTTTTTCCAGAACCAACCCGATGGATAAACTATTGTTGATTTTTCTAAGGCAACTTTCCTATCTATGCTAGGGGTTTTGGTATTGAAAAGATAAAACTCTTCAAGTTCAGGGTAGGAATTTAAAATACGTAGAATATCCCGCCCATAGTTTCCTAGACCAGTTCTGTTGTGAAAAATTCTTTTGGCATCATAACCTATTCTCATTCGTCGGTGTTCTTCTATATAGAGATAAAATTACATATATTTTTCATAAACCATTTTCGTCTTCTGCGCTGTTCTTTCCCAGGTAAAGGTAGTTGCAAATTGTTTAGCTTGTTTTATTTGGTCTTCGGTTATTGTTGATAGGCGTTCTATACCTGCCGCAATGTCTTCGGGTTTAAATGGGTTTACTAAAACGGCATGATTCTTTGAGGTTTCGGGAGCAGCTCCTGTGTTACTAGTCAAGACGGGCAATTCAGCTAACATTGCTTCTAATATAGGAATACCAAAGCCTTCATAGAATGTGGGAAACAAAAAAGCAGCTGCATTTTTATAAAGTGCTGCTAGCTTCTCAGAACTTAGATAACCAGTTATCACAATTTTGTTTTCTAAACTGTTCTCTTTAATAAAATTGAACACAGGGGAATAATGTTTTGATTCAATTTTCCCAGTGATTATTAGTTTTTTATTCTGACTCTCTTTTGATAAAGTATAACCTTTAATAAGGTTAAGTGTATTTTTTCTTAAGGAGACCCCCCCTAGGGATATGAAATATGTTTTTGGGGCAACATTAAATTCCTTTAGTAAATCATTATTTGTTTTGTTGTTTTGTTGAGCTTTTAGTGAGGGAGCTAACGGAATTGCATGTATTCTGTCTTCAGGATAATTAAAAAATGAAAGAAAATCTTGCTTTGTAGCTTCGCTCACTGTAATGATTACATCGGCCTTTTTACTAAAATCTTTGAAAAGTGCCATTCTCTTTTTTTCAAAGTATGGTGTAGTTAACTCATATGATTTAAATTGGGGTAAGTGCACTGCTAAATCATGTACAGTGGCAACTTTTAAGGACGAACTAAAATTTAGAAATGGAGAGTGTAGACTATGTGCCACATCAAACTTTGTAGTGGTTAAGGCAAAATTGTTAAGATGCCAAAGGTGTTTGTTGTTTAAGAGATTTTTCTGGAAGTCAGATTTTTTTTTGAACTTTCTCTTCAACCTAAATGCTAAATAGGGGTCAATAGCATCTATATCTTTTAATGAATTGTATAAATTATGAATGTAAAAAGGAATACCAGTGTAGTTCTTAAAAAAGAGAGAAGAACTTTCCAATGCAATTTTCATTACCCGTTGTTTGCGAACAAAAATAGTACATAGGTATTAGCTAGCTGCCATCTCTACGTTGTTAAGTTTATATTTTTCGTTGGTGGTAACAGTATTTTTTGCCTTAGTGGCTGTAAGCGCTTGTAATTTTGAAAGTTCATCATATCTTACATATACGCTCAATGCATTTAAATAGCAGACAGTAAAACCTTTATGTAAATCTATAAAACCTAGTCTTATAAAGTAATTGTAAGCAAATTTCCATGTAGGTTTCCCTATCAATTTAAATAGGTTGCAAGAACGTTTTTTAGAGTGTAGTTCTTTTGCTTTCAGTTTGCCGTAATGCACCATTTTGGCTTTGTAGTCTGAATACCCTTTGTAGCAATAATGGACTAATTTTTCTTTGAGTACACCTGTTTTTCCATTAATTTGTAAAGTTTCATGCACTAATTTGTGTTGAGCAAATCGACATTTGCTTTTCTTAAAAAGTCTAACGTTTTTATCGGTTTGCCAACCGCTATAATTCAGCTTACTGTCCTTGAACATAAACTTTCTATAAAACCAATACGCATCTAAAGCATTTGGTTTTTGAATGGTTTGGGTTATCTCTGTACGTAAAGAGCGAGGCACCACTTCATCGGCATCAACAAATAAAATCCAGTCATTTGAAGCTTTGTCTAAAGTAAATGATTTTTGATCGGTGAAATTTTTAAAGGGACGCTGAATAACACGCACATTGGGTAATGCTTCTAAATATTCGAATGTGCCGTCTGTACTATAGGAGTCAACCACGATAATCTCATCTGCAAAAGAAACGGAAGCAATACACTTTTTAATATGCTCCATTTCATTGAATGTTATGACTAATGCCGTAAGTTTATTGTCAGAATTATTCAAAATCAATCGAAAATTTAGATTATGTTCGGTTTTAACTCGCTAGATTATAACTTAAAAAGTAGTTATAAATTGTTTTAATAGGTACTTTTCTTACAGGTCTCTAATAAACTAGACTAAAGAATTAGAAAAGGTTGCGTACAAATGACAGTATTTTATAAAAAAAGCCCATAGTCGCTAGTTGTAAACGACTATGGGCAAGATTTTAGATTTAGCTTGGTTTACACTGCTACATCATATTCTCTTAAGGCATCGTTTAACGAGGTCTTTTTATTTGTACTCTCTTTTCTAGTGCCAATAATCAATGCACAAGGCACTTGAAACTCACCGGCAGAAAATTTCTTAGTATAACTCCCTGGTATAACAACTGAACGAGCAGGAACCCTACCTTTAGTTTCAACAGGTTCATCGCCAGTAACATCTATAATTTTTGTAGAAGCGGTAAGAACCACATTTGCGCCTAAAACAGCTTCTTTTTCAACGCGAACACCTTCAACAACAATACATCTTGATCCAATAAATGCATTGTCCTCAATTATTACAGGTGCAGCCTGCAATGGTTCTAATACACCACCAATTCCAACACCTCCGCTTAAGTGAACGTTTTTGCCTATTTGAGCGCAGCTACCCACAGTGGCCCATGTATCCACCATAGTGCCCTCTTCTACATGAGCACCAATGTTTACGTAACTTGGCATTAAAATAGTACCTGCTGAAATATAGGCACCGTGGCGTGCTACTGCATTTGGTACTACACGGATACCCTTGGCTTCATACCCTCTCTTCAACGGAATTTTATCATGATATTCAAAAATACCAGCCTCAAGAGTTTCCATTTTTTGAATGGGAAAATAAAGTACCACCCCTTTTTTAACCCATTCATTAATTTGCCAGCCGTCCGAAGTTGGTTCTGCGCACCTTAATTTACCTTGATCAAGAAGGTTTACTACTTCTCTTATGGCGTCCTGGGTGGCGGCTTCTTTTAAAAGCTCTCTGTTGTCCCACGCATTTTCTATTGTCTTTCTTAATTCGGTCATCTTTTCTTACTAATTAGAATGTTATATTTAAAGAGGCTGTTAAACCGGTTTTTACTTTCTTATCGCAGTATTTTACACAAATGGATTTTGTGTTTCTCAATACACATTTAGGTGCAAATATAGGTGTCAAATATGATTTTGGGTTTCAATTTTACGGTTATAACAATTTATAGGTTATTTTTGCAAAAAATAAATAAGGGTTGGGAAGATTGCTTGCATTGGATTATGGGAAGAAACGAACCGGAATAGCCGTTACGGATGAGCTACAGTTAATAGCATCGGGTTTAACCACCGTTCGTACTTTTGAACTTATAGATTTTTTAAAAGAGTATACACAAAAGGAAAAAGTAGAGACTTTTATAGTGGGGGAACCACGTCAAATGGATAACACTCCCAGTGAGTCAGAAGCTTTAATAGGTCCTTTTTTAAATCGATTAAAAAAAGTTTTTCCGCATATACCGGTAGAGAGACATGATGAACGCTTTACTTCAAAAATGGCTTTCCAGACCATGATAGATAGTGGTCTTAAGAAAAAACAAAGAAGAGATAAAGCACTAGTTGATGAGATTAGCGCAACAATTATTCTTCAAGCCTATTTAAATAAATTTTAGATGATATTACCAATTATCGCTTATGGCGATCCCGTTTTAAGAAAAGTAGGTAAGGACATACCTAAAGATTACCCAAAATTAAAAGAGTTAATAGAAAATATGTGGGAGACCATGTATAATGCCAACGGAGTAGGTTTAGCTGCACCGCAGATAGGACTGCCTATTCGCTTATTTTTGGTAGATACCACACCATTTTCAAAAGACGAGGACCTTTCCGAGGAAGATCAAAAGAAATTGGACGGTTTTAAAAAGGTATTTATCAACGCATATATTGATGAAGAAACGGGTGAGGATTGGCCGTTTAGCGAGGGATGTTTGAGCATACCGGATATTCATGAGGATATAAAAAGAAAGGATACGGTTACCCTTACCTATGTAGATGAGAATTTTGAAAAGCATACTGAAACCTATGATGGTCTGTTAGCAAGGGTAATTCAACATGAATACGATCATATAGAGGGGATTTTATTTACTGATAAGCTTTCTTCGTTAAAAAAACGTATGCTTAAAAGTAGATTGAACAATATCTCCAAAGGAAACATTAGGGCGGATTATCGTATGCGTTTCCCAAACCAGAAAAAAGGACGTTAAAATTTTATCGTAATCCGTTGAAAAGTGCAATATTTGCGCTCCTAAAATGTAAATTTTTATATGAGTTTAGATAAAATCTTATCCATTGGGGGAAAGCCAGGCCTTTACAAATTGGTAACACAGACCAGAACAGGGTTTGTTGCAGAATCGCTTATTGATCAGAAACGTATTACTGTTGGTATGCGCAGTAACGTAAGCATTCTTTCAGAAATTGCAATATATACGCTAGATGAGGAACTACCTTTAAGAGATGTATTTTTAAAAATACAGGTAAAAGAAAAGGGTGGCAAAACCTCCGTACCTCACAAAGCGGAAAAAATAAAGTTAGAAGAATATTTCTTTGAAATTTTACCTAACTATGATGAAGATAGAGTATATGCTAGCGACATCAAAAAAGTAATACAGTGGTATAACATTCTTCATGATAATGATATTACAGATTTTTCTGGAGACAAAGATGGTACTTCAGAGGAAGAATAGAATTAATTTTATTAGAATAAAGTTTTTATCAAAAACCCTCCATTAGGAGGGTTTTTTGTGTCGTATATGCAGCGGGGAGAGATATTTGGGCATTTATATAATTAAAAATTTTGTAAGATAAATCTTAATACAAATGAAGTAATAACTTGTAAATGTCTGAATTACAGGTTTTTCGATATTTATTTCATTATTAAATCGTTATCTTAGCTAGTAAGTAGCCAACCAAATACATACCAAATTACATGTTCTGTTTAGTATATACCTCTGTAGCTAATACTGATATTGGACTGCAGGAAATCCAAAGAATGCTTGAGAAAGCACAAGAATTCAATAGGCAAAATGACATTACCGGATGCCTGCTTTTTTTCAAAGGAAGGTTCATACAATATATTGAAGGAGACGAGACTAAAATTATAAGCCTCTTTGAAAGAATCAAAAAAGATGACAGACATACAGAAGTAAGGCTATTATCTGGAAATAAGATTCATAATAGGGAATTTAAAGACTGGCAGATGGCCTTTGAACATCTTAAATCAGAAAATAGCAACCTACAATACTTGAAATTATTAGTAAGTACTTTTTTTGAAAATCCAGAGAATTCTTTATCTCCCAACCCAACTTCAATTGAGTTTTGGAAAGCAACCAACTTATTGTTAACTACAAAGTATGCTGATAAAAACGCATAAATTTTACATATAGATATGGGTTGGTTTATATGTTATACTAATTACCCTGCACATTCCTGCATTTGAGAATCCCCAGGTTACACTTCATTGGTTACGGATTTATAATTAAACTAGTAAAGACTTCGTTAATTCTATCTATATATATTAGTTTTATTCGGTTTAAGTCCTTCGTCTATAGATAATTACCGTTCATCGTTAGCTTCTGTCCAAAAGACTTCTTTTATCTAAAAATCCTCTTACAATTCTAGAAATTAGCAAAGAGGTATTTAATAAATAATGATTGTATGATGAAAGATGTAGCCGAAATTAACTATGAATTGAAAAGTGCTTTTTTTGAAAATGCCTATTCCCCTTTTCTAATTCTCGATAATCAAATGAATTTTGTAGATGTTAATAATGCCTTGGTTCTTGCATTAGGAGCTAAGAAAGAGGATTTTATTGGTAAAAATTTACTTGAGGTATTTCCTCATTTAAAAGGTACCGCACGTTATGAGTCCTACAGGGCGGTGTTCAAAACGGGAATTTCGGTGGGCTTTGATCAACTTTCATTTAACTTGGATAATGTGCCGCATAAATGGATGGTGAGAGCGTTTAAAATTGGAGATTATTTAGGAATCTCTTCTAGAGATGTTTCAAATTTGAGCAGAACGATAGACGAACTTAAAAACACTCAAGATTCTTTAGAAAAAGTAAACGCCAATCTTAAAAAATCAAATAAAGAGCTTGAGGAATTTTCTTATGTAGCCGCTCATGATCTGAGAGCCCCGTTGACCAATTTAAAAAGCCTATTTGAAATGTTCACTAAGGCGGGTCCTGTCTCAGAAGAGGTCAGGCCTATAGTAGATAGAATGCAAAAAGTGACTAAGGTCATGTGTGATAAGGTAAGGGCGTTGAATCATGTAATAGCTGTAAAATCTACATTTAAGGTAAATCATGAAAACGTTGTGTTCTCAGAAATCTTGGGAAAGGTAAAAACAAGTCTATCGGAAGATATTCTCAAGAGCAAGGCTATAATAATTGAAGATTTTTCAGTAGGTCGTATGATTCAATATTGTCCAATTCACATGGAGAGTATTATTCAAAACCTTGTATCCAACGCACTTAAGTACAAACACCCTGATCGTAATCCCATAATTAAGTTAAAGACCAAGATGGTTGATGGTAAGTTCCATTTAACCATTAAGGATAATGGCTTAGGGTTTGAGCAATCTGTGGCAAAAAAGATTTTCGGACTGTTTAAAAGGATGCACACACATGTTGAAGGTCTTGGTATCGGTCTTTACATCATCCACTCCATAATAACTGAAAATGGAGGAGATATTCATGTAGAAAGTCAAGTCAATAAAGGTACCGAGTTCAATATTCAATTTTAGAAAACTAAACCAACTAAAACTACTGTAATGATAAAGATATTAATAATAGAAGATGATGATGTTACCAACTTTATTTCTAAAGTAAAGTTAGAGAGTTTAGGATTTAATGATATTAGCGTAGTTACCGACGGTCAAATGGGAGTTGATTACTTAAAGGATAACGAGTGTCCAAACCTTATTTTGTTGGATATTAATATGCCTATATTAGATGGTTGGGAATTTTTAGCGATCAAAGAAAAATTAGGTTTGTGTCCTAATGTGCCTATAATTGTAACTACCTCATCAGGTAGACCGGAGGATAGGCTTAAGGCTTGTGATTTTAGTGCTATTGTCGATTATCTAGAAAAACCCATCAATTTTGATACGCTGTATCCTTATCTATTAGATTTAGATAAGGAGAATCTTATATGCTAATATTTTGTATCAGTAATTCTTTCCGGTTAGCCTAGTAGATGATAATTAAATTAATCTTTCTGTATTTCCTTATAAGTATACTTGCTTTTTTTCCAATCAATAAGTGGAGATGGATAGTATTTCACATTCATCCTATCCAAGAAAGGAGCCTGATTGGCCAAACGAACCTTGTAATTTTCCCAATCTCTGTTTTCGGGAATAGACCAACTCAATTCAGAGTAACCAATGGCGCGAGGAAAAGCTAAATATTCCAATTCATCAATATTGCTAATGGTTTCGGACCAAAGTGGAGCTTCTAGGCCCAATATATTTTCTATAGGAATTCCTTCATATTTCTCCGGAGCCCAATTATAGGCTGTATCTGTTGGGATGTAAGCCGCCCAGTGTAGACCGTGCTTAGAAAGCGTGTCATACTCCATATCTAGATAAGCTTTTTTAGCAGGAGACATAATAATCTTCATGTTCTTTTTTAGGGCTAAGTCGGCATTTTCCTTACTAGACCAAAATTGGGAGATTGAAGTAGAATCTAAATCTGCGGTAGCAATTTCGTCCCACCCGATCATTCGTTTACCATACTTCTGAACTATTTTTTCTACTTTCTCAACAAAGTAGATATAGTCCTTTTTGTTTGTCACGTGACTTTCATCTCCACCAATGTGAAAATAGGGGCCTGGGGTAATAGCGGATATTTCTCTAACTACATCATCAATAAAGGCATAGGTCGTATCTTTTCTTGTGTCAAAAGTGCTAAAACCAACCCTCATGCCTGTATATAGTTTTAGTTTTTTACCGTTTCCGTTTAAGAATGGGTATGAAACCGAGGCAGCATTGGTGTGTCCTGGCATGTCAATTTCCGGTACAATTACCATGTGGCGTTCGGCAGCGTAGTTCACAATATCGGTATATTCTTCTTGTGTATAGAAACCACCGGATTTCCCTCCAACTTCTGTGCTGCCGCCAACTTCGGTAAGTTTGGGCCAAGATTTTATTTCTATGCGCCATCCCTGATCGTCGGAGAGGTGTAAATGGAGTACGTTATACTTATAGTAGGCCAGAAGGTCTATATACTTTTTTACATCTTCTACGCTAAAGAAATGCCGTGCCACATCTAACATGCTTCCCCGGTACTCAAAAATTGGATTATCAATGATTTTTCCGGTTGGAATGTTCCATACGTCATATGCAGCAACGGTATCTAGTGGTTTTTCCGGTATAATTTGTCGTATGGTTTGTACACCTCTAAAAGCACCTGCTGCGGTATTTGAATTTAGAATAATGGTATCTTTTGTAATGTAAAGTTGATAAGCTTCTGGCGCATTCAATTCCAAACTATCAGATTGATTAATGTAGATAATCCCTTCTCGGTCAGGAATTTCTTCAATGTTCACCGGAATATCTAATGAGGTTTTAGCATGTATCTTTTCAGATAAAAATTTTCCTACTTCAGGAAAACCATCTGCATTTTCAGAAGTATAAATCGCGGTAAATTTATCCAAAGCAAACCCTGAGTTTGTAGGGATGACCTTCATAGGCATAGGAATCATACTTTCCATAGCCAAATCGGTTGGCGGTAGGTTTAATACACGTTTCTTTTTTTCTGGCTCACAAGAACATAGGGCAACAAAAATGCAACTTATAAACAGGGCTTTGATCAGGTTAGATTTCATCTGCTAACTATTTAGGATTTTTTGGGAATATCTAGTTTACGTAATTTTTCAATGCAGCATACCATATTTCGTATCCTTTTGAATTCATATGTAGACCGTCTGAAACAAAAATATCTTGTTTTACTTTTCGGCCATCTAGCATGGGTTTCCAAACATCAACATATTTCAATCTATTGTCCGTCAGTGTCATTTTTTCCATTTTTCTATTCAGTCTTTTATATTTTCTTCTCAGCTTCCATCGGGAAATACTAGGTTTAGCAGAAATAAAGACTATTTCCGTCTGAGGATTGTTAGCGAAAATTAAATCCCGTATTTGGGTTATGGTGCCAATAATTTCATTAGGTCTTTTTTTATTCTGAATGTCATTATCACCTTCATAGATAAACACTTTTTTAGGCTTGTAGTGTAGAATAAGGTCGTCTGTAAACTGAAGTAAATCTACAGCTTGGGACCCCCCAAAGCCCGAATTGATGACTTGGTGATCAGGAAAGCGTTCTTGCAAATCTTTCCACACCCTGATGCTTGAGCTGCCTGTAAATACAATACTTTCTTTAGAAGCATCATAAAGCGAATCATATTTTTGAGTAATTGCCGCTACTTCTTTCGTAAAAGAACTTTGTGCGTTAGAAATAACTCCGCATAGTAAAAGTAAGACTAGATAAACTCTCATTTATTCAGATTTTAATGTTGAGGTAATTCCCTCCGCCACGGACCAATCATAAAAACGCTGAATCCAATCGTCCGAGGGTAAACCTTGTTCTTTCATTCCAAATCCATGACCGCCTTTTGAGTACATATGTAGTTCAGGAAGTTTACCGGCTTTAGCCCACGAGTTGTAAATTTCAATACTTCCTGGAGCAAGTCCTAAGGGGTCGTCAGTAGCACAAACTACCAGCATTTTAGGAGCGTTTTTTGGGGCTTCTTGAACAGGGTAGGCACTGGTCCAAGCGTACACGGGTACTAAAAAGTTAGGGCGATTATTTTCTGTATAATTATACGCTACACCCATGGTTACTGCACCTCCGGCGGAGAAGCCCATAAAGCCTATTTTATTAGGGTCTAGTTTATATTTTCTCGCATTCTCCCTGACATAACTAACGGCCGATAAGCCGTCTGCAACGGATAAAGGCATAACTGGAGTAACTCTTTCCGCTATACGAGAAGGGTTCGTGCTACCTTCTTCACTAACTTCTTGAACAGCGTCCTCTCCCGTTGGAACAAGGCGGTATTTCAATACAAAGGCGGTTATACCTTTTTCGGCCAGCCATTTAGCAACATCTCTTCCTTCACTATTTATGCTCAGAGCGTACAATGCACCGCCAGGGGCTATGATTACAGAGGTTCCATTTGGTTTTTTAGGTTGAAAAACTTGAAGTGTGGGAGCGGAAACATTGGTTACCACTTCCGTTTTCCAAATCTCGGAGAAGTACTGTTTTTCTGTATGTGTCCATTTTACGGTAGGGCTTTTATCATGGGGCAACTCTATAAATTCTTGAGCTAAACCAATCTGAATTATAGCTAAAAATGAAAGTATAAGGCTAAACTTCTTCATGTTATTAATTTTTTATCTCTTGTAAACCGAATCTAATTTATTATTCCACTCTTAAACAGAAAGAGCAAGGTAAGCCAAAGCGGCTACAAAAGCTCCAAATAACGGAGCTACAATAGGAATCCATGCATATCCCCAATCACTGGTGCCTTTTCCCTTTAATGGTAAAATGGAATGTAATAATCGCGGACCAAAATCACGTGCTGGGTTAATTGCGTACCCAGTTGGGCCTCCAAGACCAAAACCTATACCCATTACCAGTAAGGCTACTGGCAATGCATCTAAGGAACCTAAAGAAATAGCTTCTTCCCCAAAAGAGCCACCGGCAATAAAGAATACACCAAAAACCAAAGTGAATGTTCCGATAGCTTCTGTAACAAAATTCCAAAATGGACTGCGTATGGCCGGTGCTGTGCAAAAGGTGGCCAATATAGCACCTTGGTCTTCTGTAGCGTCGTAATGTTTTTTATAGGAAAGCCAAATCATAAAATTCCCCATCATAGCCCCTAAAACTTGAGCTAGCATATAGCCGGGTACTAATCCCCAACTAAATTTTCCGGCTATAGCCAACGCAAGGGTAACGGCAGGGTTTATGTGCGCATGGCTAACATCTGCACTTACATACACGCCTATAAAAACGGCAATACCCCATGCTAAGGAAATACCCGTCCATCCCGTATCTGGACCTTTGGTTCCTTTTAAAACTAGATTGGCAACAACACCATTGCCAATAAGAATAAGCAAAGCGGTTCCGATAAATTCATAGAGGTAAATAAGCATAGTTGAGTTGTTTTAGTTGGCGAAAAGATAGTGAAAAACAAAGTTTCATGGCCGTTGAGAGCGTCTGAAATCTATGTGTTATAACGATGTTGAATGTAATGTTTTGATTTAAAGAATCTTCTTGTAAAAGTAGGTCAAACGTTAAATTGACGTAGATGATGGTCTAAATGCTTATAAAAAAGTACGTTCCACTCTTGAGCGGTAAGAGGTCCAAAAGCATGGGATTCTTTATTTTGAAAATGTGCCGAGCCCAATTGCTGCGTCTTTTCTAAATGGCCAATGAGCTTTTGCTTTTCAGATTCAAAATCCCGTTCGTCCGTAATTAAAAATTCCGGAGCAGTGCGACTATTTTTTTTATAAGGTTTTGGACCAACAACGGCGTTCTTGGCTAAAAGTTTGATCATGAATTTTTTGAAGCCTGTAGGCTTTGGGTATTTGTCCGTATAGGTCATGTCATAGGGAACATTGCAGTGTGCCACCATCTGGCCAACGTTCATCTTTCCCCATAAATTATTACTGTCCGGATTAAGTTTGTTAATGCGAGAAATTAGTTCGCTTACATCATTTTGGTCAAATACATTTTTCATACTACCTATGGTTTTTAGGATGGCTTTGGCCTTTTTAGACCTGATGGAAAGATATTAAAAAAACGAACCTTTTGGTTCTCTTTTGTTATATATATTCAGGGAGACTCTGTTGATCAGAAAAAAAATGAAGGCATTAACAAAGATTTAAGATGATATAGTGTGAGCAAATTAAGAGTCTGAATTAGTTTTGCTGACAGATGAAAAAAAGATTCTTAAAATATTTTTTATCTCTCTGTATTCTCCTTTTTGGTGTTTGTGGTAAAGCAACCGCAAATACGGTTTGTAGTCATTTTACATCTATAACTGTAGGGCATCAAACAGAACGGAATGCTACTACGGTTGTACCGGAACAGTATATTCCATCTGGTTTAAAGTCTTCTTCTACTGAAAAACAGCGCAACAGTAAAATTGAAATTACAGATGAGCAAGAAGAAGAGGAAGAGGAGGAAAGGGAATCTACACTTTCTGAAAAACAGTTAAGAAAATACACCTCTCTTCATTTACTTTCTACTTTTTACCAAACGGGGTATTTCTACCATCTGATCAAGAATCAGCTTTCCTTTTATCGGCATTTAACTTACTTGTCTGCTTATAAGACACTTCACCTCATGTTCAGCGTTCTACAGCTGTGATTCTTAAATTCAGTTCGGCAAATTCTATTATGTCGGACTTTTCTTTTTTTAGTGCCGAGCGGAATATATGGCATTAGAAAAAACACTTCAATGATGTTTTAAAGCATCAACATAAACCATTATCAAAACTAAAAAATTAAGTAATGAGAAGAATTTTCATGCTCATAAGCTTGTCTGCGCTATTGTTTCACTCAAGTTGTCAATCAGAGAAAAAACATAAGGAAAGAGAAGCAAAGTATCTGGTTACCAATCCTATATTGATGGATACGGTCATAACCAAAAATTACGTTTGCCAAATACATTCATACAGGAATATAGAACTTAGAGCCCTGGAAAAAGGGTATTTACAAACCATTTTTGTAGACGAGGGTCAGCACGTTAAAAAAGGCCAGCCAATGTTCAAAATTATGGACAAGGTCTATAAGTCAGAGTTGCAAAGAGCTGATGCGGAAGCTGAGGTAGCCAAAATTGAATATAAGAATACCCAATTACTGGCGGATAGTGACGTAGTTTCTCCCAATGAGCTTGCAATGAGCAAGGCCAAATATGAAAAAGCGAAGGCAGAGGTAACCATGGCCCAAACACATTTAAGTTTTACGGATATCCGGGCCCCTTTTGATGGAATAATTGACCACCTACTAGTAAGGGAGGGTAGCCTTTTAGACGAAGGTGAGCTGTTGACCTCCTTATCGGATAACAGCAAAATGTGGGTGTATTTTAATGTTTCCGAAGCAGAATATTTAAACTATGAACTTAGTGGTAATTCTGAAGATAAAATAGGTGTAGAGCTGCTGATGGCCAACAATCAAAAGTTTGACCAAGAAGGAATAGTGGAAACCATTGAAGGCGAGTTCAATAATGAGACTGGGAATATAGCCTTTAGAGCCACCTTTCCTAATCCTAAAGGACTTTTGCGTCACGGGGAAACAGGCGGTATTTTAATGAAATTACCCCTAAAGGATGTCTTGATCATACCTCAAAAAGCAACCTTTGAAGTTTTGGACAAGAAATTTGTTTTTGTACTTGACGAGAACAATATCGTTCACCGGAAAGAGGTGACGGTGAGTTCGGAATTACCACATTTATTTGTTGTACAAGAAGGATTGTCTAAGGATGATAAAGTTTTACTGGAAGGTATTAGATTGGTAAAAGAAGGTAGTCACATAGAGCCGGATTTTATGGCGCCTAAGAAACAATTGGCCCTTCTTGATCTCTATGCAGAGTAATCTCCAATCTTAAATACCAAAAATATGTTCAGTAAATTTATAAAACGGCCAGTTTTGGCTATTGTAATTTCGGTAATTATTGTTTTTGTAGGGCTTCTCTCCATTAAACAATTACCAATATCACAGTTTCCGCAAATTGCCCCTACAACAGTAAATATATTCATTGCATACCCTGGAGCAAGCGCAGATGTATTGGTGAAATCCACGCTAATACCAATTGAAACGGCAATTAACGGGGTGCAGGATATGCGTTATATTGCATCTGATGCCACCAGTGCGGGAGAAGGAACACTTCGTATCATCTTTGAACCCGGTACCGACCCAAACGAAGCGGTAGTAAGGGTAAAGACCAGAGTAGATCAGGTTATGCCTCTTTTGCCTCCATTGGTCCAAAGGGAAGGTGTGATCATTACACCCGTACAACCAAGTATGTTAATGTACGTGAATCTCTTTAGCTCTTCTAAAAAGAACGATGAAAAGTTTCTCTACAATTATGCTTATACCAAAATAGTACCGGAGCTGCAGCGGATAACGGGAGTTGCCAGTGCTAAAATATTAGGGAGTAGAAAGTATGCTATGCGGGTTTGGTTAAATCCGGATCGTATGAGGGCCTACAATATTTCAGCAGAAGAAGTTCTAGAGGCTATGGACGAGCAAAGCGTTATTGCCAGGCCGGGGCGCTTGGGACGTAGCTCGGGTAAAAAGTCCCAAGCATTGGAATATGTACTTACTTATGAGGGACGGTATAACGAAGCTGATCAGTATAAGGATATAATAATAAAGGCCAACGAAGACGGCGAAATACTAACTCTAAGTGATATTGCAGACGTAGAGTTAGGAAGCGAGTTTTTTGATATATACTCCAATTTAGATGGAAAGCCATCGGCATCCATAGTTCTTAAGCAAACTTTTGGAAGTAATGCCAGTGATGTAATCGATTCGGTAAAGGATAAGTTAAAGGAACTTCAGGAAAACCTGCCTCCTGGAATTGACTATCAAATTAGTTATGACGTGTCTAATTTTTTGGATGCATCCATAGAGCAGGTTGTTCATACTTTGCGTGATGCCTTTATTCTAGTGGCAATTGTTGTGTTTCTCTTTTTAGGAGATTGGCGTTCCACTCTTATTCCTATTATTGCCGTGCCGGTTTCTTTGATAGGGGCATTTTTTGTAATGCAACTTTTTGGTCTTTCTATCAACTTAATTACACTTTTTGCCCTAGTTCTTGCAATCGGTATTGTGGTGGATGATGCCATTGTTGTGGTCGAAGCTGTCCATGCCAAGATGGAAGAGAAAAATTTAAGTCCATATGAAGCGGTCAAACAGGTAATAGGTGAAATTGGGGGTGCTATTATAGCCATAACCATGGTAATGGTTTCGGTTTTCGTGCCTATCTCTTTTATGACGGGGCCTGTTGGGGTCTTTTATAGACAGTTCAGTATTACCATGGCAGGCTCCATAATTATTTCGGCTGTTGTAGCACTTACGCTTACACCGGTATTATGTGCCATGATATTGAAAAATAACCACGGTAAAAAAAGAAAGAAATCACTTGTTGACAGGTTTATAGATTGGTTCAATAGAGGGTTCGAAAAACTCACTGGGAGATATATAAATGTGTTGAAATATATCGTCAACCGGCGTGTGGTTACTTTTGGTTTGTTAATAGCCTTTTGCGTGGGTATATTCATAACAAATGAAACTTTGCCGGCCGGTTTTATTCCCAATGAAGATCAAGGTACGATCTATGCCATTATACAAACTCCGCCGGGTGCTACATTGGAGCGTACCAATGAAGTTGCTCATAAATTACAGGCGTTATGCGAAGAAATGGATGCCGTAGAATCAGTATCGTCATTGGCAGGTTATGAAATAATGACAGAAGGTCGTGGGTCCAATGCAGGTACTTGTTTAATTAACCTAAAACCTTGGTCCCAGCGCCATGAATCGGTACATGAGGTAATGGAAGAGCTTGAAGAAGAAAGCAAGGATCTTGGGGCTGTCATTGAATTTTTTGAACCACCAGCGGTACCAGGTTTTGGTTCTTCAGGGGGATTTTCTATGCGTCTCTTGGATAAAACGGATAATACTGATTATCATGAATTTGAAAAGATAAACAATGAATTTATTGATGCGCTTAGTAAAAGGGAAGAGCTTACCGGACTCTTTACTTTTTTTGCTGCCAATTACCCTCAGTATGAACTTGTGGTAGACAATAAGGCGGCCATGCAAAAAGGGGTGTCCATAGGAAAGGCCATGGAAAACCTGAATATTTTAATTGGTAGTACCTATGAACAGGGCTTTATAAAATATGGGCGTTTCTTTAAAGTGTATACACAAGCTGCACCGGAATATAGGCGTATGCCGTCTGATCTTGAACAGCTTTTTGTTAAGAACGAAAAAGGAGAAATGGTATCCTATTCGTCTTTTATGAAGCTCGAAAAACGTTTGGGCCCTAATGAGATTACACGCTACAATCTGTATAATTCGGCTGCGATTAGAGGTTTGCCGGCACCGGGCTATACCAGTGGAGACGCCATTACGGCCATTCGTGAAGTAGCGGAAGAAAGTCTGCCCAATGGTTTTGATATTGCCTGGGAAGGTCTTTCCTATGATGAGGCCGCTAGGGGTAATGATTCTATCTACATATTTATAGTGGTACTGATTTTTGTGTATTTGGTCTTAGCCGCTCAATACGAAAGTTTTCTGTTGCCATTGGCCGTGATTTTATCTCTTCCCGTTGGGATATTCGGGTCATTTTTGCTCCTTAAAGCTATGGGACTTGCCAACGATGTGTACGCTCAAATTGGTTTGATCATGTTGGTAGGGCTACTGGGAAAAAATGCGGTGTTAATTGTAGAATTTGCGGTGCAGAAAAGAAATGAAGGTGCTACTATTCTTGATGCGGCCATTGAAGGGGCAAAAATGCGTTTTAGACCTATTTTGATGACTTCTTTTGCCTTCGTAGCAGGATTGATTCCATTAATTGTAGCCACCGGTGCCGGTGCCATTGGAAACCAGACCATAGGAGGTTCGGCCATGGGAGGGATGCTGTTAGGTACACTTTTGGGAGTTTTGATTATACCTGGCCTGTACTATGTCTTTGCAAAAATGGCAGATGGCCGTACCCTCATCAAAGGTGAAAATACGGAACCTATTTCGGAAGGCTTCATTAGAACTTCTGAAGAGGAAAGTGTTTCTCAGGAAGAGGTTGGTCAGTTGCGCAGAATGCTTAGAAAAATCCTATCGCGAAAGAAAAATCCAAAAAATTAAAAGATGATAAGACATATTAAAATAGTGGTTTCTCTGTGTGTAGTCGTAGTACTGCATTCATGTGTACCCACTAAAACCGTTCGTGAAGCGGATACTACAGTTCCCGATCAATATGAGGGTGCAACCGGTGATAGTTCCAATACCGCTTCGGTAAAGTGGAGGGATTATTTTAAGGATGAACACCTTAGTTCCCTTATTGAAATTGCACTACAGAACAATCAAGAACTCAATATTGTGCTGCAGGAAATAGCAGTGGCGCAGAGTGAGGTAAAGGAGAAAAAGGGGGAGTATCTTCCCTTTGTTAATCTGCAAGCTGGTAGCGGATTGGAAAAAGTCGGCAGGTACACCAGTCAAGGGGCAAGTGATGCAAATAATGATATCCGTCCTGGAGAGGAATTTCCGGAGCCTTTGGGCGATTTTTTGCTTGAAGCACGGGCCAATTGGGAGATAGATATTTGGCATAAGTTAAGGAATGCCAAAAAAGCTGCGGTTATGCGTTACCTATCTTCGGTAGAAGGACGGAACTTTATGGTAACCAATCTTATCTCAGAAATAGCAAATTCATATTACGAGTTGTTGGCTCTGGACAATCAAATGGCTATAGTGCAGCAGAACATTGGTATTCAGAGCAATGCTTTAAAAATTGTAAAAATTCAAAAAGCAGCGGCAAAAGTAAATGAACTGGCTGTTAAAAAGTTTGAAGCAGAAGTTTTTCACACCAAGAGTTTACAGTTCGAGATTCAACAGGAAATTGTCCAAAAGGAAAATGAAATCAATTTCTTGTTAGGGCGATACCCCCAGCCTATAGCTAGGGATTACGACGGATTTGAAACCTTGGTTCCGGAAACAGTGCACTTAGGCCTGCCTTCTGAGTTACTGGCAAACCGTCCGGATGTAAAACAGGCAGAACTTGATTTATTGGCGGCAAAGCTAGATGTAAAGGTGGCCAAGGCTAGATTTTACCCGTCTTTGGGGCTATCGGTAGGAATCGGTTTTCAATCTTTCAAGTCGCAGTATTTGTTGGATACCCCCGAATCCCTTATCTATTCCGTGTTTGGTGAATTAACGGCACCTCTCATTAATAGAAATGCAATTAAAGCGGCATATACCGGTGTCAGTGCTAAGCAGCTGCAAGCGGTCTATACTTATGAACAGACCATTTTGAATGCGTATGTAGAGGTAGTAAATCAATTGGCGAAAATAGATAATTTCGAAAAGAGCTATGATCTAAGGTCCAAAGAGGTTGATGCCTTGACCGCATCAATAGATATTTCAAACCGACTTTTTAGGTCTGCCAGAGCAGATTATATGGAAGTTTTGCTTACACAACGTGATGCTCTAGAAGCCCGCGTAGAACTTGTAGAGACCAAGCAAAAACAAATGAACGCGGTAGTTAACGTGTACCGTGCTTTAGGCGGAGGTTGGAATTAGTTTTAGGAATACAATAGTGTAATTGAAAAAGCCATTTCACCTTATGTGAAATGGCTTTTTTATGTTTTGACAAATGGAAAACTATCTTACACCATGCACGTTCATGGCTAATGTATAAACAGAATCCATTGCTGTAATAAAAAGTATGTTTTGGTCAGGTCCGCCAAAAGTTACATTGGCCGTCCAACTTTCGGGAACTGCAATATGTTCTATTTGTTCACCTTTGGAATTAAATACGGTAACCCCGTCTCCGGTAAGATACACATTGCCTTGGTTGTCTATGGTCATACCATCAGAGCCCATATCGGCAAACAATTTTTTGTTAGATAAAACTCCATTGGAAGATATGGTGTAGACGTAGGTCTTTTTTGCACCATTATCCGAAACGTATAAGAGTTTACCATCTGGTGATCCAATTATTCCATTAGGTTGTTCAAAATTATCATCGGCTACAATTTTTGGCGTTGAGCTTCCTTTTGAAAGGTAATATACTCTTCTGGCGGTTTGTTCCGGTTCCGTATGTTTCCACCAAGACCTTTTGTAAAACGGGTCGGTAAAATAAATTCCTCCTACTAAATCAACCCAAATGTCATTGGGGCCATTTAACTTTTTTTCTTCGTAATCATCAATTAGTACGGTTACTTTTTTATCGGGAGCAATACGCCAGAGTTCGTTTTTCTCATCGGCGGCAGCCAAAAGATTACCGTCATGGTCAAAATAGAGTCCGTTTGCACGTCCTGAAGGCTTCATATAGTCCGTAACTGTATTGCTTGCAGCATCCCATTTTACAATTCGGTCATTGGGCTGGTCCGTGAAATAAATATCTCCGTTCGCATCAACTGCAGGGCCTTCGGTAAATTTATATTCATCGGAAACTAATGTTAACTCTGCATCTTTGGCAATGATGTCTTCGGCTTTCTTTTGTTGTGCTTTGCATGATGAAAAGCCTAATAAAATAAATGCGGATAAGAGGGAAGGTATGCTGTAGTTTCTCATATTATAATGCTTTTAAAAATGTCATGTTCTCTTTCATGCTTTCCATTGGACTACTTGTATATTCTTCCTGTTCTATAAAAATATGTTCTACACCTGAAGCCGATTTATTCGCCATCATGGTAGCGATATCAAGACCTCCTTTTCCAAATTCGGTACTGATTTTTTCATTCATATCCATATCCTTCAAATGCCATAGCGGAAAACGCTTAGGGTATTTTTTAAAATAATGTAATGGGTCTTTTTCGGCAACCACCACCCAACCTAAATCTAGTTCCATATATACCAAGTCAGGGTCTGTATTATCCATTAGAACATCATATAGGACTTCGTCTTTATCAGACTCAAATTCATATTCATGATTATGATAACCGAATTTCAACCCCAATTTTTTACAAGCTTTTCCAGCTTCGTTAAAAGCATCGGCCACTTTTTTGTAATTCTCAATATTCTGACCTTTACTAGGCAGGGAAGAGCAAATAACATACTCTTGACCGGATTCAACGGCTTGGCGCATGGTATCATCAAAATTTTTGTCCAAAGCCACATGGCCACTGCAAAGTTTCATGTCTAAGCTGTCGCAAGTTTCTTTCATTTCTTTTGGTGAAAGTCCATAATATAAGCCTTCTTTACTTCGTGCGGATTCTATTTTTTTTATACCGATGGAAGCAATCTGCTCTAGTGTGCCTTTGGCGTCTTTGGCCATTTCATCGCGGAAAGTATAGAGCTGCACACCAAATTGTTCATTGGGTGGTGTAGTAAAACCCATGGTAGGCAATAAAAGGCTTCCGGCAACGGCCAAGCCGGATTGCTTCAAAAAAAATCTTCTGTTTGTGTGATTCATAATTGGGTCTAGTTGAGTCTTTCTAAAGACTTCTAAAATACTCTAAATTTTCCACACGTTAAAGGGTGGGTCTTTGTACTTTTACGCAAATTTTTGGGTATGAACACAAGACAGCAAAAACTAGAGGCATTTGATCGTTTGTTGACCATTATGGATGAGCTGCGTGAGCAGTGTCCGTGGGATAAAAAACAGACTATGAAAACTCTGCGTCACCTGACTATAGAAGAGACGTATGAGCTTGGTGATGCTATCCTTGATGATGATTTGGAGGAAGTAAAAAAAGAGTTGGGCGATGTTCTGCTACATATTGTTTTTTACTCAAAAATTGGGAGTGAGACCAATGATTTTGATATAGCGGATGTTTGCAACGAAATTTGTGAAAAGTTGATTAACCGTCATCCACACATTTACGGAGATGTAGAGGTAAACAGTGAGGAAGATGTAAAGCGCAATTGGGAGAAGATTAAGCTTAAAGAAGGTAAAGGCAAAAAGAGTGTTTTGGAAGGTGTACCTAACAGTTTGCCTGCATTGGTTAAGGCTAGCCGTATCCAAGAAAAAGTAGCAGGCGTTGGTTTTGATTGGGAAAAACCCGAACAGGTCTGGGAAAAAGTACAGGAAGAACTGGCCGAATTGCAAGAAGAGGTGAGAATAAATGATCAGGATAAAATGGAATCCGAATTTGGTGATGTCATGTTCTCAATGGTGAATTATGCACGATTTTTGAATATTAGTCCAGAAAATGCCTTGGAGCGTACTAATAAGAAGTTCATTGGACGTTTTCAATATTTAGAAGCGAAAGCCAAGGAACTAGGAAAAGACATGAAAGATATGACGCTTTCCGAGATGGATGTTTTTTGGGACGAAGCCAAATTGGCGGAGAAGTAATATTCAAAAAATAAACCGACGAATAGGAGAAATATACTCGGTTTCACCTTAAACCAATTAGTTTTGTTTCAGCAATATACAAAAGAATTTAGATATAATATAAAGCTATCGGTACCCGTAATATTGGGGATGTTAGGGCATACGTTTGTACAATTGGCAGACAATATTATGGTAGGTCAATTGGGGACGGCAGAATTGGCTGCGGTTTCATTGGGCAATAGTTTTGTTTTTATAGCAATGTCATTAGGGATTGGCTTTTCTACCGCTATTACTCCTCTGGTGGCAGAGGCAGACGGAGCGGGTAACAAGGCGGATGCAAAAAGCGCGTTAAAGCATGGTTTGGTCCTGTGTACGGTACTTAGTCTGGTTTTGTTCGGGATTATATTATTGGCAAAACCCTTAATGTATTCTATGCGGCAGTCCGAAGAGGTTGTCTCTTTAGCCTTGCCCTATTTGGATTTAGTAGCTTTTTCATTGGTGCCTTTAGTTGTTTTTCAGGCATTTAAGCAATTTTCTGAAGGACTTTCGCAAACCAAATACCCAATGTATGCCACGATTATGGCTAATGTGGTGAATATAACAATCAATTACTTATTGATTTTCGGTTCGTTCGGTTTTCCAAAAATGGGAATCGTAGGTGCTGCTATTGGTACGTTGGTTTCCAGGTTCTTAATGGTTGCCTATATCTGGTACCTGCTCAAGAGTAAAAAGAAATTTCATGACTATGTAACGGGATTCAATTGGAAGAATATTGAGAAAAAGGTAATTAAAAAAATTATAGACCTTGGTTTTCCATCGGCATTGCAAATGTTTTTTGAAGTGGCCATTTTTACCGCTGCGATATGGCTAAGTGGAGTTTTGGGGAAGAATGCCCAAGCTGCCAATCAAATAGCCTTAAACTTAAGCAGTATGACTTTTATGTTCGGAATGGGGCTGGGAATTGCTGCTATGATTAGAGTAGGAAACCAAAAGGGGTTGCGCAATTTTGCGGAATTAAGACGTATTGGGAAATCTATATTTTTTCTCACATTGCTATTGGAAATTATTTTTGCGGCATTATTCTTATTGGGTAGGCATTGGTTTCCAACGCTATATTTAGATTTAGATGACGCTTTGAACGTGGTAGATAATACAGAGGTGATTGCCTTAGCTGCCGAGCTATTACTTGTTGCCGCTTTTTTTCAAATATCGGATGGGGTACAAGTGGTGGTTTTAGGTGCGCTACGCGGATTACAAGATGTAAAAATACCAACACTCATTACCTTTATAGCCTATTGGGCAATAGGTTTCCCAGTAAGTTATTACTTAGGTTTGCATACGGAATTAGGAAGTACAGGTATTTGGATTGGTTTGTTGACCGGACTGAGTGCATCGGCTGTTATGTTGTATATTCGCTTCAATTATTTAACCAAAAAGTTAATAGTAAATTCATAAGATGGAATTCCCAAAGTTTTTGTTAGGAGATAACACAGATTATCCTACCGCTATATTTATTGTTCATACTGAATATCCTCGTTTTATCATCAATTTAGAAAATGATGAAGTGGAGTGGTTGGAAGACTTTTCTGCAGAAGATGAAAAAGAATTAGAATCTGAAGCCGAGGGCCTAATAGAACAAGCAACAGCCTTCTATGACCGAGAAGTTGCGAGGTACGAAGAGTAAAAAATATGTGGCAAGAACTCATAGAGCAAGATAAAGAGATTTTCCTCTTCCTAAATAATTTAGGAACCGTACAATGGGATGCATTTTGGTTGTTCATTTCTAATAAGTTCAGTGCAATACCGCTTTACGCTGCATTATTATTCTTGGCATTCAAGACATTTGGACTAAAAAGAACACTAGTACTTTTAGTGGCCGTAGCGCTATTAATTGTTGTAACGGACCAATTAGGTAATTTCTTCAAATACGGGGTACAACGTTTACGCCCGTGCCATGACCCAAGTTTAGAGGGGCTGGTAAGGTTGGTGAAATCTTCTTGTGGAGGTAAGTTCGGTTATTTTTCGGCGCATGCCTCTAACAGTTTTGCGGTTGCGTTTTTCTTTACCTTACTACTTAAACATAAGTTTAGGTACATAGGGTTATTTTTAATTTCATGGGCGCTTTTAGTAGCCTATAGTAGGATTTATTTGGGAGTTCATTTTCCTTTGGATGTGTTGACCGGTGCCCTAATAGGCTTGTTTTTTAGTTGGTTGTTTTCAAAGTTATTTATATTTGCAATTGAGAAATATTTAGATGATATCAAACCTTAGATACCAGTTTTTATTGGTGCTGATTGTTCTGGTTTACATTGCCGGAATGTTCGTGACGCTTTTTGAGAACGATTCCGCCCAGTTTGCTGTAATGGCAATGAGAATGGTACAAGAGAACGATTTTATCAACCTTATAAAAGGAGGCACTCAGTATCTAGATAAACCGCATTTACACTTTTGGCTAGCGGCCTTATCCTTTAAAATTTTTGGTCTTTTTGAATGGGCCTATAGAATACCGGCTATCCTTGTTACATTACTTGGAGCCTATAGTTGCTACGGGTTAGGAAAACTTCTTTACAATACCAATACGGGTAAATTGGCGGCTCTGATTTTTATGACCGCACAGACTATCGTTCTGTCGGTAATTGACGTTCGTACAGATGCTGTTTTGGCTTCGTTTACTATTCTTGCTATATGGCAGTTTACGGCTTATGTTGAAAAAAGAAACCTGCTTTCCATAGTTATTGGTGGATTGGCTGCAGGTTTGGCATTTTCCACAAAAGGGCAAATTGCACTATTTGTAATTGGTGTAGCGCTAATATGTCATTTGGCATATACTAGAAAATGGGAAAGTGTTGTTAGCTGGAAAGTCTTGGTAGGACTTGCTTTTTTTAGCCTTGCCATTGCACCTATGCTTTATGCGTATTATCATCAATTTGATCTGCATCCGGAAAAAGTAATTCGTGGAACTTCTAATCGTAGCGGTATCCTTTTTATTTTCTGGGAACAGAGTTTAGAGCGTACGGGAGGAACTATGGGTGAGGCTTCCAAAGACTATTTTTTCTTTTTCCATACCTTTTTATGGGTCTTTCTCCCTTGGACGATTCCTGCAATTTTTGCTTTTGGATCAAGATTACGTAAGCTGTTTAAATCAAAATTCACCTATAATCCTAATTATGATTTTTTAACCATAGGGACTATAGCAGTGTTTTTTATAGTGGCGAGCATCTCCCAATTTAAATTGCCACATTATCTTAATATAGTCATTCCGTTATTTGCCGTATTAACGGCGTCTTACATTAATCAGGTTATACGAACAAAGAAGAAGAAAACGCTTAAGATACTTTTGGGTTCGCAATATTTTGTTCTAAGTATAGTCTTCATTGCAGTGGTGTTTATTTGTTTTTATGTATTTCCGTTTGAAAACATATTTGTTTCTAGTATTCTGATGATTTTCTGTTTGATGAGTATTTACTTCTGTTTAAAAAAGGAAGCTTATTTTCTGCGAATCATAACATTGTCAGTATGTAGTTCTTTATTGTTAAACGCTGTACTGAACCTTCACTTTTATCCCAATTTATTAGAGTATCAAGCGGGGTCTAATATGGCTGAGATAGTAACGGATGAAGATATTCCAGTTGATGAAATCTATAAAATTTCTAATTATCATACCTGGTCACTTGATTTTTATAATCGATATCCGGTACAGTACACCTCCCTCAAGGCAATTGAAAATGAGAAAAATGCATGGCTCTATGCAAATGATAAGGATTTAGAAAGCATAAAAGCTGCTGGTCTTGATTGGGATCAACAGTTTACTGTGAAAGACTTTCGTATTTCACGTTTATCAGGTAGTTTTTTAAACCCGTCCACTAGAAAGGGGAAACTAAAAAAAATGCACCTTATCCATATCAGATAACGGGTGTATGAAACGGTTAGGGTTGGATTTGGTCTGCTATAGCTACATCCTTTACTCGGTAAGGTCGTTTCTTTTGTGATTCGTAATACGTACGTATCAAAAGCTCCATAACGATACCGATAGTAAATAGTTGAATACCGGCTAGGATAAACATCATACCAAATGTGAGCAGTGGTCTTGAGCCAATATCTTCGCCCATTCCAAATTTGACTACTAATAGGTATAGATTGGTGATTATGCCTATTAAAATAAGAATGACACCAAATATACCAAAGAAGTGGATGGGCCTCTGAAAGTACTTTCTAATGAAAAGCAGCAACATGATGTCTGCAACTACTTTAAAGACACGTTCCAGTCCATATTTAGAGCTTCCTGCATGCCTAGCATGGTGTTTTACGGGAACTTGTTTAATGCGTGCTCCCTCAAAATGGGCCAACAAGGTTATAAAACGGTGCATTTCACCGTACAGGTTTAGGTCTTTTGCAATTTCTTTAGTGAAAACTTTTAAAGCACAGCCATTGTCCTTTATATCAAGTTTTGCCGTACGCCTAATCACGGCATTAGCTATTTTTGATGGGATTTTTTTTACAAAAGAATCTTTTCTTTTGGCACGAATACCGGTAACTACGTCATAATCATCGTTAACGACATAATGCAGCATGCCCGGAATATCCGATGGGTCGTTCTGCATATCACCGTCCATGGTAATGATATATTCGCCTTGGGCGTAATCAATACCTGCAGCTAAAGCTAGACTCTGTCCGTAATTTCTCTTGAGGCTGATAAGATGAACTTTATCATCTTTCATATCTTTAATTACCTTTCTTGTGCCATCAAACGAAAAATCGTCTATATACACAATCTGATAGTTATAGCCAGTTAGACTTTCGTGTATTTTTTTTGTGAGTAAGACAATATTTTCAGACTCGTTAAAGACGGGAATGACAACAGATAACAGGGATGTGGTAACTAAATCCATCAAGATATAAGACTTTAGCTGACAAAATTACGGTATTTAATTAAGAACGACTTTTAAAAACGGCTATCAATTTATCGGCAGCTAAAAAAGGAGAAATTTCTTTCGTAGCTATTTGCTTTAAAAACTCGTCTATCTCGCTTCTTACCTGTGTATTGGTATAAAAGTCGGATTTTAAGCGTTGTTCTATGGCATCATAAAGCCAATTCTTATTCTGTTGTTTGCGCCTGTCCTCAAAAAAGCCTGTTTCTTTGGCTTCTTTTATATATTCGGCAATTGTGCTCCAAACCTCCTCAACGCCTGTATTTTCTGTTGCGGAGCAATATAAAACTTTGGGTCTCCAGCCATTTTCTTTGGGCGGATATAATTTTAGGGAATTTTCAAATTCGTTTTTGGCAATTTTTGCATTCGCAATGTTATTACCATCGGCCTTATTGATAACAATGCTATCGGCCATTTCTATAATACCACGTTTTATTCCTTGAAGTTCATCGCCTGCACCGGCCAATTTTAGAAGTAGAAAAAAATCTACCATACCATGGACTGTAGTTTCATTTTGGCCAACCCCAACGGTTTCAATTAAAATAATAGAATAACCTGCTGCTTCACATAAAATGATGCTTTCTCGTGTTTTACGGGTAACCCCACCTAAAGAAAGTCCGGAAGGTGAAGGACGAATGAAAGCGTTTGGGTCTTTTGCCAGTGTTTCCATTCGTGTTTTATCCCCTAGAATACTTCCTTTACTTTGACTACTGGTTGGGTCTACGGTAAGTACGGCAACTTTATTACCTTGTGAAGTGAGTAGTTGACCAAAAGTTTCTATAAACGTGCTTTTCCCTACCCCAGGTACTCCCGTAACACCAATACGAATGCTTTTGCTTTGTTTCTTTAAACATAGGGAAACAACCTCATTAGCTTTGGCAGCGTGTTTTGTATGATTGCTTTCAATTAAAGTAATTGCTTGCCCAAGAGCGGTTTTGTCTCCGTTGCATAAGGCGTTGACCAATTTGGTGGCCACTAACGGATTCTTCCTTTTTTTCTGAATTTCAGAAATACCTTTTTTATCTGTGTTCTTAGAATTGTTCAAATTTATTTGCTAATGGGTACTTTAATCAGTGTTCTTAGAATTGTTCAAATTTATTTGCTAATGGGTACTTTAATCAGTGTTCTATCCCATGACATAAGCATGAAGAGTTCGTGCTGCATATCAAAATCTATTGTAAAGTTTTCTACGGTCTGAGAGGTCTGCTCGGTAGGTATTTCAACTTCTATAACGTCTTTATCTATGACTCTGGTAGTTTCTTTTCCTCCACTAAGAATGGACACGCCCCAAGTAGGAATATTTTTATTGAAGATAACGGACCAACTTTGTCGGCCAGGTCTTGTCCACAACGAATAAGTGCCTGCAGGAAGGTTTTCCCCTTTTATTTTTATATCGGTTTTAGTGGAAAAGGTAGTAGGTTCATTTGCGCCGGTACGCCAAACCATATCATATGGCACAAGTTCTCCAAATATAATTCGATTCTTTTTTGATGGACTGGAATAGTTTACGGACAAATCCATTCCATTTTTAACATAGTTGACCGTGTGTTCAGGGCTATGTTTTTTGGTTTGTGTCCGCATATAAGGGCTCACTACAAAATAGAACAAAAGACCTAACACAGCAAATACGATAAGAATCCATTTTAGAAATTTCATTGTAGTACAATTGTTTACTCTAAGTTACGAATTAGCGGCGTAATCAATTCTTTTTTTAACCGTAATGATGGTTTTCACAATAATTTAATAATCCATTTTAAGTTTTCACAAATGCTTAGCTTAACTTCATGAAGTAATCAAAACTTATACGTAATGAAAACTATTTTTAAAACGGAAGCGACAAATACAGGAGGTAGAGCGGGTCATGTAAAGAGTGATGATGGTGCCGTAGATTTAGATATTAAGATGCCTGGTGCAGATGGAAAAACAGATGGTAAATCTACCAACCCGGAGCAGTTATTTGCGGCAGCATACTCAACTTGCTTTGCGGGTGCTTTACAGGCTGTTGCTAAAGAACATGGTGTAGATGATTTAGGTGATTTTAGTGTAACGGCAATAATAGGTTTCAACAAAGACGAAGATGGCTTTTTTATAGATGCAACTTTGGATTGTTTGTTGCCCACTGTAGATAAAGAAAAAGGAGAAGACTTAATTAATGCTGCCCACGAAATATGTCCTTATAGTAAAGCTACAAGAGATAATATTACCGTTGAATTGAATTTGATGGTCGAAGCATAGAGTACGCTTATTAAATTTTTAAGCCCTAAGAAGTAATTTCTTAGGGCTTTTTTTATGCTATCTAACGGAAAAGTGATATTGAGATATGTTTCTGTATTTTTCTCCTGGTTTTAATACGGAAGAGGGGAAATTAGGTTGATTGGGAGCGTCGGGAAAATTTTGTGTCTCAAAACATATACCAGGGAATTCTGGAGGCGTATAAACAATTAGCGCTGGCTGATTGGTTTGTACGGTCATAGTAATCCCAGATTTTTTAGAACTGATTCTGGCGGCTAGATTCGTCTTTGGATGAATAGCAAAAGGTAGGTCTAAAGGTGTATTGCCCAAACTTCTTTCCTCTAAAAAATTATAGGGAGTCCCTTTTACGGAAACAAATTTTCCTGTAGGCAGTTGGTTTGCATTACTTTCTGTAAAGTGTGTACAATTCATTTGTAACAAGTAATCTTTTATACTCTCTTCTTTGTCTAGTTTAAAATAAGAATGATTGGTAAGGTTCAGTACCGTTGTTCGGTCTGTTTCTGCCTTGTGTTCAATAACCAATGCATTGTCTTTTATTTTATATGTTACGGTGACTTTTAAATTTCCTGGATACCCTTCTTCCAAATGCTTACTGAAGTAAGACAGTTTAATAAAAGGTTCAGGGCCATGATTGACTTCCTCAAATTTCCATGTCTTTTGCGCAAAACCTTGTTTTCCACCGTGTAAGTGAACTCCATTTACATTATGCAGAGGGTAGTTTTCTTGGTCCAAGACAAAACTACCTCCGGAGATTCTTCCTGCGTATCTACCTACGCAGGCTCCTAAGCACTTTTTGTCATTTTTATAAGCGCTCGGATAGTTAAGGCCAACCACCACATTGGTATAGTTTCCATCTTTACCTTTAACTAATAATTTTTGAATGACAGCACCGTAATCTAGAACGATTAGGATAATGTTTTCGGTTTGTATTGTAACTTGTTTCAAATGTATCTAATTAAAATCTTTACAAAATTATGAGTTTTTTGCAACACAAGAGTATTTCTTTCGTCCTTATAATAGAACCGTCCTAAAACTGACCACGAAACCGACCAATGTTTCAGATAGATTTAGTAGAACAATGTAAAAAGAATAACAGGAAGGGACAGATGCAACTGTACCGGCAGTACTGTGATGGTATGTTCTGCGTTGCAATGCGGTATGTGAAAAATACCAAAGATGCTGAAGATGTTTTACAAGAATCTTTCATAAAAGCCTTTCAAAAAATAGAACAATATGAGGGGAATGTTACGTTTGGTGCATGGCTTAAAAAAATTGTAATAAATAAGAGTATAGATTTTCTGAAATCTAAAAAACATCAAACCGTTCCGTTTCAAGAAAGCCATATGCCTCTAGAGGAAGATGACAATTGGAATGTAAATGATGATATCACTTTAAAAAATATTAAATGTGCGATGGAAGAATTGCCTGAAAAATATAAATATGTAGTTATGATGTATTTGATGGAAGGGTACGACCACAGTGAAATATCCCAAATATTAGACCTGACGGAATCAGCTTGTAGAACTAGACTTTTAAGGGGAAAAGGGTATTTAAAACAGTTGTTGAAAGAAAAGAATTATGGCGCAAGATCTTAAAAAGCTTTTTAAAAGTGATGAAGAGGAGGAAGCCCCGTTATTAAGCGCGGGCCATGAAGAACGATTTCTTAAAAAATTGAGAACGGAATTACCACAGCAGAAACAGAGGCCACTGCCTTATTTGCAAATAGCAGCTTCCATTGTTCTGTTATTGGGCTTGGGTGTTTATTTTCTTGGAGTAGAAAAGGCCTCTGATTCAGAGGCGGTTATTGTTGAGAAGCAAACAAAGGTTAAACCGGCAGAGAGCTTATCCTTGGGAGACCTTTCCCCAGATTTGAGAAAAGTAGAAAACTATTATATGACCAGTATTAACCTAGAGATTTCAGACCTTGAGGTTTCGGATAAAAACAATGTGCTGATCGATAGTTTTATGGGAGAATTGAAGGAGTTGAATGAGGAGTATGGTAGGTTGAGCGATGAGTTGAATGAAATAGGACCTAATGATCAAACCATTACCGCAATGGTGAAGAACCTTCAATTGCGGTTACAGTTATTGCATAGGTTGAAAGAAAAAATAAATCAGTTAAAATCATCAAAAAATGAAGCAGTTACAGAGACTAATATTTAAGTCCCTAACGGTTTTCCTATGTCTCATCAGCATAGGGGCCAATGGGCAAATAAAAGAGAAAGTTTATTCGGAAAATTTTGAGGTTGTAGACAATGCCGTCCTAGAAGTTAATACCAGCTATGCTGATATTGAGTTTGATACATGGAATAAAAATAGGGTGAGTATTGAAACTACAGTTCAATTAGAAGGGGCAACTGATGAAGAAGCGGCGGCCTACTTTGAAAAAGGGGGTATTTCCGTCATTGGAAATAGTAAAAAAATAAGTGTAAACACGCAGAGCGATAAGGCTTGGGAAGGTCCTTCTTTTATAGATATGGAGGATTTACATATTGAAATTCCGGAAATGCCCGAGTTTGATTTTGATTTTTTAGAATTGGTAGCAATGCCTATGCCTCCCGAACCTCCAATGCCAGAAGCACCAAACCCTAATTTTGACCATGAGGCTTTTGAAAAAGAAGGTGAGGCCTATCTAAAAAAATGGCAAGAGGGTTTTCAGAAAAATTTTGGTGAGCCTTATCAAAAGAAAATGGAAGAGTGGCAGCAAAAAATGGAGGTAAAGCATAAGGAGGTTCGAGAACGACGGGAAAAGGAGTTAGAAGAAAGAATGGCAGCCCAGAATGAGCGTATGGAAGATAAATTAGAAAGGAAAGAGGAACAGAAGCAAAGAAAAAGAGAAGCCATAGAAGAGAGGATAGAGGCAAAAATGAAAAGTGAGCGTAATGAAAGGAACTCCCCCAATACTTTTTATTTTAACAGAAAGGGAGAAAATAGGAAATATAAGATAAAGAAGACCATAAAAATTAAAATGCCAAAATCCACTAAGATTAAAATGAACGTACGTCACGGGGAAGTCAAACTTGCCGAGCATACTAATAACATAAACGCTACGCTTTCCCATGCTAAATTGTATGCAGCAACTATTGATGGAGATGAAACCAAGGTTGTGGTTTCATATTCTCCTATTCGTGTTCAAAAGTGGAACTATGGTCAACTAAAGGCAGATTATTCCGAAAGCATTGATTTAGACGAAGTATTGAATCTTAAATTGAGTGCCAAGTCTTCGGAAGTAACTATTGAAAACTTGGTTAAAACAGCTTTTATAAATAACAGTTTTGGCCCCTTATTGATACGTACTATTGCGGAGGAATTTGAAACACTAGATGTTTCACTTCAAAATGCAGAATTTGTTTGTAGGCTGCCAAATAAAGAGGGAAATATTTATATGAACGGAACTGCGTCTGAATTCACACTTCCAACAAACCTAAAATTAGATAAAAGAACAAATCATACTAGCGTGGTTTATAAGGGGTATATCAACAACAACAACAACAACAACAAATCAGATAAGTCTATCAATATCAATTCTCAGTACAGCGAAATAATTCTTCAATAAATTTAACCTGTCCCAAACCATGTTGTTAGCTAAAAAAAATAGCCTTAACGGGCTGCTTGTTTTTAATTGAAAAAAAGATACTCGGTTTAATGAGATCCATCTTTTAAATACTCCTGAAAATTTTCTTTAAAACGATTTAGTCTTGGTACGGATACGTTTGTAATATATGAGTTATTTGGATGTTTGCGCTCATAATCTTGGTGATAGTCCTCAGCGTCATAAAACTTTGTAAACTTGGTGACTTCTGTTGTAATGGGTGTGCCATCGTAAACGTTTTGATCTTTTAAGGCTTTAATGTACCCGTCAATAATCTGTTTCTCTTTGTCGTTTTTATAAAAAGCGATTGATCTATACTGGGGGCCACGATCTGGTCCTTGTCTATTTAATGTTGTAGGGTCATGAGATCCAAAAAACACTTGGACTAAGGCTGTAAACGAAATAACCTTTGGGTCGTAATAAACTTTAACAGCTTCTGCATGGCTTGTCATACCACCACCTACTTGCTCGTAAGTGGGATTTTTTTCAGTACCACCAGAATACCCTGAGACCACTTCCTTGACTCCTTTTACACTTTCAAATATGGCTTCTACACACCAGAAACAACCACTGGCAAAATAAGCCGTTTCAAAATTTGAAAGATCTTGATTTGTTAGCTTTATAGCTACTTTTTTTGCTAAGGACGTTTGCGCGGGTTTTTTCTTTTCAACATGGGATTGGCAAGAAGTGGAGGCTAAAAGGAATATGGATAAGAATATAGATTTAAATATCATGTCAATTTCTTTTAAAGAATTAGTATAGTATGTATACGTTTCCTTACTTACAAAGGTTCAAAAAAAATAGGTCTTTGGAGAATATTCTCCAAAGACCTATTATATATTAACTTGAAAGTTGCCTTATTAAGAACCGATTGTTCCAGTACCGAAAACTTCTATAGCTGATACTTTTGGTTTATTAACAGTTGCTTCAAAAATGATTGTAAGCTCACCATCCGCCACTTCAACATCGTACATACGGCTACCAGCAGATAATGCTCCATGTTCTTTATAAAGATCATATCCGGTAAAGATTGCTTCATCTTCCATGGTAATATTAAAGATTCTACGTCCTGTACCGTCATCTTCACCTAATCCTTCTGGATTCTCAACACCCCAGTAAACTTCTGCAAAGTAGAGTTTAACTGTATAAGTGCCATCTGTAACAGGAATTTTATAGGAGAAAGGTCCTTTAACATCTGTATTATCAGTTATTCTCTCTGTAATATAGAGTTCAGGCATATCCGTATTTGTAATTTCTGAAGCGTCCACATTGGGGTTGTTATAAGCTTCTGTAGGACCGTCAAAATATTGGTCGGCAAGAAAGGTAACATCACCGAAAGTTATTTCGTCTCCTCCACAGTTGATTCTTAGTAAAGTAGGGCCAACAGCTTCTGTTGACTGTTCTGCTTCTTGTGCTGGATTTGACTCATCTGGGTTAAAAGTAATGTCTACAGTACTGGTAATATCCGTACCATCTAATGTTCCTGACACAGTTATTGTTTCTTCTACCTCACCACTTACGGTTGCTGTATATGTTCCATCTGCGTTATCAGTGATTTCGGATATTGTAGCAGATCCAGTAGTAGTTAGGGCGATTGTACCTCCGCTAGCGCTTAACTTTTTTCCATCTGCATCGGCTAATTGCACGGTTACAGTGGAAGTACTTACTCCGTTGGAATGAGCGGCTGCTGTAGCATCTATAGTAGTATTCTCATTGGTAGGGTCCGCTACCTGTTCGGGATCTGGGTCTGGTTCCGGATCGGGGTCTGGGTCAACTTGTTCTTTGTCTGTTCCTCCGTCATCGCTGCTACAAGCTGCAGGTACCATGATAAATGATACGAATAGCATTGAGAACAGAAAAAATCGTGTAATTAAATTACGTCTCATAATTAGTGATTTAAATTAATCCATTTTCTTTTTCAAAAGAAAGCGCAAATTATTCATTTTGATTTATCGCTCCAATTATATTAACTAATAATCGATAAAAGTTAGTTGTTGATCGTTCGTTCATCTGTTGTTGATGTAAGTCTTCTGATACAAGTTTCTTAAGCTCTGCTCTTTGTTGTAAGAAAACTATCAATATATAATTGCAGTCTCCTGACCCTGGACAAATATGTTAGATAAAGGGTATTGTTGTAGCTCTTTGGGTTTTAGGCTATAGTTAAATCGGTATCTAAAACTTACGTAAAGAACAATAAACAGTTAAACCATTCAAACTAGCCATAATTATTAAAAAGTGAAATTTAGGGATTAAAAAATGTATATGTTTTCCGATTAAAAACACTTAATCTCGGTAAGGTGTTTTTAGGGTGAATTACGTTCATCGGTGCTTTTTTACACTTGAACCGAAGTTGTGCCGATAACCGAAAATTAGGGGTTTTTCAGCGAATGGAACCTCGGTAGGGTAGGGCCTGCGGCGTTTTAATTATATAAAACGTCAAGTCATGAAAACTATCGCAACTTTAATTTTTGTTCTTTTTATCGGAGTAACTGCTCAAGCTCAAACTGCTATCGAAGAGGTTAAAGTTGCCACTATAGAAATGAGCATTGTTTCTGAAGCTTCTACAGAGGAAGTTAGCTTGGAAAATACAATTGAGGTTGCACGTTTGTACAAGAGAGATAATGCTAGGGTAACCAAGGCACTTTCTTTTACTACAAAAAGAAACAAAGCTAAAATGGCTTAATCCATTTCTTATGTAGTAAGCCTTAACTTTAATACTCAAGACTTTTTTAGTTTCTTAGGAATAATCTATCTAAAATCTCACAGATAAATTTCACGGGATATTTCTTTACTCTCTGATAGTTATGGCATGGGTTACGTTTTATGATTTTTTCCTCGGTTACTCTTCAATTCTATTAGACCAGGCTTAATGCACTAGTATATGTTAGCAAGGGAACTTGTATTTGGATTACTATGTTTATATGCTGATTTTTGGATATGGGTTAAGAGTAATGAGTTTTAATCTGCTTTTCCCTTCTTCTCCATTCTTATTTCTGCATGACCTTTACATAATGATAGGTTGTGGCGTAGCACAACATAAGTATTGCCAAAAAGAAATATTGTATTGTTGCTGTTCTAGCTTTTATAGTTTGTAAAACACACTCGTTTTCCGATTAAAAACACTTAATCTCGGTAAGGTGTTTTTAGGATGAATTACGTTCATCGGTGCTTTTTTACACTTGAACCGAAGTTGTGCCGATAACCGAAAATTAGGGGTTTTTCAGCGAATGGAACCTCGGTAGGATAGGGTCTGCGGCGTTTTAATTATATAAAACGTCAAGTCATGAAAACTATCGCAACTTTAATTTTTGTTCTTTTTATCGGAGTAACTGCTCAAGCTCAAACTGCTACTGAAGAGGTTAAAGTTGCCACTATAGAAATGAGCATTGTTACTGAAACTTCTACGGAGGAAGTTAGCTCGGAAAATACAGTTGAGGTTGCACGTTTGTACAAGAGAGATAATGCTAGGGTAACCAAGGCGCTTTCTTTTACTACAAAAAGAAACAAAGCTAAAATGGCTTAATCAAAAATAAAAAACTTGAAGTTTAGAATATAGTTCGGTCAATTTTGGAACTAAAGAAATTTATGTCATGCGGGATTTCCAAATAAGCACTTACCGAGTTTATCAACTATAAGACGTCTAATTACATTTTTGAAATGGCTTCTATTTTAGCTGATAGCCTTAAGATTTTTCGATTATCAACATAAGTGAAATTAATGCCAATGCCAACTAAGTCCGAATAAATTGAAAGAATAATGATTAAAGCTTTGACATTTATAGCTTAATTAGATAATCAGCTTTTAGTATAAATTTAAAAACAGTTTCTATGATGTTATTCGTTCTAATAATAGCTATTGCTTTGATTTTAAGTCATATTCTATTGTTTCCAAAAACAAAAGGAGTACTACGCACATTAAAATCTCACGTAAAGAAATAGTTCTTTCTTAAGAGCGAGGCTAGGCTACACTGGTAACTTGATCCCTTATTTCTTTGAACTTTATTGTATAGTGTGTACCCTTTTGAGTAAGGTCTCGCATTATTGAGCCTTGAAGTTGGCGCGATAAATTGTGTATGAGTTTAAGACCAAGAGATTTTGAGTTTTTATGGGTAATTTCCTCAGGAAAGCCCTGACCATTATCACCCAAATTTAAAATAAACTCATTTCCTTCCGTTTTTCTTAGCTTAATACAAATCTCTCCTTTGTTTTCATCTACAATTCCATATTTAAGAGCATTGGTAACTGTCTCGTTTATTAACAGGCCCAAAGGTATAGCCGTATCAATATTCAATTTTACGTTAGGAATATCTATGTTTAAAGTAATATTGCTACTAGTCCCCTTTATTGATCGGACTAAATATTCTGCAAGTTCCTGAACGTAAGATTTATATTCAATTTTAGATAAATCCTCCCGCATATATAGCATTTCATGAACTATGGCCATGGTAATTACTCGGTTTTGACTGCTTTTCAGAAGACTTTTAACGTCCTTGTCCACAATACTTCTTGATTGTAGGCTTAGTAAGCTAGAAACCGTCTGTAGGTTGTTTTTTACTCTATGGTGTACTTCTTTTATTAGGGTTTCTTTTTCGCGTATTTTTTCTTCAAGTTCATTCTTGGTTTTGTACAGGTTGTGATGTGCCTGTAATAAGTTTTTACCAAAAACACCACCAAGTAGATAAACGGAAAATAATACACTCAGAAGGGCAAATAGGTTTTTTGACTCTTCCGGCACCACATTTTTTACAAAGTTGAAATCAGCTACATTCTGTAGATAAATGAGAACAATAATCAATATATTCAAATTAAGGTAAAGTGCACCGTAAGCTTTTGTGGTAACGTATCCGGCAACTACTATTAATGCCAGAACAAAAATAAAAGGACTATTTATTCCGCCACTATATAAAGTAACAACGCTAGCTCCTGCAAGCGTCATCATTGAAACAACGTTGTAAGTAAGTGTAAGGCTTTTGTGATATTTGTAGGAAAGGATATTAATTAGATTCAGAATTCCAAATGCAAGAAAAATATAAGGTATGACATTCGTTATGTTCAGAAAAAGGTAACATAGTGCAGCAAAAATTAGAGAAAACACAGAAGAGTAGTAATTGACTTTAAGGACAAGTCTAACCTTGCTTTTCAGTTTTTTTTCTAGATCGGTACTTTGCTGCATAGAAGGGTGTCTGTTTTGCTCTTCGGTAACTATAAGTAACACGTTTGTAAGAGAGGTAAATCTAAATAGGTTTTATCGCACAATCAACAATAGTAAGTTAAATACTACCTTGTAGGCAAAGTTTTTAACATTTATCCACGCTTTTTTTTGGGTTTTAAATCGGTAAGTTGTGAAATGCGTATGGCTTTTTCTTGTTCAATACTTCTTCTTGCACCAATACCAATTAGAATTGACATAGCGCCATCTCTTATACCTGCCGTTCTGCCAAAGGGGTCTTCACTATCTGCGGTTTTAAATATTTTGTCTTGTAAACGTTTGTCGCCACCTCCGTGCCCCCTTTTTTCCATTGGAACTTGTATAGTCTCGTGTTCGCTCCAAAGTTTATGTATTATAATAGGTTCATAGGAGAGTTCTTCTTCATTTGTCTGAGCCATTTCGTTAGTATGTTTTTCCGCTTCGGAAATAGTATCGATTTTGTGATAGGGGATATCCTGTGAAGCCTCAATCCGACCTTTTGTGCCATTAAAAGCTACTCTCCAGCCTTCAAAGGGAGAGTAAGTGGTAAGCGAGTAATTTAGGATGGTATTGTTCGTGTATTTTACTTGGGCAGACATTTTATCATAGATGTCTATGTCTTCCCGGAATAGACAGTTGTCCCGTATGTAACCGTCTTGATGTTCATGGTTAACATATAGTTCCTTCATGAATTCATCTTGTGAAATGTCCCAATAAAAATCACACTCTTTCGTATGATTACAGTTACGACAATTTTTTCCTCTAAACGGACCATTTTTTCCGTAGAACTCCAAATCTCCATAGGCGAACACTTCATTGGGCTCAGAGTCTATCCACCAATTCAATAGATCAAAATGATGGGTGGCCTTGTGCACCCAAAGAGAGCCGCTGCTCTCCATTTCTCCATGCCATCTTCTAAAGTAAGATGCACCATGATAAGTGTTCAGATACCAATTGAAATCTACAGAGACTAAATCGCCAATTGTCTTGTTCATTAAGAGTTCTTTAATTTTTGTAGCATAAGGACTCCATCTATAATTAAAACCTACAATTAAGTTCTTCTCTGATTTTCTTTCGGCATCTAAAATAGCTTGGCATTTTGCTTCATCAACGGTTAGTGGTTTTTCAGTGAGTACATCACATCCCATTTCTAACCCTTTTATTATAAATTGATGGTGCGTGGAGTCTTTGGTGGTAACGATGATGAGGTCTGGGCGGGTGTCTTTTACCATTTTTTCAAAATCCACAAAAACAGGACATGAAACCCCAATATATTTTTTACTGTAAGCCAGTCTACTTGAGTTTATATCAGAAAGGCCTACAAACTCAATAATCTCAGAATATTGGTCCACTAACCTTTTTCCCCAAAATGTTATACCTCGTATTCCAGTGCCTACTAAAGCAACCTTTAGTTTTTCCGTTGCCCCAAAATTAAAAGCGTGGAGAGGTAAAGCTGTACTTGCTGCTAACATACTAATGGAAGACAAAAACTTTCGGCGAGAATTTTTCATGTGTATAGAAGTGCTTGTGTCCTTTAAAGGTATAGAATTTAAAGGGAAAATAAGAAGGCTACTTTTTTAGAAATTTAACCATTTAGCCCCGGTAGATGACGCTCTTTATCTTTAAAAGTAATATGGTAACCGGTTCCTTTCTCGGTTTTAATACGTGTAACCGAACCTCTTAATTGCCTACCTAGGTTATGCATAAGTTTAAGTCCAAGTGATGTGGTGGTTTTATGGTTAATTTCCTCAGGAAAACCTATGCCATTATCGGTAATATCTAAACAATAACTATGAGATTCTTCAGTATTCTCTTTGAGAAGAATGTCTATTTGACCAGTTGTATTTTCTGGGAAACCATATTTTAGGGAATTTGTAACTGCCTCGTTAATGAGTAGACCTAAAGGGATAGTAGTATCCAGGCCTAGGTTGACTTCTGGCATATTTATATTTACTCTAATATCAAGGTTTTTACTGTTGGCGGATTTTACCAAGAAATCCGTAAGTTCGTGCAGGTAAGGTTTAAAGGCAATTTTGGATATATTGTTTTGCATATAGAGCATTTCATGTATCATAGCCATAGAATTGATCCTAAGTTGACTACTGTTGGCAAGCTCTTTTATTTTGATGTTGTCCGTGTTCTTAGATTGTAAGCTTAGAAGGCTTGAAACGGTCTGTAAGTTGTTTTTTACTCTATGGTGAACCGTTCTAAGAAGGACTTCTTTTTCTGCAATGCCCGCTTCTATTTTGGATTTTGAAACCTGTAGATTTTCATGAGCCAGTAAAAGGTGTTTCCCAAAGACCACAAATAATAAATAGGAGCAAAAGATGATACACATTAAACTGAATAGGGCTTGTTTGTCTTCAGGAATTTCATTTATAATAAATCCATGTTCACTTATGTTATATATTCCGAAGATGGCGAGTAGTACTGCGGTTAAGAAAATATTACCGACAACATGGGCGGTCATGTAGCCGCCCAAAATAATTATACTAAATACAAAAATAAACGGACTATTGATTCCTCCACTGAATATAGTTACTATTGTTACACCGATAAGTGATAGAATGGAGCTGATTAATGATGCAATTAATAGCTTATGGTGTATTTTATATAAAAGTATATTGGTAAGGGCTAATATCGCATATAGAAGGAATACCCCAGATATATAACCCGTAATTTTCAATACAAATATTAAAAACAAGCCAACCAAAAAGGATAAAGCAGATGAAGAGTATGCAAAATTTATTAGCAACCTACTTTGGTTGTCCAACCTACTTTGAATTACATTCATTTTTGGCATTACTATTTCTATTGAAGCAGAAGTAGGTAGTTAGAATAATTACCATGTAATTAGTGCAACTACATCGTTCTTCTAAAGGCAAGTACTATCTAAAGGTAAAGTTGGGGCTCTGGGTAGAAAACTACAATATTATTATGAATTCTCTCTCCTTAAGAGAAGGAAAAATCTAATTTAGAATAGAGAAAGATAAAATGGAAGATATTATGATAGGAGCAATATAGCACTTATGTGTTAAATTGACTTGCAATATCTTGAAATACTAGTTCATAGGCTGTGCCCTCTTTTCTCGGAAGTCGCTCTATTGTACCCTGTAATTGTCTTGCAAGGTTATGAATTAATTTCATCCCCAATGTGTTGGAGTTTTTGAAATCATAGTCTTGGGGAAAGCCGGCACCATTGTCTGTAATTTTAAGGATAAATTTGTTTTGATATCGCTTTTCAAGCGCAATGGTTATTTTACCTTCTTCTACATCTTTGAATCCGTATTTAATTGATTTGGTGACTGTTTCATTGATTAAAAGGCCTAAAGGGATGGCAGTATCAATGTTTAACAATGTATCGGGTATATTTATAATAACGTCTATTTTTCTGTCTTTACGTTCAACCGTTCTTAGAAGATATTGGGTAAGTTCTTGTACGTAAGACCCAAATTCAATTTTAGAGAGATTATCCCGGACATATAGCATTTCGTGTATCATAGCCATTGCCATTACTCTATTTTGGCTACTTTTAACCAACTCTTTTATTTGATCGTTTGGTGTATTTCGAACTTGTAAGTTTAAAAGACTAGAAACAGTTTGAAGATTATTTTTAACCCTATGATGGACTTCCCTTAACAGGTTTTCTTTTTCGTCAACGCTTTTTTCAATCCTAGCTTTTGATTTGTAAAGGTTATGATGGGTCCTTAGTAAATTTTTACCAAGAACACCTCCTAATAAATAGACCGAAAATAATATACTTATTAAACTGAATAGATTTCTGTAACCATCAGGAACCTCGTTTATTATAAAGTCAAGATTGGCGTGATCAACCAGATAAATAAAGACTATGGTGAGTATAATAAGGTAGAGATAAACTTTGCCAAAAACTCTTGTTGATATATAACCGGCAAGAACAATTAAGCCTAGGATAAAGATAAACGGACTATTTATTCCGCCACTGAATAATGTAATTACAACGGTACTTAAAAAGGAAAGTACTGAAGTATAGATAGCCATTGTTGTTAGGTTCTTATGCTTGTTGAAAGCAGCTATGTTCAATAGATTAAGAACAAAGTAAAAATAGAAAACATAAGGTATGGTCCCTTGCATATGAAATACAAACGAACAGATCAGGCCTATAAGTAGACTAAGAGCAGATGATGTATAGTTGAACTTAAGGAGTAACTTAGTTTTGTCACTAATTCGGTTCAGACGTATTTTTGGCTTTCGCATGTATACTACTTTGGGTATTCATTTTCAAAAAAGAAGTGAGCCCGCTTGGTATATGCGACACTTCATCAGACACGCTAACTGTTTTACTGTACAGTAAATGTGTCTCTAGAAGTTAAATTCTGAATAAATTATAGCTCTAATTGCTTAATTAACTGCAATTTAAGCTCTGGGGTAATTTATTCTAAGCCCTGCAATAGTAGATACTATTGTATTCAAGTAACTTTTTACTCGTTAAGCGGGCAAAAAAAAACGGCAACTTATCTCTAAGATGCCGATTTACATTGTAGTAAATGTTATTTTTTAATTCTCAATTAGAACCCATTCTCCTTTTTCGATAAGGGGCTCTGCTTGTTTAAATTTTACTGTTTTACTTTCGCCAGACATTACATTTTTAATTGTGACCCTATCGTTACGTCCAATTTTTGGTCGTTCTCGAACAATGGTCTCTGTAACTTGTGGACGTTGACCTTGTGTTTGACCAGCAGCACGGTTCTGTGCGGCCAGTTCGTCACTATTAGGAATCTCTTCTTTACTGGTTTGAAGATTTTCCTTTGGTTTACTAACATTTCTAGCTTCCTGAATCTGATTTGGGTTTTCACTTGGCAATTCCCCTTTAAACAAGAAAGAAACTACTTCTTTGTTAACCTTGTTTATCATCTCTTTAAAAAGCTCAAAAGCTTCGAACTTATAAATCAATAAAGGGTCTTTTTGCTCATGAACAGCCAACTGAACAGATTGTTTTAATTCATCCATCTTACGCAAATGCGTTTTCCAAGAATCGTCAATAATGGCTAGGGTTATATTTTTTTCAAAATCCGTTACTAATTCTTTTCCATTACTTTCGTAAGCGCTTTCTAAATTGGTAACCACATTAAGCGTTTTAATACCGTCCGTAAAAGGAACTACAATACGCTCAAACTTATTGGCACTATCTTCATAAACCTTCTTAATGACAGGAAATGCCGTAGCGGCATTACGCTCCATTTTTTCTTGATAATACTTGTAAGCGTTAGAGTATACCTTATTGGCAATATCTTGAACACTCATTTTTGTAAAATCTGCTTCTGAAATTGGAGAGGTTATAGAGAAGTACTTTATCAGCTCAAATTCAAAATTCTTATAATCACTTGCAGCTTTGTTGGTGTCGGCAATAACTTCACAAGTATCATACACCATATTGGCGATATCCACTTTTAATCGTTCTCCTTGTATAGCGTGACGTCTTCTTTTATAGACTACCTCACGTTGTGCGTTCATAACATCATCATACTCTAGAAGACGCTTACGAACACCAAAGTTGTTTTCTTCTACCTTTTTCTGTGCTCGCTCAATAGATTTAGTCATCATTGAATGCTGAATAACTTCACCATCTTCCAAGCCCATCTTATCCATCATCTTAGCAACACGGTCAGAACCGAACAAACGCATTAGGTTGTCTTCTAACGACACATAGAACTGCGAGCTTCCTGGATCTCCTTGACGACCAGAACGACCTCTTAACTGTCTATCAACACGTCTAGAGTCATGCCTTTCTGTACCTATAATAGCTAAACCACCCGCTTTTTTAACTTCATCACTCAATTTAATATCCGTACCACGGCCCGCCATGTTGGTTGCTATGGTAACAACGCAAGGGTTACCGGCTTCGGCAACAACGTCTGCTTCTTTTTTATGAAGTTTGGCGTTCAGTACGTTGTGATTAACTTTTCTAATGGTAAGCATTCGGGATAACAACTCGGAAATTTCAACCGAAGTTGTACCTATCAAAACGGGTCTGCCAGCTTGAGAAAGTTTGGTAACTTCGTCAATAATGGCATTATATTTTTCTCGCTTGGTCTTGTATATTAAGTCATGTCTATCATCACGGGCAATAGGTCTGTTAGTTGGTATTTCCATAACATCCAACTCATATATTTCCCAGAATTCACCTGCTTCGGTAACCGCCGTACCGGTCATACCGGACAGCTTGTTATACATTCTAAAATAGTTCTGTAGCGTAACGGTAGCAAAAGTTTGTGTAAGGGCTTCTATTTTTACATTCTCTTTCGCTTCAATAGCCTGGTGAAGTCCATCTGAATACCGACGCCCGTCCATAATACGACCGGTTTGTTCATCAACTATCATCACCTTGTTATCCATTACCACATATTCCACATCTTTTTCGAAAAGCGTATAAGCTTTTAAAAGTTGGCTCATGGTATGAATACGCTCACTTTTTACTCCAAACTCTTTAAAAAGCTCTTCTTTAAGTTCTGCTTCTTTTTCAATGTCAAGATTCTGATTTTCTATTTTCGCAATTTCTCCGCCAATATCTGGCATTACAAAGAAATCTCTATTTTGTTCTCCGGAGATATAACTTACACCTTTTTCAGTAAGTTCAATCTGATTGTTCTTTTCATCAATTACGAACAACAAGTCCTCATCTACAACAGGCATTTCCCTGTTGTTATCCTGCATGTAATAGTTTTCGGTCTTTTGAAGTAGCTGCTTAACACCTTCCTCACTTAAGAACTTAATTAGTGCCTTATTCTTTGGAAGACCTCTATGTACACGTAACAATAGGAAACCACCGTCTTTGGTGTTTCCTTCCTGAATCAATTTTTTAGCTTCCGCCAAAACACCTGTTAGGTGTTGTCTCTGTTTGCTTACAATATCTCCAACCTTTGGTTTAAGGTCATTAAATTCATGACGGTCTCCTTCTGGTACCGGACCTGAAATAATTAACGGTGTACGCGCATCATCAACTAATACAGAATCTACCTCATCCACAATAGCGTAGTGGTGTGGACGTTGTACCAAATCTTTTGGCGTATGCGCCATATTATCTCTTAGGTAGTCAAAACCGAATTCATTGTTGGTGCCATACGTAATATCTGCGTTATAGGCAGCTCTTCTACCTTCCGAATTTGGACGGTGATGATCAATACAATCTACTGATAGACCATGGAATTCAAAAATAGGGGCCATCCAGGCGCTATCCCTTTTCGCTAAATAATCGTTTACGGTAACCAAATGAGCTCCGTTCCCAGATAGGGCATTTAGGTACAAAGGTAATGTAGCTACTAACGTCTTACCTTCACCTGTCTGCATTTCGGCAATTTTACCTTGGTGCAAAGCAATACCTCCTATCAACTGTACATCATAATGAATCATGTCCCAAGTAACCTCTTTACCTGCGGCGTTCCATGAGTTTTTCCAAATGGCATTATCCCCATCTAGAGTTACATAATCCTTTGAGCCGGATAATTCACGATCGTATTCCGATGCCGTAACCTGTAAAGTTTCATTTTGGGTAAAGCGCTTGGCCGTTTCCTTAACTACGGCAAAGGCAATAGGTAGAATTTCGTTCAGTGTTTTTTCACTTACTTTATATGATTCTTCCTTGAGTTTATCTATTTCAGCATAAATGTCTTCGTTCTTATCAATATCCGTAGACGTTTTTACTTCCGCTTCTAATTCACCTATTTTTTTGGTGAATTCGCTAATGTCCTCGGCTATTTTAAGTTTAAAGGTGTTAGTCTTTTCACGTAATTCATCATGACTTAACCCTTCTAATTGCTTTTCAAAAGACCTAATCTGTTCTACAAGAGGTTGTAGTTCTTTTACGTCTTTTTCAGATTTATCACCTACGAATACTTTTAATATCGAATTTAAAAAACTCATTTCTAGCTGTTTAGTATTTATACCGCTTTTGGGAAATTGATTGCGGTGGGGCATTATTTCTACAATATACCTGTATTGTATTTCTTTGCAAAAGGTATTCCAGTTTGGAACCTATGTACATTTCACCTGAATGCCTGCCAAAATTACATAAAAAAAAAGCCTCGATAGAGACTTTTTTGTTTCAATTAACGTAATATTTCTAATATTCGTCCTCGTTCCAGAGATAATCTTCTTCTGTAGGATAGTCTGGCCAGATTTCTTCGATGGATTCGTAAATCTCACCGCCTTCTTCTTCCATAGACTGAAGGTTCTCGACCACCTCTAGGGGCGCACCTGTACGGATTGAGTAATCTATCAATTCGTCTTTTGTTGCGGGCCAGGGTGCATCACTTAAATATGATGCTAGTTCTAATGTCCAATACATTTCAGTTGTTCAATTTAAATTTTTGCAAAAATAATTTTTAAATACAAACAGCCAAGTAATTGAGGCTATTTTATTACTATTATTTTTGTTTTAATAGTTTGATAACGAAGAATTAAAGAAATTATTAGAGAATAGCAAATTAAACACAGATAAATTTTTCTAATCGCTTCGTTATTTGCCTTTTTCCGTATTCTCTGGAATCCACTTTACTTCTTCGGCGTGTAAATTTTCTGACAATTTCCGTGCCAGTACAAATAGATAGTCGGAGAGTCTGTTTAAAAATAACAATACATTTTCATTAAAGGGTGCATTTTCATACAAAAGTGTGCTCATACGTTCTGCTCGTCTGCAAACGGTTCGGGCAATATGACAGTATGACACGGTGGTGTGACCGCCAGGAAGAATAAAATGTGTCATTTGGGGCAGGATTGCATCCATTGCATCTATTTCCTTTTCCAATAATTCAATGTCCTCCGCTTTTATTTCTACAATATTTAGTCGCTTTTTACCATTTTTAAGCGTCGTTTTTTCTGGATCGGTTGCTAATATAGCGCCCACAACAAACAGATTTTCTTGAATTTTGGTCAAAGTTTTTTTTGACCTACTATCTATTTCTTGATCTCTAATTAGCCCGAGCCAAGAGTTTAATTCGTCTACGGTACCATAACATTCTATGCGAACATGATGTTTTTTTACCCGTGTACCTCCTATTAGAGCGGTAGTGCCTTTGTCACCTGTTTTGGTGTATATTTTCATTTCTTAGAGGTTTTGGTAAAGTCCGCATTGAAGGTTAAGGCCAATCATTAATCTTCAATCTTCTTTCTTATCTTTTTTAGATGTGTTTTTACGTTCGTAGCTATCCATGAATTTACGCGATTTACGGTCTTTAGATTGTCGGCGATTGTTCATTGAAATTAATATGTATATAACGGCTAAAGCAGCGAGAATATAATAAATAGTATTGTTGTACATATTGGTAATTTAATCTAAAATTAGCGTTTAAATCCGAATTTTAAAATGCTCTTTTACTTGTTCCCTTCGAACGAAAATAGCTCCGCAATAAAACATATCAACCGTTACGGTTACTTTGTGATTTTGTTTTAAAGTTTTCCAAATAGCTTCATTCTTCTTAGATAGATAGATATAATCTATCAAAACCATGGTGTTGTTATGAAGATTTTTTTTGTTGGAAAGAAGCTTTTCTGCTTGATCAGCTCCTTCTTTAGGAAGAAAAATAATATCCGCTTCTTCCGTTACAAATTCAATTTCAGGAAATTTTTTCAGTATCGCTTCTTTAAGCTCGTTTTCACCATCCGGCAGCATTATCCGCTTTGCTTCAAAATAAGAAATACTTTTAAAAAGGACATTAATACTTTTAGAACCCTTGTATTTTAATTTGTTATAAAGGCATTTTGTAACGTAGCTATAGACAAAAGGGGAGTGTACCCCATGTTGATTGGTAGCTTTAACCAGGAATTGTAGGTGTTTACGTAACTTTTGCACTTAGAACTATTTTAGTGGGACTATTCCTCCATTTGCGCAGAAAGTTCAAACCAGCGCTCTGTTTTAGCATCTATAGCTTCGTTGATTTCTTTTAAGTCTATGGAAAGCTTATCAATATCCTCGCCGCTCAAAGAACTATCAGTAAATTTGTTCTGGACGGTAACTTTTTTCTCTTCTAGTTTTTTGATATCCTTTTCTAATTTGTTGTATTCTTTCTGCTCTAAATACGGGAGTTTGTTCTTGGAGCTGCTCTGTTTCTGTTGCGATTTGGTAGCGGCTGCTTCTTTAGCATTGGCTTTCTCTTCCCTGCTTTCTAATACTTTACTATCTTCATAGGTTCTGAAATCAGAGTAGTTTCCGGGAAAATCTTCTATAACGGCATTTCCTCTGAACACAAATAGGTGGTCCACAATTTTATCCATAAAATAACGGTCGTGAGAAACCACGATTAAACATCCGGGGAAGTCCAAAAGGAAGCTTTCAAGAACGTTTAGAGTTACAATATCCAAATCATTGGTAGGCTCATCAAGTATCAAGAAATTTGGATTTTGAATAAGAATAGTACACAAGTACAACCGCTTTCTTTCTCCACCGCTTAATTTATCTACAAAATCATATTGTTTTTTGCGGTCAAAAAGAAAACGCTCCAAAAGCTGTTGCGCGGAAATCTGTCGCCCTTTCATAAGCGGAATGAAATCTCCAAATTCACGGATTACATCAATTACCTTTTGGCCTTCTTTTATATTGATTCCTTTTTGGGTGTAATAACCAAATTTAATGGTATCGCCCACAATGACCTTTCCAGCATCCGGTTGGTCCGATCCGGTTACAATATTCAAAAATGTGGATTTGCCTGTTCCGTTTTTGCCTATGATTCCTATTCGTTCTCCCTTTGTAAAGGTATAATCAAACTTATCCAGGATAGGTTTGCCGGGGTATGATTTTACAAGCTTGTGGAGTTCAAGAATTTTACTGCCTACCCGTTCCATATTAATTTCAAGCTGAACCTCGTGGTCATTTCTACGTTGGCTTGCTTTTTCTTTTATGGCACTAAAATCATCTATTCGTGATTTTGATTTAGTGGTACGTGCTTTAGGTTGCTTTCGCATCCATTCCAATTCTTTTTTAAAAAGACGTTCGGATTTATGTTGTTCAACAGATTCTTGCTCAATACGGGCCTCTCTTTTATCTAGGTAATACGAGTAATTGCCTTTATAAGGGTAAAGTTGGCCGTTTTCCAGTTCAATAATTTCATTACATACCCTTTCCAAGAAATAACGATCGTGCGTTACCATAAAGAGGCTAATGTTTTCTTTGGCAAAATAGTCCTCTAGCCATTCTATCATCTCCAGGTCCAAGTGGTTGGTGGGTTCATCAAGAACTAATAAATCTGGTTTGTTGATTATGGCGTTGGCCAATGACAAGCGCTTTTTCTGTCCACCAGAGAGTAAACCAACCTTGGCATCTAAATTATCTAATTTTAATTTATAGAGGATTTGCTTGTAGAGTGTTTCAAAATCCCAAGCATTAAAACGGTCCATTGCCTCAAAAGCGGTTTGATACGCATCTGCATCTTCTGTATTGTGCAATGCCTTTTCATAGGCATTTATCACCTGAAGTATTTCATTGTCCGATGCAAAAATAGTCTGCTCTACCGTTAAATCGGGGTCAAAATCTGGTTCTTGATCTAAAAAAGAAACGCGAATACCTTTCCGGTAATTTACTTGCCCGGAATCTGGACTATCCAAACCGGACATTATATTTAAGATGGATGTTTTTCCTGTTCCGTTTTTGGCTATCAAAGCAATTTTCTGGCCTTTATTGATACCAAAGGAAAGATCACTGAACAAGACACGCTCGCCATATGATTTTGAAATATTTTCAACTGTAAGTAAGTTCATGCAATTATGCGATTTTTGGCTTGTGATAAGACCAGAATAAAAATAAATACCGTGCGATAAGGGCTGCCCAAATGGCCAATATCAAAGGGGAAAAAAGTTGTACACCCAGCATCCATAAAAGTCCCGAGATAATAATCAACCCGGCTAGGAAAATAGCGTATTTGGCAATCCAATTGGGACCTCTCTTTTGAGCGACCACAAAAGCTATAATTAGGTTTGGCGGAAATGCCCACAAGAAATTAAAATTGCCGGCAGTGGCGCTATGGTCCGTAAAGAACCAAAGAAAAATGATAAGTAGACCTATAAGTCCGGTGGAGAAAAACAGGGTGAAATCCAGCCACCTTCTTCGGGTATTATTCTTGAAATCAAAATAGGTTAAAGTCAATACTATAATCAGGAATACAATTAACCAGAGTTCTGGAGAAAGAAAAAAGTTGGAACTAGTTTCCTTAGGTGCCTGTTTAAGTAAGACTGTGGATTGTTCTACTAAAGGTTTACCATTTAGTTGGGCTACGTTTAGCTGTTCCAGAATATAATCCGGTAAGAACATATGTTCTTTGGCGGTGGCAACATCATCTATTACGGAGCCCAGTGCTAAGTCTATACCAAAACCTGACCATGAATTTATTCTAACCTTTTGGCGTATCAGTTGCCGGTGTGTATACAATTCGTTCAAGTAATTTTTATCAAAAACGAGTTTATCGCCATAAACCTCTTTAAGTATGTCCCATATTTTTGTGGCACAGTTGTTATAGAAAAAATCGTATTTGTAATCCCTGTTTTCAGGAAGGTAATTATTTTCAAGAAAATTGAAAAGCTCTTGGCGTTCGGTCAGTGTTAACTCTAGTTTTTGGCTTTTTACCCATCGGTTTTCATACTTGTACTCTTTAAGGAAATATGGAAAACTTTGTCTGGCAAGTGTGTAATCCAATTTTCCACGGGTAAATTTCATGTAAAAATTAGGTGTGGTAAAATCAAACGTACCATAATTGTAAATTGCGTTTATGCCTAGGCTGGCGTCTTCAATCCGGATGGCACTATGTCCAAAGGTTGAGTACAGTTCGCTACCAGGGCCACAGGTAACCACGCTTATTTTGGATAAGGGAGTCAATTCAGGTGCTTGGGAGAAGCCCAAAAAAGAAAAACCACAAAGAAGGAGGAGGAGTAATTTTTTCAATGTCATTGTTATTTTTACTGAATTTGGTTGCGCAAATATCCGAATAAATAATGGTCTAACATTATTGATGTTAAATTGTGTTATTTTTACCCCAAAGCAAATGGTTTCATGAAAAAATATATTCCTAATCTCATCACCCTATTAAATGTTTTCTGTGGATGTGTCGCTACGATTTTTGCGGCGTCTAACCAGTTGGAAATGGCAGCATTATACGTTTTTTTAGGAATTTTCTTTGATTTCTTTGACGGATTGGCGGCGCGGGTTTTGAACGTTCAAAGTGAATTGGGGGTGCAATTGGATTCTCTTGCGGATATGATTACAAGTGGGCTTGTACCCGGAATTGTAATGTTTCAATTGTTGAATATGGCTAATTTTGGCAGTTGGTCAGAAGGTGGTTCGGCATATTCTTTTATGAGTTTGATGGATTTTATTCCTTTGTTCGGGTTTTTAATCACCCTGGGCTCGGCCTATCGACTTGCAAAATTTAATATAGATGAAAACCAAGTGTCTTCTTTTGTAGGTCTACCAACACCGGCAAATGCTTTGTTGATTCTTTCTTTAGCATTGATTTTACAGTATCATGACAATGATACGCTAAACGGAATAATTCTTAATACGTGGTTTTTAGTCTTTATATCGATTTTAAGTACGTACTTACTAAATGCTAATATTCCATTATTTGCCTTAAAGTTCAAAACATGGAGTTTTAAAGATAATGCGGTGCGATATATCTTTATAATCATTAGCGCCGTTCTTTTGCTGACGTTGCGCGTATTGGCCGTGCCCGTAATTATCGTTTTTTACGTGGGCGCATCTTTAGTTTCTAATTTGAGCGAGAAAAGCTGATTTTTAGAAGTCTAGTTTCTTTTTACGGAGTTCAAAGTTCTGACCTAAATACACTTTACGGACCATTTCATCTGCGGCCAAATCTTCTGGAATTCCAGATTTTAAGATGCCTCCTTCAAACATAAGGTATGACCTTTCTGTAATGGCCAAAGTTTCTTGTACGTTATGGTCGGTAATCAGAATACCAATGTTCTTGTCTTTAAGTTGAGCTACAATACGTTGAATGTCTTCAACGGCAACCGGGTCTACACCGGCAAAAGGCTCGTCCAATAAAATAAACTTAGGGTCGGTAGCCAACGCACGTGCTATTTCTGTACGTCTACGCTCGCCACCGGAAAGTAAATCTCCACGGCTTTTACGAATGTGTCCCAAGCTAAACTCTTCGATGAGCGATTCCATTTTCATCAGCTGTTCCTTTTTGCTGAGTTTGGTAAGTTGAAGTACACTAAGAATGTTTTTTTCTATACTTAGCTTTCTAAAAACAGAAGCTTCCTGTGCTAGATACCCAATGCCGTTTTGGGCTCTTTTGTACATGGGGAAGTTGGTAATATCCGTTCCATCCAAATAAATATTGCCTCCATTTGGCTTTACCAAGCCAACGATCATATAGAAAGAAGTGGTCTTTCCGGCACCGTTTGGACCAAGCAGCCCTATGATTTCCCCTTGGTTTACTTCCAAGGAAATACCCTTAACTACTTTTCGGCCGCGGTAGGCCTTCATTATATTTTCAGCTCTTAACTTCATCTTAGCAATTTCGTATTTTTTGTTTTGACGGTCTATTTTGTTGACCATCAAAAATTAAAGAAACGGGAAACTTTTGAAATAGCCTTACGTTTACGTTTTCTTTAACCCTTTTTCTCTTGCTTTTTTCTCGCGTTTAGCCTCTTTTTTCAACACCACTTTTGATATATAGATACTTACTTGGTATAAAAAGATTACCGGTACCGCTACAATAATCTGGCTGGTTACATCTGGTGGAGTGATTACCGCAGAGAGTATTAAAACGACCACCAAGGCAATTTTCCTGTATTTTTTAAGTATTTCGGGAGTCACCACGCCCACTTTTGTCAAAAAGTATATAATTATAGGCAGCTCAAAAAGAACTCCACAGGCAATCACTGCCGTTCTAACGGTACTGATATAGGAGTCAAGGTCAAATTCATTTAAAACTATTTCACTTACTTGGTAGGTGCCCAAGAAGTTGATAGATAGTGGGGCAACCACATAGTATCCAAAAAGGACACCCATGAAAAAGAGAAACGAGGCAATAAAAATAAAACCTTTTGAATGCCTTCTTTCATTGGGGTGAAGTCCTGGGCTAATAAACTTCCATAGCTCATAGAGAACATAGGGGAAGCCTACAATAAAGCCTACCCATATAGCTGTCCAGATATCGGCAGAAAATTGCCCGCCCATTGTACGACTCTGTATAGTAAACGGAAGTTTGTCGGCACAAAAGGCAGAATCAAAATCCAAGTAAGTAGCAATTTCACAAAATAACCGGTATGTTGGGAAATTCATTTTAGAGGGTCCAAAGATGACAGTGTCAAAAATAAAACCACTCATTACAAATGCCACTGTAGCTAGTATGATTACTGCTAAGACCGATCGTATTAAATGCCATCTTAGTTCTTCTAAGTGGTCTAAAAACGACATTTCGTCGGGGGACTTCGTATTTTCCTTCGCCATTATAATATACCTTCGTTGATCAAGTTGTGCAAATGTACAACACCCATATATTTTTTACCATCTACGCCCAATAATTGTGAGATACCCTTTTCTTGCATGAGCTCCAAGGCTTCTATGGCAAGAACATCTACGGATATAGTCTTTGGGTTTTTACTCATTATATCTTTTGCCGTTAGGCCACTAATATTATCGTACTTGTTGAGCATGCGTCTAATATCACCGTCCGTTACAATACCTACTATTTCCTCGTTCTGGGTAACCGCGGTTACGCCAAGCATTTTTTCGGAAATTTCTACAATTACTTTTTTAACCTCCGCATCAATATGTACTTGTGGCTTTTGATTGGTTCCTACAATATCCGAAACCCTTAGGTACAAACGTTTTCCTAAAGAGCCGCCGGGGTGATATTTAGCAAAATCCTTACTGCTGAACCCTTTTAGTTGAAGCAAACAGATGGCAAGCGCATCTCCCATAACAAGTTGAGCAGTGGTACTGGTGGTGGGCGCTAAGTTGTTTGGGCAAGCTTCTTTTTCTACGTAAGTATTTATTATAAAATCTGCTTCTTTGGCCAAATAAGATTCGGTATTGCCGGTCATGGCTATAAGTTTGTTGGTTCCTCTTTTTACAAGGGGTATCAACATTTTTATTTCGGGGGTACTACCACTTTTTGAAATGCAGACCACCACATCATCTTCTTGAATGGTTCCAAGGTCTCCGTGAATGGCATCACCGGCATGCATGAAGATGGCCGGTGTTCCCGTAGAGTTTAATGTTGCGGTAATTTTAGAGGCAATTATAGCGCTTTTGCCTATGCCGGAAACAATAACCCTTCCTTTAGACTCAAGAATACAATTTACTGCATCCGAAAATTCCTCGTTTAATAAAGTGCCTAAATGGTGTATAGATGCACTTTCTGTTTCTATCGTTTTCTTGGCAACCGCAAGAATAGCTTTGCTATCGTTCAAACTATGAAAAAGGTTAAAATTTTGTTGTTTTTATGTGCTCGTAATCGACAAATACGCTCGTTTAAAATAAAACTATCCTAAAACCCGAATGGTTTCTAAAACTTTGTTTTATATTTAAGATTACAAAATTACATAATCTTGACGTATAGCTAATTTAATACCCTTAAATATATTTTGACTAAATTAGAGTCCCCCGCAACGAAAAGTATGATATTTCAACAATTAAGATACAATTACCTAAAGTTTTTAACGAAAGATGGCAAAAGATAAAAATGTTTTGAAAAAAACTGATTTGCATGCTTCGTTAAAAAAACATTTCGGTTTTTCTGAATTTAAGGGTCTACAGGAGGGTGTTGTTACAAGCCTTTTGGAAGGAAACAACACTTTTGCCATAATGCCCACAGGTGGAGGTAAATCACTTTGTTACCAACTTCCGGCATTAATGAAAGAAGGTACGGCCATTGTGGTTTCGCCCTTAATAGCATTGATGAAAAATCAGGTAGATGCTATAAGAGGTATTTCCGATCAGTTTGGAATTGCCCACGTGCTTAATTCTTCATTAACAAAAACGGAGGTTAGGCAGGTGAAGCAAGATATCAGAGATGGCATTACAAAGCTATTGTACGTTGCTCCCGAATCATTGACCAAAGAGGAGTATATTGAATTTTTACAATCTGTAAAACTATCTTTTGTAGCGGTAGATGAGGCACATTGTATTTCAGAATGGGGCCATGATTTTAGGCCAGAGTATAGAAACTTAAGAAATATTGTCAATAAGTTAGATGATAATATTGCCATAATAGCACTTACGGCTACGGCTACTCCAAAGGTTCAAGAAGATATTATAAAAAACTTGGGCATAACAGATGCTACAACTTTTAAGGCTTCTTTTAATAGACCTAACCTTTTTTACGAGGTACGCCCTAAAACGGCCAATGTTGATTCTGATATTATTCGTTTTGTAAAGAAAAACACGGGAAAATCAGGTATAATTTACTGTTTGAGTAGAAAACGGGTAGAGGAATTGGCGCAAGTGCTTCAGGTTAACGGAGTTAGTGCGGTACCGTACCATGCCGGTTTTGATGCCAAAACACGATCTAAGTATCAGGATATGTTCTTGATGGAAGATGTAGATGTGGTGGTTGCTACCATTGCTTTTGGGATGGGAATAGATAAGCCGGATGTTCGTTTTGTAATCCATCACGATATACCAAAAAGTATAGAGAGTTACTATCAAGAAACGGGTAGGGCAGGAAGAGATGACGGTGAGGGGCATTGTTTAGCATTTTATGCGTACAAGGATATTGAGAAGCTGGAAAAATTCATGTCCAATAAACCGGTTGCCGAACAAGAAATTGGGAATGCCCTGTTACAAGAGGTCGTAGCTTATGCAGAAACCTCCATGTCACGTAGAAAATTCATGCTCCATTATTTTGGAGAAGAGTTTGATGAAGTGAACGGTGAAGGGGCCGATATGGATGATAATACCAGAAATCCAAAAGAAAAACAAGAAGCCAAGGAAAATGTAGTTAAGCTAATGAAGGTAGTAATGGCTACCCACGAAAAGTTTAAATCCAAGGAAGTAGTACGGACTCTTTTAGGAAAAGTAAATGCCTTGATTACATCTCATAAATCAGATGAAAAGGAGGAGTTTGGAATAGGAAAAGACAAGGATAAGGAATACTGGATGGCATTAATACGCCAGACGTTGGTTGCCGGTCTTCTAAAAAAGGAGATAGAGCAGTACGGAATATTGCGTGTAACAGATGAGGGTAAAGCGTATTTAAAGTCGCCTGAGTCTTTTATGATGACGGTGGACCATACGTATACCAAAGAGGGGAACGATGCTATTGTAAGTGCGGCAAAAGCAGGAGTTTCTGATGAAAAGCTGTTGAAACAACTTAAGGATTTGCGTAAAAGTCAAGCGGATAAGCTTGGAGTGCCTCCATTTGTAGTTTTTCAAGATCCATCGTTGGAAGATATGGCAATGAAATATCCCGTAACTCAAGAAGAGCTTACCACTATTTATGGGGTAGGTGAGGGGAAAGCCAAGAAATATGGGAAGCCATTTATTGCTTTTATAGCCAGTTATGTTGAAGAGAATGAAATTATTAGACCAGATGACCTTGTCGTAAAAAGCACGGGTGCTAACTCTGCTCTTAAGTTGTACATTATCCAGAACGTAGACCGAAAACTTCCCTTAAGTGATATTGCATCAGCAAAGGGAATTGAGATTCCACAACTTATTAAAGAGATGGAACAGATTGTTTTTAGCGGAACAAAATTGAATCTGGATTATTGGATTGATGAAGTGTTGGACGAAGATCAGCAAGAGGAAATCCATGATTATTTCTTGGAGGCCGAAACCGATGACCTCGAAGAAGCCATGAAAGAATTTGATGGTGACTACGAAGACGAAGAACTACGCTTATACCGACTGAAATTCATTAGTGAAGTAGCGAATTAAGCATAAAAAAGACCTTCTGTTAAGAAGGTCTTTTAAGTTTAAAATTATTTTGATGGTAAGAATGCTAGAACTGAAACTCGAAAGTATACTCATCATTAACAACATCAAAGTCTACGACATCTTTGTTTGAAGTAAGTAAGAAGGTTCTGTACATACGTGTACCGTCAGGCTGAGTGATAAGCACTGAAACCTCTATTTCTCCAAAAATTTCATCATTTCTTCTTTCAATATTTAAGAAATAATTTCCATCCGATTTTCCTTCTAACACAAAAGATTCTGAATCTTCATTTGTGCTGTAAAAGCCAACACTTGAATATGTTTGACCTGTTTCACCAGTTCTTTTGAATAAAACGGCATCTACTTGTGCATCAGGGTGACTCCATGTAATATCTACTTTTGGGCCATTCATAGAGGCTATGGGTAGATCTTCTTCAGGGGGTCCCGCAATAATATAAGTGGCATCACTTTTAGTTTCATCAAGCTCAGCGCCTTCTACAGATATAATCATAATAGAAAAACTTTCATCATTTAATTCAATCATAGCATCAGTCTTGACTTCTACTTTTATTGCAGTCTCAGATTCTCCTTCTTCTATGTATACGGGCATAGCTGTTCTGATACTATAATCATATTGAAAAGCAACATCAGAATTAATTTGGTATTTAATCTTTATACGTTCTGATGCGGTAATTGCTTCGCCATTTTCACCAATAAGTTTGACAGGAACAACGAGTGTTCCAAAATCCTCTTCTAATGTTGGGGTATTAACAGCAATGTTGGCCTCGCCTAAGGAAACGGTGGCAGTTGTAGTACTAGCTTCTTCTTTAGTTTTAATATTGGTTATTAACTCTGACGTAAGACCTTCTTCATCACTAGCAACAATTTTTATATCGTAAGCGGTATTTGGAGTCAACTCTGTTAATGTAAATTCAGAAGCGTCAATGCTAGAAACAATTTCGGTATCACCTAGAAATACAGCATATGAAATTGCTTTCTTCTCTGGGTCGGTAGCATCGCTCCAATCTAATTCTATTGAAGTTGTTTCTGCTATTGAAGAAGAAAGTTCAAAGTCGGTAGGAGATGCATTTTCATCTTCTGTTTCCTCTGTTTCTTCTTCCTCAGTTTCATCTTGTTGTTGTTCTTCTTCTTGTTGAATTTCTTGGTCAAGTTTATCTTCTACATCATCACTTGAACAAGATTGAGAAAGAACTAAGCTTAATAGAGCGAGTGTTAACACATTTTTTTTCATTGATCTGTTTTAAAAGGGTTATTGACAAATTCGGTTTTTCCGCTATGAACACTAGTGTCAACGAGAATGTCTGATGTGAAGTATTAATTTTTCGACGAAATGCCAGTTTCTAGAAAATTAAAACAGTGTTTTTTACACTTTATTCAGTAAAAGCCCTTTTTTTTGCATTGGAAATCAGTATTGTAGAGGTAATACGAATGAAATTTTCCAAAATATGTCAATAATCTATTTTATAAGATTGCTTCCCTAATAAGGAAAAGAAAGAATTCTACAGTACCGCCTTCTCCAGAAGCTGAAGGCTCAATTGTGTAGCATCCATTTTTGCTGAAATTCCTATTGGAAATGTAAAGTTGTTCTCTACATGCCCAAAACTCATACCGTAAGCGGCAGGAATTCCTAAGGGTTTAATTCTATCTAGAATCACCTCTTTTAACGAAAAGGAATCAGGGTTGGTAGAATCGTTGCAGCCGGCACAAACACCAATTAGAATGCCTGCGGCCTTTTTAAAAGTTTTTCCTTCTATCAATTGGGTAAGCATGCGGTCTATTCGGTAAGGCGCTTCTTCCACATCCTCAATACAAACAATAGCGCCTGTAAAGTCTATTTCGTGAGGTGTACCAACTAAAGCATTAATTAGGGTAAGGCTACCTCCCACAATTTTTCCCGTAGCTTTACCTGGAGTAATCGTATAGCGTTCAAACTCTGGGTTGGTGGCCAATTCAGGTTTTAGAAGGTCAACGTTTTGAATTTCTAGTTGGGGTTTAGGTGAGATAACTATATTTTCCAATTGGCGAATACTGTACGGGTCATTCAGAGTACTCCCTACGGGTCCGTGAAAGGTTACAAGACCCGTTTCTTGATGAATGCCATTTAATAATGCAGTAATATCACTGAAGCCAATAAATGTTTTAGGGTTCTGTTTGATGTTCTCATAATCTATCATTTGCATAATTCGGGTACAACCGTATCCACCACGAGCACAAAGAATACCGTCAACATTTGGGTCAGCAAACATTTCATTTAGGTCTTTGGCCCGTTCTTCATCGGTATTGCTTAAGTAGCCGTATTTATCTATAATTCTATTGGTATGATAAGGTTTGAAACCCATTGACCTTAGCGTATTTTTGGCTTCTTCCAAAATGGAGGACTTAATGGCATATCCAGGAGCTATTAGCCCAATAGTGTCTCCCTTGTTCAACCGTTTAGGTTTGATCAGGGCAATTCCTGAGTTCATGTTCTCATTTGCATTACTAAAACTTGGTAGCAATGTTGCCGCGGTTGCACTTAACGCTGTTCCTATAAAACCTCTTCTGTTGGTCATACAATTTATTTGATAGTATGAATTTAAATAGAATCATAAAAAAAATCGGTCAAATGACCGATTTTGTACTCTATATTTTTTGTTGTTCTAAGGAATGGAAGTTCCTCCGTCAGAATTTGCTCTCCGCAGTTGGCGTTGAATTTTCTTTATAGCGGATTCAATAGACTTCTCGGGTTCTATAATATTGTATTGGCCCCAAAAATCAGGGTCCGCAAAACCTATGGCTTCATCACTAAGAATAATGGAAGTTTTGATTCTGTCCTTCGCTTTTGGGAACTCGGTAGCAATATTTTTCTTCCAGTCGGTGACGGCCATTTCACAGGTCATACTATAAATAGAATTGAATAGTCGTTTATCCCAATTTATTTTAAACTCTAAGAGTACATTGCTATAGGAATAATACCATTTTCCATTTTTTTCTCGGTAATCTACTCGGTAGGCTACATCGGTTGGCCATACTTGGGCGTTTCTAGGTTTCCTTCTGACAAATAAGCGTGCTGCCAAATCTTTATCCGTAATATTCAAACTGTAGATGGCACTGGTAAGAATCTTGTTTTCGGCATCTATATAGAGTTTTCCTTTATATAAGGGGTCTATAACCTGCGAATTCTGTTCAAAATTAATAACATACACCAATTTGTCATTTACCCGTGTAGAATGGTCAAATTTAAATATGTAGTGGTCTAGTGTTTCTTGGGAGAAAATGTACTCCGGATACTTCATAATGTCTACAAAAAGCGCATTAAAAGGTCCGCCCTGTAGTTTTAATGCTACAGTGTCCAACTTATTATAGTCGGTGCTTTTTCTAGCTTTGTATAGTCTTACACCATCTTTTTTGAAAGATGTATAAGGTGTTTTGTAAATGTTTACCACCGCTTCCGACAGGGATACATTTTTTCTTCGTTTTTTAATCGTTTCTCTATAGAACGCGGTCATTAAGGTAGGGTCATCAAAATAATTCTCTCCTTTCTTTTTAAGTACTTCACGTACCAATGCTTCGGCATCTTTAGGGACTTCAATGTTGACCTCTGGCAACTCGGTAATCGAAATATCCATAGTAATTTTACTCTTCTCTTTATCAAGTTGAGTTAATGGGATAGTTTTTGTGCTGTAGCCCAAAAAGGATACGATTACATTTGCATCACCCATGTCATTTGGGATTTTTAAAGAGAATTCCCCTTCTGTATTTGTGATTGTACTGATGTTTGATTTTTCAATAGCTAGTGAAGCGAATACTAAAGGTTTCTTCGTTTTTGAATCTTGAACCTCCCCTTTGTATAGCGTGTATTCTATTTCTTGCTGCGTGTCATCTTGAAAGAAAGCAGAAGCATCTTGAGTGCCTGCCACCACGACTAGCAACATTAGAAAAAATGCAGTGACCATGAATTTTTGAGTATACTTTGTATGTTTTTGTATCATGACAGTAATTTTTAAAGGCACAATTATGTAGTTCTCTCTAAGTTAGTGATTTTTAGTGAAATAAGAGTCTATAGGGTCATTTATATTAGAGATGGGTTTTTAATACATAAACTGCCGGAATTACAACGTTTACGCCCGGAAAAGGATTTTTGCGGATTTACCACGGGAAAATGTTCCTTGCTTTTTATAAGTAGAAGTGAAGAAAGATAAGCCCAGTTAGGAATGTGTTTTTGACGAGGAAGATACGAGTCTGTTTATTTCCTCTAGTTCGGCATCGGTCAGGTCTCGCCATTTACCAGCGGGAATATCTAATTTTACGTTCATAATACGTATCCGTTTTAATCGCTCTACATTATAGTTTAAATATTCGCACATGCGCCTAATCTGTCTATTCAGACCTTGTGTTAATATAATTTTGAATTCGTATTTGCCTATTTGCTCCACTTTACATTTGCGCGTCACTGTGTCTAGAATAGGAACGCCATTTTGCATACGTTCTATAAAATCTGGAGTAATGGCACGGTCAACCGTTACTAGATATTCTTTTTCATGATGATTGCGGGCGCGTAGAATTTTGTTGACTATATCACCGTCATTGGTCAAGAATATAAGACCCTCACTAGGCTTGTCCAGTCTTCCAATAGGAAAAATCCGTTTTGGGTAATTGATATAATCAATAATGTTGTTTTTTTCAACTCTAGTATCGGTTGTGCAGACAATGCCAACAGGTTTATTAAAAGCGAGATAAACGGGTTTTTCTTTAGGTTCTGAAATTAATTTGCCATCTACATGTACTTCATCACCTTCGGTAATTTTGGTGCCCATTTCAGGAACCTTTCCATTAATGGTCACACGGCCTTGGTCAATTAATTTGTCAGCTGCACGGCGTGAACAATAGCCAACTTCACTTAGGTACTTGTTTATTCTGGTCTGTTTAGGTTCTTGCACGCTTCTATAGTTTAAGAATGCAAATTTACGGGATTCTAGATTGGTATACTAGAAGAAATATTTAAGGATGAAGCCTGTCTGAAATCGGTTTTTAGAAAATCACCTCTTTGCCATCATTCGTAACGTAAACCAACCCAAAACCAGAATAATAATACCCATTACCATCCAGAGCCAAACCTTGCTTTCAAACAACGGTTTTTTTATATTCTTTTTTGGTTTTAAAATTTCTTGAACTTCTCCTAAATCTAGAGAAGGTACATTTTTAGGGATAGAAGGTGTTATTTGTTGAATGTCATATTGAGGGCTTTGCGCATTTTTCTTACCATAAACTAAAAAATAGTCAGCTTCATTATCAAAACGGGCAACTAATTCATGATTATATCCTTTTATTGTAGCAGATTCTATCTGTAAGGCTTGGTTGTCACTGTTTTCTACAATTACTCTTATTTTTTGAGTTAGTGTGGTAAATTTAAAACCGGTAGTATCAACTGAGGACAAGGTGCCTCTATAAAGATTTTTGTAGGTGTACTTAAGACCTTTTTCAGTTTGTATGCTGTCTGATATATATTGAAGCGTTATTGGTCTGTAATAATCTACCTTGTCAGAAACATTCAATTTTAAAAAGCTAATCGGTAACCGTTGATTTACATCAATATCTACAACCGTAGTTTTACCTTTTTGATCAATATTCATAAAGGTAGTAGGGTAAGTGTTATACTTAGCGTTCACAGAACCATCCAAGCTTATCTTTGCTTGGGATAATTCTGGTTTTACTTTACTTTTAATAAGTAAACGGTAGTATTTGTATTTGGATGAAGGGAAGTTTAGAGTGCTAAATCTGTAATTGGTTTGGTCATTTTTAATGGAGAGAATACGGTACTCATCTAGTATCTTAAACCACTTATTTTGAGTTTGGCTGCCTTCAAGAACAACATGCCAATTAAAATTAGTTTGATTAAACCGAAGGTCTATTTGGTTAATAAGTTCCGTAGTAGGAATTTCATAGGTAAAATAATAACCATCTTTGTTGGAAGCGGTATTCAAAAGTTTAAATGCCGTCTCCTTTGTACTATTCTTTTCGGAAGCTATTTTAAGAACATACGGTGCTTCTAGCGTATCCTTTTTGGTTATACCATAAATACGAATATCCGAAAGAGCATCATTCGCTTCGTTAAATACTTGGTTGGGCAGGGTAATTGTATGCCATTGTTCGGAAATGCCTTTTAATTCTTGCTTGTATCCATACGTAGAGAGCTGACCAAAGGCCATAGTGCAATACCATAATCCAAAGAAAGCGAACAGTTTATTTTTCAGTTTCATCTGAAATAACATTTTTGTATTTATTATAAAGAAATGAGACTATAAGCAGTAATACGCCCAAGGAGACAAAAACGATAGTTTTTGAAATGGTATTAAGTGATGCTATGTCATATAAAAAGAGCTTGGCAAGTGTAACACCAAATAAGGAAATAGCCCCAACACGTAGGTATTTTCGTTGTTTGTATATGCCAAGGCCAATGAGTAGTAGCGCATATACACCCCACAGTATGCTAAGACCTAGTTTATAAGATTGGTCAGAACCTGCTAGATCCATCCAATTTAATAATTCACTGCTAAGAATCCATAGAATAGAAATGTGCGTTATGATTTCAATAGGAATTTTTAAGTTCATATTCATAAATGCACGTTTGGATAGTTTAACGAGTGCAATCCATAGCAAAGTAAAAAAGGCAAATGAAACATACCGAATTATAATATTCATTGTGCCAATTTCATAGTATTCGGAAAGTTCACGGTCTATATAGCTTTCACGTAATTCGCTCAAAATATAGAGTCCCGCAGTTAGAAAAAGGAAACTAACGGCAACACCTGTCACTAGAGTGCTAATACCCAGAATTCTATTTTTGATTTTCTTAAAGTTTACAAAGGAAAGAATCGTTAAGAATAAAAAGGTGTAATTAAAAAGCCAGATACTTCCATAGTCCTTTAAGTCATAGTTGTACTCACTATAACCATATACATCATCTGGTTTTAACTCCACTTCCGATGCCGAAAATATGGATTTCCAATATTCTTCTATTTCTAAGTAAATGGACATATAAGAAACAAGTAGTAAAATAATGGGAATCACAAAAGACATAACCACTGCTAGTTTAGGGGCAGGTTTTTCTTGTGACGAAATCCTGAATTTCTGATTTACCCAATTAATGAAGCCAAAAGCAGTTAAAAATAAGACAGAGGTTAAAAAGTAACTATTCAATATGGGTTTTAAATCATTGTGTGAATAGTAGCTTTCATAACCTATACTCCAATCTTCGGTAAGGCTTGTAAGTGCCAATACCATAAGAGGGTACGACAAATATTCGTAAAAGGAAACGTCCTTAGTGCGACCTATGTAAAAAAGTAAAGCTGCTTGTAACGTCCATAATAAAGTAACCCAATTTCCATCTAACTGCACGGGTACGGCAATAGTTATAAATACCAGTACTAAGCCCGCAACTAAATGAAATAGATTTCTATCGGCTAGTTTTTTCTTGAACAAGACAATGCTTACCGCAAAATGGATAATGGCATTTGCCAACGTAAAGGCGCCCAGCAAGTCCTTTCCAGTCTCATGACCGCTTAAAAGATTATATCCTAAGCCAAAGAAAATAAATGAATTTAAGAGCAGTAAGATAATATCACTTTTTAAAAATTGTTCTTTTCTGATTAATTTATAGGCTAGAAAAGCCGCATAAAAAATGGCGAAGAATATAGTTAAGTAAACAAATGCAAGAGTGAAATGCTCTGATGTTCTGTACGAGAAAATCATCCATGAAGCATAGATTAAATAGGTAAATATAAATGCCGAGTAGAAAAGAGGTTTCCAATATTTTTTGAATGAAATAACAAGAATACCCACGTTAATAATGGCCATGTAGGCAAACAAAGTAGATACGCTGCCCGAATTGTTACTCAATAAAAATGGCACGGCGTACGCACCTACAAGACCAATATGTGCAATGACCTGTTTGTTATAGTTTAATGCGGCCACCACTCCAAAAACCGTAAAAACCAGCATTAGGGCAAAGGCCATTAATTGTGGGAACAATTCATAGAAACTGTACGCGGCAAAAGTGATGAAATAGAGAATGGACAAAGCTCCGCTAACCAGAACGGCGCTATAATTTTCATACTTGTCTTTCAGTTTTATACCGAAGCCTAAGAGACCTAAACCAGATAGATATCCTAAAATAATACGGGTAAGTGGACTAATTAAATCGTTTTCAATAGAGTATTTGGCGCCTATAGCTACGCCAATTACTGTTATGGCTATACCAATTTTATTGATGAGGTTCTCCCCAATAAACTTTTCAAGATTGGATTTTCCTTTTGGTTTCTGTGTTTTTTTAGGTGGAACCGGCTGTATTATTGGAGCTTCAGCAGTTTTTTTAATTTCCTCCTGTTCACTTTCGGTAGATACAACTGCATCGGAAATTTCAGGAGCTTCTGGTTTTTCTACAGTAGGCTCAGGAAGGACTTTTTTGGCAGCAAGTTGATCTGGGCTAAGTTTCTTTACAGCTTCAATTTCTTTGTAGAGCGCCATTAATTCTTTCGCAAAACCCTCTTGTTTACTCAGGAGTAGTTCAAGTTTTTGGTTTAGCTGGTCAATTCGGTCTTGGTGGTTGGGCATGTTGAGATTCCTTTTTTGTGGCTCACTAATTTATATTTGAGCAACAGAACTAACTGGTATAACGGAAAATCAAATAATTTATTGATAAGAGTTTTGCTTATATCTGAAGTGGGGGTGAGAGGGAGTTAAAGCAAAAGGTAGCGGTTTTTCATTTTTAAGTACAGCCTTTAATCACTATTTGTAGGTTTAGTGTTTTCGGCTTAGCTCATAAACGTAAAGCTGTCTGCCTAATTCAGCTAAAAACGGAATACCTACTTCTTCATATTCATACGTGTTGTCATTAAAAATACCGTTCTCATTGACCAACAAAGTGGCAGTTATCATAAACTCTATGTTGTTTTCTGTGTCTTTTATGTATGCACAGTCAGTTAAGGTGCCATAGGCAAAACCTACTTTGTTATAGATTTCAATACTATCCGGGATAGTATCTTTAGTATCACCGTACATAAAGAATTTACAGTAGCCATCTGGGTATATATGTGGGTCGTACCCTGCTTTTCTGGGAACGGTATGCATTGCATTTAATAACACTGCACGTTGTTCTTCGCCCAGGTTAAAGCGCTCTTTTGGGGTAAAATTTTCTGGAAAGATAATTTGCTTTAAAAGTGCATCTTGAGCTTCAATGGGGTAGTAGTTTTTCAAGCTGAAATCAAAAGGTTCGGACATTAAGGAGTCTTCATCATAAAAGCCTTCTCCTTTCCTAATATTTTTGAGCTCCAACGGTTTTGGGTATGTATTTATGTGTTTTGATAACATGCGAACGGTGCTATCGTTCTCATAAATTATTAGTGGTTTTGTAGTGGTATTATCATCATTATTCCCTAGTCTCTGCCAAATCCTAACCGGCGAAACTCCTTTTCTTTTCAAAACCGAATTGATGGTGTCCTGGCCTAAGAATTCAATTAACCTGTTATTGGCATCATTATCACTAATCGCAAATATTTGTGTGATGACTTCGGAGAAAGTAGTTTCAATAGAATCACCTTCAACATAAAAACGAGTGTTGAGGTTCAGTGAGTCCATTTGGTTTAAACGCGAAAGAGCTACTACTGCCGTCGGAAATTTTACCGTGCTGGCAGGATAGAAATAGGTACTTGAATCAACTTGAAAATCAAAATTTGTAAAAGAAACCTGGTTGTCTTCCCTATCAATTTGTGTGTATCTAATTTGAACCTCGTGCTGTTCTAAATTATCCATCACCCTTTTTATTTTTGGAGCGTCAGAAGTCAGTATGGTCTCAAGTGGGTTGCTTATTTTTTCTTGTTTTTGGGGAGAACAAGAAATAGAGATCAATAGACTTGACGCTATAAAGGTGACTTTTTTGAACATGCTATTTTTAAGGTTTAAATAAAAAAGAGAGTGGTTAGTTTTCTGTGGATTCAGTATAAACCTCTCCACGGTGTGGCTTTAACGCATCTCTAACAGCTATCATTTCGGCTTCGTCAACTACCATGAATGCAATGCTATACATGTCATTAAAATCTTGGGAACCTGTTATGTTATGGTTTGTTTTTTCAATTGCAATAAATTCTTTCAGGTGTATGACATGGTGTTCCGCTGTCTTTTGTGCGGCTGGTCCTCTAAAATCCCAGATCAATTTTATTTTTCTGCTCATAAAATAGGTGTTCTTTGCTCGATTATTGAGATTAAATGCCCCAAGGCTTCCCTTAAAATTAAAGTGTATTCTTTTTAATGCCTTGTGGGCTTGTCTTAAGGTAATTTACTTTGTGCATGTGTTAAAACAATTTCAATTTAGGTTTTTAGCCCTTGCTTTAAACTAAATTTTCGATGTATTTGAAATAACTGTGGGGCAAAAGTAGTATCGTTTCGTTTAAAACAGCTCTTCTGCCGACGCTATTTTTGAAAACGGTCAAGATTGTGTAAGTAACGGATTACGTGAGAGATTAAAAAGTCTGTTAATGACAAGTACCTCTATTGCCCACCATATCAGATTTGTTATTTTTGTCCCCATGAAATTAAAAATATCACCATTGCGCTATTTGGTTCGTTGTTCGGCCGTTATGGCTCTAATAGTTCTTTTTGTAGGCTGTGGTTCTTTTTTAGCAAAGGACGAACCTGAGTATTTGGCACGCGTGGGTGAGAATTATTTGTACAGGGAGGATGTGGCAAAACTATTGGCCAAAGGTATTTCTAAAGAAGATAGTGCATCTTTTGTGACGAACTACATCAACAATTGGGCATCTAAGCAATTGTTGTTGGGTAAGGCTAAAATAAATCTTCCTGAAGAAAAATTGGCAGAATATGATGTTTTGGTGTCCGATTACCGAACGGATTTATATACTAGAGCTTATAAAGAAGCGTTGGTTCAACAGAGTGGGGATACGGTAATCAGTAGTTCTCAGCTAAATGGTTTTTATGAGCGAGAAAAAGAAAATTTTAAGCTCAAGGAAAAGATTGTCAAACTGAGGTTTGTAGAACTGCCTACGCAATTTTTGAATAAAGAAGACGTAATAAGTAAGTTGAAGCGTTTTAAAAAGAATGATATTACATATTTAGATTCTATTGGAGTGCAGTTCAAGAAACTAAACTTTAACGACTCTATATGGGTAAGTGCGGCAAGGGTTATTGAAGAAATACCTCCCTTAACCTTTGAAAATGCCAGTAAACACCTAAAAAAATCACAATTTTTTGAGTTGGAGGATGCAAACGGGGTATATTTGGCAAAGGTTACTGATGTGCTTGATATTAATGACATCGCTCCACTATCTTTTATTGAACCTACGATCAAGCAGGTGTTACTAAGTAGAAGAAAACTTGATTATTTAAGAAAACTGGAAACAGAGATTATAGATGAGGCTATTAAAGAGAAAGAATTTGAAGTTTATGAGTAAAGTGAATAAGTACATTGCTATTATAGGATGCCTGTTGATTACAGGAAGTACTTTTGCTCAAGAAACCGAAGAAGTTGTTGAAAGTCAAGAAACAGCTTCGGAACCGATAATGGATGCTGAAGCCAGTATAGAAACGGACTCGGTTAAACCAAAGAACAATTTTAAAAAAATTAAGTTAGACGGTATTTCTGCGGTTGTAGGGGACTATGTTATTCTAGAATCGGATATAGAGAAAACTTTAATCGATTTAAAAAGTCAAGGTGTTTCTACGGAAGATGTCACCCGTTGTGGTCTTTTAGGTAAATTGATGGAAGACCGTTTATATGCGCATCAGGCAGTTCAGGATAGTCTCTTGGTTTCAGATGATGAGATTGCAGCAACTACTGACCGTCAAATACAGTCTTTTGTACAGCAGACGGGTTCCATGGAGAAACTGTTGAAGTTCTACAAAAAAGAAGATGAAGCTAGTCTTAGAGAAGACATCAATAAAATTAACAAGCTACGAATGCTTTCTGAGAAAATGCAGTCTAGTATTGTTGAGAAAATAGAAATAACACCAGAAGAAGTTCGTCAATTTTTTAATAAGATACCAGAAGATGAACGTCCGGTTTTTGGTGCAGAAATGGAAATTGCTCAAATTGTTAAATCTCCAAAACCTACAGAAAAAGAGGTTCAGGATGTATTGGATAAGCTGAATGAGATTAAGGCAGATGTAGAAGATAATGATGCAAGCTTTAGCGTAAAGGCTATTTTGTATTCTCAGGATCCGGGGTCTAAATCAAAAGGTGGTTTTTACAGTATTACCAAAGACACTGGTTTTGACAAGACCTTTAAAGATGTAGCTTTCAGTTTGGCGGAAGGTGAAGTTTCGGACCCTTTTGAAACGCAGTTTGGTTACCACATTATTTATATTGAAAAGATAAGAGGTCAAGAATTGGATTTACGTCATATTCTAGTGCAGCCTAAAATTTCGCAAACGGCCTTGAATGAGGTAAAGGCGGAGTTGGATACTATTCGTAAGCACATCATGGAAGGTAAATATTCTTTTGCTGATGCCGCACGTAATTTCTCAGATGAAAAGGAAACGAAGTTTGATGGTGGTCTCTTAAGAAATCCTACCAATTTTGATTCTCGTTTTGAGTTGACAAAAATGGATCCCACACTTTATAATCAAGTACGTAACCTAAAGGATGATGAAATTTCTTATCCGTTATTGGAAGAAGACCCAAGGGGTGGAGGTCCAAAATATAAAATATTGAAGGTTACCAACCGTTATGATGAGCACGTAGCGGATTTCTCCAAGGATTATATTAAGATCCAACAATTGGCTAAAACTGAAAAGCAGTACAAAGCGATTAAGAAGTGGATGGACGAGCATATAGAAGATACCTATATCAGTGTAAACGAAGACAACAGAGACTGCGAATTTGCCAATAACTGGGTAAAAGAATAAAGTGCATGTCAGACGTTCAGGCGATCCATCAACTTGTAGAAAAACATCAGGAGCTTAAAAAGGAAATTGCCAAAGTAATTGTTGGACAAGATAAGGTAATAGACCAAATTCTTTTAAGTATTTATACCGGTGGTCACTCTTTGTTGGTTGGTGTTCCCGGGTTGGCAAAAACTTTAATGGTAAATACCATAGCCCAAACTTTAGGGTTGGATTTTAAACGTATTCAGTTTACTCCGGATTTAATGCCAAGTGATATTCTAGGTAGTGAGGTTTTGGATCAGAACCGAAACTTTAAATTTATAAAAGGGCCTATTTTTGGAAACATCATTTTGGCCGATGAGATCAACCGTACGCCACCTAAAACTCAAGCGGCTTTGCTTGAGGCGATGCAAGAGCGTGCAGTGACCATTGCAGGAGAACAGCACAAACTAGAACTTCCTTATTTTGTTTTGGCTACTCAGAATCCTATTGAACAAGAAGGTACGTACCCACTTCCGGAAGCTCAGTTAGACCGTTTTATGTTTGCTATTGAGCTGAAATATCCTTCTATAGCCGAGGAAATAGAAGTGGTGAAAAGTACCACTTCAGATAGATCGGTAACCGTACAGGCTTTATTCAATGCCAAAGAGATAATAGAGGTTCAAAAGCTGGTACGTCGTATTCCAGTTCCGGATAATGTTGTAGAGTACGCTGTAAAGTTGGTAAATGCTACACGTCCAAATTTAGAGACGGCAAGTGATTATGTAAAACAATATATAGATTGGGGAGCAGGTCCAAGAGCATCACAAAATCTTGTTTTGGCGGCTAAAGCACATGCGGCAATACAAGGTAAGTTTTCTCCGGATGCCGAGGATGTCCAAGCTGTTGCTACCGGAATTTTGAGGCATAGGATTATCAAAAATTACAAAGCAGAGGCTGAAGGTATTTCGGAAGAAGCTATTATTGGTAAATTACTCTAGCTAAAAATTAACACATCACCTGAAAATTCATAAGTTTTCTACCTTTCTTTGTTTAGTTAGTGTAAGAAGAAAGCAATCTTCTGATCAATTTCTAAAAAAGGTATGAATCCTAAGGTAAAAGTTTTATTTGCGCTCCATATTTTCTTAGTTTTACGGGATTGAAACAACTCAAACGAATTCGGTAATGACATCTCATATGGTAACGGTCAGAGGGATATTTTTTCATTTGATTATTACATGTTAAAAGGTGCGCTCAATGCTGTTTTCAACCTTTAATTTTAGTTGTGATATTATAGTGTGAAATTGATGGTGAACAATTTAGACTATTTTTTCATAGCTGATTTAACACTCAAACCATTTTTTAAATGAGCATTTATAAGGATTACCTAAAGGAGATCGAAGAGCGTAAAGGTCAAGGTCTTCACCCAAAGCCAATTGATGGCGCTGAATTACTTAGTAAAATTATTGAGCAAATTAAAGATGTGGATAATGAGCACAGAGAAGAATCTCTAAACTTTTTTATCTATAATGTTTTACCAGGAACTACAAGTGCTGCTGGAGTAAAAGCGAAGTTCTTAAAAGAAATTATTTTAGGGGAAGAAGAAGTAAAAGAAATTTCTCCGGAGTTTGCTTTAGAGCAATTATCGCACATGAAAGGCGGCCCTTCAATAAAGGTTTTGTTGGACATTGCTTTAGGGTCGGATGAAACTTTGGCCAAACAAGCCGCTGAAGTATTAAAGACACAGGTTTTTCTTTATGAAGCGGATACATCTCGTTTAGAGGAGGCTTTTAATGCCGGAAGCGCAATAGCAAAGGATGTTATTGAAAGTTACGCTCAAGCGGAGTTCTTTACGAAGTTGCCTGAAATAGATGAGGAGATTGAGGTAGTAACTTATATAGCCGGCGTTGGTGATATTTCTACGGATTTACTTTCTCCAGGAGGTGATGCACACTCACGTTCAGACCGTGAACTTCATGGTCAGTGTATGTTTGAGCACAATAAAGAAATGCAAGCTGAATTATTAGCTTTAAAAGAGCAACACCCGGATAAGCGTGTGATGCTAATTGCAGAAAAAGGAACCATGGGAGTTGGGTCTTCAAGGATGTCAGGTGTAAACAATGTGGCATTATGGACAGGTATTTCTTCTAGTCCCTATGTGCCTTTCATTAATATAGCCCCTGTAATTGCGGGTACGAATGGTATTGCCCCTATTTTCTTAACAACGGTTGGTGTAACCGGTGGTATTGGTTTAGACCTTAAAAACTGGGTAATCCAAAAGGACGAAGAAGGCAAAACAATTCGAGATGAAGATGGAGAGCCCGTATTAAAAGAAATGTATTCTGTAAAAACGGGTACGGTGCTTACCATTGACACAAAAGAGAAAAAATTATATCACGGTAAAGTTGAACTGAAGGATGTTTCTGCAGCATTTACGCCACAGAAAATGGAATTCATGAAAGCAGGTGGTTCTTACGCTGTTGTCTTCGGTAAAAAATTACAAACATTTGCGGCTAATGTATTAGGTATTGATGTTCCTCAAGTCTATGCTGCTTCAAAAGAAGTGTCGATTGAAGGACAAGGATTAACGGCAGTTGAAAAAATATTCAATAAAAACGCAGTAGGTACATCAGGAGCTACCTTACACGCGGGTTCTTATGTTCGTGCAGAAGTAAACATTGTGGGCTCACAGGATACTACAGGTTTAATGACTTCTCAAGAATTAGAAATGATGGCTGCTACGGTTATTTCTCCAATTGTTGATGGAGCATATCAGTCGGGTTGTCATACAGCTTCTGTTTGGGATGATAAGTCTAAAGCAAATATTCCGAGGTTAATGAGCTTTATGAACGACTTCGGTTTAATTACCGGTCGTGATCCAAAAGGGAAGTATTTCCCAATGACAGATGTTATTCATAAAGTATTGAATGATATTACCGTTGGTGATTGGGACATCATCATTGGTGGGGATTCTCACACACGTATGTCCAAAGGTGTCGCTTTTGGAGCAGACTCAGGAACAGTGGCTTTAGCATTAGCTACAGGTGAGGCATCCATGCCAATTCCAGAATCGGTAAAAGTAACCTTTAAAGGTGAAATGAAATCCTACATGGATTTCCGCGATGTAGTACACGCTACACAGCAACAAATGTTGAAGCAGTTTGGAGGTGAAAATGTATTCCAAGGCCGAGTAATCGAAGTACACATCGGAACGTTAACTGCAGATCAAGCGTTTACATTTACAGACTGGACGGCAGAAATGAAAGCAAAAGCTTCAATCTGTATTTCAGAAGATGAAACACTTATAGAATCTTTAGAGATTGCTAAAGGTCGTATCCAAATCATGATCGATAAGGGTATGGATAACGAAAAGCAGGTGCTTAAAGGCTTAGTAGATAAAGCTGAAACGAGAATCACTGAGCTTAAAACGGGAATTAAACCATCGTTAAGACCAGATGCCGATGCTGTATATCACGCAGAAGTAATCATTGATTTAGATGAAATTGCTGAACCGATGATTGCAGATCCAGATGTAAATAACGAAGATGTTTCCAAACGTTACACACACGATACAATTCGTCCATTATCATACTACGGAGGAACCAAGAAAGTAGATTTAGGTTTCGTTGGTTCTTGTATGGTGCATAAAGGTGATATGAAAATATTAGCGCAAATGTTGAAGAACATTGAAGCGCAACAGGGTAAGGTGGAATTTAAGGCGCCTTTAGTTGTTGCCCCTCCAACCTACAACATTGTAGATGAGTTGAAAGAAGAAGGCGATTGGGATGTCCTTGTAAAGTACTCTGGCTTCGAATTCGATGACAGCGCACCAAAAGGATTGGCACGTACTAAATATGAGAATATGTTGTACTTGGAGCGACCAGGTTGTAACCTCTGTATGGGTAACCAAGAAAAAGCAGAACCAGGGGATACCGTAATGGCAACATCAACACGTTTATTTCAAGGTAGAGTGGTAAAAGATTCCGGTGAGAAAAAAGGAGAATCATTATTATCTTCAACTCCGGTGGTTGTATTATCTACAATATTAGGAAGAACACCTACTATGGCAGAATATGAAGCTGCTGTTGATGGAATCGTATTAACAAAGTTCAAGCCATCTACTAAGCAACTAGTGAGGTAATTAGAGAATATTTTTTATCGAGATGAAGGCCTGAGTATTCTTACTCGGGCTTTTTTCTTTCTTCTTTTTATAATCATTCTTAATTTCATATGTGCTCTTAAAATCAGTGTACATTTCGTATCTTGTACGGGTAAGATAGATTAACAATTATTATAAATAATTTTTATGGCTTTTGACATAGATATGATTAAAAAAGTCTATGCTTCCATGGCGGAACGCGTAGACAAAGCAAGAGAGATTGTAGGTAAGCCGCTTACACTTTCTGAAAAGATTTTATATTCTCATTTATGGGATGGTAGCCCTACAGAAGCATTCACCAGAGGAAAGGATTATGTTGATTTTGCTCCGGATCGTATTGCTTGTCAAGATGCTACGGCTCAAATGGCTTTGTTGCAGTTCATGCAAGCTGGTAAGCCAAAAGTTGCTGTGCCGACTACTGTGCACTGTGATCACCTTATTCAAGCGAAGAGTGGTGCTACAGCTGATTTAAAATCGGCTAATAGTACCAGTGCGGAGGTGTTTAACTTTTTAGAATCGGTTTCTAATAAATATGGAATCGGTTTTTGGAAACCAGGAGCAGGGATTATTCACCAAGTAGTACTGGAAAATTATGCTTTCCCTGGTGGAATGATGATCGGTACGGATTCACACACGGTAAACGCCGGTGGATTAGGTATGGTTGCCATTGGTGTTGGTGGGGCAGATGCCGTTGATGTAATGGCAGGAATGGCTTGGGAGTTGAAATTCCCTAAATTAATAGGGGTAAAGTTAACCGGGAATATTTCCGGTTGGACTTCGGCAAAAGACGTTATTCTTAAGGTTGCAGGTATCCTTACGGTAAAGGGTGGTACAGGCGCAATTATTGAGTACTTTGGAGAAGGTGCAAAAAATCTGTCATGTACGGGTAAAGGAACCATTTGTAACATGGGTGCGGAAGTTGGTGCCACTACATCTACTTTTGGCTATGATGACTCTATGGAGCGCTATTTAAGAGCTACAGATAGAAATGATGTGGCGGATGAAGCTAATAAAGTAAGAGAATATTTAACTGCCGATGATGAGGTTTACGCCAATCCTGAGCAGTATTTTGATGAAGTTATTGAGATTAACTTAGATGAGCTTCGCCCTCATTTAAATGGACCGTTTACTCCAGACTTAGCTACACCAGTGGGTGAGTTAGGGACAAAAGCAAAAGAAAACGGATGGCCTTTAAAGGTTGATTGGGGATTAATAGGTTCTTGTACCAACTCTTCATACGAAGATTTAACAAGAGCGGCTTCCATAGCTCAACAGGCGGTGGATAAAAAGATAAAATCCAAATCGGATTTTGGTATTAACCCGGGATCGGAGCAGATTCGTTATACGGCCGAGAGAGATGGTATTCTAGAGGTTTTTGAAAACCTTGGAGCTACGGTCTTTACGAATGCTTGTGGGCCATGTATTGGTCAATGGGACAGAAGTGACTTAAAGGGCGAAGAGAAGAATACCATTGTTCACTCGTTCAATAGAAATTTCTCCAAAAGAGCTGATGGTAACCCAAATACGCATGCGTTTGTAGGTTCTCCAGAAATGGTGGCTGCTATAGCAATATCTGGTCGTTTGGATTTTGACCCAATGAATGATACATTAATCAATGAAGATGGTGAGGAAGTTAAACTAGATATGCCATTAGGTATAGAATTGCCTCCACAAGGGTTTGCAGTTGAAGATGCAGGTTACTTAGCTCCGGATGAAGATGGTTCCGGTGTAGAGGTTAAGGTTTCTCCAGATTCTGAAAGGTTACAATTGTTAGAACCGTTTACTCCCATAAAGGACGAAAGTTTAATGGGAGCTAAATTGTTGATCAAGGCTTTTGGTAAATGTACTACAGACCATATTTCAATGGCCGGTCCTTGGTTACGTTTCCGTGGTCATTTAGATAATATTTCTAATAACTGTTTAATTGGTGCGGTCAACGCATTTGGTAAGAAGACCAACTTTGTAAAAAACCAATTAACGGGAGAGTTTGCAGGTGTTCCGGATACGGCGCGCGCTTATAAGGCGGCGGGTGTGAGATCTGTGGTTGTAGGTGATCACAACTATGGTGAAGGTTCTTCTCGTGAGCATGCAGCTATGGAGCCAAGACATTTAGGCGTTGCAGCGGTTATAGTAAAATCTTTCGCGCGTATTCATGAAACAAACCTTAAGAAACAAGGTATGTTAGGATTAACATTTGCCAATGAGGCAGATTATGATCTAGTACAGGAAGATGATACTTTTAACTTTGTTGATATTGCCGAGTTTGCTCCGGACAAACAACTAACTTTGGAGTTGGTGCATGCAGATGGAAGCAAAGATGTAATTAAGTTGAACCATACATACAACCAACCTCAAATAGATTGGTATAGAGAAGGTTCTGCATTGAACGTCATTAAAAAGGAAAATGCAGCTTAGTCAATATTGAAATAGTATATAAAAGCTCCCGTTAATTAGCGGGAGTTTTTTAGTTTTGGCCCTAGCTAATACTTTTTATGAAAAGAAAAACATTCTTTACGCTCATTATCATGGCCTTTGTGCTTTCCTTTTTTGTAACTCCGGTAGGGTATTGGGGCAAGGTGTGGCTTATGCGTTTATTTGCTTCACCTCCAGAAATTATTGCTGTAGAGGATAGGGAGAAAATAAGTGGTTACGACTGGAAGCTAAAGGATGCCAATTGGGACTATTTCAACTTTAATAAATCCGAAGGAAAAGTACTGTTCATTCACTTTTGGGCTTCATGGAATACCCCCAGTGCCGCAGAGCTAAAGGGTATTCAAGAGCTTTATAACACTTATTCGGACAGAGTGGATTTTTATATTATTACGAACGAGGAACGAGAGCCTGTAGAAGAGTTTATGGCAAAAAATAAATATATTTTTCCCGTAACCTATAGAATTGTAGGTGCCGACTCGCCATTTAAGATACCGGAGATTCAGGGTACTTATATAATAGATAAAAATGGAACTATTGTAGTGAATTCTAAAGAAACCCATGATTGGAATAATGCCACGGTAACCGAACTTTTAAATAGCCTGATAAATAAACCTTGATGACTTTATCAAATCTGTTCGTTGATTGAAAGATGAAATAACCAACGTAGAGTCTAGTTGCCGAGCTAAGTCTTATTCTTAAAATAACGAAACGGAACTAGGAGCATACCAAAACATTCACCATCTTTTTTGCCTAAATGTTTGTGGTGCATTTTGTGGCCTCTACGAACCCCTTTCGCATACCAATGGTCTACATTTCGGAAAAGCTTAAATCGTTGATGAATAAAAATATCATGAACAAGAAAATAGGCAATGCCATAGGCTAGAATCCCAAACCCCAATGGCCAACCGTACCAAAATGAAGTTTGTGAGCCCATGTAAAAAAGAATCATGCTTACAATGGCATAGAATATAAAAAAGGCATCGTTTCTTTCAAACCAACAATCATGGTCTTTTTTGTGATGGTCCTTATGCAAACTCCATAGAAAACCATGCATAATGTATTTATGGGTAAACCATGCCATAAATTCCATGAAGGAAAATGTGCCAAAAAATAGGGCTATCCAAATAACTGTTTTCATTCTAAACTAAATTCAATTTATAGTTTACATATGATTTTGCCAAAACACCGAATTTTTCATAGTTGGGAACGCGAATACGAACCTTTCTAATTTCTAAAGACGGTGTGCGCTGCAACTTTTTCAATAATTGATAATAGTATTTATACGCGGTATACACACCAAATTTAGCTTCGTTAGGTAATTGCAATATACCCGAATAGGCTATTTGAAAATCGGCTTTGATTTCGTTAACGATTCGGGTTTTTGAGGCTTCATCTAACATCGCTAAATCCGTGTTGGGAAAATAGCTTCGGTTTAATTCTTCAAAATCACTCTTAAGATCCCGTAAGAAATTCACTTTTTGAAAGGCAGAGCCTAATGCCATCGCGGTTTCTTTTAAGCTGTTATATTTTTCAATATCACCTTTTACAAATACTTTAAGACACATTAGGCCCACCACATCGGCAGAACCGTATATGTATTCTTTGTATTCTTCATCAGTTCTGTACACGGTCTTATATAGGTCCATTCGCATACTTTTCATGAAAGCGGCGACCAGCTGATAGGGTATTTTATATTTATGATAGGTGTATTGGAACGAATTTAGAATAGGGTTTAGGCTAATGCGGTGTTCCAAAGCATCTTTAAGACTGACTTCAAACTGATTGAAAAGCCTTTCTTTATCATACTGGTCAAACGAATCAACTATTTCGTCTGCAAACCTTACAAAACCATATATGTTATAAATGTCAGCCCTAATAGAGCGAGATAACATCTTTGTGGCCAATGTAAAAGAGGTGCTATAAGACTCTGTAACTATTTTGCTACATTGGTAGGAAACTTTATCGAAGAGAGCTTTCATAGTATGGGTTTTAGACGTTCTGATTGATCAATTGAGAAACAAGTTTGCCTGAAATTAAAGCCGGAGGAACGCCAGGGCCCGGAACGGTTAGCTGGCCGGTAAAATATAGATTCTTTACTTTTTTACTTTTTAAATTGGGCCTGAGAAAAGCAGTCTGACTCAAGGTATTGGCCATACCATATGCGTTGCCTTTATATGAGTTATATTGCTCTACAAAATCGTTCACACAGAAAGATTCTTTAAAAAGTATATTTTGTCTTACACTTTGTTGTGTACGTTTTTCAAACCGGTCCATTATGATATCAAAATACTGTTCTCTTAGTTCAGGTGTATCCGTCAAATTTGGGGCAATTGGAATTAAGAAAAAACCAGTTTCCGAGTTTTTAGGAGCCATAGAAGAGTCGGTCACAGAAGGAAAATTTGCGTAAAACAAAGGGTCTTCTGGCCAGCTGGGCAGGTCGTAAATTTCATTTGCATGACGCTCAAAATCAGTGTCGAAAAAAAGATTGTGGTGTTCAATATTTTTGAGCCTGATATTAAAACCTACATAAAGTAATAAAGAGGAAGGGGCAAAGGTCTTTTTGTTCCAATAAGCTTTTGAATATTGACGGTATTTAGGTTCAAGTAAAGATTCCGAATGGTGGTAATCCGCTCCACAAAGGATAACATCAGCCAAAATATCTTTTCCGTTTACCTGTATCCCAATAGTTTTATTATTTTCTACGTTGATTTTTTTTGCAGGAGATTTAGTACATATATTAACCCCAAGTTCCTCTGCCAAATTTTTCATAGCCTTCACAATTTCGTACATACCACCTTTGGGGTGCCAAGTACCCAAACCAAAATCGGCATAATTCATGAAATTATAGAACGAAGGCGTTTTATTGGGTTTGGCTCCTAAAAAAAGGACGGGGAATTCTAGTGTAGATACTAATTTTTTATTTTTAAACTTTTTACGCACTTCGCCGCTAATGGTTTTGAAAAATTGATCCACGCGCAAGGCTGTTTCAGGAGTGATAAGTTCTAATGGAGAAAGCCCGGGGCGCAGTACAATTTTGTTGATTGCTATGTCATAGTTCTTTTGAGCCTTTGCAATGAAGTTTCTGAGGTGCGGGGCACTTCCGGGTTCTATACGTTCAAATTCTTTGCAAATATCATCCATACAATCCCCAATGGTAATGTTGTCATCGGCAAAGAAAATCTTGTAAGCAGGGTTTAGTTTATCTAGTTGGTAGTAATCTGAAGTTTTCTTTCCAAAGTCGTTAAAGAAGGATTCAAATATATCCGGCATCCAGTACCAACTGGGACCCATATCAAATATAAATCCATCTTTATTAAGTTGTCTGGCTCTACCGCCTATAGTTTCGTTTTTTTCATAAATAGTTACCTCATGACCTGCTTTTGCCAGATAGCACGAAGCGGATAACGATGAAAAACCTGAACCTATTATGGCAATTTTTTTTTGCATTACTTTTCTATAAAAACATATTTAAAGTCGCTTAATAATTTTATCCATTGATGAAAAAATTTCTATTGAATTAGGTAGACTTCCCATATCTAAGTGTTGGTTATGGTGTCCTAATAACCAGAGTTTTGTATTTGGATATTTAGAAGAAAGCAAATGAAACTGGTTCAGGTAATCGTTGATTTTGTCCTTAGAAGGGGATACTGTAAAAGAGGATATAAATGTAGTATTGTCAAAAACCTTCATTACCTCTTCTAAATTTTCAAGTGGAACAGTCTGTCCTAAGTAGATTGATTTATAACCTCGGGAAACAATCTCATAATTTAAATAGAGAAGACCTATTTCGTGAATTTCGCTCTCGGGCAAATAGGCAACAAAAGTAGTAGTACTGTTCAATACGCCTTTTTCTTGCTGTTCTTGCGTGTTTATTAGGATTTTTTGTTTTATGAGATTGGATATGAAATGTTCGTGTGCAGGACAAATAGTATCTGTCTGCCACAATAGTCCCAATTCATTTAACAGCGGTATAAATACTTCCTTAAAAATTTCTGAGAATGATTTTTCAAGAAGAAGGGTTTGGTATGTTTTGGAAAAAAGCTGCTGATCAAAATTAAACATGGCCAGCTTAAAGGAATTAAAAATCTGGCTATTATGACTCTCTGAAGTCAGTTTTGTTACGAGCTCAGGAATTTTGGACTCGTTTAAATTAGCAATTTTAGATATTTTGTGCCCATTACTATATAGAAGGGTAATGTTTAATAGCTTCTGTAGACTTTCTAGACTGTACCTTCTAATGTTAGTGTCTGTTCGTTCAGGAGAAAGTAGGTTGTACCTTTTCTCCCATATTCTGATTGTATGCGCTTTAATGCCGGAAAGGTTTTCCAGGTCTCTTATGGTAAAAGTCTTTCTTATATTGTTCATTCTTTTTGAAAAAAAGTTAAACAAATCTACTGATTTTTATTCGTGAAAGGAGTGATGTACGTGCTCTTTCGCTAAAAAAAATGATTTGATAAAGAGAAGATAAGAAATCTAGACATAAAAAAACCATCAATGAGAATTCATTGATGGTAATGTGCGCACGAGAAGACTCGAACTTCCACGGCCTAGTGGCCACCAGCCCCTCAAGCTGGCGCGTCTACCAATTCCGCCACGTGCGCATAAGAGTTTTTTAAAGCGATGCAAAGATACTATAACTTTCTAATTACGCTTCATTAAATTTAAAGATAGTGAACATTGACTTTAACGAACTTTAGAGTCTTCGGAGAACATTTCTGAAGTTTTTAGTACCATTAGGGTACGCAAGGCTAACCATTGGTTACTTAATGGACCTGCTTTGAGTTTTGAACGAATTTTGTTTTCAATTTTTTCTAGAATTTCAAGAAACAGATGGTTATTGCTTTGGCCATATTTTGTAAATATGTTTTAATTGAGATGCAGCCCTAAGTTAGGTTTGTTGATGAAATACAAAAATGGGGGAGATTTTACTCGATAATCGAGATTAAATGCTCCGAGGCTTGCCTCGAAATTAAGGTGTATTCCTTTTAATACCTCGCGGGCTTGCCCCGAAGTAGTTTACTAAAATAGAATAATTGCCGGAAATAGGGAGTAAAAGATTGCTTTTTAATTGATTACATGGGCTTCGGACAAAATCTTTAACCTATTTAAAATACCATTCACCTACAGTTTTTTTCCATTCGTCTACACCTAGTTAAAATTATATTATTTAATTTGGAGATTTGTATTCAATTTAATTACAAATAATTATGGATATTTTATTAATCGAAGATGATGCTATAGAAGTAATGAAATTACAGCGTACTGTAAAGAAATTAGAACTTAAGCATAATATTATTGAGACTAAGAACGGCGAAGACGCACTAGAGATTCTTAAATCAGGGAATAAACTACCGGATATTATACTGTTAGACCTCAATATGCCAAGAATGAACGGGATTGAATTTTTGAGCATTCTTAGAGCTGATGATGTTCTAAAATATCTTCCTACAGTTATTCTTACAACATCTGAAAATAGAGCTGATTTGTTGGAATGTTACAAAATTGGTGTAGCCGGCTATGTTATAAAGCCTTTAAAATATGAAGAGTATGAGTCTAAGCTTCATAAGGTTCTTCAATATTGGGATGTCAATCAATTAGTGAAAGGCTAACAAATAATTGGTTTTCACAACAAAAATTCCTAAGTACATACTACTTTTCTTACTTTTATTAAATAAATTTAAGAGCTATGAAAGGAATAGTATTCACGGAATTTTTGGAAATGGTCGAGGCTAAGTTTGGACTTGAGACCTTGGACAACATAATAGAAAATGGAAATTTGCCATCTGAAGGAATTTATACATCCGTTGGAACGTATGAATTTAACGAGATGGTTACCCTCATAACCAACCTTAGTGAGGAAACAAAAATTCCTGTCGGTGATCTTATTTATGCTTTTGGTCTGTACCTTTTCGCAGGTTTGGCCAATTCGCACCCAGAGGTCATTAAGAACTACAATACTCCCTTAGGTCTTTTATATTGTATAGAAGACCATATTCATGTACACGTTAAAAAACTGTACCCAGATGCAGAATTACCAACCTTTAAGATTCTTGATAAAACAGATTCTAGAATTACTATGGTATATTCTTCCTCAAGAGGCTTATATCGTCTGGCGCATGGTCTCATAGAAAAAGCCTTTGAACATTTTGGTGGTTCTGCAACTATCACATATGATCTATTAAAAGAGGACGGTACAGAGGTGAAATTTGATATTGTTCAAAATGGATAGTAGTAAAGAGGTACAACTTCTCAAAAAGGCTTTAGAAAGACAGAAAAAAGCGAGGCAACAAGCCGAGAAAATTCTAGAACAAAAATCTACTGAATTATATGAAACTGCGGCTCGCCTGAAAGAGGCCAATGGTACTCTAGAGAATCTCTTGAGCGAAAAAGTGTCTGAGCTAGATGGCGTATTTGTAAATATCATTGACCCTTACGTAGTAATGGATCTTACGGCCAATGTTATTAAAATGAATAGTTCCGCAAAAGAATTTTTGGGATACGACCATACCAAAGAAAGTGTAAACTTAACAGAGCTTGTACACAAAGATTATCTTCAATATACCGCAGAATCTTTCAAATACCTTTTAAAAGTTGGTACATTAAAAAACTACAGGGCTAAAATAAATGTAAAGAATGGAGATGAGAAATGGATTGAAATCAATAGCAGCTTAATTTATAATACAAAACAGGAACCTATTGGTGCACAGGGTATTATTAGGGATATTACACAAGAAACGGAAATTAAAGAATTACTTGATCAACAAAGAAAGCAGTTAGATATTATTGTTGAAAGTTCTCCTTTAGGCATAGTCTTAAGTGTTGAAGATAAAATCATAAAATCAAACAGCACGTTTACTGAGCTCCTAGGTTATACAGAAGCGGAGTTTAAGACAATGAAGCTTAGTGAGTTTTCAAAAGATATAGAAGGAGAACCTACGGATGAAATTATGGCGAAAATGTTAGCAGGTGAAATTGATGCAGCAATCGCTATAAAAAGATACTATAAAAAGGAAGGTGGCTGCTTGGTAGGTAAGACTTCTGTAAGTGCAGTAAGGGACTACAAGGGCAATTTAATGTATCTCTTGGCAATGGTTGAGGATATTACCAGGGAGCGTGAAGCCGAAGAGCGATTGAACTACGAGCGCGAAAAATATGCGAGTATAATAGCTAACATGAACCTTGGCCTAATAGAAGTAGATACGAATGACGTTATACAGCTCGTGAACCAAAGCTTTTGTGCTATGAGCGGATATAAGGAAGAAGAACTTTTAGGAAAAGTAGGAAGTGAAGTGCTTCGTGTTCAGAACAAGAATATTCTAGATAAGGAAAATGAAAAACGCACAGAAGGCGAATCAAATTCATATGAATTAGAGGTTTTTGATAAAGCTGGAAATAAGAAACATTGGTTGGTAAGTGGTGCACCAAGATATGATAATCAAAAGACCTTAATTGGCTCGGTAGGAATTCATCTGGATGTTACCGAACAAAAAATTCTACAAAATCAAAAAGAGCAATTGCTTAAGAAGCTTGAACAAAGTAATAAAGGACTTCAGGAATATGCACATATCGTTTCCCATGATTTAAAATCACCATTACGAAGTATAAGTGCTTTGGCTACTTGGATACAGGATGATTATAAAGATGTCCTTGATGAAGCAGGTCAACAGAACTTAACATTAATGCAAGAGAAGGTTGCTTCAATGGATAAGCTAATTCAGGGTATTTTGGAATACTCAACGGCTAATGATTCCGCCTTGGATAACTCCAGTGTTGATTTGAACGTTGTTGTAGAAAAAATCAAGGAAAGTATATTTATTCCTGATCATGTGGCCTTAGTGGTTCCTAAAGTTTTGCCTACAATTATTGCAGATAGTACCAAGATGCACCAGTTATTTCAGAACATACTATCCAATGCCGTTGTTCATATTGAAAAAGAAGTGGGTCTTGTAGAGGTATTATTTGTGGAAAACTCAACCCATTGGCAGTTTTCCATTAAAGATAATGGGGTAGGTATTCCAAAGGAGTACCATAAAAAAATATTTGAGATTTTTCAATCTATAGGAGCTAATGAAAGGTCCACCGGTATAGGACTTTCTATAGTAAAGAAGATTATTGATCGCTATGAAGGCGAAGTGTGGGTAGAGAGTGAAAAAGATATGGGTACCGAGTTTCACTTTACTATTAAAAAAGAACCAACTAGCCTAAATAGTTAAAGATGAAAATAGTACAAGCGGTAAAAGAAGTAGCGGAGCCCTTTAAATTAATATCTGGTGAAAATCAAACTTTGGATAATCCTTTGGTTTTGGTCTTTGGAAATAGGTATGCATTAGAAGATAAAAGCCTTTACAATGAAGTAAAGGAACTTTTTCCGGGAGGACATATTGTTTTTGGTAGCACTGCTGGCGAAATTATTGGAGATTCGGTACAACAAGGTTCGGTATCTTTGACAGCTATTGAGTTTGAAAGATGTAGTTTCACAGTAAAGAGGGGTAATGTATCGGACATAGATGATGACCTTGTACTTGGTGAAACTATTCTCAGTGAGTTTCCAAAAGAAGGCCTAAAATATATTTTTTTAATATCGGAGGGAAGTTCTGTAAACGGCAGTGCTTTAATTGGCGGTTTTGAAGATGCAAGGCTGAACCATATTGGTATTTCTGGTGGATTATGTGGTGATGATGATCGTTTTGAAAAAACACTTGCCTCCTACAATGAGAGCCCTAAGGAAGGTGAAATTATAGCTATAGGTTTCTATGGGGAATCTTTGGAAATTACGAGTGCCAATTATGGAGGGTGGACACCTTTTGGGCCTGAACGTACAATTACAAAATCTGAGAACAATATACTTTATGAGTTAGATGGGCAGCCCGCTCTAGATTTATATAAAAAGTATTTAGGAGATAAGGCGCAAGAATTACCAACTTCTGCATTGCTTTTTCCGTTAAGCGTGAGGGTAAATGAAAATTCGGAGCCTGTGGTCCGTACCATTTTAACCATAGATGAAACAGCTAATACAATGACATTGGCCGGTGATGTTCCAAAAGATGCACGTGTTCAATTAATGATGGCCACCGTAGATGATATTGTAGATGCGGCAAGTGTTGCTGCGCAATATGCCATGGATAATAGAAAGAATGAACCAGAATTAGCTATTTTAATAAGTTGTGTAGGTAGAAAGCTGGTTATGGATCAAAGAACGGAAGAAGAAGTGGAAGAAGTAATTTCCGTTATTGGTAGCGGAGCAGCAGTCACAGGATTTTACTCTTACGGGGAAATGGCTCCCTTTGTAGGCCAAGATGCTTGTAAGTTGCACAACCAAACTATGACCTTAACTTTATTTAGTGAATAATGCACTCTCTATTAAAACGACAACTTAAGAAGAACCTACCTGCATCTCTTAGTGAGAATGAAGATATGCAGCGGTTTTTGGATGCGGTAGAGATGTCATATCAGAATTACGATGAAAAATTAAGCATGATACAAAGAGCTACTGCCATTAGCTCTGAAGAATTATTCATCGCCAATAGGGAGCTTACTAAAGAAGCTGAAAGGCAAAAGAAAATTTTGGCGTCATTAGAATTGGCAATGACTAGCTTAAATTCAAATTTAAGTAGTGAAAATCAATTTAACAATGATGCGAAAAAGGAGTTTGATGTTGAAAAATTGGCACAACAAATTAGTAAATTGGCTTCCCAGGTGGGCGAAATGACGGAAGAAAAAAATGTACTATTGAAGGATCTGGAAACTCAGAATGATTCGCTTAATAATTATGTGCAAATGGTATCACATGATTTAAAATCGCCTATACGGAACGTAAATGCGCTTTTGAGCTGGATACAAGATGACAACCAGAACAGTCTAACGGAGGATAGTAAGGAAAATATAGAATTGGCATCAAGTAATCTCGTGAAAATGGATAATTTGATTAACGGTATTTTAGAACATGCTACCATTGGAACAAGTATGGAGTCTAAAATGAATGTAGATATCAACCTTCTTTTAAATGAAATTGAAAGCTACGTGCCGTTGCAAGAAAATATCACCCTGAACTATGGGAATGATTTTCCGGTTATACATATAGAAAAACACCTTATTGAACAGATTTTTGCTTACTTAATAACAAATGCCATTACTGCAACCAAGCATCTTAAGAAGGGGGTAATTACTATAAAATTTGAGGATCAGGCTGAGTTTTGGAAATTTTCTGTAATTGATAACGGAAAAGGCATCCCGGTTAAGCATCAAACCTCCATATTTGAAATGTTTAAGAAGTTAGAGAATAATGATAGCTCGGCAGGAGTAGGACTGGCTTTGGTCAAAAAAATTGTTAGATTGTATCATGGTTCCATAGAACTGGTATCTGAAGAAAATATGGGAGCTAATTTTTCGTTTACATTAAAAAAGGATAGCAATGGAACAACCAAACCTTAAGTACATAAAAGAATTATCTGGGGATGATATTGAGTTCGAACAAAAATTTATCTCTATCTTGAAGGAGGAATTTCCGGTGGAATTAGCAACATATATGAAACATATAGATAGTAATGAATATAATGATGCTGCTGATATAGTTCATAAATTAAAGCACAAGTTCAATATTTTGAGTATGGAGGAAGCATACGGATTTGCAGTTACCTTTGAGGAACAATTACGTGCTGGTATAAGTGACATGGATTCGGAATTTAGAGAAATATTAACCAAAGTAGAAGGCTTTCTTAAAACTCTTTAATAGCATGACCTGTATTATCGTAGACGATGAAGCAACGGCCCGCGCCATAGTAGCAAAACACTGCTCTTCGGTGTCGGATTTAAATGTTGTGGGCGAGTTTGATAATGCAATAGACGCTATAAAGTTTTTAAACCAACAAGATGTAGATGTTGTGTTTTTGGATATTCATATGCCTGGATTTAGCGGGGTTGATTTTGTTCAAACTCTAAAGAATTGTCCTAAAGTAGTGTTGACTACTTCGGATACCGAATTTGCCATAGAAGCATATGAGTATGAGGCTATTGTAGATTACATGGTTAAACCGCTAACTGCAGAGCGCTTTGCAAAATCCGTTCAAAAGATTAAAAATGCACTCGAAAAAAAGGCATCTCCCGTTTCAGGTTCTAATCCAAAAACGAATACTACAGTAGAAGCTGAAAAAGATTTATATATCAACATCGATAAAAGGTTGATAAAACTGAATTTGCACGAAATTCTTGTGGTAAAGGCGCAAGGCGATTATATTGATATTACCACAGAAAACAAAGAATATAGAGTACATACTACACTAAAGAAAATAAAAGAGAAATTACCAGATAAAACGTTTCTACAAATACACAGATCTTACGTTATAAACTTCACTAAAATTATAGATATTGAAGACAATAGCGTTCTAATCAAAAAGATGGTGATTCCCATTAGTCGATCAAATAGACCAGAACTCATGAGACGGTTAAACTTGGTTTAAAGAATTTCTGCAATTTTATGCCATTCATCTATAGGTTAAGGTGATTCAACGTAAGTGCTTTCTTATTTTTCAATTTCAGATGTAAATTTGTAGTAAGAATATTAAAGCCATCTACTATGAAAGCAAATCTCTTATACATTTTAAACTCCAAAGGGGCCGCTATACGTCTAATAGGTGTACTTCTATCCGTTTTAATAGGTATTGTGTTAGCTGTTATGAGTATCTGGAACTATTAAGAAAAGTTAGACCGTAAAAGAGAATGCTATACGTATTACTCGCTTTTATCTCTATATAGCTAATCTTAAAAAATATAAATAGGCGTTATAGTTTGTAGGAATTATTCTCATCGATTGGGTTCTTGAGAATATGTTTTGTATCAGGACAACCTTTTAATTAAAAAGGTTGTCCATTTTTTTTGCACTCCTAATTCTTCAGGAGGGTAGTTATTTTACTATCTTTTTGTAGAATAAAGGTTTTTTGGTCATTAACCACTTTAGTTTTAGTCCAATCTCCGTAAACTCAAAACCAGCAGCAGTTGCGGAGGCAATGTTACTGTATTTACCATATAAGTTGCCACTAAAACGTTTAGAAAATTTATGGGTTACACCCGCTTCGGCCCTAAATATTATCGTATTTGGGTCTTCTTCTACTTGCTGTAATCCGGTAGCCGCACTCATCATGTACGTAGTGTTTTCAGAAAACTCTCCCCTTAAGTCACCAAAGAGCTCTACCGCCTGATACTTTTCCGGACTAAAGTAAATAGTTGGTACTTGATCGGCAAAAGAAAGATATTGATAATTGACACCTACTTTTAAGGCCGGTTTACGCAAGACGTTATAGTATAGGGAGGTAAACAGAAGCTTTCTAATATTATCATCACTTTGTGTCGTGTAAATGGCTTGGGTATACCAACCTAGATTAAAGTTGGTGCCTAAATTGTAATTAAGGCCAAAGTGGTTCATTACAATTTCCCGCTCAATAAGGTCGGCATTAAAGCTTTGAATCTCCCGTTTGTAATTAAGTTCTAGATTTTGAACCTTAAAAGGTTGCATTAAAAGCTTAACGTCTATTACTGGTTGTGTATAGGAAGCTGAATCAAAACTAGATTTGTTCAACCCTAAAACGGTCTTAAATGTAGTTTTAGGAAGTAGTTTATAATCAAACCCAGCAGAAAGCACATGGGAACTTGCCTTGTTATTTGTTAACGTGTTTTCGGTAGTCCTATAGTTATACGAAAGATTAGTGCTTAATTTTGTTGAAAGGGGGACGGTAGCAGTTGTATTTGTAGAAAAAGCTACGTTTTTACCGTTGTCAAAAGTATAAGCTAGGTGTTCTTCTAAAGTTGGTGTGAACGATATATTCAATTTATCAATAAAACCAAGAGCATCTTTCTGGTCTTTAAATACTTTGAGCGTACCAAAAGCGGCTTTGTATGCTGGAACTATACGGTCTGCCGCAAAAAGTGCATTGGCTTTACCTAGGTTGCCGTCAAAAGAGGCATTATCATTTTTTAGGATAGCGTCATAATTGGCAATACTCTTTTTTGGAGCACCTGTATAAAGACCATGCATAGCTTTTAGGGCGTAGATCCAATTGCGATTTTCGTATGTAGTTTCTAACGCTGCTATTTCAGTTTTAGCCTGGTTGTATTTTCTATTCCATATTAAAGCTTGTACATAACGATCATACGTTTGTTCCTTCAAAGCTTCATCCTCCAAAGACTTTACTCTTTCTTTTGCTTCTGTAGCGACTACCAAAGCTTGTTTGTCGTTCTCTCCAATATGTTCTGCAAGGGCTATACCGTTCAGGGCACTAATTGAATCTTTGGGTGAAGTCGCTAGGCGACGGTATGTTGATTTTGCTTTCTCGGTATTTTTTGTAATCAAATAGAGATTGGCAAGATTTAGTAAAGCATCTTTATCTTCAGGGAAATCTGTAAATATCTCTTTTAACAAGGCTTCTCCTTTTTTGTAATTCTGAGCGTTTACATAGGCATTTGCATAGCCTAAGCGCATATATTTTTTTGATGTCAGGGCACCCTTATTACCCGGATCAATTTGCAAGGCCTTTTCAACCCATTCCAAAGCCTTTTCGTATTTTTTTAAATTGCTAAGGGTATTGGCATAACCTAAAACTGCGCCAAAATTTTCAGGATAGTTAGCTACTAAGTCAGCATATAGAGGCTCAGCTTGTTTATACTTTTTGTCCCAAAGGAAAGATTCGTTGTAATTGATTTGAACTTCAAAATCACCAGGGTATTCTTTTAAAAGGTCTGAGAAAATTCCTGTGGCTTTTTCGGGCTCACCACTCAAACCTACAGCACGGCCATAACATAGCAACGCTGTTTTATTGTTTGGGTCATCAACGAGATAACCCTCAAAAAAGGTCTCCGCTTGCTCAAAATCACCATTCTCCAGTAAGGTAAAGCCAGGTTGAAGTGGACTTTGCGCCATTCCTATAAACGAAAAGAATAGCACGATGCAGAGTGTATTTAGTTTTAACATTAAAGTAAGTTTTTTACCACAAGTGTATAACGACTATAAAACTTTTTTATTGGTAATTATTTTATAAAAGTTTTGCGCCATTTTTGAATAATGAACAATAAAACTTGCTCACATACAGTTATTTAAAGTCCAGTTGCAAAGCTCTTTTAATTTTTAGTGTCTTGAATAGAGTTTTACAACTGTAAAAATTAACCTACAGAACTTTACATTATGGCTTTACAGATTACGGAATCATGTGGTATATTTTGCGTTCACGGAACATTGAATTTGAATAACGCAACTATTTTAAGTCGACACATAGGTAGATACTTAGGTTCGGATAGACGGATAATTATCAATCTAGAACGTTTATCGGAAATTGATGCGAACGGTGCATTGGCCTTAAAACGGTTATATGATTTTGCTGTAACCCGCAATCGTACGTTGACAATATTAGGTAGTGCCAATGAGCGGGTTTTCTCCTTATTGAATAAAACTAATACCACGTATATACTTGGTACTAATCAAGCTTGATATTTTTGGACCAGTACTTTGAAAAATATTGGAGCTAATCAACAAAGGGTTTTATTTTTTTCCCGAATTTGTAAATACCTCGTAAATGGGTTTTTGGTCTCCCTTAAAATCTAGAAGGCCAAAATGGCGTTGTCTTACTTTTCGCCATGGCAGGCGCCCAACTACAGAGGTCGGGATATTTTTAAAATCGTAAAGCGTCCATATCATATGAGATAACTGTTCTCTTTCCACAACTTTTTGAATAGTCTCTACATATTCTTTTTGTTTTTTGTCCGAACCGGTATAGGCATTCCAAATACCATCATATGAAGAGTATCCGTACTCTTGTAGAATTAAAGGTTTATCTGTAACCTCTTCTTTAAGTTTAGCAAGAACATTTTGAAACTCGGAAGCTTCTCTATAGTAATGAAAGGAGACCAGATCTAACTCGTCCTTTAGGTTAACGGCGGCTTCTGGGCTTGACCAGCCAATGGTAATAGCATGTCTCGGATCTAGTTTGCGAATACGTTCTACGGTTTGCTCTAACCAAGAAAGTACCAAATCTTTTCCGCGCGATTCAAAATCAAGGTCAGGTTCATTCTTAACGTCCCAAGCAATAATAGCATTATGGTCTTTTAAAGCTTCTACTACCTGTTCAACATGGCGATTGGTCATCGTCCAATCGCTAACGCTATAATTTCCATAAAAATCAAAAAGTGTAGGCATGATTGACAGTCCGTTTTTTTCGGCAATATCTAACGTCAATTTTACTCTTTGTATTTTTTCAAGGTCTACATGTTCTTTTCCAAAAGATTCATAGGGAATAAAAATACGTAAGCTATTGACTCCCATTTTCGCCATGAGTTTAAAATCATGTTCAATAATTGAATCGTTGAATTTTTTTCCGAACATATCCCAAGGTGTGTCCTGTGGATAGTAATTGATGCCTTTAAAGTGATAATCATTAAGATTTTGAACTTGTGATGGCATTTCCTTCATTTGTTCCGGTAATTCGGTTTCAACCAATTGTCGAATCCTCCAAAAACCATCTTCTAATAGCAGCATGACCTTGTAATCCGATGTAAATCTTCGCTTTGTCACTAAAGTTTCGTCTTGGTAAACCTCTTCGTAAGCCGATACATTTTTATCGGTCAAAACCACCAATTTTCCATCGGTACTATAAAATTCTAAATTTGGATGATGCTCTAGCGTGGTGGTCTGCAGGGTAACTTTATTTTTAAGGTTGAGGTCGGTAACCTTAAAAAGTTCCGTGCGCATACTATCCGTATAATAATCAGCGATACCGTAGGGTACGTTGTTGGCATAAGCAGCATTCCGTACTTGCCAAGCGCTCATATAATCGCGCTCAATTTCACCCAAAGTTTGTTCTTCCATGGGCCTACCTTCATTTTGGGCAATTTCCCATTCTACTTTTGGAAGATAGCTAGCTGAAATCTCCTCGTGTAAATGTAACATTGAAGTACGGTCGGCACCGGTATTCAAATAGGTCCAGGCACTGCTGATTCCGAATAAAATTAGGCCGTTGAGAGCCAGAAATGACAGCAGCAGAAAAATACGATATAAAGTTTTGTTCATTTTCATTTTAGTACTACTGATTTTATTTTGGTTAGGCCTGCAGTCTTAATTTTCAACTCGTAGGTATCGTTCGGGAAGAAATCTGCCGAGAGTTTAAATTGGCCTTCTCCCTGCATGGAAGAGGTTCTGAGTGTGTCCAAAACCTTACCGTTTTTGTCACTAACGGTCAAAGCAATGGGCATACCATCAGGTACAAGTTGGTCCATAAAACTTTTAAGCGGACCTACGGATATGGCTCTATAATCTTCTGAAAAATGAATTTCATAATCGGTTATAGAAGCTTTGAAATCAACTTTTACAGCTTTGCTTCTTGCCGCGCCGGTCACAAATGCCTCCACGGACCAGCTCGCTTTTTGCTCGGGATGTAAAAGTCGTGCTTCAGCTTTGCCGTTAAGGGTCGTGCCCTGTGCTTTGAGTTTTGCACCTTTATCATCGGTGATGATAAAACCTACCAAGGTGCCGTCTCCCACAATATTACCATAGGTATCTCTTAAAATGCTTGTCCTAAAGGTAATCACTTGGTTGCCATCTGCATATTCGTGATTTCTTTCGTAGGATATGGTGAAATCCACAGGATTTGCAGGGTAGATAATTGTGGTAAATTCTTTGGAGTCAGTTTCATTACAAGCGGAGGAAATCAACATACGGCCAGATTTTTCGGGAGATCGTACTAGAGACCACGCCATAAGGTTTTTAGTGCGTAATTCTTGTTCTGTTTGGCTATCCTGAAACTGGACTTTACTGTAAATTGATGTACTATCGTTTAAAGGGTTGTCATAGAAATCAGTAGCAAGCATAACGAACATGGCATAATCAATAGGTCCTGCCGTTAGACTTCTAGGTCCTAAATACGATTCTAGAAAAGTGCCATTTTTATTATTGACTAAGATGTTAAGTGTACCACTCATTTTTTCTTCGGAATCGGAATTCAAAGACCAATAGCATATGCCCGATTTTTCGTAAAAGTTCTTTGGAATAGCAAATTGCAAAGTATCATCAACAACGGAAGGCTTAAGAACCGTGGTGCCCACCGCATTTCTAAAAATAAGATTAGGACTGGCTTCTCCTGAGGCTTTGAAGTGGAGAGCGAATGCTTCCCCGGCGGTAAAGTTCTCTTCTGTTGTGAGCAGTTCAAAGGTAGCGCTTGAAACTTCCTTTTTCTCTGGTTCTTTTGAACACCCTAAGAAAAGCAGCATGAAAGCAATGCAGATATGTACAAAATGCATTTTCATTTCGGGTTACCTATATAACTGTTCAACTCAAATTTTAAATATTGAAATCCATCACCGGAATACGGTTGCAATTGGTCCTGGGCATGCGATACATCTCTATCTGGGAAAAGTTTTATACCAATTTCTGAATTCGGACTTCCGTTTACAAAACAATTCTCTAGACTACTATTTATGATTTTAATATCCGATAGACACGCCACATCATACTCGAAGAATCGTTTTCTCTGAATACGGACACCATCGGTTAAAAATTCATGTTCTACCCAAATCAGTTTTTTATTATCGTCATAATATGAAATCAATAACTGCGGAATAGTAACTTCCTGTATACCGGAGTTGTAAAGGGTACCACTTATTTTATCTCCTTCAAAAACCAATTCCTGAAGGCTAACCTGCTTGTATAAGTCCGTATTGGCAACGTTACCGGCGCACTGTAGATTAAATTTTGTAGGCTGTTCCTCAAAAGTCATTGGAGTGAACTGGTCCGGGTTAAAAGTAGGGGGCAGGGTATCTTTTGTTGATGACCAGGCAATTCCTTCAAAATCTATTCTAAAGGTGGTGGTCTCTTTTGGCATCAATTTATGTTTGGCTACATCTTTAGCATTGTAGGTAGCAAGTTCTTTGTTTTCATCATTATAAAGTGTGCCTTTAATGACTACATCGGCGGGTACGTGATCCACGTTTTGCAGTTCTCCAATAATGCTGTAGCTACCTTGGTATTGCACCAGTTTGGCTTTTAATACCTCTAAAACAGGTTGTTTTAGAACATCCTCGTGGTGAGTTTGTTGGGTTGTAATCTTTCGTCTACCATGATTGAAAAAGGTGGTGTTGTTAGAGGTGAACAATTGGTCCGGTGGTAAATCATTATCCAGAGAAGAAGGCTCTATGTACCACTTGCCTTTCTTTTTAATAAGACTGTGATAAAAATCTTTATGAATACTTTCTAAAGGCGTAATCCATCTAGTAGCGGCCTTAACCCGGGCGCTTGTATCATTTTGTTGTAAAAACTCAATGCCCAGTGAATCTAGTTTTGCGTAAGAGCTAAGAATACCATCTGTAACAGATACTTCTAACATATATTGGGCAATGGTCTTTCCGCTATCAGGGTTTAAAAAAGAATGCGCTTTATTGAATTCTTTAAAATCAATAGCATCGTAATAAGCTTCAACTACATTGGTAGGGGCGATCTGGTCTACGTTTTTAATGTAGAATAAGTGTATTCCAAAAACCAGTACAATCAATATAATAAACGCCCATATATGATTTATGATTACCAATTTCTTTGGAAAATTGTTGTGTACAAGTGCATACTTCATAAACTCACCTTGCGGTAGTTTTCTAGCTTTTAGTGCTCTTACCCAAATCCATTGAATATTTATTATAAAAGCGATGACCACCGTTAGTATGGGAATGATACCCCACATAATTTTAATTCCTACGGGTACATCTTCTTTGGGCATTATTGTAGGGAACGGCGGGACGTTGAGTTTTTCCCACACCATAATTCCGTTCTCTAGTTGTTGCAAGCGCTGCCATCCGCAGAAATAAAGAATGGGATCATAGAATTTATCGTTTGAGAAGATGTATTTAAGGTTGTATTTCTCGGGTACCGTTAAAAACTGCTGTAATGACCCTATTCCTTCTACACCCCTAAACTTTGAATTTTCTAACCGTTCAATTGCCCTAGTGGTAAGTTCGGGCAAACGTCGGGCGGAATGATAGTTTCCATCTACCGTCATTGCCTTTGTTTGAGCAGATAACCAAGCCATTTGATCTCCGAACCCCAATGGTAAATAACGCCAATGGTCATGAGAATCTTGACTTAAAAAGTTGATAATGGGCTGCATCTTTATTTTTGCCGGCTGTGATGGCCTAAAATAGCCAAGACTCATGGTAAAAATGACCATGAACAAAATACCGCCCATAATTACGCCCCCCAAAATACGATGGTATACACGACCCCAATTTTCCTGAATACGTTCTTTTAAATCGCCCTCTACCATACGAAAGGCAAATTCTCCAAAAAGAGGCAGAGCCATAATGGTCGCCCAAAGAGTAAAACGGTCTAAAGTCAATATATTAAAAGCGGTTTCACCTAATAATATGAGAGGAAGCGGAGTTGTTCCACCGGTACCTAAAAGGGTTAGCATTGAGAACGATAATCCAAAAAAGATGTAGCGCCTGCTGTAATATCGATAAAAAAGAAAAGGAAGGATAAAGGTCAGAATCCCCCATGGGATAACAAAAAATACGAGTCCGGATGAGGTTACTTCTAGAAAATTATCACGAGACCCATGTGGAATGGGTACTTGGGTAATTGGATTTTTCTTTGAGTTGAGCCAATAGGGAAATATGCAGGTAACAATAAGGAACAATGATGAAAAACCGAATATGACGATTCGCCAAAAACATTTTTTAAATTGTTTGAAAAATACCCAAAAGCGTACTTCTTTAAAGCTGTTCACTTGGTCTCTGGCCGAATCCATTACGGCCATGCCTAGCAATGGAAAAATAAAGAATACCATTCCAAAAATAGGCGTTACATGGTGAGAAGTAACCGTCACGGCAATCAATGATAGACTTGTGGCTATGTACCTTAGCTTACCCGTTTTTACCCAAAGGTAAATCTCTGGTAAGGAATGTAGAAGTACCGAAAGTCCAACGATACTTGGCAATTGCCCAAAAATATGAAGGGTTTCTACAAAGGTGGAAGAGAACACAGCTAGTATGGCAGTATAGCCTGCAATTTTTCTATCACCGGTCATCAATAACCCAAACCGATATGCTCCCGTGATGAACAAAACAATTGCAATCATAGCTACGGTGAACATTCCAAACTTGAGTCCGCCTATATGAGAGAGAATTCCAATAGATTGATGTACCAGTGGAGGGTAGGCCTGTACGGTAAAACCTGTGTACCACCTATAATCCCACGGCTCAAACCAACTGTTGGCGTAATGGTCCGCAAAAAACAAATGTATCAAAGCATCATAGGTAGTCTCAAGGGTAAAGAAGATACTAGACCCGTGAAAAGCTATGCCTATGACCAGTGCTAAGATTAATAAAACGTTGGTACGCTGCATTCGTAATTATTTGTCAGAAAATATAACACTATAACGGTGTTAATATTGTATTTCATCGATGGTATTGCTGGTTTAAGGCTTTCAGCCATTATTCTATAGTCAACCATTATTGGACTTTTTAAAAAATAGAAAGGTCAAAAACTGGTGTAATTATACCATTATAAATCAGCTATTTGAAATGTTTTTAATGTGTTTGGTGGTTGAAATACAGGTTGATGTTTTTATTTTTAGGAAGAGGGTTTACTCCGTTTGGAATGTTTGCTGGGACAGCTTTTGATTGTTGAGATAAAGGCAATCCAATAAAATTTGATTTTATCGATGAAATGCATAAATATCTCTTTAAAATACAACATTTCATCGATTATAAGTTAATTCTTACAATAAAATTACGGATTATCGTTTACGTATTGTTCTCATAAATCTCAGTCTAAGAAAGTGTTAACATTTAATATACAGTTGAATGTGTTTAAATTCAGAAAGACTCGGATTTGTGAGTTAATTAAAAATGTAGGAAATATATAAATTATGACAGCCATCAAATTAATGTTTAAAAAAGTATCCCAAGAACAACTGTTCATGGGGAGCGTACTTTTGGTAAATGGTGGTAACTATTTGTACAACCTATTATTAGGGAGACTTCTAGGGCCTGCAGCATTTTCGGAAGCTGCACTTTTGGTAACCTTATTATTGGTACTCTCCTTTTTGGGAATGACATTTCAATTGGCAGCAGCAAAGTTTGCAGTTATTTTTTCCGGTACGGAGTGGAATATATTTAAGAATATTACCTACCGTCAAGCGAGCATTGTAGGTCTTGCTTTGGGCATCATCATTATAGCTTGCTCTAAGCCGTTACAATATTTATTTAATACGGAAAGTCATTGGATGTTTGTTGTATTTGGTGTTGGTGTACCTATATATTTCTTTATGAGTGTAAATAGAGGAGCCTACCAAGGCCGGCAGGAGTTTGGTAAATTATCTATTACCTATCAAACAGAGATGTGGAGTCGTCTGCTTTTGACTATGGCCTTACTTTTTCTTTTGGATATTGAACCGGGTACTTTAGTAGCACTGGGCATATTTTTGTCTTTTCTTTTCGGACTTTTTCCTTCGGATAGTACATCCATATCGTTTACAGAGTCAAGAAAGCTTGAGCCTGAGAGTGCCAAAAGAGTTTCCCAATTTATTTGGTTGACCGCTTGTTATGAGTTTACTCAAATCATAATAAATAATAGCGATGTATTATTGGTGAAACATTACTTTGAACCCATGGAAGCAGGATTGTACGCTTCTTTGGCCTTAATAGGTAGGGTAGTGTATTTTGTAGCTTGGATGTTTGTTATGCTATTACTTCCTGTTGTAGTACAGAAACAAAAAGACGGAGAGCCCACAGCGCCAATTCTATTTAAATATGTGTCCTATATAGGGTTATTGTCCGCAGCTATTGTTGTGGTATGTTATATTTTTCCAGAATTGATTATCACTTTAATGTTCGGGGATTCTTATATAGCCATGTCCAGTTTATTGTGGCAATATGCATTGGCTACCTCATTATTCGCTATATCAAATATTTTCGCCTATTACTTTTTGTCATTAGATCATTATGTACCCGTTATTTTATCGGGAATATTAGGCCTTTCGCAAATAGTATTAGTGGTATTATATCATGAAAGTTTGGAAAGTGTAGTGCATATGCAGCTCATAGCCATGACCTTATTGCTAGTGGTTCAGTTGGTCTATTTCGCTAACAAAGAGTTACGGAGTAAGAGTGTGGCCGAAAACTGAAAATAGTAAAATCGAATTATATAAAAATACAGGATAATCACCATATTAAATAGCCTAAATCTTAAATATACAGTATGAAACTAGCCATTGTAACCGCATATCCTCCTAGTAAGGTCACCTTAACGGAATATGGATATTACCTTGTAAAGCACTTTAGACTGCAAGAAGAAGTCACCGAAATTATTTTGATGACCGATACAACCGAAGCCCCTAAAGATCTTTCTTTTGAAGAAGAAGGTTGTAAAATTACGGTTGCCGAATGTTGGGACTTTAATAGCTATGCGAATTTACTAACGGTGAACAAGGCTATTAAAATGCATAAGCCAGATGCTGTACTTTATAATTTACAATTCTTAAAATTTGGGGATAAAAAAATACCTGCAGCTTTAGGTTTGATGTTGCCTTATATGACCAAATTTAAGGGCATTCCCACCATTTCATTATTGCACAATATTTTGGAGCAAGTAGACTTGGATAGTGCCGGGTTTACAAAGAATAAATTACTCCAGAGTATATACGGATTCATTGGAACAACTTTGACCAAGTTTGTTTTGGCCTCCGATATTTTGGCGGTAACTATAAGCAAATATGTAACCATTTTAGAAGCAAAATATAAGGCGAAGAATGTGGCGTTAATTCCGCATGGCTCGTTTGAGACACCTCCAAAACCAGATTATAGTCTTCCTGCAGGACCCAAACAGGTATTGGCTTTTGGTAAGTTTGGAACCTACAAAAAGGTTGAGGTCCTTATTGAAGCCGTAGAGGTCATTCGTAATAGGAGCAATGAAGATATAGAAATAGTAATTGCAGGAACGGATAGCCCAAACACACCTGGTTATCTTAAGAAAATGGAAGAATTGTATAGCCACGTACCTCAAATACGTTTTACGGGTTATGTTGCCGAAGAAGATGTACCTGTAATTTTTGGCGATAGTGCCGTTGTGGTCTTTCCGTATACTTCTACCACGGGTAGTTCAGGAGTGTTGCATCAAGCGGGTAGTTACGGAAAAGCCGTTGCCCTGCCTGATTTAGGTGACTTAAGTGTATTGGTTCAGGAAGAAGGCTACAGAGGAGAATTCTTTTTACCGGAGAATAAAGAATCTTTAGCGGATGCCATAGAAAAAATACTTTCAGACGATGCCTATAGAACAGAACTGGCCAAAACCAATTACGAAGCAGCCTGTTCGTTGCCAATGAGTACTATAACTCAAATGTATTTAGACTATTTTAAGGCTATACAAGTGCAAAAATCAAAAAGACAGATAATAGATGTTAATGCAATAGGAGTAACTCCCGCAAATATAAAAGTAAACGCTTAATACAAAAAAAAGGATTCCCAAATCTTACTCTACAAACCATAGACCTTACCATCATGAAAATACTTACTATTGACGACCAATTGCTGATTCTACTTTCGGTAGAAAAAAGACTATTAGAATTAGGTTACGAGGTTAAAACCGCCGATTCAGGTGAAAAAGGCATTGAAATTTTCAATGATTTCAAACCAGACCTCGTATTAGTTGATATAAATATGCCAGGTATTACAGGCCTAGATGTGGTAAAGCATATTCGTGTCGACAAAAAATCCGATACCCCTATTTTAGTAATGTCAGGTAATACAGATGAAAAAATCATAGTAGATGGTTTCGATTTAGGCATTAATGATTATATGAAAAAGCCAGTAAGTCTAGACGAAATGGCGGCGCGTATAAAACGTATTATTGGAGCGCCAACAGTCGTTAAAGAATCGACATCTAGCGCAACTACTGGTGAAGGGGGCAGAATGTTGCAAAAACATTGTGTTGGTGTAATTATTCCCTGTTACAATGAGGAAGACCGACTTTCAGGTCCGGAGTTCAAAAGTTTTGCACATAAAAACCTTGGGTACCACCTATGTTTTGTTAATGATGGAAGTACCGATAAAACATTGGAGGTATTGCATGAACTGAGAAAAGGACATGAATCCAATATTAGCGTTTATAACTGTGAGAAGAACGGAGGTAAAGCGGAAGCTGTACGACAAGGTATTTTACATATGATGCAAGATGAACAATTGGATTATATTGGATATTTGGATGCCGACCTTTCAACTGATTTTAGAGATTTTGACGATTTGGTGAAAACAATAGAAGGTTCTCAGTTTAAAATTGTAAGCGGTTCTAGAATCAGTAGAATGGGAGCGAACATCACTAAAGAGTCCGCTCGTAAAATTATAAGCATGACCATTAATATGATCATACAGACCATATTGGGTATGCCATTTAAAGATACGCAATGTGGTGCTAAAATAATGGATCGTGAAATAGCTTCGACCATGTTCAATAAAAAGTTCATTACCAAATGGCTTTTTGATGTAGAGATTTTTATGCGAATGAGAAAGTTTTACGGCAAAGAAGAAGCTAAACGTATTATTTGTGAACAGCCGTTAAAAAGATGGATTCACGCAGATGGGTCTAAGCTTTCTATGAAAGACTCGGTTAAGATTGTTGGGCAATTGGCTAGGATTGCTGTTTCTTACAGATAAAATAATATTCCTTAATTCTCGGGCAGCTCGAAATTCAAATTCATGGGGCTATGAATTGATATTTTGAGCTGTCTTTTGTTTTGGCAAAAGCTAAAGTATTCTTAATAGCTTGTTTATTTCAAAGCAAGTGCTTAGTTTTGTACTGTAGTTTAGAAATAATGGCTAGAAAAAAGCAATATAATGAGCAAGAAGTAATAGAAAAGGCAACGGCCTTGTTCTGGCGTAATGGCTATGAGGCTACTACTGTTCGTATGTTGGAGAAAGAAATGGGTATCAACCAATTTTCCATTTATTCAAGTTTTGGTAATAAGCAGGGTGTTTTTTTGAAAAGCATTGATGATTACAAAAAGAAGGTTCGGGCGATTACGGATAAACTTCAGCAGTCAAAAAACGGTAAGGAAGGCATTAAACAATACTTCTATGATTTTTTAGAATTTGCAAAAGAGGACGAAAAAAATAGAGGTTGTTTGGTTACTAATACGGTTAACGAAATTAAAGATGATTCCGACCCTATTATTAAAACAGAACTGGTTGCTTTTGCAGATAATATAAAACAGTTGTTTATAAATAATTTGATACAGGACGAAGGTAAGTCGCCAAAGCAAATTGAAGGTCAGGCAAATTATTTGATGAACAGTTTATTGGGTCTGTCTGTTTCGTCAAAAGTTTTCGACCAAGAGCAAATCAAAGATATTATTGAATTTACCTTTGTGAACCTTTAAAAATTTTTTGACCTAAAACTAAGCATTTGCTTAGTAATAAATTAAAATAGAAATAACAATTAATTAAAATTTTGAAACTATGAGTAAATTAACAAATTACAATTTAGAAACAGCACCGGAAGAAAGTAAGCCATTACTGGAAAACTCTATTAAGGCATACGGTAATATCCCTAATTTACACGGCGTATTGGCTGGGGCACCAGGTCTATTGAATGCATATCAATCCATTCACGAGCTTTTTGTTAATTCATCTTTTGATAACGATGAACTTACAGTGGTATGGCAAACTATTAACGTAGAGCATGCTTGTCATTATTGTGTTCCTGCGCACACTGCCATAGCCAAAATGATGAAAGTTGATGATGCAATTACCGAAGCTTTAAGAAATGGCACGGAATTACCATCTGAGAAATTACAGGTATTACACGAAACTACGTTGAAAATTGTTCGTGACAGAGGGTATATCAAAGAAGAGGACATTCAAGCGTTTTACGCTGCCGGTTATGAAGAAAGACAACTATTGGAGATTATTTTAGGTCTTTCACAAAAAGTTATCAGTAACTACGTAAATCATATTGCTGAAACTCCAGTGGATGATGCTTTTCAAAAATTCGCTTGGAAAAAAGAAGGACAAACTGCCTAATGTTGTTAGCTTACGAAGTTTGATGGTAGTGCATAAACCTTCCACTTAGGTGGAAGGTTTATTTCTTTCTAATCGTTAACAACAGAATCGGTTTCAACCAGCTTGCCATGAAAAATCAATTAAAAATTCTAACGGCTATTCTTTCCACTATTGCTGTATATTGGTAAAGACAGTGGGTTTGTTGAAGCCTCAGTATATAGAACACGAAATAATCCTAAACCTACACCAGTTTTTTTGTATGGTTCTATACAATTTGAAGACTATAGAGAGGTAAATGGTATTTTATGCCTTTTAAACTTTCTGCTAAAGTTGGTAGCCAAAAGATAATACAGATGGTTATGTGCTTCGGTTGGGGGTAGAAAGTTTTAAATAGGATGCTTTTTCCGTAGGTAAACTGAATCCGTTGCAATAGAAATAGTAAGACAACACGAATAAAATAAAAATAGAATTATGATTAAAGTATCCGTACTGTATACAAATAGTGAAACTGTAGAGTTCAATCATGAATACTACTCCAATACCCATATACCAATGGTTCAATCTTTGGTGGGGAGTGCCTTGAAAAAGGTGGAAGTAGAAAAAGGACTGGGAGGTAGGGTACCTGGTGAGCGTGCTCCTTTTGTTACTATTGCGAATCTATATTTTGATTCAATTGAAGAGTTTCAAAAATCTTTTGGTCCTCATGCAGAGAAGTTCGCCGCAGATGTACCAAATTATTCCAATGTTGATGGAATAATCCAGATTAGTGAATTGGTTTAAATTTTACTCGATAATCGAGATTAAATGCTCCGAGGCTTGCCCCGAGGTAGTTTACTAAATTAAAATTGATGTTATGGCAGAAAAAATAAAATTAGACATTGTTTCCGATGTAGTATGTCCTTGGTGTACTATTGGATACAAGCGCTTACAAAAAGCAATTACCGAGCTCGGTATTGAAGATAAAATTGAAGTAGAGTGGCAACCTTTTGAATTGAATCCTCATATGCCTGCAGAGGGTGAGGATTTGGTAGAGCATATTGCAAACAAATATGGTTCAACCCTGGAGCAGCAAAAAGATTCTCAGCAACGTATGATAGATGCTGGTGAAGAATTGGGCTTTACTTTCGATTATTTTGAAGGCATGCGAATGGCAAATACAAGAGATGCCCATATTTTGCTTGATTATGCAAAGGAAAAAGGAAAACAGACCGAACTAAAAATGCGTTTGGTTACCGCTTTTTTCAGTGAAAGAAAAGATGTTTCCGATAGGGATATCTTAGCGGAAGCGTTAAAAGATGTTGGGTTGGATGTGGAGAAAGGAATGGCAAGGCTGGACAATGACAGCTTTAGGTATGAAGTAACTTCTAAAGAGCAATATTGGCAAGGACTTGGAGTGTCTTCTGTGCCTACTTTTGTTTTTGACAAGAAGAGTGCGTTAACGGGGGCGCAACCCGTAGATGTTTTTAAACAAGTATTGACCGAGATGCTGCAAGAAGCATAATACGGACTTAATTATAATTCAATTAAGTTTTTAAATTCAAAGGGCATAAAACGTATCTTTGCAGACCCCATTTTAGTCTAATAAAATGGGGTCTATTTATTTTGTATAGCATAATGATGACAAATAAGACAATAGGCATAGTAGGGGGAGTGGGTAGCTATGCAGGTATAGATTTAATAAAAAAAGTGTACGACCTTACCGAAGCAAAATCAGACCAAGAGCATCTGCCGGTTTCGATGTTATCAGTACCTCATAAAATTATAGACCGTACCAAGTATCTAATGGGCGAGACGGATATTAATCCGGGTATTGCCATATCGGAAATTATAGCCTCCCTCATTGCAAGTGGTTCCAGTATTATCGGTATCCCTTGTAATACGGCGCATGCAAGACCTATTTTAAGTTTAATAGAGAAAAGTATTCCAGAATCTTGTGTTCTGGTAAACTTGATCGAAGAAGTAGGTTTACATATATCTACTAAGCATCCAGAGATTACGAAGGTGGGTGTTTTGGGTACTACAGGTACAATTTTAGCAAAAGTATATCCAGAGGTATTGGCAAAATATAACATTGAAGTAATTCAGCCATCCGAAGATATTCAGGATCTATTTGTGCATCCTTCTATTTATGACACAAGCTATGGAATTAAGGCGTTTTCTAATCCCGTAAATGAAAAAGCCAAAGAAAACCTGAGTAAGGCGGCCACGTATTTGTCAAGAAAAGGCGCACAAGCCGTAATTCTGGGTTGCACCGAAATACCACTTGCTATTCAATATGAAAAGATAGAAGACAGTTTGATTATTGATGCTACTACCGTGCTGGCCAGTGCTTTAATACGGGAGTCCAGAAAAATGGAAGAGACCCTTGTGGGGTAACTTATGATGCGAATAACTTTTCCTCAACTTAAAAACCTTGTTTTATTCCGTGGGTACGGGGTTGAAGGTAATTGGAAGCTCAAACACTTCTAGATCAAAATAAGGCAATGCAGCCAAAAGATGGTCAAAAATGTCCGCCATTATGTATTCATAATTTTCCCAACGTTTGTCCGAGCTAAAAGCATAAATTTCCAAAGGAATGCCTTGGGGTGTAGGTTCCAATTGGCGCACCATTAAAGTCATTCCTTTATTGACTGCCGAGTGGTTTTGTAGATAATCGTTAACGTATTTTCTAAACAGGCCAATGTTAGTTAAGTTCCTTCCGTTAATTGCTAATTCTTTGTTTATCTGGTTGGATTCATTATAAGAATTTATCTGTTCATTTCTGGTGATGAGATAGGGTTCTATAAGTTGAATTTTTTTAAAAGTTGATAGGTCTTCATCAGACAGAAAACGGATGCTTTTTTGACTAATAATCAATGCACGCTTAATACGTCTTCCCCCTGAAACTTCCATACCTCTCCAGTTTTTAAAGGAATCGGAAATAAGGGCGTAGGTGGGTATTGTAGTTATAGTTTTATCAAAATTCTGAACTTTTACGGTTGCCAATGTAATTTCAATAACATCTCCATCCGCACCGTACTTTTCAAAAGTGATCCAATCTCCAATACGCACCATGTCGTTAATACTAACTTGAATGCTAGCTACCAGACCCAGGATGGAGTCTTTAAAGATTAATAAAATCACTGCAGACCCGGCACCTAGAGCGGTAAAGAATTTCCAGATTACTACACCAGTAATAATCGCGAATATGGTTAAAATACCTATGAACCATGCAAAAATCATAAACACCTGAATATAGCTGTCCATGGGTTTGTCACGAAACCGAGGCTTCGTTTTTAAATAGTCATTTATACTCTTAAAGATGCTTTTTACAATGTATAACGTTAATATAACGAATACTATTTGGAGTATTTTGAGCGCAATATTCCCGGCATATTCAAAATGAAAAAAGGCAAACGGAATGAACTTGAACAATACGGCTAATGGAACGATATGGGCTACATACCTCGGAACTTTATTGACAACGAGAAAGTTGTCAAAATTAGTTTCAGATTTTCTAGCAAGCTTTAGGAATAAGGAACGTAAGACTTTCCATATCATAAAGTCTAAGAACCAAGCTAGAATCAAGGCCGTTAGAAAAACAATCAACAAGTTCAGGTAGGAGGCGAAAATTTCGCTCATTCCTGTTTTTAATAGGTAATCGTAAAAAATCTTGTGTATGCCCTGTTCCATGAATCTCCTTCTAAAGAATTTGAGTGCAAAATTAAGCTATAGAAGGAAGAAAGACAGCCTATAGCGAAATAATTGAGACAATTTTGGCAAGGATTATAGTCAGGGTATTTATTTTAAAATGTTTTAAGAGGCATTGGATTCAGGTTGGCTTTCATATAAGGGAGAAACTTCATCCCATATTTCATCTTTGGTGTTGAGCAAAGTGCTATTTTCTGAATATTTTAATTTATCATTTATAGCAAGAATGGGTACATCATCAAAATAGCCCAATTTTTCCAACGTACACTTCCCAAAGCCCATACTTTCCCAGAAAGTCTGTTTTTTGTTCACATAGCTGATCATGGCACTTGCTTTAATTTGTACAAAGCATTGTAATGCAATGTTCATTTTAGTATCATGAATCATATTAAAGTGAAGGTCAATGTTTTTAAAATAAGTCTCTAGTACTAATTTGTTCTTTTCTTGTTGAGCATCTAGCGTATCATTCTCTTTTAAACCTAATACTTGAATACTTGAGTTGCTGATTTTTGCAATCTCAGCTATGTGCTGTATATCAAAAAGATTAAAGTCCGTTTTGAAGTTGGTAGCAAAAACAATTTCTTTTGAATCCCCAAAAGTCGCTTTTTTTGGCACAATTAGAACTGGACATTTTCTAATATTTTCAATTGTGGAAATGGTGGTCTTACCGTAGCTTCCCGTTTGTGTATTGGCTATCCCTTTTGCACCCATTATGAGCATATCAATTTTCATATTTTCAATAATATCTCTTACAGCATCTAAATAAAGTGTGGAGCGCGAAAGAACGTGAAAGCGATGTCTAGGATTGTCTTTTTTAAAAGTTAAACGAGTAAGAATGTTGCCTAGTCCTTCCTTTGATCGCTTTTCGGAGAGTTTGTTGAACGCATCGTCCGGGTCTAAAAGTGTAAGGCTGTCCAAGCCACTGGTGTTTTTGGCATAGGTGTTAAGAATATAGAAGTCACAATCTTTATTCGCATAGAGCTTGATCGCATATTGAATAGCATTCAGCGAATTCTTAGAAAAATCGGTAGGCAATAATAGCTTCTCACTCATGATAATTGTTTTTAATTTGTTTAATAAAATCGCCTAGGCATAGCATCATACAAATTTGGGGCTCGGATGAATGTGTTTCAAATGAAAGGCTACTACATACTATAGGTTACGGACCTAGAATTCTGTGTCCAGAATGTATTCTAATTCTTTGTTGATGTATTCAATATCTTCTGTCCATCTACTAAGTTCAACTTCATTTTTTTTATCTATAGTAGAACTATTGGATTCTTCTGGGTAAAATGACCTTTTTCTGTTCATATTTTGATATTTACAATACTATCTTTAACAGTAACACACTACCATCAATGGGTGTGCGTATAGGTAAATTCCGGTACGTATTACAACTTGGGCAGAACCAAGTAAAAAGCGTTTGCTTAATAGTAATTTTATAACCCTAGTATTACAGAAAACATATTTAATTAATATGGTGAATCACTATCTATTTGATAGACAGAAATTTCATGACTCGGTCAAGGTTGTCTTTTACAATTCAAATAGTGTGCCTTATAAATTTATCATTTATTTTCTGAAATAACATCCTGATTATCAATATTTTAAGTTTTAATCGATTTTTGTCGCTTTTTTTAGTTGAGGAAAATTTCCTCATACGGTAAATTTTGAACCGGCTAACAAGAGGTTTGTTTTGATATTATTAAACGGTATGGGTTGATTACATGGTACTTAAGAGAAAATAAAAATAATAAGAACATTGTTTGGTCTGATGGGAGCAGAACTTCAAGAAAAGAAATAGAAGTGTTCGATTTTTTTTCCAGATTTGGTAGTTTATCAATATCATAGATGAACAGTGCTCGTACTTATCAGTTTTTGGTGTTTTTCTTTGGGGATGGTGGTTGGCACAACATGCAAATGGGAGACTATTTGAAGCATGGATTTGGTCAAACAATATGAGGACTTCTCATCATAGGTAAAAGCATCTTAGGCTTAACCAATCTTCGTCATTTTATCACATTTAATTTTCTTTGGTCAACCCTCTAAAAGACAGTTGGTTTTGTAGTGTTTAGCATCGTTGTTAATAAAACTGTGAAAACATTAGTTGAGTTTAAGCAAAAACAAGGGACTTAAATCAGACCTTTATACTTCTTATTCAGAAGAATTCTAAGATTCATTTTCTATGCAAATTACACATCTTATAAAACGAGATTTCACAAAGAAACCGTTTCATTTACACAAGATTACGGAGGCAATAATGAAAGCCATGATGGCCGCTTCACATGGTGGGCCACAGGATGCTGAACGTATTGCGAATAACGTTCATACCTCGCTTTTGGAAAGAAATGCGCTAGATGATAAGTATGTTCCTACTGTAGAAGAAGTACAGGATTTTGTAGAAACCCACCTTATGGAAGCTGGTTTTTTTGATGTTGCCAAAGGATATATTCTATATCGTAATGAGCAGGCTCAAAAAAGAAAATCCAACATTTTTGAGAAGCGTATTAATTTAAAGCCATACGAGTATCCTCAGTTATATGAGTATGTGCCGGCCATTCGTCATTCTTATTGGATTCATTCAGAATTTAATTTTACTAGTGATATTCAGGATTTTAAAGCAGGTCTTGAGGAGCCCGAAAGAAATGCCCTCAAAAATGCAATGTTGGCTATTTCTCAGATAGAAGTAGCCGTGAAAAGTTTCTGGGGCGATATCTATCATAAAATGCCTAAACCGGAAATCGGTTCTGTAGGAGCTACTTTTGCAGAAAGTGAAGTGCGTCATGCCGATGCCTATTCTCATTTACTTGAAATTTTAGGACTCAATGCAGAGTTCAAAAATTTAAAGAAGAAGCCGGTAATGATGAAGCGTGTGCAATATCTTGAGACAGCGCTTAAGAATGCAAAAAGTGTAGATAATAAGGAGTATGCAGAATCTATTTTGTTGTTCTCTTTGTTTATAGAACACGTATCCCTGTTCTCTCAGTTTTTGATAATAATGGCTTTCAACAAGCATAAGAATATGTTCAAGGGAATTTCAAACGTGGTTGAAGCAACCTCTAAGGAAGAACAAATTCATGGTGACTTTGGTATTGATGTTATTAAAATCATTAAGGATGAAAATCCTGATTGGTTTGATGAGGAATATCATACCATGATAAAGAATATGTGCCATGAAGCTTTCCTTGCGGAAAGTGAGATAGTAGATTGGATTTTTGAAAAAGGAGAACTAGACTTCTTGCCAAAAGCAGTTATAAATGAATTTATTAAAAACCGATTCAATAATTCTCTCAGTAGTATTGGAATAGACAAAATATTTGATGTCGACGATAAGCTATTGGCAGAAACAGAATGGTTTGATGATGAAATAATAGGGACTAAACATGGCGATTTCTTCGTGAAACGCTCTATCAATTATAGTAAACGAACTCAAAGTATAACCAGTGACGATCTTTTTTAAATGAGCGAATTAAACACTACCACCACACAGATTGACGAAAAAATTTCAGAGCAAGATCAACTTGTAATCGCAAGGAAAGAGGCTCTAAAGAATAGTAAGAAAGAACCGACTGGCGGTTTTAAGTGGCTTACGGACCACAGTCTTAATTTTTTAAATTCAGGTTATTTAACCAAAGGCGTGACTGCGGAACAGCGTATTCGCGAAATTGCGGATAGGGCTGAACAGCTATTGGGTATGCCTGGTTTCTCCGATAAGTTTTACGGGTATATGTCAGAAGGTTTTTTCTCTTTGGCATCTCCGGTATGGTCAAACTTCGGAAAGGAAAGAGGATTACCGATCAGTTGTTTTGGTTCGCATATAGATGATGATATGGGTAATATTTTATACACCCAATCAGAAGTTGGTATGATGTCTAAAATGGGTGGAGGTACGTCTGGCTATTTTGGAAAAATAAGACACCGTGGTGCTGAGGTTAAAAATAACGGTCAAGCTTCGGGAGCTGTACATATTATGCAGCTTTTTGAATCCATGGTAGATGTGGTGAGCCAAGGTTCTGTTCGTCGTGGTCGTTTCTCTCCTTATTTGCCTATTGAGCATCCGGATATTATGGAGTTCTTGGAAATTGGTACGGAAGGAAATCCTATTCAAGAGCTTACCCATGGGGTAACGGTTACTGATAAATGGATGCAAGAAATGATTGATGGAGATACGGCAAAACGCTCTATCTGGGCCAAAGTGTTACAACGTAGGGGAGAAATGGGTTATCCATACATATTCTTTACGGATAATGCCAATAACGGCGCATCAAACGTATATAAAGAAAAGGATTTGCCTATATATGCAAGTAACCTTTGTACGGAGATAATGTTGCCATCAAATGATGATTGGTCGTTTGTATGTGTTTTGTCCTCAGTAAATGTTTTGCATTACGATAAGTGGAAAGATACGGATGCCGTTGAAACCATGGTATATTTCTTAGATGCCGTTATTACAGAGTTTATTGAAAAATTAGAAAGGTACCGTGATTCTGATTCTCGTGAGGACAGACAAACTTTCCTTTTTATGGAACGCGCCTATAATTTTGCAAAGGATAACCGTGCACTAGGTTTAGGGGTTTTAGGATGGCATTCATTATTGCAATCCAAGAGATTGCCTTTTAATAGCCAAGAAGCTTTTAATCTAAATAGTGAGATATTTAGAGAGATAAAAGAGAAATCATATAAAGCCTCCGAAGAATTGGCCGCTAAGTTTGGCGAGCCAGCTGTTCTTAAAGGATACGGTAGACGCAATGCTACGTTAAATGCTGTAGCGCCAACAACATCTTCCGCTTTTATTTTGGGGCAGGTTTCACAAGGTATTGAACCTATCTGGTCAAATATTTATGTAAAGGATATTGCTAAGGTTAAAACGACCATTAAAAATCCTTTTTTACTGGAATTATTGGAAGAAAAAGGAAAGAATACAACAGAAGTGTGGCACAGCATTCGTGAGCGTGATGGATCTGTACAGCATTTGGAGTTCTTAACGGAACTTGAAAAAGATGTATTTCAGACTTATTCAGAAATAGACCAGATGGATATTATATATCAAGCGGCAAACCGTCAAAACCATATTGATCAAGGTCAATCTGTAAACATAATTGTGCATCCAGATATGCCGGTAAAAGAAATCAATAAGATTCACGTTACGGCTTGGAAACTCGGGTTAAAATCACTCTACTATCAGCATAGTATGAATGCGGCACAAAAATTTAAGCAGAAAAAAGATTGTGCTAGTTGCGAGGCGTAACCTGGTAAAGGCATTTATTTAAAGTTTACTTATTGCTTAAGGCGAACCCTATTCTTATTTATATGGATAGGGTTCGTTTTTTTTTAATTACTCTACAGTTTAAGGTTTGTCTTTTTTCGGCAAAAATAAAAGTAGGTATCCTATTGTTTGGTCATAGAGCGCAATAAGATGGAAATAGGGCCTTAGAATTGATTATATCCTCGTTTGTAAGGAAAGTTGAGACTTATGGCTTAATCATCCGTTGATGAAGGTTTATTTCCGTTTGAAGCACGTATAAAGCTGGGTTTGCATCTAAAACAAAAAAGCCCTGAAACAATATTGTTTCAGGGCTTTTTTGTTTTAATCATCAAAATTTTAAAGTGACCTGGCTGGGGCTCGAACCCAGGACCCTCTCCTTAAAAGGGAGATGCTCTACCAACTGAGCTACCAGGTCAATAATATCTAAGAACGTAAGCGTTAAAATGTGCTCACCCGTTTAAATAAAAAAGCCTCTTTTTTGTAAGAGGCTACTATTTAATTGGTGACCTGGCTGGGGCTCGAACCCAGGACCCTCTCCTTAAAAGGGAGATGCTCTACCAACTGAGCTACCAGGTCAATAACATATGAGGTTTGATTCCCTCAATGCGGGTGCAAATATAAGTCGATTACTTTATTTTCCAAGCCCTTTTTAAGATAAATTTCTTTTTTTTTGAAATCCCTTGAAAATAAGCCACTTTTGCACCAAAATAAAATTGTGAAAATAGTATTGATAGGCTATATGGGGAGTGGTAAGAGCACAATTGGTAAGTTGCTATCCCAAAAAAGAAACTTAGAATTCATAGATCTAGATGATTATATAGGACAGGCCGAAAAAATGTCCGTTTCCGATATTTTTAAAAATAAAGGGGAGCTGTATTTCAGAAAGAAAGAATATGAATACTTGAATGAAGTGCTGGCCCAAAACGATAATTTTATATTGTCTACCGGTGGTGGAACCCCTTGCTACGGAAACAATATGCAGGCCATGCTAGAAAAAACAGAGAATACTTTCTACTTAAAAGTATCCATACCTCAATTGGCCAAGCGTCTTTTAAAAGAGAAGGATGAGCGGCCATTGGTTAGAAATATTCCGGAAGAGGAATTACCTGAATTTATTGGTAAGCACCTCTTTGAACGGAGCTATTTTTACAATCAGGCAAACAAGGTGATCAGTTGCGATGGTAAAGATCCGCAGGAAATTGTTACTGAAATGGAGTCTATTTTAATCTAGATATACCATATCATTCTTAGCCTGAAACTTAACGTGTACATGTTCCTGTAAAGAGGTGGACAGGGATATGCCTTTATAATCGGCTTTTACCGGGTATTTTTTATGGTTTCTGTTAACTAGAACAGCAGTCTTAAGTTGTTTAAGGGGGGTTTTTAAGAAATGGTGCACGCCATAAATTAGGGTAGTCCCCGAATTAAGGACATCATCAACCAGCACAATTGACTTATCAGTATATTCAGATTCAGGAATTGAAGTAGTAACGCCGCTCTCTAAGGGGTTTTCTTTATCCATCAGCACCTTACAGAGAGTGATTTCTGCTTCGGTTACCTTCTTAAGAACGCGCTGTAGTTTTTTTGCAAAATTGAGTCCACCGCCATCAATACCCGCAATAATAATTTCTTTTTCTTCAACATTCGCCTCGTATATCTGATAGGCTATACGTTCAATTTTATGTTGAATTTGTTGATGTGTAAGTATTTTATTTTCCATAAATGGGTATTTTCATTTCAAAGATAGCCAACCGTTGGTAAATCTTCTCTTTTTTATTCCGGGCTTATAAAACTATCTGGTGTGGCATCTGGATCATCCAGGTAATCTTCAATATCCCGGCGGTCTTTTTTGGTAGGTCTTCCTGTTCCTTTTTTGCGGTAATGTTCCTTTGCCTGTTTCAGTAATTCGTTGTGTTCAAAAGCTTCCTTGGGTGTGGTGTCTGTTCTATATATATTTACCAATTTGGCGCCCACTCGGCTTTTCGGGATGTCCAAAACCGTAAGTTGAAGGTTAATTTGCTCCTTACGGACTATAATTTTATCCATTGGGTAGATTTCTCTTGATGGTTTTGCCACTTGGTCATTAATTTTCACCTGCCCTTTTTTACAGGCAGTAGAAGCAATGTTTCGGGTCTTGAAATAGCGGGTGCTCCATAAGTACTTATCAATTCGCATAACTATTAAAAATCTTTGTTAAGGCTTTCCACAAAAATAAGGGAAAATTGTATCTTGCCGCCTGTAAAATTGAATAGATGATAATGAATCGCATAGTTGCCTTATTGGCATTGGTAGTTGTACTGTACTCTTGTAATAACGATGATGGCGGTGCCACTATTGAACCAGCAAAGCCACTGGCCGAAATTTTGGTGGATGATGAAGCTGAGATTCAGGAATATCTTAAAACGCATTATTACAACTACGAGGAGTTTCAATCGCCTACGGAAGATTTTGATTATAAAATTGACGTAATGGAGATAGGTGAGGGGGATACGGATAAAATACCTCTTATTGACCAAATGACTCCTATTGAAGTGGATGTGCCTTCTAGTCATTACTTTATTGATGGTCCAGAAACTACGGTAACCCATACCTTGTATTTTTTAGAAGTAAGAGAAGGTGTAGGTGATGCTTTGAGTGTTGCGGATTCGGCTTTTGTGCGTTATTCAGGCAACCTTATAGATGGGACTATTTTTGATGATGGCAGTGAGGATGATCCAGTGTGGTTTGATTTAGCTAGTTTACAGGCTCCGGCAACTTCCACATTTTCGGGTACTCCCGCTAGAGGTTTTTCCGAAGGGGCATCTCTTTTAAAGGGTGGTGCGCCAGCAGTAATCAATGAAGATGGTACATATTCCGTAGATGATTATGGGATAGGTATGTTCATCTTTCCTTCAGGCTTAGGGTATTATAATTTGACAAGTGGGGTAATACATGCTTATACACCGTTAATATTTAAGTTGGATATGTTGGCTATTAAACAGACAGACCACGATGGTGATGGAACGCCATCCATTGAAGAAGATACTAATAATGACGGTTATTTGTTTAATGATGATGCTGATGGTGATACGTTTCCAGATTATTTAGATTCGGATTCCAATTAAAAGTAATTCTAGGATATAAAAAGAAAGCCCGAAACCATATATGGTTTCGGGCTTTCTTTTTATAATAACAGTTTCCTTATAACGTCAAAGATAAACTAACGATCAACTGATCTGGGCGAGCGTCTACGCGGCTAGGTCCTAAGTTGGTAATGTTCGTATTGATAAAGGTAGCTTCGTTGCTGTTAAAACCTCTCTCATAGCGAATATCTATTCCTAATTTACCTAAGTCTACTCCTGCACCAATATTAGCTCCTACACTAAAATCGTTTTCAATATCATCTATGGAGATACCATCAAACTCGGTATCTAAAATGTATTGAAACGAAGGACCGGCAAAAACATGCAACGGGCCTATAATTTTAGCGCCAATCAGTAAAGGCATATCAAGTTTGCTAATGTCAAACTTATCACCATCGTAGTCCGACTTTGTTTTGGTATACATCAATTCAGGTCGAAAATAAATACGGCTTAAGCCTACTTTTCCGAAAAGTCCCAAGTGGTAACCCATGTTTCGGTCAGGATCTCTTGCCGCATCACCGATCGACTCAAAATAGTCTCCGTTAGCACCATAGTTCAAGCCGGCCTTTACACCAACTTTTACCAAATCGTTTTGTGAAAATGCAGCAATGCTTACCAAAGCAAAAACTGCTGTAAGGAGTGTTTTTTTCATATGTTCTCGTTTTTTAATACTTACAACGGTATCAAAAACGATACCATTGTTATTTCCTTTTCAATACCCTTAAAACGGCCTTCTCAATAGCTTTATTGTTTAGTCCGTATTTCTCCATTAACTGGTCTGGGGTACCGCTTTCACCAAAAGTATCTTGTGTTGCAACAAACTCTTGCGGCGCAGGATGCTGAACAGTAAGGGTTCTAGCAATAGTCTCACCAAGGCCACCTAGGTAATTATGTTCTTCGGCAGATACAACACAGCCTGTTTTTTTAACTGATTTTAACACCGCTTCCTCATCAAAAGGTTTGATAGTGTGTATGTTGATTACCTCTGCGGAGATACCTTGTTCTTCTAGTTTTTCGGCGGCAATTAAAGCTTCCCAAACCAAATGGCCGGTAGCAACAATAGTAACGTCCGTACCCTCGCTAAGCATAACAGCTTTACCAATTTCGAACTTTTGGTCAACTGGGGTAAAGTTGGCTACTTTTGGTCTTCCAAAACGCAAGTATACAGGACCGTCATATTCAGCTATTGCTAAAGTAGCAGCTTTTGTTTGGTTAAAATCACAAGGGTTGATGACAGTCATGCCCGGAAGCATTTTCATCATACCAATATCTTCTAGAATCTGGTGGGTAGCACCATCTTCACCTAAAGTAACACCGGCGTGCGAAGCACATATTTTTACGTTTTTGTTAGAGTAAGCAATGGACTGGCGGATCTGATCGTAAACTCTACCTGTGGCAAAGTTGGCGAACGTACTTGCAAAAGGAATTTTCCCACCAATGGTCATACCCGCGGCAATACCCATCATGTTTGCTTCTGCAATACCTATTTGAAAGAAACGCTCTGGGTTCTCATCAATAAAAGGCTGAATTTTTAGTGATCCTACCAAATCGGCACAAAGAGCTACAACATTAGGGTTGGTTCTTCCTAGCTCGGTCATGGCCTCTCCGTAGCCACTTCTAGTATCATTTTTTCCTTGATCTATATATTTTGTCATTGTATTTCGTTTTTGTCGTTTCCGCCAAGCGGAAATCTAAAATTTAAGATAGTTACGGAATTTTAATAGTCCCCTAAGGTTTCAGGATTCTGTCCTAGTGCGTTTTCCAACTGCTCATCGCTTGGCGCTTTACCGTGCCATGCGTGCGTGTGCATCATAAAATCTACACCGTTACCCATCATTGTATCAAGGATGATACAGACCGGTTTTCCTTTTCCGGTTCTGCTCTTTGCTTCTTTAAGTCCGTTTATAACGGCTTCAAGATTGTTTCCTTCCGCAACTTCAAGAACATCCCATCCAAAAACTTCAAACTTTTCTTTTAGGTTTCCTAGTGGAAGTACCTCTTCTGTTGGGCCGTCAATTTGTTGTCCGTTTCGGTCAATTGTAGAAATTAGATTGTCTACTTTGTTTCCGGCGGCATACATAATTGCTTCCCAGTTTTGACCTTCTTGTAATTCTCCATCGCCATGTAGGCTATAAACCAATTTGTCATCGCCGTTCAACTTTTTTGCTGCTGCAGCACCAATGGCAACAGACATACCTTGACCCAATGAGCCCGAAGCTACACGAACCCCCGGAAGGCCTTCATGTGTAGTAGGGTGTCCTTGTAAACGTGAGTCCAATAAACGGAATGTGTTTAGTTCCTCAACAGGGAAATATCCTTTTCTAGCTAAAACGCTGTAAAATACAGGAGATATATGACCGTTTGATAGGAAGAAAAGGTCTTCGTCCTTACCGTCCATATCAAATCCTTCTTTAAGGTCCATTACTTCATTATAAAGTGCGACCAAAAATTCAGTACAGCCCAAAGAACCTCCTGGGTGCCCTGAATTTACTTTATGTACCATACGTAGAATATCCCTTCGGGTCTGTACTACGATATCTTGTAGTTCGTCTAATTTTGCCATTTGTAAATGTTCATTTTTAGTAGTTTTCAAATGTAATCGCAATCTTTTGGGAATACAAATTGGACCCTGTTTATTTTTGCCCTCAAATCAAAAAAAGAGTGATAAAAGCAACAGATAGCAACGTTTTGAGCAATAGCGGTTTGTTTGTGCTTAATATTAGCAAAACTAGAAGTGGAACGGACCTGGGAAAGTATTTTTACATTTGAGGTTTAAACTCGTGCAAACTTTATTTTTTCGTTAAGGCTATTATGCTAAGCAGTTGTTTATCTTTGCGCCCATAAATATTATTTTGAAATTTACCTTACATCATACAGACCCCCAAAGTAAAGCTCGTGCAGGAACCATGGTTACTGATCACGGAGCAATTGAAACCCCTATATTCATGCCGGTTGGCACTGTTGGTTCCGTAAAAAGTGTACACCAACGTGAATTGAAAGAGGAAATAAACCCAGATATCATATTAGGGAATACCTATCACCTTTTTCTACGGCCTAAAACCGACATTCTAAAGAAAGCGGGTGGGCTCCATAAATTTATGGGATGGGATAGAAATATCTTGACCGATAGTGGGGGGTACCAAGTATACTCACTTTCGGGAAACCGAAAAATTAAGGAGGAAGGAGTAAAATTCAAGTCGCATATAGACGGCTCAACCCATCTATTTACACCTGAAAATGTAATGGAAATTCAGCGTGTGATCGGGGCGGATATTATAATGGCATTTGATGAATGTACACCTTACCCTTGCGATTATCGCTATGCGGAACGGTCTATGCATATGACGCATAGGTGGTTGGAGCGTTGTATTGCGCATCTTAAAAAGACGCCTTTTGAATATGATTACGCACAGACTTTTTTCCCAATAGTACAAGGTTCTACGTATACGGACTTGAGAAAAAGATCAGCAGAATATATTGCTGGCGTAGGTGCGGAAGGCAATGCTATTGGTGGGCTTTCCGTTGGTGAGCCAGCGGAGGAAATGTACGCCATGACCGAGGTGGTTTGCGAGATTTTACCTGAAGACAAGCCTAGATATTTAATGGGTGTGGGTACGCCAATTAATATTCTAGAGAATATTGCTTTAGGTATTGATATGTTTGATTGTGTGATGCCTACCCGAAATGCTAGAAACGGAATGTTGTTTACCGCACATGGTACCATCAACATAAAGAATAAAAAATGGGAGGATGATTTTTCTCCTATAGATGAAATGGGATTGACTTTTGTAGATATTGAATATTCAAAGGCGTACTTAAGGCATTTGTTCGTTGCCAAGGAATATTTGGGCAAGCAGATAGCTACCATTCATAACCTTGGTTTTTATCTTTGGTTGACACGTGAAGCGCGAAAGCATATTTTAGCAGGGGATTTTACCGAATGGAAGAATCGTATGGTGAAACAAATGGATAAACGATTGTAGTGTTAACAATACTGGATAAATATATATTAAAACGATATCTCGTCACTTTTTCGGTGATGATATTGCTGTTCATTCCTATTGGTATCATGGCCCATTTGGCGGAACAAATAGGAAAGATGCAGGCCAATGAGGCTCCATTGGATGAAATACTTATCTATTTTGGAAACTTTACCATTTATATAGGAAGTTTACTGTTCCCTATTTTTCTTTTTCTATCCATTATTTTCTTTACTTCTAAACTGGCGGGCAATACAGAAATTGTAGCTATTTTAAGTTCAGGGGTTTCATATAATAGATTTTTGCGCCCCTATATAATCGGAGCATCCATTATTGCCATAATTATGTTCATCATGGGTATGTTTATCGTGCCCAATGCCAGTAAAGGGTTTAACGAGTTTAAATACAAGTATCTAAAAAAAGGGAAACAAGATAGGGTTACCAATAATATTTTTACCCAATTAAACGCCAATGATTTTATTTATGTAAGCAGTTTTGATCCGGCAAGGGAGATTGGTTACAATTTTACCTTTGAGCGATTTAATGATGAGAATGAGCTTGAGTTTAAGATTTCTGCGGCCAATATCCGTTACGTAGATAAAGACAGTGTATACCGTTTAACTACCTATAAGAAACGCAGAATATTGGAAGATACCGCACTGGTAGAGACTAAGAGGCGTTTGGATACGCTTTTTTCCTTTAAGATAGGTGACCTTACCCCAGTATCTTACGCAGCGGAAACCAAAAATATTTTTGAGTTGAATCGCTTTATAAAAGACCAAAAACTTAAAGGCGCTTCCAATATAAACACCTATGTATTGGTGAAATACAAACGGTGGGCGTTGCCAATAACAGCCTTTATTCTTACTATCATAGCGGTTGCCGTTTCGTCGGTTAAAAGACGGGGTGGTATGGGAGTAAACCTTGCTTTTGGAATTATAGTGGCATTCGTTTTTGTCTTTTTTGATAAAGTTTTTGGTACACTAGCGGAGCAGTCTGGTTTTTCCCCTCTTTTAGCGGTACTTGTACCAAATATGATTTTTGGGATTCTTGCAGTAGTGTTGTTGCAGAAGGCAAAACGATAACGCTTGTACTTCTAAATAGGCTTTTATGGGGGCGCAGTTAAAAAATTACCTACACTTACATTTTATTGTCTTTATTTGGGGCTTCACAGCGGTATTGGGTAAACTGATTACCCTAGACGCTATGCCGCTGGTCTGGTATCGTATGCTTATTGCGGCCGTATTTATCTTATTATATCTAAAAGCTAAAAAATATTCCCTTAAAGTTTCCCGCCCCATGCTATGGTCTTTGTTAGGTGCAGGTATTGTAATTGCGTTGCATTGGGTTACCTTCTTTTTGTCCATTAAAGTTTCTAATGTTTCCATTACGCTGGCTACTATTTCAACAGGTGCATTTTTTACAGCTTTAATAGAGCCTTTTTGGTACAAGCGCAAGATGATTTGGTATGAGATTGTTTTTGGTATTGTGGTTATGCTAGGGCTGTATTTAATTTTTAAGGTAGATACGCAATATCTCTATGGTATACTATTGGCACTTGTCTCTGCATTTTTATCGGCTCTTTTTTCACTCATTAATGGAAAGCTGATTCAAAAGGAAAGACCTTCCGTAATCTCATTCTATGAGTTGGTGAGCGGAGTAGTATTGCTGACTATCTTTTTAGCGTTTCAAGGTAGTTTTGACGCTCAATTTTTTGCACTCTCGCAGAACGATTGGTTGTATCTGTTTATTCTAGCTTCAATTTGTACCGCCTATGCCTTTATCGCATCGATAAAAATTTTAAAATACATTAGTCCTTACACGGTAATGCTCACTATTAACTTAGAGCCTGTGTACGGCATAATTTTAGCTTATTTTATTTTAGGCGAATCAGAAAAAATGAATCCCCTGTTTTATGTGGGTGGAGGCATCATCTTATTGACGGTTCTTGCCAACGGAATCCTTAAAAATAGGAGAAGGTTTAAAAAACCCTTCAGGAGATAAGCTTAAAGTTCTATATTTGTCCATCAAACTAAACCTATTACACTAATGGAATATCTCGATTTTGAACTCCCGATAAAAGAGCTTGAAGAGCAGCTGGATAAATGCATGATTATTGGGGAAGAAAGCGAAGTAGATGTAACGGAAACCTGTAAACAGATTGAAAAGAAGTTAGCGGATACCCGTAAAGAAATCTACAAAAACCTTACGGCCTGGCAACGGGTACAGTTATCTAGGCACCCAAATAGACCCTATACTTTAGACTACATCAACGCTATTTGTGGCGATACTTTTCTAGAACTTCACGGAGATAGAAATGTAAAAGATGATAAGGCAATGATCGGTGGTCTTGGTAAAATTGGCGACCAGAGCTTCATGTTCATCGGTCAACAAAAAGGATATAATACAAAGACAAGGCAGTACCGTAACTTTGGTATGGCCAACCCAGAAGGCTATCGTAAAGCACTGCGCTTAATGAAATCTGCGGAGAAATTTAATGTGCCTGTGGTGTGCTTTATAGATACTCCTGGTGGCGCTGCCGGTATTGAGGCGGAAGAACGTGGGCAAGGAGAGGCAATAGCCCGTAACATTTTAGAGATGACCCGTCTTAAAGTGCCAATTATTGTTGTAATTATTGGTGAAGGAGCTTCTGGTGGAGCTTTGGGTATAGGTGTAGGAGATAAAGTGTTGATGTTGGAAAACACATGGTATTCGGTGATTTCTCCGGAATCTTGTTCTTCTATTCTTTGGAGAAGTTGGGAGTATAAGGAAGTGGCTGCTGAGGCATTAAAACTTACTGCTACCGATATGAAAAAATTAAAATTAATCGATGAAATCGTACGCGAACCTGCGGGCGGTGCACATGCAAATAGGGAAAAGACTTTTGAAGTTGTGAAAAACAAAATATTGACACAATTTAAGGCTTTAGAAAAGTTATCCCCAAAAGAATTAGTCAAAACCCGAATGGATAAATACGCCCAAATGGGTGTTTTTAACGGTTAACGGACACTTTTTACAAGCTGATTAAAATCTGAGGAAGACTTTCCTCAGATTTTTTTTGTTATCAACATAAAATTGTAACTTATTAACACGGTAATGTTTATTACCTGTTAACTATACTTCTCTTTATTTTTTAGTTAATTGCATAATTTCGTAAAATGGAAAAAATTAATCCGGTCGTCGGACGCAAAATAGACAAGTCAACCCTAATCAATTTAGAAAGAGGTAAAATTCCACCTCAATCTGTTGATTTAGAAGAGGTTGTGTTGGGTGCTATGATGATTGATAAAAAGGGTGTAGATGAAGTAATAGATATCCTTCATCCTGATGTTTTCTATAAAGATGCCCATCGATACATCTATGAATCCATTTTTAAGCTGTTCGAAAGTTCCGAACCAGTGGATTTATTAACGGTTTCCTCCCAATTAAAGCGAGATGGAAGGTTAGATGCCATAGGAGGTGATTTTTACCTCATTAAACTGACTCAAAAAGTGGCTTCATCGGCACATATTGAGTTCCATGCACGTATTATTCTGCAGAAGTACATTCAGCGGAGCTTGATTAAAATTTCCAATGAGATTATTGAAGAGGCATATGATGAAGGAACCGATGTTTTTGACCTTTTAGATAGTGCGGAATCTAAATTATATGATGTTACTCAAGGTAACCTGAAACGTTCTGCGGAGACGGCTATGGATTTGGTAATTCAGGCAAAGAAAAAGATTGAAGAGATTTCCAATAAAGAGGGGATGAGCGGTATTGCCACCGGCTTTGATAAGTTGGATAAACTTACTTCGGGTTGGCAGCCTAGTGATTTGATTATTGTAGCTGCACGTCCCGGTATGGGTAAAACCGCATTAACATTATCCATGGCAAGAAATATTGCTGTAGATAGTGGACAAGGTGTTGCTTTCTTTTCCTGTGAGATGTCTTCTGTGCAGTTAATTACACGTTTGATTTCTTCGGAAACCGGACTTTCATCCGAAAAATTGAGAACCGGTAAATTAGAAAAGCACGAGTGGGAGCAGCTGAACGTAAAAGTAAAAGCGCTAGAGAAAGCACCGTTATTTATTGATGATACGCCTTCTTTATCTATTTTTGACTTGCGTGCAAAGGCCAGACGTTTGGCTTCACAGCATGATATTAAGATAATTATTATTGATTATTTACAGTTAATGACCGCTGGTGGAACCGGCAAAGGAGGAAACCGTGAACAGGAAATTTCTACCATTTCGCGTAACCTTAAGGCATTGGCAAAAGAATTGAATATACCCGTAATTGCACTATCTCAGCTTTCACGTGCGGTTGAAACCCGTGGAGGTAGTAAAAGACCTTTACTTTCGGATTTACGTGAATCTGGTGCGATTGAGCAGGATGCGGATATTGTGTCGTTTATTTTCCGTCCTGAATATTATAAAATTGATGAATGGGATGACGAAGAACGAAGCCCAACACAAGGTCAGGCAGAGTTTATCGTTGCCAAACACCGTAATGGTGGTCTGGAAAATATTCGTTTGAAATTTATCGGTAACCTCGGTAAGTTTGATAACCTAGACGATTTTGACTCTCCGTTTGAGTTCCAATCTAAAATGAACGAGAACGAGGACAATCCTTTTATTACGCCGAACTTACCAGATGCGAACGAAGCTTTTGGTAGTTCTATGAACGATAACATGCCTCCTGGAGATGATGATGTTCCGTTTTAATAGAAGAGAAATTCCCAAAATCAGTTAGTTTTCTAATAGCTTTAACTTTGAGTGAAGATAAAAAGCGTAGTTTTTCAAGTATCTTTAGAAAAAATAAAGTGCTAGAAATATGGTGAAATCGCTTTTGTCAATTCTTTTCATCTTAATTGGTGTTTTGCAACTTTCTGCATCCTCCATTTTAATTCCTATGGATGCCGAGGGTCAGAAAGACCACCTTAAAGCCTACGGAATTACCTATTGGGTACTCAATAAGCAGCAGAAAGTGCAATGGCTTCTGAATTATAGAGGAGGTTCTTTTTTGCTGCCCGATGGAGATGTTATCCGTAAAGAATGTCAAATTAGAGGAGTTTCCTTTGAAATTTTATCTGATAGTCAAGCGGCGAATATTTTGTCGGAAATCAGTAGTCCATCTAAAAATCAAGATGCTGTAATTCTTGAAAAAGCTCCGAAGATTGCAGTCTATTCCCCCAAAGGAAATCAACCTTGGGACGATGCCGTAACTATGGTGCTGACCTATGCGGAGATTCCATATGTTACCGTTTACGATGAGGAAGTATTAGGCGATAAGTTGGCGTTGTACGATTGGCTGCACTTACACCACGAAGATTTTACAGGTCAATACGGAAAGTTTTATGGAGCATACCGTGCTGCCCCTTGGTATATAGAACAAAAAAAGGAGGCTGAGGCACTAGCTCACACACATGGATTTTCAAAAGTTTCGGAAGAAAAAAGTGCCGTAGCCCAAAAAATAAGGAAGTATGTTATAGGTGGAGGGTTTATGTTCGCTATGTGCTCTGCTACGGATAGTTTTGATATTGCGCTTTCTGCAGAAGGTGTTGATATTTGCGAACCCATGTTCGATAATGACCCTTCGGATGCGAACTATCAAAGTCAATTGGATTACAATAAAACGTTTGCCTTTACGGATTTTACATTAGAAAGAAATCCGCTCAAATATGAGTTTTCATCAATTGATATGACAAGTAAAAGAGGAAACGTTCCCAAGGAGTCCGATTATTTTTCATTAATGGATTTTTCTGCAAAATGGGATGCCGTTCCTACTATGCTTTGTCAAAATCATACCTCTTTGGTCAAGGGCTTTATGGGGCAGACCACGGCATTCGCAAGAGAAGAAGTGAAGCCAACGGTCATGGTTTTGGGCGAAAATAAATTGAATGGAGAAGCCCGCTATATTCATGGTGTAAAAGGAAAAGGCTTTTTTACATTTTATGGCGGTCACGATCCAGAAGACTATCAGCATAGGGTAGGGGACCCTAAAACGGAATTAGAGCTACACCCCAATTCTCCTGGGTATCGACTGATACTGAACAATGTTCTGTTTCCTGCTGCCAGGAAGAAGAAACAGAAAACTTAAATCCCTATCTCTTTTCAAAATTAGTTAATCCGCATACCCTTTATTTCAATGAGAATCTCCGTAAATTTTATTCTACTCGTATTACTTTGTTTATCACCTGTTTTTTTAAATGCGCAGTCGCCAATAATCCCAGAACCTACAAAGGCCATTGCCGGAAAGGGCCAGTTCGTATTGGATAAAAATACGTCTATAGCCAGTTCGGACATACGGTTACAAGACGTTGCTTCTTTTTTAAAGGCGCAAATATTGACACAAACTAGAATACCATTACATACAGGTGATTTTCATTCAAAAAGCCTAAAACAAATTACTTTAGAATTGGTTTCAGATGAATCAATCGGTACTGAGGGGTACCATCTTTCCGTATCCCCGCAAGAAATCAAAATTACGGGAACAACTGTATCCGGAGTGTTTTATGGAGCCGTTAGCTTAGTGCAATTGGCAGTGGAAAATACACCTAAAAATGGAGAGGTACCTATCAATGCTTGGGAGATACAAGATCAACCGTTTTATGAGTGGCGGGGCATTATGCTAGATGTTTCTAGATATTTTATAGGGAAAGAGAAAATAAAATCCATTTTGGATTGGATGGCTTTTTACAAATTAAATACGCTGCACTGGCATTTGACCGATGCAACGGGGTGGCGAATGGAAATTTTAAAGTATCCTAAATTGGCCCTTGTAGGCGGTGTAGGTGACCATTTTGATCCTAATCTGCCTGCACAATATTATACACAAAGTGAAATTCAGGAAATTGTAGATTATGCGGCAAAGTTGCAAATTAAAGTGATTCCTGAAATAGATATGCCCGGTCATGCTACGGCTGCAAATATGGCTTATCCTCAATTTAGCGGAGGGGGAAGTGAAAAATATCCTGAGTTTACTTTTGACCCGGGAAAGGAAAGTACGTATGGTTATCTAACGGATATTTTACGAGAAGTGAATGCTTTGTTTCCTTCCGGCTTGTTGCATTTAGGAGGGGACGAGGTGAGTTTTGGTAACCAAAAATGGAATTCGAATAAAGGAATTTCGGATTTAATGAAAAGAGAAAAGCTGAACGGTCTTAAAGATGTGGAGCATTATTTTATGGAACGCATGGCGGATTCTGTTTTCAGTATGAATGCAAAAGTTCTGGCTTGGGACGAGCTTGCAGAAATTGATTTACCAAAGGATAAAACTATTATTTATTGGTGGCGACATGATAAACCCGAGCAGTTTCAAAAAGCACTGGAAAAGGGGTTTTCAACGGTGGTTTGTCCAAGAATTCCGTATTATTTAGACTTCGTTCAAGATGAGAATCATCGTTCGGGTCGTAAATGGGACGGAGCATTTAGTCCTATTGAAGCAGTCTATGGCTTTGATGTTAACCATATAGTTGATGGTGAAAAGTACGGAAACCAAATTCTAGGTGTACAGGGTAATTTATGGACGGAAACTATCAATAGTGAAGCAAGAATAGATTATATGTTATTTCCTAGAATAGCCGCTCTTGCGGAATCTGCATGGACGAAAACTAGAAACGATTATGAAGAATTTGAGTCACGGTTAGAATCTCATTTAGAATTGTACGACAAGCAAAATATTTATTATTATAATCCTATTAAACCGAATCTGGTACCTGAACCGGTCCACTTGCTGACCGAATAAAGTTGCTTTTTTTTAGAAAAGAGTAGTGGGATGCGGTGTGGGAATTAATAGCAGTCCATCTTAATCTGCTTACGATTTTGATAGTGGCTCAAGTCTTTGCCAAGATGTTCGTTGCAGAGTTGCTGTAGTTCCTGTAGTACTTCTTTTTGCATGGCAATGGATCCACAAATCATAATACAACCCTTCTTTTTTAGAACCTCTAAAAACAGTTCTTTGTCCCGTTGAATCAGATGTTGAACATAGATTTTTTCTGGTTGATTACGGGAATACGCAGTTTTAAAATTGGTTAGTTTTCCGTCTTGTAGAGCCTTATCTATATAATCTTTGTACAGATTGAATGAATTGGTAGTTCTGGCTCCCCAGTACAAATGGATTTCCTTCTTACGGGTATTCTCTTTTATCATTCCTAAAAAAGGGCCAATACCGGTTCCTGTAGCTATGAAAATGGTCTTTTTTGCATTTTTAGGAAAGTGGAAATTCCTATTGCCAACAACCGTAGCCGACAATTTTTCGTTCTGCCCTAGTTGGTGCAAATAGTTGGAACACAATCCTTGTTCATGCCTCCTAATGCTAATCAACAAAGTTTCCGCATTCAATTTACCTATGGAATACAATCGCTCACGAGCTCCTTCTTCCGGTATTACCGATAGTAAATCACCAGAAATGGGTTTGGAACCGTTTAGATTTTTCAAGCTCAAAAGAAATGTGTCATCTTCGGGTATTTCTGCCTTATTGATAACTTCAAAAGTGGAAGGAGGTAAGGAGTTGGTAGCTAATTTTGGCTTTTCTAGGAGAATATTTAATCCTGCCTTCTTAGACCATGTGGCGCACCAATTATTGAAAGCTTCAAATGATTGGTCGTTAACCGTAAAGACCTCTTGCAAAGCCGTACTGTTATTTGAAGCTTCTAGGACTTCATGAGTTTCGTAGGCAAACTGACAAAAATTGGGGTAGGCCGTAGATCCAAAACCTACTACACTAAAATCAAAAGCTTGTTTTTGAGGATATTTTTTAACCAGTTGCACGAATTTTTCGGCGGATGCAGGAGCTTCTCCCTGCCCGTAAGTCGCGGTGATAACAATCAAATGCTCCATTTTTTTGAAATGGGTATATTGATTCATCAGGGCTAAATGACTTTTTTTTCCGATGGATAGTAGTTGTTTATGGAATTCTTGAGCAAATTGAAGTGTGGTTCCTCCTTCAGTTCCAACTAAAACTACATACGTACCTTCGTTCTTATTATAGGTGTTTTTAATTTTTGTTTTAGGCCTTTTGAAGTATACGATAAAGCCCGTTACGGTTAGAAAGGGAATGGCTAGACTTCCCAAACCAAGTACAATAGACCATAAGATACTCCCTTCTCCGGTGTGTAATACCGTAGCCCAAGAAGACATGACCTGTACTGTAGGGTATTTTTCTTCCGCCAGTACATCGCCAGTAACCTGATTTAGGTATACTTCTTTATTCTTCAGTCTAATGATGTAATAATCTTCAACAAATTCCGAAAAGGGGTATTCCAACTCCCGTAGCTCGGATAGAGGTGTAGTTTTGAATAGGTCAAATTCCGTATATTCTTTAAAAGGTTCTTCTTGAATGGAATCAAAATCGACTTGCAAAGCAACCTGAGTATCCGGAATAACATCAAACCGTAGTAAAGAAAGATAAACTCCGGTAATTGCTAATACCAATAAGGGAATGAGTGAAAACCTCGCATAAACCACATGGTTGTATTGAGAAAAATTTTCACGAACTACAGGAGCAAAGAATTGCCTATAGCCACCTTGTCTTTTAGCTATAAGTACTATTCCCGAAATAGTAATAAGAATCAATAAAAATGAGGCAAGGCCAATAAGAAAGCGCCCTGTGGATTTTAAAAAAAGGGAACGATGAAGGTTAGTGGCAAACTGAAAAAGGGGCTTCTTTTGAAGTAAAGCCCCCAATTTTTCACCTGTAAACGGGTCAACATAAAATGCTTCATTCTTCCCGTCTAAAATGGCAGTTACACTTATGAAACCATTTCGGTCACGTGATACGGCCAATATTTCTTCATATTTCGCATTCAGATTTTCTAAGGTTTCGGCCAATGAAAGCGCATCGGCACCTGAAATACTGTAGGGTTCAATTTTATTTGAAATTGGTTCTACAGCAAGAATCACACCCGTAATGGAAGCAATCAGAAGAAAAATAGAAGATATAATTGCAAATAGTAAATGGCTATACCTCCATACCGATACAATCATAAAAGCTATCTGTTTGGTACCATTCTTATATAACGGATGTAACCTTTTCCGTCTACTTTTTCCTTAATCGTAGCAGAGTTCAATGGAATTTCTGCATCCACGGCATAGTATTCTTGATTCTCTACCGCAGACTCAAAACGAACCTTATAACCCGCATCAATATGAGCGGCATTGAAGCCCAAAGATATAATATTCCGCTCTCCGTTGCCAATGGTAGCCCCTGAAATGGCATCTACATTTTCCTTGGTACCATCACTGAACTCCCACCAGTTTTTTAAATCCGGAAACCATTCTTTATCATCTCCTTGAACATAAAGTGTTTTTTCGTACGTCCCATCAGGATTTATCAAAGAAACCACTACATAGGCTTTTTCACCAGTATAGTTTGTCATTTGAATCATACACTTATAACTCACTTCCGTCTCTTTTACAAAAGATGATAATACAAAGAAAGCAGACGCTAAGCCAAGTGTACTAACGGTCTTGATTATTGAATTTTTCATGGGAACTAGTTTAAAAATTGAAGATTAACCTTGTTTTTGGCCAATAATTCGTTCTCGCTTGCTAAATCATGGGCAGTTTCTCCAAATTCGGTAGTAGACTTTAAGTCGGCTCCATTTGCAATCAAAAATTTCAAGATTTCTGCATTTTCGGTTTTCATGGCCGCATAATGTAACGGGGTGTTGCCATCTTTATCCTTGCCGTTGATATCTGCACCAAATGCCTTAACCTTTTTGAGAAGACCCAAATTGTTTTTTGCAACTGCTAAATGCCATACCGTGCTATTATCGCCTTGTAGTTGTGTAAAATCAAGACCTTCACCTTTTAATGCGGCAACCTTAGCATCAAAATCACGAGGTTTTCCACGACCGTTAAAAAGGTAAGAAACCAAGTTGTTTCCTTTTTTATCAAGAACATCAACGCTAGCTCCTTTAGAGATTAAATACGTTACTACATCTGCACTGTTGTTTTGAATGGCAGCGGTTAAAGCAGTATGTCCGTCTTTATCAGAATGATCGATTTTATCGGTTTTCTCAGCAAAATAGGTGATAACTTCTAGGTCATTTCTTCCAGCAGCCTTTATTAGGGCGGTTTGACCTTCTGCATCTATGGCATTGGGGTCTACACCTTTTGATATGAAGTAGTCTAAAACTTTAATATCTTTAGATGATGCTAAATTATGCAAAGGTGTGGTACCATCCTTAGAAACAACATTAGGTGCAATACCCAGTCCTTCCAAATATTGGAAAACGGCTATGCCGTTGCTACCGCCACGGCCAACTCTACTTGCAGCAAGAATAGCATTATCACCGGTTTTATCATTTTTAGTTGTTGAAACACCACGTTCTTTTAGAGCTTTAAGAACATCTATATTTCCACCTTTTGCTGCATAATAAAAGATACCGTTACCATCGTTATCCGTTGCGTTGATATTTAGACCTTTAGAAATTAAATAATCTGTGAATTTAAGGTCTTTAGCGTTGGACACTGCCACTAAGATTATGTTAGCACCATGATGGTCTTTCTCATTTTTTAAATCGGCACCATTGGCAATCAACAATTCATAAATTTTAGGATTTGCTTGTCCGCCTGCAGAAGCAAAAGCACTAGGGTAGTACCCGTGAGAATCCACTACGTCTAGTTTGGCACCTTTCTCAATTAGGTATTCCATTGCTTCTACGTTCCCACTGTAAGCAGCCCAGAAAATATAGGTACGGGAATCATGTGTTTTTTTGTTTACATCATTACCCTGCTCGACCAAATATTTAATGGTGGTTAAAGGGTTATTGGCCAATAGGGCAAAAGTAGTTGCGTCAAAACCGCCACCGTTGGCTACGGTTGCCGAGTGGCCCTCTTTTATGGTAGTTTCAATAGCACTGATACTGGGTTGATTTTCCCAATAGTCCCTATTTAAAAAAGGATTGGAATCTTTTGGGCCGCCTCTCTGAGCCATAGCACTGATGGAAACAAGAGCGATGCTGAGAACTAAAACGAAATTTCTAAAAATAGTTGTTTTCATGTTCGTATAATTTAGGTTCTAATTTGTTAAAACCATTACCGGACATTTAGCCCGATAATGGTATTGTAAAATTAATATTTTTAAAGGTTTACCAAGCGCCAATAAAATGGCTGCCTGTTGCATTAACTAACTCGGCACCTTTGGTTACTTCGCCAGTTTCTGTATCTACTACATAGATATTTCCGTTTTTTCCAACAGGCGCTTGTGTAAGGTAGATTTCGTTTCCGTCTACCGCATAACCTTGGTATTGGAATAATTCAAAATCTACTTCGTAAGGAATATCGTTTATTTGAGTTGCGGTTTTTGCGTTCAAATCCACTAATGCAAAAAAGCTTTCTCCTCTACCGGAAATACCTTCTGCAGACCCATCATGACGGTAAGCCAAAACTGCTTTTCCATTGGCTGCAGGTCTCCATGCTAAAACGTATGCACCAGTTACCCCTAAAGCGTCATCTAAGTTAAAATCGTACGAATCATCATACAAGTTGTCAGCTCCAATTTTTAAGATATGAGAACCTTCTGGATCGTTTTGGTTAGCTTGATAAACGCTTCCGCCATATTCAAAAGAATTGATACTGCGGTAACCGTTTGTATCTCCATGTCCTACTGTAGATGTAATAATAGTAGGGTTCAATAAGGATGGATAATCCAAAACAATAGTTTTAGAACCCAAAATTTCATAATCGCTATCGCTTTCAAGCGTTGTTGGGTCTACTTTGCTTACACGCGCACCAATATATAACTTGTCTCCTGCCTCATTTAACGTTGGCATATCAATTCTAGAGATATAATAACCTTGTGCCTCTTCTTCATCACTTAGTCCAATTTCATGTTCTTCAAATGCGTTTATTTTAGAATCAACTAAGTCTAATGTAACTACACCAATGGTCTGACTTGTGCGTATGTATGTGTCATCGGTTACTTCATTAGGAGTACCGTTATCATCAACTTGGTGTTCTGTAGATACATATACGGCAGATCCTGTATTATCTCCATCAAACAATTTTATCCATCTTGGAGCGGTACCCACATAAGGAGCTATACTTATTTCAGAACCTGTTAGCTCAAAATCACTCCCTCCATTTACGGTGTATTTGGTATAGTTGCCTCCTGTATCACCAGCATAACTGATATTGAAAACAGTATTACCGTCTTCTGAAGCTTGTAATCTTGCTGTTCTGTTAGATGGGGCTACAAAACCATTGTTAAAAGGGTCTATTTGTACCGTAGGGTCTTTAGCATCTGTACTGGTTATGGAATATATAAGAGTTCCACCGTTTCCATCTCCTGGGTTGTCTCCCATTTTGGCTCCAGCTATGGTAATCCATCTTGATTCTACCTCTTCTACTTCTTCCACCTCTTCCTCTTCTTGTTCAGTTTCCGGTGTTACTGTATTGTCATCGCTGCTACAAGCGGTCATAAAACCAACGGCAAATATGGCAATGGCATATGATTTCAAATTTAATACGGGTCGTTTCATAATAGATTCTATTTAGATATTTAAAAATTATTGATTGTATAATTAAGTTTAAAATAAAAGCCTCTTCCTGGTTTTTGAACCGATAAATTGTCATAGACGTCTTGGTCAAAAATATTTTTAACATCAAGACTCAATACAAAATCCTTCTTTGGGAAAGTATAGCTTAGCCCAAAGTCGTGAGCAAACTGTTGTGGAATTAAAAATTCTTCCTCCCCTGTAGTATTGGTTCCTGCAGCAAACTTGAATGCAAATTCATCTGTGTAGTAAGCGTTATAAAAGAGATTGATTACTGATTTTGATTGGATTAAATCTTTAATGGTATACCGCAAACCAGCGTTCATGGTCGATAGGGGTACGTTAGGAACGTCCGTTTGGAAACCTGAATTTACCGTGGTTAAGCTCATGTGGGTTATGTTGAAATTAAACCCAAGGTTGCTATTGTAGGTGTAGTTGAATTCTGCTTCAATACCTTTAGATTCGGCTGTATTTTCTAAATTGGCATACTGCACAAACTCATCGCTGTCTCTTAATGCATCCGCATTTACAGGCAACCCAATTCTGTTTTCAATATTTCTGGTAAAAAAATTGGCAGCGAGTGTAAGGCCATGCTTGTCAATATTGAACTTACCAAGTCTAAAACCTAAATTTAAATTGTTGCTTGTTTCTGGTTTAATGGTTAAGTTAGGGAGCAAATTTTCTCCCGCATCTCCAAAAACTTCGTTTTCACTTGGTAAGCGAATGGCTTTTTCAGCAGATGTTAACAAGGTAATCGAGGGAATAATGATGTACGAGGCAGCAAAACCATATCCCGTATAATCCACATTACTTTCGTAAACTTTATCTATAACTTCGGTATTATCTTCATTAAATTCAGGTTGGGTATTCTTAACTTTTTGCTGGTAGTATTTGCCAAAGGCATTTAAGTTTAGTTTTTCATCAAAGGCATTTACCTCATAACTCAAAGAAGTAATATGTTTATATAAATCACTTGTTTGTTGAAATGTGTTTTCTAGTAGCGATATCATTTCATCACTATCTTCTCGGTCAACACCGCTATAAACGTGGTTTAAAAGGATTTTGTGATTGTCATTAATAGCATATGATAGACCTGAACGAGCGGAAGATACATTTCTGACTATTTTGGCCAGTGTTGGTCCATTTTCATTTTGGGAATCCCATATGTAGTCAAGGTACTCACCATCAAAACCAATTCTTCTTTCCCCTGTCCAACTATACGCTTCAGCAACTGTGTCATTTATGATGCGATTACGTTTGCCGTATACACCGGTGATATTAAGATCAAGCCCTTTAGCAAAAACATCTCTCTTTTGATAGGTTAGATTTCCTAATATGGCATCAGATTCTAAAAAGCGACCTTTATAAGGTAGTTTAGTTACGAAAATACCATGTTGTACTTCATTATATTCATCGGAAGCCGTTACCCCTACTAAGAACTGATCGGCCCAGCTAACATTGGTGTATCCTATTTGTGCCATGCCTCCTGTAGAACGGTAGGCATCATGGAACCTTCTCGCAACTATTGGGGTTTCTACGCCGTTGGGAGCAGTATCAACAATGGTTCTTCCTGAAATTTTATAGTCGTTATCCGAGTAGTTGTGGAAAGCCGATGCTTTTACGGTAAAACCAGATGTATCAAATCTATAGGCTCCATTTAAATTTGTCTGTAAGGTGTTGAACGAACCATATGAAACGGAAGCATTCAAGTTGTTTTTGGCTCCTTTGTGTAATATAATGTTAATGGCCCCGCCAATAGCATCGCTAGATAAGTGTCCTGGTACCACTCCTTTATACACTTCAATGTTCTTTATCATAGAAGTAGGAATGCTGTTTAAGCTAAAAGAAGAACCGTATACGGAAATAGGAATACCATCTATAAAGATACTTACAGACCTACCTGATAAACCGTTAAGGCTATATTGAACATTGGATCCTAAACCGCCGTTTTGGCGTATTTTAACCCCTACTGTAGTGTTCAGTAAATCGTTGGTTTGAATGCTTCTAAGACTGGCTTCTTGTGTGTTGATGGCATTTACTGCAAAACCTTTTGTTTCAAGTTCTGTCTCTTTGCTCTTGCCATTTACCGTAACCTCGTTTAAATTCTCAACGTTTTCCTCCAGTGTAAAACTGAGTTTAATATTGTTGGTATTTTTATTGACTTCAACTGTTTTTGAGCGGGTGCCGCACCCAATAAAAGATGCGACGATTTTATGTGTGCCAAAAGGAACTTTATCAAGGCTGTACGCGCCATTGTCATCTGTTAAAACACCAAGTTTTAGACCCTCTAACAAAACACTTGTAAAAGGCAAGGGCTTTCCAGAGGCATCACTCACTACACCGGATATAATACCAGAAGTTTCTTGTCCTTGTATGGATACGAATGCCATGAAAAAGAAAGCCGTAAATATGTTCTTCATATTATTTTTAAAAAAATCTGTTTGTTTTTATTCAGATTTAGTCTAAATAAATAACTTTGCAAAACTAATCTAGGATTTCAGGTAGGAATAACGCAAAAGGAAGTATTAGTTACGAATTAGGAATAAATGAGAATAGGTCTTTTTCCATCTACAGAACATAGTATAGACAAGGGTATTGATTCCGTTGAGTTGTTAGGTGATATTTCTGCGAAGACTAAAGCATTTACACTAGAAAAAGGAGTTACGGGTAATCAACAAGAACTCAGCTTGGACGGTGCCTTGGTGCTATTGCGAAAATTAAGTTTGGATAGTTTTTCTAAAACAGAATATAAAAATGGAAATTTCTGTTTTGGTATTCATTTTGTGCTTGAAGGGAATTATAACTTTACCAATCCGGAAAGTAAAACCAAAGTGAATATCTCCTCTGGCAGCTATAACCTTGTGCAGTGGCCAGAACTTGTTGGTTTTGAAAAGCTCAAAGGGAAGGAGTATGTTTCCGTAGAGGTATTCTTTGCTAAAGAGTTTCTTGAAGACTTATTGGGAACAGAGCACGATTCAACTTTTGAAAATTTTGTTGATACTTCAGTAGAAAAACCGAAATGCCTATGGAGTGAAGGGAGGGCTATACCGGGTAAACTTAGACAGTTGCTCCTAGAAATTTTACATTGTTCGTATACTGGAAGCGCCAAAACCAATTTTATAGAATCTCAAATTAGATGCTTGGTGATAGAGGTTTTTTTAGGGAAAGATAATGGCATGCAGGAGATGGATGGTGGCGCTCAATTGTCTGTTTTGGATAAAGAGACCATAGAAAAAGTGAGTTTATATATCAAACAGAACCTAAAGCGAAAGCTTACCATAAAAGAGTTATCTGAGATGGCTGGTTTTAATACCACAAAGCTAAAAAGCTGCTTTAAGAAAGTATTTCACACTACAATATTCAAATACATAACGCAACTACGGATGGAGAAAGCAAGAGCGCTGATACTTGAAGAAAACTTCACTATTGCTCAAGCCTCCTATGAAGTAGGCTATTCCAATCCACAACACTTTACGGTAGCCTTTAAGAAAACAATGGGGTATTTACCTAGTTCTTTACTAAGTACTCCAATTTAATTTGCTTCTTTGTTTGTTTCTATATCTACCAACATTGCTTGCAGAACGTTCTCTACCCCAAAATTGTCATTGTCGTCAGTGAGGTAGTTGGCTGCTGTTTTCACATTGGGGTGCGCATTTTCCATAGCAAAGCTAAAATCAGCAAGAGCTAGCATTTCAAGGTCATTGTTATAATCTCCGAAAACTAGGGTTTCAGCAGGTGTTACATTAAAACGTTCTTGTACTTTTTGAAGCGCATAGCCCTTGTGAGCATTTAGACTAGAAATATCTACCCAGTTTTCTCCGGATACTTTTACCTTCAGAGTTTTCTCTAAGTGAGCTACTGAGGGGTAGATGTATTTTTCCGAGCTTTCAAAATGATAAATTGCAATTTTCAATATTTCCCCATCAAAATCCTTTAAGTCGTCAATTATCTTATAATCGGTGTAATACTCACGAAGTTTAGCTTCAAACTCTTTAGAATCACTTTTTATATAGGCGCTATGCTTACCGCAGAGAACAGGGTGAATATTTTCAATAGAACCCAAAACATCAAGAACCATGTTTTTGGATACGTTGGGTAGGGGAGTCGCTAATAGTTCAGTTGTATTATGCATTGCATAACCACCGTTTTCGGCGATAACGATGATATCGTTTTGTATTGGCTGAAGTTTTTCTACAATACTATGGTACTGTCTTCCGCTAGCAGCAACGAAGATAATACCTTGTTGCTTTATTTTTTTGAAGAGGTCAAAAAATCGACTGCTCACTTCGTGATTGGAATTTAACAATGTGCCGTCCATATCGGTAACGACCATTTTAATCTTCGATAGATCCATGTGAAATTTTTAGAAGGTGCAAAGGTATCTGTTCATAATTTAATTAGCGTTCGTATTGAGAAAGTTTTACATTTATTTGATATATAAAGTATATGAAATTCTATCAAAAAGAAATAAGGCTTAAAGCTTATAACCGTGGTTTTCATTTAATAACGGAAGAAGTACTGCATGGCTTTCCCGAACTAAAGAATATTAAGAAAGGCATGTGTCAAATTTTCATAAAACATACATCGGCAAGTTTGACCATCAATGAAAATGCAGATCCAACTGTACGGCAAGATTTTGAAAGTCATATGAATAAAATGGTGCCTGAAAACGCTCGGTATTATATTCATACTTATGAGGGGCCGGATGATATGCCGGCACACATTAAAGCATCTCTGATGGGGGCTTCGGTAAATATTCCGATAACTAATGGAAGATTCAACCTAGGTATTTGGCAAGGAATTTATCTTTGTGAGCATAGAAACCATGCATCCGGTAGAAACCTTGTTATCACGGCTTACGGGGAATAAAAAAACCCAATACGTACGTATTGGGTTTTTTCTAAGTGAGATGTATTCTTAATTTATTTAACCTGGTCTACGATGGCCTTAAAAGCTTCTGGATGATTCATTGCTAAATCTGCAAGAACTTTTCTGTTCAATTCAATTTCGCTAGCTTTTAATTTCCCCATAAACTGAGAGTAAGACAATCCGTGTAAACGGGCACCTGCATTAATACGGGTAATCCATAGGGCACGGAAGGTTCTTTTCTTGTTTCTTCTGTCGCGGTAAGCATATAACATTGCTTTTTCTACCGCATTTTTGGCTACTGTCCAAACGTTTTTACGTCTTCCAAAGTAACCTTTGGCTTGCTTCATCACCTTTTTTCTTCTGGCTCTAGAAGCAACTGCATTTACTGATCTTGGCATAATTTTAAATTTTTGTAGTAGGCGGTGCTTTCATGTGCACACTTTTTGAGCCTAACTCCATGGTTAATACTTTTTTACCGTAAAGAATATTACTTTAAACGTAATTGTTCTTTAATACTGTTAACATCCGCTTGATGAACTAATCCATCATGTGTTAACTTAAGCTTACGCTTTTTAGACTTTTTAGTCAAGATGTGACTCTTAAAAGCGTGCTTCCTTTTAATTTTACCAGTACCGGTAAGCTTAAAACGCTTCTTGGCACTCGATTTTGTTTTTTGTTTAGGCATTTTTCCTATTTATATGAATCTCACTTATTTATGCTGAAACTGCCCGCAAATAGCGGACAGATGTCAGTATCTTCTCTAGTAATCATAGTATAACTATGTTACGTTTATTTTTTTGTTTTAGGGGCTATGAACATGGTCATTCGCTTGCCTTCTAATCTTGGTAATTGTTCTACTTTTCCTAACTCTTCCAAATCTTGGGCAAGTTTTAAAAGTAAAATTTCACCTTTATCTTTATAAACTATAGAACGTCCCTTAAAGAAAACGTATGCTTTTAATTTAGCACCGTCCTGCAAGAACTTTTCTGCGTGTTTTTTCTTAAATTCATAATCATGATCGTCCGTATTAGGACCAAAACGGATCTCTTTTACGATAACCTTAGTGGCCTTGGCCTTCATGATTTTCTCACGCTTCTTTTGTTCGTAAAGAAACTTCTTGTAATCTATAATCTTACATACCGGTGGCTCGGCGTTTGGTGATATTTCAACCAAATCCAAAGCCATTTCTTCCGATTTATCTAGAGCTACCCTTATAGGGTATACACCTACTTCAACGTTATCACCTACCAACCTTACTTTAGGTGCTAGTATTTTTTCATTGATTTTGTGAGGGTTTTTATTTTCCCTCCTAGGTTGGGGCCTAAATCTTTTTCGTATTGCTATGACTAATTCTTTTTAATTAAACTTAAATTTTTTAAAACGACTTTAAGGTACTATTTATTTCTTTAGTTACCAAGTCTGAAAACTGTTCTAGGGAAATAGAGCCTAAATCCTCACCGCCATGTCTGCGAACAGAAATGGTGTTTGACGCTTCTTCGTTCTCCCCAACGATCAGCATAAAAGGAATTTTATTCATTTCAGCTTCACGTATTTTCTTGCCTACGGTCTCATTCCTATCATCAACGAGGGCGCGAATTTCGTCATTTTCTAAGGAATTTAAAACTTTTTCGGCATATTTTTCGTGTTTCTCGCTCACAGGCAGTACAATAGCCTGCTCAGGAATCAGCCATAAAGGAAAATTACCTCCTGTATGCTCCAGTAGCAGGGCAATGAATCGTTCCATGCTGCCAAAAGGTGCACGGTGAATCATTATAGGTCTGTGTAATTCATTGTCGCTTCCCTTGTAAGTAAGTTCAAAACGCTCAGGTAGGTTGTAATCTACTTGTATGGTACCCAATTGCCATTGTCTACCTAGGGCATCTTTTACCATAAAATCTAATTTGGGACCATAAAAAGCAGCTTCACCTTTTTCAATTATGAAATCCAATCCTTTTTCTTTTGCGGCATTGATAATGGCATTCTCTGCTTTCTCCCAGTTTTCTACGCTACCTATATATTTGTCGGGCGTATCAAGATCCCTTACGGAAACTTGGGCTGTGAAGTTGTCAAACCCTAAAGAACCTAATACGTATAGGGATAGGTCTATAACATTTTTGAATTCCTCGTCAAGCTGATCAGGGGTGCAAAAAATGTGCGCATCATCTTGGGTAAAACCTCTTACTCTGGTAAGGCCATGAAGTTCGCCACTTTGTTCATATCTATATACGGTACCAAACTCCGCAAAACGCTTTGGTAGATCTTTGTAAGAATGTGGTTTAAAATTATAAACCTCACAATGGTGTGGACAGTTCATGGGTTTTAACAAAAACTCCTCATCCATTTTGGGAGTTTTAATAGGTTGAAAACTGTCTTCCCCGTATTTAGCGTAATGGCCGGAAGTTTCATAAAGCTCCTTTTGGCCAATATGAGGTGTAACCACCATTTCATACCCTGCTTTCTTTTGGGCTTTCTTAAGAAAATTTTCCAATCGCTCTCTTAATGCAGCGCCTTTAGGTAGCCACAAGGGTAAGCCTTGTCCAACTTTTTGGGAGAAAGTAAAAAGTTCAAGCTCTTTTCCCAGTTTTCTGTGGTCACGTTTTTTTGCTTCTTCTATTAGCGCAAGATATTCTGTAAGCTCTTTTTGCTTTGGAAAAGAGATTCCGTAAACACGGGTTAGTTGCGGTTTGTTTTCATCGCCTCTCCAATAGGCGCCAGCAACATTTAGTATTTTTATCGCTTTTACAATACCGGTATTGGGTATATGCCCACCGCGACACAAGTCGGTAAATGTATCATGGTCGCAAAAAGTAATACTGCCGTCCTCCAGATTTTCTATAAGCTCTACTTTGTACTCATTCCCTTGGCTCTTATATAGAGATAGAGCATCTGCTTTGGAAATAGGTCTTAGTTTAAAATCGTGTTTGCCACGAGCAATTTCAAGTGCCTTTTTCTCTATTGAGGCAAAATCCTTTTCAGAAATAGTGTGTTCGCCAAAATCAACATCATAATAAAACCCGTTTTCAATAGCCGGTCCAATGGTTAGCTTTATGCCAGGGTATAATTCCTCCAGTGCTTGAGCAACAATGTGCGAAGAAGAATGCCAAAAGGCTTTTTTACCTTCTTTATCGTTCCATGTATAAAGAACAAGTGCCCCATCTTCATTAAGAGGGGTGACGGTTTCTACGGTTGTATCGTTGAATTTTGCGGAAATCACGTTTCGTGCAAGGCCTTCACTAATACTTTTTGCTATATCCATAGGAGTGCTTCCTTTTGCGAACTCCTTTATACTTCCGTCAGGTAATGTAATTTTTATCATGCCCATTTTTTGTAATAAGGGAGCAAAGATAGTATACAGGTACAAGGCACACAATATATAGGGTTAAGTTTATTAGGTGTTTCTTACTTTAAATTGATGAAGATATGTTTAGGTGTAAATGAAAAAGCATCTTATTGGAAAAAGCTGTTTTATGGCTTCTTATATAGGTTGATGTAAGTGTAAAGTGAAAATTAATAAAACATTAAGCGTAAAAGTTGATGTAGGGACTTGTGGGAATCAATAAAAAATTCTAATTTTAAGGCCCTTCTTTTTTAAGAGATATGTAATCTATTGTAAGTAAGTGGATTGTGTAATTTTTTAAAAAAAATTCAAAAAACTCTTTGAGAAACGAAAAAGGGTCTTACATTTGCAGCCCGCAAAACAGGTATGAAGATGTTTGTTAAGCGTGGGTTATTAAAGAGTAAAGGTTCTTTGTAAATGTTGTTTTTGCCGGACGGGAAAAAGATTTCGATTTTTTTTCAAAAGAAAGTTGCCGGTTAGAAAAACAGTTGTATATTTGCAGCCGCTTAGACAAACAGTAAGATGTTTTCCAAGGGGTTCCGGGAGACCGGGAAGGATATAGAAGTTCATTTGACATATTGTGGAGACAACGTAAGAAGGGGCGGAAAGGGAAACTTTTCTGTTCCGATCGAATTACGTAAGACAACATACAGATTAGAGTTTAAGATTTTTATTTTAGGATGAGAGTCGGGGCCGGGAAGGTTTTTGGTGGTTGATAGACTTATAACATATAATGAAACAACGATGAAGAGTTTGATCCTGGCTCAGGATGAACGCTAGCGGCAGGCCTAACACATGCAAGTCGAGGGGTAACGGGAAGGAGCTTGCTCCTTTGCCGACGACCGGCGCACGGGTGCGCAACGCGTATACAATCTGCCCCCTACTGTGGGATAGCCCAGAGAAATTTGGATTAACACCACATGGTACCATTTTACGGCATCGTATTAATGGTTAAAGGTTACGGTAGGGGATGAGTATGCGTCCCATTAGTTAGTTGGCGAGGTAACGGCTCACCAAGACCGCGATGGGTAGGGGCCCTGAGAGGGGGATCCCCCACACTGGTACTGAGACACGGACCAGACTCCTACGGGAGGCAGCAGTGAGGAATATTGGACAATGGGCGGGAGCCTGATCCAGCCATGCCGCGTGCAGGAAGAATGCCCTATGGGTAGTAAACTGCTTTTATACGGGAAGAAAAAGGGCTACGTGTAGCCCACTGACGGTACCGTAAGAATAAGGACCGGCTAACTCCGTGCCAGCAGCCGCGGTAATACGGAGGGTCCGAGCGTTATCCGGAATTATTGGGTTTAAAGGGTCCGTAGGCGGGCCGATAAGTCAGGGGTGAAAGTCTGCCGCTCAACGGTAGAACTGCCTTTGATACTGTCGGTCTTGAGTTATAGTGAAGTTGGCGGAATATGTAGTGTAGCGGTGAAATGCATAGATATTACATAGAACACCGATTGCGAAGGCAGCTGACTAACTATCGACTGACGCTGATGGACGAAAGCGTGGGGAGCGAACAGGATTAGATACCCTGGTAGTCCACGCCGTAAACGATGGATACTAGCTGTCCGGGTCCTTGAGACCTGGGCGGCCAAGCGAAAGTGATAAGTATCCCACCTGGGGAGTACGTTCGCAAGAATGAAACTCAAAGGAATTGACGGGGGCCCGCACAAGCGGTGGAGCATGTGGTTTAATTCGATGATACGCGAGGAACCTTACCAGGGCTTAAATGCATATTGACAGGGGTAGAGATACCTTTTCCTTCGGGCAATTTGCAAGGTGCTGCATGGTTGTCGTCAGCTCGTGCCGTGAGGTGTCAGGTTAAGTCCTATAACGAGCGCAACCCCTACCGTTAGTTGCCAGCGAGTCATGTCGGGGACTCTAACGGGACTGCCGGTGCAAACCGTGAGGAAGGTGGGGACGACGTCAAATCATCACGGCCCTTACGTCCTGGGCCACACACGTGCTACAATGGCCGGTACAGCGGGAAGCCATGCGGTAACGCAGAGCGGATCCACAAAACCGGTCACAGTTCGGATCGGGGTCTGCAACTCGACCCCGTGAAGCTGGAATCGCTAGTAATCGGATATCAGCCATGATCCGGTGAATACGTTCCCGGGCCTTGTACACACCGCCCGTCAAGCCATGGAAGCCGGGAGTGCCTGAAGTCCGTCACCGCAAGGAGCGGCCTAGGGCAAGATCGGTAACTAGGGCTAAGTCGTAACAAGGTAGCCGTACCGGAAGGTGCGGCTGGAACACCTCCTTTCTAGAGCGTCGATCGCCAAAGTTCCAAAAGGCCCCGACACCTCGTTCTAAATATGATCTAGGTCTGTAGTGCAACAAGAAAAGTCTCCACATTAATAATATAAATACTTCTTTTGGTACGGAGTACTAAGAGTGGTAGGGACAGTCCCATAGCTCAGCTGGTTAGAGCGCTACACTGATAATGTAGAGGTCGGCAGTTCGAGTCTGCCTGGGACTACAACCTAAGGTCGGTTAAATTATGGAGTAGTGATATTTTATGGTTTAATGGCTTTGGAACGTTCATTGAGAATAATATTGAATAGGAAATTCTAGAAGTTGAGTAGTAGTTGGAAGTACTGACTACTGACTACTATATACTAACTACTAGTATATGGGGGATTAGCTCAGCTGGCTAGAGCGCCTGCCTTGCACGCAGGAGGTCATCGGTTCGACTCCGATATTCTCCACCAGGCGATGCCCGGGGACGATTGATTTGTTCCCATGTATTGCATGAGTGGCCACAGGGTGATTTTTAATTGTCCGTGGCGGCTCGCCACAAGTTCATTGACATATTGGGACAGGACATACATCTTTAGGGGTGTGTGGACTGAAGAAAAAGAAAAACACGAATTTTTTTAAGTAAAGAGTACGAATACGAATAGAACAAAAGGTCTGGCGACAAGCTAGATAAGGGCGTATGGGGAATGCCTAGGCTCTCAGAGGCGACGAAGGACGCGATAAGCTGCGAAAAGCTGCGGGGATTGGCACATACAATATGATCCGCAGGTATCCGAATGGGGCAACCCACTATACTGAAGGTATAGTATCCGCAAGGAGGCAAACCCGGTGAACTGAAACATCTAAGTAGCCGGAGGAGGAGAAAACAAAAGTGATTCCGGGAGTAGCGGCGAGCGAAACCGGATTAGTCCAAACCGTACATGTTCCGGCATGTGCGGGGTTGTAGGACCACGATATTCGAACAGTAATGAACTGGAACAAGTTGGAAAGCTTGGCCATAGACGGTGATAGCCCGGTACAGGTAAAGACCTGCAAGATAGTGGTATCCTGAGTAGCGCGGGGCACGTGAAACCCTGTGTGAAACCGGCGGGACCATCCGCCAAGACTAAATACTCCTGAGAGACCGATAGTGAACCAGTACCGTGAGGGAAAGGTGAAAAGAACCGTGAACAACGGAGTGAAAAAGATCCTGAAACCATACGCTTACAAGCGGTCGGAGCCCTTCGGGGTGACGGCGTGCCTTTTGCATAATGAGCCTACGAGTTACTTTTACTAGCAAGGTTAAGGACTTCAGGTCCGGAGCCGTAGCGAAAGCGAGTCTGAACAGGGCGCCATAGTTAGTAGTAGTAGACGCGAAACCGTGCGATCTACCCATGGGCAGGTTGAAGCTGTGGTAACACATAGTGGAGGACCGAACCCGTTGACGTTGAAAAGTCTTGGGATGACCTGTGGGTAGGGGTGAAAGGCCAATCAAGCTCGGAAATAGCTCGTACTCCCCGAAATGCATTTAGGTGCAGCGTGTAGATAGTTTTATAGAGGTAGAGCTACTGATTGGATGCGGGGGCTTCACCGCCTACCAATTCCTGACAAACTCCGAATGCTATAAAACGTTTCTGCGCAGTGAGGGCATGGGTGCTAAGGTCCATGTCCGAGAGGGAAAGAACCCAGACCATCGGCTAAGGTCCCAAAATATATGCTAAGTTGAAAAAACGCGGTGGAACTGCATTGACAGCCAGGATGTTGGCTTGGAAGCAGCCATTCATTTAAAGAGTGCGTAACAGCTCACTGGTCGAGCGGTTCCGCATGGATAATGATCGGGCATAAGCATATTACCGAAGCCATGGCTTTGTATTTATACAAGGGGTAGGGGAGCATTGTAGTGCCGTTGAAGGTGTACCTGCGAGGGATGCTGGAGGAGCTACAAACGAAAATGTAGGCATAAGTAACGATAATGCGGGCGAGAAACCCGCACGCCGAAAGACCAAGGTTTCCCCAGCTATGCTAATCAGCTGGGGGTCAGTCGGGACCTAACGCAGACCCGAAGGGGGAAGTGGATGGACAAGCGGTTAATATTCCGCTACCCGCACATCATTGAAAGCGACGGAGGCGAGAAGTTGGTGCGTGCAGACGGAATTGCACGTTGAAGGGAGCGGTAACGCCCCGATAGTACACCGAGGCTACGGCCAAGGTGATAATCCAATGTATCGACTTCCAAGAAAAGCGAGATGTGCGGCCCGTACCGTAAACCGACACAGGTGGTTGGGATGAGTATTCTAAGGCGCTCGAGAGATTCATGGCTAAGGAACTAGGCAAAATAGACCCGTAACTTCGGGAGAAGGGTCGCCCATCTTTTAGATGGGCCGCAGTGAAGAGGTCCAGGCGACTGTTTATCAAAAACACAGGGCTCTGCAAAATCGAGAGATGAAGTATAGGGCCTGACACCTGCCCGGTGCTGGAAGGTTAAGGGGAGATGTGAATCCTTCGGGAGGAAGCATTGAACTGAAGCCCCAGTAAACGGCGGCCGTAACTATAACGGTCCTAAGGTAGCGAAATTCCTTGTCGGGTAAGTTCCGACCTGCACGAATGGTGCAACGATCTGGACACTGTCTCGGCCATGAGCTCGGTGAAATTGTAGTATCGGTGAAGATGCCGGTTACCCGCAGTGGGACGAAAAGACCCCGTGCACCTTTACTATAGCTTCGTATTGACCTTGGTCAAGCAATGTGTAGGATAGCTGGGAGACTTTGAAGGCGCACCGCCAGGTGTGTTGGAGTCACCGTTGAAATACCAGCCTTTGCTTGTCCGGGGCCTAACCCTCCAAGAGGGAACAGTGCGTGGTGGGTAGTTTGACTGGGGTGGTCGCCTCCAAAAGAGTAACGGAGGCTTCTAAAGGTGCCCTCAGTACGGTCGGCAATCGTACGTAGAGTGCAATGGCACAAGGGCGCTTGACTGTGAGACATACAGGTCGAACAGGTTGGAAACAAGAGCATAGTGATCCGGTGGTTCCGCATGGAAGGGCCATCGCTCAAAGGATAAAAGGTACGCCGGGGATAACAGGCTGATCTCCCCCAAGAGCTCATATCGACGGGGGGGTTTGGCACCTCGATGTCGGCTCGTCACATCCTGGGGCTGGAGAAGGTCCCAAGGGTTGGGCTGTTCGCCCATTAAAGTGGCACGCGAGCTGGGTTCAGAACGTCGTGAGACAGTTCGGTCTCTATCTACTGCGGGCGTTAGAAATTCGAGCGGACCTGGCCCTAGTACGAGAGGACCGGGCCGGACCGACCGCTGGTGCACCGGTTGTCCCGCCAGGGGCATTGCCGGGTAGCTATGTCGGGATTGGATAAGCGCTGAAAGCATATAAGCGCGAAACCAACCGCAAGATGAGATTTCTTTAAAGGACCGTGGGAGATGACCACGTCGATAGGCTATAGGTGCAAGGGCAGTAATGTCCGTAGCCGAGTAGTACTAATTGTCCGTACGGCTTGCGCAACGTAAGTCCCTTCCCTTCGGGGGAGGGCGACAACCTTTTCTCTATAACATCCGTCCTTTTCACTTAAAAAGGAACGATAGTTCTTCTTTTTCTTCTTAAACTGTCCCATTATTTTTATGTCATTATAATATTCAAAATTTAGGTGGCCATGGCGGCGGGGCCCACCCCTTTCCATTCCGAACAGGGAAGTTAAGCCCGTCAGCGCCGATGGTACTGCCAATAGGTGGGAGAGTAGGAAGCCGCCTTGCTTCGAGGTCCCGATCAGTTTTACTGGTCGGGACCTTTTTTTTTGGACCATAACGAAATGAGGATGATAAACTCCACTGAAAATAACTTTCTTTTTTATTACCGCCCATTTTATTAATCGAACTTGACAAAAACTCGCTTAACGTATTAATTAGGTAGTGTTTTATATGAAATTAATCAATATGTTATAGTAGTTGAACCAATTGTTGTGTTTAGATGCTGGGCTATTTTATATATTTGGATTCATACTATACCAAATGAAAATAAAATTTACCATTCTACTTTTAGGTGTTCTAGCATTTTCTTGTACCGAGAGGAAAAAACAAAAGGATGTTGTCAGTAAAGACGCTCAGATTCATTCACTACCATTTCAAAAAATTGATTTAACTAGCTTAGGTGATTTCAAAGAAACTACTGAAAATTGGCAAATAGTTGGTGGTGTTACGATTAATCGTTCCAAAGAAAAAATATTGAACGTAATTGATGGAAATGGTGTTTTAGCCAATATTCCGGATGAAAATGCTAAAAAAAATTTAGTGACTGCTTTTGATCATGGTGATATAGAGCTTGAAGTGGATGTAATGATGCCCAAAGGTTCTAATTCTGGATTGTATTTTCAGAATAGATATGAAATTCAGCTTTTTGATAGTTGGAAGGTTAATAAGCCAACTAATGGAGACATGGGCGGCATATATCAAAGATGGGATAAATCTAAAGAGGCTGGTCAGGAAGGTTACGAGGGACATGCACCTAAAATAAACGCAGCAAAAGCCCCGGGTTTATGGCAGCATTTAAAAATTATTTTTCATGCTCCTAAATTTGACGATGCTGGTGAAAAAATTAAAAATGCTGAATTTGAAGAGGTATGGCTGAACGGTATTCTTATCCATGAGGATGTTGAGCTCAAGGGTGCAACACGAGGGGGAATTTTGGCAGAAGAGGTAAGTATGGCTCCTTTAATGATACAAGGGGATCATGGGCCGGTAGCATTTAAGAACTTAAAGTACAAGTTATACTCGCATGATAGGTTGTCTTTTGCTGATATGAAAATGAAAGAATTTAAGTATCAAGATAAGATGTTACCTAATGTAGATACTCTAGTTCCAATACGTGAAGTATCTACCGATACGTTGTCTGCATCTATGGCGATTGGTGATAAAGTGACCCGTATACTAGATTATCAGGGGCAATTAGTAGTGCCTACTTCTGGTGAATATATTTTTGATTTTAGATTAAATCAAGCCGGAGGATTACTTATCATAAATAATGATACGGTTGTCAATAGAGATGGCAACTATATAATTGACTCAGCTGGGATAGCAAAGGTTGCGTTAGTCGAGGGAAAAGTTCCATTCCGATTAATATACAACAAACACAATCCCTGGGTAATTGGTTTTAGTTTGTATGGAGAAGGCCCTGGAATACAGAATTTGCCATTGCACGCACCCAGTTCCTTAGCAGCTAATAAGGGAGGTGTTAACCGAAAGATAATGGTTGAGCCAACTGATAAGGCGGTTACTCAACGAAGTTTTCTTATGCATAAAGGATTGAAGCGTACGCATTGTATTTCTGTGGGTACTCCGAAACAAATAAATTATGCTTATGACTTAAACACCGGAAGTTTGCTGCAGGCTTGGAGTGGAGAGTTTTTAGATGCAACTCAAATGTGGCATGCTAGAGGAATAAGACAATTAGGGGAACCCGTCGGTTTTGCAATTTCCTTTCACGGTACTCCTGATTTTTCTTCTTTAGCTTCTGAGGGTTCTGAGTGGCCAAATACCGTTACGGAGGAAGGATTACAGTTTTCTGATGGTTATGAACTAGGGAAAGATGGAATACCTTTATTTATTAGAAATCTAGGCTCTAAAATAGTTAAGGATAAGATTGAGCCTTCTTCTAATGAGCGTAAGTTGGTCAGAAATATATCCCTTAGTGGCGATGGTATTATTTGGCATAAGGTAGCTTCTGGTGAAACCATAGAAAAACTTCCGGATGGTTCATATATAGTTAACGATGAAAGTTATTTTGTGGATTTTTCAGATAATAGTTTGGCTCCTATAATTCGTAAATCGAATGGACAGGACGAGTTATTAGTGAAAATTCCAACGGGGGAGCAAAAGGTTGAATATAGTATCATTTGGTAAAAAGAAAAGCATGTCCACTTTATATAAAACAGTATTATTTTTAGTTCTATTTAGTAGTTATCAATTTGGTGCCGCACAATCTGAAATAGCCAAAAAGGAGGCTCAATTTTATGATATTATAGATGTACCTATTCCAAAAGATGTTGTTCTAGAGGTTGGCGGCTTGGCGCTTACCGATGATGATAAACTGGGGGTTTCTACAAGAAGAGGAGAAGTTTGGGTAATTGATAAGCCCTATGGTAAATCTCCAAATTACACCAAATTTGCTAGTGGTATGCACGAGGCACTGGGTCTTAATTACAAGGAAAATAGTTTTTATCTCGCCCAAAGGGGAGAATTAACACGGCTTACTGATAGGGACAATGACGGTGAAGCAGATGTGTATAAAACCATTTATTCTTGGCCATTATCCGGTAATTATCATGACTACTCCTATGGCCCAAAATTTTTGGAAAATGGTGATATGTTAGTAGCGTTAAACCTTTCATGGATAGGTCATGGGGCTAGTTTGGTGAAATGGAGAGGTTGGATGTTGCAAATTACTCCCGATGGAGAAATGGCTCCCATAGCAACAGGATTACGTTCACCTTCCGGATTTGTACTTAATGCTGCAGGAGACGTTTTTTATTCTGAAAACCAAGGAGATTGGGTGGGTTCTGGTCGTATAACGCATTTAGAAAAAGGAGATTTTGCAGGTAACCCTGAAGGTTTGGTGTGGAGCGGAGACCCAAAATCGCCTTTGAAATTGAAAAAAGAGGATATTGAGGAGCAGTCCGGTCTCAGTCTGTACGAGTACTCTAAAAAGGTACCTGAATTAAAAGCGCCGGCAATATGGTTGCCGCACACCATTTTAGGAATCTCTACATCAGATATGATTTATGACACTACCAAAGGTCAGTTCGGACCTTTTGAAGGTCAGATGTTTGTTGGTGATCAAGGTCACAGTAAAATCATGCGGGTTTTTATGGAAAAGGTAAATGGTGTTTATCAAGGTGCTGTTTTTCCCTTTGTAGAAGGTTTTTCATCAGGAATACTTAGAATGTTGTGGGGTAGCGATAACAGTATGTTTGTAGGAATGACAAGTAGGGGTTGGTCATCCACGGGAAAAAAAATGTTCGGTTTACAGCGGTTGAAATGGAATGGAAAGACTCCTTTTGAAGTAAAAACAATGAAGGCTCAAGCTGATGGGTTTCTGCTAGAGTTTACTAAGCCTATAAATAAAGCTATGGGAGGTGATACATCTAGCTATCAGATTACAACCTTCAATTATTTGTATCATAATACCTATGGAAGTCCGATTGTAGATCAGCAAAAAGCTGTAGTTACAGAGGCTGATATCTCGGATGATGCCCTTTCTGTAAAATTGAAAGTAAATGGTATGCGTTTGGGTTTTATACATCAATTGAAAATACCTGAATTAAAGGCTACTAGTGGAGAGAAGCTTTTGCATGATGTTGGATATTATACGTTGAACGAAGTTCCTGGAGGTAATTTACAATCCTCTCCTATTGAAAGTAAAACAGGAAAAAATGGGCTGGTTCAACCTAAAAGAGTAAATGAAATGCCGTTGACGTGGGTAAACGGTCCTGATGAAAAAATAGTCATTAGTACTAAGCCGGGGTTAAAATATGATATTACTGAACTTAAACTGAGAAGAAAATCTAAGGTGGCCATAACATTCAATAATAATGATGACATGCTGCATAATTTAGTTATAACGGAAAGAGGGGAAGAGTCGGTAAATAAAGTGGGCGATTTGGCGCTGCATTTAGGATTGGATGGTGCGGATTTAAATTATGTTCCGGATACGGATTTGGTTCTTGCTCACACCGGAATTGTTCAGCCAGAAACTGACGAAACTATTTATTTTGATACACCTAAATTTGCTGGTGAATACTGGATTGTTTGTACCTTCCCGGGACATTCGGCTTCCATGAGGATTAAACTCATAGTAGAGTAATGTTGCCCTGAATGTGCTAGTAGTCTTGCTTGCATGAACGAAAGATTAGTTTTTACAAAAGAAGAAAAATTTAATAGCGTCTCACATGGAATTGGGGCGCTATTGGCTTTTGCAGGAATGATAGTTCTGTTTGTCAAAAGTGGAAATAAAACATCTTACGCCACATTTTCCATTTTACTTTATTCAGTAACCTTAATTTCTATGTTAGGTGTATCAGCAATATATCACCTTACCACAAATCCTTGGTTAAAAAATAAATTAAGAGTAAAGGATCATATCAATATCTATTTTTTAATAGCGGGTACATATACGCCCATAGCTCTTATCACTTTGTTTGAAGGAAATGGATGGCTAATTTTCTATGTTATTTGGGGAATTGCCATGTTGGGTACATTATTTAAATTATTTTATACCGAAACATATGAATTCTTGTCCTTAGTGCTCTATGTGGTCATGGGATGGTTCATAGTTTTGGATTTCAATAACCTTCTGAATAGTGTGCCTCAACAAGGTATTTGGCTGTTATTTCTTGGAGGTGTTTTATATACCGTCGGCATTATTTTTTATGCATGGGAGCGTATTCCTTTTAATCATTTTATATGGCATATTTTTGTCATTGGCGGTGCTACTAGTCACTGGTTTCTTATGTATTTGTACATAGTTTGATGTATCTTTAAACGATATAATTATTTGCATAAAGTTTTCTTATAGAATGAAGTATTTTAAATCCCCGATTCTTTTTGGTTTCCTTATTATTTTATTGTCTAATTGTAATACTTCGTATGAAGAACCTCGCATTTCTTTGGAAGGCTATGAGGTTGAAAGTGGGTTTAAATTAGCTGTTATAGCATCAGAACCGCATTTAAAAGCTCCTGTTGCTATAGATTTTGATGATCAAGGGAGAATTTGGGTAGCCCAAATGCCTGGTTATATGAATGATATGCAGGGTAGCGATGAGACTAAACCTAATGGGAGTATTGATATATTGGAAGATTTGGACAAGGATGGTGTTGTAGACCATGTCAAGACATTTTTAGACAGTCTGGTTATGCCAAGAGCCTTGGCGCATGTTTACGGTGGACTTTTGTATTCAGAGCCTCCATTCCTTTATTTTACCGAGATTGAAGATGATAAACCTGTTAATAGGGTAGTGGTAGATTCTATTTATGCCGTAGAAGGCAATCCAGAGCATCAGCCTAATGGTTTGATGATGAATATTGATAACTGGATATATAACGCAAAGTCCAATTTTCGCTATCGTCGGGTTAATGGCGTTTGGAAAAAAGAGGCAACTACTTTTAGAGGACAATGGGGAATAAGTCATGATAATTTCGGGAGACTTTATTTTAATGATAATTCAAGACAGTTGTTAGGAGATCATGTTCTGCCAAATGTATTGGTAAGAAATAAGTACTTTACGCCGCAACAGGGGGTAAACAGGATGTTAACAACCGATCAGCGGGTTTATCCTGTGCATGCTACAACTGTAAATAGGGGCTATGCAAAGGGGGTTTTGAACCAAGATAGTATTTTGGTCAAGGCTACAGCCGCTTGTGCACCATTGGTGTATAGGGGCGGGGCTTTCCCTCAAGAATATGATGAAAATGTATTTGTGTGTATTCCTGAAGGTAATCTTATCAAAAGAAACCTGCTCACGTTTACAGGAGACTCTACCATTGCAAAACAAGCTTATGAAGGTAAAGAGTTTTTAACCTCTACGGATGAAGGTTTTAGGCCTGTAAATTTGAATAATGGCCCTGATGGTAGTATGTATATTACCGATATGCACCGAGGTATGATCGGTCATCACGCGTATTTGAGTCCATATTTGAAGAAGAAAGTAGAAGTGAACAAATTGGATACACTTGTAAACTTTGGGCGCATATTACAAGTAAGAAAAGTGAATCAAGTTCATGAGCCGGTTCGTAACTTTAAAAAACTGAACTCTACGGAGCTTATTGCACTGTTAAAAGATGAGAATGGATGGGTACGTGATCGTGCGCAACAATCGCTGGTATATCAACAACAAAAAGAATCCGTAGATGAATTAAAAAATCTAGTTGGCGATGCTCAAAATCCTTTAGCTCAATTACATGCACTATACGCGTTAGAAGGCTTAGGGGCTTTGTCGTATGATTTTCTTAGCGAGGTAGCCAGAAGTGGCACAGCCAACTTAACAGCGCATGCTCTTATACTTATAGAGCCATTTTTCAATAAGGCGGATATAGATAAAAATGAAGCTTTGGTTACTGAGCTTTTAGCAAAGAATGATGTAACTGTGGACCTTTACTTAAGTAGTGTTATAGGGAGTTTAGTTTCTTTGGACAAGGAACGGTTTATGCCTGTAATGGTGGAATTAAGTTCAAAATATGCTAAAAACCCAATTTTTACGGAAGCTTTGGCTAGTGGAGTTCAAGGAGATGAAGGTGCGGTATCGGATGCTTTAAAGTCTAAAAACGAAAGACTTTCAAAAGCACTGGCGTTAAGCGAGGAAAAGAGAAAGGAAGACAAAGTCAATCCTATATTTGCGAGGAAGTCGTTAATAGAAGATACGAGAACTAGTGGTGCAAAAATGTTTTATGAGATTTGTGCATCATGTCATGGAGTTAACGGTCAAGGTATAGAAGGGCTGGCACCACCTCTAATGGGGTCGGAACATGTAGCGGATACAGAAAGATTAGGTCTAATTATTCTACATGGTCTTGAAGGACCTATTACGGTTAAAGGTGAACGTTACGATTTGAATCTGGCCATGCCTGGTCTAATCCGCAATGAAGATATTTCAAACAAAGATATAGCTGATATTATCTCATATGTGACGAATGCATTTTCAGATGAGCCCAAACGATTATCGATTGATAAGATTGAGGAGTTACGTAGCACCAAGCCTGAAAGTGGAGCGGAATATACGGAACAAGAATTGCTGGACTTCTCTAAGAAATAGGTTTTGTATTAGTTTATTTCTTCGGTTATAGCGTCTTCTCGTATTTCAAAAACAGTTGTATCCGCAATCGTATCTAGAAATTGAATATCACTAACCAATCTAATATGGTTGGTGCTTTCTCCCATTTCGTTATTTTTCCATTTAAAATTTTCTAGTTTGGTAGGTATCATGATACCTTGAACCTCTTTGTAGTTAGAGTAAACTTTGGCTGAATTTATTCCAGCATTATCCTTATCGAAAAATGAAACGGAATACGTAAGAATTTCTAATCTAGAAGTTTCCGGGTCTATATACAGGTAATAGATATCTTCTGGTGTAAGGCCTATTTCCGAGCCAAAGGTGATTTTTAGTGTCTCGTATGATTTTCCATTAACTACAGAATTACCTTCATCGGTGGCGATTACTCCTGGGTCTTTTAGCAAAAAGGGAATCCCGATGAAATAAAAGTCAAGATTGTAGTAAAATGAAGCTGATTTACCTGGGATTTTGGAGACATCTGGAAATGCCCAAGCTGTTTTTCCGTCAAAACCGACTTCAAAATCCTTTGATTTTAAGTAGGCTCTACGGTCCTTTATATTCGTTAGTTGCTTTACTTCTCTACCTTTTTCAGTAACAGTATAGCTCAAGGCAGTAAAAGAATTCCATACATCTATACCGCCATGTGCGGCAATGCATCGATCAAGTAAACTTATGGTTTCGGTAGTATCTGTATTTGAAACAGGGGTACTGTCAGTTGTTGTTTTGGAGGAGTCCTTCTTTTCTTCCTTGCAGGCAATAGAAAAAAAGAAGGATAGGACCAATATAAAGAGATGTTTTGCTTTCAAAATTTTATTATTTTAGGCAAAATTACTCCAATGGAATCTATTTTCCTATTGGAGAGTCGTCACATTCAAGGTCGCCCACAACATATTGTAGGCCATCCAAGAAGAACTGGAGGAGCTCAGGGTGATCCAAGCTTTGTGCATTGTGAGAAGGTGAGCTGTAAAAAACGCGACCTTTGCCATGTCTCTTGATCCATGAAACATAATTGACCTTTTCATCAACCTCTTTTTTCATGCCCTCCAACTTATCTATTTCAATATAAAGCAAGGGTCTAAAGTTGTAATCAAAGTAGGCATTATTAAAAAAATAAGGTTCATCAACATGTGTAAGTCCGTTTCCGTTAAAAGCTTGGACTAAAGGGTGTTTAGGATCTACTTCCTTAACATGCATTTCTTGTTGCTTAGGGTGATAGTCAAAGCTTCCTCCCGTCATTTTACTAAACTCTTTAGAATTGTTTTGAACCGTGATAGCTCCGTGCAGTATCATTAGACCACCTCCGCTGGCCACGTAATTCAATAAATTGGTTTCATATTGTTTGGAAAGAGCAGCTATCTTATTATCGGAAAGGTTGGAATTCATTTGTAATAAGTCCCAAAATAAATCACGCTTTGGTCCTGATGGGTTGCAATTGTTGAAGACTACGGCATTGTACTTTTTCAGGCTATTTTTTTCAAAACTATCAATATCATATGCTATGTGTATTTCAAACGCGCCTGTTTTTTTTCCTAAAATTTTCAGCATTTCGGTGTTATGCGGTATGGTCCAATGATCAAATCCCGTAGCCTTCGAAAAAACTAATATTTTCTTTTTGGCTACATTTTTTACGGTAGTTTCAGAAGGCGCCAACTGTTCCATTTTGGCAAGCCATTCATCTGTAATTTTAAATTCTTCAATATGCTGAGAAAAAATGAGACCGGAAACAAATAGAAATAGGGCAGTAATATTTTTCTTCATAGGTAACGATTGTATTTAAATCTTGGTAGATTCTCTTATGATTAATTTGTGTTTGATTAGTATTTGATCCGCAGACTGAATGTTGATAGACCCGCTCAAGTGACTGATTATACTTTGTCCGGCCAGCATACCCATTTTATAACCAGGGTATTCAATGGTGCTCAAGTTGGGAGAAATAACCTCAGAGACGGGGTCGTTATTGAAACCAATAATTTTTATGTCCTCAGGAATTTTGTATCCTTCCTTTTTCAATTCTTTTATACAGTGTACCGCAAATGTATCGTTCGATACAAAAATACCATCAACCTTATGTTTGGAGTCTTTGATGCGCTCAACAAATTTCTGTACATTCTCTATACTAAGGTCACTTTCGTATAAGTTCTCTTTGTGAAATTCTATGCCATTTTTGTGCAGCGCCCTTTGGTATCCGTCAAACCTGTCAGCATAAACGTTTCGCTTTAGGCTACCGCTTATATGAACTATATTTCTGCAGCCCTGCTGAATCAAATGTTGGGTGGCATCAAACCCTGCGGCATGGTTGTCTATAGAAATAGTAGGGCAATTTGGTAAATCACATACCCTATCAAAAAATAATAAAGGAATTTTTCTTTCCGTATACGTGGTGAAATGATCAAAGTTTTCAGTTTCGTAAGCCAGTGAAACAAGTAGAGCATCCACACCGCTATCAAATAGAGTTTTTGCATTCAACTTTTCTTTTTCCTCGGACTCTAAAGACTGACTAATAATTAAGTTATAGCCAATGTCATTTGCAATTTTTTCTATACCGGACAAGACGGTAGACATAAAGTTGGAATTCAGTTTGGGTACAATAACGCCTATAGTGTTGGATTTCTGTGTACTTAAGTTAGCTGCAAATTTATTGGTTCTATATCCTGTTTCCCTGGCGGCCAAAAGCACTTTGTTTTTGGTCTTTTGACTTATAGCGGGGTGGTCGTTTAAGCTTCTACTAACAGTTGCGGGCGAGATGTTCAGTTTCTGCGCCAAGTCATATATCGTGATTTTCTTTGCCATTTGGTCAGTGCAATGTTACTGCAACAATATTACGCAACAAATTTAAATATACAATATTAATTACTGTTTTATTAAGTTTTAGATACTTAACATGGGTTATTGTGTACTTTGTAGAGCTAAAATTATCTAATTAGCACATTTTATGTAATTAATTTACGCAATCGGTTGCGTAATTCATAATATTTTATAGTTTTGTTTTAAGTCAACCAGATTTAAATAATCCAACTCAATTTAATTTACTCTCTATGAAACAACTATTAAGCCATTTTAAGCTATTTAAACGAACGCCACTTCTCTTCGGGCTCGTGCTATTTTTTAGTTTCCCAGCACTAGCTCAAGACGATTTTACTGTAACAGGAAAAGTTACAGATGAGTATGATGCGCCTTTGCCAGGGGCCTCGGTTGTTGAAAAAGGAACAACCAATGGGGTGTCTACGGATTTTGATGGTAATTTTTCCATTCAAGTATCCAATCGGGATGCTATTTTGATGATTAGTTATATCGGTTACGCAGAAAAAAATGTTTCCATAGCTGGTAATAATCAAATAAGCACTTCTTTGGAGCCAAGTGCTTCCTCACTGGATGAAGTGGTTGTAGTAGGATATGGGGCTGTAAAGAAAAAGGATTTAACCGGTTCAGTTGCGCAGGTTGATGCTGCTGAACTTTCCAATCAATCCGTAAATTCTGTCACTGATGTTTTACGAGGAAATGTAGCTGGTTTAAATATTGGATTTTCTGCGTCACCTAAAGGAACCAGTCAGATTCAAATAAGAGGTAGCAATAGTTTGTCAGCTGGTACAAGTCCTTTAATTGTCGTAGACGGTATGCTTTACACAGGAGACCTTTCCGATATTAATCCTGCTGATATTGATAAATTGGATGTGTTAAAGGACGCGAGTTCTGCCGCGGTCTATGGAGCCCGCGGTGCTGGTGGAGTAATTTTGGTTACTACTAAAAGAGGTTCTAGTGATAAACCTAAAATAACTATTAATACTAGTGTTGGTTTTGCAAGTGAACAAAATCCGGTGAAACCATATAGCCCAGATGGATATGCAGATTGGCGTGTTGATGTCTTTAAAAGTAGTAGAGGGCAACTGGCTTCTGAAAACCCTGGCATATTTGATAACCCAAATAACCTTCCTGATGGGGTTTCAGTAGATGAATGGCTAGCTTATACAGGTGCACAAGGTGACCCTACGACTGTGTGGTTAACGAGAATAGGTTTTCAAGATGTTGAAGTCCAGAATTACTTAGCAGGTAAGAGTATTGACTGGTATGACAAGATTATGCAAACTGGGTTTAGGAATGAACAAAATGTTAGTATTTCGGGTCGCAATGGTGGATTGAATTATTATTGGTCTGTTGGACGAACCTCTAATGAAGGTATTGTTGTGGGAGAAAAATTTGAGGCACTTCGGTCACGTTTAAACTTAGATGCTACCATTAACGATTGGCTAACTGTAGGTATGAATACGCAATTTGCTAAAAGAAATGAAGGGTTTATTCCGGCCGACCAAAATCAGGTTTTTAATTCATCGCCTTGGGGTTCAGAATTTAATGATGAAGGTACATTGTTAAGAATAAGTCCTCAAGATGATCCGGGTGCAGGCGCATCATCGGCTTTCTTACGACCTACATATGATGATTTGGTAGATTTAGAACATACATTCAACTCAAGAGTATATGCAAAAGTGCAATTGCCATTAGGCTTTTCTTATGAATTGGGATTTACTAATCGACTGGATATTGAGGAATATTTTGTACATGCTTCTTCTTTAAATCCTAACAATGTTGTTGGTCGTGCGCAACGATGGAACAGAAAACAGAAGGAATATCAACTTGACAATATTATACGTTGGGATAAAAGTGTTAACAAACATACTTTTGGTTTAACCGCGTTGTTCTACGCAGAGAAGTTTGAGACTTACACGACAATTGCGAATGCAAATACATTTGAACCGAGTGATGCCTTAGGTTTTAGCAATCTACAAGCAGGTACAAATCAAACGGTTTTTACCGATGATGAAGAGACGACGGGCGATGCTATCATGACTAGATTTAATTATAACTACGATTCTAGGTACAATCTAAGTTTAACAATGAGACGAGATGGTTATTCGGCATTTGGTCTGAATAATAAGCGAGCCTACTTTCCTTCAGTAGGCGGGGCATGGACAATTTCAGAAGAGAACTTTTTCAAATCTGATTTTGTAACCTTTTTGAAATTAAGAGCTTCTTACGGTGAAAACGGAAATCGAGGCTTCGGTAGTGCTAGAGGTATTACAACAAATCCTAATCCAGGCGGATTTAGAACATTTAATAATGAAAGAGGTTTAGGAGCTTACGCCCAATTATCAGAATTATCCGGCGGTAATTACCTAAATGTAGATGGAGGTACGGTAACCCCTGTTCCAACATTCAATAATAATACCATAGCAAATCCGGACCTGCGTTGGGAGAGAACAAAAGCAGTTAACTTGGGCCTGGATTTTAGTTTTGCAGGTGGTATTGTAGAAGGGTCTTTAGATGCATACCGCAATGTCACTACTGATTTAATTGTAAGAAGACAATTGCCGAGCGTAATTGGTTTTAATGAAGTTTTTACGAATTTGGGAGAGGTTCAAAACAAAGGACTTGAATTTGTGGTTTCTACGCAGAATTATAACCGTGAAAATTTTAGTTGGAATACAAGCTTTAACTTTTCCTTAAATAGAAATCAGATTAACGAACTATATGGAGACTTAGATGAAGATGGGAATGAGCTTGATGATTTAACAACACAGCGTTTTATTGGTCAACCTACAGATATAATATGGGATTATGAAGTGCAAGGGGTCTGGCAAACAGAAGAAGCTGCGGAAGCAGCGGCCCTTGGTTTTGAACCGGGAGATTTTAAGTTAAGGGATGTTAATGGTGATGGTATATTTACTGATGCCGATAAAGTTTTTGTAGGTAATCGTTCCCCGCAGTTTAGTATGGGTATGTCTAACCGTTTCTCCTTTTTGAAAAATTTTGACTTCTCATTTGAATGGTATGCCAGACTAGGCCAAAAAAGAGTTTTTAATGAAGCAAAAAATAGAAATGGCTTTGTGGATAGGGTAAACTCTCCACAAACTCCCTATTGGACACCAGAAAACCCATTGGACGATTATGCCCGTTTATTTTCTAACGATGGGCCGGGTTTTAATGTGTATAGAAGTGCTTCGTTCGTTAGGTTGAGCAATATAACATTGGCTTACAGACTTCCTCAAAGTTTATTGTCAAAGTTGTCAATGTCAAGTGCACGCATCTATGCTAATATTAGAAATGCTGCTGTTTGGGCACCTGATTGGGATTTCTATGATCCAGAAGGATCAAATGTCAATGGGGCATCTAGGGGTTCTGATGGTTTGTTTGATGCCAATGGTCGAGAACCAACACCTAGATTCTTCACTTTAGGAGTTGATATTAGTCTATAATAAATTTAAAATTTAGCAGTAAGATGAAAAATATATATACAAACTATTTGAGAAATCTGATACGATTTTTTCTGGTGGCACTTTTCATTCCGATTTCTTGTTCAAAAGATTTTTTGGATCAAGAACCAAAGTCATTCTTTACACCTGAAAATGCTTTGAATACACCTGAAGGATTAAATGCGATTCTTTCACAAGCACTTACGGGTATCCGCGGCGAATTTTACGGAGATGGCGCGCCTATGATTACGGAGAACATTTTTTCCGAGGTTTCTATTGAGGGTACAACCGATAAGGCGGGGCCAGCACAGGATTTGAATGCTCAGATTTTACCAGATGCTAATAACAATAGTAGTAATACCAACAAAATCAACTGGTATTGGGAGAGTTTTTACGAGGGTATCAAATTTGCAAATACGGTTATTGATAGGTTAGACGATGCAGAGTTTGATAGTGCCGAACAGCGAGCTGATATTTTAGGTAGAGCTCTATTTCATAGAGCATATCGTTATTACCGATTGACGCATCAGTTTGGCGATATTCCTTTTGTATTAGAAGAAATAAGTGGACCAAAATTAGATTTTGTTTCAACGGAGAGAGATGTTGTTCTAAGAAAAATTCAAGAAGATTTGAATATGGCGGCATCCATGGTTAATGAAGTGGCATCTGGGGGAGAAGTTACAAGAGGGGCTGTTTTACATCTGTTAACGAAAGTAAATCTTGCTTTGGGTGATTTTGATGAAGCCATAACTTCGGCATCACAGGTTATAGATGGGGGACAGTATGCTTTAATGACGGAAAGGTTTGGTATTAATGCTAACGACGATACTAAAGATATAACCTGGGATTTACATCGAGTCGAAAATAAAAGTATACCAGGTAACACTGAAGGGATTTTAGTAGCGATAGATCGTTTGGAGTTTCGTGAACAAGGGGCTACAAGTGATGGTACCAGTATTCAGAGACAGGCGGTACCTTTATGGTGGCGTTTTATCAATACGCCAGATGGTCAGAACGGAATGTCTGACTCTCCGGAGGCAGAAATTAATCTGGTTACGGATATAGGCAGAGGAATAGGAAGAAACAGAGGAACCAATTATAGTACCAAAGAAATTTGGAAAGATGCTAACAATGATCAAAGACATAAGCTTGGTAATTGGTACGATATGGAAGATTTGGTTTATAATGCACCAAGTTTAAAGGAATCCGGGAATAGTTTTTATGGTAAGAATTTAGAATTGTACTTGCCAGACGGAACTCCTCTTTGTTCTGATACCATCAGAAATTGGTACGGATTTCCTCAATATAAATTTTTGGTTCCAGACCCAACGGCTACAAGACCAGCAGGAGGTCACGGAGACTGGTATGTCTATCGTATTGCAGAAACTTACTTATTACGGGCCGAAGCTTATTTTTGGAACAATAATAATGCTCTCGCCGCGGCAGACATAAATGCGGTTAGGCAAAGAGCTGAAGCTGATCCAATTTCCGCTACAGATGTTAATATAGATATGATTCTAGATGAGCGTGCAAGAGAGTTGTACTATGAAGAAAGCAGAAAAACCGAACTTACGAGAATAGCTTACATCTTTGCTAGAACGGGAAGAACGGCTTATAATGGTAAGTCATATAATTTAGATAATTTCTCTCAAGACAATTTTTGGTATGATAGAATTATGGATGTGACGGATTTTTATAATGTTCCAGGTCTCAAAACTATTTTTGGAGTGTCTTTTACCATGAGTCCGTACCATGTTCTGTGGCCTATTCCGGCTTCGGCTATAAATGCAAATACACAGGGGCGTATCAATCAAAATGAAGGATATCCCGGTGCAGAATTAAATATAGCGCCGCTTACCAGTGTTCCTGAAGAAAGCGACAATTAATTAGTAGTTTGTTTGAGTTAGTTTTTGTTTAAATTCCGTTATCAAAAGTAAAGTTTATGAGTAGAGTTCTTTTATTAATACTATCAATTGTGCTGTTTTCATCCTGCACAAGTGATAAATCGATTCAGTTTTCTTTAAAAAAGGGTAACGGAATTTTTTTAGCACAACCGGTTAGTTTCGACTTGACCAAAGCAGAGGTTGCTCAAATCGATATAAAAAAGCCAATGGTTCTTTTTCAAGAGAAAGATGGAGAGTCCGTAGAGATTCCTTTTCAGATAGATGAAGAAGAAAATCGCATTTGGTTTGTGCCTGCCGATGATACTCAAAATTATCGGTTGCAAAACGGAAGTCCATCCGCAAAATCAGATGCTGGCATTTCAGAACAAAAGCAAGGGGGTAGCTTACAGCTTAATTTTCAAAACAAGCCTGCTGTTTCCTATCGGTATGAAATGACGTATCCACCGGAAGGTGTAGATTCTATTTTTAAAAAATCAGGATATATTCACCCGATTATCACACCAAAAGGAGATACGATTACTCGTATACAACCAGATGATCACTATCATCATTATGGACTTTGGGGTCCGTGGACACATACACAAGTAGATGGGGAAAGGGTGGATTTTTGGAACCTTGGTGATGGTATGGGTACCGTACTGTTTAAAGAGTTCAAGGACACTCAATCTGGAGATATCTTTTCGTCCTTTACGGCTGCTCAAGAGCATATAGATTTAAAAACCAAAACGGAACCTCAGGTGGCAATGAACGAAGCGCTTGAAGTTAAATTATGGACGTTAAACCGTCCTGATCGCTATATGTTCGATTATACGACGCGGTTCAACTCTCCATTAGAAAACGGAATTTTATTTGAAGCATACCGCTATGGTGGTGGAATAGGTTTACGATTTAACGAACGGTGGAAAGCTGATAATTGTTCGGTTTTAACTTCTGAAGGTAACGACCGTTTAACTGCCGATGGAACCAATGCCAAATGGTGCATTGTATCTGGTACTTCTTCGGATGGAAAAGGCACAAATGGAATTCTGTTTATGAGTCATCCAACGAACAGAAAGCATCCTGAACCCATGAGAATATGGCCTATTGATGCTAACGGAGGTAGAGGCGATATGTTCTTTGAATTTTGCCCTATTCGTCATGAAGAATGGAAAATAGAACCAAATAAAGATTATGAATTGAATTACAGAATGGTTGTTTTTGATGGTACTTTAAATGCTGAGGAGGCAGAAGCGTACTGGCAGTCGTTCGCAAAACAGAACCAAGTAGAATTAATCAATAAATAGAAATACCGAATACCACGATGGAAAGAAGAAAATTTATAAACAGAACAGCTTTAAGTACCGCCGCTTTAGTAGGTTTTCCTAGTATTGTACCGGCTCATGTTTTGGGTAAAAATGCACCCAGTAATAAAATAAACATAGGTCAGATAGGTTGTGGGCGTATTGCTAGGAGCCACGATATTCATGATACAATTAGGTTTGATCAGGCAAATTATTTAGCCGTTTGTGATCTTGATTCCAAGAGAGCGGCAGACGCTAAACTTTTGGTAGATGGTTTCTATCAGAAAAAAACGGGCAAGGCTAAGTATGTCCGTACAAAGGTTTATGATGATTATAGAGAAATGCTTTTGAACAAAGATATTGATGCCGTAGTAATTAGTACACCGGACCATTGGCATTCGCAACCCGCTATGGAAGCTGCTTTGGCGGGAAAAGATATTTACCTTCAAAAACCTACATCCCTAACGGTTAGGGAGGGACAGCAATTAAGAGATGTTATTCAGAAAACGGGTGCCATTCTTCAGGTAGGAACACAGCAACGTGCCATGCCTCAATTTAGAATTGCGGCAGAATTAGTGAGGAATGGGCGCATTGGTAAAATACATACCGTAAAAATTGGTTTGCCCGGTGATCCTGCAGGTCCTGAGGCACCTGCAATGCCCGTGCCGTCAAACCTGAATTTTGACATGTGGTTGGGATCTACTCCAGAAGTTCCTTATACGGAAATTGGGGTGCATCCTCAAGCCGACTATAGCAGACCGGGATGGTTGCGCTCACGAAATTATGGAGCTGGCATGATTACCGGTTGGGGTCAGCATCACTACGATTCTGCCGCATGGGGTATGAATACAGAGTTAAGCGGACCAGTATCCGTGGAAGCTCTAGCAGAATTTCCGAAGTCGGGATTATGGAATGTACATGGAGATTTCTTCGTGAAGCATGAATATGATAATGGTATTACCGTTTACACCAGTGGAGGCTATACCAACGGAATCCGTTATGAAGGTTCTGATGGATGGATTTTCGTCTCTCGTGGTTCGTATCAAGCTTCGGCTACAGACCCAGTGGATAAAGAAAAGAGTAGTAAAGCGTTAAACGCTTCGGATCCTAAAATTTTGGAATCAGTAATCGGTGAAAATGAAATCCATTTAGAAAAAATTGATGACCAGCATGGTAACTGGTTAGATTGTATCAAAACCAGAAAAGCCCCTATCTCTCCTATTGAAAAAGGACATAAGGCTTGTGCTATTTGCTTGATTAGTGATATAGCCATGCAGTTTGATAGAAAACTGGAGTGGGATTATGATAAAGAAGTGTTTATTAATGATGATGAGGCCAATGCCATGTTGCGCCGCGAGCAAAGAAAACCTTACGGAACGGATACCGTAAAGTATTAAATTAGGAAAAGCCCGTTCATTGTGAACGGGCTTTTTAAACCGCTCACAAAAAATCTATTATATAGATTGAAGTAGCTTTTGCCCACCTTTGGTAAAAGCCAAAGACTAACAACCCATATATGAAAAAGAATATTGCATTTTTAGTTTTACTGCTCGGCATTGCTTGTGGTGAAAAAAAAACAGAAGATAAAATGGTTGAAACCGATACACAAGCTAAAGTTAAGTTAATGACATTGGATCCAGGTCATTTTCATGCGGCTTTGGTACAGAAAACAATGTATCCCCAAGTAGATTCTACAATTTATCTTTTTGCTCCTGATGGTCCTGAAGTCAATGATTTCCTTAATAAAATAGATTCTTATAATTCCCGGGAGACGGACCCTACTTCTTGGAAAGTAAATGAATACTTAGGCGATGATTATCTGGAAAAGATGATTGCTGATAAACCTGGTAATGTTATGATTGTGGCTGGGAAAAATAGTAAGAAAATCGATTATGTTCTTGAGGCAGTGAAAGCCGGGTTGAATGTATATGCGGACAAACCTTTGGTGATTAATCCCGAAGGATTTAAGAAGTTACAGCAGGCTTTTGAGATAGCGGAAAAGAACGGAGTGTTGATTTACGACATCATGACCGAGCGTTTTGAGTCCACCACTTTAATGCAGAAAACTTTTTCGGATATACCTGAAATATTTGGGGAATTAATTGATGGTTCTGTGGAAGAGCCCGCTATTAGCAAAGAAAGCGTACATCATTTTTTTAAGTATGTTTCCGGTCAACCGTTGGTGCGTCCGGCCTGGTTTTTTGATGTGAATGAAGAGGGCGAAGGTATTGTAGATGTTACCACACATTTGGTAGATTTGGTTCAGTGGGAAGCTTTTCCGAATCAGATAATCGACACTACTAGCATTAATATGGTGAAAGCCAAGCGCTGGCCTACCGTGCTGACCAAAGAAGAATTTCAGAAAGTTACGGGTCTTGATTCCTATCCAGAGTATTTAGAAAAGGATATAGAGAATGATAAGTTGAATGTCTTTTGCAACGGAGAGATGATATACAACATCAACGGAAAGTATGCTAAGGTTTCGGTGATATGGAATTATCAGGCGCCAGAGGGTACTGGGGACACGCACTACAGTATCATGCGGGGTACAAAAAGCGACTTGATAATCAAACAAGGAGAAGAAGAAGGCTATAAGCCAACTTTATACATTGCACCGAAAGAGCAAGACGGGTTTGATGGACTATTGAAAACCGCTATTGATGATAGGATAAATGCTCAGTTTGCAGGAACGACCATGGAAAAAACGGATGACGGAACGTATCGCGTAAACATACCCGATGAATTTAAAATTGGACATGAGGCGCATTTTGGACAGGTTACGGAGAATTATCTAAAATATTTGGAAGCTGGAGAATTACCAGAGTGGGAAGTGCCCAATATGATCAGTAAATATTACACGACAACAAAGGCATATGAACTGGCGAAGAAATAATACATATGAACGAGTTTTTTGATTTAAGAGGAAAAACAATAGCCCTGTCTGGTGGTACGGGAGTTTTAGGTGGTTCCATAGCGGAATACCTTGTACAGAATGGTGCTCGTGTGATTTTATTGGGAAGATCTCCTGATAAACTGGACGCCAAGCGTGAGGCGTTAAATACGATCAGTGAAAAAAGTGCTGCTTCATACGTTGTTGATGTTATGAAAGAAAGCCAGCTAATTAGCCTTCGTGAAAAAATAAGGGACAAACACAGTAAAATAGATGGTTTGGTAAATTTGGCTGGAGGTAACCTTCCGGGAGCTACATTACAGCCTGATCAGACTATTTTTGATATTTCGTTGAGCGATACAAAAGAAGTGGTTGATTTGAATCTTTTTGGTAGCGTACTGCCAACCATTGTGTTGAGTCAACTGATGGTAGAGCAGGGGAAAGGCACCATAATAAATATTTCTTCCATGGCTTCTAAGCAGTCCATAACAAGGGTGTTGGGCTATTCCATGGCTAAGGCCGGTATCGAAATTTTTACTAAGTGGATGGCGGAAGAACTGGCTACTAAATTCAGTGATAAAATTAGGGTTAATGCTATTGCACCAGGCTTTTTCATTGGAAATCAAAACCGAAAAATTTTAATTAATGAAGATGGTTCCCATACGGAGCGAAGCAAAAAAATACTGGCAAAAACACCTATGAACCGTTTTGGTGATGCCTCCGAACTCAACGGAATGGTGCACTATCTTTTAAGTGAAGCTTCTTCTTTTGTCACGGGAACGGTATATGATGTAGATGGAGGTTTCAATTCTTTTACCGGAGTTTAGATGGAATACTTAAAGAAAACATACCGCTGGTTTGGACCAAATTTTGGGGTGACTTTAGCTGACATTACTCAACTGGGAGCAGAGGGTATAGTTACGGCTTGCCATAGTGTGGCTACAGGAGAGGTTTGGCCGGAAGAGACTATATCGGATATTAAATCTGAAATAGAACAACACGGTATGGAATGGTCCGTTGTGGAAAGTGTGAATATTCACAACGCTATAAAGTACGGACTGCCGGAAAGAGATCTCTATATTCAGAACTACATTCAAACCTTAAAAAACCTAGCGAAGCATAACATTTATACTATTTGTTACAATTTTATGCCGCTTATTGATTGGACTCGTACCAACCTCGATTATCAATTGCCCAACGGGACTTCTAGTTTGCTTTATGACCCAATTGCCATAGCTGCATTTGATTTATTTATTTTACAACGGGAACGTGCTGTTGAGGTATATGAAGAGCAGGTTATTTCTAAAGCGGAAGCCTATTTTAAACGTTTGACAATTGAAGAAAAGAAAGCATTGGAGAGTGCTGTTTTGGCAGGTTTACCGGGTAGTAAGGAACCTATTCCTATATCCGTTTTTAGGCAAAACCTGGCAGTGGTTAGTCAAATTTCAAAAGAAGAGCTTCGGGAAAATCTTGTGTATTTTCTTAAGGCTATACTACCCGAAGCCGAGAAGTTGGGTATTAAAATGGCGATACATCCAGATGACCCGCCGTTTTCGGTTTTTGGTATTCCACGAATAGCTTCTTCCTATGATGATTTTCAGTTTGTTAAAGACTGTTACCCTTCAATTAATAATGGTTTTACTTTTTGCTCCGGCTCTTTGGGTGCATCGGCCAAAAATGATTTGGTAAAAATTGTGGAAGACTTTGGTGATTCTATTCATTTTGTTCATTTAAGAAATGTGCAGCTAAGTACCACAGGAGAATTCTATGAGGCGGAACACCTTAACGGTACGGTGCCCATGGCCGCGGTTATGGAAGCTTTTATAAAAGAGCAGCTAAAAAGGATGGGTTTAGGTCGTACGGATATTGCTATTCCTTTGCGGCCCGATCACGGTCATGTTTTACTGGATGATAAAAAAAGACAACAAGAATTTTACCCGGGATACTCACTAATTGGTAGAGCTCTGGGTATGGCACAGCTTTCGGGACTGGAAAATGGTATTCGCCATCAGATGAAGCTTTCCTGAGGCTATTCCAAAATCTCCCTGAAATCTTCAAAGAACAGTTCTACTTGGTTCATTTGTTCGCTCAAAAATATCATGGTTTCTTGCCATGTATTTTTATTGTGGATGGATACGTTTTCTAGGGTAACGTATATTCTAGAAATCTCTTTCCCGTTGGATAGAAAAAAGGCTTCGTCAAAAATAGCATCTGGCAGGTAGTCTTCAGATTGAAGTAACGATTGCAACGATTGAAATTTTTCCCAAAGTGTAATTCGTTTTTCAAGGTCATCGGTTTCTATATCAATGGAAACCATTGCCTTTTTTAAATTGAAATGAAACTTAAAAACAAGGCCTTTTATCTTGGTGTTGTAGAGTATCCACTTACGAGGATATGATTTGCCAAAGGCAATCCAAAAGTCTTCGCGTAGTTTTTTTGACTCGGCTTTGCTGAACATTTTATAAAAAATAAGCGATTATAATGCCCAAAAGTATGGCTACTATTTTTCGTAAATTAAAGGTATGTCCTTCGGAACTTTCGAAAAGTATAACCGTAGAAATATGTAAAAATACACCAATGACCAATGCGTTAATTGAGGCAAAATAAGTGTCTGCTAATTGGGTGTGCTCTGCAATATAACTGCCTAGTGGGGTCATTAATGAAAATACGGTGATAAACAAAAAGGCCTTTATTAGTGGTATTTTAGAGTTTAAGAGAAAGATACTCAATATAACAGCTATAGGTACTTTATGGATTAATATGCCGTAAATAATAGTGTTGTGGTGGTGTATGGGAAAACCTTCTAAAAAGGAATGAAGGCAAAGACTACCGAACAACAACCAAGGGAAAAGTTCTTTTTCTTTATCTAAATGTACATGGCCGTGTTCGGCCCCTTTAGAAAAATACTCCAAAATTATCTGAAGTAAGATTCCCAGCATCACAAAAAGCCCAACATTTTTAGGATCTCCGTGTTCATACACCGATGGAAAAAGTTCAAACAAGGTAAGCGCCAATAAAAAAGCACCACTAAACGCCAGAAGTAGTTTAAAATAACTTTTGTTATCAGGTTTTACAAGGTATACAAAAGCAAAACTCAGCAGAACGGCAAAAATTGGTAAGGCGTAATTCATTAACGGAAAATCGTTTTATAGGGGCTCTTAGTCTAAGAAATTTAATAATAATTACAGCTATAAACCCGCATTTTTCAGTTTTCCGAAAGAGCAATTTTGTTCTTTCAATAGAGAAAGAGCGAACGGCATTTTAGAAAGCAGAGGGTAGGTTCTTATTTCTCCGGCTAAAATACTGTATTTTTGCGGCAACTTTAGAATAAGACATGAGTAAAAATTTTAAAATGGTTGCCAAGACCCTCTTTGGTTTTGAAGAGATATTGGCTAAGGAAATTCGTAACCTTGGTGGAGGTAATGTGGTTGAAGGAGTTAGAAATGTGGCTTTTGAAGGGGATACCGGCTTTATGTATAAGGCCAATTTATGTTTGCGAACCGCCATTAAGATTATAAAACCTATTCATTCTTTTTCGGTACGTAGTGAGAATGACCTTTACAAAAAGATTTATGCCATGGATTGGGCCGAGTATCTTTCCGTGAACACCACTTTTGCCATAGATTCTACAGTTAATTCTGATAATTTTACGCATTCTCTTTATGTGTCGCAAAAGGTGAAAGATGCCATAGTTGATAAGTTTAGGGATATGGATGGAAGTCGACCTAGCGTAGACGTAAAGTTTCCTGACGTGCGTATTAATATCCATATTCATAATGAACATTGCAATGTGTCCTTGGATAGTTCAGGACGTTCTTTACACCAACGTGGATATCGTACGGCTACTAATATTGCTCCTATAAATGAAGTATTGGCAGCAGGACTTTTACTGATGAGCGGATGGGACGGGCAATGTGATTTTGTAGATCCTATGTGCGGTAGTGGTACTATGTTAACGGAGGCCGCAATGATTGCTTGCAACATACCGGTAAACATTAATAGAAAGGAATTTGCTTTTGAAAAATGGCATGATTTTGACCAAGACCTTTTTGAGAAAATTATAGAAGTCAGTCTGAACAAAGTTAGGGAGTTTCACCATAAAATTGTGGGTTATGATAAAGCTCCTTCTGCGGTGCGAAAGGCAACTGATAACGTTGAGAACGCCAACCTCTCTGAATACATTTCTGTGGAGCGAAAAAACTTTTTTGATACGGAAAAGTTCACGGACGGGAAGTTGCATATGGTCTTCAATCCGCCTTACGGAGAACGATTGAATTTGGATATGGAAGATTTTTACGCATCCATTGGAGATACTTTAAAGCAGAAATACCCAGGTACTGAAGCTTGGTTTATTACTTCAAATATGGAAGCTCTTAAATACGTAGGACTAAGACCTTCTCGAAAAATAAAGGTTTTCAATAGTCACTTAGAGTCACGTTTAGTGAAGTACGTAATGTATGAAGGAAGCAAGAAGGCCAAGTATATGAACAAGAACAACGATTAAGTAACTCTTTGTAAACCACCTTTGAGATGTAAATAGGAACGGCTATTGTCTTTGCGGTCGTTCTTTGCCTTCGGGTTTTGGTTCAGGTTGGGGCTGCGGAATTTCCTTTTTTGGTTCGTTTTTCTTTTTGTACAGGGGGATAAGGTAGCTCATAGAGAAATTGTAACCTATTCCAAACCTACTCCCATCGGTAACTTTGTTAAAACCGGGAATAAAGAGGTCGTCCAATTCATTTTCGGGTCTTTTGTTCGTTATTAATATGGCCAATCTAGCACTTGCCCCTAAATAGAGGTTACTAAAAAGTTCGGCTTTTATACCTGCTACGAATTCTAACCAAGATTTATTACGTCCTTCGTATTTTCCAAGTGCATCACTGCCAGAGGCAAAATCATCCGGATTCCAATAGCGGTTGGAGTCGAATATTTTATAGGCATTGAGTTCTTGACTAAAAGTGCTAAAAGCATAGCGCCCACCAATATAGATCATGTTTTGTTCACCATACCAGTTTCCATAGGTATTGTAATCAATTCCCACTTTAATATAGCTTCCAGATGTGGTGAACGTATATAAATCACCATCCGGATTGTCAATATCCGCACCAAGAGGCGTCCCTATTGTTTTTTCTTCGTTACCAAGTTCCGCTGCTAAATACAGGTTTTGAGTAAGTCTGTAATCCGCTACCAATTCCAAACCGGTATAATCATCATCAAAAAAGGAGTAGGCAAGTCTGCTCAAATCAGCTCCAATTCTAAGACCGTATTTTTGTTTGTATACGGTGGTGTCTTTTTTGTTGAGGTCAATAGGCTCGTTCTGAGAGAAACCCAAAGTGACAACTAAAAAGAAAAAAAGACTAGTGAAATATCTTAACATGGGCAGAAACTGTATTTTCTATAAGTGCATTATCTACGTCTATGGTCTGAATCCAAACCGAGTCATCCTGTTTAACCGTAGCCGTTAAGTTCTCAAAATTAGCAATATAACCGCAAGCTCTAGATTTGTAAAGTTCCTTTACGTCATAGTTAAAGGTTAGCGTATCTACATTAATATCATCAATACTCAATTGTCTTGATAAGGCAAATGTAGTGCTACTTGCGTCTACACGTAACGGCAAAACAATAGAATCTAATGCAATGTTGTCAATGGTGTCCTTTCCTTCGTTTTCTAAAATACCCCAAACAATCAGGTTTTGGACATCCTTAAATTCAGTAGGGTTTAGGGCATCGTAAAAACGAATAACCAGTTGGGGAGTATCGGCATCGGTACAGATATCATCCTTTTCACAAGCAGAAAAAGAGAGAATACCCAGTAGGATAACAAGAAGTATTTTGAGTTTGTTCATAAAGCTATAGCTTTTTCAAAAGTACAATATTTTCAACATGGTGCGTTTGCGGAAACATATCTACCGGTTGCACTTTTACCACTTGGTACATCTCTTTCATTAGTGCCAGGTCACGAGCTTGTGTAGCGCTATTACAGCTTACATAAACCACTTTTTCCGGGGCAATGTTCAATATTTGCTGTACCACATCTTTGTGCATACCATCCCTTGGCGGATCAGTAATAATTACGTCTGGAGTACCGTGGGTGTTTATAAATTCTTGATTGAAAACATTTTTCATGTCGCCCACAAAGAAATCTACATTGTCTATTTCATTTCGTTCGGCGTTAGCTTTGGCATCTGCAATGGCTTCGGGTACCGACTCAATACCAACAACTTTTTTTGCTTTTTTAGAAACGAACTGGGCAATGGTTCCGGTACCGGTGTAAAGGTCATAAACGAGTTCGTCCCCATTTAAATTGGCAAACTCTCGGGTAAGTTTATATAGTTCGTAAGCTTGCGCGGAATTGGTCTGATAAAATGACTTGGCGTTGATTTTAAATTTCAAGCCCTCCATCTCTTCAAAAATATGGTCACGACCAGAGAAACAAACAATTTCTTGGTCGTAAATAGTATCGTTTTGTTTCTGATTTATAACGTATAGAAGAGCCGTAATCTCTGGAAAGGTTTCTTTAAGGTGATTTAGCAACAGTTCGCGTTTTGCTTTATCATCTTCATAAAACTGAACCATAACCATAAGCTCTCCTGTGGAAGCCGTACGAATCATAAGCGTACGTAATTGTCCGTGCTGATTTCTTGGATTAAAAAATGTGAGTCCGTTTTTGATAGCAAAATCACGGGTTTCTAATCGAATAGCATTAGAAGGGTCTTGCTGCAAGTGACATTTTTTAATGTCCAAAATCTTGTCCCACATTCCGGGAATATGAAAGCCCAAAGCATTTTTATCGGCAATATTTTCGTCAGATTGAATTTCCTCTAAAGTAAGCCAACGACTATCCGAAAATGAGAACTCCATTTTGTTACGATAGAAATATTGCTCCTCGGAACCTAAAATAGGAGTAGTTTTGGGCAACTCAAGATGTCCAATACGTTTTAGGTTGTTTTCAACTTCCTTCTGCTTGTAAAAGAGCTGGTGTTCATAGCCCATATCTTGCCACTTGCAACCTCCACAAACACCAAAGTGCTGACATTGTGGTTCAGTGCGCTTATCGGAATAGCTGTGAAAAGCCGTTGCCACCCCTTCAAAATAGGCTTTTCTCTTTTTAGTGGTCTGTACATCTACAACATCACCAGGTACGGTATTGGTCAAAAAAATGACCCTTCCGTCGGGTGCTTTACCAATTGTTTTTCCTTTTGCACCGGCATCTACTACCTCTATGTTCTCGAATACCTGTCTCCTGTTCTTTCTTCGCATGCCGCAAAAGTAAGCATCCCATTGCATTTATTATAACTAAGATTACAATCCGGCTTATTAAAAATAGTTAAATGTGAAAATAATGACTTGTAAGTAGATGCAGCCCTTCTGAGTTAACCGGATAAGGTAATAAAAAAGCCAAGAAACCTCATTACAAGGAAACCTGGCTTTACAAACAATGAGAAAATCAAGGGAACTCTATTGCTTGCTATTGTTGAACTTATTTAAAATGTATTCTCATTGTGAGAGACTAGACGCAATGTTTTATAATCTGTTTATATTTTTTTTGGGCATGCTGTTTTGTTTAAAGTTCCGTTTAATTAAAGAAATTGTTAGGCGTTGTATGAGATGAAAAATATTCATTAGATTTGCAGCTCTACAAGGATGATTTCTCTCCCACGCTGAATTTTCGAATCTTCGAAAGGAAAAAGGTACAGAAGGAATTACTGAAGTTTTATTAAAAAGTAATTTTATCATGTCAGTTTTAGAAAAAATCAGTTCTAAGGATGCTATTGCATTAGAGGACAAGTACGGAGCACACAACTACCACCCATTACCTGTTGTTTTAAGTAAAGGAGAAGGTGTGTATGTTTGGGATGTTGAAGGAAAAAAATATTATGATTTTCTTTCGGCCTATTCCGCGGTAAATCAAGGGCATTGTCACCCTAAAATTGTTGAGGCCATGACCAATCAGGCGCAGACCTTAACGCTTACATCAAGGGCCTTTTATAACGATATGCTCGGAAAGTACGAGAAGTACGCTACCGAAACATTTCAGTTTGATAAGCTTTTACCCATGAACACGGGTGCGGAAGCAGTAGAAACTGCTTTGAAGCTATGTCGTAAATGGGCGTATGAGAAAAAAGGGATTTCTGAAAATGAAGCACAGATTATTGTTTGTGAAAATAACTTTCACGGACGAACTACTACCATTATTTCATTTTCGAACGACCCCGTAGCGCGTCAAAATTTTGGACCGTACACATCAGGATTCCTTAAAATTGAATACGACAATTTAGAAGCCCTGGCGCAAACATTAGAGCTAAACAAGAATGTTGCAGGATTTTTGGTGGAACCCATTCAAGGGGAAGCAGGCGTTTATGTTCCTTCTGAAGGGTATTTACGTGAGGCTAAAGCATTATGTGAAAAGCATAATGTGCTCTTTATTGCAGATGAAGTTCAAACGGGAATCGCTAGAACAGGAAAAATGTTGGCTGTAGATCATGAAAACGTTAAACCGGACGTCCTTATCTTAGGAAAGGCCCTTTCCGGAGGTGCATATCCAGTGTCTGCAGTTTTGGCAAATGATGATGTTATGGAGGTTATTAGACCAGGTAACCACGGTAGTACTTTTGGGGGTAACCCAATTGCCGCTGCGGTTGCAATGGCAGCTCTTGAAGTAGTTAAAAATGAAGAATTAGCCCAAAATGCCGAAACTTTGGGAACATTGTTCAGGGTAGAACTGAATAAATTTATTGATACTTGCAACATCGTAAACGGGGTAAGAGGTAAAGGTCTTTTGAATGCTATTTTAATTAATGATACGGAAGACAGTTCAACCGCTTGGGATATTTGTATGGCTTTAAAAGAAAACGGACTTTTGGCAAAACCTACGCATGGTAATATCATTCGTTTTGCACCACCTTTGGTAATGAACGAGGAACAACTATTAGATTGTGTCAATATTATTACCACAACTTTAAAGCAGTTCGAAAAATAGTTCGAAATAAAATAGACAAGAAAAGCCTGAAACTAAGTTTCAGGCTTTTTTTATGCGGTTCAGTTTTTATTATATGTTACCAGAGGCTGCCGTTGCAATGATTGCGGCAATGACGCCAAAGTAAAGAATGGCAATAAGTAAATATACGGCTGCCAATGCCAGACCTACGTACGATAATATTTTTCCGGTCTTAACATTTTCAATGCCTGAATATTCACCATTGCTCTGGTCAAATGCCTGCTGAGCTGTTTTTGCATTAGATAGACCAATGAAACTAAAAATAGCGCCAAAAGGACCGCAGCAAATAAGGGTCAAGACTATAGAAAGAATTCCAAAAGTGAGCGCGTTACTGGCGCCCGGTAAGGGTTGTTGCATAGTCTTATCCTAACAATTCTTCCATTTTTTCTCGCATTAACTCTGGGTCTTGCATTTCATCAAAGCCTAGGAAAGCTATCATACCAATAGTCATTAATAGATAGATGGCACTTAACACAATACCAATAATAGCTAGAATTTTACCTGTTTTTACATTGCCGTAATCTGTATAGTTTTCTGGGTTTTCTAAATATATAGCAGTTGCTTTTTTTGCTAAGACTAAGGCCACGATTCCAAATATTAGACCAAGAATACCATAGCAACAGCATGTAACTATTGAGAGTATTCCAAATACAAGAATGAGCGTAGCATTGGGCAATTTGTGTTGTTCCATTTTTTTAGTGGGTTAGGTGAGTCATTTTTAAAATATAGTTAACTACTATAATAGAACCGCTGAGTATACCAAGGGTGATTTTTATAGTGGTATCAAATCGAAATCGAATAAATTGACTTGTAATAGCAAACAAAACAAGCGGAATTAACGTAAAAATGGCCGGGTACATATCAAAAGCAGCACTTAAATCCCCTTTGAAGAAAAGAACGATAGAGCGTTGAAGACCACAGCCAGGACAATCAATACCAAAAAGCTTTTTGTTCAGGCAAGGCAGCATATAATCTTCAAGTACTAGTAGAATGGCGGCTAATTGCATTTTTACGGTTTAGCAATTCTTTCACGAAAATTACCATTATTTTTGTGGATACAAAACAAATTATGGCCGTTTTTCAAATAGGGGACAAGGTAGAGACCATAGATGATGTTATCTCTGGTAAGGTAATTAAGATTTTAGGAAGTGTGGTAACCATTGAAACGAACGATGGATTTGCCCTAGATTTTGAGTCGAATGAATTGGTTAGGATAGATACGGGCGATATTAGGGTTAGTAATTACGAAATAAACCAAATCAAGGCTGAAAAAGAACTTCCAAAGAAAAGAAGAACCCAGATTATAAAACCCAAGGAACGGAATGCGCCCAAAATGGAAGTGGACTTACATATACACCAACTCACCAAGTCCAGTAAGGGTATGAGTAATCATGAAATGCTTAATTTACAATTGGATACGGCGCGCGGTCAATTGGAGTTTGCTATACGTAAACGCATCCAAAAAGTAGTGTTTATCCACGGAGTAGGAGAAGGTGTGCTTAAAGAAGAACTGTATTATCTTTTTAGGCGCTACGACAATATCAAATACTATGATGCGGATTACCAAAAATATGGTTTAGGGGCTACCGAGATTTATATTTACCAGAACGGTTAGTTGCCCACGGTGGTATATGTACCTAGAACAAAATTGTCCAGAGCGGCAAGTGTTTCATCCGTAATATCATCACCATTGCCTTTTAAAACAAGTACTACGGTGTTAATAGAAATGGTATGAGTGTAGGTAACTGCTCCGGCACCATCAGGTTCGCTTGCTACCGTTTCTACATTAATAGCCCCGCCGGAAGAGATAAAGTTATGGCTTATAATCTCTTCGGAGAGTGCAGCGGTTGTACAAATCATCTCATCGGTGACAACAGTATCAAGTACAGTATAATTAAACTCACCGTTTTCTAAGGTTGCCGTTCGTGGGGTATCTACCTCCGTAACTTCATTTGCCAAAGCCGACAAAGGAATATCTAAGGAAACATATTCGTCGTTTATTGTTTTGTATAACCTAATGCTACCTTCAACAATAGCACTTGTACATTCGGAAAAATTGGTAATAGCCTCGTAGTCCGTAAATGGAACTTCAAGATTTATACTTGTTGGTGTAGATGTTTTAAAGGTACCATAGGTTAAGGTAGATGAATCTATAATGCTTTCATTTTGTTCATTGGTCAAAACCAAACCGCTAATTAATATGGTATGTGAATAGGTTTTTACATCTTTGGAAACCGCGGTTACTTTTGTGTTTACCGCAATATCTCCGGCTTCAGCCGTATTCTCGTTTATAACCGTTGGTTCCAATACAGGTATGGTGGAACAGAAATAATCTGAAGAAACATCATCAGAAAAAAGTCTATAGACCAAACTAGAAGAGCCGCCCAAAGAGCTGGTAAGTGTGCCTTCGGTAGAAGTTTCGTCTATCAACAACCCTTCTTCCAACTCTAATAAAAAAGCTTCATCCCCATCTATTTTAAAGAAAAAAGTGGTGTCAAGCGGGTCGTCCTCAAAGCCACAGGAGGCAAGGCTTACCGTGTCAAAATCTACACGTTCAATTTGTAGGTCGCCGTCATCACAGGCAGATAAAAGGATTAAAATACCTAAAAGTAGCGTTTTCTTCATGTGCCAAATTTAAAGGAAATAAAGGACAAGTTTATTCTGAATTAGGGAGAAATTAACTTTAATTCAGCTAATTTTGGAGGCTCTTAATTGAATTTTTTGGTAATGAAAAAGGTTTATTTAGATAATGCGGCCACTACGCAGGTACGCGAAAATGTCATTGTGAAGATGCAAGATGCATTAGCTAATTTTTATGGCAACCCATCTTCTACGCATAGTTTTGGACGATCTGCAAAGACAGCAGTAGAGAGTGCCCGTAAGACAATTGCCAAATACATGAACGCCCACCCTTCAGAAATTGTTTTTACTTCGGGAGGTACCGAAGCGGATAACATGATCTTACGTTGTGCCGTTCGTGACTTGGGCGTAGAAACGATTATAACATCAAAAATAGAGCATCATGCCGTTCTTCATACAGTTGAAGATTTGGCCAATGAAAAAGGAACCCAGGTTATATATGTTGATTTGGATCCTTTTGGGAATCCAAAACTTTCGCATTTAGAAGAGCTATTAACAAAGGACGATTCTAAAAAGTTGGTGAGTTTAATGCATGTTAATAATGAAATTGGTAATAAGATAGATATTTCTGCAGTATGTGAACTATGTCATGCAAGCGGAGCACTTTTTCATTCGGATACGGTGCAATCAATAGGCCATTATCCTTGGGATGTAAAAGAGGTTCCTGCCGACTTTTTGACGGCTGCCGCGCATAAATTTCATGGTCCTAAGGGAATTGGTTTTGCGTACGTAAAGAAAAATTCAGGACTGAAACCTTTTATTTCAGGAGGCTCACAAGAGCGAGGTAATCGTGCTGGAACCGAATCTTTCCATAATATTGTTGGGTTGGAAACAGCTTTCATAGAGGCGTATGATAATCTAGAATCTGAAACGGCTTATGTTCGTGAGTTGAAATCTTATTTTATAGGTAAGATGAAAGAAGAGATTCCGAATGCTAAATTTAATGGGCATTCTGGCGATTTGGATAAAAGTACGTTTACCTTGGTGAATGTTTGTTTGCCCATTAACCCACAGAAAGCTCTGATGCTTTTGTTTCATTTAGATATTAAAGGAATAGCCTGTTCTAAAGGGAGTGCATGCCAGTCTGGAAGTGATTTGGGTTCACACGTACTTACTGAAATCTTATCGGACGAAGATCTTGAAAAACCTTCGGTTCGGTTTTCGTTCTCAAAATATAATACCAAAGAAGAGTTGGACTATACCGTTCAGGCTCTCAAGGAATTTGTGGAAAAATAAAACTCCCTTTATGAAAGGGAGTTTTATTATTTACTATATAATTAAGAGTTTTTACTTAAGCCCCTAATTTACTTCTGTTTTCGGTCTTTTCGTTTTTCTCGGTCGTATGGAAATTTTCTAGCCGCTAATTTCATCATTCTATCAATGAGGTCAGTAGTATTTTTACCTGACTTTTTATTGATTTTCTTCTCATACTTCCAAAGAAGTTTTCCACTTGTGCCATCACTAATTTTAACGCCTATACGACCATAATTGGCATCGCCAGAAAAATAATCCATAAAACTAAATTCCGTTGGTATACCTTTTGAAAGGAGAACGTTCAAGTCCATGTTGCCACTTATGATGCCATCTACACCTAAAATTTCACTGAGCTGTTTAGTGGTGTACACATCAATGTTATTATAATCAATGTTGTTTTGTTTCAAAATTGCATTTGTGTTTTTTACATCTTGAAAGTCTACATTGAATTTCTTTTTCTTCTTTCGCTTAGAAAAATAGGTTTCAAGCGCATTCTGAACGGCATAACCTTCTTTTTGTTCAAGTGCATTAAGCTCCTCATGAGAAATATCGTCCTTTAGTTCAAGATTGGCTAAAAAAGGAATAATGGCCAATACTTGGTGGCTGTCACTAAGGGCGTCAAACTTGTCGCTTTCATAAATGTTCTTTTGGGCATTGGCAAAAATGCTGGTCAAAAGTAGTGCGGCAAAAAAAATCTTCTTCATTAGTATGTCTTAAAAGCGCATGCTTAATCTTAGGTTGAACACGCGACTTGTCATGAAATTAGGGACTGCAAATTGTTGTTTGCTATCCACGTCCCTGACCCATGTATTGGTAATTGAATTTTGATTGTTGAACAAATTAAATATCTCAAATCCTGCGCTCAGTTCTTTAAACCTGTGCAACCAATGGTTTTTTTGATAGGTTCTGTTTCCGCCAACAAAAATATGGGAAATTCCTAAATCTGCACGTTTATAATCACGTAATCTTGTATTATACTGATAAGGGTCTGCATAATTTGGGGAACCACCGGGAACACCCGTGTTATAAACTAGGTTAAGGTACATTTTGAAATTGGGGAATTCAGGAATATAATCTTGAAATAATACACCCAATTTTAACCGTTGGTCAGAAGGTCTGGCAATATAGCCGCGGCCATTGCTATTTTCTTCTGTCTTTAATACTCCTATGCTTACCCAGGATTCAGTGCCGGGAACAAAAGCTCCGTTTAATCTTAAATCTGCTCCGTAAGCGTAGGCTTTAGCATCATTATTGGCAACATATCGTATGCGCACATCTTCTAGCGTATACGTATTTACGTGGTTCAATTTCTTATAGTATACCTCGCTCATAAGTGTAAAAGGACGGTCCCAAAGGTGAAAAGAATACTCATTGCCCAATACTAGGTGAATGGATTCTTGGGCTTTTACATCTGGATTGATGGTTCCGGTCGCATCCCGCAGTTCACGATAAAAAGGAGGCTGGTAATAAAGTCCACCAGAAAGCCGGAAAACCATATCCCTTTTCCAATTGGGTTTTAAAGACATCTGCCCGCGTGGACTAATAACAAATTGTGATAAGGTTTTAATGTCTTCTCCTGAAATTGTCCAGTGTTGCGCTCGAACTCCAATATTATAGTGGAAATCATGAGAGGCCAAGGAGAGTCTATTGCTAAATTGCACAAAACCTGAAAAGCGATCGGTCTTGACAAAATTTATAGCGTTAACACCATCATAAGCAACAAGTGGTGAGTTGGAAGGTTCTTCTGGTTCATTGGTATTGAACTCGGGCAAAGGTGGGCGAACAAAAAAACCAACGGAATCAATAAATTCAGATTCACGCAATTGATCGCGAATGTCTTCGTGAGTATATTTTATTCCCCATTCAAGCACTTTGTTTTCAATGGTATGGTTTCCTTTATGGGTAATGTTGAAAATTAGCGCATCCAGCTCGTTTCTAGCGCGGTTGAATTGTGTGCCGATGCCACGTAGATTGGTAGCACTCCCAAAAGAAGGACTATTAAGATCATTATTAATATCACCTAATGCATATTGTGCAATTACATCTGAATATTCTTCTTCTGTAGTGTGGTAGAGTGAAGCAATAAGCTTTAGTGTGGTATTTTCGTTTAAGAAATAATTCCCTTTTAACGCTCCTAAAACCGTGTTATAGCGATTGTTTTCTTCCCCTTGATAATATATTTTGAGTGATTTTGGGTCGTTAATAGTACCAAAATTGGTCTGCCGGTCTAAAGGTTCGTTCTTGTAATCGTTAATGGAGACCGTTCCCAGAAAGTCTAGATGGAATTTGTTGGAAAACCGATAGGTAGTAAAGGTTTGTGCATCTGCAAAAGTAGGGTTGAAATTGGAGTTGGTCTCTTGGCTATTTACTAGTAGGCCATTATTTCTATACCGAATGCCACTAATTGTACTGAGTTTTTTGTTTTTGGAAACCGTTTCTACAGTGGCACTCGCTCCTAGAAAACTTAAGTCTAATTGAGCGCCGGTTTCTGAGGGTTTCTTATAAGTGATGTCTAAAACGGATGAAAGTTTATCGCCATATTTTGCTTGGAATCCACCAGAAGAAAAACGAACATTTTGAACCATATCACTATTCACAAAACTCATTCCTTCCTGCTGAGCTGAGCGAATCAAAAAAGGACGATAGACTTCAATCTCATTTACATATACCAGATTTTCATCATAGTTGCCGCCGCGCACATTATATTGGGTGCTTAGTTCATTGCTTGAAGAAACACCGGGTAACAGTTTTAGGATATTTTCCACTCCAGCATTAGCTCCTGGTATATTTCGTACAATTTCTGGGCTTAGCGAGGTAATACCGGAAACCATTTTCTTTCCCGTAGGAGTAATGGTTACACCATCAATTTGTATGGCATCAACGCTCAATATAGGGTTGAATTCAAAAACTTCGTTGGTGGATAAAATTAAGTCTTCTAATATGGCATTTTTATGTCCTAAATGAGAAAATGTTATCGTAATGGGTTTATCTGCTATTACTTGCACTGAGTAAAATCCATTTTCATCGGAAAAAGTGCCGGAGGAGTTAGTGGTAATATGTACCTCTCTTAAAGGTTCATTGGCTTTGTTTAGAACTATACCCGTAAGCGTAGCGGTTTGTGCACTTGTGGCAAGTGTAAAACCGAATAGCGCAAAAACAAGGATAAGTCTAGAGCACTTCAAAAAGGTGTCATTTTCTGTAAAAAGTATGTGTCAAAGTATTGGTATTGCCCACATTGTCAGTCACGGTAACTTCAAGTTTGCATTCTTTCTGGTCAAGAATAACATCGTCAAAATTATAAGTTAGCGTAGCGGTTTTTGGCTCGTATTCCATCAATATCCATTTGCCGTTCAAGGTTGCGGAATACGTGTCTATACCACTTAGGTCATCAGTAATTCGTATGCTTAGATAGTGGTAGTTGTTCAGCCACTGTTTTTCTTTAAAGTTTTTAGCCTTTATCCTGGGGGCTACAGTGTCTTTCGCCAAAGTATAGGTGCCCAAGTTCCTGGTGCGTGTTGTAAATGTGTTCCCGCGTTTGTAAGTTGAGGCATGTGAAGGTCTTAACCTGCTGTCTAGCCTTGCAATGAACATTTGTTTTCTTTCCGCCTCGCTATATTTTGAAACATCAAAAGTAATGGTGAAGTTGCGGTGCGCCGCCACGGTAGAATTATGAATGCGGACCGTATCATCATCTTTTTTCAAATCAATATAGAAATTGTCATAAAAAGTATGAGCGGGGAAATACACTTTTGCCGCCCCTAGATCATAATTGTTAGGTTTTTTGGCAATTACATAGTTTTCGGTTTTCTTTTCGTCCTTATCGACCTTTATAAGTTCTTTTTTTCCTTCTACAGGGATGATAGCTTTGGTTACGTTGCCTGCATAATCCTTGATCAATAATTCAACCTTATAGCTTAATCCTTCGCGAATATCGATCTTACCTTCGTTTTCAACCGTGTTGTAAATGCTTAACTTATTTCCGGGGGATTTGTAAAGCAATTGAATGCGTTGACGGTATTTTCCGTAATGGTAATAATCAATTAGAGTATTGATATATCTAGTTTCTCCAAAAGAAAATGATTCTAAGTCATAATCCGTATACACTTTTCCGTTTACCAATTGCTGTACGGAATACACGCCATTGTGGTTAGCGGCAAGGTCTTGACGGTCAAAACCAACAAAGCCAAATCCTATTGTACCAACGGCATTAACGGGATCCGCTAAGAACGTTCCATCTTTTTGCCTCTTAAAATTAAGGGGCGTGGTGTTTTTACTTTGATTGATTTGTGCATCTTCAGAAAGAGGAAAACCGTACAGCTTTTGTAGCGTAGGGTTTGTAGCATCCCGGACGTCAAAACCGTACAACAATGGGTTCGTAGGTTTTTCAGAAATACTGCTTCTAATTTCAAAATGAAGGTGAGGACCAGAAGAACCGCCAGTATTTCCTCCGTAGGCTATTATTTCTCCTTTTTCCACCTTTATTTCGGCATAATCAGGGAAGTCTTCTACTTCGTAAGATCTTTTCTTGTACTGTAATTTTTTAATAAACTCTTGAATTTTAGGACTAAATTTTTGAAGGTGTCCGTAAACAGAGGTGTAGCCATTTGGGTGGGCAATGTATAGTACTTTTCCATAGCCCCAATGAGAAACTTTTATACGGGTAACACTTCCGTCTGCAATAGCATAAATGGGCAATCCTTCCCGTTGTTGGGTTTTTATGTCAATACCAGAGTGAAAATGGTTGGAACGTAATTCCCCGAATGTCCCGGCAAGGACCATGGGAATATCTACTGGAGACCGGAATGCATCTTGGGGGTATTTTTCTTGGGAAACACCAACAACAGTAGTAAACAGCAAAAGAAAGGCAAAAAGTTTTTTCATAATTCTAAGGGGCACAGATACGAAATTAGCCAAACGGTTTGAATTCTAGAAAATATATAGCGTCAAAAATGATACTTCTTATGTAACCAACGCTATTTAAAGGCTTAAAGTATTACTTGAAGAATAATTGAAAAAAGTATTGCTAAGTAGGGGCAGGTATGTTAACTTTGTGTAAAATGCATTGCGTTTGATTTATGAGTGAATTAGTCAAAGTCGTAGACTCGTTAGAGAATAAAATAAGCAAGCTTTTGCATAAGTTGGAGGTGCTACACCAATCCAATGCTAAATTGCAAGAGGAGCTTAATCATCTAAAGGAGGACAAAGACAAAGTGTTGGATTCTGTCTCTATGTGGGAGGAAAAATACAACTCGTTGAAGCTCGCAAACTCAATGCTTGGCAGTAATACGAATAAAACCGAAGCTAAGCTTAAAATAAATACATTGATCAGGGAATTGGACTATTGTATAGCACAACTTTCAGAATAATGTTTAAAAAATAAAATGTCGGAAAAGCTAAAAATAAAGCTTTCTATAGCTGATAGGGTGTACCCTTTGACCATTGATCCAAGCCAGGAAGAAGGCTTGCGAAAGGCGGCGAAGAACATTGAACAATTGGCGAAAAAGTTTGAACAAAGTTATGCTGTGCGAGATAAGCAAGATGTTTTGGCCATGTGTGCCTTACAATTTGCCTCTAAAATCGAGCAGCGTGGTATTGATCAATCCGAAGGAACCGAAAATGCAACCGAACGTTTAAAAGCGTTGGATCAGTTGGTGACATCAAAGCTAGGTTTAAAATAAAATACGTTCTTTAAAATACATAAGTTACTGCCCACATTGGTATTACCTTTTGACAAACTCAACATTTATTTTGTTTAAAAAGGGTGAGTTTAGATTGTAAAAGCGGGCCCTACTCGTATAGGGATTCTTGATCAGTCTTGTAGCCCTAAACCTGTTTATTGGAGTTTGTTCAAAACTTCGCTGATGTGGGCTTTTTTTATGGATTTGTTTGAGCAACGGTGGTCGGTACATGTATCACAATGTAACTGCTAAGTGCTCAGGCTTGTTCAAACCTAAATTGTTAGATATATGGATAGTGCAACACTTATAATAGCCGGTATCGTCGGCCTTGCGATTGGATTTGCCATCGCAAAATTTATGGAAAAGGGGAAAGCTTCAAAAATGCTTTCCAATGCCAAAACCGAGGCAAATTCAATAATCAGTGCCGCCAAGACCGAAGGCGAAAACATTAAGAAGGATAAGATTTTTCAAGCTAAAGAGAAGTTTTTAGAGTTGAAAGCAGAGCATGAGAAAGTAATTATTAATAAAGACAAGAAGATTGGCGAGGCCGAAAAGCGGACTCGGGATAAAGAGTCTCAGGTTAGTAATGAATTGGCCAAAAGTAAAAAACTCAACTCTCAGCTAGACGGTAAGTTAAAGGAAGTTTCCCATAAGGAGGCATTCCTTGAAAAGAAGCAAAATGAACTAGAAAAGCTTCATAAGAACCAAGTACAGCAGTTAGAGGTAATCTCGGGACTTTCCGCAGATGATGCAAAAGGGCAGCTGATGGAGTCGTTAAAGGAAACGGCAAAGACAGATGCTATGGCCTATATTCAAACTACCGTAGAAGAGGCTAAGTTAACTGCGCAGCAGGAAGCCAAGAAAATTGTTATTAACACCATTCAACGTATAGGAACGGAGGAAGCGGTAGAGAACTGTGTATCTGTTTTTAACTTGGAATCAGATGATGTTAAAGGTAGGATTATTGGTAGGGAAGGTAGAAATATTCGTGCTTTGGAATCTGCAACAGGAGTAGAAATTATTGTTGATGATACTCCGGAAGCGATTATTCTATCTTGTTTTGATTCGGTACGTCGTGAGGTGGCAAGACTTTCGTTGCACAAGTTGGTAACAGACGGTAGAATTCACCCAGCGCGTATTGAAGAGATAGTTAAGAAAACAGAAAAACAAATTGAACAAGAAATTGTAGAAGTAGGTAAACGTGCCGTTATTGATTTGGGTATTCACGGTTTGCACCCAGAATTGGTTCGTGCGGTAGGTAGAATGAAATACCGTTCTTCTTACGGACAAAACTTGCTACAACACTCCAGAGAAGTGGCTAAACTATGTGGTGTAATGGCCGCTGAACTTGGTTTGAACCCTAAATTGGCAAAACGTGCCGGACTTTTGCACGATATAGGTAAAGTACCGAACACGGAAGCAGAAGTAGAAACTCCGCACGCTATACTCGGTATGCAGTGGGCAGAGAAATACGGAGAGAAACCAGATGTATGTAATGCTATTGGTGCTCACCATGATGAAATTGAAATGAAGACGCTTATCTCACCGATCGTACAGGTTTGCGATGCCATTAGCGGTGCAAGACCGGGAGCACGTAGACAAGTATTGGACTCGTACATTCAGCGTTTAAAAGACTTAGAAGAAGTAGCTTTTAGTTTTGGAGGTGTTCAGAAGGCTTATGCTATTCAAGCAGGTCGTGAACTACGGGTAATCGTTGAAAGCGAAAAAGTGAATGATGAGAAAGCAGCACAGTTGTCTTTTGAAATTTCACAGAAAATACAAACAGACATGACCTACCCTGGGCAAGTAAAAGTCACTGTTATCAGAGAAACAAGGTCAGTGAACGTAGCGAAGTAGACTTCACTATAGATATCAAATAAAAGAGCCGCATATAGCGGCTCTTTTTTGTTTAATTAAGTGAATATTAATTGTGAACCGGAGGTTCAACAAGTTTATCCACTTCAAAGGTGCCTTCGTAATTTGGCATTACACCGCTATTCCATAGCTCTTGGTCTTTGCGTGAATAGACCCACAACGGAGCCACAAAACTGTTTGTCCATTCTTGTGTTCTTGCTACCATTTCTTTCAGTCGCTCAGGGTGCCGGCCTGCCAAATTTTTCTTTTCTCCTATATCCTCTTTAAGGTTGTGAAGTCGCCATGGTTCATTGCCCATTCTTGTAATTTTCCAATCGCCAAGCCTAGCTCCAACATCATTATAGCCTTCGCGATAGCGTAAAGAAAAAATCATTTCGTCTTTATAAGGTTCGGTTTGTTGAATTACATCCTCAATAATATTTTTTCCGCTTAATTCTTTTCCTTCCGGAAGTTTGGCATTAGCGAGTTCTACAAAAGTAGGGTAGAGGTCCATTGCAGAAACAGGAAAGTCAAAACGTTGCTCTTTTTTTATTCTCTTGGGCCAATGAAAGAACATTGGTACCCTATAACCACCTTCATAAGTATCCCCTTTTGTGCCTTTCAGCGGATAGTTATTGGCACCATGATCAAAGTTCCCACCATTATCACTTAAAAAAACGATTAAGGTATTGTCTAGTTGGCCTGTCTCTTTTAGGGTCTTTACAATGTTACCAATTCCACGGTCAACGGCATATACCATGGCCGCATAGGTTCTACGATCTTTGTCTTCTATGTGTGAAAACTTAGCTATATCCTCTGCCTTGGCTTGCAGCGGAACGTGCGGTGCATTATAGGCTAGGTAGATAAAGAAAGGTTGCTTCTTTTTTGTAGCCAAGCGTATGGAATTACTTGCCTCTCTAGAAAACTCATCCGTAATGTATTCGGTTTCATTGGCAGGCTTCCCGTTATGTTCCATGGGCCATAAATAATCCCTTATATTTTCTACCCCAGATTTAACCTGTGATTTGTAGGTAATGTTGTATTTGGCAGGGAAATAGTCATGGCCACCACCTAGAAAACCATAGAAATTATCAAATCCCCTTTTGTTAGGATGAAATTTTGGAGCGGAACCCAAATGCCATTTTCCAATTGCACTGGTGTAGTATCCCGCATTTTGAAGCACTTTGGACATATAGGTTTCTTCCACGGGAACGCCCAGATTATCCTCGTCTCTATCGCTGCTATTATGAAACAGATTATAAGGTGTTCCCGTTAAGTGCGGATAGCGCCCTGTTAACAATGCGGAACGACTTGGTCCGCAGAAGGGGTGCGCCACATACGCTGACGAGAAAATAGTTCCATTCTTAGCTAGTTTATCCATTTCTGGAGTGACAATATCCGTAGCGCCATTAAAACCAACATCGGCATAACCGAGGTCATCGCATAAAACAACCAGAATATTAGGACGAGTTTCTTGGGCAAGCCCGAAGGTTGTTACGGACAGAACAGTGGAATATAGGATTAGTTTAAAACGATTAAGATGAATTGACATAGATGTAAATTTAATTTAGTTTAAAAAGTATATTTTCTACTCATTAGTTTGTTCAGGTATATTTTTCTCGTTTTTGAATTGAGTGAATAATTGAGCCACCAGTTCAGGGTTTTCTGGAGCAATATTTACCATTTCCTCAGGGTCGTTCTTGTGGTCATAAAGCTCAAAGTAAAGAGGTAATGCTTGCGGTAGTGTACGGTCTTTCCAGACAATAAATCTATATTGGTCGGTTCGCATAGCATACCCCATTAATTTGTTTTCGAAGAGGTCTCTATTCCATTTTTCTTTTTGTTGGACTTTAATTTTTGCTTCAATACTTTCAATAAGCGGCCCAAAATAAGTTTCGCGCATAGCAGGGCGTAAGGGGTAGGAACCCCATTCCCGCAAGGCTGGAGAAGGAAACTGACTAAATACGGCTGTTTTCCAATCTTGTGTTGGATTGTCTAAAAGAGGTACAAAACTTTTTCCTTCTACATGACTAGGCTTTTCAATTCCGGCCAGTTCGCAAAGGGTAGGATACATGTCTATTAACTCTACCAGAGCTTCCGTTTGGGCTCCTCTATTTGCTTCGGGCATATCTGGAGTCCAAATCATAAGTGGAACTCTCGTCGCAATTTCATAGTTGGTGGCCTTGCCCCAAATACCCATATCACCCAGATGGTACCCATGGTCACTCCAAACAATAATAATAGTGTTATCCCGTATTCCAGCTTCATCCAAAGCTTGTATGGCGCGGCCAATTTGTGCATCCACATAGCTTACACAGGCCAAATATGCCTGTTTTAAGGTTTTTGAAAGACCCCGGCCTAACTTTCCTTTTTTAGGAATTCCTGATCTGACTCGTAACTCAAAGGACGGGTGAATACCCATTGCGGCACTGTTCCTAGGAGAGATACTGTCACTGGCCATTGGGATATCTTCTTCCTCGTACAAATCCCAATATTTTTTTGGCGCCACCCAATTTAAATGAGGTTTGTTAAAACCGAGACCTAAGAAGAAAGGCTTTTCATTGGTCTTTGCCATTTCTTTGATATGTGCAATAGCTAAATCCGTATTGTAACCATCAGCATAGGTATTATCGGGAACATCTGCCGATTCGTAGGCTGGACCCATAGCCAGACCGTATTTTGCTACATCGCCATATTTGGAAAACATATCCTTACGGGTGGCTTCACGAATGCTTTGGTTCTTGGGAAGTGCAAAACCCACAACCGATTTAGGATAGGGATTGGGCACACGACTCCACGATAGAGAATCATCTAAATCACCGTGATGAAATATCTTTCCGAAATAAGTAGCTTCGTAGCCATTGTTTTTAAAGAGCTGAGGTAAAGTAACGATATCCGGATATAGCTCACGTATTTTTAAATAGTTGTGAAAAATACCGCTGGTCTCTGGTCGAAGTCCGGTTAAAACGCTAGCACGTGATGGGCCACAAATAGCCTGTTGACAATAGGCTCGGTTAAACTGAAGACCATCACTGGCTAGTTTGTCTAAGTTAGGGCTTTGGACTATTTCAGAACCATAGGACCCCAGTTCTGGTCTGAGGTCGTCTATAGCAATGAATAAAATATTGGGTTTTTTGGCAAGCGCTTTTCCAGATTCACTTTTTTGAGAATTACAACCTAAAGCATGACCGAGCAGGAAAAAACAAACGATACATTTTGTTAGATTCATTTCTTTTAAATTACTTAATTTTCCTTTGGTCTTAAATCAATATTGCAATGGCAACCAAACGGACATATCATGAACACCACGGTTCGCCCATGCAAAATAAGGTATCATCTTTATAGGTGTTTTTTGTAGTTCAGGTTTTGCCAGTGGCTTGTATAGTTGTTTAGACCAATCTTCTTTTGGTAAAAGGTTGGCTTCGCCTTCCAAAACCGTAATCCCTGATAAAAGGTTGGCTTCATATTTAGGTTGAAACGAGATATTGCTAGGAACTATAATGTCTTTGATGTTAGTGCCTGCTACTAAATCTTCGCTCTCCAAGCAGTAAACTAAAGGACCACGTTTTACGGCTACTTGGTTTCTAGTCTCTTCAACATTTGGGTCCGCAGTAATCAATAGGGGAGCCATAGGTAGTTCTAGCTCTACCACATCTCCTTTTTTCCATTTGCGGGTAACTTCTGCATATGACCCTGCTTTTGGAGATTGGTCAACTTTTTCTCCGTTCACTGTAATGGCAGCGCTCTCCGCCCAAGCAGGAATGCGCAGCATTAAACTATATTCTTTTTTCTTTTTGGAATCAATAGTGATTTTGATATTCCCGTCCCAAGGATAATTGCTTTGTTGAGTTAGTTTGATGTTGGTGCCATCTGCTAAATCGGTATCAAGTACATTGCTTCCGTACAGGTTTACCCAAATTCCTTTTTCTGAAGTGCTATAAGCGTAGGTATGCATTTTGGCAATGGTACGGATGATGTTTGGGGGGCAACAAAAAACCGACATGAATTCACCGCGTTTGCCTTCATCTTTTGTATTCTGCGGGTGGCCTTCAATAAAACGTAATGGGTTGGTGTAAAAGAAATGTTCGCCATCTAATGAAATACCCGAAATGGCACTATTGTAAAAAATCAGTTCCATAATATCGGCAAAACGGCCTTCACCGTTCATTAAAAACATACGCCAGTTCCACATGGCATTACCAATGTTGGCACAGGTTTCGTTATAGGCTTTTATATTGGGAAGCTCATAATCTTTACCGTAAGCTTCAGCAACAATTGCATGATCGGATATTCCGAAATGGTGAGGGCCGGTTGCTCCGGTCAAGTACATTTTTTGAGTAGTTACGTTCGTCCAAATACGCTCTAGGTAGTCTTTTAAGGTTTGGTCACCGGTTTCCGCGTACAAATCGGCCACACCGGCATACAAATAGTTGGCATGGCCGGCATGACCCACTGCTTTGGATTCTTCCCTAACGGACGTACCCCTTTGGCTATGGTCCATACCACGATGGTCTCCATGTTTTTTGGGTGCTGTACCTAGCATGTTTACAAAGCTCTCAGTAAGCTCTAGGTATTTTTTGTCTCCAGTGGTGCGGTACATTTCTATCAGACCCATATAATGCGGCGGGTTCCAGTCTATACGAGCTAGTTCTGGAGAAGGTTCTTTAAAATGGTCGTAGATATTATCACTCGCTTTAATAGCTATATCAAGAAAGTTCTTTTTACCAGTGATTTTATAATGGACACAAGCAGCGGTCATGAGGTGTCCGAAATTGTAAAATTCGTGAGAAGGTCCGTTGGTATAGGGTTTTTCATCACTTTTAAATGGATGTTCGGATTCATGAAGAAAACCTGCAATACCGTGACCGATTTGAATTTTAGTGTGGATGTAACCATTGGGACGTTGTGCTTTTGCAATCACCGCGATGATTTCATCCATCTGTTGGTTTATCTTTTCATCTTTGGTCATTGCATATTCATACGCCAGTGCCTCTACATATTTGTAGAAATCTCCATCTGTAAAGGACCATCCTCTAAATTCCCCTTCCTCAAGGCCTGCAGCCACTTTAAAATTGGCATAGGCATGAATAATTTCAGGGTCGTCCATTAACCTGCCTAAATTAGGAATCATTACCTCATGGGCCGCTTTGAGTTTATCGGCCCAAAAACCATCCGTCCACCGACAATCATCTATATCAATGGTCTTAAGGTTCATGTGCGGGGTCTTTGAATTGTTCATGACCCCATGTTCTTGTGCAAAGCTGCAAATAGATAGTAATAAGCCGCCAGCAAGTGCTAATGTTCTTTTCATAGTTGAGTCTTAAAAAGGATAAATGTTTTAGTTAGGTTGAGATGGTTACTCAGGATTATAACCTGAGTCTCACAAATAAAACACTAAAACAAATGTTTCCTTTTACGTGGGTTAACCGCTAATGGCACTATTTTATCTATTTAGTACGGTCTGGTCTGTTTTTGGCAGAATATGGGAAATGGGTTTTAATCCTCCCAAACCACAGGCATGAATACTGTCATTTCGGCCTGCCCGCGATTACTCCACGCAAAATAGGGTACAAGTTGCGTTTTGTAAGGTGTCCATTCAGGTTTTTGAACGGTTCTGTAGATACCTTCGCCTTTATCTTTTCGGATTAGGACTTCTCCTTCTAGGGTAGTAACACCTCCTAAAAACTCAGTTTGATAAGTAGGTTCCAGTTTTTTGTTGCCGTTGAAGTAAATATCCAGAATGTCTGTATTCTCTGGTAAATCTGGAGATTCAATACAGTAAACTATTGGTCCGCGTTTTATAGCAATTTGATTCCGTACTTCTTCAATTCTTGGATGGCCTTCTATAAATTCAACTTCCATTGGCATGTCAAGAATAAGCACATCGCCTTTCTTCCAGTTACGCTCAATCTTCACGAAGCTTCCGGGAGTTATGGAGTTATTTAATTTTTCATTGTTGATTGTAATCTGTGCAGTTTTTGACCATTTTGGAATGCGTAAACTAATGGTGAAAGTATCTGTTTTACACTCCTCAATATTCATCTTTACCTTTCCTTGCCAAGGATATTCCGTTTCTTGCGAAATTTTAATAGGGGAACCATCTTGTAGATGGGACACTAGATTATTTGCACCGTATAGATTTACGGTTACTCCATTTTCAGAAAGACTATAAGCCCATTCCGAAACCGTAGCAATAGTACGAACTAGGTTAGGAGGGCAGCAGAAACAACTCAGATAAGGTTCTCTGTTGGGTGTTTCGGTCACATTTTCGTGTGCGTTATAATCTCTGGTGTTATTTAGCATCCGCAATGGGTTCGCATAAAAGTATTCTTTGCCCGTTACGCTAATACCAGATAATGCACTGTTGTATAGTACCAACTCAACAATATCTGCATATTTGGCCTCCCCTTTAAGATTTAACATGCGGTAGCTGAACATAGCGTTGCATAAATTGGCGCAGGTCTCATTATAGGCGGTCATGTTGGGCATCATATATGCATCTATGAAGCCTTCTTCTATCATATCACGATTTACCGAAGCTCCATAGTGGGCTTGACCCACGGCACCGGTTACATACATTTTCTTGGTCGTCACGTTTTCCCAAAGACGGTCTAAGGCATCAATAAGGTCTTTTTCTCCTGTCTCGGCATAAACATCTGCAGCTCCGGCGTAGTAATATAGGGCAAGCACGGCATGACCCACGGCTTCCTTGGATTCCCGTAAAGGTGTACGTTCCTGTACCATATCGCCAATAGGATAGCCCTCAGTGGTCGGGTGGTGTTTTACGTCATATTTTCCACGGTTGTCTATAAATTTTTCTGCGAGGGTCAAATACTTTTTGTCTCCTGTAACACGGTACAATTCTACGAGGCCCATTATCTGGGTCTGGTTAAAGCCAAAACGACCGTAATGTTTGGTGTCTGGCATAAAGATAGTGTACAGTAAATCTGCATGTTTTATTGCGATATCCAGAAAATTACGTTGTTCGGTAATGCTGTGATGAATACAAGCGCTAATGAGCAAATGTCCAGTGTTGTACATTTCATGGTATTTGCGATTTTCATAGCGATCAACGCCTTCTCTCAATTGTATCTGAGTCTGAAGGTACCCATCACTTTCCTGTGCTTTTCCAATTATGGTGATGTACTCGTCCAACTCATGAAGTAATTCTTTGTTTTTGGTTTGGGCGTACACATAGGTTTTGGCCTCCATGAATTTGTAGAAATCGCCATCATGCCAAAACATGCCTTGATGCTCGCCTTCTTTTTCTCCGGCCGCTATTTTAAAGTTGTTAAGTGCATGACCCACGTCTCCACATAATACGTCTCCCATATACGGCACCATGGCATTGACACAGAGTTCAAATTTATCGGCCCAAAAACCTGTAGTCCACTGGCAATTACCAATATTCAGACTTTTTAGTTGGGTATACGGGCTGTTTATATTTGAAGGAGTGGCTTGTTTCATTTCTATTTATTTTTTTCGTCTAGTGGCCAGCGCCAATTGTACTTCTTCTATAGTCATATTTTTGGTCTCCTTTAAATAGATATAAAGAATAACCAAGCCAATACTTACCACAATGGCATAGAATAAAAGGGTTGAGCTAATGCCCATAGTAGCTAATTGCCATGGAAAAAATTTCTGTACCAGATAGCTCACAAAACTGGTGATCAAGGTGAAAAATGGTATGGCAATTCCTCGTAGGGAAATAGGGAAAATTTCTGAAAAAAGAACCCACATAATCGGTCCTACCGAAAAATGAAATGCTGCAATAAAGCTTAGGATTCCCAGGAGTATGAGAATTGCGTTAATATTTGCGGCCTTTTGTAATAAAAGTCCGGAGTGGTTTCTGGCTTCGGTTTCTCCAATACTTTCTATTAAAGCATTTTTAAAGGCAATATCACTCTCGTAAGGAATCCCGACCAAGGCGGACAAATTTTCAGAGTTGGGAATATCCTTCATTTCGGTTATGGCTTGTTCGGTAATGGTGTAATCCGCCATTTTGAAACCATAAAAGCAAACCCCAAGACTTAGTACTATCCAAGCCATACCCCATAAAATCATGGGTCTTCTACCAATTCTATCAACCAGAAGCAGTCCCAGAACGGTAAAAACAATACTGGTAAGGCCAATGTATATAGCTTGGGCAAATGCCGCATCGGTACCAATGCCCAATTGTTCAAAAACAGTAGGTGCATAGAAAACGATGGCGTTAATTCCGGTGGCTTGTTGTGCAATTGCGATAGTCATGGCAATAATCATGGTGATTCGCATTGGCTTAGAAAAAATTTCTTTTAATTGAGTAATTATGGTGTGGTCTTGATTGCCTTTTTCAAGACTCGCCTTCATTTGACCTATTTTTTCCGATATTTTTTCTTGGACCGTAACTTTTAGTAGTATTTGTTCCGCTTCTTGCGTTCTTCCCTTATATAGTAACCAAGCAGGACTTCTGGGAATGAAAAATAAAAGAACGAACCATAATAGTGCAAAAATAATTTCAGTAGCAAGCATCCATCTCCAAGTATATTCGTTGATACCTAGGGTTGCTACCCAATTGGCATTAGAGTTTGCAAGACCAAGAATAAAGTAATTAATGAAGTACGCAGCAGAGAGGCCGAACACAATATTTATCTGGGTCATGGATACCAATTTTCCGCGCCATTTTGGAGGTGCTATTTCCCCAATGTACATGGATGCCAAAGAGATTGAGCTAAAAGCGAGTCCACCCAAGAAACGGGCGCTAATAAGCGTCCAATATGAAGGTGCCAAAGACGAACAGATTGCGGAAATGAGATAAAAGGCAGCGGCAATCATTAAGGTGGTTTTTCGTCCTAATGTGTTGCAAGCGTACCCCATGAACAAAAGTGCCAAAAGAACCCCCATGGCGGGAGCACCTACAACAGAGCCTAGCTCAAGTTCGTTCAATGAAAATTCAATTGTGATGAACTTAATCGTACCTGAGATAAGTGCAGCGTCCAATCCAAATATAAAACCGCCCATTGCCACAATGGTGGAGTACGTAAAAGCATTCTTTTTATAAGAATCCATAAATCGTCTAAATTAAGTTATGGTCAGTTACCATAAATCCTAATTCCAGATTACAGGTAAGAAAACCGTCATTTCTCCTTGGCCTCTATTGCTCCAAGCGTAGTAAGGTATAAAATTGGTTTTAAAGGATTGGAATTCTGGTTCGCTTACTTCTTGATACATTTCTCCCAACTTGTCCTGACGTAAAAGTATCTCTCCTTCTAGAGTAGTAACACCACCCAGAAAATCAGGTCTAGAGGTAGGTTTTAGTTTTTTATTGGAAGAAAGATAAACATTGGTGATATCTGTATTTTCGGGTAAATCTGCTGATTCTATACAGTACACAACCGGGCCTCTTTTTAGGGCTACTTGGTTACGGACTTCTTCAATGCGAGGGTGTCCTTCTATGAACTTGGTCTCCATGGGCATATCAACAGTAATTTCGTCACCGGCCGTCCATTTTCTTTCGATTTTGACGAAAGTCCCTGATTGCACATTGTCCACCAAAGTCCCATTGACTTTAATTTTAGTTCCTTTAGCCCAACTAGGAATGCGAAGAAGAACTTCAAAGGCGTCAGCTTTACATTCATTGACCGTTATTTTTACCGCACCGTTCCATGGGTAATCTGTCTTTTGGGTCAATTTTATAGTTGAACCATCCAATAATGTAGTATTCAATTCATTTCCACCGTATAGGTTAACGGCAATTCCGTTTTCGGATTTACTATAGGCCCATCCAGGAGATTTTGCAATGGTACGTACTAAGTTCGGTGGGCAACAAAAGCATTTAAGATAGGGTTGTCTTTCAGGAAACTCAACGTTCATTTTTTCATAATCAAGCGCTCCCTCAATTTTACGTAGTGGGTTGGAATAATAATAGTCTTTTCCTTCAAGACTGATGCCCGAGAGTCCACTATTATGCAACACAAGCTCCATAATATCACCGTGTTTGGCATCTCCGGTTAAGGTAAGCATACGGTAATTGAACATGGAATTACAGATGTTGGCACAAGTTTCATTGTAGGCCGTCATATTGGGCATCATATATTCATCAATAAAACCTTCTTCAATCTTATCCAGGCGAGAAGAACGTCCGTAATGAGTTTGACCAATTGCTCCTGTGATGTACATTTTCTTGTTGGTCACGTTGTCCCATAATCTTTCCAACGCATCAATTAGTTCTTTTTCTCCGGTTTCGGCATACACATCGGCAGCACCGGCATAATAGTATAGTGCCAATACTGCATGGCCCACGGCTTCGGTTTCTTCACGAAGAGGAACACGCTCCTGGACCATATCACCAATAGGGTAGCCCTTGGTAGTCTCATCATCTTCAATTTTGTACGTACCTCTCATGTTTATGAATTGTTCCGCTAGTTCTAGATATCGCTTGTCTTTTGTGGTGCGGTACAATTCAACCAAGCCCATAATCTGAGTTTGGTTAAAGCCAAATCGTTTCAAGTGGTCCGGCTTTGGTGAAAAAAGTTTGTAGAGGTAATCAGCGTGTTTTACTGCAATATCTAGAAAATTTGTTTTGCCAGTGAGACGATAATGAATACAGGCACTAGTAAGTAGGTGGCCACTATTGTACAGCTCGTGATATCGTCTATTGGTAAAAGGTTCAATATCCTCGCGAATAATTGCTGGAGTAGAAAGGTACCCGTCATTTTGCTGAGCTTGAGCTATGACGTCTATTATTTCATCTATTTCCTCTACAATTTTTTCATCTTTATTTACACCGTAGATATACATTTTGGCTTCCATCCACTTGTAGAAATCGCCATCATGCCACCAAAATCCTTTGTGTTCCCCTTCTTTTAATCCAGCAGCGATTTTAAAGTTATTGTAACCGTGGCCTATGTCTCCTTTTAGGATTTCGCCCATATGCGGAATCATGGTTTCTTCGGCAACTTTCCATTTTTCGGCCCAGAAACCTTCTGTCCATTTACAATCGCCAATGTCAATACTTTTTAGTTTTACATGCGGACTATTTGTATTGTTAATAATGCCTTTTCCTGAATCCAAATTGGCGGCGTAGTCCTTGGTATTCGTTCCCTCTGAAGATTGATGTTGATCAGTTGTATTTTGCTTGCAGGAAAGCAAGGTGAGAAAAATGCAAAGGATGAAGCTGAGTTTTTTCATAATCCGAAAATTTATATCGCACGATGCTCTTTTGTTGGTTTGTTGAGAATTCACATAATTAAAATGTGAAAGTTATAAAGCAGCGCAGCATACAAATTAAGGGCAATACAAGAAAAAACAATTCTTAGATTTTATCTAGTTGTAGCATTATTTTAGCCTTATTTGTTAATAGATAAGCTAAAACGTGGTACTTAAGTGCGGCTTGATGAGGTTTGAAAATATAAATACAGCTATGTAGTCAAGCTTGTAAATATTAGTCAATACGTTCTACATCAACAAATAAAGGACCTTTTGCTAGTCTTTCCGTTTTTAGGAAAGCGTGTAAATTTCCTTTTCCTTCGGGAAGGGTAACCTCTTTAAAAACTACTTTCTTCTGGTTTTTAGTTACGGGAAGTTCTAAATGCACATCTTTATATTTTAGATGGGCTATACCATCTTTTTCTAGAGTAGGAAGGTCAAAGCTAAAGTTGTAAATTCCGGCTTCAGTTGTAACGCGCCAGTGACCTAGATCGTTTTTGGAAATTACCCTAGGACCTCCTCAATCAAACTGAGATAAATTTGTGGAACGTTGTATGGCGTTACCAAGATAGATGCGTTGTATTCCTTTGGAGTCTCTTTCTTCGGTAACTTCGTCAAACCAGTTTTCATAACGGGCTAGAAGGTTCTCTACAATTTCAGGGTGATTCTTGGCTATATTTATACGTTCGCTTGGGTCGTTCTCAACATCATATAATTCAAGGTTGGCCAGTACTTCTTTTAGTTCTTCGTCTTTAGGTTGATAGAGAATATGGTGCGGGTCATCATGCGGGCTTACCAATTTATACTTCTGGGTACGAACGGCAAAATGCATGTATTTAAAGACAGTTGGGCCGTAATGCATTTCCCTATCTCCAAAGTCTGTTTTTTCATTTTTCCATAGAGGAAGAAGAGATTTGCCATCTAATTTAATATGTTGAGGTGCCTCAATTTTACAGACGTCCAGTATGGTCGGTAACACGTCTATGACTGCACCCATAGTACTTTTCTGTTGTGATTTTTCAATCTTTTTTGGCCATTGAACAAAGAAAGGTACGCGTATTCCACATTCGTACACACTGGTCTTTGTACCTCTTAAATTAGATACCCATCTACCCGGATAAACATCATTTTTAGTACGACGGTGTCGTGGACCATTGTCCGAAAGAAAAATAACAAGTGTGTTATCTGCGATGCCTAATTTTTTTAATCGCTTTAAAACACGCCCTACATTGGCATCAATATTATCGATCATGCCGTAGGTACGCGCATTATCTTCATGCAGGCCTATTTTTCTATACGGGTCTACTTTTTCATTTGGAACTTCCAGTGGAAAATGCGGTAGGTTGGTAGCTAGGTACGTGAAAAACGGTTGGTCACTTTTTTTGCTGATAAAATCCAGAGCAGCATCGGTAAAGATATCATCACAATAACCTTTGTATTTTTTAGATTCATTATTGTGTTCAAGGATGGGGTCAAAATACGTGTTTCCGGCGGGGCCTGCAGCTTGACCAATGCCACCTCCTTTATGTACCAAAGCTTCTTGAAACCCTTGGTCTGTTGGTCGCATAGGAGCATTATCACCCAAATGCCATTTACCGAATATTCCCGTGCGATAGCCGTTCTTAGCTAAAATTTCCGCTAGGGTTTCTTCCGAAGTATTCATAAAGTGGTCTACTTGGGTAACACCCGTAACTCCTGTGCGGTACGGGTAACGGCCCGTTAAAATTGCAGCTCTAGTGGCGGAACAGTTGGGGTACGAAAAAAAATGGGTCATTTCGAGCCCTTGTTTCCCTATCTCTTCAATATGAGGAGTTTTTAAATAGGGATTACCATGAGAACCTAAGTCGCCATAACCTTGATCATCCGTAAGCATGATCAAAACGTTAGGACGGTTTTGTGCCGAAAGAAAAGTGGTGCTGCAAAGAAGTGTAAGTAGAAAAAACGTAAAGAAAATGGTGGTATCTTTGGTCTGCTTAAATTTTACTGTAACATTCTTCATAATAATCTGCCACTTTATTTCCGTTGCAAGAAGCTCACCTTAATCCATATGCAGGCTCACTTGAAAATGACCGGTCTTAATACTACCATCTTTCATCTTAATTCTATATCCGTAACCGGGAATAGAAATACCTCCTTCTATTTTTTGAGTTACCGGACCTAAATTGGCAACCACTTCGGTGCCGCTGGAAAAGCGACTTCTTTGTACTTTGTAGTCTGCGCTCAGGTATTCATGGTTCTTTAATTCAGAATAGAAGGTTTCCTTATGCACCGGACTGACTAAGTCTCGTGCCATTTCAACCATTGGGTACATGCCCTCAAATTCATAAGGAGAAAAGAAAATAGTAGTTCCCCTACCAAATAACATGCTTCGTAGAGCTTTGATTCTAAAATCGCCATTAGCGGTAACCTCATTGTCCGGGTCTTGGATTTTTCCGAAGTTGGCTATAGCTTCATGGTACACCAGGTTGAAAAGAGGGGCAGGGTGGGAGATAACCGAAAGTGGGCGATCTTCCAAATACGTCATCCCTTCAAACATGTCAAAATAAGGAATCCATTGTTCTTGACCGTGCTCCGTACCGTTTACCAAATTAAAACTGTCTATGTATTTGGCCAGCTCAATACGGCCCTCCTTACCTTTTTCCCGATAAGCGGCAAAAGTAATATCCGTAATATCGGCCTCTAGGCCTAAATAAGATATCTCGTTTTCAATATTTTCTTGGGCCAAACCTTTTTGGAATTTAGGGTCTACACGTCCCCAGCGGCTACCGGTATTCATCAAGTTTCCTTCGGCATCACGCTGCATAAGGTCGGTCGTGAAATTTGGGTCGTTCTCCAACATGGGGGAATAAGCGTGGTAGGAAGAGTATAAATAGCCATATGATTTCGCTAAACTTACTGCAGCTTTCAACTTTTCCGGTCCACCTAACGCATCGCTGATAGGGTGGTTGTGTGGCACAAAATTGGAGAAAGTTCCCCAGGCGTGAACAAAAGCTTTATCCACTTTTAAATCGTCATGAATGGTTTGGATAATATTTTTCAACTCATCAAACGTAAAGGCCATTCCGGGCATATTTACATAGTGTGGATACCCCCCATAAACTCCAAAGTAAATAGCTCCGGGCAGTTTGTCTACGTTCGGGTTTCTTTTTAGTTTTTCTTTTAGGGAAACAAAATGCCCTCGGTTTTTAGCCTCTTTTTGATATACTTTGGTCATATCTACATAATCTCCGCCGGGAATAAAATGGTAGCTCATACGCATCTTACCTTTTTCTTCTTGTAAATTCCAAACGGGGTCAAGAAAGGCAATGCGTTGGTAGGTAGACATTTTACCCTTAAAAAGATGCTGTCCGTTATTGTTAATATTGTATTGCATACGCGGACGGGCGGAAACGTCAACAATACCCATGACCGCAGATTTTTGATTATACGTTCCCCACCACGGCATAGTCAACCCGGTACCGTTATTGAATAATTCTAAAGAACCTATGGATTTTCTGTTGTAGGTAGCATCGTCCCACTTGCAAAACCTGCCTCCGTTCATTGGGAAAATATAGGAAGGACAGATTATGCCCTGTTTCTGAGGAATAACTGCCGCTCCTTTGTCTTCATCCATTTTTAAACTGAAAGCTCGCGCGGGGTAACGTAAATCCGATAGTTTAAAGTTGCCCGCTTTCGTTTCTATAACTTCAGTATCTAATTGCGCTGTTTTTGGGTCCAGTCTTAATTCTGTAAAAATGGATACACCAGTGGCGGTGGAACCATCTTCAAGAACCGGGTCAATAAATTTAATGGATACAGTATTATTGGCAGTTTTTGAAACTTCAATTTTCTTGCTCTTGGAAATGTTAACGGTCTGTTTCTTTCCTTTAGAATCGGTCAAGGTCAATAGACCCGCGGCATTTTCCCACGGGTCTGATTTCCAAACATGGCCGGAAGTCTTTTCGGTTACCGAGAAGCATCCCGTTGCCTCATCAACACTGACATTCAATTTTTCATTTTCTAAAACAATAGATTTGATAAGATCAGAACCACCTGTGTCCCATGCAAGAGCGTTAAAAAAGGTTAGCCCAGTAATTACCAGAAACAAGAAGGTTTGTTTTACCGTGTGTCTATTGTTTTTCATTTTTTAAATTATTGATTGTGTAAACTTTATTCTTTAATAAAATCTTTGATCTCATTTTTCATTTTGGCAAAATGCTTTTCCAAATCGGCATAGTTTTCTTCACGAATCATCTTTTTATCGAAAAGTGCACTTGCCAAACCGGCACCAACAGCCCCTGCTTCAAAAAATGATTTTATATTGTCTACGGAAACACCGCCGGTAGGTAAAAGTTTTATTTCATTAAGTGGTGCCAAAACGTCTTTTATGTATTGAACGCCCAACTGCGTTGCAGGAAATACTTTTACGGCAGAAGCGCCCCAAGACCATGCTTTGTGGATTTCAGTAGGTGTATATGCTCCTGGAAAAATAGGAACTTCATTTGCCACGCAATGTTTAATGACTTCTTCGTCAATAATAGGGGTTACAATAAATTGAGAGCCGGCATCTAAAGCCACTTTTAAATCTTCCATAGTACAAACCGTTCCTGCTCCTACATTAAGCTCCGGGTACTCTTTGGCTAAAGTTGTAATGGTTTTAGCAACCTGTGGGGAGTTCATGGTAATTTCAATAGTATAGAAGCCGGTCTTTATATATGACGGAATGATTTTAAGAACCTCTTCCGTTGTGAGCCCTCTTAAGATTCCTACTATTGGGTTCTGATTGTATTTATCCCATGAAAATGAATTATTCTGCATAAGTCCGTAATATTTGTTGTTGTCCTGTTAGTAATGCTTTTTCTAATATTTGCTCCTCAAAGCAAACAATTTGTTCTGCTGGTAAAAATGATTCAAGGGCTAACTTGTAGAGTACACCATGGATACCGCTTGCTGCTAGGAAAATAGTTTCATTTTTATCTTTTAAACTGGCTAGTTCCCCGCCAATCATTAGGCCGGATAAAAAATAAAAGTTTTGTTCACCAGAAACTTGGTTGATCAAGGTGTTCGCTCTAATTGAAAACAAAGATTGCATCTGTTGTTCCGATAGTCCTTTTTTAACTCCTTTTAGGAACATATCCTGAAAAGATACATCCCATGCAGTTGGGTGTAAAGAAGCGGATAGAATCGTGTGCTTGCTAATAGTGTCAAAAAGTTCACCGGTCATGTATGTGGTGAAATCTTTAAAAACACCTGCTTCAAAGGTTATGTGTTTACAATGTGTGCCAGGCAGTAACAAAACACCCTTATCATATTTTGAAAGTTCCACAGACAACCCGATAGCCTGAATTTCTTCGCCTCGCATAACATCTGCATTGGTTTTGGCTCCGGAAACTAACAATAGATCAGGCATATCATCAAAAGAAATATATTTGCTAATTACCCCCTTTCCATTAAAGGCTAAAGGCATGTTTGCGTAATCCAATTCATGCATGCCAATAGAGGACGAAAGCATTCCGGATGCAACAATGCAAGAGTCATTACTTATGGCACTGTCCAATATTTTAATCTGGTTTTTTAAATATTCGGTAAAAAACTGATCCTGGGTTAATTTTGATTGCGCGTTAAACTCCTGAAAACATTTTTTAATGCCCATATCCGTCGAGTGTTCCGATAGGATTTTGAGGGATTCAGTGTCTATTAAGCGCAGTCTAAAATTGGTTGTGCCCCAGTCGCAACTAATAAATTTTTCTGGTAATTTCATTGAAGTTGTAAGGCTTTGGTTACTCTTTTTTTCGCAAGATAATCATCTAGCGCATATGTAGAGCAATCTACGCCAATACCACTATTTTTCACTCCACCGTGCGGCAGGTATATGTCATATTTCACTCCATTAAGCTGAACTTCACCGAATTCTAGGCGGTTCGCAAAGAATTCCAAAGTGTCATTATTTTTAGAAAAAACGTAAGAAGCTAGCCCGGCATCCGTATTATTGGCCAGATCAATTACTTCTTCTTTTGTTTTAAATGGAACAATAAGTGCAACAGGACCAAAAATCTCATGTTGAAGGATTTCAGAATCATTTTCTTTAAAGGTGATTACCGTTAGTTCAAAATAAAAGCCGGGACCATCTACAGCCTTGCCTCCGTAACGTAGTTGCCCGCCTTGTTGAACGGCTTGTTGCACTATATCTTTAACTTTTACAACCGATTGTTTATTGGTCAATGGACCCATATCCGGCTTATTCTCACGACCGAAACCTAATTTGGTGGCTTTGAATTTTTCTACCATTCCAGTGGTAAAATCTTCAATGAGTGATTCGTGAACAAAAAAGCGGTTTGGAGCTACGCAAATTTGTCCGCTGTTTCCAATTTTTAGTGCTGTTCCTATGTTTACGGCCAATTCTAGGTCTGCATCTTCACAAACGATGAAAGGAGCATTTCCGCCGCACTCCATACTGTATCTTTTTATGGATGTTTTTGCACTTTGTGCGATAAGTTTCTGTGCAGTTTCCGTAGAACCGATCATGGTAATCAACCTTGGAATTGTACTCTCGCAAAGCGGAACCCCAACCTCTTTTACATCTCCGCAAAGCACGGTTATGACTCCCTTTGGGAAATTAATTTCGGCACACAACTCACCAATAATATAAGCTGATAAAGGAGAAAATTCAGAAGGCTTTAAAATGATGCTAGAGCCGGCAGCCAAAGCAGGACCTAGTTTAAAACCAAGGTTTAAAAGAGGGAAGTTATATGCCAAAAAGGCAACGGCAACGCCCAAAGGTTGTGATACAAAATGGTGTTCGTGAGTCCCTTCTTTATCCTCTAAAGGAATATCTGAACGTTTTATAATCTCTTCTGAATAGTATTGTAATGAGTTGGTAATACTGGTCAGGTCTTCTTCGGAGCCTTCCCAAGTTTTACCCATTTCATGCATGATACTTTCACGCAATAAATCGCTATTTTCAATGATTTTATTTCGAAGCTTACTAATCCAGCTTAAGCGCTCCTCAAGAGGAAGTACTGACCAACTTTTGAAGCCTTCCTGAGCACTTTTTAAAGCTCTTTCCGTATCGGCTGCACTTGCCCAAGCAATAGTCGCAGTGGGTTTTTCATCTGCTGGACAGATAACTTCAAAGGTTTTTTTATCAGAGGCTTCAACAAGCTCTCCATTTATATAAAGCTTTTTATGACCGAATTTTAGTTGCTCCATCTTTATGTATTTCATTATCTAAATAACATTCTAATTTGTCCATGTCAACATCTACCCCTAAACCTGGTGTGCGGGGTACTTCTAAATGTCCATTTTCAATTTTGATATTTTGCAGGGTTACCTCGTCGCGCAAAGCATTTTCAGTCCTGTCAAGTTCCATTGTTGGAAGGTCGTTGTACATTCTACCAGGGTTCTTGTCCAAATTGGCTACTAGGTGCACGGCAGCACTTATGGCAATCCAAGTGCCCCAAGTATGGGGTACCACATCTTTGTTATAAGCCTGTGCCAATGTTGTAATTCTTTTGGTCTCCGTTAATCCTCCGGTAGCGCAAATATCAGGTTGCGCTATATCTACGGCATCATTATCAAAAAGACGTTTAAAACCGAATTTCAGATACTCGCATTCACCGCCAGCAATTGGGACGGTAGTGTTTTCTCTAAGTCTCCGGTAACCGTCATAATCTTCTGGAGAAACAGGTTCCTCAAACCAGGAGATGTCATATTGTTCAGATTTCCTGGCCAGTTCAATAGCCTCTTTATAACAATAGGCATGGTTGGAATCTATCATTAACCGCATATCGGGACCAATGGCCTTTCGTATGGCGGCTATATATTTTAAGTCTTGCTGAATGCCTAGGCCAACTTTCATTTTTGTTGCTTTGAACCCTTGCGATTTATACAACAAAGCCTCTTCCACCAAAAGTTCCTCAAGATTCTCACTTCGGGTAAAATACAGTCCTGTGGCATATGGTTCGATAATCGGGTTTTTGATACCTCCCAATAATACAGAAACCGGTTGATTTAAAAGCTTTCCTTTAATATCCCAGAGCGCTACATCTATCGCACTAATCGCTGCTTGGAGTGCTCCACTACGAGCATAGTCCATGGACCTTCTGTACATTTCCTGCCAAAGAGTCTCATTTTCCAATGCATTTTTCTCCAATATAAAAGGTGTGAAAAAGTCAATACCGGCTTTAATTACCGCTGCAGGACCGTAACCTTCTCCCCATCCGTAAGTGCCATCTTCCAAGGTTATTTTTACGATACAAATCTTCCTAGTATCATATTGCCATTGGGAAAAATAGAAGGGTGTATCAAGAGTATGTGTGATAACAAAAGGCTCTATTTTCTTGATTTTCATAATTTAACGTGCTTGTAGTTTAAAGAAATGGTGGTTTAATAATTGGCGTATCCTAAAATACAAATAGCAAAAATCAGTACGGCCAAGCCCCCCAGTAAAATTTTAAAAGGCTTTTGGGCATTTTTCCATTCACCTTCCCGATAGCCCCAAATATTACTAATGATCAAAGCGAGCCCTAAAAGTATGGGCCAGCCTACAACCGGACCTAAATTGCCCATAAGAGCAGCTCCTTGACCGTAAACGCCAAGTGCCGCAAACCAGAAAATACCAGCCACAACGGCCCACCTCAAAGCTTTTCCTTTATTAGGAATTGCAAAGGCATTCCATGATTTGTTTTTTATGAAAAGGTAAAGAGCGTATCCTCCGTTCATGGCAAAAGCGCCCAATAAGACCACTACCCATGAGGCCAAGCTGGCATCTTGGGTATCTATTGCGTATTCGTTTACGGCAACGGCTGCGACAGGGGCGGCGTTTGAAAAGCCAATATTAAGAAAGGCGGACAAAACCCCTGAAGCTACAGCTATTAATACACCAACTTTTATAGATTTACTTGTTGTTGACGAATTGCTGTGCAGTTTGTCTCTTTGAACTCCGGCAACTGCCGTAATGGCTACCCCCACTAATAGCAACGCCACACCCAACAGGATGATAGGAAAAGAGGGTTGGTCAAATGCTCCGTCTATTTGGAATAACGGAATGATAGAACCTACCGATGCTGCAAGTCCCATAACAATACCATAGGTAATGGATATACCGGTTTTTTCAACACTAACCCCAAACAGAATACCTCCAATACCCCATAAAAAACCATAAAACGCAGCTAGGAACAAAGTGTTCCTAGCTGTTTGGGAAATGATTTCAAATAGGTTAGGGATAACAATTAGAGCCCAAATCATGGGAAACAATATCATTGCCGTAAACGTGTGGACAATCCACCAAGCTTCCCATTTTAAAGGTGCTATATGTTTCATTCCTAATCCAAAAGTTCCTTGAAAGAAGCTGGCGAATAGTATTAAAACAATAGCCAATAGATAAGTATCCATGTATTTTGTTCTGTTTTGTTGATGTTCAGAAAATGAGGGTAGATGTATTCAAATCCTCTTGTGCTACAAAGAAAATTGAATATGATGCAGATGGATTCTCGAATTTTACCCTAGTATAACATTATTTTATCCGTGTTGATTTAGGGTTAGAGTTGTGTTATGTAATATAAAGCCAACACAAGAAGTCCGCCACTTAAGGCAACCACACCGGATAGTAGACTAAAAGATTTTAATAAGCGAGATACGGAAACATCGTGTACTTCTTTAAATAACCAAAAGAAGCTACTGTTTACATGTATAATACCTAAAGAACCCGCTCCAATTGCTGCCGCTGTAAAGGTTGGGTGTAAAGTACCATTGGAAACTAATGGGGCAACAATAGATGCGGTAGTTATAAGCGATACCGTGATGGAACCAGTTACCGTAGTGAAGAGAAAACTCAAAATAAAAGGTATAACGATACCCATAGCGGCAATATCTCCCACATCCGAAAACATAGACCCCACTATTTCTGTGTCTTTTATTACCTGTCCAAATGCACCTCCTGTACCGGTAATTAAAATAACAATAGCCGATTTCTCCCCAGAAGTCTTAAAAAATGTATTTAAGCGGGTAGAAAAGTCTTTTCTGGGTAATAAGGGAAGTGCAAAAAGTACACCTATGAGCAGTGCCCAGACAGGATTTTTTATAAATTCAATATATCCATTTTTTAATGGGAAAATAGTGCCTATGGACATAAGGAATAACGGCACCAACAAGGCTGCAAAGGGCAATACTTTTTTGAAACCTTTCAGCTCTTTTGTTTGTGCTGTTTCAATGGTTTGCTCAGGTAAATGGATGCTGAGGTTTTTCTTATTGAACTTAATCCACAATAAACCTCCAGCTATGGCAGCTAAGGCTACCACAATGTTAACGGGTATCATATCGCCTATGTTTATCTCAAGAATAGCTGCTACTGCAAGAGGACCAGGAGTAGGAGGTATAAGAGCATGGGCAACGGTAAGACTAATGGCCAAAGAGAGTCCGAGGGTCAAAACGGAATGCCCGGATTTTTTAGACAGAACGAATATGGTGGGCAAGAGGGTCAGATACGCTACATCCATAAAAACAGGTATACCGATTAAAAACCCAATAACAGCCATACTCAATGGTAGGTACTTTGTGCCGAATAAGTTAATTATGGTATTCGCTATAACATCGGCGCCACCGGTTTGAGCAAGAATTTCACCTAACAAAGTGCCAAAAAGAATTATTAGGCCTATCCACTTTAAAGTGTTGCCAAAACCACTTAACAAACTTTCGGTGACCAGTTCTACGGAACTGCCTGTGGTTAGTCCTAAAATAAGTCCCGAAATTAAAAGTGCGGGAATAGGATGTACTTTAAAAACCGTAACCGCCACGATAAGTAATACAATACAAAGAAGTAAAAATAGAAGGCTGGTCACGTGGTTAAAATTAAGTTAGATCTGCGGAGGTAATGGTATCCAAACAAAATTAAAAGAAACCTAGGCTTGCAGACAAGCGTACATTAACCAATACAGGCACTATTGTAACCTTGGAAGTAATGTTACAGGTAAGTTAGTGTGTCTAAGGTTTTGCATTCAGGTTACACCAACTCTTTTTTCTCGTTATATTTCTGCATGTATTCGGTTGGGGTAATATCCATAAGTGCTTTAAATTGTCTGTTGAAATTTGTAAGTGTATTAAAGCCCGATTGATAGCAAACGGTTGAAATCTGCATTTCGCCCTCAATTAAAAGCTTGCATGCATTTCGTAAACGAATTTCATTTAAGTATTGTGTAAACGATTTTCTTGTTTTCTTTTTAAAGTACCTGCAAAAGGCGTTCGGGGTCATATGTGCAATAGAGGCAATCTGCTCTAGTTCTATTTTTTTTTCAAAATTTTCGGTCAGGAAATTTATGATTTTGCGCATTCTGTCCTTCTCGTTATTATTGTAGGTATTCGCAATTACTTCAGAACAAAGCAACTCATAATTTTCACTAATGGATAAGGTATCCAGAATTTTCAAAAGTCCTACAATGCTTGATAGTCCTTGGTCACCAACCAGTCCCAGAATAAGGTTGTGTACCATATATGTTACAGATTCTGAAAATTTTATTCCTCTATCTGCCCGTTGCATAAGACTTTTTAATCGTTTTGATTCTGCAAGGTCTAGAAAGTCGCTCCCTAAAAAGTGAGGTTCAAACTTTATGACAATGAGGTTCACAGCTTCAGTTTCCTGCTGGTCGTTGTAATACTCTTTATGGTTTCTGAATAGATGGGGAATATTACTTCCAATAAGATAAAGTTCTCCGGGTTCAAAGCTTCCTATAGAATTACCAACGTAGCGCGTTCCCGTACTTTTAATGAAGTAAATAAGTTCAAGCTCTTTATGGAAATGCCAATTCTGTTCAATACATGGTAATCTATCTTGTCTCGCTAAAAATGAATTTTCAGGGCGTTTTTCAGTTTGTTTGTACGTCAGCTTCATAGTCTCTTTCAATTTTATTATCCAGATTTTTCAAGTGCACGTTTCGACTTTAAAAATTTAGATATTCGTTGTTTTGTCAATATAAGATTCCCATAAAGATATAAAATTACCTGAAATAATATCAATTATTAATTTTTGGAGATAGAATAGTGTAGGTGTGTTGCGCTAGTTTTATCAATTTGATATGATAAATGTTAGCTGATATTCTTTTCTTAAATTTCTGCTTAGTTACTCTAAAATCTTCATTCTATTTACATCCCTATTCCTTTATAATTATTCATTATGAAAAAGAGCAAACATCTAATTATTCATGCCGATGATGCCGGCCTGTGTCATTCTGAAAATAGAGCAACAATGGAGGCCCTAAAAAAAGGTATTGTTAACTCATGCAGTATTATGGTCAATTGTCCTTGGTTTTATGAGATGGCAGAATTTGCTAGAGAAAATCCATTTTACGATTATGGAATTCACCTTACATTAACTTGTGAATGGGAAAAATACAAATTTGGGCCGGTATTGCCAGTCTCGGAAGTTCCGAGTTTGGTGGATGAAAACGGATATTTTTATAGAAATCGAGATTTAGTAAGGGAACATGCTGTGGTGTCGGAAGTAAAAAAGGAACTTGTAGCTCAAATAGAGAGAGGGTTGAGGTTTGGGATTAATCCGAGTCATATTGATTCACATATGTATAGTCTTGGGGCAAGAGAAGACTTATTTGAAGTGTACAAAGACTTAGGGAAGGCATATAACATACCTGTTTTATTGAATAGGGAACTTATGGAAATGGTTGGGTTGGATTGCAACCAGAATCTTAGTGAAGAAGACTTGGTAATAGACAAAACACATTATGGAAACTTTGATTATTTTAAGGAAGGAAAATTAAAGGAGTATTACACCAGTGTTTTTGATAATCTGGTTGATGGTGTTAATCTCATATTAATTCACCCAGCCTTTGATGATGCAGAAATGAAAGCTATTACTATTAATCATCCAAATTTTGGTTCTGAATGGAGGCAAATCGATTTTGACTATTTTACAAGTCAAGAATGTAAATCAATTTTGGATGATAGGAATATTACACTTATAAGTTGGAAAGATTTGAATAAATAAAATGGTATTTATTTGTATGCTTACAACTTTATATATCCTCTGATTTTATGATTTTTCAGCTATTTCCATGACACTCAGTTTTATAAGAGCAATTTTTCGTTTATAATCTAAATTGGGCAGTACACTACAGGATAGTAAAGAAAAAATGCTTCACTAGTTTTAGGCTCCTAGAAGCGGACATTGTCAAGTGTAAAACTGGCAGTACTTTACAAACAAATCAACTTGATCAAAGGTATATTATGTTTTGCTGATAGGAAAACCATTTAAACAAGAGAAAGATATGACCTTTAGAATTATGAAAATTTACACCTCCTTTCTCTTGATGTTCTTTCTTGTGATGCTATCAGCATCGTGTACTTCGGATAAAAAAAGTACAAATGAATCGGTTGAATCCGATAATCCTAAAATAGCAAAGCTGAAACTCCAGTCCGGTTTTAGTGCGGAACATTTGTACAGTCCGGGAGATAATGAAATGGGGTCTTGGGTAGCCATGACTTTCGATAATAAGGGAAGGTTGATTACATCTGACCAATATGGTGCTTTGTATAGAATGGAAGTTGCAGCTATAGGAGCGGACAACCTTACGCCAAAAATTGAAAAGCTTAAAATTCAAACAGGAACGCAAGTAGCGGATTCTGTTATACAGATGGGTTACGCCCAAGGTTTGCTGTATGCTTTCAATAGCCTTTATGTAATGGTAAACCATAGGGGAAGTGATGATTTTGAGAAAACTAGCGGTCTTTATCGCTTACAGGATACAGATAATGATGATGAGTATGATAAAATAACACTTCTGAAAAAGCTGAACGGGGCAGGGGAACATGGGCCTCATAGTATAGTTCTTTCTCCTGACGAGAAGTCGCTTTACGTGATTGCGGGAAACCATACGGATTTACCGGAGATGGATGGATACCGGCTATCTAATAACTGGAAGGATGATAATCTTTTTCCGCAGATTAAGGATCCACGTGGTCATGCTAATGACCGTGGAGCGCCGGGAGGCTGGGTAGCTAATCTTGATCCTGAAGGAAAAAACTGGGAGCTTGTAGCTTCAGGATTTAGAAACCCCTTTGATTTAGATTTTAATGAACTGGGTGATATGTTCGTCTATGATTCGGATATGGAGTGGGATTTAGGAATGCCTTGGTATCGCCCAACTCGCATATGTCATGTGACAAGTGGTGCCGAATTTGGATGGCGTACGGGTAATGGAAAATGGTCCGCTGCCTATCCTGATAATTTACCTCCGGTACTAAATATTGGTCAGGGTTCGCCAACAAATGTTTTGAGCGGAAAAGGAGCTAAGTTCCCTGAAAAATATCAACATAGCATATTCGCTTTTGACTGGAGTTTTGGAATTATTTATGCCATTGAAATGAAAGCAAATGGTTCGTCTTATGTGGGTGACAAAGAGGAGTTTTTATCGGGAATTCCACTTCCGCTAACAGATGGGGTTATTGGCCCGGATGGTGCTATGTATTTTATGACGGGAGGGCGCAGGTTAGAATCGGACTTGTATCGTGTATACTACAGTGACCAAGAAAACTTAAAAGCTTCTGTGGCAGAATTAGAACTGACGGAAGAGAACAAAATTCGTAAAAAACTTGAAACCTTTCATGGCGAACCACAAGATGAAGCTGTAGCTTTCGCTTGGCCTTATTTAAATAGTAAAGATCGTTTTATTCAATATGCAGCTCGTATTGCCGTAGAACATCAACCCGTAAGCACTTGGCAGGAAAAAGTGTTTTCAGAAACCAATGCTGTACGTAAAATTCATGCGGCTGTTGCTTTGGCAAGACAAGGGGATAAAAGTCAGCAAGACCAAATCATAAACTCTTTGGTAAACATAGATTATGTAAGTCTTTCGGAGCAGGATCAGGTGGATTTGGTTCGAGCTATTGAATTGACTTTATCCCGTTTCGGTAAGCCTAATGCCAATATAAAGAGGGAAATAAGTACTTACCTTTCTAATCATTATCCTGCGGATACAGATGTGTTGAACCAATTGTTGAGTAAGACCTTGGTGTATGTAGAGGACCCTTCCGTAGTGTCCAAAACATTGGCGCTATTAGAGTCGGAAGAAGGTGAAAATGCCTCCGTTATGGCTAACACGGCCACAGAAGCGGCCGATCTAATATTGAGAAACCCTCAGTATGGGATGGACATTGCCGAAACGCTAAAAAATATGCCTTTAGCACAGCATACATATTACGGATTGGTTTTACAGGATGCAACTACAGGCTGGACACCGGAATTGAGGGAGCGATATTTCCAATGGTTTTACAAAGCCTTCTCCTATAAGGCAGGTCGCAGTTATATAGGGTTTATAGATAAAGCTAGAAAAAAGGCTTTGACTCATGTGGCTGAAAATAAAAAAGAATTTTACAATCAAATGTCCGGAGATTCTTTACTTAGTAAATCTGGGAATTCATTGGTCTCAAATGCTATTCAGCCAAAAGGCCCCGGTAAAAGATGGGAAGAAAAAGATATTGAACCTTTATTGGCTGATGGTTTAAGTGGAAGAAATTATGAAATAGGCCGAAACATGTTTTTAGCTACCAATTGCATCACTTGTCATAGTATGGGTGGTGAAGGTCAGAATATTGGTCCAGAGCTGTCTCAGATTGGTACACGGTTCTCACCGGAAGATATTCTTAGGGCTATCATAGACCCTAGTGATGTAATATCGGACCAATACAATACGACTGTATTTTCATTAAATGATGGAAATTCTATTGTTGGCAGGTTGATAAGTGAAGAGGGAGAAGAATACAAAGCTTCTCAAAACCCATATGCTCCGGATATTATTCGGACAATTCCTAAGAGTGAAGTTACTAATATAAAGATGTCTTCGGTTTCATTGATGCCACCAGGGACGATTAATCGTTTGAGTGATGAGGAAGTAAAAGATTTATTGGCATATCTTATTTCTGGTGGTAATTCTGAAAACGAACTTTTTGCAAAAGAATAGAATCCATCCATGTCTATTGAAAATGAAATACATAGGGGAAAAGATAAGATTGGCAATGCCGCTCAGGTTGGCGGTATTGAAATCTCTGTCCTGGATAATGGGTTAGGTCGTGGTACACGCATTGCATGGATAAATACGGGAACAGGTCTTAGGTATAAGGTGGTCATAGATCGAGCAATGGATATTGCTGATGCTTTTTACCATGCGCATAGTTTGGCGTGGTTAAGTCAGACGGGTGTTGTTCCTGCCGATCGGTTTTCTGATAAAGGAATGGGGTGGATACGCAATTTTGGAGGGGGACTTTTAACCACCTGTGGGTTGTCTCACGTGGGAGGACCGGAAGACGATGAAAATGGAAAAAGAGGGCTTCATGGCCTTATCAGCAATACCCCTGCAGAAATAGTATCCATTGTTCAACCAGATCCAGTTGTGGGAAAAATGGATATGAGTATCACGGGAATCATTCGAGAGACTCAGGTTTTTGGACCAAATTTGGAATTAAAAAGAACTATTTCCGGCACATTGGGAGAAGCAAAAATAACGATACGGGATGAGGTTGTGAACCGAGGTAATCAAGTGGCGCCGCACATGCTTTTGTATCATGTAAATTTTGGTTGGCCTTTGATAGATGAGGGAACCGATTTACTTTGGAAAGGAGATTGGAAATCTCCAACACCGGATTCAGAACAAAAAATATTCAAAGAGGGCAGTAATTTTCGTAAGTGCCCGGCACCCATGGATGCACATTCGGGCACAGGAGAGGATGTCGCTTTTATTGATGTAGAAGCTGATGCTTCCGGAAATTGTGAATGTGGAGTTTACAATGAAAAGCTGAACTTGGCGGTAAAGCTCCAGTTTCCTAAAAAGCAATTGCCTTGGTTGGTCAATTGGCAACATTGGGGCAAAAATGAATACGTAGCGGCCTTGGAGCCAGCGACCAATCCGCCTATAGGCCAGAAAAAGGCAAGGGAAGAAAATAGTCTTATTTTTTTGTCTCCCAACGAAAGTAGGAGCTATATCCTAGAATTAGAAGTGCTATCACCAGAAAAAATAAAATCATTTATAACATCTTTTTATAAAATAAATATAGAATACTATGGCAAATTCATCGGCTAAAAAGGCTTTGGAACAAGGACAAGGAATTTTACGTTTGGCACCAACATGGGTACCGCGTTCTTTTTGTGTTCCGGGTAGAAGAATAAAATTACACCCAGATGATTATTATGTGCTAGGGGGAGAGCGTGGAGGAATAGATGAACGTTGGTTTTCTTCAACGACACCTGCAGAAAACGGGCCGTTAACCGGAGAAAACGAAGGTTTAAGTCCAGTTGTTTTTGAAGAAGATGGTAAAGAAGTCCAGATTCTTTTAAAAGATGTTATTGACGAATTAAAGGGTGAGGTTATTGGTGACCGTCTATGGGATGAATACCAAAGCTGGCCTATGTATTCCAAGTTTTTTGATAACATGGGGCCGTTGCCACATCACATTCACCATAATGATGAGCATGCTGCTAAAATTGGTCAAAAAGGAAAGCCGGAAGCCTATTATTTTCCACCTCAAGTAAATAACCATGGTGGTGATTTCCCTTATACGTTTTTCGGGATAACTCCGGGTACAACTAAAGAAGAGATTAAAGAATGCCTAAAGAATTTTACAAAAGGCGATAATAAGATAACCAACTTTTCCTCGGCTTTTAGATTGGAACCGGGAACGGGTTGGGATGTGCCACCAGGAATGCTTCATGCGCCAGGCAGTATGTGTACCTACGAGCCACAAAAGGCATCTGATGTATTTGCAATGTACCAGTCTTTGGTAAACGAAGCTATTATTCCTGAGGAACTGTTGTGGAACGGAACACCAGAAGACCGAATGGGAGATTTTGACCAATTGATGGAGGTAATAGACTGGGAATTGAATACGGATCCAAATATGCTAGAAACCCGTTTTATGAGACCTATTCCCGTAAAACCGCTAGAAGAAATGGAAGCTGAAGGGTATGTTGATAAATGGATCTGTTATCGTTCGGATGCGTTCAGTGCCAAAGAATTAACCGTGTTGCCAGGCCAGACAGTAACTATAAAAGATAGTGCATGCTACGGAATGATTATGATGCAGGGGCATGGTAAAATGGGCGTTTGGGATATTGAAACTCCATCACTTATAAGATATGGACAATTAACTCATGACGAATATTTCGTATCCGAAAAAGCTGCAAAAGAAGGTGTTACTATCGTAAATCATAGTAAAACGGACCCTATTGTAATGCTAAAACACTTTGGACCTAAAAATCCTGACCTTAAATTATAAATAAACCGTATTTTAGAGCAAGTGTATTTTTTACGTTTATAAAGATGCGCTAAATTTAGAAAACAGATACGTTTAATTTAAAAGTACAGAAGTATGAAAGACAACACTTTTCCAAAACTCCACAATGCCTCTTGGCCTGGTATTGTTGGTAAAGGACCAGATTCAGAGCCACCTATTTCATTTGATCAGATGCTTAAAATGACTGCTGACGCAGAGGTAGATGGCGTTAAGTTTGACGGAATAGATATTGGGTTATTTGATCCACATGTTGATATTCATAGTTCTGATGATGACATAAAAAGATTGGCCGATAAGGTTGCCGGTTATGATCTAAATATTGGAACCATGGTAGCTCCCATATGGGGAGGCCCAACCTTAGGTTCGGATGAAGACCGAAAGACTTTTGTGGCAATGGTACAACGTGCATGTCATTTTGGTAAAATATTTAGGGAACATGGCGTACGGCAATACGGGGTTATTAGAATTGATTCTGCTTCAGGACCGGATGCTTGGTACAAAGACCCGGTAAATAGTACCAAAATAATTACCAAAACATTTCAGGAAGCCTGTGATGTAGCTGCTGACTATGACGAAAAATTAGCTGCGGAAGGTGAGATTTGCTGGGCAGGAATGCATAGTTGGAAAGTCATGGTAGAAACTTTGGAAGCTGTAGACAGACCTAATATTGGTTTTCAGGCAGATATGTCCCACACCTTATTGTATTTATTGGGGTATAACGCGCCTGAACATAGAATTTTACCTGAAAATTTTGATTGGTCAGATCGTAAAACTTTGGAAGCCGGTCTCAAAACAGTTACCGACGCTTTACGACCATGGACTATAGATTTCCACGTTGCTCAAAATGATGGAACGGTACACGGAACGGGATCTCATGATAAGACCGGACGCCATTGCTTGGCTACGGATCCAAACGGTAAATTAGATGTTGCGAAGGACGCAGGCTATTGGTTGCGTGATGGAAATGGAGAGTTGACCAAAGCCTTTAAACATATTTGTTGGGATGGGTGCATGTTTGACAATGATGTGATGTTGAAACAACAGACTTGGAACGATATTTTAGCAACCCTTATTGAGGTGCGTACATTACATGGATGGAGTTAACTAACAAATAAAAAGAGAAGACTATGTCATTTGTTACAGTTAACGGAATACAAGTATACTACGAAACTAGAGGTCCAGTTGATGGAAAACCTCTCTTGTTAATAATGGGAATTACCGCTGCTAGTGCAGTATGGGAAAAACACGTTTCGTATTGGGAAAAAGAATATTACTGCATACTTTTTGATAACCGAGGAGTTGGTTTATCGGACAAACCAGAAGGTCCTTATACAACCGCTCAGATGGCCGATGATAGTGCAGCATTGTTAGATGCATTACATATATCAAATGCAGCGGTAGTCGGTGTTTCTATGGGAGGTTCAATTGCTTTGCAAATGGCCATTAGGTACCCAGAAAAGGTTTCCGCTATGGTGGCTATGTGTCCATGGGCAAGTTGCGATAAAAAAGGAGAAGCTATTTTTAGGCATATTACACATATTAAGGCACATCTAAGACCGGAGCAGTTTGCACATTTTATGCAATTGCTCATTTTTGACAAATCTACGTTTGATGATGATGCAGAATATGCAGGGTTATTGGAAGGACAGAAAGGTGCGGCTTTAGAAGCTATTCAGCAACCATTACACGGACTGGAAGCTCAAGCTGAAGCCTGTATCAATCATAATGTGGTTGATCGGTTGTCGGGAATAAAATCACCAACACTGGTTATAGGAGGTAAGCAGGATATGTTCGTGCCGGAATGGATGGTGCGTGAGGTAGCCAATGGCATTCCAAACAATGAGCTTCACCTGTACGATAATGCAGGTCACGCTTTCCATTGGGAGAAATTAAATGATTTTAACCCAAGGGTATTGAATTGGTTAAAAGCCAACTATTAAGTCAGGTTATGTTCAGAACGTATGTAAATAATTCGTATCGTTTTGGAGTATATGACTCATCCAATCCTAATAAAAAATAATATTACAATGTCAAAAATAAAAATTGGTTGCGAGACCTATACCTGGGCAATGTCCGGTGAAAAATATAAAAACAAATTAGATCATATAATAGAAGTAACCTCTAAAGCAGGATTTAAAGGTATTGAGCCTGATACTGGTTTTATGAACGGGTTTACAGATCCCAAAGTTTTCAAGGAGACTTTGGATAAAAATAATATTGAATTGTCCGTCCTGTGTCATGTCGAAGATTGGAGAAATCCAAAGGAAACTGATGCGGAGAAAAGAAATGCCGATCAATGGATCGAATTTATGAAGCATTTTCCTGAAGCAATATTATTGCTGGTGCAAATGCCAGGACAAGATCGTGAGCATTTAAAGGAAAGGCAACAGAATCTATTGACCTGCGTAAATGAAATTGCCGCAAGGGCCGCTGGTGAAGGAGTGATATGCTCATATCACCCTAACTCTCCCATGGGTTCTATATACAGAACCGAGGAGGACTATAAAATTTTGTTGAACGGCCTGGATAGTAATGTAATAAAATACACGCCGGATGTTGGGCATATGGCCAAAGGCGGTATGGATCCATTACCTATTATAAAACAGTACCGGGAATTGGTGAACTGCGTGCATTATAAAGACATGTACGATAATGGTAAATGGGCTGCAATGGGCGATGGAGTTATTGATTTTAAAGGTATAACATCGTATTTAAAGGAAACCGATTTTGAAGGTTGGATAATTGTGGAAGATGAATGTGATGCTGCAATTACTGATCCGGACGGAATTACTTTTCAAGATGGAATCTATATAGAAGAAGTATTGAGACCCTTAATATAAATAGTTAGAACATTTTTAAATATTAAAATTGATTGAGATGGCACACACAAAAGAACTCCGAATAGGATTGATAGGTACAGGTTTAATGGCGAGAACGCACACCAACGGGTATAAGCGTAGTGGTGATTTTTTTCCTGAACTGGAATATCGGCCGGTCTTAAAAACGGTGTGTGCCCGAACTGAGGAAAAGGTAAAGGCTTTTGCCGAGCAATGGGGTTTTGAATCTTATGAAACCGATTGGAAAGCGGTAATTGCCAGAGATGATATAGATGCTGTTGATATATGCACACCCAACCATATGCATGCGGATATTGCTATTGCTGCAGCCGAGGCTGGTAAAATGGTTCTTTGTGAAAAACCTTTGGCCCGTACAGTTGCTGAAGCACAACCAATGGTAGATGCTATTAAAAAAGCCGGTGTAGCGAATACGGTTTTTTATAATTACCGACGTGTACCTGCTGTAACTTTAGCCAAGCAAATTGTAGATTCGGGCAAGTTGGGAAAGATATTCCATTACAGGGCCAACTTCTTGCAAGACTGGACCATTAATCCAGAACTGCCGCAAGGAGGTGAAGCTTTATGGCGTTTAGACGCAGAAGCGGCAGGTTCAGGGGTGACGGGCGATCTCTTGGCGCATTGTATAGACAGTGCTATGTGGTTGAACGGAGCAATTAAAGATGTATCTGCCGTAACGGAAACTTTTATTAAAGAACGTGTGCACCAAGGAACGGGCGAAGTCAAAAAAGTAACGATTGATGATGCCTGTATTTTTCATTGTCATTTTGAAAACGGTGCTCTTGGACTTTTTGAAGCAACACGATACGCACGGGGTCATAAAGCGTTAAATACACTAGAGATAAATGGGGAACACGCTTCTTTACGATGGGATTTACATGATATGAACTATCTTGAAATGTATGATCATGCAGACGATGCTATAGTAAGAGGTTGGAAAAGAATTTTGATTACGGATAGTGACCAACCGTATATGGATAAATGGTGGATACCAGGAACATCTATTGGGTATGAGCATTCGTTTGTTCATCAAGTAGCAGATTTCCTAAAAAGTCTAGAGACAGGAGAACCTTGTGAGCCATCCTTTGAAAATGCTTTAATGACACAAAAAGTGTGCGAAGCGGTCATTAATTCGGCTAATTCCAAAAGCTGGAAAGATACAGGTTTGGTTTAAAAATTTACAACCTGTCCTTTTTACAATAAAGAATCCCGCTAAACTACTTGTTTAGCGGGATTTTAATATAAGTATGCTTTTCAGTATCTATTCAGAACGATACCAGCTATACATTTTCTCAATACCTTCTTGAAGGTCTATACTGTGTTTCCAACCTAGCCCGTGAAGTTTAGAGACATCCGTCAATTTCTTCATCGTTCCATCTGGTTTATCAGCATTGAAATTTAAAGAACCTTCAAAACCGACCATGTCTTTAATCGACTCAGCTAGTTCACGAATTGAAAGATCTTTACCTGTACCAATATTGATATGGGTATTTCTGATTTCTTTCTCTCCCGAAGCATAGGTGTCTTCAAAATTTCTACTTTTCATGATGAAAATACATGCATCGGCCATGTCTTCTGACCAAAGAAATTCACGCATGGGCTTTCCGCTACCCCATATCTCTACACTGATCCCGTTATCGGCCTTTTTAACACCGTATTTCTCAAGAATTGCATAGATAACCGATTCGCTGGCGTTGCCGTCAACACCTTCAATCGGGCGCTCATTCAAATCTTTTCGAACGTGGTCCCAATCTTGGGCTTCTAGCGCTTTTCCTAAATGCATTTTTCTAATTAAAGCAGGCAGTACGTGCGACTTCTCTAAATCGAAATTATCATTTGGACCATAAAGATTAGTGGGCATTACGGAAATAAAATTTGTTCCGTATTGTAAATTATAGCTTTCGCATAATTTAATACCTGCAATCTTAGCAATGGCATAAGGTTCGTTCGTATATTCCAAAGTATCCGTAAGAAGATAATCTTCTTTCATGGGTTGAGGACACTCCTTAGGATAAATACATGTGCTGCCTAAAAACAAAAGCTTTTTTACTTTGTTCAAATAACTGTGGTGAACAACGTTGTTCTGAATCATAAGGTTGGCATAAATAAAATCTGCCCTATATGTATTGTTGGCGACAATACCGCCCACTTTTGCCGCTGCAAGAAAAACATATTCTGGTTTTTCGTCGGCAAAAAATGAAGCCACTGCATTGGCGTCCGTCAAATCAAGCTCCGCATGGGTTTTCAAAACAAAATTAGAAAAACCGTCTGCTTTTAACTTTTTTAGAATGGCGCTACCAACAAGACCTCTGTGACCTGCAATATAAATTTTTGCGTCTTTGTTCATGCTATTCAAAATAGTTCATGATACGATAGCCACCATCTTTAAGATAGGTGTCTTTCTTCATCAATTTTAAATCGCTCTTCATCATATCTTCAACTAAGTCATTTAAATCGTACTTAGGCGTCCATCCTAATTTGTTGTTTGCTTTGCTTGGGTCTCCAATAAGCAAATCAACTTCCGTAGGTCTAAAGTATCTTGGGTCTACGGCAACGATTTCTTTTCCTATTTCTACCTGATAGTCAGGGTTGCTGCAAGAAACCACGGTTCCTATTTCATCAACACCCTCACCTTTGAACTCAACTTCTATTCCTGCTTGAGCAAAACTCATTTTTACGAAGTCACGAACAGTAGTAGTTTTACCAGTAGCAATTACCCAATCTTCAGCTTCATCGGCCTGAAGAATCATCCACATCATTCTTACATAATCTTTAGCATGGCCCCAATCCCTTTTGGCATCAAGGTTACCTAAGTATACCTTGTCTTGAAGGCCTAATGCAATTCTGGAAGCGGCTCTCGTAATCTTACGGGTTACAAAAGTTTCCCCGCGAATAGGAGATTCATGGTTAAAAAGTATACCATTACAAGCGTACATTCCATAAGCTTCACGGTAATTGACTGTAATCCAATAGGCATACATTTTAGCAACAGCATAAGGGCTACGAGGGTAGAACGGAGTGGTTTCCGATTGTGGTACTTCCTGTACCTTACCGTATAGCTCAGAAGTTGAAGCTTGATATATTCTTGTTTTTTTCTCTAATCCCAAAAGACGTACGGCATCTAGGATACGCAAAGTACCTATTCCATCTGCATTGGCAGTGTATTCTGGAGTTTCAAAAGAAACCGCAACGTGGCTCATTGCCGCCAAGTTATAAATTTCGTCCGGTTGAATTTCTTGTATCAAACGGATAAGGTTGGTACTATCCGTCATATCACCGTAGTGAAGATGCAGATTTCTGCCTTCAACATGTGGATCTTGGTATAGGTGGTCAATTCTATCGGTATTAAAAAGAGAAGATCTTCTTTTTAGTCCGTGAACTTGATATCCTTTCTTTAATAAAAATTCCGCCAAGTATGCTCCATCTTGTCCGGTAATTCCTGTAATCAAACATTTTTTCATAATGTTGAGTTCTAATGGTTTTTATTTACAGCGACAAAGATGTCGAATTATATTCTTACAAGAGTAAAATGAACGTCAAAATTATTTAGAAATGAGGATATTATGATTGTATGCGTTGTAGATTAAGAATGTCTTATTATGAGCATCATTTTATGAAAAAAAATGAAATAAATGTTGTTTTCAGGTCTTTTAAGAACTAATTCTTCAAAACATCGCGGGGTGCGGATGCTCCCAACCTTCTCTATAACCACGCTGTAAAAGCTTGGTAGCTTCCGGATCATTCACTACAATTAGCTGTTTTTGGTCATAGACCAAAGGTCTGTTAAGTTCCATAGCCATATTGGCCAGGATACAGCTAGCAGTGGAAATATGTGCTTCCTGTATGTTCGCTATAGGTTTGGTTTTGTTTTCAATTGCAGATAAGAAATCTAGCATATGGGCCCTCGTAGCCGGAGCTGCGTGTAATTCAATATCCTTTTCGGTTAGGTCCTCAGGGTATTTTTCTCTTTCGTAGAGTACATCGCCATGTATTTTTTTTCCATCTCCGTGCGGTACAAAATCATACTTTTTAACATCTCCGGAGAGTGTTCCGTTTTCTCCATAGAGTTTAAAGGACCAAGGATATTCCGGGTCCGCAGGTGTTCCCCAAGACCTATGGTTCCAAATACAATCAAGCTCATCAAATTCAAAAACAGCGGTCTGTGTATCGGCTATATTGGACTTCCCTTCTTTTTGTACATAGATGCCACCGGTAGCACTTATTTTCTTTGGCCAGCCTAAACCCAACATCCACCGTACGGTATCTAGCATATGTACACACATATCACCCGTTATACCATTGCCATATTCCATAAAAGTACGCCACCATCGTCTATGTGGCAATCCATCAAAAGGTCTTAATGGAGCTGGCCCCGTCCACATATCATAATCAAAAAAATCTGGTACCGGTACTACGGGCGGATTACCATTGGCGCGCATATGGTAATAACAACAAATTTCTATATGAGAAATTTTACCCAACAGACCGGCGTCTACAATATTCTTTTTGGCCTCAACCAAGTGGGGTGTGCTCTTTCTTTGAGTGCCTACTTGAACGACCTTTCCATATTTGTTTGCTGCAGCAACTAAGGCTTCACCCTCCATGACATCTACACTTATGGGTTTTTGAAGATAGAGGTGAGCTCCGGATTTCAATACCTCTATACCTTGCAATGCATGCCAATGGTCCGGGCTTCCTACAAGAACAATATCCAAATCCTTTTCGGCAAGCATCTTTCTATAGTCGGAGTACAGACGGGGAGATTTTTTTGATTTTTGACGAAGTGCAACCAATTTGCCCGCTTCTTCCAGCATATGTCGGTCAACATCGCAGAGGGAAATTACTTCAACATTTGTGACTTGCATCAGCCGAAAAAGGTCGCTTTTGCCATACCATCCCGTTCCTATAAGGCCCACTCTGATAGGTTTTTCCCTATTTTCAAAATCCAATCCATAAACACCAAAGGTAGATAGTGCCATTAGGCTAGAAGTACCTTTTATAAAATTTCGCCTGCTTAATGAACTCTGTTTTGTATGCATTTGCCGTGTATGTTAAGTTTGCTTTCTAAAGATATTTAAATCATTACAATTTACACTATTGCCTTGGGGTACTTTAAGAAAATAGTATATTTAAAACTTGATCAAACTAATATCCAATTTTATGAAATTTAGGTTTTTTATTATCGCTTTTTTACTGATGTTGTCATGCCAATCGATATGGGCAAAGATTGTGCTTCCCAATATATTTTCCGATAATATGGTTATACAGCGCAACGAAAAAGTTTTGTTTTGGGGATGGGGAAATACCGGTGAGGAAGTAAAGATTCTTACAAGTTGGGATAACAAAGAGTATACGGTAAAAACAACGATTGATGCCAAATGGAAACTTGAGATTGACACGCCAGGTGCTGGCGGACCATATAAAATTAGTTTTAAGGGAAATGAGAATGAGATTGCACTTAAAAATGTGATGTTAGGTGAAGTCTGGTTGGCATCGGGACAGTCAAATATGGAATGGAGTGCAACAACCAACAAGGGTATTGATAATGCCGAAGAAGAAATAGAAAATGCGAACTATCCCAATATTCGGTTTTTTACGGTGCCCAGACGTACTTCAGATTTTCCACAGGAAAATATTCCTGGGTCTTGGGTGGTGTGTACTCCGGAAACGATGAAGGATTTTAGTGCCGTCGCCTACTTTTTTGCAAGGAGGTTACAAGGCGAACTAGATGTCCCCATTGGTCTAATAGATAACGCATGGGGCGGTTCTCCTGCTGAGGTATGGACACCAAAATCGGTTTTTGATACCCATGAGGATTTAAGGCTTTCCGCGGAGGGCCTTGAAGAAACTCCGTGGAGCCCCGTTTCTCCTTCGCAAGTTTACAATGGAATGGTACATGCCATAACTCCTTTTAAAATAGCGGGAACCATCTGGTACCAGGGAGAATCTAATAGGGGAAGAGCCAATATGTACGGCAAACTTTTTTCGGAAATGATACATTCTTGGCGAAATGCGTGGGACTCCCAATTCCCCTTTTATTATGTACAGATCGCACCTTTCAACTATAAGGAGCCGGAACAAGGGGTTTTAATCAGAGATGTACAGAGACGAGTGATGCAAACCATACCCAATTCAGGAATGGTAGTTGTCAGTGACATAGCTACGATTGATGATATTCACCCTACTAACAAACAAGATGTTGGTCTTCGTCTGGCAAATTTAGCGCTCAAAGAAACCTATGAAAGTTATGAAGGAGAGGTATATGGCCCCCTTTTTAAGGAAGTAAACCTGCAATGGAAAAAGATTGAAGTGATTTTTGACCACGCAGATGGACTCATGTTTACGGATAAAAAAGAAACTTATTTTGAAATTGCGGGGGCAAATGGGGTGTTTCACCCCGCGAAAGCGAAAATTAAAGAGAATAAGGTTATTTTGACTTCCAAAGAGGTGAAAGCGCCCTTAAAAGTAAGGTTTGCATGGGATAACGTTGCTGAGCCAAATCTTTATAATGCGGCGGGTTTACCGGCTTCGGCTTTTATAAGTGAATAAACGCTCTGCTTTTTCCAAATTTTAATGCACGGTATTATTGTAATTTCGTGGGATAATAATAGTACTATGATTTTAAGTTTTTCAAAGTTTCTGCATGGCTTTTCATTCCTTGTTATTCTGTGTATGCTTTCCTGTAATGGGGAAAAAAAGAAGCCAGAAGCAACAGAGCATAAATACACAAATGCCCTAGTGGACGAAACGAGTCCGTATTTGTTGCAACACGCCCATAATCCTGTGAATTGGAGAGCGTGGAGCCAAGAAGCGCTGGAAGATGCCAAAAAGGAAAACAAATTGGTTTTGGTAAGTATCGGCTATTCATCGTGTCACTGGTGCCATGTCATGGAAGAAGAAACTTTTGAGAACGAAGAAGTGGCAAAGGTTATGAACGAAAACTTTATAAATATTAAGGTAGACCGCGAAGAAAGACCGGATGTAGATCAGATTTACATGACGGCACTGCAACTGATTTCAGGTAATGGAGGTTGGCCTTTAAACGTTATCACCTTGCCAAACGGAAAGCCGCTTTATGGCGGTACTTATCATACTAAAGATCAATGGACCCAGGTTTTGACCAAAATAAGTGAACTCTATAAGAAGGACCCCAAAAAAGCAGAAGAATACTCGGATATGGTTGCTGCCGGTATTGCAGAGGCCAATCTTATAGAACCTGCAAAAGATTTTAAATCCTTGACCAAAGATGCGGTAAAAACCAGTGTTGATAATTGGAAGGCGAATTGGGATTTGAATGAAGGTGGCGAAAAGGGAGTTCAAAAATTTATAATTCCTTCTAATCTTAGTTTTTTATTGGATTATGCCGATTTAACAAAAGACGATGATGCCAAAAGGCAAGTTAGGAAAACACTGGATAAAATGGCTTTAGGAGGCATATATGATCAGATTGGAGGTGGTTTTTATCGCTATAGCACTGATGACGTTTGGAAAGTACCGCATTTTGAAAAAATGCTTTATGACAATGCGCAAGTTTTAAGTCTGTACTCAAAAGCCTATACCATTTTTAAAGATGATGTCTTAAAAAATGTAGTATTAGAAACTATAGATTTTCTTGACAGGGAAATGTTGGATGAAAATGGAGGATACCATGCAGCGTTAGATGCGGACAGTGAGGGAGAAGAAGGAAAATTTTATGTGTGGAAAGAAGAGGAATTAAAGTCGGTTTTAGGCGATGGCTTTGAGCTTTTTTCGGCATATTACACTATTAAAAAAGATGCTATTTGGGAGCATGGTAATTATGTTTTACATAGAAAGATTGATGATGCCCAGTTCATAAAAGAGCATAATCTTGAGCAGAGTAAGTTGAATTTTATAAAGGGGGAATGGAATAAAAAACTGTTAGAGGCACGAAATAAAAGAGTACGCCCTAGAAGTGATGATAAAATTATAACATCTTGGAATGCATTACTCATTAACGGTTTTGTAGAGGCATATAAGGCTTTTGGTCAAGAGCAATTTTTAGAAAAGGCAGAAAGTGTTTTTTCTTTTATAAAATCCAATTCGTATCAAAACGGAAAACTGGTTCATACGTTTAAAAAGGGAAGTCAGCGTAAGGAGGGTTTTATTGAAGATTATGCCTTTATGATAGATGCTTCTTTGCGGTTGTACGGAGTTACTTTAAACACAGAATATTTAGATTTTGCAAAGGAATTAAATAGTGTAGTTGGTTCTGAATTTGCAGATGAAGCTTCGGGAATGTATCACTATAATGAAGGTAACGATCTTATTGCAAAAATTATAAAAACCGATGATGGTGTGCTGCCTTCCCCAAATGCGGTTATGGCGCATAACTTGTTTCAATTGGGACACCTAGAATATAATACGGACTACATAAAGAAGTCAAAGCGGATGTTATCCTCAATGGTGCCGGCTATTACGGAAAGTGCATCTAGTTATTCCAAATGGAACGCTCTTTTGTTGAATAATGTTTACCCATATTTTGAGATTGCCGTAGTAGGTAATGATGCTAATATATTGGTAAACGCTTTAAATAAAATGCATTTAACCAATGCATTGGTGGTGGGGAGTACTGTAGAAAATGACGCCCCTCTTTTTAAGGATCGGTATGAGACTAATGGTACTTTCATTTATGTGTGTCAGAATACAACCTGTAAATTACCTGTAAAAACTGTGTCTGAGGCTTTAAGGCAAATGAACAACTTTTGAGAATGTTAAATGTAAAGCGGCCGTAGAAAAAAGTGGTGGAATAACACTTTTTATTTTTAAATTGGGCACACAAACTAACAAAACCACACAATTTATGCAGATTAAGGAGAGTGCCGAAGAGTTCGACGTGATTATTGTCGGCTCGGGGGCAGGAGGCGGTATGGCCACAAAGCAGTTGGCGGATGCCGGTCTAAATGTAGCCGTTGTAGAGGCAGGTCCATTTTTTGACCCGGCCGATCCCAAAACAATGACCCAATTAAAAAACCCCTATGATTCTCCTCGCCGAGGAGCGGGAACCACGCGTGCTTTTGGTGAGTGGGACATGTCCTATGGCGATTGGAGCGTAGATGGAGAACCCTATACACATGCTGAGGGCACCACCTTTAAATGGTGGCGTTCGCGAATGCTCGGTGGCCGTACCAACCACTGGGGAAGAATTTCGTTGCGTTTCGGACCTTTGGATTTTAAGGGAAAGACCCGCGATGGCTATGGAGAAGATTGGCCTATCGGCTATGAAGATGTAAAACCATATTACGACAAGGTCGATAAACTGATCGGTGTTTTCGGTACCAATGAAGGCCGTGAAAACGACCCTGATGGATTTTTCCTCCCTCCGCCAAAACCAAGATTGCACGAGCTTTTTTATATAAAAGGGGCCAAGAAATCAGGTGTTCCCGTGATTCCAGGTCGGCTTTCCATGCTTACCAAACGTATCAACAACGATCGTGGAGTATGTTTTTACTGTGGGCAGTGTAACCGTTCTTGTCAGGTCTATGCCGATTTCTCTTCGGGAAGTTGTTTGATCTTCCCTGCACAGAAAAGTGGCGGACAGGTTAAGTTGTTCGTAAATGCAATGGTTCGTGAGGTCACCACTAATGAAGAGGGTAAGGCCACGGGCGTATCCTATATCAATAAAGAAGACAGAAAAGAATATAAATTAAAAGCAAAGGTAGTAGTACTTGCTGCTTCGGCCTGTAGTTCCGCACGAATTCTTTTAAACAGTAAAAGTAAACAACACCCTAACGGACTTGGAAACAGCAGCGATCTTGTTGGTAAATATCTCCATGATTCTACTGGAAGTAGTGGTATGGCTTTTGTGCCAGATCTTATGGACCGTGATGTATCGTACAACGAAGACGGCGTTGGCGGTATGCACGTTTACAGCCCATGGTGGGGAGATAATAAAAGTCTAGGTTTCCCAAGAGGGTACCACATAGAAGTTTGGGGAGGTATGGGACAGCCTAATTACGGATTTGGATTTGACCAAGATAGCTTCAACAAATTAGTAGGTCAGCCTACTGGTGGTTATGGAGATAAGTTACGTGACGATGTAAAGAGATATTACGGGGCTATCGTAGGTTTCGGTGGTAGGGGAGAAGGTCTGGCAGTAAAGGAAAACTACTGCGAGATAGACCCGACCACGGTAGATGATTACGGTATTCCCGTACTGAAGTTTAACTATAAATGGTCCGATATCGAAGTGAAGCAAGCAAAGCACATGCAGGATACTTTTGAAGAAATCTCACATAATATGGGCGGAATCTATCTAAACAAACCAGGTAAGGATAAGGACTATGGTCTTCATGCTCCCGGCGAGATTATTCATGAAGTGGGTACCACGCGAATGGGCAACGACCCAAAGACCTCGGTAACGAACAAGTTCAACCAGTTGCACGATGTTGATAATGTATTTATCGTAGATGCTGGACCTTTCGTTTCTCAAGCGGACAAGAACTGTACTTGGACCATTTTGGCCTTGTCATGGAGGGCATCGGATTATATTATTGAACAGTTGAAACAACAAAATATCTAATGGGGATGGACAGAAGAAAGAGTATACAGACTATGATATTGGGTGCTGGAGCAAGTGCCATCGCCTTTCACGGATGTAAGACCGAAGGAGGGGAGCCCGTAACTACGGAAACAGCCGTTGCCGAGAATACCAATTATTTTGGAAGGACGCCAAAGGAATTGGAGCGTGTAGAGAAACTGAACGCGGAGCAATTGTTCAACGAACATGAGATGGATACCATTGCCGTTTTGAGTACGGTCATCCTTCCGCCGAAAGAACCGCATGGAGGTCCTTTGGAGGCCGATGTTCCCGAGTTCATAGAATTTATAGGTAAGGATATGCCACAGATGCAGAACACTCTTTTGGGCGGACTGATGTGGTTGGATCATAAATCGAATACGGATTACGGTGTTGAGTTCAAAGGAGCTACTTTGGACCAGCAGAAAGAAATATTGGACCAAATCTGTAATCAGGATATGGAAGTGCCTTTGGATGACCAGCCATTGGAGATACAGTTTTTCGCCTTGATGCGGAATCTGGTGGTTACCGGTTACTATACTTCAAAAGTAGGCATTGCCGATTTGGGCTATAAAGGTAATTCACCCAATATCTGGGATGGTGTTCCTGATGACGTGCTTAAGAAGCATGGTGTGGAATACGACCCAGAATGGATTGCAAAATGCGTTGATCAAAGTAAACGTGACGTTATCGCCGAATGGGACGATGAGGGGAATTTGTTGACATAATATGTTGGCTTGGTGGTCTTTAATATTTAAGGGCTTATCGGTTTTAATTAATACATAGGAGAATGAAAAAAATCAATGTTTTTATCGCAGCGGCACTTTTTACGGTATCGCTATCGGCACAAGAAGTAGGTTTACAACTATATAGTTTACGAAACCAGTTTAAGGAAGATGTGCCTGAAACCCTGAAAACCATTAAAGGTTGGGGGATTACTAAAATTGAGGGAGGAGAAACTTACGGCTTATCTCTAAAGGAATTTAAGAAGTTGCTGAAAACCAATAATCTAGATGTGGTGAGTGTTGGCGCCAAATTTGGTGACCTTGAAAATAACGTTCCACAAGTTATAGAAAATGCAAAAGCTTATGGCGCTAAGTATGTTATGTGCGCATGGGTGCCTCACGATGATAATAAATGGGATCTTGAAGAAACCCAACATGCTTCAGAGGTATTTAATAAAGCTGGCAAACAACTAAAGGAAAACGGTATTACTTTGGCGTATCACCCACATGGTTATGAATTTCGTCCTTATGAGGATGGAACTTTGTTCGACTATATGGTGAAAAATGCCACAGATTATACTTTTGAACTAGATGTGTTTTGGGCACAACACGGTGGGGCAGACCCATTGGCGCTAATGAAGAAATACAAATCTAAATTTACTTTACTTCATCTAAAAGATATGGAGAAAGGCGTAAAGGGAAATAATACCGGACAGGAAGATCATGAAACCAATGTTGTTTTAGGTAAAGGTCAAGTAGATATTGCCGGTATTGTTGCCGAAGCCAAAGAATTGGGTATTGAGTATATGTTCATTGAGGATGAATCCTCTAGTGTTGTTGAGCAAGTGCCTAAAAGTTTGGAGTATTTAAAAAGTCTAGAATAGTATTTCTCCAAATAAGATGATCATAAGCCTTTAACTCAAACGAGTTGAAGGCTTTTGTTTTATGGTTATAGTTGCCCTAAAAACTTGCTGCTGTCCATATATCAATTCACCCGTTTAAACATGAGTAGGCGTACGTCTGCCACTTCTTTTCCAGGGATTTCGGTGGCTTTTAACAATAAGGTTCCCTTACCCTTTTTTAGAATAATATTCCCCAGTTTAATGGGGCTGAAATCTTTGACGTATGATTCCATACGAGGTGTACGGTCATTTTCACCTCCCTTAAGAGGTGGGTCATGCGCCTCAACAATTTTTGTGGCTATTTTGCTATTACCCATACTAAGTTCCACTATAGAACCCACGTTTTCTTTGGCGCAAGTGTAGTACATCTGTACTTCAAACTGACCGCCAGCAAGTACTTCAACGTCCCAAGTAATTGAATCTTTGGAACTCTTCCAATCCGTAAAGAAAGTATCGTTCGGGTGTTGATTACTTCGCTTAACGTTTCCATGTGCTACTGCATCGCGAACGGGAAGCTGAGTAAATTGGTAATGCGGATCACCAAGTGTAAAAGGCCGACTGTCAGTTTCCGAAGTAATTGGATTTATTTTCGCTAACCAATTCTCTTTGGCTAGTTTCATTGAGTCTGTTATTGCAGGTAATCTAGAAGAAATATCTGTAATTTGCCCTCTGTCTTTTGAAATATCATACAAACGGTTTTCACTATCCAATCTATATTTTTGGGATCGTACGCTTACTTTACCATTCCAGAAATTATAGATAAAGCGGTCTTTCCACGCAATTTCGTTCTCAAATAATAAAGGTGAAAGGTCTTTTCCGTCAGATGGTTTTGTAGTTTTTAACGTAGCGTTTGTTAAACTAGTTACGGTGGGAAGGATATCTATAGCACTTGCAATTTCGGGTATCTTTTTTCCGGGTTTTAGAACATTGGTCCATTGTATATAAAGAGGACTTCGGACCCCGCCTTCATCCGTGGATCCTTTTTTACCCTTCATGTGACCATTCCACCGGGAACTATTCGGTCCATTATCGGACAAGTAAATTATGATGGTATTATCCTCTAGGTAAAGCTTCCTTAATTTGGCACTTATACGGCCTACGTTATAATCTATGTTCTCTACCATAGCCAAAGCAGCCTTTGTAAAATCTATATTTTCATTCTCTTTATCATCAGAAAATAGATTTAATTTCTTGTCGGCAAACCGGTTCCAATATTCATCTGGAACTTGCATGGGACTGTGGGGTGTATTGTATGGGAGGTATAGAAAAAATGGCCTATCTCGGTTTTTCTCGATGAAATCCAGACCATGATCCGTAAGGTCATCAACAAGGAAGCCGTCACCTTTAACAATTTTACCATTCTCCTCTAGCATAGGGCTGAAATAATTGCCCCAATGACCGGAGGCAAATCCATAGAAATCGTCAAACCCCTGTGAATTGGGGTGGTATGGAGGTTGCATTCCATTATGCCATTTGCCATAAGCCGCGGTCTTGTAGCCTGAACTCTTTAATATTTCAGCTATGGTTATTTCATCAAAGTTCATGCGCTCGCCTCCAGAAGAAGTTGAATATACACCGGTTCTGGGAAAATGTCTGCCGGTCATTAATTCAGCACGGGTAGGGGAGCAGACAGGTTGCACATAAAAGTTTTCAAAAGAAACTCCATAGGTGGCCAGGGCATCAATATTGGGTGTGTTTAGATTGGTGTTTCCATTACTGCTTAAGTCTCCCCATCCTTGGTCGTCAGCTACAATCAGGATAACGTTTGGCGGCTTATCATTACGGCTTTCATCGTTAGAGTCCGTAGGTTTTTCAGCGTTATTTTTGCAAGCAGAGAAAAAGATAGAAAGAACAAGATAACCTAGTAAAGGTATGGTTGGTAAAAATTTCATTTGATCTGCTTTAATGGATAATGCGATTTTTTTTAATTCAACTTTAATGACCCTAACTTGGTTATAAATCCTTGTAATTTAATATGACTACATGTAGAAAATACGTAGTGAAGATATGAAACATAAAATTGGCTTCAAATTGGATTTTCACACCAAAAAAAATACTTATCTTATCGGCACTTAAAACCAAACAACTACTTATGTATTCCCACAGATTATTGAAGTTTTTTGCGTTTATCTGTACACTTTTTTTAGTGTTAAGTTCATGTGCCAAAAAGGAAAATACCAAGAATTACCTGCTTGAAGGCAACTTAAAAAAATGGCAACCTATTACGTTGACTTTTAATGGCCCGGAGGTTTCCGAAATGGACTCTGTAAACCCCTTTTTAGATTACTCCTTGCTTGTTAATTTTTCGAACAAGGACACTACCTTTAACGTTCATGGTTATTTTGCTGCTGATGGAGATGCGGCAAACTCAAGTGCGGAATCAGGAAATAAATGGCGCGTGAAATTTTCTCCGGATAAGATAGGAAAATGGGAGTTTAAAGCATTTTTGATGGAAGGCGAAAATATAGCCGTAAAACAATTCACCCTACCCAAAAAGAACAAAAGTATTTGGAACATAACCGGAAACTTTGAAGTGCAGCCCGTAGACTCAACTGCCAATGGATTTTATAGGAAGGGAAGACTTGTTTATAATGGAACACATTATCTTAAGCAAAGTGAAACAGGAAAACCTTTTTTAAAAAATGGAGTAGGAAGTCCCGAGAACTTTTTGGCATATGCTGAATTTGACGGTACTTACGATAATGGAGGGCCTGCAACTCCAACTTTGGATGAAGGTCTGCATGAATATTCGGCCCATGTGAATGATTGGAAGGATTCAGACCCGGTTTGGGGATTTTATAATGGAAAAGGCATAATAGGAGCACTCAATTATTTATCCGGAAAGGGAATGAACAGCCTTTATTTTCTTGTGATGAACGAAAATGGAGATGGTAATGATGTGTGGCCATGGGTAGCACATGATGAACAAACCCGCTACGATGTAAGTAAACTGGACCAATGGGAAATGGTTTTCACCCATATGGATCAGTTGGGCATGGCTATGAACGTATTTACCCAAGAAACAGAAAACGATACTATTTTAAACAAAGGAGAGCTGGGGCTTGAAAGGAAGCTATTTTATAAGGAATTGGTTGCTCGCTTCGGCCATCACTTGGGTGTAGTCTGGAATTTAGGGGAAGAAACAAACCGTAGTCCTGAGCAGTTAAAAAGTTATGCGGATTATATTCGTAATATAGATCCATATAATCACCCCATTGCCGTACATAACCACGTTAGGGTCACCGGGGAGCGTAGAGAAGGTAGACCTTTGGATCCCATTAAAGAAACGTTTACTCCAATGCTGGGGTATAAAAAGTTTGAAGTTCCATCTTTACAGATGTATGACACTACTGAAGTGCATAAAGAAGTGAAAAAATGGCTAAAACTTTCTGTTAAGAAAAAAAGACCCTGGGTGGTGTATCTAGATGAAATTGGCCATTGGGATATAGGTGTTACAACAGATACGGCCGCAAATAATAATCATGATATGGTAATGCATAGTAGTCTTTGGGGCAGCCTAATGTCCGGTGCAGCAGGAACTTCATGGTATTTTGGAGGGAAAGATGTTCCTAATAATGATATTTCGGCAGAGAATTTTAGAGCTCGTGATGCATGGTGGGATATTAGTAATAATGCCATAAAGTTCTTTGAAGACCATTTGCCATATGAAACAATGCAAAACCATGACGAGTTGGTCAGCAATGATAAAGCCTACTGTTTTGCGAAAAAAGATGAAATTTACGTAGTGTATTTGCCTAAAAATCAGACCACAGATCTTGCCATAGGGGATGGTGCTTTTACCATTGCGTTCTATGATCCAAAACTAGGGGGAATGCTTTATGATAAGCAAAATGAAGGTTGGAAAATCACCAAACCGAACAGTGTTGAACTGTCTGCTTATAATGGTCAAAAAGAGAAAGATTGGGTAATTGTAATAGCTAGAAAGTAATAACTTGCATGAAACTTGAAAATCAGGTTGATTTAATCTTTATTGGAGATAGATGTTGAATGCGATAATCTATCTAGAAACTATTTTTATGAGGAATTTTTATAGTGCAATTGTTCTCTTGGTTTTTTTTGTTTCATGTAGGGAAAGCCCAAAAGATAAAAAAGGCGCAGAGCACAAGCGGAAGGTAGCCGTTCAGCAGGTAGATACCACTATAAAAGAGGAGAAAATATCCAAAAAAACATTCAGGACTTTTGATAAATTGACGGACACAACATTCGTTCGTTTAGCTGATTTTAGTGACGGTTTTGCATATGAAATGCGGTATGCCACCAAGAACAATTTTCTAAAAGAAAAAGTTTATGACTGTGCAGAGTGCTATACCCGCGTAATAACCGCTAAGGCATTGTTAAAGGCCAATGAAGATTTTAAAAAGAGCGGTGTGCGGATTAAATTCTTTGATTGCTATAGACCAAATTCCGTTCAGTATAAAATGTGGAAAATTGTACCAAATCCACAATATGTAGCCAATCCTAAAAAAGGTTCTATTCATAACAAAGGTGGTGCTGTGGATATTACTTTGGAGTCATTGGATGGAGAAGAATTGGATATGGGAACCGATTTTGATTTCTTCGGAAAACGGGCGTACCATGATAATTTTGATTTGCCACAGGAGATTTTGGATAATAGAAAGCTCTTAAAGGAAACGATGGAAAAGCATGGTTTTTGGTCTACCAGAACAGAATGGTGGCACTACAATTTAGAAGGAGCCCATAAATATCCGATCGCGAATTTTAAATGGGATTGTAATTAATGATAAAATTTTTGAGATGAACAAACTCCTAATCCTTACCGTATTTGCAATGAGTGTAAACGCATTTTCACAGGACACCATAATTCCATTGTGGCCAAAAAACAAAATTCCGAACCATGTAGTATCCGATGAAAAGGAAGTTCATGAGGTAAAAGATATTTTACGAATTAGTAGGGTGCAAGAACCAACGATAGAAGTGTATTTGCCATCAAAAAAGAACGCTACGGGCCAAGCGGTGCTGATTTTCCCTGGTGGAGGGTATAGTATTCTAGCCTATGATTGGGAAGGAACGGATGTCGCCAAATTTTTGAACAGCAAAGGAATTGCAGGTATCGTAGTCAAGTATCGCTTGCCATCATCTGTATCTCAGACGCATAAAGAAAATGTTCCTTTAATAGATGCTCAGCGTGCCGTACGTCTGCTGCGGAACAAAGCGGAGAAGTTCAATATCGACCCAAATAAAATTGGTGCCATGGGTTTTTCGGCTGGTGGACATTTGGCTTCTACATTAGGGACCCATTTTGATGAAAAGGTATACGTCCCAATTGATGAAGCTGATAAATTGAGTGCTCGACCTGATTTTTTAACCCTGTGCTATCCGGTGATTGCTTTTAATCAATCGTCTACGCATAAAGGCTCTCAAAATAATTTGTTAGGCCAAAACCCGAAACCGGAAACGGTTGATTACTTTAGTAATGAAAAACAAGTAACATCAAATACACCACCTACCTTTTTATTGCATGCTACGGATGATAAAGCGGTGCCAGTGGAGAACAGCCTAGTGTTTTATAAAGCATTGGTTAAAAACAACGTGCCGGCCGCTTTGCACATATTTCCTACTGGCGGACATGGTTTTGCATTGGGCTTGGCAGATAAGCATTTAAGAACGTGGCCAGAGCTTTTATTCGGTTGGATGGAGCATTTGGAGTAGTTACTGTATTTTTTCTAAAAGATAGCAGAATATCTGCTTAACTTTTATATTTTTGCAATCCGATTTCGGGATGTAGCGCAGTCCGGTAGCGTACACGCCTGGGGGGCGTGTGGTCGCAGGTTCAAATCCTGTCATCCCGACGTATAGGGTATTAAAAATAATTTTTTAATATGTAAATGAATGAAAACCAGTAAAATACATTTTTACTGGTTTTTTTTATGCCCGTTTGTGGGCATATTCATTAGTGTCCTATTTAGTGTCCTATTTTTTTAGGAAATAATTTCCTAAATTTATGCACATGCCCTTATTTGACTTTCGAGGCGATTTGGCTTTCGTTTAACTGATTTTTTAATTAAAAACGAAAGTGATGACAACTTCACACACATTGAACGTACATTTTTGGTTGAAAAGGACCTCGATGAGGAAGGATGGGACCTTTCCCATATATGCCCGTATCTGGATAGACAGTAAAGCTATCGATATAAGTACGAAGGAAACCATTTTGGAGAAACATTGGTGCTCCAAAACCTGTCGTGCCAGGATCAGGACAAAGAACGCAAGGTACATCAGCGATATACTGGATAATATAAATTCCGGAATCAAAAGGTCCTATAGGGAGCTTAGGGACGAAGGGAGGGTAATTACGGCATTAGCGGTCAAGGAACGTTACCTGGGAAAGGACAAGGCGGTCTTGACGTGCAGAGACCTGATAGTATATCATAAGGAGAACGAGTTCAAAAAATTGGCAGCGGGTACCGTCAAAAACTATAGTGCTACAGAAAAGTACCTCTTGCGCTTTATCAAAAAGCAATTTAAGTCCGATGATGTGTACCTGGCCCAAATCGATTATTCGTTTATTGTCAAATTTGAACACTATCTCCGCACTTGCCGTCCTTTGCAGAAGTCCCGGCCCTTGAACAACAATGGAATAATGAAGCATATGGAACGGTTACAGAAATTTATGACCGTGGCCTTTAAACATGGTTGGATCAAGGCACATCCATTTGCGCTGTACGAACTTAGGTTCGAAGAGTTCGACTGTCCATATCTAGAGCAGTTCGAGCTAGACGCAATGGCAGCGATACACTTGCCCAACAAAAGTATGAGCCTGGTTAGGGACGTATTCGTCTTTTCTTGTTATACGGGACTTTGTTACATCGAAGTAAGGAACCTGAACAAGAAGGATATCGTACAAGGGGTAGATGGGCAGGAATGGATCAAAGTCAGGCGCCAGAAATCGAATACTCCTGTCAGGTTGCCACTGTTGGAAGAAGCAAAAGCCGTCCTTGACAAGTACGCCGATCATCCGTCCATCGAGAATGACTATACTCTTTTAAGGATGTTCAGCGACCAAAAGACCAACCAATATCTAAAGAGGATAGCCAAGCTCTGCCATATCGAAAAGAACCTGACCTTTCACGTGGCGCGTCATACATTTGCAACCACCATTGCACTTCTCAACGATGTTCCTATTGAGACCGTCTCCAAAATGTTGGGCCATACCAAACTGTCCACGACCCAAAAATATGCCCGGGTCATCGAAAAGAAAATCAGCAAGGATATGATGAAGTTAAGGAGCAAGTTGAAAGGCAATTCCAGAAAAGAATTAGAAGGCAAGGGTACGGCATACGATCATTTGAAAATTGTTTAAATGGGCCCAAAGGCAGGAAGCCATCTAATTGTGTTAGTAATACATGGCATTAGTTTCAAACGGCCGGGTCAATTTTGCCTAGTGAAAAAAATTTTATAAACTGTTCAATTTTATGAGGCTCCCTAATATAGTGTTTTACTCTGTACGATATAACTATCCATACAATTACAGGTGCTTTCAGTAGCAATTGCCCCGTTATTTAACCTGGAAATTAGAACGTGCTATAAGTAGCCATAACCATTAACTTTTATTTAGACTATAATAAAACAACATTTGGAATATTTTAGTAGGTCTGTGTTTGATGAAAAAATGGTCGTCTAAAAAATAGCATCACCCTTCTCGTCCTTGCCCTTTTCTTAACTGCGAAAATGGCAGCAGGGTTACATGTGTTTTCTCATACGAATGAAGAAAATCATACAGTAGATTACGCTATGTGTATCCATATCAATACAAATAATTTAACTCCAGCCATTACTCCAGACTCGCAGGATTTCACAATTGAAAACACAGAACCAATTGTTCAGAGAGAGAGATAGATAGTTGAAAACTACAATTTTATTATCTCAAGCACTATTGCCGCAAATCAGCTCTTTTCCCGGCCCCCTCCTTTTCTAATATAAGAGTTTCGTTTACAATTTATTTTCATTGTTGGGTTTTCTGACTCCACAAGTTTCATTTAGAGTATTGACTCTAAATGGATGCATTTTGTAAATGAGAGATTAACAACTCCGTATTTGTACTTTAAATAAGATATAAAGGGAATTTGGATTTCAAAACTCTACCCATACTTCAATTTTATTTTGAGAGTCTAAATTGCTTTTACGACGATAAAGGCAGAATGAGATATTAATCAAATATGGACATTCAAAGAATTTCCATGGAACTCGTTTGATTTTTTTCGATTAACAAAATGCTTTTTTGAAAATCTCTGATGATACCTGGAATAGGCATGCGTGCCTTAATTTAAATGTCTTTCATACTTAAAAATGTTGCAACGAAAGGGGAAACCGAAAACCTTGTAAATAGAGTAGGTATAACCTTAAAATACTGTAGTTATGAAAACTATGGAATCCTTGATTTCAGAAATTCTAGCTAATAAGGAATAGCAACTTAGCGGAAGCACGTGCTAGTGTTACTTGCATCTTCGTTTTGATCAAAGAAAGCTCACTTGAACGGGTGCAGGTGCAAATAAGGAATCCCATCGATTCTTTGTATGAGAAGGGAATGTTTTAAAGATCAGCCTAGGCACTTCGGTCTATGGGTTGAATCTTCGGGGCACTGTGACTTCTCCGGTTTAGGGGCCCTTTCCAAACCCAGTAATGACCGATCGGTTTTTAAGATATGCTTTATGTGTGACCTGCTGATGAGTTTATTTGAAGCCTAATCCTGAATGTCTCAGCTCCGTTTTTATAGAGTCTTTTTTACAGATTGCAGAACGAGATTATAATTTTCTAGTAAACTCCATATTAGAGGAAAAACAAATGTCAAGGGTCATATGTAATCCTCAGTTTTTCCTTTAAATAAAAATGATATCGTTAAAAAATTAAAGAAAAGGTTAGTGTATTGCATTTATGACTCGTAATAGAATAAAGGAAGTTTGATTATAACTTTGAGATAGCTAAAAGCGAATGAATATAAAGTAAGTTATTTAGCCAACGAAACTGTTTTATTGTTAGCCATTCCTGAGATTTTAAAAACAGGTGTGGAACCATCTAATTTAAGATGAATTACAATAGCAATGTATTCGGATTAAACAGGTTGTAGGTTTTTCCATAGTTTTAAATCTATCATGAGCTATTGCTAACTCTTGGTAAGCAAGCTAGACCGAAGTTAGGACCCATTCAAAGGAATTAATAATCAATCTTAATCTCAAATTAGTGATAATGTATAAATATATAAAGAACGAAACTCTTAAAAATAGATAGCACTATGTATAGAATTCCCAATCAATTTACATTAATTCCATTACTATTTCTTTCTTGTTTTATTGGTAACGCATCTAACGTAGGTCAAGTTCGTCCTCCGAATATCTTATTTGCAATCAGCGATGACCAGTCATTTGCTCATACAAGTTTTGAAGGTTGTAAGTTCATCAATACACCTGCTTTTGATCGCGTAGCGCGTGAAGGTGTGTACTTCGCAAACTGCATGGCTGGATCACCAGGTTGCGCACCCTCGAGAAGTGCTATTGTAACAGGGCGTTACCCTTGGCAAAATGAGCAATCTGGTCAACATGCTTCCTCTTGGCTTAAAAAGTTTGTGCCTTTCATTGATATATTAAATAAGGGAGGTTACGCAACGGGGCGTACAGGCAAAGGTGTTGAACCTTTTCAGTACGCTAGAGACAAAAAGGATTCTTTATGGAGAAGAACTAATGCTGCGGGCATTGCTCATTCAAACCTCACCTATGATGAGAGCGGCAATAAGGAAAATGGGTTTACGACCGAAATGTCGAATACAGATTATTTTGGAAACTTTAAATATTTCATGGAAAATGTTACGGAACAAAAACCTTTTTTCTTTTGGTATGGGGGCAGAGAGCCTCATAGAAATTTCGAAAAGGGTTCTTGGAGGAAAACGGAGAAAAAACTTGAAGAAGTTTCCGTGCCTGGTTTCTTGCCGGATAATGAGGAGGTTCGAGGTGATCTTTTGGATTATTCAGTAGAAGTTGAATGGTTCGATTTGCATCTTAAAAAAATGTTAGACTATTTAGAAGAAATTGGAGAATTGGAAAACACAATTGTTATTGTTACCTCGGACAATGGTAAAGCATTTCCCAGGGCCAAAGCAAACGGTTACGAATACGGGATACATGTTCCAATGGCTATTAGATATCCTAAGAAGTATGTTGGAGGTAGGATTATAGAAGACCCGATATCATTTGTAGATTTGGCTCCAACTATTCTAGAGATAGCTGAAGAAAAGGCCGATGGAATGATGCCTGTTTCGGGTAGAAGTTTTTTAGATTTATTAGTTTCAAAAGAACAGGGTGTCGTTAGAAGTACCGACTCTTATGCCCTTTCAGGTAGGGAACGTCATTCATCTTCAAGGTATAAAAATATGGGTTACCCTCAACGTACCATTCGTAGTAAAGATTACCTTTATATATGGAACATGCGACCGGAGCGATGGCCGGCCGGTGCGCCTCAAATGTACTCCCCTAACGATACCACTTTACTGCTCCCCAGAGATGGTGTAGGACCGGATGGCACCTATTATCCAATGAGTGCGTTTACCGATGTGGATGAGAGCCCCAGCAAACAAATTATTTTAGAAAATGCGGTTGATGCAGATAATCGGCTTTTTTATAATCTATCATTTGGCAAACGACCTGAATTTGAATTATATGATATTCGGAAAGATCCAGCGTGCTTGAACAATTTAGTAGGTAGAACAGATTTGAGCGATATTGAAAGTAAGCTAAAAAACGAACTTGTGAGCATACTGACAAATACAAACGATTCCCGTGTAGTGGGACCGGATACGGAAATTTTCGATAGCTATTTGAGATATTCCCCTATGCGTAAGTTTCCTCAGCCTAACAATTAGCTTTGTTATTTTGCGGAGTCATCAGATTTTAATCCGGGATAGGAATAACTACAGTCCTGAAACTTTAATACTAAAGAAATAGCTTTTAATACAAAGAGCTTAATAATTCACCTAATTTTTTTACTGAAGTAAACTAAACACGATCTAATGGTAAATCGATATATTAAATATTTATATATAACATTAAAGTTGTTAATTATACTTGCTCCGGAAATTTGTTTGGGGCAAAGCCAGTTTGACACATTAAAGAATCATAAATCCGAAGAAAAGATTAAAAAATTTGATGATACTAGAGAAAATAAATGGAGTGGCGACTTTAAGTTGGTTGAGATTCCTTCTAGTGTAGATGGTTATGCTCAGAGAGCTTACTTTTATAAAACAGCCTCAAAGTCTAGTAAACCTTTAATTGTTTCCTTGCATACATGGAGCGGTGATTATCAGCAGGTGGATGATTTAACACCTATGATACTACAAAAGGATTTAAACTATATCCATCCAGATTTTCGAGGGTCCAATAATACAGTGAATGCCTGCGCCAGCGAATTAGCCATTTCGGATATTGAGGATTCTATCTCTTATGCCATTCAGAACTCAAATGTCGATACAACTGAAATCTATGTCATTGGTGTCAGCGGAGGGGGGTATGCAACTTTAGCTTCGTTCATGAAATTAAAACATAAAGTAAAAAAATTTGCAGCTTGGGCACCAATCTCAGATTTGATCGCATGGCATCGCGAAAGTACCGTAAGACGAAATAAGTACCGTAAGGATATACTTGACTGTACAAATTCTGGAAACGAATTAAACGTCGATTTGGCCAAACGAAAATCACCTTTATTTATGAAAACGCCTACGACACGCTTAACTAGTGCTTCGCTATCGATTTATGCAGGAGTCTATGATGGCTTTCGAGGCAGTGTGCCCATTACACATTCTATAAATTTTTATAATAAAATATTAAAAGATTTGTCAGTTTCTGATAGCACCAAGTATGTGTCAGATACGGAAGCTCTAAAGTTACTCCAGCACATATCCCCATCAGTTAGGCTTGATAGTATTGGGGGGAGGAAAGTCTACCTCAAACGAGAGTATGGAAACCTAAGTTTAAATATTTTTGAAGGGAATCACGAAATGCTGACCGAATTTGCCCTAAATAAACTGCTAGAATAAATTAGAGACTGAGAGGGAATATTGAAAAAGTAACTTAGCAATTTTCTTCAGAATAAATTTTAGTTAATCATGATCAACCCTAAATTTTGTTATTAATGAAACGGTATAAACTTATTGTCTTTTCAATATTGTCATTATCTATCTCATGCGTAAAGAAGCAATCTACAGTAGAAGTAGATGAGATTAAGATTAAAGCTCCTTTTGAGATGCCCAGTATAAAAATTCCTGATTTCAGCAATTGTAAAAAGTTTTTGATTACTGATTTTGGTGCTGAAAAAGGAGATAAAGAAGCGACATCTTTCGCAATTGAAGCAGCCATTACGGAAGCTAATAAGAATGGTGGAGGTATAGTTGTAATTCCTGCAGGAGAGTGGTTAACAAACAAAATTCATTTCAAAAGTAATGTAAACCTTCATTTAAACGAGGGAGCTATTTTACTTTTTTCCGAAAACCCTCAAGATTATTTACCGCCCGTTCAAACCACATGGGAAGGAATGGAGTGTTATAATTATTCACCACTTATTTATGCATTTGAGTGTAAGAATATAGCCATTACGGGAAAGGGAACACTTCAAGCCAAAATGGATGTTTGGAAAGAGTGGTTTGCAAGGCCAGAACCACATTTAAAGAGTTTAAAAAGGCTTTATTATATGTCTTCATCTAATAAACCGGTAGTAGATAGGCAAATGGTCAATGACTCAGCTCACTTTCGACCGCAGTTTATACAATTCAATCGGAGTGAGAACATTTTACTAGATGGAATATCCATTGTAAATAGCCCTTTTTGGACGATACACCCGTATCTTTCAAAAAATATAGTTATTCGAAATTTAGAAGTTACGGCCCACGGTCACAATAATGATGGTGTTGATCCTGAAATGAGTCAGAATATTTTAATTGAAAATTGTGTTTTTGACCAAGGGGATGATGCAATTGCTATAAAATCAGGCAGAAATCAGGATGCATGGAGATTAAATACACCATCTAAGAATATTGTCATGAGAAACTGTACTATTAAAAATGGCCATCAGTTATTGGCTATTGGAAGTGAACTGTCAGGCGGAGTTGAGAATGTAATTGTGGAAAATTGTACTGTTTTAGAAAATGCCGAGATGTTTAACTTAGTATTTGTTAAGACTAATGAGCGGCGTGGAGGTTATGCCAAAAACATCTTTGTGCAAAATATTAAAGCCGGTACATTAAAGAAAAGTGTATTAGGTATTGAAACAGATGTGCTATATCAGTGGCGTAACCTAGTGCCTACAATTGAAAAGAGACTGACTACTATTGGTGATGTATATATCTCTGATATTAAGGTTGATAAAGCAATGTATGTGTCTCGGATTATAGGTGATGAGGCGCTTCCTGTAAATAATGTAGTTCTTACTAATATAGCTGTAGATTCGTTAGAGGTACAAAAGTATAATAATGAAAACATAACAAATTTTACCGGGAATTGATAAGGGTAATGGCTAACATTGAATACTTTCTGTATTAGAGAAAGAGCAATTTGTTAGTAGTTAAAATTGTTCGATATAAATGCGCTCGACCGAGACTCAAAGTTAATGTAAACAAGAGTCAGGTAGCGAAGTAAATTCCTTTTAACCTAATAGGGTTGTAAGGGATGAATTCGTGAACATTTATGCTCTTAAAGACAGCCTAAAAAGTTAGATAAGAATAGATGTCGTTATGTTTTAAAAGAATGATTACAATATGTTGTACAGTAGTATTTCTTTATCTTTTTTCTAAAGACAATTTTGTAAGACTTCGTTGAGAGTAACTATGCATACGAATTTGTGCCTTTGAAATATAGAAAAAATACTGTTTTGTACTGCTCGTTGAGACGATTACGTAGTTTGTTGTAGGCTTTTCCTATTTGTGCTTCAACCGTACGGATTGATATGGAAAGATGTTCTGATATTTCCTTGTTTGTAAGCCCTTCTTGCTTGCTGAGTGTAAAAATTTCACGGCATTTGGGAGGAAGTTTATCAATTTCTTTTGACATGAGGTTAAGAAAACGTTCCAATTTATATTCATTTGTTTCGTCCAATATCTCAAACATTTGTTTGTAATACTTATCTTCTAGTGGCAGTAGTTTTTTGCCTTGGCGGTATTCGTCCACAAATTCATGGTATACCATTTTGTACAAGAAGCTCTGTATAGAGTGGTCTGGTTTTAGTTTTTTGCGAAAACGCCATGTTTTAATAAATGTATTCTGCACTATATCTTGAGCTAAGGTCCTGTCGTTGATTAATGTAAGCGTATACGAGAAAAGTTTTCGATGATATTTTTCCAATAAAAAGATGTAGGCTTCTTCCTTCCCTTTGCTTAAATCATTGATTAAAACCTCATTCGTATTGTACTTCTCCATATTGACGATATAATAATTATAGAACCTAAATTTGGTTGAATATAAAAAAATATTAAGAAAAAGTAAGTGTATTGTAAATTTTGAACGTAATAATTATAAGAGTAAACAAAACTTGTATGAATTTAGTTTCCTTAGAAGCGCTACTTGTTAAATTTTTGGGCAATTCTGCCAACGGTAAAGATTTAGATGAGCTAAATCAATACTTTGGTAATGAAGAATACACAGGTTTTATTAAAAAATATTTAGAAACGCACTTTGTTGTTTTATACAAAATGAACCGAGCTGATTTAGAAGAAACCAAGAAAGAGCTTTTAAAAGAGATTAGAAGGGACAAAAAGCTTACCCTAAGAAGAAATGTATTTCAGGGTCTCAAATACGCCGCTATTTTCGTGTGTGTTCTAGCGGTGAGCATTTACATGTATAAAGGAACTGAAGATGTAATAGATACCAATATTCAGTCAAAAGAGAATACTATCACATTAGAACACTCTAACGGGCTGGTTGAAGAAATTTCGGAAACTGGTACTTTGGCAATAAAAAACAATGATGGTAAATTGATAGCGAATCAAACTGGTAACAAAATCAGTTTTAATATGAAGGAGCCGTCAGAAAAGATTGAATACAATACCATAACGGTTCCTTATGGTAAAAATATTACCGTGGCACTTTCTGATAGTACCGAGGTAACCATGAATGCCGGTAGCCGTATGACCTTCCCTACATTTTTTAAGAAGGGAGTTGGGAGAAAAGTGAAATTATCCGGGGAGGCTTTTTTTAAGGTGAGTCATGATGAGGCACATCCCTTTATTGTAGGTTTGGATAGTTTAGATGTGAGGGTTCTGGGAACAACTTTTAATGTAGCAAATTATACTGAAGATTCTGTTACTGAAATTGTTTTGGTCTCAGGGCTAGTCGAACTGGTTCCGAACTCTGTTGGAAAGGAAGCTCCGGTATTGCTTAAACCTGGCTATAAAGGAACTTTTCATAAAAAGAATTCAAAAATCGAAATGACAGAAGTTCCAACGGGGCTCTACACTTCTTGGGTAAATGGATATGTGGTTTTTAGAGAAGCTCCGTTCAACAACATTCTTCAAAAGTTAGAGAGGTATTATAATATAACTATAATCAATCCAGAAAACCACCTTGAAGGTCAGCGCTTCAATGCCACTATTGATGTGCAAAAAGAATCAATCAGCCAGGTGCTTGAATATTTTAGTAAGATGCACAATATTCAGTTTGAGGTCTCTAAAGATGAAATAATCATTATAAAAAAATAACGCCTATGAAATGAAGTGCTTAAAGCCAAAGTGTCCAGCTTAAAAGGGACAATGATCGAATAAAAAAGAAATCGAGGAATGTTCGTACCATTCCCCGATTGTCAGCGATTATTAATAATAACCACTCTAGATAATCAAAATTATGAAAAAAAGGTTGAATTCCGCGGGAAGAATGTCCTGTCTATTCAAATTACAGATGAAATTATCGCTATTACTCCTTACGGTGACCATTGCGATGCAAGCCAACTCAACATATTCCCAGAAAAAGATTACACTTGATTTGGAGAATGTTACCCTCGCTCGGGTCATAGATGAAATAGAAGCGAGTACCGACTTTAAATTTATATTTAATATAGAAACGGTTAGTACGGATAGAGTTATAAGCTTGCGTATTCGTAATGCTGAAATCAATAAGGTCTTGAACTTGGTTTTCAGGCAGAGCCCCAATATTGAATATGAAATTTACCGAGATAAGATATTACTGTTGCCTATTAACGAGGATGAAAGGATGTCTGTCGAGGCTAAAGTCTTGATAGCACTAAAAGTGGATGTAAAGGGAACTGTTACAGACAAGAACGGCACGCCCCTGCCTGGTGCGAATATTGTGGAGAAGGGAACCAACAATGGCGTAACCGCTGATTTTGATGGAAATTTTAATATTAAGTTAACAGATGAGAAGGCTGTATTAGTTGTCTCTTATATAGGTTTTGCGTCAAAAGAGATTCCTTTAAAAGGTCAAACGGAGTTAAGGATTACCTTGGAGGAGCGGTTGGCTGGATTAGATGAGGTAGTTGTAATAGGTTACGGTACACAACGAAAGAGTGATTTAACCGGATCTGTATCTTCTGTATCCGAGGAAGAACTTAAGGCCTTGCCTGTAGCGTCTTTTGATCAAGCATTGCAAGGACGCGCAGCTGGGGTACAGATTAGCCAATCATCAAGTCAGCCAGGTGGAGCCCTTTCAATAAGGATTAGAGGAGGTAATTCTATAAATGCCGGAAATGAACCATTGTATGTAATTGACGGGATTCCAATTTACAATGATAATGTTAAAAGTCAAGCAGGTGTAATCGCAGCTCCTAGTCTAAATGCACTATCCAGCTTAAATCCTGGGGATATAGAAAGTATAGAGATTTTGAAGGATGCTTCGGCCACCGCCATTTATGGGTCAAGGGGTGCCAATGGCGTGGTTATAGTAACGACCAAGCGCGGTAAAACAGGCAAGCCTAAAATAACCCTTGAAACCTATACAGGTATACAAGAAGTTAGGCGAACCATTCCTATGCTCAATGCCCACCAATACGCGGAGTTTAGAAATGAGGCATTTGTTAATGGAGGTGGGTTGCCAACTTTCTCCGATGCGGAAGTACAGGCTATGGGCGAAGGCACGAATTGGCAAAATGAACTTTTCCAATCAGCGCTGATACAGAATTATCAGGTTGGTGCTTCTGGGGGTACGGAAACCTCTCAGTATGCGCTTTCAGTTGGATATTTTGATCAAGAAGGTATTATAATCAATTCTGGCTTTAAACGCTATTCCGCACGGCTGAATTTGGATTCCAAAGTTTCGGACTTTTTAAAGGTGGGTAGCAATTTGGCCTATAGTAGGACAGTAGCGGACGTTGCAAAGACAGGAGGAGGTATTAACGGTCTTCAAAACATACAAAGCCCTAACGGCAGCGTTGTAGCTTCTGCAATATTTTATAATCCTGTAATTCCGGTTAGGGACGAAGATGGAAACTTTACTTTCGATAATACCAGCACACAAGGAAATGGTGGTGGTAACCAAGCTAACGTTCCCTTTGAAAACCCGATTGCGTATGCAACTTTAGCAACCAATGAGAGTTTCAGCAATAGACTCCTTGGTAGTGTTTTTGCGGAATTTCAACTTTTAAAAACTGTTTCGTTTAAAAGTAGTTTTAGCGTAGATGTTTTCGACAACAAACAAAATAGATATGAGCCAAGTACTATTAGGGAAGGATTAATAGCCCCGAACGGATTTGCTCATGTAGGTTCCACCAGCACAGTTTCATGGCTGAGCGAGAATATATTTTCCTACGATTTTACTTTTGGTGAAGACCATAGACTAAACGGTGTCGCAGGTTTTACCTATCAGGATTTTCATAATGAATCGTTTTCTTCCAGTGCTGCAGATTTTGTCAACGATGTGGTCTCATTTAATGATCTATCATCTGGAAATATTCAATATCCAAGTCAGAGCAATTTGTTTGATTGGGCTCTTGAATCTTATCTAGGAAGGCTTAATTATTCGTTTAAAGACCGTTACCTTTTCACTTTTACGGGAAGAATAGATGGATCTTCACGGTTTGGGAAAAACAATAAATATGCATTTTTTCCTTCAGGTTCCTTTGCATGGCGACTTTCCCAAGAAGAGTATCTTAGTTCCTCAAAAGTGATAAGTAATTTAAAGTTAAGGGCCAGTGTTGGTATTACGGGAAATCAGGAAATTCCGGTTTACCAGTCTTTGGCCAGGCTAGGTGTAAACAGATATACCATTAATGGTGAACCGGTAGTTGGAATTTCACCAACTGGAGTGGCAAATCCAGGTTTACGATGGGAGAAGACTACACAAACTAATATTGGTATGGATGCCTCATTCTTTAGAAGTAGGTTGAACCTTTCCGTTGATGCTTACCAAAAAACTACTGATGATTTGTTATTGGCTGTACAGTTACCCAAATCTTCTGGTTTTGGGACAGCATTGCAAAATATTGGTTCTGTAGAAAATAAAGGTTTAGAATTAGCACTGGATGCCATTTTGATTGATGGGCCACTTTTTTGGAGCTTAGGTTTTAATACGGCCATCAATAAGAACGAAGTAACAGATTTAGGGGGGGAGGAAAGAAGGTATATTGATCCGGGTTTTAATTTGTTCAAAGGACAAGCGGTTTCTGCATTAGTGGAAGGTGAACCCATAGGTAATTTCATAGGGTATCAAAATGCAGGAATATTTAGTACCCAGCAAGAAATCGATGCCTCGGCACAACCCGATGCGCAATTAGGGGCGCGCAGGTACGTGGATCAAAATGATGATGGGCAAATCGATGACAAAGATAGAACGATTATAGGCAATGCCTTACCTGATTTCACAGGTGGTTTAAATACTAAAGTTTCCTATAAGAATTTTGATTTGGATGTATTCTTCAATTACAGTATCGGGAACGATGTATACAATATGGTTGCCCTAGAAGCGGAATTTTTAAATGGAAGACAAAACAATTCTACCACCGTTCTCAATCGTTGGACCCCCGAGAATACAAATACTGATGTAATGTCAGCCGGTAATCCTTCAGTAGCCTATTTTAGACAGTCCCATGACCGGTGGGTAGAAGATGCTTCCTTTTTACGGTTGCGAAACATCTCATTAGGGTACAATTTCCCCGTTGATAAAATGAACATTGAGTGGTTGCGCGCAGTCAAAATTTATATAAGTGGTCAGAATTTATGGACATTAACAGATTATACAGGTTTTGACCCAGAGGTAAACCTCACCCAAGAGAGTAATATTAATATAGGATTCGATTATGGTGCCTACCCCGCTGCACGAACGATTACCTTAGGTCTGAACGTTGAATTTTAAAATACAAAAGATGAAAAAATTAATATTTATTACAGTTATGATGATGGCGGTGGGGTGTTCCGACTTTATTGAAGAAAATCCAGAGAATTTTATTTCCCCATCAAATTTTTATATAACCGAGGCCGACGCAGAGGCTGCAATCATTGGAGTTTACGACAAGTTGGGAACGAGCACCATGTACGGTCACCAAGGAGTATGGGTCATGGGAGATGTGACTACAGATGTAGCAAGTGCAAGTCCGCAAGCTACGTTCTTTGATCTTGGCTTTAGTAATTACACATTTGATGCCGCGAACCCTGTGCTGGATGGGTTTTATCAGGATGCCTATATGCTAATAAATAGGGCCAATGGGGTTATCGATAATATCGAAAATGCCGATATAGAACAAAGCGTAAAGGATGCTGTTATTGGACAAGCGAAATTTCTGAGAGCACTAACTTACTTTAATTTGGTGCGTATTTTTGGCGACTTGCCTTTGAAGCTTCAAGAAACTTCCTCCTTGGAAGAACTTAAGGTAAGTAGGGATTCGGAGAGCTTGATTTATAATCAGATTGTAACCGATTTATTGGATGCGTCCGCCAATTTGCCGGACATTACGGTAGATGGGGGCAAAGCAACTGGATATGCGGCGAAAGCACTTTTAGGAAAGGTATATCTTACTATAGGTCAAGATAATGAAGCTAAGACTATATTGAGTCAAATAATGGGACAATTTTCCTTATATGAAAATTATTCTGATGTTTTTGACGTGGACAATAAATATACGGGTACCGAGTCTATTTTTGAGGTACAGTACAGCACACCGCAAGAACTGAATCAGTATCCTCAATTTATGAGTACTCGGGACTTGAGCTCGCTGTCATTGTTTGGAGGAAATGCATTTGGTGTATTTATAGCCAGAGATGAGTTGGTAAGTTCATTTACGGAGGAAGACTTAAGAAAGGATATCACCATCTGGGAAAATGGAGCTTTGGTGGGCGCCGAAGATATTGAATTTCAGGAGCCTGGAATCATTAAATATTTAAATGCCACAATTGCCGATGGTGTATCCATAACCCAAGCAGGTTATAATAATGTACCGGTGTTGCGCTACTCGGACGTTTTATTGATGTTCGCAGAAGCTGAAACCAAGCTTAACGGGGCTACAAGTTTAGCGTTCGACGCAATTAATGAAGTTCGCTCAAGGGGAGGACTGTCCGATCTTTCGGGCCTTTCTAATGATGACTTATTAGATGCTATTTTGGAAGAGCGTAAATTGGAATTTGCGGGAGAGGGCCACCGCTGGTTTGATTTAAAGCGTAATGGTAAATTGACAGAAGAATTATCCGAATTTGGTTACGCTCCGAATAATATTGTATTCCCAATTCCGCAAGCGGTCATTGATGCCAACGATCAAATAACACAGAATGAGGGATACTAGTATTAGTTGAGTTAGTTAGTTTTGAATTGTAAAGACCGGCCTCAAAAGGAGGCCAGTTTATACAATATCCGATTGATAGACTCACAGTATTGGACACAATAGAGTATTTAATATTCAAATTAATTTTTAGTGTCCTATTCCAATTCAAGATCATTCTCTTTTTTTATAAGTTCGGAAAAACAAGGTTTACTTCTTTAAATACACATGTAAAAAAGTGAAAACAATCTATCTGCAATATTTTTTTGTCAGGATTTTAATTGGTTTTCTATGCCTTCTTTATCCGGTAAAAGGTTTAGGTCAAGCCAAATCAATACAGCCTAACATAATACTGATTATGGCGGACGATTTGGGCTATGAAACGCTGGGTTGCAATGGAGGGGAATCCTATAATACACCCTATTTGGATTCACTTGCTAATGGCGGAATACGGTTTGCCCAAACTTATGCAATGCCCCTGTGCACTCCATCTAGGGTACAATTAATGACCGGAAAGCATAATTACAAAAATTATGAAAGGTTTGGCTATCTTAATCCAAATGAGAAAACCTTTGCCAATTATCTACAAAAGAATGGTTATAGAACCGCTATAGCGGGCAAATGGCAACTGGAAGGTGATAAAGAAACGCCCGGCAACTTTGGATTTGATGACTATATGCTCTGGCAGCTCGATAAAGGTGATTTCTGGAGGCGGTTCAAAGCTCCTAAAATTATCCATAATGGTAAAGACTTGGATTTTCCATCGGATTCTCCAGTATATGGTCCCGATGTATTCACTGATTTTATAATAGACTTTATCGATAACCCGAGTAAGAAACCTTTTTTTGTGTATTACCCAATGGCATTGGTCCATGACCCTTTTCAACCTGCGCCCAGTGCTTCGGACTACGAAAATTATGATGCCCTTTCTATGAACGATACACAGCATTTTCCTTCCATGGTTAGTTATATGGATGGGCTCGTTGGAAAAATCTTTAATCATTTAAAGGCGATAAATGAATTGGAAAACACGGTAATCATATTTACAGGAGACAATGGAACAGATAGAAGAATAACTTCATGGTTCAACGGCAATGAGGTTCAAGGAGGTAAGGGCTTTGCTACGTATAATGGGACCCATGTACCTTTAATTGTATTTGGCAAAGATAGATTGCAAAAAGGTGCCGTAAACAATAACCTGGTAGATTTTACGGATTTCCTACCCACCTTACTCGAACTAAGTGGTACGGAAGTTTCGGATGACATAGAAACCGATGGGATAAGTTTCTTTGGGCAATTAAACGGAGATTCATCCTTATCAAGAGAAGTTTTAGTATCCGATTATAATCCAAAAGGAAGGGATTTCCCAAACGCACGCTTTGTACAGACTATAGAGTACAAGTTGTACGGCGATGGAAGGTTTTATGCCATTTTCAAAGATGCGGAAGAGCAATATCCATTGAAAAATTTGAACCTTAACTCCAAAGAGCGAATAGCCCTAGTATTTCTCAAGAGACACTTGGCAAAGTTTAATGCACAGATTGAAGAGTATAGGAGAGTGAACTAGTTACATTCTGAATGTGCTTTTTAGCATAACCTAAAATAGATTTAATTCGAGAATATAAGTAATAATGAAAATTTTAAAAAAGAATATAGGTAAAGCTTACCTTTCAAATGTATTAGTGGTGCTAGCTATATTTATTACCTTTATTAGCAGCGCTCAGCGAAACGGAGATGGTAAATCGGATACAACGCGTCCGAATATTATTTTTATCATGTCAGACGACCATGCGTACCAGGCAATCAGTGCTTTTGATGATAAGCTTATCAAAACGCCCAATATAGATCGTATTGCTGCCGAAGGTGCTAAATTCAACAACAGTTTTGTGACCAACTCCATTTGTGCGCCTAGTCGAGCCGTTATGCTCACAGGCAAATACAGTCACCTGAATGGGAAAAAGGATAATTTGGATGTATTTGACGGCTCACAACAAACCTTTATAAAATTATTAAAAGCAGATGGTTATGAAACTTCCATCTTTGGAAAATGGCATCTTAAGTCGGTACCGGAAGGCTTTGATATTTGGAATATTCTGATCGATCAGGGCGAATACTATAATCCCAACTTGATTAAAAATGGCGATACCGTTCAAATAAAAGGATATACGACGGACCTTATTACGGAAATGTCCTTGGAATACCTTGACACTAGGAATGAAAACCAACCGTTTGTGATGTTGCTCCACAACAAGGCGCCCCACCGAAACTGGATGCCAAAATTGGAAGACCTAGACGAAGTCCTGTCCAAAACATACCCCCTTCCAGAAACTTTTTACGATGATTACAGTGGGCGTTCTACTGCGGCCAAGGAACAGGATATGCGGATTGAAAATATGTTCTTATCAATGGATATGAAACTAATGCCGGGGGATTATGAAGAGGATACCGGTACCGGAGGAAATCGATTTGCAAATGGTGAGCATAATTTATTAGCTGATTTATCTAGAATGGACAAAGAACAATACGAAACTTGGGAAAAGCACTATGCCCCCATACGAAGGAAGTTTCGGGAAGATAGTTTGACGGGAGATTCCTTGTTGCGGTGGAAATATCAACGATATATGCAAGATTATCTCGGAACCATTAAAGCGGTAGACGATAATGTGGGCAGACTTTTGGATTATTTGGATAAAAACGGCCTTTCGGAAAACACCTTAGTAGTGTATACCTCCGACCAAGGTTTTTATTTAGGGGAACACGGTTGGTACGATAAGCGTTTCATGTACGAGGAATCCCTCCGTATGCCTTTAATGATGCGCTATCCAAAGGCGATAAAAGCTGGAACTCAAATTAATGAAATGGTGCTTAACCTTGATTTTGCGCCCACTTTTCTTGATTTTGCACAGGTACAAGTACCAAGTGATATGCAGGGTCAGTCATTTAAGTCACTGGTCTTGGGAGAATCGGTCAAAGATTGGCGCACCTCCCTCTATTATCACTACTACGAATTTCCAGAGGGCTGGCATTCTGTCAAAAGGCATTATGGGGTGCGAACAGACCGGTACAAACTCATTCATTTCTATAATGACATCGATGCATGGGAACTGTACGATTTAAGAGAAGATCCCAATGAAATGAAAAATTTGATAGGTATTTCAAAGCACGGAAGACTTTTGTCTAAGATGAAAAATGAACTAAATAGATTGCAGGAGCAATACAACGAAACGGTGAAGTAATAGAAATTATGAAGAAAGCACAACCATATTATCCGTTGAAAGAAGGCCTTTTAGCAATTCTTCTGACGGTAACTTTATCCTGTAAGGAGAAAATGAAAATAGCGGCTCAAGCGGATAATCCTCCAAATATTGTATTTATCCTCGCCGATGACATGGGGTATGCAGACCTGAATATCTATGGGGCACCCTACGCCACACCTAATTTAAACAGTTTGGCTCAAGAAGGTATGAAGTTGACCAATTTCTATTCCTTTCCAAATTGTTCCCCTACCAGGGCGGCACTGATGACCGGCTCTTATCCCCAACGGGTTGGAATGCCACGGGTTGTAGGGCCAAACGGGCCGGCTTGGACGGAAGATTTATACCGCCTTGGTTTAAATCCCAATGAAACGACTTTGGCTGAAATGTTAGGGGGAAATGGATACACTACCGCAGCTGTTGGGAAATGGCATCTAGGCCATCAAATTGAACATTTACCGATCAACCATGGTTTCGATACGTACTTTGGATTGCCGTATTCCAACGATATGCATCCTCCCAATAACCCGGAATGGCCAGATTTACCACTTATACAGGATAGTTTGGTTATAGAGTTGAACCCAGATCAACGAACATTAACAAAACGCTATACGGACTTTGGTCTGGATTTTATCGATAAAAATAAAGAAAAGCCTTTCTTTCTATATCTGGCACATACCATGCCTCACGTACCCCTCTATGTTCCAGATAGCCTAAGGGGCAGTTCAAAAAATGGATTGTATGCTGATGTGATTCAGGACATAGATAGGTCGGTAGGAAGAATTCAAAACTATCTCAAAATACAGGGGCTTCTGGAAAACACCTTAATTATCTTCACTTCTGACAATGGTCCTTGGTTACAGTTTGGTAATCACGCAGGTTCGGCAGGACCTTTCAAGGCAGGAAAGCATACCATTTTTGAGGGAGGTATGCGGGTCCCCTTTATCGCAAGTTGGCCCAAGCGAATACCGAAAGGTAAGGTCAGTGGTGAGGTGGTTTCTATAATGGATATGTATTCCACCATACGGGAGATTACTAATTCTCCAAAACAGGATTTGAAGCAGGATGGGACTGATGTTTCATCTGTATTGTTGGATAATGGGCGCATAGGGCAACGTGATTTTTATTACTTTAAAAACGAAGATGCACGTGGAATTAGGTCAGGCGATTGGAAATTGTTCCTCCCTTACGAGGAAAGCATAGTTGATATTACCGGGTCGGGTGGGATAAGAGGTACTTCTATGAAAGTCAGAGTAGATACTTCATTATATAATATATCAAAAGATTTAGGTGAGACATTAAATCTTAAGGATTCTTTTCCGGATGTAACAAAAGAACTTACCCTGAAAATTATAGCTTTCGATAGTATAATGAAAAAAGAGGCGAGAATGCCTGGGATGGCTAAAAATTAATTAGAAAAATGTAGGCGGGAATGTACTGCATATTGATAATAATTTAAGTAATGCTCATGTATGTACTAATTACTATCATGTTTTCAAAAGTTCAAAGAACCATAAAAATTAATCAATATTTAGGTTAGGGATACAACCGCTTACAATCAATAAGATAGAACATTATATTATTAAAAACTGGATATGAATATTAAGGCAAAAGCAGATAATACCTACGATGCCATTGTAATTGGCTCGGGAATAAGTGGAGGCTGGGCAGCCAAAGAGCTTACCGAAAAAGGTCTAAAGACTTTGGTACTGGAGAGAGGCAGAATGGTGGAGCATGTTACGGACTATAAAACGGCCAATACACCCATATGGGAATTTCCGCATAGAAATAAAATTCCTAGAAAAACAAAAGAAGAGAATCCGATTGTGAGTAGGTGCTATGCCTTTCGTGAAGCCACCGAAGATTTGTTCGTCAAAGATGATGAACACCCCTATGAGCAAGAAAAACCGTTTGATTGGATCAAAGGATATCAAGTGGGTGGTAAGTCGCTGATGTGGGCGAGGCATACCCAGCGATGGAGCGATTTGGATTTTGAGGCGAATGCCAAAGATGGAATAGCGGTAGACTGGCCTATTCGTTATAAAGATTTGGAGCCTTGGTACAGCTATGTGGAAAAATTTGCTGGAATTAGTGGAAATAGAGATGGATTGAAACAAATACCAGATGGGGAGTTTCTGCCACCTATGGAGATGAACTGCCTAGAAACCCATTTTAAAGGGGAGCTTAAAAAGAATTTTCCCGATAGGGATTTGGTCATTTCTCGTACCGCCAACTTAACCGAAGGTAAAAAGGGTAGGGGACCATGCCAGCATAGAAACTTATGTAAGAGAGGCTGCCCACTTGGGGGGTATTTTAGCAGTAATTCTGCCACTTTGCCGGCGGCACGTGAAACAGGCAATTTAGAGATGAAGACCCATGCCGTAGTGCATTCCATTCTTATTGACCCGGTTACCAGTAAGGCAACAGGGGTTCGGGTGGTAGATGCCAACACGAAAGAGATCAGTGAGTATCACGCAAAGATTATCTTCTTAAATGCGGCTACCCTAAATTCAACCTTGATTTTAATGAATTCGGTTTCGGCCCGATATCCCGAAGGTTTGGGCAATGATAGTGGGGTATTGGGTCAAAACTTGATGGACCATAATTACAATGCACGTGTACAGGGCGATTTTGATGGCTTTGAAGATTCGTATTACGAAGGAAAAAGACCTACGAGCACCTATTTACCGCGTTTTAGAAATTTCAGAGATGATAAACGTAACGATTATTTAAGGGGGTTTGCCTACTCCTGTGGCGGATTCAGAACGGCCGGTACGCCGGAAAAACATTTTTTAATGGGCAATGACCTTATGAACAATCTAGTACAGGTGGGGCCTTGGAAATGGAATATGTTGGGTATGGGTGAATGTCTGCCCTACGAAGAAAACAAGGTGACTTTACGTAAAGATAAAAAGGATGCTTGGGATATGCCTTTGCTGCAAATTGATGCGGAGTACAAAGCTAATGAACTCAACATGCAAAAAGATATGGTCGTTGCTGCTATGGAAATGCTCGATACTTTAGGTTTTAAAAATGTGAGGGATATGGGTGAAAGGCGAAATTTCGGACTCAATATTCATGAAATGGGAACGGCTAGAATGGGCCGAGATCCCAAAACCTCGATTCTCAATAAACACAATCAGGTTTGGGGTACCCCCAATCTTTATGTGACAGACGGGGCCTGTATGACCTCAAGCGCCTGCCAAAATCCATCGTTGACATATATGGCATTAACGGCTAGGGCTGTTGACCATGCGGTAAAGGAACTAAACAAACAAAACCTGTAACAAATGAAAAGAAAAGATTTTTTGAGATTATCAGGTTCGTTGGCCGTTGGTACGGTGACTACGGCCCCCGCTTTATTAGTGTCTGGTTGTGAACCAACGCCACCCGTGGCACGGGAGAATATTACCGAAAAAGATATTCCGATATTGAATGAAGTTGCCGAAACCATTTTACCGGCTACCAAAGATGTACCGGGTGCAAAAGCGGCAAAAACGGGAGACTACATTTTTATGATGTATACCGATATGCTCAAGGATGATGACCGCGCTCTTTTACTATTGGGAATCAATAAACTGGATGCCGATGCTTTTGGTTTATTTAAAACCGATTTTAACGGTTTGGAAAAGGAAAAGAAGGAATTCTTGCTCCGAAACTACCACAACGAGGCTTTTGCGTACGGACAGCAAAAGGCGGCCGGATTGCCCATCAACAAGCATTTTTATGGGCTGCTTAGAAGCTTGACTTTATCTGGGTATTTTGGTTCTGAAATTGGTTCGACCAAAGCCCGAATCTATAACCCGGTACCTGGGGGATTTAAAGGTTGTATTCCCTTAAAACCGGGGCAGAAGCCATTGGGGTGAACTTAAGTTTTTGAGATAACATTATCCAATCAATAAATTTTTTTCAGTAGAATTATGAGAAGAAAATATATCAAGTATCTTAATATTTGGATGTTTGCTCTTATTTTGAGTATTCCTATTTATTTCAATGCCCAGAAAAATGAAGCACCCATAAATATATTATTTGTCGGGAACAGTTTTACTTATTTCTGGAACATGCCACATTTGGTTGAGGCTATGTCCAAAACTCAAGGAGTACCGGTTCAGATTCAGCAGTCTACTGTGGGAGGTACCAATCTAATGCAACACTGGAAAAGTGAAAAAGGAACTGTAACCCGTCAGCTTATAAACGACATGAAATGGGATTATGTGATTTTTGGTGACCATAGTCTAAGTACCATTGAAGCACCTAAGCGGTTTAAAAAGTACAGCTCAAAATTTGCCGAACTTGTTCGTTCTAAAGGAGCCGAGCCAATATTTTTTATAACATGGGCCTATAAATCTAACCCATTGATGCAAAATTGTATTACTAAAGGGTATATGGATTTAACTAAAGAGTTAAATGTAAGGGTCTTTCCTGTTGGGCCGGTTTTCATGAAGGCTAAGACATTACAACCCGACTTGGAACTATATTTTGATGATAAGCATCCTTCATCGGATGGTACTTATTTAATAGCTCTGACTATAACCAAATTTCTCTTAGATAAGTCGGTTAAGACCGTTCCAAATCGGTTGACTACTTTAGATAAAGACGGAAAGAATCTATACCTATCTTTTGTGCGGCCAACAACGGGCACTTTTTTTAGACAGCTTGTGGAGGAATTAGACGAAAATTTTTAAGATTGAATATGGACTTCGTTAAAGTGTGTGATTTTGATAGTCGCACTTTGTATCGATTTAATATACTCGAAATCAATATTGCTAAGACCTTGCAATCCAAAAAAATAATAACTCATCTTTTTATTTTTTAATAACACCTTTATGAAAAATAGTGTAAATCTCCTTTCAATAATAGTATGCGTAATCGGTTTTAATGCGTTTGGACAAAAAAACCACCCTGACCCAGTACAAGATATAGAACGTGTGCTAAGAAACGTGGCGGATAACATTGTTAATAATTCGACCTTTAAAATTATTAACAAGGAAACAGGTAAAACATTTGAAAACTCTCAAAAACTACCTGTTACTGCGGGTTATGCAGCAGAAAGCCCATATAATGAATGGAAGTACTGGAACGGGGTCTCGAATATTGCTTTTATAACATTGGGGAACCAGCTGGATGATAATGAGTACATAAAATACGCAAAAAGAAATGTGGCTTTCGCCTTTGACCACGACCCGTATTTTCAAAAGTTATATGATTCAGGAATCAGGAAAACCGGTATGGACCAGAAGTTTCGCATGTCGCTGCTTGACGATGTTGGAGCAATGGGAGCCTCTGTACTGGCGGTACATAAGTTAGCCCCGCAGGAGCGTTACCGAAAATACCTTGATAATGCCGCTGATTATATTATGAATAAGGAGAAACGCCTTGAAGATGGAACTTTTTGCCGTACAGTTCCATTTGAAATGACTGTTTGGGGAGACGATTTATACATGAGTGTCCCTTTCTTAGCACGCATGGGTGCTTTGACCGGAGAACAAAAGTATTTTGATGAAGCAACGAAACAGGTACTCCTTTTTAACAAGCATCTTTGGAATCCACAAACAAATCTTTTTCTTCATTGCTGGTATGATGATATTAAACAAAATGGCGTTGCTCATTGGGGACGTTGTAACGGATGGATTATCATGGCACAGGTCGAGTTGCTAAGCCAGTTACCTGTCAATTACCCCAAACGTGAGGAATTAATTCAATTGTTAACCCGACAGATTGTTGGTCTCAGTCGCTACCAAGACGGCTCTGGGCTTTGGCATCAGTTAATAGATTTGGAAAATACCTATCTGGAGACATCGGCAACGGCGATCTTTACATATGCCATTGCAAAAGCCATAAACGAAGGTTGGCTTGATTCGAGGTACGCCTATATCGCAGCGCAAGGCTGGGAAGGAGTGTCGAGTAAGATTTTGGCAGATGGACAGGTAGAAGGCATTTGCATGGGAACTGGGATAAATACGTCTACTTATTATTATGCAAACCGACCAACCCTATTGAACGATATTCATGGACTGGGTGCTACATTGCTAGCTGGCAGCGAGGTTATGAAACTATACCAAAAAGGAATTAAGTTTAATTGGTAGAAAATCCTTTAAGTCCATGCAACTGATGTTCCAATATGATTTCATTTAGTATAACTAGTATAACTAGTGGAATTATGGAGGAATTAGTTGTGGGATCTTTTGAAACTCTTTTGTTTACAGGACACGGTAGTGTTTTTTATAACATAAACCAACAATCCAGTATGCGCAATATAAAAGAGTAATCCCCTATAAGAGTCTCTTTAAGATTTTAAATAGGTGAATACCAAGATTTGGTTAGGTTCCTGGTTTCCTGATTATTTTTTGTTTCCGGTTTGTTTGCTGCTGAGGTTCTAGCCTTCCCTAAAAATATTACAGATAATGACTTTTAAATTATATCTTACTATATTAAAAAATGATATGATAATTGGCTAGTACTTCGAAAGTAAAAATGCAATCAATAAACTAACGTTATTTTCTTTAAACCATTTCTTTATCATTAAGGTAGCACGACTAATATGTTTTTCCACTGTTTTCTCAGAAATATCCAATTTTTTCGCAATTTCTTTATGTTTATAGCCTGATTTCCTACTGAGTAGAAATACCTCTTTATTCTTTTTTGGGAGTTGATCAATAGCTCTGTTAAGGAGTTGAATTTTTTCTTCCAAAATTGTTTCATCCTTTTCAACAAAATCAATAAGTACGGAATTTTTAATTTCTAAAAGTGCTGATTCTTCCCTTTTAAGTTTGCGATATTCTTTTATAAAAGTGTTATATACAGATCTATATAAATAATTCTTTAATGAAGAGTGGATTTGAAGTGTACTTCTTTTCATCCAAATTTTCACAAAGGTCTGTTGCACTATATCTTCTGCGCGATCTTGATCCTTAGTTAAATTATAACAATACACGACTAAATTGGTGTAGTGCAAATCATATAAATGTTTATATGCCTTTTCATCTCCCTTTCTTAGGTTGGTAAGTAATAAATGCTCTGGTTTTAACAAAATGGATATGTAATATTAAGCTGGTTAAGCTATGTAAAAAAAAATTAATATCAGAAAAATTTAAAAAAAGCTTAGTAAAATGTAGGGATTGTGATAAGATTGGGGTCATACTTATGTAATTGATAATTTTGTTATGAAAAAAAGTTCGTTAGAAAAAATAATTCAGGATTACTTGGATGGCAAAATTGAGGAATCCAAGTTGTATGAACTTGTTCAAGATTATCCTTTGGAGTTGGTTAAAAAGTGCTTTTATGATTCTATGGAAGTAGATTACCTTCTTACAAAGAAATATTTAAAGGTTGATAAGGAGGTCGCTTTCAAAGATTTTCTACATCAAATAAAAAAACAAACTATTCCTGTTAAGAAGCTACAGAATAGACGAACTTATCCATTTTTTAAATATGCCGCAATCTTTTTGGGTGTTATAGGATTAGGTCTAGGAATTACAACATTTTTAAATTCTGAGGATACTCATGATACATTAACTATAGGCAACGAAGAAGTGAACCTTAATTTAGGCGATGGAAACGTCAAAATAGTTAAGGGGACAGAAAGTTCTGATATATTGGATTCTGAGGGAAGAGTTATTGCTAAGCAAACAGGTAATAGAATTTCTTATAAATCAACAGATAAATCTGGCAAAATAGAATATAATGAAATATCAGTTCCAAATGGGAAGAAATTCCAATTAGAATTGTCGGATGGAACTATAGTTCATATAAATTCTGGCTCAATTTTAAAATTCCCTATAAGTTTCTCAGTAGGCAATCATCGTAGAGTAACGTTGAAAGGAGAAGCTTTTTTTAAGGTTAAAAAAAACGAAGAACATCCTTTTGTCGTTATGACAGAGAATTTTAATGTACGTGTTTTAGGAACAGAATTTAATGTTTCAGCATATGAAGAAGATTCTGAAGCAAGTACGGTACTTGTTTCGGGAAGCGTACAATTATATGATTCTTTAAGTCCTATCAAAATGCAGTCCAAGATTAAACTAATTCCCGGAGAAAAGGGAACATGGAATAAAGATTTAAAAGTCTTAAAAAGAGATATGGTAGATACCACAATATATACATCATGGATACAGGGTAAGCTTATATTTAGAGATGTACCTTTTAAAGATATTCGAAAGAAACTGGAAAGGCGTTACAACGTCACTATTGTAAATACCAATTTAGCTTTAGATGAAAATACGTTCAGCGCTAATTTTGAAGAAGAAAGCATAGAAGAGATTCTAGAAATTTTAGATAGAACTTACGAAATTGAATATGAAATCAAGCATAATCAAATAATAATCAACTAATCTTAATCGCGCCTATGACATAGAATAGAATACACTTTAAGATGTGATCGCTCTTAAAAAAAAACCGGAAAATGCTCGTAACATTCTCCGATTTATAGATGTGGTCAAAAATAGAGTTACCAATTAATAACCTTAACAAAAGTATGAAAAAACTGATTATAAACGCATGTTCGTTTATTTACACCTTTAAGTTGGACCTTAAAATGAAGCTAACTGGCTTTTTCCTATTAGTATTTATGTTACAAATAAATGCTAATACCTATTCCCAAAAAGCAAGAATATCTATTGATATGAGGGATATTCAATTAAGTGAAGTCCTCAATAAAATTGAAACTATTTCAGAGTTTAAATTTTTTGTTGATACACAGAAAATCGATGTAAAAAGAGAAGTAAATATAAGAGCAGAAAAGGAAAATATTTTTGATGTTCTGGATAAACTTTTGCTTGGAACAGATATTTCTTATGAAGTATATAAAAAGCAGATTTTATTAAAGAAAGTAGAAGTTAAAACGACTATTTCAAACTCCTTAAATGTTGATTCCGATCATACTGAACTTGATACGGTACAACAGACCATTACAGGAACTATTACTGATAAAAATGGCGCCCCTTTACCCGGGGCAAATATCATTGTAAAAGGTACCACCAATGGTACCCAGGCCGATTTTGACGGAAACTTTACAATTACTATAGAAGAAAAAAATGCTATTTTAATAGTTTCTTACATTGGGTTTACTACCGAAGAAGTTACGATTAATGGGCAGTCAGAAATAAAAGTTTCTTTGGAAGAAAATAGCTCCGAATTAGAAGAAGTCGTTTTAATAGGATATGGAACTCGAAAAAGAAAGGATGTAACGGGTGCTGTTGGGCGAGCAAATATTGAAGACTTTAAGCAAGCTCCTGTAAGTAATGTTGGCCAGTTGTTGCAGGGGAATTTACCTGGTTTAAACGTTGGTCAAGTAAATAGTGCAGGTTCGACACCTTCTTTGTCAGTAAGGGGCAGAACTACGATATCAGGAAACCAGAATGTGTTGATCGTTCTCGATGGTATACAATATAACGGATCTTTAGAATCTATCAACCCCAAAGATATTGAAACTATAGATGTATTGAAAGATGCAAGTTCCGTAGCTGTATATGGTGCACAAGGGGCAAATGGGGTTATTTTAATAACCACTAAATTGGGTAAGAAAAATCAAAGCCCAAGGGTATCAATCTCCACCTCATACGCCACCTTAGAAACTTCTGAGAATTTAAGAACACTTTATAGAGCTGATTATTTAGACCGCATTAAAAAACTGAATTACCAAGATGCTTATTTAGGGCCTAATTTTACAGAACCAAATCCAGATTTTGAATTATCGGATTATATTGATTATTCCATGCTCGATGAAAATAGGAATATAGTGAACACTGATTTTGATTGGTGGGATTCAGGGACGCAAACAGGTTATATTAATGAACAAAAAATAAGTGTTTCTGGGGGGGCTGAAAGAATTAAATATCTTATATCACTTGATCATACCAATCAAGAAGGATTTATCGCAAATGATAAATTCCAGCGTAAAGGAGCGAGAATCAATCTTTCTATTGAGGCTTCAGATTGGTTGGAATTCGGTACTCAAACTTTTGCATCTTTCGTGAATAAAGATGGGTCTGAACCACATCTAGGTCAGTTGATAAGAACGTCACCTTTATTAAAACCTTATGATGAGGAAGGTAATATTATACCATACCCCGCAAATACAACCGATGAAAATCCGTTTTTAGGATATGACGTATTGGATAAAGAAAGACACGATTATTTTTTCGCCAACTTTTACACCAAAATAGACTTTCCGTTCTTAGAAGGATTGTCATACAGAGTAAATTTTGGTAACAATTACAGAATTAATAAAAATTATAGGTCTAGTGAACACGGCTCAGGGTTGATTGGTTCGGCTAACAAGAATACAAGTTTTTATTATGACTATAATTTAGATAACATTTTAAGTTATAATCAACAATTTGGTAAACACGATATTGATGCGACACTTTTGTATGGAGCTATTGAACGAAAATCTGAGTGGACCGGGGCAAAGGCTAATGATTTTGCAAGGATAGATTTAGGGTACAATAGTTTACAGCAAGGTGTAAACCAGTTTACGGAATCTTCTGCTTGGCGAGAAGCATTAAATTATCAGATGATGAGACTCAATTATACTTTTGATCATCGATACCTTTTAACTGGTACACTGCGAAGAGATGGTTTTTCTGGATTTTCTGAAAAGAATAAGTACGGATATTTCCCTTCAGCGGCAATTGCTTGGAATATTCATAATGAATCATTTTTTAAGTCTCAATGGGTTAATAATCTAAAGTTGAGACTAGGGTATGGTACGAGTAGTAATCAAACTAGCCGTTACAGCTCTTTAGCTCGAGTGACAACACGTGCAGCTTACGTGTTTGATGATGGTGGAAGTACGGTGTTTGGTCAACAACTAAGTTCTTTGGCGAATCCTAACTTGAAATGGGAGCGTACAACTGGTGTTAATTTAGGATTAGAATATGGGTTGTTTAAGTCCAGAATAATTGGCGCCGTTGAATACTATCATAACAAAACTAATGATTTATTGTTCGACGTTGCAATTCCAGATATAACAGGCTTTGACGCTATCAGTACCAACATTGGTGAAATTGAAAATAATGGTTTTGAATTTACCATATCTAGTCAGAATATTGATACTGAAAATTTCAAATGGAACTCTACTTTAAATTTTTCAACTACAGCAACCAAAGTTCTTAAACTAGTTGGAAGGGATAGTGATGGAGATGGAGTGGAGGATGACCTCGTTGCGAGTAATCTATTTATAGGTGAACCCTTAGGAGTAGTTTATAATTATATGACAGATGGTATTTATCAATTAGATGATGAAGATATTCCTGAAGGTTTTTTTCCTGGAAGTTATAGAATTGTAGATGTAAATGGAGATGGGGAAATTACACCTGAACATGACCGAGTTAAAATAGGCCATTCTAATCCGGCTTACCGATTTAGTATTCTAAATAAATTTGAATATAAAGGTTTAAGCTTAAGGGTATTTTTAAACTCTATTCAAGGAGGTAAAAATGGATACTTACAGAATAATATTTACCCAATTTTTGTGAATGGTACAAGTATTAGAAATAATTATTTAAATGGAATAGATCTTTGGCAACCTAATAATCCAAATGGTGTTGATCCTGTATTTCCAGGGAAAAGTCCTAGAATATCGCCTTCTGTGTATGAGAGTAGAAGCTTCGTGCGATTACAGGATGTGAGCCTTTCGTATAATTTTGCTAAAGAATTGACAGATAAATTACACATGGCCGATTTACAAATTTTTGTTAGTGGCAAGAATTTAGCAACATGGACTGGTTGGAGGGGATGGGATCCAGAGACCGGTAGTGGATTGGGAGCAAATGAGAGACCTGTCCTTAGGAGTTATTCACTTGGATTGAACCTAACTTTTTAAAAAATTACAAAGATGAAGAGATTTATAGTATTAGTGATAAGCATAATGTGCATAACAACAGCATGTAATAAAGATTTTTTAAAGGAAGAACCTTTAGACTTTTTAAGTGATGTAAATGCCTATGATACTTATGAGGGGCTTAACGCAACAGTAAACAATTTGTATTGGTTAACTAGAAGCATATTTTATGTTCTTGATGAGAATAGACCATTTGACTATTTATACGGTACTGATTTGGTCTCAGACGGACATAGAAATAACAGACATAGCAATATGATTGCAGCGTATGATCCTACCAGTGATATCCCTGCTACACATTGGGCGAACCTTTATACAATGGTAGTTGAATCAAATATTGTTATTAGCCGAACCTCCACAGCAGATATTTCTGCGGAACAGTCTATAGAACTTATAGCTCAGGCAAGATTTTTTAGAGCATTTGCTTATCGAACGTTGGTCTATATGTGGGGAGGTGTCCCTTTAGTAACTGAAGAAATGTCGGAGCCACGAACGGATTTTTTAAGAGCTTCCAAAGAAGAGGTTTTAATCCAAATAATCGAGGATTTGAAATATGCAGCCGAAAATCTTCCAGGAATATCGGAAGCTTTAGATGGAAAGATAAACAAACTAGTTGCTCAACATGTACTCGCTGAGGTCTATTTAGCAGCAGGACGGCCAGAAGATGCTGTTGACGCAGCTAGTTCAGTTATCAATAGCCCTGAGACGGCTTTGATGAAAGATAGATTTGGCTCTAGAGCCAATGAAACACCTGGGGACGTCTATTGGGATTTGTTCAGAATGAATAATCAAAATAGGAGCTCTGGCAATACGGAAGCTCTTTGGGTAATACAGTTTGAAACGGATATTTTAGGGGGTAGTGTTGCTTCGGGACATAGATGGGGGGCTTATAATTTAGAAAGACACCATCCCCCTATGGTTCGTAATGTTGTAATAAATGGAGAAACACCATTTCTATGGCCAAAAAGTGGATATACTGGAGGTCGTGGAATAGGCTGGGCTCCACCTACCAAACACTTTTCCAATGAGATATGGGAGAGTGATTTCGATAATGATATACGTAATGCAAATCATAACTTCGTTCGGGAATTTACAGCGGATAATCCTAATTCAACTTTATTTGGTCAGGTTTTTTCTGTAGAGAACCCACCTGATGGTGTAGATACACTTCGTGATTTTTATGCTTATCAGTCAAAGGCTACAACTCCATTTAATCATCCTCCAGGACTTTATGATAATATCGAACTAGGTACTTTAAAAAGTTCTGCAGGAGCGACCTATACAGATCAATATATGTTTCGATTGGCTGAAACCTATTTACTAAGAGCTGAAGCATATTTGGCAATGGGTAATGCTATTGATGCGGCAAAGGATATTAATATGGTACGCTCTCGATCTAATGCTAATGATGTAGCTCCTTCAGATGTAGATATCGATTATATTTTAGATGAACGAATGAGAGAATTAGGGGTCGAAGAGAAAAGAAGACTCACTTTAATGAGACTCGGATTATTATATGAAAGGGTAAAATCTTATAACCCTTATTTAGCAAATGAAATTCTTCCCAAATATAATTTATGGCCAATTCCAGCAGCAGAAATAGAGCGAAATATTGATGCTGTACTTGAGCAAAATCCAGGATATTAACAATTAAGCATAATGGTACAAGTTTGAAAAACTTCAAACTTGTTCTTATTAACTTATAGTTAAATAAGATAATCTTTATCATGTTGACCAATAACTCTTATTAATCACTATAAAATCTATTATTTATAAGTTTCCTGTTATTGCTGACTCCATTTAGTAATGGCAATACATTAAATGAAACTTTGGGATTATATAATTGATTGGCCAAGAATTGGTCGAACTGACACTTTGAATCTGAATTTAAAAATAATTTATAATAGTCATGAATAGACGAAAATTTGTTAGTAGTACCAGTAAAGGTGTATTAGGTACGATTGCAGCTTTATCACCTATAAATTCTTTTTCCCTTAATAAAAATGAAATCATAAATTTAGGTGTAATCGGAACGGGAGACAGGGGAGGAGGACTCATACCGTTGATAAATAAAATTTCTCAGTTTAATTTGATGGCCTGTTGTGATGTTCTACCATTCAGGTTAGAGAATGGAATAGCCCGTGCCGATAAAAAAGTAATTGGGTATTCTGACTACAGAGGTTTATTAGATAATAAGGAAATAGATGCTGTTTTGGTGGCAACGCCATTTAATACACATTCCGCGATTGAAATTGATGCTATAGATGCCAATAAACATGTTTATGGTGAAAAAACTATGGCAAAAGGTTATGAAGGGATTAAAAATTTAATTTTAAAAAAAAGAGACTGCTCTAAAATTTTCCAAGTTGGTCATCAATACCATAGTTCCAGACTTTATTCGCATGTAGTAGACATTATAAAAAATGGAGCTGTAGGAAATATTACAGCCTTTGAATGTCAGTGGAACCGAAATGGGGATTGGCGAAGACCAGTAGTTGATACTAAATTAGAACGTATTGTTAATTGGAGAATGTATAAAGAGTATTCAGGAGGGTTAGTGGCTGAACTTTGTTCTCATCAAATTGATTTTGTTAATTGGGTTCTAGATTCTGTACCAGAGCAAGTTACAGGTTCTGGCGGAGTTGATTATTGGAAAGATGGAAGGGAAACTTTTGACAATATTCATTTGATTTATACATACCCCCAAGGAGTTAAGGCCAAGTTCACTTGCTTAACATCTAATTCCATGAATGATTATCAAATTAAAGTTTTGGGGGATAAGGGAACCATTATCTTAGATTATGATAAGGCGTGGTTTTATCCAGAAGGAAATTCGGATAAAAAGGAAATAGGGGAGGTAGACGGAGTTGCAGGTGCTACAGTCCAATGGGCAAAGGGAAAGGGAATCCCGATTAATATTGAACATGCAAATTCTTCAGTACAGGCTTTAACCGATTTTGCAAACAGTATTATTGAAAACAAAACACCAGAATCTGATATTATTAGTGGTTCAAAGGCAGCAATTTCCGTACAAATGGGCCTGGATGCCTTACATGAAAATAAGATAGTAAAGTGGAAAGATGAATTTGAAAAATATTATAATTAGAAATTCAATTTATTATGTTTTAAAATTCGAATAAGCTTTTTCTAAGTTCTTGAGGTCTTATTTGAGATAAGTAAGATTAATGATAAGCCATTTCGTTCGAGATGGAAATCAAGACCAATTTAATCTCAAACAAAATAGTAAGACTTTAATGAGGATAGTTAAATAAAAAAGTAAATAATTACGATGAAATATTTAATAATTGTCATATTCGTTTTGGCAACAAATTTTACAGCTGCTCAAACCATTTATTTAGATAGTGTTTTTTCTAAAGTCACTAAATACACTTATAATTATGGTCCTGATAAAAATGAATCATTACAATTTGATTATTACGTAGCAGGAGACGATCGAGACCAGATTCCCTTAATTGTTTATGTTCATGGAGGTGGTTTTTCTAGTGGTAACAGAGATAGCGACAAAGCTGTTCGTTTTGCTGCAAAACTTGCTCAGCGGGGATATGCCGTTGCTTCTGTATCCTACAGGCTAACTATGAGAAATATTGGTTTTAGTTGCGACGTTCCCACTGATAAGAAAATAGCAGCTATTGATTCAGCGTCCTATGACGTTAGCTTAGCCGTAAAGTTTATACTCAACAACGATAATAAATTTCGGGTGGACCCAAATAAAATAATCATAGCGGGATCGAGTGCGGGTGCAGAAACGGTTTTGAATATGGCATTCTACTATGAGAATGAAATACTACCTTCAGATTTTAAATATGCAGGAATAATTAGCATGGCGGGAGCTATTAAAACACTTTCGAAAATAGATAAAAATAGGGCTGTTCCAACCCAACTTTTTCACGGAACGGGAGATAAGTTAGTGCCCTATAACATTGCCCCTCATCATTATTGTGATAGTAAAGACAAAGGCTTTTGGATGCTCTATGGTTCAAAGCCTATAGCTGAGCGTTTAAGGGGGTTAGGTGAAGCGTATCACTTCACGACCATTTATGGTGGCAACCACGGTTGGGCCGGCTTATCGATGTCTGAAGGTTTTAATGAAATTATTGACTTTTTATATAATGATGTTATAAACGTTAAATCTTTAAGACAAACAGATAGAACGATAAATAAGCTATAATTAAAAATGAATGAAAATGTGACCATATGCTCTACAACGATATATAAAAACAAGAGTCGCGATATCTGTAAATTCAAGACTTTTGTGTAAAAAAACAAATTACTGATAAAAAACAATTTGGGAAGAGTTTTCAATTAGACTAAGTTCTTGGTGAGCGGAAGTAGATTGCAACAAATGGCCAGACTGAGTTCAATATTCCATTCCTTCTTCAGTAAAAGGAGGGTTAGGGAACGAACAATTTAGCTGACACGCAGCCAACCGTAATTATTAAATAAAATACAATGAAACAATTACTTTACATTTTACTCATTTTGGTTGTGGGATGTAACACGACACCAGAAAAAAATAAGACTCCAGAACCCGTTAAAGTTATTTTTGATACGGATATGGGTCCAGATTACGATGATGTGGGAGCCATTGCTGTTTTGCATGCTTTAGCAGATAGTGGTGAATGTGACATTTTAGCAACTATTTCATGCAATAGTCATCCAAGTGTTGCCCCTACTATAGAACTCTTTAATAGGTACTTTAATAAGCCGAACATTCCCATAGGAGTGCCTGAAAAAAACGGCGTGAATTTTATCCATAAAAACAATTGGAATGATTCTACTATTGTAAGATTCGCCCCTGAGCTTAAACATTCGAAAAATTATCCTTCGGCGACTAAAGTATATCGAGAGGTTTTATCATCTCAGTCCGACAAAAGTATTACAATTGTTACCGTTGGATTTACTACAAATCTTGAAAATTTACTAAAATCAGGTCCCGATGAATTTTCTCCGCTCTCGGGTATTGAGCTAGTAAACCAGAAGGTAAAGAAACTGGTTGCGATGGCCGGGTACCTCCCAGAGGGGCGTGAATATAATGTTTATAAGCATTCAGAAGCTTCCTTTTACACGTTCAATCACTGGCCAACTCCTATACTTTTTAGCGGAGCTGAGATTGGAAATTCAATTAAGACCGGTAATAAATTAGCAGCAACGGGGTCGGTTAAAAACCCGGCTGCATGGGCTTATGCTTATAATTTAGCTACTTATAGCGAACAACCCTCTGAAAATAGAAGATCGTGGGATCAAACAGCAGTTCTTTGTGCCATAAGGGATCCGGAGAAGTATTTTTATGTTTGTGGACCTGGTGAATTTTTAGTTGACGAGGATGGTTACAATCAATGGAAACCAAAAATAAATGCCAACCATTATTTCCTCGTACATAAGTACCCTTATAAAATAGTTACTGATGTTATAGAAGAATTAATGATGCATGAACCTATATAAGGTCCATTTAACAATAAAGAAATTAAATCTGGGCATCCTCCTTTTTGGAGTGGCTAATTAAATCTTAAGATAATAATTTCCATGAATCAGAAAATTATCTACATTTTACTATTACAGTGTCCGTTTCAAATCCCGCAATATGCAAACGGGATAGAGACGGAGAAAACACGAGTAACAATTTCACAAAAGGACACGGTTATGAGTGCTGCCTACTGGAAATTGTGGATCTCTAAAGTTCAGGCAAAAATTGATCGAGATATTGAGGAAAACAGAAAAGCTGATGCGGTATTAAATCTCAAAGGGCTTCCTGCCGGAACAGCGATAACCGTAAAACAGGTTGCTCATGATTTTATTTTTGGGGCACATATATTCAATTTTTAAAAGATATGTTTCGAATATTCATTGTTATCTGTTTTGTCAACTTGACAAATGGTATTAACGCCCAAAAAATCAGCTTTGTAATTCAAGGGGATGCTGCCTATTTTATGGAGAATAAAGACAGTATTTTAAATTATCAGATAGCAGAAAAATCGCTTAATGGTACTTATCGAAGATCTAATTAAAGATAAAGGCTTTTGGATGCTTTATGGTTCAAGGCCTATAGCTGAGCGTTTAAGGGGGTTAGGTGAAGCGTATTACTTCACTTCCATTTACGGTGGCAACCACGGTTGGGCCGGCTTAACGATGTCTGAAGGTTTTAATGAAATTATTTACTTTTTATATAATGATGTTATAAACGTTAAATCTATAAGACAAACAGATAGTACGATAAACGGTTTATAATTTGAAAAGTTGGTTACCTTAATTCAGTGCCTTGTGCTGTAAGAGTCATAATGACCGATTATGAAATCCATTATAATTGATAAAAATAATTAAATGAAAAAACTAATTTTCCTTTCAGTGATTTGTCTAGGGTTTACTAAAAGTGATTTTCGCCCGGTTCACATTTTTATGATTGGTGATTCGACCATGTCCAATAAACAGAAAAAAGAAATTCCCGAATATGGTTGGGGACAGGTCTTACAACATTTCTTTAATGATTCAGTTATAGTTGAAAATCATGCAAAAAATGGACGTAGTTCAAAGAGTTTTATTGATGAGGGTAGGTGGGAAAAAGTAATTTCTAAAGTCAAAAAAGGAGATTACATTTTTATACAGTTTGGCCATAATGATAGTAAGCCCGATACCGCAAGGTATACACGTCCTTTTACCACTTACAAAAGAAATCTTGAAAAATATATTAAAGAGACCGAAGAAAAGGGAGCTATTCCCATACTTTTTACCTCTATTGTTCGAAGGCATTTTAACGAGGCAGGAACTTTAACAGACACCCATGGAGATTACATTCCTGCAGTACAACAAGTGGCCGAAGAGAATGAGGTCTATTTTATAGACATGGAAGTCAAAACCAAAACATTGGTTGAAAAAATGGGTCCGGAGAAATCGAAACAGTTGTATTTATATTTTGAACCGGGGATTTATCCTCAAAGACCAAAAGGTGCAAATGATAATACCCATTTATCCCAGTTGGGAGCATTTATGATAGCGGGTTTAGCAGTGGAGGAAATGAAGGAGTTAGAAATTCCTGTCACAAAATATTTAATTAGTAAATAAACTTGTAATCGGATATCGGTAATATAAACATAAATAGGATGCAGTTTAATTTTACCAATTTTATTTACAAGATAAATTATGGACAGAAATAAGGTTTTACTGTACTTTAAATCTAGTAAGTATGAGCATATTGTAACTATATAACAGGACTAAAGAGTTCCTCAACGATACCCAATAATTCATTTTAAAAGATATGTTTCGAATATTCATTTTTATCTGTTTTGTCAACTTGACAAATGTTATTACCGCCCAAAAAATCAGTGTTGAAATTCAAGCGGATGCTGCCCATTTTGTTGAGAATAAAGACAGTGTTTTAACTTATCAGATAGCTGAAAAATCACTTAATGGTACTAATCGAAGATCTAATTACATACACCCGTTATATACATTGGACGGGCAAATTTTAACAGAGGATTTTCCGAAAGATCATCTACATCATAGAGGAATTTTTTGGGCATGGCATCAATTGTACATTGGTGATACCCAACTAGGGGATGCATGGGATATTAAGGATTTCAGTTGGGATGTACGGTCGGTCAAGGAGGTTCAGGTAGAAGGAAAGGCCAAGGCGATACAGGCAGAGGTATTTTGGAAAACTTCTCAATGGAAAGATAACTACGGAAACGAAAAGCCCGTTGTTAGGGAGTTGACCACGATAAAAGTGTATCCCGTAGAAAATCAATATCGAAAGATAGATGTTCAAATAGCTATTCGTGCCCTAGAACCCGATATGCGCATAGGTGGATCTGAAAATGAGAAAGGGTATGGGGGTTTTTCTACACGAGTTCGGTTGGTGGACGATATTGGGTTTACCAGTTCTTCCGGCGAAACAAGGCCTCAAAATTTGCCTATAGAAGCTGGTGGTTGGATGGATATTTCCGGATCATTTGGCAAGGAAGGCGCCCTTTCAGGAATGAGTATTCTTTGTCATCCAGACAATTCTGGTTTTTCAGATCGCTGGATTTTGCGATCCGAAAATAGTATGCAAAATGCAGTGTACCCTTATCCCGGAGCAATTGCTGTGCCCTTATCACAAACGCAACCGACCATTTTGCGCTACCGTTTGATTATACACGAAGGCGGTTCGGAATTTTTGGATATTGAATCGGAACATGCAGAATATGGAAAACAATAGATGGTGGAAACTGAACTTGGTTGCTCCAATTCGTAAAGTTTAGTGATGGCAATATTATTTAAAGTGTCAAACTTGGATAATGAAAAAGTTGTTTTCAGTTAAGTTTAAAACATACATAGCAAATGAAAGAATACTAAAACTTTATGCTCAGACATAAATAAATTTAATATAGACAGAGAAAATTTATCCAAAGAGAATAACAGCATACAGAATAGGGATATTATTTAAATAGATGGACCTTATCAATTTACCTGACATAAATCGGGATAGAGTCATAATAAATAGTAAATAAATAATGAGATGAGCAATAATTTAATAGGTTGTGTTTTAATGAAAATACACTTTAACGTCATATTGCTTTGATACCAATTAAAGAAATAAACTTGAGTTTTTTGTAGATTACCGTTTTCCAAATTTTTTAATTATTCGTTGAGAATCGTTTAGATATCTTCAATTAAATACAGAATTATAATGAAAAAATCAAATGCACTTTTAATCTTAATTTGTTTAATAGCCTTTCATTCTTGCAATACGGAAACCACATCGGTGAACATCAAAGAAATTACAGTTGAGGCCCCTTTTTACATGCCTACTATTAAAATTCCTGATTTTAGTAATAGTAAAGAGTTACTAATAACTGAATTTGGTGCAATTGAAGGAGATAAGAACGCAAATTCAAAAGCTATATCAAATGCGATTCATGAGGCAAATAAAATAGGGGGAGGAATCGTCGTAATACCAAAAGGAGAATGGCTAACGAAAAAAATTCATTTGAAAAGTAATGTGAACTTGCATCTGAACGAAGGAGCTGTTCTTTTATTTTCTGAAGATCCTAAGGATTATTTACCCCCTGTTAAAACCACGTGGGAAGGTATGGAGTGTTATAACTACTCTCCGCTAATTTATGCTTATGAATGTAAAAACATCGCTATTACTGGAAAAGGCAAATTGAAAGCGAAAATGGATGTTTGGCAAAAATGGTTTGAACGTCCTTCAACTCATATGAATAGTTTAAAGCATTTATACAACTTGGCATCCAAGGGTGTCCCGGTAAATGAACGACAAATGGTAAATGATACTTCTAATTTGCGCCCCCAATTTATTCAATTAAATAGGTCTGAAAATATTTTATTGGAGGGTATAACCATCACGGACAGTCCATTTTGGGTAATCCATCCTTTTTTGTCTAAAGATATTGTAATCAAAAACGTGAAAGTTCGCGCCCATGGACACAATAATGATGGTGTTGACCCAGAAATGTCTCAGAATATGCTAATTGAAAATTGTGTTTTTGACCAAGGGGATGATGCCATTGCCTTAAAATCTGGACGCAACCAGGATGCATGGCGTTTGAATACACCTACTAAAAATGTTGTAATTAAAAATTGTATCGTAAAAAATGGACATCAACTATTAGCTATAGGAAGTGAATTATCTGGTGGTATTGAAAACATTTTTATGGATAGCTGTAAGGTAGTGGATGGCGCAGAATTAAATCATTTAGTTTTCATAAAAACAAATGAACGTAGAGGGGGATATGTTGAAAATGTTCATGTAAGAAATATTGAAGCTGGCAAAATTGAGAAAGGAGTTCTTGGTATTGAAACAGATGTATTATATCAATGGCGTAATTTGGTGCCAACGTATGAAAGAAGGTTAACACCAATTAAGAACATTCATTTAGAGAATATAAAATCAACAGATGTCAAATTTATTTCTAGAGTTTTAGGTCAGAAAGAATTACCTGTTGAAAACTTATATTTAAAGAGTGTTTTTACTGATACCATAAGAGACAAAAAACATGTACATGAGAATATTCTTAGTTTTATTGACTAAAATAGACGAATTTAAATACGATAGCCAATCGAGAAGTTCGTACTAATGTATCCTTACCCTTCTTGTAGCCTTCCCTAAGATTGTAAGCTCCCCCCTTGATAGAACTGATTACTTTTCTAAAATTTTATTAAAGTTATTGTTTTTATTCTTTTCGGGCTAGCCCGAAAATGAAAACTTACCCGTTTTCGGACAGTTCTAAGTTAAACAATCTTCTTTTTTGACCTCCTCCCATATTTAGGTACCGGTCATAACTAGAAAATCCGGGCTATTTTCATTCTTTTCGATATACTCGTTGGGGGACATGTCCCCCAACGAGCTGTGCGGTCTAAATCCATTATAATCTTCCCTCCAAATATCGAACTTTTCCTGTGCATCTTCCAAAGAAAAGAACCAATTGGCATTCAGACATTCGTCCCTGAACGAACCATTGAAGCTTTCGATAAATGGGTTATCGGTAGGTTTTCCAGGTCTTGAGAAGTCAAGTTCTACATTGTTTTCATAGGCCCATTTATCCAATACTTTGCTGATGAACTCACTTCCATTATCCACTTTGACACGCTTTGGCAGCACTTCGTTCCCAAAAGTAATAGTTTCCATAACTTGCACGACATCGCTTCCTTTGAGCGATTTTCCGGCATGGATGGCCAAGCACTTTCGACTATAGTTATCCACTATAGTTAAGGCCCTGAAGCGGTTGCCGTTATAGAACTGGTCGCAGACAAAATCCATGCTCCAGCACTCGTTCAAACTAGAAGCGTTGCCCTGATTTGGTTGTCTATGTGCGGCCGAACGGTTGCGTTTTGGGCGCTTACTCCTTAGGTTCAGACCTTCCTCGCAATAGACCCTGTACATGCGCTTGTGGTTGTCCATGAAGCCTTCCCTCCTCAAAAGGATATGGATGCGCCAGAACCCATAACGTACCCTTACCGAGGCTATCTCGTTCATACGCATCCGCAGTAGCTGGTCGCTACGCCGTCCCTTGGCCTTGTAATAGAAAACACTCTTATGCAGCAATACGAGCTTGCAGCAACGCTGAATGGAAATATTGTACTCCATCCTGATGTTATCGACCATCCCGCGCTTTCGGGACGGCCTCAGAACTTTTTTTTAAGCACGTCCTGTAAGATCTGTTTGTCCAGGCTCAGGTCGGCCACCAGTTTCTTCAACTGAGAGTTCTCCTCTTCGAGGTTCTTCAGCCTGCGCAGTTCCGATACGCCCAGCCCGCCGTATTTCTTCTTCCAATTGTAAAAGGTGGCCTCGCTCACCCCCATCTTACGGCAGACCTCTTGGATACGGGTGCCCGTCTCTACTTGTTTGATCGCAAATACGATCTGCGACTCCGAATACTTTGATCGTCTCATAAGCAAATAGTTGTTTAAAGTTAAACATTTATTCGCCCGGTTTTCTCTAGTATTAAACTGTCCGGTTTAACGGGAGGAGGTCAACCCCGATACCATCCCTTGTTCCCGCATTCCATAATATAGGTTGGCCAATGCAGATTCTACCGTAGAGGGGTCTTTGAAGACGGTCTCCGAAATCAAGTTGTTCTTTGGGGGGTCTACCTCCACAAAGTCGGAACAGCTACACGATATAATGCTAATTACAAATAGGAAGGCAATCAGTAATACGCGGTTTATTTCAAGGAATGCTCCTCCGAAGGTGATATGCCTAGAATTTATATTTTTTAAAAATTTCATCATTCTTTTTTTTGGGTTTAAAAACTAACTTGAAGTCCTAGGGTAATCTGTCTCAACGGAGGCAAACGACTATTTGTAGGCTGTTCCGGATCAGGCCCTTTGAAGTTGGTCAGGGTCCATAGATTCTGACCTTGTACATAAATATTAACATCTGGCCCCTTATCGCGGGACGGAATCTTATAATTCAGGGAAATGTTGCGCAACCGGACAAAGGATGCATCCGATACGGCAGCACTGCTCTCCTGTTGCAGTGCCCCAAGATCCTGTCCACCGGCCATTCCGGCGGAAGCCCTTTGGAATGTCCTTTCGTCTCCTACCTTTTGCCATCGATCATAGAGTTCGATCGAGGTATTTCTCTTGAACCCCGGAGTGGCATCAAAGCGCAAGGTATTGTACGACCTTTGTTTTTTGAACTGGAAGAAAAAGTCCAAAGCGATATTTTCAAAGCTAAGGGAGTTGCCCAAACCACCATACCACTTGGGGGACAGGTCCTCGACCCATTGCCGGTCTCCGATACTACTGTAATTTCCATCCCCGTCATAATCCTCGAACCGGTATAGGCCTGTTTCTGGATCCACGCCTAGGGCATGGTAAAGTTTCAGGATGGTTAGGGGTTCCCCAATAACATAACGGTTGGCAAAAGTGGAAGTTTCCAATCCATCAAAGGCAACCAGCTTATTTTTTGGGATGGTCAGATTAAGGTTCGTGGACCATTTGAACTTCCCCGAACGCAGGTTGCTACTGCGCAGTTCCACCTCCACTCCGGAGTTCTCCACGATGGCGTCAAAATTTCCGGTCAATTCCGAAAAACCGGTGGTGGCCGCCAAGGGTATCCCTACAAGTTGGTTGGAAGACCGATTGCGGTACCAAGAGGTATTGAGCAATAACCGATCCTTGAAAAATCCCAGTTCCACTGCCGCCTCGAGTTTTTGGTTTTCTTCCCAACCGAATTGGGGGTTGAAAATACCTGTTGGCTCCACGGTGGTAATCCCATCATAATTATTTCCGGTGACCGTATAGGTGTCCAAATAGCGATAGTCCCCAATATTGTCGCTCCCTGTTGTTCCATAACTGGCCCGCAACTTGCCAAAGCTCAGTGGGGATTGTTCTCCGAACAAGGCCTCCTTGGAAAATATCCAGGCAACGCCTATGGCCCCGAAGTTCCCGAATTGCTTTCCAGGCCCAAAACGGGAGGAACCGTCCCTTCGCCCCGTAAAATTAAGGATATACCTATCCAATACCTTGAGATTGATCCGTCCGAAAACCGCATTGTAATTATATTCGCTATCCGAATTGGAAATGGCCTCTATCTCTTGTGCCGCGGCCATATTGAGCAGTAGTTCATTATTTGGAAAACCAGAGCCCTTCAGTACCAATTGTTCGGTGTTCTCCCTTTGGAAGGTCGAGCCTGCGAGCATATCCACCGAGACCCCGTTCCAATGTTTATTCCAGTTTAATTGGGGCTCCACTATCCAAGACTCCCGCTGGGAGGTATTGGAGGTCAGATTGGAATAGCTCTGTGGTGTCAAACCAAAACCCGGGTTCCTGGCCGAACTGGGCATGGCCCGATACGTATCCAATCGGTAATTGGTAAAGCCTATACTGGAGCGCAGTTCCAGGTTCTGTCGAATGGAATAGGAGACCATGGCATTGGATATAAGGGTCTTTGATACAGACCCAAAACGTTCCTCTAGGGAAGCCATCGGGTTTTCCCAGGTATTGTTCTCCCAATTAAGGTTTCCCTCAGCATCATAGAGTGCAGGAGCGTTGGGCTCCAATGAATAGGCCTTTACGGTAAAGTCCGTCCTGGGCATGAGATTGTTCTCGTGGGCATAACTGGTGGAAAGGGTGATTTTGAAACGGTTGTCAGTAGAATGATGGTTCACATTGCTGTGGATATTGGCCTTGCGATAACTGGATTCCCCGGGAAACACCGTGGTTTCCTTTTGGTATGCCCCACTGATCAGAAACTGGGTCCTATCACTTCCACCGGAAATCGAAAGCTGGGCATTGTTCCGGTAGGCCGTACCCCCGATAAGTTCTTTTTGCCAATCCGTATAGCGGTCATTCTCCCATAGTTTTACATCGGGCCAGAAGAAATCGAACAAGGAACCTTCCAACTGGTCCTCAAAACCGTCGTTTTGAATTCCTTCCCTTCGGATTTCCAGGTATTGTTGGGTATCCAACAGGTCTAGAAAATGGGAAACCTTGCCCATAGTGGTACTGAGATGGGCATCGAACCGAGTTTTTCCGGGCCTTCCCTTTTTGGTCGTGATGAGCACGACACCATTGGCCCCACGCGATCCGTAGATGGCCGTGGCATCGGCATCTTTGAGTACTTCTATGCTCTTGATATCGTTGGGGTTGATTGCATTGAGCGGACTGATGTTCCCGCCAACGATCTGGCCGGAAATCTGAAAATCACCCAAGGACTGGGACCCAAAGGGCACCCCGTCCACGATGAACAATGGATCGGAAACCCCATTGATGAAATTACGGCCCCTGACCTCAATGGAGAACCCTCCTCCGGGTACTCCGGTATTCTGGACAATATTGACTCCGGAAAGATGCCCTTGCATAGCCGACAGAGGATTAGCAACGGGTTGCTTTTCTATGACATCGGCTTTAATGGTTGAAATGTTACCTGTCCGTTCCTTATCTTTTATAGAATAGTAACCCGCATTGAGCACAACCTCGTCCAGTTGAGTTACGTCTTCTTGGAGAATTACATTGATTTCCTGTCTGCCATTGACCGGAATACTTTCTGTCTTGTAGCCGATAGCCGAAAAGATTAAATGACTGTCCAGGGGTACTTGGATACTATAGGACCCGTCAAATTCCGAAATGGTTCCGGTTTTGGTTTCCCCGACTTGGATGGTAACTCCTGCAACTGGACGTCCGTCGGTATCGCTGATGGTTCCGGAAATGGCGGACTGTAGGTACTGGTAATAGGTTCCATCGTCGGTAGGGGTGTTTGCATTCATTTTTAACCCCAGGAGGGGGGTGAAAAGGAAATATACGGTAAGTAGGGGTATGGGGGCAGCCTTTATAATTGTTATTTTCTTCATAATTTAGATAATTGGTTTATACAATCGTTTTCAGTTCCACCAGCAACACTTCGTTGGTGTTTAAGGGGTTAATTTCCGCGGACAACCATTGCTACGTATCATTAGGTTGAAATAGAGCAAAGCTTGACCTGTCCAAGACCTATTTGGGTTGGAGACTGGGATTTGATAAAAAAGGGGGCTGGAATTACGTGGTATGGCCGGATGCCATAAAAATGATTTTGTCAGTTTTGGGTAAAGGAGCTATCGTTAACCGGAAAGTGAAGTATCGTAAGCCCAAAACTACAGCCAAATAAAAATTAGACCGGATTTTTGGGCTTCTTTTTAAAGAGCAGCTCATGTACCGATGGGCCATGAGCTCTCCTAATCTGGAAGTTTGGTCGCGGCCATTGTGAAACATATGTAGGATAAGGAATGCTCATAATACTTAAACTAAATGCGAGACTATATTGCACCTAGAGCAGAAGCTTCGAACTATGCTGAGAACCTAAAACGAAAAAAGCGTGGAGCTCAACTTATTGTACTAGAGGTACTGGTATACCTACACACAAATAAGAGAGCCCACGCCCGGGTCGTGAGCAATCTGCTTATTCTCTCGTGTGTTTAAAAATTACCAGTTTTCTAGTACGAGATTCAAAGCGAATGCTTCTAATATTTTTGGATTTAGAAGAATCGCAAAATTAATAATTCGATACTAATATAAGCAAATAATTTAAAATACGGGCGTTCGACCGAATAATTTTATTGACTACCTCTTTTCTTTGCTAGCATGTCTAATATCAATCTGGAAATTTGCAATTTTATCACTAAGGAGTGGTTATTTCCGTGGTTAAATGAAGGTAAATCCCAGAGTTCTTTCGCAAATAATCACAATATTGATGAAAGTACTGTTAGAAAAATAAAGAGTAAGAATGGATATAGAATTCCTGTTGAAACTCTAAGCAAAATCTGTGAAGCTAGAAATCTAAAGTTAAGCGAGTTTTTTCAAATGGTTGGGGTCTAATCCTAATTTTTCATCACTATTAATTCTAAATTCAATTACTTAGGTCACCCATAATAGTATTCCTCAGAACCTTATTACATCATAACAAAAATGCAATAATTTAATCACCTAATCGGATTAAATCCGGTTATGTAATTGGTTTTTTACATGATTTTGTTATATTTGAAATAGAAAATCGGAAATTAACCGATGATTATACGAAATAATTACAATATGGATTTCAGAGAGATGGTAAAGAAATATGCGGAGGCTCCTATATCTAGACATTTGATCTTAGGATTACTCGGTGATTATAAGCGTCCAAATGATAAGATCAGTGAGCTACTTAAAAGCAAAGCGCTTATTTCACTTAGAAGGGGACTGTATATAACGGGACCTAGAATGGACTTACCGACACCTGAACCCTTTCTAATAGCGAACCACCTTAGAGGTCCAAGTTATGTGTCATTGGAGTCCGCTTTATCCTATTGGAACATGATACCGGAAAGAGCTTATGAGGTCAGTTCAGTGACCCTAAAAACATCGAAGTTGTATAAAACTCCTGTTGGACGATACAGTTACCAACAATTAAAGGCTCCTTATTATTCCTATGGAATAAAGAGCATAGCCTATTCACCTAAGCAAACCGTATTGGTTGCCTCACCTGAAAAAGCTTTATGTGATAAAATTGTACTTACCTCCAAAATTTATCTTAGGAGCATTAAACAAACCCGTGAATTTTTAATGGAGGATCTTCGTATGGGTAGTGAGCAATTAAAAACATTGGATACGAAAGTTATGGAACTATGGATTAAAAATGCACCTAAAAAAAGTAGTCTGAAAATGCTTGTCAAAACGTTGATAGAATTATGATAAAAGAGTGGATAGCCGAGTATAACCCTAAGAATGAGGAAGAGATATTAGCTGCGTTACGAGAAATAATGCAGGAAATAACTTTAGCAGGTTTATCAAGAACCGACTTTTTTGAGAAGGCTGCTTTTTATGGAGGAACGGCACTCCGGATTTTTTATGGATTAGATCGCTATTCGGAAGATTTGGATTTTTCCTTACTCGAACCTGATTTAAATTTTTCAATCGAGCCCTATTTCAAAGCCATATTGGATGAATTTCAGTCATTAGGACTGAGCGTTAGTATCAAGGAAAAGAAAAAAACGAAACAAACCGCTATTGATTCTGCATTTCTCAAAGCTGAAACTATATGGCAAGAAATAGAACTGGTCGACATCATCCAAGAAACCGGTGTACGTTCTAACAAGACTTTGAAAATAAAAATAGAAGTTGATCGACAGCCTCCGGTTCATTTCAGCACCGAAGAAAAGTTATTGCTCCGTCCATTTTCTTTTTATGTGAAATGTTTTACCAAATCAAGTTTGTTTGCAGGTAAAATGCATGCGCTGCTTTTCAGAAAGTGGAAAAATAGGGTCAAAGGTAGAGATTGGTACGACTTGGAATGGTATATCAAAAAAGGAATCCCCTTGGATGTAAATCATTTTCTAACCAGGGCAATAGACACAAACGATTGGCAAGATAAAGGTATTTCCAATGAACAGATTATCGAGTTATTGGAAGCCAAGATTACTTCTGTTTCTTTTAGTAACATTAAAGAGGATGTTGTTCGGTTTATTCCAAATGATGATGTTTTACGGATTTGGAGCCCAGCATATTTTAAGGATTTGATTGAGAAAATTAAATTTGAAAATCCTTGATTTTAGTAAAAGGAATTTCAAAAATTATCTAATCAATAAATAAAGAGAAGGCTTCAAAACAAATTCTATCTTCCTGCTATTTAGAGGTTCGACAGAGGGAAGTACGAATCGGTAGGGTGGTTTGCATTACCCTTAAAAGAGCGTTCAGAGTAGCCTTCTAATTTCCAGGTAGCACCTTTCATACACGAGCTTTATTTCTGCAGCGGTATGGACGACTCTTTTTCTGGGCCTGGTCCGTACTATTTTCTGCAGAGCAAACCGCAGCTTACGATCTTTACCATCCGCAAAAGCAATAAACTCCCCTTGTTTTAAACGAAAGAACGTATCCGCCCTACGTTTCGATACCTCTTTTTCCCCTTTTGTAATCCTACTTTCCAGACTCAGCCCGCTACTTTTGCTAATGCTGTGTGTCGGTTTTTTTATGATCTCGAAAAAACGTTCGTAGTATTTAGCGGTGTCCGGGTCGTTTACTTTTCCAAAGAACTGGTAGGAGAGGTTGCTCAATATCGCCTTGCTAGCCCTATCACCGTACAACAGATCATTCTGCACCTTGTCCTGCATGACATAGATGGTACAAATCTCATAGCTACGCAATGTGGCCGGAATCCGGTGCATATTGGGAAGTTTCAGGGTAGGGGCCTCTTCCATTAAAAGAAAGGAAGGCTTCCAGCCATGAACACTCATCTGTTTTATTATGGTATGCATTACCATGGCGATAATAGGGGAGTAGGCCGAATCGTATTTTGGGTCGTTGACCAACGATATAATGGCCGGGTGGTCGGGGTTGTTGATGTCCAGAGGCACTTCGTCCTTGGAAAGTACAAAGAACATCTTTTGGGAACTGATTTTTTTAAAGGCGTTGGCCAGGGTACTTTTTACCCCGGCGGTCTGCTTTTCCGATTCGGTACCATTGAGAAAGGCACTGGCCATACTGCGGGCGGTAAGGTCGGATTTGAGGAAGGCTACCAATTTTTTTGTCGATACAGACTGGAAAAATGCGATGATATGTGGAAGCGTGCAATACTCCGGGTAGGCAGTTTTCATTTTCCATATCATCCCGCTTAAAAGCCCTTCTACCGCATCCGAGAAAAATTTATTGCTGCCCTTGTTCTGTGACAGGTCCTGTTCCAATAGGTTTTCCATGAGTACCCGGGACACTTCGTTTACGCTTTCCTCATTGGGCAAATATTTGGGAGCGATCGGATTGACCCTATAATGGATGTCCCCAATGGCTATCGTATAGAAGCGTATACCTGCTTCCTTGAACAGGGGATAGGCGATTTCGGAGAGATCAAAGTTCTTGTAGTCATGGATGACCCCGCAAAACCCGTAGGCACTGAAATGTTGTAAAAAATTATAGACTACGCTTTGGGTCTTGCCGCTCCCTGCAGAACCGATGATGGAGGCCCCCCTTCGGATATTGGCCACCTTGAAGGTTCCGTACCTCAATTTAAACCGAACCCTATATTTCTTGTCGGTCCGGGCGTTCGTTTCCCTACTGAGTATGGCATACAGTACCGTTGCGGTAAAGAGTATAGGTACCAGTATGTAAAGGACAATATGTTCAACGTGCCAGTTCATATCCCAATGGAGGCGGATTCAATGGCCTTGCCAATGCCCTTTTTCAAAATATGTATCGCTTTCATGGTCAGTTGCAGCTTGTTGGTGGGGATAGTCAAGAGAGCCGTATCGACCCCGGATCTTTGCAACAGCTGAAACGCCAAGGCCCTTTCATTGGTGGGAAGTTTTGTAATCGTAGAAAAATACAGCTTCGGATTTTTTAGAAAGGTTTTTCTTGCCCGGTAGGTTTCTACGTAGTTTCGTTTGTAACCGAACATTTTATCGTAGGTCTTTTCCGCTCTTTTATAAAAAGCGTCCCTATCAAAACCTCGTTTCACCTTCTTGCCGTTCATCAGAACCTCGGAAGCCCTGTATTTGCTTCCTGGCGAAAGACTGTAGCGATTGGAGGCATCCTTTCGGCTGACGATAATATGGATATGGCTCTGTGGTCCCGGTTTTGACGTGCCCCGCACGATGCGAATACCGTTGATTTGGTGTGGTGCTTCCTGTTCCAATTGCTCGATCCGCTGTTGTAGCTTCGAGATGTTCCCGCGCAGTTCCCCATGCTCGATACGTCTTATTTCTTGTTTTAATTGAAGTATTTGGGTAGCATAGGGTTGGTTTTCGATAATCTCTTTATCACCGCCCTTAAAAGTGCGATAGTGCTCGATCTTAGCGTAATATTTGATATCATCTATGGTCACGGGCCTGCCGTTGATTTCCCTGTTGAACGATGACGCATAGGCCTTCATTACCTCCGTGGTGTATCGCTTTAGCGCTTCTTGCGAACTTTGTATGGTCTTCAGTTCCCTTTCGCTGGGATTTAAGGTAATGGAATAGAATTTAGGTTCGGACTTTTTAAGTTTGGCGGTGTTCCCATCTATGGCGCTTATTACCTCTTGCCTCAATATTCCCTCTTCGTACTGGTCAAAGAAGTGTTCGAGGTCGTCCGTGTTTTTTCCTACGTTTTCCTTTTCAAGGTAGTTGACGAAGTCGACTGCGCTCTGGGCGTAGTTCCCGTCAGTTTTCTGGGCGGTGATCGTGATATACATTACAGTTCATTATTAAATCGTTCAAACTCGTTTTCGTCCATATTCAGTTTATAATAGCCCCTGCCGAAGGTTCCCTTTACGTAGGTCATTCTTTCCAAGAGCTCCTGCATCCGGTTTTTGTAGTTGCCCAGATGTTGCTGTATTTCCTCGTATCGATTCCGGTAGTGTTCCATTTCGGTATCCCTGGAGAAGGGTTCTGAAGTTTCAAAAACAAAATTTTCTTCCTTTCCTTCTTGGTCTTCCTGTTTAGCGATTTCGTGGAATAGGGTATCGAGCATTGTTTTGGTCGGTAAGGTCTGGTGCTTCTCGATATTTTTAAGGATGGCAATAAGGGCATTGATGCGCTTGTTGGTCCTGTTGTTCTTTATACCTAGGTCATCATTTGGCAAAAGGTCGTTGCGCTCGAAAAAGTCCATAATGGCTTCCAGGGTGTGGGTATGGGAGTCGGATACCAATTTGGAAAAGGCCCGAAATCGCCGGGCCACTTCCTTTTTGATGCTGATGGCCGAAAAATGATATTTTTGGTAGGAATCCTTCATCTTTTACTGTAAAGTTTTGCCTGTTTACGGGGGTTACAATCCCATTTACTGTAAGGGTACCTTTTCAACTTAAATATTTTATATTTTAAACAACTGGTTATCAGTATGTTAAATTATATAACATCGCGTAGCGTGTTACCCTCTTGCTTCTCCTTTTCGTTCCGCAGGGACCCGAACGTTCGAACAAGCTGACCAAGGTCAGTTGCCTTCTATGTTTTGTTTTTTTGGATACGGTCATCGAGGAAAGTCAAATCAAAATGAGGTGATGACCGTTAGCGCACTACATGTGCCTAACGCCCTAAAGATATGTAAAATAGGGCATTGAACATAGAAAAAGCCCTTCATAATAAAAGGGCCGTTTTGGTGTAATTTGCTATTTTAACATTCGTTATCTACTAACAGGATCATAGCAGTCCGTTGTCCTTAAAACTATAATACCCACCGTTGGGGGCAATAATCAAATGGTCCAAAATCGTGATATCAAAAAGTCGTGCCGCTTTGTAGATTTTAAGGGTCACGGCTTTGTCCGCTTCACTGGGCCTTAATTTTCCAGACGGGTGGTTGTGGGCCAAAATGACGGTCGTGGACAATGTTTTGAGTATCAGGGCGAACAATATCCGTAGGTCGACCATGGTCCCTGTAATCCCACCGACCGACAAGGGGTAGATTCCTTTCACCTTATTGGAATGGTTTAGCAAGAGTACTTTGAAGGTTTCCCTCAATCCTATGGTGTCGGTATCCCAGTTTTCATATAGTAATTTTGCCACATCTTGGGAGCTTTTCATGGGTATTGCTTCAAAAATGCCTGTATTTTCATGATAGCTTACCTGTATTTCATTGACCTGTGTTTTCATATGCTAAGATGTTTTTAAGTCGTGAATAGTGAGGGAACCCTAGCATTCTAGGATTCCCTCTGATTTATAGTTTACCTATTTCCCAATAGAAGGATTTCATCCGCTACCACTTCGGTAACATAACGTTGGTTGCCATCGTCCGTGGTATAGGTACGGGTCTTCAGTTTGCCGGCCACCCCGACCTCTTTGCCTTTCTCGACATATTTTTCTATGATTTCGGCGGTCTTGCCCCAAGACACAATGGTGTGCCAGTCGGTGTCCGTTTTTTTATCGCCCTTGTTATCTTTATAATGGACATTTGTGGCGAATGAAAAGCGGGCGACTTTTTTGCCACTTTCAAGGTTGGTAATGGTCGGTTCCTGTCCGACGTTTCCGATCAACTGTACGTGATTTCTGATAGTACTCATAATAGAAGATTTAAATGGTTCATATTTCCCTTTTTGGTTTCAGCTGAATTCAATTTTAAGGGGTGTTTGTTTGCTTTCTTCTGTGCACCGCACAATGGAGGGAGTGGGTTTTGTCCAGACTTTCAGGGTGCAAATCGGGAGTGTCTGCAACGTAGTAAAACCGTTGGGTTTTCAAGGAGGTAGATACCCGATCTGTACCCTGAAACTTGTATAGTCTTGACAAGTTCCATTAGGGCATTAGCCATTCTTTCGTGCCTATTCGTGATTTGAGCGTACCGGCAGTTAAGCGAAAGGAGGGGATGGGACCGTATTAGAATGGCTTATGGCATACCTGTTTTTCGCCGTCCCGAAAAACAAGACAGGCTCCCGCCATTATAAACCCCTTAAAATGTTTAAGACAGCGGTTTGGTTTTTCAGGATTTTCAAGTGAGGGCTCAAGAAGTCCTCGCCGAAAATCCGCTCAAGAAAATCAAGTCGAGGTCTTTCCGTTGAGAAAGCGGACGTAATTCGCGGTTTTCACTCCGGAATGAAGTCTTCCTTCCCAGGGAAGCGGGTAGGGGTTACGCAATGGAGCGTTAAAATTGTGAATTATGTCCAAGAGTCAGAAAGGGAAGCTTTTTACACGATGTGGAGTGGTCGCCCGCTTTTCTAGCGGGCGACCGTGGAATGTCGTGGAATGTGCTGACTGGATATAACCATCGGCTATAAATTTGGTAATCCAGTTTGAGGTACTGGAGGAACTTGTTTTTTATGCCATTGCATGGACTTCATAGAACAGCTTCTATCCAACCTATCTAGTTATTAAAGCTGTCCTTTAAAATCTTGTGATACAGGATTTCTCTCTTTACTATTTTAATATTTATTTAAATAGCTATTAACGTCCAGTAGCATGAAATTATCTGACCGGCTGGTTTCTACATTTTAAAATAGGAAATCACCTTTTTTTTGTTTTATCACTTTCCGAAAGTTCATTAATAAAGGTGCTTCTTCGCAGCTAAACTTAACATATCTTGAAATGAAAGTGATGATTTGCTCTTTCAGTTAAACAGATCTTCGGTTTAAGGTTATTCTCTTATATGTATTTTGTTTAAGATTGTAGTGCATAATAAATACAACAATCTATTATCTTTATATTGATCTCTAATTATGACTATGCCAATAAATATTGTGATATATAGGTCGTACTTGTTGTCGAAGCTAGCGAATAATCGTAATATATGATGTTGCATTAGGAACGTAGGGAAAAAACATTAGTAAGGAAAACCGGAATCGCATTTACAATTGAGCGAGTTTTATATTTGGACGTTCTTACCGAATTTTAAGTATTAGGTCGGTCTCCCATTTGTGGAGCGTTGACAATTTTTTCGGTATAGTGAAGGTGTACACCATCGGGCTTACCTGCGAGCAAGGTAATAGACCTCAAGACAAATGCGTACAACCAGAAATTGTGGATTAAATGTGGGTTAAAAGGAGACTAGGTGTTGGTTCTTAATTTCGATAAAAGTCAGGTAGCTCTAGCGCTGTGGAGAGTTTCTATCCAGTGTAAGAACGCGGGAATGACTGTTTGCTAGTTGTCGATGCAATAAAGAGAGTGTCTGACTTTCAATCGGGAAGGTTTGTCTTTGTAGCGAAAAATACACTAAACAATTATGAATGCAAGGGTGCGGGACACCTACAACCCATATAGGGAATATTATTCCCAGTTTCTTGTGTACAATACGGTAAAAGTAGATGGTGCTTCTTCATATTGAGATGCTAAGTTATCACGCTTTCGATTTAATCTGGCAGTATCCAAAATCTGAACAAAAAGAAGGTTTCTATAAAGATATAATCTTTTCCGATGTTTATTTTTTAGAGCCAGAAACACGTAGTGACCAATCGAGAACTGTAAGTATAGTACGGACTGGTGAATAAACTGGGTGTTATGTAGATATTTCGGTCAAAAAAGCAACAAGGGAGAGATAAATTCCAAGACTATTTCTGCCACAATCTTGGCCAAAGTATACTAATTATGGATAAAGATGGGAGCCCATTGTCCCTTACACCTGATGAAGAAATGGCATGTGCAGATAGTCATTTGTATGGTCTGGAATTATATGTGGAATAAGAAGTCGGTTAGACTAGAAAACGATTATCAGACAGAATGGAAAATAGACATGCCAGAAGGTAAGGACGGTATTTATATGAACCTTTGGATGAAAGGAACAGACGGGCGTGAAGTATTTTCAATCAAATCTCCGCCCAATAAAGCCTTTAAAGGAAATCACGGCCTTCCCTATGAGGTAGGCAATGAACCATATTTAACTTTAGCCGCCCGACAACATGGGCCAGCTTGGGAAAATCCATTCGTTTGCGTTTATGAGCCTTTTTCGTCATCCAAAGGAAAAAGTATAACTAAAATTCTAGTTTTAAGGATGAAAATGATAATTCGGAATTTGTGGGTATCATGGTAATCCATAAATCAGGTAGAGAGGATTTTGTTTTTCTTCTGCCAATCATGAAAAGGCAACTCATAAAGATATGGTTACAGATGCAACCTATACATTGATTTGCCTTGAGGAAAATAGCGATTGGGTCATTTTTGTAGGTAATGGAAAAAGAAACTAAAGCGCAAGGTTTTAATATTAAAGGCTCGGAGTCGGGAAATGTGGTTCTTGAGGGAAGAGAAGGAAAATATTGGTTGCATAATGAGGCGCCGGTAACTATTTTATACAAAGGAAAATCTAAGGAATTCGGAGCTGATAACCGCAGGTCCATAACTATAAATTAATTATATAATGCCATTAAATACCAACAAATCGTACCTAAGTGTTTTCTGTATCCTTCAATTGTTTTTAATGGGGACTATAACGGTCTCAGGACAACATGAGCCTTCTGAACTTAAACTTTGGTACGATGCACCGGCCGCCGATTGGAACGAGGCACTTCCTTTGGGAAATGGACGCCTAGGAGCTATGGTTTTCGGTAACCCGTCGAACGAGAATATACAGTTAAATGAACTTACGTTGTGGGCCGGTGGGCCGCACCGTAACGATAATCCCGAAGCCAAGCAGGAGCTATCTAAAATCAGGAAATTGATATTTGAGAAGAAGTTCGAGGAAGCCCATCAATTAGCGAACGACAAATTTATTTCTAAAACCTCGCATGGCATGCCCTACGAAACCGTAGGGAATTTAAGATTGAGTTTTCCTGATCATCAAGTTTATTCGGATTATTATCGAGAATTGAATATTGAAAACGCCATCAACACTACCAAATATATCGTTGATGGCGTCACATACCATCGTGAGATATTTACATCCTTCTCCGATCAGGTAATTGTTATGAAATTAACTGCAAGCGAAAAGGGTAAAATTAGTTTTACAGCAGCTATGGACCGCCCAGAACCGGCAAAAATCTCCTTTTTTACGGAAAGCGATAATATATTGGTAATGACGGGTCATGGAAGTGATACCAGAAGCAAGCGCTTGCCAAAGGAGGCGGCACCCATTAAGGGGGAAGTTGTTTTTGACTCACGTGTTAAAATCGTACCTCAAGGTGGTAAACTGACCACCATGAACGATAAGTTAAAAGTTGAGAATGCAGACAGTGTTATTTTATACCTTTCAATTGCTACTAATTTCGTGAACTATCAAGATGTTAGTGCGGATGCCCATAAGCGGGCGAAAGAATATTTGGACAAGGCGGAGCATAAGAGTTATTATAACTTAGTGAACGACCATACTGCATTCTACAAAAAGTATTTTGATAGGGTAGTATTAAATTTAGGTACTTCTGAAGCGGCAAAAAAACCTACGGATGTCAGAATCAAAGAATTTAGTGAAGGTTATGATCCCGCGCTGGCGGCACTCTATTTTCAATATGGGAGATACTTACTGATTTCTTCTTCACAACCTGATGGGCAACCTGCTAATTTGCAAGGCTTGTGGAACAATCTTCTGACTCCTCCTTGGAAGAGCGCCTATACGGTAAATATCAATACCGAAATGAATTACTGGCCTGCAGAGGTCACGAATTTGCCGGAAATGCATGAGCCGTTGATACAAATGGTTCGTGAACTATCGGAAGCAGGAAAAGAAACCGCAAAAGTTATGTACGGAGCCGATGGTTGGGTAACGCATCATAACACCGATTTATGGCGTATCTGTGGTCCTGTAGACGGGGCAACTTGGGGTATCTGGCCCACTGGCGGAACCTGGTTGTCACAGCATGTCTGGGATAAATTTATGTTCAATGGGGATTTAGAGTATTTAAAGACCGTTTACCCGGCCATGAAAGGTGCCGCAGCGTTTTGTTTAAGCGTGCTTACGCCAGAACCAACAAACGGTTGGTTGGTGATAGCACCTTCTATATCTCCAGAGAATGGACCTAGTGTGCGTAGTAGGCAAATTAATATAGAAGCAGGTACAACGATGGATATCCAATTGGTATTCGATATGTTGACGAAGACCATAGAAGCGGCCAATTTATTGGAAACGGATAAAGAACTGGTCAAAAAAATGGAAACTGCCTTGGCCAAACTACCACCTATGCAAATAGGGAAACATGGTCAGATTCAAGAATGGTTAGAAGATTTGGACAACCCGGATGATAAACACCGTCATGTTTCCCATTTATACGGACTCTATCCTTCCAATCAAATATCACCATATAGAAATGCGGAACTTTTTAAAGGTGCTGAAAATACGCTCATACAAAGAGGAGACCCATCCACAGGATGGTCTATGAATTGGAAAATAAACCTATGGGCTCGTTTGTTGGATGGCAATCATGCGTATAAATTAATGGGAGACCAGATAAAATTGGTGGGTAGGCCAGATTCACCAAAGGGCGGTGGTACCTATGCCAATATGTTGGATGCACATCCACCTTTTCAGATAGATGGGAATTTTGGATTTACTTCCGGCTTAACGGAGATGTTGCTACAGAGCCACGATGGCGCGGTACACTTGTTACCAGCTTTGCCAGATGTATGGAAAGAGGGAAAGGTTACGGGCCTAAGAGCCAGAGGAGGATTTGAAATAGTGACGATGGATTGGAAAGAAGGGAAAGTGACTAAAGTAACCCTCAAGTCCAATTTGGGAGGTAATCTGCGTATACGTTATTACAATGAATTGGTTTTAGAAGATGATAAAACCTTGAAAAAGGCCCAAGGCGATAACCCGAATAAATTTTACACAACTCCGGAAATAAAGGAGCCTCTTGTTGATAAAGCATCTCAGATAGACAGTCCGTCATTAAAGCCAGTCTATCTATATGACCTGAAAACAAAGGCTGGAGAAGAGGTTACCCTTACAGGAAAGGAATAGCCTTCTTTCTTACATAAATAGCATTTTCATATTACTGTAGAACCACCAATAAGGAGGTGTTGGGCGCATATCTATAGAACAGTGATTCCGGCTTTGGTATGTCTACAGGAAACAGCCGCTGCACCGCTATGAACAACCGGGCAACTGGGCTCAGTAAAAGAACGAGGCTTAATAGGTCCTTGGGAAGGGGATGGTACCAAATTTGCAGCAAAAGTAAGCGTACTTGCTCAAGGTGGAGAGGTGCTATACTATGAAGATAAAATAACGGTCAAGGATGCCGGTTCCGTTACTTTGGTATATGTGGCCGCTACCAGTTTTCAGAATTTTAAGGATGTTAGCGGTAATCCGTTAAAAAAAACAGATGCCTATTTAAAGGCACTAGCAGGGAAATCATTTAAGCAGCTCTATGAAAGACATGTAGCGGACTATTCAAAATTTTTCAATCGTGTAGCGATTGACTTAGGGGGTAAGCCAATCCAAAGTATACCAACGGACAAGAGACTTCAGCAGGTGTCTGAAGGAGGTTCGGATCCATTGTTGGACGAGCTTGTTTTTCAGTATGGCCGCTATCTCATGATTTCCGGTTCACGACCAGGTACGCAACCACTTAATTTACAAGGTATTTGGAACGGAACGATCTACCCGCCTTGGTGCAGCAAATATACCATCAATATTAATATTCAAATGAACGATTGGGTAGCTGAGGTTGGTAATCTCAGTGAATTTCACGAACCGTTTCTACGCATGGTAGACGAACTTCAAGGCCCAGGTAAAAATACGGCCAAGATACATTATGATGCAGAGGGTTGGGTAGCACATCACAATACTGATATTTGGCGAGGTGCGGCTCCGGTAGATGGAGCACAATGGGGCATGTGGCCTACAGGTGGGGCTTGGTTGTGTCAACACCTTTGGGAACACTATTTATACACTGGTGATGAGGAATTTCTTAAGAAGGCCTACCCAATTATGTAGGGTGCAGCCGAGTATTTTTTTGATGCTCTAGTGGAAAATGAAAATGGCTATTTAATTACATCACCGTCCATTTCTCCCGAGCATAGCCATGGAGGAACTACCAGTGATGGACTAAGTGTATGGCGTTCGGGTACGTCGCTTTGCTCCGGTCCAACGATGGATATTCAGATTTTAAATGATTTGTTTGGAAATATAATGGAAGCATCCCAAATATTGAACGTGGATAGAAGTTTTAGGTCTAAAGTAGCGAAGACAAAAGCTAGATTGGCACCTATGAAAATAGGAAAGTTCGGGCAGTTACAGGAATGGCAGGAAGACTGGGACAATCCGGATGACCCACATAGCCATGTATCTCATTTATACGGACTATACCCGAGTGGTCAGATTAACCCAAGGGACACTCCTAAATTATTTGAAGCAGCAAAGGTTTCCTTGAACCAGAGAGGATTTGATGATGGGTGGCCGGGTGCTTGGCGCATATCGTTGTGGGCACGCGCGGGAAATGCTGAAAACGCGTATAAGGCGTTAAACAAATATGTTACCCCGGGATAATCGGAAAGTCTGTTGAACAATGGAAGAGTATTTCAAATTGATGCAAACTTTGGGGCTACTGCCGGTATTGCGGAAATGTTGTTGCAAAGTCATAATGGGGAAATTAACCTTTTGCCCGCCTTGCCAAAAGCTTGGCAAAATGGATCGGTAAAAGGGCTACGGGCCAGAGGTGGTTATACCATTGATATGGTATGGGAGGAAGGCAAACTGGTGGAAGCTGTTGTTTCTGCGGATAACGCGGGAAAAGTTCCGATTAGTGTTAAGGGCGAACCTAAAGGAAGCGTAACCTTTAAAAAAGGAGAATCCAGAACGATTGAATGAAAGCAGTAAGGTGTTTGGTAAGGAGACTTTAAACGTAATGGTTGCGCTGTTACCTGTAGCTAACATTTAATAGTAAATGTTAGGTAAGATTTTTTGATGACGCCCTTATAGTTTCCTTTTTCCGCTGAAAATCAAAAACAAAATGTTTTCCATCTTTAGGCCAACCTGCTTTCGCAATAGGTTGTAGGCTTTGTTGAGTTGCCATTCTACCGTTCGCACAGATACATTTAGGTATTCCGCTATTTCAATGTTGGTAAGACCATCTTTTTTGCTTAGCAAAAAAGTTTGTTTGCACTTTTTCGGTAGTTTGGAAATACCTTCTGTAATCAGTCGAATTTTACGCTCGAACAATTCAGAATGGGTGTCCTCAACCATTTCATCTAGGGCTTCCATATAGGTGCGTTCTAGAATAGATAGTTTACGGTTTTTATGGTATTGGTTTATAAACTCATTGTACGTGGTCTTATACAGGAAACTTTTAATGGAAAGTTCCGGCTTTAGTTTTTTCCGGTACTCCCAAGTTTTAAGAAATACGGTCTGGACAATGTCTTTTGCTGTTGCTTCTGAATTGCTAAGACTAAGGGCATAAGTGAATAATGGCTTGTGATAAGTTTTTACCAACTGTGCGTAAGCGTTTTCATTACCGCTTTTTAGTCCCTCGGTAAGATTAATATCGTGTAGATTTTTTATAGACATAAAGCTATTTTATGCAATCGCGGTTATTTGTTTTGGTTTAAAGAAAATTTGGTTATACGTTCTATCAAGATACTATATTCTGTTAAGTTTTTACTGATATTTAATGTACTATTTTCAGTTTAAAATTTAAGAGATTTATTAAAATTAAAAGAAGTCATTTGAATGACTATCTCTTTCAAAGAAAAGGTGTTAATCTATGAATATGCATAATAGAAGGTGTAATTTTACAATAAATGTAAAAAAAATACAAAAAAAGCAAGTAGTGTGTAAAAATGCTTTGTAATACATATAAATAGGATACTAAAAGATGTTACCGGAAATAGAAAACCTTATCGTAAAATTTTTAACGGACTCGGCAACGGCAAAAGATTTGGACCGTTTGGCGGTTTGGATAGAAAATGACGAGAATAAAAAAGTGTTTAGTGAATATGTGCAAGTGCACTATGCTGTTTTTTTTAGTGTAAAGGAACCGGATACCAAAGAGCTACTGGACAATTTACTCACTACTATAAAAAGAGAGAACTCATTAGGATACAAATTTAGAAAGCTAGCTCCTTACCAATACGCAGCTTCCATTGCTTTGGTTTTATTGTCGGTACTTGCAGGCTATTTTTTGCTCAATAGGACTTCAGAGGAAAAGCAAATTCAAACACCTATTGTTCTAGAGGAGACTAATAGTATTGTTCCGGGAACGGACAAGGCGATATTGACGTTGGCCAATGGATCACAGGTAATTTTGGAAAAAGGGAATGTTTTTAAAAAGCAAAATGCGGATAGTAACGGAGAGCAAATTACATACGCGCAAAAATCAAGGAACTTAAACGTAGAGTACAATTATCTTACCATACCAAGAGGAGGGCAGTTTTTGGTAAAGCTGAGTGATGGCACCAAGGTCTGGTTAAATTCGGAAACACAATTGAAGTATCCGGTAGACTTTAAGGCAGGCGAAACCAGAAAGGTAGAATTGGTATATGGGGAAGCATATTTTGATGTATCACCTAGTTCCCAGAATGGTGGATCTAGTTTTGTAGTGTACAATCAATCTCAAGAAGTTAAGGTACTTGGTACGGAATTTAATATAAAGGCCTATCTGGAGGAAGCTAATGTAAATACCACATTGGTAGAGGGAAAAGTGGCTGTTCATACGAACGATTTTAATGAGACATTAAAACCTTTCCAACAGTTTCAATTTAATAAGGATTTAAACACAGGTACGGTTAAGGAGGTAGATGTATATAACGAGACCGCTTGGAAAGAAGGGGTGTTCAGTTTTGAGGATAAATCCCTCAAAGAGATGATGGCAGTGCTTTCCAGATGGTACGATGTAACTTTTGTATTTCAAAATCAAGCGGTGGAAAATGAGGAATTCATCGGCGTGTTAAGAAAGGATCAGGATTTAGAAGAAATACTAACGGGAATCAAAAACTTTGGAATAATCAAAAACTACAAGATATATGAGAAGAAAGTAATATTAGAATAAAAAAGAGGAACGAGAAATAAGCATTTGGTCGTGTCAAATCTTCGTTCCCCAGCATTTTAAGTATTAATTGATGAATAACAACTAACACCAGAACAAATTTATGGAAATCAAATTAATTTATATCCGTTCGCTTCTGCGAAAACGGATACTGAAGACTATTATGAAACTTTTTATCTTTTTATTCAGTACCGCTGTTTTCTGTCTTGTGCCGGAAAATACGCTGTCACAAGAAAAGATAACTATAGAAAAAGACAGGACGGTAAGTGCGGACCAGGTCTTTAAAATAATTAAAAAACAGACCGATCTAAATTTTATCTACCCAAAATCCTTGTTCAAGGGCGCGTCAAAAATACAACTGACCAAAGGAGAGGTTAAAGTTTCAGAGTTGATTGATCGCGTACTATTTAAGAATAACCTTAGTTTTGAATTGACCAAGAACAACACCATCCTAATAAAGAAAAGACGATTGGCTAAACCGGTCTCCAAGCAGAATCAAGGGCTTCGTATTACCGGACAGATTTTAGACGAAGTAGGAGTAGGACTCCCCGGAGCTACTATTGTTGAGGTAGGCACGACCAATGGGACCACTACTGATTTTGATGGTAATTTTAGCTTGGAGGTAACGGATGAAAATGCTACAATTTCCATATCGTACATCGGGTACAAAACACAAAAGCTTTCCGTTGGTGATCGCACTCAGTTTAAAGTAAGTATGGAGATGGACTCACAGGGTCTAGATGAAGTGGTAATTGTTGGTTATGGCTCAAAATCCAAAAAAACATTAACCGGTTCTGTGGCTACAGTAGAGGGGGAAACATTGACTCAAACACCAAGTGCGAATGTTTCAGCGAACCTGCAAGGTAGATTACCGGGACTGATAGCTAACCAACGAACAGGACAACCGGGAAGCGATGACCCCAGTATTTTAATTCGTGGGGCCGCTACGCTTAACAATAACAATCCGTTGGTAATAATAGATGGGGTACCTCGTGGAAATTTAAGTAGGTTAAACCCATCCGATATAGAAAATATATCTGTTTTAAAAGATGCATCTGCAGCCATATACGGAGCAAGAGCAGCTAACGGTGTTATTCTGGTAACTACCAAAAAGGGGAGAAGCGGAAAAACCGAATTTAATTTATCTTTTGACACGGCCATAAGTAAGCCAACGGTGGTTCCGGAGGTATTGGGCTCTGTTGCCTATGCGGAAACCTATAACGAAGGTGAATTTTATGCACAGGGGCGTCCAAGCGCAAACGATTTTACTCCCTTTTATTCAGAAGCGGATATTCAAAAATTCCGTGATGGTTCGGACCCTATACTTTACCCCAACACAGATTGGGCGCAAGAAACGCTTAAAAGCATGCCTTTACAGCAGCGGTTTAATTTATCCGCTAGTGGTGGCTCGGATAAAATAAGTTATCTTTTATCTTATTCCTTTTTAAACCAAGAAGGCCATTATATCAACAACCCTACAAATTATAGACAACATAATGTACGTGTAAATGTTGAGGCAGACCTTACGGACAACCTAACAATGGGAGCCAATCTTTCCGGCATCATTAACAAAAAGGACTACTCCGTAGCGGGCAACTTTGTAAATTTTTACAACATTCTCCGAGCTTTGCCTACGCTTCCGGCAAGATATCCAAATGGGGATATAGCACCAGGCCGTTTAGGTGAAAACCCATTGCTGCTAGATAGAAGAGGGTATAATCGTATTGAACAAACACCACTGTACACCACGTTTACCGCAACTTATAAAGTACCTTTTGTGAAAGGGCTAAAGATAGATGCTTCCTTTAATTACGATCAGGACAACCATACCGACAGAACTTGGACTTTGCCCTATACTTTTTCTTCGTACAACGTAAATACCGGAAACTACGATCAAAGAACATTAGGCCCACCAACACCAAATCTTAGTGATCGCTATGACAAGTTTACCACCTTACTATATAACTATAGATTATCTTATGACACTAAGTTTGGCGACCACAATGTAAGTGCTTTGGTGGGGCAAGAGCAACAACAGAACGAACACAGTTATGTTCAAGCTTATAGACAAAATTATGTAAGCTCTGCAATAGATCAGCTGAATGCAGGAAGTAACGCCCCAGAGGACAAGAACAATTCTGGGACTACTACGGCAAGTGCATATAACAATTACTTTGGCCGTTTCAATTATGACTTTAAATCTAAATATTTACTTGAGTTTTTGTTTAGATATGACGGTTCGCAAATATTTGCAGAAGGAGAACGATACGGTTTTTTTCCGGCCGTTTCTGGGGGATGGAGACTTTCTGAAGAACCGTTTATTAGAGACAATGTTTCTTTTATAGACAACCTAAAATTAAGATTTTCCTATGGTGAGCTTGGTAATGATGCCGTAGGACAATACCAATACCTACAATCTTTTTCCTTTAACAACAATTATGTTTTTGGATCAACAGATGTTCCCGGAGTTTCCGCTAACACTTTACCCAATGCCTACATAACATGGGAAAAAAGTAAAAAGACGGATATAGGTTTGGAGGCTGACTTTTTAGGAGGGCTTTTGGGTACAGAACTAACATTTTGGACAGAGAACAGATCTGATATTTTAACGTCTCGTAACCTGTCCATACCACAAATAGTTGGGTTTCCAGGGTTGCCGGATGAAAATATAGGGGAGGTAGATTCCAAAGGTTTTGAAATAGTTTTGACGCACCAAAATAGTATTGGAGAAGATTTTAACTACTCTGTAAACGCCAATGTAGCCTATGCCACCAGTGAAGTTGTCTTTATGGATGAGGTTCCTAATGATGAGGCGTATCAAGACCAGACGGGAAAACCTATCAATGCAGGCTTGTTCTATGAGACAGATGGCATATTCAATACCCAAGAAGAATTAGATGCTTATCCGCACCGTGCGAATAGCGGTCTTGGCGATATTAAGATTATAGACCTTAACGAGGATGGTGAAATTAATGACCTGGATAAGTTTAGGTATGATAAAACTGATACACCGGAATGGGTATTTGGTCTAAATGCGGGAATCAATTATAAAAATTTTGATATGAACCTGTTCTTTCAGGGGCAGGCAGGGGCGGTCAATTACGCTACAAGGTTCGAAGATCTTGGAACTACCGAACCCGCAAACGCTTTTGTACTAAGGGCTGAAGATCGTTGGACTGTAGACAATCCTAATGGTACCATGCCAAGAGCAAGACACGACAACCCAGGAGACAATACTTTTTTCTTGTTTGATGCAACTTTTGTAAGACTCAAAAGCGCAGAGATCGGTTATTCGTTACCAGAGGATGTTATTTCTAAAATAGGATTGGGCGGCGTGCGGTTGTACGTAAGCGGATCTAATCTGCTCACCTGGGCAAAAGAAATTGAATTTACAGATCCGGAGGTAAGTGGGCAAGCCCTTTTCTATCCTCAGCTTCGAGTAATCAATTATGGAATTAACGTGAACTTTTAGAATCAGAAAAAATGAAACATATATTATATATAACTATTATAGCATTATCACTATTTTCCTGTAGTGATGATATTTTAGACATTCCACCAAAGGATAGAATCGCAGAATCGGCCGTGTGGACAGATGCCGCATTGATACGTTCTTATCACAATCAGATATATGCGGGAATAGATCATTCCAAAGGTCCTAATATGATGGCCAAGGCAGTAGATGAAATGGTTTTTAACGATGCAAATCGCTATCCTGGACCTATTTTAAATGCTACATTAGACCCTGATAATGTTGATGATAGGGCTAATTTTAGAGGAGGTGGAAGCGTATATACGTGGAACAAGGATTATGATGTAATTAGAGAAGTGCTGGTTTTCTTGGATAGAATGGAGACTGATGAGGTGCTTGAAGAAGAAGAACGAAGGGTTTTGATAGCTGAAGCTAAGGTCATAAGGGCGTATATGTATTCCAGATTGATCGTTAGGTTCGGAGGTGTTCCCATCATTGAAGAGGTGTTGGAACTGGATGATGAATTAACGTTCTCCCGTAATACAATTGATGAGTGCGTAGCTTATATTGAGTCGGATATTGCGTCTGCAATGCCAGATTTACCTCCTGTAATATACGCCAGCGATGGTGAGTTTGGAAGAGCTAACCAATCTGCTGCTAAAGCTATTCTTTCTAGATTGTACTTATATATGGCCAGTCCGTTGTTTAATCCCTCCAACGATTTGTCTAAATGGCAGAAAGCGGCTGATGCTGCTTTTGATATCATAGATGATGGGTATTTCTCTTTGCACCCAGATTACACTTCCCTTTTTAATGCCCCTTCTGGATCAGTCAATACAGAATTGATTTGGGGAAGAAATTATACGCAATCCAATGCTCATGACCAGCCTATGTATATGCTTGGTAGAAGATGGGGTGCCTATGGCGGTTGGAGCGGTGCCGGTGGAGTAGCTCAAAATTTGGTAGATGATTATGAAATGACCAATGGAGAACTTCCTTTCATAAAAGTCAATCATGTCAATACTACCATAAATCCAGCTTCTGGTTATGATCCACAGAATCCTTATGCCAACAGGGATCCAAGATTTTATCAATCTATAAATTTTGACGGGACGGAATTCCGCGAGGTCATTTTGGAAAAATGGGTCTCTTCGGATGAAAGTGCTTGGGGTATGGATTCCTATAAAGAAAGTGGTGATAATCCAAGAAGCAATTACACCCTCAGAAAATTTATGCCCGGAACGGATACGGAACCAATTTTAAATTGGGACATTAATTACACCACTCCGTTTCACTTTTTTAGGTTAGGCGAAATTTATCTCAACTATGCAGAAGCGATGTTCGAATTAGGAAACGAAGGCGTCTGTAGGGAATACCTGAATTATATAAGACAACGCCCAACTGTAGAAATGCCACCTATACCGGATAGCATAACAGGAGAAGAACTTCGGACCCGGTTGTATAACGAACGTCGTATAGAACTTGCATTTGAGGAGCATAGGTATTTTGACGTTAGAAGATGGGGCATCGCTCAATATACCGAGGCCGTAGATCTTTATGGAATGGATATCATTAAGGATGTGGACACTGGCGTTAAAACATACGAACCTGTTTTGTTATTTGACCGTGCTTGGAATGAGAAACTGAACTTTATACCTATTGAAAGATCAGAAGTTCAAATAACAGGTGTGGAGCAAACTCCTGGATACAATTAGAGGTCAAACATTTCCTCTTATATTACGATGTAAAGACTAAAATACCGGCAGTATTGACGTATTGATGCTGTCGGAATTAATTTTACTTTTTTAAACGCTAAATCCAGCTTAATTATGACCGCTTTATATGTTTTTAAATAATCTGAAACAAATATAAAGTATCTGTTAATCGTGTAGAATTTCATTGAAATTGTAATTAACGCGCTTCATGTAGCCTTATAAGGTTATTGCTTTACATCAGAAAAAGTAAGGCAATACATTTATTAAGTAGGAATTGGATGCAACGTTTCCAATTTTACCTAAGAACCTTGTCAACCGCAACCGTTACAATTCCCCACAATAAAAAGCATTATAAAAATAGAACAGATGAAAAATAAATCTTCAATTCGAAAAGCTTTTATCCCTTACGGCTCGCATCGTTTTTTTGTGTTAGCATGGCTATGTCTTTTTGTAGGCACCAGTGCAAGTGCACAGACCGTAATTAACTCCCTATCAGAACTAAAGGAACATTTAGCTGCTAGCGATAAAAATTTTGTTATGGCACCTGGCACTTATTACTTTAACGAGGATAATTGCGGTCCGGACAAGTTGTTCTCGGATCCTGAAATTCTTTTGTTTACGGGATCTAATAGTACGTTTGACTTTACAGACGTGATTTTTGAATTCGATACGGAAATACTATCGGCTTTTGGAAGTAATTGGGTTGTAGAATTCTGGCCTACAGGTAATAATAATGTGTACACTAACCTCACGATGGAGGATATCGGAAACAAAAAACCGAGTAGAGGAGCAGAGGCCGTACACTTAGATGGAGCGGATAACAGAATAGAAGGCTTTCATATTACTACTAGAGGCTCTTATCCGTATGGATACGGAGACATATTTGGAAAAGGAGGTGGTAGTGTTATAGGGCACCAAAAACATGCGGGTATATTGGTGAGGGGAGATAGAAACCACATAAAGGATTGTACGGTAATGATGCGGGCTTATGGGCATGGCATTTTTATGCAGGGTTCTCAAGATGCACTAATAGAAAATTGCTACGTGGAGGGAGAATTGAGGACTTTAAATGAAGTATTGGAAGAAGAAGGTACGGGTAGCCCTGCCGATAATGTAGATTTTAGGACCGTTTGGGGTTATAGTCTTAAAGATTTAGAGCACGATTATAAATTTAGCCTACAGGAAGATGGGATTAGGAGTTATACTACCGGAAATATTTATGGTACGGATGAATCTAGGAGTACAACAGGGACAAAGGTCGTTAACTGTACGGTGGTAAAAATGCGTTCTGGGGTTACTATCGGATGGGATTACACGGAGAAACTCGTAGAAAACTGCACGGTACTGGCATGTGAGACCGGGTTTTGGGTAGGTTCCAATACCCAGATGACGAACAGTAGGGGTGATGCCTCTATAGGACCTTTATTATCGGAAGACGTAGAAAGGTCTAACTCAACTATAGAACTTACACTTCTGGATAATTATGTACCAAAAATAGGAAATACGCCCTATTTTTATTTTTCTGGAAGCAACCACGATCTTACCTTACATGATGGAACCACATACTTTAATTCGGATATTGAATTACAGGTTGGAGGCAAAAGATATGGGCATAGATGGCTAGAAGGTTCGGGAGAAGAGCCTTTATACAGAACGGCAACTCAACTTAAATTTAAAAACGAAACATTGTACCCGATTGTGATAGGGGACAACGCAACCGAAATTGAAATAAGCAGTTGCGGCCCTGTTACTGACAGAGGCACGGCTAATACAATTACGGTATTAGCAGATTGCAGCTATGAACGTCCTTGTAACAACTCCTTATCCAATTTGCAGGCAGAATGCCATGATAGTATGATAGGAGTTGAACCTGTTGCTATAAGCGGGAATAATGAACTTGGTGTAACATCTGTTGAAATTGGGGATTATGTGGGTTTTACAGGACTGGATTTAACTAATGTCGCAAAGGTAAGGGCCATAGTCAAATCTGATGTAGATGGAGTCGTCATCGAAGTACGCGGCTCCAGTGTAGATGGTCTTCATTTGGCCACATTGACCATTAACGGCACCTCAGGCGAATTCCAGAAATTTGAAACGGAATTGATAAACCAGGTAGAAGGGGTAACCAATGTCTTTTTTGTTGTAAAAGGCAATAGTAGCGACTCGTTGGTGTTAGATAGATTCGGGTTTGATTACGACTCTTGTGCGGTAAGCACGTTTAACCCCATTCTGCCAATCAGCGCAGAGGGCTTTTGCAATTCCCAAGGAGTGGAGCTCGTTGAAATTACGGCTACGAACCAGGCGGTATTAGCCAAAGAAAGTGGTAGTTTTTTACAATTTTCAAATATGGATTTTGGAAACGACGACACCTATAACGCGGTACGGCTCTCGGTATCTTCTACAAAAGAAGAAGGAACTATAGAAGTACGCCAAGGCTCGGAAGACGGAGAGTTATTGGCAAGTGTGGGAATACAAGACACGGGAGGGGATGATATTTATAAAAGCTTTTCCGCTTACACGGATAATAATATCAGTGGTTTACAAGATATATTTCTGATCTTTAACGGGGAAGGAGAAAACATCTTTAGAGTTGATAATTTTTTGTTCTACAATGATGAGTGCTCAGGTACCCAATATCAAGCATATACAGAAATAGATGCTTTGGATTATTGCGATATGTTCGGCGTTGTCCCTATAAACGATGAATATTTGGGTGGTATTCAAGATGGTGATTGGATAAGGTACGGTAGTGTTGATTTTACCGATACCGCTCCGCTTAGCGCAGTACTCAACCTTGCAGGTTTGGACACGGCCCAAGGATATATTAGCCTCATGCTAGATGACCCGGAAGAAGGTACTAGGATAGGTTATGCCGTGGCACCAAAGACTGGCGGCTGGGAAATTTGGGAAGAAGTAGAAATCCCCCTGAACGAAGAGGTAACCGGGGTTCATGAACTTTATCTGCGGTTTAGCGGCACCTATTACAATATAGACTGGTTCTCTTTTTCGGACAAAGAAGTCGTGTTGCCGCCACCGGCAATATTAACTGCATCCAACAATTTTGATAATGGGGAAATTATCCCTTTCCATTCATGTACTACAAAGGAACCACACTACGCTAAAGTTGAGAACGGTCGTCTTAAAACATTTTGGAGTATGGAGGGTGGTTACGATGGCACAGAAGAAGATGAAAGTGCCGAGGTTTGTTCCGATACCGAAGTGTGGAGTACCACAAAAGAAGGATGGTATGGTGTAACCGTTAATATTGGTGAGGATTACGGTACCGATGTACAAGCGGCAATCGCACAGGTTATCGGTTACGGCAGAGATGTAGAAATGTGGGAAGCTATGTTAAAAATGAACAATAACGATTTGGTGATGGCCTATCGGGGCAATGGCTCGGACTACATAGAAACCGAAGAAAGTGAGATTAAGGAAAACACCATATTTTCTAATGTGCCGCGCAACCGCAATATAAATATCATCGTTCATTTTGTATTATCTGCAACTGACCAAGGATTAATGGAGGTCTGGGTAGATGACGAGAAAGTAATGGAAGAGGATAATATATCCTTAGGTTATGGAAGTTGGAACGCAGATACGGATAGAAAGGATTGTCCGGAATGCAGAAGCGAGTTACGAACTGGGCAATACAATTATAACACTAATCATTATCAGGAAAACGAAACACGCACCGTTTATTACGACAATATAACCATGTATAATGGGGAAGACGGTTATGACATAGTAGATCCGTCAATAAATGATGAGGATAACATAGTCTGTGAGGGTTTTGATGCCTACAATAAAATTGAAGCAGTCAGCTATTGTGGAAAATCCGGTGTAGTTATGGATACGGATGATTTTGGTAACGAGATTGTAAGTACAATGGATACAACGGCTTGGTTAAGGTACGGTTTCGTAGATTTTAATGAGGGAGCATATAGGTTTAACGCTCGTATAAAATCTTCTAAAAACCAAGGAAGCATAGAATTACGTTTAGGAAATGTCAGTGGACAATTATTAGGAACCTACAAGATAAATGAAGAAACGGATACAGCACGATGGATTGATATAACTGCGGATATTTCTGGAGCAACCGAAATTCAAGATTTGTACATTTTGTTTGACAACAGTGCGGTGTCCCTTAAGGAATTTCAGTTTGAAGCCATACCGGAAAAAGGCGAAAATAGAGCTTTGCTAGGTTCAGCGGAGCAATCTTCCACAGCTTATGGTGGGGATAGTTCTCGGGCAATTGATGGTAACACCAGTGGTAGATTTGGAGACGAATCGGTAACACATACCGCTGTTGAAGAGAACCCTTGGTGGGAAGTAACCCTGAACGAAACGCATGCTGTAGATTTCTTGTACATCTACAACAGAACGGATTGTTGCTCAGATCGCTTATCTAATTTCACTGTAAGTATTATAAAGGGCGATTCCATTACTTTTTCCAAATCTTATACCACCTATCCTGATCCATATGTATTTATTGATGCCAAGGGTGTAAGTGGGGAACGTGTACGTGTCCAATTAAACAATTCGGACAATTTGGCCCTAGCGCTGGCAGAGGTGGAGGTATACGGTGTGCCGGAATCTGAAATACCACGTCTAAGCCTGACTAGCAAAACCAAAGGCAACGCTGCAGACAAAAATATTGCTACGGATTTAGAAATATTAAATATGGGAGTAGCGCCCATATCTATTGAAGATATTACCGTGCGTTATTGGTTTACTGCAGAAGATTATGCCCCACTTAACTTTACATGTTTTTATGCGGCAATTGGCGCGGAGAACATTAATGGTAGTTTTAAAAAGAGCGAGCCCTTAAAACTGGGCGGACATTATTATATGGAACTTTCTTTCTTGGGCGGCCCGGACATTTTGCCAGATGCCGGTACAGGACTTATTAAAACCTTTATTTCTAAAAGTGATTGGTCCGTTTTTAATGAAGCTGACGATTATTCTTATCTCAGTACGGATAGTATGGTTGAAAATAGGAACATTACTTTATACTATAAAGGCAGCCTGGTGTATGGAAATGAACCGGAAGACATTGTTTCCAGAACAGAACTTCAACTTGTACATAGAACGGGAGATGCGGGAAGGCCTTCCGATAAAAATATGAGACCGGACCTGTTGATTAAGAATATCGGCAATACTGATGTATCCTTAAATGATATTAAGCTCAAGTACTGGTTTTCGGACAGGCATAAGGGGGCGGTCAACTTCTATATAGACTATTCAAAACTAAATAAAGCTCATATTAAAGGTCAGGTTCATGATATGGAAACCCCTTATTCAGGTGCCAATAAGTACTTAGAACTGACCTTTTCCGATAACGATACGTTGTACGCATTAAGCAGTTCCGGTGAGATACGTACAAGGCTGGCAAAGTCTAACTGGAAAGCCTTTGATGAAACCGATGACTTTTCATATTCGGATAATCAGGATTATATGCTAAACGAAAAAATAGCCGTGTACTTGAACGATAAGTTGGTTTGGGGAGAGGAACCAACAGAAGCAGAAGGAGCCTATGAAGAGCCCGAATTTATAATTGGCAAAACCCGAATGTATCCTAATCCGGTTGTTACGGAGCTGACCGTAGAACTACCCAAAAGCAAGTATGACAGATATTCGGTTTATGACAGTTTTGGGCGGAAAGTTTTCAAGGGAGACATCGGTAAGGAAACGGAAAAATTCACCATTGATTTTAGAAGTAAGTATCGCGGACTATATTTTCTTGTCCTGCATAATGACAGAACGAAGAAGGTGAGTATAGTTGTAAAGAAATAAATACGGCTAAAACACCACGTTATAAAGTAAATTGAAAATGAGTCATTATTTATTGCGAGGGTAAAGTGGAAATGAGATAAATTTTTGATAAGCAGTCCGCAAAGTAAAGGATATCATACAATTGAAGCTAAATTTTGGGGAGGGATTCCAGGCGACCTTTCTGATAAATTTTGAAATATTTGGATGTTATATTATGATGTACAAAATCGATTAATTATGCAAAAATAAAAAAGATAAAATAATAATTTGGACCTCGACAACTATCATCGCTTTATTTGAAGGTGTCATGCTTACATTGACTTCACTGCCAGAATTTGCAATAGATGGCGTAAGGCATTTGGGTTATCGAGTTTTTTGGAGCAATTTGGTCTCCTCACGCAAAAGGTCATTTCCATAAATGCAGCAAAAGGATCAAAACATTTTTTATTTCAACAAATTAATTTTAATTAGTCGTTAATATTCAATTAATTATATGGTTTAAACCTTCTAAATTAACGCTTGTCTATAACAATGTGATTCGCTCTATTAATATTGTATCAATCGGATAGTTTAAATTATGGACGGGCAGAAAAAGAAAGAATTTCTAGATAGGATATTTATAGTTAACGGGTAGTGTCATGTGTATACCTATCTAAGGGCTTTCCCCAATGGAAAGCCCTATTTCTCTTTCAATTTAACGACCACTGGACAATTCTTCCGAACATGGACTTTTCGTCCGACCGCTATTCCAAATTGCTCTAAAAGAAAAAATGGGCGGTACACCAAAGTATTTTGGCTCTGGAGGAGGTACAAATAATTTCGTCTGAAAATCCCCCGAATATGAAAACAGTTTTACTTCTAAAGAACATTTATCTAGAAGGCATCAAAGTTATAAGCAACATTGTTATTAGAAACTATCTTAAGCTTTTCACTTGGTTTATAGTAGTTTTACTTATGGTTGTAGTCCATTCGTTTCTATATAGAATATACTGGATTTACCTTTAAGTAATTTTTAATCCGTTCACAAAGAAAATCGAAATTTAGTAATCAATAATATAGGGATTCAACCGGTTTAAAACTTGGGTTTAAGCCGGTTTTTTAAATTTTAGGATATGGGGTATGGATTGCTTTTATAATAGGATTGGTGTATTTTTGTGCAACCAGACCAATACCATTTCAATGACCTCCAATTCAGCTGAAGAGAGAAATCTATTTATTTTAATATTCCTTAACTCTATATATCCTATGGGAAAGGAACTAAAATCATATTTAGGTGAAAAAATCAAAAGTTGCCACTTTCAAAAAAATGAAATCGTAAGTAAGACCGGTGAGACCTGTAACCGACTTTACTTGATTAAAAAGGGAATGGTAAGGGGCTATTTTAATAATGGTGGAATTGATATTACGACTTGGATAGATAGTGAAAACGAAGTATTTACCTCCATAACGGGCTTCTTTAGAAATCAACCTTCCCGAGAAAATATACAGTGTATAGAAGAGACTTATTGTGATTATTTGGAATATGAAGATTACAAATACTGTCTGCAACGTTTTCCAGAGATGAATCATATTAGCAGGATAATGCTTGAGGAGTATTATATGTTATCGGAACATAGAGTGCTCTTAGCTAGAATTCCAAATGCTTCAAATAGGTTAGACTACTTTTTAGAACATAGTAAAAAAGCTATTGCTGATCGCATACCTAGAAAATATTTAGCTTCTTTTTTGGCCATGAGACCCGAAACTTTGAGTAGACTGCTAAAAAAATAGTCCGATTTCCAAAATTTGAAGTTTATCGGGAAAATGTTGTCGTTTATCGATTTTGTACAATACTTTTTCTTCAACGTATTGATAGAGTGAAAGTTATTATTTTAATCCTTCATTTAGTTTGGGAATGTCTGATTTTTTTATTTTGTAAGAAATGATCTGAAATTGACATTTGTCAAGTTTGTATAAATATGCAGGGTAATAAGTTAATTTCACTAACGTTTTCCTACAAACACAATAATATAATTTCATGTATAATATTATTGTTCACACTACTATTGATCAATAATAAATAACAACCAAACCAGAATATACCTAAACAATGAAATAGCGATTCCTTACTACCTCAGAATTCCTAAAGTCATAGTATAAACGGTTATTATCAACCGTGCTTTGAAAAGTTCATCTAGTATGAACAGGGAAACCTTTGCCCATTTTTAAGCATTTTCTATGGGCTTTTGAACCTTACTTTGCTTCCTAAAGATAGCAATGCTTAACCTTTAATAGTTATACAATAATCACTAAAACATTTTAGCTCCAGTTTCTGTTGGACAACCCAAATTTCTTAACCCTATGAAGATTAAATTATCACCATTAATTTTTATGCTGACAGTTTTTCTGTCCATTTATACGCAAGATTTGAAAGCGCAAAATACAACGCAAAACCTTTTGTCCAATGCTGTATCAGATGAAACACTGTGGGAATCTTTAGAGCTTGATTTCAATCAGGTGTCAAAGATTTACATATTAGACCACGGTGTCACTTTAGAACTCCCGGACACATTTGCTATAGATGGTGTTCCCGTCGAAATAATCCAAAAAAATCAAGTGGAATCTATACAGGGTTTTCCATTGATTCATATCCATACGTTACATGTTGAAAATAATCAGGCCTTACTCAGAATCTACCTTTCTAAAAGGCAAAATGGTAAGGAACAAACTACGAATGCTGAATTTCAATTCATAAAAAAGGATTTGGAGTGGCAAATAACTAAAAAACAATAAAAAGATGAGAGTGGATTATTTGAAGATAGGATTGGCCATTCTTTTTGGTCTATTATTCAATGTGACTGATTTATACGCACAGGAGAATAAAATCTTAAACAATGATAGATTGCGAATTGGAAACGGTAACCAGAACTCTATCAATACCTATGGAAACATGGAGCAACCATTTTATTATAATGGTTCTGAATATCGAAAATTGACCTACTCTACTTATCCATTGGACATCCAATGGGGTATTGGAGGTGATGGTACCCAAAACTGGAATACCAGTGGTAGTCTGACCGAGAATCCCGCCTTGGCCAACCAAGTATTTGATTATTCAAACTTTACCATCACGAATGCCGCTACTGGTGATGGTTATGGACAAATTAGGACTTATGGAGATATTACCATCAACGGACAGGATTTCAGGGTGGAGAATATTTATGAGCTTCTACAACCGGAAGGGTACATCGCCATTAAAGTAAAGATAACCAATATGAGCGCTAGCAATGCTGAAAATGTTCGGCTTTGGGTAGGTACCAGAGATGATTATGTTGGAGGTAGCGATGGGCCAACAAAGGAACGAGGAAACTTGGTTGATGAGGAATTCGTTATTCTAGACAATCAGGCGGATCAAGCCAAGGCAATTAAAATATCTACTTCTGAAGAAGCTATTTTATTTTTTAGTAATTCCGATAGGGCGTATTCGACCATTAATAGGTGTTGCAGCTTTGGTAATGCCACCAATCAAAATCCAGCCACAAATAATGTTACCGAAACGGGAGACGGTTCTTATGCGCTATATGTACGTTTTAACGATTTGGCCGCTAACGAAAGTGATGAACTTATATGGTATTACGGTGCCGGAACGCTGCCTGAAATCGACGAAATTATCGCCAGGGTTGCCAATGCAGCCATAGGCGCTTTTGACAATGTAACGTATAATTCCGCAGATTATACGGCCCGTATCAATGAATCAGGCACTGGCTATTGGATATTAGTTCCTGATGAATCACCGGTACCTACCAGTGAACAGATCGAGAACGGAGTTGATTATAATGGAGTAACATTGATCGGTTCGGGTAATTCCCCGATGCAGGCCAATCAAGAATATATATTTTCATTAAATGGTCTAACACCTTCTACGGATTACGATTTCTACTTCGTGGCAGAATATTTTGACGGGGTCGAAGATACCTATACCGAGATTATAAGTGAAGATTTAACAACACTCGAGGCTCCTCCAGTCTTAACTTCCTTTAGTCCTAATAATGCGGCTTTTGGTGAGATGATCACCCTTTCAGGTTCTCATTTCTTGACTACTAATAATGTTCTAGTGGGGGGATTAAACGCCTCTTTCACCGTAATAGACGAAAATACGGTTGAGGTAATAGTACCCGATGGTGCACAAGACTCTTATATCGAACTTACTAATGAAAGTGGAACTGCCACCATAGAGTCTGAAAATACTGGCAATGGAGATGATAGTTGCAGTACTGGTTGGTCCGGTGCCTGGCAAACCATCAGTTCCAATGAGGATGAAATTTTAAGAAGCGTTACCTTGAAACTTGCGAATACAGACGTAAGCGCCGATTACGACTTATATTTGGAATTGTACGATACAGATGATAATCCGGGCTCAGCTAATCCTTCGGAAAAATTCACATCCTTAGTAGCATCCTCAGCAGAGTTGAACATTGGGGCGAACTCCAATGCTGCTGAGTTCGAGTTTCTGTTTGAAACCAATCCGGAACTTACCGGAAATGAAAACTACTATGTCGTTTTGAAGGAGCGGGCATCAAACCCTGCGATTACAGGAGGACAAAGTATTTATCTTTCATGTGACGGCAATGACAACGGCGGTGCAGGCAATAATTTTAGTTCACTTTTTCACTCTTTTGTCACAAATCCTGTTTTTCATATTAGTAATCCACCGTCTGACGTAACCCTTGCTCCAAACACAATTATGGAGAACAATTTAGAGGGAGCGGTTATTGGCTCATTTTCTTCAGTGGATGCAGATAATGGTGATTCCCATGTTTATATGTTGGTGGCAGGGATTGGAGATGAAGATAATGATCATTTCACGATTGACGGAAACGGTCTTAAGGCTAATGTTGTCTATGACTATGAAACCAAAAATTCTTACTCGATTCGAATCTTATCTACAGATGAAGATGGGAATGAATTTCAAAAGAATCTAATAGTTACGATTTCTGATGATGTTGATGAAGATAATGATGGGATTCCGGAAAGCACTGATAATTGCCCGGATACGGCTAATGCCAATCAAACGGATACCGATAGTGATGGTACAGGAGACGTTTGTGATTTAGATGATGATAACGATGGCACACCTGATACAGAGGACGCTTTCCCGTTAGACGAAAACGAGGATACCGATACGGACGGCGATGGAACCGGGGACAATGGGGATACGGATGACGATGGGGACGGAACACCGGATTCGGAGGATGTATTTCCATTAGACGAAAACGAGGATACCGATACGGATGGTGATGGAACCGGGGACAATGCCGATAATGACGACGACGGGGACGGAACAGCGGATTCGGAGGATGCATTTCCATTAGACGAAAACGAAGATACCGATACGGACGGTGATGGAACCGGAGACAATGTGGATACGGATGACGACGGGGACGGAACAGCGGATTCGGAGGATGCATTTCCATTAGACGAAAACGAGGATACCGATACCGATGGCGATGGAACCGGAGACAATACTGATAATGATGACGATAATGATGGGATTGTGGATATCGACGACGAATTTCCAAAAGATTCTAATGAATGGTCGGATATTGATGAGGATGGAATCGGTGATAATGCAGATACCGATGATGATGACGATGGTGAAGAGGATATTGATACCGATGGGGACGGCCTAGGGGATAATGTTGATGAGGATGACGACAATGATGGTATTTGGGATACTGAGGACGACTTCCCGCTGGATGAAACAGAAACCATCGATACAGATGGTGATGGTACCGGTGATAATGCCGATACCGACGATGATGGGGATGGGTACTCTGATGAACAGGAAATTGAACATGGAACGGACGCCACCGATTCAATGGATACACCTGCCGATAACGACAATGATGGTATTCCGGACACCAGGGACGAAGATGATGATAATGATGGTATTCCAGACAATATGGACTATTTTCCCTATGACAGCAAACCTACACTGAGTCCAGCAGAAGCCTTTACGCCTAATGGCGATGGTATGAACGATGCTTGGGTAGTGCCGGGAATAGAAAATTACCCCAATAACACGGTGCGGGTCTATAACCGATACGGTCATGAAGTTTTTGCCCAGAAGGGTTATCGAAACGATTGGCAGGGCTTCTTTAAAGATAAAAACGAGAAACTGCCTTCCGGATCTTATCTCTACGTAATCGACCTAGGAAATGATGAGGCTCCGTTGAAAGGTTGGATATTTGTCAACTATTAACCATAACTAAACCAATATATATAATGAAATCTATAGTAATAACAATCTTTAGCGTGCTTCTGACATCCATAGGTCTTTATGCCCAGCAAGATCCGCAATACTCGTTCTACCGCTATAACATGAACGTAGTGAACCCCGCTTATGCTGGTAGCAATGAAGGGCTAGAATTTGCCCTGGGCCTCCGAAGTCAATGGGCAGGGGTAGAGGGAGCTCCTGAAAGCCAAAGTGCTATTTTTGGAACACCCTTAGGTAAAAATGTAGGCTTGGGAGTTTCAATTTTGAATGATAAGACTTTTATAGAAACCCAAACATGGGTAGGAGTAGATATTTCTTATCAATTAAAAATTTCCCAGAAAAATCAATTGTTCTTTGGTCTTAAAGGAAGTGCAAATACCTATGATGCCAATACGCAAGGTCTCCAGACTTATGGGGTAGGGCAAGATGGTAGTTTGATGAACTTTGATAACCGATTTACGCCAAATGTTGGCGTTGGTCTGTACTGGAAAAATGATAAATACTTTGTTTCCGCTTCTATCCCCAAATTATTCACACCGGAAAGATTGGAAGAGAAAAATGGAGAGGCAAGGGTAAGTACTGATAAAGTACATATGTATCTTGCCGGCGGATATGAGTTCGAGCTCTCAGAATCTACCAATCTGTACCTTAGCAATATGCTGCGTTTTGTTTCGGCTTCCCCGGTATCGTATGAACTCACCGGTATGGTTGGTTTTGCCGAGCGTTTTACTATCGGCGCGGGTTATAGGTTTAGCGAAAGTATTAGTGGTCTGTGTTTATTCAATATCAGCGGAGGTTTTGATTTGGGGTATGCATATGAAAACGCAACCGAAAGCCCTGTAAGTGGCATAGAAAGAGGTACACACGAGCTGTTCATGAGATTGAGAATATAGAAGTCTTGCTTTGTTTGGATAAAACTGGCCAGTTCATAAAAGGATACTGGCCATTTTGTTTAACAGATAAATTCAATAATCAGCGGCGTAAGAAAGGATTAACTATACCAATTCAGTTATAGTGTAGTCTTCATCTTTCAAGAAATGATAGTTCGAAATGTAGCCTTCCCCGTTTTCTTCAATTGATAATTCAGGATTTGTAAATTATGGGAAAGTCCATAAAAGGATCAATTATTCGAACTATTTATGGTGAGCTTGACACCGTTGCTCTTCAAAGATAAACAAACGTTAGTGACAATAAATTGTACGAGAACAAGGTAACAAAGGATTAGGCTTCAATTGTGTTTAGTTTTGTTTTCGTTCTTCACAGAATCCTAATTCCTATAAACTGGTCGTACAGTATTATAATTGAACTGACCGCCATTATCACTATTGTTGTCCAAAAGTTGAATTTCCAATTCAGTCCGTATTTTCTTGAGGTTTTAAAGACAAGAAAAAATAGAAATCCGCAAACAATTATTGATAAGGTAAAAAGTCCAATTCCAAGAAAATCACTTATTCTGCCTTCGTCGTTGGGATTGATTAAATTCATTGCCCCTGCTAGCGACCTCATGTATAATGGAGTAAATAAAATCGGATAAATGAATTTGTTCCAGCCCTTTGTCATAAGTACTAGGAATGCAAATATGGCTTGAAGAACGGTAATTATTGGTCCGGATGCGGAAATGTACATTTTATGCAGATCCGTCCGTTGCTGACCGTCCACTGCAGATACGGAGTTTAAGCGCATTATGGATTCATATCCCAGAGATTCACTTGTGATCCAATGTGTAAATTCATGCAGGGTCCAAGTAATAACCACAGAACCTATAAGAGATGTAATATATTTGAGAGTTATCCTTTGGTCCGTCATTTTTTAGTTCAGGATTAATCCTTTATTTTGAACTTTAGTTTGTGATGCAATGCTCTTAAAATGGAGATTGTATCATTTTGAATTAAAAAATCGAAGGAGTACTTGAAATTAGAAAAATGAACCCTTCTAACATTCCTATAATAGATATGAAACAAATATGGATTCGCTTTCAGATAATCAATTTGATTCCTAAAATTAATATCAAAGCTCCTTCCAATTTTGTAATTCGATAATGACATTTTGCAGTTAGAATATCCTTTTCAGCATCTTTTGAAACTTTAATTTGATATGCCATTTCTGCTCATTACCTTTTCAATAGTAGAAAATTCTATTTCGTTCTTATCAAACTTAGTTAAAAGTTTATCCATCATATCAGTATATTCCTTAGATGGAACTTCTAATTTTTTAGCCTGTTCAATAGCCAAAATTCTAGGTAATTTTAAGACTACGGTTTTGTCTTTTAGCCTCAGCTTCAAGTGCCGAAACAACCGTTTCGTATAAATGAGGTTCTTTACGTATCATTATAATTATTGTTTAAACGTATAAATTACAAATATAAGTATACTTTTCAAGTTGTGCTGTTAATCCATATACCACTTTAAAAATACATATTTAAGACTAATTACTGGCCTTGTCATTCCAATTATTGCTTGTGTACTGTAACTTAGGTTTTAATTTATAAAAGTTTACTCTGGCTAAAACAGTTCCTGTGCATACTGTCCGCTTCATATGCCGTAGCTATATGCTTCTAGTACAAAACTCATTAAAAAAACTGCTTTTTGATAGCTTTTTTACATTTTGTACAGTAATACCTACAAATTATACAACGTTATCTTATAGTGTCGTAAAATGATAATAACTTGGTACAGAATGGAGTATTAACCTAAAAATAAACAAGTATGTCACGAATTCAATTTGTACCGGGCGTATGGCCCAGAACTTTGACTCCGCAGTCGAAAAGGTTTCTTAAAGATCTCATCCAATTTTATGAACTGGCCAAGTTTATAAAATGGTACGATTTAGTTGGCTATACTCCAAACCCAGATGGTCCTGATGATCGTCCATGGCCTTGGCCTGGACCCCCACCGTTATGGAAAATGAGATTTGGTGGTCCTGACCCACAACCAAACCTCCCTAGTCTTCTACAAGGAGAACTTTTGATAAAAGAAGTCGTTAGATCTAATGGTGATAAAGAAAGCTCATCTTTTATCGATGTCATGAAGAGGGAAGGAATTGCCCAAGAGGCTTTTGATGAGTTATTAGTGGATTTGGCAGATGTGCAGAAATCTATAGAGCTACAAAAAAAAGCTTTAGGTTAGAGGTAAATGGTAATTACATTTGAAACGGCCCGATCAGGCCGTTTTTTATTTGAATAATACCTCCTTATTGAGGTGACTTGGCCGAAATTGGGATGGTTGTTGGAAAAGTTTATAAGAAAGGTTTTGAGTCAACTTTCCTTCTTTTAACACTAATTACCTTGGTGTATAATACATAATTTTAAGGCTCATATTTTGAGAAATTCGAAATTCTATATCCCCACACGTCATATTTGTTAAATTTTAGACACTCGAACATTACGGGACGGGTTATCAATTTTGAATTAGTATCAATTTTAACAGAAGCATGAAAAAGATTAATTGTTAAAAGACAGTTAGGTATGGAAGTATTGAGAATATTTTTGGTGGATGACGATCACGATGATCAAGAATTTTTTAGTGAATCACTTTCTAAAATCAATGGTAATTTCGAATTATCGAAATATAACAGCGGCGCAGAACTTGTGAATGAGATCTCTACCAAACCTCTTATCCCTGATATAATCTTTTTAGATTTATATATGCCTGTCATTACTGGAGAAGACTGCCTTAAAGCTCTGCGGAGAAATAGCAAATTTGATTCTGTACCTATCGTGATATATTCAACTGAATATGATATTGATCGAATTGCTGAACTTTTTAAGCTAGGAGCTAATAGATATTTAAAAAAGCCCGACTCGTTTGATTCTTTGGTCGCTTCCATAAAGGTTTGCTTGAGTTCGCTCCACCGGAACGCTCTCGGAGGGAATGCCATCATCAATGTTGTGGCTTAAATCCAATTATAAGTGGTACAATTGGCCAAACGTAATTAATCTTGGTATATTGTATACATGAGAAGACTTTGATTAACGACTACTTCCGTACAATAGGTGTATTGCCAAGTACAAAATTTCGCAAACAACCATCAATCGGTTGGTCTGGAAGGTTAGTAAATTAAAAAATCCCAGCGTGACGGATATTAGATTCAACTTGACCAAGAATTCAGCTCATTTAGAAACTGAATTGTTGACTTTCCTACTTTGTTTCCTCTTCATTTAAGAGCGAGCACCTAATGCCTGCGCCCCTTGGCCAAGCATGCGGTTTTATGAGTTTTAAATTTCTTCATTTAGAATAATTAAACTATTGTTTGGGTTAAAGATGATAGGTTTATATGAATATTTTTAAGCAAGAATTTAACCCTTAAATAAAATGTTATGAAGAATTTGGAACAATTATTTGAACATCAATTAAAAGACCTGTTCAGTGCAGAAAATCAATTATTGGATGCCTTGTCCAAAATGGCGGATAAAGCAACCGATAGCAATTTGAAAAAAGCATTTGAAGATCACTTGGAAGAGACCAAGGTTCAGAAAAAAAGAATTGAGGAAATATGCAAAGAATTCAACCTTTCACCGAGTGGGGAAAAATGCAAGGCTATGGAGGGATTGATTAAAGAAGCCCAGGATTTCATGGAAGAAGTCGAGGATGAAGACGTGTTAAACGCCGGACTTATTGCCGAAGCCCAACGGGTCGAGCATTATGAGATTTCAGGTTATGGAACGGCTATTAGATATGCCAAGGAACTAGGTCATAAAGATGTGGCCAAAAAGCTTCAAGAAACTCTAGATGAAGAATACGCCGCCGATAACAAGCTTAATAAGTTGGCAGAGAGCCGATTGAATAAGTCTGCTATGGCTTAAAAATCATTTTCACCAAGTCTTGGGCGCCTTTAAGGTGCCCTTTTTTTACACCTAAACTTTAGTTTTTTCGGTAATAGCTAAAAGTGAAAATGTTGAAATTGATTACGAAGTGCACTATATCGGTATGAATGATTATGCCAAAAATTCTAAACCTATTTTTAATGATTTCTGTAACGAGCAAAGACAAAGCTTTTCTTATTGCATCGCGGTTCTTGATATGATGCAAAGTTGGATAACTCCTACGTACTCTATGACGCACTTTGTAAGTATGCCCTAGATTATGCAAAGAATACTAGTATCAACTTTGCTTTTTGAACATGAAAAATCCTCAAGTCTATTGCAGAATGCTATGACTGTGATTTAAAGTCTTATGCTTAATAAATATTAATTACCCTTTTTTTGGTTTCCCGGAATACGAGTGCAAATAGGGATATTAACTTTTAGGGATACGCTTTAAGCGAGGGACAAGGGAATTTCCCAGTGGTCTGTGTGGGCGGTCGGCAGGAGGTCCATCTACCTACAACCGATAGCTGGTATAACTGCCTTTGGACATGGCCGTGCCCCTAGTCGTTAGTCAACCATTCGGGGACCGCACTGTTGCCGGAAATCCTTCTCTTTTTTACCAAAATGCACGTCGATAGGATAGAGGAAAGGATGGTCGTTAGGCGCGACCACGTGTACATAATTCTCGAAAAGTGGGACCTGCACCTTCAGAGATGTATTCCGTTGACGGCCACTTTCCAAGCTAAGGGGATGGTCGGACGTTATAACGGTTTTTTGGAAACCGGGCAAAGTTTTTCGGTGTAGTTAAGTCGATTTCCGGATGTTAGAACTAGGCAAAATTAGAGTTGTATAACAGCCATGAACTTCCATCCTTTAATGAGTATTTTCAGCTTATGTAAATATTTAGAGCCTATCGATGAGTAAAATAAGAAGTCATTGGCTAAAAGGATGATTAAATGAGTTCCGAGGTTATGAATTAATAATGGAAGGGATGAAGCCAACCGAATCATTGAATATTTCAGAATTTAGACGCCGGTGGCAATGAAGCTATAAAGACCGATTGCGATTTTGATTCCATGCAACCGGATGGCAACTAAACTAAGATTTCGATGAAAGATAGAAAAACTAATTCGGCATTGATATCAACGGAATTTAACCGAAAGGTCCTCGTTACGGTTGGCATTGTTACGGTAACTGTACTATTTACACTGTTACTATTGAACGGTTTCCGGGTGATTCTTCTTATACTGGCGGGGATCTTGGTGGCTGCATTTTTCTTAGGCATAGCCAAATTCATTCAATCGAAAACTCCCTTATCCCAAAAATACTCCCTTCTGGTTTCTGTGCTACTTGTGGTGGGTACCATGGTCGGTATCTCCTTCGCCTTGGCGCCTAGCATTTCGCAACAAGTCAGTTCTTTGGAAGAGCAGCTGCCACGGGCTGCAGACGAGACCTTTAACAAAATAGAGCATACAACGTTCGGAAGTTTTATAATCAAGCGGGTAAAAGAAATGGATTTACAACCCGAAAGCGGTCAAATCAAGCAATTGTTCGGTTCGCTGGGGGGGACACTGAGTACGGTCTATATTGTTGTTTTTTTGGGCATTTTCTTTACAGTTGATCCCAAAGCCTATCTAAGGGGCATGGTCGTGTTGTTCCCTAAAACGCGAAGGAACCGTGCCCGGGAAATTTTAGTGGAAATGGGGCATACGCTACAAAAATGGTTGCTTGGAAAGCTGCTTTCCATGTTGATAGTGGGGGTACTTACCGGTATTGGGTTGGTACTTTTAGGGGTACCCTTAGCTTTAACCTTGGCTATTTTTGCGGCCATTATCAGCTTTATTCCGAATTTCGGACCGTTACTGTCGCTGATTCCTGCCTTTTTGCTAGCATTTATGGTGAGTCCCACGACGGCTTTGTACGTGGTTCTGTTGTACATCGCAGTACAAGCGCTTGAAAGTAATTTGTTGACTCCGTTGATTCAGAAAAAAATGATATCGCTTCCGATGGCATTAATACTTATCGCACAGGTGACCCTAGGAATTTTCACAGGGGTTCTTGGTGTTATCCTTGCCGTTCCATTGGTCGCTATATTAATAGTTTTGATCAAGAAGGTCTATATTGAGGATTTGCTCTCTGATCATAAGCATGATTACAATAATGAGAATCAGTCGGCTACTTAGGCTAGAGGATACAACAGTTAAGTATCAAAGGGCGTCAGAAGTGGGTGGTGGTACAGTGAACTGCAACGGCACTTTATCCAAAACCATTATACCCTTCAAAATTGATTCTTTGCGAACAGTCGGATTTCGGAAGATTCGTGCACCGGAACGAGACAGCAGGAAATAATATTAATAAAATTACAGCGGCTTGTATTGTATGGTGACCGGCCTTTCTCTCTCAAGTACGTCGGGTTTACCATTTATAGGTGATTTTCTCATAATCCCGCATCATAATAATCGGCGGGCTGATCGAAGCCTTGCATTTAAATTACCTTAAGGAATCGGGCTAATTTTTAAACGAATCAAGTCAATTACAATTGGTCATTGGGTCTAGTTTCGAGAACAAGTTTCCAAATCGGGAACTGTAAATGAATTTTGAGTAAAACGGCATGTTCTGTCACGGTCGAGGTTATTATCGCTCGTAGTTCATGTGGAGAATCCCAACCCTGCATTCGCCAATGCACGTAAATGCATATTGTGGTTTTCCTTCTAAATTTTTACTAATTAGTTATGAAACTGAGCCGCTATATGTGGGGAGCAGTTGCTGTTGGAGGTTTAGTGGCCGCACGGCATTTGCACAGGAAAAAGCGACATCTCGAACTTTCGGGGCGGGTAATCCTTATTACTGGGGCTACTAGGGGACTTGGGTTGGTAATGGCCCGTCAGCTGTCGCAGGCCGGGGCAAAGGTGGCCATATGCGGACGGAATCAGGAAGAACTGGACGCTGCCTGCAGGCAATTGTCAGAACTAACATCTGAGTTTCTTGGAATAAATTGTAATGTTACTGATAAGGTGCAGGTACAGGAAATGATGTCCCACATCCAGCGACACTGGGGAGAGGTGGAAGTTTTGATCAACAATGCGGGGATTATTCAGGTTGGCCCGATGGAGCACATGAATGAAGAAGATTACAGGCAGGCCATAAACGTACATTTCTGGGCCCCATTTAATTTGATCAAAGAAGCCTTACCAGGTATGAAGGCGAGCGGCCAAGGACGCATCGTAAATATTGCCTCTATTAACGGGAAGGTGAGTTTCCCACATCTTCTTCCTTACACTGTGAGCAAGTTTGCACTGGCCGGCTTTTCAGAAGGAATCACCTCGGAATTGGGCCGGAACAATATACGGGTCACTTCGGTATATCCAGGGCTAATGCGGACCGGGAGCCCACGGAATATAGATGTTAAAGGGCGGCATAAAAAGGAGTATGCATGGTTCAAAGTATCCGATTCCCTACCTGGATTGTCCATGGACGCCGAAAAGGCGGCCGCCAAGATTATCAAGGCTATGAAATATGGTAAAAAGGTAATCGGGCTAGGTCTGCCGGCTAAACTTGCGATGGCCATGGAGGGTTTGGTTCCAGGAATAAATTTATCTTTTTTTGACGTTGCCGACAAACTTTTGCCCGGTACGGTGGACTCTCATGCCGATAGCGCTGATACCCATAAAGGTTACGAAAGTGAATCGGATATTACAAAGTCCATGCTTACCTCCAAAACAACAGATGCCGAGAAAAGAAACAATGAACGCTTAAAAAAAAGACAATAAGATGTGGAGAATACTTTTATGCAGTATAGCCGGAACGAGTCTAATGACGATCTATAGCTATCGTAAATCCAAAAAACAGCGGGAACAGTTTAGGGAACCTTTACTACTCGGGAAATTTATCCGAGATACGGCACCGGAAAAAATCCCGCTTAGCACCGCGGCCCGTTTAGGGTGGGTAGCGCATTATGCCATAGGAGCCTTTTTTAATATGGCTTATGATAGGTTCTGGAAAAATAGCGCTCTTCGACCGGGAGCTGCTAGTGGTCTTCTGCTAGGTGTCCCCAGCGGCTTACTTGGTATGGCTGCTTGGTGTACGGCCCTCAAGGGACACCCTAACCCACCTCGTACCGATTTTCAAAAGTATATAAGGCATTTGTTTAAAGCCCATATCGTTTTTGGGGTCTCGTCTGCCGTGACCTACAAAGTGATTCGAAAATTAAGCAATTCTTAGGGAAATGAGCTTTAGCCCATTTTTCTACTATCTGTAAATTCAAAGATTGATCAGTTCAAAAAAAACTTGGAAAGTAACACGGGTATTATAAAATTTAATATTAAACACGGCGGCGGGAAGGTTTATCAGACTATGGGCGAACAGTTGTTAGGCCAAGTCTCTTCCGCCGAACTGGTAAATTAATTACATATGAAAGCATTAGTATTCCATAAATTCAGAGATGTAAGGGTAGAGAAGGTCGACGACCCTGTAATTGAACACCCGCATGATGCCATCGTGCGAGTAACGGCCACGGCCATTTGCGGATCAGATCTGCACATATACAATTTCCAGTTTCCTCAACTGTCCAATATGGTTCTCGGACATGAGTTTATGGGAATCGTAGAGGAAGTAGGCAGCGAAGTACGGAATTTAAAGAAAGGCGACCGTGTAGTCGTTCCTTTCCCAATTTCCTGCGGGGAGTGCTTTTTCTGCGACCATGGGGATTTTCCCCACTGTGAAAATTCGAATCCTGAGCACTATGGTCCTGAAGGTGGCGTTTTTAAACAGAAGGGGGGAGCTCTATTTGGCTACACCGACCTGTATGGCGGCTACCCTGGGGGACAAGCGGAATATGTGCGCGTTCCCTATGCTGACGTAGGTCCCAGAAAAGTATCCGACGATTTTACGGACGAAGAGGTGCTGTTCATGACCGACATTTTCCCTACGGGCTATGCGGCCATAGAAAGAGCGGAACTTAAGGGAGGCGAGACCGTGGCGGTGTTTGGCTGCGGGCCGGTTGGGCTTATGGCCCAAAAAGCTGCCTGGCTGAAGGGGGCCGGCCGGGTCATCGGAGTGGATGTGGAACAGTACCGATTGGATATCGCAAAGAAAACTGCGAGGGCCGAAACGATGATGGCCGACGGGTCCGTGGAAAAAATTCGGGAAATGACAGGCGGACGTGGTGCGGACGTGGTGGTCGATGCGGTCGGTATGGAGGCGGACAGGAATGTGCTGGACCGTGTTAAGGCTGCAGTGCACTTGCAGAGCGGAACCATCAATGCCCTAAAATTATGTTTAAGTGCGGTCCGTAGAGGAGGCACAGTTTCAGTGGTGGGCGTTTACGGGACCAATTATGGGGATTTTCCCTTGGGAAAAATATTTGAGAAGGGACTGAGATTGGAATCGGGCCAGGCCCCCGTACAAAAATATATAGACCGGCTATTGGAGCACCTTAAGAACCGGGAGGTCACACTCGATGACATTATCACCCATAAGCTCCCTCTGAGCGAGGCATCCCATGGTTATGATATTTTTAATAAGAAAAAGGATAACTGTGTAAAAGTGGTCCTGTATCCTAGGAAATCCTGATCCGTAAAAGACCAGGGGTGAAATTTGGATTTGTCCATCGGGATTTCGCTATTTAGGAGTTATCAATCCGCTAAAATTAGTCCATTGGTATGGTGTACATATCAAGTCAATTTTGGTATTGCCAAGAGAGAAGAAACTATACCGGTTTCTTCAGAACTGCTCCCTTATTTTTGATATGTTATCCTGTAGATAATACCATTTTCATCATCGCAGGCAAGTACCGAGCCGTCCATTAGTTCCAGTAGTCCCGCTAAGCGGGCAAATTGTGATTTGCCGTCATCCGCCAAAAAACCGGTTACCAAATCCTCTTCACCTACAGGCCTGTTGTTTTGGAAGTTTACGGAGATTATCTTGTAGCCGGAAGCCGGTAGGCGGTTCCAAGAACCCCGGAAGGATACCAGGGCCTTGTTTTTGTATGCCGGAGGAAACATGTCGCCTCTATAGAAGATAAAATCCAAGGGAGAACTATGGGCAGTGAACAACAGTTCTGGTTCAGTAGTTTTTTTTGCAAATTCTTGCCAGTTCATATCTTTTGGTTCGTCGGCCTTATTGAATTTTCCGTCAGCGTAAATATAAGGCCATCCATAATGCCCCCCTTCGACAATTTTATTGAGCTCCTCTTTTTGATCATTGTCTCCTAACCAATCTATCCCATGGTCCATCCCGTAGAGTATATCCGATCCAGGTTGCCAGTCAAAACCTATTGTATTCCTCAATCCTTTTGCGAAAATTCTATAAGCACCGCTATGAGGGTCAACCCGAATAATTGTTGCGTTTTCTTCTCTAGTTTCTGCACAGGCGTTGCACGTGCTTCCTACGGAGACATACAGGTCACCGTCAGGACCCATTGCCAAGGTCCTGTTGTTATGCTGTCCACCATCCGGCAGGTCCTTCACTAATGGAGTAAGCTTATCAAAATTACCGAAGGAATCTATTTTTGTCTTGAAAACTTCATTCACGGTTATAAGGTATACTGAGTCTCTTTGTATATCGATTCCATGAACGTTCTTTTTGGTGAGCACGGTATCTCTCTTGTCCGCCTTTCCATCGTTATTGGAGTCGGTAAGTTTTAGTATATCTCCTTCACGGCGGGTAACGTAAATATTACCATTTGAGCTTTGTGCCATCATTCTAGGAGACCCCAGGTCCTTTGCGTATATATCTATTTTAAAGCCTTTAGGAAGCTTTAGGTCCTTTATTAATTTTGAGGTAGGTTTCTTATTTTTCGGTTTATAAATGTGTCCTATCACTTCTTGTTCGATAGGTTCTTTTTTCTCTTGGGCAGAGAGTGGGTAACTAATAATTATGCTTAAGAACGATGCTACTATGAGATGTTTCATACTTTTAAGTGGTTATTAATGAAATGATTCCTTCAAAGATGAATGAAAAAAGGCATGAGGATTAATTCATTTCCTATTTTGGTTGGCTCTATAAGAAATTTTGTGAGGTTATATGGTCTATTTAGGACTTATAAATAGCGTGAGGATATCACGTTTTGCATTCCCTGCATAGTGTTTCCCTATAATCTGGATAATGCTTGAGTTGAGCACTGTAAAGGAGAACGATAGTTATCAAATTCGCAATTTGACCTGTTCAAGTCCTATAGTGGAGACTCCCATGTTCTACAATCAGAAATACTATGTGGAACTGTTCAATGTGACAACAAAATCAATTTGATCTCCACTATATTTGGCGTCGAAGCTTCCATAGGTTTAAATTGTGATGGGTTGCTTATATCGTTGAGTAGATTAAATCCCGCATTCACAAGCATCAATTTGAAACGCCAATACTGCTCTTTAATATCAAGTTTCTTGTAAGCCCGTAGTATAATAGGAACGATTGTACATAAATAAATAACCGACAATTATTAATACAACTCCACTAGCAAGGAATCCATAATTCCAAATATCTTGATTATCCGAAAATTCATGTACGTTATGTAGTTTAAGTATATGGTGATGAATCAATCCTTCTACTAAGTTAAATATTCCCCACCCTGCAGAAAGTCCTCCCCAAAAAAGGTTTATGGACGGGTTTATGTTTTTTCTTTTTAGTAATCTAACTAATGAAGCAATACCAATGAATACGGCTGACAAAGTGACAACATGAAAAATACCGTCCCAGAACATATTTACAGATTTACCTACGACAGTGTCTATTGGCAGTTTATTGGATACTATACCGTGCCATTGTAAAATCTGGTGCAGTAAAATACCATCGATGAAGCCTCCTATTCCTATTCCCAATATTATTGATGTTGTTGATAATGGAACTGGATTTAAAAATGCGGAATCTTGATAGAGACTCGAATGTTTTTTATAATGTTGAAATGAAAATATGCAAAGGCCATTACAATTACACCCAGAATAAGGAATCCACTTATTATTGTAAATAGATTGGGAAGAAAGTCATTATCGTATAGTAACTGCTGTACCTCCTTATTACAGTTAATACAACCTAATATTGCTGATTTCATATTTATAAAATTTAATCGGTCATAGTGCATTATGTTCTTTTTAAAAAATACAAGTTTCCTAATTATAGCAACCATTCATAGCAAATCAATCTGAAAGGATAGAAATGCGGTACGTTAGAAGATATACCTCAGAGCTGTCAGCTATATAAATGGTTTCATGTTCGGAATTACGATAAGAAAAGCATTTTGCCCCATCGGATTCTTATATCGGAAGTCTGTTGAGGAGCATCCGATACAAAGATTGCCGAACATCGGGGATGCCACTTTCCAGTTTTTATCGAGTATAGGCATACGGCAAATAGGAAAAGTTTCGCAGATGCCCTCATCGGTAATTCGGAAAATGTTGGGCAAGCGGGGCAATGTCATTTGGCAGCATGCCAATAGTATAGATAAAGAACCGGTAAAGCCATATACGGAGAAACAGGCGGTCTATATGGAACATGATTTCGAGATGGATAGTATAGATATCCACATGATCGGCGCCCAGCTTATGTCCATGGTTGAACAACTGGCGTTAATATTTTTAAAACCAGGACCTTAAAAAATAATGGTTCCCGTATGGCGATTAAGTTTTTTCCAAAGTCCATTTTTGAATAAATTTGTCTCTCCTAAATCGTATAATGTGACCGATAACATCTTAAGAATGTTCACTCAGATGGACAAAAACACTAAGGAAGCGGCATTATTGTGCCTTATTAGTGAATTCCGGCTTCCAAGTATGGAGTTGGCACTCAATGAATGGATACTGCAACAGGGTATACCGGAGGCTTATCAGGAAAGGACTGTCGCTTTGTTTCAGAATCAGCTACGAAAGCAGTTGGTAAAGACTCTATAGGAGACGGCATATGCCATAAACTAAGGTAAGGTCTACAAAATATGCAGCGGAAAACATATAGCTTACCGGGCTGGATGAAAGATTTGAAGATTGCTATTTACCGCTAATGTAATCCACCACGTGCCGTATGGTCACGAAAATTGGATACAGATGTGTTTCACTACTGTATCCAATTAGGTGATTTTAGGACGTATCGTTTATGATGGAACCTACCGAAAGTAGGTTTCTTTTAAGTGTGAATGGATATGCTCAACCTGGGATGGTCCTATCGATATATGAATGTCTAAAACTTTACACTCAGTTGTACGGGATTTCCCTAGTTTTATTATAGTTTATGGTGCGTTATTTTATCGATTTTCATAAATGCGTACCATGTCGGACCTATTATCGGTACGCTGGGAGGAGACTTAATCAATTTCTCTTTCGGCAAAAAGTGACCTCATCCGTTTCCAAAACAATACAGCAGTAACGTTGGTTGGCGTTGACAGTTTAGCAAGCAATAGCAGGTTTCTCTTGAACTGCTCGTGCTCTTGTTCACTTGCATTTTGTTCGTTTACTGGAAAGTATGCCATACCCCAATCCGGAAAATTGCGTTCAGCAATAAGATCTTCAGAAAACAAGGTTACCGCATCGTGCCTTTTATCCTTCTTGATATTTTCGTAAAGCTCCTTGACTTTCATTTCCGGGCCTTCTAAGATTTGAATAAAACGGTCATCATAGTAAATTAGACATCCGGTAATTCCTTGAGAAGCATTAAAGGAGCGGGCTACTTGCAATATATCCTCAATATCCGTCTGTACAAGAGTATCTATGGCTTTGGAGTGATAGGTTAGTGTATACATATAAAACTACTTTAGCTGTAAATTTATGCGAAAAAACAGAATAAATAATTATTATCCAGTTTAAAAATAGTACCTGCCGCTGCCAAATTTTCGTTTTTAGGACTGTAAACCACTGCTTCATCACTGTCAAAAAAGTGTTTGTCTACTTGGTATAATTGGAAATTATGGAGCTCAGTTTTTTCCCTATACGCCCCCAGCATATTAACTGTTTATATTGTTTAATGAATGCTATGAAATGGTAAGGACAGATCCAACAGATGTTGTATTTTTAATCGTTGGTATAGTTCCATATCAAGAGATTGTTGTATTCCCTTTCGTCATGCACATTCTTGACAAAGGCTGTGGGCAACATTCCTGCATGACGCTTAAAGTCGCGTATGAAATGAGAATGGTCCGCGAAACCATTTTGGTAGCCTATTTGTGCCATGGATGTGATATTTTTGGTGCTGAGGTTCTGATACGTCCTTTCGAATCTTTGTAGTTGCAGGTATTTTTTTGGAGAAACTCCCACTGCAAACTTAAATTTTCTTTCTAGCGTTCTTTCCGAGACGTTTTGTTCCAGGGCGGTGCTCTTGACCGCGAAATTGTCGATTTGCTCCGAAGGGTACAGTATTTTCTTTACGACCGCACTTGGTTTTAAACTGGAACGATCCAATACCCGTTCGCAAAAAAATGAGCTTAAAATTTGTATTTTTTGCTGTATCGTTTTTGCCTCTATTAATTTGAGGTAGCTACATGGAGGTATCAGTTCTGAAAGGCTGAGACAAGTATCTGTAAAATTTTCGGCCGATATTTTAAAAATCTGAGGAAGTGCATCAGGGTAAAAACAAACACCGAGGTGAGCATATTGTTCCCTTATCTGATAGGATAGCGGATGCGTTATAATCCCGGACACATATGCATGGGGTACGGTGGTTTTATTGTCTCGCATAATTCCACTATCCCCATGCATGTGTTGTATAATAAGTTTTGGGTAGCGGTCGGCCATAATATGTAATGGCATATAGCCATTTGTATCTTTCCTATTGCTAAAGGTCCAGAAATATCTTATATATGGTCGCAGTATGGGGGCGGGGGAGTAGAAGAACTGTTGATGCATGTATTAACTTGGCGATTGCCAATTTGGGAGATAAGATTTGGGGTTGATTTTATAAATCCATTTGATTCCTTTGTTGGTATTTTCCTTGAATTATATAAAGTATATAGGTGGACAGCATGTTTATCTTGATAAATAGTTATTGCGGGAATGTAATGAACACAAATTATTTTTGACCGGTAATTCTTCCCGATGTAATCTAGGTACGGTTGATAGTCTTCATCCCTATTGCGGTAAAGATATCCATACAATAGGTTGATGCAAAAGTATAGTAAGGGTTGCTTCCTTATATTCCATCTATTTCTAGAAGATATATGCATGTATTTTGGAGAAGGAGATAAACTGAAAAGGATCAGCATATTAGGTGTTCCTATAATAGGAGACATGAGCTTTAGGTCATGTGACGGAATAAAATGTCTACTCTCATCACTATAGCATCAGACCAGCATATTTGGCGCAATCTCCCTTTTCAGATGTCGTATCTCCACATTCCATTTTACAATCCGGTCGCTTAATTTCGTTGTCGAAAATAACAAAACATTAAGAATCTATGTCGGGTTTGTTCTATTTTGGGCAACAGGTTTTATAGATTTTTACGGGCGAATACGGGTAGCTAAAAAAACAATGTCAAAAAACCAAATTATATGGTGGGTCACCACTAGCATCATTTTTTTATGTGAAGGCATATATCCGCTAAGCATGCTTCTGTTCGCACCGGAGTACATTCATGTACAAATTAGGATTTTTGACTATTCAGATTTTTTTCTTTATCCACTAGTCGTCCTTAAAATAACGGGGGCTTTTATGTTGATGGTATCAAATTGGCACCCCATCGTAAAAGAGTGTATATATGGGAGTGTACTCTTCAACCTGATATTTGCAACATTAGCTGCCCTAGAAGAGGGTAGAGATGACCAAACACTTTTTGGTCTTGTACTCGGGGGGCTGGCAAGTGTTTCTTATATATATCATCGAAAACTTACTGACGACAATAGTGAAGTCCGTAAAAAAATAAAGCGGGAAGATACGATCGTATAGATGTAAAAAGTATATAAAAAGGGTAGTTCCCCAGATTAGAGGCAATCGTTATGGTTTGTTATGGCAAACGGGCAATGTGACGGCTAATGGTAATTGAAGTCCCGAAGTAGTTGGCCAGACGGTTGTTCCTCTAATCAAAATTGTTTAATACTATAAACCAAACAAATAATAGTCTACGATTGCGCTGCAAAATTTTGATTCATCGTAAACTCACGATGCCAATAACTACAAAAGAGGTAATGGACCAGAAAGTCATAGTGATGGTGCTATAAAATTTCGTGTAGCTTCGAATTAAAGTAGGAATAAGCCTATATTTTGCAGCGTGGCATAAGAGACACAAACGTAGCGGCCATGTTATTCCCAAACCACGCGGGGTTGTAGGTTTAATCGAGGAATAAACTATGACATGGTGATAGGAGGTATACTGTATTTCTGCAGATAGTCCAAGGGTCTCATATCGGTATATTTCCTGAAGACATCCCGAAATGCTTTGGGATCGGAATACCCTACCTCGTACATGACTTCACTTATAGTTTTTCCTCCTTTCTCAAGTTGTTTTTTTGCAGCCTCTATTTTAACACGCTGATGATATTCCAAAATACTATTAGAAGTTGCTTTCTTAAAGCGGCGTTCAAGAGTTCGACGGCTGAGCGCTACCATTTTACAAATGTCGTTTACCGTAATTTTTTGGCTATAGTTGTTTTCTATAAACTCTTGGGCCATAAGTACCTTTGTATCCTTGTGCGTTTTCTGTCCGATAAATATCATAAAAGGTGATTGACTACTTCGGTCTATATCAATCATGAATCCTTTAGCGGCCATAATAGCAACTTCGCGACCAGCGTATTTTTCAATCAAATATATAATAAGGTTGGTAAAGGCGTACGCACCTCCACTCGTGTAAATTCCCTCTGCCTCAGTTACGATTTTTTCATCGGTCAAGATAACATTTGGAAATAGTTCTTTAAATAAATTAGCCGATTGCCAATGGGTCGAACAGGGTTTTCCATCCAATAATCCTGTTGAGGCAAGAAAAAAAGAGGAGATGCACAGGCTAGCAATTTCTGCATTTTGTGAGTAGTGCTTAAGTAACCACGGCACTAATTCTCTATTTTCGATTATACTTTTATTAAAATCCGAGTGAATTGCTGGGAGGATAATCAAATCCGTCTTCTCAATATCGTCGATCAGTACCTCTGGAAGTATTGGGAAAGGACCGTTGGCATTGTCCGGATATTTATCAAGTCCTACCAATTGCATATGAAACAATGGCTCTTTACCGGATTCTTTCATGAAATTGTTGACCCATGCTAACATTTGGTGGGTACCGGCAATGTTAACTACGCTCAAATGCCCTTTTGGAACTAGAATGGATACATGTTTCATATTATAATAAAATTATTGCACCTAAGATAAAAAATAAGATTGTCGCAATCAACCCGTATGATTGACATAAATACACCTTTTTAGTGTGCTTATCCCCTTTTATCTTTGAGGTGTAATAGCTTAATGGTATTAATAAATGTATTGTTCAAGAGAAGATACGGTTAAAGAGTTTCAAAAAGTAACATCTAATATGTTGAAAGTACTCGTACCCTTATCGGAAACCCAGCTAAATTATCGTATCAAACAGCGCTGGTCAGCAGGGCAGATTGGTGAGCATATCTTCAAATCCTATGCGTCGGTGCAGACATTAAACGGAAATACTAAAAAAACAGTAAGACCAATTGACCAAAAATTAGAACCGATTAAAATCCTCTTTTTGGATACTTCGATTAAGATGGATTCACCAAAGGCAATTTTACCATCTGAGGAAAGAATCGTCAAAAAAGATTTAATCAAGGGGTTAGAAGAAAGGATCGAGCAAATCAAAGAGGTTATAGTAAACAGTGATTTATCTGTAACCTGTATGGATTATGCAATTCCGGAATATGGCGAATTCACAAGGTTCGAATGGATTTGGTTCAACATCTACCACACCCAAAGACACCTTCATCAATTAGAGAATATTATTGTATTAAATAACCTTAAAGAGATGAAGCCAAAATGAAAACTCTTGATCCAATTCAAACCTATTTCTCCTGTTACGAAAGAAGTAATAAAGCAGCTTTAGAGAACCTTCTCGATGACAGATTAGAATTCAGTAGTCCTCACGACAACAGGCTGGATAAGATTGCATATTTGGAAAGGTGTTGGGGATTTAACGAAAGTGTAGAACGGTATCACATCTTGAAGTTCATCGAAAACACAAATGAAGCTTTTCTAAGCTACAAGGCAATAACGTATGACAAGCGTGAAATTGAAAATGCAGAATATTTTAAAATCAAGGATGGAAAAATCATCACTATTAAAGTGTACTACGGAAACCTCTAAAACAATAAGTCAGACTTAAAGGCACAGAATATTAGAATTTTACTATTCATAATTGTAACAACTGATAATTTAATAAAACTGACATAGAGAATGGAAAGCATTGAGCACATCAATTACATAAAAGCACCGAAAGCAATTGTCTACAAGACACTTACTTCAGAAGAAGGATTGGGAAGCGTATGGACAAAAAACTTAAAGTAAAACCTGAAGTTGGCTTTATAAATGAGTTTGATTTTATGAATGATACATTACCAAGTTCAAAACAGTTGAATTGGAAGAAAACAATAAAATTGTTTGGGAGTGTATCATTTCTGATGAAGAGTGGATAGGAACCAAAGTGTCTTTTGAGTTGACTGAAAAAAACGATACCACCACGGTAAGGTTAAAACATTATGATTGGAAAGAACGCACTGAATTTTACGGTTGGTGTAACTATAATTGGGCTATGTTTTTGTTGCGATTGAAAACGTATTGCGAAAATTAAACCAATGTTTAAAAACAAACCTATGAAACAACAAATCTCCACTTTTCTAACATTTCAGGATAGCAACGCTGAAGAAGCAATGAGTTTTTATGTAGAACTGTTCGACAATTCCAAAGTAATTGATGTACAACGCTACGGTAAAGATGGCCCTGGTAAAGAAGGGACGATTGTAAAAGCAATTTTTGAACTGAATGGAACACCGTTTATTTGTAGTGACAGTTTTATTCAACATGAATGGAGTTTCACGCCAGCAGTATCCAATTGGGTAGAATGTAGCACCGAAAAAGAGATTGATCATCTTTTCGCAGAACTATCAGAAAATGGGGAAGTAAAAATGCCTTTGGACAACTATGGTTTTAGCAAACAATTTGCTTTTGTAGGGGATAGGTTCGGGGTTTCTTGGCAGCTGAATTTGGGTTAGATCTAATACATAAAAGAGAATATGAAATGTGATATTTACACCATTTGGGAAACCTATCAAAAGGATTTAAAAGCTTATATAAGAAAACGAGTGTCAAATCAAGAAGATGCTAATGACATTCTGCAATCGGTACTTATAAAAGTTATCACTTACTGCGAGAAAAAAAATAATGTAACTTATATAAAAGCTTGGCTTTACACAATTACGCAGAATACAATTATTGACTATTATAAAAAATCAAAACAAACTGCATCACACAGTAGATTAGAAAATTTAGAAATACTAAACCAGCAGGAATATGATGAAAATATTTTTGTTTGGCTTCATAATTTTTTAGATAGTCTACCGAAGAAATACGCTTTACCATTGAGTCTTTCAGATATCAAAGGAATACCTCATAAAAAAATTGCAGAACAGCTCGGTTTAACAGTAACAGCAACTAAATCAAGAATTCAAAGGGCGAGAAAAATGCTAAAAGAAAAGTTTGAAGAATGTGGTAAGGTTGAAGCATCAGAGCATCAGTTACTGTCATACAATATAACCAAAACCTGTTGTTTAAAATAAAAAAGAAAATTATTGCGTCTTTTTAGTGTTCCTAAAGTCTTAGAGGTAAATCATAATTTAAATCAAAAAGAAAATGGAAACAAAAAAAGTATTAAAAGTAGAATTCATTCAAGTAGAAATGCCTAGCAATGAAAATAACTCTTGTTCAGCCTGCGATACGGTTCAAGGTAAATTAGTTTCTGCAATTCAGGAGGTACAAAAACTATTTGATAATTTGGATTGCGAAATCTTTTTCAAATCAACATCAGTGAAGACGATTGAGGAAGCTGAAAAAGCACAAATAATAGCATCCCCAACGATAAGAGTGGGTAATCTTGATTTTTATCCTAATCACGCAACCAGTAAATCTGAAAAACGAGAATGGACTTGGAATGGCTTAACAACATCTGAACCCACAAAAGAAATGTTGATGGAGGTTTTGTTAAAAGGTTACTTTGAGCCAAAAAAAGAGTTAGAAAAAAAGGAGATGTCAGCATACATTCTTCAATACCTAAACAAAGAAAAGGTAACAAATTCGGATTGCGGCTGTAGTTAAAACTAAATATTCTTTGCATACCCATTAGTTTAACTCATTTAAATCAAAGAGATGAAACAATTACAAAATAAAGAAATAATCAAGGAGATGTATGATGTAATTCTTAACAGAAAGGAAAAAGATAAAGCTAACAAATATATCGATAATGAATATCTCCCAAAATTTAACGATGTAAATAAAACACTCTTCGAATCATTCCCGGATATTCTATTTGAAATAGAGAAAATATACAGTGACAATGATAATATTGTGACTTTTTATAATTGGGCGGGAACACATACAAGCGATTATAGGAACATTGCAGCAACAGGGAAAAATATTAAAGTTAAAGGGGTAAGTGTTTATGTATTGGAGGATGGTAAAGTAATAAACAGTAAGGCAATGCCTGATAAGTTGATGTTTTTTCAACAATTAGGTTTAATTCCTGAAGATTTGTTAGAAAAGATGATGAAATCGCAATAGACAGATAAAATAGTATGAAAACAAAACAAATTTGGGCAAACCTTGGCGTAGAAAACATTGAACGCACTAAAACTTTTTATCAATCCTTGGATTTCGAGCTCAATGGAAGTCCATCAGAAGATTTGGTCAGCTTCCTTTTTGGTCCTGATAACTTTGTGATTCACTTCTTCAAAAAAGAAAAGTTAGAATCAAGTTTGGAAGGTAAAACTGCTGATTTAAGCAATGGTAATGAAGTTATGTTTTCTATGGCAGCTGGCAGCAAGAATGAATATGATACTTGGGTAACTGAAATTAAAAAGGCAGGGGGTGAAATTTTATTCGACTCTAATAAGAATAGGAAAGCTTTTTATGATGATAATGGCTTTTACGTTTGTGTATTTACCGACCTAGATGGGCATAAGTTCAACTTGTTGTATAATGAGCATATGTAAATTGAAAAAGGAAAAAAAATGACCAAGATAATATCAAGCCCAAACTGTGGCAACTCACCCAAAATGGAATTTATAAAACAGTTTAATATTGCTTTTGCTAAAGGGAATGTAGCATTTTTGAGCGAAAGTGTCACGGATGACATTACTTGGAACATGATAGGTGACAAAAAAATCGAAGGAAAAGCAAATTTTACCAAGGCTGTAGAAGAAATGCAATTCGTAAAAGCGTCTGAACTGATAATTGACCAAATTTTATCGCACGGTAGAGAAGGCGCTGCCAACGGAATTATGAAAATGCCAGACGGTAGGCAGTATGCGTTTTCAGACTTTTATGTCTTTCAGGGGGCCAAAGCCTCTAAAATTAAAAGAATGTCGTCCTACTGCATAGAAATTTAAACGATGAAAACAATTTTCGACCAGAATACTAGAAAGCAATTAATCAACCGGATTGAACAAATCAACGCCGATAAGAATCCTGAATGGGGAAAGATGAATGTTTTTCAAATGTTAAAACATAATACCTATTGGAATGGATGGATACTAGGTGGGGAGGACCACACCTACAAACAAGCTTTAATGGGCAAACTACTTGGAAAAATAGTTTTGAAGCGAATGATAAAAGATGATAAACCATTGGATAAAAACATCCCTACCTCAGACCAGTTCAAGCCTAAAATCTTAGAGGGCAATGTGGAAGCTGAAAAGTCGAAATGGATTGGATTGATCCAAGCCTATGCCAACTACAACAACCCTGATTTCATTCACGATTTCTTTGGTAAAATGACGAAAGTACAAATTGGAGTTTTGGTATACAAACATACGGATCACCATTTGCGCCAGTTTGGGCTGTAAATTGGATTGGTAATTGTTAAAGACAAACGCTTCTAGCAGAAAGGACTGGACACTATATATCTACCCTTAGCTATCAATTTCCTGTTTTTTTAACCTCATATATTTCGCAAAAAATAGATTCAAAATATTGCGTAGCCAAATGACATCACTTATATTCGTAGTCAAATAACTTCATAATGAAATTAAGACGAGATATTTTTCAAGCCATTTCGGACCCAACAAGACGCGCCATATTGGTATTGTTAACATCACAAGCCATGAGTGCTGGGGCGATTGCTGAAAATTTTGATGCAGCCAGACCTACGATTTCGAAACACATTCAGATTTTAAACGAATGTGATTTAGTGGAGGCTAATCAGCAAGGCAGAGAGATATACTACAAGCTAAAAGTGGAAAAAATGAAGGAAATCGATAAATGGCTGACGCAATTCAGGGCCATTTGGGAAAATCGATTTGATCAACTAGATAATTTACTGGAAACGCTAAAAGACAAAAAAAATGAAAAATAGTCTGTTATTCAATTTTTCCGTGAACAAGGAAAATAAAACCATCAATATTCAGCGAGAATTCAGCGCCAATCTTGAATTGGTTTGGAAGGCATGGACAGAAGCTGAACTACTTAACCAGTGGTGGGCACCAAAGCCCTATTATATAGAAACTAAAACCTTGGATTTAGAAGTTGGGGGCATGTGGCTTTATGCAATGGTAAGCCCTATAAACGAAAAAATCTGGTGTAAGGCAGTCTATAAAGCGATTGAAACAAACAAACTGTTAACTTGGTTAGATGCCTTTTGTGATGAAAATGGTCATGAAAATACGATAAAGCCACGTTCCTTATGGACGAATGTTTTTACAGAAAAAAATGATTTTACCCTAGTAGATATTACCTTAAAACACGATAAACTAGAAGACATTGAAACATTGATTGAAATGGGCTTTAAGGATGGTTTCCAGATGGCTCTTTTAAACTTAGACCAATTATTATTAACTAAAACTAATAACAATGAATAAACTGCAATTTGACTTCTTGGTCAACAAGAAGGATAACACACTTACAATTGTGCGTGAATTTAACGCCGAAAGGCAACTTGTTTGGGATTGTTATACGAAAAGTCACCTATTGGAGAAATGGTTTGCGCCAAAACCATTGACAGCCAAAACAAAGACGATGGATTTTAAAGAAGGTGGACATTGGTTGTACGCTATGGTAGAGCCAAATGGGACAGAACATTGGGGGCGAACGGATTTTACTGAAATTAAACCTATTGATTATTACAAATCATTGGATGGATTTTGTGATGAAAATGGAAATCTGAACTCGGATATGCCAAGAGCAAAATGGCACGTAAGTTTTTTAGATTTGAATGAAAAATCAAAAGTTGAGACCGTTGTAACCTATAATTTACTAAAAGATCTAGAAACTATAATAGATATGGGAATGGAAGAGGGCCTTAAATCTACCTTAGACAGATTGGATGAATTACTAATAATCCTTAAAAAATGAAAAGGCGAGTCTTCCTTATTTTAGGTCTGGTCCTTGTGCTGATGTTCATTAATGCAGGCTGAAATAAATTTATCCATTATATGCCATTTCCATAAAATTTGCACGAAAAAATGGTATATGGAATGTCCCTATTTTCGGAAATAGGATAGCTTATGCCTTTGGTAGGTTTTGTAGAGGTATTGGGTGTTGCTTTTTATTGTCCTTAAAACAAGAGCAATTATATCTAATGTTATTTTTCCAATAGTAATAGGTCCATTGTTAACAAACGTAGTTTTTGCACCAAAGCGTAACCAATAGCATTGCTACCGTCTAAAATAAATCTTTGGGTGATATATGGTAAAAGAAAGAGCCATTCCATCGGGGTCAATCATCAGTTGTTTCATACTTTGATGAAAATAAAAGTTAATGAGTATAAAAATAGAAGGCCAGAGTACCGTTGAAATATTCAAAACTAATGTAAGCAATCAACGATTAGCTAAGCAAATAGTTTATGACCTCAATCAAATATACCCGGATTACCTTATTAATTTCGATTTAGAGGATTGCGATAATGTATTAAGGATTGAAGGTAATATTTCCATAGATATCCGAGGCGTCCTGAATTATGGTAAAAGCAACAATATTCAAATAGAACTTATTAATTACTGAAATTATAAGACTGCTTCCCACCATATGGCCTTTTATTTATAGAAAGCTCTTTCCATTTACTCATAACTTACTTACTACACTCATCCACTTCTTGCAACGTACCCAAACATACTTGAAAAGTATTTTCTTTTAAAAAAATTGCGCAATCAAATGACTGCATTTATATTTGCAGTCAAATAACTGCGTAATGAAATTAAGAAGAGATGTATTTCAGGCCATAGCTGACCCAACAAGAAGAGCTATTATCACATTGGTTGCTACGAGTGCAATGACACCAAGTGCAATTGCCGATAATTTTAACTATTCCAGACAAACCATTTCTAAGCATATACAAATTCTCACGGAATGTGAGTTGTTACAACAGGAACAAAAAGGAAGAGAAATATACTATGAGCTTAACCCTAACGGTATGAAACAAATAGCTGATTTTATTGAGCCTTTCAGAAAAATGTGGGACGCTCGATTTAATACCTTGGAGGCTGTTATGAAGAATCATCAATCAAATACAAAATAAACAATGGAAGAAAAAACTAAAATCAATGCCTCAGAAGGAAAACAAGAATTAACCATAACAAGGGAATTTGACCTTCCAGTAGAACTAGTGTACAAAGCATATACCGAAGGTGAGTTTGTCTCACAGTGGATGGGTACGAAGGTACTAAAACTAGAAAACAAAAATCACGGAAGTTATGCGTTTGAAACCTCACACGGGGGAAATATAATGTTTAAGGCCAACGGAACCATTCATAAAGTGGTACCCAATCAAGAAATCGTTAGAACTTTTGAAATGGAAAATATGTCCATAGGGGTGCAATTGGAGTTCTTAAATTTTGAAAAACTTACAGCAGACAAAAGCAGGTTAACCATTCAGATTATATACAAATCAGAAAAACACCGAGCTGAGCAGCTAAAGTTACCATTTGCTTATGGCTTAAATATGGCCCATAATAAACTAGAAGAAATACTAACAAACTTAAAATAAATGAAAACGAACAAGAGAAATAAAATAATCTATTGGCTTGCCACGAGTTGGCTTTCCTTAGGAATGTTATCTACTGGAGTTGTACAATTGTTACAATTAGAAGAGAACATTCAAAGTATGGAATCTCTAGGTTATCCTCTGTATTTGTTAAGTATTTTGGGTGTATGGAAATTTCTAGGAGTGATAGCAATTCTCATTCCTAAACTACCATTATTGAAAGAATGGGCATACGCAGGTTTCGTCTTTGTGATGACCGGTGCGATTGTTTCGCATTTAGCAGTGGGAGATGATTCAGTAACCTTTTTTGGTCCAAGCTTGCTTCTGGTATTAACATTTATTTCTTGGTATTTTAGACCAGCAAATAGAAAATTAATTTAAATGAAAGACATAAAACCAAAGACCGTCGATGAGTTTATTGATTTATCACCAGCGGAAGCCCAGGAGGTAATGATAAAACTTAAAAACCTAATTGAATCTACGGCACCAAACGCTGAAGGTGGAATCAGTTGGAATGTGCCAATTTACAAACTTAACGGGATACTTGTCGGATTTTCATTGGCTAAAAAGCACGTGAGCTTTGGCATAGATTCCCTATCAGATGACATGCGTAAAGTATTGGAGGATAATGGCTATAAAACGGGTAAGAAGACAGTCCAAATTAAGTTCGATCAAAAAATTCCCGAAGCAGAACTAAAACAGCTAATTAAGGAACAAGCTCAACTGAACGAATTGTAAAAAATTTTGAAAGATCAAAGAACATGGGTTAAGAGGCTTTAAAATAGGATAGGGCATTTCAAATAAAACTTAAACCTCACAAACATAGTACTTCTTTCTATTTTGACTTAAAAGACAGGGTATCAGGTGATAGGATTCAAAAATTAGCTCAATATCAGATGCCTTTTTATTAATATAAGGAATATTTTAATATATAGGAGAAAAAGCCTAGAGCTTTTCTTTATGATAGCAATCGAGGGAGTCAAGTAAACTTTTTGTCTCCGTTACATCAAACATTAAATGCATTAAAAACAATCGTAAAATGGATAAAGTTGACCGGTACATCGAAAAGGTAGAGAACTGGAAAGAAGAAACTAAGTTATTGCGAGAAATCTGTTTAGAGTGTGGTCTGAAAGAGGATTTTAAATGGATGCATCCATGCTATACCGACCAAGGTAAGAATATTGTGCTAATTCATGGTTTTAAGGACTATTGTGCATTGTTATTTCACAAAGGAGTATTACTAAAGGATACGGGGGATATATTGGTGCGACAAACCGAGAATGTACAATCGGCTCGTCAGATACGTTTTACCGATAGTAAGCAAATAAACGAATTGAGAGCAATTATCAAAGCCTATATTTTTGAAGCCATAGCAGTTGAGAAGGCAGGCTTGGAAGTTAAAATGAAAAAAACTTCGGAATTTGATATTCCTATTGAGCTCCTAGAATCATTTGATAGGAATCCGGATTTAAAAACAGCTTTTTATAGTCTTACCCCAGGGAGACAAAGAGCCTATTTACTCCATTTTTCCCAAGCGAAGCAATCTAAAACACGCCATGCCAGAATTAAAAAATATCTCCCACATATTTTGATTGGGAAAGGTTTGAACGATTAAAATAATAAGGCCTACATTGAGTGGAGATGCGCACGTGGGAGATTGAACTACAAGGTGATAGAAATCAATTAGATGTAGAAAAAATCATATGGAATTACAAGGAAACCTGCAATCCATGTCATATCTCAGTATTTTGTCTTATTAGAATAGTAAGGCTACGGTTTGTACCATGAATCTGGGGAATTCTTTGTTCCCCCTTTAAGGGAATTTGACGGTTCCATCGGCAATTTTGATAACAACAACATCGATTCCAAGCAATTCGTATCTCCAAATTTGCCAATTTTATTTGGCGTGTCCCTGTTGGGTGAGACTTGAGGGCAATAACGGCTATGCGGTTATCTTTACTATTGTAATAGTGAAGTTAAGAATACGGAAATTGAGCTTGTAGGAAGTTATAAATAGGTAAACTGGCTCGACACCCTAAATTCCCCATAGCGGATAATTATGATATTCTGCTTATTAAGAGACTTCAGCAAAATTTATTAAATGCTTCATGGTGGGAATAGAATGCTATAAAGGCGTGCCTATGCCAATTACTTTTGCGTTTAAGTCAAAATAAAAATGAATTGCGACACAACTATAGTTGGATTATAGAAATTTTGAACTATGGAATTTTCGTAAAATTTGAGTCATCAGGTTATTATGGGTTTCCTTAGACACATAATCCGTAGCAAGGACTACCAAGAGGAACAGGGTAGGAGCTTCCCCATGTAATCCCGTCAAATAGCCGATACTATAAGTGTAATAATTTATAATCTGAATGCATTTGTGGATTTTGGTAGTCGGATAAATTTTAATTTTAAAAAAATCTAGGATGAGTTTACGATTGGAACCCATATTGACCGAAGGAATTGCCCAAGTTTCTTATTTTGTATGTGACGATAGTACCGGAGGCTCCGCTGTGATCGATCCGCGCCCCGACACCGATATATACCTTCAAAAAGCACAGCATTATGGGAACTGGCATATGGTCTATCTTTTCTCACTGTCCTTTATATATTTTTACTCTATCTCACTACAAGGATGCTTCTAAAGGACGGTACTTCCAGATCTTAGTTTTCTAAAATCAAAAAAAGGAAACCGAAGTAAGAAAAGAATGCGTGACGGCTTCGGATTTTGTGAATGATATTTGGCCCTTTATTTTATCTAAGGGGCCAATTTTATTATTGCAGCTCATATCACAAGAACTACCACAACATTGGTAGAGCAACAGGTAATCTTTACCCATGGTTTTGGTAAATTACCTTTGAAAGGCCGATATCCATAACCACAATCTTGCCATGTTTCCTTCACGGAAATACAGCTGAAATTGTTAGGTTGCTTGAAAGAACGAGCTCAGAAAGTAACATTTGGAGGTTACTACGATTGGGGTAATACTTTTAGGTAATTAGGAACAAAATCCAGCTATAAGGGAGCAACTTAAAAATTTTAATTATGCCCGTTATTAGGATATATGTCAGAACATATAAGCAATTTCCTTCCTAGTGGTATTTCAAATCATTTCATTAGATTGGTTACATAGAAAGCTTAAAACGTTTTCGTTGATGTCTTAATGGATATCTTATTTTGCAAGTTTATATATAAAACGCTGGTTTTTAATTTTGTATTCAGGTTTTCTTAAGCCTGTCATATCGAAAATAACCTGGCCTTTCACGTGTCGCACCATACATTTGCGACCACCGTGGTACCTCTCAACAATATTCCTAATGAGACTGTCTCTAAAAGGTTGGGCCATACCAAACTGTCCACGATCCAAAAATATGCCCGTGTCATCGAAAAGAAAATCAGCAAGGATGATGCAGTTAAAGAGCAAGTTGAAAGACAATTCTAAAAAAGATTTAAAATTCAAGGATATGGCATAAGATTATTTGAAAATTGTATGAATTGGCCTAAATCTGATTTCGAAGTTAAACAGCATCTAATATAATAAGTGATATAAATATCTGATAATATGGGTGTTATAATAGTTTTTTTCATACTGGTGTGATTCGCATTTCATGGCATAGGGTGACAAAAAAGGTGCTTTTGGGAAGGATATACCGGCCTCTTTATCAATAAAACGTGGCTAAATCATATTTTATTTTTGAGTTTGATAGACTGTCTCTCCCAACTCTTTACAATTAAATAATGCAGTTTGAAATTGCTTTTGTTTTATTTGCAATAATGATACCATAGTTTATGGAGGAGGATAATACTTATTATTCATTACTAAACGAGCAGGTCAAAGCTTCAAACCATGCAGCTTACATCAAGCTTTTTAATATACTTTGGGAACCTATGTATATATATGCTAGAGCGTTATTGGCTGATGAGGATTTGGCCAAAGATTTGCTTCAGAACATCTGGTCGATATACTGGGAAAAGAGGGAAAATATAGAGGCGAGGAATATAAAAGTTTATTTGTTTTCAAGTCTTCGAAATGAGTGTTATAGGCACCTCTCTAAGCAAGACAATTTCAAGAAAGTACAACTAGATGAAGTGCAACTGCTTCAAACAGAAGAAGGAAAACGATTGGAAACCACTTATGAAGAATTAGTATATTCGATTCATGAGTCTTTAAAAACCCTCCCGGCCCGATGTAAGGAAATTTTTGTCCTTAGTCGTTTGAATGGTTTTACGAATGACCAGATTGCCATCAACCTCAATATATCAAAGCGTACTGTTGAAAATCAATTATCAACGGCACTTAAAAAAGTTAGGAAAGATCTTCTTCTCTTGGTCAGGATTTTTGTCTAAGGTTAATTTAATGTTGCTTAAATATTTTCATTTGTTAAGCAATGGTTAACTCTAATAAATTTCATGTGAGTTCACTGTGATATCGACTCTTCCTTATGAAAGTCTAGCACTATGCATATTTCTCGTTTTAAAAATATATTAAACAAATACTTAAATAAATCCATTGAACCAGAAGAAGAGGAGGCTTTGGAGGAATTTGACCAACGTATGCTCGGGAATTACTTTTCCCAAGAAGAATGGAACGCTAAGAATAGTAATGGTGTGTATCAGAGTATTTTGAGAAATCTTCCCAAGGATAAAAAAGTTTCTAGAAGCTTTTTTATCCCCCTTAAGATTGCGGTAAGTGTAACACTACTTTTTGGTTTGGGGAGCATTGCCTATCATATTCTGGACCAAAAGCAAATTGATTACTCCAATGTTGAAATGGTGAGAATTACAGAATATGGACAAAAATCGGAGATAACCTTAAGTGATGGCACCAAAGTTAGGTTGAATTCGGGTAGCAAATTAACGTTTCCCAGAAAATTCAATGATGGTTCTCGTGAGGTTGAGTTGGTAGGTGAGGCATTTTTCGAAGTAACCAAGAACCAGAAAATGAAATTTATTGTAAAGTCAGGAGGCATAAGTACAACGGTATGGGGAACATCATTTAATGTAAATGCCTATCCGGAAAATGAAGAACTGGCTGTAACGGTTGTCACTGGTAAGGTGCAGGTTAATTCAAAAGATGTAAAAGTTTTCTTAGAACCTGGCCAACAAGGGGTTTATAATAAGAAATTAGATGATATTTTAAAGAAACAGGTTGATACTACTTCATCCTTAGGATGGAAAGATGGCATTTTAAGGTTTGAAAATGCAACTCTAGGTGAAGTTGCTAGAAAATTGAGTCGCTGGTATGGAGTAAAGGTTGAATTTGATACGCAAGCCATAAAAGAATGTCAATTCTCCGGAATATTCAATAAAGAAAATCTACAAACAGTATTAGAGGGGGTGATTTTTGTAGAAGAAGGTCTTACCTATAAAAGAAATGGAGCCAATACAATTGTATTAGCAGGGAAATGTTCCAATTAAAAAACACTTAAAATCCTTTTGCCTATGATATGACTACCAATTAATAAAATAAAAGGCAGCCTGTATTTATACTTTGGAGAGTAGCACAGACTGCCAAGGCGCTTAACAGTTATAATAAACCATTAAACACTCATTTTTTGTGATGACAACTAATTTATTCAAATTATTAAAGGTGGTGACCAAATTATCAATTTATATTTTATTGGTATTACTAGCTAATCCATTATTTGCTTCTACATATGGACAAAAGCTAAAAAACACGAAAGTAAACATTAATGTTAGCAAAGGTTCGGTTTTGGATGTATTCAAAAGTATCGAAAATCAAAGCAGCTATAGTTTTTTCTATAATAATGAAGTCAAAGTGACTGAAGGTAGAGTTTCTCTTGACATACGGCAAGTTTCGGTGTACGATCTCCTGTGTATTCTTTCTAAGGAACACCTACTTAAGTTCAAAAGAACCAATCGTAGTATTTCGGTCTCCAAGCTACCAAAAAACATTAAAGAAGTCAAATTACCGATTGTGATTGAAATTACCGGTATGGTAATGGATAGTGAGGGCACCCCCCTACCAGGAGCTAGTATCATGGAAAAAGGAACGACTAATGGCACGACTGCTGATTTTGATGGCAATTTTATTATCAACACATCAACTGAAAACCCGGTTTTGGTTGTGTCATATATGGGGTTTCTTACCCAAGAATTTCCGATTAAATCACAAAACGAGGTTTCCATTATCCTTCAAGAGGATTCTGCTCAATTGGATGAGGTGGTAGTTATTGGTTATGGAAGCCAAAAAAGAAGTGACTTGACCGGATCTATTTCTTCTTTATCTTCAAATGAGTTTCAAAAACAGCCTGTTACCAAACCTTCGGAAATACTTCAAGGTAGGGTTCCGGGAGTTTCGGTAAGCACACCTTCAGGTAGACCCGGAGGAAATCAAGTAATTCGAATTCGGGGTGCCAATTCGATTATAGGCGACAACTCTCCACTAATTGTGGTTGATGGTCTTATCGGTGCGGATTTCAATAGTTTAAACCCAAATAACATAGAATCTATACAAGTTTTAAAAGATGCGTCCTCTACAGCTATCTATGGTTCTCGGGGAGCTAATGGCGTAATATTGGTAACTACCAAAAGAGGTCGAAAAGGGAAAGCCCAAATTACTTTCGATCATTTTGTAAGAAGTCAAGAGGTTCCTAAGAAAGTTATGGTACTTAGTCCTGTTGATTATATGATTTCAGCGAATAACAGGCGGAAATATGCAAAATACTCACAGCAGCGGAATGATTTATTTGATTATAATTACCCAACGGATCAAGAGATATTAATGCCAGACGCTGACGGAAATAGGTCTATGACCTGGCTATATTATCATCCTCAGGCAATTGACGATGCTGGAAACGGATTGATAGGAATTGATTGGCAAGATGAAATATTTAGAACTGGTATTACTGACAATTATAATTTGAGTATCAGTGGTGGAAATGAAAAAATATCCTATAATATTTCAGGGAGCTATTTGGATCAAGAAGGACTTATAATCAATTCGGATTATGAAAGGTTTAATTTACGTGCAAGTATGAATGCCCAAGCCAGCGATCATTTAAGTGTTGGAGCAACTATATTTTTGTCACATGAAAATGATAATCCAGTTGGAGAAGGTGATTCTGGCGTTGTGTCTGCCGCCTTGTATGCGCTGCCTGTGGGTTTAGGAGTTAAATACCCGGATAATACTACAGGCTCATCCTATACATTCAATGAATCATTAGTAGGGAGATATTTTAACCATAGGGGTAGTTATGGTGGATTTGGTGATTCTTCACCAAACGGAGGAAGCTTAATAAACCCTGTTGCAGCGGCACTTGAACCAGAAAGGGAGATTATAACAAATAGTAATACGTTGTCTGCATATTTGGAATATGAACTTTTTGATGATTTAAAATTGAAAGTTACAGGAGGTTCTATTACATCAAACGGTAATAATAGAAGTTATTTTAATGAACTTATTAATGGAGGAAGTACATATGACGGTGAAAGAACCGGTAATATTACTACGCAAGAAAGTTCTTTTTGGCAAAATTCAAATATCCTAACTTATAAAAAGGATTTTGACAAGCATAGTTTGGCTTTTACAGGTTTATTTGAACAACAATATACAACAAGTACCGAATCCTTCATAGCCGTGCAAGGTTTCAATAACAATGCTACAGGTTTTAATGCGATACAAACTGCTGAAATTGTATCTGATAAATCATCCTACAAGGAAAAAAGAGTGATATTATCTTATATGGGAAGGATTAACTATAGTTATGATAATCGTTTTCTGGCTACTGTTTCTTTACGGTCTGATGGTTCCTCTGTTTTCGGAGCCAACAACAAATGGGGCACATTTCCATCAACGGCATTAGCTTGGAGAATTTCCAATGAAAAATTTCTAGAAGATAATACTTTCATCGATAAATTAAAGTTGAGGTCGTCTTATGGTATTACAGGTAACCAAGCTATTGATCCTTACCAAACGCTATCTCATATAACCACGGGAGGTACAGGCTTGAACTATCCTACTAATGGTAGCTCGCTTTCATTAGGTAGTGCCTTTAATACTGTGGCAAACCCCAATTTAAAGTGGGAAAAAACAGCACAAACAAACGTTGGTGTTGATGTTTCATTGCTTAATTATAGGTTAAATTTTACGGCGGATTATTACTATAAAATGACCAGTGATCTATTATCCCTGAGAACTTTGGCCAGTCAGTCCGGATTCAGCTCCGTGTTACAAAACGTAGGAGAAGTGGAAAATAGAGGGTTGGAGCTTTTGGTGGAGGGAGCTCTGATTGAGAATGAGGATTTCAGATGGGATGCAGGATTTAATATAACATTCAATAAGAACACAGTTTTGGAGCTAAGCTCTCCTGAGGAAGAGTCTATTCCTTTAAATGATGTCATGTACCTAATTAAGGGCCAGCCATTAGGTGCAATTTATGGTTATCAGTATGTTGGAGTTTGGCAATTGGGAGAAGAAGAAGAAGCCTTCGGTTACGGTCAAATACCTGGTACGGCCAAAGTAATTGATCAGAACAATGATGGTATTTATGATGAAAATGACAAAGTCTATTTGGGCTCTGCAAATCCAGATTATACATGGGGTTTCAATACTTCCGCCACATATGAAGGTTTTGATTTGGACATTCAATTCCAAGGCTCACAAGGGGGTGAAATCTATAACCAAGGTGCAAGAAATCGTTTTGATATGGAAGATGTTGGGGCTACAGGCTATAGGGGTAGAGAAAGATGGCATCCGACAAATCAACTGGATGGATATTACCAAAGAGTTGATTATACGGGAACAATAAACCAAACTGAGGCAAGACAGAGTGCCACTAATATTTTTACAAGGAAAGATGCCTGGCTGTCAGATATTTTTGTGGAAGACGCATCATACGTTAGGTTGAGCAATGTGACATTGGGCTATAATTTTGCTAAGAATGTTACTTCAAAAATAGGTTTGGATCGTCTAAAGCTATACTTCAGCGGTCAAAATTTAAAGCTTTGGACAGATTACACGGGGTATGACCCTGAGTTAGCTACAAATGAAAATGATGGTTTAAGAGGTTTTGAACTCAATAGCTATCCCAGAGCTAGGACCTATACTTTAGGATTAAAAGTAGAATTTTAATAAAAAGAATTTTAAAGAACAATTATGAAATACGTTACTCTATTAAATAAACGTTTTGCAGTAATATTTTGCATGTGTATCTCATTGTTTTCATGTGAAAGTTTAGTGGAAACACCTTATAGCTTCGAATCGCCCTCCAATACCTTTCAGAGTATAGGAAATTTTGAGAGCTTGGTAAATGGTGCTACACGAATTTTACAGAATATCAATTACTATGAACCAACTAGTGGAAGTAAAGCGGTTGAATCTAGTCCAACTATAGATACGTACAGTTTTACACCAGCTGATTTTGAAAATTTGTGGAGTGAATCCTATAAGGCTATTAATGGCCTGAACAGCGTGATAGAGAATATAGATCTGGCTGAAAACGGGACTCAAGGTGTGGTGGATGATATCTTGGGGAAAGCCTATTTTTTAAGGGCATTTACCTATTTCTATTTAGTTAGGTTTTATGGTGATGTACCACTTTCGTTGTCGGGTTCTTCTTCATTGGAAAACTTGGGAGCTGATGCACCTAGGGTAAGTTCAACAGAAGTCTATGCACAAATTATTTCTGATTTTCAGAGGGCAGAACTACTGCTAGAACCAACCAACTTGCCGGGAGCACCTACATCGGGTGCGGCTAAAGCATATTTGGCTAAGGTATATTTGACAATGGCAGGGGCCCCTCTGAACTTGACAGAAAACTATGCAAATGCAGCGTCTGTAGCTAAGGAAATAATAGATTCCAATGTTTATAGTTTGGGAGAATATGTAGATAACTATAATTCTTCAGGACAGAATGGCAATTCTAGTATTATCTTTCAATTTATCTATTCTACCGATGCTGGAACTGCATATAGTAATCCACTGTTCGCTAGTACAGCAATTAGAAATGGTATTACAAACCCTGGGTCAAGAGCATTCAGAAGGTATATGGACGAGTTTCCTGATGGACCTAGAAAAGAGGTTACGTTTTATTTGAACAATGACCCAGTTGTCCAAAAATTTTTAAACGATATTGACGGAAATGGCAACTTTACCAATCAAGTATATAGAAATGTAAACAATATTGGTCAACCCGATGAAAGAAAGTATTTTCTAAAAGATTCCCGAGAAGCTGGGTTCATTAAGAAATATACTTACGGTACAGAAGGACCAGAGGGGGAACAATCCGACCAAAACATAGTGCTGTTCAGATATGCTGAGGTATTGCTTATTTATGCAGAAGCTCAAAACAGGTTGAACGGTGCTAATGCTGATGCTTATGATGCGTTAAATGCAGTGAGAGTTAGGGGTAGAGGAGCAGGAACAGAAATACCCACATACTCTTTAACCCAACCGGAATTTGATGATGCTGTCATTCAAGAACGTTATTGGGAGTTTGGTTATGAGATGAAAAGATGGTTCGATGTGGTTCGAAAGGAGATTCCTTTAACATTTGATGTTTATACTGCGGGTACCTATGAAGAATTTTTAGCGGCATTTCCTGATAGGTATCTATTACCGGTTCCTCAAAGGGAGATTGAACTTAATCCTAATTTATTGCCCCAAAATAGAGGATATTAAGTTTCTATAATTTTATTTTTAAAAAAGAGCTGCAATGCAAGGCAGCTCTTTTAAAATGTTTTTCGTCTAACTTGAAAAAGAAATTTTAAACGTCAGAGAAGTTTCTGAAGAACTATTCAATCATCGAATCGATTATTATGTATAATAAACTTTATTTACTATTATTTTTTACAGTAATTACAACAAGTGTAGCCCAAAAAAAACAGGAAAGCTTCCTTGTAAAACCTTACCTACAATATTCCACAAAAACCAGTATACGGATATTGTGGGAAACAAACACCCCTTCAACATCAGAAGTTTGGTACGGTAAGGCTATTAAGAACGCGGAAAAGCCATTGTTAAATTCGAAAATGGCCTTAAAAGGGGAACGATTAATGCACGAGGTGGAATTAAAGAATCTGGAGGAAGAAACCAATTACTTCTGGAAGGTGATTTCCCATGATAAAGTGGGCAATATTTTGGAGAGTGAAACCTATACGTTTAAATCTGTAGTTGGGGATACTACTGCCTTTATGTTTGCTTTGGTTGGTGATCCCCAGTTAAATAAGAGAACGCCATGGGCTTGGGATTCTATTGCCACTGCAGTATGGAAAGAACGACCCAACTTTGTCGTAAATGCGGGTGATTTGGTGGATTGGGGCTTTAATAAAGAAGAATGGGTATATCAGTTTCTAGGACCAGGACATGATTTAATGTCAAGAATACCAATGTATTCTGTTCTTGGCAACCACGAGGGAGATGCCGATTATTATTATCAATACATGGCCAACCCAGCTCCAGAGTATTGGTACACGTTTAAGTATGGGAATGCCGAATTCTTTATGATAGATTCCAATCGGGATATCAGTGAAGGGTCAAATCAGTACAATTGGTTGGAGCAAAAACTGGCAACTTCCACTGCTGTATGGAAAATAGCTGTCCATCATCATCCTCCCTATTCTTCAGAGTCCAATGATCATGGGGATACATTTAATGGGGCAATTTCAGGAATGGGAAACAATCATGTTAGAGATCTTCCCAAATTATATGATACCTATGGGGTGGATTTTAGTTTGTTCGGGCATACGCATGTCTATGAAAGAACATGGCCACTTAGGGACAATAGAATAAACCAAAGACAAGGTACTGTTTATATTAATTCTGGGGGTGCTGGCGGTGGATTGGAATCATTTACGCCTACTAGAAATTGGTTTAGTTTGGAAGTATATGAGGGACACCATTATTGTACGTTTGCCATTTATGACAAAACTCTTCTGTTTAAGGCAATAGATCATCAAGGTAGGGTTGTAGATTCCTTTCAGTTGGATAAGGATCGAGACAAGGACAAAGTTTCTATAAAACAACCTCCCGCACCCATCATCAAAAGCCAAAAATATACCTTTCACGATGAAACCGTTTTTGAAATGGAAGCGGCACTTGACGGGCTTAACTTGAGATATACTATGGATGGGAGCGAACCGTCGCTGAGATCACTCAGATACACTGAACCGGTTTTGCTGAAGGATAGCAAAGAAATAAAGGCTAGGGCATTTAGCCCTGATGGAAAGGCCAGTAGGACCGTTTTTAAAAAATTTGTCAAGACGTCTGAGCTAAAAGCCACAAAGATCAAAACTGCTAAACGAGGACTGCAATATAAACTATACAAAGGTAATTGGGAAGGTAAAAGAGATACCTATTTACGTAAGGAGAATATATCAACGGAAGGGATATTGTCCGTTATAGGATTGGATGATTTTCATGTTGATGAAGAATATTGGGCTATTGAGATAGAAGGGTATCTTGATGTCCCGAGAACAGGGACCTACACTTTTTATGGTCTCGGTTCGAGAGGACTTGTCATTAAAATTGACGGGAATCCAATTATTGAAAGAGAACATGAACAACAAGAGGTGGTGCAGCTCGTATTAGAAAAAGGGTATCATAAGTTGGATATACAAAGTTTCCAAAGAAATTGGAGAAAGGCACTTGGTTTTGGGTATTGGGATGAAATAAACGGGCGTACTCCTTTTTCACCATTTGAACTAGCCCACAAATAGACAATAATGAAATACGTCAATTGACTATAAAATATGATACCGAATATGAGCTTTGAAATTACAAGAAGGGAATTTATAATTCAAAATGGAAAATTAGGAATGGCCAATTTCTTGTCAAATCCAATATTGTGGAGTAATAATCCAATACTTCGATTTGGACTCGTAACAGATTCGCATTATGCAGATCGTGAGCCAATGGGCACAAGATTTTATAGAGGTGCAGTTGATAAGATGTCTGAATTTGTGAACGTAATGAATAAGGAAAAAGTAGATTTTGTGGTTCACCTTGGTGATTTTAAAGATGAAGGCCGTAATAGAGACCCGGCTGAAACCTTACAATTTTCAAGAAAGCTAGAGGAAGTATATGCAAGGTTCAATGGTCCGCGTTTCCACTGTGTCGGTAATCATGACGTGGACAGTATTGTCAAAACACAATTTTTGGATAATATTGAAAATACCGGTATCCCAAACGGAAGAAGCTATTACTCATTTGAAATTCTGGGATACCACTTTATTGTTCTGGATGCAAATTTCAATGTAGATGGAACTGACCATTTCTTCCTTGAAGGTGATAACTGGCAGAATCCCAATTTAACCCGAAAACAACTGGAATGGCTTAAAACAGATTTACAGAAAACGCAAAAGCCATCAATCGTATTCTGTCACCATCCATTGTTTAAATACGAAAGAAACGGAAAAAGATACCACATCAATGAACATATCGAGACCCAAAAAATATTGGAAAACTCAAACAAAGTACAGGCTGTATTTCAGGGACATGTTCACGAAGAGCATCTTGAAGAAATTAACAACATCCAATACATTACGCAAAATGCGATGGTGGATTTTCAAGGAATAGAAAATAACAGTTTCTCTATTGTAGACCTCCATTTGAATAGTATTTATTTAAATGGGTATAAAAGAGCGAGAAAACAAAACATTTCAATTGGACAGGACAGAGGTTTTTAAAATAAGTTCTGTGAAAAATATAATATTATTATATGCAAGTCCGTAAAGCTATATACACCTTCACCATGAAGAACTGGGGCAAGACCGTTGGAGGGTCTAATGGAGGCTTCAGGATTAATGCTATTTAAAATTATTTCCTTAGATTTGTTACACAGAAAGCTTAAAACGTTCTCGTTGATGTCTTAATTGATGTCTTATTTTGTAAGTTTATATATAAAACGCTGGTTTTTAGTTGGTTGTGTTTGGGTTTTTAAGCCTGTCATCCCGACAGAAATTATTTTAAATTATACTTAAACCTCATAGGTCATTTGATTTATGAGGTTTTTTGTTTTTAAATAGCTTAATTTAAAACTTGGATTTATAAGTATTTCAATGATACTAGTGGCTATTTTCGCTTACTTAAATTCTAGGTGGTTTTTATCGTTTTTTAGATGCAATTCTTGTGTTTAAGGTAGACAATCAGTAATTATTGACTATATCAACATTAAAATATATTATGTCCGCTAATTTCTTTATTGTTCTTCCTCTTCTACTATTGGTTTCACTAATTGTCTGGCGAATTTGGTTCTATAAAAAGAAGGTGGATTTAAAATCTTTTACCCAAGATTGGAGAGATATCCTGAATCAAAAAGTGTCTTTTTATGCTGATTTGTCTACAACTGATAAGCTTCGTTTTGAGGAAGAAATTTTATATTTTTTTGCTGATGTTGCTATTACAGGGGTGAAGATTAAAATAAATGACACGGACCGATTGTTAGTAGCTTCTGGTGCTGTTATTCCTCTATTCGGCTTTCCGGAATTACGTTTTCGTAACATAAATGAGGTGTTACTTTATAAAGGTAGTTTTAATGAAGACCATCAAACCGAAGGTGAAGGACGTAATATTTTAGGAAAAGTAGGTTCGGGAAATATGAATCGGTTGATGATATTATCACTGCCTGCTCTTCGCGCCGGATTTGAAAATAAATATTCTAAATCAAATGTGGGCATACATGAATTTGTTCATTTAATAGATAAGGCAGACGGTGCGGTAGACGGTATACCTGAAAGTTTAATGCAAAAGCAGTATGTTGCACCTTGGCTAAAATTGATGCATAAAGAGATTGATAATATTAGAGAAAGAGAATCGGACATTAATCCTTATGGAGCTACCAGTGAAGTAGAGTTTTTGAGTGTAGCTAGTGAGTATTTTTTTAACAACCCTAAGTCCTTTCAAAAAAAGCATCCGGAACTTTATAGTTTAATGAAGAAAATATATCGGTTTTCTTCTTGATTTAAAATTTCTATGGAAGGGAATGAATAGCGTTAAGTTTCAATATTTATATTTATTGTTCAAAGAAGATAGATCGATATGAAAACCACCAGAACACCTTTAAAACAACACCTTTTGGTAACACTTATTTTAATAAGTATTCTTTTTATAAGTTGCCAATCTAAAACTGATAAAACAACAAAAGAAGTTGTACTTACTTCAGAAATAGAATTACCGGAAAAACCCAACATTCTATGGTTGGTAACTGAAGACATGGGGTCTTATATACCTTCTTTTGGAGACTCAACAATTGTGACACCTAATCTAAGCCGACTAGCAAAGGAAGGAGTTGTTTATCCTAATTTATACTCCACATCTGGAGTTTGCGCTCCCAGTAGAGCGGCCATTACTACGGGAATGTATCCGTCTAGTATTGGTGCCACCCATATGAGGACTACTTCCTACCCAGAGGTTACAGGATTACCAATTTATGGAGCGGTTCCGCCTCCAGAGGTTCGTATGGTTAGTGAATTATTGCGTAAGAACGGGTACTACTGTACTAATAATGATAAACAGGATTATCAGTTTACAGCTCCCTTAACGGCTTGGGACGAAAGCAGTTCTTATGCACATTGGAGAAATAGAGACGGTAACCAACCTTTCTTTTCCGTTTTTAACTTTACGGATACACATGAATCTGGACTTTTTGAACCTTATGGATTTAGAAATTCGGAAACGAGACATTATCATTCAGGAGATAGGAATTATAAATGGGAAAAAGGCCGCATGACAGAAGGCGAAACTCCTGTTCATCTTCCAAAAGACACCAAGTTTAGTATTCCTCGGTATTTACCGGATACGCCTAAGGTGCATCGCGATATGTGGAAAATGTACAATAATATTGCTGAAATGGATAGGCAAGTTGGAGCTGTATTGAAGCAATTGGAAGATGATGGTCTTTTGGAGAATACAATTATCTTTTTCTACGGAGACCATGGGGGACCATTACCTAGAGAAAAACGTCTTATTTATGATTCAGGTTTGAATACCCCTATGATAGTCAGGTTTCCAAATCAACAACAAGCAGAAACCAAAAGAGACGAATTGATAAGTTTTGTAGATTTTGCACCTACACTTCTTTCGTTGGCAGGAGTAGAGCCTCCTGAATACCTTCAAGGGCAGGCTTTTTTAGGGATAGATAAGGTCGAAAAAGAGAGAAAATATATTCATGCGGCAGCAGACCGTTTTGATGGATTTACGGATGCAATTCGTGCCGTGCGTGATGACCGATATAAATACATTCGGAATTATAGACCTGAACAGGGCTATTATTTACCAGTGGAATACAGAGAAAGAATACCCACTATGAAGGAGCTTTTACGTTTGCGGGATGAAGGCAATTTAGATAGTATACAATCTCTTTGGTTTAGGGAAAATAAAGATGTGGAAGAGTTATATGATTGTAAAACGGACCCGTACGAAGTGAATAATTTAGCTAAAAATCCTGCTTATAAAGAAAAGTTAGAAGAACTACGGAACGAAATGGACCGTTGGCTCAATGTTATAGGAGACCAGCCTAATCTTCCGGAAAGAGAGTTGATTGCCCAGTTATGGAAAGGAGAAGAGAGTCAACCAATAACTTCAGAACCGGAAATTACCATTGAAAATAACAAGATAAAACCTACTTGCTCAACGGAGGGGGCTTCTTTAGGGTACAAGGTTATGGACAAGGACGGAACTACTCCTAAGGTATGGGAAGTCTATCAAGAACCATTTGAAATACCAGAAGGTAGTAAGATTATAGCACAAGCCTATAGAATCGGGTATAAGCCTAGTAAAGTGGTGGAGTATAGAATAATAGATAATGAAAAACCTGGGCTCACTCGGGGTTCTTAATGTTTAATTAAGTGCTTCGGTAAATCTTCAACACGTTCGCAGCACAATTGATCCATAACCTGTTTGAACTGTGTTTTAAGCATTCTTATAGTGTGTTCACCGCCTTTATTTCCTAATGCACCTGTGCCATAAACAAAAGAACGACCCATAAATGTAAATTTGGCGCCACTTGCCATTGTACGGGCAATATCAGGTCCTGAACGAAGCCCGCTATCCATCATTATTTCTATCTGGTCGCTATATTTTGCTGCAATTTCAGTTAAAGTATTTATGGTTGATTGAGCTGCATCTAACTGTCGTCCGCCATGATTGGAAACAATAATACCATCAAACCCCATGCGTATAGCATCTTGGGTGTCTTGCTCCGAGGCAACACCTTTTAGAACTAGCTTACCTTTCCATTTATCCCGGATAGGTTTTATTTTTTCCTCATTCAATCTGCCAGAAAAGGTTTTATCCATAAATGCTCCCAGTTGTTTTAAATCGAGCCCTTCAGGAGTATATGGTCTTAGGGTTTCAAATGTGGGTTGACCATATTTTAGAGTGTTAAATGCCCAGTTTGGCTTTCCTAAAATTTGGAGAATATTGGCGATTGTCATTTTTGGGGGTAATGCCAATCCATTTCTGTAATCACGTGGTCGGTATCCAAATGTAGGTACATCACATAAAAGAACGAGAACGGGGCAACCTGCAGCTTCGGCACGGTATATTATATCATCTCGTATGGCATCGTCTACGGGGTTGTATAGTTGAAACCAGGCATTGCCTTCAGTAAGCTCGCTTGCCTTTTCAATATCCATAGTGGTAACTGTACTGAGTATAAATGGAATATTATGGTTATGGGCTGCTTTGGCTAAAATAGCGGGAGTGTTGGGCCACATCAGTCCTTGGAGACCAACTGGGGCAATTCCAAAAGGAGCATCAAACTCCATACCCATCACTTTTGTTTTAATAGAACTTGTACCATAGTTTCTTAAATACCGAGGCTGCAGTTGAATTTTTCGTATTTCTGCAGTATTTCTGGTAAGGCTTACATCCTCGTTGCACCCCCCGTCTAGATATTCAAAAGCGAACTTTGGTATTCTGGATTTAGCTTTTGCTCGTAAATCATCTACGGATGGATAGTCGGAATTGAAACTCATCGCCATAACTATTTCTTATATTAAATAAATGGTACATGCTTTTTAACGGCGTAATTGGTTTTGAGAAATTTGGGTTCCAAAACTTTGTCCGAAATAACAATGGCAGCACCTAGGGCCGAACCTAATGAAGAATTTGTAGTTCTAAGCTTCATGTTGTTCATAAACTGTGAAAGCAGTTTAATATATACTTCATTGTCGCTAAAACCTCCATCTATATACAATTGTTTTATTTTGGAATTACCAATGGCAGCTTTGATACTTTTCTCTTGCAGCAATACTAATTCTAACAGTAGCTGGTGGTACGCTTTGTCAAAATTATCATAGGGTATTAAGGTCTGTTCTGGCATTTTATCAGATGGTATACTTTCCCATTTGAACATATGCGCAAAATTTCTATTGATTTCAAAAAAGAGATCTTTATTGAATTTTACCTTTCTATGAGCGTCTTGGGGAACATTAAAATACTCCGATAAAAGCTTTACTTGCAGCTTGTATTCATTGCCCAAAAACAAGGTGGAAACTTTTACGGGGCTTCCATTTATTCTCATATTAAAAAGCGAATGGTTTATAATGTCGTCCGGAGAAAGCATCCCTTCATTGAACGGGTTGATAGATATACTCCAAGTTCCAGTAGATACCAATAGAAACGGTTTGGTAATACTGCGGATGTACGGCAAGAGGGCGGAAGAGCTGTCATGGATTCCAACACCAATTTTAATTTTACGCCCTTTGTAGTGTATCAAATTCGTTTTTCTCGAAGATTCAATAGGAGGTAGTTTCTCATCAATTTCCTCTTTATAGACCCACTGGTGGTATTCTTTTTTTTCAAAATCCCATAGCAAGGTGTGGCAACCAATGCTGGTGTATTCGCTAACAGGTATTCCTGTAAATAAGTAACTCAGGTACTGTGGGAGATGAAGTGAATATTTTATCTTTTTAAAAATTTCTGGTTGAGATTTTTTTAACCAGTACAATTGCATGCCCGTATTTAGCATTCCTGATTTAGGTGATCCAGTTATTCTTGATAGTTCATTTTCTGGACCGTAAGCTGTATAAAAGGCGTCGGAAATATCATCTTTTAAAGGTTTCATGTAGTTGTACAGCGGAGTGACTGGCTTTCCGTCATGCCCTATGTGAACCAGGCTTGCTCCATAACAAGAAAAGTTTAATGATTCAATCTCATATTCAGAAGAATCAATCATTTTGTCAAACACTTCTATTGCCCATTTTTCTAGGGCTTCAAGATTTTCGGTAGGGTATCCATCTTCATCTTTAATTTCATCAAAACGAACATATTCACGATGTACTTCTTGGAAGTTATCATCAAAAAGAAAGAACTTTTTGTTTGTTCTTCCAATATCGAATACGGCCGTTACTTTCATTTTCATGGTTTCGTAATTATAGTATAGGTATTAAGAATTTATGTTATATCAAACCTGGAAGACTCTAAATTAAGTCTTTAATTGGCTATTAATAGTAGAGCTGATATTTTGTGTTTAATAATGGGTGCAATTTTTGATTTGATTTAATTCTAGAATACCGCCATTAAAAAAACACTTCCATGAACCAAGTAATTCATGGAAGTGAAACAAAACTCAAATAAACTATCTTACAAATGCGTTGGCCATGCCGCCGTCTACATTGATAATATTTCCTGTGGTCTTATTAAGGATGCCCACGCATGCGAACACACCGTTTGCAATATCTTTTGGATAAATAATTTCATTTAACAGGTTACGTTTGGCGTAATGTGCGGGCAGTTCTTCAACCGTAATCCCGTATGCCTTGGCGCGACCTTCGGCCCAATCGCCTTCCCATATCTTACTGCCTACGATCACCCCGTCCGGGTTTACGGTGTTCACCCGTATTTTATCACCGCCCAGCTCTGCTGCCAATAAACGAGCCATATGCTGTTGTGCGGCCTTGGAGGTCCCGTAAGCTACATTGTTCGGTCCCGAGACCAGACCGTTCTTGCTGGCTATGCTAATAAAGTCTCCGCCCAAGCTCTGTTTGCGCATAACGGCCACGGCTTGCTTGGCAAGTTCGAACTGCCCTTTTACCAGTACGTTCTGTAGGATGTCCCAATCTTTTTCGGTGGTCTCTTCCAGCGGCTTTGAAATGGCCAGGCCTGCACTGTGGACTACGATATCCACGCCTCCAAATTCTAAACAGGCTTTTTTATAGGCCTCGGCAATGGATTCGCCTTTCGTTACATCGCAGACCGCATAGCTGGCAATGTCCCTGGCATAGGTGGAGACCGCTTCTTCCAACCTATCTTCGGCAATGTCCGTTAATACTACATTGGCACCTTCCTCGGCCAACTTGTCCGCAATGGCCTTGCCGATCCCTCCGCCCGCACCGGTAACCAAGGCTACTTTACGGGATAATGGTTTTTCCTTTGGCATACGCTGCAGTTTGGCCTCCTCCAATAACCAGTATTCAATATCAAAAGCTTCCTGTCTTGGTAACGAGGTATACTCCGTAATGGCTTCCGCACCGCGCATTACGTTAATTGCGTTCACGTAGAACTCGTTGGCCACACGGGTGGTCTGCTTGTTTTTTGCAAAACTGAACATTCCAACACCGGGATAGATAATAATAACCGGGCTGGCATCTCTTACGGCCGGGCTATTGTCCCGTTTATGGTTGTCGTAATAGGATTGATATTCTTTTCTGTACTGTTCAAAATCAGGACGTAATTTAGCCAGTACGGCCTCCGTATCCGAAAGGTCTTCCTTGGCATCCAATTTCAATACCAAAGGTTGAATTTTAGTCCTTAAAAAGTGGTCGGGACATGAGGTGCCCATAGGCGCCAGGCGCTCCAGGTCGTTACTGTTTATGTACTCTAGAACGACATCACTATCGTTAAAATGTCCGATCATCCTGTTTTCGGAAGAACAAAGGCCCCTAAGCATTGGCATAAGCTGGGCGGCCTTTTCCATACGCTCCTCTTTGGGAAGGCTCTCTATCTTTTGCCCCCCGAAAACACTTCCGTTGGCCTTTATTTTGTTCTCAATATATTCCGAGGCCATTTCAATGACCTCAAGGCTGTTCATATAACATTCATGAGAAGTGTCCCCCCAAGTAAAGAGTCCGTGACTGCCCAGAACGATCCCGCGTATACCGGGGTTGTCGTTCAAACATTTTTCCAGTTGAAGGCCTAGGTCAAAACCGGGCCTTTGCCAAGGTACCCACCCCATGGTATCCCCCCAGATCTCTTTGGTCACTTTTTCGCTGTCCTTTGCCGCGGCTACGGCTATTAAGGCATCCGGGTGCAAATGGTCTATATGTTTAAAAGGGAGCAATCCGTGCAATGGCGTGTCTATGGAAGGGGCCTTGCTTTCCAGGTCATAGATGCAATGGTTAAAGAGGCCGACCATGCGGTCCTCATCTTCCAGCCCGCCGTAGACGTTCTTTAGGTTTCTTAACCTTTCCGTATACAGACCTGCTATTCCGGCCTTGGTCAATGTCCCTATATCGCCACCGGAACCCTTGATCCACATGACTTCCACATCATCACCGGTCAACGGGTCTTTTTCAATGGTCTTACAACTTGTATTTCCGCCACCATAGTTGGTGATCCTTAGATCCGCCCCGAGGATATTGGAGCGATAAAGAAAAAGGGCCACTTGGTCATCGCCCAGTGCAGCGGCTTTCCTTTCATCCCAAAGATGGTCTACGTACTTAAATTGTTGTGCTGTATTTTTCATTTGAAGGGTTATTACGTTTGTAGACAAAAATATGGGATGGGGGAAAGCTATCCGTCCTGTACTGTACCGCTCTAGTGAAAAATAAAAATGTTTATTTCTTGTAGATTATCAAATTACATCTCTATTATTGCCGTGGTGTATGGTTATAAATAGAAAATGAAAAAGACTTCTTCTGATGAATATATTTAACTATATCAAAATAGACGAGAATTCTAGAGTTCCTAAATACAAGCAGATTGTAGATGCTATTATTTATAATATCTCAGCGGGCAATTTAAAGATGGACGACAAGATCCCGTCTATAAATAGGTTTAGTGAAGAGTACCTTTTATCAAGAGATACGGTAGAAAAAGCGTATAGTATTTTAAGGGAACGGAAAGTAATACTATCTATACGAGGTAAAGGATACTACATAGCCCGGACCAAGCTGATATCAAAGGTCAATATTCTTTTTCTTATCAATAAATTGAGTTCGTATAAGATGCGGATCTATAATTCTTTTATAGAGAGTATTGGAGGTACATCGCACACCAATTTGTTCATATATCATTGTGAGGAAGACCTATTTCTTAGTCTGTTAGAGAAAAATAGGAATGCGTATGATTACTATGTTATTATGCCTCATTTTAAGACCGAAAAATTAAAACATATTAGTTTTACTCCTGAAATCATAAAGGCTATAGACCAGATTCCCAAGGAGAAACTGATTGTTATGGACAACCCTATTTCCGAATTAAAGGGGAATTATATTGGTATATATCAAGATTTTGAAAATGATATTTATAATGCGCTTAAAAAAGGATTAGACAAGATATCAAACTACAAAAAATTGATAATTACCTATCCCGAAAAATCTATTTACCCGTATCCTAAAAGGATTTTAAACGGATTTAAGAAATTTTGTACGGAACATTTTATTGATTTTGAAGTGTTGGATGAAATTTATGACGACATGATTTTGAAAAAGGGAGATTTGTTTATAACCATTAGCGAATCGGATTTGGTGAACCTTGTCAATCAAATTCGCAATCAGGAATTTGAACTAGGGAACGATATAGGTGTTATATCGTATAACGATACGCCTTTAAAGCAGCTGTTGGGAATCACGTGCATATCTACAGATTTTCAAGTGATGGGAGAAACCGCGGCCCGTATGATTATGGACAAGAAAAAGGGTAAGGTCAAGAACCCGTTTCATTTTATAGATAGAAACTCCATTTAAATAAACAAATATTAGAAGTAGCCCAAGTACTCTATTTTGTCAAGATTTTTGTGTGTTTTTTGTTCGTAAAGCTCATAGATTAGGCCATCTTTTAATCCCACTTTAGGTACCAGAATTTGGTCACTTGCCATTTCCTTTAGTACTTTCAAATAAATTTCCGAAGCGGGAATAATTACATCTGCACGATCTGGATTCATTTTAAGAATAGACATTCGTTGTTCATAAGTGAACTCGTTTACATAGGCCCTTAAAGCTTTTAACTCTGCAAAAGAGATGGCCATGTTAGAGGCTTTGTTGGCTAATCCGTAGAGTTTGTTAATGTTTCCTCCGGTACCAATACCAACAATGTTTTTGGATTTGTAAAAGCTTGTAGATTGTATCCATTCTTTCATGGAGAGAAAAACTGCCGCACGTTCTTTAGGGGTCAACTGCCGCACAGATCCAATTTTAAAGGATCTGCTCTGTAAAAGTTTTCCGCCTTCCAATAAATTCAGTTCGGTACTACCTCCACCCACATCTATATGAACATACTTTCTATCTTTTAAAGTCGGTTTTATGGCTTTATTGAGAATTGTAGCTTCTTTTTTGCCGGAAATGGTATTAATTTTCATTCCCACCTCCGTCATTATTTGGTTACTAACTTCCTTTCCGTTGCCTGCCTCCCTCATGGCAGATGTGGCTACCGCATAGTAATCTTCAACCTCATATAAATCAATAAGATGCTTAAAAGTGCTCATGAGTTTAATAAACTTCTCCTTTGTGGGTTGGGTGATTTTTCCCTGTGAAAATACATCGTGTCCCAAACGCAAAGGAAATCGTAATAACTGTAGATTCTTAAAGCTGACCAAATCTTCATCTTCATATACTTTTACTACTTGAAGTCGTATGGCGTTAGAACCTATGTCTATTGATGCTAATTTCATTAAAAGGGTATTTAGTTGTGTATAATGTATTCCATTATAAGGGTATCTGCAATTTTACAACGAAACCATCACGTTGGGCCAGTATAGCACAGGATGGTTAGCTAAAAAGGTCTGCTTACTTTAGAACTAAAGTACTAATAACTAAAATGAATTGACTAAAGCCATAGTAAATATGTCTATGACCTGTTCTTTTAAAGTGATATTTGTTAGTGGTGAAAAAGATACAAAGGATGAGGTGTGAAAATAACAGACGTGTGCACAAACAAATGATTTATGGCCTTATTGCTCTTTCTCTATTTGTAAATTCTCAATCTTGCATAGAAAAGAAACAGACTTTTAGTGAGTCTAAAAATAAAGTGCCAAAGCAGAATGATGGTTTTGTTGACATTTTTGATGGCGAAACCTTAGCCGGTTGGAAAGGGGATACCAACTACTGGCGTGTAGAAAATGGAAATCTAGTAGGTGAGGTGACACCTGAAACCCTTTTAAAAAGGAATACATTTATTGTTTGGCAAGGAAATCAACCTAGTGATTTTGAACTGAAATTAGAATTCAAAATAACGGAAGCTGGAAATAGCGGAATTAATTATAGGAGTAATTTAATTGATACGATTCCTTACGCTTTAAAAGGCTACCAAGCGGATATTGATGGGTTAAGGAAATACACAGGGCAGAACTACGAGGAGAAAAAAAGAGCAACTTTAGCTTATCGTGGAGAAAGCGTACATATTAAAAGTGAAGACAACCCAGAAGCCTCTGGCTCGCTAAAAGCTAATATTAAGAATAATTGTTGGCAGAGTAGAGAAGTAGTTGGCTCTTTAGAAGATTCTGATAGCTTAAAGACTAAAATTAAAAGTGAAGATTGGAACAAAATGCATTTGGTCATTAAAGGCAATCGCCTTCAACATTATGTAAACGGTTTTTTAATGAGTGATGTACTGGACAATGATACGGTAAACAGAAAGTTGAAGGGGTATTTAGGGGTTCAAGTTCATGTGGGACCGCCAATGAAAGTAGAGTTTAGAAACATAAGATTAAAGCTTTTGTAGACGGTTCAATTTAAAAATTAGATGGAATTTTCCAGGGACACATCTTTACCAGTCAATACTTTAATCATTCATATCAATCAAAATAAATGGAGCAGCTTACGTTGAAGCCAATCCGGATAATATGGGTTTTTCTAAAATTTTAGACACCTTCAAAAGAAATACTTCAAAATTAGAAGAATAACTTACTTCGGTAAATCGGCTTATTTTCAAAACATTTAACGGTGGGTAAAGTCTTTATACATCCTAGACTAATTTTTATTTATTTCTTCGGCTGCTATCTAAAAATCTAATTTAAAGAGGTTTGCAAATACAAATTAAGATTATTTCATTTCTTGTTGTAGCGCATTTGTTTTTCAATTAATGCTATCATTTCTACCCACTAACAAACTTTAGATGACTACGTACATCCAAATTAACATTCACATACAGCTACATAGAAGGGTTTTTTATTAACTTAACTTTTTTACGGTTAAGACATGAGTTCTTAAGCTGTTACTGTTAAGGGTTATTGACCAAACTTGAAACATAAAATCCGGGATACTCTGTTTATGAGAAAACTATTATTATCGTGTGTGTGGCTTCTAAGCATATTAGGCTGGCATGCTACGGCTCAAGAAATAAAACCAGAATTAGATTTTTATAAGATTAAGGATGGAATATCTCAGGTAGGTATACACACCATTACCCAAGATAATGACGGGTTTGTTTGGATAGGAACACATGGGTCGGGCATTTATCGTTATGACGGTATGGATTATATTTCGTACAAGCCCAAAGATTATAAAAGCAAGACGTTTACCAGTAATTTTGTGTACTGCAGTTATTTGGATGCCAAAAATAGGTTCTGGGTAGGTACAAATATAGGTCTTGCGCTCTATGATCGTGAAAATGATGAGTTTCGTCATATTCCTTTGGTAAACAAGGATAATATAAATCAAGGAAATATCGGGGTTATAAGCCTTCAGGGAGATGGTAATGGAAACTTGTATATGGGTACGGGTGAACAAGGTGTTTTTTTGATGGACCTAGATACGCTTATCCTTGAAAAATTGCCTTTTAATAACCCTAGGTCCGATAATTATCTTGCGGTTTCTGAAATTAAAATAACAGATAACGGTACTATTTATGCCGCCAGTAGTGGTGGGCTTCTAGAGGTTGATTCAAAAAATAAGCGTGTTGATTTTGCTTTGTTTAGAGATGGGAACAGGGCACGAACTATTACTGCAGGTCTTCAATCGTTATTTATTGATACGGATGGAGCTATATGGGCGGGGTCTATTTCAAATGGAATTTACAAAGTAAAATTATCCAGTGAAAACCAAACGCCTACAGTTGAGAATTTTAAAGTTACAGGGAATAATATTTTCACCATTGCAGAATCTGCCGATGGTGAAATTTTGCTCGGTACGGAAAATGACGGACTCTACAATTTAAATAAAAACGGAGAGGTTGTTCGGCACTCTCTTTTTGACAAGAATGATGAGAAAAGTATTTTATCCAATTCCGTTTGGTCATTATATCTCGATAAGGACTCAAGAATGTGGGTGGGTTTCTACAATAGAGGTGTTGTGGTATATGATAAATATTACAATAAGTTTAGTGAAATTCAGAGTATCTATAACAAGCCCAACTCTTTACAGATAAGCTCGGTTACGGCTATTGTTGAAGATGACCAAAATAGGTTGTGGATAGCCATGGAAGGCGGAGGAATTGATGTCTGGGAAAGGTCAACCAACACCTTTACTCATATAAATACAGGAGACAGCGCGGTATATAAAGGATTAACCAGTGATTATATTCAGACCTTGTTCATTGATAGTCAGTTTAATATTTGGGCAGGAAGTTGGGACCAAGGCTTGTTTTTTTTAAAGAGGGGTTCAAAACAATTTATCAATTATAAATTTCCGATTCTAAGCGATAGAAAAGGGTCTAGAGCTATCATGAGTTTCACGGAAGATGCAAAGGGCACAGTTTGGATCGGAACATTCAACCAAGGCTTGTATTCTTTTCAACTTAAGGATTTAAACGGATCTAACTTCAGTGATAGTTCTTTTGCATCACATCAACTGGTAAACAATTACATCAATAAGGTTGTAGTTGATGCGCAAGATACCGTTTGGGTAGGAACAACCAATGGCCTTATCAAAATGAAAAAAGATAATGCGGGGAGATACGAAGCGGTTATTATGAATCATTTTTTACAGGACGATCCATCTATTAGTTATAATCATTATGATATTGTATCGCTGTTTGCAGATGATAATATTCTATGGGCTGGGACCAGGGGATTGGGTTTGTTACGGTTTAACATATCGGAGAATTCAGCTCTTTGGTATGATCAATCCAATGGGTTGAGTATGCCTAATATAATTGGGATTACCAATGATGCAAAAGGTAATTTATGGTTAGATGGCAATTCGGGTATTGTTAGGTTTGATAGAACTACAAAAGAGTTTACCAATTACACAAAAAGAGATGGTCTTGTTTCCTATGATTATAACAAGAATGCCGTGTACAAAGACAATAAAGGCAGATTGTATTTTGGGGGAAACGAAGGTGTGGACTATTTCAATCCGGATAACATCAATATTTTGGAAACACCACCTACCGTATATTTAAAAAACTTTAAACTGTTTAATGAAACCGTACTGCCGGACAATGATGACTCTCCTTTGAACAAGGCATTTTCTCAAACGGATAGTATTACATTGAATAGTGAACAGTCCGTATTTACAATAGAATATTCGGGTATTAGTTTTACAAGGCCGGAAGAGAATCAATATGCGTACTATCTAGATGGTTATGAAGAAGATTGGAATTATGTAGATGAAGCCCGTAGTGCAACCTATACAAACCTAGACGCTGGCCATTATATTTTTAAGGTGAAAGCAGCCAATAATGATGGTGTGTGGAGCAAGACCCCGGTAACACTTCACATAGAAATCCTGCCTCCTTGGTGGAGGAATAATTGGGCCTTGTTCGTTTATTTTTTGATTATTCTAGGATTTCTGAGTTTGTTGCGAAGGTTTGAGAAAAAACGAATTATAGATAAGCAGCAAGTTGAAAATGAACGGCAAAAAAGGGTTCGGGAAGAAGAGCTGCATAAAGAAAGAATACAATTCTTTACCAATGTAGCTCATGAATTTAGTTCTCCACTAACATTGATATTAAATCCGATAAAGGATATTTTGAGTGAGAAAGATGATAATTATTCAAACCGCCTAAGGTTAAAACATTTAACGATATATAAAAACACGGAACGCTTAATACGTTTAATAAACGAGTTACTGGATTTTAGTAAACTAGAGTCGGATAAGATTAAAGTTCAAGCAAGCAGGCTGAATATAGTTCCGTTCATAAAAGAGGTATCAAACCATTTTAAAGAAGAAGCACTTTCTAATCATATTGATTTGACAGTGAATACAGAAAATGAGGTGATATGGGTATGGGCGGATGAAGGAATGCTGGAAAAAATTGTTTTTAATTTACTATCCAATGCATTTAAAGTAACCCCTGACGGCGGAAAAATAGTAGTAGAGATAAAAGAAACTGACAATGGTATAGAATTTAAGGTAGCAGATACCGGTCCTGGATTAAAAGAAGGAGAGCTAGAGAAACTTTTTGAAAGGTTTTATCAAGGAGAACCTCTAAACAAAGGATATTATAGCGGAGCAGGAATTGGGTTGGAGCTCGTTCATAGTTTTGTAAAACTTCATAAGGGTAGTGTAGATGTAAAAAGTAAATTAGGTGAAGGGTCAACTTTTAGCGTAATTCTACCCGCTGGTAAGAATCATTTTAAAGCGTCCGAAATTAGTATTACAAACGGAAAGTTGTCATCAATAAAGCCAGACCTCGTAAAAGCTACTATTGCGCAAGAATCTATATTTCCAACTAGAACGGAAAGAAAGGCAAAAACTTTATTAATTGTTGAAGATGATACAGAGCTAAGAAATTATTTAAAGAATGAGTTTAAAGGAGAGTATAAGGTTGTGGTGTCCAAAAATGGAGCCGATGGCTTAAAATTGGCACAGGAAATACTTCCGGATGTAATTATTACAGATGTAATAATGCCAGAAATGAACGGATACGATTTTTGTGAGGCCATAAGATCAGACATTAAAACCAGTCATATTCCAGTAATGATGCTTACAGCAAATGCGAAGATAGACGATAGAATTTCTGGGATAGAGAGAGGCGCAGACGTGTATTTAGTAAAGCCTTTTGATATGAAATTGGTGAGACATCATCTTGGTCAGCTTATTCATAGCAGAGAAGTGATTTATAAAAAGTACTTCAAATCTATGGGGGAGATTCAAGATGATGCCAGTATAACTTCCTTGGACAAAGCATTTATAGAAAAAGCCATTAATTATATTCATGAAAATATTACAAGTCCTTCCCTAGGGGTAGAATCTTTAGCTTCTCATTTAAACCTTAGTAGGAGTCAGTTGTATAGGAAAACAAAGGCACTTACCAATCAGACAGCAAATGAATTTATTAGGAATCAAAGGTTACAGAAAGCGAAGACGCTTCTAGAAAATGGGAATTCAGATTTGAACGATATTTGTAACCTTGTTGGTTTTTCATCTACTTCCTACTTCACACAAAGATTTAAGGATTATTTTGGGGTTTCCCCAGCAGAAATAAAGCAGGAAAACGTTTAATGAACATTAGAAGTCGCCTTAATTTACTTAGTTAAGAGTTAGGGTGTTTTCAGGTGCTTTTAGTTATTGATTATTAAAATTTTGGCTTTTGTGTTCTTCTATTTTAACTTTTCGTTAGGTCCAACTGTTTTCTCCCGTTCTCCGGTTTATATTTCTTAAAATAGCAAAGAAGATTGAGGTTGAATTGAGGTATTGCTGTGCTACTAAATCAGGATTCAGTCTCAATAAGTGGTTATTTTTTAACAAAAACGCATATTGGTCACCTTATTTTTAGGAAATAGTGATCATAAACTGCCTACCTAACAATTCTATAAAATCACGAATGTTGCATAATTTTTCACAAATGTTGCGATCTGCATCAAATGAATAAAATTCGCAACAAATGAGAGTTAAGCGGCATCATCCCTGTTTTTGTTTATTTGATTTTTTTTTAACATTTACAACTCCAAATTCATAATTAACCAAAGTCGAAAATGGCATGTTCTAAATTTCACGGAATAGGCATGCATTTAAAACCCGTTTTAGGCTTAACGCTAACATTATGTTATTGTAATATTTATGGTTTGGAGAAGAGGAGTGGTTGCTACATTCCTTTTTAATAAAGAGCATTTTTAAAAAATATCAACCCACACTACCGCGGTATGAAAAAACGGATTCCTTGTACAAAACAGTCTATATTGTGTTTTGATTTTTATATGAAAATCAAACTTTTGGTAATGGTTGTTTTGTTTTTCCCTATTGCACTTATAGCAAATGATCTTCCACAAGACCTTATAACAGTAACTGGAACAATTACCGAAGAAGATACAGGACAACCGATCATAGGTGCCAGTGTACTTTTACAAGGCACTACCAAAGGGGTTATGACCGATTTTGATGGTAACTATTCTATAGATGTTCCAGAGGATGGTACGTTAATAATCAGTTATATCGGTTACGCCAAGCAAACCATTAAGGTGGCGTCTCGAACCGAAATAGATGTGGTTATGGCATCAGAGGCTTCTGAGTTAGATGAGGTTATTGTGGTGGGTTATGGTACCCAAACCAAAGAAAGTGTAGTTGGCTCCATTGCGCAAGTTTCTGGTGCTGATCTTATGCAATCAGGTGGTGTATCTACAGTTGGTCAGGCATTGACCGGTCGTTTGCCTGGTGTAACCACGGTGTCATCAACAGGCCGTCCGGGAGAAGAATCACCTCAGATATTCATTCGTGGGCAAAGTTCTTGGAACGGTGGAGGTCAACCGCTAATCTTGGTAGATGGTATAGAACGTAGTATGAACGATATAGACTCTGGAGATATAGAAAGTCTATCCGTTTTAAAAGATGCTTCTGCAACGGCGGTGTATGGGGTAAAGGGTGCAAATGGAGTTATCCTTATTACAACAAAAAGGGGTAGACAAGGAAAGGCGCAACTATCGCTTACTGCAAGTTCAGCTATAAAAACACTTTCTAGAATCCCGGATAAATATGACTCTTACAACAGTTTGGTCGTTGCTAATGAAGCCATTGAGCGAACGGTGCCGGTGCGTGAAGAAGCATGGCGAAGTTATACGCCCGTGGATATCTTGGAGAAATACCGTAATCCTGCAAATGATTTAGAGCGGAGTATTTATCCAGATGTTGATTGGGTAGATGCCATGCAAAAAGATTTTGCCACTGATTATAGAGTAAACTTATCTGTTGCCGGTGGAACAAAATCTGTAAAATATTTTGGAGCTCTTTCCTATCAACACGTAGGTGATATTTTTGATGCGGGAGGTTTTGATAACGGAAGGGATTATAAAACAAACTTTAACTATAACCGTTTTAATTACAGAAGTAATATTGACTTTGATATTACGCCAACCACGCGTTTATCTGTTAATCTTTCCGGTTACTACGGCTTGCAAAACACGAACCAGGCGGATCCCCAGCTATTGTATAGTAGTATCTATTCATTAGCTCCTAACTTATATACGCCTATTTATGAAGATGGTACCTACGGCAGGGCTATTACAGAGAATTTTGAATTGAGCAACCCTGCCGTGATATTAACGGCAAAAGGATTTACTAAAAATCACCGTGTTCAAGTCAACAGTGATTTTATTTTAGACCAAAAATTAGATTTTCTTTTAAAAGGTCTAAGCTTCACTGGCCGGTTATCGTATGATAATAATTTTAGGGGAGAAGGCGGTATTGTGGAAGACAACCCGGGCGGATTAGATAATGTGGTCTATAAAATTTACGACCAAGACGGCACTCCACAAATTGTTTCTCCCGTAGGTACTAATCAGTTTGATTTTGTTTTGAACCCTTGGGAACAGAACGGTCTTGCCATTCAAGACTGGGAAACTAGTAGACGTCTTTTCTATCAACTTTCCTTTAACTACAATAGAACCTTTGCCGAAAAGCATAATACTACGGTGTTAATGTTAATGAACAGGGAAGAGTATGCCATTGGTAGTATGTTTCCTAGATACCGTGAGGATTGGGTTGCCCGTGCCACGTACAATTATGATAGCCGCTATTTTATCGATGTAAATGGAGCTTACAATGGTTCCGAAAAATATGGTCCCGGTTATAAATTTGAGTTGTTTCCATCGGTAGCTGTGGGCTGGATGCTTAGTAACGAACCGTTCATGGAGTCTGTTACATGGTTGGATAAGTTTAAAATAAGAGGTTCCTATGGTGTTGTTGGTGATGATAGTGCGGGTGAAAGATGGGCTTACCTCTCCCAATGGTCCAGTGGCGGTACGGCATACCTTAATAATGTTAATCCATACGGGAATCAATCTCCATATACTTTCCGTTCAGAGGATATTATCGGTAATCCTAATCTACAGTGGGAAACCTCGGAGAAAACCAATATAGGTTTTGAATTATCCGTACTTAAAAATAGCCTTTCTCTAGAAGTGGATGTTTTTAAGGAAGATCGACATGACATCATCGTACCTGCCGATTCCCGAAGTGTTCCCAGTTTCTTTGGCTTCCAACCAGCAGATTTTAACATTGGAGAAACAACGGTAGAAGGAATTGAAGTTTCCTTGGATTATAAAAAGCAACTGACTCAAAATTGGGATATCTGGTCAAACATTGCCTATACCAAAGCAAAAGATGAAATTATCTTTAAAGAAGACCCTTTATTAAAACCTAGTTATCAAAAAGAAGAAGGTTTCGCTATTGGCCAGCCAAGAGTGAATATTAGGGGAGATATCTTAACATCTTGGGATGATGTATATGGAGCAACCCCACAAGAGAATAGCCAGGAAACAAGAAGACCAGGGTATTATGATGAAATTGACTTTAATGGCGATGGGGTGATAAATGCAGATGATGCAGTGCCTTTTGGTTACACGGTAAGGCCACAAAACACCTACAATCTAACACTAGGTACCGGGTATAAAAACTTTTCGTTTATGGTGCAGTTTTACGGGGTAAGCAATGCAACCAAAAACTATACGGATAGAACCTTTATGCTCGAAACCCCGTTATTCTTTGAAGAGAAATCTGATTATTGGAGTGTAGATAATCCAGATGGAGAAGAAGTGCTTCCGGCCTGGCTTGGTACTGGCGGGGCCATCGATCCCTATCGTAATTGGTATGATGCCTCTTTTGTGCGACTCAAGAATATAGAATTGGCCTATACCTTTAAAGCGAAAAACGGAAGTAATTATAGGGTTTACGTGAGTGGTAACGATTTGGCCTTCTGGTCGGATTTACCAGATGACAGACAAGATAACATGGGGCCAACGGCATCGGAATATCGTGGTGATTACCCTACGTTCAAAAGATACAACATAGGTCTAAACATTAACTTTTAATATAGTAAACAATGCGTAAGATATTCAAACTGATATTTGGAATATGTTTTCTGGGAATATTCGCCTCTTGTGAAGATTATCTAGATAAATCCATAGAGACAGAGCTAACGGAAGAGGAAGTGTTTAAAAATTTTGATAGCGCTCAAGGTTTCGTGGAAGAAATGTATGCCATGATCGTAGATTACAGTACGGCGGCACACTGGCAACATTTTCACTGTTATGCAGAAGATGCAGTTGGTATTGATACATGGCAATTTGACTATGCCATAGACGAAGGACGGTACTGGGAATGGCAAAGAAGCGGTCCGGGAAGCATGTTTGACGGAAATACCAATACAAGTGCGGAATTACCTTTTGACAGGGCCAAGTTATGGCCAAGTAGTTGGGCCGGTCTTAGAAAATCAAATATTGTTATTGCCGATGCAGATAGTTTAATGACTGATGCCACGCAAATAGAGAAGGATGTGGTTTTAGGACAGGCTCACTTTTTTAGAGCGTTCTTTCATCATGAAATCATGAAGTTCTGGGGAAGCATTCCATACATTGATCGTGTGTTGGATGATGATTGGAAGATAGAAAGACCGGCTGATTGGTCGGAAACGGCACTAAAAATAGATGAAGATTTTCAAAAGGCCGTTGATTTACTTCCTGTTGATTGGGATGACCCAGACTTTGAGCCAGGCTTAAAATCAAGGGGCGAGAATATGTTCAGGCTCACTAAAGGAGCAGCGTTGTCTTTAAAAGCAAAGAACCTGCTTTATGCGGCAAGTCCTTTAATGCAAAACAGCGCTAGTACGTATGATTATGATACAGAGTTGGCAAAACGCGCGGCGGATACGTTTGCCGAGGTATTAAAAATGTCCAGATATAGTCTAACGCCATGGGATGAATATGAGAGTGTTTTCTATTCTACTCAAGGTAGGTACCCTTATTCCTCAGAATATATTTTTAGTCAAGCTGGGTCTGTGGGCTGGTTTCAAAATTTCCTGTCTACCAACTGGCAACTTGGGGCAATTGGTCAGAACAACCTAGCTTCGTTCCCAACGCACAATTACATTCAGGACAATTTTGGAATGAGTGACGGTTTGTCTATTGAGGATAGTCCGCTTTATGACCCTGCGACCCCTTGGGAGAATAGAGATCCTAGACTTTATAAATGGCTTGTTATAGATGGTGACCAAATGGTTGAAAACCTTGGTGCAGCTACAGGTGAAAATGAGGTACATCGTTACGCTCAATTCTATAAGGATGGAGCCCACCGTTACCCAAATAAAGGAAATGGCTCAAGAACGGGTTATGTAGCTAAAAAATGGTTCCCGGTTGGTTTCAACAATTTTGATAATCAAGGGGTTTTCGCATGGCGATTGCATGTACGGTTAACCGATGTATATCTAATGTATGCCGAGGCTGCTCTAGTTGCTTACGGAATTAATGGAAAACCGGCAGACTTTGATTTATCGGCGTTAGATGCTGTTAATAAAATTAGGGAAAGAGCAGTACCGGACGGTAGTTTAAATGTCCAGCCCGAATACCTAACTAGTGATAATGCTTTTATGGATGAAATACGCCGCGAGCGTGCCGTAGAATTGTCGTACGAATCGCATCGTTGGATGGATATTAGAAGATGGAAGCTGGGTACCCAAGAAAAATATAAGCTTAAAACAGAGATAATTTTTGACCGTAATGCAGAAGGCAAACCTATAAATTTTGTCGAAAGGGTTTTAAGGACCAAAGTCTTTGAAGACAAGCACTATTGGCTGCCTTTTCCTAAAAATGATACTGAAATATATGAAGGTTTCCCACAAAACCCAGGTTGGTAATTAAAACTGTTTATACCACTAGTCAATAACCATACTTTATGATACAATTGAATATACTTACAAAACTTCTGCTCGGTGGATGCCTCTGTATGCTGTGCTGTCTATCCGTAACGGCCCAAACTATAGATTCGACCAGTACGGTGGTTTTAGAGAACCAACCGGATAAGCTAGAGTCTAATTTGCAAGAAGAAGTACACTTAGGGTTCCAAACAACTACAAAACATGATATTATTGGATCCTCCTCAACCGTTAAACCTGGTGATTTTCTAAAATTTGATACTACCCAATGGGTGCGTGATGCCTTAGGTGGTAGGTTAACCGGATTGAGAGGGGGTAGCAGTATTCGCGGGCTGGGGGAAGCCTTAATAGTAGTAGATGGTATTCCTGGCCGTAGTATAGACCTCCTAAATATGGAGGAGATTGAGGAAATTACAATTCTTAAGGATGCCAACGTTTCCGCTCTCTATGGTGCAATGGCAAGAAATGGGGTTATAGTAGTAACTACAAAACGAGGTTCTACTGAAACACAATTTAATATTAGTGCCAGTACCGGGGTAAGACTACCTATTAGTATGCCCAATTATTTGAACTCGGCAGATTATATGGAGTATTTCAATGAAGCACGTGCCAATGACGGTTTGGGCGAACTATATTCTGCAGAACAAATACAAAACCACAGAAGTGGTACTAACCCGTACAGATACCCAGATGTTGATTTTCATGATGATGGTAACTTTAATCCCTTGACGCCTTATTCGAATGTTACGGCAGATTTTTCCGGGGGATCGGAAAATACCAGGTTCTATATCAATCTCGGGTTTAAATCAGATGGTAGTTTTCAGTCGGTAAACCCTGAAAATGACAAAGGAGCAAAACGGTTCAATGTACGGGGTAATATAGATTTCAAAGTTAATGATTGGATCAAAAGTAGCTTGGACGTTGTGGCAATTATAGACAAGAACAAAACTTCGTTAAGTAATATTTATGCTGAGGGCGATTCTATAAGACCTAACTTATATTCCCCATTACTGCCAATAAGCGAAATAGATTTTTCTGCAAATCCTGAATTACGCGGTATTGTTGATGCGGCCAATCAGTATGATGGTTTTCTATTAGGGGGTAACCAAGTGTACAATGGCGGGGCTATAGCTAGTATTTATGCAGGTGGTTACCAAACCAACATGACCCGTATGAGTCAGGTGAACAATGCTATAGATTTTGATTTGAGCGCAATTACTGAAGGGTTGTCCGCAAAAAGCTATGTGAGTTTTGATTTTTACAATATTTACAATCTAAGTGTTCAGAATGAATATGCCGTCTACGAGCCTACTTGGAACGATGATAATAAAATCATCGATTTGGTCAATGTGAGAGATAACGATCTTAAAGACCAAGTTGAGAATGTGAATACTGATGTCTTTGCGATTAGATATGGCTTTTATGGTTTACTCAATTATGAAAAACAATTAACAGAAGACCATGCCATAGATGCGTCGTTAATCGGTTTTGCAAATAATACGTATGTGCGTGATGAGAAACAATCGGCTAAAAATAGTCATGTGGCCTTAAGCTTGAATTATGATTACAAGAAAAAGATTTACGCAAATTTTAGTGGGGCCTATGTGAATTCAGTTAAATTGGCGGATGGCAATAGAGCAAAGCTTGCGCCTACAGTGGGTCTGGCATACATATTAACTCAAGAACCTTCTTTAAAAGACTCGTCTTGGTTAAACTATTTCAAGCTGAGAACATCCATGGGCGTTGTGTATACCGATCTTGGTATTCAAGACTATTTCTTGTACGATGCCATTTATCAACAAGACGGAGGAGGCTATAGTTGGGGAGATACCAACGGAGCTGGTTACAACAATGCTTCTACCAAAATTTTACGAGGTCAAAACCCAAACTTGGACTTTGAAAAAAGAACGGATTATACTTTAGGTTTTGAGGCGTTGCTGTTCAGTAAGATGTGGTTAGAGGGTAATGTTTTTCAATCTATTATAGGGGAGCAGGTGATAAGGGCTTCTACTTTGTATCCTGATTATTATAACTCGTTTAGACCGTACAACAACTTTAATAAAGACCAGTACTCAGGTTTTGAAGTAGGGATGAATTATCGCACAAAAACAGAGAATTCTACTTTTGATATTGGAGCAAGGGCCTTATATACTACTTCAAAAAGAACTATAGTTGATGAGGTTTATGAAGATGCGTATCAGAATAGAAAAGGCACCCCTGTAGATGCCATTTGGGGGCTTGAATCCTTAGGCTTGTTCGGTGTTGATGAATTTAACGAAGACGGGAGTTTAACGGGAAATCTGCCAACACAATACGGAACGGTCAAACCCGGTGATATTAAATATAAGGACCAAAATGGGGATAATGTGGTCAATGATCAAGATATAGTCCAAATTGGGCGTTATGCAGCACCATGGAGTTTTGGGTCGGATATAACGTGGTCCTATAAAGCCTTTACCTTCTTTGCACTTTTAACTGCGGAAATTGGTGGTGACGGTATGTTGACAGGAAATTATTATAGGCCACAGGGCGATGCAAAATATTCAGATGTAGTTGAAGGTAGATGGACGGAAGCAACTGCCGATACGGCAACCTTTCCTAGACTTTCTTCTACCGGAAACACCAACAATTTTGAAAAAAATTCTACCTATTGGATGTATAGCAACGATAATTTCAGAATACAGAGAGTTCAGTTAACGTTCGATCTACCTTCTCAATTGGTAGATAAATTGAAGATGAAGGATATTAATTTGTTTACTTCGGTCTCAAATCTTGCGGAGTTTTCTAAGAATAAGGATGTAAGACAATTGCAGCTCGGTTTTAATCCAATGTTCCGCTATTATTCTTTTGGGGCAAGAATGAAATTTTAATGTGAAAAATAATTTTCTAATGAAGAATATACTTAAAAATATAACCCTTTTCACGTTGTTTTCATCTATTGCGGCGTGTAGTTTGGTTGAACCTGTAGATGAAAATTTGTTAGGAGAGGAGCGTCTTAATTTTGACCCTGCTTTTGCAGAGGGGGTATTGCTCAATGCCTACGAGAATATGGTAGACCAGTTCGCTTTTACAGATGTAGCTACAGATGACGCCGTTCATAATTATTTAAGCGGTTATAGAAGAATGGCCACCGGTGAATGGAATGCCCAAAATGCTTTTACCAGCAGATGGTGGCAGTATGAACACGTGCTGTATGCCAATAAGTTTATAACATTAATAGATGAGGTAGTTTGGAAACGGGATGAAGAGACCAATGCACTTTTTAAAGAGCGATTATATGGCGAAGCAGTAGCATTGAGGGCGCTTAGACATTTTTGGATTTTACAGGAACACGGTGGGCGTGGGCAATCGGGCCAGCTTTTGGGAATCCCGTATATCACGGAATTTTATGAGTTTGATGCTGATTTCAACACTCCTAGATTAGGTTTTGAAGAAACGGTAACCCAGATTATTGCAGATTTTGATGAGGCTCTAGAATATTTACCAATGGATTATGATGGTGACTTGGCAAAGAGACCATCAAGATATAATGATTCCGATGACGACAAATATCAATTTGTATTCGGAAAAGACCAAGATGCACGAATAAACGGTAGAATTATTAAAGCTTTTAAGGCAAAGTTGTATTTGTTGGCAGCAAGTCCGGCCTACATGAACGGACAGGGTGGATATTACCAAGATGCCGCAGATATTCTTGCTGAACTTTTGAACAATATTGGGGGAATAGGAGGTCTTGACCCTACGGGGCATTACAATTTTTATGAATTTCCAATTGGTACAAGAAATTTCCCTGAAGTATTGTGGCGAGGTAACGCTTCCGCTGGTATGACGTGGGTAGAAAGTCAGCATTTCCCCCCTTCTTTAAACGGAAGTGGCCAACTAAATCCGTCTCAGAATTTAGTGGAAGCTTTTCCTATGTTAGACGGATTCCCATTTTCTGAATCACATCCTGATTACAATGCGACCAATCCTTTTGAAAATAGAGATACTAGACTACAGAGGTACATATTGTATAACGGTAATGATTTGAACGGAAGAGTAATAAATATTAATAGCGCAGGTGTTGACGGTATTGATCAGGTTTCTCAACGATCCACACGCTCAGGACACTATTTAAAAAAACTGCTTGACCAAAAAATCAACATTAGTGCAGATGGTAGTATTTCCGCTTCCGAAAAATTTAACGTTTATGTACGGTATACAGATTTATTTTTGATGCTTGCCGAAGCGGCCAATGAATTGGGTGGTCCTGATCAAATGGTAGGGGGCATGTCTGCAAGGAATATTTTGGCAGCCATTAGAGCACGAGCGGGTATCGGTCTTGAAAATTCAGATGCTTATTTAAGCAGTATAGCTTCCCAAGAAGACATGAGAAACTTAATCCGTAATGAACGCCGGTTAGAGCTTTGTTTTGAAGGACATCGTTTATATGATTTAAGGAGATGGAATATTTTTGATGAAACTCCAGATGCAATAGGCTTGCAGTTTAACGGCGGGGAGTATAATGAATTTTCAGTAGAGCCAAGGCTATACAATGCAAATGCCAATTATGCGCCAATTCCTCAGAACGAGGTGGTAAGATTCAACCTTATTGAGCAGAACGAGGGTTGGTAGGGATACTTTAAAAGGATATAAATTTAAGCTTCGGCCAAGATGTTAATTTAATTTTTTCATTTTATGAACACAAGATATTTCATTGCCATACTTACAGGCCTGTTTATGGCGTCGTGTAGCAATACAGAACCTGAATTTGATGATTTTGAAACTCAATCGGTTTACTTTCCGTATCAAACTCCAGCTAGAACCTTGGTTTTAGGTAATTATAATCAGGGTATAAATGAAGCAGATAATGCACATCGTTTTGAAATTACGGCTTTAATGACAGGTGTGTACTCCAATGATGAGGAAAGAAAGATTCATTTTGAAGTAGACAATAGCCTGTTGGCAAACGTTGCCAATGTCCAAGCCTTACCTGCGGATTATTATACTTTTGAGACTATTAGTCCGGTAAGTATTTCTTCAGGAGATACTAAAGCACGTATTCAGGTGCAGTTGTATGACGGATTTTTCAATGATACATTGTCTTTTGGCGAGGTGAATACCACTAACTACGTAATTCCGCTTAGAATTACACAAGCCGATAATATTGATAGTGTACACTCGGGCAGAAGCTTTGAGGGTATTCCAGATTTAGACAGGGTGAATGCGGCACATTGGGATATACTTCCCAAAGACTATACATTGTTCGGAATAAAATATATGAACAGGTTTCATGGCAACTACCTTAGAAGAGGAACCGACATGATTACTACCGGCACCCCTATTTTAGGTAGGGAATACAATGCAGAATTTACGGTAGATGACGAAATAGCGTTTGTAGAGACCAGTGGGTTTAACAAAGTTCATGTTCAGAATATTATAGGTAGAGGAGAGAATTCTAGCCCTGGTAATGTAGATATGGAACTAACTTTTACGGATGACACTTGTATTATTTCTAGTTTCAAGGATGATCCTTATGGTATAAGTGGTACCGGTCAATTTGTGGAAGGTGGTGATACATGGGGAGATAAGCCTAGGGATGTTATTTATCTAGATTATACCTACACGGATGCTGATAATTCAGAAACACATGCGGTTAAAGATACTTTGGTAATACGAGATAGAACTGCTGTTTTTGAAGAGTTTGAAATTGAACTAAAATAAAATTGGAAAATGAAATATATTCTAAATTTTACACTAGATAAAGTTGCGCTGCTGCTAATGGCATTGGTGATTTCTGTTTTTTCTTCCTGCGAAAGTGATGATGAAGGCGGCGAAGTAAATACAGCTTCCACGGTACGCATGAAAACGCTGCCTAAAGTAGCCTATGTATTAGGGGAAGCATTGGACCTTTCCGAAATTGTGATTTCTATGGATAAGGATGGGGATACGGTAGATGTTCCATTTTCCTCATTTTCCGCAGAAAATATTACAGTTGAACCCAGTAATGGTACTGTACTTAACTTTGATCACCAACAGATTACCATAAAAATAGGAGATACCGGTAAAGGGTTGATACAGTCCATTAGCGTAACAAATAATGTGGTTGAATTAGAGGTGAAAACAAAAGCGACCGAGAACTACGTAGATGGTCAAAAGTTGGACCTTGCAGATATGGAGGTTACATTGGTTTATGAGGACGGAACTAAAGAAAATCTAGTTTTTGATGATTTTGGTACGGAAATTCAAACTGTTCCCATGCATGGAGATATTCTGTCTACGGAAAACTCCGAAGTAACGGTGACGTATGTCTCTACAAAAGCGAAAATAACACAGGACATACAGGTAGTACCGTTTGCTCCAATAAGTGGTGTTTTAACAACAGAACCAGTTAAATCTGAATATGAAATAGGCGAAAGGTTAGAGTTGGCGGGTACTGTTTTGACCTATACCATGTCCACTGGGGAAGAAGTAATTATTCCATTCGAAGATTTTGAAGCTTTTGGATTGACGGCATCCCCAGCAAATGAGGAAAAATTGAAGGCTACAGACGAAGAGGTGCAAATAATGCATGCATCCGGTGTTTCGGTTTCGGTTCCAATTACCGTCAATACCTTAGATGTTACTGCAATGGTAATGGAAACCAAGCCAGAGAAGACTTTGTATGTAGCAGGCGAAACGATTGATTTAAAAGGGCTGACCCTGCGATTATCGTTGAATGGCAAAGACGATCTTATCGTTTCAAGTGAAGATTTTGATATCTACGGAATTATATCCACTCCTGCTCAAGGAGAAGTTTATGCCGAAGGTTCTTCGGAGATTGTTATATCCTATCCTGATTTGGTGGATACGGTTTCCATATCATTAAGTTCGGAAACTATCTATGAGTCGGATTTCTCAGGAGGTATAGATGGTTGGAGTGCCAATCAAAACGGGGGAGGTTCAGTTAATTTCTTTGCAGAGGATAATGAATTAATTGCTAAGGATATTGTTGTAGGGGCTAATCCTTGGGATGTGCAGCTATTCAGAGGAGGAATAGTTTTAGATAAAGATGCCAAGTATAAACTTACCGTAATTGTTAAAGCATATCCAGGACAAGGAGATTTCTGGTTCAGCCTCTCGGTCGGCGATGGCACAGGTAGGGATGGTTGGCAAGCGTATGGTGCAGCTGATGGCGTCTGGTTGGCCGGTGATACCGAGTACCAGACGTATGAGAGAGAATTTGTAATGGGGCAAGAAACTACGACCGGAGCCCGTATTTTATTGGATATAGGTAACCAAACGAACGGTATTATGGTACAGTACGTAAAGTTGGAGAAGTTATAGTTTAGAGTTGAGTAGTAGTTAGTGTAATCTTTTGACCCATTAGAATCAGTCATGGAGGTCAGAAGAGAAAAAAAGGCCGGTTTGTTTTGCAATTGACCGGCCTTACTATTGCCGTTTTATAATCCAGTGAATATTCGATAAGTCAAGAAGTAATTAAAGACCGAAACTCGTCTACAGGGCGTTTTATATAACGCTAGTGCCGCAACACCCTAAAATTAGAATCAAATGAAAAATACAGTTTTACTATTTATAGCTTTTACCATAAACCTTGGCTTTTTTATTGGGTGCGCCCAGACAGACAACGTAGACAAGATAGCTACGCCCGATACCGTAGAAAGTATAGATGATAGGGAAAACGAGGAAATGGAGCGTACTGAAGAAGATGATAATGAGGATATGCAAGAAATCACTCCTAAAGATTTTGTAATGGATATGGGTGCCGGTTGGAATTTGGGGAATGCTATGGATACCGAAGATGAAGATGAAACCGCGTGGGGTAATCCGTTGACAACTAAAGCAATGATTGATGAGATTGCTAAAAAAGGTTTTAAAACCTTACGGTTACCCGTTACATGGAGGTTTCATATGGGTTCCGCACCGGATTATGTAATAGAAAAAGAGTGGTTGGACAAGGTTGAGGCGATTGCCAATTTTGCTTTGGATAATGACATGTATGTCATCCTGAATATTCATCATGATGAAGCCTGGATTATCCCTACTTATGAAAAGGCTCCGGCTGTAAAGGAGCAGTTGACAAAAGTTTGGACACAAATAGCGAACAGATTTAAATCTTACAATGAATACCTAATTTTTGAGACCCTAAACGAGCCAAGGCATGAAGATACGCCTGAAGAATGGAACGGAGGTACTGCCGAGGGGCGTGATGCAGTTAATCAATTTCATCAAGTTAGCTTGGATGCCATCCGTGCAACGGGTGGTAACAATGCAACCCGGAAAATTATGGTTTCCACTTATGCCGCAAGCACAAGTCAAAATGCCCTAGACGCCTATACCGTTCCCAATGACGATGAAAACGTACTTGTTTCCGTACACAGTTATTTTCCTTATTTATTCGCTCTTGAAGGAAGTGACCCTACATGGGGCACCGAAGCTGATAAATCAGAACTCACTCAGGAGTTAAATAAAATTTACGAGAAATTTGAAAAAGAGGGTAGAGCGGTTGTAATGGGGGAATGGGGCTCTACATTTAGCGATAATCCTGAAGACCGTTTGGCACACGCAGAATTCTATGCTAACGGCTGTGTTGAGAGGGGCATTTGCCCTGTTTGGTGGGACAACGGAAATCTTGATGAATTTGCAATTTTTAATAGGAACACCTTAGAATGGAACTACCCGGAAATTGCAGATGCAATTGTTAAAGCAGTTAAGGACCGTAATTCTATGGGTAAAACGAATTGATTTTAAGTCACTTATATTTTCGGTGTCCGTTAAATCCCCGCAATATAACTCTCTAAATTCTCGGATCGCTCCAGCCCCATTTTTTTGCGAATTCTGGAACGGGATACATGAACACTGTGCGGTTCTATATTTAGAATTCTAGCCATTTCTTTGGTGCTCAAATTTAGTTTGATGAGGGCACAATGTTTCTGTTCAGTGCTGCTGAGTTTAGGGTGAAGTTCTTTCAATTTATCGTAAAAAGCGGAGTTTACTTGAGTAAATTGTAGATTAAAGTCGTTCCAAAGGTCTTTGGATCCTTTTTTGTATTTACTGAAAAGCGATTTGTATTTAGGTGAAGCTTCCGTTTTTAGCAGCTCTAAAAGTTCATCAATAGCACTGTCTTTATCTATTAATTGAAGCGCATAAGAAGTTAATTCCCTACTTTTTAGCTCTATTTGATTTTCGCTTCGTTCTTTTATGAGTTTGGAATTTAATTCTGCTTCTTTTTTATGGAGCATTGTCTTTTTTAATTTAAGTCGCATTTGGAATATCACCGCGACCACGATTCCCAAAAGCACCAGTAAGAATAAGATGACCTTTAGACGGAATTGAATAATGTTGTTCTTTTCTATAATTAGGTTTTTCTGTCCTAATTGCTCATTTTTTTCTGAAATCGACTTTAGATAAGTGTCTTTTATTTGAAAAAGTTCACTGTTTGTTCTGTTTTTCGCCTGTAGCACACGGTTGGCAGTATTTGTAGATTCCACCAGATAATTATAAGCGCGTTTTGTTTGCCCGTTTGTAGAGTACACTTCGGATATTTTGCCGAGAACTTCTGCTTCCAAATCATTCCGAAGTCCGTGTTCACGGCTCAAGACCAAACTTTCATTGTAAAAATAGAGTGCACTATCATTTTGTTTTAGGTCCTTTTTTAAATCGCCCAAATACATAGATATATTGGGTCTGTAACTTATTTCTTTATGTAAAGTATGGGTGCGGGCAAGGTGTAAATAGGTGCTAGCTTCTTTAAATTCATTTAATTCTTGCATTATTTTTCCCTTTTCTGCATCCCAAAATGGCATTTCTATACTTTTCTCAATGTGAACCGATGGGTTTACAAAGCATGAATCTAAGTATTGGAGGGCTTTTTCATAATTTCCGGATTTACGTTGTCTCACCGCCATATACATATAACCGGAAATGAGGTTTTGCACGCGGGTAGAATCCTGAAGGTATATTTTTTTCGATATTTTTAGGGCTTCCGTTAAATGTAGTACAGATTGTTCGTTCATATTAAACTCATCGTACAAACGGGCCAAAGCAATACGGGTTTGCACTTTTTGAGTTTTGTTGGAGAAGTAATCACCTAAATATTTTGCCTGCCAGAGGTGGTCAAAGGAAGTACTGAACCTCCCTTTTTTCTTTTCAATTTCTGCCATTCCCAACAGACAATTCACTATTTGATTGGTGTCCTTTTTTCTTTCAAAAAAGGCTTTGGAACGTTCAAAAATTAGATACGACTCATTGGGGAACTGATTAGAGCCCGCCATCGCATTTCTCATTTCAGTTGTATAGTAGCTTGTGCTATCCTGTATATTTTTTTTACTAGCTCTATTTTGGCCAAATGACAATGTAGACCAAATTAAAAGTATAATTGATATATGTAAACGATTATAATACAGTAGTTTATTTCTTTTAGTGATTCAGCAATTCAAGATATTAAAATATAGGATGAATATAAGCCTAATGACTTAAAATTTCAGGTTTGTATAATATTTGTAAAGTGTCATTTTGGTGATTTTTAGGTTGCAATAGTTAGTTTTGGAGATACATGTGGAAGAAAACCTCTTCAGTTAATCCAGTAATTTATTTTATCTATGTCACCTACTAAAGTATCTAAAAGAATATTAAAAAGTTTGTTTTACATCTGGGTAGGATTATTTGCCTCCGATGCATTTTCCCAAGAACAAAAACCGAATGTTATTTTAGTCATGACCGATGATCAAGGAATTGGTGATTTGGCATGTCATGGTAATCCATGGATCAAGACTCCTAACATAGATAAGTTTTACAAGCAAGCGGTACGCATGACGGATTTTCATGTTAGCCCAATGTGTACGCCAACCCGTGCAGCATTAATGACGGGTAGGTACCCTGTTAATAATGGTACTTGGGCTACATATAAAGGCCGGGACGCACTGGCTGAAGGTGCGCTCACAATGGCTGATGTTTTCAAACAAAATGGTTATAAAACAGCTATGTTCGGCAAGTGGCATTTGGGAGATAATTATCCTTCACGACCTACCGATAGTGGTTTTGATGTTGCCGTACACCATAAAGCAGGAGGTGTTGGGGAGCTATCTGATTATTGGGGAAATAGTTACAATGATGATGTATACTATGTAAACAATGAACCGCAACAGTTTTCAGGGTATTGTACTGATGTCTGGTTTCAAGAGGCTATGCAATTTATGGATAAGAACAAAGGTGCTCCTTTCTTTTTGTACCTGCCCACGAATGCACCTCATAGTCCGTTTATTGTTGATGAAAAGTATGCCGCTCCCTACCAACATTTGGTGGGTAATAAAATTGTGGGTGCCGAATTTTATGGAATGATTACCAATATTGATGAAAATTTTGGGAAGTTGGAGGCCTACCTTAAAGAGAAAAAATTAGCGGATAATACCATATTAATCTACATGACAGATAACGGTTCTGGTGGCGGTGTGAGTCCAGATGGTAAATTAGGTTTCAATAAAGGATTCAGAGGCAAAAAAGGGCAACGAACAGAAGGTGGTCACAGAGTACCATTTTTCATTCGATGGAAAGATGGCAAGATTAGAGGAGGAAAGGACCTGAACGAATTAACAGCACATGTAGATTTGATTCCAACTCTCGCCGGACTCTGCAAGCTAGAAATTCCTAAAGAGATGAAGTTGGATGGAGTCGATTTTTCTCCTGTGTTGAAAAAAGAAGGAAAGCTTGAAGATGATAGAACCGTTTTTGTACATAACAGACAAGATTGGCGCACACCTTATGATACAGACCAAATGGCTATACTTACTGAAAAATGGAGGTTGGTGAATGGTAAAGAGTTGTATGATATTGAAGCTGATAAACATCAAGATACTGATGTTGCCGCAGCAAATAAAGAGGTTGTAGAACAGCTATTGGCGAAAAATAAGTTGTTTCTAGAGGGGGCAAAGATAGGTTTTGAGTACCAAGAATTTCCAGTGAGTATCATAGGAAGTGAAAACCAAAATGAAATTAAGCTTACCATACAACATGCAATTGGGGAAGACGGTGGCATCTGGAAACCGGAGCAAGTTGCATCGGGCATGAAAAATAGAAACAATACACATCCGATTAAGGTTGAAAAAGCGGGAAAATATAAAATATCCTGTATGCGTTGGCCAAAGGAGTGTCCTGGTCCTATTTTGGGTGTTCCTGAAAAAAATCCTAAAAATCTGTATGAATACAAACCTATGCATCCTGAGAAAGCACGTATTCAGATTGCCAATCAAATTAAAGAACAAGAAATTTCCGGGGACACCCATAGTGCGGATTTTATTGTAAATCTTGATGAAGGCAAGACCATGCTGGTAACCGATTTTATAGAAGGCGATGAAGCTTTTGGGGTGTATTACACTTACATCCAGTACTTAGGTAGCAAATAAAACACTCTTTTAGAATTTAATAACCAATATTAGAATATGAAAAATATCACCATAACCTTAGCGGTACTTTTAGTACTTGTATCTTGCCAGGAACCGACTAAAAAAGAAACTGCAACAGAAACTACAACGGAAGACCAAGGTAGTTTCCCATTTGTGTTGCCAGATGAAAAGCCCAATAGAAAAATGAGTGCGGCCATGGAACGCATTTATACGGATTATGAATCACCGGAGCCACAGAACAATGAGCTTTTTAGCCAGTTTAAGTATACTGAATTAAAGGGGTTCGATTATAACGGGCACGATGGTACCATTACCAGAAGAGACCCTTCAAAAATACTCTTGCACGATGGTAAATATTATGTGTGGTATACCTACAGGAATACCTCTACGCCACCACGAGGGGCAGATATGAGTAATGATACGATTCCATCTTCGGACTGGGACCTTTCTGAAATTTGGTACGCCACGTCTAAAGATGGCTTTACCTGGGAGGAGCAGGGTGTTGCCATTAAAAGACCGGAAAAACCACTAGTGGGTTGGCGTTCGGTAACTACAACGGATATTTTGGAGTGGAAGGGAAAATATTACCTCTACTATCAAGGGTTTATGGAAGCGAGTGGCAAAAGAGGCGATGATTGCCCAGTAGCGGTTTCGTATGCCGATTCTCCGGAGGGTCCATGGACGGCATATAACAAAGTGGTTATACCGAATGGTGGAAAAGGCGAGTGGGACCAATATTCCATACACGATCCATACCCACTTGTACATAATGGCAAGATTTATATCTATTACAAATCAGATTTTGGGGAAGTACCGGATAAAGTCCGTATGCAGGGGCTTGCCATTGCGGATGATCCCTTGGGACCTTTTACCAAGCACCCTTTAAACCCTGTTATTACATCGGGGCATGAAACATCGTTATTTCCTTTTAGAAAAGGAGTAGCTGCTTTGGTCTATAAAGATGGTCCGGAGCATAACACTATTCAATATGCAGAAGATTGGGTGAATTTTGAAATTGCTTCCATCACAGAACTGATGCCGTATGCGGCAGCACCTCATGTGCCCGATGCTTTTACGAATACTAAAGACGGACGCGGAATTACCTGGGGACTTGCCCATTTTATCAGTTTGGGAGGGAAGGACCAATTTCACTCCAAGCTAGTACGTTTTGACTGTGATTTAAGCTTGGACCTTGACGACCCTGAAATGAAAAATCACCGTGTAAATCATAAACCTGATGTTTATTATAGCCAAGGGCTGAGTAGCAAACAAAAGGAACGTTTGCAGTCTGAAAATTTAGAATAAACACGGGAGTAAAACTTCTGTTGATTGAGAAGGGCATCATTTTATGATGTCCTTTTTTTATGTATGAAATTTATCAAATTATAATTTTATGGGCGATTTAAAATGAAAAAAATATCTGATTATTAATGTGTTAGGTTTGGTTTTTCGTTTCGTCTATAGCTACGTGAAGCTCATAAGTAGGTACATGTAATTCAACGAAAGTAAAACTTTTATTATGATTCCATGAGCTACTTTTGGGGTATACAAAACGAATAAGAATTTTTCATAATTAAGTTTTTAGTTCATTAAAATGCGGACGATACATGTCTGGGAGAAAGTTTAGGAAGGTCCATTGCCTCGGTTCATGATAGAAATGATGATGAAGTTACCCCCCTTGAGAACCGGTAGTTGGCCTAGTTGAAAATATCGTTCGCATTTTATTATTTTATAGTGTAATTTCATGTACCTCCATCAGTCACAATTTACTACGGTGACCGTTATTTTTTAAATCCATCTTACACAGTAACTTTACCTTTATAACTTCATTATTTAGGTAATACATATGTCATTTTATAGCAATCTAGCTGATTTTGGGTCCCGTTTTATAGGAAAACATAAGTTGTTCAAACATGGTTTTAATCTTTCACCAATGTATCGTAGAAGTACGGGGAGGATCCAAACGGTTTCTGAAGATTTAAAAAAGGTCACTATTAAATTACCTATCAGTTATAAGAACCGTAATTATGTGAATTCTATCTACGGAGGGAGTTTGTTTTCGGCTGTAGATCCTATACCCATGGTACAGCTTATAAATATTCTTGGTGATGAATATGTGGTTTGGGATAAGTCTGCTGAAATTTCATTCAAAAGACCGGCTAAAGAAAATTTATATGCCGATTTTGAATACGAAACTCATGAAATTGAAGAAATTAAACTACGTGTGCAGCAAGAAGATGAAATAGACATTTTAAAAACAACGCAGTTAATGAATTCCAATAGAGACACGATTTTCTGTGAAGTACGAAAAACCATTTATGTAGCCGATAAGGCGTATTACAAGAAAAAACGGGCCCTGGCCCTGGCTAAGAAGGAAACTATAAATAATCTTAGTTAGGCACCAGTTTTGTCCGAAACCCGCTCAGGTTTAGAAGATAGCTAGACCCCACTTTCTTTTAATTCGGCTTTATTGCCTTTCCAACCTTTGTTGAATTGTATCATTAGATTTTTTACAAGTTCAGGATGGTCATTTGCTATATTTACAGTTTCCATTGGGTCTTTATTGTGGTCGTATAGCTCAATAAAAACAGGTTCGGCATCCTTATCCGTATAATCTTTCCAGACAATAAAACGATAATCTTTGGTACGCATGGAATAGCCCATTAACCGATTTTCGAACAAGTCACGATCCCATTTTTTACCTAGTTGTTTTTTTATCCGTGTTTCAACTTCCTTTATTAACGGACCAAAAGAAGTTTCGCGCATTCCTTTAGAAAGTGGATTTGCAGCCCATTCTCTTAATGCCGGATTTGGGTACTGCGTAAAAGCAGCTGATTTCCATTCTTGGTTTGGATTAGAGAGCAATGGGGCAAAACTCTGTCCTTCTAAGCTGGTGGGTTTTGAAAGGTCCGCTAGATCACATAAAGTAGGGTACATATCTACCAATTCTACGAGTGCATCTGTAGATTTTCCTCTACTTTCTTTAGCCATATCCGGGGTCCAAATTATAAGAGGTACTTTAGTGGCAATTTCATAATTGGTGGCTTTTCCCCAAATTCCCATATCGCCCAAGTGCCACCCGTGGTCACTCCATAAAATGATGATCGTATTATCCCTAATTCCTGCATCATCAAGAGCACTGATCATACGACCTATTTGAGCATCAACATAACTTACACAAGCTAAATAAGCGTGTTTTAATTTTAGGGCAAGTTCAGGATCAATATCACCTTTTTTTGGTATACCTGCTCTAGCGCGCAATTCAAAAGATGCATGGAGCCCCATGGAAGCTCCGTTTTTTGGCGCTTGTGTTTGTTCTGCCAGTTTAATATCCATTTCATCGTACATATCCCAATACTTCTTGGGCGCAATCCAATCTAGATGTGGTTTTTTCATACCCAATCCAAGAAAGAAAGGCTTTTCAGGATTCTTACTCAACATATCTTTCATTGTAGCAATAGCCAAGTCGGTATTATATCCGTCTTCGTAGGCATTGTCGGGAAAATCGGCAAACTCATAAGATGGCCCCTTTCCTAAGCCATTTCTTAGGGCCTTTTTTCCATATTTAGCAACCATTTGTTCACTGACTTCCTTTTGCATTTTAATGTTTTCCGGTAATTTGAATCCGAATTTTACATCGGGTTTATCCATTGCAACGGGTTTTCTGCTCCAAGAAAGTTCAGGGTCGTTATATTGTCCGTGGTAAATTTTTCCGGTGCTGACCGTTTCGTATCCATTAGCCTTAAAATGTTGGGGAAGTGTGACGATATCTGGGTTGGCATCCCTGAAATAGGTAAAATTTTCAATAACCTGAATAGTTTCAGGTCTAGCACCTGTCATTAAACTAGCTCTAGATGGGCTACAAATGGCTTGTTGGCAATAGGCATTGTTGAACAATAATCCGTCATCGGCAAGGGCATCAATATGAGGTGTTATGGCAATTTGGGACCCGTAAGCACCAAGTTCAGGTCTTAAATCATCGATAGCTAAAAAAAGGATATTCGGTTTTTTAACTTTTTCTTCTACCATGTTTTTGGGTTCGTTCTTGCAACTGGCAAGTATTCCAAAAATGATTAGAGCTAAAATTCGAAGATTCATAGTTTTGTATTTGATGACTAATTGAAGGTAAACTTATGTGTAATACAAAATAACCGTAAAATTCGGATTTTTAGTTTCTCTATTTTAGCCAGCGTCGGCACTATTTTAACTCTATCTAGAAGGATGTTATTGAAGAAAATTTTATCATTTTATTCATGCTCATAAAAATTAAGTGTACGTAATACATCAAAATTAATTTACCTTTCAATAGAAATATTCTATATTCAAAACATGGGTAGAGTTTCTAGTTTTTATTTCTTATTTGTGACGATTGTTGCATTGGGGTTTTCGTTCACGGTTCATGGTCAAGATGATATAAGTGATTTTGAAATCACCCATTTTCAGTTGCCTATAGAGACCAGTGCTCAACATATTCTTGAGGATCGTTATGGCTTTATCTGGATAGCTTCCACTAATGGATTATGGCGTTTTGATGGCGGTAATTTTAAAAACTATAGTAAAAATGAACATGAAAAGACCAGTATAACCGATAACCACATTTCGTATCTTTATGAGGATAGTAAGGGTACGTTATGGGTTGGTACCTATGGCGGTGGTCTTCTTAAATATGACCGCGAATATGACCGTTTTCAACGATTTATTCATGATAGTGAAAACCCTAAAAGTCTTAGTTTTAATGAGGTTCGTGTGATTTATGAAGCATCGGACCATTCATTCTATGTTGGTACAGATGGTGGCGGTCTTAATATTATGGACAGGGAAACCGGTACTTTTAAAAGATTTCAGCATGATCCAGAAGACGTTAACAGTATCAGTCATAATAATGTACTTGATATACAGGAAGATGATGATGGACGACTTTTTATAGGCACTTGGATCGGTCTAAACATTTTTGACCCTCATACCGGAAGTTTTACGCGTCTTTCTCAAAATACACCTGGCGCATCCCATTCTTATGGGTTGTTAAGCTTTTACCAAGATATTTTGGTTCCAAATACAAAGTTGTACACTGTTGATGAAAACAACCAGTTTCATGACCTTAATTTTAAATTTGAGAGCGCTAACCATATAGAACCGGATTATGAGAATGATTGTTGGTTCGCCAAAAATGATAAAATAGTTATTGTAGATAGTAATTTTGATGTGAAAAAACGTATCTCACTTAATGAGAGGTTTAACGGAGAGGCATTTTATTTGAGCGATATTTTTCATAACCCATCAAAAGAAGATTCTTGGCTATTGGATTATACGGGCCATTTTTTTCACATTACTAAAGCACCAAAAATCTTCAAACCTTTTATAAGGCCTGGAAGCGGTAGTCAAGTATTAAAAACTAAAAAAAATTATTGGGTTTTTAAAAATGGTGTGGTAAGCATTTATTCGAAAAAAAATTTTGACTTTGTAAAAGAAATAAAAGGGTTTTTGCGTAGAACTTACATGAGTTCCTATGATGATGAAACCGTTTGGGTGGCAGACACTAACACCATTAATAAATATTCAGAAGAAGGCGAACTTTTAAAGACATCACGCCGCAAACCTGCTGAACTTTTTGGATTACTGGAAACCAGTGAAGGCCTTGTTTGGACCGGAGAAGTTTTGGGTGCACGGATCTATAACCCTAAAACTGGGGTAACCGTTTATTTTGACTGTGACCCAAATGACCCTGATGGGATTGGTTATTTTCATAGGGCTAACGAACTTTTTGAAGATTATAAAAATCAGATTTGGCTGGGTACCAATGGCGATGGGGTCAAGAGGTATGTTCCGGAGAAAAATATTTTTGTTCATTACAGGCATGAGATAGGCAACACGGCTACGGTAAACAACAATTTTATAAATGTAATTTTTGAGGACGCCGATCGCACACTTTGGGTAGGTACAAATTCCGGACTTTGTAGTTATGACGTGGAGCAAGATGCATTTATTCAATATGATAATAGCCTGTTAAAGGATAGGATTATCAATAGAATTGAGCAAGATGGCGAAGGTAATTTGTGGTTGGGTACAAGAAATGGAATTATTAAGTTGGATGTTAAGAACGATGTAGCACGTATCTTAAATGAGCAAGACGGGCTGGTATCACAGAAAATTGGTATTTCAAGTTTGGTTACCGATGACGGCCATATGGTGTTCGCAACCAATGAGGGTCTAATGACCTTTGACCCCAAAAAGGTGAAACCAAGTACCAAAACTCCTTCGGTTTACATTTCAAAATTGTGGGTCAATAATGAGCTGGTGACCCCTAACAGCAGCTATATTAAGAAAAGTATAGAAGTAGAGGACCAGCTGCAACTTTCTTATACAGACCGAAAAATAGATCTGGATTTTCAAGCCATTCAGTACGAGAACAATCAACGTTGTCAATATGCGTATAAATTAGAAGGTTTTGATAAAGAATGGACCATTGCCAACGGTACGCGAGCAACTTATACGAACCTTCCATCGGGCAGTTATTCCTTTCTCTTAAAAGCAACGAATGAAGATGGGGTTTGGACGGATAGGATAAAACAATTGGCTATTACCGTTACCCCTCCGTTCTGGGAACGTTTTTGGGTACAGTTGCTGGCCGTTGTATTGGTTCTTTTAATTGCAGGATGGGCACTGAGGTTGTATTTACAACGTGAACGCGCCAAGAATATGTTTGAAATAGAAAAACAGCGGGTGTACCAATTTGAGGAATTGGCACAAATGAAACTCCGTTTTTTTACCAATATTTCGCACGAACTAAGGACTCCTTTAACGTTGATCACCTCTCCACTTGACAAATATATAAGAAGGGGAGTTAGGCCAGATACAAAGGTGCTGCAGATGATGCATAGAAATAGCAATAGACTGCTAGAACTGGTGAATCAGATTTTAGATTTTAGAAAGCTGGAAGGCAGCCAACAATTACGAGTAAAACCGCATGATGAACTTTCGGTATGCGCAAACATATATGCGGCCTACGAATATTGGGCGAAAGAGAAGGATATCGATTTTAAGTGTACTTGTCCTGATACGAACCATACTATTTATTTTGATGAAGATGTTATAGAAAAGATAGTCACCAACCTTATTTCGAATGCCTTTAAGTTTACTGCCAAAAATGGAAAGATTAGTTTGAACGCTACTTATTTGGACACCCAAACAGATGCAGATGACAACACTGTAAGCGGTAGCCTTAAATTAGAGGTGATAGATAACGGCTCCGGAATCCCCCAGAAATATCAAGAAAAGGTTTTTGAACGTTTTTATCAATTAGATGAAAATCCTAATAAAGGATATAGTAGCGGAATAGGTCTTTCCCTGATATCAGAATTGGTAAAGTTGCATAATGGTACAATAGATTTGATAAGCGAGGAGGGTAAAGGGTCGCATTTTACGATTACCGTTCCTATTGGGTATAAAAATTATGAAACGGAGACCGCAGAAGTTCCTACAACATTCGGCGAAATAGCATCTGGCGAAACGGTAATACTTCTTATTGAAGACAATGAGGATATCCGTAATTATCTTTCCGCAGAATTGTCTGACGACTATGTTATAATCCAGGCCGATAATGGTAAAGATGGTTTTCAGTTGGCACTTGAACATATTCCAGATATTGTTATCAGTGATATAATGATGCCGGTTTTTGATGGAATTCAAGTGGCGAATCAATTAAAGTCCAATGAACTTACGGCTCATATTCCCTTGATGTTTTTAACAGCAAAAACAGGTCTAGAGAATAAATTAAAGGGGCTGGAAACCGGTGCTGAAGATTATATTGAGAAGCCGTTTAATGTTTCGGAGATTAAGATGAAAATTCAAAATCGTTTAAAAACCAGGCACCGTCTAATAAAAAAATACCAAAAAGAGGAGTTGTTTGTTGAGCCGTCAACATCCGTAGACCAGTACTTGATAAAAGTAAACGAAGTTATAGATGAACATCTAGAAAACCCAGATTTTTCAATCGATTATTTGTGTGATCAACTAGCTATAGGTCGGTCGCAATTGTACCGAAAGATTCAAGCCCTCACCGGAAAAACTATTATAGAATATGTCAATTCGCACAAATTGTCTAAAGCTGTGCCGATGCTACAAGAAGGCACTCTTAGTATAAAAGAAATAGCGTTCAGGGTAGGGTATAATGACAACAGGTACTTCAGTCGTATATTTAAAAAAGAGTTCGGGCATCCGCCTTCATACTACGTACCTAAAAAATAGATTAAGTGTAAAGGGCACACAAAAAGTGCACCCTTTTGCACAATTAGTCTACATTGGATTTTAGGTTGTTAGGTATTTTTGGGAAACACATTTTCTTACGCACTTAAAAAATACCGAATGATAAACTCCAGACGAAATTTTATTAAACAATCAGCTATGGCTGGTGCCGCCCTAACCGTTCCTTCCTATAGCTTCGGGATTATAAATAAACCAAAATTGTCAGAGCAAATAATTGGTCATGGTAGTTTTACCTACCGTGTTCATCAAGAGTGGGGAAACCTTAACCCGGGAACGACCCCTATAAAAAATTGCCATGAAATGGTAATGGATTCCAAAGGGCGACTCATTATGGTTACTGATGAAGTTAAAAATAACGTCATTGTTTACGATAAATCCGGTAAGCTTTTAAAGACTTGGACGCATGATTTAAAATCCGCTCACGGCCTTACACTATTTAAAGAAGGGGAAGAAGATATGCTTTTCATAACCGATAATGATGGAGCAATTCTTAAAACGACTACCGATGGAAAAGTGTTGATGCAACTTTCCGATCCAAGAGAAACGGGAGTTTATAAGAAAGATCAAAAATACCGTCCTACAGAAACTGCAGTGGCTCCTAACGGTGATATTTATGTGGCCGATGGGTATGGTTCGGATTTTATTTTACAATACAATAAAGATGGAGAATTTATCAGAAAATTTGGCGGTCATGGGTTGGAAGACCATCTGTTCTCAACTGCTCATGGAGTAACCATTGATGATAGAGATCCTGATAATATTACGCTATTGTGCACCTCTCGAAAACATAACTCTTTTAAGCGTTACACCTTAGACGGAAAGTATTTATCCACTATTTTTCTTCCGGGTGCTTTTGTGTGCAGACCAGTAATAGATGGGGCTAATCTGTACTCAGGAGTATGTTGGTCTAGATTAAAATATTTAGAGCAAACACCAGATTCAGGTTTCGTCACCATTTTAAATAAAGAGGATAAGGTAGTTTCCAATCCTGGCGGTACCGCTCCTGTTTATGAAAATGGAGAATTGCAGCTTATGCTTCAAGATACACCGCTATTCAATCATTGCCATGATGTATGTATTGATAATGATAAGAACATTTATGTCTGCCAGTGGAACGCTAATAAGACATATCCTATTAAATTGGAAAGGATATAGTTTATGAAAAGAATCGTTCTACATATCGTCTTTCTTTGTGTAATCCTGGTTTCTTGTAAAGAGGAAGGACAGTATGCTTCTATTCCAGGGAAAAAAATACCCGAAATAGTCGATTATAATTTTGACGTGCGCCCTATATTATCTGACAAATGTTTCAATTGTCATGGTCCGGATGCGAATAAAAGGTCGGCGGAACTTCGTTTAGATACCCCGGAAGGCGCTTATAAAGCACTAAAAGATTCTGAGAACGAATTTGCAATTGTTCCTAAAAACATTGAAAAATCAGTTGTTTATCAGCGGATAACCGCGAAAGATAGTGCCGATTTAATGCCTCCCTTAGACTCCAATCTTAAACTATCTGAATATGAAATAAAGGTTCTAAAAAAGTGGATAGAGCAGGGTAGCGTTTATGAACCGCACTGGGCGTTTATACCTGTTAAAAAACCTGAGGCTCCGCAAGTATCCTCTGATTGGGTAAACAATGAAATTGATCAGTTTGTTTTACGAAAGCTCAATGAGGTAGGTTTAGCTCCCAATGAAATAGCGGACAAGGAACGCTTACTAAAAAGGGTTTCTTTAGATATTACGGGATTACCACCATCAACTGAAATGCGTAAAAAATTTATGCAGAACCAAGCTGGTGATGCCTATGAACAAATTGTAGATGAATTACTGGCCAGTAAGCATTACGGAGAGAAAATGGCAAGCCATTGGTTAGATGTGGCGCGCTATGCTGATTCTCACGGCTTTCAGAACGATCAGTTAAGAACTATGTGGCCTTGGCGAGACTGGGTAATTTATGCCTTTAATCAAAATTACAGCTATGAAAAATTCGTAACCTATCAATTAGCCGGCGATTTGATGCCAGAGAAGAATATGGAAACTATTTTGGCAACAGGTTTTAATAGAAACCATAAAATCAATCAAGAAGCGGGTATTATAGAGGAGGAATTTAGAATCGAAAACGTAACGGATAGGACCAATACTTTTGGTAAAGCCTTTTTAGGGCTAACCTTGGAATGTGCCAAATGTCATGATCATAAGTACGACCCTATATCTCAGAAAGATTACTTCAGCACTTTTGCTTTTTTCGATAAAGTAGTACATCGCGAGAAGGCATTGGGAGAGGTCTTGGCGGAACCACCGCTAATTACTTTAACGGATGATATAATCCAAAAAGAGCTTCCGTTCGTGAATAAGAAAGCTCCGGAAAATGTAGATGTTATGGTTATTGAGGAGAAACCGGACATTAGAACTACGCATGTATTGAACAGGGGTGTTTATGATGATAAAGGAGAAATTGTTCAGCCAAGAACACCTGAATCGGTGTTGAAATTTGATACGTTAGTTTTTGATAGTAATCGTCTTGGATTAACAAAATGGCTCTTTGATACTAAAAACCCATTGACCAGTAGGGTATTTGTGAATAGAGTTTGGCAGGAGATATTTGGGGAAGGAATAGTAAGGTCTTCCGGCGATTTTGGTATGCAGGGCGACTTACCTACACATATAGGTTTGCTGAACTGGCTTTCCTCAGATTTTATGGAGAATAATTGGGATATCAAACGATTGGTAAAACAAATCGTGATGTCTTCAACGTACAAACAATCTTCTGTAGTTACGAAAGAAAAATTAGCGGTCGACCCAGACAACAGGTACTTGTCTCATATGCCGCGTTTACGGTTCAGTGCGGAGACTATACGGGATCATGCTTTAGCTACAAGCGGATTATTGAATGATGAAATAGGAGGACGAAGTGTTAAGGTGTATCAACCAGATGGCATTTGGGAAGCGGCAAGCTCAGGCCGTGGTATTTTGGCAAACTATGTGCAGGACCATGGTGAAGATTTGTACAGAAGAGGGATTTATATTTTTATAAAGCGAACGACCTTACCACCCGTACAGTTAACTTTTGATGCCGCTACAAGAGATCAATGCGAAGTAAAAAGGCAATCAACAATGACTCCGCTTCAAGCATTGATTGCTTTGAACGACCCTACTATTCTTGAGGCTTCAAGAGTATTGTCAGAGAAGTTGGTAAAGGAAAAAGGCACGGTAGAGGAAAAAATAGAAAAAGCTTTTGGTAGAATATTATGCAGAAACATTAAACCGGAGGAAAAACAAATGTTGGTGGATTACTACCATGATCAAGAAGCAGCGTTCAGTGCGGATAAGGATAAGGCCAGAAGTTTTATTGAAGTAGGGGAATACCCCATTCTAGAAGGTCGGGACGAGGTGAAAGTAGCCTCGTTAATGCAAATCATTCATACCATCTACAATCTAGAGGAAACAATTGTAAAAGGGTAAAGGTCAATCAAAAGATATGGATAAAGAAGTTTTTGAACATTATTTGAATACGAACCGAAGACATTTTTTGGGAAAAATGGCCATGGGAATGGGCGGGGTAGCATTAGGTTCTCTTTTAATGCCCGATTTGCTATCCAGTAAGAAAACCGCGGAAGAACAGCTCCCATTAGGGTTAAAACATTTTGCGGCAAAGGCAAAACGCATCATTTTACTGGTCCAAAATGGAGCACCTTCGCAACTGGAGAGCTTTGATTACAAGCCCAAGTTGAATGATATGTTTGGTCAAGAGCTTCCTCCTTCAATTCGTGGAGACCAAAAATTAACGGGAATGACCGCTGGTCAGGAATCTTTTCCTTTGGTGGGTTCCAAATTTGGCTTTAAACAATACGGTAAATCCGGAGCTTGGGTGAGTGACCTTTTTCCACATATAGGTAAAATTACAGATGATATTTGTATCATAAAAAGTATGCATACAGATGCTATTAACCATGATCCGGCTTTAACGTTTATGCAGACAGGCGCACAAGTGGGTAATCGTCCAAGTATTGGCTCGTGGTTTAGCTACGGCTTAGGTAGTGAGAATCAAAATTTACCGGCATACTGCGTTTTGCTTTCTAAGGGTAAAGGTAACGGCCAAGGTGTATATTCCAAATTATGGTCTAATGGCTTTTTGGATAGTTCTCACCAAGGTGTACAGTTAAGTGCAAGTGAAGACCCTATTTTGTATCTGAACGATCCAAAAGGGATGGATAGGGAATCACGCCGTAAAATGTTGGATCACTTGGCTTCTTTGAACCAATTAGGGTATGATGAGTTTGGTGATCCGGAAATTCCAGCAAAAATTAAGCAATATGAAATGGCCTATAGAATGCAAACGGCCGTACCGGAAATAACGGATGTATCCAAAGAACCGGACCATATTAAGAAATTGTACGGACCGGATTGTATGGTGCCCGGTACTTATGCCGCAAACTGCCTATTGGCTAGAAAACTTTCTGAATCCGGAGTGCGTTTTGTGCAATTGTACCACCAAGGTTGGGATCAGCATAATAATTTAGTAGGAGAAATGGCAGGACAGGCCAAAGATGTAGATATGGCATCCGCAGCGCTGATAACCGATTTAAAACAACGTGGATTATTAGATGAGACCTTGGTCATTTGGAGTGGGGAATTTGGTAGAACTAATTATTGCCAAGGTAAATTGACAAAGGATAATTATGGACGTGATCACCACCCCAGGTGCTATAGTATTTTTATGGCGGGTGGAGGTGTTAAAGCCGGATTGTCTTATGGTAAAACAGATGAGCTTGGTTATAATATTGTAGAGAGTCCCGTTCATATTCATGACTTACACGCAACTATTATGCATTTAATGGGCTTGGATCATGAAAAATTAACCCATAAACATCTTGGAAGAAGGTTTAGGTTGACCGATGTTCATGGTCATGTTGTTAAAGATATTTTGGCTTAGACCTATGAAAAAAGGAATTCCTGTGTTTCTGAACGTACTGTTCTTCCTTCATGTACTATTAGCGTTTTTGGTACTTTTTGAAGGCTATCTTAAAATTCCATTTTGGTTGCAGCCGTTGGGTAGAATGCATCCATTGGTTTTACACTTTCCAGTGGCTTTTATCGTGCTTCTGGCCGTACTTAATTTGTTTAAAAAACAGCTAGACCCAGTTTCATTTCAAAAGATAAACTTCACTTTAGTGTTGGGAACTTCTTTTATGACCGTGCTGGCAACGCTCATGGGTCTCATGCTTTCACTGGAAGGGTACGACTCGGAAACAATGACATTTCATAAGTGGTTGGGTATTGCCCTTTGCTTTATTGTGTACGCGCTTGTTTGGTGCTATTCTTATCAAAAGGTATTTCAAGTAGTATTATATATCGGAGTAGTTGGAGTGGTTATAGCAGGACATTATGGAGCGAGCCTTACCCATGGTTCGGATTTTATAATGCAGCCAATTACTGCATCAAAGAAAGCTGTAGTAAATGAAAATACACCCATATATACAGCATACGTTGCTCCAATACTAAAAGAAAAATGTACGAGTTGCCATAATCCTCAAAAGCATAAGGGCGATTTAGATTTGACTACTATTGAAGCAATAGTAAGAGGAGGTGAAAACGGAGATGTTTGGTTAGCACATAATGCTGATAAAAGCCTTTTTTTAAATAGGGTTGCATTGCCGTTGGAAGATGAAGAGCACATGCCACCAGAGGGAAAACCGCAACTGACACAAGAAGAAATTGAGCTGATGCAAACTTGGATAGATCATGGAGCAGACGCTCAAATCAGTTTTGCTCAGTTACAAGAGGTCGATACTTTAAGAACTCTGATTGCTCAAAAATGGATGAAGGCTGCTGAAGATGCAACGTATACATTTGATTTTGCTTCGGCGGAAACTATAGAAGAGCTTAACAACCCCTACCGGACGGTAGTTCAAAAAGCACCTAATTCACCTGCTATTGAAGTCGCTATTTTTGGTAGGGCCGCTTTTCAAGAAAGTTACCTTAACGATCTTGAAAAAATAAAAGAACAATTGGTGTACTTGAATTTAGCCAATCTACCTGTAGAAAATGCGCATATGAATACTATTGGAAAATTGACTAACCTAGAACATTTGGTGCTCAATTTTACAAATATAGATGCTGATGGAATTGCGCAGTTGAATACCTGTAGGAAATTGCAAACGGTATCATTGTCCGGAACAGCCATAGATTTATCTGTACTGGAATCGTTAAAAGCATTAGCTGGATTGAAGGAAGTATTTGTGTGGAACACCCAACTGACTACCAAAGACATTCAAAAAATAAGAAACGAATTACCAAACGTTAGAATAAATGAAGGGTATGTACCAAACCCGGAAGAAGTTTTGCCCCTAACGCCACCTATTTTGGTTGGTGAAGGAAATATCATCAGTAGCGGCGATACAATTTCTTTAGGGCACAAAATGACCGGAGTTACCATTAAGTATACTATAGACGGTTCTGCACCAGATTCAACTTCAACAACATTTAAGGAGCCATTTTCTTTAGATTTGGATGGCAAAAGAAAGCGAATAATCAGAGCCTACGCATATAAAAAGGGATGGTTGCCCAGTGAACCGGTATCGTATGAGTTTTATGATAGGGGATTCGTGCCTGAAGCAGTACAGGTTGAACACCCTGGCATCTTGAGCTCGTATACTGGAGAGGCAGCAAAAATATTGACAGATAATATTATAAATAGTGAAAAAATTGGGTACTCTAAATTTTGGGCTACCTATAAAACAAATCCACTAGTGGCTATTGTCGATTTTAGTAAAGATAGCCTCAAAATAAAAGAAGTAGTTTTAAGTTGTGGCATTCACAACAAGCAGAAAAAATCACCTCTTAAATTCGTTGAGGTGTATACCTCAAAAAACAAAGAGGATTGGCAGTTAATAAAGAATGAGAATTTTGCAGGTGAGAACGATATGGAAAAACTCAAAGAAATATCAGTTCAATTTTTACCAACTTCAGAAAGGTACTTTAAGATTGTAGCACAACCCGTGAAAAAGGAAACGATCAGGGTAAACCAGCTCTTCTTTTTTTAGTAGTCAAACTTGTTGTGGAGTGAGGATAGTTTTTTGTTTCCTGTGTGATTATCTTTGTCATTGCAAATGTCCGCGGTGAGCGCGTTATCCTAAATACATATATGAAAATAAATATTGATGGATTTGTTCTGTCAGTTATTGCTGTAATAGGCATTGCTTATATATTTCCGCAATGGGGAGTGCCCGGAAGTAAAATCCCTATTGATACCATTAGTACAATAGGTGTTTCTCTTATATTCTTTTTCTACGGTCTTAAACTAAGTCCCGAAAAATTGAACTCGGGTATTAAGAACTGGAAACTCCATCTATTGGTACAGGCCTCTACTTTTGTAATATTTCCGTTATTGGTGTTGCTTTTTAGGCCGTTAGTTCAAAACCAGGAACAAGAAATCATTTGGCTTGCCTTCTTTTTTTTGGCAGCTTTACCGTCAACCGTTTCTTCTTCCGTGGTAATGGTTTCCATTGCAAAGGGAAATATTCCAGCGGCTATTTTTAATGCAAGTATTTCAGGAATCATAGGTGTTTTGGTGACTCCTTTGTGGATGGGGCTATTTGTGCAAAATGCACAATCCGACTTCGATTTTACGGACATTTATACCAAACTTATAGTGCAAATTATTTTACCGGTCATAGTGGGCTTTCTTTTACAACGGTTCTTGGGAGAAATGGCACAGAGGTATGGTAAGCAGTTAACGTTATTTGATAAATCGATAATCCTTCTGATTATTTATAAAAGCTTTGCGGAATCGTTTGCAGGGAATGTTTTCTCTTCAGTATCTATTTTAGATATAGTACTTCTTTTGTTTGCCGTGGTTATTTTGTTCTATACCGTTTTTCTTTTAACTGGCTTTTTAGCTCTAAAAATGAGGTTTGATTTGGAAGACCGGATTACCGCACAGTTTTGTGGAACAAAAAAGTCACTCGTACACGGAACGGTGTTTTCTAAAATCCTATTTAGCAATATGGCTTCCATAGGTATCATACTCTTACCGCTAATGTTGTTTCATGCTACACAACTATTGATTATAAGCGTAGTCGCTTCAAAAATGAGTAGGAACGCTAGTATCGATTAGGACACTATATCACTGTTGCTCAACTATAAGTTGTTTACAATGAAAGCTTTAATTAAGCGTTTCGCTGTTCCTCTACAGATTTACGCCATTTAACTACGGGTACTTGAGTCCTGTCGAATTTAAGTCTTGATTTATAGCTTGTTAGAGTAATTTTGAAGTATACAAAGAGACTAAGAATTAGTTCGATTTGTAAATTTTGTTCATTGAAATGCGAGCGATATATGCCTGATGGAAAATTTATGAAGGTCTATTACTGCTGTTCATGATAGGAATGATGATGAATGCAGCCCCCCGGTAAAACAGTAGTTGGCCAAGTTGAAAATATCGTTCGCATTTTTTATTTCACAATTGCAATTTCCACCTTAAGTTAAGGCCAGCGTAGATTCCCTTTCAATCATTGTGGTTTTTATAACCTCGGTCTTAAAATCTTTTTCGGTGTCGTTTTGTTCTATTCTTTCCACAAGTTGTTTTGCTGCGGTTTCACCCATATAATAGCCATGTTGACTAATGGAGGTCAAACTAGGTCTTACATATTTAGGAAGAATTCCATTAGTAAAACAAACTATGGAGAGCTCCTCGGGAATTTTAATACCTAAGGAATTTGCCGTTAACAAAGAGGTGACTCCGGCTTCTTCTTCCAATCCTAAAATAGCATCTACTTTTCCGCTAGAAAGCAATTTTCTGATTTCAACTTCCATTAATGACTTTTCTAGCTTTTCAAAAATCAAGCTTTGGTCTACAGGAATAGCATGGTCTTTTAGACACTGACTATATCCATTTATTCTTAGTTTAGAAATTTCAAGATCACCCAATAAGGAAACAACTGCAATACGTTTGCATCCAGATTTTATAAGATGTTCGGTAGCATTATAGGCTGTTTTTGTATCATCAATCGTAACTTTGTCGCAATTCAATTTTGAGGATACACGGTCAAACATTACTACAGGTATACCTTTGTTCAAAAAAGGTTCAAAGTGTTCTACTTTGTCAAGTCTTCCCGTTTCTTCGGCAAGGGAAACAAGGAGTCCGGATATAGCTCCCTTCCGTAGCATTTCTGTAATAGCAACTTCCTTTTTATAGGATTCATTAGAGATACAGGCAATCATATTGTAACCATTATCATTCAATATTTTTTCAACTCCGCTAATAACTTGGGCAAAGAAATAATTGAGAATATTTGGAATAATAACACCTACGGATTGAGAAGGTTCTTTTCTAAGATTTATTGCGTTTAAATTCGGTCGGTACTTATGTTCTCGTGCATAAGCAATAATCTTGGCTTTGGTACGGTCACTAATTTCATGGCTGTCGTTCAAGGCTTTGGATACGGTAGATTTAGATACCTTAAAGTGCTTGGCAATATCGTCTAAACTAAGTTTTCGCTTCATAACCGTTTCAAGATACTAAATATCATCAATAATTTTCTTCCTCTTTTCTTCCTCTTTTCTTCCTCTTTTTTGTCTTCTGGATTGCTAAAATAGCATTTTGCAACTACGCTTTTTACGAAACCCATTTCGAAAAACATAAATAATTATAAATATCTGATTTTAAACAGGTTGTGGTTATGAAATTTTCAATTTAAAAATGCTGCTATTTCGTATTTTAGTGCAGAATGGAATTATCTACAGTTCGTTTTAAGTTATAGTTTAAATTTGACAAAAGAGCTTGGTTTTGAATTGAATAGTACTTTTTCTAAAGGAATTCCTTCAACAAATGCCAGCACTTACAAACATGAAGAATTATGTATAGTATAGGATATGATATTGGGAGTTCATCCATAAAAGCGGCCTTGGTTGAGGTAAGTACGGGAAAACCGGTTGCGGTAGTGAGCGAACCCAAAAAGGAAATGGATATTCTGGCCATTAATAATGGTTGGGCAGAACAGGACCCGGATACTTGGTGGAAACATGTTTGTACCGCTACAAAAACATTACTGTCCGAGAACAGCATCAAACCGGAACAGGTTACCGGAGTGGGTATATCTTACCAAATGCACGGTTTGGTTGTTGTGGACGAAGACCTTAAACCATTGCGCGATTCCATTATTTGGTGTGACAGTAGAGCGGTAGAAATTGGACAAAAAGCATTTGATGCACTTGGCAATGACCGTTGCAGTGAGAATTTATTGAACTCACCTTCTAACTTTACCGCATCCAAATTGAAATGGGTAAAAGATAACGAGCCGGAGGTTTTTGAACGTATCCATAAGTTTATGCTACCTGGCGATTATATAGCTACAAGATTAAGTGGTATTGCAAATACAACCTTATCTGGACTATCGGAAGGTATCTTTTGGGATTTTAAAACGAATAGTCTGGCCACATGGTTGCTGGATTATTACGGGTTGAACGAATCTCACGTACCAGAAATAGTAGATACCTTTTCTGTACAAAGTAAAGTTTCGGAACAAGGGGCAAAAGAGTCCGGTTTAAATGCAGGTACGCCAATTTTATACAGAGCAGGTGACCAGCCCAATAATGCCTTGTCTTTAAATGTTTTCAACCCAGGAGAAGTTGCGGCTACAGGTGGTACATCTGGAGTAATTTATGCGGTAACCGATAATCTTTCGGTAAAGGAAAGCTCACGGGTAAACAACTTTGCCCACGTGAATTATAGTGAGGCCAACAGGTTTGTAGGAAAACTTCTTTGTATTAACGGAGCAGGTATTCAGTACCGTTGGATGCTGAATAATTTGGATGTTGCTTCGTATGATGAAATGAACGATTTGGCCAATTCAGTTCCTCAAGGTTCTGATGGGGTTAAAATATTGCCCTTTGGAAACGGTGCCGAGCGTATGCTGAACAGTGTGGATTTGGGCACCAATATTTATGGAATTAATTTAAACAATCATACCAAAGCACATTTGTGTAGGGCTTCTCTAGAAGGTATAGCTTTCTCATTTGTTTACGGTATGGAAATCCTTAGATCGGACGGAATTACCGCTACCAAAATACGGGCAGGGAATGATAACCTGTTTAGGTCCAAAATTTTCTCAAATACAATAGCGACCCTTATTGATAGGGAAATTGAAATTTACAATACTACAGGAGCCATTGGAGCGGCAAGGGCCTGTATTTTAAGTGAAGGCGATTTTACAAGCTTCGGTGAGCAGATAATGACCAATGATTATGTTATGAGCTATAAGCCTTCTGAAGAAAAAGAAGCCTTGCAAACGGCATATTCGGCATGGAAAAAGGAATTAGAACAAGTATTAAAAAACAAATAATATGGCATTTTTAGGAGACAAAGAGTATTTTAAAGGAATTGGCGACATTAAGTTTGAAGGGAAAGAATCAGACAACCCTTTAGCGTTTAAATATTACAACCCGGACCAGGTTGTTGCAGGTAAAACTATGAGGGAGCATTTTAAATTTGCTATCGCATACTGGCATACGTTCTGCGGACAAGGTTCTGACCCGTTTGGTCCCGGCACACAAAATTTCCCTTGGGATACATCTTCTGATGCGGTTCAGGCAGCAAAGGATAAAGCGGATGCAGCCTTTGAATTTATTAGTAAAATAGGTTTTGATTATTTCTGTTTCCATGATTTTGATTTGATCCAAGAAGCTTCAACTTTCGCTGAATCAGAAAAAAGATTGGCTACTATTACCGAGTATATCAAAGAAAAGAAATCGGCTTCCGGTATTAAATTATTATGGGGTACCGCCAACTGTTTTTCTAACCCAAGATATATGAACGGCGCAGCTACGAATCCTGATTTTGATGTGGTTGCCAGAGCTGGTGGGCAGGTTAAACTAGCCTTGGATGCCACTATGGCCCTAGATGGTGAAAACTATGTTTTCTGGGGAGGCCGTGAAGGGTATATGTCCCTTTTGAATACCAATATGGGTCGTGAATTAGACCATATGGCGCAGTTTTTGACTATGGCCAGAGATTATGCCCGTAAGCAAGGTTTTAAAGGTAATTTCTTTATTGAGCCAAAACCAATGGAGCCAACAAAACACCAGTATGATTTTGATTCGGCTACGGCAATAGGCTTCTTAAGAGAATATGGTCTTGACCAAGATTTTAAAATTAATATTGAGGTGAACCATGCTACTTTGGCTCAGCATACTTTTCAGCACGAAATGGAAGTTGCAGCTAAAGCCGGAATGTTGGGTAGCTTGGATGCTAACCGTGGTGATTACCAAAATGGTTGGGATACGGATCAGTTCCCGAACAATATTCAAGAGACCACCGAAGCTATGCTGGTATTCTTACAGGCAGGTGGTCTACAAGGTGGCGGGGTTAACTTTGATGCTAAAATCAGAAGAAATTCTACGGACCTTGAAGATATCTTCTTGGCGCACATTGGGGGTGCGGATACCTTTGCCAGAGCGTTGATTACTGCAGATAAGATAATGGCTTCTTCAGATTACACCAAGCTACGTGAAAACCGTTACAGTTCTTTTGATTCTGGTAAGGGGCAGGAATTTGAATCTGGTAAATTAAGTCTTGAAAACTTGTATGATTTAGCGACTAAGAACGGTGAGCTGGAACTTAAAAGCGGTAAACAAGAATTGTTCGAAAATATAATTAACCAGTATATTTAGGTTAAGATAGTACTAAAGTAAATTAGTCGTTTATTGATCTTTAAGCTTTGTTGCCGGTGGTAAAACTACCGGCAATTTAGTTTAAGCCTATTTTTTGTTTTGTACACTTGATGAATGTAATTGCCTATTTGCATGAATTGAACAATTGACCTATCTTCCAACGGCCTCAAAAATCAATTGCTTTCTATGGTAGTAAAAATAAGTCTAAACACACCTGATTAAGTGGTGTTATATATGAAGTGGATTAAGATATTTTTGATTTCTATGTTTTGTGTGTTTTCTACACAAGGTTTTCTACATGCCCAAAATTCAAAACCTGAATATACTTTCGTAAACATTGAGCAGAACAATACACAGAGAGCGGTTTCTACTATAGTTCAAGATAGCATGGGGTTCATCTGGATGGGGACCAATGGTGTTGGTCTAAAGAAATATAACGGTATTGATATCACCACCTATACGAAGGATTTTAATGATGAAAAATCACTGAGTAATTCTCTAATATATACCTCGTACATAGATAGTTCGGATAGATTGTGGGTTGGTACAGAAACCGGTTTGGACGTGTATAATAGAGACCTTGATAACTTCAATGCGGTTCAATTAGATGATAAACAAGGATTGGAAGATGGTATTCTGATAAAAACCATACAAGAAGGTATTAACGGAGAGCTGTTAGTAGGTTCTTATTACCATGGGGTTTTTAGGATTGACCCGGAAACCTTAAGAAGTGAACCCATTCCTTTTCAATCTACATTGGCAAAATCATCAATTCAGGTTACTGGCATAATAAAAAGTGCTTCGGGTAAGATTTTTGTAACCACCAATTACGGACTTTTTGAGTATGATGGGGTAAAGGTTGTGCCTTCTCAGGTTTTGAATGATTATTATGAACAAATTAAGAATCCGAATAAAAATATTATTACCATCTTTCAAGATAGGGAAGGAGCTATTTGGTTGGGTACTTTTACAGATGGATTAATAAAGATAAAACAGCAGCCTTCTGGTGGCTATAAAATAAATAATTACCCTATCTCTCAGCAGAGAATTTTATCTATAGCCCAAGCAAGTGATGGAAACATCATTTGTGGCACGGAAAATGATGGGCTCTATGTTTTGGATACTGAGGGAGCTTCCATTAGGAATTATCGGTATAACAAGTCAGATGTTCATAGTGTACAGTCCAACTCCATTTGGTCCGTTTTTGTGGATAAACAAGAGCGAATTTGGATAGGCTACTATAATAAAGGAGTAGGGGTATATGATAAGTTGTATGATAAATTCAATGATACTGAAAGCTTATTTGAGATTAACAATTCCCTTATTTTACCTTCGGTTACGGGTATTGTAAGTGATGAGCAAGGTAGGTTATGGTTTGGTTTAGATGGTGGGGGTATAGATGTTTATGATTCTAAGGATAAGAGTATTGTTCATTTAAAAGATGATCAAAACCCAATAGCGAACAATATTGATGCAGCGGCAATTGCCGGAATTTTTTTTGATAGTCAAAACAATCTTTGGGTAGGTACGTGGAATTCCGGTATTTACTTCCTTCCTAAAAACTCATCAACTTTTATAAATTATACAACGTCAAATACGAATGGGGGGTTGACAAACAACCGTATCATGACCTTTGATGAAGATAAAAATGGAATAATTTGGATTGGCTCGTATGAAGAAGGGTTACATTCATATAATCCTAAAACCAAAAAAATCACCTCTCATAATGCTCAAATCTTTCCTGACAAAAGGCCTAGTCATGGAGAAGTGCGTATAGTTTTGGTAGATAGTATTGACTTTCTTTGGATAGGAACAACCGGCGGATTGTATAAAATACCTGCTGATTTTTCTCCGGGCGAGAAAGTTGTTTCTTTGGTAGAACGTATGTATGCAGATAAGGGGCAAAACCTACATGTAGATAGGGTAATATCATTATTTGAGGATAGTAAGAACAGAATATGGATAGGTACGGATGGTGCAGGTGTATGTAAATATAATCCGGTGGCGGATACATTTACCTGGTACGGACAAAAAGATGGTCTGGTTCAAGAGACTATAGCTTCTATTCAAGAAGATGATAATGGAGATATCTGGATCAGTGGAAACAATGGCATAACTAGACTGAATGTAGAAAAAGCGGTTTTTAAGAATTTTAATAAGGATGATGGTTTATTAGCTAATGATTTCAATTATAACTCTACTTATAAAGACGCGTCCGGTATTCTGTATTTTGGTAGTTATGAGGGGGTTAATTCTATAGACCCCAAAAACTTGAGCTTCAATAACTATGAGCCACAGGTTTATTTTACGGACTTCAAACTTTTTAATAAGTCCGTTTTTCCGAATGCTGAAGAATCGCCTTTAAAAAAGGTTATTGGGCAAACGGAAAAAATAACCCTAAACAACAAACAATCTGTATTTAGCATAGAATATGCTGGCATTAATTTCACAAGACCCAAAAAAAATCAGTACGCATATTATTTACAAGGGTTTGATAATCGTTGGAACTATGTGGGGGAAAATAGGAGTGCTACGTATACCAATCTACCACCGGGAGATTATGTTTTTAAAGTAAAAGCGGCCAATAATGACGGGGTATGGAACGTAAAGCCCAAAACATTGCGCCTTACTATTTTAGCGCCGTGGTGGAGTACAAACTTGGCTGTATTGGGCTATGTTTTGGCTCTTCTACTCATTACCTATTTTTTAGTGAACCTTGCAAGCCAGAGGATACGAGAGAAAAGGATAATTCAGTTTGAGCGTGAAAAGCGTCAGCAGGAAGAAGCACTTAACGATAGGAAAATTCAGTTTTTTACTAATATTTCGCATGAGTTCAGAACGCCGCTTACACTTATTTTAAACCCTCTTGAAGATATTCTAAGTGAATCTGGGCCTGCGTTTTCTAAGAAGGTTATAGAAAAATTAGGAATCATCTACAAAAACACTAACAGATTAAAACGGTTGATTGATGAGTTAATGGATTTTAGAAAGTTAGATATCAATAAACTCAATGTAAAAGTGTCAGAATTAGAAGCTGTAAGTTTCGTAAAGGAAATCACCGATCACTTTGAAGAAGAAGCCATACAGAAGAATGTGCATCTTTCCGTGGAAGCGGACGAACCGCCAATAATATTGTGGAGTGATCCTTCTATGTTAGAGAAAGTGATTTTTAATATACTTTCCAATGCGTTTAAAATTACACCTGATCAGGGAGAGATAACGGTAAGTGTTTATAAGTCTATGCAAAAAATTGTATTTCCTCAAATAGATGAAAATGAGGCTCTCCAAGCTTTGGAAATTAGTATTGAAGATACGGGTACTGGTATTGGCAAGGATGATTTAAAGAAAATATTTGAGCGTTTTTATCAAGTGGAAAAAATGAACAGTCAGTATTATGGAGGTACTGGCATTGGTTTGGAAGTGGTAAAAAGTTTTGTAGATCTCTTAAAAGGAAAAATAGAGGTAGAAAGTGAGGAAGGTGTAGGCACAAAGTTTAGGATTTTCCTCCCTATGGGCAATGCGCATTTTAAGCCCAGTGAATTATTTCTGAATCCTAAATTGGAAAAAAGGGAAGCACAATCAGCTATGGCTACCGAAGATATTGTAGATCGTTTTACGAATGAAGTGTCTACTACCACGCTATTAATTGTTGAGGATAATGCCGAGTTGCGGACGTATTTAAAGAATGAGCTTAAAGAATTTTACACGGTAATTGAGGCTGTAAATGGAATTGAAGGGTTAAAAGCGGCCGAAAAAAGAACCCCAGATATTATTCTTACAGATGTAGTTATGCCAGAAATGGATGGCTTTGAATTTTGCAGACGGATTAGAGAAAATCTTAACACCAGTCATATACCTATTCTTATGTTAACGGCCAAAACAATGACGGATGATTGGGTAAAGGGAATTGATAGTGGTGCAGATATTTATTTGACCAAACCTTTTGAGATGACTGTTTTAAGAGCTCAGTTAAAACAGATTTTAAGCAGCAGGCAGGTCTTGTTCAATAAGTACTTAAATGATTCAAACAATGTAAAAGTGCCCGAGAATACGTCGGAGCTGGATAAAAGTTTTATCGCAAAGGTGCTAAAGTATATTACCGCTAACCTCGCAGATGAAAACCTAAGCGTGGAACAGTTGGCTGAAGAGCTAAACCTTAGTAGAAGTCAGTTGTACAGAAAAATAAAGGCACTTACGGGGTATACCGCAAACGAGTTTTTGAGGAATATTAGACTGGAAAAAGCAAAACAGATGATAGAAACCGGAAACGAGTCCATTAGCGAAGTGTGCTTTAAAGTCGGTTTTTCATCTCCTTCCTATTTCACTAAGTGCTTCAAGGCTCATTTTGGGCTCCTTCCAACGGAAATAAAATAGTGCCATAATAACAGTTTTTTCTTCTTTGTACTGCCAATGAAACTATGCTTGTTAAGCTAAAAAGTACAAATGCCACAAATATTCTAGATAGCGCTTCATTTGTAGTATCTCACATTTAGTTATTTACCGAATTTTATCATATTCATAATTAAAAAACTTTAAGACTGTGTTAATCTCAGTTTTTAGTCCAATAGTTTAATTAGTTCAAATTTAAGATATGGTAAAGTCAATTGTCGTATGCGTCATAATTTTATTGTTTTTAGTCGGTTTTGGAAAAATAAGGGAAACTAAACTGCGAACGGAGGAGCATGATGCCAGCCTTAAAAAGCTATACGCAAAAGATTTTTACATAGGTGCAGCAGTAAATGATGGGGTTATTTTAGGAAAAAATACGCAAGCGCTTCAAATTTTGAAGAAAGAGTTCAATACAATAAGTCCTGAAAATGTAATGAAATGGCAGGAAATCCATCCCTCTCCCAATTCCTTCAATTTTGAAATGGCGGATAAATATGTGGCCCTTGGCAAAAAGAACAATATGCACATAGTGGGGCATACATTGTTATGGCATAGTCAAATTGGCTCATGGATGAACTCTGTAAAGGATAGCGCTGTAATGGCAAACTATATTAAAGAGCATATAACCACGGTAGCGGAAAGGTACAAGGGCAAGATAGACAGTTGGGATGTGGTAAACGAAGCCTTGAATGAAGATGGTGCTCTCCGAGAATCTGTTTTTTTAAAAGTTATGGGTGAACGGTATTTGGAGTATGCTTTTAAAATTGCCGAAAAAGCGGATCCCTCTGCAGAGTTGTATTACAATGATTACAATATGTGGAAGCCCAAAAAAAGGGAAGGGGCTATTCAGCTTATCGAAAACCTTCAAAAAAACGGAGTTAAGATTCACGGGGTTGGTATGCAGGGCCATTGGGGCCTTACCGAACCTTCATTGGAAGAAGTGGAGACGAGCATTATTGCCTATTCCAAATTAGGGATTAAAGTAGCTATTACGGAATTGGACATTACCGTTCTTCCCAACCCATGGGAACTTGAAGGAGCGGAGATAAGTCAGAACTTTGAGAACAGTGATGAAATGAACCCATACCCAGATGTATTGCCAGACTCCGTAGAAGTGCAGTTGGCCAATCGCTATCGCGATATTTTTAAACTATTTCTAAAGCATAGTGATAAGATAGATAGGGTGACTTTCTGGGGTGTAAACGATAAGAGCTCATGGCTTAATAATTGGCCTATTAAAAAAAGAACTAATTACCCACTACTTTTTGATAGAGACTACAAAACAAAGAAAGCATACCACGTCGTAACCGGTCTCAAGACCAACTAAAATAACCAACCAACCACCTTTAACTTTATGAACTCAAAACCTCAAAAATTATCCGTTAGGGAGAAAATTGGCTATAGTCTAGGAGACCTATCCGCAAATTTGGTCTTTCAAACCTTAATGACATATCTGGCTTACTTTTATACAGATATATACGGACTTGAAACCGGTCATGCATCTGCAATTATATTAACCGTAGGCCTTGTTGCGGCCTTTGGTTTCAATCCTATAATTGGGGCTTTGGCAGATCGTACTACGTCAAAGTGGGGTAAGTTTAGACCTTGGGTTTTATATACTGCTGTGCCGTTGGGAGTTGTTGCCTTACTGGCGTTCAGCACACCAGATTTTGAATATAAAGGAAAGGTCATTTATGCCGTAGTAACCTATTCTCTACTTTTACTACTGTATGCTGCCAATAATTTGCCGTATTCCGCATTAAGCGGAGTCATTACAGGTGATATGGGCGAAAGAAACAGCTTATCTGCCTACCGCTTTGTAGCTGTGATGTTGGCACAGTTCTTCGTGCAAGTTTTCATGCTTCCTATAATTGAATCCGTGGGGAATGGCAATAAAGCGGTGGGTATAGAAATTGTAATGACTTGGCTAGCCGTCATTGGTACGGTAATGCTCATTATTACATTTTTGACAACCAAAGAACGGGTAGTGCCCACTCCAGATCAAAAGTCTACATTAAAAGAGGACTTGGGCGATTTATTCCAGAATAGACCTTGGATTATTATGTTGGTTCTCACTACACTGGTGTTTGTAACCCTGGCAATGAAAGGTGGGGCTTATGTTTATTATTTTGAAAACTATGTGGACAAAGAAAGTTTGACGCACTTTATACAACCCATTATTAATGGCTTGGAATCTATTGGTGTCAATTTTTTTGGTGAGAATCCGGTTTCTGCAGGATTTGGTCTCTTTAATGCAGGAGGAATTATATTTATGATTTTTGGTATAACCTTATCCAAAAGATTTGCAGATAGGTATGGAAAAAGAGATGTGTTTATGGTGGCACTTTTTCTATCAACGCTATTTATTGTTTTCTTTTATTTCCTCGCTCCCAGATTTGTGGGACTCATATTTGCAGCTCAGATTTTTCATGGATTTTTTTATGGGTTGACCATTCCATTGCTGTGGGCTATGATTGCCGACGTTGCGGATTTTTCTGAATGGAAAACTAACAGAAGAGCTACAGCTATAATTTTTTCGGCAATGATGGTAGGCTTAAAAGGAGGTTTGAGTATAGGTAGCGCTTTGGTTACGTCCATTTTAGGTGCATACGGTTATATTTCTAAAGAAGCTATGGGGGGAGAATTGGTTAGGCAACCAGAAAGTGCGGTTTATGGCACAAAAATGCTGGTTAGTATTTATCCGGCAATTCCATTTTTATTGGGTATAGGGTTGCTATTTCTTTATGAAATAAACAAACAGATGGAAACCCAAATAGAAATAGACCTAAAACAGCGAAGAATAGAATAAGTTAATCCAAAAACAATAAAGTAAATCCTATGCCAGAAGAATCTATAGAACATATTGATTTTGATAAACTGAATGAGAATGCTATTTCCAAACCGTTGGTTAAACATATATTTACGGCAGATCCTTCAGCTCATGTTTTTAATGGAAGAATATATATTTATCCCTCACATGATATTGAATCGGAGATACCTTTTGATGATTTAGGAAGTCATTTTGCAATGGAAGATTACCATGTTATTTCGATGGATGGAATAAATGATGAAGCAATCGACCATGGTGTAGCCCTTCATGTAGATGATGTTCCCTGGGCAGAAAAGCAAATGTGGGCTCCTGATGCAGCTCATAAAAATGGGAAATACTACTTATATTTTCCGGCACGAGGTTATGATGGGATTTTTAAAATTGGTGTTGCCGTGGGCGATGCTCCAGAAGGACCTTTTACGCCTCGGCCCGAAGCTATAAAAGGAAGCTACTCCATTGACCCTGCTGTGTTTGAGGACGAGGACGGATGCTGCTATATGTATTTCGGAGGAATTTGGGGAGGACAACTTCAAAAATATCGGAACAATACATACGATAAAATTAATGAAATGCCAGAGCCCAAGGAACATGCCTTATTGCCTATTGTAGCAAAATTGACCGATGATATGTTGGAGTTTGCAGAGGAACCTAAAGAGGTCCAGATTTTAGACGTAAACGGAAACCTTCTCTTAGAAATTGATAATAATAGGCGCTTTTTTGAAGCCTCCTGGGTGCATATGTATAACGGCAAATATTATTTTTCCTATTCCACAGGAGATACACATTTTATTTGTTATGCCATTGGGAATAATCCCTACGGTCCGTTTACATATACAGGGCGAATTTTAAATCCTGTTGTAGGTTGGACCTCTCATCATTCCATATGTGAGGTAGATGGTAAATGGTATTTGTTTTACCATGATTCTAGCCTCTCTAAAGGGGTAACACATTTAAGATCCGTAAAAGTTGCCGAAATCACCTATAACCCGGACGGAAGCATTGTTACTTTAGATCCCTATGAGAATGGTTGAAGCATATGGGCAAAAAATAAAATAAAAGGCAAGAAGAGCAGTTCGGAGCGCTGTTAACTAAATTGTTAAGTACAAAAAAAGCCCGATATAACATCGGGCTTTTAAAATATCTTCTGGATTTGGTAATCTATGCGACTTCCGCTTCCGGATTTTCTTTTCTGTTTTTCATCCAGAAATAAAGCAGGGTGAAAAGTACGATTAGAATACCTGGGAATATGGTCATCGTTAATAAAGTAGCTTGACCGGAAACCAAATCTAGCTCATCACCAGTAAAACCTTCCGCAGCGGCTTTTGCTTTATCGGAATCAATCCATCCGCCAATAATAGGCTGAAAGATAGAGCTGGAGAACATCCCTACGGCACCAACAATAGAAAGCCCTAAAGCACCACTTTTTGGAATTTTATCAGCAACAAAACCAATCATGTTAGGCCAGAAATATGCAACGCCTAAGGCAAAGAAAATAGCGGCAACATACGCCATTGCACCTGTTTGTGTACTGAACATATAAATACCTAAGGTTGCTAAAACAGCAGAGCCTAATAGAACTCCCGTCTGATTGAACTTCGCTACCATATTTCCGCCAAAGAATCTGGCAACAGCCATTAATCCTGCGGTAAGTGCTAAAATAATCATTGGGTTTGCACCACTTTTGGAAAGAATGAGACCTACCCATTGGTTCGGTCCAAACTCTGATATAGCTGTCAATGCCATACATACTAACATAAAAAGGAATAGGGGGGAAAGCATCGCTTTAAAGTTTCCTCCAATAGTAGCGGCTTCTTCCACTTTGGCCTTAGGCCAAGATTGTCCAAAAAATAAATAGGCATAGATTAAGGTTGGTATAATAATCAACCATATTTGAGTTTCCCAGCTAAATTGCATATCGGTCATAAAGCTAGAGATAAGACTACCAATAGCAATACCACCTGGGAACCACATATGAAAACGGTTCATCATGGTACTCATTCTGTTTCCTTGGTAGGCATCTGCGATCATTGGGTTACAAGCAGCTTCCGTACAGCCATTTCCTAAACCTATTAATAGGGTTGAGATAAGAAGACCTGTATAACTTCCTGAGTAAATAGTCATGATTATACCAACGGCATGTGCAAAGAAAGCGAATTGCATAATTGCTTTTCCGCCTACTTTATGATAAATGAGTCCGCCTATGACCATTGACAACGGAAAGCCTAAAAACCACATGGAATTTATGAAACCTAATTGTTCACCACTTAAGCTTAATTCTTCTCCTAACTGAGGAAGAATACCGGCCCTAATACTAAAAGAGAATGCGGTTGTAATTAAAGCAAAGCAACTTGCATAAAAAAGTCTATTGGCGTTTGAGGCCATTTCATTTGTTTTTGTTTCCATAAAATATTGGTTTGTTGTTTAAGCTGAGATTCGTAAAAGTAACATTTGATAAATATTTATTGCGAAAATCGAAACGAAAGATAAATCAAAAATATGTAATTGATAAAAAAAATCGGAATTTAACAAAGATGTACATCCTATTAAAAAGCCCGAAAAAGAGCTGATAATTTCTTTTTTCAATTAATCATGTGTTAAATATACACTTATTTAAATTAACTATGTTACCTTCAAGGTGCCAAAAGTCAAGTGTTTAAGTGTGAAAAAGAGTGGACTCTTTCTTAATCGCTGTTAATTAACAGAGGTTGGGATACAGATATGCGCTTCCACAGAGGGAGGTATAAAAATTAACAATATTATATTTCTTTGATAAAATTGATAGAGGCAAAGTGAGAAAAACGTAATTTTTTACCTAATAAGTTGCCTTATTATTTTTATATTCACACCTGCTTTATAGAAAGATTATGTGCTACAAATAATTCCAGAAATATTGAGAAAATGAAAGAAAACAAGACCAAAACCAGTATGATCAAAAAATCAAGAAGAGATTTTGTAAAGAACACCGCATTGTTTACCGGCGGAGCTATGTTATTGCCTAACCTACAAATGAGTGGTATGGCTAATGTATTAGGAGACAAAAAGTTGAAATTGGCGTTGGTAGGTTGCGGAGGTCGCGGTACTGGTGCTGCGGTACAAGCACTTAATGCCGATGAAAATATAGAATTGGTGGCAATGGCAGATGCCTTTGAAGATCGCTTAAAAGGAAGCTTGGCGAACATTTCTAAGGCCATGGGTGAGACCAAAAAAATAAACGTAAAAGAAAAGAATCAATTTGTTGGTTTTGATGCGGCTAACAAAGCTATGGATTTAGCCGATGTGGTTATTTTGGCGACACCTCCGGGTTTCCGTCCTCAACATTTTGAATATGCTATAAACAACGGCAAGCACGTGTTTATGGAAAAACCAGTTGCAACAGATGTACCAGGTGTTCGTAAGGTCTTAGCTGCGGCAAAAAAGGCAAAAGAGAATAAGTTAAATGTAGTAGTAGGTCTTCAAAGACATTATCAAGACAGTTATTTGGCTGCGATGGACCACCTTAAAAAAGATGCCATCGGTAAAATTGTTTCTGGGCAAGTGTATTGGAACAGTGGCGGAGTTTGGGTTCGTGAGCGTCAAGCAGGGCAAAGCGAGCTTGAATATCAAATGCGAAACTGGTACTACTTTAATTGGTTGTGCGGTGATCACATTTTAGAGCAGCACATACATAATATAGATGTCGCAAACTGGTTTGTTGGTGAATATCCTATTTCTGCGCAAGGTATGGGAGGTAGACAAGTCCGTAACGGAAAAGACCATGGTGAAATTTATGATCATCATTTTGTGGAATATACTTATCCCAGTGGTGCCGTAATAGCTAGTCAATGTCGTCACCAACCGGAAACTATGAGTAAGGTTTCAGAATTTTTCCAGGGAACAAAAGGTACGGTTTATACTAAAGGAGATACAGCTACCTTAACGGATTGGAACGGTAACGCTATATTTGAGCACAGAGGTAAAGATGATCCAAACCCATATGAGGTAGAGCATGTGAAGCTTTTTGAATCAATTAGGAATGGAGGCGTAATTGCAGATGCCGAAAATGGGGCCAAAAGTACCATGAGTGCTATTATTGGTAGAATGGCTACATATTCAGGTAAAGTTATCAAATGGGATGAGGCCATGCAGTCAAATATAGATTTGGCACCGGACGAATTAACATGGGATTCTCCTGCTCCTGTTCAGCCTAATGCAGATGGTACTTATAACATTCCAAAACCTGGGGAAACAGTCGTAATTTAATTTAAGATGACTAGATAATACTTATGTCCCCGTAATCTCGGGGACATTTTTTTGTTTCCATTTTTTTAAAGAAACCTCACGTTTCTAACATAGTGGTTAACCGGAAAATAGGTTTAACTTTGTTTTCCATTTTTGAAATAGAATTATGCATAATACAATTAAACTTTTTGCTTCTGCGGCACTTCTTTGCTTGTCAATAGGGTGTAAGGAAGATAAATCTCAGAAAGTAAAAACAGAAGTAGTTCAATCTGCCGAAAAAATAGAAGCTCCCAAAACTGTAGAGGTGGATACTACGGTTATAAAAGAAAAGCCAACGGATGTATCTGCTCCTGAAGGTATGGTTTGGGTTCCCGGAGCTGTATTTTCGCAAGGTGCGGTGCCTCAAGATAAAGGGGCAATGGAGCATGAGAAACCGGCACATAAAGTTGCGGTAGATGGTTTCTTCATGGATGTTACAGAGGTTACCAACGACGACTTTAGGAAATTCGTGAAAGCAACGGGTTATGAAACTGTTGCGGAGCGCCAAATAGATTGGGAGGAAATGAAAAAACAACTTCCTGAAGGAACTCCAAAACCTCATGATAGTATCATGCAACCGGGTTCATTAACTTTTAAGCAAGCAAAGAGTTCCGTACCTAATTTATATGATTTTTCGCAATGGTGGAGCTGGACGATCGGTGCCGATTGGCAACATCCAAACGGGCCTGACAGTTCTATAAAAGGAAAAGGAAATTACCCTGTGGTTCACATTGCTTATGAAGATGCTTTAGCATATTGTGAGTGGGCTAACAGACGTCTGCCGACCGAAGCGGAGTGGGAGCGTGCTGCTCGCGGTAATCATTTGAACACTACTTATTATTGGGGCGATGAGGATACCAAATTATCGGAAAAAGCAAATACTTGGGAAGGTGAGTTTCCGGTTACCAACGTTGAGACAGATGGTTTTGGCCTTCGCGCACCGGTAAAATCATACCCTGCAAACGATTTTGGTTTATATGATATGGCAGGAAATGTATGGGAGTGGACAAATGATTGGTACAACACAAATTATTATAAAGAGGTAAATGCCACTTATCCTATAGCAAAAAATCCGGTAGGAGCTGACCAAGCTTATAATGAAAGAGATCCGTATGCCCGAGAAAAAGTAATGAAAGGCGGTTCGTTTTTATGTAATGCCAGTTACTGTGCCAGTTATAGGGTCTCTTCCCGTATGGCCACAAGTTTAGATTCATCATTAGAACATTTGGGTTTTAGAACTGTTGCTACACCTGATATGGTTCGTAATTCAAAATAAATAATTTCCCTTATGCAATTTTTAAATAATTTTAAGCCAGAGTTGGTCATTTCATCGCCAGGTAGAATTAACCTTATAGGTGAACATACGGATTATAATATGGGGTATGTATTGCCAACGGCTATAGAAAAAAACATCACCTTTAGTTTTAAAAAGAACGGTTCTGATAACCAATGCCACGTATACAGTAAAACGTATGATACGGGGTTTGAAATTGATTTGAATAAAGTAGCCGTTAGCAAGGTAGAGTGGGAGAATTACATTCTTGGTGTATTGAATGAAATCTCAAAACGAACGGATAAGGTAAGGGGTTTTGACTGTGTGGTAGAGAGTAACTTGCCTACAGGGTCAGGACTTAGTTCTTCCGCGGCATTAGAATGTGGGTTGGCGTTTGGTCTTAATGAGATGTTTGATTTGGGCTTGTCCAAGATAGAAATGGTACAGCTTTCTCAAACCGCAGAGCATACCTACGTGGGAACGCAATGTGGTATAATGGACCAATTTGCTTCGGTAATGAGCGAGGCCGGAAATGTTATTCTTTTAGATTGTCGTTCTTTAGAATACAAACATATTCCTATAGACCTATATCCGTATAAAATAATCCTTCTTAATACTAAAGTTTCCCATAACCTAGCTTCTAGTGAATATAATACCCGTAAGCAAGAATGTGAGCAAGGTGTAGCTGTAATACAACAGAAATATCCCAGCGTAAAATCATTGAGGGACGTTGATGAAGAAATGCTTCTTGCTTCCAAAGATTACATGAACCCTATAGTATACAATAGATGTTCTTTTATTGTAAAAGAGAACAATAGGGTGTTAAAGATGGTAGAAGCCTTAAAACAAAACAATCTTAAAGAGGTAGGTGAGTTACTTTATATGGCACATGATGGCATTAGTAAGGAATATGAAGTCAGTTGCCCTGAATCTGATTTCTTGGTAGATTTCTCAAAAGATAACAATCAAGTTTTGGGAGCGCGACAGACCGGCGGTGGCTTTGGTGGCTGTACGTTGAATATTGTACACGAAAGTGCCGTAGGAGACTTTGTAAGCTCGGCTACAAAGGCATACAAAGATAAGTTTGATATTACACTGGAAGCTTTTGAGGTGCGGCCAAGCGGCGGAACAACAATAATATAAGTAGAAAGGCCAATCTTAAGATCGGCCTTTTGTTTTTTTGGAAAAGAGAAGACTAGTGCGCCTGTGAATTCAATAGGGCGTCTTCTAATGCGAGTTTTTTGTGCCTGCTTAGTGGAATTGAATGTCCGCATACTTCAACCTGCGAGCCGTTAAACTTCTCCACTTTATCAAGATTTATAATGTATGATTTGTGAACCCTTAGAAATCTGTCTTCCGGAAGTTTTTCCGCGAAAGATTTCATGGTAGACAGAATTAAAATGTTCTGTTCATCGGTAATGACTTTAATATAATCACCTAGGCCTTCAACCCATTTTATATCACCAAGAGGTAATTTTACTTTTTTTAGTTTGCTATTTACAAAAATATAGTCGTCCTCGTTTTCTTCAATTTCAATATTGTTTTGGAGCGCTTTTTTAATGGCGGTATTAAAACGTTCTTGCCCAATAGGCTTAAGAAGATAATCCGTTACATCATAATCAAAGGCCTGCATGGCATATTGTTCTTTGGCTGATATGAGAATAATTTGTGGTCGGTTCTTTAAAGAGTCTATAAATTGAAACCCATTAATAAGGGGCATTTCAATATCTAAAAAAACGAGGTCAATGTTGTTTTCCCCCATATGTTTTTGAGCATCCACAGCGTTCTTGTAGTCTGCAATAAAACGGAGATTGATGTGGTTGTTTATAAGTTTTGCAACTGCCGTGCGCTGCGTCTTAGAGTCGTCTATTACTACACACGTTAATTTTACAGAGTTCATAATAAGAGGATTTTTTAAAAAGTATATAACTTCTTAATGAGGTTAAATATTTATTAATTAATCACCTTCTTTTTACAGTTGTGGGGCCAGAAAAAATAGGTTAGTGATTACAAATATATAGTTTAAAAATTTATTGGCTCTAAGGCCTTCTTAAAATAAGGAATGATTTTAAAAATCAGCAATTATTAAGCGGTAAACTGATAAATGTCATGTTTTTTTTCTTTAGATGGTTATATTTTTATAAGACAAATCAAAAGTCATGCTAAAAATACTTTTACCAACAGATTTTTCTGAAAATTCTAGAAATGCTATAGATTACGCCCTGCATTTTTATAAAGATGTGGAATGTGTTTTCTACTTGTTACATGCTTATACCCCTGTAGCTTATAGGGTTGATTACCTTTTGGGATCACCAGCACATGTTGGACTTGGGGACAATTGGCAATCAGAAACCGAAACCCATATAAATGAATTCTGTAGTGAAATAGAGAATTTAAATAAAAATGAGAAACATAGTTTCATAACGCATATAGCCTTAGAATCTTTGTTGGTTGAGGTGTTAAAGGTTACCTCCAGAGAGGGAATAGATATAATTGTAATGGGCACACAAGGAGCTACGGGAGCAAAGTCCATATTTTTAGGAACTAGGACCATGAGTGTTTTAAAAGTTTCCACATGTCCCGTATTGGTTATTCCGGAAAGATGTTTTTATAAAAAGCCCGCAAAACTGGCTTTAGCTACGAATTACAAAAGAAATTTCTCCGCAGATATTTTAGCACCGGTAGAACAGGTTCTTACGCGTTTTAGTGCATCAATGCACATTATGCATATAAATGAGGAGAAACGGTTGGATTCAATTCAGGGGTCCAATAGAAATACATTGGATGCCTACTTAAAAGCATTTAATCCTAATTACCACTGGATGCCCAATTTCACGAGTAAAACAAAGAGCATTCAGTTTTTTTTAAAGGAGTTGGATATCGATTTTTTGACTATGATCAAGCATGATCAGGACTTTTTTGGAAGTATTATGAGGGAATCGGTTATCAAAAAAGTAAGTTTTTGTGTGGAAGTACCATTTTTAGTGGTCCCTGTAACTGATTAAAAATCTTTAGTTTTTACGAGGTTCCAATTGCGCTCATAAAAGAATCTCTCCTGCTTCTGCTTAAAGTTATCTTTTTGCCTTCAACTTCTACCATGGTGTTGTTAAACTTCTCTATTCTTTTTAAGTTTATAATGTATGATTTATGAATGCGAATAAATTGTGAGTGGGGCAGTTTTTCTTCAAAAGCTTTCATTGATGATAATACCACGTGATTCGATTTTTCCGTAACCAGTTTTACGTAATCTCCCAATGCTTCTACCCATTTTATATCTTTATAATTGATTTTTACTTTTCTAGAATTACTTTTTACGAAAAAATGAGCTTCATCTTTATGGTTTGAACTTAATTGAGTGGTGCGTATTACTTTTTCAATAGATTTCTGGAATCTTGAGGGCATAACGGGTTTTAATAGGTAATCTGTTATATCATAATCAAATGCCCTAAAAGCATAATCTGGTTTGCTGCTGACCATTATGATTTGCGGACTCTCTGTAAAAGTTTCGATTAAATCAAAACCAGTAATCAAGGGTAACTCTACAGTAATAAAAATAAGGTCTATATCCTTATTTGCCCTATTGTTTTTAGCCTCTATTGCGTTTTTATAGATATGCTTTAAACCTAAGTTAGGGTGTTGTTCAATTAACTTTGCCAGTTCATTGCTGTGAACGGGAGAATCTTCTATAATTGTACATGTCAATATTAAATCATCCATAGTTCTCCGTGTTTTTCAATAGGTATTTACGAGACCGGTATAGCTAGGGTTTGGTTTTTCAACTACTTTTTGTTAATTCCGTATTCTGTTCTATGTGGGATTATCTTAAAAACCTTGTGTTTATTGACTGTTTGGGACATTGTAAGTAGTAATAACAAATACGACCAATACATAAAACTTTTAATAACTTTTAGAAGGGTCTTTTTACAAAAAGGCTATTTTTGTTTTTTAACTATTTAAAAAGAGGATTTGATTATGTCTGATAAAATAGAAAGGCTAAAGACGTTGATTATAGGATCGGGACCTGCAGGTTATACGGCAGCAATTTATGCGGCTCGTGCAGATTTAAAACCGGTTGTGTATACGGGAATGGAACCTGGAGGACAATTGACCACTACAACGGAGGTTGATAATTTCCCAGGATATCCAGAAGGAATCGATGGCCCTAGTATGATGGTGCAGTTGCAACAACAAGCAGAGCGTTTTGGTACAGATGTCCGAATTGGCATGGCAACTGCCGTTGAGTTAAGCGATACCGTAGGTGGTATTCATAAAGTGACTATTGATGATAATAAAACTATAGAAGCGGAAAGTATCATTATTTCTACTGGTGCTTCTGCAAAATATTTGAATATTCCTAGTGAGCAACGTTTACGTGGAGGAGGAGTTTCCGCATGTGCCGTTTGTGATGGATTCTTTTACAAAGGTCAAGATGTGGCTATTGTTGGTGCAGGAGATACTGCTGCAGAAGAGGCGTCTTATTTAGCTAATATCTGTAATAAGGTAACTATGTTAGTGCGTAAGGACTATATGCGTGCATCTAAAGCTATGCAACATCGTGTAGAAAGCTTAAGCAATGTAGAGATTAAGTATAATACCGAGGTTGATGAGGTTTTAGGAGAACAAGTTGTAGAAGGCCTGCGAATGGTGAACAACCAAACCGGGGCAAAAGAAGATATTGCTATCACAGGTCTTTTTATAGCTATTGGTCATAAGCCAAATACGGATATATTCAAAGGTCAGTTAGATATGGACGAAACGGGATACATCATAACCAAGGGCAAATCTACGAAAACCAATAAGCCAGGTGTTTTTGCTAGTGGCGATGCCCAAGACAAAGAGTACCGCCAAGCGGTAACTGCTGCGGGAACAGGTTGTATGGCCGCGTTGGATGCTGAGCGTTATTTAGCAACTGTAGAAGCTCCACAGGAAACCGTTTAAGGGTTATACATTACATTACGAGTAAAAAAAGCTGCATTATGCAGCTTTTTTTATTTCATTAGATTTTCAATCTAAACGTCTGTAGTTTTCGGAGTTTATTCTGTTTCCTTCTTCGTCTCTAAAAATCTGACTATATCTATTCTTTTCCAATTGAAGTTCCATTTCCCATTTCATATCGGCATTGGTGATTTTCCTCATTGAGGCGGACATATATTCTAGCTTTTCAGTGAGCGTACTATCTGTAGTTTCATAAGAACCATATCCAAACCATTCCACGGAATCGTTAGGTACGTAACGGGTCCACATTACTTTGCCATTGTAATACATTTTAATCTGTCTATACCCGTCCGCAACCAATAATGTATCTGAGGGATGAATACCGTCGTTATAATTATAATGACTGACCAATTCCCATGTACCCTCTATAGTAGGGTGATAGGTAGCTTCCGGAACTTCATATTTTGCAGCGGAAACAAGTAAGAAAGAAACACAGATTACGGTAATTATTTTTTTCATTGCCAAGTGTTTTTAAGGTTATCATAAAAGATTCTGTAAGATCGATTTAAATTAAATCTAAGGAGCTTTTTTAATCGATACGGTGATAGTTCTCAGAAGCAATACGTCCACCATCTTCGTCCAGTGATATTTGGGTATACGTATTGTTGTCCAATTGCAATTCCATATTCCATTCCATGTCTTCATTCGCTATTTTTCTCATTGAAGCAGACATGTATTCTAACTTTTCGGTTAAAGTATGATCTGTGGCTTCGTAAGAACCATAACCGAACCACTCTACCGTTTTATTAGGGGTATACCGTGTCCACATAACTTTACCGTTATAGAACATTTTAATTTGGCTATATCCCTTCTCTGGAGTAAGTGTGTCGGTAACGTTTTCACCGTCATAGTTGTAGCGGTTAACCAATTCCCAGGTTCCTTCTATCGAAGGGTGGAGTTCAGAAGTATCGGATTTAGTTCCCGTTGCGGAAATGAGCAGAAGCATCAATAATGCCAATCCTAGTAGATTTTTCATAGTAGTGTAGTTTAAATGGATAAGCTATTTTGTACCAATAAGTTACAACAAATTTTATGAAAATCGTATTTTTTGTAACAAAAAAATGTGGTATTCTCAACATAATTTTGTTCGTGTTAGGGTATGATTATGTTTGTGAGATACGGGTTGGGTAAATTGATATGACTTTGACCCCAATGTGTTTATAGGCTTGGAATTGCCCGTAGGACATAACGAAAAATGGAGAATGGGTAAGAAGAGCTCAGTACCCTGCATCGGAACAAACCAGAAACGGTGAACAGGTTGAGGCGGTAACCAAAGATATAGGAGACCCTGTTTGGTGGGATAGGGATTAAAAATTGACCAAAATTCCTAAGGAAGGATATTGATGCAATGTAATACGTGCTCAATATCCTTTTTTTTATGGGCGGCGCTCAATACGATTCTGCTCATAAGCGGCGCACTTTCATCCGGATAGGGAAAGCTGGTAACGATAATTCGGTTGGCTTCAAGGTATTCGGTTAATTGTACGTCCGAAAAAGTATATGCGGGATGCCCCTTCATGAAATGAAATGTTTTTCGCTTTTTCAGGTGCCTAGAAAAGTGATCTATATTTCGTTGTAATCGCTTTCTTTTTATATCGTAAATAATATCGGCCTCTACAAGTGTGGCCATAGCAGCCGGTGTTGCCGGACTTGCACCACCATAAAAAGAGGTCTCGGTTAAAGAGTGGATACGCTCGCCCGTACCAAAGATGGCACCTGCCTGAACCCCAAAACCCTTGCCCAATGACCCGCAAACAATAAGTTCTTTAATTTTTAACTTAGATAAAATGGAATAAACGCCACCGCCATTCTCTCCCACGATTCCCAAACCATGAGAATCATCTACAACTAAAATAACATCTTCAAGGGGAAGAACTTTTAGGGCTTCAAAATTAGGGTAATTACATCCTGAAAAATCAATACTGTCCAAAAACACTATGGGCGTAGTTTTGCTAGATGCCAAATGCTCGTGGATGGCAATATTCAGTGCGGCAAAAGTAGTGTATGGTTTTTTTATGGTTTGATATAGAGCGGAATGTGTATTTGGGGCGTAAAAAAAATGATGCTGTTTTGTGTTGAGTGCCTGAGCTAAAAACTGACCTGCCAAATATCCTGAAGATAAGGTTATGCATCCTTCGCTACCTACTAAATTGGCCAAATAACTCTCGGCCTCGTCAAACACCCTTAGACGAATATTCGATTTTCTTGAAGCGCCATAATTGGTGCCGTATTTGTTAATATTATTTATAAATAAATTCTGAAAATCATCATCGGTCTGAAGGCCTAAATAAGAGGTGCCGCCAAAATAAAGGTGAGAAACTCCGTTAAGCTTAATTTTTCTTCCCGGAAATGTGTCAATGTAGTGGCTCATGATCTTAAAGTAACACCGGTTCCATTCAGTTTTGGAAAAACAAGTTTTCCGTCCGCCAGTATTTTTACGCCATCTGCAATGTCGTCTTTAAGCAATAGAGGGCCATCCATATCAACATAATCCAATTGAGGTACCAATTGAGCTATGGCAGAAATGCCAACTGTAGATTCCGTCATGCAGCCTATCATTACTTTAACTCCCATTTCTTTGGCTTCGGCAATCATTCGTAGGGCAGGGGTAATGCCTCCACATTTTGTTAGTTTAATATTTATGCCACTATAGTGCAACGCACATTTTTGAACATCAGTTTCTAGAATACAGCTTTCATCGGCAATTACGGGAAGTGCGCTATGGTGCAATACTTTTTCCATGCCCTCCCAATTATCGGCTTTAAGGGGTTGCTCTAGAAACTCAACACCTAATTCCTTTAAGATGGGGGCATTGGTAATAGTTTCCTCTGCGGACCATGCACAATTGGCATCAATTCTAAAAATAGCATTGGTATGCTTGCGTAACTCTTGTACTATGGCCACATCATCTTCGGTGCCCAGTTTTATTTTATAGATGGGCCATGGCATTTCGTTCATCTTCTCCAGCATTTTTTCAACGGGAGCAATGCCTATGGTGTAGTTGGTTATGGGATATGAAGAATTGCCGGTACCCCATATATCATAAAGTGGTTTCTTTTGGAGTTTTCCATATAGGTCCCAAGCAGCAAGATCTAATGCGCAAATGGCAAAATTAGATAAGTTTTTTGTGGTTAAAAAAGCATGGAATTTTTCAGGATGGTCTATGTGAAAAGCTTCAATTTCACTCCTTATTTTTTCAATTTCGGCCGTTAAAGATTCAACGGTAATTTTATAGTAAGGGTTTGATGTAGTTTCGCCGTAACCGGTTTGTCCATCTAAAGAAAGGCCAACGATAAGGGTATCTTGAAAATCGTGGGATTCACGACTTATACTAAAGGTGTGTTTTAGGGCTAAAACGTATTTTTTTAAATCTAACTGCATGTTCCAATTCTTTTTACTAATATAAAAAGAGAAAAAGGGTTTATAGGTTTCTCCGTTCTTTTTTTTGAAACCGATAAAAGATTAACGCTAATGCCTCTATAAACAAAAAACAAGCTGCCGAAAATTCGACAACTTGTATTTATGGATTGCTTGTTTTTTGATTTTAGTACTTATATACCTTACCTGATACCGATTTTTTAGTTTGTACTTCGGCAGCACCTGAATATGCTACATGACCACCGCTACTGGCGTCTGCCACGAGGGTTTCCGAAACTTCAATTTTTACGTTCCCTCCACTGCTGGCATCTGCCGTGCAAGTTTTGGTAGAAAGATTTTTCGCATTGATATTACCACCGCTACTTGCACCAACATCGGCACGATTAGTTTTGCCGGATATAGTAAGATGGGCACCGCTACTGGCATCTATTTCAATAGCATTTGCAACAACTTCTGCATATATCTGGGCTCCGCTACTACCATCTAACTCAAGATAATCACTTTCAATCGTATTTTCCACCTTTAATTGCGATCCACTGGAAGCACTTAAATCTGAAATTACCGGTAGGGAAACAAAAATTTTCTTGGTAGCGTTACCAATATTTTTAGTGGCATGAATACGCAACTTTCCGTTTTTAATATCCGTGGCGATAAGGTCTATGATATTCTCATCTGCCTCAACTTTTATATTAAATTCATTTGATTGGGTTACATAAACGGATAGGCCTTCAGAAGCGGATACTTCTGTAAATTGGTCCGTAACTTCTCTAGTGTCCGTAACCACGGTTCCATTGCCTTTCTCCCCAGTGCCAAAGTCGCCAATGTTAATGTCAAACCCACAAGAGGATAAGAACAGCGCTACTAAAAATGCTATTGCAATACGAATTAATGTTGTCATGATTGTTGTTTTAAGATTGATGTAAAATTGAGCTATTAGTTAATTTTCCACCAGATTTTCAGACTCAAACGTCATATTTTGATACTGAATTGATTACACCGGTGTTAAGAATTGAAAATTACTAGATTTATATGCTGTTTTCTTGTTCCGGCCGGTCGTCATCAACATCAATGTCAATTCCGTTTTCATCAATATTTATCCGGTTTTTACCATCAGAGCCCGCCTCGTTCGCATTTATTTGAATACCACCTTCACCTATCTTCATTTTAAAAGATTCGCCATCTTCTTGGATATTTATATCAATTCCGTCTTCGTTAATTTTGATTTTGTTTCTTCCGTTATTGTCATCATCAAAATCATCATCGTCCTCGTCAACAACCTCTGGACATTCTAAGCATTTTAATTCTCCGTCAGAACCCATTTTCCAAGTAAAATCGCTTATTTCACAGGCGTCTAAGTTTCTATCGTTTTGAATATGGAAACGCCAGCATCTATAAGCGCTATCATTTACATAGTTTAAAACAGTGCCTTCTGGAATATAAAGGTTGATGCGAACCTCTTGGTTCATCATTTTATTCTTTCTAGCGGTTGTCAAAAAGTCTTGCAGATGCAAGGTGTTGTTTTCAACCTTATAACTATAGTTAATAGCTTCGGCAAATTTTTCTGCTTCCTCAAAGGATGAACCATCGGATTCTTTTATAATCTCTATTCTAGTGATCGTATCTTTTGATTTTTCTAGATAGAAACTTACCTCGTCTAACACCAGTACCTCTTCTCCAGAAGCATCTCTACTAATGGTAACTCCGTTGCCCATTTCAACTTTACGCTTATTGCGGAACTTTCGGTTATAGGATTCCAAGTTGATTTCTAAAGTATCTACCGTGGTTGGGAAATGAATATTCTCCGTTGTTACGGTAGATTCAGAAAATGCCCGAGCAGAAGCTTGTTTTATCCCAAAAACAATCAATAGTATTATAGATATCAGCCAAAGGCCTAGCAATGAAAATTTAGCAATGCTTCCAATAGATTTTAGGTTGTTGACCAAGATTTTCAATCCTAAATACAAAAGGAAGAAAAATGGAATACCTATGGCGAAAAAACCTAATAGAGAAATTAGCCATATAGACATATCGCTGGCATCCACAATATGATACATATTAATACCAGGTACATGAACCATATCTGCAATTCCTACGGTAATCATCCCTATAAAGAGACCAATAATGGCAGCAGCACCTATAATGATCAAGAGAATACCAATAAATTTTCCAAAGATTTTGAAGAAAAACATGATGATATCTCCCAGGGTGTCAAAAAATGACTGTCCACCACTTTTAACCTTGTTACCTACACCTTCATAATTGACGCTCTTAATTTTTTGGGCAACATCATCAAAGCCTTCCTTGACCTTGCGTTCTATATTGCTGATGTTGATGTCCTCCCCCCGCATATCCAATTTTTGCGACGTAGTAACGGCTTCAGGTATCAATAACCAAAGTAGGCCGTAGATTAAAATGAATCCACCCGAAGAACCAATGGTCAAAAGAACCCAGACCAAACGTACCCAAAGAGGGTCTATATTAAAGTAGTGCGCTAAACCAGAAGACACCCCGGCAACATATTTGTGTTCCGTATCCCGGTATAGCTTTTTGGATTTTCTAGGTTCAGAATAGTTCTTTTGAGTATTTGGCTCATCTTCAAAAATATCCTCATCCACCATATAATCTTCTGGCTGACCCATAATGGCAATGACTTCGTCTACCTGTTTTTGGGTAATGACCTGGCGTTCATTGTCCAGTTTTTCATGAAACAGTTCTGCAATACGCGCCTCAATATCTGCCAGTATCTCATCGCTACCGGGTGTGTTGGCAAAAGAGCGCTTTACGGACTCTAGGTAGCGCTGCATTTTGTTATATGCATCTTCATCCATATGGAAGAGCATATTCGCTAGATTAATATTTATAGTTTTGTTCATATTAGTTGTTTTTGTTCTGTAATCACTTAATAAGGTTACAGGTAATTTTTAGGTTATTTATTGTTGGTTACCAAATTAGTTGCTGTTCTTAGTTCGTCCCAAGTACTGTCCAGTTCTTTTAGAAAAAGTTTTCCGGTTTCAGTCAATGCATAATATTTTCTTGGAGGGCCAGAGGTTGATTCTTCCCAGCGATAGCTAAGTAATCCCGCATTTTTTAATCGGGTTAATAAAGGGTAAATAGTACCCTCTACCACAAGCATTTTCGCATCTTTTAGCGTTCCGAGAATTTCAGAGGCATATTTGTCTTTTCCGTTTAGGATAGACAGAATACAGTACTCCAAAACGCCCTTACGCATTTGTGCTTTTGTATTTTCTACATTCATAATTTCCTTTTGCTTTTTATGCAGTTCCTTTAAGTTGGGGGAACGTGTCTGTTCGTAAATAGTACGCTGCATAGAGTGATTGTTCGTTTTTTACTACCCCAAGCTTGCTATTGGTTATTGCCCCGTGATTAGTGAGACCCTTTTTGCAAATTCAGAATAATTAGATTGATGAATAAACTCCTTTTTGACCAGGGTGTGATGAGTACCTGTTTCTATATTAATGAAGGCTGATGACCCTCGTGATTTTCCAATTAGATTCTGTTTTTTGCCATATCATAATAAATTTTCCAGGCTTTGAAATGGCATTGGGCTCTTGATTGTTGTGAAATTTGTGCAAACCTATTTCTACCGCGCCAAACCCGTTTATAGGGTAAACTTCAATACTACCTTCTACTAATTCTCTTGTTACCTTTCCGCAAATATTTTTCTCCAAACTTTCCAGTAAATCTTGTTTTGATGTGGATAGTCCACCTTTATCATGATAGAACTCCAGGTCTTCTGCATACATCTCAGCTTGTTTTTCCATATCACAAGAGTTATACGCATCAAAGTATTCTGTATCTAGCTTAATTATGGTCTCCTTTAATTGCTCATGGGCAGTAGATTGAGCTGACGTTCCCCAAATACCGGAAATGAGAACAATGATGAATATGACGGTTGAGGATTTCATTATTTTAGAAATTTTATAGTAATAGGATAAGAAAACTCTCTTCCCTCATTGGTGTGAATAACGGCTTGAATAGTATAAACAATGTTAACAATGAATAATGCTCCGTGCGCAAGCCCGGCAATACTTAATGGAAACAACCAAGAGCTAAAGCTAAAAACATCACTAAAGTTGATATTCAAATTGTTATAATCGTTCAAATGATTAAAACCAAAAAAACTACTACTGAATAATTCAGGAAAAAAACCTACAAATAATGGTATACTAATAGCGCCCAACACAATAGAGTAGAGCAGTAGGCTAATCTGAAAGTTTAAAACCTGTTTTCCGTTGTAATCTACAAAAGGGTAGTCTTTTTTGTTAGCCGACCATAAGACCAACGGAATAATGAAATTTCCGAAAGGAATAAAGAATTTAGAAAAGGCCGATGCATGCAGCAATGCTGCCAAATTTCTTTCGTGTTTTGCTAATGTACTTTCCATGGCTTAGTAATTTCTTATGCAAATATATGTCTAAAAGAAGGTACTATGCAAAACAAAGTACTAAATATTAACATTATATTAACAATTGTAGAAACAAAAAAAATCAATACATTTAGAGAAATTATATAAGACAATGGCAGTATCTGCGGGCAAATTCAACACATTTACATTCTTTAAATTACCATCTGCATGGTGGAGCGGCGTACGCTTACGTTCTATAGATGATAAGCTGGCAGTGGTGACTGTAAAGCATAAATGGTTCAACCAGAACCCGTTTAGAAGTATGTTTTGGGCCGTACAAGGAATGGCCGCGGAGTTGAGTACGGGCGCTATGGTTATCACTCAGATTAAAGAAAGCGGAAAGAAAATATCTATGCTTGTGGCTAATAACAATGCCAATTTTTCTAAAAAGGCAACAGGTAAAATAACCTTTACTTGTGAGGATGGGCATCTTATAAAAGAGGCTATAGATAAAACCATAGCCACAGGAGAAGGACAAGCCTTTTGGATGAAGTCTATTGGTGTAAACGAAGATGGGGTAGTGGTGTCTACTTTTAATTTTGAGTGGACAATTAGAATAAAAAAGTAGTGTATGGTAGACTGCTCATATCAAAATTGGTATTATAATTAATGGCTTCCCATAGTTCAGTCCTCAATTCCTAACAATAACCAAATGAAATTAGGTTGGTAGACAAAATAATGCTTTTGCTCTATACCGTTGTCGTACAGATCTATTAAGATTGACTTCACTTTAAATTTTAAACACTTTTATGGTGTGTAGAATGGTATTTGTCCATTCTTAAAATCATTAATAAAGTAGTGTTTTTATGAAGAAAATTTTGATTCTCTTATTGTTAATTGTAGCCAATAACGCTTATGCCCAAGAAACCGACGATATTTATATAAACTCAGAATTTTTTCCGAGTTCAGATGTGGGCAGTGTACTTAAATTAGAGGCAGGAGCTGCTATCCCGGTATTGAATACCGCTAAAGAAAAACTTGCCATTGGTGCTTCCGTTCAAAATGCAAGTTTCGATTTTGTAGATAGAGAAGTTCCTTTTGAAACGGATCAGATAGAAATGTTCAATTCTTTTGGATTACAATTTAAATACCAAAGAAAATTGTCTGCCAACTGGGCCTTAAACGTAATGGGTGAATCACAAATAGCATCAAACTTTGATGAGAACGAGATAAAATCAGATGATATTTTCTTCAACGCTATGGTTACCTTAGAAAAATATAGCGAAGAAAATAATAGCATTTGGACGTTTGGTGCGGTTTACGATATAGCGTATGGATTGTATTACCCTATTCCTGTTATTGCTTACACCAAAAGAATAAATGAAGCTTGGGCCTATAAAATAGGTGTCCCGGATAGCCGTGTAAAATGGTCGTTAGGTACGAATCATAATTTTGAGGGCTTTGCTACTCTTACAGGTTTTACCGGAAACATTAATGATGACATAGATGTGTATAAAGAAGACTACACAGGAACATTAAGACAAACAAGTGTGTTATTAGGCCTAGGTTATAATGTTACATTCTTGGGTAATTTTGGAGCTACCGTAAAAGGCGGTTATACAGCGTACAACCGTTTGCAAATTCAAGATTACAACAATAATGAGATTTACGATTTTAATGTATCGAATAGTTTTTATCTGAATGTTGGTTTGAAGTATACCTTTGATAGTAAGACCAATATTAAAAGCATATATTAGATACTGTAGCTATTTCTAGAGTTGTTACGGAGGCCATTTTTTTTTGAAACAAATGCCAGCTACCATACCTTAACGTAAATATATCTTTCGTATAAACTTCATTTTTGGGTTCATTTTAAAACTTAGGTGGTAATTTGTAACAAACAAGTTAGCGGTACTACTTATATATTGAATAATAAAATAGACATCTTAATATGAACGCACACGAAATAGACTACCAGATATATGGTGAAGAAATGCAATATGTAGAAATAGAACTAGACCCGTTAGAAGCTGTTGTGGCCGAGGCCGGTAGTTTTATGATGATGGATTCCAATATTAAAATGGATACCATATTTGGAGATGGCTCCAACCAAGAAACGGGTGTTTTGGGAAAGATTTTTTCCGCAGGAAAAAGAATTCTTACAGGAGAGAGTCTTTTTATGACCGCTTTTCTAAACGTAGGTCAGGGTAAAAAGAAAGTCAGTTTTGCCTCGCCGTACCCAGGAAAAATACTTCCTATAGATTTATCCGAAAAGCAGGGCAAGTTCATTTGCCAAAAAGATGCTTTTTTATGCGCCGCTCAAGGAGTATCTGTTGGAATTGAATTTTCAAAGAAACTAGGGCGAGGCCTTTTTGGAGGTGAAGGTTTTATAATGCAAAAATTAGAAGGAGACGGCATGGCCTTTGTTCATGCAGGGGGAACATTGGCAAAGAAGGAACTTGCCGCTGGTGAAGTTCTTAAGGTAGACACAGGGTGTATTGTTGGTTTCTCCCAAACCGTAGATTATGATATTGAATTTGTAGGTGGTATTAAAAACACGGTCTTTGGTGGCGAAGGTCTATTCTTTGCTACACTTAGGGGGCCAGGAACAGTTTATATTCAGTCCTTACCATTCAGTAGACTTGCCGGAAGGGTATTGGCTTCTATTCCAAGAGGAGGTAAGGATAAAGGAGAGGGAAGTATTTTAGGTACGTTAGGTGATATTGTTGGCGGTGATAATCGATTTTGATAATGCCTATAACAAATTATATAACGTATAACAAAATGCTTATTGAAGATAGTTTTTAAATGGATTTCAAAAACCTAATAGAATTTTTAAAGGCACTCAATTCCAATAACTCAAAAGAATGGATGGATGCCAACCGAAAATGGTACAAAGATGTACGCGATGATTTCATTAAGTGGCTAGACCACATGAATGTTGTTTTAGCGGAAATTGATGAGGAATATTATGATACACCGGGAAAAAAAGGAATAAACCGTATCAACAATAATTTAATGTTTCACCCAAATAAACCAATTTATAAGGACCATTTTGGGGCTGGGTTGGACAAACGACCTTTTACGGGTGATTTTTATATTGAAATAGGAATAGAAAGATGTATTATGGCAGGGGGCTTTTGGCGACCCGATTCTTCAACATTAAAAAGTATACGAGATGCTATTGATTATGATGGTGAAACCTTAGAGGGTATTATAGAACAAAAATCGTTCAAGAAAATTTTTGGCGGACTTTATGAAGATGTAAAATTGATAAAAGCCCCAAAAGGGTTCTCAAATACGCATCAGCACATAGAACTTCTACGGAATAAAACATTTGCCGTGGCGCACGAATTTTCTACAAATGAAGTATTTAGCGATAATTTCGAAAAGAAAGTTATTGATGTGTACAGAAAAATGCTTCCTTTTAGAAGATATCTTAATAAAGCGGTAACTGTAGCGTAAAAATCGTATAAAAAATAAATGTTTTATATACTTTTAGTTCAAGTTTGAGTTAATTTTTTAGATTTGAAAGATTTTTCTTACTATATTAAATGCTGATATGGAATTTGAAGAAGTTAATCCCCTAAATATTTGGATTATAGACGATGACCTGGTATCGTTGTTTGCAGCCCGTTATGGTATAGAGCAGCTAGATAAACCATATCATGTTGTAGACTTTGATAGCGCCGAAGTTGCGCTTAAAGTTTTGTCCGATAGTTTTGAAGGAGACGAACAACTTCCCGATATTATTCTACTGGATTTAATGATGCCAAAAATGGATGGCTGGCAGTTTCTGGAAAAACTTGAAGAAATGCCAGAGTATATAAAAACTACACATGTTTATATTTTATCCGCATTTTTGAGCACCAAAGAGAGGCAGCGGGCATCTCAGCACCCTGAAGTAAAAGGTTATTTTGATAAACCTATTTCTAAACGGGCATTGGGTCGTATATTTGGAGAAAAGGAAGAAGCCCAATAATTTTTATTTCATAATTGTGTGGGTTAAGTTTTCTGCAGACCCAAATATTATTCTCAGTGAAAAACGGTAAAATAAAAAATATCAAGAAAGAGGTACTATCTGATAATTGGTACACTCTTAACAAATACGTATATGAGTACCAAAAAGAAGATGACTCTTGGGAAACTCAAGAACGAGAAGCCTATGACCGTGGCAATGGTGCTGCAATTTTATTGTACAACCAGAAAAAAGGAACTGTAGTACTCACCCGTCAATTTCGTATGCCAACCTATGTAAACGGGAATAGTGACGGAATGATGATCGAAGTCTGCGCAGGTCTTTTAGATGGTGATAACCCTGAGGATTGTATTCGTAAAGAAGTGGAAGAAGAAACAGGTTATCAGATTGAAAACGTAAAAAAAGTTTTTGAATCGTATATGTCACCGGGTTCGGTTACTGAAATACTTCACTTTTTTGTTGGTGCTTACGAGGAAAAGATGAAAATAGGCGATGGTGGCGGAGCGGAAGATGAGACCGAAAACATTGAAGTTTTGGAATATCCGTTTGATGTGGCTATGAGCATGATAGCTTCCGGCGAAATCAAAGATGCAAAAACCATGTTGTTGTTACAATATGCCGCTGTTCACAAGTTACTATTGCCATAGTTGCTTTTCATAGGTACCTTAGATTTTATCAATAGGTATCTGCTATCTGGCGGAGTACATTTTGTATTTTCCTCTTTACTTCAGAGGTGGGTTGCTGATAATGATTGTTCATAAAACTGAAAATCAATGTTTTTCCTGTTTTGGTGATGAGGTATCCGCTTAGGCAATAATTGTTGCTTAAGCTTCCGGATTTGGCGTAGAGTTTCGGAAACCCTCCATCATAATCCCATGTTTCAAGAGTTCCTGAAACGCCACTCTCCGGAAAAATGGAGAACAGGCGTTCCTTTGGGATATTTTGGTACATTTTGTTAAGTATGGTAACCATAGATTCCGGTGAGAACAAGTTGTAGCGTGAAAGCCCGGAACCATCCACCCATCTAGGTGGCTGTTTAAGGTCTGCTAAATGATTTTCCAGAATATACTTCCTTGTTTTTTTGCCGCTCAGCGTATCGGAAAGGATTGAAGATGATAAAACTAGCAACTGTTCGGCAATGAAATTATCACTTTCGTGCATCATTCGCACATACAGGGAGTCAGACGGTTGTCCGTAAAGTATTTGTTTTTCGCCGGGAATAAGTTGTTTGGTCAAAGTAATTTTTTTGTTCAGTGCGGATTCCAATAATTGCCTGGTCAAAACAGAATCTGTTCGGTAGGGAATTTCAATAGTGTCCTTACGAGACGGTGAAAAGTAAAAGGTATTATGGTCCAACTCTCGGTTTTGTTTATACCATGTACGCACCACATTTTCTTTAAATAGGTTTGGGGTTACGTTCAGTCCGTTTGTATTTGAGATACTTGTAACATTCCCGTAAAGTGGCAAAGCGGTTATTTCTGGTTGGTAGTAATATTGGTAATCGTCCCACGCCCAACCTTGACCTAATTTTTCGTCTTCTAAGTTATTTAGGTCAAAAACTATAGTATTATAATTTTTTAAAAAATTGAAAGCTGTACGGTCTTCAAAATGCGGATGGAGGAGAGAAGGGTCTCCCGTTCCCTGAACATATAAAGTACGGCCTTCTACCATGTATTTTAAAGCTGGAACATTTTCTGGTAATAATTGTAAAGAAGCAAAGAGTGTAAATATTTTGGTGTTGCTGGCAGGTGTAAAGTATTTCTCACTTTGGTGTGAGTACAGGGTGTCTTTCGTCTCTGGGTCCAAAACTAACAATCCTACGAATTGATTTTTGTAAAAATCGGATAAAATAAGATTGTCCGTAGACCTTTGTATGGTCTTTTTAGTTGAACTACAGCTAGTTGCAAAAATAAGAATAACCAAGGCAAATAGAATTTTTTTCATCTTTTTTTAGTCTGGGACCGCCCGTTATACGGCTATTTAACAAGAATTTAGCTAAGATTTAACTACACTAATGCAATATAGTAAATGCATAATTGTTTAACTTTAGGAAGAGAGAATATCTCTTAAGACAACTAATAACTTAAACATTTTGAAATATGGCTAGAGCTATGCTTGAATACTCTAAAACAGTATTGAAAAAAGTAAGTTTTGACTCAAGATTATTTATTAAAGAATTACAAAAAGCAATATCAATGCTACTTCCAGAAGAAGTAGATGAATTAAAACTCTGGTTACAGCAATTCATTACTGATAAACCGGAGCTAAAACAAACACTTATTTATATTAAGTCATAACAAAAAAAAAGCCCTCCATTAGGAGGGCTTTTTTAGTATTAGAGCTTTATCCTACACTAGTATAGCACACTAAGTGTGGCTTATGAATGGGTCATGGTCTATTTGTTAATAGGACTTATAATTTGTACATCCTGAAAAGCGATAGCTCCTCTAACAATACTGGATATCACATCTCTTAAAGCGTCCGTAATTTGAATTTTCAATTCACTTTTGTGATATATTAAACTTATTTCACGAGCCGGAGAGGGAGCTTCAAAGTATTTTAATTTAATTTTCTTTTTCTCATCCAATACTAAAGTATTCAAATAGGGTAGAAGGGTCATCCCTAAATTTTCATCGGCTAAATTAATCAGGGTTTCAAAGCTGCCACTTTCCAAACGAAACTGCTTATTGTCCAAATTTCTAGGTGCTTTACAAAGATTAATGACATTGTCCCTAAAGCAATGCCCATCTTGCAATAGGAGAACATCACTAATATCCAAATCTTCCGGCTTTAGTTTGTCGGCCTTTCCAAGTCTATGTTCTTTGGGAACATAGCCCACAAAGGGCTCATAGTATAGCGGACGCTCCTTTATAAATTCAATTCCTAAAGGTGTAGCCGCTATGGCTGCATCTATATGCCCGTCTTGAATGTTCCGGATAAGTGTTTCTGTACTCTGTTCTTTTATTATTAAGTTCACTTTTGGATACTTATTAATAAAGGATTTTAGAAACATGGGCAGCAATGTGGGCATTATAGTAGGTATAATACCTAGCGTAAAATCCCCTCCTATAAACCCTTTTTCTTGGTCTACTACATCTTTAATTCTGCTGGCCTCATTGACTATGTTCTTGGCTTGGGCCACTATTTTTTCTCCTACTTCGGTAATGGAGATCGGCTTTTTTCCTCTGTCAAAAATTAACACGTCTAGCTCGTCTTCCAACTTTTGTACTTGCATACTTAAAGTGGGTTGCGTTACAAAGCTTTTTTCAGCTGCTAGGGTAAAGTTTTTATACTCGGCAACGGCCAGTACATATTGTAATTGAGTAATTGTCATTAGCTATAAGTTCGAATGATAAAAATATAAAAACTATCAATGATATCAATCATGAAGCAGGGTCTAATATTCAGTACCTTTATACTATATTTTAAACAACAAGAACCATGAAACTAAATAGTATAGGATTAAGCGAAAAAGATTCAAAATCACTAAGTGAAGATTTGAATGAACTATTAGCCAATTTTCAGAGATATTACCAAAATTTAAGAGGTATTCATTGGAATATAAAGGGGAAACGTTTCTTTGAACTTCACCCAAAATTTGAAGAGTTATACAACGAAGCTAACCTTCATGTAGATGAGATTGCTGAGCGTGTACTTACCCTAGGAGGAGTACCGTTACATACTTTTGAAGATTATATTAAAAATGCAAAAGTTCCTGTAGGTAAGAATATTACCCAAGACGAAGATGCTATTCGATTGATAGTAGATTCATTAAAAGAACTTTTGGTAATCGAAAGACGTATTCTAGATGCTTCGGACAAATCTGGAGACGAAGGAACCAACTCTATGATGAGCGATTTTATCACAGGTCAAGAAAAGACCGTTTGGATGATGAAAGCTTGGTTGGCAGAAGAAATATAATTTTAGTGTTTTAAATGAAGAATCCCTGATGGACAATTGCGTTCGTCAGGGATTTTTTTATTTCTTGTTTTTCTTTTTGCTGCTTTTGGCCAAAGGATTGAAATCTAGGCAGAGTTGAATCCATTTTGCTAAATCTTCATCCGTATCCAATCCATCGGCAAAAACGTAGACATACCCTTTCATGGCACGACCGGTAAAGTTCATTGGCCCGCAATGGGGTTGTTGCAACGCCTTTTCGTAATTTTCTGTTCCTACCCTTGCCATCATACGAGACTCCCCGGATTTTTTATCGGAATCAAGTCCAAAACACATTTTTTCATCGACCATAAAACAAAGACCTCCCATCATTTTCTTTTCTTCAAAGAAGACATGCTTTTGTTTTAAGATTTGTCTGGATCGGTCAGCTAAATATTCATCGTAGGCCATAGTTTTAGTTTTTAAGCATTTTCCCCTGTAACCAAAAATACGCTTTAAAGAGTAACAGTTCATTTATTTCAGGATGAACCCGGCCTGATTATGATGGGTTATGTTTATATTCGAGCAACGAAAAAGCAATAACGAAATGAAGGTCTTATTTATAGGGGGAACAGGGAATATCAGTACGGCATCTAGTCGTTTGGCCGTAGAGAAAGGTATTGAATTGTATCATTTAAACAGAGGTACGAATAAAGCAGGCATGGAAGGTGTCAATACTATTTTTGGTGATATCAATAAACCGGAAGAACTGTCCGAACTACAAAAACATTCTTGGGATGTGGTCGTAAACTGGATTGCTTTTACACCGGAAGATATAGAGCGTGATATTCAATTATTTCAAGGGAAAACCAAACAATATATTTTTATCAGTTCCGCATCATGCTACCAAACTCCATTGCAATACCCTATTATAACTGAATCAACCCCGCTTAGTAACAATTTATGGGATTACTCCCAGGACAAAATTAGAAGTGAGGACCGCTTAATGAAAGCGTATAGAGAAACTGGATTCCCCATCACTATTGTTCGCCCATCTTTAACGTATGACACTGTAATTCCTATTGCAATTGGTGGTTTTAGGGAATACACTACCGCAGACCGAATTTTAAAGGGAAAGGAAATTATTGTTCATGGTGATGGTACTTCCTTATGGACCGTAACCCACGCAGATGATTTTGCAAAGGGTTTTGTAGGGTTATTGGGTCTTACTACCGCAATAGGGCATGCATTTCATATTACTTCAGATGAAATATTGAGTTGGAATATGATTTATACGATTCTTGCCGATGCTTTAGGTAAAGAAGCTAAAATAGTACACATAGCTTCCGATTTTATTTGTAAAATTGAACCTTCGTTTACGGGGACATTATTGGCTGACAAGGCTGAAAGTGTCATTTTTGATAATTCAAAGATTAAAACCTTTGTTCCTGATTTTAAAGCTACGATTCCGTTTTCTGAAGGAATAAGAAGAACTTTGAAATGGCTGGATAATAACCCGCAGCATAAGGTTATAAACAAGGAGAAAGATGATCAGATAGAGCGTATACTAAAAGCCTATCAGTCTTTGTAAGCACAGCTATTTATTTTTCATAGCCTTAGCTATTTCAATGCTCATAGGGTTTTTGGTGTCTTCGAGCTCCTCAATAATTTTCGGGTGGTCCTGTTCTCTGTTTTGAGAAAGTTTATATTTTGCCTGGATATCTGTTATTTCAATCTGAAAACCGACGACGCCTTTTACCTGTTTGAGGGTGTGTGGAGACATATTATGAAGCGAAACAGGATTTTTGGAGTTTGCTTCGTACTTGTCTACCAGTCTATGCATGGAAGCCATTACTTCTTCTTCGCTCAAGATTTTTAACTTCCCATACACATGAACGGCAATATAGTTCCAAGTTGGTACCTCTTCCTCTTTGTACCATGAAGAAGAAATATAGGAATGCGGACCGTTAAAGATACAGAGTACTTCTTCATTTTGGTCAAACTCGCGCCATTGTGGGTTGGCTTTGGCAATATGGGCGGTCAAAACTTCTTTTCCATCAGCATTGATTTCTAGTTCTAAAGGAATATGGGTAGCCCATGGTCTGTCATTATATTGACTTACCAAGATGCCAAAACTGTTCATTTTTAGAAAATCTCTGATTTCAGATGCGTTTTCATTGCGTTGATGGTCTGGAATGAACATAGCTGAATTTAGGTTGATTCGATTTAGATTTTTTCTCTTTAAGAAATTGTAAAAAGTAAGTATTGGGTGAATTTTAATGTCAATCGAGCAATAATCATTACCGTTATTCTTGTAATTTTAAATTCACTTTAAAAATAAATATATGCCATTTATAACGAACAAAAAAGGAAAAGAACCCGTAGATATTTTTTACGAAGATTATGGGTCGGGACAGCCGGTTATACTTATTCATGGGTGGCCTTTGAGTCAAAAAGCGTGGGAGCAACAAGTTTGGAAAATTGTTGAGGAAGGTTACCGCTGTATTTCTTACGATAGACGTGGATTCGGTATTTCTTCAGCACCATGGGGAGATTATGATTATTCGGCACTGGCAAGCGATTTGAATACGATAATAGAAGGTTTGGATCTAGAAGATGCCGTAATTGTTGGTTTTTCAATGGGTGGTGGTGAAGTTGTTCGCTATTTCACGGATTATGGAGCCGATAAAATTGCAAAAGCTGCTTTGATCAGTTCTATTATTCCATTGGTCAAGAAGAAGGACGATAATCCTGATGGTGTACCGGAAGAAGCTTTAGACGGCATTAAGGATGCTTTACAGCAAGACCGAGCCGGCTTTTTACAGGAGAAATTTTTGACCGGATTCTATAATTTTGAAGAAAATAAGGATAGGGTAAGTCAAGCGCAACTAGATTATGATTTCAGTATTGCTTCTCATGCTTCGCCAAGAGCAACAATTGAAACGGCATTGGCTTGGATGCATACCGATTTTAGACCCGAGCTTAAAAATGTTACCGTACCAACCTTAATCGTACACGGTGATGCAGATGCCACGGTGCCTCAGGCCACTTCTGCAAATCAAGCGGCAAAAGGTATAGCCGATAATCAATATGAAGTGATTAAAGGAGCGCCGCATGGGTTAAATGTTACGCATGCAGATGAACTTAATCGTATTTTGATCGATTTTTTAAAAAAGTAAAAGCAAAATAGAATAAACGAAGCCAGGCCAACGGTCTGGCTTTTTTGTACCAAAAAAATATACGGTGCACTAGAGCGAAGGAGATTAATGAGGTATTTTTCAAACATATTTTTGAGTGTAGCAATAGCTTGTTTATTTGTGAACTGTAAACAAGTAAGAAAAGCTACTGATTTGATAACGAATCCTTCAGCACGTGAATTGTACGCGCGTGAATTTGAGGATGATTCCGTGCATTTTCCACAATGGGAAAGAGCGTTCGAAGCTAGTCGTGATGATAGTTTGCAAATTGATTTGCCTTACTCGGAAACGGGCACCTATTTTTCTAAACTCTACAGGTCTTATGCATACGATTTTCATCTTCAAAAAGGAGAAAGCCTGTTTGTGGATGTTGAAACGGATTCCGTTGGTAAAAAGGTGTTTCTGGACTTGTACAATATTTCAACTGATTCTTTAGCAACCTTGAAACACATAAAAAGCAATGACAAAGGAAAGGTTTCATTGGAATACAGCGTAGAACAATCGGGAGAATTTAAGCTAATAGTCCAACCGGAAATTACTACGACCACACGATTCTTTCTCAGAATATATACAAAATCCTTGTTCGGTTTTCCTGTTGCGGGGAAGGACAACAAGGCTATTCAAAGTTTTTGGGGGGCTTCGAGGGATGGAGGGAAAAGATCACATGAGGGACTTGATATTTTTGCCGACCGTGGTACGCCTGTTTTGGCAGTTGCGGACGGTAGGGTGAGCTCAACAGGAAATCGTGGTTTGGGAGGAAAGCAGGTTTGGCAGAGAACAGGGATGTTCGGCTATGCTTTGTATTACGCTCATCTAGATAGTATTTTGGTTTCATCAGGAGCAAACCTTAAAATTGGTGATACTCTGGGACTTGTTGGAAATACAGGTAATGCAAGGACAACCAGCCCTCATCTTCATTTTGGTATTTATGAGGGCTATAGAGGCGCTATAGACCCATTGCCGTTCGTACAAACTTCAGAAATTCCTGAATTTGACTATTCGGAAAATCAGCAGGAATCACCCGTCCTCGTTATAAACGCTTCGCGGGCAAATCTTCGAAATTCACCTACTATAAACGGTCAAAAAATTGGTGAGGCTATCAAAAATGATACACTGTCCCTATTGGGTAAAACAGATGCTTGGGCACATATACAGAACAAGGAAGGTAGGAAGGCATTTGTACATCTTAGCCTAGCTACCATATCTGAGCTCCCCAATTAATTAATCTACTTTAACGCTTAGTTTGGCCAGGACGGGAAGATGATCGGAAATATGTTTGTTATTTTCCATTCGGTCATCAATATGAATGTATTCCTCAACTTCCAAGCCTTCAACAAAAACATAATCTATACGATGGTCCAGTACTTTGGAGTGGTCAAAACCGTTAAAGGTTCCTGTTGGTCCATAAAATGGTTTGGAAGACGCCTCTTGTCCGTCGGTCAGCTCTTTTTTAAAAAATTGAATAGCCGTGGTTTCCGGGGCTAAATTTAAATCGCCCATAAGAACAACTGGCGTGTCATCCGTATTGATTTTATTGATTTGCTCTATGATAAGTTCCGCTGATTTATCACGTGCTGTAGTTCCTCGGTGATCAAAATGAGTGTTGAATATCCAGAATTTTTGTTTTGTAACTATGTTTTCAAACAGCCCGTACGTGCAAATACGCTCCATAGCAGCATCCCAACCCACACTGATTTTATCCGGCGTAGGTGATAACCAAAAGGTATTTGATTGTAGTACTTTAAACTTTTTGCTATTAAACAGAATAGGGGAGAACTCTCCTTTTTTCTTTCCATCATCCCTGCCCACACCTATATATGTATAGTTTTCTAGTGCATCGTTTAGATACGAAAGCTGATGAAACAATACCTCTTGCATACCAACAAATTCAGGAGCGTAATATTTCACAAGATTGACCATAGACGCTCTTCGGTCATTCCAATTATTGACCGTATCGTTGGTATTGTCATATTTTATGTTGTAGCTCATTACCTTCAGGTCTTGGGCATGTGCAAGGTGAATCGTTAAAAAGAAAATTGAAGCGAGAAGTGTTCGTAAAGCCATTTGATTGTAAAGGTTGTTTATTGAAATGGCAATGTAAGTAATTCGGATTGTGATTCTTCAAATCGAAAATTATAAAATCATTATTTTTCTGGAAAGTTTCACTTTTGAACAAAGAAAAACCGCCAATAGAAAAGAAGTCTTGTCTATTGGCGGCAAATCAGTAAATCAGTTGAGTCGCTAGTATTTAATCTTCCCTACGGGATCTATTGGAATTATTACGATTTCGGTTTCCCGAATTTCGGTTACTTGAATTTCCCGAGTTATTGTTTCTGTTCCTATTTCTATTGCGATTCCTGTTTCTATTATTGTTTCTGGAATTGTTGGAATTAGGTCTTTGTCGCGGTTTATTTTCTTCTGCAGGTGCTTCACCTTCATCACCATCTACAAACGGATGCTCTGGCATACGAGGTACTTGTTGTTTGATGAGCTTTTCAATATCCTTCAAATAAGCGCGCTCTTCCTTATCGCAAAAAGATAATGCAATACCACTGGCACTGGCACGGCCTGTTCTCCCGATACGGTGTACATATGTTTCTGGTACATTTGGCAAATCGTAATTTACAACAAGAGAGAGGTCCTCTACGTCAATTCCCCTTGCTGCAATATCGGTCGCAATCAAAACACGGAGTTTTCCGTCCTTAAATTCGCCTAATGCTTTCTGCCTGGCAGTTTGTGACTTATTACCGTGTATGGCCGCGGATTTAATATCGGCCTGGGCTAATTTCTTTACAATTTTATTTGCGCCATGTTTGGTACGTGAAAACACCAAAACGGAATCCGTAGGACGCTCATTGATAAGGTGGACCAGTAATTTTGGTTTGTTAGGTTTTGTAACGAAATAAACCCCTTGTTCAACTTTTTCGGCCGTAGCCTGTTGCGGTTTAATGGTTACCCTTTCAAAATCACCCAATAACGTTTTTGAAAGTTCAACAATACTTGAAGGCATGGTAGCCGAAAAGAAAAGTGATTGTCTTTGTTTGGGCAGCTTCGCGATAATTTTCTTGATATCGTGAATAAAACCCATATCCAACATTTGGTCGGCTTCGTCTAAAACCACAAATTCAATATCCCGCAAAGAGATAATGTTCTGGTTCATTAAATCCAATAACCTTCCTGGTGTTGCAATTAAGGCATCAACTCCATTACGCAATGCGTTTACTTGGCGTTGCTGTTTAACGCCACCAAAAATCACCGTGTTCTTAATACGGGTGTGTTTGCTGTAAGCTGTAAAGTTATCGGCAATTTGAATGGCAAGTTCTCGAGTAGGGGTTACAATCAGCGTGCGTATGCGGCGCTTACCTCTAGTCTGCTCTTGATCCGTATGTAAATGATGAATAATAGGAATACTGAAGGCGGCCGTTTTTCCGGTTCCTGTCTGTGCAACTCCTAAAAGGTCTTTTTTGTTGAGTAAAATGGGAATGGCTTGTTCCTGAATGGGAGTGGGATTCGTATATCCCTGTTCCTCAATAGCTTTGAGTATAGGCAAAGCAATACCTAAATCTTTAAATGTCATGTATGTTTAATATGCCGCAAAGATACGGCTAATGTTTTTGATATACCTGATATTGCAATTGAACATTAAATCACTGGTGTCTACATATTATATTCTACCAACTGCACATTTATACTAATAGAAAAGTTTTTAATAAGATATATTTAGTTTTTGTAATAATAATGTTTTCCAATTTATAAATCGAATTGTAAAAAATCTAAGAGATGAAAAAAGCTAAAATATATATGTTGGTTGTTTTAGGACTTATTTCAATTCAATCAAATTGTCGAAACTCATACAAGCTCACTGCTAAATTTGAGTCGGATACTTCAAATACTTTCCCAGATGTTAGTCTTCCCGGTAATCCTGATGGGGATCGTATAGACTGGTATGGTTCTTCAAATAGTATGTTGCAAGTGGTAAGTCGTACAAATAGCGAAGGAGAAACTTCAAATTGGTTACAGCTTAATCAAACAACCAATGACCCTCAGTTTTATCCAGGATTGTTGTCTTTTGTCCCTGCGCCCGAAACATCTGATGGTGTGGGTTATACTGTAAATTGGAAAGGTTATATTGATGTGCCTCTTGGAGCTGATAATTTATTGGACATTTTAGTAAGCGTGAGCGAAGGTGAAAGTCATAGAAGCGACCGGGTAATTTCGTTTGCAATGAGACCTGAACGATTAGTAGACGGCGAGAGATCCAGAAAATATGGGATTTATCTATTGGAGAATGGTTCTTATTCCAATACCGCTCTTGGTTATGTGAGAACGGGTGGACCTCATTCAATATCCATATTTTTGTTTGAAGAGACACGGGAATACCACATAGTAGGTTTTGGAGAAACGATTGTACGTAATTTTCCCGAAGAAATTGAACTGAATAGACCGTCTTTACATTTCATCTTTGATGGGTTTCCTGGTATTGGTGTATACCGTATGGATAATGTGTTTATCCTGCAAGGAGATAGAACCATTTCGGAATAGTTATGGGAATTTATCAAATTCTAGGTTCTGGTTCGTATAGAAACTCTTTAATTTTAGCGCTTATAGCCCCGCAATCGCAGCCTCGGCACAACGCTCGCCATCCATAGCCGCAGAAACAATTCCACCGGCATAGCCGCCACCTTCTCCACAAGGAAATAGGCCTTCAATTTCCGGATGTTCCAATTTTTCGGTTCTGGGGATGTTTACCGGTGAGGAGGTACGCGATTCCACGCCTACGATATTCGCTTCGGCGGTGTAGTAACCTTTCATTTTATCGCCAAAAGCTTTAAAACCCTGACGCAGCCTTCCTCCAATTAGCTTCGGTAATAGCGAATGCAAGGGAGCGGAATTCAACCCGGGCTGGTAGGAGGTAGGGTTGAGGTCGGCCGAGAGCTTGCCTTCCACAAAATCCGTTAAACGTTGCGCTGGTGCGGTCTGGGTTCTTCCGCCTGCGGTAAAAGCCAGTCGTTCTAAATCTTTTTGGTATTCCAGTCCTTTTAACGCTCCAAAACGTTCGTATTTATATAAATCCTCCTCGGCATTGATTTCAACAACAATTCCTGAATTGGCGAATTTATTGTTTCGCTTCGATGGAGACATGCCGTTTACAACCACTTCTCCGGGAGCTGTGGCTGCAGGAACAATAAATCCACCGGGACACATACAAAAGGAGTATACACCACGATTCTTTACTTGCTCCACTAAGCTATAGGCTGCGGCAGGAAGCAATTCATTACGTTCGCCCGAGCAGTGATATTGAATAGAATCTATGATTTGTTGCGGATGCTCTACCCGAACGCCCATGGCAAATGACTTGGCTTTTAGGCCGATTTTCTTCTCGTCTAACAAATAATAAATATCCCGGGCCGAATGTCCTGTTGCCATTATTATCCGGTTTGCCTTCATCTCATTGCCATTCTGCAGCTGAATGCTTTCTATTTTGCCGTTTTTTACGGTAAAGTTGGTAAGCTTCGTATTAAAATGAACTTCTCCACCATGTTCAATAATCGTTTCTCGAATGTTCTGAACAATCTTAGGCAGCTTGTTCGTACCGATATGTGGGTGCGCGTCTACTAGAATTTCTTCCGTGGCGCCATGATGCACCAAACTTTCAAAAATACGACGCACATCGCCTCTTTTTAAGCTTCGGGTATATAGTTTACCATCGGAATAGGTTCCTGCACCGCCTTCGCCAAAACAATAGTTGGAATCTTCGTTTACGGTATGGTCTTGGTTTATGGCCTTTAAATCTCGTCTTCTATTTTGAACATTATTGCCACGCTCTAGAACAATTGGTTTAAACCCTAATTCCAGACAGCGCAATGCGGCCCACATTCCTGCAGGGCCGAAACCGATGATGTGGACTTCCTTCGCTTTTGAAACATCTTGGTATTTAAAAACGTAGTCGGCCTTTTTAGAAGGTTCTTCGTTGATGTAGACCTCCATTTTATAATTAAAGTAAATAGCAGGTTTACGGGCGTCAATGGACTTTCGCAACACCTTAATAGTGATGTTGTTTTCGTCTTCGCTTAAATATTTAGCTGTTTTTTTTAAGAGGATGTTGGGTTGACTTTCCTCTTTTAGCGATACCCGTAACTGAATTCTTCTGACCATGGTGCAAAGCTACTGCGCTTTACGGTATAAAAAAATACATCCCGAAAATTGTGGGATGCATTTTAAAAACTGATTTGGGTATCGTTAAGCTAGAACCGAAATTTTTTCACGGCATTCCCTGGCGGCTGCTACCATTTCAATAAGCGCCTCCCTGGTTTCTGGCCAATGTCTGGTTTTTAATCCACAATCTGGATTAATCCAAAGTTGCTCCACAGGAATCTGTTTGGCGGCTTTTTCCATTAAAGCGACCATTTCTGCTCTTTCCGGAACTCGTGGCGAGTGAATATCATAAACACCTGGTCCAATTTCATTAGGGTATTTAAACGTTGCGAAAACGTCTAACAGTTCCATCTGGGACCGTGAGCATTCAATGGTGATAACATCGGCATCCATATCGGCAATGTTGGAAATAATATCATTGAATTCAGAATAGCACATGTGGGTATGAATTTGGGTCTCGTCTTTTACGCCACTGGCGGAAATTCTAAAAGCTCTTATGGCCCAGTTCAAATAGGTATCCCACTCTTCTTTGCGTAGCGGAAGTCCTTCGCGAATAGCAGGTTCATCAATTTGTATCACCTGAAGTCCGGCAGCTTCTAAATCTACAACTTCATCTCGTATCGCTAATGCGATTTGGGTGCAGGTTTCTGAACGTGGTTGGTCGTTTCGAACAAAGGACCATTGCAGGATGGTTACAGGTCCGGTGAGCATTCCTTTCACCGGTTTTTCCGTCAACGATTGTGCAAAAGCCGACCATTTAACCGTCATTGGAGTATCTCTTGAAACATCACCGAAAATGATAGGTGGTTTTACACATCTGCTGCCGTAACTCTGTACCCAGCCAAAGCTGGTAAAAGCGAATCCGTTTAGTTGTTCGCCAAAGTATTCTACCATGTCGTTTCTTTCGAATTCACCATGAACCAGGACATCTAGTCCCGTACGTTCTTGGAATTCTATGGTTTCCTTGGTTTCTTTTTCAAGGAGAGCGTTGTATTCATCAATGGACAGATTACCTTTTTTAAAATTGGCCCGCCAGCTTCGCACATCTTTTGTTTGGGGAAAAGAACCAATGGTTGTGGTTGGGAACAGCGGAAGGTCTAATGCTTCTTTCTGAAGTTTCTGTCGTGTTGGGAATGTGCTTTCTCTTTGGTCATCTTTGGCAGATAGTGCACCAACCCGTTGCTTTACTTGTTGATTATGTATTAATGCAGATGTTGCTCTGTTGGCATGCGCTTCACTGTTCTTTGTGAGTTTTTCTAAATTCTCGGAAAGGTTTTCTTTATTGGCCAACTTTTTAAGAGTAGCTACTTCTTCTAGTTTTTGTTTGACGAAAGCGAGCCATTGCTTGAGTTCTGAGCTTAAGTTTTCTTCGTTGGTCTCCAAATTTAAATCGATTGGGGAGTGTAACAAAGAGCATGAAGGAGCAATAAGAATGCGCTCGGCACCTATAAAATCGATTGCTTTCTGAATCAATTTCAACGATTTTTCATAATCGTTTTTCCAGATATTTCTTCCATCAACTACCCCTAGAGATAAATGTGTGTAACTGTTTAATTTTCCAGATTCTATAATGTCATCTAATTGAGATGAGCAACGTACAAGGTCTAAGTGCAGGGTGTGTACAGGAAGGCTTAAAGCTGTCTCTAAGTTATCCCCAAAACAATCAAAATAATTGGCTACTGTAATTTTTAAATCCGGAAATTTTGTAGTGAAATAAGCATATGTTTGGTGTATGGCGCGTTGTTCTTTTTCGGTAAGATTAAGGGCTAAACAAGGTTCATCTAATTGTACATGTTCCGCATCGATATCTGAGAGTTGTTGAAGTATTTCTTCATATGCAGGGAGCAACCGCTCTAGTAAGTCTATCCTGTGGAAATCCTCTTCTTTCTCTTTTCCAAGCAGAAGAAAAGAAACGGGCCCAATCAATACCGGTTTTGTTTTGATGCCTAATCCTAAGGCTTCTTTATATTCATTTACAATTTTATCCGAAGAAACATTGAATGTTTGATTTTTAGTGAATTCCGGCACAATGTAATGGTAGTTGGTGTCAAACCATTTGGTCATTTCCATTGCCGTAATATCTACGCCTTCCTTTTGAATGCCTCTTGCCATGGCAAAATATAAATCGTGGCTGGAGAAAGCAGGGTTGTTGGTCAAGGCGGAATAACGTTCAGGGATACATCCCAGGGTTACGGATAAGTCCAATACCTGGTCGTAAAGGGAAAAATCATTACTGGGAATAAGGTCAATGCCTTGTTCTTTTTGTAATAACCAATTTTCTTTCCGAATAGATTTTGCCGTATCTAATAGGGATTCAACGTTTATTTTGCCCGACCAATACTGTTCCAGGGCTTTTTTCAATTCTCTTTTACTTCCAATTCTGGGATAGCCAAGGTTGGTAGTTTTCATGCGGTGTTTTTTGAATTAATATCTGTGCAAAGCTATCGTAAAGGTTATTTTATCCATAATTGTAATTATAATTAAGAGTATTTAACTGTAAAAGGGTATTTTTATGGTTTAAATACAAAGTTTGTGCCGTATGATAGGCATTTTAAAGACGATTTATCTATGGAAAATTTAGATTTGACCGATTTAGAGTTGTTAAAGCAGCTTCAAAAAAACTCGAATATTACTACAAAAGAGTTGGCAGCCACAGTTAATTTATCCCCCACTCCGGTTTATGAAAGAGTCCGGAAACTGGAGAAAGAAGGGTATATTAAAAGCTATTCGGCTATATTGGATGCTGAAAAAATGGGGCTTGAACTTATTGTTTTTTGCGACATCACCTTAAAACAGCATACAAAAGATATTGGAAATCAATTTGTTAAAGATATTTGTGCGGTGGATGAGGTAACGGAATGCTACAATATATCCGGTGATTATGACTTTAGGTTAAAGGTCTTAGTACGGGACATGAAGCATTATCAAGACTTTGTAATCAATACTTTGGGAGCGGTGAATAATATAGGTAGTGCGCACAGCACTTTTGTTATCGGAACTATAAAACAGAGTTACGGCGTTCCGTTTTAGTGGTTGATGGATACAGTTTAGGACGGTTTATTTACAATTGGGTAGTATTGATTTTAAATATGGCGCTTTGTAAGGCATCTTTGTGTCAGTAAGAAGGGTAATACAAGTCTTTTTCGAAAACAGAAAAAATGGAAGGTAGCAGAATTTTAAAAGACCTCTTTTGGGGTTTTATCATAGGAAACTTGGTCTTCTTTGGGTTTATCTCCTATAGCTATTTTTTAAATGAGCAGCGCTTTGAATTGATTTATGAAGATATCTGGCGGGAGTATTTTACGAACATTGTGTTTTCAATACTCCTGTACTTTGTTAATATGTCTTGGCTGTATTTTCTTCTGAAAAAATTTCAAAGAAACATATATACTTTCAAGCGCATGGCTCTGGCAATTTTGGGTAATGTGGTAGTTACCTGCTTGGGCGTTTTTGTGGCTATTTCTGTGGTTTTGGTGGCACTTTATAATGTGCCAATTGAAGAGACTTTGGCATATCATACCACAATTAATTATGTACGTTCCATACTTATTTCACTAGGTGTTTCTTTAGTTTTTTATGCTATCTTTTATTACAGGTATCGGCAGGAAAATAAAGTTAAAGAGCAGAAAATAATAGCCAATACGGCATCGGCAAAATTTGATGCTTTAAAGAATCAATTAGACCCTCACTTCTTGTTCAATAGTCTAAATGTGTTGTCTAGTCTAATTGAAGAAGACCCGTATCAAGCGCAGAAGTTTACATCTTCCTTATCAAAGGTTTATCGTTATGTACTTGAACAAAAAAGTAAAGATTTAGTGCTGGTTGATGAAGAGCTTCAGTTTGCCAAAACATACGTCCGGCTTTTGAAAATGCGTTTTGAGGATAGTATCGTTTTTGATATTCTGGAAAAGAGTGAGGATCCTGAAGCTAAGATAGTGCCGTTGTCCCTTCAGTTGTTGATAGAAAATGCGGTAAAGCATAATATAGTGACTTCTAGTAAGCCTTTATATTTAAAGGTGTTTGAGCAAGACAGTGAGCTAGTTGTTGTTAATAACGTTCAAGAGAAACAGGTGGTTAAAAAAAGCAGTGGTGTTGGTCTGTATAATATACGCGAGCGATACGCACTTCTTACCGATAGAAAGGTTCAAATAGATAAAACGGCTACCGAGTTTAGTGTTCGTCTACCTATACTTTTAAAGCAAATTTCAACTATGGAAATACAACATGAATATATTGAGGACAAACGCTATAAAAAGGCAAAAGCACGTGTAGAAGCCATTAAAGGTTTTTATGGTAATTTATTGGCATACTGTATTGTAATACCTTGTCTTGCCTATTTAAATTACAGGACAACGAGTTTCCCGTGGGTGATTTTTCCTATTTTAGGTTGGGGTTTTGGTGTTGCAATGCATGCCATGGAGGCCTTCGGAACCAATCCGCTATGGGGGAAACGATGGGAGGAGAAGAAGATGCAAGAGTATATGGATGATGAGAACTTCTAAGTACGGTTTTGGGTAGTCAGTTGTAGTTTTGAATTGAGGTCTACAATTCAGCTGTAAAAAATTACAGTTCAGAAAGTAACATTTAGAAAAAGAATCGCTTTTTACGAAATTTGAACCTGTAATCAATAATCAAAAAACGAACAGTTATTATGGAAAGAGAAAGTAAATATATTAGAGCAAAAGAAAGGGTTGAGAAAGAGAAGACGTTCTACAACGGACTTATTTCCTATGTGGTAACTATAAGCTTCTTGGCTGCTATTAATTATTACACCAATGGTTTTGCGTATGCTTGGTTTTTATGGGCGGCTTTTGGATGGGGAATAGGTATTGTTGCAAGTGCAATAAAAACATTTGGTGTTAGTCCGTTTTTTGGCCGCAGCTGGGAAGAACGTAAGATTAAGCAATTCATGCAAGAAGATGAGCAGGGAACCAGGTGGGAGTAATAAGCTGGTTTAAGTTAAGTAACTATAAAAAAAATACAAATGGAAAAATCATCATTAGATAGAAGAAGTAAGCAGGCAAGGGCCAAGAAAAAAATAGAGCGGTTAAAAGGGTTTTACATTCACCTGGCAGTTTTTATAATAGTGAATATTATGGTTATTTCCGGGTCGGTTGTGGGTCATATGAACAATGGGGGTAGTTTTGCGGAGGCGTTCTTTAATTTTGGAACCTTTTCAACTTTTATTTTTTGGGGAATAGGTGTGCTGTTTCATGGGACTAAAGTGTTTTCGTATAACCCGTTTTTTGGCAAGGCTTGGGAAGAACGTCAAATTCAGAAATATATGGATTCGGACAGGGAAAACATGAAAAAATTCATGTAGTTTATCAACCATCAACCATCAACCATCAACCATCAACCATCAACCTAGAGTATGAAAACCATAATTATAGAAGACGAGAAGCCTTCGGCAAGGCGTTTATCACGTTTATTATCAAATTTGGACGTTGAAGTGTCGGAAATGTTGCATTCTGTAGAAGAGGCGGTAGAATGGTTTTCGAGCAATCCGCACCCAGACCTTATTTTTTTGGATATTCAACTTTCGGACGGGCTGTCGTTTGAAATTTTTGATGCCGTAGAGGTGAAAAGTGCCATAATTTTCACGACTGCTTTTGATGAGTATGCTTTGCAAGCTTTTAAGTTAAATAGTATTGATTATTTATTAAAGCCGATTGATGACGAAGAACTGGAAGCCGCGGTAAATAAATATCGGTCATTTAAGCCTGAGAAGCAAAACATGACACTCAATTTTGATGACATAAAAAACCTACTGGTAAATCCGTTGGAGCGAGAATATAAAAAGAGATTCACGGCAAGGGTGGGGCAGCACTTAAAAATTATAAATGCAGATGAAGTAGAAAGTTTTTATAGTGAAAACAAAGGCACCTATGCGGCTACTTCGGATGGTAGAAATTACCTTTTGGATACGACCTTGGAAAACTTGGAAAACGAGTTGGAGCCACAAACCTTCTTTCGGGTAAGTCGTAAATTTTACATCAATATAAATCACATAAAAGATATTGTTTCTTACACTAATTCTAGGCTTCAAATTAAGTTAAATCACTTTAATGAGCAAGAAATTATCGTAAGTAGAGAACGTGTAAAAGACTTCAAGTTATGGTTGGAATGATGTGTTTTATTTAATTGATTTTAAATCTATTAATTAGTACTATAGATTTTTCTTATAATGCTTATTTTAGTTAAAAACCTATTATTTTTCTATTCGGTTTTCATCAAAAGAGGAAGGAAGTAATTTTGGAATCAATTTTATGAAAATAGGCAGAAGAACCGCTCCACCAGGAAGAATGAAAATAGCTAATGAGGGGATGCTTTTAAAAATATCTATTAGTTGATTTTGCACTTTTTTCTTCTCTTCCGGAGTAAGGTCTTTTAAAGTGGATTTTGAAATAAGATAGACCAGTTCTTTACTTTCTGCAAGCTCTTTTTGTAGTCGTTTGCTATTTCTTAAAATCAGTTTATTTACCATTTTGGACATGTTATCATAAAACTGAATAGCTAAATTCGTGTCCTTTAAAAATGGAATTGTTTTGGAATTTTTAAGGAAGAATGCCTGAACATTTTCAAGAGAATCCTTAATGTAACTTGAGTGCAGTCCTAGGTCCTTTCCCAGTCCAAAAATGAATTCGGATTCTTGGTATTCCAAAGACTTATCTTCCCACACAGCTAGACAGGCTACATCTAGAAAATATCTATTTTCCATTTCCGAGCGGCTCTCAAGTAGCTGTTGACGATATGAACCGTCAAAATCTTCAGCATCACTTTCAATAAAGGTCAAAGAAGAGCCAAATAGTAGGGCTAAGCGCTCATCATTTTTATTTTTCTCTTTTGAACTCAAAGCATGGTAGGTAATATTTATGGTTAAATACTCCAATAATTGCGCTTGTTCCCTTATGTCTTTAGGGTCATGTAAATAGCATTTAAAGAGTAATACGTCTATGAATAATAAGGAGTTGGTAATTACGCTATTAAAAGTCTTGTTAATGAGGGTATCTCCTAAGGATACCCTGGTTTCAATTAGCTTTTCTAATTGTGCAGATGTTTTGGAACCCGTGAGAATTTTGCTTAAAAGCGAAAAATGGGCTATTTCCAGTGCTTTATAGAATTCAAATATTTTTTCAAGGAAAGTCTCAAACTTGTTATCGTTGGTTTCTAAAGTATACGTGCCGTATAGGGCATGAAGCAAATTTATTTTAGCCTTCTCGTCTTCGGAGAGGGTGTACTCCGGAGAAATAAAATCAGGTATCTCCATATTAATGCCATACACAAAGCCCGTATTTCGTAAATCACGATAATGCGACTTGAAATCGGAGTAAAGCCCTTGTTCTTTTTCTACAAGTGAGCCGTATTTGTTAATCCAACCTGAGGCCGAAGGATTCATGGAGCATTGGTTTTGAAAGTGCCAAATTACGTTAAAAGGAGCAAACCTAACTGGCATTTTCATTAGAATTCCATTAAGAAATCCATTTTTCAAAAGACTGAAATATATATGATAGATAATTGCCATTTGTTTAATAATGAAGCTTTTAATTCTGTGGCAGGGGATTGATATAGTGGTTCTGTAGAATAGTGAAGGGTTGAATTTTTCTTTAACTTTTTTTTAACATTTAAAACCAAACCCTCGGATAAAAGCCCCGTAAGTAGGGGTGAATTAATAATCATTAAAAACTTAAAAATGAAAAAGACAAAACTTTTATTTGGCATAGGAATCCTTGCTGTAGTTGGTGCGGTTTTAGTGGCAGCGGATCATATTGATGCGCCAGGTACTACGGGCAATACTGCTGACATTGCCGATTTCTACGGATTTGAATCTCCTTCCAATCCGGCGAACACAGTATTTATAGTTGATTTACAGACCGATGTGCTCCCTGATTTGGCATATGGACCTTTTGATGAAGATGTATTGACAGAGATTAATATTGATACGAACGATGATTTAATCGAGGATTTGGTAATTCAGGCCATTCCTAGAAAAGATACCATGTACTTCTTTGGTCCTGTGGTTCCTGCAGAGACAGGTAAGATGAGTGAAGTAATGGTAGGTTCTCCATTAGGACAAGTTGCTATATCTGGCGAAAGTGCCTTGACTACAACTACTGAGGACGGTATTTCTCTTTTTGCAGGACCAAGACAAGATGCTTTCTTTTTTGATTTTGGACAGTTCAATAAAGTGATCGGAGGTACTGCGCCAGAAGGTTTTTTGCCAGAAGGTGAGGCTGTAGATACTTTTGATGGGGCCAACACTATGGCTTTGGTAATAGAAATCCCGAATAGCATTTTGGGCGAAACTACAGCTAAGAACGCTTTAGGTTTAACGGTTTATAAGACTTGGGTAACTACCAATAGAAAACAATAATAACTAATCTAAAAAATACAAAATAATGAAAATACATACTTTAAAATATATGTTCTTGTCACTTTGTGCAGCCACGATGTTTGTTGCTTGTGATGATGATGACGCTTTGGAAATGGTAGAGACCACCTGTACTGATGGTATCATGAACGGTACGGAAACTGGTGTAGATTGTGGTGGAACTTCTTGTCAGCCATGTGAAGATGGTGGCGGAGATGCAGATGGTGATGGTGATGATATGATGGTAACTCCTCCTGATTTTTCAGGTACTTATGCACAGGTAGATTTTATGGGTAGACCAGGTATAAATACGGTTTTGAGTATTGATGATTTTAAAGATCCTTATAACCAAGCGGTACCCTCTACAATTGCTGAATTTTATCAGAAAGATTTTGAGAATAGATTGGAAGGCTTACATGATGTTTATGCGGAATTATTAGGTCTTGATCCTGATGATGTAAATTACCAGCCTAATATATTAGGGGATATTCTTAACGGACCTGACAAGGATGGTTTTACGGATAACCCGGTGAGTGCTGAGCTGTTGACTACAATTTTGGCTAACGATGTTTTGGAGGTTGCTCCAGATTTGCCAACTACATATTTTAATCCGGGAACTGGTGCTCCAGATTACGAAGGTGCTATTGGTTTAACCGGTAGAACACTACAAGATGATGTTATTGATGTTTCGTTGATTCTTCTTTTCGGAGGTGGCGATGGTGCACGTTTTAACGGTCAAGAAGTAGAAGGTGTTGGTACTTTTCCAAGATTGGTTTCAGATGGTGTTGCTATAACGGCCAACCCTACAGATACATTCCCATACTTGGGAGCTCCTGAATAAGGCGCAAGTCTATGAAAAAGAAGGAGTGGGGAGGATGGATTTCCCGTCCTCCCTTTTTTATCAAATAAAACAAACCGATTTCAAAAATTTTAAAATATGAAGATGAGATACATTACTATTTGCATTGTGTTATTCTTTCTTTCCTCATGCAAAACAGAATCAGAACACCTGTTGACCAATAAGGAAGATTATGATAAATATTTGGCTTCAGAGCCATCTCAAACCACTTCAAAATATTTTGAACTTTGGAATTCCAAGATAAAAGCCGATAGTTCTCAGTTAATGAGCTTTGGTATAGTAGGGGGTGAGTACAATCGCTATTTTCAGAACACGGGTGATATACAATATTTGAAAAAAGCTGAACAAGTCTTAAAAAAAGCAGTAGATATTGCAGCTATAGGTAAGGCTGGTTACTATAGAGCTTTGGCAAGAAACTATATTTCTCAGCACCGCTTTAGGGAGGCTGCACAACTTGCGGATTCCGCCCGTACAATAAATAGTGGGGTTGATCAAACAATGGGGCTTATGTTTGATGTGAACATGGAACTGGGTAGTTATAATAAGGCTAAAACATACTTGGACACCCTTAAAAATATGGATGATTTTGCATATTTGATTCGAGTTTCCAAGTGGAACGACCATAAAGGCGATTTAGGAACTACCATACGTTTTATGGAAAAGGCAAAGAAGAAAGCCGAAGCATCAAAAAATGAAGGCCTAAAATTGTGGTCCTACACCAATCTTGCTGATTATTATGGTCATGCCGGAAGAATAAATGATTCTTATCAGCATTATTTAAAAGCACTGGAGCTTGATCCTGGTAATGCTTATGCAAAGAAGGGAATTGCCTGGATAGTCTTTTCACACGAAAAGAAAGCAGGTGAGGCCATGCGTATTCTAGATTCGGTAACTAAAAATTATAAAGCTCCTGACTATTATTTGCTCAAAGCCGAAATAGCAGAGTATATGGGAGATGATTTAACGAGTCTCTCAAATTTTGATACCTATTTTGAGTTAGTCCAAAACCCGGCCTATGGTGATATGTACAACGCTTATAATGTTTCACTTTATCTAGATAAAACGGATCAGTTTGATAAGGCATTGAAATTGTCACGAAAAGAAGTTGGGAATAGACCAACACCGGAATCATATAGTTTGTTAGCGTACAGCCACCTTAAAAAAGGGGACAAAGAGAAGGCGTTGGAAATTGTTCAGGAGTATATTGAAGGAAAAACATTTGAGCCAGCTATACTACTCTATGCTGCTGAAATTTATAAAGCCACCGGTCAAATTGAAAAAGTTAAAGCCATTAAAACAGAATTAGCTGAGGCAATTTATGAGTTGGGACCTTCCTCGGAAGGAAGTATTGCAAATTTATAGGTAAAGACTTGGTTTAAGTCTTGTTACGTAAACCTCTGATAATGATTTAGGTTTTAGTTTAGGTTGTTTTTTAAAGAGTCAAAACGCAGATTTTGGCTCTTTTCTTTTTTGGAAAAACAAATTATTTGTGTTTTTATTAACTTTAGTGTAGGAAATTTCAAAAGTAATTATTATGTTTACCTTCCAAATAGTACATATGCTATTCTATGTCTCTTGAGTGTGGCTAGAATAAAAGAGATTTAACCTATATAGTCCCCAAAAATAGTATCATTATGGAGTACCTTCTTTTCTTCGCTTGGCTTTCATTTATGTCTATCTTAGTTTACAGAATTGTAATCGCTCGTAAAGAGCTCAGAAAATCCCTCAAAACAGAAAAATAGTAAGCTTGTTTGCTTATTGTTTTCCGATTAATCGGTAGGGTGTGCTTGCTTATAAGTATACTTTTCAGTTTTGGAACAATTCTATTTTAGCCATTTTCTTATTAAAACGGGTAACAATAGCAAGTCCAATATAAGGGCTGTTAAAAGCGTTATGCTTACCAGTAAACCAATGGTTACACTAGGAGCATGTGCCGAAAAGAGTAATATTAAAAACCCAAAGAATAAGGTTGTGGTAGTTATAATCAACGCTCTGCCGGTTTTTAAAAAAGTTACTTCTAAGGCCTCTTCCTTATTCATACCGCCATCTCGGCTTAATTTGTATCTTCCAAGAAAGTGAATGGTGTCATCTACCGCAATGCCAAAAACAATGGCAAAAACTACGGAAATTGTTGATTCTAGTGGAATCTTTAGATACCCCAACAGCGCTCCGGCAAATAATAATGGAACCAAATTTGGGAGCAATGAGATTAAAAGTAATTTTAGATTCTTAAACAAGAGTGCCATAATTAACGCTACCATTAGTAAGCCTGCTAGAAGCCCGGAGATGAGGCTGTCTTGAATGTAATATGAGTTTTTGTCTAAAAGTACCCCGCTTCCGGTTAGTTTAAATTTTACCAGGGTAGAATCTGTTTGTGTTGCCGTAAACTTGTCAAATCTGTCATAAAGTTGGTTCAAGGTGTCGGTGCCAACATCAAGCACCCTGGCGCGTATTCTAGATTTGGTTTCGTTTTTATTTACAAATTTGGCATATTGTTTACGGGCCATTTTATGGATATCATCCTTATAGTTTTTAAAAGTTCTGGGGCTGTTTGGTAAAACAAAAAATTCGGATTTATTTAAATTATGTGCCTTGTGAAGCGTTTTGTAGAAAGATGTTACCGAGCTTATATTTTTAATAGGGCCCTCTGTTCTTAATTGCTGTTCTACTTTTTCAATTTGTTGAAGTATCTCAAAGTCAGATATTTTATTAGAACCTTGGGTCATAACCGCAACCTCCAACGGTCTAAAACCGGAGTAGTGCTCTTGGAAAAATTTAAAATCGTTTGCAATCGCACTATTAGTGGGTAAGCTTTCTTTTATTTGATAATTGGTATCTATTAGTGTAATTCCATAAGCGCAGGTTAGGGTAAATATAAGACTACCGTACAGTATAGGCCTGTGGTGTTTCTTTGTATAATTGTTAAGGCCTAACAGGAGTTTTGGCCATTTTTTGGAAGCTTCTCTTTTAGGTAATAAATATTCTTTCTTGGGAAGTAATATGAGCGGACTTGTTAAGAATATTACAGTTACAAAAGCTGTTAGAACGCCAATAGCGGCATTTAAACCGAAATCGCTAATACTACTGGATTTGGAAGTTAAAAGCGAAGCGAAGCCTATTGCAGTGGTTGCAGACGTTAAAAGGGTTGAAGTCCCTACTTCTTTGAGCGTAGACCAAAGTGCTTTCTCTTTGGTTAGTCCTGTTTTTAGTTTAATGAGATAATCATCAATAATATGAATGACATCAGAAGTACCTACTATAAGCATTAAAATAGGATAAAAGGCTGCCATAGCATTCAGTTCTTTGCCAAGAACGGATAGTAGTCCTAGAAAGAGTAAAAGCGCAATAGTAATAGAGAACAATGCAATACATACAATAAGTATCTTTCTGTAGATTAGCAGAAGCACTAGGAATATGAGAAAAATAGAGGCGATACTGGTTACGGTAACCTCATGTTTTTGCATGGCTACAATCGCTTCGTAGAAATAAGAACGCCCAAGTAGATGATGATTTTTAAGCCCGTGCTTGTCCAATAAAGACCTTACTTTGGTCAATAATAGAATGCTTTGCTCGTAATCCAATTTGTCATCCGTCTCTAGAGCCAAGACAAGAGAAGTTCCTTTTTCATCTATTAAAACATTTGTATATAGGTCATCTTCTTTCAGTTTCTCAAAATCAGATGTATATGATGTAGTGTCGTTCAGGTGAATAATGGGAAGTCGCGTATACCCAAAAGAGGTTTTCAAAGGGTAAAAAAGCGTGGTAAGAGATTGAGATTGGGTAACGAACGGCAGCTTTTTAGCTTCTTTTGAAAGCGCATCAAACCGTTCTAGAAAATCTTTATCTAAAACTGTGGGTTCATTCTCAACGGCAATAAGAAGAAAGTTGTCATCAGTACCAAATTCTTTTATAAACTCGTTATAAAATACAAGGTCGGGGTCTCCTTCGGGATAAAACTGACTAAAATCAAAAGAAAATTTTAAGTTGCCTAAAGCTAGTACGGCAAAAACACTAAGAATGCCAAAAATAACAAGTATGGTTTTCTTTAAGGCAAGTAATTTTTGCATTTGTTATATGAATTAAGCAATTATGAAGCTAAATTACCGTATTCATTAACATTATCAATTACTTTATAGAGAGATAAAATATTTTAAAACCTAGAATGATCCAATTAGAAAGAATAGTCCTGTTATTGTTATTTTGTTGTTGTACCTATGTGAACGCTCAAACGAATACTCAAAAGAACAAAGATTCCATTGTTGATCATTTAAAAATAGCGGCATTTCCCGTGGCTTTCTATACACCTGAAACTGCTTTTGGGTTTGGGGGAATTGGTATCGCTAACTTTTGGTTAAAAAATGAGGAAATTGAAACAAGACCATCATCTGTTCAGTTGGGCCTTAGTTACACCACAAAAAGCCAGTTTTTGCTCTATATGCCTTTTGAATTCTATAAAGATGACCAAAAATGGCGCCTTTTGGGTGAATTTGGATTCTATAAATATTTCTATAATTTTTTTGGTGTAGGTATCAATAGTAAGGAAGAAGATGAGGAAACTTATGAGGTTACTTTTCCAAGGGCACGCTTGGCATTGATGCATGAAGTTATCCCTGATTTCTATTTAGGTCTAGGCTATGAATTTGATAACTTTAGAAACCTTAAAATTGAGGAAGGCGGAACTTTGGAAGCATCTAATGTGCCTGGTAAAAGAGATGGTACGATATCAAATGTAGGTTTACAGGCATTCTATGATACCCGTGATAATATCTTTTTTCCTACCAAAGGTTTTTATATTCAAGGAAATGTCTTTACCTCAAGCAAGATTTTAGGTTCTAGTTTTAGCTATTCAAAATTTGAATTAGACAATAGGTTTTATCAAAAAGTTGGAAAAAAACAGGTGCTGGCCGCAAACGCATTTGTTGGAAGCAGCAGCAAAAACACCCCTTTTTATGATTTATTTTACTTAGGCTCTAAACGAACAAGAGGTATAAACAACAGGAGATTTCAAGATAATGCAGAATTAAGTATGGCGTTAGAATATCGCTTTCCAATAGCAGGTCGTTTTGGAGCTGTGGTTTTTGGTTCCACAGGTACTGTTGCTCCAGCACTAAAAGATACGTTTAAATCTGCGTATAAAAATGCTGGAGGCGTAGGTGTACGTTATATCATTAATAAAAGGGATGGTGTACGTATTCGCGCGGATTACGGCATGTCCAGTGAAGGAGGGAACTTTTATTTTACCATAAAAGAAGCATTTTAGGCCTCTTTTTCTATAATTCGGTCCAATTATCCAAATCCAGAGTCCAGTCGTAATTCTTATATGTTATATCAATTTTTTTGGTAGTAGGAATAATATCATATTCTTTTAAAATGTCCTTTATGCCACTTTTGCATCCAAAATCACCTCTAAACCAATTGAACAAAGAGGTTACCGCAACTTCTTGGGTTTGGTCGTTGTAAATAGAAGTTTTCTTTAAATATTTCTCAGTTCCCTTTTTTAATTGATTATCTAGCTTATTAGCATAGTAAATAGCTACAGGTGGACAATCTTTTGCGCCACAATTTAAAGCAAAGTGAATTCTGTAATCTCTATCATCAACCCGTAATTTCCTTTCAAATTTGTTCGGGAACCATTTTCTTATAAGGCCAAGGCCTAGTTTCCATTGTGATTTTCTAATAATACCGTGTTCTATTTTTTCAAAAGAAACCAGTCTACCTGCTATTGGAATCTGTTCGTTGCTAAAAAATGTTCTACGGTCATCATATTTTTCGGGATGTTCGGACAAAACCACTTGGATGTAAGCATTGTAAATATTAATCCAAAATGCCAATTTTTTGTCATCTGTATTTAAACCTTCTTCAAGTTCTTTGAGGGTGGTGTTGTAAAGTTGAGTACGTATTTCATTGGTATCCTCGTTGTTACGAACTTTGGTCAAAAAGGATTCGGAAAGGCTGTTCAAGTCCAAAATTTTTGAATTATCCATTTGCCCATATGAAGGAAAAACCCATATTGTTAGTAAGAATAGGATAACAGGATATTTAAATGGGATTGCGCTCATGGATTGTGATTTAGAGTTGTAATATTGCTATATACGTAAAAGTAAAAGCAAGGGTTTGGTCGAATCTTTTTTAAAACCTTTCTTTCAAAATTACGTAGATGTGGTTGTCAGGAGCAGCTTTATTGAATAATAAATTAGCACTTGAAGGGACCTATAAATTGTTTTATGATATCTATTATTATACCAGCTCATAACGAAAGACAAAATCTTTCAAAACTGCTACCATCACTACAAACGAAAACTCGTAAGGCTGGTGTAGAAATAATTGTTGCGCTTTCTTGTGATAACGCGGATAATTCAGAAAATCTGACTACTGGTCTCTCTAACCTAAAGTTTATTAAATGTGAAGGAAAAGGTAGGGCCGTGCAAATGAATACAGGTGCTTCTTTGGCTTCTGGTACGGTTCTAGTGTTTTTACATGCAGATGTGAAGCCACCTGAATCGTTTTTGGAAGATATTGAATGTACACTGGATAAAAACTATGAGGCCGGATTTTTTTCATATCGGTTTGATAAAAGAAGTTTTTGGTTGGATATAAATGCTTCTTTTACGGCTAAGGACGGTATTTTTACAGGAGGTGGGGATCAATGTCTTTTTATAAAAAGAGATGCTTTTAATGCTTTAGGAGGGTTTGATGAAAATCAAGTTTTAATGGAAGATTTTGAATTCTTCAAGCGAATGAAAAAGAACAAAATAGCGTACAAAATCATTAAAAATGATTTGATAGTTTCAGCTAGGAAATATGAGAGTAATTCATACTTACGGGTAAATCTATCTAATTTATTACTTGTGCTTCTTTTTAAAGTGGGACTTTCATCGGAAAAACTTAAAACTATTCACAACAGACTTCTCAAAATGCCTTATCAGCATAATGCATAAATCCTATTAGATGCAAAAAATTATAAATGGAATTCAGCAAATAGGTATTGGTGTTGCAGATGCTAAAGCTGTTTTTAACTGGTATAGAGTTCATTTAGGGTTTGATATTATGGTTTTTAATGATGTCGCTACCGCTAAATTAATGACTAGGTATACAGCAGGTACGCCAGAACAACGCCAAGCTATTTTGGCATTGAATATGACCGGTGGTGGCGGATTGGAAATTTGGCAGTTTAAAAACAGAAAACCACTACCCCCGGATAATTCCATTCAATTTGGAGATTTAGGAATTAATGCCATAAAAATCAGGTCTGCTAAAATAGAGGAGGTACATAAGGTACTTCAAAATTCTAACGTAACTGAGCTTTCTGAAATTTTAGAAGGTAGTCATTTCTATTTTAAAGACCCCTGGGGCAACTGGGTGCAACTGGTTAATGAGCCTTATTATTTTGCGAAGAAAGATGATGATTGCGGCGGAGTTTTGGGAGTTGTCATAGGAGTTTCGGATATGGATGCTTCGCTTCATTTTTATAATAAGCTGCTAGTCTATGACAGGGTTTTGAGCGATTCTTCTGCTGTTTGTAAGGAGTTTGGAACCGGAAAAGGCAGTGCGTATAGACGTGTCTTACTTTCAAGAAGTGATCAACGGTCAGGAGGTTTTGGAGAATTATATGGTCCGTCTCAAATTGAGCTGGTACAGGCATTGGATAGAATTCCTAATTCTATATTTAAGAATAGACTATGGGGAGATTTGGGATTTATTCATCTGTGTTTTGATGTGTCCGGTTTAGATGTTTTACGGCTTGAAGCGGAAAAAGTAGGTCATTCGTTCACCGTAGATAGCGCCAATAGTTTTGATATGGGCGATGCAGCCGGTAGGTTCGCATACATGGAAGACCCAGATGGAACATTAATTGAATTGGTAGAGACCCATAAAGTTCCGGTTTTTAAGAAATGGGGAATTTTCATCAACCTAAAAAAGAGAAACCCGAAAAAACCTTTACCTAAGTGGATGGTGAAACTAATGGCCATTCACAAAGTGAAAAGGGATTTGTAGTCCAAGTTTTGGTATTTTAATAAATTAATGGGGCAAATAAAAAGAGCTTTACAAGTTAATGTAAAGCTCTTTTTAAGTTTAAGTGATACTTCTTTATGAAGCGGCTACTGCTCCTAAGGTATATAACTGTTCTAAATTTGGTGACTCACTACCACCTGCTGGTTCAAGTGTAATACCAAATGCTTCCGTCTGATTTGGATTGTCCAAAGTGAAAATTTTGTTTTCATCCTCGGCAAAATCCTCAAGAAGTCCCATACTTGTTGGGGTTAAAGGGTCTAGTTTTAGAGACCATACCTGGTATACCATTCCATCTGGTGGTTCCGGTAATCCTTGGGCATCTATATAAACCTTGTTCTCCGTTTTGTTCCAATACGCCTTTGCATATGAGGTAGGGGAAACTTCTTGGCCACCTAGCGGTGTTATGGTAATATCTTTATCTCTTAAATTGTTCAACAAGGCATTAGTGCTGGCCAATGAGCCTCGCGCTTCAAAAATCTGTTGCTCCAGGATTTGCTTTTCCTGCTCAACAACCTGTATGTCTGTCTTAAGCTGCGTATTTTCATTGTAGAACCATGCCAAACCAACACCCAGTAAAATGGCTGCGGCCCAACCTGTATATGTACTCCAATTTGATTTTTCTTTAGGAAATTGAACAACTTTAGTGTCTTTTCTTTCTCCTATACGCACTTTAACGTCATTAAAGCCTTTTCTGTTGGCAATAGATGGAGCCACTGATTTTGTCAACTCCAATATAGATGCTTCTATAGCCAATATTTCTTCTCGTATTTCGGCATGCTCACGAGCATGCTCAAATACCTCCATATTTTGTTCTTCCGTTAGCGTTCCCGCTACGTAAAGTTCCAAAATTCCCGATGCTATGTATTTGTCTACTTCCATTCTAATGTAACATTTTTCCGTAATTGGGAAATACAACTTCTATTTCTTGTCTTAACGGTACCTAGGGGAATATCTAGTTCTTGAGAAGCTTCAGTTTGGGTATACCCCTTAAAATAAAGCATTTCAATGATTTCAAGACATTTTTCCTTTAGGTTCAGTACTAATTTTTTAAGTGCGGAAGTGTCAATCTCTTCATTGTTTTCTTCAGGACTATCCGCTCTGTTCAAAATACCTACGAAGTAATCTGCGGACAGGTTCTTTTTTTGGTCTTTATAGGATTTTGAGCGCACTTTATCGATTGCCGCATTACGGGCAATGTTTAAAATCCATGTAAAAAAGCGCCCTTTAGAGGGGTTGTAGCTATCGGAATTGTTCCAAATCTTAGTAAAAACATCTTGGCAAATTTCTTCGGCCAGGAATTTATCTTTTACAATCGTGTGAATGACGCCGCATATATTTTCCCAATACATATCGTATAGCGTTTCAAAAGCTAGAATATCCTTTTTTTGGAAGCGAACCACCAATGCATCTAAATCCATATAAAAATAACTTGAGTTAAAGATAGAAAAAACCGCTGTTTAAAGCGGTTTTTAGTGTTAAAGTGTTGTATGATGTTATTTAGTAATACCTGCGCAACCTACGCGAGAACCAGCATCACCACTTGGTTGGGATGTAAAATCATCTGTACCTTTATGTACGATTACCGATCTGCCAATTATATTTTTCTTTTCATCATCACAACCTAAGCACCACTGATCCGTAGAAAACTCTACCGTAGCGTTACCATCTGCATCTGCAGTAAAATTGCCAATATCCCCTTTATGGTACCCTTCTTCAGCATTCCATTTTCCGTGAGGTTCGTCTGTAGGGTTCCAATGTCCACCTGCCGACTTACCGTCGTCCGAAGAGCAATCTGCATTTTCGTGTAAATGAATGGCATGTGAGCCTTGATCTAATCCCGTAAAATCAGCTTTCATTGCAACTTCATCACCTTCTTTGGTAAAGATTATCTCACCGTTAACATTGCTATTGCTTTTAGAGGTCATCATTACGGTTAAAGTCTCATCCATTGCCTCGTCGGTCATGTTCATGGTATCCGACTCCATTTGGCCAACTTCGTTTTCCATGTTGTCCATAGATTTATCCGCATCTTTTTTGGTTTCTTTACAGTTCACCATTGCTATTGCGAGCATCGCTATAACTCCTAGTTTTATATTTTTCATTTTCTTTAGGTTTTAAGATTTGAGCGGAAAGTAACAAGAAATATGTGCGATTTCAAACGGCGGAACCTTATGTGGCACAAATATTCTTTATTGCGTTAAAAATTAGCACCCATAAAAAAAATCCACCTAGCAAGTTGATAAGCTAGGTGGATTTTAAGGTTGTATGTATTCGAATGGACTCTAGGCCCATTTCTTGAAGTTTTAGTTTTTTTGAAGCAATACTTCCGCGTGAACGGCAACTTCGCTCCATGTTTTGCTAACACCATCCTTACCTGTGTGCAATGCCTCACAAGCCTTGTTTATGGAAGCAACTGCATCTAGTGCATCCCAATTTTCTAGATTCATAACACCATCAAACGTAAGGGCGTTATCTGAAACGATTTTATGGGTTAGAGCTATATTTTCTGTTTTTCCGTTTAAGGTAACATCAATAGAACATGAGTTGTCTGCTGCAACTTTAAATACACCTGAAATAAGTTCAGTATTGTCCATTACACCAAAAAAGAATTCCAAAATCTTTGGATCTCTTGTGCCCGTAGCATCGTTAGTGAACAAACTACTTACGGGAATACTGAATTCAGTACCGTTTAAGGCTTCAATAGCGGAATCGCCTTCGCTGGTTTTGGTAATGTTTATTTTTTTAAATTGACCACCCACCGGTAATTTTTCAGTGGTTTTATAGGCAGTGAAGCTAACTTGTGTAGAGTCTTGTACCAAACTATAAGTTTCCGTTGCAGCCTGTGCTTCCGTGCTTTGTTCAGTATTTTCTTTTTTGGCGTCTTTACAGCTAAAAGCACCAACTAACAGTAACCCAAGGGCTATAAGTTTAATTTTTTTCATGTTCACTCTGAAGTTTTAGGTTTACCGTCAAAGTTAAACATTCTTAGAGCTAAACCAAGAAGGTATTCATGTGATTTTAACACTTGAAAATCTTTCCGGTTACCGTTCCTTTTATTAAGTTGATTAATGGCTTATTCCACCAATTTGGTGATGACCTGAGTTTTGCTATGTAAGGTCTTGTGAACCGGGCATTTATCGGCAATTTGAAGAATTCTTTTTTTCTGTTTTTCGTCTAAATCTGCTGTAAGCCTTATATCCCTTTCAAAAGTATCTATTTTGGCGGCATCGGATTCGCAGTCCGCACAATCTGCAGCGTGGCTTCTACTATAAGAAGTATGTACCTCTATATTATCTATTTTCCAACCTTTTCTTTTAGCATACATCTGTACGGTCATAGCGGTACAAGCGGAAAGGCCACCAGAAACCAATTCGTATGGCGAGGGTCCAAAATCGTTACCGCCAACATTTGTAGGTTCATCTGCCGTTAAAAAGTGATTGCCTACTTTCATTTGTGTAGTAAATCCTTCGGAATCATCTAAACTTGCTACAACTTGATGTTTTGTTTTCGGGGTTTCCGGTTGTTCCGTTTCAAGCATTAAATAACGTTTGGCCCACCCCGCAATTATCTCGCCAGCATAAAACGAATCTTTTTTATCTGTTAATAAGTGATCCGCACCATCTAATGAAACAAAACTTTTTGGGTGATGTGCCGCCAGATAAATTTCTTCTGCGTTTTTAATTTCTACGGTGCCATCCTGCGGCGAGTGTAAAATTAGGATAGGTTTACGGAGTCTACCCAGTGTTTGAGCTAATGGCTTGTGTTGTAAATCGTCTAAAAATTGTTTCTTGATGGTAAAATCCCTACCACTAAGGTTAATAACGGCCTTACCGGTTTCTTCAATTTCAGGAATTCCACTTTGTAATAAATGTTCAATATGAACCGGATTGGATGGAGCGCCAATAGTAGCCAGAGATTTTATAGAATCTATTTTCTCAGCGGCAAAAATTACGGCCGCCCCCCCCAGGGAATGTCCAACTAAAAGAGTTGGGGCTTTATAGTTTTCTTCTAAATAATGGGCAGCAGCCACTAAATCTTCAACATTACCGGAAAAATTGGTATCGGCAAAATCGCCTTCACTTTCTCCTAAACCTGTAAAATCAAAACGCAATACGCCAAATCCATTCGATGTTAGCGCTTTACTGATATTACGAATAGCCGTGAGATTCTTATTACAGGTAAAACAATGGGCAAAAATGGCAAAATTGTGAGGATGCCTATTGGCCGGCAATTCCAGTCTTCCAACCAATTCTTGTCCGCCCTTGTTTTTAAAAGTAATTTTCTGAAGGTTCATACTACTTATTTTGAATTGACGAAGAAGGGAGTTTCTTTAACTTCCGGTATCGTTCTTTTTAAATATACCCCTTAAGTCGGGATTATAGATGACACCTATCTGTAAACGGTCAAAATTTGCTGATGGAAAATGATTTTTTAAATAACCGGCCTGTACGCTAAGGTTGTTGGTTACATTAGCACCAAGTGCTGCGTATAAACGATTTTGACCAAAAACATCATCCTGTAAATTCAGAAAAATTTCATCATAAAAATTAACAAAGAAAACATCGGTTATGGGTAACGTAACTTGTATTCTGTATCTGGCACGATGCTGCGTGTCCGTTCGGTCGCCGAAGTCTATAAACCGTTGCTCTAATCGATACCGATGCTCGAACAGAAATTCCCAAACCTTGTTCTTAAGGATAAGTTGCTCAAAAATACGGTGTTCTTTGGAGTTGGTCTCGTCTGGAAATTCTTCAAAAGTACCGTCTGTGGTTATGTAACCGTACCCCATAGTAGCTATCGCATTAGGATTTATATGATAGTTTAGTCCGGTACGTAATAATAACTGATTGAAGTTTTCGGCATGTTCGTAATACCTTAACTGGCCTTCTGTATGGATACTGAATTTATCAGAAACCCTATTGGTTCCAAAATACATATGCCATGTACCTAGGCTACTTTCACCGGTTTCTTGGGCACTACTTAAAATTGAACATACTAACGCTAAGCTGAGTAAAATTCGTTTCATCAAAATTTAGGGATTTGGTTTTCTCTAGGAAAACAAGTTGAGTTATTCGGAAAGTGATAAATATACCAAAACTTTAAATTAAAATTCTTAAAAGCTTGTTAAGGACGAAAGGGCCATTTGTCCTCTACCAGAATTTACAGTTTTATGATTATGCCAAAAAGCACTTTGATTTTTAGAAATAATGCGATAAAAATTGATAAAAGAAAAGTCCTGCTTTCCAATGACTATCAAACATTGAAAACAGGACTTGATACAAAAAAATATACGTTACAAATTTATATTTAGATAAACCGAAAGCCGGTTTCGTAATTCTACTTTATCATTATTTAAGTTTTGATTAATAGGTAGCATTCCGGTTAAACCTAATGCATATCTATTATAACTGGCCTCAACACTCAATTTTCCTAAAAAAATATCACCTTTAGTATCGGCTACATCAAATCCCAATTCTTTATTGGTTCCGTATATTTCTTCGGCAACCCCAATTATTGGTGTCAAGGAAATATCCCCTACATAATAGGTTTTAAAGGCATTGATGCCCAAATTTAACTGGTTGCCAAATTGATAATCTTTAGGGTTTGTAGTTTTAACGGTATAATTGACCAACTAATTCCCCAATTTTTATAGGTGAAACCATAATTGATGGCAAGCACATAATCCCAGCTACCATTGCCCAATTGAAAACTTGGATTTACAATTCCTTCATTGTTTTTCTTATCATATTTACCGGTTGGCATTTTAATACCGCCCCCTAATTGGAGAAAATGTTGCGGTTTAATACTCACCAATAACAATTGGCAGGAACACTGAATCTCATTATATCTTTTGAAAAATTCCAAAAAGCTCATTCCCTTTTCTTGGAGGAATAGAATTGTAGCAACTTTCAAAAGTTATAGTTTTAAAAAACGGACTTAAATGCTTCAAATAGATTTCTCTGTTGCCCCCAAAAGGTCTTTTTTCCATATCGTCCGTTAGTGGAATGTTGAACCAAACACCTACTAGTTTGCCTTCGGGTTTTAGAATAGAATCCATTTTTTTGGTATATGTATTTCGGTTTTGATCGGTGGGTACAAATGAGCAGAAGAATGTCTGTTCTAGAATAAGGTCGTACTGCCCTGTATGTTCAAAGAAGTCTTCAAGTAGTAACTGTGTTTTTGGAAAATCAGGATTTCTTTCTTTAAACTTATCCAAGGGAACTTCGGAAATATCCATCACGTAAATATTCTTGAATCCCTTTTTCCAAAGATACTCCGCTTCATAGGCATTACCAGCTCCGGGTATTAGTATTGAAATATTTGAATCGGTAAGTTGGTCAACATAATCTTTGATAGGAGTAGAAGGGTAGCCAATATCCCAACCGGTGTTATTGGATTTATAACGTTGCGTCCAATATTTATTCTCATTGTGCATGGCAATTTTGTATTTGAAGGTGAGCTTAATTTTCCACTATTGATTAATTTTTACTCAAAATGTATTAATTTTTTCCCAAAACCATATTTCTAACACTTCATTTTGGGCGATTAGATAGCTAATGATTACATTTAAAACTTGTTTCAAACTAAACCAAATTTCAATTATTTCTTTTTATGAAAAAAACAGTAACTATATTGGTCCTTGTGATAGGGCTGATTCTTGCCAGCTGTGGTGATGGCAGTCAGAAAAGGGAGGGTGCGCCTAAAGTTTTGGTATTCTCTAAAACTGCGGGATTTCAACACAAATCAATTCCGGCAGGTATCGCAGCCATTCAGAAGCTTGGAGGTGAGAATGGATTTCAAGTCGATACTACTAAAAATTCCGAACTTTTTAACGAAGATAATTTAAAGCAGTATTCTGCCATTATCTTTTTGAGTACCACTCTAAACGTTTTAGATGCAAAACAAGAGGCCGCTTTTGAGCGCTACATCCAAGCGGGTGGTGGGTTCGTTGGCGTACACGCTGCAGCAGATACCGAATATGATTGGGGCTGGTATACAAAATTGGTGGGTGCACAGTTCAGAAGCCACCCAAAAGGTACGCCAGAAGCCGATTTTATAGTAACCGACAAGAATTTTGCCGCTACTGAATTTTTTACAGATTCTATTTGGCATAGGAATGATGAAATTTACAACTACAACAAACTGAACCCTAATGTAAACGTGGTGATGACCGTAGATGAGTCTACCTACGAGGGTGGGACAAACGGGGATAATCATCCATTTGCTTGGTATCATGAATATGATGGTGGTAGAGCTTTTTATACCGGGGCAGGTCATACGGACGAAACGTTTTCAGAAGAGCTTTTCCTAAAACATTTATTGGGTGGTATTAATTATGCTATAGGCAAGAACGAGGTTTTGGATTACACCAAAGCAACTTCTCAGATACCACCGGATGTAGACCGTTTTACCAAAAAGCAGTTGAGTGTTGGTGAGTTTTTTGAACCTACTGAAATGGCCGTATTACCAAATAACGATGTACTCATTGCGCAGCGTCGAGGTCAAGTTCTACTGTTTTCGGATGCTACCCAAGAATTAACGGAAGTAGCTTCTTTAGATGTATACTATAAAACCCTAAATACACCTGGTGTAAATGCGGAAGAGGGATTGATGGGGCTTCAAAAAGACCCTGATTTTGCCACTAATAATTGGATCTATCTATTTTATTCCCCAACGGGAGATGAATGGGTGAACCGCTTGTCTCGTTTTAAGTTCGTAGATGGCGTTTTTGATATGGACTCAGAACAGGTGATTTTAGATGTGGATTCACAACGTGAAATTTGCTGCCATACCGGTGGTTCCATTGCTTTTGGTCCTGATAAGTTGTTATACCTTTCTACAGGTGATAATTCAACTCCGTTTAACGAAAAAGGAGCAAAGTATGTAAATAACGGTTATGCACCGTTAAACGATATCCCTGGGCGTGAGCAGTACGATGCCCGTAGGTCTTCTGGTAATACCAACGATTTAAGAGGAAAAATCATTCGTATAAAAGTAAACGAAGATGGTAGTTGTGATATTCCAGAAGGAAATTTATTTGCTGAAGGAACGGAAAAAACACGACCTGAAATCTATACCATGGGTCATAGGAATCCATACCGTATTTCTGTAGACCAGAAGAATAGTACATTGTATTGGGGCGAAGTTGGTCCTGATGCCCGTAATGACAAATTTGAAAAACGAGGTCCAAAGGGGTATGATGAAATGAACCGTGCCACTGAAGCAGGAAACTTTGGTTGGCCATTGTTTATTGGAGATAACAAACCTTATGTGGATTATGATTACGAAAATGGTGAAAGCGGTATCACTTTTGACCCGCAAAAACCCATCAACGATTCTAAAAACAATACAGGGCTTCGTGAGCTTCCACCGGCAAAAGAAGCTTATATCTATTATCCATATGTGGATTCTAAAGAATTCCCTGAAGTAGGTAGCGGTGGTAGAAATGCCATGGCAGGACCAACCTATTATTCAGACCTATACCCGAACGGAGGTGGATTGCCGGATTATTTTGACGGAAAAACCATTATCTATGATTGGATGCGCGGATGGATGAAAGCGGTAACTTTCTTTGAAGACGGAACATTCAATAAAATGGAACCTTTTGCTTCGGATATAGAAGTGAATAGTTTAATTGATATGGAGATGGGACCTAACGGTAGAGTCTATCTATTGGAGTATGGTAGTGGTTGGTTCACTCAGAATGATAATTCTGCCTTAAGTTATATAGAGTTTAACGGAGGAAATCGTCCACCCATTATAGATTATATGATTGTTGATCATACCTCAGGTAAATTACCGCTAACCGTTACTATTAAGGTTGATGCAAGAGATCGTGAAGATGATGCTATTACCTATACTTGGAATTTAGGTAATGGTGAAACCAAGGAAACTACAGAGCCAAACCTGACACATACTTTTGATGCAGCTGGTGATTATAGAGTCTCGGTAGAAGCGAAAGACGATAAAGGCGATGCTGCAATGAGCGAGGTTATTTCTATAGTTGCAGGTAATTCAAGACCGGAAGTGGCAATTAACGTAGACGGAAGCGTAACCACTTTTGAGAAAGGTGTGCCCGTAAAATATAACGTAGAAGCAACTGATGCCGATGGGGAAACAATTGACCCTAAGAACATTTTTGTGTCTGTAGATTATTTAGAGAGTTTTGACGAACAGAATATGTCACTGGGTCACCAACAGGTTTCGGCCGCTGTTACGGGTAAGGCACTTACTCAGGGAATGGACTGTAAGACGTGTCACAAAGAAAACGGACCGTCTATTGGGCCAAATTATACGGATGTGGCGGAGAAGTATAAGAAGGACAAAAAGGCCAAGTCGTATTTGCAGAAGAAAATCGTATCCGGTGGTGGCGGTGTCTGGGGTGAGGTTGTTATGCCGGCGCACCCAAATATTACAAAAGACGAGACCAGACAAGTTGTGGAATACATCATGTCATTAGCTGATACTTCCGCTAAGGTAAAATCACTTCCGGCTAAAGGTAGTATTGTGCCAAAACCTACTAAAGACGATAAAGTAATGGTGATTACCGCTAGTTATACGGATAAAGGAGAAGAAGGCACTATTCCATTAACGGGAATGAAAACCGTAGTGCTTAAAGAGAAAGCGGCAGCTGACGCTTCAAAGTAAAACAAACAGGAGTAAAATAGAAAAGCGGTCCACATATACATGCGGACCGCTTTTTTTATAGGGTATATTTTCTATTGCACTTGCTTGTTATTCACATAGTAATTGCGGTCTACTTCTAATGTAGAAAGGTCACCTTCTAGTTTTTGGGTTTGCCATTCTGCCGTTGGTGTTAGCTTATGTTCCTTTTCATCTATGCGTATTTTAAGAGGCATATTGAAACCGTCAACAACGTTCGTATATCTATATTCTAATGTATTACCATTCACCTTGTATTCAAAAACGGGAATTTTGGTAGTACGTAAATACTGGTCAAATACTTTGGAAAGGTCTATTTCGGTTTTCTCCGAGACATAATCTTCAATCTGCTTTGATGTCACGGTTTGGAGATGGAAATCAATATTTAGGCCACGTAAAACCTGGCGCCATTTTTCGTCATCGTTTATCAACTGTCTTATGGTATGTAACATATTGGCACCCTTAAAGTACATATCTCCGGAGCCTCTGCTATTAACGTTATACGTTCCTATAATTGGTTTATCATTTTTTATATTCTTACGTAATCCGATTACATAATCGGCGGAAGCCTCTTTACCGTAATAATAGTCTATAAAAATGTTTTCCGTATAAGTGGTAAAGCTTTCATGAATCCACATGTCCGCAATATCTTTATAGGTAATGTTGTTAGCGAACCATTCATGACCAGCTTCGTGAATGATAATATAGTCGAATTTCAGTCCATGACCAGACCCGGAAAGGTCTCTTCCCATGTACCCTTTCATGTATTGATTTCCGTAAGTAACCGAACTTTGGTGCTCCATTCCCAGATAGGGTACTTCCACCAATTTAAAACTGTCTTCATAAAAAGGGTAGGGGCCAAACCAATGCTCAAAAGCCTTCATCATCTTTGGAGCGTCTTTAAAATGTTCTTTTGCTTTTTCTAGATTATCACGAAGTACGTAGTAGTCCATATCCAGAGTTCCTTTTTCCCCTTCATACTTTTCTCCAAAATGTACATAATCACCAATGTTGATGTTTACACCGTAGTTGTTTATGGGGTTGGCAACAAACCAATGGTAGGTGTTAGTGTCTTCGTCAACTTTTCGCAAGCGGCCGTTGGAGATGTCCATTAATCCTTTTGGTGCTTTTATGCTGATGAGCATACTGTCTACTTCATCATACATATGGTCCTTGTTGGGCCACCAAACGCTGGCACCCAGGCCTTGGTTGGATGTAGCGACAAAATCTTTACCATTGCTATCTTTTTTCCAGGAAAAACCACCATCCCAAGGTGCGCGTACCGCTTCTTTTGGGTGACCGGAGTAATAGACCTTTATCTCATTGAAATCGCCTTTTTTTTGTTTTTTTTCTAATTGTACAAAATGGGCGTTTCCATTATGGATAACTTCAAGTGTTTTTCCGTCTTGGGTAACTTTTTCAATTTTTAAAGGTGGTTGAAGGTCTACCTGCATTACCTGATTTTTCTTCAAGACTTTGTAGCGTATGACATTGCTTCCTGAAATAAACTTTTTATCGGGTTCAACGGCTACTTCAAGATGATAATAATTAAGGTCCCACCACTCTCGTTCAGAGGTGATGCTACCTCGTAACGTATCTTGTTCGGTAAATTCTTGTGCAAAGGTTGTGGTGGCAACCATGAGGAGCACTAATGCTGCTATTAGTTTCATTGTAGTTAGGTATAAAATGGAAATAAGCTCAATATAACGGTTTATAGTGTTTTGAGTAGTCTATTGTAAAATATTTTACGAAATAACATTGAGAGCTATCTAAAGGTGCAAAATCATCTCTATCCTTCACTTTATTTTCGCAAAATCATACTTTGATTTTAAGTATTCATAATTGGGTTATAATGAACCTAATTAAAGCGAGTAGGGTTATAAGGAAAACTATTGGGTTGGTGTTTAAGCTTGATTTTTCATCAATAGGCTAGCAATATTTTTTGCTTTTTAAGAATCGACATTAATTAAAATTGCCTTTAAACCATTTCAAGATCTAAAATAGCTTTTCTTCCCTTATAAATCTTCTCCATTTTACGGATCTTTACCAGTTCATCTACCAATTTGTCTAAAAACCGTACTTCTTGGATTAAGGGGGATGAAACCATTATCTGTCTTTATTCAAAAAACAACGGCTATACTATTATTTCTAAAGCCCAAAGTTCTGTTTAAAGTTTCTAATTCCGTCTTTGCCTTGCTTTTTAGAAGGTAGAAATACTCGATACCAGATATTTAAACCTGAATTCTGGCAGACATTCAGCAATAAAAAAAGTGCAAACTATCAATGTTTGCACTTTCTTATACATCTCATAATCGGGTTTGTGAACTAGCCCAATAACTAAGCTTTCTCCAAAGTAGGGTAGGTTAAGTACCCTTCTTCACCTAGTGAGTACATGGTATCCTGATCCACTTCATTGAGCTCGGCACCTTCCGCAATACGCTCAATTAGGTCAGGGTTTGAAATAAAAGGAAAACCTATTGACACTAAACTATCTTCGTTTTCGGAAACTATTTTTTCCGCACGCTCTAGGTCATAACCCAAACCGCCATTGTAAATTACAGTTCCGTTAAATGTTGCACCTAATTCTTGTAAATACCCTTCAGGAATTTTGGGCGACATGCCAGCCATATGCAAGTATGCTAAATTTAAACCGTTTAATTGCTCAACCAAATAGGCATAAGTTTCGCGCATGTCATCAAAAATAAGCATGTCGTTAAACTCGCTAAACGGAGAAATACGAATTCCGGTTTTATCGCTTCCAATAGTATTGGCAATTTTTGTTGCTATTTCTATTACAAAACGCGTTCTGTTTTCCACAGAGCCGCCATACTTATCTGTTCTTTGGTTAGCACCTGTATTGATAAATTGCTCTGCCAAATACCCGTTTGCGGCATGAATTTCAATTCCATCAAAACCTGCTTCTACTACATTTTTGGCCGCTTGTACAAACTCTTCTTCTGCTTGTTCAATTTCGGCAAGGGTCATTGCACGCGGCGTGGTGTGTGCTTTTGGGCCTTCGTTCGTAAAAATTTCGCCAGCAGCCTGTATTGCCGATGGCGCAAGAACTTCGCCACCTTCCGGTAAATTTAATGTATGTGCAATACGACCGGTGTGCATAATTTGGAGGAATATTTTTCCGCCGTTGGCATGTACCGCATCGGTGGTTTTTTTCCAGCCTGCAATTTGTTCATCAGAATAGGCTCCAGGAATGTTGGGGTAACCTAATCCGTTTATAGAAGGCGAAGTAGCTTCTGTTATAATTAAACCTGCACTGGCGCGTAAACGGTAGTACGTAGCCATAATATCGTTTGGTGTATTATCTAAAGCACGAGAACGTGTCATTGGCGCCATAACCACATGATTGTTTAAACTAAGACTGTTGGACTTGAATGGAGATAATAGCTTTGAATTTTTCATTATTTTAAGTTTTATGATGGATTAGAAGAAAGGAATTTTATTATTTCAGCTGGTTCCGCTCTGTTACGGTATTCTGCATCTAGAAAGGCATATGAGATAGTTCCATCTTCATTGATGATGTAAGTGGCAGCTAACGGAAGCTCATTAGAATCGTCCCCATTGTAGTCGTTTAAACCAAAGGAGCTGTTGTAGTTTTTTGCAACGTCATCTGTTAGTTTGTAAACAATGCCATACGCTCTAGCAATTTTGTTTCCTAGATCGCTCAGTACTTCAAACTCTAAATTGTGTTTTTCAGAGGTACTTAATGATTGGTCCGGAACTTCTGGAGTTAAGGCAATCAAAGTAGCGTTGTTCGCTTTAAAATTGGGTAATTCTTGCTGAAGTTGACGCAAAGTTAAATTGCAGAAAGGACACCATCCACCTCTGTACCAAGTTAAAACTACCTTCCCTTTTTTGAGGTATTCTTGTAGCTCTACAGGTTTTCCCAAGGCATTGTTCAGCGTAAAGTTAGGAGCCTTATCTCCTACGTTTTTAGCATTTTCTACAACACTACTTTTAACCACGGCATCAATACCGTCATTATATATTTTTATGATGGATTCATCTGCTTTAGACTCAAAGTTGTTCTTTACCTCGTCTAACTGTGCTTGTAGTTCTTTTTCTTTTACTTGCATATTTTTCTTTATTAGTTGTTCTGCTTTTTTTGGTTTTACGTACTTGTTAAAAGGTCTCAATTGTTTCTAAACAATCGGTTAGTTTTAGATTAAAAAAAAGGTTATATATTTTTAAATATCATTTCAATATAGTTTTCAATGTCCTCTTTGCTACTTACCCTAGAGGTTGTAGGAAGTGAGTGTAATGACAGCAAAATAAAGCTAGCTTCTTTCAATACGGTATCTTCGTTTTTTGAATTGTCCATTTTCAGCTTTTTAATTATAATATCCTTAAGGTCTTTGCGTCGTTCTATTTGGTACATTACCAATTCATCATCGCTATCTGCAAATTCATTATGTGTGTTGGTCATAAAACAACCTTTCTTTTCATTGGAAAACCATATGTTTTTAAAATCATGGAAAAGTTGTATAATATCTTCAACACCGCCCTCTGAGTTTTTAAAACTCAAATAAATATTCTTGGTTTTTTCGTTATACCTTTTTAAGCATTCTACAAAAACACCATGTTTACTGCCAAAGCTAGAGTAAATGGAAAATTTATTAATCCCCATTTCCTTTTCAAGCATTTGCATAGAAGTACCTTTAAAACCATGTATCCAGAATACGGACATGGCTTTTTCTATTACTTCTTTCTCACAATAATTTTTTGCTCGTGGCATGTTCAACCTTAATTATGATACAAAACTAAACAATCGGTTAGTTATAAAATATAGTTTAACGCTTTTTTGGGTTTTTACATGACTTTCATTCAGTTTCATTCTAAGAAAATAAGTGTTACAACCCTCGGTAGGAGGTATAGGGGTTGACATTTTTTAAGAGTCCTATATCCTAATCGAGCTAAAATATACCCAAACGATAAACAGGATTTGTGAGGGAACCCTAAACCATAGGTACATTAACCCTGGTCCGTCAAAATTTCCCGTTTGGTAGTTCAAATTATAAAAGCAAGCCTTTATGTTCGCAGGAAGCATAAGAACAAAGAAAAAAATCAATAACCAAGCGGTCATTGTTCTGAAATTTGCCATATGGAGACCGATTGCTGCTGTGATTTCAATGAAAGCCGTTAAATAGACCAGTTCTTTTTTAAGCGGAATGAAGTCAGGAATCATCATTGCCATACCCTTCGTGAACATAAAATGACCCAATGCGGTAAAAAGTAACATGGCTGTCATTCCTATTCGCGCAGAACGCGGAATATCATAAATTCCGTCAATGCATTTAAATATAAGCAGTGCAATTACGGTAACCGTTATAAGTACGAGTAATGGTTTCATTTTTTTTTGCAGCAAAGTTCGGTGAAACGTATGCACAGCACAATGAACCCAAGTTAAGAAATTCGCTTTCTGATCCGGCTTAGGGCTTGGGGTGTTACACCAATGTAGGAGGCAATAAATTTTAGAGGTATTTCTCTAATGAGTTGAGGGCGTTCTGTGAATAGGGATACATACCGTTCTTCTGGCGTTAGGTTCAAAAGCGATTGCTCACGTTCCGACTTATTTAAAAACAAACTTTCAGCCGTCAATCTGCCAATGGTATTTCCTATTTCGGTTTGGGCATAGACCTGTTGTAAGTCCTTGTGCGAAATTTGCCAAAGCGTGGTCTCCGTGATCGTTTGCAATTCATACGAACACGGATTTTGACTCAAAAATGAATCATATGCACTTACAAATTGGTTTTCAAAACAAAACCCGAAAGTCAAATCGTTTTCTTGCTTTGGAATATAAAGCCGAACAGCCCCCTTTTCTATAAAAGACAAATATTTCTCTGTTTCTCCAAGCTTTAATAGGATTGTTTTTTTTGGATGCTCGCTTTTAATTAGTTTAGAAGAGAATATAAGCCAATCGCTATCTTTCATTTCTACAATTTGCTCAAACTGTTCCCTGATTTTATTCACTTCCAAGCTGGTTTAATACGAAAAGATACGGTTACTCATTTATCAATTTCTAATTTACCGATTTTGAGTTACAATAGGTATTTAAGGAGCTACATTTTCAGGAAGAGTGAAACTGTCTATTAATTTTGTTGAAGAATATCTTAGTAAATCTCATTTAAAAATATAAAGCCTGATGATGTTTACCTAAACATCATCAGGCTTATAGCAATAGCCAATTGTTAAAGTGATAGATTGTTTACTTGGTAAGTGTATGGAAAATTTTATTCGGGTTTTTTCAGATGGTCTATAATACCACTTCTGAATACAGTTTTTAAAGTTCTTTCAGGTTTGTTTTCGTAACCGACTATTATGGAGCTATGTACAATCATTTTTTTAAAATCAAAAACTAGGGTCAAATAGTCTTTTTTTCCGGTTTCATGCCAATTGATTAAGTAAAGGTCGTCACCAATTATACGGGAACGGTAAGGAATGTCCTGGTTTCCATTTCCTTTTGTAGGTCCGGCTATCCATTCATACTTTGCTTTACCATTATTAAATTCCATATGAATGGCGGTTCCATTTTGATATTGAAAATTGAGCGAATACCCATCTATAAAGTGTTCCGGTGCTCCAAATTCGAATTTATTTTCTTCAGATGTGTTGTTTTGCGAGAAAGCAAATACGGTACCTAACAGAGCAAGACAAATGCATGTAACTAATTTCGTTTTCATTTTCTATGATTTAATATTTACTGCAAATTTCAGTCTTTACTACATGGTCCGGTAGGTCAATCTTTGGCCAATTTTGGTAAATTTGAGAACAAAAGGTTGTTGTTTATTCTGTACAGTTATAAAAACAGTTTGCTTTTGTCTTTCATCTGTAATTCATAATTCTAAAGAAGGTTTTTGCAAATGCTCCTAGGTTCATTTCTATGGGCTAGGGTTTAGAATTAAATATATTTCAACCAAATAAAAGTTTTTTTTATTCGTTAGATCTACTCTGAACTTAAAAATAGATATAGATGAAACGTAAGTTTATTATCCCAAGTCTTGTATTGGCTTGTAGTACCTTTTTTATTTCCTGTTCAACGGATGAGACGGACGAAGAAAGTTCTTCGGAATCAGAAATTACCACAGCTGCAGTATCAGGTTTTTTAAATTCTGAAGCCTTTACTCCGGCAACTACGCATTTTACAAAAGGAGAAAGTTTTGGAGATGCAGGTTATGAATTTAAACTTTTTAGTGAAACGGAAGAATGCGATGAATTTCAATCTGTTGGAGATATTTCCTTTTTTATAGAGTCTGATGTGGAATTAACTGTAGGCGAGTATGATGGAAATGGTCCTTATTTTTTCTATACTGATGGGGAAGATTTTGGAACAGCTTCTTATTTTGGTGCAGAAGTTATTATTACGGAAGTTACTGAAACTACAATTTCAGGAAGAGTAAGAGGAGGAGATTCCGAAAAAGGAGAGAACAGTATAGACGGTGCCTTTACAGCAACTCTTTGCCAAAAATAAAACCTTTACTGTAGTATAGAATTAAGGTGAAGTATTTAGCTTCACCTTTTTTATAGAGGGTGTTTTATTCTGCTTTAATTTTCATCATTGTATAAGGCTCTAGCTTGTTCGAGTCTAGAATCTTATTGGTATCACCGTCCAGATTATCTATTTGTGTATTTGTAATAAAATAGATGTAGCCGTTAGAAATATCAAAAGTGGTGGGTATTCTGAAACGCTCTGTAAACTCTACTAATTTTTTACTCTTTTCAATTTCTGTACCCGTAGAGTGAAGCTCAAATTTATAAAGTCCGTTTTGAGTATTATCTCCCCAACCATTTACTATTCCGTATAATTTGTTTTCATAAAATTTTAGGCCATCTACACTGGAATATTCCTCTTTAGGTTTGTTGAGTAATTCTTTGGACGTTACATCAACAACTGCAATTCCGTTATTTGATGCCAAGTACAATAGTTGTCATTAGGAGAAATAGTAATGCCGTTGCAATTTGGAATAGCTTTAGAGTCCACATAGACTTACAGAATAGCGTAATATTTAGAAAGGATTCTTGGTTTTGTATGTATTATCAATGATTATTATCCAACTAGGCTGTTAGCGCACTTAAATACAGAGCATTAAAAGAAACACTAGAAAAAGGATTTTGACTTGTAACTAAATTTCTATCCTATATGGCAAAATCAGCTTTTGGCAGCCCACTTTTATATTTCAATTCTGGTTTTCTTTGTTGTTTGGAGAGTATGTAGTTTTACTTGGTTATATTTTTTACCAAAAAAATGAACCCAATTCAACAATAAAAAGAGTCCTTGATTGTGCAAAGATAGCCATGGAGAAAATAGAGGAGAAGTAATGAGGTTAAATTATTTTAGAAGGGAATAAAAACTAATCCCTGTGTATAGGTTTCCCTTCTTCTTTTTAAGCTTTTGTACGTGTTTTTCCAAGTAAACCTATAAGTCCAATTGCAGGTCCTAAAGCTAATGCGGTAAAGAGGTAAGTAACATCAATAGTTTCGGATAACAAAGAAAGTAGCTGAATGCTAAAGATACTAACGGCATAGCCAATGCAGTTCACCAATGTTAATGCAGTTCCCTTTAATTCCGGAGGCACGGAAGCTGCCACCAAATTAGAAAATTGGGGGGAATCTGCCGTGACGGCCATACCCCAAAGTCCCCATCCCAATAAAAACAACTGTACGGGAAGAGAAAAGAGTAGGGGAGATAACATACATAATAACCCTGAAATTATAAGTGAAATTATAGCCACTTTACGGCTTCCCGTTCGTAAGGAGATTAGTCCACCTAAAACACATGATAATCCACCTAAAGCAATTATAATTCCCGTAGACAAGGCAACGGAAAGCTCGGAACCGCTAATTTCATTGTACGTCTGAACGGCAAGTGGGGTAAAGGCCCAAAAGGCGTAGAGTTCCCACATATGCCCAAAATAGCCAAAAGCGGCCTGTCTAAAACTATGGAGTTTAAAGAGTAATGGTCCCGCCCCTAAGGAAAGTTTAGCGCTTGGTTTACGAAACGGGCCATTGGGAACAAAGAGCCATAACCCCAAACCGCCTGCAACAGCGAGTGCCGAAGTTATTTTTATCACCAAAGTAAAATCACTTCCCAAACTGGTACCACTCACAAAATACGGAAATGCAGTTCCCAAAACGAGTGCACCTACCAAATATCCTAAAGCTTTACCTAATCCTTTTTGGTAATAATCCGCAGCTATTTTCATTCCAACAGGATAAATACCGGCAAGAAAAAATCCCGTTCCAAAACGAGCGAATAACAGCGTCCATTTGGATAAGGTATCCGCAAGTAGCAGAAAGTTGCAAAGTGCCGCTAAAATGGAGCAAATCATAAATACGCGAGAAGGAGAAAAACGGTCGGCAATCATAAATAGTCCAAAAACCAAGGTGCCAATTATAAAACCGAACTGTACTGAAGAAAGTACATAACCGATAATTTCAGAACCTAATCCCGTTTTTAAAGTTAGCTCGTCTACAATAGCATTGCCTGCAAACCATAAAGAGGTACAGGCAAATTGAGAGATAATTATGACGGGGAGAATATGCGCGCGTGGTTTCAATAGGGTGTTTTAGTAGGGTAATCTGGGCAAATTTACCATTTTTTGACCATGCAGATCATTATTATAGAACGCATTCTGACTAGCCAAATAAAAAAGCCCGAAAGACAAACTGCTATGCTTTCGGGCTTAAGTCTTTAAGGAATAATAAGCGCTATGCTATGCTTGCGCGAACATTATCGAATAAGGTTAGATTTTAATTTTCAGCAAATTTTTGTAAAAGGACCCTAACTTTTTGCGTGTTCTCTACGTAGTATTTTGCAGCGGTTTTTTGCCGTCCTACTTTTACGCTAACCGTACTTTCTGGTAAATCTTGGAACATAAACTCATCTGTCCAATCATCACCTATAGCGAAAACAAAATCATATTCCCCTTCACCTTCGCCAAGAATACGCATAGACGCGCGGCCTTTGTTTACGTTACTGCTTTTTACTTCAACCACTTTGTTCCCGTTAAGCAAGCTTAGATCATCCGTACCTATTAAGCTGGTAAGCGTTTCCGAAAGTTCTGTTGCTCTTTTATCGCCAAAATCAGGGTCGGTCTTTCTGTAGTGCCATGCTAGACTGTAGTTTTTCTCTTCTATAAAACTTCCAGGAGTACGGTCCACGAAAGATTCTAAAACGGGGCGCACGTTTTCCATCCAATCATTTTTTACATTTTCAAGCATTTTAAAAGGTTCTCCTTTTTGGGAAATCCAAACGCCGTGCTCTACGATCATATTGTATTTTTTAGGTAAGAACCATTTGGTAAAAGTGTCCTTGTCCCTACCGCTAATAAGATAGACCACGGTGTTTTCTTGCTCATGGAGTATGTCTAGCAACTTGTATAGCTCCTCATCGGGGCCTGCTTTTTGTGGATCATTGTGAAAGCCGGAAAGGGTTCCGTCATAGTCTAAAAACAGCAATCGTTTTTTTGCTTTCGAATATTTTTCGGTAATCTTCTCTAATAGGGTTTCATTTAGTTTACGGGAAACATTGGAGGCTTCACGTTCATTCTGAGATTTTAATGAGGTCATAAAATCATTGGCCCATTTTTCAACATTATATCTGGCCAGTCTTTTCTGAAGCACTTCATTTCTTGATTTTTGTTCTTCTACCGGCATATTTATGGCCTCGTGCAAAGCATCTGCCGTCTGTTCAAAATTATTAGGGTTAATAAGTAGCGATTCGTTCATTTCGTTAGCGGAACCTGCCATTTCACTTAAAATTAAAACCCCGGTTTTATCGGTTCGGGTAGCAATATACTCTTTCGCCACAAGGTTCATCCCGTCCCTTAGTGGGGTTAGCCAAGCAATATCGCTAGAAGTGTAAAGGTCAATTAGATTCTCAAACGGCATAGAGCGGTAGAAATACCAGATAGGCGTCCAGCTAACAGTTGAAAATTCTCCATTAATACGGCCTACCAGTTCGTCTATTTCTCTTTTTAACAATTGGTATTGTGGTACATTGGAGCGGGAGGGAACCGCTAATATAATCAACCGTACTTTTTCTTTGTATTGCGGGTATTTGTTAAGGAAATACTCAAATGCGTACAAACGTTTGGCTATACCCTTACTGTAATCCAACCGGTCTATGGACAAGAAGAATTTTGCGTCCGGGTCTGTTTTCTTGTGTGTATTCAACCGTTGTTGTAACTCGGACTGTTCACTTTCGGCTTTATCAAAATGTACCTTTGCAGCGTCGCTGAATTTCTTGTAATCGATACCCATTGGGAAGGAATCCACCTTTATCAAACGGTCACCAATGGATATGTCGTTAAAACTGACCTCAAGGCCTAACAAACGCCTTACCGAACTTAGAAAATGGCGTTCGTAGTCGTATGTGTGAAAACCTATTAAGTCTGAACCGAGCACACCTTCTAACAGTTCTTCACGCCAAGGTAAGGTCCTGAATATTTCAAAAGATGGAAAAGGAATGTGCAAAAAGAAGCCTATGGAAACATTGGGTCTTTCTTTACGCACCATTTGTGGTACCAACATTAATTGGTAATCATGTACCCAAATGGTATCGCCATCTTCGGCATTTTCTAAAATGGCATCCGCAAATTTTTGGTTTACTTGTTTGTAGGTATTCCAATAGGCCAATTGAAACTCCGAATACTCTAGAAAGTAATGAAATAAGGGCCAAATGGTTCGGTTACTAAACCCGTAATAAAACCCCTCTATTTCTTCTTCGGTCAGGTTTACTTTAGAAGAACCGTGTTCCGCAAGTGCTTTATCTATTTTGGGCTCCAATTCTGGTGAGATATCCTCTTCTGTAAGCCCACTCCAGCCGATCCATAGGCTATCACCACCGGAATGTACTGATTTCATACCTGTGGCTAACCCACCTACGCTCGGTATTGCAGTAATGGCTCCGTTGCTAATTTGTAACTGAACGGGTAGTCTATTTGAGATTATGATAGTTTTGCCCATAAATTGGATATTTTGCTGTTTTTTATATTTAATTTCTCTAAATTTCGTGAAAAAGAAGGGTAATTACAATACGTTACTCTATTGAATTAAGAATTTTATCGAATGGATAATTTAGACTACGGAATAATAGGAAATTGCCGAAGTGCAGCGTTAATATCAAAAACAGGAAGCGTAGATTGGTGTTGTTTGCCGGAATTTGATTCGCCCTCGGTTTTTGGAAAATTATTAGATGAGGAAATAGGGGGCAGTTTTGAATTTTTAGTGAGTGACGACTATACGATTGAACAAAGTTACGAACCCAAAACCTGTATTTTAATTACGACTTTCGATGATGGTGAAAATTGTTTTGAAATTCATGATTTTATGCCACGTTTTCGCAAAGATGACGGTACATATATTGCACCGCCAGAATTTGTAAGGTATGTAAAATTGATAACCGGGAAACCTAAATTTAAGGTGCTGTATAATCCTAGATTAGAATATGCCGCTGGTGAAACCAAAAGTTATGTGAAAAAGGATTTTATTGCCAGCCTGACGCATGAGGTTAAATTCGATACTGTTTTTCTATATACAAGTTTTAAGAAAGAAGATGTTCTTGCAGGTAAAGAACTGACTTTATACGAAGATGGCTTTTTTCTAATGGGGTATAATGAGAAGATATTCACGCCCACAACGACCCAGGCGTATCTAGAACTTGAAAAAACCAAGGTCTACTGGTTAAATTGGTCAACCAAGACTCCTACATATAAAAAATTCAACAAAGAGATTTCGCGTAGCGCACTTACTTTAAAGCTACTAAGCTATGATAAGTCTGGTGCTGTTTTGGCGGCAGCTACAACATCATTACCAGAAACAATAGGGGAGGTCCGTAATTGGGATTATCGTTTTTGCTGGATACGCGATGCTTCTATGGTAATAAAAGTGGTCTCCGAGTTGGGACATAAAAATATAGCTCGCCGTTACCTGAAGTTTATTATAGACCTTATTCCTGATAAAGCAGAGAAACTGCAGATCATGTACGGAATCAATAAAGAGAAAAAGCTAACGGAAGAGACTCTAGAGCACTTAAGTGGTTATAAGGGGTCAAAACCTGTTCGTATCGGTAATGCGGCGTACCATCAAAAACAAAATGATATTTATGGTATCCTGATGGATGTCATCTACGAACAAATGGTAAAGTTTAGCGTAGATATTGAAAATGGCGAAGATTTATGGTCCATAACCAAAGGTATTGTCTGGATTGTAGGAAACAACTGGAAAGAAGCCGATAAAGGAATATGGGAGTTCAGAACCGAAGATAGACATTTTACCTTTTCAAAAGTATTATGTTGGACGGCCTTGGATAGAGCTATTAAAGTAGCCGAAATGTTAGGTAAGAAGCATAAAATTGAAAAGTGGGAGCCGCTTCGTGAAGAAATTTGGAATGATATCTATGAGAATGCATGGAACGAAGAAGTGGGAGCGTACACCCAATCCTATGGTTCTAAACACTTGGATGCATCTGTTTTACTTATGGAGTCTTACGGCTGTGTAGATGCTTCCGATGAACGTTATAAGAAAACAGTAAAAGCAATTGGAAAAGAGTTGAGTAACGATGGGCTGTTATACCGTTATAAGAATGAAGACGATTTTGGTCTGCCTTCATCTTCCTTTACGGTCTGTACATTTTGGTACGTAAACAGTTTGTTTAAAATAGGCGAGCATGACGAAGCGCTAAAACAATTTGAAAAGTTGCTGAGCTACAGTAATCACTTAGGGTTGTTCAGTGAGGATTTAGATTTTAAAACCAAAAGGTTGTTGGGTAACTTCCCGCAAGCGTATTCACATTTGGCTTTAATTGAATGTGCCGTGAATTTCTCTAAAAAAGAAAGTGCAGAGAGTATCAGGGAATCTATGCGTAGTTAAACTTCAGAAAATTAGGATATAAAAAAAACACCCCGACAGGGGTGTTTTTTTGTTATAACAAACACTTGAATTATATACTAATCAAAAGTATATGCGTTATCTGCGGCAACTTTATCCGCTATTTGCGTACGTAAAGCAACTACATTAGGATTATTTGTGTATTTGGTAAAGCGTTTCAAGCCCATTAGCATCATACGTTGCTCATCACCTTCGGCAAAAGAGATAATCGCTTCTTTTCCTTTTTGTATGATGGTCTCAGTAGCATTGTATAAATACAATTTGGACATGGCAATTTGCGTTTGTTGAGAGTCTTCACCAGAACGTTTGGCATTTTTCTCTGTTCTTAAAATGGTGCTTTCAGCCATATAAATTTCAATAAGAATATCTGAGGCAGAAAGCATCAGTTGCTGATGTTTTTCTAATTCAGGACCATATTTCTGTACGGCACTACCAGCAACCATTAAGAATACTTTTTTCAATCGCTTAATTAAATCTTTTTCTTCGGCAAAAAGCTCAGAAAAATCGGGTGTATCAAAAGAAGGGATTCCCATTAGCTCTTCACCAACAGCAGTAGCTGGTCCTAATAGGTCAACATGGCCTTTCATGGCTTTTTTAACAAGCATTCCTACAACGAGCATTCGGTTAATTTCGTTGGTGCCTTCATATATTCTAGAGATTCTAGCATCTCTCCAGGCCTTTTCCATAGGAGCATCCGCACTAAAGCCCATTCCTCCAAAAATCTGAACACCTTCATCCGTTGTGTTTTGAACGTCTTCGGAAACGGCAACCTTTAAAATAGAACACTCAATGGCGTATTCTTCCACACCTTTTAGTTCTGCTTCTTGGTGAGAGTTGCCCTCTGCTTCACGAATGGCAATACGGTCTTCAATATTTTTTGCGGCACGGTAACTTGCTGATTCACCAGCGTAGGCATTGGTGGCCATATTTGCAATCTTTGCTTTTATGGCACCGAAGTTCATAATAGGTGTTTTAAATTGAATGCGCTCATTAGCATACGTAACAGCTTCTTTGATGACACGTCTTTGTGCATCCAAACAAGCCGCAGCCAATTTAATACGACCCACGTTCAAAGCATTCATGGCAATTTTGAAGCCATTGCCACGCTTAGAAAGCATATTTTCAACTGGTACTTTTGTATCGCTAAAAAATACTTGGCGAGTAGAGGAGGAGTGAATACCTAATTTTTTCTCTTCATCACCTAGAGAGATACCATTGTCTGGTTTGTTCTCTACGATAAACCCTGTAATGTTCTTGTCGTCCTCAATGCGAGCAAATACAATAAACAAGCTACAGAAGCCAGCATTGGAAATCCACATTTTTTGTCCGGTTATACTATAGTGTTTTCCGTCTTCGGAAAGTACAGCTTTGGTCTTACCGGAATTGGCATCCGAACCGGCACCGGGCTCTGTTAAACAATACGCTCCGAACCATTCACCTGAAGCTAATTTTGGAACATATTTTTGTTTTTGCTCTTCCGTTCCATACAAGGTTATTGGCATAGTCCCAATACCCGTATGTGCACCAAATGCAGTACTAAAAGAGCCCGTTGCCCCTGAAATATAATCACAAACTAACATGGTAGAGACAAAGCCCATACCCATTCCTCCATACGATTCTGGAACGGCCACACTTAAAAGACCTAGTTCGCCGGCTTTGCGCATACATTCTTCGGTATAGGCATAGTCCTTTTTTTCAAAACGTTCCCAATGCGCCCAAAGTTCGCGATCAACGAACTCTTTGGTACTGTCACGCATCATTCTTTGCTCTTCGTTCAAATCTTCTAAAGTGAAGATGTCCTCGCAATTGGTTTCCTTGACAAGGAATTGGCCGCCTCGTAGAATTTCTTTATTTGTTGATTCTGTACTCATGTTATTAATAGTATTTAGAAGTTAGAAAAGAGAAAAGAGATTTACGAAAGACTATTTTGAAAACTCATAGTCATTTTCTGAAATTCTTCTATTTTATCTTCAAGTAGTTTTAATTTATTATCGGTTATATACTTTCTATTCTTGGCAATTAATAATTGTGTTCCTAATTCAAAGGAAGAACCCAAAGAGATATTAATAAAATGGCTAAATGATTTATCAGTTCTAGCAGATCCTTCCGCAATGTTGCTTGGAATTGAAATGGAGCACCTACTCATTTGCGAACTTAAATCGAATCTTTCATGCTTTGGAAAACTTATATAATAGATCAGAAATGTCATTAGCAATTTCCAAACCCAGTTTCCAAATTTTTAAATTCTTATAGTTATGACGCTTAGCCATTCAGTCCTTATTCTATTTTCTTTTCTCTTCTTAAGAAAGAAACTCAAAAATACCCGCAGCCCCTTGTCCGGTGCCCACGCACATGGTTACCATACCATACTTACCTTGCATGTTTCTCTTTCTCATTTCATCGAACAGTTGCACGGATAGTTTACCTCCTGTACATCCTAATGGGTGACCCAATGCAATAGCGCCACCATTTACGTTTACAATATCTTTGTTTAGACCAAGTTCACGAATTACTGCTAGTGATTGCGAAGCGAATGCCTCATTCAGTTCAATAAGTTCAATATCATCTTGCTTTAATCCTGCTTGTTTTAGAGCTTTTGGAATAGCCGCAACAGGACCTATACCCATAATTCTTGGAGGGACACCGGCAGCTGCATAATTTACCAAACGGGCAATAGGCTCCAGATTCAACTCTTTCACCATATCTTCGCTCATTACCATTACAAAAGCAGCACCATCGCTCATTTGAGATGAATTACCTGCAGTTACGCTACCGCCAGCTGCAAAAACAGGACGTAGTTTATTTAGCACTTCTACCGAAGTGCCCTTTCTAGGACCTTCATCTTTAGTTACCGTATACTTTTTTGTTGCTTTTTTACCGTTTTCATCAATGTAGGTTTGCTCTACTTCAATAGGCACGATTTGATTTTGAAAACGGTCTTCAGCTTGTGCTTTTAAAGCTTTCATATGAGAATTATATGCAAACTCATCTTGGTCTTCTCTAGAGACTTTGTATTCATTTGCTACCGCTTCGGCAGTGTTTCCCATACCCCAATAGTAATCTTCGTGACCTTCGCTTACCAAATCATAATTCAATTCGGTTTTATATCCTGTCATAGGTACAGAGCTCATACTTTCTGCACCACCGGCAATGATACAGTCAGCCATTCCCGATTGTATTTTTGCCGTGGCAATACCAATGGTTTCAATACCTGAGGAGCAAAAACGGTTCACCGTAACGCCAGGTACATCAACGATATCCAATCCCATTAAAGAAATCAATCGTGCCATATTCAGGCCTTGCGATCCTTCTGGCATGGCGTTGCCTACGATGACATCATCAATCCGTTTTTTGTCAAAATCGGGTAATTCTTTCATCATGTACTCAATGGTTTCTGCGGCGAGTTCATCTGTTCGCTTAAACCTGAAAACACCTTTCGGAGCTTTTCCGACAGCTGTTCTGTATGCTTTAACTATATATGCAGTTTTCATTATAAAATTGTATTGAGTATTGAGTTAATTGTATTGAGATTCATAATGCTTTTTGAAACGAATAGTTCATTTTTTGAATTTCAACACAAACCTCAATTACGGGTTTTACTTTTTCTTTTTTTACTAAGTTTAATTCTATTAAAAGTATGAGTTGCGTGTGTAGTTCATATGCAGAACCATTAGCGATACTCAGAAAATATTTAAACTCTTTTTGAGAGTTTCTGCCAGCTCCCTTCGGCTATATTGGAGGGAATTGAAACAGAACATCTTTTAATTTGAGAAATTAGTCCGTATTTTTCTTCAGAAGGTAATTCAGCTGCCAGTAGATAAATGGACTTGGCTAACTCAATAGCCTTATTCCATATTTTTAAATTTTCTACTTTGTGCATTTCTCTAACTACTCAATACTAATATCTCAATACTAAACCCTAGTTTCTTAAAGGTTTACCTGTCTTTAACATATGTTGGATACGCTCTAGCGTCTTTCTCTCCGTACAAAGAGATAAAAAGGCCTCTCTTTCCAAATCCAATAGATATTGCTCATTTACCATGGTCGGTTCGGATAAATCTCCACCAGCCATAACGTAAGCCAATTTATTGGCGATTTTCTTATCGTGCTCGCTGATGTAGTGACTTGCTTCCATAGAATCCGTACCTACCAAGAACATACCTAACGCTTGTTTTCCGAGTACTTTTATATCACTTCGCTTTACAGGTTGTGTATATCCGGCCTCGGCCATTAATTTAGCGTGTGCCTTTGCGGTTGCAATCTGCCGATCTTTATTTACGACTGCGATATCTTTTCCGTGTTGAAGAATACCTAAATCATAAGCTTCGTAAGCAGATGTGGATACTTTGGCCATACCAATGGTCAAGAAATATTCTTGAAGTACGTTTAATTCAACATCGTTCTTTTTAAAGGTGTCCTGAGCTCGAACGGCAAACTCTTTAGAACCACCACCACCAGGGATAACCCCAACCCCGAATTCAACAAGACCGATGTAAGTTTCTGCAGCAGCAACCACTTTATCCGCATGTAGGGATAGCTCACAACCACCACCAAGGGTCATGCCGTGGGGTGCGGAAACGGTAGGAATAGCCGAGTAGCGCATACGCATCATCGTATCCTGAAACATTTTAATAGCCATATTAAGCTCATCATATTCCTGCTCAACGGCCATCATGAAAATCATACCAATATTGGCACCTACAGAGAAGTTTGCTGCTTGGTTACCAACCACCAAACCTTGAAAGTCTTTTTCAGCTAAATCAATAGCTTTGTTAAGGCCGGCAAGAACATCACCGCCAATAGTGTTCATCTTGGATTGGAACTCCACATTTAAAATGCCATCGCCCAAATCCTCAACTACAACACCACTATTTTTAAATACTTCTTTTGATTTTCTGATATTGTCCAAAATGATAAAAGCATCCTGACCTGGTATTTTTTCCATGGACTTCTTTGGAATGTCATAGAAATAGGTAGCCCCATCTTTTATAGAGTAGAAAGATTCATTTCCCGAAGTCTTCATGTCTGTTACCCAAGGGGCAGCTTCCAATCCTTCGGCTTTAATAAACTCCAATCCTTTGTCCAACCCAACGGCATCCCAAATTTGGAATGGTCCATGTTCCCAGCCAAAACCGGCTTTCATGGCGTCATCAATCTTATATAGTTCATCCGTTATTTCAGGAATCCTGTGTGATACGTAAGCGAATAGTTGTCCAAAACTTTTTCTGTAGAACTCTCCGGCTTTATCTTTTCCTCCAACCAGAACAGCAAAACGGTCTACTACCTTATCTATGGTTTTGGTAAGCTCCAGTGTGGCGAATTTGGCACTTTTCTTGGAACGATAGTCCATGGTGTCCAAATCCAACGTGAGTATTTCCGTTTTCCCTTCTTTGTTTTTTGTCTTCTTATAAAAACCTTGCCCAGTCTTGCTTCCCAGCCATTTGTTTTCCATCATGGTATTGATGAAATCAGGAAGCTCAAAAAGTGCTAATCGTTCATCATCCTTGCAATTTTCGTGGATACCATTAGCCACATGAACCAAAGTATCCAGGCCTACAACATCAACCGTTCTAAAAGTGGCGGATTTAGGTCTGCCAATTACAGGTCCGGTAAGCTTATCAACCTCTTCAACGGTCATGCCCATATCTTTTACGGTGTGAAAGAGGCTTTGAATACTGAAGATTCCGATTCGGTTTCCTATAAAAGCAGGAGTGTCTTTGGCTACAACGGAAGTCTTTCCTAAAAACTGTTCTCCGTAGCCATTTAAAAAGTCAAGTACTTCTTGCGATGTTTCCGGACCAGGAATAATTTCGAACAATTTTAAGTAACGCGCTGGGTTAAAGAAATGTGTTCCACAGAAATGCTTCTGAAAATCGTCACTTCTACCTTCTGACATAAACTTAATAGGAATACCAGAAGTGTTAGACGTGATTAAAGTACCTGGAGTACGGTGTTTTTCAAGATTTTCAAAAACCTTTTTCTTGATATCAAGACGTTCTACAACCACTTCAATAATCCAATCTACCTTGCTCACTTTTGCAATATCATCCTCAAGATTTCCAGTGGAGATACGCGAAGCGAATTTTTGATGATAGATAGGAGAAGGTTTAGATTTTAAGGCCGTAGTTAATGAGTCGTTTACCAACCGATTGCGCACCGCCTTGTCTTCTAGAGTTAATCCTTTTGCTTTTTCTTTATCGTTCAATTCTCTTGGAACGATATCTAGCAACAACACTTCTACTCCGATATTTGCGAAATGGCAAGCAATGCCGCTACCCATAATTCCGGATCCGATGACTGCTACTTTTTTAATATGCTTGTTCACGATGTAGTTATTGGGTTATTAATTAATCTGTTTCAGAATCAAGGGTATCTTGACCGTTAATCAGGTTATCATTAGTATATATGTTCTTTTCTGCTATGAGTTCATTTATAGTATCCATGACCTCAAAAAAGCTTTTTATTTTTTCTTCGGAAACATGGCTTCTTACGGAATCGTTGAACCTTAATACAACATTCTTTGAATCATTTCTCTTTTCGAGTCCAAATTCCGTCAAATAAATCAAAACGCCTCTTCCGTCTTTAGGGTTGGGTTTTCTCTCTATTAAACCCTGTTCTTCCATTCTTTTTAGAATACGGGACAGGCTTGTGGCTTCCATTCCCATTTTGGGCCCAAGGGCCGTAGAAGGGGTTCCGGTCTTAGGATCTACACTTAAAAGTGTAAAACCCACGGCCATGGTAGAGTCAAATTTTTTAGCCTCTTCGTTGTACATACGAGCTACGGCTTGCCATGTGGCTCGCAATGCGTAGTCTATAGTAATATCTTTCATACATAAGGTGGGTTGACGGTCACCAAATATACAAAAAATATATTATGCATGCATAATATATTTTTGAAATTTAAATCAGAAAAGCAATGCTATTATAAAGAAATAGCTTTATTCGTAGGTTGTGAGGACTTTTTTTAGGAAAATAATATTTTACGTTGAAATGTACGACAAATGTAAGCGGCATTATTAGCGCCCATAAATGTCGTTATAAAGATGCATATATTTTTCTTTTACAATCTTACGACGCAATTTAAGGGTAGGGGTAAGGTGTCCTTCACTTATACTCCAAACATCCGGAGTTAGACGGAACTGTTTTACCTTTTCCCATTTGGCAAATTTTTCATTGGCTTCATCAACTTCTTGTTGGTAGCGAGCCATTACCTGTTCGTTTTGAATAATATCAGAATTCTCGGGTACGGTAATGTTGTTCTTTGTTGCCCATTGGTGCAAGAAATCAAAATCTGGTTGAATTAAAGCGGCCGGCATCTTTTCACCTTCACCAACTACCATAATTTGCTCAATAAAGCGAGATTGCTTAAACCTGTTTTCCAATAACTGAGGCGCTACATATTTACCTCCAGAGGTTTTGAACATTTCTTTTTTGCGGTCCGTAATTTTTAGAAATCCGTCTGCATCTATTTCACCAATATCACCGGTAAGGAAATAGCCATCTTGCATAACTTCGCTGGTTTTGTCGGGGTCCTTATAATACCCCATCATGACCTGTGGGCCTTTTATACAGATTTCTCCGTCACTGGCAATTTTTACTTCGGTTCTATCAATAGGTTTGCCCACAGTGCCAATACGGAACCCTTCATCGCGCATGTCGTTAACTGATATTACCGGTGAGGTCTCTGAGAGACCATAACCTTCCATAAGACCGAATTCAGCGGCATTAAATATGCGTGAAAGTCGGGGTTGCAAGGCTGCACTACCAGAAGCAATAAGACTAAGGTTGCCACCTAGACCTTCTTTCCATTTGCTGAAAATAAGTTTTCTGGCTATGGATAATTGTGTTTCGTACCACCAACCGTTTTGTCCATAGGGCTCAAATTTAAGTCCAAGGTTTACGGCCCAAAAGAAAAGTTTTTTCTTTATACCGGAAAGCTCGGTGCCCTTGGCATATATTTTATCATAGACTTTTTCTAAAAGCCTTGGTACGGCTGTCATAACATGCGGACTGGTTTCTTTTAGGTTGTCACTAATTTTATCCAATGACTCGGCATAGTAAATGGTTACACCTCTGTATTGGTATAGATAAATTAACATACGCTCATATACATGGCACAAGGGTAGAAAACTAAGGGCTTTAGTATTGCCGTCTTCAATAGGGAAACGTTTGGAGCTTTCCAAAGCATTGCTAACCAAATTATTGTGAGATAACATTACACCTTTTGGTCTTCCCGTTGTTCCAGAAGTATATATTAAGGTAGCAAGGTCATCAGCCTTGACCGCATCTTTTAGTTTTTCAACTTCGTCTTGATTAGATTTATCAGCTCCTAATTCCAGTACCTTTTCCCAATTATCACAACTAGAAATATCATCAAAAGAATAAATGTGCTGCAAACTTGGTATCTGGTCTTCAACGGATTTTACTTTTTCATATACTTCAATACATGAAACAAAACAGAATTTTGCTTCAGAATGATTTAATACATACGCATAATCTTCTTCTGATATGGTAGGGTATACGGGAACGTTTTGTGCGCCTAATTGAAGAATACCAATATCCATAATGTTCCATTCCGTACGGTTGGTCAATGAAATAACGGCAATTTTATCGTTAGGCTGTACACCCAATCGTAAGAGACCTCTGCTTATAGTATTTGCTTTGTCAATATACTCTTTAGTAGAAGTGCTAACCCACTGGCCCTCATATTTTGAGACAAGAGATTTCTGTAGGTTATGTTTTTCCAGTTGATAATAGGGAAAATCAAATAGTCTGGTAACGTTCTGCATATGCGTTTATAAATGTCGTTGCAAAATAGTGAAAGAACACGGGATTTTAAAATTACATTAATAAATAATGTGTAGTCTGATCACAAATTTCATAACGAAATTTACCGAGATGTAGTATATCGATTTTAACCATTCATCTACAATAAATTGTAAACGAACAGGTTATGATAACATTCTAAATTAATGTAGGAAAATTCCTTTACCATTAGATGTTTAGCCCAAATCGAATAAATATGATGAAAAAATACACTATTAGTTCAACCACTAAGCTTTTTGTGGTCTCAATGTTACTTTTACTATGTAATGTAGGGGCAAAAGCCCAATCCACACCTTTTGAGTGTGATTACAACGCCTACTTGTTTCAGTATAATGATATTTATGCACTTGATCTTGCTTCGGGTAGTTCGTATTTAGTTGCCGAAAATATTACCCCTGGCAATGTGAATGCTGCAGCCTACAATTCGTCAGATGGGTATATTTGGGGTTATTTGTCAACTCCGTCCAGCTCCATTGTGCGTATTGGCAAGAATTTTGAAGTTGACCAATATGAAATTCCTGGATTACCTTCTGGGAACAAATATGTTGGCGATATTTCAATTGATGGTATATACTACTTCAAGGCCGGAGGAGCCTCTTTTTACAAAATTGATCTTAACCCGGAGTCTAATACCTACTTAGATTATTTAGGTGTTTTTTCTTTAAGTCAGAGCTTAAATATACATGATTGGGCGTTTAATGCTCAGGATGAAAAACTCTACTCTGTAGAAAAGAACACTAATATATTGTATAGGATTACTCCAGAGACCGGTATAGTAGAGGCATTAGGTGTAGTGCCTATTTTACAGGGGTTAAATTATACATTTGGTGCAGTATATTTTGATGTTGATGGAAATTTTTATGTATCGGCAAACCAGACCGGTTCTGTATATAAAATAGAAAGAGCTCAAGATATTTCACTAGGCATTATTAAATCTAATATTTTTGCATTTGGTCCTGCGGCGTCAAGTAACGATGGTGCGCGATGTCCTACTGCTCCTGTGCCTCAAGAAGATTGTATCAATGGTTTAGATGATGATGGAGATGGTCTTGTAGATTGTGATGACCCATCTTGTTCAGGTGTGGCAGCATGTCCTACAATAAACTTAACTTCAGGTGCCAATGATGGTGGTTTAGAAAGTAATGACCGTTTATCCTCTCTCATTGGGGAAAGAAACTATAACCGTGCGAAAACCAATTATAAATTCAACAAGCATACCGCCAAAAGGCTTATGAAGGGTGCTAGTTACGCTAAAGCGGGAAAGTCTACCCCTGATCAAATTCCTTTAACTCAGTTGGTGCCTTTAGATGTTGTAGGTGAGTCCAGTACCATAGAATCTTCTCCGGCAGATTTGTTGGACCTAACCAATGCTTCGGATATCTATTCTGTAGATTACTTAAAGAAGGATGATAATATTGGTGCGCTTATGGTAATTAAGACGGATAACAAAGTTTATGAGCACAGTAAATTTATTTGTGATAGATTCCTAGGCGCACAACTACTATCTGTATCTAACATACAATTACGAGAGAAGGATTTTATTAAATCGATTATCAAACAGCCAGATGGAAGTACGGAATTTGCATTGACTTTTTCAGCCAGGTTAAATGCCAGTAATGAATTTGTTGTGGAATCACACTGGAATATTGATGCTTACGCAGAAGATACGGCATTTTACAACTTTCAAATCTGGTCCAATACGGTAGATGACCTACTATTGCTTGCCGATGAAATTTTAAACCTGTTAGAGGTGCATAGCCCAATTGCTGAATATAAGGGTTCTACACCACCGCCAGTATTTGTAAAATCGGCTAAATATGTAAAAGGCGAAGTTATTCTGAACTTGGTGAATAGTAATAAAACCGAGCAAATTCAGTTAGAAGGCGGACTTAAAAAGACAGAGACAAGTTCAACGGAAACTATGAAATTGTCAGCACCAATAGACGGGTATTTAGATTCTGTAGCGTTAAGTACCGGAAATATTTTTGACTTCGGATTTAGGGTGAGTCATGCCAATGGTACTCCAGATGACCTTTTCGTAGCAGATGCCCCATGGGGTCTTGATAGTTCTGCAGAAGGAACTACGGTAGAAAATTACGAGGTAAAATCAGTGCAAGCACCTTATACGGGTGATGGGTACCCGGTAGAGCGAAATATTGAGCTTAGCGGAAAGACATCAAGTTATGTTGGAGTATATCGTGCAATGAGCCCCAGGTTTACAGCGGTTGATTTATCCGATTACGGAAAACTCTCTTTTGAAGCTAGCGGAACAGGAACTTTAGAAGTGAAGTTGCTTGATGGGAATGGGGTAACGTTTTCGCAAAATGTAAACCTATCGGCCGAAACCAAATCATTTAATTTGTTGGCTGGGAATTTTAAGAGTTCTACGAATTCTACTACCGACTTTTCAAGTTTAAAAGTGATTAATTTTAATTTGTTGGCCGAAGGTGGAACCTTGGAAGAAAAGCAAATGAGCCTTTCCAATGTGTCTTTTAACAATATTGAAGAAAAACGGGTTTTTATATCTGATGATACTTCAGAGTCTATAGTGTATCCTAACCCTATGCAAGCGGAGTCTAGCCTTTATTTTTACGAAGAGAATTCTGGTACATTTACTTTTGAATTGTTTAATATGGCGGGTAAAAAAATCGCATCACATGATATGAGCGGAGACTCCAAAGCAGGTCAGAATATGATTGTAGTGAAACGAAATAATTTAACTCCTGGACTATATTTCTATAAAATAACCAGTAGTAATGATAAAACTTGGAGTAGTAAATTAATGGTGAAATAAGTTTTTGAGTGAAGTCAGAGGTGTAATTTCATCCCTTCATGACTAGCTTTAAAACCTAAATTTTCATAAAATTTATAAGCTTCCGGACGTTTTTTGTCCGTGGTGAGCTGTACAACGTGTGCGCCTTTTTGCTTTGCACGTTGTATGGCCCATTTAAACAGTTGCTTACCAATGCCTTTACTTCTGTAATTTTCATGAACACGCACGGCTTCTATCTGGGCACGGATTCCACCTTGGTAAGTTAAATAGGGAATAAAGGTTAACTGAAGCGTTCCAATAACTTCCTGAGTATTGTCTTCAATAACTACCAACTCTTGGTTATGGTCTTGACTTATAGCATCAAAAGCTTCATAATATTTTTCGGGTAGCGGTTCTGCATAAGCTTCCCGCAGTTTGCCCAATTTATCATTGCTCAATAGTTGCACGATTCCAGGAATATCCTTTCGGTTTGCTCTTCGGATTTTCATGTTCAACTAAACTACAAAAAAAACGGCGTGTACTTTTGGGTACACGCCGTTTTAATTTACTATGTAGTTGGTTTAGTTTGTCTCCAAAATCCATTTTTTAGCATTCACAAAAGCCTCTAGCCATGGAGAAACCGCATCATTGGCTCCTTCTGGGTAATACGCCCAGTTCCAAGGGAAAATAGAGCGTTCAATATGTGGCATGGTTACCAAATGGCGACCAGTTACATCGCACAACATAGCGGTATTAAAGTGGCTTCCGTTGGGGTTGGCAGGGTAGCCTTCGTAACCGTATTTGGCAACGATTCCATATTCACTTTCGTCATGTGGTAGGCTAAATTTACCTTCTCCGTGAGAAATCCAAACACCTAGGGTACTTCCTGCTAAGCTTGAAAGCATTACAGAACTGTTCTCTTGAATCTTTACCGATGTAAAATTACTCTCATGTTTGTTGGAGTCATTATAGGTTAGCCTTCCGTGTGTTTCGTGCTCAGGGTTTATGAGGTCTAATTCCATAAATAATTGGCAACCGTTACAAATTCCGATAGATAGGGTATCAGGTCTAGCAAAGAAATTCTTAAGGGCGGCATTTGCTTTTTCGTTGTACTTAAAAGCACCGGCCCAACCTTTGGCACTGCCCAGAACGTCCGAGTTTGAAAACCCGCCTACGGCACCAATAAACTGAATGTCTTCAAGCGTTTCACGACCAGAAATCAAATCGGTCATATGCACGTCTTTTACATCAAAACCGGCCAAGTACATAGCGTTTGCCATTTCCCGTTCAGAATTACTACCTTTTTCACGTAGAATGGCAGCTTTGGGTCTGTTTCCGGTGTTTGATGGAATACTACTCAAATCAACGTTTTCAGGGAATTTGTACTGAAGCGGTTGATTTTTATAGTTGTCAAAACGGTCTTTGGCCAAATTATTGGCTGTTTGTTTACTATCCAGTAAATAAGAAGTCTTGAACCAAGTATCTCTTAAAGAATTAATGTTCAGACCCATTTCCATTCCACCGTTTTTGATTTTTAAAACGGTACCTGAAACCACATTTCCTATTTTCTTACAATCAATGTTGAGGTCCGCTAATTTTTGCTCAACAGATTCATCTTTTGATTGAAAAACGATTCCCGAATTTTCAGAGAAAAGTAATTTTATAGTATCTGCTTCACCAAGGTTCGATACATCCAATTCAGCGGACAGATTGGTATCGGCAAAACACATTTCCAATAAAGTCGTAATCAATCCACCGGAAGCCACATCGTGTCCAGCAACAATGTCATCCTCCTTTATCAAGTTTTGAATGGCGTTGAAAACATTTTTAAAATAGGCTGTATCTTTTATGCTTGGCGTTTCGCTACCAATAGTATTATGGATCTGGGCAAAGGAAGAACCACCTAATTTATAGCTATCTTTTGATAGGTTGATGTAGTAAACCGAACCGCCATTTTTGTTGAATACCGGTTCAACTACTTTAGTAATATCATCACAATTTCCTGCTGCGGAAATAACCACTGTACCGGGAGCGATAACATCTCCATCTTTATATTTTTGTTTCATGGAAAGGGAATCCTTTCCGGTAGGTACGTTGATACCTAATGCAATAGAAAAGTTGGAAACTGCTTCTACCGCTTCGTACAAACGGGCATCCTCCCCTTCGTTTTTACAAGGCCACATCCAGTTGGCAGAAAGCGAAACGGACTTCAAATTGTCTTTAAGCGGAGCCCAAATGATGTTGGTCAAAGATTCGGCAATACTGTTCAAACTACCTGCAGCTGGGTCAATAAGCCCGGAAATAGGAGAGTGGCCAATACTAGTAGCTATCCCTTCTTTTCCTTTAAAATCCAATGCCATAACACCACAATTGTTCAAAGGAAGCTGCAAAGGCCCAGCACATTGTTGTTTGGCAACACGGCCTCCCACACAACGGTCTACTTTGTTTGTTAACCAATCTTTAGAACCAACTGCTTCCAGTTGAAGTAGCTGTTCCAAGTAATCATGGAAAAACTCCAATGAATATTCGGGGTTTGTATAATTTCTTTGAACCGTAGCATCGGTCATTATGGTTTTAGGGGAACTTCCGAACATATCCTCTAAATTCAAATCCATTGGTTTTTCACCGGTTGTAGCGGATTCAAAAGTAAATTTAAGGTCACCCGTTACATCACCCACTTCATACATAGGAGAACGCTCACGATCGGCAATACGGTGTAACAGATCAACATCTTCTTTACCGATAACCAAGCCCATACGTTCTTGGGATTCGTTACCGATGATTTCCTTGGCCGATAGGGTAGGGTCTCCCACAGGAAGTTTATCCAAGTCTATTTTCCCACCGGTATCTTCTACCAATTCAGAAAGACAGTTAAGATGGCCACCCGCACCATGATCATGGATCGAAACAATAGGGTTTACATCATTTTCTACCATACCACGAATGGCATTGGACGCTCTTTTCTGCATTTCCGGATTGGAACGTTGTATGGCGTTCAGTTCTATGGCAGAACTAAATGCACCTGTATCCGCACTGGAAACGGCGGCACCACCCATACCAATACGGTAGTTGTCACCACCTAAGATTACAATTTTATCACCATCTTTAGGTGTGTCTTTTAAAGCTTGCTCTGCTTTTCCGTAACCGATACCACCGGCTTGCATGATTACTTTATCAAAACCTAATTTTCTGGTATTTGTATTATCACTGTCTTTAGATTCGTCATGCTCAAAAGTCAATACGGAACCTGCAATAAGAGGTTGTCCAAATTTATTTCCAAAATCCGATGCACCATTAGATGCTTTTATAAGGATGTCCATTGGCGTTTGGTACAACCATTCTCTTTCTGGAAAAGCTTTTTCCCAAGGTCTGTCTTCTTCCAAACGGGAGTATGCCGTCATGTAAACAGCGGTTCCTGCCAATGGTAATGAACCTTTTCCACCGGCTAAACGGTCACGAATTTCACCACCGGAACCTGTTGCAGCGCCATTAAAAGGTTCTACCGTTGTTGGAAAATTGTGTGTTTCCGCTTTTAAGGAAATTACCGAATTAAACTCCGTTTCTTGATAAAAATCGGGTTTATCGGCACTTTTTGGGGCAAATTGGGTCACTTTTGGCCCTTTTACGAAAGCTACGTTATCCTTATATGCAGATACAATATCGTTAGGAAACTCTTGTGACGTCTTCTTGATCAGTTTGAAAAGCGAAGACGGTTTTTCAACGCCATCGATTACAAAAGTACCGTTGAATATTTTATGGCGGCAATGTTCTGAATTCACTTGGCTAAAACCGAAAACCTCGGAATCGGTCAGTTTTCTACCCAATTTTGTAGCAAGGTTTTCTAAGTAAGTTACCTCTTCGTCGCTTAAGGCTAAACCTTCTTGTTTGTTGTACTCGCCTATATTTTCTATGCCTTGAACAGCGACAGGCTTTACATCAATTTTAAAGATGGATTGAGATAAACCATTGAATTTTTCAGAAAGCATAGGGTCAAAATCGGTAAAGTCTTCGCTTGATGCTTTGAACTCTTCTATTCTGATGATGCCCTCAATACCCATGTTTTGGGTGATTTCTGTGGCGTTGGTACTCCATGGCGTAATCATTGCCGCCCTAGGGCCAACAAAAAAGGCGTCTATAGACGCCGTATTTATTTTTGGTAGGTTGCCGAACAACCACGTTAATTTATTTATGTTTTCCTGTGAAAGTTCTTCAACCGTTTGAACGGCATAAACTTTATTGGCTGCATCCCCGAAGAAGTGAATCATCTAGCTTGTAAATTGATAGGTTTGAGAAAGCGCAAATTTAGCCTTTAAAAGGCTCTTTTTAAAGGAGTATTACAAATTTTTCAAACTAAAAGTTAACAGCCTGTTGATTACTCGATAATCGAGATTAAATTCTTCTCGGTTTAGTACTAAATGAAAGTGAATTCATTCAATACTATCAATGGAACAAAGTTTAAAAACCTATGTTATGCAAATTGAAAAACTAGCTTTTCTTTTCTAACAATGCCATATAAAACCCGTCAAAACCACTTTTTGAAGCGAAAATCTTCTTCTCTTTTACCAAACTGAAGTCCTTTCCTTCTTCAGATGCGAGAAATGAGGTCACTTGGTCATTGTTTTCCTGCGGAAGAATTGAGCAAGTCGCATAAACCATCTTTCCGCCTGGCTTTACTATTTTGCTATAACTGCGAATGATATCATGCTGCGTTTTCGTAATTTTTTCAAGAAACTCAGGTTGCATTTTCCATTTACTGTCCGGGTTTCTACGTAACACTCCAATACCTGTACAAGGAGCATCTATCAAAACACGGTCCGCACTACCGTATAACTTTTTGAATACTTTGGTAGAATCTATTTCACGGGTTTCAATATTATGGGCATTATTCCGTCTAGCACGTCTTTTTAACTCTTTTAACTTACTACTGTAGATGTCCATGGAAATAAGCTGACCCTTATTTTCCATAAGCGCAGCCAAGTGAAGTGATTTTCCGCCGGCTCCGGCACAGGTATCTACTACACGTTGTCCTGGTTTTACATCTAAATATTCCGCTACAAGCTGAGACGAGGCATCTTGAACTTCAAAATAACCCTTCTTAAATGATTCGGTAACAAAAACATTGGCACGTTCTGGTAACCTAAGTGCACTGGCGTACCCTTTGATCGGTTCAACAACTATACCCTCATCAAGCAAAGCTTTACGAAGGGCTTCTTTGTTTGTATTTAAGGTGTTGGTTCGTAGAATTACTTCTGCTTGCTCGTTAAGTGCAGCACTTTCTTCGTTCCACAGTTTTTCGCCCAAAGCCTCCAAACAAATCTCATCAATCCAATCCGGAAGTGATTCGCGGAATTTTCTAATATTGGAAAGTTCATCAAATCGTCCTTTAATACGGCGTTCCGGGGTAGGTTCTATCTGTTTCCAATCCGGAAGTTTTATTCCTTTTAAAACGGCCCATACCGCCCACATTCTAAAAAGGTCCGGTCTGCTGAAAGGCGCCTTTACTTCGGCAATTTCAGAATACAAACGCTTGTAACGCACCATTTCATAAGTAGTTTCGGCAATAAAACCACGGTCGCGAGAACCCCAGCGTTTATCGAATTTTAGTACTTTCTGTACTACCTTATCGGCATATTCTCCTTCGTTAAAAATCAAGTTCAAGGCATCGATTACTGCGAAAACCAAGTTTCTATGTAGCTTCATTACAAAAAATTAAGGCTGCAAAGGTATTGTTTTGCTGTTGGATTACCTTTATTTTTGAGAAACTTTGTACGTATGCGATTTCTATTCCCTCTTTTGACTGCCATTCTTTTTATTTCTTGTGCTGAAAAGCAAAAAAATCAACCATTTACTTCCGTTGAAATTGAAACTATTTATGAAGATTCCGTAAGTATCCGTGCGATAGAGATTATGGGAAACAGTTTAGGGTATGCCGGCAGTAACGGTATATTTGGAAGTGTGGATCTAGCTACGGGTAAGGTTAGGGAAAGTATACAAAAATATGATTCTATTACTCCGGAGTTTCGAGCTATTGCCCATACTTCCACGGATTTTTTTATGATATCTATTGCAAATCCGGCATTGTTATATAAAACAGGTGAAAACGGAAGCATGGAATTGGTGTACACGGAGGAAGATGACAGTGTTTTCTATGATGCTATGACTTTTTGGAACGATTCTGAGGGTATTGTGGTTGGAGATGCAATGAACGGTTGCTTAAGTATTCTGATAACCAGGGACGGGGGAAATACATGGAGTAAATTGCCCTGCGAACAACTTCCGAGGAGTGTAAGGGGAGAAGGGGCTTTTGCGGCTAGCAATACGAATATTAAAGTGCTGGGTGACAAAACTTGGATAGGGACAACTAAAAGTCGAGTTTATTTTTCGGGTGATAAAGGAAAAACATGGGAAGTTCAAAACACTCCGGTGAGCAGTGATGTAGAGACCCAGGGCATTTTTTCAATCGATTTTTATGATGAAAATATAGGATTTGCCATAGGAGGTGATTTTACCAAGCCCGAAGTCAATACGGCCAATAAGGCCGTAACTATTGATGGAGGAAATACTTGGCAACTGATAGCGGATGGTCAAAATCCGCAATACAAAAGTTGTGTTCAATTTGTTCCCGGCTCCGATGGCAAAGGTCTTCTAGCCATTGGGTTTACAGGCATATCGTACTCAAGCGATAGAGGAACTACCTGGAAACAACTGTCCGATGAGTCCTTTTATACAATTCGTTTTCAAGCTGAAAATGTGGCTTATGCCGCCGGGAAAAATAGAATAGCAAAACTGATTTTTAAATAGGTCCTTTATGCTTTAGGGCATGTTCCTGCCGCCTTCGTCCCGCTTTTGATGATATTTTCTAATGAGCTGGCGTTTAAATTCTTCCTCTGAACGCAATAGTAACAGCGTTTTCTTGGCCGTAATAACTCCTGCCGCTTTTTTAATGAAGTCCTTTCTAATATCTTCCTCTTCCTGTTCAATTTTAAGGAATAGTTCAATAATTGAATTCGCCTCTTTTTCCGACAGCTTTTCAGATTCCTTTACCTTGCTGCGTATCTGATTGTACTCTTTCTCTTTAAGCGCACCACGTTTATCTTCGTATTCGTTGTAGATAGGCCAGAAAGCCTGTGCTTCTTTGCTACTTAAGTTTAAGCGCTCTGTTAGATAAGCGATTTTTAGGGTCTTTATTTTGTCGTAATCATGGGATTTCTGCGCATAAAACTGCACAGAGGCTAATAAAAGCACCATGGTTACAACTATTTTCTTTAATCTATTCATTGTATACAAGATTTAATTCGTCAAAATAATCTATGTTCTCATCAAGATAATCTAGCACGTTTTCGTCACTAAAATTACTTTCGAACATATCCGTCATTTCAAGCTCACTAATAGGCATTACTTCCGCTAATTCATAGCTTGTAAGGTCCAATTCATTTTGGTCAAAATAGTTCTCTATATCTGATTGTGCCAAATCATCAAAACCAATTTCATTTGTTTTGTTCAAATTCAAGTTTAATGTCAAGGCAACTATCAATACTGCAGCCACGGCCGCTACTGCGTAGTAATATTTTTTAAAGGGTTTTAATGGAATGACCTTGCTTTCTTGTTCTTCTTTTAATTTATTTAGAAGTCTGTCATTAAAAGAATTAAAGTAACCGTCAGGAAGTTCAAAACCTTCCTTTTTAGGTATGGCTGCACCTTCGCTAGCGAGCTTTTCAAAAAGGTTTTTATTAAACTTTTCAAAATACCCTTCAGGGGCTTTAAACGGATTTTTTTTATCGAATGGCTTCATACGCTATACTGCTAAAGATATTCTTTCTGTTCTTTTAAATGTGCTTCAATCTTCTTGGTTGCCAGATGATAAGAGGCTTTTAAACCCCCGACCGATGTTTCAAGAATCTCTGAAATTTCTTCGTATTTAAGCTCTTGGAAGTATTTCATGTTGAAGACTAGTTTTTGCTTTTCTGGCAGGGTTGCTATGGCCTGCTGTAGCTTTAATTGTATTTCTTCACCTTCAAAATATACGTCCGCTTTAAGATTTTCGACTAAACGGTCTTGTAATTCTCCATCACTGACTCCCATCATCCTGGATTTGCTTTTCAAAAATGAAAGCGCCTCGTTGGTAGCTATCCTATAGATCCAAGAATAGAGTTTACTATCTCCCTTAAAATTTGAAATGTTTTTGTAAACCTTTATAAAAGTATTCTGTAGCACATCATCTGCATCATCATGGTTTAACACAATTCTACGAATATGCCAGTATAGACGCTCTTTATAAGTGTCTACCAATACCTCAAAAGCGCTGGCCTGCGTTTTTGTCTCTTGTAACTGATTTACTAAGGTTTCCTCTGCAATCAAATGGATTGGGCTTAAATTCTTATAGTTAAGACTATAAATTTAGCAAAAGGTTTAATTGCTTAGCCCAAAGATTGCATTTGCACTAGTTTTTTATAAGCGCCATCTTTAGCGATGAGTTCATCGTGAGAGCCTTGTTCCACTATTTCTCCTTTTTGAAGTACCACAATGGTATTGGCATTCTGGATGGTGGAAAGTCTATGGGCGATAACTATGGAAGTTCTATTGCGCATCATTTTCTCCAAAGCATCTTGTACCAGGCGTTCGCTCTCCGTATCTAGGGCAGAAGTGGCCTCGTCCAATATCATGATGGGAGGATTTTTTAATACCGCTCTTGCAATGGATAAACGTTGCTTTTGACCACCACTGAGTTTGTTGCCGCTGTCGCCAATATTGGTGTCATAGCCTTTAGGTAGGTCTACTATAAAATCGTGCGCATTGGCAATTTTTGCCGCTTCTATGATTTCTTCTCTACTTGCGTTTTCTTTGCCCAAGGAAATATTGCTAGTTACGGTGTCATTAAATAAGATGCTATCTTGTGTAACAAGGCCAAGAAGACCTCTTAAAGACTTTTTGGATATGTCTTTTATGTTGTGACCGTCTATGGTAATCTTACCTTCATTAACGTCATAAAAACGGGTCACCAGGTTCGCAATCGTACTTTTTCCACTACCAGATTGCCCAACAAGCGCTACGGTTTCTCCTTTAGGAACTTTTAAATTGAAGTTTTTTAATACATATTCATCTTCATATTTAAAAGATATATTTTGAATTTCTAACCCTTTATCAAAAGTTTCCTTGACCAAAGCATCTGGCTTGTCTACGATAGGGTTTTTGGTTTCAAGGATTTCTATGACCCTTTCTGCGGCGGCGTTTCCTTTTTTTACACTGTATGAAGCTTTGCTAATTGCTTTTGCAGGCGTTAAAATCTGATACGAAAGCGTCATGTAGGTAATGAATAGCCCAGGCTCCAATGTCTGTTCTACAAGCACCATTTGCCCACCGTACCACAGGATAACACCAATTGCGGCAATACCAAAGAACTCACTTGTAGGTGAAGCTAAGTTTTGTCTGTTGAGTAGGCTATTGGAGAAATTAAAAAATCTTTTGGTGGAGGCTTGAAATGTTTTTGAAAATCTAGATTCCGCATTAAAAGCTTTTATAACCCGTAAACCACCTAAGGTCTCCTCTAAAATAGATAAGAAAAAGCCTTGTTCTTTTTGAACCTTGGCGGATTTTCTTTTCAGTGATTTTCCTATTAATGAAATTAAAAAACCAGAAAGCGGAAGGAACAAAAATACAAATAGTGTTAGTTTTGGACTTATGGACAGCATGGCTATAATCGTAAAGATTATAGTCAATGGTTCCCTTACAATCAGTTCTAAAATAGATAGAAATGAATGTTGAATTTCTAAAACATCAGAAGTTATGCGGGCTATGGTGTCACCTTTTCTCTTTTCCGAATAGTATGAAATGGGCAATTCTACTGTTTTGTCATACAGTTCATTCCGTAAATCTTTAAGTACCCCGTTACGCAAAAAAGTAATAAAGTACATGGCGAGGTAATTAAATACGTTCTTCATGAAGAACATACTAATTATTAGAATTACCATTAGCATGAGGACATCGCCGGCATCGCCTTGCTGACTTCTTTCGGTAACGAAAAAATTTAGGTATTCCGTAATATAGTCCTTGGCACTAGACAGTCCTTTCCATTCCGGCTTTACGTAAAGCGGTTCAGTTTTATTGAAAAGGACCGTTAACATAGGGAACAACGAAATCATTGCCAGTGTTGAGAACAAGGCATAGAGAATGTTCGATATAATATTTAAAAATGCAAATAATTTATACGGCTTTGCAAACCGTAGGATTTTTTTGAAATACTCCATTAACCAAGATTAAGCTCCGTAAGAATATCCTGGATTTTATCATCCAGTTCTTTAGAGACTTTTTTGAAATCTTCTGCTTTATCCAGCTTTGTGTTCGTACTGATATAAAACTTAACTTTTGGTTCCGTTCCACTTGGCCTTGCCGCTATGCGGGTACCATCTTCAGTTTCGTATATTAAAACGTTGGATTTTGGAATATCGATAGCTTTTTCTTCACCGGTCAATACATTTTTGGCGATAGAGGTGTTGTAATCTTCAATCCATTTTACTTTAGAACCTGCTACGGAAGAAACAGGATTCTCTTTAAAGTCTTTTAGCATTTGCTTGATTTCTTCGGCACCGCTCATTCCTTTTTTGGTGATGGAAATCAGCTTCTCTTTATAGAAACCATAGTCAACATAACAGTCGATCAACTTTTTGTAAAAAGAACTACCATCCGCTTTAGCTTGAGCAGCAATTTCGCAAGCCAATAGGGTAGAGGTAACGGCATCTTTATCACGAACAAAATCGCCCACCATATAACCGAAACTTTCTTCGCCACCACCGATAAAGTTCGATTCAGGGAAGTCCTTTATCATCTTGCCAATCCATTTAAAACCGGTAAGTGCGGTCTTGAACTCAACACCGTATGATTTGGCCATAGCTTCCATCATGGGAGTGGAAACAATGGTAGTTGCTATAAATTCATTTCCTTTAAAACCTTTTGCTTTTTGCTTGTCCAGCAAAAATTTGGTCATTAGGACCATAGCCTGGTTTCCGTTCACAATTTCCATTTCCCCATCTAGGTTGCGAACGGCAATTCCCAAACGATCACTATCCGGGTCTGTTCCTACGACCATATCAGCTCCTATTTCCTCGGCTTTTGCAACTGCCATTGAAAGAGCTTCAGGCTCTTCAGGGTTTGGAGATTTCACCGTAGGGAAGTCACCATCAGGTTTGGCCTGCTCTTCAATAATGGTTACATTTCTGTAATCGGCTCTTTTTAATACTTCTGGAATAGCAGTTATGGATGTACCGTGAAGCGATGTAAAAACTATTTGAAAATCATCTTTACCTGCAGCGTTAAAGTTTCCATTAGCTACCGATTCAGTTATGAAAGCTTCATCAACTTCTTTGTCAATAGTTTCAATTAGACTATCATTGGCCTCGAACTTAATGTCCTCAAAAGAAAGCGAATTGATTTCTGATATAATCTCGCCATCCTGTGGAGGAACAATTTGTCCGCCGTCGGTCCAATATACTTTATAGCCATTATACTCTGGCGGGTTGTGAGAGGCTGTAAGGACTATACCAGCGTGGCAACCTAAATGTCTAACGGCAAAAGATAATTCTGGAGTGGTGCGTAATTCAGAAAAAAGAAAAACTTTGATTCCGTTTGCAGAAAGTACTTCAGCTACGGTTCTTGCCAAGGTGTCGCTATTGTGACGACAATCAAAAGCGATAACTACTTTTACATCCTTTGATCCGTATGTTTTTATAAGATAATTGCTTAGGCCTTGCGTACTTTTACCTAAAGTATATTTATTTATTCTATTGGTGCCAACACCCATTACACCTCGCATGCCACCGGTTCCAAATTCCATATTCTTGTAGAATCTGTCCTTTAACTCTTCAGTGTCGTTATCAATTAGATGTTGAACTTCTTTTTTTACTTCTGGGTCAAAAAAATCGGTCAACCAAGATTTGGCGGTATTTAGAATGGCATCCATAGTAGTGTCTGTATTATGTGTATTATTTAGCGCTTAAACTTACGAAGAATATTCCTTTGCTTTTGACTCTGGACCTATTTCTTCGGAAATGGTATAACGTGTTTCATTTTTTCGTGATCTTATCAAAATTTCACCTAAAAACCCTGCTAAAAATAACTGAGTACCAATAATCATTGCTGTAAGTGCAATGAAAAATTGCGGGCGATCGGTTATTAATCTTCCGTAAGGGTTTATAAAAAGCTTGTCCACACCCAAATAGATGGCAAAACCAAAGCCTATAATGAACATGAGAACGCCCAAAGCCCCAAATAAATGCATGGGCTGGCGACCAAATTTAGATACAAACCAAATGGTCAATAAATCTAGAAAACCGTTTATAAAACGTTCCATGCCAAATTTGGTGTGTCCGTATTTTCGTGCTTGGTGCTTTACAACCTTTTCTCCAATATTGCCATAACCGGCATTTTTGGCCAAAACGGGAATATATCTATGCATTTCGCCCGAAACCTCAATAGTTTTGATTACTTTTTTATCGAAAGCTTTGAGGCCACAATTAAAATCATGCAGTTTTACCCCCGAGGTTTTACGTGCCGCCCAATTGAACAATTTTGAAGGCATGTTTTTTGAAAGTACGGAATCGAATCTTTTTTTCTTCCAACCTGAAACCAAATCGTATTTGTCCTCTTTTATCAATCGGTACAGTTCTGGTATTTCTTCCGGGTCATCTTGTAGGTCCGCATCCATAGTAATAACTACATTGCCTTTTGCAGCTTTAAAGCCGGCATGTAGCGCTTGGGATTTACCAAAATTCTTTTTGAACCGTAGCCCTTCTACATTCGGGTTGGATTGCGCAAGTTCCGTGATTGTTTTCCAAGAATCATCAGTACTGCCATCATCTATAAAAATAATTTCATACTGGAAATTATTGGCACGCATGACCTTTAAAATCCAATCATGAAGTTCTTTTAAAGATTCTTCTTCGTTAAGTAAGGGTATAATTATGGACAGATCCATGCAAAGTTTCTATATATCTGACCAAAAATACAATTTTGATATTGAAGTTATTTAAACTTTTATCCTATAACACTTCTTTCTTTTAGTTTGATTTTTAGAAAATGCAATGTTCGTCGGTCATAAAGTATTGATAGTTAAAAAAATACAAAATCCTAAGCTAAAAAAGTCAAGTGAATATAGATAGGTAAATCTAATATGCAGGTTTATCTTTTTTAAGAATTAGACCTGTAATGACACCTACAACAAGACCAATAAGGATGTTCATGACTAAAATTATGGGGTAAGTCATCCAAGAGAACGACTTTTGCATTTCAATACCTTGATCAATTTGTTCTTCCGTAAGTTTAGGGTTATCTATTAAAGCCTGTTGTTTTCCTATTTCATACATATTATCCATGAAATCCGGTTCTATAAAGTTAGAGAAAATATAAAAATAGAGTATACCTAAAAGGCCTGCAATAAGAGCAACTCCTGCGCCAACTTTTAAAGCTTCCGAAATTGTTAAAAAGTTTGAATTGGCTTTTTTAAATTGATAAATACCCAATACAATACCGGCAACCAAAATTAAGGTTTGAGTTGCTTGTACGGCAAAACCCCGTTCATATTGCATATCCATTACGTATAACATAATACCAAAGGCTATGCCAACAGCACCAACTATTAGGCCGTAATTAAGCGAAAATTTTCCCGTTTGAGCTTGAGTATCTTCCATCTTTCTATAATGTTTTTGGTTGTTTTCAAAGTTAGTGCTTGTTTTTGTTACTTTGTTACAAGTAAAAATATCTTTTTTCTTTCTTTTTTTGTATTTAGATTGTGAATTCAGGAAAATTAACTAAATTTGCAGCCTTAAAATGAGTGCCTGTCGGAATGGGTGCGTTAAATTTTATTTATAATGAAGAAAGATATACATCCAGAGAATTATAGATTAGTTGCTTTTAAAGACATGTCTAATGACGAGGTTTTTTTAACTAAATCTACAGCAGTTACCAAAGAAACTATTGAAGTTGATGGTGTTGAATACCCAGTGGTAAAATTAGAAATTTCAAGAACATCTCACCCGTTCTATACTGGTAAGGCTAAACTTCTGGATACTGCCGGACGTATTGATAAGTTCAAAAGCAAATACGACAAGTTCAAGAAGAAACCTGCAGCAGCTAAAGCTGATAAAGAAGAAAAATAAATTCTTGTTTAAGATATTTAGAAAGCCTCCACAATTGTCGGAGGCTTTTTTAGTTTATAATCTTACCTATATTTCTATGGGTGAACGAATGGATTAAAAAAAGAGAATACCTACTTTAGCATAAAATTGCCAACCATGAACTATATTCTTTTTGACGGTACGGTACGGGATAACCTGCTGCCTTTCACTTTTACACGGCCTGTTGCGGATATCCGTGTGGGTATATTAACGATACGTGAAAAGTGGGAAAAGTATCTCGGAAACACTACTACGACGATAACGGAGGAGTATCTGTCCGAAAAATTTCCTATGGTTGAAATGGAAGAAAATGTATTGATCAATGCGTCTTTTTTGCCAAATCAAACATTAGTTGACCTTGTTCAGGACTTAAAAGAAAACGAGGCTATTTTTCAAGGTGATGAAGTCATTGCTTTTTTTACTCATGAGAGTCAAGAAGAGGTTGATTTTTCAACGTACGATCACATTGAATTTGATGAGGATATAATTAGAATTGAGCATACATGGGATATTTTTTCCAAAAATGGAGAAGCTATTCAGGCAGATTTTGATTTCATTACGGAAGGTAGAAAAAGTGCGCCCATACCTAAAACCAATACATTAATTCACCCTGAGCGAATTTTCATGGAAGAAGGCGCGCAAGTGGAACATAGTATTTTGAATGCTACGGATGGTCCTATTTATCTAGGTAAGGATTCTCAGGTTTGGGAAGGAAACCTTATACGTGGGGCTTTTGCTTTGTGTAATAACGCCGTAGTGAAAATGGGAGCCAAGATATACGGAGCCACAACTATAGGACCTTACGGAAAGGTGTGCGGTGAAATCAGTAATTCAGTAATTTTCGGTTATTCAAGTAAAGGTCATGAAGGGTATTTGGGTAATGCTGTTTTAGGGGAGTGGTGTAACATTGGTGCGGATTCTAATAACTCCAACCTTAAGAACAATTACGCAAAAGTACGTTTATGGAATTACGCTACGGAAAAATTTGAGCAAACGGGTTTACAGTTTTGTGGACTCATGATGGGAGACCATAGTAAGACGGCAATTAATACCATGTTCAATACAGGTACCGTAATTGGTGTGAACTGTAATATTTATGTTCCTGGTTTTCCACGTAATTTTGTGCCAAGTTTTAGTTGGGGCGGTGCTTCGGGTTTTTCTACGTACAGTACATCAAAGGCTTTTGATGCAGCCAAGGTAATGATGGCTAGGAGAAATGTGGAGTTTGATGATCAAGAAGCTCGGATTTTGGAACATGTTTTTGAGCTAACTAAAAAGTGGAGGAATTACTAAACATGTATTAGGAGGTTATAGGTACCTAACTTTTTGCATGTAATTCTGAAAAAATAAAACTTTTTTAAGTAGATAGGCGGCCTTTGTGAGTTGGTTTGGTTGTTAGAACCTGTAACATTCATAAATTCAAACACTTCTTGTTTGTAATGGGCTGGTAACAAGTTCGTATATTTGCATCCTCTAAAAATTATAGCATCAATTGAATACGAAAGCAAAGCGTAAGAATATGAAAAAGAAAGTTGCCTTCTATACATTGGGTTGTAAACTCAATTTTTCCGAAACATCCACCATTGCCAGAGGTTTTCAGGAGGATGGTTTTGACCGCGTAGATTTCTCTGAACATGCAGATATGTATGTAATTAATACGTGTTCTGTAACCGAGAATGCCGATAAAAGGTTTAAGACCATTGTGAAGCAAGCACAGAAAGTTAATCCAGAGGCTTTTGTGGCTGCCATTGGTTGTTACGCACAGTTGAAGCCTGAGGAACTGGCAGCTGTGGATGGTGTCGATTTGGTTTTGGGTGCTACGGAGAAATTCAAGATAACGGATTATATAAATGACCTGACTAAAAATGATTTTGGTGAAGTCCATTCATGTGAAATAGAGGATGCGGATTTTTATGTAGGCAGTTATGCAATTGGCGATCGTACACGGGCTTTTTTAAAGGTGCAGGATGGATGCGATTATAAATGTACGTATTGTACCATTCCGTTGGCTAGGGGCATTTCACGAAGTGATACGTTGCAGAATATGCTAAAGAACGCAGCCGAAATTTCTGAAAAGGGTATTAAGGAAATTGTTCTAACCGGAGTTAATATAGGTGATTACGGAAAAGGTGAGTTTGGTAATAAGAAGCATGAACACACATTTTTAGATTTGGTGAAAGCTCTGGATAAGGTAGAGGGCATTCATCGTCTTCGTATTTCTTCCATAGAACCTAATCTGTTAAAGAACGAAACGATAGATTTTGTTTCTCAAAGCAACTCGTTCGTGCCACATTTTCATATTCCTTTGCAAAGTGGTAGCGATGCTATTTTAAAGTTGATGCGCCGCCGGTACATGAGCAATTTGTATGTAGATAGGGTAAAAAGAATTAGGGAAACCATGCCTCATGCCTGTATTGGTGTAGATGTCATAGTTGGGTTTCCGGGAGAGACCGATGAACACTTTTTAGAGACGTATCATTTTTTAAATGAATTGGATATATCATATCTGCATGTTTTTACGTATTCGGAGCGCGATAATACCGCCGCGGCAGAAATGGAAGGTGTAGTGCCAAAACAGGTTAGAAATAAACGCAGCAAGATGTTACGTGGACTTTCCGTTAAAAAAAGAAGGGCTTTCTATGAAAGTCAATTAGGTAAAACGTATCAGGTGCTTTTTGAGGGGGAAAACAAAGAAGGCTATATTCATGGGTTTACGAGCAATTATGTGAAGGTAAAAGCACCTTGGAACCCGGAGTTGGTAAATACGCTGCATCATGTAGAATTAAAGGAAATAGATGAAGATGGGTTAGTTCGTTTTAATTTCCAGAAAGAGGTCGTAAAAGCATAGGACAAAAAAAATCCCGCTAGTTGCGGGATTCATCTTCAAAAAAACTCTGAAATTTCGTTAGATTCTAATGCCTACGGGCAACATCTCTTTGTACTGTCTGTTTTTGCGTAAAAAACCGGCAATTTGTGGACTCGTAGGGACTACTCTAAGATTCTGCTCCTGAATGTGGTTAAGAACGGACTTGATAAAATCTTCTTTGAAACCTTCTTTGGTGATTTCTTCAGGCACTACTAATTTTGTTAGAAATACTTTGCGTTCTTGCGAAGAATACTCGATCTTGGCTAAAATACCTTCAACCTTTGTTTCGAATTGACGCAAGAAACTGTTGTCAATAATTTCTACTTCATTCATATAGTTTGATTTTAGATGACGGCAAGAGGTAAGAAAATCACGGTGTTCTCAAATCGTAATTTTGTATACTTTTGCTCAGATTTGTATAAACAATGGAATTCCCCCAAAGTCGACAGCAAAAGTAGTGAAAATAATGTTAATTTCCTAACAATTCCTGTGTGTAGTAATTATGAGTGATTCTAGAATTCATATCTATTTTATGCCGGGAATGGCAGCTAACCCATCTATCTTTAGACATATTGCTCTACCTGAGGAAAAATTTGCACAACATCTTTTGGAGTGGTTCGTGCCGCGGAAGAATATGTCACTAGAGGAATATGCCAAAAAGATGAACGAAAATATTCATCATGAGAATGCGGTTTTAGTAGGGGTTTCCTTTGGAGGTATGCTAGTTCAGGAAATGGCTAGGTTTAAATCTTTTAGAAAAGTTATAGTAGTCTCCAGTGTTAAAGATGCTTCTGAGCTGCCTAAGCGTATGGTCTTTGCTAAGTATACCCGTATACATAAAATTTTGCCTACGGGTCTTGTTAATAATGTAGAGCTTCTGGCAAAGTATGCTTTTGGAGAGACCGTAAATAAACGCCTTGCACTTTATGAGGAATATTTGTCCATAAGGGATAAATACTATATAGATTGGTCCATTAACCAAATTGTTAATTGGAAACGAGTTGAAACAATCCCAGGATTGGTTCATATACATGGAGAGAAAGATGTTGTTTTTCCTATCGGTAATATTAAGGACTGTATTACTGTTAAAAACGGAACACATACCATGATAATCCATCGTGCTAGATGGTTTAACGAGCATTTGCCCACAATTATTTTGCAATAATTGAGTTGTAGTAAAGGGCTCGTTTATTCCTTTTACATGAATTGTGTGTTCAGTATCTATTTTTAATGCGGATATTTTTTTGTTAAGTTTTACTTATTTAAGTTAAAGCGACATTTGAGTGCATTTAGTGTAGAAAAATTAGGAAAGAGTTTACTAACTTTGAATAAACCGTACAATACCAAAAAATGAAGATTTTAAAGAATGTATTGATGCTTTTGGGCGTCTTTTTTGTTGTGAGCACTTTGATATTTGCCGTACAGAGTAATGTGGAACCTGCTAAGGGCGATGCTGATGTTACCGAAAACGAAAAGAGGGAAATAGATAAAAACGTTGCGGAAGGGTATCGCATTTCTGCAATAGAGATACCAGAGGATTTAAGTTTTGCCGGAGAGGCTGTGCCACAAGATGATCCAGAGGTTATGGAGCGTATTGATCGTGAGTTTTTAGTTAACACTTATTGGCAGTCAAATGCTGTATTGTTAATTAAAAGAGCAAATATGTATTTTCCTATTATAGAGCCAATTTTAGCAAAAAATGGTATCCCGGATGATTTTAAATATTTGGCCGTTGCTGAAAGCGGACTTCAAAATGTGGTTTCCCATGCCGGTGCCGCTGGGTTTTGGCAGATAATGAAAGCTACTGGGCAAGAGCATGGCTTAGAGGTAAACAGAAATGTAGATGAACGTTACAACTTGGAAAAAGCCACAGAAGTTGCTTGTGAGTATTTAAATAGAAATTATAAAAGATATGGAAGTTGGACGTTGACCGCTGCTTCGTATAACGCAGGAGCAGGCGCTATCAATAAATATTTAGGCATTCAGCAGGTAAGTGATTATTATGACCTTTTGCTAGGGCAGGAGACCGGAAGATATGTTTTCCGTATCATGGCTATAAAAGAAATTTTAAGTCACCCGGAAAAATATGGTTTTGATATCGATAAAAAAGATATGTACCAAGCTGTCCCTACTTTTAAAGTTGAGATTGATGAACCTGTATTGAGTTTTGCAGATTTTGCCCAACAGTATGAAATCAATTACAAAATATTAAAGAGACACAACCCTTGGCTTAGAGAAGCGCATTTAAACAACAGCTCTCGTAAAAAATATACAGTAGAGATCCCTAATAAGGGATATTACAGAATAGGCAAGTAAAAAATAACAATAGAGTAAAAGGATTCGGCCTCAATGCAGTTATGTAAAAACTGTATTGAGGTCATTTTTTTTCGCCTTATTTCTCATCTTTTGGTACCAACTTGAGATAGACTATCTTTAGGTCTGCTCAACAACCACAAAGATGGATACAGCAGTACATTTTTTCAATGACAACCTATGGTTAATTCTTTTATCCATTAACTATATACTGGTTGTTATACTCTCCTTTTTTATTCTTTTAAAAAATAAGAATCCGGTAAAGACACTTTCTTTTCTTTTTGCTCTTGCCATATTGCCATTTTTTGGTTTGGTGGTATATTATTTATTTGGACAGGATTACCGAAAATCTAAAATTTTCGAAAAAAAATATTTTCTGGACAATCAGACCATACAAGAATGGCGCTCTAATTTTAAATTAGACCATAGTGAAACTGAGGATTTTGAAGAAAAGTATGGTGAAGATATCTTTAAGATTTATAAGTTGTTGAAAAACAACGAGAAAGCCGTTCTTACTTTTGAAAATAACGTAGAAATACTAATAAACGGCGAAGAAAAATTTAAACGCTTGTTTGAAGATCTAAGCGGAGCAGAAAAGTATATTCACATGGAATATTTTGTTCTATTTGATGATGAGCTTGGTAGTAAGTTGATTAATATACTAAGGGAAAAGGCTGAAGCAGGTGTTAAGGTAAGATTGGTATATGATGATGTGGGTAGTAAGATTTCAAACTCGGTTAAACGCAAAATGACCAAATCCGGAATAGAACACTATGCTTTTATGCCCGTTCTTTTTTCAAACTCCACGGGTAAGCTGAATTATAGGGATCACAGAAAGATTGTTGTTGTTGATGGAGTAACCGGGTATGTGGGCGGAATAAACCTGGCACAACGCTATGACAATAGCTATAAAAACCCTCGTTATTGGCGTGACACGCATTTAAGAATTCAGGGTGGGGCAGTAGGATCTTTGCAGTCTTCGTTTTTATTGAACTGGAATTTTGCTTCTAATGATGAGATTAAAATAGAAGAATCGTTTTTTCCGGAGAACAAACCGGAAACGGAGAGACCTGTTGCCGTGCAGATTGCGGCCAGTGGTCCGGATACGGATTGGGCCAATATTATGGAGGCTATATTTTGCGCCATTAGCAGTGCTAATGAGCGTATTTATATTACCTCGCCTTATTTTATGCCTAATGATGCAATTTTAACGGCTCTAGCAACAGCTGCTAGAAGTGGGTTAGATGTTAGGATAATAATTCCATATGAATCGGATTCTTGGGCTGCACAATATGCAGGAGATTCATATATTGAATACTGCTTGGAATCCGGTATTAAAATTTACAGGTATTGTAAAGGTTTTATTCATGCTAAAACCATGGTTATCGATAATCAATTTTCAACCGTGGGTACGGCCAATTTAGACTATAGAAGCTTTTCCATAAACTTTGAGATAAACGCAATGCTATACAATAAAGCCGTCAATAATGAGCTTGCGGCAATCTTTCTTGATGACTTGAAAGAGTGCGAGGAAGTTGATTTGGAACGATGGAAAGATCGAGGAATAGTAAGAAAACTGAAAGAGTCCTTCAGTCGCCTGTGGGCGCCCTTGCTGTAAACTGTCAAAATGATTTTAGATGTAAGAGAATGTTTGGCTACTTCGCTAACCATTAATAACTAATGGTCTAGATTTTCTTCATCTGCTGCTGCATCATTTTTATTTGATCGGTAAGCATGTTGCTCTTATCCAGTTTTTTGGCTTCTTGTAGAAGGGTTGTAGCTTCTCTCTTTCTTCTTTTTTGCATGGCAATACCTGCTAGACTTAATTTAGCCATCGCAATGTCATAGTCCATGGTGAGACCTAATTTCAAAGCTTTTTTAAAATACTTCTCAGCTTGGGTAAGGTTCTTTTGAGAGTGAATGATACCATGTAGGTAATTGTAGTAACCTTGCTGCTTTGTGGTTAAGGCTGCTTCAGGGTTTTTAATTTTACTGAGCCATTTTTGGGTTCCCTCTAAATCTTGCTTTCTCATGCGAAGGAAAGCCAGTAGGATAATTTCATTTCTGAAATAAAGAAAAATAAAAATTAGGGATAAAAGAATTAAAAAGATTCCGTTACCAATATTACCTTCAATGAATTGATATATGGCGTAAGCTATAATTAGTCCTGCAATGACCAGTTTAAGATTTTTGTTGAACATGTGTATTAATTGTTGATCGGTTCGTTTAAATTAGAAATGAGTTCGTACGTAATGGAAGACTTTATGGTAGTAGGAATTTCTTGGTCTCCCATTTGAGTCATGGTAGATGATCCCTTAGAAACCCCTTTTACCGTCATTTTTTTGATAAAGCCGGTTGCGGCATTCGTAATGATATTTGTTTGTTGAGAGCCTTTGAGCTTCATAGTTGTTGCGGCTTCGGTTACATCCATAGTTACCTCCGCTGTTCCCGTAACATTTGCCGTATCCGCAGTAATTCCTTTTAAGGTCCAGGTATTGTTGGCTTGCAATTTTCCTGAATACGTGTTTTTCCAGGTATCCGCTACTTTTACTTTTTTAGTAGGGTAAATAAATGTCATTTGCTTGTAGCTATTGGATAGCGCTTCTGACCCAAATTCTTTCTGCAAGGATTTTTTCATCATATTTAAAGAAAACTCGTCTTCAAGACCGGATGCTTGTGCCATTTTTGCAACAAGACTATCGCCTCCTTTTACTTCTAGAATATCTCCGGTTTTTGCAAGGGTGATATTCACGGGTCTGTTCAGTAGACTATTGAAAATCTGGGATTGCATGTCGTTTTCGTTTACTTCTTGCGCATGCACATCCATCAATTCACCTTGTATACTAGACGTCATATTAAGGTTTAAGTCTTTAAATTTAAGAGCTATCATATACGTGGTATCTCTTACTTCTAGTACTTTAAACTCTAATACACCATCAATTTTATTGGTAAGTATGTGTGACGCTCCATCTAACTCTTGCGTAATGATTTGTTCAGCATTTTGCTTTACCGTGAAGATGGCATTTTTCTTCAATTTGTATTCAAGTTGCGTCTGAGCTAAAGAAACGGTACTTGATAGAACAATGAAAAGAATGCTCAAAAAGTTTCTCATAGATTGATTTTGTTGCTAAAATCCGATTTTGGCAAAAGTAATAAAAACCAATCGCTAGGCGGCAGGCATTCAATAAAAATATTTTTCAAAATGTATTTGTCAGAGAGAAAAGTCTTTGTATATTTGCGCCCAGTTTTAGCGAGCGGTTTCGCAAATTTGATCACACAAAGAAAAGGATAATACAATGCCCGGACAGAAAAGAACATATCAGCCTTCAAAAAGAAAGAGAAGAAATAAACATGGATTTAGGGAGCGTATGGCGTCCGTAAATGGAAGAAAAGTTTTAGCTCGTAGAAGAGCTAAAGGAAGAAAAAAACTTTCTGTATCCTCTGAACCGAGACATAAAAAATAATGATATTATTTTTTTAGAAATATATAGGTGTTGCTTTTTATAAGTAACACCTTTTTTTATGTCAGATTTGTACTGATATTTGTAACAATTTATAGCCAAAGATTTAAAGAATACAACGAATGCCAAAAAGAAAAGATTTAAAATCCATACTACTGATCGGCTCCGGTCCCATTGTTATAGGTCAAGCTTGTGAGTTTGATTATGCAGGTTCTCAATCTTTACGTTCATTACGTGAAGATGGTATTGAGACTATATTGATAAATAGTAATCCGGCTACTATAATGACGGATCCATCAATGGCTGATCACGTGTATTTAAAACCGTTGACTACCAAGTCAATTATTGAAATACTAAAAGAACATCCTCAAATTGATGCGGTATTGCCAACTATGGGTGGGCAGACTGCTCTTAACTTATGTATAGAGGCAGATGAAAAAGGAATTTGGAAAGATTTTGGGGTTGATCTAATAGGTGTTGATATTGATGCAATCAACATTACCGAGGATCGTGAGCAGTTCCGTGAGTTGATGCTTAAAATTGGTGTTGGGATGGCGCCACAGGCTACGGCTACATCATTCTTAAAAGGAAAAGAAATAGCTCAGGAGTTTGGCTTTCCATTGGTAATTAGAGCATCTTATACTTTAGGAGGTGCTGGTGCGGCAATAGTATATAAACCAGAGGACTTTGATGAATTGCTGAGTCGTGGGTTGGAGATTTCCCCAATTCATGAAGTAATGATAGATAAGGCCTTGATGGGTTGGAAGGAGTATGAGTTGGAATTGTTGCGTGATAATAACGATAACGTTGTTATTATTTGTGCTATAGAGAATATGGATCCAATGGGTATTCATACCGGAGATTCAATAACTGTGGCCCCAGCAATGACCTTGTCCGATAGAACGTATCAGAAAATGCGTGATATGGCCATTCATATGATGCGTAGTATTGGTGATTTTGCAGGAGGATGTAACGTTCAGTTCGCTGTGAGTCCGGATGATGATGAAGAAATCATTGCCATTGAGATTAACCCAAGAGTTTCACGTTCTTCGGCATTGGCATCAAAAGCAACCGGATACCCTATTGCTAAAGTTGCAACAAAATTGGCGATCGGCTACCGTTTGGATGAATTGGAAAATCAAATTACAAAGTCAACATCGGCATTGTTCGAACCAACTCTTGATTATGTAATTGTAAAAATACCTAGATGGAACTTTGATAAATTTGAAGGTTCTGACCGTACTTTAGGACTTCAGATGAAATCCGTGGGTGAGGTTATGGGTATTGGACGTTCGTTCCAAGAAGCGTTGCACAAGGCCACTCAATCTCTTGAGATAAAAAGAAATGGGTTAGGTGCAGATGGCAAAGGTTATAATAATTATGATCAGATTATTCAAAAACTGACGATACCGAGTTGGGATCGTGTTTTTGTTATTTATGACGCTATTCAATTAGGTATTCCGTTGAGTAGAATCCATGATATTACCAAAATTGATATGTGGTTCTTAAAACAGTACGAAGAGCTGCATTTATTGGAGAAAGAAATTTCTACCTATACAATAGCGACGCTTACCAAAGACTTAATGTTGGAAGCGAAGCAAAAAGGTTTTGCCGACAGACAAATTGCTCACATGCTAGATTGTTATGAGAGTGAGGTGCATAAGAAGCGAACCGAGGAAATGAATATCAACAGGGTTTACAAACTGGTTGATACCTGTGCTGCGGAGTTTAAAGCCATGACACCGTACTACTATTCTACTTTTGAAGCGGAGATAGAAAAGCCGGATGGCACACGTTACGTTGAGAACGACAGTATTGTTACGGATCGTAAAAAGATTGTAGTTCTTGGTTCCGGGCCAAATAGAATTGGACAAGGAATTGAGTTTGATTATTGTTGTGTGCACGGTGTACTTGCTGCTGCGGAATGTGGTTATGAAACCATTATGATCAACTGTAACCCAGAAACGGTTTCAACCGATTTTGATACGGCCGATAAATTATATTTTGAACCGGTTTTTTGGGAGCATATCTATGATATTATCCGTCATGAGAAACCAGAAGGTGTTATTGTTCAGTTGGGCGGACAGACCGCTTTAAAATTAGCTGAAAAACTATCTAAATACGGAATCAAAATTATAGGAACTAGTTTTGAAGCGTTGGATTTAGCTGAAGACAGGGGTAGTTTCTCTGAAATGCTGAAACAAAACGATATTCCTTTTCCAAAGTATGGTATTGCGGAAACCGCAGATGAGGCTTTAACACTTGCTGATGAATTGGACTTTCCGTTACTAGTAAGACCATCTTATGTTTTGGGAGGTCAGGGAATGAAGATTGTGATTAATAAGGAGGAATTGGAGTCGCATGTAGTGGACCTTCTTAGAAAAATACCGAATAACAAATTGTTGTTGGACCATTACTTAGATGGTGCAATTGAAGCAGAGGCCGATGCCATTTGTGATGGTGAAGATGTATACATTATTGGTATAATGGAACATATTGAACCTTGTGGAATTCACTCGGGAGATTCTAATGCAACCTTGCCACCGTTCAACCTAGGTGAGTTTGTAATGCAACAGATAAAAGACCACACCAAAAAAATTGCCTTGGCATTGAATACGGTAGGTCTTATTAATATTCAGTTTGCAATAAAAGATGATATGGTCTATATCATTGAAGCCAACCCTAGGGCGTCTAGAACAGTTCCGTTTATAGCTAAGGCTTATAAGGAACCTTATGTGAACTATGCAACTAAGGTTATGTTAGGTGATAAAAAAGTAAAAGATTTTGATTTTAAACCAGAGCTAAATGGTTTTGCAATAAAACAACCGGTCTTTTCTTTTAATAAGTTCCCGAACGTAAATAAGAATTTAGGACCTGAAATGAAGAGCACAGGAGAGAGTATTCTTTTTATTGATAGCTTAAAAGATGATGATTTCTATAATCTTTACGCTAGAAGAAAGATGTATCTGAGCAAATAATAGTTCAGGTTAAAATGTAAAAAAGCTCGTGACAATGAATTTGTTACGAGCTTTTTTTTATAATTTTCCAAGGGCATAAAGTCGTCGTATTTCTTTCTTGTCAAATTTGCCTACACTGGTGCGTGGTACTTGAGAAACACACACAAATTTGTCAGGAATTTGGTAGTTGGCAAATTCATTACTTAGGAAATTTTTAAGCTCTTCATCCGTGGGTGTTTCGTTTTTTATGTTTAAAACTAGGATAGCCAAAGGTCTTTCCGCCCATTTTTCATCGGGAATAGCAATTACGGCAGCTTCTTTTATTTTGGGATGGGCCATTAATGCAGATTCTAAGGCAACACTAGATATCCATTCACCTCCACTTTTTATCAGGTCTTTCGTTCGGTCCGTAATGTGCATGAAGCCGTCATTGTCAATTGTGCTTACATCTCCTGTTCTAAACCATCCATCATCGGTAAAATTATCTCTATTGTTGGTTTTAAAGTAGGATTTAATCACCCAAGCACCTTTCACTTGTAATTCTCCCATACTTTTTCCATCTCGCTCGGTTACGGAGCCATCATTCCCAATAACGCGCATTTGAATCCCTGGGAATTCAATACCTTGTTTAGCGCGTATTTTTAGTTTTTCTTCCCTAGAAAGGCTTTGGTGATGGGGTTGTAACCGGCTTACGGTACCCAAGGGTGAGGTTTCTGTCATTCCCCAAGCTTGTACGCCTTTTATACCAAAATCATCTTCCATGCCTTTTATTAAACTTGCAGGAAGAGCAGATCCGCCTACTAAGTATTCTTCTAGCTTTAACTTAGGTCTGGGAGGATTTTTCTTTAGCGCATCATAAACACCCATCCATATGGTAGGAACGCCATTGGCTTTTGTAACTTTCTCTTTCTGTAAAATTGAAATAATTACTTCTGGCTGTAGATTGGAAGAGGGTAAGACCATATCCGATCCGGTAATCAGACATAGGTAGGGATATCCCCAGGCCATAACGTGAAATTGGGGTACAATAAGCAGTACTATATCCGTGCTGCTGTAGTTGGCCGCATTTGGTGTGGATATGGTTAGTGCATGTAGATATGTAGATCGGTGAGTGTAAAGAACACCTTTTGGTAAACCTGTAGTACCACTAGTATAGCACATGCTGCAAGCATCATTTTCATTTAGTTCTGGCCACTCGAATTCTTCGGGTTCGTCCTCCAGTAAATCTTCATAGTGAATTGTATTTCTTAGGGTAGTACTGAAGAGTTCCGATCCATTTATAATAACATAGTGTTCTACGGTTTCTAGTTTATGTGCTATTTTTTCCATCAGTGGAACTAATGAGGCATCAATAAAAATTACCTTGTCTTCTGAGTGGTTGATTATAAATTCAATTTGTTGAGAAGAAAGCCTAATGTTTATAGTGTGGCAAATACCACCTATACTTGGGATACCGTAGTACAGCTCAACATGCTGGTAGTGGTTCCACGCAAAAGTACCCACCATATCACCTTTGGTAACGCCTAGTTTATTGGTAAGTGCGCTCGCTAATTTTTTACAACGTTTATAGAGGTCGCCAAAAGTATATTCGTGCCTAGTTCCGCTTGGTAAATGACTGATTATTTTTTTGTAATTAAAAGCACTGTTTCCATATTCAAGAATGGTGGTAGTGGTCAGTGGGTAATCCATTATCAATCCTTCCATAAGTTTTGGTTGAGATATTAAGCGTTGAGAAGTACTTCTCTAAAGTTACTAATTTTGAAATGAATCAGTAGAAAGGGTAATGGTACTTAGTTAAACCACACAGCATATCGCTTTCGGCGCAGTTCTAAAGCTAAAATTTCTTCCATCTTTAAAGCATCCGTTCTATTGTTTAGCGGTTTAATATGGTTGTATAGGCTCGGCCTTAAGTAGGAGCCATATTTTTTTACGATGCTGGAGGAAAGGTTGTGCCCTTTTTTATTTCTGTAACCTTTTTTATGTTGTTCAAAGCGCTCCTTTGGGGTTTTGCTGGTCATGCCAACGTACAGGCATTCCAAGACCCCATTAAATTGTGGGTTGGCTTCACGGAAACGCCTGTTTTCCGTAAAAACTTTTTTAGAAAGCTCTATAACGTAAATATGATATTCAACTTTGGCCATTTTGAAAAGGATATGTTAATGTGATAAATCCATTTCTTCTTTAGGGAGGTGTTTAAAAATGGTATTTAAAAATTCGGGAAGGTTGTAAGGTTTGTGGATAATATCATCCATACCGGAATTTAGTATTTCTTTTCTTCCTTCATCCAACTCAACCGCTGTTAGCGCAATAATGGGAATGTCTTTGTTGAATTGTCTAATCATCTTCGTCGCTTCCATTCCATTTATGTTTGGCATGTTTATATCCATAAGAATCAAATCGTAAGTATTGGATTTACAGAGTGCTACGGCTTGTGCGCCATCATCGGCCAAACTTGATTGAATGTGATGTTTTTCTAATGTTTTCTGAGTTACCTTTTGGTTTATCTTATTGTCATCAACAATGAGAACATGTCTAGCTTGTCCATTTTCAGAAGATTCGGAAGTATTTAAAATAGCGCTTTGCTGAGGTTCTTCTTCGCTTTTTTTGTTGTGTTCCTTTATGGTGAGTACAAAACTGAATTCCGCCCCTTTGTTAGGCTCGCTCTTCAGCTTTATTTCACTTCCATAAATATCAAGAATTTTTTTAACGATAGTAAGACCAAGGCCTGTTCCTGTGTAGCTGTAGTTTTTATTTTCAATTTGTGTAAACTCATTAAAGATTTCTTTCTGCATATTTTTAGGTATGCCAGGGCCATCATCTTTTATACTGAATTTTGTTCTGTAGGTTCCGTTTCCAACCGTCTCAATTAAGTTTAGCTCCAACCAAATATTTCCCTTCTCGGTAAATTTAATAGCGTTGCCCACTAAGTTGATAAGTATTTGAGATAGCCTTATAGGGTCACCAATAAGTTGATTGGGCAGTTTTTCATCTATATGTACATGTAACTTATTGCTGTTTTTTTGTAGTGTAAATTCAAAAGAACGAACAATGTTTTGGATGAGGGTATCCAATTCGTATGGCGTTTTTGATAAAGTAATGGCTTCTGCATCCATTTTGCTCAGCAAAAGAACATCGTTGATGAGAGCGAGTAAATAATCCGCAGAAAACTTTAAGGAATTGAGGTCGTCTGCATAACCCTTTAACTTTTCATCTTCTTTTAATAATGTAGAAATACCAATTACGCCGTAGAGAGGTGTTCTTAATTCGTGACTGACAGTTGAAAGGAATTTAGTTTTTACTTTGGATAGTTTTTCTGCCTTTTCGTTGGCGATACTAAGTTCCTTATTTTTTAATCTTAGATTTTTGATATACTGCCTTCTTGTTTTGAAGAAGACGATTATACCTATAAGGGTGAAAACAAGTATTACAATGGCTACAACAAGAGCTGTGGTGAGCGATTTTGATTTAGAAATTAATTCCTCTGAATAGGCTTGCTCTTTTAAAGCGGATTGGAGGTCCTTGTGGGCTTGTTCCAAATTAAATTTTGCCATGGCCTTTTCCGTCTCTTCCAGTTTTTTTAACGTATATGCCTTTTGTTTAAATTGGTTATGCTTGTCTAAATTGGCAAACGCTTTTCTAAAGTCATCGGTTTCACTGTAAAGTTTGGATAAATCCTCGTAAGCTTCAATGGCTAAATCCGTATTGTCGTTTTCATCTGCCGTGGAAGCAATTTTTTCTAATTTTTCAGCGGCGGCATCATATTTTTTCCTTGCTAGATAATATTTACCATATAGCAGATCCATATATAGTTTATCAATTGAATCTATCTTTTTCTCAGATAGAGCCTCTGCTTTTTTTAGAAAAGTATGGGCATCATCAATTTGGTTGTTTTCCAGATAGGTCCATATTAAGTTGATATAGGTTAGATAAACCTCGTCATAATCTTGGTTTTTTTCGTTTAGCTCTATACTTTCTTTAAAATATTTTATGGCTTTGGCATAGGTCTGCTCATTTTCGGAATAAAGAATCCCCAAATTTAAAGCTCCCCATGCTATAAGGCTATCGGATTCTGTGGACCTTGCTAATTCTAAGGCTTTCTTAGAATAAATTTTGCCTTTTACAGTGTCTTCGGTTTCGGAATATATTCCACCTAATATGTCATATCCTAAAAATTCATAATAATCATAATTATACTCATGACCTTTTTCTATGAGTATAGAGGCATATTTTATAGCTTCCTTATAATTGTATTGATCGTAAGCGTCGTTGGACCTGTTCACGTATGATTCTAACGTATCTCGCTGCCAATCCGTTGTGTTTTGTGCGAGGACAGTGGTTAGGTGGGAAAGAAATAAAACAAATACGAATGGTCTTAATATACTCATGAAAACATTATGGGCCAATATAAAATTGCGGGGAATGACCTTATTAACAGGCTAATATAAGAATTTACTTTACAATAGATTATGAAGTTGGCGATAGATCGATGGATGGCACTTGCTTGGCGTCCGTACCGAAATTTAAAGAGAGTAGGAGTGCCCCGAATATGCGCTTGATTAAAAGAACAAAGGCCGGCGTTATCCACGCCGACCTTTGTTAATCTTAGGTTATCAATTAATGAAAACCGATGTATTTAAAACTTGATGTCTATTCCCATTCCGTATGAAAAATACCTTCTTGGTCCAATCGTTCATAAGTGTGCGAACCAAAGAAATCTCTTTGCGCTTGGATCAAATTTAATGGCAACCTGCTAGAGGTGTAAGCATCAAAATAGGTAAGCGAATTTGAAAGTCCAGGTAACGGAATACCGTTTTTGGCAGCATGGGCGACTAATTTTCTTGCTGAGCCTACCGTGCTTTGAACCTTATCTATAAATTGATTTGAAAGTAAAAGGTTCGGTAAGTTTTGGTCTGCTTCAAAAGCTTCAGAAATATCGGCCAATAAACCAGCACGAATAATACAACCTTCACGCCAGATTTTAGCGATTGTAGCAATATTCAAGTTGTAATTGTATTCTTTGGATGCATCTGCCAATTGGTGAAGTCCTTGAGCATAAGTTATAATGAATGAGAAGTATAGCGCTTCTTCGGCCATTTTAGCCAACTCTTCCTTGTCAATTTTTTCAACTTCTGGGCGATCGTATAGTTTGTCCGCTTCTATTCTTTCATTTTTCAATGCAGATATCTCACGCATACTTACGGCAATATCAATAGAAGGAACAGGTATACCTAAGTCCATTGCATTTTGGCTAGTCCATTTTCCGGTACCCTTTTGTTTTGCCCTATCCGAGATTTGGTCTAACAAACCTAGTTTACTCAAATTTAGCTCATCTTTCTGAATGAAAATTTTAGAAGTAATTTCAACCAAGAAAGATTGTAAACGGCCTTCGTTCCACTTAGAATATGTGGTGTGAAGCTCGTCATTAGAGAAATCACCAGCTTTTTTAAGCAAGTCATAGATTTCAGACGTCAACTGCATTAAACCGTATTCAATGCCGTTGTGTACCATTTTTACGTAGTTTCCAGATGATTTTGGTCCTAAATAAGCAACACAAGGCTCACCTTTATACTTTGCGGAAACAGCTTCAAAAATAGGTTTTATATGCTGATAAGCAGTTTTTGATCCTCCAGGCATAATACTAGGTCCTAAACGGGCACCTTTAGCGCCACCGGAAACACCGGCTCCAAAAAAGTTAATGCCTTTATCGTGCAGGTATGATTCACGACGATCTGTATCTGTAAAAAATGAATTTCCTCCATCTATAATAATGTCACCTTTATCAATATGTGGCAAAAGACTCTCAATAACAGAATCGACAATTTTACCTGCAGGAACCAAAAGCATAATTTTTCTTGGTTGCGCCAAAGACTTGACAAAAGTTTTTATATTGGATGTAGCATTCACCTTGGCTTCATGGCCACCTTCTTCTTTTAAAGCAGCTACTTTTTCGGCATCTAAATCATAGCCATAAGCAGAAAAACCGTTATCCGCTACATTCAATATAAAGTTACGCCCCATTACACCGAGGCCTACCAATCCAAAATCATATTTTTCTTCCATGTTCTAATTTTAAAATTACTAGAATGACCAAAAAATCATTGCTTTTGATCAATAGGGTCAAAATTAAACCAATTTATTGAAATGTGAAGTTATCTTAGGGTAAACTCGTTGGTATTGCTGCATCTTTTCGATACTTTTGTTCCCTTAAATAGTATTAGGACACCATCTCATTATGAATAAAACAGAAAATCAGATTCTTGTTATATTTGGCGCTTCTGGCGACCTTACAGCAAGAAAACTTGTACCCGCACTTTTTAATCTTTACCAGGCAGATCAGCTCCCTGATAATTTTGTGGTACTTGGGGCAAGTAGGAGCGATATGACGGACAGCGCTTTCAGAAATAAAGTGGTTTTGGAAAGCAGCTACTTAAAAGATAAGTTGGAAAATCTAGAGGATGATCGTGTAAAGGATTTTGCAAGTAAGTTCTTCTATGAAGATTTAGGCGGGAGCTATGATACGGATTACGGCCGTTTGCGAAAGAGGGTAGAGGACCTGAAGAATAAATACCAAACATCTGGGAATATTATATATTACCTTTCTACACCTCCTACTTTGTATAAGACAATAGCTCAAAGATTATCGGATGCAGGTATGGGAACTCAAAACAATGGCTGGAAACGCTTGATCGTAGAAAAGCCATTTGGTTATAGCCTAGATACCGCTAAACAATTAAATAAAGGTATTCAGAAGTTTTTTGAAGAGCATCAGATTTATAGAATTGACCACTATTTAGGCAAGGAAACAGTTCAAAACCTTTTGATAACGCGTTTTGCGAACAGTATTTTTGAGCCGCTTTGGAACCGTAATTACATCCATCACGTAGAAATTACCAATGCGGAGAGTGTTGGAGTGGAAAAGAGAGGTGGTTATTATGATACTTCTGGTGCGCTACGGGATATGTTTCAGAACCACTTGTTACAAATTGTTTCTTTAATAGTTATGGAGCCGCCGATAAGCGATGCTCCAGAGGATATTAGAAACGAAAAAGTAAAAGCGTTAAAATCGCTTCGCGTGATGAAAACCGATCAAGAATTGTTTGATAACACCATTCGTGCGCAATACACTAAATCCGTAATTGACGGAAAAGAAGTAAAAGGGTATCGCGAAGAAGAAGGGGTAGATAAAGATTCAACTACGGAAACCTATGCAGCAATTAAGTTTTTTGTAGATAACTGGAGATGGAAAGATACGCCTTTCTATGTGCGTACCGCTAAGCGAATGCCTACCAAAGCAACGGAAGTGGTTATTCACTTTAAAACGCCACATCACCAGGTTTTTCAGGATACAGGACTGGATAGCAAGGATAATAAATTGGTTATCCGTATACAACCAGATGAAGGTATATTGATAAAATTTGGAGTAAAAGTACCTGGGCAAGGCTTTAAAGTGGAACGTGCCAATTTAGATTTTTACTATTCCAGTTTAGCGGAAACTCATGTTATGGAGGCTTATGAGCGTTTATTGTTAGATGCTATGCAAGGAGATGCTACGCTTTATGCAAGAGCGGATGAGGTTGAGGCAGCTTGGGAGTTTGTAGATCCAATTTTAAAGTATTGGGAAAAAGGAAAAGATGTTAGAATGTACGGATACGCCGCAGGTGTTTGGGGCCCTGAAAATTCTAATGAATTAATAGATGGTATTGGTGAATGGAGAAATCCTGGACCTAGCTTAACGGATGACCCAGGTTTCTGCGTTATTTGTTAGTATTTAATCAAGTGCCGTACCTAACAATGGGCGGCACTTTATATTTAAAGAAAATATGGAATTAAAGATATATCAAGATAAAAGTGAGGTTGCCCAAGAGTTTTCAAGCTATTTTGTGGAAAAAGCGAATGGAAACGGAGCTTTTCATGTTGCACTTTCTGGTGGAAGCACGCCAAAAATAGTTTTTGATGTGCTGGCAAAAGAGTTTGGGACACGAATAGATTGGAAACAGGTTCATTTTTATTGGGGAGACGAACGTTGTGTGCTTCCTACTGATGATGAGAGTAATTATAAAATGACCGTAGAACACCTATTGTCAAAAATTGATATTCCGGAAGAGAATATTCATAGAATCAAAGGAGAGGACAAGCCGGCAGAAGAAGCTGTACGTTACGCTGAAGTGCTAAAACAACAACTTCCATCCGAGAACGGTTTTCCTCAGTTTGATTTGGTTATTTTAGGAATGGGAGATGATGGCCATACCGCATCAATTTTTCCACATGAAATAGAATTGTGGGAATCTGAAAGTTTATGTTCAGTAGCGGTTCACCCAGAATCAGGCCAAAAGCGTATTACAATAACAGGTAATGTTATTAATCAATCTAAAACGGTAGCCTTTTTGGTAACAGGCGCTAGTAAAGAGGAAAAAGTTGGCGAAATAATCAATAGTGAAGGTGCGTACAATAGGTATCCCGCCAATTTAGTGGCTCCTGCATCAGGAGATTTACTTTGGTTTTTAGACAAGGCCGCAGCCGCAAAAATTACGGAAGGTCAAGTTTAACGTTTTCGTTGGTTAGACTTTCTAAATGCATTTCCATTTTAAACTGAGAAGAGTCAAACTGGGTATCTCTTGAAAATGCCTCTTCTTTGCGTTGCTTGCTTCTGGAAAAACGTCTCACACCTTGTTCGTTTTCTAGAAGCAGTCCGGGAATGGGTACCCCTTTTCCGTTTTCATCTTTGGCAACCATGGTAAAATAAGATGAGTTACAATGCCTTTTAGTACCCGAAGTAATGTTTTGCGACTCTACGCGAACCCCTACTACCATTGATGTTCTTCCGGTGTAATTGATAGAGGCGCGCAATGTCAATAGTTCACCTACTTCTACCGGGTGCAAAAAGTCTACACGGTTTACGGAAGCGGTTACGCAGTACATTTGCGAATGTTTTGAGGCACATGCAAAAGCAATTTGATCCATAAGGTTCAAAATATGTCCTCCGTGTACCTTACCGCCAAAATTGGAGTGGGAGGGCAACATTAGTTCTGTAATCGATACCCTAGATTCGCTAGCGCTCTTAAATTTTTCCATTAGTTTCTAAAATGAGGTGATTGTTCTTTCTCTACCTGGGTTACAAAATACTTGGTGTCACCCATCCAAAGGAATGTGGCAAAACGTTCAACGTAGTGTAATTTCACGTATTGCCCTTGGTACTCTTGTAGGTTTTCAATAACCTCTTTGTCCTTATCCAGCACAGAAAAGGAAAAAATTTGAGCACCTGAAATACCTTGGCTAATTTCACCTTCCCAGGTTTTTATGATAACTCCCTTATGACTTATTTTAATAAGCTCGCCAGAGCGTATACCATCACTATAGGGAACGAAATATATAAATGCGTAAACGATACCGAATAGGGCAACAATAAGGCCCAAGGTTATAAAAAGCGATTTTTTCATGGTTCTAAATTTAGTTCGCTTTCAAAATCATCATCTTGAGCGCGTTTTAATATGGGTTCTGGAATGGATTTTTTAGCTTTCGCACCCATTTTTTTCAATTTTTCTATACTGATTACTATGTTACCGCGACCTTCAACAAGCTTGTTCATGGCACCTTTATATTCAGATTTGGCTTCGTCCATTTTCTTGCCCACTTTAGTGAGGTCGTTTACAAAACCTTCAAACTTATCATAAAGGGCACCTGCTTGTCTTGCTATTTCAATGGCGTTACGTTGTTGCTTTTCATTGTTCCACATGCTATCTATAGTACGTAAAGTAGCTAATAAAGTTGAAGGAGTGACAATTACAATATTCTGTTCAAAAGCTTTGTTATATAGGGTGTTGTCATTGTTTATTGCAATGGCAAATGCAGGTTCTATGGGAACAAACATTAATACAAAATCTGGACTCTCCATAGCATAAAGGTCTTCGTATTTCTTTGCTGAAAGTTGATCTACGTGCCTTTTTAAGGAGTTGATGTGGTCTTTTAGGAATTTGTCTCGCAACTCGTCTTCCGCGTTTACAAACCGTTCATAATCGGTAAGCGAGACCTTGGAATCTACAACCATTTTCTTTCCATCCGGAAGGTTGATGATAACATCCGGGAGTACTCTAGAACCGTCTTCCCTCGTGAAACTTTGTTGAACGGTATACTCACGATCCTTTTCCAATCCTGATTTTTCAAGTACACGTTCCAATACCAATTCGCCCCAGTTCCCTTGCATTTTACTATCACCTTTTAAGGCTTTGGTAAGGTTTTCGGCTTCTTGGGTAATCTTAAGGTTTTGACTCTGTAAATTAAGGAGTTGTTCTTTTAAAGCGGAATGTATACTGATATTCTCTTTCTGACTTTCTTCTACTTTTTTCTCGAACAGCTGTATTTTTTCATTTAAGGGAGATAAAATATCCTTGATATTTTTTTCGTTACGCTCCGTGAATTTTAAGCTTTTTTCCTCTAAAATTTTATTGGCAAGATTTTCAAATTCTTTGGTGAATTTTTCCTGAAGCTTTTCAACCTCGTCTTTCTGTTCCCTGTTTTTAAGCTGAAGATTTTCTAAATCCGCCTGATAACGAACGATTTGATTACCTAATTGTTCTTTTTCGGACTGTAGCCCAATTTTTTGATCTTCACTATCCCGCAAGCGCTGCTCTAACAAAACCAGGTTGGAGTGCAATTGCTGTTCACGTTCTTCTAGCGCACTTTGACTGGATTTGGTTTTTAAATTTTGAATGTAATTCCCGAGGAAATAACCCACGGCAAGGCATATGAGCCCAATTAATAAATAGATGAGGTAAATGTTCATTTGTAAAGTAAAGTGTTCGGGGTAAAGATACAAGATTGGTGTTAAAACCAAACATCTCTTAGGGGTTACTTTTTTATTCGAAAAGAACCGGTTTTAGGCTCAAAGGAGACGGTATCGGAAGGAAATAATGACTCAAAAGCCTTTTGTTCAATAAGTTCACAGGGTTGTCCAAAGTTGTTTTCTTTCCCATCTAATAAAACCATTTTATCGCAAAGTTGAATGGCCATTTCAATTTCATGAGTAGTAAAAACTACCGTCTTTTTAGTGGTATGGGCAATGGAACGGAGGAGTTTTAATATCTGTATTTTGTGATAGAGGTCTAAATGAGTGGTAGGTTCGTCTAACAGGATAATAGAAGTATCTTGGGCCAAGGCTCTAGCGATCATTACCCGTTGTAATTGCCCATCACTCAATTCGTAACATTTTTTATGCTGCAAATCGTCCAACTCTAGGGAGCTGAGCGCATCTTTTATTTTCTGCTTATCAGCCGTAGTTAGCGTGCCTAGCCAATTGGTGTAGGGTTGTCTTCCCAAAGCCACCAACTCAATTACGGAGAGGTTTTTAGAAGCGATAGGCTCCGTGAGCACCAAGCTTATTTTAGATGATAAGTCCTGTGGTGAGTAGGCCTCAATAGGCTTACTTTTAATGGTTAAGCGACCGTCTAGCTTAGTTTGGGCGTTACCCAAGGTACGTAGTAAGGTAGACTTTCCTATTCCATTAATCCCAACTATGGCGGTAAGTTCACCAGGTTTTAAATCAAAATTAATATTTTGGGCGATGGTCGTTTCGCCATACCCAATAGATAGGTTGGCAACAGAAAGAGTACTATGTTTTTTATGAAGACCGACGACGATTTCTGATTAAAGTTGTTTCTTGATGTTTTTTGGTAATTTATTGATATTCTTTATTTTAATATTCTTGTAATACACTTCGCAAGCTTCTGATTGAAATTGAATTTTTCCTTTGGTCAGTGATTTAGCAATTCCCTCTTTTGTGTATTCCTTGGCATTTTCAAGCACCATAACTACTTTTCCGTTTACGATATGATAGGCTTTATCATTTATGCAAATAAGCTCTAAACGGCTCCATTCCCCATGTGGATTTTCAAAATTAGCAATTCTTCTACAGCGTCCGTCACCTCCGGTCTTAAAAGTTCTCATTTCTCCCTTTGGATCATAGAACCAAAAGTCTTTTCCGTTCTCGCTCTTTTTTGAAGCTTTGATATCCATGCTTACACCTGCCAATGGAAAAAAGTCGCCACAATCGGTTTCTTGTACTTGCATTTCAGGGGCACGCATCCAAACGTTCCAAAATTGTCCGTGAGGTTCTTGCGCATGATAAAGTACACCGCTGTCCCTTTTATCTTTTAGGCGTGGTTCGTATTTTTTGGTTCCCCACTTTATATCAAAGACTAAATGGTAGTTTTCATATTCTTTTTTGGTGCTTAATCCTCCATAAATCTCACCGCTTACATTTAAGATGGTTTCTCCGTTTTCTTGAGTAGTTGTAAAGATGTTTAAAGGGTCTTTGTTCAGGCCAATTGGCGTTCCGTGCATGCCATCTCCTTTTTCATATCCTTCTAGGTCCAAAGATGTGTGGGGAACACCAATAAAAATATCCCAATTAGTAAGGTCTTTGTCCAATAGGTTTTCCCATTCTTGGTCGTTTTTTTGGGCGTTTATGAAATTAGCTGTAAAAGCAAAAAGTAAAATCAGGTAGGTTAATTTAGTTCTCATCTTGGATGGTATGATTTATTAAAATGTAATTAGGAAAACGGTTTATCCGTTGGTAAAACTATAGAATTAGAACTATGGAAGCTATAACATATGGTCAGATATGTATAAATTAAAGCTTCTAAGAAAACGGATTTCATTAAAACACCATTTTTCTTTTTCTGATTAGTAGCCAAATTACCACGGGAGCTCCAAAAATACTGGTAATGGCATTTATGGGAAGAACTTCGGCGCTGTTGGGTAATTGTGCTATGGTATCACAGATGAGCATGAGAATAGCGCCATATATTAGAACTGCAGGAACCAATATGCGGTGTTCCGTTGTATTGAATATCTGGCGGGTTAAATGCGGAACGGCCAAGCCGATGAAAGCAATAGGACCGGCAAAGGCAGTAATACCTCCGGCTAATAGGCCTGTTGCAATTATAATTTGATAACGGGAACGAATAAGGTTCACTCCTAAGCTCTTTGCATAATTCTCTCCTAGTAAAAAGGCGTTCAAAGGTTTTATAGAAAATACGGCAAGAAGAATTCCCAAAAAAACAATAGCAAATAATAATCCTAATTGATGCCATGAAAGGTTCCCCACACTACCAAATGACCAGTATACAAACTGCTGAAGTTTTTCGGCATTAGTAAAATAAGAAAGAACACTTACCACTGCGGCACTAATACTGCCGAACATTAGTCCAATAATTAAAAGGGCCATAGTATCCTTTACTTTAGACGCAACAGTTATAACCGCCAGAAGTACCAAAAAGCTACCAATACTGGAGACTATGGCAAGAGAAACATCAGTTATAAAGCTAAATCCAAATAGTGCGGTGAGTGTTGATGAACCCATAATCAACAGAGCGGCTCCTAAACTAGCACCGGAACTTATGCCCAGTACAAATGGCCCGGCAAGTGGATTTCTGAACAAGGTCTGCATAAGGAGTCCACTTAAAGATAATCCAGCGCCTACCAACACCGCCGTGAAAGCTTTGGGGATTCTGTAATTCCAAATAATATATTCCCAAGCGCTATTTTCAATAGGAGTTCCAAAAACAGAGTGTAACGTTTGTGAAAAGGGTATTGAAACTGAGCCCAAACAGATATTAATGGCCAAAGCAAGTATTAAAATAGCAAGCAAGAGCAAAAAAGAATAACGGTATGTTTTAGGATTTCGCAATTATTCCAAAGGCTTAAAAAAGAAAAGTTGATGGTCAGGTAACAATTCAGGATGAAAAATATGAATAAGGTCTTTTAAAACTAAATCGGGCCGCATTGGGGCTAATTCATAATACAGTAGTCCACCGGTAGCTCCTTTTGAAATAGTATTGGAGAAAATCTTTTTGGTTTCATACGCATCAAATTGGGTGTAGTGTTTATTAGCTTCTTCAACCTCTTCGTAGGAAGTTAGCATAGAAGGGTTCAGCCAATAATCCGCATGTTGTGCCGTAGCAAGAACGGTCTCTAAACTTTGGCTAAGACCACCGGTTTCTTGCGTTTCTTTCCAGAGATAATCCGTTTTGGCATCCTTTAGGAATTGTGCCATCCAGCTTTTTCCTCCGGCCACATGCCACACGTCTTTGTATAGACCTCCGGTAAGTACGGTAGGTTTTTTAGTGACCTCTTTTACAATGGCTTTTGTTTGTACGTATGAGTTTTCAATAGACTTAAAAATACTGTCCGCTTTGGTCTCCAAACCGTAAAATGGAGCAAAGAACTTAATCCATTCGGCTTTGCCTAGCGGGGATTCTTCTGTCCAATCACCATTGTAAACCACAGGAATGTTAGAACGTACAAGCGTTTCGTACGCTTTATTTTGATTGTTGATACCAAAACCTACAACAACTTCAGGTCTTAGGCTTATAGCGATTTCCGTATTTAGATTTTCATTATTCCCTAGTTCTTCAATATCTCCATTATCAATTCTTTTTCGAGTATGCTCCGAAGAAATTAAAGAGGTCTTGGGGAAACCTACCAAACTATTGGTAACGCCTAAGGCCTCAAGAGACGGAATATGCGTTGTGGAGGTTACTATTAAACGTTCTATTGGTGTTGCAACAATAGCATCATATTCTTCTTTATTGAGCGTTATTGATGCCATTTTGTTTTTTGGAACCAGCGCGTATTTAAAGGAAGTAGTAGCACCGGGCCAGGCAGATGACACTTCAATAAGTGTTAGGCCGTTATTTGTTGTTTCTATTGAAAAGCCTTTAGCATGGTTAATTTCAATTTTTGTGGGAGGGGCGCTTTGTAAAGGGGAGTCATTTTTTTTATCGGTCTTGCAAGCGATGAATAGACAGAATACAAGTATTAAAATGCTGTTTTTCAAGTGTTTGTTTTTGTACTAGGTGTGTGGCCTCGTTTTGTTTCGGCAATAAAGGTAATGTCTTTATATCCTAAGAGGAAAGGGCTTGGGTAATTATTTTTTAGATTTTGTGCATATAACCCTTTGGTTATCACCGTCCTGTTAAATTAATAATTAGCTAGGGTTAAAATAGTTTAAGTCCAATTATTAGTTCATTATATTTGAGGCTTAAAAAATAATAGTAATGAAGAAAGTTTTATTTGTTTTAGCCTTGGTCGTATTCGTTTCTTGTGGAGATGATGATAAAAATGAACCTAAGGAGGTTATTGATTATACGGTTCAAAACGAAGAGGATATTAAGGCGTATGTTGAGGCAAACGGTTTGGATGCCACCAGAAGTGACTCTGGTTTGTATTACGTTATAGAAGAAGAAGGTACTGGCGAAAACCCCACAGCTACTTCAGATGTTACCGTAGCTTACAAGGGATATTACTTAGATGGTTCTGTTTTTGATGAAAGTAGTGCTGAGGGAATCACTTTTAATTTACAACAGGTTATTGCGGGTTGGACAGAAGGTATTACGTACTTCAAAGAAGGTGGAAACGGTATTCTTTTAGTTCCTGCGGCATTGGGTTATGGCAATTCGGACAATCGTGGTATTCCTGGTGGTTCTGTACTTGTTTTTGAGGTTAATCTTTTAGAAGTAAATTAAATTATAATGCTTTACGATAAAAATACCCTTCATATGAAGGGTGTTTTTTTTTAGGTTGTATTTGTCAATGAATTTATTACCTTCGCCGCGAATTTTGGTTTGATACGGCAGTATATTTCTGCTTTATCGATTAAAAGGGAATCCGGTTAAAATCCGGAACTGTTCCCGCAACTGTAAGTTCATGCCAAGTTGTAGTTGGCACCTCTTTTTGAGGATGTTGTTTTCTTCTAAACCACTGTCTATAAATAGATGGGAAGGTAAGACAGCTTTGAGCAAGTCAGGAGACCTGCCAATTTCATAACCTTAAATAAGACTTTCGGGTAAAAGGTCTTTAACGGTATGAGAGATTATAGACCATTTTTGATTATTCTTATTTTATTATGCACTTTGTTTGGCAATGCCCAACAGGATAGCATAACAGTTTTGGACGAAGTAATTCTTACTGATGTTCGGCTTTTACATTTTTCTAGTGGAAAGGTAAATGTTCTGAAAGATTCTTTAGTTGACCGTAATGGTAGCTCTTTGACTGATCTTTTACAATTTAACTCTAGTATTTATTTAAAAGAAAATGGATTAGGAATGATTTCTTCTCCATCTTTCCGTGGTACTAACGCCTCACAAACAGCTGTTATTTGGAATGGAATCAATATTAATTCACAACTGACGGGTCAGGTTGATTTTAATACCATTGTACCTAGGAATTACGGTTCCATTAGTATTCGTAGTGGTGGCGGTAGTGTACAATTTGGTAGTGGAGCTATTGGCGGTAGTATTCATTTAAATGATGTTTTTCGATTTAATAAGCATTCAGATCATGAGTTGTTATTGGGTTATGGAAGTTTTGATACTAAAAATATCAATTACCGTACTTCAGTTGGATCAGAAAAAACAACAATAGGTTTCGGTGTAAACTATCTGGTATCTAATAATGATTATAAATATTTAGATACCGATAAAAGAAATGAAAACGGGGCCTATGAAAACGTCAATATTAATGGAAATATAGGGCATCAACTTTCTGAGAAGCAATTACTGAAATTTTATCATAACACTTTTATAGGAGACCGTGATTTTTCAGGTACGATTACAGCCCCATCAAACTCAAACTACAAAGATATTAATGTTCGAAATCTATTGGAGTGGAGCCATTTTAACCAAAATAGAATTCACCGTGTTAAAGCGGGGTATCTTTATGAAAAGTATAAATATTTTGATAACAAAGACCGTGAAGATTTTTCTTTTGGAAATACCAATACGTTTTTAGTTAATTATGACTATAAAGTCCATTTTAAAAATATCCTATTAAATGGAATTGCCGATTACAGCCATATCACAGGAGACGGAACTTCTATTGAAAAAGTCAAAAGAAAAACACTGGCTACCACATTTTTGTTCAAGCAGAATTTAAGTGAAAAGATTAGTTATGGTGTCAATCTTCGAAAAGAGTTTGTTAACGATTATAACAGCCCTCTCGTATATGGGTTAGATGTTAAGTATGTGTTGAATTTGAGCCATTCAGTTCATCTCAACGCCTCAAAAAACTATAGAATTCCCACATTTAATGAGATTTATTGGGTATTAGGAGGTGGATCAGGGGGCAACCCGGATGTTAAGCCCGAATCTTCATTACAAGCCGAAATAGGGTATACCCTTAACAAGGAGAAATATACTTTTCATTGGGCCGCTTTCTATATTGCTTCCGAAGACCTGATTCAGTGGCGGCCAAATAATGATGGAATCTGGACTCCTACTAATATAAACGATGCATCTAATTATGGGCTAGAAGTTTCCTTGAAATTAGAAGAGAAATGGGGAGCGCATCATCTGAGTTGGAAAAACGGTTACGGGTTTACTAAAGCAATGAACAATGATACAGAAAATACTTTAATGTATGTGCCTGAACATAAGGCAAACTCAAACCTAAGTTACGCATTTGGAGATTGGCTATTGTTCTATCAACTATCCGTAAACGGAAGTGTCTTTATCACTTCGGACAATTCAGAATCATTACCCGGATATTCTATTTCAAACTTAGGTGTTGGTGGAAACATAAAAACGAAAGGGAAATTGATTGTTGAAACTATGTTGCAGGTCAATAATCTTTTCAATAAAAATTACCAGAATGTAGCTTATCGGCCTATGCCAAACAGAAATGTACAATTAAAACTAAAATTTAAAATTTAAAAAAGAGGGTAATGAAAATTAAACAAATATCAATTTTAGCTGCTTTGTCAGCCTTATTTACTGTTAGTTGTTCCAATGATGACGGTGGGGTTACGATGGAAGAAGAACAAGATGCTAAGGGAGCTTACGAAGACGGAATATTGATTACAAATGAAGGTCCGTTCAATAATGGTACGGGAACGGTAACTTATATATCCAACGATTCCTTACTTGTAGAAGATGAAATTTTTAATCTAGAGAATAATGAAGACCTTGGAAACATAGTACAGTCCATAGCGTTTGATGATGAACTAGCGTACATAGTTGTCAATAATTCACATAAGATTCATGTTGTAAACCGAAATACCTTTAAAAGTGAAGCGGTAATTGATGAAGGACTCTTAAACCCTAGGTATATGACTATTGCCAATGGAAAGGGTTATGTTACTAACTGGGGGGAAACGGCAGATGAAACTGATGATTTTGTCGCCATTATCGATTTAACTACGAATACTGTTTCAAAACCCATTCCTACCGAGTTAGGACCGGAAGCGATAACCTCTAATACGGATTTTGTATATGTTGCACATCAAGGGGCATTCGGTCAAAATAACAAAGTTTCAGTAATAGATACTTCTACGGACACCGTGTTATCTACACTTGTTGTTGGAGATTTTCCAAATTCAATGCAATGGGATACTGTTGGTAATTTATGGGTATTAAGTAGTGGAGCACCGGAATACACAGGAACAGAAACTAATGGGACACTCACAAAAATTAGTACATCTGATAATAGCATAGCACAAACTTTTGATTTTGAAACTACTCAACACCCCGGTGATTTGAGCGTTGAAGATGATATATTTTATTTTGGTATGTCTAATGCAGTTTATTCTTTTAGTTCCGATTCAGATGCTTTACCAACCGAAGCTTACATTAGTGATGTCTCTTTTTATAGTATGACTGTTAATGACGGAAAATTATATGGCACCGATGCAAAAGATTATGCCAGTAAAGGGGATCTGTACATTTATGATTTAACATCAAAAGAATTAACTAATACTATTCCTGTAGGAATTATTCCAGGAGGTATATATTTTAATTAAATCTGATGCTTAAAGTTTGCTCCTTTATGCCAGCGGTAACGCAAATGCTCTATGATATGGGTCTGGAAGACCATTTGTATGGTATTACGTTTGAGTGTCCGCCGCAGGCATTAGAAGAAAAAAGACCGGTGGTACGCTGCATTTTAGAGGGTAAGAACTATACAAGCAAAGAGATAGATGTATTTTTCTCAGAAAGTAAAAAGGAGGGTGAAAAACTTTATTATGTAGATGAAGAGGCTTTGGCACAGATTGCACCTGATGTTATCTTTACTCAAGACATGTGCGATGTTTGCCAGATCGATACAGAATGTACTGCAGCGGCAGTCGCAAATCTTGAAAAACAACCGGAACTTATATCGATCAGTCCTTCTGGTTTTAACGATGTCTTTGAAAACGCTATAACCATTGCTAAAGCATTAAACAAAGAAGAGGTGGCTTATACGTATTTGTCTAAGTTGAATGAGCGAATAGATTATGTAGTGGACCAACTAAGAGCAGCTAGAGTTCTTACAAAGAGAGTGCTGTTGTTGGAGTGGATAGAGCCTATTTATAATTGTGGCCATTGGATTCCTCATCAAATAGGATATGCAGGTGGTGTGGATATGCTCTCAAACCCATCAGGAAATAGTGGTGTTGTTTCTTGGGATAAAATAAGACAGTATAATCCAGAGGTTATTGTAATTGCTCCTTGTGGATTTAACCAACAAAGGACATTAAAAGAAATCTATTTACTGCTTACTAAAGAAGGCTGGACATCAATAAAGGCTGTAAGGGAGCAAAAAGTATTTATAGCAGATTTTGATTTGTTTACGCAATCATCTGCGGCTACATTGGTAGATGGGATAGAGTTGTTAGCCGGATTGTTTCATCCCGAAGCGGTAGCTATTCCTTCAAGATTACGACGTAAATATCAAAAATTTTACGAGTACTAGAAGGTTTTTGGATCGATAAACAAAAAGCTGCCGGTTCAATTCAGGCAGCTTTTTTGTTGTCAGTAGTTGGGTTACCAAATTATAGGAGGATCGGTAACGTACATATTATCTTTTAAGGGCGTAAACATTTTTGAGCTTGTCATGGTCTCTATAGGTAGTTCCGTTTTTTGTACACCCTTTGCGGAAGAACCGGTTATAAGCTCTATTGCCTTTGCAAGATATGGCTCATTAAGATCGCCTAATACGCCTAAATTGGCAAGGTCTTCTTGTAACGGTTCATTTGGAGCAATGCCGTCGGTGAAATCAGAAAACCCTTCTGCATTTTCATTTCTTCCCAATAGGGGCTGAATGGCCCACTTATTATTTTTGTTTATTTTACTTACTCTTTCTGCATTGTAGATATAGTTATTACCTCTATCGTCTACCATAGTTACAGAAAATTCATTTTTCCCACGTGTGGTTTCGCCTATTTGAATAACATCCATATACGGTTTTAATCCGTTTATCACCAATTCACTGGCAGAAGCCGTTCCTGAAGTAGTTAAAATATACACTTTCTTTAAATTCAATGAGTTGATAGCTGTTCCCTTTCCTGTCTTTTCGGCAAAAAACTGTCTTAGTTCAGTATCGTTATCATCTAATATTTTTTGATATTTATCGTTATAAAGAGCCTTTAGGAAAACATCTTTGGTATTGGTTCCGTATATCATACTGGACAAGAGAACCGCTGTATTAACTGAGCCACCGGGATTGTACCTAAGGTCTAGCACCAATTCGTTTATTCCACTTGCCTTAAATCTAGTAAATACATTGTTGAGTTCCTCGTCATATTCATTGGTAAACCCAGTATATACAAGGTAACCAATTTTGTCGTTTTGTATTTCTATAACCTCATTAAGAAAAATGGGGTCTTCTCTAAGCCCTACTTCTTTGGTTAATTGTATATCTATGCCGTTAGGTTCCACATTTCCGTCAGCAATGCTTGCCATATTTAGCGTATAGGTATCACTTTCTCCAAAGAGCAAGGATATGTAATTTTGATCGGTAAGCGTGGTTCCGTTTACACCTGTAAAAAGATCCCCTCTTTTTATATTTTTAGTGGTCGCGTTTGAGTTTGGAACTATGTACTGCACATATCCGTAAAGTTCACTATTGTTTTGTGCTTGCCGTGCTAGCCCAAACATAAGTCCGTTACTTTTAGAAATACCGGCTAAAGATTGCGTGAGTTCAACATAGTCATCCGAAAAAAAACTGAATCGGTCTTCTGAGAACAGTAGTTTTTCGTCAAAAAACTTCCCAGGGTCTGATTCGGAGGCAAGAAATTGAGTGTAGGCTACGGAGCCTTCTTCTGTATTAGGGAATTTTGCATCAGAAAGGTTTTCAACATCTGCCTGCCAGAAATACCAGAAATTCATGGCTTTCCACATAAAATCTTGTACATCAACACCTGCATCTGGATCAGGGTCTACCGTGTCAGGAATGGAGAAATCATCACTTTTGGAACACGAAAAAATTAAAAAAAGTGAAAGAAACAATCCTGCTGTTAGGCTTTTTTTCATAGCTGTTGATATAAGTTATAGTGGGATTTAGGGTAAGCCCTATTTGAATATCACAACGTAAAAATAGTGATCTTATTTTGAGGATTTTAGTTTTAACGGTTTTGTAAGTCCGTCCATAAGCATCTTGTTCGCACCAGGCTTGAAATCTTTTGAATTTGAGATGTAGTCAACACTTAAAATAGGCTCAAAATTTCTTTTTGATGTTTCTCCGGAAATCACAGACAGGGTCTTGGCTAAAAGTGGTTCGTTAGGGTCTCCTAATGTACCTAAAGTAGCGACATCTTCATCTAATGGGTAATCAGGCGTCAAACCATTGGTGTAGTCTGAAAAACCGTCAGCATTTTCATTACGACCTAACAAAGGTTGTAAACCCCATTTATTTTCAGTATTAATTTGATTTTCACGATTAGGATCATAGAAATAATTATTCTCACGGTCATCAACAAAAGTATTTGAGAACTCATTTTTTCCGACGGTAGCAGAACCTATATGTACAACATCAATATATGGTTCTAGTCCATTCATCACTAGTTCACTTGCTGAGGCGGTTGCACCAGTTGCAATTACGAAAACTCTTTTTAAATTGAGGCTGTTTAATGGTGTTTTGGAATCAAAAGTGGTATCGACAAAATTATCTTCTCCATCGCCGGGGTCAAAGGTCTCCATTATTTTATCATTATAACGTGCTTTTAAAAAAAGCTTGTCGGTCTCGGTACCATACACTGAACTGGCTATTTGTATGGCGGATGTAACGCGACCCCCACCATTATATCTAAAATCAAGAATGAGTTCATCTATATTTTGTGCTTTTAAATCTCCAAAAATAGTATTCAGTTCGTCATCATAAGTGGCCACAAAAGAGTTGTACATAATGTACCCCACTTTAAATCCATTATGTTCGATTACCTTAGAGAGAAGTATTGGGTTTTCTGCTAGGCCCTCTTCTTTGGTCAAAGTTACATTTCTGTCATTTGGAGTAATGGTCCGGTCAACAATATCCGCCATACCTAAAGTGTAGCTGTCGCTGGAAAATAAATCAAAATTGTTGTCTGTGGCCGAATTGTAAAAGAGTTGCACTCCATCTACGGTAGTAAAAATATCACCTCGTTCAATTCCTTGTTTTTCGGCGTCGGAATCATTTACGACGTATTCAACATAACCAAAAACATCATTGTTATCACCAAAATATGAAAGACCATACTCCATTCCATTGCTCTTGGAGATACCTTGTAGAGAGCTCACAAGGTCTTGATAGTCCTCTGTCAAAAAAGTAAACCTATCTTCTAAAAACAACAAATCATTAAAAAAGGTTGCAGGTTCGGACTCGGAAGCTAAAAAAGAAATATAATCAGGGTCGTCAAGACTTTCAAATTTACTATCATCCAAAGCAGGTACGTCCCCTTGCCAAAAATAAAAGTTGTTCATCACCTGATACATAAAATTTTGTACAGGGTAATCGTTTGCTGTTTTTGATTCCTCTTCAACAATTTCCTCCCGGTCATCAGGAAAAATATTATCATCGTTGGAACAACTGGTGAATATAAACGCAGAGAGTAAAAACAATAAGAGATACTTTTTCATAGTTTTTAGTTGTAGTACAAAACTACCAAATCAATTATCGTTCCAAAGAGAGGTGATAATATAACGGGGGAGTTTAATTAAACTTATAAATTAATATACGTAGGGAGTTAGTTAAAAGTTGTAGTAATAACTTACAAGTATAAAATTAAAAAAAAATATTGTAACATAATTAAGAGTGTCTCGTCTTCCTTATGTAGCGCCTTATAAAGGCATTCAAAAGTAACCTAACCAGATAATGCAACAGGCAGATTTTTTAAAAATTGTTGGTCCTTTTCAAGATAAGTTATTCCGTTTAGCCAAACGGTTGCTAACATCTAGAGAAGAAGCCGAGGATGCCACGCAGGAGGTCTTATTGAAGCTTTGGAACAAGAAAAAAAATATGGGCGAGTATAAGAACGTAGAGGCGTTTGCAATGACCATGACCAAAAATTTCTGTTTAGACCGGTTGAAATCCAAACAGGCAGGAAATTTAAAACTTGTTCATACTAATTATGAGGAGAAAGGGAGTTCGCTTCAGAAAAAAATTGAAGCAAACGATAGTGTTACGTGGGTACAAAGAATAATGGAAGATTTGCCCGAACAGCAAAAAATGGTTTTACAGTTACGGGACGTTGAAGAATATGACTATGATGAAATTGCCGATATGTTAGAAATGAAGCCTACGGCAGTTAGGGTAGCCTTATCTCGGGCTAGAAAAACGGTGAGAGATAAATTAATAAAAAAACACAGCTATGGAATTGGATAAAATAGAAAAATTGCTTGAAAAATACTTTGAAGCAGATACAACGGTTGCTGAAGAAAATCAGCTAAAGGACTATTTTTCTAAAGATGATATTCCTGAAAACTTACAACAATATGCGCCCATGTTCAGATTTATGGGTAGTGCTAAAAAAGAAAAGTTTGATCAAGAGGTTGTTTTAGAGCCTGAGGTTAAAGAGAGTTTTAAAGTTTCCTATAAGTGGATGTCGGTTGCAGCGGCAGTAGTAATGATGTTTGGCCTGTATTTTGGCAAGACGTATTACGATGAAAAAGAATTAGAGCAACAACAGGCTTTATATGCATACAATGAAACAATAAAAGCATTGGATATGTTAGCTCAGAATATGGAAAGAGGTACGGAGAAGATGGCGTATTTAAATGAGTTTGAAGAAGCAAAACAAAAGATTTACAATGAAAAATAAAACAAAAACCCGAAAAATGAAACAGATAGTATTAATCCTAATGGTTGCAGTGTTGCCGGTTATGGGCTTTTCGCAGTCTCTATTCGATAAATATGAAGACTTGGATAAGGTGAGTGCGGTAGTAGTAAACCGCAGCATGTTCAATTTGTTAAGCAAAATAGATGTTGAGGTAGATGATCCGGAGGCCAAGGATTTTATGGATATAGCCAAGAGTTTAAATAATCTAAAGGTTTTCATTACAGAGGACAAGGCTATTGCTGGCGATATGAAATTATCGGTAGACAAGTATCTTAAATCGGCCAAGTTAGAAGAGCTTATGCGGGTAAAGGATAAAGATGCCAATGTAAAGTTCTATATCCGTGCGGGGAAAGATGATGATCATGTTAGTGAACTTTTAATGTTCGTAACAGGCATTACCAATGATGTAAATGTAAACGGTAGAAAGGTGGAAACCGTGCTGTTATCCTTAACCGGTGATATAGACTTGAATAAAATTGGGTCGTTGACCAAAAAAATGAATTTGCCCGAAGAATTGAACGAAGCGGGTAAGAATAGATAGTAATTAATTATCATCAATCAATAATCAAAAAAGAATCATTAATCTTAAAACGAACAGTCATGAAAAAATTAAGTGTATTTCTAGTATTAGCGGTGTTACCCTTTCTTGGTATTTCTCAATCTATATTTGATAAATACGATAATATGAAGAACGTAGGTTCGGTAACGGTAAACAAAAGTATGATCAGACTAGCGGGCAACATTGCTGCTTTTGATGAGAGTGACCAAGATGCTCAAGATTTTGCAGACGTAGCTCAGGGACTAGACGGAATAAAAGTATTCATTACGGAAGATTCTAAAATATCTGAAGACATGGGGAGAACGGTAAAAAAATATCTTAAATCTTCTTCATTGGAAGAATTGATGAAAGTACGAGATAAAGATGCTACCGTAAAATTCTATATTAAGCAAGGTAGGGATGAAGACCATGTTAGTGAACTGCTCTTGTTCGTATCAGATATTAATAGTGATGAGTTCGGGATTGAGCATAGAAAATTTGAAAGTGTGCTTGTTTCTATGACCGGAGATATTGATTTAAATAAAATTGGTGCTCTGACCCGAAAAATGAATCTGCCTAATGAGCTAAATGAAGTAGGTGGTAGGTAAATAACGCATCAAGTCTAATTCTATAAAGAACATTCGTATGAAAAGAATAACAATAATTGCTGCTGTGCTGTTATTAGTAGTAGTGAGCGCCTGTAACTCTACACCTAGCTTGCAACAGTATTATGTTGCCAATTCTGAAAATCCAAATTTCCTAACTCTTGATTTGCCGGTAGGGTTATTAAATATAAAGGAAGCGCAGTTGTCCCATGAACAGAAGGAGAGTCTAGGGTCATTAAAGAAACTTAATGTTTTGGCTTTTAAAAAGACGGAAGACAATCAAGCGGATTTTCAAAAAGAAAAGACCGTTATAAAATCTATAATGGCGAATGAAGATTTTACCGAACTCATGAAAATGAATACGGATTTTGGTAAGGCAACCATTAAATATTTGGGTGATGATGATGCAATTGATGAGGTGGTTATTTATGGAGATAACGATGAAAAAGGCTTTTTGGTTGTACGGGTTTTAGGAAATAACATGAATCCGGCCAAAATGATTCAATTTATTCAAGCACTTGAAAAATCTAATATAGACGGAGGTGAACTATCTGAAGCATTGAGTTTTATGAAATAAAATAAAGTAGAATTTTAACTGAAAATAAGCAAGCCAGTATACTGGCTTGCTTTTTTTTTTGAATAAAAATGAAAGTTTTTGTGACCTTTTAATAAATCTAGTGTCTTACCTAGTATAACATTAACCAGAAAACTATTTAAGATTATGGAACAAGCAGAAGTATGGATGAACAAAGGCATTGATTTTGCGGTTGAATATGGACCTAAAGTAATTGGCGCAATCTTAATCTATATAATAGGTTCATGGATTATTAAGAAAATCATGAACGTGCTGGGTAAAGGCATGTCCAAAAAGAATTATGACGAATCTCTACAGAAGTTTTTGTTGAGTTTGGTAAAATGGGGACTTACCATTTTCTTGATTATAATGGTAATCTCAAAATTAGGGGTAGAAACTACTAGTTTTGCCGCTATCATTGCCGCTGCCGGTCTTGCTATTGGTCTTGCCTTGCAAGGTTCGTTATCAAACTTTGCAGGTGGAGTATTGCTAATAATATTCAAGCCATACAAAATAGGAGATTTGATTGAGGCTCAGGGAGTTCTAGGTGTTGTAAAAGAAATAGAGATTTTCACGACCAAACTGGTTACTCCAGATAGTAAATTAGCTATAGTTCCTAATGGAGCCATGGCTAACGGAAATATAGTGAACTATACTGCTGAAGGTAAGATGAGAGTGGATACTACTATAGGTGTAGGTTATGGAGAGGATATTAAAACAGCAAAAGAAGTGTTGCTAAATGTACTTACCTCTGATCCAAAAGTTTTACAAGATCCAGCGCCTTCAGTAAATGTTTCAGAATTGGCGGATAGTTCAGTAAATTTTGCAGTACGACCGTTCTGTAAGCCAGAGCACTATTGGGATGTATATTTTGGAACGTTGGAAAACTGTAAGCTGGCACTTGATAAAGCTGGAATTGAAATCCCTTACCCACATCAAGTGGAAATACAAAAGAAAGGATAATTTTTACATAAACACTAACCATTATCCCCCGAAGAAGGCCGCAATTGCGGCCTTTTTTTTATACTAGGGAAATTGTAATTTTTAGATACCAGTGTAGTTACTTGGCGTAATTACTTTTAACTCTTGTTTAATTGCATCTGAAACCTCAAGCGTATCAATAAACTCGGCAATTGAATTCTGGTTTATTTTTGTATTGGTGCGTGTAAGTCCTTTTAGAGCTTCGTACGGATTAGGGTAGCCTTCTCTTCTTAATATAGTCTGAATAGCTTCGGCCACTACCGCCCAGTTATTTTCTAAGTCTTGTTCAAATTTTTCTTTATTCAATAAAAGCTTGTTCAAACCTTTTAAAGTGGATTGAAAAGCGATAATAGTATGTGCAAATGGCATACCCGCGTTCCTAAGAACCGTACTATCTGTTAGATCACGTTGTAATCTTGATACAGGAAGTTTAGCTGAAAGGTGCTCAAACAATGCATTTGCAATACCTAAGTTTCCTTCCGAGTTTTCAAAATCTATAGGGTTTACTTTATGTGGCATTGCTGAAGAACCAACTTCACCTTTTTTAATTTTTTGCTTGAAATAATCCATGGAAACATACGTCCAGAAATCTCTATCCAAATCAAGAATAATGGTGTTTATTCTCTTTAAAGTATCGAACAATGCGGCCATATGGTCATAATGCTCAATCTGTGTAGTAGGGAAGGAGTGGTGAAGCCCTAATTTTTCTTGAACAAATTTAGTCCCAAAGGCTTTCCAGTCAATAGATGGGTAGGCTACTTTATGTGCATTGTAGTTTCCTGTGGCGCCACCAAATTTTGCAGCACTCGGAATATCGTTCAATAAGTTGAACTGTTCTTTTAGCCTAACTACAAAGACTTCTATCTCTTTTCCAAGACGGGTAGGAGAGGCAGGCTGACCATGTGTTCTGGCCAACATTGGTATTTCTGCCCATTCAGTTGCCAATTCTTGAATTTTGTTCAATAATGTGGTGTATTCGGGTACATATACTTCGTTCGTTGCCTCTTTAATGGAAAGGGGAATTGCCGTGTTATTGATATCTTGAGAAGTCAGACCAAAATGGATGAACTCTTTATGTGCAGAAAGTCCTAACTTATCAAATGCAGCCTTTATAAAATATTCAACAGCTTTTACATCGTGATTGGTCGTTTTCTCTATTTCTTTTATTTCTTGGGCATCTACCGTATCAAAATTGATGTAGATTTCTCTTAACGCTTCAAATTTTGAGTGGTCAAAACCGGAAAGTTGAGGTAACGGAATCTCACAAAGGGCGATAAAATATTCAATTTCTACCTGCACCCGATATTTTATAAGGGCTTCTTCCGAGAAAAACGGTGCCAATGGTTCAGTTTTACTTCTGTAGCGCCCGTCTATAGGCGAAATAGCGTTCAAAGCGTTTAGCGACATAACGTTGTATAAAGTTGATTTTTGAAAAAAAGCAAAGATACCTTAAGATGGCTAGTTTTAAAAGGTTTTTAAGATTCTAATGCTAAAAAGTTGTACCTAAAAAGTTAACAACTCGTATTTTAGATGGAAAGCTTCTTCAATTTTGCTAAAGCATGGCGAGCTCTTGCTTTGTATGCGGCACTGCCTGCGGCATAGTTTTGCTCTAAAATCATTTTTAATTCTGGGTGAACCCAATCGTATTTATGTCCTAGTTGGTATAAAGAAGTTATAGAATATGCTTTGGCAGCAACTTTGTATTCGCCTATCAACCAATCAAAACAAGCCGAGGTAATTCGCTCCAATTGGTTTTCTGTCATAATATTTTTAAGACCGATATCATTTTTTGAGAAATATACTTCGGTCAAAAATTCGCAAATCTTTGCTAAAGGGCGTATTGCAGAGTCATAGCGTACTCGGTGTAAATTAGTTGTAAATTCTTCTAAATGAGGGTATAAAAAAGATAGGTTTTCCTTCGCTGTAAATTCAAGAACCCAGCACGCTTTATTGGATATGGGGTCATCTACGGTAAAGGCTATTTCCATTAAAGGAACTACTATTTGCGGGTTTTGAGAAATTAAAGTAGCCATTTCCGAACGCTTTTCACGAGAATGATTAACATAGTCCAATGATTTATAAAGCTCTTCCTTGGTCATAAAATAACAACTTGTTAGTTTTCTTGAATGGTTGCAATTAGTTCAGTCACCAGTTTAGGTATGCCTTGTACGGCGGTTTTTGCTATCACAGTAAGGTTGTCATAATTGTTTCTGGACACGTTGGGTTTAGGGTCTACAAAATATATGGGAATTCCGCTTTGGGCATAATCAATAAGGCTGGCGGCAGGATATACCTGCATTGATGTTCCAATAATAATAACAATATCTGCATTTTGAGTAGCGATAGCTGCCTCTTCTAAAAGAGGAACCGCTTCGCCAAACCAAACAATGTGCGGCCGCAATTGGTGTCCTTCATTACAGCAATCACCTAAATTAAGGTCATTGGACCATGGTAAGACTACGTTTTCATTTTTGGTACTCCGTACTTTTAAAAGTTCGCCATGAATGTGTATTACATTAGAGCTTCCTGCTCTTTCGTGAAGGTCATCTACGTTTTGGGTAACAACAGTGACTTCATAAAAATCTTCGAGCTCTACCAATGCTCTATGGGCTTTATTAGGAGATACTTCATTTAATTGTTTCCTTCTTAGATTGTAAAAATTAAGAACTAATTCTGGGTTTCGGGCAAAACCTTCTGGGGAGGCAACTTCCATAACGTCATGTCCTTCCCACAATCCACCGGCATCTCTGAACGTATTAATACCGCTTTCGGCACTCACGCCGGCTCCCGTTAAAATGGTAATTCGCTTCTTCATCGTTATAAAAATAGAGTTTTTATTATATTCGGTATATGATAGATGAACAACTTCTTGAATATCTTGAAGATTTTATTTCCAAAGAAAGAAAACAACGTTTTTTAGAAATACTTGAAGAGCGAACAAAGTTGGTGACGGTGGCGATTGAAGATTTGTACCAAATGCATAATACAAGCGCTGTTATCCGCAGTTGCGATGTGTTCGGTATTCAAGATGCGCATGTAATTGAATCTCGTTATGGTAAAAAGTTAGATGACCAAATTGCCATGGGTGCCCAAAAATGGGTAGATGTGCATAGACATCAAAGTACCACGGATTGTATTCGCAAGTTAAAGGGAAAAGGTTATAAAATTATTGCAACTACACCACATAACGATTCTACTTTTTTGGAGGATTTTAAAATTGAAGGAAAGACTGCTTTGCTGTTCGGAACAGAACGCACGGGACTAAGTCAAGAAGCTATGGACTTGAGTGATGGATTTCTAAAAATCCCTATGCTGGGTTTTACGGAAAGTCTGAATATTTCAGTTTCTGCGGCCATCATACTGCAACACCTTTCGGATAAAATTAGAAAGACCGATTTAGAGTGGAGGTTGACCGATGAAGAAAAACTGGAAAAAAGATTGGACTGGACCAAAAAGTCGGTTAGGAGCATAGATGATGTGTTGATGCGTTATGAAGAGCAAATAAAAAAGTAGAGTTAGCGTATAGCTTAATTCACTTCTAAAATTTGTCTGGTTTCAATAAGATTATATTCTTTGTTTTTTTAGTATATTTCATTAATAACCAACCTATTAATGAGATATGTATACATTACTTTATGTTATTGTAAGTGTTGTAGTGTTAATTTTAATATTATCACTGATAGCGCCAAAAACCTACAATGTTTTTAGAACAGTAGAAGTTGCCAGACCAAGAAACGAGGTTTTTCAATATTTAAAATCTTTAAAAAAGATGGATGAGTGGTCACCTTGGGCAAAAAAAGATCCGAACATGAATAAAAAGTTCACAGGAACCGATGGAGAGGTGGGGAGCACTAGTTATTGGAACGGTAATAAAGAGGTTGGGGAAGGAGAGCAGGAAATTAAAAGGATTATTGAAGGGGAACGAATAGAATCTGAATTACGGTTTTTAAAACCTTTTAAATCTACTTCTGATTGTTATCTGCAAGTGGATGATGCTGAAGATGGCGGTACCAAGGTAACCTGGGGTTTTTCTGGAAAACATAAATTTCCAATGAATATTATGATGCTTTTTATGAGTATGGACAAGGCAGTTGGGAAAGACTTTGAAGCCGGTTTGGCGAGCTTAAAAGAGAACTTGGAGCGTTAGAAACAAGAAAGCCCTTCAGGATAAAGGGCTTTCTTAGTTATTCTTTTAATTCTAGCAGAGCAATATTAAAATCGTTCTCAAGAAGAACTTTGCCATTTTCCACGGTTACCTCCGTTTCTGAATAGGTATCATAAAGTTTGGTGCCATCACCAAAAAATCCTTTTACCCAAAGTGATTTTTTTCCTTTTGGCAAGTCTAGACCAATCACTACTTTGTCTTTGTAATCGCCTTCAACATAGGTTCTGCTAAAAACGTAAGGGCTTTTGCCAAGTCTTTTATGTCTCCCGGCACCAATGGCTAGATGATTTCTTCTAAAGGTTCCTAATTTTTTCCAATGGTGTAGGATTTCTTTTGTTCTTGGTAGACTGTCCAGTTCATCCCAATTCATGAAAGAACGTAATGTGGCATCACCTTGTACAGGGTTGTCCGCCGTTCCTTCAATGGTCAAATCACGGGCAGTTTCGTTGCCATAATAGATTTGGGAAGCGCCCGGGGTTAGTAGTAAAACGTTTGCAGCTTTGTAAGGGTCTTTTCTTTCGGCATCAAAAGGATTTGCGTCATCGTGTGAAGTCAAATAATTTACAACGCTTTTTCCTGTAAGCTCGGAGTGTAAGAGTTTATTATATTTTCTAAAAATAGATTCGTAGTCTTTCTTTGCGTCTTCCTTTAATTCAAAATTGATTAAGCTTTTAAATCCGTGAGCAAAATAATCTACTTTCTTGTCACTAAACTCAAATTCCCTTCCGTTCGAAATGCCATAGTTGTATACCTCGCCCACCATATAGAAGGGTTGTTGGTCCAGCATTTTTCCCGGATTCATTTTTTTCCAGTTTTCAAAAGCGAACGAAGCTTCTTTGTACAGTTCGGACCATGCATTTTCATTCACATGTTTTACCGTATCTACGCGAAAACCATCAATACCTAAATTGTTAACGTAATCGGTAAGCCATTTTATTATGTAATAGCGCGGAGCTCTTGGGTAGCCTGTACGTTCAAAGAAAAGTTGTAATTCGTCCAATTCTTGGCTTAGGCGGCCTTCTTCTTTCCACTTTGCCAATAGCGCATCTGGAAGCTCAACAGCTTCATCAGATTCCGTTCGTATATCGGGTAAATTCTCGACTAATGTGCATGCAACCGTAGTTTCATAACTCGTAAAATCACATATGGGTTGTGTTCTAATCCATTCTTCGGGCCATGCTTCATCAATGTCAGTAACCGGTCCGGTGTGGTTAAGAACTACATCCATTAAAACACGAATTCCGTGCTTATGGGCAGTTTTTACCATAATCTCTAAATCTTTTCGGGTGCCAAAATTTGGGTCTAATGCTGTCCAATCGTTGGTCCAATACCCATGATAACCATAGGTGTTTCCAGTACCTTCATCTGTACTACCGTGAATTTGCTCAACCACTGGAGTAAACCAAATGGCATTAATGCCAAGATTAGAAAAATAACCTTCCTCTATTTTTTGAGTTATGCCTTGAATATCACCCCCCATAAAACCTCTTAAGGGGCCAGTAGGTGCATTTCTGTTGAAATTAACATCGTTTTCAGTATTACCATTATTGAATCTATCGGTCAACAGAAAGTAAATGTTAGCCGCATCCCATGTAAAGGGATGTTTTTTTTGGGGTTCAATAATTTTTGGAATAGTATCGGTCTTAATCGATACTTCTTCTATTATATCTTTTCGCTTTTCTTTGCAAGCAATAAGAAGGGAGAAAATAACAACCGCGGAGAGCAGTCCTTTCATAAGTAGTCTATTTTCCTCTAAAGCTATAAAATGCTATGGAAAATAGAAAATTTATTTTTTACGATTTAATACTTTGAAGTCTTCGTAGCAACTACTTATCGCATCTAAAATTTGAAGGTCATTGGCAGTTTTTATAAAAGATTTAGAGTAATTACAATTGTTTAAAATGTCTTGAATGTCCAGCTTTTCTATCTGAAGTAGTTCCGTTAAGACTTCGCGGTCAAATTTTGATGCTAAAAGGTCCCGTATTTGGTCGTCTTCCTTTATTTTACGCAGTTTTTTCATCTGGTTGGGCTGTTTGCCAAATAGGTTTCGCAACAAATCCGCAGGATTTAATATGGCGCCCAAAACTTTTGTAACAGCACTTGGGTTTTTGCTCCCCCCTTCATATCCTACTGAAAGCCCAGATATACTGTACTGGTATGCATTGTTTATTGGAGCGTTTTTAACGTCTATCTCAAGATAACCGGTAAGTTGGTAAGGTTTTACAATTACTTCTTCTAATGCGTAGGCAAGTTCGGTTAAGGCAATCTTTGTATCCTTGAATTTGAACATGTCGTTGGTGACCCTAATTTTTTGTGACTTGAAACCTAAAAAAGAAAAGTAAAGAATGTCGTCTACGGATGCTAAAATTGAAAATTCCCCATCTTCTTTTGTAATGGTTCCTTTTACCTTATTTAAGTTTATAACGTGAACATCACCCATAACCGCATCGGTTTGGGCATTTACAACTATGGCCTTTATTTCTTTTTCCTCTAAAACTTCTTCCTCTTGAGCAAAAGAAAAGGTTGAAATAAATAGTAGAATAATTACTAAGAGTGGTTTCATTACTTTAAGCATACAGGTTTAAAAGTACTAAACAAAACAAAAAAATACGCCGAAGCGTATTTTTTAATATACAATTAACTTTAAATGTAAGTTTTTCAGGGTCTAAAAGAAATCGCTTCTACTTTTTGAGCTTCTTCTCTTTCCGGAATGACTAGATTTCCCTTTTGAGGAGTTTCTATTGTTGTCTCTACTTCTTGAACGACCGCCTCTATCATTGTCACGAACTCGTTTTCCGCGACCGCCACCGCTTCTTCCACGGCTACCACCACTGCTTCCGCCAGGGTTTTTAGAAACTTCAACGTTTATGAATCTTCCTTCTAGTTTAAAGTCGGTGAAAAACGAAAGAATTTTATCCGTGTGTTCTGCTTCGGTATTAAAGAATGAAAAAGAATCTTTAGTATCAACCTTGTAAACGTCCTCTTTTCCTAAACTTAACGTATCACGCAAGAAGTCTTTTAGTGACATCCAATCGTAACCATCCTTTTCCCCAACATTAATAAAGTAACGCACGGACCCGTTTGAAGGTGCATGTGAATTTCTTTCGCCTCTATCACGACCACGATCGTCAGACGTATTCATGTCTTTGGTTTTGTTATAGTAATTAGAGAAACGCGTGAATTCTACGGATACTATTTTTTTAATAAGTTCCTCACGATCTAAACCTTCTAAAACATCATTAATAGCAGGAAGATAGCTTTCTACGTCCGTATTAATTTCGGTCTCTTTAATTTTGTTCGCCAAATGATATAACTGGATCTCACAAATTTCTATTCCGGTTGGAATTTTCTTTGATAAGAAATCTTGTTGAATCTTTTTCTCAATAGCGTGTATCTTGCGCATTTCACTTCTGGTTACGATAACCATTGAAATTCCAGATTTTCCAGCTCTACCGGTACGACCACTTCTGTGGGTGTATGTTTCAATTTCATCTGGCAATTGATAGTTGATAACGTGCGTAACATCATCTACGTCAATACCACGAGCCGCTACATCTGTAGCAACCAACATCTGAATTTGTTTCTTACGAAATGAGTTCATTACCAAATCACGTTGGTTTTGGCTCAAGTCGCCATGTAATGCACCTGCATTGTACCCATCTTCGATTAGCTTTTCGGCAACACGCTGGGTATCTCTTTTAGTTCTACAGAAAACTACAGAGAAAATATCCGGATTAGCGTCTGCTAATCTTTTAAGAGCAGGGTATCTATCTCTTCCGCCAACTACGTAATACTCGTGTTGTACGTTAGAGGTTCCCGCATTTTTAGCACCTACCGTAATTTCAGTAGGGCTGTGCATGAACTTTTTGGCTATAGTGGCTACCTCTCTTGGCATAGTAGCTGAAAACAACCAAGTAGATTTTTCTTTTGGTGTGTTCGAAAGAATGTCCTTTATATCTTCAAAAAAGCCCATGTTGAGCATTTCATCCGCTTCATCAAGAACACAGTAATCTATTTTAGTAATATCTACTAGACCACGGCTGATCATATCTTTCATTCGCCCGGGAGTTGCCACAACTATCTGTGCCCCACGTTTGATTTGTCTAGCTTGGTCCGTTATACTTGCTCCACCATAAATGGCAACGGTATTTAGGCCTTTTACATATTTTGAATAGGCTTGCATCTCCTTTGTAATCTGTAAACATAGTTCACGGGTAGGGGAGAGTACCAATCCTTGTGTAGTTCTGCTATTACTATCTATTTTCTGAATTAACGGAAAACCAAAAGCAGCCGTTTTTCCGGTTCCTGTTTGCGCTAGCGCAACAAGATCCGTTTCACTTTCCAATAAAATAGGGATTGCTTTTTCTTGTACTTCAGATGGGCTTTCAAATCCCATGTCGTTGACAGCGTCCAATATGGACTTGTCTAGCCCTAAGGCTTCAAATTTTGTCATAAAAAAGGTATACTTAAATCGCTAATAGGTGCGTTGCATAGAGCGATTATCGTATATAACCTTAGTACTCAGAGCAACACCTGCCATACCGGCGGCGTTAAAATTAAGGTGCAAAGGTACGTTTAATTTTTGAGATAGCGATTATTGTAGAAAATCTATCAGTTTTTTTATAGCTCGGCCTCTGTGACCTATGTTATTTTTAGTCTCTAATGGAAGCTCGGCAAAGGTTTTTTCGTAACCATGAGGCTTAAAAATAGGGTCGTAGCCAAAACCTTGGTTGCCTGTTTTTTCTTTTGTTATTTGACCTTGAACTATTCCGTCAAAAGTATGTGTTTCTTCATTTATGTTCAAAGCGATTACGGTTTTGAAGTGGGCAGTACGACTATTTTTGCTTTTTAGGTTATGCAGAAGTTTATTCATATTATCATCCGAATTTTTTGAATCCCCTGCGTATCTAGCTGAATATACGCCGGGTTCACCGTTAAGCGCTTCAACTATAAGACCTGTGTCATCTGCAAAACAGGACAGGTTGTAGTTTTGGGTTACATAATCGGCTTTTATATGAGCGTTCTCTTCTAAGGTTGTGCCGGTTTCGGGTATTTCATCAAAGCAGCCAATATCTGTTAGTGAAACCAATTCTATATGTGAGGGAACTAATTTCTTCACCTCGTTAAATTTGTTTTTGTTGTGTGTTGCGAAAACAAGTTTCATGTATATAGATTTAGGATTGTTTTTTTGACTTGTGCTAATAACAGTTCAAAAATAGTAATTTTGAAACGCTATAAATATACTGTTATGGGGTTAAGGATACCTCCCGCTATTGTTTTTGTGATTTTTGCTGGTTTGATGTATTTGCTTGCTACATTTTCACCTGTTGGTTACTTCGATTTTTTTGGAAGAATTTATTTAACAGGGGCGTTACTGGTATTTGCGGCTATTATTGCTGTGGCAGCTCTTTTTCAATTTTTCCGTTTACGGACTACTATTGATCCTACTCATCCTTCCAAAGCAAGTAAGTTGGTTGAAAATGGAATTTTTGCTTTCTCTAGAAACCCAATGTATTTGGCTTTACTGGTACTACTATTGGCCTGGGGTATATGGTTGGGCAATGCTTTTAATACTTTGTTGGCTGCTGGTTTTGTTGGGTATATGAATAGGTTTCAGATTATTCCTGAAGAATTGGCTCTTTTAAAACTCTTTGGTAAACGTTACAAACAATATTGTTTGAATGTAAGAAGGTGGTTTTAAATTATAAGCAATAAAGCTTATAATATAAAATATTAGCGTTTTGACTTATATTTTTATATATTAGCGTTTTAGCTTATATAATTATGGTAGCAATAATCACAGGAGATATTATTAACTCTGAGAACCACAACTCATCTGAATGGTTGGGTATTCTTAAGGATTACTTATCCAAATTAGGTAATTCGCCAATAGATTGGGAGGTTTATAGAGGAGATGAGTTTCAATTAAAAATAGCAAAAGAAGATGCGTTAGAGGCAGCAATACACATTAAGGCTTTGATAAAGACGGTAAAGGGTTTAGATGTTCGTATGGGTATTGGCCTGGGTAATGAAACTTTTAAAGGTGTTGGGGTGAGTGAATCTAACGGCCCAGCGTATCACAGGTCTGGCAGAACCTTTGAATCGCTTAAAGAAGATAAGCTTAATCTAACTATTGCTACGGGCAATGGTTTCTTTGATGATACTTTAAATCTTATGCTAAAGCTGGCACTTCACTTTATGGATGACTGGAGCACGGTATCGGCAGAAATAATTGTATTGGCGCTAGATAACCCTAGTGCATCACAACGTGAAATTGCCGAAACACTTAATATTCAACAGTCTGCTGTTAGTCAGCGTCAAAAAAGGGCCCGTCTAGATTTGGTTCTAGAATTGCTTGAGTACTATACAAAAACTTTAAAAGAATTAAACTAGATGATTCTGTTTACAAAACTTTTATTGGCACATTTAATTGGTGATTTTTTATTACAACCCATTCGTTGGGTCGTTCATAAGGAGGCCAATAAAGAAAGGTCAAAATATCTTTATGCGCACGTATTACTTCATTTTGCACTAACAATGCTTTTGCTTTGGGACCTAAAGTATTGGAAGGTAGCATTGATCATAATGGTTTCGCATTATATTATTGATTTAATTAAATTGTATGTTACACCAATGTTTAGGCTGCAAAGTGTTCCTTTTTTTATTGATCAGGTGCTTCATATTGTGGTGTTGTATTGCTGCGTGTATTATGGTAACCTTATGGAGCATACCATAGCTCTTTTTCAGAATTTAGATTGGCCATTGGTTACTGCAATTGTGTTTGTGAGTTCTCCCGCAGCAATTATTATGGGCAAACTGTTGGAGGCTATGTCCGATAAAATTGAATTGGACCATAAGTCTCTACCCAATGCCGGTAAGTATATAGGTATAATAGAGCGCCTATTTGTTCTTATGTTCATTATTATGGGCAGATGGGAAGCGATTGGATTGTTGATTGGAGCTAAATCCGTTTTTCGATTTAATGATTTAAAGGAAAGTAACAACAGGAAACTTACCGAATACATCTTGATAGGAACGTTGTTGAGTTTTGGGCTTGCCGTAATTACAGGAATTATCTATGTTAATGTATAAAACTACTATAAGCGCTATTTTCACAATGGTTATGTGTACCACTCCTATTTGTGCACAAACCGAATTTTTCAATTCTTTTGATGATACTAAAATTGCCTACACGGATGAGGGTGAGGGAGATGTAGTACTCCTAATTCATGGTTTTATAAATACAAAGGAGTCTTGGGACAAGACAAGTGTAAAGGAAGACTTGTTGGCAGAAGGTTTCAGGGTCGTGGCATTGGATCTTAGGGGTAATGGGGAGTCGGATAAGCCGCAAACAGAAGATGCCTATACTTTTGATGCCGAGGTGATGGATATCTTGTTCCTCATGCAGCATTTACGATTAAAGAAATACATGGCGGTAGGCTACTCGCGCGGTAGTATCGTTTTGGCTAAGTTATTGTTAAAGGATAGGCGTGTTAAAAAGGCGGTTTTGGGTGGAATGGGAATCGATTTTACAAATTACCGATGGTCTCGAAAAATCAAATTCATGAATGCTTTTAATGGAAGGGTAACCGAAGAGACCAAAGAAGCGGTGGATTATGCCAAATCGGTCAATGCAGATTTCAGAAGTCTCTATTTGCAGCAACGCTTTCAGCCGTTTACAAAAAAGAGCCATTTGGCCTATGTGGAAGCTAAAGTTTTGGTCATAGCGGGTAATGAGGATCTAAATAATGGCAGTCCTGAAGCGCTGCATAAAGCTATACCAAAAAGTGAGTTTGTTCTAGTGGACGGTAATCATAACGAAACCTATAAAACCCCTGCTTTTTCAAAATCTGTAGTTTCTTTTTTAGATTAGAAAAGTCTTATTTCTAACTATAGTCATGATGATTCTTGGCTTCTTGAAAATTAAATTACCTATCAAAAAGAACTAGATTAGTTATAAGGGTAACTTTTAGCAATATTAGTCCGGTTTGGACAGAAATAATCTTTATTTTTGTTCCTTAATTTGTTAGCAAAGACATGGTAGAAACAGGTAGAAAATACGTATTCGATTTTGATAGTACCTTAACAAGGGTTGAAGCTTTAGATGTACTGGCCGAAAGAACCTTGAAAGGCAATTCTAACCGAGACGAAATCATTAGTCAAATACAAGAGATTACAAATCTGGGGATTGATGGAGAGATATCCTTTACTGAATCACTTGAAAAACGCATAAAACTATTACACGCTCATAAAGATGATCTAGGGCCGTTAGTAGAAGAATTGCGTCAGAAAATATCCAAGTCTATTGCTTCCAACAAAGAATTCTTTGAGAAATTCTCAGATGATATTTATGTTATTTCATGTGGGTTTAAAGAATTTATTGATCCTATTGTAGAAGAATATAACATTCCCTCGGACAGAGTTTACGCCAACACTTTTGAATTTGATGAGGAAGGCAATATAGTAGGTTTTGATGCTGAAAACGTACTTTCTCAGCACAACGGTAAAATTGAGTGTCTTAAGAATATGAATCTTGAGGGCGAAGTTCAGGTCATTGGAGACGGTTATAGTGATTATGTAATGCGCGAAGCTGGTATTGCCGATAAATTTTTCGCTTACACAGAGAATGTACACCGGGAGAAGGCTGCGAAAAACGCGGATTATATCACTCCAAATATGGATGAATTTCTTTTTGTAAACGATTTACCTCGTAATATCTCTTATCCGAAGAACAGAATAAAAATATTGCTTTTAGAGAATGTTCATCCGGATGCCTTTAAGAATTTATCTGACGATGGGTTTTCAGTTGAATTGGTAAAGCATAGTATTGGTGAGGACGAGTTAATAGAGAAAATAAAAGGAGTTCACGTATTGGGTATACGTTCTAAGACCCAAGTGACCCAGAAAGTTTTAGATGCTGCGGATAAGCTATTAGTGGTTGGGGCTTTTTGTATTGGAACTACTCAAATAGATTTGCTTCACGCAAAGAAAAACGGGGTGGTAGTTTTTAATGCGCCATATAGCAATACGCGTTCTGTAGTAGAACTGGCTATCGGTCAGATTATAATGCTAATGCGTAGTGTGTTCTCTAGAAGTAGTGAAATTCACAGCGGACAATGGCAAAAAACCGCCGAAGGCTCAAGAGAAGTTCGTGGTAAGAACCTTGGTATTGTGGGTTACGGTAATATTGGTAAACAGCTTTCCATATTGGCGGAAGCTTTGGGTATGCGTGTTTATTATTATGATGTAGAGGATAAACTTTCTTTGGGTAATGCAAAAAAATGCAATACGCTAGAAGATCTATTGAGTGTTTCAGATGTAGTAACATTGCATATAGATGATAATAAAGCCAATAAGAACTTCATTGGTGAGCGGGAAATTAGCCAAATGAGAAATGGGGCTATGCTTATTAACCTTTCAAGAGGTTTTGTCGTAGATATTGAAGCTTTGGCAGAGGGTTTAAAGTCTGGTAAAGTTGCCGGTGCAGCTATTGATGTGTATCCGGAAGAGCCACGCAGTAACGGTGAATTTTATACACCATTACAAGGATTGAACAATGTTATTCTTACACCGCACGTTGGTGGTAGTACAGAAGAAGCTCAACGGGATATTGCAGATTTTGTACCTAATAAAATTATGGATTACATCAACTCTGGTAACACTGTAGATGCTGTAAACTTCCCTAATATTCGTTTGCCAAAACAACAGAATGCACACCGTTTCTTGCATATTCATAAGAACGTACCGGGCATCATGGCCAAGATTAATGAAGTTCTTGCCAAATACGGATTAAATATTTCAGGTCAATTCTTATCTACCGATAGTGAGGTAGGATATGTAATTACTGATTTGGATAAGGAGTATAATAAAGACGTTATCAAAGCCCTTAAAAAGGTGGAGAATACCATAAAATTTAGAGTGTTGTACTAAAAAGTACGCTTGTTAAATTCAGAAAAGCCCTTGTAAAAGGGCTTTTTTATTGTCTTTATTTTTTAATCTCCTTTTTTGAAGGAGGTTTACATAAGTATGCCTTTTTCAGCTTTAACAGGAGGTGGGAGTTCTGTTTCGCCCAACATCTCTCTAAGGTCTATTTCAATAGTTCTGCAAAGAGAAAGCATGGGAATATCATTTGCCATTCTAGAAAATGGATTTTCAGAATAGTCACCAATTATTTCCATCATAACATATACCCAACCTAATAGCACGCAAATTGGTACGGCCAGCCAAAAGTTGGCACTTCCGGAATCCAATACTTCGGGCATCATACTAAAAGGTAGCAGAAAGATGAATATACCTACAAAATAGTAGCTCATATTGGCATATTGACGTGGCAATGGAAACTTTTTTATTCGCTCGTTCTTTCCTTGTAATTCATAAAAGGTGCGCAAAATGTCCTGCATCTTAATATGTCTAAAATCATCAATTAACCCTTTTTTACGTAATTCCCGTAAATCTTTGGATTGTTCATTTATAATTTGTGTAGCGGTATTGGCTTTGGACACCAATCGGTCGTATTCTTCTTTGGAAAGGAAATTTTTTAATTGACGATATTCTATGCTATCACTAATAATCCCAACGCCAAAGTTTTCTTCAAGTCTTTCGGCATGTTTGGAGGTCAGTCCGCCTTGCGTAGCATGTTCCCATGAGGTGGACACCAATAATTGCTCTCTATGGGTGTACAGCCATCCAATTTGTCTGTAAATCAGTCTTTTTTTAATAGCGTGTAGCTCTTCGTCACTTAGTTTTTCTATAGAATTCATATTGGTGATATACCCATCAACCAACATTCCCCATGAGCGACTGTCATTGACTATTCCTCCCCAAATTTTTCTTGCCTCCCACATCCTGTCATAAGACTGGTTGTTCTTAAAACCTACATAAAAAGCAACTGCGGTACCAATTACTGAAACGGGTAACCAAGGTATTTCGTAAGAAATTATATCAAATCGGTATAGAACGGCAATACCACCCATATATAGAGATAGCCAAATAATATGGTGAAAAGACAGGTCAAATAACTTTTTTAACGATATTCCTTTGGAGACAATCATGGGCTTTAACTTAGGGTTAGGCCACTAATGTAAAAAAGTTGATTTGTTAAAACGGATTGTAGGAAGGTTTTTTTGTGATGAAATCTAAAAAAGTTTGAGTAGTGTTATCTATGGTGATAAGGTTCATTTCGTAAAATGGTGAATGCACGGTACACTTGCTCAACAACAAATAAACGCACCATTTGGTGTGAAAATGTCATTTTTGATAAACTGATTTTACCCTGTGCCTTATTGTAAACATCGGAGCTAAATCCATAGGGGCCTCCAATTACAAACACCAATTGTTTGAGGCCGGCATTCATTTTTTTCTGTAAATAGGCAGAGAAGTCTACAGATGAAAATTGTTTTCCGTTTTCATCTAAAAGTATCAGCACATCAGCGTTGGATAGATTCTTTAAAATAAGTTCACCTTCTTTTTCTTTTTGCTGTGCTTCAGAAAGATTTTTGGTGTTTTTAATATCGGGTATGATTTCCAATTCAAACTTTACATAATGTTTCAATCGGTTCTCGTATTCGGCAATAAGCTGTAATAGGGCTTTGCTATCCGTTTTTCCTATTGCGATAAGTTTTATGGTCATGCCGCAAATATAATTTGAAATAACAAATATTAATAGGTTCTGTCTAAACCTATGCTAAATAAGCCTTGCGTTATGGTCAATAAACCCCTAACAATTTACTAATTTAGCTTTTAAGTAAAACTCCGTACATGATTTCCAAAGAACAATTTCAAGAAGAAATAGATTATATTATAAAAAATGCCATTCGGGAGGATGTAGGTGATGGGGACCATAGCTCACTATCATGTATTCCTGCAACGGCCCAAGGTAAGGCTAAATTATTGGTGAAGGATAATGGAATTATTGCTGGCGTAGAATTCGCCAAACAAGTTTTTAAATATGTGGATTCCAATATGGGGGTAGAGACATTAATGGCGGATGGTTCTCCCGTAAAACATGGGGATATTGTTTTTTATGTTTCGGGAAGTTCACAAAGTATTTTAAAAGCGGAACGGTTGGTTTTAAATGCCATGCAGCGTATGAGTGCTATTGCTACAAAGACAAATTCTTTTGTTAAGTTGTTGGATGGTACGGGAACCAAAATTTTGGATACAAGAAAAACTACTCCCGGTATTCGTGCCCTGGAGAAATGGGCCGTTAAGATAGGAGGTGGTGAAAATCATAGATTTGCACTCTATGATATGATTATGCTAAAAGATAACCATATAGACTTTGCAGGTGGAATAGATAAGGCTATTCAGAAAACCAAAGACTATTTGAAAGAGACCGGTCGTGATTTGAAAATAATTGTAGAAGCACGGGATTTAGGTGAGATAAAGCAAATACTGGATGCAGGTGGGGTGTACCGCATTCTAATTGACAACTTCAATTATGAAGATACTCGTAAAGCGGTAAAGCTGATTGGCGATACCTGTTTAACCGAGTCTTCAGGTGGAATCAATGAAAACACCCTTCGTAAATATGCTGAGTGTGGTGTGGATTACATTTCTTCTGGAGCACTGACGCATTCGGTCTATAATATGGATTTAAGTCTAAAAGCGGTGTAAATGTCGCAAGAGATAGAAGAGAAAATTGATAAAATCCCTGTAATTAATTGGCTGGCGCGTCTTTTAAAAGGCATAAAGTTACCAGCTTTTGAGGGACTATCTCTTTATGATTTAATGGAAATGTATGTACTGGGTATATTCCGTGGGGCTATTTCTACCCGTGCCAGTGCCATTGCTTTCAGTTTGTTTTTGGCACTGTTCCCCTTACTTATATTTCTTATTACTTTAATTCCTTTTATTCTGCCGTATGTAAGTGTTGGCAATGAAAATTTTGATTCTCAGTTTTTGGTGTTTTTAGAATCTTTTTTGCCATCGGCTACCAGTGACTATTTTGGGGATATCTATCAGCAGATAAAAGACCAAAAAAGGGGCGGGTTGTTGTCTTCGGCATTTTTGTTTTCCATTTTTTTGATGGCCAATGGGGTGAATGCCATTTTTGGTGGATTTGAAAATTCGTATCATGTAGAGCTTACCCGTAATTTTTTTCGTCAATATTTGTATGCCCTAATGGTTGGGCTTATTCTGTCCATATTGTTAATCGTTGGTGCTGTGGCTTATGGTTATTTTGAATTTTATATTACGGATTACCTGAGCGTATGGGCCGCCAAAACAAGAGGCTATGATTTAACGGAAAACGATATTGTAGGCGCTCAAATGGGCAAAGTATTGTTCTTTGTTCTATTGTCCTACTTTACGACCGCAATATTGTATTATTTTGGCACGACAGAAGGTAGGCATGCTCGTTTTTTTTCGGTTGGCGCTTTAATGACTACCTTATTATTTATGCTTACTTCATACCTTTTTGGGGTATATGTGGAAAAATTTGCCCGATATAATGAATTATACGGAGCTTTAGGAGGTTTGTTGATACTTATGGTATATATCTGGTTAAATTCTAATATATTGTTGCTGGGGTTTGAGCTAAATGCTTCTTTGAACTCTTTAAGAAAAACATATCATAAAAGATGAGCGTAACCAATATAGTAAGTTTAATTTTTCTTTATTTGACCCTTATTCCTGTGGGGCAGTCTCAAAGTGTTTTCGGAAAATGGAAAACTATTGATGATCGTACGGGCAAACCAAAAGCTATTATAGATATCTATGAGGAAGATGGTAAAATGCACGGTAAAGTAATTGAGATAGTAGAGGAGGGTAAAGAGAATTTCATTTGCAGTAAGTGTGATGGGGATATGAAGGATAAGCCTGTTTTGGGTATGACTATAATTGAGGATGCGGAACATCATGGAGATGGGGTCTATAAGGGTGATACACTGTTTGATCCTCAGCAGGCCATGACCTTTAGATGTAAAATTTGGCTAAACCCCGATAATCCTGATGAGCTTAAAGTAAGGGGGTATTTGGCCTTTATTTATCGTACCCAGACTTGGGTGCGTGTAGACGGATAGAATTCCAACCGAAGTATGCAGTATTTTATTGACGTAATATTACCGATTCCTTTAGAGAAACTTTTTACCTATGCTATCTCCCAAACGGAAGCTGAGTTTTTGCGTCCGGGTATGCGTGTAGGCGTTCCTTTTGGAAAGTCTAAAATTTATACGGGTTTGGTGCATCAAGTGCATACCAATGCCCCAGTGGTTTATGAGGCAAAGGAGATAGACCGTATCTTAGATGAAGATCCTATTATCAACTCTATTCAGTTAAAACATTGGCAGTGGATTGCAGATTATTATATGTGCACCATTGGTGAGGTGTTCAGAAGTGCGGTTCCTGGAGCTTTTTTGTTAGAGAGTGAAACTCTTATTCTTAGGAATGATAGTAGTAAAGTGGATGAGTCCATTTTAGAGGATGACGAGTTTTTGGTTTTTGAGGCTCTACAACATCAGCCGTTGTTGAAAGTACAAGAAGTCAGTGCTATTATAGACCGAAAGAATATCCTACCTGTTTTAAATCGACTTATAGAAAAAGGTGTTATTCTCTTAAAGGAGGAGATGTACGACCAGTACAAACCTAAATTGGTTCGTTATGTGAAACTTGGGGAAGAATATCTCAAGGAAGAGAAATTGGAAGCTTTATTGAACGATTTATCCAGAGCGCCCAAGCAGAGCCAAGTTGTACTCTCTTTATTTCAATTGCAAGCAACCCATAAAAAACCCATAAAAATATCGGAATTAGAGCAGGCTAGCGGAGGTTCTAAAGCGGTTATTAAGTCGTTAATCGATAAGGATATTTTAGAAGAATATTTTATACGAACGGATCGTGTAAACTATGAAGGCGAGGAAGATAACTATGCTCTAAAAGCTTTGAACGAATACCAGCAAAAAGCTTTTGAGGACATCTCAAAGAGTTTTCAGGAAGAAAGGGTAACATTGCTTCATGGGGTCACATCTTCGGGTAAGACGGAAGTATATGTACGTTTAATTGAGGAATGTATCCAAAAAGGGAAGCAGGCGTTGTATTTACTTCCTGAAATAGCCTTAACAACACAACTTATTTCTCGTCTACAGGGGTATTTTGGCGAAAAGGTATCAGTATATCATTCAAAATATAGCGTTCAGGAGCGGGTGGAAGTTTGGAACAATGTTCTGGCCAAAAAGGATAAAGCGCAAATTGTAATAGGAGCTCGTTCGGCCTTGTTTTTACCATACTCGGATTTAGGCCTTATAGTGGTTGATGAAGAACATGAGAGTTCTTTCAAACAATTTGATCCAGCACCTAGGTATCATGCTCGGGACGCTGCAATAGTATTGGCCAAACTACACAATAGCAATATTCTTTTAGGTTCTGCTACGCCAAGTATTGAAAGTTTTAATAATGCTAGAATAGGTAAATACGGGTATGCAACTATTACAAGGCGTTTTGGTAATGTTCTTATGCCGGATATAGAATTGGTAGATTTAAAAGAACAGAGCAGGAAGCGTAGAATGAAAGGTCATTTCTCCGAACGTTTATTTCTAGCGATTCAAGAAGCATTGGAAGAAGGGGAGCAGGTTATTTTATTCCAAAATAGAAGAGGGTATGCCCCTATAGTAGAATGCACCACTTGTGGACATTCTCCACAATGCCCTAATTGTGATGTGAGTTTAACGTATCATCAATATAAAAAACAATTGCGTTGTCATTACTGTGGTTATCATATGGCGCTGCCAGAAAGTTGTCAAGCCTGCGGAAGCCCAACGTTGGACACCAAAGGTTTTGGAACCGAACAGGTGGAAAAGGAATTGGAAACCTTGTTCCCGGATGCGAAGACCTGGAGAATGGATTTGGACACAACGCGTGGTAAACATGGTTATGAGAAAATAATTACGGCATTTGAACAGCAAGAAATGGATATTCTTGTAGGGACTCAGATGCTGACCAAAGGACTCGATTTTAGAAACGTGAGCTTGGTGGGTATTATGAATGCCGATTCTTTATTGAATTTTCCAGACTATAGGGCACATGAACGTTGCTTCCAGTTGTTAACGCAAGTGGCCGGGCGGGCAGGACGGACAAAAAAAAGAGGTAAAGTTTTAATTCAGAGTTATAATCCATATCACCAGATATTGCAACAAGTATCTACGCATGATTATGATACCATGTTTAGGGAACAATTGTATGAGCGGGAGCAATACAAGTATCCTCCCCGCAACCGGATTATAAAAATTACGTTTAAGCATAAAGAATACAATCGTTTAAATGAAGCAACGGAATGGTTTGCGAAAGCTTTGAGAACAACTTTAGGGGGTAATGTGCTGGGGCCTGAATATCCACCAGTGGCCAGGGTGCGAAACCAGTACCTAAAAAATATCTTGATTAAGATTCCGCATTCGCAATCTGTGGTAAAAACGAAACTCGCCATTAAGAAAATAGAAAAGTCTTTTAATTCCGTAGCTCAATACCGTAGTGTACGGGTAATATATAATGTAGATCATATTTAAAGGTAAAGTAAACTAGCTAGGGCAAGTCTAGGAGGTATTAAAAGGAATACACTTTTATTTCGAGGCAAGCCTAAGCGCATTTAGTCTCGATTATCGAGTAAAAAAAATCCCGAACATTTTAAAATGTTCGGGATTTATATTTTAAAGTAGAAGTGCTAGACATTGGCAAGTGCTTCTGCCAATTCGGTCTTTTTATTCCTGCTGAGAGGAATAGACCTTCCGCTAACTTCAACATTTTTACTGTTGAATTTTTCTATCTTCTCTAGATTCACAATGTAGGATTTGTGAATACGCAAGAATTTATCTTCCGGTAATTGCTGCTCAAATGATTTCATGGTAGACAGGATAACGATGTTCGCTTCGTCCGTAACTAATTTAATATAGTCACCAAGGGCTTCTATCCATTTAATATCGTTTAAGATTACCTTACGTTTTTTAAGGTTGCTCTTTACGAATATATGCTCTTCGTCTTCCTGTACTTTATGCAGTTGCTCATATTTGGCTACCGCTCTTTTTACGGATGCGTCAAATCTGGCAAGTGTAATTGGTTTGTGCAAATAATCCGTTACATCGTAATCAAATGCTTTAAGGGCATAATCTGGTTTACCTGTAATCAAAATTACTTGAGGACTGTTTTCTAAGGATTCGAGTAGGTCAAATCCACTGATGATAGGCATTTCAACATCAAGAAAAATAAGATCGATCTCGTTGTTCTTGATGCCGTTTTTAGCTTCGATCGCATTGCTGTACTCGGCCACCATAGCAAGGTTGGGGTGACTGTTTACAAGCTTCGCGACTGCCATTCGTTGCATGGACGAATCGTCTACGATAATACTTCTTAATTTCATAAATGGGTCGATTTGTGGGGTTAAATCATCGACAAAATACTAAAAAAAGCCGTTTTAATACAATAATGTTGTAAAGTAGGTGTGCTTTTTTGTGTAATTTGCAATGACATAGGTTAAGATTTGGTTATGTAAGATTTTAGGATTATCAAAGTATAACGAAGAAATTTCCATTTTCTTGTGAAGTCTCATAAAAATTCTTACTTTTGCGCTCCTAAAAAATATATATTTATGAACCATTACGAAACTGTTTTCATTTTGAATCCCGTGCTTTCTGATGATCAGATAGCGGAAACAGTTAAGAAATTTGAGGATTTCTTAATTAAGAATGGCGCCAAGATGGTCTCCAAAGAAAACTGGGGACTTAAGAAATTGGCCTATGCCATCCAACACAAGAAAAGTGGATTTTACCACTTGTTCGAATTTACTAACACTGGTGAAGTCATCACTCCTTATGAGCAAGAGTTCAAAAGAGATGAGCGTGTTATGCGTTTTTTAACAGTGAAGTTAGACAAGCACGCAATTGAGTGGGCTGAGAAAAGAAGAACAAGGTTAAAAGCTAAAGCTTAAGGAATTATGGCAACATTACAACAACAAGCAAAAGGAAAAAAAGACGGTGAAATCCGTTATTTGACTCCATTGAACATTGAGACCAATACTAAAAAGAAGTATTGCCGTTTCAAGAAATCAGGTATTAAGTATATCGATTACAAAGACGCAGACTTTTTAATGAAGTTGGTAAACGAGCAAGGTAAATTGTTACCTAGAAGACTTACCGGTACTTCTTTAAAATATCAGCGTAAAGTGGCTCAAGCGGTCAAAAGAGCACGTCACTTGGCTTTGATGCCATACGTAGGAGATTTATTAAAATAAATTTAAGGCAAGATGGAACTTATACTAAAACAAGACGTAGAGCATTTAGGCTTTAAAGATGATGTCGTAAACGTAAAGAACGGTTACGGTAGAAACTACCTTATTCCAAGAAACTTAGCTACTATGGCTACTGCTTCTGCAAAAAAGGTATTGGCAGAGAACTTAAAACAAAGAGCTCATAAAGAGAAAAAAGTGGTTGATGCAGCAAACAAAACTGCTGAAGCACTTAAAGCTTTAGAGTTGAAAATTTCTGCAAAAACAGGTGCGGCGGACAAATTGTTCGGATCTGTTACTACAATTGATCTTGCTGCCGCTCTTGAAAAAGAAGGTCACAGTATCGATAAAAAGTTTATCAATATCCAAGGTGGTGCCGTTAAACGTACAGGTCCTTATAATGCGCAGATAAGATTACATAGGGAAGTAATAGTAGATTTCCCATTTGAGGTTGTTGCAGATAAAAAATAACGTTAATAGAACGTTAATAACCTAATGATAACTTAGAAGAGCTATGCTTGCATAGCTCTTTTTTTTTGCTCTATTTTTGTAAGACTAACTCAAACAGATGATTATGTCTTACAAAGTTCATTTAAGTCTTGTGCTATTTTTCACCTTCTTTAGCGCAATTTCGCAAGTCACAACCTCCAACATGAGCGGTTCGGTGGTGGACGATCAAAACCTACCGCTATTAGGAGCCAACGTAGTTGCTGTTCATACCCCAACGGGTACCAAGTACGGTGCTATTACCAACGAAGATGGTCTTTTTAGAATACTCAACCTAAGGGTAGGCGGACCTTATACCGTGACAGTTTCTTATGTTGGTTTTAAGCCACATACGCTTACCAATGTATTTTTGTCTTTAGGGGAGACGTTTAATGTTAATATAGACTTAACAAGTGAAAGCCAGGCACTGGACGAAGTTGTTGTGGTGTCAGATAGGTCTGGGACCTTTAACGGTGATCGTACTGGTGCTGAAACAAGTGTAGGAAGAAGAGAATTAACGCGCTTGCCAACCATTTCTCGTTCTGCACAAGATTTTACTAGATTAGAGCCCACAGCCAGTGGAAATTCTTTTGGTGGGCGTAATGACCAGTTTAATAACTTCTCTTTGGATGGAGCGGTTTTTAATAACCCTTTTGGTTTAGACGCGGCAACTCCTGGTGGGCAGACCGGTTCTCAACCTATTTCTTTAGATGCTATTGAACAAATACAAGTTTCTACGGCTCCTTATGATGTAACTCAATCCGGTTTTACCGGTGCAGCGGTTAACGCAGTAACCAAAAGTGGAACAAACGAATTCCACGGAACTGTGTACGGTTTTACCAGAAATGAAAGCTTAACCGGCGGAAAAATTAAAGGGGAAGACGTAACAAAACCGGATTTGAACCAAAATCAATACGGGGTTAGTATTGGCGGGCCTATAGTTAAAGATAAATTGTTCTTTTTTGCAAACTTTGAAAAGGATGAAAGAGATGATTTGGGAACAAATGGCTGGGTCCCAAATAGTGGATCGGGTGCCATTAATGAATCTAGAGTTTTAGAGAGCGATTTAATGTCTGTTCAGTCTGCTCTTGCAAGTGCTGGTTATGATACGGGTTCATATGACGGCTTTACGCATGCTTCGGAATCAACTAAAGGTATTTTTAAGTTAGACTGGAACATAAACGATGATCATCGTTTAGCGGTTATTTATAATTTTTTAAGAGCTTCTAAAGAAAAACCGGCGCACCCAACTGCAATTAATACAAGAGGACCAAATGCAAATACATTGCAGTTTCAAAATTCGGGTTATGAGATTAACAACAACTTAAATTCTTTTCAGTTGGAGTTAAACTCAACTTTTTCCTCAACAACCACCAACAAATTACAAGTAGGATATACTCATTTTGATGATTTTAGAGACCCTTTTTCAACCCCGGCTCCCGTTATAAACATTACAAAGGGTGGCTCACCTTATATCATTGCTGGGCATGAACCATTTTCAATTAATAACAAACTGGATCAAAAAGTATTTCAGGTTACAAATAACATGAATTTCTTTAAAGGCAATCATACCTATACAGTTGGTTTTTCTTTTGAAAAATTTCAGTTTGACAATTCCTTTAACTTAAAAGGTTACGGGTTTGATGTGTTTGGTAGTGTAGCTATTGACCAGGAAACTGATTTAGATGGCGATGGTACGTTTGATACTGATTATATTAATGATCAAACCGGTGCAACCAACTTACAGGCTTTTCAAGACTTTTTAGTAAGTAGATATGGCCAATCATTTACGGATGCACAAAACACTTTTAATACCAAAAACGCTTTAGGCGATGGAGTAGATGGTGGATGGTTATTGGCTGAAACAAATGTAGGGCAACTGGCTTTCTATTTACAAGATGAGTGGAATATATCTGAAAAATTTAGATTGACTTATGGAGTACGTCTTGATAAACCACTATTTTTTGATACTGCTGATAAAGCTCAGGAATTTATTGATACGGATAATGGAGAGATATATTTACCTGATACAGAATACTTCGATCCAGAAACTGGAGAGGCTTTGTTGATTGATTCTACGGAAATGCCTAACAATGATTGGTTAATTTCTCCTCGAGTTGGTTTTAACTACGATATTAAAGGAGATAATTCATTTAAGTTGCGTGGGGGTACGGGTGTGTTTACCGGTCGTTTTCCTTTTGTTTGGGTAGGTAACCAAGTAAGTGGTGTGGATGCTTTTTTCTACCAAGCTGTAGATCCAGACTTTAAGTTTCCTCAAGTTTGGAGAACAAATATAGGGGTAGATAAAAGATTGGAAAACGGTATTGTTTTAACTGCAGATGTTTCTTATACCCAAGATATTAATGGTGTACATGTTCAAAACTGGGGATTAAACAAACCTACAGGCCAATTACAAGGCGTAGATAGCAGAGCAACTTACTTAGATGGGGATTATGCAAAAGCAACCCTGCCATGGGGCGAAGTTACCAATGGAAACGCTTACGTGATGACAAATTCTAACAAAGGAAGAATCTGGAACGCTTCTTTAAAAGCTGAAAAATCTTTTGCCAATGGACTGTATACAATGTTAGCGTACAGTTTCTTGGATTCTAGAGATGTAAATTCAATTGAAGCTGAAATTACAGGAGATGCATTTGCCGGAAATCCTGCTTTAGGTAATGTGAATAACGATGTTTTAGCTCATTCTAAATATGGAGATAAGCATCGTTTTATTGGAGTTGCTAGTAAAAAGTGGGATTATGGGAATGATAAATGGTCAACAACACTATCTACATTCTTTGAGTATGCGCAAGGTGCACGTTTTAACTACACTTATGGTGGAGATATTAATGGAGATGGTTCCGGTATCAATGACTTAATCTATATTCCTACTACAAGTGAAATTGGCTCAATGCAATTTACTGGTACTGGTGATGCTGCTAGTTTAGAAAACTACATTTCTCAGGATGATTATTTAAATGAACGAAGAGGTGAGTATGCTGAAAGATATGGGGCGATATCTCCTTGGAGAGGAAAATGGGATGTAAAGCTGTTGCAAGATTATAGAATCAAATGTAGCAACGGTAGAACAAATACAATTCAATTAAGTTTTGATGTGTTGAATATAGGAAACATGATAAACTCAGATTGGGGGCTTATCCAACAGCCAAATAGCGAACAACTTTTAGGAGTAGCTTTTGATGATGCTGGAGTTCCTGTATATACCTTTAATGGAGATCAACAAAGTACAACATTTGGTTATGATTCAAGCTTGGCATCCAGATGGCAAGCCCAGGTTGGTTTACGTTATATTTTCTAAAAACTAAATCATATTTTTTGAAACAAAGGCCGTACTTATCGTACGGTCTTTTTATTTTTGCAGAATGAAATATACGAGGCTTACAAAGCAGCAACTAGAAGAACTGCATCAAGAGTTTATAAACTTTTTGGCTACACAGTCCATTACAGGAGATGAATGGGAGGAAATCAAAACCAATAAGCCAGAAGTGGCCGAAGATGAAATTGATGTTTTCAGTGATTTGGTTTGGGAAGGTGTGCTTGCCAAAGTGGAGTATTTAGAAAATATTTCCGAGAAACAAATGCATCTTTTTCATTTAGCGGAAAAGGAAATGAAATTGATTTCTGTTAAGATCATGAATCCAGAAATCGATTTGAATACTAGTATCGGTTTTTCTTGGTTTAAAAAGAACTGGCAGTCAGATTTTGTTGAGTACCTCACCGCCGCCAAAGCGTATACGGAAGATAAAAATCTAGATAAGTTTCAGCTTATTCAGCAAGGGGCCGTTATCACCAAAGGAGACCTGTACCAATGGTTCGATAACGTCATTGAATCATAATACGTAAATCTACTTTACTTTATTGAAAATAGGCTGTTTGTTTATCTAGTAAACAAAGAGCGCCTCTTTCTAAAATTTTATATTTGCACCACAATTATATCTAATGGCACAAAAACCAAGCATACCAAAGGGAACAAGAGATTTTACTCCTTCCGAAGTCATAAAGCGGAATTATATTTTTGATATCGTAAAAAAGCATTTTCAGACCTTTGGATTTCAGCCTATTGAAACCCCTTCTTTTGAAAACTCGGATACCTTAATGGGTAAATACGGTGATGAAGGTGATCGCTTGATTTTTAAGATTTTGAATTCTGGGGATTACCTCAGTAAGGTGGATGAAACAACATATAGTTCAAAGAACTCTAATGTTTTGACTTCCAAAATTTCCGAAAAAGCGCTACGCTATGACCTAACAGTGCCTTTTGCCAGATATGTTGTAATGCACCAAAACGAGATTGACTTTCCGTTTAAGCGCTATCAAATTCAACCGGTTTGGCGTGCGGATAGACCTCAAAAAGGGCGTTTCCGTGAGTTTTTTCAGTGTGATGCGGATGTAGTCGGTTCCGATTCTTTATTACAGGAAATAGAATTTGTGCAGTTGTACGATGCGGTTTTTACTGATTTAAAGTTGAACGGTGTCAACATTAAAATGAATAACCGAAAAATTCTTTCGGGTATTGCAGAAGTTATAGGTGCACAAGACCTCCTCATAGATTTTACCGTTGCTTTGGATAAGTTGGATAAAATTGGTGAAGAAGGGGTAAAGAAAGAAATGGCGGAAAGGGGACTTACTCCTGAGGCAATAGCCAAGGTGGAACCACTTTTCTCACTTTCAGGAACCAACCTAGAACAGCTTGAAGCTTTGAAAGAGCTTTTAAAAGATTCGGAAACCGGAAGTAAAGGGGTAGAGGAACTGACTTTTATTATAAGTACTATAGAACAATTGGGCTTACAGTCCGCTAAACTTTCTATTGATGTTACTTTGGCCCGTGGACTCAATTATTATACGGGCGCTATTTTTGAAGTAGCGGCGCCAGAGGGTGTAAAAATGGGCTCTATAGGTGGCGGTGGTCGTTATGATGACTTAACGGGAGTTTTTGGCTTAAAGGATGTTAGTGGAGTGGGTATTTCATTCGGTTTAGATCGTGCGTATTTAGTGTTAGAAGAATTAGGTCTCTTCCCAGAAAGTATTGATCAGTCTTTAGACTTGCTCTGTTTAAATTTTGGAGATAAGGAGGCTTTGGCAGCGTTGAAACTTGTGTCCGAATTACGAAAGAATGGAGTGAAAGCAGATGTATACCCTTCAAGCGCCAAAATTCAGAAACAATTTAAATATGCCAATAACAGAAAGGTTCCTTATGTGGTTTTAATTGGTGAGCAAGAGTTAGAAAACAACTTGTTTGTAGTTAAAAATATGGCAGAAGGTTCTCAAAAAGAATATAGTTTGAATGAGGTAGAGGCTTTTGTAAAGAGCCTGGTATAATTAGGTCTTAAAATAGAGGTAAGGAGTACTGTATCATTTTTATTTATCTTTGGTTCATTCGTGTCTATTAAAAGGTTAGGATTTCCACTATAGATATGAGATGTTTAGATGAAATAGCAATCAACCTAGTAATTTTAGAATACCATGACGAATAACGATAAGTTAACAGGAAAAAACGTTCTCATTACCGCCGGCGCACAAGGAATTGGCGAATCAATTACAAAGCATTTTATTGACAGTGGTGCTAACGTTGCTATTCACTATTTTTCCAGTGCGGATACTGCGAATGAATTGGTAGCCTATGCAACAGGCAAAGGTCAGAAAGCGATTGCCATAAGTGGCGATTTGACCAAAGAGACCGATGCTAATGCAATGGTAGAAAAAACCGTAGAAGTACTTGGTGGCCTTAATATATTGATCAACAACGCGGGTTCTCTTGTTGCTCGCAAAATGCTTGGTGAGATGGAGACTGAATTCTGGCATAAGGTGATGGATATTAATATGACGTCCATGATGTTTGTAACACGTGCCGCAGCTCCTTTTTTGGCTAAAAATGAAAACAGTAGTATCGTAAATTTGGCATCGCTTGCTGGGCGTAAAGGGGGGCATCCAGGGTCATTGGTTTACTCCACGAGTAAAGGTGCTATCTTAACCTTTACACGAGCACTCTCTACAGAATTGGGCGCGCAAGGTACTAGGGTCAACGCTGTTGCTCCAGGTCTTATTCTAGGTACCTCATTTCATAATACACATACCACAAAAGAATCTGCAGCAGAAACAACAGCTGGTATTCCAATTCAAAGAGCAGGTAGTGCGGCAGATGTAGCTCGTGCAGTATTATTTCTTGCTTCTGAATACGATGGTTTTATTACCGGTGCTACATTGGATATCAATGGAGGTGTTTACAACATGTAATCGCCTTTACTGTTCTATAGGATTTGGGACTAAATTGAATGCGCTAAGAAGGCTTATGGAAAACCCGTACTCACTGTGATAATCTATGTTTTATGGTTTTGATTATGGTCTTGTAATACGCAGTGCTATGTGGAACATACTTTTGTGTATGGGCTAGACCCCAAGTTTCTTGAGAAAATTGAATAAGCGAAATTAAAGCGAGGTTTTCTACTTCGCTTTCTTGTTTCTTGAGCTCCTGAAACGGAACTTTTAGTTCACATAAAAATGTGTGGTGATATTCGCAATCCAGTAAATTTTCGGAATGTTGGTGAACCGATTTAAAAACACCTATTTTTTCTAGTGTTTCAGGGGTAATGGTCAGCCCTATTTCTTCCTCAATTTCTCTAACTGCAGAAATTTCAATATCCTCACCGGCACCAATATGTCCGGCAACAGAGACATCCCAGAGAAGAGGGAAGACATCTTTTGTTTTGGACCTTTGTTGAATTAGAACTCGGCCATCCATCGTGTAGAACCAAACATGGACGGTAGGGTGAAACCATCCTTTACGATGTGCTTCGGATTTCATTGCCGTTTTGGTCGTGTAATTTCCGTCGGAATCTAGTATATCAATTAGCTCGTCCATAATAAAAAAGAAACCCTCCTTTTTAGGGAGGGTTATAATTGGTTTTAATCGAAATAACTGAAAGTTTCTCCTTCTTTTATGGTCAAGAGTGTTTCGTAAATCAATTTAATTACATTTTCTACATCATCTCTGTGAACCGTTTCAACTGTGGTGTGCATATAACGCAACGGTAAAGAAATAAGTGCAGAAGCTACACCACCGTTACTATAGGCAAAAGCATCGGTGTCAGTACCCGTAGCTCTGGAAGCCGCCATGCGCTGAAAAGGTATTTTTTTGGCTTCTGCCGTATCAAGGATACGCTCACGTAGTTTATTTTGGACTGCCGGAGCATAAGAGATTACTGGTCCCGAACCTATTTCCGTATGGCCTTGGGTTTTTTGGTCGATCATTGGAGTCGTCGTATCATGGCATACATCTGTTATGATGGCTACGTTCGGTTTTATAGTCTGCGTTATCATCTCTGCACCGCGTAGGCCAATTTCTTCTTGAACGGAGTTGGTAATGTATAGTCCAAAAGGTAACTCCTTTTTGTTTTCGTGAAGCAAACGTGCTACTTCCGCAATCATAAAACCACCGGCACGGTTGTCAATAGCACGACAAACAAATTTATCGTCATTAAGCACTTGGAATTCATCTGGGTAGGTAATAACACATCCTACATGAACACCCATTTTTTCTACTTCTTCTTTGTCCTTAGCGCCTATATCAATAAAAATATTATCTAATTTAGGAGGTGTTTCTTTTCCTTTATCACGTGTGTGAATGGCAGGCCATCCAAAAATACCTTTAACTATTCCGTTCTTAGTATGAATATTGACCCATTTTGAGGGTGCTACTTGGTGATCGCTACCTCCGTTTCTAATTACGTAAAGAAGTCCGTTGTCACTAACATAGTTCACGTACCAAGAAATTTCATCTGAGTGGCCTTCTATTACCACCTTGAATTTGGCGTCTGGGTTAATGACTCCAACAGCTGTGCCGTAAGTATCAGTAATAAAGGTGTCTACATATGGTTTTAGGTAATCCATCCATATTTTTTGACCTTCCCATTCATAGCCCGTTGGAGCCGCATTGTTTAAATATTTTTCGAAAAAATCCAGTGATTTTTTGGTAAGAATTTTCTTTGTAGCCATTAAGTTTATATTTGAATACGAATTTACTAATATTCACTTTTATTTAATAATAAGCAGACCTATTTATCGTTAATTTGGCAAGGCTTTTGTATAATGGCGGTTATGAAAAAAACACTCTTGTTTTTATTTTTTGTCCACTTTGTATTTTTGGGGTATACCCAGGTAGAAGAACAACCATTGGATTCGGTAACGGAAAAAATGATTATTGTTGAAGGTGATTCTATTTTTAGAAATTCTATAGACCTCGATGAAGTATATCTTTTTGGAAAACTAAAGTTCAGTTCTTATAGGGATAAATTGCGATATTATATTCTGCGCAGAAAGACCTTAAAAGTATATCCGTATGCCAAGTTGGCCGCTGAACGTCTTGAAGAGTTAAATGATAGCATTACCAAAATAAAGAAAAGAAGACACCAGAAAAAGTACACCAAGGAAATTCAGAAATTTATTGAAGAAGAGTTTTCCGAAGAGTTAAAAAAATTAACCCGTACCGAAGGTCAAATTTTGGTAAAACTAATCTACAGACAGACCGGAGAAACTGCATTTGAGTTGGTAAAGGAGCTGCGTAGCGGTTGGCGTGCTTTTTGGTACAATACTACGGCCAGTATGTTTAAAATAAGCTTAAAGGAGCGGTTTCAGCCGGATCAGGTGCATGAGGATTATCTCATAGAGGATATCCTGCAAAGGGCGTTTGCCGAGTTTAAATTGGAACGTCAAGAATCGGTTTTGGATTATGACTACACGCAGCTAAAGAATAAGTGGGGCAACGCCGGTAAAGAGAATTAAGGGCGAGTTATTTGATACTCTTCTTCCCGAACAGGGATTCCATAATCAGCTTTAAGCTATAGAAAGCCATACCAATAGCTGCAATGGCAAAAATAAATCCCAAAATAAGAACAGGCCAGTATAAAGGGTGACCCTCATTTTTAAATGCCTGGTAAATAACACCTGGGGCCAAAAACATGAGAGCAATGGTATAGGCAATATGTTTAAGGCCTTTTACGAGTAAGTTTTTATCGGTTCTCTTCTGAGACATTTTGGGTGCTCTTTTAAAAGTTTTGAGGGATAAAGTTATTCAATTGTGATGGATTTGTCGAAAGTTTGGCAGACCGCAAAATACCCTAACGCAAAATTTTCCTGGTCCACAACGTCCGCTAAGTTGTCTAAGTCTGACAAGTCTTCAACATCGGTTACATTAAAGATGTTTCCTTGCACTGTGGCCGATGGGGTTTGAAAAGGGCCTTGGTCACCACCGGATTGAACAATAAGTTGATTCATATAATTGTAAAAAGACCTATCCACACCAATAATGCTTATGTCTATTTCCATTCCGTCTTTGACATCGTCATCATAAAAATAGGAGAATTCAAAGGTGCTTCCTGGGTAAAAAGTATCTTCGGTAACTAGATATTCATTAAAATCAAAATCGAATAGATAAAAATCTGTTCGGTTGGGTTGGTCGTCAAACGCTACAATTATTTCAGTTTCTTCTCCCGAAAAAAGAGTAGCATCGCCCTGTACCAGTTTTCTAATGGGAACAGATGGTACATAAGTGGTTCTGGCCGCATATTTAGAGTCTTCATATTCCATATAAAGAACTAATTCGCCAGAGGTCATAAAATCTATAGTGGTTTGACTTTGATATACGCCGCTACCAATAAAAGTCTCAAAGAGTGCTATGGTCTCCTCAGTTTCAAGATTGGTTATGCTAATTTGTTCAAGTTCCGCAGGCTCTATGGATTCAAAAAAGTTACTTGAAGCGCTTACCTTCACCTCGGCATAATAGGTAGAAGAAGCCTGAGTGGTGTCTATTCGCATTAACGCATCTACGGTAAGCCTAGACTTATCCGTAGGAACGTCTACATCTATAACATCTTCACAAGCTGTAAAAATAAGGAACATACAGAGTATATATATCAATTTTTTCATAGCCTTAAAATTTAAAATTATAGGTTACCGCAGGTACAACACCAAAAATAGAGGTACGGACCGCTTCATTGACCCCAGTATCTTCGTTACGACTAAAACTTATGGAAGCCGCATTCCTGCGGTTGTATACATTGTAGATACTAAAGACCCATTCGGTCTGCCATTTTCTATTTCTATTCTTTTTTGGGGTTAGCGTGGCAGAAATGTCCATGCGGTGGTAAGCGGGCAATCGCTCTTCATTTCTTAGGCCGTAATAAGGAACGGTCAATCCTTGAAAGTTGAATTGACCAATAGGGTAATTAGTGGGTTGTCCGGTCTGGAAAACAAAATTGGTATTGAAATTCCATTTTTCATTAAGGTCATAGCTGCCGTAAAGAGATACATCATGGGTTTTATCATAAGGTGTGTTATACCATCCTCCTGCGTTAATTCCACTTTCTTTAAATGTAGTACCGTCATTTAGCTCAACGGTTCTTCCAGGTGTTCTTTGTTCGGATTTTGATAGGGTGTACGCCAGCCATCCCTGAAATTTTCCTTCGTTTTTTCTAAATAGAAATTCTAGCCCGTACGCCCGTGCTTCTCCATTTAAGATAACCTGTTCAATAGCATCATTGGCTATTAAGTTAGCGCCATCTATATAATCAATCCGATTTTCAACGTTCTTATAAAAAGCTTCTGTTTCAATGGAATACTCACCTTCTTTGAAATTTTTAAAATACCCTATAGCATACTGGTTCAAAAGTTGGGGTTTAATGAACGGTCCGCTAGGTGTCCAAACATCCAGTGGAGTAGGGGAACTTGTATTGGATAATAAATGTAAGTATTGTGCCAAGCGGGTGTAGCTAGCTTTTACTGAACTTGTGTTGTTAATGGTGTAGGCTAGGGAAATACGGGGTTCTAAATTATTGAAAGTTGCCAAGCTGCCACTTTTCTTTACACTATAGGTATCGATAACGAGTCCTTCTTGGTACACATTTAAAACCGGGTCAAAATTAACGGGACTGTCATTGAAATACACATTTACTTCATCTTGACCTAAACGAACAAAATTACTAAAACGAAGTCCGTAATTAAGGCTCAGGTTTTTTGTAATATCATGCTCAACATCAATGTAAGCGGCAAACTCATTTGCATATTTTTGGGTTAATTGCTCTTCAACAATGCCTGAATCTTCATTACTGGGCTCTATTTTACCAGGGTTAAAGCGATAATAAATATTGTTGAGGCCATAATTGATTTGAAACTTGTCGTTCACATAGTGTTTCAAGTCGTACTTAATATTGAAATTTTCAATGCCTGAGTTCCAATCGAAACCTACAAAGTCTAATTTTAGACCGTAATAATAATTCGAATAAATTAAAGAAAGGTTGGAAAAGAGTTTGTCCGAAAACAAGTGATTCCATCTGAAATTTCCAACGGCATTTCCATAGGTGTTCACAAAACTATCGCTAATACTAAAAACATCACGACCAAAATACCCCGATAAGAAAATACTGTTGTTATCATTTAGATTGTAGCTTAGTTTGGTGTTCAGGTCGTAGAAGTATGCCGTATTGTCCACGTCAAAAAGAGGTAGGAACAAATGGGCATATGAGGCACGACCACCAACTAGAAAGGCTGCTTTATCTTTTTTAATGGGACCTTCAACCAACAAACGGCTGGCCACGGCACCAATACCACCGTTTACCTTAATTTTTTTACTATTGCCCTCTTTCTGAAAAATATCAAGAACGGAAGAAACTCTTCCGCCATACCGTGCAGGGATACCTCCTTTGTATAATTTGATGTCTTTTATAGCATCTGGATTAAAAACCGAGAAAAATCCGAATAAATGCGAAGAGTTAAAAATTGTAGCTTCATCTAAGAGAATTAAATTCTGGTCTACCGCTCCGCCACGAACATTAAAGCCAGAGGAGCCTTCGCCGGCATTGGTTACGCCCGGTAGCAAAAGAATGGATTTGATAACGTCTGCCTCTCCTAAAATAACGGGAATTTTTTTGATTGTACCCACGGAAAGAGAGTTCACGCTCATCTGAGGTTTGCGCACATCCATTTTCTCAACATCTTTGGTAACTATAACTTCTTGCAATTGTTCCGCGGACTCTTGTAACGAAAAATTCATTTTTTGGTCCGAATCCAAAGTTATGGTCTGGACAATATCTTGAAAACCCAAGTAGGATACTTGTAGTTGGTATTCGCCCTTTGGAATAGTTATGGAATAAAACCCATATTCATTTGTGGTAACACCCGTTTGTAGTTCGGGAAACGCAATAGTAACCCCAATAAGGGTTTCGTTACTGGAGGCCTCGGAAATGGTTCCGCTTAAAGTATATCGCTCTTGGGCGTATGTAAATATGGAAAAAAGAAGGAAACCTGATAAAATGACCTTTTTGAGTGGGTTCATCTAAGAGAGCAATTTTTGATAAATGTAATTAGAAAAACGCCCATAGGGAAAACGTTAACAGTATTTTAGAATGAAAAAGCCCCTACATCTGTAGAGGCTTTTTTTCTATCTTGAAAATATAGGAATTAGAGTGTGTCTAAAATAGAATTGAAAGTTTGGCTCGGTCGCATTGCCTTGGCTGCCAGCTCTTGGTTCGGCTTATAGTAACCACCAATTTCCTGAGCCTGCCCCTGAGCCTTTATCAACTCATCTATAATTGTTGACTCTTGACTTTCAATAGCTTCATAAACCTTTTTGAAAGTTGCTTGTAGCTCTGCATCTTTTGATTGGTTGGCTAAGGCTTCTGCCCAGTACATTGCCAAGTAAAAATGACTTCCTCTGGTATCTATTTCCTTTACCTTTCTTGAAGGTGATTTATCATTGATCAAGAATTTTTCGGTTGCGCTATCCAAAGCATCACCTAAAATTCTAGCTTTTTCGTTTTCGTTCTTTTCTCCATAAAAATCCAATGAAACGCCAAGGGCAAGGAACTCTCCTAAAGAATCCCATCGTAAATGGCCTTCCTCTAAGAATTGCTCCACATGTTTTGGCGCTGAACCACCCGCACCAGTTTCAAATAGACCTCCTCCGTTCATTAAAGGAACGATAGAAAGCATCTTAGCACTGGTTCCAACTTCAAGAATCGGAAAAAGGTCGGTTAGGTAATCTCTAAGAACATTTCCTGAAACAGAAATAGTGTCTTTCCCTTCTTTCATTCTAGCAAGTGTAAACTCGGTAGCTTTCTTAGGAGAAAGAATACGAATGTCTAACCCGGCCGTATCGAAGTTGGGTAAATAAGCATTCACTTTTTTAATAAGCTCGGCATCATGTGCACGGTCTTCATCTAACCAAAAGACTGCAGGATCATTGGTGGCTCTAGCTCTTGAAACGGCTAGTTTGATCCAATCCTGAATAGGAGCATCTTTTACTTGGCACATACGCCAGATATCGCCCGCTTCAACAGTATGTTCTTTTAATGTTTCCCCAGAATTGGTATCAACCACCTTTACGGTTCCGGCTGTACTAATTTCAAAAGTTTTATCATGAGAACCGTATTCTTCCGCTTTTTGGGCCATTAGACCTACATTGGGGACCGTTCCCATAGTTGTTGGATCAAAAGCACCATGTTCTTTACAGAAATCAATGGTTGCGGAATAGATTTCAGCATAACTGCTATCCGGTATAACCGCTTTTGTATCTTGAGGTTTACCTTCTGCGTTCCACATTTGACCCGAGTTACGGATCATTGCGGGCATAGAAGCATCAATAATAATATCGGAAGGTACATGAAGGTTGGTAATACCTTTATCGGAATTTACCATGGCCAAATCAGGCCCTTCGTTTATAGCTTTTTGAATATCCGTTTCAATTGCTTCTTTCTGGTCGGCAGGTAAATCATTAAGCTTGGCGAACAGATTTTCCAGCCCGTCGTTAGCACGGATACCGGCCTTTTTAAAAGTATCTGCATATTTGTTGAACACGTCCGCAAAGAAAACTTCAACTGCATGTCCAAAAATAATGGGGTCAGAAACTTTCATCATTGTAGCTTTCATGTGAAGCGAGAACAATACGCCCTGATCTTTGGCATCCTTAACCTGTTCTTTAAGAAATGCAACAAGAGCATTTTTGCTTAAAACGGTAGCATCTATAATTTCACCTTCTAAAAGAGATATCTTTTCTTTAAGAACAACGGTATCACCATTATCCTTTGCCAATTCTATTCTTACATCTGTTGCAGAAGGCAATGTCAACGATTTTTCGTTGGCTTTAAAATCACCATGGTCCATGGTGGCCACATGAGTTTTGGAATCGGAACTCCAAGCTCCCATTGAATGTGGGTTTTGTTTTGCGTAGTTTTTTACGGCTCTAGGTGCTCTACGGTCGGAGTTTCCTTCTCGTAACACTGGGTTTACCGCACTACCTTTAACTTTGTGATATCTGTTTTTTATGGCCTCTTCCGTTTCGTTGGTGGGCTCGTCCGGATAATTAGGTAAATCATAACCTTTATCCTGAAGTTCTTTAATGGCTTCTTTAAGTTGAGGAACTGAAGCACTAATATTGGGAAGCTTAATAATATTAGCTTCTGGTTTTTTAGCCAAAGCACCTAACTCTTCCAAGTCATCTGCTATTTTTTGGTCTTCTTTAAGAAAATCGGGGAAAGCGGCTATAATTCTTCCTGCCAAAGAAATGTCTTTGGTCTCTATAGTAATGTTGGCAGTTTTAGTAAATGCCTTAACAATTGGTAAAAATGATTGCGTAGCTAAAGCCGGAGCTTCATCTGTTTTCGTATAAAATATTTTGGACATGTAAGGAAAGGTTTAATTTAAGCGGAGCTAATATACGATTTTATGTATTCTTGTGAGCATAAGATAGGAGGTTGTTCTTCGCTGTTTTGCATAGATAGGTTTTTTAACAAAAACATTGCGAATAAAGAAAAAAAAAGGCAAAACAAAAGCCATATCATTGTACATGTACATTGATATGGCTTTTTAGAAACTGATATAGCAAACTTTCTTCCCTGTTCTTCCGACAGATCGGCAACCATTGATTGCATTCGCATCACAATTTCCGCGTTTGAGATGAATTGTACTTAATTATCGAACCAAGCTACAATTGATATCTCTTCTCATTGTTTACACAATCTTTGTGCATATTTCGTCGACTTGCGTCTGTTGAATATTTACAAATATGTTCACATAATCATTTCTCAAAAAGCGACAGCCTTTTGTTGATATGTTCGTTTTGCTAAATGGCGTACTTTGAAATACATCTTTAAACATTTATAAAACCTAAACAATAATATAAAGAACGCTAACTCTATAACAATTTTCAAATCTATCTTCGACAGATATTTTCTTCTATTGTTTTATAAATGTAGGAAAAATGATTCATGTCACCAAAATATTTAACATATTAGTAATCAACATGTTGTAAACTTTGGTTGTTAACAATTGTTTATAACGCAAAAATCCCGCTATTGCGGGATTTTTTAATATGATGTATGTGCGGCTTAAGAACGAACCTCTTTGATACGTGCTTTTTTACCGGTAAGGCCTCTAAAGTAGAAGATACGAGCTCTACGTACTTTACCTTTCTTATTAACTTCAACCTTCTGTAGGGCTGGCATGTTTATTGGGAAAATACGCTCTACACCAACTGTACCTGACATTTTACGGATTGTAAAAGTCTCGGTAGAACCAGAACCTCTTCTTTGGATAACAACACCTCTAAAGAACTGAGTACGTGTTTTTTCACCTTCCTTAATTTCATAGTACACAGTAATAGTGTCACCAGCTGAAAATTTTGGAAATTCTTTTTTTGGAACAAACTCGTCTTCTACGAATTTTAATAATTCTTCCATAATATTTTATTAATGAAAAATGATTACGTTATGGTCAACATTCACGATTTTCGTCAGAGGTTGATTTAACAGGGTGCAAAAATAGTGTTTAATTTATAATAGACAACCTATTTTGTTGAATTTTTGCAGTATAGCGTGTAGGTAATTTTATTTTAATAGATCCGGTCTACGTTCTTCTGTTCTTTTTTGCGCTTGATCTTCCCTCCATTTTTCAATTTTAGGAAAGTTGCCGCTCAAAAGTATATCCGGTACTTTCATTCCTTTATATTCTGATGGCCTAGTGTATACGGGAGGAGCCAATAGGTCATCTTGAAAGGTATCTGTAAGAGCGGATGTCTCATTGTTGAGAACACCAGGGATTAACCTAATAACAGCATCGCAAAGAATTGCCGCACCTAATTCCCCTCCGGAAAGGACATAATCTCCAATTGAAATCTCACGCGTAATATAGGCATCCCTTATTCTTTGATCAACTCCTTTGTAATGACCACAAAGGATAATGACATTATTAAGTAAAGACATGCTGTTGGCTATTCTTTGGTTTAAAGTTTCACCGTCCGGTGTCATATAGATGACTTCGTCATAGTCCCTTTCCGCTTTTAAAGCTGAAATACACTTGTCAATAGGCTCTATCATAAGAACCATACCGGCTCCGCCACCAAATTGGTAATCGTCTACTTGGTTGTAGCTTTTGTCCGTATAGTCTCTTATGTTGTGCATATGCACCTCAACAAGACCCTTGTCAATAGCTCTTTTTAAAATAGATGCTCCAAACGGACTTTCTAGCAATTCGGGCAAAACGGTTATAATATCAATGCGCATTTTAAACTTGGACTATAAATTGGTGGGCCAAAAGTAGTGAAAAGCGTGCGAATCTTTTTGCCAACCTAGCTTTTCGTAAAGCTTTTGTGCGGGATTATCAACTGCGGTTTCCAAAGCTAGACCTTTATACCCTTTTTTAATACAGAATTCCTGTGCTCTGGTCAATAAAGCGGCACCAATTCCTTTCTCCCGGCTGGATTCATTTACATAGAGGTCATTCAATATGTAATAGCTTTTCATGGAAACCGAAGAAAACGTAGTGTACAACTGCGTGAAGCCTACAGGTTGTGCATCTGCAAAAGCAATGAAAACAATAGATTCAGATTTAGAAATCCGTTCTTTTAAAAATAAACGGGCGGCATCTATATCGGAACTTTGGTTATAAAATACTCTATACTTATCAAACAGTGGTGCTAAGACAGGAATATGAGATTCGTCAGCTTGTATTATTTTCATAATGACCTATAAAAAAAAGCTCCGTGAGGAGCTTTTTAAGTTATTTCTGTTTCTTGTATTTGTTTATCTCATCTTGTAGCTGCCTACTAATTTTTTGCTCTCTTTCTAAAGCCCTTCTGCGGTGGTCTTCATACTCGGTTTCAAGTTCGGATAAATTAGTCTTGGCTTCTTGCGTTAATATATTACTGTTTCTAAATCTATAGATAAAGAAAAGTAATAATGCTAAAAGAGAAAAGATAACCGTCCAAAGGATACCATTATAGGTGCTTTTTGCAACCATAATACCTAAGAAAGACATACTATCTTTCTCTTCGGTTACACCTGCAAGGTTATTGGTGGTTTCTTCTAGCTTTTTGTTTAACGAACCTATGGTAGATTCATGACCTCCAATAGTAGCCTTCAGTTCGCCGACCCTTTTATTGTATCCTTTTAAGGAGTCAAGAACGTTTTGACGAAGTTTTTCTAAAGATATCGTGCGAACAACTTCATACTTCTTTCCATCTGAACGGTAATTACCGGATTTGGTGAAAATAAATTCAAATTGACTATCTATGGCCCCTTTATCAAGAGATAACTCATCTTGAGTTTCGTCCTCTTGGGCAAATTGTAGGTTATATGCTAATAAAGCCGTTATAAGTAACAGGATTCTAAAGCCTTTCATGTTAGAGTGATTCTTTGAATTAATGAATTAGAGCCGACTAAAGTAATTCAATAATATCAATTAATAAAAGAAATCAAGGAGAAGGTTGCTATTAGGTAGGAAATACCTTCAAAAAAGTAACAAACTTATCCTTGTAACCCTTTGAAAATTAATAATATGTATACCGTCTTACTTTTGCCATGTATTTAGCTAAACGAATAACTTGGTGTGAATAACCGTATTCATTATCATACCAAATGTAAAGTACAACATTCTTTCCGTTTCCACTAACAATGGTGGCATTACTATCATATATAGAAGGTGCATTTGTACCCACAATATCCGAAGATACCATTTCCTTGCTTAGGGAATATTTTATTTGCTCCACCAAATCTCCTTCCAAAGCATATTTTTTAATGATGGTGTTGATACCGTCCAAGGAGGTTTTATTTTTTATCTCTAGGTTTAAAATGGCCAGGGAGCCATTTGGAACGGGAACCCTAATTGCATTAGAAGTAAGTTTGTCCTTTAGCTCTGGCAGAGCTTTGGCAACGGCAGCGCCTGCCCCGGTTTCTGTTATTACCATATTTAAGGCTGCAGCTCTTCCGCGTCTGTGTTTACTATGCATATTGTCTACCAAATTTTGGTCGTTGGTATACGCATGAATAGTTTCCAAGTGTCCTTTAACGATACCTAGTGAATCTTCAATAACGCTAAGAATTGGCGTAATGGCATTGGTTGTACATGAGGCTGCAGAAAATATTCTGATGGCGTCAGGATCATACGTTTTATGATTGACACCATGAACAATATTAGGTACTTCCTTGCCTGGAGCAGTTAACAAAACGCTGGAGGCACCTTCTGCTTCTAAGTGTCTTTCTAGCTCTGTTTTGGTTCTGAAAGCGCCCGTGTTGTCAATGATAAGGGCGTCACTAATTCCATATTGACTATAATCTATTTTTTCCGGACGGTCTGCGCTGATCATATGAACGGTAGTTCCGTTTATAATTAGAGCATTATTCTTAATATCCGTTTCTACGGTGCCTGAAAATTTGCCGTGAACGGAATCTATACGTAATAGATTTGCCCTTTTCTCCAAGATTTCACTGTTTCCGGCATTTCTGGTTACAATGGCTCTTAAGCGCAACTGGTTACCTTGTCCGGTTTTGGCCATAAGTTCCCTTGCTAAAAGTCTGCCTATTCTTCCAAATCCGTAAAGAACAATGTCTTTTGGTTTCAGGGGGGCGGACTCGTTAGCGTCCTTAAGTTTGTCAAACACAAAGGTTTTTATATCCGTCTGGTGATTGTCTTCTGAGTGGTACTCGTAGGTAAGTTTACCAATGTCCAATTTAGCAGGAGGCAATTGAATGTCGTTAATGGCCCTTAAAATTTCCGTCGAGTCGAAAATGGAAATCGGTTTTTGGACAAATTCACCTGCATACTCGTGCAGGTTTATAATGTCACTTACATTCTTGTCTATCACTTGATTTTTAAAAAGTACAATTTCGATAGTCTTATCGTACCAAAGATCGCTTACCAGTTTAATGAATTCGGTGGTAGCTTTTCTTCTGTCAGCTTGGAAGGCTAACTCTTTTTCGTAAGAAGCGTTGGATTTCATGTATACAAGTTGAGTTATATTTTGATATAAAAGTAGCCATTTAGTGTTGTTTGAAACTATTTAAAGCAAAAAAACACCCCAATTGGGGTGTTTGTATTAAAAAACTTGCACTAATTATTGAAAAATAAGACGCTCTCTTTCTCCTTTTTCGTTAATCATGGTGATGCTCGTTTTTCCATATCTAGAAATACTTCCAAAAAGATTTCTTGCTTCTTCAATATCGTTAATTTCTTTGTTGTCTACAGACAACAAAACCTTTCCTTCCAATCCGTATCCACGGTAGGTTTCGGGTACACCAACTATTTTTACACCTTGTTTGGTCTTGAATTTCTTTTTGTCGTCTTTACTTAGATTTTTTACTTCAAGGCCCATTACCGGAACAATAACAGTCTGTCTCTTCTTTAACAATACAGGCACCGTAAACTCTTCGCCATCTCTAGCTATGGTTACCTCTACAGTATCATCAGGTCTTTTGGCGGAAAGATACCCCGTAAGATCCGCAAATTTCCTTACTTTAATATTATCCACTTTTTTGATAACATCTCCTTCTTGTAATTCTGCTTCTTCCGCACCTGTTCCTTCTTCAACGCCTGAGATGTAAACACCGTCAATCTCGTTCAATCCCTTTTCAATGGCGTATGGCGTATTGGTATTTAAGGTTTTAATCCCTAATATTCCTTTTTGAACATTTCCATACTCAAGAATATCGTCTACCACTTTTTTGGCAATGTTACTAGGTACTGCAAATGAATAACCCACATAACTACCGGTTTGTGAGGTGATTGCAGTATTGATACCTACAAGATCTCCATTGGTATTCACTAATGCACCACCACTGTTCCCAGGGTTTACTGCGGCATCAGTCTGTATAAAAGATTGGTTTTTACCCAAATCACGTGCTTTAGCACTTACAATACCCGCTGTTACGGTAGAAGTTAGGTTAAACGGATTACCAACGGCCAATACCCATTCTCCAATTTTTACGTCATCAGAATCGCCAAAAGCTAAATATGGAAGATTACTTTCGGCATCTATTTTTATAAGGGCAATATCAGAATTTGGGTCCGTACCAATAAGTTCTGCATCATAGGTCTTATTGTTATTAAGTGTTACCTGTAACTGATTGGCCTTGCTAATAACGTGGTTGTTCGTTACAATGTACCCGTCCTGTGAAATAATAACTCCAGAGCCTGTTCCTACTTGGGGCCTTTCATTTCCGCCGCTTCCATAGAAAAAATCCATAAGGCTATGTGGCGTTCTATTAATGGTAACATTTTTAACGTGCACCACTGCGTTTACCGTATTCTCTGCGGCAACCGTAAAATCAACTTCATTAATTCCGGCTCCTTTGGCAGAAGTAGGCGTTAAGCTCGTATTGAAAACCGAGTGTCCTTCGTCCTGTGAAATAACCGCATAGTTCGTATTTTCAAAAAATAATTTGTAGCTGCCCAATGTGATTGCTCCAGCAAAGAGGGCGATTAAAAAGGTACTGGCAATTTTTTTCATGTTATTGTTTTGTTTAATTCTTTTGATATGTTAAAATTAGTCGTTTTTTAGGCGCCTTATATTTGCTTTAACTACTCTTTAACTGCTAAATATATCTTAATCCCTACTATTTCAGGTTGCTAAGTTGCAGACCGAACGCGTTATTTCCGATAGGGATAAAAGCCTATATTTGTGTCTTTAAATAATAGTATGACACTTAGTTTTTACAAATACCAAGGCACCGGAAACGATTTTGTTCTTATCGATAATCGACAATTACAGTTTCCCAAAAATGATACCAAACTAGTAGCGTCCCTGTGCGACCGAAAGTTTGGCATAGGTGCGGATGGCCTTATACTTTTAGAAAATGACGAACTGTCAGATTTTAAAATGGTCTATTACAACGCTGACGGCCGTGAGGGCAGTTTGTGCGGTAATGGTGGCCGGTGTACCGTGGCATTTGCCAATTTTTTAGGTGTTATAGATAAAGATACCGTTTTTAATGCTGCAGATGGCAAACACCACGCTACCATTAATGATGGTATCGTAAGCCTACAAATGCAGGATGTATCTGAGATTAAAGAAAAACCCGGGTATGTTTTCCTAGACACAGGTTCGCCACACCACGTGCAAATGGTGAAAGGTATACAGGATTTTGGTGTTTACAAAGAAGGTAAGAAACTGCGCTACGGACTTTATGGGGAAACAGGAAGCAATGTTAACTTTGTTGAAGTTTTGGATGATGATACTTTTGCCGTCCGAACGTATGAAAGAGGGGTAGAAGATGAAACCTTGTCTTGTGGAACTGGAGTTACGGCGGTGGCCATTGCCATGCACAACTCCGGAAAAACGACTGCAAATTTAATTAAGATAAATACCCAAGGTGGTGAACTGCAGGTGGAGCTAACTAAAAAAGAGGGCGTTTATAGTCAAATTCATTTAATTGGACCTGCGAAACAAGTTTTCAAAGGGGAGATAGAATGCTAAACTTAAAAGGTAAACATATATATCTTAGGGCTCTGGAACCAAATGATTTGGACTTCCTTTATGAGCTGGAGAATAGAACTGAAATTTGGGAAATAAGCGGAACCACGGCACCGTACTCCAAACATGTGCTAAATCTCTATTTGGAGAATGCGCACAGAGATATTTATGATGTTAAGCAATTGCGACTGTGTATTTGTAACACCGAAGGTTCTACGGTAGGACTTATTGATTTATTCGATTTTGACCCCAAGAATTTAAGAGCGGGAATAGGAATTGTTATCCTGAATACCGAAAATAGAAATAAAGGAGTAGGAGCGGAGGCTATTTCATTGGTGTCCGACTATGCGTTTAAAGTATTGAATCTTCATCAGCTCTATGCAAATGTTATGGAGGGGAACGACCCCAGTATTCATTTGTTCAAAAAGATGGGATTTAAAGAGGTAGGCATAAAAAAGGACTGGATTTTTACCGAGGGAAAGTATAAGAATGAAATTTTGTTTCAAAAAATAAATACCTAATGTATATAAAACGTATTCTATTAATTATTGTGATTGCCGGTCTTATCGGAGGTGGAATTTTTGCCTATACCGTCTATAACGCCATTTTTGCGCCTAACACCAGTTTTGAAAACAATGAGGCCTATCTGTATATACCCTCAGATGCGGATTTTTCGGAAGTACGTGAGTTGGTAGCTCCTCTTCTTGAAAATATGGAATCTTTTGAACAAGTGGCCCAGCGTAAGGGGTATATCTCAAACATAAGAGGAGGGAAGTACGCTATTAAAAAAGGTGCGAATAATAATGATATCATAAACTCCCTACGTAGTCAGAACATTCCGGTTAAGGTTGCTTTTAACAATCAAGAGACCATAGCAGACCTTGCAGGGAGGATTTCCATGCAAATAGAACCGGATAGTTTAGCACTGTTAGAAGCTTTTACCAGTGAGGAATTTTTAAAAGTGAATGGTTTTAATAAAAATACGCAACTGGCAATGTACATTCCCAATAGCTATGAATTCTTTTGGAATACATCTGCCGACGAATTTAGGGAACGAATGTTGAAAGAGTACAATCGTTTTTGGACCGATGCCCGCCTAGAAAAGGCAAAAGCTTTGAATCTTACCCCGGCCGAAGTAATCACTTTAGCTTCTGTAGTGCATAAAGAAACGGCAAAAGTAGATGAAAGACCCAGGGTTGCAGGTGTATATCTGAATCGTTTGCGAAGAGGAATTTTGCTGCAGGCAGACCCTACGGTAATCTATGCGATTAAAAAACACACAAATAATTTTAATGCAATAATTAAGCGGGTGCTGTATAAAGATTTAGAATTGGACTCTCCATATAACACCTATAAGTATGCAGGTCTCCCCCCGGGACCGATAGCCATGCCGGATATTACTGCTATAGACGCCGTTTTGAACCCAGAGAAGCACGATTATCTTTACTTTGTAGCCAACGTAGAAAATTTCGGATATCACAAATTTGCCAAGACTCTGGCCCAGCACAACCGTAATAAAGCACAGTATGTCCAGTGGATAAATGCCCAAAAAATCAAGAGATAGGCATTTTATCCCATCTTTAGTACTTGTTAACTAAAACGGTATACTTTTAACAAAGTCTTCTAATTTACAACATTAAAACGGACTTATCTTTGCCCCTCGAAATCTAAGCAGGTTAAATTTTCGTAAGTCTTAGGTAAATATAATGTATGAGAAAGTGGCTAAGTTTATCAAGCCCCCTGATCATTACCTTTATTTTATTGAGTTACGGTTTTGAATCTAAACAGGTGAAGGTGCCGGAAACTCTTAAAGTAAAACAACCTACTGAAGTTTTGTTTCCCAAAAACAAAACTATGCATGCAACGATATTGTTGGCTCCGCCTTTTTTAGGGAGCTCCTATATCGGTTTTAAAGAAGCTCTAGCGTTTAAAGAATCGCAGGGTAACTATTTTACAACAAATACGCTCGGGTATTTGGGAAAATACCAGTTTGGTATCGGTACCTTACAGCTTATGGGTGTTTATAATGCAACTCGTTTCTTAAACGACCCTGTGTTACAAGAAAGGGCTTTTCACACGAATATTGCCCGTAACAAATGGATTCTACGTAGAGACATTGCCCGTTTCGTTGGAAAGCGAATAGGTGGTATTGAGGTTACGGAATCTGGAATATTGGCCGCGGCCCATTTGGCCGGTGCAGGTAACGTAAAGAAATATTTACGTTCTTGGGGAGCTTTCGATGTATCGGATAGCTACGGAACCAACATTGCAAAATACATGAAAAAGTTCTCGGGATATGATATATCATATGTTTTGCCAAAGCGAAATCCTAAAGTATAAATAGGACCTGATTAAGATTTAATTTACATATGAAAGTGGACAAGCCCCAATAGAAATATTGGGGTTTGTTTTTTATTCGTAGGCGGTTTCAGAGCGAGTTTTAAGATTGAGAGAGATCCTGTTCTGTTGTAAGCTTATATTGAATGAAGTTGTAAAAAATCCTTTAAAATTATATCAATCCGTTTTTTCCCGAATCCATACGTTGTTTGATGAATACCCTTCTTTGATGTTTTTTTTATAGAAACCTTACCGGCAATCATCGTTAATTTCAATCCAGTATCCATTTGGGTCTTGAAAATAAACCTGCTTTATTCCGTCTTGCCGAACGTAATCTCTATTAGGGCTATCGATCCAATCAGTGTAGTTAATATTAGATGATTGTAGGTACGCTACAAATGAGGTAAAGTCGGCCGTTGTTAAAGCAAAATGAACAGCTTTATTTACTTTTATTTGAAAATCCGGACGTGGAATAAGGTGAAGTTGATTTTTTCCTCCAATAGATAGCCACCTTGTTTTTGAATTAGAAGCTGTATTCTTGATTTCTTTAAGTTGAAGTACTTTTTGGTAGAACTCAAGAGATTCGTTAACATCCTTTACAGAAAGAGCAATGTGATCGAATGAAAAAGTAACCATTTATAAAATTGAATTTTGCTTAAATATATGATTTTTTATATTGTATTATAGGTGCTTTTTAATGGATAATTGAGATTAAATGCCTGAAGGCCAGTTTCAAAATTAAATACGGTTTCTTTTGGAGTCTCGTTGGCTTGCCTGGGGTTACATCTTCATTTCTATTGGATACTTGAGTTAAGAATAATTTTACAGTTACTTGTGAAACAGCACTTGATTCTAAGACAATAGCAGTGTTAGGTTTTATTTTAGCTAGGTTTTGTTTCCGTTTCACTGGAATATCTTTCAGAATAGATATCAAATTCAATCCGTTCTGATCGGTATATAGGGTTGCCAACTCCGTGAACCGCCCCATTTTTAATTTAGACAGCTTCTTCTCCAGAAGGTGAAGGAAGGATTAAAAATTGAACTTCTGGGTAATCGGACATTCCGTTCATAAGCACTTTTGTAATCTGGGAATAATATTCAAGTCTAAAACTGAATTCATCAAATATGCTTCCTACCGGTTCAAGGTTGTCATTTTGAGAATAGATATTTGGAACAGAGGATAAAAGCCCAAATATTAATATTAGCAGTCTGTTTTTCATAGTTTAAGGCAACTGGCTACTTTTATTTTTTGGAACTAATGAACCCTTTGAGGAGTAATTCCATACCCCATTTCATGAGTTCGGTGGATTCACTATTGTTTAGACCGCAGACATCTTTGGTAACTATCAGGGGTTCTATTCCCATTAAAACCGTAAGTAGGTTAGAAAGGTCCTTTTTTTCTTTCTGCGTGTATTCTGTTCCTTCAAAGACTAGTTGTAAAGTTTTTTTTCTTCGTGCACCTCTTTTTGGGGTGGGAGTACTTGAGTCCAAAACTGTGCTAATGTATTTTCGAAATAACTTTTCATGCGCTATTGCCAGGGTGTTGTAGTAGTCCTGGATTTCAAGAATCTTGTTTTCTAGAGTTTTTCCCTTAAGATTTTCAAAAATTGTTTCGGAGCTTTTTGTGTTGACATCCAGTCCGGCCTCTGCTGCTAATATGTCTACATTGGAGAAATATCTATAAATTGTTGCCCTAGAAATACCAGACCGTTTAGCAATATCTTCAAGATTAAATTCTAATCCGTTGTTTAAAAAATATTGGGCACTGATTAAGATCTTACTTCTGGTTTCAATTTTTTGATTTGTCCTTCCGGTTTTGATGTAATCATTTTTCATAAGACAAATATCTCATAAAATTTGGACGAAAAAAAATTAAAACCTATGTTTGTGAGACTAAAATCTCATAAAATGAAAAAAAATAAAACGAAATGGGTACTTGGGCATAAGGTAACACCTCATGAAACTACGGGAGACTATGATCTTATGGTAGGGGAAACACCAGCTAAAGTACAGGGTCCGCCACCACATCTACACAACTCTTTTAAAGAATCTTTTCTGATTATTGCGGGGGAAATGGAATTTATGGTAAATGGTCATATAGCAATTGTAAGGGAAGGAGAGTCAATGGACATTCCTCCAAATACTTTGCATACGTTCGCAAACAATAGTGAAAACCCGTGCAAGTGGGTAAACATTCATAGTCCTAAAGGGTTTAGGAGTTTTTTTGAGAAAATGGGGGTTTGTGAAAATGAAGAAAATGCAATGAACAAATCACTTACTCCGGAAATCATTAATAAAGTGATGGCAACCGCCGCGGAATATGATATGATAATAAAGGTTTAAGTACAGCTTGTTGCTAACGCTGCCTTTGTTTTATGGTTTTTGTTTATTGTTAATCTTTCAAAACGCTCTTTATTTGATTTATATCGCCATCAATTGATTTTCGAATTTCTAATCCTAAAATCTCACACATTAATGGATAGATATAAATGTTTTTTATCGCAGGTATTTCATAGCCGTCTTTAAAGGCTGGGCCATTGGCATAAAATATTCCATGCATTTCTTTGTATTTGCTATCATAACCATGAACTCCAAATGTTGCAACACCCTCTTCGGAAAGAGCGTTTTTACGTTTTTGATTCCAAAAATGATAACCGTAATCTGGTATTAATTGGATTGCACCCCAATTTTTATTTGTTGGAATGTATTCAAAACCTGGTGTGTTTTCGGTTCTATAAGCTTTGAAGTTATTTTCCTTTTGTCTTAAATAGAGTAGTGCCGAATCTATTTCAACCTCTTTTTTTGGATGAATATATACTATGGTACCATTTTCAATTGTCATGAATAAGTCATCGTTTTCGATAGAATCTATAGGTATTATTTTATTGGTGGACTGATTTCCCATGCCATGATCAGAAACGATGATAATATTTACTGGAAGATTAGTTTCTGATACTCTATTAAACAGATCGCCTAAATTTTTATCTAATTCAAACAATGCCGTTTTTAGTTTTTCGTCATCATTAGTACCATAATCGTGTCCAACAATATCCATATCACCAAAATATAAAGTGATTAAATGCGGTCTACTTTTCTTATTCAAGTTCAACCAATGTATGGTTTGATTAACGCGTTCCTCATTTTTAACTCTATGGTCAAATGTATAAAAGTATGTGGGGCTGATTCCCTGAATATTGGCCTCGGTTCCCACGAAAAAATAACTGGCGGTTACGATATTTACTTTATTTGCCTCAACCCAAATAGGTGAACCTCCATAAAAACTGCCGTCTTCGGCCATTTTAGGATTTCTCTTATTGAATAGTATGTCTTTTTTATAGTCATAAAATATATTTCCTATTATTCCATGTTTGTCAGGATAAAGTCCTGTAGCAATTGTATAATGGTTCGGAAAAGTTTTATTTGGGAATGAAGGTATTAATGATGCAGACTTAACACCATTTTTAATGAATGAACTCAAATTGGGTGGGTTGTATTTTTCAACATAATCCCAGCGAAAACCATCGAGCGAAATTAATATTAAGTAAGGTTTTTTTTCGGCAACGCTTGAATTTGTTTTCGTAATAGAAAGAGGTGAACGTATTATTCTTCTATTACAGGAAAACAATAATACCATTCCTATGATAAAAACAGTTATTATTATGTTCCGTTGTTTCATTTGTGTAAGAAGCTCTTATTGTTTTGCTTTTTATTTTTTTGTTCCAAAGCTAAATCCCAAAGATTTTGCGGACTTCATAAAAATACACAAACCTTTCGATGAAGCTCGAAGCCCGTATTGTTTATAGGTTGTGTTGTGCATAGGCTTTTCCCACATTGTATGTCCATTTCATAGTATTCTGATTCCAAAAAACTGGTCGGACAAAATTAAAATCGAACTTACCACCATCGTAATTATTGTTGTCCAAAAATTGAATTTCCAATTCAGTTCGTATTTCTTAGATATTTTAAAAACCATAAAAAATAAAAGCCCAGAAACGATGATTGATAATGTAAAAAGTCCAATTCCTAAAACTTCGCCAATTCGCCCTTCGTCATTTGGCTTGATAAAATTCATTAGTCCGGCTAATAACCGCATATATAATGGGACGAATAATGCGGGGTAGATATATTTATGCCAGCCTTTTGTTCTGAGAATTATAAATATTAGTATTGCTTGAAAAATGGTAACTATTGGTCCAGATGCGGAAATTAAAATTTTATGCCATTCCATCCGTTCCTGACCGTCTATTGCAGATACAGAATTTAGTCTCATTATAGATTCATAACCTAAAGATTCGCTGGTAAACCAATGCGTAAACTCGTGAATAACCCAGGTAAATATTACCGCCAGTATTCCAGCCAGAATGTATTTTAGGGTTATTTTTTGGTTAGTCATCTGATAAAACTATTTTTTTTGAGCTTATGCACAACAGCTATATAGAGCAACTAGTTGCTTTATATGGCTTATAAGTATACCAAAATACTCCTTTTTAAGTACCGTTTTGAATATGAGGTCGTAAAAGAGAAAAATTGACTTAAAGTCTATGAAAAAAGAATACTAATATAGGCTGCTGCCCAAAAAAATGAGGGTTACCCTTGTATAATAAAAATGGCCGGTCTTTTGTGAAGTGACTCTACTTTGGTGCGCTTCCAGTCGGCAATGGTTTTGGTCAGAATATATTCCGTTGGTAGTGTTACATCGCAGGCTACACATACTCTGGTGTTGGGGTGTAGGGTTTTGAGCAACTCTGCAAAAAGCTTATCGTTTCTATAGGGTGTTTCAATGAACAGTTGAGATTGTCCGTAATCTTTACTTAGTTTTTCCAATCTTTTAATGGCACTTTTACGCTCAGGGCCGTCAATAGGCAGGTAGCCGTTAAAAGCAAAGCTCTGGCCGTTCATTCCGCTTGCCATAAGGGCCAGTACAATAGAGGAGGGCCCTACTAGTGGCACCACCTGAATATTTTTATCGTGAGCAATTTTTACCACGTCCGCACCGGGGTCAGCAATACCGGGGCAACCGGCCTCAGATAAAATGCCTGTATTGAAACCGTCTAAACAGGATTGTAAAAAAGTGGGTATTTCTTCAGGTTCGGTATACTTGTTCAGTACGGATAAATGAAGATTGGGTTGTGATTTTCTAGGGCTTATCTTTTTTATAAACCGCCTTGCCGTTTTTTCATTTTCAACAATGTAATGGTCAATTTGCTCAACGGCCTGTTTTATAGAAATGGGTAAAACTTCTAGGGGTTCGTTATCACCTAGTGTAGTAGGTATTAAATATAACTTTCCCTGGTTTTCCATTCTGTTGGCCATAATAATCGAATTAGAGTTTTTTGGCAATTGATGTACATGCGGTATCTATTAGCTGATATACCTTTTCAAAGCCATTATCGTCCCAATAGGGATCTGGCACTTCAATAACAGTCAAATCAACCTCCGTAAGTAATAATTTTACTTTGTTAGTGTCCTCTGGAGTCTCGGCCAATTTTAAGATGTTATTAAAATTACTGAGGTCCATAGTATAAATTACATCAAATTTTTGAAAATCCGATTTTTGAAATTGTCTACATTGCTGGTTTTCGATGTGTAGCCCATATTTGCGAGCAACGGCAATGGATCTAGGGTCTGGCGGATTGCCAATATGGTAGCCTCCGGTTCCTGCAGAATCTACAAAAACCTTTTTTGGGTCCACTTTACTTTGTAAAATGCCTTCCGCCAATGGTGATCGGCAAATATTGCCCAAGCATACCATTAGAACGTTAGTTTTCATATGTGTTTAAGAAAATTTCTTGGTAAGGTCTTCAATGTATTTTCTGAACTGCTTATCCGTTTCTGCCAAGTTGTCTACCGTTTTGCAAGCGTGTAGTACCGTAGCATGGTCTCTCTTTCCTATTTGAGAGCCAATGCTGGCCAATGAGGCTTTGGTAAATTTTTTGGCAAAGAACATAGCCAATTGTCTGGCTTGTACAATGTGGCGCTTTCGTGTTTTGGACTGAAGCGTCGCTACATCCATTTCAAAGTAATCGGAAACTACTTTCTGAATATAATCTATAGAAACTTCACGTTTGGTATTCTTCACAAACTTCTCAACTACTTGCTGAGCCAGTTCTATGGTAACTTCCTTTTTGTTGAAAGAAGATTGCGCTATTAAAGAGATAATGGCACCTTCTAGTTCACGAATATTACTTTTAATATGCTTTGCTACATATTCTATAATATCTTCGGGCATTTCAACGCCGTCTCTATATAATTTGTTCTTAAGAATAGAGATCCGTGTTTCGTAATCAGGATTTTGAAGCTCTGCCGATAGTCCCCATTTAAAACGAGATAACAACCGCTGCTCAATATCCTGCATGTCTACGGGAGCTTTGTCCGAGGTTAAAATAACCTGCTTGCCGTTTTGGTGCAAATGATTGAAAATATGGAAGAAAACATCTTGTGTTCCGGACTTTCCGCTTAAGAACTGAACATCGTCAATAATAAGCACATCTATCAATTGGTAGAAATGAATAAAATCGTTTCTGGTGTTTTTCTTTACGGACTCTATGTATTGTTGTGTAAATTTTTCAGCTGAAATATAAAGAACGGTACGCTCTGGATATTTGTCTTTGATCTCAACACCAATGGCATGGGCCAAATGCGTTTTTCCTAAACCAACACCTCCAAAAACCAATAACGGATTAAAGGATGTACCTCCAGGTTTGTTAGCTACGGCCATACCCGCCGATCTTGCCAAACGGTTGGAGTCTCCTTCTAGGAAATTATCAAAATTATAGTTGGGATTAAGCTGAGATTCTATTTTTATGTTTCTGATACCCGGAATCACAAAAGGATTCTTTAGCTCAGGGTTTTTAGATTTAATAGGCACATCCATTTCTTGCGGACTCATTGTAGCTCTGTTGGAGCTAGGAATCTTTTCCGTAAATGGTTCTTTGTTGCCGTAGGTGTTTTCCATTCTAATGATGTACACCAGTTTTGCGGTCTCACCCAATTCTTTGGTAAGAGCAACTTTTAGTAACTTTACATAGTGCTCTTCTAGCCATTCATAAAAGAATTTACTGGGCACCTGAATACTCAAAGCATTATCGGATAACTTAATTGGTTTGATCGGTTCAAACCAAGTTTTGAATGCCTGCGGTTGAATATTGTCTTTAATAAAAGTTAAACAATTGTTCCATACGGAAATAGCAGTAACACCCAT